>NZ_SJKA01000010.1 GCF_004331435.1 Kribbella sindirgiensis
GCCCCGCGAACGACCACTCAGAACTCAGGAATCACCAAGGCGTTCCGGTCGGTGGTTCGGCCGCCCGCGGGGCACACACCTAACCTAAATGTCGGTGGGCCGGCGTACCGTCCGGTGGCATGAAATACGGATTCGTGATGGCGTATGGCGATGCGCGCGACGCGGCTGAGTTGGCGGTGCTCGCGGAACGGCACGGCTGGGACGGGTTCTTCGTGTGGGAGTCGATCTGGGGGATCGACGCCTGGGTGATGCTCGGGGCCGCGGCGATGACGACGGAGCGGATCCGGCTGGGCACGATGCTCACGCCGCTGCCGCGCCGCAAACCATGGGACGTTGCCGGACAGGTCTCGACCGTGGACAACCTCAGCAACGGACGGGTGATCCTGTCGGTGGGTCTCGGGGTGACGGGGGACGACCGGTTCTGGCTGTTCGAGGACGATCCCGGGCGGAAGGTGCGCGCGGAGCGCATGGACGAGTCGCTGGAGATGCTGCCGCACCTGTGGCGCGACGAGCCGTTCGAGTACTCCGGGAAGCACTACCGATCCCGGAAGATCACCGACCTGATGCCGCCCGCTCCACCGCGTCCCGTGCAGCAGCCACGGGTGCCGACCTGGGTCGTGGGCGGCTGGCCGCGACCGAAGTCGATGCGCCGGGCCGCGCTGCAGGACGGCTGGCTGCCGGCGTATGTCGGCGACGGTGAAGTGACGCCGGAGGTCGTGGCGGAGGGCGTCGACTGGATCCGCCGGGAGCGCGCCGCCCACGACCTGTCGATGGACGGTTACGACATCGTCGTCGAAGGCACCACAGCCGCCGACCGGACGGACTCGGACAAGGTCAGGCCGTGGGCGGATGCCGGTGCCACGTGGTGGATCGAGGCCGACTGGTCGTCGATGGATCCGGCCGAGGTACGCCGTACCGCGGAAGCTCGCATCACGGCTGGACCGCCGCGGGGCTCATGACTCGAGCGAGGAGGCGCGCTCGGCGCGCTCGACCAGGTAGCGCTGTTCGACCTGGTTCTCGGTCAGCTCGGCCGCCTCACGGTAGAGGGCAGCGGCCCGGGGCCCGTCACCGGTCAGCTCGACAAGATGGGCGCGGACGGCGCGTTCACGCCGGCGGGTCAGTGGTTCCTGGTCCAGGCCGTGGTGACTGTTGAGTTCGTCGAGCAGCGCGAGGCCACGGGTCGGGCCGTAAGCCTGAGCTACCGCGACGACTCGGCTGAGGCGCACGGGCGCGGTGGGCGTGAGACGCTCCAGCCAGAGGTAGAGGACGGCGATCTGCGCCCAGTCGGTGACACCGGCCGCGTGGGTCGCCGCGATCGCGGCCTGGAGTTGGTACTGGCCGGGTTCACCTTGTTGCCAGACGCTGTCGATCAGCTGGGTGCCTTCGCGGACCAGTTCGACGTCCCATTCGGCGCGATCCTGCTCGTCGAGGGGCACGAGTTCACCAGCCGGTCCGGTGCGCGCCGTACGCCGGGACTCGGTGAGCAGCATCAGCGCGAGCAGACCGGTGGCCTCGGGGTGCACGGGGTCGTCGGGTGGCAGGGTGTCCAGGAGCAGCCGGGTGAGGCGGATCGCCTCGTGGGTCAGGTCGACGCGGGTCAGGGCGTCACCCGCGCTCGTGGTGTAGCCCTCGTTGAAGATCAGGTACAGGACCCGCATCACGGCAGCGATGCGGTCGGCGCGGTCGTCGTCGGTCGGGGCGGTGAAGCGGGCACCGGCACGGGCGAGTTGTTGTTTGGCGCGGCTGATCCGAGTACCCATGGTGTTCTCGGTGGCGCCGTACGCGTGGGCGATCTCTGTCGTGGTCAGACCGCCCACCGCGCGCAGGGTGAGCGCCACTTGGCTGGTCGGGGGCAGCACGGGGTGGCAGCACAGCAGCAACAGCGTGAGGCTGTCGTCGACAGCGGACGGCGGCCTCGCCGAGCCGCGGTGCACCGGCTCGGCGAGCTCGGCCTCCTGCTCACGCCGGCGCCGCGCCTGGTCGGAGCGCAGCAGGTCGACCATCCGCCGGTAGCCGATCCTGATCAGCCAGCTCCGCGGGTTCTCCGGTACACCGTCCGCCCACACGCGGGTGGCCGCGAGCAGCGCCTCCTGGACGGCGTCCTCGGCGAAGTCGAACCGGCCGAACCGCCGGACCAGCGCGCCGAGCACCTGCGGCGCCTCGGTGCGCAGCAGGTGCTCGACGTGTTCGCTCGGCTGGTTCACGCGGCGAAGTCGTCGCCCATGATCGGCCGGATCTCGATCGGCTCGCCCAGCACCTCGACGATCCGGCCGGCGATCTCGACCGCGCGCTCGTGGCTCGCGACGTCGATCACCGCGAAGCTGGCCAGCACCTCCTTGAGCTCGGCGAACGGGCCGTCCGTGGCGACCACGCCGTCCGTTCCCTTGCGGACGGTGGTGCTGACTACCGGATGGCCGAGCCCCTCACTGGTGACGAACTCCCCGGAAGCCCGCAGTTCCTTCTCGTAGGTCTGGTAGAACGCGAACGCCGCGAGCGCGTCCTCGGACGGGGTCTCCGCGGTGGCGGCATCCCACGCGGCGGCCGGTGTGTAGCTGAGCAACAGGTACTTCACTGTGGTCCCTCCTCGGTGGCTATCGAACGGTAAGACGTGAACAGGTCCGTCGTCCCACTGCCACCTCGTGACCGGCAGGGTGAGCTCGACAGGGCCGCGCTGTGACTCAGGTCACCTTTGTGGTCTGTCGAGAGCGGGTGGGTGCCTCCGAGGTAGCGGCAACTTCACCCACCGAGCTCCGAGGAGACACCAATGAACAAGAGCCTTCAGCCGAGTGACGACCTGCAGGCGCTGGACCGCCTGATCGGTACCTGGGCGGTGACCGGCGGTGTCGAGGGCACCGTGCGGTACGAGTGGATGCCAGGCCGGTTCTTCTTGCTCCAGCACGTCGAACTGCGGCAGTACGGGCAGGAGATCACGGGGTTCGAGGTGATCGGCAACCTGCGGCCGTTCGGCGAACCCGCCGGCGCGGAGGTGTGGTCGCGGTTCTACGACTCGACCGGGAACACCCTCGACTACGTGTACGAGCCGGACGGCGACACACTCACGATCTGGGGTGGCGCCAAGGGCAGCCCGGCGTACTTCCGCGGTACGTTGACCGACGGCGGCAACACGCTCGCCGGCGACTGGGTCTACCCGGGTGGCGGCGGCTACCACTCCGTCTCGCGCCGCGTGGCCGACTGAGCGGCGCCCCCGTGCGTCGGTAGCTACCCTGGAGGGGTGCGTTCTCGTCCGACGTTGGAGTGGGCTCCGGGGCCTGAGGTGCTGGCGTTGGCGCCGGGGGCGACGGATATCGGGCCGGTTGCGCGGACCGTGGCCGCCGGGCGGGTCGTCGTACTGAGTGGCGCCGGGATCTCGACCGAATCGGGGATCCCGGACTACCGCGGCGAGACCGGCAGCCTGCGGACGCACACGCCGATGACGTACGGCGACTTCACCGGGAGCGAGGCCGCGCGGCAGCGGTACTGGGCGCGCAGCCATCTCGGCTGGCGCACCATCGCCCGCGCCGCCCCGAACGACGGCCATCGCGCCGTGGCCGCGCTCCAGGCCCGCGGCTACCTGGGCGGCCTCATCACGCAGAACGTCGACGGCCTGCACCAGGCGGCCGGCGCCCGCGACGTGATCGAACTGCACGGCAATCTCGACCAGGTGATCTGCCTCGGCTGCGGTACGACGTCGGCTCGCGAGGTCCTCGATCGAAGGCTCCGCGCCGCCAACCAGGCGTTCACGGCCGAGGCGACCCGGATCAACCCGGACGGCGACGTCGAGCTCCCCGAGGACGTCGTACGCACGTTCACCGTGGTCTCCTGCACGGTGTGCGGCGGCGTCCTGAAACCCGATGTGGTCTTCTTCGGCGAGAACGTCCCGAAGGCCCGCGTCGAACGCTGCTACCGGCTGATCGACGACGCGAACGCCGTCCTCGTCCTCGGCTCGTCGCTGACCGTGATGTCCGGGTTCCGCTTCGTCCGGCACGCGGCCAAGGCCGGTACGCCGGTACTGATCGTCAACCAGGGGCTGACCCGCGGTGACCCGTACGCGACGTACCGCGTGGATCTCCCCCTGGGACAGGCACTCACGGACCTACTGGAAGAAGCCAGCGGGCCGAGCCACGCGTGAGGTGGCCCGGCCCGTGGTCCGCGATACGGATTGGAAAGGGTCAGCGTTGCGCGCTGGTCCGTACGCGGTTCAGGGAGGCCTCGAGGGCCTTGGGGGAGAGAGCCGTTCTGGGTGACGCGGCGGCCTGCTTCGCCAGCTTGCGCGCCTGCGCGGCCCACGAGGCCTGCTCGGCGGCGGTGACGACCGGCTGCGCGCCGGTGAGGGTCTTGTAGGTGAGCGCGGCCATACCGGCCTCGCCCTCGAAGCGGGGGTGGTAGTTCAGCGCCCGCAGCAGGTTGATGTCCTTGCCCTGGATCCACGCCTGACCGTCCGGGGCGCAGGCGTCGTGCCCGGTGGACGGCCCGAAGGTGTCGACGTACGTCGCTCCGCCGGCCGCCGCTGCCCCGGAGACGGCGGCGTTCAGTGCCTGCTCGATCGAGTACAGGTACGCGTAGTCGCCGTCGGCGAACGGGAGGATCGACGGGCAGGTCCCGTGTTCCGGCGCGATCTTCGGGTAGCCGACGAGCACGATGGTGGCCTGCGGTGACCGTGCCCGGATGCCCTGGACGACGACCGCGATCCGGGTCTGCGTCTGGGCGATCTTGGCCTTCAGCGTGTCCACGCCGTTGACCGTGAAGTGCGCCTTGCACGGCGCCCCCGTCGGATCGGAGGCGCGCAGGCCCGGGCAGGTGCCGATGATGTCGCCGAAGACGCCGAAGTCGTTCCCGCCGATCCCGAGCGTCACCAGGTCCGTGTCCGGCGTCAGCGCGTTGAACTGCGGCGCGGCGGTGCCGAGGATCGTGCTCTGCGGCTGCGTCATGTTCGTGGTGTCGGCCCCGCCGCAGCTCACGTCGGTGAACCGGTGCACGCCGAGCGCTCCGGCCAGCAGCTTCGGGTAGTTGCTGTACGAGCGAGCGCACCCGAGCGACAGCAGGTCGGCCAGCGGGACGAACGGCGCGGACGTGTACGAGTCGCCGAGCGCGACGTACCGCGAGAAGCTGGTGGAGGTCACGGAGGTCGGCGCGGCGGTGGCGGCGGCGGCAGGTAGACCGCTCACCAGTGCGAGTGCCGCGCAGACCGCAACCAGACGGCGTAGCTTCACAAGACCTCCCCAGGCTCATCCAGTGCGCGGCCCACCCTAAGTTGAGTCACCGCACGATTACAAGGGGTGATCGTGGACCTGATGGAAGCAATCGGGGCGGGGCATGGAATCCTGCTCTCATGCGTGTCTGGCACGGATTGGACGAGGTGAGCCCGGACTTCGGGCCGACCGTCGTCACCATCGGCAACTTCGACGGCGTGCACCGGGGTCACCAGGAGGTGCTCGCGCACGCCCGCGCGCGGGCGGCCGAGCTGGAGGGACTGCCGGTCGTGGCGATGACCTTCGACCCGCACCCGATGCGGGTCCTGCGGCCCGACCACGCGCCGCTGCAGCTCACTGATCCCGCCCGGCGCGCCGAGTTGCTCGGTGAGGCCGGCGCGGACGCGGTGCTGATCCTCCCCTTCACCAAAGAGGTGTCGCACTGGTCGCCGGAGGAGTTCATCGAGCGCACGCTGGTGAACTCGCTGCACGCGAAGGCGATCGTGGTCGGTGAGAACTTCCGCTTCGGCCACAAGGCGGCCGGGCACGTCGACACGCTCGTCGAGGCGGGAACGCAGTACGGCTTCCAGGTCGAAGGGCTGAGCCTCGCGGGGGACGAGCAGCCCTGGTCGTCGACGTACGTGCGGCAGCGGCTCGCCGACGGCGACGTGGAGGCCGCCGCGGAGGCGCTCGGCCGCCCGCTGCGGGTCACCGGCGTGGTCGTCGAGGGCGACAAGCGCGGCCGCGAGCTCGGCTACCCGACCGCGAACATCCCCGCCGACCCGGGCGCGGCGGTCCCTCAGGACGGTGTGTACGCCGGGTGGCTCACCGTGCTGACGGCGGCGCCGGGCGCTCCGGCGTACCCGGATCCGCTGCCCGCGGCGATCAGCGTCGGCAGCAACCCGACCTTCGACGGCGTGGACCGCCGGGTGGAGTCGTACGTGCTGGACCGCGACGACCTCGAGCTGTACGGCGCGACGGTGGCGATCGATTTCGTCGCCCGGCTGCGCGGGACCCAGATCCGGTTCGACAGCATCGACGAACTGCTGGTGCAGATGAAGGCCGACGTCGACGGGGCGCGACACCTGCTCAGGGCTGATTAGGGGGCCAGTCCACGGACTGATACGCTAGCTGCTGCCGTCTGAACGGCCGCGGATCGAGAGTGCTCGGGTGAAGAATGCCCCGGTGCGCCGCGCAACGGAAATCGAGAGGAATCCTGTGTCATCTGTTGATGCCGCAACGAAGAAGAAGATCATGGGCGAGTACGCCCTGACCGAGGGCGACACCGGGTCCCCCGAGGTCCAGGTCGCGCTGCTGACCTACCGGATCAGCCACCTGACCGAGCACCTGAAGGAGCACAAGCACGACCACCACAGCCGTCGTGGCCTGTTGCTCCTGGTCGGCCAGCGCCGCCGGCTGCTGAACTACCTGGCGAAGAAGGACATCAACCGCTACCGGTCCCTGATCGAGCGGCTCGGCCTTCGCCGATGACTTCGCGAGGAGCGGCCCCCGGATCTCGGGTGGCCGCTCCTGGCGTATCCACGCCCTGGCGTGGAACAACTGAAGACAAAACTGAATACAGAATCACGTAAGACGTACGAGGCGACGCGAAGCGCGTGGCGGGACCACGACCGGTCCTCGGTAGTGGCTTTCGGGACTGTGCCAGATTTTCTGGAAAGACCCGCGGGCCTCGATCGAAGACCGGCATCCCGGAAGCTCGCGCCTCGCAGTCGTCACACTGTGAGAGAGGGGTATCCCGTGTCGGGATCCACACGCGCGCCCATGGAGGGCGCCGAATTCGCTGAGGCCGTCATCGACAACGGCAGCTTCGGCACCCGCACCATCCGCTTCGAGACGGGCCGTCTGGCCCAGCAGGCCGCCGGCTCCGCCGCCGCCTACCTCGACGGCGATACGATGGTGCTGTCGGCCACCACGGCCAGCAAGAAGCCCAAGGACCAGTTCGACTTCTTCCCGTTGACGGTGGACGTCGAGGAGCGGATGTACGCCGCGGGCCGCATCCCGGGCTCGTTCTTCCGCCGGGAGGGCCGCCCGTCCGAGGAGGCCATCCTGACCTGCCGGCTGATCGACCGCCCGCTGCGGCCGTCGTTCGTGTCCGGCCTGCGCAACGAGATCCAGGTCGTCATCACGGTCCTGGCGCTGAACCCGGACAAGCTGTACGACGTGCTCGCGATCAACGCGGCCTCGATGTCGACCCAGCTGGCCGGCCTGCCGTTCTCCGGCCCGATCGGCGGCGTCCGCGTCGCGCTGATCAACGGCCAGTGGGTGGCGTTCCCGACCCACACCGAGCTCGAAGACGCGGTCTTCGACATGGTGGTGGCCGGTCGCGTGACCGAGACCGGTGACGTCGCGATCATGATGGTCGAGGCCGAGTCGACCCCGGGCACCTTCGAGAAGGTCGCCGCCGGTACCCAGGCGCCGACCGAGGAGATCGTCGCCGAGGGCCTCGAGGCTTCCAAGGCGTTCATCAAGGCGCTGGTCGAGGCGCAGGCCGACCTGGCCGCGCGGGCCGCGAAGCCGACCGGTGAGTTCCCGGTCTTCCCGGACTACGCCGACGACGCGTTCGCCGCGGTCGAGGCCTCGGCGAGCGAGGAGCTCGCCCAGGCGCTGACCATCGCCGGCAAGCACGAGCGCGAGGACGCCACCGACGCGGTCAAGGCCGCCACGGTGGACAAGCTGGCCGCCGACTTCGAGGGCCGCGAGAAGGAGCTGTCCGCAGCCTTCCGCTCGCTGACCAAGAAGCTGGTCCGGCAGCGGGTGCTGAAGGACAAGGTCCGCATCGACGGCCGCGGGCTGGCCGACATCCGGCCGCTGAAGGCCCAGATCGGCGTGCTCCCGCGGGTGCACGGTTCGGCGCTGTTCGAGCGCGGCGAGACCCAGATCATGGGTGTCACCACGCTGAACATGCTCCGGATGGAGCAGCAGCTGGACACGCTCTCCCCGGAGACCCGCAAGCGGTACATGCACAACTACAACTTCCCGCCGTACTCGACCGGTGAGACCGGCCGGGTCGGGTCGCCGAAGCGCCGCGAGATCGGTCACGGCGCGCTGGCCGAGCGGGCCCTGGTGCCGGTGCTGCCGTCGCGGGAGGACTTCCCGTACGCGCTGCGTCAGGTGTCCGAGGCGCTCGGTTCGAACGGGTCCACCTCGATGGGTTCGGTCTGCGCCTCGACGCTGTCGCTGCTGAACGCCGGTGTGCCGCTGAAGGCCCCGGTCGCCGGTATCGCGATGGGCCTCATCTCCGGTGAGGTCGACGGCGAGACGCAGTACGTCGCGCTGACCGACATCCTGGGCGCCGAGGACGCGTTCGGCGACATGGACTTCAAGGTCGCCGGGACGAAGGACTTCGTCACCGCCCTGCAGCTGGACACCAAGCTGGACGGCATCCCGGCCAGCGTGCTGGCCGGCGCGCTGACCCAGGCCAAGGACGCCCGCCTGACGATCCTGGACGTGATGGCCAAGGCCATCGACGCGCCGGGTGAGATGAGCGAGTTCGCGCCGCGGGTCATCTCGGTGAAGGTCCCGGTCGACAAGATCGGCGAGGTCATCGGGCCGAAGGGCAAGATGATCAACCAGATCACCGAGGACACCGGCGCCGACATCTCGATCGAGGACGACGGCACCGTGTACATCGGCGCGACCGACGGCCCGAGTGCGGAGGCCGCGAGAGCTGCTATCAATGCGATCGCGAACCCGACCATGCCGGAGAAGGGTGAGCGCTACCTGGGTACGGTCGTGAAGACGACCAACTTCGGTGCGTTCATCAGCCTGCTGCCGGGCAAGGACGGCCTGCTGCACATCAGCAAGCTGCGTCCGCTGGCCGGTGGCAAGCGCGTCGAGGCCGTCGAGGACGTGCTCTCGGTGGGTCAGAAGCTGCAGGTCGAGATCGCCGAGATCGACGACCGCGGCAAGCTCTCGCTGATCCCGGTGATCGAGGGCTCCGACGACGAGAAGAAGGAAGAGGCGCCGGCCGCCGAGTGACTCGCGCAATCACGAGTACCCTGCTGAGCCCGGAGGCGGGCGGTCCGGTGAAACGGACCGTCCTGCCCTCCGGGCTTCGTGTGCTCACCCAATCCGTCCCGGGCTTCCGATCCGTCACGTTCGGAGTCTGGGTCGGCGTCGGCTCCCGGGACGAACCGGAGCAGCTGGCCGGCGCCACGCACTTCCTCGAGCACCTGCTGTTCAAGGGCACCGAGCGCCGCGACGCGCTGGAGATCTCGGCCTCGATCGACGCGGTCGGCGGCGAGATGAACGCGTTCACCGGCAAGGAGTACACGTGCTACTACGCACGGGTGCTGGACACCGACCTGCCGCTCGCGGTCGATGTCGTCTGCGACATGATCACCTCCGCCACGCTGACGACCGCGGACGTGGAGAGTGAGCGCGACGTCATCGACGAAGAGATCGCGATGCACGCCGACGAGACGTCGGACCACATCCACGACCTGTTCGCGGAGCAGCTGTGGGGCAGGTCCCCGCTCGGGCGTTCGATCACCGGTACGCCGGAATCGGTCGCCGGGCTGTCCCGCCAGCAGGTCGTCGGCTGGTACCGGCGCCGCTACAAGCCGTCCAACATCGTCGTGTCGGTGGCCGGCAACGTCGACCACGCCGACGTGGTCCGCCTGGTCCGCAAGGCGTTCGAGCGGCACTGGGTGACGGCCGAGGCCGAGCCCGCCGCTGTACGACGTGGTGCGGGCAAGACCGTTCCGACGTACGGCGGGGTGCAGGTGCACCACCGTGACGTCGAGCAGGCGCATCTGGTGCTCGGGATGCCGGGGCTGGTCCGGAGCGACGAGCGCCGGTACACCGCCGGCGTACTGCACGGGATCGTCGGCGGCGGGATGTCGTCGCGGCTGTTCCAGGAGGTCCGGGAGAAGCGCGGGCTGGCGTACTCGGTGTTCACGTTCGGTTCGGCGTACGCCGACGCGGGCATGGTCGGCGTGTACGCGGGCTGCCTGCCGAAGAAGGCCCCCGAGGTCCTGGACGTGATCCGCGGCGAACTCGATTCGATTGCCCGCGGCAACATCACCCCCGACGAACTGCTCCGCGGCAAGGGCCAGATGCGCGGCTCGGTCGTGATGGGACTGGAGGACACCGGCGCCAAGATGACCCGGATCGCGAAGGCCGAACTCGTGTACGGCCAGCTCCAGACCGTCGACGAGATCCTGCACCGCATCGACTCCGTCACGCTGGATGACGTCGCCGCGCTGGCCGCCGAGCTGTACGCCGGCACTCCCGCCCTGACCGTGATGGGCCCGTTCGACGAAGGCAGCACGGCCTTCACGCTCTGACGTGCCGGGCGCATACTGGCGCCAAGGGGGCGGTCATGAGCACCATCGCGGCGGATATCCATGCACTCAACGAGTTGGCCACGGACTTTCGTGGCGACCTGATCCGGCCGGGCGATCCGGCGTACGACGACCAGCGGAGGGTCTGGAACGGGTCGATCGACCGCCGGCCCGGGCTGATCGCGCGGTGCACCGGGGTCGCCGACATCCGGTCGGCGCTCGCCTACGCGCGGCGTACCGGTGGGCCGGTCGCGGTGCGGGGCGGCGGCCACAGCTTCCCCGGGCACTCCACGTGTGACGGCGGAACGCTGATCGATCTCGGCCTGTTGAAGGGCATCCGGGTCGATCCGGTACGTCGTACCGCGCGGGCGCAGGCAGGTGTGCTGCTCGGGGAGCTCGACCGGGAGACCCAGGCGTTCGGCCTGGCCACGCCGTCCGGGATCGTCACGCACACCGGTCTGGCCGGGTTGACGCTGGGCGGCGGGATCGGCTGGCTGATGCGCAAGTACGGGCTGAGTATCGACAACCTGCTCTCGGCCGACGTTGTCACGGCCGACGGCGACCTGGTGACTGCCTCCCCGGACGAGAACGCCGACCTGTTCTGGGGGATCCGCGGCGGCGGCGGGAACTTCGGCGTCGTGACCGAGTTCGAGTTCCAGCTGCACCCGGTCGGGCCGATCGTGTACGGCGGCCTGGTCGCGTGGCCGATGGACCTGTCGCCGGAGCTGATGCGTTTCTACCGGGACTGGATCACCGATATCCCCGACGAGCTCACGACCGCGGTGATCCACCGCCGGCTGCCGTCCACGGCGACGATCCCGCCCGAGCTGCACGGCCGGCCCGTGGTGGCGGTCGTCGCCTGCTATGCCGGGCCGGTCGAGGACGGCGAGCGGGTGGTGGCCCCGCTGAAGGCGTTCGCGCCGCCGCTGCTGGATCTGGTGAAGCCGCAGCCGTACCTGGACCTGCAGGCGATGCTCGACCCCGGCTTCCCGCATGGCCGCTGGTACTACATCCGCGCCGGCGATGTGGCCGAACTGTCCGACGAGGTGATCGACGTGGCCGTGGCCCGCGGTCACGCGATCGATTCGCCGTACACCGCGTACCCGATCTTCCACCTCGGCGGCGCGATCTCCCGGGTACCGGCCGACAGTACGCCGTTCGGCGGCCGGGCGAGCGGACACACGTTCAACTTCGTCGGCGCGACCGATGGGCCGGACGGTTTCGAGGCCCAGCGCGACTGGGTCCGCGATTCCTGGCGGGCCCTCGAGCCGCACCTGACCGGCGTCTACCTCAACTTCCTGAGCAACGAGGGCACCGACCGGATCCGCTCCGCGTACGGCGCCGCGACGTACGACCGGTTGCAGACGCTCAAACGCAAGTACGACCCCGGCAACCTGTTCCACCTGAACCAGAACATCCCACCGCACTAAGCGTTGTGCGATAGGTTGACGCCAAGACGTCATACGTGATCTGCCACTGGATCCCTGGACGCACGGGCCGGGCCTGCTTGCTGGGATGACACGCAATTTGCGGCCGACGCGATCCGCGCTGGAACACCGGCGCGGCTCCGGCCTGCCTTGCGAGGATCCTCGTGCTCGACGCGTTCCGTACTGCCCGTGAATCACTGGTCGACGCCCTCCGGATCACCCCCGGATGGCTCGCGACGTACTCCGTTCTCCAACTATTGCTGGCCGTTCTGCCTGGTGCACAGGTGGTGCTGATCCGCGAGCTGATCGACAGCGGTGCCGTCTGGCGTCCGCTGCTCGGGCTGACTGTGGTGGTCGGGGCGATGTATCCGCTGACCCAGGTGTCGAACGGCGTCGGCCAGCGGATGATGCTGCGTCTCCGGCTCGAACTGCGGATCGAACTGGCGCGCGTCGCCGCCCGGCTGAGCCCGAGCCGGCTGGCCGATCCCGGTACGGTCCGCGACCTGGAGGCGAGTCAGACCGCGACGCACCCGATGAGTGATGTGGCCGGCAAGCCGGTGCAACTGCTCAGCGCGGCGGCGACGTCCGGCGTCCTGTGCGCGGCGATCGCGTCGATCAACCTGGTCTCGGGGCTGCTGGTGCTTGCGGCGCTGGTGCCGACAGTTCTCGCGTTCACGGTGATCTCGCGGATGGAGGCGAAGGGGTGGCCGCGGGTCGCCGAGCATGACCGCAAGGCGGCGTACGCGACCGAGCAGCTGATCCAGCAACGTCCCGGGACCGAGTTGGCGGTGCTGGGATCGGGGTGGAAGGTGGCCGGGCTGGTCGCGAACAGCCGGGCGTCGGCGACCTGGGTCCTCGATCGGATGATCCGTACGGCGGTGTTGTGCGAGCTGGGCGCGGCGCTGGTCACGGTGGTGCTGTTCGGCTGTGCGCTGGTGGCGTTGGTGCGCGGCGGTGCGACTGGGGGAGCGGCGGCCGCGGCGGTGGCCGGGACGATCACCGGGCTGAACGCGATTCGGCAGTGTGGGTATGCGTTCGGCAGCATTGTCACCGCGGCCCCGCAGGCCGCGATCTACCGCCGGTTCGTGCGGAGCGCGTCCGCCGGGCCACGTCGCGCGGTGGTCCGGCGCGTCGATTCTGTTGCCTTGGACAACGTCACGTTCGGGTACCCGGGCGCCGCCGGGCCGGCCCTTCGCGGCGTGACGATCGAGGCCCGGCGGGGCGAGATGGTTGCGTTGGTCGGCGTGAACGGGGCCGGCAAGTCGACGGCGATCAACGTGCTGGTCGGTGCGTTGAGCCCCGACCGCGGGCGGGTGCTGATCGACGGCGCCGACGCCGACGCGCTCGCCGAGGACGAGCGACTCGCGCACTTCGGCCTGCTGGTGCAGGAGTTCGGACGCTTCGAGTTCACCCTCCGCGACGCTGTCGGCCTCGGTGCGCCGGACGCCGTCACGGACCAGGACATCCGCGACGCCCTGGCCGGTGCGTTCGCCGCCGACCTCCCGCTGGACACCCAACTCGGCCAGCAATGGGGCGGCATCGGCATCTCCGGCGGCCAATGGCAGCGGCTGGCGCTCGCGCGGATTCGGCTGCGCAACGCAGGCGTCTGGATCCTCGACGAGCCGACGTCCGCGATCGACGCCGAGGCAGAGCATGAGATCTTCACCGACCTACGTCGTACCAGCGCCGGCCGGATCACGATCGTCGTCTCGCATCGAGCCTGGACCCTCCGCGCCATGGACCGCATCTACCTCATCGACGACGGCACCGTCGTACAGCAAGGAACGTACGACGACTTGATGGCCGACCCCACCACCCGCTTCGCTCGCCTGTTCGCCACCCAAAGCCTCGCGGGGTGGACTGGTGGGTGATGTTGACTGGGGCGGTGCGTGGACTTCGGCGGTTTGCGGGCGTTGGGTGGGGTGCGGGTCGGGGGCTGTTCGTTCTCACCGTTGGCATGGTTGGAGTAGCTGCCGCGGCGCCTCTTGGGATCGCGGTGGGGCTGGGGCAGGTTGTTGCGGGGGTTGCTCGGGGGGACAGGGCTTACGCGGTGGGGTGGGCTGCTGTCGCGGGTGCGTGTTTGTTGTTGCAGTGGCTTGGTGGTGCGCTGCAGCGGGCGGCGGCGACTGCGTTGGGGGAGCGGGTCGATGCGCTGCTGCAGCACGAGCTGATGCGGGCTGTCGCAGCGCCCAGCGGCGTGCGGCACTTGGAGGATCCTGCGACGGCCGCGCTGGTGGAGGTCGGGCGGGACACCTTACGGGCGGACTGGGCGCGTCCTGGCCGGCTCGCGAGCACGATCGGTGGTCTGGCCACGGGGCGGATCATTCTGCTGGCCGCGGGCATCATCCTCGCCGGATTCCACTGGTGGCTGGGCGCGGGTCTGCTCGCGGCCGGTGTCTGGGCGGCGTACGAGGACCGGGTCGCGTCCCGCACCGAGGCAGGACACCACTACGGCGCGTCGGAGTCGGCTCGCCGGATGCGGTATTTCAACGATCTGGGAACCACCCCGCCGGCCGCCAAGGAGATCCGCCTGTTCGGGCTGCCGGAGTTCGTCGTCAACAGGCACGGGGAGACCTGGGCCGCGACGATGCAGCGGGTTCTCACCCCGGCGGGCCGTCGTCCGCTGATCGCGACCGCGTTCCTGGGCGTTGTCGTGCTGGGCGGCATCGTGCTCGTGGTTCGCGAGGCGGTCGCCGGCCGCCTCGCCGCCGGCCCGACGGCGACGTACGTCCAGACGTTCCTGGTCGCGTTGGGCGGTATCCAGCAGTCGTCCTGGTCCGGCCTGCAGACCGAACTCGCCCTCGCAACCCTCGCCCGGTACGACGAGGCGATGCACGCAATCGCCCCGACAGCCGCGCCCGCTGACCGTGGATCGAAGCCGTCCACCGGGATGCCGCAGCGGGAGATCGCCCTTCGCGAGGTGTCGTTCAGCTACCCCGGCACCAGCCGAGAGGTGCTGCGTGATCTCGACCTGGTGATTCCCGCCGGGCAGTCGCTCGCGGTCGTCGGCGCGAACGGTGCTGGAAAGACCAGCCTCGTCAAGCTGCTCTGCGGCCTGTACGAACCGACTCGAGGATCCGTGACGATCGACGGACTCGACCTGCGCGAGCTCGACCTCGACGACTGGCGGCGCAGGCTGGCGGTCGTCTTCCAGCAGCCCGTGCGGTTGCCGATGTCGGCGTACAGCAACGTCCGCTTCGGTCGTGCCGATGCCTCGCCGGACAGGGCGGTCGAGCGGGCAGGTGCGAAGACCATCGTCGAGGCACTGCCGAACGGTTGGGACACAGTCCTCTCGGCGGAGTTCGACGGCGGTGTCGAACTGTCCGGCGGCGAGTGGCAACGGCTGGGCCTAGCAAGAGCGCTGTACGCCGTCCAGCAGGGCGCATCCGTACTGGTACTGGACGAACCCGCCGCGCACCTGGATGCCCGATCCGAGGCAGAGCTGTACCGACGCTTCCTCGACCTCACCGCCGGGCTCACCACGATCCTGATCTCGCACCGCTTCTCCACCGTGCGCCAGGCATCCTCCATCGTCGTCCTCGACGAAGGCAGGGTGATCGAGCAGGGATCGCACGACGAGTTGCTCGAGCGCGACGGAATCTACGCCCACCTCTTCCGCCTGCAAGCGGCTCGCTTCGAGGGAGGCCCGGCATGAAGTCATGGGTCGCCACAGCCCGTTTGCTGATCGGGCTCGGCTGGGAGATCGGCCCGGGCCTGTTCACCCTCTACACCGTCGTCACGATGTCGAGTTTCGTCAGCCCGCTGCTCGTCGCGCTCGGCGTCCGGCCGCTGGTCGACGGCGTGGTGTCCGGCGAACCCCGACAGGTAGTTGCCGGAGGCATCGCTGTCGCCGTAGGACTGACCTTCGTGCTGGTGGCCCCGATCGGCTATCGCTGGGCGACGATCCGGATGCGCGAGCGCTCGAGCTTCGTCGCCGAACGCCGAGTACTGAGGCTGGCCGCGGGCGCCCCACAGATCCAGCACTTCGAGCGACCCGAGTTTCTCGACCGGCTGCAGACGCTGCGACGGGAGGCGCCGGACCTCGCGGACAGTGTCACGATGCCGTTCATCGGCCTGTTCGTCGTGGCCCAGCTGGTGATCAGCACCGTCCTCCTCGCAGACCTCAAGCCGGTGCTGGCGGTGCTCCCGCTGGTCGCGATTCCCTCGCTGTGGTTGAGCCGCCGGGCCGAACGGATCCGCCGACGGTCGGAGCTGGACGCGGCACCGCAACGCCGGCTCGCGCAGCAACTGTTCATGCTGTCGGTCGCGCCGTCGTCCGCGCAGGAGTTGCATGTCGCGTCGATGGGCGACGAGCTCTTGAGACACCACCGCGAAGCAGCGGACAAGGCCAACACCATCGCTCACCGGGCGCTCCTGCGATCGGTCCTGATCGGGTCCGTCGGCTGGTCCGTGTTCCCCCTCGCGTACGTCGGCGCGCTGGTGCTGATCCTCGACGAGTCAAGCGTCACCCCAGGCGATGTGGCCTTGGCGCTCGCCCTGGCCGGCGCCGTGGTGAGTGCGGCGAACCGCGTCCTCGACCTCGCCGGCACCGTACTGCGGGTGCGCACCACGGCCGAGCACTACTTCTGGCTCGCGCACCAGGCCCACCCGGAACCAGGCACCGCGCCGACGCCGGATCGCCTCCTGCACGGCATCGAACTCAAACACGTCACCTTCGGGTACGGCGCGGACGATCGCCTCGCGCTGCCTGGTACCGACCTGTTCCTCCCCGCCGGGCAGACGGTCGCGATCGTCGGTGAGAACGGCGCGGGCAAGTCGACCCTGGTCAAGCTCCTCACCGGCATGTACCGGCCCGCCACCGGTGCGGTGCTGATCGACGGAGTCGACCTCGCCACCATGGACCTCGACCAGTACCGGCAGAAGGTCAGCGCCGGCTTCCAGGACTTCGTCAGGTACCAGCTGACCGTCGGCGAGGCCGTCGCGGTCGGCGGACTGTCCGAGCCGCCGGACCAAGTGCGGACCGCGCTGAGCAAAGCGGATGCCGGCTTCGTGGACACTCTGCCGCAGGGTGTCGACACCCAGCTGGGTACGTCGTGGGCCGACGGCGTCGAACTGTCCGGCGGGCAATGGCAGAAGCTGGCGATCGCCCGCGCACTCGTCCGTCCGGCGCCGTTGCTGGTCATCATGGACGAGCCGAGCGCCTCGCTGGACCCGCAGACCGAGGCGGACGTCTTCGACCGGCTGGCCGCCGAAGCGCGGGCCGGACGGGCCGACGGACGGATCACGTTGCTCATCTCACATCGCTTCTCAACAGTGCGCTCCGCGGACCTCATCGTGGTACTGGACAACGGCCGGGTGACCGAGCGGGGTACGCACGGCGAGTTGATGGCGGGCGACGGAACGTATGCCGAGCTCTACCGTCTGCAAGCGGCCGGCTACCGATAAGTGCGCAACTGTGCGCAGAGGCGAGTTTTGCCCAGATCTGACCTGTCATCAGATGACTCTGGGGAACTGATCTGATTAAGTGGGGGTTCGCGCCGTCGGCGCGTGCTGGTCATCTGAGGTCTTGGCAAAGTAACGCCTGAGTTACGCGCCGCCGCTTTGCGCCTGACAACGTTGACATGTGCAGTTTCGACCAGCCACCATGACGCTTGATCCGCCCGCCTAGCGGCCCTCCCGCCGAGGAAGTTGGTTTGACCGTGCGACGTCTGACTGGGGTAGTGGGGGTGGCACTCGGACTAGCTCTGGTGCTCGCCTCGTGTGGAGACGGCAAGAGCAGCGGCTCCGGCAGTGGCTCCGGCAGCAAGAGCGAGGTCATCGCGATCGCTGCCGACCCGCTGGAGTACATCAACCCGCTGAACGAGAACGGCAGTCCGGGCATCCAGGTCGCGATGGCGATGTTCGCTCCGCTGGTGACCACGGACCCGGAGACCGGCAAGCTGCAGAACGTGATGGCCGACTCGGTCACGCCGGACAAGACCAGCCAGACCTGGACGATCAAGCTGAAGGCCGGCAACACCTTCCAGAACGGCCAGCCGCTGACCGCGAAGGACTACGTGGACAGCTGGAACATGACCGCGATGGGCTCGAACGCCTGGAAGAACAACGGTTTCTTCTCCAAGGTCGACGGGTACGACGCCCTGAACCCGCCGACCCCGGACGGCGCCACGCCGAAGCCGACCGCGGTGAAGACGCTCAGCGGACTCAAGCAGATCGACGACCTGACCTTCTCGGTGAAGCTCAAGGTCCCGTTCTCGCAGTTCGGCCTGACCCTGCAGTACCTCGGTCTCGCGCCGCTGCCCGAAGAGGTGCGGAAGAACCCGGACGCGTACAAGCGCAAGCCGATCGGCAACGGCCCGTTCAAGCTCGCCGCCGACTGGAACGCCGGTGACGACATCAAGCTGGCCAAGTGGGACGGCTACAAGGGCTCGCCGGTACCGCAGGCCGACGAGATCACGTACCGGTTCATCCCGAACGCGGACACGGCGTACAACGAGTTCCTGGCCGGCAACGTGGACTTCGTCGACGTGCCGTCGACCAAGGTGAAGAGCTTCAAGACCGACGCCCCGGACCAGTGGGTGACGAGCATCAGCTCCGGTGCGAACTACCTGGTGATCCCGGCCTGGGACCCGCGGTTCAAGAACCCGAAGCTGCGGCACGCGATCTCGGAGGCGATCGACCGGAAGGCGTTCGCGGACCTCGTCGGGCTGTCCGAGCCCGCCAAGGGTCTGGTCGCGCCGGACATGGCCGGGTACCGCGACAACGCCTGCAAGTACTGCGATTTCGACGCGACCAAGGCCAAGCAACTGCTGCAGGAGGCCGGCGGTTTCTCCGGCCCGCTGAACATCAACTACAACACGACGTCGGCGACCGGGCAGATCTTCGCCGAGGCGATCGGCAACATGCTCCGGCAGAACCTCGGCCTGCAGGTGAAGTACACCGGCAAGCAGGGTTCGGAGATCACCGAGCTCGCGGACTCCCACAAGCTGGACGGGCTGCGCTTCAGCGGCTGGGGTCACGACTACCCGTCGATCGAGGACTACCTGACGCCGATGTTCAAGTCCAACGGTGACGCCAACTTCGCCCAGTACTCCAACCCGGCCCTGGACGCCGTCCTGGCCAAGGGCGACGCCGAGCCGGACCCGGAGAAGGCGATCAAGCTGTACCAGCAGGCCGAGGACATCGCGCTCGAGGACATGCCGCTGATCCCGCTGTACACCAAGTCGAACGCGTACCTGCACTCGGCGAAGATCGAACCGCGGGTCTCGAAGTACGTCGGCGTATCGGCCCTCTGGGCAACGTTCAAGTGATCCGTTTCATCCTGCGCCGCGCACTGGCAGCGGTACCGATCGGTGTGCTCGTGACGCTGGGGGTCTTCGCGCTCGTTTTCGCGATGCCCGGGGACCCCCTGCGGGAGCTGGCCGGTGACAAGCCGATCCCGGCCGCGGTGCTGGCCGCCAAGCGCGCGCAGTACCACCTGGACGATCCGTTCATCGTCCAGTACCTGCTGAGCATGAAGGACATCCTCACCGGCCACTTCGGTACGACGTTCGCGGGCGCGGACATCGCCGACCAGCTCCGGCTGCGGATCCCGGTGACGCTGAAGCTGACCCTGCTGGCGAACGCCGTCCAGTGGACGCTGGGACTGTTCTTCGGCATCTACGCCGGGTTCAAGCGCAACGGCTGGGTCGACCGGTCGCTGCTGCTGGTCACGCTCGTGCTGCTCGCGGTCCCCGGACTGGTGGCGTACTTCGCCGCGCAGTACCTGTTCGGGGTCGAGCTGAAGTGGTTCCCGGTGTCCGGTGTGCTGGAAGGGTTCCCGCGCTCGTACGTGCTGCCCGCGCTGGTGATCGGCGTACTCGGGTTCGCCGGCCTGGCCAGGCTGCTGCGGACGTCGATCGTGGAGACGGTGAACGCCGACTTCGTGAAGACCGCGCGGGCCAAGGGGCTCGGCGAGCAGCGGGTGCTGTGGCGGCACATCCTGCCGAACGCGCTGCTGCCGGTGGTCACGTTCATCGGGCTCGACCTGGCCGGCATGTTCGGCGGCGCGATCATCACCGAGAGCATCTTCAACCTGCCGGGGCTCGGCCAGTTCATGTTCCAGGCGATCAAGCTGAAGGAGGGTGGCGTCGTGGTGCTGCTGTCCACGCTCGCGTTCATCTCGTTCATCCTGATCAACCTGCTGATCGACCTCCTGTACGGCGTCCTGGATCCGAGGGTGCGCAATGTCTGAACAGATCTCAGCGACCGTCGGCGCCGAAGCACAGGAGCTCGGCGACGGTCGTACGTTGTCCAACCGCGAGCTGCTCCGGGCGCTGCTGCGCAAGCCGCAGTTCGTGCTCTGCAGCCTGCTGTTGCTGGTGTTCTTCGCGATGGCGGCGGTGCCGAAGCTGTTCACGTCCGCCGATCCGCGGTTCTGCGAGCTGGCCAAGAGCCGGCAGGGACGCGGCCCGGGGCACCCGTTCGGGTTCGACATCCAGGGCTGCGACTACTTCGCGAACGTCGTCTACGGCGCGCGACCGTCGGTCCTGGTCAGTATCTGCGCGAGTTTCGGCGTGTTCGTGCTGGCCGGCTCGCTCGGCCTGCTGGCCGGGTACTTCCCGGGGTTCGTGGACGGCCTGATCTCGCGGACCGCCGACGTCCTGTTCTCGATCCCCGGCATCGTGGTGCTGATCGTGATCCTGAACTCGGTCGCGAACCGGAGCATCTGGATCATCGTCGGCGTCATCCTGCTGATCGGCTGGCCGGGTGGGATGCGGCTGATGCGGGCCACGGTCTTCTCGGTCCGCAACCGCGAGTACGTGCTCGCGGCCCGGTCGATCGGCGTACCGCCGGTGCGGATCCTGCGCAAACACGTGTTCCCGAACGCGATGGCGCCGCTGCTGGCGATGACCACGCTCGGCATCGGCGGCATGGTCGGGCTCGAGGCCGCGCTGACGTTCCTCGGGGTCGGGCTGCAACCGCCGTCGATCTCCTGGGGCTCGCAGTTCGGCGTCGCGGCGTCGTACCGGGACACGCCGCACCTGTTCATCTGGCCGGCGTTGTTCATCTCCACGATGACGATCTCGTTCATGATCATCGGCGACTCGATCCGAGATGCCCTCGACCCGAAGTTGATGAGATGACCAAACAGGGCGAAGTACTGCTGAAGGTCGACAACCTGTCGGTGGAGTTCGACACGCCGCGGGGTCCGGTGCGGGCCGTGGACGGGGTGTCCTGGCAGGTGCGGGCGGGGGAGATGCTGGCGATCCTCGGCGAGTCCGGGTCCGGGAAGAGCGTCTCGACGCAGGCGCTGACCGGGATCCTGGAGATGCCGCCGGGCCGGATCGTGTCCGGTACGGCGGAGTACCGCGGTGCCGACCTGATCCAGATGACCACCAGGGAACGGCGCCGGATCGTCGGCGACCGGATCACAATGGTGTTCCAGGACTCGCTGTCCGCGCTGAACCCGGTGCAGTCGGTCGGGACCCAGATCGCTGAGTGCTACCGGGTGCACCGCGGGATGTCGAAGCGGGACGCTCTCAAGAAGGCCGCGGAGATGCTCGACCAGGTACGGATCCCGGCCGCGGCGAAACGCGTCGGCGACTACCCGCACGAGTTCTCCGGCGGGATGCGGCAGCGCGTGATGCTGGCGATGGCGCTCGCGCTGGATCCCGACGTACTGATCGCCGACGAGCCGACCACGGCGCTCGACGTGACCGTGCAGGCGCAGATCCTGGAACTGATCGCCGAGCTGCAGGCCGAGCGGGACATGGGCGTGGTGCTGATCACGCACGACCTCGGCGTGGTGTCGGACGTCGCCGACAACGTCGTGGTGATGTACGCAGGTCACGTGGTCGAGCGGGCCGCGACCGCGGAGGCCCTCGAACATCCCGTCCATCCTTACACCGAAGGCCTGCTGGGCTCGATGCCGTCGGCCGAACTCAAGGGCCGCGAGCTGCCGACGATCCCCGGTACGCCGCCGTCGCTGCGGGCGATCCCGTCCGGCTGCGCGTTCCGGACCCGGTGCCCGATCGCGATCGACGACTGTGCGGCCGAGGTGCCGCCGTTGCTCACGGTCGCGCCCGGGCGGGATGCCGCGTGCATCCGGCGGACGTCACTGGCCGCGAAGGAGGCCGTATGAACGAGTTGCTGACGGCAACGGACGTGGTGAAGCACTACGACATCAGCCCGGCGCTGAACTTCGGCGCCAAGACCGTCGTCCGCGCGGTCGACGGCGTCGACCTGACGCTGCGCAAGGGCGAGTCGCTCGGCATCGTCGGCGAGTCCGGCTGCGGGAAGTCGACGCTGGTCCGGCTGCTCGCAGCGCTGGAGAAGCCGACGTCGGGCCGGATCGAGTACGGCGGTGTGGACGTCAGCAAGCTCCGCGGCCGTGAGCTGCGGCGCTGGCGGCGGAACGTCCAGGTGGTGTTCCAGGACCCGTACTCCAGCCTGAACCCGCGGATGCGGGTCGGCGAGATCGTCGCCGAGCCGTTCGAGGTGCACCCGGACGTCGGCAAGAAGGTCGAGATCCGGTCCCGGGTGCGCGAACTGCTCGAGCTGGTCGGTCTGCGGCCCGAGGACGAGACGAAGTTCCCGCACCAGTTCTCCGGCGGCCAGCGGCAGCGGATCGGGATCGCGCGGGCGATCGCGCTCAACCCCGACGTACTGCTGTGCGACGAACCCGTCTCGGCACTCGACCTGTCGGTGCAGGCGCAGGTGGTGAACCTGTTGATGCGGCTGCAGCGCGAGCTCGGCCTGAGCATCATCTTCGTCGCCCACGACCTGTCCGTGGTCCGGCACGTCTCCGACCGGGTCGCGGTCATGTACCTGGGCAAGGTCGCCGAGCTGGGCGAGCACCAGCACGTGTACGACGTACCCGCGCATCCGTACACGCAGGCGCTGCTGTCCGCCGAGCCCGGTCTGGCCCGGCAGGGCCGGCAGCGGATCGTGCTGGCCGGAGACCCGCCATCGCCGGTGATGCCGCCGTCCGGATGCCGGTTCCACACCCGATGCCTGCGGGCGGAGGCCAAGTGCAGCACCGACGTACCGGAGCTCCGCGAGATCAAGTCCGGCCAGACCGTCTCGTGCCACTTCGCGGAGGATGCGCAAACCGCCTACGCAACATAGCTTTTCGGTGATGGCCTAGGGTTGCGGCCGTGATCAAGATTTCCTCGGTGGGCAGACGATTCGTGCTGCTCGCCGGGGTGATCGCCGTCGCCGGCGGGTTGGCCGCGTGGTGGATTCTGACCGCGGGCCGGGCCGCGAACGAAGGTTTCGACATCACCGACGAGGGCTACTACCTGCTCTCGTACCGGTGGTGGGACAGCAATCCGCTGGCGCTGACCGGTGTGCAGTATCTGTACGGCCCGGTGTTCGAGTGGTTCGGGTACGACATCGTGAAGCTCCGGTTCTTCCGGCTGTTCACGGTGGTCGCCGTCCACGTCCTGTTCGGGTACAGCTTCATGCGGTGGCTGCGCGGGCGGCGGCCTGGGCTGCCGCCGACCCGCCTGTGGGAGGCCGCGGGCACGGTGGTCGTGCTCGCCGCGGGCGGGATGTGTTACAGCTGGCTGCCGCAATCGCCCGGCTACAACGATGTGGTGCTGCTCGGTGCGCTCACGCTGGTGTCCTGCGTGCTGTGGATGGCGACCGCGGTCGACCGCGGTACGTCAGTCCCGTTCTGGATTCTTGTCGCCGCCGGCCTGGTGATCGGCGTGATGGTGCTGGCCAAGTGGACCTCGGTCGTGGTGATCGGGCTGATCGTGATCACCGCGGTGGTCGTCCTGGCCGGTCAGGGCGGGCGAGCCGTTGCCCGCGGCATCCTTTTCGCGCTCGGCGGTCTGGCCTTCGTCGCGCTCGTCGTGCAGCTGTTCGTGGTGCGGCTGAACGTCGCGGTGCCGGGGATCCTCGACGTCAACAGGTTCATCGCCGGTACGTCGTACTCGCCCGCCGAGCTGCTGCAGCTGTACTGGTCGAGCACGATGAAGCTGATCGGTCAGACACTGATCGCGCACGGCCTGCTGCTCCTCGCAACCGCCGTGGCGGTCGTCGCCCGCTGGCGCCGGATCCGGATCGCCGCCGCGGTCTTCGCGCTGGCGGCCCTGGCCTTGTCCGTCCGGCGGGTCGTCGTGGACGACGGGGCTGTCGGTGGCTCGCAGCACATCCCGATGTATGCCGAGACGCTGCTGGCCGCCGTACTGGTCGCGGTCGTGGCCGCGGCCGGCGCCGTGATCGCGGGCCGCGCCGGCGTCACGCCCCGCTCCCGGTTGAGCCGTGAGAACACGCGGACCTGGGTGATCCTGGCGTTGCTCGTCCTACTGCCGCTCGTGCAGGCGTTCGGTACGAACACTCCGCTCTTCACGATCGGCTTCAACGCGTTCGCCGCGTGGGCCGCGGTCATGATCGCAGTACTGACCGGCATCTGGGCGACCCCGATCGTGGCGCGGGTGACGGTCGGACTGGTGCTGACCGGCTCCCTGGTCGCGACCGCGACGATCGCGTACACCGGCCTGTTCCGGTACCCGTACCGCTCCGTCGGCCACTCGCAACTGACCGCGGCCGCGACGATCCCCGCGCTGAACGGCATGTACCTGTCGCAGCCGGCCGAGGAGAACTTCAGCCGCCTGGCCGCCGATCTCCGCCCGTACACCGAGCCGCCCGGGCGGCCGATGCTCGCCTACGACAAGATGGCCGGCCTGGTGCTGATGCTCGGCGGCCGCCCGCTCGGCGAGGCCTGGATCGCGCCCAAGGAACGTGAGCGGACCGCGGCCGGTGTCGAGGAGGTCTGCCGGCACGAGCACCCGTCGAGGCCGCCGCTGGTCATCCTGAACCGGGAGATCTCCGACCGGGAGATCAACGCCCTGCACAGCTGCGGGCTGGACTTCCGCGCCGACTACGAGCAATTGGCGCCCGCCCGGGAGACGATCGGCCTCGAGATCTGGATCCCCAAGGCCGAGCGACCCGCCCCACCCACCGGATGAGATCCTGTTCTCCACGTTCGAACGGGAAGGTGTCGCATGATCAAGGTCGGTGTCCTGGGGGCCAAGGGCAGGATGGGTGCTCAGACGTGCCTCGCGGTCGAGGAGGCTGCCGACTGTGAGCTGGTCGCGCAGCTCGACCAGGGCGACACGCTCGACGCGCTGATCGACGCCGGCGCCGAGGTCGTCGTCGACTTCACCCGGCCCGAGGTCGTGATGGACAACCTGGCCTGGTGCGTCGACCACGGGATCCACGCGGTGGTCGGCACCACCGGCTTCGACGACGAGCGGCTGGCCGCGCTGCGCGGGTTCCTGGAGAAGTCCCCGGAGACCGGCGTACTGATCGCGCCGAACTTCTCGATCGGCGCCGTGCTGATGATGCAGTTCGCCGCGAAGGCCGCGCCGTACTACGAGTCCGTCGAGATCGTCGAGCTGCACCACCCGGACAAGGTGGACGCTCCGTCAGGCACGGCCCGGCGGACGGCCGAGCTGATCGCGGACGCCCGCCGCGAGGCCGGCTCCGGCCCGATCCCGGACGCGACCACGACGGCGCTCGACGGCGCCCGGGGCGCGGACGTCGAGGGGATCCGGGTGCACGGCGTCCGGCTGCGCGGCCTGATCGCGCACCAGGAGGTGCTGTTCGGCGACGAGGGCGAGACGCTGACGATCCGGCACGACTCGATGGCCCGGGTCTCGTTCATGGCCGGCGTCCTGCTCGGCGTCCGGCGGATCGGCGGCGCGCCCGGCCTGACGGTCGGACTCGAGCACTTCATGGATCTCGGCTGAGATGAAAGCCAAGCAGACCGCCTTCGTGCTGGCGGTCGTGTTCGTCGCGTACGCCGTCCTGATCGGCTGGCGAGGCGTGCTGCTGGTCAAGGTCGGTACGCCGGTCGCGGTCGTGCTCGGCCTCGCGGTCCTGGTCATCCCGGTGATCGGAGCGTACCTGGTCTGGCGCGAGATCCAGTTCGGGCGCCGGACCGAGGCGCTGGCCCGCGAACTGGAGGCAGCCGGCGGTCTGCCGGTCGACGATCTGCCGCGGCGGCCGTCCGGCCGGGTGGACCGGACCGCCGCGGACGAGGCCTTCGGGCGGTACCGGTCGGAGGCGGAAGCGGCCCCCGGCGACTGGCGGGCGTGGTTCCGGCTGTCGACGGCGTACGACGCCGCGGGGGACCGGAAACGGGCCCGCGAGGCGATGCGCACCGCCATCGCGCACCACGATCGGACCGCATGAGTTCCGCGGCAGTTCGCCGGGATAACTGACAACCGGGTGTGGAACGCGATATTTTCGCTGGTACGTGGCAGCCGCCACGTAAAGGTCGGAGACTGGGTGGGGCCGTCCTGTGCCATCAGACGGATCTCGCCGCGGCACGGGCGACGGACAAGGAGCTGGGTTCGGCGGACTACTGCGCCGGCACCGACGGGAGGCGGGGCTGTCGCAGGAAGCGTTGGCCGAACGCGCCGGTCTCAGCGTCGACGCGATCGCGGCGTTGGAGCGGGGACGCCGGCGCGCGCCGCGGGCGCAGACGCTGCGGCTGCTCGCGGACGCCCTGCGCCTCGGTGAGCCGGAGCGTTCCCTGCTGTCCGCGGAGGCGCGCAAAGAGGCGGGAGCCGCACGCCTGCCGATGCGGCAACCGCCGGTGCCGGCCAACGAGCTGATCGGGCGGACGACCGAGCTGACCGCGACGACGCGCGTGCTGGGGCAGCACCTGACGCGTCTGCTCACCTTGACCGGGCCGGGCGGGGTCGGCAAGACCCGGCTCACCCTGGCCCTCGCGGCCGATGTGGCGGACAACTTCCGCGACGGCGTCTGCTGGGTGCCGCTCGCGTCGGTGACCGATCCCGCGGCCGTCGCGCCCCTGGTCGCCACGTCGATCGGCATGCATCTGCTGGAGAGCACGCGGCTGCTCGAGGAGATCGCCGAGCAGATCGGCCGGAGCACGATGCTGCTGGTGTTCGACAACTGCTCACACCTGGTCGCGAGTGTCGGGCAAGTCTGCTCGACCTTGCTCGAGTCCTGCCCGAACCTGTCGATCCTGGCGTCCAGCCGCGAACTGCTGCGACTGCCGGGCGAGAGTGTGTACGTCGTTCCCGCGCTGGCCCTGCCGCACGACGAGGACCGGGTGGCGTCGTCGGAAGCGGTGCGGCTGTTCGTCGACCGCGCCACCGCGCGCGGCTACGACCCGACCGGCGAACTCGATCAGGTCGCGCGCGTCGTTCGCCGTCTGGAGGGTATGCCGCTCGCGATCGAGCTGGCCGCGGCGCGGACGAACGTCATGACGATCGAGGAACTGGCGGACGAACTCGAGACGTCGTTCACCATCCTGGCCGGCGGCCCCCGTACCGCGTCGCCTCGCCAGCAGTCGATGTACGGCGCGATCGAGTGGAGCCACGCACTGCTCAGCGAGGCCGAGCGGGAGGTGTTCGCCCGGCTGTCGGTGTTCGCCGGCGGCTGGACGCTGGGCGCCGCCGCTGCGGTGATGCCCGGTGGCGCGACCCGGGTCGAGGCCTTGGACCTCATCGGGCGGCTGGCCGACAAATCACTGATCCGGGTGGTCAGGCGAGAGGGCGTCGCGCGGTACTACATGCTCGCCGTGATCCGGGAGTTCGCGGCCGATCGGCTGCGGGCCACCGGACAGACGGAGGAGGCGGCCGCGCGGCACGCGAGGTACTTCGTCGGCTTGGCCGAGGATTCGCAGAGCCACCTGCGAGGACCGGAGCAGGGGGAGTGGCTCGACCGGTTGGACCGTGAACTCGCGAACCTGCGAGCCGCGATGGCCTGGGCGCTGCGGACCAGCTCGGTCGACGAGGCACTGCGTCTGGCCGGTGGGCTGTGGCTGTTCTGCTACCTCCGCGGGCACTACGCCGAGGGAGGTCAGTGGCTCGAGCGGGCTCTGCAACTCGGCGACTCGGTGCCGCCCGAACGGATCGCGGAGCTCGCGCCGGTGTGCGCGCAGGCGAACCTGGGCGCCGGCACGCTGGCGTTCCTCCAGTGCGAGTACGACGCCGCGACCGAGCGCCTGCAGACCGCTTTGCGGCAGTACAAGGAGCTCGGCGACAAAGCCGGTACCGCGTTGGTGCTGCAGCGGCTCGGCGGCGTCGCCCGGGAACGCGGCGACTACGCGGCGGCCGAGGATCTGCACTGCGAGAGCTTCGACCTGTACGAGAGCGTGGGCGACCGGTCCGGGATGGCCTGGGCACAGAACCACCTCGGCTTCGTGGCCTGGCTCCGCGGCGATCTCGAGGTCGGCGCGCGCCGGTGCCGGCGCGCCCGGGACAGCTTCCGGGCCGTCGGTGACGGCGAGGGACTCGCCTGGTCGCTGATCAGCCTCGGCGCGATCGCGCAGTACGGCGGTGAGCTGGTCGAGGCCGAGGACCTGTTGCAGGAGAGTCTCGCGCTGTCGCAACGGCTCGGTTATCGCGAGGGCGTCGCCTGGTCGCTGAACCAGCTCGGCATCGTCGAACGCCGGCGTGGCCTGACCGACCGTGCCGTTCACCTGCTCGACGAAAGCCTCGCCGAGCATCGTGATCTGGGGGACCGATGGCGGTCGGCGAGTGTGCTCGAGGAGCTGGCCGCCGTCGCACAGCAACGCGAACGCAGCGAGTACGCCGCGTTCCTGCTCGGTGCGGCCGACGGGGTTCGTGAGGTGATCCGCGCGCCGGTGCCGGAGATCGAGAAGGCCGGTTGCGCGGCCACGCGAGCCGCGGTCGAAGCGTCACTCGAGCGCCGGGCCTTCCGGGCCGCCTGGTCGGCCGGTCGCGCGGCGCCGCTGGCCGCGGTCGCGGACGGTTACCCGCCCCGGGAACCGGCCGGGGACCCGGGCTCGGCGCCTGCCGAGCGGAGCCGGGACTGGTTCTGAGCGGGCGTGCCTCGCGGAGCACCACGACCTGGGGGATCGACGATGCCCCGCGAGGGATCTGAGGGCGCGGATCCAGATTCGTGGCCCGGCCGGCTGTGTCCTCTGTCTGACCCCCCAGGCAGTCCCCCCACCTCACAGCCGGCCGAAGCCACGTCGGCGATGGTCACCGTCGTCGAGCCCTCCCAGTCGACGTCCGGGTCCTCCGCGCTTCCTCAAGGTTGCCGTGATCACGCTGCGTCGCACAGGGACGCAACCCTGACATCGCCCTGACAAATTTGTCCTGACAACGAAATCCCCGGTCGGATTTCGCCGACCGTGACCGCGAACTGCCGGTCCGTAGATGAATTCCGGCCGGATTTCAAACGCTCGTTACGGCAGATATCCGGAAACGGCCTGGGTGAATCCGGCGATCTTCCGCAACGGGGCGCCTTCGGTCTCGTCGAAGTCCGGCTCCACGGCCTCCGGAGCCGGAATGCCCTCGCCGGCACAGCTGACGTCCTTGGCCGGCGCGACCCCGGTGGTGAGGAACGTGTTGACGATCCGGTCGGCGCAGCGGTTCACGCCGCCGTACACGCCGTGGTCGCCCTCGCCCGTGACGGTCAGCAGCCGCGAACCGGCGTACCGGCTGTGGGCTGCCGCGGCCAGGCTGTAGCTGGTCGCCGGGTCGTGCACGGACTGCACCATCAGCGTTGTGGGCAAGCCTTTGCCGGTCGGTGTCGGCATCGTCAGGTTCGGGCGGTCCCAGTAGAAGCAGGGGTTCTCGGTCATCGTCCAGCCGACGAGCGGGAAGTGCGGACCGAGGCGGGCGGCGAGCTGTTCGCCGTACTCGCGGCCTTGCGGCCAGACCGAGTCGTTGCAGGTGACCGCGGTGAACGTCGCGTCCTCGGCATCGTCCTCGCCGAGCGTCCGGAGCCCGACGGGCGAGCGGCCGGCGCGCTCCACGAGCTGCTGCTGGCGGGCCTTCGAGAGCGCGTCGACCTGGCGTTGCGCGGCCCGCGGGCCGCCCTTTGCCTGCGTTTCGGAAAGGTCATGAAGAAAGAGCAGGTCGGCTGCGAGGGAATGGAAATCGCGCTTCGAGTACATATCCCCGGTCACCATCAGGTCGAGGGTGTTCTCGTCGTACCTGACATTGACCGCGCCGTCCAGGAACTCCTCGGTCGCGGGTCGCTCCTTGAGGCTCCGTCGTAACCGTTCGTACAGGCGGATGACCGCACCCGGTGACGATCCGAGGTGTAGCTGGTCGTCGTACTTGGCCGCCCAGGGCGCGAAGTCCTCGCGGAACCGGCGCTCGAACGCCTGCGGCTGGCTGACGAACGTGTCCAGCCAGCCCCTGGTGAAGTCCGTGTTCGAGTCGAGCACGAAGCGGCCGACGTGCGCGGGGAAGTAGGTCTGGTAGTACGCCCCGAGCCAGGTGCCGCCGGAGTACCCGACGTAGTCGATCGTGTCGAAGCCGAGCAGCCGGCGGATCAGGTCCATGTCCTGCACCGTCTGCGCGGTGGTGATGTAGGGGAGGAGGCCGCGGGACTGCTGCTCGCAGTACGTCTGCGTCATCTCCGAGGCCTCGGAGATCAGGTCGCGGGTCGCGGGATCGCGGTCGCGCGCGTCCATCGTGTAGCCCGGGGCGCCGTCGCAGCTCACGTTCGAGCTGCCGCCGGTGCCGCGCGGGTCGAAGCCGACGGCGAGGTGGTCCTTGGCGAGCGGTGCCTGGCTCGCGAGGTACGGCGCCATCCCGAGCCCGGCGCCGCCGGGCCCGCCGGGGTTGCCGAACACGACCCGAGTCGGCTTGCCTTTGGGTGGTGCGACCTTGCTGACCGCGATCTGCAGGTCGTGCCCGGCGTGCTGGTTGGCCCAGTCCCGCGGGACGGTGATCTTCGCGCAGTACGTGCGGAGCTCGACGTCACCGCACTCGACCCACTGCGGTTTCTGCTTCAGGTACTTGGATGCCACCGGATGCGGTCTGTCGACCACGCTCGCTGATTCCGTCGACGCGGTCGCTCCCGAGCCGGGGACGACGAGAACAGCGGCTACGGACAGCCCAAGGGCTGCCCCACCAAGGGCCAGGGGAAGCAACTTCATGCAGACTCCAGCGGACGCCACGCGTAATCGGTCCGTGACAATCTGTCATGCCCACCGGAACGGGTCGAGCACCACCCCCGGCCCGTCGCCGATCGGGCGACCTGCTATCGGCGACCTGCGATCGGCGTCGGGGGACTACTCGGTGCCGGGGTCGGTGTGCAGGCGGATCTGCTTGATGCGGACGGACTCGTCGCCGTAGAGGTCGAGTTCGCGGTGGGCGCCGTCGGGGCCCCAGCCGGACTCGGTGTAGAAGGCGCGGAGGACGTCGTCGGTCGAGTTGACCCAGACGGTGACCCGGCGGAAGCCGTCGGCGCGGATCGTGTCGACGACGGCGTTCAGCAGGCGCGAGCCGTGGCCGGCGCGGGTCGCCTCGGGGCTGACGGCCAGCTCGGCGATCAACGCGTCGTTCTGCGGGTCGGCGTCCGGGTCGTCGGACGGGGTGATGGCCGCGAAGCCGACCAGCGTCCGGCCGGCCAGCGCGACCATCACCCGGTTCCGCGCCTCGCCCGGAGCGACCAGCGCGGCCCGCCACTGCGCCGCGAACTGCGCCGGGTTGAGATCGGCGAGGACATCGGCCGGCAGCAGCCCGGCGTACGACGTACGCCAGGCTGCGACCTGAATCTCGCCGATCTCTCCTGCCTCCGCGGGCAGGGCGAGCCGCACGCTCGTCTCGGCCACCGGGGTATCGCCTGACAGATCCGAGAGGTTGGCGGGTTCCGGTACGCCGAAGTCACTCATGCCTGCCATCCTCGCAAGTCAGTAGACGAGCTTGCGCAGCAGGGTCTCGGCCGGACCGCGGTACGAACGCCGGCTCATCGCGTACGCCCCGGCGACCGAGACGACCCAGACGCCGATCGCGACCAGCGCCGCGGTGTACGCCGTACTTCCGAACCGCAGGTTCAGCGTGAACGGGGCCAGCAGGATCATCCACGAGACCGACTGGAACAGGTACCCGGACAGCGACCGCTGACCGAGTGCGGAGATCGCGCGGACCGGCAGCGACAGCGTGCGGATCCGCAGGACGAGCAGGCCGAACAGAGCGACGTACCCCGGGCCGCCGAACATGCCGGACACGTGCGACAGCAGGCTCAACGCGTCCACCGCGCTCTTGTCGACGTGCATCCAGCCGGCTCCGACCAGTGCGAGCGGCAGGCCGCCCACGACGGTGATGCCGAGACCGCCGACGGCCACTCGGGTGAGGACGGTCTTGTGGGCGCCCGGGTTCTCCAGGATCTGCTTGCGGGCGGCCCAGATGCCGAGCCAGACGATCATGATGAAGGGGATGACGCTCGCGGCGTGCAGCGGGTACTCGTGCAGGCGGTCGACCAGGCTGCCCAGGTACGACGACGCGGCCAGCGACGGGTTCGGGGAGTTCGTCAGCGCGTGCGCCGGGCCGGTGCTGTTGACGACCGCGAGCGCGGCGCGGGCCCCGATGAACAGGACCTCGACGGCCATCAACGCCCAGATCGCGAGCACGATCCGGTGGAACTTGTCGCCGCGGTTGAGCAGGAACAGCGTGCAGATGATGCCGACGATGCCGTACGCGCCGAGGAAGTCGCCGAAGTACAGCAGGGTCGCGTGGGCGAGACCGAAGCCGATCAGCCAGGCATTGCGCTTGAGCAGGATCCGCCGGACGGCGCCGGGGGTGGCGCCCGAGGAGCACTGCCGGCGGAACAGCTGCACGAGGCCGTAGCCGAACATCACCGCGAACACCGGGTAGGCCCGGGCGTCGACGAAGGTGAGCTTGAGGAAGTTCAGGATGCGTTCGAAGCCGTGCGGCGCGCTCTCCACGCCGGGCTGGCCGGCGAACGCGAAGTTGGCGCTGTTCGCCAGGCCGATCAGCAGCAGCATCGCGCCGCGGATCAGATCGGGTGCGAGCGCTCGTTCCTTACCGGTGACCGGTCCGCGATGGTCGACGGCCGGGAGGGTGGTGGTCACGGGATCCTCCGAAAACTGTGGAAGGGTTGAGCTGTTGAATCCATCCTCGCGACCCCGAGCGGGCCTCCCCAGAGCGTCAAACCCACTCCCGGGGTGGGCCCAGCACCACCTTTGTGACACTTGTTGTTGATTCGGACGAAAAGTGTCACATATGCTGCGGGTATGGACTTCCAGGCGACCATCGACGCCGACGGCCGGATCGAGCCGCGGGACGCGATGCCGGACGGGTACCGCAAGACCCTGATCCGGCAGATCGCGCAGCACGCGCACTCCGAGATCATCGGCATGCAGCCCGAGGGCAACTGGATCGGTCGCGCGCCGTCGCTGCGCCGCAAGGCGATCCTGATGGCGAAGGTGCAGGACGAGGCCGGCCACGGTCTCTACCTGTACGCCGCCGCGGAGACGCTCGGCGTGGACCGCGCGGACCTGCTCGACCTGCTGCACAGCGGGAAGCAGAAGTACTCCAGCATCTTCAACTACCCGACGCTGACCTGGGCCGACATCGGCGCGATCGGCTGGCTGGTCGACGGCGCCGCGATCGTCAACCAGGTCCCGCTCTGCCGCTGCTCGTACGGGCCGTACGCGCGGGCCATGGTCCGGGTCTGCAAGGAGGAGTCGTTCCACCAGCGGCAGGGGTTCGAGATCCTGCACACGCTGTCGCAGGGCACCGAGGCGCAGAAGGCGATGGCGCAGGACGCCCTGAACCGCTGGTGGTGGCCGTCGCTGATGATGTTCGGTCCGCCGGACGCGGCGTCGACGCATTCGGAGCAGTCGATGGCGTGGGGGATCAAGCGGCACAGCAACGACGAGCTGCGGCAGCGGTTCGTCGACATGACCGTGCCACAGGCCGACGTACTCGGGCTGCGTGTCCCGGACGACGGCCTGGTCTACGAGGACGGGCACTACCGGTTCACCGAGCCCGACTACACCGAGCTGTACGACGTGGTGAAGGGCAACGGCCCGTGCAACCAGCAGCGGCTGTCGCATCGCGTGAAGGCGCACGAGGACGGCGCCTGGGTGCGCGAAGCCGCGGCTGCGTATGCCGCGAAGAAGGAGGCTCGCGCCGCATGACCGAGCGAAGCGAGGTCACCAGCAAGCACAGTGTCGAGCCGCTGTACGAGGTCTTCGTCCGCTCGCGGCGTGGGTTGTCGCACACCCATGTCGGCAGCCTGCACGCGCCGGACGCAACGATGGCGTTGCGGAACGCGCGGGACGTCTACACGCGCCGGCAGGAAGGCGTGTCGATCTGGGTGGTGCGGGCGGCCGACATCACCGCGTCCTCGCCGGACGAGAAGGACGAGTTCTTCGACCCGGCCGGCGACAAGGTGTACCGGCACCCGACGTTCTACGAGGTCCCGGAAGGTGTCGAGCACCTGTGAGCGACCTCTTCGCCTACACACTCCGCCTCGGTGACGACGCGCTGATCTCCGCGCAGCGCACCGGCGAGTGGATCGCGGCCGCGCCGCAGCTCGAGGAAGACGTTGCGCTCGGCAACATTGCGCTGGACCAGCTCGGGCAGGCGCGTTCGCTGCTGCAGTACGCCGGCTCGCTCGACGGCCGCACCGAGGACGAGCTCGCGTACTTCCGGGACGAGCGCGAGTTCCTGAACGTGCAGCTGTGCGAGCTGCCGAACGGCGACTTCGGGTTCGCGATGGCACGGTTGCTGTACTTCGCGACGTACCAGCATCTGCTGTACGACGAGCTGCGGTCGTGTGCCGACGAGACGCTCGCGGGCGTGGCGGGGAAGGCGGTCAAGGAGGTCGCGTACCACGTCGACCATGCGACGCAGTGGGTGTTGCGGCTGGGCGATGGCACCGAGGAGAGCCACCGGCGGATGCAGGCCGGGCTGGACACTCTTTGGCCCTACACCGCGGAGCTCTTCGAGTCCGACGCGTTGGTGCAGCGGCTGGAGGTCGCGGTCGACCCGGCGACCTTGCACGACTCGTGGAGCGATCGCGTGCTGGCCGTGATCGACGAGTCCACGTGCGAGCGGCCTTCGTCCTCGTACCAGCATTCGGGCGGTCGTTCGGGTCGTCATACCGAGCACATGGGTTATCTGCTGGCCGAGCTGCAGCACGTCGCCAGATCCCATCCAGGTGCGACATGGTGACCGAAGAAGCGATCTTCGAGGCCGTCGGCCAGGTCGCGGACCCCGAGGTCCCGGTGCTCACGATCGCGGACCTCGGCGTACTGCGCGGCGTACGGCGCGAGGGTGACGAGGTCGTCGTGACGATCACCCCGACGTACTCCGGCTGCCCCGCCATGGACCTGATCCGCCACGAGGTCGAACTGACCTTGCAGTCGCTGCACGTCCACGGACGGGTCGAGACGGTCCTGTCGCCGGCGTGGACAACTGACTGGATGACCGAAGCAGGCAAGACCAAGCTGACCGACTACGGCATCGCCCCGCCATCCAGCACCGGGCCGGTCCTCCTGCAGTTGAGCGTCCGCTGTCCCTTGTGCGGCTCGCCCAACACGTCCGAACTCAGCCGCTTCGGCTCCACGTCCTGCAAATCCCTGTGGCGCTGCAACAGCTGTAAAGAACCCTTCGACCACTTCAAGGCGATCTGAGATGACGACCATCGCCCCGCGCCGGCGCGCCACCTTCCACGCCCTCAAGGTCGCCGCGATCGAGTCCGTCACCGACGACTCGGTCGCGATCACCTTCGCCGTACCACCGGACCTCGCGGCCGAGTACGAGTTCACCGCCGGCCAGCACCTGACCATCCGCCGGGCCGGAGAAGAGGTACGCCGCAGCTACTCGATCTGCTCACCCGCGGGATCGGGCGTGCTGCGGATCGGCGTGAAGCGGCTCCCCGGCGGCGAGTTCTCGTCGTACGCCGCCAAGGACCTGAAGGTCGGCGACGAACTCGAGGTGATGACCCCGCTCGGCCGCTTCGGTACGACGCTCGACGTCGCGAACGCGAAGCACTACGCGTTCGTTGCCGCGGGCAGCGGAATCACGCCCGTCCTGTCGCTGGTCGCGACGGTGCTCGCGATCGAACCGGACAGCCGGGTGACGTTGCTGTACGGCAACCGGACCGCGGGTTCGGTGATGTTCGCCGACGAGCTGGCCGACCTGAAGGACCGGTACGCCGAGCGCCTGCACCTCGTCCACGTGTTGTCACGCGAGACGACCGAGGTGGAGCTCTTCAGCGGCCGCATCGACGCGGACCGGCTGCGGCGGATGTTCGCGACGATCCTCCCGCTGGACTCCGTCGACGAGTGGTTCCTGTGCGGCCCGTACGCGATGGTCGTCGGCGCGCAGGAACTGCTGCTGTCCGAGGGCGTCGCGCGCGAACACGTGCACGCCGAGCTGTTCCACGTCGGCGACGAGGCACCGAAGGCGCCGGTCGAGGAGACGGCCATTGACGAGGACGCGGCCCAGGTGACCGTGATCCTCGACGGCCGCCGGTCGACGTTCCCGCTGGGGGAGCACTCGAAGGCCGTGCTGGACGCGACGCTCGCCGTACGGTCCGACGCGCCGTTCGCCTGCAAGGGCGGCGTGTGCGGCACCTGCCGCGCGAAGGTCCTCGACGGCAGCGTCCGGATGGACACGAACTGGGCGCTGGAGCCCGACGAGATCCGCGCCGGCTACGTCCTCACCTGCCAGTCCCACCCCACCACACCCACGGTGACCCTCGACTTCGACGCCTGACCCCGGGACCTGGTTCACTCCCGCGCATGACCGAACCTTTCCCTGTGCCACGTCCGATCACGACCGAGGAACGGGAGTTCGTCGCGACCGTCGAGGAGTCGATGCGGCCCGCGTTTCTCGAGGCGGTGGGCCGCGAGTTCGGTCCCTACGGCCGGCCGACGGACGAGGTCGTGGAGCAGATGTCGGCCGCGGCTCCGGGGCACCGTCTGCAGACGGCCGTCGAGGCGAACATGAGCAGGAGCACTCACTTCGACGCGTTACCCGCGGAGGAGCGGTCGGCGGTCGCCGAGCAGGCCGCTCTCGTCACCGCCAAGAGGATCGACGCGAGACTGACGGTGCAGGCCGCCGACAGCCGGCTCGGCGAGCTGGTAGGCAAAGGCGCGGACCGGCTGCTTCGCGGAGAGTACGAGAGGGTGGCTCAGGAGGCCGGCGGCGAGGTCGGCCTGGTGCTCGGCGGCGCCATCAACCGAGCCCGCTTCGTCCACCAGCTGGCAGAAACCCAACGCCACGCCGCCGCCGGCGTCACTCCACCCGGCCAACGCCCCGATCCCCGAACGGCCTCGAGCACCCCCAACACTCCCGCCACAAAACCAGCCGACCGCACCAAACCCAACCGCCCCCAACCCCACACCCGCGGCTGACCTGCACCCCTCCACCGCCCCGGCCGCCCCCGCCCGAACCCTCGCCCCAACCCCATTTGCCTGGCTGACCCACGAATTTGCCTGGCTGACCCATGAAATCGGGGGTTCCGCACCCTCAATCAGGGTGCGGAACCCCCGATATCGCTGGTGAGCCAGCCAAATGCGGGTGGGCGAGCGCCGGAGGGGCGCCGAGCGGTGGGCGCGCCAAGCGGTGGGCGCGTCGAGCGGAGGGCGTCGAGCGGACGGGCGCCGAGTGGTGGGGCGGGGTGGGGGTCAGTCGGTGCCGGATTCCATGGCGGCGCGGTCGAGGAGTTCGTCTTCCTCGGTGGCCTCGCCGCGGGAGGCGATGGCTTCGGCGCCGCCCTTCGGGAGTTCGCCGATCAGTTCGGTGGACGACGCGAGCGCGGGGTTGGACGAGCCGAACATCCCGAGACCGGCGTACTGCTCCAGCTTCGCGCGGGAGTCCGCGATGTCCAGGTTCCGCATGGTCAGCTGGCCGATCCGGTCGACCGGGCCGAACGCCGAGTCCTCGATCCGCTCCATCGACAGCTTGTCGGGGTGGTAGCTGAGCGCGGGACCGGTGGTGTCGATGATCGAGTAGTCCTCGCCGCGCCGCAGCCGGAGCGTGACCTCACCGGTCACCGCCGTACCTACCCACCGCTGCAGCGATTCCCGCACCATCAGCGCTTGTGGGTCGAGCCAACGGCCTTCGTACATCAGCCGTCCGAGCTTGCGGCCCTCGGTGTGGTAGCTGGCGAGCGTGTCCTCGTTGTGGATCGCGTTCACCAGCCGCTCGTACGCGGCGTGCAGCAGCGCCATCCCGGGCGCCTCGTAGATACCGCGGGACTTGGCCTCGATGACCCGGTTCTCGATCTGGTCCGACATGCCCAGCCCGTGCCGGCCGCCGATCGCGTTCGCCTCCAGGACGAGGTCGACCGCCGTACCGAACTCCTTGCCGTTGATCGTCACCGGCCGGCCCTGTACGAACCCGATCGTGACGTCCTCGGCGGCGATCTCCACGGACGGGTCCCAGTGCGCGACGCCCATGATCGGGTCGACCGTCTCCACCCCGGTGTCGAGGTGTTCGAGGGTCTTCGCCTCGTGGGTGGCGCCCCAGATGTTCGCGTCGGTGGAGTACGCCTTCTCGGTGCTGTCCCGGTACGGCAGGCCGTGCGTGACCAGCCACTCGGACATCTCCTTCCGGCCGCCGAGCTCGTGCACGAACTGCGCGTCCAGCCACGGCTTGTAGATCCGCAGCTGCGGGTTCGCGAGCAGGCCGTAGCGGTAGAACCGCTCGATGTCGTTGCCCTTGAAGGTCGAGCCGTCGCCCCAGATCTGGACGTCGTCGTCGAGCATCGCCTTGACCAGCAGGGTGCCGGTCACCGCCCGCCCGATCGGGGTGGTGTTGAAGTACGTCCGCCCGCCGGACCGGATGTGGAACGCGCCGCAGGCCAGCGCCGCGAGCCCTTCCTCGACGAGCGCGGCGCGGCAGTCCACGAGCCGGGTGATCTCGGCCCCGTACGCCGTCGCGCGGCCGGGGACCGACCCGATGTCGGGCTCGTCGTACTGCCCGAGATCAGCGGTGTACGTGCACGGGATCGCACCCTTGTCCCGCATCCACGCAACCGCAACCGACGTGTCGAGACCACCCGAGAAGGCAATCCCGACCCGCTCACCGACCGGCAAAGAAGTAAGCACCTTGGACACAGGAAAAGTATGCACCCTCCTGCATGATTATGCAAAGCCGCCCCACCTCAACCCCCTCTTTGGGCCTCATCAACCACCTCAAGCCCTCTTTGAGCCCCGGCCAACCGAATTCGGCGGCGAGATTTGGTTGGTGGGGGCTCAAAGATGCGTTGGTGGTGCCGTGTGGTGCGAGGGGTTGGTGAGGTTGGTGGGGGAGGATGTGGGTCGGCTGGAGGGAGTGAGGCGCGGGATGATGGGGCGGTCGCATGCTTTGTCGGGGTGGTGTGCCGGGTTGGCGGTGGCGCCGCTGGTCGGGCTGACCTCGGTGGCGGAGGTCGTGCCGTTCGCGGCGGCCACGGCCGGGTACGCGCTGCTGCCGGACCTGGATCACCCGGGTGCGAGCGCATCGCGCCTGCTCGGACCGGTGACTCGCCTGGCGTCGGCCGCGGTCAGGGCGTTCTCCGGTGTGCTCTACAACGTGACGAAGGGCCCACGCGACGAGGACAGCACCGGCAAACACCGGCACGCGACCCACACCCTCGCCGCCGCGATCCTCCTCGGCATGCTCGCGGCAAGCCTCGGCGACCGCGGCAAATGGGCAGTACTGGCGGTCGCGGTCACCGGCCTCGTCCTGGCAGCCGACGCACTGGGCGACTGGATCGTCATGGCCGTCCTCGCGGCGGTCGGCTGGTCGATCGTCAGCACGACAGGTCCAGGGACCGCCCTCCCCGGCACAGCGGCCGCCGACGCGCTACAGACGGGTCTGAGTCAGATCGGCGGCTGGATCGGCGCGGCCGTCGCCGTCGGCATGTTCGTTCACTGCCTGGGCGACAGCCTGACCCGCTCCGGCTGTCCGTGGCTCTGGCCCCTGCCGATCCGCGGCGAGACCTGGTACGAACTCCGGCTGCCGAAACCGCTCCGGTTCAGCACCGGCCACTGGTTCGAGCACGCGATCATCGTCCCGGTGCTGACTGTCGCCGCTGTACTGCTGCTGCCGGGCGGCCTGCAGGTGGTGGAGCGCCTGTTCGACGCGACCTCGGTCTGGCTCGCGGGTCAGTCCTGAGGCCGGCCGGTCAGGTACGACGGAATTCCGCCGGACTCGAGCGCCGCTGCGAAGCGGCGCTGGTTGCGCGCGCCCGGCCACGCCTCCCAGAGGAACAGCGGGAGCGCGATCACCGCACCGAGCAGGACGACCCAGAAGCTGTCGGCGACGAACGCGAGCGCGACGGAGATCAGGAACACGGACTCGCAGACCGCGAACCGGGTGAACGTCGACGCGGTGAAGCGGCGCCACGACTCCGCGTGGACCTCGGCGGCCGGGCGGCTGGAGTACTCGAGCGGGGGAGTGCGGAAGCCGATCAGTTCGCAGAAGGAATACGCGCCCACCGCTGCGGCGAGCACCACCAGCAGCGGCCAGCTCGCCGGGAGTTCGCCGAGCCCGTGGGTGCCGAGCACGAACCACAGGACCAGGGTCATCATCGGGATCGCGGCGGCCATCGTGGCGCAGACCGTGGTCAGGCGCTGTTGGGTCGTGGGGGCGGCAAAGGGTGTCGACACGCCGATGAGACTAAGGCATCAGAAGTGCACCGGAATTCCAACACACTGCGGTCGCTCGCTTACGGAGAGTATTCGCAGAAGTTTTTCCGGACTTTTTTGCCGGAAGCTGTAACGACTGCCGGGTGCGCCCCGATAGGACGAGTGAGCCTGGTGGCTGCCCGGACCCCCGAGCGGACAGCCACCAGGCCTACCCATTTCTTCAGGGTTCGGGAGCGGTAATCTGAGGCCCATGTCCTCGCCAGCATCCACGCCCTCGCAGACCTCGTCGACGGCGCTGCCCTTCGGCCGTCTGACGACCGCGATGGTCACCCCGTTCCGGCCCGACGGCTCCCTCGATCTGGACGCCGCCCAGAAGGTCGCGACGTACCTCGTCGACGCCGGTAACGACGCCCTGGTGCTGAACGGGACCACCGGCGAAGCGCCGACCACGTCGGACCAGGAGAAGGTCCAGATCCTCCAGGCGGTCCGCGAGGCCGTCGGTGACCGGGTCAAGCTCGTGGCCGGCGTCGGGACCAACGACACCGCGCACACGATCGAGTGCGCCAAGCAGGCCGAGGCCGCCGGCGCCGACGGCCTGCTCGTCGTCACGCCGTACTACAACAAGCCTCCGCAGGACGGGCTGCGCGCGCACTTCACCGCCGTCGCCGACGCCACCGGACTGCCGAACATGCTGTACGACATCCCCGGCCGGGCGGGGGTCGAGATCAAGAGCGAGACGCTGATCACACTCGCCGAGCACCCGCGGATCGTCGCGGTGAAGGACGCCAAGGGCGACATCGCCGGGACCACCAAGGTGCTGGCGAACACCGATCTGTTCTACTACTGCGGTGCCGACGAGCTGAATCTCGCCTCCCTGGCGATCGGCGCGGTCGGTATCGCGAGCGTGGTGGCCCATGTCGCGAGCCGGGAGTACCGGCAACTGATCGACGCCGTGGTGGCCGGCGACCTCGCCACCGCACAGGAAATTGATCGACGGCTGGTGCCCGCCGTCGAGACGATCATGACCAGGACCCAGGGCGCCATCATGGTGAAGGCCGCGCTCAAGCTGGCCGGCGTCATCGAGCACGCGACCCTTCGGTTGCCGCTGGTTGAGGCGACGGCCGAGCACGTGGACCGGCTCACCACCGACTTGAAGCAGGCAGGACTGATTGCATGAGCCATCCCCATCCAGATCTCTCCGCGCCCGGACCTCTCGCTCCGGGCGCTTTGCGGGTCATCCCGCTCGGCGGCCTCGGCGAGGTCGGCCGGAACATGACCGTGTTCGAGTACGACGGCAAGCTGCTGATCGTGGACTGCGGCGTACTCTTCCCGGACGAGAACCAGCCCGGCGTGGACCTGATCCTGCCGGACTTCGAGCCGATCCGGGACCGTCTCGACGACGTCGTCGCGGTCGTCCTGACGCACGGCCACGAGGACCACATCGGCGGGTTGCCCTACCTGCTGCGTGAGCGGGGCGACATCCCGGTGGTGGGATCGCAGCTCACGCTCGCGCTGCTCGAGGGCAAGCTGAAGGAGCACCGGCACCGCAACGTGCCGCAGCAGACCGTGGTCGAGGGCGAGAAGCTCCAGATCGGGCCGTTCGTCTGCGAGTTCGTCGCGGTCAACCACTCGATCCCGGACGCGCTCGCGGTCGCGATCAAGACGCCGGCCGGCGTGGTGCTGCACACCGGTGACTTCAAGATGGACCAGCTGCCGCTGGACAACCGGATCACCGACCTGCGCGCGTTCGCGCGGCTCGGCGAGGAGGGCGTCGACCTGTTCATGGTCGACTCCACGAACTCCGAGGTGCCCGGCTTCACCACCCACGAGCGCGATATCGCGCCGGTGCTGGACCGGGTCTTCACCAAGGCGAAGAACCAGCGCATCATCGTCGCCTGTTTCGCCTCGCACGTGCACCGCGTCCAGCAGGTGATGGACGCCGCGGTGAAGCATCACCGCAAGGTCGCGTACGTCGGCCGCTCGATGGTCCGCAACATGGGCGTGGCCCGGGACCTCGGCTTCCTGAACGTGCCCGGCGACACGCTGATCGACATGCGCGACCTGGACAACTACCCGCCGGAGCAGGTGGTGCTGGTGTCGACCGGTTCGCAGGGCGAGCCGATGTCGGCGCTGTCCCGGATCGCCGCGAACGACCACAACGTCGTACATCTCCAGCGGGGTGACACCGTCGTACTGGCGTCCTCGCTGATCCCCGGCAACGAGAACTCGGTGTACCGGGTGATCAACGGCCTGATCCGGCACGGTGCGAACGTGATCCACAAGGGCAACGCGCTGGTGCACGTGTCCGGTCACGCGAGCGCGGGCGAGCTGCTGTACTGCTACAACATCGTGAAGCCGCGCAACGTGATGCCGGTGCACGGCGAGGTCCGGCACCTGCACGCGAACGCGGACCTGGCGGTGCAGACCGGCGTACCGCGGGAGAACGTGGTCGTCGTCGAGGACGGTGTGGTGGTCGACCTGATCGACCGCAAGGCCGTGGTGGCCGGCAAGGTGGACTGCGGGTACGTGTTCGTGGACGGCTCGACCGTCGGCGACATCACCGAGACCTCGCTGAAGGACCGCCGGATCCTCGGGGACGAGGGCTTCATCTCGGTGATCGCGGTGATGGACTCGGTGACCGGCAAGCTGACCGCCGGCCCGGAGATCCACGCTCGCGGGTTCGCCGAGGACGACTCGGTGTTCGACGACCTGAAACCGAAGATCGAGGCGGAGATCGCCAAGGCGATGGGCACGGGCGTCGACGACATGTACCAGCTGCAGCAGGTGATCCGCCGGGTCGTCGGCAAATGGGTCAGCGACACCCACCGCCGCCGCCCGATGATCATCCCGGTCGTGGTCGAAAGCTAGTCACCCGGTGTAACCTCGGCGCGACGAGACGAAGGGTGGGCCGGCGATGAGTGTCAGCGGGGTGAACGGGACGGGTCAGCGCCGGCCCACGATGAAGGAGGTCGCCGCCCGGGCCGGGGTCGCGTTGAAGACCGTGTCCCGGGTGGTGAACGAGGAACCGAACGTCAGCCCGGAGCTGACCGCCAAGGTCCAGGCCGCGATCAAGGAGCTCAACTACACCCCGAACGAGTCCGCCCGGATGCTGCGCCGCGGCAAGACCGGGACGATCGCGGTGGTGATCCGCGACATCGGCGACCCGTTCTTCGCGTCGCTGGGGCGGGCAGTCGAGCTCTGGGCCCGTTCGTCCGGTTCGGTCGTGATGATCGGCCTGACCGACGAGGACCCGGAGCGGGAGCGGGAGGTCTGCCTGGAGTTCGTCGCCCGGCGCCCGGACGCGCTGATCATGGCGCCGATCGGGGAGACCCAGGAGTACCTCGCGCCGCATGTCGACGCCGGGATGGCGGTCGTCACGATCGACCGTCCCGCGCACGGCATCGAGGCGGACGCCGTCCTCGCGGACAACGCCGGTGGGATCGATCAGGCGATCGACCACCTGGTCCGCCAGGGCCACCGCCGGATCGCGTACCTCGGTGACGACGAGCGGATCTTCACCGCCCGCGAGCGGGTGGTGGCCTACCGGGCGGCGATGGCCCGGCACGGGATCGTCGTCGACGAGGACCTGGTGCACCTGTCCGAGCCGACCACCGAGGGCATCGGCATCACGCTCTCGGCCGTCCTCGACCGCTCCGAGCCGGCCACGGCGTTGCTCTCGGCGAACAACATGACCACTGCGGAGGTCCTGCGCGGTCTCGCCGGCCGGCGGGACCAGGTCGCGTTGGTGTCCTTCGACGACCTGGCGCTCGGCGACCTGCTCAGCCCCGGCCTGACCGCGGTCGCGCAGTCCGCCGACGTGATGGCCCGGACGGCGATCCAGCTGATGACCGAGCGGCTCCCGGAGCCGCACCGCCCCGGGCGTACCGTCCGCGTCCCGGTGAAACTGACGATCCGCGGCTCAGGCGAGATCCCGCCCGCCCGCTGACGGCACCGTTCGCAGTTCGGCGGCGAGCGGGCAGTCGAACGGGTCGCGGGCGCGGAGGCCGACGTTGTTGAGGTAGTCGACGACGATCTTGTACGACGTGAACAGGCCGACCTCGGCGTACGCGATGCCGTGGAGTTCGCAGTACTCGCGGACGATCGGCTGGACCTTGCGCAGCGTCGGCCGTGGCATGCTCGGGAACAGGTGGTGCTCGATCTGGTAGTTCAGGCCGCCCATCGCGATATCGGTGAACACCCCGCCGCGGATGTTGCGCGACATCAGCACCTGACGCCGCAGGAAGTCCAGTTTCATCGTCTTCGGCACGATCGGCATGCCCTTGTGGTTCGGGGCGAACGCGGCTCCGAGGCAGACCCCGAACACGGCGAGTTGCAGCCCGAGGAACGCGCTGGCCTTCCCGGGCGGCAGCAGGAAGTAGAGCGCGGCGACGTACAGCGAGATCCGCGACGCGACGACCGCGGCGTCGATCCGGTCCGCGCGGGTCGCGCCGCGGCGCAGCAGGTGCGTCAGGCTGGAGGCGTGCAGGCCGACGCCCTCGAGTGTGAGGAGCGGGAAGAACAGCCAGCCCTGCCGCGCCGCGAACCAGCGGCCGATCGGCCCGCGTTCGACGACGGCGTCGGGTGTGAACGCGAGCACCTTGAGCTGTACGTCGGGATCGCGGTCCGCCTGGTTCGGGGCGGCGTGATGCTTGTTGTGCTTGGCCCGCCACCAGCTGACGCTCATGCCGAGGACGCCGCCGGCGAGGATCCGCGCGGTCCAGTCGTTGCGCGCGTTCGAGTGGAACATCTGCCGATGGGCGCTGTCGTGGCTCAGGAATGCCACCTGCACCAGCACGAGCGCCAGGGCGCCGGCGAGCCAGAGCTGGTGCCACGAGTTGCCGAGCAGGATCATGCACGCGACGACCGCGAGCAAGGCACCCAGGACGATGCTCATCCGGGTGACGTAATAGCCCTGCCGCCGCCTCAGCAGACCGAGGTCGCGGACGGTCTGCAGGAGATCGGTGTAGAGGCTGACGTACTGCTGCTGGGCGCTCACGCCGGTCAGCCTAGTGACCTCATGCAACGTCAGACGTGCGGACACGTGACCCGACGAGGTCGGGTTGGCAAAGTGCTATCGCCCGTACTGCGAGGCCAGCGGGCAGTCGAACGGGTCCCGGGCGCGGAGACCGACGTTGTTCAGGTAGCCGACGACGATCTTGTACGACGTGAACAGGCCGACCTCGGTGTACTTGATGCCGTGCAGTTCGCAGTACTCGCGGACGATCGGCTGGACCTTGCGCAGCGTCGGCCGCGGCATGCTCGGGAACAGGTGGTGCTCGATCTGGTAGTTCAGGCCGCCCATCGCGAAGTCCGTGAGCACCCCGCCGCGGACGTTGCGCGACATCAGTACCTGGCGACGCAGGAAATCGAGCTTCATCGTCTTCGGGACCAGTGGCATGCCCTTGTGGTTCGGGGCGAACGAACCGCCGAGGCAGACGCCGAAGAGGGCGAGCTGCAGCCCGAGAAACGCTCCGGCCTTGCCGATCGGCAGGAGGAGGAGCAGCACGGCCAGATATCCACCGAGCCGGGTCACTACGATCGCGGCCTCGATGCGGTCGACCGTGCTCGCTCCCCGTCGGAACAGGTGCTGGATGCTCGAGACGTAGAGGCTCAGGCCCTCCAGGGTCAGCAGGGGGAAGAAGAGCCAGCCTTGGCGGCGGGTCAGCCATGCCTGGAAGCCCTTGCGTCTGTTGACGTGCTCAGGGGTGAACGCGACGACGCCGATGGCGATGTCCGGGTCCTTCCCCAGCTGGTTCGGCGCACCGTGGTGGCGGCTGTGCTTCGACTTCCACCACGCGGCACTCATCCCGACGAGACCACCGGCCAGCAGGCGCGCGGTCCAGTCGTTCCAGGCGGCCGAGTCGAAGACCTGGCGATGCGCGCTGTCGTGGCTGAGGAAGGCGACCTGTGTGAGGACCAGCGCCAGTGCACCTGCCATCAGGAGCTGGAACCAGGAGTTGCCGAGCAGCCCGACGCCGACCCAGACCCCGGCGAAGGCAGCCAGCACCAGGCCGATCCGGGTGAAGTAGTATCCGCGCCGCCGCCGGAGGAGTCCGAGTTCGCGGACGGTCCGGAGCAGGTCGGTGTAGAGGTGCGTGTACTTGTGCTGAGCCCGCAACGGGTCGTGGTCTTCGGCGAGAAGCTGTGACATGAGAACGCCCCGTTCCAGTAGTGCATCGGCTGATGCGCTACCAGGTCTGGGGCAGCGTCACGAGAAGGTGCTGAGTACTTCAACGGAACCACGCCAGGTAGCCGCACGCAAGGCGGTGGCCGAGGCCCGCAGGTGATTTGAGGCTCAGTTCGCCCGGCTGTCACCTGGCCGTCATCAGCGGGGAGCACCTTCGGGTCATGAAACTGAGTCGCCGCCAGCTCCTTGCCGCGTCCACCGTCGCCGGTGCGTCCCTCGCCGTACCGGGGGTGGCCGTTGGGGCGCCCAATCTCGTCCGTCGTGACCGGGCCGCGCTGCCCTCCGGTGTCGCGAGCGCCGACGTGACGCCGAACTCGGCCGTCGTCTGGTCGCGCGCCGACCGGCCCGGCCGGCTGGTCGTCCAGCTGACCAGCCACGGCCGTTTCGACCGGGCGATCTGCTTGCGCGGCCCGAAGACGGACGCCGCGGACGACTTCACCGCGCGGCTCCCGCTGCGCGGTCTGCGCCCGGGGCAGCGCTACGACTACCGGCTCGGCTTCGAGGACTCCGACGGCCGGATCGGCGAGACCCTGGACGGTTCGTTCAGTACGCCGGGCCGCAACCGGCCGGTGTCGTTCGTGTTCACCGGTGACACCGCCGGCCAGGGGTACGGCATCAACCCCGAGCTCGGCGGCATGATCGCCTACAAAGCCATGCACGAGACCCGGCCGGACTTCTTCCTGCACTCCGGCGACAACATCTACGCCGACGGCCCGATCCAGGCGGAGCTGAAAGTTGCCGACGGCACCGTCTGGAAGAACGTGGTGACCGAGGAGGTCTCGAAGGTCGCCGAGACGCTGGCCGAGTACCGCGGCCGGTACAAGTACAACCTGCTGGACGACAACGTGCGCTCGCTGTACGCCGACGTACCGCTGGTCGCGCAGTGGGACGACCACGAGACGCTGAACAACTGGTACCCGGGGGAGATCATCACCGACTCGCGGTACACCGAGCGGCGGGTCGACGTCCTGGCGGCGCGGGCGAAGAAGGCGTTCCTCGAGTACCTGCCGATGGAGCACGTGGCCGGGCGGGACCGGATCTACCGCAAGGTGAGCCACGGCCCGCTGCTCGACGTGTTCTGCCTGGACATGCGCACGTTCCGCGGCGCGAACCCGGTGCCGTCGACGGTCGGCCCGGTGGCGATGCTCGGCGCCGAGCAGGCCGCCTGGCTGGTGCGTGAGGTCGCGGCGTCGCGGGCGACCTGGAAGGTGATCGCCAGCGACATGCCGCTCGGCCTGCTGGTCCCGGACGGTGACCGGATCGAGGCCGTTGCGAACGGTCTGCCGGGGGCGCCCGGCGGTCGTGAGCACGAGATCGCCTGGGTGCTCAGCCAGTTCAAGAAGCGCAAGGTGCGCAACGCGATCTGGCTGACCGCCGACGTGCACTACGCCGCGGCGCACCACTACGACCCGTCCCGGGCGGCGTTCACGGACTTCGACCCGTTCTGGGAGATCGTGGCCGGGCCGATCAACGCGGGTGTGTTCGGCCCGAACGCGCTCGACAGCACCTTCGGCCCCGAGGTCGTGTTCTCGAAGGCGGCGGACTTCCCGAGCCAGTCGCCCGCGAGCGGCAACCAGTTCTTCGGGCACACCCGGATCGACCCGCGGACCGGCGTGTTCACGGTCTCGCTGCGGAACCTGTTCGGCGACGTGCTCTGGACCAAGGACATCACCCCGGCCCGTTCGTGAGGGCCAGTCGTGCTCACCGGCTCCGGCGCCTGCGCGGGATGCCGCCCACTGGAGCCGGTGGGCACGACGTCAGACCCGCTGCAATGCTGCGGCGCCGGGACCGTCCAGCTGCGGCAGGACAACCCGGCGGCCTGTGAGCAGCAGGAGCAGCGACAGGACTGGGCCGCGGAGTTCCGGCCCGTCGCCCACACTCCAGTCGACGTCGTCGGCGACCAGTTTCAGGCCGTCGTACGGCACTGGCTTGAAGACCTTGGACAGCCGCGTGCCCCGGCACTCCCAGACACGTTCGGCCGCCGTCGCAGCCACCTCCGCCGGCACCGGGAGCGTGCGGCCGATCGGGATCGCTATGTCCTGCCCGTGAACGACGATGTCGATCAGCGTCTCGCGCGGAGTGACGCCGAGGTTGTGCCGCCGGGAGCCGACCATGCCGCGGATCGCCCCGATGATTTGTTCGGTCGGCAGGGCCGCCTGGTCGCGGGCGGAGGTCTGGATCATCCAGTTGAGGCTGTGGAGGCCCGGATGCTTCAGCGCGAGGCGGAGGCCGTCGCCCAGGGTCATCTGCTGGAGGGTGAGGTGGCCGGCGACGTCGCGGACGGTCCAGCCGTCGCACAGCGAGCGGTGCGACCAGTCGGCCGGCGCCAGCGTTGCCAGCAGGTCGGCGGTGCGCAGGCGCTGGGCATCGATCGCGGCCCAGAGTTCGTCGTCGTTCATCGTGGTGCCTTCCCCTCCATCGGACGGTAGCTCACATCGGGCGGTGTGGTGCGCGTGCGCTTGAGTTCGTAGAAGTCGGGACAGCCCGCCAGCAGCCGTACGCCGTCGAACAGGCGCACTGCGTCGTCGCCGCGGGGGACCGCGTTCAGAACCGGTCCGAAGAACGCGGCGCCGTCGATGTGCACAACCGGCGTACCGCCGTCGATCCCGACCGGACGGGTCCCTTCGTTGTGGCTGCGGCGCAGTGCGTCGTCGTACTCCGTGGTGTCGGCGGCGTCCGCGAGCGCGGCGGGCAGTCCGGCCTCGCTCAGCGCTGCTGCCGAGGCGTCGCGGTACTCCGTCGGCGTCGGGTAACGCCAGTGGTCGAAGATCAGGTCACCGAAGGCACCGTGCCAGGTCCGGAACGCTTCACTGCCATGGTGCGTGACGACGGCGGTCGCCACCCGGGACGGGCCAGTCGACGCGCCGAGCTGCCGGCTGTAGCTGTCGTCGCGGCCTTCGTTGAGCAGGAGCAGGCTCATCACGTGGTACCGGAGGTCGAGGTCGCGGTACTGGGCGACCTCCCGCAGCCAGCAGGCCACTACCCACGTGTACGGGCAGATGGGGTCGATGTAGAGGTCCACGCCTGGTGCTGTGCTGCGGTGCAGGCGCTCAGTGAAGTAGGCGCTGGTGACCTGGTCCCACAGGTCGAGGTCGGCACCGGTCTGGTCGTGTCGCGTCATGGTCCTCAGCGTCCGCCGCACGGTGACGTGGCGCATCGTCCGAAATGCTCATCCCCTACTCACCCAGGCAGCGACCTGGGCACGGTTCGCGAAGCCGAGCTTGGTCAGGATGTGCTGGACGTGGTTCTGGGCGGTTCGTTCGGAGATGACCAGTGCGGCGGCGATCTCACGGTTGCTGAGGCCCTTGGCGACCAGATCGGCGACTTCCCGCTCCCGCTGACTCAACGGGCCTGTAGGCGTTGCCAGTCTCTGAACCCACGGAGCCATACCTAGCGTCTTCGCGAGCGGCAGTGTCTCGGCGGCCAGCGCACGGGCCTGAGGTACGTCACCGGACCGCTCGTAGACCTCGGCCAGCAGGCAGGCGGCCTCGACCGCGAAGCCAGGCGCACCGATGGACCGGCACAACGCACCGGCCTTCTGGAGGTCCGCAATGGCCGCATCCCATTCGTTCAGCGCGGCAGCACATGCACCGAGCACCAGCTCGACCGGACCGAGGAAGTTGGTCGCACCAGCACCGGCGACGACGTACCGGCCACGGTGTGGTCCCAGCCGGTCGCGGAAGCGGCGTACGTCGGCGGTCGCGCCGACCGCGGCTGCCACTCGGGCGCCGATGGTGTGCAGCAGTAGTTCGCCGGCGCGCCAGCTGGGCCAGGACTCTGGATCACCGGAGCGTTGGTACAGGGCGGCCGCCTCGTCGAGACGGCCGGCGTCGACGAGGACGAAGGCGCGGTTGAGACGGGCGGCGAGGTCCCAGCGGGCATCGGTCCCGAACTGCCAGACCGCGCTGCCCAGCAACTCGGCGGAGTGGCCTCGGTGGTGGCCGACCAGCATCCGGAACGCGACTTCGGCGCCATGCGTTGCCGGGTGTCCGATGCTGCGGAACACCTCGAGTGCCTCGTCGAGCAGTGACTCTGCGTCCTCGAACTCGGCTCTGGCCAGTGCGAGCGACGCCTGCGTGAGCAGTACGTGCCAGCGGCCGTGTGACCCGTTGACGCGGCCGGCACAGCTCGCCAGTCGTCCTGTCTCGGCTCCGATGGCGGCCAGGTCGCCGGAGTACCACAGCACGTCCACCTGCCACAGGCGTCCGCGGAGCTCGATCTCGGCGCGGCCCGTCGACGTACCGAGCTCGATCATGCGGCGTGCCGCAGCTGCCAGCTCGTCGACGTCGTCCGGTCCGCTGGTGGCGAGCTGCCGTGCGGTGAGCGCCTCTACCAGGAGGTCGTTGGTGTCAGCCTGCCCGAGCGCTTCGCTGCTCGCGGCCGCCGCCTCGCCCCAGCGGCCGAGGTAGACAGCCGCCTGCGCCTGCCGGGCAAGCAGCCGGACCCTGGTCTCTGTTGAGAGGCCGGGCGCGGCCAGCGCCTCGGTGCACCACTGGTGGATGTCGCCGTCCCACGCGGACTGGCCGATCGGCTCCAACGCCACCGCCGCGTCTGCGAGCAGGTCGAGGTCCTGCTCGTTGCGGGCCGCCCTGGCTGCGGCCTGCGCGGCCACGTGCGCTGCCGTTAGGTCACCAGCCTTGACAGCTGCTTGCGCCAGCTTGAGCTGCAGCCGTGCTCGTTCTCGTGCATCCGGTGTCAGTGCGACGGCTGCGGACCAGTGCCGCTGCGCCTCGGCAGGCGCGTCAACAGCCTCAGCCGTACGGCGGTGCAGGTCCGCGCGAGCTGTGAAGGGCAGTCGTGCCTCGGCGTCCCGGCGTACGGACTCGTCGGCGAACCAGGCCTCGCCCGCCGTGACGACCAGAGCGCCGGCCCGAACCAGCGCGTCCAGGGAGCCCAGGAAGTCGTTGGGAGGCAGGCCGACGACCTGCTGGAGTACGTCGAGGCGCACCCGCTCACCGGCCACCGCAGCGGCACCCAGGAGCAGGTCGTTATTCACGCTCGCAGTGTGACCGTCACCAGCTAGGTTTGTCAGCATGACCTATCCGGAGAGCCGCCGCGACGACGTGGTCGAGACGTTGCACGGGCACCAGATCGCCGACCCGTACCGCTGGCTGGAAGACCCTGACTCCGCCGACACCCAGGACTGGGTCAGCCGGCAGAACGCGTTCACCCAGGCCGAGCTCTCGGGCTATCCGGAGCGAGCCTGGTTCGAGACGACCATGGCCGCGATCCTGGCTCGCCCACGCGCCGGCGTACCGGTCAAGAAAGCGGGCTGGTACTTCGTCGGGCGCAACGACGGCACGCAGGCACAGGACGTGATCTACGTTGCCGATTCGCTCGACGAGCTGCTGTCCCGCGGCCGCGTGCTGATCGACCCGAACACCCTGTCCGAGGACGGCACCGACTCGCTCGGGTCGTTCACCGTCTCGCCGGACGGGAAGTACTTCGCGTACGGCATCAACGAGAGCGGCAGCGACTGGACGACCTTCCGGCTGCTCGACATCGCCACCGGTTCGCCGGTCGACGACGTGGTGTCGGAAGCCAAGTTCAGCGAGGCGACCTGGCTCCCGGACAGTTCGGCGTACCTGTACCTGCACTACCCGGCGAGCGGGCGCAGTGAGGGGACCGAGACGAAGTCGCTCAGCGGCGGGCGGCTGATGCTGCACCGGGTCGGCACGCCGCAGTCCGAGGACGAGCTGGTGCTGAGCTTCCCGGACAACGACCAGTACTTCATCACGCCCGAGGTGTCCGACGACGACCGCTACCTGGTCGTCCACATCTTCGAAGGCACAGACCCGAGCACACGGCTCTGGGTGTACCCGATCAGTTCGGACGGGCTGGGCGAGCCGGTGAAGGTCGTCGACGAGTTCGTGGACGAGATCGCGTTCGTCCGGATGTCCGGCGACCAGCTCGTCCTACGGACCGACCGGGACGCGTCGCGTGGGCGTGTGGTGCTCTCAACGCTGGACGGGGAGTTCACCGACCTCATCCCGGAGGGAGAGTCGACGCTGCAGGCAGTCCGCGGTACGGCGGACGGCCTGGCCACGTTGACGCTCGTCGACGCGCAGCCGGTGCTGACGCTCTACGCGCTGGACGGGTCCGGTCAGCGCGTCGTCGACGTACCTGGCGGGGGAGTGGTCGGCCTCAACGCCGGAGCGGAGTACGACGAGCTGTTCATCGGGCTGTCGACGACAACCGACCCCACGCTGTCGTACGCCGTCTCCACCGGGTCAGGCGACGTACGCGCCCTGCCGGAGCTGGTCCGTGGCTCTGGTGGCTTTACACCGCCAGAGGTCACTGTCACGCGCCGCATCGCTCCTGGCCGCGACGTGCCGTACTTCCTGATCACTCGGTCCGACCTGGACTTCGAGGCGCCGCGTCCGACGCTCATGTGGGGGTACGGCGGGTTCCGCATCCCGGTCGAGGCCGACTACCGTCCCGGGTGACCGGCCTGGCTCGCCGCAGGGGGCGTACTGGTCATCACGAACCTGCGTGGCGGCGGTGAGTACGGGTCCGAGTGGCACGACGCTGGGCGGCTCAAGAACAAGCAGAACGTGTTCGACGACTTCATCGCCGTCGCTGAACACCTGCGGGACACCGGCGTGACCACTCCGGAGCAGCTGGCCATCCACGGCCGCAGCAACGGCGGACTGCTTGTCGGCGCGGTCATGACGCAGCGGCCGGACCTGTTCGCCGTCGCACTGCCCGGTGTGGGCGTTCTGGACATGCTGCGGTTCCACCTGTTCACCGTGGGAGCGGCGTGGGCGTCCGACTTCGGTCTACCGGACGATCCGGAACAGTTCGAGGACCTGCTGGCGTACTCGCCCCTGCATCGCGTCAGCGACGGTACGGCGTACCCGGCAACTCTCGTGACCACAGGCGACCATGACGACCGCGTGGTTCCGTTGCACAGCCACAAGTTCATCGCGGCGCTACAGCATGCCCAGTCCGGTCCGCGGCCTGTCTTGACCCGGGTCGAGGTCAACACCGGCCATGGCTTCGGAAAGCCCGCCGCGATGATCGCGGCGGAGTGGGCGGACCTACTGGCGTTCGCTGCTCACCACGTAGGTCTCGTACCTCCTGAGCAGTAGGAGGGCTGCTTGTGGCTACCAGATCCGCGGGGCCTGAAGGTCCCGCGGGTCGTCGGCCGGCTGACAGCCGTGCGCGCTCTCCGCGTACTCCGTGCGCGGGCCGGTCGTGGCCAGCGTGCGTACGGCGCCGACGAGCCGGTCCACGTGCTCACGGGTCGTCCCGAGGCCGAGGCTGGCGCGGACCGCCGTACCGTGCTCGGGGGAGCCGGCGAGGAGATGACCGACCAGCGGGTGTGCGCAGAACTTGCCGTCCCGGACGCCGATGCCGTACTCGGCGCTCAGCGCCGCCGACACCAGCGTCGAGGTCAGACCGGCGACCGTGAAACAGACGGTGCCGACACGGTCCGCGTCCTCGCCGAAGATCGAGTACGTCGTGACGCCCGGGATCTGGGCGAGGCCGGTGCGCAGACGCGCCAGCAGACTGCGCTCGTGCTGCTCGATCGCGTCCCGGTGCTTGCTGATCGCGGCACAGGCACTCGCCAGCGCGATGGCGCCGATGACGTTCGGGGAGCCGCCCTCGTGCCGCGCCGGACCGGTCGTCCACACCACGGCGTCGCCGGTGACGGCATGCGTCGCGCCGCCGCCGTGCAGGTACGGGTCGGCGGCGTCGAGCCAGTCGGCGCGGCCGATCAGCGCGCCCGCGCCGTACGGCGCGTAGAGCTTGTGACCGGACAGCGCCACCCAGTCGACATCCAGGAGGGTGATGTCGACCGGGCGGTGCGGGGCGAGTTGCGCGGCGTCCAGGCAGACGCGTGCGCCGTGCGCCTTGGCCACCTTGGCGATGTCGGCGATCGGGAAGATCTCGCCGGTGACGTTGGACGCGCCGGTGATCACCACGAGCCGCGGGCCTTCGGGCGCCTGGCGGAGCGCGTCGGCGACGCGGGTCACGGCCTCGGCCGGGCTCTCCGGTGCGGCGAGGCGTACGGTCCGCTCGGCCGGCCAGGGCAGCAGCGCCGCGTGATGCTCGGACTCGAACACGACCACGGTCGCGTCAGCCGGCACCGCACGGGCCAGCAGGTTCAGCGCGTCGGTGGTCTGCCGGGTGAAGACCACCTGGTCGTCCGTCCGGGCACCGACGAAGGCGTGCACCTCGGCGCGCGCCCGCTCGTACCACTGGGTGGTGATCCGCGAGGCGTACCCGTTGCCGCGGTGCACCGACGCGTACGACGGCAGCGCGGCCTCGACACTGGCGCGGACGGACTCCAGACACGGCGCGCTCGCACCGTGGTCGAAGTTCGCGTAATCGGTGACCCGGCCGTCGGCGAGCGGGACCAGGAGGTCCGAGCCGACCGTGGCGGGGATGCTGCCGGTCGCGAGCCGGGCGATCGCCGGCCGCGGGGACGTCGTACTGGCCGGCTCGAGAATGGACAGGATCGACATGATGCTGCTCCCAGGGAAGTCCGCACTTGCCGAGCGGGGTATCCGCACGGCCTGGTCTTCACCCGGGGCACCCCACCGCGGAGGAGGGTTGCCGGCCAGCTAGCCGGGGCTTGTCGCTGACACTCATGACCTGCCGAGAACGGTAACGAACGGGCTACGGGCACCGCCAGTGCGTATCTCATGTGATGAGATGGCTGCACACATCGTGGGACGAGGCAAGGAATTCGATGACCTGGAGAGCACCCGCCGTCGAGCGACCGGACGGCTCGCTGACCGCACCCGAAGCGGAACTGCTGCACGGCTACCTGCAGTTCTACCGCACCACACTGCTCTTCAAGTGCGCAGGGCTGACCGCTGAGCAGCTGGCCGAGCGGCCGTCGCCACCGTCCAACCTGTCACTGCTGGGCCTGATCAGGCATCTGACCAAGGTCGAGCGGATCTGGTTCCGCATCCACTTCGCCGACGAGCCCGCCGAGCCGCTGTTCGCGCCAGAGCTCGGCAAGGACGCGGATTTCGAGTTGATCGACCCTGCTGACGCGCAGGCGGCGTACGACGGGCTGATCGCCGAGTGGAAGCTCTCTGACGACGCGGCGGCGGGGCACTCGCTGGACGAGCGCTTCACGTTCAAGGGCACGGAGTCGACGCTGCGGATGATCTACATCCATCTGATCGGCGAGTACAGCCGGCACTGCGGCCACGCCGACCTCTTACGGGAGCAACTCGACGGGACCACGGGCGCGTAACGAGACCTGCTGCGCTTCTAGGCTGCCGCCGTGCCGTTCACCCTCGCCCATCCTGCGGCCGTACTCCCGCTGGTCCGCCGACCTCTCGTGGCGTCGGCCCTGGTCGCCGGTGCGGTGGCGCCTGACCTGCTGTACGTCGGCCCGATCTACCGGATCGCCACACAGCAGATCAACGGGAACTTCACCCTGACGCTCACCCATGCGTTCACCTCAGCCTTCTGGCTGGACCCGCTGCTGGCGCTGTTGCTCCTCGCTGTCTTCGAGTTGGTCCTCAGGCGACCCCTGACGGCTCTCGCGCCACCCGCGCTCGCAGCGCGCCTACCTGCACCTGGCCTACCCCGCCTCCCCGGCGCCACGCTCCTGTTCTGGACAGTCGTCTCGGCCGTCCTAGGCGCGTTGACTCACGTGGTCTGGGACTCCTTCACTCACGGCGACGGGTACTTCGTCCGCCAGTTCCCAAACTTCTTCCGTGCACAGGTCACGGGAGCCTGGGACGTGAACCGCATCTTGCAGTACGTCAGCACGGTCGGCGGCTGCCTCGTCCTCGCGATCTGGCTCTACCGCTGGTACCGCCGCACGTCGCCATCGGCAGCCACACCTGGTGTGCCCGTCTGGGTGAGGTACCTCGTGCTCGGGGCCCTGGTGGTGTTCGGGGTGGTCGGTGCGGTCGTCGAGCTCGGCCGGGTGGACGGCGAGCTCGCGGGGGAGACCGCCGTACGGCTGGTGCTGTCCGGCCTCGTGTCCGGCGGTCTGGCCGCGCTCGCGTGGTACGTCGTTCTGTGGCACCTGGAGCGGCTGCGACGGCGAACGCACGTGTCGTGACGCTACGGATGGGGCAGCGTGATCGGCGTGTGACACATGGGACTCAAGGGGTAGTCGGGGTAGCCTGATCAATATGGCGACCCGCACGTCTTCCCCGGCGCGGGCGCAGAAGTCGGCAGCTAAACGGCCGAGTACGGCCCGTTCGGCTGCCGGTGGACGCTCCCGTCCGTCAGGCGCCCAGAAGCGTGGGCAGAGCACGAAGCGCGGTGGAACCACCGCCGCGCGGACCAGCACGCCCAAAAACAGCGGACCGGGCCCGTTCGCGGCCGCCATGCTCGCACTCTGTCGCGGGGTGGTGAAGGTCTGGATCGGCATCGCACACCTGCTCGGCAGCATGGTGCGGGGGATCGGCCACAGCGCCCGCGACCTGGAGCCGGAGCATCGCCGTGACGGCGCCGGCCTGTTCCTGATCGGCCTCGCGGTCGTTGTGGCCGCCGCGATCTGGTGGGACCTCCCGGGTTCGGTCGGCGACGGCGTACGGACCGTGGTCGGCGGCAGCATCGGCATGCTCGGCTGGGCCCTGCCGCTGATGCTGGTCGTCATCGCGATCCGCACGCTCCGGCACCCCGACCGCAACGGCCCGGCCGGCCGTCAGGTCATCGGGTGGACCGCGGTGTGCCTCGGCGTACTCGGCCTGATCCACATCGCCAACGGTCTACCCCGGCCGAGCAACCCGGCCGACGGACCGCTGCGTGACGCCGGCGGCGCGATCGGGTACTTCATCTCGTCGTTCCTCTCCGACCTGCTCACGCAGTACGTCGCAGCGCCGCTGCTGGTGCTGCTGTCGATCTTCGGCGCCCTGGTGATCACCGGGACGCCGGTGTACGCGATCCCGCTGCGGTTCCGGGCGGCGTTCGACGTACTGATGGGACGTACCGAGCTGCCCGAGGACGCTCCGTCCGTGATCGCGGCCCCGACCGACGACACGGTCCGGCTGACCCGCAAGCAGCGGCGCGCCAAGGCAGAGCTCGAGGACGAGGGCGAGCCGACTCTCAAGCCGTACGACTCACCGGTGCTCGGGGAAACCCCGAAGCGAGGCCGCAAGGCCAAGGCGAAGCCGGCGGCCGAAGAGGAAGCGTACGACGTCGACGGCGCCGAGGACGCAGCTGTCGCGGCTCCTGTCGAGCCTGCCTTCGAGGCGCCCGCTCCGAGCAAGCAACCGGCGCCGGAGCCGCCGCCGCACACGCCGCTGCCGCAGCGTGTCGAGCAGCTCAGCCTGTCCGGCGACATCACGTACACCCTGCCCGACGGGCAGATGCTGAAGCCCGGCTCGGTGCACAAGGCGCGGACCAAGGCGTCCGACGCGGTGGTCGACCGGCTGACCGAGGTGTTCGAGCAGTTCGGCATCGACGCGCAGGTCACCGGCTACACCCGTGGCCCGACAGTCACCCGGTACGAGGTCGAACTCGGCTCCGCGGTGAAGGTCGAGAAGGTCACCGCGCTCTCCAAGAACATCGCGTACGCCGTCGCGTCGGCCGACGTCCGGATCCTGTCGCCGATCCCCGGCAAGTCCGCGATCGGGATCGAGATCCCGAACACCGACAAGGAGACCGTCAGCCTCGGTGACGTGGTCCGGTCGGCGACCGCACGCAACGACCACCACCCGATGGTGGCCGGTCTGGGCAAGGACGTCGAGGGCGGGTTCGTGGTCGCCAACATGGCGAAGATGCCGCACCTGCTGGTCGCCGGCGCCACCGGCTCCGGCAAGTCCTCGTTCGTCAACTCGCTGATCACGTCGATCCTGATGCGCGCCACCCCCGACGAGGTGCGGATGATCCTCGTCGACCCGAAGCGGGTCGAGCTGAACAACTACGAGGGCATCCCGCACCTGATCACGCCGATCATCACCAACGCCAAGAAGGCGGCCGAGGCGCTGCAGTGGGTCGTCCGCGAGATGGACATGCGGTACGACGACCTCGCGGCGTTCGGTTTCCGGCACGTCGACGACTTCAACAAGGCGGTCCGCGGCGGCAAGGTGAAGCCGCCACCGGGATCCGAGCGGGTGCTGACGCCGTACCCGTATCTGCTGGTGATCGTCGACGAGCTCGCCGACCTGATGATGGTCGCGCCGCGCGACGTCGAGGACTCGATCGTCCGGATCACCCAGCTGGCCCGCGCCGCCGGCATCCACCTGGTGCTCGCCACGCAGCGGCCGTCGGTGGACGTCGTCACCGGTCTGATCAAGGCCAACGTGCCGTCCCGGCTCGCGTTCGCGACCTCGTCGCTGGCCGACAGCCGGGTCATCCTCGACCAGCCCGGCGCCGAGAAGCTGGTCGGACAGGGCGACGGGCTCTTCCTGCCGATGGGCGCGAGCAAGCCCATGCGGATCCAGGGGTCGTGGGTCGACGAGGCCGAGATCCGCGCCGTGGTCGAGCACTGCAAGGAGCAGTTGCAGCCGACGTACCGCGAGGACGTCACCGCGGCGCCAGGCCCGAGCAAGGACCTCGACGACGAGATCGGCGACGACCTCGACCTGGTGGTGCAGGCGGCGGAGCTGATTGTTTCCACCCAGTTCGGCTCGACGTCGATGCTGCAGCGTAAGCTCCGCGTCGGCTTCGCCAAGGCCGGCCGGCTGATGGACATCCTGGAGAGCCGCGGCGTCGTCGGCCCCAGTGAGGGTTCCAAGGCCCGGGACGTCCTGGTCAAGCCCGACGACCTAGAGGACTTCATCACCACCCTCCGAGGAGAGTGAGACCCGTGACCGCCGCGAGTGCACTGCCCAGGCAGGACCGATTCGGCGTCGACCCCGAGCCGGTGCCGTTCACCGTTCGCGCCTCCCAGCGGGTGCACGGCGGGCTGGCCGCCGGCGCGGCACTGGTCGCGATCGGCTTCGCGGCGTCGGCGTCCACGAGTCCGGCCGGCATCCTGCGCTGGATCGTGGCGGCCGCGTTCGGCGTCCTCGCCGTGGTCTGCGCCCGCGCGCTGACGGTGGGGGACATGCTGGTCGCCGACGACGTCGGCATCCGGCTGCGCATCGGCAGCGAATGGGTGGGTACCCGGTGGGAGGACATCGAAGAGGTGACGGTGCTGCAGCGCCGGCATCCGCTCGACGACGGGCGGATCGCCGTACACCTGCAGGATCCTGGGCCCGTCCTCGGTGCGATGCCGAGTTCGACCCGCAAGACAACCGATGCCAACCGCCGCCTGACCGGATCCTCACTCGCGATACCGTTCGGGTTGACGGCCCGGCCGTCCAACGGGGAAGTGGTGCAGGCACTGCACATGCTGGCCGATGCCAGATGTCCGGTCAGGGAACAGCTCTGACTCGTCCGTGACCCCGTCGAGCCCAGGCCGTTGAGTTGATGTCGTGGTGTTGATGTCGATGCACCGGCTGTCGATTGTGCGCGAGAACAGGTCGGACGAGGAGAGGATGGTGGGGACGTGAGCATCGGCAGCGAGCTCACGGCGGCCCGCGAACGGGCCGACATGACGATCGAGCAGCTGAGCGCCGCCACCCGGATCAGATCCGGGCTGCTGATCGCCATGGAGGCCGACGACTTCTCCCGCTGCGGTGGCAACTTCTACGCCCGTGGGCACATCCGGTCGATCGCTCGCGTGGTCAAGGCCGACCCCGCACCGCTGCTCGCCAGCTTCGACGCCGAACACGCCGTCGAGGAGGAGAAGTCCCGCCGCGAGGAACGCGCCGCGGCCAAGGCCCCGACCCTGCGACCGGCCCGTCCGCGCTGGGCCCTCGTGGTCGGCGCGATCCTGGTCATCCTGATGGGCTGGGGGATGGTGCGGCTCTTCACGCTGCCCAGCGATATCGAGGCCAACGCGTCCAAGACCGCGACCACGACGGCAACGGTCACGACGCCGACCCCGAAGGCGCCGCCGCAGCCGACGGTGAAACCCACCAAGAAGCCGACGTCGGCCAAGCCGCCCGCTCTGCAGACCGCGCTGCGCCTGACGGCGACGGGCGACGGTACGTATCTGACGATCCGCGACCGGAAGAACCGCCGCCTCTTCCAGGGCCGGCTCAGCCCGGGAATCGCGCAGTCCGTCACCAGCGCCGGCGATATCCGCGTGACGGTGGGCAACCCCGGCAACCTCGTCGTCGTCCTGAACGGCAAGCGGATCCCCACCAAGCTGTACAAGTTCACCGCGCACCCGAACGGCACCCTCAGCAAGACCACCGCCAACCAGTGAGCGCGCTTCCGAGTTAGGTGCGGACGTGCACAGCGCGTCATACTCGTAGGGATGACTACGCCACCCACCACCGTCGCCCTGGTCACGCTGGGCTGTGCCCGCAACGATGTCGACTCCGAGGAACTGGCCGGCCGGCTAGAAGCCGGCGGGTTCCGGCTGGTCGACGACGCCGCCGAGGCGGACACGGTGGTGGTGAACACCTGCGGCTTCGTCGAGGCCGCGAAGAAGGACTCCGTCGACACGCTGCTCGCAGCCGCCGACTACAAGGAGTCCGGCCGCACACAGGCCGTCGTCGCGGTCGGCTGCCTCGCCGAACGGTACGGCGAGCAACTCGCCGACGCCCTGCCGGAAACGGACGCCGTCCTCAGCTTCGACGACTACACCGACATCTCGGACCGCCTCCGCTCAATCCTCGCCGGCACCAAACACCAGGCCCACGTACCGAGGGACCGCCGCAAACTCCTCCCCTTGGCCCCCGCCGACCGCCACTCCACCCCCGGTGTCGCAATCCCCGGCCACGGCGACACCACCCCCGCCGACGGCGCCGCCTCGGCCCCCGCGACCACCACCGCCGGCACCGCCGCCGGGCGGGCGTCTGTGCTTGGTGATCACATCCCCGAGGCGTTGCGACCGGTTGATACCACCTCGGACGCTCCTGGCGAGCTCAAGGGGCGCTTCGTCACCGGTGCACCGGAAGAACTGAAGATCGACGCACCCGACCTCGCGACCGCCCCGGCCAGCGGCCCCCGCGTCATGCGCCGTCGCCTCGACGGCGGCCCGATGGCCCCGCTGAAACTCGCCTCCGGCTGCGACCGCCGCTGCGCGTTCTGCGCGATCCCGATGTTCCGCGGCGCCTTCATGTCCCGCCGGCCCGCCGAGGTCCTCCGCGAGGCCGAGTGGCTGGCCGAGAACGGCGTCCGGGAACTCTTCCTGGTCTCCGAGAACTCCACCTCCTACGGCAAGGACCTCGGCGACCTCCGCCTGCTCGAGACCCTGGTCGGCGAGATCGCCCAGGTCCCCGGCATCACCCGCGTCCGCGTCTCGTACCTGCAGCCCGCCGAGATGCGCCCCACCCTGATCACCGCGATGACCGCCACCCCCGGCGTCGTCCCGTACTTCGACCTGTCCTTCCAGCACGCCTCGGGCCCGCTGCTGCGCCGCATGCGCCGCTTCGGCGACTCCGAACGCTTCCTCGAACTCATCGCCCAGGTCCGCGCCGCCGCCCCGACCGCCGGCATCCGTAGCAACGTCATCGTCGGCTTCCCGGGCGAGACCGAGGAAGACGTCGACATCCTCTGCGACTTCCTGTCCCGCGCCGGCCTGGACGCGATCGGCGTCTTCGGCTACTCCGACGAGGACGGCACCGAGGCCGAGACGTACGACGGCAAACTCGACGAGGACACCATCGCCGACCGCCTGGACCGCGTCACCCGCCTCGCCGAGGACCTGACATCCTCCCGCGCCGAATCCCGCATCGGCGAACTCCTGGAGGTCCTCGTCGAGTCCCTCGACACCGCCGACACCGCCGACACCGCCGACACCGCCGACACCGCCGACACCGCCGACACCGCCGACACCGCCGACACCGCCGACACCGCCGACACCGACGCGACCGGGTCCGGACCGGCGGAGCGGACGGCTGAGGGCCGGGCCGCGCACCAAGGCCCCGAGGTGGACGGAATCACGACGGTGACCGGCCTCCCGGAGGGGGTCCGGGCCGGGGATCTGGTGTCCGCGAAGGTGGTGTCGAACGACGGCGTCGACCTGATCGCCGAGTTCGCGGCACTCGTGAACGCCCCAGACGCCCGTTCGGCAGCTAACCTGACCGCGTGACCAACCCGGAGACGAACCCGGCGCCGCATGCAGCCGGCGGCCATCTCCACGCGCCCAGCGCCTGGAACGTGCCGAACGCGCTCACGGTCCTGCGCCTGGTCCTGGTACCGCTGTTCGTCTGGCTCCTGCTCCGTGACGGCGGCCACACCACCGGCGACCGCCTGCTCGCCACGGCCGCGTTCGTGGTCGCCATCGTCACCGACCGCTTCGACGGCGACATCGCCCGCCGCTGGAATCTGGTCACGAACTTCGGCAAGATCGCCGACCCGATCGCCGACAAGGCCCTCACCGGCGCCGCCTTCATCGGCCTCTCGTACCTCGGCGAGCTCCCGTGGTGGGTCACCATCGTCGTCATGGTCCGCGAGTGGGGCGTGACCGCCCTCCGCTTCTGGGTCATCCGCCACGGCGTCATGCCGGCCAGCCGCGGCGGCAAACTGAAGACGGTCCTCCAAGCCGTGGCCCTCGGCCTCTACCTCCTCCCATGGCAACACCTGGCAGTGGTCCACTGGCCTGCGGTAGCCATCATGGCCGCCGCCGTCCTGGTAACCCTCGTGACCGGCCTCGACTACCTCTTCCGGGCGCTCCGCCTGAGAGCCGCCGCCAAACGCCCCCTCCCATAACCCGCATTCGCTGCTTGACCAGCCGCAGCGAGCCGGTGCATGGGTCTACGGGTTGGCCAGCCAGGCGAGCATTTCGCCGCGGAGCCAGCAGCGGCCGACGCCCGTGGCATGCAGTGACGTGTGGTCGAACACGCCCAAACCCACAATGCTGTGCCCCGATGCCCGCCGATCGCCAAAAGTCGGCATCCCCGGCGCGACTCCCACTCCCTCGACCGACACCCACGCCACCGGCCGCCGCGTCGCCGCCTCGTCCAGCCGCTGCAGGAACCGCAACCGCCCCTCGAGATCCAGCCCCGACAACGCCCAGGTCGTGATCACCACCGGGAGTACGTCGTCAGGCACCGACGCGATCGCCTCGGGCAGAACCTCGACGACACCGCCCCGGATCAGCACCGGAGGAGCCGCCTCCGCCAACGCCAGCTCCGCCTCGAGCCTCGCCAACCGCTCGACCTGATCCGGCGGAACACACGCCCGCAGCCAACGTGCCTCGTCCACCGCGGTGACATCGATCGGCTCGACATCAACGACGACCCGAGCCGCAACCTCCGGCATCGCGCGTAGCGGCACGAGTCCTTCACCCACGATCGAGGCAGGCACCTGCACCGCCGAACCCGCGACGCCCAACGTCTGCCCGTTGGAGTACAAGATCCCCACCCGATCAACCGTCAGATTCAGCCCCGCCGGCCGCCCCACATCAATCAGCCCAACCGAACCCGCCCCAACCCGCCGCGCCACCTCAGCAACCGCCGGATACAGCACCGCATGCCGCCCACCCTCATCCCCCCGAACCTTCCGCCGTCCACCAACCTCCAAAACCAACTCCCCGTCCCGCAGAACCACCCCAACCCCCACCGCCCCAACCAACTCCAGCCCAGCCACATCCCGCCCGACAGGAACAGAAGACGCGGAGGTGGCGGTCGCCGCGGAGGGTCCCGCAGAGGTGGAGGTGGAGATGGAGGTCGCCGTGGCGGCGGTTGCTGCGGTGATGGCTGTGGCTAGGTCAGGGGCGTCTCCGGAGAGGGCGAGGTCGTGGAGTGCGGCGAGGATTACCGTCGGATGCCGGCGGCGTGACGGCGCGTTCTCGATCACCCGCAGCGCTTCAGGTGACTCGCTCAGTGCGATCGCCATCCGCGCGTACAGCGGCGAAGTCTTCAGCGCGTCGCCCTCACCGAACCGCCGATAGACCTGCGCGAGCCCACCCGCGCGCGCCCCGCTCTTCGCGCTCCCACCAGTCACATCCGGCATTCCAGCGAGTCTAGCCACGGAACTCGGCGCCGGACCGGTCCGCCGTCGGCTACTGACCGACTCCCACCGCGCGTCGTGGGTGCCATGTCATGGGTTGGGTTGCGGGGGTGGTGTTGGGTGGTGCGTGTCGGGTTGGCACGTGCTGGGAGTCGGAGGTGGCCGTGGACAGTGGGGTTGAGGTGGCGGTTGAGCGGCTGGTGGGGTTGTTGCTGGAACGTCGCGTGACGCTGGCGACCGCCGAGTCGTTGACCGGTGGGATGGTCGGGGCGGTTCTGACGGATGTGCCGGGGGTGTCGGCTGTGTATCGGGGTGGCGTGGTGGTCTACGCGACTGACCTCAAGGCGACGCTTGCGGGCGTTCCGGAAGAGCTGCTGGCTGCTGTCGGTCCGGTGCACCCGGATACGGCCGCTGCCTTGGCCAGCGGTGTGCGGGAGCGTCTGGGGGCGGACTACGGGCTCGCCACGACTGGTGTGGCCGGCCCGGACCCGCAGGCGGGTGTCGAGGCCGGCACGGTGTACGTCGCCGCGGCGGGACCGGGCTCGGTGCAGGTCCGGAAACTGCAGCTGAGCGGTGATCGGGCAGCTGTACGGCGGGGGAGTGTGCAGGCCGTCCTGGAACTCGGAGCAGAAGTTGTGGCGGAAGAACTCGACTGATCGGGGTGTTGGGACCAGCATGGGGACAGGTAAGGCAGACTGGCACGGCGCACCGAAGGTGGACATTGCGAGAAGTAGTGACCCAGCAACAGGTACCGTTGGTTCCTACGGTCGAGCTACCGTGCGAGTAGACGCGACCGGACAGGCGGAAGGGAGAAACCTCATGGTGCTGGTTCGTGGCCTGCTGGGCGACGTGCTGCGGCGTAAGCGGCTGCGCCAGGGGCGCACTCTGCGCGAGGTATCTGCCGACGCACGCGTCAGCCTCGGCTATCTGTCCGAGGTCGAGCGCGGTCAGAAGGAAGCTTCGAGCGAGTTGCTGGCCGCCATCTGCATGGCGTTGGACGTGCCGTTGTCGATGGTGTTCGCCGAGGTGAGCGAAGATCTGGCGCGCGAAGAGGCCCTGGTGCTGGCGCACCCGACCATCGAGGCCGAGGTCGTGGCCGCGGCCTGAGCCGTGGATCATCATCGGACGCCTCCGTCGGGAGTCGAACCACTTCTGGACGGCTGGATGAGTGCTGTCCGGGTGGGCCAGACGAGTTGCAGTGCGGGCAGCGGCGGCTGACCGGGCTGCCGGAACATGGTGTTGGCCGTGTACAGGTGGTGTGCCGAGTCGGGGAATCGCAGGAGCTCGGCGGTATACGGAGGCGGGAAGAAGCCGGACAGATCGTCTCCCTCGTCGAACACCGAGCCTCCCAGCACCGCCCAGGCGAGGGGCTTGAGCCCGAAATAGGCACAGCACGGCTCCGGATCGAACACGATGATCTCCGGATGCCCGCACAGGCTGAGGCCGAGCGTGTACCCGAAGGAAGGGTTCCGGCCGCCGTCGCCCTCGATGAACTGCATCGTCCAGCCGTAGGTCTGAATGTTTCGCTCGAGCTGTCGCGAGTAGCCCTCGTCGTCCAGGCCGCCGCACTTGTCGCACATCACCCTCTCCTCTCGCTCGAACGGTTGTTCGATTCGCCAGAGAAGGTATCCGTGTTCGCGCCCTCCGGAGGCGTTGTCCACAGGGCAATTTTGGAGGGCGCCGACAGGAATCAGGCTTCGGGTTGGCAGGCGGGGCACCAGTAGGTGACCCGTTCGCGGGTCGGCTCGCCGAGGGTGGACGAGAGGATCGTCGTACCGCACCGGCGGCAGGGCTTACCGGCGCGTTCGAACACCCAGGAGCGTTGCCCCGGCCGGTCGATGCCCGTGCTGACCTGGGCTCCGTTGCGGACGTTGGCCTTCATCAGCTTGCGGCTGAGGTCGATCGCGGCGGGGACGTCGACAGCCTCGACCGGACGCCAAGGGTGCAAGCCGAGCAGGAAGCAGACCTCGGTGCGATAGAAGTTGCCGATCCCGGCGAGGTTGCGTTGGTCGAGCAGGGCCTCGCTGACGGTGCGACCTGGATCGGACTCGACGTTCGCGATCGCGAGTGCGCGATCGAACGACGGCGACAGGAGATCCGGTCCGAGATGCCCGACGACAGTGTCCTCCTTGCCGGTGGCGACGAGGTCGAGCACCGGGAGCCGGTATCCGACGGCCGTCCATGGCGCGGTTTCGAGGACCACCCGGATCTCGTGGTCAGGTCCGCCGCGCCAACGCTCGCCGGGGCGGTACAGGTGCCAGCTGCCGTCCATCCGGAAGTGGCTGTGCACCGTGAGCTCACCGGACAGCCGCATCAGGATGTGCTTGCCGCGCGCAACGACTTCCAGCATCGTCCTTCCACTCAGATCGGTCGTCGCCAACGACGGCACCCGGAAGTCCGTGCGGACGAGTTCCTGCCCGGCAAGAGCCTGATTCAGCCGCTTGCAGGCTCGCCAGACGGTGTCTCCTTCGGGCATGACCGACTACTTCAGGCCCGGAGCCGCAGACCGCGTGGCGTCGCGTGGAAGCCGGCCCTGGCCAACGCGTCCCCGAACGCGGTATGGCGAACCTGCTCACCGTCGGCCGTCTCCACACTGAGCTTGCCCAGCTGACCGTCCCGGATCGACAGCGCCAAGGCGTCAACGGCCGGCTGCAGCAGATCGGGATCCTCGGTGAAACTCAGTACCGTCCGCCCGCCACGCTCGACGTACACGATCAACTGTCCGTCGACCATCACGACCAGAGCGCCCGCCTTCCGGCCAGGACGATGACCGCCGGCGCTTTCCCGCTCGGGCCACGGCAACGCAGCGCCGTACGGGTTGGCCGGATCGGACGCGGCCAGTACGACGGCGCGCGCGTTCAGCTCCTCGTCCTTCCGGCCGCGCGCTGCACCGCCGGTCCGTGCGCCGCCCGGGCCGAACCGTCCAGGAGGACCGAACGGCCCGTCTGGCTTCGTCGACGTCGGCAGCTCGGCGAGCGCCCGCAGCCGATCGACTGCGCCCGGCAGTGCGAACTGCGCTGCTCCGAGTCCTGCGACGAAGTACCCACGGCGGCACCGCCCGGACTCCTCGAACGCGCTCAGCACCTTGTAGACGGCCGCGAATCCACCCGGAGTCCGCTCAGTGATCACTGAGCCCCGCGTCACGATGCCGTAGCGATCGAGCAGGGTCTCGGCCGCGGCATGCGCGCGCCTGGTCGCGTCCGAGCTTCGGTCCGGCAGCAACGACCATCGCCCACCGGCCGTCGGCGGACCGCTGCGTGACGGCATCGCGGGCCGTCCCGGTCGAACCGGGCGTCCCGGACGTGCGCGTGGAGTCGCACGACGGCTTCGGTGACTGCCGCGACCCCCGCCGACGAGCGATCTGACCGGCGTCAACGTGTCGTTCGTCAGGAAGCCTGCCCAGACGAGGTCCCAGAGAACGCCGACCAGCGTCTCGTCATCGACCGCACCGGAACTGGATCCGACGACGTCACTCAGCTGCCGGAAGAAGAACGCACCGCCGCCGGACAGTGCGTCCAGCACCGCCTGATGCGTCTCGCCGAGCTCGAACGCCGGATCCGGGTCGGGCAGTGTCAGATCGCAGTTGTCCGCCAGATGCAGCGACACCCAGCCGTCCGTCCCGGGCAGTGAGCCCGAGCCGGCCCACACCACTTCACCGGTCGCGGTGAGTTCGTCCAGCATCGACGGCTGATACCCGGGCACCCGTGACGGCAGCACGATCGATTCCAGCGCCGACGCCGGCACCGCGCATCCCGCGAGTTGTTCGACCGCGCCGAGAAGTACGTCGTACCCGCGGCCGCGGCTGCTCGTGATGCCTTGCCAGGCCGGGAGGAACCGCGCCAGCGCGGAGGGATCGACCGGCTCGACCTCTTTTCGCAGCGCGGCGAGCGAGCGCCGGCGCAGCAGCCGGAGGACTTCACTGTCACACCACTCGAGCGCGATGCCGCCGGGCAGGAACTCGCCTTCGACGACTCGACCGGCCGCGCTCAGGCGCCGCAGTGCGTCGGTGACGACCGCGACTCCGATCCCGAGATGGGTCGCGAGGTCGATCGCGCGGAACGGTCCGTGTGTCCGCGCATACCGGGACACGAGGTCGCCGAGCGGATCTGCGACCGGCTCGGCATGCGCCTCCGCGACGCCAGGTGGGAGCGGCACGCCGAGGGCGTCGCGCAACCGGGCCACGTCCTCGACGACCGCCCAGCGGTGCTCGCCCGCGATCCGCACCCGGACGACGCGCCGCGCGGCCGCGAGCGACGTCAGCCAGGACTCCGCATCCGAACCGTCGACGCAGCGCTGAGTTGCCTCCGGCAACGACAGCGGACCGACGATCCGCAGCACGTCGAACAGGCCTTCCGCGTCCCGCGCTCGACGGTCCTCGGCGAGGCGTTGCAGCTCGGCCTCGGTCCGCAGCACGACCTCGGCGTCGAGCAACTCCCGGAGCTCGGTCCGCCCGAGCAGCTCCGCGAGCAAGCTCTGATCGAGCGCCAGCGCGGCGGCCCGCTTCTCGGCGAGTGGACTGTCGCCCTCGTACATGAAGGCGCCCACATAGCCGAACAGCAACGACTTCGCGAACGGCGACGCCTCGGACGTCTCGACCTCGACGACCGAGATCCGGCGCTCACTGATCCCGGTCAGCAGGTCCTTCAACGCCGGCAGGTCGTAGACATCCTGCAGGACCTCGCGCAGCGTCTCGAGCACGATCGGGAACGACCCGAACTTGCTCGCGACACTCAGCAGCTGTGAGGCGCGCTGCCGCTGCTGCCACAGCGGTGAGCGTCGTCCCGGATTGCGCCGTGGCAGCAGCAAGGCCCGCGCCGCGCACTCCCGGAACCGCGCCGCGAACAACGCCGACCCACCGACCTCGGTGGTCACCAGATCCTCGATGTCCGCCGGATCGAACAGCACCAGCTCCGCGCCCGGCGGCGCCTCGTCCGTCTCCGGCAGCCGCAGCACGATCCCGTCGTCGCCGGACACCGACTGCGCGTCCATCCCGTAGCGATCCCGGAGCCGGGCGGCGATCGCCAGCGCCCACGGGCCGTGCACCTGACCGCCGTACGGCGAGTGCACGCACACCCGCCAGTCACCGAGCTCGTCACGGAACCGCTCGACCACGATCGTCACGTCGTCAGGCACCCGGCTGGTCGCGTCGCGCTGCTCGGCGAGATACGAGACGAGGTTGTTCGCGGCGTACTCGTCGAGGCCCGCGGTCCGAGCGCGCTGGACCGCCTTGCCCGCCGGCAGCGACGCCATTGTGCGCACGAACGCGCCGGTCGCCGCGCCGAGCTCGGCCGGCCGCCCGACCGCATCGCCCTTCCAGAACGGCAATCTGCCCGGCTGGCCGGGCGCGGGGGAGACGAGCACGCGGTCGTGAGTGATGTCCTCGATCCGCCAGCTCGACGCGCCGAGCGTGAACACGTCGCCGACCCGCGACTCGTACACCATCTCCTCGTCGAGCTCGCCGACCCGATGGTTCGTCGACTCGCCGACCAGGAACACGCCGAACAGCCCGCGATCCGGAATCGTCCCGCCGCTCGTCACCGCGAGCCGCTGTGCACCCGGCCGGCCGGAGATCTCACCGCTGACCCGGTCGAACACGATCCGCGGCCGCAGCTCCGCGAACTCGTCCGACGGGTACCGGCCCGAGAGCATGTCGAGGACCCCGTCGTACGCCGATCTCGGCAGGGTCGCGAACGGCGCGCAGCGTCGTACCAGCGAGAAGAGCTCGTCGACGTCGACGGAGTCCAGCGACACGATCGACACGATCTGCTGCGCGAGAACATCCAGCGGGTTGGCCGGGATGTGCAAGCTCTCGATCAGGCCGTCGCGCATCCGCTGCACGACGACGGCGGTGTCGATCAGGTCGCCGCGGAACTTCGGGAACAGCACGCCGCGCGACACCGCTCCCACCTGGTGACCCGCACGACCGACGCGCTGCAGCCCGCTGGCCACCGACGGCGGGGCCTCGACCTGGATGACGAGATCCACGGCACCCATGTCGATGCCTAGCTCGAGACTGCTCGTGGCCACGACGCAGGGCAGTCGGCCGGACTTCAGGTCCGCTTCGATCAGTGCCCGCTGCTCTTTGCTGACCGATCCGTGGTGCGCCCGCGCGATCAACGGCGGCGCCGCGAGCGACCCGCCGGACTGCGCCATCAGCTGCGCGGGCGATCCCAGCTCCGGAAGCTCGAGCTCCGCGCGCTCGGCGGCGATCTCGTTCAGCCGGGCGGTCAGTCGCTCGGCCAGGCGGCGCGAGTTCGAGAAGACGATCGTCGAACTGTGCTGACTGATCAGGTCGAAGACGTGCTCCTCGACGTGCGGCCAGATCGACGCGTGCTGCTGCGGACCGGCCGCGGACCCCGACGTCTCCACTTCGGTCGCGGCCAGCTCGGCCATGTCCTCGACCGGGACGACCACGCTCAGATCCCACTGCTTCGTGAACTTGGGCTGCACGACAGTCACCGGCCGCTCGCCGCCGAGGAATCGCGCGACCTCCTCCACCGGTCGCACCGTCGCCGACAGGCCGATCCGCTGCGCCGGCTGCGGCAGCAGTGTGTCGAGCCGCTCGAGGGTCAGCGCGAGATGCGCGCCCCGCTTGGTCCCGGCGACCGCGTGCACCTCGTCGACGATGACGGTCTCGACGCCGCGCAGCGACTCCCGGCCTTGCGAGGTCAGCAACAGGAACAGGGACTCGGGAGTGGTGATCAGTACGTCGGACGGCCGCGTGGCGAACCGTCGCCGCTCATTGGCCGGGGTGTCGCCCGAGCGCACCGCGACCTCGACGTCGATCGGCGCCTCACCGAGCCGGCGGGCGGTCTCGCGGATGCCGATCAGCGGAGCGCGAAGGTTCCGCTCGACGTCGACGGCCAGCGCCTTCAGCGGTGACACGTAGAGCACCCGGCAGCGCAGCTTCGGATCGTCCGGCGGTGGGGTCGTGGCCAGCCGGTCCAGCGCCCACAGGAAGGCCGCCAGCGTCTTCCCGGAGCCGGTCGGGGCGACCACCAGCGCGTCCCGGCCCGCGGTGATGGCGTCCCACGCCTCGAGCTGGGCCGGGGTGGCCGCCTCGAAGACGTCGCCGAACCACGCCCGGGTCGCGGGCGAGAACCGGCTCAACGCGCTGGTTTTCTTCACGCCGACCATCTTGCCGGGTCCCGCCGACAGTTTTCACGAGCCGCCCGATCGCCCACCGTGAGCACACGCTTTCCGTCCGGTGCGCCGGTTGTCCCCTTCGTCTGGAATGATCGGCGCCATGATGAACCGCGTACGTGCAGCCCTCGTCGTCGTGGCCTGCCTGGTCGGGCTGACCGGGTGCGTCAAGCTCGACGCCGACCTGAAGGTCGGGTCGAACGAGACGGTCTCGGGGACCATGAAGCTCGGGGTGGACAAGCAGCTGCTGCAGTCCAGCGGCCAGTCCCTCGACAAGATCCGGCAGCAGATCGAGACCGGCGTCAAATCGACGGCCACCAAGGGCGTCGAGTGCAAGTCGTACGAGGACGACAAGTACGTCGGCTCCAACTGCACCTTCCAGAACGTGCCGTTCTCCGACATGGGCGGCTCGAGTGGTGACGGGGTCGCCCTCGCCAAGGACGGCGACAAGGTCACGCTGAAGGTCGACGCCGACAACCTGGGCAGCAGCCTGCCGTCCGGCAGTCAGCCGGAGGTGAACTTCAAGATCACCATGCCGGGCAAGATCCTCGAGCACGACAGCGGCGCCAAGATCAGTGGGCGGACGGCGACGTACGACAGCGTCGACAAGCTCGGGAAGATCTCGCTGACCTCCGAGGCCGGTGGCGGGTTCCCGATGTGGGCGCTGATCCTGATCATCGTGCTCGTGCTGCTGGCGATCGGCGCGGCGGTGTTCTTCATCCTGCGCAGCCGCAAGGCGCAGGGGCAGCAGGGCTACGGCCAGCAGTTCCCGGGGCAGTACCCGGGCCAGCCGGGTCAGTACGGCGGTCCGGGGCAGTACCCGGGGCAGCCTGGGTTCGGTCAGCAGCAGTACGGCCAGCAAGGTCCCGGTGGGCAGTACCCGGGCCAGCCCGGTCAGTACGGCGGCCAGCCGGGCCAGCCGGGCCAGCCTGGTCAGTACGGTGGCCAGCAGGGACAGCCTGGTCAGTACGGCGGGCAGCCGGGGCAGTACCCGGGTCAGCCGCCGCAGGGGCAGCAGCCTGGTCAGCCTGGTCAGCAGCAGTACCCTGGGCAGCCTCAGCAGGGTCCCGGTGGTTGGGGACAGCAGCCAGGTCAGCAGCCTGGTCAGCCGCCGCAGGGTTACGGTCAGCAGCCGCCGCAGCAGCAGGGTGGTTGGGGTCAGCAGGGTGGTCCGTCGGCGCCTCAGCAGGGGCAGCAGGGCGGTTGGGGACCGCCGCCGAAGGACAATGACGGGCAGGCATGAGACTGACGGAATTCTGGGCTCGGATGGATCACCATCTCGGGCCCGCGTATGCACGGACCTGGGCAGAGACCCAGGTGGTCCAGGAGCTCGGCGGCCGCACGGTCGTCGAGGCCCTGGCCGACGGTGAGGCCGCCAAGTTCGTCTGGCGGGCCGTGTGGAAGCACCTCAACCTCCCCGCCAGCGAACGCTGAACAGCCCACCCACTCGATCAGGTTCTGGTGAGCGTGGACTCACCCTCAGGCAGGCTGTCGGCCGGCTCGGGATCGCGCTGACGGGCCAGTCGGCTCGGCCACCACAGGTGCCGGCCGATGTCCAGGTTCAGCGCCGTGACCAGCACGGCGCGGACGACGATGGTGTCGAGCAGTACGCCGAGCGCGACCGCGATGCCGATCTCCGCGAAGGCCACCACCGGCAGCGTCGCCAGCACCGCGAACGTCCCCGCCAGTACCAGGCCGGCCGACGTGATCACCCCACCGGTCGCGGCGACCCCGATCAGCGCTCCGCGCCGGGTGCCGTGGGTCTTCGCCTCCTCGTGCACGCGCGTCATCAGGAAGATGTTGTAGTCGATCCCCAAGGCGACGAGGAAGACGAAGACGAACAGCGGCAACGAGGTGTCCGCACCCCCGAAGCCGAGTGCGTTGAACACGAGTGAGCTGATCCCGAGCGCCGCGCCGAACGACAGTACGACGGTTGCCACCAGCATCACCGGCGCGACCAGTGCCCGCAGCAACAGTGCGAGGATCGCCAGCACCACCGCGAGCACCACCGGGATGATCAGCTTGTTGTCGTGATCGGACGCCCGCTGCGTGTCCAGCAGGATCGCGGCGCCACCCCCGGCGAGCGCGTCGGCGTCCGGCACGGCGTGAACGGACGCCCGGACCCGATCGACGGTGTCCTTCGCGGCCTGCGTGTCCACCGCGTCGGTCATGGTCCCCTCGAGGTACGCCAGTCCGCCGGCCACCCGCGGCTCCGCCACCGCCGCGATCCCTTGCGTCGACGACATCGCCGTACGGACCTCCGCGGCCTTGTCAGCCTTGCTCACGACGACCAGTGGGTTGCCCGCGCCGGCCGGGAAATGGGCGGCCACGATCTTCTCTCCGACCACGGAGTCCGGCGTACCGACGAAGGACTCCTCGTTGGACAGCCCGTTGGCGTCGAGTGTCAGGACGCCGAGGGCGGCGATGCCGAGGAGTACGGACGTGGTGATCCAGGTCAGCCGCGGCCGTACGGCGATCCGTCTGCCGATGCGACCCCACACACTCGTCTCGGTGTGGTCATCCGATCCGTACGTCGGACGGAGCGGCCAGAACACCCAACGACCACAGATGACGAGCAGTGCGGGCAGCAAGGTCAGCATGGCGAGCAGTGCGATCACGATGCCGACTGCTGCGACCGGACCGAGCCCGCGGGTGGAGTTCATCGAGGCGAACAGCAGACAGAGCATGCCTGCTACCACTGTGGATCCTGATGCGATGATCGCTGGGCCCGATCGGTGCAGAGCGACTGCCATCGCCTCATGCCGGTCCTGATGTCTCCTGAGTTCTTCGCGGTACCGGGCTACCAGTAGCAGGGCATAGTCCGTCCCCGCGCCGAACACGAGGACTGTCAGGATGCCTGCGCTCTGGGCGTTGACGGTCAGGTCTGCTCGGGTCGCCAAGACGTAGATGACGGCCTGTGCCGCAAAGAGGGCGACACCTGCGGAGAGGAGTGGCAGCAACCACAACACAGGGCTCCGGTAGGTGAGCAGGAGGATGACGATCACTACGGCTGCAGCGGAGTACAGGAGTTTGCCGTCGATACCTGCGAAGGCCTCTTGCGAGTCGGCGGCGAATCCGCCCGGTCCGGTCACGTGGAACGACAGCCCGTCCGGCCGGTCCGCCGCGATCCGCCTGATGTCATCGGCACGCGCACCGATGGTCTCCCAGCCTCCAGAGCCGGCGTTGATCGGTACGAGCACCTGGAGTGCCTTGCGATCCTCCGACGGGATCGGCCCGACGACGTCACGGTCGACGTCCTGCAGGTCGCCGTACTGCGCCACCTGTCGGGCGACCGCTTGCTGGTCAGCGGGAGTGATACCGGACGAGCGTTCGTACACCAGCACAGCCGGAATCTCGTCCGGGGACGAGAACTGCTCGGTCGCCTTCAAGACCTCGGTGGACTCAGCCTTGCCGGGCAGCCACGAGACAGCGTCGTTCTCCTGCGCGCCGGTCAGCTTGCCTGCCGGACTGAAGGACACGCCTATTGCGACGATCCACAGTGCCAGCACGATCCACTTGGACACCTTGCCGCACGGCAACGCCGCCAGCCGTCCCACTCCGCCCACCCGAACCACGCCCCCTGGAGAGACGTCTGTCCGCACGCCGGACCGATCACGACGTCCCCCGGAACCAGCGTGGTGGCTGTGTCATGCAGGGTCAACGACCACTCGGTAGTACTGCGCTCACCGTGCGTCCTCCTGCCTGCACAGGAACTGGTTCAGTTCTCAGATCGTCCAGCCGGTGCGGGCGGCCCACTCCTCGGCCGGTAGGTAGATGAGATCGCAGACCGGGTCCTTGAGATCGGTGTAGTCGCCGATCCCGAGCCGGAGCGCGGCGGCCTGCTCCTTGAAGACGGCGTACGCCCGTGCCGTTTCCGGATGACTGCGCAGGTAGTCGCGGAACAGCAGGGCGTAGCGCTGGTTGGCGCGCCCTGCCACGCGGATGTGCAGGTTCACCCGGCGCCGGTACATCGGCTCGACCAGCATCCGCTTCACCCACTGGATGTCGTCCGCGGGCAGGCCCGGCACCGGGTGGTCACGCCGCGGCGGGCGGAGTTCCCAGTCCGCGGCGGCCATCCGCTCGGCGACGTCGTCCAGGTCCGGTTCGGTGCCTACCGTCACCTGGATGTCGATGATGTCCTTGGCTGGCAGACCCGGCACCGAGGTGGAGCCGACATGGTCGATCCGCTGGGCCAGCTCGCCGAGCAACCCGCTGATCACCTGTGCGGTCTTCTGGTACTGCGCGGGCCAGGTGTCGTCCGGCCGCGCAATGACGATCTCAGTCATGGGGAGATCATCCCAGTACCGCGAGGGCAGGTCCCAGCCATTACACCGGTTTGACCCGGAACGCGCTGGTGGTGAGCAGGTCTGCTGCTTCGTACGCCGCCTTCTTGATGCCCTTGCGCTCGTCGAAGAAGCCGCCGACCACGCCGACGCCGGGAAGCTTCCCGACGAACCGGGCGCCCAGGCTGCCGCGCGGGCGCTCTTCAAACACCTCGCTGAGCCCGCCGAACAGCTTGCTCAGTCGCCAGACCAGCCGGACGCCCTTGCGCAACCCCATGTCCTTTGAGACCTCGTCGAGGCCCAGCTGCTCGGAGACGTCCTTGCCGGCGACCTCGGGGTCGTCGTACTTGAGGACCTCGTCCGGCGTGATCGGGCGGTCGGTGAGGACGCGGATGATGATCGACGTACGGTCGGCGTGCGCTTCCACGCCGTACTCACGGCAGACCGCGCCGATCACCATCGCCTGCACGGCCGCGCCGAGAGTGTCCTTCATCGGTAGCCGGTCGGCGGCCGCACCGCTGAGCCGGGGGAGACCGGCGACGACCGCGGCGAACCCGCCGAGGCGCTCGACCCACCAGTCGCAGCGCTTGGCCAGCGGGAGCGTCGGCCACTCCTCGTGGCCGGGCACCTTCATCTGCAGCAGCCGGTCGATCGCTAGGATCAGGCCCTTCTCGGCCAGGTTGGGCTTCTCCTGGTCGGAGTACTCGGTCAGGTAGCTGCGGATGCCGAACGGGTCCTGCGAGCGGAGCGCGTCGAGCACGAAGTCGATACCGAATTCGACCCGGCTGATCGCGAGGACCACGGCGGAATCGGGGATGTCGGGACGGTCGGTCACGTCCGCAAGAGTAGGGATCAGCTGGGTCAGGATGGTTGCCGGAACAGGCTTCGGCGTGTCAGTTGTGATTCGAACACGTGTTCGGGATACTTTGGTGCTCGGAAGGTGGCTGGACGGCCGAGTTGTCCACAGATTCGAAGTCGCGGCGAAAACTGTCGGAGGCAACGAATACCTTCTCTGGCGACAACAAAGTTCCTTCGGGCGGCCGGCGGCGGCCCCGGATTATCAGATGGGTCAGGTGGCAGTCACATGGCGGGTGTAGCGAGTGCGGAGCGCGCGGCGGCCGATCGCGAGAAGGCGCTTGCGACCGCGCTGACGCAGATCGAGCGGCAGTGCGGCAAGGGTTCGGTGATGCGCCTGGGCGAGCAGAACAGGCCGCCGATCGAGGTCATCCCGACCGGTTCGATCTCACTCGACATCGCGCTCGGGATCGGCGGTCTGCCGCGCGGCCGGGTGGTGGAGATCTACGGCCCGGAGTCCTCCGGTAAGACGACGGTCGCCCTGCACGCGGTGGCGAACGCGCAGCGCGCCGGCGGGATCGCGGCCTTCATCGACGCCGAGCACGCGCTCGACCCGGAGTATGCGCGGAAGCTGGGCGTCGACACCGACGCGCTGCTGGTCTCGCAGCCCGACTCCGGTGAGCAGGCGCTGGAGATCGCCGACATGCTGGTGCGCTCCGGCGCGATCGACATCGTCGTGATCGACTCGGTGGCCGCGCTGGTGCCCCGGGCCGAGATCGAGGGCGAGATGGGCGACAGCCACGTCGGTCTGCAGGCCCGCCTGATGAGCCAGGCGCTGCGCAAGATGACCGGTGCGGTCAGCGGGACGAACACGACCGCGATCTTCATCAACCAGCTGCGCGAGAAGATCGGCGTGATGTTCGGCTCCCCGGAGACGACGACCGGTGGTAAGGCGCTGAAGTTCTACGCCTCGGTGCGGCTGGACGTGCGCCGGATCGAGGCGCTGAAGGACGGCACGGACGTGGTCGGCAACCGGACCCGCGTCAAGGTCGTGAAGAACAAGGTGGCCCCGCCGTTCAAGCAGGCCGAGTTCGACATCATCTACGGCCAGGGCATCAGCCGCGAGGGCAGCCTGCTCGACCTCGGTGTGGACCAGGGCTTCGTCCGCAAGGCCGGCGCCTGGTTCACGTACGAGAGCGACCAGCTCGGCCAGGGCCGGGAGAACGCGCGGAACTTCCTGCGCGACAACCCCGATCTGGCCAACGAGCTGGAGAAGAAGATCAAGGAGAAGATGGGTATCGGCCCGACCCTTGACCAGCCGGCCGGCGAGGCCGCGGCCGAGGTCGATGTCGACTTCTGACCGACCCTCCGCGGGCGGCAGCGTCCCCCGGCAGTCATCAGCTGCCGACGACGCTGCCCCCGCGGCGCTGTCCCTCCCTCACGACGAACGCCTCGCCCTGGCCCGCAAACTCCTGGCCGAAGGCGCGAACGCGTCCGCGAACCCCGCGGAGCCGGTCGCCGGAGAAACCGCGGACCCGGCTGCCACCGAGCGCACGCCGTACCGGCGGAGGTCAGCTCGGCAGGTGTCCGCGGAGCGTGATACCTCGCGCTCGACGTCTTCGTCGGGTGGCGATCGGCGGGGCCGTGCGGGCAGCGCAGCAACTGCCTTTGGTGACAGCGAAAGGTCCTCCAGTAATTCGAGGCGAGGAAGCAATCGGGGATCGAGCGCAGTCGACCCGTGGGACGACCCCGGTGACTTCCTGGACAGTGGGGAGTCGGAGCGGAGCACCACGCGACGCACCAGTTCCATCAGACGAACCGCCGACCCCATAGACCCCTGGGGCGACGAGGACCAGCAGACCGTCCGGACGTCCAAGGACCGAGCCGCCGCCCGCCGAGCCGCAGCCCAAGCCTTCGCAGACGACGCTCCTGCGCCTGAGCCGTCAGCTGAGTCGACGCCGTCGGCCTGGCGCGATGACCTCGGCGCGGTCGACACGTTTGACCCGTGGGCAGACCCGGTTGATGCCTCTATGGACGACTTGTCGTCTACCACGTCGCACCCTTCCACCCGCGGTACGAGCCAAGCTCGGCCCAGTCCGTCGACCGCAGCATCCGACGAGGCACACGCCTCCGGGGGCGACGTGCCCGCCGACGCTCGTGCTGACGGGCCCACAGACGCATCCACGGCCGCGCGCTCGGATGCACCCTCTGACGCTGGTGCTGGCGGAGTCACGGCCGCACCTACGGATTCACCCGTGGACGCACCCTCCGGCGCACAGTCGCGCGGGTCGGGTGACGCGTTCAGCGGAGTGCCTGGCCTGGCGGGTGCTGCGCCCGTGGACACGGCGGGTGGCGTGTTCGGGGCAGAGGCCTCGGGGGCGTCGGCGGGTTCGCGGGGTGGTTCGGCTCGGGGTGGGGCTGGGCGGCGGCGTGGTGGGGGATTTGGGCGGCGGGGGAAGCGGCCAGTGGGGGAGGAGCCTCCGGGGACGGGGGATCCGGAGTTTGATGGGGCGGCGGGGGATCCGTACTCGGTGGCTCGGACGATTCTGCTGGACAAGTTGACGGGGCAGCCGCGGACGCGGGCCGAGTTGGCTGATCTGCTGGCTGAGCGGGAGATTCCGGACGAGGTGGCCGATGCGGTGCTGGATCGGTTTACCGACGTCGGGCTGATCGACGATGCCGCGTTCGCGAACGCCTGGGTGGAGTCACGGCATCGCGGACGAGGTCTGGGGAAGCGTGCGCTGGCGCAGGAGCTGCGGCGGCGTGGGGTGGACGACCAGTTGGCGCGGGACGCGCTGGACGAGCTGCAGCCTGAGCAGGAGGAGGAGCGGGCTCGCGAGCTGGTACGGCGGAAGTTGCGCTCGATGCGTTCGCTGGAGCGCCAGGTAGCGATGCGGCGATTGCTCGGAATGCTTGCGCGTAAGGGATATCCGGGTGGTCTGGCCATGACCGTCGTCAAAGAGGAGCTCGACGCCGGCCACGAAGAGTTCCCGCTCCTCGACTCCTCGGGACTTGAGCCGGAGTAGTTCCTGCTCCTCGAGTCCTCCGGTCTCGAACCCGAGTAGTTATCGGCGGTAGCGTCGGTGGGGTGATGAGCCTGGGTGATGTGGAGCGGGTGGTTCTGGCGTTGCCGGGGACCGAGGAGGCCACTCGGTATGGGACGCGGACGTGGAAGGTTGGAGGGAAGGCGTACGCGTGGGAGCGGCCGTTCAGTAAGGCGGATCTGAAGCGGTTTGGGGACGAGACGCCGCCTAGCGGGCCGATTCTCGCGCTGGTGGTTGAGGACCTGGCGGAGAAGGAAGCTGTGCTGCAGGCGCGGGCCGGGGACGGGTTCTTCACCATCCCGCATTTCGATGGGTACGCCGCAGTACTGGTTCAGCTGGACGAGGTGTCCGAGGCCGTCCTGAAGGAAGCCCTGCTCGACGCTTGGCTGGTGCACGCGCCGGCGGATGTGGCCAAGGCGCACCTCGGAAACAGGTAGCCGGCGACCCGGCCTCACCACCCGGTGACCCATGGATATGACGGAGGGTGACGTGGGTTCGGAGGGCGGGCTGCGGCGAGGGGCGTTGACGGGTGCGGCGTGACGGTGTGTTATCCGAGGTAGGACCGGTATTTGCTCCGGTCCGTAGGCTGGGATTTTCCGTCGATCCGCCCCAGACACCGCGGAGGGTGCAATGAACGATTTCCAGGAACAGGCGAAGAACTGGCTCCGGAATGTCGTCAAGCAGAACCCGGACAAGATCAAGGCCGGCGTCGAGAAGGCAGGCGACCTGATCGACAAGCAGACCGGCGGGAAGTACGCGGAGAAGGTCGACGCAGTCCAGCAGAAGGTCGGCGGCTTCGTCGACAAGCAGAACTCCGAAGACGCCCCGGGCCGCTCCGAAGAGACCCCGAGCCCGGCGGGAGCGGAATCCTCCACGGCGCCTGAGCGCCCCGAAGCAGCGTCCGAGTCCACCGGGACTGCTTCCGAGTCAGCCACGGGCGCGTCGGCAGGTACACCCGAAGCGGCCCCCGGTGAGTCGGCGGAGACGGCCGGCACGTCGGACGGGCGAACCGGGACCCAGGGCAGCTAGTCCAGCCGGGTCCACGGACGGTCAGCTCGACCGCTGAGGTTGGTGTGGTCGAGCTGACAGCACACGGCTGGGGGATCCGGAGTAGACCACCTCACGAGGTGGTCTTGTGGAGGTGTGGCGCGAGATCGGCGGTGCCGTCGACGAGTGTCCGTCTTGACCGGGTGGTGGGGCGCGCTTAGCCTCGGCATCAGGAAGGGATGAATCCACCGGTACGGTGGCGGATATGAGGAACGGCGGGCTGGTGAAACTACCGGCCGGCCGGGAAAACGCAACCACGCTCGACCGAGCTGAAGGAAGGACGACGGCGTCGTACAAACGCTGTCGGATAGACGGCGCCGCACGTAATACCTGAACGGCAGCAGCCAGCCAGGACACGAGCGGGGCCATCGTGGTCTCCGAGGGTTCGACCGGCGACGCACGGTGAGCAAGCAACGCGGGACGGCTGCGGATGCGGCGTCCCCGCAGTCGGCGGACGGGGGTTCGCGGACCGCGAGCACGCTGGCAGCACATCGGCAGCGAGTGCGCAGCAGCACCGTCGGCACCGCCGGAAGTGGCAGCACCGGTACCGCCTCAGCAGGGGTGGCGCCGGCACCGCCGTACCCTGGTGACGCCTTACCGAAAGGCTGGGTGGCTGATCCCTTCGACCGATGGCCACAGTTCCCGCGTGGGACTCGAAGGAGAGGGGAGACGCCGATGACCGCGATGTCCGTTGGCCTGGCCCTGATCGGATTGCTGATCGCCGGACTGCTGGCGTGGATCGGCCTCACTCTCTCCCGCCGGAAGGCTGTGGACGCCGCGAGTTCGCCACAGCAGGCGACCCAGCGCGAGACCGCCCAGCTCGAGGCTGCCCAACACGAGACAGCACAGCTCGAGGCTGCACAGGTCGAGGCAGCTCAACGGGAGGCGGCTCAACTCCAGGCGGGCGCGAAGACCGCGGCGGAGCTGATCCGTCGGCAGGCCGAGGAGGACGCCGCCGTACTGCGGACGCGGGCCGAGGCGGCCGAGCAGCGCGCCGAGGAGATCCGCCGCGGCGCGGAGGACCGGGCGTCCGAGGTACGGCGTGACGCGGAGCAGCGGGCGTCCGACGTACGCCGGGAGGCGGAGGCGGAGGCGCAGTCGATCCGGGACGACCTGCGGGAGCAGCGGCTGGAGATGGAGCGCCGCGACCACCGGCTGACCGAACGCGAGGAGCGGCTCGACGAGCAGCACCGCGGGATCGAGGAACGCCACACCGAGCTGACCGCGCGGTTGGCGGAGCTGGAGCTGCGCAAGCAGGAGATCAAGGATCTCGAGGACGAGCGCCGCCGGATTCTCGAGGGTGTCGCGAACCTGACGAGCGAGCAGGCGAAGGCCGAGCTGGTCGCGGCGATCGAGGACGAGGCGAAGCGGCACGCGCACACGATCGTCCGCGACATCGAGCGGCAGGCGCTCGACGAGGGCGAGACGAAGGCGCGCAAGATCATCACCGGCGCGGTGCAGCGGCTGGCGTCCGAGCAGACGAGTGAGTCGGTGGTGTCGGTCGTCCATCTGCCGAGCGACGACATGAAGGGCCGGATCATCGGGCGCGAGGGCCGCAACATCCGGTCGTTCGAGCAGACCACCGGCGTGAACCTGATCATCGACGACACCCCGGAAGCGGTGCTGCTGTCCTGCTTCGATCCGGTTCGCCGGGAGACCGCGCGGCTGACCCTGGACTCGCTGGTGCTCGACGGCCGGATCCACCCGAGCCGGATCGAGGAGATCTACGAGCGCAGCAAGGGCGAGGTCGCCGAGCTGTGCCAGCGGGCCGCCGAGGACGCGATGGCCGATGTCGGGATCATCGACCTGCATCCGGAGCTGATCCGGACGATGGGGCTGCTGCGCTACCGGACGTCGTACGGGCAGAACGTGCTGAAGCATCTGGTCGAGTCGGCGCACATCGCCTCGATGATGGCGGCCGAGCTCGGGCTGGATCCGAAGCTGTGCAAGCGCGGCGCGTTCCTGCACGACATCGGGAAGGCGCTCACGCACGAGTCCGAGGGCAGTCACGCGATCGTCGGCGCCGAGCTGGCCCGCAAGTACGGCGAGAACGACGACGTCGTGCACTGTATCGAGGCGCATCACAACGAGGTCGAGGTCCGGACCGTCGAGGCCGTGCTGACGCAGGCGGCGGACGCGGTGAGCGGCGGCCGGCCGGGTGCGCGGCGCGAGTCGCTGGAGGCGTACGTACAGCGGCTCGAACGGCTCGAGGAGATCGCGATGCACCACGACGGTGTGGAGAAGGTGTTCGCGATGCAGGCCGGCCGGGAGATCCGCGTGATGGTGCTGCCGGACGCGGTCGACGACATCGCGGCGCAGGTGATGGCCCGCGACATCGCGAAGCAGGTCGAGGAGGAGCTCACCTACCCCGGTCAGATCCGCGTGACCGTCGTCCGGGAGTCCCGGGCGACGGAGGTCGCGAAATAGTTGTCGAGCCCGCAACCCGCGCCGACGTCGACAGGATGGTCGGCGCGCTGGAGGGTGAACCGTGGGCGCAGCACCACATCCGGGCTCGTTGGGACATCCAACAGTCCGACGGCGGCGTCTACCTGCTCGCGCGGCGCGACGGCGAGATCGTCGGGCAGACGATCCTGCTGCGGCAGTCGAAGTACGACGAGGTGCGCGCCGACGCGGATCCGGCCGAGATCAACGCGCTGCACGCGGAAGTCCCGGGACAGGGCGTCGGTACGGCGATCATTCGCGCCGCGGAGGCGATCGCGGCGGGGGAGTGGAACCGGCCGGCGATCGGGTTGGCCGTGGAACTGGACAACGACCGGGCGCGGGCGTTGTACGAGCGGCTCGGGTACGAACCGTGGGCCGGGCCGCGGGTGCTCGACCACTGGACGGAGCAGGCGGCGGACGGGACTGTCGTACGCACGCACAACGACCCGTGTGAGTACCTGCTGAAGACCTTCTAGGCGACGCCGGCGGCCGATGCGGTGAAGGTGTTGACGCGGACGGCGTACCGGCGCGGCGGCAGGAACGTGAAGCCGGCTTTCTCGATGCCGTCAGCGGAACGCGGACTGCCCGGTCAGCGCCTGACCGATCACGAGCTGGTGCACCTCGGACGTCCCCTCGTAGGTGAGGACGGACTCGAGGTTGTTGGCGTGCCGCATGATCGGGTATTCGCCGCTGATGCCGTTCGCCGCGAGGATCGTGCGGCACTCGCGGGCGATCGCGATCGCCTCGCGGACGTTGTTCAGCTTGCCGACCGACACCTGCTCGGGCCGCAGTGTGCCCTTCTCCTTCAGCCGGCCGAGGTGGACGGCGAGCAGGATGCCCTTGTTCAGCTCGACCGCCATGTCGGCCAGTTTCGCCTGCGTCAGCTGGTACGCCGTCAGCGGCTTGTCGAACACGATCCGCTCGCCGGCGTACGCGATCGCGGTCTCCAAGCAGTCCCGTGCCGCGCCCATCGCGCCGAAGATGATGCCGAACCGGGCCTCGTTCAGGCAGCCGAGCGGGCCGGACAGGCCGCGCGCCTCGGGCAGCATCGCGGACTCCGGCAGCCGTACGTCGTCGAGTACCAGCTCGGACGTGACGGATGCGCGCAGCGACATCTTCTGCTTGATCTCCGGCGCCGAGAACCCGGGCGTCGACGTCGGTACGACGAAGCCGCGGACACCGTCGTCGGTCCGGGCCCAGACCACCGCGACGTCGGCGATCGAGCCGTTGGTGATCCACATCTTCGAGCCGTTCAAAATCCAGTCGGCGCCGTCGCGGCGGGCGTTCGTGCGCATGCCGGCGGGGTTCGAGCCGAAGTCCGGTTCGGTCAGCCCGAAGCAGCCGATCGCCTCACCCGCGGACATCCGCGGGAGCCACTCGGCCTTCTGCTCCTCGCTGCCGTACTTCCAGATCGCGTACATGGCCAGCGAGCCCTGCACGGACACCAGCGACCGCATGCCCGAGTCGGCCGCCTCGATCTCGAGACAGGCCAGCCCGTACGCGACCGGACCGAGTCCGGCGCACCCGTACCCGGTCAGGTGCATCCCGAGGAACCCGAGCGCCCCGAGCTCCTTCGCCAGCTCCCGGGCCGGAATCGCCCCCGCCTCGAACCACTCCGGCAAGGACGGCCGCAACCGCTCGTCCGCGAACCGCCGCGCAGCCCCCCGAACATCAACCTCCTCCGCACTCAGCAAGGAGTCGACATCCACCAGATCCAACGAAGCACCCATGTGCTCACGCTAGCTGGTCAGCGCTGTGGCCGGCCTCACTTGCGGTACCAGGGCCACCACCAGTGGCGTTTGCGGGGGTGGCGGACTATGACGCTGGCGTGGTGGGCCTTGCCGGTGACGTGGAGGCGGACTCCGCCGGGGCGGGGGGCTACGGCTTTGTTCTTGGCGCTGCTGTGGTTGGCCTCGACCTGGTCGATGTCGACACTCCAGCCTTCGGGGATGACCATCACCACCGAGCTGTGGATGGCCTGGGCGTCGACGTAGATGTCGGTCCACTGCACCAGCGCGTCGGTGAAGTCGAGCTTCACGGAGGAGTGCTCCGCGATCGCGGTCAGCCGTTCGGGGACGGTCCAGGCGCCCTCGCGCTTCTGTGCGCTGTGCCGGGCCCGCAGCGTCAGCTCCTGGGCGCTGCCATGGGCGACCGGCACCAGGTCCGCGGTCGCGTTGCGGAGCTCGAGCTGGGTCTTGGCCGAGTAGATCTGGGTCAGCCGCTCGTCGAGTTCCTCGAAGTCCAGCCGCCCGTCGGTGTGCGCCTCCTGGACCACGGCGGCGGCACGCTCACGGTCGTTGTCGGATGCCCGGTGGTTGGGCGGCGGCTGCTCCAGACTCATGCCCCGTAAGGTAACCGCCGCATCAGGCGACGAGTGACAGGAACCGCTCCACCACTGTCGACCACGTCTTCTCCAGTTCGACGGCGTACCGGTCCGCGTCCGCCACCACGGTGTCCGGGTCGAACCCGAGAGCTTGCAGTCGGTCCGGCGACCACCGCCGTACCCGCTCCGCTTCCACCTCCGGATGGAACTGCACGCCCCAGCTCTGCTGCCCCAGTCGCAGCATCTGGTTCGTGCAGCGCTCGCTCGACATCAACAGCACAGCATCGGATGGCAGCCGGGTGATCTGGTCCTGGTGACTCTCCACGGCCCGCAGCGTCGACGGCAGACCAGCCAGCAGTACGTCGTCCGCACCGGCCGGGAGCACCGTCAGCGAGGTCACACCCTTCTCAGGCTGCCCGTACTTTCCCTGCACCTCCCCGCCGAACGTATGCGCCAGCAACTGCGCCCCGAGACAGATGCCGAGCACAGGTACCTGTCCGTGCGCCTGACGCAGTAGTGCACGCTCTGCCGGCAGCCACGGCGACCGTTCGTCCTCGTCCGGCAGCATGCCGCCGCCGAGCAGGATGAGCCCCGCATGACCGTCCACGCTCCCGGGTACGGGTTCACCGTCCCAGGCCCGGACGACGACTGGAGAGATACTCCGGGCGTCCAGCCATTCCAGCAACCGGCCAGGACCGCTGTCACGGTCGTTCTTGATGATCAGCACAGAAGTCACCCGGCCACGGTACGGCGGCACACCGAGCTGCGGCGTACCGGAGGAGGGATTCCGGGATACTGATGCACTGGGGGTGTCGATGGAACCTGTCAGCGGATTCGTGCGGGCTGTTGTCGGAGATGTGGCCTTCATCTTCAGCAAGGGCATGGTCAGCGCGTACCTGCTCGCCCGCCGCAACGGGTGGCCGCGGCCGCAGCTCGACCTACTGGTGCGGTCACACGGGCAGTACGTCCCGCTGGCCATTCCGACCGGCACCGTGCCGGCCGTGGGGCGACTGGTCGGCCTGGACGAGTTCCGGCCGGCTCCGCTGATCACAGTCGAGTTCACGCCGGGTGACACCGGCGCCGAGGCCCATCTCACGGCCAACAGTCCCGTCCTGATCACGATCACCGACGTGACCCACCGCGAGTACGACGCCGTAGTACTGACGACCTCGCTCGGCGCGGCGGCGTACGCACAGCTGCCGCCGGGGTACTACCACGTCTCCGCTGTGGTCATCGACGAGTACGGCGACCTGCTGCAGGGGTACGGCGCTCAGCACAACCTGCACGTGGACAAGGGCGACGACCTGATCGTTTCGCTGTCGATCCGGACCGCCGGCGTGACGGAGATCGCAGAAGCCCTGGAGACCGGTCCACAGCCCGCACTGGTCGGGGTGGACGGTGACGTCGTACCGCTGCTCGACCTGGCCCGGATCGGCCGCGCACCGGACTGTGACCTGATCCTCGACCGCCCGGACGTCAGCCGGCATCACGCGGAGCTGCTGCGCATCGACGCGACCAGCTACGAGCTGCGGGACCTGGGGTCGACCAACGGGACGCTGGTGAACGGCGTACCGATCGAGACCGCGATGGTGACCCACGGGGACGAGATCCGGCTCGGAGCGCTCCCGTTCCGGCTCCTGCTCGCCTGACCCGTGCCCCTGATCCGTGCCCTGACCTGGAACAATGGCGCCGTGAACCCGCGTAGCGTCGTCATCCTCGGCTCCACCGGCTCGATCGGTACCACGGCGCTCGAGCTGATCGGACGGAACCGGGACCGCTTCCGCGTCCTGGCCCTGTCCGCCGGCGGCGACAACGTCGCGCTGCTCGCGGAGCAGGCGCTCGAGTTCGGCGTCGAGGTCGTGGCGGTGGCCAAGGCGACGGTCGCGCAGGACCTGCAGCTGGCGTTCTACGCCGAGGCGCAGCGGAAGGGGTACGCGCAGGGCGAGTTCCGGATCCCGAAGATCGTCACCGGGCCGGACGCCGCCGGCGAGCTCGCGGCGCTGCCGTGTGACGTAGTCCTCAACGGCATCAACGGGTCGGTCGGTCTGCACGCGACGCTGGCCGCGCTGGACGCCGGGAACACGCTGGCGCTCGCCAACAAGGAGTCGCTGGTGATCGGCGGGCCGATCGTCACGCGGCGGGCGAAACCGGGCCAAATCGTCGCGGTCGACTCCGAGCACAGCGCGATCGCCCAGTGCCTGCGCGGCGGTACGCCGGACGAGGTCCGCAAGCTGCTGCTGACCGCGAGCGGGGGCCCGTTCCTCGGCCGGCCGCGGAGCGAGTTGGAGGCCGTGACCGTCGAGCAGGCCCTGGACCACCCGAACTTCGCGATGGGGCCGGTGGTCACGATCAACTCGGCCACGCTGGTCAACAAGGGGCTCGAGCTGATCGAGGCGCACCTGCTGTTCGGGATCCCGATGGACCGGATCGACGTGGTCGTCCACCGGCAGCAGGCGATCCACTCGATGGTCGAGTTCGTCGACGGCTCCACGATCGCGCAGGTCGGCGTACCGACGATGACGGTGCCGATCGCGCTCGCGCTGGGCTGGCCTGACCGGATACCGGACGCATCGCCGCCGTGGAACTGGGCCGAGGCGAGCACCTGGACGTTCCAGCCGGTCGACGACGCGGCGTTCCCGGCGGTCCAGCTGGCCCGGGAGGCGGGGACCCGCGGCGGGACTGCTCCGGCCGTCTTCAACGCGGCGAACGAGGTCTGCGTGCAGGCCTTCCGGGACGGCCGGCTGCCGTTCACGGGGATCGTCGACACGGTGGCCCGGGTGGTGACCGATCACGACGTACCCTCGTATGAGGAACTGTCCGTCGACGACGTGCTCGCCGCGGACGCGTGGGCCCGACAGCGGGCCCGGGAGATCACCGGAGTACAGGAGACCCAGCAGGCATGAGTGTGCTTCTCACGACCCTCGGCATCGTGCTCTTCGTTGTCGGGGTGCTGATCTCCGTGGCGCTGCACGAGCTGGGCCACATGCTCCCGGCCAAGGCGTTCGGGATGAAGGTCACGCAGTTCTTCGTCGGCTTCGGGCGGACCATCTGGTCGACGAAACGCGGCGAGACGGAGTACGGCATCAAGGCGATCCCGGCCGGCGGTTTCGTCCGGATCATCGGGATGATGCCGCCCGCCAAGGGCCAGGACCCGACGAAGGTGCGGAAGGCCAACACCGGCCCGATCCAGTCGATGGTCGAGAACGCGCGCACCGCGGAGTACGAGACGATCGCGCCCGAGGACAACGGCCGGCTGTTCTACCAGAAGGTGTGGTGGAAGAAGCTGATCGTGATGGCGTCCGGGCCGCTGGTCAACGTGCTGATCGCGGTCGTGCTGTTCACCGGGCTGTTCACGATCTACGGCGACAGCGTCGCGCAGACCACGATCTCCACCGTCACCGACTGCGTGATCCCGGCCGACCAGGCGTCCGCGAACCGCAAGTGCCAGGACGGCGACAAGGTCTCGCCGGCCAAGCAGGCCGGGTTCCAGGTCGGTGACAAGATCGTCGCGTTCAACGGCACCACGATCACCAGCTGGGACCAGCTGACGCCGCTGATCCGGGCGAACACCGACAAGCCGGCCACGATCGTTGTCGAGCGCAACGGTCAGCAGCTGACGCTGAAGACCAGCACGATCATCAACCAGGTCCTGGACAAGCCGGGGTCGGACAAGTACGTGTCGGTCGGGTTCCTCGGGGTCTCGCCGGAGAGCAAGGTCGAGCGGCAGAGCGTCGGGTACGCGCTCGACAAGATGGGCGGCTACACGGTCAGCACCGTCCAGGCCCTCGGCCGGTTCCCGGAGAAGCTGGTCGGCGTCGCGAAATCGATCGTCGGCGGCGAGCGGGACCAGGACAGCCCGATGAGCGTGGTCGGCGCCAGCCGGGTCGCGGGCGAGATCGCCGCCAGCGACCTGAACGTCGGCGCGAAGGCGGCCACCCTGATCCTGCTGCTCGCCTCGCTGAACCTGTTCCTCGCCCTGTTCAACTTCATCCCGCTGCTGCCGCTGGACGGCGGTCACATGATCGGCGCGATCTGGGAAGGTATCCGGCGCGGCCTCGCCAAGCTGTTCGGCCGGCCGGACCCCGGGTACGTCGACGTGGCCAAACTGCTCCCGATCGCGTACGTCGCGGCGAGTGTGATCGTGGTGATGGGCGTGCTGCTCGTCATCGCCGACATCGTGAACCCCATCAAGCTGTTCAACGGATAGTCAACGGTTAGGAAACATGAGCATCAACCTCGGCATGCCTGCCTTGCCGCCCCCCACCCTCGCGCCGCGCCGCAAGACCCGCCAGATCAAGGTGGGTAAGGTGCTCGTCGGCGGCGACGCGCCGGTCTCGGTGCAGTCGATGACGACGACCAAGACGCACGACGTGAACACGACGCTGCAGCAGATCGCCGAGCTGACCGCGGCCGGGTGCGACATCGTCCGGGTCGCGTGCCCGCGGCAGGAGGATGCCGACGCGCTGGCGGAGATCGCGCAGCACTCGCAGATCCCGGTGATCGCCGACATCCACTTCCAGCCGGGCTACGTGTTCGCGGCGATCGAGGCCGGGTGCGCCGCCGTACGGGTGAACCCGGGCAACATCCGCAAGTTCGACGACCAGGTCAAGGAGATCGCGCAGGCCGCGAAGGACCACGGTACGTCGCTGCGGATCGGGGTGAACGCGGGCTCGCTGGACAAGCGGCTGCTGGAGAAGTACGGCAAGGCGACGCCCGAGGCGCTCGTCGAGTCGGCCGTCTGGGAGGCGTCGCTGTTCGAGGAGCACGACTTCCACGACTTCAAGATCTCGGTCAAGCACAACGACCCGGTCGTGATGGTGCAGGCCTACGAGATGCTCGCCGAGCGCGGCGACTGGCCGCTGCACCTCGGCGTCACGGAGGCCGGGCCGGCGTTCCAGGGCACGATCAAGTCGTCGGTCGCGTTCGGTGCGCTGCTGTCCAAGGGCATCGGCGACACGATCCGGGTCTCGCTGTCCGCGCCGCCGGTCGAGGAGGTCAAGGTCGGCCTGCAGATCCTGCAGTCGCTGAACCTGCGCGAGCGCAAGCTCGAGATCGTCTCCTGCCCGTCCTGCGGCCGCGCCCAGGTGGACGTCTACACCCTGGCCGAGCAGGTCACCGCCGGCCTCGAGGGCATGGAGGTCCCGCTCCGCGTCGCCGTCATGGGCTGCGTCGTCAACGGCCCCGGCGAGGCCCGCGAAGCCGACCTCGGCGTAGCCTCCGGCAACGGCAAGGGCCAGATCTTCGTCAAGGGCGAGGTCATCAAGACGGTCCCGGAGTCGGCCATCGTCGAAACCCTGATCGAAGAGGCGATGCGCATCGCCGAGCAGATGGAACCCACCGAAGGCACCGAACCCACCGTCACCGTCAGCTGATCCTGCCGGCGCGAAGGGGCAGCCCCACGCTGCGAAGGGTTTCCTCTGACGTGGGGCCGTTGGGGTTGCCGGGGATTCTCCGGGGGTAGGTGCGGGCGTACTGTGCCCGCAGGTCGTGCCCTCTGGGAGGTTCCATGCGCAAGAAGATTCTGGCCGTGCTGGCGATCGGTGCGGCGGTGTGTGCGTCCACCATGCCGGCGGCGGCCATCAACTCGTACAACGCGACTCCGGCGCCGGAGCGGACCGAGGTCGGGGCGTTCGTGGCGTTGTGGGACAACACCGGCGACGGCGTACCGGACCGGTTCGACTGGGTGTGCAGCGGCACGATGGTGGACCGCGACACCTATCTGACGGCCGCGCACTGCACGGACGACTGGCCGGCCGGTACCAAGTTCTACGTGTCGCTCGACCAGGACGTCCAGACGCTCCTCGACAACGCCGCGGCGCAGGGGCTGACGCCCGCGCAGACCGCCGCCTGGTTCGTCGCGAACCACCACGCGGTGGAGGGCGACACCCATCAGGACCCGGCGTACCCGGGCACCTCGGCCGACGCGCACGACATCGGCGTGATCGACTTCGCGAACCGCGCGACCGATCCCGCGGACGTCTGGAGCTTCACACCGGCCACGCTGCCGACCGCGGGTCAGCTGGACCAGTTGGGCGGCCGCGCGCTCGACGCCGCGTCCTGGCTGGTCGTCGGCTACGGCACGCAGGAGGCGGTCAACGGTCCGGGCGGCCAGACGCACCCGGGCGGCGGTGTGCGGATGAAGGCGCCGGTCGACTTCGACGCGCTGAACAAGACCTGGGTCCGGCTCGCGATGACCGCGCCGCAGGGCAACGGCGGCGCCTGCTACGGCGACTCGGGCGGCCCGAACTTCGTCACGCTGAACGGCAAGCGCATCCTCGCGGCGACCACCATCACCGGCGACACGCCTTGCTACGCGACGAACGTCGTGTACCGGACCGACACCCCGTCGGCGCGGTCGTTCCTCGCGCCGTACGTCAACCTTCCCTGATCGCGGGAGCTGCGGTCACCCGCCGGCTACGCTTCGGCGGGTGACCAGTTACCTCATCGTCAGCGCGATCCGCGCGGAAGCTCGCTACGTACCGGAAGGGCTGCCGGTCGTCGTCACCGGCGTGGGCAAGACGGCGGCCGCGGTCGCTACCGCGCGGGCGTTGGCGGAACGGGATACGACGGAGCTGGTGGTGCTGAACGTCGGTACGACGGGGGCGCTGCGGGACGGGCTCTCCGGGTTGTACCTGCCGAGCACGGTCCTCAACCACGACGTGAACGCGGACGCGGTCCGGGCGATCGGGCTGGATCCACGTGATGAGCTGCAGGTTGCGGGTGGGGACGGGACGGTCCTGGCGTCGGGGGACGTGTTCGTGACGGATTCCGTCGTACGGGCGCGGTTGGCGGAGCGGGCGCACCTGGTGGACATGGAGGCGTACGGCGTCGTCTACGCGTGCCAGGAGTACGGCGTACCCGTCCGCGTCGTGAAGCACGTATCGGACTCAGCAGACGAGGCAGCCCTCGACTGGCCGGCCCTCGTAGACGCCAGCGCAAAGGTGCTGGGCGAGTGGGTCAGCGAGAACGCTCGCTGAGCCATTCGAGCACGGCGACCTCGCGGGAAGATCCCCAGGTGCATATGGCGCATTCTGGACGGGGTCTGGGGTGGCGGCCTAGCGTCAGGGGTTCGTGAGGGACTCGGCTGGAGGTTTGTATGTCGGTTTTGTCGGGGCTGGTTGCGGCGCTCGCCGATGGGGCGGTTGAGGTGGTGGATCTGACGTCGCCGTTGTCTGCTGCGACTCCGGTGATTCAGTTGCCGCCGGAGTTCGGGCAGACGGCGTCGTTCGCGTTGGAGGAGATCAGCAGGTACGACGATCGCGGGCCGGGCTGGTACTGGAACAACTTCACCAGTGGCGAGCACACCGGTACTCACTTCGACGCACCGAACCATTGGGTGACCGGCAAGGATCTGGCCGATGTGGCGTCGGTGCCGGCGCGGCGGCTGATCGCGCCGGCCGTTGTGCTCGACTTCACTGCCGAGGTCGAGAAGAATCCCGACTTCCTCGTCGAGGTCGACCACCTCAAGGCGTGGGAGGCGGACAACGTCCCGCTGCCGGCCGGTGGCTGGTTGTTCGTCCGTACGGGATGGGATGCGCGGTCGCATTCGCAGGAGGCGTTCCTGAACGCCGACGAGAACGGACCGCACACGCCCGGCCTGTCGCCCGAGTGCGCACGATGGGTCGCGGAGGAGTCGCCCGTACTCGGCCTGGGCGTCGAGACGGTCGGGACCGACGCGGGGAAGGCGCACTCGTTCGATCCGCCGTTCCCGTGCCACTCGTACCTGATGGGCAGCGACAAGTACGGCCTGACCCAGTTGCAGAACCTCGCCGAGCTGCCGCCGACCGGCGCCGTGGTGATCGCCGGGCCGCTGCCGATCGTCGGCGGCTCCGGCTCGCCCGCCCGGGTGCTCGCACTGGTCGAACGCGGATGAACGTCGCGGTCGCCGTCGGCCGGGCGTTGACGGCGGCGGGCGTCCGCCAGGTGTTCGGCGTGGTCGGCTCCGGCAACTTCCACCTGACGAACGCGATGGTGGCCGCCGGTGCGCGGTTCGTCGCCGCGCGGCACGAGGGCGGCGCGGCCACGATGGCGGACGCGTACTCACGGATGAGCGGCACGGTCGCCGCGCTGTCGGTCCATCAGGGATGCGGTCTCACCAACGCGATGACCGGGATCGCCGAGGCGGCGAAGAGCCGTACGCCGATGCTCGTGGTCGCGGCGGAGGTCACCGAGCCGCGGTCGAACTTCTACGTCGACCAGGACGCGCTCGCCCGTTCGGTGGGCGCGGTGCCGGCGCGGATCACCTCGGCGGAGACGGCGGCCGCGGAGGCCCACGCAGCGGTGGCGACAGCGGTACGCGAACGCCGTACGGTACTGCTGAATGTTCCGCTTTCCCTGCAGGCGTTGGAGTCCGCGGAGCCGGTGACGCAACCGCTGCCTTCACGCGATCCCCTCGTACCGGAGGCGGCCGAGGTCGCCGCGCTGACCGACCTCCTGCGGCGCGCGGAGCGGCCGGTGTTCGTCGCGGGCCGCGGCTCCCGTGGATGTCGGCACGCCCTTGAAGAGCTGGCGGAACAGTGCGGCGCGCTGCTCGCGACGTCGGCCGTCGCGCACGGCCTGTTCCACGGCAACCGTTGGGATCTCGGCATCTCCGGCGGCTTCGCCTCGCCCCGTACCGCTGAACTGATCCGGGGCGCCGACCTCGTCGTCGGCTGGGGCTGCGCGCTGAACATGTGGACGATGCGGCACGGGCAGCTGATCGGACCCGACGCGACGGTGGTGCAGGTCGACGACGACCCGTCCGCGCTCGGTGCGCATCGTGAGATCCAGCTGGGCGTCACAGGCGACGTCGAGCTCACCGCGAAGCTCGCTCTCGCGTCGTACGGCGAGCAGCAAGTGGGTTATCGCACCGACGAGCTTGGAAGCGTGCGGTGGAGGGATGTTGCGTTCGACGACGAGAGCACGGGGGAGCGGATCGACCCGCGGACGTTGAGCATCGCACTCGACGACCTCCTCCCCGCCGAACGGGTGATCGCCGTCGACTCCGGCAACTTCATGGGCTACCCGAGCGTGTGCCTGTCGGTGCCGGACGAGAACGGGTTCTGTTTCACTCAGGCGTTCCAGTCGATCGGGCTCGGGCTGGCCACCGCGATCGGTGCCGCGCTGGCGCAGCCGGATCGACTGCCGGTCGCGGTACTCGGTGACGGCGGTGCACTGATGAGCGCCGCGGAGCTCGACACCGTACGCCGGCTCGGCCTGCCGATGCTGGTGGTCGTGTACAACGACGAGGCGTACGGCGCCGAGGTACACCACTTCGGTCCGGGCGGGCATCCGCTGGAGACGGTGACGTTCCCGCCGACGGATATCGCGGCGATCGGGCGGGGATACGGCTTCGAGGCGGCGACCGTGCGCACGGCCCAAGATCTGACCGCGGTCGAGGACTGGCTGAACGGGCCGCGGTCGGCGCCGATGCTCGTGGACGCCAAGGTCGTCGCGGAGCACCCGTCGTGGTGGCTCGAGGAAGCGTTCCGCGGGCACTGAAGGATCCGGCATATCCTGGCTTGACCTTGACCCTGGGGGCAAGGTTTAGCGTCGGGGTGAAGGAGGCGGGATGCGAATCAGCGATCTGGCGGCCGAGGCCGGTGTGACGGTCAAGGCGGTGCGGTACTACGAGGCGCAGGGACTGCTCAAGCCGCGCCGGGAGGCCAACGGGTACCGGTCGTACGAGCCGGACGACGTGGTCGTGGTGCGTGAGGTGAAGGCGTTGCTGAGCCTCGGGCTGACCGCGGAGCAGACGTACCCGTTCATCGAGTGCCTGCGGGCCGGGAACGCACGCGCGGACGTGTGCCCCGCGTCGCTGACGGCGTACCGGAGCCGGATCGAGGAAGTGGACCGGCGGATCGCCGAACTGACCGATCTGCGGGCGCGGCTGACCGACCTCCTGACCGATGCCGAATCCTGGAGGACGAACGATGGCCGACCTGCTGAGTGTGGATGAGAACACCTTCGACGAGCTGGTACTGCGCTCCGCGAAGCCCGTACTGGTGGACTTCTGGGCGCAGTGGTGCCCGCCGTGCCACCAGATCGCCCCGGTCCTCGCCCAGATCGGTGCCGAGCGCAACGATCAGCTGACCGTGCTGAAGCTGAACTCCGACGAGAACCCGGCGATCGCCGCCCGCTACCGGGTGATGGCGCTGCCCACGCTGATCCTGTTCCACCGTGGCGAGATGATCTGGTCCGTCGTCGGCGCCCGCCCGAAGGCCAAACTCCTGAAGGACATCGACGAGGCGCTGCTGACCGCGGTCGGCTAGTTCGCGCTGCAGAGCTCCACCAGTACGCCCTGCGGGCCGGCGATGTAGGCGATCGTGCCCCAGGCGGCGTCGGTCGGTTCGAGCGCGATCTTGCCTCCGCGGCCGCGGATCTCCTCGACGTCGGCGCGTACGTCGTCGCTGCTGAAGTGCAGCAGGGTCCCGCCGTGCGCGCCGAAGTCGTCGACCATCGCGCCGGTGTGCAGCGCGATCGTCATCGCACCGGCCTTCACCTCGGCGTACCCGTCGCCGGCGTCGCCGCAGATTTCCAGACCGAGGACTCCGGTGAAGAAGTCGGCGATCTCCTGGTTCTTCGCGCGGCTGTCCGTCAGTAGGCCGAGGTGGTCGAGGCGGAGGTTCATCGTCGGGCTCCCTGAAGATTGACGACTTGCTGTCTAGGATGCTAGCAATATAGCCATGGTGGAGGCTAGCGGCAAGAAGGTGCAGTTCAACGTGTATCTGCCGCCGGAGCTGGTGCGGCGGGTGAAGCACAAGGCGATCGACGACGGGGCGAGTCTGTCCGCGCTCGTCGAGCAGGCGCTGGGGGAGTATCTCGACAAGCATGGGGAGGCGCGAGGATGAGCACAGTGATCAGGCCGTTGCGGTTCACGGCGGACGTCGAGGCGATGCGGGCGTTCCTGGAGACGCTGGGGCTGCGGTCGCGGATCGAGTCCGAGCGCGGGGGATGGGTCGACATGGTGGCCGGTCGCGGGATGGTCGCGTTGCACGACGCGGCGTCGAGTTCCACGGGCGGGCAGCCGGGCCAGACGACGTTGTCGTTCGAGGCGGACAAGCTCGACGAGTTGAAGGATCGGCTGGAGCAGGTGGGGTTCGTCGACGCGACGGTGTTCGACGAGGCATATGGCCGGGTGTTGTCGGTCAGCGGTCCTGAGGGTGTGGTGATCTGGGTCGACGAGCGCAACGACGACCTGTACGGGTACAAGCTGCACAACGCCAGCCCGGACGATCGCTGGTCGGTCACGCCGTACCTGACCGGAGCGGACGAGGCGCCCTGGCAGCGGTTCCTCGGCGCGATCGGTGTGCGGGAGGCGGTCCGCTTCGGGCCGGCGGCCGGAGACTTCGCCGTACGGCTCGACCTGACCACGTCCGAGGACCTCGACGACGTGCAGGCCCGCGCCGGCGGATCGCGGACCGAATCCGGTCTGGAGATCGAGGACCCGGACGGCCGGCTCGTGGTGGTGCACGGATGATCGTCGTACGTCGTGCCGCGCCGGACGATGTCGACGCGATCAGGCACATCGGCCTCACGACCTGGCCGGTGGCCTATGCCGGGCTGGTGTCCGACGAGTTCATCGCCGACGGCCTCGCCCAGTGGTGGTCGACGCAGGTCGTCGAGTACGGCATCAAGAACGGCATCACGCTGGTTGCGGTCGACGGCGACGAACTCGTCGGCATGACCGGGCTCGGCCGCGAGGACGACTTCTGGGTGATGTGGAAGCTCTACGTGCTGCCCGATCATCAGGGCAAAGGCGTCGGAAAGGCCCTCCTGGACGCGGCGATCGCGGCCTTGCCGGAAGGTACGCCGGAACTCCTGCTGGACGTGCTCGTCGCGAACGAGCAGGCGATCGGCTTCTACCGCTCACAAGGGTTCACCGAGTCAGAGCGGACGCCCGACCGGGACCTCGGTGTCGAATTGATGTGGATGAGTCTTGACCTCGACCGGACCTGAACGTGCAGGATGCGCCACATGACAACAGGGCGTCTGCGCGACGATCCGGATTTCCGGCGGTACTGGCTGGCTCGTGCGCTGTCGATCACCGGGTCGATGGTGACGGCGATCGCGTTGCCGGTGCTCGTCTACCGGCTGAGTGGGTCGACGGTGCTGACCGCGGTGGTGACCGCGCTGGAGTCCGCGCCGTACCTGCTGACCGGTCTGTTCGCCGGCGCGCTGGCCGACCGCTGGAACCGGCGGCGCACGATGGTGACCGCGGACGCCGTCAACGCGGTGCTGGTCGGGTCGGTGCCGGTCGCGCATCTGCTCGGCGTGCTCACCGTCGTCCAGGTGCTGATCGTCGCGTTCACCGTGCAGGCCGTCTACACGTTCTTCGACGGCGCGAACTTCGGCGCGCTGCCCGTCCTTGTCGGCCGTGCCCGAGTGGCGCAGGCGAACTCCGCGGTCTGGACGGCGTCCAGCCTGATCGAGTTGCTCGTCCCGCCGGCCACCGGTCTGCTCCTCGCCGTCCTCGATCCGGCCAGTCTGCTCACGCTCGATGCGCTCAGCTTCGCGGCGTCCGCGTTCGCGGTCCGCGGGATCGTGCGGGCGATGTCGGAGTCCCGCGACGGGCAGCCGCCGCTGCGGCCGAAGGTGATCCTGAACGACATCGGTGACGGTCTGCGCTTCCTGGTCCGGCACGCCGGGGTGCGCACGATGACGATCATCGGCAGCGTGCAGTCGTTCGCCGGCGGCGGGTTCATGGCGCTGATCGTGGTGTGGTGCGACCGCGTCCTGGACATCGGTACGTCGGGACTCCGCTTCGGGCTGGTCTGGGGCGTGTGGGGGATCGGCGGACTGATCGCTGCGCTCAGCCTCCCGCGGCTGCTGAAGCGGATGCCGCCGGCGGCGATCACGCTGTACGCGTTGCCGGTGTCGGCGCTGCTCGGTGTGCTCTCGCCGTTGTCGCCGAACTGGATCGTGGCCTCGCTGGCGTTGCTGGTCTGGGGCTCGGCGTACGTGCTGGTGATCGTGAACGCGGTGTCGTACCGGCAGCAGGTCACGCCGGAGAACCTGCTCGGCCGGGTCAACACAGCGGGCCGGATGCTGTCCTGGGGGGTCGGGTGGACGCTCGGGTCGGTCGTCGGCGGGTTGCTCGGCAACGCGTTGGGGCCGCGGACCGGGATGGTGCTGATGGGGTTGTTCGGTTGCGCCGGCGTGGTCTTCGCCTGGACGTCTCCGCTGCGGTCGGCGGACCTGCAGCACTCATCAACCGCCGACGTCCAGTAGGCGGCACGCTCAGGAGGCGTCCGCTGGGGTTGGCGGAGCCGGGTTGATGAGTGGTGGGCGTCCGGAATCGGCGCGGTCTGCAACCCATTGCATGCCTGCGGCGTGATCATCCGCTAAGTTCTGCGCGTGGGCGTACGGGTTCTCGGTCCTCGTGACCTCGCGGCGGCGCGCGCGGTCATCGCCCGTGATCCGGTGGTGAACGTGTTCGTGGACAGCCTGGTGCAGGCGTCCGGACTCGACCCGCGGCGCGGTGCGGAGGTCTGGGGGTACGTCGAGAACGGCGCGCTCGAGGCCCTGTGCCACGCGGGCGGGAACATGGTGCCGGTCGGCGCCGGCGACGCGGCGCTCCGGGCGTTCGCGGCGTACGCGATGCGCCGGGGGCGGAACTGTTTCCAGATCCTCGGGCCGGCCCGCGCGGTCGACCAGTTGTGGCAGATTCTCGAGCCGCACTGGGGACCGGCCCGTGAGGTGCGCGACGACCAGCCGTTCATGGTGATCGAAGGGCCGCCGGGGATCGCGCCGGATCCGCTCGTCCGCGCGGTGGAGCCGGTCGAGCTGCCGATCCTGTACCCGGCGTGCGTGGCGATGTACACCGAGGAGGTCGGCGTACCGCCGCAGACCGGGCCGGACGGGACGTTCTACCGGTCGCGGGTCGCGGAGCTGATCCGGGCCGGGCGTGCGTTCGCGCGGATCGAGGACGGGCGGGTCGTGTTCAAGGCCGAGGTCGGTTCGGTCGGAACGGGTGTGTGCCAGATCCAGGGCGTGTGGGTGGATCCGGAGTACCGCGGCCGCGGGCTGGCCGCGCCCGGGATGGCGGCGGTGGTCGAGCTGGCCCGGCAGATCGCCCCGGTCGTGACGCTGTACGTGAACGCCTTCAACCTGCCGGCGCGGGCGGCGTACGAGCGGGTCGGGTTCCGGACGATCGAGACGTTCGCGACGATCCTGTTCTGATCCGGCTCTGTTCTTACCGTCGGGTAAGCTCCGGCGCATGTCGCGGAGCAAGAGCACCACCGGCTTGGCCGTTCTGTTCGGCGTTCTCGGCACTCTGCATTTCGTGAAGCCGGAGCCGTTCGAGCAGATCGTGCCGAAACCGCTGCCCCGGAAGAAAGAGCTCGTGTACCTGTCCGGGGCGGCGGAGCTGGCCTGCGCGGCCGGACTGCTGCACCCGCGGACCCGGCGGCTCGCCGGACTGGCCGGCGCCGGGCTGCTGGTCGCGGTCTTCCCGGCGAACGTCCAGATGGCCGCCGACCTGCGGAAGAAGGGGTCCCGGACGGCGCTGACGATCGCGTACGCGCGGTTGCCGATGCAGATCCCGTTGATCCGCTGGGCGCTGAAGGCCGCCCGCGAGTCGCGCTGACCCTGTGGACAACGTGGTGGGAGCAGGTCCGGCGGGCAGATATCCTCTGTGACGTCCTGTTTTTCGATTTTGCACGCTTGGAGACTCCCGTGATTTTGCGTATGTCGTCGTTGTTCCTCCGCACCCTTCGCGAGGACCCGGCGGACGCGGAGGTCCCGAGCCACAAGCTGCTCGTCCGCGCCGGCTACATCCGGCGGGCCGCGCCCGGTATCTACACCTGGCTGCCGCTCGGCCTGCGGGTGCTGCGGAACGTCGAGCGGATCGTCCGTGAGGAGATGGACGCGATCGGAGCGCAGGAGCTGGTGTTCCCGGCGCTGCTGCCCCGCGAGCCCTACGAGGCCACCGGCCGCTGGACGGAGTACGGGCCGAACATCTTCCGGCTGAAGGACCGCAAGGGCGCCGACATGCTGCTCGGCCCCACGCACGAGGAGATGTTCACCCTGGTCGTGAAGGACCTGTACTCGTCGTACAAGGACCTTCCCCTGTCGATCTACCAGATCCAGAACAAGTACCGCGACGAGGCGCGGCCGCGGGCCGGGGTGCTGCGCGGACGCGAGTTCGTGATGAAGGACTCGTACTCCTTCGACGTCGACGACGAGGGTCTCGCCGCGTCGTACGAGAAGCACCGCGAGGCGTACATCAAGATCTTCGACCGGCTCGGCTTCGACTACGTGATCGTGCAGGCGATGTCCGGCGCGATGGGTGGCTCGCGGTCCGAGGAGTTCCTGGCGATCGCGGAGAACGGCGAGGACACCTTCGTCCGTTCCCCGGGCGGGTACGCCGCCAACGTCGAGGCGGTCGTGGTGCCGCAGTCACCCGCGATCGACGCCTCCGGCGTACCGGCCGCCGAGGTCGTGGACACCCCGGACACGCCGACCATCGACACGCTCGTGGAGGCGATGAACGCCAAGCACGCGCGTACCGACGGCCGCGAGTGGACCGCCGCGGACACGTTGAAGAACGTGCTCGTGATGCTGGTGCACCCGGACGGCGCCCGCGAGCCGCTCGCGATCGGCGTCCCCGGCGACCGCGCGATCGACGAGAAGCGGCTCGGCGCGCAGGTCGAGCCGGCCGAGGTGGTCGCCTTCGAGGAGGCCGACTTCGAGAAGTACCCGTCGCTCGCGAAGGGCTACATCGGCCCGGGCGTGCTCGGCAAGGACAACACCTCCGGCATCCGGTACCTGCTCGACCCGCGCGTGGCCGAGGGGTCCGCGTGGGTGACCGGTGCGGACAAGTCCGGGTTCCACGTCGTCAACCTGGTGCACGGCCGGGACTTCACCGCGGACGGGACGATCCAGGCCGCCGAGGTCCGCGACGGCGACCAGGCACCCGACGGTTCGGGTGTGCTGGCGACCGCGCGCGGGATCGAGATGGGCCACATCTTCCAGCTCGGCCGCAAGTACGCCGACGCGCTCGACCTCAAGGTCCTCGACCAGAACGGCAAGCTCGTCACGGTCACCATGGGTTCGTACGGCGTCGGCGTGACCCGCGCGGTGGCCGCGATCGCCGAGGGCAACCACGACGAGCTCGGCCTGGTCTGGCCGCGGGAGATCGCGCCGGCCGACGTCCACCTGGTGGCCACCGGCAAGGACAAGGAGCTGTTCGCGAAGGCCGCCGAGCTGGCCGCGGAGCTGGAGTCCCGGGGCCTGACGGTGATCTACGACGACCGCGAGAAGGTGTCGCCCGGCGTGAAGTTCAAGGACGCCGAGCTGATCGGCGTACCGACCATCGCCGTGGTCGGCAAGGGCCTCGCCGACGGCACGATCGAGGTCAAGGACCGCCGTACCGGCGACCGTGCGGACGTCCCGGTCGCGGACGTCGTCGACCACCTGGTCGCCGCGGTCCGCGGCTGACCGATCGGCTCATCCGGCCCCGTTCCCCTCGCAGGGGGCGGGGCCGGATTGTTTTTCTTCGGCAGGTGATGTCGAGGACCGTCGATCGGCTCCGATCCCGGGGTGTGACGCCTGAGGGGGCGTCCGGGAGTTAGGGAGTTGGCGATGACGGAATCTGTAGTGGCCCAGGGCGGGCTTGACGAGTTGCGTGCGGCCGTCGTGGGGGAGGTGCTCACGGACGGGGACGCCGGCTACCCGGAGGCCGGGCGGGTGATGACGGCCGTGGGGCGGCCGCGGGTGGTGGTGCGGTGCGCGGGCGTGAACGACGTGGTGACGGCGTTGAAGTACGCCGAGACGCACGACCTCCCGATCGCGGTCCGCAGCGGCGGGCACCACTCGGCCGGGTTCGGCACGAACGACGGCGGCGTCGTGATCGACGTACGGCCGATGGACGAGGTCAGGGTGCTGCCGGACGACGTCGTGCGGATCGGCACCGGCGCCACCTGGGGACGGGTCGCCGCGCGGCTCGGCAAGGTCGGCCTGGCGATCTCGTCCGGCGACACGGCGAGCGTCGGTGTCGGCGGGTTGATGGCGGGCGGCGGCATCGGCTGGATGGTCCGCAAGCACGGGCTGGCGATCGACAACGTGGTCTCCGCGGAGGTGGTCACCGCGGACGGTTCGGTCCGCCGGGTCGACGCCGCCACGGAACCGGAGTTGTTCTGGGGCCTCCGTGGCGCCGCGGGCAGCCTCGGCGTGGTCACGTCGTACGACATCACGGCCGTACGGCAACCGACGGTGCACTTCGGCACGCTGCTGTACCCGTGGATGCACGCGGCGCAGGTGCTGGAGGGCTGGGCGGAGTACATGACGACCGCGCCCGAGGAGCTCACGTCGTCCTTGCAGTTGGCGCCGACCATGATGGCTGACGGCCAGGTGCCGGTCGCGATCGCGGTGTGTGTCGCCGGAGACGTCGCGCGGCGCGACGAGGTCCTGGAGCCGCTGCGGCAGCTCGGGTCCTTGCTCACCGACAACGTGACCGAGGTCCCGTACGCCGACGTGTTCACGGCGATGGAGATGCCCGCGGACTGGCGGCCCAGGATCCGCAACGGCTTCTTCAACGAACTGCCGGCCGACCAGTTGCTCGCCGCGCGCCGGCGGATCCCGGGGATGGCGATGGAGATCCGCGCACTCGGCGGTGCGTACGGCGCGATGCCGGCGGACGCGACTGCGTTCGCGCACCGGGACGCGCGGTTCATGGTCAACTCGGTGCTGATGGGAACGCCCGAACAGCAGGGCACCCAGCAGCCCAAGGACTTCGACGCGCTGTGGAAGGCGCTCGAGCCGAACGGCGCCTACCTGAACTTCCTGTCGAACCCGACCGACGCCGATCTGGACAGCTGCTTCCCGGAGCAGCACCGCACCAGGCTGGCCGCCCTGAAGCAGTCGGTCGATCCGGGGCACGTGTTCCGCGGACCGCTGAGCGTGCCGCCGCGCCCGGAATGGACCGGCGGCCGCCGTCACCTGATGAGGTGGGCGATGCGGTCGCGGAGGTAGTTCTGCTCGGCCGTGTTCCGGGTCCGCTCCAGTGCCGCCAGGTAGTTGGAGCGGGCCAGGTCCGTGCGGCCGGCGAGCTCGTGGAGATGGGCGAGGACCGACAGCCGGCGGTGGTGGTCGCCGAGGTACCGGTCGCCGGCGAGACCTTCGACGATCGCGATCCCGGCGTCCGGGCCTTCGGTCATCGCGACGGCGACCGCGGACCCGAGCGTCACCATCGGGCTCGGGTCGATCTTCTCGAGGATCCGGTAGAGGCCGGCGATCTGTTCCCAGTCGGTGGTCTCGACCGAGTCGGCCTCGCTGTGCACGGCCGCGATCGCCGCCTCCAGTTGGTACGGGCCGACGGCTCCGGAGCGCAGTGTCTCCTCGACCAGCTGCGTGCCTTCGGCGATCTCCCCGGCGTACCAGCGGGATCGGTCCTGTCGGTCGGCGGGGACGAGGTTGCCGCCGGGCCCGGTGCGTGCGTCCCGGCGGGCGTGGGTGAGGATCATCAGCGCCAGCAGCCCGGTCACCTCACCCGGTCCGTTGACGGCCTGGTGGAGCAGTCGCGTGATCCGCAACGCCTCCTCGGCCAGATCCACGCGCTGCAACGAGTCGCCGGCGCTGGCCGTGTGCCCCTCGTTGAAGATCAGGTAGAGCACCTGCAGTACGGCGCGCATCCGTACGTCGTACTCAGCGGCCGTCGGCAGCTCGAACCGGGCGTCCTTGAGTTGTCGCTTCGCGCGGCTGATGCGTTGCGCAACGGTGGTCTCGCTGACGAGCAGAGCGGCCGCGACCTCGGCCGTGGTCAGGCCGCCCACCGACCGCAACGTCAGCGCGATCTGCGACGCGGGCGTCAGCTCCGGGTGACAGCACAGCACCAGCAGCCGAACCGTGTCGTCGGCGTCCTCGTGGTAGTCCTCGGGGTCGTACTGTTCGGCCGGCGCGCGCAGATAGTCGTTCAGCTCGCGCTGCCGGCGTGCGTTGTCCCGCCGCCAGCCGTCCATCATCCGCCGCGCTGCGACGCTGATCAGCCAGCCGATCGGCTGCTCGGGTACGCCGTTCGCGCGCCACTGCACGAACGCTTCGAGCAGGGCCTCCTGCACCGCGTCCTCGCACTGGTCGAACACGCCGTACCGCCGGACCAGCGCGGCCAGCGCACGCGGCGCCGCCGCCCGGATCGCCGCCTCGAGTTCACTCACTACTCGGCGAGCTCCGCCAGGAAATCGTCCTGGTCGAGCCGGATCTCCCGCAGCTGGACGCGCCGGAACTGCGCCAGCGGGATCAGCGCCGCGATCTCCAGTGCCCGCTCCACCGACGCGCAGTTCAGCACCATCGCGCCCGCCAGGTACTCCTTCGTCTCCAGGAACGGCCGGTCGGAGATCACCGGCGTACCGGCGACCAGTTGGACGTCCTTCTCCTCGCCGGGCTCGTTCAGCCCGAGGACCGACACCAGCTCACCGCTCTTCAGCAGGTCGCGGGCGAGCGTCGCGACGTGCTCCCGCCCACCGGACATCTCCACCAGTTGATGCTCGGTGAATCCTTTGAGCGCCTCGAGATTGTTGTGGATCAGCAGTAGAAACTTCACCCCGCCATTCTCCCGGACGAGGTGTCAGAGCCAAGGTGTCAGGGGCGTACCCAGACGGTCCACCGCTCCACGCGCAGATAGCCCAGGCGCTGGTACACGGGCTGGCCGTCGTCGGACGCGATCAGGACCGCCGGCTGATCCGGGTACGCCGTGGTGGCTGCCCACGTGACGGCTGCGCCGGCGCCGCGACCGCGGGCCGCGGGCATGACGGCGACGTTCTCGACGACGGTGAGGCCGGCCGCGCTGTGCGCCGTCGCGGTGGCCAGCGGTACGTCGCCGTCGTACCCGACCCAGACCGCCGAGCCGTCGAGGAAGGAGGGCACGTAGACGGCGCCGGCCCGGAACGGCTGCAGCTCCGGCAGCGGGTAGCCCTCGACGAGCACCCGCTCGGCGTCGGCCAGTCCGTCGGCGTCCGTCACCTGGCGGACTGCGAGATCGGTCGCCGGGGGAGTGGTCGTGATCTGCGGGAGCCGGAGCATCAGCGGCGGGTGCCCGGCCAGCGCGAGTCCCGACCCGCGTAGGTCGCCGGCCGGCCAGGCGCTGACGAACAGGTACGGCGCGTCGCCGGGCAGCTCCCGCGCGACCTCGGCGACGATCCCGGCCGGGTCGACAGGCTGCTTCGGCACGACCCAGTTCGTCAGCGCACCGCGCTCACCGAGGATCCCGCCGGCCCACGTGTCGCTCTCGTACCAGGGTTTGCCGGCCCGGCGGGCGGCATCGACCGCCCAGGACGCGTGCACGAGCACCGCCTGGCGGATCAGCGAATCGGCCGGCGCGAGGTCCGGCTCCCAGCCGGTGGCGAGGGTCTCACCCTCCGGCGGCAGGATCGAGGACGCCATGGGCTCACTGTCGCACCGCAAACGTGGTTTGTCTCTCACTCGACGGCGTAAGGGTTGAGCCGTACTACGCCCTTACCGGATCATCGGGGCGTGAGGACTTGCCGCTGTGCCTGATGTCTCGTTGCTGACGTTGCTGTTGCTGGTGATCGCCGCCTTCGCGGCCGGCTGGATCGATGCGGTGGTCGGCGGTGGCGGGTTGCTGCAACTGCCCGCGATGCTGCTCGGACTGCCGAACGCATCGCCGGCGCAGATCCTGTCCACCAACAAGATCTCGTCGTTGTTCGGTACGGCGACCAGCGCGGTCACGTTCGGTGTGAAGGTGCGTCCGGACCGTAAAACCGTGCTGCCGATGGCGATCCTGGCCGGGCTCGGCGCCGCCGCCGGCGCACTGGTGGCGACCAGGATCCCGATGTCGTGGTTCAAGCCGATCGTGCTGGTCCTGCTCGTCGCGGTCGCGATCTACACCGCGATGAAACCGTCCCTCGGCGCCCGGACCGCGCTGCGGTTCGACGGCCGCGACCACTACCTCGCGGCCAGTGGCGTCGGCGTACTGATCGGGTTCTACGACGGCGCGGTCGGACCGGGGACCGGGTCGTTCCTGATCTTCGCGCTGGTCGGTCTGCTCGGGTACAACTTCCTGCAGGCGAGCGCGAAGGCGAAGATCGCCAACGTGGCCACGAATCTGGGCGCGATCGCGGTGTTCGCGCTCAGCGGCGCACCGCTGTGGCGGCTCGGTCTGATCATGGGGGCCGCCAACATGCTCGGCGGCCTGCTCGGCGCCCGGACGGCGGTCGCGCGCGGCAGCAAGTTCGTGCGGGTGATCTTCCTGGTCGTGGTCTCGGCGCTGATCCTGCGCCTCGCGTACGACGTCTTCTTCGCCTGAGCCTGCGTCGGTACCGTAGGCGGTGGGGGAAGTGGGGACCATGCAACGGGACAACGTCGCTCTGTGGTCGTTCATCGGGTTGGTTGCGTTCGGGCTGGCGGCCGTGCTCGCGGCGAGCCGTCGCCGCGGCGGGGCGTGGCTGAATCCTTCGAACGCCGACGGGCCGCTCTGGGTGCCGGCCGCCCCGGCGGCCGTGCTGCTCGCGTTGTCGACGCCGCTGGCGATCTGGGCCGGTTTCACGACGATGTACGACCTGGCGTACTCGGATCCCCAGTTCGACGCGCCCGCCTTCCTGCTCCAACCCATACCGGGCCTGCTGGTCGCCATCGCGGCTGTTCGCTGTGCCCACACGGTCCGCAAGGAGGCACGTGACAGGCCCAGCGGCCGCACCTTCGCGCGCTCCACGACCATCCTCGCGTACGCCGCCGCCGTCCTGGCAGTGCTAGCGGCCCTCCTCTCCTTCGCGGTGATGCTCGGCCAAGACGGATAACCTCGCAGCATGGTCGACTACAACGGTCGGATGGGCAGTGTGTACGTCGCGGGCCGAGGACATTCCGTTGCCTGAGGCATCGGTTGACGCGGTGCTGATGTTCCTGTCGACGTTCGAGCATCTTCCGGCGGACGAGATCGAGGCCGGGTTCGCCAGGTTCGCCGCGGACGCGGAGCGGGACCCCGATCGGGCGATGCCGGTCTACCCGGCGACGACGCTCGTCCTCACGCGTCCCAGCTGACCCGCAACGCCGACGGCTTCCGGAAGACCAGGCCGCGCGGCGGAGGCGAGTCCGCGGCCAGCCGGAGCCCGGGGAGTTTCAGTACCGCCTCCAGGGCGACGAGCGTTTCGAGGCGGGTCAGGTGCATACCGAGACAGATGTGCGGTCCGCTGGCGAAGGCGAGGTGGCGACGGGCGTTGGCCCGCCGTACGTCGAAGTCGTCCGGCGACTCGAACACCTCGGGATCGCGACCCGCGCCCGCGAGTGACACGGTGACCATGTCGCCGCGACGGATCGGCCGGCCCGCGAGCTCGAGGTCGCGGGTCGCGTAGCGGTCGACGACGGCCGCGGCCGGTTCGAGGCGGAGCGACTCCTCCATCGCGTTCGGCAGCAGCGACGGGTCGGCCAGCACCAGATCGAGCTGGTCGCGATGCGTCAGGAGGTGCCAGAGCGCGTTGGTGATCATGCCCTCGGTGGTCTCGATCCCGCCGAACATCAGGACGGCGGCGTTCGCGACGACTTCGTCCACGCCGAGCCCCGCGTGCGCGGCCGCGGCGACCAGGGAGTCCGACGAGTCGATGCCCGCGGCAACATGTTTGTGCAGCTCGGCGAACGCCGCCGCGCCCTCGACGGTCACCGGACGCCCGGCCGAGACACCGGACACGGACTCGGAGATCGCCGTGTACCACTCGAGCACCGTCGACGCCGACGCCGGTGGAAGCCCGAGCGAGAGCGCTACGACCGCCACGGACAACGGCCCCGCCAGCCCCGTGCGGAGATCAGCAGGTTGTTCGAGAGCAGCCATCAGTCCGTCGACGGTTTGCTGGACCGGGCCGGTGAAGCGGCGGCGGGTCTCGGCCAGGCCGAACGGCGACTCGAACGGATCGCGATGCGCCTTGTGCGGGTTCCCGTCCAGGGACAGCATCGACGGGCCGACCACCTGCGCGGTCGAGAACCGCGGATCGTCGACCGTGAACGTCTCCGGATCGCGCAGCACGGTGATCGCGAGCGCGCGCGAACTGACGACCCAGCTGTTCAGCGCCTCCACCCACCCGACCGGACGGATCTGCGCGAGGGCCGGATGCGGGTCGGCTGTGAGCTCTTCGACGGTCACCACAGGATCAGCCTAGGTGTAATACCATTGACCCAACTGGTATTGCTGAGACAGATCGATTTCAAACGACTCAGGAGCCCTCCGGGTTACGGATCTCTCAGCTAAGCCCTCTAGGGTGTGGCCCATGTCTGAGCATTTGGTGCTGCTGCCTGCCGTCGATGTGGCGGACGGGCAGGCGGTCCGTCTGGTGCAGGGCGAGGCCGGCAGCGAGACGTCGTACGGCGATCCGCTGGCGGCGGCGATGGCGTGGCAGGACGCCGGGGCGGAGTGGATCCACCTGGTCGACCTCGACGCCGCGTTCGGTCGCGGCAGCAACCGTGAGCTGCTCGCCGAGGTGACCGGCAAGCTCGACGTCCAGGTCGAACTGTCCGGCGGCATCCGCGACGACGACTCGCTCGAAGCCGCGCTGGCCACCGGTGCGCGCCGGGTGAACATCGGCACCGCCGCGCTCGAGGACCCGGAGTGGTGCGACCGGATCATCCAGCAGTACGGCGACCGCGTCGCGATCGGGCTCGACGTCCGCGGCCGCACGCTGGCCGCCCGCGGCTGGACCAAGGAAGGCGGCGACCTGTACGAGGTGCTCGCCCGGCTGGAGACCGCCGGCTGCGAGCGCTACGTGGTCACCGACGTCACCAAGGACGGCATGCTCCAGGGCCCGAACCTGGACCTGTACCGCGACCTGTGCGCGCGCACCGACAAGCCGGTCATCGCGTCCGGCGGCGTCTCGAGCCTCGACGACCTGCGCGCCCTCAGCACGCTGGTCGCGGACGGCGTCGAAGGCGTCATCGTCGGCAAGGCGCTGTACGCCGGCGCGTTCACCCTGACCGAGGCACTCGAGCTCACGCGTGGAGGCGACAAGTGAGTCTGGCCGACAAGCTCAAGGACAAGAAGGTCCTGGTCACCGGCGTCACCGGCTTCGTCGGTGAGGCGCTGCTGCACCGGATCATCGGCGAGCTCCCCGGCACCACCGTGGCCGCGATCATCCGCCCGAAGGGCTCGCTGACCGGCGCTGACCGGATGGCGCAGCTGCTCCGCAAGGACATCTTCAAGCCGTTCTACGGTGAGGGAACGGAGTACGCCGACGCCGAGGCACTGTCCGCGGCCCGGATCCATGTCATCGACGGCGACCTGGCCGACGTGCCGGAGCTGCCGAAGGATCTCGACATCGTCGTGCACTGCGCCGGCGACGTCAGCTTCGACCCGCCGATCCACGAGGCGTTCACGACCAACGTGCTCGGTACCAAGAGCCTGCTGGAGCGGATCGTCGAGACCGGGCAGCCGGTCCACTACGTGCACATCTCCACCGCCTACACCGCCGGCCGCCGGCGCGGCGCGATCCCGGAGGCCCCGGTCGACCACTTCGTCGACTGGCGGATCGAGGCCGAGGCCGGGATGGCGATGAAGTCCCGGATCGAGGAGCAGTCCCGGTCCGCGCCGATGCTGGCCAAGTTCCGCAAGGAGGCCGAGAAGCTGCACCGGCGCGCCGGTCACCTGACGGCGGCGGCCGACACCGAGCGTCGGCGTACCGAATGGGTCGCGAAGCGGCTCGTCGAGACCGGTACCGAGCGCGCCCGCAGCCTCGGCTGGACCGACTGCTACACGTTCACCAAGGCGCTCGGCGAGCGCGTCGTCGAGGAGTTCTCGGGCAAGCTGCCGACGTCGATCGTCCGGCCCGCCATCATCGAGTCCGCGGTGCAGAGCCCGCACCCGGGCTGGATCGAGGGCTTCAAGATGGCCGAGCCGCTGATCCTGGCCTACGGCCGCGGCGAGCTGCCCGAGTTCCCGGCCTCGCCGGACTCGGTGATCGAGATCATCCCGGTCGACCACGTCGTCGGCGCGATCTGCGCGGTGATGGCGACCGAGCCCGAACTGAGCAAGCCGGAGTACTACCACATCGGCTCCGGCGCCCGGAACCCGCTGACGTTCGAGCAGCTGTACGCCGGCGTTCGCGCGTACTTCTCCAAGCACCCGTTCGACCTCGGCGAGCGCGGCGCGGTCCGGCTGCCGGTCTGGAAGTTCCCCGGCGGCGACTCGGTCGAGACGATGCTCAGGTACGGCGAGCGCGCGCACAAGATCGCCGACAAGATCATCACCACCATCCCGCGCGGTGAGCGGACCCGGAAGTACGCCCGCGAGCTCGACGTCCAGAAGCGCCGCCTCGACTTCCTGCGCCGCTACATGGACCTGTACTCCGAGTACGCGCAGGCCGAGCTGCAGTTCATCGACGACAACGTGCTCGCGCTGCACAACGCGCTCGAAGGCGACGACAAGGAGAAGTTCGCCTGCGACACCGCGGTCGTCGACTGGCAGTACTACCTGCAGGAGCTGCACTGCCCGAGTGTCACCGAGTCGATGCGCCGGCTCGACGTCGTCCGCAAGAAGCGGAACAAGGCGCTCGCCGAGTCGGCCGGCGTGCTGAAGAAGGTCGAGCCCTCCGAGGCGAAGGTGGTCGCGGCGTTCGACATGGACGGCACGCTGCTGTCGTCGAACGTGATCGAGACCTACCTGTGGATGCGGCTGCCCGAACTGGACGGCCCGCAGCGCGCGAACGAGATCGGCGCGATGCTGCGCAAGCTCCCGAAGCTGATCGCCGCCGAGCGCAAGGACCGCGGCACGTTCCTCCGCACGATCTACCGCCGCTACGCCGGCGCGGATCTGGAGGAGCTGAACCAGATCGTCGACGAGATCCTCGCCGAGCACGTGCTGGAACGTTTGAGCGGCGCCGCCGTACGGCGGATTCGCGAGCACCGCGCCGCGGGGCACAAGACGATCCTGATCACCGGCGCCGTCCGGCCGCTGACCCGGCCGCTGGAGCCGCTGTTCGACGAGATCGTCGCCGCCGAGCTGGCCGTCGACGACCGCGGTCGCTGCACCGGCTTCCTGTCCGGCCCGCCGCTGGTCGGTGAATCGCGCGCCGCGTGGCTCAAGCACCACGCGCGGCAGACCAACATCGACCTGTCCAAGTCGTACGCCTACGCCGACAGCCACTCGGACCTCCCGATGCTGTCGGTCGTCGGCAACCCGGTCGCGGTCTCGCCGGACGTGTCGCTGTTCCGGGCCGCCCGGGCCGCGCGCTGGCAGATCGTCGACTGGAAGACCTCGTCCACGCCTTCTCGTCTGGAGCTCCCTGGGGTGAACGCTCGATGATGCTCGCTCTCGAGATGTACCGGTCGCCGGCGAAGTACCTGGCGGCCAAGGCGGTCGGCGGCCGCATCCCCGGCATCCTGACCGGACCGGCCGCGCCGCTGCGCCTCGTCACCATCAACGAGCCGAAGGCCGAGCGGGACGGCTGGGCACGGATCCGGCCGATCCTGTCCGGTATCTGCGGCTCGGACCTCGGCATGGTCACCGGCGCCACCAAGCTGTACTTCTCCGCGGTCGTGTCGATGCCGTTCGTCCCCGGCCACGAGATCGTCGGCGAACTGCTCGACGACTGCGAAGACCTGCCGAAGGGCACCCGCGTCGTCATGGACAGCGTCCTGACCTGCGCGGCGCGCGGCGTCGAACCGTGCGAAGGCTGCGTCACCGGCAACACCAACCGCTGCGACCGCATCACGGTCGGCCACGTCGCGCCGGGCCTGCAGACCGGGTTCTGCCGGGACACCGGCGGCGGCTGGGGCAACCTGATGGTCGCCCACCGCAGCCAGCTGTACGCCGTACCGGACGGGATGTCCGACGAACGCGCCGTACTGGTCGAGCCGCTGGCGGGCGCGGTGCACGCCGCCCTGCGCGCCAAGGTCGAGCCGGGACAGTCCGTGCTCGTCAGCGGCGCCGGTGCGGTCGGGCTGTTCGCGACACTCGCCCTGCGCGAGCTGACGCAGGCCGGGCGGATCACCGTGGTGGCCAAGCACGCGAAGCAGCGAGAGCTGGCCCGCGCGTTCGGCGCGAGCGACGTCGTGGCACCCGACGAGGTGTTCCGCGGCGTCCGGCGGGCGACCGGCGCGTTCCGGCTGAAGCAGGACTTCAGCGGCGGCGAGTTCCTGCTCGGCGGTGTCGACGTCGCCGTCGACGCGGTCGGCAGCAAGGACTCCATCGACACCGTGCTGCGCGTCACCAAGGCCGGCGGCCGCGTCGTACTGTCCGGGATGCCGGCCAGCGGCGCCGACCTGTCGCCCGTGTGGTTCCGCGAACTCGAGGTCACCGGCACGTACGCCTCCGCGCGGGAGGAGCCGAACGGCCGCCCCGCGTTCGAGACCGCTCTGGAACTCGCCGGCCGCGCCCCGCTCGACGGGATCGTCGGGGCCCGCTACCCGTTGTACCGCTGGCGCGAAGCGCTCGACCATGCGCACTCCGCCGGCCGACTGGGAACGGTCAAGGTTGCTTTCGATGTGAGGGCCTCATGAGGGCCGTGACGACGCAGTACGTACGACGAGAGAGGTTCTGACATGTCTCGGCCAGGATTCGTGCTTGAGGTGGACGACCGCACGCCGCCGCTGCTCGTACACAACGGTGAGGGCTTCCTGCTGGAGCGGTTCCCGCAAGGCACCCGGGTGGTGTACCCGCCCGAGGCGCTGCCGCCGGTCCGGGACGTCGACGAGGCGATCCAGAACGCGCTGCTGAACCCGATCGACTCCGAGCCGCTGCCGGAGCTGCTGCGCGCCGGGATGCGGCTGACGATCGCGTTCGACGACATCTCGCTGCCGCTGCCCCCGATGAAGAAGCCGGACATCCGGCAGCGTGTCATCGAGGCCGTCCTCGAGCTCGCCGCGCAGGCCGGTGTCGACGACGTCGAGCTGATCTCCGCCAACGCGCTGCACCGCCGGCTCACCCCGAACGAGCTGCGCGAGATCGTCGGCGAACGCGTCTTCCGCTCGTTCTTCCCCGACGGCAAGCTCTACAACTTCGACGCCGAGGACCGCGACAACCTCACCCACCTGGGCCAGACCCGGCACGGCGAGGACGTCGAGATCTCCAAGCGGGCCGCCGAATCCGACCTGCTCGTCTACGTGAACGTGAACCTCGTCGCGATGGACGGCGGCCACAAGTCCACGTCGATCGGACTGGCGTCGTACAAGTCGCTCAAGCACCACCACAACAGCCACACGATGATCCACTCGCGGTCCTTCATGGACCACAAGGCCTCGAAGATGCACCACTCCGCCTGGCGGATGGGCGAGGTGCTGACCAGCCACGTCAAGGTCTTCCAGATCGAGACCACGCTGAACAACGACATCTTCGGCGGGCCGCTCGAGTTCCTGCAGAAGCGCGAATGGGAATGGTCCATCAAGGACCAGGCATCCTTCCTCGCCACCAAGCGCGGGCTCGACGTCGCGCCGGCCAAGCTGCGGCACAAGATCTTCACCGACACCCGGTCGAACTACGGCCTCACCGGGATCAACGCCGGCGCGATCGAGCCGGTGCACGAGAAGACCATCGAGGCCGTGCATCGCCAGCACCTGGTCGAGGTACAGGGCCAGTCCGACGTCGCGATCATGGGCGTGCCGTTCGTCGGCCCCTACAACGTGAACTCGGTGATGAACCCGATCCTCGCCGCCTGCATGGGCCTCGGGTACTACTTCAACTCGTACCGCGGCAACCCCGTCGTCCGCAAGGACGGCGCCGTCATCCTGTACCACCCGGTCGACTACGAGTTCAGCCAGCTGCACCACCCGTCGTACGTCGACTTCTTCGAGGAAGTGCTCTCGGAGTCGACCGACCCGGCGACGATCGAGGCCAAGTTCGAGAAGCAGTACGCCGAAGACCCGTGGTACATCCACCTGTACCGGACGTCGTACGCCTACCACGGCGTACACCCGTTCTACATGTGGTACTGGATCTCCCACGCCCTCGACCACTGCGGCGACATCGTCTGGGTCGGCGCCAACCGCAAGACCGTCGAGCGGATGGGCTTCCGGTCCGCGTCGACCCTGTCCGACGCGCTCGAGATGGTCAGCCACTCCGTCGGCCGGTCGCCGTCGATCACGTACCTGCACAACCCGCCGCACCTGCTCGCGGACGTGCGCTGATGGGCACCAGTCTGGTCAAGTTCGGCAAGGACACCGCGCGCGACGTCAAGCAGGTCGCGCGCGGCTGGCGCTGGGGCCGCCGGCCGCAAGTACCGCGATCCGCCGAGCCGTACGTCATTCCCAAGGAGACCACGGTCTTCCCGACGAAATGGGCCCGGACGCCGGCCGCGATCGCGGTCCGCGACCTGATCCAGAAAGGCCCGCTCAACGCGGTCCTCAACTTCGAGGTCAGCCCGCAGGTCAGCGGACTCGACTCGCTGCTCAAGCTCGACGGCCCCGCGATCATCGTCGCGAACCACTCGTCGCACCTCGACACCCCGCTGCTCCTGCTGTCACTGCCCGACGCGATGCGCCGCCGTACCGCCTTCGCAGCCGCCGCCGACTACTTCTTCGACACCTGGTGGCGGGCCGCCGGGTCGGCGATCGTGTTCAACACGTTCCCGATCGAACGCCGCGGCGGCAAGATGAGTGCCACCCCCGGCGACCTGCTCGCCGACGGCTGGAACGTCGTCGTCTTCCCGGAGGGCACCCGTTCGCCGGACGGCTGGGTGCAGCGGTTCCGGATGGGCGCGGCGTACCTCGCCGTCGAACACGACGTACCGATCATCCCCGTCGGCATCAAAGGCTCCTTCGCCGCCATGCCCCGCGGCCGCGGCTGGCCCATCCCCGGCCGCCCCGCCGTCCACGTCCGGTACGGCGACCCGCTCCGCCCCGCTGCCGGCGAAAGCGCCCGCGACTTCGCACCCCGGATCGCCGCCGCCGTCTCGGCGCTCCTCGACGAAGAATCCACCACCTGGTACGAATCCCGCCGCCGCGCCGCCATCGGAGCCTCCCCCTCCCAAACCGGCCCCGAAGCAGCCCGCTGGCGCCGAGTCTGGGAATCCACCCGCCCCATGAGATCCACCGACAACCGCCGCCGCGCCTGGAAGTAGCCGGCAGATGTACGGCGGGGCAGGCAAGGTGCTGTCCCGCCTATCACCCCTGGGGCGTCGCTCGCAGGTGAGTGGTGTGGGCCCTCAGCCTGCATGACGACCGGTCCCGCGCTTGGCCGCCGCGTACACTGCCTGCAGGGAAGTGCATTCTCTAGGAGGAACTTCATGGGACTCACCCTGCTGCTGATCGCGCTCGTCGGCGCCGCCCTGATCCACCTCCTCCGCCCGCGCCCAACTCCGGTCCTGGTAGCCGTCCGGCGCGACGGCAAGCTCGTTCAACTCCCAAGCGACCGGCTCACAAACGACGCGTAGAGAGCAGCCGGCCGCACAACTGCCTTCCCACTCCCTGCGTCGTGCGTCCTCGCCCGTCATCCGCCCCGGTACGCTTGGCCCCGTGAGTCTTGCCGTGCGGGTGATTCCCTGTCTGGACGTCGACGCCGGCCGGGTGGTGAAGGGCGTCAACTTCGCCGACCTCCGCGACGCGGGTGATCCGGTCGAGATGGCGCAGGTGTACGACGCGGAGGGCGCCGACGAGCTGACCTTCCTCGACATCACCGCCTCCTCGGGATCCCGCGAGACGACGTACGACGTGGTTCGCCGTACCGCCGAGCAGGTGTTCATCCCTTTGACCGTCGGCGGCGGGGTCCGCGAGGTCGGTGACGTGGACCGGCTGCTCCGGGCCGGTGCGGACAAGGTCGGGATCAACACCGGCGCGATCGCGCGCCCCGACGTGATCCGCGAGATCGCGCACCGCTTCGGCAACCAGGTCCTGGTGCTGTCCCTCGACGTACGCCGGGCCGCCGACCAGCCGAGTGGGTTCGAGGTCACGACCCACGGCGGCCGGAAGTCGGCTGGGCTGGACGCGATCGAGTGGGCGCAGCGCGGTTGTGAACTCGGTGCGGGGGAGATCCTGCTGAACTCGATGGACGCCGACGGGACCAAGCAGGGGTTCGACCTCGAGCTGATCCAGGCGGTCCGCGCGGTGGTCGACGTACCGCTGATCGCCAGCGGGGGAGCGGGCGCGCCGGAACACTTCCCGCCCGCGGTCGAGGCCGGCGCGGACGCCGTACTCGCCGCCAGCGTCTTCCACTTCGGCGACTTCCGCGTCGCCGACGTGAAGAAGGCCCTCCGCGACGCCGGAATCGTGGTCCGATGAGCACACCCGCCGACGTCGAGCACCCGAACCCGCAATCCACGCCGACCGAGCACTCGGAGCGGATGGTTGCGGCGATCGAGCAGGAGCTGTCGGCGCTGTTCCGCCGGTCACGGTCGGCCTCGCTGCGGCTCGCCCGGCGCGTGCACCCGGAGATGGACGCGGCCGGATACGCGCTGATCTCCCAGATCGAGATGGGCACCGGCAACAGCGCCGGCGTACGGGCGTCGGACGTCGCGCAGGTGCTCGGCCTCGACAAGTCCACCGTCAGCCGCGGTATCACCCAGCTCGAGAACCTCGGCCTGATCGAACGCGTCGGCGACCCCGACGACGGCCGCGCCCGCCTGCTCCGCCTCACCACCACCGGCGCCGAACGCTACGAGGCGATGCGCACCCAACGCCAGACCGAGTTCCGCGCCATCCTCGACCGCTGGAACCCCACCGACCTCGCTGACCTCGGCCGCCTGCTCGGCCGCCTCAACGCCGACCTCGGCTGAGCTCTCACCACCCGTCACCACTTATCCACAGCTTGCGCATATGGTTGTGGAAACCAACTATCCCTGTATATAGTTGGGTTATGCAACTAGCTCAGCAACCCCTCGTCCCGGGGGTAGAGCGGGATGCGGCCGCGCAGGAGCTGCTCGAAGGAGTCAGTTCGCTGGTGCGGGCCGTGCGGTGTATCGAGCATCGGCACCTCGCCGGTGACGGCGGGCTGCGCCGTTCCGACGCGAGTGTGCTCAAGGTGCTGATGAAGGACGGCGAGCAGCGCGGCGGCGAGATCGCCGGGAAGCTCGGCGTCGACGCGTCGGTGGTGAGCCGGCAGCTGACCGCGCTGGAGGCCGACGGACTGGTGAGCCGTCGACCGGACCCGGCCGATGCCCGCGTGGGGCTGGTCAGCCTCTCGTCCCAGGGCAAGGCCCAGCTCGAGGCGCTCTATTCGTCCTACACCCGGCAACTGAGAACCGCCTTGGCGGACCTCGACGACGACGCGCTGACCGCGGCCGCTGCCACCATGCAGCGCGTCGCAGTCGCCATCACCGAGGCCAACAAGGTCGTGAGGCAACACCCCAAGACGGGAGACTGATGACTGTCACCGAGACCCGGCGCCAACTGCCCAGCGCGCCGGAACTCACCCACCGCGAGATCCTCGAGATCCTGATCGGGCTGCTCGCCGCGCTGTTCACGGCGATGCTGAGCTCGACGATCGTCAGCAATGCGCTGCCGACGATCATCGCGGACCTCGAGGGCTCCCAGACGCAGTACACCTGGGTCCTCACCGCGAGCCTGCTGGCCACCACGGTGTCCACCCCGATCTGGGGCAAGCTCTCGGACCTGATGAGCAAGAAACTGCTCGTCCAGCTCGCGATCTCGATCTTCGTGATCGGGTCGGCGCTGGCCGGCCTGTCCCACAACGTACCGTTCCTGATCGGCGCCCGGGTGCTGCAGGGCCTCGCGATGGGCGGTCTGATGGCGCTCGCCCAGGCCATCATCGGCGCCGCGATCCCACCCCGGTCCCGCGGCCGGTACTCCGGCTACATGGGCGCCGTGATGGCCGTCGCGACCGTCAGCGGCCCGCTGATCGGCGGCGTCATCGTCGACACCTCGTGGCTCGGCTGGCGCTGGTGCTTCTACGTCTGCGTCCCGCTGGCCGTGGTCAGCCTGGTGATCCTGCAGAAGTACCTGCACCTGCCGGTACTGAAGCGTGAGGTCCGGATCGACTACCTCGGCGCGGTGCTGATCAGCATCACGGCGAGCCTGCCGCTGCTGTGGGTCACCTTCGCCGGCTCGGACTTCGCCTGGATGTCCTGGCAGTCCGCGCTGTTCGTCGGCGGCACCCTGCTGTTCGGTTTCCTCGCCGTCCTGGTGGAGAACCGCGTCGCCGAGCCGCTCGTCCCGCTCAAGGTCGTCCGGGAACGGACCACCGCGCTGGCCATCGTCGCCAGCCTCGCGGTCGGCGTCGCGATGTTCGGCAGCGCGCTGTTCCTCGGCCAGTACTTCCAGATCGCCCGCGGCTACAGCCCCACCGAGGCCGGCCTGCTGACGATCCCGATGATGCTCGGCTCGTTCGTCGGCTCGGCGGGCTCCGGCCAGCTGATCACCCGCTACGGCAAATGGAAGCGGTACCTCGTATCGGGCGGCGTACTGTTGCTCGGTGGACTCCTCGTCCTCGGCACGATCGACCACACGTCGCCGTACTGGTTCGTCGGGCTCGGCATGCTGGCCCTCGGTCTCGGCACCGGTATGACGATGCAGAACCTGGTGCTCGCCGTCCAGAACACCGTCGACGTCACCCAGATCGGCGCCTCCTCCGCGACCGTCGCGTTCTTCCGCAGCCTCGGCGGTGCGGTCGGCGTCTCGGCCCTCGGCGCGGTGCTCGCCGCCCGGGTCAAGGACCTGATCGTCGCCGGCGTTCTCGCCGGCCCGAACGGACCCGAAGCAGCCCGCAAACTGCAGGAGGGCGGCGGTACGAGCCTGCTCGACGTCAACCACCTGCCGCCGCAGCTGGCCGAACTCGTCCGGCACGCGTACGGCGACGCGACCGGCCGGATCTTCCTGATCGCCGCCGCCTGCGCCGTGGTCAGCCTGATCGCGGTCGTGTTCATCAAGGAGGTCCCGCTCCGCACCACCGTCGCCAAGGTCGACGTCGCGGACGACCTCTAAAGCTCGGGCGGCTCCAGGCCGGTCAGTTCGCGGGTGCGGATGATCGGCGAGCCGACCAGCCACAGTACGGCGAGCAGGCCGCCGGCGGCGGAGACGAGGAGAGTCTCGCGGACACCGATCCAGGTGCCGAGGAACCCTCCGACGACCGCGCCGAGCGGCCTGATCCCGTAGTTGATACTGCTGAACGCGCCCGCGACCCGGCTGCGCATGTGGTCGTGAGTGACGGCCGCCTGCAACGAGTTCAGCGGTACGTCGAAACACATCACCGCGAACGCCCCGACAAACTCAGCCACCGCGAGCGCCAACGCCTTCACCCAGGTCGGCCCGTCCGCGAGCGCGGCGATCGCGATCGAGCCCGGGAAGATGACCGCCCCGGCCGCGATCACCGGACCGGCGCCGAACCGCTTGCTCAACGGGGACGCAGTGACGGCGCCCAGTAGGCCGCCGGACGCCCCGACGCCGAAGGCGACACCGATGACGCCCGCCGACAGATCGAGGCTCCGGCTCGCGAACAGCACGAGCAGCGCCATGCTCATCAGGTTGAAGAAGTTCACCGTCGTCGCGCAGCCCAGGCTGCGGCTGAGGTACGGGTGCTTGAACACGTACCGCATCCCCGCCGCCGCCCGTCGCAGCAGCGGCTCGCCCGACTCCTCCGACGCCCCGGGCTCGACCTTCAGCCGGCTGATCTGGACGGCCGAGAACACGAACGTGAGCGCGTCGACGACGATCGCGACCGGTGCGGTCAACCACTGCACCAGCAGACCGCCGACAGCCGGTCCGCCCATGAACGAGATCGAGCGGGTCGCCGACAGCTTGCTGTTCGCCTCGAGGTACTGATCGCGGTCGACCAGCCGGACGAAGAACGACACATACGCGGTGGTGAAGACGACATGAGCCGTGCCGGCCAGGATCGCGATCGCATACAGGTGGCCGAGGGCCAGCAGATCGAACCAGTAGGCGACCGGCAGCGAGAGCAACACCAAGCAGCGGGCCAGATCGGCGGCGATCATCAGCGGGCGCTTGTCGCGGCGACCGTCGACCCAGGTGCCGATGAACAGTGACGCGAGGTTCGGGAGCCAGACCGCCGCGGTCAGGAAGCCGACCTGGCTGGGGGAGGCGTCCAGCATCGTGACCGCGATCAGCGGCAACGCGAGCTCGGTGATCCGGTCCCCGAACTCGGACACACCCTGCGCGGACCAGAACGTCCGGAACCGTCGATCCCGCCAAAGGCTCGTGGCGGCGAGCGTCTTCATGATCACTCCGTTGCTTCAGGCAAGGAAAGCCGGATGTGCCGAACCGGGCGGGCATCGTCCGGTACGTCGTCGGTGCCGTAGCGCTGGATGTACGGGGCGAGCAGCTGCTCGATCGCCGACTCGATCGCCTCGGCTTCGGCCGTGGTGATCACCAGCAGGGTGTTCGCGGACCCGGCCCGGCGACTCCACTCGGGTTCGAGGTTCGGTTCGATGTCGGCGAGCCAGCTCTGGGCGGTCTCGAGAGCCTGGTTCATGACCTCGGCGCGCAGCAGCCGGCCGGCCTCGGCGCCTTCCGGGGTCTCCGGCATCTCGTACCGGAACCCCTTCGCGACCGCGTACCACCAGCGCTGCCGGCGGTCGGACCCGCTCGGCGGCGGACCGTCGTTCACCAGCCCGAAGCCCGCCAGGTGCCGCAGATGCCAACTGGTCACCGAAGGGGACGCGCCGACATGCTCGGACAACTGCGTGGCGGTCGCGGGACCGTGGCGCTGCAGGTAGCTGAGGGCGGCGAGGCGAACCGGATGCGCCAATGCGCGCATCGCCTGGGGGTCCGTGATCTCGAAATCGCCGTACGGATTTCTGAGAGACATGTTTCGAGAGTAATCTCTCAGATCTCCGGAAGGCAAGATTCGGCAGGTCGACAGGAGGTGTCCGGTGATCGGCGGGAAACGCGCGCCGGCTGAGGCGGGCGGGCGCCGGCAGTGGGCGTATACGTACTGTCGAGCTGCCGACTGATCAGCGGCGGACGGTTTTGGTCCAGATGTCGCTGGTCAGGTCGGGCTGCATGCCGGCTCCTGTGTAGAGGGCGACGGCCGGAGTCGGGTTGCCGGCGTCGACGTGCAGGATCGTGCCCGTGCGGCCGGCGGCGGCGTCGGTCGCGAAGGCGTTCCGGAGCAGGAACTTGGCCAGCCCGCGGCCGCGCGCGGACGGTACGACGCCGAGCCGCCCGACGTACCCGCAGTTGTCGGTGCTCACGAAGTTGTGGTTGCACTCGGTCATCCCGACCGCCCGGCCGTCGGCCTCGACCACCGTCACCTGCGACCAGTCGAACGTCGACCGGCTCTCCCGCGACGCAGCCCACTCCTCGAAGGGCCGCGGCAGAGTCTCGGGCTGGTCCGCGAAAGCCTCCATCAGTACGCCGTGCGCCGCCCGCCGGCTCGCCTCGTCCGGAGCACCGCGCCGTACGACGATGCCCTCCGGCACGGCAGGCGGAGGCATCGGACCGTCGAACGTGATCCGCATCCGGTGCGTCGACGTACCGATCGCGAACCCGCGCGCGGCGGCGACCGCAGCCAAGCGCTCGTCCTGCCGGATCACGCCGACCCGCAGCACGACCCCGTCCTCGCCGACGGCCGGCGAGACCTCGCGTGCTCGCCCCTCCGCCTGGGCGAGCAGCCAGTCGAGGACGGCGGGCTCGCCGCTCAGGACGTCGACGTTCACGTGCGTGCCGCCGGTGATCGGGACGGCGGTGGCCGAGCCGGCGAAGTCGCCGTTCGGATCGAACACGATCCAGGCGTCCGTCGCGAGGTCGGTGCCGGGGTCACGGAGGTAGTTGGCGACGTCCTCCGGGCTGTGCTTCGGGGAACCGAGCAGCGCCGACGTGTAGCGCCCGGACCTCTCCGCGATCAGCGCCGCGTCCGAAAGCGTCGTCGGTCGAGTGGTGTAACCCGCCGGCAGGCTCACGCGGTGGTCACTTGCCGCCGCCAGACTTCCATCACCAAAGTCGCCTGCATGCCGACCGACAGGTACACGCCGAGCGCCGGCGTCGGATTGTTGGTGTCGACGTGCAGGATCGTGCCGCTCCGCCCGGCCGCCGCGTCGAGCGCGAACTGGTCGCGCAGCAGGAACTTCGCGAGCCCCTTCCCGCGAGCCTTCTCGAGAACGCCGAGGTGACCGATGTAGCCGCAGTTCTCGTCCTCGACGAACTGGTTCGTGGACGTCCGCATCGCGACCGCCTCGCCGTCGACCTCCAGCAACGTCAGCTGCGACCAGTCGAACGCGGAGAAGCTCTCGTGCGAGTCCTGCCACTCCTCGAACGAGCGCGGCGAGAACCCGAACTGCCCCGCGAAGCTGGCATTCAGTACGTCGTGCGCCGCCCGCCGGCTCGCCTCGTCCGGAGCGCCGCGCCGTACCGTGACTCCGGCCGGAACCTCAGGCGCCGCCACCGTCCCGTCGTGGTCGATCCGCATCCGGTGGAAGACCGTGCCGCGCTCGAACCCGTAGCCGGCCAGCCGTTCCTCGCGGGCCTTGTCGGCCTGGTAGTTGACGATGTCGACCTGCACCGCGACGTGCCCGTGCTCCGTGGCGAGTTCGGCCGCGCGGCGTTCGATCCGGTCGAGCAGGAAACGCTCCACGACCGGGTCCATGGTGACGACATCGAGGTCCAGCTGGCGGTGATCGCCCTTACCGAAGACCGAGCCGTAGCCGATCAGCCGACCGTCGTCGAACACCAGCCAGCCGTCGGTCTCGGGCTCGAAACCGGGCTCGGAGAGCTCGTCCTGGGCGTCGTCCAGGGTGTAGTCGGCGAAACCGACCACCGAGGTGTTGTAGTCGGACACCAGTTCGAGGACCGCCTGCGCGTCCTCCAGCCTCGGTGGACGGACGGTGTAGGCGTCTGGCAGTACGGCGGTCATTCCCACATGGTGGTGAACGACCGCCGTACTGTCCACGGCATTAAAGGGGCATCAACAGACCTTGTCCCACTCCAGCTCACACGTGGCCTGGGCGGTCTTCAAGGTGGACACGGCAGCAGGCGACGCCGTGTCGGACCAGGAGGCGAGCGTGACGCCGACGGCATCCTCGATCGAGCGCGGGCTGACCAGGTAGTTGTTGCTGATCATCGAGAACACCAGCTTCCGGCCGTCCTTGTTCGTCACGTACCCGGACAGCGAGGTGACGCCCGTGAGCGAGCCGGTCTTGCCGTGCAGGTTGTTCGCGGCCGGGGTGTTCTGCATCCGGCTGCGCAGCGTGCCGCCGACGAATCGATCCGGATTGCCTGCGATCGGCAGAGCGTCGTACCACTGCTTCCACCAGGACTCTTTCTGCGCGCCGATCAGTAGGTCGGTGATCGAGTCGGCGGTCACGTTCACCTTGCGCGACAGGCCGGAGCCGTCGGAGAGCCGGATCCGGCTGGTGTCGACGCCGATGCTCTTCGCGTAGCCGGTGACCACGCCCAGCCCGGCCGGCCAGCTGCCGTCCGCGTCGACGACCGCGCCCATCGCCTTCACCAGCGTCTCGGCGTGCATGTTGTTCGAGAGCTTGAGGAACGGCGTCATCAGCTCGCCGACCGTCATCGACTCGTCCCGCGCCAGGCGGGTCGCGCTCGCCGGGGTCGCCGCGTTCTTGATCCGGCCGCTGACCGCGATGCCCTGCGCCGTCAACGCGCGCCGGAACACGTCGGCGGCGTACAACTCGGGCTCCCAGACGGTCACCCACTCCTGACCCGTCGAAGCGCCCAGCGGTACCGAGCCGGTCACCCGGACGATGTTCGTGCCGTGGTCACGCTCGATGTTCAGCGTGTTCGACGAGCCCGCCGCTCCGGTCGTCGCCGTGCTGACCAGCTTGATCACACCGTTCGCCGGGACCAGATCGAGCTTGACCGGTGCGCCGGCGGCCGCGCCGGGTCGGCTCTCGACGATCGCCGTACCGGAGTCGTAGTCCGTGTCCGGGGCCAGCGTGAGCGCGGAGATCTGCGCGTTGTAGTAGAACGGCTCGTCGTCCCAGGCCCAGCTGTCGCCGAGGCGGACGTGGTCGAAGTACGTGTCGTCCGCGATCAGGTCACCGTGCACCCGCCGGACGCCGGCTGCCTTGAGCTGCTCGGCGAGCGCGGCGTAGTCCGACTCGAGCGCGGTCGGGTCGCCGTACCCCTTGAGATAGAGGTTGCCGAGCAACTGCCCGCCGCGGACGGGAGCGGCGGCGAGTACGTCGGTGTGGAAGCGGTACGACGGGCCGAGGACGTGCATCGCGGCGGTCGAGCTGAACAGCTTGGTGTTCGACGCGGGCAGCATCCGCTGGGCGCCGTTCCGGTCGTACAGCGTCTCGCCGGTGGTCGCGTCGCGAACCACGAGCGCCACCTGCGAACCGTCGTACCGGCTGTCGTTCAGCAGCCCGTCGAGCCGCTGCTGAAGCGCGGTTGCCTGTACGGCGGTGGGCGCCGCGACGGACTGTGTGACGACCCCACCCACCGCTGCTGCGACGGCCGCGACCGCGGCGATCATCCCTCTCGGTAAACGACTCACGAGACACTCCCTCACCCATGGCGGAAACCAACTAGCGGGAGTCAACACCCCGCATTCCCCGGGGTCCAGTGATTGAGGTCTCGCGTTTCAGGTGAATCGATGGAAAAGTTCCTCCCACAGGTATCCGCCCCCACCTGAGGAGTCCCCATGAGACGACTTCTGGCGGCCGTTCTGGCCGTCTTCAGCCTCTCCGCCGTCCTGTCGCCCGCGGTCCACGCCGCGACCACAGCGGCGGTCTTCCCGAGCGAGATCATCGGTGAGAACTTCCCCGACCCGGACGTCTTCGAGCAGAACGGCACCTGGTACGCGTACGCGACCAACGGCAGCCGCGGCACCCTCCCGGTTGCGACTGCCCCGAGCGCGAACGGGCCGTGGACGGTCCGCGGCGACGCGATGCCCGGCGGCCCGTCCAGTGCCTGGGCCCAGCCCGGCCGCACCTGGGCGCCGGACGTCTACCCGAACGCCGACGGCACCTACACCCTCACCTACACCGCCTGGCACAAGGCCTCCGGCCGCCAGTGCATCGGCGTGGCCACCGCCACGAATCCGCTCGGCCCGTTCCAGCCGGTCGGTACGGCGCCGCTGATCTGCCCGCTCGACCTGGGCGGCGCGATCGACGCGAACACGTTCGTGGCCAACGACGGCACCCGGTACCTGGTCTGGAAGAACGACGGCAACGCCATCAGCCAGCCGTCGACACTCTGGCTGACCAGAACGGCGAACAACGGCCAGACGCTGGTCGGCGGCAACACCGCGATGCTCACGTCGAGCGGGGTGATCGAGGCGCCGGATCTCGTCCAGCGCGGCAGCCAGTACGTGCTGTTCTTCTCCGGCGGCGGGTACAACGACTGCAACTACCTGACGTCGTACGCGACCTCGACGAGTCTGAGCGGGCCGTGGACCACGGCGTACCGGCCGTTGATGACGACCGCGACGTTCGACAGTCACGTCTGTGGGCCGGGCGGCGCGGACGTGGTCGGCGGCAAGGTGTTCGTCCACGGCTGGGTGAACGGCGGACGGCATCTGTACGTCGCTGACATCGGGTACGCCAACGACTACCCGGTGGTCCGCGGGAGCCGGGTCCGGTACGAGGCGGAGCGCGGCACGCTGAACCACTGCGTCGTACGGTCCAACGCGGCCGGCGCGTCCGACGGGAAGGTGGTCGCGTACATCGACTACGCCGACTCGTGGGTGGAGAACACGGTGTTCGCCCCGGTCGCGGGCGGCTACACCCTGCACGTCGGGTACGCCAACGGTTCGGCGTCGACCGCGAGCCACGGACTCGTTGTCAACGGCAACAACGCCGGCTCGGTCAGCTATCCGGTCACGGGCTGGGACAACTGGCAGCAGAGTTCGGTGTCCGTCACGCTCAACGCCGGCTGGAACACGATCCGGCTGACGAAGGGCACCCTGTACACGGAGGTCGACTACCTGGAGGTGCAGTAAGGCCGTCGCTGGGACCCCGTACTCTCGTACTGCACACGAGTACTACGGGGAGCACGAACCAGGCGATGGCGAAACCACCAGAACAGGTGTCGAAGAACCGGCGTGGACGTCCGGTGTGGCTCGACCTGCGCCGCACCGGACGCGGCCTGCAGGCGATGCTCGTCGGCGGGCTGCTGTCGCTGGTCTCGCTGGTGATCACGTTCTGGACCTTGCCGCAGATCAGCAGCGACGGCCGGCTCCCGATCCTCCGGCTGGTCGTCCTGCTGGCGGTCTTCTCGGTGCTGATGCGCTGGATCCTGGCCGGTGTCGCGGTCCTGATCGGGTCGCTCGGCGTCCTGGTCGGCGGCCTGCTCTCACAGTTCGGCGTCGTCTACCTCGCGATCACCGTGGACCCTGGCGTGAACCTGCACGGCGGCGTCGAGGCGCCGCTGCTGGTCTCGATCGTGATGTCGTCGGTGAGCGCCTTCGTCGGCTGGATCGCGTACGCGGGCAGTGACGACGCGTACGTCGCGGAGGTGATGCGGGTGGTGCACCGCCGGGCCCGGCGGATCCAGCCGGCGCCGAAGACCGGGATGCTGATCATCCAGATCGACGGCCTGTCCGCCCCGCTGCTGAACTGGATGGTTCTGGCCGGCAACCTGCCGAACCTCGGCGGCTGGATCCGGGACGGCAAGCACTCGATGCTCGCCTGGCACACCGGCGTACCGGCCACCACCCCGGCCAGTCAGGCCGGCATCCTGCACGGCGGCTCCCGTCACATCCCGGCGTTCCGGTGGTACGAGAAGGAGACCGGCCGGGTGATGGTCACCAACCGCAGCCGGGATGCCGCGGAGATCGAGGCCCGGATGTCCACCGGCCGCGGCCTGTTGGCGGACGGCGGCGTCAGCATCAGCAACAACTGGTCCGGCGACGCGGACAAGTGCGAGCTGGTGTTCAGCCGGGCCGCCCTGCCGAACAGCCGGAGCCGCGGATACGTCCGGTTCTTCTCCAGTCCGCAGGGCGCCACCCGCGGTCTGGTGCTGTGTGTTGCCGAGATGGTGAAGGAGCTGCACCAGGCCCGGCGACAGCGGGCCCGGCACCTGGTTCCGCGGGTCAAGCGCGGCGGGTCGTACATCTTCCTGCGGGCGATCAGCAACGTCCTGCTCCGCGACCTGAACGTCTCGCTGATCACCGACGAACTGGTGCGGGGTACGCCGGTCATCTACTGCGACTTCGTCGACTACGACGAGGTCGCGCACCACGCCGGCCCGACCCGCGCCGAGTCGCTGCAGACGCTCGAAGGTCTGGATCGGGTGCTCGGCGCGTTGCAGCGGATCATCGAGATCCTCCCGCACTCGTACGAGATCGTCGTACTGTCCGACCACGGCCAGAGCCAGGGCGCGACGTTCCTGCAGCGCTACGGCCGCACCCTCGCCGAGGTGGTCGACGACCTGGTCGACACCACCAAGGAGCCGGTCGCGGCGGTCGGCAGGTCCGAGGGCTGGGGCCCCGTGAACGCGTTCCTCACCGAGCTGAGCATGCGCCGCAGCGTGGCCGGGACCGTCACCCGGAAGGCCCTGCACGGTAAGGCCCGCGGCGGTGAGGTGGAGCTCGGGCCGAAGGACTGCGAGCCGCCGGTCGCGGCGGACGAGCAGATGGTCGTCACCGCGTCCGGCAACCTGGCGCTGATCTACCTCGCGACGACGCCCGGCCGGGTGCCGCTCGAGGAGATCGAGCTGTTGCACCCGAAGCTGGTCCCGGGCCTCGCGACCCATCCCGGGATCGGGTTCGTCGTCGTCGACTCGCTCGCCGAGGGACCGGTCGCGATCGGACGCGCCGGGGTCCACGTGCTTCGGTCCGGCCGGGTCGAGGGTGAGGACCCGTTGACGCCGTACGGCGAACTCGCGGCGCCCTCGTTGCTTCGCCAGGCGGAGATGCCGCACAACGGCGACCTGGTGGTGGTGAGTCGACTGGACGACTACACCCATGAGGTGGCGGCGTTCGAGGAGCTGGTCGGATGCCACGGTGGCATCGGCGGCTGGCAGACCGAGGCGGTCATGGTGCACCCGAGTCGCTGGGTGCTGAACGAGCCTCCCGTAGGCTCCGACGCGGTCCATCAAGTGCTGATCGACTGGCTGGAGAAGCTGGGTCAGCGCAAGGACCTGCCGGTCGAGTCGAAGGTGGAGGCCTGAAGCGTGCGAGTCACATGCGAGTGATATGCGGGTGACATGCGGGTGACATGGTGGGGGCACGCCACCACCACGATCGAGGCGAACGGCACGCGGCTCCTGACCGACCCGGTGCTGACGTCGCGGATCGCCCACCTGCGCCGTCGTCGCGGTCCGACGCCGGCACCGGAGGCGGGGCAGTGTGACGCGGTCCTGATCTCGCATCTGCACGCCGACCACCTGCACCTCACGTCGCTGCCGTTCGTCTCGCCGGACGCCGCGCTGATCGTGCCGCGCGGCGCGGCCAGGCTCATTCACAACGACAGCGGACCGACGTACTCCGACCGCTGCATCGAGGTCGCTCCCGGGCATCAGGTCCGGATCGGGTCGCTCGAGATCACCGCCGTCACGGCCCACCACGACCAGCGCCGGCTGCCCTGGTCGTCGTACGCCGCTCAACCGCTCGGGTACCGGGTCGACGGATCCCGGAGTGTCTGGTTCGCGGGTGACACCGATCTGTACGACGACCTCGCGGCCGAGGCCGGTGCGATCGATCTCGCGCTGGTGCCCGTGGGCGGGTGGGGGCCGTCGCTCGGGCCGGGGCATCTGGATCCGGTCCGCGCGGCCGAGGCGGTGCGGCGGGTCGGTGCGTCGACGGCGGTGCCGGTACATTTCGGGACGTTCTGGCCGATCGGCCTCGACTGGGTCAAGCCGGAGTTGTTCCTGCCACCGGGGGACAGGTTCAAAGCCGCGATGACCGAGGTGGATCCCGCGGTGAAGGTGGAGGTTCTGGTGCCGGGCGAGTCGATCGAAGTGCCGTCATGACGGGTGACGCCAAGTTCGATCTCTGGTACTTGTTCGCGTTGGCGGGGGCGGTCTTGATCGGGGCGGTGCTGCCTGTGCTGCCGACGGGCGCCGCCGTGTCGGCGGGTGCCGTACTGGCGTCGCACAGCAATCCGATCGGTCTGGTCGGCGTACTGATCGCGGGCGCGGCCGGGGCGTACATCGGTGACCTGATCGTGTACGCCGGCTGCCGCTTCGGCGGCGAACGGCTGGCGAAGCGGATCGGCTGGTTGCGCGACAACGCGTCGCTGGACGCGCTCCGGGAGCGACTGGCCGAGCACGAGATCAGTGTGCTGCTCACGTCCCGGCTGATCCCCGGCGGCCGGGTCCCCGTCCTGCTCGCGGCCGGGCTCGCGGGCTACAAGTGGGAACGATTCGCCCTCGTCGACCTGTTCGCGTCGTCGCTGTGGGCGGCGGTCTACATGGCAATCGGCCTGCTCGGCTACGTGCTGTTCGACGAGCCCTGGCAGGGCGTCGTCGCCGCGATCGTGCTCGTCATCCTCACGACAGTGGTGAGCAGGCTGATCCAGCGCGCGCGCCGCAAGCGGTCAAACGCCAAATGACGCGTTGCGGAGCCGCTCGACTGTCTCCGCGTCGCCGTCCAGTTGTACGTCGGCCACCTGCTGCCGCCCGAAGCAGAACAGCACCAGCTCGCCGGGCTCGCCCGTCACGGTGACGGAGCCGTGCTCGTTCGGCCGCTTCGCGACGGACGTCGTACCGTCCGGCCGCCGGAGCACCAGACCGGTCGGCGACTTCCGGGTCATCCCCTTCGCCGCGAGCCGGACCGCCTTCCACAGACCGTCCTGCTGCTCGGCGGGCAGTTCGCGCACGTCGTACGACGCCTGCGCCCGGCGGACGTCCTCGTGGTGCACGAAGTACTCGGTCGTGTTGAGCTGGTGCCCGAGCTTCGGCAGGGCGTAGATCGAGACCGGCGGCGGACCGTTGCGGACCTTGTCGACGACCTCGGCGAAGCCGTAGCGCTCCTTGACCCGCTGCATCCGTCTCTCGGTGGTGTCCGCGAGCGCCGGGATCATGATCCCGGGCCCCGCCATCGGGTCCGCCTCCCGGACGTACAGATGGACCGCGAGGTCGTAGGCGTCCCAGCCGTCGCACAGCGTCGGAGCGGCGGGGCCGACCTCCTCGAACAGGTCACACAGAGCGAGTCGTTCTACCCGGCTGTAGTCGGTCACAACTCGATCGTAGTTGTCGGAGGGGAGTGGCAGAATGTCAATCGTTGTCATGCCTGTGTCCCACGTATGCACCTGACTGCCCTGGAGCGTGTCTTGCCTGTCCCGAAAGTGTCATCTGGGGGACGACCCCCAGGCCCCCGGGTCCCAGACAAGGGCGGCGTCACCCGGAGAGGTTTCGGGGTGTTGCGGGTCGCGATCTGGGAGGAGCCGGGCATCTTCGCGCTGTCCGTGCTCGCCGCCATGCTGTACGGCGCGATGACCGTCGCCGGCGGCTGGGCGCTCGGCTGGTCCACCGACCATCTGATCCGCCCGTCGTTCGAGCGTGGTGACACCACCGGCGGCACGATCGCGGCGCTGATCTCGCTGTTCATGGGGATCGCGATCCTGAACGCGATCGGCGTCGTCGGGCGGCGGCTCGGGGCCGGCGTCATGCAGTTCCGGCTGCAGGCGACGTACCGCCGCCGGGTCACCCGGCAGTACCTGAAGCTCCCGCTGGAGTGGCACCACCAGCACTCGACCGGCATGTTGCTGTCGAACGCCAACGCCGACGTGGAGTCGACCTGGTTCGTGATCGCGCCGCTGCCGATGGCGATCGGCGTGATCGCGATGCTGGTGTTCGCGACGATCGCGATGTTCGCGGCCGACGTCTGGCTCGCGCTGGTGGGGTGCCTGGTGTTCCCGCTGGTCTTCGTCGCGAACGTGATCTTCCAGCGCTACCTGCAGCCGCTCGCGACCCGCGCGCAGCAACTCCGCGCGGAGGTCTCCGAGGTCGCGCACGAGTCGTTCGACGGCGCTCTGGTGGTGAAGACGCTGGGCCGCGAGGCCGCCGAGACGGAGCGGTTCCGCGCGCCGACGTACGCGCTCCGGGACGCGAACATCGCGGTGAACAAGGCCCGCGGCATGTTCGACCCGGTGATCGACGGCCTGCCCAGGCTCGGCGTGCTCGCGGTGCTGCTGGTCGGCGTCGGGCGGGTACGGTCCGGCGGCGCGGACGCGGGGGACGTGGTCCAGGTGGCGTTCCTGTTCACGTTGATCGGCTTCCCGATCCGGGCTCTCGGCTGGGTCCTCGGCGAGCTGCCCCGATCGGTCGTCGGGTGGGACCGCGTGCAGCGGGTGCTGACCGCCGAGGGCGGGACGGAGTACGGCGAGGCGCGGCTGACGTCGACGAAAGCGGCCCGGCTGCAGGTCGCCGGCGTCCGGTTCGGGTACCTGCCGGAGCGCGACGTACTGGCCGGTGTCGACTTCACGATCGAGCCCGGCCGGACCGTCGCGGTCGTCGGGCCGACGGGCGCCGGGAAGTCGACGCTCACCACGCTGCTGACGCGACTTGTCGACCCGGAGACCGGGGCGGTGAAGGTGGACGGGATCGACCTGCGGGACCTGGCGCGCGACGAGCTGGCCGGATCGGTCGCGCTGGTGGCGCAGACCGCGTTCCTGTTCGACGACACGATCCGCGGCAACATCACACTCGGCGGGGATTACAGCGACGACGACGTGTGGGACGCGCTGCGGATCGCGCAGGGCGACGGCTTCGTGAAGGCGATGCCGGACGGGCTGGACACCAAGGTCGGCGAGCGCGGTACGACGCTGTCCGGCGGGCAGCGGCAGCGGATCGCGCTCGCGCGGGCCCTGGTACGGCGGCCGCGGTTGCTGATCCTGGACGACGCGACGAGCGCGGTGGACCCGCAGGTCGAGGCACGGATCCTCGCGGGCCTGCGCACCGCGGTCCAGGAGGACGCCGGCGCGGCGACGACGGTGCTGGTGATCGCCTACCGGAAGGCGACGATCTCGCTCGCCGACGAGGTGCTGTTCCTGGACGAGGGCCGGATCCAGGCGCACGGCACCCATACCGAACTGCAGGCGTCCACTCCCGCCTACCGGGACCTGGTGGACGCGTACGAGAAGGACGCCGAACGCCGCCAGGAAGAAGCAGAACTCGACGAAGAAGAGGTGTCGGCCTGATGAGCGAGCGGAGCGAGTTCATCGTCAAGCACAGCGCCACGCCGCGCTCATCCGCGCCCGGAGCGAAGCGAGGACGCGGATGAGCGCGGCGGAGGCGTCCCGGCTGGACCACGGTGACGACGCGGGTGGGCTTCAGACCCTCAAGGACGGGCTGAAGGTCTCGCCCGAGCTCGCGCGCGGGTGGTGGCTGACCGGGTTGCTCGCGCTGACGATGACGGCCGGGCGGATCGTCGTACCGATCGCGGTGCAGCAGACGATCGACAAGGGCCTGTCCGGCGCGGGCGGCCCCGACATGTCGTACGTCGCCTGGATGTGCCTGGTGTGCGCGCTGGGCGTGATCCTCACCGCAGGAGCGTCGTACCTGACGACCGTGCGGCTCGCGGTCAACTCGGAGCACGGGCTCGCGACGATGCGGATCAAGGCGTTCCGGCACGTGCACGACCTGCCGGTGCTGACCCAGAGCACCGAGCGCCGCGGCGCGCTGGTCAGCCGGGTCACGTCGGACGTGGACACGGTGTCGCAGTTCCTGCAGTTCGGCGGGTTCATCTTCCTGGTCAGCATCGGGCAGATGGTGCTCGCGACAGTCGTGATGTTCTTCTACTCGTGGCAGCTCGCACTGGTCGTGCTGCTGTGCTTCATCCCGCTGTTCGCCAGCCTGAAGTACCTGCAGCGCGCGATGTCGAAGGCGTACGGCGTGGTGCGGGCCAAGGTCGGCGAGATGCTGTCCGCGATCGCGGAGCCGGTGGTGGGCGCGCAGGTGGTGCGCTCGTACGCGATCCAGCAGCGCACGCAGGACCGGATCGACGCGTCGATCGAGGACTACCGGAAGACCGCGACGAGGGCGCAGGCGCTGACCGGCGTAACCTTCTCGATCGGTGGTCTGGCGGCCGGTCTCGCGAACGCCGGCGTGCTGACCGTCGGCGTACTGCTCGGCATCGACGGGAAGGCGACGCTGGGGGAGCTGCTCGCGTTCATGTTCCTGGTGGCGCTGTTCTCGGACCCGGTGCAGATCGCCACCCAGGTGCTGACCGACGCGCAGAGCGCGTTCGCCGGCTGGCGGCGGGTGCTCGGCGTGATCGCCACACCGGCCGATGTCGCGGACCCGGGCGACGACGGCGTGAAGCAGGCGCGCGGACCGATCACGGTCGAGTTCGACGACGTCGATTTCGCTTATCCGGAAGGCGAACTGGTGCTGCGCGACGTCCGCGTCCGGATCGAACCGCACCGCCGGGTCGCGGTGGTCGGGGAGACCGGGTCCGGCAAGACGACGTTCGCGAAGTTGCTGACCCGGCTGATGGATCCGACGTCCGGGGCGGTGCGGCTGGACGGCGTGGACGCTCGGGAGATCTCGTTCGAGTCGCTGCGGGAGCGGGTCGTGATGGTGCCCCAGGACGGGTACCTGTTCGACGCGTCGCTGGCGGAGAACGTGCGGTTCGGGCGGCCCGAGGTGACGGACGCGCAGCTGGTCACGGCGTTCGAGTCGCTCGGGCTGACGGAGTGGCTGGAGTCGCTGCCGGACGGGTTGCAGTCGCCGGTCGGGCAGCGCGGTGAGTCGTTGTCGGCGGGGGAGCGGCAGCTGGTGGCGCTGGTCCGCGCGAACATCGCCGACCCGGACCTGCTCGTCCTCGACGAGGCGACGTCAGCGGTCGATCCCGGTACGGAGGTGCGCGTGAACGCGGCGCTGGAGCGGCTGATGTCCGGCCGTACGTCGGTCACCATCGCCCACCGCCTGTCGACCGCCGAGGCCGCCGACGAGGTCCTGGTCTTCGACGAAGGCGAGATCGTGGAACGCGGTCCGCACGCCGATCTCGTCGGCGCGGGCGGCGTCTACACCCGCCTGCACGACAGCTGGATCGCCCAGCGCAGCGCCCTCTAGACCCAAGAATGCACGCCGGCCGGGGCTCATGGTTCCCGGCCGACGTGCAGCTTGGTTGAATCAGGGGGTCGGGACCGCGCCGTTGCCCGGGCCCGGCTGCGGTACCAGCAGGAACTCGACACCGCCCTTGTCGTCGACCGCAGCGTCCAGGATCTTGTCGTCGAGGGCGTTCGCGGCCTTCTGCTCGAGGAAGACCCGGGCACCCGCCTCCTCGACGACCTGGTCACCCGGTTGCGGAGCCTCGGTCGTGGTCACCGCGAGCGCCGGATCCGCCGGGTTCTCCTGCGAGATCCGCACCCCGGCCCCGTCCGGCGCACCCTCGACCCCGGTGATGCTCTTGATCACCAGCGTCGCGTTCTCAGTCAGGGTCAGCACAGCCACTCCATCCGTCGATTGTCACTAGCCCCCGCCCCGTGCCCGACCACCAAATCCCCAAACCCACCCCGCCCCACCTTGAGCACCCACCAACCACTGACCCGCACCTTGAGCACCCACCAACCACCGACGGGCTCTGAAAATGGTTGGTCCGTGCTCAAGGTCACGCGGCGTCGGCGCGCGGCGGCGGTACGGCGCGCCAGCGGGGTGGCTCCGTGGTGCGGGACTCGCCGCGGGCGAACGCCGCCCGCAGGCGCGCGATCAGGTCCGAGCGTGGATCGACCACGTCCTCCCACCCGAAATGAACCAGCTCGACGCCACGGTCGCTGAGGCGCTGGTCACGGCGATGGCTCCTGCGGAGCAGCAACCGCCGCTCCGCCGGACTGTTCGCTTCGTACTTCGCGAGCCCGTCCGCCTCCCCGACGGTTCGAAACCATGGCCACCAGAAGTCCACGCGCTCGGGCATCCAGCCGAAACCGTCGAAGAACTGCACCTGCAGCAGCGGGGTGGGCAGGCCGGCAGCCGCGAACACCGCCCTGGCGATCGACTCCATCACGGACTCCGCTGACGGGTCACCGAAGGCGATAGCCTCCTGCGCTCGCCGGACGCCCGGCCAGTGCTGCTGGCGTTCGGCAACTGCGTGCAGCTCCGCCGGCGTAGTGCCGGCTCGCAATGCGCCGTCGACGGTGACGATCGACTCACGGAGCGGCAGTTCCCGGGCCAGGTCGACCACGGTCCTGGCGACGCGGGTGACCGGCAACCACCCGTGACCTGCGAGATCAGCAGCCGTCAGGCCGGCTCGCCGTACGACGATGTCCGGGCGTCGCTGATTACGCGGGGCCTCCGGCGGACGGGTCAGCCACGCGGCATCGATCGGGGCGCCGCTCGGGCGGCCACTGTCGGTCCACACCGGGAGGCCCGCTAGCCGGGCGGCGCTGAAATGACTCACGACCGAGCTCGGGTACGCCGCGTGTGCGCAGGCGATCGTCGCGAGTTGCTCGTCGAGCCGGCCGTCGACGTAATGACCGTGGTGGTGTCGCAGAGCGCCACGCCGTACGAGCCGCCGGAGGTCGGCGTCGCCGATCCCGAGTTGACGCAGGGCCGCACGCCGTTGGGGAGTCCGCGCAAGCGCAACCAGTCGCTCCCGCACGCCGTCGCCGAGCCGATCCATCGCCCCACTCTGACGCCTCTCCGACCTCCGCCGCATCCCACCTCCACCAACTTGTGGAAAACCTCTTTGGGCCTCGGCCAACCAAATCTCGCCGCGGATTTTGGTTGGTGGAGGCTCAAAGTGGCGGTGGAGTGGTTGATGGGGACTCAAAGTGGGCCTGGGGTGCGGTGGGGTGGGGCGATGGTGTGGGATCGGGGGATGGGTATTGAGATGGGTACGGCGGGGATCGGGGAGTTGGGCGCGGTTGTGGGGGTGCTGCGGGGGTGGCAGCGGGAGGGGGTGGCGTTGCAGTTGCATCCGGGGGATCTGGGGTGGTTCTGGCGGTTTGGGGTGGAGCGGACGGCGGCGGCGACGCGGGTCTGGCGGCGGGGCGGGGAGATCGTCGCGATCGGGATGCTCGACGAGCCGGACTGGCTGCGGACGGCGATCGCGCCGGACCTCTTGCGGGACGAGGAGCTGGCGCAGCGGATCACCGAGGACGTGTCCGCGCCCGAGAAGGGTGTGCTGATCGAGGGCAAGGTGTACGTCGAGACGCCGACCGGAGCGCTCGTCCAGGAGTTGCTGTTCAAGGACGGGTGGAAGGCGGACGCGCCGTGGGTCCCGGTGTGGCGCGACCTGACCGATCCGGTGCCGGATCCGGGCGTCCGGATCGACGTGATCGGCGCCGAGGAGGCCCACGAGCGGACCGGCGTCCAGCGGGCGTCGTTCGACGGGTCGACGTTCACCGACGACCGCTGGTTCGCGATGGCCGACGGGCTGCCGTACGCCGACGCGCGCTGCCTGGTGCTCCGCAACGAGATCGGCGAGTCCGTGGCCGCTGCCACCGTCTGGTCGGCCGGCGAGGGACGCCCCGGCTACATCGAGCCGATGGGCGTCCACCGCCTGCACCGCGGCCGCGGGTACGGCACCGCGATGGTCCTCGGCTGTGCGCGCACGCTCCGGGAGATGGGCTCGTCCAGCATCTACACGGTCACTCCGGCGACGAACGTCGGCGCCGTCGCGACGTACCAGGCCGCCGGGCTCGAGCCGCTGGACGAGATCCGCGCCCAGTACCGAGAGGCTTAAAGAGCGACGTCGTCCGCGGCCCGGAGCACGCGCAGGATGTTGCCGCCGGCAAGTTTGCCGAGCTCCTCGTCGTTCCAGCCGCGGTCGGCCAGCGCGCTGAACAGCACCGGGTACGACGCCACGTCCGGCAGCTCGACCGGGAACTCAGGGCAGCCGTCGTAGTCGCCGCCCAGACCGATGTGGTCGACGCCCGCCACCTCGCGGACGTGCTCGACATGCTCGACCACGTCCGCGAGCCTGATCTCCGGCCGCGGTACGCCGTACATCGCCTCGACCTGTTCGCGGTGCTGGGGATCCTCCAGGCCGTGCTCGACGGCCAGTGCGCGCATCCCGTCCAGCCAGTCGACGTACGCCTGCGACGTGAAGTACGGCACGAACGTCACCATGCACACGCCGTCGTTGCCGGTCAGCGTCTCGAGGACGTCGTCGGGCGCGTTCCGCGGTACGTCGCAGACCGCGCGCGCCGACGAGTGGCTGAAGATCACTGGCGCGCTCGTCACCCGCAGCGCGTGCCGCATCGTGTCCGCGGAGACGTGCGAGAGGTCGACCAGCATGCCGATCCGGTTCATCTCCCGGACGACGTCCTCGCCGAACTCGTTCAGCCCGCCGAGCACCGGTTCGTCGGTGGCCGAGTCCGCCCAGGACACGTTGTTGTTGTGGGTCAGCGTCATGTACCGCACGCCGAGCGCCCGCATCACCCGCAGCACACCGAGCGACTCACCGATCGAGTGACCGCCCTCCATCCCCATCAGCGACGCGACCCGGCCCGCCTTGATCGCCGCCTCGACCTCGTCGGCGGAGTCGGTGAGCTGCAGATCCGCGGGGAAGCGCGCGACGAGGCGCCGGACGAAATCGAGCTGCTCGAACGTACGCCGTACCGCGTGCTCGTCCTGCGGCACCCACAAGGACCAGAACTGCGCGCCCACGTGACCCGCGCGCAGCCGCGGCAGGTCCGTGTGGAGCTCCGGCACCGGCCCGGCCAGGTCGTGGGCGTCCAGGTCGTACCCGCACAGCTCGTAGAACGCGATCGGCAGGTCGTTGTGCCCGTCGATCACCGGATGCTCCGCCAGCAACGCCTCGATCCGACTCATTGGGTCATCTTCGCAAGTTCGGGACCGTGGTCGGACGGCAACCCCGGATCGGGGACAATGGGCGGGTGACTATCGACGAGTTGACCTTCGACGCGGCCGGTCTGATCCCGGCGGTGGTGCAGCAGTACGACACGCGCGAGGTCCTGATGGTGGGCTGGATGAACGCCGAGGCGGTGCGCCGTACCGCGGAGAGCGGCCGGAGCACGTTCTGGTCGCGCAGCCGGCAGGAGTACTGGGTGAAGGGCGAGACCAGCGGCCACCGTCAGCACGTGAAGCAGCTGCTCGTCGACTGTGACGCCGACACCCTGCTCGTCCTCGTCGACCAGGAAGGCCCGGCGTGTCACACCGGGACGCGCAGCTGCTTCGAGCACGGCGAGATCGAGGTGAAGGCAGCGTGACGGCGCCGGCGCTCGAGACGTTCCGCGAGTACGCGAAGGACCGCCGGGTCATCCCGGTGACGCGGCGGCTGCTCGCCGACGCGGAGACCCCGATCGGTGTCTACGGCAAGCTCGCGGCCGAACGGGAAGGCACGTTCCTGCTGGAGTCGGCCGAGAACGGCGGCGTCTGGTCGCGCTACTCGTTCATCGGCGTGCGAAGTGCCGCCACCTTGACCGAACGCAACGGCGAGGCCGTCTGGACCGGCAACCCGCCGGTCGGCCTGCCGCAGACCGGCGACCCGCTGAAAGCGCTCCGCGAGACGCTCGAGATCCTGCACACGCCGCGGCTGCCGGACCTGCCGCCGCTGACCGGCGGCATGGTCGGCTTCCTCGGGTACGACGCCGTCCGCCGCCTCGAGCGCTTGCCGGACACGACCACGGACGACCTCGGCCTGCCCGAGCTGACGTTCCTGTTCGCCACCGACCTGGCCGCCCTCGATCACGAGACCGGCGAGATCTGGCTGATCGCGAACGCGGTCAACTGGGACGACTCCGACGAACGCGTCGACGAGGCGTACGCCGACGCGGTACGCCGCCTGGACGCCATGGAGCGCGACCTCGCCCGGCCCACCCCGTCGTACGTCGTCCGTGCGGACCGGCAGGCCCAGCCGGACCCGCACCGGCAGCGTTCCAGCGCCGAGTACCGGCAAGCGGTCGAGGACGCGAAGGAGGAGATCCGCGCGGGCGAGGCGTTCCAGATCGTCGTGTCGCAGCGGTTCGAGCTGCAGAGCAGCGCGTCCGCGCTCGACATCTACCGGGTGCTGCGCCGCTCGAACCCCAGCCCGTACATGTACCTGGTCCGCCTGGACGGCTTCGACATCGTCGGCTCCAGCCCGGAGGCCCTGGTCAAGGTCACCGACAACAAGGTGATCCTGCACCCGATCGCCGGCACCCGCCGCCGCGGCGCGACGCCGGAGGAGGACCACGCGCTGGAGGAGGAGCTGCGCGCGGACGCGAAGGAACGCGCCGAGCACCTGATGCTCGTGGACCTCGGCCGCAACGACGTCGGCAAGGTCTGCGCGCCCGGCACGGTCGAGGTCGTCGACTTCATGGACGTCCGCCGCTACAGCCACGTGATGCACCTGGAGTCGACGGTCACCGGGCAGCTGAAGGCCGGGATGACCGCGTTCGACGCGCTCACCGCCGCGTTCCCCGCGGGGACGTTGTCGGGGGCACCGAAACCTCGCGCGATGGAGATCATCGACAAGCTCGAGGTCACCCGGCGCGGCGTGTACGGCGGTGTCGTCGGCTACCTCGACTTCGCCGGCGACGCCGACACCGCGATCGCGATCCGCACCGCGGTGCTGCGCGGCGGTACGGCGTACGTCCAGGCCGGGGCCGGGATCGTCGCGGACTCGGATCCGGCCGCGGAGGACGCCGAGTGCCGGACGAAGGCGGCCGCCGTACTCAACGCGATCGCGGTCGCGGGAACGTTCAGTGACGTATGAGGGCCGGATGAGACCCCAACGCGTGGTCGACCTCCTCGCCCTGGTGGCGCTGGTGCTGCTCGGCCTCTCGGCGTACCTGACCTGGGTTTCGGTCAACCCCGGTAACGGCCGCGTCGACGAGGTCTTCAACGGCTACTCGATCACCAAGGCCCCAGTCGCGCTGGCACTCGCGTCGCTCGTCGCGGTCATCGTCACCAAACTCGCAGGTACGGCGCTGCGCCGCCTGCTCGGCGCACTGGTCGTCGTGCTGGGCGCGATCGCGGTCGCGGTCGCGCTGCTGGTGCGGCCCGACGGCCCCGAGCTCAGCCGGATCCGGCCGGTGCTCAGCGCCGTACTGGCCGACCAGGTCGTGGAGACCGGCGGCCCGGCGCCGTGGTTCGCCCTGGGCGGCGGACTCGCGCTGGTCGCGGCCGGTCTGCTGACCGTGCTGACAGCGCATCGCTGGCGTAGCGCGACCCAGCGTTACGAGCGTGATCCGGCCGCCTCAGGGCGGGCTGACGGGGCCGATCAGTGGAAGGCGATCGACGCCGGGGAGGACCCGACTCTCTGATCGCGGCGGGCTACCGCCACAATAGGACGGGACGACGAGGAGGAGTGGCGCCAACTATGGACAATACGGTGGCGGATCAAGGGGCCAGTCGGATCGAGGAGGAAGCTCCGCACGATCTGCACGGCAACAGCCCGGCTGCGTGGACGGCGGTGGCGATCGTGCTGGTCGCGTTCACGGTCGGCGCCATCGCCATGGTGCTCGGGCCGAACTGGGTGCTGTTCTGGATCTCCGTCGGAATCGCGGTGCTGGGGGCGCTGGCCGGCAAGGTGCTGCAGCTGCTGGGCTTCGGGGTCCCGACCGACGGCGACCACTGAAGGGCGGACGGACATGACTGTGCTTGACGACATTCTCGCTGGGGTCCGCGAGGACCTTGCGGAGCGCCAGGCCCGGGTCAGCCTGGACGACCTGAAGCAGGAGGCCCAGCGCAAGCCCGACGCCAAGGACCCGATGCCGGTGTTCCGCGGCGACGGGATCGCGGTGATCGCCGAGGTGAAGCGCTCCAGCCCGTCCAAGGGCGAGCTGGCCGAGATCACCGACCCGGCCGCGCTGGCCGGTGAGTACGAGCTGGGCGGCGCCGCGGCGATCTCGGTGCTGACCGAGGAGCGCCGGTTCAACGGCAGCCTCGACGACCTGCGGGCGGTCCGCGGCCGGGTCGACGTACCCGTGCTGCGCAAGGACTTCATCGTCTCGTCGTACCAGCTCTGGGAGGCGCGGGCGGCCGGTGCCGACATGGTGCTGCTGATCGCGGCGGCGCTGGAGCAGGAGGCGCTGGTCTCGCTGATCGAGCGGGCCCAGTCGATCGGCCTCTGCCCGCTGGTCGAGGTGCACGACGAGGAGGAGACGCGGCGTGCGGTGGACGCCGGCGCCCAGCTCATCGGCGTGAACAACCGGAACCTGAAGACCCTCGAGGTCGACCGGGACACCTTCGCCCGGGTCGCGCCGACGATCCCGACCGAGCTCGTCCGGGTGGCCGAGTCCGGGGTCCGCGGTCCGCATGATGTAATCGAGTTCGCGCGCGCCGGGGCCGATGTCGTCCTCGTCGGTGAAACCCTGGTGACCGGCCGCGATCCTCGCGCCTCGGTCGCCGACCTCGTCGCCGCCGGATCGCACCCCGCCATCCAGCAGCGGCACTGACCTCTCCTCCCGGTCCAAACGGGTAGGGGCAGTAACTCCCCGAGCCGTCTGGGCCGGGATCGGAAGGTTTTAGTCGGATGAGTACTGTGCTGCCCGACCAGTTCGGGCACTTCGGCCGTTTCGGCGGCAGGTTCATGCCGGAGGCGCTGATCGCGCCGCTCGACGAACTCACCCAGGCCTGGCGCGACGCCATGGCCGACCGGGAGTTCACCGACGAGTTCGAGCGGATGCTGCGCGAATACATCGGCGCCCCCAGCCTGCTGTACGACGCGACCCGGCTGTCGGACGTCGCCGGTGCGCGGATCCTGCTGAAGCGCGAGGACCTGAACCACACCGGCGCGCACAAGATCCGGAACGCGATCGGCCAGGCGCTGCTGACCAAGCGGATGGGCAAGCCGCGGGTGATCGCGGAGACCGGTGCCGGGCAGCACGGCGTCGCGACCGCGACCGCCTGCGCCTACCTCGGCCTGGAGTGCGTGGTCTACATGGGCGAGGTCGACACCGAGCGCCAGGCGCTGAACGTGGCCCGGATGAAGCTGCTCGGCGCCGAGGTGATCTCGGTGAAGACCGGGAGCCGGACGCTGAAGGACGCGATCAACGAGGCACTGCGCGACTGGGTCGCCAGCGTCGACAAGACCCACTACATCCTCGGTACGGCGGCCGGTTCGCACCCGTTCCCGGCGATGGTCCGCGACTTCGTGCGCGGGATCGGCGACGAGGCGCGGGAGCAGTCGCTCGCCCTGCTGGGCAAGCTGCCGGACGCCGCGGTCGCCTCGGTCGGCGGCGGGTCGAACGCGATCGGCCTGTTCACCGCGTTCATCGGTGACGACGACGTGAAGCTGTACGGCGTCGAGCCGGGCGGCGACGGGTTCGAGACCGGACGGCACGCGGCGACGATCAGCGCCGGGCAGGTCGGCGTACTGCACGGTGCGCGATCGTTCCTGCTGCAGGACGAGGACGGGCAGACGATCGAGTCGCACTCGATCTCCGCGGGGCTGGACTACCCGGGCGTCGGTCCGGAGCACGCGTGGCTGGCGGAGACCGGGCGGGCGACGTACCGGCCGATCACCGACGCCGAGGCGATGGAGGCGTTCAAGCTGCTGTCGCGGACCGAGGGGATCATCCCGGCGATCGAGTCGGCGCACGCGGTCGCCGGCGCGCTCGACATCGCGAAGGAACTGGGGCCGGAGGCAACCATTCTGGTGAACCTGTCCGGTCGCGGTGACAAGGACATGGACACGGCCGCGACGTGGTTCGGCCTGGGGGGTTCCGATGAATGACGTAGTTGCCCTGGGCAACGCCGGGGTCGCGATCCGGAAGGCGAACGACGCGGGCCGCGGCGCCCTGGTCGGGTACCTGCCGGCCGGTTTCCCGACGTACGACGGTGCCGTGGACGGCGTCAAGGCGATGATCGACGGCGGCGCCGACGTGATCGAGCTCGGTCTGCCGTACAGCGATCCGGTGATGGACGGTGTCACGATCCAGCGCGCCACCGAGATCGCGCGGGCCGGCGGGCTGCGGACCCGGGACGTGCTCAGCACGGTCGAGAAGCTCACGGCGTACTCCGACGTGCCGGTGCTCGTGATGACCTACTGGAACCCGATCGAGCGGTACGGCGTGGACCGGTTCGCGGCCGATTTCGCCGGCGTCGGGGGAGCGGGGCTGATCACGCCCGACCTGATCCCGGACGAGGGCGCGGAGTGGATCGCGGCCGCCGACAAGCACGAGCTCGACAAGGTGTTCCTGGTCTCGCCGTCGTCGACCGACGAGCGGATCGCGATGACCACGGCGAACTGCCGCGGTTTCGTGTACGCGACGGCTGTGATGGGTGTCACCGGGGCGCGGGACAAGCCGTCGGAGCTGGCGGCGCCGCTGGTCGCCCGGGTGAAGGCGGCGACCGGCCTGCCGGTCGGCGTCGGCCTCGGCATCTCCAACGGCGACCAGGCGGCCGGTGTGGCGGCGTTCGCGGACGCCGCGATCGTCGGCGCGGCACTCGTCAAGGCACTCCAGGACGGCGGCCCGGCCGGTGTGCGGAAGCTCACCGAAGGTCTGGCCGAAGGTGTCCGCCGGGAACCCCGCGCGACCGTTGCTCGTTAGTACGCCCGTGAGTCGAACCAGGAACACCGCCGTCCTTTTCTTGGCGGCGGTGGCTCTGCTCGCCCTCGCGGGCTGCAGTGGCAAGGAAGAGAAGCCGGACAACCCGGGCGGTGCGATCATCCGCAGCAGCCAGGACCCGAACGGGTTGCGCGGCGCCACTCTCGACGCGCCGTACTCGATGCCCGCGGCCACCTTGACCGACACGTCCGGGAACCCGTTCAACCTGGTCACGTCCACGAAGAAGCCGGTCACGCTGGTGTTCTTCGGGTACACCAACTGTCCCGACGTGTGCCCGACCGTGATGGCCGACGTGGCGTCCGCGCTGACCAAGCTCGACGACCAGGTGCAGGACCAGATCCAGATGCTGTTCATCACCACCGACCCGGCGCGGGACACCGGGCCGGTGATCCGTAAGTACCTGGACCGGTTCGACCCGGCGTTCGTCGGGCTGACCGGGTCGCTGACGTCGATCAAGGACATCGCGAAAGCCGTCGGCGTACCGGTGGAAGGGATGCAGAAGCTGCCTTCCGGTGGGTACGAGGTCGGTCACGGAGCGCAGGTGATCGGCTTCGGGAAGAACGACAAGGCGAACGTGCTCTGGTTGTCGAACGCCGCGATCGGCGACCTGGCGCACGACTTCGGGAAGCTGGTGGAGGACAACCGGTGAAGTCGTGGATTCCCTGGGTCTCCCTGGTGGCGCGGCTGGTGCTCGGCGGGGTGATGCTGGTCGCCGGCGCGCTGAAGGTGACCGATCCGGAGACCGCCGCGCAGGCGGTCCGCGCGTACGAGCTGCTCCCGTCGGCCCTGGTCGAACCGGTCGGCTGGGGGCTGCCGTTCCTGGAGATCGCGATCGGGTTGCTGTTGATCATCGGCTTCGGTGTCCGCGCGTCCGCGGCGGCCGCGGGTGTTTTCATGATCGTCTTCATCGCCGCGGTGTCGTCGGCCTGGGCCCGCGGGCTGTCGATCGACTGCGGCTGCTTCGGCGGCGGTGGTCAGGTCGCCCCGGGACAGACGAAGTACCTGCAGGAGATCCTGCGCGATCTCGGGCTGCTGGTGCTGGCCGTCTGGCTGTGGCTGAAGCCCGTCAGCAAGTTCGCCGTCGTATCGGAACCGAGCACAGAACCAGATACCGGACCGCAAGGAGCCACCGCGTCGTGAGCAAGACCAAACCCCCGGTGAAGTCCCCTGGGAATCCGCTGCTGCAGCAGCCCAAGCGCAGGATCACCCCCGGGATCATCGTGGTGATCGTCCTCGTGCTGGCTCTCGGCGCGGGTGTCGGCGTGCAGTACTACCGCGGCCACTCCAAGGTCGAGGTGAGCTCGAACGGGCGCCCGGAGCCGACGGTCGTCACCGGTCCCGGCTCGGCCGGCAAGGGCATCACGGTCGGCAAGTCCGGCGCGAAGGTGAACATCGACCTGTACCTGGACTTCCGCTGCCCGCACTGCGCGGAGTTCGAGGAGGCCAGCGGCGCCACGGTCGACAAGCTCGTCCAGGACGGTACGGCGACGCTCACGTACTGGCCGTTGCAGTTCGTGAACCCGGACGCCTCGCCGCGGCTCGCGAACGCGTTCGCCGCGGCGGCCGCGAACGGCAAGGCGCTGAGCTTCGTCGACGAGTTGTACGGCGACTTCTCGAAGTCCTGGACCACCGACCAGCTGCTGGAGCTCGGCAAGCAGCTCGGGGTCGGCGACGCGAAGTTCCAGCAGGCCGTGCAGGACAACACGTACGCGAGCTGGCTGGAGTCCGTGGGCACGGCCGCCGACGACCGGGGTGTGACCGGTACGCCGACCGTCTTCGTCAACGGCAAGCAGCTGGAGGCCAACGAGCTCACCGCCGAGGGCCTGCAGAAGGCCGTCGATGCGATCGCATCGTGACCCTGCGTTTGTGGCCGCGCCCTGCCGGGTCGAGTAGCGTCTCTGTTTGCCATGTCTAGTCTGATTCCCGCCGTGATGGTTCCGGCGTTCATTCCCAGCCCGAGCCAGGGTGTCTGGCACGTCCTCGGCCTGCCGATCCGCGCGTACGCGTTGTGCATCCTGGCCGGCATCTTCGTCGGCTACTGGCTCGGCCGCCGGCGCTGGGTGGCGCGCGGCGGCTCGGCGCCGGTGCTCGCCGACATCATGTTCTGGGCGATCCCGTTCGGGCTGGTCGGTGCGCGGATCTACCACGTGATCACCGACGCCGAGCTGTACTTCGGCGAGGGCAAGCACCCGATCGACGCACTGAAGATCTGGCACGGCGGGCTCGGTATCTGGGGCGCGGTCGGCTTCGGCGCGCTCGGCGCGTGGATCGCGTGCCGGCGGGCCAAGGTGCCGTTCCTGGCGGTCGCGGACGCGATGGCGCCCGGAATCGCGCTGGCGCAGATCTTCGGGCGGTTCGGGAACTACTTCAACCAGGAACTGTTCGGCGGCCCGACGACCAAGCCGTGGGGCCTGGAGATCGCCCCGGACCACCGGCCGGCCGGGTACGCCGACTTCGCGACGTTCCACCCGACGTTCCTCTACGAAGCGGTCTGGAACCTCGGCGTCGTGGCGCTGATCCTGCTCGCCGACCGCCGCTTCAAGCTCGGTCACGGACGGGCGTTCTTCCTGTACGTCGCGGCGTACACCGCCGGCCGCGCGTGGATCGAACACATGCGCATCGACACCGTGAACCACATCCTCGGCCTGCGCCTGAACGTCTGGACCGCGATCATCCTGTTCGTCCTGGCCGTCGCGGCGTTCGTCGTCAGCGCCCGCAAACGCCCCGGCCAGGAAGACATCAGCACCGGCGCCGCCGCCGGCAAACCCACCGACGGCCCCACCGAGCCGAGCGAAGCGAAGACGGACACGACCGCGGCGGATGCCGAGGCGACCACCGCGAAGGCCAACGACGGGTCAAGTGACTGAGACGCCTGAGGTTTCTGCCGAGCATCACGGGGACCACACGCACCGTGATGTGAACGGCGGCTGGCTGCGGCCGGCGGTGTTCGGGGCGATGGACGGCCTGGTGTCGAACTTCGCGCTGATCGCCGGCATGGACGGCGGCACCAGCTCCGGCTCGAAGTTCATCGTCCTGGCCGGACTCGCGGGCCTCGCCTCCGGTGCGTTCTCGATGGCGGCGGGGGAGTACACCTCGGTCGCCTCCCAGCGCGAGCTCGCCCGCGCCGAGATCGAGGTCGAGCGCCGCGAGATCAAGAAGCACCCGATCGACGAGGAGATCGAGCTCGCCGAGACCTACCGGGCGAAGGGCCTCGACCCGGACCTGGCCAGCAAGGTCGCGAAGCAGTTCCACGCCGACCCGGAGCAGGCCCTCGAGGAGCACGTCCGCGAGGAACTCGGCATCGACCCCACCGACCTCCCGAACCCGGTGACCGCGGCCGCCTCGTCGTTCATCTGCTTCGCCATCGGTGCGTTCGTCCCGCTGGCGCCGTACCTGGTCGGCGCCGGCAGCGTCGTACCGTCCCTGATTTTCGCCCTGACGGCCCTCTTCGTCTGCGGCGCCGTGGTCTCCCGCGTCACCAGCCGCTCCTGGTGGTACTCCGGTCTCCGCCAGCTCCTTCTCGGCGCCGCAGCTGCAGCCCTCACCTACTTCGTGGGCACGCTCGTCGGCCCCGGAATCGGTTGAGTGTGGGTGAACAGGCTGCTGTAGGCGTTCAGGGCGGGCTGGCCGCCGAGGTGGGCGTACAGAACGGTTGAGTCCGCGGGGATGTCGCCGGTGCGGATCAGATCGATCAGGCCGGCCATCGACTTCCCTTCGTACACCGGGTCGATGATCATCCCCTCGAGCTGACCGGTCAGCCGGATCGCGTCGAGGGTCGACTGGACGGGTATGCCGTACTCGTCGCCGGCCCAGCCCTCCAGGACGGTGATCTCGTCGGCGCGGAGGTCGCGGCGGAGGCCGATCAGTTCCGCGGTGGCGCGGGCGATCCGCTCGACCTGGTCGCGGGTCTCCTGGAGCTTGGCGCTGGCGTCGATCCCGATCACCCGCCGCGGACGGTCCTGGCCGGCGAACCCGGCGATCATCCCGGCGTGCGTGGACCCGGTCACCGAGCAGACCACGATCGTGTCGAAGAAGACCCCGAGTTCGCGCTCCTGCTGCTCCACCTCGGAAGCACACTGCGCGAACCCGAGCCCGCCGAGCCGATGGTCCGACGCGCCGGCCGGGATCGCGTACGGCGTACCGCCGCGCGCCTCGACGTCCGCGAGCGCCTGCCTCCAGCTGTCCTTGAACCCGATCCCGAACCCGGCCGGGTCGAGTCGCACCTCGGCGCCCATGATCCGGCTGAGCAGGATGTTCCCGACCCGGTCGTTGAGGGCGTCCGGCCAGTTCACCCAGTTCTCCTGGACCAGCACCGCCTTCAGCCCGACCTTCGCGGCGACCGCGGCGACCTGGCGGGTGTGGTTCGACTGGTACCCGCCGATCGACACCAGCGTGTCAGCGCCCTGCGCGAGCGCGTCCGGGATCAGGTACTCCAGCTTCCGGGTCTTGTTCCCGCCGTACGCGAGCCCGGCGTTGCAGTCCTCCCGCTTCGCCCAGATCTTCGCACCGCCCAGGTACGCGCTCAGCCGGTCGAGCGGGTGCACCGGACTCGGACCGAACAGCAACGGGTACCTCGGAAAATCACTCAGCGCCATCAGTTCCTCCCACTACGATCGGCGGAATGTTCCCCGGTGAGATCGATGTCCCTCCGGCCACCTACCTCGACCACCTAGGCACCATCTTCGCTCTCTTCGACACACAAGACTCCGGAAACATCTCGTACGGCGTCCAGACCGCCACCGCGAGGTATTTCGTGAAGACAGCGGGCGATCCCGCCGCACCCAACCTGTTCCTCGACTTCGACGCCCGCGTCACCCTCCTCCGTACCGCGGCCGAACTGGCGCGATCGGGCACGCACCCGGCGATGCCCGCGCTGCATGCGGTGATCGAGTCGCCGGCCGGCCCGGTCCTCGTGTACGAGTGGCGCGACGGCGACCTGCTCCACGAACCCGCGGCGCGCGAGCGCTTCAAGGCGCTGCCCACCGCGGAGATCCTTGCCGTCCTCGATGCTCTCTACGAGCTGCACGCCGCCCTCGACGCAGCCGGGTGGGTCGAGGGCGACTTCTACGACGGCGCGATGATGTACGACTTCGACGCGCGCCGGCTGACGGTGATGGACCTGGACACGTACCGGCGCGGACCGCACCGGAACACCATGGGCCGCATGTTCGGCTCGACCCGCTTCATGGCACCCGAGCAGCTCGCCCTCGGCGCGCCCATCGACACCCGTACGACGGCGTACGTCATGGCCCGCGCCGCGCTCGTCCTGCTCCCCGAGCCGCCGCCCGCGCTGCACGCCGTACTGCTCGAGGCGACGACCACGCGCTTCCCGAGCTACGAAGCCTTCTACGACGCGTGGCTGACCGCTTCTTCCACGATCGCCGTGTGAGCGATCAACCGCTCCAGGTGCTCTCCGGGGTCGGGTTGATTCAGCGCCCACGCCGCCCGGGCGACGAGGGTGACGGCAGCGGTCAGTACGGCGCCTCGTCGAACTGACTCGGCTTGCCACGTGGCCGAGCTGCCCGCTTGGTAAGCGGCTACGAGTTCGTCGACCGGTGCGCTTGTGGACTGCAGCAGGTAGCCGAGATCGAAGCCCAGCGGCCCGAGGCCGAACTGGTCGAAGTCCACCGCGATCACGTCGTCGCCGTCGCGCCGGACCAGGTTCGGCAGGTGGATGTCGCCGTGTACGACCACCTGCGGAAGCCTGTCGAGTTCCTCCATCAGCGCCATCCGCTGGGCCGAGAGGCTTTCGCATATGCGCCGTACGTCGGCCGGCAGTACGTCGGCGGTGGCGCAACCCGACCAGCCGCCGTGGACCGCGTCGTCGTCCAGCCGGTCCCGCAGAATGCGCCGCGCGAACCACGGCTCCGGCCGCAGCCGGTTCAGCCCGAACCGCCCGAGTGCCGTGGCAGCCTCGTCCACCCCGACCGGCCCTGGCTCGACCGCTTCGGTCCACACCAGGATCCCGTCCGCATCTGCCTCGGTCTTCAGGTACTTCGGCGCCCGCAGCCCCTTGGTCCACTCGAGTACGCCGCTACTCGCCACCTCGTCCTGCCGACGCCAGTACCCGTACCGCGCCGGTCGCTCGTCGCCAGGCACCAGGCGCTTGACCACCATCCGCTCCGGCGTCCGCCACACGCCCCCATGCGCCAACTCCTTAGGCGCGGCCAGCAGCGTCCAGTCGTCCCCAGGCTCCCATCGCATCCGCGATCATCTACCACCCCCAAGGTTCACGCGAGGTAACCAACCGCCTCCTCCACGACGCCGGCCAACCCCACCAACCGCGCGACAAGATCCCCGGGATCCGGCTGCGTGAGCGCCCACGCACCCCGCGACACTCCGGTGTACGCCGCTACCAGCACCGCACCGCTCCGCACAGCGTCCCCGTGCCCATGTGCTGCCACGAGATCATCGAGCGGCACATCCACCGCAAGCAGCAGGTATCCGAGGTCGAAGCCGGCCGGCCCCAGGCCGAACTGCTCCCAGTCGATCGCGATCACATCGTCGCCCTGACGCCCGAGCAGGTTCACCGGATGAGCATCCCCATGCGTCGGCACCCGAGGCAGCCCGTCGAGCACATCCAACGCCGACTCCCGCCGAGCCCACAGCTCCTCGATCGCCGGTGACGCGAGCCCAGCGCGGCCCAACGCCTCCCACCCACCACGCCGCTCCACAGTCCTCAGACGGTCCCGCAGAACGTCCCGGGCGCCCCAGCCAGGCTCCGCCACGAAACCCCCCGCGAACCGCCCCAGAGCCCCAGCCAGCCCCTCCGCAGACCACGTGACGGCAGGCGTATACGCCATCCGCAGCGTGATGCCGTCCGCATCCCGCTCGACGCCCCAGCAGGCCGGCGCACGCAAGCCCGGCGTACCGGCGACCACACCCGATTCCGCAACCAGCGCTTGCCGCTCCCAGAAGGCGTGATGACGAGGATCGGTGACCCCGCGGACCAGCCGCTTCACCACCTGGTCGTCAGGCGTCCGCCAGACGCCTCCGGTTGCCTGTCCGGTGCCGGGGGTGAGTGGTTTCCAGTCGGAAGCGGGGTGCCATGGCATAGGGACGATCTATCAGTCTCAGCAAGTGGATTTCGGTGGGTGTGGGTGGTTGGGGGCGCGGTGGGCTGGGAAGATGGGGAGTCGAGTAGTGAGCGCTTGCTTACGGAGGGTCATCAAGGCGTTGCGCGGTGGACAGGAAGTCCATTTGGCGGGCGTCATGAGGTAGTCTCGGGACTCCCGGCTTGGGCCAGTGTTGTCCCGCGGCCAGTTGTTTTTGACCGTAGGACGACGGGAGCTCCTGAATGTTTGGTAGCCCGCCATTCCCGAGCGAGGGTCTCTACGACGGACGGCACGAGCACGACGCGTGCGGTGTTGCCTTCGTCGCGACTCTGACCGGTGAACCCAGCCACGACATCGTGGCGAAGGCCTTGACCGCCCTGCGGAACCTCGAGCACCGTGGCGCGTCCGGTGCCGAGCCCGACTCCGGCGACGGCGCCGGCATCCTGATCCAGGTACCGGACGCCTTCTACCGCAAGGTGTGCGAGTTCGAGCTGCCCGCGCCGCACAGCTACGCGACCGGTATCGCGTTCCTGCCGGCCGACGCCGACGACGCCGCGAAGGCGATCGACCGGATCGAGGAGCTCGCGGCCGAGGAGCAGCTGACGGTGGTCGGCTGGCGGGACATCCCGACCACGCCCGACCTGCTCGGCGCGACCGCGCGTTCGGTGATGCCGACCTTCAAGCAGCTGTTCGTGACCGCGCAGGCGGGCCGCGTGCTCGGCCTGGCGCTGGAGCGGATGGCGTTCCGGCTGCGCAAGCGCGCCGAGAAGGAGACCGAGACCTACTTCCCGTCGCTGTCCGGCCGGACCATCACCTACAAGGGGATGCTGACCACCGACCAGCTGGACAAGTTCTTCCCCGAGCTGACCGACCCCGACCTCGCCTCGGCGATCGGCATCGTGCACAGCCGGTTCTCCACGAACACGTTCCCGTCCTGGCCGCTGGCCCACCCGTACAGGTACATCGCCCACAACGGTGAGATCAACACCGTCCAGGGCAACCGGAACTGGATGCGGGCCCGCGAGGCGCTGCTGTCCAGCGACCTGATCCCGGGCGACCTGGAGCAGCTCTACCCGATCTGTACGCCGGGTGCGTCCGACTCCGCGTCCTTCGACGAGGTCCTCGAGCTCCTGCATCTCGGCGGCCGCTCGCTGCCGCACGCGATGCTGATGATGATTCCGGAGGCGTGGGAGAACGCCGCCACCATGGACCCGCAGCGGCGGGCGTTCTACGAGTTCCACTCGACGCTGATGGAGCCGTGGGACGGCCCGGCGTCGGTGGTCTTCTCCGACGGCACCAAGGTCGGCGCGGTCCTGGACCGCAACGGCCTGCGCCCGTCGCGGTACTGGGTGACCGACGACGGTCTCGTCGTACTCGCCTCCGAGGCCGGCGTCCTGGACATCGGCCCGGCGACCGTGACCGAGAAGGGGCGGCTCGAGCCTGGCCGGATCTTCCTGGTCGACGTCGACGCGCACCGGATCATCACCGACGCCGAGGTGAAGAACGCGCTCGCCGCCGAGCACCCGTACGACGAGTGGCTGCACGCCGGCCTGATCCGGTTCGAGGACCTGCACGAGCGCGAGCACGTCGTCCACAGCCACGCGTCGGTGACCCGGCGGCAGCAGGTCTTCGGGTACACCGAGGAGGAGCTGCGCGTCATCCTCACCCCGATGGCGAAGTCCGGCGCCGAGCCGATCGGCTCGATGGGCACCGACACGCCGATCGCGGTCCTGAGCGATCGTCCGCGATTGCTGTTCGACTACTTCGCGCAGCTGTTCGCGCAGGTCACGAACCCGCCGCTGGACGCGATCCGCGAGGAGCTGGTGACCTCGCTGTCGTCCAGCCTCGGCCCGGAGTCGAACCTGCTCAACCCGAGCCCGGCCTCCTGCCGCCAGGTGGTGATCCCGTTCCCGGTGATCACCAACGACGAGCTGGCCAAGCTCCGGCACATCAACCTCGACGGCGACATGCCCGGCCTGGCCACCACGGTCCTGCGCGGCGTGTACGACGTCGAGGGCGGCGGCGAGGCGCTCCGGACCCGGCTCGACGAGCTGTGCGCCGAGGCGAGCGCCGCGATCAACGACGGCGCCCGCATCCTGGTGCTGTCCGACCGGCACTCGAACGCCGACAGCGCCCCGATCCCGTCGCTGCTGCTCACCTCCGCGATCCACCACCACCTGGTCCGGGAGAAGACCCGCACCCAGGTCGGTCTGGTGGTCGAGGCCGGTGACGTCCGCGAGGTCCACCACGTCGCGCTCCTGATGGGGTACGGCGCGGCCGCGATCAACCCGTACCTGGCGCTGGAGTCCGTCGAGGACCTGTGCCGGCGTGGTACCTACCTGCCCGGCATCGAGCCCGAGCAGGCGATCCGCAACGTGGTGAAGTCGCTCGGCAAGGGCGTCCTCAAGGTCATGTCGAAGATGGGTGTCTCGACGGTCGCGTCGTACACCGGCGCCCAGATCTTCGAGGCGAACGGGCTGTCCCCGTTCCTGGTCGACATCTACTTCACCGGTACGTCGTCCCGGATCGGCGGCGTCGGCCTGGACGCGATCGCGGAGGAGGTACGGCGTCGCCACCTGCGCGCGTATCCGGCCGACGGGATCCTGCCCGCGCACCGCAAGCTGGAGATCGGCGGCGAGTACCAGTGGCGCCGCGAGGGCGAGCCGCACCTGTTCGACCCGGACACGGTCTTCCGGCTGCAGCACAGCACCCGGACCGGGCGGTACGACATCTTCAAGCAGTACACGTCGAAGGTCGACGAGCAGTCCGAGCGGCTGATGACCTTGCGCGGTCTGTTCGGCTTCAAGTCCGACCGCGGGCCGATCCCGATCGACGAGGTCGAGCCGGTGAGCGCGATCGTCAAGCGGTTCTCCACCGGCGCGATGAGCTACGGCTCGATCAGCGCCGAGGCGCACACCACGCTGGCGATCGCGATGAACCAGCTCGGCGGCAAGTCGAACACCGGCGAGGGCGGCGAGGACGCCGAGCGGCTGTACGACCCGGCCCGGCGGAGCTCGATCAAGCAGGTGGCGTCCGGCCGCTTCGGCGTCACCGCGGAGTACCTGACGAACTCCGACGACATCCAGATCAAGATGGCGCAGGGCGCGAAGCCCGGTGAGGGCGGGCAGCTGCCCGGCCCGAAGGTGTACCCGTGGGTGGCGAGCACCCGGCACTCGACGCCGGGCGTCGGCCTGATCTCACCGCCGCCGCACCACGACATCTACTCGATCGAGGACCTGGCGCAGCTGATCCACGACCTGAAGAACGCGAACCCGTCGGCGCGGATTCACGTGAAGCTGGTCTCGGAGGTCGGCGTCGGTACGATCGCCGCGGGCGTCAGCAAGGCGCACGCGGACGTCGTACTGATCTCCGGCCACGACGGCGGCACCGGCGCGGCGCCGCTGACCTCGCTGAAGCACGCGGGCGGTCCGTGGGAGCTGGGTCTCGCCGAGACGCAGCAGACCCTGCTGCTGAACGGTTTGCGCGACCGCATCGTCGTCCAGACCGACGGCCAGCTGAAGACCGGCCGGGACGTGATCATCGCCGCGCTGCTCGGCGCGGAGGAGTACGGTTTCGCGACCGCGCCGCTGGTGGTGTCGGGCTGCATCATGATGCGGGTCTGCCACCTGGACACCTGCCCGGTGGGCGTCGCGACGCAGAACCCGGTGCTGCGGGAGCGGTTCTCCGGCAAGCCCGAGTTCGTCGTCAACTTCTTCGAGTTCATCGCCGAGGAGGTCCGCGAGTACCTGGCGGAGCTCGGGTTCCGGACCCTGGACGAGGCGATCGGTCACGCCGAGGTCCTCGACATCCAGCGGGCCGTCGACCACTGGAAGGCCGACGGGCTCGACCTGTCGCCGATCCTGCACGTGCCGGCGCTGCCGGAGGGCACGTCGCTGCACCAGACCATCGAGCAGAACCACGGTCTGGACAAGGCGCTCGACAACGAGCTGATCCGGATCTGCCAGCCGGCGCTGGAGAACGGCGAACCGGTCCGGGCGCAGCTCGCGATCCGGAACGTCAACCGGACCGTCGGCACGATGCTGGGCCACGAGATCACCAAGCGGTACCGCGCGGCCGGGCTGGCCGACGGCACCATCGACCTGACCTTCACCGGGTCGGCCGGCAACTCGTTCGCCGCGTTCGTGCCGCGTGGTGTCACGCTGCGACTCGAGGGTGACGCGAACGACTACGTCGGCAAGGGCCTGTCCGGCGGCCGGGTCGTGATCCGGCCCGACCGGCACGCGCGGTTCGACGCCGCCGACCAGATCATCGCCGGCAACGTGATCGCGTACGGCGCCACGTCCGGCGAACTGTTCATCAGCGGCGGCGCCGGGCAGCGGTTCTGCGTCCGGAACTCCGGCGCGACCGCGATCGTCGAAGCGGTCGGCGACCACGCGTGCGAGTACATGACCGGCGGGCGCGTCGTCGTACTCGGCGCCGTCGGCCGGAACTTCGCGGCCGGCATGTCGGGCGGCGTGGCCCACGTGATCGACCTGGACCCGGCGTTGGTGAACCCGGAGCTGGTGGATCTGCACCCGGTCACCACCGACGAGTCCGAACTGCTGCACGACCTGGTCCGCAGGCACTTCGAGGAGACCGGTTCGGAACGGGCGGCCAAGCTGCTCGCCGACTGGCCGGCCGCGGCTGCCAGGTTCACCACGGTGATGCCCCGCGACTACGCCCGGGTGCTGGCGGCCAAGGCGGCCGCCGAGCGCGACGGGCTGGACGAGGACGCCACCACGCGAGCGATGATGGAGGCCATCTGATGGCTGATCCCAAGGGATTCCTGACCACCCCGCGCGAGGTCGCCGACCGGCGGCCGGTGGAGGAACGCAAGCAGGACTGGAAAGAGGTCTACCCCGGCGGTCCCGGCAAGGCGCTGCTGCCGATCATCACCAAGCAGGCCGGCCGCTGTATGGACTGCGGCATCCCGTTCTGCCACAACGGCTGCCCGCTGGGCAACCTGATCCCGGAATGGAACGACCTGGTCTGGCGCGACGACTGGTCGAGCGCGATCGAGCGGCTGCACGCGACCAACAACTTCCCGGAGTTCACCGGGCGGCTCTGCCCGGCGCCGTGCGAGACCTCCTGCGTGCTCGGCATCAACCAGGACCCGGTGACGATCAAGAACGTCGAGGTCGCGATCATCGACAAGGCCTGGGAGACCGGTGACGTCAACCCGCAGCCGCCGGAGTGGCTGACCGGTAAGACGATCGCGGTCGTCGGCTCGGGCCCGGCCGGCCTGGCCGCCGCGCAGCAGCTGACCCGCGCGGGTCACACGGTCGCGGTGTACGAGCGCGCCGACGCCCCGGGAGGCCTGCTGCGGTACGGCATTCCCGAGTTCAAGATGGAGAAGGTCCAGGTCGACCGCCGCATCCAGCAGATGAAGGAGGAGGGCACGGTCTTCCGCTCCGGCGTCAACGTCGGCGTGGACGTCACCGGCACCCAGCTCAAGCAGCGGTACGACGCCGTGGTCATCGCGACCGGCTCCACGGCCGCCCGCGACCTGCCGGTGCCGGGCCGTGAGTACGGCGGCATCCACCAGGCGATGGAGTACCTGCCGCAGGCCAACCGGGTCGCGCTCGGGCAGACCGTCGACGGCCAGATCGTTGCTACTGGCAAGGACGTGGTGATCATCGGAGGCGGCGACACCGGCGCCGACTGCCTGGGGACCGCGCACCGGCAGGGCGCGCGGACGGTCACCCAGCTGGAGATCATGCCGCGGCCCGGCGACGACCGTCCGGGCAACCAGCCGTGGCCGACGTACCCGATGATCTACCGGGTCGCCTCCGCGCACGAGGAGGGCGGCGAGCGGGTGTACGCCGTCTCCACGGTGAACTTCGAGGCCGATGCTGCCGGCAACGTGTCCGGGCTGAACCTGGTGGAGGTCGAGTTCAAGGAGGGCCGCTTCGCGCCGATCGAGGGCACCGAGCGGCACATCCCGGCGCAGCTCGTACTCCTGGCGATGGGCTTCGTCGGCCCGGAGCGCGAGGGTTTCCTCGAGCAGCTCGGCGTCGAGCTCGACGAGCGCGGCAACGTGAAGCGGGACAACCGGTACCAGACGTCGGTCGACGGGGTCTTCGCCTGCGGTGACGCCGGCCGCGGCCAGTCGCTGATCGTCTGGGCGATCGCCGAAGGCCGCTCCTGCGCCGGCGGCGTCGACGCCCACCTCACCGGATCGTCGACGCTCCCCACACCGATCCCGCCGACTGCCCGCCCCCTCGCAGTCTGACCGCAGCCCACCTTGGGCCCCAGGCAACCAAAATCCGCGACGGAAAATGGTTGGTCGGTGCTCAAGGTGGGGCTTCTCGGTAGGTTGGTGAGTGTGGTGGTACGGCTGGTGACGAAAGAGCGGCTGCGGGCGGCTGCGCCGTGGGCCGGATTGAGCCTGCTCTTCGTGCTGACCTCGGTCGTGGTGGGACTGTTCGGGTTCGTGAACGACTCCGAGCGGGTCACGATCGGCGCGCACGCGGCGACCGTGTCGCCGACGTTCGACGGACACGCCACCCTCGACCTCGGCGCCGTCCTGCCGCGGCTGCGGATCCCGACCAACACGCCGGGCGGGGTCGGCGTCAACGTCGACGTCCAGGAGACCGACGCCGACAACCTCACCGAGTTGCTCACCCGCGACACCCTGATCGCTTCTCAGCCCGACGGTGAGATCGGGCGGATCCAGCAGGTCATCCAGGAGATGGCGGTCGACAACGCGGTCGCCGGGGCCGGGTCGGGCCTGCTCGTGGTCGTGGTGGTCGCGACCCTGTGGACAGCCCTCGGCGTACGGCGCCGCAGCGAGCTGTGGCACCTCGTGCACCGGCACGAACGGCGGACCGAGCACCGGATGATCGTCGTGCTGGTCGCGATGCTGATCACGATCGCGTCGATCTTCGGACCGGGACGGATGCGGCAGGCCGACGTGCCGCCCACGCAGTGGCAGCCGTTGTTCAAGCTGCTGCCGGAGATGTCGTTCGACGACCGGCTGAAGTCGGTCGAGGTCGCGTCCGGGTTCTCCACCACCGGTGGCGTCGGGGTGATCCGGACGCTGGTGGAGACGTACCGCAAGTCCACCGAGCTGTACGGCAAGCTCAAGGACCGGGTCGCGGACGTCGCCCCGCAGCTGCACCAGCCGAACGAGAACGAGACGGTCGCGCTGCTGGTCTCGGACCGGCACGACAACATCGGCATCGACGGGTTCGCGGCCGAGGTCGCGAAGCGCGGCGGCGCCAAGTTGCTCATCGACGCCGGTGACGACACCTCGTCCGGGCAGAGCTGGGAAGCGTTCAGCATCAACTCGCTGCGGCAGCACTTCAAGGGCTTCAAGGTGGTCGCGGTGGCCGGCAACCACGACGCCGGCGGCCACGTCGAGGAGTTCATGCGCAAATCCGGGTTCACCGTCCTCGACAGCAAGCCGGTTGAGGTCGAGGGCATCCGGTTCCTCGGCGACAGCGACCCGACCCGCACCGGGCTCGGCAGCGCCGACAGCCCCGGGGACGAGACGATCGAGCACCAGTCGGAGCGGCTCGCGGACATCGCCTGCGACCAGCCGGAGGACAAGCGGATCTCGACCATGGTGGTGCACGACCCCTCGTCGTACGCCGACACGGCCGCCCGCGGGTGCGCGACGCTGCTCCTGTCCGGTCATTTGCACCGCCAGGTCGGGCCCGAACACCGGGTGGTCGACGGCCGCGCGGTCACGACGTACACGAACGGGACGACCGGGGGAGCGGCGTACGCCTTCGCGCTGGGCTACACGTTGCGCAAACCGGGTGAGGTCACCCTCATCACGTACCAGAAAGGGCTGCCGGTCGGTCTGCAGACCGTCACCGCCCAGCCCAGCGGGGACGTGACCGTCGGGCCCTACACCCCCTTCGGTTCTTGACGATTCAGGCGATGCGGCCGCTTGTCTTCAACTGTTAACTGTCCAGTAACGGGGGCGGACCAGCGGGCCCAGTGGTTTGCAGGAGTAGGGTTTTGTGACGTGCGTCGCGCAAAGATCGTTTGTACGCTCGGCCCGGCTACGGCCGCCCCGGAGCGCATCACAGAACTCGTCCAAGCAGGTATGGACGTCGCAAGGCTCAATCTGAGCCACGGCGCCCACGCCGAGCATGAGCGCATCTATCAGCGGATCCGCACCGCTGCGGCGGAGACCGGGGCCAACGTCGGCATCCTGGTCGACCTGCAGGGCCCGAAGATCCGGCTGGCCGAGTTCGCCGAGGGCAAGGCAACGCTGACCTACGGCGAGCGCTTCACGATCACCACCCGGGAGGTGCCCGGTGACCAGACCATCTGCGGTACGACGTACGACGGTCTGCCGGGCGACGTGAACCCGGGCGACCAGCTGCTGATCGACGACGGCCGGATCGCGCTCGTCGCCGAGGAGGTCACCGAGACCGACGTGGTCTGCCGGGTCACCGTCGGCGGCCCGGTCTCCAACCACAAGGGCATCAACCTGCCCGGCGTCTCGGTCAGCGTGCCCGCGCTGTCCGAGAAGGACGCCGAGGACCTGCGCTGGGCGCTGCACCTGCCGGCCGACATGATCGCGCTGTCGTTCGTCCGGGACGCCGCCGACATCCAGCTCGTGCACAAGATCATGGACGAGGAGGGTCTGCGGATCCCGGTCGTCGCCAAGATCGAGAAGCCGCAGGCGGTCGCCAACCTGGACGAGATCATCGAGGCGTTCGACGGGTTCATGGTGGCCCGCGGCGACCTCGGCGTGGAACTCCCGCTCGAGGAGGTCCCGCTGGTCCAGAAGCTGATCATCGACCAGGCCCGGCTGAACGCGAAGCCGGTGATCGTCGCCACCCAGATGCTGGAGTCGATGATCTCCGCGCCGCGACCCACCCGGGCCGAGGCCTCCGACGTCGCGAACGCCGTACTCGACGGCGCCGACGCGGTCATGCTGTCCGGCGAGACCAGCGTCGGCCGGTTCCCGATCGAGACCGTCAAGACGATGGCCCGGATCGTGGAGTCGACCGAGGAGCACGGTCTCAGCCGGGTCCAGGAGATCGAGTGGGAGCCGAAGACCAAGGGCGGCGTCATCGCCCGCGCGGCCGCGGACGTCGCGGAGCGGCTCGAGGCGAAGTACCTGATCGCGTTCACCCAGTCCGGTGACACCGCACTGCGGCTGGCCCGCTACCGCACCGAGGTGCCGCTGCTCGCGTTCACGCCGGTGCCGTCGGTCAGCTCCTGGCTGAGCGTGGTGTGGGGCATCACCACCCACATCGTCCCGACCGTCGACCACACCGACGAAATGGTCCGCCAGGTCGACCAGCGCCTCCTCGAACTGGGCATCCTCAACAAGGGCGACCTGGTAGTCATCGTCGCCGGCTCCCCACCCAGCATCCCCGGCTCCACCAACGCCCTCCGAGTCCACCGCATGGGCGACGCCATAGAAGGCAACGCCCCCGCCTACCGAAGCCCCAACCCGTAAGACCCGGTCGAGGCGGGTCACTGATTGCCCGCCCGCCTCAAGAAGGGTTCTCCCCTCGTGTTGGGGGTTCTCTGCTGGTATGCGAGCGGAGAACCCCCAACACGAGCGGATATCCAGTCCCGTGGCCCCTCCAGGAGCCTCACCCGGATCGCCGATTCCGATGGTGCCCGTCACGGCGGGGCCGATAGGCGGAATCGACCGGCTTGCGGCTAGAGTTGCTCCAGCAACTCGCCGGGTTGGTGGAATGGCAGACACGACGGACTCAAAATCCGTTGCTCGCAAGGGCGTGTGGGTTCGAATCCCACACCCGGCACAAATTGTCGGTGGCGACGATGACCATGAGGCATGGGGCACATCAGGTCGCAGGAGACGGTGGACTCCGCGTTGCGGATGTCGGACGACGGGGTCAGTGACAAGGCGAATGCCGAGATCCACGGGGTCGCGATCAAGACGATTCGGCGGTGGCGGCGGCTGTATCAGCGGCGGGGGTTGCCGCGGGGGACCGGGTTTCAGCCGACGCCTTGTCCGCGGTGTGATGGGGCTGAGTTGGACGAGGCGGCGTACGCATTGCTTCTCGGGTGGTACTTGGGCGACGGTTCCATCGCGACGGCACGACGAGGCGTGTTCACGCTGCAGATCGCGAACGACGAAAGGTACCCGGAGCTCAACCGCGAGATCTTCGAGACCATTAAGCGGGTCAAGCCGACTGCGAGCCCTTGTCCCCGGCTCCGCGTCGGTGTGGTTCTGACCGAGGCTCGCTGGAAGCACTGGCCGTGCTTGTCCCCGCAGCACGGTCCGGGGCGGAAGCACTTGCGGAAGATCGAGTTGGCCGACTGGCAGCGGGAGATTGTTGCCAAGTACCCCGAACAGCTCCTGCGCGGGCTCTTCCACTCGGACGGGTGCAGGATCGTGAACTGGGCGAGCAGACCCCGCCGCGACTAGCGGTACCTCTACGTGCGCTATCTGTTCTCGAACAAGTCCGACGACATCCGGAACATACTCACGGATGCACTGGATCTCTTGGGCATAGCTTGGCGGTTGCCGCGTTGGATGTGTTCGTGGGGCCGAAGTCGTGAGGTGGGGTCGCTAGGGTGTGCGGTGTGACTGCTAAGCGTGTGGTGATTGCTGAGGACGAGGCTTTGATCCGGATGGATCTGGCTGAGATGCTCGCGGAAGAGGGGTACGACGTCGTCGGGCAGGCGGGGGACGGCGAGGAGGCGATTCGGCTGGCGGTGGAGCAGCGGCCGGATCTGGTGATTCTCGACGTGAAGATGCCGAAGCTGGACGGGCTGAGTGCGGCCGAGAAGATCGCGGGGGAGCGGATCGCTCCGGTGTTGATGCTGACCGCGTTCTCGCAGCGGGAGCTGGTCGAGCGGGCGCGGGACGCCGGCGCGATGGCGTACCTGGTGAAGCCGTTCTCCAAGGCCGATCTGCTGCCCGCGATCGAGATCGCCGCGTCCCGGTACGTCGAGCTCGCCGAGCTGGAGCGGGAGGTCGCGGATCTGGCCGAGCGGCTGGAGACCCGCAAGCTGGTCGACCGGGCGAAGTCGATCCTGCAGACCAAGTTCGGGCTGTCCGAACCGGACTCGTTCCGCTGGATCCAGAAGACCGCGATGGACAAGCGGGTGTCGATGCGCCAGGTGGCCGAGCTGGTCGTCAACGAAGCCGGCGATTCCTGATCGGGCAGACGGCGTTGCCCACGTCGGCAACAATCTGCGTCCGCCGCCTCCCGTAGCGGCGTGTCGTGACCGTGTGCTGAACGCGATGGCGGCTTCGTGACGAATCGTGACAGTCACCCAGGTTGACAGCCGCCGAATCTCACCCAGAACGACGGCCCGCTGACCGTACGTCACCACAATGCCCCACCGGACAGTAATCAGGTCATAGGACGATGCTTACCGGGGTAACGACCTCACAACACAGCCGATGCGCTGTTCGCTTGGAACCACCGCTGGGTCTAACCTGCGGGTGCTCGTGGCAAATGCGCGAGAGTCCCGGATTCACTGGGACTATCCAGACATGGGAGGAACAGTGCACCAGCGTTCCGTAGTACGGGTCGGCGCGTCGCTGATCGTTGCGTCGTTGGCCCTGACTGCCTGCGGTTCACGCAGTGGCGACGACTCTGGCGGGGGCTCCGAAGAAGCGACCAAGACCGCGAAGATCGGCGTCATCGCGCCGCTGTCCGGAGACTTGTCGGCCCTGGGTCTGGGTATCCAGCACTCCGTCGAACTCGCTGTGAAGCAGGCCAACGAGGCGAAGGCGATCCCGGGCTGGAAGCTCGAGGTGGTCCCGAAGGACGACGAGGGCAAGACCGAGCCGGGTAAGAACGCGGCGACCGCGCTCGCCAGCGACAAGGACGTGATCGGCGTCGTCGGCACGCTGAACACCAGCGTCGCCCAGCAGGTCCAGCCGGTGCTCGCGCCGAAGAACATCGTTCAGGTCTCCCCGGCCAACACCGGCCCCGGCCTGACCCAGGGCGCCAAGTGGCAGACGGACCCGCAGCGGCCGTACCCGACGTACTTCCGCACCTGCACCACGGACGCAGTCCAGGGTCCGTTCGCGGCGCGGTACCTGTACGAGACCGCGAAGATCACCAAGGTCGCGACGATCCACGACAAGAAGGCGTACGGCCAGGGCCTGGTCGGCACCTTCACCGAGGAGTTCAAGAAGCTCGGCGGTCAGGTCGTGTCGGCGCAGACGATCAACCCGGACGAGTCGAACTACCAGGCCGTGATCTCCGCGGTCAAGCCGTCCAACCCGCAGGCGGTCTACTACGGCGGTGAGTACCCGAACGCCGGTCCGCTCTCGCAGCAGATGAAGGCTGCCGGCCTGAACGTCCCGCTGATGGGCGGCGACGGCATCTTCGACCCGAAGTACATCACGCTGGCCGGTAAGACGGCCGACAACGACCTGGCCACCTCGGTCGGCGCCCCGATCGACACGCTGGAGACGGCGAAGAAGTTCGTCGCCGACTACACGGCCGAGAAGTACAAGGAGCCGTACGCCGCGTACGGCGGCTACTCCTACGACGCCGCGAACGCGATCATCGCCGCGCTGAAGGAATCGCTGAAGGACGCGTCGGACGTCGAGTCCGCGCGGAAGGCGACGGTCGACGCGATGGCGAAGGTCAGCTTCGACGGCGTCACCGGCAAGGTCGCCTTCGACCAGTACGGCGACACCACCTCGAAGGTCCTGACCGTCTACAAGGTTGCCGGTGGCAAGTGGGCGACCGTGGAGACCAAGGACTTCGAAACCAAGTAAGCAGAGTCGACCTCATGTCTCGGGGGTGGGAGCGATCCTCCCACCCCCGTGGCATGTCACAACCGAGGCAGATGGGAGGTCGACGTGGACCAGTTCTTCCAGCAACTCGTCAACGGGTTGACCTTGGGCTCGCTGTACGCCCTGATCGCGGTCGGCTACACGGTGGTGTACGGCATCGTGCAGCTCATCAACTTCGCCCACGGCGAGGTGTTCATGATCGGCGCGTTCGGCGCGCTGACGACGTACCTGTTGTTCTTCGACGGCAAGACCGCCGTGTGGATCCTGCCGATCATGATCATCGGCGCGATGATCGCGTCGGTCGGCACCGCGGTGCTGATGGAGCGTGTCGCGTACCGTCCCCTGCGGAACGCGCCACGACTCGCACCGCTGATCACGGCGATCGGTATCTCCGTGTTCCTGCAGGAGTTCATCCGCCTCTTCTACGAGGAGCCCGCCTGGACGGTCGTGGTGTTCGCCGGTCTGGCGATCGCCGTCGGCTACGTCGCCGGCGGCCGGGTGGCCAAGATCGACCTGAACCACCCGCTGTCCCGGTGGTTCGACCGTGCGCCCCTGCTCGGCGGCGCAGGTGGCGCCGTCGCCCTGTGGATCGTCGTACGGCTGGTCAACCGTGACCTGAATCCGCTGCTGATCATCGGCGTGGTCGTGGGCGGAGCGCTCGTCGGTACGGCGCTCGGTCTGCTGGCCGGTCTATTGGTACGGCGGAACGCCCGGGCCGAGGCGCCGCTTCCGGCGATCGCTGCTGCCGCTGTCGGCGCCGCCGTCGTCGCCGAGGTCGGCTGGGTGCTGTTCAAGAAACTGATCACCACCGTTGAGTGGCCGAGTGCCAAGCTGCGGATCCCGTTCCCGCAGATCGACGTGGTGACGGGCAAGGCGCTGCAGGTCGGCGGCGTGACGATCCAGCGGTCCGCGCTGTTCACGGTCGGGGCGCTGCTGATCTGCGCCGTCCTGCTCTGGTTCTTCATCAACCGGACCCGGATCGGCCGCGGGATGCAGGCGGTCTCGCAGGACCCGGACACCGCGCGGCTGATGGGTATCAACGTCGACCGGATCATCGTGGTCGCGTTCGCCCTGGGTGCGGTACTCGCCGCGATCGCCGGTGTCTCGCAGGGTCTGCAGAACACGAACATCGACTTCCGGATGGGCTTCCTGGCCGGCCTGAAGGCGTTCACCGCCGCGGTGCTCGGCGGTATCGGCAACATCTACGGCGCCGTCGCCGGTGGTCTGGTCCTCGGCGTCGTCGAGGCGATGGCCACCCAGTACATCCCCGGCCAGTTCGGCGGTAGTACCTGGAAGGACGTCTGGGCGTTCGTGATCCTGATCCTGGTTCTGGTGTTCAGGCCGCAGGGCCTGCTGGGCGCAAGGGTGGTGGACCGCGCATGACCGATTTCGAGACTCCTGTCGACGACCTCTCGGAGGCTCCGGCGGTGAAGCCGGGCAAGCCGATCGCCTGGCCGCTGGGCCTGGCCGGCGTCGCGCTGGTGATCGTCGGCGCGTTCCTGTCCTGGAGCTACGACGGGCAGATCCTGAACGATCTGTCGGTCAACTTCTATCCGAACGGCCTGCAGAACCTGGCGATCATCCTCGCCGTGCTGTCCCTGGTGCTGCTGCTCGCCGAGAAGGGCCCGCTGGTGAAGCTGGGCTCGTGGGTGGACGCGACTCTCGGGTTGCGGGCCCTCGGTCTCGGACTCGTGCTGTACATGGTGCTGGTCCTGATCGCGATCTCGATCGAGTCCGACGGCCTGATCAACGTCAACCCGGGCGGGTACGTCACGCTCGTCGGCGCCGCGCTGATCGCGGCGTCCGCGTGGATGCTGCCGTTGCATCAGCTGCGGGACATGAGCGAGGCGCGGATGCCGGCCTGGTTCGAGATCCTCTCGATCGCGTTCCTGATGGCGGCCCTGCTGTTCACCGCGGCGTACACGCTGGCTCAGGACGAGGCCTGGCCGCTGATCCTGTGCCTGGTGTTCGCCGGGACGGCCGCGACCGCTCTGTTCCGGTCCGGGGTGATGTCGTTCGTGGGCCACGCCGGGCAGCGGCACCGCAAGGTGCTGACCCTGGCGGCGTTCGCGGCGGCGTTCCTGTTCCCGTTCACCCAGAACGGGGACGACACGAACATGTCGATCGCGGGCGCGGTGCTGGTCTTCAGCGCCACCGCGATGGGCCTGAACATCGTGGTCGGCCTGGCCGGCCTGCTGGACCTCGGGTACATCGCGTTCCTCGGATCGGGTGCGTACGTCGCGGCGACGCTGTCGACGTCGGCGTTCGCGACCATCGGCTGGAAACCGCCGTTCCTGGTCGTGGTGCTGGTCGGCGCCTGTGTGGCGGCGACCCTCGGCCTGATCATCGGTTCGCCGACGCTGCGGGTGTCCGGCGACTACCTGGCCATCGTGACGCTCGGCTTCGGTGAGATCTTCCGGTTCTCGATGTTCAACCTGGACGGCAACAACGGCCCGAACCTGACCAACGGGCCGAACGGAATCCCCGGCATCCCGGACCTGGAGCTGTTCGGCTTCAACTTCGGGACCGACCACACGATCGCGGGGATCGACCTCACCCGGAACTCGAACTACTACTTCCTGCTGCTGCTCCTGATCGGCGGCGTCATCCTGGCGTTCTCCCGGCTGAACAACAGCCGGATCGGGCGCGGCTGGGTGGCGATCCGGGAGGACGAGAAGGCCGCCGAGGCGATGGGCGTGAACGTGTTCGGGCTGAAGCTGCTCGCGTTCGCGATCGGCGCCTTCCTGGCCGGTATGGCGGGCACGGTCAAGGCCCACCAGGACGGCGCCGTCAGTCCGGACCAGTACATCTTCCTGGAGTCGGCGTTCCTGCTGGCCGCGATCGTGCTCGGCGGCATGGGCACCATCGTCGGCGTGCTGCTGGGTGCGACGATCCTGAAGGTGCTGCCGGAGAAGCTGCGGTTCTTCCTCGAGTACCGGCTGCTGCTGTTCGGCCTGCTGCTGGTGCTGATGATGCGGTTCCGGCCCGAGGGGCTGGTCGCGAGCAGACGCCGGAAGCTGGAGTTCCACGAGGAGGACGAGGCGTTGGCCGTCGCCGTCGAAGAGGAACGGCTGATCGCGGCGGAGGAGGCGAAATGACGGTAACCGAAACGCAGGACGTGGCCGCGCGGCCGATCGGCGACCCGGTGCTGGAAGCCTCCGGTGTGACCATGCGGTTCGGCGGTCTGCTGGCGGTCAACGACGTCAACCTGACCGTCCGCGAGGGCGAGATCGTCGGTCTGATCGGCCCGAACGGGGCCGGCAAGACGACGTTCTTCAACTGCCTCACCGGTCTCTACAAGCCGACCAGCGGGCAGGTCCGGTTCTCCGGTACGCCGTTGCCGCCCAAGCCGCGGGCCGTGGTCCGGGCCGGGATGGCGCGGACGTTCCAGAACATCCGGCTGTTCGCGAACATGACCGCGCTGGAGAACGTGATGGTCGGGCGGTACTGCCGGACCAGCGCGGGCGCGCTCACGTCGGTGCTGCACGGCCCGAAGTTCCGCCGCGAGGAGGCGGCCACCCGGGCCCGGGCACAGGAGCTGCTGGAGTTCGTCGGGCTCGGCCGGTCGACCGAGCACCTGGCCCGGAACATGCCGTACGGCGACCAGCGCCGGCTCGAGATCGCGCGGGCGCTGGCCACCGACCCGAAGCTCATCCTGCTGGACGAGCCGACCGCCGGTATGAACCCGCAGGAGACCCGGCAGGCCAGTGACCTGATCTTCAAGATCCGGGACTCCGGGCTGTCGGTCGTGGTGATCGAGCACGACATGCGGTTCATCTTCAACCTGTGCGACCGGGTGCTCTGTCTGGTCCAGGGGTCGGCCCTGATCGAGGGCACGCCCGAGGAGGTGCAGTCCGATCCGCGGGTGATCGAGGCCTACATCGGCACCGGCGAGGACGACGAGGACGAGGGCCCGCAGGACGACGTACCGGGAGGTGAGGTCTGATGAGCGCGATGCTCGAGGTCAAGGACCTGGAAGTTGCCTACGGCAAGATCCTTGCGGTGAAGAAGATCAGCTTCAGCGTGGAGCAGGGGCAGGTGGTGTCGCTGATCGGCACCAACGGCGCCGGCAAGACCACCACGCTGAAGACGATCTCGGGTCTGCTCCGGCCGACCGGCGGCGAGATCTGGTTCCAGGGCGAGCGGATCGACCACGTGGCGGCGCACGACATCGTCACCCGTGGTCTGGCGCACTCGCCCGAGGGCCGGCGGATCTTCCCGCGGCTGTCGGTCGAGGAGAACCTGATGCTCGGCGCGTTCTCCCGCCGCGATCCCGCGGGCGTGCGCACCGACCTGCAGGCGGCGTACGACCTGTTCCCGATCCTGGGGGAGCGGCGCAAGCAGCCGGCCGGTACGTTCTCCGGCGGTGAGCAGCAGATGCTGGCGATGGGCCGGGCGATGATGAGCCGGCCGAAGCTGCTGATGCTGGACGAGCCCTCGATGGGGCTGTCCCCGATCATGATGAAGCGGATCATGACCACGGTGAGCGAGTTGCAGCGGCAGGGTACGACGATCCTGCTGGTCGAGCAGAACGCCCAGGCCGCGCTGAAGCGGGCCGACTACGGGTACGTGCTCGAGGTCGGGAAGGTCGTGCTCTCGGGCAGCGGCCGCGACCTGCTGGTGAACGACTCGGTCCGCAAGGCCTACCTGGGCGAGGACTGACGCGGTTGCTGCTGGTTCAGTTGCGGATGACAACGAGCAACTGAACCAGCAGCGGCGCGACGATCAGCGCGGGCAGGAGATCGGCCACGGCGACCTGCTTCAGCTTCAGCAGCCTGAGTGCCACACCGATCAGCATCACGCCTCCGGTCGCGCCGAGCGCGGTGACATGAGCGTCGGGCAGTACGTCGCCCAGTAACGCTCCGACGAGCGTCATCGATCCCTGGATCACCAGGACGACCAGCGCGGACGCCGCGACGCCCCAGCCGAACGAGGCGGCGAAGGCGATCGACGCGAAGCCGTCCAGCACCGCCTTCAGGAACAGCTGATCGGCGCCGCGCCCGAGACCGTCGGACAGCGATCCGAGGAAGGTCAGTGGCCCGACGCAGAACACCATCGAGGCGGACACGAACCCCTCGACGAAGGTGCCCCGCCCCTCGCCGCGATCGAACCGGCGCTGCATCCAGCCGCCGAAGTCCTCCAGCCGCTGCTCGATCCGCAGGATCGAACCGACGATCCCGCCGATCAGCATCGCGCCGAGCACGATCAGGATCGGGGCGCTGTCGCCGACCGCGTCGCTGAGCGCGGCATCCCCTACCGTGAGTGCCGAGCTGATCGCGATCAGGAGCGTGACCAGTCCCAGCGCGTCGGTGACGAGATCCCTGGTGCGGTGACTGAGCCGGTGTCCGACGAGTACGCCGAGTACCGAACCGACGAGCACCGTCGCGACGTTCACGACGGTCCCGATTCCGATGAACAAACTGGTCTCCCACTCGACTTTGCAGGTGACCCCCGAGGGCCTACTGTTGCGCGAGGACGAGCGTATCGGCCCGTCTGTTCACCTCGGGGGTGGACCGGACCGGGAGGTCGCTGTGGTGGCAGCCGTCGAGGTGAGGGACGCCCGGCCGAGCGACGCCGACGCGCTGGTGGCGCTGTGGCGTGAGCTCAGCACCGCTGCCGGTCTGCCGTCCCGGCTCCCGGCACCGCCGTCCACGGCCGCCGCCGAGGTTGCCGTCAGCAAGCATCTGGACGACCCGCTCGGCCGGCTGCTGGTGGTCGAGCTGGACGGTCAGGTGCACGGTATGGCGTATCTGCGCCGGACCGCGATCAGTCCGCTGCACGACGACACGACGGTCACGGTCGAGTACCTGCACGTCAGCGACACGTCCCGCCGGCACGGCCTCGGCAAGGCGCTGATCGCGGAAGCAGTCACCTGGGCCGAGCACGAGAGCTGCGTCCACCTGGCCGTGGTCGCGCCCGCGATCGCCCGCGAGGCGAACCGCTTCCTCGCCCGCCTCGGCCTCGGGCAGGCCGGCGTCCTGCGGTTCGCGAACACGCACACCGTGCGTCGCCGGCTCACCGCCGAGCACGCACCGAACCTGCTCGCCCTGCTGTCGTCGCGCCGCTCGGCGGTGGCCCGGCGCGCGGTCAGCTCCCGGGCGGAGCCGGAATCAGCTGGCAAGTGATCCGGGCGGTGCACACCCGCTTGTCGCGGTCGTCGGTGACGACCACCTCGTACGACGTGGTGGTGCGGCCGAGGTAGATCGGTGTCGCGACGCCGGTGACGACTCCGTCGCGGACCGCGCGGTGGTGGGTTGCGTTGATGTCGACGCCGACCGCGACCTTCCCGGACGTCGCCGCGTGCAGGGCCGACCCGATCGAGCCGAGGCTCTCGGCCAGCACACAGGACGCGCCGCCGTGCAGCAGACCGTAGGGCTGCGTGTTGCCCTTGACCGGCATCGTCGCCACGACCCGCTCCGGGGTCGCCTCGGTGACAACGATTCCCATCAGCTGCAGGAGCGTGCCCTCCATGCCCATCCCCGGGCCCAGGTTCATTTCATCTGTCACGGAAGCAGTGTGTCAGAACTGTCCGTGGGACCCACTAGAGTCGGTACGTGGCTCCAGAAACTCAGACTTCGACGTTGACTGCAGGTTCCCCCAAGGACACCGCGACCCCGGGCACCGGGCGACCGCGGGTCCTGCTGCTGGACGGGCACTCGCTGGCGTACCGGGCGTTCTACGCGCTCCCGGTGGAGAACTTCTCCACGACCACCGGGCAGCACACCAACGCGGTGTACGGGTTCACCTCGATGCTGATCAACATGCTGCGCGACGAGCAGCCCACGCATGTCTGCGTCGCGTTCGACGTGTCCCGCAAGACCTTCCGCTCCGAGCAGTACACGGAGTACAAGGCGGGCCGGTCGAAGTCGCCGGACGAGTTCAAGGGGCAGATCTCGCTGGTCAAGGAGGTGCTGGAGGCGCTCCGGATCCCGACCACGGAGATCGACGGCTGGGAGGCCGACGACATCATCGCGACGCTCGCCACGCAGGCGTCCGAGCAGGGCTTCGAGGTGCTGATCAGCAGCGGTGACCGGGACTCGTTCCAGCTGGTCAGCGAGGACATCACGGTGCTGTACCCGAAGCGCGGTGTGTCCGAGATCGCCCGGATGGACCCGGCCGCGATCGAGGAGAAGTACGGTGTCGGCCCGCGGCTGTATCCCGATCTCGCCGCGCTGGTGGGGGAGCAGAGCGACAACCTGCCGGGGGTGCCCGGGGTCGGCCCGAAGACGGCGGCCAAGTGGCTGAACCAGTTCGGCTCGCTGAACGACGTCGTCGACCGGGTGAACGAGATCAAGGGCAAGGCCGGTGAGTCGCTGCGCGAGCACCTCGCCGACGTGATCCGGAACCGGCAGATCAACGAGCTGGTCCGCGACCTGACGCTGGACGTCTCGATCGACGACCTGGTGCGGGTGCCGTGGGACCGGGAGAAGGTGCACACGCTGTTCGACAGCCTGGAGTTCCGGGTGTTGCGCGAGCGGCTGGTCGCCGAGCACGAGGAGGTCGACGCGGCCGTCGATCACGGGTTCGAGCTGGATGGCGTGCAGCTGAAGCCGGGTGAGGTCGGGGCCTGGCTCAAGGAGCACGTGAGCGGCGGTGACCGCGTCGGGGTCGCGGTGCAGGGCAGCTGGGGCGGCGGCACCGGTCAGATCACCGGTCTGGCGCTGGCGAACACGTCCGGTGCGGCGGCCTGGTTCGACCCGACCACGATGACCCCGGACGACGAGTCCGCCTGGCGGGCCTGGCTCGCGGACGAGAAGCAGCCCAAGGCGCTGCACGACGTGAACGGCCCGCTGCTCGGCTTCCTGGAGCGCGGCTGGACCCTGGCCGGTCTGAGCTCGGACACCCAGCTCAGCGCCTATCTGGTCCGCCCGGACCAGCGGGCGTACGACCTCGCCGACCTCACCGTTCGGTACCTCAAGCGTGAGTTGCGCAACGAGGAGGCCGAGAACGGCCAGCTCAGCTTCGACGACGTCGAGGGCGGGCCGGCCGCGGACCACACGATGCTGCGGGCCCGCGCGATCGCGGACCTCGCCGACACCCTCGACGCCGAGCTCGAGAAGCAGGCCGGTACGGCGCTGCTCGCGGACGTCGAGCTGCCGTTGATCCAGGTGATCGCGGCGATGGAGCGGGACGGTATCGCGGTCGACCGCGCGTATCTGGAGGAGCTCGAGGAGCGGTTCGCCACCGGCGTACGGGAAGCGGCCACGGCGGCGTACGAGGTGATCGGCAAGGAGATCAACCTCGGGTCGCCGAAGCAGCTGCAGGTGGTGCTTTTCGACGAGCTGCAGATGCCGAAGACCAAGCGGACCAAGACCGGGTACACCACGGACGCGGACTCGCTGCAGGCGCTGTTCGAGAAGACCGAGCACCCGTTCCTGGCGTACCTGCTGGCGCACCGCGACGCGACCCGGCTGCGGCAGACGGTCGAGGGGCTGCTGAAGACGATCAGCCCGCGCGACGGCCGGATCCACACGACGTTCAACCAGACCATCGCGGCGACCGGCCGGCTGAGCTCTACCGAGCCGAACCTGCAGAACATCCCGATCCGCACCGAGGAGGGCCGCCGGATCCGGCAGGCGTTCGTGGTCGGCGAGGGCAACGAGTCGCTGATGTCGGCCGACTACAGCCAGATCGAGATGCGGATCATGGCGCACGTGTCGCAGGACCAGGGCCTGATCGACGCCTTCAACTCCGGGATGGACTTCCACTCGGTGACGGCGTCGCGGGTGTTCTCGGTCGAGCCGTCCGCGGTGACCCAGGAGCAGCGCGCGAAGATCAAGGCGATGAACTACGGCCTCGCGTACGGCCTGTCGGCGTACGGGCTGAGCCAGCAGCTGAAGATCGGCGTCGACGAGGCCAAGGGCCTGATGGACGAGTACTTCGAGGGCTTCGGCGGGGTCCGGGACTACCTGCGGTCGATCGTGATCGACGCCGGCAAGACCGGGTACACCGAGACCATCCTGGGCCGCCGGCGGTACCTGCCGGACCTGACCAGCGACAACCGGCAGCGCCGCGAGATGGCCGAGCGGATGGCGCTGAACGCGCCGATCCAGGGGTCGGCGGCGGACGTCATCAAGATGGCGATGCTGAAGGTCGAGCGGTCGCTGCGCGAGTCCGGCCTGAAGTCACGGATGCTGCTCCAGGTCCACGACGAACTCGTCTTCGAGATCGCCCCCGGCGAACGCGAGGCCCTCGAGCAGCTGGTCCGCCACGACATGGGCCACGCCGTCGAGATGGCCGTCCCGCTCGACGTCTCCGTCGGCGTCGGCCGCACCTGGCACGAGGCAGCGCACTAAGAAGCCGCCGACTAAGAGGTCGCGAACACCGGCTCCGGGCCGGGGGACAGGGCGTTCTTGATACACGCCAGCTCCCGGTCCGTGAGGTCCGGAAGGTCGTCCAGCGGCCACCAGCGGACGTCGAGGGACTCGTCGTCGTTGACCCTGGGCTCGCCGCGGACGGGGTGGCAGCGGAAGCAGAGGTCGAGGAACTGGACCTGGTCGCCGTTCGGGTAGCTGCCGGGCGGAAGTGACTCGACACTGACCAGGCGCTCGACGACCGCCTCGACCGCGGTCTCCTCCTGGATCTCGCGGACCAGCCCGACGGCCGGCTGCTCACCTGGTTCGAGGATGCCCGCGACCAGGCTCCACCGCCCGTTGTCGGCGCGCCGGACGAGGAGCACCTCGTCGGCGTCGTTGAGCACGACCGCGGTCAGCCCGCTCAGCCAGAGCAGGTCGTGCCCGATCTTCGCGCGCAGGTCGAGGACGAATTTCGGCGTCGGCATGCCCAGCACCCTACCGAAGCCGTCGCGCCATCCCACACGCAAGAAACTGTCAGTGAAACGTTCAGTGGCAAGCGTTTGCACGAAATATCCCGACAGTGACCGGTCAACTTCGGCCGGTGACACCTGACCTCTTCCGAAGCCGCCCTTTCTATGTCATTCTCCCGGGCAAAGATCCGAGATCCTATTGGATATCGCAATCGGATATTTCGTCTCCGTTCCGATCCCGCCGCCTAGGAGGAACCATGCCGAACGATCACGCACGCCCGGGACTCAGCCGCCGATCACTCATTGCCGGGGCACTCGGACTGACCGCGGCCGCCGGCGGTGGAGTGCTCAGCGCGTGCAGCGGCTCGAGCAACGCCGGCACCACGGCCGCAGGCGCCGGCGGTGCGGCGCCCAGCGTCACGCTCGGCCCGAAGCTGGCGACGGTGCAGTACCCGGAGGGGTACGTCGGCCCGGTCGCCCGCGAGCTGAAGCCGATCACCAGCGAGAAGGTGACGTTCAAGATCGTCGTACCGCAGGACGTGACGATCGGGGACTGGAAGACCAACGCCTTCACCAAGTGGCTGGAGCAGAAGACCAACATCCACATCGAGTGGAACCAGGTCGGCGGGACCGACGACGACATCATGACCAAGGTCAACGCGATGATCGCCGCGGGCGACATCCCGGACGCGTTCATGGGCGTGAACTTCACCCGGTCGCAGCTGTTCCTGTACGGCCAGCAGGGCCTGTTCGCCGACGTCGGCCAGTACATCGACGGCTATGCGCTGAACCTGCAGCAGGCGATGAAGGACTACCCGGACGCCCGCAAGCTGGTGCAGGCGCCGGACAAGAAGATCTATTCGTTCCCGAACATCAACGACTGCTACCACTGCCGGGCCAGCAACGGCCGGACGTTCCTGAACACCGACTGGATCAAGCAGGTCGGGCTGGCCGTCCCGAAGACCACCGACGAGTTCGTCGAGGTGCTGCGTGCCTTCAAGAAGGCCGATCTGGGCGGCAACGGCCGGACGATCCCGTTCGCCGGCTACAAGGACGCGCCGTTCGACACGTTCTTCATGAACTCGTTCCTGTACAACCCGGGCGAGCCGTGGCTGGTGGTGAACGACGGCAAGGTCGATGTCACCTTCGACAAGGACGAGTGGCGCGAGGGCCTGAAGTTCATCCACGGGATGTACGCCGAGGGCCTGATCAACAAGGACGTGTTCACCGCCGACCAGGACCAGATGGACCGGTACGGGAACGCGCCCGGTAAGCCGATCATCGGCGGCGCCCGGTCGTACTACTGGGGCGGCTTCCTGGACATCGACCAGAAGGACCCGAACGCTCGCTGGCGCAAGTATCAGGCGATCCCGCCGCTGAAGGGACCGAACGGCGTGCAGTACGCCGCCTGGAACTACCTCGGCGTCGGCGTCGAGGTGGCCAAGCTGGTGATCACCAAGAAGTGCGCGAAGCCTGAGTTGCTGGTCCAGTGGGCCGACGCCCAGATGGAACTGGAGGCGATCCTGCGCGGGTACGGCGGGCCGAAGTTCGAGTGGGCCAAGAAGGGCGAGCTCGGGATCAATGGCAAGCAGGCGGTGTACGGGTTCTCCGCGACCTGGAACACCGAGAAGAACATCTCCTGGAGCCAGGAGAACACGATGTACCGCTCTCAGGACTTCCGGCTCGCCGAGCGGGTGAATCCGGCCGATCTCACCTTCGAGAAGCCGCTCTACCAGCAGACAGTGGACAACTACTTCCCGTACAAGCAGCCGCAGGAGATGCAGTTCCCACCGGTCACGCTGGACCAGGACCAGGCCGCGCAGGAGGCGGAGCTGAAGACGAACCTGAAGAGCGAGGTCAACCTGTCGTTCTCCAAGTTCGTCACTGGACAGCTGGACCCGAACGACGACGCCGCGTGGAACGGCTACAAGGACCGGGTGGCCAAGATCGGCGTGAAGCCGTATCTGGAGCTCCAGCAGGCCGCCTACGAGATCTACAACGGATGAGCGCGGCAGGGACCCTGCCGCCGGACGAGCGGCGGCTGGGAGCCGGCGCGCCGATTCAGGACACCCGCGGCGACAAGATCGCGCTGGCCTGCATCTACACCGCGCTCGCACTGTTCTGCCTGGCGATCCTGTATCCGATCGTCTACGTCCTCAGCGCGTCGGTGAGCGACACCCACAAGGTGTCGGCCGGCCAGGTGTGGTTGTGGCCGGTCGGCTTCACCCTGGACGCGTACAAGGCGATCTTCGACTACGACGCGATCGTCAGCAGCTTCGGTAACTCCGTGTTCTACGCCGTGGCCGGCGCGCTCGTCGCCACGGTTCTCACGCTGCTGGCGGCGTACCCGCTGTCGCGGAAGGGGCTGCCGGGCAAGGGGATCATCATGGCGGCGTTCGTGTTCACGATGATGTTCAGCGGCGGGCTGATCCCGACGTACCTGGTGGTCGACCAGCTCGGGCTGCTGAACACGCGGTGGGCGATGATCCTGCCGACTGCGCTGGCGGTCTGGAACGTGATCATCACCCGGACGTACTTCATGGTGACGATCCCCGAGGAGCTGGTGGAGGCCGGGAAGGTGGACGGGTGCAGCGACTTCGGGTTCTTCTGGCGGATCGTGCTGCCGCTGAGCAAGCCGATCATTGCGGTGAATCTGCTGTTCTACGCGGTCGGGCAGTGGAACTCGTTCTTCAACGCGCTGATCTACCTGACCAACGAGCACCTGTTCCCGTTGCAGGTGGTGCTCCGGCAGATCCTCATCCAGTCCAAGGTCGACCCGTCCCAGATGCCCGACACGAGCAAGCTGGCGCAGCTGAAGGAGCTGCAGCAGCAGCTGAAGTACTCGCTGATCGTGATCGGGATGATCCCGCCGTTGCTGGTCTACCCCTTCGTCCAGAAGCACTTCGTCAAGGGAGCCATGATCGGCTCCCTGAAGGGATAACGCCCCATGACCACAACGGAAACAGACGCGCGGTCGTCGGTTCGGTCGGCGGCCCACAAGCGCACTCGGGTGGCGAAGTCCAGGGTCGGCCTCGGGTTGCGGATCCGGCGGAACTGGCAGTTGTACGCGATGCTGGCGCTGCCGCTGATCTGGCTGGCGGTCTTCGCCTACTGGCCGATGTACGGCGTCATCATCGCCTTCAAGGACTACAACGTGGTGTCCGGGATCTGGGGCAGCCCGTGGGCCGGCATGAAGTACTTCGAGCGGTTCGTGGAGTCGTACCAGTTCTGGAAGCTGATCAAGAACACGATCTATCTGCACGTCTACGAGCTGGTGGCGACGTTCCCGCTGCCGATCCTGCTCGCGCTCTTCCTGAACACCGTGCGGAAGAAGTGGTTCAGCCGGTCGGCCCAGCTGATCACCTACGCGCCGCACTTCATCTCCACGGTGGTCGTGGTCGGTCTGGTCGTCGTACTCACCAATCCGAACACGGGCGTCGCGAACAAGTTCATCGGGTTGTTCGGCTTCGGTCCGGTCGACATCATGGGCGACGCCGGGATGTTCCGGCACATCTACGTCTGGTCGGGGGCGTGGCAGACGATGGGGTTCGCCGCGATCATCTACCTGGCCGCCCTGACCAGTGTCCCGCCGGAGCTGCACGAGGCGGCGATCGTGGACGGGGCGTCGCGGTTGCGGCGGATGTGGCACATCGACCTGCCCGCGATCGTGCCGGTGGCCGTGATCCTGCTGATCCTGAACATCGGCTCGATCCTGTCGGTCGGGTTCGAGAAGGTGCTGCTGATGCAGAACAACCTGAACCTGGACACCGCCGAGGTGATCGATACATACGTCTACAAGATCGGCCTGGCGTCGGCGGTCCCGCAGTTCAGCTACGCGACCGCGATCGGGTTGTTCAGATCGGTGATCGGGCTGGTGTTGCTGGTGCTGGCCAACACGTTCGCCAGGCGTTTCGCCAAATCAAGCCTGTGGTGACTCGGTGGCCTGGCGGCGCAGTCCTGCCGCCAGGCCGGCCGACAGCAGGAGCGCGCAGGTGCTGGTCATCGCGGCCAGCACCTTCACGCCGTCCAGGCCGGTCGCGGTCCCGGTGCCGAGGATGATCGCGGCGGCCACCGCGAGGACCACGAGCCCGAGCCAGATCCCCAGCGCGGCGCGTTTCTCCTGCTGCGCGATAGCGGCGTACACGACCAGTTGCAGTACGGCGTACGCGGAGCCGGCGACCGCGAACAGCCAGGTGTAGGGGCCGAGGGGCGCGTACTTCTCCTTGCCGCCGATGATCGCGACGACGAGATCGGGAAGGATCAGCGTGCCGATGATCGTGCACACACCGAGCCCTCCGACGGCCGCGATCGCCTTGCGCAGCCGCAGGGTGTCACCCGGCGACTGTGCGAGGGTCGGGAACACCAGGACGATGACGAACTGCGGGAGGAACAGGCAGGCTTTCGCGATGATCACCCCGGCCGCGTAGTACCCGCTGTCCGTGCCGTCGAGCAACGCGCGGGCGAACAGTACGTCGGCGTTCGCGAGCGCGAAGAACGCCAGCAGCGTGTGCGTGCCGTGCACGGTCTCCCGCAGTACTTCCTTGATCTGGTTCTTGGTCGCACCGGTCGATCCGCGGAGCGCGATGCGGCCGATCACGACCGGTACGGCGGCGCCGAGCGCGAGACCGATCATCGCCGCGTCGAGGGACGGACGCACGAGCAGCGCGCCGCCGCCCAGGACGAGGCGGCCGACACCGGTGGACAGGTAGACGGCGGCCAGTTCGGTCCAGCGTTTGCTGCCCTGGAGGACGCCGAGCTGCGACCCCATCACCGTCAGGCAGCCGAGCGTCGGGGCGAGCAGCAGGATCGAGACCACCGAATCGATGTGCAGCAGCCACATGAACACCGGCGTGAGTACCAGGCAGACCGCGGTCAGTCCGAGGGCCGCGCGGGTGCCCGCCTTCAGCATCGCGTCGGCCAGCGCTTGGGCGCCGGCCCCGGAGTGTGTCGCGAGTTGACGGGCGCCGGCTGCCTGCAGGCCGAGTGAGGCGACGTTGCCGATCAGCAGCAGGCCCAGCAACGCCGTGAGGGCGCCGAACTGTTCCGGCACGAGCCGGTGCGTGCCGATCAGCGTGAAGCCGTAGGCGGCCACGTTCATGATCGCCATGGCGACGGCGACCACAGTGGCCCGCCGGAGGAACGCCAGGCGCTTGGCCTTCGGTGCACTGGCCGGAGTGGTGCCAGACGTCATTCGCTGCCTCGGATCGTGTGAGATTTGCCGGACCTCACGGTACGGCAACGAAGCCGCCGAGGAGCCGCCGGATCCGTTAGTGTCCCGCCGGTGAGGAGGCTGAAGGCAGGGAGTTCGGAGCAGGTCGTCTGGCGGGCACGGCTCGTCCTGGGATGCCTTGCTCTCATCGCTCTGTGCTTTCAACGCGCTCCTGGCCAGATCGTTCCGGATCGCCGGCTCGAGCTGACGGCCGGGCCGGGCGGGTTCCTGTCGCGTGCACTGCACCTCTGGGATCCGCACACTTCGTTCGGTCAGCTGCAGAGCGACGCCTACGGCTACCTGTTTCCAATGGGGCCGTTCCACTGGTTGCTGGACACGCTGTCGGTGCCGGACTGGGTCACGCAGCGGCTGTGGTGGTCGCTGGTCCTGTGCGTCGCGTTCCTCGGTATCTGGAAGCTCTGCAACGTCCTGCAGTACGGCGTGCCTTGGACAAGGCTCGCCGTCGCACTGCTGTACGCCGTAGTGCCACTGGCGTTCGGTGGGCTCGCGATCGAGGTGTGGCCGCTGGCCATGGCCCCGTGGGTGCTGATGCCCCTTGTCTCACCAGGTTCCCGCTCCGGTTGGTGGCGGGTCAGCTGGTCGGCTGTCGCGTTCGCGCTGATCGGTGGCGCCAACCCGATCGCCGGCGTCGCGACTCTCGTCGTACCGGCCGTCTGGCTCGTGGCGCGCGCGAGGCTGAAGCTGACTGCCGCCTGGCTCGGCTTCGTCGTCGCGGCGTCGATCTGGTGGCTGGTCCCACTGCTGATGCTGCTCCGGTACGGCGTTGCGCCGCAAAGCGTGCGGTGGGTACCAGTCGCCGGCGCGGTGGTCGGAGTGCCGCTCGCACTCGCTGCGGCGCACTACTTGCGTCGCCTGACGAACCTATCCGTCTCACAAGGCGTCCACCGCCGCGTCGTACCGGTTCTGGTCACCTGCCTGGCTGTGGCTGCTGCCGTGCCTGTGGTGCTCGCCCGACCGGACGGGGCGTTCGCTGCGATCCCGCAGCACTGGGAGGACGCAGCCAACTGGTTGGACGAACAGACCACGCCTGGCAGCGTGCTGGTGCTTCCCGGCTCCAGTGAACCGCTCGCCGCTCTGGTGAGCCGCCCGCTGGCCGCACTGACCAACGACATGCGCAGCCGTATCGACTCCGGCGTCGGTGACTCGGCACTGCGTCAGGAGCTGACCCGCGACGGCGTCCGGTACGTCGTGGTGCGCAACGACGTACCGGAGGACACGCCGTCGCTGGCGATCCACGAAAGCCTCGCCGACTCGGGCATCGGACGCGTGGCGTACTTCGGACCGCCCGGACAGTCCGTCCTGCCGTACCCGAGCGTGGAGATCTACGACGTCGGAGCGACCACACCGGGGCGGCTGATCCCGCGGTCCCGGCTCGTGGCGGTCGGTGGCACCGCTGACGACGTACCGACCGTGGTGGCGGCGCTCGGTGGCCAGGGCGCTGCGGTACTGCGGGCAGACGCCAACGGGAAGCTCGACGGCCTGCCGCTGATCGCTACCGAGAGCCAGCCGACCGATGGGCAGCCGAGCGCAGTGGTGTTGCGGAACGCGCAGATCGGCCGGTCCGCGTGTCTGCACGTTGGCGCCCGGGCCCTGTGCAGCCAGGACCAGGAGATGGACTCCGCCGAACCGAACGGCCTGTCCCGCAGCGTGCAGCTCCCGCAGGCCGCGACGTACCAGCTGCGAGGGACGGCCTTGCCGCAGGACGGCGAGGCTCTCGAACGGCTGCTGTCGGTGCCGGGAGCGATCGCTGCCACGGCGTCGTCGCGGGCCGTTGCTGCGCCGGAGGGACGGCCGGACGCCGCGGTCGACCGCGATCTCGGTACCGGCTGGCTGGCGGCGCCGGACGACCCGACGCCGAGCCTGACCCTGAAGTTGCCTGTAGCAAGGGACGTGAAAGGGCTGCGGTTCCAGGCGTACCTGAACGGGTCCCGGCCGGCAGAGGTCGTGCTGCACTTCGACGGCGGCGCGCCGCTGCCCGCGACGGTCGACGCCGGCGGGTATGTCCGGTTCTCGCCGCGGCACGCGCAGACCGTCAGGATCGATTTCACCGCGACGAAGCCGCTGCAGGACGCGCGGACCAGTCCGGTCGGCGTGACCGAGGTCGAGGTGCTCGGCGCGGACGAACTGCGCAAGGCCGTCGCTCCGCAGCGCCGCGCTCCGGTGTACTGCGGCAACGGGCCGACGGTCCGCGTCGACGGCGTACCCGCCCGGACACAGGTCGCGGCGACCATGCGTGACCTGCTGCAGCGGCGCCACGTGACGTTCAGCCTGTGCGGCCAGATGTCGGCCTTCCCGCTGCGGTCCGGGCTCCACCGGGTGGAGGTGCAGACGAACGGCGGGCTGGTGCCGATCGAGGCGACGCTGGCGAAGGCGGGCTTCGGGGACGTGTCGGTGACGCCGGTGCAGGGCGTGGACGTCTGGCGTCCGAACCCGACCGAGCTGACAGTCGAGGTGCCGGGTGCGGACGAGCAGTCAGTGCTGGCAGTCGCGCAGAACTACAACGAGGGCTGGGAAGCGTACGACGGCAGCGGACAGAAGCTCACGCCGATCCGCATCGGCGGCTGGCAGCAGGGCTGGGTCCTGCCGGCCGGACCGGAGCAGGTGGTCACGGCAAGTTTCCTGCCGGACAGGACCTACCGCGCCGGGCTGCTGCTCGGGCTGGTCGCGTTGCTCTCGGTCTTGGCCACCGCCGCGTTCTTCAGCACAGGACGTTCGACCAGGCGGTAGCTGACTGCGGCCAGGACGACAGAGGCCAGCAGCGTCACGGGCAGTTGTACGGCGAACGGACCGTCGATGAGTCCTAGTACGACGAACTGGTACGCCACGACGCCGTACGACAACTGCGCGGCGAGCTGCGCCGGTCGACCACCCAGTACGCGGACTGTCCCGGCTGTGGGCGTCAGGACCGGGAAGAGCACGCAGGCGACGACCACTGTGTAGAGCAGGCTCTTGATGAGGGCCTGCGCCGCAGTGGGGGTGGTGTGGTCGTACGGACCGGCGATTGGGGTTGCGGTGATCAGCAGGAGTGCTGCGGCGATTCCCCACAGCGTGCCGGGGACTCTGGTCAGCGTGTCGAGCGTTGACGGGCCGAGCCGACCTGTGGCGCGGGCGACCTGCCAGAGCGCCATACCCATGCCCACGGCGAACCAGCCGAGGTACCCGGGCAGCCAGAGCCCCGCACCCGGGTGACCGGTTGCCATGACCGCGGCCATCCACACCGGTCCGAGTGCGGTCAACGCGACCAGAACCAGGAGCCGCCATCGGACACTCCGGCGAGTAGGACGCTCGTACCCGGTCAGCAACCGCCCCAGACCGGGCAGGAGCAAGTAGAACGGGAGGGGCGTCAGGACTGCCCAGCGGAGGTAGGTGGTCGCCGGGTCCGGGATGAGGACGATCGACAGCACGACGACGACCAGCAGCGCCGGGAGAATGCGCAGTGCACGGTTGCGCAGGTACGGGAGGGTGAGCGGCGGCAGGGTCCCGGAGAACCACGCCAGGACGTGCGGCCGGTAGAGCAGGAATCCGGACACCGCGCAGAAGATCGCCCAGCCGACGTCCAGCCGGGACACAACCCCGGCGAACGGCGCCTGCGCGTGCAGGCCGACCTGTGACACCACGACGGCGAGTGCGGCAATCACTCGCAGTCCGTCCACCGCGGGGAATCGGGTCATGCGGGCTGTCCTTTGTGGCCTTTGTGGGCGGTCCAGATGGCGGTTCCGGGGACGAGAGGACCGCGCTCGGGTCCCCAGCCGCCCCAGACGAGCTGGTGCCCGGCCGGCCATTCCGGTTCGAGCAGGTCGTCGACGACGAACCCGGCGCCGGTCAGCTCCCGGATCCAGTCCCCGGTCGTGCGGTGGTGCTCGGCGTAGACCGGCGTACCGGACGCGTCGACCTCGACGTACGGCGTCCGGTCGAAGTAGGAGTGGGTGATCCGCAGCCCGGCGGCCGACGGGTCGTCGGGCATCGTCCAGCGGAACGGGTGCGTCACTGAGAACACCAGCAGACCCCCGGGCCTCAGGGTGCGCGCGATCTCGCGGAACGACGTACCGGCGTCGGCCACGAACGGGAGCGCTCCGAAGGCCGAGCAGGCGATATCGAAGGTGCTGTCGCGGTAGGGGAGTGCGACGGCGTCAGCGGCCACTGTGCGGACCGCCGTGCCGGTGCGTACGTCGAGCTCGTGAGCGATCCGGAGCTGCTCGATCGAGATGTCGAAGGCAACCACGTCCGCGCCCTGCCCGGCGAGCCAGCGCGAGCACTGGGCCGCACCGCAGCCGACCTCGAGGATCCGCTTGCCGCGCACCGGCCCGAGCAGCTGGGCCGCCTCCTCGTCGACACCCTCCGGACACCAGATGAACCGGTCGTCTCCAAGGAAGTCACCGTGCTCAGCCAGGTACTCCGCAGCGGCCGAGTCCCAATACGTACGGCTCGCACGTGACGTCTGAGCTTCCGTCAGCTCAACCCTCCGCGGTTCAACCACCGGCCAAGACTAGGGGACCCCGGAGTCTGCAGCCTCCGAGGTCCTGGGTCAGCCGTCCAGCTTGGTGTCGGCGTAGACGGTCATGGCGTCGCGCAGGTACTCGACCAGTGCGTCGTCGCCGCTGCCGATGTTCTGCCGGAACCGCTCGTCGTCGACGTACATCTGCCCGAGTCCCTTGTACGCCTCACGTGTCGGCGTCCAGAACAGACAGGTGACCTCGTAGTGCAGCTGGATCAGCTCCTGCACACTCAGCTCGGTCACTGCGACCCCTTCCGCTTTCAGTGCGGCCAGCCCTTCGTGGACCCGCACATAGCCGGTCCGGGCCTTCTCGGCGTCCGCCTCGGTCCAGCCGCGCATCCGTTGGTAGCTGGCGTCCACTGCTTCGTCGCCCCAGCGCTCACGCGCCTCGGCCTCGTACGGGTTGCGCTCGAATCCTTCGAAGACCTTCTCCGGTGACATCTCTCCTCCTCTCTTCAGGTTGTCGATGGTCGCGTCGACGGTCTGCACCAGCCGGCCCAGGCGCAGCTGCTCCTTGACCAGCCACTCCTTGTGCTTGGCGAGCACCTTGATCGCGTCCTGCTCGTCCCGGTGCGCGATCACCTCGCCCACCACGTCCAGACTCAGCCCGAGGTCCCGGAGCAGGAGGATCTGCTGCAACCGCAACAGCTGCTCCTGCTCGTAGTACCGCCGGCCGTTGGGCGCGACCCGGGCCGGCACCAGCAGACCGATGGAGTGGTAGTGCCGGAGCGTGCGTGACGTGACACCGGAGGACCGGGCCACCTGCGCGATCGACCACGCCATCGAACTGCTCCTTTCCGTCGTCCTTTCGGCGACGTCCCCGACGCTAGATGTTGCCGCTACGTCAACTTCAAGCCGATTAGTCGACGGGATGCGGCAGGATCTGGCCATGAGTGATTTCGCGGCCAGTGCCGTCCCGCTGACCGGCGGGTACGGCGGGCAGACCTTCGCGGTGAGCGCCGGCGACGAGGACGCGGTGATCAAGTTCTACGCGCGGGACCCGGAGCGGGCCGCTGTCGACGCCGCGCTGCTCGAGCTGGTGCGCGGACTGCTGCCGGTGCCGCGGGTGCTGGATCTCAAGCGCGACGGCTCCTACGACGACCCGCCGTACCTGCTGACCGAGCGGTTGCCCGGGATCAACCTGGAGATCTTCCTCGAGTCGGCGGCGGACGAGCAGCGGCATCGGGTCGGGACGCAACTGGGGGAGTTGCTGGCGCGGCTGAGCGGGATGCCGTTCCTGAAGGCCGGCATGTTCCGGGACGGGGAGCTGACGGTCGAGCCGTTCGGTTCGGGTGACCTGGCGGAGTACGTCGCCGGGCTGAAGCTGGACCTGGGTGAAGGGTTCGCCGCCGTCATCGACGAGGCGGAGGACCTGCTGGCGGACGGCGTGTCCCGGTTCTGCCTCGTGCACAGCGACTTCAACCCGAAGAACCTGCTGGTCGACCCGGAGACGGCGCGGATCACCGGGCTCATCGACTGGGAGTTCTCCCACGTGGGATCGCCGTACGCCGATCTGGGCAACCTGCTGCGCTTCTCGGAGGACCAGGTCCTGGCCGGGGCGGTGCTGGACGCGCTCCGGGGGATGGGCCTGGGGGAGCGGCTGGTGGACCGGGGTCGAGCGGCCGATCTCTGGGCGCTGCTGGACCTCGCCCAGCGGGCGGCCGAGCACGAGGTCGCGGCGGCCGCGCACCGCCTGGTCTCCCGCATGGCGGACACGGGCACGCTCGCTGGGGGCCGTCCGGCACTGGACGTCGTACATTGAGATCAATGGCACGTCGGGAGACCTCGGCGGGCGCCCGGTGACGCCGGGTGCCCCAGGTTGTGCTGCCTCAGTCAAGACCGGTATTCTGTGAGATGCGCTATGGGCCCGCGCGACCTCGGACGGAGCAGGCTCGTGACTCGCAGCAGCTCGGTGGTGAATCTGTCGTCTTCTGGCAATCCCGCGGTTTGGTGCGATCCAACGGTTCATGACGCGACCGCACAACACCACCAGTCCACGGAGCAACCCACCACATGACGGCCAGCATCGAGGCTCCCCTCGACCCCGCAGTGCGCAACACCCCGCAGGTAGCGGTCAATGACATCGGGTCGGAGGAAGACTTCCTCGCGGCGATCGATCAGACCATCAAGTACTTCAACGACGGCGACATCGTCGAGGGCACCATCGTCAAGGTCGACCGGGACGAGGTCCTGCTCGACATCGGTTACAAGACCGAAGGCGTGATTCCGTCCCGCGAGCTGTCGATCAAGCACGACGTCGACCCGAACGAGGTCGTCAACGTCGGCGATCACGTCGAGGCCCTGGTTCTCCAGAAGGAGGACAAGGAAGGCCGCCTGATCCTGTCCAAGAAGCGCGCTCAGTACGAGAAGGCGTGGGGCACGATCGAGAAGATCAAGGAAGAGGACGGCGTCGTCACCGGCACCGTCATCGAGGTCGTCAAGGGTGGTCTCATCCTGGACATCGGCCTCCGTGGCTTCCTGCCGGCCTCGCTCGTCGAGATGCGCCGGGTCCGCGACCTCCAGCCGTACGTCGGCCAGGAGATCGAGGCCAAGATCATCGAGCTGGACAAGAACCGCAACAACGTGGTCCTGTCCCGCCGGGCGTGGCTGGAGCAGACGCAGTCCGAGGTGCGGATGAACTTCCTCACCCAGCTGCAGAAGGGCCAGATCCGCAAGGGTGTCGTCTCCTCGATCGTCAACTTCGGTGCGTTCGTGGACCTCGGCGGCGTCGACGGTCTGGTGCACGTCTCGGAGCTGTCCTGGAAGCACATCGACCACCCGACCGAGGTCGTCGAGGTCGGCCAGGAGGTCACCGTCGAGGTGCTGGACGTCGACATGGACCGCGAGCGCGTCTCGCTGTCGCTGAAGGCGACCCAGGAAGACCCGTGGCAGCAGTTCGCCCGGACCCACCAGATGGGCCAGATCGTGCCCGGCAAGGTCACCAAGCTGGTTCCGTTCGGTGCGTTCGTCCGCGTGGAGGAGGGCATCGAGGGTCTGGTGCACATCTCCGAGCTGGCCGAGCGGCACGTCGAGATCCCGGAGCAGGTCGTCCAGGTCAACGACGACGTCATGGTCAAGATCATCGACATCGACCTGGAGCGGCGCCGGATCTCGCTGTCGCTCAAGCAGGCCAACGAGGGTGTGGACCCGGTCTCGGACGACTTCGACCCGACGCTCTACGGCATGACGGCGACGTACGACGACCAGGGCAACTACATCTACCCGGAGGGCTTCGACCCGGAGACGGGCGAGTGGCTCGAGGGCTTCGACGCTCAGCGCGAGGAGTGGGAGCGGCAGTACGCCGAGGCCCACACGCGCTGGGAGGCTCACAAGAAGCAGATCGAGGACGCCAAGACGGCGGACGTCGAGGCCGGCGAGGCGTCGACGTACTCCTCCGCGGCTGCCCCGAAGGACGACGCTCCCGTCGAGGGTGCGCTCGCTTCCGACGAGGCACTGCAGGCGCTCCGCGAGAAGCTGACCGGCCAGGGCTGATCCTGACCCGGTAGGTAGCAGTAACCGAGACCCCCGCACTCCGGTGCGGGGGTCTCGTGCGTTCAGGCGAGCAGTTCGGTCAGCGTCGCGCGGTTCAGCGTGTCCGAGCCGGGCATTCCGGTCTCGTCGAGGACGTCGAGGGCGAGTTGCCAGTGCCGGCGAGCGCCCGCAGCGTCGTCGCGAAGGTCCAAGGCCTCGCCCAGGTGGGTCAGTGCGCAGACCTCCGACCAGCGGTCGCCGAGATCCCGGCTGAGCTCGAGCGCTTCCGTCGCGATCCGGACGGCGTCGTGATCGCGGCTCCCGATCAATGCGGTGGCCAGAGTGTTGAGAGCGAAGGCCTCGGCGCGTCGCTCGCCTGCGACCCGGTTGAGCTCGACCGACTCGCGTGCTGCCTCGACGGCTTCCAGGTAGCGGCCGGCGAGGAGGAAGGTCTCGGCGACGTTCGCGTGGTTGCGCGCGACACCGGCTGGGTCGTTCAACGGCTCGAGAACCTCGATCGCCGCACGGTGATGGCGAACGGACGCGTCGGTGTCACCCCAACGGCGGTACAGCCGGCCCAGGTCGGTCAATGCCGACCCCCGGCCGTGGTCGTTGCCGAGCAACTCGAACAACCGGAGCGCCTCGTCCAGGTGCTTGCACGCCCGGTCCAGATCGGACCGGAACAGGTACGCGCGACCGACAGCATGGGCCGTCACCGCCTCGGCATCGCCGTCGCCCGTACGGCGAGCAGCGTCGAGCGCCAGGCACTGGATCTCGAACAGGTCGTCGAGAGCGCGCAGGTACATGAGGTACGGCCAGAGCGCATGCGCGAGCCGGTACGCCGCCCGGTCGTGCCCCTGCTCGACCGCGGTGCGCACCGCGGCGACCAGCCCTTGCCGCTCGTCGGTGAACCACTCAACGGCCTGCCGAGCAGTGTCGAAGACCATCGGCTCGACACCCGCCGCCGGCCGACCGAAGTCCAGGAGCGGTTCCGACTTCTCCAGTGCGACCTTGCCGTTCAGCGCCGAGTGCGCGTACCAGTCCAGCAACCGTGTCTGCGCGGCATCGCTCTCCGCCGCGTCCTCGAGCTCCTGCACGAGCCGGACCGAGTACTCAGCCAGCAGATCGTGCAGCTGGTACCTGTCTCCGGGCTGCTCGAGCAGATGCGCGCCGACGAGCTGACCGAGCGACCGGCGCGTCTCCTCAGGCGGTACGGCGAGCAGCGCGCTGACTGCCTCCAGACTCGTGTCTGGACCCGGGAGCAGTCCGAGTAGGCGAAAAACGCGGGCCGGTTGCGCGTCGAGTACGTCGTACGACCAGCCGAAGACTGCCCTTAGCGCGCCGTCGGCGTCCTCACCGACGTCCAGCAGCGCCAGCCGGTCCGGATGCTGCTCGAGCTCGGCGGACAGCGCCCGTACGCTCCCTGCCGGCTCCCGGGTCAGGCGCTCCGCGGCGATCGCCAGTGCCAACGGCAGGTTGCCGCACAGTCGCGTGAGCTCGGCCAGCTCCGCCGTGTCGTGGCTGACGTCGTGGGCGGCGAGGATCCGCGTGAGGTACGCCGCCGCGTCGTCCGCACTGAACGGCTCCAGCGGCACGCGGTGCGCACCTTCCCGGGCTGCGAGCGACCTGAGCTGACTGCGGCTGGTCACCAGCACCAGACCGGACGACCCTGGGATCAGTGGCCGCACCTGGTCGGCGTCCCGGGCGTTGTCCAGTACGACGAGCACCTCGCGTCCGGCCAGGACGCTCCGTAGGAGGGCTGCCCGTGTCTGCCGGCCGTCCGGGATCTGAGCACCGGACAGGCCCAGACCGCGCAGCAGCAGATCCAGCGCGGTGTCCGGGTCCAATGGCCGGTCGGGCCCGTAGCCCTGCAGGTTCAGGTACAGCTGGCCGTCCGGGAACCGGTCCGCTGCCTGGTGCGCCCAGTGCAGAGCCAGCGCGGTCTTACCCACTCCGCCTGGGCCGTGCACGGCGATGATCGCCGGAGCGCCAGACGCCCGCGGAGCTGAGCTCAGACGGTCGAGTTCAGCCAGGGTCGCCGCCCGGCCCGTGAAGCCCCCTGGAGCCGGCGGGAGCTGGCGAGGCGTCATCGGGGTCCGCGCAGGTGCCAGCGGCCGGGACTGTGTCGCCGCCAGCAGCTGAGCGTGCAGGGCCCGCAGTTGCTCATCAGGATCGGTCCCTAGCTCGTCAGCGAGCCGTTGACGCAGTTCTTCGTACTGCGTCAACGCATCCGCCGGACGGCCGCACTTGGCGAGCACGGTCAGCAGCCGCAGCCAGAGGGACTCCCGGAGCGGATAGGCCGCTGCAAGCTCCCGTAGCTCCGGCAACGCCTGCTCGTGTTTCCCTGCGGCGAGATCGAGGTCGAGCCGCCGCTCGATGGCAGACAGGTACGTCTCGGTCAGCCGAGGCGCCTGGAGTTGGTGGAGCCATTCCGAGTCGACCCCACCGAACGGCTCGCCGCGCCACAGCGCGAGAGCTGCCGTGAGCCGGTCCCGCTGCTCGCCGGGGTCGTCCAAGCGGCCGGCAGCCTCGGTCAGCTGTCCGAACCGGGACGCATCCACTTGTCCGGGGGCGATTCGCAGCGCATAACTGCTGCCGATGCACTCGATGGTTGCCTCCGAGCCGAGCAGCCGACGCAGCCGGAACACCAGCGACTGCACGCTCGGGCGCAGGTTCGCCGGTGGATCGGCGCCCCAGACCCGGCGGCCGATGGCGTCCACGGTGACCGGCTCCGGCGCCGCGAGCGCGAGCACCGCCAGCAGGGTCCGGGGCCGCCCGGTCAGGCGCGCGACGGGCTCGCCGTCACGAATCACCTCAACCGGTCCCAGCAGCCGGATCTCCACGCCGTGCCCCCTCGGTAGCCTGCTCCTTCGATTGTCCGGCCCGGACGGCTCAACCGCCGCCCGAACAGGGTCGGTAGGCTGCGACGGTGCTGAGAGTGGGCCTGAGAGTGGGACTGACCGGCGGGATCGGTGCGGGGAAGAGTGCGGTGTCGTCGCGACTGGCCGCGCGGGGCGCCGTCGTGATCGACTCCGACGTACTCGCGCGGGAGGTGGTCGCGCGGGGGACCGACGGTCTCGCCGAGGTGGTCGCGGCGTTCGGCCCCGGCGTACTGACCGCCGACGGTGAGCTGGACCGGCCGGCGCTCGGGAAGATCGTGTTCGGCGACGAGACCGCCCGGAAGAAGCTGGAGGCGATCATCCACCCCCGGGTCCGGGCGCGGGCGGCCGAGATCGAGGCCGGCGCGGCGGCGGACGCGATCGTGGTGCACGACATCCCGCTGCTGGTCGAGACCGGTCAGGCGGACAAGTTCGACCTGGTACTGGTGGTCGACGTACCGGTCGACGTCCAGGTCGAGCGGCTGACGACACAGCGCGGAATGCCTGACGAGGAAGCGAAACGGCGGATCGCGAGCCAGGCGTCCCGGGACGAGCGGCTCGCGGTAGCGGATGTTGTGGTCGGCAACGCGGGCAGCCTGGCCGACCTGGATCGCCGAGTGGACGAGGTGTGGGCCACACTCAAAGACCGCCAAGGCCACGGTCCGGACACGAAAAGGTGACCCTTGCGCGGGAAATGATGCATCCGGGACCGCCTGTACGAGAATCTGTCCCGGTTCGGCCCGCCTGTACAGGGCCGGACACGGTCGGCGCACCCCCGCGCCGGTCCGGACGTCCGACGTTGGGAGGATGGCGTGGTTTGCCCGCGCTGCAGCTCTGACGTCCCCGAGGTGTCGCACTTTTGCCATCACTGTGGCAACGACATGCGCACCGGGGACTCCGAGCGGAAGAACGCGTACGCCGCCAGGCCGGACGAGGCCGTGGCCTCGTTCAAGCTGGTCTCGACCATCATGCCGCAGGGGTCCGGCAAGCAGCCGTACACCTACAAGGTCGCGCTCGGCATCGCCCTGCTGCTGACCGTGGTGACGGCCGCGCTCGGCGCGCTGCCGGTGGCGATCATGATCGCCGCCTTCGCGATCCCGATCGTCTACATCATCTACTTGTACGACGTGAACCTCTGGGAGGACGAGCCGATCCCGGTGGTCGCCGCGGCCTTCGTGCTGACCGGCGTGCTCGCGGCGGTCTTCACCTGGATCTGGTCGGACAAGATCGGGCTGTCGATCGCCACGATCGGCGAGGACCGCTCCGGACCGTCGCTGCGGGACCTGCTGATCGTGCTGCTGCTGGTGCCGGTCGTGTCGGAGCTGATCCGGCAGATCGGCCCGCTCTACCTCGCCTCGCGGCCCCGGTACGACGACCTCATGGACGGCTTCACGTTCGGTGTGGTGGCCGGTGTCGGCTACGCGTGCTTCGAGACGCTGGTGCTGCACTGGGGCTGGATCAGCGGCGGCTTCGCCGGTCCGGGCAGCAGTGCCGGGACCTGGATCTCGATCGTCGTGCTGCACGGCTTCATCAAGCCGCTGGTGTACGGCTCGGCGACCGGTCTCGCGGGTGCGGAGTTCTCCGGCCTCGGCGAGAAGTACGACGGTTTCACGCCGCGCTGGGTCGGCGCCCTGCTGCAGGCGATGGTGGTGAACGCGCTGTTCCAGGGGGGGATCTACCTGCTCGGCTTCGTCGGCGGCCGCGGCTCGACGATCGGCGCGATCCTCGGTGTCGTCTGGGGTCTGTTGCTGCTCGGCGCGCTGATCATCCGGGTCCGGACCGTGCTCCACAAGGGCCTCCTGGAGGCTGCGCTGGAGTCGGCGGCCCGGGGCGGTTCCAACCACGCGTCCGGCGATCTGGCGTTCTGCTCGCGTTGTGAGATGCCGCTGCTGCCGCACTCCGACTTCTGCTCGGCCTGCGGTAACTCGGTGCGATCCGTACCGAAGTCCGCCCGCGGAGTGACAGCGGCCACGGGTGCCAGTGGGTACGAAGCGACGACTGGGGAGACGCAGGCATGAGCAACCAGCAGCCGCCGTACGGCGGTCAGGGCCAGGGCGGTCAAGGCGGACAGCCGCCGTACGGCGGTCAGCCGGGTCAGCAGCCGGGCCATGGCCAGCAGCCGGGCCAGCCGGGCCAGCAGCCCGGTTACGGCCAGCAGCCGGGTCAGCAGCCTGGTTACGGGCAGCAGCCGCAGCAGCCTGGGTACGGCCAGCAGGCGCCGTACCCACAGCAGCAACCGCAGCAGGGCTACCCGGGTCAGCAGCAGGGGTACCCCGGCCAGCAGCAGGGCTTCCCCGGGCAGCAGCCTCAGTACGGCGGCCAGCAGTGGAACCAGCCGCCGCGTAGTGGCGGTGGTGGCAGCAGCAAGACCCTGCTGATCGCCGGCGGTGCGTTCGCGGTCGTGGCGATCATCGGTGTCGTCCTCGCCCTGGTCTTCAGGGGTGGCGACGACGAGCAGGCCGACCCGACCCCGACGCCGACGTCTGCGCCGACCTCGCAGCCGACCGAGGAACCCACGGCTGAGCCCACCGACTCGCCGACCACGGAGCCGACCGAAGAGCCCACGGGAGAGCCCACCACCTCGCCGACCAACGAGCCGACCACGGAGCCGAACGGCGGCGACGAGGGCATCGAGGTCGCCGAGGGCGTCTACGTGAAGCCGCAGACGGGGTACATCCGCAAGAGCGTCGACGGGTTCAAGGGCGTCGTTCTGGTCAAGCAGGGCGAGGGCGTCTTCATGGTCCAGGCCGCGAAGGTGTCCGGTACCAGCGCGGCGGCACTGCTGCCGCAGGTCCTCAAGACCGACACCAAGAGCCTGTCCTCGGTCAAGACCGGCCAGGTCAAGACGACGACCCCAGGGCCGGACGACAAGACCCCGGTCAAGGTCCTGCTCACCCAGTCGTACTCCGGCATGCAGAGCAGCCAGAGCGGCAGCCTCGCGGTCGTCGGGTTCGTCGCCGTGGTGGAGCGGGAGGACGGCGTGTTCACCGTCGCCAGGGCGTACGGACGCAAGGACAAGCTCTCGACGCTCGATCCGGACACCACGGCCATGCTGAAGTCGGTGCTGCAGAGTCAGTGAGCGGAAAGCGCGACAAGGGGACCGGCGGCAATCCTTGGGTCAACAAGACCGGACCGGACCCGGACGAGACCGACGAGCGGGAGGAACAGCTCCCGCCGTCGCCGTGGAACCTCGAGGTGACGCCACCGTCCCCCTGGGGTGACAGCGGCACGCCCGGGCCGGGTCCTGGACCTGGCCCGGGCGCCGGCCCGTCGACGCAGACGTCGTCGGCGTGGGGCGACAAGGTCGGTCCGCCGTCGCTGCGGCGCCCGCCGCCGGAGAAGAAGCGGTTCTCGGTCCCGCCGTTGCTGATCCCGATCGGCGCCGGCCTGCTCGTGGTCGCGCTGGTCGCGGTCGTGCTCGTGGCGCTGTCCGGCGGTGACAAGAAGGCCGAGCAGGGCCAGTCGCCGAGTCCGCCGGCCAGTACGCCGACCGCGCCGGTCTCGTCGTACCAGCCGCCGCCGAACGCGCTCGCTGTCGGGTTCGGCGTCACCCTCGTCCCGGCCCAGGGGTGGGCCACGGTCACCTGGGAGAAGAGCGGCAAGCAGGTCGCTGTCTACCCGCCGGGTGTGACACCGGCCCCGAACGCCGAGGCGAGGACGTTCTTCTGGGTCCGGCAGAAGCAGAACGTGACCGCGAACGCCTACCTGCTCGGGATCGTCGAGGGCGAGATCGAGAACGAGGTCGCGCAGCTCGGCAACGTACGGAACCTGCCGTGCCCGAAGGACGTCTTGGTGGAGTGCGTCGCGATCGACTACACCTCGACGGCGAAGGTGAACGGCGAGGACGTCAAGGTCAAGGGCTTCGTCGAGGCGTACCGGCGCAAGGACAACGTGGTCACCGCGCTGGACTTCCGGACCCGGGTCGACTTCGCCCCGAAGGCCGAGGCGGACGCCGCGACCATGAAGAAGTCCGTGATCGACAGTCTGTGACGGATCCCCAGAACACCTGCGAGGAACAGTTATGAGTCAGCAGTACGGTCCACCGCCGGGCCCGCCGCCGGCACCCGCTCCCGGCGGCTGGGGCACCGGGCAGCAGGGCCAGCAGGGCCAGCAGGGTCAGCAAGGACCGCAGGGACCGCCCGCGCAGCAGGGCGGCTTCGGCGGTGGTGGCGCCGGCGGCTGGGGCCCGGGGCCGGGACGGCTGAGCCGTCCGCCGAAGCCGAACCGGACGCCGTGGATCATCATGGCCGGCGCGGTCGTCGCGGTGCTGCTGGTCGCGGTCGGCGTCGTGCTGCTGGTGAACGGCAAGGACGAGGACACGCCGACCGCCACGGAGCAGACACCGGGCATCGGCCGCACGATGTACACGCCGTCGCCGACACCAACCCCGAACGACTCCAAGGGGCCGAACGACGTCGGCGTCGAGGTCGGCTGGGGTATCTGGTTCACGCCGTCCAAGGGCTGGCTGCCGGACTGGGACAAGTCCCGGAGCGGGAAGAACTACATCCTGCAGCAGTTCAACGCCCGCGGGCTGATCGACGGGTACTACTGGGTCCGTCAGACCGAGCTGTACGACGCGAAGGGCTTCGCCGAGCACCTGGTCGACGTCGAGTCGAACGGCATGGAGGGCGTCCGGATCGGCAAGGGCACCACCTGCAAGCCGGCGAACCCGAACATCAAGGCCTGCTACGCGGTGTCCTACACCGGCGCCTGGGTCGCGAAGAACGGCAAGAAGGTCGCGATGCAGGGCTTCGTCACCGCCTACCAGGACCAGTTCGACCGCACTACGGCGACCGACGCGGCCCTCGAGACCCGCGTCTACGCGCGCCGCGTGAACGAGCTGATCTACATGAACAACAGCGTCGTGAAAAGCTTCTGACCTGCGGTTTTAGAAACTGTCGGCGGGCGGCCGTACGGTGGAGGGCATGAGACAGGTCTCGGATCTCCAGCGTATGGTCGCCCCGCTGAAGGTGACATCGGACTTCGAGCCGGCGGGTGACCAGCCGGCCGCGATCGCGGACCTGGAACGGCGCATCAACGCCGGCGAGCAGGACGTCGTACTGCTGGGCGCGACCGGTACGGGTAAGACCGCGACCGTCGCCTGGCTGGCCGAGCGGGTGCAGCGCCCGATGCTGATCCTGCAGCCGAACAAGACGCTCGCCGCCCAGTTCGCGAACGAGCTGCGGCAGTTCTTCCCGCACAACGCCGTCGAGTACTTCGTGTCGTACTACGACTACTACCAGCCCGAGGCGTACGTCCCGCAGACGGACACCTATATCGAGAAGGACTCCTCGATCAACGAGGAGGTCGAGCGGCTGCGGCACTCGGCGACCTGGTCGCTGCTCACCCGCCGCGACGTGATCGTGGTCGCGACCGTCTCCTGCATCTACGGCCTGGGCTCTGCCGACGAGTACCTGAACCGCATGATCCACGTGAAGGTCGGCACCGAGATGGACCGCGACGGGCTGCTCCGGAAGCTCGTCGGCGTGCAGTACGCGCGCAACGACCTGGCCGGGACCCGCGGCACCTTCCGGGTTCGCGGCGACACGCTCGAGGTCTTCCCGGTGTACCAGGAGCTCGCCGTCCGGGTGGAGTTCTTCGGCGACGAGATCGAGCGTGTGATGACGCTGCACCCGCTGACCGGCGAGGTGCTCAGCGAGGAGGACGAGGTCTACATCGGCGCGGCCACGCACTACGTGACCGCTCCGGAGCGGATGGAGCGTGCGATCACGTCGATCGAGGCCGAGCTGGAGGAGCGGCTGGCCGAGCTCGAGCGCGGCGGGCAGTTGCTGGAGGCGCAGCGGCTGCGGATGCGGACGACGTACGACATCGAGATGATGCGGCAGATCGGGACCTGCTCCGGGATCGAGAACTACTCCCGGCACACCGACGGCCGCGAGGCCGGTACGGCGCCGCACTGCCTGCTGGACTACTTCCCCGAGGACTTCGTGCTGGTCATCGACGAGTCGCACGTGACCGTCCCGCAGATCGGCGGGATGTACGAGGGGGACATGTCCCGGAAGCGGACCCTGGTCGAGCACGGGTTCCGGCTGCCCTCGGCGATGGACAACCGGCCGCTGCGCTGGGAGGAGTTCCTGGAGCGGATCGGCCAGACGGTGTACCTGTCCGCGACCCCGGGGCAGTACGAGCAGGACAAGTCCGACGGGTACGTCGAGCAGCTCATCCGGCCGACCGGTCTGGTCGACCCCGAGGTGATCGTGAAGCCGACCAAGGGCCAGATCGACGACCTGATCCACGAGATCCGGCTCCGGGTCGAGCGCGACGAGCGGGTCCTGGTCACGACGCTCACCAAGAAGATGTCCGAGGACCTGACCGACTACCTGCTCGAGATGGGGATCCGGACCAGGTACCTGCACAGCGAGGTCGACACGCTCCGCCGGGTCGAGCTGCTCCGCGAGCTCCGGATGGGGGAGTACGACGTTCTCGTCGGCATCAACCTGCTCCGTGAGGGCCTGGACCTGCCCGAGGTGTCGCTGGTCGCGATTCTGGACGCCGACAAGGAAGGCTTCCTGCGGTCGGGCCGGTCGCTGATCCAGACCATCGGCCGCGCCGCGCGGAACGTGTCCGGCCAGGTGTTCATGTACGCCGACAAGATCACCCCGTCGATGGAGCAGGCGATCGACGAGACCAACCGCCGCCGCGCGAAACAGATCGCCTACAACGAGGCGAACGGGGTCGACCCGCAGCCGCTGCGGAAGAAGATCGCCGACATCACCGACATGCTGGCCCGCGAGGACGCCGACACCGCCGAGCTGCTCGGCTCCGGCCGCACCCAGTCGCGCGGCAAGGCACCGGTCCCGGGCGGGGGCAAGGGCCGTGCTGGTGACAAGGCCGGCGAGAAGGCCAAGGAACTGGCCGGCGGCCTCCCGTCGTCCGACCTGGCCGACCTGATCCAGCAGCTCACCGACCAGATGCACAACGCCGCCGCCGAGCTCCAGTTCGAGGTCGCCGCCCGCTACCGCGACGAGATCTCCGAACTGAAGAAGGAACTCCGCCAGATGACCAACGCGGGCGCGAAGTAGCCTCAGCTCCGGCGTACGACGGTCTCGTGGGGCGACTCGTCCACGGTCAGGGTGAAGATGTCCGGCCGGGCGTAATGACCGACCGAGTCGAAGTCGAAGTACCCGCGATCGAGCTCGGCGAGGTCGAGCTCCGCGAGCAGGACGCCCTCGCCGGCGCGCAACGGTCCGGCGAGGATCTCGCCCAGCGGGGAGACGATCGTGCTGCCGCCATTGATCAGCACCGTGTCGCCTTGGGCCAGGTATTGGTTCGCGCTGATCACGAAGCAGCGGCCTTCGAGCGCGATGTGCCGCATCGTCGCCTGCCACTGCTCCCGGTCGTCGACGGTCGGCGCGCACCAGATCTGCACGCCCTTGGCGTACATGGACTGCCGGAACAGCGGCATGTAGTTCTCCCAGCAGATCGCGGCGCCCAGCACCCCGAGGTCCGTCCGGACCGCGGGCATCGTCGAGCCGTCGCCCTGGCCCCACAGGTACCGTTCGGCCGCGGTCGGCATCAGTTTGCGGTGGTGGGCGACCAGCCCGTCGCGCGGGTCGACGAACACCGCGGTGCAGTACAGCGTCCCGCCGTCCCGTTCGATCACGCCGGCGACGAGGTGGACGTCGAGCTCCGCCGCGAGCTCGGCCAGCCGCGTGATCTCCGGCCCGTCCAGCTCGACGGCGGCCTCCCGGTACCGGCGGAACAGCTCGCGGCCTTCCGGTGACCGCGATCCTACGGTGATCCCGAAGTCGTACCCCTTCGGATAGCCACCGAGCAACGCCTCCGGCAGCACCACCAGCCGCGCCCCACCCGCCGCGGCCTCCCGAATCCACCGCTCCGCCTTCACGACGGTCGCGGCCGTGTCGAACAGCTCAGCCCCAACCTGCACAGCAGCCACCACAACAGAACCCATGCCGAGCAGCGTAGTTCTGTCCCGGACGACGAGGTGCTGGAGCTGATCGACGCGTCGTACGACACCGTGGTGGCCAAGCTGCCGAGGCGGCAACGACCCACGACCGGTGACTGATCGGCCGTGAATGGGTCACGGGCTGCAACTATTCCCTGACGGGGCTGTGACGATTTCGACAGGCGGACACGGCGTCCTGGATTTGGAGACTTGGACATCCAGCCGTCAGAATGGTCCTTGAGAAGGGGAGTATTCCTTTTGCGGCGGCATCGTCATCACGGTCAGGGCTCGTCCCGAACCCGGTGCCCTCGGCGTCACACCGATCATGACGATCACCCGGTGTGACGCGGAAGAGACCTTCGGAGTCGATTTTTCGTCTGAGCTCCGGAGGATTCTGTGCACGTAGCTGACTATGTCTGGTACATCACCGTCGGCATCCTGCTGGCGCTGCTGGCCTTCGACGTCTTCGTCATCGGCCGCCGCCCGCACGAGCCGAGCACCCGCGAATCGGCCACCGCGATCGCGTTCTACGTCGGACTCGCGGTCGTCTTCGGCCTCGGGGTCTGGTGGTTCTCCGGCGGGCAGTACGCCGGGGAGTTCTTCGCCGGCTGGCTCACCGAGTACAGCCTGAGCGTCGACAACCTGTTCATCTTCTTGATCATCATGTCCAGGTTCGGCGTCCCGAGGAAGTACCAGCAGACCGCCCTGCTGGTCGGCATCATCCTGGCGCTGGTGTTCCGCGGCATCTTCATCGCCGTCGGCGCGGCCGCGATCAACCAGTTCTCGTGGATCTTCTACATCTTCGGCGCGTTCCTGGTCTACACCGCGATCCACCTCGCCAAGCAGGGCGAGAACGACGACGAGGACTTCAAGGAGAACGCGGTCATCCGGTTCGCGAAGCGCCGGCTGCGGGCCACCGACGAGTACAACGGCGTGAAGCTGACCGTGAAGAAGAACGGCAGCCGGTTCGTCACCCCGATGGCGATCGTGATCATCGCGCTCGGCACCACCGACCTGCTGTTCGCGCTCGACTCGATCCCGGCGATCTACGGCCTGACGCAGGAGCCGTTCCTGGTCTTCACCGCGAACGTGTTCGCGCTGATGGGTCTGCGGCAGCTGTACTTCCTGCTCGGTGACCTGCTCCGCCGCCTGGTGTACCTGTCTCTCGGCCTGTCGGTGGTGCTCGCGTTCATCGGCGTGAAGCTGGTGCTGCACGCGATGCACGTGAACGAGCTGCCGTTCATCAACGGCGGTCACCACATCGAGTGGGCGCCCGAGATCCCGATCTGGTTCTCGCTCGGCTTCATCATCGTGACGCTCGGCATCACGACGATCCTCAGCCTGCGCAAGTCCCGCACGATGCCGCCGGACACCCCGGCCGACGAGCTCGAGGCCCCCGAGCCGGAGCTGCACCGCAAAGAGTCCTGAACAAGTGGATCGCCCCGGACCGCGCAGTCGCGGTCCGGGGCGATTCTTGTGCGTTCAGAAGCGGGCGGCGGTGAGCAGGGTTGCTCGGCGGTCGGTGGTGAGGGGCTCGTTTTCCAGGCGTTTGCCGGTTTCGGAGGCGTGCAGCATGCCGGCGGGGGAGACGAAGCCGACGTGGTGCACCGGTTTGCCGGGGCGTGCGAAGAAGTACAGGTCACCGGGCCGGGCGTCGTCGATCGGGATATTCGGCAGTGTGTCCGCCTGATCGTGGGCGTCCCGCGGTGTCCGCAGCCCGAGCACCCGGCTCACGGTGTGGATCAGCCCGGAGCAGTCCAGCCCGTACGCCGACGTACCGCCCCACAGGTACTCCAGCCCGAGGAACTGCTCGCCGAGACGCAGCCGCTCCTCGGCATCGGACGGCTCGGACACGGACCGCAGTACGGCGTCCGCCAGCCAGCCCGACCCGCCGTCGGGCGTCGCCACCCGCGTATACCCGTCAGCGTGCTCGTCAGAGGCCAGCAGCGTCCCGAACGACAGCTCCAACACCGCCCTGCCACCAGGCTCGGCCAGCAACGAGGCCGTCGGTACGGCGATGGCGACCGGATCAGACGCGCTCTGCGGCAACTCGCCCAAGTGACTCGACGGAACCCAACCGGGGTACCCGAGCTCGTCCTGAGACGACGGTTGCCACGGTGCGAGAACCTCGGACCAGCCGTCCCGCTCCGAGCGCACCAGAACGGGCTCGGCGAACAGCAGCTGGGTGAGGGTCCGGCCGTGCAGGCCGAGCCGGGTCTCGGTGTCCATCGACTTGGCCCACGCGGCCACGTCGGGTTGGGCGGCGGTGGCCGGCGCGTCGATGTCGCGCGGCGCGTCCGGGGAAGTCCAGACCGTACTGATCGGGACCTTGGCGGCGGCTAACTTCATACCGTCAAGCCTGTCACGCCCAGTCCCGGAGCAGAAGGCAGGTGGATCAGCGAGCCGTCGTACCGGATCCCGCCGGTCACGGGCGCCTCGCGGAGCCACCAGGCGGCGTCGAGGTCGTTGACCGCCGTCGTCGGGTACGCCGAGACCAGCGCGGCGGCCGCGCCGACGCCGACGTGGCTCTCCATCATGCAGCCGACGATTGCGCCGAGCCCGTGCTCGCGGGCGAGTTCGAGAAGTGTCCGCGCCGTGGCCAGCCCGGCGCATTTCGCGAGCTTCACGTTCACCAGGTCGGCCGCGCCGTGCCGGATCACCGCCACCAGGTCGCGGACGCCGTACACGGACTCGTCGGCGAGGATCGGCGTGTTGACCCGGTCCGTCACCCAGGCCATCCCCTCGAGGTCGGCCGCCGCGACAGGCTGCTCCACAAGCTCGATGTCGCAGTCCTCGATCGCCCGGATCACCGTGACGGCGTCGCGCCGCGTCCAGCCCTGGTTGGCGTCCAGGCGCAGTCGCGGCCCGGGTCCGATCGCGTCCCGGACCCGGCGGACGCGCTCGATGTCGCCGGCCGCGTCGGTGCCGACCTTGATCTTGAGTACGTCGAACCCGTCCGCGACGCGTGCCTTCCCGGCGTCGGCCAGCGCGTCCGCATCACCGACCGACAGCGTCACATCCGTCCGCACCACGTCCGTCGTCGATCCCAGGAACCCGTGCAGCGTCTGCCCGCGCCGCCGCGCCGCGAGGTCGTGCAGCGCCACGTCGACCGCGTCCTTCGCCCCGAAGTTGCCGACCACCGCACTCTGCACGCGCCGCAGCGCCTCGGTGAGGTCGTCCGGGCCCAGGCCGTCGAGCGCTGTGGCGATAGGCCCTTCGATACAGGCCTGCGAGCCGGCTAGGGAGTCGCCGGTCACCTTCCACACCTGCGGCGCCTCGCCCCAGCCGCTGTGCTCGCCGTCGCTGATCTCGACCAGGAGCGACTCGACGTGGGTCGCAGTACGCAGCGCGGTGACGAACGGGGTGTGCAGCGGTGCCGAGACACGATGGGTGGTGAGCTTCACCGCACTGCCTCCAGGTTGTGCCGGTGGTTCCAGGCCTCGAGCGCGATCGACGCGATCAGATGCTGCGCGTCGGGATCCGGCAGGTCTGACGTCGTACACACGACGAGCACGAACGGGTCGGCGTCCTTCGGGCGAACGATGCCGCCGTCGTGCCGGATCCGGGTGTCCCAGCCGTTCTTGTGCTCGACGCGCGTCCGTTTCGGCAGCAGGGCGGGGATCTCGCCGTTCCACTGGTTGCCGGCCAGCAGTTCGCGCAGGTACTCGCCGGACTCGCCCTGCTGGTTGCCGACCGCAACGAGCACACCGGCCATCCCGGCCGGGCTCATCAGGTTGCTGATCCCGGCGCGTGCGGCGGGGACGTCGTCGATGCCGCGCTGGATCTTGGACTCGGGGGCCGGCGAGCTGGGCAGCGTCGCCGCGGCCAGCGCGGCGTGGGCCGCCGGGATCCCGACCTGTTCGAGCACGAGGTCGGTCGCCAGATTGCTGGAGCGGGCGATCATCTCGGTGGCCAGCCAGTTGAGCGGCACCTTCTTGCCCAGCTGCTTCCAGGTCTTCGGCGCCTCGTCCTCCTCGGGGTTCACACCGAACCGGCCGCCGGCCGCGGACGCGAAGTCGTTGTGCACGGCCACCTGCTGGAAGATCGACAGCTCACCCGCGTCGATCTTGCGCATCATCGCCATCGCCACCGGCAGCTTCATCGTGCTCGCGGAGTAGTGCGCCCGCTCCGCCTCGTGCACGAACACCGGCGTACCGTCCAAGCGGCCCAGCCAGACCCCGAACTCCCCGGCCCCGTCGACCTGCCGCAGCAGCTCCGCGATTCCCATGCCGCTCACCCAATCACAGCGAGAGACCTGGCAGACTGCCGAGGGTGTCCAGGGCTTTAGGCATCCTTCTCGGCTTCGCCGCCGACCGCGTGTTCGGCGATCCCCGCCGGTTCCACCCGGTCGCCGGCTTCGGCCAGACCGCGGCCCGCCTCGAAAAACACCTGTACGCCGACTCGCGCCCAGCGGGCGCTGCGTACACGGCGATCCTCGTAGGTACCACTACGGTCCTGGGGCTTGCGGTCGAGCAGGTCACCCGCAAGCATCCGATCCTGCACACCGCCGCGACCGCCGCCGCCACCTGGACCGTCCTAGGTGCGCGGAGCCTCGAGCGGGAGGCCGAGACGATGGCCGGGCTGCTGGAGGAGAAGGACATCCCGGCGGCGCGTGACCGGCTCAGCCATCTGTGCGCCCGCGATGCGACCGGCCTCGAGGCCGACGAACTGGCCCGTGCGACGGTGGAGTCGATCGCCGAGAACACGTCGGACGCGTGCGTGGCGCCGCTGCTCTGGGGCGGTGTCCTCGGCGTTCCAGGGCTGCTCGGGTATCGCGCGGCGAACACACTCGACGCGATGGTCGGGTACAAGTCGCCGAAGTACCAGAACTTCGGGTGGGCGTCGGCGCGGTTGGACGACGTACTCAATCTGCTGCCGGCGCGGGTGTGCGCGTTGCTGACCGGTGTCGCGGCGGGTCGGGTGCAGGAGACGGCGCGCGTGTGGCGGCGGGATGCGCCGAAGCATCCGAGTCCGAACGCCGGGCCGGTCGAGGCGGCGTTCGCCGGGGCGCTCGGGCTGACGCTCGGCGGGCGGAACAGCTACGGGACCTACGCGGAGGATCGCGGCACGCTGGGCGACGGCCCGGCGCCAACAGTCGCCGACGTACGCCGTACCGCCGCCCTCGCCCGCCGCGTCACCGCAGCCGCCGCCCTCACCGCCATCCTTGCGTTACGTCCGAAGAAGCGGAGAGACGTCTCGCCACTTCTTCGGACGCAAGCGGTTGATCGGAGGGGGAAGCGATGGGGTTGAGTCATCGGCCGTTGCGGATCGCGTTGATTCGGCATGGGGAGTCCGAGGCGAATCTGGACAAGACGGTCTACGAGCGCACCCCGGACCACGCGGTCCCGTTGACGGCGCTGGGGCACGAGCAGGCGGCCAAGGCAGGGCGGGAGCTGCGGGAGCTGTTCGAGAACGAGCCGGTCCGCGTGTACGTGTCGCCGTACCTGCGGGCCCGGCAGACGCTGGACTCGCTGGGGCTGGACGACCTGATCGGCGTACCGCGGGAGGAGCCGCGGCTGCGGGAGCAGGACTGGGCCAACCTCCAGGACACCGCGGACATCGAGCGGCAGGAGGAACTGCGCGACTCGTTCGGGCACTTCTTCTACCGGTTCACGCACGGTGAGTCGGGGTCGGACGTGTACGACCGGGTGTCGACGTTCCTGGAGACGATGCACCGCGACTTCGAGAAACCGGATGCCGCGCGCAACGTGCTGCTGGTGTCGCACGGGCTCACGATGCGGCTGTTCTGCATGCGCTGGTTCCACTGGTCGGTCCGGTTCTTCGAGTCGCTCCGCAACCCGGCCAACGCGGAAACCCGCGTCTTGCTCCGGCAGCCGGACTTCCGCTACAAACTCGACCGCCCGTTCGACCAGTGGACACCCTACGAGCCGACAGAACCTGAGCGCTCAGCCTGGTTGTAGGGTCCTGAGGTGAGGGCTACTCGACGGGAGTGATCGCATGGTGGTGGACCAGATCCGCGCGGCAACCCAGGACCTGCTGGCCGCGCTGACACCGGACCAGCTGAAGCAGATCTCGGCACCGTTCGACACACCCGATCACCAGACCTGGACCTACCTGCCCGGTGCCGTTCCGGGCCTTGCGCTGACTGACCTGTCGGCGGCGCAGGAGGCTCTCGTCGTCCGCCTGCTCGAACTCGTCTACAGCAAGCGCGGGCTGGCCGATTTCCGCGCGGTGATGGCAGCCGAGATCATCGTCCGCGGCCTCGGCGACCCGATGGAGGTCGCGGAGACCGGGGGATGGGCGGGTTCGACGGTCGGCGATCGCTACTATCTCCGCGTGCTCGGCGACCCGGCCGGCACCGAGCCGTGGGCCTGGCGGCTCAACGGTCACCATCTGGCGCTGCACGTCACGTTGGTGGACGGAGCGATCTCGTTCACCCCGCAGTTCTTCGGGTCGAACCCGGCAGAGGTCCTGTCCGGGCCGCACGCGGGCAGACGGTTCCTGGTCGCCGAGCAGGACCTGGGCTTCCAGCTGCTGCACGCACTGGAGCCGGCCCAGCTGGAGGTCGCGCTGGTGTCACCCGAGGCGCCCGACGACATCCTGACCCGCCACGACCCGGTCGCCGACGCGTCGCTGCTGCACCGCGGCCTGGCGTACGGCGACATGAACGAGGATCAGCGGCAGCTCCTCAGCCTCCTCATCGGCCAGTACGTCGGCCGCGCCGCCGGCCCGATCGGCTTGCAGACCTGGCAGGACATCACCGAGCAGGGCGTCGAGCGCCTGACGTTCGCCTGGGCCGGCGAGACCCAGCCGGGCCTCGGTCACCGCCACTACTACTCGATCGCGGGCCCCACCTTCCTCGCCGAGTACGACAACACCCAGGACAACGCCAACCACATCCACTCGGTCTGGCGCGACCTCCGCAACGACTGGGCCACCGACCTCCTGGCAGCCCACTACGCGATGCACAGATAGAGTCAGTCCGAATCACCACGATCATCGACGGCATCAGCAGGAACCCGGTGTGAGTCCGGGGCGGTCCCGCCACTGTGACCCCGTGCAGGGGGAGTCAGGAACTGCCGCCGTCGTACCTGGAGCTGGGGCGTGGACACCCCGGGAAGGACTGCCGCATGGCCGCGAATCTTCTGCTGTTGTCGACTGCTGATACGGACCTGCTGGCCGCTGCCGAGGCGGGTGCGGGCTGGGCGGTGGCGAACCCGGCCCGGCTCGACCTCGATCAGCTCGGCGGCCTGCTCGATGCCGCTGACGTCGTGGTCGTCCGCCTGCTCGGTGGGCGCCGCGCGTGGGAGGACGGGCTCGACGCGGTCCTCGCCTCGGGGAAGCCCGCGGTGGTGGTGAGCGGTGAGGCGGCGCCGGACGCCGAGCTGATGTCGCTGTCGACCGTGCCGGCCGGTGCGGTCACCGAGGTGCTCGCCTACCTGCGGGAGGGCGGCGCGGACAACCTTCGCAATCTCGCCGGCTTCCTGCGGGACACGCTGCTGCTGACCGGCGACGAATTCGATCCGCCGCGCGCGCTCCCGGCGTACGGCGTGCGCGGGACCTTTGTCGAGGACGAGCGGCCGGTGGTCGGCATCGTCTACTACCGCGCGCACGAGATCTCCGGGAACACCGCCTTCGTGGACGCCCTCGCGGCGGCGGTCGACAAGGCCGGCGCGCAGCCGCTTCCGGTGTACTGCGGGACTCTGCGCGGGCTCGACCCGGCGGAGAACGTCGGGCTCTTCGATCTGCTGCGGAAGTGTGACGTCCTGGTCACCACGCTGCTCGCCGCGGGCGGTGCGGTGGCGGCGAACGCGAGCGCGGGCGGTGCGGACGACGCGTGGGACGCGGGTGCGCTGGCGTCGCTCGACATCCCGTTGATCCAGGGCCTCGCACTGACGTCGACCCGCGAGCAGTGGGTGGACAGCGACGCGGCGGTCAGCCCGCTGGACGCGGCGACGCAGGTGGCGATCCCGGAGTTCGACGGGCGGCTGATCACGATTCCGTTCTCGTTCAAGTCGTACGACGCCGACGGTCTGGCCCGCTACGCGCCGGATGCGGAGCGGTGCGCGCGGCTGGCCGGGATCGCGGTCGCGCATGCCCGGCTGCGGCACGTGCCGCCGGCCGAGAAGCGGATCGCGCTGGTGCTGTCGTCGTACCCGACGAAGCACGCGCGGATCGGGAACGCGGTCGGGCTGGACACTCCGGCGTCGGCGGTCGTGCTGCTCGGGAAGCTGAAGGACGCCGGGTACGACCTGGGCGACCTCGATCTGAGCGAGCTGCAGGGGGCCGACGGCGCCGATGGGCTGATCCACCGGTTGATCGCGGCGGGCGGGCACGACGTCGACTGGCTGACGGACGAGCAGCTGGCCACCGCGGTCGCCAAGATCCCGCTGTCCACGTACGCCACCTGGTTCGGCCGAGTGCCCGAGTCGTTGCAGGAGGCAATGACCGGGGCCTGGGGCGAGGCGCCGGGGGAGCTGTACGTCGACCGGTCCGGAGACGAGCCGGCGATCGCACTCGCCGCGCTGCGGTTCGGGAACGTCGTGCTGATGATCCAGCCGCCGCGTGGTTTCGGTGAGAACCCGGTCGCGATCTACCACGACCCGGACATGGCGCCGTCGCACCACTACCTGGCGGCGTACCGCTGGCTGGAGGCGTCGCCCGACGAGGGCGGGTTCGGTGCGCAGGCCGTCGTACACCTCGGGAAGCACGGGACGCTGGAATGGCTGCCGGGCAAGGGGATCGGGATGGCGGCCGACTGTGCGCCGGACGCCGTCCTCGGGAACCTGCCGATGGTGTACCCGTTCATCGTCAATGACCCCGGCGAGGGGACGCAGGCGAAGCGGCGGGCGCACGCGGCGGTCGTCGACCACCTGGTGCCGCCGATGGCGCGAGCCGAGACGTACGGCGACATGGCGAAGCTGGAGTACCTGCTCGACGAGTACGCGACGGTGTCTGCCCTGGATCCGGAGAAGGTGCCGACGTTGCGCGCGCAGATCTGGACGCTGATCCAGGCCGCCCAACTGCACCACGACCTGCACACGGACGAGAAGCCGGAGGACGACGACTTCGACGAGTTCGTGCTGCATCTGGACGGGTATCTGTGCGAGATCAAGGACGTGCAGATCCGCGACGGGCTGCACGTCCTGGGCGGGGCGCCGGAGGGTGAGGCGCGGGTCAACCTGGTGCTCGCCGTGCTGCGGGCGAAGCAACTGTGGGGCGGGTCGTACTCGATCCCGGGTCTGCGGTCCGCTCTCGGTGACACGTTCGGTGTCGACGAAGCAGCGCTCCTCGCGGACCCGGGTCGTGCGGTGCCGGACCTCGCCGAGCTCGCGACGCTCGCCGATCTTCCGGCGGTGAGCGGTGCCGACGGTGTCGATCTGCTGGAGGCGGTGGCGCGGAAGCTGGTCGTCGGAATGGAGACGATGGGGTGGGACGCGGCGAAGGTCCCGGTTGTCGTCGGGGAGGTGCTGGGCCGGGACTCTGCCCAAGTAGAAGCGTCGCTGACCTTTGCGGCCACCGAAGTCGTTCCGCGCCTCGCGCGCACGGATGACGAGTTGAGGAACGTCATACGGGCGCTGGACGGGCGGTTCGTCGAGGCGGGGCCGTCCGGGTCGCCGACCCGCGGATTAGTGAACGTGCTGCCCACCGGGCGGAACTTCTACGCCGTCGACCCGAAGGCGATCCCGAGCCGGAACGCCTGGGACGTCGGCGTCGCGCTCGCCGACTCGCTACTCCAGCGGCACCGGACGGAGACGGGGGAGTGGCCGCGGTCCGTCGGTCTCACCGTCTGGGGTACGTCGGCGATGCGTACGCAAGGCGACGACCTCGCCGAAGTGCTCTGGCTGCTCGGCTGCCGTCCGGTCTGGGACGAGGCCTCACGACGCGTCACCAGCTTCGAGGTGGTCGGTCTGGAGGAACTCGGCCGGCCGCGGGTCGACGTGACGATCCGGATCTCCGGCTTCTTCCGGGACGCGTTCCCGCACGTCGTCGCGCTGCTGGACGAAGCGGTCCGTACGGTCGCGGAGCTCGACGAATCACCCGATGACAACTATCTGCGCGCGCACGTCCAGCAGGATGTTGCGGCGGGCAACGACGTACGGCAGGCGACGGCGCGCGTGTTCGGCTCCAAGCCGGGTTCGTACGGCGCCGGTCTGCTGCCGCTCGTCGACGCGCGGAACTGGCGGACCGACGCCGAACTGGCGGAGGTGTACGCCGTCTGGGGCGGGTACGCGTACGGCAAGGACCTCGACGGCGCCGATGCCCGCGGCTCGATGGAACGCGCGTACGCCCGGATCCAGGTGGCCGCGAAGAACGCGGACACCCGCGAGCACGACATCATGGACTCCGACGACTACTTCCAGTACCACGGCGGCATGATCGCGATGGTGCGGCACCTCACCGGCGCCAACCCGAAGGCGTACGTCGGTGACTCCGCCGTACCCGCGCAGGTGAAGACCCGGACGCTGGAGGAGGAGGCGAAGCGGGTCTTCCGGGCCCGCGTGGTGAACCCGCGGTGGATGGCGGCGATGCGGCGGCACGGGTACAAGGGCGCTTTCGAGATGGCCGCGACCGTGGACTACCTGTTCGGGTACGACGCGACCGCGGGCGTCGTCGACGACTGGATGTACGAGTCGCTGACCACGGAGTACGTCGCCGATCCGGAGATGGCCGAGTTCTTCCGCAAGTCGAACCCGTGGGCCCGGCACGGGATCGCGGAACGCCTGCTCGAGGCGGCGCAACGCGGCCTTTGGGCCGAACCGTCGCCCGAGGCGCTGGAGACGCTGCGGACCGCAGTCCTTGAGACGGAGGGTGACATCGAGGACCGCGGCTGATTGGGTAGAGGCATGCCGAGGGTCTTGATCACGAACGACGACGGTTACCGTGCACCGGGGATCCGGGCGCTCGCGCCGGCGATCGCCGCCCTCGGGTACGACGTACTCGTGGTCGCGCCGCTGCTCGACGAGAGCGGTGTCGGCTCGGCGCGCGCGGGCCTGGTCAACCGGCCGGTCCGGACCGCGACCGAGGTCGAGAACGGTGTGACGTACGTCGGCATCGAGGGGACGCCCGCGGGCGCCGTGACCCTGGCTCAGGCGGGCGCGTTCGGCCCGCCGCCGGATCTCGTGCTGTCGGGGATCAACCGCGGGCTGAACATCGGCGTGTCGATCTTCCATTCGGGCACCGTCGCGGCGGCCCTGACGGCGGCCGAGACCGGTACGTCGGCGGTTGCCGTCAGCCTCGACTCGGAGGCCCCAGGGCACTGGCCGACCGCGGCGACGATCGCCGGCGAGGCACTCGGCTGGATCGCCGACGAGCCGGCCGGGACGGTCCTGACCATCAACGTGCCGGACCGCCCGCTGGAGCAGCTGGCCGGCGTACGGCACGCCTCACTGGCCGTGAACCGGCGCACCCGCCTCGTCGCCGCGACCGGTCCGGCCGGCGAGCCGATGGTCGTCATAGAACGCACACCCCACGCCCCCGCCGTCCCAGGCACCGACGAGGCCCTCCTCGCCGAAGGCTTCGTCACCGTCACCCCCATCGTCGGCATCCGCGAGGTCCGCGACGACGCAGCCGCCACAGCCCTCGCCAAACGCCTGACCCGATGAAGCCTGTCCCCTGCCACCAGGGCCTGTCCCCGCCGCCGCCCCCGCCGGTCGGCCACCAGCCCGTCGGAGCAGACGACGGGTTCCTCGAGTCGTGGATTTCGGCGACCAAAGCGCAACCTCGATCCACGACTCGCGGTTCCCGGGGTCAACCAAACGCCACGACTCGGCGCGTGTCGCTCCCGGGACAAGGCAGTCGTGCTGCGCAGACACCGGTCGGTCGCGCCGGCGCCTCACCGCGCAGGCACATGCATCACAGGAGCCGCTAAAGCCTGTCAGAGCAGGCCGGCTGCTACCAAATACTTCTCGACCTGGGCTATTTCGTCGGTGTTCAAGGGGATCTGGGGTGGGGCCATCAGGCCGCTGGCGATGACGCCGCGCAGTTGTAGCGCGGCCTTGAAGGCTCCTAGGGCTGAGGAGCTCATGCCCATCCGGGAGGGGTCGCCGACGGTGATCAGGTCGAAGAGGCGGACCAGGCGTTCCTGCTCGGCGCGGGCTGCCTCCCATTCGCCGGCGACTGCGTGGTCGAAGAGCTTGACGTAGCCGTGGGGGTCCACGTTCCCGAGGCCCGGGACCACTCCGTCGGCTCCCATCCAGAGCGCGTTGTCGACGGTCAGTTCCGAGCCGGTGAGCACGCTGAAGTCGGTGATGTCGCCCCGGTCGCGTGCTCGCAGGATGACGTTGCGCAGACCGCCCTCGTCACCGCTGGAATCCTTCAGGCCGGCCAGTACGCCGTCGGCCGCGAGCCGCAGCAGCAAGTCGGCGCCGAGTTTGGAGTGCACCGCCACGGGCAGGTCGTACGCGAACACCGGGAGCCCCGCGGCGGCCGCGACCATCCGGAAGTGGTTCTCGATCTCCGCCGGATGGGTGCGGGTGTAGAAGGGCGCGGTGACGACGATCCCGTCGACGCCGGCCGCGACGGCCGTCCGGACGTGGTCGATCACCCGCAAGGTCGCCATGTCGATGACACCTGCCAGCACCGGTACGCGGCCCGCCGCGTGGCCCACCACCGTGTCGAGCACCACCCGGCGGTGCCCGTCCGGCAGGTACGCCACCTCGGAGGTGGAGCCGAGGACGAACAGTCCGCTCACGCCGCCGTCGATCAGGTGGTCGACCAGCCGGACCAGGGAGGCGGTGTCCACCTGGTGCTCCGGCGTGAACGGCGTACAGACAGGCGGGATGACGCCGGTCAGGCGGGCGGGCCTGGCGGACATGGTCATGAACGCTCCAATGCTTGGGTGATCAGGTCATCGGTGGACTCGCCGGCGACGACGGGGTGATAGCAGCGGAACAGATGCGCGGGATCGGCGGCTTCGAACTCGGGCATCGACCCCGAGCAGTCGTCGTCGGCCTTCCAGCAGCGGGTCCGGAACGGGCAGCCGCTCGGCGGCCGGGTGGCCGACGGCACCGGCCCGACCAGCGGGATCGGTTCGATCGGCGAGATCAGGCCGGGGGTCGCCGAGAACAGCGCTCGGGTGTACGGATGCCGCGCCTGCCGGGCGATGCCGGCCGCCGGCGCCTGCTCGACGATCCGGCCGAGGTACATGGTGACCACCCGGTCGCTCATCCGGCGGACGGTCTGGATGTCGTGCGAGACGAACACCATCGCCAGGCCGAGACGTTCCTTCAGGTCCAGCAGCAGGTTCAGGATCTGCGCCCGGACGGAGACGTCGAGCGCGCTGGTCGGCTCGTCGGCGACCAGGAGCGACGGCTCGAGGGCCAGCGCCCGGGCGATCGCGACCCGTTGCCGCTGGCCACCGGACAGTTGGCCGGGCAACGCGTCGGCGACGCTGCGGGGGAGACCCACCAACGCCATCAACTCCCGCACCCGTTCGTTGCGCTGGGCAACGGTGCCGCGATGGTGCACGTCCAGCGGATCACGCAGGACGCGATGAACGGGCAGCCGGCGGTTCAGGGCGGTCGAGGGGTCCTGGAAGATCATCCCGGTCCCGGCGCCGATGGCCTCGCGGCGTTCGGCCGGTTTCATCGCCCAGATGTCGCGGCCCCGGAATGCCGCCGTACCCTCGGTCGGTTTCTGGACGCCGACCAGGACCTTGGCCAGCGTGGACTTCCCGCAGCCGGATTCGCCGACCACGCCGACGGTCTCACCGGCGGCGACGGTCAGATCGGCCCCGGTCAGCGCATAGACCCGGTCCCGGCTGAAGAGACCACCGGACCTGGCCCGGTGGACGACGTGTACGTCGGACAGTTCGAGCACCGTCTCGGTCATCGCAGCGCCTCCTTCTCCAGCGGCTCGAGGACGACTGCCGGGTGATGGCAGGCCACCAGATGGCGCTTCGGCAGCCCGGTGAGCTCGGGAGCGGTGGTACGGCACAGGTCGGTGACCATCGGGCACCGGTCCGCGAACCGGCAACCGGCGGGGAAGTCGGCCGGCGACGGCACCACGCCGCGAATCTGGGTCAGCCGGGCCGCGCCGGATTCCAGCGACAGGACCGAACCGAGCAGGCCGCGGGCGTAGTGGTGCGCGGGCTCGCCGACCAGGTCGGCGGTCACACCGGTCTCGACGATCTGGCCGCCGTACATCACCACCACCCGATCGGTGACGTCGGCGACCAGCGCCAGGTCGTGCGAGACCAGGATCAGGGCGAAGCCGAGTTCGGCGCGCAGCCGCAGCAGTAGCTGGATCACCTGCGCCTGCACGGTGACGTCGAGTGCCGTGGTCGGCTCGTCGGCGACGATCAGCTTCGGTTCCCGCGACAGCGCCATCGCGATCAGCACCCGCTGGCGCTGACCACCGGACAGTTCGTGCGGGTAGCTGGTCAGGGTCCGCTCGGGATCGAGTCCGACGAGCTCCAGCAGTTCGGCCGGAGTACGCCGTCCGCCGCGGCGAACCACCTGCTTCAACTGCGCCTTGATCGTCATCGCCGGGTTCAGCGAGGACAGCGCGTCCTGGTAGATCATCGCCATGTCGTGACCGAGCAGCCGGCGCCGCTCGGAGCGCCGCAGACTCAACAGATCCTTGCCGTCGAACCGGACCCGGCCCCGGATCCGTGCGCCCCGAGGCTCCAGCCCCATCACGGTGAGCGCGGTCAGCGACTTGCCGCACCCGGACTCGCCGACCAGCCCGAGCACCTCGCCAGGCCGTATGTCGAAGCTGATCCCGTCGACGACGTCGACTCCGTCGTGCCGGCCTTCGAAGCCGATCGCCAACTGCTGCACGGACAGTACGGGTTCACCGTCCGGCAGCGGCCGCGCGCGTTCCCGCAGCCGCGTCGCCGCCAGGTCCAGACCGGGAAGCTCGATCAGTTCGCCGGAGCCCGGCTGTGCGGTCTCCAGTGCGTCCTTTTCCTGCTTCTTGGTCTCCGCGCGCCTCCCACCGGGCGCTGCCCACGCGTCGGAGACGGCCTCGGACAGGATGTTCAGCGACAGCACGGTGATCAGGATCAGCAGACCCGGGAACACCGTCGCCCACCAGCCACCCAGCAACACCATGTTCTTGCCATCGGCAATCACCGAGCCCCAGGACGGCTCCGGCGGCCGGACCCCGGCCCCGATGAAGGACAGCGACGCCTCGAAGACGATCGCATCGGCGACCATCACGGTGCAGAACACCAGCACCGGAGCGGCACAGTTGATCGCCACATGCCGGAGCAGGATGTGCGGCGTACGGGCGCCGATGATCTTCTCCGCGATCACATAGTCCTCGCCGTACTGCGCGAGCACGTTGGCGCGCACGACCCGGGCGACAGGCGGCGTGTAGAGGAAGGCGATCGCGATCACGAGCACCGGGATGGATCCACCGAAGACCGCCACCAGGACGGCGGCCAGCGCGATCCCGGGGAACGCCATCACCACGTCGAGGATCCGCATCACGGTCTCGTCGACCGCCTTGCGGGAGGTGGCCGCGACGGCTCCGACGATCGCGCCCGCGGTCAGTGCGAGCGCGGTCGCGCCGAGTCCGATCATCAGCGACCAGCGAGCGCCGTACACGAGCCGGGTGAAGATGTCCCGGTTCGCGCTGTCCAGCCCGAACCAGTGCGCTCCCGACGGCCCGCCGCCGGTGTCCTCCTGGGTCAGGATGTCGTACGGCGTCAGCAGCGGCGCCAGGATCGCGGCGAGGATCACCACCGCGAGGACCGCGACCGCGATCCACGCCGTCGGCGGCAGCCGCTTGAAGTTGATCCCCGGGCGGGAGAGCTGCCGGGCCAGTCGTGCACGCATCAGGCAGCGCTCCTCAGTCGCGGGTTGACCAGCAGGTACAGGACGTCGACGACCAGGTTGACCACCACGAAGCCGACCGCGATCGTCAGTACGACGCCCTGGACGACGGCCGGATCACCGTCGCGGACCGCGTTGATCATCAGCGTGCCCATCCCCGGCAGAGTGAAGATCTGCTCGATCACGACCGCTCCACCGAGCAGGTACCCGATCCGCAGGCCGAGCACGGTGAGCGGGTTGATCAGTGCGTTCCGCAGCACGTTGCGCCCGACCACCACCACCGGCGGCAGACCGCTGCCGATCGCGGTCCGGACGTAGTCCTTGTCGAGTTCCTCCACGACCGACGTACGAATGATCCGGGTCAGTTGCGCGGCCACCGGCAACGACAGCGCCAGCGCCGGTAGCGCCATCGTCCGTAACCAGGGGACGGTCCCGTCGGCCGGATTCACGTAGCCGCTCGGCGGAAACCAGCCGCGGTCGACGGCGAGGTACTGGATCATCAGCAGCGCCAGCCAGAACGAAGGCGCGGCCACGCCGATCAGCGAGACCAGCCGGATCGCCTGGTCCGGCCAGCGGTCCCGGAAGATGGCGGCGGTGACACCGAGCAGCAACGCCAGCACCAGTGCGATCAGCAGTCCCAGCAGGGTGAGCTGGAACGTCAGCGGCATCGCGGTGGTGACCGACTGCAGCACCGGCGCCTTCGTCAGCACACTGGTGCCCAGATCCCCGTGCAGCAGGTCACCGACGAAGTGCAGATAGCGCAGCGGCAGCGGGTCCAGCAGGCCGTTCTCCTGCCGGAACATGTGTAGCTGTTCCTCGGTCGGGTTGGCACCCTGGAAGTACGCGACCGCGGGATCGTTGTTGGAGAACCGCATCACCAGGAAGACGAACGCGATGATGCCGAGCAGCAACGGAACCAGCAGCAACAGCCGGCGAACCAGCATTCGGACGATGACGGCCACAGTCGGCTACCTCAGGCCCGCTTCGCCTGCAGCACGTTGATCCCCGGATAGGGCAGCGCCTTGATCCCGCTCAGCTTCTTCCCGTCCCACGCCGTCATCAGCTCGGTGTGTACGACGGGGTACAGCACCGCCTGCTCCGCGACGAGGTCGAGGTACTCGTGGGTGAGCTTGAGCCTGGCGTCCGCGTCGGTGGCCCGGACCGCCTCGTCCATCTTCGCGAAGATCACCTTGGCGCCGGCACTGTTCTCCCAGCGCGTGTACTTCATCCACGACCCGCCCTGCGTGTAGTTGTAGCGCAGGATCAGGTCCGCGTCGGCGCCGAACTGGTTCGGGTTCGACGCCGCCGCGACCACCTGGTAGTCGGCGTTCTGGTCCATCTTGGTGAACACCGCGGCGGTGTCCTGCGGCTCCAGCGTCGTCTTCACGCCGATCGCGTTCCAGGACGCGGCGATGGTCGGCAGGCAGTCGACGATCCAGCTCACGTTCACCGCGAGCAGGTTGATCGACAGGTTCGTCACGCCGGCCTCCGCCAGCAGCGCCTTGGCCTTCGCCGGGTCGTAGCCGTACACGGTCTTGGCCTTGGCGTACGCCGGGTTCTCCTCGTTCAGGAACGACGTACTCGCCTTGCCGCGGCCCTTGAGCGCGACCTCGATCATCTTCTGGGTGTCGATCGCGGTGAACAGCGCCTGCCGGACCCGGACGTCGTCGAACGGTTTCGTGGCGGTGTTGAACATCAGGAACAGGTGGTTCATCCCCTTGCCGCCCTCGACCGTGAGGCCCGAGCTCTTCAGCTGCTCGATGTTGGCGTACGGGATGTTGTCGGAGATCTGTGCCTCGGCGCTGCCGCCGGAGATCTTCGCGACCCGCGCGGAGGAGTCGACGATGCTCAGCCAGTTCATCTTCTTGAACGCCGCCGGACGCGGGCCGTTGTAGTCGGCGAACGCCTCGAAGGTGGTGTTCGACTTCGGCTGGTGCGAGACCTGCTTGTACGGTCCGGATCCGACCGCCTTGCCGTTCTTGGCCAGGTCCCAGGCGCCGGTCTGGGAGAAGACGTGCTTGGGCATGATCTTCGCGATCGTCAGCCGGGGCGCGCCGTCGGGGAACGGGAAGTTCAGCACCAGCTCGACGGACTTGTCGTCGACCTTCTTGACCTCCTTCAGCCAGGCGGCGAAGAAGTTGTAGGTGAGCACCTTCAGCTTCGGGTCGAGGATCCGCTGGAAGGTGAAGACGACGTCGTCGGCGGTGACCGGCCGGCCGTCGTGCCACTTCGCCCCGTCCCGCAGGGTGAACTTCCACGACGTGGCGTTCAGGTCGGCCGGCACCTCCGTCCCGAGAGCGGCGTACGGCTGCCGGGTGATCGGGTCGGTGTCGAGCAGCCCTTCGTACACGTGCTGCATCGCCGCCATCGTGAAGGCGGAGGCGGTCATGGTCGGGTCCCAGCTCTGGTTGTTCCCGTAGCCGATCACCGCGGTGACCAGGCCGGTGTCCGCGCCGGCGCCGACGGCTCCGGTCGAGGCCGGGCCGCTGCTGCAGGCCGACAATCCACCAGTGATCGTCGCGGCTGCGCCCAGCGCACCGGAGTACTTCAGGAACGAGCGGCGGTCGAACCCTGTTTGCTTCACGATGCCTCCAGCGGCAGGGGATGTGGCGAAGTGTTCTAGGAGGTAGGTTGTAGGACGTACTACGTCCTATGAGTGCCGACCTTAGGAGTCCGTCTCCAGTCGGTCAAGCCCGAGGAGACGTCGTGGCAGTGACACGGTCGAAACGGTCGAAACGCAGTGACGAGTTGGCCAACGCGATCGCCGACCTGATCATCGAACGCAACCTGGAGCCCGGCGCTCCGCTGCCTCCCGAGAGCGTGCTGATGACGGACTTCAGCGTCAGCCGCAACTCGGTCCGGGAGTCGCTCAAAGCCCTGCAGGCGCTGGGGATCGTCGAGATCCGGCACGGGTACGGAACCTTCGTCGGCTCGGCCAGCTCGGCGGCTTTGCAGCCCTGGCTGCTGTTCCGCACCCGCTCCGGCAGCAGCACCGAACGGCTCCGGGAACTGCTGGAGATCCGGGAGATCCTCGAGACCGAGCTGACCCGCCGCGCCGCGCGGACCGGCGACGGCGAGCTCCAGCAGAAGCTGTCCGCGTGTGTCGCGCGGATGCGGGACGACGGCCCGGACGCGGCGACCGCGGACCGCGAGTTCCACGAACACATCTGCGACGCCGCCGGGGTCCCGCTGGCCCGGGAGTTGGTCGGCCTGTTCTGGGACGTGTACCGGGCCGTCGAGACCGAGCTGGAGACCTTCGCGGCGTCACCCGCTGAAACCGCGGCGCGCCATCAGCGCGTGGTCGACGCGATCGACTCCGGCGACGCCGACCTGGCGGAGGAAGCCGTCCACCTGCACTTCGCCGAGGTCCGTACCCGCCTGGGCACCGGCCCGTACCGCAGCCTGCCGGGAGCCGATGTGCCATGATCGGGCCGACGAGTCGTGGAGGAACACCGGTGACCAGCGTGCTGGGAGTCCGGGGCGGTCCCGCCACTGTGACCAGAGCCGAGCATCACGTCGGCCTGGAAGCCAGGACATCCGCGGTCGTCCGCCGGCCCGAAGGGACGGCGTACCGGCCGTAGCGGGCGTGGACACCCGCTCGACGAAAGGGACCACCGCCGATGCGGGCTGCACCACTCAGTGGACCGTCGAATTCGTTTCCGTTCACCGCGATCGTCGGGATGGACGATCTCCAGCTCGCGCTGATCCTGGCGGCGATCTCGCCGGCCATCGGCGGCGTGCTGATCCGCGGCGAGAAGGGGACGGCGAAGTCGACCGCCGTCCGCGCCCTCACCGAGATCCTCCCGCCGGTGGACGTCGTACCCGGCTGCCGCTTCTCCTGTGATCCCGACCACCCCGACCCGTCCTGTCCTGACAGCCCGCACGCGGGGGAGCGGTCGGTGCGGGCGGCGCGGTTGGTGGAGTTGCCGGTGGGTGCTACCGAGGACCGGGTGCTCGGGTCGTTGCACCTGGAGAAGGCGCTCGCGGAGGGCGTGACGGCGTACGAGCCGGGTCTGCTCGCCGCGGCGCATCGCGGGTTGCTGTACGTCGACGAGGTCAACCTGCTCCACGACCACCTGGTCGACGTGCTCCTCGACGCCGCCGCGATGGGGCGTGCGACGGTCGAGCGGGACGGTGTCTCGGTGACCCACCCGGCACGGTTCGTACTCGTCGGCACGATGAATCCCGAGGAGGGTGAGCTCCGGCCGCAGCTCCTCGACCGGTTCGGGCTGACCGTCGACGTGGTCGCCAGCCGCGATCCCGCCGTCCGCGTCGAGGTGATGCGCGCGCGGCTCACGTACGAGGCGGATCCGGCCGCCTTCGTCACCCGGTACGACGGCGCGCAGCGGGAGCTCGCCGAACGCATCGTGAAGGCGCGCGACCTGCTGACCGAGGTGATCCTGACCGACTCGGCCCTGCGCCAGATCGCGGAGATCTGCGCGTCGTTCGACGTCGACGGCATGCGCGCGGACCTGGTCACGGCCCGGACCGCGGTCGCCCACGCCGCGTGGTCCGGCCGTACCGTCGTCGAGGTCGACGACGTCCGGGCCGCCGCGAAACTCGCGCTCCCGCACCGCCGTCGCCGGAACCCCTTCGACGCCCCCGGCCTGGACGACGAGCAACTCGAAGAAGCCATCAACAACAGCACCCCACCCGAAGACCCCGACGACGACGGACCGGACGATCCGAGCGGAGGACCTGGCGGGGGAGCGGATACCTCGGCTGCTTCTTCCGATTCCGAAGGCGAAGAGCAGTCCGTTGGTCAGGCGCCGTCCGGTCCGGCCCCGAGCGGTGACGTTGCCGGCAGTTCCACGCCGTACAAGGCTCGGCTGCTCAGTGTTCAGGTGGCCGGCGCCGGTGTCGCGGGGCGCCGGTCGCGGGCGATCACCGAGGCGGGACGCGTGGTGGGCGATCGCGGCCGGGTCGGGCGCGAGGCCGGGCGACCGCATCTGCTGGGGACGATGCGCACCGCGGCGCCGCACCAGAAGGTGCGCGGGCGGAGCGGTCCGGGCCTGGTGGTGCGGGCGGACGACGTGCGGCTCGCGGTGCGGGAAGGGCGGGAGGGAAATCTCGTGCTGTTCTGCGTCGACGCGTCCGGTTCGATGGGGACGAAGAAGCGGATGGGTGAGGTGAAGACGGCGATCGTCTCGCTCCTTCTCGACGCGTACCAGCGCCGCGACACGGTCGGTCTGGTCACGTTCGCCGGCGCCGCCGCGACGGTCGCGCTACCGCCGACGGGCAGCGTCGAGACCGCCGTACGACGGCTCGAATCACTCCCGACCGGTGGACGTACGCCGCTCGCCGAAGGGCTGCTGCAAGCGGCCGAGGTACTGCGGATCGCCGCGATCCGCGACCCGCGCCGGCGGCCGCTCCTGGTCCTCGTGACCGACGGCCGCGCCACCCACGGCGACAACGCGTTCGCCCGCGCCCGGCAGGCCGCCGGGTGGCTCGCGCACCGCGGCATCGCCACCGTCGTGGTGGACTGCGAACCGCGGCGCGGCGTCCGGCTCGGGCTGGCGGCGGAGCTCGCGGGGGATCTCGGCGCGGAGTACCTCGACCTCGGAGACGTTGCCGCCGGCAACCTGATCCGCACGGTCACCGAACGGAAGGCGGCCTGAGATGCCGAAGGGGCAACCGGTTGCCGTACCGCAGGACGGGCTGACCACCCGGCAGCGCCGCAACCGTCCGCTGCTGATGGTGCACACCGGCGAGATGAAGGGAAAGTCGACGGCGGCGTTCGGGATGGCGCTGCGGGCCTGGAACCAGGGCTGGAACCTCGGGGTCTTCCAGTTCGTGAAGAGCGCCAAGTGGAAGGTCGGCGAGGAGAGCGCGTTCAAGGCGCTCGGCCGGCTGCACGCGGCGACCGGTGAGGGCGGGCCGGTCGAGTGGCACAAGATGGGCGAGGGCTGGAGTTGGTCGCGGAAGGCCGGCACCGAGGAGGACCACGCCGCCGACGCGGTCGAAGGCTGGCGCGAGATCCAGCGCCGGCTGGCCGCCGAGACCCACGACCTGTACGTGCTCGACGAGTTCACGTATCCGATGAAGTGGGGCTGGATCGACGTGGACGAGGTCGTCGAAACGCTCGTCAACCGTCCCGGCCATCAGTACGTCGTGATCACCGGACGCGATGCGCATCCCAAGCTGCTCGAGGCCGCCGACCTCGCGACTCAGATGACGAAGCTCAAGCACCCGATGGACACCGGGCAGAAGGGCCAGAAGGGTATCGAGTGGTAACGGGCGCGGCGATGATTCCGCGGATCGTGGTTGCGGCGCCGGCTTCGGGGGCCGGGAAGACGACGGTCGCTGTCGGGTTGATGGCGGCGTTGCGGCGGGCCGGGCAGGTGGTGGCCGGGTTCAAGGTGGGGCCGGACTACATCGATCCCGGATTCCACGCGGTCGCGACCGGGCGGCCGGGGCGGAACCTCGACCCGATGCTGTCGGGGGAGGAGCTCGTCGGGCCGCTGTTCGCGCACGGTTCCGAGGGCGCGGACCTGGCGGTGGTCGAGGGCGTGATGGGGCTGTACGACGGTGCGCTCGGGACGGAAGGCTTCTCGTCCACGGCGCATGTCGCGAAGTTGCTGAAGGCACCTGTGGTGCTGGTCGTCGACGCGTCGGCGGCGGGGCGGAGCGTCGGGGCGGTCGTGCAGGGTTTCGTTGCCTTCGACACCGAGATCCGGATCGTCGGGGTGATCCTGAACAAGGTGGGGTCGGATCGGCATGAGGCCGAAGTACGGGCCGGTGTCGCGCCGACCGGCGTACCGGTCCTGGGCGTTCTCCGCCGCGACACCCGCCTGACGGTCCCCAGCCGCCACCTGGGCCTGATCCCCGCCAACGAACAACGCACCCAGGCCGAACAAGCCGTGGACGCCGCCGCAGAACTGGTCCGCCAAGGCGTAGACCTCCAAGCAGTAATAGCCGCTGCCCACTCCGCACCAACTCACACAGCCATCCCCTGGACCCCACCACAATCCGCTGTGGTTGTGGGGGAGCGGCCGGTGGTTGCTGTTGCTGGGGGGCCGGTGTTCTCTTTCCACTACACCGAGACGACCGAGTTGCTGACCTCCGCCGGTGCGGACGTGGTCACCTTCGACCCGCTGACCGACCAGTTGCCTGAGGCAACCGCGGCGCTCTACCTCGGCGGCGGCTTCCCTGAGCTGCACGCCGAGGCGCTGTCCGCGAACGTCGAACTCCGCAAACAAGTAGCCGCCGCGGTCGCCGACGGCCTCCCGGTGGTCGCCGAATGCGCCGGCCTGCTCTACCTCTGCCGCGAACTCGACGGGCACCCGATGACCGGCGTACTCCCGGCGACCGCCCGCATGACCGGCCGCCTCACCCTCGGTTACCGTACGGCGGTCGCCGCGTCCACCACCGCGTTCTTCGACGAAGGACGCCGGGTTCGCGGCCACGAATTCCACCGCACCACGATCGACCTAGAGACCGACGTACAACCGGCCTGGCATCTCCCCGGCGGCGTCGAGGGCATCACCCTTCCACACGTCCACGCGTCGTACCTTCACCTGCACTGGACCGCCACCCCGGACGTCCCCGCGCGCCTGGTCGCCGCTGCCCGAGAGCGTGCCCGATGAGCCTGGTACTCGGCGTCGGCCTCCGCGCTGGTACGCCGTTCGCGGAACTACAGGACCTCGTGACAACAGCCCTGCGTGAACTCGCGGGCGAGGTGCGGCTGGTCGTCACGATCGCCGGCAAAGAACACGAGCCCGCACTGCAAGAGCTGGTCGCGCAGTTGGGTGCAGAACTACGTACCTTCTCGACCGAAGAACTCGCCCAACAGCCGGTACCAACCCCGAGCGAGCGAGTCGACCAGCTCAAAGGAACCCCCAGCGTCGCCGAAGCAGCCGTCCTGGCAACCGGCGCCCACCTCCTCATCCCCAAACGCCAAGCCTCCAACACCACCATCGCAATAGGCGTGCAGCGGGCTGCGGGCTACGACCTGCGGGATCGGGAAGTTGTGCAGCGAGTGATTGCCGAGCGGCGGGATGTGCGGCGGGGGTTCCTGGACGTGGCGGTCGACGATGTGGTGCTCGGGCGGGTGCTGGAGGCGGCGCATCGGGCGCCGAGTGTCGGGTTGAGTCAGCCGTGGGACTTCCTGGTGATCCGCGATCTCGCGACCCGCCGCAAGGTGCACGATCTCGCGACCGCGCAGCGCGACGCGTTCGCGGCGTCCCTCCCGGAGGACCGTCGCGCGGCGTTCGACGGACTCAAGATCGAGGCGATCCTCGACACCCCGCTGAACCTCGCCGTGACCTGCGACCCCGGCCGCGGCGGACGGCACGTCCTCGGCCGGCACGCGGATCCGCGGACGACGATGTTCTCGGCCGCGATCGCGATCCAGAACTTCTGGCTCGCCGCCCGCGCCGAGGGACTCGGCGTCGGCTGGGTCTCGTTCTTCGAACCCGATGAAGTCGCCGCGATCCTCGACCTCCCCGCGCACATCGAACTGGTCGGCTACCTCTGCGTCGGGTACGTCGACGAGTTCGCCCCGGCCCCCGAACTCGTGCGTTCCGGATGGGCCAAGCGCCGCCCGCTCTCCTGGGCGATCCACCACGAGGAATGGGGCCGCCGCGCCACGTCCATCGTCGACGACGCCCTCCAAGCCACGCAGAACGCCGTACCGGCGACCGGTCAGCGAGTCCACGTGATCGTCGGCGGCGACGCGAGCCGACTGCAGCAGGCCGATGCACTGATCGTCGATCTACAAGCAGTCCGCCCGCCCGCCGACTTCGGAGTCCTGTGGCGCCCGGCGCGGACACCCGCCGAGGCGGTGGAGTTCGGCGTCGAGATCGCCCGCGACCTCGCACTGCAGGGCGTCGGCCAACTCGTCGTACAGCTCGCAGAGAACTCGGAGCAAGCCGAAGCCCTCTCCCGCGGTCTGCAGGTCGGTGCGTCGGCCTGTGGTCTGACACACTCCACCGCATGACGACTGCACCTATGTACGTGCCCGCGTTCTCGATGAAGCAGCGGGTGACCTTGATGGCGAACAAGTACGAGTTGATCGCCACGAACCCGGACGGGACCGACGGGGCGCTGCTCGCGTTCGCGCAGCAGAAGCGGATGGCGTTCAAGGAGCAGGTGACGTTCTACAGCGACGACGCCAAGACCCAGCCGGTGTTCTCGTTCAAGGCCCGCAAGGCCATCGACCTCGGGTCCGGGTACGACGTGTACGACGCCGACGGGCAGGCGATCGGCTGGTTCAAGAAGGAGTTCGGCAAGAGCCTGCTCCGGTCCAGCTGGCAGCTCAGCGCGCCGGGTGTCGAGGCGGACGGCACCGAGCGCAACCAGACGGTCGCGATCGTCCGGCGGGTCTGGGACTTCGTGCCGTTCATCGGTGAGATCCCGCTGCCGTTCATCTTCCACTTCGACTTCACCGACCGGTCCAGCGGGCAGCCGGTGCTGTCGGTGGAGCGGAAGATGTCGGTCCGGGACCGTTACCGGATCACCGTCCAGGACGAGCGCCTCGACTTCCGCGTCGCGGCCGCGATGACGGTGGCTCTGGACGCGCTGCAGTCGCGTTGAGTCCCCGGCGTACGACCACGGTCGTACGCCGTACTCACTCTTTCGGGTGAACCTACCCTGAGTGGGCTTGGTTCCGGCCTGCGCCGGTGCGAGGCTGTACTCATGGGCGTAGCACAGCGCAGTCGACGGTGGTTGGTTCCGGTCACGGCAGTCGCGGTGGTGGCGGGGGTGGGGGCACTCGGACCGGTGGTCGCGGATGCCTCGCCGAATCTCCCCGGGATCTCCGCGCAGGATCTGCTGGCCAAGGTGCAGACGGCGAAGGTCGACGGCCTGAGCGGCACGGTCCGCTCGGACGCGGACCTGGGTCTGCCGGCCATCCCGGGCGCACCGGCCGGTAGCCAGCAGCTGACCGAGATGCTCAGCGGTCAGCACACCGCGCGGGTCGCGTTCGCGAGCCCGGACAAGGCCCGGGTCTCGGTGCTCGACGCCCAGGCCGAGCGGGTGTGGACCACGGACGGCAAGTCCGCGTGGGCGTACGACTCGTCCAGGCGCGAGGCCGTGAAGCTGACGGTCCCCGAGCACAAGACGGCGAAGCCGGAGAAGGCAGTGCCGTCGTACGATCCGCAGGCGGTCGCCAAGCAGTTCCTCGACGCGATCGACCCGAGCACCAAGGTCGACGTCAGCGGCACCGAGAAGGTCGCCGGCCGGGACGCGTACAAGCTGCGCCTGATTCCGAAGACCGACAAGACCACCGTGGGTTCCGTGACGCTGGCGATCGACTCCAAGACCTGGGTCCCGCTGGACGTGACGGTGATGCCGCGGACCGGCAACGACCCGGCGCTCGAGGTGGGCTTCAGCTCGGTGTCGTTCGACGTACCGGCGGCGAGCACGTTCACCTTCACTCCGCCGAAGGGCGTGAAGGTCACGGACAAGAAGGTGCCGTCGCAGGAGCGGCCGCAGCGGATCGAGCCGAAGCAGGTCGAGCCGAAGCAGACCAAGCCGGGTACGGCGAAGGCGGACGAGCCGACCGTGATCGGTGAGGGCTGGGAGAGCGTCGCGATGATCCGCGGTGCGCAGACCGGCCAGCTGACCGGGAACGGGCCGCTCGCGCAGCTGCTCGCGAAGGCGCCGACCGTGTCGGGCCCGTGGGGCAAGGGCAAGGTGCTGACCAGCAAGATGGTGAGCGCGCTGATCACCGACGACGGCCGGGTCTTCGTCGGCCTGGTCACCTCGGACACCCTGCAGGCCGCCGCGGCGAAGGCCCCCCGCTGAACAGCCAGATGACGAGCGCGCCGGTCGTCACCCACGGGCTGACCAAACGGTTCCACGGCGGACAGGTCGCGGTGGACGCGGTCGACCTGGAGGTGCCGGCCGGCAGTGTGTTCGGCTTCCTCGGCCCGAACGGGTCGGGGAAGACGACGACGATCCGGATGCTGCTCGGCTTGATCGCGCCGACGTCCGGTGCGGTCGAACTGCTCGGCGAGCCGATGCCGAAGGCGCACCTGAGGGTGCTGCCCCGGGTCGGCGCGCTGGTCGAGGGGCCGGCGTTCTATCCGTTCTGGACCGGCCAGGCGAACCTGCTGCGGTTCGACGCCGCCGACCGTACCGCCGATCCGAAGACCCGGAAGGCGCGCGCCGGTGAGGCGCTCGAACGGGTCGGCCTGTCGAACGCGGCCGGTAAGAAGGTGCGCGCGTACTCGCTCGGTATGCGGCAGCGGCTCGCGATCGCGGTCGCGCTGATGCAGCGCCGGGAGCTGCTCGTGCTGGACGAGCCGACGAACGGGCTCGATCCGCAGGGGACCCGCGAGGTCCGGCATCTGATCAAGGAGCTGGCGAGTGACGGTACGACGGTGTTCACGTCGACCCATCTGCTCGCCGAGGTCGAGCAGGTCTGCACGCACGCGGCCGTGATGAGCCGCGGGAAGCTGCTCCGGCAGTCGACGGTGGAGGACCTGCGCGCCGAGCTCCGGCCGCGGCTGGTCGTGCGGACGCCGGATGCGGGGACGGCGGCCGAGACGTTGCAGGGCCTGGGTGTGACGGATCTGAAGACGAGTGGTGACACCGTCGAGGGTGATCCGGGCGAACTGCCGGTCGAGAAGTTCGCCGCCGCGTTGGTCGCCGCCGACGTCCGCATCCACGGCTTCGGCCTCGAACGCCCCAGCCTGGAAGACGCCTTCGTAGCACTCACCGGGGAGGGCTTCGATGTCGCCGAATGAAGCATCAGTAGAACCGATCGAGAACGTGGTGGTTGCTGGGCGGGGGCCTGGGGCCGGGCGGCATACGGTGGCGTTGTTCCTGTCGGAGCTGCGGTTGGTGTTCGCGCGGGCTCGGACTCAGGTGGGGCTCGGGGTGCTGGCCGCCGTACCGCTGCTGATCGGGATCGCGGTGCGGATCGCCGGCGAGGACAGCGGCGCCGGAGGGTTCATCGGGCAGATCGCCGGCAACGGGCTGTTCCTGATCGTCGCCAGCCTCGGCCTCTCGCTACCGTTCTTCCTCCCGACCGCGGTGACCGTGATCTCGGGGGAGTCGCTGGCCGGTGAGACCAGCCTCGGCACCCTGCGCAACCTGCTCACCGCACCCGCCGGCCGCTCCCGCCTCCTCGCCGCCAAGATGGTCGCACTCATCGTGTTCTGCTTCGCCGCGACGATGACGATCTGGCTCTCCGGCCTGATCGTCGGCTTCATCCTGTTCCCGGTCGGCGACGTCCTGCTGCTGTCCGGCTCGACCGTCTCGCTCGGCGAAGGCCTGCTCCGCGCGCTCGGGATCGCCGTCGTGATCTCCCTGTCGCTGCTCGGCCTGGCCGGCATCGGCCTGTTCATCTCGTCACTGACCTCGACGCCGCTGGCCGCGATGGCCGCGACGTTCGGCACGTTCATCGTCCTCGGCATCCTGACCGCGATCCCGCAGCTGCACGCGATCCACCCGTGGCTGCTGATCTACCGCTGGCAGTCGTTCGCCGACCTGCTCCGCGACCCGCCGTACTGGCACGAGATAGGCCGCAACCTGCTCCTCCAGGCCGGCTACCTGGTCGTCTTCTACGCCGCCGCCTGGGCGAGGATCACCAGTCGCGACATAACCTGAGCCGCGTGGAAGCTGACCTCGTGGCCGTCCTGCGCTGTCCGGTGTGTGCTGACCGGCTGGCGCTGGACGACCGTACGGCGCGCTGCCCGCGCGGGCACGCCTACGACCTGGCCAAACAGGGCTATCTGAACTTGTTGCCCTCGGCGTCGAACGGGATCGAGGGCGATTCGGCCGCGATGGTCGGCGCCCGCACGGTGTTCCTCGGCACCGGCCACTACGGACCGATCCGGGACGCGCTGATCCTGCAGGCCGGGCTGGGCGAGGACGACCTGGTCGTCGAGGTCGGCGCCGGCACCGCCTACTACCTGTCCGGGGTCCTGGGCGTGTCTCCGCACCGCCGCGGGATCGCGCTGGACGTGTCGAAGTACGCCGCCCGCCGCGCGGCCCGGGCGGATCCGCGGATCGCGTCCGTGGTGTGCGACGCGTGGCGTGAGCTGCCGTTGATGGACGGCTCGGCGAACGTGGTGCTGAACGTGTTCGCTCCCCGCAATGCCGCCGAGATGGCCCGCGTCCTGGCCCCGGGCGGCCGGCTGCTCGTGGTCACACCGAACCAGCAGCACCTCGGCGAGCTGGTCGACGTACTGGGGATGGTCAGCGTCGACGAGCAGAAAGAACGCCGGCTGGAGGAGTCGCTCGCCGGGGAGTTCGAGCGCGTCGGCACCGAGCTGGTCGAGGAAACGATGCGGCTCGACCGGTCGGCCGTGGAGCAGTTGGTGCTGATGACGCCGAGCGCCCGCCACCTGAACTACCGCGAGCTGCTGCAGCGGATCGCCGTACTCCCGGAGCCGGCGATCGTCACGCTGTCGGTAAACCTCTCGACCTGGCGACGGCTCGCCGGCTGACCGGACGCCCACCACTCACCAACCACTCGTCAGCCGAGCGACGCACGCTCAACCCCGGGCGGTGCCGGGAGGCGAGTGAGAGTTGGTGAGTGGTGGAGCTCCGGTCTGTCAGGCTGCCTTGCCGACGAGTTCGCGGGCGACGACGGTGCCGTGGGTCTCGGCCTCCACGTGCGCCTCGGACTCCGAGACCTTGGAGGCGTCGATCAGCTCCTCCATACCCGGGGTGACCGGGGCGAGGGTGAGCTCCGCCGCGGCGGTCCGGATGTTCATCCCGAAGACATCGCCGAAGATCCGCTCGAGGTACGGCGTGGCGTGGTCCCAGCCCTCCTTGGGCGAGCCCGGGCCGTAGCCGCCGCCGCGGGCGAGCGCGAAGATCGCCGGCCGCCCGGCGAGCGGCCGGGAACCGAAGGCGAGGTCCTTGTCGATCACCAGCAGGTCGATCCACGTCTTCACGTGCTGGGCGATGCCGTAGTTGTACATCGGTACGGCGAGCAGGACCGCGTCGGCGTTCACGATCTCCGCCTTCAGTTCGTCGGCGATCGCCTGAGCCTCGGCGAGCGGCATCCGGTCCGATTCGGCGACCGGCTCCTGGCCCACCTGGGCCGCGGCCAGGGTCGGCCACACGGTCGCGGGCAGCGGGTGCTGACCGAGGTCACGCCGTACCACGACACCGTCCGGGTGCTCAGCCTTCCAGGCGGCTTCTGCGCTGTCCGCGAGGGCGCGGGACACCGAGCCGTCCAGCCGGATGCTGGCGTCGACGCGTAGCAGGGTGCTCATTCGTTGTGTCTCCATCGAGTTGAGGGGGTGCTCGTATTGAGCTGCTCCGAAGATAATCTGTGGAACAGAACATATTCAAGCCAGATCGTATTCCGGGTGGCGTACACCACGTACGATGGGGACATGTCCAGTACTCCGCCCGACGTCGCGACCCGAGGCACGCGGGGGGTCGAGCCCGCGGTCGCCAGTGGCGCGCCGGTCGAGGCCGACCTCGGCTGGGCCCTGGGCGTCGTCTTCCGGCAGTACGCGAAGGCGGCCGCGGTGACGCTGGAGGGCGTGCCCGGTGGCCCACGCGGCTACCAGGTGCTCGCGACGACGAGCGCCGAGGGCCCGAAACGGCAGCTCGACCTGGCCGCTCAGCTCGGCGTCGACCGGACCGTGATGACCTACCTGCTGGACGACCTGGAGAAGGCAGGCCTGGTCCAGCGCCGGCCCGACCCGGCCGACCGCCGGGCGCGGCTGATCGCGCCGACCGACGACGGCCGCGAGACGCTCTGTGACCTCGAGCGGCGGCTCCGGGCCACCGAGGACCAGATGCTCGGCATCCTCGACGAGTCCGAGCGGACCAGCTTCAGGATGCTCCTGCAGCGGCTGGCGATGAAGGCCAACGCCGTCGACCCGCTCCACAACGCCTGCACGCTGGCCGAGGCGGACGACCCGGCCAACACCTAGTGCAGCGGCACGAAGCCTGACTCGTAGGCGCGGATGACCGCTTGCGTGCGGTCCCGGGCGTTGAGCTTGGCGAGCACGTTGGCGACGTGGGTCTTGACCGTCTGCAGACCGAGGATCAGCTCCGCGGCGATCTCCGCGTTCGACAGTCCGCGCGCCATCAGCCGGAGCACCTCCTGCTCGCGCTCGGTCAGCTGGTACCGGTCGAGTCCACTCGCCGCCGGGGCTCCGAGGTGAGCGAGGGCAAGGGCGCGGATCGCCTCCGGGAACAGCAACGACTCGCTCTTCGCGACCGTCCGGATCGCCGCGATGATGTCGTCCGGCGGGGTCCGCTTGAGCAGGAACCCGGACGCTCCGGCCCGCAACGCGTCGTACACGTAGTCGTCGTTCTCGAACGTCGTGACAACCAGGACGCGCGGCGCCGGGTCGAGGCTGTCCAGCAGCAGTCGCGTCGCCTGGATGCCGTCCACCGCCGGCATCCGGACGTCCATCAGTACGACGTCCGCCCCGGTACGCCGTACCAGCGGAAGCACCTCCGCCCCGTCGCCGGCCTCACCGACGACCGTGAGGTCCTCCTCGGCGTTGATGATGGCCCGCAACCCACTACGGATCAGCGGCTCGTCATCAACCACGACCACGGACAAAGTCACCGCAACTCCTTCGCGTGAGAACTGTCGGTTCTATCTGATCGGATGTGTGTCGTGTCCCGCTACCGCCTCGCGCCCAGCCCCGACCAGGTGTCGGGGCTGCTCGATTTGTGCAGGCATGCGCGGTACGTCTGGAATTTGGGCCTGGAACAACGGTTGATGTGGCGTCCAGGCCGTCGCGCCACCCCGGGATATGTCGCGCAGGCGAGGCAACTCACCGAAGCCCGCGCGGCGGAGCCGTGGCTCAAGGCCGGCTCGCAAATGGTGCAGCAGCAGGCGCTGCGGGATCTCGAGCAGGCATGGCGAAACTTCTGGAACGGCACGCATCGGCGACCGACGTGGCGCAGGGAGGGGGTGGATGAGGGATTCCGTATCGTCGGATCCCAGGTTCAGCGGGTGGAGAAGCTGAACCGGAAGTGGGGCCGGGTGCTGGTGCCGAAGGTCGGCTGGATCAAGTTCCGGCTGTCGTGTGCGTTGCCGGCCGCGAAGTCGTACCGAGTGACCCGTGACCGGAGCGGCCGGTGGCATATAGCCTTTGCGGTCATCCCATCCGTGATCGAGGCGCCCGGCAACGGCGAGATCGTTGGCGTAGACCGTGGCGTCGCCGTGTCCGCAGCGCTGTCCACCGGCGAGATGCTGTCTTGTCCGGGCCTGTCCAAACGCGAACAAGTCCGGCTCAAGAAGCTGCAACGCCGCCTGGCCCGCGCTGAGCATGGTTCGAAGCGCCGCGCTCGGGTCAGGACTGCGATCGCGCGATGGAAAGCGCGCGAGACCGACCGGCGCAAGAACTGGGTCGAGCAGACCAGCACAGACCTCGCACGAAGATTCGACCTGATCCGGCTCGAGGATCTCCAGATCAGAAACTTGACCCGCTCGGCACGGGGCACGATCGAACAGCCCGGCCGGAATGTTCGCGCGAAGGCTGGGCTGAACCGTGGCATCCTCGCCAACGGGTGGGGGCAGCTTGCGGCCAGACTGGAGCACAAGGCGCCCGGTCGGGTCCAGAAGGTGAACGCCGCGTATACATCGCAGACCTGCAGTGCTTGCGGGCATTGCGCACCGGAAAGCCGTGAGAACCAAACCGTGTTCCGATGCGTCGCCTGTAGGTATGAAGCTAACGCCGATGTGAACGCTGCTATCAACATCGCACGTGGCATCGCGGCCGGACGGGCCGTGAACGCACGCCGAGAGACTGCTATACCGGCCTCTGAGACGCGTGAACCTCAACTCGCCACCTCCACGTAGTTGGGTTGAAATCCCTTGCCTTCGGGCGGGGAGGACGTCAAGTCATCCCTTCGTCACGCTGACGGGTAACCGCACTGCCAGTTGCCATCCCGGGGCGTCCTGCCAGGTGACCGGGCCGGCGTCGACGGTTCCTCGTAGTACGGCGACTCTTTCACGGATCCCAGCCAGCCCGCGGCCGCCTCCGGAGTGATCGGATTTGCCGCTGACGGGGTTGGTCACGGCGAGCCGTAGTCCGGAGGTGTCGAGGCAGATCGACAGGTGCACGGCCAGCTCGCCGGCTGGGCGGCCGGCGTGCCGGATCGCGTTGGTCAGGCCCTCCTGGACGATCCGGTACGCCTCCCGGGACACCGCGGCCGGTAGTTGCTCCAGCGCGCCGGATCGTTCCACCTCGATCGTGATCCCGCCGGCCCGGGTGGCATCGACGAGCCGGTCCAGCCCTCCGAGTGTTGCCTGCGGCGTGGTCCGGGACCCGGGTCGCCGGTCGTCGCGGAGCAGGCCGAGCACGTGGTCGAGATCTGCCAGCGCCGCCCGGGCGGAGGTCTCCATCGCGGCGAGTGCGGTCTCGGCGAACTCCGGATCGCTGGCCAGCACGCGGCGGGCGGCCGCCGCCTGGATCGTGACCAGGCTCAGCGCGTGCCCGACGCTGTCGTGCAGCTCGCGGGCGAGACGGTTGCGCTCGGCAAGGGTCGCGGTCTGCTGCTCGAGCAGCTCGATCCGCTCCGCCGCGGTCGGGCCGAGGACGCGGGGCGCCAGGTACGCCAGCAGAGCGCCGACGGCGGCCGACAGCAGGAAGAGTCCGGCGAGTCCGCCGATCGCCGCGGCCGGCATCCACAGGTCGGTCCAGTCGCCGTGGATGTCGTACGACCAGCCGGGGACGACGTCGTGCGCACCGGGGGAGCGGAACGGGGCGGCCAGCCAGATCGCGCCGAGACCGAACACGATCGTGCTGAGGATGCCGACGACCCCGCCGGCCAGCAGGTGCAGGCAGAACCACACCGTCGTACGCCGGCGCTGGGCCCAGGTCCGCGCCGGACCGAGCGGCCGCTCCTCGAACCGCACCGCGAGCAGCGACTCGACCGCGATGCCCTCGACCTCGCGGACGGCGGGCAGCAGGCCGAGCACGATCGGCGGCACCAGACCGATCACGACCCAGATGATGCCGGTGGCAACTTTCGGCAGGCCGAGACCGTTGACCACCGCGCCGAGCGCGCTGTCGACCAGGATGAACGCGAGGACCAGCGCCGCGCCGAGCAGCAGGTACACCCAGCGCAGGTACGTCGACGGACGCCACAGGCAACCGATCGCCTGCCACACCTGTCGGGTCACCTCGCGCACGCCCATATCCTGTCAAACCCGGGCGGGCGGCACCTCCCTCCCCGGAGTGAGCGGAGGGAAACCCGTGAATCCGGCGGACCGGCGTGGGCTGGGTCACCGAAGAAGTTGAGGTTTACGCAAATTTGACGGTGCGCGGCCGAGTTCGGCCCTCGCGGGCGTCGCGATCTGCTGCTCCGGCAGGTACGGTCTGTGGTCGGGGCGGGTGCCTGTCTGGTTACAGGATGTATACGGACGGGTATGGGGAACGGCTCCAGGACGGGTGACGGCTAGGCACTGCGAGGACGTGGCGGATGTTAAGTCACCGTGAAGACCCCGCGGAGAAATTGCCCACCCTTCTGTATTTGATGTTTGATCAAATATCGGGACGAGAGAGGTCGATATGAGGTTGAGGCGTTCCGTCATCGCCCTGATGGCGGTCCTGGGGCTCGCCCTGGTGAGTGCGTGCAACGGTGACGACAACAAGGACGGCGCGGCAGCCGGTGACGGACTGCAGAAGGTGAGCTACCTGACGTCGTTCAACACCTTCGGCCGGGAGGCGTACGCGTACGTCGCGCTGGAGAAGGGCTACTTCAAGGACGCGGGCTTCGACGTCAAGATCACGCCTGGTTCCGGCACCGTCGACGTGATGAAGCTGGTGGCCGGCGGTCAGGCCGACTACGGCATCGGCGACTTCACCGCCATCGCGATCACGCTCGCCAAGCAGAAGCTCCCGGTCACCACCGTCGGCATGATCCACCAGCGCTCGATGGCCGGGATCATGTCCCTGGAGGGCCTCGGGATCAACGGTCCGAAGGACCTGCCCGGCAAGACGATCGGCGACCAGCCGGGGTCCACCAACACGGTGATGTTCCCGGTCTACGCCAAGGCGGTCGGGATCGACCCGAAGACCGTCACCTTCCTGCCGTCGCCGCCACCGGGGCTGCCGGCTCTGCTGGCGTCCGGCAAGGTGCAGGGCATCGGCCAGTTCATGGTCGGCGAGCCGCTGATCGCGAACGCCGACAAGGAGAAGCACCGCAAGGTCATCACGCTGCCGTACGGCAAGGTGCTGCCGGACCTGTACGGGAACGCGATCATCACCCGGTCGGACCTCGCGAAGGACCACCCGGACCAGGTGAAGAAGTTCTCCAACGCCCTGCTCAAGGGTCTGCAGGACACGTACGCCGACCCGGCCGCGGCGGCCGCGATCCTGAAGAAGTACGTACCCAACACGGATCTCGCGGTGGCCACCAAGGAACTCGAGATCATGAAGGAGTACATCAAGCCGGAGGACTTCAAGGGTCCGCTGGGCGAGGTCACGCAGGAGCGGGTGCAGAAGGTCATCTCGCTGCTCGAGGAGTCGCAGGCGATCGGCAAGGGCGCGATCAAGCCCGAGGACGTCGTGACGCTGAACCTGGCTCCGAAGAGCTGACGGTAGGAGTACAGGAACCGGATGATTCGCCTGGACGGCGTGGGGCAGGTCTTCGACGGACGCGAGGGCCAGGTGACCGCCCTGGAGAAGATCGACCTGCACGTCCGTGGCGGTGAGTTCGTCACGCTGATCGGCCGGTCCGGCTGTGGCAAGTCCACGCTGCTCCGGCTGATCGCGGGGCTGCTGCCTCCGACGTCCGGTGCGGTTCAGGTGGCGGGGAAACCCGTCACCGGACCGCGCCGGGACGTCTCGTTCATGTTCCAGCGGCCGGCGCTGCTGCCGTGGCGTTCGGTGCTGTCGAACGTGCTCCTGCCGGTCGAGATCGACAAGGGCGACCGGAACAAGGCGGAGTACAAGGAAAGGGCCCATCAGCTGCTCGAGCTGGTCGGGTTGCAGGGGTTCGAGCGGCGGCTGCCGCACGAGCTGTCCGGCGGTATGCAGCAGCGGGTGTCCCTGTGCCGGTCGCTGATCCGCGACCCGCAGGTGATGCTGATGGACGAGCCGTTCTCCGCCCTCGACGCACTGACCCGGACCGAGCTGTCCGAGGAGTTGCAGCGGATCAAGATGGAGCTGTCCACCACGATCGTGTTCGTCACGCACTCGATCGAGGAGGCCGTCGTCCTGGCCGACCGGGTGGTCGTGCTGACCCCGCGACCGGGCCGGATGCGAGAGGTCGTCGACATCGACATCCCGCGGCCGCGCAGCCTCGGCCAGAACGCGCACCTCACCGAGGTCGCCGCGATCAGCGGCCGGCTGCACGCCCTGCTGTCCGAAAAAGAGCCGGTCGACGAGGTGCGGCCGCGATGAGCCGACGGACGATGCCGAAGCGGACCTGGCTGACCGATTCCCCGGTCGCCGCAGTGCTCCTCCCGATCGTCGGCCTGGCGGTCGCGATCGGGTTGTGGTGGGGCGCGACGATCGCGTTCTCGATCGAGCCGTACCTGTTGCCGAGTCCGTGGGACGTGGTGGTCAAGTTCTTCGACCAGCCCGCCTACCTGCTCCAGGAGACCGGTACGTCGATGCTCGAGACGGTCGAGGGCTTCGGTCTCGCGATCGTGATCGGCGTACCGATCGCGCTGGTGATCGTCCGCTCGGTGGTGCTGGAACGACTGGTGTACCCGCTGCTGCTGATGGTCAACTCGATCCCGAAGGTGGCGATCGCGCCGCTGCTGGTGATCTGGATGGGCTTCGGGCAGTGGCCGAAGGTCGTGATGGTGCTGCTGATGTGCTTCTTCCCGATCGTCATCTCGACCGCGCAGGGGATGAAGTCGACGCCGACCGAGCTGGTCGAGCTGATGCGGTCGCTGAACGCGAGCCGGGCGCAGGAGTTCTTCAAGCTCCGGCTGCGGTACGCGATGCCGCAGATCTTCACCGGGTTCAAGGTGGCGATCTCGCTGGCGGTGATCGGTTCGGTCATCTCCGAGTTCGTTGGCGCCACCAAGGGCCTCGGGTACGTCATCCAGCAGTCCGGCGCGAGCGCCGACACCACGTTGGCCTTCGCCGCCATCACCCTGCTGAGCGTGATGAGCATCGTCTTGTTCTACGCCCTGGTCCTGCTGGAGCACTGGCTCCTGCCGTGGGCGCAGGAGAAGCGATGACGGTACTGATGCCACGCCTCCGGCGCGGCGGGTCATCGGGCTGTGACTCCCGTCCTTCCCTCGTCGCTCCGGTCGCTGCGCTCCCTGCGCTCCTCAGTCCAGGACGGGAGGCCCGATGACCGCACAGGCTTCTGATGCGGATCGGCGGGTGCTGGTTCGGCCGGAGTGGCTGGAGGCGACCGTGGCGGGGGTGTTCACGGCGCTCGGGTTCGAATCCGCGGACGCGACCGAGATCGCGACCGCGCTCGTCGAGGCCGACCTGCGCGGCGTCAGCTCGCACGGCGTGATGCTGGTCCCGATGTACGTCGAACGCCTGAACGCCGGCGGTGTGACCCGGGAACGCGAGCTCGACGTCCTGTTCGACGCCGGTGCCGCGATGGTGGTGGACGCCCGCGGTGGGATGGGCCAGCTGTCCAGCCCGCAGGCGATGCGGCACGCGATCGAGCGCGCCGGCCGGTACGGGATCGGCATCGTCTCGGTCCGCAACGCTCACCACTTCGGCGCGGCCAGCCGCTGGGCGATGCAGGCCGGCCAGGCGGGGTGTATCGGTATCGCGATGTCGAACACCACGCCGCTGATGCCCGCCCCGGGCGGCGCGGAACGGCTGGTCGGCAACAACCCGCTCGCCATCGCGGTGCCGACCACCGCGGGTGTGGAAATCGTTCTGGACATGGCGTTGTCGGCTGTTGCCCTGGGCAAGATCCGGCTCGCGGCCTCGGCCGGGCGGCCGATCCCGGACACCTGGGCCACCGACCCCTCGGGGACGCCGACCACGGATCCGGACGAGGCGGTGCTCGGCATGCTGCTGCCGGCCGCGGGTCACAAGGGCTTCGGGCTGGCGTTGATGATCGACGTGCTCACCGGCGTGCTGAGCGGCGGCGGGTGGGGCGACCAGGTGCGCCCGCTGTACCGCGAGCCGGACCGGCCGAACGACTGCGCGCACCTGTTCCTGGCGATCGACCCGGAATTGATGGGCGGCGTGGAGGACTTCAAACGCCGCTCGTCGGGGCTGGCAGCCCGGGTGCGGGGGAGTGCGACGGCGCCGGGCGTGAACCGGTTGTACCTGCCGGGGGAGATCGAGGCCGAGCGTGCGGCGCAGCAGCGGCGTAACGGCGTACGGATCGAGAGGTCGGGACTGGACGGGCTGCTGGCGGCCGCACGCGCGGTCGGCGCTGTCATCCCGTCGGGAGGGGTGTTGAGCTGATGCCGAAGACACAGGTGTCGACGGACGCGCTGCGGAGCCCAAACGGGGTGTTCTCGCAGGCGACCACGATCGAGGCGACCGGGCGGCTGGTGTTCGTGTCCGGGATGACCGCCCGCCGGCCGGACGGCGGCATCGCCGGTGTCGGTGACGTCCGGGAGCAGACCCGGCAGGTCTGCGAGAACGTGAAGTCGGCGGTCGCGGCGGCCGGCGGGACGCTCGCGGACGTCTGCCGAGTGGATGTGTACGTGCGCAACATGGAGGACTTCGCCAAGATCCACGAGATCCGCGCGCAGTACTTCACCGAGCCGCTCCCGGCCTCGACGATGGTCGAGGTCAGCAAGCTCGCGCACCCGGACTATCTGATCGAGATCAACGCGATCGCCGTGATCGCCTGACCAGGGGGTGACCTGTGATGCGTGGCGTCGAGTGGACCTGAGATGAAGTACGTGATGGTGGAGCACGCCGGGAGCGAGCGGCCCGGCGTACTCGACGGCGATTCGGTGCTGTTGCTCGACGCAACGGACCTGACCGAGGTGATCGAGTCCGGCGCGGCGCCGACGGGGGTGAAGGTGCCGTTCGCCGAGGAGCTGCTGCGCGCACCCCTGCGGCGGTTCCGGCGCGACATCCTGTGCACCGGGTGGAACTACTGGGACCACTTCGAGGAGAGCAAGGGTAGACGGGAGGGCCAGGACGTGGACCGGCCCGAGCACCCGACGTTCTTCACCAAGGGTCCGGACGTGGTGATCGGCCCGTACGACGACATCGCCTGGGACCCGGCGATCTCGGCCAAGTGGGACTACGAGGCCGAGGTCGCGCTGGTGATCGGCAGGTCCGGCAAGAACATCGCCGTCGACGAGGCACTCGACCACGTCTGGGGCTACATGCTCGCCAACGACGTGTCGCAGCGGGACCTGCAGCGCGCGCACGGCGGGCAGTGGCTCAAGGGCAAGAGCATCGACGACACCATGCCGCTGGGTCCGTGGATCGTCACCGCCGACGAGGTGGTCGACCCGCAGGACATCCACCTGCAGTGCCTGGTGAACGACGACGTACGCCAGGACGCGTCGACCCGGCAGATGGCGTTCGACGTCGCCACGTTGATCAGTGAGCTGTCGTTCGGTATGACGTTGCGCCCGGGCGACCTGCTGCTCACCGGTACGCCGGCCGGCATCGGGAACGCCCGTGAGCCTCAGGTGTTCCTGCAGGACGGCGATGTGGTGGTCACCCGGTCCGACAAGCTCGGCACCTTGCGCAACAAGGTGGTCCGCGCATGAGCGGGCCACTGGAGCTGTTGCCAGGGGGCGGAAAGGGCGGTCGCCGTACTCTCGCCGAGCACGCGGCCGCGGAGCTGCATCAGCTGATCCTGTCCGGTGAGTTACCCAGTGGTACGCCTCTTCGCCTTGTGGAGCTGGCCAGCCGCCTCGAGATGAGCCAGATGCCCGTGCGCGAAGGCCTCCGTCGGCTGGAGGCCCTGGGGCTGGTCGAGATCATCCCGCATCGTGGCGCGTGGGTACGGGACCTGTCGCTGTCGGACCTGCGAGACACGCATGAGACGCGGCTGGCGTTGGAGAGCCTCGCCGTACGCGCGGCTGCGGCCCACTTCACCGAAGAGGACCTGACGAAGGCAGCGGCCGCACTGGCCGAGCACCTCCGGTTGTCACGAGCAGAGGACTCCGCGGGCGCCCGTGAGGCCCATGCGGACTTCCACTTCGCGATCTACCGGGCCAGTGGTTCGCAGTGGTTGCCGCGGGCAATCGAGCCGGTCTGGCAGAACAGTGAGCGGTACCGGTTCGGCAGCCGTCCCACCGCGTTCCTGATCGAGCGGAGCCGGCAGGAGCACCAGGCGATCCTGGACGCGTGCGTGGCACGGGACCCGGACGCGGCTGAGCAGGCGCTGCGCAGTCATCTGGCCGGCGCGTTCCAGCGGATCACCGAGACGATGACCTCGAAGCAGACGTCTGAGCAGTCGTCGGGGCAGTCGTCGGGGCCGAAGGAGACGTCATGAAGGTGCGCTTCGACGCGACCGGTGAGGTCGTCGTGATCACCGGTGGCGCGCAGGGCATCGGTGCGGCACTGGCTGCTGCTGTGAACGCTGCCGGCGGTACGGCGGTTGTCTTTGACGTCACGAAGCCGGCTGGTGCTTTTGAGTACGTCGAGGTCGACGTAGCGGACCGCGGGTCCGTGGAGCGCGCTGTTGCGGGTGTCCTGGAGCGGCACGGACGTATCGACGGTCTGGTCGCCGGTGCGGCAGTGCAACCGCGATCGCCGGTGCTCGAGATGGATGCGGCCGAGTGGACCCGCACGTTGCAGGTGAACCTGGACGGTGTGGTCTGGGCGTGTCAGGCCGTCGTACCGCACATGGTGGCGCGGCAGTCCGGTTCGGTGGTGGTGTTCACGTCCGGGATGGCGGCGACCGGGTTCGCGGGCGCTGCGGCGTACGCGGCGAGCAAGGCGGCGCTGGTGGCCTTCGCCAAGACGCTGGCCGTGGAGGTGGCCGACGATCGGGTCCGGGTGAACGTGGTCGCGCCGGGGGTGATCGACACCGAGCAGTTCCGAGGTGCGAACGCCGGTGCGGACCGGGAGCACTGGCAGGACACCATAGGTATCGGCGACCCCGAGGACGTGGTCGGCCCGTTGCTGTTCCTGCTGTCCGACGCGGCCGCGATGACCGGGTCGCTCCTGACCAGGGAACGTGCCTTTGCCAAGCTCACAAGCTTTGTGGAGTGAAGTTGACTGAACAGCTGCCTGTAGCGGTCGTAGGTGCCGGACCGATCGGCCTGACCACCGCGCTCGGTCTCGCGCACTACGGCATCCCGTACGTGCTGCTGGAGGAGGACGCGGTCCTGTCGTCCGACACCAAGGCCGGTACGACGCTCAGCCGGACGCTGGAGATCTGGAACCGGTACGGCGCGGTGGACGGCATCCTCGGCGCTGCGCTGCGGATCGACGAGATCGGCGACATCGACCGGGCCACCAACACCCCGCGGGCTTCGGTGCAGCTGGCCGAGCTGGTCAACGACACCCAGTTCCCGTTCGTCATCAACCTGCCGCAGCAGAAGATGGAGCCGCTGCTGGCGGCAGCTCTTCCGGAGCCGGTGCGCACGCAGCACCGGATGACGTCGTTCGAGGTCCGCGACGATCGCGTCGTACTGCAGCTGGAGACTCCAGACGGTCCGCAGGAGCTGGAAGCGTCGTACCTGCTGGCCTGTGACGGCGGGCGTTCGCGGATCCGCGACGCGCTCGGTGTGAAGGTGGTGGGGGAGACCCTGCCGGAGCGGTACATGCTGATCGATGTCGTGGTGGACCTGGACGTCGACAACGCCAGGGACTACCCGTACCTCGCCTACTTCGCGGACAAGTCCGAGTGGATGGTGCTGATCCGGCAGCCGGACAACTGGCGGTTCCTGTTCCCGCTGGCGCCCGGTGCCGACGCACCGGGTGACGAGGACCTCCTGGTGAAGGTGAAGCAGTTCATCGGCGAAGTGGACCGGATCGAGCTGATGGGCTCGGTCGTCTACAACGTGCACCACCGGGTGGCCGAGCAGTGGACCGTCGATCGCAAGGTCTTCCTGATGGGCGATGCGGCGCACCTGATCACCCCGATGTGGGCGCTCGGTCTGAACACGGGTGCGCTGGACGCGTCCAACCTGCCGTGGCGACTGGCCTGGGTGCTGCGTGGCTGGGCCGAGGCGTCGTTGCTGGATGGCTATGAGCGGGAGCAGCGGCCGGTGGCGATCGAGGGCTCCGGTGAGATGGCGGAGGCGGCCCGCAAGTACATGTCCTTCCAGCGCGGTGCGGTCACCGAGGACACCGGCGCGTGGGCGACGGCGTACAACCGGACGCTGCTGAGTGTGCGGCTGGACGTCGACGGTGTGGGCGACTGGTCGATGGTGGCGACGTCCGCCACGCCGCCTGCCGTCCGGGCGGGTGACCGGGCGCCGGACCTCGTACTGCAGAGTCCTACCGGTCGTACGACGATCCACGACCTGTGCCGTGACGCGTTCGTAGCGCTCTACTTCACCGACGTACGGCGCCGGCCGGAGATACCGGTGAACGAGTCACCGGCGTTGCGGCACTACGCGGTGTCCCGGTGGGACGCGCCGCACGACTCCGGTCTGCGAGACAGGGCCCTGTTCGATCCGGGCAGTGTCGCCACCAAGAGGTACGGCGTACCGGCGGACAGCGTCGTACTGATCCGGCCGGACGGCCACATCGCTGCGGTGGCTCCGATGGGTACTGGTGTGGCCGAGGAGCTGTACACGCGGGTCACCGGTCGGGAGGTGCCATGAGTTTCGAGGTGCCGTTGCAAGAGATCTTGCTGCAGACGGACGACCTGGAGTGGGTGGAGAAGTCGCTGGACGGCCTGTCCCACAAGATGCTGTGGCGGGACCCGGTGACCGAGGCGTCGATCGCGCTGGTGCGGTTCGAGAAGGGGTCTGGCATCCCGTCGGAGCACAAGCACGCCTCGAACCAGTTCATGTTCTGCCTGTCCGGCCGGTACGTGTACCTGCCGACCGGGACGACGCTGACCAAGGGCAGCTTCTACTGGAACCCGAAGGGCGCCGTCCACGGTCCTACGCGGGCAGAGGAGACCTCTGTCCTGCTGGAGGTGTACGACGGTCCGCACTACCCGGAGCGTCCGGCCTTCTACGACAACGACGAGGACGCCCGCTGACATGGCCGGCTGGGACGTCCACACGCACCTGATCCCGCCGACCGTGCTGGCGGCGGCGCACCGGGGTGAGTTCGGGCTGTCCGTCGACAACGGTTCGCTGGTCGTCGACGGGGAGCGGCTGCCGCTGCGCCGGCTCGCCGACCCGGCCGCACTGCTGCACTGGATCTCGTCACAGGACCTGGACGGTGCCGTGGTGTCAGTGCCGCCGGCCCTGTTCCGGTACGACGCAAGCCTCGAGTGGACCGAGCTGGTGAACCAGGGTCTCCGGGAGCTCGCCACACCGCAGCTGCGCGTGCTGGCGCACCTGCCGCTGCTCGACCCGGCGGCACCCTCCGTAGCCGCCGCACTGGCCAGTGAGGGTGTCTTCAGCGGTTTTGCCCTCGGTACGCCGAGTTACGCCGGGCTGGATCCGGTGTGGCGAGTGCTGGACGCGCTGGAGGCGTTCACGCTGATTCACCCGGGACACAGTGACGACAAGCGGCTTGATTCGTTTTACCTGTCGAACCTGTTGGGGAATCCGTACGAGACCGGACTGGCGGCGGCTTCGCTCGTCTTCGCGGACGTGCCGGGGCGGTTCCCGGGAATCCGGTTCTGTTTGTGCCATGGGGGTGGTGTGACGGCGGCCGTCGCCGGACGGTGGCAGCGCGGGATCGACCAGGAACGCCCCGGGATCGAGCCGGTGTCCTTGCCGGTGGCCGAGGCGCTGCGCCGCTTCTACGTCGACGATCTGGTCCACGACGACGCCGTACTGGAGTTGCTGACGAAGACGTTCGGGCCCGAGCGGGTACTGGCCGGGAGTGACTGGCCGTTCCCGATGGGCAGCGACGAGGTGTCCGCCGCGCGGTCGGCGGCGGCCGAGGTGCTGACCCGGCCGCTGGCGAAGGAGGTTGCCGAGTGGTGAGACGTGTTTTCGGTCTGATCGAGGTTGTGATCAGATATCAAATCGTGGGGAACGGGGTAGAGGCGTGAGTACACGGGGGACTGTCCTGCGCAGTCATGGACCAGGGGAGCAGCTGAAGGCCGAAGAGGTCGAGCTGACCGCCGGTCCCGGTGAGACGTTGGTGGAGATGCGGCTGGCCGCGGTGACGCCGTTGGACCGGTCGACCCTGGGCGGAAAGCAACCGGCCGGGCCATTTGTGCCTGGCGCCGAAGGCACCGGCATCGTGGTGAGCTCGGACGTCGCCGAGGCGGGTACGCCGGTGGTGGTCCGCGGCGAGGGCGTCGGTGTGACCCGCGACGGAGTCTGGGGCCGGTACGCCGTTGTCCCGAATACCGCCGTACATCGGCTGCCGTCGTCGCTGGAGCCGGCTACGGCGCTCGCGTTGATGACACCGGCGTTGACGGCGCACACCGCCGTACGACGAGTCGCCGACGTACAGGAGGGCGAGACGGTCGTGGTCACCGGCGTCACCGGTCTGGTCGGGCACCTGTGTGCTGCGATCGCACGGTCGGCCGGCGCGTCCCGGGTGATCGGTCTGGTGTCGCTGGACGACCGCGCCGACGGTGCGACCGGGCTGGTGGATCAACTGGTCCGTGTAGACGGTCTGGGCCAGGTGGGTCGGGAGCTGCCGTGGTGCGACGCGGTCATCGACACCATGGGTGGTCCGGTGGCCGGTGGGGTGCTCGGACATATCTCTCCGGGCGGACGGATCGCCGTACTGGGCTACAAGGCCGGTGAGTTCACCACGATCGATCTGCACCAGCTGATCGGTCGGGACCTGCGGGTGCTGCCGGTCAACCTGCAGCGGACCACGTTGGCACCGGATGCGGTCGGTCAGGCGCTGGCCGATATCGCATCGGTGACCTGGCGAGCTGACTACGACGTCGTACCGGCGGACCGGATCGGCGAGGTGCTGGACCGGCCGGCGGGCCGGGTTCTGCTGGATCTGACGACTCTCTGAGCGAGCGGCCGGTGGCCTAGACCACTTGTATTTACTGGGCAATCTGTGGACGAAGGCCGCCAGATACCCGGTCGGCGGCTACGGTACCTCCAGAGCCGAAGAGGAGAGAGGCAGCCCGCTACTGATGATCCGACGACTCGAGCTCACACCTGGGGGGCCGACAGGGCGTCGTACGCTCGCCGAGGAGGCCGCGGCCGAGCTGCACGAGCTCATCCTGTCCGGCGAACTTCCCAGCGGTACGGCGCTCCGGCTGGAGGAGCTCGCCAAGCGACTGGACATGAGCCAGATGCCGATCCGGGAAGGGCTCCGGCGGATGGCGGCGCTCGGACTGGTCGAGATCGTCCCGCACAAGGGCGCCTGGGTGCGTGAGCTGTCGATGGAGGACCTGCGCGACACCCACGAGACCCGGCTGGCGCTGGAGTCGCTGGCCGTTCGTGCGGCCGCGACGCGGTTCTCGGAATCGGACGCGGCGGCCGCCCGGACCGCCTTGGCCGAGCATGTCCGGCTGTCGAAGCTGGGCGACAACATCGCGTCCCGGCAGGCGCACACCGAGTTCCACTTCGCGATCTACCGCTCCGGCGGCTCGCGGTGGCTGCCGCGGGCGATCGAGCCCGTCTGGCAGAACAGCGAGCGCTACCGGTTCGGTTCGCGGCAGACCAAGGCCCGGATCGAGCAGACCCGGCGCGAGCACCAGGCGATTCTCGACGCGTGCCTGGCGCACGACGAGGAGGGCGCGGAGGCAGCGCTGCGCGAGCACCTGGAAGGCGCCATGCAGCGCATCACCGAGACGATGGAGCGCCGTTCCAAGAAGTGAGCTCTTCGAACCGGTCCTGCTGCCAGCCCGTCGCGTCGAACACCGCACGCAGCAGCAGACCGTCACTGCTCGACCGGTGTACTCCCAGGAGTTCGTCGAGCGGCTTGCTGCCCAGGCCGTCGTAGTACTCGTCCAGTGCCTGCCGCCGTCGCTGCTCGGATGCTCCGCCGATCACTTCCAGCGGCGTATCGCATCCTTTGACGTGGCCTGACCCGACCTGCTCACCTGGGGCGAGCTGCTGGATCAGCTGCTCGCCCGCACGCACGTCCTGCGCTCTGACACGTGCACCCAGGACGCGGCAGTTGACGCGTGCTCGCTGGACTCCTTGTGAGATGGCGATGTGGTCCGGGTGACCAGTCAGTCCGTCACTGCCGACGGTGAGGATGAGCTCCGGCTCGACCACAGCAGCCGCGACCTCGATCGCTTCCGCCAGGTCGTCCGGCGACGCCGTGGCCAGCGACCTTGGTCCACTGCGACCGCCGTCGTCGATCCACTGGTCCACGGCTCCCAGCCAGTCCCATTCGCTGATTCCGAGCAGCGAGCAGGAGGCGCCGAGGTGATCGAGGGCTCCGCGCATGCCGGCGGTAGCGACTCGCAGTACGACGTGCCAGCCCTGCTCGCTCAGCACAGACGTGGCGGCGCCTGTGGCGAAGACCTCGTCGTCCGGATGCGCGTGGACGACCAGTGCCGTCCGCATCAGTCAGCCATCAGTCAGCTAGGTGCGCCGGGAAGCCGCCGGTGGCGATCGGGCTCCAGCGCTCCGGGGTGATGCGGATGAGGCACTTGCCCTGCTTCACCATCGCCTCGCGGTACTCGTCCCAGTCCGGGTGCTCACCGGAGATGGAGCGGTAGTAGTCGACCAGCGCCTCCACTGCGTCCGGCAGCTCGATCACTTCACCGCTGCCGTCTACCTGTACCCATGCGCCGTTCCACTTGTCCGACAGCACGACCACGCTGGCCTTGCCGGCGCGCTTCACATTCGTGCTCTTCGCCCGCTCCGGGTACGACGAGATGACGATCCGTCCCTCGGTGTCCACCCCACCCGACACCGGCGACGCCTGCACTGTCCCGTCGGCCCGGGTCGTCATCAGCAGCATGTGATGACGCGGCCGCACAAACTCCAGCAACCCGTCCAGCTCGACCTTGGTGTTGGTGGCAATAGTTCTTGGCATGGCACTCACCCTATGTCTGCCGGGGTGATGAGGCGCTCCAGTTCGTCGTCGGTGAGCTGGTTGATGAGGTGTTTGGCGCGTTGTGCCTGTGCGGTGGTGGGCAAGGCGCCGTCGAGCAGGTCGGGAAGGAAGAGCTCGTAGCCGGCCCGGGCGCGGGGCGAGTAGCGGTGGCGGGTGCGGGCCACTGCCGAGGACACGCGGATCGCGTGCTCGTTGCCGGGAGGTACGCCGGGTCGGTCGGTCTCCTGCGCCGCGAACCGGAAGCCGTTCGCCTTGTCGCAGCTCGGGCACCCGGAGTCGCCGGCGCCGAGGGTGGCACCGCAGTCCGGGCAGCTCAGCTGGTTCAGCGCGCCGTCCACGACCCGCCAGTCGAACTCGGAGGTGTCCTGCAGCACGACCTCGGCCAGCTCGTGCGCTTGCGCGGTATCTCCTCCGAACTCCGCGCAGAAACTGTCCCAGGCGGCGTCGATACTGTCCTCGACCTGCCGCAAGGCGGTGGTGAACCGAGGGTGATCGACGCGTCGCATGCCCCGGACTCTAGCCAGCCCTGGGCCTGTGGACGACCGGATTGACTTGTTCGAACAGGTGTTCGAACATGGAGTCATGACGGGGAGCGAGGCAGTGGGAGGTCGGGTCACGGCGCTCGATCACGCGCGCCTGCTCCTCGCCAGGGCGAAGGCGCAGAAGGGCGCCGCCGAAGCCGATCCGGGGCCTGAGGCGAGGACGACCCGGGTGCCCTCGGTGGCCCGGGTGCAGCAGGCTTTGGACACGGCGGGGGTGGATCGGGAGCTGCCGACGCATCCGGCGGTGGGTGAGTTGCTGGCGGGAGCCAGCCTGCGCGGCGGTTCGGTGTACTCGGTGCGCGGGAGTGCCGCGCTGGTGATGGCGCTGATGGCCGGGCCGTCCGCGGAAGGGGCCTGGTGCGGCGTGGTCGGCGTGCCGTCGTTCGGGGCCGAGGCGGCGCGCGGGCTCGGGGTGGACCTGGAGCGTCTCGTGCTCGTTCCGGATCCGGGACCGGAGTGGCTGAGCGTCGTCGCCGCGCTGGTCGACGCGCTGACCGTGGTGGTCGTCCGCCCGCCCGGCGAGGTGACACCGGGCGAGGCGTCCCGGCTGGCCGCGCGGCTCCGGACCCGCGGCGCGATGCTGATCGCGTATGGGTCCTGGCCCGGCAGCGAGGCCCGGTTCGAGATCGAGAGCAACACCTGGACCGGTCTCGGCGACGGCGAAGGCCTGCTCGCCGCCCGCCGCGCGACCGTCGCGGTGACCGGCCGGCGCGCCGCCGTACGTGCTCGTCACGAGCTCTGGCTGCCTGCCGCCGACGGAGAGATCCGCTCCACCGGGACCGCTGAAGACCGGTCGCGGGAGTGGGCCGAGCAGATCGAGGCGGTGGGCTGATGGGCGGCGGGCTGACCCGGACGATGGTGATCTGGGTGCCGGACTGGCCGGTGGCCGCGGCCGCGGTGGCGACCGGGCGATCACCGGACGAGCCGATCGCCGTCCTGGAGAAGGGGAAGGTGCTCGCCACCTCCGCCACCGCACGCGCCGAAGGGGTGCGGCGCGGGCAGCGGGCCCGGGACGCGCAGTCGCGGTGCCCGGAGCTGGTCGTGCTGAAGTACGACCCGGTGATCGACGCGCGGGCGTTCGACCCGGTGATCTCGTGCCTGGAGGCGATCACGCCGGGGGTGCAGGTGATCCGTCCGGGGATGTGCGCGTTGAAGGCACGCGGCCCGGCGCGGTTCTACGGCACTGAGGAGGCGGCCGCGGAGAAGCTGCTCGACCGGCTCGAGACGTTCGACGTGCACGGCAGCCGGATCGGGATCGCCGACGGCCCGTTCGCCGCGGAGCAGGCGGCCCGGGTGAGTTCCGCGCGGACCCGGGTGCACGTGGTGCCGCCGGACGGTTCACCGGAGTTCCTCGCGCCGCTGTCGGTCGACGTCCTCGAGCAGCCGGCGCTCACCGATCTGCTGCGCCGGCTGGGGTTGCGGTCGCTGGGGGCGTTCGCGCAGTTGCCCCGGACCGAGGTGCTGACCCGGTTCGGCCCGGACGGCGCCTTCGCCCATCGGCTCGCCCGGGGGTCCGACGATCGCCCGGTGACCGGCCGGGAGATCCCGCCGGAGCTCACCCGGACGCTCGACTTCGAGCCGCCCGTGGACCGGGTCGACCAGGTCGCGTTCGCGGTCCGGGCGATCGCCGACGAACTGATCGCCCGGCTGACCGAGCTCGGACTGGTGTGTACGACGCTGCGGGTCGAGGTCGGCACCGAGTCCGGGCGGATCCACGAGCGGGAGTGGCTGCACCCGCGCTGGTTCACCGCGGCGGACGTGGTGGACCGGGTGCGCTGGCAACTGCAGGGGAGCGGTACGGCGACCAGCGAGCTGACGTCACCGGTCGTCCGGATCCGGCTGATCCCGGACCAGGCGGATCCGGTCGGCGCGCATGTCGACGGGTTGTGGGGCGGCGGCCCCGACGAGCGGATCCACCGGGCGTTGTCGCGGGTGCAGAGCATGCTCGGTCACGGCGCGGTGGTGTCGGTGGTGATCGGCGGCGGTCGCGGCTTCGCGGAGCGGCAGACGCTGGTCCCGTGGGGCGATCCGCCGGTGCCGGCCCGCCCACCGGACCAGCCGTGGCCCGGCGCGATCACCGGCGCGGACCCGAAGCGCTGGCCGGCACTGGCGCCGACCACGGTCTTCCCGGAGCCGATCCCCGCGAAGGTGTTCGCCGCCGACGGCACCCAGGTGTCGGTCAGTGCCCGCGGCGAGCTGTCCGCCACCCCCACCGGCCTTCAACTTGCCGACAGCAACAAGATCCACCCGATCACCGCCTGGGCCGGCCCCTGGCTCACCACGGAACGCTGGTGGGACCCCAGCACCGAGTCCCGCCAGGCCCGCTTCCAGTTCCAGACCACCGACACCCGAGCCTGGCTCTTCACCCTCCACCAAACCACCTGGCAGGCCCAAGCGACCTATGACTAAGTTGGTCGGCATGCATCGGAGTCGGGTGTCCACGTTTCTGATCGACGTCCGGCGGGACGAGGTGGACGACGCCACGGCGTTCTGGTCTGCCGCGCTCGGTGTCCGGACTTCCTCGCCGGAGGGGGAGCCGCAGTTCGTGAGCCTGCATGACGCCGTGCCCGGGTACGTGACCGCGATCCAGTCCGTCGACGACGAGCCCCGCTACCACCTGGACATCGAAACCGACGACGTCCCCGCGGAGGTCGCGCGCCTGACCGGGATCGGCGCGGTCGAGATCGCCAGCTGGCAAGGCTGCCACACGCTCCGCGCTCCGGGCGGTCACCTGCTCTGCGTCATCCCGGTCCACAGCGACCCGACGTACTTCGAGCAGCAGGCGACCGTCTGGGAGTAAGCCGTCAGGCGAGTTGAATGGCAGGCGGTTCGGCCAGCGCGAACAGGCGGTCGAACACCGCGACCCGATCGAACTGCAACGCGTGCGCCCGCGCGCGCTGCTCGGCCTCTGCCCGCTGCTCGCGGGTCCAGTCGCACACGACCTCGTCCAGCACGGTCCGCAGCGTGGCCGGGTCTCGCTGCGGTACCAGCAGGGCCGTGTCACCGACCGCCTCGGGTACGCCGCCGGTCGCGCAGGTGATGATCGGCCCGCCACCGGCGAGCGCCTTCTCGACCAGCGCGATCCCGAACGTCTCCACGAACTCCGGCTGCTCGCGGGTCGGCAGCACGAACGCCGCGCTCCCGGCCATCAGCGCCGGCTTCTCCGCGTCGTCCACATCGGTCAGCACCCGCACCCGCTCGCCCAGACCGGCGGCCGCAACCCGCGCCACCACCTCGTCTTCCTGCGGGCCGCGCCCAGCGAGCACCAACTCGACCCGCGAGGCCGACCGCGATCCGGCGTACGCGTCGATCAGGTCGTCGACGCCCTTCGCGGAGGCGATCCGGGACAGGAACAACACGTACCCGTCCCGCGCGAGGCCGCGCCGGGCAAGCGTTTCGGCGATCCTGTCATCGGTGAGCGACAGGTACGGCCAGGAGTCGACCGCCGGGTAGGAGATGGCGATCCGCTCCCGGCACCGCTGCGCGAACGTCGTACCGGCCATGCCGTCGAGGGTCGCCGCCGAGGCCACGATCAGGTCCCTGGTGTACTCCGACACCGCCACGCAGTGGTCGGCCGCCAGGTAGACCGACAGGATGTGCGCGGCCGCCCCGAACCGGCCGGTGTTCACACAGTCGCGCACCACGTTGGTGATGTCGGAGCCGACTGCCTCGGCCACCGTGGTGATCCGTGCAGGCCCGAGTTGGCGCGCCACCTGGACGGCCTCCTGTACGGCGATGGCGTGCGGGCTCAGGTACAGCGACATCGCCACCGTCGGCACCCCGTCGCTGAACAGCTCGACCAGCCGCCCGATCAGCCCCGACAGGTAGCGCCCATCCGGAACCCGGTAGTCGCCGACGGGATCGGGCCGCTCCACGGTGATACCAGGGCTGTACGGCAGCACGCGATCGAGCGGTTTCATCGGCAACCCGGCCGCCTCCAGCGCGTCCAGCGGCCAGGTCACGATCCGTACGTCGTCGAACCCGCGAGTGAGTGCTACCTCTGCCAGGCAGCGTGCCTCACCGGAGTGACCGCAGATCACCGGGTCGGCGCGGACGACAAGGACCAGGCGGCGGGTGGGTGCGGAGTCGGCGATGCTCATGGTTCACCTCCAGTGGGATCGGATGTGGACGGCGGCCTGATCCGGGTGCCCCAGGCAGAGGGCTGTGGGCCGAACTCGATGTGCAGGGCGCGGACGCGCCGCAGTTCCCGGCCGGAGATCCAGGGACGCTCGAGGGTCTTGCCGTCGACCGCGATGGATTGGACGTAGGAGACCGGTCCGCCGGCCTCGACCGGCTCGAATCCCCTTGTGGTGATGGACAGTTCGCTCTCCGGCAGCCGGATCGTGGACTCCGCCACGGCCGGCGCGCTCACCAGGAACAGGTTCTGCCCAGCCACCGGGAACAGTCCGAGCGTCGCCCACACGTACCACGCGGACAGCCCGCCGGAGTCGTCGTTACCGGGCAGCCCGCCCCGGCCGGTGCCGAACTGGTTGGCGATCGCGGCATGCACCACCTCGGCGGTCCGGTCCGGCCGTCCCGCGTAGTGGTACGACCACGGCGCCTCGTAGTCCGGTTCGTTGTTCAGCCCTTCGAACCGGCACAGGTCGTACCCGGCGTCCATCTCGGCCACACTCGGTGCCACACCCGGCTGGGTGACCGGTACGGCGTCGTACCCGAAGAACCGGTCGAGCAGCCCGACGAACGCCTCGTCGCCGCCGGCGAGCGCGATCCGGGCGCGCATGTCGTGCAGCAGCCGGAACGAGTAGTTCCACCGGCCGCCCTCGTAGAACGTCGAGTCGCGCAGCAGGCCCGTGTTCGGGTCGTACGCCGCCCTCCAGCCTTGGGCGAGGTCGCGCATCTGCTGGGCCAGCGGCCGGTCGCGCACCTTGGCCGCGATCGCCGACGTGCAGTGGTACGCGTACGCCAGGTCCAGGGTGTGGCTGATCGGATGCGCCACACCGTGCACCAGGTAGTCCTCGCCGTACGTCCGGCGGAGGTCCATCTCCAGGTGCACCATGGCCCAGTCCCAGTCGATACCGGGCAGATCCAGCTGGCACAGGTCGGCCAGGAAGGTGTGCGCGAGCGCGCTGCCCTGCCGGGAGAACCGGTCGGCGCCCTTGGCCATCCGGTAGCCGATCGGCAGGTTGCCCTCCTGCTCGCAGATCGACAGCATCGCGCCGGCCAGCGCGACCGAACGCTGCGGGAACAGTGTGGTCATCAGCGGCAGCTGAGTGCGGTAGATGTCCCACATGGTGCAGATGTCGAACGCGTACGGGCCGTCGGTCGTCCACGACGGGCTCTCGTCCGGGGCGAAGCACGGCTTGACCAGCGAGTGGTACAGGGCCGTGCCGAAGACCGTCGCCTGGTCACCGGACTCGGCGTTGATCGCGATCTTGCCGAGGTGGTCGCGCCAGGTGGCCGCCGTACGGTCGCGCCGCCCGGCGAAGGTGATCTGCTCGCGGCCGACGTCCGTGTGCAGGTTGTCGCGGGCCGTCTCACATCCGCGCAGGGAGAATCCCAGCCGCACCTCGACGGTCTGCTCGGCGCGCGAGGGGCCCATGAACATCAGTCCGAACGGCCGCAGTGTGGTCGGCCGGATGTAGTCGAAGTCGAGGCGGGTGCCGCCGGGCATCAGGCGCCGGTCGTACCACAGCAGCTGCCGCCAGCCGGGAGCGTCGACCTCCATGTGCACGGCCAGCGGCACCCCCTCGACGTGGATCTCTCCCTGCGCCACGCCCGGCTCCAGCATCGCCAGATGCGCCTTCAGCGGCACCGTCTGGCTGTGCGGGATGGCCAGGCCGCCGGTCGAGGCGTCGATGACGATCCGGGCGGCGTCATGCGCCGGGAAGGTGTAGCGGTGGACGGCCGACTTGGGGCCGACCGTCACCTCACAGCGCACCCCCGAGCTCAGCGTCGCCGCGTAGTAGCCGGGCTCCGCCACCTCGTCCAGCAGGTCCCACGTGGTGCCCAGGTCGTCGAGCGGGCCGAGCATCGGCGTGACCCGGAAGTAGTTGTAGTACTTGCGGATCGCGCCGGTACCGGACTGCTGGAAATGGGTGAAGCCGGAGGCGACCGGGCGGTCGTACAACAGGTTGGGCACGCCCTCGGTGTTGAAGTCGTACAACCCGTAGCCGGTCGGGTAGGCCCCGGAGTACGGGCAGGCCGACACCATCCCGAACGGATGCAGGGCGCCCGGGTGGGTGTTGCCGACCTGCGGTTTGGGCCACCACCAGGTCGCGGCCAGGCCCTTGGGCGTGGGCAGGTCGGTGGCGCCGGTCCCGATGAACGGGTCGACGTGCTCGTACATGAGGGCCCACCCCCTCGCGCGGCTGACGTGGATCCTCAAGGTAAGAAGCATGTGTTTCAGCCGCATGACCGCACGAGACGCGCAGGTTACGACCGGTCCGTCGGCCGGCAGCAGAATTCGGTGAGCGGGCCGCAGGCCCGGTCTACGCTCCGACACATGACTGAACTCGCGGTGACGTTCCAGCAGCCGGCGGTGGCGGAGGCCTATCAGCATCGGCCGCCGTACCCGGACGAGGTGTTCGATCGGCTCCTGGAGCTGATCGTCGACGAGCCGCGGCGGGTACTCGATATCGGCGCCGGGGAAGGGGCGCTCGCGCGACCGCTCGCGCCGCGGGTCGAGCACGTCGACGCGATCGACTTCTCGGAGCCGATGGTCGCGGCGGGCCGGCGGCGCCCGGGCGGCGATCACCCGAACCTCAGCTGGCAGGTCAACCCGATCGAGAGCGCCGACCTCGACGGCCCGTACGCGCTGGTGACGGCCGGCGCCAGCATCCACTGGATGCCGTGGGAGGAGACGTTCGCGCGGATCGTCCCGCACCTGACCCCGAGCGCCCAGCTCGTCGTGATCGAGCACGGCCCGGTGGACATGCCCTGGTGGGACGGCGTCGTCCAGGCGATCAAGAAGCACTCACGCAAGAAGAACCACGACACGAACTACAACGTCGTCGACGCGATCCGGGACCGCGGACTGCTGGATCAAACAGGTACGGCGCGGACCGCGCCCGTCACCTACCACCAGAAGGTCGCGGACTACGTCGAACAGTTCCACTCGACGTCGAGCCTGGCACGCGACCTGATGACATCCGAGGAGGCCGCGGACTTCGACACGATCGTCGAGGAAGCAGTACGGCCGTACGCGAAGGACGGCCTGCTCGAGCTGACGATCCAGGCCGAACTCAGCTGGGGCAGACCACTCGCTGCCTAGCGTTCAGCTACTCGACGCTCACCTGCTGTTGACCAAGTCCGACGATGCGGCAAAGGTTCGTGACCGGACAGCCATCGTGGGAGGGGCAAGGATGAGCGAACAGATGGTAGGGCGGCGGACGTTGCTGGGTGCCGCGGGTGCGGCAGTCGCGCTGGGTGGAGTCGTCGACGTACGGCGGGCGCACGCGAACCCGCTGCGCGGCGACCCGTTCGGTCTCGGTGTCGCCAGCGGCGATCCGCTGCCGGACCGCGTGATCCTGTGGACTCGCCTGCTGGGCGATCTGCAGGGCGATCTGCTCGGCGATCACGCCGTACAGGTCGGCTGGCAGATTGCGACCGACGAGCGCTTCCGGCACGTCGTCCGGGCCGGATCGGCGACAGCGCGCCCGAACCTGGCCCACTCGATCCACGTGGACGCCGCGGGGCTGCGGCCGGGGCGTGACTACTTCTACAGATTCCGTACCGGCAGATTCATCAGCCCGATCGGACACACCCGTACGGCGCCGGCTCCCGGAAGCGCCGCCGCGCGGCTGCGGTTCGCCGTCGCCAACTGCCAGGACTGGCAGAACGGGTACTTCGGGGCGTACCGGGACATCGCCGCGGCCGATCTCGATCTGGTGCTGCACGTCGGCGACTACATCTACGAGTACGACCCGCAGCAGAACGCCGTACGGCAGCACAACCCGTCGTCCGGGACCGCCCAGGGCGCCGATCAGCTGATCACGCTTGCCGACTACCGGAACCGGCACGCGCTGTACAAGTCCGACCTGGCGTTGCAGGCGGCTCATGCCGCACTGCCCTTCATCTCGACGTGGGACGACCACGAGACCGAGAACAACTACGCGGGTCTCGTCGACGAGCAGGACGACCCGCCGTGGCACCAGACCCCCGAGCAGTTCAAGCTCCAACGCGCCGCGGCGTACCAGGCCTGGTACGAGCACACCCCGGTACGGGCGACCAACCGGAGTGGATGGTCCGACCTGCGGATCTACCGCCGCTTCGACTTCGGCACACTGCTGCGGCTGAACGTGCTCGACACCCGGCAGTACCGCACTGATCAGCCCGGTGGCGGTGTGCCGACCGGAGGTCTGCCGTCCGACTTCGGGTCGCAGGTACTCGGCGACACGAACGTGACGGGCACGCTGACCGGTCCGGTGCAGGAGGCGTGGCTGCTGGACGGTCTGCGGACATCGCGCAGCCGGTGGAACGTGCTGGGGCAGCAGGTGATGATGGCGCCGACCCGGTTCGTCACCCCGCCGCCGGCGTCGGTGGTCAACCTGGACCAGTGGGACGGATACACGCCGCAGCGCCGGCGGCTGCTGGCCCAGATCTCCGCGAGCAAGGTCGCGAACCCGGTGGTGATCGCCGGCGACATCCATTCGACCTGGATCAACGACCTGCGGCTCACCGTGGACGACCCGTCGGCGCCGGTGGTGGCCAGCGAGTTCGTCTCGACGTCGATCACCTCGGACTTCCCGGCCGCGTTCGTGCCGATCGCCGAGCAGTCCAACGCCGCCTTCAACCCGTGGGTGCGCTACTTCAACGGCCGCACCCACGGCTGGCTGCGGATGGACGTCGACCGGGACCGCTGGCTGACGGAGGAGCGATCGGTGTCGTCGGTCGCCGTACCCGATGCTCCGTCGTCGACCACTGCGCGCTGGGTCGTGGAGGCCGGCAAACCGGGAGTCGTCCCGGCCTAGAGGGCGTCGGCGCGGGACTGCAGGTAGCGCTGCTCGGGTGTGCTCTGGGTCAGCCGGGCAGCGAGCTGGTACGCGTCCCGGGCACCCGCGCCGTCACCGGACAGTTCGAGCAGATGCGCGCGGACGGCGGCCAGCCGGTGATGGTCGCGCAGCGCCGGGTCGACGTCGTCGAGCAGCTTCAATCCGGCGGCGGGGCCGTGCACCATCGCGACCGCGACGATCCGGTTCAGCGTCACCATCGGGCCCGGTGCGGTCGTCTCGAGCAGTTCGTACAGCATCAGGATCTCGCGCCAGTCGGTCTCGTCGGCGTCGGCCGCCGCGTCGTGGACCGCGGCGATCGCCGCCTGCAGCTGGTACGGCCCGACCGGCGCGGACCGCAACGTTGCCTCGATCAACGACGTGCCCTCGGCAATCGCCGCCGCGTCCCACAACGACCGGTCCTGCTCGGGCAACGGCACCAGCGCGCCGTCGGCGGTCGTCCGGGCGGGCCGGCGCGCGTCGGTCAGCAGCATCAGCGCGAGCAGCCCGGCCACCTCGCCCTCGGCCGGCAGCGAAGCCTGCAGCTGGCGCGTCAGCCGGATCGCTTCCGCACTCAGCTCGACCCGGTGCAGCGACGTACCGGACGAGGCCGTGTAGCCCTCGTTGAAGACGAGATAGAGCACATGCAGTACGGCGGCCAGCCGCTCGGGCTGCTCGGCCGCCGGGGGCATCGCGAACCGCGCGCCCTGGAGCTTCGCCTTCGCCCGGCTGATCCGCTGCCCGATCGTTGCCTCCGGCACCAGAAACGCGCGGGCGATCTCACCGGTCGTCAACCCGCCGACGGCGCGCAGCGTGAGCGCCACCTGGGACTGCGGCGTCAGCGCCGGATGGCAGCACAGCATCAGGAGCGTCAGCGAGTCGTCTTCCGACGACACGGGCTCCGGGGGACTCCACGACGCGACGGTCTCCTCGCGCCGGGTCCGGGCCGCCTCGTTCCGCAGTACTTCGATCCGCCGCCGCGAAGCGACCGTGATCAGCCAGCTCCGCGGGTTGGCCGGAACACCCTCACCAGGCCACTGCAGCGACGCGGCCAGCAGAGCCTCTTGTACGGCGTCCTCGCACGCGTCGAAGTCGCCGTACCGCCGGACCAGCGCGCCGAGCACCTGCGGCGCCTGCTCCCGGAGCAGCTCCTCGAGCATCAGCTGAACGCGCTGAGGTCACGGACGGGACGCACTTCCACGACGCTGAACGGCGCCTCCGGGATCTGCGCGACGATCTCCACCGCGCGGTCCATCGAGTCGCAGTCCAGCAGGTAGAAGCCGGCCAACTGCTCCTTCACCTCGGCGAACGGACCGTCCGTCGTCATCGGCTTGCCGTCGCGGACCAGGACCTGTTTGGTCAGCTCCGGGGCGTCGAGCGATTCGGACGCAATCAGCTCGTTCTGGACGGCGAGGGCTTCGTGCAGCGCGGCGTACCCCGCCATGCCTTCCTTCTTCTGCTCGTCCGTCATCGAGTCCCAGACCGCACGGGACTCCGGGTTGCCGTAGATCAGTACCAGGAACCTCATCTGCACAGGGTAAGCATCACCGGGGGGTCTCGATCGGGTCACCGGTTCGCAGCAGGCGTAGCGGCCGGCGAGCGGGCGCGTTCTGGTATCAGGGGAAAGTCGGGGCCTGCCCCGGGACGCCGGGCGTAAACCTGTCGGGCCGCCCCAGTACAGTTACGGACGGGAATCCAGGGTGGAGAGAGGGAGGGGTCGCGTGCCGGACTTGGAAGTGTCCGACCGGGTGTGGACGATCCCGAACGCACTCAGCTTCCTGAGGTTGCTGGGGGTGCCGCTGTTCCTGTGGCTGGTCCTCGGACCCAAGGAAGACGGCTGGGCGCTGCTCGTGCTGGCGGTGTCCGGGTTCACCGACTGGGCCGACGGCCAGATCGCCCGGCGGATGAACCAGACCAGTCGCCTGGGTCAGATGCTCGACCCGGTCGCCGACCGGCTGTACATCTTCGCGACCGTCATCGGCCTGGCGCTGCGCGACATCATCCCCTGGTGGCTGGCGATCGCGCTGCCGCTGCGCGACCTGCTGCTCACCTTCACGCTGCCCGCGCTGCACCGCCGCGGGTTCAACGCGCTGCCCGTGCACTTCCTCGGCAAGTCCGCGACGTTCTGCCTGCTGTACGCGTTCCCGCTGCTCCTGCTCGGCGACGGCGACAGCACCCTCAACCTGCTCGCCCGGGTGTTCGGCTGGGCGTTCGCGATCTGGGGGACCGGTCTGTACTACTGGGCCGGCGCGCTGTACTTCGCCCAGCTGCGGCACCTGATCCAGACGGTCAAACCGATCAAGGACTCGGCCGGGTGACCCAGCAAGCTCCCGAGCAACCGACTCAGCAAACACCTCCTCGGCGCGTCGACGCGTCGATGTCGCTGCTGAACAACCTGATGGCGCACCCCATCGACGAGGGGTACGCCGTCGCCGCCCGGACCGGCTCCGCCGGCAAGCAGACCCGGTCCCGGCACCGGGTGATGCTGGTGGTGGCCGCCGCGGTCCTCGGCTTCCTGCTCGCGGTCGCCGCCGCGCAGAACTACCGCAGCGCACCGGAGGCGGAGAAGCAGCGCAAGGAGCTGATCACGCGCATCGACCAGGCCGACAACCGGCTGACCGAGCTGCGCAACAACCAGTCCCGGCTCGCCGACGAGGTACGCCGGTTGCAGGCGAGCGGACTGAGCAACGACAGTACGGGCGCCGCGCTGCAGCAGAAACTCGACGACCTGGAGTTGCAGACCGGAGCGATCGCGGCCACCGGCCCCGGGCTCAAAGCGGTGATCGACGACGCCAAGGACGCCGACGCGAAGGAAGGCCGGCTGCTCGACGTGGACCTGCAACAGCTGGTCAACGGCCTGTGGACGTCCGGCGCGGAGGCGATCTCGGTGAACGGTCACCGGATCACGTCACTGACCGCGATCCGCGGCGCGGGCAGTGCGATCACCGTTGACTACAGTTCGCTGACCCCGCCGTACACGGTGCTCGCGATCGGGGACACCGCGACCATGCCGGCCCGGTTCGCGCAGAGCTCGGGCGGGCAGTGGGTGCAGTACCTGGTGAGCAACTTCGATGTCCGGATGACGATCACGACGGAGGACTCCTTGCTGGTGCCGGCCGATGCGACCATCGCGTTGCGCTACGCGAAGGTGAGAACGAGATGATCGCCGTACTCGGGCTGGTGATCGGTGTCGTCGTCGGTCTGCTGGTGGCGCCCGACGTACCGGACTGGGCGCAGCCGTACCTGCCGATCGCGGTGGTGGCCGCGCTGGACGCGGTCTTCGGGGCGCTGCGGGCGTTCCTGGACGGGATCTTCGACGACAAGGTGTTCGTGGTGTCGTTCGTGTCCAACGTGCTGATCGCGGCGCTGATCGTGTACCTGGGCGACCAGCTCGGCGTCGGCTCGCAACTGTCCACCGGTGTGGTCGTCGTCCTCGGCATCCGCATCTTCACCAACATGGCCGCGATCCGCCGGCACATCTTCCGGGCCTGACCATGAGCGACGAGAAGCCGGTGACGCCGGCCAAACCGGAGCAGCCGCAGCCGCAGACCCCGACGCCGATGCCGAAGCCGCGGACGCCGAACCTGGCGCTGCGCCGGTTGCGGGCCGGGTTCAAGCCGTCCCGCGGTCAGGCGATCGTCGCCGTCGTCCTCGCCCTGGTGGCCTGTGTCGCGGTCGTGCAGGTCCGGGTGAACCGGGCCGACGACGGCTACCAGAACGCCCGCCGCGAGGACCTGATCGCGATCCTCGACGGCCTCGGGCAGAACACCCGGCGGCTGGAGAGCGAGATCGCCGACCTGGAGGAGCGGAAGAACTCGCTGTCCTCCAGCGCGGACAAGGCGCAGACCGCCCGCGAGCAGGCCGAGGCGCAGGTCCGCACCCTCGGCATCCTGGCCGGCACGCTGCCCGCCCAGGGACCGGGGGTCCGGATCACGCTGAACGACCCGCAGGGCAAGATGACGTCGAGCAACCTGCTGGACGCGATCGAGGAACTGCGGGACGCCGGCGCCGAGGCCATCCAGATCAACGGACAGGTCCGGGTGGTGGCCAGCACCGACTTCGTCGACGACGCCCCCGGGATCGGGATCGACGGCCAGAAGGTGAACTCGCCGTACGTCATCGAGGCGATCGGCGAGTCCCACAACCTGGCCGAGGCGGCCAACTTCCCCGGCGGTCTGGTCAGCGAGGTGACCGGTCCGCAGGTGGGTGGAACCGCCGAGGTCAACGAGCTCGAGAACGTCGCCATCACTGCCTTGCACGCGCCGGAGGAGCATCGTTACGCTCGCCCGGCGCCCAGCCCTACGAAGTAGAAACGAGGACAAGGTGTACCCCGAAGACCTGAAGTACACGGCCGAGCACGAGTGGCTGAAGGCCGGCGAGGAAGGCCCGGTGCGGGTCGGCATCACCGACTTCGCGCAGGACCAGCTCGGTGACATCGTGTACGTGCAGCTGCCGGACGTCGGCAGCGTGGTGCGGGCCGGCGACGCCTGCGGCGAGCTGGAGTCGACCAAGAGCGTGAGCGACCTGTACGCGCCGGTGAACGGCACGGTGACCGCCGTCAACGAGTCGCTCGCCGACCAGCCGGACCTGGTGAACAGCGACCCGTACGGCGAGGGCTGGCTGCTCGACATCGAGGTCGAGGACACCGCCGAGGTGGCCGCGCTGATGGACGCCGAGGCCTACCAGGGCCAGCTCGACCAAGGCTGAACCAGGGCTGATAAGTTACGGACCTCAACCGCTGGTCGAGGGTTGAGGTCCACTCTGTTTGTTCCGGAAAGTCACACTGTTACCACGGGGTCTATCGAAAACGTCGCCGGACCACCGGCGATCGGGAGGATCACAGCATGCCGTTCTGCAACCAGTGCGGGCACGAGAACTCCGAGGGCAGCAGGTTCTGCTCGCAGTGCGGAGCGATGCTGCCTGGCGCGGACCGCCCGGCGGCAGCCCCGGCGACGCCCCAGACGCAGCAGCCGACACCGGGTGTCACCGACACGGCGATGCTGACCCCGATCGGCGCCGAGCCGGAGCCCGAGCGCACCGGTGAGCCGCTGTCCGCGGACGACGCGGCCGCCGTCGGCGCGCTCCCGGCCGGGTCCGCTCTGCTGATCGTCCAGCGCGGGCCGAACGCGGGCAGCCGCTTCCTGCTCGACGTCGACGTGGTCACCGCCGGCCGGCACCCGGACAGCGACATCTTCCTCGACGACGTGACGGTGTCGCGCCGGCACGCCGAGTTCCGCCGGGACGCGTACGGCGTGAAGGTCCGCGACGTCGGCAGCCTGAACGGCACGTACGTCAACCGCGACCGGATCGACGAGGTCCAGCTGACCAACGGGGACGAGGTCCAGATCGGCAAGTACCGGCTGGTGTACTACGCCAGTGGCCAAGCCTGAGCCCAGCGAGGAGGGGCCTGTTGGCGGCCGCGGCATCGGAGAGGTGCTGCAGCTCCTGCAGGCCGAGTTCGCCGACGTCACGATCTCCAAGATCCGCTTCCTGGAGGCGGAGGGGCTGGTGACGCCTGCCCGGACGGCGTCCGGCTATCGCAAGTTCAGCGCCGCCGACCTCGACCGGCTGCGGTACGTGCTGACCGCGCAACGCGACCAGTACCTGCCGCTGAAAGTGATCAAGGAACACCTCGGTGCGATCGACCGCGGCCTGCAGCCGGCCGCTGCGGGTCCGCCGGTCGCACCGAGTTCGTTGCCGCAGACACCGGGCCAACCCGTCGCCGAGGACTTCGGTGCCGCGAGCACCGAGCTACGGCTGACCCGGGACGAGTTGCTGGCCGCTGCCGGCGTACCGCCCGAACTGCTCGCCGAATTGGAGAACCACGGCCTGGTCGTGGCCGGCGGCAACCACTACGGCGGGGACGCGATCGTGATCGCGCAGGTCGCGGCCGAGTTGGCGGCGTACGGCCTCGAGCCGCGGCACCTGCGCGCGTTCCGTACGGCGGCGGACCGCGAGGTCGGCCTGATCGAACAGGTCACCGGCCCGCGCCGTACCGAACAGACCGGTGAGCTGGCCGCCCTCACCGTCCGTCTGCACACCGCGCTGGTCCGCTCCCGCCTCCCGCGTCCGTAGGGCTGTCCACAGCGAACCCCCGCGGGCCTGCCCGGGGCTTCGGCTCGGAGTAGGCTGAACGTGTGCGCGAAGTCGACGTGGTCGGAGTCCGGGTGGAGATGCCCTCGAGTCAGCCGATCGTGCTGCTGAAAGAGGTCGGAGGTGAGCGATACCTGCCGATCTGGATCGGTGCTGCCGAGGCGAGCGCGATCGCCTTCGCGCAGCAGGGTATGGAGCCGCCCCGGCCGCTGACCCACGACCTGTTCGCGGAAACCATCCGCGTCCTCGGGCACACCCTCAGCCAGGTCCGGATCGTGAACCTGACCGACGGCATCTTCGAGGCGATCCTGGTGTTCGACGACAAGACCGAGATCTCGGCCCGGCCGTCGGACTCGATCGCGATCGCGCTGCGGACCGGTACGCCGGTGTTCTGCGCCGACGAGATCCTCGCCGAGGCCGGCATCCCGGTCCCGGAGAGTGAGACGAACGGCGCCGACGAAGTACAGGAGGAAGAGGAGGTCGAGCGGTTCCGGGAGTTCCTCGACCAGGTCACCCCGGAGGACTTCGACAAGAGCTGAACAGCCTAGAGACCCTAGGTAACGATTCGTACGACGGTCGCGACACGCTCTCGGCTCGATGCGGTTGTCGTTGACCCGGTTCGGGCGGCGGCTTACCGTGAAGAAGTCGTGGGGTGGTGTCACTCCACGGAGATGGCTCGTTCCAGTCGGTATCCAGGGAGGCTCAGGCGTGACACGCACCGGGGACACGGATCTGACGGCGCAGTCGACGTCCGACGCGCACGCAGAGGCTGTGGCAGCCGCTACTGCCACCGCCGGCGTTCAGGGTCTGCTGTTCGACGACGACCTGCGGCCGATGCCGGAGGACGTCGGGTTCCGGGGTCCGACGGCCTGCGCCGCGGCCGGGATCACGTACCGGCAGCTCGACTACTGGGCCCGGACCGGCCTGGTCTCCCCGTCCGTCCGCCCGGCGACCGGCTCGGGGACGCAACGGTTGTACGGCTTCCGTGACGTTCTGTTGCTGAAAGTGATCAAGCGGCTGCTCGACGCCGGGATCTCGCTGCAGCAGATCCGGACCGCGATCGCGCACCTCAGCAAGCGCGGTTTCGACGACCTGACCCAGATCACGCTGATGAGCGACGGCGCGTCGGTCTACATGTGCACGTCGCCCGACGAGGTCATCGACCTGCTGGCCGGCGGCCAGGGTGTGTTCGGGATCGCGCTCGGCGGTGTCTGGCGCGAGGTCGAGGGTTCACTGTCCGAGCTGCCGACCGAGCGCGCGGACGGCCACGACGAAGGCGACTCCGACGGCCACACCGGCGACGAACTCGCCGCCCGCCGCCGCGCCCGGATGACCGGCTGACACCGACTGACACCGTCCGAACTGTTCCGAGTTTCCTGGTAGCCTCGGTTCAGCCGTTCACAGCACTCGGGAGAGACCCGTGTCATCGGGCGCCGAAGGGGCAATTCCTCCCCGGAACCTCTCAGGCCCATGGACCGAGTGTCGCAGGCGACTCTGGAGCGCAGCGCGCGTGACAGAGGGGGAGGCCACCGGCAGCGACAGTCAGCATCGGAGCCTCTAGTGAACGACACCCCTCAGCTTTCGGCGACCTTCGCCGACCGGCACATCGGTCCGCGCCCGGACGAGATCGCCCGGATGGTCCAGCTTCTCGGGTACGACGACGTCGACGCGCTGGTCGACGACGCGGTCCCGGCGTCGATCCGGTCCGCCGAGGCGCTGCGGCTGCCCGAGCCGGCCTCCGAGGTCGACGCGCTGACCGAGCTCCGTCAGCTCGCGGCCCGCAACACCGTCGCGACCTCGATGATCGGCCAGGGGTACTACGGCACGTTCACCCCGTCGGTGATCGTCCGCCGCCTGGTCGAGAACCCGGCCTGGTACACCGCGTACACGCCGTACCAGCCGGAGATTTCCCAGGGCCGGCTCGAGGCGCTGCTGAACTTCCAGACCGTGGTCTCCGACCTGACCGGCCTGCCGACGGCGAACGCGTCGCTGCTCGACGAGGGCACCGCGGCCGCTGAGGCGATGACGCTGGCGCACCGGTCGAACAAGAAGAACAAGTCCGACCGCTTCCTGGTCGACGCCGACACCTTCGCGCAGACGATCGCGGTCGTGCAGACCCGCGCCGAGGCGCTCGGGATCGAGGTCGTCGTCGCGGACACCACCGACGGTCTGCCCGAGGGCGACTTCTTCGGCCTTCTCGTCCAGTACCCGGGGTCCAACGGCGTCGTCCGCGACCTGAAGCCCCTGATCGAGGCGGCGCACGGGCGCGACACGCTGGTTGCCGTCGCCTCCGATCTGCTCGCGCTGACGGTGCTCGAGGCGCCGGGGGAGGCGGGCGCCGACATCGTCATCGGTTCCTCGCAGCGCTTCGGCGTACCGCTGTTCTACGGCGGCCCGCACGCCGGCTTCATGTCGGTCCGTTCCGGCCTGGAGCGGTCGTTGCCCGGTCGCCTCGTCGGTGTCTCGGTCGACGCGGACGGCGCCCCGGCGTACCGGCTGGCGCTGCAGACGCGCGAGCAGCACATCCGTCGCGAGAAGGCGACGTCGAACATCTGTACGGCGCAGGTCCTGCTCGCGGTCGTCGCGTCGATGTACGCCGTCTACCACGGTCCGGACGGCCTTCGTGCGATCGCCGAGCGGGTGCACAACTACGCGGGCAAACTGGCCGCGTCGCTGCGTGCGGGTGGGGTCGAGGTCGTGCACGACGACTTCTTCGACACCGTCCTCGCCCGCGTCCCGGGCCGCGCCGCCGACGTGGTGGACGCCGCCCGGCAGAACGGGATCTGGTTGCGGCTCGTCGACGCGGACCACGTCGGCATCTCCTGCGACGAGAAGACCGACGTCGCGACGCTGACCCGGGTCTGCCAGTCCTTCGGCGTCCAGTACGACGACACACTTGCGGCGGCCGGGGTCGCCGTACCGCGGACCACCGAGTACCTGACGCACCCGGTGTTCAACACGCACCGGTCCGAGACGGCGATGCTGCGGTACCTGCGCAAGCTGTCCGACATGGACTACGCGCTGGACCGCGGGATGATCCCGCTCGGGTCCTGCACGATGAAGCTGAACGCGACCACCGAGATGGAGCCGGTCACCTGGCCGGAGTTCGCCGACGTGCACCCGTTCGCGCCGATCGAGGACGCGGCCGGTTACGTGAAGCTGATCGGTCAGCTGGAGCGCTGGCTGGCCGAGGTCACCGGGTACGCGAAGGTCTCGATCCAGCCGAACGCGGGCTCCCAGGGTGAGCTCGCCGGTCTGCTCGCGATCCGCGGGTACCACCGCGCGCAGGGCTCCGCGGACCGCAACGTCTGCCTGATCCCGGCGTCGGCGCACGGCACGAACGCCGCGTCCGCGGTGATGGCCGGGATGAAGGTCGTGGTTGTCAAGGGCAACGACGACGGCACGATCGACCTGGACGACCTGCGGGCGAAGGCTTCCGAGCACGCGGCGAAGCTCGCGGCGATCATGATCACGTACCCGTCCACGCACGGTGTGTACGAGGAGAGCGTCCGCGAGGTCTGCCAGATCGTCCACGACCACGGCGGTCAGGTGTACGTCGACGGCGCGAACCTGAACGCTCTGCTCGGGCTCGCGCAGCCGGGCGAGTTCGGCGGCGACGTCAGCCACCTGAACCTGCACAAGACGTTCTGCATCCCGCACGGCGGCGGTGGTCCGGGTGTCGGCCCGGTGGCGGTCGCCGCGCACCTGGCGCCGTACCTGCCGAACCACCCGCTGCTCGACCAGGCCGGTCCGGAGTCCGGTGTCGGCCCGATCAGCGCCGCGCCGTTCGGCTCGGCGGGCGTGCTGGCGATCTCGTGGGCCTACATCCGGATGATGGGCGCCGAGGGGCTGACCGCGGCGACGAAGGCCGCCGTGCTGACCGCGAACTACGTGGCGAAGCGGCTCGAGGACGCCTTCCCGGTGCTCTACACCGGCGAGAACGGCCTGGTCGCGCACGAGTGCATCCTGGACCTGCGGCCGATGACCAAGGAGACCGGGATCAGCGTCGACGACGTCGCGAAGCGGCTGATCGACTACGGCTTCCACGCGCCGACCATGTCGTTCCCGGTCGCCGGCACGCTGATGGTCGAGCCGACCGAGTCCGAGGACCTGGGTGAACTCGACCGCTTCTGCGACGCGATGATCGCGATCCGGCACGAGATCGACCGGGTCGCCGCGGGCGAGTGGCCGGCCGCCGACAACCCGCTGGTGAACGCGCCGCACACCGCGGAGTCGGTGATCAACGACAAGTGGGAGCACGCGTACACCCGCGAGGAGGCCGCGTTCCCGCGCTCGGTCGACCGCGCCTCGAAGTACTGGCCGCCGGTCCGCCGCATCGACGGCGCGTACGGCGACCGCAACCTGATCTGCTCCTGCCCTGCACCGGAGGCCTTCGAGTAAGCAGGCATACTGGTCCGTCCCCGACCTGCCTGGAGCCTCAGTTGACTGACGTACGCCCGGACACCGCCGCTGCTCTGTTCGCCGAGATCGCGACAGCGCAGGGGGAGTGGAAGTTGCCGTCGGTGAATGCCGGGGTGCTGCGGGACGGGGAGCTGGTGTGGACCGGGGCGCGAGGGCGGTTCGCGACGGCCGGCGGGGCGTTGCCGGGGTCCGATGTGCAGTACCGGATCGGGTCGATCACGAAGACGATGACGGCGATCCTGATCATGCAGTGCCGCGACGACGGGCTGCTGTCACTGAACGATGCCATCGGCAAGCACCTGCCGGGGATCGCGTTCGGGGACCTGACCGTTCGGCACCTGCTCGCGCACAGCGGCGGGATGAACGCGGAGCCCGAAGGCCCTTGGTGGGAACGGAATCCGGGCGTCACGTTCGACGAGCTGACCGCGGCGATGAACGACGCGCAGGCGGCCGGCCCGGCGGACCGGCGGCACCACTACTCGAACCTCGGGTACGGCCTGCTCGGCGAGATCGTCGCGCGGCTGCGGGACCAGCCGTGGATGGAGCTCGTCCAGGCCCGGATCCTGGACCCGCTCGAGATGCGGCGTACGACGTACTTCCCGGCCGCCCCGGCCGCCGACGGTTTCTCGGTGCACCCGTTCAGCGGGCAGCTGGACCCGGAGCCGACGCACGACTCGGGCGCGATGTCGCCGGCGGGGCAGCTGTGGAGCACGATCGAGGACCTGGCGCGGTACGCGGCGTTCTGGATCGACCCGGTGCAGGAGGTGCTGAGCCGGGACTCGGTCGACGAGATGGCGGCGCCGGTGGCGTCGGATCCGGGCGAGGGGCTGAACGCGTCGTACGGGCTCGGTCTGCGGCTGATCGCGGACGATCCGCACCTGCTGATCGGTCATACCGGTTCGATGCCGGGGTTCCTGGCCGGGCTGTTCGTCGACCGGGTCCGCCGGGTCGGCGCGGTGACGCTGGGCAACGCGACGTACGGCCGGGTTGCCTCGCTGGCTCCTGACCTGGTCCGCGTTCTGGCCCGGTACGAGCCGCCGATCACGCAGGAGTGGGTGCCGGAGCCGCCGCTGGCCCAGGGCGCCGACCTGCTCGGCCACTGGTACTGGGGCAACACGCCGCTGACGATCTCCGTCCGCGCGGGAATTCTGCAGCTCTCCGGGGGTCTCACGACCCGTCTGTCACCCCTTGGCCCCGACCTCTACCAGGGCCGCGACGGCTACCTGGCCGGCGAGAAACTCCACGTGATCCGCAACGGCGAAACCATCACCCACCTGAATGTCGCCACCTTCATCCTCACCAGAACCCCGTACGGCGCCTGACGCCAAGCCAGCAGGTTTACTATTTGCTATACTCCCGGCATGGCGATGCAGGAGTGGGATGTCTACATCGTCGACGAGGTGCGGGTGTGGATCGACGGACTGGACGACGCTACGCATCGGTGAATCGTGCAGGCGATCGATGCGCTGGCTGAGGTGGGACCTGGGCTCGGGCGGCCGCTTGTTGACACGATCACGGGATCGCGCTTGCCGAACCTCAAGGAGCTGAGGCCGGGAACGGTGCGGATCTTGTTCGCGTTCGACCCGTGGCGATCGAGCATCCTCTTGGTCGCCGGGGACAAGGCGGGCCGATGGAAGGCGTGGTACGACGAGGCGATCCCGCTCGCCGAGCACCGTTACGAGATCTATGTGAAGGAACGACAGGCTGAAGAGGAGGGCGATCGATGAGCGGATACGTGAGGTGGCGGGACATCCGCGATCAGGAGGTCGCGCGGGCCGGCGGCGAGGAGAGCGTCGCGGCAGGCAAGCAGGAACTCCTGGCGGAGGTCCAAGGCCACCGTTTGGCGGAGATCCGTCGCGCTCGTGGTCTGACTCAAGTTCAGGTTGCCGAGCGCATGGGTGTCACCAAGGGCAGGGTTTCCCAGATCGAGCAAGGCAAGATCTCAGGGCAAGAGGTTCTGCTCCGCTATGCGGCGGCGCTCGGCGGCCGCCTTCATCAGGCGATCTACTTCGATGACGGTGACATCTCGGCAATCGCCTGACCGCATCAGCTCCCACGGGAGCAGATGCTGTGCAGCTAGCCTGTAACGCACTGCATGGAGTAGATCAGGGGTAGATCGCCCGGCTCTTCACCGGGAGGGCGCAGGTTCGAGTCCTGCCTCCATGTCGAAGCGCTGTTCCATCCAGAGAACGGGGGTTCCGGATGTACGCGACGGGCCGGCTCCAGCACGCGCTCGAACGGGCGCTGGTGGCGGACGATCCAGCGGTACGCCGGCGCGCCGCGGTCCGCGTCGATGCCTGGCGCAACGTTCTCGAGGGGATGGCGTCCGGCCGGCTGACGATCGGGTCGCGAACGCCGGTCGCCGACACGCCGGTGTGGGTCACGCTCGAGGTGGTGACCGGAGGGTTCGCGACCGGCCGCTACGTCGCGGAGTCGCCCCCGAGCGCCGACGAGCTCGCCCGGCTGCCGGAGAACGCGCCGGGGGAGACGGACCGGGAGCGAGTCAATCTCTGGTACCTCGGTGACGAAGGGCTCGCGGAGCTCGGGCAGGCCATGCGCACCGGGCGTTGCCGCGTCGACCTACCGGAGGAGTCGGCGCTGCTGGTGGTTGCCTGGCTGCTCGAACACGGGCACTTCGCCGCGGCGCTCGACCTGGTGGCCGAGCTGCGCCCGTTGATGCACCGGCTCCGTCTCACTCCGACGTTCGGTCCGTCGTCGGCTCCGGTCGGCGCAGTGGTACGGCGGCAGTCGGTGGATCAGGTCCGTGCGCAGTTGCGGCAGGCGAAGGTGCCGCCGCAGATCGCCGCGATGCAGGAGACCCTCAAGGTCTGGAACCCGCTCTACGACCGGCTGGTCGCGCTGTGGTGCGACACGGTCGACGGTGACCTCCCGGAGCTGGTTTCAGGCAGGGTGAGCGGTGGCTGGCCGTGCCGGGTGTGGCCGGACGACTGGGTGGAGCGGCGTCGCCAGTGGCTGGACGACTACGCCACCGCGGCCGAGCTGCACCACGCACGGCAGCCGAAGAGCAACTTCGCCCGGCTGCAGTCGGCGCTGGAGCGCTGTCCCGTGGACAGCTCGGCTCTGACCGGCCGTGAGGTCGGGTGGATCCGGCGCGCGCTGGCCAACACGGTCAGCGCCCACGGCGCGCCTGGGTCCGAGACCCGCGCGGTCTTGCGTACGGCGCAGTACGGGGTGGCGGCGCGCCCGACGTACGCGACGTTGGCGCACGTGCTGAGTACGCGGCTGGACCGCTTCCCGCGGGACGGAGGACTGCCCGCGCTCGACCCGATCGCTGGGGACGTCGACGGCGCGGAGCTTCCGGCGGCCGCCGGCGTGGCGATGCCGCCGCACCTGCTGGCGAAGGCCGCCCGGGCGCTCGAGGCGCCGATAGGGGAGCTGGTGGACCGCGGCGTCATCGGCTCGGGTGAGGTGCTCGCGGAGGTTCTGCCTCAGGTCACGTCACAGTTGCTGGCGGCGAATATCGCGGACCCGGCACTCGCCTCGGTGTACGCGCAGACGTACGCGGCCTTCCGCCGGCGGCGCAGTCTGCTGCTGCAGAACCTCGAACACCAGGTGCGGTTCGACGAGCTCCCGTGGATCTCCGCGGTTGCGCCGTACCGCGACCGCTCGCAGAAGGCGACGCGCGCCGCCGCGCAGACGCTGCGGGAGACCGCCGCGGTCGCGCTCGGCGCGTTCCCGCAGACGATCCTGCCGAACCCGCTCGTCCGCGAGTTCCGCGCGCTGGTCAGCCAGGCCGGTCTCGGACTGCCCCTCGTCGAGGAGGTCGCTGCCGACATCTTCATGGGCACGTTCACCGCGAAGTGGCGGGAGGCGGCGTCGGTCGCGAGCCGGGTGCTGTCCGGGACGCTGTACGCGCGCTACTACGACCTGCCCGCCGCCTGGCCGGCCGCGGAGCAGCGTTCGCGGATCCGCTGGCGCAAACTGACGTCCGACGACTTCGCGGACCTGTGCCGCCACCGCGCGCAGGAGGCGCACACCGCACAGACGCCCGGGTACGTCGCTCAGAACGGGACCGTACTGGAGCAGAGCCAGATCCTGACATCGCACAACCTCGCCGTACTCGTCGAGGCGCTCGACCTGAGCGACTGGCTCCGCGAGGTCGCCCCCGAACTCGCGGACCGCTCGTTCACCTGGGCGATCCAGCGCCAGACCCAGCCGGTCTCACTCGCCGCCCTGAAGAACACGGCGTACGCCTGGCGTCAGGGCATCTTCTTCCTCAGCTACACCGACCCCACTGCCGTCCTGGCCAAGCTGCGCGAGCAGGCCGGCGTCCTCGGCCCACGCTTCGCACCAGCCGTCACCGGCCTCATAGACATAGCCGCGGGCCACCGCTTCGACACAACCGGCCGCACCCCCCGAGGCGGCCGCCGCCTCCTCGGCTGGACCACCGGCCCCCACTGGTGCTCACCGGCCTGACGGTTTCCGCAGCGCGGAGAGCTCTTCCTCCAGCGCGTGAGCCTCATCGGCACGGCCCAGTGCGCGCAGGGTGCGGATAACCGGCGGCAGCGCGTCCTCGGGCTGCCCTGTACTCCGCTGGACCGTCAGTGCCTCCTCGTACGCCTCTAGTGCCTCGTCCAACCGGTGCAGAGCCCGCAGGTCGTCGCCGAGGAGATCGAGCGCCCAGGTGAGTCGCGCGGCGGACGTCTCATGGCGGTCCTCCGAGAAGTGGTCCGCCCGGAGGGTCGTCACCACACTGCGGGAGAGCGAGACCGCTTCGTCGTACCGCTGGAGCTCGCGCAGGCTGGCTGCCAGGTTGGCCCCGATGGCGAACGCGTCATCCAGGTCGATCGATTGCGCGATCTCGAGCGCCTCGGCGTGCGCGGTCCGGGCGGCCTCGTGTTCACCGAGCTCGGTCAGGCAGTGCCCGAGTGCGGTCAGTGCGTTCACGAGCCGCTCGTCTGCCGCGAGGTGCCGGCGGACCCGCGTCCGCTCCTCGAGCAGGGGCCGCGCTGCGTCGTACTCATTGAGCGCCAGATGCCGGTCTGCGACGATCCCGAGCGCCTGCGCGTGCTGCCGGTTGGCGGAGCGGGCTCGTTCGGCGCGCATCATCAGCAGTTCGTCCGCTTCGGCGCCGACTCGCACGGGAGGAAGTTCGGACAGGCTGAACTCGAGGAGCTCGAGCGCTAGATCGACGACGGGCCGCCCCTCGTTGCGCACGGCGTCCACGATCCGGCCGACGGCGACGACCTCCTCGGCGACTACCAGTGCGTCGCTGTGCCGGTCCAAGCTCGTCAGCGCCCGCCACTGCGCCATCAGGGCCGGCGGTAGGTGATGCGTCTCGCTCGGCTCGGCGAACGCCAGCTTTCGCAGATATCCGGCCTGCTCGGCCCGTTCGGCGACCGCGTCCTCGAAGCGTTCCTCCTGGAGGCTCTTCACGGCCGCTGTGCCCGGCACGTAGGCCACTCCGAGGTACCACGACCTGCGCATCTGCCCGCGCAACAGTGTGGCCAGGAACCCGGCGAGCCCGGCGGTGACCAGAGCGTGCCCGTACTGCCAGCCGGCGATCCAGCCGATGACGCCTCCAACCACAGCGACGGTCGCGACCGACTGGATCGCCCCGCGGACGTACACCGCACGTTCACCTGTCATGACCTACCCCCTTGGGGGTTTGATGCACCGAAGGGCCGTGGCGGTTGCATCGGATCGTGAGGATCGCCACTTCGGTTGTGGTCGAGTTGACACCGTGGGTGCGTGGGACAAAGGTTAGGTCTGCCTTAGTAAGGGTTGCCTTACTCGACAACTTCCCGGGAGATCTGGATGTCGCAGCCCGCGCGTCTCACCGCGCTGCCCGCACCTGTTCGCGATCCGTTCGCCGTTCGCTGGCCGCTGGCCTCGACGGTCTCGGACCGTGAGCGCGGACCGTTGCCGCACGGTTCGCCGGGAGCGGTCCTGCGGCGCACCGCCGAGGTCCTGGGGGAGCCGCGGATCCCGTCGACCGGGGTCGGGGAGTCTGCCGCCCTCGACCTGATCGCGGGTCTGCTCGACGAGCACGGAATCGACCTGAGCCACCCGCACGCCGCGGCGCACCTGCAGCCGCCGGTCCTGCAGGTCGCGGTCGACGCGGACGCACTGGCGTCGGCCTCGAACGCCTCGATGGACACCTACGATTCCGGTCCCGCGACGCTCGCGATCGAGCAGTGGGTCGTGCGGGCGCTGGCGTCGCTGGCCGGTTTCGGCCCGCAGGCGGACGGCGTTCTGACCCCCGGCGGCTCGATCTCGAACCTGCTCGCGATCCTGATCGCCCGCGACAGCGCGGCCGCCGCCGCGGGGATCGACGTCCGGCGGCACGGCCTGCAGGGCTTCGACCGGCCGGTCGTGTTCTGCTCCGAGCTCGCCCACTTCTCGGTCCAGCGAGCCTGCGCCGCCCTCGGGCTCGGTGAGCAGGCCGCGATCACGATCCCCTCGGACTTCGACTTCCGTCTGCGGGTCGATGTCCTGGCCGAGGAGTTGGCGAAACCCGGCCGGACGCCCGTGGCGGTGATCGCGACCGCCGGTACGACGGACTTCGGATCGGTGGACCCGATCGCGCCGATCGCCGCGCTGGCCCGGCAGTACGGCGCCTGGCTGCACGTCGACGCGGCGTACGGGTTCGGGGCGCTGTTCTCGGAGCGGCTGGCGCCGCTGCTCGCCGACGTGCCGCTGGCGGACTCGGTGACGCTGGACCTGCACAAGATCGGCTGGCAGCCGGCCGCGACCAGCGTGCTGCTGGTGGCGGACCGGAGCCGGTTCGCGGCGTTCGACCGCTCGGTGGACTACCTGAACCCGGCCGACGACATCGACTCCGGGCTGGACGGGCTGCTCGGCCGCAGCCTGCAGACCACGCGCCGGCCGGACGCGGTGAAGGTTGCCACCACGCTGACGGCATACGGACGGGCCGGACTGGGAACGATGGTCGACACCTGTCACGAGCTCGCGCACGCCGCCGCGGCCCGGGTCGTTGCCGACAGCAACCTCGAGTTGCTGGCGCCGGTGACCCTGACCACGGTGCTGTTCCGGGTCGCGGGGCAGGGCCTGGACGCGACCGGACTGGACGCGCTCCAGGGCGAGGTCCGGCGCCGGTTGCTGACCTCCGGGAGGGTGCTGATCGGCCGGACCAAGCTGCCGGCCCGCGGCGGCCGCCCGGCGGCGGTCGCGTTGAAGCTGACGCTGCTGAACCCGAACGCCACCGCGACGGACATCGAGGACCTGCTCGACCAGGTCGTGGCCACCGGCCTCGACGTCCTGACCGGCGAAGGAGCGGCGTGACCATTGCGGCTGATAGGGCGGCTGATACTGCGGCAGACGCGCATCTGAACGCGATCCTGCGGTGCTACACCCGGGAGTCGTCCGTGCCGGTCGCGGTCGGGGCGCTGACCCTGGAGGCCGGCGGCTCGACCGTGACGGCGCGGGTGGAGCATGCGTCGCGGACCGGGCTGCACCAGTTCACCGACGTCCAGGTGGACGGCGTACCCGCCGTGCCCGAGGAACTGGTGCGGTTGCTGTCCGCGGACGCGGATCCGGCCGAGATCGACGACCTCGCGGCGCGGACGGCGGAGTCGGTGCGCAACGTCGCGCTCTTCGTCGAGCTGGCCGACGGTCAGCGGGGCCCGGGGCGTTTCCTCGAACTCGAACAGGCGCTGCTGTTCGGGCACCTGAACCACCCGGCGCCGAAGAGCCGGGACGGACTGAGCGGTGACGAGCTGGCGGCGTACTCGCCGGAGCTCGGTGGCCGTTTCGCAGTGCACTGGTTCGAAGCCGACGCCGAACTGGTGTCGTCGGACCAGGTGGCCGGCGCGCCCTCGCTGCAGGGACTGGACGCTGTGCAGCTGATGGGCGCGCTGGCCGGTATCACCCCGTCGCCGGGCCGGGTGCTGATCCCGGCCCATCCGTGGCAGGCGGCAGCGGTGGCGCAGCGTCCGCGCGTCGCCTCGCTGATCTCAGCCGGTCGCGTGAAGGCACTGGGGCCAGGCGGTGCTCAGTGGTACCCGACGTCCAGCTTGCGGACCGTTTTCCACCCGGATCTGCCGGTGATGCTGAAACTGTCGCTCGGCCTGCGGATCACGAACTCGCGGCGGGAGTCGACACCGACCGAGCTGCGGCGCGGGCTGGAGATCAATCGATTGCTCGACGCGGCGTACAACGCGGGGACGGCGACCGCGCACCCGCGCTTCACCATCGTTCGCGACCCGGCCTGGGTTGCTCTTGACGAGGGTGGACCTTTGCTGACCGGTCTGGACGTCGCCGTTCGAGAGGTTCCGGCAGACGTCAACAGCTACGCCTGCCTGGCAGGCCTCGTCGCGCCACGACCCGGTGGTGTGAGTCGGCTCAGCGCCTTTGCGGCCGAGGATCCGTTGGGTTGGACGGCGGCGTACATCGACAACGTGCTGATCCCGATGCTGCACCTGTACGCCGAGACGGGCATCGGACTCGAGGCGCATCAGCAGAACACCCTGGTGCGGCTGGACGGGGCGGGACGAATCAAGGGCGGTGCGTACCGGGACAACCAGGGGTACTACCTCGCCTCGTCGTACCTGCGTGGATTGTTGACAATCACCGGCCTGCGCGACTCGACGCTGGCGGTTGTCGACGACCCGATTGTCGACGATCGACTGACCTACTACCTGCTGCACAACCAGGCGCTGGCCGTGGTGGGCTGCCTGGCGGCGGACGGGATCGCGGACGAGGGCGAGCTGCTCGGGGTGGTGCGGGAACGGCTGACACTCGCTCTGCCGCTGCTCAAGGCTGCTGGACCTTCTGGGGATCGGCTGGCGCGGCGCTGGCTCGAAGCGAAGACGCTGCCGTGCAAGGCGAACATGCTGACCCGGCTGCGGGGCATTGACGAGGTAGTGGCGCCACTGGACGCACAGTCCGTCTACCTCGACATCCCTAACCCGCTGTTGTGACCTCATTCGACCTGCGTCCGGCAGGCCCGTCCGACGCCCCACGTATCGCCCTGTGGATGGCGCAGCCGCACATCCGGCGCTGGTGGCATCAGGGCTGGTCGGTGGAGCGCTGGGTGCAGGAGATCGAGCAACAGGCGGCAGGGGAGCACTCCACGCCGTACGTGGTCGCGGCGGACGCGGAGGAGTTCGCGTACGTCGAGTTGTACCGGGTCCGGCACGACCGCCTTGCGGAGTACTACGCGTACGGCGAGGAGGACCGGGGTGTGCACGTGGCGATCGGTGACGTCGCGCGCGTCGGCCAGGGCCTCGGGCGGCGGCTCCTGCGGTGGCTCGTCGACGAGGTGCTGCGCGCGGAGCCGGCCTGTGCGCAGGTGGTCGCCGAACCGGATATCGAGAACACCCCTTCGGTCCGCGCGTTCGCCGCGGCCGGATTCGTCCAGCACGGGGAGCTACAGCTGCCCGAGAAGACAGCACTACTGATGGTCCGTACCCGGGCCGTGCAGGGAGGCATGACATGTACGACGTGATTGCGATTGGCTGCGGGCCGTTCAACCTCGGACTGGCCGCACTGGCGGACGGTGTGGACGACGTACAGCTGGCTGTGCTCGACAGCCGGCCGGAGTTCACCTGGCATCGCGGGCTGATGTTCGAGGACGCGATGCTGCAGGTGTCGTTCCTGGCGGATCTGGTGTCGTTGGTCGAGCCGGCGCATCACCTGTCGTTCCTGTCGTACTTGAAGGACAACGACCGGCTGTACCAGTTCTACGTGCGGGAGAAGTTCCACCCGACGCGGCGGGAGTACGAAACGTACCTGCGGTGGTGTGCGGCACAGCTGGACTCACTGCACTTCGGTCACCACGTGCGGGAAGCGGTGTGGAACGGTACGTCGTTCGAGCTGACAGTGGAGCGCGGTGACAGCGTCGAGCAGTTCGAGGCTCGGCACCTGGTGGTCGGCGTCGGCACCGAGCCGTTCGTACCTGCTGCGCTGGCAGGGCTTCCCGCGGAGCGATTCGCACACTCTGCGGACTACCTGTTCCGCAGGGACGATCTGCTGCGCACAGGTCGGGTGACCGTGGTTGGCTCAGGACAGTCGGGTGCCGAGTGCGCTCTGGACCTGCTGCGAGCCAACGGTCCGGCTGTGTCCTGGTTGACGCGTACGCCGTCGTTCGCGCCGCTGGACTACTCCAAGTTGGTGCTGGAGATGACGACACCGTCGTACGTCGACTACTTCCACGGACTGGACGAGCCGGTACGCGACAGGCTGGTGAAGGAGCAGTGGCGGCACTACAAGGGCATCTCCTCAGAGACTCTGGACGACATCCACGACGTCCTGTACTCGCGGGACCTGCCGGTTGAGCTGCAGTGTGGTGTGGCAGTCGTGTCCGCGGTAGCACGTGCTGACGGGCTAGAGCTCACCATGCTGCACGCGGACAGCGGGAAGACGTTCCAGCACATGACAGGCGCTGTCGTCGCAGCAACCGGCTACCGGAACCGTCCACTGCCGTTCTTGGAGTCCCTGCAGTCGCAGATCGATCACGACGCTGCCGGGCGCTGGATCATCAACCGCGACCACAGCGTGCGAGGGGCGTTGGAGGGGCGCATCTTCGTCGCGAACGCCGACCTGCACAGCCACGGCGTGGCCGCACCGGACCTCGGCATCGGAGCGATCCGCAACGCGACCATCCTGAACAGCGTCGCCGGCCGAGAGGTGTTCAGGCTGCCCAAGTCCACCGCGTACACGACGTTTGCGATCCCTGGATGAGTGTCTGGACCCAGTGCTCGTCGGAGTTGCTGGCGAAGCTGATCTCACAGTTCTGCACGGAAGGGCTGCTGGAGCCCGTCGACAACCGTCTGGAGCTCGGGGCGGTCTCCTACGTGTTCGAGGCGACGCGTGGCGGCTTCGGCAGCTGGCGGGTCGATCCGGCGTCGATCCGGCGTACCACGGCCGGCATTCTCGGCAACGACGAGAGTGAGATCGCCACCGACCCGATCCGGTTCTTCGTCGACGCTGCCGACGTACTAGGGGTCGACGGGTCCACCGTGGCCGGGTACGTCGCCGAGCTGACGAGCACGCTCGCGGCCGACGTACGGATGGCCTCTACGGCGGTGCCCGCTGCTGAGTTGCTGGAGCTGCACCACACGCGTCTGGAAGGACACCTGACCGGGCACCCGCTCCTGGTCGCCAACAAGGGCCGCCTGGGCTTCTCAGCCGCCGACAGCGAGCGGTACGCCCCAGAAGCCCGTACTCCGCTGCGCCTGGTCTGGCTCGCCGTACGACGAGGTCTCGCCGAGTTCCGCGGTACGCCGGACTTGTCCGAGCACGCCGTCATTGCCCGTGAACTGGACCCACCTGTTGTCGAGGCGTTCCGCGCGCAGCTGGACGACCCGGACGCGTACGTCTGGCTCCCGTGCCACCCGTGGCAACTGGACCACGTCGTCCGCACCCAGTGGGCCCGCGAACTCGCCACGGGGGAGATCGTGGTGCTGGGGGAGAGCCCCGACGAGTACCTCCCGACCCAGTCGATCCGCACGATGGTGAACAGCACCCGCCCCGACCGCTACCAGGTCAAACTGCCCCTGAAGATCCTCAACACCTCGGTCTACCGCGGTATCCCGTCGCATTGCACACTCGCGGCCCCGATGATCACCCAATGGCTCCGCGGCCTCTGGTCCCGCGACGAGACCTTCCAGCAACTAGGCACCGAACTCCTCGGCGAGGTCGCCTCCGTCACCGTCCCCCACCCCGAACTCTCGACCCACCCCGGCATCCCCTACCAGTGGACCGAAACCCTCGGCTGCATCTGGCGCGACCCCGTCGACCCCCGCCTCCAGGACGGTGAGACCGTGTGGCCGCTGGCCGCCGTACTCCATCCCGGCTTCGCACCAGCCGCGATCGCCCGCTCCGGCACCGACGCCGAGACCTGGCTCGCCCACCTCCTCTCCACCCTCCTACGCCCCCTCCTCCACCTACTCCACCACTACGGCATCACAGTCAACCCACACGGTGAAAACCTCGCAATCATCTGCTCGCCCACCGGCCTCCCCACCCGCCTCGTCATCAAGGACCTGGTCGACGACATCAACCTCTCCACCGACCCCATCGTTGCCCGAGGCCCCGAACCCGACTCCCACACCCGAGTCCTCCCCAGAAAACCCTGGCCAATCCTCCGCCAGTACGTCGTAGACGCCCTCCTCCTGGGCGTCCTCAACCCCCTGTCCGCCCACCACCTGATCCCGGAAGAAACCTTCTGGGGTGTAGTTCGGGGCGAAGTACACCGCTACACCGAAAAACACCCCGAATACACCGACCGCCTGGCGGCCACAGCGCTGACGGCAGAATCGTTCTTGCGTTATCCGTTGAACGGATACCGCCTGACACTCGGTTACACCGACCTGGACACGCGTCCACCGATACCGGTGACCGGCACCATTCCCAATCCCTTGCACACCGTCGAACCGGTGTATTTAGAAATGATCTTGCCAACGGAATCCGGGTCCGCGGACAATACCCAATAACTCGTTTCCGCCGCGCAGGGGGCGCGCCCGGGCGAGCAGATCTTGGGGAGGACCATCGTGCCTCAGTGCGCCCTGGCAGCCGCCGGCCCGGAATCCGGCCCGCGTTTCTCCACCCGCTTCCGCCGCCAACTCCACGCCTACCGAGCAGCGCTGTCCCTCGAGTGGTCGGACTCGACCGTGCATCCGGACTTCAGATCGGACCCGGACCGGCCGCTCTCCGCCGGGCAGTGCGGCGCGACCTCGGCGTGGCTGATGCACCAACTGCCCTGGGTGCTGCGGATCCGGGCCAGGTACTGCGTCGGCGACATCGTCGTCGAGGACCAGACGTTGCCGTTCCACTGCTGGATCGAGATCGGGCGCTCCGCGGACCGGTGGATCATCGACGTGACCTGCGATCAGTTCGAACTGCTGGCGGACCGCGCCTTCGTGTGTGATCGGCACTGCCGGCTCAGCGCACTCTCGATCGAGTACAACGCGGTTCTGCGGCTCTCCGCGCGCCAGCTCAGGTCCGATCCGGTCTGGGGGCGCGCGCAGGTGCTGGCAGCGGGGATGGCGCGATGGTTCGAGCGCCGCAGCCGGCGCTGAGGATGCCCCGCGCGCAAAAGTGACGTCACGCCCGCCCGGGAAGCCGGGTGGGCGTGACGCCGTGGGATCAGCGCGTGACCACTGCAGCGATGTTGTAGAGCCCGAAGCAGAAGATCAGCACCGCCACCGTCAGTACCAGTTTCAGCAGCTGCTTCCACAGTGAGGTCACCAGAACCGCGCCCGAGAGCGCGACCAGGGTCGCGAGGATTTGCATGGCAGTTCCCCTTCCGGTGAGTTGTTTCCTAGGCTCTATTTCACCTCACGGCAATTCTGCCCGGCAATGCGTAAATTGGCGCTCGCATTAATGCCAAAAGGCTTTCGGAGTATTTTGATGCACGGCATTTTGGCGGCCGTCGCGGGTCGTTCGACGCCATTTGGCAGACCTCTCGTGCCAATTGGCACGGCGGTGGCAGAAACTCTCTCCAAAAGACACGGTTGTGGAGAGTTGCGGCGCTGCGGCAACGATCCGCTAGCATCCACTTCGTGCAGACGACTGCTGCCGTCGCGAACGCCGTACCGGCCGACGACGGACACCTGAAGGCGAAAGTCCCTACGGATTCCCGGCGCCGATTTCTGCCGGGTGCTTTTCGAAATGAGCACCCGGAATCCACGCCCCGGCTGCTGGGTCTGGCGCGGCTGTGGGGCGTGGACCGGCGTGCGCTCGCGGTCCGGGCCCGCCTTCATCTGCCGTGCTACGCCGGCGACGACGGGCGGGTGAGCTACCGCGCGGCCGCGACTGTTGTGATCCGCAACGCGGCCCGCCTCCGCAAGGACCAGCGGGCCGTACGCGACCTGATTCCGCGCCGGGAGTACGCCCTGTCGGACCTCGAGTTCCGGCAGATCGGCGCCGATGCCGACAGAGTGTTCAACAGCCTGCACTACCTTCGGAACGCCCGGCGCGGCTCGCTCAACTTCGCACTCGTCGACAGGAAGACCGGTGCGCCGCTGACGTTGTGCAGCGCGTCGCCGCTCGAATGGAAGCGCGTTGCCGACCAAGTGATGCTTCAGGCCGGTGTGTCGCAGGAGGCGATCTGGGACCTGTCGCGCGTCTACTCGTTCACAGGTGCACCACCGAACGCGGTGTCGTACATGCTCGCCCAGGTGCGCAAGTACTTTCAGAGGCGCAGCGACGTCGAACTGCTGACGACCGCCGTGGATCCGAACCTGGGCTTCACCGGTTCGAGCTACCTGGCCTCGAACTGGCAGCAGTGGATGACCGTGCAAGCCCGCCCGTACCTGTACTACAAGGGCCGCTACATGAGTATCCGCGAGATGCGGGCGAGCTTTCCGACGATCCGGAGCATCGACGAACTCTGTAAGGCGGAGCGGCATGCGACGCGGAGCTATGCGCCCCTGCAGGACTCGTTGATCTTCTGCTGCCGTGTCCGTGGTGCGACGGAAGCTGTGCCGCCCGAGAACCAGGCACGCATCCTCCGCTGAGCCGGCCTACAGCTGGCTGGCTTCCAGTAGGTCGTTGATGCGTCGACGGGTCGGTAGCGAGTTCCGGCGCGGGAAGTCGGAGGCCGCGCAGGACATCGCTGCGGTGGCCCAGCGGGCCACGTCCTCGGAGAACTTGCTCTCGTTGTCGATCAGCTGGGCGGCCAGCGCGGCACAGAAGGCGTCGCGAGCGACCGACGACTCCTTGTAGATCGCCGGCGGCGCAGCGACCCGCAGGACGTCGCGCATCGGGCGCGAGTACGCGTTGCAGCCGCCGGTGACGAGCAGGCAGAGGGTTTTGACGCCGAAGGCAAGCAGCGTGCGTGCCACGGAGTCGGGGTCGAAGGCGGAGTGGCGCGCGAACGGTTCCAGCTCCCAGGCGTGTGCGACGAGGTAGTCGATCTGCGCGAGCGTGTCGGCCGAGACCTCGTCGTCGGTGTACGGCTGGCCGGGGGTGACGATCACGATCGGACGGTCGTCGGACCGATCGTGCGCCAGCGCGACCGTGTCCTCCAACGTGTCGCGGGGCACCTCGAACGTGACCAGCAATACGTCGCTTCCGGCGAGCTCCTCGCGCCGGTCGAACACGTCCCTGGACTCCAGGCGGATCTGTTTCTCGTTGCGCCAGTTGACGGCGATGCTGTCGCCGAGCTGTTGCTGGAACACCCCGGTGAAGGGCGTGTCGGCGTTCGGGACCCGCTTGAGGAGCGACGTGTCCACGTGCTCCCTCTCGAGGTAGTCCACGATCGCGTCGCCGAACCGGTCGGTGGCTACCGCGGCCACGAGCGAGGTGTGCAGGCCGAGCCGCGCTGAGGCAACTGCTTGCATCAGGCCTTTTCCACCAGGGGAAAGGCTGAAGCCGAGCGCCTCGGTCGACGTCTCGGGAGCCGGAAGCTGCTTGGTCCGGAAGGTGGCGTCCATCACCGCGCCGCCGACAACGACGACGCGGCCACGCGCCGAGTTGTCCGAGGCGGGTCCGGTATCCGTCCGTACGACGTTCTTCGCGCCGACCGAGTAGATGTCCCGGCGGGCCAATTGGTACGCGAGCTCACGCAGTACGGCCAACTCCGTCGTACCGCGCAGATAGCGGTCGCTCGGCGCCGGGATCGGAGCTACGGACAGGGCTGCGTGCAATGGGTGCCAGTGGCTCAGGAGCGTCTCCCGGCGGCGGCCGAGGGCGAGCTCGTACAGCGCCCGGGTAACATGCGCCTCGATGCCGGCGTCCGTGAGCGGCTGCCCGAGAACGCCGAGCCCGAGCACCGCGTCCGCGACGATCCGTTGGGAATCGTAGAGATCGTCGCGGACACAGTCGCAGACCAAGGCAACTGCCGCGTCAGGAAGATCGAGTTCGTGGACGTTCGCGTAGCGGCGGGTCGCGGCAAGGCTCAGCAGTGGCGAGGAGACCCCAGTGCGATCCGCGCGCAGCCGGTCGGCAGTGAGACCGCCATGGGTGCGCAGTTTCTCCAACGAGTTGGCGAGCACCCGCACCTTTTCCGGCTGACTGTCGCCGCTGTCCAGCATCCGCCTCCACCCCGTCTTTCGTCCGCAAGCTCTCATTATGCGGGGACGAACCGTGTCGATGGGTAGTGGTCAGCGCGTCGCAAGCGCTCGAGTCAGCGGAGGTTCGATATCCAGCGGGTGGCTTGTTTGGCTTGGGTTAGGCGGCGTTCGTAGGTGGCGCCGGTGGTCAGGAGGATCAGGCCGGCGGTGGCGAGGGTGATCCAGCGGGGGATCAGGGGGGCCATCTCCAGGAACTGGGCTATGGCGATCTTGGCTACTGCGGCGGAGCCGATGATGAAGGGGGATTGGAGGGATTGGCGGACTCCGATGAGGATCAGGAGAACTGCGGCGGCTACGACGAGGGTGGCGCGGAGCCAGTTGTCGGTGGTGTCGGCGGCCAGGGCGGAGGGGGCCAGGCCCAGCATCAGGCCCGGGCCTAGGTAGACCCAGCTGGGTTGGTTGCGCCAGGCAACGATGCCGACGGCGAGCAGGATCAGGGCGGGCGGGACGGTGTACCACTCCAGGGTGTGCTTGTCGGCGCCGAGCATGAAGGTGGTGTTGGCGATAACGAGCAGGAGCGCGGCCAGGAGCAGGGTGGGGCGGCGGCGCGGGTTCATGCCGTAGGCAATCAGCGGGGCGGCGACGATGGTCAGGACAACACCGGTTGCTGTGAAGGGTGATGCCGACACGGCAGCGATCTCGGCCAGTACGGCGGCGCAGGCGGCGGTGACGAGTAGGACGGGTTCGAGCGGCTTGCCGACGTACCCGGAGGTGACGGCGATGCCGATGGCGGCGACCGCGGCGAGCGCGACGGCGGCCGGCCACGTGCCGACGTACCCGTCGAAGGCGAACAGGACGATCGCGAGCTGGGCGCTCAGGCTGGCGACGGCGGCGCTGGGGACCGGGTCGGTGAGTTTGCGGACGGCGGCGAGGACGGCCAGTACGGCGAGGATCGCGGCCAGGTAGCCGAGTTGGCGGATGTCGTCCGTGGCCAGGCAGTACGTGAGGTCGACGGCGGCGACCGTGATGGTTGCCGTGTGCAGGACGATCGCGAGCTTGCCGGTACGGCGGACCGCCACGAGTTCCGTGATGGCGAGGGCCGTGGCGAGTGCGGTGGTGAACCAGCGGCTCGGCCCGGGGAGCTGGGGGAGCGTGGTGGCGACCGCGAAGGCGGCGGCCGCGGCGCAGACGAGTTCACCGAAACCGGAGGGAAACGCTGCGGGGAGCGGGCGCTTGTGGAGGATCGCGATGCCGGTCGCGGCGGCGAGGCAGACGACTGCGGCGGTGGCGATTGTGATCGACAGGGTGGTCGTGGTCAGGAGTCCCAGGAGGGTGCGGGTCGTGCCGGCTCCGAGGATGCCGCAGAAGACGACGGTCGCGGTGACGGAGCCGGTACGGCGGACGATCGCGGTGCCCTTCGCGGACAGGATCAGCGTGCCGACGACCTGGGCCAGGAGTGCGCCGAGGAGGACCGGGAGGCTGGTTCGGTCGATCAGGATCAGCGGGATCGGTAGTTGGGCGGCGATGACGGTGGTGACGCCGTACGTGACGACCTTGGGGGCGAGGCGGGTCATCAGGAGGGCGAGTACGGCGACGGTTGCGAAGACGATCGCGCTGTACGTGACGCCGTCGACGGCCGTGGGTGGGATCAGGCCGAGGGCGCGGGCGCCGTACAGGTCGACGGTGAGCAGGCCGGTGCCGAGGATCGCGAGGGCTTCGGCGGTGCCGGCGAGGGCGCGGCGGCTCGCGGGGACGGAGGCGGCGAAGGAGAGGGCGGCGAGGGTGCCGATGATCGCGGCCTGGGCGGCGACGGGGAGGCTGTCCCAGTTGACGGCGAGGAAGGTGACGCCGGCTGCCAGGAGGAGGAGTACGCCGAGGGTGAGGAGCGTGGCCTGGGGGCTGAGGCGGCGGATCCTGGAGGGTTTCGGGGGTTGGGTGCTCGGGGGTTGGGGGAGTGGGCGGGGGGCGCCGAACGTGGTCGGGTACGGCGGGCGGGTCCCGGACGCAGGCCTGCCAGAACGGGCCGCAACAGGCGCCGTAACAGGCGCCGAGGCAGGCGGCGCAGGAGATGCGGCAGGCGGTGCGGCGGCAGGTGCGGCCGGGGGTGCCGTAGGGGGTGCGGGAGGAGGAGGAGGTGGGTGGATGCCGAGGTGGGGTGGGGGTGTGGGGAGGGGGAGTTCGGGGTGTGGGTAAGGCTGTGGATAAAGGGCCGGCTCGAGGGTCAGGTGGAGCTGGGTGCGGCAGGTGGGGCAGGTGATGGCGGCGGTCGGCATCGAGTCCTCCTCGGGTCTTGTCCACTGTCCCGAGAAGGAACGGCCCACCGCTTGAGTACGTCTACTCAAAGTTCTGACGTAGGCTGGCGCGGTCTGCCGATCGTCCAGACCGGCGTGACGAACACGGGGAGCACCATGCATACAGGGCAAACAGGGCATGTCGAGCTCGCAAGAGCTCAGCAGGAACGTTGGGACTCGGCGTACGCGAAACGCCCGCAACTGCACGGACTCGAGCCATCGGCCGCCGCGCGGCAGGCCGTGGAGAGGTTCGGTGCCGCAGGCATCGATGACGTGCTGGAGCTCGGCGCCGGGCACGGCCGGGACGCGCTTTTCCTGGCCAGACAGGGATTCAGCGTGCACGCCACCGACTTCAGCGAGACGGCGCTCGACCAGTTGCGGCACGAGGCGCAGCGCGAGGGGCTCGACGACCGCGTCACCGCCGCGTTGCACGATGTCCGCGACCCGCTGCCGCCGGCCGACGGCGCGGTGAACGCGGTGTTCGCGAATCTCCTGCTGAACATGGCGTTCTCGCCGTCCGAGCTGCGATCACTCGTCGCCGAGATCCGCCGGGTGCTCAGCCCGGGCGGGGTTTTCGTGTACGCCGTGTGGTCGACCGGCGACCCGTGCGCCCGGGACTGGCGGCAGCTCGGTGACGGATTGTCGGTGCACGACGGCTTCGTCGGCCGGTTCTTCGACGAGGACCTGGTGCGTGAGCTCGCCGAGCACTGGCAGCTCGACGAGCTCACGCCGTACCACGAAGGCGACCGCGTGCTGTGGCGAGTAGGACTCACCAAGCAGTAGGTCAGTTCGCCTGGCTGACGCTCGACATGTTGAAGTCAGGGACCAGCAGCGGCGGGGTCGCGGTGCGGGAGAAGTAGTCGCCCCACTCCCGCGAGTACGACGGAACGGTCGCGCCGGCCGTGGTGAACCGGGCCAGCAGGTCGACCGGGCTTTCGTTGAAGCGGAAGTTGTTGACGGCCCCGGTGACCTCGCCGTTCTCGACCAGATAGACGCCGTCACGGGTGAGGCCGGTGAGCAGCAGCGTCTGCGGGTCGACCATCCTGATGTACCACAGGCAGGTCACGAGCAGCCCGTTGTCGAGCCCGGCGACCAGGTCGTCGGTCGAACCGGTGGCCCCGTCGACCGAGACCACGTAGTTCTCGATGTCCGGCGTGGCCGTGGGCGCGCCGATGAGGTCGGCGGTGTAGCGGCTCGTCATCAGGTGCTCGAGTTTGCCGCCGCGGATCCAGTCCGTCGCCGCGAGCGTGAGCCCGTTGTCGAAGACGCTCGACGAGCCGCCGGACGAACGCGCCACCGCGAACGCGAAGGCCTCCAGGCCGGGCAGCGCCGGGTCCGAGTGCAGTGAAACCGGCTGTGACGACAGCGTGTCACCGAGCCGCGTGCCGCCACCGGCCTTGGAGAACACGGTCCGGCCCTCGAAGGCGTCCCGGCCGTCGAGCTGCCAGAACAGGTACGTCATCAGGTCCGCGACCGCTGCCGGCGGCAGGATCGTCGGGTGCCGGCCGGCGTCGACCGGCACGGTCCGCTGCGCCCATCCGAGCCGGCGGGTGAGCTCGGCGTCGAGCGCGAGCGCGTCGACATCGGTGAAGTCGCGAGTGGCGGTGCCGACCCAGGCCGAGTGGCTCAGGTCGGTGTTCTTGCCGGTCGACGACACGTAGCCGCGGGGGAGCGCCTGGCGCAGCCGCAGTCCCGTCGACGAACCGACGTACAGCGTCACGACCTCGTGGTTCGCGAAGCCGTACAGCCGCCGCTCTTCAGCGGTGGCGCGCTTGAGGGATTCCCCGAGCGACGGCGCGAACTTCTCGAACACGCCGACGGTTGTCTCCTCCGGCTCGAGGTCCCAGTCCGCACCCACCGCACCGTCGACGAGCGGGCGGGCGTCCTCGGCCGGGCCCGCGGCGCGGGCGGTCGCGATCGCGGCGGACACGATCTCGCGCAACGAGTCGTCGGTGACCGACGAGCGGCCGACGATGCCGGCCGCCGTACCCTCGCCGGCGCCGACCGTGGCGATCACGGTCACGCTCGAGCCGCGCATCGCGCCGTTCGTGGTCAGGGTGTTGTTCGCCCAGCGCAGATTGGTGCTGGACGTCTCGGCGACGAGTACGACGCAACCGTCGGCGCCCTCGGCCGCGGCCAGGGCGAGGCCCCGCTCGATCGTGTCCTGCGGAGTGAGTTGAATGCCCGTCACCGGCCGGCCTCCTGAGTGGTGTTGAGAATGCGGACGCCGCGGAACAGTGCGGACGGGCAACCGTGGCTGACGGCGCCGGATTGGCCGGGCTCGGCCTTGCCGCAGTTGAGGGCGCCGCCGAGGACGTACGTCTGCGGGCCGCCGACGGCCTCCATCGATCCCCAGAAGTCGGTGGTCGTGGCCTGGTAGGCGACGTCGCGGAGCTGACCCTCGAGCTTGCCGTCGGTGATCTTGTAGAACCGCTGGCCGGTGAACTGGAAGTTGTACCGCTGCATGTCGATCGACCAGGACTTGTCGCCGACGATGTAGATCCCGTTCTGCACCCGGCTGATCAGTTCCTCGGTGGAGGGGCCGTCCGCGGCGGGCTGCAGCGAGACGTTGGCCATCCGCTGGATCGGGATGTGGCCGGACGAGTCGGCGTACGCGCACCCGTTGGAGCGCGGCGTGCCGAGCACGTCCTCGTTCTTCTTCGCCATCCGGCGGTCGACCTGGTACCCGACCAGGATGCCGTCCTTGACCAGGTCCCACTGCTGGCCCGCGACGCCCTCGTCGTCGTACCCGACCGTGGACAGGCCGTTCTCCGCGGTGCGGTCGCCGGTGACGTGCATGACGGGCGAGCCGTACTTGAGGGTGCCGAGCTGGTCGAGGGTGGCGAAGCTGGTGCCCGCGTAGTTCGCCTCGTAGCCGAGGGCGCGGTCGAGCTCGGTGGCGTGGCCGATCGACTCGTGGATCGTGAGCCACAGGTTGGACGGGTCGATGACGACGTCGTACGTACCGGCCTCGACGGTCGGCGCGGCCATCTTCTCGGCCAGCCAGCCGGGGATCTGGGCGAGTTCCTCGTCCCAGTTCCAGCCGGTGCCGGTCATGTACTCCCAGCCGCGACCGGCCGGCGGGGCGGTGGAGGACATCGAGTCGAACCGGTCCTCGGCGACGGCGTGCGCGGTGATGTCGGGGCCGATGCGGACGCGTTGCTGCGTGTACGACGTACCGGCGGTGTTCGCGTAGTACTTGCACTCGTGGATGGTGGCGACGTGGACGCTCACGTGGGCGACGCCGTCGGCCTTGAGCAGGCGGTCGCTGTAGTCGGTGAGCAGCGCGACCTTCTCGGCCCGCGGGACGCTGAACGGGTCGATCTCGTACGACGAGATCCAGGTGACGTCGTCGTACGTCGGCTCGTCGGCGAGCTCGATTGTCTCGGCGTTGATCGGCCGGGACACCTGGGCCATGTTCACGGCCTGCTCGGCCAGGCCGACCGCTTCGTCGGTGGTCAGCGCGACGCCGGCGGCGAAACCCCAGGTGCCGTCGTGGATCACGCGGACGGCGAGACCGAGGTCCTCGTCGTCCTTCGCGCTCTCCAGCACGCTGTCGCGCAGGGAGATGGACTCGGACCGGATCCGCTCCAGCCGGAACTCGGCGAACGTGGCCCCGAGGTCACGGGCCCGCTGCAGGGCGGCCGCCGCCAACTCCTGCCGGGGAAGAGCGAGAAAGCTTGCGTCGATATCAGGCACGACCCCGACCCTATACACGGGAACCTGGAGATGATCGGCGGTGTAGTGCCAGTGTCCGGAAGTAGACAGGAGGCTCTGGATCAGTCTGGGTGACGAAGCTGCATCTTGGCTCGGGTGCGTGGTGGGGAGTCTGCTGCGTACGGCGAGTTGGTGGATCGGCACGCCTCCGTGGCGAAGCGGACCGCGGCGTTCCGGCCCTGGTTGTTGCGGATCGTGGCGAACGAGACCCGGAACGTTCTGCGTGCTCGTGGACGCCGGGCACGCCGGGAGGAGCTTGCGGCGCCGCTGGACGTCGTACTGGATCCAGCCGACGCGGCTGTGTCGTTGGAGCGCCGTACCGAGCTGTTGACCGCAGTTCGCGCGCTGCCCCGCCGGCTGCGTGAGGCTCTGCCCGACAAGGAGGTGCAGCGATGAGTCTCGAGGACGAACTGCGGTCCGTCGGACGCTCAGCCGTCGTACCTCCCGTAGACGACGGCCTGACCGCACTCACCCCTCCGGTACGCGCGACGGTTGCGGAGTGGCTGCACATCGGGGGAGTCCAGGCAGAGCCAGTGGGCACCGGGCCGAGTACTGCACCACCACCTCCGACGGTGGGCGGTCACATGTCCCCGGAGGGCGCTGCACGCGTCGCTGGCTTCACGCCACAGCTCCCCAGGGCACTGGGTGCGCCGACGGGTGTAGAGGCCTCAAAAGGCTTCCTGGCGATCAGTTGGGGCGGTGTGCGATTGGAGCAGTTCCAGTCGGGATCGAGCCCAGGTACATCAAGCAGTACTACGGCGGACTCGACTATGTCCCCGAGATCCCGGGCTTCTGGTTCCGTACGCCGCACCAGTTGATCCTGGTCGACGAACGCGTCGTACGGATCGCCGGACCCACACTGGTCTGGAAGCGCAGCGAGCCGAACGCCGACCACCGCTCCGGCCGGTTCGTCCGCGCTACCTGGCTGATCCATGACATGTCCGTCTGGCGCATCGACATCATCTACCCGGACGCACCGGGCGGACCGTGGATCGCCACCGAGGACCTGATGTCCGGCACCAAACCCGCGAAGCCCACGTGGCACCGCGCCACTGACCCGGTGAAGCTCCTCAAGCTCCTAGGTGAACTCGAGTTGCTCAGCGGAGAGTTCTACGGCGGCCCCAGCCTGGACGGCGGCTACACGGCCCAGGAGTCCACGCCAGAGCCCGCACCGGCAGCTGACCCACCAGCTCAAGCCCAGGCGTCCACGACCACCAACGTCTTCACCGGATGGCGTTGGCTCATCCCCGGCGTACTCCTGGGCGCAGCAGTCGCTGTTGTCGCCGTACACCTCTTCCCGAGGCGCCGCTGGGAGCTGATCGATTAGTGCGGCCCGGGTCGTTGGCTACGGTGGGCCGTTCCGGTGGGTGCCGGTGGGGTCGACGTGGAAGGTGAATCCGTGGGGCGTGGTCCATTCGAGTGTCTTGTAGTCGATCCGGCGCACGCTCCAGCCGCGCGCGTGGGTCTTCACCCGGTGCCCGAAGCGACCCAGAGGCGCAAGATTCGTCGTACTCGTCTGCCCGGCGGGTCCGTGGGGGTCGTAGGGCTGGATGTGGTCGAGGTCGATGGCGTTGGTGGTTTCCCGGGTGCCGTACGGGAACAACTCGACGGGGTAGGTGAATTTGACGCGGTCACGGATCCGGATCGGGATCTCGTACGCGTCGACACTGACCGCATCGTTCAGATCGATCACCGGTTTCACCGTGTACGGGCCATAGCCAACAAGCTCGGTGAGCTGAGCCGCCAGCAACGGCCCAATCACCTCGGCACGCAGCACCCCGCAGCCGGTCGCCAACGTCTGATCAGTCAGATGCACAACCACGTCGGTCTGCCCCGGACGCACCTGTGCCTTGGCCCCGTCCGGTCGCGCCGGCACACCAGATCGCATCGACTCACCTGAGCTATCCGGCTCAGACGCATGGCCGGCGTCTGGTGCTTTGCCTGGGTCGTGAGGACTGCTTGGGTCGTGAGGGCTGGTGGGGTGGTTGGGATGGCTCGGGTTGGCATAGGCGTCTCGTTGGATCTGGGCGAGTCGGGCGCGGAGTGCCCGCAGCGCGGCAGGATCCATTTCCGTGCCCTGGCCGGGTTCGGGTTGTGGGTCGGCTGGATCGGGTGCTGTTCGCCGGTCGAATGGGTCGGTTGGTGGGTCGGGGTCGTAGGGTGCGGCGGCTTCGAGCCACGGATCGTGCGGCGGGCCTGCCGGCTCCGCCAGTTCGAGTGAGGCCGGTGGTTCGGGCGGGTCTGGTAGGTGTCGGGAGCCGAGAAGTGGCACGTCGAGAGTGCCGACCCGCGGCCCATCGCCAGTGCGCTCACCAACCGGAACCACCACATCGCCCTTCACCACCGCGTGATCCTGCACCGCCGGGTCCTGCCCCGCCGGGTTCTTGGGCTCCGCGGCGTTGCGCGGCATCGCCGGGTGGTTGGGCGTGGCTGGGTTGCCGGGGTCTGTGGGGGTGTGCGGTTCGTGGATGGTGGCGGGTTCGGCTACCGGGTTGCTCGGCGGGTTGGGGTGAGTTTGGTTGCGGGCTTGGGCGAGGAGTTCTTGGGCGAAGCGGGGGTCGGAGAGGATCTCGACCGCGTCGGCGCGGCGGTGCTGGACCGGGCGGGTGTCGCCGAACTTCTTGAGCGCTTCGGTGATGTCGGACAGGGTCGCGTTGAACCGGTTGACCCCGGCGGCAGCGGCTTTGATGTAGATGGTTTTGTTGCCGTGGCCGTCGCCGCGGCCGATGTGGACGCCGCGGTCGTCGGCGGCCGCCGCGGCTTCGTCGGCTGCGGCG
>NZ_SJKA01000011.1 GCF_004331435.1 Kribbella sindirgiensis
ACGCCTCGTCACCAAGGCCATCCGCCGCGCCCTGAACACCCGCGACCGCGGCTGCGTGATCTGCAACGCGCCACCGGTCATGTGCGACGCACATCACCTGATCTCCTGGATCGACGGCGGTGAAACCAAGATCGAGAACCTCGCCCTGGTCTGTCGCCGCGACCACACCGACCTGCACCACGGCCACTGGACCATCACCATCACCAACGGCCAAGTCCACGTCACCCGCCCCCAGTGGGCCGACCCACCACCCCGTCCACACAGACCAGCGGACGAGGTATCCCAGGCACGCGAGCCAGAGGGACGCCCCAGACCCCTGGACCCAACGGACGACGCATCCCAAGGGCATAAGCCCCCGGGTGATCGCCCCACGCGCCCTGATCCAGCGGACGGCCAACTCACGCCCACCGGCAGTCCGAGGCCTGAAACCTCAACCCCAGCGGACGATCCGTGGGGTGAGACCGCCCTGCCCGCAGCTACCGTCCCCGGTGTCGGACCGAGCCGCTGGCACGCCGGCGAGGTGACACGTGCGGAAGCAGCTCGATTCGCGGTCTGGGGCGTACGGACCCCGCACGACTCCGGCGCCGGCCCGCCGTCCTTCGCCACAATCTGACCCCGCTGGGTCTCCACGATGCTCGGGCAGACCGAGCGCGTCGAGCCTCGGGCAGTGCACCGCTCCACCCAGAGGCCAAGACCGCTGAAGCCGGCCGCGTCACGCCTCCGACTCGCCGTGACAGTCGCCGCCAAGAACGTTCCTACAGACAATCACCAACGCCGCGAAGGACTGAACAATCAAGATCGCTGAACCAGCAGAGCCGTTGAAGGAACAGGTGCATTGAAGGATCAGGTGCGTTGAAGGAACGGGTGCGCTGGACTGACAGGAGCGCTGGATCGCGGGCTTCTGGTAGCGGCTCGCTGTTAGGCGATCCGCGCGGCGCGGGGCCCGGGGCGCTCCGAGAAACTCCGAACCTTGCTCCCGAAGTAGCCACCGAACGACGTGCTGTTCGAGTAGCCGTCGAGGCTCGAGAAGATGTCGAAGGTGAAGCGGGCGGTCATTCTGGTTCTCCCGTGGTTCGGCGCCTTCGGTGGCGCCCTCACCACTACTACGACCACGTCGGGGCCGATCCGACACCCTTCCCGAATCAGCTGACGTCAGCTTGGCGCCCGCTGGTGTCAGGCGACTGTGTAGATGAGGTGGGTTACGCCGATGCCGGTGATCGTTTGGGGGTCGGTGAAGGTGGGTTGGGTGGTGAGGCCTTCGAGCATGGGGGTGCCGGAGCCGAGGGTAACGGGGACCAGGTCGAGGCGGAGCTCGGTGAGGAGGCCGGCGTCCAGGGCCTGGACGACCGTCGTGCCGGGGCCGACACCGACGTCGAGGGGGCCGGCCGCGGACTGTGCCTGGGCGATGGCTGAGGCGATGCCGTCGGTGACGAAGGTGTAGGGCGTGTCGGTGTCGACCCAGTCGGTGGGCGGTTCGTGGGTGACGACGAAGACGGGTTTGCCCAGTGGGTGTGAGCCGTTCCAGCCGTTGGTGGCATCGAAGAGGCGGCGGCCGATGACGAGTGCGCCGGTGCCTTCGAGCAGGTCGCGGAGGTAGGCGGCGGTGGCTGCGTTCGTGCGGTAGGTCAGTCGGTCGGGCTGGCTGGTCGGAGTCTCTACCGTTCCCGCGGTACACCAGGCGAACAGGCGGTCGAAGCCGGTTCCGTTGGGGCCGGCGATGAAGCCGTCCAGCGAGACCGACGCCTGCGCGTACACCTTGGACATCTGGGCATCCTTTCGTCGAGTTGCCGGGTACGTCGGAGTCGCGGGGCGATCCTCGACACGGTGACCAGAGCTTGTCGATGTGGCCGGGGTGCGTCAGGTGGTCTTGAGGGTGTGGAGGCCCTGCCAGAGGAGGTCCTGGAGGGTGCGCGCCACCTTCTCGGGACTGGGCGGCGCGGCAGCGCGGGTGCGCCAGATGGCCAGGCGTTCGGTGGCGCCGGAGATGCTTTGGGCAACGATCTGGACCTCGTCGTCGTCGACCGGGCGGCCGGCGGGGAGGTTCATCCGGACCATCGTGGCGATCAGTTCGATGAAGGCCGCGCGAACCTCGTCGGTGGCCTCCGCGGCCGGTCCGGCGCTCAGCATGCCCTCGTCGACCAGGACGGACCAGGCCTGCGGGTGTTCGTCGAGGAAACGGAACCAGGCCAGGAATCCGGCGTACAGGGCGTCCTCGGCGTTCGGCGCGGCCATCACTGCGTCGGCGACGGTGTCCAGCAGTTGGCCGCGGAGGCGGGCCAGGCAGGCGAGGAACAGCCCGTCCTTGGAGCCGTAGTACTGGTAGATCAGCGGTTTCGACACCCCGACCTGGGCGGCGACGTCGTCCATGGACGTGCCCTGGTAGCCGCGCTCGCCGAAGATCCGCTCGGCCGCCTCCAGGATCTCCCGCTCCCGGGCCGCGCGATCGCGGCGACGCTTCGGGGGCTGTTCAGTGGTCGACGTCACTTGCGCAGTCTAACTGACTCCGAGTAACTTACTACGAGTAAGTTCCAGCCGACCGGAGGCCGAGGATGACTGAGCAGCTGACTGAGCGGCATCGGATCGTGGTGATCGGCACCGGGTTCGCGGGGATCGGGATGGCGGTCCGGCTGAAGCAGGCCGGGTACGACGATTTCGTCGTCCTGGAGCGCGCCGAGGATGTCGGCGGCACCTGGCGCGACAACACGTACCCGGGCTGCCGATGCGACGTGCCGTCGCACCTGTACTCGTTCTCGTTCGCCCCGAACCCCGACTGGTCGTCGACGTTCTCGCCGCAGCCCGAGATCGAGGACTACCTGCGCAAGGTCACCGATTCGTACGGCGTCCGCCCGCACATCCGCTTCGGTCACGCGGTGGAGTCGGCGCGCTGGGAGGACGGCGCCTGGCTGATCACCACGAACCAGCAGACGTTCACGGCCGACATCGTGCTGTCCGGGATGGGTCCGCTGGCGGAACCGTCGTACCCGAAGCTTCCGGGGATCGAGGACTTCGAGGGAGAGGTCTTCCACTCCGCGCGCTGGAACCACGACCTGAACCTCAGCGGTCGCAAGGTCGCCGTGATCGGGACCGGCGCGTCGGCGATCCAGTTCGTGCCGGCGATCCAGCCCGAGGTCGAGGAACTGCACCTGTTCCAGCGGACGCCGCCGTGGGTGATGCCGCGGCCCGACCGCAAGATCACCGCGGCGGAGCAGGCGATCTACCGGCGCTTCCCGCTGGTGCAGAAGGCGGTTCGGGCCGGGATCTACTGGGGCCGCGAGTCGATGGTGCTCGGGTTCGCCAAGCTGCCCGCGATCATGAAGCAGGCGCAGAAGGTCGCCGAGAAGCATCTGCGGCACCAGGTTCGCGACCCGCTGCTGCGCGCCAAGCTGACGCCGGACTTCACCCTCGGCTGCAAGCGTGTGCTGATCTCCGACGACTACTACCCGGCGCTCGCGCGGCCGAATGTCGAGGTCGTCACCGACGGCATCGCCGAGGTGACGCCGACCGGGATCGTCACCACCGAGGGCGTGAAGCACGAGGTCGACACGATCGTCTACGGCACCGGCTTCAAGGTCACCGACCTGCCGGTGATGGACATGGTGCACGGCCGCGACGGTGTCTCGCTGCGCGAGGCCTGGGCCGACGGGATGGAGGCCCATCTCGGGACGGCGATCGCCGGCTTCCCGAACTTCTTCATGCTGATCGGCCCGAACACCGGCCTCGGGCACAGCTCGATGGTGTTCATGATCGAGTCCCAGATCGCGTACATCCTCGACGCGCTGAAGACCATGGACGCCCAGGGGCTGCGCGAGGTCGAGGTACGGCGGGACGTGCAGCGGGCGTTCGTCGACGGGGTCCGCTCGTCGATGCGGAACACGATCTGGACCCGCGGCGGCTGCACCAGCTGGTACCTGGACTCGGAGGGGCGCAACACGACCCTCTGGCCGTCGTTCACGTTCCGGTTCCGGCAGCTCACCCGGCGGTTCGATCCTTCCGAATATCAGACCCTCGCTATGTGACATCGATCGTGTTACATTCGATCGGTCGAATACTGTGCTGGTGAGATCTTGGGGTGGATGGGAGCGTGCGGTGCTGCCACTGCATGGGATCGGTGGTCGCGGTGACCTGCCTGTGCCGTTGTGGCTCGCGATCTACTCCGCCGGCGCCGCGGTCGCGGTCTCGTTCTTCGCGCTCGCCGCGTTCTGGTCGCGCCCGCGGTTCGAAAGCATCGCGGGCCGCCCGCTCGAGGTCCTGACCCGGATCGTCGACCACCCGGCAGCGCGCGTCGTACTGAAACTGGCCGGGCTAGCAGCGCTAGCACTGCTGCTCGGGGCCGCGTGGTTCGGTAACCCCGAGCCGTCCCGCAACCCGGCGCCGACCTGGCTGTACGTGTGGATCTGGGTCGGCATCATCCCGCTCTCGCTGCTCTGCGGACCGATCTGGCGGCTCGCGAACCCGTTGCGGACGATCGCGGGCCTGGTCCGGCGTACGTCGTACCGGCGACTCCCCGACGGCATCGCGTACTGGCCCGCGGTGGCCGGCCTGGCCGGGTTCCTCTGGCTCGAACTGGTGTACCCGGACGGCTCCGATCCACGCGTGGTCGCGATGTTCGCCACGACGTACGCCGTCCTGAATGTTGCCGCAGGCATCGTTTACGGCCCGTCCTGGTTCGCGAGCGGGGACAGCTTCGAGGTGTACGCCGAGACGCTCGCCCGACTGAGCCCGCTCGGACGCGGTGCCGGCGGCCGGCTCGAACTGCGGAACCCGCTCGCGGGACTGGCGACGACACCGCAACAACCGGGCCTCGTCGGCCTGCTGTGTCTGCTGCTCGGGTCGACGGCCTTCGACGGACTCTCCCGGTGGTCGGTGTGGACCCGGCGGACGGGTGGGCTCGACCACATCCCGGCGTACACCGTGGGGTTGATCGCCGCGGTCGCGATCGTCACGGCTCTGTTCCTGCTCGCCGCGCGGACGACGGGCGCGGCGCAGATCCGGCCGGGAGCGGTCGGGGCCGCCGGGCTGCCGGGCACCTTCGTGCATTCGCTGGTGCCGATCGCGATCGGGTACGCCGTCGCGCACTACTTCTCGTTCGCGATGTTCCAGGGCCAGGAGGGCTGGTTGCTCGCGACCGACCCGTTCGGGCGCGGCTGGGACCTGCTCGGTACGAGCGGGACGCGAATCGACTACGCGTTCCTCGGGACCGGCTTGATCGCGGGGGTCCAGATCGGTGCGATCGTGCTCGGACACGTACTTGGGGTCGTGTCCGCGCACGATCGCGCTGCCGACCTGTTCCGCCGCCGGCAGTTGCGCAGGGCGCAGTACCCGATGCTGGCCGCGATGGTCGCGTTCACAGCCGGCGGCATCGCACTGGTGACGGCCTCATGATCACCCTGCACATGGGCGGAATCCCCGAGACCGCGATGGTCCTCGGGCCGATCCTGCTGATCCTCGCCTTCCTCCGCATCGCCCGCCGCCACGAAGCCAACCTCCCGGACGACGAGGACGACTGGGACGCCGATCTAGGTGATCTTCCCGACCGGCGCGACCTCAGCAAGAAGTAGGAGACATAGTGAGGCCCGGCAAACCCCCTGCGGTTCGCCGGGCCTCCCCGTTCCCCGTTGGTCTTAGGCGGCCAGGGCCGGTTCGTAGTAGCCGCTGACGCGGGATGGGGCGGTGGTGCGGGCCAGTTCCGCGAGGCGGGCACAGCCGGCGGCCAGGGCGGACTCGAGGGTCGGCCAGGCATCTTCGCACCAGTACGGGTCGTCGGGCTGCCGGTCGTTGTCGTCGTCGATGTCGGCGCACCAGCCGCCGGAGCGGACATGGTGGACATGCAGGCGGAGTCTCATCGGAGTCAGCTTTCAGAACGGCAGCGGACGGCCGGACGGGGTCCGGAGGTCGAGGGTCTGGGTCTGCCGACGGGTCGTGGTGGTGCGGGGCCGCCGACGGATCTGGATCTGGCGCATCCTCTTCCTCCTGCCTGACGTGTTCTGGTAGCTATACGCTCGCGCATGAGGACCGGTTCACACATGCGGAGGATTACCTATCTGACCCCTGCGCTTCCCTCAGAAATACCGGCCTCCCCTCAGGGAGGATGCAGGGGTGGACAATCTGCTGAGCCGCTGCAGTACGAACTCGTCACCGGCGTAGTGGTTGAGTGGACTGCCGAGGACATCGCCGACCGGGTGAAGCGCCTGCGGCGGGTGGAAGACTGGGCCCGTGAGCGCTGAGATGCTGTCGACGTTGTGCCGGGTCCCGGTGCCCTCCGGGGCGGCGATGTCGGCGGACGGTCGCCGGATCGCCTACGTGCTGACGACCGTGGACGAGGACGCCGACGCGTACCACCGGGCGGTCTGGATGGTCGACGCCGATGGGGGAGCGCCTCGGTTCTGCACCGACGGGTCGTCGCCCGCCTGGTCCCCGGACGGCCGCCAACTCGCCGTACTCAGGGAGGACCAGCTCTGGCTGATCGACCCGGACACCGGCGACGGACGCCAACTCACGGATCGTGAGCTGGGTGCGGGTGCGGCGGCCTGGAGTCCGGACGGTACGCGCATCGCGTTCTCGGCTGCGGTGGACCTGACGAGAGACGACGGTACGCCGTACGCGGCCGGCGATCCCGTGGTGACGCGACGGTTGGGGTACCGCGACGGCGGGCTGCGTGGTTATCGCCGGCCGCATCTGTTCGTGATCGAGCTCGCGACCGGTGTGACGACGCAGCTCACCGACGGCGACTGGTCCGCGCATTCGCCGGTTTGGTCGCCGGACGGAACCCGGTTGGCGTTCGCCGGGTTGCGGGACGCCCGCACCGACAACTCGTTGTCCACGGCACCTTTCGTGCTGACACCAGGCGAAGAGCCGCAACGCGTCGGCACCGAGGACATGCTTCGTGCGCTGATGTGGGCACCTGACGGCGAGGCGCTGATCATGGCGCGCCTGGCGCCACGTTCGGAAACGCAGCCCCGCCTGCTCCGCGTGCCGCTGGACGGCTCCGCACCCACCGACCTGCTCGCCGAGATCGACTACGGCAGCACGCTCGCCACGCCGACAACCACCCAGGACGGCCGCGTCCTCACCACCGTCAACGAGCACGCCACAACCCGCGTCTACGAGCTAGACCCGCTACGCCCGATCACCGACGAAGAACAGCTCTGGATCACGGCACTCTCCGCCGCGGCCACCCGCGCCGCGATCACCTACGCCTCGCTGGACACGTACGGCGAGGTCGCCACCCTCGACCTCGCGACCGGGGTCCGCAAGGTGCTCACGTCGTACACCGCCGATGCTTTGCACGACCTCGACTGGGCTCGTCCTGAGCCGCGCACCTTCCAGATCTCGGACAGTACGACGGTCTCCGGGTGGTTGTTCCAGGCCGAACGTCCCGGCCCGCTGCTGCTCGACATCCACGGCGGTCCGCACGGCTGGTGGGCGCCGTTGATGCAGCTCGGCTATCCGTACCAACTCGCCCTCGCCGCGGCCGGCTGGTCCGTGCTGCTCCTGAACCCTCGCGGCAGCGACGGATTCGGCGACGACTTCCACGCCGCCGTCTACGCCGAACAAGGCTTCGGCGACGCCCCGGACCTGCTCGAGCCCATCGACCAACTGGTTGCCGAGGGCATCGCCGATTCGGACCGGCTGGCCGTCGCGGGCTACAGCTACGGCGGCTACATGACCAACTGGCTCACCGCACACACCACCCGCTTCCGGGCCGCGGTGTCCGGCGGCGGCATGTGCGACCTGGTCAGCCTCGGGGGTACGGCGGACGTCGGCGTCGGCATGATGGACCTGATCTACGGCGGCACCGATCCCGCGGTCCTCCGCCCGCAATCGCCGTACGAGAGCGTCCGGGACGTGCGTACGCCGACGCTCATCCTGCACGGCGCCGACGACGACCGCAGTCCGGTGGGGCAGGCCGAGCAGTGGTTCGCGGCCCTGCACACCCAGCAGGTCGAGACCGAGCTCGTGCTGTACCCCGGCGCCGGCCACCTGTTCCTGTCGTCAGGCCGTCCGTCACACCGACTCGACTACTCCCGCCGCACATTCACCTGGCTCACCGACCGCGTCTAAACGGCGGCGCGGTTCGGGTAGACTGGGACCAGGGATATGGTAGAAGGGTGGAGATATGAGCCTGAACATCAAGAACGAGGAGACTCACGGGTTGGTGCGGGAGTTGGCGCGGCTCACGGGAGAGTCGCAGACGGCTGCGGTGGACGCCGCAGTGCGGGAGCGGCTGGCTCGAGTGCGCCGCCTTCGTGGCGCGGGACTTGCGCATCGACTCCTGGCAATCGGCGCTGATGCCGCGCGTCGTCTGCCGGAAGACTTGCGAACCGCTGACCACGGCGACCTTTTGTACGACGAGAACGGACTGCCCCGGTGATCATCGACACCTCGGCCCTGGTCGCGATCCTGCGAGCCGAACCAGACGCGGCCGACTTCGCGGAGGCGATCGAGGGTGCCACGGTACGCCGGATATCCGCCGCGAACTTCCTTGAGGCTGCCGTCGTGATGGACAGCGCGCGGGATCCGGTCGTCAGCCGGCGTTTCGACGAGTTGTGTGCGGCTGCCGATCTTCAGATCGAGCCCGTGACCGAGAGGCAGGCGCGGACCGCCCGCGAGGCGTACCGCGACTTCGGCAAGGGCAGCGGTCATCCTGCCGGTCTCAACTTCGGCGACTGCTTCGCCTATGCACTGGCGAAGGACACCGGGGAACCCCTGTTGTTCAAGGGCAAGGGCTTCATTCACACCGACCTGGCGTCAGTTCTCTCTGGCTCAGCCGGTTGACGGCAGGGCCTTCGGGTCCAGGCCGAGTTCTTCGTAGGCGACGATCTCGATCTCGCGGGCCATTGCCTCCCGGAACGCCGCGACCAGCGCCTGACCCGCGAGCGGGATGATGCCCTCCAGCGTCCGCTGGATCTCGGGCCAGCCCTCCGCGGGCATGCCGGCGTTGGTGAAGTCGCGCCACACCGTGCTGCGGAACAGCTCGACGTACGTCTTCGCGACCGCGTCCGCCTGCGCGAACAGCTTCGGCAGCATCTCGAAGATCGCCTGCATCGGGACGCCGAGCTTGATCACCTCGAGGCCGGTGCGCAGCAGGTCCGAGTTCGCGATCCGGAGCCGGCCGTCGTCCAGCCGTTCGGCGATCCCGAGCTCGACCAGCCGCTCGATGACCGCGGGATCGTGCGGTACGCCGGCCCGCTCGGCCAGCTGGAACTCGTCGAGGACCTCGGGCTCGGCCGGGGTCCACGGGTTCACCAGGGTCTCGAAGACACCGAGCGCCATCGCGCCGTCGGGCAGTTCGCCCATCATCCGCTCGACCGCGGCCAGCGTGTACCCCTTGGCGAGCAGCTCGCGGACCAGCGTCAGCCGGGCCACGTGATCCTGGCCGTAGTACCCGGTCCGGCCGACCAGCCGCGGCGGCGGGATCAGCCCGCGCCCGGCGTACGCACGCACGTTCCGGACCGTCATCCCCACCTTGGCGGCGAGCTGGTCGACAGTGAGCTCCTCATCCACCCTTGACAGTCTTCCAGACTCCACGTTACATAGTAGATGTAACATGCGCCATGGCGCATACTTTATGTCTGGTCTTATGTCTGAAGGAGACGCTGGATGGCGATTCCGCTGGCGACCACCGGTACGGCGACGTTCGACCAGATCGCGATCGTCACCGGCGTGGTCGGACTGCTGTACGTCGCACTCGCCGTACTGCTGTGGCGCGAACGCACCGGCCGCGTCACGCTGGTAGGTAGGTTCGCGGACACCATCGGGAGACTGGACGGAGTCCCCCGATGGGCCGCGCTCACGCCGTACCTGCACGCCGTCTCGCTGCTCGCCTGCGCGTTCGGGGTCTGGTGGGACATCGCGGTGCACATCGACAAGGGCCGCGACACCGGCCCGTTCGGGACGCCGGCGCACTACCCGATCTTCTTCGGCATCCTCGGCGTGATCGTGTCCGGCGTCCTGCCGATCGCCCTCGCGGGCAAACCGCTGCCGGCCCGGACGATCAAGCTGACGAGGCGCGAGTCGAGAGACACGCCCAGGAGCTGGCGGATCCCGTGCAGCGCCGCGCTGATCACGGTCTGCGGGATGTTCGCGCTGGTCGGGTTCCCGCTCGACGACGTCTGGCACCGGCTGTTCGGCGAGGACGTCACGCTGTGGGGACCGACCCACCTGTTGATGATCGGCGGCGTGGTCTTCTCGATCTTCGCGCGGCTGCTGGCGATCGCCGAGGTCGAGCAGCTGATGGGCGTCAACAAGCGCCGGTTGCTCCAGGAGATCGTGTCGGTCGGTGCGCTGCTGATCGCGTGGGACCTGTTCAGCACCGAGTTCAACTACGGCGTACCGCAGTTCCCGTTGATCCTGCAGCCGTTGCTGATCGTGTTCGGTGCGGCGATGGCGTTCACGATCCTGCGGGCGCGCCGCGGACCGGGGACGACGTTCGCGGCGCTTGCCGTGTACCTGGTGATCCGCGGCGGGATCGCGTGGGCGGTGGCCGAGCCGCTCGGTGAGATCGTCGGGCACTTCCCGTTGCTGGTCGTCGAGGCGCTGCTGGTCGAGGGCGTGGCGCTTGCCCTCGGCAACAAGAACCGCTTCCGGCTGGGCCTCGTGTCCGGTCTGCTGATCGGCACCGTCGGCGTGGTCGCGGAGTACGCCTGGAGCCAGGTCTGGATGCCGATCGCGTGGCCGTCGTCGATGCTGCCGTCCGCGATCGGGTACGGCGTGATCGTCGGGGCCGGCGCCGGCCTGGTCGGGGCGTGGCTCGCGACCCGGTACGCCGAGGTGGCCGGCGAGGAGCGTGCGATCGGGATCAAGTACGTCCGGCCGATCGCGGTCCGGCGTACCCATCAACTGGGCGCGGCAGGCCTCGTCGCGGTCGTGGCGACGGTGTTCTTCTGCGTGCCGCGGACAGCGGGAGCGGGGGTGTCAGGGGTCGTGTCGTTGGAGCGGGTGGCCACGGGGGCCGAGCCGACGGCGTACGTCACGATCACTCTCACGCCCGCTGACGCGGCCGATGGCGCGCGCTGGTTCGAGGCGCTGGCCTGGCAGGGCGGCGGGCTGGTGTTCCACCCGATGGAGAAGGTTGCCGACGGCACGTACCGGTCGGCGGACCCGCTGCCGATGTACGGGAAGTGGAAGTCGATGATCCGGCTGCACCAGGGGCCGCGGGACCTGGTGGCGAGCTGGGTGTACGCCCCGGAGGACGCGGCGATCGCGAAACCCGCGATCCAGGTGTCGAACGGGCAGACGGTCGAGTTCGTGAACGAGCAGCAGACGTTGCGGCGCGAAGAACGGACCGACGTGCCACGATGGATGTGGAACGCCGGGTACGCGCTGCTCGCGGTGGTCGGGCTGCTCGAGGTGATCGGGATCGCCTGGCTGGTCGGGCGCGGCGCCCGCGGCGGGCGGATGCGGGCGGCCCACCTGGCTGCCGGCGAACGGGAACGGGAGACTGCGTGACGATCCAGTTGGAGCGGTCCGGGGTACTGAGACACTCCCTTATGGCCGCGGACGGAGTACGGCTGAACGTCGAGGTGACCGGTCCGGCCGACGCGCCGGTGACGGTGCTGCTCGTGCACGGGTGGACGTGCTCGACGCGCTCCTGGCACAACCAGGTGGAGGGACTGCCGCAGATCCTCGGGCCGGACGCGGTGCGGGTTGTCACGTATGACCATCGCGGGCATGGCCGGTCGGAGGCCGCGCCTGCCGGTACGACGCGGCTCGATCAGCTGGCGGACGACCTGGTGACGGTTCTCGACGAGGTCGTCGGCGACGGCCCGGTCGTGTACGCCGGCCACTCGATGGGCGGCATGACCCTGATGGCGGCCGCGGACCGGTACCCGGAACTCTTCGGCTCCCGCATCCGCGCGGCAGCCCTCGTCAGCACCACCTCAGGCCACCTGACCGAAGGCGCCCTCGGCCTCCCCACAAGACTCGACCCCGCAGCCGTCCGGATCACACCACGCGTCCTGAACGCGGTCGGTCGAAGGGTCGACCGCCGCGCGACTGCCAGTGCGCGATCCAGTGCGCGCCAGGCGGCGGTTCTTGCTGCTCGGTTGCAGCGGCCGGCTTTGCGGAGGGTGGTGTTCGGGAAGAAGCCTGATCCGGCGGAGGTCGACCTGTTCATGGCGGATCTCGCGGTGGTGCCGGGAGCGTCGTACGGCGGGTTCTTCGAGACGATGCTGGAGCACGACCGAGGACACGCGCTGAAGGTGCTCGACGAACTGCCGGTGGAGATCATGCACGGCACCCGCGACCGCCTGCTCCCACCGCGCCACGCGAACCGCATCGCCGCCCAGCTCCCGACCGCCCGCTTGTGGATCTACCCCGGCGCCGGTCACATGCTCATGCAGGAGCGGCCCAGGGACGTCACCCACCGACTGGCGTCCCTGGCCCGCAAGGTGAGCTGAGCTACTTCAGCTGGCCGCGGACGGCACCTGCCGGGAACGTCGCGTTGTGGACGTTCACGTAGTACGCCTTCGGATCGGCGGTGATCCCGGCGGCGAGGTCGGCGCTGATCGTGGTACAACCCGATCCGGGGTTCGCGGCCACGGACAGCGGGATGACGACCGGTCCGGCGACATGGCGCGGCGCGAGGTGGACGTGCGCCGCCGTCGGGGTCTCGATGTCCTGCCAGCTCAGCGTCCAGCAGAACGTGGTGCCGTCGATCGTGTAGCTGAAGAACCCGTGGCCGTCCGCGTCGGCAGTGGCGGCCTCCTGCTCGCCGTTCAACGGGATGGCGGGTGCTGCGTTCGCGGCCGGTAGCCCAAGGGCGCTGAGCGCCACGATGCCGGCTGCGGCGACGATGGTTCGTGCGGACATGTTGCCCTCCTGCAGGTCGTGGGGACGGAGTTCCCCTCCTCGACACGGATGGGAATCGCGATCGGTTCAGCCGGATGAGAACCGCGTCACGGCCGGGGCCGGGGACCTCGCCTACGCTCGAGCTCGTGCAGAACCTTCTCTCCGATGTTGTGGTCGTGGATCTGACCCGGGCGCTGGCCGGGCCGCATGCCGCGATGATGCTGGGCGATCTCGGGGCGCGGGTGATCAAGGTCGAGACCCCGAACGGCGGCGACGACAGCCGCGGTTGGGGCCCGCCGTTCGTGGACGGCGAGTCGACGTACTACCTGTCGGCGAACCGGAACAAGGAATCGGTGACCGCCGACCTGAAGTCGGACGAGGGCAAGGAGTTCCTGACCAAGCTGGTCCGCAAGGCCGACGTACTGATGGAGAACTTCCGGCCCGGCGTCCTCGACCGGCTCGGCTTCTCCACCGAACGCCTGCACGAGCTCAACCCGGGCCTGGTGATCCTGTCGATCACCGGGTTCGGGCACGACGGACCCGAAGGCGGCCGCGCCGGGTACGACCAGATCGCCCAGGGGGAGGGCGGGCTGATGAGCATCACCGGCGAGACCGAACCGACGAAGGTCGGCGCCCCGATCGCGGACCTGCTGGCCGGGATGTACGGCGCGTACGGCGCTCTCGCCGCGCTCCACGAGCGATCGATCACCGGCAAGGGGCGGGTCGTCCGGACCAGCCTGCTCGCATCGGTCGTCGGCGTGCACGCGTTCCACGGCACGAAGTGGACGGTGGCGCACGAACTCCCCGGACGCGTCGGCAACCATCACGCGCAGATCGCGCCGTACGGGCTCTATCGCACCCGGGACGACATCGTGCAGGTCGCGATCGGCAGCGAAGGGCTGTGGCGGTTGTTCGCCCCGATCGTCGGTCTGGATCCTTCGGAGGAACGGTTCGCGACCAACTCGGCCAGGGTGGCGCATCGGGACGAGCTGACCGCGGCGATCGAGTCCGCGTTCGCCACCGAATCGGCCGATGTCTGGCTGGAACGCCTTGCGGAGAAGGGGATTCCGGCCGGTAAGGTCCGCGACTTCCAGCAGGTGTACGACTGGGAGCAGACCCGCTCGCAGGGCCTGCTGATCGATGTCGAGCACCCGACGCTCGGCACCATCCAGCTCCCCGGCCCGCCGTTGCGTTTCGACGACAACCAGTACGCCGGCGCACGCGAGACCAACCTCCCGCCGCCGCGGCTCGGCGAGCACGACGAGTCCGTTCGCCGCTGGTTGGCCGAGTAGCCGGACCTGCACCACTCACCAACCACGTGGCGCTGGGCGCGCCCGCGCTCAGCCGGGCGTCGAGCTCGGCTGTTCCTGCCTGTTGGTGAGTGCTGGAGGTCCGCCCGTCGAGGCCCGGATCACTAGCTCGGGGCGGATCAGCGTCTTGCGCGGGCGTTCGGTGCCGGCGCGGAGCCGCTGGAGGAGCAGGTCGACCGCGGTGGTGCCGACCTCCGCAGCCGGCAGGCGGACCGTGGTCAGCGGTGTCTGCAGGTACGCCGCGTACGGGTGGTCGCCGTAGCCCGTGATCGCGACGTCGCCCGGGACGGCGAGGTCGCGCTCGGCGAGGGCCCGGAGCAGACCGAGCGCGAAGTAGTCGTTCCCCGTGACAAAGCCGTCGGGATGGCCGTCGGGGTGCGCGTCGGTCAGCAGGGTCTGGGCGAAGCGGTACGCCTCCTCGGGCTGCCACGGGAGCGCGAGCGAGTCGTACCGCTTCGTCGGCACCGCCTGGACCTGGTCGTCCGACACCTTCAGCCCGGCATCGGCCATCGCCCGGCGGAAGCCTGTGATCCGGTCCGCCGTGGTGGTGATCGGCAGGTCTTCTTCCAGCAGGAGCAGGCGGCGCGCACCGCCCGCGATCAGGTGGCTGGTCGCCTCGTACGACCCGCGTTCGTAGTCGACGCCGACCATGTCGCAGCCGAGCTCGGGCACGTCACGGTTGACGAACACCAGCGGGATGCCGCTGTCCCGGACCCGGCGCCAGTGGTCCCACTCGGCTTGCACCGGTACGACCACGGCGCCGTCGACCGCGGAGCGCAGCAACGCCTCGGTGGCGCGCTGCTCGTTCTCCACGCTCTCGTCGGTGACGAGCAGCAGCAACGAGTACCCCTGGGCGCGGACCCGGAGCTCGATACTGCTGATCAGCTGCGCATAGAACGGGTTCGAGGGGTTGGTGATGACGAGGCCCAGGGTCATCGCGGAGCCGAGCACCAGCGACCGCGCCAGCGTGTTCGGGACGTACCCGATCCGCGCCGCCTCGGCCTGGACAGCCGCCCGCGTCGCCGCGCTCACGCTGTCCTTGTCGCCGAGCGCGCGCGACACGGTGTTCACCGACAGGCCGAGCGCGGTCGCGATGTCCCGCAACGTCGGCCGCGGCCGTGGGCCCTCCGTCATCCGTCCCCCTCTTACGCCTTCAGCCTTACGCCTTCACAGCCAGGTGGATCCGCACCTGGACCGAGCCCTCGACCTTAGCGCGCAACCGCAGCCAGTGGCCGAACCCGGTGACCGGCCAGCTCACCAGCTTGCCCGGCTCGACCACATGCTCCAAGGCGTCGAGGTCGCACCAGGTGATCCCGTCGGGGGACACCTGCGTGACGTACGTCGCCGTACCGTCGCCGCCGATGTGCTGCACGAACCAGCGCGCCTCGCCGGCCCAGGCGACCTCGTAGGGCTCGGTCGCGAAGCGGGTGTCGAACGTCGTGTCGCGTTCCAGCACCGCCGTCATGGACTGTCGCATGGGCCTACCAATCAACCGAGATGAGGACGGAGTCGAGGAAGAGGAAGTTGCGCACCGAGCTGTGCGTGCGGACCGAGAAGTAGAAGTTCAGCAGGTTCTCGAGCGTCTCGTAGCGCTCCTCGTACGGCGGAACCGGGACGTCGCGCATGTCCATCACCCGGTCGTTGACCTGCAGCTCCACGTTGCGCCGCTTGTCGGTGTCGATCAGCCAGCGCAGGTAATGCCAGTTCACCTTGGTCGGGACCTCGTTGTAGCAGAGCTCCTGCGGCTCGCCGAACGCCTGCCAGTCCTCAGGGTTCGGCGCGGTGAAGTCGGCGGCGTACTCCAGTTTCACCTTGCCCTCGAAGTGCTCGCGCGGCGTCGGCTCGGGGACGGTCGGCGCCATCCACCGCCGGGTGAAGTGGTTGTCCAGATCGGTGTTCTGGTAGCGCGCGACCGTGTGGTAGCGCAGACCTCCGTCACCGCACAGGTCGGTCGCGACCGTGAACGCGCCGAACTGCGCCTCGGACGGGTGCGTGTTGCCGTCCCACTGCACGTCGCCGAAGTTGTCGAGTTCGGCGCCGCCACCGAGGGTCGCTTCCGACTTGAAGGCGAAGTACGTCTCGAGTTGCACGAGGCCGCGGCCGCTCATCGTGAGCCGGCGGATCGCGACCGCGGTGTGGCCCTTGTGCGGGCGGGTCGCGAGCTTGAGCGCGTACGTGCCGCTGAGCGCTCCGTGCGTACCGATGTCGAAGAAGTTGCAGGCCGACAGCTGCGGCGGCCGGAAGTCGCGCATGTGGTCGTCGACCGTGCTGAGGTCGCCGCGGCCGTTGTAGTTGCCGAGCAGTTCGGTCCAGCCGTGCGTCCCGCTGTCGAACTCGTCGAACGCGAGGATGCGCGGCAACGGCGAGAACTTGGACAGCCGGGGATCGGCGGACAGTAGCGCGGCGCGTACGTCGGATGTCGTCACGCAGTGCCTCCCAGGGCGGGTTCGGTGGATGTGAGGTGAAGTTAACGTTCACGGGAATTGGCCGTCAACGGGCTGTTTCATCCTCAGCAACGGTGGTCTATTGACACGTAAATCACACGCTTCTACGGTGCATTAACGCTACCGTTAACGTTCATGGTGGCGTTCCCCTTCTTCCGCCGGGAGGCGCCATGCAGTCGCTGAGCCGTGCGCTCACCGTCCTGGCCGAGCTCAACCGTGAGGACCGCGCGTACGGCGTGACCGAGCTGGCCGTCACGGTCGGCCTGCACAAGAGCACCGTGCACCGCATCCTCGCCACGTTCTGCACCCACGGCCTCGCCGCCCAGGTCGACGACCACCGCTACACGGCCCAGGACGGTCTCGCCGCCTTACGTCGTACGCCCGACCGCCGGCCCGCCCCGGAACACTCGCTGACCGAACTCGGCACCCGCCTCGGCCGCCTCGTGGTAATGGCGAAACCGCTCCCCAAAACCACCGGCCTGGTCCTCCAGGTCACGGACGTGGCGGCGGAGGCGGGCAGTGGTGCCAGGGTGGGGGCGGTTCGGCCGGGGCATGCGGTTTCGTTGCGGTGGAGTGCGCTTGGGCGGGCTTACCTTTCCGCGCTTCCGGTCGAGCAGGTGACGGGGAGCGCTGATCTGCTCGACGCGTTGCAGCGGATTCGGGCGTCCGGGTTCGCGCACAACGCCCGCCCGGTGGCTTCGCTGCCGCGGATGGTCGCGGTGCCGGTACGGGCGCCGGACGGCTCGTGCGCCGGCGCGCTGGGCGCCGAGCTGATCCAGCCGGGTTCGGTCGACGAGGTCCGGCGCGTGGTCTCCGTACTGCGGAGCGGGGTCTGATGGGGGCGTACGTCGTCCGGCGGTTGTTCTTCTCGCTCTTCGTACTGTGGGGCGCCGTCACGATCATCTTCGTCGTCCTCCGGCTGGTCCCCGGCGACCCGGCGTACATCATGCTCGGTCCCGACGCGGACCAGGCGCAGGTGGCCGCGCTGCGGGCGCAACTCGGCCTCGACCAGTCCCTGATCCAGCAGTACGCGACGTACCTGGCGAACGTCGTGCACCTGGACTTCGGCGAGTCTTTCCGGCTGAACGCGGACTCGATGAGCCTTGTCCTGCAACGGGTTCCGGCCACGATCCAGCTCGCGACGACCGCGTTGCTGCTGTCGTTGCTGATCGGTCTGCCGCTCGGTGTGATCGCCGCGTTGCGGGCGCACAGCTGGGTGGACCGCGCGATCTCGGTGTTCTCGCTGATGGGCCAGTCGACACCGTCGTTCTGGCTGGGCATCGTGCTCATCCTGGTGTTCGCCCGCGGGCTGAAGGTACTGCCGAGTGCGGGCTCGGGATCGTGGGCGCATCTGGTGCTGCCGACGATCACGCTGGCACTGCCGTTCCTGGCGATCCTCGTGCGGCTGACGCGCAGCGGACTGCTCGAGGTCGTGCACGAGGGGTACGTGCAGACCGCCCGGGCGAAAGGTCTCGGTGAGGGGATCGTCGTCCTCGTTCACGCGATGCGGAACGCGCTGATCCCGATCGTGACCGTCGTCGGTCTGCAGTTCGGTGCGTTGCTCGGCGGCACGGTGATCGTCGAGACGGTGTTCGCCTGGCCGGGGGTTGGACGGTTGCTGATCGACTCGATCGGGCGCCGCGACTACGGCGTCGTCCAGGCGTCGATCTTGCTGGTGGCAACGATCTTCGTGCTGATCAATCTGCTCGTCGACCTCCTGTACGGCTTCCTGGACTCACGCGTCCGTCTGGCTGGTGACTGACCTTGACTGCTGAGCTTTCCGTGGCGGCCGCGGTACGCCGCCGTACCAGAGCCGGCTCGGCCCGGATCCGGTTCGGGTTCGCGGTGATCGCGGTGTACGTCGTGGCCGCGGTGATCGGGCCGTGGCTGTTCCGGTACGACCCGGTCGGCACCCGGACCGCGGACCGGCTGAAGCCGCCGTTCACCCGGTTGTCCGACGGGTCGTTCGCGATCTTCGGCACCGACCAGGTCGGGCAGGACCTGTTCGCGCAGATGTTGCAGGGGGCAAGGATCTCGATCGCGGTCGGGCTCGCGACGCTGGTGCTGGCCGGGACCATTGGCGTCACCATCGGTCTCGCCGCCGGGTACTTCGGCGGCCGGCTGGACGGCGTCCTGATGCGGCTCGCGGACATCCAGCTGGCGTTTCCCTCGATCCTGCTGGCGATCTTCATCGCCGCGCTGCTCGGTCCGTCGGTGGTGAACGTGGTGATCGTGCTGGCGGTGGCGAACTGGGTGACGTTCGCGCGGGTCGCGCGCGGGCAGGCGCTGGCGACGCGGCGGCGGGAGTTCGTCGACGCGTCGCGGACGCTCGGCGCCGGGACCTGGCGACTGATCACCCGGTGCGTGCTGCCGGCGTGTATCGCACCGGTGCTGGTGGTGGCGACGGTCGAGATCGGTCACGTGATCCTGGCCGAGGCCTCGCTGAGTTTCCTCGGTCTCGGGACGCCGGCGTCGACGCCCAGCTGGGGTGTGACGATCGCGAACGGGCGCAACTACCTCGCCGACGCGTGGTGGATCTCGACGATCCCCGGGATCGCGCTGGCCTTCCTGGTGATCTCGCTCGGCGTCCTCGGCGACGCCCTGCGGGACCGGTACGACCCACGGCTGAGGAGTCTGTGATGGTGCTGCTGAGTGTGCGCGACCTGCGGGTCGAATTCGCCACTTCGGGTGGTGTGGTGACAGCCGTCGACGGGGCGTCGTTCGACGTCGGTGCCGGTGAAACCGTTGCGCTGCTGGGGGAATCGGGCAGCGGGAAGAGTGTTACCGCGCAGGCGATTCTCGGGATCGTGCCGAAGCCGGCCGGGCGGGTGACCGGCGGCAGCATCTCCTATGACGGTCGCGATCTGTTGACGGCGGCGAAGGGCCTGCGGGGACGGGAGATCGCGATGGTCTTCCAGGATCCGTTGAGCTCGCTGAACCCGGTGTTCCGGGTCGGTGCGCAGATCGGGGAGATGTTCCGGCGGCATCGCGGTGCGTCCCGCCGGGAAGCGCGCGCGGCTGCGCTGGACCTGATGAAGCGGGTCGGGATCCCGGCCGCGTCCAAGCGGCTGGACGACTATCCGCACCAGTTCTCCGGTGGGATGCGGCAGCGGGTGATGATCGCGATGGCGCTCGCCTTGTCGCCGCGGCTGCTGATCGCGGACGAGCCGACGACCGCGCTGGACGTCACGGTCCAGGCGCAGATCATGGACCTTCTCACCCGGTTGCAGGCCGAGGAGGGCATGTCGCTCGTCCTGATCACCCATGACCTGGGCGTCGTCGCCGGCGTGGCCGACCGGGTGATCCTGATGTACGCCGGCCGCGTCGTCGAGACGGGCTCGCTCCGCGAGGTCTACGAACACAGCGGCCACCCGTACACCTCCGGCCTGATGGCGTCCGTCCCCGCCCTCGACGGCCCTCGCGACCGCCTCGTCCCCATCCAAGGCGCCCCACCCGACCTCCTCGCCCTCCCTTCCGGCTGCTCCTTCCGCCCCCGCTGCCAGTACGCCGACGAACAGTGCGCCGAGGCCGAACCTGTCCTCCGCCAGTTGCCCGACCGCCCCAGCACGCACCAGGCCGCCTGCCATCACCCGGAAGGAGTCCTCACCGATGTCCACTGAGTCTCCGCCGCCTCCGCTGCTGTCGGTGCGGGATCTGCAGACCTCGTTCCCGATGCGGTCTGCTGTGTTGCGGCGTACCGTCGGGCAGATTCAAGCTGTTGCGGGCGTGTCGTTCGATATCCCGGCCGGTGGGACGTTGGGGCTGGTGGGGGAGTCGGGGTCGGGGAAGTCGACGGTCGCGCGGACGATCATCGGGCTGGAGGAGGCGCGGTCGGGCAGTATCGTCTTCGACGGCGACGAACTGACCTCGTTGCCCAAGGCATCCATGCGCCGGGTGCGCCGGCAGCTCCAGATGATCTTCCAGGACCCGTACGCGTCACTCAACCCGCGCGCGACCGTCGAGCAGATCATCGCCGAGGCCTGGCAGATCCACCCCGACGTCGTCCCCCGGAACCGGCACCGCGCCGAGGTCCGCGACCTCCTCGAACGCGTCGGCCTCAACCCCGACCACGCAGAGCGGTACCCGCACCAGTTCTCCGGCGGGCAGCGCCAGCGCATCGGTATCGCCCGCGCGCTCGCCCTCCGCCCGAAGCTGGTGATCTGCGACGAAGCGGTCTCCGCGCTGGATGTCTCGGTCCAGGCACAGGTCCTGAACCTGCTCGAGGATCTGCGCCGGGACCTCGGCCTCGCGTACCTGTTCATCGCCCACGACCTGTCCGTCGTACGGCACATCTCCGACCGGGTCGCGGTGATGTACCTCGGGCGGATCGTCGAGACCGCGTCCCAGGACGAGCTGTTCACCCGGCCGCTGCACCCGTACACGCAGGCGCTGCTGTCCGCGGTGCCGGACCCGAAGCCGTGGGACAAACCGGCGCGTGAGCAGATCATCATCGGCGGCGACGTCCCGTCGCCGGCAGATCCGCCGTCCGGGTGTGGGTTCCGGACGCGGTGCTGGAAGGCGGAGGAGACCTGCGCGCACGACGTACCTGAACTCACGACGCGGCTGGAGTTGCATCCCGCCGCCTGCCACTTCGCTACCGAGCTCGCTGGAGCTGCCTCGTGATCGAACTCGTTCTTCTCCGGCACGGAGAGTCTGTGTGGAACGCCGAACACCGGTACCAGGGTCAGCAAGGCACCGGGTTGAGCGCGCGCGGCCGGCAGCAGGCGAAGCAGGCCGCTGAGTATCTGCAGTCGTTCGAGTTCGACGCGATCGTCGCGAGCGATCTTCAGCGGGTGACCGAGACCTTGCAGCCGTACGTCGACACGCTTGACCAACCGTCGGTGCGCATCGACCGGAGGTGGCGGGAGATCGACGTCGGCACCTGGGGAGGGCGGCTGATCGCAGAGGTCGCCGCCGAGGAACCGGACGTTGTGGAGGCCTTCGCTCGCGGCGAGGACATCGCACGTGGTGGTGGCGAGACCTTCCGGCAGTTGCGTGCCCGCGTGTGGGAAGCGATGCAGGCCATCGCCCACGCGGACGTGCGGCGGGTGTTGGTGGTTACGCATGGGGGGCCGATTCGGGTGGCTGCGGCGGCTGCGCTCGGGTTGCCGGTGGGGGCGGAGATGGTGCTGGATCCGCCGGGGAACTGCTCGCTCACGCGGCTGCGGCTCGACGGACTGACGGCGTACAACGTGCCTACCGGGATGGACCGATGACTTTCACCTTCGTGGCGATGACCTACAACCTGTGGTCCGAGTTCTACCTCGACCAGCGCCGGGACGCGATCACGAGCCTCTTCACGACCCGCCCGCCCGACCTGCTCGCCGTACAAGAGCTCCGGCCCGCCACTCGCAAGCTGCTCGACGACGTCCTGCCCGACCACGACCGCGTCGACGGAACCGCAGGCTGGGAGACCCAAAGCAACCTGTGGTGGCGACGCGACCTGTTCACCTACGTCGAGCACGGCGCCGAGGATGTCGGCATCCTCTCGCCCGACGCGCGCCTGTTCTGGGTCCGGCTGCGCACCCCCGAAGGCACCGAGCTGATCTTCAGTACGGCGCACCTCACCTGGCCCGGCCACCCGGACGAGCGGACCGATCACGTCAACCGCCGGATCGCCCAGGCCCGCGCGATCGGGGAGGCCCTCGAACGCCTGGCCGGCGACGGCGCCTGCCTGTTCACGGTCGACATCAACGACATCGGCCCACCGCAGTGGGAACTCGGGAACGCCGGGTTCCTGGACAGTTTCACCGCCCTCGGCCGGCACTCACCGGTGACCCATCCGGTCGTGCCGACGGTCGCGACCGGTCCGATCGGGACCCGGCTGTCGCCGCTCGCCTCACCACCCAAGGCGATCGACTGGATCTTCGCCCGCGGCCCGCTCGCCGCCCGGTCCAGCGAGGTCGTCGACTTCTTCCACGACGGCCGCGCCCCCTCCGACCACCACCCGGTCGTCGCCACCTACACGCTCTGAGGAGAACCCTGTGTTGAGGAAGCGATTTGTCGCGGCGCTGGCCGTCGTGACCCTGGCTGCGGCCGCGTGCTCACCGGCCAGTGAACCGAGCAGCGGTGAGCAGGTCCTGCGGTACGCCCCGGCGATGTTCCCGGTGTCGCTGGACACGCACAAGTACGCCGGTGAGGAGGCGGTGCAGACCGCGATCCAGCAGATCATGGAGCCGCTGGTCCGCGTCGACGGCGGCAAGATCGTCCCAGTCCTGGCCACCGCGTGGGAGAACCCGGACCCGACCACGTGGGTGTTCAAGCTCCGCACCGGCGTGAAGTTCTCCGACGGTACGCCGTTCACCGCGAAGGACGTTGTGGCGTCGTACGAACGGCACAAGAAGCTCGACGGCCCGCTCGTACCGCTCTACTCGACGGTGACGTCCTTCGTGGCCACCGACGACCAGACCGTGACGGTGAAGACCAGCAAGCCGCTCGGCACGTTGCTGAGCTCGCTGACGCTGCTGTTCATCGGGCCGGCGGACAAGATCAACACCGACGGTTTCTTCAACAAGCCGATCGGGACCGGGCCGTTCACGGTCGAGTCGTTCAAGCCCGACGAGAAGCTCGAGCTGGCCGCGAACCCGACGTACTGGGACGGCGCCCCGAAGCTGACCAAGCTCGAGTTCGTGAACATCCCGGAGGTCGCCGGGCGAATCACCGGGCTGGAGAACGGCGAGGTCGACGTCCTGACGCAGATCCCGCCGGACCAGGTCGGCTCGGTCAAGGGCAGCGACGCGATCACGTACTCGACGACGCCCAGCTGGACGTACTACTTCGACTGGTTCAACTCCAACCGGAAACCGTTCAACGACAAGCGGGTCCGGCAGGCGATGTGGCATGCGCTGAACCTCGAAGGGACCGTGAAGGACCTGTTCGGCGAGCTCGCGTCGGTCGCGCAGGCACCGCTGGCCCAGGGTGTGATCGGTGCGCCGAAGCTGTCGCCGTACGCCTATGACCCGGCGAAAGCGAAGCAGTTGCTGACCGAGGCCGGGTACCCGAACGGGTTCACCACGTCGATGCAGTGGCCGCTCGAAGGCGGGCCGAACATCCGGGCGCTGGCCCAGGCGATGATCTCCGACTGGGCGAAGATCGGCGTCACGGTCAAGCCGCTGGAGAAGGAACGCGCGCAGTGGCTGGAGGACTTCGGCAAGCTCAACTGGGACATGAACCTGCAGACCAACGTGACCGGCACCGGTGACGCCGACTACACCCTGGCCCGCCTGTACGTGTGCACTGCGAAGCGCAACGGCTACTGCAACCCCGCGCTCGACAAGCTCCTCCTCGACGCCCGCTCGTCGGTCGACCAGGCGGCCCGCCCGAAGCTCTACCAGCAGGCCGGCCAGACGATCTGGGACGACGCCGTCGGCATCTTCCCCGCCGACCTCGCCTCCAACGCCGCCGTCCGCTCCCGGGTGAAGGACTTCGTGATGCCCCCGAGCGGGCGCCCACTCTTCGCGAAGGTGACCGTGTCCGGAAGCTGACCCCGGACCGCCACCACTCACCAACCGACGCCGCCCGCGCGAGTTCACGCTCACGCGGGCGGCGTCACGCGTCGCACCGGCAGGTTACTGAGTGCTGGAGGTCCCCCTTCGAGTGAGGTGGAAAAGCGGGTGAGGGGTTGACGGTGCAGAGAGGCGCGGTCTAGCGTCCGGGAAATCGATTACTCGCCCGAATCGCGGAGGTGCTGTGTGCCTGACCTCGTGCGGATGAGTGCGATCGGGAAGCGGTACGGCGGGGTGCAGGCGTGTCACGAGGTGGACTTCGTGCTCGGTGCCGGGGAGGTGCACGCGCTGCTCGGTGAGAACGGCGCCGGTAAGAGCACGCTGATGAAGATCCTCTCCGGCGACGTCACCGAGTACGCGGGCAGCATCGCGATCAACGGCGCACCGGTGCGGTTCGGCGGACCGACCGACGCGCAGGCCGCGGGGATCGCGATGATCCACCAGGAACTCGACCTCGTCCCGGGCCTGTCGGTCGCGGACAACATCTTCCTCGGCCGCGAACTCCGGACGCCGGTGCGCACGGTCGACCGCCGCCGGATGGAACGCGAGGCCCGTGAGCTCCTCGACCGCAGCGGCGTCAGTCTCGACCCGCGCCGCCCGGTCGGCGAGCTCCGCGTCGGCGAGCAGCAACTCGTCACGATCGCGAAGGCGATCTCACTCGACGCCCGGGTCCTGATCATGGACGAGCCCACGTCCGCGCTCACCAGCTCCGAGGTCGAGCGGCTCTTCGACGTGATCCGTGAGCTCCGGACCGGCGGTGTCGGCATCGTCTACATCTCGCACCGGATGGAGGAGATCGCCAAGGTCGCCGATCGCGCGACGGTCCTCCGCAACGGCAAGTTCGTGACCAGCTTCGACCCGCGCGAACTCAGTACCGCGGAAGTCGTCGAGGCGATGGTCGGCCGCCCGGTGCAGACCATGTTCACAACACCTGACTCCGACACCGGCGACGAACTGCTCCGGGTCGAGAACCTGAAGCTGAAGGCCCGCCGCCCGCGCCCCGGCCGCCGCGACCCCGACGGCATCTCGCTGACCGTCCGCGCCGGCGAGATCGTCGGTCTCGCCGGCCTGCTCGGCGCGGGCCGCACCGAACTCCTCGAAACCCTGTACGGCGTCGCGCCCGGCGGCAGCCGCACCGGCCGGATTCTCCTGCAGGGCAAGGCGATCCTGCCGCGCGGGCCGCGCCACGCGCTGGCCCAGGGCATCGGGTTCGTCCCGGAGGACCGGCGTACGTCGGGGCTCGTGCTCTTCCACTCGATCCTCGCCAACACGGTCGTCTCGAGTCTCCCGTCGTACGGCCGGCTCGGCGTGATCGCCCGCCGGATGGAGCGCGCCGCCTCGACCAGGATGGCCGATCGGCTGCGGCTGAAGTTCGGCCGCCTGCAGGACGAGGTCGGCACGTTGTCCGGCGGGAACCAGCAGAAGGTGGTGTTCGGGCGGATGCTGCTCACCGAGCCCAAGCTGCTGCTCCTCGACGAGCCCACGCGCGGCGTCGACGTCGGCGCGAAGGCCGAGATCTACCGGTTGCTCGGTGAACTCGCGGCGCAGGGCCTCGGCGTCCTGCTGGCGTCGTCGGAGCTGCCCGAACTGGTGGGGGTCTGCGACCGCGTCGTCGTCCTGCGGGACGGCCGCGACGTCGCCTCGTTCAGTACGGCGGACTCGGGCGAAGGCGATCTGCTCGCCGCCGCGATGGGACATCTCGACGTCGAAGGAGTCCAATGACCGACGTACAGGACAGGGTGGCGGCGCCGGCGGAGAAGACGTCCGTCGCGGCGACGTTGTTCCGGTTCCAGAGTGTGTTCGGGCTGATCGTGGTCTTCGTCGCGGCGATCATCTTCTCGCCGCGCAAGAACGGCGAGATCCTCTTCGTCAGCGCGGACAACCTGGCGAACGTGGTCCGCGCGGTGTCCGAGATCGGGATCATCGCGGTCGGTATGACGTTCGTGATCCTGATCGGCGGGATCGATCTGTCGGTCGGCGCGGTGCTCGGCCTCGCCGCGGTCGGGTCCGCCGTCCTGATGGTCGAGAACGACTGGGGCTTCCTGCCGTCGGTCGTGCTGGTGCTGGCGATCGGCCTGGTCTTCGGTGCCCTGCAGGGCGTCGCCACCGCGATGATCGGGATCCAGTCGTTCATCGTGACACTCGCGGGCCTGCAGATAGCGCGCGGCCTGGCCCGGATCTGGTCCGGCGGCCAGGGCGTCGCGATCGCGTACGGCGATGGGCCGAAGGAGGCGCCGACGTCGTTCGCGCTGCTCGGTGAACGCACGTTCGGCGGCCTGGTCCCGATCCCGGTGATCATCTTCGCGGTGGTCGCGATCGCCGCGGTCGTGTTCCTCCGGGTCAGCGCGTTCTCCCGGCACTTGTACGCCGTCGGCGGCAACGAAAAGGCTGCGCGGTTGTCCGGCGTCCCCGTGGTGCGGGTCAAGATCGCGGTCTTCGCGATCTGCGGGCTGCTCGCGTCGCTGGCCGGCATCGTGCACGCCGTACAGCTCAACCAGGGCAGCCCGAACGACGGCATCGGCTACGAGCTGGACGCGATCGCCGCGGTGGTGATCGGCGGCACCAGCCTGGCCGGCGGCCGCGGTTCGGTCGCCGGGACCGTAGCAGGTGCGCTGCTGCTCGGCGTACTGAACAACATCCTTGCCCTGAACAACATCGACTCCAACATCCAGCTCCTGATCAAGGGACTGGTGATCGTTGCCGCCGCCGCGCTGCAGCGACTCCGCCCCACCTCGTGAGGAAGGTTCCGTCATGCGTACTGTGAAGATTCCGTTGGCAGCAGCGGCTGTTGCGGCGCTCGTACTGGCCGGCTGTGGAACGACCAGCGAACGGACCTCCGGTGCCGCGTCGCCGGGGTCGTCCAAGTCCTGCAAGGGCACCGACGGCAAGTACACGATCGGGATGAGCCAGGCGAACGTCGCCGAGCCGTACCGGCAGCGGATGGACGACGACATCAAGGCGGCGGCCAAGGACGTGCCGCAGTTCGACGTGAAGTTCGCGGACGCGGCGCAGGACAACGCCAAGCAGGTCGCGGACGTGGAGAACTACATCACCCAGCAGATCGACCTGCTGATCATCAGCCCGAACGAGGCGAAGCCGCTGACCGCGGTGGTGAAGAAGGCCTACGACAAGGGCATCCCGGTGATCGTGCTGGACCGGAAGGTCGAGGGTGACGCGTACACCGGGTTCATCGGCGGCGACAACGTGCAGATCGGGCGCGAGGCGGGGAAGTACATCGCCGAGAAGCTGCTGCCTTCCGGCGGGAATGTCGTGGAGCTCAAGGGGCTGGCCGGCGCGACGCCGCAGGCCGAGCGGCACGAGGGGTTCCTCGAGGGGATCAAGGGCAACCCGAAGGTCAAGGTGATCGCCGCCGCGAGCGGTGACTGGCTGCGGGAGAAGGGCCAGTCGCAGATGGACGCGCTGCTGAAGGCGAACCCGAAGATCGACGTCGTGTACTCGCACAACGACCCGATGGCCGAGGGCGCGTACCTGGCGGCGAAGGCGGTCGGCCGCGAGAAGGAGATGAAGTTCACCGGTATCGACGCGCTGCCGATCCCGTCCGGCGGGATCAAGGCCGTCGAGCAGGGGCGCCTGTCCGCGACCTTCACCTACCCGACGAACGGCAAGGAAGCGATCGCCGCCGCCAAGAAGATCCTGGTCGACTGCGGCACCATCGAGAAGTCGCAGATCCTCCCGACCCGCCTGATCGACGCCTCGAACGCCACGAAGATCTACGCCGAGGAAAACCCGACCGGCTGAGCCACACGCGAACCTCCCCAAACCGGTTTGGGGAGGTTTACCTGCCGAGAGTGGGCTGTTTGGCTCCCCGAACTGGTTTGGGGGGCTAGTGGCGGTGGGAGCTGGCGCGTTCGGTCAGGCGGGCGGCGAGGGTGGTTGTGGTGGCGGGCCGGGTGGGGTCGGCTATGCGGGCGAGGAGGAGGCGGGCGGCGACAGCGCCGAGTTCGTACGCCGGTTGCGCGACGACCGTCAGCGGTGGATCGACGAGGGCGGCCCACGGGGCGTCGTCGAATGTGACGAGGCCGACGTCCCGCCCGGCGCGCACGCCGCGCTCCTGCAGGGCCTGCAGCACGCCGACCGCCATCGCGCTGTTCGCGATCAGCAGCGCGTCGGGCGTCTCGGCCTGCGACAACAGATCGAGCGCCGCGCGGTGCGCGCCGGCCGACTTGTATTCGGTGCGCCGGACGAGCTTCGGCGTACTGCGGCGGCGCGCGGCCTTCAACGCGTCCCGATAGCCGGCCAGCCGGTCGTCCGCGGTCCGAACACCCACAGGACCGGTGATGCAGCCGACCTGTTCGTAGCCCTGGGCAATCAAATGGGCGGTCGCCTCGCGGGCGGCGAGCCGGGTGTCGACCAGGACGACATCACTGTCCTGTCCCGGCAGCGGCCGGTCCACCGCGACGTACGCCGTACCGCGCGCCGCCAGCTTCGCGACCGTGGACGCCGGCCCGCTTGGGGACAGGATGACCCCCGCGACCCGTTCCTGGATGGCGATGTCGACGTACCGGCGCTCCTTCTCCGCGCTCTCGTCGGAGTTGCAGAGCACGACGGAGTACCCGACCTCGTGCGCCACGTCCTCGACCCCGCGCGCGATCGCGGTGAAGAACGGGTTCTCCACGTCCGAGATGATCAGCGCCACCACCGCGGCCTCCTGGCGGCGCAGGTTCCGGGCCGGGCCGTTCGGCTGGTAGCCGAGCTCGTCGGCCGCCTGCCGGACCCGCGCGGCGAGGTCCGGATCGACCGTCGGCTTCCCGTTCAGCGCCCGTGACACGGTCGCCGTCGACACCCCGGCGCGCGCGGCCACGTCGCTGACAGTCGGCACTCTGGCTCCCTTCCTGCCGGACCCTGACGAAACAGTAACCGGCCGAGTAATGGATTACCCAGAGGTCTGTCGTGCACTTTACTTACGGAACCTCCGGGCATTACCAGTGACATGAGAGGATCACCCGCGTGACTGCCTTGCCGAGTGTTTCGTACTCCATCACCGTTCGCCTCGAGGTGCCCGCGGGCGGCTCGACGGTGAGCAAGCTGACGACCGCGGTCGAGCAGGCCGGCGGTCTGGTCACCGCGCTCGACGTGACCGCGTCCGGCCACGAGCGGCTGCGGATCGACGTCACCTGCGCCGCGGCCGACACCGAGCACGCCGGCCGCCTGGTCGAGGCGATGCGCGCCGTACCGGGCGTCGAGATCGGCCGGGTCTCGGACCGGACCTTCCTGATGCACCTCGGCGGCAAGATCTCGATGGAGGCCAAGCACCCGATCCGCAACCGTGACGACCTGTCGATGATCTACACGCCGGGTGTCGCGCGGGTCTGCCTGGCGATCGCGGCCAACCCCGACGACGCGCGCCGGCTGACGATCAAGCGCAACAGCGTCGCGGTCGTCACCGACGGTTCCGCCGTCCTGGGGCTGGGCAACATCGGCCCGAAGGCCGCGCTGCCGGTGATGGAGGGCAAGGCCGCGCTGTTCAAGCGGTTCGCCGGGATCGACGCCTGGCCGCTGTGCCTGGACACCCAGGACCCGGACGAGATCGTCTCGATCGTGAAGGCGATCGCGCCGGGCTTCGCCGGGATCAACCTGGAGGACATCTCCGCGCCGCGCTGCTTCGAGATCGAGGCCCGGCTGCGCGAGGAGCTCGACATCCCGGTCTTCCACGACGACCAGCACGGTACGGCGGTCGTCGTGCTGGCGGCGCTCTTCAACGCGCTGCGAGTGGTCGGCAAGGACATCAGCGAGATCCGCGTCGTGCTGTCCGGCGCGGGTGCGGCCGGCACGGCGATCCTGAAGCTGCTGCTCAAGGCCGGTGTGAAGGACACGATCGTCGCCGACATCGCGGGCGTCATCCACACCGAACGCGAGGGCCTGTCGCCCGAGCTGCGCTGGATCGCGGAGAACACCAACGCAGCGAAGTACAGCGGTGACCTGAAGGGTGCGCTGAGCGGGGCGGACGTGTTCATCGGCGTCTCCGCGCCGAACATCCTGAACGGCGCCGACATCGCCACCATGAACAAGGACGCGATCGTCTTCGCGCTGGCCAACCCGGACCCGGAGGTCGACCCGGCCGCAGCGCACGAGCACGCGGCCGTGGTGGCGACCGGGCGCAGCGACTTCCCGAACCAGATCAACAACGTGCTGGTGTTCCCGGGTGTCTTCCGCGGTCTGCTCGACGCGCAGTCGTCCAAGGTGTCGATCGACATGGAGTTGGCCGCGGCGAAGGCCCTGGCCAGTGTCGTGACCGACGACGAGCTGAACGCGGACTACATCGTGCCGAGCGTCTTCCACCCCGAGGTGCACACGCGGGTCGCGCACGCGGTCCGCGACGCGGCCGGCGGCAAGGCCCCCGCGCACGAGAGCTTCCCGGACGACGCCCCGGCCCTGTGACTGGGGACATGACTGCCGCGGTTTCGGAGCGGGCGGGCTCGCGGGTGCGGGTCTGGGCCTGGCGGATCGCCTTCGTCGCGGCCGTGGCACTGCAGCTGTACGGCGTCTACGCGCCGCGCGAGGCGGGTCCGCAGACCGGTATCCCGCAGATCGACAAGGTCGCGCACTGCTTCCTGTTCGCGGCCGTCGCGTTCACCGGGCTGAAGGTCGGCGTACCGGCGCGCTGGTTGCTCGGGGCACTGGTCGCGAACGCGGTGGTCAGCGAACTGGTGCAGCACTGGCTGCTGCCGCAGCGCGACGGCGATCCGTTCGACGCACTCGCCGACCTGGCCGGGGTCGCGCTCGGCGCCTGGCTGGCCAGGTACGGACGGGCCCGGGTGCCCCGTCGTACGCCATGATGGGGGTATGACGGTCTCGACCCTGACCGGTTCGCTGCTGGTGGCCACGCCGTTGCTCGACGAGCCGCCCTTCCGCCGGTCGGTGATCCTGCTGCTGGATCACGACGACGACGGCGCGCTCGGGGTGGTGGTGAACCGTGCCGCGGACCTGTCCGTGGGGCAGGTGCTGCCGAACTGGTCGTCCGCGGTCGACGAGCCCGGGGTGCTGTTCATGGGCGGCCCGGTCGGCACCGACAGCGCGCTCGCGGTCGCCGAGGTGGCCGCGTCCACGGACCCGCCCGGCTGGCGCGAGTGCTTCGGGCGGATCGGTCTGGTCGACCTCGACGTTCCGCCCGCGCTGCTGGAGGGCGCGATCACCCGGATGCGGATCTTCGCCGGGTACGCCGGCTGGTCCAGCGGCCAGCTCGAGGGCGAGATCGCCGAGGGCGCCTGGTACGTCGTCGAGTCGGTGACCGACGACGTGTTCGGCCACGACCCGGACACCCTGTGGCGCCGGGTCCTGCGCCGCCAGAACGACCAGATGGCCTACCTGGCGACGTACCCGGACGACCCGACCCAGAACTAGACCGGAATTATTGGGGCGGCTACTCGTCGCCGCCGTCGCCGTCGTCACCCGGGTTGAGTGAGTCCCAGATCTCCTTGCACTCCGGGCAGACCGGGAAACGCTGCGGGTCACGGCTCGGGACCCACACCTTGCCGCAGAGCGCGACCACCGGCGTGCCCATCACCATCGCCTCGGTCAGCTTGTCCTTCGGCACGTAGTGCGAGAACCGCTCGTGATCACCCGGCTCCGCCGGCGACGTCTGGGTCCGCTCGTCGACAACCGTCTCCGCACCGGGGGTCAGCTGAGTACTCATACCCCGAGTGTAGGACGTGTCACCAGCCGACCAGGAACTTTTCCACAGCTCGGGGATTCCCGGGGAATCCAGGGGCAGATCCCGGCACCTTCTCTGCCGTGACCAACCAAAGGAGGCACTATGAGTGCTGTGGACAGCATTCCGAACCCACCCGACGTGTTCAGCCGACCCGCAACGCCGCTGACCCGCGCCGATCTCGACCGGATGCCCGATGACGGGTACCGGCACGAGCTCATCGACGGAGTCCTTCTCGTGACCCCGAGCCCGTCGTTCAACCACCAGGATGTGGCTCTCAATCTCATCTTCCACCTGAGGCAGGTGTGCCCGCCGGAGCTCTACGTCATGGGGGCGCCGTTCGACATGGTGCTGGCGGACGACACGGTGATGATCCCGGACGTCCTGGTCGCTCGCCGTGATGCTTTCACGAAGCGCGATCTGCCTGGGCCGCCGTTGCTGGCGGTCGAGGTGTTGTCACCGAGCACGCGGCGCTTCGACGTGATGGTCAAGTTCTCGCGGCTGGAGGCCGCCGGGTGTGCGGCGTACTGGGTGGTGGATCCCGACACGCCGAGTTTGATCGCGTGGGAACTGCAGGACGGGGCATATGTGCAGGTCGCGAAGGTCACCGGCGAGGAATCGGCGCGGTTGACGAGTCCGTACGACGTGACCGTGGTGCCCGCCGATCTGATCTCGTAACCGATCTCGGGTAACCTTCCTGCCCGGCACACTGTCGACTTCGGGGGAGTAGCTGTCTGTGGATTCGCACGTGCCGGCCAACCCTGCCGTCCTGCCACCGGCCTATCCGGACCGGGCAGCGTGGGGTACCGCGAGCAAGCTGCGAGCCTGGCAGGCCGAGGCGCTCCAGCTCTACCTGGACAGCAACCCGCGGGACTTCCTGGCGGTGGCGACACCGGGCGCCGGTAAGACGACGTTCGCGCTGACCGTGGCCGCCGAGCTGCTGCACCGGCGGCAGATCGAGCGGATCACCGTGGTCACGCCGACCGAGCACCTCAAGGTCCAGTGGGCCGAGGCGGCCGACCGGGCCGGGATCGCGCTCGACCCCGCGTTCGCCGGGCGGCGCGGGAAGACGAACAAGGACTACACGGGCGTCGCGGTGACGTACGCCGGGATCGCGGTGAACCCGCTGGCGTTCCGGGTCCGGACCGAGCGGTTCAAGACCCTGGTGATCCTGGACGAGGTGCACCACGGCGGTGACGCGCTCAGCTGGGGTGACGGCGTCCGCGAGGCGTTCGAGCCCGCTGCCCGCCGCCTCTGCCTGACCGGTACGCCGTTCCGCAGCGACGACAACCCGATCCCGTTCGTGACGTACGAGGAGGGCCACGACGGGGTCGCCCGGAGCAAGGCGGACTACACCTACGGGTATGGGCACGCGCTGCGCGACCACGTCGTTCGCCCGGTGATCTTCATGTCGTACTCGGGTGAGATGCGCTGGCGGACCAAGGCCGGTGACGAGGTCGCCGCGCGGCTGGGCGAGCCGCTCACCAAGGACCTGACCGCCCAGGCGCTGCGGACCGCGCTGGACCCGGCCGGCGAGTGGATGGGCGCGGTGCTGGCGGCCGCGGACAAGCGGCTCACCGAGGTACGGCGGCACATGCCGGACGCCGGCGCACTGGTGATCTCGGGTGACCAGAACACGGCCCGCGCGTACGCGAAGACGCTGCGCGAGCTGACCGGCGAGTCGCCGACCGTCGTGCTGTCGGACGAGAAAGCGGCCAGCAAGAAGATCCAGAAGTTCTCCGAGGACGAGTCCCGGTGGATGGTCGCCGTACGGATGGTGTCCGAGGGTGTCGACGTACCGCGGCTGGCGGTGGGCGTGTACGCGACGCCGACCTCGACGCCGCTGTTCTTCGCGCAGGCGGTGGGGCGGTTCGTGCGGGCCCGGAAGCGGGGTGAGACGGCGTCGGTGTTCGTGCCGTCGGTGACCCGGCTGCTCGGGTTCGCGGCCGAGATGGAGGTCGAGCGGGACCACGTCCTCGGGCGGAAGAACAGCAACGAGGACGGCGACATCTTCGCGCTCGAGGACGACCTGCTGAAGCAGGCGAACCAGGCCGAGGGGGCGAGCGACGAGCTCGAGGGGACCTTCGAGGCGCTCGGGTCGGACGCGAGCTTCGACCGGGTGGTGTTCGACGGCGGCGACTACGGGACCGGCGGCGACAACGCGACCGATGAGGAGCTGGACTTCCTCGGGTTGCCTGGTCTGCTGGAGCCGGATCAGGTGCGGGAGTTGCTGCACAAGCGGCAGCAGAAGTCGCTGGCGGCGCAGAAGAAGTCTTCACGGTCCACGAGCGACCGTGAGGATCCGACGCCGACCGAGCTGGCCACCCACGAGCAGATCGGGCTCCTGCGCCGCGAGCTGAACGGTCTGGTCGCCGCCTGGCACCACCGCACCGGCCAGCCGCACGGCGTCATCCACAACGACCTCCGCCGCAAACTCGGCGGCCCGGCCGCCGCCCACGCCTCGTCGATCCAGCTGAAGGAGCGGATCGAACTGATCCGCGACTGGGCCGCCCAACGCCGCGCCTGACTTCCGGAAGCAACCGGCACCCCGTCCTGGGTCTCCAGGGCGGGGTGTTTCCGTCGGGGGTGAGGTGTTGACGTCCTGCGAGTGGTGCTGCAAGCTTCGGATACCCGCGCTGCAAGAAATCGTCAGACTTACGCAATTTACGTAGCGCGAGGAACCTCCCACCGCCCCACGATGGAGGACCCAACCGATGCATCGGAAGAATCTTCTGCGGCTCGTGCTGGCCGCCCTGCTCGTCGCCGCCGGCCTGCTGTCCGTCCCGACCGCGATGGCCGCCGACCTCACCAAGACGCTGACCGCCAGCAGCTCACTCGGCGAGTACCCGAGTACCAACGCCGGCGACGGCAACGCGAACACCTACTGGGAGAGCAGCAACAACGCCTTCCCGCAGTGGCTCCAGGCAGACCTCGGCGCCACCAATGACGTCAACCAGGTGACCCTCAAACTCCCGTCCTCCTGGGGTCCGCGCACCCAGACCCTCACGGTCCAGGGCAGCGCGAACGGATCCTCGTTCACCACGATCGTCAGCAGTACGGCGTACACCTTCAGCGGTGTCAATGTCGTGACGATCAGCTTCAGTAACACCTCGGTGCGCTACGTCCGGCTGACCTTCACTGCGAACACCGGCTGGCCGGCCGCGCAACTGTCGGAGTTCGAACTGGCCGGGCCTGGTGGCGGGCCGGTCGAACCTCCGACCGGTACCGATCTCGCCTCCGGCAAGCCGATCGAGGCGTCGAGTTCGGTCTTCGGTTTCGTCGCGTCGAACGCCAACGACGGCAACATCGGCACCTACTGGGAGTCGAACGGCTTCCCGTCGGCCCTGACCGTCAAGCTCGGCTCGAACGCCGACGTCAGCTCGGTCGTCGTCAAGCTCAACCCCGATCCGGTCTGGGGAGCGCGCACGCAGAGCATCGAGGTCCTGGGCCGTGAACAGTCCGCGATCACCTTCACCTCCGCGGTTGCCCGGACCGACTACCAGTTCGCCCCGGCGAGCCAGAACACCGTCGCCATCCCGGTCACCGGCCGGTACGCCGACCTCCGCCTGCAGGTCTTCAGTAACACAGGTGCGCCCGGCGGCCAGGTCGCAGAGCTCCAGGTCTTCGGTACGGCGGCACCCAACCCCGACCTCGTGGTGACGAACGTCGACTGGTCGCCCGCCAACCCGTCCGAGTCGACGCCGATCACCCTGTCCGCGACCGTCAAGAACAACGGCTCCGCGGCCGCCCCGGCCAGCAGCCTCAACTTCCTCCTCGGCGGCTCGGTGGCCGGCACGGCGAGCGTCCAAGCTCTCGCCGCCGGTGCGTCCGCCACCGTCACCGCCAACGCGGGAACCCATGCCCAAGGCAACTACACCGTCGCGGCAGTCGCCGACCCGGCCAACACGGTCGTCGAACAGAGCGATACCAACAACACACTCCAGGCGGCAACCCAGCTGACCGTCGCCCAAGCCCCGGGACCAGACCTTCAGGTCACCGGCATCACCACCAACCCGGCCAACCCGGCGCCCGGGACCCAGGTCTCCTTCACGGTCGCCGTCAACAACCGCGGTACGTCGGCTTCCGCCGCCACCACCACCAAGCTGGTGGTCGGCGCCACCACGCTCAACGGCAGCACCGCGTCGATCGCCTCCGGAGCCACCGCCAACGTGGCGATCAGCGGCACCTGGACGGCGACCAACGGCGGAGCAACCGTCACCGCCACGGCGGATGCGGGCAATACCGTTGACGAGACCAACGAAACCAACAACACCTTCACGAAGTCGATCGTGGTCGGCCGCGGCGCCGCCGTACCCTACACGTCGTACGAGGCCGAAGCCGGCGACTACACCGGGACCCTGCTGACCGCCGACGCGACGCGAACCTTCGGGCACACGAACTTCGCGACCGAGTCGTCCGGCCGTTCGTCGGTCCGGCTGAACTCGAGCGGCCAGTACGTCGAGTTCACCTCGACCGTGCCGACCAACTCGGTCGTGGTCCGCAACTCGATCCCGGACTCCGCCGACGGTCAGGGGCTGCAGGCAACGATCAGCCTGTACGTCAACGGGACCTTCAAGCAGAAGCTCACGCTGTCGTCCCGCAACAGCTGGCTGTACGGCAACAGCGACGGACCTGAGGCACTCACCAACACGCCCGGCGGTGACGCGCGCCGGCTCTTCGACGAGTCGCACGCCCTGCTCGGTCAGTCGTACCCGTCCGGTACCAAGTTCCGGTTGCAGCGCGACTCCGGCGACACGGCGTCGTACTACATCATCGACCTGGTCGACCTGGAGCAGGTCGCGCCGGCGCTGTCCCAGCCGGCCGGGTGTACGTCGATCACGCAGTACGGCGCTGTGCCGAACGACGGGATCGATGACGCGGACGCGATCCAGCGGGCCGTGACGGACGACCAGAACGGCGTCATCAGCTGCGTCTGGATCCCGGAAGGGCAGTGGCGGCAGGAGAAGAAAATCCTCACCGACGACCCGCAGAACCGCGGGCAGTACAACCAGGTCGGGATCAGCAACGCGACGATCCGCGGCGCCGGGATGTGGTACTCGCAGCTGTACTCGACCATCGAGCCGCAGAACGCCGGCGGTATCAACCACCCGCACGAGGGCAACTTCGGCTTCGACATCGATAAGAACGTCCAGCTGAGCGACATCGCGATCTTCGGCTCCGGCCGGATCCGCGGCGGCGACGGGAACGCCGAGGGCGGTGTCGGGCTGAACGGCCGGTTCGGGACCGGTACGAAGATCAGCAACGTCTGGATCGAGCACGCGAACGTCGGGGTCTGGGTCGGCCGCGACTACGACAACATCCCCGAGCTGTGGGGCCCGGCCGACGGGCTCGAGTTCAGCGGGATGCGGATCCGGGACACCTACGCCGACGGCATCAACTTCTCCAACGGGACGCGGAACTCCAAGGTGTTCAACTCGTCCTTCCGGACCACCGGCGACGACGCGCTCGCGGTCTGGGCGAACAAGTACGTCAAGGACCAGTCGGTCGACATCGCCCACGACAACACGTTCACCAACAACACGGTCCAGCTGCCGTGGCGGGCGAACGGGATCGCGATCTACGGCGGGTACGGCAACAAGATCGAGAACAACCTGATCTACGACACGATGAACTACCCCGGCATCATGCTCGCCACCGACCACGACCCGCTGCCGTTCTCCGGTACGACGCTGATCGCGAACAACGCGCTCTACCGCTGCGGCGGGGTGTTCTGGAACGAGGACCAGGAGTTCGGGGCGATCACGCTGTTCCCGTCGAACCTCCCGATCCCCGGTGTGACCATCCGGGACACCGAGATCCACGACTCGACGTACGACGGCATCCAGTTCAAGACCGGCGGCGGCGAGCTGCCAAATGTTGCCCTGAGCAACGTTCGGATCGACAAGTCGAACAACGGCTCGGGAATCCTCGCGATGGGCGGCGCCCGCGGCAACGCGAACCTGTCGAACGTCACCATCACCAACTCCCGCGACGGCGACATCCTCAAGGAACCCGGCAGCACCTTCACCTTCACCGGGCAATAGATCCCCGAGAGATCCCCGAGGCCCAGCACCCCGGTCCCTCAAGGGTGCTGGGCCTCAGCCTTTACTCCGGGCGGTACACCCGGACGTGGTCGATCTGCATCGACTCGGACGTGACGGTCGGCGGGATCTTCGCGTACACGAACAGATCGAGGATCAGGGCGTCGCCGGTGCCGGCGTACGGGCCCTGGCGGCAGATCTCCTTGCCGTCGAGGTACCAGACGGTCTCGTACGGGCCGAGCTGCTGGGCGATCGTGTGCCAGTCGGTGGTGAGGTCGGTGGGCGACTGGTAGGTGCAGCCGCCGCCGGGGGACTGGTGGTTGGTGAGGTACAGCGCGTTGTGGTTGTCGCTGTAGAACTCGTACGTGTCCTGCTCGTTGGAGCCGTTGCCGTTCCACGTCCACGTGGACGGCCAGAAACCCTTGGCGGACGGGAGTTTCAGCCGCGTCTCGATGTAGTCGCCGGGCTGTACGGCGAACGACTGCGACGGCTCGTGACCGCAGGACTGCCCGGTGGTGATGAGGGCGCCGGACCATTCGTACCCCGGCGCCGGGTTGTTCTTCCTCGCCGTCATCGTCAGCATGCCGTCGTGCACCGACAGCGCGTCCCAGGTGTGCCACTCGAGTTCCTGGTTGCCCTTGTTTCCCAGGCACTGGTCGGCTTCCGCGTTCGAGTGGATGGCCCACTTCGTCCGGTCGATCGCCGTACCGTCGAACTCGTCCGCGAACACGACCTTCCCCGGTGCCGCCCGGACGTCGTCGCGCTGATCGGCCATCGCGGCCGCGGCCGGTACGACAAGCAGCCCGAGCACGACCGGGATGGTAATTAACTTACGCATCAAGTAGACCCTTACGTCGGAATTCAACGCGTCAAACGATCGCTTGAGTCGCATCCGGTTGTCAACCTGTCGGTGGGATCGAGGCGTTGGCCTCGAACCGCGAGGCCGAACGGCCCTGCCCGGCCTCGAGCGGCGGGCGGATCGTAGGTGCTAGCCATCGGAGTCCCTTCGATGGGCGAGGGGTGGGGAGGGTCGATGATGAGGGTCAAGTGGACCGATGCCGCGTCGAGCATCTTCGTGCTGGCCGCCGTCGGGGTGTATCTGAGCGGCTTGGGGTCAACGGCAGCGTTCGGCCTGAGCGATCGAGGGTCGGCGGCGGTGGTGTTCGGACTGGGGGTCGCGGCCTGCACCGCGGCGCGGTCCTATCTCGCAGACGTCTACGGTGCTGGTCCTGGTCGCCGAGCACCACTGGCCTACCTCGTGCTGGTCACCGGTATCGGTGTCGTGGCATTGGTCGCGGGAATCATCGCGGTCGTCGGCGCCGGCAGCGGCGCGATGGCAACTCTGGTGGCCGCGATCGTTGCGATGTGGATGCTGGCGAGCGCCAGGCACCTTGGCTGGATCGCGGCACCTACGCGACTCCGGCGCGACGAGGAAGCCGCGCCGTCACCGAACCCGTGAGGCGGCCGGCTGTCCAACTCCGAGCACGAATCCTGCGGGACTGCGATATCAGCCGTGCAGAACGCCAGGTCGGCTGAACCAGGAAGAAGGTCGGACATGGTCGTGGTCCGCATCGTGGCAGGAGTCCTCTTCCTCGCCCACGGGCTCGTTCACCTGCTCTACCTCGCCGACGACGTGCACGAGTTCTCCATGGATCGGTCGTGGCTCGTGCCAGACACCGCACGACGCCCACTCGCACTGGGCCTCACCGCTGCAACGGGTGTCGCCTTTGCCCTTCTCGCCTTGGCTGTGTGGGGCGTTCCAGTCTGTCTGCGGCGTGGCCGGCCCTCACTGTTGTGGCCTGTCTGCTCTCGCTGGTCCTGCTCGTCCTCTTCTGGAACACCTGGCTGGTGTTCGGCGTCGTGATCGATATCGCGCTTCTCACCGTCGCAGCGATCCGGCCGGACTGGGTTGGGCGAGTCCTGTCCGCGAGCTGACCGATACTCGCGGGCTCACAGAAGCGCGGGGAGGCGGCCGATCAGGAGCCGACATCAGGCGGCGGTTGTCCATCGCCCGTGGGGTCGACGGTGCGACCGGTGGGGACGTTTGGCCCTACTGACCGCATACGTCCGGGCCTGTGCTGGAGGTGAACCGAAACGAAGGGCGGAATGATGTGCACAACCGTGGTCGAGAGCCGAGTCTTGACCGAACAACCGACCGTCGTCCGCCGAGGGACGATGGCGCCGACCGAGATGTCTGCCTGGTTCCCCAAGACCTATGGCGAAATCGTCGCGTTTCTTCGGACCCACCACACCATGCCGGCCGGGCCTCCGTTCGCGCGCTACCATCAGCTTCCCGACGGCCGCTTCGAGGTCGAGGCCGGATTCCCGGTGGTCGGGGTAGTGGCCTCCGACGCCGTGACCCAGATGTCCAGCCTGCCCGGCGGCACGGTTGCCGTGACTGTTCACGTCGGCCCGTACGACACGCTCGGTGAGAACTACGCGGCAGTGGCCGAGTGGCTCAGGCTGCGCGGAGCGAAGGCTGCGGGCGACCCGTGGGAGATCTATCGCGACCCGCCTGACGGCGACCCCGCCACTTGGCGGACGGAGATCGTCCAGCCGTACGAGTAAGCGCGCTTACTGTGATGCGGCCTTCTTGTGGACGCAGCCCTCTCGGGGGGATCAACCTGTGGACATCGATTGGGTGCCGATGACGTCGAGCAGGCGGAGCGCGTCTTCGGACGCCGATCCCGGCTCGGCCGTGTAGAGCACCACGCGCTGGTCGCGCTCCGGCACCACGAGCACCTCGCAGATCACGTCGATCCGCCCGACCTGCGGATGGAAGATCGTCTGGCACAGCGTCTGCTGCCGCCCCACCTCGTGCCGCGCCCAGATCTCCGCGAACTCGGGGCTCCCGGCCAGCAGATCGTCGACCAGTTGCGCGAGGGCTGGATCGTTCGGGTAGGTGCTGGTTGCCGCGCGTAGGTCGGCTGCCGCGTCGCGGGCGAACTCCCGGGTGGCCTGCTCGCCGAACAACTCGGTCTGCCGATCGGTCAGGCTCTGCTGATCTGTGAGGAAGCGGAGCCGCAGCAGGTTGCGGTCCCGTGGCGGCAGCGCGGAGAAGTCGGTGATCAGCGCCGCGGCCAACGGATTCCACGCGAGTACGTCGTACTTCGCGTCCAGGACCAGACCCGGTACGTCGAGCCGCGCGAGCATCCGTAGTACGCCGGTCCGAACCTCCGCCGGCGGACCGGGCGGCGGAGCGGGCTGCTCGCCCGCGAGGCGGAACAGGTGACCGCGCTCGTCGTCCGACAGTCGCAGCGCGCGGGCGAGCCCGGTCAGTACCGGGCGGGACGGTCGTGGACCGCGGCCCTGCTCCAGGCGGGTGTAGTAGTCCGTCGACATGGTCGCGAGGCTCGCCACTTCCTCCCGGCGGAGCCCGGGCGTACGACGGCGCAGGCCGGCTGGGAGTCCGACGTCGGACGGCTGCAACGCTTCCCGCCGTACCCGCAGGAACTCCGCCAGCCCGTCGCGATCCATGTCTCCAGGATCCCAGGCTGCCGCGAGCTCAGCCAGGGACCGCCGATCCCAGCCTCAGCCGACTCTGCCTGATCACGTCGCATCACCGGAGGGTGGAGGGCATGGAGACGACGAAGATCGCGCTGGTTACGGGCGCCAACAAGGGCATTGGCAAGGAGATCGCACGGCAGCTCGGGGAGGCCGGGTTCACCGTGCTGGCCGGGTCGCGGGACGTGCAGCGCGGTGAACTGGCGGTGAAGGAGCTGGTTGCCGAAGGCCTCGATGTGGTCGGGATCCAGCTGGAGGTGACGGATGCGGCGTCGGTCCGGGCGGCGGCCGGGCGGGTCGCGGCGGAGTACGGGCGGCTCGACGTACTGGTCAACAACGCGGCGATCATCCCCGCGGGCGACGATGCGGTGTCGCGGATCGAGGCCGACGTACTGCGGTCTGCGTTCGAGACCAATGTGCTCGGGCTGGTGGGTGTGACGCAGGCGTTCCTGCCGCTGCTCCGGACGGCCGAGGCCGCCCGGATCGTGAACCTGTCGACGTCGCTGGCGTCGTTCGAGCAGGTCGGCGATCCGGAGTCGCGCATGTCGACCGTGCTGACGCTGGGCTACAACGCGTCGAAGGCGGCGGTGAACATGGTCACGGTGATGCTCGCCAACGAGCTGCGCACCACCGGCATCCTGGTGAACGGCGCCGACCCCGGCAACTGCGCCACCGACATGGGCGGCTGGACCGCCGCCCGCACCCCCGCCCAAGGCGCAGCGGTCGCGGTCGGTCTTGCGACGCTGGGTCCCGACGGGCCGACGGGGCACGTGTACGCCGAAGAAGGTCGCCTCGCCTGGTGAGCCCGACGACCTCCCGTGGGTCCACCCACCAGATGCCGGGTTCGCCCACCGGATCCCGAACGCAAACCCAGCATCTCGTGGGTCAACCCACCTGAGTGCGGGTCAGACGATGGCGCCTGACCAGGCGAGGGCCTGCTTGAGGAGGAGGCCGCGGCCGCCTTCCATGTCGTTGAGCAGGCTCGAGGACAGAGCCTCTTCGGGGGTCAGCCAGGTGAGTTCGAGTGCGTCCTGGCGTGGGTTGCACTCGCCCGTGACCGGCACGACGTACACGAGGGCGACCGCGTGCTGGCGCGGGTCGTGCAGCGGGGTCATGCCGGGGAACGGGAAGTACTCCGCGACGGTCACCGGGACCAGCGTGGCGGGCAGCCGCGGGAACGCCGCCGGGCCGAGGTCCTTCTCGATGTTGCGCTGCAGCGCGTCGCGGATCGACTCGTTGTGCAGGACGCGGCCGGAGACCAGCGTGCGGGTGATCTCGCCGGTCGCTGGGGACGTCCGGAGCAGGACCCCGACGTGCTCGATCTGGCCGGAGGTGTCGACGCGCGCCGGAACGGCCTCGACGTACAGGATCGGTACCCGCGTCCGGGTCTCCGCGAGCGCGAACTCGGAGAGCCAGCCGGGGTTCGGGTCAGGCGTTTGCACAGACGACGTCATGAGGGACATCTTTGCGTAAGGCCGTGGCTGGTGCTCCCCCGCCTACTGCGCTGCACTCGGCACGCCCCCGCGCGCCGATGCACCGCACCGAGCACATGCTCGCTACGGCGTGGGAGCACCAGCCACGGCCTACGGTCTGAAAGCGGACCTGTACTGGGATGGACTGAGTCCGAATGCTGAGCGGAATCTTCGCGTCGCGTGGCTCGGATCGTGCCAGCCGACCAGTGCGCCGATGGTCGCGACGGGCAGTTCGGTCTCGATCAGGAGACCGGCGGCGCGCTCGGCGCGGATGCGGTTCAGGTAGGCCATGGGGGACAGGCCGACCGACTTGCCGAAGAGCCGGATCAGGTACCCGGGCGCGAGGTTGACGCGAGCCGCGAGCTGGTCGAGGGCCCAGGGTTCGGCCAGGTCGGATTCGAGGAGGCGCATCGCGTGCTGGACCGCCGGATGCGCCGGGGCTCCGAGAGATCCCGGTACGAGCGCGCCGGACAGCAGCCCGAACACGTCCGGTCCGAGGTAGGCGTTCCGCACCACGAGTCCCTCGCAGTCGACGTACCCGTGCCACTCACCGGGCCGCAGTACGACGACCGAGTCCGGCGCCAGCGCGACCTCGCCGGCCGCCGACACGTGCGTGCCCCGCCCGGCCACCACGACCGCGATCTCGAAGAACGCGTGGCTGTGCGACGCGACGTCCGCGACCAGTTCGATCCGCTCCCCGGCCACCGGCAGCCGGGGGTCCGGGAACACCTCGCTGCTCAGCACGTTGTGCATCCAGGCCTCCAGGAGGTCAAGATCGGTCAAGTGCTGGTGAACCACCGCCTGTCCCCGGAGCGAGGCAACCGCGACGCTGGAAACACCTTCCAGGCCACCGGAATCCGAGGAGAACCCCGATGACCACGACCGACCCTACGGCACCCGCGACCGTCGACGAAGAGACCATTTCCGCCTATCGCCGCGACGGCGTCGTCCGGATCCGGAACATCATCGGCCGCGGCGAGGCGGCCCGGTTCGCCGAAGCTGCTGTCGCCGCCACGACGCAGGCCGACGACCTGTTCAAGGAGTCGAAGATCTTCAACCAGTACGTCAACGTCTGGCAGCAGAACGACGTACTGCGGGAGCTCACCCTCGACCCGCGTCTCGCCGCGGCGGCGACCGCGCTGGCCGGCGTACCGCTGCGGATCTGGCACGACCAGTTGCTGATCAAGCCACCGCACAACGGCGCGGCGACCGAGTTCCACCAGGACGCGCCGTACTGGCCGCACAAGGACTCCCGCGCGTCCCTGTCCGCGTGGATCGCGCTCGTCGACGTGCCGGTGGAGCGCGGCTGTATGACGTTCATCCCGGGCTCGCAGGACCATCAGAACCTGCGCCGTCAGGATCTGTCGGACCGCGACGACCTGTTCCGCGCCGCGCCGGACCTGCGCTGGGGAGAGCGCCTCACGATCCCGTTGCAGGCCGGCGACTGCACCTTCCACAACGCCTACCTCGCGCACTCCGCGACGCCGAACTTCACCGACGACCCGCGGATCGCGCACGTCAACATCTACTTCGACGCCGAGGCGACATACACCGGCGCCGCCCACGTCGTCACCGACGGCCTCGACCTGACCCCCGGCCAGCCGCTCGACCACCCCCACTTCCCGACTGTTTAATTTTTCACGGTGTGACATAAGTTGTCAGCGTGCGTCTGCTCACCGACATCCGCCCGCTGCGTGAGTCCGCCGATTTCCGGAGGTTGTGGGTCGGGTCGACGGTGTCGCAGCTCGGTCAGCAGATGACCGCGGTGACCGTTTCGATCCAGGTGTACGCGCTGACGCACTCGACGTTCGCGGTCGGGCTGGTCGGTCTGTGCTCGCTGGTCCCGCTGATCGTGTTCGGGTTGTACGGCGGCGCGATGGCCGACGCGATCGACCGCCGTACGCTCGCTCTCGTCTCGTCCGCAGGGCTGTGGCTGCTCTCGATGGTCCTGGTACTGCAATCGCAGCTGGACTGGGCACAGGTCTCGGTCCTGTACGCCGTGGTGGCCTGTCAGTCGGCGTGCTTCGCGGTCAACAACCCGGCCCGGTCCGCGATCATCCCGCGGCTGATCCGGCCCGAACTGCTGCCGGCCGCGAACACGCTCAGCCAGGCCGCGTTCAACCTGGGCTTCACCGCCGGACCGCTGCTCGGTGCGGCGGTGATCGCCTGGCACGGCTTCGCGGCGGCGTACCTGGTCGACGTGATCACGTTCACCGCGGCGCTGTACGCGCTGTTCCGGCTACCGCCGGTGCCACCGACCGGCGTCGTACGGCGGGCCGGGCTGCGCTCGGTGCTGGAGGGATTCACGTTCTTGCGCGCCGCACCGGCGTTGCTGGCGACGTTCCTCGCCGACATCCTCGCGATGGTGTTCGCCCAGCCCCGGGCGCTGTTCCCGGCCGTCGCGGGCGCGTTCTTCGGCGGCGGCGTGCGAACCGTCGGCCTGCTGCAGGCCGCGCCGGCGATCGGGGCGCTGATCGGCGTGATCTTCTCCGGGTGGGTGACCCGCGTCCGCCGTCAGGGCGTGGCGATTGTGCTGGCGATCACGGCGTACGCCGCTGCCGTCGGGCTGTTCGGGCTGTCCCGGACGATCTGGCTGGGTGTCGCGCTGCTCGCCCTGTCCGGGGCAGCCGACATGGTCAGTTCGGCGTACCGGAACACGGTGCTGCAGTCCGCGGCGCCGGACGCGATGCGCGGGCGGCTGCAAGGGGTGTTCATCGTGGTTGTCGCCGGCGGGCCGCGGCTCGGTGACTTCGTCGCGGGTACGACGGCTTCGCTGACCACTCCGACCGTCGCGCTGCTCGGCGGTGCCGCGGTGTGCGTGACCGGGCTGCTGATCCTGCTGGCGCGGAACCGGCCGTTCCGGGTCTACGACTCACAGACCCGGGCACTCAGCTGACTAGCCTCCGGTGGCCAGCTTCTTGAGGACCGTGAACCAGGAGTCCATGTCCGGGTTGATCTCGGTCACCGGCTCGTCGTCGATGGTCACGATCTTGCGGTCGCCGAGCGGCTTCTTCAGCTTGATCGGGGTGATCGACATGTTGCTGTCCTCCGGACAGGGCGAGTCGGTGTCGACGACCACCATGATCTTGTCCTCGAGTTGCTGGACGCTGAGGTCCGACGCGCACTTGCCGACGGTGCCGAACAGCAGGTCCGCCTCGTCGTACTTGGGCGCGTTCTGGATCCACTTGAGGTACTTCGGCTTCTTCCCGTCCACCCGCTGGTAGTACTTCACCGGCTGCTGGGTCTTCTCGTTGGGGGGCCGTGAGCCGTCGCCGATGAACGTGCCGTAGATCATGTCGATACACGGATCCTTGGCGTCCGGGCCGTCGATCGCCCCGAACGCGCGGGCGGCCTTGTAGCAGCCGACCGCCTCGCGGTTCAACGAGATGTTGAAGCCGATCAGCGCGACCGCGCCGACGACCATCGCGATCGCCAGCATCCGGCGGGACTTCAGCTGCTGCGGGCCGAGGATGCCGGCCGCCCGGCGGGCCTCCTCCGGGGTCGCGTCGGCCGGGACCGAGGTGGTGCGGAACAGGGCCGTGATCGTGCTCGTCCATTGCGGATTGATGATCGTCGGAACGGCATAGACCAGGATCAGAACGACGATCACGACGATGGCTGGAAGCAGCGACCAGTAATTTCGCACGGCAGCAAGATACGGGGCCATCGGGCCGCGCCCGAATAACGGATACTCTTTCTAGGTGCCCGCCGAGACCTCGCAGACGCTCGACCGGGGGCTGACCGTCCTCGAGTTGCTGGCGGACGCCCCGGACGGGCTGTCCATTACCGAGCTCGCCGCGGCGCTCGGCGTGAGTCGTACGGTCGTGTACCGGCTGGTGAACACGCTCGAGCTGCACCGGCTGGTGCGTCGTGACAGCGAGGGGCGAGCCCGGCTCGGTCTCGCCGTACTGCACTACAGCCGGCGCGTGCAGCCGACGCTGCGTGATGCCGCGCTACCGGTCCTGCGTTCGCTCGCCGAGGACACCGGCGCGACGGCGCACCTCACGGTCGCGGACGGTGAGGAGGCGCTCGCGATCGCGGTCGTCGAGCCGAGCTGGACCGACTACCACGTCTCGTACCGGATGGGTTCGAGGCATTCGCTGGACCAGGGCGCCGCCGGCAAGGCGATCCTCGCCGGCCGCCGCAAACCCGACCCCGCCGGACGCCCCTTCGTCGTCACCTCCGGCGAACTCCAGGCCGGCGCCCAAGGCGTGTCCTCACCCGTCCTGGGCGTCCCCGGCGTCGAAGCCTCCATAGGCGTAGTAGTCCTGGGCAAACTCGACCGAGACTTCGTAGGCCCCCGAGTAGCCCGAGCCGCAGTAGAAGTAGCCAAACGCCTGGCCTGACGCGGACGCCCACCACTCACCAACCGCACGCTCCGTGGGCGTACTCCGCCTCGGCAAGCGCGGGCCGCGCCATTCCAGCGGGTTGGTGAGTGGTGGAGGTCCGGGGCCGCCAACCTCAATCCATTTGCCTGGCTGACCCAGCAATTTGCCTGGCCCACCAGCGAACTCGGGGGTTCCTGACCCTGGTTGAGGGTCACAAACCCCGCATTTGCTGGGTCAGCCAGGCAAATGGGGGTGGGGGTTGGTGGCGGCTTCTACCAGGGGAAGAACGCGGTGGGGGATTTGTTCGGCCAGGGCGATGACGGTGGAGGCTCTTTGGATGCCTCGGACGATGACTACCTGGTCGATGACGCGTTGGAGGTCGGCGTTCGAGCGGGCGACTATGCGGCACCAGAGGTCCTCGGCGCCGGTGATGGTGTGGACCTCGAGGACCTCGGGGATGCGGGCGAGCGCCTCGGCGACCGTGGTGTGACCTGAGCCCTGCTCGATCTGCAGCGTCGCGAACGCCGTCACCGGGTAGCCGATCGCGCTCGTGTCGATGTCCGGCCCCCACCCGCGCACCACTCCATCGCGCTGCAACCGGTCCAACCGCGCCTGCACGGTCCCGCGCGCGACCCCCAGCCGGCGCGACGCCTCCAGTACGCCGACCCGCGGCTCGGCAGCGAACAGCCCCAGGATCCGGGCATCCAGCGCATCGACCGTCATGGCCAACCTCCCGCGATGGTCAGACTGACCAAATAGTCCAGCAACATCCGCAGCATACTGCACAGCTTGTCCGGCCAAACAAGGAACTGTTGCGCAACCTGCGCCCACCCACCAGGCTCGGCTGCACGAAACCGACCCGGGAGGACCCCGATGACCAGCACCGACCTCACGCCCGCAGAGCTCGACGCCGATCTCGACCTCGACCAGCTGAAGCAGCTCGTCGGCCTGGTGCCGTACGACGAGAGCACCGACCCGTTCCCGGTCACCGCCATGGATGCGGTGGTGTTCGTGGTCGGCAACGCCACCCAGACCGCGAAGTGGTACCAGCTCGCGTTCGGGATGGACCTGGTCGGGTACTCCGGCCCCGAGACCGGCTCCAAGGACAGCAAGTCGTACGTCCTCAAGGCCGGCTCCGCCCGGTTCGTGATCTCCGGTGGCGTCAGCCCGAAGAGCACGCTGCTCGACCACCACCGCAAGCACGGTGACGGCGTCGCCGACCTCGCCCTCGAGGTCCCGGACGTCGACAAGTGCATCGCGCACGCCCGCAAGGTCGGCGCCGTCGTCCTCGAGGAGCCGAACGACGTCTCCGACGAGCACGGCACGATCCGCCGCGCGGCGATCGCGGCGTACGGCGACACGCGGCACACGCTGATCGACCGCAGCAAGTACGACGGCCCGTACCTGCCCGGCTTCGTCGCGGCCACCACCAAGGTCACCCGCCCCGAGGGGCACCCGAAGCGGCTGTTCCAGGCTGTCGACCACGTGGTCGGCAACGTCGAGCTCGGCAAGATGGACGAGTGGGTTGCCTTCTACAACAAGGTGATGGGCTTCGTGAACATGGCGGAGTTCATCGGCGACGACATCGCCACCGACTACTCGGCGCTGATGAGCAAGGTCGTCGCCAACGGCAACCACCGGGTCAAGTTCCCGCTGAACGAGCCGGCGGTGGCGAAGAAGAAGTCGCAGATCGACGAGTTCCTGGAGTTCTACGACGGCGCCGGCGCCCAGCACATCGCGCTCGCGACCAACGACATCCTGCGCACCGTGGACATCATGCGGGCCAACGGCGTCGAGTTCCTGAACACCCCGGACTCCTACTATCAGGACCCGGAGCTCCGCGCCCGGATCGGCGAGGTGCGGGTGCCGATCGAGGAGTTGCAGTCGCGCGGGATCCTGGTCGACCGCGACGAGGACGGCTACCTGCTGCAGATCTTCACCGCGCCGATCGGCGACCGCCCGACGGTGTTCTACGAACTGATCGAGCGGCACGGCTCACTCGGCTTCGGCAAGGGCAACTTCAAGGCACTCTTCGAGGCGATCGAGCGCGAACAGGAGCGTCGCGGCAACCTTTGAGAGGCTGTCTGACCCGCTAGGAGCCGGTTAAGCGGGTAACCGACGCCCAGAACCTTGCCGGTAGCAACTGCATACGGCGTGTCGCCGTCCGATTACCGGAATGACTGTCCGGGCAGGCTCCGTTCGCGTAGTGTGCCTTCCTGAGTGGGCGTCGGGGCGTGCACTCAGGAAGGGTTTCGTCATGAAGACACTGGGCATTCTGCTCAGCACCGCCGGCCTGGCCGGCGTGGGCGCGTTCGCGTTGTCCGCCCTCCCGGCCGAGGCGGCTACGGCCGCCAGTTGCTCGGGCGCGAGGTCCATCGCATCGGCGCCGATGCTGCGTAACCACCAACCACCCAGCTGGGGCACGGTCCGGCTCGTCCGCGACAGCTGCTACCAGTACTGGGCCGAGATCACCATGGCGTCGCCGCTGGTGGCCAACGCGAAGGCCAACGCCTTCCTGGTGCAGTACGGCGGCGGCAACAACGGCCGGGTGCTCAGCTGCGACAGCAGCGGCGGCAACGGCGCGGTGATCCAGGGGCAGCGCACCTGCCGGACGCCGAAGGTGAAGGCGACCGCCGGCAGCATCACGTTCGCCGCCATCGGCCGCGAGTACCACAACTACGGCGGCGGCTACGAGGAGATCTCGGAGAACGTCACCAAGCGCACTCGGTGAGACAAGGGGTGCGCAGTACCGCGGAGTAGTAACTAGGCTCGCTGTATGAGTGAGGTTGTCGAGCAGTTGCGTCAGGTACTGCCGCCCGAGGCGCTGGTGACTGATCCGGACCGGATGGAGAGCTACCGGTACGACCGGGCGATGTTCTGCCCGGCCGGGGTTCCGCTCGCGGTCGTGCTGGCCCGGGAGACCGCGCACGTCCAGGCCGCGGTACGGGTCGCGGCCGAGGCCGGCGTACCGATCGTGCCGCAGGGCGCGCGGTCCGGCCTGTCCGGCGCCGCCAACGCGCTCGACGGCTGCATCGTGATCTCGCTGGAGAAGATGGACCGGATCCTGGCGATCGAGCCCATCGACCGGTACGTCGTCACGCAGCCGGGCGTGTACAACGCGGTGCTGTCCCGCGCAGTCGGGGAGCACGGGCTGTTCTACCCGCCGGACCCGTCCAGCTGGGAGTTCTGCTCGATCGGCGGCAACCTGTCCACAAACTCGGGCGGCCTGTGCTGCGTGAAGTACGGCGTGACCACGGACTACGTGCTCGGCCTGGAGGTCGTGCTCGCCGACGGGCGGATCCTGCGGACCGGGCGGAAGACCGTGAAGGGCGTCGCCGGGTACGACCTGGCGAAACTGATCGTCGGCAGCGAGGGCACGCTAGGCATCATCACCGAGGCCACGCTGGCGTTGCGCCCGGCCGCCGCGAAGCCGAAGACGATGGCCGCGCTGTTCGGCTCCGGCGTCGAGGCCGGGAACGCGATCCTGGAGATCATCCGCAGCGGCGTCTCGCTGAGCCTGTTGGAGATCATGGACCGGACCACGATCCAGGCCGTCAACAAGTACAAGCGGATGGACCTGCCCGACGAGGCCGCCGCGATGCTGATCGCCCAGTCCGACGCGGGCGGCGAGGCGGGCGCGGCCGATGTCGCCGCGGTGGCCAAGCTGTGCCGCGACCACGGCGCGCTGGAGTGCATCGAGGCCGAGGACGACGCCGAGGGCGAGATGCTCCTCGAGGGCCGCCGGGTCGCGCTCACCGCGCTGGAGGAACTCGGTACGACGATGATCGACGACGTCGCCGTACCGCGCTCGCGGCTGGCCGAGTTCATCGGCCGGCTCGAGGACCTGTCGGCCGAGCTGGACATCACGATCGGCGTCCTCGGGCATGCCGGCGACGGCAACATGCACCCGACGGTCGTCTTCGACCAGACCGATCCGGCGCAGGCGGAGCGGGCGCAGATCGCGTTCGACCGGGTGATGGAGATCGGGCTGGAGCTCGGCGGGACGATCACCGGCGAGCACGGGGTCGGGGTGCTGAAACGCACCTGGCTGGCGGAGGAGATCGGGCCGGTCGCCCTCGACGTGCACCGGGCGATCAAGACCGCGCTGGACCCGAAGAACCTGCTGAATCCGGGAAAGGTCGTTGCCGGATGAGGCTGTGACGGAACCGCAATAGAACTGTCGAGGCCACTCGACGTCCATGCCCGTCGAATGTGACGTCCGGCCGACACCATGGAAGTGAGGACGTGTACGAATTCGCGGGGGGACTTGATGCAGGGTAGGAGGCGCCCGATGAGTCTGTGGCGCCGTACCGTGCTGCCTGTCGTCGCCGCGGTGGTGGCGACGATCACGCTCGCCGCCTGCGGGAACGGCGGCGGATTGCGCGTCGAGGGGCCTGAATCGCCGCCACCGACGACCCCGACACCGTCGGTCGCGTTCGGTACCGGCACCCCCTCGCCGAAGGCCGAACGCACCCCGGAAGTAGCCGTTGACCTGTACAAAGTCCGGTCCCGGCTGCTCGCGGACAAGCGGCTGTCGAGCTACTCGCGGACAGTCCTCGTGAATTGCACCGTGATTTCGCGTTGCCTCAGCAGGGGTAAGACCGTTGATGTATTGCACAGCGGTACACCTCAGCAGATCGTTCTGATCCATACTCTGGAGAAGTTCGTCTTCGGTATCTTCCTGATCGCCGTCGAGCCGACCGGCCCGCGACCGATCTGGAATCTGGACGTCGAGCAACCGACCGTGAACGCCAGCCCGCAAGGGGACCTGGTGGTCGAGTCGAAGATCTTCGGGATCAACGACCCGGTCTGCTGCCCGTCCGGCCGGCGGGTCGAGGTCTACCGTTGGAACGGGCGGCAGATGATCAAGGTGAGCTCGACGGACCAGTAGGGAGACTGAAGTTCGTGGTACCGGAAGAACCGGCAGCGCGCATTCTCATGGTTGAGGACGACGCGGTGATCCGTGAGGCGACGCAGTTGACCCTCGAGCGGCACGGCTACGACGTGACCACGGCCGAGGACGGCCTGGAAGCGATCGAGCGTTTCGAGAAGATCCATCCGGACGTCGTGATGCTCGACATCATGCTGCCCGGGCTGGACGGTATCTCGGTGTGCCGGCGGATCCGCGAGACCAGCACCGTCCCGATCGTGATGGTGTCGGCGCGCGGAGACGCGCTCGACGTCGTACTCGGCCTGGAAGCGGGCGCTGACGACTATGTGACCAAACCGTTCGACACCCAGGTGCTGGTGGCACGGTTGCGGGCGGTGATGCGGCGCGCGGTCTCCGATCCGGAGCGTCCGGCACCGGCGGCCGGCTCCGGCGTGGAGTCGTTCGGCGACCTCGAACTGGATCGGGAGGCGCTGGAGGTACGGCGCAGCGGACAGACCGTCCAGCTGACGCCGACCGAGCTCAAGCTCCTGATCGAGTTCGCCAACAACCCCGGTGTGGTGCTGAGCCGGTCGACCTTGCTGCAACGGGTCTGGGACTACGAGTGGGGTGGCGACGGCCGGCTGGTCGACGTCCACCTGCAGCGGCTACGGACCAAGATCGGTGCCGACCGCATCGAAACCGTCCGCGGCTTCGGGTACAAGCTCAGGGCATAACGGATGGGCCTTGAGTGATGGGACTGCGCGGCAAGCTCGGTCTCATCTTCCTGCTGGTCTCCGCGCTCGCGATCCTGGTGCTGTGCGTCGCGGTCTACACCCAGGCCCAGTCGGCCCGGCTGGACCGCACGCGCAGCTTCGCGGACGAGCGGATCCAACTCGCGGCGCAGTCCTACGACACCAACGACGTACCGGTGTTCGGGGCGAAGGTGGACGATCCGGAGCTGCCGCCGCAGTTGCGGGAGGCGGTGCTCGAGGGCAAGCGGGCCACGTTCAAGACCGGGTCGCCGCACGCGAAGATGTGGGCGGCGGTCGCGGTCAAGGACGGCAAGGTGCTCTCGATCGAGCAGGACTACGAGAGCACCGACGACTCGATGAAGGCGTTGCAGCAGGCCTTGATCCTGGGCGGGATCGGCACGGTCGCGCTGGTCGCGCTGGTCAGCGTGATCCTGGCCGGCAGCCTGTCCAAACGGATCGTCGCGGTCGCGGGCACTGCCCGGCGGATCGCGGCGGGCGATCTGGACGCGTCCGCGGCCGAGGCCGTTGGCAAGGGCAAGGACGAGGTGCAGTCGCTGGCGACCGCGCTCGACACGATGGCCAGTTCGTTGCGCGGTCAGCTGGAGGCCGAGCGCCGGTTCACCGCGGACGTCGCCCACGATCTCCGTACGCCGGTGACGGGTCTGACCACCGCCGCGGAACTGCTGCCGCCGGGACGCCCCAGCGAACTGGTGCGCGATCGGGCAAAGGTCCTGCGCCGCCTGGTCGAGGATCTCCTGGAAATCGCCCGCTTCGACTCGGGTGTCGAGCAGGCCGATCTGGAACTGGTCGGACTCGGCGCGTTCGTCGGCTCGGCGGTGGGGCGGTTGCGGATGCAGCAGTCGCTCGCGCCGGACAGTGTCATCGTGCACCAGACCGGGCCGGACGAGACGGTGTCGACCGACTCGCGGCGGATCGAGCGGATCCTGGCGAACCTGATCGTCAACGCGTTGCGGCACGGCCGGCCGCCAGTGGAGGTGACGGTCTGCGGCCGGACCGTCGAGGTCGTTGACCATGGCAACGGCTACCCCGAGGAACTGATTGCCGAGGGCCCGCGTCGGTTCCGGTCCGGGATGGCCGAACGCGGCGCCGGGCACGGCCTCGGCCTGACGATCGCGGTCGGGCACGCCAAGGTGCTGGGCGCCGAGCTGACGTTCGGCGAGGCACCTGGCGGCGGCGCGCTTGCCCGATTGGTCCTGCCGGCCGGACCTGAGACGGTGTTGTAACACAACCTTTCCGTCGGCTACCGCGTCTTCCCCTCCGTAACACCAACAAAACGAGGGGAAACCAGAACATCATGCGTACTCAGTTCGTTCGCCGTACCGCCGCTGCTCTCGCGGGTGTCGCACTGGCTGCCGCCGGTCTCGGCGTCGCCGGAGCCCTGCAGGCCAACGCCGCCACCACGACGACCACGGCGAGCGCTTCGGTCGCGGCGAAGTCGATCACCATCAAGTCCGACAAGACCACTGCGAAGGCGTGGACGAAGGTCTCGTTCACCGGCAAGACGTCCGGTATCGCGAAGAACACCGTCGTCCAGGTGCAGCGGCTGCAGAACGGCAAGTGGGTCAACTTCCCGGCCACCACCAAGGTGACCAGCCGGGCGACCTACTCGGTATGGGTTTCGAGCGGCCGGGTCGGCGTGAACAAGTTCCGCGTCGTCGCGGCGAACACCGCGTCCGCGCCGGTCTCGGTGACCATCACCAAGTAGTCGGCGCCGGCCAACTGCCGGGGGTGGGGACAACCACCGGGGGCGTTGCACAGTGAATGACCTGTGCAACGCCCCCGGTTGGTGTTCAGTGCGTGCCGTAGACGTTGAACTCTGCGGCTGATCCGAAGACCGCTCCGTTCAGGGAGCTTGTGCCTACGAACTTCACGTAGCGGCCGGGCTTGGCAGTGAAGTCGACCCGCTGTACGGCGGTGGAGTTCGGGAACTGCCCGGTCGCAACCGGCGTACCCCAGTCCTGACCGTCCGCGCTCACATAGATCTCGTACCCCTTGAACATCCCGTTCGTACCACTCTGCCGGGGCAGGTAGCCGAACCCGTTCACCTGGTACGTCGACCCGAGATCGAGCGTCATGTAGTGCGGGTACCCGGCCGGCGTGCTGACCTCGGACCAGGCGGAATGCCAAAGGGTGCTGGGGTTTCCGTCCAGCGCCATGGTCGCGGCTCCGCCCGTGGCGACGTCCTCACTGCTCACGGCAGCCACCTTGATCCGGGACTGCGGAACGATCCCCGGCGGCAGCACAGTGGCCTCCGCACTGATCGTTGCCTGACCACCCGTCGCCGTCACCGGGTACTTGCCCTCCGGCGTACCGGCCGGGGGAGTGACGTCCCACGTGGTCGTCACACTGGTGCCTGCGGCAACGGTTGCGTGGGTCGCCGGCGTGGTCGCCGTCACGGTCCAGCCGTCCGGTGCGGTCAAGCCCAGTGTGATGTTGCCGGCGGCCACCACATCGTTGTTGGTGAACGTCGTGGCGACGGTGTTCGCTTCACCGGACACCAACCCGGTCAGGCCCGACACCGCGACTGAGGTGCAGTCCGCCGGCTGCGACGTCGTACCGAGATCGGTGACGGCGAAGTTGTCCATGATGAAGTCGGCCTGGTCGCCGCCGTCGGTGAGCTTGCGCAGCCCGACCCAGTAGTCGCCGCCGCAACCGGCCACGAACTCCTGGTTGAACGTCGCCTTCGTCCGCTGTTCGCCGATCGGCGTCGCCTTGACCTCCACGGACGCCGGCCGGTCGACGCCCTGGACCCACGCGTATTGCCCGGCGCGACCGCTCTCGTAGTCGAAGCTGACCTTGTACTTGTGGCCCGGCTGGAAGTTCACCGTCCACGGCGCGGTCCGGTAGACCAGCCCTTGGTTCTCCTCGTGCGACTTGAGCGACCAGTTGCCGTCGAGCACGTCGTCGACCAGCTTCCCGTTCCAGCCCGCCTGCGTGTACGGCGCATGTTTGGGAGCGAGCACTGTCCGCGGATCCGTGACGCCACCGGCATCGCCCTTCACGAACGGACCCCAGCCTTGGTCCACGTGCTCGAAGTCGTCCACGAGCCCTGCCGCGGGACGCGTCGTCTCAACCACCCGCACGTCGTCAACCCGCACCCTCGCGGCCGACGCCACTGCTCCGATTGCCAGGTCAGCGGTAGTTCCCTTGGCGGTGAAGACGACTCGAGCCCGCTGGTAGTACGCCTCGTGTTTGTCGTCAGCAGCAACCATGTTCTGTGCGGTCGACCTGATGACCTGGTTGCGTACGCCGTCCACGGTCAACGTCGTCGTCCGTGACTTGCCCGGCTCGACCTCGACCCAGACGGACGCGCTGTAGGTGCGGCCGGCGGTGAGCCCGGTGATCCGCTGGCTGATGGAGGAGGCTCGCGTGCCGAGCTGAACCACGTGCTGGCCGTTGTCGAGGGTCGCGATGGTCGCGCCACCGGTCGCGTTCCAGGCCTGGAGGTTGCCGGCGTTGAAGCCGGGGTCCTTCAGGTGGCTGCCTTCACCCCAGGCGGCGGTCCGCGGCTGCGGAGCGGCTACCGGGTAGATCACGTACGGCCGGCCCGGGATGGCGTCCACCGTGATGGTCCCGTGGTTGGCGCGGATCGTGGTCGGCTTGGCGCGGCCGGTGTCGGTGAGTTGGTACGCGGTGAACGTGCTGACCCCGGCGAACGCGCTGGGCAGCTGCCAGGTGGTGCGGCCGCCGGCCGGGTTGTAGTGGTACAGCTTCTTGTTGTTGTCCCACGGCAGCAGGTACTTGTCGCCGTCGAGCACCTTCGCGTTCCCGACGTACACGGCGCGCTTGCCGTTCTCGACCGCGCCGCGGACGCCGCCGGTGAACGTGATGTCGCCGCTGTTCCAGTCCAGGATCTTCTGCTGCTGCAGGAACTTCGTAGGCAGGTTGCGCTGCCAGATGTTGGCGTAGAACGCGTTCCAGTCGGTCTCGCCGGTCCAGCCCTCGAACTCGACGATCGCGGTCTGGCCGAGGATCGGGTCGTGGTTCCAGACGTCCTTCTCGTGGTTCCGGACGAACCGGATGATCTGCGAGTTCAGGCCCTTGTTGGTGGCGCCGCCGTAGTCGAGGTCGTTGGCCCAGTGCGACCACAGCGACGTCCGCTCGTGCCGGTCCGCCCATTCGGTGGCGATCTGCCAGCCCTGGTCGGCGAGCTGCCGGGACAGGCCGTCGGCGAGCCAGCCCGACTGGTAGTACACGTCGATGTACAGCTCCTGCAGGTTCTTGTCGGTCTCGTCGCGGAGCTGCTGGAACCGCTTCACGATGTTGCCGGAGGCAAGATCCGGGCGCTGCTTGATGTAGTAGCTCTGGTTCAGCCAGTTCCAGCCCTTGGCGTTCTTGTCGACCAGCTCCTCGCTGAACGCGTTCGCCTCCGGGTAGGACTCGGTCGCGTTGACGTGGACGCCGAACGACGCGTTCCAGGACTTGCCCTGCTTGAGCAGTGTGTTCAGGTCGGTCAGGCCGCCGGCGCGGGTGTTGTAGTTGCCCCCGTAGTCCGGGTGGGCGGAGTCGTGGCCTTCCGCGCCGTACCCCTTCAGGACCGCCATCTGGCCGAGGCCGTCGGTCGCCAGCGAGATCCGCTTCACGTCGTCGAGCGTCCGCAGGAACGGGTGCGTGGCCTGGCTGGCGAAGTTGAACGGGATGTGTGTGATCACCCGGTTCTTGACCTGGTCACCGCCGTTCGGCTCGGTCATGATCGAGCGGAACGCGACCGCGCCGTCCTCCCAGTCGACCGTGCGGTCGTTGTTCGCGTCGGGGGTGACGACGACCTTCGCCCACGGGAGCGGTTCGGTGTACGGCGACGTGTCGGCACGGTACGTCCATTGGCCGCTCCACACGCCGACGCGGGTACTGCCGTCGGCGGCCTTGCGGGCGCGGTGCCAGAACCGGGCGCCGTCGTCGACCGATGGCCCGGACGGCTTGTCGTACACCGAGTTCGACTCGATGCCCGCCGCGAGACCGCTGGTGTTGACGAACGCGTACGCCGCACCGGTCGCGGCCGGATCGCCCGGCGTGCTCGCGGTGACCGGAGTGATCTTGTCGGCGGTACGGGTCGAATCCGGATCCAGCGTGGTGAACGCGGTCGTCGCGCCGGCGTCCGTACTCGCCACCGAGACCAGGTCGTGGTCGGGGATGTCGATGGTGTGCACCCGGCTCGCGTCGCTGTCGCGCACCGCGTCGATCGCGAACGTCGTCACCCGGCCGGTCACGCTCAGACTCGCGTCGAGCTCGACGCCGGGAAGGGCGTCGAAGACCAGTGTGTACGACGCTCGCGCGCCGTCGACCGTCGGTGTCGCCGCGAGATGCGCGGTGCGGGCCACCCCGTCGATCGTGACCGTCGAGATCGCGTCCGGCTGACCCCCGAGGGCCTGCCCGGAGGCGTTGTCGACGTACTTGACCACCCGGGGAAAGTCCGCCCCGACAGTGACCGTCAACTCCGGCGACCGCAACGTGAGATCACCAGCAGCATGCGCACCTGAAGGCACGCCCAGCACACCGGCAGCCAACGCTACAGCCAGTACTCCACACCCCACTGAACGTTTCATGCCGACGAAGTTCGCACGTAACCGCTAACTCGTCAAGAGAAACGAACAGTAATGAACAACTTCCGCTCCCGTCGACCCACCTTGAGCACCCACCAACCGTTTCGGCGGCCCCGGGATGGTTGGTGGGGGCCCAAGGACGAAAATCCCACTTTGGGCACGCACCAACCGTTTCGGCGGCTCGCGCGTGGTTGGTGGGTGCCCAAAGACGCCGCTGCGGGGTCGGCGCGGGGTGTTAGGCGGGTGGGGTGGCCGCGGGGGTGATTCGGCCGGTGACCTCGCCGAGGCCGAGGCGGGAGCCGTTGGTTGGGTTGGCCCAGGCGGAGATCGTGACCTCGTCGCCGTCCTCGAGGAACGTGTGCTCCTTGCCGGCCACGAGCAGCGGCTCGCGGCCGCCCCAGCTGAGCTCGATGAACGAGCCGCGCTGGTCCTTGGCCGGACCGCTGACGGTGCCGGACGCGTAGAGGTCGCCGGTGCGGACGCTGGCTCCGTTGACGGTCATGTGGGCGAGCATCTGCGCGGGCGACCAGTAGATGTCGCGGTACGGCGGGGTGCTCACCAGGTGGCCGTTCAACCTGACCTCGAACGTGATGTCGAAGTTCGTCAGGTCCGGTCCGTCGAGGTACGGGAGGACGGGTGGATTCTGCGCCGGGAGGCGGACGGCGGAGGGGGCGAGGGCGTCGAGGGAGACGACCCAGGGCGAGATGGAGGTCGCGAAGGACTTGCCGAGGAACGGGCCGAGGGGCACGTACTCCCAGGCCTGCAGGTCGCGGGCGGACCAGTCGTTGACGACCACCACGCCGTACACGTGGTCCGCGAAATCCTCAACAGGAACAGGCTTTCCGAGCGTTGACGGCGTACCGACGACGTAGCCGAGCTCCACCTCGATGTCGAGCCGCTGGGACGGCCCGAAGGTCGGTGCCGCGGCGTCCGGGGCCTTGCGCTGGCCGGACGGGCGGACGATGTCGGTGCCGCTGGCAACGATCGTGCCGGCCCGGCCGTGGTAGCCGACCGGCAGGTGCTTCCAGTTCGGCAGCAGCGGCTCGGAGTCCGGGCGGAACAGCCGGCCGAGGTTCGAGGCGTGCTGTTCGGAGGCGTAGAAGTCGACGTAGTCGCCGACCTCGAACGGCAGCTGCATCGTCACCGCGGACTGCGGGATCAGGTGCGGCTCGACGGCGTCCCGGTCGTTCTCGTTGCGCACCAGGTCGAGCAGCCAGTTCCGCGTCGCGCGCCAGGCCGGGCGGCCGAGCGCGAGAAACGCGTTCAGCGTCGGCTCGGCGAACAGTTGCGCGCCGTCCAGCATCTGCGCGGACGCGACGGGCGCGAGGTCGATGATCTGGTCGCCGATGGCCGCACCCACCCGCGGCTCCTCGTCGCCGTGCCGGAACACACCGAGCGGCAGATTCTCCGCCCCGAACGGCGAGCCGTCGGGGATGTCGATCCAGCTCATTCCATCAACCCCAGCGTCTTCAGGTCGGCCAATGGTTCGTCGATGCTGCAGGAGCCGAACGACGTGACCCACCGGCGGGTGCTCGCCGCCTGCTCGTCGGACAACTCACCCGCCCGCGCCGCGAGTACGGTGCCGTCCCGCTCGGCCAGAAGATGTTCGAGCTCGTCCTGCGATGCACCGTCCAGCGACGCCCGGGTGGCGAGCAGCACGTTGAGGAACCCGTGGTGCTCGAATCCGGTGTCCGCAGCCGTATGCCGGACCGCGTTGTGCAGCCCGGCCGTGCACTTGAAGGGCACCTCGCGATCCAGGCACGCGGTGATGAACGCGGCGACCTGGTGCTCCGACGGGAACAGTGCCGCATCCAGTCCGCCGGTGCGGAGTTTCGCGGCGTACCCGGCGTCGGCGACCACGTCGAGGGCGCGTTCCCAGGCGCCGTCCAGGCCGAGTTCGACGTACGCCGTCTCCTCGTCGAGGCAGTCGTCACACGCCCGGACCACGCGCAGCGCGTTCCGGGACAGGTCGTCCTCGTCCCGCAGTCGCACCTCGACCGCGGTCACCTCGACGTCCTTCGACCGGTCTCCCCACCGGATCACCGGCTCGATCCCGCCGGCGCCGCCGGAGATCACGACTGCCACACGGAGCGGTGCCGTGCCGGTGCGGGCGGCTTCGGCGGCGACTTTCATCAGGTCGTCGTCGGTGCAGACGAACGTGCCGACCAGGTCGGCGTACGACGACCGGCGGTGGACGTGGTGGGCCGCGACGGCCTCGGCGAGCGGCAGGTTGCCCGGCGGGAACATCGAGGCGTCGTCGACCAGGTGCCGGTACAGCGCAGGGACGGTTGACATGGGTCGAAGCCTAACGGATGCTTTCGGTAAGCGGACGCGCGCGTTCGATTAACGTACACTCTGGAGTAGTTCTGATGGCGTTCTACCGGCAGGTCGGGGAAGTTCCACCGAAGCGGCACACACAGTTCCGGAAACCGGACGGCGGGCTGTACTACGAGGAGCTGATGGGGGAGGAGGGGTTCTCGTCGGACTCCTCGTTGCTGTATCACGCCGGCGTCCCGTCCGCGATCGTCGACTCCCAGGTGTGGGACCTGCCGGATCTCGCCACCGTCCCGAACCACCCGCTCACACCGCGGCACCTGAAGCTGCACGACCTCTTCACCGACACTTCGAAGACCAACCCGGTCGAGGATCGCCGGCTGGTGCTGGGCAACGGCGACGTCCGGATCTCGTACGTCGTGGCCGAGCAGCCGTCGCCGTACTACCGGAACGCGATCGGTGACGAGTGCGTGTACGTCGAGAAGGGGTCGGCGACCGTGGAGACCGTGTTCGGCGTGCTGAACGCGGTCCAGGGCGACTACGTGATCATCCCGCGCGCGACCACGCACCGCTGGCTGCCCGGGCCGGAGGGCGTGCACGCGTACGCGATCGAGGCCAATTCGCACATCGCGCCGCCGAAGCGCTACCTGTCCCGGTACGGGCAGTTCCTCGAGCACGCGCCGTACTGCGAACGCGACCTGCACCCCACCACCGAGCCGCTCGTGGTCGAGGCGACCGACGTCGAGGTGCTGGTGAAGCACCGCGGCAACGGCGCCGGGGGGATCGTCGGCAGCCGGATGACGTACGCGACGCACCCGTTCGACGTGGTCGGGTGGGACGGCTGCCTGTACCCGTACACGTTCAACGTCAGCGACTTCGAGCCGATCACCGGGCGGGTGCACCAGCCGCCGCCCGTGCACCAGGTGTTCGAGGGGTACAACTTCGTGGTCTGCAACTTCGTGCCGCGGAAGGTCGACTACCACCCGTTGTCGGTGCCGGTGCCGTACTACCACTCGAACGTCGACTCCGACGAGGTGATGTTCTACTGCGGCGGCGACTACGAGGCGCGGAAGGGCTCCGGGATCGGCCTCGGCTCGATCTCGCTGCACCCCGGCGGGTACGCGCACGGGCCGCAGCCGTCGGCGATCGAGGCCTCGCTGGGCGCCGAGCGCTTCGAGGAACTGGCCGTCATGGTCGACACCTTCCGCCCGCTCGAACTCGGCGAGGCCGGCCAGGCGGTCGACGACGGCGTCTACGCCTGGACCTGGGCCGGCCGCCACAAGGGCTGACAGCACAAACTGACGGAGACACGCCCACTGTGGGATTCTGTCCTCTGTGAGTGAGGACGGGGACGTAGCTTCGCTGGTTGCAGACGACAGTGCCGCAGAGGTCGAGCCGGAGGTGCAGGTGCCGCCACGGGATCCGGGGCAGCCGTTCGTGGTCGGGATCGACCGGGACGCTGTACTGCGGCGCCGTGAGGTGGTGCGGACCGTCGAGCGGCGCGGTGCGTGGGTGACGCTGGCCCTCGGCACGATCGGGATCGTGGCCGCGATCTACGCGCTGATCGCGTTCCGCGGCTCCGGGATGTGGCCGTTCGCGCTGTTGTTGATCGCGGCAATGATCCCACTGGTGCTCAGCACGGTGCTCGTGTACCGCCTGCAGGCCGAGCGCGTGGAGTGGTACGACGCCAACGAGCTGCCGCCCGTGGCGATGCGGATCTCCGCCAAGGGACTCGAGCTGGCCTGCGACGGCGCCGCGTTCCCCGTCGTACTGCCGTGGGCGACCGTCCGCGGCTTCACCCAGCACAAGCTCCTCGGCCAGTACATGCTCGACCTGGCCCTGGTCCGGGGCGTCGGTGCGACGACGGCCGGTGTCCGCGGCCTCGACCAGCCGTCGGTCCGCAGCGTCGTCAAGCCGAACCCGCTCCTGCGCCCCACCGGCATGTTCCTGGTGAAGGCCCTCGACCAGCCGGTGCACGTCATCGACGAGGCAATCAAGCACTTCTCCGACGGCACCGCGGGCGTGCTGCGCTGACCCCCGACCGCTGACCTGCCGACCTGCAAGGCTCGAGGCATGAACGAGAGCTTCGTGGTCGGTCTGAGGCGCGACGAGATGTTGCGCCGGCGTAGCACAGTCCGCCGGGTTCGGATGATCAGCGGTGGATTCACGCTGCTGATTTCGATGGCCGGCCTGGCCCTGTCGATCTGGCTGACGTTCTGGCTCGGCGGTTCGTGGGCCATGGGCGCGATGATGATCGCCTGCATGGTGTTCCTCTTCGGGAGCAGCCTCGTCCCGTTCGTCCAGTGGGGCAAGCTGAAACGCTGGTACGCCGGCGCGGACCTCCCGCCGTACGCATTGCGGATGACCGCCGCCGGACTCGAGCTCGGTGTGGAAGGTGCACCGGCGCCGGTCGTCCTGCCCTGGCCGGCAGTGGTGGGGTTCCGGCGGAAGCGGAGGCTCGGGCAGCCGCTCTTGCAGGTCGTCGTACAGCCCGGGGTCACCGCCGACAGCCCGGGTGTGAGTGGTCTCGACCAGCCGGTTGTCCGGGCACTGCTGCGGCGGAGCCGGCGGGTCAAGACTGCCGGTATCTACAGCGTCGCGTCTCTTGACCAGCCGGTTGAGGCCATCGATCAGGCGCTGCGGTACTTCTCGAACGGGGTAGCGGCGGTGGCTCGCTAACAGGGCAGGGCGCGGTACGTGTAGCCGAGCTTGGTGAGTTTGGTCAGGGCTCGGTCGAGGGCGGCGACGGTTTGGGAGCGGTTGCCGCCGCCGTCGTGCATCAGGATGATCGCGCCGGGACGGGCGCCGGCCATGATCGCGTTCTCGATGTGCGCCGCGCCGGGTTTCTCCCAGTCCTTCGTGTCGACGTCCCAGAGCACCTGCCGCTGGTGGTACGCCGCGGCGATCGCCTGGATCTTCGTGTTCGTGGCGCCGGTCGGCGGCCGCAGGCACTTCGACTTCACGCCCATCGCGATCTCCTGCCGTACCTTCGCGTCCGGCAGCAGGGTCAGCGTCTTGTGGTCCCAGGTGTGGTTGCCGACGGTGTGCCCGGCGGCCCGCTCGGCGGCGATCAGTTCCGGGTACTGCGCCACCTGGATCCCGAGCACGAAGAACGTCGCCTGCGCCTTGTGCTTGCGCAGCAGCTGCAGGACCTTCGGGGTCCACTCGTGCTGCGGGCCGTCGTCGAAGGTCAGGTAGAGGACCTTCCCGTGCGCGGCCAGGTTCCAGTCGTCGGCGGGCGGCTTGGCGACCGGGTGCTTGACGGGCCGCGCGGGCTGCGTGGGTTGTTTGGTCGACGACGGTTCGCCGCGCTTGGACGTCACCGGCGTACCCAGCGGTTCGTGGCCGGCCGTCGGGGAGACCGGCGCGGCGGCAGACGTGACGGAGTGCTCGGACGGCGTGGCGGCTTGGGCGAGGACGGCACCGCAGAGGAGGGCGGCGACCAACGGCAGGAGTTTGCCGGGCGGCTTGGTCATGACGGGCATCTTCTCGCGAGTCCGGTGCCATGCGTTGGTGGGGGTGGGGGTGTGTCGGTCGTATCGTGTGCTTTCGGGCCGGAGATCCCGGCGAGTTGACCTGTGAGGCGGGGCGATGACGGACAGCGGTGAGCGGACCACGATGACACGACGGACGGTGATCGGCGGTGCGGCGGCGCTGGCCGCGGCCGGGTTCCAGGCGGTTCCGGCGTACGCGGGTGGTGGATCGTCGGGCAAGACGGTCCGGCTGACCGTGATGGGCACCACGGACCTGCACGGCAACGTCTTCAACTGGGACTACTTCAAGAACGCCGAGTACGACGACAGCGCGCACAACGACATCGGCCTGGCCAAGATCTCCACGCTGGTCAGCGCGGTCCGGGACCGGATCGCCGCCGACCGGCATGCGCCGCGCCCGCTACTGCTCGACGCCGGCGACACCATCCAGGGCACGCCGCTGGCGTACTACTTCGCGAAGATCGAGCCCATCACCGGCGGTCACATCCACCCGATGGCGGCCGCGATGAACCGGATCGGGTACGACGCCGCCGCGCTCGGCAACCACGAGTTCAACTACGGCCTCGACATCCTCCGCAAGTTCCAGCGGCAGCTGCGGTTCCCGCTGCTCGGCGCGAACGCCCAGGACTGGACCACGGGCCTGCCGGTGTTCCCGCCGTACACGCTGAAGCGGGTGCACGTGCCGGGGGAGAAGCCGATCACCGTCGGCATCCTCGGCCTGACCAACCCGGGGATCGCGATCTGGGACAAGGCGAACGTCGAGAACAAGCTGAAGTTCGGCGGCATCGTCGAGCTCGCGAAGATCTGGGCGCCGCGGGTCCGCAAGGCCGGCGCCGACGTGGTGATCGCCTCCGTGCACTCGGGGATGGATCTGTCCTCGTCGTACGGCGACGCGCTGCCCTACCCGGAGAACGCGTCGGTGCTGATGGCCGAGACCGTCCCGGGCATCGACGCCGTCCTGGTCGGGCACGCGCACCTGGAGATCCCCGAGCGGCTCGTCACGAACAAGACCAGCGGCGAGCAGGTGGTGCTCAGCGAGCCGCTGAAGTGGGGGATGCGGCTGTCGCTGTTCGACCTCGACCTGCAGAAGGTCCGCGGGCAGTGGAAGGTCGTCGGCCGGCACAGCCAGGTGCTGAACGCGAACACCGTCGACGCCGACCCGCACGTGGTGGACGTGCTGCAGAAGGACCACGACAAGGTCGTCGAGTACGTCAACTCGAAGATCGGCACCTGCACCGAGGCGATGTCCGCGGCGACCGCGCCCTGGGAGGACACCGCCGCGCTGGACTTCGTCAACTTCATCCAGGCCGACGCGGTCTCGAAGGCCCTCGCCGGTACGCCGCAGGCGTCGCTGCCGGTGCTGGCGATCGCGGCGCCGTTCAACCGGGCCGCCGCGATCCCGGCCGGCGATGTCTCGATCCGCGACGTCGCTGGGCTCTACATCTTCGACAACACGCTGCTCGGGGTGACGATGACGGGCGCGCAGATCAAGGAGTACCTGGAGTTCTCCGCTTTGTACTTCAAGCAGGTGACCGGGACCGGGCCGTTCCCGTCCTCGGATGTCACCAACGCCCCGACCCCGACCGCGCCGAACGGCACGCCGGACTACAACTACGACATCATGGGCGGCCTGTCGAAGCCGCTGACCTACAAGATCGACATCGCCAAGGCGGCCGGCACCCGGATCACCGACCTCGCGTACGACGGCACACCGGTGGCCGCCGACCAGCAGTTCGTTGTCGCGGTCAACAACTACCGCCAGTCCGGCGGCGGCAACTTCCCGCACGTCAAGACCGCCCCGGTCGTCTACAACCGCCAGGTCGAGATCCGCCAGTTGATGATCGACTACGTCACCGCCACCGGCACCGTCGACCCGACCACCTTCCACACCACCGACTGGTCCCTGACCTCCAACGGCTCCCCGATCACGGTCACCCCCTGACCCCGCTTCTGCGAGTGGCTGTTACGCCAGCCACTCGCAGAAGCCACAGCCGACCGATTCGGCGGCGAGCGGAAAGGCGGAGCGCGGTCGCAGGGATCTCGCGACCTGTTCGGCGCGGGCGTCGTGCAGTCGCTGGACCTCCGCGCCGCCATAGGTTCCTGCCCGGACGTAGGCCCACTGGCGATCCCCGGCATGGACGAAGTAGTGGGTCTGACCGTTGGCGCCCTGTCCTTGCCACAGGTTCGGGGCGAGTTCCGTGCAGCCGGTCACCGTGACCGGACCTTCGACACGGTCGGTGAAGCCGGTGCACGGTGCCTGGTCCGGGGCCGCGTTGCGAACGGTGACAGAGACCTCGGCGATCCGCTGTCCGTTCGACGGGGGCTCCATCACGTCGTACTCGAACCCGGAGTCCCACGAGCGCACGGTGTACGGCCAGGTGCCGTCCAGGTCGGTCTGCAGCGGCCGGGCGATGACAGCCTCGATCCGCCGCTGTTCCGACCACACCTTGGCGAGCTTGACACCGGCCGGGAGGGCGCCGAGGAGCACGACGCCTGCCGCGATCAGAACCGCCACCCGCGACGGCCGCGACCACTGCCGATGCCCGCCGTCGGCCGGCCGGTGGCAGCGCTGGAGAACCACGCCGGCCGAGAACGCGACAGCGGCCAGGAAGAAGAGTGGCTGGCCCCATCCGAGGAGCGACGCCCACGCCGCGGCGAGAAGCGCGAGTACGCCGATCGCGGCGCCGGCGCCGAAGATCGCGCCGACGCGCAGACGGATCGCGAACACCAGGATCGCCAGCGCCATCGCGATCCCGCCGCCGAGAGCGCCGTACGCGATGCCGCCGACGGCCGCCCAGCATTCCTCTTCGGGCAGGCAGTCCGCGGACTGGACGCTCGTCACGATGATCCCGACCACGACGCCCACGCCCAGACCGATGCCCAGGGCACGGAGCACGATGACGACGATCGATCCTGCCCAGGTGCGCTCCTTCATGCCAGCAAGGTATGGGCACGGACGGTCACCGCACCTGAGCAGAACTACTCGTTCGAGAGCTTGACCGACGTAAGGCTAAGTGATTTAGTCACTTTGTGACTTACTCAGCTTCTGAGGCGCTGCCCAGTTTGTCGGACCGGTTGACCGAGTCGATCCTCGGGATCATCCGGGACGGCGGGCTGCGGCCCGGTGACGCGATCCCGTCGGCGCGGGAGCTGGCGAAGCGGTTCGCGATCACCACGCCGACGGTGCGGGAGGCGCTGCGGAAGCTCGAGGCGACCGGAGCGGTCGAGTTCCGGCACGGGTCGGGGACGTACGTCGGTCCGACGATCAACAACGTCGTACTGGCGAATCCGCACCGGCCGCCGATCACCAAGGACTCGGTGTTGCAGCTGATCAGCGCCCGCCTGGTGATCGAGCCGGCCGTCGCGGCGCAGTCCGCTCTCGCGCGCCGGGCCGAGAACCTGGAGCGCCTGGAGGCCGCGGTCACCAACGCGCTCGTCCCGCCCGGCGGTCCGGCGTTCGCTTTGAACTTTCACGTTGAGCTCGCGGCGGCATCCGGGAACCCTTTGCTGCAAGAGGTTCTGGCGTCGCTGCTGAAGGTCAGGGTCCGCGAGCAGCAGCTGATCCGCGCGCTGTACGACAACCGCGGACGCGACCACGAGGAGCACCAGGCGATCGTCGACGCGGTCCGCGCGCAGGACGCCGTACGGGCCGAGCAGCTGACCCGGGCCCACCTGGACAACATCCGCCAGACCGTCGAATCCGCCCCGGAGTTCTCATGACCGCCTATCCGGAAACAAATCGTCACCAGGTGACCAAAAAGTTCCGGAAACTTGGCGACCTGACGACCGACGAGGCTGCCGCCGCGGTCCGGCAGTCGCCGCTCGTGATCATCCCGGTCGGCGCGCAGGAACAGCACGGCGGCGGGATGGCGATGTCCACCGACACCGTCCGCGCCGTCGGCGTCGCCGAGCGGGTCGCGGAACGGCTGGCCGGCCGCGCGGTGCTCGCCCCGGCCGTCCCGTACGGCGTCTCACCGCACCACATGTCCTTCGCCGGGACGATGACGTTGTCACCGGCAACGTTCATGCACGTTCTCCGGGACCTGGTGGCCAGCCTGCACGACCACGGCTGGCGGCAGTTCCTGGTGATCACCGGGCACGGAGGGAACAACGCCGCCCTGTCCGTGCTCGCGCAGGAGTACGTCCGCAGCGAGCTGACGTTCGCGTGGACCCCGGTCACGTCCGTCGTCGCAGACCTGATCACCGGAGTCAGCGAGGTGCACGGCCACGCCGGCGAGGCGGAGACCGCGCAGATGCTGTACCTGGCGCCGGACCTGGTCCAGGCCGACCGCCTGGAGCCCGGCGCCACCACGCTCGACGACTTGACCACCACGGCCCGGCTCTCCCGGCAGTCGCGCGGACCGCGGCTGTCCGTCGGGTTCGACGCGTACCACAAGCGTGGCGTGCTGGGTGATCCCCGCCGCGCCACAGCCGAGGACGGCCGGCTCCTCGTGGAGACCGCCGCCGACCGCATCGCCACCTTCGCCGACGAACTCCTGTCGGCCTGACGCTGCACCACCGAACACTGGACCTTCGCTCAGGGAGGTCCAGGCGCGAGCCTGCCCGCCCGCATGCCCCTTGGAGGCCCCTGATGAACTTCGCACGCCCGAAAATCCCCCGTCGTACCGCCCGCCGGGTTGGTGCGCTGCTCGGAGCGGCGGCTCTGGTGACCGCCGCCACCACGTTGCCCACAGCAACTGCTGCCTCCGCGGGTAGTCCCGGCTGCGGCAAGCAGGCCGCACCGAGTGGCGACTACACCGTCACGAGCGGCGGCATCACGCGCACCTATCGACTGCACGTACCGGACAACTACCAGAGCTCCAAGGCCAAGCGGCTCATCCTCGTCTACCACGGCCGCGGCAAGACCGGCGCCCAGACCGAGGCGTTCTCCGACCTGTCGAAACTCGACGCGATCGTTGCCTACCCCAACGGTGTGATCGGCGACGAGAACAAGCAGGCCTGGCAGGGCGCGCCGTACTCCGCCGACGGCGTCGACGACGTTCAGTTCACGCGGGACCTGCTGGACCAGCTCGAGTCGTCGTACTGCGTCGACACCGACGCCGTCTACGCGACCGGCAAATCCAACGGCGCCGGCTTCACCGGGATACTCGCCTGTCAGCTCGCCGACCGGATCGCGGCGATCGCCCCGGTCTCCGGCGCGTTCTACATCGAGGGCACCCACTGCGCGCCGAGCCGCCCGGTGCCCGTCCTCGACATCCACGGCACCGGCGACACCACGATCCCGTACGGCGGTGACGGTCAGCGCGACCTGCCCGACGTACAGACCTGGGTCCGGGATTGGGCCGTCCGCGACCACTGCGACCCTGACCCGAGGACTTCGCAGCTCGGTGACGACGTCCTGAAGTTCACCTACAGGGGCTGCAAGGCCGACGTCGTGCACGTCGCAGTCACCGACGGCGGGCACAGCTGGCCGGGATCGGATTCGACGTCCGGGCCTGGCTATGTGACGCAGACGTTCGAGGCGCACGAGTTGATCGGCGCGTTCTTCAAGGCGCACACGTTATGAGTACGGCGACCGACACGAGGGAGCTGCCGCGCCTGGTCCGGGCGATGGCGGTCATCGAGCGGATCGGGAACGCGCTGCCGCACCCGTTCTGGCTGTTCTGGATCCTGTCCGCTCTGTTGGCCGTGGTGAGCGCGATCCTGTCCGCGCTGGACGTCTCGGTGCTCTCGCCGAAGGACGGCAAGGAGGTCGCCGTCCAGAACCTGCTGTCCGGCGACGGCCTCCAGATGGCGGTGTCGACGGCGATCTCGAACTTCGCCGAGTTCCCGCCGATGGCGACGATCGTGGTCGTGATCATGGGCGTCGCGCTGGCCGAGCGGACCGGGTTCCTGCAGGTGCTGATGCGGGTCAGCGTGTCCCGGGTACCGCAGTCGATGGTGGTCTTCGCGGTCGCGTTCGCCGGCACGATGGCCCATGTCGCGTCGGCCGCGGCGTACATCATCCTGGTGCCTTTGGGCGGGCTCGCGTTCCGCGCGGTCGGCCGGTCGCCGATCCTCGGTATCGTGGTCGCGTACACCGCGATCGCCTCCGGGTACGACGCCAGCCCGATCCCGACCCCGAACGACGCGATCTTCGCCGGCATCACGACCGCGGCCGCACGCACCGTGGACCCGGACGCGCACGTCTCGGTGCTCTCGAACTGGTTCTTCAACATCGCGTCGTCGATCCTGCTGGCGCTGGTGATCACGCTGGTCACCCGCCTGGTCCTGAGCAAGCGAACCGATCTCGACGCCGACCCGGACGCCCCTGGCGACCTGGATCAGCTGTCCGTGTCGGATGCCGAGCGCAAGGGCCTGCGCCGGGCCGGCCTCGTCTTCCTGGTCGCCGCGGCGGCGATCGTCGCAATCCTGCTCCCGCACGGCTCCCCACTCCGCGGCAAGGACGGCAGCATCGTCGACTCACCCTTCCTCGACGGCATCGCGATGGTCGTCGCGGTCCTCTTCGGCCTGGTCGGCATCACGTACGGCGTGACGGTACGGGCGATCGAACGCGCCGCCGACGTACCTCGGTTGATGGGCGAGGGCATCAAGCAGATGGCGCCGGTCCTGGTGCTGTTCTTCGCGATCGCCCAGTTCCTCGCCTACTTCGACTGGAGCAACCTCGGCGACCTACTGTCCGCGGAATCCGCCCGGGTCCTAGGAGATCTCGGGGCGCCGAAAGTGCTGATCTTCCTAGGCATCCTCGCCCTGCTGACCGTCATCAACGTCCTGGTGACGAGCGGCTCCGCAATGTGGTCCCTGACCGCCCCGATCCTGGTCCCGATGATGCTCCTGTTGAGCGTCCCCGCCGAAACCACCCAGGCCCTCTTCCGAATCGCCGACTCGGGCTCCACCGCCATCACCCCCATGAGCCCGTACTTCGTCATGGCCCTCGGCTTCCTCCAGCGCTACCGCAAGGACGCCGGCGTGGGCACGCTAGCGTCATACACAGTCCCCCTGGCAATCTCCATGACCATCTCCTGGACCCTCCTGTTCCTGGCCTGGTGGGCCCTAGGAATCCCCCTCGGCCCAGGCGCCCCGGTGAGATGAGCACTGGGACGAGCTGCACTGAGCGCCGGACACCGCGTGGAGACGGAGCGTGGTCTGCGGGGAGTGCATTTCGACACCCATTAGGAGGTGTCGAGTGGATGGGTAGTGCACCTGAGCGTGATCGTGCCCGCGCGTACGGCGTCTCGCCGGTGCTCTACCTGTCGAGCCGCCGCGCACCCCCCCGCCGCAAACCCCGGTCGCTGCACAGGGCTCCCCAAACCAGTTCGGGGAGCCCTGCACCCCGAAACGGCAGGTGAACCTCCCCAAACCAGTTTGGGGAGCCGAGGACACGCACCGAGAGCACGCACTGGGGACTGGGAACAGGCAATGGTGGCTGGGGACAGGCAATACCAGGTGCCCACCCACCATTGCCTGTTCCCAGTCACCAGTTGAGGTGCCATGCCGCGCCTCCGGAGCAGTTCTCGGCGGTGCGAGACGCGTACCCGCCGGAGGCGGCAAAGGGCAGTTCCTCTTTAGGTGAGGGTTATGCCCGCCGTGCGGAGGTCCAGGAGGGCCTGGTTGGTGGTGGCTTCGGCGACGCCGGCGGTGAGGGGGGTTAGGACTGTGGTGGTGAAGCCGGCTTTATGGGCGTCGAGGGCGGTGGCTCGGACGCAGTAGTCGGTGGCTATGCCGCAGACGTCTACGGCGGTGACGCCCTTGGCGCGGAGCCAGTCGGCCAGGGGGTGACCGCCTTCGTGGGACTTGCCTTCGAAGCCCGAGTAGGCGGCGGCGTACTCACCCTTGTCGAAGATCGCGTCGAAGGGCTGGGGGTCGAGGTTGGGGTGGAAGCCGACGCCGTCGGTGCCGGCGACGCAGTGCGGTGGCCAGGAGTGGACGAAGTCGGGTTCGCGGGAGAAGTGGTCACCCGGGTCGATGTGGTGGTCCCGGGTGGCCACCACGTAGTCGTACTGACGGTCGCCGGGCTCGGCCTCGTGCCAGTGGTGCAGGAGTTCGCCGATCCGGAACGCCACGTTCGCGCCGCCGGCGACGGCCAGGCTCCCGCCCTCGCAGAAGTCGTTCTGCACATCAACCACGATCAGTGCCCGGGCCATCGCGACGCTCCTTCTCCGGAGTACTTCCTGAGCCCACCGTACAAGCGTCACCGCCCGCAACGCCGCATTCAGGTCCTACGCCGGGATCAGGTGCCCGCCGGTGACGCGGAGGAGTTGGCCTTGGACTGCCTTGGTCCGGGGTGAGGTGAGGAACAGGATCGCGTCGGCGAGTTCGGAGACGTCGGGGAGGTGCCGTGCGGTGAATCCGGCCGTGATCTTGTCGAGGGCCGCGCGGGGGATGATCCGGTGTTCGCCGCGCTCCAGCGTGATGCCGGGGAGGACGACGTTGACCAGTACGCCGTCCGCGCCCAGATCGTGCTGCAGGCTCGCGGCGAGCCCGTGCAGTCCGGCCTTCGCGGCGCCGTACGCCCAGGCGCCGCCGCCCATGCCACGCTCCGCGAGGTCCGTCGAAACCAGCACCAGCCGCCCGTGCGCGGACTGCCGCAGGGCCGGCGCGACCTGCTGTGCGAGGTGCATGTTCCCCTCGAGGTTCGCGCGGACGATCCTCGTCCACCACTCCGGCGAGGCGTCCTCGACCTTGTCGGTCCGCCCGTCGTGCGGTCCCCAGTCGACCGCGTTCGCGACCACCGCGTCCAGCCCGCCCCAGTGCTCCACCGTCGACGCCACCGCGGCCGCGATCGTCTCCGGCGCGCTGAGGTCCAGCGGGACGACGTACGCCGTACCGCCCGCCGCCTCGATCTCCTCGGCGACCGTCTCGGCGGCGTCCTTCCGCGAGTTGTAGGTGATCGCGACCCGGGCCCCTTCCCGCCCGTACGCGACCGCGGTGGCCCGCCCGATCCCGGACGACCCACCCGTCACCAGCACCGCCACATCCTTGAAACCCAGGTCCATGACCCGTCCTCCAGCTATATTGTTAGTCGGCTAAAAAGAAAACTTAGCCGACTAACAAAAACGTGGCAAGCCGGGTCAGGCGATCGGGCGGCCGGAGAGTTCGGCGAGTTCGGTGAAGAAGGCTCGGTAGACCGGTTCGTCGGACATGGGGATCTCGACGGTGGCGAGGGAGTAGACGCTGTTCATGAGGCGTCCGTAGATCGGCTCGTCCGGGTCCTCGACGTGGGAGAAGTGCAGGAGCATCGCGCGCCTGCGGACCTGGACGTGCACCCGGACCCAGTCCAGTGGCGTCCGGTAGCAGGCGACGACGTTCCTTCGCTGGAACAGCTCGAAGATGCCGCGATCGACCCGTACCTGCACGTTGGCATGTTCGAAAACGATCGGCTCGGTCATTTGAGGCCCGAGTGGGCGAGGCCCTCGACGAACTGGCGTTGGGCGATGACGAACACAATCAGGACCGGGAGGACGGTCATGGTGGCGGCGGCCAGTTGGGTGTTCCACATGTCGGCTCCGTACGCGTCGGTGAATCGGGTGAGCGCTTGCGGCAGCGTGAACAGCTCCGGTGAGGTGAGGTAGACCGTGGGCTCGAGATAGAGGTTCCACGAGGCCAGGAAGGTGAGGATCGCGACCGCCGACAGCGCCGGCCGGGCGAGCGGGAGGCAGATCCGCCACCAGATCCCGGGCCGGCCGAGGCCGTCGAGCCGCCCGGCTTCCTCCAGTTCGGCGGGAAGGGCGATGAAGAACTGCCGCATGATGAAGCTCGCCAGAACGCACGGCGCCCCAAAGGCGGTGACCAGGATCAGCGGCCAGTGGGTGTTGATCAGCCCGGCCTGTTTGAACACCTGGAACAGCGGGACGATCGTCACCTCGCTCGGCACCAGGAGACCGGTCAGCACCACCAGAAACAGGGCGTTGGCGCCAGGGAACCGGATCCGGGCGAACGCGTACCCCGCCATACTCGAGACCAGCAGCGTGATCAGCGTGACCAGTACGGCGATGTAGACGCTGTTCACGTACTGCCGGGCGAACGGCTGGAACGTGAACGCCTCGCCGTACGCGGCCAGCGTCGGATGCGAGGTCCACAAGGTCGGCGGTGCCTTGAAGATCTCCGGCAGCGGCTTGATCGACGCGGCGACCATCCAGATCGTCGGTACGGCGAACGGGACCGCGAGGACGGCGAGCGCTGCCACCAGAAGCACCCGTCGCAGCACCGAGGTTCTACTGCTCATGGAACACCCATTTCCGGCGCAGCTGCCATTGCAGCAGCGTCAGCACCATCACGAAGCTCAGCAGCATCAGCGCGAGCGTCGACCCGTACCCGATGTCGTTGAACTCGAAGGCCTGCTGGAACACGTAGTACACGAGCACGGTGGTGCTCAGTTCAGGTCCGCCACCAGTCAGTACGGCGATCTGCGCGAACGACTGCAGCGCGCCGACGACGGTGATGATCGCGGTCAGCAGCACCGTCGGCGAGATCAGCGGCAGCGTGATGCGGGCGAAGATCGACCGGCTGCGCGCGCCGTCGATCCGGGCCGCCTCGTACAGCTCCGACGGCACGCCCTGCAGCGCCGCCAGGAACAACACCATGTTGACGCCGACGCTGCGCACGACCTGGCTGACGATGACCGACAGCATCGCGGTGTCGCCGTGCTGCAGCCAGTTCGGGCCGTCGACACCGATCGCGTGCAGCAGTCCGTTGATGCCGCCGTTGTCCTGCAGCAGGAAGCCCCAGACCAGGGTCCAGGCCACCACGGACACCACGACCGGCGAGAAGAACAAGGTGCGGAAGAACGTCGCGCCGCGGAACCTCCGGTTCAGCAGTACGGCGATCAGCAGGCCGAGGGTGATGTTCAGGACCACGACGCCGCCGGAGAACACGACCGTTGCCAGCAGCACCGATGGCAGCTGCGGGTCGGAGGCCAGCGCGGCGTAGTGGTCCCCGCCGACGAAGACCTGCTTGCCGGTGAAGACGTTCCACTTGTTCAGGCTGTACCAGATCGCCAGGCCGACCGGGATCAGCACGAACAGCAGGACGCCGGCGAGCTGTGGCGCGATGAACAGGTACCCGGTCAGCACATCTCGCCGGCGTGTGGTCCAGTAGCGCATCACTTGGCCAGGATGGGATCGATCGCGGTGCAGACCGACTTCAGGACGGTGGGGATGTCGGCGTCGGCCTTCCATAGTGCGTCCAGTGCGGTCTTGCCCTTCTGGGCGATCTCGGCCGGGCTGGTGTGGTTGGGCAGCGTGACGGCGTTCGGTAGCTGGTCGACCACGACCTCCTGCAGCTGCGCCGCGGTCAGTTTCTTGTTGTTCTCGGCAAGTTTCGCGCCGGTGAGCAACGACTTGCGGGGCGGCGGGAAGAACTGCGCGAGCTTCGCCGCATTGGCCGGATTCGTCAGGTAGGCAAGGAAGTCGGTGGCCTGATCAGGATGCTTGCTCGCGGCAAGGACACCGACACCGGCTTGCCCGAGTACGGCGTACTTCCCGGACGGCCCGGCCGGCAACGGGTACAGGCCGAACTTGAACGACCCGGTGAGCAAGGACGCGCGGGAGACCTGCGCGACGGTGAAGGCGGCGTCACCGGCGAAGAAGTCGGCCTTCGTACCCGGGCCGGGCATCGCGCTGGTCTTGAATGCGGCGTCGTGCAGGAACGTGAACGCGCGCTGCATCTCCGGGCTGTCGAACGTGCAGGTCTTCCCGTCCGCGCTCCACGCCGAGCCGCCGAAGCCGGTCCAGACCGTGGCCAGCGTGTTCCAGGACTTGTAGTCGAAGTCCCGGATCACGAAGCCCGCCTTGCCGGTCTTCGCGTGGACGGCGGCGCCCGCGGCGGCGACCTGGTCCCAGGTCAGCGTCTTCGGATCGATCTTCTGACCGGCCTTCGCCAGGAGGTCGGTGTTCACGTACAGCGCGAACGGCGAGTTCGAGAACGGGTACGCGTACAGCTTCCCGTCGCGGCTGAACTCCTTGGTCGCGCTGTCCACCAGGTCGTCGTACTGCCAGCCGTCGGTCGCCTTCAGCTGGTCGGTCAGGCCGACCAGCGCGTCCGAGGCGATCAGGTCTCTCGACAGGTCGCCCATCCAGGCCAGGTCGGGCGCGTTGCCGCCGGCGATCTGCGTCGTCAGCGTGGTGTTGTAGTCGGCGAACGGCAGGCTCTCGAAGGTGATCGAGGAGACCTCGGGGTGCTCGGCGCGGTAGGCGTCGCCGATCGAGTTGAACAGCTTGAGCTGGTCCTCGTTCGAGGTCCAGACCGTCATCCGCAGCTTGACGTCGGTGGCCTTCGATGCGCCGGTGTCGGAGGAGGCGCCGCACGCGGCGGTCAGCGTCGCGGCCGTGGTCAGCGCGAGCGCGCCGAGCAGCTTCCGTGCAGTGATCATGATGGGTCCTTAAAGCAGAGGATGGCTAGTAGCCGGCGATCTCGGGCCAGTGGAGTTCGACTCCGGCCTCGCTCAATCGGCTCTGGAGGCGGTCGACGAGGGTGTCGTCGGTCGCGACCTGTTGCGGCGAAAGGCCGTTCTCGAGGCAGAACGCGACGAGTTCGCCGGCCGATTCGCCGATGTTCCACTCGACCGGATGCAGCCGGTAGGCGCCGTTGGTGATGTGGGTGGTGCCGATGTTCTTGGCGGCCGGCACCAGGTTCTGGGTGGCCACCGGGACCAGCGCGCCGAGCGGGATCTCGAACGGTGCGCACTCGACGTCGATGTAGTTGTCGCCGCCGGTGGAGGGGTGCAGGTCGATCCGGTACATCCCGACTCCGACCGAGGCGTCGAACCGGGCCGGGCCGTCGTACCCGCGGGCCTTGATCGAGATGTCCTGTTCGCGGACGGTGGTGAGTGCCTTGATCCGGCGCGATTCCCGGATGTACGGCGCCTGCGCGAAACCGTCCGTGGTGCCGACGAGGTCGCCGCGGAGCCGCAGCCCGGGCCAGCCGCGGCCGCCGTCCGGGCGGGGCGCCTCGGTCTGCAGCCAGTACACGTACGCGCGGGACTGTGCCTTCGCGGCCAGCAGATGTACGGCGCGGTCGTCGGTGTCGATGATCGAGCCGCCGACGTAGTCGAGCTGCGGCCAGTTGGCGAGCACGATGTCGCTGTCGTAGAAGCCGTCGGCGAAGTTCTGCCGGGCCGCGATCCGGCGGAACTGCCACAGGTCGTTGTCGCCGGCATCGAACCGCGGGTCGCCGGTGACGTCGGCGGCCGGGTTGACGTTCATGGTCCGCTCTTCCGGCGCCAGCGTCCGCGGGTTCGGGGCGACGAAGGACAGCATCGGCGCGCCCCAGAACGGCAGCTCGAACGACCGCCAGAAGTCGTAGTCCTCCGGTCGCGCGATCGTGTGGTCGCCGGCGACGTGGTCGAAGACGAAGCACCACGCGATCGACTGCACGTTGGCCGGATCCGCGACCTCGGCGGCACTCGGCTCACCGGTGTCGGATCGCGCTTCGGCGCCGACGACGTACTCCGTGCCGGTCAGCGGCAGCAGGTCGCCGGTCTCCGTCCCGTCCAGGACGAACTCGGCGGAGATGACGGTCTCGGCACCGGTCCGCGGATCCGCGACCGTGACCGTGCGGACGACGCCGTCGGTCACCTCGGCCGCGACGGGCACACAGGGTTGCAGAACGGTCAGGCGCCCGGTCGATCGGTACGGCGCGAGCAGTTCGGTGATGACCGCGTCGGCGACGCGAGGCTCGTGGCACAGGCGACTGACGCGCCCTCGTCCCGGATTCAGTTCCCGGTCCGCACGGGCGGCGGACGTCAACGGGTAGTGGTCCCGGTAGTAGCGGCGGATGCCTTCGCGGAGTGCGCGGTACCGCGCGGTGACGCCGAACTGCTCCACCCAGATGTGCTCGTCGGGCGGCACTGCCTGCGAGGTGAGCTGGCCGCCGAGCCAGGCGTACTCCTCGGTCATCACCACGCGCCGGCCGCGTTGCAGCAACGCCAGCGCGGCCGCGACGGAGCCGAGACCGCCGCCGATAATCGCGACCTCGGTGGAGATCACGCTTCTGTCCGTACGACGATGGTGGCGCCCGGCTCCACGTCGGAGTCGAGGTGCCGCCGGAGTTCCAGCGTGGACCACTCGTCCGGCTCTGTCGCGATCAGCAACTGCAGCAGGTCGAGCGCTTCCGCGGCCAGCTGTTCCCTCGGGACGTGGAAGCCCGCGAGCGGTTTGCCGTCGATCCGGTGCCCGCGGACCTCGCCGAGCGCCGCGACCGAGATCTCGTCGGGTACGGCGACTCCGGCCGCGGTCAGGGCGTGTACGACGTCCTCGATCAGGAAGGCGTCCTCGGCGATGATCACGGTCGCGCCGGTCGCCTGCGCGAGCCGGGGCAGGTCGCCGATCCGCTCCTCGCCGACCAGCAGGAACGCGAGTCGCCCCTCCGCCGAGGCGGCCTCGACGGCGCCGCGGCGGTCGCGGGCCGCGGGCGTGTCCCGGCCGCGGTGCACGTACAGCGCCTGCTGATGCCCGGCGGCCGCGGCCTGGTCGATCAGCGCGGTGGTTGGCGTGACGTAGTCGATGGCGACGTACGGCACCGCGGCGGCGGTCTCGTCCCGGCGCCCGATGGCGACGAACGGGAACTGTTCGGCGACCAGTCGCTCCAGTTCGGACGCGACCATCTGCTGGCCGAGCAGCACGCAGCCGTCGGTCAGCCGCAGCCGGGTCTTGCGGTGGAACAGGCTCCGGGTGCCGTTCTCGACCGGTGACGACGTGAAGAACAGCAGGTCCCAGCCGATCTTCTCGGCGGCGCGCTCGATCCCGTTCAGCAGCGGCCCGTAGAAGTCCATGCTCTCGGGGGACAATGCGGCCTCGTAGGTGAAGACGCCGATGATCTGGTTGTCCAGGCCGGCCAGGCGGCGGGCGGCCGGGTCCGCGACGTACGTCAGTTGCTCGATGGCTTTCTTGACCCGCGCCCGGGTCGCCTCGGGGATCCGGACGCCTCCGCCGTCGCGGTCGTTCAGCACCACCGACACGGTGGTCTGGCTGACGCCCGCCAGCTCGGCGATCTCGCGCTGGGTGACCCGGCGAGGTTTCGGTGCCATCGTTCCTCCGTCGTGATAATGCCTATCTTCAACGAGCTGCGGCGACCATAGCCCAGTCGAAGCCAATAGCGCAATGACCTCTTGACGGCACGGTTCACGGCTGGGAATGTTCCGTCCAACGAATCTGAAGATACGCATTATCAGAAGGAGTAGTCGATGACCTCCACCCTTAGCCGCCGCGGCCTGCTCGGTGCGGCGCTCGCGGCCGGTGTCGTCCTGGTCGCCGAAGCGACCCCGATCAAAGCCTTCGCCGCGGCCGGTGACGTGACACTGACGGCCGGCGGCATCAGCCTGCTGGCCGGCCCTGGCGGCCGGCTCGCGATCCGTGACGCTGGTGGCGTCACGCGGTCGGCCGGTTCGAAGTTCCAGGTCAAGGACAGCGTCGCCGGCGTCCTGACGTCCACCGGCGGCACGCCGACGCTGAGCGCGCTCGCGGACGGGACGCCGGCGATCCGGATGGACTACACCTTCGACGCCGCGGCCGGCTCGACGGTCGTCACCGGCTGGTTCAGCGTCAGTACGTCGCACGCCCGGCTGGAATGGCGGATCACCGGGCCGAACACGCTGATTCCGGACGGGTTCCTGTTCAGTCGCGCGATCCAGGCACCGACGGCGCCGGACGACTACATCGCGATCACCGAGTGGGTTCGCGACGCGGGCGGCGGGATCCCGTACGAGGACACCGTCGGCGTCGCGCACACGTCGACGTGGAGTTCGAGCCTGCACGGCCTGTTCCTGCTGGACCGCTCCCGCCAGGCGTGGACGAACGCGACCTGGGTGCACTCACCCGGCGTAGCGGATCCGGCCGGCGGCTGGACCAGCCGGGCGGACTTCTTCTTCTCCGAGACCCGCCCGTCGGCGACCGCCACGATCGGCCGCGGCCGTGAGCTCGGGATCGAGCTCACCACCAACAGCGACTTCAACCTGTACGAGTCGGTCGGTGCGCCGATGGCGCTCACCGCGCTGGTGGCCAACGGCGGCGCGGCCAAGTCGGTCGAGCTCGAACTGTGGATGCGCGGGTTCGACGGCGTACTCCTGGCGTCGACGACCGTGACGGGAAGTGTCGCCGCGGCCGGCACCTGGCAGCACACCTTCAACCTGAGCGCGCCCAGTGGGATCGCGCTGGCGGAGGTCGTGGTGCGATCGGGTGACGACGCGGCGTTCGCGCGGACCAACCTCGCCGTGCTGCCGACGTACGACTATCAGGCCGGTGCGGAGAGCATGTTCGGGATCGCCAACTACCCGTGGCTCCAGCGGCCGAGCGCCGACGCCGTACTCGATCTCTGGCAGCGAGCCGGTATCAACCTGGTCCGGATCGCGTACGACGGTGGGCCCGGGTTGCCACCGTCCGTGTTCGACGCGCGCGGGATGCGGCACAACATCGAACTGCAGCCGTCGTTGACCGTGACCGACACCGAGGCGGCGGCCTGGGCCGCGGACAAGCTCGCGGTGGCGGCCGGTGCCGGTGCGGGGTACTTCGAGGTGGGCAACGAACTGAACCGGCCGTTCAACACCGGGGTCGCCGCACAGGCCTATCTGGACAAGGTGATGCGGCCGGTCTTCGACCGGCGGGCCGTCACCGGGGACACCGTGAAGCTGATGAACAACGGACTGGCCGGGATGGACAAGCCGTGGGTCGAGAACTTCATCGCCGCGGGCGGATGGGACCTGATCGACGCCTTCGCCTACCACCCCGGTCGCGGCAACTTCACGCCCGACTACATTCCGCCGGGTGACGACTGGGGCACAGGTGCCGTGGGCACCTACTGGAACTTCTACGGCGGGCTGATGCAGCTCAAGGCGTTGATGGCGGAGCACGGTGCGAAGGAGATCTGGCTGACGGAGGCCTACGCGGCGACCAAGCCCAACAGTTGGTGGCACGACACCTATCGCCATGCCGCGGAGAACATCCTGCTGAGTTTGGCGCTGGCCAAGGCCGAGGGTATTCGGTGCGTCTGCTGGTACCAGTTCCACGACAGTGTGCTCGGGATGCCGCAGATCGCCGATCCGGACAATGTCGAGTACCACTTCGGCCTGATGAATCGCGATCTGAGCCCGAAGCCGTCGCTGCTCGCCTACGCGACGGCGGCCCGGGTGCTCGACCAGGCGACCTTCCGCGGGAAGTTGACCTTTGCGGATCCGCTGACGTCCGGCTTGTGGTTCGACACCCCGGATGGGCCGGCGGTCGTGCTGTGGAATCGGGCCGACGGCTACATCCTGAACACGGCCGGCCAGCGCACCGATTGGCACTTCCCGGCGCCGGAGGTCTGGGTCGACCCGTGGCCGACCAAGACATCGCTCACGGTGGCCGCGAGTTCCGCCGTACGTGAGCTGGACGCGATCGGGCAGGCGCGGACGCTGCCTGTGACCAACGGCAAGGCGACGCTGACGCTCGACGGCGCACCCCGTATCTACTACGGCCTGATCCCGCACACGAGCGGCACCGGCACTCACACCCTGGCCGGTTGCCGGCCCGGTCGCCGCTGACCCCGAGCGGCGGGTTGCGTGTGCCGACAGTTATCGTTTGCGTGCGCATTGTCATCAAGTCATAGGGTCGGCATCTCCCGCCGGAGCGGGCCCTTGGGGGTTTGCTCATGAAGAAGGCCGTTCTGGCTGTTGTCACCGCTGCCGCTGTGGGTGCGGCGGCGCTGGTTCCCTCCGGTCCCGCAGTGCGGGCGGCGACCGGGGCCGCGACCGGCAGCGCACCGCGCGGGTTCGGGTCCGCGCTGTCGTCGGTGCAGCAGACGACGTGGCAGACGAACGCGAGTGTGAACACGCTCGCCGTCGCGGGGAACCTGGTGTTCGCGGGCGGTCTGTTCACCCGGGTCCGGCCGCCGGGGAAGGCCCGCGGGGTCGGGGACGTGGCGCGGAAGTACTTCGCGGTGTTCGACCGGACCACCGGCGTACCGACGCGGTTCGCGCCGCAGGTCAACGGCCCGGTGTGGAGCGTCGCGACCTCACCGGACGGCCGCCGGGTCGTGATCGGCGGCGACTTCACCGTCGTGGACGGGGTGCCGCGGTCGCGGGTGGCGATGTTCGATGTTGCCAGCGGCAAGCTGGTGGCCGGCTGGGACCCGGTGGTGAACTACCGGGTCGCGGCGCTGAAGATCTCCAGCGACACGGTCTACCTCGGCGGCTCGTTCGGATCCGTGGACAAGGTCGCCCGCAGCCGGGTCGCCGCGGTCAGCCTGAACAGCGGCGCACTGCAGGCGTGGAGCCCGAACGCGAACGACGACGTCCACGCGATCGAGCTGTCGACCGACGGCAAGCGTGCGTTCGTCGGCGGCGGCTTCACCCGGATCGGCGGCCGCGACGTGCACGCGCTGGCGATGGTGAACGCCGCCACCGGCGCCGCGCGCCCGATGCCCGCCGCGGCCGCGATCCCGCCGAAGTCCGAGGAGTGCGACAGCCGGGTCAAGGACCTCGAAGTCCAAGGAAACAAGGTCTTCGCGTCCAACGCCGGGACGCACAGCGTGGGTTGCTACGACGGGGTGCTCGCCGCCGACGCGACGACCGGCAAGCTGCTCTGGCAGAGCAAGTGCCGCGGCGCGACCGAGGCGATCAAGGCGATCGGGAACTGGCTGTACAAGGGGTCGCACGCGCACGACTGCAGCGCGGACGGGGCGTTCCCGGACAAGACCGGGATGCATCACTTCCTCGTCTACAGCGCGATCACCGGGAAGCTCGGTCCGTGGTTCCCGAACGCGACGGCCGGTGGTACGACGCTCGTCGGTCCGCTCGCGTTCGCGTCCGGTGGCAACGACCTCTGGGCAGGCGGTGACTTCACCAAGGTGAACGGCGTACCGCAGGAGGGACTGACCCGGTTCACGAACACGCCGGGTGGTGCGGCGCCGGCGCGACCGGCCGCGCCCAAGGTCGCCAGTGCGCGGGTGAACAAGGTGACGATCGCCGTCCCGACTGTGCTCGACCGCGACAACCTCACGCTCACCTACCTGGTGTACCGCGGCAGCACGCGGATCGCGAGCTGGTCGCGGACGTCGAACTCCTGGACGAAGCCGACCGTCACCTCGATCACCGACTCCGGCCTGACCAGCGGCCGAAAGGTGTCGTACCACGTCGAGGTCAGCGACGGCCGCAACGTCCAGAAGAGCCCGTCGGTCGCGGTCCGCGTCCGCTGACCTCACCAGCGGGCGCGCATCGGACCAGGGGCCGTCGGACTCCGGTCTGAGGTGGTGGTCCGTGGGCTCGGCTAGGTTCGACGTGTGGCGGACGAGTTCGGGTTGAGTCGGCGGCAGCTGATCGCCGTGGACTGCGTTGTGGCGGTCGGGTACGCCGTTCTTGTCCTGCTCACCTCGTCCAATGGACCCGCGCTCGTCGCGATCGGACTCGCGCTGCCGGTCGCGGTACGGCGGGTCTGGCCGGTTCCCGCGTTCGCCGTCGTGGGCGTGATGTCCGTGGTCGCCTTCGCCGTGGACGGGCTGCGCGATCCGCTGCTCGCCGCGGCGTACGTGCTGTACGTCGTCGCACTCACCCGGGAAACGCACCGGCCGCTGTCCAGCCGCCGGCTGATCAGTCTCGCGGGGGCGGTCGGCTTCGTCGTTCTGCTCCTCGCCGTGGTCGCCGGCGCGCCGGCCGGTCAGTCCCGCGCCGCGATCGTGCTCACCGGGATCGCCGCGTTGTACGGCGCCTGGGTGCTGGGACAAGTCGTCCGGGACCGAAGGGCTGCCGCCGCACGCTCGGCTCAGCTGCTGGCCGAGCAGGCGGTGGCCGCGGAACGGCTGCGGATTGCCCGCGAACTGCACGACATCGTTGCCCACAGCATGGGATTGATCGCGGTCAAGGCCGGGGTCGCGAACCATGTCCTGCGGGTCCGTCCCGAGGAGGTGTCCGACGCGTTGTCGGTGATCGAGTCCACGAGTCGCGACGCACTGGTCGAGCTGCGGCACATGCTCGGGCTGTTGCGGACCTCCGACGAGCCCGCGGAGCTCGCGCCGCCCGCGGGTCTCGCCGCGCTGCCGGAGCTGGTCGCGCGCGTCGAGTCGACCGGCGTCGCAGTCGAGCTGCAGGTCGACGTACCCGAACCGCTTCCCGAGGCCGTCGCTCTCACGGTCCACCGGATCGTCCAGGAATGCCTGACGAACATCACCAAACACTCCCGCGCCCGTTGTTGCCGCATCACGATCACCGGCGCCGCGAACGCCGTACAGCTCGAGGTCTATGACGATGGCGAAGGTGGTGCGGTCGTCGAAGGGCACGGCCTGATCGGGATCCGGGAGCGGGTCAGTGTGTACGGCGGTACGTACCGTGCCGGGCCGCGCGCGGGCGGTGGCTTCGAGGTCGTCGTACGGCTGCCGTATGAGTGAGATCCGGGTCCTGGTCGCCGACGACCAGGCGCTGCTGCGCGGGAGCTTCCGGGTGCTGATCGACACCACGCCCGGGCTGACGACGGTCGGCGAGGCGGCGGACGGGATCGAGGCGGTCGAACTCGCGCGGCGCGAGCGGCCGGACGTCGTACTGATGGACGTCCGGATGCCCAGGCTGGACGGGATCGAGGCGACCCGGCGGATCTGCTCCGCGCCGGAGACAGCCGCCACGAAGGTGCTGATCCTGACGATGTTCGACCTCGACGACGCCGTGTACGCCGGTCTGCGGGCCGGGGCGAGCGGGTTCCTGCTGAAGGACGTCCCGCCCGTGGAGTTGCTGCAGGCAATCAACGTCGTCGCGGCCGGCGAGGGGCTGCTGGCGCCCTCGATCACGCGCCGGCTGATCGCCGAGTTCGCACGGCTGGCCGAGCCAGGGCAGGGCCCGCTCACCGGTCTCGACGGCGTGACCGAGCGGGAACGGGAGGTACTGTCGCTGATCGCGCGCGGACTGTCGAACGAGGAGATCTGCGACCACCTGCACGTCGGTCGCGGCACCTTGAAGACCCATATCGGCCACCTACTCGCCAAGCTGCACGCCCGCGACCGGGCCCAGCTCGTGATCGCCGCATACGAGTCCGGCCTGGTGCAGCCGCGCCGGCGCTGAGCATCGCCGACCGCCGCATGGTCGGCCGGCCCGGCAGGTGAGCGGTTCACCAGAGGGCAGGCGAGGTTCAGAAGTACGGCAGGATCGTGATGAGGGCGATCAGGAGGCAGATGGCGCCGTTGATGTAGGGGTGGCCGGCCAGGATTGCGACGAACTCGCGGATTGTTGCCGTCGGCCAGTAGTACGCCGCGGTCGGGGAGCCGACCACCTGGCCGTTGACCTTGGCCTTGCGGGCGGTGAGCGCGGCGCGGAAGGCGTGGAAGTTGTTCGTGACGATCAGGCAGCGGTACTGCGGTCGCAGCTCGACCATCAGGTCCCGGCTGAACGTCAGGTTCTCCCAGGTGGTCGTCGACCTGTCCTCGCGGAGGATCTGGTCGTCGGGGACGCCGTGGTCGACCAGGTACGCCGCCATCGCGTGCGACTCGGGCAAGTCCTCACCCGGACCCTGGCCGCCCGATGTCACGAGCAGCGGCGAGCGGCCCTTGCGGAGCGCGCGCTCGTACACCTGCTGCGCGCGGTCCAGCCGACTCGCCAGCAGCGGCGTGACCCGCGAGCCCATCAGGCCCGAGCCCAGGACGACGACGAAGTCCACCTTCCGCGACGAGCGGACCCGGCTGTAGAAGAACGCGTACACCAGGAAGCAGAGGAACAGGAACGAGATGTAGGTCAGTACGCCGAGCAGGACCGACCGTACGACGGCCAGCGGTTCCCAGCCGATCTTCTGCACCAGCACGCTGAAGATCACGAAGCCGATGATCCCGAGGCCGACCAGCAGCGACAGCAGGTTGGACAGCCGGCGGCGCTCCCGGCGCAGCATCGTGACACCGTTGATCACCAGGAACACCGCGAGCACCGCGATCGTCAACGGGATCGCGACCACGATCGCCCACACCATCGCGACCGCCACGGGTTTACTCACCGTCTCGACCGCGAAGATCACGCCGAGGCCGGCGAACATCAGCGTGAGGACCAGGAAGATCCCGTTCTTGAACAGCCGCCGGTCGCGCAGGAAGCTGACGCCGAAGACGAGGAACCAGAACCCGGCGATACCGAAACAGATGACCATCGGGCGCCATCAAACCATCTGATGACGCCCGATGCCGTCACGACAGGCTGGTCAGCCGCTCACAAGAGGCTGGTCAGCGACGAGATCTTCGCCCGGTGCAGGTTCTTGATCACGTTCTTCGTCCTCGGGTCGGAGCGGTACTTGTAGGCACCGGACTCGAAGGCCAGGTACGCGTACCCGCCGAAGTCGGTGATCCCCTCGGACATGCTCGGCGCCCGGAAGCACGTCAGCTTGGCCTTGTCGAGATCACGCTGCCCGCGGCGTACGACGTACAGGTTGCTCAGGTACTTGCGGCCCGAGGACGTGCTGTAGATGAAGTGGTTCTTCGTCACCAGCAGGCCCTGGGTCTTGGCCGGGATCTCCCACGCCTTCTTGATCGTGGTGAGCGAGCCGTTGGGTTTGATCTTGTACTGGTACATCTTGCCGCGGCCCTTGGGGTTGAACCGGCCCGCGAACAACGAGTCGCCGTAGCTGGTGACGAACGACGCCCAGTAGACCTTCCGTTCGGAACCGGTCGCCTTCACGTACGGCGTACCGGACTTCTTCATCGCCTTGGCCAGCGTGGACAGTTTGTACTTGCGGATCCCGTGCGTGCTGCCCTGGACGAAGGCCCACCCGTACGCGGTGGTGATTCCGCCCGCGTGCGTCGACGCGATCGAGACGTCGCCGACGACCTTGTTGGTCGCCGGGTCGATACCGACGATGAGCGAGCGCTTGCCCGGGTGGTACATGGCCACCAGCAGCAGGTTCTTCGACCCGGACCAGTTCCACCAGGTACCGACGCCCTGCGGGATGCAGGACCCCAGCTTGGGCAGCGCGGCGCTCTTCCGGAACCGCTTGTCGTACTTCTTCGATGCCGACGGCGGGTCGTAGAACGGCTTGCCGCCGGGCTTGGGGTCACACTTGATCTTCCGCGTCGCCGACGCTGTTGCAGCGGCACTGTCCGCGGAGGTGGTTGCGCCCTGGGCGGGCACCGTACCCGCGACCGCGAGAGTGACCGCGGTTCCAGTGGCCAGGACGCCGGCCGGACCGGGCGCGACGGCGCCCCATCGGCGTGGTGTTATGCGCGACATAGCTTCCTCTCAGTCGAGATTTCGCTGTCGTTGCCACGCTAACGCGGGCCACCGGAGCAGCCCGGAACCGGGGGTGGAGCGCGAAACTTTTCGTTGTTTTCCAAGGGTCAAGACCCCTGGAGGCCGACGGCAGGTGGTGTGCGAGAGTCCTGTCATGACGCTGACCAACTGGGCGGGAAACATCAGCTTCGCGAGCGCGCTGCAGCGGCCGCGGTCGATCGCCGAACTGCAGGACCTCGTCGGCCGGTCGGAGAAGGTGCGGGTGCTCGGCACTGGACACTCGTTCAACCGGATCGCGGACAGCGCCGGCACTCTGGTCAGCGTCGCCGACCTGCCCTCGGTGATCGAGATCGGCGAGCGTGGCGTCACGGTTTCGGCCGGGCTGCGGTACGGCGAGATCACGGCCGCGCTGCAGGCTCAGGGGCTGGCGTTGCACAACCTCGGCTCGCTGCCGCACATCTCGGTGGCCGGCGCGTGCTCGACCGGGACGCACGGTTCCGGCGACGCCAACGGGCCGCTCGCGGACGCGGTCAACGCGATCACGTTCGTGGACGCGTCCGGTGAGCTCGTCACGTTGACCCGGGACGACGAGGACTTCGCCGGGTCGGTCATCTCGCTCGGTGCGCTCGGCGTGACCGTCAGCCTGACGCTCGACGTACAACCGACGTACCAGATCAGCCAGGTGGTGTACGACGGGCTGCCGGTGGAGCGGCTCGGGACGGACTTCGCCGAGGTGATGGGCAGCGCGTACAGCGTGAGCGCGTTCACCGACTGGGTGGATCCGGACGTGATGGTGTGGCGTAAGCGGCGGGAGCTGAGTGCGCCTTCGGCCGAGTGGCTGGGGGCGCGGCTCGCGGACGGGCCGCGGCACCCGATCAAGGTGATGCCGGCCGACTACGCGACCCAGCAGGGCGGGGTAGCTGGGCCGTGGAACGAGCGGCTGCCGCACTTCCGGCTCGAGTTCACGCCGAGCAACGGGGACGAGCTGCAGTCGGAGTACTTCGTACCGCGTGCGCGGGCGGCCGAGGCGTTCGACGTACTGCGGGCCTTGGGCAACCAGTTCGCACCGATGATCCAGGTGTCGGAGGTCCGGACGATCGCCGCCGACGACCTGTGGCTCAGCCCGAGCCAGGGCCGGGACACCGTCGCCCTGCACTTCACCTGGATCCAGGACGAGACAGTGGTCCGTCCCGTGGTCGCCGCCCTGGAGAACGCGCTCGCACCGCTCGACGCGCGACCCCACTGGGGCAAGGTCTTCGAAGCCGACGCCACCACCCTCGCCGAACGCTACCCACGCGTCCCGGACTTCATCACCCTCGCGTCGAAGTTCGACCCCACAGGCAAGTTCCGCAACCCGTACCTGGACACCTACCTCCCAACCTCCTGACGCGAGGCGGATAACCCCGGCAACCGGCTGACCGCGCTCACGGGTAGCCACAGTCCGCCGAAACGGCAGCTCGACAGTACGTATACGTCTACTACCTGCCTCTTCGCGCCGGGCGGGAGGCGGGATCGCCGGACAGTGGACGTATACGTACTGTCGACCTGCACAACCCGCAGCAAGCCCACCCCGGCAGCACCACGCCCAATACCCGGAGCCGGCCGATCGGGGACGTCGGCTGGTTACTTCAGATGGGTAGCAGTCCCCAGTTCCCAGACCTGGCCATCCTCGCCCCACACATCCAATACAAGAGCCGCCATGTGTGGGAGTCGGCGGCTGTGGTGCGGCGGTGGGTCAGAGCTGGGTGAGGTCTTCCAAGGTGCCGGTGATGGTCCAGAGAAGGTTGCGGAGGATGCGACGGTCTTCAGGGCTGAGTTGGGCGAGCGCACGGCGGCCCGCCCGGTCGTAGATCTCCTGGACGGTGTGGGCGAGCTCGACGCCGCGGTCGGTCAGCTCGATGCCGACCTGGCGGGCGTCGGTCGTGCTCTTCACCCGGCGGACCAGCCCGGCGGCCTCCATCCGCTGCGTGGTTTTGGTTGCCGTCGGCACCTCGACGTCCAGGACCTTCGCGAGACGGGCCACCGGCAACGACCCGTGGTGCAGGAGCTTGGCCAGCACCAGTTCCTGCCCGGTGTGCAGCACGGTCCCCGCCAGCTCCTCCGCCACCGCCTTCCGCGCCGCCCGCTCCGCGAACCGCAACGCGATCAGTACGTCGGCCTCGTCAGCCGGCGCATCCGGTGACCACTCTCCGGCGTTGTGCGTCGTGCTCACGTGTGACTCCGGGGCAGGAACGGCTTCCGGCTGTTGTAGTCGCCGATGTAGTCGGTGGGGATGGCGGGTTCGCCGCGGCTCAGTTGGCTGGCGGAGCGGGGGAGTTCGTCGCGGACCTTCTGATGGTGCGCCTGCGACTCCTCCGGCGTGGTCCGGCCGACGATCTTGCCCGCCTCGACGAGCGGCTTCAGCAGCACCCGGTCGTCGCCGTCGTCGACCGGCTGCTCACCGACACCGATCAGCTCGACCTCGGCGACCCCGGCCGCGGTACGCCGCCGGAGCGCCCACTTCCGCCCGCCGATGGAGATCTTGTCCGGGCTCTTCTTCGCCACCGGCACCAGCTCACCGCTCGCATCCTCCCGGGCGACCAGCTTGTACACGAACCCGCACGTCGGGTACCCGGACCCGGTGACCAGCGACGTACCGACGCCGTACCCGTCGACCGGCGCCGGCGCCAGCGCGGCGATCTGGTACTCGTCCAGGTCGCTCGTCACGATGATCCGGGTCTTCGTCGCGCCCAGCGAGTCCAGCTGCTCCCGGACCTGCCCGGCCAGCGACGGCAGGTCCCCGGAGTCCAGCCGGACCGCGCCCAGTTCGGGGCCGGTCAGCTCGATCGCGGTCCGCACCGCGTTCGCGACGTCGTAGGTGTCGACGAGCAGCGTCGTACCCTTGCCGAGCGCGTCGACCTGCGACCGGAACGCGTCCTCCTCACGGTCGTGCAGCAGCGTGAACGCGTGCGCCGCCGTCCCCGTGCTCGGGATGCCGAACCGGCGGGCCGCCTCCAGGCTCGAGGTGGCGCTGAACCCCGAGATGTACGCCGCCAGCGCCGCGCCGACCGCCGCCTCCTCGTGGGTCCGGCGCGAGCCCATCTCGATACAGGGCCGCCCACCGGCCCACCAGGTCATCCGCGACGCCGCCGAGGCGACCGCGGAGTCGTGGTTCAGGATCGACAAGAAAACGGTTTCCAGCAGCACCGCCTCGGCGAACGACGACTCCACCACGAGCACCGGCGAGCCGGGGAAGAAGATCTCGCCGTCGGCGTACCCGGAGATGTCGCCGGAGAAGCGGTACTCCGCCAGCCAGTCCCGGGTAGCCTGGTCGACGACGCCGCGATCGGCCAGGAAGGCGATCGTCTGCTCGTCGAACCGGAACCGCTCGAGCGCGTCCAGCAGGCGGTTGACGCCCGCGACCACGCCGTACCGGCGGCCGTCCGGCAGCCGGCGGGCGAACAGCTCGAACACCGAGCGGCGCTGCGCCGTGCCGTCGGCCAGCGCGGCCTGCAGCATGGTCAGCTCGTAATGGTCGGTCAATAACGCCGTCGAGTGGCTCACAGGGGCAGCCTATTGCGAAGCCCGAACCGATGATGGAGAGAATGGACAGGTGACCACCGCACCAAGCGAACTCGAGAGCGCCGAGGTCGACGAGGCGATCGAGTTGAGCCCGCCCTGGGTGACCGTCGTCTGGAACGACCCGGTCAACCTGATGGACTACGTCACCTTCGTCTTCCAGACCTATTTCGGCTACTCCAAGCAGAAGGCGGAGAAGCTGATGCTGCAGGTGCACCAGGAGGGCAAGTCGGCGGTCTCGAACGGCAACCGGGAAGCGATGGAACGCGACGTGGAAGCGATGCACACCTACGGCCTGTGGGCCACCTGCGAGAAGTCGTGACGCGCTTCCGCAGGCGCCGCAAGACCGTGGTCGTCAGTTTCGCCGAGCACGAGGCGGACATCCTCGCGAACCTGCTCCGCAACCTGGTCGAGCTGCTGTACGACGGCCTGCCGCCGCGCGCCACCGAGTCGAGCGACCCGCTCGCGGCGCTGCTGGACTCCGACGGGCCGACGTCGCCGCCCGAGGACATCGTGCTGCAGCGGCTGCTGCCGGACGCGTACAAGCAGGACGACATGGCGTCGGCCGAGTTCCGCCGGTTCACCGAGCGTGGGCTGCGCGAGGGCAAGGTCACCGACGCCAAGCGGGTGCTGTCCGCGCTCGAGGAGTCCGGCGCGGACGAGATCGCACTGGAGCCCGACGAGCAGCTGTCCTGGCTCCGCGCCCTGAACGACCTCCGCCTCGCCATCGGCACCCGCCTCGACATCAAGGACGAGGACGACTACTCGACCTGGGAAAAACTCCCTGAGGACGACCCCCGCCGCCTCACCTACGACCTCTACGACTGGCTCGGCTACCTCCAATCCGCCCTCCTCCACAACATGCGCTGAGCGGTGGGGCGGACGTGCACCACTCAGTAACAGTTGCTGTTGGCGGGTTCGTACGCTGAATCTGGCTGTGCTTAGGCTCGTCCGGGGGACTTGGTGAGTGCTGGAGGTCCGCTCATCCGCTGACACTAGGGTTGGGCGTATGGAGATGCGGCGGCTCGGGCGGACCGGGCGGGATGTTGGTGTGGTCGGGCTCGGGGCGTGGCAGCTCGGGGCCGACTGGGGAGCGGTCGACGAGAGCGACGCGCTCGCGGTGCTGCAGGCCGCGATCGACGGCGGCGTGACGTTCATCGACACCGCGGATGTGTACGGCGACGGGCGCAGCGAGCGGCTCGTCGGACAGGTGCTGAAGTCGTCCGAGGGCCTGACCGTGGCGACCAAGATGGGGCGCCGGGTCGAGCAGGTGCCGGAGAACTACTCGCTGGCGAACTTCCGCGCCTGGAACGACCGGTCCCGGCAGAACCTCGGGGTCGACACGATCGATCTGGTGCAGTTGCACTGCCCGCCGACGCCGGTGTACTCCAACGACGAGGTCTTCGACGCGCTGGACACGCTCGTCGACGAGGGGCGGATCGCGGCGTACGGCGTCAGTGTCGAGACCTGTGCCGAGGCGCTGACCGCGATCGCGCGGCCGAATGTCGCGTCGGTGCAGATCATCCTGAACGCGTTGCGCCTGAAGCCGCTCGACCAGGTACTGCCCGCCGCGCAGGCGGCCGGGGTCGGCATCATCGCCCGCGTCCCGCTCGCCAGCGGGCTGCTCTCGGGCAGGTACGACGAACACACCACGTTCGCCGACGACGACCACCGCACGTACAACCGGCACGGCGAGGCCTTCGACGTCGGCGAGACCTTCTCCGGCGTCGACTTCGGCACCGGCCTGGAAGCCGTCCGCCGCCTGATGCCCTGGCTCCCCGCAGGCACCGCGATGGCCCAGTTCGCCCTCCGCTGGATCCTCGACCAGCCCGGCGTCACGGTCGTCATCCCCGGCGCCCGCAACCCCCAACAGGTAGCCGGCAACATCTCCGCCGCCACCCTCCCCCCTCTCACCCCCGACCAACTCACCGCCGTCCAGCAGACCTACGACACCCTCATCCGCCCCCAGATCCACGACCGCTGGTAGGTCAGCCGCGTACGACGCTCACAGTCGTCGACACGATGCCGGTGACGATGCCGACGACTGCTCCCGCACTGGCCAGACACTTGGCCGGGTTGACCCAGAGCCCGCGGTTCAGCTCACGCCATCTGCGCGGGACGAACGCGAGCTTGAGCTTCTGGTACTTGTGCTGACGGACCTGGTTGCACCCGAGCATGATCCCCGACGAGTTGTTCCGGCACGGCCCCTGCCGTCCCTCGGCGCCACACCACACGGGTACCTGGAACAGGAAATAGGCCGTCACCAGCGCCCAGCCGGCGATCAGCACCGCAGGCCCGAGGCTCCACGACCAGATCGCTGTCAGCATGACGGCCAGCAGGCCCCAACCCCAGTACTTCCGCAGTCCCCTCATGTTCGCTCAGTATCACCACTTGACTACTCTCCGAAACCATCCACTATCTGGACGCAGAGTGCGGTCGGCCGGATGCAGCGCTTCGGCCAACTACCGTAGAGGCGTGCTGGTGATCGAGAAGGGGACGTACGAGGCGATCGTTGCGCATGCCCGGAAGGATCATCCGGATGAGGCGTGCGGGGTGGTGATCGGGCCGGAGGGGTCGGATCGGGCCGAGCGGTTCGTGCCGATGCTGAACGCGGCCATGTCGCCGACGTACTACCAGTTCGACGACGAGGACTGGAAGCGGCTCTACAACGAGATGTGGGACCGGGACGAGGAAGCGGTGGTGATCTACCACTCGCACACCGCGACCGAGGCGTACCCGTCGCGGACCGACATCGACCGCGCCCAGGAGCCGAACGCGCACTACGTGCTGGTCTCCACCCGCGGCGGCGCGCACTCCCAGACGTACGACGGGCCGGTCGAGTTCCGCTCGTACCGGATCATCGGCGGCGTGGTGACGGAAGAAGAAGTACGCGTCGTTGGTTCTTATGAGGAAACAGAAGGAGAAGACTGATATGGCGATCGAGCTGCGCGTGCCGACGATCCTCCGCACCTACACCGGTGGCGCGAAGGCGGTCAACGGCGACGGCGCGACCCTGGCCGAGTTCATCGACAACGTGAACGGGACCCACGCGGGCCTCAAGGAGCGCATCGTGGAGGGCGAGCCGGAGGAGTTGCGCCGGTTCGTGAACGTGTACGTGAACGACGAGGACGTCCGGTTCACCGGCGGACTGAAGACCGAGGTCAAGGACGGCGACATCGTCGTCGTGCTCCCGGCCGTCGCGGGCGGCTGAGTCCCGATGCGCTTCGACAGCCTGCTCGACTCGGTCGGCGGTACGCCGCTGGTCGGGCTGCCGCGGTTGTCGCCGTCGGCCGACGTCCGGCTGTGGGCGAAGCTCGAGGACCACAACCCGACCGGGTCGATCAAGGACCGGGCCGCGTTGCGGATGCTGCTGGACGCCGAGAAGGACGGCCGGCTGCGCCCGGGGAACACGATCCTCGAGCCGACGTCGGGCAACACCGGGATCTCGCTGGCGATGGCGGCCAAGCTCCGCGGGTACCGGATGGTCTGCGTGATGCCGGAGAACACCTCCGAGGAGCGCCGCCAGATCCTGCGGATGTGGGGGGTCGAGATCATCTCCTCCCCGGCCGCGGGCGGTTCCAACGAGGCGGTCCGGGTCGCGAAGCAGGTCGCCGAGGAACACCCGGACTGGGTGATGCTGTACCAGTACGGCAACCCGTCGAACGCGCTCGCGCACTACGACGGCACCGCGCGGGAGATCCTCGAGGACCTGCCGGCGATCACGCATTTCGTCGCCGGCCTCGGCACCACCGGCACGCTGATGGGCGCCGGCCGGTTCTTCCGCGAGCACAAGCCCGCGGTGCGGATCGTCGCCGCCGAGCCGCGGTACGGCGAACTCGTCTACGGCCTGCGCAACCTGGACGAGGGTTTCGTCCCGGAGCTGTACGACGAGACGCTGATCGACGCCCGCTTCTCGGTCGGTCCGCGTGACGCGGTCCGCCGGGTCCGCGAGCTGCTCGACAACGAAGGCATCTTCGCCGGGATCTCGACCGGCGCGATCCTGCACGCGGCGCTCGGCCAGGCGGCCAAGTGCGTGCGCGACGGTGAGCAGGCCGATATCGCGTTCGTGGTCGCGGACGGCGGCTGGAAGTACCTGTCCACGGGCGCCTACGAAGGCACCATCGACGAGGCCGAGGACCGCCTCGAAGGCCAGCTCTGGGCCTGAGAGGGCGTCTGAACCGTTGCCGGTCCGGCAACATTTCGTGCTGGAAGGACCGGCCGGACGCCATTCTTGGCCGGGTGAAGAGACGTGATACCGGACCGCCGGCGACCGCGCCGGGCGAACGCGACGTACTCGTCGGCTTCCTCGACTACCTCCGTACGTCGATCGCGGCCAAGGCCGACGGTGTGCCGGAGGACGAGGTACGCGCACCCGGAGTACCTTCCGGGACCAGTCTGCTCGGACTCGTGAAGCATCTGACCGCCGTGGAGCGGTACCACTTGATGGGGCATGAGGTGGCGGACTGGGAGGCGACGTTCCGCGCGGGAGCTGACGAGACGGCGGCGGAGGTGCTCGCGGCGTACGCGCAGACAGGGGCCGAGGCGAACGCGGCGGTCGCGGGCTGGGACGACCTGACCGTACCGGGGCCGCGCCCGGGCAGGCGTACGGCGCCGTCGCGGCGGTGGACGCTCGTGCATCTGATCGAGGAAACCGCCCGGCATGCGGGGCACGCCGACATCCTGCGCGAACAGCTCGACGGCCGAACCGGACGCTGAACCCGTCGGTGCAGGAGTGAGGGGAGCCGGAACGGCGGGCGGAGGGCCGGTCCGGGGTAGGTGGCGCCTTTGTTGCCTTAGGCACCTGCAGGGGTGATTACGTCATGGTTCCTAGGGTTGCTTGAACAGGACCTTGCGGCCGAGTCGGGGGTGGACGCCGCGGCCCTTGCAGCTGTTGCACGGGCGTTGGGCGTAACTGAAGATGCTGCCGCGGTGCCGGCCGGCACCTTTGCACCGGTTGCACTTGGCGTTCGGGTGCAGCGACAGCGAGACGACGTACGCAGCGAACATCGCCATCAGCGCCAGCAGCAGGAGTCCCGTCGGTCCGATGGACGACGCGATATCGGCTGCTGTGCCGTTGCCGGACTCCGTTGCCTGACTGGCCGCTTGGCCTGCGGCGGCGACGTGGTCCGGCTGCGGAGTTGGTGCGGCGGTGGTACTCATCACCACCGCTAGGTGATGCATCAGATCCATGGCATCACGAGGGGCGGTCGTACAAACATCGCTCCAGAGTGGCGCGCATCACGCGAAAAGGCAATTCCATAACGTAAAGATGTGGACAACCTCGGCGTGTCGCTCCAGCCGGTTAGGTAAGGCTGCACTTCTGATCTGCCCGCCGCCGGACCCGTTGAGAGGTTCCGCCAAGAGATGCCACCTGCTGCGCGCCGCCCCGCGGGCACTGGGCGGCGTTGTCGTCGGTCGACAGGACTCCGTCCTGCCTCCCTCCTCCGCCTTGCCCAGCACTCCGCGGGACGACGCTCGCGACGGTGTCATCTCTTGGCGGAACCTCTAAGCTCTTCCCGTGGCAGACGCACCGGTGGGGATCTTCGACTCAGGCTTTGGGGGACTCACCGTCGCCCGCGCGGTACTCGATCAGTTGCCGCACGAACCGATCCTCTATCTGGGCGACACCGCGCGGCAGCCGTACGGGCCGAAGCCGATCGCCGAGGTCCGCGAGTACGCGCTGGAATGCCTGGACCATCTCGTCGAGGCCGGCGTGAAGATGCTGGTGATCGCGTGCAACTCCGCGAGTGCCGCGATGCTGCGGGACGCGCGCGAGCGGTACGACGTACCGGTCGTCGAGGTGATCCTGCCGGCCGCGCGGCGCGCCGTGGCGGCGACGCGGAACCAGCGCGTCGGCGTGATCTGCACGAAGGCGACCGCGCAATCGCTTGCTTACGAAGACGGATTCGCGGCCGCGCCGCAGGTGGAGCTGTTCACGCGGGCGTGCCCGAAGTTCGTGGACTTCGTCGAGTCCGGCGTGACGTCCGGACCGGAGTTGCTCGAGGCTGCCCACGAGTATCTGGACCCGCTGGTCGAGGCCGGTGTGGACACGCTGATCCTTGGGTGCACCCACTATCCGCTGCTCACCGGCGTCATCTCGTACGTGATGGGCGACAACGTGACCCTGGTCAGCAGCGCCGAGGAGTGCGCGAAGGACGTGTACGGCGTACTGACCAAGACCGGCCTGCTCCGCCCCGACGACCTCCCGACCCCGGCGCACCGGTTCGTCACCACCGGCGACCCCGCGGAATTCGCCGCGATCGGTTCCCGCTTCCTCGGCCCGGTGCTGTCCGGGGTCGACCAGTTCGCCTGGATCCGCTGACATGTGACCTGGGTCGCATCCGGCCGTTGTCCAAGGCACCGGAAGCGTTCCGGATGCCTGTGTGGTAACCGAATCGACGCCACCGGTCGTCCTGCGCGGGGGTCGACTCGCCGGTAGGGTTCCAGGTATGAAGCTCACCGTGATCGGTTGTTCCGGGTCTGTGCCCGGGCCGGACTCGGCCGCCTCGAGCTATCTGGTCACCGCCGACGGGTTCAACCTGATCCTGGACCTCGGCAGTGGCGCGCTCGGTTCGCTCCAACGGCATATCGCCGTCCCGGAGATCGGGGCGATCGGTCTGACCCACCTGCATCCGGACCACTGCATGGATCTGTGCGGGTTGTACGTCGCGGCGCGCTACGCGCCGGGGGCGCCGATCCCGCGGATCCCCGTGTTCGGTCCGCCCGGTACGGCGGGACGAATGGCGCTGGCCTACGACCTGCCGCTCGATCCGGGGATGGAGGAGGAGCTGGAATTCCATGCCTGGCAGGACGTTCAGCAGGTCGGGCCGTTCACGATCCGCACCGCGCCGATGGTGCACCCGGTACCGGCGTACGCGATCCGGGTCGAGCACGGCGGCAAGTCGCTGGTCTACACCGGCGACACCGGTCCGAACGACGCGTTGATCGAGCTGGCTCGCGGCGCCGACGTACTGCTGTCCGAGGCCGCGCTGCCGGACAACGAGCCGAACAATCCGATTGACCTGCACCTGACGCCCTCTGATGCTGGTGAGCATGCCAAGAAGGCCAATGTGAAGCGGCTCGTCATTACTCATGTCCCGCCGTGGTACGACCGCGTGACGCAGGCCGAGAACGCCCGCCGCACCTTCTCCGGACCGGTCGAGATCGCTACCCCGCATGCCGTTTTCGACATCTGACGGCGTTCGGTTGTGGACCGCAACCAGTGGCTCGGCGACATCCGCACCACCTGTCGTTGTCCTGCACGGCGGCCCAGGTCTGTGGGACGACTACGCCGTCTTCGCGGAAATGCTCGACGACCTGACGGTTGTCCATCGCTTCGACCAGCGCGGGTGCGGCCGAAGCGATCCGTCTGACGTGCAGACGATGGCGCGGCTCGCGCAGGACATCGACGAACTGCGCACGTACTTCGGTCATGAGCGGATCGTCGTACTCGGCCACTCCTTCGGCGCTTCGCTGGCGATGACGTACGCCGCGGCGTACGGCGAGCAGGTCGCCGGCGTCGTGTACGTCGGCGGTGTCGGCATCGGCGACTGGCGTCCGCATGACGCCGCGGAACGGGCGCGCCGGATGACCCCCGATCAGCAGGACCGGCTCGAGGGCCTCTCGGGCCGCCCGCGCACGCCGGCCGAGGAGATCGAGTTCCGGGTGCTGTCGTGGTTTCCCGATCACGCCGACCGGGAGCGGGCGATGGAGTGGGCGTACGAGAGCGCGTCTGTCGACCTGCCGATCAACTTCGCCGCCAACCGTGCGCTCGCCGCGGACATGAACAGCTGGACGGCGACCGAGGTGACGTCCCGGGCCGCGTCGATCCAGGCCCCGGTGACGTTCATCCACGGCGCCGGCGACCCCCGTCCCGCGTTCGCCGTCCGCGACCTCGCCGCCCACACCCCGAATCACACCTTCCACCTGATCCCGGGCGCTGGGCACTCTCCGTGGCGCGAGCAGCCGGAGCTCTTCCGGGAGGTGTTGCGCGGCACCGTGCGGTAGACAGATCGCGATTCTGAGATCTACTCTCAAATTAGAGTTGATCTCAGAAAGGTGTTTGTCATGCTGGATCCGCGGCGGTGGTGGGCCCTGGCGGCGATGTCGCTCAGCCTGATCGTGATCGGGCTGGATCTGACCGTGCTCAACGTCGCGCTGCCGACGCTGGCGACCGATCTGCAGGCGTCGACAAGTCAACTGCAGTGGTTCGCGAACGCCTACACGCTGGTGCTCGCGTCGCTGCTGCTGCCGGCGGGACTGCTGGGGGACCGGTTCGGGCCGAAGCGGCTGATGCTCGCGGCGCTGGTGGTGTTCGGGCTGGCGTCGGCGGCGTGCGCGTTCGCGGACTCGCCCGGTCAGTTGATCGCGGGTCGCGCGGCGCTGGGGATCGGGTCGGCGTTCCTGATCCCGCTGTCGATGTCGCTCCTCAACCTGTTGTTCGCGCCGGAGGAACGGCAGCGCGCGATGACGATCTGGCTGATGGCGAACTCGCTCGGCATCCCCCTCGGCCCGGTCCTCGGCGGCTGGCTGCTCGACCACTACCGCTGGGGTTCGATCTTCCTGATCAACTTGCCACTGGTAGCCATCGGACTAGTTGCAGTGGCACTACTGATCCCGTCGACCAGTGGGCACCGGTCGCGGCGGATCGACGTACCGGGCATCTTGCTGACGGCGGCCGGGCTGGTCTGCCTGACGTACGGGTTCATCGCGGCGGGTGAGCACGGTTGGGGCTCGGCGTGGACGCTCGGCGGGATCGCGGCCGGAGTGATCTTCCTGACCGTGTTCTGGGCGTGGGCCCGGCGTACGGCGGATCCGTTGATCGAACTGTCCTTGTTCCGGTCGGCCGGCTTCACCTGGGGCACGGTGCTGGCGACGCTGGCTTCGTTCGCGCTGGTGGGACTGCTGTTCGTGCTGCCGCAACTGTTCCAGGCGGTGCAGGGCGCGGACGCGTTCCACACCGGCCTGCGGTTGCTGCCGATCATCGGCGGGATGCTGATCGGCGCGAAGGTCGCCGAGCGGCTGGTCGAGACGGCCGGGGCGCGGGTCTCGGTGGTGATCGGGTTCTCGTTGATGCTCGTCGGGCTGGCACTCGGGGCGTTCACGAAGGTCGGCGACGGCTACGGGTTCACCGCGATCTGGGTCAGCCTGGTGGGGGTCAGCATCGGCTTCACTCTGCCGCCGATGAACGGGCTCGCCCTCGCCGCGCTGCCCCTCGACCGGAGCGGCTCCGGATCCGCGCTGATCCAGGCGTCACGCCAGGTCGGCGGCACGCTCGGCGTCGCGATCCTCGGCACGGTGCTCAACGCGGCGTACCGCAACCACCTGGACGTCACGGGTCTTCCACCGGCAGCCGCCCAGGCCGCCCGGGACAGTGCCTCGGCGGCGGTCGCGATCGGTTCGCCCGAGCTGACCCGGTCGGCCCGCGCGGCGTTCGTCGACGGCATGGACGTGACGCTGTGGGCGTGCAGCGGCCTCGCGGTGGTGTCCATCGTGCTCGCGCTGGCGTTCCTGCCCCGTCGTACCCCGGCAACCACACCGGAGCTTGCGACAATCAAGGTATGAGCGGTCTGCGGGAGCGGAAGAAGGCGAAGACCAGGGCGGCGATCCAGGAGCACGCGCTGCGGCTCTTCCGGGACCAGGGGTACGCCGAGACCACGGTCCAGGAGATCGCCGCCGCGGCCGAGGTGTCGCCGGCGACCTTCTTCCGGTACTTCCCGACCAAGGAGGACACCGTCGTCCTCGACCGGCTCGACCCGGTGATGATCGAACTGTTCCGCGGCCAGCCGCCCGAGCTGCACCCGACCGAGGCGCTCCGGGCGGCGATCCGTCAGGGCATGGACGCGTTGACCGCGGAGGAGTGGGAGCTGGAATCCGAACGCCAGCGCCTGGTGATGAACGCCCCCGAGCTCCGCGTCCGGATGCTCGACCAGTTGTACGAGGGCATCGAACTCCTCGCGACCCTCGCCGCCGAACGCACCAGCCGGCCCACCGACGACTTCGCGGTCCGCGCCTGGGCCGGAGCGGTCGTCGGCGTCGTCCTGGCGACGTACCAAACCGCGATCGGCGCCCCTCTCCCGCAGTACCTCGAGATTCTGGACCAGGCGTTCGACCAGCTCGCCGCCGGACTTCCGATGGAACCGTAGGCGAGCCCACCGACCGTTACGCGACCTTCTCGGCGGCTCGCTCCAGCAGGGTGTCGCCGGGTTGCAGGCCGAAGGCTCCGGCCGCCGATCCGCCGCGGATGACGAGTTCGGTGAAGCCGGTGCCGGAGCTGCCGGGAACGATGCCCGGTGCGTTCCGCGGTACGGCGGTCAGATGCGGGTAGCAGGTGACGTCGACGATCGTGGTACTGCCGTCATCGTTGCGCTGGGCAACGGGTAGCGTCGTACCGGGGACGAGGTCGAGGCGCTGGTCGAGCTTGCAGTTGCCGAAGTTGTCGACCACGGCGACGACCGGCTCGTCGTCGAGCGGTTCGGGGACGGCGGTCTGGGTCGCCGGTACGGCGCGGCCGTCGGCGACCCATTTCGCGAGCAGCGGCAGGTACCACAGGCTGCGGAACTGCGTGCCGGCGATCTTCTCGACCTCGCCCGGCGCGAACCCGGCGGCGGTGACCGCCTCGCGGATATCGGTGACGTAGACGTGGTCGATGCCGAGCTCCCGCCGTACCAGGGAAAGCACGCGGGTGTTGAAGGTGCTCGCGACCAGGTGTTTGCCGTACCGGAAGAAGCAGAACGGGACGCCGTTCGGCCAGACGCCGTCGCGGGGCGCGATGTTGAGCAGGGTGATGGTCGGGTGGCCCTCCTCGCCCAGCAGGTCCAGCGCCTGCAGGCAGTCCAGGAGGGTGAGCGCGGCGAACGACTCCGGATCGGGTCCGTCGGCGGCGACGATCGTCGGCGCCTGGCCGAACAGGGTGCCGATCCGGATGCTGAGTCTGGCGCGGGCGTTACCGTCGTGACAGTCGGTGATGTACGTGATCATGTGGCACTCCAGGGTGGTGGCAGCAGCTGGGGAAACGAAAGAGGCCCCCGACATCGGGGGCCTCTCGCTGCAAGCACACGTGCCTACGCCGCTGAAGTCCTCCCGTATCGAGGGCTCAGCATTCGCATCGCGGCGTACCTGGTCACGTCGAAAAGCGTAGCACTGTCAGCGCGTCTGCCCGTTGTCGAAATAGCTGACCAGGGCCGGGTCCAGGGCCGGGACGTCCTGCGGTACGCCGTTCGCGCGCAGGGACTGGGTGGCGGCGTAACCCGCTGCGACCGCGGCACGGGCCGCGATCGGGGAGGTGAGGGTCGCGCCGCCGTCGCGCACGAAGTTCACGAACTCGGCGACCAGGTGTGGGTCGGCGCCGCCGTGGTGCTCGGTCTCGCCGGCGATCTCGACGACCTGGTCGGCGTCCTCGCGGTACCCGGAGCGGCGGCTGTTCCACACCTTGACCACGCCGCCCGCGGTGTCACCGAAGTTCTCGAGCCGGCCGTGGGTGCCGATCACGGTGTAGTTGCGCCAGTAGTCCGGGGTGTAGTGGCACTGCTCGTAGGTGAGGAAGACCCCGTTGTCGAGCAGCAGGTTCGCCATCGACAGGTCCTCGACGTCCATCACCGGTGCCAGGCCCTTCTGCTCCAGCGGCGGCCAGTTGTCATTGGACACGAAGTCCTTGAATCGCTGGCCGGTGCGGTCCATCCGGTGGGTGATCCCGCCGTACAGCGTGAGCGCGCCCATCGCGTTCACCCGGGTCGTGTAGCCGCCGGCCAGCCAGTGCATCACGTCGATGTCGTGGGCGCCCTTCTGCAGCAGCAGACCGGTGGTGCGGGTGCGGTCCGCGTGCCAGTCCTTGAAGTAGAAGTCGCCGCCGTGGCCGACGAAGTGCCGGCACCAGATGGCCTTCACGTCGCCGATCGCGCCGTCCTGGATCAGCTGGCGCATCGTCAGTACGACGGGCATGTGGCGCATGTTGTGACCGACGTACAGCCGGGCGCCGGAGTCGTACGCCGCCTGCAGGACCCGGTCACTGCCCTCGGTGGTGATCGCCAGCGGCTTCTCCACGAACACCGAGACCCCGGCCTGGAGGAAGTCGATCGCCGGACCCTCGTGCAGGTCGTCGGGCGTGGTCAGGAACACGCCGTCGAGCTTCTGGTCCAGCAGTTCGGAGTGGTCGGCATACGCCGTGGCGTCGGGGTACAGCTCCAGTGCGAGGTCCCGCTGCCCCGCGACCGGGTCGCAGACCGCGACGACTTCCGAGCCCTCGCCGGGACGGTGCGCGTACTGCGCGATGCGGCTGCGCGCTCCGAGCCCCACCACGCCAAACCGAAGATCAGTCATACCAGGCAACTCCTGCACATAGTTGTTTGCAACAGCCTAACTCCGAGCAATTCTGGCAAGCAATCACCGATCCTCCAGTTGGAATTGGGCTGCCCGTCACCCGCCGCACATCGACGTCTCGCTCCGTGCCGTCACCATGGCGGAATGTGAGCCTCCACTACGTGGCACTGGGGGACTCGACCACAGTAGGGGTCGGGGACCCGATGAACGGCAGCAGTACGACCGACCTGTCCGGTGCCGGTGCGCGCCCGGGGGAGGGGTGGCGGGGCTGGGCCTCGCTGCTCGCCGACTCCCTGGCCAGCACCCACCGTGTGACGTTCTCCAACTTCGCGACCAGCGGCGCCACCGTGCCCGTCGTCGCGACCGAGCAACTGCCCTCCACCGGGGACGGTCCGATCGACCTCGCCTCACTGATCGTCGGCGTCAACGACACGCTGCGGTCCACCTTCGACGCCGGCCGGATCCGGGAGCACCTGCAGCTGTGCGCGGAGCAGCTGACCGCCCGCGGTGCGCTGCTGCTGACCGTCCGGTTCCACGACCACGGCCAGGTGTTCGGCCTGCCGCGGTGGCTGCGGCGGCCGCTGTGGCACCGGATCGAGCAGGTCAACGTCGCGTTCGACGACCTGCACGCCAGGTTCGGCGGGATCCGGCTGGACATGGCCGACTACCCGGAGGTGTACCGGCGGGACTTCTGGAGCGTCGACCGGCTGCACCCGGCGGAGCGCGGGCATCGCAAGCTCGCCCGGGCGTTCGCGGACGAGCTGGCGGTCCGCGGGCTGCGCATCGACGTACGGCCCGAGCTGGACTGTGCCTATCGGCCGCCGAGCAAGTGGGCGGACGCGGCGTGGCTGGTCCGGGAAGGGGTTCCGTGGGTCGGCCGCCGGGCGAACGACCTGCTGCCGTGGGCGGCCCGGATGGCACTGACGCAGTCCCTCCCGTCCGGCGAGGGGATGCGCTTGCGTCCGAAGAAGCGAGCGGAGCTCCCGCCAGTTCTTCGGACGTAAGCAACTGCGACTAGGGTCTTGGGTATGGCTCGGATTGACGGACGTAATGCTGACCAGCTCCGACCCGTGACGGTGACCCGGAACTGGCTCGACCACGCCGAGGGCTCGGTGCTGGTCGAGTTCGGGCGCACCCGGGTGCTGTGCGCGGCGAGTGTGACCGAGGGCGTGCCGCGCTGGCGCAAGGGCTCCGGCCTCGGTTGGGTGAGCGCGGAGTACGCGATGCTCCCGCGGGCCACCAACACCCGGTCGGACCGCGAGTCGGTGAAGGGCAAGATCGGTGGCCGCACCCACGAGATCTCCCGGCTGATCGGCCGCTCGCTGCGAGCTGTGATCGACTACAAGGCGCTCGGCGAGAACACCATCCTGCTCGACTGCGACGTACTGCAGGCCGACGGCGGCACCCGGACCGCGGCGATCACCGGTGCGTACGTCGCGCTCGCGGACGCGGTGTCGTACCTGCGGGACCGGAAGCTGCTGAAGAGCGAGCCGCTGACCGGGACGGTGTCCGCGGTGTCCGTCGGCATCATCGACTCGGTGCCGATGCTGGACCTCTGCTACGAGGAGGACGTCCGCGCCGAGACCGACATGAACCTGGTGATCACCGGCGACGGCAAGTTCATCGAGGTGCAGGGTACGGCGGAGGGCGCGCCGTTCGACCGCGCCGAGCTGGACAGCCTGCTCTCACTGGGTCTTTCGGGCTGCGCCGACCTGGCCAAGATCCAGCAGGAGGCCCTCGCGTGACGCGGGTACTGCTTGCCTCGAACAACAAGAAGAAGCTCGAGGAGTTGCGCCGGATCCTGACGCCGATCGTGCCCGGGATCGAGGTGCTCGGGCTCGGCGACGTGCCGCCGTACGACGAACCTCCCGAGACCGAGCCGACGTTCGAGGGGAACGCGCTGCTCAAGGCGCGCGCCGCGCTCGCCGCGACCGGGCTGCCGTCGATCGCCGACGACAGCGGGATCTGCGTGGACGCGCTGAACGGGATGCCCGGCGTCCTGTCGGCGCGGTGGTCGGGCCCCGCGAAAGACAATCATGCGAACAACCTGCTGCTGCTCGGGCAGTTGGAGGACGTGCCGGACGAGCGTCGCGGCGCGTCGTTCGTCGCCGCGGTCGCTTTTGTCCGGCCGGACGGCCCGGACGAGATGGTGCTCGGCGAGATGCGCGGGTCGGTGATCCGCTCGCTGCGCGGCACCGGCGGGTTCGGGTACGACGTACTGTTCCAGGCCGAGGGGTACGACCGGACGACGGCCGAGCTGTCGGTCGAGGAGAAGGACGCGATCAGCCACCGCGGCAAGGCGTTGCGCGAACTGGCCCCGATCGTGGCGAAGGCGTTGGGGAGCTAGGGATGTTGTTCGCTGGATCGGACAAGGACGGCGTGGCGAGCGGGCAGATCACTGTCGCGTACCGGCGGTGGGCCGAGCCGCGGGTGGTCGAGGGGCGGATCTACCGGACGAACGCGGGCCGGATCGAGATCGACAGCATCCGCGAGGTGAACCCGGAGCTGATCGCCGACAACGACCCGGACGTGGCGCTCGCCGACCGCCAGAACGCGAAGGACGTGCGGCGCAGGCTGCGCGGCGACGACACGTTGCCGACGTTCCTGATCCGCTTCCATCTGGTCGAGGGCCCGGATCCCCGGGAGGAACTGGCCGCGCAGTCGTCGCTGTCGGCGGCTGATGTGGCCGACCTCCGGGAGCGACTGGAGCGGTTCGACGAGCTCAGCAACCACGGTCCCTGGACTCTGGAGACGCTGCGGTTGATCGCCTCCACGCCGGCCACCCGGGCGGCGGACCTGGCCGCGTCCGTCGGGCGCGAGACGGCGCCGTTCAAACTCGACGTACGGAAGCTGAAGAACCTGGGGCTCACCTACAGCCTCGAGGTCGGGTACCGGCTGACGCCACGCGGTGCGGCCTACTTGGATGCCATCGGCAACTAGATCATGCCGCCCTCGCACGAGGGTGCACGTTGATCTGGGGAGAGTCACCTGCCCGATCTGGAAAGGAACGGCTCTCCTGTCTCCTGTGTGGGTGAACTGCGGGGGCGGTGTGACAGGTTCTGGTGGGCTTGCACCTGCTATTGCCTGTTCCCAGTACCCGGAAGGTGTCGGTTCCCCCGGCAACCGGCTGACCGCGCTCACGGGTAGCCGTCGACTGGGAAGCGGCAGCTCGACAGTACGTATACGTCTACTACCCGCCACCCCGCACCGGGCGGCAGGCCGAATCGCCGGACAGTGGACGTATACGTACTGTCGGCCTGCACAGAATCCGCCGCACCAGCCGCCCTGCCCCACCCCGCGGGGCCGACCGGGGTTCGCTGTGTGGGCGGTGAGTGGTGCGTGGGGGTGGGGTCCGGGCTCGCGGGCGCTTGAACAGGTTATTGCCTGTCGCCTGTCACCAGTTCCTGTCCGCAGCCACAAGTTCCTGTCTCAAATCCTCCCCAGTCAGCTCAGTCTTGCTCGACGCCACGCGTGCCCAACCACTCAGACGTCGCGGTGGACGCGAAGCCGGGAGCGGCGCCCACTCGGACGTCGCGTGGAGGAGGCGGCGGAATCGGCACCCTCGCAGAGGCCGGCGCGAGCCACGGCCCGCGGGACGACACGACCGATCGGCGGCCCACTCATCCGTCATAAGAGCCGGATTTCCGGCTCTCCCCAATCACGCCGCGCACAAGGGTTAGTCGCCGCGGTGGAGGTTGAGGGTGGCGAGGAGGTCCTCGTGGAGCTCGAACCAGACGCGGTGGCAGGAGTCGACGTCGCTGCGATCGACCCAGGCGACGTCACCCGCGTTCGCTCGTGCCAACGCCTGTGAGAAGCGCTTGTCGTAGCCGCTGAACCGCGGCAGCACCTCTCTCAACCGCCGCACGATGCTGCCGAGTGCTCCGTCGATCACCTTGAGCTCGTGCAGCACCCCGGCATCCCAGGCTGCGTCGGTGTGATCATTTGCCGCCAACGGATCTCCGTTCTTTGGCCGCAGTTGCCAGTCGGTGCAGGCCTGCTGGAGCATGCCGTTCAGCGGCAGGAACTCGTCGTACACCTGGCGGATGGGTTCGGGGTCGGTCAGCTCGGCCTTGAGCAGGCGCTCGTTCTCCGTGCGACCTGCTTCGGTGAGCGACCAGCCCGACGTACCCGCGAAGCTGCTGTACGTCGCCCACCCGCGCGCCTCGGCATCCTTCAGCTCGTCCTCGACGTCCTGGAGCTCGAAACGTCGTGCGATCGCTGGCGTGTCCGCGAACCCGAGCAGCCGGACCGCGTGCAGCACCAGGAGCCTCATGAATCCTGCCGTGCGGTCAGCCGGTTGAACCGCTGCTGACAGGCCTGCGGCGAGCTGAACCCCATCGCGTCCGCCATCTCCGCCCAGGTCAGCCCCGCACTCCTGGCCATGAACAGCAGGCCGGCCTCGACCTCGTCGACCTCCGCCCGGGCCGCCGGCAACAGCGCTAGCGCCGCTAGCAGGTCGTCGTTGCTCAGGTCGGCGGCCCGCCAGGCCGCGAACTGCGTGAAATCCACCGCGGACAAGGGGATCGGCGCTGGTCGCCACGGTCGAGCCGGGAGGTCCTTCGCGCCCAAGTCGAGCAGTTGCTCCCGGGCTTCGCGCTGGCGTTCGGCCTGTTCCTGGTCTGCGTCCTGCTTGCTTCGCATCCGCCTACAGTGGATTATCAACAGAACGTTGTCAACATTCCGTTGTCAACGTTTCGTTGATGGGAGCCTCTGCATGCTGGTGCCGCTGGCCGACGCCACCCCCGACCGCTGCAGCCCCAAAGCAGCCACCCTCGCCACCCTCCTCCAAGCCGGCCTCCCAGTCCCCGAAGGCGTCGTCATCCCGTCCGATGCCGCTGGTGCTGAGCTACCTGTCGACGGGATCTCGCGGTGGCTTGCGAGCGTGGGGGATCCTCCGGTCGCGGTCCGATCGTCGGCCGCGAACGAGGACACCGCACTGGCCTCGGCGGCGGGGCAGCACGACAGCTTCCTCGGCGTACAAGGGATCGCTGCCGTAGTTGACGCCGTACACGCCTGCTGGGCGTCCGTGTGGTCCCCGCGCGCAACGGCCTACCGCGACGGCTCCGAGCCCCCGGCGATGGCCGTGATCATCCAGCGCCACGTGGACGCGGACGTCTCCGGCGTAATGTTCACCGACACCAACGGCTCCACGCTGATCGAGTCTTCCTGGGGTCTGGGCCCAAGCATCGTCGAAGGTCGCGTGACCCCCGACCGCTACCAGGTCACCGCAGGCGGCACGGTCACCCGCACGATCGCCGACAAACTCACGTCCTTGGACCGCCGAGGCTTGTCACTGACCATCCGCCAGGTCCCCACCCCCCAACGCCGTACGCCGACCCTCACCGACACCACCGCCGCACAACTAGCAGCGCTAGCCCAATCAGTCACCAGGCTCCTGGGCCGCCCTCAGGACATCGAATGGTCCCTGACCGCCGACACCCCGTGGCTCCTCCAGTCCCGCCCCATCACAGCCCAACCACCCCCCGCGCCCCTGACAGGCGACCGAGGCAGCAACCGACTGCTGACCGGCATCCCCGGCAGCCATGGCACCGCAACCGGCCCCGCCAAAGTCGTCCGCGGCCCAGCCGACTTCCCCCAGGTCCGCCCCGGCGACATTCTCATCTGCCCCCACACCGACCCAGCCTGGACCCCACTCCTGTCCATCGCAGCCGGCGTAATCACAGAACAAGGCGGCATCCTCTCCCACGCCGCCATAGTCGCCCGAGAACAAGGCATCCCCGCAGTGCTTGCCGTCCCCGCAGCCACAACCCAAATCCCCACCAACACCCCAACCACCCTCAACGGCACCACAGGCACCGTCCGCATCTAACGCGCGACGGCCTGCAACCCGGAGGTCCAACAGTCTGTGCCAGAGACGGGAGTTGAACCCGCACACCCGAAGGCGCCGGCACCTAAAGCCGGTGTGTCTGCCGTTCCACCACTCTGGCTGAGGAGGGCTGGTGCCTCCCCTGGGTAGACATCCTAGGGGAGGCGTCGGCCTTCGGTGGGGTCAGCGGCTCTGGAGGGCGTCGATGAAGACGTTCTTCAGGTCGCCGGGGTTGCGGGCCACGTACGCCGCGCCGCCGGTGGCTCCGGCGAGGGCGCTGAGCTCGTCGGCGTTCGCTTCGGGGCCCATGCCCAGGGCGATGATGCGGACCGGGCGGGACGGGTCCTGCTGGGCCTTGAGCGCCTGGACGGCCTGGGCGAGGGTCGGGCTGCCGGGATCGTCGTTCTTGCCGTCGGTGAAGAGCAGGACCGTGTTGACCGCGTTCGACTTGTACTCCTGCCGGACCTGCCGGACCGCGGCGATCGCGGTGTCGTACAGGCCGGTGCCGCCGTTCGGGATCGGGTGCTGGATCTTCAGCTGGTCGACGATCTTGCCGCGCTGCCGCTTGGACAGCGGCGCGATCGGCACCAGCGGCTTGTAGTCGGCCTTGTCCTGGCCGATGGTCGTAGAGAACGTCCACAGGCCGAGTTCCGCGCTGTCCGGGAACAGGCTGAGACCGCCGACGGCCGCCTCGATCGTGAGCTGCATCCGGGTCTTGGTGCCGACCTTCTCCGCCATCGAGCCGGAGATGTCGATGACCGCCAGCGAGTGCGTGGACAGCGACAGCCGGGTCCAGTTCTGCAGGGTGGTGTCGATCGCCTCACTGGTCGGCTTGGGCAGCTGGTTCACGTCGCCGACGCCCCGACCGCCGCCGAGCGGGCTCATCGTGGTGTCCCGGAAGCCTGCCTGGTCACGGGCCTGCGTGGCGCCGTCGGTCAGCAGTTCGGTGGCCAGCGCCTGGGCGGCGTCGTTCACCGCGTCGGTGTCGGACTTCGCCGTGACCACGATCGGGTAGTCCAGGGAGAGCGTCCCGGTGTCCGGCTGGATCGCCCGGAGCTGGGCCTCGGGGTGCGCCTCCTGGTACTTCACGAAGCTCTGCTCGGTCGCCGGTACGACGATCTTGCTGCCGTCCTGGTCCGCGCGGCCGAACAGCGCGTTGACGTCCGTGTACGGCCTGGCCATCGACCCGAGCTTCTGGGCCAGCGGGACGACCAACTGCGAGACCTGACCGTCGGACGCCGAGGTCTTCTGCCGCTCGCTCTGCACCGCCAGCAACGTGAGCGCGCCGGGCGAGGTGCTCAGCGGGTCGAGCAGGGCCGGGTCGTTGGCGGCCATGATGCGGAGCCAAGACGAGGTGTCGGCGAAGTTCTCGCGCCGGCTGACGATGACCATCGGCGTCGTCGCGATGGAGGCGACGGCGATGCTCGGGACGCTCTGGCCGTCGTCGGCCTGGGCGACCCACAGCGACGAGTCCGGAACCCACAGGTCGGGCCGGTTGTCGCTGCCGCGCGCGACGTCCCGCGCGATCTGTGCCGACGGCGCCGCGGTGATGGTGACCTGCACGCACGGCGTGCCGTCCTTGCCGCCCTTGGCCGCCAGCGACTTGGCCGCGGCTTCGAGTGGGGCCTGCATCTCGGGCGTCGTGGCCAGCTGGACCTGTGTCGGGTCGGCGCAGGCCTTGCCGCCGCCGAGGAACCCGTCGGCGCCTGCCTCGGACCCGAAGGACCGGACTACGAAGACGGCGCCCAACGACAGCACCAGTAGTCCGACCGCGGTGATGTACACCGAGCGACGGTTGGTGTTACTTCGCGTCACCGCAGAGGAATGTTTTCCCATCGCGGCAGGTCCCTCCCTCCCAGAGGCAGACTGCGCGCGCAGATTACCCGGTTTCCGCACGTCCCGGCGAAGTCCGCCAATGGTCGTGACACACCCGTCGCTGAACCGGAACCGTCCCCGGAGTACGGCTCTTTCACAGGAACGCTTAAAAACTCACCGAGAGTGCCGACTCCGCTGCGGTCCGCTGAGATGTTGGTGTGACCCAAATCACAGCGGTAGTTTGCTTCAAACGACCGTTCCATGGACCGGGGTCATGAAACGGTCGAAGGTTTCCCTCCGGAAACGCCTGTGGCGGGGGTGCCTTTTCACAACCTCGGTTCACAGGCCCAGGTCGCGGCGCAGCTTCGCGACGTGGCCGGTCGCCTTCACGTTGTACTGCGCGACCGCGACCTTCCCGTCCGGGTCGACGACGAACGTGGAGCGGATCACGCCGGTCACCTTCTTCCCGTACATGGTCTTCTCGCCGAACGCGCCGTACGCCTGCAGCACCTCTTTGTCCGGGTCGCTGAGCAGCGGGAACGTCACGCCGTCGCGCTCCCGGAACTTCGCCAGCTTGGCCGGCTTGTCGGGGGAGATCCCGAGTACGGCGTACCCGGCGGCCTGGAGTGAGTCGAGGGAGTCGCGGAAGTCGCAGGCCTGCTTGGTACAGCCCGGGGTCATCGCGGCCGGGTAGAAGTAGACGATCACGTTCTTTCCGCGGAGGTCCGCCAGCGCCACCTCGTTGCCGTCGGCATCGGGCAGGGTGAAATCGGGTGCGGTGTCGCCAACGGACAGACGATCGGACATCAGGTCCTCCACGGGTAGGTCTACTGGGCGCAATGTTACGTGCGGAAGAACTCGGCCCTTTCGGGGTGCGAGTGCGGGCTGCGTGGGTGAAGATCTGCAAATGAGCGAGCGAAGCGAGTTCATCGGACAACACAGCGCCCTACGTGCCTCATCCGCGCCCGGAGCGAAGCGAGGACGTGGATGAGCTCCCAATCCTCCCGCCCGTTGTTCGACGGCTACCTGGACCCGCGTCGCCCGCATGCCGGGGCGTACGACGAGATGTTCGATCCGGTCGACGGTGTGCGTACGGCGTACAAGCGGCTGCACGATTCGCTGGTGCCGTTGCGGCCGGCGGATCTGACCACCCGGTCGGAGGCGCTCGACCGGGCGCTGGTCGACCAGGGGATCACGTTCAGCCTGTCGGGGGAGGAGCGGCCGTTCCCGCTGGATCTGGTGCCGCGGGTGATCACGGCGTCGGAGTGGTCGCGGCTGGAGCGTGGTGTCGTACAGCGGGTGCGGGCCCTGGAGGCGTTCCTGGCCGACATCTATGGCGAGCAGCAGATCGTTGCGGACGGCGTACTGCCGCGTCGGCTGATCACCTCCTGTGAGCACTTCCACCGGCAGGCAGCTGGTATCGCACCGCCGAACGGTGTCCGTATCCATGTGGCAGGCATCGACGTTGTGCGTGACGAGCAGGGCGACTTCCGGGTTCTCGAGGACAACCTGCGGAGCCCGTCCGGGGTTTCGTACGTGATGGAGAACCGCCGGACGATGGCGCGGGTGTTCCCGGACCTGTTCGCCAAGCACCGGGTCCGCGCGGTCGGTGACTACGCCGTCCACCTGCTCCGCTCGCTGCGGGCCGCGGCTCCCGGCGTGACCGATCCGAACGTCGTCGTACTGACACCAGGCGTCTACAACTCGGCGTACTTCGAGCACTCGCTGCTGGCGCGCCAGATGGGGGTGGAGCTGGTCGAGGGCCGGGACCTGCTGGCCCGCAACAACGTCATCTACCTGCGGACGACCGAAGGCGAGCAGCGGGTCGACGTGATCTACCGGCGGATCGATGACGAGTTCCTGGACCCTGTGCAGTTCGTCCCGGACTCCGTGCTCGGTGTGGCCGGTCTGGTGAACGCGGCGCGCGCTGGGAACGTGGTGATCGCCAATGCCATCGGCAACGGTGTCGGCGACGACAAGCTGATCTACACGTACCTGCCGGAGATCCTCAAGTACTACCTCGGTGAGACGCCGCTGCTGCCGAACGTCGACACGTACCGGTGCTGGCTGCCCGCAGAGCAGGCGGAAGTACTGGACCGTCTGGACGAGCTGGTCACGAAGCCAGTGGAGGGTTCTGGTGGGTACGGCATCGTGTTCGGACCCGATGCGTCGCCCAAGGAGCTCCAGGCGCAACGCCGGCGCATCAGAGCCAACCCACGCGGCTGGATCGCGCAACCCGTCGTACAGCTGTCCACCGTCCCGACGAAGGTGGGCGAACGGCTCCAGCCGCGACACGTCGACCTGCGACCGTTCGCGGTCAACGACGGCGAGGACGTGTTCGTTCTGCCAGGTGGACTGACCAGGGTGGCGATTCCCGAAGGCAGTCTGATCGTCAACTCGTCACAGGGCGGCGGGTCCAAGGACACGTGGGTGCTGGCGCCCAGAGCGTCCGGTGAGGACGCGGAGCTGCGTGGACCCGGACTGGGGACGCCTGCTCTGAAGTCGGACAGTACGCCGGAGCAAGGTCCTGAGCTGAACGTCGCCCAACAGCAGCAGCAACAGTGATGGGGAGGTGCTGACGATGCTCGCACGCAACGCCGAGTCGCTGTACTGGATCGGCCGGTACGTCGAACGCGCGGACGACACCGCGCGGATCCTCGATGTCTCGGTGCACCAACTGCTCGAGGACGCCACCGTCGACGCCGACACGGCCAGCCGCCGGCTGCTCTCGGTCCTCGGCATCACTCCGCCCGACGGCAGCGAACTGGACGTGTGGGGTCTGACCGAGCTGGTCGCGATGTCCCCGGAGACCGGGTCGATCGTGTCCTCGATCGCCAGCGCGCGGGAGAACACCCGGGTCGCGCGTGAGGTGGTGTCGAGTGAGCTGTGGCAGTGCATCAACGCGATGTGGAACGCCGTACCCGAGCGGCAGCGTGCTGCGCGCCGGGTGGGGCCGCACGAGTTCTTCACGTTCGTGGAGGACCGGGCCGCGATGTTCGCCGGGCTGGCCGACTCCACGATGAGCCGCGACGACGGCTGGCGGTTCCTGGTGCTGGGGCGGTCGGTGGAGCGAGTGGACATGCTTGTCCGGTTGCTGATGTCTCGTGTGGGCGACCGGCCTACGTCGCCTGGCTGGGTGACGGTACTGCGTTCCGCGGGTGCGCACGACACGTACCTGCGGACGTACCGCGGTGCGCTCGACGCGTCCCGCGTGGTGCAGTTCTTGCTGCTGGACCGGTTGTTCCCGCGGTCGGTGTTCCATGCGCTGCAGCAGGCGGAGTCCTGTCTGGAAGATCTCGACCGTGGGCCATCGGCGCGGATCGGTACGGGTGCGGAAGCGTCTCGGCTGCTGGGGAAGGCGCGCAGCGATCTGGAGTTCCTCCAGCCGGCGGAGCTGCTGGACAACCTGACCGGCAGACTGCAGGCGCTGCAGGGGACGGTCCGCGACGTCGGCGAGGCGGTGTCCCGGCAGTACTTCCACGCGGTGCCGTGGATCGAGTGGAACAACACGGAGGTGAACCTGTGAACTGGCGTCTCCGTGTCGTGCACACGACGGGCTACAGGTATGCGACGGCTGTCACGCAGTCCTACAACGAGGCCAGGCTGACGCCACGTCATGACGACCGGCAGAACCTCATGGTGGCGCGGTTGGAGACGGTTCCCGTGGCACGTGCCTACAAGTACACGGACTACTGGGGCACCGAGGTCAACTCCTTCGACCTGCACACCCCACACACCGAGCTGAAGGTGATCGCAGCCTCTGTCGTCGAGACGAGCGACCAGAAGCAGCCGTCCGCTGAGGTCACCTGGGTGCAGCTCAAGGCACCTGAGGTCCTGGACACGTACGCCGAGTTCCTCGAGTGGACCGCCTACGTGCCGAAGCACCGGGAGCTGTCCGCGGTCGCCCGCTCGTTGCGGAAGGGCCGCTCGCCGGAGGAGACAGTGCTGGCGGTGTCCAAGTGGGTCCACGACACGCTGAAGTACCAGCGCGGCACCACTGGCGTGCACTCGTCGGCTGTCGACGCCTGGCAGGCCGGTGAGGGGGTGTGCCAGGACTACGCACACCTGACCCTGGCCATGCTGCGCGCGGTCGGTGTCCCGAGCCGCTACGTGTCGGGCTACCTGCACACCAAGCCGGACGCGGCAGTGGGCGAGAAGGTCGTCGGCGAGAGCCATGCGTGGGTCGAGGCGTGGACGGGCGAGTGGTGGGGCTTCGACCCGACCAACGACATCTCGATCGGGCACCGGCACGTGTGGGTGGCGATCGGACGGGACTACGCGGACGTGTCTCCTCTGAAGGGCATCTACTCCGGTGACGCGGCGACGGCCATCGAGGTGACCGTCGACATGACCCGGTTAGCCTGACCCGATGCGGGCCATGACAGTCACGCCGGGCAAGTCCGACTCGGCGGCAGTGGGCGACGTCCCCGAACCTCCCGTCGCCGACGGTTCGATCCTGGTGGAGGGCCTGCTGACGGGCATCTGCGGGACGGATCTGGACCTGGTCTCCGGAGCGTTCGGCAGCGGCCGCCCTGGCGCCGACCACCTCGTCATCGGACACGAGTCGCTCGGACGCGTTCTGGAGGCTCCGCCCGGCTCCGGGTTCACCACCGGAGACCTGGTCGCCGGAGTGGTACGCCGACCCGACCCGGTGCCCTGTCCGGCCTGTGCGCGCGGCGAGTGGGACTTCTGCCGCAACGGGCGGTACACCGAGCGCGGCATCAAGGAGATGGACGGGTACGGCGCTGAGCGCTGGCGGGTCGACCCGTATTTCGCCGTACCTGTGCCTGCTGAGCTGGGAGAGATGGGTGTGCTCGTGGAGCCGGCCAGCATCCTCACGAAGGCGTGGGAGCAGGTGGACCAGGTCGGAGCGCGATCGTGGTTCGCCCCACAGCACGTGCTGGTGACGGGCGCCGGACCGATCGGTTTGCTGGCCGCACTGATCGCCCGGCAGCGCGGGTACGACGTACACGTGCTGGACCGGGTTGAGGACGGGCCGAAGCCGGAGCTGGTCCGGGCGCTTGGCGGGACCTACCTCACCGATCTGGGACAGCTGGACGTCGTACCGGATGTCGTGATCGAGGCAACGGGCATTGGGCAGCTGGTGTTTGACTGTGCCTCGCTGCTGCCGCCTGCTGGTGTCATGTGTCTGGCCGGGATCCGCCCCGGGCCGGCGACCGTAGACGTGCAGCTGGACGCACTGGTCCGGCAGTTGGTGGTTCGCAACGCCGCGCTGGTCGGGACGGTGAACGCCGGGAAGCGGCACTACGCGGACGCCGTGGAGGTGCTGCTGGCCGCGGACCGGACCTGGCTGGAGCGGCTGATCACCCGGGCCGTGCCGCTGTCGGAGTGGCCGGACGCATTGGTGCGGGAACCGGAAGACATCAAGGTGGTCGTGGACTTGCGGGGATGACCTGCGAGGATGGTGACTGAAGAAGGGCAGACCGGGGCAGCCCCGCCGATGGAAGGAGCGCCGACACGTGTCGGACACCAAGGCTCGGACCGCCGAGCAGATCGAGGCGGACATCGCCGCCACCCGGGCGCGCCTGGCCTCGACCGTGGACGAGCTGGTCGACCGGGCGAACCCGAAGAACGTCGCCCTGCGGCAGGTCGAGCAGGCCAAGTCCCAGGTCTTCGACGAGCAGGGTCAGCTGCGGACCCAGAAGATCGTCGCGGTCGCCGGTGCCGTCGTCGGTGTGGTCGGCGTCCTGCTGGTGATCCGCCGCCTGGTGGGTCGCCGGTGACGTCACGCAAGCGGCTGTCCGACGACAAGCTCCCGATCCGGATGCTGCACGACCGCGTCCTGGTCTCCCTCGAGCAGGAGGGCGAGCGGAAGTCGTCGGCGGGCATCCTGATTCCCGCCACCGCGCAGATGGGCCGCCGGCTGTCCTGGGCGAAGGTGGTCGCGATCGGCGCGAACGTGCGGACGGTCGAGGTCGACGACCGGGTGCTGTTCGACCCGGAGGACCGGGCCGAGGTGGAGGTGCGCGGCGACGACTACATCCTGCTGCGCGAGCGCGACCTGCACGCGGTGGCCGCGGGCCGCCTGGAGGACGGCCAGACCGGCCTCTACCTCTGAAATCTGAACCTGGCCGGCGCGCCGCGACCGCCGGTCACCAGGTCACGGACGAGCCCGCCGACCAGCGGTACGAACTTGAAGCCCTGCCCGGAGAACCCGGCCGCCACTGTGACCGGTCCGGCGCGGTCGATGACGAAGTCGGATGTCGGCGTGTTGTCGTAGAGACAGCTGATCGCGGTGGACCTGCTGGGGTCCAGCCCTGGGTACCACTGCTCGACGTACCGCAGCAGGGTCGCGTCCAGCTCCGGCTCGGGCTGGAAGTCGCGTGTGTCCGGGTCGACCTCCGGTCCTGTCGCATGCAGGCCGACCTTGACCCCGGAGCCCGGCTCAAAGAGGCCGTAGCTGGTAGGGCCGTGGTGCACGAAGCTGGGCCACTCCAGCTCGTCCGACCGCGGCGCGAAGAACCGTGGCTGCTCCTGCGTCACTCTGAACGGCGGTAACGGCACCAGCCCGTCAACCAGCCTTGGTGTCCAAGGCCCAGTCGTCAGTACGACGTGCCGCGCCCGCACCGCCCCACCTGGTACGTCGAGCTCGACCAAACCGTCGTACGTACGCAGAGCCCGTACTGGTGACTGCACGCGGAACTCGGCGCCCAAGCGACCAGCCACGACCTGTAGCGCGTGAACGGTCCGATCGGCGTACAGACGACCTGACCCCGGCTGGTACAGCACAGGGGTCTCGAACCGGAACCCGGGCCACCGCTCCGCGGCCTCCTCCGCCGGGAGCACCGACCCGGTTGCCCCGTGCAACGACCGGAAGACCTCGACCGACGCGTCGCCCATCCCGTGGTCGATCCCACCGGTCTCCTCGAGCAGTGTCTCGCCCGACTCCGCCTCCAGCTCCCGCCACAACGGACGGGCCCGCTCGGTCAGCTCAGCCAGCTCGGCGTCGTCCGCGGCCGGCCGGAACAGCCGCGTCGCGCCGTGCGACCCGCCCAGCTCGTGCCCGAGCGTGAACTGCTCCAGTACGACGACCTCCCGCCCGGCCGCGGCCAGCGCCCGCGCAGCAGCCGACCCCATCGCACCGGCCCCCACCACTGCCACGTCGTACGTCATCCGGTCACCCCCTGTCCGCCCCCTGTCAACGCTGATCGTAGTGATAGTGGACAGGCAATCTCAGCTGCCGAGCGGGTGGGGGAGAATGGGCGGGTGATCTTCGAGACCTCGAGCCGGTTGCCAGACTTCCCGTGGGACAAGCTCGCCCCCTACAAGCAGAAGGCGGCTGCGCATCCCGACGGGATCGTGGACCTCTCGGTGGGTAGTCCTGTCGACCCGGTGCCGGCGCTGGTGAAGCAGGCGCTGGCCGATGCGGCGGACGCCCCTGCGTACCCGACAACGCTCGGTACGTCGGCCGCGCGGCAGGCGGCTGTGGACTGGATGGCGCGCCGGCTCGGCGTGACCGGTGTGGACCCGCAGAGCGGCGTACTGCCCGTGATCGGCACCAAGGAGCTGATCATGATGCTCCCGACGCTGCTCGGCATCGGGGCCGGTGACACGGTGCTCATCCCGGATCTGGCGTACCCGACGTACGAGGCCGGCGCGGCGCTCGCCCGGGCGACCAGTGTCCCGGTCGCTGACCCGACGGCGTACGACGGGCCGGTCCGGGTCGCGTACCTGAACTCTCCGCGCAACCCGTCCGGCGAGATCACCCCTCCGGCCGACCTGCGGCGTGCGGTCGAGTGGGCGCGGGCGAACGACGTACTGCTGGTCAGCGACGAGTGCTACACCGAGTTCGGCTGGGACGAGAAGCCGGTGTCGGTGCTGCATCCGGACGTGTCCGGGGGGAGCTTCGACAACCTGCTGGCGGTGCACTCCCTGTCCAAGCGTTCCAACCTGGCCGGGTACCGCGGTGGCTTCGTCGCCGGTGACCCGACCGTCGTGGCCGAGCTGCTCGCCGTACGCAAGCACGCCGGGCTGATGGTGCCGTCACCGATCCAGGCCGCGATGGCTGCCGCGTTCGCCGATGACACTCACGTCGAGGAGCAGCGTGCTCGCTACCTGCGGCGCCGTGCGGTACTGCGCGACGCCCTGACCGATGCGGGCTGGGAGATCACCCTGTCCAACGGCGGGCTCTACTTGTGGGCCTCGCACCCGTCGTACGACGCTTACGGATCTGTCGGCGCACTGGCCGACCGGGGGATCTTGGTTGCACCCGGTGCGTTCTACGGGACCGCGGGTGACCGGCACGTGCGGGTCGCGCTCACCGGGACCGACGAGCGCATTGATGCCGCGGTAAAGAGACTGCAGGAGTGAAAGAACTTCTCGCCTACGTGTGACGTCTTCCTCTGTGACTGCCTCTTATATGGGTAGGTGTTGTCCAGGGGAGGGTGAGGCGGATGAGGCGCTTCGTGGGGGTAGCGGTCGCAGTTCTGCTGAGTGTCGGGTCCGTAGGTGTGGCCCACGCGGACGAGAGTCCTTCGCCGAGCGTCACGCCATCGGTGACTCCTGCAGAGACACCAACTCCAACGCCAACCCCGGCTGAAACGCCAACTCCTACGCCAACTCCTACGCCTACACCGAAAGCGGCGGCGGCGTGGTCGATCACGCTGGATCAGCCGGCCGCGTCCTGGGAGGACAAGCCGACCGTCTTCACCGGCAAGATCAGCCAGCCGATCACTGGCTCGTACATCACGCTGTGGCAGCGCGTCCCCGGTGCGTGGGTGCTGCGCGCCTCGACCCGGACCACGACCGGCGGCGTGTACAGGTTCAGCTACGTGTCGGCGGCCACGGGTACCTGGGCGTTCCGCACGATGATCGGGGTCAAGGCGGAGACGGCGCTCGCGATCTCGGACTACCGGAGCGTGCCGATCCAGGACCGGAAGATCCTGGTCAACACCCCCGCGTCCTGGTACGCGACCCTGACCGGCGTCTCGGTCACCGGGCGGATGGTCCCGGCCGAGCCGGGTAAGGAACTCGCGCTGCAGGAGTACCTCGGCAGCGGCGTCTGGCGACTGCTGAACATCGGCACGATGGATGCAGCAGGCAACTTCCGGATCCGCGTCCCCGACGACCTGCCGAAGACCCGGACCGTCCGGGTCGTCACGCGGTACGTCGCCCAGTCCGCGATGGAGTACTCCGGCCTCGCGACCATCGTCATCAAGGCGGCACTGAACCCCAAGGTGTACGCCGTCTCCGCCGCGATGGTGCCGAACACGTACCGCGCCGGATGCCCCGTGAAGCCGTCGTCGCTGCGGCTGCTGCAGCTGAACTACTGGGGTTTCGACGGCCGTGTGCACCGCGGCGAGCTGATCCTGCGGGACGCCGCGGTGGCGAAGATGATCACCGTGTGGACCTCGACGTTCGCGTCGAAGTTCCCGATCCGGCAGATGCGCCGGGTGGACGTGTTCGGCGGCAGCGACATCAAGTCGATGGCGGCCGACAACACGTCCGCGTTCAACTGCCGCCGCGTCACGGGTGATCCGTACTCGTTGTCGCCGCACTCGTACGGCTGGGCGATCGACATCAACACCGTCGAGAACCCGTACCTGGCCGCCAACGGGGTCTGGTACCCGTCGAACGGGCTGGCGTACCGCAACCGGTCCCTGGTGCGTCCGGGCATGCTCTTCTCGAGCAGCGTCGCTACGAAGGCACTGATCGGTCAGGGGTACTTCTGGGGCGCCGGCTGGGCCAAACCCGACTACCAGCACTTCCAGCCGAAGTGAAAGCCCTCGCGGTCGCCAGCGCGTTGTCAGTCGTCCTAGTCGGCTGCAGCTCGAACTCAGCCGCGGAACAACCCGCGTCGAGCCCAGCACCCAGCCCTAGCCCGGTGATCCCCACCACGGTCAGCGGCACCGTGCCGGTCCCGCCGACCACGCTGCCCAGCAGTAACCCGACGGACGCCGCCGTCCCACCCGTGGTGCCCGAGCAGGCGACCGCGCCACCTCCGGCCAACGCCGGTCCGCTCACCGCAGGCAACCTCCCGGCACCCGACAAGCTCGGCACCGGCTGGAAGACCTACGCGGACCCAGGTGGTGCAGAGGCGGGTTTCATCGGCAACAACACCTGGACCCGCCGCCGCGACCCACACCAGGCCTCGTACGAAGCACTGCCCTCCGGCTGCGCCGGCCGGCCAGTCAACGGCTCGTTGCCAGTACCGGCGTACGCCCTGACCGGCAGCTACCGCACGGCCGAAGCCCTACCCGCCACCGCGCTCCTGCTCCGCTTCAGCAACTCCACCCAGGCAGCGGCGTACTACGCCGGCTACCAAGCTCGCATGAAAGCGTGTGGCTCAGGCGGCGACCTCAGCGTCAAACAACTCTGGGCCGAGACAGCAGCTGCCACTGCAGTACGTGCGTATGCCGGAGCAGAGTCCTACGTGGACGTGTCCGTGGTGAAGGGCGCGACGGTCGCGCTCCTGGCTACGACTTCCACCAAGCCGGAGCAGCAGGCCGACTGGGCTCGGACCGTCGTCCCAGCGCTGGAAGCAGGCATGGGTTAGAGGCGGTCCGCATCCACCACCGCCCGTGCGAAGTCGCGTGGTGCTTCCTGGGGAACGTTGTGCCCGACAGCGAAGACGCGGTGCTCGTATGCGCCGATGAAGTGATCGCGGTACGACGACCCGTTCCCGGCCGGTGTGAACGGGTCGTCACGGCCGTCGATGGTGATCGTCGGCGCGGCGATCTTCGGCGTCTTCTGCAGCCGGCTCTCCAGTTCGGCGTACTCCGGCTCGGCCGGGATCAGGCTCTGCCGCCACCGGTAGTTGCCGATCACGATGGCTTCGTAGTCCGGGTTGTCGAAGGCGGCCGCGGTCCGGGCGTACGTCGCGGCGCTGTAGTTCCAGGTCGGCGAGTTGAACTTCCAGATGAACTCACCGATCTCCCGCTTGTACTGGTGCAGGCCCTGCGCGCCGCGCTCGGTGGCGAAGTAGTACTGGTACCACCAGGCGTTCTCGGCCGCGGGGGGCAGCGGCTTCTTGTTGAATTCCAGGTTGGTGATCAGGTACCCCGTGACCGAGACGAGTGCCTTCACCCGCTCCGGCCAGAGCGCGGCGATGATGTCCGCGGTGCGCGAGCCCCAGTCGTAACCGGCCAGTACGGCGCGCTGGATCCCTAGTGCGTCCATCAGGGCGAGCGTGTCGAGCGCGAACGCGGCCTGGTCGACGTTGCGAGGCGTGGCGGCCGAGCGGAACGTCGTACTGCCGTGGCCGCGAAAGTAGGGCACCACGACGCGGTAGCCGCGGCGGGCGAGCAGTGGGGCGACCTGCTCGTAGCTGTGGATGTCGTACGGGAAGCCGTGCAGCAGTAGTACCGGGGTGCCGTGCGCCGGCCCGAGCTCGACGTACCCGACGTTGAGGACGCCCGCGTTGATCTGCCGCACCGGTCCGAACGGGAGCTTCGGAGAGGCGGCCGCGCCTCCGGTCAGCAGCGGAGCGGCCAATGCGGCGGCTCCGGTGGTGCGAAGGAGGGTGCGGCGGCTGAGGTTCATCACAGGACCTTTCTGGGAGGTGAGCCCTCAGATTCGCCCGGGGCGTACCTCGGTCGCGCCCGTGAGACTCCCTGGAGTCCTGACAAAGTCGCACCAGAAGTTGTATTACCTTTCAGTATTTCGTGTCCTACACTCCGGTTATGGGTGACTTCGACCGGTATGCCCGCTTGACCGCGCGGCTGGACGCGCCGTACGCGGTGATCGACCTCGCCGCGTTCCGGCGGAACGCCGACGACCTGGTCCGGCGCGCCGCCGGGACGCCGATCCGGATCGCCTCGAAGTCGGTCCGCTGCCGCGCGCTGATCACGGCCGCGCTCGAGCGGCCCGGGTTCCACGGCGTGATGAGCTATGCGCTCCCCGAAGCGCTCTGGCTGGCCCGCAACGGTGTCGACGACATCCTGCTCGGCTACCCGACGACCCACCGGACCGCGCTCCGCGAACTGTCCGAGGACCCTGACGCGGCGTCCCGGATCACGCTGATGATCGACTCGCCCGAGCACCTCGGGTACGTCAAGGCCGCCGCGACCGGTACGGCCCGGATCCAGATCTGCCTCGACGTCGACGCCTCGCTGCGGATCTTCGGCCAGCACCTCGGCGTCCGGCGGTCGCCGCTGCGGACCCCGTCCGACGTGGCGGCGCTGGCCCGTAAGGTCGCCGCAGACGACGCGTTCGAGCTGACCGGCGTGATGTTCTACGAGGCCCAGATCGCCGGCCTCCCCGACACGTCACCGGCCGTCCGCTGGGTCAAGCGCCGTTCGGCCGCCGAGCTCGCCGACCGGCGCGGCGCTGTGGTCGACGCGGTCAAGCAGGTCGCACCGCTCCGGATCGTCAACAGCGGCGGGACCGGCAGCCTGGAGATCAGCAGCGCCGACCCGGTCGTCACCGAGGTCACCGCCGGCTCCGGTCTCTACGGCCCGACCCTCTTCGACAAGTACGACGTGTTCCAGCCCGAGCATGCGATGACCTACGCGCTGGACGTCGTACGCCGGCCCGCGCCACGGATCGCCACGCTCTTCGGCGGTGGGTACGTCGCGTCGGGACCGGCGAAGAAGTCCCGGCTGCCGCTGCCCGCCGCACCGTCCGGACTGAAGCTGCTGGGCACCGAAGGCGCCGGCGAGGTGCAGACTCCGGTCCAGGGACAATCGGCCGATCGGCTACGAATCGGCGACAGAGTGTGGATGCGGTACGCCAAGGCAGGCGAGATGCTGGAGCGGTTCGATGTCCTGCACGCCGTTGACGGTGAGGACGTGAGCGAACTCGTCACCTACCGCGGCGAAGGGAAGAACTTCGGATGAGCACCTGGCGGAACTGGGCCGGTACCGAATCGGCGACCGGGATCGAGACACTGCGACCAGGCTCGGCCGACGAGCTCGCGGCCGCGGTGAAATCCGCCGCCGAGCAGGGCAAGAAGCTCAAAGCGGTCGGTTCCGGCCACTCGTTCACGGGCTGCTCGGTGCCGCGACAGGTGATGATCCGGCTGGACGGCCTGTCCTCGATCGTCAACGCCGACAAGGAGTCCGGCCGGGTCACGGTCGGCGCGGGCACCGGGCTGCGGAAGCTGAACGCGGGGCTGGCCGCGTTCGACCTCGCGATGGCCAACCTCGGCGACATCGACAAGCAGACGGTCTCCGGCGCGATCTCGACCGGCACGCACGGGACGGGCGCGCGGCTCGGCGGCCTGGCCACGCAGGTCGTCGCGCTCGACCTGGTCACCGCGGACGGCTCGGTGCTGCACTGCTCCGCGGAAGAGAACCCGGACGTCTTCGCCGCGGCCCGGGTCTCGGTCGGCGCGCTAGGCGTGATCAGCTCGCTCACGCTGCAGTGCGTGCCGGCGTTCCTGCTGCGCGCGCAGGAGATGCCGCTGCCGCTCGGCGAGGTCCTGGACGGGTTCGACGAACTTGCGGACGGCAACGACCACTTCGAGTTCTACTGGTTCCCGCACACCGACATCGCCCTCACCAAGCGGAACAACCGGGTCGGGCCCGGGGTCGGCGCCTCGCCGGTCGGCCGGGTCCGCGGCTGGATCGACGACGAGCTGCTGTCCAACAAGGTCTTCGAGCTGACCAACCGCCTCGCGGTCCGGCGGCCGGGGATGGTGCCACGGATCAACCAGCTCGCCTCGCGTGCGCTGTCGGCCCGGGAGTACGTCGACGCGTCGTCCAAGGTGTTCTGTTCCGAGCGCAACGTGATCTTCCGCGAGTCGGAGTACGCCGTACCGCGGGAGCACGTCGTCGACGTGATCCGCCGGCTGCGGGAGTGGATCGACGCGTCGGGGTCGCGGATCCCGTTCCCGATCGAGGTCCGGGTCGCCGCGCCGGACGACATCTGGCTGTCCACGGCGTCCGGGCGCGCGACGGCGTACGTCGCGATCCACCAGTACCACCGGCTGCCGCACGACCCGTACTTCCGGGCCTTCGAGAACATCGTCGCCGACTACGACGGGCGGCCGCACTGGGGCAAGCTGCACACGCTCACCGCGGACGACCTGCGCGGCCGGTACCCGCACTTCGACGACTTCCTCGCGGTCCGCGACCGGCTGGATCCGCAGCGGACGTTCGATAACGTCTACACCCAGCAGGTCTTCGGGCACTAGCCTGCGGGGATGAGCACTCTCGAACCGGTCGTCGAGGACTGGCAGAAGGCGCTGGCCGTGGTCGCGCACCCGGACGACCTGGAATTCGGTACGGCGGCCGCGATCGCGCGCTGGACCGGACAGGGCAAGCAGATCGTGTACTGCCTGCTGACCTCCGGCGAGGCGGGGATCGACGGCGTCGACCCGGCCGAGTGCGGCCCGCTGCGCGAGGCCGAGCAGATCGAGTCGTCCCGGATCGTCGGCGTCTCCGCGGTCGAGTTCCTCGGCCAGCCCGACGGCACCATCGAGTACGGGGTCGCGCTCCGCCGCGTGATCGCCGCCGCGATCCGCCGGCACCAGCCGGAGATCGTCATCACGAACAACTTCCGCGACACCTGGGACGGCGACGTCGCCCTGAACCAGTCCGACCACATCAACACCGGTCGCGCCACGCTCGACGCGGTCCGGGACGCCGCGAACCGGTGGATCTTTCCTGACGCCGGCGACAAGTGGGACGGCGTACGGCAGGTGTGGGCAGCCGGATCACCCGACTCCCGGCACGGGGTGGATACCACCGACACGTTCGAGATCGGAGTGCAGTCGCTGAAGGCGCACAAGGCCTACATCGACGGCCTGAACTGGCCACACTTCGACCCGCAGGAGTTCCTCGAAGGCACCTCGCGCCCGGCCGGTGCGCTGCTGGGCACGAAGTACGGCGCGCGGTTCGAGGTCTTCACTCCTTGAGGTAGGCCTGCAGGTGCGGCGGCCCCGGCTTCGGCCGCCGCGGCTCGCGATCGCCGGCGGTGCCCGGGCCGGGCGGATTGTTCGGACCGACCCAGGAACGGACCAGCGCACGGCCGCCCCAAGTGTCCCGTGAGTACCAGATATCTGCGGTCAGCGAAGTGCGTTGACGGCGGCTGCCACCTCAGTGGGGTTGGAGATCGGGGTGAGGTGGTTCGCGTTCGGGATCAGCGTCGGCGCGGGGGCGCCGATGCGGGTCGCGGTCTCGGCCGGGTTGCCGCCGTTCATGTCGTCGGCGCCGAAAACGACCGCTTTGGGAATCTTCAGAGCGCTCAGCTTCGCGAGCCGCTCGGGCGCGACCGCGGGGATGCCGTGCGCGGTCATCTGCCAGACCGCCTTCTCGGCGCCAGGCTGCCGGAACGGACGGGTCCAATCGTCGACCACCATCTCCGGGCAGTCGGGGGAGCAGACATCGCGGTAGATCTTCTTCAGCAGCCAGCCCTGATCGAGCACCAGCCGGAACAGCGACGTCCGGTACGGCGGGACGATCAGCCACCGCGGCGGCCCGGCCTGCCCACCCGGCAACGGCAGCCCGTCGCCGTCGAGGAACATGATCCCGCCGATCCGCTCCGGCGCCTCCAGCGTCGCCTCGGCCGCGATTCCGGCGCCGAGCGAATGCCCGACCAGGATCGGCCGCGGCTCACCCGGCCCACCGAGGTGCATCGCGTCCAGGAACCCGAGCAGTTGCGCCGCGAGATGCTCGACCGTGTACGGCGCCTTGCGCTCGGAGTACCCGTAGCCGGTGATGTCGTACGCGTACACGCGATGGTTGGTAGCGAGCAGCGGTACCAGCCGTGACCACGTGTCGACAGACTCCACTGACCCGTGCACGAGTACGACCGGTGTTCCCGACGTACCCCAGGTGTCGTAGCGGGTGTTGACGTCGCCGGCCTGCACGTACTTGAGGCCGGGTGGCGGTGCGGCGGTCCCGCTGGTGACGAGGTTGTAGCCGAGAGATGCCGCGGTGACGACCAGCCAGAGCCCGAGAAGTCCCAAGAACCCCCGCCACAGGAACCGTTTCACAGCCCCTAGTTTCGCAGGCCCGCCTTCACAGCTGGAGGATGCGCTGGGACTCGGTGAGGACCGCGGGGGAGGCGAGGGACTGCCAGCGCGGGATCTGTTCCTGGAGGAACGGGCGCAGCTTGAGCGCTCGCTTGGTGTCGTGGTCGAGGACGTCGAGCTCGTTCACGATGGTCAGGTCGACGAAGTCGCGGAGGTCCTCGGTGCCGAGCTCCTCGGACGTGCCGGTGAAGCGGTCCGTCACGGTGCGGTGCTCGGCGAGGTCGCGCCAGGTGGTCTCCCGGTCGCAGGCGCCGTACCGGTAGACGATCAGCTCGGCCTCGGTGCCGATCACCGACTCCAGGACCGGGCGCTCGGTCTGCCAGTCGAAGAGGTGGGTCGGGAAGCCGTCGGTCCCGTACGCCGCGTGGGCGAGGCCGGCCAGCACCAGGTCGTCGGGCGCGCCGAGCGAGCTGAGGCGCTTGGCCACGCGATGCAGGTGGACGTACAGGCTGCCGCCCGCATGATCGATCTCGTCGGCGCCGCGCACCAGCAGCAGCGAACCCAAGTCCTGGAAAGTGCTCATCTGACCCCTTCTCACCCCGGAGCGGCCAAACCCCTCGACCAGACCAAGGCCCACCGACCCGGCCCAGGTCACCCACGGTAAGGCCAACCCACCGCCCCCGCCCACCACTCCGGCGTGCCGTTTGAGTCACATCCCGTTCTCCACAGGCCCGGTGCACAGGAACTCGTGTGGCTGGACAGCAAATAACCTGTTCAACGCATCCACCACGCGGGTGCACCCCCGGTTCTCGCGCGCGCCGCCGCCATGTCGTCCCAGTTGTTGCAGTGGGCAACGGGTACAGCTTCAGTAATTCCAGAACCCGCCCGCAACCACCTCACACAGTTGCGGACGGGTTCTGAATGAGGGTCCTGTCTGGTGATCCATCGCCTACTGCGGGGCACTCGGCACGGCACCTCGCCGCACGGGTGCAAAGGCCACGATGCTCCGCATCGAGACCTTCGCCCCCGCACGCCGATGCACCGCACCGAGCACCTCCTCGCTACGGCGCTGGATCACCAGACAGGACCCTGCCCGTGGCTGATCAGGGAAGGTGACCGACCACGGGAGCCTGTTGTCGGGATCAGGCGGGTGCTCAGTCGAGGTCGGCGAGGGCCTTGCGGGCTGCTTCCAGTTCGGCCTCGAGGGCGGCGACCTTGGCGGCCTGCTGGGAGCGGGCCTCCTCGATGACCTCGTCGATCGGGGTCGACAGGTCCTCGTGCAGCTCCTTGGCCGCCCGCGACACCGCGGCCGCGGCGACGGCCAGGTCGCGCGCCAGGTACGTCGTGCCCTGCTTCAGCTCGGCGCGCCACTCACCGTCCGCCGTCCCGGTGACGGTCAGCGTCAGCTCGATGGTCTTCGTCTTCTTGCTCGCGGCCTTCTTCGCCGGCGCCTTCTTCGGCTTCACGGCCTCAGCGGACGCGGCCGGCTCGGCCGGTGCCGGCGTGGTGGATTCGGGGGCGGCCGTCGACAGGTTGACCGGGTCGGGAGTGTCGGCGAGGTCGGACGGCGTCTCAACTGCCAGAGTGTCTACAGTCATCGTTGCGGCGATCTCCTTCGGGAACTGACGCGGGACGACCATTAGAACACATGTTCGATTAACACGCCAACCAGCCTGCGCAGGAAGTGTGATGTCACAGGACATCGGTCTAGGTACCGGCTGGATCCTGGTCACTGCCAACAGCGCAGTCGCCGGAACGGTCGCCGCACGCTCCGACGTCGTCCACGGGTTCAATGTGGCCGGCGTCGGAGCGGCGGGCGTCCTGTGTGTTGCCGCAGCGGCTGTCTACGCGGTCGTCTCGGAGCGGTCGCCGGACCACTCGAGGTGGAAGCTGCCCTCGCGGTCCACGCGCTTGTAGGTGTGGGCGCCGAACAGGTCGCGGAGACCCTGGATCAGGGCAGCCGGCAGCCGCTCGGCGCGCAGACCGTCGTAGTACGACAGGGCCGCGGAGAACCCCGGAGCCGGTACGCCGATGGTTGCCGCGGTGGCCACCACTCGGCGCCACGCGTCCTGGCCGCTCGCGACCGCATCGCGGAAGTAGTCGTCGACCAGCAGTGACGGCAGCTCCGGGTTGCGGTCGTACGCCTCCTTGATGCGGTCCAGGAACCGCGCGCGGATGATGCAGCCGCCGCGCCAGATCGTCGCCATCGCGCCGAGGTCGATGTTCCAGCCGTACTCGTCGCTGGCTGCCCGGATCGCGTCGAAGCCCTGCGCGTACGCGACCAGCTTCGACGAGTACAGCGCGTGCCGTACGTCGTCGATGAACGCGTCCCGGTCGACGTCCGCCTTCACGTCCCCGGGCCCGGGCAGTACGCCGGCCGCGGCCTCCCGCCGTACGACGTCACCGGACAGCGACCGCGCGAACACCGCCTCGGCCATACCGCTGACCGGGATGCCCAGGTCGAGCGCGGACTGCACGGTCCAGCGGCCGGTGCCCTTCTGCTCGGCCTGGTCGAGGACGATGTCGACGAACGCGCCGCCCGTGGTCGGATCGGTCTGGCTGAGGACCTCGGCGGTGATCTCGATCAGGAACGACTCGAGGTCGCCGGTGTTCCAGTCCCGGAACACCTCCGCGAGCTCCGCCGGGGACAGGCCGAGCGCGTGCCGGAGCAGGTCGTAGGCCTCTGCGATCAGCTGCATGTCGGCGTACTCGATGCCGTTGTGCAGCATCTTCACGAAGTGGCCGGCGCCGTCCGGGCCGACGTGCACGCAGCACGGCTCGCCGTTCACGTGCGCGGAGATCTTGGTCAGCATCGGCTCCAGCGCCGCGTACGACTCGGGGGAGCCGCCGGGCATGATGCTCGGGCCGTTCAGCGCGCCCTCCTCGCCGCCGGACACGCCGCTGCCGACGAAGTGCAGACCCTTGTCGCGCAGCGCGGCCTCGCGGCGCCGGGTGTCGGCGAAGTGCGCGTTCCCCGCGTCGACGACGATGTCGCCCTCGGCGAGCAGCGGCACCAGTTCGTCGATGACCGCGTCGGTCGGGGCGCCGGCCTTGACCATGATGATCACCTTGCGCGGCTGCTCCAGCGACTCGACGAAGCCCGCCAGATCTGTCGAGGGGACGAACTCGCCCTCGGAGCCGAACTCCGCAACCAGTGCGTCGGTGCGGGCCTGGGAACGGTTGTGCAGGGCGACGCGGAACCCGTTGCGTGCGAGGTTCCGGGCGAGGTTGCGACCCATCACCGCGAGGCCGGTGACGCCGATCTGGGCTTTACCTGAACTCATCGAATCTCCCGCAGTCTCAAGTTGTGTGCGGGGTCCAGTCTGCCTGAGGCCTTCTCAACCGCAAACATCGGTGGTAGACATCTCAGAAATCGATTTCCCATCACGGAGGAATCCGCCCATGCTCCGTCGTGCTGTCGTTCTGCTGATGTCAAGCGTGCTGTTGCTGACCGGTGCGGCACCGGCCTCGGCCGGTACCGCCGAAGGTGCCAACGGTCCGGTCGGCTGGGAGGTGTACCGGAACCTGGACCGGTTGCCTGAGCTGCAGACCGGCGTACGCACGAAGCAGTTCTCCAGTTTCGGCCGCGACGGCACCAACAACGACGGCTTCGACGGCACCTACTCCTGTCTGCGTACGTCGGACGCGGGCTGCGTGATCGCCGAGGACAGCGGCCCCGGTGAGGTCGCCTCGATCTGGTTCACGCGCGACGAGGGCAACGTCACCAAGACCGGAACGATCACCGTCGAACTCGACGGCAAGCAGGTCCTGCACGGCTCGCTGCAGGACATCGTCGACGGCAAGCTCGGCGCGCCGTTCAGCTATCCGCTGGTTGCGAACGGCGTCCAGACCAGCGGCGGCGTCTACATCCGCGTCCCGATGCCGTACCGCTCGTCGATGCGGATCACCACGCAGACGAACCCGTACTTCTACCACGTCGACTACCGCGAGTTCCCGGACGCGAACGGCGTACAGACGTTCGACCCGAGCGACAAGGCCGAGGACGTGCTTGCCCTGCTCAACGCGGCCGGTACGAAGGACCCCAAGCCCGCACGGCCCGACGCGCGGACCACGAAGACGCCGGTGAACCTTGCCCCAGGCAAACAGTTGACGCTGGCCGACACCCGCGGTGCCGGTGAGCTCAGCGCGCTGCGGCTGAGGCTGCCCGACCTGGTCGGGCTCGATCTGAAGAGCCTCGCCGATGACGGTCGGGCGTTCCTCGGCGGCAGTACGTTCACGATGAAGATCGACCCGGCCAACACGGGCGTGAAGCTGACGCGCCGGATGGATCTGCGGATCGGCAACCAGCGCGCGAAGATCCTCGTCGACGGCGCACCCGCGGGCGAGTGGGCACCGTTGAAGGCACAGGGCGCGCAGTGGTACGACCAGTCCGTCGATCTCCCGGCCGCGTTGACGGCGGGCAAGTCGCAGATCACCATCACCAACGAGTTCGTCTCGTCCGACCTGGACTTCAACGAGTTCGCGTACTGGGTGGACTCCGGTGACAAGCTCGATGTCGGCCCCAACCACGTCGCCGACGAGCAGGCCCACGGGTACGCGATCACCCAGCAGAACTGGAGTGGCGAGCACGCCATGTCGTACGCCGCCACGGACGAGGACGCCGCCCGCGTCAAACCGTCCGACACGCTCCTGGCGGGTGTCCGGGTGCAGGTGACGATCGACGGCCAGAAGCGCGTCGACGCCCCGCTTGGCGAGTTCTTCGGCTCCGGCCTGGGCGAGAACCCGGTCCGCTCACTCTTCTTCGCCATGGATCCCGACGGCTGGTACTCCTCCTGGTGGCCGATGCCGTACGCCGCGCGCGCCACGGTCACGCTGGTCAACAAGACGACGTACCCGTTGAAGGGGCAGGCCGAGGTGACGTCGGCTCGCGATGCACGCAAGGCGGCCGACCTGGCGGCGGGCAAGGTCGGTTACTTCACCGCGATCTCGGCGCGCGGCGAGACCACGCAGGGCAGTGACTGGACGTTCGCCGACGTGGCCGGCCGCGGCAAGTTCGTCGGCGTCTCGCAGACCATGGAGGGACTGCTTGCCGACGGCAACACTCGCGGGTACCTGGAGGGCGACGAGCGGGTGTCCGTCGACGGCGAGCGGACGCCGGCGATTCACGGCACCGGAACTGAGGACTACTACGAGTCCGGCTGGTACTTCAACGCCGGCACGTACTCGACGCCGTTCCACGGCAACTCCGCGCACGAGGTGCGGGCCGGTGCCTGCATCATCGAGTGCGACGGTGCGTGGCGACTGCACATCACCGACTCGATCGGCTTTGAGAACCAGCTCGACTTCGGGATCGAGCACGGGCAGCAGGACGACCACCCGGCGATCTACGGCTCGACAGCGTTCCTGTACACCGCGTCGAAGTTCGGCGCGCGGGAGACCGACCGCGTCGACACCGGCTCGGCAAGCAGCCGTCAGCAGCACGGGTACGTCGACAACGGGACGCAGGCCGATCTCAGCGCGGTGTACGAAGGCGACCACGACAACATCACCCTGACGGACCAGGTCCGCTCCAGCACGCAACCGATCCGCTTCAGCGTCAAGATCGACCCAGCCAACCGGGGTGTCACGTTGCGGCGAACCAGTGATCAGAACAGTGCCGGGCAATCCGCGCAGGTGATTGTCAACGGCAAGGATTCGGGCACCTGGCTGCAACCACTCGGCAACACCCACCAACGCTGGCTGGACGACAACTACCAGCTACCTTCCTCCATCACCGCGGGCCGTGACCGCCTGACCATCGAACTCCGACCCACCGGTCCCGCCTGGACGGCCTCGTCGTACGTCGTCCAGTCGTTGACCGCGCCGTACGTCGACCGCCGCGCGCCAGGCACCGTGACGGGTCTTGCCGCCGCCGGCCGCTCCGACAACGCGATCAACGTGACGTGGTCCGATGTGGCCGATGAGAGTGGGGTCGCGTATTACAACGTCTACGGGGCGAAGGCCGGTGGAGCTGAGACGTTGCTGGGGACGAGCCCGCTGCCGGGGTTCCTGCACCGAGGCTTAGGGCTCGGTGAGACGTGGACGTACCGGGTGTCGGCGGTGGATCTGGCCGGGAACGCCGGGCCGAAGTCGGCTGCCGTGCAGGCGACCAGCGGGCGGACGTTGCGGGTCGAGGGCGAGTCGATGCTGCCGCCGGTGTCGTCGACGGTCGCGGTGGATCCGCAGGGGAACTGCTGCGGGGTCAGCTGGTCAGGCGGTGCGCAGGCGTGGATCCACGGGACGAAGGCCGGTGACAAGACGGTGTTCGGGTTCAGCGTCCCGACGACCGGTTCGTACCAGTTGTCGACGGTGCTGACGAAGGCGGCCGACTACGGGACTGTCGACGTACAGGTGGACGGCCACGCGGCGGTCGGCTTCGACGGCTACCAGGCGTCCGGCGTCGGTACCCAGACAGTTGGGCTCGGTGAGGCGCAGTTGACGGCGGGCGAGCATCAGTTCACGGTGACAGTTACCGGCAAGAACGGGGCAGCAACCGGCTACCTGGTCGGAGTGGATCTGCTGGATCTTAGGCTCACCCCGTGAATCCTTTGGAGTCCCGTCGTACCGCGCTCGTCCTGATCGATCTGATGCCGCGGATCATCGCGCTCGAGACCGCGCCGCTGAGTGGATCGGTCGTGCTCGAACGGTCCGTGGCGCTGGCCGAGGCGACGCGGTCCGCCGGCGGTTTGGTGGTGAACGTCCGGGTCGACCGGCCCGGGGTGGAGGTGCAGCCGGAGGGCAGCGGGTTCGCGCCCGAGGCTGCGCCGCGGCCCGGTGACCTGGTGATCGTCAAGCAGACGATCGGCGCGTTCGGCCGCACTACCCTCGACGCCGAACTGCAGTCCCGCGGCATCGCGAACGTCGTCCTGGCCGGCATCGCCACGAACTTCGGCGTCGAATCCACCGGCCGCGCCGCCGCGGACCTCGGCTACGAAACCTTCTTCCTCACCGACGCCATGACCGGCCTCGACGACCATGCCCACACCTTCGCCATCACCTACACCTTCCCGCGCCTGGGCTCGGTCTGCACCACCGAGGAGTACCTGAAGGCACTGCACAAATGACCGCCCCACACACAGCTGTACCGCAGTTGCCGGCGGCTTGCGTCAGCAGGTGGTCCCGGCCTGGCCGGCCGAGTGTCGGGGAGGCGACCTTCTGAGCGCGGGGTTGCGGATCGCGGATCGCGGGAGCTTGAACAGGTTCCTTCGGCTCTCCTGTCCGATGTGTGGGCGGCGATCAACCCGATCCGGGATCATGGAACAGGCAATGGTGGGTAGGCACCTGGTATCACCTGTTCCCAGTCCCCATCACCTGTTCCCAGTCCCCCAGTGCGTGTTCCCGGTCCCCAGTGCGTGTTCCCGGTACGCCGGTATCGGCCGGCCGGTCAGCAGCGGGATGGACGCGGAGCTCCCCAAACCGGTTTGGGGACGATGACGTGCTGTTTTCGGGGTGCGGCGCTCCCCGAACTGGTTTGGGGAGCCGGCGCACCGACGCGGTTTGCGGGGGCGCGGGGTGGCTCGACAGGGAGAGCGCCGGTGGGACGACGTACGCGCGGGAGCGATCACGCTCAGGTGCACCAGGCAGCCACTCAACACGTCCTCATGAGAGAACGCATACTCAGCCGCCCGCGCCGGCACCAACCGCCCAGACGTCAGTCACAAGAGCCGTTGTTACCGGGGAAGTGACACCTTCCGGGGGCTGTCGACAGGGAATTTCAGGTGCGGGCCCACCAGAATCTGTCGCACGGCTGTGCACTGCGCTCAGGTGAATAGTGCAGCGTTTTCCTCGGCCCAGACCTGCAGGGTTCGGGCGGGGTGGCCGGTGACGTCGGAAACGGTGCTGTTGACGGTGGTTTCGTCGATGGTGCCGTCGCCGAAGAAGGACTCGATGGCTTGGGCGTAGGGCTCCGGCATCGAGGCGTGGAGCGCTTCGTGGGTTTCGGCGCGGCTCATCGGGTACGCCGTCAGCGGGCGACCGATGGCCTCCGCGAGGATCGCGACCTGTTCGACCGGGGTGAGGGCAACCGGGCCGGTGAGGCGCAGTACCTCGCCGTCGTGGGCACCCTGCAGAGCGCGGACCGCTACGTCGCCGATGTCGCGGGGATGGATCGTCGACACCGGTACGTCGGGGAACTGCACCCGCACCTCGTCGCCGGCCGCCAACTGGTCGCGCCAGCGCAGCGTGTTCGACATGAAGGAGTTCGGCCGCAGGAATGTCCACTCCAGCCCGGCCTCGCGGACCGCTTCCTCGGTGGCGTGGTGGTACGCGGCGACAGCGTTCGTCAGCTCACCGTCGAGCGAACTGCTGGACAGGACGACGACTTTCCGCACGCCGGCCCGCACCGCGTTCGCCAGCAGTTCGTCGAGCCGGTCGTAACCGCTCAACAGGAAGATCCCAGTCACCCCGGACAACGCCTCGACGAACGTTTCCGGCCGGTTCAGGTCGCCGTACACCGGATCGATGCCGGTCGGCAGTTCGCGTGCCGAGCGGATCAGTGCCCGCCCCGGAATCCCTTGTTCCGCGAGCGATTGCAGGACGGCGCCGCCCGCGTTTCCGGATGCGCCGGTAATGAGAGTCGTCACTCGCTCAACCCTGTCACAGCGCGGCAAGCCTCACCAGTCGCGAAATGCACCCGCGGCCGCTCGGAGGCAGATGGCGGGGTCGTCCTGGTGGTATATGCGTTCGGTGGGTTCGATGTTGTCGAGGAAGCGTTGGTATGTGAGGGCGTAGGTGAGGTAGCCGAGGACCTTCATCGGCCGGATCGCTCGCAACGGGTCGCTGCTCGGTGCGTGGTTCTTCCAGGCCGCGCACCAGACGTCGGTGACGTGCGGATGCTTCTCCGCGGGCAGGAAGTCGTGCAGGCGCTGGACGTCGAGCGCCGGGTGGCCGATGAACGCGTCGGCCCAGTCGACGATGACCCGGTTGGTGCCGTCCGAGCGCCAGTTGCCCGGATGGAAGTCGCCGTGCACGACCGTGATCGGCAGTCCGGCCGCGTCGAGTTCCTCCACGATGCCGGGGAGCTTCTGGATCAGCTGTTCCACGTCGGCCGATTCGCCGGGGGAGAGCGTGACGCGCGGCAGCAGTCGTGTGACCTCGGCGACCAGTTCCTCCGGGAGCAGGCGAGGGGCCGCGAGCGTGCCGGCCTCGGACGCCAGCGCGGCCTGAGCGGCGACCCATCGGCTCACCACGTTGTCGACGGTCGCCTGGTCCGGCTCCCAGCAGTCGGTGCCCGGGGCATGAGCGAGGAGCGACCACCGGTCGTCCGTCGACTGACCTAGTACGGCGGGCGCCAGCGTCGCGTCGTACCGGTGAACGTGCTGAATGATGTCCGCGTCGATGCTCCCGAACCGGCTGGTGGCCTTGGCCCACGCGCCGGGGAAACGGATCAGGCACGACAGGTTCCACGTCTTCACCTGGACGGCGTCGTGCGGTCCGACGACGGTCTGCGCCCACTCGATCAACCGGCCCGGCCCGTCGATCTCGGCCCAGGTCGATCGCAACGGGTCGGGCGCGATGATCGCGGCCCAGTCAGGCAGCGGAGTCTCGTCGAGTACGCCGTTCCGCGGTTCGTCGAGCGCCTGGACGTGGTACACGACCCGTCCGCCGCGACCGATGACGGCTTCGTCGGCGTCGACGAGTCGCAGGACCACTGTCCGAACCCCGAGCAGTTCGTCGAGATGCCGGGTGATCGCCTCGACCTCGGCCCACCACGCCGGTTCGACGTCGAACGCGGGCGCTCGCCCGACGTACCGGTCGCCGACGCTGACCAAGGCCTCTACCGTCTTGAGCTCCACCCGCCTACTCTCGCGTGATCCGGTGCCAAGTGCGAGCGCCGGACTTCAGCACCACGCCCGCGTCGAGTTCGACTGCCGCCAAAGGGTCGTCCACCCGTACGCCGTTGATCGCCACCGCGCCCTGCTGGAGCAGACGACGCAGCGCCGAGTTGCTGTCGTTCGGACGGGCAGCGCGCAGCAGGTCGAAGGCCGTCACGACCTCACCGGTGACGACGACCTCAGGGATGTCGTCCGGTTCGGAACGCTCGGAAAACGTGTGACGGAAGGCGTCCAGCTCGGTCTTGGCGATGCCGGCGCCGTGGTACCGGGTGACGACGGCGGCCGCCAGGCGCAGCTTGGCGTCGCGCGCCGCCGGGCCGGTCGCGTCCGCGAGTGCGGCGACCGTCTCGAGGGGGAGTTCGGTGTAGACCCGCGCGTACGGCTCGACCAGCGAGTCCGGAATGCTCATCAGTTTCCCGAACTTGTCCCGCGGACTGTCCGTCAGTCCGATGTAGTTGTTGAGCGACTTCGACTGCTTGGCGCGCCCGTCGATCCCGGGCGTGATCGTCGTCGTGATCACCACCTGCGGCGGTGCGCCCAGCCGCTGCTGGAAGTGCCGTCCGAGCTGCTCGTTGAACAGCTGGTCCGACCCCACGATCGTCAGGTCGCTCTGCATCGCGAAGCTGTCGTACCCCTGCAGCACCGGGTACACCAGTTCGTGGACGGCGATCTCCCGCCCGGCCGCGACCCGCTCGCGGAACATGTCCCGGCTCATCAGCTGTGCCTGCGTGACCTGGGCGAACAGACTCAACAGCTCGGCCACCGGCATCGCGTCGTACCACTCGGAGTTCCGGCGTACTTCGAACACGTCAGGATCGGTGCGCAAGACGAGCGACACCTGTTCGAGGAACGACGCGGCGTTCGCGTCGATCTGCGCGGGGGTGAGGACGGGCCGGGTCTCGGAGCGCCCGGTCGGGTCGCCGACGCGCGTGGTGAGGTCGCCGAGCAGGAACACGACCCGGTGCCCGAGGTCCTGCAGCTGGCGCATCATCCACAGATTGACCGCGTGCCCGAGATGCAGGTCGGGCGCGGTGCAGTCGACGCCGTACTTGATCCGCAGCGGTCGCCCGGACTCCAGGCGCTCGCGCAGGTCGTCCTCGCCGACGATGAGGTCGGTGGTCCGGCGTAATCGGTCGATGACAGCGTTCATGGGGTTCCTCTCGGGACGAGGCACCTCCGAACCAGTGCCTCCGGCGAAACGGAAAGAGGCAGGAACCGGACGGTTCCTGCCTCGGAGGCTCTGGGTGCAGCGACTACGGAGTGCCGGCTCCTCCCAGAGCCGGTCGATAGATCACGCAGTGCTTGGTCACACCCCGAGGCTAACAGCTGCCAGACGGCCGTTGGAATCCGATTAGGCTCGACCCCGTGATCGACGAGCGGGTTGTGCTGGTGGACGAGGGCGGGCGTGCGGTCGGGACCGAGGCGAAGGCGGCGGTTCACCACGCGGCGACGCCGCTGCATCTGGCGTTCTCCAGCTACGTGGTCGACGCGGCCGGGCGGGTGCTGCTGACCCGGCGGGCGCTCGACAAGCCGACCTGGCCCGGCGTCTGGACCAATAGTTGCTGCGGGCACCCACTGCCGGGTGAGCCGCTCGAGCAGGCGGTACGGCGCCGGCTCGCGGACGAACTGGCCATCGTCGTGGAGACCGTCGAGCTGGTGCTGCCGGAGTTCCGCTACCGCGCCGAGATGCCGACCGGCATGGTCGAGAACGAGATCTGCCCGGTGTACCGAGCGTGGTGGACCGGTGACCCGACGCCGAACCCGGCCGAGGTTGCGGACTTCCGCTGGGCCGAATGGCACGAGGTACGGGACCTCCCGGACCTCTCGCCCTGGTGCCTCCTGCAACTGGACGAGCTCCCGGAACCGCCGTCCGACTGGCCGATCGCCGACCCGACGCGACTACCGCCCGCCGCCCAGATCCAGTTCTAGAAGATCCGCGTGTACGGCGACCGCCGCCGTACTCGCATGACCGGCCGCACCTATCGCGAGCAGCGCCGGACTGGTCGTCGTACCGACCGCGTAGACGCCCGGCATCGTGGTGCGTCCGCCCTCGTCTGTGACCACCGCCCCGTCCGCGACCTGGCATCCGAGCCGCTCGGCCAGATCGCTCTGCTGATGCTGCCGCACCACCACGAACACCCGCCGTGCCGGCAGCTCGGCCCCGTCCAGCAGCACGGAACCTTCCCGCACCTCCTTCACGGGCTCGGTCCGCACAGCCACCCCGGCCCGAACCAGCTGATCCGCCTGAACCGCGGTCAGCTCATCCCCGTCCGTGCAGAACGTCACATCGTCGCTCCACCGGCTCAGCAGCAGGGCCCGCGCCACTGACCGCTCGGGCGCCCCGCGCATCCCGATCTGCACCAGCGGCTGATCCCGCACCTCCCACCCATGACAGTGCGGACAAGCCACCACCGACTGCCCCCACCCGTCAGCCACCCCTTGTACGTCGGGCAACTCGTCCCACAACCCGGTCGCCAGTACGACGGCCCGCACCCGCTCGCCGCCGACCACGAACTCGTCACCGTCCACGCCGACGTCGTCGACCCGCAGGTCCCGGACGTCGACGCCGTACGCCGCCACCTGCCGCCGGCCCACCGCCAGCAGCTCGCCCGGCGCGAGATCCTCCACGCCGAGGAAGTTGTGCACGTGCGACGCTGCCCGATTCCGCGCCTGCCCGTCGTCGAACAGCACCACTCGCCGCCGGGCCCGGCCCAAGGTCAGCGCCACCTGCAGCCCGGCCACACTCCCACCAACTACCGCAACATCCATGCGTTCATCATACGAGATCTTCTATCTCGTATATTAAGACAGCTCGCGGAGGAGGTCAGGCCCTGACCACGAGCGGCGGTCGGTCTCGGCCGCGCGGATCAGCTCCACCAGCCGCGCGTTGACCGGAGCGGTCCGGCCGAGGGACTCCGCCAGCCGCACGACCTCGCCGTTCAGGTAGTCGATCTCGGTCGTCCGGCCGGCCTCGAGGTCCTCCCACATCGACGTCCGCGCGAGCGGGTCGACGGCGAGGACCTTGCTCGCGAGCCGCCGGAACAGGAAGTCCGGCAACCGGAGGACAGCGGGGAAGCGGTGCATCGGAACGGCCAGGAGCTGGGCCGGCCGGATCCCGGCCGCGTCGAGGAGCGCGAGCGTCTCGGCCTGCGCCGCGGCCAGGCATCGGCGGTACGCGCGCTGTGAGAGCTCGTCGCGCAACGGCAGGTTCGACAGCGCGTTGATCGGGTTGTTCAGGTTCAGCAGGAGCTTCGCCCATTGGACCGGAAGGATGTCGTCGTGCTGCGCGAGCGGCAGCCCGGCCCGTTCGAAAGCCTCCAGGTACGGCGTCAGCGCGGCATCCCGCTGTACGTCGAGCGCGCCCTCGGTGCCCTGGTGGAACACGCCGGCGCCCCGGTTCAGCACGTTGAACGGGACCATCCCGGTCACCACGGCCTGCTCGGTCAACCGCGACCGCAGCATCTCGCCGTTCCGCACGCCGTTCTGGAAACTCACCACGACCGCGCCCGGCTTCAGCACCCCCGCGAGCTCGGCAGCAGCGCCTTCGGTCGCGGCGGACTTCACCGTCACCAGGACCAGATCCGCGTCGGCCGCACCAGCCGGCGTCGTCTCGAACGGCACATCAGCCACCCGGAGATCCGCGCCCAGGTAGTCCGTCAGGTGCAACCCGTGCTCAGCGAGCGCGGCAGCCATCCGCGGGCGGCCGACGAACGTCACCGGCGTACCGGTCGCGGCCAGCCGCCCACCCACGTAACACCCGATCCCACCAGCACCGTAGACAGCGATCACGGAGGAAACGGTACTAGGGCATGTCTCCCAATCCCACGCCTACTGCGGGGCACTCGGCACGGCACCTCGCCGCACGGGTGCGAAGGCCACGATGCTCCGCATCGAGACCTTCGCCCCCGCACGCCGATGCACCGCACCGAGCACCTCCTCGCTACGGCGCGGGATTGGGAGACACACCCTAGTGCAAGCGGACCCGCGGGTCGAGAACGGCGTACCCGATGTCGACCAGGATGTTCGAGACCACCACCGCGGCCGAGGCGAACAGGACGATGCCGATGATGACCGGCAGGTCCTGCTGGTTGATCGCGACGACCGCTGTCTGGCCCAGGCCCGGGAGGCTGAACACGGTCTCGATGACGACCACGCCGCCGATCAGCTGCCCGAGGTCGATGCCGAACTGCGTGACCACCGGCGTCAGCGCGCTGCGCAGGCCGTGCACGACGACCACCCGGCTCTCCCGGATCCCCTTCGACCGCGCGGTCCGGATGTAGTCCTCACCGAGAACGTCCAGCATCGAACCCCGGGTCAACCGCGTATAGGTTGCCGCCAGCAACAAGGCGAGCGCGACCCAGGGCAGCAGCAGGTGCTGGAACCACGGCCCGATCCCGCCGGTCAGGGGTGCGTAGCCGCCCGCCGGGAACCAGCCGAAGCCACTCAGCGTGAGCCGGAAATACAGGAAATACAGCAACAGCAGACCGAGCAGAAACGACGGAAACGAGTAGAAGAACAACGCGAACAACGTCAGCCCGCGGTCCGCCAGGGATCGCGGGTGCGTCGCCGAGATGACACCGTTGAACACGCCGAGCGCCAGCCACAGTACGGCCGCCCCGAGCGCCAGCGACACCGTGATCGGCAGCGCCTGCCCGATGATGTGCGTCACCGGCACCTGGTGGTAGTAGTCGTACCCGAGGTTCCCCTTCACCGCGTTGCCGAGGAAGTGCAGGTACTGCTGCCACACCGGCAGGTCGAGACCGAGCCGGTGCTTGATCAGCGCGATCGTCTCCGGCGTGCCCTGGCGGCCCGCGAGCGTCTGCGCGACGTTGCTCGGAGCAACGAAGAACAGCGCGAACACCGCGACGCTGATCAGCCACAGGACCAGGATCCCGTGACCGATCCGGCGGATCAGGAACATGGCCATGATCAGGTCCGATCTGCGCGGGGGTCGAAGGCGTCCCGCACCCCGTCGCCGAAGAGGTTGAAGGCGAGTGTGGTGACCAGCAGCGCCAAACCGGGGAACAGGATGAACCACCACGCGGTCGTGTAGTAGTTCTGCGACTCGCTGATCATCCCGCCCCAGTCAGGCGTGGGCGGGGGCAGGCCGAGTCCGAGGAACGACAACGTCGCCTGGGTCACGATCACCACCGGAATCAGCAGCGTGGTGTAGACGATCACCGGCGCGATCACGTTCGGCAGGACGTCGACGAACATGATCCGCCGGTCGCCGGCCCCGAGCGAACGGGCCGCCTCGACGAACTCCCGTTCCCGCAGCGACAGCACCTGACCGCGGACGATCCGGGCCACCGAGGCCCAGCTGAAGCAGCCGATCACCAGCACCGTGACGGTCAGGCTCGGGCCGGTCACGGACACCAGCGCGATCGCGACCAGCAGGAACGGCACCGACAGCACCACGTCGATCAGCCGCGCCAGGACGGTGTCGGTGATCCCGCCGAGGAACCCCGCCGCAAGCCCCAGTACGACGCCGATGACGACCGTGATGGCGGTCGCGAGCACGCCGACGAGCAGTGAGATGCGGGCGCCGTACGCGATCCGCACCAGGATGTCGCGGCCGAGGTCGTCGGTCCCCAGCCAGAACGTGCCGTTCGGTCCGCGCGGCAGGCCGTCCGGGGTCAGCCCGATGTCGCGGTACTGCTCGTTCGGCGGATGCCCCGTCACGGCCGCGAACACCGGCGCGAGGACCGCCATCAGCACGATCAGCACGATCACGACGAGCGAGACCATCGCCACCTTGTCCTTGCGCAGCCGCCGAACCGCGAGCGAGAACGGCCTCCGCCCCTCGATCGCCTTCGGCTCGTCGAGAACATCGACCATCTCGATCGCGGCGGTCATGATGCCTTCAGATCGGGTACGGCGGTGGAGAGGTCCTCGCCCACCGTCAACGGGTAGAAGCAGGCGGTGCGGTGCCCGGGCTTGTCGTCGAGCACGGGTTCCAGGACCGGCTCCTCGGCCGCGCAGTCGAGCCGCGCTTTCGGGCAGCGGGTGTGGAAACGGCATCCGGACGGCGGGTTCGTCGCGGACGGGATGTCGCCGCCGAGGATGATCTGTTCGCGGCTGTCGGCGGTATCCGGGTCCGCCACCGGCAGCGCCGACAGCAGGGCCCGCGTGTACGGGTGCCGCGTCTGCCCGAACAGTTCGGCGGTCGGCGCCAGCTCGACGATCTTGCCCAGGTACATGACCGCGATCCGGTCGCTCACGTGCCGGACCACGGACAGATCGTGCGAGATGAACACATAGGTGAGGTCGAACTCCCGCTGCAGATCCGACAACAGGTTGATGATCTGTGCCTGGATCGACACGTCCAGCGCCGACACCGGCTCGTCGCAGATCACCAGCTTCGGCCGCAGCGCGAGCGCCCGCGCGACCCCGATCCGTTGCCGCTGGCCACCGGAGAACTCGGCCGGGAACCTGTTGTAGTGCTCGGGATTCAGGCCGACCAGCTCCATCAGCTCCTGGACCTTCTTCTTCCGTTCGTTGCCCGACGCAATGTTGTGGATGGCGAACGGGTCGCCGATGATCGACCCGACCCGGCGGCGCGGGTTCAGTGAGCCGTACGGATCCTGGAAGATCACCTGTACGTCGCGGCGCAGCGGCCGCATCGCCTTCCGCGAGAGTTTGCTGATCTCCTGGCCCTCGAACCACACCGAGCCCGACGTCACGTCGTACAGGTGCGCCATGCACCGGGCGAGCGAGGACTTGCCGCAGCCGGTTTCGCCGACCAGTCCGAGCGTCTCGCCCTTGTGCACCTCCAACGAGACCCCGGCAACGGCCTGCACCACCTCCTTGGAATGTGTCGGAAACTCTTTCCGTACGTCGTCCACTTTGAGCAGTACGTCGGTCATGAAGCCACCGCCTCGTTCACGTCGTGGGGGAGCCAGCACGCGGACTGATGACGCGGGTCGCCGCCCACGTCGACCAGCGGTGGTGGCTCCGAGCACTTGTCGAACACGTGCGCGCACCGGGCCGCGAACGGGCACCCCTTCGGCAGGCTGATCAGGCTCGGCGGAGTGCCCTGGATCGGCGTCAGCCGGTCACCGCTGCGCGCCGGGAGGGAGGCGAGCAGACCTTGCGTGTACGGGTGGTGGTTGCGGTAGAAGATGTCCCGGCGCGGCGCGCGTTCCATCACCGCGCCGGCGTACATGACCACGACCTCGTCGGCCATCTCGGCGACCACGCCGAGGTCGTGGGTGATCAGGATGATCGCCGTACCGAACTGCTCCTGCAGCCGGCGCATCACGTTCAGCACCTGGGCCTGGACCGTGACGTCGAGCGCGGTGGTCGGCTCGTCCGCGATCAGCAGCGCCGGGTCGAGAGCCATCGCCATCGCGATCATCACCCGTTGCCGCATCCCGCCGGAGAACTGGTGCGGATAGTCGTCGATCCGCTCCGCGGCCCGCGGGATGCCGACCAGGGTGAGCAGTTCGGCGGCGCGTTTCCGCGCCGCCTGCTTGCTGATCTCCAGGTCGTGCGCCCGGATCATCTCCACGATCTGCCAGCCGATCCGGTACTGCGGGTGCAGGCTGGACAGCGGGTCCTGGAAGATCATCCCGATCCGGGCGCCGCGCAGCCGCCGCAGCGTCGCCTGGTCCGCGGTGATCAGGTCGGTGCCGTCGAAGTACGCCGTACCGGAGACTTCGGCGCCGCGGGTGAGGCCGGTGATGGTCTGGGTGGAGACGCTCTTGCCGGATCCCGACTCGCCCACCACGGCGAGTGTCTGCCCGGCTTCCACGTCGAACGACAGCCCCCGGACGGCACGGACGGTACCGTCCGGGGTGTCGAAGGAGACCCGAAGGTCCCTTACTTCAAGCAGGGCCATGAGGTCAGCCGCCCTGCTTGTCCTTGGAGAGCCAGACGTTGGTCGGGTCGTAGTTCTGCATGGACGGGACGTACACCGCGTTGTTCACCTGGGCGGCGTGGTAGTTCGCCTGCTTGCCGTTGGTGAGCGGGTAGAACGCGGCCTGGTCCATCACCCGGGCGTCGGCCTTGGCCCACAGGTCCGCGGCCTGGTCCTGGGTCTCGGCGGTGGCGGCCTGGTGGATCAGGTTGTTGGTCTCCGGGTCGTTGTAGAGCCCGAAGTTGCTGCCGATCGGCGGGTACGACGGCGGACCGGAGAACAACGGGTTGAAGAAGGACAGCGCCGCGTTGCCGTACCAGTCGGCGCCCCAGCCGGCCAGCGAGACGTCCCAGACGCCGCGTCGCGCAACATCCGGTACCTGGAGGTACTTCACGTAGAAGTCCGCGTTCGGCGACGGAACGCCGACCACCGTGATGCCGGCCTTCGTCAGGTCCTGCTGGACCGTCTGGAAGGTCTTGCTGCTGCCCTCGGTCGCGTTGCGGTACAGGAACTTCAGCGTGAGGTGCGGGTAACCGGCCTCGGCGAGAAGTTGCTTGGCCTTGTCCGGGTTGTACGGATACGGGTCGATCTGCTTCGAGCCGATGATGACGTCGGGCAGGACGTGGGTCAGCGGCGGGTTCAACGTCTTGCCGCCGAGCACTTGCAGGATGTGGTCGCGGTTGATCGCGTAGCTGATCGCCTGCCGGACCTTCGGGTTCTGCAACGCCTTGTTGTTGTTCGGCGAGACGGTGTTGTAGATGACGTACGGGTTCGAGCCCGCGGTGTCGCCGATGGTCAGGTTCGGGTCCTTCTTGGCTTGCAGGGCAGGCAGCTGGGACGGCGGCGGAGCGACGTCGAACTCCATGTCGGCAGCCGGTGTACCGGTCTGCAGTTGCTGCTGGACCGAGTCCTGCGTGACGGTCTCGTTCACCACGATCTTGTCGACGTACGCCTTGCGGACCGGGTCGGACGCCGGGTCCCAGGCGGGGTTGCGGGAGTACGTGATCGACTTGGTCGGCACCCACGAGTCGACCTTGTACGGGCCGTCGGACGGGAAGTGGTTGCCGAGCTCGGTGCTGGCCGGAAGGTAGTTCAGCGACTCGACCGGGGCCGGCGAGAAGGCCGGCAGCGTCAGCATGTCGACGAAGTACGTCGCCCGCTGGGTCAGGTGGAACACGACCGTGGACGCGTCCTTGGCCACGACCCCTGGCAGCGGCGTCTTCTCGATGTACTCCTTGATCCCGGCGACCGTCTTCGGTGCCTTGGCGAAACCGTCGGCGAACGCCTGGTAGCCGACGATCAGGGTCGCGAAGTCCGGGATGCCGCCGAACGGCTGCTGCGGGTTCGCGGTCCGCTTCACACCGAGGACCATGTCCGCGGCGGTCACCGGGCGGGCCGGGTTCGTGTTCCACTTCGCGCCGGGCCGGATCTTGATCGTGTACGTCGTGCCGTCCGCGCTGATCCCGCCGTTCGCCGCGGTCGGAATCTCGGTGGCGAGATCGGCGACCGGCGTGGTGTTCTTGCCGCCGGGGTCGGCCGGGTAGGTGAACAGCTGCCGGCTCCACATCCGCAGGTTCAGGTACCCGACGGAGTAGTAGCTGACGTTGGGGTCCATGTAGTCGACGTCGCCCGCCCCGAGCATGTTCAGGGTGCCGCCGCTGACCGGTGTGCCGGCGGATCCGCCTCCGGATCCGGACGCCGTTCCGCCGCCGTTACTGCAGGCGGCGAGCGCGATGAGGCTCGCCGCGGCGGCAAGGGATACTGCCGCCAGCCGTTTCCTGGCCATTGGTCCTCCTCCGGGACTCGATAGCGCCGAAGTTAGGACTCCCGGGCGGGCCCGGGACCGCGGTCACCGAACCGTCAAGCAGATGTCAATCGGCGCTCGCACGAAGATGACGGATTCATGACAGGCGTAACCGGCACCCGGACCGCCGGTGAGCGACACTGGTCCCGTGGCACACAGCTTGCTGCTGGTCGACGACGAGCCGCGGATCCGGCGGGTACTGCGGCTTGCCCTGGAGGACGAGGGCTACCAGGTCGCCGAGGCGGCCAACGGGTACGACGCCTTGGCTGCGCTGCGCCGGGAGCCTCCGGACGTGGTGCTGCTGGACCTGATGCTGCCGGACCGGGACGGTTTCACGGTCTGCCGCGAGATCCGCCGCGCGAGCGACGTACCGGTGATCATGGTGACCGCGCGGACCGACAGCCACGACGTGGTCGCGGGCCTGGAGGCGGGGGCGGACGACTACGTGACGAAACCGCTCGTCGCGAAGGAGCTGTCGGCCCGGATCCGGGCGCTGCTGCGCCGGGTCGAACCGGCCGGCGCGCGGCAGGCCGACCTGCTCGAGGTCGGTGACCTGCGGATCGACGTACCGGCGGCGGAGGTGACGCGGGACGGCGAGGTGCTGCCGCTGACCCGGACCGAGTTCAAGCTGATCGCCGAGCTGGCCAACGCCGACGGCAGGGTGCTGAGTCGCGAGCAGTTGCTGTCGAAGGTCTGGGGCTACGGGTACTTCGGTGACAGCCGGATCGTCGACGTCCACATCCGGAGGCTGCGGCTGAAGGTCGAGCGCGATCCGGCCAGCCCGAAGCATCTCGTGACGGCCCGGGGCCTGGGCTACCGACTGGTGAGCTGACCTTGCTGGGACGGGTCACCCTGCGGGGCCGCGTGATGCTGGCGTACGGCCTGCTGGCGCTCGGGTTGTCGACCGTGCTGTCGATCGTGACCTGGACCGTCGTATCGGACTATCTGGTCCAGCAGCGCGAAGCGGCGGCGGAGACGATCACCGCGGACAACGGAGCCGCCTTGCGGTACGGGTTGTTCGGTCCGCCGGAGCCGTGCCGGCCCAGCCACGAGCGGGTCGAGTGCGAGACGCCGACGCTGCAGCCCGGGGTGTCCGTGATGGAGGTGATGAACAGCCTCCCGTCCACCGATGCGGCGGCCACCATGCTGTACCTCCAGGACCGTTGGTACGCGATGACCGGGAAGCCGTCCGATCTGCCGCCGGACCTGATCCAGGGCGCGATCAGCGGCAAGGTGGTGCAGCGGCGGATCGAGGTCGGCGGGCAGCCGGTGCTCGCGGTCGGCGTACCGATCGGGCGGCAGGGGGACGCGTTCTTCGAGTGGCATCCGCTGAGCAGCCTCGACGACACGCTGCAGCGGATGAAGATCACCCTGATCGCGGCGGCGATCGCGACGGCGCTGGTCGGGCTCGCCGTCGGGCGGCTGGCGAGCACGCTCGCGCTGCGCCCGCTCGCGGAGCTGACCCGGGTCGCGGACGCGGTGGCGCGCGGGAAGCTCGACGCGCGGTTGCCGGCGGGGAACGACAAGGATCTCGGCGGGCTGGCGCGGTCGTTCAACCAGACCGCGGCCGACCTGGAGAGACGTGTGGCCGCGGACGCCCGGTTCGCCGGTGACGTGAGTCATGAGCTGCGGACGCCGTTGATGACGATGCTGAACTCGATGCAGCTGATCCAGAACCATCGCGCCGAGCTGCCGGCCGCCGTCCGGGAGCCGGTCGAGCTGCTCGGTGACGACCTGGACCGGTTCCGGCGGCTGGTGATCGACCTGCTGGAGATCTCCCGCGACGACGGCGGCGACCGGGGCAGCCGGGAGATCGTCCGGATCGCCGACCTGGTCCGGGCCGCGGCCGACGCGGCCGCCGGGCGGGAGGTGACGGTCGTCGCGCCGGACGCCGAGGCGCTCACGCTGCAGGCGGACAAGCGCCGGCTCGAGCGCGTGATCGCGAACCTGGTGGAGAACGCCGAGGATCACGCCGGCGGCTGCAAGGGTGTGGGCGTCGAGGCGGGCGGTCTCGGCGTCGTCATCACCGTCGACGACGCCGGGCCGGGGATCGGCGCCGAGGACCGGTCCCGGGTCTTCGAACGGTTCGGCCGGGGCGAGACCTCGGGCCGTGGCCGCGGTGTCGGCCTGGGGCTCGCGATCGTCGCCCGCCACGTCCAGTGGCACCACGGGACCATCCTGGTCACCGACCGTCCGGGCGGCGGCGCCCGCTTCGTCGTCGAGCTCCCCGCGAAAATCAGCTGACGGATCTTGCCAGCCCTGGTTACCGTGGTCGTATGGCTACTTGCCTCTGTGTCTAGCCGGCGCACCCGCTTCTGCAGGTGAGGTGTGTCCACTAGCTACCACGGAGAGTAACCATCATGATCACCGTTCGCGGTGTAGATATTCGGGTCGGCGCGCAGTTGCTGCTGGCCGACGTGTCGTTCGGTGTCGGCGCCGGGGACCGTGTCGGGCTCATCGGCCGGAACGGTGCCGGCAAGACCACGCTGCTGAAGACGCTGGCCGGCGAGACCCGGCCGACGGCGGGGCAGGTCAGCACGACCGGGTCGATCGGCTACCTGCCGCAGGATCCGCGGGCGGCCGATCCCGCGATCACCGTCACCGCGCGCATCCTGTCCGCGCGCGGGCTGGACGTCGCCGTACGGGAGCTCCGGGCGGCCGAGGCCGCGATGAGTTCGGCCACCGGTTCGGCGCAGGAGAAGGTTCAGGAGAAGGCGATGGCGGCGTACGCGCGCGCCGAAGCCGCGTTCCAGGCGGGCGGCGGGTACGCGGCCGAGGCGGAAGCGGCGCGGCTCGCGGCCGGTGTCGGGCTGCCGAACCGTGCGCTCGAGCAGCCGATCGGCGAGCTGTCCGGCGGTCAGCGCCGGCGCGTCGAGCTGGCCCGGATCCTGTTCGCGCAGCACGACGTCCTGCTGCTCGACGAGCCGACCAACCACCTCGACGCCGACTCGGTGCTGTGGCTGCGGCAGTTCCTGCTGGCCTACCCCGGCGGCCTGATCGTCATCAGCCACGACCGCGAGTTGCTCAAGGCAACGGTCAACCGGGTCTTCCACCTGGACCCGCAGCGGTTGACGATCGACATCCACAACACCGGCTGGACGAAGTACCTCGAGCAGTTGGAGGTCGACGAGCGGCGCCGGAAGCGCGAGCGGGCGGTCGCCGAGCGCAAGGCCGCGGTCCTGCACGCCCAGTCGGCGAAGATGCAGGCCGGTGCGAGTACGGCGATGGCGGCCAAGAACATGGCGCGTCGCGCGGACAAGCTGCTCGCGGGGCTGGAGCCGGTCCGCCGGGCCGCGCGGGTCGCCAAGATCCGCCTCCCGGCCCCGGCGCCGTCCGGCCGGACTCCGCTGTCCGCGGTCGGCCTGAAGAAGTCGTACGGCGCCTTGCGGGTGCTGAACGGTGTCGATCTGGCCGTGGACAGGGGGAGCCGGGTCGTCATTCTCGGGCTGAACGGTGCGGGCAAGACCACGCTGCTCCGGCTCCTCGCGGGCCGCGAACAGCCTGATGCCGGCCGCGTCGTACCGGGTTATGGCTTGCGACTCGGGTACTTCGCGCAGGAACACGACACGCTGGACCTGGCCGGCACCGTACGGCAGAACCTGGCGTCGGTCGCGCCCGGGCTGACCGACGGCGAGGTCCGGAACGTGCTCGGCTCGTTCCTGTTCAGCGGTGACGATGTGGACAAGCCGGCCGCTGTGCTGTCCGGCGGCGAGAAGACCCGGCTGGCCCTCGCCGGCCTGGTCCACTCCAGCGCGAACGTGCTGCTGCTCGACGAGCCGACGAACAACCTCGACCCGGCGTCGCGGGACGAGGTGCTGGGTGCGGTCGGCAGCTACCCGGGCGCGATCGTGATGGTCACCCACGACGAGGGTGCGATCGAGGCGCTGCGCCCGGATCGGGTGCTGATCCTGCCGGACGCCACCGAGGACCTGTGGTCGGACGACTACCTCGACCTGGTCTCGCTCGCCTGAATTCGTTGGCGTGAGTCAACCCTGGGGTTGAGGCCCAGATCCACCTGGGTCTCACCTCGGGGCTGACGTTCCGGACGTCGTTTCCGAGGAGTGTTGGCAGCAACCTCCTCGGAAAGGAACTCATGGACATGTCGGCCGTGCTCGGAATCTTGATTGGCCTGCTGGTGCTGGTGCGGGTGATCGGCAAGCAGGTGACCGGATCGCTCGTCACGCAGAAGTCGCTGGTCGGGATGCCGCTGATCCTGCTGGGCGTCGGCGTGCTCTCGCTGTCGTCGGCCGTCCACAGCGCCTCGACCGGCGAGCTCGCGTTCCTGGCGCTCAACTGCGTGGTCCTGCTCGGGGCCGGTTTCGCCCGCGGTGCGAGCATCCGGCTCACCCAGACCGCGGACGGGATGTACCAGAAGGGCACTGTTCCGACGCTCCTGCTCTGGCTGCTGACGATCGCGCTCCGGGTCGGTGCGTCCTTCGCCTCGGCGGCGCTCTGGCCACACAGCACGTTCAGCCGGTCGGCGATCGCACTGACCGTCGGCCTCACGATCGGTGCGCAGAACGCGATGATCTACCGCCGCTCGCTGGCCATGAACATTCCGCTGGCGGCGCAGCGGGCATGATGAGGTCATGACGTGGACTCCGGCGGGCCTGGTGCGGGACAGCTCCGTACCGGGCCTGCTGCTGCGTGCGGTGCCGGGGGTGATCACGATCCTCTCGGTGATCGTCGCCACCCGGGACGACGCCGACCGGCGGCTGCCGTACCCGCTGATCGTCGCGATCGGCGTGATCGTTGTCCTCAGCAACATCACGCTGTTCTTCCTGAGGGACGGCGATCCGCCCGGCCCGGCCGGCTACGGGCTGCTCGTGTTCGCGGTCGCCGGGTCGGTGCTCTGGTACGCGTTACCGGGCAGCGCGATGATCATCGTCCCGTTCTGGGTCAGCCGTGCGGCGGTCCGCTACTACCGGGCGCAGCCGCTCGAATGGATCATCGTTGCCATCAGCATCCTTGGTGCGAGCGTTCCGCTGTACGTCACCACGCGTTCGCTGCCCGGGGCGTTCGGGGCCGCGTTCGGGGTGGTCGCGTTGACGCTGGCGGCGGTGAACCGGCGTACTCGCGAGCAGCAACTGGAGGATCTCGAGGTGTCGCTGGCCCGGAAACAGGCCGCGATCGAGGAGCACGAGCGGGCGGCGGCGCTGGCCGAGCGGGCGCGGATCGCGCGCGACGTGCACGACGTACTCGCGCATTCGCTGGCCGGGTTGTCGTTGAGCTTGCAGGGTGCGCGGCTGATGCTCGTACGGGACGGGGCGTCGCCGGAAGCGATCGAGCAGGTCACGCGGGCGCAGGGGCTGGCCGCGGACGGGCTGGCCGAGGCGCGGCGGGCGGTGGCGGCGCTGCGGGAGGACGCGGTTCCCGACGTACGGGCGCTCGGCGATCTCGTCACGGCGTACCGGCTGGAGAGTGGGGCGACGGCGGAGTTCGAGGTCGACGGCGAGGAGCGGGAGTTGCCGGCTGAGGCGCTCGGGACGCTGTACCGGACCTTGCAGGAGGCGCTCGCGAACACCCGGAAGCATGCGCCGGGTGCACTGGTGCGGGTGCGGCTGACGTACGGCGACGTGGTCCGGCTGACTGTCGAGGACCGGCCGGGGCAGCCTCCGAAGCGAGCGGCGGCGGGCGGTTATGGTCTGCTCGGGATGCGCGAACGCGCCGACCTGGTCGGCGGATCATTGGAGGCCGGCCCGACGTCGACGGGCTGGCGGGTCGAACTGAAGGTGCCTGCGTGAAGGAGCGAAGCGAGTTCACCAGACAGCACAGCGCGGTCCGTGCCTCAGCCGCGCCCGGAGCGAAGCGAGGACGCGGATGAGCTTGCGAGTGGTGGTTGCGGACGACCAGACCGTGGTGCGCGACGGGCTGGTGACGTTGCTCAAGTTGCTGCCCGGGATCGACGTGATCGGGGCTGCGGCGGACGGCCTGGAAGCGGTCCGGCTGGTGGGCGAACACGACCCGGACGTACTGCTCGTCGACCTGCGGATGCCGACCATGGACGGTGTCGAGGCGACGCGGCGGGTGCGGGCCGATCATCCGCGGACCGAGGTGGTCGTGCTCACGACGTACAGCGACGACGACTCGGTGCTGTCGGCGCTGCGGGCCGGCGCCCGCGGGTTCCTCACCAAGGACGCGGACGCGGAGTCCATCGGCCGGGCCCTGCAAGCGGCCGCCGCCGGCCAGTCGATCGTCGACGCCGACGTCCAGCGCCGCCTGATCGAAGGCACACCCAAACCGGTGGTGGACACAGGCCTCACGCCCCGCGAGACCGAGGTACTGCGGCTGATCGCCGAAGGCCTGTCCAACACCGAGATCGCCCGCCACCTGGTAGTCAGCGAGGCCACGGTCAAAACCCACATCAACCACCTCTTCGCCAAGGCCCACCTCCGCGACCGAGCCCAAGCCGTCGCCTACGCCTATCGCCTCGGCCTCGCCTGACGCACAGCGCCCACCCGCTGTAGCTTGCGGCGCGACGAGCCGCTGCCCTACTGTGGATATATGAAGAGTTCTGCAGATGTGCAGCTCGACTCCTGCAATGTGCGGCTGGTCGACCCGGAGCGGGTGGCGAGCGTCAATGCCAGGATGCCGGGAGAGGAGGACATCGCCGACACGGCTGACGTCTTCGGTCTGCTCGGCGATCCGCGACGGCTGAAGCTGCTCGTCGCGCTGCTCGACGGGGAGCTGTGCGTCTGCGATCTCGCCGCGATCACCGGGCTGAGCGAGTCCGCGACCTCCCATGCGCTCAGGTTGCTGCGGGCGCACCGCGTGGTCGCCGTACGGCGGGACGGGCGGAACGCGTTCTACCGGCTCGACGACGCGCACGTGCGGATGCTGCTCGATCTCGCGGTCGCGCACACCGAGCACACCGACGCCATCCACCCGGAAAGGTCGAAAGGGTGAGCGCCGGCCACGGGCACGGGCACGGTGTCGGCGCGGCGGCGGACCGGAAGCTGCTCAGCGGTGCGCTCGCGCTGATCGTCGGCTTCATGATCGCCGAGGTGATCGTCGGGTTCGCGGCCGGTTCGCTGGCCCTGGTCACCGACGCGGCGCACATGCTCACCGACGCGATCGCCATCGCGCTGGCACTGCTGGCGATCCGGCTCGCCGCGAAGCCGCCGGCCGGTGGGTTCACCTACGGCTTCAAGCGGGTCGAGATCCTGTCCGCGCAGGCCAACGGCATCACACTGCTGCTGCTCGCGGTGTACTTCGTGTACGAGGCCGTCAGCCGGATGATCGATCCGCCCGAGGTCAAGGGCGCGCTGGTCCTGATCACCGGTGTCGTCGGCATCGTGGTGAACCTCTTCGCGACCTGGCTGATCAGCAAGGCGAACCGCTCCAGCCTCAACGTCGAGGGCGCGTTCCAGCACATCCTGAACGACCTGTTCGCGTTCATCGCAACCGCGATCGCCGGTCTCGTCGTCCTGCTGACCGGGTTCGCCCGGGCCGACGCGATCGCGGCGTTGGTCGTCGCCGTACTGATGCTGAAGGCCGGCGTCTCACTGGTCCGGGACTCCGGGCGGATCTTCCTCGAGGCCGCGCCGATCGCGATCGACCCGCAGGCGCTGGGCGCCGAGCTGTGTGCGGTCGAGGGAGTGGTCGAGGTGCACGACCTGCACGTCTGGGAGATCACCTCGGGCGAGCCGGCCGCGTCCGCGCACATCCTGGTCGCCGAGGGGCTCGACTGCCACCAGATCCGGGTGCGGATCGAGGAAGTGCTTGCCGAGCGCCACCACTTGACGCACTCCACGCTCCAGGTCGATCACGCGACCGAAAGCCAGAGCTCGGAGCACTGCAGCGACTCGCACGGCACGGTCCACCGCGCGATCACAGGTGCTGGATCAGCACCTGACCCAGCCAGTCCACATCATTGACCCGCGGTACGGCGAACTCGGCGTCGCGCGTGAAGCCCTGCCTCTCGTAGTACCGGACCAGCCCTCCGCCGCCACCGGCGAAGCAGTCGACCCGCAGCAGCCGTACGCCGTCCGCGCGGGCCAGGCTGCGGGCATGGTCCAGCAGCACGCCGCCGAGGTTCTGCCCGGCGGACAGGCGGTCGGTCACGAGCAGCCGCACGTACAGCTCCGGTTCGGTTGCCGGCGGCACGTAGTCGAGGGCGTCACCGACAGCGAGTGCCCCGACCACCCGGCCGTCCGCCTCGCCCACCCCCTCGCCCACCCACAGTCCGCCGTCGTCGGCGAAGCCCGTGATCTGCTCGACCCGCCGCGGGCTCGTCGAGTGGGCCGCCGTACCCCACTGGTCGGTCCGCCCGCGCGCGACCAACCACTCGGTCGCCCCGTCGAGGAGCGCCAGCACCGCCGGTACGTCGTCCCGCCCGGCCCGGCGGATCGTCATCTGCACATTTCCCAGAATAGGTTGGCCGAAGATGTCGAAACGCCATTCGCAGTCTCTACCTAGGTGTGTAGAGAGGAGCTCACGATGAGCAAGCTGGACAAGACATTCACCGCGCCGCTGCAGAAGAGCGACGCCAAGGGCGGCTGGACCTACGTGCAGATGCCGGACTCGGCGGCGTACTTCGGGACGCGCGGACTGGTCAAGGTGCGCGGCACCATGGACGGGCATCCATTCGAGAGCTCGTTCATGGCGCTCGGCGACGGGACCCACAAACTGCCCGTCAAGGGGGCGTTGCGGGACCTGCTCGGCAAGCAGCCGGGCGACGAGATCACGGTGTATCTGGAAGAGCGTCTCAGTTGAGAGTGACTTCTGTTTGATCTGAGATCACCGTCACAGGGGGTCATGTTCTGAGTAAGGTCTCTGTGAAGAATCGATCCTGACCGGCTGCTCGGGTGGGGATCATCGCGGGCCGGACCGTACCGTCGATGACTGGGTGGTCCGACGAAGTCAGGAGTGATCGAAGTGCTACGGGGCTCACGGGGCGTGCGATCGGCATGCCCGCATCCAACAGACCTGGCGTGACAGTGATCTCGTTGAACAAGATTCTCGGCGTGGCCGGGCTGGTGCTGCTGGTCGGCGGCGGGTTGCTCGGGTTCCGATCGGTCTCGGAGAGCGGGACCGACTGCGGTTCCGCGTTCCAGCCGGCCGGCGGGATCACGCCGATGGCCTGCGACAACGCCCTGAACGGCGCCGGCACGTTGACCACTGTCCTGATGAGCGCGGGCGCGCTCTGCCTGATCGCCGCCGTCGCGATCAAGGTCATCCGCAACCGCACCCAGGAGAAAGTCTCCGCCTGACCGGCACCTCCTGTGTAAGAGTGCCGCCGTGACGATCGAACCATTCCGGCTGGATGTGCCGGAGAGCGAGCTGGACGACCTGCGCCGGCGGCTGGACCTGGTGCGTTGGCCCTCGGAACTGCCAGGTGCGGGCTGGTCCCGCGGCGTACCGCTGGACTACCTGAAGGAACTGGTCGGGTACTGGCGGGACGGGTACGACTGGCGGGCCGCCGAGGCGCGGCTGAACGAATGGCCGCAGTACACAACCGTCATCGACGGTGCGGTCGTCCACTTCGCCCACGTGCGCTCGTCGTCGCCGGATGCGATCCCACTCGTTCTCACGCACGGCTGGCCGGGTTCGATCGTCGAGTTCACCTTCGTCGCCTCGTTGCTGAGCGACTTCCATCTGATTGTCCCGACCATCCCAGGCTTCACGCTGTCCGGCCCGACCAGCGAACCCGGGTGGGAGTTCAAGCGCGTCGCGCGCGCGTGGACCGAGCTGATCACGCGGCTCGGGTACGAGCGGTACGGCGTACAGGGCGGTGACTGGGGTTCGGCGATCTCTCGCGAGGTCGGGCGGATCGATCCCGAGCGCGTGATCGGCGTACATCTCAACCTCATCCCGGGCGCGGGCGCGACGTCCGAGCCGACCTTCGAGGAACTCGCGCCGCTGGACGCCGGGGAGCGCGAGCGGACCTGGGCGTCGTGGCACCGGCAACAGCAGTTCGCGAAGGAGCAGCAGGGGTACGCCGACCTGCAGTCGACCCGCCCGCAGACGCTGGCCTACGCGCTGACCGACTCGCCGGTCGGGCAGCTGGCGTGGATCGCGGAGAAGTTCGCGACCTGGTCGGATCCGGCGTCACCGATCGATCGGGATCTGCTGCTCACCAACGTGATGCTGTACTGGCTGACGAGGACCGCGGGATCGTCCGGCGCGATCTACTACGAGCGCGCGCACGCGTCGTACTGGGGCCAGCCGGCCGAGCCTTCGCGGACACCGACCGCGCTCCTCGACCTCGCGCACGAGAACTTCATCCCGCTACGGCACAAGGTCGCCCACACCGACAACATCATCCGCTGGACCAGCCACCCGCACGGCGGCCACTTCGCCGCACTCGAACAACCCGAAGTGCTGGCCGCGGACATCCGCGCCTTCTTCACGTCCTTGACGGTTTGAGGATGAGCTTGCCGGTGGTTCGGCGGGCGAGCAGGTCCTCGTGGAAGCGGCGGGCGTCCTCCAGCGGGTACTCGGCGCCGACGAGCGGGCGGAGGTTGCCGGCGGCGGTGAGGGCGAGCAGCTCGGTCAGCGGCTCGACGTACCCGCCCGGCAGGTCCATCGCGGGGACCAGCCAGAAGCCGGCCACCGAAAGGTTGCGCTGGGCAAGCGCACTCGGGTCGATGCTGGGTCGTCCTTCCCGGCCGGCGTTGCCGTAGTTGACCAGGCGGCCGAAGTTGGCGAGTGTTTCCAGCCCGGCCAGCATCGTCGGGCCGCCCGTCGAGTCCAGTACGACGTCCACGCCGTCGGTCACCTGGTGGATCCGGTCCGCGTAGCCGTCCGGGTTGTTGTCCACGGCAACGTCCGCGCCGAGCTCCAGCGCCAGCTCTCGCTTCGCCGCGGTCGACGCCGTTGCGATGACGAGACCGGCGCCGAGGTGTTTGGCGAGCTGCACCGCGATCGATCCGACGCCACCGGCCGCCGCGTTCACCAGCACGGACTCGCCGGCGCTCAGTCGCGCACTGTTCTTCAGTACATGCCAGGCCGTCAGTCCCTGGATGAGCAGCGCGAGTGCCTGCCCGTCGCTGACCTCCTCCGGTACGTCGACAGCGCGGTGCGCCGGCGCCACGGCGTACTCGGCGTACCCGCCGCCGGTCTCGAGGATGGGGGAGAGGATGCGGCGGCCGGTCTCGGTACGGCCGACGATCTCGACGCCGGGGATGAACGGGAGCGTGACACCGCCGCGGTAGGACCCGTCGGTGCGGTGGGTGTCGGCGAAGTTCACCCCAGCCGCGCTGACCTCGACCCGGATCTGGCCGGGTCCGGCGGTCGGCGGGTCGAGCTCGGTCGGTACGAGGACCTCGGGGCCGCCGAACCGGGTGACCTGGATCGCGCGCATGGGGTGTCTGTCCGTTCTGCCGGGCGAACTATCGTTACCGCATGAGTTTTACCGGTTTTCCGGCTGCGGCGCTGGACTTCTACGACGATCTCGAAATGGACAACACCAAGACCTTCTGGACGGAGCACAAGCACGTCTACGAGGAGTCGGTCCGGGCGCCGATGGCCGCGCTGCTGGCCGAGCTCGAGGAGGAGTTCGGTACGGCGAAGTTGTTCCGCCCGTACCGCGACGTGCGGTTCGCCAAGGACAAGACGCCGTACAAGATCCACCAGGGCGCCTTCATCGACGTCGCCCCCGCCACCGGGTTTTACGTGCAGGTGTCCGCACCCGGCGTACGGGTCGCGGCCGGCTTCTACGAGGCGTCGTCCGAGCGACTGGCCCGCGTCCGCACCGCCATCGACGACGACCGCCGCGGCAAACAACTCGAGAAGCTACTCGCCAAACTGGAGAAGGCCGGCTGGACCGTGGGCGGCGACAAACTCAAAACCAGCCCCCGAGGCTACGACCCCGACCACCCGCGCATCGACCTCCTCCGCCACAAGTCCCTGACGGTCAGCAAGAACTACGGCTTCGAACCCGTCATCCACACCCCAGCCCTCACCACCCAGATCCGCGAGGACTGGCGAGCCACCCAACCCCTCATCCAATGGCTCACCGACAACACCTGAGCAATCGTGTAGAGGGAAGGACGAAGGAAAGAACAAACCAAAGAACAGAAGAGAGGGACATAAGAAGAAGGAGAGGTATCCAGAAGGCCTCGCAAGCCTGCAGGGAAAAGATCAAATGAAAGACCCGAGAAAAGAAGATATTTAGAGTGGTAGTTGGCTTCAGCGGTCAACCGAAGGTTTGACTGCGCGACGTCGGGGTGTCAGAACATGCATCAACCCACCATCATAGAAGAAGAGCAGAGAACAACAGGAAAGACAAGAGAATAGATTGGCCGGGTGCCTGGTTGGCTCAGGCTGTAGGCGCGGCCTTGCGCGCGTTCGCCGGCTTATTGGGCGCGGCCGGCAAGAACCCGGTCGTCGATGCCGTACTCACCGCCCACGACCGAAGGCGCTGGCCGGGCCCGCGCTAACGCTGCAACGGGCCCGGCCAGCGCAGGCCGGTGTCGGTGGAGTGCCGTTAGTTGAGTGCTGGTGGGATCATCCAGCAGCCGCGGGTTTGCTGATACAGCAGCTTGTCCGATGAAACCTGGTACACGAAGACCGTCATGTCGAAACGGTTGTGATTCGGATACTCGGCGAGTCGTACATCGCTGGGCACGCTCCACGAGCCGGTGCTGGTGGTGTAGATGCGGGTACTGGTCGATGCGAAGTAGGTTCCGTCCTCGAACCATTGCTGAAGCACATCGATCTGGGTGTTTCTCGGAAAGTCGACGCCCGATGCGGCGCTGTGAATGTGCGGGCCGAACGGGTAGGAGGAATCCGCGGTCTTGTGACAGGAGACCCCGGAGTTCATGTAGATCGCCCAAGCCGGTGCGCTTGAGCCGAGTACAGCGATGGCGACGGCCGCCAACGCCACCGCCAACGCTCTGATTGCTCTTCTCATCGTCGCCTCCAATACCTCGTGGGACATTGAGAGGCGAGCGTGGCAGCCACGTGCCGGCGTCGGCATCGCGGAAAACCGGCAGCCTGTGCCGACTTTCTGCGGCCTGGAGGACGAGGCCGGTCTCGGTGCGAAGCGCGGTGTGCGATCAGTCCTGCGGTGTCTCGTAATTGCGGAGGGTCGCGTTGACAGGATCAAGGGCGATCTCGGAGATCTCGATGCCTGCACCGTGCAGACCGATGGCCACCTGCCCGATATCCACCGCTGCGGCCCACTGCCGGCGGAATCGATAGGCCGAGACACTGATCGGGCGTCCGTCGATCACGCAGGTGCCAGCTGTCCAGCCGTCGCCGCCGACGGACTGTGCCAGGTGCTGCAGGTCGCCGAGCTCCCGCGCAACAGCCGGGTCTTCGGGTTGGTCGGTCGACGATGCCATCCCCGACAGGGCCAGCAACGCCGCATCCACCAGACCTGTCGATCCACGGAACGCATCGCCCTGCGAGTCGCGCGGGCTAGCCGGAAGCTTGGCATCGGTGATCACCACAACGTGAGACCCGTCGACACTGCCGTGGAGGAGGCTCACGTACCACAGAGGCCCTTCGTCTGGATCATCTGCCCTGTTCCAGCCATCGATCGATCGAGGGCCATCGAACGAGGCATCGAGTCCGTAAACAGGGAACAGTGGCTTTGGCAGCGGCGGCCGTACCGCGTCGTTGTCCATGGAGTTCAGCATGACCCACTTGTGAGCGTGTGCGCTGACCCTACGCCGGAGAGCTCGTGCCGAGACATCGCCGAGATGATGCAGTCGGCGGCCAACTCGCCTCGAGTATGCCATTGACGAAGGCGATCGCGACGAGCTCGGGACGGTTCGATACCCCCGCCCTGGCGAACATGTGCGTCACGTGTCGCATCACGGTATCCGGACTCATCCGCAGTCGGCGACCGATCGCGGCCGTGGAGTGCCCCCGTGCAATCAGGACAAGCACATCCACCTCTCGAGGCGTGAAATGCTCACGCTGACAGCAACAAGCAACCAGCCCCGATCGCCCCGCCATCTCAGTGGTACGTCCGATATCCCCCATTACGATCGCCACCCCTGGGCGGGCCGAATCCCGCTCGAATCACGGATCGTAGCCCCGGCACTCGGTTTGGTGCCAGAGAATCACCACGCGGTTGCATCAAGTTGCAGCGACGGTGGGCCCGACCCTCACCACAGTCCAACCGATATCGACTTCACTCCCGCGAGACTGCGGCTGATGACGGCCGCTGCCGGTTCCGCCGGATCATGGTTCGTCCTGCCAGCGGCGGAAGGTGTCGTTGAGTCGTGCCCACAGCCGCAGCCACCATCGTCGGCGTCGCTGGCCTCTCATGTGCTCCCGGCGTCCGCGTACGCCGGGTCGTTCGTCACCCGCAACGACACGAAGCGCCGGCGCATTGCTGCTTCGTAGGCTGCGGCCGACTTGGGATCGGAGATGTAGTCGGCGATCAGGTGTTCACCGAACCAGACGCGGACGCGCCGGTCCGTCGGGAGTGGTAGCCGGGTCGCGGTCATCGGTCGTTCAGGTTCCGTGCGATGTCGCGGACCATCAGAACCGCGACGACCACAGTGCCGATAACCAGCGCCCACATGCCGAGGATCATTCGAGGCCACCTCGTTCCGTTCGTGCCTGAAGGCTTGCCATGACACGACCGTACGGAGCGTAATGACTCTTGTACCATACGAATCTGGGTACACGTAGTGCTGTGAATCTGGGATTAATGGGTATCGAGTCGGTCGTTTTGGTCCGGATCTGTACCTTCTCGGACTCGAAAACGAGAGGTTGTGGAAAATGCCGAGAGCTGCCGGTCCGCCCACCGTTCGGCTTCGTCGCCTCGCTGCTGAGCTGAGAGCCCTCCGCGCGGAGGCGGGCATGACCCGCGAACTGGTCCAGGAACGCACCGGCGTCAACCAAGGCACGCTCTGGCGCATAGAGAAGGGTCAGGCGAAGCCGCACACTGGCACCCTCGAAACCCTCTTCGACCTCTACGGCGTTGCTGAGTCGCGCCGTACTGAACTCATCGAACTGACCAGAGGAGCGAAGCATCCCGGGTGGCTTCGGCAGTTCACGGACGTGATACCTCAGGGCTACGCCGCCTACATCAGCTTCGAGTCGGAAGCCAAGATCGCACACAACTACGAGTCGCTGTACATCCCCGGTCTCCTGCAGACAGAGGAGTACGCCCGTGCCGCCGTGCGCGACGGTCTGCCGATGGCGGCTGAAGGGATCGAGCGTAACGTGGAGACCAGGATGGAGCGCCAGGTCGTCCTCGGCCGGAAGCGAGAGGGGCGAGAGCCGCTGGAGCTCTGGGCCGTGGTCGATGAGGCGGCGTTACGTCGAGAGGTAGGCGGTCGCGCGGTCATGCGCGCGCAGCTCGGACGGCTACTGGAAGTCAGCGAGCGACCGAACATCACGCTCCAGGTGCTGCCTTTCGACCGGGGCGCTCATCCAGGCATGACCGGCGCGTTCGTCCGGCTCAACTTCGGCCCGGTGGCGCCGGACGTCGTCTATGTGGAAAGTCTCGCCGGCGACATCTTCCTGGAAACGGAGGCCGAGATCGATCGGTACAGCATGGTGTTCGATCACCTGCGCGCCAGTGCGCTCAGTCCACGCGACACCAGTGCGTTCATCGCCACTCTGATCGCTCAGTAAGCGGCCGCCGTTATCCACAACCTCGCGTTTCGGCTGTGCGCAGGTACCGATCCGAGATGAAACGCACTCGTACAGGGACCGGTCGAACGCTCAGATTCGTATGGTGCGCGACCGCGCGCGCTCCGTACGGTCGTTGCGTGGCAACCGCAGAAGTGAACCCGGCTCTGTGGCCCGGCTCCGACCACGGGGCCGAGCCGGCTGCACATCGCACGCTGTTCTGCTACGCCCACGAACGCCTGACCCGCACGCTGCGCGACCTCGCCGCCGTGCAGGAGGCCGCGTATGCGATGGCCATCGAGCGCGAATATCACCTCGGTCCGCTCTTCGTCGAAGAGGACAGCTCCGGCAGAGCGATGCAAGCCCTCATCGATGCGACTGCGCTCACGCACGGCGGCGCTGCCATCGCGGTTCCGCACCGCGGGCACCTGATTCCGCTCGGCGCGCCGCGGGAGTGGCAACTGTTGCTCGAAGAGCTGACCGGCCATCCGCTCGTGTTCATCGGCCACATCCCATGATCAGCGGGGCGGGCATGCTGGATCCCTGTCGCCCGTGTCCGTCCCGCTCTCCACACCATGCAATGAGAGGACGTCCATGCGCAGCAGCCCAACCATGCATCCGTGGGGTTTGACCCGGGCAACCAAGTTCGAAGAGCCGGCCGTCGACACCCCACCCGCCTCGATGACGCTTGACCCGCAGACACAGCTGACGACCTATCGCGATGCGTCCGGTGGGATCCTGCACTGCGGCCCGCCGAAACATGGAACATCGCGGCAAACCGTGACCAGCCAGCCGACGAGCGGCGGTGACGGCCAGCACGGGAGCCAGCCGGACGACGTTCGTGTCATCACCTACGTTCCCGACTGACAGCGATGACTGATCCCGTACTTGTTCTGACCGGTATCGACGACCCCACGTCGGACGCGGTTATCGACGAACTGAATACACGAGATGTGCCCGTTGTCCGGTGTGACCCGGCGGAGGTCGTTGACGGCCGGGTCAGAGTGTCTGCCCGGTATGGCGATGGAGCGAGCACGCTCCGTACCGCGAGCCGTGACCTCGATCTCCGCCGGGTCAGGTCGGTGTACTACCGACGTCCCTCGCCGTACAAGGCACCAACCGCCATGGCTGACCATGCCGGTCGTTTCGCCGCGGATCAGGCCCGCCATGGAATGGGGGGAGTGTTGTCGGGTATCCGGGCGCGCTGGGTCAACCACATCTGGCGCTCGCTGGAGGCCGACTTCAAGCCCGCGCAGCTGACAATGGCTCGGGAGGTCGGTTTCGTCGTACCTCCGACGCTGGTCACGAACGTGCCGGAGGATGCTCGCGCGTTCGCAGTCGCGCACGACCGCGTGCTCTACAAGCCGCTGCATGCGAGCGAGTTGCGCGACGGCGACGGAGCGCTATCGGTCATCTGGGTCGACGAGGTCAAGCCCGACGACCTAGACGACTCCATCGGAACCACGTTGCACATGTTCCAGGAATGCGTGGACAAGGTTGCCGACGTACGGACGACGGTCATCGGCCAACGTGTCTTCAGCGTCCGCATCGACTCGCCCCACATCGACTGGCGGCGCGACTACGACGCGGTCGTGTACAGCGTCATCGATACGCCTGACGAGGTGGCGAACGCATGCAGGTCCTACCTCGAACGCTTCGGTCTGTTGTTCGGCGCCTTCGACTTCGGCCTCGGACGCGAAGGCGAGTGGTACTGGTACGAATGCAACAGCGGCGGACAGTGGCACTGGCTCGAGCTGGAGACTGGTCTTCCGATGACCGCTGCGATCGCAGATCTTCTGGAGCGCCGTGATGACTGATACGAACGATCCTGACGGTTGGCGCTCGTTGGCGCGGTCGATGGTGAGGTCGATCAAGCGCGACGGCTATTTGCACAGTCCGTCCCTCGAGCAGGCCTTTCTCGATGTACCGCGACATGTCTTCGTCCCGGAGTTCTTTCGGCTGAAGCAAAGCGACGAGGGCTTGACCGTGGTGGATGGCATCGTCGACGCGGTCGACCCGGCCTGGCTCGCTACCGTGTACACGAACGAGGCGCTGATCACCCAGGTCAAACCGATCGCCGGGCGTCCCGGCACCACGACCTTCACCTGTTCGTCGTCGGCACCGGCGCTGATGGCAGACATGATCGAGGAACTGGGGATCGAGCGCGGGATGGACGTCCTGGAGATCGGCACCGGGACCGGCTACAACGCCGCAATTCTTTGCCGCTTGCTCGGCGATCAGGCTGTGACCACGATCGACATCGATCCCGAGTTGAGCGCTCAGGCACGCGAACGCCTCGCCTCACTCGGCTGTCACCCGTTCTACGAGGCAATCGCCGGCGCTTACGACCGCATACTGGCTACGCATGCGGTTGCCGACATCCCCTACGACTGGGTCCGGTGGGGCAAACCCGGGGCGGTCGTGCTCGCCGACCTCCGGGCTCCGGAGAACAACACCGTCGGGGCGTGGGCGAGGGTCGTGATCGACCAGGACGGCACGACGGCCACCGGGACCTTGATGGATCCGCGCGGCTACTTCATGAGCGCACGCAAGGTGCCAGAGTTCGCCAACGTTGGCGAACCTGCTCCCGAACTGACCGAAGAAGAACATCAGCAACGGGCGGAGCGGACCCGACTACGACGTACGGCTGTCGCAGCCGACGTGGTCGACGCTCCCGACTTCGCGTTGTTCCTGTGGCGCGCGGCGCCGCGTCTCATGTTCGCAACGACGACGGACGGGGCGGCCATCCTCAACGGTCCCCGCGCTGAGTCATGGGCCCACGTGGTCGGCGGCGACGTGCACCATGGCGGTGCTGAAGACCTCTGGGCCGTTGTCGAGCAGGCCTACGAGAGGTGGAACAGCGCAGGCAGTCCGCCGAAGGAGAGCTGGACGATCAGAGTCGACCGCCACGGACGTACCACCGTGAGACTGCCCGGTGAGGATGACAGGTGCTGCGTCGGCTGACTGCTTGGCAGTCGACCAGCTGGTGTCAGCGCTCGAAGTCCTTCTTGATGTTGGTGAGGAGGTCGCGGGTCTTGTTCGGGGGTGGGGCCGCGACGCAGAGGGCTTCCATGGTGGCCGTGTACTGGTCGAGGTCCTCGAGCTTGTCCAGGTAGAGGGCGCTGCTGAGGTGCTCGATGTAGACCATGTCCGGGAGGTCCTGCTCCGGGAAACGGAGGATGCTGTACGCGCCGCCGGTGGCCGCGTGGCCGCCGACGTTGAACGGCATCACCTGCAGCGTGACGTTCGGGTACTGCGAGGCGTCGATCAGGTGGTCGAGCTGCTGGATCATCGCCTTCACGCCGCCGATCGGCCGGCGTAGGACAGCCTCGTCGACGACGGCCCAGATCCGGACCGGCTCCGGGCGGGTCAGGACGCTCTGCCGGCTCGTCCGCAGTGCGACGCGGCGCTCGACCTCCTCGGCCGGGATCAGCCCGCGGCCCAGCTGGATGACGGCGCGGATGTAGTCGGGGGTCTGCAGCAGACCGGGGACGAACTGCAGCTCGTAGACACGGATCAGCTGTGCCGCGGCCTCGAGGTCCAGATAGGAGTGGAACCAGCTCGGCAGTACGTCGCCGTACCGGTGCCACCATCCGGGGTTGTTCGCCTCGCGGGTCAGAGCGAGGAGGCGCTGGCGCTCTTCCTCGTCGTCGACGCCGTAGAGAGTCAGGAGGTCACGGACGTCGCGCTCCTTGAGGCCGACGCGGCCGAGTTCCATCCGGCTGACCTTGGACTCCGACGACCGGATCTCCCACCCCGCGTCAGATCTGCTGATCCCTGCTGCCACCCGCATCCGGCGAAGGTGCCCGCCGAGAATGATGCGCAGCGCGGTCGGCCCGCTCTGCGCGCCCGACTCGGTCACACCCACCTCCCAGCGGCCCCAGCGGTCTTCATCGGCAACCTCATCCGCAGGTGCACATCATCGCATGCCCGAGCGGTGATCTGCCGGAGTTCTTACAAAAGAGCGGCGAATCCGGATCGGCGATCACGGAGCGTAAGACTAGCCGATCGAAGGTCGACCGGATTTGTCAGTACATACTAGCGTGCTGATCGGCGGTCGAACACCGTTCGCCGGGGTCGATCCAGGCTCGAACAGGCGGAAAGTGGCCCGATCTGGTCTCGAAATGGAAAACGTGCGGATGCACGTGCATCGGGCGCTTGCATTCGTCGCGTGCCGACGCCATGATTGATTCATGCACAGAAGGTGAGCTGGTTCTCGCGAAAAGTGACATCGCGTGATCCGGCAGGCCGGTCCTACAGAGCGCCAATGGCCCCCCGTTGGCATGACTGGTTGGGGAACCCGAGTCGATGAACGACGACGACAGTGAGGTTGTGGAGCAGACCGCCGCGATGGCCGGCGGCCGCGCGCCCGAGGAGCTGACGGAGCGGGAGATCCAGGACCTGGTCGCGCGTTGCCCCGAGCAACAGCGTTGGGCCTTCGAGGGCTGGTTGCGCGGCGTCCGCCAACTCGACGGCGACCCGATCGTGAGCCTGGCTCCATGACCACCGACAGAGCAACAGGAGGACGGAAGATGGTGCGGATCTGGCTGGGCGACCACCTGATCGCCGAGTACGTCGCCGAGCCCGACCGCGCGTCGCGGTACCAGCGGGTGATGACGCCGAAGTTCACCGGATTGCGAATCACCGTTGACAATGCGGCGACCGGGAAGGCGTCCGAGCTGCCGAGCGAACAGCTCTGGCCGCTCACCGTCCAGTAGTCCGTACCCGCCCCTCGGGCAACGCCAGGACCGACTCTCTCCGGAGGGTCGGTCCTGGCGTTTCGCGTACGCCGGACCACCGCACGCCGATGCTTCGGCCGGCGAGCGTTCGAGGTCGCCCGCGGGTCGTCGTACCGCTGTCCTCCGGGCACTAGAAAGGGCCCCTTCGTCACTCGCCTGGCGAAGGGGCCCTTTGCTTCTGAGTTGCCCGGGTGTTGCTGGTTGTTGCTCAGATCAGGTAGCCGAACTCGCCGTCCTGAACGCCGCCGAGGAACGCCTCGATCTCTGCCTTTGTGAACACTAGGGCCGGGCCGTCGGTGAAGCGCGAGTTACGCACCGCCACACCGCCGTCCGGAAGCTTCGCTACCTCGACGCAGTTGCCCTGAGGGCCGCTGCGCTGGCTCTTGCGCCAGATCAGCTCGCTGTTCGAGTCGCCGGGCATGCCGTTGTAGATCGCAGTCATCAGCTGCACCTTCCGTACGTCCTTGGCATATGCACGTGCATTTGGCCTTGCATCTGCATCGTACACACTTTTGGCCCATGTGTCCGCTCCCTTACGTCCTGTGATCTTGATGGGGTCAAACGAGCGTTGGCTCAGGGTTTTCGGTCGCCATCGGTGACGGTTTCGGGCTTCGTGCATGACTTCCGGCGAGGTGGGGTACGACTTCTCTTGCAGGCATGACCGTGGTTCAGCGAAGTGCCACGCCGTGACGAGACAGTCGCGAGGTCATACCAATGGTTACGAGCATCATCGAGCGGGATTTCTCCCGCAGCGGAGCCCCGACAGACCGGGCCGCCCGCGAAGCAGCTACCCGGGAACTGATGGAACGCCGGGCCGTCAGCACCGCCGCAGACGAGCGGCAGGAACTTCTCGAACAGGTCGTCGAACTCAACCTGGAAATGGCCAAGGGCATCGCGCGCCGTTTCCGCGGGCGGGGAGCCGAGGCCGACGACCTGGAACAGGTCGCGTACCTGGGGCTGGTGAAGGCAGCCCACCACTACCGGTTGGAGGCGGACACCCCGTTCATCGGGTTCGCGATCCCGACCATCCGCGGCGAAGTGAAGCGGTACTTCCGCGACTGCGCCTGGACGGTGCGGATCCCGCGCCGGCTCCAGGAGATGCAGGGCACCATCGCCACCAAGCTGCCGGAGCTGGAGCAGCAGCTGAACCGCGAGCCGACACCGGCCGAACTGGCCGACCATCTCGAGGTCGAGGTGACCGAGGTCGAGCAGGCGCTCGCGGCGCGCGGTTGCTTCAACGTGTTGTCGCTGGATCGTCCGGCCGAGGCGGACGCGGAGCTGACGCTCGCGGATGTCGTTGCCGATGACGACGATGCGAGCATCGATCAGCTGGAGACGGTCGAGATGCTGGAGCCGGTGCTCGCCGACCTCGGCGACCGGGACCGCCGCATCCTGCAACTGCGCTTCGTCGAGGGTTGGACGCAGTCCGAGATCGGCGAGGACATCGGCGTCAGCCAGATGCAGGTCTCGCGGGTCCTGCGCCGGATCCTGATCGATCTGCGCGAGAAGCTGGCGCCGGAGCAGACGGCTGCTTAGTCGTCAGTCGTTGGTGTGCCTTGGTGGTAGTAGAGGCGCCAGGCGCCGTCGGTCCGTCGCCAGATCGAGCTGCGGCGGACCGGCGTACCGCCTGTGCGCCGGGACACGTAGGTGACGTGCACGAGGTCGTCGGCCAGCCGGACGCCGGCGACCTCGGTCGCCTCGATCGGGTCCGCGTCGGTGATCTCCCCGGACGCCAACGCGGCCACGATCGCCGCCCGGTCCCACCGACGTCCCGACGCGCCGACCTCGACGAACTCCGGATCCAGCAGTACGTCGACCTCGGCCGACCCCCGCACGTCCGGCGACAACAACCGCAACTCCGCCTCAACCGCCGCCCGTACCTCTTCATCCACGACTGGACCCTAGCCCCCGCCCTCTCCCGCATTTGACTGGCTGACCCACCAAGTCAGGGGTTCCTGACCCGCATTCAGGGTCAGGAACCCCCAACTTGCTGGGTGGGCCAGGCAAATTGCTGGGTGGGCCAGGCAAATGCGGAGAGGGCCGGCGATCTGCGACTCGCTGTTGGGGTAGCTCACCGAGGGTGGTGGTGGGGCTGCACAATGGGGGGGAGGACGAGGGGATGAGTCGTTGCTGTTGGCCTTGCGGATGTTCAAGACCGTGCCCGCGGACGCGGTCGCGGTGCTGCGCGCGTATCCGCCGATGGTGGTGTGCTTCGCCGCCGCGCTGACCGGCACGGCGCTGGTGTTCGACGTCTTCTATCTTGTTGCGAGCCCGGGGCTCACACTTGCGCTGGTATATACAGTGCCCGTGCTCGCCGGATTGATCGCCGGGCTGGTCGCGGCGGCCGACGACGTCGGGCTCGAGCGGGGCGTCCTGCTCCGGACGGTCGGTCTGGCCGTTGCCCTCGGCATCACGAACGCGATCGTCGTCGCGATGATCGCCGCGATGATCCGCACCGATCCGTCGAACTGGGCGTCCGGCGGCCAGTCGGTCCTGTTCGCCGGCTGGACAGTGCTCGCGGTCGCCGTCTCGATCGTTGCCTGCCGCAAACTGATCGATGCGCTCGGCATCGAGTTGAGCACCCGCCTCCCGCACCGTCGTCCTTCGCGCAACCCGCTCGCCGCGCCCGCGGTCGCGAAGGTCCAGCCCCGAGTGAGTAAGGAGTCGGCCGCGCGAGCCAAGCCGGCCCCACCCGCCGCACCGCCGCCATCTGCCCGGCCGGCCGTCGACCAGGAGGACACCATCCCGGTCTTCGTCCCACCACCTCCCAAGGTCGTGGACCTGGACGAGGCCCGCCCGGTCACCCCCTCCGGCCCGGTCACCCCCCACACCCCCCGCCCTCGCCGTACCACCGCCCGCCGTCCCAACAAGCCCGGCCGCCGCCCCGGCACTTAGGCCGTTCGTATTAGCGGAGTGTCAGCAGGTCTGGGTGGTGGGGAGTTGGTCAGTTAGTAGGTAGGCGATCACCTTGTCGTCGACGCAGGTGTTGCCGTACTCGCCGAAGATGCCGTGTTTGCGGGCGCCCTTCAACGTCACCATCCGGGCGTTGGGCAGGTGCTTCTGGAGTGCAGTCGCGTACGCGTAGATCGTCCGCGGGTCGCCGTCGGCCGCCACGATCAATGCCGGCTCCGCACTGGCGATCCGTGTCGGCGGCTCCTGCGGCTGCACCGGCCAGTACGCGCACGGCGAGATCATCCGCGTGAGTGACGCGAAGTGCGGTTCGGCCCGCCGATGCGTCTGGATGTCCCGCCAGTACGCCTGCCGATCGCGCGGCACAGCACGGTCGCCGCAGATGATCGCGATCTGCGCACTGGCTAGTTGTGACGACGCCGGCGTCAGCAAACCCTCCAGAAACCCACCAAGCTCAGGTCCCGGTTCCACCGGCCCGTACGTCGCGTCGAGCAGTGTCCGCACGATACCGGCGTACGTCGCCCGCGCCGCGTCCCGATCATCGGCGAGCGGCCCGAACAACACCAGCGGCACGGACCCGTCGTCGAGCTCGTACGTCCCGACCCGCAGCCCCTTCGTCGCCGCGACGCGCAGGAATCGATCCACCGACGCCATCACCCGCGCCGGTGTCGACCCCAGGCGGTACGTCGCATCGCGCGCCGCTGCCCACGACGCCCATGCGCGCAACGCGGCCTCGTTCGCCGGCCCGACTGTCCGCAGCAGCTGCGCGCTGTACCGCTCGGGGTCCAACGGACCGTCGAGGACCACCCGGTCGGTCCGTCCCGGGAACATCTGCACGTACACCGATCCGAGATAGGTCCCGTACGAGTACCCCAGGTACGAGATCTTCTGCTCACCCACCGCGATCCGCACCCGGTCGATGTCCCGCGCCGTGTTCCGCGTGTTGACGTACGGCAGATAACCGCCCGCGTGAGCGCCGCACCGTGCCGCGACGTCCGCGACCTGCCGATCGACCCGCCTGAAGGACGACCGGTCGGCGCCGCCCGCCCACGGCCAGCCCGCGAACGGGAGCTTGCAGTCGATCGGCGTACTGCGACCCACGAACCGCGGATCCATCCCGATCAGGTCGTACCGTGTCCCGGCCGCCTTCATCGCTGTCCGAAGCCGCAGCGGCATGCTCAGGCCGGGACCGCCCGGGCCGCCGTCGTTCAGCACCATCGTGCCGATCCGCTCGCCGGTCGCCGGCAACCGCGACAGCGCGATGGTGATCTGCGGGCCGTTCGGCCGCCCGTAGTCGAGCGGCACCTTCAGCTCACCGCATTCGGCACCGGCCTCGTCGAGCGCGGCCCCTTCGGCGTCGGCGGCGTTCAGCTGACAGCGGTGCCACTCGATCCGCGGGTCCTCCGGCGGCGTGGGAACGGGCGCGCCCAGGAGCGCCAGTACCAGAAGCAGTTTCATCGATCCTCCTCGAAGTCATTCCTGACGCTAGGGATCGCGGCGCCGCCGCGCAGTGCACTCGGGGACCGGCCGAGGGTCGCGCGGGCGCTACCTGGAGCTGCAAGACTGTGGCCCGGGGAGGCGCCTGTGTGGGATGTGATTGTTGTCGGAGCCGGACCGGCGGGAGCGTCGGCCGCGATCGGTGCGTTGGCGGCGGACCCGAGCCTGTCGGTGCTGCTGCTCGACCGGCACGAGTTCCCGCGCGACAAGGCCTGTGGCGACGGGATCGCTCCGCATGTACTGGACCTGCTCGCCGGCGTCGGCGTCACCGGGATCCTCGACGACTGGACCCCGGTACGGCGGTTCGTGCTCAACCGTGGTGACGTCGGCGTGGATCGGCAGATGGCCCGGCCGACCTGGGTGGTCCCGCGAACCGTCCTCGACGAGCGCCTGGTCGAGGCCGCGCGAACGGCGGGCGCGCAGTTCGTCCGCCGCCGGATCCGCGGACTCGCGATCCAGAGCCGGTCCGTCACCGTGGACGAGGAGCTGGACGCGCGCTTCGTGGTCGGCGCCGACGGTGCGCATTCCGTCGTACGGCGGGAACTCGGCCTGAAGCCCGGTCCGGTCGCGCTGGCGATCCGTGGGTACGCGCCGACCCCGGCCGCACGCGCGGCGAGTCAGGTGATCGCGTACGGGCCCGGCCGGCAACCGTCGTACGCGTGGTCGTTCGACCGCGGCGACGGGTGGTCGAACGTCGGGTACGGCGAACTGCTCGCCGGCACCCGCCCCACGCGGACCGAGTTGCTGAACCACCTCGAGGTGCTGCTTCCGGGGGCGACCGACGGCGGGGAGTCGTGGTGGGGCCACCATCTGCCGCTCGCCGGCTGGTCGTGGCGGCCGCGCGGCGGGCCGGTGCTGCTCGCCGGTGACGCGGCCGGTCTGATCAATCCGATGACCGGCGAAGGCATCTACTACGCGGTCGCGACCGGGCTCCTCGCCGGTCGCGCGATCGCCGACGCGCTGCGTGCGGGCACCTCGGACGCCGGTACGCCGTACCGTCGCCGGACGACTCGTCTCCTCGCCAGGCATCTTCGCGACACCGCGCTCGTCGCGCAGCTGAGCCGATCGGACCGGATCCTCGATGGCGGAATCCGAGCGGCGGCCGCCGATCAGCGCGTGTTCGACGACCTCGTCGAACTAGGCCTCGCGGACGGCGGGCTGACGCGTCGTCTGCTCCGCACTCTCTTGCGCTGACGCCTTGATCGCGTAGCCGACGGCGCCGGTGACACGCTCGACCGGCCAGCCGAGCTGGGCGGCAAGCTCTGCGGCGCGATCTGGTTCCCATGCGACGGCTAGCACTGCTAGGCAATCCTGGAAGCCGGCGCCGCCGGACATGTCCTCGCTGAGTCGTTCGAAGAACTCCGCCATCTGTGTGAGCCGTTCGCCTGCGGGGGTGTCGCGTCCGACGAGTTCGACGCCCTCGGCCGCGGTTTCCGCCCAGTTGTGGTTGGTGCGGGCGCTGATCTCCCACGCCTTCAGCCACACGTCCTCGGCGATCACGTAGTGCTGCATCCGGCGTACCGGATCGGGCTCGCGGTAGACCATGCCGACGCGCTCGAGATAGCCGATCGCCTTCGAGATCGACGCCGGGCTGACTCGTAAGGTGCGGACGAGGTCGGCTGCCGTCAGCGTGCGGGTGTCGGATGTGTAGAGCAGTGCCAGCACCCGCGAAGCCATGCGCGGCAGTCCGCCGTCGACCATCATCGTCGCGAACCGCTCGACATACGCCCGCCGCGCCGCCCCCGCCCACTCGTCGCCCCACCCGTCCGCGGGTGTGGGGGTGGAGCGTCGGCGGCGGGCGCGGGAGGCGGTGGCGTAGTGGGCGTGGTCGGCCCGGTACCCGGTCGGGCCGCCGTTGCGGGCGACCTCCCGGCTCACCGTCGACGTCGGGCGCTCCAGTTGCCGCGCGATCTCGGCGTACCCGAGCCCGTCCGCCAACCCGGCCGCGATCTCGAGCCGGTCCTGGTGACTCAGCCTGCCTCCGGGCATCGGCAACCTCCGCGCATTCACTGTCAGCTCATTGCAACGAGTTGCGTTCTCTCGCAATCCCATTGCACAGAATGCCATGTTTTACGAGGTTTCACGAGATCGCGACCCAGGCTGACGATTGCCGATCCAGTGAACGCAACGTAGTTTCCACGGCATGGTTCTGACAGTGGACGGCCTGCGGATGCGGTACGGCGACCGCGAGGTCCTGCATGACGTGACGTTCGACGCGCGCCCCGGCGAGGTGCTAGCACTGCTAGGCCCGAACGGCGCCGGGAAGAGTACGACGATCGAGATCCTCGAAGGTTTCCGGCTCCGCTCGGCGGGGCGTGTCGAGGTGCTGGGCGTCGACCCGGCCGCGGGCGACGAGCGGTGGCGGTCGCGGGTCGGCATAGTGCTGCAGTCGTGGCGCGACCACGGCAACTGGCGCGTCGGCGAGCTCCTGCACCACCTCGGTTCGTACTACACGCCGTACAAACCCGCCTGGCCGGCCGGCGAACTGCTCGACGCCGTCGGCCTCACCCCGTCCGCGGGGCAGAAGATCAAGACTCTCTCCGGCGGCCAGCGCCGGCGGCTCGACGTCGCGATCGGGATCGTTGGCCGTCCCGACGTACTGTTCCTGGACGAGCCCACCACCGGGTTCGATCCCGAGGCGCGCTCGGAGTTCCACGAGCTGGTGCGTGGGTTGGCGGCCGAGCAGGGGACGACGATCCTGCTGACCACCCACGACCTCGACGAGGCGAGCAAACTCGCGCATCGCATCCTCGTTCTCGCGGCGGGCCGCATCATCGCCGCCGGCAGTACGGCGCAGCTCACCGAGCTGATCGCGGGGGAGGACGAGGTCCGCTGGTCCGTCGACGGGCAGGCGTTCCGGAGGTCGACCGCCGACTCGACCGGGTTCGTCCGCGAGCTCTTCGCGACGTACGGCGACGCGGTCCGCGAACTCGAAGTACGCCGGGCTTCGCTCGAAGACACCTACCTCACGCTGGTCAGGGAGCAGGCATGAAGACGGGATGGCAGCGTGGGCTGATCGAGTTGCGGCAGTCCTTCACCAACGGTCCTGAGCTGTTCAGCCACTTCCTGTGGCCGGTGCTGATGTTGGCCGCGCTCTTCTTCCTCCGGCATCGCGACTTCGGCTCCACCGGTTTCCTGCTCGGCGCGCTCGCCCTGCCGGGCATTCTCGGGATGAACGCCGCGATGGGCATGGTCAGCATGAGCCAGCAACTCACCGCCGACCGCGAGGACGGCACGTTGTTGCGCGCCAAGGCCGTTCCGAACGGCATGGTCAGCTATCTGATCGGCAAGGTCGTGTCGGTCGCGGGCGGGTTGCTGGTCGATCTCGCGATCCTCCTGATCCCAGGGCTGCTCCTCGTCGACGGGCTCGCGCTCGGATCGGCGCACTGGTTCACCCTGGTCTGGGTCCTGGTGCTCGGCCTGGTCGCGACGTTGCCGATCGGGGCGGTTCTCGGCTCGGTCTTCACCACCGCGCGGTCCCAAGGCCTGATCCAGCTGCCGATGCTCGCCTTGATCGCGGTCTCCGGCATCTTCTACCCGATCACCGCGCTGCCCGGCTGGCTCGAAGGGATCGGCCAGCTCACGCCGGTCTACTGGATGGGCCTCGGGATGCGGTCCGCGCTGCTTCCCGGGGAGGCGGTCGTGGTCGAGGTCGGCCAGTCCTGGCGCCATCTGGAGACTGCAGCCGTCCTCGGGCTTTGGGCTGTCGCCGGTTTGCTCCTCGCGCCCGTCGTCCTGCGGCGCATGGCACGGCGAGAGTCCGGCTCCAAGGTCGCCGAGCGTCGGGAACGGGCCCTCCGACGCGTTGCATGATGGACCCATGGAACAGATGCACGCGTGGGCAGTGGATCATCCGGGACCCGTCGACGACGGTCCGCTGCAGCGCGTACGCCGTACTGTTCCGGAGCCCGGCGCCGGCGAAGTACTCGTCAAGGTCGAGGCGTGCGGGATCTGCCGGACCGACCTGCATCTGACCGAGGGCGATCTGCCGCCGAAGCGCCCGGGGGTCGTCCCGGGGCACCAGGCCGTCGGGCAGGTGGTCGATCGCGGTACGGCGGCCGCGCGGTTCGCGATCGGGGACCGCGTCGGGATCGCCTGGCTGCGCGGTACCTGCGGCGTCTGCGAGTTCTGCCGGCAGGGATCCGAGAACCTCTGCCCGCGTTCGACGTACACCGGATGGGACGCCGACGGCGGTTTCGCGGAGTACGCCGTGGTGCCGGAGGACTATGCCTACGTGATGCCGGCGGATCGTCCCGCGGCGGAGCTCGCGCCCTGGTTGTGCGCCGGGATCATCGGCTACCGCTCCCTGCTCCGCGCGAAACTGCCGCCCGGCGGCCGGCTCGGCATCTACGGTTTCGGGTCGAGCGCCCACCTCACCGCGCAGCTCGCCCTGGCGCAGGGCGCCGAGTTGTTCGTGGTGACCCGTGGCGAGCGGAACCAGGCCCTCGCCCGTGAGCTGGGCGCTGCGTTCGTAGGGGATCGGCCGCCGGTGCCGCTGGATTCGGCGATCGTGTTCGCCCCGGCCGGCGAGGTGGTCCCGTCTGCGCTGGAAGCGCTCAAGCCCGGTGGAACTGTGGCGGTCGCCGGTATCTACCTGTCCGACGTACCGGTACTCAACTACGAGCGGCACCTCTTTCACGAGCGTGATCTCCGCAGCGTCACCTCGAACACCCGGCGCGACGGCGAGGAGTTGTTCGGCCTGGTCGCCCGGCTGCCAGTGGCCGCGCACACGACGGTCGTGCCGTTCGGCGCGGTCGACCGTGCCCTCTCCGATGTCGCGCACGACCGCGCCAGCGGGTCCCTGGTCGCTGTCCTCGGCAGCTGAACCGGTGGGGTCTGAGCAGCGTTAGAACTGGGTGAAGATTCCACCGGTTGGCCCTGCCGACTTCGAGCCGGACCGCTAGCTGCGTTAGATTTGATCAAATCTTACCGAGCTGCCAGGGAGCTGAGAGTGCGTATGTCGGATGTGACCCGCCAATCGTGGTCGGTCCGGGCTGACGTGCACACGCAGACCCGAGAGGACGGCCGGTGCTGAGCAGGATCCTCGGCGCGGTAGGAGCGGTCCTGCTGATCGTCGGGGTGGTGCTCGCCGTCCGGCCGGTCCACGCCGGCGGGGACAGCTGCGGCTCGATCTTCCAGCCCGACAAGGGCATCACGCCGATGCAGTGCGACGCCCGGCTGAGTACCCGCGGCACGCTGGTCACCGGTTTCGGCGCCGGCGGGGTCGCCCTCGTGGTCAGCGCGCTCTCGGTCGCCGCGGTTCGCGACCGCCGTACCCGCGTCACCTCCTGACACCCGACTTTGGGTTCCTACCAACCGTTCTTCACGCCGGACAATGGTCGGTGGGTGCTCAAAGTAGGGCTTGACCTTGACACTGTGTCAAGCCGGAAGGTGGCTGCATGTTCACCATCGGAGACTTCGCGGCGTTCGGACAGGTGTCGGCGCGGATGCTGCGCCACTACGACGCGCTCGGGCTGCTCCGCCCGGCCGTGGTCGACGCAGCGACCGGCTACCGGTTCTACTCGGCGGACCAGTTCAGCCGGCTGAACCGGATCGTCGCGCTCAAGGACCTTGGGTTCAGCCTTCAGCAGGTCGGCCAGATCGTCGACGCCAAGCTGTCGGCCGAAGAGCTGCGCGGCATGCTGCGGCTGCGGCAGGCCCAGCTCGAGGACGAACTGGCCCGCAGCGCGGCGCGGCTGACGAGCGTCGAAGCGAGGCTCCGACTCATCGAGAGGGAAGGTCACATGCCCACCGACGACGTCGTCCTGAAAAACATCGCCCCGGCCCGGGTCGCCGAACTGTCCGCGATCTCACCGAGTTACGACGGTGCGGACATCGGCCCGGTGCTGCAGCCGCTGTTCGGGCAGCTCTTCGAACGCCTCGGCGCGGCCGGTCTGCACCCGTGCGGTTCACCGGTCGCGTACTACGAGGACGCCGAGAACGAGACGATCCGCGTCCACGCCGCCGTACCCGTCGAAACAGGTACGGCGGCCGACGTCGACATCACCGAACTCCCGGCATTGAACGCCGCCACCATCGTCCACCAGGGCGACATGATGGAGGCCGACCGCAGCATGCAGACGCTGGCCCGGTGGATCGAGGACAACGGCTACCGCAGCCAGGGGTACGCGCGGGAGGTCACCGTGCAGTTCGACCCGGACAACCCGGCGAACTGGGTGCACGAGTTCCAGATCGCGGTCACAAAACCAAGCTGACCGTCGCAAACGAGTGCGGCGGCAGCGTCACGCGGAGGCCGCGCGGCTCCGGTTCCACTTCGAGCGGGACCGGAGCCACCGCGTCCGGATCCGCCACCGTGTTGTACGCCTGCGGTTTCGATGCCGTCAGCAACCGTCCCGACGACTCCCGCGACGACGCACCCCGCAGATCCAGGACGACGGACAGCGCCGCGTCCGGATCGAGGTTGCTGAGCGACACCAGCGCCCGCCCGTCCTTCACCGAGGCCGACGCCGACACCAGGTCCATCGCCTTGCCGTCGAGATCGTAGGTCGTACCCTCGATCACGTGCGTCGGCACCGACGTCGCGTCCTGATGCCCCTTGTTCATCTCGAAGACGTGGTACGTCGGCGTCCGCACGAGCCCGCCGTCGTCGTCGGTGAGCAGCATCGCCTGGAGCACGTTGACGGTCTGCGCGATGTTCGCCATCACCAGCCGCTCCGCATGCCGGTGGAACACGTCGAAGTGCAGGCTCGCGACGAGCGCGTCGCGCATCGCGTTCTGCTGGTACAGGAACCCGGGATTCGTCCCCGGCTCCACATCCCACCAGGTACCCCACTCGTCCAGCACGAGACCGATCTTGCGCTCCGGGTCGTACGCGTCCATCAGCGCCGAGTGCGCGCGGATGACCCGCTCGATGTCCTGCGCCTTCGACAACGTCCGGTAGTAGTCCTCCAGGCTGAACTCGGTCGCACTGCCCTTGTTCTCCCACGTCCCCGCGACGGTGTAGTAGTGGAACGAGATCGCCTGGTAGATGTTCTTCGGGTCGCGCCCGCAGCCCAGGCAGCTGATCGACTTCAGCAACGCCTCGGTCCAGTTCAGGTCGTCGTCCGATGCGCCGGCCGCGATCCGGTACAGCTTGTTGTCGCCGTGGTCCTTGAGGAACGTGGCGTACTGCCGCGCGAGGTCGGCGTACGCCTCGGCCCGCAGGTTCCCGCCGCAGCCCCAGGCCTCGTTGCCGATCCCCCAGAAGGGGACCTTCCACGGTTCGTCGCGCCCGTTGGCCTTGCGTTGCCGCACCATCGGGCTGTCGCCGTCGCGGGTCAGGTACTCGACCCACTCGCTCATCTCCCGCACGGTCCCGCTGCCGACATTCCCGTTCACGTACGGCGCGGCGCCCAGGAGCTCGCACAACGCCATGAACTCGTGGGTGCCGAAGTGGTTGTTCTCCTCGACGTTGCCCCAGTGGGTGTTCACCATCGACGGCCGGTCCGCCTTCGGGCCGATACCGTCCTTCCAGTGGTACTCGTCCGCGAAACAGCCGCCCGGCCAGCGCAGGTTCGGGATGTCCAGCGCCCGCAACGCCTCGACGACGTCCAGCCGGATCCCGCCTTCGTTCGGGATCGGCGAGTCCTCGCCGACGTAGAACCCGCCGTAGATGCACCGCCCGAGGTGCTCGGCGAAGTGACCGTACAGGTGCCGGCTGATGGTCGGTCCCGGAACGTCGAGATCGATCGCGACGCGTGCTTCAGGCATTGAGCCCTCCTGGGTCTTTAGGTCCTACAGTGGTCCGCATGGGGAAGCCGTCGAGTGTCGTGACGATGGCCGATGTCGCCCGGTTCGCCGGGGTGTCGACGATGACGGTGTCGAACGTGATCAACGGCCGGCCGCGGGTCGGTCCGGAGACCCGTGACCGGGTGCTCGCGGCGATCGGTGAGCTCGGGTACCAGGTGAACCTGGCCGCCCGGCATCTGCGCGCCGGGCGCACCGGCGTGGTCGGTCTCGCCGTACCGGAGTTGGAGCGCCCGTACTTCGCCCAGCTGGCCGGGCGCCTGGCCGACCGGTTCGAGGCGCACGGGCTGCGGATCGTCACCGAACGCACCGGCGCCAGCCGGGAAGGTGAACTGGACGCGGTCGCGTTCTCGCGGCTGCGGATGTACGACGGACTGATCCTCAGCGTGGTCGACCTCGACCCGTCCGAGCTGAACCAGCTGCGTACCGACGCGCCGGTGGTGATGATCGGGGAGCGGGCGCTGCCGTCGCGCTTCGACCACGTGATGATGGACAACGTCGACGGCGCCCGCCAGGCCACCGCGCACCTGCTCGGCACCGGCGCGCGCCGGATCGCGATGATCGGCGGCGATCCGGCCGGCTCCGCGACCATGCCGGCGCTCCGGGCGGAGGGCTACGCGCTCGCCCACACCGAGGCCGGCATACCGGTCGACCCGGAGCTGAACGTGCGCTGCTCGTTCGGCCTGCGGGACGGGTACGACGGGATCCGGGCGCTGCGCGATCGCGGGATCGCCTTCGACGCCGTGTTCGCGCTGACCGACGTACTGGCGATGGGCGTGCTGAGGGCGCTCGCCGACGCCGGACTGCGGGTGCCGGACGACGTCCAGGTGATCGGGTTCGACGATATCGACGAGGCGGCGTACCTGGTGCCGGCGCTGTCCACGGTCAACCCGGGGCACGACGAGATGGCCGACGCGATGACCGCGTTCCTGACCGCCCAGCTCGGCAGCCCCGGCGGCGACCCGAAGGAACTCGTCGTCCCCGCGCGGCTGGTCCTCCGCGGCACGACGAAACCACTCGCCTGAGGTTCGCCGTCGTCGCACAGCAGTAGGTATATCGATAAACACGGCATGAGACAAGAGCAGTGGCAGTGGGCGCGCAGCGGCAGTAGGGAGTTATGCGGCCAACAGTGCCGCGATCTGTTGCAGTTGGTCGTTCGACAGCGGGCCGAACTCCATTGCGCGGGCGTTCTCCTCGGCCTGCGTGACGGTCCGGAAGCCGGGGATCGGCACCGTCCGCGGGCTCCGCGCCCACAGCCAGCCCAGGGCGCCCTGGGCGAGCGTCCGCCCGTCGCTCTGCAGGACGTCGCGGATCGCCGACACCTTCTCCCACCATTCCGGTGCCGGTACGCCGCCCTCGTCGAAGTACCGCAGCCAGGACGGCGGCAGGGTGCGGATGTCCGCGCCGGTCGCCGGCTTGGTCGCGTCGCGGCGACCGAGGATACCCATGCCGAGCGGGGTCCGGTTGATGCTGGCCAGGTCCTCGCGCTCGCACAGCGCGAAGAACTCCGGCGCGTCGTGCAGAACGCTCGCTTCGTGCTGGACGGCGGCGCAGTGCTCGCCCTGCGCGAAGAGCTCGGCGCTGTGCACCGTGTCGGTGCTCCACGCGTAGCTGCGGATCAGCCCCTCGCGGACCAGTTCCTCGCAGGCCTCGCGCAACGGCAGCGCGATCTCGTCGGTGGTGTCGAAGTGCAGTTGATAGAGATCCAGGTAGTCGGTGCCGAGCCGCTCGAGCGACGCCCGTACGGCCTTGTGGACGTACTCCGGCGTCGTGTCCTGGTGGTGCATGACCCGGGTCGACTCGTCGAAGGTGTTGCCCCACTTGGTGGCGATGACCACCTGGTCGCGGATCCCGCTGAGCGCCTTGCCCAGCACGCGTTCGCTGTGGCCGGCGCCGTACACGTCCGCGGTGTCGAAGAAGGTCACGCCGAGCTCGACCGCCCGACGGATCGCCCGCACCGATTCCTCGTCGTCGACCACACCCCAGCCCAGCGGTTCGCCGGCCGGGTTGCTGAACGGGCCTCCGATCGCCCAGCACCCGAATCCGACCGGGCTGACCTCGATACCTGCTCGTCCCAACGTGCGCATCTCCATGCCGCCGAGCCAACCAGTCCGCGAGTGATCCGTCCAATGAATCTTCTGCGCAGAGTTGATGCATACAGTGCATGTAACGAAATTGAGGCCTTTACCTACCATTAACCGTTAGGTAACCTTCCTAACAATTCTGGCTCCGCGCCCCCGGAGGTATCTCATGAAACTGCGCCTGCTCGCGCTGGTGCTCCCCGCCGGCCTGCTCGCCGCGCTCGGCGGTTCCGCCGCCAACGCCCGGATGAACGCCGACACCCTGCTGTCGCAGGGCAAACCGGTGATTGCCTCGAGCATCGAGGACGACACCCTGACCGCGGCAAAGGCGGTCGACGGCAGTACGTCGACCCGCTGGGCCAGCGCCGAGGGGTCCGATCCGCAGTGGATCCGCGTCGACCTCGGCCAGCCGGCCGCCGTCGGCCGGGTCAAACTGAACTGGGAGGCCGCGTACGCGAAGGCGTACCGGATCGAGGTCTCCGACGACGGCACCACCTTCAGTACGGTCAAAACGGTGGCGGACGGCAACGGTGCGACCGACGATCTGACCGGCCTGCAAGGTCATGGGCGGTATGTCCGCGTCGTCGGCACGCAGCGCGGCACGTCGTACGGCTACTCGCTGTGGGAGTTGCAGGTCTACGGCACGACCGACTCGAGCGGCGACACCCAGGCGCCGACGGTTCCGGCCGGTCTGAAGAGCACCGGCGCCACCGCCACCTCGGTCGCGCTCAGCTGGACCGCCTCGACCGACAACATCGGCGTGAGCGGGTACGACGTACTGCGTAACGGCACCGCGGTTGCTACGACGGCGGGCACGGCGTACAACGACACCGGGTTGACCGCGAACACGGCGTACCAGTACTCGGTGCGCGCCCGCGACCTGGCCGGGAACGTGTCCGCCGCGAGTCAGCCGATCGCAGTGACGACGCCGACCGGCGGGACCGGCGGGTTCGTCCTCGCGGCGGCCGGTGACATCGCGGACCGTTGTACGGCGTCCGACCCGGACTGCATCCATCCGAAGACCGCTCAGCTGGTTCAGGCGATGAACCCCACCGCGGTGATCACGATGGGCGACAACCAGTACGACGACGCGCACCTGTCGGACTTCCAGAACTACTACGCGAAGACGTGGGGGAAGTTCAAGAGCATCACCCACCCGATCCCGGGCAACCACGAGACGTACGACGACACGCCGTACCAGGGGTACCACGACTACTTCGGTGCGATCGCGACGCCGCAGGGTGAGAACTACTACAGCTGGAATCAGGGGAACTGGCATTTCGTCGCGCTCGACTCGAACGACTTCGTCCAGGAAGAAGGACTCCAGGAGCCGGCGCAGCTCACCTGGCTGAAGCAGGATCTCGCGAACAACACCAAGGGCTGTATCGCGGCGTACTACCACCACCCGCGGTTCAGCTCCGGCGACCACGGCGACAACCCGGATGCCGACTCGCTCTGGCAGACGCTGGTGTCGGCGAAGACCGACCTGGTGCTGAACGGGCACGACCACCACTACGAGCGCTTCGTGCCGCAGAACGCCGACGGCGACGAGGACGCGAACGGCCCGGTTCAGATCATCGGCGGGATGGGCGGGGCGCCGCTGTACCCGGTGCACGCCGCGCATCCGGCGACCGCGAAGATCATTTCGGACTTCGGTGTGCTGAAGCTGTCGATGACCGACAACACCTTTGCCACGCAGCTGATCGGGCTGGACGGCAAGGTCCTGGACAGCAGCCCGACGTACAGCTGCCACTGATGTACCTCGCATCCGTCGGCCCGCCGCGGACCTTGCTGCGGCGGGTACCCGGGAACGTTGTTGCTCTCGGCATCGTCAGCCTGGTGACCGACGTTTCGGCCGAGATGGTGACCGCTGTGTTGCCGCTGTACCTCGTGTTCGGGCTCGGGCTGAACCCGCTGCAGTTCGGTCTGCTCGACGGCCTGTACGCCGGAGCGACCGCCGTACTGCGGCTGGTCGGCGGACACGTGGCCGACCGCTGGCGACGGTTGAAGACCGTCGCCGGGGTCGGCTACGCGCTCTCGGCGATCTCGAAGCTGGGTTTCCTGGCTGCTGGATCTACGGTGCCGGCGATCGGCGCGGTCCTCGCGATCGACCGCGCCGGCAAGGGGATCCGGACCGCACCGCGTGACGCTCTCATCTCGTTGAGCAGTGATCCGGCCACGATGGGGCGCTCGTTCGGTGTCCATCGAGCGCTCGACACGATCGGCGCCTTCCTCGGCCCGCTGGTGGCGACGCTCGTGTTGTGGGCCAGCCTCAACGACTACAACTCAGTCTTCGTCACCAGCTTCGCCCTCGCCACCTGTGCAGTAATCCTGCTCGCCACCGTCGTCCAGAACCACACCCCGTCCTCGGCCTTCGTCGTACGAGCTTCAGCGGTGGGGTTGTTGAAGGATTCGGGGTTTCGGAGGTGTTGTGTTTGGGCGGCAGGCTTGGGGTTGTTCACCATCACGGACTCGTTCGTCTACCTGGCCGTGCAGCGGCGGTGGGACATCGCGACCAGTCTGTTTCCGCTGCTGCCGTTGGGGACTGCGGGAACGTTTCTGCTGCTTGCCATCCCGCTCGGTCGGCTCGGTGATCGGGTCGGGCGTTGGAAGGTCTTCGTCGGCGGGCATCTCGCGCTCGTTGTCGCGCTCCTGGTCGTCTGTGGCCCGGTTGGCGCCTGGTGGCTGGTCCTTGCTCTCCACGGTGCCTTCTACGCGGCCACCGACGGCGTACTCCCAGCCGCCGTCGGCCCGCTCCTGCCCGAGGACCTCCGCGCGACCGGTCTCGCCGTACTGCAGACCGGCCAGGCGCTCGCCCGCATGGCCGCGGCCGTCACGGTCGGTCTGCTGTGGACCCTTTGGGACCTCAAACCGGCACTCCTCGCCTTCACCCTCGCTCTTCTCGCGGTCACGATCGCCGCCGCCGTCTTCAAACCCTTGGAGGTACGCCGATGACGCCCAAGCTCTTCTGTTCCGCGCTCGGGGTCCTCGCACTCCTCGGCGGCGCGATCACCTACGTCGCGCACGCGCGCGCGACCGACGCGACCGTCGCGACCGAGAACGCCGTACCGGTTGTCACGGGGCAGCCGATGCGGTTCGACGGTCAGACGCTGTTCTTCCGCAACCTCGCCGACGGACCGGATTCCGGCAAGCTGGCCGCCGTACCAGTGGCCGATCCAGGCGCTGCCCGGCGCGTGGGGGAGCTGCACTGCGACCGCTTCGCTGCGGCCCGCGGTACGGCGATCTGCCTGCGGTTGAAGGCCGGCTCGCTCCCCGCGATGACGGACCTGATCGTCCTGGACGCGAACCTCCGCGAACGCCACCGCGAGACGCTCCCCGGTACGCCGAGCAGGGCCCGGGTGTCGCCGGACGGGCGGTTCGTGAACTGGACGCTGTTCGTCACCGGCGACTCGTACGCCGCCACGGGCTTCTCGACCCGCACCGGGCTGTACGAGGTCGCCACCGGACGGCTCGTGAAGACGATCGAGGAGCTCGCGGTGTTCGTCGACGGGAAGCGGTACTTCGCCTCGGACGTGAACTACTGGGGGATCACGTTCGCTGCCGACGGCAACCGTTTCTACGTGACGATGGCGAGCAAGGGGACGACGTACCTGATCGAGGCCGACTACCGCGCGTACCGCGGGACCGCGATCGCCGAGAACGTCGAATGCCCGTCGCTCTCACCCGACGGCCGCCGCATCGCCTACAAACAAAAGGTTTCCACCGGAGTCTGGCGTCTCGCCGTCCTGGACCTGGACACCCGGCAAGTCAACCATCCGCCCGACTCCCGTCCGGTGGACGACCAACCCGTCTGGCAGGGCAACAACACTCTGCTCTACCCGCTCAGGAACTCCAGTAACACCCTCGATCTCTGGTCCGTCGGCCTGACTACGCCTGCGAAACTCCTTGTCCCGCAGGCCACCAGCCCGTCATTTGGCTAGCGCGCGGGCGACCGTGTAGATCGTCCAGCCGGCCACGACGACGAGAACGGTGCCGAGGGCAATGAGGAACTTCTTCATGACTGCTCCGGTCCGAGGATGCTGTGCACCAGCGCCCTCACGTAGGCGGGATCGATCGGCTCACCGGTGATCAGGAGCCGGTAGTACAGAGCCGTAGCACTATTTCCGCAACTGGAGTAGCGGAAATAAACGCTGCCATGGATTGTCAGGGTTCGGTGTCACTGTTGACCGAGTGACCTCACGACCCCGACTGCTGCTGCCCGCAGCCTTCATCACGTCCCTCGGCAACAACATCCAGCTCCTCGGTGCCGCGCTGCTGCTGGTTCGCGCGCAGGGCTCGATGCTCGACGTCGGCTGGCTCTTCATCGCCGTCGCCGTACCGCAGGCCGTCCTTTCGCCGTACTTCGGTCGCCTCGCGGACCGCTTCGACCGGCGCCGCCTGTGGATCATCTGCGACCTGATGAGCGCGGCGGCCGCCCTCGCGCTTCCGGTCGGCCTGGCGCTCGGCGTGTCCCACCAGCCGCTCGTGTACGCGACCAACTTCGCTCTCGCGGTCATCGCCGCCCAGTTCACGCCGGCCAGTGCCGCACTGACCCGCGAACGAGTCCCCACCACGCAACTCCGCCGCTTCAACGCGCACTACGAGATCGCTCTCCAGGGCGGCATGCTCCTGTCCGCCGCCGTCGGTGGCATCGCGCTCCAGTACTTCGGTCCGAAGCCACTCTTCACCTTCAACGCGCTCACGTTCGCGCTCTCCGCCGTACTGGTGTTCGCGGTCGGAACGAGGAGCCGCACCGTCGAGTTGCCGCAGGAAACGACCCGCGCCGCGCGGCCCACCGCCGCGAGAGTGATCCCGCTGGCCTTGCTCTTCGGGCAGGGGCTCGTGGTTGTGACGGTTTTCAACGCGTTGCTTCCGGTGCTGTTGATCGGAGAGTGGCATCGCGGTCCGGCTGTCCTCGGTGTCGTCGATGCGCTGGGCGGAGCCGGTTTCCTGCTCGCCGCGGCCGTCTACCGCCGATCCGCGGCACGTCTCGGCGACCTGAAGCTCGCGGTCGGCGGATTCGTCGTCTGTACGGCGTTGTTCGCGCTGCAGCCGCTGTTCGGCCTCCCGGTGCTGATGATGCTCGTACCGCTGGGCGCCTTCCTGTTCGGGCAGGCGCGGATCGCGACACGTTCGTTGCTGATGACCTCGGTGGACGAGTCGCGGGTCGGGCACGCGTTCGGGCTGGCCAACGGGTACGGCCTCGCCGCGACGATCGTCGTGATGCTGATCGCCTCGGTCGTCACCGGCCACTCCGACACCCGCTACGGCTTCGCGACCGTCGCCGCGATCAGCCTCCTCGCCGCCGGTCTCGCCGCGGCCTGGATCTCAACCATTTCGCGCCGTACCGCATCCAACCACCATGGAGCGCGACCAGTCCTTCGATCACCTGGCGGAGCGATATGACCGGCTCGGCGAACTGACCGCCGACCACGTCGCCGACTGGCTCCCGACCGTCCTCCCCGACCGTCGCCGCCGAGCCGTCGATCTCGGTTGCGGTGCCGGCCGGCACGCCGTCGTCCTCGCGGACTACTTCGACCAGGTCGACGCGATCGATCTGTCCGGTCCGATGATCCGCCTCGCCCGTCGCAAGCGGCCGCGCTCGAACATCACCTATCTCGAGTCCGGCATCCTCGAACTGTCGGGCCAGTACGACTTCGTCACCACCTCGGCCACTCTGCATCACGTCGCCGACCTCCCCGCCGTACTGCGGCATATCCGCTCGCTCGTCGCGGTCGGCGGCTGCGCGGCCCTCGCCGACACGGTGTCGCCACGTCCCGCGAACCCGCGCTGGTGGCTGTACGGCGGCGAGGTCCGCAAGCTCGCCCGCAACCTGATCCATCGCAACCCGCACGCCTGGGAGATCTTCGGCCTGTCGACCGGAGACTGGCTCGACCATCGCGTCTCCGACCGGTACCTGAGCCGCGCCGGCTTCGAGAAGGCGTACGGCGCGGTGTTCCCGGAGGGCCGCTTCGTGCGGGTGGGGAGCCAGTGCGCCGTGATCTGGCACCGACCAGATATAACAGCACTTATATAAGTGCTGTTATGATCGGCGCATGGAGGATCCCACCGAGCAGAGTTTGTGGCGGCCGTTGCACGATTTGCTGGCACGGCTGGACGCCGAGATCGGGCAGATCTACACCGATCGGGACGTCAAAGGGCTGAAGCCGACGTGGGTGCGGGAGCTGCTCCAGCTGCACCTCAAAGGGCCGATGACGATCACCGAGCTGGCCGACGCGATCGGGCGGACGCACTCGGCGCTCAGCCAGAAGGTGGCCGCGATGCGCGCCGCCGGCCTGGTCCGGACCGTGCCGGGTGCGGACGCGCGCAGCAAGCAGGTCACGCTCACCGCCAAGTCCAAGAAGCTCGTCGAACTGCTCGCCGCCGAATGGCGGGCGACCGAGGCCGCGATCGCCGAACTCGAGGCCGAACTGCCGTACCCGATGTCTCAGGTCGTCCGCGACGTCGAGGAAGCACTCGCTCGCAAGAGCTTCCACGACCGGATCGCGGAGAAGCTGCAGTGAAGCGCGCCTTCATCGACCTCGGGCCGTTGAAGGTCCCGACGTACCGGCGGTTGTGGATCGGGCAGGTGCTGTCGGGGTTCGGCGGTCAGCTGACCTTCGTCGCGGTGATGTTCCAGGTCTGGGACCAGACCGCGAGCCCGGCCTGGACGGGCGCGGTCGGCCTGGCGCAGGCGTTGCCGCTGATCGTGCTCGGCCTGTTCGCGGGCACGCTCGTCGACCGGCTCGAACGGCGCAAGATCTACCTGATCACCACGATCGGTCAGTTGCTGACCGCAACCGTGATGGCCAGCCAGCTCGTGACCGGTCGAGTCCCGGTGGGGGTGCTCCTGGCGCTGGTCGCCGTACAGTCGGCCTTCGGCGCGACGGCCGGCCCGGTGGCGCGGACCGTGCTGCCGCAGTTGCTGTCGCGTGATCAGCTGGCCGCGGGGATCGCGCTCAACCGGATCGGCTTCCAGGGCGCGATGCTGCTCGGGCCGGCGCTCGGTGGCGTGATCGTCGGGACCTGGGGCGTTGGCGTCTGTTACCTCGTCGACGCGCTCAGCTTCCTCGCGGCGCTGTACGGCGTACTCGGGCTGCCGCGGATGACGATCGAGGGTTTTGCGAAACCGGGGTTGCGCGGGGTCTGGGACGGGTTGACGTTCGTCGTCGCGACACCGGTGATCCGGGGCGCGTTGATCACCGACCTGGCCGCGACCGTGCTCTCGATGCCGATCAGCTTGTTCCCGGTGATCAATGCCGAGCGGTTCGGGAACAATCCGCGGACACTCGGGCTGTTCCTGACCGCGATCGCTGTCGGCGGAGTCGCCGCGTCGCTGTTCTCCGGATCGTTCACCCGGTTGCCGCGGCACGGGCTGGTGATGCTGTGCGGTTCGGCCGGGTGGGGGATCGCGCTGCTGCTGTTCGCGTTCTCGCCGGCCGCCTGGCTGGCGCTGATGTGCCTCGCGTTCGCCGGTGCCGCGGATACCGTCGCGGTTGTCTCCCGCAGCACGATCGTCCAGCTGCACACGCCGCCCGAACTGCTCGGCCGAGTCAGTGCTGCCGAGCAGATCGTCGGTCAGGCTGGTCCCGATCTCGGCAACCTCCGCGGTGGCGTCGTCGCACAGTTGACGTCGCCGGTCGCGTCGCTCGCCTCGGGCGCGCTGCTGTGCGTCGTCGCCGTCGCTGCGGTCGCCGGCACAACGCCTGGGTTGCGGGCGGCCGACAAGGTCCCGGCGGTTACAAACTGACGGTGCGGAAGCCGGCGTTGCCCATCGACGACTCCGGCGTGTTCGACGAGCGGGCGGCGTTGCGGTAGCGGTTGCAGTACGAGTCGTGGCAGAGGTACGAACCGCCGCGCATCACCCGGGCCGCGCCGAGCGACGGGCCGGGCGGGTTCTCGGCGGGGGAGAACTTGTAGTAGCGCGGGCCGAACCAGTCCGCGCACCACTCCCAGACGTTGCCGACCATCTGCCACAGTCCGTAGCCGTTCGGCTGGAAGGTGCGGACCGGGGCAGTGGTGAGGTAGCCGTCCTCCTCGGTGTTCGTCCGCGGGAACTCGCCCTGCCAGATGTTGCACCGCCACCGGCCATCGGTCGGGTCGTCGATCAGATCGTCACCCCACGGGTACCGGGCGTCTTCGAGACCGCCGCGGGCGGCAAACTCCCACTCGGCCTCGGTCGGCAGTCGTCGCCCTGCCCACTTGCTGTAAGCGACCGCGTCGTGCCAGCTCACATGGACGACGGGATGGTCGTCGAGCCCGTCGAGATCCGACCGCGAGCCGCCGGGGTGCCGCCAGTCCGCATGGCGCACACCGACCCACCACGGGGTACCGGACGCGGGTCCCATCACCTCGTCCGGTTCCGCGGCCAGGGCGAGATGGAACACCGCGGAGTACCCGAAGGTCTCGGCCTCGGTCCGGTAACCGGTCGCGTCGGCGAAGCGGGCGAAGTCGGCGTTCGTCACGCTGGTCGCGTCGATACTGAACGGCGCGAGCTCGACCTGATGCACCGGCGTCTCGCCGTCGGCGGCGTTCTCGTCCCCGTTGCTGTTACCCATCGCGAACGAGCCGCCACTGAGCATGATCTGCTCGATCCGGTGGTCCCCGAGCCCGGCAGGCACGGCGGACCGGACCGTCAGGTCCAGCGGGACCCCGGTCCTGGCAGGCGCACAGCAGGACTGATGCTCGTCGCTCATGCCCGCCAGCTTAATTGGCCGCTCGCGGCTCAACGCCGCCCTATCCGAGGCGGGGCGGTCCTTGCTCGATGCGGCGCAGAACGGGGTCCAGGCGGTAGAAGTCGGTGCCGGTGATGAGCTGGCGTTCGTCCCACCAGGTGGCGCCCGCCTCGGCAAGTGGTTCGACGAGGGCACGGGAGCGGGCGGGGTCGGCCGGGCTGATGCCGCCCATAATCACGTCGTACGGCGTGCTTTCGTCCTTGCGCTGGTCGTTGATGAACGTGACCAGGTCGCGGAGCTCGTCCACCGGCGGCGCTTCGCCGTGGTTGGCGGTCTTGAACAGCGGTACGGCGCCGTCCCAGCGCGCGGCACGGCGCATCGGGGCCTTCCGGGGCCAGTAGCCGGCGATCCAGACCGGCGGCCGCGGGCGCTGGACCGTTGCCGGCAGCAACTCGACGTCGTCGGCGCGGTAGTGCTCGCCCGCGTGGTCCACCCGCTCACCGGACCAGTACGCCGTCAGCAGGTCGAGGCCCTCGTCCAGCTTCGAGGCCAGCACCTTCGGGTCGGTCTCGTCACCGAAGCTCCCGAACTCGTCGTCGATCGGCCCACCGAGCCCGGCGCCGAAGATCACCCGGCCGCCGCTCAGGCCGTCGAGCGTGGCGACCTGCCGCGCGAGCTGCTCGGGCCGCCGCCGGGCGACCGGCGTGACCAGCGGACCGAGCTTGATCCGCGACGTCGCCAGCGCGGCGGCCGTCATCAGCATCCACGGGTCGCCGAACGGCTGGCCGCGGCGCCGCTCCTTGCTGTGCACCACGTGGTCCCAGAAGAACAGGCCGTCCCAGCCGGCGTCCTCGGCGGCCTTCGCCACCCGCACGACCGTGTGGGCGTCGGCGAAGTCGCCGAAGTTCGGGATATTGATCGAGAAACGCATCGTCACTCACCCAGCCGTAGTTCGATGAACGGAATCGTGTCGCCCGGCAGTAGGTAGGTTTCCACCTCGACGAACCCGTGTGCCTTCGCGAACCGTACGCCGTCCTGGTTGCTGGCGAGAATATGCGTCTCGATGCGGTCGCCCAGCTCCCGCCCGCGGCGCAAGCAGTGCTCGTAGATCGCCGTACCGAACCCACGACGGCGATACGCCGGGAGCACGCGAGCGATCACCACCGCGGCCGGAGTCTCCTGCGATGGAGGCCGGACCGTGGAGCACCCGACGAGCACGTCGCCGTCGTAGGCGACCTCGAGTACGTTCCGCTTGACCCGCTCCCGAATCTCCTCGACCGACAGCGCCGCCGTCGGGATGATCTCGTTGTGCACCAGCTGCCAGTCCAGCAGCGTCTGGTCGTCCCCGACCGGCACGATCCGCAGCTCACTCATCCCGCCAGCCAACAGTGGGGCGCGGCCAGCGGTCAAACGGATTCGATCCCAGGGGAGTAGTAGCGTCCGTGTCGTGCGGATTCTCTTCGTGGGTAACAGCTTCACCTCGCGGAACAACCTGCCTGGGCTGATCAAGGGGTTGGCAGGGGCGCGTGGGATCGAGGTCGAGCACAAGCTGATCTCGGCCGGTGGTGCGTCGCTGCGGCAGCATCTCAACGCAGGCAAGGCGCTCGACGAGATCGCGGGCGGTGGATTCGACATCGTCGTGCTGCAGGAGCAGAGCACTTTGCCGATCAAGAGTCCGGACCGGTTTCGGGAGAGCGCCCGTGACTTCGACGAGGCGATCACCGCGGCCGGTGCGAGGACCGCGTTCTACCTGACGTGGGCGCGCCGGAACGCGCCCGAGACCCAGCAGGCGCTGACCCAGGCGTACGGCGGTGCCGCGGTAGAGCTCGGCGCGACGCTCGTACCGGTCGGGATGGTCTGGGAACGCTTCCTCAACCAGCACGACGAACCCGCGCTGCACGACACCGACAACAGTCACCCGGCGCTCGCGGGCAGTTACCTCGCGGCGTGCGTGTTCCTCATCGCCCTGCTAAACGAGGATCCGGTCGGAACCAACGTGCCGGTGAAGGGCCTGAGTGCGGACACCGCCGCCCAGCTCCGCCAGGCAGCCTGGGACATCTGCACCGACCTGGCCACAGCCGAGTAACCCGCCACGACCTCCGTGGCGGGTCACACGAGCACGACCCTCAGCCCGACTCAGCCTGACCAGTGTCGGGTGGATCAGAACCGCCGCGATCAGGCGGAGGCGTGTGGTAGCGCCGCCCAGTGGGACTGGCCCAGGTCGTACTGCCGTCAGGATTGGATGTGACGACCCATCCGCCTTCATGCTTGAGCCGGTGATGGTGCCGGCACAGACAATGGAGATTGTCCGTCGTGGTCCGGCCGCCTTCCGCGAAGGCAATCCGATGGTCGACATCCGCGAACTCGGCAGGCTGGTTGCACCCAGGGAACTGGCAGGTTCGATCACGCTGGCGGACGAAGCGATCAGTCGCCGCATCCGGCGTGTACCTGTCCGGCTTCCCAGCCGGCGGCTCGTCGCTGAGCCGAAGCCCGAGCCGAGACCGCCGGGCGCCGCCAAGAAGAGCCTGAGCCAGCGTCCGCGTGAGGTGCTTACGCAAGGATTCTTGAGGAATCGGCCCATAATGTTCGGCCGTCCCGCCGGTGCCGTTCACGCCGTCGATCAGCGCGCGGATCTCGGCTCCAGTCGCGTGAATGACGACGGTGGCGTCTGCGCCAACAACCGAGTCGTCGGACAGCGAGGTGTCCGCGTTGTCGACCGATTCCCCCGGCGCACGCGTGTCAGTCCGCCGCAGAAGCCGAGCCAGGGCAATGTCGGCGCGCAACTGGTCCATCGACCGAGGGTCGCCGTGCCGACGCCGGTTCGCCGCCGCGCGAGTGAGGCTGTTCATCACCGCGCCCGCGTCCAACGCGTCCTGGGTATGGATCAGCTCAGCCGTGCCGTCACTGTTCGGAAAGATCCGCACGGACCGCTCATCCATCGCCCGCGCATGCGACTTGCTGCGGGCGTCCGGTGAACGCCGGGCAGCCTCGTGCTGGGCTTCCTGCTTGATCTTCTGCAACGGATGCTTTCCAGCCCACTCCAGCACTGCAGTCTCGGCCGCACGCATCTCTTCCGGATCTTCCAGGACCGACAGCTCCCGCACGATCGTGAACGCGGCCCTCTCGGTCAGCTGGCCCTCCTCCAGCGCCCGCAACGTGGCCGGAAAGTTGTGCACCAATTCGCACGACGTGTGGATCCGCGCCATTGCAGCGCCCTTGTGCATCTGCCACACCAACGCGAGCTCATCGGCCGGCGAGCGAAGATCCCCGGCCACCCAACGTCGCTCCCCAGGAGCAGCTGCTCTGTCTCCAGGCTCAGGGTGGCGGTGACCAAGGTCGGCTGATGCACCATGCAACGAGGCCTCGTACCCGGCGGTCGCCTCTGCCTTCATCGCCGCCAGCCGAGCCTCCAGCCGGCTGATCGCCTCCTGCCGATCCAGCCACCCGGAGTCGTTCAGCCCCGATGTGTCCTGGAACGCCACCGCCTCGAACAATCCGACACCACGCTCAGGGTCGTCCGGTACGTCGTACCGCCCGAGCAATCCGAACCGCGCAGCGACCTCCGCGTCCCGCCGCAGCCGATCCCGCAGAAACGTCAGATGCGCCAGGCTCTCCTCAGCAGATCGGAACGGCGGCTCTGGAACGACAGACAACCGCGCACGCCCAGCATCCCCTTCACCAGAAGGCTCACCGACCGCACACTCGCTCATGCGATCGATCATACGTTCGAATACACCGAGAATCCAAATCTCATTTCGCGTCGTGGAAAACCAGCCCGAGGGTATGCCGCTGCCCCGAGCGGATCGCGGACACGCCGTGTCGCACCGGCGCCGCCGACCAGCCGCGCGATGACTTCACCGGGCGGTCGCGGGTCGTGAAGACCAACCCGTGCCCGTACGGGATCAGCGTCGACGTACCCCGCGATTGCGCCCGCGGGCGCTGCTCGACCAGTAGGAACTCGCCGCCGGTGTGATCGACGCCAGGGTCGTTCAGGTTGATCACGACCTGAAGCGGGAACACCTGGTCGCCGTAGAGATCGCGGTGCAAGACGTTCCAGTCGCCCGCGCCGTACCGCAGCAGGATCGGCGTAGGTCGCGTCTGCCCGGCCCGGTGGCACATGTCCAGCCATTCGTCGAGCGTGTCCGGCCACTCCGCCTCTCGCCCAAGCTTCGAGTACCACTCCCGCGCGATCGGCAGCAGCCGCGGATACAGCGCCTGCCGCAACGCCTCCACAGCCTCCGGGAACGGCCGATCGAAGTACCGGTACTGTCCCTCGCCGAACCGATGCCGCGCCATGTCGATCGTCGCCCGGAACCGCTGTACGTCGTCGTACAGGCCGGCGATCCGCGCCGCCTCAGCCGGCGTGAGCAGCAGAGGTCTCGGCTGCCCGCGGTCAGTCACCGAACCCGCGCGGTCGGCTGGCGCCTCACCTGTTCCAGCACCGTGATCGGGGCGAGCATCGTCGCGTCGTCAAGGGGCCGCTCACCGGTCTCGAGCATGTCGAGGAACACCTTCAGCCCAGGTACGACGTACTCCGAATCGAGCTGTACGTCGCGACTCACGAGCCCCGTGCGCCCGACGAGCTCGGCGTGAAACGGCACCCGCCCGTCATCTGTCGGCTTCACCAACTGCAACGTCACCAACACCCCGCCGCACAGGTACCGCACGACGACAGTCGACCCGACGCGCTCGACTGTCACCGGCCCGGGCTCGCCAGGCGCCAACCGCTGCGCGAGATCGGCCGCATGGATCCCGTAGAAGAAGATCCCGCTGTACTCACTGTCCGGATCAGCAGGCCCTGTCACCGTGACCGCCTGCAGCTCACCGACCGACGCCGCGGCGAGTACATCCGCGTCCGCGACCCACCGCACAGCGGAGTACGACGTCACCGGCGCACCCCCGCGCCGTGACGCGTCCAGGATCGCCCGCGCATCCGCTGTACTCGCGGCCAGCGGCTTGTCAACCCACACCGGGAGCCCGGCTTCCAGAAACGGTACGGCGTGCTCGCGATGCAACGCGCCGTCCCGGTTGGTCGCGATCAGCGCGTCGACGCTGCCGAGCAACTCGCCCGACGTCGGCACGATCTGGGTGATCCCACCCGCCGCGGCGAGCTTCCGATTGCGATCGTCATCCGCTCCGACCAGCGCGACGATGCGCGCGGTATCAGCGACGGGGTCGACGTTCAGGTGCTCGACGATATGGTCGGCGTGGCTGTTCTCGGTGCCGACGAGGGCGACGCGCAATGGCATGGGTCAGTCCTCTTTCAATTCGACCGGTTGCCCCGAACGGGCAGACTCATACACAGCGAGCACCGTGGCCAACGACCGCCGCCCGGCCTCCAGCGTCACGGCCGGCGGGCGGCCCTCGCGGACAGCGGCGATGAAGTCGCGGTACTGCGCGAGATGCGCGAGCTCGACCGGTCCCCACCCGTCCGGCCCTGCCAGCGCAGGCGCCTCGGGTGCCGAAGCGTCCGCCGAGGCGAAGTACGCGAGCTGATCGTCGTCGAGGACCGCCGTCCCTTGATCGCCGTGGATCGTCAGCCGCACCGGTCGGCCCGGGTACGCCGCCGTACTGGCGAGCATCAGTCCGATCGCCCCGCTCTCGAACACGATCGAGGCCCCGGCGAGGTCCTCGACCTCGATACCTTCGTGCGCGAGCCGACCGGTCTGCGCGCTCACCTGGACCGGCCGACCGAGCATCCAGACCAGCAGGTCGAGCGCGTGGATGCCCTGGTTCATCAGCGCGCCGCCGCCGTCGATCGCGAGGGTGCCGCGCCAGTCGTCGCCGTCGTAGTACGACTGCGGGCGGAAGAACGCCGACTCGGCGATCCCGGACGTCACGCGCCCGAGGGCGCCGGTGTCGATCGCGGCCCGGATCTGCGCGACCGGCGGCTGGAAGCGGCGCTGGCTGATCACCGAAACGGTCAGCCCGGTCTCGCGCTGCGCCGCGATCAACCGGTCGGCGGCGGCCAGCGTGATGTCGACCGGCTTCTCGACGATGACGTGCTTACCGGCCCGCAGTGCCTCGATGGCGACGTCGGCGTGCAGTGCGCTCGGCAGACAGATCCCGACGGCGTCGACCTCCGCCGCGGCGTACGCCTCCGCTGGTGTCGCGAAGGCCTGACCGCCGTACTGCGTGACGAGTTCGCCGGCGCGTTCGAGGTTCTGGTCGACAACACACGTCAGCACGGCTTCGTCGCCGAGAGCTTCGATGAGGCGAGCGTGCACGGCGCCGATCACGCCGGCACCGATGAGGGCGAAACGCATAGGACCTCTCTTCAGTCGGTCGTCCAGGAGATGGGTACGCCGCCGTTCTCGGCGGACCGTTGCGCGAGGAGTGCGAGCCGCGTGGCCAGCAGGCCGCGCGCGGTGCTGATGTCCGGTTCGTTGCCCGCAGCAAGCGCCTGCAGGACGAGCTCGGCCGGGCGATGACCGGCAGGCAGCGGTACGTCGTGCGGCGCCAGGTCGGTTGTGGTGAGAACGAGGCGGTTGCGCGCCCAGAGCAGTTCGGCGGTGCCATCGGTGCCGACGAGCTTCATTCGGTAGTCGCCGTGGACGGGTGAGCCGGCCGGGTTCATCCAGTCCACGCCCGCGGTGATGACGGCACCGGGTCCGCTCAGCGTCGCCACGCCGTACGACCCCTCGACCACGGCCCCGCTGACGGTCCCACTGGTCAGTCCGGTGAAGAGCAGCGCGGCGTCGATGTCGTGCACAGCGAGGTCGTTCAGGAGCCCGCCGTACCGCGCGCGCTCGAAGAACCAGTCGGGACGCGTCGGGCGGTTGAGTTTGTGCGGGCCGCACGACGTCACGCCGTGGATCGTGCCGAGTTGCTCCGCGATGCCCAGGGCGGCGAGCGTGACGGGGTAGTACCGCTTCTCCAGCAGAAGGGTCACGTGGCGGCCGGTGCGGTCCGCGGCCTCGGCGATCGCGTCGAGGTCCTCGAGCGTCGTGCACAGCGGTTTGTCGGCGATCACGTGACAGCCGGCGTTCAGCGCGTCGACCACCACCTGACCGCGGTCGCCGTAGATCCCGGCGACCATGACGACATCAGGCTCGACCTCGCGCAGCATCTGCTGGTGATCGGTGAACACCTTGGCGTCGTACGGCGCGGCCCAGCGCTCGGCGGTGTCGCGGGACGGATCCGCGACCGCGACCAGCTCGTACTCGGCGACCTGATCGACCTCCGCGGTCGCATAGGCCACGTGCGGATGGGCGGCGCCGGCGATGGCGATGCGCGTCATGATCGTGATTCCAGCATGCAACCGGTTGCACGTCAACGCATCAGGGCGTCGACTTCGGTGCCGCCGCGGTCGTCGCGCGGGTCACCAGGTGGGTCGCGATCGTGACGCACTCGGCGCTCGGCTCGGTGTGAGGTTCGGTCGCCTCCAGCAGGTTGACCAGCAGTTTCGCGGCCGCCGTGCCAGCGGTCGCGGCACCCGCCGAGACGCTGGTCAGGGCGGGCGTGGTGAGCGCGGCGAGGGTGTCGTCGCAGCCGACCAGGCTGAAGTCCGTCGGCACCGAGATGCCGCGCACCTCGAGCCCGGCCAGCACGCCCTGAGACACCACGTCGTCGAACGCGATCGCCGCGGTCGCTCCCGATCGGACCACGGCCGACACCGAATCCCGTCCGGCCGCGTACGTCGGCCGCCCGACCTCGACGATCTCCACCGTCAGTCGCGCCTTGGCGGAGGTCTGCGTCAGGGTCTCCCGCCGCTGCTGGTCCGACCACGAGTCGCGCGGCCCGGCCAGGTACACGAGCCGCTGGTGACCGAGCTTCTTCAGCAGCAGCACGGCCTCGGTCATCCCGCCCGACGAGTCGATCAGCACCCGCGGAATCCCGTCCAGGTCACGGTTGACCAGGACGACGGGACGGGTCGCGGCCAGCTCGCGGATCAGCGCCTCGGACAGTCGCGGCGAGGCGAGCACGAACCCCTCGACCTGCGCCGCCAGCCGGGCGATCAGCTTGGCCTCCCGCTCCGCGGACTCGTCGGAGTCCCCGAGGAACACCGCGAGGTCGGCGGTCTCCGCGGCGAGCTGCAGGCTCCGCACCAGCGGCGGGAAGAACGGGTTCGCGATATCCGGTACGACGACCGCGATGTTCCCGAACCGCCCCGTCGACAGCGCCCGCGCCGCCTGGTTGCCGACGTACCCGAGCCGGGCCGCGACCGTGCGCACGCGCTCGACGGTCTCCTGGCTGAGCAGCTGCGGCCGGGTGAAGGCGCGCGACACCGTCGCCCGCGAAACCTGTGCGGCGGCCGCGACGTCGCCGATGGTGACCCCCGGCGCCCGGCCGGCACGTGATGCCATGCGCCCACCATAAGGCTCATGCAACCGGTTGCACAGCCGTGGCGGGCGATGTCCAGGTCGTCACACTGTCTTCTTTGTGGCGGCGGAGAGAGTGACACTGATGTCAGGGGCGCCGGTCGACCCCGGTTGTGGGACCGGGCGATGGGCACTAGGTGAGCATGGTGGACGTCGAGCTGCGGTATCTGCGGATCTGGCGAGCAGCCGTGGGACTGCTGGCCATTCTGGGTGTGGTCACTGCGCTGGTGTTCGTGTCACCGGCGTCGAACCTGGCGGTCTTCCTGGTCGCCGCCTTCACCGCCGGGGCCATCTGCCTCAGCGCGGGGCTCGGGCGCGACCTGCCGAACTCGGACCTGCTCAGCATGGTTCCCCGCGGCGCGGTGCTCGGTGGACTGTGCGTGCTCGCGATCTGCGGGTACGCCGCCGCGATCGGAGCCCGTACCGTGACACTGCTCCTGCTGGTGGTCGGCGTGTCCCCGCCGGTCGTCGGCTGGTTGCGCGCCGGCCGAGCCGACCGGCCGGCGCGGACACTGCCGCGACGGCCGATCAGGTTGCCCAAGGCATCGAACCGTCGACTGAACGCCGTCCAGGCCGGCGACGACCCGGAAGCGGACTGGCCGATGCCGAAGTACCTGGTCGCCGTGGTGCGGAGCCTGAGTGAACTCAGCGACGAGGAGCTGTGCCTCGCCTGGCGACGCAGCTTCAGCCAGCTCGAGCGCGTGACGGGTCCCGATCGGAGACAGGCGATGGCCGACGTACGCCGGGCCTACCTCGACGAACTCGAACGCCGCCACCCCGACTCGTTCGCGGTCTGGCTGGCGTCGAACCCGCGCGCCGCCGGCAACCCGGCCCGCTTCTTCATCCACCGCGCCGACCATTAGGAAAACGCTGTACGCAGATCCGCTCCGATGAGTTCGACCGCATGCCGCCCGGCGGACAGTGCGCCCGGAAAGTTCAGGAACGCGTGCATCGTGTCCTCGTACTCGACCAGCCGGGTCGGTACGCCGTCCTGCTCCAGGCGGCCCGCGTACGCGAGCGCGTCATCGCGCAACGAGTCCCGCCCCGCCGCCAGCATCAGCGTCGGCGGAAGCCCCGCGAGCGAGTCGGCCCGCAGCGGTACGGCGGTCGCCGGTACGTCGTCCGCGGGGAAATACCACTCGCGCCACTCGGCGTCCGGGTGCAGGTCCAACGTCGGGTAGCAAAGGATCTGACGGTCGGGGAGGGGGCGGCCTTCGTCCCGAGCGAGCAGACACGCCCCGGCAGCCAGCGCGGCACCCGCACTCTGCCCACCCACCGCGATCTCCCCACCGAGATGCTCGCGGATCCATCGCAATGTGTCGCGGACGTCCAGAAGCCCTGCTGGATAAGGGTTCTCGGGCGCGAGCCGATAGTTGAGCGAGACGACAGTAACGTTGCCGCCGGCAGCGATCCCGGAGGTCGCGTACTCGATGTCCCGCAGGTGCCCGCCGATGAACGAGCCGCCGTGCAGCCAGAGCAGCACCGGTCGAGGCTCCCGCGACATGCGGTAGATCCGCGCCTCGAGCGACCGCCCCGGCAGGTCGATCACGATGTCCTCGATCTCCGGCCGCGGATCACGCTCGCCCGCCAGCGCCGGGTCCGGCAGATCCTCCCGATCCAGCAGCAACGCCTCGTACGGATCGAGGTCGGGGTAGCCGGGCTGATCGGCGAGCACCTTCAGCAGCGCGTCCGTCTCCGGCCCGTACTCCGGGCTGTCGACGAGCTCGGGCGTCATGCGCTCACCGGCTGCAGGTGGCGCGCCGCGTGCGCGAACAGGATCCCGTCGGGCGTCGTCGCGACGTACTCCGCGAGCGCCCCGATCCCGCCGTCGAACCCGGCGCCCGTCGACGGGTCCGCCCAGGTCTCCTCGTCGTACCGCGCGATCTCGTCGACGAGTGCGTCGCCGACGGAACGGAACCGGTGCAGCACCAGTTCGGCCGGGATCCGCCGGCCCGCCTCGACGCCGCCGAGGTTGAGCGCGCGCCCGATACCGGCGGTCTCCCAGCGCGGATCGAGACTCCAGTGCAGGCGCCCCGCCCGGGCGTCCCGCAGTACGGCGAGCGTGATCTCGTCCCACATCAGTACGTGCGCGACCAGGTCGTGCAACGAGTCACAGAAGTCCCCGAGCGGTCCGGCGGTCACCTCGTACGGCGCCCGCAGTTCGTCCTCGCTCAGTCCCTCGATCCGGCTCAGCAACAGGTCCTGGTCCCGGCGGATCATCCCGGCGGCCTGCGCCGGTGTTGTAGTCGGTGTACGCATGCCGACAATCAACCAGCCCGGCGACCGTGGCCCTGGCCGATTGCGCGATCCTCTCAATCGACGGCGCGGTACGTCGCCATCTTCGCGCGCGCTCCACAGGTGTTCATCGAACACCAGCGCCGCCGCCCGGCGCGACTCGCGTCGACGTACAGCAGCGAACAATCGTCCGCGGCGCACGTCCGGATCCGGTCGGCGAGCGGACCGGTGAGCAGGTCGACCGCGTCCCTGGCCAGGCTGCTGAGCAGACCGAGCACGTCGACCGCCACGTACTCCGCGCGAAGCTCGGACGTCAGTCTTGGACCAGCTGACGGCCGGCTGCTCCAACGATTGACCACCTCGAGGTCAGCGGCGTCCGTGGCCCCGGTGAACAGCCGGTACAACGCCTCCCGCAGCTCGACTGCCTGCCGGTACGCACGCCCTGAAACGACCGGCTCGTCCTGCGCCAGCCCGGCTTCACGGAACCAGCGGCCGAGATCAGCCGGCTCCGGGATGCGCTCGAACGGCGTCTGCTGCCGCTTGCCGAGGGTCGCGGTGAAATCGACCGACGGCCGCCCGCCGACCCAGGTGAAGCGCGTCTCCATGAGAGGTAGTCTATCCTCGCTGTTACCACTTCAACCGGTAACCAAAGGAGCGGCTTGTGAGGATCGGGATCGTCGGCGCGGGCGGTGTGGGCGGGTACTTCGGCGCGCGGCTTGCCGCTGCCGGGCAGGACGTGGCGTTCGTGGCGCGGGGCAAGCACCTGGAGGCGCTGCAGGCCGACGGGCTCGTGGTGCACAGCCCGGCAGGTGACCTGCGGTTGCCGGTGCGGGCGACCAGCGATCCGGCCGAGATCGGCCCGGTGGACTACGTGCTGATCTGCGTGAAGACGTGGCAGCTCCCCGAGGCGATCGGCACGATCCGTCCGCTGGTCGGTCCGGACACCGCGATCGTCACCGTGCAGAACGGCGTCGAGGCCCCCGGCCAGGTCGCCGAGGTCTACGGGCGGGACGCCGTACTGCCCGGCGCCGCCGAGGTCATCGCGTACGTCGAGAGTCCCGGCGTCATCCGGCATCTCGGCAACGGGAAGCTCAACTTCGGCGAATGGGACAACGCGACCACGCCGCGGACCGGCCTGCTGCGGGACGCGTTCGTGGCGGCGGGGCTCCAGGCGACCGTTCCGGAGGACATCTGGGCGGCGCTCTGGACGAAGTTCCTGTCGGTCGTCCCGGGCGGCGGTCTCGGTACGGCGACCGGCGCCGGGTACGGCGTACTCCGCACCCACCCCGCCACCCGCCGGCTGCTGACCGAGGCCATCACGGAGATCCGCGATATCGCACTGGCGCGAGGCATCCGGCTCGCCGAGGACGTCGTACCGCGGACCCTCGCGTGGATCGATCAGCTCCCGGCCGACGGCACGACCTCGCTGCAGCGCGACCTGATCGCCGGCCGCCCGTCGGAACTGGACGCCTGGACCGGCGCCGTCGTACGGCTCGGTGCCGAATCGGGCGTCCCGACCCCGGTCAACACCTTCCTGTTCGAACTGGCCGGCGCTCGCGCGCTTATTCCAGACCGAGGTCTGTAAGGACCTCGATCACCGGCCGGTTCGGCGGGGCCGCGGCGACGAGGCCGCGGATGCAGCCGGTCATCACCATCCGGAAGTACGGCTCGGAGGTGATCATCGGCAGTTCCTGGTGCGCCGCGCTCAGCACCTCGTCCGCGGCGAGGAGCGCGTAGACCTTCTCGAGTTCGCGTTGGTGCGGGCCTTCGAAGTACGGGCGATGCCGTTCCTCGGCCGCGGTCAGGTTGATCGCGAGCGACGCGACGGTGCCGGACATCAGCACCGCGCCGGCCGCACTGTAGCCGCGCCGGCCGAGCGCCTCGACCGCCTCCCGCTGCAGCCGGACGCCGGCTTCGCCGCGCGGAAACAGCCCCTGCAGGTACGCCGCGAGGCCTGGGTGCTCGAGCACGAACGTGTGCAACTGCCGCGCGAACGACAACAGGTGCGCCTCGACGTCCTCGTCCGGGTCGTCGACGATGTGCAGCTCCCGCAGTACCGCCTCACCGACCAACGCCTCGAGCCCGAGCTTGCCGTCGACGTGCCGGTACAGCGCGGTCGGGGTGACGCCGAGCGCGGTCGCGACCCCGTTCACGGTCAGGTTGGTCAGGCCGAGCCGCAGACCCTCCCGCTCGATGTCCGCGACGGTGATCTGCGCCTGGCGGCCGCCGGTCTTCCGGCGGGGCGGATTCGCTGTCACAACCCTCCTCTCTGGGGACTGACCCCAAAGTTATGCTACTAACTTAGATCATCACCGTCACCGACGGTGATAGTTCTTGTCCCTCACTCCTCAGGAGATCATGGTGAGCGCACCACGCCCCACCCGGCGCACGATGCTGAAGGCCGCCGGCGGGCTGACCGTCGCCGCCGGCCTCGGCGCCGGCACCATTCTGGCCACCTCCCTCGCCGCCAGCGCGGCGGACGACGGGTTCGGCCTGCACATCACCGAGCGGAACGAAGACGATCCGCGGATGTGGTACTACCGCTTCCGGACCGACGCGATCGGCTGGGCCCCGGCCGTCAACGTCCTGCTGCCGAGCGACTATCACACCAGCGGGCGCACCTACCCGGTGCTGTACCTGCTGCACGGCGGCAACCAGGACTTCATCGCGTTCGACCGCCTCGGCATCCGCGACTGGACCGCGGACAAGCCGATGATCGTGGTGATGCCCGACGGCGGCAAGGCCGGCTGGTACTCCAACCCGGTCAGCTCCAACTCCGGCCCGCGCAACTGGGAGAGCTTCCACATCAACCAGCTGATTCCGTGGGTCGACGCCAACTTCCGGACGCACGCCGAGTTCGCCGGCCGGGCCGTCGCGGGCTTCTCGATGGGCGGCTTCGGCGCGCTCAAGTACACGGCGAAGTACTACGGCCACTTCGCCTCCGTCAGTTCGCACTCCGGCCCCGCGAGCGTACGCCGGGATGCGGGCCTGGTCGTGCACTGGGCGAACGTGTCCTCCGCGGCCGTCGACCTGGCCGGCGGCACGATCTACGGCGCCCCGGCGTGGGACGAGGCCCGCGTCACCGCCGACAACCCGATGGAGAACCTCGAGCGCTACCGCGGCAAGCGCATCTTCCTGGTCGCCGGCACCAGCCCGAGCCCCGACCCGTTCGACTACGCCAACGAGACCCAGGTCCTGGCCGGCCACCGCGAGTTCAAGGCCGCCCTCCACCGGGCCAACATCCCCTTCACCGCCTACGAGGACGAAGGCGGCCACATGGTCCGCCCCAACCGCATGATCGAAGACCTGAACGGCATCATCGCCCACCTGAAGAAAGCCTGACCAAGCCCCACCCGGATCCCCGCCGTTGGTGGGTTGACCCATCGGATGCAGGGTTTGCGTCCGAGATCCCGTGCGCAAACCCTGCATCTCGGACGTCAACCCATGAGAGGGCGGCGCCTGAGTCACTCCTCGGCGAGGCGCTGGAGGAGTGCGGCGAGCGTCTGCTGCTCGTCCGCTGTCAGGCGGGCGAGTTGGCCGGCCATCACGTCGCGGCGCTTCTCGCGGAGGGTGCTGAGGATCTTCAGGCCGTCGGGCGTGAGATAGACGAGGGTGGCGCGGCGGTCATATGGGTCCGGCTGCCGCGCGACCAGTCCGGCCGTCTCCAGATCGTCCACAACCGACGTCGCCGACCGCGGCACGATGTCCAGTAGCGCCGCCAGTTCGCTCAGTCGAAGCAGCCGGTCCGCGCGATGGAGCGTCCGCAGTACCCGGAACTGCCCGTGCGTGACGCTCTCGCCGAACCCCTCCCGCGACGCCCGCCGCTGGCGCCGAACGATCCCGTCCAGCAGGCCGGCAATCTGCTCTGCAGCATCCTCGGGATCAGGCATGCCCAGAGCCTAATGGGAGTTCTCGCGCTCGCGGGGAACAAACCGGCACATTGTGAGGTTAGCTCATAGTGAGCTAACCTCAATATGAGCTGGTCCCCTGAGCTGGTCCCTGAGCTGGAAGGAGCTGCATGTCGCAGATTTCTGGGCTTCCGGGTGGGGGAGGGGGCGGCGGGCGTGCGATGCGGTCGCTGTTGAAGGACTCCTCCGTCCGGCATCACAAGTTGTCGGCGGGCACGCTCCGCCGGATCCTCGGGTTCGCCCGTCCGTACCGCGGCCACCTGGCCGCCTTCCTCGTCTTCGTCGCGCTCGACGCCGGCACCGGCGCGGTCACCCCGCTGCTGTTCAAGGCGATCATCGACCGCGGCATCGTGCCGGGCCACGCCCAAGTGGTCGTCTGGCTCGCCTTCGTCGTGGCGCTGCTCGCGGTCGCGAACAGCGCGATCACCCTCGTCGAGCGCTGGTTCTCCTCGCGGATCGGCGAAGGTCTCGTCTACGACCTCCGCACCGCCGTGTTCGACCATGTGCAGCAGCTCCCGGTCGCGTTCTTCAGCCGGACGCAGACCGGCGCGCTCATCCAGCGCCTGAACGGCGACGTACTCGGCGCCCAGCAGGCGTTCACGTCCACGCTCTCGAACGTGGTCAGCAACCTGCTCAGCGTCACACTCGTCCTCGCCGCGATGTTCGTGATGTCGTGGCAGATCACCCTGCTCGCGCTCGTCGTCCTCCCGCTGTTCGTGATTCCGGCGCGGCTGCTCGCCGGAAAGTTGCGTACGGCAACAGCGGAGACGTACAAGCTGAACGCCACCATGGCGCAGACCATGACCGAGCGCTTCAACGTCGCCGGCGCGGTGCTCGCGAAGGTGTTCGGCCGCACCGAGGATGCGTCCCGCGACTTCGCCGGCAAGGCCGCCCGGGTCCGCGACATCGGCGTCACCACCTCGATGTACGCCGGTGTCTTCCGCGTCTCGCTCACACTCGTTGCAGCACTGGCGGTCGCGCTCGTGTACGGCGTCGGCGGGGTCTTCGCCGTCGAAGGGATGCTCGGGATCGGTACCGTCGTGGCGCTGACGGCGTACCTGAACCGTCTCTACGGGCCGTTGACCGCGCTCTCGAACATGCAGGTCGACATCATGACCACGCTGGTCAGCTTCGAGCGGGTGCTCGAGGTGCTCGACCTTCCGCCGATGGTTGCCGACCGCAAGGACGCGAAGACGCTGCCGCCGGACGCGGAGCCGTCGATCGAGTTCGACCACGTGTCGTTCCACTACCCGTCGGCCAAGGAGGTGTCGCTCGCCTCGCTCGAGTCGGTCGCGACGCTGTCGGCCGAGACCGGGGAAGAGGTCCTCGAGGACGTCACGTTCACCGTCGAACCCGGCCAGATGGTCGCCGTCGTCGGCCCGTCCGGCGCCGGCAAGTCCACGCTCTCCTCTCTCGTCTCCCGGATGTACGACGCCACGGGCGGCGCGGTCCGGGTCGGCGGTCACGACGTACGCGAAGTCACGCAGGCCTCGCTCCGTGCGGTGATCGGCGTGGTCACGCAGGACTCGCACATGTACCACGACACGATCCGCGCCAACCTGCAGCTGGCCCGCCCGGACGCGACCGACGCCGAACTCCACCAGGCCCTCGAGGCGGCGCAGATCGCGGCGCTGGTCGACAGCCTGCCGGACGGTCTCGACACCGTGGTCGGGGATCGCGGCTACCGGTTGTCGGGTGGTGAACGTCAGCGGCTCGCGATCGCGCGGCTGCTGCTCAAGTCCCCGTCGATCGTGATCCTCGACGAGGCGACCGCGCACCTGGACTCCGAGTCCGAGGCCGCCGTCCAGACCGCGCTCGCGAACGCGCTGGTCGGCCGTACGTCGCTCGTCATCGCCCACCGCCTCTCCACGATCCGCAACGCCGACGTCATCCTCGTCCTCGACGAAGGCCGCATCCAGCAACGCGGCACCCACGACGAACTGCTGGCCCAGGGCGGCCTGTACGCCGACCTCTACGCCACCCAGTTCGCCGAAGCCGCCTGATCACCAGCCGGACCCCTGGTCGCGCGGTGGTGGGCGGTCGGGGGAGGATCGCGCTATGAGAGATCGGATGACTGCGGCCCCCACCGAGCTGACGTACGACGCCCCCGCGGCGGACTGGCTCGCGGCGCTCCCGCTCGGCAACGGCCGGATCGGCGCGATGTGGTTCGGCGGCACCCCGCAGGACCGCATCGCTCTGAACGACGAAACCTGCTGGTCGGGCAGCCCCGAAACAACCCGCCGCCTCGCAACTCCAGCCGGTGAGCGCGACGGCGGGGTTGGAGCGGCCGCCGTTGAGCGGGTACGGGCCGCGCTGGCGGCGGGCGACGTGCGTGCGGCCGAGGACCTTGCGGCTGGGTTTCACAGCGGTCACTCGCAGGCGTATCTCCCGCTGGGCGATCTGCTCCTGGACTTCGCGTCCACAGGTACGAACTACCGCCGTCGGCTCGACCTGGACACCGCGGTAGCCCGCGTCGAGTACGAGGTGGGCGACGTCGAGGTCTGGCAGGAGGTCTTCGTCAGCGCGCCGGCACAGGCATTGGTCCTACGTCTAGGCGCCTCGCAGCCGCTCACAGTGACGCTCAGCCTCACCTCGCAGCTCCGCGCAACGACGCAATCCCTCGGCGACAACGGCCTAGCACTGCTAGCCACCTGCCCGTCGTCCGTAGCCCCGCCCCACGGGAACGCCGCCGCGCCGATCCAGTACTCCGACGGCGACGACCGCGGCATGAACGCAGCCGTCGCACTACGCGCGCACACCGACGGCACGCTCACGCCCACAGACGACCAACTGACCATCAGCAACTCCACGGAACTCCTGGTAGTCCTCACCACCGCCACCGGCTACGAGGACCCCCACACCGCCCCAACCCGCACACAAAACGACTGCCAGCAAGCAGCAGACACCACGGCCCGCACGGCACTCGCCCGCGGTGCCGAGGCGCTTCTGCAGGAGCATGTCCGCGACTACCAGGGCCTGTTCCGGCGGTCGGTGCTCGTGCTTCCTTCGGCGAGCGACCTGACGACCGACCGTCGGCTGGTAGAGGCGGGCGACGACCCAGGCCTGGCCGCGCTGATCTACAACTTCGGCCGGTACCTGATGATCTCCAGCTCACGCCCAGGCGGACTGCCGACCAACCTCCAAGGCATCTGGAACGACAAGCTGCAGCCCCCATGGAGCAGTAACTACACGGTCAACATCAACACCGAAATGAACTACTGGCCCGCCGAGACGACATCCCTCTCCGAGTGCCACCAACCCCTCCTCGACTACGTCAAACACCTAGCCGTAGCAGGTCGTCGTACGGCGGAACACCTGTACGGCGCGAAGGGTTGGACCGCGCATCACAACGCCGACGCCTGGTGCTGGACCGCGCCCGTCGACGGCAATCCGAAGTGGTCGAACTGGCCGATGGCCGGCGTCTGGCTGTGCCGTCATCTCTGGGACCACTACGCGTTCACCGGCGACCGCGAGTACCTGAAGGATGTCTGGCCGACGCTCCGAGGCGCCGCCGAGTTCGCCCGCGACTGGCTGATCGAACTCCCGGACGGCACCCTCGGCACCGCCCCTTCCACCTCACCGGAGAACGAGTACGTCGCCGCAGACGGCCAGCCCGCCTCGGTCACGACCTCGTCGACCATGGACCTGTCCCTCATCGCGGACCTCTTCGACCGCTGCACACAGGCCGCCGCGGACCTCGACCTCGCCGACCCCCTGATCGACGACCTGACCGCGGCCCGCAAGCGGATCCCCGACCCGAAGATCGGTAGCCAAGGGCAACTACAGGAGTGGCTGGCCGACCTGCCCGAGGCCGAGCCGCAGCACCGTCACACGTCTCACCTGATCGGCCTGCACCCCGGAGACCAGATCACCCCGGACGGTACGCCGGAACTCGCCGCGGCCGCCGCGCGCACTCTGGAGCTGCGCGGCGACAAGAGCACCGGCTGGTCACTGGCCTGGCGGATCTCGTTGTGGGCAAGGCTTCGCGACGGTGCCGCCGCCCACCGCCTGGTCCGTGAACTGCTCACCCCGGCCGCAGACTCCGGCACCGACTACGTGGGCGACGGCTCCGGTCTGTACCCGAACCTGTTCTGCGCGCACCCGCCGTTCCAGATCGACGGCAACTTCGGTGCGACCGCCGGAATCGCGGAGATGCTGCTGCAGAGCCACACCGGCGAACTCGAGATCTTCCCCGCGCTCCCGGACGCATGGCCGGAGGGCTCGATCACCGGTCTCCGGGCCCGCGGCGGTGTCCGCGTCGACCTCACCTGGTCCCCGGACACCGCGAACGCCGTACTCACGGCCGACCGCGACACCACCGTCGTACTCCGGCACCAGCAGCAGCGCGAGGACGTGTCTCTCACCGCGGGCGTTCCACACACCGTCACACTCAAGGGATGAGCTTCGTCATCGGCGTCGACATCGGTACCGGCAGTACGAAGGCTGTCCTGTGCACGCTCGACGGGGAGGTCGTGGCGGTGGCGCGCCGCGACCACGCCCCGAGCCTGCCGCAGCCGGGGTGGGCCGAGATGGATCCCGAACGCGACTGGTGGGGCGACGTCGTCGAGGTCCTCGCCGAACTGGACTCCACGGATGTCGTCGCCGTCTGCGTCTCCGGCCTCGGCCCGTGCGTCGTCCAGACCGACGACGACCTGCGCCCCCGCCGCCCGGCGATCCTGTACGGAGTCGACACCCGATCGACCCGCGAGATCGCCGAGATCACCGCCCAGCTCGGCGCGGACGCGATCCTCGAACGCTGCGGCAAGGACCTGTCCAGCCAGGCGATCGGGCCGAAGCTGTCCTGGCTGCGGCGGGCGGCCGGCGACGCGTGGCGGCCGCAGGACCGCTGGTTCAGCGCGCACACGTACGTCGTCGCGCAGCTCACCGGCGAATGGGTTCTCGATCACCACACCGCCAGCCAGTGCGACCCGTTCTACGACATCCATCGGCAGGACTGGGCGACCGACTGGGTGGAGGCGGTTCTGCCGGGTCTCGCCCTGCCGCGCCTGGTCTGGCCGTCCGAACAGGTGGGCGTCGTACGCCGGGACGCCGCAGCACTGACCGGTCTGGCCGAAGGTACGCCGGTCGTCGCGGGGACCGTCGACGCGTGGGCCGAGGCCTTCAGCGTCGGCGTACGGCGTCCTGGCGATCTGATGCTGATGTACGGCTCGACGATGTTCTTCGTCCAGGTCCTGTCCGCGCCGACGAGCGTGCGCGGCCTGTGGACGACGTCCGGTGTCGAGCACGGATCGCACACGCTCGCTGCCGGTATGGCGACCTCGGGAACCGTCACCACCTGGCTACAGGAGCTCACCGGCGGTGCACCGTTCGAAACCTTGCTCGCGGAGGCCGCTGTCGTTCCCGCGGGCAGCGAGGGACTCGTCCTGCTTCCGTACTTCAGCGGTGAACGAACCCCGATCTACGACCCGCTGGCCCGTGGCGTGATCGCCGGCCTCACCCTCCGGCACGGCCGCGGTCACCTGCTGCGCGCGGCGTACGAAGGGATCGCCTGCGGCGTCCGCCAGATCCTCGACCTCTTCGACAGCGTCGGTACCGCGGGCGCCGCGGGACGGATCGTTGCCGTCGGTGGTGGCACGCAGGGTGGGTTGTGGACCCAGATCGTCAGCGACGTCGCGGGCGTGCGGCAAACGGTTCCCCAGCAGACGATCGGAGCGTCGTACGGCGACGCGCTGCTGGCCGCGATCGGGATCGGGGCGGTCCCGCCGGACACCGATTGGACCACACCGGACCACGTCGTCGTCCCCGATCCGGCAACCCGGTCGACGTACGCGAGCTTGCTGCAGACGTTCACGGAGCTGTACCCGGCGACTCGGGATCAGATCCACCGCCTGGCGCAGACCGCTCTCTAGGTCACGTCGCGGACGTGCAGCACGGTTCCGCTGGGAAGATCGCGGTCGAGCAGCGACCAGATGGTCCGCGCCACGGTCTCCGGCTTCGCGAGGTGGCCGAGGGCCTGCATGTCACGGAAGCGGCCCGAGACCGGCACCTCTTCGAGGCTGGCCGCTCGTAGTTCGGCCTGCATGTCGGTGTCGACCGAGCCCGGCGACACGGAGATCACCCGGCAGCCGGGACTTCGGCGCTGCTGCTCCAGGCCCACCGTGCGCACCCACTGGTCGATCGCTGCCTTGCCTGCGCCGTAACTGGATTCGCCTTCGTGCGGGCGTCTCGCCGCGCCGGACGACAGCATGATCAGGTGTTGCTCGCAGTCCCGTCCGGACACCGCGCTGAGGAACGACTGCCCGAGCACCTGTGCTGCCGCCGAGTTCAGCAGCACGTTGCGCGTGTACTGCTCGGTGTCGACGTGATCCGCCGAACCGAGCGGCGTCAGCGTTCCGGCGTTGTGGATGAACACCACGAGCTCCGGGTCGCCGGCCTCGATCCGTTGCCGGAAGTCCTTCTCCACCACCGGCCACGACTCAGGGTCTGCGAGATCCACCGCGACGTGGTGCGCGCCCGGCGTACCGCCGCGACGCGAGATGTCGATCAGTTCCGCCCTCTCGAACGGGATCGTCGCCGCCAGCGCAGCCCCCAGCCCCGCCGACGCACCAGAGATCCAGACCAGAATCCGCCGCAGCGGCGTCATCGCCTGCCCGTCCCCGAGCGCAGGCAAAAATCCAGCATCATGCAGTTCCCCCCTGCAGACCCAACCCACCCCTAGGAGCTGAGACTACGTCGTGGAGCCCATAAGGCGAACCCCCGTGGGCGTTTCTGACCATCAGCAACCACGCGGTCGCCGCCAGCACGCAGACGAGCTGTGAGCAGGCACTCAGCGGACTCACCGGAACCTTGTTGCCCGCAGCATCAACCAGTTGGTCAAGCGTTCGCTCTGCGGGTGGGGCACCTCAGAGGTGGGCTGGGGATTTGATGGGTCAGCCAGTCGCATCGGGGGTTCCTGACCCGTTCTCAGGGTGTGGAACCCCGCAGTTCGCTGGCTGACCCACCAAATGTGGGGCGGGCGACTGGGTCAGGACTGGGTCAGGACTGGGTCAGGACTGGTTGTCCGGGATGTCGTCGTTCTGGCCGTCCAGGTTGTCCAGTTGGTCCTTGGCCATGTCCGTGCCCTGGTCGATCTTGTCGCCGTACTTGCCGCCGGTCTTCTCGTCGGCGAACTCGCCGGCCTTGTCCAGGCCCTCGCTGACCTTGTCACCGTGCTCGTCGACCAGGTCGCCGGCCTTGTCCTTCATGCTGTCGAACATACCCATCGTGGTTTCCCCGTTCTCTCGATGGTTGCCTTCCGCTACGAGCCGTCAGTACCCGATCGGTTCGATCCCACACACCCGGGCGCCGCAACCTGGTGGTGATCCCGCCGAAACCTGCGGAGTAGTTGAAGATGACATAAAAGGCTGACAGGTTGCCGCCACGACCGGGAGGGGACTCGTGAGTCTCAGTCAGCCCACCGACGCCGAGCTGGACGTGATGATCAGGGCGCGTCTGGCTTCCATCGGAATCGATCTCGACCAGTTGCCGGCCGGCAGCGCACCGGATCCGGACACCGGGAGCCCGGGTCGCGACTCGGTGCTCGCCAGTCTGCGCGGCTTCATGCGTACGACGGTGTTGCCGTTGAGCTCGTACTCGTTCGCCGCGGACGCCCGGCTCGCCCAGCAGGCCGCGCCGCCGAAGCTGTACCCGTCCATCGACGTCGCCCGGGAGGCCTGATGAGCGCCCCGCAGGACAGCCAGGTCGATCGGCGATCGTTCCTTCACCGCGCGAGCGCACTGGCCGCCGCCACCGCGGTCGGCTCGGTCGCGCTGCCGGCCGTAGCGCACGCCGCCCCCGCGTCCGCTGGGTCCAGCGGTACGGCGGCATTGGTCGACGTACCGGCGAGATCGGTGGACGTCAGCGAGCTGACCATCGCCGAGGCGGCCACGTTGATCCGCAAGGGCAAGCTGAAGCCGGAACAGCTGTTGGAGGCTCATCTCGCGCGGATCAGCGAGTTCGACTCGGTGTACCAGGCGTTCAATCTGGTACTCGCCGACGAGGCGCTGGCCCGGGCGCGGGCGCTCGGCCGGACCCGCGGCGGTGCGCTGCACGGCATCCCGCTGGCGATCAAGGACAACTACTACACGCGCGGTGTGACCACGACCGCGAACTCGTACCTGTTCGCCGACTTCGTGCCGCCCTTCGACGCCACCGCCGTACGCCGGCTGACCGCGGCCGGCGGAATCGTGATCGGCAAGACCCAGATGGGGCCGTTGGCAACTACCCGCGCGACCACGCCGGACGGCCGGATCACCACCGTGAACGCGTGGACGCCGAACGATCCCCGCACGGACCCCGGCGGATCGTCGTCCGGATCGGCGACCGCGGTCGCGGCCCGGCTCGCGACCTCGGCGGTCGGGACCCAGACCGGCGGATCGATCACCGCGCCGTCGAACGCCCAGAACCTGACCGGCCTGAAGCCCACCATGGGTCGCGTGTCCCTGTACGGCATCGTGCCGCTGAGCTACACCCGCGACCACCCGGGCCCGCTGGCGCGCGACGCGATGGACGCCGCGATCATGCTGACCGCGATGGCGGGCGAGGACCCGGAAGACCCAAGAACACAAGGACTTCCGCCGGTACCGGACCTCATGAAGGCGGCGACGCCGCTGCGGCCGGGACGGGCCCGCTGGCGGACCCGGATCGGCGTGATCCCCGGATTCACCAGCGGTACGTCGGAGACCGCGACGGCCCGTGCGACGGCTCTCGACGTCCTCGCGGGGATCGAGGGCCTGTCAGTCGTCGACGTGACCATGCCGGACGAGTGGGACCTGCTCACGAACGCGGCCTTCAACAACGTCCGGCTGCCGGAGCGGAGCGAGCCGTTCCTCCCGATGCTGCGGTCGGACCTCCGCGGATTCGGGGTGTCGGTGGTCGGGTGGCTGCAGGGCGCGCTGCTCGGAGCCAACGAGTTCTTGATCGGTCAGCGCGCCAAGGTGGTCCTGCTGGAGCGGGTGCTCGAGGATCTGTTCGAGCAGTGCGACGTCGTAGTGCAGACGTCCCCGACACCGTTCGACGCGCTCGGTCTTCCGGAGCTGGCACTCCCGATCGGGTTCACCGCGAACGGCGTACCGATCGGGACAATCCTCGGCGGCAAACCGTTCGGCGAGGACCGCCTGCTCTCCGTCGCGGCTGCCTATCAGGCCGTCACCGACTGGCATCACCGCCGACCCGCGGATCCGGCCGCAGCCCCGGCGGCTCTGCGGAAGGCTGAGACGCAGGACCGCGGCCGAATCCACGCCGAGGAAGTCCCCGACCTCATGCAGTGAACGGATTGCGGTCCGCGGCGACAGCGGGCAGGAGCGTGTCGGCGAACTTCGCGTACAGGTGGCGCTGGAACATCGGGCCGAAGGTGACCCGGGCGACTCCGCGTGCCGCATAGTCCGCGATCGTGTTCGCGCCCTGCCCGTAACCCGCGTTCACCGGGCCGTCGATCTGCGTGCTGAGCGTGGCCAGCAGGTCGAGGTCGCCGACGCCGATCGGGTACACGCAGTCGGCGCCGGCGGCCAGGTAGCGGTTTCCGCGGTCGAGGGCGGTCGCCAGCTGTTCGTCCGCCGTACCGGCCTGGCGGATGAACGCGTCGATGCGGGCGTTGATCACCAGCGCGTCACCGGCCGCGGCGCGGACCGCGGCCAGGAAGTCCGCCTGCTCGCCGGGGTCGATCATCGACCCGATCGCCGGGTCGGAGTCCTCCAGGTTGAGCCCGACCGCGCCGGTCGCGACGAAGCGCTCGACCAGTTCGGCCGGAGCCAGCCGGTACCCGCGTTCGAAGTCGACCGTCACCGGAACGGACACCGACTGCGCGATCCGCGCCGCGGCAGTCAGTACGTCGTCGACGGGCGCGTGCTCGCCGTCGTCGTACCCGAGGACGGCGGCCGTGGCGTTGCTGCTGGTGGCGACCGCGGCGAAGCCGGCCGCCTCGACCATGCGCGCCGAGGCGGCGTCCCATGCGTTCGGTACGACGAGTGGTGTGCCGGGGACGTGCAGTTCCCGCAGAGTGGTTGCCAATGACATCAAGATCTCCCGTGGATCAGGGGCAGCCCGAAGGCTGGGAACAAAGCAGGTTGGTGGAACGCGAGAACAGCCGAGATCGCGTCTTCGGTGTACGTCAGCACCTTGATCGAGTGCGCGTGGAACAGCTCGTCCGTGCCCCGGATGTAGAGCGCGAACGCCGGTTGGCCGTTCGCCGACGTCTCGACCAGGACCCGCCGGCCCGGGCCCGGGCGGAGCTTCGCGTCGAGCAACCGCAGTACGTCGGAACGCCCGCTGAACCAGGTCGGGATCGGCGGCATCTCCCACCGAGCATCTGCGCTGAACAGCCCTTCCAGTACGACGAGATCCTTGCTCTCCATCGCGGCCTGGAACTGGTCGAGCAACGCCCGCCGCAGCGGTTCGTGCGGCTCGCTCAACTCGTCCTCCCGCGGCCGCAGCCGCGCCAGCTCGGCCCGCGCACGCTGCAGCGAACTGTTCACCGCGGCGGTTGTTGTGTCGAGCAACGAGGCGACGTCCGCGGCGGGCCACGTGAGCACCTCGCGCAGGATCAGTACGGCGCGTTGCCGGGGCGGAAGGTGCTGCATCGCGGCGACCATCGCCAGCCGCAAACTCGCGCGATCGCCGACCACGGTGGCCGGATCGGCACCGAGCAACTGATCCGGGAACGGCTCCAGCCACGGCACCTCCAGGGCCTGGGCGTGCAGCTCGTCCGGATCGTTGCCCGGGGCACCCAGCGCCGACGGGACGACCCGCCGGCTGCTGTGCTGCAGGAGGTTCAGGCACACGTTCGTGGCGATCCGGTACAACCAGGTCCGGACCGACGAACGGTGCTCGAAATCCGCGTGACCACGCCAGGCGCGCAGGTACGTCTCCTGAACCGCGTCCTCGGCGTCGTGCAGCGAGCCGAGCATCCGGTAGCAATGCGCCACCAGCTCACCCCGATGCTGCGCGAACTCCTCCTCGAGGTTCATTGGGCTCCCTCCATCACCGGCACCAGCTTCTGCGCACGACGTCCCGCGATCGCCAGCCCCGAGAGCGCGCCGATCAACGACAGTACGCCGCATCCCGCGAGCGCCCGGGCGAAGCCGTGGCCGGTGTAGCCGCCGGCTGCCGTGAAGACCGAGCCGAGGACCGCGACCCCGGCCGCGCCGCCGATCTGTCGGTTCATGCTGTAGATCCCGGACGCGATCCCGACGGCTTCGCGAGGCAGTGCCGCCATCGCCGCGGTCTGCGCCGCGGGCATCGCGAGCGAGATCCCGCACCCGGTGACGACCAGCGGCACGATCAGTTCCCAGTAGTGGTCCGCGCCGCCGCTGACCCAGAACATGCCCGCGGTCTGCAGCGCCATACCGATCACGACCAGTGGACGTTCGCCGACACGGTCGACCAGCCGGCCGGCGATCGGGCCGACGACGAACAGCGTCGCGGTCCACGGCAGCAGTTGCAGACCGGCCTTGAACGGCGCCGACCCAAGCACGGCCTGCATGTACTGCGAGAGGAAGAAGACTGCGGCGAACAACGCCGCGCTGAGGAAGAAGCCGGCCGAGTTCGCCGCGGTGAACGTCCGGTTCCGGAAGAACTCCAGCGGCACCATCGCGTGGTCGGTCCGCCGCTCCCACGCCGCGAACGCCACCAGCATCACGATCCCGATGCCGAAGGCGCCCAGTACTTCGGCACTGGTCCAGCCGGCCGACTCGCCGCGCACCGTGCCCCAGACCAGGCCCAGTACGGCGAGGCTGATCAGCACCGCGCCGACCAGGTCGAGCCGTCGCGCCGGGCCGGTGCTCTCACTGATCTTCGTCAGCACCAAGGCGATCGCGACCGCGCCGATCGGCACGTTGATCCAGAAGATCCACTGCCACGACAGTCCCTCGGTGACCGCGCCGCCGATCAGCGGCCCACCGAGTACGGCGATCCCGGTCACCCCGCTGAACACGCCGATCGCCCGCCCGCGTCGCTCCGGCGGGAACGCCGCCCCGAGCAGACTCATCGCCAGCGGCATCACCATCGCCGCCCCGACACCCTGCACGGCCCGGGCCGCGATCAGGAACGGCAGTGTGGTCGCCACGGCGCACGCGACCGAGGCGGCGGTGAAGAGTGCCAGACCGGCCGCATACGTACGGCGCCGGCCCAGACGGTCGCCGATCGCGGCGGCCGTCATCAGAAGCATCGCAAAACTCAGTCCATAGGCGTTGACCGTCCACTCCAGCTCCTCGGCGGTCGCGCCGAGGTCGCTGCGGATCGTGGTCAGCGCGGCGGCCACCACAAGGGTGTCCAACGCCACCATCACCGACCCGAGCGAGGCCAACCCCAAAACCCATCGTTGTTCACTGGTCACATCTGTACAGACCAGCGAGACATCCCGAACTCATCGGTCCGGTGAGCACGAGTTCTGGGTGTGATCGGCAAGCTCGACAGGAGGTGTCGGGTGGCCGGGTAGTGCACCTGAGCGTGAACGTGCCCGCGCGTACACCGTCCCACCGGTGCACTACCTGTCGAGCCTGCACCACCCACCACGAGCGGCCGCGCCGCCACCAACCCCGGATCGCCCAACCGCCCGCCCCGCGCGGCAGCCCCCACACGTCCACAACACGAGGGGATCTCCCCTGGTGTTGTGGGTTCTCCCCTCGTATACCAACGGAGAAGGCGCAACAGGAGGGGAGATCCTCTCGTTGCGGGGGCACTCGTCGCGCTCGGCCCCGCAGTTCGTTGGTCGCTGGGGTCAGGGTTCGGGGCGGGACTGGATTTGGATGAGGGTTTGTTGGCCTGCGGCTACCAGGGTGCGCTGGGTGGCGGTGACGCCATAGACCTCGAGGCGGCAGATCGTCAGGGTTCGGCCGGGTTTGAGCACGGTGCCGACCGCCTCGAGGTGCTCGCCCTCACCAGGTGCCAGGAGGTTGATCTTGAACTCCACCGTGAGCACCGACGAACCTTCCGGGAACAGCGTGAACGCGGCGTACCCGCCCGCGCTGTCCGCGATCGAACTGGTCGCGCCCGCATGAAAGTACCCATGCTGCTGCGTAACCTCAGGCCGCCGAGGCAGCACAACATGCACCTCGCCCGCCCCGACGTGCGCGATCCGCGCCCCGAGATGCGCCATCAACCCCTGACGCTCGAAACTCGCCAGAACCCGCTCGCGTACGTCGGCAGTAGCCTCCTTCATTCCCGGGAGGCTACTAGGTGAGCGGAATCAGTGCCGCTGGTGGGAGCGTCGGCTTGGCGGATCCTCCGCTGGGCTCGAGGGTCAGGCCGAACGCCGTCATGCCGGTGGTCGAACCGTCGATGACCCGGGTGAGGTCGCCGGCGGCGAGGCCGACCGAGTGGGCGGTCTTTCCGGAGTCGATCATCCACAGCTGCCATGTCCGGTCCGTGGGGAGCTCGGGCAGATCCCGCAGTACGACGACCGACTTGTCGGCCTTCGCGGACACGACGATCGTGGCCTGCCCGCCGCCCTGGACCGCCCCGTGAACGGTCCGTGCGTCGGGCTGGGAGAGAACGGCGGCCATCTGCCGATTGGCCTGCTCCGCGGCGGTCCGGTCGCGGTACTGGTCGATCGCGATCCCGCCGCTGACGGCGACCGCGGCGGCCGCGGCGGCGAGTGCCAGGACGGATCGGCGGATGAAGCGCCGGCGTACGGCGGGTTGGCCGTGGACGACCGGGGGGAGTTGGCGTACGTGCTCGATCGCGGACATCACGTTCGCCTTGAGCGCGGGCGGCGGCGGGGTGGAGACCTGGGTCGCCAGCTTCACCGCGGCGGCGCGCAGTTCGTCGACCTCGGTCGAGCAGAAGGTGCATTCGGCGAGGTGGGCCTCGAAGCGAATCCGTTCGTCGTCCGGAAGGGCGTCCAGAACGTACGGGCCGGTGAGAGTGTGCACGTCGGGTTCCGTCATGGCCGCTGCCCCCTCGTGGTTCCCAGGCAGTCGCGGAGGCGGATCAGGCCGTCGCGCATGCGCGCCTTGATGGTCGGAAGCTTGGCCCCGAGTTGCTGGGCGACCTCCGGGTACGTGTAGCCGTTGTAGTACGCGAGCTCGATCGATTCTCGTTGCAGGTCCGTCAGCGAGCCGAGGCACCGCCGTACCTGCTCTGCCTCGAGCCGCGTGGTGACGGTATCGGCCACCTGGTCGAAGGCGACGTCGGCGGACCGCGCGCCGACCTGCTCGGTGCGGTCGGCGGCGGCCTGTTCGGAGCGCACCCGGTCGACCGCGCGGCGGTGCGCGATCGTCAGGATCCAGGAGTGCGCGGAGCCGCGGTCGGCGTCGTACCGGGTCGCGGTGCGCCAGACGTCGAGCATGACTTCCTGGGTTACCTCTTCGGACTGGGCCGGGTTGCGGAGGATCCGGCGGACGAGCCCGAAGACCCACGGCGCGACCCGGTCGTAGAGCGCGCTGAACGCGGCCGTGTCACCGGTCGCGGTCAGCATCAGGAGATCCCCGTCCGCGACCGCACCGGATCGCGAGTGCGATCCGGTGGGCCAGGGCAGCGCGGTTGGTTCGTTCACGGTCAGCTTGCCGGGGGCATCAGAACGGAGTCGATGAGGTACACCGTAGCGTTCGCGGTCTTCACGCCGCCGCAGATCACGTTGGCGTTGTTCACCTTCAGGCTGTCGCCGGAGCCGGTGACGGTGACGGCCTGCTTCTCAACGGTCGTTTGCTTGCCGACGACCGACGACGGGTCGAGCTGGCCCGGTACGACGTGGTAGGTGAGGATCTTGGTGAGCAGCGCGTCGTTCGTCTTCAGCGTGTTCACGGTCGCGGCGGGGATCTTCGCGAACGCGGTGTCGACCGGTGCGAAGACGGTGAACTCGCCGCCGTTCAGCGTCGAGACCAGGTCGACCTTCGGGTTCAGCTTGCCGGACACGGCTGCGACCAGGGTCTTCAGCAGCGGGTTGCCCGAGGCGGCGGTGGCCAGCGGTGCGGCCGCCATACCGTCGATCGAGCCGGCGCCCGACGGGTTGGCCTTCGCGTAGTCGGCGCAGCCTGGTCCGACCAGACCGCCGGCTGCGTCGCTCATCGACGGCGTGGCGCTGGTGGCCGGTGCGCTGCTGCTCGTGCTGGTGGTCGAACCGCTGGAGGCGCTGCTGTTGTCGTCACCACCACAAGCGGATGCGGTCATTGCGAGGGCCAGCGCGCTGAGAGCGATTCCGGCGCGGGTGAGGTGCTTGTACATGACTCAATCTCTTTCCTGGGGAGGTTGCTGACGGGAGTACTTCGGAGCCGGTCGCGGGCCGGATGGGTCACTCGACCATCACGACTGTGTTGTGCAGACCGCTCGAGCCGTTCGGCCGCGGCGGCGCCTGGCGGTCGGTCTGCAGTTCGCCGGTCGCGTCGGTCGCGCGGACGGTGAGTTTGTGGGTGCCGGGCGTGGCGTTCCAGCGGAAGGTCCACTGCCGCCAGGTGTCCGGCCCGTCGACGGGCGCCAGCCGGGCGGGTTGCCACGGGCCGTTGTCGACCTTGACCTCGACCTTGCTGATGCCGCGGCGCTGCGCCCAGGCGACTCCGGCGGCGACCGCGGGTCCGGCCTTGACGGTCGCGAAGCCCTTCGGTACGTCGATCCGCGACGACGTCTTGATCGGCGCCTCGACGGACCAGCCGCGGTCGGTCCAGTACGCGCTGAAGTCCCGGAACCTGGTGACCTCGAAGTCAACGATCCACTTGGTCGCGGACACGTACCCGTACAGGCCGGGAACGACCATCCGCACCGGGAAGCCGTGCTCGAACGGCAGCGGTTCGCCGTTCATCGCGAGCGCGAGGATCGCGTCCCGGCCGTCGGTGAGCGCGGCGAGCGGCGTACCGATGGTGAGCCCGTCGACGCTGGTCGACTTCACCGCGTCGGCGCCTTGCCGGACGCCGGCCTCGCGGAGCAGGTCCGCGATCGGTACGCCGATCCAGCGGGCGTTGCCGGCGTACGGGCCGCCGACCTCGTTGGACACGCACGTGAGGGTGATGTCGCGTTCGATCAGCCGCCGTTCGAGCAACTGGTCGAACGAGAGCCGGAGCTCTTTGTCGACAAGTCCGTGGATTCGTAGCTCCCAGTCCCGCGGGTCGATCCGCGGGACCTGGAGCAGCGTGTCCACGCGGTAGAACTTGGCGTTCGGCGTCGTGAACGGGCTGATCCCGGGGACGTCGAGGCTCGCCTGCAAAGGGCCTGCGGCGTCGGTCGGCCGAGGTACCCGAACGCGCGCCCGCAGCTCCTGCCCCGACCCACCCGCAAACCGAGCAGCACCAGCAGCACCGGCCCCCACCACAGCCACCGCCGACACGGCAACCAAGAACCTCCGCCGATCAAACCCCACCGGCTGCTCAGCCTCATCTGTCTCCTGAACCGGACTTCGCGTGACCAGGGCCATCGCCAGTACGGCGACCACCAGCGTGACTGTTGCCGGTAGCAACCGGTCGACCGTGCTGCCGGCGGCCGAACGGCTCACGATCGCGAACACCAAGCCCACCAGCCCGAGCCCACCCGCGATCGCGGCCGCCGTCCGTCGGCGCCCGCGCGCGCCGATCCATCCGGCAACGGCGGCGACGATCGCGAGCGTCGCGCAGATGCCGACCCGGAGCAGCGGACGGTCGGCGGTGCCGAGAGTCCGGACCGCCCAGTCCTTCACCGGCCCGGGGGACCAATCGATGACCTGAACGCCGACGGCGTCGACCGGCCACGGTCCTCCGGTCAGATCCGCGACGAGATATCCGACCGCGAGCGCCGTACCGGCTGCAACCACACCGCCCAATGCCCCGACTGTCTTGTGCATGCCAGGCATTCGGCGCCGACACGCCCGCGGATGGTTCGAGATGTTCGAACGTGACCAGGCGTCGACCAAATGCACATCGCTAGGCCATCTGGTGCAGAGCTGCCTCGGTCAGTTCGTACTGGAGGGGGCGGCCCGTCGCGTGGCGTTCGATCTCGTTGACGGTGATCTTGCCCATGTCGAGGTAGCACTCGACGGTGGCGGCGGCCTGGTGGGGTGTCAGGAGGACGTTCGGGAGGGCGCGGAACGGGTCGTCGGGCGGGAGCGGCTCCTCGTCGAACACGTCCAGCGCGGCGTCGATCCGCCCGCTGCGGACTTCATCGAGCAACGCGGCGGTGTCCACAAGCCACGAGCGGGCCGTGTTGACGAGGGAGGCGCCGTCGGGCATCAGCGCGAGTTCGCGGGCGCCGATCAGGTGGTGGGTCTCGGGGAGCGTCGGCGCATGCAGGGCGACGACCCGGCTGGTGCGGAGCAGTTCGTCGAGCGAGGTACGACGTACGCCGAGCTCGACCGCGCGTTCATCCGTGAGGTACGGGTCGTAGACGACGACCTCCGCGGCTCGGAGCGCGACGAGCATCCGGATGTACTCGACGCCGGTCCGCGAAGCGCCCACGACACCGATCCGCGACGCCGTCAGCCCGTGCTGCGGAGGTACGGCGTCCCGCCACGCGCCGTCGCGCATCGCATGATCGAACCGCTGAATGCGATGCAGCAGGCTCAACGTGAACGCGAGCGACACCTCGGCCACCGGCTCCGCCATCGCCTGCCCCGCCTGCGTGATCCGCAGCCCGCGCCGGAACACCTCCTCGGTGACGAAGTGCTTCACCGACGACGCACTGTGCGCGATCAACCGCAACCGGTCCGCGTGGTCCAGGACGGCCGCGGTCAACGGCGTCGCACCCCACGACGTGATCAGTACGTCGGTCCCGGGCAACGCCGCCGTCAAGGCCCCGGCATCGCCCGGATCGTCCAGTACGACGACGTCCCCGAGCGCCTCCAGCCGCGCCGTACTCTCCGGCGCGAACACCATCTCCCGGTACGCCGGCGTCGCCGCCAGCACCATCCGCAGCTTTTCGGCCATGACCGAATTCTAGGGTCTGGAAACGATCAGATGCAGCACGAGCGTCGCCGCGAGGATGCCCGCGGCGAGGCCGAGGAGGCCGGACGGCGCGGTCCCGGCGGTCAGGGCGATCCCGCCGACGGCGCTGCCGAGCGCGGAACCGAGCGAGATCGCGCTGCCGTTGAGGGCCATCACGATCGCGGCGGACTCCGGGGCGAGGCCGCCGAGCCGGACCTGCTGCGGTACAGCCGCGCCGCCGTTGCCGGCGCCCTGGAGGAAGAACCAGCTCACGCCGACGACCGCGAGCGCGGTGGCCGAGGTGAGCAGCAGGCCGCCCATGCCGAGGATCGAGTTCAGCAGCAGGACGATCAGGACGACGGTCAGTACGCGCGGTGCCGGGAACCGGTCGGCCAGCCGGCCCGTGATCGCGTTGCCCAGCGCACTGGTGACGCCGTACCCGAACATGATCGCGATGATCATCCAGCCGGCCGGAAAGGACGGACCGAGGATCAGGACGGCGTACGTGAAGCAGGTGAAGCTGCCGGCCAGGATGCCGGTCGTGACAAGCAGGGAACCGAGCAGCCGCTGCCGACCGAGTGGGCGAAGCTGGTCGGTGAGCCGGCCGTGGGGAAGCTGCCGGCGGGGGAGGCCGCGCAGGATGCCGGCCAGGGCGATCGTTCCCATCACGGCGACCAGGATCATCGGGTAGCGCCACGAAGACTGCCCGACCACCAGGCCGACCGGTACGCCGAGGGCCGTCGCGGTCAGCAACCCGCCGAGCACGAACGACAACGCCTTCCCGCGGTGCCGGACCGGCGTCACGGCGATCACGTAGCCGCTGACGGCCGCGTTCAGCAGGCAGGCGCCGAGCGCCGCCACTACCCGCCCGGCGAACGCGATCGGGTATGTCGTCGCGAGCCCGACGACCAGGTTGCCGAGCACGAAGACGGCCAGCGCCGCGGCGATCGTCGTACGGCGCTCCCAGCGCGACGTCACTGTGCCGAGGACCGGCCCGGCGAACACCGCGGTCAGCGCGAACGCGGACATCAACTGGCCCGCGGCCGCCACGCTGACGTGCAGGTCCGCGGCGATGGTGGGCAGCAACCCGGTCAGGACGTACCCGTCGATGCCCATGGAGAACGTCGCCACGGCGAGCCAGACCAGCGGCCGGTACGAGAACTGCTGCTCCTCAACCCTGTCAGCGGCGCAGGTATCCGTCACCCGACGGCGGCTTTTGAAGCACGGGCGACCAGCAGGTGCAGACCGACGGTGATCGTGAGGACGACGGCCGAGACGCCGAGCAGGCCGTTCGGTGAGGAGCCCGCGGTCAGGGCGACACCGCCCAGGCCGCTGCCGAGAGCCGAGCCGAGCGAGATCGCGCTGCCGTTCAGCGCCATCACGATCGCGGCCGACTCGGGTGCCATCGACGCCAGCCGCGCCTGCTGTGGAACGGCGCCGCCGCCGTTGCCGACGCCGGCCGAGAAGAACCAGACCAGACCCCACACCGCCGCCACCACAGCCGGGGCGAACATCAGCGCGATCATGCCGAGGACGGCGTTCAGCAGCAGCCCGACCAGCACAACGGTCAGCACCTTGAGTGCGGTGAACTTGTCGACCAGGCGTCCTGTCACCGCATTGCCGGCCATGCTCGAGACGCCGTACCCGAACATGATCAGGATCATGGCCCACTCGGCGTGGAAGTGCGGTCCGAGGATCAGGGTCGCGTACGTGAAGCAGGCATAGCTGCTGCACAGGATTCCCGTGGTCACGAGCAGCCCGGCGACCAGCCGCGGCCGGCCGAGCGGGCGGAGGCGTTCGACGAGGGTGCCGCCGGGTAGATGCAACTGCGGAAGCCGGAGCAGGATGCCGATCAGGGCGATCGTGCCGACCACCGCGACCAGGATCATCGGGAATCGCCACGAGGACTGCCCGAGCAGCAGGCCGACGGGTACGCCGAGCGCGGTCGCGGTCATCCAGCCGCCGAGCACGAACGACAACGCCTTGCCGTGGTGCTCGGACGGGGTCAGGGCGAGTACGTACCCGGTGACGGCGGCGTTCAGCAGACTGCCGCCGAGCGCCGCGAGCACCCGGCCGCTGAGCGCGACCGGGTAGTTGGTCGCGACCGCGACGACCACGTTGCCGAGGACGAACACACCCAGTGACAGCACGATCGTCGTACGGCGTTCCCACCGTGACGTCAACGTGCCGAGCACGGGACCGGCGAGCGCGGCGGTGAACGCGAACACGGACATCAGCTGACCGGCGGCCGCCGGGGTGACCTTCAGGTCGCCGGCGATCTGCGGCAGCAGCCCGGCCAGCACGTAGCCGTCGATGCCCATCGAGAACGTCGCGACCGCAAGCCAGATGAACGGGCGGTACGAGAAGCTCGAGGAGCCCCGCCCCTCCGCCGCGTCGGCGGGTCGCGTTTCCGTCACACGACTATCTCACCGCCTGCAGAGGCCTCACGGCAAGGGCAAATTGATCACTTGTGCCAGAAGTGACGATTTCAGGTGCAACTCCGATCACATTTACGGAGACTGAATTCCATAGTCGTGGATCTTCCGGTAGATGGTCGCGCGTGACATGCCGAGCGACTTGGCGGCGCGGCCCTTGTGCCCGCCGTTGGCGAGCAGGCTGTGGACGATGGCGTCGCGCTCGAGCGCTTCCAGCTGGCTGAGGCTGCGGCGGCTGACGGCCCGGGTGCGGGCCGGCAGGTCCGCGGGCGTGATGACACCGGCCCGGCGACGCCGTACGACGACCTGCTTGAGGACCTGGCACAACTCGGCCGTGTTTCCGGGCCACGACGAGCGCAGCAGCTGCTGCATGGTGTCCGGTGCACACGTCAGGTCACCGTGGCTCAGCTGGTTGAGGAAGTGCGGAACCAGGTCGCGGACGTCCTCGATGTGGTGCCGCAGCGGCGGCACGTCCACGGTCAGCGGGAACAGGGTCAGCAGTTCGCCGAGGTCCGGGGTGTCGCCGTTCTCGCAAGTGAGCGTGAGGGCGATCCAGGGCGGTGTGGACGGCCGGCGCTCGAGTACGCCGTACAGCGCCTCGGCGAGGCTGTCGAGACCGTCGGCGTCGAGGCATTCGGCGTGCCGGATCACCAGGGCCTGCACGGAGTCGTCGGCCAGCTCCGCATCGAGTTCGGCGGCGAAACCGTCACCCGTCCGGGCAGCGTCGACGATGTGGAACGCGCCGCCCGGACTGTTCTGGTGGTGCGCGGCACGCGCCAGCGCGACCTTGCCGACGCCGCGTTCGCCGCTGAGCACGACCCACTGGCGGGCCCGGCAGGCGTTGTCGACCTCGCGGCTGCTGCCGAGCCACCCTGCGCTCCGGCCGACCAGTCCTGGCAGCACCGGCCGCGGCGGCGGGCGATGACCGGACGCCTGCGATCGGAGGTCCACACCGGCGGAATGTGGGCTGATCTGGAGGATCCCGGACCCGGATCGGCCACCGATCGGGCGGCCGGTGATCCGGACCCACGCCCCGGTCGGCAACTCGGCCAGGATCGTCTCGGTACCGCCGTGGCTGAGGATCTCCGCCGCGTGCCCGAGGACTGCGCGCTGGTCGCCGGCGTCGAGCGACTGCCGCGCCTTGGCGTTCATCAGCAGCAGGTCGTCGTCGATCGCGATGACCATGTCACCCAGCCGGCGGGACGTCTGCAGGTACGCCTCCAGCAAGGACAGCTCCCGCGTCGAGCTGTCGCGGAGCAGCGCCGCGCGGATGCTCTCGGCCGTGCTCTTGGCAAGCGCCATCAGCAGCGACCCGGCGTCCTTGCGCCAGCAGGTCAGGTCGATCGCACCGATCGTCTTGCCGTTCAACGGGTGCTTGATCGGTACGCCGGCGCACGCGAGGTCCTCCAGGTCCTCCGCGTAGTGCTCGTGACCGAAGACGTGCATCGGTCCGCCGACGTCCAGCGCGGTCCCGATCCCGTTCGTCCCGGCGAACTCCTCGGCGTAGCTGAAGCCCGGGGCCAGGTAGACCTTGTCGAGGTGCCGGGCCAGTTCGGTGTCCGCGGTCAGGCGCTGCAGCACCAGGCCGGAGCGGTCCGTGAGGATGACGCTGATCGGCTGGCCGTCGAGGTTCTCGTGGAGTCTGCGCAGTACCGGACCCGCGCTGCGGGTGAGCGGGAGGTCTTTGTCGGGGTCCGCGACGTACGGCAAGGTGATCTTGTCCGCGGGCAGGTTCCAGTGCCGCGACCGGACCCAGGAAGCGAGGATCGGCGGCCGGACGTCCTGCGGCGCGACCGGATCCAGGGTGAGAAAGTTCAGCCGGGCCGTCGCGGCCCGCCGGTTGTCCTCCATCGAGGGTGCGATCTCGTCCACCGGGGCCTCCTGACGCCAGGTGGAAACATCACGGATCCGTGGCCCCACCCGGTCCTCTTCGAGAGTAATGCACCCAGCCGCAACTGCTGTCTCAGAATGAGACAACCGGCCGCGCGCCCAGGGTCTGCGCGGAGAACCTGGAGAACATGGAGAACGAGGAGTCGTACAACCCGTGGACCGTGGTCCACCTGGTCTTCGAGCACCTCGCGGACGCCGGCCTGCATCCGGTCCTCGGCGCGACCGGGCACCCCGGCGAGCCGGCCGCCGAACTGTTGCGCTGCTTCGGTATCCGGCCGGATCCGCAGGGCGACCAGCGGATCGCCCAACAGACCGCGGAACAGCTGGCGGAGCTCCGGGCCAGGATGCTCGGGGCGCCGTAAGCCCTTCTCAATTTGAGACCTTCAGCACACTCCCTCCCGCGTGTACTGCAAAGGACAGCCGGTCACATGAGCGGGAGGAGTGCCATGAGTCGCCAGAGTGTGGCGAAGGCCCACCAGAAGATCCAGGAGTTGTCCTGGGAACCGGCGTACCACGAGCCGGTCTCCCAGTACGGCACCGACTACACGTTCCGCAAGGCGCAGAAGAAGGACCCGCTGAAGCAGGTCCTGCGGTCGTACTTCCCGATGCAGGAGGAGAAGGACCACCGGGTGTACGGCGCCTCCGACGGGGCGATCCGCGGCAACATGTTCCGCCAGGTGCAGGAGCGCTGGCTGGAGTGGCAGAAGTTGTTCCTGAGCATCATCCCGCTGCCGGAGATCTCCGCCGCGCGGGCGATGCCGCTGCTGTTCCGGACCGTCCCGAACCCCGAACTGCACAACGGGCAGGCCATCCAGATGATCGACGAGGTCAGGCACTCGACGATCCAGCAGAACCTCAAGCGCCTGTACATGAACAACTACATCGACCCGGCGGGCTTCAACTCGAGCCTGCGGAACTTCCAGAGCGACTACTGCGGCACCATCGGCCGCCAGTTCGCCGAGGGGTTCATCACCGGTGACGCGATCACGGCGGCCAGTATCTACCTGACCATCGTGGCGGAGACCGCGTTCACCAACACCCTGTTCGTCGCGATGCCGGCCGAGGCCGCGGCCAACGGCGACTACCTGCTGCCGACGGTCTTCCACTCGGTGCAGTCCGACGAGTCCCGGCACATCAGCAACGGCTACGCCACCTTGCTGATGGCGCTCGCCGACGAGGACAACCACCAGCTGCTGGCCCGCGACCTGCGGTACGCGTGGTGGAACAACCACCGCGTCGTCGACGCGGCCATCGGCACGTTCATCGAGTACGGCACCAAGGACCGCCGCAAGGACCGCGAGTCGTACGCCGAGATGTGGCGGCGCTGGATCTACGACGACTACTACCGCAGCTACCTGGTACCGCTGGAGAAGTACGGGCTGGAGATCCCGCACGACCTGATCGAGGAGTCCTGGAACCAGATCTGGAACAAGGGCTACGTGCACGAGGTCGCGCAGTTCTTCGCCACCGGCTGGCTCGCCAACTACTGGCGGATCGACCCGATGACGGACAAGGACTTCGAGTGGTTCGAGTACAAGTACCCGGGCTGGTACGACAAGTACGGCGCCTGGTGGGAGAACTACAACCGGCTCTCCCGGCCGAACGGGCACAAGCCGATCGTCTTCGAGGACGTGGACTACGAGTACCCGCACCGCTGCTGGACGTGCATGGTGCCGTGCCTGGTCCGTGAGGACATGGTCATGGCCAAGGTCGACGGCCAGTGGCGCACGTACTGCCACGAGATGTGCAAGTGGACCGACGAGACCGCGTTCCGGCCGACGTACCAAGGCCGGCAGACGCCGAACATGGGCAAGCTGATCGGTCACCGCGAGTGGGAGACGCTGTACCACGGCTGGAACTGGGCCGACGTGGTGTCGGACATGGGCTTCGTCCGCGACGACGGCAAGACCATGGTCGCGCAACCGCATCTCGACCTGAACCCGGACAAGATGTGGACGCTGGACCACCTGCGCAAGTGCCCGCCGCTGGCGAGCCCGAACGTGCTGCTCAACGAGATGTCCGATGACGAGCGCACCGCGTTCGCCGCCCGCTACGTCAAGGGAGGCCCTGCCGGCCGCCCCGCACCTGCTGACGCCTAGATCTCATGGGCGGCAAGCACATCGTGCGGTTCGAGCCCGTCGGCATCGAGATCGAGGTCGACGAGGACCAGACGATCCTGCGTGCCGCGGCCGAGCAGGGCGTGATGCTCATGCACGGCTGCAAGGAGGGGCAGTGCGCGTCCTGCAAGTCGTTCGTCCTCGACGGTGAGGACATCGACCTGGACCGCTACTCCACCTTCGCGCTGCCGGAGTACGAGCTGGACGAGGGCTACACCCTGCTCTGCCGGGCGCACGCGTTCGAGGACCTCACGATCGAGCTGCTCAACTACGACGAGGAGATGATCCGTTCCGGGTTGCCGATCCAGGAACGCACCGCCGAGGTCGTGGCCATCACCCCGGTGACCCACGACCTGCGGCACCTGGTGCTGAAGCTGTCCGGCCCCGGCGAGCTGAAGTTCTTTCCCGGGCAGTACGTCGACCTGCGGGTGCCGGGCTGGGATGCCAGCCGCTCGTTCTCGATGGCCAACACGTCGAGCCGGGACAGCGGGCAACTGGAGTTCGTCATCAAGGTCTACCCGGGCGGCCTGTTCTCGGAGTTTCTCGACACCGAGCTGCAGGTCGGCCACCAACTGGAGCTGAGCGGGCCCTTCGGGGTGTTCACCCTCCGGGACAACCCGGGCGCCCGGCTGGTCTTCGTCGGTGGCGGCGCCGGACTGGCGCCGATCGTGTCGTTGCTGCGGTCGATGGCCGACCGCAGCATCGACCGGCCGGCGACCTTCTACTACGGCGCCCGCACCCGCGGCGACCTGTGCTTCACCGACGAACTGCGCGAGCTGGAGGAACGGCTGCCGCAGTTCCGGTTCGTACCAGCCCTGTCCGAGGACGAGTGGGACGGCGAGAGCGGACTGATCACCGATGTGGTCCGCCGGCTGGAGCCGGATCTGACCGGAGCCGACGCCTATGTGTGCGGTCCGCCGCCGATGGTCGAGGCGGCGATCCCGCTGCTCGAACGGCTCGGTGTCGCGACCAAGCACATCTACTACGACAAGTTCACCACGACCGGCGACGCCGGTGACTCGAAGGTGCTGGAGGCAGGAAACCTATGACCACCACACAGGACTCACCTAAGTTCGAACGCAGTGTTCCCAAGCCGGTCTTCACCGACGCCGAGGCCGGCGCCAAGGAGTTCCCGGACTCGACGCTCCGGCACTACAACTACTACAAGCCGCAGAAGCGCAAGCAGAGCCACTACGAGGACGTGACTGTCGACGTACAGCCCGATCCGCGGCACTACCTGAGCCAGGGCTGGCTCTACGGGTTCGCCGACGGCCGCGGCGGATATCCGCTGGACTGGACCGCGCTGAAGGCCTGGGGCTCCGACAAACCGTCACCGCAGCGCGGGCCCGGGACCGGAGGGATGATGGTCAAGGACTGGCCGGCCACCGGCTGGCACGAGTTCCGCGACCCGAACGAGGAATGGGAACTCACCCTCTACCGCTACAACTCCAACGTCGTCCGCCAGGTCACCCAGAACGTCGAGGCGGCCAAGCAGTCGAAGGCCTTCGAACAGTGGAACCCGAACTGGGTGCGCTTCGTCGAGCACCACGTCGGCGCCTGGATGCACGTCGACCACGGCCTCGGCCTGTACCTGTTCGCGAACGCCAACCGGCGCGCGCCGACGAACATGCACAACAACGCGATCTCGGTGAACAGCATGCACCGGATCCGCGCCGCGCAGGACCTCGCGCTCTACAACCTCACGCTCTCGGAGGAGATCGAGGGGTTCGACGGCGGCGCGCACCTGCAGACCTGGAACGACGACCCGGCCTGGCAGGGCGTCCGTGACGTCGCCGAGCAGCTGACGGCGATCGACGACTGGTGCGAGGCGATCTTCGCCGCGAACGTCGTCTTCGAACCGCTCGTCGGCGAACTGTTCCGCAGCCAGCTGGTCCAGCAGGCGTCCCCGCGCAACGGTGACTTCGTGACCCCGACGGTGATCGGCGCGGCCGAGTACGACTTCGCCGAACGCGACCTGCGCTACACCACGGCGATGTTCGAGCTGCTCACGAACGACAAGGAGTTCGCGGACCACAACAAGGCGATCCTGACGGACTGGTTGGGGTCCTGGACGGAGAAGGCGCTGGGCGCGGCCCGGAAGCTGCAGCCGCTCTGGTCGCAGCCGGACGCCAAACCACCACGGTTCGAGGACGGTCTCGACCGCGTGAAGAACCGGTTCAGCGGCATCCTCGGCCAGCTGGGCCTCGAGGCACCGAAGGAGTTGGCACAGTGACCACGCTCAGGGCAGTCGTCGAGAGCCCGTTCAAGTCGGACAGCACCGCGTCCAACAAGTGCGGTGTGACGCTGATGAACAACCAGGTCGGCGCGGTCGTCGCCGAGGTGATGACGGGGGTGCCGAACGTCACCGTCACGCACCTGCCGTCGATGATCCGGGTCGACGCGATCGGCCGGATGGACTTCGTGTACGACGACATCTCCGAGGCGCTCGGCGAGGAGCCGGGGTACTTCGACCAGGCCGAGTTCGAGGAGAACATGTCCACCCACTACGGGCGGATGGTGCACCTGGACGACCGGACCATCATGTTCGCCAACCCCGAGGACGCCGCCGAGTACATCGGCTTCGACCTGACCGCATCCAGCTGACAAGGGGGTCTTTTCGTGTACGAGAAGAACGGTGAGAAGTACTTCGTGGTCGACAGCCACATGCACTTCTGGGACGCGTCGCCCGGCAACTGGGTGGCCGGCGCGGAGCAGTACGCCAAGGGCTGGATCGAGTGTTTCCACGCCTACCAGAGCCTGGCGCCGAAGGAGACCCACTGGACGATCGAGAAGTTCATGAAGTACTCCGAGGACGACCTGATGAAGGACGTCTTCGAGGACGGCTACGTGGACGTCGCGGTGTTCCAGCCGACGTACCTGAAGGAGTGGTACAAGGAAGGTTTCAACACCACCGAGAGGAACGCGGCCCTGGGTGAGAAGCACTCGGGCATGTTCGTCCACAACACCCGGTTCGACCCGCGGGACAGCGACGCCGGCTTGGAAGAGCTGAAGCGCAACGTCGACCGGTACGGCTCGCGCGGCGTGAAGCTCTACACCGCCGAGTGGAACAACGGATCGCGGGGCTACAAGCTCAGCGACCAGGCGTCGTACCGCTACCTGGAGAAGGCGCAGGAGCTGGGGATCAAGAACATCCACGTCCACAAGGGCCCCACGATCTGGCCGTTGGACAAGGATGCGTTCGACGTCTCCGACATCGACCACGCCGCGACCGACTTCCCCGAGCTCAACTTCATCGTCGAGCACGTCGGGCTGCCGCGGATCGAGGACTTCTGCTTCATGGCGACCCAGGAGCCCAATGTGTACGCCGGTCTGTCGGTGGTGATCGGCGGTCTGATGCACGCCCGCCCGCAGTTCTTCGCCAAGGTGATGGGCGAGCTGCTGTTCTGGGTCGGCGAGGACAAGATGACGTTCGGCAGCGACTACGGCATCTGGGAGCCGAAGTGGCAGATCGAGGGTTTCGTGGACTGGGAGATGCCCGACCAGCCGGAGTTCGCGGACTACCCGCGGCTCGGGGTGGACGGGAAGAAGAAGATCCTCGGGCTGAACGCCGCCAAGCTGTACGACCTCAAGGTGCCGGACGAACTGCAACTGAAGGACGAGACACCGGCCGCACAGGACGACTCCAAGCTGGTCGCATCCTGATGACAGCAGTCATCGCTGAGCGGGACCGGGTTCTGGACGCACTCAGTGTGGTCCGGGACCCGGAGCTGGACGAGCCGATCACGACGCTGGGTTTCGTGTCCACCTGCGTCGTGTCGGCGGCCGGTGACGTGGTCGTCCGGCTGCGGCTGCCGACGTACTTCTGTGCGCCGAACTTCGCCTTCCTGATGGTCGCCGACGCGTACGACGTGGTCTCCGCGCTACCCGCCGTACGCTCGGTCGACGTCGCGCTGGTGGACCATTTCGCGGCCGCGCAGATCAACGCCGGCGTGGCGGCGCGGGCCGGATTCGTCGGATCGTTCGCCGGTGAGGCGGCGGCCGAGCTGGACGACCTGCGCCGGACCTTCGTGCAGAAGGCTGTCCTGGCCGGCACTGACACGGTCTGTCGGCCATTGATTGCTGCGGGCATCGATCCGGTCGGCCTGACGATCAAGGACGTGCCGCCGTCACCCGAGCTCGCCCGGCTGCTCCGACGCCGGACCGAGCTCGGGCTGCCGGTGGGCCCTGACGCGCCGTTGCTCGTCGATGCCGGCACCGGGGCGGCAATCGACGGTGCCGCGGCGCCACGGCACCTCGGGCTGGCCCGGTTGACCCGGACCGGTATCGAGGCCAACACCGGGATCTGCAGGGGAATGCTGAAGCACCGGTACGCCGAGTCCGGTGCGGGCGAGGAGGAACAGGGATGAAGGCCGTTCGACTGCACGGGTACCACCAGCAACCAGTGGTCGACGACGTACCGGAACCGGTCGTCAAGGGCCCACTGGACGTCGTCGTCAAGATCGGCGGCGCCGGAGTATGCCGTACCGATCTGCACATCATCGAGGGCCAGTGGGACGCGGCGATGCATCCGTCGCTGCCCTACACGATCGGCCACGAGAACGCCGGCTGGGTGCACGAGATCGGCTCCGCCGTGACCAACGTCCAGGTGGGGGACACGGTCATCCTGCACCCGACGCCGACCTGCGGGCTCTGCCAGGCCTGCCGGGCCGGCAATGACATGCACTGCTCCAACAGTTCGTTCCCGGGGCTGGACAGCGATGGGGGGATGGCGGAGTACCTCCTCACCTCCGCCCGCGCCTGCGTGAAGCTGGACCCGAGCACTCGGCCGCAGGACGTCGCGGCGCTGGCGGATGCCGGAATCACGGCGTACCACGCGGTCCGCAAGGCGATCCCGCTGCTGCCACCCGGTACGACGGCCGTGGTGATCGGAGCGGGTGGTCTCGGGCACATCGGCGTCCAGTGCCTGTCCGCCCTGACGGCGGCCAGGATCATCGTCGTCGACCGCAACCCCGAGGCGCTGAAGCTGGCCGAGCAGCTCGGCGCGGACGTGACAGTGGTTGCTGACGGCAAGCAGGTTGAGACCGTGCTCGAGCTCACCGACGGCAGCGGCGCGCACGTCGTACTGGACTTCGTCGCCGAGCAGGGCGCCGAGCAGGACGGGTTCGCGATGACGGCGCCGGGCGGGTCGTACTTCGTGATCGGGTACGGCGGGCAGGTGCAGATCCCGACCCTGGACATCATCTCCACCGAACGGAACATCGTCGGCAACATCGTCGGCACGTTCAACGAGCTGGCCGAGCTGATGGCGCTCGCCCAGGCCGGGAAGGTCACGCTGCACACCCGGACCTACCCCCTCGACGCGGCCGCGGAGGCGGTCGCCGATCTCGACGCCGGCCGCGTCCGCGGCCGCGCGATCCTCGTTCCGTAACGACCATTTCCGGAGGGAACCGATGGCCAAGGAACTCAGATTCGGAGAAGAGGCCCGCGACCTGTTGCTGTCCGGCGTCGACCAGTTGGCGGACGCCGTGAAGTCGACGCTCGGGCCCAAGGGCCGCAACGTGATCCTGGAGAAGATCACCGGGTCGCCGGTCGTCACCAACGACGGCGTGACGATCGCCCGCGAGATCTTCCTCAAGAACCAGTTCGAGAACATGGGCGCGCAACTGGTGAAGGAAGCGGCCATCAAGACCAACGACATCGTCGGCGACGGCACCACCACCGCGACCGTGATCGCGCAGGCGATCATCCGCGAGGGCATGGCCGCGATCGGCACCGGTGGGAACCCCGTTCTGGTGAAACGGGGTATCGACCTGGCCGTCGGCAAGCTGGTGGAGCGGTTGCGAGAGGTCGCCCATCCGGTCGCCACCGAGCAGGACTTCGCCCGGGTGGCCGCGATCTCGGCCAACGACGACGACCTGGTCGGCGCCGCGATCGCGAAGGCGCTGTTCACGATCGGCGACGGCGGGATCGTCACGGTCGAGGAGTCCGCCGTGCACGGCATGGGGGTCGACTTCGTCGAGGGATTCGAGTTCGACAACGGCTACCTGTCGCCGTACATGGTGACGGATCCGGGCAGTCTGCAGGCCAACCTCGACGACCCGTACATCCTGTTGTGCAGCGAGAAGATCACCAAGGTGCAGGAGATCATGCCGCTGCTGGACAAGATCATGCGCGAGCCGCGGCCGCTGGTGATCATCGCCGAGAGCCTCGAAGGTACGGCGCTCAGCATGCTGGTGCACAACCACGTCAACGGGCTGTTCCAGTGCGTGGCCGTCAAGGCGCCGGGGTTCGGCGACCGGCGGCTGCACAAGCTGGAGGACATCGCCGCGATCACCGGTGGCGCGGTGTACAGCCGGCACTCGGGGTTCAGTCTCGAGACGATGACCGTCGCCCAGCTGGGCCGCGCGGACCAGGTCCGGGTGAATGCGGACCGGACGGCGATCGTCGCGTCTCCCGGGCGCGAGCAGGAGGTCGCGTTCCGGATCGCGCAGTTGCGTGCCGAGCTGGAGCGCGCGAGCTTCGGCGTCGACGAGGACGTGCTCACCGAACGGATCGGGTCGCTGTCGGGCAAGGTCGCGGTGATCCGGGTCGGCGCACCGACGCCGGCCGAACTGAAGGAGCTGCAGCACCGGGTCGAGGACGCGTTGTCGGCCACCCGCGCCGCGATGGCCGAGGGCATCGTCGCCGGCGGTGGGATGGCACTGCTCCATGCCGCACCGGCGCTCGACGCCTTGCAGGTGAAGGGCGACTACGCGACCGGTGTCGAGATCGTACGGCGGGCATTGCGTGAACCGGCGTACCTGATCGCGACGAACGCCGGCTACAACGGCGCGGAGGTGCTCGAGCGAACCGGCCAGATGGGTGTCGACGACGGCTTCGACGCGCTCGAAGGCCGCTACGGCAACATGCTCGAGATGGGCATCATCGACCCGCTCCGGGTCGCCCGCTCAGCGCTCCAGAACGGCGCCTCGGTCGCCGGCCTGCTGCTCACCACCAACACCCTGATCGCCGAGGAGCAAACCCCGTGGGGCGGCAGTCCCGCCCTGATGACCGAGTACGGCGCCCTGGACGAAGGACTGCACCAGCCGTCCCCGGATCCCAGCACACCGCAATCCCTGGGCCTCGGCCCGTCAGTCGGATAGTCCTGTCGGCGCACCTAAGCGCGAAGGTGGTCCGTGCACACACACTGTCTCGCCGATGCCCGTCCCTTCGGGCCCCCAAACCGGTTTGGGGAGTCGTGCCTTCCCGGATCGGGCAGTGGTGCTCCCCGGTCGGAGGCAGGAGCCTCCCCAAACCGGTTTGGGGAGGGTTGTCGGAGCGTCAGGTTCGGTTGGGGGCGGGCTTGCGGCGCGAAGGTTGCGGCGCGAAGTTGCGGCGTAGGGCACCGGCGCCTGGGATCAGCCGGACCACTCCGCGGTGGCTCGGCCGGCATGATCAGCGCGTTCTTGCCGCCGAGCTCAAGCTGGGTCCGTATCCGGCGGCCGGCGCCGGCCCGGTTGATGGCCTGACCAACGGCCAGCGACCCGGTGAAGGCCTGAGCCCGAGTGCCCGCGCGAGGTAGGCCAGGGCCCGGCCGTGGCTGCCGTCCGTCGCGGTCACCAGCGTGATCCGCCGACCGGCGCGACCGGCGACCTGCGACACGAGTTCGTCAAACGTTTGCGCCGGTCCGAGCGCACGGTTGACCGCCCACGATGCGCCGAGCACCTTGAACGCGGGCAGCCCGAACCGGTTGGATTCGTCCTTCACCCACACGCTTCCTGCGCCGAGCAGCTCCGCGAGCGCGGGCACCTCGATCAGCGGCGTCGCGGCGTACCCGGGCATGTGCGATGGAACTCCAGGGGCCGACTCCCGCACCCCAGGCGCGATCCAGGACCCGGCGCCGGGGTTCGTCGCCCGCGGGCGCTGCTCAGGCCTCGTCACTCTCCGAGACTCCCTCCACAGCCGGTAATTGCCGGTACTGACATAGATCAATTCATCGCGGAGCGTGCCACAATGCAACAGAGCCTGTGGCCCCCGGACCCCGTGTCGTTCGCTCACACATCTGGCGGCGCGGATCTGGGGAGGACGCAATGGGTGCTGGGGACGTTGACAGGGAGTTTCGGGCTCGGCTGATCGAGCTGCTCGGAGAGCCGTTGATGGTCGACGATCCACTCGTCACCACCGCACAGGCCGCGCTACTGCTGGAGGTTCCGCCCCAGCGCGTCGCGGGGCTGATCCGGGCGGGGCATCTGCCGGCGCGCTCTCGGGCTCACCGCCGTCTGCTGCTGTCCGACGTCGTACGGTCGGGTCTCGACCAGTGGATGTCGGTCGCGGAGGCCGGCGTGGTGCTCGGCCTCGGGCAGACCGGCGTACGGCGACTGATCACGGCCGGACTGCTGACGGCACACGGCAAGGAACTGCCGCTGCGACGCGAAGACGTGGACGTCCTCGCCCGCCTGCGCGAAAGCTGGTGGTCCGTGCCGACCGCCGCGTCCGCGCTCGGAGTGGACGCCGACGAGGTCCACCGGATGCTCCGCACCGGTCAGCTCACCAACACCTGCGACATCGCCCGACCGGTCTACCGTCACGAAGTCGCCGCTTTCCTCGCCACGCGCCACCACCCCGCACCGCTGAAGGCGTCGTAACGCGCCTCCACCACTCTGTCCGTCGTCTTTGTGCACGGCTCAGCCACAAATCCGCGGGGAAAATGGTTGGTGGGTGCACAAAGACGCCGTGATCAGTTGCCGTTGATCAGGTGGATGGCCAGGTCGGGGCTGAAGGTGCCGGCGGGGATGCCGGCGCCGATGCCGCAGTCGCCGTCGGAGTCGCCGGGGACCTTGATCCACAGCAGCATCTCTGGTTGTTGAGTGCCGCCGCCGGTCTGTGCCGGCACGCCGAGCTTGCGGCCCGGCGGGTTGCACCAGTCGTTGCCCGTGCCGTTCCCGTTCCGGCTGGTGTCGACGACGAACGGTTTCTTCGTGGTCAGGTGGCTGTTGACTGCGTTGCCGTAGGTGAGGGTCTGCGCGGTGGTGTAGTAGTTCGACACGTTGAGTGCGAAGCCGTGCGCGTTCGCCAGGCCCGCGCCCTTGAGCCGCTGCGCCATCACGTCGGCGGCCACCCAGCCGGCGTTGCCGCCGTCCAGGTACGCCCACGCGTTCGGCGCGAGATCCTTGAACTGCTGGACGGCGTACGTCAGCATGCCGTTGCGCTCGGCGATCTGGTCCGCGTTCATGCAGTTGAAATCACCGAGCGAGTCGGGCTCGATCACGACCACGGCGGGACGGTTGCCGATGGCAACGGCGAAGTCGTGGATCCAGGCCCGGTACGCCGCGGGGGTGCCCGCGCCGCCGCCGGAATGACCGCCGCACGCGTCGCGCCCGGGAATGTTGTACGCAACCAGCACGGGCAGTTTGTCCGCGGCGTCCGCGGCGCCGACGAAGTTACCGACCGACGTACCGATCGGGTTGCTCCAGTTGCCGAACCAGCGGGCCATCGGTTTCGTCGCGATCGAGTTCTGGATCGCGGTCCGGCGGCTGTCGTTGGGGTTGTTCCGGACCCAGGCGGCCGGGTTCGAGTTCGGGTCGACGTAGAAGCCGCTGGTCAGTTGGACCGGGTTGCCGGTGGTGGCGGCGCCGGCGCCCTGGTGCGTGGGGAGGACGACGCCGAGCGTCAGGCCGGCCGCGACCAGGCCTCTGAGGATCCATCGCATGTGCTGCTCCTGTCTCGAGCTTGGGGGCGGACACTCCGGGAGCGCTTCCAGTTACTACCGCCCCGATCGTGTCGGATCAGCCGCCTTGCCGTCAACCATCTGTGCAGCAGCTGGTGAAAACAGGAAACCGCCTCAGCTTCTGCCGCCGAGAGCGCTTCCAACAACGACCAGCCAGCGAGGGCTCAGTTCGCGGCGAGCTTCTCGGTGGAGGTGTGGCCGGCCTCGGCGCAGCGGTTCAGGAAACCGGCGATCAGGTCGAGCTCGTCCTCGGAGTAGCCGGCGCAGATCTTGTCGATCGCGCCGTTCATCCCGCGGTACGCCTGGTAGACCGCGGCCGTCCGCTCCTTGACGACGCGGACGGTGACCCGCCGGCGGTCGGTCTGGTCGCGGTCGCGGACGACCCAGCCGCCGCGCTCGAGCCGGTCGAGGATCCCGGTCATCGTGGCCGGATGGATGCCGGCCCGCCGGGCCAAGGCGCTCGGTGTGAGCGCCCCGTCCCTGGCGAGCACGTCCAGACAGTCCAGCTCGGCGTCCTTGAGGGACAGCTGCGACCCGACCTGGTGATTCAGCAGGGCGAGCTGGACCCGCAGGTCCCGCAACGCGGTCCTGACCACGGCAGTGCGCGACGGCGGCTTCGGCATACTTCAGCTCTCGTATCATCCGGGACTCAGATCATCCGGAGCCTAACTCACCGGACGCGCGCGGCCGAGTGGTGCGGGTGTGAGGACCGGGTGTGCGCGCAGGTATGCGATGAAGCCCTCGTGGTCGCGGTCGTTGCGGACCGGATCGGTGAAGCCGGCGAAGACCGTCGTACCGTCACCGCCGATCAGGGTGTAGGCCAGCGCGGCGACGCGGTAGTCCCGGTTCAGGTCGAGTGGCTTTCCGCTGATCTGCACGGTCGCGGGGTCGACGCGCTGACCGGTCGGCTTGGTCGTGTCGTAGGTGTAGCTGACGTTCTGCGACACCGCGAACGGAGCGAACTTCTCGGTCCCGTTCGCCTGCGGCACCCACTGCGCCTCGAAGGCGGCGTGCAGCTGGGTGCCCGGCAGTGTGACCGTCAGGATCGGGTTGCCGTACCCGAACGCGCCCCACGCCTCGCCGAACAGCACCGTGCCGTCGACATCCGACGGATTGGTGCCCTTGGCAAACAACAGGTCGCCGGTCACGGCGTTCGACCCCGACACCGGCTTGACCGAGATCAGGGCCAGGTCGGCGCGACCGTCGCGGTGCTGGTTCGCGTCCCAGTAGGCGAAGTCCGCGGCCAGGTTGCCCATCGTGCTCTCCCCGGACGCGTTCGGCGTCCGGGTGAAGTCCGCGGTGACGCGCGCGAGCGGTGTCGCGTACCGCTTCTTGCCCTGCGCGGTCCAGTAGTCGGCGATGTACTGGAGCTCCTCGTCGAGCGGTACGTCGCGGGTGTTGGCGTGGTTGGTCGACCGGGTCAGCTCCCGGATGACTTCGCCGGTGCGCGGGTCCAGCTTGAGGTTGATCTCGTTGATCAGCGAGCCGTGGTTGCCGGCCTCGACGACCGGCCGCGGTACGCCGTTCGGGTCCGGGACCATCATGTTGAACCGGCAGTGCCAGTGCCCCGTCACGATCGCGGCGATGTCCGGGGAGGCGTTCGCGGCCAGCTGGAAGACCGGCCCCGACGGGTTCGTCCCTGCGTTGTAGTCGTTCCCGGCGACGCCGCCGTCGTGGATGTTGATGACGATCGCGTTGATGCCGCGCTTCTTCAGCTGCGCGGCCAGTTTGTTCGCCTCGGCCAGGTCGGACAGCGACTTGAGTCCGGGCTGGTACGACGTCGACCCGGTTTCCGAACCGACCAGGGTCAGATGGATGAACGCGATCGGCAGTTTCCGCCCGCGGCCGGCGTCGACCCACTCGATGTTGTACGGCGGCACGATCGTCCGGCCGGTGTCCGCGTGCACGATGTTCGCGGTGTAGAAGCGGAAGTTCGCGCCCTGGAAACGCTGCCCGGTCGAGTCGACGAAGTTGTCGTCGCGCCCGCTGACCGCCGGGTAAGGCTTGCCCTTCTCCATGTGGTCGACGAGGAACTCCACCGAGTGGTCGAGCTCGTGGTTGCCGACCGTGCTGAACTGCAGCCCGAGCGCGTTGAGCGCCTCGATCGTCGGCTCGTTGGCGTGTGCGTCGACCTCGAACGGCCAGCCGTTGAAGTTGTCACCGGACGAGAAGAAGATCGAGTTCCGCTGTCCCTCGCGCAGCCGCTTCAGGTGCGTGGCCAGGTATCCGGCGCCGCCGACGGTCACCTGGACGCCGCCCGCGCCGGTGATCACGCTGCCCTGACTGGGTGTCGTCGGCTGCAGGTAGCCGTGGAAGTCGGTGATGTTCAAGAGCTGCACGTCGACGTACTCCGAGGACCCGTAGGCGGCGTCGTCGAGGGCGTGCGGGGTGGCGTACGCGACGTCGCCGACCGCGGTCGCGGTGGCGATGGCGCCGGTGGTGGTGAGGAACGTGCGGCGGCGGATCCGACTGTTCACGGCAACCTGCTTCCTGGCGGAGGGGTGCGCGTTAGTGCGCATTATTGCCTGTTTCCGACATTATTAGCTGCCGGACCGGACATGCGTCAACGGCCCGGTGAACAATCGGCCAACCTGAGGTCAGAGGCTCCGGGCCGACAGTTGGGGGAGCGGGCCGCGGCTGGGGCTCAGCAGACGGGTGTCGATCGCGTCCTGGGCGAGGCTGGCTGCGCCGAGGGCTACGCAGAGGGGACCGAGGGAGGAGGCGCGCAGTTCGGGGACGCGCGGGCAGAGGCGGTCGAGTTCGGCGGCCAATGGTTCGAGCAGTACGTCGGCCGCCTGGGAGAAGGCTCCGCCGAGGACGAGCAGTCGCGGGTCGACGATCGCGATCGCCGTCGCGGCGGCGACTGCCATGGCGCGGGCGTACTTCCGGACGGCGGCGCGTGCTGCGCGGTCGCCTTCCCGCGCGGCCGCGAAGGCGCGCTCGGCCTTGTCCACCGCGGGAATCTCCGCCGGCACGACGTCGTGCAAGTACTCGAGCGCCGCCTCCCACGCGACACCTTTGAGCGCGGACATGTCAGCCGCCGCCCCGAACGCTCCCCGCCGCAACTGCCCATCGAGCACCAACGCCAACCCCGTACGCCGCCCCGCATGTAAAAACACCATGTCCGCGGGGGAGGAGGAGTTGGGGGTGCCTCGGCGTTGTTCGGCGAGGGCGGCTAGTTGGCTGTCGTTGTCGGCGACAACCAGTTGGGTTTTGAAGTGGCCGGCGAGGTTGGTGCCTGCCCAGTCCGGGATCGCATTCGCGCGGACGACGGTGCCCGTGGCATCGACCAACCCGGTCGTACCCGCCCCGACAGCCCACACCCGCGCAACCGGCACACCGGCCTCTCGCGCGCAGTCGGCAATCACCCGGTCGGCCGTCGCGAGCCGCTGCTTCCGTGGCGTCTCCGGTGTCACGGAACGCCGTACGTTCGCGAGCATCCGCCCGTCGAGATCCGTCAGCACCCCACGCACCGAGAACGCGCCGATGTCCAGCCCGACGACGTACCCGGCCTCCGCCCGGAACCGATAGGAACGCGCCGGCCGCCCGCGCCCGCGGATCGCCGGACTCACCTCGACCAGCCACTGCCGAGTCACCAGACTCGCCAGCACCTCTTCGACCGCCGTCCGCCCCAGCCCGCTCTGCTCGACGATCTCCGCAACCCGCAACTCCCCAGCAGCCCGAACCGAGCCCAGCACAGCCCGCTCGTTCAGCTGCCGCAACCGCGAATGATCGCCACCGTCCACCACCGAGGACCCCATGATCGCCCACCCTAGCCAGCTCGCAGCGGTTAATCGGCTCTCCTGTCCGATGTGTGGGTGAACTGTGGGGCCGCAGGACAGGTTCTGGTGGGCTCGTGCCTGGGTATTCGGTGTCCGCGGCAGGCGGGGCGACCAGTCCGGTGGCGCGATCGGGGACTCTGGCTGGTCATTTCAGGTGGGTAGCAGTCCCCAGCTCCCAGACCTGGCTTCCTCGGTCACACCGCCTGCAGGTCCAACACAGCGCCGGATATCCCCTGCTGTGGAGGGTTCTCCCCTCGTGTACCAGTAGAGAACCCCCAACACGAGGGGATAACCCATAGTCTGCTCGACGGGTAGCGCACGACCCCAGATCGGGCTGAGCACCACCCATACATCAGACAGGAGAGCCGGTTAATCCCTCGAGCCGGGGGTGTCTACTGATACACGAGGGGAGAACCCTGCCTGCGACGGAATAAGCCCGAGTTTCCTGACGGCGCTGCTCGGACACCGGTGTGTGGAATGCCTGCCCTTGCCCGGTCGCGGCGAGCGGCATCCGCACGCTCTCGCGGGTCGAGTACGGCGACAACCTGAACCTGGTCGTGATCGCGGTGTCCCTGGCGATGGGTCTGGTCCCGATCGCCCGCCCGCACTTCTGGGACGAGCTCCCGTCCGGCGTCGGCGTCGTCCTCGACTCGGGCATCAGCGCCGCCGCGGTCACCGCCGTACTCCTCAACCTGTTCTTCAACCGCTGGCGCGCACTGACCAAGGACCACCCGTCCGTCTTCGCCGCCGCTCCCGACGAACGCGGCACCCCGCTGCCAGGTACCTCCGAGTCCTGACTGGAACTGCCTAGGTCGAGTACTTGACGTGCAGTTACGCGCACTGGCTAACTGGCTTCACCCGCCCATGCCCGAGGAGACTCGATGCGCCTGCTCCGGTCTGCCGTCTGCGTGTTCGCCCTGGTCGCCCCGCTCGCACTTCTGCCGCAGCCCGCCGGTGCGGCCGGTCCCGCGGCCGCCGCGGTCTCGCCCCAGCCGCAACAACTCGTGCAACGTCCCGACGGCTTCCCGTTCACCCCGGTGGTCGGCCTGGTCCGCACCGCGCGGTCCGACGCGGACGCGGAGCGCGTCGTACGCCAGGCGCTGAACCGCGCCGGCGTCACGAACATCCGGACCACGAACGGCAGCGACCCCGGTACGCCGACGACCATCTGGCTGGGCCGCGACCCGTCGGTGCTCCGCGCCCTGCGTGTCGCGGACAGCACCGGCCTGCCCGTCGAAGGGTACGTTCTCGCCGCCGGACGCGATCGGCACGATCGCGGTCACGTGGTGCTCGACGGCGTCGACTCCGACGGCACGTACTACGCGGCGCAGTCGCTTGCGCAGCTGATCCAGGCCCGCCCCGGTCGCGACTGGATGCCCGGCGTCGCGATCCGGGACTGGCCGACGATGCGCTACCGCGGCGCGATCGAAGGTTTCTACGGCACGCCGTGGTCGCACGCGGACCGCCTCGACCATCTCAGCTACCTCGGCGACCATCGCATGAACACGTACGAGTACGCGCCGAAGGACGACCCGTACCACCGCGAGCAGTGGCGCGACCCGTATCCGGCCGACAAACTCGCCCAACTCGCGGAGCTCGTCACCCGGGCGCGCCAGAACAAGGTTGACTTCACCTTCGCGCTCTCGCCGGGCCTGTCGATCTGCTACACCTCGGACGCCGACTTCCAGGCCCTGGTCGCGAAGTTCCAGGCGCTGTACGACGTTGGCGCGCGGTCGTTCAACGTGCCGCTCGACGACATCGACTACAACGCGTGGCACTGCGATGCGGACAAGGCGAAGTACGGAACGGGCGGAGGCGCCGCCGGCCGGGCGCAGAGCGACCTGCTGAACCGGGTGCAGCGCGAGTGGGTGGAGACGAAGGCGGACGTCGCGCCGCTGCAGATGGTGCCGACGGAGTACTACAACGTCAGCGAAACGCCGTACAAGAAGGCACTGCGGGAGCAGCTCGACACCGACGTGGTCGTGCACTGGACCGGGATCGGCGTGGTGCCGCGGACGATCACGGCCGCGCAGGCCGCCCAGGCGAAGGCCGTGTTCGGCCACGACATCCTGATCTGGGACAACTACCCGGTCAACGACTACGCGGCCGGCCGATTGCTGCTCGCTCCGTACAGCGGCCGTGAGCCGGCCATCGCCGATCACGTCGCCGGCGTCATCTCGAACCCGATGAACCAGGCGGCAGTCAGCAAGATCGCGCTGTACTCGTTCGCCGAGCTCGGCTGGAATCCGGCGAAGTACGACGCCGATGCGTCCTGGCGGCGTGCCCTGACTGAACAGGCGGGCGGCAACCAGGCGACAGCCGCTGCGTTGCAGGTGTTCGCGGATCTGAACACGTACGACGGCACGCTGCATCCGGAGAGTGCGCCGGTGTTCGGTGCGGCGGTCGAGCAGTTCTGGCAGCGCTGGCGCTCCGGGCAGCGCGCCCAGGCGATCGCCGGGCTGCGGCCGTGGGTGGCCGCGATCACTGCCGCGCCGGGAACGATCCGGGCCGGAGTGGATCCCGCGTTCGCCGCCGAGGCGGAATCGTGGCTCAAGGCAACGGAGCTGTGGGGACAGGCGATGGGCCGCGCCCTGGATCTGCTCGCGGCGCTGGACGCCGGCGACGGAGCGTCGGCCTGGACCGAGCGGCAGCAGCTGAGCGGTCTGGTCACCGCGGCCAAGGCGATCCGGGACGGCCGGCTGCCGCACAGCGGCACCTATCCGCGGATCGGCGAACGGGTCGTCGACGAACTGATCGCCGAGACCGGCCGCGTCCACGACCGCTGGCTCGGCGTCCAGCCGGGCCGCACCGCGACGACGAACCTGGGGACCTACCAGGACAACGTGCCGGCGCGGATGGTCGACGGTGATCCGAACACGTTCTTCTGGAGCAACGGCGCTCCCGATCAGGGTTCCGAGGTCCGGGTCGATCTCGGTGAGCCCGCGACGATCGGCGCGATCGAACTGCTGATGGGCAAGACGTCCAGCCCGAACGACTACATCCAGTCGGGTGCGCTGGAGTACTCGCTCGACGGCACGCGCTGGACCGAGCTGACGCGCGCCACCACGGCGGAAGTCCGGACCACGGCACCGGCGGGCACGACCGCGCGCTACGTGCGGTACCGGTCGTTGTCCTCGACCGACTTCTGGGTCGTCGTTCGAGAGTTCTCGGTGGAGACGATCGGCGGCCGGAAGACGACGCTGACAGCCGCTGGTACGCCGGCGCCCGCGCCGGGATCGTCGTACCAGCGCGCGGTGGACGGGAACTTGGAGACGGCGTACGTTCCGGTTGCGGCGCCCAGTGCAGGCGATGCGTTGACCGTCGGCCTGTCCGCGCCGAGGGAGCTGGCGGGTCTCACGATCCTCCAGCAGTCGGCGAACGTGGGGTCGGCGGACGTGGAGGTCAAGGTCGGGGGAGCCTGGCAGCGGATCGGCTCCGTGTCATCGGCGTACGTCGAGGTGCCTGCGAACGATCTGCGTGCCGAGGCCGTGCGGCTGGTGTGGAAGAGCGGGCCCCCGGCCGTGGCCGAGATCGTGCCGCTGTGGAGTGACACGCCGCTCGCCGGGCTTCACGTCGACGCGAACCGGGCCGACGTGGTCCGCGGTACGGCGTCGAGCTTCGTCGTCGACATCTCCGCCGAGCGCGGCGCCGATGTGAGCGGCACCTTGCGCGTTGCCGCGCCCGCGGGATGGATCGCGGAGCCGGCCAGTACGCCGGTCGCCGTCAAGCGCGGATTCACCCAGTCCGTCACCGTGACGCTGACACCTCCCGCCGACGCAGCCCTTGCCGACGTGGACATCCCGGTGACGTTCACGTCCGGCGCGACCACGTTCGACGCCGTACTGCGCGTCGCCGTACGCCCCCGCACCGGTGCCGCCAACGCGGCCCTGGATCGACCGGCCGTTGCCTCAAGCATCGAACCCGGTACGTCGTTCACGGCGGATCTCGCGGTCGACGGAGATCCCGCCACGCGCTGGGCATCCGGCTACGACGACGCGTCCTGGTTCCAGGTCGACCTCGGTACGTCGACGCGCCTCGGCAAGCTCGTACTTCGGTGGGAGGCGGCGTACGGATCGGCGTACCGGGTGCAGGTCTCGGACGACGCGAGTACCTGGACGACCGCGACCGAGGTGACGGACGGCGACGGCGGGACCGACACACTCTGGCTGGACGCCACCGCGCGCTACGTTCGCGTGCAGGGCGTCCATCGCGCGACACAGTACGGCTACTCCCTCTACGAACTCGAGGTCTACCCGGCAATCTGACCTCTCCTCTTGCGGAGGCGGGGTAGGGCGCGCTATCAATACCTTTGACGATTAGGAAAGTTTACTAACAGTCGAGCGCACCCTCCCTGCCTGGGCACCGCCCCACCCGGAAGAAGGAGAAGAGCATGCGTACGCATTCGCTGAAGCCGGCGTCCGCCCCGCCCTGGCGGGTCGTTGGACGGCTCGTGACAGCCCTGGCGTTGGCCGCCGTACCGGCAACCGTGTTCCTCGGTGTCGGTCACGCGGCCGAGGCTGCGGACCTGGACGATCCGGTGAAGAAGGAAATCGCCCAGCAGATCGTTTCCTCCGCGGAGAACTCGTCGCTGAACTGGCGGGACCAGTTCGGCTACATCGAGGACATCGGCGACGGCCGCGGCTACACGGCCGGCATCATCGGCTTCTGCTCGGGGACGCACGACATGCTCGAACTGGTCGAGTACTACACCGATCAGGTTCCGGACAACCCGCTCGCGGAGTACCTTCCGGCGCTCCGTGAGGTCGACGGCAGCGACTCGCACGAGGGGCTCGACCCCGGCTTCACCGACGCCTGGAAGCAGGCGGCCACCACGACGGAGTTCCAGGCCGCGCAGGAACACGAGCGCGACCGGGTCTACTTCAACCCGGCGGTCACGCAGGCCAAGCAGGACGGCCTGCGGACGCTGGGCCAGTTCGCCTACTACGACGCCATCGTCATGCACGGCGAGGGCGGACTCGACAGCATCCGCGCCGACGCGAGGAACCATGCCGCCACTCCGGCCGACGGTGGCGACGAGACGGAGTACCTGAACGCGTTCCTGGACGCACGCGTTGTCGAGATGAAGAAGGAGGCGGCGCACGAGGACACCAGTCGGGTCGACACCGCGCAACGGGTCTTCCTCGACAACGGCAACCTGGATCTGAACACCCCGCTGGCCTGGGCGGTGTACGGAGAGCCGTTCCGCATCGACACCGACCCGGACCCCGGCACCGATCCCGGACCGGACCCCGCCGGCGTGCTGATCTCGCAGCACCGGCCGACCACCTCGTCCTCGACGGAGGACTCGACGCTGACTGCCGACCGCGCCGTCGACGGCGACGCGTCCACCCGCTGGGCGAGCGCCGAAGGCTCCGATCCGCAGTGGATCCGGGTCGATCTCGGAGCGGGAGCAACCGTTGCGAAGGTCAAGCTGACCTGGGAGGCCGCGTACGCGAAGGCCTACCGGGTCGAGATCTCCGCCGACGGCTCCACCTGGACGAACCTCGCCACCGAGACGGCAGGCAACGGCGGCACCGACGAGTGGTCGAACCTCAACGGCCAGGGCCGGTACCTGCGCGTCTACGGCACCGCGCGCGGCACGACGTACGGCTACTCCCTCTACGAACTAGAAGCCTTCGGCAAGACCGCCTAGCCCTGGCCGGCGGCGACCCCGTGGAACATGAGAAGTCTGTAATGTTCCGCTCATGCGGTTCTCCGGGAGGGATCGCAGGCTTTGAGGATGCGGTCTCCACGCGTGATCTACGGGGTCGTCGCCGGCGTGCTGGTGGTGGCCGGGTTCGTCCTGCCCCGGTACCTGGCCGGCCGGTCCGCGCCGGAGCTCGGCGACACGGTCGTCGTCCCGGCACCTTCGAGTACGGCGCCCAGCACGCCGTCATCGACGCCGACACCGACCACCACGCCGACACCGAGACCGACGGCCACCGGTGCGTCCCCGGTCGCGCCGCCGCCGGCCCGGACGGCCGGGGTGGACGACGACGATGACGGTGTGGACGACCCGGACGACGATGGCTGACCGCCGCCCGGTGGTCAGCGCCCGGGTGCGGATCATCGGCTGGATGTTCGGCGTCCTCACCCTCGCCCTGGGCGCTCTGGTCTTCCTCACCTGGCAGGTGCTCGCGGCCCGCGCCGACGACTCCGCGGACGAAGAACTCACCCATGAGGCGAACAAGTTCCGCGCCTTCGCGGCCTCACCCGCCGCCGCGTCCTTCCAGCGCCCGGAGGACCTGCTGGACCGCTGGCTGCAGAGCAATCTGCCGGACGATTCCGAGGCGCTCTTCACCATCGTCAACGGCAATCCGTACCACCGCAGCCAGGGCAGTCCGCCCGCCCGCCTCGACACCGACACGGCCTTCGTACGGCACCTCGCCGGCGCGAAGGAACCGGCGTACGGCTGGATCGACAGCACCGCGGGCCGCGTCCGGTACGGCGTACTACCGGTACGGATCGGGGCGCAGCCGGTCCGGGCGCAGCTCGTCGTGCTCGAGTTCCGGGACCTGATCGCACAGCCGTCGATGGACGCGGCCCGCGCGCTGGTGATCATCGCCGCGCTCACGCTGGTGCTGGCGGCCGGCGCCAGCTGGCTGGTCACCGGCCGGGTGCTGGCCCCGATCCGGCAGCTCCGGACGACGGCCGAACGGATCAGCGAGACCGACCTGCGGCGCCGGATCGATGTCGTGGGCAACGACGATGTCGCGCATCTGGCGCGGACGTTCAACACGATGCTGGACCGGCTCGAGGACGCGTTCGTCGCGCAGCGCGAGTTCGTCGACAACGCCGGCCACGAGCTGCGGACGCCGATCACGGTGATTCGCGGGCACCTGGAACTGATGGGCGACGACCCGCGGGACCGCGCCGAGACGAAGGCGCTGGTGCTGGACGAGCTGGCCCGGATGAACCGGATGGTCGACGACCTGCTGGTGCTGGCGAAGAGCGACCGGCCCGGGTTCCTCGAACTCGGCGAGGTCAATCTGACCGAACTCGTCGTCGAGGTGGTGGCGAAGGCGCGACCGCTGGCCGAGCGGGCCTGGCGGGTCGCGGCGACTGCGGACGCGACGATCGTCGCCGACGGGCAGCGGCTCACGCAGACCCTGATGCAGCTGGTGTCCAACGCGGTCCGGCACACGAAGACGGACGACCGGATCGAGGTCGGGTCGTACGTCGACGCCGACGGGAGCGTGCTGCTGTGGGTGGCCGACTCCGGGCCGGGGGTTCCGCCGGAGGATCGCGAGCGCATCTTCGAGCGGTTCGCCCGCGGTACGGCGCAACGCCGTACCGAAGGCGCCGGGTTGGGGCTGGCGATCGTCCGGTCGATCGCCCGGGCGCACGGTGGTGACGTCCGGCTGGCGGCCGGGCCGGGCGCGAGGTTCGAGTTGACGTTACCGCGCGGAGTGGAGGCGGAATGAACCGGATTCTGATCGCCGAGGACGAGGAGCGGATCGCCTCGTTCGTCGAGCGCGGCCTGCGCAGCAACGGGTTCGTGACGACGGTGGTCGGCGACGGCGAGACGGCGTACCAGGAAGGTGCTACCGGCAACTATGATCTGCTGATCCTGGACATCGGGCTGCCGCGGGTGGACGGGTTCACGGTGCTGCGACGGTTGCGGGAGGCAAGGGTCACGCTGCCGGTGGTGATCCTGACCGCGCGCGACAGTGTCCGGGACACGGTCGCCGGGCTGGAGGGCGGTGCGGACGACTACATCGCGAAACCGTTCGCGTTCGAGGAACTGCTGGCGCGGGTCCGGCTCCGGTTGCGCAGCGAAGGGACGCCGGACGCGAATATCCTGCAGGTCGGCGAGCTCAGCCTGGACCTGCGGACGCGTCGTGCGTTCGTCGACGGCGCGTCGATCGACCTCACCGCGCGGGAGTTCCTGCTCGCGGAGGTGTTCTGCCGTCATCCCGACCAGGTGTTGTCCCGCGAACAGCTGCTCTCACAGGTCTGGGGCTTCGACTTCGACCCGGGCTCGAACGTTGTCGACGTCTACATCCGGTACCTGCGCCGCAAACTCGGCGCCGAGCGGATCCAGACGGTGCGCGGGATGGGGTATCGCCTGCTTCCGTGAGAGCTCTCTCACGATCGCCTCAGCGAGGTCTCACCCACGGCCGGAAAGGTGGTAGCAACATCAGCCACCTGGAGGAAACCATGTCCGGTCTGGGACTCGCGATACCCGCCGATCTGCTCGCCATCGGTCTGCTTGCCTACGGCACGTACTTCCGCCGCTACCACCGCCGCGACCTGCTGCTCGCGTACGTCGCGCTGAACGCCGGCGTGCTCGCGGTCACCGCGATGCTGGCCGGCAGCGGCGCCGGGGTGGGCCTCGGGCTGGGGTTGTTCGGGATCCTGTCGATCATCCGGCTCCGCTCGGACTCGATCACCCAGGAAGAGGTGGCGTATTACTTCATCTCGCTGGCCCTCGGCCTCGTCAACGGCCTGCATCCCGGTCCGTTCTGGGTCGCGCCCGCGCTGAGCTTCCTGCTGGTCGCCCTGATGTACGTCGTCGACCACCCGCGGCTCACGCTGCGGTCGCGGCGGCAGCGGGTCGTTCTCGACCAGGCGTATCCGGATGTCCGTGACGTCGGTCCGGCGCTCGGGCGGCTGCTGCGCGCCGACGTCCGGTACTTCGTCGTACTCGATCTGGATCTGGTCACCGACACGACCGTCGTCGACGTGCGCTACCGGATCCTGCCGGACGCACCGGCCGCCGTCCGTCCGTTCCAGCGGTACGCGTCGTGAGGACACGGGCCGCGGTGACCGGCGTGCTGGCCGAGATGCAGCCGATCTCGTTGGCGGAGGTGCTGGCGGAGGCGGCGCTGCAGGTTCGGGTGGATCGCAAGTATCTGGTGCCGATCGGGGTCTTCGTCGAGCTGGTGAGCCGGCTCCGCGACCGGTTCGCCGTACTGGAGATCGACGGGCAGCGGAGTTTTCAGTACGAATCCGTGTACTTCGACACGCCGTCGCTCGGGCTGTACCGGCAGCACCTCCAGCGCCGGCGCTACCGGTACAAGGTCCGCACGCGAACCTACCTGGACAGCGGCGAGTGCAGCTTCGAGGTGAAGCTGAAGGGCAATCGCTCCGAGACGATCAAGTCACGACTGCCGTACGCCGCCGCGGATCGCGGGCGGTTGACCGAACCCGCCCGCGACTTCCTCGCCGAACAACTCAGGACGGCGTACGGCGTGGGGCCCGTGGACGGACTGCGGCCCGCGCTGGTCACGACGTACCGCAGGAGCACGCTCACCGACCCGACCGCGCACGAGCGCCTGACCTGCGACATCGACCTGCGCTTCGCCGACGCGACCAGCGCGCTCGACGTCCTCCCCGACGCCGTCCTCGTCGAAAGCAAGACCAGCGGCCGCACCGGTGCCGCGGACGCCGTACTGCGCGACCTCCGAGTCCGCCCGATCCAGGTCAGCAAGTACTGCGTAGCCGCGGCACTCCTCAACCCGACCCTCCGCTCAAACCCCTGGCACCGAACCGTCCACCACTTCAGCGGCGGGCGCCTGCTTCGGTCATGACCTTCTGTGCCTCCGGGGGGAAGACGCCGTCGGTGATCTGGACGTTGTCGATCAGCTGGTTGTTGAAACCGGGGCCTTCGGGGTTGCGGGCCGGGCCGATGTCCCACCAGTTGCCGGTGACCAGGTTGTCCTTGGTGTTGAAGGTGTCCGGGTCATCGGCGTCGGCGTTGACGTAGACCCAGCGGCTGCTCCCGAGGAACACGTTGTCGCGCATCACGACGTACCGCGTTCCCTGGTCGATGAGGGCGCCGAACGTGGTCCGGCTGTCGTACACGTAGTTGCGCTCGATCACGGTGCCGGGGCTCGACGACAACGTGTAGATGCTGCCGCCGTCGTGCATCGCCTGCTTGGTGTCGTGGATCAGGTTGTAGGCGACGTAGTTCTCCCGGAACGTCGTCGGCGTCCGGTAGATCGGCTGGTAGTTGTAGAGCCCGGCCTCGAGGTAGTACTTGTTGCCGCCCGGGTCGTTGATCCCCCATCCCCAGCCGATGTCGACACCGTCGTACGGCAGGTCGGTGAGGGTGTTGTGGGTGATCGTCGCGCGGGTGACGTACGTCGACAGGATGCCGGCGTTGTCCCGGTAGTTCTTCGAGACGCCCTTGATCGTGTTGTCGACGATGCGTACGTCGTGGTTCGTCATCCGCGGGTCCCGCGGGTGGTGCGCGTCGGGCTGCACGCCCCCGGCCACGATCGCCGACGCGGCGCTGTTGGTGAAGCTGTTGCCGCGGACATCGATCTCGGCGGCGCCGTACCCGACGCCGGACGCGTGCGCGTTCGGGTCCATGCCGAGGCCGAGCCCGACCGACCCGAGTTGCTCGAAGCTGTTGCCGTCGAACGTGACGTGTTCCGCGGCGGAGACCTGGACGGCGGCCGGGATCTGGTGCCATTCGTTGCGGGTCTTCTCGAACTCGGGACAGCCGTCCTGGCAGCTGGTCAGGAAGTCGGCCGGCTTGGCGTACTCCCCGACGATGTGCGCGCCGCTCTGCTGGTCGACGTACCCCTGCGGACCGCTCGGGAAGTTCCAGGTGGTGTGCGCGAACGTGAGGTTGCTGAAGGCAAGGTTCTGGACGGGGTCGCGGTAGCTGCCGCTGACCTGCACCAGCGACTCCAGCCGCGGCAGCCGGACGTCGGCCGCCGCCATCGACTGCCCGTCGGCCGGCCGGTAGAAGACCTTGCCCTTCGCGGAGTCGAGGTACCACTGGTTCGGGCCGGAGATCAGCTCGTACGCGTTGTTCAGGTAGACCGCACCGCGGTTGTACGGCGACTTGAGGGTGTCGTACCCGAAGTTGTTGTTGTCCCAGGCCGGCTGCTCCATCACCAGGGTGCTGCCGTCGACCGTCTGGACAGGGGAGTAGCGGTCCGTGAACGAACCCAGCTCCTCGATTTCGAGCTCGCCGGGGTTCGACAGCCCGGCGATGCGTTCGGCCAGCGCCGGATCGTTGACCGTCAGGCCGCGCCGGCTGAAGACCAGGTGGTCGCGGGTCTTCTTCGACTCCGCGAGCAGGAGCTGGGTGCGCTCCGCGAGCTGCCCGTCGACGTACAGCTGGCGCGACCGGCTGCCGACCGGGACGTCGGCGGACCAGATGTTCTTTGCCGGGTCGGTCAGCGTCCAGCCCGTCACCTTCGCGCCGCCGGACAGTACGGCGTGCTGACCGGGAACGCTCTGCCAGGTGACGGTGTGGCCGTTGCGGCCGCCGTCGCGGGACTCGAAGCGCAGCGGTTTCTTCAGTTCGTAGGTGCCGCCGGTCAGCAGCACGCGGACGTCGGCGGTGGCGTTCTTCGCCCGGGCCAGGGCCTGGGCGGCGTCGACAGTGCGGACGACCTGGTCGGCGTGCAGGTCCTTGGGCTTCTTGCCGTCGGGGGAGACCAGGATGACGCTGGTCGGCCGTGGGGCGGCTTGGGCGGGTGCGGCGGAGAGGGCGGCGGCGAGGATCAGCGCGCACGAGGCGGCGATCACTCGGAGCGGACGAGGTCGGGTCATGCTTGACTCCTATGTCGTCTGTTGTCTGACATCTGTCAGCGGCACTGTAGAAGCGACCCCGGGATCGGGCAACAGCTGATCTCGAGAACCGGGACCGCCGGTCCGGATTCGGCCTAGGTGCGTGGGAGTGGCCGGCGGCGCTGCCAGGCGGCGTTGATGTGGTTGGTCATCGCCTCGGCGGCGCCGGCGGGGTCGCGGTCCAGGATCCGTTCCAGCACGATCCGGTGCTCGCCGTTCGTCGTCCGAACGTCGTCGACACTCGGGTGGCCCTGGTAGCGCATGCTGGTCCGCGCCTGGCTGTGCACGGTGCTCACGATCGACCGGGCCAGCCGGTTCCCGGAGGCCGCCATGATCCGGTCGTGGAACTCGACGTCGGTCCCGATGAAGACCTCGGGCCGTGCCGTGTCGGCCTCGAGCCGGTGGAAGATCGCCTCGATCGCCGCGCGGTCCTCGTCGGTCGCCTGCGTCGCGGCCAGCCCGGCCAGGTTGGACTCGAGCGCGACCCGGACGCCGACCAGCTCGTCGAGGATGCCCAGGTTCGCGTCGTTGCGGACCGCGGCCGCGAGGACGGCGGAGTCCAGCAGGTTCCAGTTCGAGTCGTCCTTCACCACGGCGCCGATCCCGCGGCGGACCTCGACCAGGCCCTTGGCCTCGAGCAGCTTGACCGCCTCGCGGACCGTGATCCGGCTGACCTGGAACTGCTCGGACAGGGCGGATTCCGGCGGGAGTACGGCGTTCGGCTGGATCGCGCCGGACACCACGCCGTCGAGGATCGACTCGACCACGAGGTCGGCCAGTCGCGCCGGACGTTGCGCGGCCGCCGCTGGAGCGAGTCGAACGGTGGCCTGTCCGGGAGCCTGTCCGGGGTCCGACGCCATGATGCCTCCCGAGTTCTCTGCACCGATGTCTGTCACCGGATTCTCGCCCATCCTTCAGCAGTCAACAAACTCTTGACAACAGACAACAGACAACTAACATCAAACCGAGCTGAAGAGCTCGAGGAACTCGACAGAAGGAGGGCGCGTCATGCCGACCGCCTCAGGTTCGACCACCCGCGGGATCCGCGGCTCGCGGCGCGGCTGGTTCGCGGCCGCGCTCGTGCCGGCGTTGGCACTCGTGTCCGCCGCCTGCGGTGCCGCAGCCTCGCAGACCCAGTCCGGCAGTGGGGCGAGTGCCGGCGGCGGCAAGCTCGTCGTCTGGGACTGGCACTCCGGCGACGCGACCACCAAGGAGTACTACGCGAAGGCCAAGGCGGACTTCGAGGCCAAGCACCCGGGTGTCCAGGTCGAGTTCGTCGCGCAGCCCTACGACCAGTACTACACACTGCTCGGTACGGCGATCCAGGCCGGCAAGGGCCCGGACATCTCGATGTTCAACGGCGGCGCCCAGATGCGGGATCGCGCCACGTCCTTGCTGCCGCTGGACGACAAGGTCGGTGACCTGAAGGACCGGCTGGTCGGCTGGGACGCGTTCCGCAAGGACAACGCGACGTACGCCGTACCGGTCACGCTGCAAGGCTTCCCCTTCTACTACAACAAGGCTGTCTACAGGAAGGCCGGCCTCGACCCGGAGAAGCCGCCGAAGACCCTGGCCGAACTGCAGACCGCCTGCGCGGCGATCAAGAAGTCCGGCAACGCCTGCTTCAACCTCGGCAACAAGGAAGGCCTCGGCATCGAGTTCTTCCTGTCCGGCTTCGGCCCCGGCGTGTTCGGCCAGGCGCAGTACGACGCGTGGCTGGCCGGCAAGCGGGACTGGAAGTCGCCCGAGGTCAAGCAGATCTTCGACCTGTGGAAGAAGACGAACGACGAGGGTTGGTACAACAAGGGCGTCAACTCGACCGCCATGTTCATGGACCAGTTCACGATGTTCTCCGGCGGCAAGGGCGGCAACGTGATCGGGCTGATCTCCGACACCGCGCACTGGAAGTCGTTCGACGAGTTCCTCGGCCCGGATCTCGGCGTCTACAAGCCGCCGGTGTCGAACCCGGGACAGGTCACCTCGACCTTCCTGCCCGCGGAGGGCGGCATCGGGTACGGCGTGATGAAGTGGACGAAGGACCCGGCGCTCGCGGTCGACCTGGTGAAGAGCCTGGCGAGTACGGACGCGGAGAAGTCGTTCTTCGAGAAGGCCGGCGCGATCGCGGCGGACAAGACGGTGGACACCAAGTCGGTCGACGTGAAGGCTGCCGGCGAGATCGTGTCCTGGCTGCCGGACAGCAAGCCGCTGCTGCACACCGCGCTGTCGGCGAAGACGCTCGACCTCATGCACCGGCTCTCCCAGCAACTGATCAGCGGTGATGTGACGGTCGACCAGGTGTTGACCCAGTTGGCGGCGTCGGACAAGTGACCCAACAAGTCGCAGGGTCCGGAGAGCAGAGCATGGCAGTACCCGCAGCCCGCCGTACGACGGCAGCTCGCCGGTGGCACCTCAGCGAGCACAAGATCGCGGCGCTGGTGCTGGTGACGCCGGCGCTGCTGATCATCGTCGGGTTGCGGATCGTCCCGCTCGTCCTCGGTGCGCAGTACTCGCTCACCGGGGACGGCGACCGCAACGGCCTGTTCGTTGGCCTGGCCAACTACCGGACCCTGCTGGACGATCCGGTCTTCCGGACCGCGCTCAGGAACGTCGGCCTGTTGTTCCTGGCGCTGCCGGTCGCGGTGGCCGTACCAGGGCTGCTGGCCACGTTCCTGTTCCTGAAGGTTCCCGGCCATCGGTTCTACCGCAGCGTGTACTTCTTCCCGGTGGTGCTGTCGCCGGTGATCATCGGCGCGATCTTCAACATCCTGCTGTCGTTCGACGGTCCGCTGAACCAGTTGCTCGGTAAGGCCGGGATCGCGCCGGTCGACTGGCTGGGCAACTCGCACATCGCGATCCTGTCGGTGATCGGCGTGCATGTCTGGGCGACGTTCGGGATGGCGCTGGTGATCTTCATGGCCGGCTTCTCGACCCTGGACCAGTCGTTGCTCGACGCCGCGCGCTGCGACGGCGCGACGCTGCCGCAGACCGTCTGGCACGTGGTGATCCCGGAGCTCAGCCGGACGATCCAGTTCGTCTTCGTCACCACGATGATCGGCATGCTGACCGGGATGTTCGGGCTGGTCTACGTGATGACCGCGGGCGGGCCGGGCGGTGCGACGTACCTGCCGGAGTTCTACATCTGGGTCACGCAGGGGCAGATGAACAGCCCGGCGCTGGCGTCGGCCGCGTCGATGGTGCTGTTCGTGCTGATGCTGCTGGTCGGGCTCGCGCAGATCCGGCTGATCAAGCGCGCCACCAAGGAGGTGTGAGCGATGCGGAGGAGCGGATTCGGCCGCTGGGTCGTCGCGATCCCGATGTGCCTGCTGGCGCTGGCCACGATCTATCCGATGGTGTTCACGCTGAACGTCGCGATGAAGTCGCGCCGCGAGTACGTCCTGGACCGGTTCTCGCTGGCCGATCACCTGACCGCGGCGAACATCGCCGACGCCTGGAACTCCTCCGGTCTCGGTCGCTACACCTTCAACTCGGTGCTGGTCACCGCGGGCTCGGTCGCACTGTTGCTGCTGCTCGGCTCGATGGCCGGGTACGCGTTCAGCCAGCTCACGTTCCGCGGCCGCCGGTGGCTGTTCCTGGTCTGCCTGGGCGCGTTGATGATCCCGTTCCAGGTGATCATGGTGCCGTTCTTCCGGGTGCTCGGCCAGATCCACCTGCTCGACACGCACGTGGGGCTGATCCTCGCGTACACCGGTCAGTTCCTGCCGTTCACGATCTTCCTGATGACGAGTTTCTACTCGCGCATTCCGGCCGAGATCGTCGAGGCGGCGCGGGTCGACGGCAGTACGACGCTCGGCGTGTACCGGCGGATCATGCTGCCGCTCGGACGTCCGGCCCTGCTCTCGGTCGGCATCCTGAACGCCTTGTTCTGCTGGAACGACGTCCTGATCTCGCTGCTGGTGATGCAGTCCGAGCAGCACCGCACGCTGATGGTCGGGGTCACCGCGCTGCGCGGTCAGTACTCCGACAACATCCCGCTCTTCGCCGGCGGAGTGCTCGTCGCGGCCCTGCCCGTGATCGCGATCTACCTGTTCTTCCAGCGCCAGATCACCGACGGCGTCACCGCCGGCTCGACCAAGGGATAGCCAGATGCGCATCACGGGATATCGCACCCTCACCACGGTGCACGACTGGGGCAGACCGATCGGTGACGCGAACGGGGTGGTCGGGTCGGGCAAGACCTCGGTGCCGGTCGTCGTACTCACCACCGATGTCGGCCTCGAAGGGATCGGGCTCGGCTCGCACGAGGGTATCGACACGCTGTTCCCCGCGCTGGACGGCCAGGACCCGCGCGCGGTGGTGGCGCTGTACGACCGGATGCTCGCCTGGGTGTTCAAGCGCGGGCATGCCGGTGCGGTCTTCGGTGCGATCGGCGCACTCGACATGGCGTTGTGGGACCTCAAGGCGAAGGCGGTCGAGCAGCCGTTGTGGCGGCTCCTCGGCGCCCGCGATCACGTCGTACCGGCGTACGCGTCCGGCCTCGACGGCCCACTGGCCGACGACGAACTGGTCAGGCTGCACAAGCAGTTCGCCGAGCGTGGTCTGCAGGCGGCGAAGCTGAAGGGCGGGCTCGACGTGGCCGCGGATCTGCGCCGCCTCGATGTACTGAGTGAGCTGTACCGCGACGAGACCGGGCAGACGCCCGCGCTGATGCTCGACGCGAACGAGTCGTGGTCGCGCAAGGAAGCGGTCCGGCACATCCGGCGGATCGAGGAGCATGTCGACCTCGCGTGGGTCGAGGAGCCGGTACGGCGCTGGGACGTCGACGGGCTCGGGATGGTTACGCGTGCGGTGAAGGCGGCGGTCGCGACCGGTGAGAACCTGACGGGACTCGAACAGTTCCGCCCGCTGGTGGCCGCGAACGCCGTGGACATCGTCCAGACCGGCAGCGTCTGGGGGATCACGCACTTCCTCCGGGTGTCCGCGCTGGCGCACGCGTTCGACCTCCCGATCAGCCCGGTGGGGTACGACGCCAACCCGCTCGGTCATGCGGCCGCCGTCGTACCGAACCATCTGTCGATCGAGATCCAGGACCTCGCGCCGCCGGTCGGGATCGGCGCGGACCAGGAGATCACCGACGGCCACCTCGTGCTCGGCGAATCACCCGGCCTCGGCTACACCCTCGACGAGGACGCCGTCGCGCGGCTCGGCGAAGCGGGCAGCTGGGACGACGACGCGGGACCGCACGTACGCCCGGATCGCGCCGGGCGCCGGCTGGTCGGCAAACCCGCGATCCGCTCCGGACGATGGGAGACGCAGGAATGAAGTCCGCTGTTGTGACCGGCGCCGGTGGTTCTCTCGGCCGGGCGATCGCGCTCCGGCTGGCTCAGGACGGGTACGGCGTCGCGCTGCTCGACCTACCGGGTGACGGACTGGACGAGTCAGCGGCTGAGTTGAAGGCAGCGGGGGCGAGGTACGGCGTCTTCCCGATCGACCTGCGCGACGCGGCGGCCCTCGTGCGGACGCTCGCCGAGGCCGAGTCCTTGGGTGCGCTCGACGTACTGGTGAACAACGCCGCGATCTATCCCGCGACACCGCTGCTCGACATCTCGCTGGACGAGTACGACGACGTCGTCGCGGTGAACCAGCGCGCGTACTTCGTCGCGGCCCAGGCCGCCGCCCGCTCGATGCGCGCGCGGCGAGCGGGTTCGATCGTCAACGTCGCTTCGATCACCTGGCACGGCGGCTGGGAGAAGCTGGCCAGCTACGTCAGCACGAAGGGCGCCGCGGTCGCACTCACCCGGGCGCTCGCCCGCGAACTCGGCCCGGACGGCATCCGCGTGAACGCGGTGTCACCCGGCGCCTTCCCGACGAAGGCGGAGACGATCCACGAGAATCCCGAGGCCTACAACGCCTTCGTCCTCGACCACCAGTCGATCAAACGCCGCGGCACACCGGCCGAGATCGCCTCAGTGGTCTCCTTCCTGGTCGGCCCCGACGCCTCCTTCGTCACCGGGCAGACCCTCAACGTCAATGGCGGATGGGTGATGGAGTGAACATCTTCGGAGACGAGTTGTCCGTTGCGGCGCTGCGGGAGCGGACCGGTGATCTGGCGAGTGTCGCCGGGGTGCGAGAAGTTGTCCTGAGCAACGGTGTCGAGCGGGGTGTGCGTGCGGTGCAGCTGCGGAGTGCGGCGGGGCTTGAGGTCGAGGTTCTCGTGGATCGTGCGCTCGATCTGGGGGCGGCGCGGTTTCGCGGGGTGCCGTTCGGGTGGCGGTCGGGGAACGGGTTTCGGCATCCGGGGCTGCACGAGAACAACGACGAGGGCGGTCTGTCCTGGCTGCGGGCGCTCGATGGTTTGCTGGTGTCCGGTGGTCTCGACCACACGCTGTTCGGCGCCGAGGTCGACGCCGGTCACTACCGCTATCCGCCGAAGCAGTCCGTGGCGCACGGTCTGCACGGCCGGCTGGCCGCGATTCCGGGCCGGTTGCTAGAGGCCGGCGAGGTCTGGGACGGCGACCGGTGCACGCTGCGGGTGCGGGGCGAGGTCGTGCAGGCGACGTCGTTCGGCGAACACCTGCGGCTGACCCGAACGGTCGAGGTCGATTTCGACGGTCTCGAGATCCGGCTGTCCGACGTCGTGGACAACCTCGGGTACGAACGCACGCCGCACATGTTCCTGTATCACCTGAACTTCGGCTGGCCGGTGATCGACGCCGGTACCGAGTTCGTCGCCCCGATCGCCGAGACGACCTGGCGCAGCGATTCCGTCGCCGAGCAAGGCGTTTCGTACCGCGTGCAGCCCGACCCGAAGCCCGGGTTCGTGGAGCAGGTGTACGAGCACCGCCTGGTTCCGGACCCCGACGGCCGGCATCGGGTCGCGCTGATCCGTGGCGACAGCACGCTCGGCGTGGAGGTGACCTGGGACGCGGCCGCGATGCCGTGCTTCTTCGAATGGCAGAACCTCCGCAGCGGCCAGTACGCCGTCGGCCTCGAACCGTCGACCCACCACGTCACCGGGAACGCCGCGGCGCGCGAGGACGGCACGATGACCTGGCTGGAGCACGGCGAGTCGCGCGCGTACAGCACGACGATCCGGGTGCTCGACGGCGCCGAGGCCACCACCGCTGCCCGGGACGCGATCCGCCGCGTCGCCGGCCAGCCCGACTGACGACCTCAGGAGACCCACACTGTGAGCATTCTCGACGGGTACCGCGTGCTCGACTGCTCGATCGCGATGGCTGGTCCCTTCGCGGCCCAGCGCCTCGGCGACCTCGGCGCCGATGTCGTCAAGGTCGAGCCGGTGACCGGTGAATGGCAACGCCACGCCGCGGCCGGCGGCGCGAAGGGCAACGCGATCAACGTGTCGTTCCTGTCCCTGAACCGCAACAAGCGCTCGCTGGCCGTCGACCTCAAGGCAACGGAAGGAAAACGTGTTCTCCGGCGCCTGGTCGAGACCGCCGACGTGTTCCTGCAGAACTACCGGCCGGGCGTCGCGGAACGGCTCGGCGTCGACTACCCGACCCTGTCGGCCGTCAACCCGCGTCTGGTCTACGTGTCGATGTCCGGGTACGGCGAGGACGGGCCGCACCGGAACCTGCCCGGGCAGGACTTGTTGCTGCAGGCAAAGTCCGGCGCGATGCTGTCGACCGGACGGCACGGCGAACCGCCGCAGCCGGCCGGGCAGTACCTCGTCGACGCGGTGACCGCGTCGACCGCGTTCGAGGCGGCGCTCGCCGCGTTGCTGCATCGGGAGCGCACCGGTCAGGGACAGCTGGTGACGGTGAACATGCTCGACGCGATCACGACCCTGCAGATGCAGGAGCTGTCGGTCTTCACTGCCGGAAACGTGCCGCAGCACAGGGGTTCCGAGCCGCACGCGCACGTGTACATCAGGGCGCCGTACGGGACCTTCAAGACCGCCGACGGATTCCTCGCGCTGGCGATGCCGGATCTGCCGACGCTCGGCCGGGTGATCGGCGAGGACACCTTCCTCGCGATGGATTCCGAGGTGCACGGCTGGACGCATCGCGACGAGATCTTCCGGCTGACCGCCGAGCGTCTGCTCCGGCGGACCACCGACGAGTGGCTCGCGGAGCTGACCGCGGCCGGGATCTGGTGCGGGCCGGTCTACGACTACGAACAACTCGTCAACGATCCGCAGATCCGCCACAACGGCACGTTCGTCGAGTACGACCATCCCACCGAGGGACGCGTCAAGACACCGGGCTTTCCGTACGGCTTCGAGAAGACGCCCGCGACGGTCGAGCGCGGTGCGCCCCTCGTCGGGGAACACAGCCGGGAGGTGCTGGCGGAGGCCGGGTTCGGCGCGGACGAGATCGACGGCCTGCTGACGTCGGGCGTCGTCGCCGAGACCCCGCTGCCGGATCCGGTGCCGTGATGCCGCGCTACCGAGGACTGACCTGGGACCATCCGCGCGGACGGGACGCGCTGGTCGAGGCATCGCGCCATCGCGGGATCGACCTGACCTGGGACGTGCACCCACTGAGCGGCTTCGAGTCCACGCCGATCGAACAGCTCGCCGAGAAGTACGACGTGATCGTGCTCGACCACCCGCACCTCGGGGACGCGGTGCGGCACCTGCAACCGGTCGACGAACTCCTGTACGGCGAATTCGTCGGGCCGAGCGTCGCGTCGTACCGGATGAACGGGCACCTGTGGGCGCTGCCGCTCGACGCCGCCACGCAGGTGGCCGCGACCCGCGTGGACCTGGCCGGCGAGACACCACAGCTGTGGTCCGAGGTGATCGCGCTGTCGTATCGGGCGCCGGTGACGGTGTCGCTCGCGGGGCCACACGCGCTGCTCACCTACCTGTCGATCTGCGTTGCGCTCGGGGAGGAACCTGACTCGTTCATGCCGTCCGCGACCGGCCGTCGGGCGCTCGACGTGATGTCGGACCTGACCTCTCGCGCTCCGCGGCATTCGCTGTCGCTCGATCCGATCGGCCTGCTGGACGACATGGTGTCGGACGACACCGTCGCGCACTGCCCGTTGGTCTACGGCTACGTGAACTATGCGCCCGTCGTGACGTTCACCGATGCGCCGTCGGAGTGGCTGGGATCCCGTCCGGGTTCGACGATCGGCGGAACAGGGCTGGCGATCACCAAACGGTGCGAGACCTCGCCGGAGCTCTTCGACCATCTCCAGTGGTTGCTTTCAGCAACTGCCCAGGAGTCCTTCATCCCGGAACACGCCGGACAGCCCGCCCGCTTGAGCGCGTGGACGTCGGAGCAGGTCAACCAACCGGTCGGGAACTTCTATCGCCGGACGCTGCCGACGATCACGTCAGCCTGGGTCCGGCCGAGGCGTGCCGGCTACATCGGCTTCCAGACCGCGGCGAGTGAGGTGGTCCGCGAGGTCGTGGACGGTGCCGTCTCGACCAGTGCGGGCCTGGATCGGATCGCTATGTTGTGGAAGGGAATCGACGATGAGTGACGAGGTGCTGTTCGAGCAGCGGGGACAGGTCGGCGTCATCACGCTCAATCGGCCGGCGAAGCTCAACGCCGTCACGGCGGAGATGTCGGATGCGCTGGTCGAGTTGGCTCGGCACTGCAACGAGTCCGACGAGGTGCGGGCCGTCGTACTGACCGGGGCCGGGCGGGCGTTCAGCGCGGGATCGGATATCCGGGAGCTCGACAAGTACCCGACGCCGTGGGCGTTCCGGAACCGGGCGGACTACTGCGACTCGCTCAAGGTGCTGCGGAAGCCGGTGGTTGCCGCGGTCAACGGGTTCGCGCTCGGCGGAGGGCTGGAGACTGCACTGATCTGCGATATCCGGCTCGCGTCGACGACCGCGAGTTTCGCGGCTGCGGAGGTGAAGCTGGGATGGATCGGTGGTGGCGGTATGTCTGCGCTGCTGACTCACAGCATCGGGCCGGGGAACGCCGCGCTGATGCTGATGACGGGCGATCCGATCGATGCCTTGCGTGCCTTGAGCTGGGGGCTGGTCAGCGAGGTGGTGGAGCCGGATGCGTTGCTGCCGCGTGCGCTGGAGCTGGCCGGCACGATCGCGTCGCGGGCTCCGATCGCTGTCGAGACCGCCAAGGCGAACGTGGCGGCCGCGCTCAACCTGCCGCTCGACCAGGCGGTCGCGTACGAGCGTGATCTGCAGACGGTCTGTTTCGCGACGAACGACGCGGCCGAGGGCCGAGCAGCCTTCGCAGAGAAGCGGGTTCCGCGCTTCACGCGGTCATAGTGCCCGGTCCTAGGTTGCGGCGGATCCAGTTTTCGATGCCGGCGACGTGGGACAGGGACAGGGCGGCGGCGACGCTGGGCTGGTGGTCGCCGATTGCGAGGGCGATCGCGCGGTGCTCGCGTTGCGTCTGCTCGAAGGAGTCCTCTTGCGTGACCCCGCGCCAGATCCGCGCCTGCTGCGTCCGCCCGGCGACACTGTCGGCGAACGAGCAGAGCACCGGGTTCCCGGCCGCCGTCGCGATCCGGTGATGGAACTCGAGATCGTTCGCCACGACCTCGCCGACCGGGCTGTCCGCGTCGACAGCCTCGGTCAGGGCGAGCAGTTCCGCCACGTCGTCGGCGCTCATCAGGAGGGCCGCCTTCTCCGCGGCCATCGGCTCGAGTGCCCGGCGTACCTCGAACAGATCGAGGATGCTGGAGTCCTGGTGGAAGTCGATGATGAAGCTCATCGTCTCCAGCAGCAGGTTGGGCGTCAGGCTCGTGACATAGGTCCCGTCGCCGCGTCGGACGTCGAGGATCCGCAGCATCGAGAGCACGCTGACCGCCTCGCGCAGCGGGCTCCGCGAGATACCGAGCTGCTCCGCGAGATCCGCCTCGCGGGGCAGCTTGTCGCCGGGCTTGAGGCGGCCGTCGAGAATCATCGCCTTGATCTTCTCGATCGCGACATCGGTCAGAGCCATGCGTTTCCTTCTCAGTCCTTGGCGCCCGCGGGGTCCTTGGGGCGGAGTCGCAGCGTAGCCATGCCGCCGTCGACGGCGAGTGCCGTCCCCGCGGTCGAGCCGGACGACGGGCCGGCCAGGTAGACGACGGCGAGCGCCACCTCTTCGGCGGAGACCAACCGTCCGTGCGGCTGACGGGCGTCGAGGGCGGCCCGCTCGGCGGCGGGATCGGGGGCCGCGTCGAGCAGACGCTGCACCCACGGTGTCGCCGCCGTACCGGGGTTGACGCAGTTGACCCGGATGCCTTCGCGGAGATGGTCGGCGGCCATCGCCTGCGTCAGCGACTGCACCGCGCCTTTGGTGGTGGAGTAGAGCGCTCGCTGGGGGATGCCGGTGGTCGCGGCGACCGAGGCGACGTTGACGATCGCGGCGGCCGGCGACTCGCGCAGGTGCGCGAGGGCGGCCCGGCTGACCCGGACCGCGCCCATCACGTTGACGTCGAAGACGCGGTGCCACTGGTCGTCCGGGTTGTCCTCGATCGTGCCCTGTGCGCCGATGCCCGCGTTGTTGACCACCACGTCGATCCGGCCGAACGTGTCGGCGACCTGCTGGACCGCCGCCCGTACGCCGGCGTCGTCCGTCACGTCGGCCTTGATACCGAGCACGCCGTCCGGGACACCGGCGGGTTCGAGGTCGAACGCCGCGACGCGCGCGCCCCGCGCGGTGAGTTCGCGGGCGATCGCCGCGCCGATCCCCGAACCGCCTCCGGTGACGATCGCGACCAGCCCGTCGAACTCCCCGCCGCTCATCGACCGGCCTCGAACGCGACGTACTCCTGACGCTGCCGGCCCAATCCGTCGATCTCCACCTCGACGACGTCACCGGGCCGCAGGTACGGGAACCGCCCGGACAACGCCACACCCTCCGGCGTTCCGGTCATGATCAGGTCGCCCGGGTCGAGCACCATGTACTGGCTCAGGTGATGGATGACGGTGGCGACGTCGAAGATCTGGTCGGCGGTGCTGGAGTCCTGCCGCGACTCGCCGTTGACGAAGCTGCGCAGGGTGAGCTTCTGGTGCTCGACCTCGTCAGGGGTGACCAGCCAGGGACCGACCGGGCTGAAGCCGGCCGCGATCTTGCCCTTGCTCCACTGGCCGCCGGACTGCTCGATCTGGAACGCGCGCTCGGACAGGTCGTTCGCCACCACGAAACCGGCCACGTGCTCCAGGCTGTCCGCGGGGGAGTCGAGGTACGACGCGCGCTTGCCGATCACGACCCCGAGCTCGACCTCCCAGTCCGTCTTCGTGCTGCCCTTGGGGATGGTCACGGGGTCGTTCGGGCCGGCCAGCGTGTTCGGCGCCTTGAAGAAGATGACCGGCGACGACGGCGGCTCGGCGCCCGACTCGGCGGCGTGCGCGGCGTAGTTCATACCGATGCACACGATCGCGCCCGGCCGGGCGATCGGCGCACCGATCCGCAGGTCGTCCGCGTCCTCGACGAGCGGTAGCTCACCGGCGGCCAGAGCGGTCGCGACGCGGGCCGGCCCGCCGGACTCCCAGAACCCGGCGTCGAGGTCCGCGGTGATCCCGGCGAGGCTGCGGACCCCGTCCTCGGTGACGACGACGGGCGCTTCCGCACCGACAGGACCCAAGCGGGCGAACTTCATCGTAGGACCTCCAGATCGTATCTTTCACCATGCATGACCGGACAATTCGCGGCTTCGTTTCACATTGACAGGTGAAACATATGATGTCTAGCGTGCTGTCCACGGTTCAGAACGCTGGGGAGCAGATGTGATCGACGTTCCGCGGTTCGGTCTCGGGTGCGCGCCGCTCGGCAACCTTTTCCGGCAGTACTCCGAGGCGGAGGCCGACGCGATCCTCGACGCGGCCTGGAACGCCGGCGTCCGGCACTTCGACACCGCGCCGCACTACGGGCTCGGACTGTCCGAGCAACGGGTCGGCCGCTTCCTCGCGACGAAGCCGCGCGACGAGTACGTCCTGTCCACGAAGGTCGGCCGCCTGCTGCGGGAGGATCCGTCGTGGGACGGCGCGGCGATGGAGGCCGGCGGGTTCGTCGTCCCCGCCCGCCTGCAGCGAGTCCTCGACTACTCGGCCGCCGGCGTACGGGCGTCGGTCGAGGAGTCACTCACGCGGTTGGGGCTGAATCGGGTCGACATCCTCTACGTGCACGACCCGGAATTGTCCGGGGTCCCTGGCGCGACGGAGTCGGCCTTGGAAGCACTTGCCGAGTTGCGTGACGAGGGGATCGTGGCTGCGATCGGTACGGGTTCGCTCGGCATCGATGCTCAGCTGACGACAGTCCGCACCGGGCTGGCCGACGTACTGATGGTGGCGAATCGCTACACGCTGCTGGACCAGAGCGCCGTACCGGAGCTGGTGGAGGCGTGTGACGAGTACGGCGTACGGATCGTGGCGGCGGCGGTGTTCAACAGTGGGCTGCTCGCTTCGACGCCGAGCCGCGATGCGAGGTACGACTACGAGGCCGTGCCCGACGAGGTCTTCGCTCGTGCGCTCGAGATCGACAAGGTGTGCGCCGGCCACGGAGTTGCCCTTCCCGCCGCCGCACTGCAATACCCGCTGCTCGATCCACGCGTCATCTCAGTCGTCGCAGGCGCCGCGGCTCCCGATCAACTCCACCAGAACCTGGCCCACCTCAACAGCCCGATCCCACCGGCCCTCTGGCAAGACCTCGCCGCCCTCAACCTCATTCCCTTAACCCAGACCTAAGGCTGGACCTGCTGCCAGCAGTCAGCAGAGCCCGGGATAACCGGCAGCTCGCTGCAGGCGCCGGCGGGGTGGAGGTGTGGGGTGAGCTGTCGTGGTGGGGATAGAAATGGTCGCTCCGTGCAACTTTGTCCTCGTCTGCTCGACCGGTGGTGGATTGCCCTGGGGCGACGACGGGGTATGGAGACGGACGCTAGTGGTGTTCGGCGACGGTCGTGACGAACGCGGCGGCGGTGGTGAACGTCAGCGGTGGTTCGGGGTTCCAGGGCAGGACCTTGCCGGTGCGCACACCTGGGACCTCGGACCACCCGGGGATGTTGGCCAGGCGGTCGGCGCCCAGCGAGTTCGGGCGCTGGTCGTACAGCACGAGGTCGGCAGGGTGCTTCGCGGCGAGCTCGGTCCACTTCACCACCTCCCACCCGCCTGCGGTGGTGGTCGGCGTGAACTGCACGCCTGCGTCGGCGAGGAGGTGCAGGCTCGGCCAGTAGGCCGGGTTCGCCACGTAGGCGTCGGTTTCGGTGCCACCCGACAGTGCAACCACCTGCACCGACGGTTTCTCACCGAGTGCGTCGAGCGCCGATGTCAGGTCAGCTTCGGAGTCCGGGAGGTCTGTCGAGGTCAGCGCGCTCGCCAGCTCGTGGAAGCGACCGATGACGGATGGGAGCGTCCGGTCGCCGGCGATGCCGATCCGCAGGCTTGGCGCGATGCCTTCGAGTTGGTCGGCGACGGCGGGCGTAACGCCGTACACCTCACCCGCATACGTGACACCCACGACGAGGTCGGGACGGAGGGACTTGACCAGGTCGAGGTCGATGCCGTCACCGGCTCCCACGCAAGGAAGGTCGAGCCCTGCCGCCGTTCCGCTGTCGGCGTGGTGCTGAGAGCCGAAGTACCCCACGACCGGTACGCCGAGCTGCCCCAACGTCTGCGCCGCCTGAGCGTACGCAAGCACCCGCGCCGGACGACCCGCCAGTGCGACGTGCTGCTGCCGATCGTCCTCGAACGACCAACCACTGGATTCCATGCCGGCACATTCCTCCCGTCGAGTAGACACGCAGGGACCATCATCATTCGTCTCCCCGCCGGCCGCATCGGGACAGCGTGTCAGGGCGCCACCCAGCCGAACGCCTGCTCGACCGCCTCGACGGTCTGCTCGACACTCTGACCGTCAACCACGATCACCCGTGCGCCGGACCCGTCGAGCTGGCTGCGCACCAACTCCCACCCCCAGACCAGACCTTTGTGATCGCCGCCGGGGTTCCGACGCTCCAGCCGCGCAAGCTGCTCGTCGCGCGAAGGCATCAGCCACACGGCGTTCTCGCCAACCCCGGCCATCACCGGAGTGACAAAGGCGCCTTCGACAACGACCGACGTGTCCCCGGGTAGCGCCTGGATGTCCTCGATGATCATCGGCCGCCGGTCGAAATCCCCGGGTCCGCTCCCCAACACATGAAGGCCCGCCGCGGCCGCCCGCGCCTCATGATCCCGCGCATGCGCATCCACGCTGTACCGAACAAACCCATACTTCCGCGCCAGCAACCGACTGACCGTCGTCTTACCCGCTCCCGCGGGCCCGCCCACCCAAAAGATCATATGAATCCAGTTTATCCAGGGTGTCCTAACCAGTCGGAGCGGACAGGTGCACGGTCTGGCCGGTGCTGATCGAGTCTTCGATCGCGCAGATGATCTGGGTGACGAGTACGCCGTGGTCGATGCCCGGCCCGAGATCGCCGCCGTCGACGAGTCCGGCCGCGAAGTCCTGCACCATCCACACGGCCGGGCCGACCTGTGATCGCCCGATCCGGCCGGAGACCGGCCACACCGACCGGTGCTTGTCGCTCACCACCGTGAGGCCCTGATGCGACAGATCCGCTGTCACCGACCCTCCGGTGCCGATCACCTGGAACCGGAAGTCGACGATGCCGTCCCCGGCGTCCGGGAGCGTCCACGCCGAGGAGAGTGTCGCGGTCGATCCGTCGTCGAAGGTGACCAGGGCGTGCACCACGTCCCAGGTGTCGATGCCGCGCTCAGCAAGGACACCGCGAGATCCCACCGCGCTGACCGACTCGGGCTTCCGGCCGGTGAGCCAGAGGACCAGGTCGAGGGTATGCGGCAGGAGGAACCAGGCCGGCGACGACTGAGCCGCCCACGACAGCATGGTGGTCGGCACGAAGAAGGAGTTGCTGAGGGTGGCCGACGCCGTGATCGGCCTGCCGAGGTTCGCGATCGCCGCCTTGGCCTGGACGACATGCGGGTTCCAGCGGTTCTCGAAGCCGACGAGGCATCGAACGCCTGCGCGGTGGACCGCGGCGGCTATGGCGCGGGCGTCGTCCACGGTAGTGGCGACCGGCTTCTCGATCAGCAGGTGCTTACCGGCTTCGGCCACATCGACGGCGATCTGGCGATGGGCGAAGTCGGGGGTCGCCACGATCACGGCATCCGGATCGAAGGCCCCGAGCAACTCGGCGTGCGACGCGGTGACAGGTAGACCCGTGGCGGCCCTGGCCTCCTCGGCCACCTTGACCGACGGCTCCGCGAGCCCGACGACAGTGACGTCCGGCTGTCCCTCGAGAGCCTCGGCGAACAGCCTCCCGCGCAACCCGGCGCCGACAATGCCTATGGTGACCATCAGAACAGTGTGAAGCCGCCGTCGACCTTGACGACAGAGCCGGTCATGAAACTGGACGCCTCGCTCGCGAGGAAGATCGCCACCGGCCCGAGCTCCGGCGGCAGTCCGTAGCGCTTCATGGCGGCGGGATCGACACACCACTGCTTGAACTCCGGCTGGTCGACGGGTGACATCTCCGTCAGGAAATAGCCCGGCGCCATCGCGTTCACGCGGATCCCGTGCGGCGCCCACTCGGCCGCCAGCGCCTTGGTCAGTTGATGGACCGCGGCCTTGGACGACAGGTACGACGCCTGCCAGCGGGGCTGGTTGACGATCTCTGCCGACATCGAACCGACGTTGACGATGGTGCCGCCGCCGCGCTGCGCCATCCGGCGTCCGACCGCACGACTGCAGTACCAGACGCCGTCGACGTTGACGGAGAACACGTCGTGCCAGGCGTCGTCGGGCGTCTCGAACGCCCGGCCGGCGACACCGATGCCGGCGTTGTTGAGCAACACGTCGATCTCTCCGAACTCGGTACTCACCTGCTCGACCGCACGTTCGACGTCCTCGACATCGGACACCTCGAGTTGTACGCCGTACGCGCGAATGCCGAGGTCGCGCAGTTCGGTCGCGGCGGCTTCTGCCGAGGCGAGCGTGCGCGCCGACACAGCCACCGCCGCACCGGCGTCGCCGAGCGCCTCGGCCATCGCGCGTCCAAGCCCCCGGCTACCACCGGTGACCAGAGCGACCTTGCCCTCGAGGGAGAACTTCTGCATGGCGTTCATGGCGTCCTTTCCATAGGGGCGCGTTCTGTGATGGGAGGATGAGCGGATGATCGACTCGCGACTCGTCTCGATCGAGGGGCGGCTTGTTGTGTCGTGCCAGGCCTATCCCGGTGAGCCGATGCGGTCCCCAGCCATCATGGCCGCTGTCGCGCAATCCGTCGTCGCTGGTGGCGCGGGTGGTGTCCGGGCTCAGGGGATCGAGGATCTGGAGGCTATTCGTCCGCTCGTCGACGTTTGCCTGATCGGATTGGTCAAACGCGGAGCCGACGGCGTCTTCATCACGCCTACGGTCACGGATGCGCTGGACTGTGTCACCGCCGGCGCGGACATCGTGGCCGTGGACGGCACCCGCCGCGACCGGCCCGATGGACAACCGCTGGCTGCGACCGTGGCCGCCGTCCACGCAGCAGGCGCCCTGGTGATGGCCGACTGCGGCAGTCTGGACGATGCGCTCTACAGCGTCGCGGCAGGCGCCGACTGCATCGGAACCACGCTGGCCGGCTACACCGGTGAGCGTCCCATCACCCGAGGCCCCGACCTCGACCTACTCAAGGAACTCGTCGCACAGCTGACTGTCCCGGTCATCGCCGAAGGACGCATCCGCAACCCCGACGACGCCCTGGCTTGCCTGAACGCCGGCGCGTACGCCGTCGTCGTCGGGAGCGCCATCACCCACCCCACCCGCATCACCCGAACCTTCGCAGGACAACTCACCCACCACGCTCCGCGAAAGAAGTAGTCCCGGCTCTCGTGAGGCGTGGGTGGGCGAATCGCGGTGCCGTGAGACAGCTTCTGGTGGGAGTGGACAGGAACTGGTGGATGGAGGCACGCAATAACGTGTTCAAGGGCCCGCGATCCCCGACCTTGCGCTCGGGCAGAGGTGCCGGGGGCGGTGTTATTCGGTGAAGGCTGTCATGCGGATTGAGACGAGTAGCCCGGGTAGCTCAGGGCCCAGTTTGGCGACGTACCGCGTGGGCGGCTCGGAGGGGAACCAGCGCGCGTATTCCTCGTTCAGACCGGTGAAGTCGGTGGGGTTTGCGAGGAGCACGCCCACCTCGATGACGTCGTCCAGGCTGGCGCCGGCGGCGTGGAGGATCGCCTCGCAGTTCGTCAGTGCCTGCCGTGTCTGAGCCTGGATGGTGCTTTCGACGAGGCTGCCGGTGCTCGGGTCGATACCGGCGGTGCCTGAGACGAACACGTGGGATCCGGCCTTGACTCCCTGGCTGTAGAGCGGCGAAGTCGGGGCATTCGCGGTCGTGATGATGTGGCGTGCCATGTCAGATTGTGTATCGGGCGATGAGGGTGTTCATGGCGTTGTCGATGTCGGTGTCTACCCGTCGGCGGGAGGCGTCTTCGTCGTGCCAACTGATGATTTCGCGGGCGCCGGTCTCGAAGGGGATGGTGGCGACATAGTCGGGGACGACTTGGCGGAGTTTGGTGTTGTCGAAGACTGCTGAGTGGGTTTTGTCTCCGAGGAGGCCGGCGCCCCACGCTGGATGGACTGCGGCGATCGCGTCCGACGGGACGTGGACGATCTGGGCGGTGACGCCCGCCGCGGCGGCGAGTGCGTTTGCGATCTGGTCCCAGGTGAGGACATCGTCGGAGGTGATCTGGAAGGCCTCGCCGAGCGTCCGGGGATGACCGAGCAAAGGCACCAGGCCGCGGGCGAAATCGCGGTGGTGGGTCAGGGTCCAGAGCGAGGAGCCGTCGCCGTGGACGACGACAGGCTGACCGCGTCGCATGCGTTCCACGATCGTCCACCCGCCGTCGAACGGAACGAGCGTCCGGTCGTAGGTATGCGAAGGCCGCACGATCGTGACCGGATACCCCTCCTCGCGATACAGACCGGTGAGCAGATCCTCGCAAGCGATCTTGTTCCGTGAGTACTGCCAGAACGGATTGCGCAACGGCGTCGACTCGGTGATCGGCAGCCGCGCCGGTGGCGTCTGGTACGCCGACGCGGAGCTGATGAACACGTACTGCCCGACCCGCCCACGCAGCGCGTCGGTACGGGCCCGCACCTGATCAGGCGTGAACGCCAACCAATCGACCACGACGTCGAACTCCTCACCGGCCACCGCGGCGAACGCCGATGCGTCGTCGACGTCGGCGGTCAGCACCCGCGCCTCCGGAGGCAGCGCGCGAGTCGAGGTCTTCCCCCGGTTGACGACCGTGAGGTCGAGCCCCGCCTCAACGGCCCGCCACGAGGAGGCCGAGCTGATGATCCCCGTCCCACCGAGAAAGAGCACACGCAAGCCGGTCATTCAGACAACTCCTCGAGGTCGCGATCATGACGTGAGCAAGCCGACGTCCAGAGTAGGCCAGCCGGCGGATGCTCACGCAGATCGAGCCGGGCCCTCACCCCAGGAATGTTCGCCCGACTGGCCAGCGACCGCGCCCACTCCTACGCCGCGCCGGCCGCCGAAACCACGTTCACCCGCGCGGTCCAGCCTGCCACCTGACGCCCGCCACCTCCGCGAGGCGGTCGAAGGCGCCGGTCCACAGCGCGTCGTACTCGGCCAGCAGGCTGTGGCGGATGCCGCCGTGGGTCAGGATCAGGTGCGCTTCGTTCTGCCCCGGAATCACGTCCACCAGGACCGTGCTCGCCGGGTGCGGCGGGTCGTCGAAGGCAGCCCGGAAGTAGTGCGGGGGCTCGCAGACCGTCACGATCCCGGTCTGTTCGACCCGCGGGCCGGCGACGACCATGAACCCGCCGTACTGCGTGTCACTCAGAACGGCCGGTCCGAGCCAGCCACTGAGTTGCTCCGGGACGGTGATGAGCTTCCACAAGCGGTCCGCAGCACAACCGAACGTCCGTACATATCTCAACTGCGGCGCCCGATCGGTACGCGTCGCTCGTGTCTGCGGTGTACGAGCCATACCGCCCCAGTGCCCCCTGCACCCCTTTCGCAATCACTCGTTTGCCGAGCAGAAGCCGTCGGAGAGGGGACTGGTGTGGAGGTCGGGATCGTGGCAAGCTCGGTAGCGGCGACTGTTGGGCAGTCAGCAGCCGGTGGGTGACTTTGTGCTGACTGGGAGGAACCATGGCCGTTGGTGGTATGGACGCAGCATGAGCGAGATCGAGGATGACGCCCTCGAGCTGAACGCTCACGAGAGGGCCGACGAGCCCCGGCTGCGGATGGTCGAGACCGTTGACGAGGCGGCGGATGTGTTCGCGCGCCTCGCGGTCGAGTTGCACAGCGCCGGCGGCGTCGAGGAAACCATCGACGCGGTGGTCCAGTTCGCGCTGCAAGCCTTGGGCTGCAGCTATTCCGGAGTGGCGCTCTACAACCGCGGCCGGCGACCGGAGATTCCGGCCGTGACGGATCCGGTCGTCGCCGAGATCTACAACCTGCAGATCGACGAGGGAGCCGGCCCGCTGATCGAGTCGATGAACCGGCAGGCCGTCGTGCTGGTCCGCGACACCGCGGCGGATGTCCGTTGGCCGACCTGGGCGGCGGAGGTGACTCGTCTCGGGGTCCGCAGTGTGCTGGACGTGCCGCTGGCCGTCGGCGGCGCCAGCGCGCGGTCGTTCGGCGTCCTCGGGTTGTACTCCCCGGAGCCGGACGGTTTCGGTCCGGACGACGAGGCGATCGCCCACATCCTCGCGCGGCACGCATCGGTCGCGGTGGCCACCGCCCGGCACGAGCAGACGATGGCCCAGGCGGTCGACGCCCGGAAACTGGTCGGCCAGGCCATGGGCATCCTGATGGAACGCTACGAACTCGACGGCGACCGCGCGTTCGCCATCCTCAAGCGTTACTCGCAGGACACCAACACGAAGCTGCGCGACGTCGCCCAGCAGCTCATCGACACCCGCAAACTACCCCGCACCTGAGGCCCGGCCGGCTTCGTCGATGATGCCGGCCGCGACCTCGCGGAGCTTCACGTTGCCGGTCTGGGAGGTCCGGACGAGGAAATTGAACGCGGCGTCGCGCGTCAGCGTGTAGCGCTCCATCAGGATCCCGATCGCCACGCCGATCTCCTCCCGGGTGTACAGCGCGGCCTGCACGTCTTCCTCGTGCCGCACCCAGCCCATCGTGATGGCGACCTGGGTGGCGAACAGAGCGCCGATCTGCATCGTCTCGGCATCCAGGGCACTGGCCTGTTCGGAGTACAGGTTGAGCGCGCCGCGGACGTGACCGTGCTGGGCCAGGAACTGGAACGCGACCTGCGATCCCAGCCCGGCCCGCGCGGCGGTCGGTCCGTACGACGGCCACCGGGCGTCCCGGGCCAGGTTCTCGGACAGGACCACCGGCTCGTCGAGGGCGGCCTCGAGACAGGGGCCTTCGCCGAGCTGGTACTGCATCGCGTCGGCCTCGGCCGCCAGCGGCGCTGTCGGGGCGACCGTGACGATCTGGCCGTCGTCGCGGGTCAGCGAAATGCTCACGTAGTCCACGTTCGGCAGCGTGTCGACGGTGGCGCGAGTGATCGCCTGCAACGTCGCCGGCATGTCGACCGGCGCGTGCATCGTGGCAGCCACCTTGGTCATCGCCGTACCAAGGCTGTCCACCGGATCCAGTACCATCTCGCCACCCTCAGTAAATCGAAGTACGTTCCTCCTTGTCGGTGCCCGCGCCCCGCGACATCATGCGTGCGGCTACTCACCGAACAGCAACGGCTGGTCGCCGGGCTGCAGGACGCGGCGGAAGGAGACCGGGTCGGCGAACGTCGCCGGAACCTTGCCGAGACCGTTGATGACGGTGGCGGCACCGTTGGCGTGACCAACGGCGTACAGGTAGCCGGACCCGGTGTCCTTGTCGATCCCGAGCAGCAGCGTGCCGTACTGGCCGCACTTCTCGGCGATCAGCGTCTCGAAGCCTTGCCAGGTCGCGCTGCGGACCCGCTTCACGATCGGTTTCATCGGCGAGGCCAGCGGGAGCCGGATCGTGTAGAGGGCCCCGCCCCGGGTGGTGGCCAGGAAGGTGTCGTACGTCGCGGTCTGGCTGAGCAGTGTCATCGTCTTCACCGCCGCGAACCCACCCGCGGACTGTGGGTTGGTCCAACCGAACCCGCCCTTGTCGTCCCAGCGGGTGATCGTGCCGTTGCTGCGCAGCGAGTAGTGGTTGACCAGTGCCCAGGGGTCTGGATCTTTCGGGTAGCTCGTCTCGAGGAAGGTGGCGTCACCCCAGCCGCCACCGATCCGGAAGTTGTGCGACTGCGTTCGGTCGACCTCGCCGGCTTCCGTGAGGAAGTAGGTGCTGCTGTACAGGCCCGAGCCGATCACCACGTGGCCGGCGTACGCGCCGCCGAAACCCTGCACGACGGGGTCGTTGAAGAACAGACTGCTCAACCTGGGCAGGCCTTCAGGGTAGAGATCGGGGTAGCTCGGCTTCTGCTGCACCGTTGCCGGCGAGCCGGCAGTGATCACCCTGTCCGTGTGATCGCCACCGGCGGTCACCGACCCGACCTCCAGCTTGCAGGCCGCGGTGGCGGTGGTGTCAGCGGCCAGTGCCTCTCCCGGAGCCACTGCCAGCACTCCGGTCACCAGTGCGGCAGCAGCAGCCACCCGCCCCGCAGTCCCGAGTCGTCCCGACATGGATCTCACTCCCCGAACAGCATCTGATTGTCCCCCGGGCGGAGGACGTGGCGGAAGTAGACGGGGTCGGCGAACGTCGCCGGGACCTTGCCGAGCCCCTTGATGACGGTGGCGGTTCCGTTGGCGTGACCAACAGCGTACAGATAGCCGGACCCGGTGTCCTTGTCGATGCCGAGCAGCAGCGTTCCGTAGATGCCGCACTTCTCGATCACCATCGCCTCGAAGCCCTGCCAGGTCGAGGAGCGGACGAGCTTGACGATCGGTTTCATCGGTGAGGTCCGGGGGATCCGGATCGTGTAGAGCGCGCCGCCCCTGGTGTTCGCCAGGAACGTGTCGTACGTCGGGGTCTGGCTGATCAGCGCCATCGTCTTGACCGCGGCGAACCCGGTCGCGGTCTGCTTGTTGCCCCAGACCGTCCCGGAGCGGTCGTCCCACCGCGTGAGGGTGCCGTTGCTGCGCAGTGAGTACTTCGAGGTGAAGACCAGGGGATCCCCGTACTTCGCGTACGTGGTCGAGTCGAAGAAGGTCGCGTCACCCCAGCCGCCGCCCACCCGGCTGAGTCCGATCGTCGGCCGGTCGACCTCGCCGTCCTCCGTCAGCAGATAGCCGCTGCCGTACATCGTCGAGCCCATCACCACGTAACCGGAGAACCGCCCGCCGGTACCGGTGATGTCCGGATCGTTCTCGAGGGACCCGCTCAGCCGAACCTGGCCGTCAGGGTAGATGTCGGTGTAAACAGGGGTCGGCGTCACCGTCGGCGGCGACGTGGCCGTCACGATCGTGCGCGTGTGGTCGCCGCCGGCTGTCACAGATCCCGGGGCAGTGCGACAGGCCGCGGAGGCGGCCGTACCAGTTGTAGTCTTCGCGGATGCGATGCCAGGAACGGTCCCCGTCAGGAGGAGCGCGGTGGCGACTGCCCAGCGGGCAGTACTCAGTCGAACGGACATGACAATCCTCATTCTCCGAACAGCATCTGGGCGTCGCCCTGACGGGCCTGGCGCCGGAAGTACACCGGATCGGCGAACGTGGCCGGCACTTTGCCGAGCCCCTTGATCACGGTGGCCGTGCCGTTCGCGTGCCCGACGGCGTACGCGTAGGCGGACTGGGTGTCCTTGTCGATGCCGACCAGCATCGTTCCGTACCGGGGCGCGCCGCCGCGGGTGTTGGCGAGGAAGGTGTCGTAGGTCAGCGTCCGGCTGATCATCGCCATGCTCAATCGACCGGACATTGCCAGCCCCTCGGGTCACACTACGCAGTAACGCTTCTGCTTACTCGATGCCTCGCGGGACCGGAAAGTTGCGCCGGGCACCCGCCGATCCACCTCCGCCGGCGAATGAAATGATTGATTGATGGATCGACCCCAGGTTCTCGCGTACTACTTCCCGGATTGGCACCGCGATCCGCGGAACGCGCAGTGGTTCGGCGAGGACTGGGACGAGTGGACGCTGCTCGAAGCCGCGAGGCCACGGTTCGAGGGGCACCGGCAACCGCGCCGGCCGATCGACGGCTCGTTCGACGAGGCCACACCGACCGCGGCGGAACGGCAGATCCGGCTTGCCGCGCAGTACGGCGTCGACGGCTTCCTGGTCGACTACTACTGGTACGACGACGGGCCGTATCTGCAGGCCGCTCTCGACGACGGCCTGCTCGCCGCGCGGAACACCAACGACGTGAAGTTCGCGCTGATGTGGGCGAACCACGAGCTCGTCGACATCTTCCCCCACGACGACCCGTCGAACGACTCACCCCGGCGGCTGAAGAACGGCGCGATCGATCGCGCCGTCTTCGAGAAGCTGGCCAGGCACGTCATCGACCGGTACTTCGTGCGCCCGAACTACCTGACCGTCGACGGCCGGCCGTGGCTGTCGATCTATGAACTCGGCAGCCTCATCGCCGGCCTGGGCGGAGTGCCGGAGACCGTGGATGCCTTGGCATGGTTCGACGAGCAGACCCGCCAGGCGGGCTTCGAAGGTCTCCACCTGGATGCGGTGGTCTGGGGTATCGGCGTACTGCCGACAGCGATCACGCTCGACTCGCCGGCCGGTCTGGTGCGGAGGCTCGGCTTCCGGTCGGCCACGTCGTACGTCTGGGTGCATCACGCCGATCTCGGCGGGTTCGAGTTCCCGCGCGCCGAGATCGGGCCGCTGCGCGCCGCGGCGTTCGCGGAGTACGAGCGGTACGTCGCGGAACTCGACGTACCGTTCTACCCGAACGTGACCGTCGGGTGGGACGCGTCCCCGCGCACCGACCAGAACCGCGCGTTCGAGCGCGGGCGCTATCCGTGGACGACGACGTTCGATCCCTCGCCCGAGGAGTTCAGGGACGGGCTGCTGCTGGCCAAGTCGTTCCTCGAACGCCACGGCCAGCCGCATCCGATCGTCACCGTCAACGCGTGGAACGAGTGGACGGAGGGCTCGGCGTTGCTCCCCGACACCCACCACGGCCACGGCTACCTCGAGATGATCCGAGACGTCTTCGGCTAGAAGGTGTCTGCGCCGCGCCGCGCCGCGCCGCGCCGCGACGGGGCTTTGGGGAGGTTTACCCTCCCGAAATGGGCTGTAGAGCTCCCCGGTTCCGTCCACGGACCTCCCCGAACCGGTTTGGGGAGGTCTGCGGACCGAACGTGCCGGTCGGGGGCTGCGGGCCGCGCCGGCCGAGCCGCGATTGCATCGGGATTGACTGATGACGCGAACTTGCGGTGCAGGACACTAGTGTCCTGCTTCTGAAATTCGCAACATAAGTCTAGGGTGGGTTGTATGCCTAGGACTGGGCGGCCGAAGGCCGAGTTGGTGTTGAGTGTTGATGAG
>NZ_SJKA01000012.1 GCF_004331435.1 Kribbella sindirgiensis
GGTCCCGACCACCGTCCCGGTCGCCGACCTCGACTTCGCCGAACAAGAACTCGTCCGCCTCGCCCGCCACCTGGCCCCCGCCGATCTGCGCAAGGCCGCCGAGCAGTCTCGCGACATCCTCGACACCGACGGCCCCGAACCCGACGAACACAAAGCCGCCGCCCGCGAAACCCTCACCCTCAAAGCTGCCGACCACGGCGTGAAGTTCACCGGGTACCTGGCCAACGACAACGCCGAACTCTTCCGCACCCTGATCACCACCGGCGCCCGCCCGCACAAGACCCTCGACGGCGAGCCTGACCCGCGCTCCCGCGAGAAGCGCCAAGCCGACGCCCTCACCACCACCCTGACCCTGGCCGCGACCGCCCTCGACGCAGGCACCCCGTCTCCCACGATGCCGCGCCCTACCAGCAAACCAGCCAACCCCACGAAGCCCAGCACCCCGGAGACCAGCACCCTGGAGGACGACTCGACCGGGACGGGTTCTACGGCGACCGGTTCTACGGTGACCGGTTCTACGGCGACCGGTTCTACGGAGGACGATTCGCTGGCGACCGGCCACCAGCCTGGAGTGGTCGCTGGCTCGGGTGGTGGTGTGGGCGGTGTGTGTGGTGATGTGGTGCCTGGGTTCGGGGCGAAGGCGAATCTGACGGTCACCATCGACTTCGAGGACTTGAAGGCGGCGACCGCGGACGCGATCGGGCAGACCGTGTACAGCAACGGGCTGTCCGCGGCGACGATCCGGCGGCTGGCGTGTGACGCCAAGGTGATCCCGGTCGTGCTCGGCTCGAACTCCGAACCCTTGGACGTCGGCCGCTGCGAACGACTGGTCACCCGGGCGATGCGCCGTGCGCTGAACACCCGCGACCGCGGCTGCGTCATCTGCGGAGCGCCACCGGTGATGTGCGATGCGCATCATGTGATCTCGTGGATCGACGGAGGTGAAACGAAGATCTCCAACCTCGTGCTCTTGTGCCGCCGCCACCACACCGACCTGCACCACGGCCACTGGACCGTCACCATCACCAACGGCCAAGTCCACGTCGCCAGACCCACCTGGGCCGACCCACCACCCCACCCTCCACACAAACCACCAGCCCACACACCCCGGACACCCGAGCCGCCAGGAGAGTGTCCCGCGCAGTCGGGTCCACCGGACAACCCATCCCGGGCACACCAGCCATCGGGCGAACGTCTCACGCCGTCGGGTCCATCGGACAACGCATCCCGGGCACACCAGCCGCCGGGTGAACGTCTCATACCCTCGGGTCCATCGGACGGCGACCCGGCACCCCGATCCTCAACCCCAGCAGACGATCCGTGGGGTGAAACCGACACGCCCGCCGTACCAGCAGCCGGCGCATCGGGCGTCCGGGCCAGCCGCTGGCAGGCCGACGAGTCGACGCGGGCGGAAGCCGCCCGGTTCGCGGTCTGGGGCGAGCGCACCACAAACGACGCCGACACCGGCCCGCCGTCCTTCGCCACGATCTGACCACACTGGCTCGCCCTCCGCCACGATCTGACCCGCGCCGGGCCGGCCGAACCCCGAGCCGGATCGGACGGCGGAGACGGGGTCGCCTCGCCGGGCCGCGGATCGTCTGAGTCGACTCGGCCTCGGCCGGCTGGAGGCTCGGCTCGGCTCGGCTCCGCTTCCGCAGCAGCATGATCGCGTCCAGGGTCAGTCACTGCCGGTGATGGATGGTCACGGAGCGGATCGCCAAGGAGTCAAGCCCAGCAACTTTCCAGAGCAGGAAAGAGCATGCCTGTGCGGTTGGAACCCCGGCCGGGCAACTGGCCGCGTGCTCGATGAAAGCGATTTGAAAGCGGGATCGGGAACCCTGAGTCGACTGTGAACGCCGAACGGGCTCAGGAGGCACCGAGAAATGGCTGGTCAGCGATGGGACATGAGTCAGGGAGCGTTCGACCAGGCGGCCAAGGGCACCGCCGGGCGAGCGCAGGACCTGGGCGGACTGGTCAAGCAGCTCGTCGACGCCGCCGCGCCGCTGGAGGGCAAGTTCGGCGGTGAGGGCAAGAAGCAGTTCGACGCCTTCAAGCAGAACGTCGACGGCATCGCCGCGAGCCTGAACGCGGGGATGGCGCACCTGGCCGTCGGCCAGAGCGGCGTCGGGAGCGCGATGAACACCGCGCAGAACGAGCAGGTGACCACGGCCAAGCAGAACATGGGCAGCGCCGAGGGTCAGTCCGACGCCGCCCGCCGGTTCAGCGGCCGCTGACGCACGCATCGAGGAGAGCTTGGGGACATGAACGAGCGCAACAGTTACGACATCGGCGCCTCCGAAGAGGTACAGACCCGGATCACGCAGCTGTCGGGTCAGATCAACTCGCTGATCGGACAGCACGAGCGGTCCGTGCAGGCGCTGCTGTCCGACGCGTCGATGACGAACGTGACCGAGGAGTACCGCGGGATCGAGTCGCAGTTCAGCAAGGCGGCCGAGGACGTCCGGGCGATCATCAAGCTGCTGACCGACACGTTGCAGGCCAACGACCGGACCGCGGAGGCCGCGCTGAAGAAGGCCAGCTCCGCCGTCAACCAGATCCCGCACTGACCGAGGGGCCATGACGGACTGGGACATCGACCCGGAAGGGGTCAGCCGGGTACTGCAGGCGACGTACGACGAGGCTCTGAAGCTCGAGACGTACGCCGGGAACTACACCTCGTACCTGCAGGGCGCGGCCGGTAACGCCGGCGGCATGATCGCCGACGCGCTGAACGGGTTCGCGATCGCCTACAACGGGTCGTTCAACGCGATCGCGGCGCAGATCATCGCGTCGATGACCGGGGCCAAGGACGCCACGATCGCCTACCTGGAAGGGCATCAGGAGATGGCGCTGACCGCGGCGCGGAACGCGAACGGCGTGTTCGACCGCGAGCACGAGGTCGCCGAACGCAAGTCGGAGGAGCAGATGAAGACGCGGGAGGCCGAGCGCCCGGAGCCCGAGGCTCCCTCCACGGGGCACGGCAAGATCGAGAGGTCCGACAAGCTCGACCGTATCGGCGGGGAAGAAGAGGGCCCGACCGAGCCGTACACCGGTACCGGGGGCAAGTCGACGGTGGACTCCGGCACGACCCCGGGCGGAGCGGCCTGATGCCACTGGTCAACCCCGACGGTCTGCCGGACCTGATCCCCGGCAACCTCGATTACGTCGAGTCCAACGGCAGGAACCTGTCGGACGTCGGGCAGTTCATCACCGACACCGGCGCGGCGGTCAGCCGGAGCTTCTGGCAGTTGCAGGGCGTGTACGTCGCGCCGGAGGCGTACCAGCTGATGTGCACGATCAACCCGGCGTACAACGAATGTGCCCGGGTCGGGAATGCGATCACAGACGTCGGCGACGCGATCCAGTCCTACGTGCGGGAGGTCCGGCCGCTGCACGACCGGCTCGAGCGCGTCAAGCAGGAGGCGTACACGTTCCTCGACGTGATCGAGCGGGAGGTCACCGCCGACGGCGAGGACTGGAACGACCATGAGGGCATCATTGCCGACAACAACCGGTTGGGCGAGACGATGAGCAACCTCGTCCTCGCGATCCTCGAGTGTCAGGTCCGGTGCGCCAACAGGATCGAGGCGGTGTACGGCGGCGCGGGCTGGAACCCGGAGACGTTCGACCGGAACTGGCAGCCCGGTATGCCGATGCGGGTCGGCCCCAAGGTGCTCGTCCACAACGAGGACCCGGTCTACCCGGCGTGGGGCGGGTACGAGGAGTGGGACAAGCCCTGGATCATGGACGTCGGCGACTTCGCGGTCGACGTGGTGGACGCGCTGACGGTGATGTTCGGCATCCAGTGGGTCGCCCGCGAGTTGGGCGTCGAGTCGATGTTCGGGCATCCGCCGGCCGACATGTACCAGACGTTCGACGCCTGGGGCGAGGCCGCGCTGGATTTCGTGTCGCTGCTGCACGCCATTCCGGGGGTCGGCGACGCGATCGATCTCGTCACGCCGGAGAGCTTCGGCAAGGATATGGATGCCCGGTTCAACTCCCAGATCGACGACATCCGCGAGGACTGGGACTCCGGCAACCAGGCGCGCGCGGTGGCCGGCGTACTCGGGTTCGTTCCTGGGGTCGGCAAGTTGGCGACGCTCGCGACGAAGGTGGGCAAGGTCGCCGGGCTGGCCGGCAAGGTGCCGCTGATCGGCAAGATCGCCGACCACGCCGGCTCTTACCTGGACTTCAAGGCCGACATCCGCGCCGGCGCGATCCGCGGCGCCACCAAACTCCCGGTCCTGGGCGACGTCCTGAAAGGCATCTCCCACATCCCGATCCTCGGCGAGACAGTCCGCATAGAACGCGGCATCCCCCTCAGCAAAACCCTCACCCCCGAACTACCCGAAGTCCACATCCCCGACCCCAACCACCCAACCCACCCAGTCGATCCCCGCAACCCGATCGATCCCCGCAACCCGGTCGACCCGCGCCAGACGATCGACCCACGTGTGCCGGTCGACCCGCGCCATCCGGTGGACCCGCGCGAGCCGATCGACCCCCGTCACCCGGTGGATCCACGTCAGACGGTCGACCCGCGCCACCCGATCGATCCGCGCCAGACCATCGACCCGCGGCACCCCGTCGACCCGCGCAACCCGGTGGATCCGCGCCACCCAGTCGACCCGCGCCACCCGATCGACCCACGCGTGACGGTCGACCCCCGCCAACTCGTCGACCCGCGCCAGACCGTCGACCCCCGCCAGACCATCGACCCGCGCCACCCCGTCGACCCTCGCAACCCAGGTGATCCGCGCAACCCGGTTGACCCGCGGGAGAAGGTGGAGCCGCGCCAGCCGGTCGATTCGCGGGAGAAGGTGGAGCCGCGTCAGCCGGTGGACTCACGGCACCCGGTTGACCCGCGCCAGCCGGTTGACCCGCGTAACCCAGTCGATCCCCGTCACCCGGTTGATCCGCGGCAGACGGTGGATCCGCGCCACACCGGCGACCCAGGCCGGGTCGACTCGAAGGAACGGCCCGACGGCCGCCACGAGCCGGAACGCCGCCGCCCGAACGAACCGCGCCGGCCCGGCGAACCCGAGCAGCCCGGCACCCCCGAGCAAACCGGCACCCCCGAGCAAACCGGCACCCCCGAGCAAACCGGCAGGCCCGAGCAAACCGGCAGGCCCGAGCAAACCGGCAGGCCCGAGCAGACCCGCACGCCCGAGTCGCCCGGCCGCGAGCGTACGCCGACCCCGATCGGCAGCCCGACCCCAATCCCCACCGGCAGAGTCGACCCACCCGGATCGGGCACCCGCCACGGCAGCGACGTACCGTCCACCCGCCCCGGCGACAGCTCGGACCCCACCCACTCGAACGACGACACCAAACCCAACCGAACCAAACGCCGCCCCGAAACCCCCACCACCCGCGAACACCAACGCCCGGACCACCCGGACCGTCCCGCCCGCCCGGACCGCACCGACCGACCGACCCGCACGGACCACACCGATCGACCGACCCAGCCGGACCACACGGATCGGCCGGAGCACGCGGATCGGCCGGACCACGCGTCGGAGCCGGGGAAGCGTGCGCATCCTGAGCCTGCTCCGTTTGCTCCGGTTGCTGCGGCGGCCGGTGCCGACACCGGGCGGTTGGCTCGCGCCGGGCAGAGCGGGTCGCCGACGAACGACCCGCACCACCGCGACCACGAAGGCGACCGGAACGCCGACCACCAAGGCCACCGGACCGTCGACCACGATGGCGACCAAAGCATTGAGCGCAACGTCGGGGACGGTGTGCCCGACAGTGCGGTGCGGTTCATCGGTGAGCGGGTGCGGAGGTTCTACCAGCACCCGGGCGCCAAGGTCGAGTTGCTGGATAGCGGAAGCCCGCGGTACGAGGCGTTCGCCGAACAGGCCCGCCGCGAACTGGCCTCCGGCAACCTGACAGAGCGTCAGAGCAAGGGCCGCGAGTACCTGTCCGAGGCCCTCGACGGATCGCATCCGCACGTAGTGGTCGCCAGCGTCGGCGGCCGGATCGCGTCGGCGATCTCGCTCGACGTACGGCACGGTGAAGTGCAGCTGAGCAAACTAGGCAGCGCCCACAACGGTACGCGCGGCGCGGCGACCGCGGTCGAGCACTTCGTCGCGCGCTATGCGGCTGACAACGGCGGCCTGGCGGTCACGTCGGAGATGCCGCTCGCCGACGCCCACGACTTCCACCACAAGATCGGCCGCCGTACCGACCGGTTCCCCGGCAGCGGCCTGTCCGAGTGGTCGCCGTCCGACGTTCAGCAGATCGCGCGGCAGGCGGAGTCGATGTTCGACCGCGAGACGCTGGATCTGGTACGCCGGGACTTCGCGGACCTGCACGCGCGCCGTACGGCGGGTTCGCCGTCCGGGATCGATCCGGGCGCGACCGCGCACCGGCTGTCGCACGCGGCCGACGAGTTCCGCCGCGCGGGCGGCCGCGTCGAGGTCGTCGAGAACGACACCACGACCGACGCGCACGTCGATCTCGGCGACGGCGACGGCGTCAACGTGCCGTCGAAGGGCCGGACCTTCGTCTCGTACGACCGGCACGGCCGCCCGACGTCGGTGCTGACGATCCGGGACACGCCAACGCACGTGGAGATCGAGGGCCTCCGGCTCGGCGGAACGCCGACGCCCGGTTCGGTGGAGGCCGGCGTACGCGAGCTGGTCCGGCACGCGTCCCGGAGCGGTCTGGACATCCGCGGCCGGTTGCCTGGAGACGCCGGTACGGCGCTCGGCAGGGCTCTCGGGACGGAACACGGCCGCGTGCCGACGGAGGGCCTGCCGAACCGCTCCGCAACAGAAATCACCCACCACCTACCCGAAGGAGACCGCCCCCCAGTACACGTAGTCCAGGAAGGCGGCACAGTCGGCCACGCCCCCACCCAAACTCACGCCGACCCGGCGGGCGCCAGCCAATCGAGTGCTGCGGGTGCAGCCGCTGGCGGACATGTGGTCGTCGCGGAGTCTGCGGTGAAGTCGGCCAAGGGCGCCACCAAGGAGTTCGCCGAGGCGGTCGCGTCTGGGACGCCCGACCACGACGGCCCGAGCGGTAGCGGACGCGGCGAGCACGACCGCACGCCGCGGGACGACGCGGATGGTACGCACGGCGTGGACGAACGGCCGGTGGACGGCGAGCACTTGGGACATGAGGAAGACACCGGGGGACTGGAGGAGATCGGACGCAGGCTCTCGGGCGACGACGACTCAAGCACACGTCCAACCGACGACGGTCGGCCCGACCGTGCGCGTCAGTCGGAGGAGGCTGAGCGTCCGCGGGGGCGTGAGCAGGCGGAGCGGCGTGAGCCTGTTGGGCGGTCGGGTGATGGCGGGGACCTGGGGGCGATTGGGCGTCGGCTGCTGGGGGAAGACGAGGGGCGGCGTTCGCAGGGGCGTGCGGACGGTGCGGACAGGGCTGGGCGGCGTGACGACCGTGGAGGGGACTCCGGGGAGCGGCGGGGCGAGCCGGACATTCAGCGAGCTGCCAAGTGGCGGGCCGGTGATGAGAAGTTGATCGAGTCGTTGCGGTCGGACAAGCAGCGGACCGGAGCGCCGGGAGAACCGCGATCGGGAGTTCGGCCGGTGTTGTGGGAGAACCCGGACTCGGACGGGGTCAAGCAGCGGCGGCTGGCCGACGCCGTACCGGATGATCGGCTCGATCGGATCGACACCGTTGACGATTGGGGATCGAAGCTCGACGCCGGGTCGGACGAGGACCTCTCGACGCGGACTGCCTGTGCCGAACGGCTCCGGGCCTTCCTCAACATCCTGTTCGGCAAGGAGCCGCGGCTGGCCGCGGGCAACGCGTTCCGAACGGGGGAGTCCCGTGCGGAGATCTGGGAGTGGTTCGGCGGCCGGCCGGCGTGGCGCGAGTATGACCCGGCGCTCGGCACCCCGGACGCTTTCACCGCTGACACGTACGCGCGACTGGAGCGGTCGATGCGGGGGAGCCCGCCAGGGACCGTGGCGTACGTGGGCGTCGATTGGTACGACGGCAGCAGCCACGCGTTCGGCGGGTTCATCGACCGACGCGGGCGGCTGCGGTGGTGGGACGCGAACCAGCGGTTGTACGACGGACACGCGCCGGTCACCGGTCCGTGGCCGCCGCGGACGCAGGCGATTCGCGGAGCCGAGGTGGCGATGCGGCGCCCGGACGGGCGGTGGCTGACGCCGGGTCCGGACGGGCGCTGGGGCGAACTCCGGCCGCTACCCGCCGAGGCGGATCTGATCGACTTCCGCTATCCGCGCGCCGACCACCCGGTCGACCCCGGACGCACCCCGCAGTCCGGCGATCCCATCGGAGCGCCCGGTCACGAGGCCGACAAGTTGCCAGAGGCAACTTCCGGTGAGATCGGACGACTGGGGCGGAACGACTTCCGGGCCGCGACGTCGGACGGCGGCTCGCCCGTGGTGCTGCTGACGGCGCGCGAGGCGGTCGGTCCCGATGCCCGGGGCCGGCACATCCCGGCGGACGTCGTGGACCGCCTGGTCCCGCCGGAGGCGGAGGTGAACGCGGAGGCCTGGCAGCGGATGGGCGACGAGTGGGATCGGTGGATCGGTTCCGGGTACGAGGTCCGCGCCGAGTTCGCGCCGTCGCAACCCGGCGCCGGACCGGGCCGGCTGAGGGTGCTGTACGAGATCGTGGATCCGCGGACCGGCCGTACGGTCGGGCACGTCGGGCGTGCTGTCTTCGACCACACCGGTAGCGCCGTGCTCCTGCCGCTGGATGGCCCGGTCGAGAGGTTCGGGGACAGGGTCACGCCGACGCCGATCCGCGAACTGCCGCCCGACGACGGTCGTCCGATTCCCCAGGTCCATGAACGGAACGCTCGGCGCAAGGACTTCGCGAAGCTGTTCCCGGAGCTCGTCGACGTGAATCCGGATCGACCGGGGCTGCCGCGGAGATCCAGCTGGACGAACTGTGAGGGCTCGGTCATCGCGGCCGAGCTGACCTTGCGGGGCCACCCGTCGTCGGCGGTGATGGCCGACCCGGACGAACTCGGCGGTCACTACACGGAGCGCATGCCGGAGCGGATCGGTCTGCCGTCCGCGAGGTTCCGCACAGTCCGGGACTTTCGCGAGGTCGCCCGGGAGATCTACCTGGCCGGCGACGGAGCCCGTGGAGCGGTGGCGGGTATCCGCTCGTTCCTGGGGGTTCCGACGTCAGGCCACGTGTTCCTGGTGGTCAACCGGCACGGTCGGGTGTACTTCGTCGACCCGCAACATCGCACCTGGGCGCGGCTGGAGCGGTTCAGCGGCGGGCTCAAGTTCCTGCGGACGAACTACGGAAGCAACGAAGGACGGCGGGGTTGACATGAGGCTGACCGACGCGCGCGCAGCGGCGGCGACGTTCCTGGAGAGCATCGAGCCGCCGGGTGAACCGTTGCGATTGGCAACCGATGACGAGCACGTGGCGGATGTCGGCTGGGCCTGGGTGTTTGCCTGGTCGACGGCGCAGTGGTTCGACACCGGTGAGGGACATCCACCCCTGGGCGGCGGCCCGATCGTGGTGGTGAAGTCGACCCGCGACACGTGGATGCTCGGCAGCGCGACGCCGTACGAAGAGCAACTGAAGGTCTATGCGGCCGAACGCGGGTTGGAGCACACGGATCCCGGGGCCGAGGCAGCGACCGAGCTCGCCGCCTGGCTGACCGCCCAGGGGCCGGTGACAGTGACCCCGGCCGACCTGGCGACCTGGCGCCGGCGCGACGTCGGGGACTGGTGGTTGTTCGAGATGCCTGGAATCACCGACACGATGTTCCTGGTCGGCGAGGCGGTGGTGTACGAGTTCCACCCGAGCCGGATGTCCGTCGACGAAGCGCTGGCCGCGGCCGGCGGGACGGGGTGACGGACCGTGCCACGGGAGTACAACAACCAGATCATCGAGTCCGTGAGCGTACGGCGGCAGCGGCTGCGGGACGCCGCGCTGTTCGGGGCCGACCGGGCCCGGCACAGCCTGGACGAGGGCGTCGGCAAGTTGTTCGCCAGTGTCGCGCTGGCCGCGGTGATCTGCGCCGGGTGCGTCGGCTGGTCGTTCATCGATCGCGAACTGGCCAAGGAGAAGCAACAGAACCAGCCGACCCAAACCGTGGCCCCGAGCCCGTCACCAACAGCAACATCAACCACCAAACGTCCGACGGCGAGTCCGTCCAGAACGCGCTGAGCGCCAGCAGTCCCCGGAAGGAGATCCCCGTGTCTACCCTCGTGCACCGCCCGGCGCGGAGCACCCGGCATCTCGGCGAGCAGCCGCCGAAGGTGATCGAGGCGCCGCCGACGCTCGGCCAGGCCGGCGGTGGTGGCGGGCCGATGCAGGCCCTGCTGCCGATCACCGGCGTCCTCGGCTCGGTCGGCATGATGGCGGTGACGCGGAGCACCTTGTTCATGGTGGTGGGCGCGGCGATGCTCGTGGCCACGCTCGCGGGCGTTCTCGGGTCGGCGATGTCGCAGCGCGGTCGCGCCGGCCGGGACCGGCGGAAGCAGCGCGAGCGGTACCTCGACTACCTGGAACGCCTGCGCGACGAGTTCGCCAAGACCGAGCGGACGGTACGGTCCGAGGCCGGTCTTCTGGACCCGCCGAGCGATGCGTTGGTCGACTGCGCACGTGACCCGGCGCGGCTCTGGGAACGCCGCCGTACCGACTCGGATTTCCTCAAGGTCCGCTGCGGTACCGGCCGGATCCCGGTCGGTCCGGCGACCGTGGCGCAGAACCCGGGCGCGACCATGGATCCGCCCGATCCGTTCATGATGGCGGAAGCGCAGGCCGTCGTACGCCGTTTCGCGCTGATGCCGGAGATGCCCCTCACGGTGCCGATGGACCAGGTCGGCAACGTCAGCATCGTCGGCGATCGGGACGGCGTGGTGAATGTGGCCCGGTCGCTCCTGCTGCAGCTGGCGGTGTTCCACGCGCCGGAGGATGTCGAGCTGGCGGCGTGTTTCCCGCCCGCGGCGATGCAGGACTGGCAGTGGCTGAGCTGGTTGCCGCATGTGCTGGATCCGGAGCGTCAGGACGGCCCGCACCCGTTCCGCAGGATCGCGCCGTCACCGGCCGAGCTGGCAGGCCTGATCGCGGACGATCTGGCGGAGCGGACGAAGTGGGCGAGTGAGGCCCGGCGCGGGTCGATGGGGCAGCAGGACAGCCGACGGTTGACCCAGCGTCTCCTGGTGCTCCACGACACCTACGGGCAGGTCAGTGCCGAGGTGCGCGCACAGGGCGAGAGCCATGACACTCCGGCACTCGGTCTGACTGTTCTGCACCTGGTCGCCGATCGAACCCAGGAACCCAGCAACGTCGCGGTCCGGATCTCGGTCCAGGGTGACGAGGTGGTGGTCGAGGATCTCCGGAGCGGTCAGCCGCTGGTCGCCACCGGCCAGCCCGACCGTACGACGGCTGCCGTCGCCGAGGGGATCGCCCGCAGGCTGGCGCCGCTGCGGCTGTCGAAGGAGTCCGCCGAGGAGGACGCGTACACGTCCGATATCGACGTGATGGGCATGCTCGGCATCGACGACCCGGGCCACCTCGACCGGGCGCGGATGTGGTCCGCCCGCAACGAGCGCAATTTCCTGCGGGTTCCGATCGGTCTCGACCAGGCCGGCGCCCCGGTGATGCTGGACCTGAAAGAGTCCGCCCAGCTCGGGATGGGCCCGCACGGTCTGTGCGTCGGCGCGACCGGGTCCGGGAAGTCCGAGCTGCTGCGCACGCTGGTACTCGGCCTGCTCGCCACGCACAGCCCGGAGGACCTGGCGATGGTCCTCATCGACTACAAGGGCGGCGCGACGTTCGCCCCGTTCGAGGGCGTACCGCATGTTGCCGGGATCATCACGAACCTGGTCGACGACCCGACCATGACCGAACGGGCGTACGCCAGCCTGTCCGGTGAGGTCCAGCGCCGGCAGCGGGTACTGCGGGATGCCGGGAACATCGCGAACATCACCGATTACCGCCTGCTCCGCCAGCAGCGGCCCGAACTGGATCCGCTGCCGCACCTGTTCGTGATCATCGACGAGTTCGGCGAACTGCTGACCGTACGGCCGGACTTCATCGACCTGTTCTTGTCGATCGGCCGGATCGGGCGGTCGATCGGCGTCCATCTGCTGCTGTCCAGCCAGCGGATCGAGAGCGGACAGTTGCGCGGGCTGGAGACCTACCTGTCGTACCGGCTGGGGCTTCGCACGTTCTCCGAGGACGAGAGCCGTTCGGTGCTCGACACCACCGACGCCTTCCACCTGCCGCCGCTGCCGGGGTTCGGCTACCTCAAGGTGGACGTGTCGGTGTACCAGCGGTTCAAGGCGGCGTACGTCTCCGGACCGTACACCGGCCGGATCAACCGCGAGCCGGAGAAACCGGGCCCGGTGGTCCGGCCGTACCTGCTGACGCCATACCAGCAGGACCTCGGAGGGCTCGCGCCGGCGACCGACGACGAGGACGGCGCCACCGAGCGAACGACCGGCCCGACAGTGCTCGACATGTTCGTCGGCCAGGTCAAACCGGCGGCCAAGAAGGTGAATCAGATCTGGCTGCCGCCGCTGCCGGTGGCCTGCACGCTGGACCAGCTCGCGGGTGATCCGCGGCCAGGTCCGCGAGGTTTGCAGTTCCCGGCCGGGTCGCCGCAGCTGGCACCGCCGATCGGGGTGCTCGACGACCCGCGCAGGCAGCGGCAGGAAGTGCTGCGGCTCGACCTGACCGCTGCCGGCGGGCACTGCGCGCTGATCGGCGGTCCGCAGTCCGGCAAGACCACCACGATCCGGACAATCGTGACCGCGCTCGCCCACAGCCACACCCCGGCCGAGGTGGCGATCTACGGACTCGACCTGGCCGGCGGCGGGTTGCAGCCGTTGCGTGATCTGCCGCATGTCGGAGGGATTGCGATCCGTACCGACCGGAACCGGCTGCGGCGAACGCTCGAGGAGATCCGGGGGATGATCGACCACCGCGAACGCGTGTTCCGCGACCGCGGGATCGACACGATGGAGACCCTGCGCGAACTGCACGGCGCGGGCGAGGTTCCCGAGCTGCCCTGCGCGGACGTCGTGCTGCTGGTCGACAACTTCGGCGCGATCCGGACGCAGTTCGACGAGATCGACGAACCGATCGCGGACATCCTGCAGCGCGGCAGCGGGTACGGCGTTCACGTCATAGCGGCGATGCTGCGCTGGAACGACGTACGGATGCAGCTGCAGTCGCTGTTCGGCACGGTACTGGAGCTGCGGCTGAACGATCCGTCCGACTCCATGATCGACACGCGCCTGCAGAAGACCATGCGCAGTGCGCGGCCCGGCCGGATGCTCACGCCGCAGGGCAAGCTGTTCGCTCAGGTCGCGTTGCCGCGGGTCGACGGCCGGGTCGACGACGACCGTCTCAGCCAGGTCCTCGAGTCGCAGTCGGTCGCGATCAGGTCCGCCTGGAGCGGCGCGCTCGCCCCGCAGGTCAGGGTGCTGCCGTTCCAGGTCGGGCGCCGGGCGCTGCCGAGCTCGGTGACCGAACCGGAGCGGGTACCGATCGGCCTGGACGAGGCCGGGCTGGCGCCGGTCCTGCTCGACCTGTCCGGCGACGACGGCAACTTGGTTGCCTTTGGCGACAACGAGTGCGGCAAGACGAACCTGCTCCGGCTGGTGATGCAGCAGCTCGCCGACCGGTACGCCGCGTCGTCGGAGCTGGTGTTCGGGGTGATGGATCCCCGGCGCTCGCTGACCGACGTGGTGAAGTCGCTGCCCGAGGACTACATCGGCGGCCACGCCACGAACATTCGGCAGGCGGCCGGTCTGGCGAGCGCGATCGCCGAGGAACTGGAGCGGCGGATGCCCGACGACTCCGGTACGCCGGCCGGCTCCGGACCGCGGATCGTGGTCGTGGTCGACGACTACGACCTGCTCACCACCGGCGGTCAGTCGCCGCTCGAGCCGTTGCTGCCGTACGTCGCGTCCGGTCGCGATCTGAACCTGCATTTCGTCGTCGTACGGCGTGCCTCGGGCGCGTCCCGTTCGCTGTACGAACCGTTCCTGCAGGCCGTCCTCGAGTCCGGGTGCGCCGGGCTGGTGATGGCGGGCGATCGGGGCGAGGGCCAGATCTTCACCGGTGCCCGGCCGGGCAGCTACCCGGCCGGCCGGGGACTGTTCGTCCGGCGCGGGGACAGCCCCGTACTGATCCAAACAGCGCTTGCCGACGCCACTGGCCAGCTAGGAGGACCTTCATGACGTACGACGTGGTAGCGCTGCTGGAGCGGATGCCGTCCGACGAGGATGTACTGGCGTCGCTCGCGGCCACCGGTACCGAGCATCGCGTCCGGGCAGTGTCGGGCGGCATGGTGATCCAGCTCTGCGACGAGCAGGAGGTCCCACTGGTGTCGATCGACACCCCGATGTACATCCAGGTGCCGGGCGAGCCGATGCGGCAGTTCGGGGCCGCGTACGCCGACGTACCGACGCCGACCTGGTGGGTGGAGATCCGCGCCGCGGCGCACGACGCCGGCTCGCGGTTGGCGTGGCGGTACGCCGAGGAACTGGTCGTGCGGACCGGCGGCCGGATCTGGGCACCACCCCCTGCAGCTCAGAACGGAGCCGAGCATGCCTAACGCTCTGGACTACAGCCCCGGCCTGGATCTCGTCACCGACGAGGTGGCGGTCATGATGCAGGACCGTCCTGTGGTCGGCCTGTCCGCGTGGCTGCTGGACGCGGTGGCTGCCGCCGAGCGCGAGGGTCGCGGCGTTCAGCTGGTCACGCCCGCCGGCGTCCGGCTCAGCTATCCGGCGCGGACCCGCCTGTTCTCGGGCCGGAACACCCGCTGGGTCGTGCAGGCCGTCGGCGGTGCCGAGGCGTACGACGGGCTGACCGGGGCGAAACTCAGCTGGGACGGGAAGAAGTTCGCCCCGGTCACCGGTCCCGACGGCCGTGGAGAACTGGCCGCCGCGTGGACAGCCGATCCGGAGCGGCTCGATGTCCGGGCGAACCTTCAGGTGCTCGCGCGTGTGCGCTACCCGGCGCTGGACAGCACACTCGTTGGCCGGGCCACCGAATTGCTGTTCACCGAGCTGGCCGGCGGGCCGCCGATCGGCTGGGGCACCGAGGAGCCGGTGAACCGTCCGTGGAACGCCGAGGCCGGCGCGTCGCTGACGGCGTACTGCCACCGGCGGTCTCCGAGGCCGTCGCTGCTCACCGTTGTCGGTGCGGCGACCGATGGAGTCCTGCCCGCGACGGGATCCGCGGTGATCAACAGTCGGCCCGCCGGCATCGAGGAGACAGTGATGCTCGCGGTCGCGCAGCCAGGACTCGAACCGCCCGACGCTGACAAGGTCCGGGACGTGATCGGGCGGCTCGCCGAAGAGGTGGAGCTGGTGACAGTGCTCGTCAGCGCGGCGGGCGCGGCCGCCGACACCACGTCGTACCCGCACTTCACCGGATTCCCCGGGCCGATCGGTCTCGCGATCGGTCCGCAGGAAGCGCGGATCGGCACGGCGACCCAGTCGGTGCCGATCGGACCGGCCTCTCGTCCGGCGGCCTGGTACGGGCTCGGCGACGGCACGCGGATGCCGGACTGGGAACGACTCGGTGACCTCCTGCGCGGCGTCATCGCCGGTACCGAAAGCGAAGGATGAGTTCATGGGCGCGACGTACAGCAGGGTGACGGTGGTCGGTCGGCGGCGGCGGATGGACGCCGTACTGCCGGTCGACGAGCCGCTCGGGAAGCTGTTGCCGGACCTGATGCAGATGCTGGACGAGCCGGTGGAACGGTGGCCGCGACGCAGGTTCCTGACCACCGTCAGCGGAGAGCAGGTGGCACCGGAGTACAGCCTGGCCAGTGCGCGGCTCGGCGACGGCGCGGTGCTCCGGCTGATGGCCGAGGGCGAGCTGCCGCCGGCGCCGACGGTGTACGACATCACCGAGGAGACGGTCGACGACCTGGATCGGCGGGCGACCGCGTTCCAGCCCAGGCACCGCCGGGCCCTGGCCGGTGCCGCGTTGGTGGTGAGTGTGCTGGCGGGCGTGATCGCGCTGGTCACGCAGGCGGAATCGGACCTGGCGCTGTTCCTCCTTCTCGTGCTCACCACGCTGACCGGCTTCGTCGGTGTTGTGCTCGGCCGCTATCAGCGACCGGTGGTCGGTATCCCGTTGCTTTCGATCGCCACCGGATGCCTCGCGATCGGTCTGGTGGTCTGGGCGATCGCCGGCGGCTGGTCGGTGCCGATGGCGTACGCCGCCGGCGCGGCCGGGGTAGGGATTGGCGCCGTACTGTTCGCCGGGGCCGGACTGGCCCGCGGCGGCGTGCTCGGCGGCTCGGTCACCGTGGCGTTCGCCGTGTGCTGGATCGGTGGGGTGCGGCTCGGCATCGACGCGGATCGGGTCGGTGTGGTGGCCGGCGCGTTGTCCGTGCTGGTGCTCGGGCTGCTGCCGCGGATCGGGCTCGCGATGTCGGGGCTGACCGCGCTCGACGACCGGCGGGCGCAGGGCGTGGAGGTCCAGCGCACCGACGTCCATGCGGCGATCAACGCGGCGCATCTCGGAATCGCGCTGGCCACGGTTCCGGTCGCGATGTCGTCGGTGGCGTCGGCTGTCGTGATGCTGCGGACCTGGAACGGCTGGTCGATCAGTGTCGCGGTGCTGCTGGCGTTTCTGCTCGCGTCCCGGGCGCGTCTGTACCCGCTGCTGACCGAGGTCGCGGTCCTCTGTGCGGCGGCGCTGAGCATCATGCTGGTGCTCACGTTCGTCCTGTCCACCAAGGAAGCCGGAGGCGCGCTGATCGCCGTCGGACTCCTCGTCGTGGTCGGCATGGTCGCCGCCTTCGGCATGCGCCCGGAGTCTCCTCAGCACCTCCAGGCCCGCGCCGCCCAACTCCTCGACGCGATCGAAGTCGCCGCCATGATCGCCTTCGTGCCACTCGCCTTCGGAGTCTTCGACCTGTATGCGAAACTTCTGAACGTCGCCTAACCAGGGCGTCCGAGAACAGGAGGTTCCTGCAGTGAGTGGTGCTGCGGGCGTGCTCCTTGGCGGGGCCTGTCACGCGGGTGGCGCCAGGTGCGCTTGCGGGCGATGGTCCCGCTGGTGATCGCCGCCGCTTGTACGGCGCCGCTCGGCGCCTGGTTCTCCAATGTCCTGCCCGAGCCGATGCTGATGGTGGTGATGGGCGGACTCCGCGTGCGCGCGGTCAGCCGGTTGCCGGGGGAGGAGACACCTTCCGGGTGCTGCGGACAGGGAATATCAGGTGCAAGCCCACCAGAACCTGTCTCACGGTCCGCAGTTCAGAGGGCTTAGAGGTCTGTGAAGCCCAAGCGTGCCGATCCGGTGAAGGTTGCTGTGGGGGACTCGAGGAGGTCGAGTTCGAGTACGACGAGGGTGTTGGTGCCCTGCTCCAGGAGAGGTGCCGGCACGTAGAGGGTTTCCTGGGGGCCGCGGCGCCAGTAACGGCCTAGGCAGAAGCCGTTGATCCAGGCGATGCCCTTGCCCCAGGCATCGGTTCGCAGGAACAGGTCGGACTCGCCGTCGGTCTCGAACGTCGCGCGCCACGCGGTCGGCCCGATGCCGAGCGCGGACGGGGTCGGGCCGGCGCAGTGCCACAGCTGCGGGACCCTGTCGAGGTCGATCCCGCACGCGGTCCAGCCGGTGAGTTCCTCGGTGCCGACGCGGACCGGGCCGATGAGGCCCTTGGACTCGCCGATGCGGGGTCCGTAGTTGACCCGGCCCTGGTCCTCGACGACGAGCTCGAGCCGTCCGCGGGTGTGGGGGAGCATGATCGCGCGCTCGTGGCGTTCGCGTTCCAGGACGCCGACCGGTGCGCCGTCCAGGAACACCTGTACGCGGTCGCGGACCTCGCCGAACGTCAGCATGGCCGGTCCGCCGTGCCGCAGCTCGGTCCGGAAGATCGCGAGCCGTACGTCCAGGTCGTCGAGCGTCGGCGGTTCCTGATGCTCCGACCACGTTCCACCGGAGCCCTGGAGGAGCGCGACCGGATCGGACAGCGCGACGGTGAACTCCGGCGCGGCCGGCTTCGACGCCGGCACGGTGTCCGGCACCGGCGCGTACCGCGAGATCACCTCACGGAACGCGTGGAACTTCTCCGTCGGGTTCCCCGCCTCGTCGAGCGGTGCGTCGTAGTCGTACGACGTGATGGTCGGGCGGTACACGCCCTTGTCGTTGGCTCCGCTCGACAGTCCGAAGTTCGTACCACCGTGGAACATGTAGATGTTGACCGACGCCCCGGCCGCGAGCAACGCATCGAGCTCCGCCGCCGCATCGCTCGCCGACGTCGTGTGGTGGCGTCCGCCCCAGTAGTCGAACCATCCGTCCCAGAACTCCATGCACATCAAGGGCCCGGTCGGCTGGTGCTTCCGCAGGGTCTCGAGCCGCGTGGTGACCCGGGAACCGAACGACGCGGTCCGCAGTACGCCGTCCAGCCCGCCCGCGGCCAGCATCGCGTCCGTCGGCTGATCGACGGTGACGAGCGGAACGGTGGTACCGGCGTTCCGGATGACCTCGGCGATCGCCTTCAAGTAGGTCTGGTCGTTCCCGAACGCGCCGTACTCGTTCTCGACCTGCACGAGCAGTACCGGTCCGCCCTGGTCGATCTGCAGCGGCCGGACGATCTCCAGCACATCCCGCAGGTACTGCGTGACCGCGGACATGAACGCCGGCTCGTACCGGCGTACCCCTGCACTGCCGTCGCGGAACAGCCAGGCCGGGAGCCCGCCGTTGTCGAGCTCCGCGCAGATGTACGGCCCGGGACGCACGATCGCGTACAGTCCGGCGGACTGGACCTCGCGGAGGAACCGCCCGAGATCGAGCATCCCGGAGGTGTCGAAGACGCCGGGGCGCGGGCTGTGCAGGTTCCACGGGACGTAGGTCTCGATGGTGTTGAGCCCCATCAGCCGTGCCTTCTCGATCCGGTCCGCCCAGCAGTCCGGGTGCATCCGGAAGTAGTGCAGGGCACCGGAGATGATCTGCAACGGGCGGCCGTCCAGGACGAAGTCGGACTCACCGATGGCGAAGTCAGGCATGGGCTCTCATCTCTTGTTTACGTAAACATTCTCGACGATAACCGGACTCGCGGGCGGCTGTCCACCCGGACTCAGCGGCGGGTACGGCGGCGCTTGCGGGGTGCCGCCGTGCTCTGCCGGACGATGAGCGGGGCGGCCACCGTTCCGTGGTACCCGGTCAGCTGCTCCCGCCCGCCGAGCTGTCGCATGATGACCTCGACGAGGTCGTGACCGATCTGGTGGAACTCCTGCCGGACCGTCGTCAGCGGCGGCCAGAGGTGCCTGGCGAGGTCGACGTCGTCGAATCCGACGACACTCACGTCGTCCGGCACCCGGCGGCCGGCCTCGTGCAGTGCGTGGATCAGGCCGGCTGCCATCTCGTCGTTGGCCGCGAAGACCGCGGTGACGTCGTCGCGTTGCGCGATCTCGCTCCCGATCGCATAGCCCGCATCCGCGGACCAGTCACCGCCGAACGGCTCCGGGACCTCGCGTCCCGCATCGACCAGGGTCTGCCGCCAGGCGGTCGCCCGGAGGTCCGCTGGGCCGGAGTCGGCCGGCCCTGCGATGTGGTGCACGGTCGCGTGCCCCAGATCCAGCAGGTGCTGGACCGCGGCGCGACTGCCGCCGACCTGATCGGCGCCGACCGCCGGATGGTGCCCGATGAACCGCGAGTCGGACACCGCAACCGGCAGCGTCGGCGGCAGCGACAGCGCCGCCGGGGTCGCGGTCTCGGCCCGGATGATGATCAAGCCGTCGATCGCCTGGTGGCTGAGGTGCTGCACGGCCTCGCTGACGTCGCTCGAGGACGGACTCTCGACGTCGACCAGGCTGACCGAGTACCCCTCCCGCCGGGCGGCCTCGATCACCGCCTCGATGGTCTTCGACTCACCGGTCCGGATGACCTGGTGCGCGATCAGGCCGATCGACCGGAAGTTGCCTCGGCGCAGCGCCCGCGCGGCGAGGTTCGGGGCGTACCCGAGTTGCCGCATCGCGTCGAGGACCCGGTCCCGGGTCTCGGCCTTGACCGGCTCCGAGCCGGTCGAGACCCGGGAAACGGTCTGCGCCGATACACCGGCCAGCCGCGCGACGTCGCCGATCGACGGTCCCGACTTCGGGTGTCCCTTGACCCCGCGGCGCGCGCCCCTGACCTCACTCGACATGGCCTCAGCATAGGGTGACGCGCCCGAGGTCCTAGCTGTCGCGGGCGACCATCAGCCAGCTGACCTGGATGTCGGGGGAGCGGGTCGGCGCGATCGACACCGTGATCTTGCCGTCGGCACCGACCGCGATCCCGCCGTACGACGCCGCGACGCCGGTCGCGGTGAACAGGCGCTGCTGGTCGACGACGGACCCGTTGACGGTCACCTCGGCCGCACGGTTGGCCCACGGCCACGGGTCGTAGTACCCCGCGTGGACCGTGTACGTGCCCGGCTCGAGGCCTTCGAACGTGTAGACCAGCGGCTCGTGGTCCTTGGCGTACCGCAGCGTGGTGTAGAGGTCGCCGGTACCGGCCGGAGCGCTCGAACCCGTGTATCCCCAGTGCGTGCCCGTGCCGGGATCAGTCCCCAGCGGCTGTTCCGGTGCCGAGTTGAGCAGTGGCTGTTGGGTCGACGCGAGCTGGGTCAGACGTGTCCAATCGGGCGTGGCAGTCCCGCCGGCGTTCACGGCGTACCGCAGACCGTGCGGCACGACCACGACCGAGCGAGAGAACGTCCTGCCGTCCGCGAGCGTCCCGCGCAGGGTCGCCGGTCCCGCTTGCGCGATGCTCGACGGGTCCCAGGTGACGGCGACCTGCTGCGATCCGCGAGCGGTCGTCACCGTGACGGCGGACGGCAGCGCGCTCGTGTCGTTCAGCCAAACGGTGTCCGGGATCGTGCTCGTGACGGTCCAGCGGGTGTAGGGCGTCAGGTCGCTCAGCGTCCACTCGGTATCCGGGCCGATGGTGAGTGCACCGCCTTCGCCGAAGCTCATCGGCATCCAGACGTACGGCGCGTTCGCGAGATCGTTGGGGGTCCACCGGTCGCCCATGAAGACGAACTTGTTGTGCTTCTGGTCGACCGGAATCACGTTGGTGCTCTGCGACCGGTACGTGGTCGCCGCGCCGTCCCCGGAGATCGGGGACCCGCGGTCGGTGAACTGGCCCAGGATGTTCTGCGAGGTCGCGTAGCGCGCCGGGTTCGGGTCCCAGCCGGTGGCTCCCGACGTCACCAGGTAGTAGGTGCCGTCCGACTTGAACATGGCCGGCGCCTCACGCTGGTTGCACGCGAGGGTCCGGGTGAAGTCCTTGCCCGGTACGGCGTTCTCCGGCGCCGCTGACAGGTACGTGTACGACCTGTTCAGCTTGGAGACGTACATCGTCCGGTTCTCCTCGGACGAGTAGATGATGTACGCCGTACCGTCGTCGTCCACGAACAGGTTCATGTCCCGCGCCATCCCGCCGGCCGGGTCGAACGCGGACGACGTACCGCACCACGGCACCGAGTCGCTCGGCACCCGGTTCAGGCGGTACGAGTCGATCCAGCGGAACGGGCCCTTCGGCGAGTCCGCGATCGCCACCCCGGCCTCGGCGCGGGCGTACGTCGACGTACCGGTCGGTGACGACGGGCCGTCGGAGTGCACCCACATCACCCACTTGCCGGTGCTCTTGTTGTAGATCACCTTGGGGCGTTCGAGGATCGACGGTCGCGCCCAGCCGTCGGTGCGGACGCTGTTGGTGGACAGGTCGCGCCAGACGACGTCCTTCTGCGCGGGCGTGTACTTCTTGTAGAGCTTGGCGAAGTACGGGTCGTTCGCGAACTGGTCGGGGGAGTTCATCGCACGGAGCGCGAGGCCCTCGTCCTTCCAGTTGTAGAGGTCGTACGACGAGTACAGGTGCACACCCGGGCTGTCGTAGTAGCCGTTGCTGCGATCCTCGCCGTACCAGTAGTAGATGCGCCGGCCGTCCTCGTCCTTCGACGGCACGACCTGCCCGCCGTGGGCCTGAACGACCTTGCCGCTGGTGTCCAGCCAGGGCTCGCCTGGGCGGAACGAGGTGTACGCCGACGGCTCGACGGAGTTTGCCGGGGACGCCGGCAGACCAAACACGACCGCGGCGAGCACCACGGCCCCAGCAGCTCTTCGTTTCATAGACGCTGACCTCCGGGCGGGGAGAATGTTTACGTAAACAGAATGAGCTCCCTGATTAGAGCGCGCCACTCGTCCGACGTCAAGAGCCCACCCGCCCATTAGTCTGTTGTAATGATTGCAATAGTGGTCGCGGCGGTGTTCTTCGCCGGCATGGGGATCTACGGGCTCGTCCTGCCCGCGGCGCTGGTGCGACCGTTCGGGATCGTGGCGTCGGGGCCGGACGCGCGCAACGAAGTGCGTGCGGTGTACGGCGGATTCGGGCTCGCGATCGCCGGGCTACTGGTCGCCGCGGCGTTCGACGACGGGATCCGGCGCGGAGCGGTGATCGCGGTCGCGGTCGCGCTGGGCGGCATGGCCGCGGGCCGGCTGATCGGCGCCGTGCGCGACCGCCCGCGGGCCTTCTATCCGTCGTGGTTCTACTTCTGTGTGGAGGTCGTCCTCGGTGGCGTGCTGTGGTTCGCGGTGAGTTGAGCGGTGCCTTGGCTTACCAGCCGGGGAGCACCAGCGCGGCCCAGACGAGCAATGGACCGGCCGCGACCACGATCACGCTGTAGCTGAGGATCTGGCGGTAGTACACGGGTTCGGCGATCGTGTCCGGGCGGTTCGCGAGGATCAGCGCGCCGTTGGTGGAGAACGGGCTGACGTCGACGATCGTCGACGCGATCGCGAGCGCGGCGACGAAGAGACCGGCGCTGATCCCGCCGTGGCCGATCAGCGGTACGGCGATCGGGATGATCACCGGCAGCAGCGCGGTCGACGACGCGAACGCCGACACGACACCACCGACGTAGCACAGGACGAGCGCCCCGATCACAGCCGCTCCGAGCCCGGCGGCCCACGTGCCGACGAACTGCGGCGCACCGGACTCGGTGAGAATCGCGGCGTACGTGCTGACGCCCGCGACCAGCAGCACTGTCGGCCAGGCCACCTGCTTGATCGCGTCCTTGTGCTCGGTCGGCGACAGGATCGCCAGCAGTACGGCGGCGGTGATCGCGACGAACCCGATGTTCTTGTCGAACACGAGCGCCACCACGGCCACGCCGACGAAGGCGATCAGCGTCAGCAGCTGATCCCGGCGTACCCCGCGAGTGAGCGTCCCGACCGGGGCCGAGCCGCCGCCGGGGTGCAGGTCTTCGGTGCCGTCGTCGTCGAGGTCGGCGCGCTGGTGTATCAGTTTCCGGCCGCCGAAGACGATGAACAGGATCGTCGCCATCACCAGGTTGACGACGAGGCTGGACAGGAAGACCGTCAGCTCACTGGACGGCAGCTGGGCGTCCTCCATCACCGAGTTGGTGATCGTGCCGTAGATGCTGATCGGCGAGAACCCGCCGCCCTGCGCGCCGTGCACGACGAACATGCCCATCATCAGCGGGTTGATCTGGTACCGCGCGGCGAAGCCGAGCGCGATCGGACCGATGATCGCGCACGCGGCCGGACTGGCGGCGCCGATCGCGGTCAGTACGGCGGTGACCGTGAACATCACCCACGGAATCAGCGCGACCCGGCCGCCGACGGCCCGGACCGCACTGGCGACGATCAGGTCGACGGTGCCGTTGTTCTTCGCGATCGCGAACAGATAGGTGACACCGATCAGCGTGAGGATCAGGTCGCCGCTGACGCCGGCCAGGATCTCCTTCTCACTGAGGTGCAACGAGTAGACGCCGACCAGCCACGCCGCGACGTACGCGAGCGCGCCCATGTTGATCGGCAGGACCGTACCGACGACGAACAGTGCGACGAGCGCCAGGATCGCAACCCACTCTGGTCCCATGACGAGTCCTTCTTCCGGGGCGGGGGACGCGCAGTGGCCTAGCCAATAGCCCAATGGGCCACTTGTCAATAAGGTACTGACATGGAGTCGCCGCCTGCTCGTCCCGTACCGCCACGACCGGTCCCGCGGTCCCGCCTGTACGAGCAGGTCGCCGACCAGATCAGCACCTGGATCATCGAGAACGACCTCTTGCCGGGCGATCGGCTGCCACCGGAGCGTGAGCTGGCGCAGCGCCTCGGCGTGAGCCGGGCGACGCTGAGCCAGGCGTTGGTCGCGCTCGAGGTGATCGGTGCGGTCATGGTTCGGCACGGCGACGGTACGGTGTTGACCGACCGGGCCCGGACCGCGCCGGTGATGGAAGCGATCCGCGCGCACGCCGACCGCTTGCCCGAGATCATCGAGGCCCGCGACGCGCTCGAGTCGAAACTGGCCGCGCTGGCGGCGTCCCGTCGTACCGATGGCGACCTGACCGCGATCCGGTCCGCGCTGGAGACGATGGAGCGTGACATCGAGGCGGGCGGCCGGGGCGTCGAGGGCGACGAGGCCTTCCACGGAGCGGTGACCGCGGCGGCGCGATCGGGGTTGCTGGCGAAGATGATGACCGCCATTCACGACCTGATCCGGGAGACCAGGCTGGAGTCGTTGTCCCAGCCCGGCCGGCCGCGCGAGTCGCTCGCCGGCCATCGGAAGGTCGCGGACGCGATCGCCGCGGGCGATCCGGACGCCGCCGCGCTGGCCACGCACGAGCACGTGATGCTGGTGTCCGACGTCGCGTTGCTGCGGGACAGGACGTGAACGGGGTCGAGCATCTGGCGATCGTCGCGGCCGGACTCGGAGCCGGTGTGCTCACGTCCACCGTCGGCGTCGCGTCGCTGATCAGCTTCCCGGCGCTGATCGCGCTGGGGATCCCTCCGGTTGTGGCGAACGCCTCGAACACGATCGGCCTCCTGCCCGGCGCGCTCAGCGGTTCGTTCGGGTACCGCCGCGAGCTGCGCGAGGTCTCCCGGCCCACGACGATCGCCGTCGTACTGACCTGTGCGATCGGCGCGATCGGCGGCGCCGTACTGCTGCTCGCCCTGCCGCCAGGCGTGTTCGCTGCGGCGGCGCCGTGGCTGATCCTCTTCACCTGCTTGATCGTCGGCGTCCAGCCGTGGATCTCCCGGTGGCTGCGTTCCCGGCACGACGAACCGCAGGCGACGCGGACGACGATGACACCGGCGACGACGTTCTTCGCCGCGCTGACCGGCGTGTACGGCGGGTACTTCGGCGCGGGTGCGGGCGTGATGATGATGGCGGTGCTCGGCCTCGGCCTGGACCTCGAACTGCGCGTCGTCAACGCCCTCAAAACCCTGTCCCTGCTGGCCGCGAACCTCGTGGCCAGTGTCATCTTCGTCTTCATCGCCGACCTGAACCCGACCGCGATCGTGCTGCTCGCGATCGGGTCCGTGGCCGGTGGGTACGTCGGCTCGCACATCGGCCGCCGACTGCCGAGCGGCCTGCTCCGCGTCCTGATCGTGGTGGCGGGCATCACCGCGGCCGTCTTGATGCTGCGTTGATTTTTGCGTTGATTCTTGCGTTGATTCAGGAGTCCCAGATCGGGCCGAGCGCTGGAATGCCCAGGCGCTCCAGGCCATGGACGACGGACCAGGTGAGCTTCCGGTTCGACACGCAGATCACCGCCTCCGCACCGGATTCCTCGTACGCCGAATAGGCGAGCTTCACCATGTCCGGTTTGCCGTTCGCGTCGGTGTCCCAGATCAACGCGTCCGGTTGGGCGGACAAGATCTCGTCGACCAGTTCCTGTCCGTACGTCTTGACCGGGTCGCGCGTCACCCAAACCAGTCTGTGCGGCACGCGAGCCGCCAGAACGTGCGCGAGCACCGGCCCGATCCCGCTACCGGTCACCAGATAGACGACACGGCGGAACACCGTCCCGTAGTTCACCATACCCGCAGTCGCGACACCCCGGACCCAGACGTGCGTCGGTGGATTGTCGATGAAGTCACTCGTCCAGTCGCCGGCGCGCGACACAGTCATCCGGAATCCGGGTGCACCCGGCGTCGGGATCACGGCGAAGCTGTGCCATTGCTGCAAGGGATGACGTGCGATCGCACGGGCCGAGCCGGCCATCGGCCGACTGCGACCGGCCCGTACGAGCGCGACGTGGGACGACGGCCGTACGACGTCGATCGGGATGCGCCGCAGCATCAACCACGGCACGAGCGAGCTGATCGTGGTGAGCATCAGGACCCACACGGTCGGCGTACCGGCGAGTGCCTCGAGAAGTGGTGCTGTACCTCGCCGCTCGTCCGCGAGCAGGACCGCGCCGATCCAGAACAGTACGGACAATCCCCAGCCGCCGAAGCGGTGGACGCGCTCGAACAGGTCGTGCCGCTTGGCGCGCGCACTGGGCCGGGCAGTGATCACGATGGCCAGCAGCACGAGCGCTTGCAGGTAGTACACCAGCAGCAGCGTCGAGCCGACCCGACCGGTGGCGACGACAGTCAGCGCCAGGAACCACAAGGTGCCGCAGGCTGCACCACCCACGTGCAGTCCGCCCAGGTGATAACCCTTCGCCAACGCCCACCGAAGCCGCAGCGGCCACGACTTCGGCGCCTTCATCACGCACCGGGAAAGCCAGTTCACGACGAACTGCTGGCGCACCAGAATTCCCACCGTGAAATTCACCTGCGCGACCAGCGCGAGCACGGCGACGTCGTTCCACCAATGACCGCGCAGTGCGCACAGCACATTCGCCATCAGTACGAGCAGCGCCAGCCGATTGCTCTGCATCAGCCGCGGATGCTTGAGGATCCGCCTCCGCCACGGCAGCGGCGCCGGCAACAGGACGTCCGGCAGCATCGGATCACAACGAACCGCACTCATGAATTCCCCCCGAATTTTGGTACCACCCCTGGTAATGCAGGCTGAGACGCCCGGGCGCACCCATTCGGTTGATCCACAACGCGGTGTTGCAACAAAACTTCAACAAATGCCCGATCGGGCCATGCGCGCACTGGGCCGGACGATCGGCTTCCGGCCCACTGGCGTCACATCAGCTGCAGGGGCCGACCTCGGACCACTGCGCGGTCAACCCAGGTTCGGAACCTTGGGTCCACCAGTTCACCGGCCAGAGCTTGCTCTTGTGCTTGGCCCGCTGGCCTTCCAGGTAAACCGTTCCCCAGTTCCACGCGACCGCGTCGACATAGTCCGCCGACGGCGGCGAGGTAGGCGGCGTCGGTGGGGGAGACAACCTCGTTCTTCGCGCAGTACGCCCGGTGGTTCCGGTTCCTGCACGACCGCTGGACGGCGTGGGAGCGTGCTGAACGGTCCGACGTGCGCGAGTTTGTGGAGCTGTTGCGTGAGGCACCGGTTCCGCAGCGGCCGAATCGCCGTCCGGAGGCGTCGCCGCCGGGGTCGGTGAATCCGCTGAGCGTTCTGTTCGGCTTCTACGAGTGGGCCTGTGCGTCGGGGCTCGGGCAGCTGATGAACCCTGTGCCCGCCCAGCGGAGCCGCGCGACGGGCGGACCGAACGCCCACCAAACCCGATGGACAGCTTCGCAGTCCATCGGCAAGCAACGTACCGACAGAAGACACCGCGGCCGGTGTGGCGGGCGTTCCTGACGATGCAGCTGACGCGCTATTCGGCGCAATCCGCAGCTGCTCGGCCTGTGTCACGGCACGACCTTGGTGCGGGGGCGAACACGATCACGGTGGTCAGCAAGGGTAGCCGTTTGCGGGAGACGATCCCGGCGAGTGTGGATTCGTTCGTGTGGCTGGTGCTGTCTCTGCAACGGGAACGCCGCGCTGGGGTCGAACTGGACGCTGCACGATCTGCGGCACACGGCGGCGGCGCGGTTGCTGGCGGATCCGGCGTTCACACTGTTCGACGTGCAGACGATCCTTCGCCATGCCGGCGTCTCGACCACGCAGCTGGAGCATCATGCACGGCCGCGGCACAGCGCGACCGGCACTCGGCAAGCTCACCAGGATCTCTTGTTTGATGCCTGAGCGCCCCATCGAGCGGTATCCGGACACCCTCCAGGCACTCGACGTAGGTTGCATTGCTGGTTGCCAGGCGGAGATCCGCCCGGCGCCGCCGATCCCGGTGGTCTCGCGGCGAGGGTCGAGTGATCCGCTACTGGGCCCATGCCGCGATCCGTTCCGCCATCGCCTCGGGGGCCTCGATGTGCAGGAAGTGGCCGACGTCGGGGACGACCTCCATCGCGTGCGGGGCGGCGAACCGATGTCGGTCGTCGACCTGCGGGGGGAGGAAGCAGCCGTCGTCGGCACCGTAAAGCTGCAGCAGGGGCACCGCGATCGGCTGAGACAGGCGGCGCGTCGCCCCGAGCATGCCGGGTCGCAGCATCGCACGGTAGTACTTCAAAGGCGCGGGCATGCTCGCCCGCAGGTGCTCGTGCAGCTCCGCCTGGAGAGCTGGATCGAGCGAGAGGCTGGGCGACCACTGACGCCAGAGGCGGTCGATGAAGGCGAGATCGCGGGCGGTGGCAATCCAGCCGCTTCCCGGCAGTTGGAACAGCCCCATGTACCAGATCCGGCGTAGCTGAGCGAGGCGCGGCCGGCTCAGGAGGGTGATTGGGTGGGGGACCGCGAGCGTGACCGCGCGTTCGATCCGCTCCGGCGCGGTGGCGCAGGCATCGTAGGTGATCAGGGCGCCCCAGTCGTGGCCGATCAACTCCACGGCTCGCCCGGGAGACCAGCGGTCGATCAGTGCGAGTACGTCGCTGGTGAGGGATGCGAAGTCGAACGGGCCCGCGGTCGGGGACGGCGCGTAACCGCGAAGCCAGGGTGCGACAACCCGACGTCCGCGGCGGCCGAGCTCGGCGAGGAAGGGCTTCGCGGTTGGCGGATGGTCCGGGAAGCCGTGCAGGACGAGCGTCGGTTGACCATTGGGATCACCACCCTGCAGCGCGTGAAAGGTGCCGTGTGGCAGGTCGAAGGTGACGTGTTCGAATTCCATGGGTGTCAGCCGGCCAGTCGGTTGAGCTTGCGGATTTGTCTGTCGAAGGCGCGCGAGGGCACGATCCGGCGCAGGAGGCTGACGCGTGCGGCCATCGAGCCGGCGGTGTATCGCAGCTTGGGCTTGGAATCGGTGGAGGCCGCAACGATCACCTTCGCGACAACGTCCGGTGCGTCGGCGTTGCGCACGGCCGTGGCCAGCACGTCGCGGGAGACCTCCCGCTGTGCGGCGTAGACCGGCAGGGGTGAGTCAGGTGCCATGCTGCTCGCCTCGAAACTCGTGCTTGTGTAGGCCGGCTCGACCAGCAGCACCCGGACGCCGTGCTCGCGAAGCTCGTGGTCGACGGACTCGGAGTAGCCCTCGACCGCGTGCTTGGTGGCGGCGTAGACGGCCATGAAGGGGGCTGGGATCAGACCGAGTACCGAGGCGACGTTGACCACGCGGCCACTGCGCTGCGCGCGCATGTGGGGCAGTACCGCGTTTGTCATCCGCATCAGACCGAAGACATTGATGTCGAAGACCTCCTTGGCCTGGTTGATCGAGCTCTCCTCGCCGGCGCCGACCGCGCCCACGCCTGCGTTGTTGACCAGGACGTCGATCCGGCCGAACCGCTCGATCACCTCCTCGACCAGGGAACGGACCGACTCGTCGCTGGCCACGTCGAGATCGAGGAACGTCACGCCGGCGAGCGGCTCGGCGTTCGCCGCGTTGCGGCTCGTGCCGACCACCGCGAAACCGGCGCCCACGAGGGCGAGCGCTGCCGCGCGCCCGATCCCGGACGAGGCGCCCGTCACAAGGGCTACTGGGGAAGCTGTCTGCATGTTGGTTCCTTCGGTTGTGGGCATGACTTTGTCGTGTGCTGTGCGGGTCGCCTGTGCTCGGGGTTCGTCGTCTGCTCCGGGGCGCTCAGTGGTCAGGAGCAGACGCCAGTTCGCGCAGGCGCGTGTTGTTCTGCAGCGCCCACCGCACGGTCCGCGGTGGGCGCCCGAGCAGGGTCTCCAGTTGGTCGGTGACCACGTCGTACCGCCCGCCGGCGATCAGCCTGGTCTGGATCTTCAGGTGCTCAGCCACGTGCCGGGCCGTAGCCGGGTCGCCCAGGGCCTCCTGCAGGACGGTCTCGTCAATGAAGGCCTCGTTCCAGGCCTCCACTTCCTCAGGAATGTAGGCGACCTGGCGTCCCAGCGTGGCTGCGTAGTCGTCAGCGAACCCGTACATGTCTTTCAGCTCCGGGCCGGTGAGCTCGTAGGACTTCGAGATGTGCGGAGCGGGGTCGACCAGCGTCTTCACGCACACCTCTGCCAGGTCGTGAACCGCGATGGGCGCGAGCCGCTGGTTGCCGAAGGGCAGGCGCAGTTCACCGTTGCGCAGCGGGCCCAGCAGCATCCAGGTCAGATGGGGGTTCTCGGCGAACAGGGTCGCACGCACGTTGATGGTCGGGAGGCCGGACCAGTCCAGCACCCGCTCGCAGACCCAGTGCGCCCGCTGCTGCGGTGACCAGTCCGTGACCAGTCCGCCGAGCCAGGAACGCCGCTCCTCATCCGGTGCGGTCATCTTCTCGAGCGTCATGTACGACTGCTCGTAGTTGGACAGGTGCACGAAGGCCTCGATGTCGCCCTGGGCTCGCGCCGCCGTGGCCATCAAGGTGAGAGCATCGGCGTAGTACGGCTGCGGGCTCATGCTGAAGAAGATGCGCCGGACACCCTTCAGCGCGGCAGCCACGTCCACGAGTTTGAGCAGGTCGCCGACGAAGACCTCGGCCCCGGCCTCGCGTAGCGACTGCGCGCGCCCGTCGTCCCGCCGCACGAACGCGCGCACCGGGTGGCCCTGCTCGAGCAGCATGTCGACCATCACCCTGCTCACGCCACCGACTTGGCCGCCGGCGCCGGTGATCAGAATGGGATTGCGTTCCGTCATTGGGGTGTTCTCCATCTGGTTGGGGTGGGTCGGCCGTTCAGGAAGCCGAGGACTCCGCACGCGCACAGCCGCCCGTTCGACATTGCGGGTCAGGTGCGCGCTGGCGTCGTCTGCAGGAACAGGTCGAGCAGCGCCAGCAGCGTCTCGGGAGCGTCCTCGGTCGGGAAGTGCCCGGCGCTGGGGATCTCGACCACGGGGGCATCGGGGTAGGCCAGACGGAACGACTGGATCACGTACTCGGGCAGCAGCGCGGTGTCCCGCATCCCGACCGCCAGCATCGACGGCACGGCTCGCAGCGCGGCGACGGCTTCCATGGGCGGCGGGCCGGGCGGCGGGCCCTGCGGGCCCTCGAGGGCCTGCCGGGGGAAGGCGATGACACCGCGGCACTCCGCCGGGGTCGGGAAGGGGCTGGAGTACGCGCGGATCCAGGTCGGTGTGGCGATCTCCGGTCGGGCGACACGCTGCAGGTCGATCATCAGGTGGGCGATGGTGTGACCCGCGTTTCCGAGGATCTGCTCGAACGAACCGTCCGAGAGCGCCGACTGGGCCCACTGGAACCACCGGCTCTCGGCGCCGTTGGCCTTCATGAGAGGGGCGATTTCGTCTGCGAGGGGCATCACCGTGTTCGTGGCGAAGATCCGGGAGATCCGGTCGGGGCGACGCAGCGCGAACCCGGTGCCGATGGGGCCGCCCCAGTCACGGAGAACCAGAGTGATGTCGGTGAGGTCGAGCGTGTCGACGAGCAGCGATTCGAGATTGAGGATGTGTTCGCTCGCGTCGTACGTGCGGTCCTGCGGTGTCTCGCTCTTACCGAAGCCCATGTGGTCGGGAACGATCACGCGATGGTGACGTGACAGTGGCCCGATCAGGTGGCGCCACTCGTAGCCCCACGTGGGCTCGCCGTGCAGCATGACGATCGTCTGATCGGGCCGTTCTGGGCCCTCGTCGACGTAGTGCTGGCGGAAGCCGGCCGCCTCGGTGAAGCGGGCGGGATACGGCCACGTGCCGTCGAACGTCTCTTCAGCAGCAATCATGGGATCTCGTGCCTTCCGGGGAGTGGGTGGTTTCGAGCCGTCGCGTTCAGAAATCAGATGTCGGACTCGGCGATCCCCTGGAGGGCCGCGTCGGTGTCCGCGATGGCCAGCATCTTGTTGATGTCGGCGCCTGCCAGTGCGCCGGCCGCTGCGGAGGCCCCGACCTGGGCGACCAGATCGGTGACGTTGCCGGCCACCCACACCCCCGGTACGTCGGTGGTGCCGGCCATGCCGGAGGCGAAACCGCGGCCCTTCGGCAGGTCGAGCACCGGCAGGCTCAGACCTTCCAGGCCCTGGGTGCGGGCCTGCAGCTGCGCGAGGACCGCGAGGACGCGGCGGGCCACGACCTGGCCGTCGGCCAGGCGCACCCCGGCGAGGGCACCGTTCTCGTCGTTGACGACCTCGGTGACCGGGGTGTCGATGATGCGGATGCCGCGGGCGGCGAAGCGGGCGCGGTTGGCCTCGTCCAGGTCGGTGCCGTGGGTGAAGTAGGTCAGGTCCTCGGTCAGCTGACGGTACAGAAACGCGTGGTCGATGGAGACCGGGCCGGTGGCGAGGACACCGATGGGCTCATCGCGCACCTCCCAGCCGTGGCAGTACGGGCAGTGCACCACGCTGTGCCCCCAGTGCTCGGCGAGCCCGGGCACCTCCGGCAGCACATCCGTCAGGCCGGTGGCCACCAGGATGCGGCGAGCGGTGATGCTGCGGCCGTCGGCCAGGGTGACGGTGAACCGCAGATCCCCGTCCGGCGACGGGGCGGCAGGCTTCGCCGAGACCACTTCGCCCTGGACGACGCGTCCGCCGTACTGGCGCACCTCCTCCCGGCCCCGCCGAAGGATCTCCGACGGCGGGGTGCCGTCCAGGGCGAGGAGGCCGTGCACAGCCTCCGCGGGCGCGTTGCGCGGGGCGCCGCTGTCGATCACGACGACCGAGCGGCGGGAGCGGGCGAGGATCAGTGCACCGTTCAGCCCCGCGGCGCCCCCGCCGATCACCACTGCGTCGACGGTCCCCTCGGCCAGTGCGTCGCTCGCGTACGGAGAAGTCGTCACAGCCGTGGCCTCCTGCCTTTCCTTGTCAGTCATGGTTCGGTCAACCCTTCGAGTTCTGGTGGTTGGAGGGCCCTGCCCGGCGAGTTCAGAATGGTTGTGTACTGAACTGTCAGAAACGTAGATGGTTCTGTACTGAATTGTCAAATACGGCAGGTCGGCCCTACCTTCTATGTATGGCGAGACCACGAAGCTTCGACCGCGACCACGTCCTCCATGCCGCCGAGCGGCAGTTCCGCACCACGGGCTACAACGGCACAAGCGTCGACGACATCAGCGCCGCCACCGGCCTCGGCCGCGGCAGTCTCTATGCCACGTTCGACGGCAAGCACGGCGTGCTGCTGCAGGCGATGGCCGGGTACTTCGCCCGGCTGGGGCAGGGTGCGCCGCAGGTGCTCGCCGGACCGGACGAGGGCGCTCTGGAACGACTGCACGGGTACTTGCTCCGGGCCGTCCACGGGGTGCCACTCGCCGCCGATGTACCCCCCGCCCCGGACCGGACGACGGCGACCTGCTTCGCCGCCAAGATGGCCATGGAAATCGGCGCCTCCGACCCCGAGGTGCAACGCCTGGCCAACGACTGCTTCTCCGTGGTCGCAACTGCGGTGGCCGAGTGTGTGCGAGCGGCGCAGCGCAACGGCGACATCGACCCCGACGCGGATCCCGACGACCTCGCGTACCTGCTGGTCACCATCATCCGCGGGACCGATGTCGTAGGCGCGTACGGCCACAGTCCCGCCCGCCTGACCTCGATTGCAGAAAGCGCGTTCGCCTTGCTGCCTCGCCCACGCCACCGCTGAGAACGGCGCGCCGTCAGCCAGGCGAAGGAGACCCATGAGCAGTATCCCGGTTCCCGACGAGATGACCCACTACTCGTCGCGACAACGGGACGAGGTCGACGAGCTGTCATGGCCGGTCTTGAGTGAGCACCTTCTGAGCCTGCTCCGATCGGGCGGTGAGGAGCTGCGCCCCGAACCCGGCGAGGTGTTGTGGGACGCCGGCGACCCGTACGACCTGTACCTCGTGCTCGCAGGAGAGCTGCTCCTGGTCGATCGTCGGGAGGACCGGGTCGTCTTCGTCGTGGAGCAAGGCGACTTCGTGGGCGAGCTGGGCATGTTCATGGGCCAGCGATCCTTCTTCCAGGGTGTCGCCAAGGAGGGGACCGTGGTTCTCAAGGTGCCCATCGAGGAGCTGCGGCGGCTCGTGGAGATCTCGGCCGAGCTGAGCGACGTCGTGCTGTCCGCACTCGACGCCCGACGGCTCTACCTGACGAGGATGGGCGAGGGCGGCCTCGTCCTCGCTGGAGACGACGACCGTGATCTGCACCGGCTCCAGGATTTCGCTGGACGCAACCGGCTCCCCTACCGGACCGTGCTGCGCTCGGACCCCACGGCGTGGACCGAGCTGGCGAAGACGACGGCGTTGCCCGCGTCGGGTACGGCCGTGGTCGCCGGCGACCAAAGGGTGATGACCGCGCCGACCACGCGCGATCTCGCCAGCGCGCTCGGGATCGACTTTTGGGGCATTGCCGACAACACTCGATGCGACATGCTCGTGATCGGCGCCGGACCAGCGGGCCTGGCGGCCGCGGTCTTCGGGGCATCCGAGGGCCTCGACGTGGTTGTCGTGGAAGACGTTGCTATCGGGGGGCAAGCGGGGAGCTCCTCGCGGATCGAGAACTATCTCGGCTTTCCACGAGGCGTGTCCGGGACCGAGCTGGCGCGGGCAGCGATGATGCAGGCCGTCAAGTTCGGAACCCGGCTGGTCTCGCCCCGATCCGTCACGGGATTGACCCAGACGGCTTCAGGCTTCCGCGTCCGCCTCGACGACAAGCACGACATCGACGCGAGCGCCGTGATCATTGCCAGCGGGGCTCACTATCGACGTCTGGACGTGCCCGGGCTGGCCGACCTCGAGGGGCGGGGCGTCTACTACGCGGCGAGCGACCTTGAGGCCAAGGTCGTCTCGGGCCGGAACGCCGTGGTTGTCGGGGGTGCCAACTCGGCCGGACAAGCCGCTCTGTTCCTGACACGGCACGCCGCTCACGTCCACATCCTGATCCGGCGGGACGATCTGCGAGAGACGATGTCGGCCTACCTCGCGCAGCGTCTGACTCACCATGAGCGCGTCACCGTCCACCCCCGTGCGGAGCTCTCCGCGGTCAGTGGAGCGACGCGGCTGACAGGTTTGACGTGGCGAGACCACGCCCACGAGGCCACTGTCCGACTCGACGCCGCCGGTCTCTTTTTGATGATCGGCGCGAATCCACGCACCAACTGGCTGCATGGAGCAGGTGTGGAGCTCGACGGCAAGGGCTTCGTCGTGACGCGGGAGGGGTTCAATGCGTCGTTGCCCGGGTTGTTCGCCGTGGGCGACGTACGCGCCGGATCGGTCAAACGAGTTGCCTCGGCCGTCGGCGAAGGCTCAGTGGTGGTCTCTGCTGTCCACGCCCACCTCGCCGACGCGAGTCGGGGCTGACATCACAAGCATCGCGCGCCTGCCGGCATCGCGGGCTCCACGATCGCCGGCACAACGAACTGTCAGACGGTGAACGTGCGCAGCAATTGATCTCGCACGACCGTGGCAGGGTTGTGCGGCCCGGTGTTGGATCGGGTCGCGAGATAGAGCGTGTTGAGCGGCGGCAGTTCAGGATCGGACAGCGCGACCAGCTCACCGGCGGCGAGGTGCCGCTCGCACAGGTACGTCGGCAGCACGCTCGCGCCCGCACCGGCGATGACCGCGGCCAGCACTCCGCGGAGGTCGGGGACGACGAGGTCAGCGGTCCGGGTCAGGCGGGTGTTGAAGACGGTCCGCCAGTAGCGCCGGATGATCGGCGCCTCTTCGGCGTATGCGATCAGGGGGATGTTGCGGAGCGGCTCCGGTGAGCTGGTCGGTGTACCGGCGGACCAGTGGGGTGTGGCCACGAGGGCGAAGGTCTCGTCGTAGAAGGGGGTTGCGCGAACTCCGGCGCGGCGTGGCCTGGTGGAGCTGATGACCAGGTCGAGGCTGTGGTTGGCGAGTCGGTCCAGCAGATCGTCCGGCAGTCCGAACGTCGCGCGGAGCTGGAGCCCGTCCGCGAGGCGATCGGCGAGTGACGGCAGAACCAGCGTGCAGAGGAAGTCGGACGGGCCGCCGAGGTGGACGGTGGCGGACGTCGGTGCTTCGAGTTCGTCGAGCATCAGCCCGTCCAAGGCGTCGATCGGGTCGGCGACCCGGCGGGCGAGTTCGTCGCCGGCGCCGGTCGGCCGGACGCCGCGGGCGAGCCGGTCGAACAGTGGGCGGTTGAGCGCGGTCTCGAGTGTCTTCAGCTGAGTGGTCACGGTCGGCTGGGAGAGACCGAGCTGCTCGGCACCGCCGGTGATCGACCCGGACCGGTGCACGGCCAGGAACGTCCGCAGCAACTCGAGGGAAGGTCTCATATCAGAAATCCTATGCCAACAGCCATGAAAGGCTATTGGTTCCCAATGCCTGCAGGACCGCATCATGAAGGCATGACACGCGTACTGATTGCTCTCACCAGCCACGCCGAGCTTGGCGACACCGGCCGGGCCACCGGCTTCTATGCGTCCGAAGCGGCCGAGCCGTGGGCGGTCTTCACGGCCGCCGGATTCGACGTCGGCCTGGTCTCCGTTGCCGGTGGCCGTCCGCCGGTCGACGGGCTGGACGAGAACGACCCGATCCAGCAGAAGTTCCTCGCTTCCGTCGACCTCGACCACACCCCGGCCGCGGCCGATCTCGATGCCTCGCCGTACGCCGCGATCTTCTTCGCCGGCGGCCACGGGACCGTCTGGGACTTCCCGAACGACAAGGCGCTGGCGTCGCTTGCCGCAGGCATCTATGAGAACGGCGGTGTGGTCGCGGCGGTCTGCCACGGCCCGTCCGCGCTGGTCAACCTGCGCTTGTTCGACGGCAGCTACCTTGTCGACGGCAAGAATGTCGCCGCGTTCACCAACGCCGAGGAGGCGGCGGTCGGACTGACTGACGTGGTCCCGTTCCTGCTCGCCGACGCACTGACCGCTCGCGGTGCGATCCACCACGCGGGCGACAACTTCACCTCGCAGACCATCACCGATGGCCGTCTCGTCACCGGCCAGAACCCCCAGTCCGCCAACGCCACAGCAGAGGCGGTCGTGGCGGTACTCACCGCCCGCTGACCGATGTCAGTGGACTGTCGCCGGCCGAGATCCGGTCGTTCTCGTTCCATGACCCGAGCAAGCTGCCGGCAGCACCGATCGAGGATGGGCCGAGTCCCGACGTACGGGCGCACCGGCCACCTTCCACAGCTCGAGACCCCTGAGGAGCTGATTGTTGCTCTTCGGGTAGGTTAGGCTTGCCTAACTTATTGGAGTGATGATGAGGGATCTCCGCCTTGCCGTGATCGGTGCGGGACCGGCCGGCATCTATGCGGCCGACATAGTGACGCAGGAACACCCGGGTGCGCACGTCGATCTGATCGAGCGACTGCCCGCGCCGTTCGAGCTCGTGCGGTACGGCGTCGCGCCGGACCATCCGCGGATCAAAGAGATCGTCAAGGCGCTGCAGCGGGTCGTCCGCCGGGACCGGATCAGGTTCGTCGGCAACGTCTCGTACGGCGTCGACCTGAAGCTCGACGATCTGCGCCGGTACTACGACGCGGTCGTGTTCGCGACCGGTGCGATGGCCGACCGCCCCCTCGACATCCCGGGGATCGACCTTCCGGGGAGCTACGGCGCGGCCGACTTCGTGAGCTGGTACGCCGGGCATCCCGACGTACCGCGGGACTGGCCGCTCGAGGCCCGTGAGGTCGCGGTGATCGGGGCCGGGAACGTCGCGCTCGACATCGCCCGGATGCTGGCGAAGCCGGCCGACGAACAGCTCGGCACCGAGATCGCCGACAACGTCTATCAGGGGCTGAAGCTCAACCAGGCGACCGACGTCCACGTGTTCGCCCGGCGGGGTCCGGCGCAGATCAAGTTCACGCCGATGGAGCTGCGCGAGCTGTCGCACTCCCCGGCGGTGGACGTGATCGTGCACCCCGAGGGATTCGAGATCGACGAGGCGAGCCAGGCCGCGATCAACGCGAGCAAGGGCACCCGGCTGGTCGTCGACACGTTGCTCAAGTACGTCGAGGCCGAGCCGACGGGTGCCCCGCACCGGATCCACATCCACCTCTGCCACGCACCGGTCGAGGTCCTCGGCGACGGGCGGGTCGAGGGCCTGCGGACCGAGGTGACGCAGCTGCAGGGGGACGGCACGGTCAAGGGCACGGGGGAGTACGTCGACACACCCGTGCAGGCCGTGTACCGCGCGGTCGGGTACCTCTCGTCGCATCTGCCGGAGATCCCGTTCGATCACCACGCCGGCGTGATCACGAACGACCGGGGCCGGGTCCTCGATCTGGACGGCGTACCGCTGCCCGGTCTGTATGTCACGGGCTGGGTCAAGCGCGGCCCGATCGGCCTGATCGGCCATACCAAGTCCGATGCGGCGGAGACGATCGCAAGTCTGCTCGCGGACCTCGACACGCTGCCGCAGCCCGAGATCCGTGACCCACAAGGGATCCTGGAACACCTCACGGCCCGCGGCGCGACCGTCATCGACTCCAACGGCTGGTCCCGCTTGGACGCCCATGAGATCGCCCTCGGCGCGGCAGCCGGCCGAGAACGGATCAAGATCGTCCCCCGCGAGGACATGATCAGCGTCGCCAACGGCTGACATCTCTCGACCTATTGCACCCCGCCCCGTGGCTGTGAACAGGTCATAACTTGTTCACAGCCACCGCAACGCAGGCCCTCGCCCCGTACCTGGTGCTGTCAGCGGGTGACGCGGTCGACGCGGCGGCCGGTGCGGTCGAAGAGGTGGATCTGGGACGTGTCGAGGGCGAGGTGAACGCGCGTCCCGCGGGCCAGTTCGGTGTCGACCGGGAGTTCGACGACCAGGTCGGCGCGGCGGTGGCTGGCGCCGTGGATCTCGGGCGGGGGAGGGGCCGGCTTTTCGAGCCCTAATCGGGAACGGACCCTGGTCAGGAACGACGGGACCGGGTCGGCTTCATGGGACGCGTGCGTGGGCGCCACCTGGCCGATCTTGTCGGGATCGACGACCTCGATCCCGCACTGGACGAACGCGATCGACTGCTGGCCGTGGAACTCGAACGCCCGGATCGTGCCGCTCAGCTGGTTCGGTGCGTCCTGGGTCGTGATCAGGCTGAACGCGCTCGACCGGGCGCCGACGATCACCTCGGCGCCGTCGTGGTGCCGCAGGATCAGCGACCGGCGATCGGTGGGGTCGAGGCCGATCGACTGGCTGCCGAGGTCGAGGGCGACCCGGTGGTGGGCGGTGACGCGGACGGTCGCGGCCATCAGGTTGATCCGCGGCGTCCCGAGAAAGCCGGCCACGAACGCGGTCGCGGGATCGTTGTACACCTGCGTCGGCGTACCGACGTCCTCGATCCGGCCGTCGCGCATCACCGCGATCCGGTCGGCCAGGGTCAGCGCCTCGACCTGGTCGTGCGTCACGTAGAGCGTGGTCACGTTCAGGTCCCTGGTCATCGCGCCGATCTCCTGGCGGAGCTCGGTGCGCATCGTGGCGTCGAGGTTCGACAGCGGTTCGTCGAGCAGGAACACCTGCGGCCGCCGGACCAGCGCCCGGCCAATCGCGACCCGCTGCCGCTGACCGCCCGACAACGTCCGCGGCATCCGGTCGAGCACCGATTCGAGGCTGAGGATCTGCGCGAGTCCGGCCGCGGTGGACCCGGCCCGGGCGTCGTCCTGCCCGGCGATCTGGAGCGGGAACATGATGTTCTCCTGCACCGTCCGGTTCGGATACAGCGCGCCGGTCTGGAAGACCATCGCGACCCCTCGCTCGCGCGGCGCGAGCCGGGTGCCGAGGGTCCGCCCGAACCAGACCTCGCCGGAGGTCACGCGTTCGAGCCCCGCGATCATCCGCAGCAGCGTCGTCTTCCCGCACCCGGACGGCCCGAGCAGCACCATGAACTCGCCGTCGTCGACCTGCAGCGACAACTCGTCCACGGCCAGGTGTTCACCCTCGAACACCTTGGACACCGCGTCGAGCCGGATCGCCGTCATGTAGGCCTTATACGGGAAGTTCCGGTTCACCGGCAAGCGCTGGGTACCTTGCGAACTGATTGCAGCCGGTACGATCCAAGACTCAACTGTTGCTTAGGGCAATCAATCGGCCGTTGACAACGACGGTGACGAGGTCGCCGATGGTGCCGTCCGGGGAGCTGGTCACCTGGACCAGATCGGCTCGGGCGCCGACTTCCAGGCGGCCGCGGTCGTGCAGGCCGAGCAGGTCGGCGGGGGTCGTGGTGGCCATCGCGACGGCGGTTTCGAGGGGGAGTCCGCCCGGACCGGTGGCCCAGCGGAGACAGTCGAGGAGGGAGGCGCCGCTCCCGGCGAGGTACGGCGTACCTTGCAGGCGGAGGCTTCCGTCGGAGGCGACGGTGACCGCGCCGCCGACCGCGGTCCGGTAGTCGCCGGGCGCGCATCCGGCCAGTGCGGCCGCGTCGCTGGTGAGGACGCAGCGCGCCGGGCCCTTGGCGCGGACCAGGGCGGCGAAGGTGTCGGCGGGAAGATGATGGCCGTCGGCAATCAGCCCCGCGGTCAGCGTGTCGTCCGCGAGCTGGGGCCAGATCGGGTTGTGGTGCCGGTCGATCTGAGCGGGCAGCCCGTTACCCAGATGGGTCGAGAGCCGTCCGCCGGCGGCCGCGAAGGCGTGCACGTCGGCGGCGGTCGCCAGCGAATGCCCGACCGATGGGAGTACGCCGTTCGCTGCGAGGTGGCGGGTGAAGTCGATGGCTCCGTGGCGTTCGGGGGCCAGGGTCATGATCGCGATCGCGCCGTCGGCCGCGGCCTGCCAGCGGTCGAACTCGTCCGGGTCCGGGTCCCGGATCACGGCCGGGTCGTGCGCACCGCGGGCACCCTCCGCGGACGAGATGTACGGACCCTCCAGGTGCAAGCCCGGTACGCCGTACGCCACGTCGGGATCGGTGGCGCGCGCGGCGGCGGCTCGCTTGACGAGCGTGGTCGTGGTCGCGTTGTCGGCGGAGATGATCGTCGGGTAGACCGTGGTCACCCCTTGGCCCCACAGTGCGCGGACGAGATCAGGTAGTTCGCTCGCCGCGCGGGACGGGTCGTTGACGTCGAGGCCGCCGTACCCGTTGAGCTGGATGTCGACGAGGCCTGGGAGCAGCAGTAGGTCCGGTGCCGACGGGTCGTCGGTGATCTCCTCGATGCCGTCCACCGAGTACCGCACCCGCACACCGCGGCCGGCGGCGGTACGACCTTCCAGGACCTCACTCATCAGTTGTGGCCTTTCCTCGGCGTCAGGTGCAGTTGATCACGCCGTTAGGTCGTTCGGCGGATTGGGTATTGGTCGGAGGTGGCTCGCGCATGGCTCATGGCTGGTACGGCGCTCTCCTTGGTGGCGGCGTGCGGAGGGCCGGCTACGGGCGGACCTCCGGCCACGGCGCCTCCAACGACTGTCACCCAGACTCCGACCGGTCCGCAGATGGGAGTCGTGCCCAACGTGGTTGGCCTGAACCATCAGCTGGCGCAGGACACCATGCAGGCAGCGGGGTTCTACTACCTGACCGAAGAGGACGCCACAGGTCAGGGGCGCCTGCTGGTCAACGACCGGAACTGGGTTGTCGTGTCGCAGGAGCCTGCGGGTGGGACGAAGGCCGCACCGGAGACCAAGATCGTTCTGCGCTCCAAGAAGATCGGCGAGTAGCTCAGCGGGCGATCGCCGTACGGAGCTGGCGGCGTGAGGTGATGCCGAGTTTCGCGAACGTCTTGCGCAGATGCCACTCGACGGTTCGCGGGCTGATGAAGAGCTGGGCGGCGATCTCCGGGTTGGTCAGGCCGTCGCGGGCCAGGCCGGCGATCTGGGCCTCCTGCGCGGTCAGGTCGTTGGTCGTCTCAGGGGTGCGTTTGCGGACGGTCTCGCCGGTGGCCAGCAGTTCGCGGCGGGCGCGTTCGGCGAAGGCTTCGGCGCCCATCGCAGCCAGTTGCTCGTGGGCGGTGCGGAGGTGCGCGCGGGCGTCCTGACGCCGGCCTTCGCGGCGCAGCCATTCGCCGTACAGCAGCTCGCCGCGGGCCGACTCGATCCGGAGACCGGTCCGGTTCAGGTGGTCGATCGACGCGCGGTACGCGTCCTCGTCGTCGCCGAGCAGCGCTCGCGCCCGGGCCTCCATCCCACGGCCCCAGTCCGACGGCGTCGCGGCGACGCGCGCGTTCAGCCAGGCCAGGGCCGTCTCGACCAGCTTGGTGTCGCCGGTTCGTGAAGCGGCCTCGGCCAGTTCGCCGATCACGAGTACGCCGTACGCGACGACGTCCTGCTCGAACACCTGCAGCGCCGCGTCCCGGGCCGTCTCGTAGTGGCCGAGGCCGTTGTTCAGCAGCGCGCTCGTGTACGTCGCGATCGCGGTCATCCGGCCCTGGTCCTGAGCGCGCGCCTCGCGGATCATCGCGTCGATCAGGGTCGTCGCCTCGGACTCGTTCCCGCGGAGCGCGGCCAGCTGCATCGCGCCGATCCCGAGCACCCGGTTCCCGGTCGCGGCCGCGATCCGGCGCTCTTCCTCGACGTACGCCGTCGCGGCCGCGAGGTCGCCTGTCATCGACACCACGTTGGCCCGGAAGTTCAGCGCCCATTGCAGCTGGACGAGCGCACCGCCGGCGCGGGCGATCCGGTCGTGACGTGCAGCGAGTTCGAGTGCCGCGTCGAGGTCCCACACGTCGATCGCGACGATGCCGCTGGCCCGGTTGCCTGCCAGCCACAACCAGCCGCGGACGTCCTCGGCCTCGCTCCCGCTCTGCCGCGCCTGGTCGACAGCTTTGACGAGCTGTGTCGCCGCGGCGGCGTACCCGTGGGTGAAGCGGAGTGCGAGCGCTTGCAGCAGCAGGTCGCCCGGCGGGTCCGACGGCGCCGGCGCGGGTGCGGCGGACGCGGCCTCAGCGAGGATCCCCGGTGTGTCCGGGCCGCTCGCCCAGATCGCGGCCGACATCGCCTCCAGGTACGCGACGCGCGCCTGTTCGTGGTCGAGCGGATCCAGCTGCTTCGCGGCGACGACCAGCGTTCGGGCCGCCTCGGTCGCATGTCCGCGGTCGAAGGCGATCTCGCCGCGCAGGCGCAGTACCTCGGCCTCCCGTACGGCGTTCGCGGGGCCGGCGACCGCGCCGAGCAGGTCCAGGGCGGCGTCGAGTGCACCGGCACTGCGCTTCGCGGTCGCGGCGGCGAGTACGCGGTCGGCTCGGAGGCCCGGGTCGATGGTCAGCGCGGCCGAGCGCTCGAGGAACATGCCGGCCGCGAAGAATCCGCCTCGTGCTTGGGCGCGCTGCGCGGACCGTTCGAGTTCGGCGGCGACGCCCTCGTCCGGGGTGACGGTCGCCTGCGCGCGATGCCAGGCCCGGCGGTCCGGGTCGGTCTCGGGATCGGTGGCGTCTGCGAGGGCCCGGTGCACGGCCAGCCGTTGCTGCGGCGTGGCCGTCCGGTACGCCGCTGAGCGCACCAGCGGGTGCCGGAACCGGATCTGCCGGCCGAACGTGATCAGCCCCGACTCGATCGCGCCGGCGGCCGGGTCCGCACCGAGCCCCAGTTGCTCGGCTGCCCGCCACAGGAGCGTCGGGTCGCCGAGTGGTTCGGCGGCTGCGGTCAGCAGGAGCAGCCGGGTGTCGGGTTGCAGCGTCTCGAGGCGCCGTACGAAACCGTCCTCGAGCTTGCTCGTCAGGGTGTCCGCGGTGAGGCCGTCGGCCAGCTCGGCTGCGGTCCACGCGCGGGGGAGCTCCAGCAGGGCGAGCGGGTTGCCGCGGGTCTCGGCCACGATCCGGTCGCGCACCCGGGGGTCGATCGGTCCGGGCAGTACCGAGTCCAGCAGGGCGCGGGCGTCGCTGTCGTCGAGGCCGCGGACCTCGAGTTCGGTGAGGCCGGTGAACGCGTGCTCGATGCCGTCGCGGACCGCGAGGACCATCACCACCGACTCGGCCGCGAGCCTGCGGGTGACGAACGCGAGGATCCGGGCGGACATCAGGTCCAGCCACTGCGCATCGTCGACCACGCACAGCACGGGCCGCTCGCCCGCCGCGTCGGCGAGCAGGTTGAGGACCGCGAGGCCGATCAGGAACTTGTCCGGGGCCGGGCCGCTCACGAGGCCGAACGCCGTACCGAGCGCTTCCCGCTGCGGCGCCGGCAGCCGGTCGAGGTGTTCCAGGAACGGCCGGCACAACGGGTGCAGACCGGCGTACGCGAGTTCCATCTCGGACTCGACGCCGGCGGTTCGGGTGACCCGGCAACCGTCGGCTCCCGCGACCAGCGCGTCCAGCAGGGCCGACTTGCCAACCCCTGCCTCGCCCGTCAGCAGCAAGACCTGACTGCGCCCAGCCTTCGCGTCCCTGACCAGCCCACTCAGTACCTCGGTCTCGCGCTGCCGGCCCCTGAGCTCTCTCCCCACGCCGGTCAGCCTATCCGGGGCGGTTACCGCGCGGCCGGAGGCGGTTCGGTGAGTGTGCGGAGGCTGTTGAGCGTGTCCATGGTCGTCAGTGCGGCCCGATACCACTTGACGCTGTGCTGGAAGACGGACTGGAAAAGGTTGCTGATCACCGAGAAGCGGAAATCCCAGGCGCAGAGGTCCCAGGAGTAGTCCGGTGCGTTCAGGGCCTTCCAGTAGTACCGGAGCAGGTCCTCGGCGTCGGGCTGTCTGGCGGGGAGGGCGCTGAGGGCGTAGGCCAGGTCGTGCGGGCCGAGGCCCGGCTTCAGTTCGGACCAGTCGATCACCTTCGGGCGCGGATCGTGATCGGTGAAGAAGATGTTCCCGAGGACGTGGAAGTCGCCGTGGACGAGCGTGAGGTGTTCACCGGCCGCGACGCGCGCGCGAAACTGACGCTCCCAAGCTGGGAGGACCGTGTCCAGAACCGCGCGTTCGGACGGGCTCAGTTCGGAGGTCTCGGCGAAGAAGACGTTTGCCTCGGCGCGTACGGCGGCGGCGTGGTGCGCGATCACCTCCGGCGGCCACGCCTGCGCGGAGCTCGTCACCGACGCCCCCAGGGCCGGGACGTCGGCCACGTCGTTCCAGAACAGTGCATGCAGCGAGGCGAGTACGTCGACGGCTCCGCGTAACTGGTCATCCGTCACGTCGGCACCGACCACGCGGTACCCGGCCGCAGTCAGGTCCTCGGTCAGCAGCAGTACGGCGTCACCCGAGTCGTGCACTCCGAGGACTTCGGGAGCGGGATGGTCCCACCGCGGTGCGAGCTGTTCGAAGATCTGCACTTCCCGGCGAGCCGCCGCGGCATCCGTACCGCGTGCCAGCTTGGCGATGACTGTGACGTCGGGCGCGCCGGAACGTCGTACCAGCAAACGGGCGACCGTCGCGGTCGATGCCTCGAACAGCTCGAGCACTTCGACTGCGCTCACCGGCGTACCGAGGGCGGCGCTCACATCACTGGTGGTGAAGGACAAGGGGTTCATGTGTCGAGCAGTCGGAGCGCCTGCGTGATCGACGCGGCGACCGGCGCACCGGTGGCCTGCAGCGCCTGCAGGGTCATCGCGCCGGTGGTGACGAGCACACAGTGCGCACCAGCCCCCTGCGCGGCCTCGGCGTCGTCGACGACGTCGCCGATCAGTACGACGTCGGCCGGGTCCAACTGCTGCGCCTCCAGGTGACGGACCAGGCTGTCGGCCTTCGAGCCGCCGCCCACCTCGCCGGGTAGCCCGTCGACCCGGGTGAAGTGCTGCGTGAGGCCGTAGTGCTCCACCGTGGGCGTGAGCCGCGAGTGGAACCACATCGACAGCAGCGACTGTGTGCGCCCGCTCGTGGTGCAGGACCGCAGGACGTCGTGTGCATCGGCGGCGAGCTCACAGGTGTGCAGGAGCGCGTCGTACCGGTCGTGGTAGAGCTTGTCGACCTGTGCCCACTCTTCCTCGTCGAGCGCGCGTCGCAGGATCTGCTCGTACGAGAGCCGCATCGGTCGCGCGTACGCCGCCTGCCACTCACCCCAGGTCAGCTCCGCGCGCCCGAAGCCGGCACAAACTGCGTTGACGGCGGCCAGCACGGCGTGATTGTCATTGAGCAGCGTCCCGTTCCAGTCCCACACCACATGCTTCACCCGGGCAACTCTAACGATCGGAAGGTAACCGAGTGACCGAATTCCGGCAGGCGGCCGACGTAGCGGAAGGCTTCCACACCGAGGTGATCGCGCCTCTGGTCGGAGAGGTCGACTACGCGGCGGGGCTGCTCGGGTGGGGCTCAGACGTGCTGGGCTACGACACCATGCGTTCCACGGACCACGGGTGGGGGCCGCGTGTCGTCGTACTGGTTGACGCGGGCGAGGTCGAGCGGGTGCGGAAGGCGGTCGACGACGGGCTGCCGGACGAGTACGCCGGCTATCCGGTCCGGTTCGGGTGGGACAGCTACGAGCCGCGGCACTACGTGACGGTCACGACGGTGGGGGACTGGCTGCGGGGGCAGCTGGGCTTTGACGCGTCGCAAGGGATCGGGGTCGACGATTGGCTGGTCACGCCGCAGCAGCAGCTCCTGGGCGTTGTGGCGGGCCGGGTGTACGCCGACGACGGGCGGCTGGCACGGGTGCGTGACGCACTGGCCTGGTACCCGGACCAGGTCTGGCGGTGGACGCTCGCCTGCCAGTGGTCGCGGATCGCGCAGGAGGAGGCGTTCGTCCAGCGCACGCACGAGGTGGGCGACGAGCTCGGGTCACAGGTCGTGGCTGCTCGGTTGGTGCGGGACTTGATGCGGCTGGCGTTGCTGCAGGCGCGGACCTATGCGCCGTACAGCAAGTGGCTCGGTACGGCGTTCGCTCGCCTCGGCCACCCGGACGGGCTCGACGTGACACTGGCGGCCGCGATGGCAGCCGAGTCGTACGCCGATCGCGAGCAGGCGCTCGTCACGGCGTACGAGCTGGTCGCCCGTCGTCACAACGCCCTCGGGATCACCGCCGAGCTGGACCCGGCGCCGCGGCCGTACTTCGACAGGCCGGCGCAGGTGCTCGGCGCGGACCGCTTCGTGCAGGCGTGCCTGGCGACGGTGTCTGATCCCCAAGTGAAGAGCTACGGGCTGATCGGTTCGATTGACCAGTTCGTGGACAACACCGACGTACTCAGTAGCCCGGCCGCGTTCCGGAAGCTGGTTTCTGTCTATCGTTGAACGATGACCCTCGCCAGCCACGTCATCAGTTCCGTCACGACCACCGAGATCCGTTACGAGTACCTGCGCACGATCGGCCGCAACGCCTTCCTCGGAAGCCACGGGAACGGCGGGAGCTCCACGGTGTACGTCGTGGAGACCGACCGCGGCGCGACCGGCTGGGGGCTTCCGCTGTACGCCGCCGATCCCGGTGTGCTGCTGGGGCGGTCGCTGGCCGAGCTGATCGACCCGGACCGTGGTGTGATCGACCCGGCGGCGGAGTTCCTCGACTACCCGCTGCACGATCTGGCGGCGCGGATCCTCGACGTCCCGGTGTACGCGCTGCTCGACAAGTCGAGCATCCGGGCCGGGTCGCCGCGGGTGCGCTGCTACACCGGCGGTATCTACTTCGACGACGTCGACGGCGGGATGGACGCGATCCGGGCGAATCTCGCGCAGGACCACGCGTTCGGGTTCCGCGACTTCAAACTGAAGATCGGCCGCGGCCACCGGTGGATGGACACCCGCGCCGGGCTGCAGCGCGACATCGAGGTCACCCGGCTGGTCCGGGAGCTGTACCCGGACGCCGGGATCCTTGTCGACGGCAACGACGGCTTCACCCTCAACGGACTCTTCGAGTACCTGGACGGCGTCGCGGATTGCGACCTGTACTGGATCGAGGAACCGTTCGCCGAACGCCGCCCGGACCTCGAGGCCCTGCACGACCACCTGCAGACCCTCCCGACCCGCCCCAAGGTCGCCGACGGCGAGTACGACCCGAACGAGGCCCACGTCCTGGAACTGGCCCGCGACGGTCTCGTCGACGTCGCCTTGATGGACGTCACCGGCCACGGCCTCACCGCCTGGCGCCGCACCATGCCACTCCTGAAAGCCGAAGCCTCACCCCACGCCTGGGGTCACCCCCTCAAGACCCTCTACGCCGCCCACCTGGCCGCCGGCCTCGGCAACACCCCCATCATCGAAGGCGTCCCCGGCCCCAACTACTACACCCTCGACAACGGCCACGTCGTACTCCCCGAGCGACCCGGTTTCGGTCTCGAGCTGCCCGCCTGACCGCCTATTCGCCGAACAACCGGTCGATCGGCAGGAACCAGCGGAAGTCGACCGGGTCGGCGAATGTGGCCGGTGCCTTGCCGCGGGACTGGATGACCGTGGACAGACCGTTGGCGTGGCCAACGGCGTACAGGTAGCCGGTTCGGGTGGCCTTGTCGATGCCGAGCAGCAAGGTGCCGTAGCTGCCGCAGCCGGTCGCGATCAGGGACTCGAAGCCCTGCCAGGTCGAGCGGCGGACCAGTTTGACGACCGGCTTCATCGGCGAGGTCACCGGGATGTGGATCGTGTACAGCGCGCCGCCGCGGGTGGTGGCGAGGAAGGTGTCGTACGTTCGCGTCTTGCTGATCAGTGCCATCGCCTTCACAGCAGCGAATCCCGGATACCCCGTCTTGCTGCGCCAGACGTGGTTCTGGTCGACGGTCCAGCGGAACAGGACGCCGTCGGAGCGCAGGCCGTACGTGGTCGTCCGCCAGGGCGAGTCCTCGGACGATACCGACTGCTCGACGGCGACGAAGCTCTGCCAGCCGCCGCCGATCCGGGTCAGGTCGGCGTGCTGGACCTCGGTGGTCAGGCCGGCCTTGTAGCGCGCGAGATACAGCGCCGAACCGATCACGACGTACCCGGACACGTGGGAGCCGCCCGGGTCCGGATCGGCGCGCATCGAGGTGCTGAGCCGGACCAGGCCTGGCGGGAAGACCTCCAGTGCGACCTCGGAGTCTCTGACCAGCGTGGGTGGCACGGTGGTCTCGATGTACTGGGCGCGGTGGTCACCGTCGGCGGTCACGGAGCCGGCCGTCACCGAACAGGTCGCCGTCGGGCGGCTGGGGGCCGCGTCGGCCGGCCAGGCGAGCGTGCCGGCCGCGAGGCCGATCGCCGCGATCAGTGCGAGCGTACGGGATCTCATCTCGACTCCCTATTCACCGAAGGGTGGTGACTCGGGGCCGGAACTCCAGCGGGCATAGGCGCTGCCTCCGAGCGGCCAGGGGACCTTGCCGCGGCTCTGGATGACCGTGGACGTTCCGTTGGCGTGCCCGACGGCGTACAGGTAGCCGCTCTGGGTGTCCTTGTCGATGCCGAGCAGCAGCGTGCCGTAGATGCCGCACTTCCGGGCGAGCAGGGCCTCGAAACCCTGCCAGGTCGAGCGACGGACCAGCTTGACGACCGGCTTCATCGGCGAGGTCACCGGGATGTGGATCGTGTACAGCGCGCCGCCCCGCGTGGTGGCCAGGAACGTGTCGTACGTCGCGGTCGAACTGATCAACGCCATCGACTTGACTGCCGAGAACCCCGGGTACGACGTCTTCTGGCCCCACGTGCGGGCGTTCCACCGGAACAGCACGCCGTCGCGACGCAGGCCGTAGAGATAGCTGAGCCGCGATGCGGTCCGTGACGAGTACGTGGAGGTGTCGAGGGCGATGTAGCTGCTCCAGCCGCCTCCGATCCGTTGTAGTGCCTGCGCCAGGATCACGCCGTCGTCGTGGACGATCGAGTAGTTGCTGTACAGCACGTCGCCCAGGACGACCAGTCCGAAGACGTCGTAGTTGCCCTCCCCGTTCCGCGAGGACGAGATCGGCCCGCTCAGCCGGGCTGTCTGCGGGAACGGGTCGTTCACCTCCACCCCGAAGGTCCGAGTCGGCGGCACCGTCGCCAGCAAGGACCAGCCGGACAGGTACATGCTGCTGATGGAGCCGACCCCCACCGAGCAAACCGCCGCTGCCGACCCCGATGCCGAGTCCGACGCGGACGCTTGCGGTGCTTCCACAGCTCCGAAGGCCAGACTGGCCGTCGCGACCGCCGCGAAGAGTCGCGATCTCCTGGACATATGCCCTCCCCCTGGTTGGCTCTCTGCAGCCAACCGTCCTGGACCGCCACGGGGTGTGGAGAGGGCCGAAGGTCCCGAATCACGGGGACGTGTTGGCCTCCCGGTCCTGTTCCAGGCGCCGCGTGTACTCCGCGACCTGCTTCAAGGACTTCTCGTCGGCCCAGGACCACTTGGGTGCCTCTGTTGACGGGCCGTCGTACGGGAGGTCTGCGTAGTGGGCTTGCAGCTGGGTCAGCTGGGCTGTCAGCTCGGCGCGAGTTGTGGCGTACGCCGGGTCGTCGGCTACGTTGACCAGCTCCTCTGGGTCCTTCTGCAGGTCGTACAGCTCCCACTCGGACTCGAACAGCCGCTCCGACGAACCCGGTACGCCGAGACCGGCGCCGTAGTAGTGGATGAGCTTGTAGGCCTTGGTTCTGATGCCGTAGTGCGCGGGGGCGTGGTGGATCGGGTCGTCGTGTTCCCAGTAGCGGTAGTAGACGGCCTCAGGCCAGTCCGGCACCTCTTCGCCGCGGAGGAGTGGCAGGAAGCTCCGGCCTTGTGAGGTGGGCATGGTCAGGCCGGCCATGTCGAGGAACGTCGCCGCGAAGTCCACGTTGGTGATCATCGCGTCGCAGGTACTGCCGGCCGGGATCACCGACGGCCAGCGCATCATCATCGGCATCTGCAGCGACTCGTCGAACATCAGCCGCTTGTCGAACCACCCGTGGTCGCCGAGGAAGAACCCCTGGTCGGACGTGTAGACCACGACGGTGTTCTCGGACAGGCCTTCGGAGTCCAGTACGTCGAGCAGCCGCCCGACGTTGTCGTCGATGCTCTGGACGCACTGCAGGTAGTCGCGGAGGTAGCGCTGGTACTTCCACCGCGTCCGCGCCTCCCGGTTCTCCGGGCCGCGGAGCTCGTCCGGAAGCTCCTCACCGAGCTCGTCCGCGCCCAGGTCGTCCGCGACGGACATGCGGACGCCACGGACCGCCTGGCTGCGCGTGCTGTGGTCGTCGAACAGCGTGCTCGGCTCCGGGATCGAACCGATCGGATACAGGTGCTTGTGCTTCTCGTCGGGCACCCACGGCCGGTGGGGTGCCTTGTGGTGCACCAGCAGCAGGAACGGCCGCTCCGGGTCCCGCTGCCGGATCCAGTCGATGCTCTGATCGGTGACGATGTCCGTCGCGTACCCGGGCACGGTCTCGGCACCATCAGGTCCGAGCATCAACGGGTCGACGTACTCACCCTGCCCGGGGAACACCCGCCAGGCGTCGAAGTGCCGCGGCGCGGACTCCGGCCGCTCGCCCAGGTGCCACTTGCCGAACAGCGCGGTCTGGTAGCCGGCGTCCTTCAGCACCTCGGCGAACGTCGGTACGCGGTAGTCGATCTCGGTGAAGATCGACGCGACCCCGTTCACGTGACTGTACGTCCCGGTCAGGATCGAGGCCCGCGACGGCGAACAGATCGAGTTCGTGCAGTACGTCGCGTCCATCCGTACCCCGTCCTGCGCCAGCCGGTCCAGGTGTGGGGTGCTGTTCACCTTGCTGCTCGTGTTGTTGCTGTATGCCGAGATGGCGTGTGCGGCGTGGTCGTCGGACATGACGAAGACGATGTTCGGACGGGACATCAACTCACCTCTCGGAGCGTCTGATCGATCTCGTGCATCATTTCAACGGTGACGCCGGGATGCGCGGCGAACACCTCGAGCAGCGGTGCGGTCGGATTGAGCCGGCGCATCCCGTCCAGCCCGGCCACGATGTGCCCCGGCAGCACCTCTGGAAACCGGTCCAGCACCTCGGCCAGGCCGAGCGTTCGCAACGGGCTGTCCGGTTCCAGGTCTTCACGACGTGCCGTCGGCTGGAGCGCTCGCTGTGCCTGCTCCCACTGTTCTTTGACGAGCAGGTGCTCGCCCAGCACCGGTCCTGTCGCCGGTAGCCCAAGACGTTCGTACTGCTCAGGTGGGGCGTCGTTGGCGCGCATGAGGTCGACCATCAGGCCTGCCAGTCGTAGCTCCAGTTCCTCGTCCTGTAACGGGTTCTGCTGGTGCGGGTCGTTCTCCAGGTCGAAGAGGAGCGAACCATGCCACCAAGGGTTCCCGAAGGACATGCCCTGGACTCTCAGGACAGGGACGCCCTTGGTGAAGGGGAGAGCGGGAAGCAGTTCGGCGTCACCCAGCTCGGAAGGGCTGAAACGGGCGCGCATGTGGGTGGGCATCAGCGTGTAGTTGTAGAGGGGAGAGTTGGACGGGTCCGCGCACGCGCGCATGTAGACGTAGCGGCCGTCTGTCACGTTCACGTGGCCGCCGTGGGCTCCGAACAACGCCCCCTCCCGTAGACCACTGAACAGCCCGACACCTTGCATGTCGGCAGGTACCTCGACGGCGAAGTAGTCGAGCAGCGTCGGCGCGATGTCGATCGTCTGCACCAGGGCGTCGCGTCGTACCCCTGCTTCCCGCTCCCGCGGATCCCACACGAACAGCGGCGTGTGGATCGTCTCGTCGAACCACGGCTGCACGCTCTTGCCCCACCACCCGCGCTCACCGAGCAGGAACCCGTGGTCGGTGCACACGATCAGCATCGTGTCGTCCCACAGCCCGTGCCGGTCGAAGAGATCGAGGACCCGGCCGAGCGAGCGGTCACACATCGCCAGCAGCGAGAGGTACTCACCGCGTGCCCGTTCCACCTCGTCCGGCGACTCGACCACCCGCCGGTACGACGGCCAGTCGAACACCGGCGCCTCGGTGTCCACCCCCAGCAGCCGCCGGTACTCGTCGTAGCTGAAGAACGGCTCGTGCGGGTCGAAGGTCTCGATCTGCACGAACCAGTTGTCCTCGGCAACGTTCGTCTCGATGAACTCGACCCCCGCGTCGAACGTCAGCGTCTGCGGGTGCCGCGCCTCGTCGTGCAGGTGCTGCCGGTTCACCCAGTCCTGTCGGCTGAGGAACGTGGTCGCGTTCAGCGTCTCGGGCACCTCGGGCTCACGGACGTGTCCCTTCCACCGGTCACCCTCCTGACCCCGGAAGAACTCGTACGTCGAGTAGCGGTTGTGGTACGTCGCCCCGCCGTCCTCCCAGTAGTGCTGGTGATCGGTCGCCAGATGCGTGTGTACGCCGCTGTCCCGCAACAGCTCCGGCATCGAGTCGTCGAACGGCTCCAGCGGACCCCACGAGCGATGCAGGAAGTTGTACCGGCCGGTGTGCAGCTCACGCCGCGCCGGCATGCACGGCATGCTCCCGGCGTAGCAGTTCTCGAAGAGTGTGGTCCGCTCGGCCAGCCGGCTGAAGTTGGGTGCATGTACGCCGTCCGCGCCGTACGGCGGCAGCATCCGCCGGTTGAGCGAGTCGTACATGACCATCACAGCGCGTTTCATGCCATCGCCTCACTCGCCAGCAGTTCGCGGCGTTCCTGGCGGCGCGCTGCCTGGCGGTCGGGGTCGGGTAGGGGTGCGGCCATCAGCAGCCGTTTGGTGTACGGATGCTCGGGCCGTTCGGTGACGTCGAGCGCGTCGCCGTACTCGACGATGTCGCCGCGGTACAGGACGGCGACGCGGTGGCTGATGTGCCGGACCACCGCGAGGTCGTGCGAGATGAAGAGATAGGCCACGCCGGTCTCCTCCTGGATCGAGATGAACAGGTCGAGGACGCGCGCCTGCGTGGACAGGTCCAGCGCGGACACCGGCTCGTCGCAGACGATCAGCTTCGGTCGCAGGGCGAGCGCCCGGGCGATCGCGATCCGCTGCCGCTGACCGCCCGAGAACTCCCGCGGCAGCCGATGTACGGCGTCCTGCGGCAGACCGACCTGGTCGAGCAACGTGCGGACCCGTTCAGTCGCCTCACGACGATCGCCGGCACGTCGCGCGACGAGTGGCTCGACCAGGATGTCCTCAACCGTCATCGACGGGTTGAGCGAGCTGTACGGATCCTGGAAGACCACCTGGATGTCGTCGCTCAACCGCCGGCGCTCCCGGCGCGCCATCCCGGCCAGCTCCTGCCCGTCGAACCGGATCGACCCAGAACTGACCGGCACCAGACCGAGGATCGCCCGCCCGATCGTGGTCTTCCCGGAGCCGGACTCGCCGACCAGGCCGAGGGTCTCGTGCGGCTTGATGTCGAAGGACACGTCGTGCAGGGCCCGGAAGCCCTTCGACCGCCAGCCGCGGCCGGCGTACTCCACCACGACGTTGCGTGCTTCAAGCATGGTTCACCTCCAGGCGGGTGCGCGGTGTGCTGTCCTCGAGCGTCGAGCCCAGCAGCGTCTGCGTGTACGGGTGCTGCGGCCGCGCGAACAACGGCCGGACGTCGTCGACCTCGACGATCCGTCCGTCCTGCATCACGGCCACCCGGTCGCAGATGTCCGCGACCACCCCGAAGTTGTGCGTGACCAGCAACATCGCCATCCCGAACTCGGTCTGCAGCCCCCGCAGCAACTCGAGGACGTCGGCCTGCACGGTCACGTCGAGCGCCGTCGTCGGCTCGTCCGCGATCAGTAGGTCCGGCTTGCCCGACACCGCGCCGGCGATCAGCACGCGCTGCGCCATACCGCCGGAGATCTCGTGCGGGTAGGCGGCGAACGTACGACGGGGGTCCGGGATCCCGACCCGCTCCAGCAGGTGCAACGCCTCCACGACGGCCGCCTGCTTGGACAGGCCGCTGACCGCGCGCAACGGCTCGACCAGCTGTTCACCGACCCGGAAACACGGGTCGAGGTTCGACATCGGCTCCTGTGGGACGTACCCGATCCGCCGGCCGCGCAGCACGCGCCGCTCACTGTCGGGGAGCCGGGACAGCTCGCGACCGTCGAAGACGATGCTGCTGGATCCCAGCAACGTCCCACCAGGCGGCAGCAGGCCGAGGACCGAGAAGGCGGTCTGCGTCTTTCCGGAACCGGACTCGCCGACGAGGCCCATGACCTCTCCCTGGCGGACGTCGAGGTCGACGCCGTGCACGACCTCTCGGTAGTCATTGCCGATCGGGTACCCGACCGACAGGTTCGTGATGCGGAGGAGGGGGAGGTCGCTGGTGTCCGGGGTCGCGGGGACGAGCGCGGGTGGTTTCGGTGGCTTGCGGGGCCGCTCGGTGCGCTGGATGACGTCCCGGATCGCGTTGCCCAGCAGGACGAGCGCGGCGACGGTGAGCGCGATTGTCAGGCCCGGCCACCAGATCGCGACCGGCGACGTGTAGATGTTCGTGAACGCGTCCTGCAGCATGCCGCCCCAGGTCGGCGTTGCCGGATCGCCGAGGCCGAGGAACTCCAGCCCGGACTGGACGACAATCGCGATCCCGGCCACGACCGCGGCCTGGATGACGATCGGCGCGCGGACCACCAGCAGCACGTGGCGGCCGATGATTCGGGGATCGCTCAGCCCCGACACGCGGGCGGCGTCGACGTACAACTCGTGTTTGACCGCCATCACCTGACTTCGCACCAGGCGGTGGAAGCCGGGGGACAGCATCACGCCGAACGCGACCATGGCCAGGTAGATCGACGAGCCGAGCGCCTGGAACAGCGCGAGCAGCACGATCATCGTCGGCAGGGCCATCAGCAGGTTGGCGCCCCAGCCGAGGACACCGTCGAGCAGACCGCCGTAGTACCCGCTGAGCAGACCGGACACCACGCCGAGCAGCAGTGCCACCGAGAGAGCGATCACGGCGCCGGTCAGCGTGTTGCGGCCGGCGTACAGCAGCCGGCTGAAGATGTCCCGGCCGGCGCCGTCACCGCCGAGCAGGTAGCCGCTGCCCGGGCCGGCGTTGATCTTGTCGAGCCGCAGCGCGGTCGGGCTGTGCGGCGCGACCAGCGGCGCGAAGACGCTCGCCAGCACGATGACCACCAGAATCACCAGTGCCGCGACCGCGAGCGGGTTGCGGAACACCTTGCGTACTGTGTTCGAGGCTGTCATTGGACACGCACCTTGGGGTTGACCCAGCCGCTGACGACGTCGATGACCAGGTTGACGATGACGACCAGGACGACCAGCGTCACCACGACGCCCATCAGGACCGGTACGTCGCCTTGCAGCGCCGCGTTGATGGTCAGGGTGCCGAGGCCCGGGATGGCGAACACCTTCTCGATCACCACGGCACCGCCGAGCAACGCGATGAACTGCAGGGACAGCACGGTCAGCGCGGGAATCGCGGCGTTCCGCAGCGCGTGCCGGAACAGGACGGACCGCGGACTGATGCCCCGGGCCCGCAGCGTGCGGACGAAGTCCTGACGCAGTACGTCGATCACCGCACCGCGCACCTGCTGCGCCGCGGACGCCGTACTCCCGATCACCAGGGACGCCACCGGCAGTACGAGGGCCGCTGCCCAACTGCCAGGTGACTCCGAGAGCCGTACGTAGCCAGTAGCAGGAAGCACTCCGAGTGTGACCGAGAAGAACACGACGAGGACCAGCGCGACCCAGAAGTTCGGCAGTGCGAACCCGGCGACGCTCAGCACCTGGATGACTCGGTCCAACCAGCCGCCACGGACAGCCGCGGCCACACCGAGCCCAACACTGATCAAAGCGGTGAGAGCGACCGCCAGGACCACCATCGACAACGTCACTGGCAGCCGGTTCGCGATCGCTTGCGACACTGGCTCGTTGGTAAACCAGGAGATGCCCAGGTCGCCGTGCAACGCGTTCTGGGCCCACGTCCCGAGCTGTGCGAGCAGAGGCTTGTCCAGGCCGAGCTCAGCGTTCTTGGCGGCCAGTTGGTCCGGTGTCGCGCTCTCGCCGAGCAGGTTGCGGGCAACGTTGCTCGTGCCGGAGAAGGCCAGTAGGAAGGTGATTCCCGCGATCACCACGACCAGTACGGCGCAGGCGATCAGTCGGCGTCCGATGAATCGAAACATGCCGTCACTCCTTCGGGGAGAACGAGCTGATGGCGGGCGCGACGTTGTAGGCCTGCATGGCGACCGCGGTCTTCGCATCGCTCAGGTAGACGCTGTTCTCGCGGTACCACGGATCGAACCAGGCGTTGTCGACCAGCCATTTGCTGACCGCCTTCATTGCTGCCGGCAACTGCGCAGCCGGTGCGTTCTGAGCGGTGGCCAGCAGCTTGTCGAGCTGCGGATCGCCTGCCTTGAGCGGGTTCCACGGCGACTTGCGCGTGACCGCCTTCTGGATGTCCTGCCACGCCGACTGGCTGCCCAGCGTCATGAAGGCGACCGGGTACTTGCCGGACAGGATCTCCGGGATGACCGCGTTGGCCGGGACCTTCACCCACTTGACCTTGATGCCGACCGCGCCGAGCTGCTGCTCGATGATCGCGTTGTACTGCGCGAACCCGGGCGACTCCGGCATGGTGATCGCGAACCCGTCCGCGTAGCCGGCCTCCGCGAGCAACTGCTTGGCCTTCGCCGGGTCGTAGTTGTAGGTGCTGTCGAGCGCCTTGTCGTACCCGTCGCCGGCGGTGTTGAAGATCTGGGTCGTCAGTGCGCCCTGGCCGTGCGAGACGTTCTTCAGGATCGCTTCCCGGTCGAAGGCGAAGTTGATCGCCTTGCGGACCCGCACATCCTTCAGCGCCGGGACCAGCTTGCCGTCGCGGTCCATCAGCAGCAGGCCGTTCCAGTTCACCGGTGTGGTGTTGGCCGTCAGGCCACTGCGCTGGGCGTCGGCGAGGGAGTTCGTGTCGGTGAGCGCGCCGTTCACCTGGCCGGACTTGATCGCGTTCAGCCGGGCGGTCAGGTCGGTCATCGGCTTGATGACGATCTTGTCGTACGGGAACGCGGCGGTGTTCCAGTAGTCCGGGTTCCGCTTGTAGGTGTAGGTGCTGCCGACCACGGTCCCGGTCTTGTCCAGCACGTACGGCCCGCTGCCGACCGGGGTGGTCGCGACGTCCTTCGCCTTCAGCGACTTCGGGCTGGCCATCGCGCCGCCGACGCTGGCCAGGTAGTCGATCAGCCCGGGATCGGGCGACTTCAGTTTCAGGTTGAGCTCGGTCGGGCTGACGATCTGGTACGTCGCGATCGACCGGCTCATGTACGAGTTCTGACCGGTCCCGGCGCCCAGGTTGACCAGGTTGTCCTTCACCGCGGTCGCGTCGAACAGGGTACCGTCGCTGAACTTCACACCGCTCTTGAGTTTGAGATTCAGCGTGGTGCGCGCGGCGTCGTACTTCCAGGCCGTGGCGAGCCACGGCTGCAGCTTGTTGTCCTTGTCGCGGGTCAGCAGTGTGTCGAAGACGGGTGACCAGTACTGCATCTGGTTGCCGATGTTCAGCTGGGTGGGGTCGAAGGAGTTGTTGTCCAGGACCGCGGCGATGGTCAGCGTCTTGGCCGCTGACGAGCTGGCGCCCGCGCCCGAGCAGGCGCCGGCACCGACGACGAGAGCGGCAGCGGCCAGGAGGGCGCTGCAGCGACGGATGAGCATGATCGGCTCCTTACGTGCGATTCAACGTGCGATCGGGACGTCTGCGCAGGGCTGGAAGCCGAGCCGCCAGGTCTTGACCCAGATCGGTGCGGATGGGGTGAACGGGGCGGTGTAGAGCTGCCAGCGGCGCCTTCCGACGATTGCAGAGCCAGCCGTCGGAGGGTCGGTGGTCCAGCCGATGAGGGAGCCGTCCGTCGAGCACGTGATCGCCACCAGGCCGTCACTGCTCTCGACCTCGGGCGCGGCCGTCTGCGGACGCTGCCCGTCCGGATGCCACTCGGCCAGCAGGTCCTGTTCGGGTCTTCGGCCGAGGTCGCCGGTCCGCTCCAGCCAGGAGTCCAGTGCGTCGGCGAGCCGCTGCTGTACGTCGGCGTACTCCGGCAACCCTGCGAGGTTGTGCTCCTCGTGCGGGTCGGCGTCGATGTCGTAGAGCTCTTCAGGAGCACGTTTGCTTGCGGCAACGATCGTGCGTTGCAGGTCGGTGAGGATCGACGGCGGTTCGCCGAACGCCAGCTGTTGCTGGGCTTCCTGCGCGAACAGCCGGCGGAGTTCCTTCCAGGTCCACAGGTTGTCCGGGTACTCGGTGTGGCCCATCGGCGAACGGTCCGGATGCAGATGGCGGGTGTAGCGGAACCGGCGGTCGCGGATCGAGCGGGAGGTGTCCTCGGCCTCACCCATCCGGTCCCGGGCGCTCACGACGTACTCGCTGCGCCGCTCGAACAGGACCTCGCCGTGCATGTGGCCAGGAACGTCGAGGCCGCACATCGACAGCATCGTCGGCGCGAGATCCATCAGCCCGACCGGTTCGGCGTACCTCGACCCGGCGGCGATCTTCCCCGGCCACCGGATGATCAACGGCTCGCGGAACCCGAGCTCCGTCGCCCACCGCTTGCCGCGTGGCATCCCGAGTCCGTGGTCGCTCCAGAACACCACGATCGTGTTGTCCGCGAGCCCGTCCTCCTCGAGCTGGTCGAGGATCGTGCCGACCCAGTGGTCCATCTGGCTGATCAGTTCGAGGTAGCGGCGCCACGACGTCCGGTACACCTCGGTGTCCGGGTGGTACGGCGGTACGTCGGCCTTCTCGACCCGCTGCGCATCGGCTGTTTTGCGGGCGAACTCGTCGTCGTCCTGGTAGAGCTGCGACTCGTGCGTGATCAGGCTGTGGAAGGCCATGAAGAACGGCTGCTCCGGGTCGTCCCGCAGCCGCCAGTGCGCGTGGTCGCCGAGTTCGTCGTACACCGGCTCGGGAACGTCGACCTGGAAGTCGGTGAACGCGGTGTTGCCGGTCCAGTAGCCCGCGGCCCGGAAGTACTCGGGCAGCAGCCGGACCTCCGGCGGGGGAGTGGCCCGCGTCCGCATGTGCATGGTGCCGATCGCCGGCGGGAAGCAGCCGGTGACGATCGCGCTCCGGGAGGGACCGCACACCGGGGCGGCGGCGAAGGCCTGCTCGAACAGCAGCCCGTCGGCGGCGAGCGCGTCGAGACGCGGCGTGGACGCCTGCTCGGCACCCGGCCAGATCCCGGCGTAGCACCCGAGATGCGGGTTGATGTCATGCGTGCTGATCCACAGCACGTTCGGCTGAGTCGACGCAGAAGTAGGCATAGCTGTGCTCCTGAAGGGGCGACTGGCGTGGTCCTGCGGTCAGTCGACCGCGCGGATGCGCCGCTGGGAGCTGCGACTCTGCAGCTCTTCGCGGAGCTCGATGCACCAGGCGACGTGCTGGTCCATGTGGAGCGAACCGAGCTCGTGCGACCGCTCCTCGACGAAGTCCTGGAGCTCCGCGTCGAACGGCAGCTCCGGCTCCCCGGGGACGGTCCGGTCCCGGTCGCGGTAGCGCTTGATCTGCAGCTGCCGGGCGAGGATCTCCCGATCGAGCAGCTCGATCACCTGGTCGGGCTGGAGGAACCCGCAGAACGCGAGCCGCCCGTAGAACCCGGGGTCCCGGGTGTAGATCGTGGTCGGGGAGTACGGCGCCGTGAGCCAGTCCATGAACACCGTGATCCCTTCGTCGGTGACCCGGTAGGTCTTGGCGTCCTGGGCACCCGGCCGCGGCTCGACGGTGTGCCAGACCCAGCCGCGCTCCTCCATCGAGGACAGACAGCGGTAGACCTGGCTCATCTGGGTGTTGGGGCGCAGGAACGTCCCGCGGGCGTCCATGTAGCGCTTGAGGTCGTACCCGGTGCTGGGGCGCATCAGCAGCACGCCGAGAAGGATGTGCTCGAGCTTCATGATCGCCTCCGGCCCTGGATGACACTGTATGACACAAGTGGAATACCCGTGAGGACACCACAAGTGGAATACCCCGTCAAGAGTTCGGCACAGGACCAGATGTGGACACCGCTGACCGGCAGGTGCCGCGTGGGCGTAGGTTTGGCGCTTATGGCCATGTTCGACCTTTCCCTCGACAAGCTCCGCGAGTACCGGCCCGATGTGGCCGCTCCCGCCGACCTGGTCGACTTCTGGCGCCGCTCCATCGAGAAGGCGCGCACCGACGACCTGTCCGCCGTGTTCACCCCGATCGACAACAAGCTCGCGGTGATCGACACCTACGACGTCACGTACGCCGGCTTCGGCGGCTCGCCCGTGAAGGGCTGGCTGCATGTCCCGGCCGGCACGGACGGCCCGCTGCCGACCGTGGTGCAGTACCACGGGTACTCCGGCGGCCGCGGCTTCCCGCACGCGACCACGCTGTGGGCCCAGGCCGGTTACGCGCACTTCGTGATGGACACCCGCGGCCAGGGCTACAGCTCCGGCGGCCTCGACGGTACGCCGGACGACACGCCGTACGCCGGTCTCAACCACACGCCCGGCTTCATGACCGCGGGCATCACCGACCCCGAGACGTACTACTACCGCCGCGTGTACATCGACGCGGTGCGGGCCCTCGAGGCGGCGCGGACGTCGCCGTTCGTGGATCCGGGTCGCGTGATCGTCAGCGGCGGCAGCCAGGGCGGCGGCATCTCGATCGCCGCGGCCGGTCTCGCCCCGATCGCGGGGATCGAGCTGCTCGGCTGCGCTCCCGACGTACCGTTCCTGTGCCACTTCCAGCGGGCGCTGCAGATCACCGACAAGGACCCGTACGGCGAGATCACGCGGTACCTGAAGGGGTTCCGGCACGACGTCGACGCGGCGCTGAACACCCTCAGCTACTTCGACGGCGTGAACCTCGGCCGGTTGGCCACGGCGCCGGCGCTGTTCTCGGTCGCGCTGATGGACGCCACCTGCCCGCCGTCGACGGTCTTCGCGGCGTACAACCACTACGGGTGCGACCAGAAAGACATCGAGGTCTACCACTACAACAACCACGAGGGCGGCCAGACGTACCAGCAGCTCGCCCAGCTCGACTGGTTCGCGCAGATCTTCGAGGCCGCCGGAAAATAGTCATCGATCGGCCGATGAGTTTCCGGTTCGCACCGCGTTACACGGGCATGGATGTCGGTCGGACTGGACCGACGGTGACCGCGGGAGGCCGTAGGAGATGGCACAGATGGACTGGAAACTCGAGCTCGTGATCGTGCCGGTGTCGGACGTGGATCGGGCGAAGAAGTTCTACACCGACCAGCTCGGGTTCACCGAGGACGTCGACCACCGGGCGGGCGACTCGTTCCGGGTCGTGCAGCTCACGCCGCCCGGGTCGGCGTGCTCGATCACCATCGGCACCGGGGTGACCTCGGCGACGCCGGGCACCTACCAGGGCACGCACCTGGTGGTGACCGACATCGAGGCGGCGCGGGCCGAGCTGGTCGAGCGCGGTGTCGAGGTCGGCGAGCCGTTCCACTTCGGCGCCCAGGGCAAGCAGGACGGTCTGCACCCGGAGCGCTCGGACTACAGCACCTTCCTGTCCTTCGAGGACCCCGACGGCAACGGCTGGACGGTCCAGGAGGTAGGGCACCGGCCGTGACAACACTGGAGGAGGCGGCGTTCGCGGGTGACGAGACCGCGTTCGCCGCCCTGGCCGGGCAGTACCGGCGTGAGCTCCACGTGCACTGCTACCGGATGCTCGGGTCGTACGACGAGGCCGAGGACGCGGTGCAGGACACGTTCCTGCGGGCCTGGCGTGCCCGCGACACGTACGACGGGCGCACGTACTTCCGGGCCTGGCTCTACAAGATCGCGACGAACATCTGCCTGGACGTCGTACGTCGGCCGGCCGCGCGAGACCTGGTGTGGCTACAGCCGTACCCGGACCGTTTGCTCGACGAGGTCGCTCCGTCCCACGATCAGCCTGACGTGGTGGCCGTGGACCGGGAGACGATCGAGCTGACGTTCCTGATCGCGCTCCAGGAGTTACCCGCTCGTCAGCGGGCCGCTCTGATCGCCCGCGACGTACTCGGCTGGTCAGCTGCGGAGACTGCCGGGCTGCTGGACACCAGCGTCGCCGCGGCGAACAGTGCACTCCAGCGGGCCCGGGTGACGATGCAGCAGCGGCTGCCGGCACGGCGTACCGACTGGAGTGTGCCGGAGCCGACAGCTCAGGAGCGAGAGGTGCTGGCGCGGTTCATCGACGCGCACCAGCGGTGTGACGCCGCCGCGGCGATCGCGATCGCGGCCGAGGACCTGCGGATCTCGATGCCGCCCGACCGGTTGTCGTTCGACGGCCTCACCGCGTGCCTGCCGCTGTTCGAACGCGGCCTCGGCCCCGACCGGGACGGCGAGTGGCGGCTGGTGCCGACGTCGGCGAACCGGTTGCCCGCCGCGGCGTCGTACCTGCTGCGGCCGGGGGACACCGTGTGGCGGGCGTTCAAGCTGGACGTGCTGTGGGTGGACGACGGGAAGATCACCGAGATCATGACCTTCGGCTACTCCCGCTTCCCCGCCTTCGGCCTCCCCGATCAGTTGACCCCCTAGCGGCCGCTACTGTGGGGAGCATGCTGGGACTACCTACGGGGATCCAGGCCTGTTTGTTCGACCTGGACGGTGTACTCACCGATACCGCTGCCGTCCACGCAGCCGCGTGGAAAGAGATGTTCGACGAGTTCCTCCGCGACTACGCGACACAGCACGGGATCGCCTTCCAGGCGTTCGACGCGCGCGCGGAGTACGACGCGTACGTCGACGGCAAGCCGCGGGCCAACGGTGTCCGGGACTTCCTGACCGCGCGCGGCATCACGCTGCCGGAGGGGACCGCCGACGACCCGCCGTCCGCGATGACCGTGAACGGCCTCGGCAACCGGAAGAACGAGGCAGTGCAGCGGCGGATCCGGACCGAGGGCGTGCACGTGTTCGAGGGCTCCCGGCGGTACCTGCAGGCCGCCGAGAAGGCCGGGCTCCGCCGGGCCGTCGTGTCCTCGAGCGCGAACACCCGCGAGGTCCTGGACGTCACCGGCCTCGCGCAGTACGTCGAGCAGATCGTCGACGGCGTGACGATCCGGACCGAAGGCCTGAAGGGAAAGCCGGCCCCGGACACGTTCCTCGCCGCGGCCAAGGGCTTCGGGCTCGAGCCGTCGCAGGCGGCGGTGTACGAAGACGCACTCGCCGGCGTGTCCGCCGGCCGGTCGGGCCGTTTCGGGCACGTGATCGGAGTGGACCGCGTCGGCCAGGCCGACGAGCTGAAGGCGCACGGCGCCGACGTGGTGGTCCGCGACCTCGCAGAACTCCTGTCGTCGAAGGTGGAGAACTGAATGATCGACCGAGGCCACCACCCGATCGAGCCGTGGCGGCTGCGGGAGACGCGGCTCGCCATGGACAAGCTGGCCCAGGCGGAGTCACTGTTCGCGCTGTCGAACGGCCACATCGGCCTGCGCGGCAACCTCGACGAGGGCGAGCCGTACGCGATTCCCGGCACCTACCTGAACTCGTTCTACGAGCAGCGTCCGCTGCCGTACGCCGAGGCCGGCTACGGGTACCCGGAGTCCGGGCAGACCCTGGTCGACGTCACCAACGGCAAGCTGATCCGGCTCCTGGTCGACGACTCGCCGTTCGACGTCCGTTACGGCTACCTGTCCAAACACGAGCGCTCGCTGGACTTCCGGACCGGCGTCCTCGAACGCGACGTGGACTGGACCTCACCCGGCGGCAAGCGGATCAAGGTCCGCAGCCGCCGCCTGGTGTCGCTCACCCAGCGCGCGGTGGCCGCGATCGAGTACGTCGTGGAGCCCGTCGACCAGCCCGCCCGCTTCGTGATCCAGTCCGAACTGGTCGCGAACGAGGCGCAGCCGAAACTGTCCGACGACCCGCGCGTGGCCGCCGTCCTGGACAACCCGTTGAAGCCGGTCAGCCACGACGGCGGCGAGCACGGGACCGTCCTGATCCACCGGACGACCCGCAGCCAGCAGTTGATGGCCGCGGCGATGTCGCACGAGGTGGACACCTCGGCCCGGTACGCGATGGACCAGGACGTCCGCGAGGACTGGGCGCGGACCACGGTGATCTGCCAGCTGCAGCCGGGCGAGAGCCTGCGCGTGGTGAAGTACCTGACCTACGGCTGGTCCAGCCTGCGGTCGGAGACCGCGATCCGGGACCAGGTCGCGGCCGCGCTCGCGAGCGCCCGGTTCTCCGGCTGGGACGGGCTGACCAAGCAGCAGGTCGAGTTCCTGGACGACTTCTGGGACGGCGCCGACGTAGAGGTGCAGGGACACCCGGAGCTGCAGCAGGCCGTGCGGTTCGCGCTCTTCCACGTCCTGCAGGCCGGTGCGCGCGCCGAGCGACGCGCGATCCCCTCGAAGGGCCTGACCGGCGCCGGGTACGACGGGCACACGTTCTGGGACACCGAGGGCTTCGTGCTGCCGGTACTGACCTACACGATGCCGGACGCGGCCGCCGACGCACTGCGCTGGCGACATTCGACGCTGCGGATGGCCAAGCAACGGGCCGAGGAGCTCGGGTTCAAGGGCGCATCGTTCCCGTGGCGGACGATCCGCGGCCAGGAGTGCTCTGGTTACTGGCCCGCGGGGACGGCGGCGTTCCACATCAACGCCGATATCGCCGAAGCCGTCATGCGGTACTACCGGGCCACCGGCGACGAGGACTTCCTCGACGAGGTCGGGCTGGAGCTGCTGGTGGAGACCGCCCGGTTGTGGATCTCGCTGGGTCACCACGATCGCTCGGGCCGCTGGCATCTGCCCGGCGTGACCGGCCCGGACGAGTACAGCGCAGTTGCCGACGACAACGTTTTCACCAACCTGATGGCGGCGCGCAACCTGCGGTCCGCGGCCGAGGTCGCGGCGAAGTTCCCGGCCAAGGCGCGCGAGTTCGGCGTCGACAGCGAGGAGGAGGCGGGCTGGCGGGACGCGGCGGCCGCCGTGTACGTGCCGTACGACGCGGATCTCGGCGTGCACCCGCAGTCCGAAGGTTTCACCGGGTACGCCGTGTGGGACTTCGAGGCCTACAAGGACAAGTACCCCCTGCTGCTGCACGCGCCGTACTTCCAGCTGTACCGGACCCAGGTGGTGAAACAGGCCGACCTGATGCTGGCGACGTACTGGTGCGGTGACGCCTTCACCGTCGAGGAGAAGGCGCGGAACTTCGACTACTACGAGCGGCTGACGGTGCGGGACTCATCGTTGTCGGCGTGCGTGCAGGCCGTGATGGCGGCCGAGGTCGGGCATCTGGATCTGGCCTACGACTACGCGTACGAGGCCGCGCTGATCGACATGCGCAACCTGCACCGCAACACCGGCGACGGGCTGCACATGGCGTCGCTCGGTGGTGCGTGGAGCGCGCTGGTGGCGGGGTTCGGCGGGTTGCGCGAACGGGACGGCAGCCTGTCGTTCGATCCGGCGCTGCCGATCGGCCTGGCCGGGCTGAGCTTCACGATCCGCTGGCGCGGCGTGCGGCTGAAGGTGGAGATCGATCCGGTCGCGGTGAAGTACTCGGTGCACGACGGGCCGGACGCGTCGATGACGATCCGGCACGCCGGCGAGGAGCTGACGGTCACCGCGAAGCAGCCGGTGGTCCGGACACTGGAGAAGCGCCGGCCGTTGCTGCCCCGGCCGCCACAGCCGCCGGGCCGCGAGCCACGGCCGGCGATGGCGATCAACGAGGACGGCTAGACCGACGCCCTACGGTCTTGTGGTCAGCGGGTGACGGTCTTCTTGTTGCGGGCAGCGAGCGACTCGGCGGTGCCGACAAGCAGCACCGACGAGATCACCGCGACGATGAAGCCGAGCACGTTGAGCTCGAAGATGCCGCCGGTGCCGAGGATGCTCGCGATGGTCCCGCCGATCACCGAGCCGGCCAGGCCGAGCAGCAGCGTGGCGAGCAGGCCGAGCTTCTGCTTGCCGGGGGTGAAGAGCCGGGCCAGCGCTCCGATGACGAGTCCGGCGATGATGAAGCCGATCATGGCTGATGTCCTCCGAGAGTCGAACGGTATGACACCAGTCTGCCGTCGCGTTCGGGCGCACGGCAGTGGAGTTCTCCCTGACCGGACCCGGAGCCGACCCTGGGTGCGGACCGTGGTCAGGACTGCGCGGTGATGCTGAACAGCCGGCTGTTGGCGAGCAGCCGGGGCGCGCGGCCGAGCCGTCCGATGACCGTGGCCTCGAGTCGCTCGATCGCATCGGCATCGCCGGCCAGCAAGGCCTTGTAGCCGGCCTGGCACAAGGACCGAGGGCTCAGGATCTCGACGTACAACTCGATGTCCGACATCTCCGGGTGGCTCGCGAGAACGATCAGGGTGCTCTTCGCGCAGCGCACGAGTGCCGGGCGGACCCTGTCCAAGCTGGTCCGGACGGCCAGTTGGTCGGCGAGCGCCTTCGTGACGAAGTACTCCGCGCTGGACTGCCGGTCCTGGAGGTACCGGACGGACGCAGTCTCTTCGACGCTGTCGGTGAGCGCGCAGACCGCCCACTGCGGCGGGATGGTGATCACCTGGGTCAGCGGCACGTATCGCGGTATGTCTGACATCTTCGCGCCGCTGTTGTTGACGGCGATCAACGCGGCCCGCGACGCCTGGTCCTGCGGGTTGGCGTACGGCGCGGCCACCAAGCGGCTGGTGAAGTTCACGTCCGGGATGACGACGACCGACAAGCTGCCGGTGTTCTTCAGGAGCAACGACGTACGGCTCGGATCGGTGCTGAGGGTCAGCTGGACGCCGCCGGTCTCCGACTCGGTCGGCAGTTCTTCGGTCGAGCGGGTGCAGTCGGTCGCGGGTCTGAGCGTCGTCGGTGAACGCGGTAGGACGATCGACGGGGTCGGCTGCACCGTGGGCGCCGGACTCGAACCTTCGGCGACCGAACAACCGGCGACAACCGCCGATGCCAGCAGAATTCCTGCACACGGTATGAGTACCCGACCACGTACCGCCACGATGACCCCCTGAAACTCCGAGCACCAGGTCCCCACCTGCTCGGTTACACCCAAATTCTCTCCCAGGATACTGTCCCCGCCATCCCCTAGCCTCGAATCGTGACCGTTCATCAACTGTCGAAGCGCGATGCGCGGCGGCTCGCCGTGCGCGCGCAACTGCTGACCAGCGAGCGGCCGGCGGACCTGTTCGAGGTCGTCCGCGGTCTGAACGTGCTGCAGCTCGACCAGACGGCGTACGTCGCCCCGAACGCCGATCTGGTGGCCTGGAGCCGGCTCGGTTCGTCGTACGACCCGGCCGAGCTGGCCGACGCGCTGGCCTCGCTGGAGCTGCTGGAGCTGCGCGGGTTCGTGCGCCTGCCGGAGACGCTGGCGCTGTTCCGGGCCGAGATGGCGGCATGGCCGAGCGACGGGGAGCCGCTCGATTGGCAGGAGTACCGGCGGGACTGGGTGCTGGCGAACGAGGGCTGCCGACTCGACATCCTCGAGCGGTTGCGGCAAGACGGTCCGCTGGTGATGCGGGAGCTTCCGGACACCTGCGTACGGCCGTGGAGGTCGAGCGGCTGGACCAACAACCGGAACGTGTCGCAGCTGCTGGAGTTCATGATGCAGCGCGGCGAGGTGGCGATCGCCGGCCGCGACGGCCGCGACCGCCTGTGGGACCTGGCGTCCCGGGTCTACCCCGACGATCCGCCGGTGCCGATCGCGAAGGCGGCCCGGATGCGGGACGAGCAGCGGCTGCGGTCCATGGGTCTGCTGCGGGCGAAGGGCCCGGCGTGCCCGGGTGAGCCGCTCGACGCCGGCGAGGCGGGGGAGCGGGCCGTCGTTGATGGCGTCCGCGGCGAATGGCGGATCGATCCGGAGCTGCTCGACCGGCCGTTCACCGGCCGGACGGCGATCGTGTCGCCGCTGGACCGCTTGGTGTACGACCGGAAACGGCTGGTGGAGATCTTCGACTTCGACTACCAGCTGGAGATGTACAAACCGGTCGCGAAGCGCAAGTGGGGGTACTTCGCGCTGCCGATCCTGCACAACGACCGACTGGTCGGGAAGCTCGACGCGATGTCGGACCGCAAGGCCGGCGTCTTCCGGGTCACCGCGATCCACGAGGACGAGCCGTTCTCCAAGACCCTCACAGCCGCCGTCCACCGCGAGATCCGCGACCTCGCCCGCTGGCTCCGGCTGGAACTAGGTCCTTTCTGGTAATCCAGAAAGGACCGGTGCCGACCTCTTGACCGATCAGGCTGTTTACGTAAACATCGCGGGGTGAAATCAACCGTCCGCAGTCTCCTCGCCGTTCTGCTGTGCTTCTTCGCGCTGTCCGCAGCGGTGCCCGGCGGCGCCGCCGCGGGGCCACCGCGCACGAACGACTTCCGCGGTGTCAACTGGGCCGACCCGCGCGACAACTACGCCAACGACGAGGTCGTCCCGTCCGGACTCAGTACGGCGGACGACTACGCGACGACGTACCGCAAGGCCGTCGGGATCGTGGGGGAGTTCCGCAAGGAACTGAAGGCGAACACGATCCGGCTCCCGATCAACCCGTCGAGTGTCGGCACCGACTGGTGGCGCTCCTACCGCGCGGCGATCGACGCGGCGACGGCCGGCGGTTTCAAGGTCATCCTCAGCTACTGGGAGGCCGACAACGCCAAGGACGGTCGGGTCGACGACCCGGCGGCGTACGCGGCGATGTGGGACACGGTGGTGCAGGCGTACCGGCGGAACCCGCACGTGTACTTCGAGCCGATGAACGAGCCGTTCGGGTACTCGCTGACCGAGTGGGTGTCACTGACGTCGTCGTGGATCGCGCGGCACAGCGATGTTCCGCGCGGGCGGATCGTGATCTCCGGGACGGGCTACAACGACAACGTGACCGGGGTCGGCGCCGCGCCGGAGCTGAACGGGACCTTGCTGTCGCTGCACTTCTACGGCTTCTGGGCCTCCGACACGAACGAGGCCGCCTGGCTGGCGAACCTGCGGCCGCGGATCGGTACGTACGGCTGGCGGACGATCATCGACGAGGCCGGCTCGCCGATGACGATCGGCCTGAACTACGGCAACCACGAGGGCAACGTCTACACGTCGTACCTGGCCGCGCTCACCCAGGTCGCTCGCGAGCAGCAGATGGGTATCGTCTACTGGCCGGGCCTCCGCACCGGCGACTCGTACTCGATGACGACACAGGTCGGCCCGGCCGATCTCCAGGTCAACAGCATCAGCGGACGCGACCAGCTGTGGTGGGGTTGGGGCCTGCTCAAGAGCGAGCCGACGAACGACGAGCCGCCTGCGCCGCCGGGTGAGCCGCTGCGCGGTGTCGCGAGCAACCGGTGCGTCGACGTACCGGGGTTCTCGACCAGCCCGGGTACGGCGCTCGACCTGTGGGACTGCAACAACGGCGGGAACCAGTCGTGGAACCTCACCGCCGCGAACCAGTTGACGGTCTACGCCGACAAGTGCATGACCGCGGGGGCCTCGGCCGTGACCATCGAGACGTGCACCGGCGGCGCCGACCAGGTCTGGCACCTCAACGCCGACCAGACCGTCACCTCGGCGGCCGGCTGTCTGACCGCCGCGGGAACGGAGAACGGCGCTGCGGTCGTAGTTGCCCCGTGCAACGGATCTGGCGACCAGAAGTGGACCCGCTCCTAGGCCGCCAACCCGACCGGGCTGAGGCCGGCCAACCGGTGTTTGCGTTCGATCGACTGTCCCCAGGTGGTGCCGGCCAGCATCAGGACTGCGCCGGCGACCGCCGGGACCGTCAGGCGTTCGTTGCCGAGGCTGATGCCGATGGCAACGGCCCAGATCGGCTCGGTGCCGAGTAGCAGGCTGGCCCTGCTGGCCGACGTCCGCTGGACCGCCCAGGTCTGGGCCAGGAACGCGAAAACGCTGCAGAACAAGGCGAGATAGACCATCTGCAACCAGGTGCCGACACCGGCGTGCGTCGGCAGGTGCGGTACGGCGGGTACCACGAACACCGCCGTACCGACGAGGGTTTGGACTGTCGTCAACTGCAGCGGGCGCGCACCGACGGCGAGCCGGCCGACGAGCGTGACGTGACCCGCGCGGACCACGGCAGCGGCGAGCATCAGCAGGTCGCCGGTGCCGGGGGAGCGGAGGCCGTCGGCGGAGATCAGCAGTCCGACGGCGATCATGCAGATCCCGGCCGCGAGATAGAAGCGTGGCGGTAGACCGCGTCCGTCGAGCAGCGGCGTGAGGACCAGCGTGAGGCTGATGATCAGTCCGGCGTTCGCGGCGCTGGTGTGCGTCACGCCGTACGTCTCGAGCACCAGGACCGACGCCTGCGTGAGGCCGAGGATCAGCCCGGCCTTCAGTTCCTTCCGGGTGATGCCGCGAACCAGCGGGACCAGCGCGAGCGCGGAGATGCCGTAGCGCAGGAACAGCACGGTCAGCACCGGCGCGCTGCTGGTCGCGGTCTTGGCGGCGAGATAGCTCGAACCCCAGACGACGGCGACCAGGAGCAGGACGAGATCGGTACGGCGGGATCCGGGCACGGGTCCAACGGTGAAGGCTTGTGACGTTGAAGCCAAGTACCAATGTCTTCAGCAACGCTGTAGGGCAGCTAAAGTATCTGGATGGACGAACGGCAGTTGCGGGTGCTCCGGGAAGTCGGTGAGCTGGGAAGCGTCACCGCGGCCGCGGAGGCGCTGCTCGTGACACCGTCCGCGATCTCACAGCAGCTGCGGTTGCTGCAGCGGTCGATGCCGGTGCCGTTGACCGAGCGCGACGGCCGACGGGTCGTCCTGACCGCCGCCGGCCGCGCGTTGGCCGGGGCCGCCGCGGACGTGGAGTCGGCGCTGGCGCGGGCCCGGCAGGTGGTGGACGAGTTCGCCGAGCAGCCGGATGCTGTGGTGTCAGTCGCCGCGTTCCACAGTGCGGCCGCGGCGTTCTTCCCTGCGCTGTTGCGGGCGGCGGACGGGCCGCGGGTCAGCCTGCACGACGAGGACGTACCGCAGGACGAGTTCCCGCCGTTGACCCGGGAGTACGACGTGGTGCTGGCGCATCGGCTGGATCATGCCGCTGCCTGGCCGCGGACCGTTGCGGTCACGCCGCTGCTGCAGGAGCCGCTGGACGTCGCCGTACCTGTCGATCATCAGTTGGCGTCGAAGCGCTCGCTGTCGCCGCGAGACGTGGCGGATGAGCCCTGGATCACGGTGCACGACGGGTTTCCGTTGATGGCGACGATCGAGGCGATCGGTGCGGCGGCCAACCGGCGGCTCGAGCTGGTCCATCGCGTGAACGAGTTCACCGTGGTCGCCGAGCTGGTGGCCGCCGGCGCCGGGTTGGCGCTGATCCCGCGGTGGACAGCCCGCTCGCATCCGGGTGTCGTGCTGCTTCCGATGCGAGGCGTGCACGCGCGGCGGCACATCGACGCGCTGCACCGGCCGGAGCGGACGGCTCGGCGTGCGGTGCGGACGACACTCGCCAACCTTCAGGCCGCGGCGGCGACGGTGCGCAGGCCGAGCGCTTGATAGCCTCGCGGCAGTTCGCTGTCACCCCGCCCGGGGCAGTGGTTCGGGTCCGGAGAGGGAGACATGACAGGAACTGTGCGTTGCGTCCTTGCCGCGGTCGGGGTGCTGGGAGTCATCGGTGTGCTCGCGGGCCCGGTGGCAGCGGCCCAGAAGCGTCCTCCCGGCGTACCGCCGGGTGAGGTCGCGATCCCCGTGGCGGGAAAGACGGACGTGGCGACGAGCAACGGACCGCTGCGTGTGCTGGCGCCGCACGGGCCGTTCGGAAGTGCGCGGGCGGTGATTGTGATGGTGTCGCAGGGCCCACGAACCACCGTTCGGCTGAAGGTGACCGGGGTTGGGCGTACGGCGGCCGGCCGCACGTTCGGCGCGCATCTGCACACCGGCCCGTGCGTGGCAGGCGACGGCGCCGCCGCCGGGCCGCACTACAACACCGACGTGATCAACGGCCACAAGCCGGTACGGGTCGACCACGAGCGCGAGATCTGGCTCGACTTCACCGTTGGTCCGAGCGGCGCGGCGACGGCGTCAACCGCCGTACGGTTCGTGCCGCGACCGGGCGACCGCGCCGTCGTCGTTCACGAGCACGCGACCGACCACCACGGCACCGCCGGCGCCCGCCTCGCCTGCCTCCCGCTGAGCTGGGACTAGGCCGAGCCGCCATTGCTCTTCAGGAGTTGGGCGTTGATCCACTGACCCTGGGGTGAGCAGAGGAAGCCGACGAGGTCGCCGGTGTCCTGCGGCGTGCCCAGGCGGCCGAGTGGGGTTTGCTGAAGGCAGGCATCGCGGATCTCGTCGGCCATCCAGCCGGTGTCGATCGGCCCGGGGTTGGGCCCCAGCGCATGCGATCGTCGTACGGCGTCCAGTAGCTGAAGGCGATGTCCCACCCGGACGCGGCCAGCCGCCGGGCGATACCGGCACCGATGCCAACGGTGCGCCCGACCCCGGTCAGGAGCACGACTGGGCGAACTGCCGGTTGGGCCGCTGCCTGGGCCGCTGTCTGAGCTGCAGTCTGGGCCGCTGTCTGGGTCATGCGAGCGATCCTGCTGGAACGCCCGCCGACCGGCAACCAGATTGTCCGACGTCCACCAGGGTGGGGAGCGGGGTGGGTGAGGGGGTGGGGTCACGAGGGGGAACGAAAGGGACGAGGGGACGGGGGGACGGGGGCGTGTGGGCGTGGGGGATCGGCCGGCGGGCGGTTGCCTGTCGGGTGTGCGGGGTGCCTTGGACCGGAGCTTCGGGCGCAGGGGGCAGGCTGATTGGCGCAGGGGTGGTGGGTCGGGGTCGGACCAGGTGGGGCGGGTCACGGTGGGGTGGCCGTTGGTGAGGGTGATGGTGAGTCGGCCTTGGTGGACGTTGATGTGGTCGCGTTTGCAGAGGAGGGCGAGGTTGTCGAGGGAGGTGGGGCCGCCGTCGGTCCAGTGGGTGATGTGGTGGGCTTCGCAGATGGCGGGTGGTGCGCCGCAGGCGATGCAGCCTTTGTCGCGGGTGTTGAGGGCTTGGCGGATGGCGCGGGTGACGAAGCGGTGTTCGGTGCCGACGTCGAGGGGTTGGGAGTTGGAGCCGAGGACCAGGGGGATGATGCCGGCGTCGCAGGCGAGTCGTCGGACGGCTGCGGCGGAGAGGGTGTCGCCGTGCACCAGTTCTCCCCGGCCCAGTTCTCCCCGGCCCAGCTCGCCCCGGCCCAGCTCGCCCCGGCCGAGCTCCGCCCGGCCTGGGTCGCCTTGGCCTGGGTCGTCTTGGCCTGGGTCGTCGGGGTTGTGGGTGTTGGTGGCGGTTTTGAGGTCTTCGAGGTCGATGGTGACGGTGATGTGGGGTTTGATGTCGCCGTGGCCGGGCACGGCGGTGCCGGTGCCGGCGGCGGTGGTGAGGATCGCGGTGAGGGCGTCGGCTTGGCGTTTGCTGCGGGGACGTGGGTCGCGCTCGCCGTCGGGGGTTTTGTGGGGTTTGGCGCCGGCGAAGATCAGGGTCTGGAGGAGTTCGGCGTTTTCGTCGGCGAGGTAGCCGCCGAAGGTGACGCCGCGGTCGGCGGGTTTGATCCACAGTGCCTCGCGAGACGATACGTCCTCGTCGTCGGCGCGGGGTTCGGGGCCGTCGGTGTCGAGCCGCTCGCGTATCTCTTTGCCGAGCTTGCGCAGGTCACCCGGCGGGAGCAGACCGGCCGCCTCGACCATGGCTTCTTCGGCGACGCGTAGGTCCTCCGCAGATGCACCGGCCGAGGTCGGCACTTTCTCGAGCGCGGAGACGATCGCGTCGGCCTGTCCCAGGTTCAGGTGGGTCTTGTCTGCAGAGTTGGCCGGGTTGGCTAGGTGGCCGGTGTCCAGGGCCGCGGTCACGGTGGGGTATTTGTGCAGGGCGCGGGCCAGGCGGAGGTCTCGGCGTACGTCGGCGGGATCCAGCCGGTAGCGGACCGAGAGTAGTTGCACGGTGTCGCGGGCGCCGAGTTCTTGGGCGTAGCCGTCGGTGTCGAGGCTAGCCGTCAGGTGCAGGCAGCGGATCTGGAGGCGGGCGATCTCGGCGTGTGTCGCGTCGAGGGCAGACAGCTTCTCGCTGCTGCTCATCGACCACACGGGTCGCTCGTCCAGGATCGCCATACCCAAGACCCTAGACACACCCACCGACAGTTTTCGAGCCAGAAAGCCCTTATCTGCAAGGGATCCCGCAATTGGCAACTTCCTGTCAACTTATCCACAGGAAGCACAGATGCCCGGGGTAGCCCTGCTAGCTGTCCGCGTGCACGATGTGGGCGTCTGGGCCTGGGAAGAAGAGTGACTCGGTGTCGGTGTCGGTCCAGTGCACGAGGTACGGCGGGGCGCCGTTCGGGTCGTGTACTTCGACGATCTGTCCTTCGCGCCGGTGTGCCGACAGGTGGCTACTCTCCACCACGACGTGGTCTCCTGCTGCAGCTTTCACCACACCCACCTCCTTCACACCCAGCTTGGTCCACTCCTCAGTGGATGTCGATGGCGAGCCGGGCGGCGAGTCCCGCGAAGATCGCCGCGGTGACCCGCTCGAGCCGCCGGCGGAGCCTGCTCCCGGCGCGGAAGAACTTCTCGGTCAGCGTGCCGGCCAGCAGCGCCGCACTCGCATCCACCGGGAAGCCGACCAGGATGAACACCGCGCCGAGGACGAGGAACTGGAGCGTCACCGGCCAGCTGCCGCTCCCGGTCGTGATGAACTGCGGAACGAACGCCAGGTAGAACAGGATCACCTTCGGATTCGCCAGGTTGGTGAGCGTCGCCATCACGTACGTCCGCCGCAGTGTCCGCCGGGGCAGTACCGGTGCGTCCTCGGGTGCCCCGAACTCCTCCCGGCTCGCACGCCAGGTCAGATAGGCCAGATAGAGCAGGAACGCCGCCCCCGCGATCCGTACGCCGTTCAGAACCTGCGGCGCCGCCTGGATCAACGCCCCCAGCCCGAGCGCCGCCGCGACGCTGTGCACCGCCAGCCCCGTCGACATCCCAGCCGCCGCGACGACCCCAGTACGTCGCCCACCGGCCGCGGCGTTCGCGACGATGAACAGCATGTCCGGTCCCGGCACGATGCTGACCAGGAAGACCGCCACCAGGAACCCGAGCACCACCGATACGTCCATACGTTCCATCCTGACCCACAGGTGCCGCCGGGTCGCCCGGGATTTCGGTCCGTGGTCAGTTCGGGAGGGTGACGGTGGCTGTGGTGCCGCCGGTGGGGGAGGAGGTCAGGGTGATGGTTCCGTTGTGCGCGCGGGTGATTTCGCGGGCGATCGACAGGCCCAGGCCGGAGCCGCCGCTGGTGCGGGAGCGGCTGGTGTCCAGGCGGACGAAGCGTTCGAAGACGCGTTGCCGATCCTGTTCGGGGATCCCGTCGCCGTCGTCGGACACCGTGATGATCGCGGACCCGTTCTGCTCGGCCGTGGTCAGGTGGACGGTGCCGTGCGCGGCGCGGGCGGCATTGTCGACGAGGTTCCGCAGTACCTGGCTCAACCGGGCCGGATCGCCGACGACCCGGACCGGATGCACGTCGCCGGTCACGGTCAGGTCGGGCGCCGAACTCCGCAGCCGCTGGATCTCGGCTGCGACCAGGTCGTCGAGGTCCACGTCGACCTGCCGCATCCGGATCCCGGTGTCGTCGGCCTTCGCGAGCAGGAGGAGATCCTCGACCAGTTGCCGCATCCGGTCGGTCTCGGTCTCCATCACCTGACGCAGCTCGTGCCACGCCTGACCGGTGGTGTCGGCCTCGATGACCTCCAACGCCGCCGTCAGCGTCGCCAGTGGCGACCGCAACTCGTGGCTGGCGTCCGCCACGAACGCGCGCTGGGTCGCCTGGCCGGTCTCCAGCCGGTCGAGCATCTCGTTCATCGTGACCGCGAGCCGCGCGATCTCGTCCCGGGTCTGCGGCACCGGAACCCGCTCGGTCAGGTCCCGGGTGCCGATGCGCTGCACCCGGCCGCGGATCCGTTCCACCGGCCGCAGTGCCTGCCCGACCATCAGCCACCCGGCAACGCCGACGACGATCAGCAACGCCGGGAACCCGATCGCCAGGTACTTCGCCACGGTGACGACCGTCTGCCGCTGGGTCTCCACCGACGACGCGACCACCACGGTGTACGTGCGGCCGTCGTACGCCGCTCCCTGCGCGACGATCAGGAACGAGTGGTCGTCGTCGATCAGCGGCATCTCACCGACCTGGGACCGCAGCAGCGCGTCGGCCGGCGGCCGCAGGTCGGTCAGCGGGGTGGTGTCGACCCGCGTCGACGAGGCTGCGACGACCCGGCCGGACGGGTCCAGAACCTGGATCAGCTGACCTGGACGCGTCGTCTCGCCGAGGTCGGTCGCGAGTCCCGCCGTACCCTTCGCGCTGACCTGCCGGGCGATGTCGCCGACGCGACCGTCAGCGGCATCGGAGACCTCGGTGATCAGCGCGCGCTGCAGGAGCAGCAGCAGCGCAGCCGCGCCGAGCATCATCGCTACGGCGACCACGATCACCGCGGCCGCGGTCGAACGGCTCCGCACACTGGCCTGCCGCAGACCGCCGGCGGTCCGGTACCACCCGTCCTTGCGACGTCGCACCACCGTGCTCACGCACCCTAGTGTCGCTCAGCCGCCTTCGGGGTTCATGCGGTAGCCCATGCCCCGGATGGTCTCGATGGCGTGACGCGCGAACGGGGTGTCGATCTTCTTGCGCAGGTAGCGCACGTACACCTCGACGACGTTCGGATCGCCGTCGAACGCCGGATCCCAGACCCCGGCCAGGATCTCGGTCTTGCTGACGGTGTCCCCGCGGTGCCGCATCAGGAACTCCAGGAGCCCGTACTCGCGGGGCGTGAGGGTGATCTCGCGCCCGTTGCGCTCCACCCGGCGCCGGGCCACGTCGAGCGTCAGGTCGCCGGCCGTCAGCACCACCGGACGCTCCGGGCCGCCGCGCCGGATCAGCGCCCGCAACCGGGCGACCAGGACCAGGAAGCTGAACGGTTTGGTCAGGTAGTCGTCGGCGCCGAGGTCGAACGCGTCGGTCTGGTCGTACTCGCCGTCCTTCGCGGTCAGCATCAGCACCGGCGTCCAGATCCCGCGCGCCCGGAGCAGCTCGAGCACGCGGTACCCGTTGAGCTTCGGCAGCATGATGTCCAGCACGATCACGTCGTAGTTGTGCTCGGTCGCTGCCCACACCGCGTTCTCGCCGTCGTGCACCAGCTCCACCACGAAACCGGCGTCCGTCAGCCCACGGTGCACCGTGTCGGCCAGCCGCAGTTCGTCCTCGACCATCAGCACTCGCATGTTCACAGTGTCACCGCAGACCGCTGAGAGTCCGCTGAGAGGGCCACAACTTGACGCCGTGAAGTCGCCGTACCTACGGTTGTCGAAGCGCTTCGATAACCCGCCCGCCCAGAGAGGCTCCGCGATGAAGTTCACCGATGGGTACTGGCAGTTGCGGGCAGGGCTCACGCGGTTGCGGCCGGCCGAGGTCGAGAGTGTGCGGGCGGGGGACCGGGACCTGACGGTGTTCGCGCCGGTCCGGCGGATCGAGCGGCGCGGTGACACGCTCAACCAGCCGATGTTCACGGTGACGTTCAGCTCGCCCGCCCGCGGCGTGATCGGTGTCCGGATCGCGCACCATCTCGGGGGCTTGCCCGCGCGCCCGTCGTACCGGCTGAACACCGACGACGAGCATCCGGTGAAGGTCGAGGTCGGCGCGACCGAGGCGCGGCTGACGTCCGGTGAGCTGAGCGTGGTGATCGCGCTCGAAGGACCGTGGGACGTGCGCTTCGAGCAGGATGGGACGCCGCTGACGAACTCGGGCGAGCGCAGCGTCGGCCTGATCACCGATGCCGACGGCAAGCGGTACGTCCATGAACAGCTGGCGCTCGGGGTCGGCGAGACGATCTACGGGCTCGGCGAGCGCTTCGGCGCGTTCGTGAAGAACGGGCAGGTGGTCGACAGCTGGAACGCCGACGGTGGTACGTCGAGCGAGCAGGCGTACAAGAACGTCCCCTTCTACCTGAGCAGCAAGGGGTACGGCGTCCTTGTCGACAGCCCTGCCCGCGTGTCGTTCGAGGTCGGCTCGGAGGTCACGTCCCGCAACCAGTTCAGCGTCGAAGGCGAAGAGCTCGCGTACTACGTCTTCGCCGGCCCGACGCCGAAAGACGTGCTGCGCCGCTACACCGCCCTCACCGGACGACCCGCCCGCGTCCCGGCGTGGTCGATGGGGTTGTGGTTGTCGACGTCGTTCACCACGGACTACACCGAGGAGACCACGAGCGCGTTCGTCGACGGGATGGCGGCGCGGGACCTGCCGCTGAGCGTCTTCCACTTCGACTGCTTCTGGATGCGTCAGTTCAACTGGTGCGACTTCATCTGGGACCCCGTGGCGTTCCCGGACCCGGCCGGGATGGTCCGCCGCCTCAAGGAGCGCGGTCTGCGGGTCAGCCTGTGGATCAACCCGTACATCGCGCAGCGCTCGGTGCTGTTCGAGGAGGGCCGCCGGCTCGGGTACCTGCTGAAGCGCCCGGACGGCTCGGTCTGGCAATGGGACATGTGGCAGGCGGGGATGGCGATCGTCGACTTCACCAACCCGGACGCGACGGCCTGGTTCCGCTCGAAGCTGCAGGCCCTGATCGGCATCGGCGTCGACTGCTTCAAGACCGACTTCGGCGAACGCATCCCGACCGATGTCGCCTGGTACGACGGTTCCGATCCGGAGCGGATGCACAACTACTACGCGCAGCTCTACAACGCCGCTGTCTTCGGGCTGTTGGAGGAGAACCGGGGCGCCGGTGAGGCGGTGTTGTTCGCCCGCTCCGCGACGGCCGGTGGTCAGCAGTTCCCCGTGCACTGGGGCGGCGACTGCGAGTCGACGTTCGAGGCGATGGCGGAATCACTGCGCGGCGGGTTGTCGCTGGCCTCGTCGGGATTCGGCTACTGGAGTCACGACATCGGCGGGTTCGAGGGCACGCCGGACCCCGCGATCTTCAAGCGGTGGGTCGCGTTCGGGCTCCTCTCGTCGCACTCCCGGCTGCACGGCTCGTCGTCGTACCGGGTGCCGTGGGCGTTCGACGAGGAAGCGGTCGACGTACTGCGGAAGTTCACCAAGCTGAAGCTGTCGCTGATGCCGTATCTGGTCGCGACTGCCGAAGAAGCCCATCGTGACGGCGTGCCGATGATGCGCCCGATGGTCCTGGAGTTCCCGGACGACCCCGCGGTCGCCTACCTGGACCGCCAGTACATGCTCGGCCCGGACCTCCTCGTCGCCCCGGTGATGAGCTTCGACGGCACGGTCTCCTTCTACTTGCCGCGCGGGCGGTGGACGTCGTTGCTGACCGGTGAGGTGGCGACCGGTCCGGCGTGGATCCAGCAGACGCACGGCTTCGACAGTTTGCCGTTGTACGTCCGCGAGGGCGCGGAGATCCAGCTGGCCGACCCGGTCGCCGTCGAGCGCTCACTGCGCGACGAAACGTGAGCTACGAGGTTGCGCCCGTGTAGCGCCGTACACCTAGCTGCCACAGGAGCAGGGTCGCGGCCGTGAAGACACCTCCGAGCAGGATCGCCGTGAGCAGGACGCCGGGGCCAGGTCCTCGGGTGAGGCTCTGGGCAGGCCAGGTCGTGATGGCTGCGACCGGGAACGCGAACGTCAGGAGTCGTCGGAGCCACCGTCCGTAGATGTCGACCGGGTAGCGTCCGGTCTGCCAGGCGGCGCCGTGCAGTACGCCGAGGCTGAGCCGCGGTGCCCAGAACGCCAGCGCGGCGAGGCCGACCGACGTGGCCCAGCCGATCAGCAGCCCGATCAGGGTGAGCAACGCCCATCCGGTCACGGCGGCAGGCGATGGAACCCGGCCCAGTTCGCGCAGTCCGACGATGATCACGCCGACGCCGAGCAGACTCTGCACGAGGGCGAGCGGCGCGTGCCGGGTACAGGTCGCGAGTACGACGCTGTTCGCCGGCCGGAGCAGGTACGCGTCGAGGCGGCCGTCGCGGATCTGCTGGGCGAAGTCCGCGAGGCTCGGGTCCAGGAACGCCGCCCGGAGACCGGTGATGAGCGCGTAGGTGCCGGTGAAGGCGAGCATCTGTCCGGCGGTCCAACCGGCGAGCAGACCTGTCTGCGTGAAGACGAGGCCGATCGTGGCGACCGACGCGGTCAGGTCGACGAAGGCCAGGACCGCATCGAAGAACAGGTTCGTCCGGTAGGCCAAGGCACGTCGCAGCGACAGCGAGAACGCCGTACCGAACAACCGGGCGACTCTCATCACGCCCCCACGGTGCTGTAGCGGCGGATGCCGAGACGCCAGGCGCCGACGGCACAGCCGGCCAGAACCACTGTCCACAGCACCGCCACCGTGTACCCCGCCGCCGCGTCCGCGGATGACAGGGAGCCGGTCGCCAGCTCGGCCGGAAAACCGAGCATGGATCGAAACGGAAGGACCTGGGCGATCGTCCGCAGCGGATCGGGGAGGAGTGCGTTCGGCGCGGCGGAACCGCCGAGCAGGAAGACCAAGACGGTGCCGAAGGCAACCACCGCGTGAACTCGCTCGGTCCAGAACGCCGCCATCGCCAGCGACCACACGAACAAGAAGTGCAGGACGGCCGCGAGCACGAGTGCCGGTACGGCGGCCAGTACCGCAAGGGGTGTGAAGTTCACGCCGGTCGCGAACCCGACCACGGCGAGCAGAGGGATCCCGAGAACGAACATCCAGAGGCGGATCGCCAGGTTCTCGCCCAAGGGCCCGATCACGGCGGGCTGCGGTCGCAGGAGCGCCGCAGCGATGCCACCGTTGTAGATCGCCTGCGCGAAGGTGTGGTTCTCGAACGACGCGGTCAGCAGGGCCACACCGATGACGGCGAGGTAGTAACTGCCGATCTGAGGACCCGCGCCAGGGACCTGCCGCCAGACGAAGAGCCCGAGCAGCGGGGCGACGGCCTGTCCGAGCACCAAGGTGACGATGAACCACCAGGCACCCGACCACCCGATGACCTGGCGCCAGATCTCCAGCCGGACGAGTCGCAGGATGCGGTTCACGACGCGATGTCCTTCGTCCGCCGCAGGCTGCGGTAGGCCTGGTCCATCACGTTCTCGAGCGACGGTTCCTCGACCGACAGGTCCGCGACCGCGAATCGGTCCAGCAGCCGGGCGGTCGTGGCAGGTACGACGTCGCGGGTGACCCGCAACAGCCACTGGTTGCCGTCGCGCCGCAGAACCTCGCCGTACGGCGACAGGTCCGGATCGTCGTCGATCACGGTCACCCGGATCAGCTTGGTCGGGGCGAACAGTGCGCCGAGTTCGTCGCGACGCCCGTCGAACGCGATCGCTCCGTCGTCCACGAGGATCAGTCGCGGACACAGCGATTCGACGTCGGCCATCGTGTGACTCGTCAGCAGCACGGTCGCACCGGTCCGGGCGGAGTACTCGGCGACGAAGGTTCTGATGGTCTTCGCCGCCGAGACGTCGAGCCCGATGGTGGGCTCATCGAGGAAGAGCACCCTCGGGCGGTAGACCAGCGCGAGCGCGAGGCCCGCCCTCATGCGCTCGCCGAGGCTCAGCGCGGACCTGTCGCTGCAGGATGCCGTCCAGGTCCAGCAGCTCGCTGAGCTCGGCCAGGTTGCGTCTGAAGTCGCCGTCGGAGATGTCGTAGAGGACCTGCTGGTAGTGGAACGAGTCCAGCACGGTGAGCTCGGGTGCGTCGCCGATCGGCTGACTTCCCCGGATCAGGGCGATCTCGCGGAGGTACTGGTTGTGCCGTCGCCACGGGACTTGGCCCAGCACCCGGACCCGTCCACTGGTCGGGTGCAGGATCCCGGCGAGGACCTTCAGCGTGGTCGTCTTGCCGGCCCCGTTCCGGCCGAGGAACCCCACGACCTGTCCGGCCGGGATCCCGAAGCTGAGGGCACGGACCGCTTCGACGTCGCGATACTGCCGCCGGACCAGCGCGCGGGCGGCCGCGACGAGGCCGCCGTCGCGGACCGGGACGCGGTACGTCATCGACAGTTCTTCCACTTCCACGGCGTCCATGCTTAAAGTTTATCGTTGAAGTTGAGTTTGACTGTTTGCCGCGGATCTGCTTGGAGTGCACGTGGAGAAACCCTCAAATGGTGCGTCAAGGACTGTGCGCGGGGTGACGCTCGCCCGGGAGGCCGGGATCTCGGTCCAGCAGGTGCGCAACTACGAGCAGGCCGGACTGCTGCCACTGGCGAGCCGGACCCCCGCCGGGTACCGGGAGTTCGACGAGTCGCACCGGCAGGCGCTGACGGCAGCGCGGGTACTCGTGCGTGCCTACGGCTGGGACGCCGCCGTGACGATCCTGGCGGCGGTGCACCGCGACGATCTGCGGACCGCGGTGGCGAGCGTCGATCATGCCCACGCCGCGCTGGACCAGGAACGGGAACGGATCCAGCAGGCCCTGCGGGCTTTCGAGGTCGTCGTCACGCATCCTCTCGACGCCGATCCGCGGATGGCGGCCGCGCTCGCCCAGATCGCCCGGCAGGACGCCCCGCTGCGGATCGGCCAACTGGCGAACCTGCTGGGCGTTCGTACGTCGGCGCTGCGCTTCTGGGAACGCTCCGGACTCGTGCGCCCGGTCCGCGAACGGACCACCGGCTATCGCAGGTACGACGTCGCCGCCGCGCGCGATGCCCATCTCGTGCGCCTGTTGCGCGAAGGGAACTTCTCGATGACGATCATCCGCGCGGCGATCGACGAGATGCACTCCTCACCGGACGGCCGCCCCGAGAGAGTCGGCGCCGAGCTCAACCGGCGCGACGCCGAACTGCACGACCGCAGCCTCGCGAGGCTCCGAGCGGACGCGGCCCTGGTCGCCTACCTGGACTGGCGGGCAGCCAATCCCTCGAGGACCACGCCGGCCGCCGAGAACACGACGTAGAGGGTGTGCGTCAGCTCGACAGTACGTATATGTCCACTGCCCGGTGGCTGAGCCGGATTCCCGGCGTGCGCCGCGGCGCGGTCGCCGCTAGTGGGCGTATACGTACTGTCGAGCTGCAGATCGCCGGCGATCGAGACCAAGCCGTCCGTGGGCAGCACTTGCAGGGTGCCGAGTAGTTGGCCGTGGAGCGGGTCGTCCAGGCGGAAGGTGATGGTGGCGGGGGAGTTGCCGCGGTTGGCGGCTCGGGCGTGGTACTGCGTTGGCTTGAGGTCGATGTCGTCGAAAGCCAGCCAGGCTTCGGGTTCCAGTGAGATGACAGCGTCGCCGCGATCGCGGGTGGCGGTGGTCATGGTCATCGCGCAGTAGTCGTCGAAGCTGGTGGCGGCGAGGTGGGCGAGCGTTCGCGGTGGGATCTGGTCGCCGCGCACGTCGAGGGTCGCGGTCAGACGGAGGTCGGTGCTGGACCGGCCGACCATGATGCTGTGGCGGGCCGTCTCGACGCAGCGCTGGTCTCGGGTCACGTCCCAGAATCCGAGGTCGGCCGCGGTGACGGTCAGCTCGACCTCGACGGTCTCGCCCGGTTCCAGGGTGACCCGGCGGAAACCGCGTAGCTGACGGAGCGGTTGCTTGACCCGCGAGCGCTGCTGCCGTGTGTACAGCTGAGCGAGCTCGGTCCCGGGTCGATCGCCGGTGTTCGTGACGGTGAACGAGACACGGACCTCGCCGTCCGCCGGCGTCGACGGTGTGCTCAGCCGCAGGTCGCCGTACGCGAAGGTGGTGTAGCTGAGGCCGTGGCCGAAGGGGTAGAGCGGTGTGCCTCGGTAGTACAGGTACGTCGCGTCCGTCGCGATGATGTCGTAGTCGAGCAGGCCGGGCAGGTCCGCGGCCGAGTGGTACCAGGTCTGCGTCAGCCGGCCCGCGGGGTCGTGGTCGCCGAGGAGTACGTCGGCGAGCGCGTGACCGTACTCCTGCCCGCCGTGCGCGGACCACAGGATCGCGGGCAGGTGCTGCTGCGCCCAGCCGATCGCGTACGGGTAGCTGCTGCTCAGCACCAGCACCGTCCGTGGGTTCGCCGCGTGCACCTGCCGGATCAGCCGGTCCTGCGCCGGCGGCAGGTCCAGCGTCTCGCGGTCCTCGGTCTCGCGACCGTTCACCAGCGGGTGGTTGCCCGCGACAACGATCGCGACGTCGGCGCGGGCGGCCAGCTCGGCGGCTGTCGCCGCGCCGTCGATCACCACATCGAGCTCGAAGGCGGTCCCGTCATCGGCGAGGCCGACAGCGCCGTCCGAGTCGACCTGGAGGTACCGGCCGCTGTGCAGGTGCTGGATCAGGACGGTGTTCGACGACTGCACGAGCCTGAAGGTCTGCTTGACCTCCCAGCCGTTCGGTCCGGGCTGGTCCGCGACCAGCTCACCGTCGTCGGTGACCGTCAGATGCCGGCCGTTCCGCACCGAGCGCAGCGCCCACGCGTCACCACCCCAGTCGAAGAGATCGAACTCGCCGGCGTCCGCGCCGGTCCGCAGTACGGCGTCGGCGCCGACGCACAGGTACGACGCCGAGCCCGCGATCCGGAGCGTGATCCGATCGACGCCCTCGCAGTACTCGACCTGGCCGAGCCGTTCCCGGAGGCCGTCCAGCGCGGTCACCTGATAGGGCAACGTCCCGGCGTACCAGTCCTCCGAGAGCGTGCCCGCGAGCGGGCCGACCACGGCGACGCGGGTCGAAGGGCCGAGGGGAAGGACCTGCTCGTCGTGCTTGAGCAGCACGATCGCCTGCCGGGCCGCCTCCTGCGCGAGCCGGCGATGGGCGGGGCAGTTGACCAGCTCGGGTTCGAGCGCCGCGTACGGGTCGAGGTCGTCGAATTCGCCCAGGCGGAACCGGATCGCGAGCGCTCGCCGTACGGCGGTGTCGAGATCCGCGAGCGTGATCAGCCCGCGGTCGAGGGCCGTCGTCAACCGTTCGATGGTCGCGGTGGCGTCGGTGCCGTCCTGGGTGAAGCTGTCCACGCCCGCCTTCAGTGCGGCGGCGTACGCGGTCGGTCCGTCGGGCAGGTACTGCTGCAGGCCGAACAGGTTGGCCGGCGCGTACGCGTCGCTGACGACCAGCACCTCGTCGGTCGTCCACGGGCGCAGGACGTCGTTGATCAGCGGGCTGAGGTGGGCGGGCCGTCCGTTCACCAGGTTGTACGACGGCATCACCGCGACCGCCGCGCCCGCCTCGATCGGAGCGCGGAACGCGGGCAGTTCGTAGTCGTGCAGGACCCGGGGCGGCAGGTTGCTCGAGGTCGTGCACCGGTCGGTCTCGTTGTTGTAGGCAAGGAAATGCTTCAGTGTCGGAGCGGTCTTCAGGTACGTCGGGTGGTCGCCCGCCAGACCGTGTCCGTACGCGGTCGCGATCACCCCGGTCAGCCAGGGATCCTCGGCGTACCCCTCCTCGTTGCGGCCCCAGCGCGGGTCGCGCAACGGGTTGACGACCGGCGCCCAGACGTTGAGGCCGACGCCGGCCGGGTCTTTCTGGTGGAACACGCGGACTTCGTCCCCGACCGCCGCGCCGACCGCGCGCACGAGGTCGGGGCTCCAGCTCGCGGCCAGGCCGATCGCCTGCGGGAACACGGTCGCCGGACCGTGCCAGGCGACACCGTGCAGGGCCTCGGTGCCGGTCCGGAACGTCTCCAGGCCGAGCCGGGCGACGGGCGGCTGGTACTGGTGCAGGAACGCGACCTTCTCGTCGGGGGTGAGCCGGGCGAGCAGGTCGTCGATCCGGGCGTCGATCGGCCGGGCCGGGTCGCGGAACGGGGGAGGAGCTGGAGTACTCATCGGCGGTCGACTCCACGGGCTGGTGTCGAAGCGCTTCGATTCAACCGGGCGGCGGAAGCTGGTCGAAGCGCTTCGACAGACGGGCGTGAACAGAGGGTTGCATCCCGGACGCGCATGGTCAAGACCTTGGCGAAGCGAGAAGGGCATGCGCTTTCCCCGGGCGGCGCGGGTGCGGACGGAGGTGCGGTCGGGTGCGGTGCAGGTCTGCGCGGGTGTGCGCGGGTGCTGGTGTGGTTAGCGGGTTGGGAGGCGGCCCTGGTTCAAGGGAGTCAGGGCGTGGGCGGTGGCGCCCAGGGGAGTGGCGGTGTGCGGGAAGGTCGAGGCGGCGATGGTGCAGCCGCCGGCGTCGGGGGCGATGGTGGCTTCGCGGAGTGCCTTGTCGATGGCGGGGGAGAGGTGGCCGGCGAGCAGGGCGTAGGCCCCGCCGAGCAGCACGACCTCGGGATTGAGGATGTTGACCAGCGCCGCGATCCCGTGGCCGAGGTGGGTGCCGGCCTCGGTGAGCACCTTCGTGACGGCCGGGTCCTGGGCGTCGGCGCGCCGGATCAGGGTCTCGAGCTGGTGCTGCGGGTCGTCGTCGATGCTGCCGTCGACCTGCTCCAGGATCGCCGGCAGACTCGCCAGCGCCTCGAGACAGCCACGACGTCCGCAACCGCACGCCGGTCCGTCCGGAACCAGGCGGAGGTGCCCGATCTCGCCGACGTACCCGAGATGTCCGGCGAGCGGCCGGCCGTCGGCGATGATGCCCGCGCCGACCCCGGTGTCGCCGGTGAGCTGGATGAGGTTCGGCGTACCGGCGTACGGCCCGTAGAGGTGCTCGGCCAGCACGCCGAGGGACGCGTCGTTGTCCACCGTCACCGGGATGTCCGGCCGTCCGAGCGCGGCCGCGAGCTCGGCCCGTAGCGGTACGTCGCTCCAGCCGAGGCCGGCCGCGAGGACGACGGCGCCGTCGCGATTGACCAGGCCGGGGACGCCGACGGTGATGCCGAGGACCTGCCGGCCGGAGGACTGGACCGTCGTGATCGCCCGGCGGGCCAGCGCGACCACGGCGGCGATCGTCTTCGCCGGGCCGGCGTCGACGCCCGGACCGGCGCGATGCCAGCGCAGGATCTGCTCACCGGCCGCGTCGCAGCCGAGTGCGGTCAGGCCGCGGGCGCCGACCTCGAGCCCGATCGTCGCGTACGCGGAACCGTCGAGCACGAGCAGCGTCGCCGGGCGGCCGACGTGGTTCTGGGTCTGCTGCGTCTCGCGGACCAGCCGGCGGTCCAGCAGGTCGCCGACGATGCTCGTCACGGTCGCCTTGTTCAGCCCGGTCCCGGCCGCGATGGCGGCCCGTGAGCAGGGGGCTTCCCGGCGCAGGTAGCCGAGCACCGCCGCCAGGTTGGTGGCGCGGATGTCGGTGTGGTCCGCGGTCTGTGTGCTCAAGGTCCGTCCCGTCGAAAGAAGTTCTTGGTCAGTTCTACACCTTGTCGTGCTGTCGGCTCTGCGTTAATTTGTTTGGCTACTAGCCCAACTAAGTCTAGGGGATGCGACGTGACCGGACCAGAGATCGGCGGCACCAGCCGCCGCACCTTCATCTCCCTGCTCGGCGTCGGCGCGGCGGCGGCCGCGGGCGGGGCGACGCTGACCGGATGCTCGGACGGCGGTTCGGGGTCCAGTACGACGGGACGCGCCGAGACCGAGGACAAGCTGTCCGGCCTGCTGCCGAAGTACATCCCGTACGAGTCGGTCAAGCCCGACCTGCCGGGCGAGAACGGCGCCTCGCCGGGCTTCTCGCACTATCCGGCCGAGCTGAAGCGGGCGGTGCCGGACAAGATGGTGCCGAGCGGCAAGGAAGTGTCGGCGATGACGCCGCTGTGGAGCCCGATCCCGCCGCTCACCGGCAATTCGTACTTCGCGGCGAACAACGAGCGGATCGGCGCGCCGGTCAAGTTCAACATCCTGAACGGCAACGACTACGGCGACAAGCTCGGGCCGATCCTTGCGGCCGGCAACATTCCGGAGCTGCTCTGCATCCCGGGCTGGAACATCTCCAGCCTGACCCGGTTCGGCCAGGCCGCGGACAAGCTGTTCGAGGACCTCACGCCGCACCTGGCCGGCGACAAGGTGTCGGCGTACCCGATGCTGGCCAACCTGCCGACCCGGGCCTGGGCGTACGGCGTCTGGAACTCACAGCTGAAGGCGGTGCCGTTCCCGTCGGACGGGTTCCCGTGGGCGCTGTTCTACCGCAAGGACCTCTTGGACCAGGTCGGCGCGGAGCCGCCGAAGACCGCCGACGACATGCTGGCGCTGGGCAAGCAACTGACCGACGCCAAGGCCGGTCGCTGGGCGTTCGGCTCGGTCGCCGACGAGATGGCCCGGGCATTCGGTGCGCCGGCCGGCTGGCGCAAGGACTCCAGCGGCAACCTGGTGCACAAGATCGAGACGCCGGAGTACGCGGAGTCGGTGGCCTTCGTCCGCGGGCTGTTCCAGGCGGGCTACGTGCATCCGGACGTGGTTGGCAACTCGGCGGATGAGAAGGCGCTGTTCGAGGGTGGCAAGATGCTGATCCGGCAGGATGGGTTGGGTGGCTGGAACGAGTCGCTGCAGCGGCAGTTGCCGATCAACCCGAAGTTCAACCCGCAACCGGCGCTGCCGTTCGCTCACGACGGCGGTACGCCGATCACCTGGGGCGGTGACCCGGCCGGCATCTTCACGTTCGTGAAGAAGGGGGTCGGCAAGGAGCGCGTCAAGGAGTTGCTCGGCGTGCTGAACTACACGGCGGCGCCGTTCGGGACCGAGGAGTACCAGCTCTACAACTACGGCGTCGAAGGCAAGCACTATGTCAAACAGCCTTCCGGAGCGCCGAAGCTCACTGCACTGGGACAGAAGGAGGTCTCGCAGACGTACATTTTCCTGGGTGGCCGGCCGACGGCGATCACCCAGAGCGAGTACCCGGGGTACGTCCAGTCGTTGAGTGCCTGGCAGAACGCGGCGGCGAAGGTCCGGGAGAAGAACCTGTTCGACGGCATCCGGGTCGAGCAGCCGGCCAAGATGGCGGCGCTCAATCAGCCGTTCGACGACGCTCTCCAGGACATCCTCCGTGGCCGCAAGCCGCTCAGCGAGCTGAAGACCGCCGTCAAGCAGTGGCAGGACAACGGCGGCAACGAAGGCCGCGACTTCTACGCGAAGGTCCTCAGTGACAACGGTCGGTAGGGTGCGCGTGCGCGGTGCCAGACCGCGTTCGGCCCGGGCCGGCGGGATGACGTTTCGGCATCGGTTGCGGCGGGACTGGCCGTTGCTGGTCATGGTTCTGCCGGTGACGGTGTTGCTGGGCGTCTTCCACTACTTCCCGACGCTCGGGAACGTGATCGCCTTCCAGGACTACTCGCCGTACGCCGGGATTCGGGGCAGCGAGTTCATCGGGTTCGGGAACTTCCAGCGGATGTTCGCCGAACCCGCCTTCTGGCAGGCGGTCGCGAACACGGTCACGATCACCGCGGTCCAGCTCGTGTTCTTCTTCCCGATCCCGATCGCGCTGGCGCTGCTGCTGAACAGTGTCCTGTCGTCGAAGCTGCGCAACCTCATCCAGGGCGTCGTGTACCTGCCGCACTTCTTCTCCTGGGTGCTGGTCGTGTCGCTGTTCCAGCAGATGATCGGCGGCGCCGGCCTGCTCGCCCAGACCCTGCGGGACAACGGCCATCAGGCGATCGACCTGATGACCAAGCCGGACACGTTCATCCTGCTCGTCACCGCACAGTCGGTCTGGAAGGACGCCGGCTGGGGCATGATCGTGTTCCTCGCCGCGCTGTCGACGATCAGCCCGGAGCTCTACGAGTCCGCCGCGGCCGACGGCGCGAACCGCTGGCGACGGCTCTGGCACATCACACTGCCAGGGCTTCGGCCGGTGATCGTCCTGCTGCTGATCCTGCGCCTCGGTGACGCGCTGACGGTCGGGTTCGAGCAGTTCATCCTGCAACGCAGTGCCGTCGGCGGCGGCGCCGCGGAGGTCCTCGACACGTACGTCTACTACCAGGGCCTGCTGGTCGGCGACTTCGGCTACGGCGCCGCGGCCGGTCTCTTCAAGGGCGTCGTCGGCCTCGTCCTCGTCCTGGTGGCCAACCGATTCGCGCACATGGTGGGCGAGCAGGGGGTGTATTCCAAATCATGAGTGCACGAGCTGTCTGGGAGGAAGAACCGACCGTCGCCGGCCGGCTGGGCAAGCCGGTGGTGCTGGCGCTGATCGCGCTGGCGGTCGCGTTCCCGTTGTACGTCGTGGTCGTGACGAGCCTGTCCTCGACCGAGGCGGTGACCCGGGCCGGCGGGCTGGTCGTCGTACCGCGGGAGCTGACCGTGGCGGCGTACGTGCAGCTGCTGTCGGGTGGCGTGGTGACTCGCGCGCTGGTGATCAGCGTGGCGATCACGGTGATCGGTACGGCGTTCAGCCTCGGGCTCACCGTGCTGGCGGCGTACGGGTTGTCGCGGCCGGGGTCGTTGTTCCATCGGCCGCTGCTGTTCGTCGTCCTGCTGACGTTCCTGTTCGGGCCCGGGATCATCCCGAGTTATCTGGTCGTCAACTCGCTCGGGCTGATCGACCACTACGCGTCGCTGATCCTGCCCGCGGCGATCTCGGCGTTCAACCTGATCGTGATGCGGTCGTTCTTCATGGGCATCCCGGGCGAACTGATCGACAGCGCCCGGATCGACGGCGCGGGGGAGTTCGCCATCCTGCGCCGGATCGTGCTGCCGCTGTCCAAGGCCGTGGTCGCGGTCGTCGGGCTGTTCTACGCGGTCGGGTACTGGAACGCGTTCTTCAACGCGCTGCTCTACATCAACGACAACAGCAAGTGGCCGTTGCAGATGGTGCTGCGGACCTACATCGTGCAGCAGGCGCCGCTCCCGACCGGAGCGGGCGGTGTGGCGAACGTCGGCCTCGGCCTGGCGCCGGCGCCAGGTCTCGCGATCAAGATGGCGATCGTGGTGATCGCGATCGTGCCGGTCCTGCTGGTCTACCCGTTCATCCAGCGGCACTTCCAGAAAGGCGTCATCATCGGCGCCGTCAAGGGGTGATGATCATCTTCGGACGCAGACAGTTCCTTGCCGTCGGCACCGGTACGGCGCTGGTGGCCGCCACCAGCGGCCAGGCAACGGCCCGCGCCACGCCGTCGGGCCGCTACCGCTGGCGCAACGTGGAGATCGTCGGCGGCGGTTTCGTCACCGGGATCATTCATCATCCGGGCAAGCGCGGTCTGGTGTACGCGCGCACCGACATCGGCGGCGCGGTCCGGTTCGACAACCGCACCCGGCGCTGGGTGCAGCTGCTGCACTGGGTCGGCTGGGACGAGTGGAACTGGTCCGGGGTCGAGAGTCTGGCGCTCGACCCGGCCGATCCGGAACGGCTGTACCTCGCGGTCGGCACCTACACCAACGAGTGGTCGCCGATCAACGGCGCGATCTTGCGATCGTGCGACCAGGGACGGACGTTCGAGCGGACCGACCTGCCGTTCAAGCTCGGCGGCAACGAACCCGGCCGCTCGATGGGCGAGCGCCTTGTCGTCGACCCCCGCGACGGCCGTGTGCTGCTGTTCGGTACCCGCAACCAAGGGTTGTGGCGTAGCGGCGATCGTGGCGTGAGCTGGTCCCGGGTGGACAGCTTCCCGGTGGCCGGGAACCCCGGCATCGGTATCGGCTTCGTCTTCGTCGACCGGCGCGACGGCACGATCTACGCCGGCGTCGCGGATCCGGCGAACCCGCTGTACCGCAGCACCGACGCGGGCCGCACCTGGGCCGCGGTCCCCGGGCAGCCGACCGGGCTGTTACCGCATCACGGCGAATTGGGGGCCGACGGCAACATCTATGTCACGTACGGCGATCTCCCCGGGCCGTACGAGATGTACGACGGCGCGGTGCACCGGCTGAACACCGCGACCGGCGAGTGGACCGACATCACCCCGTTGCGGCCGAACACCGGTACCGAGGCCGGGTTCGGGTACGGCGGTCTCGCCACCGACCCGCGCCGGCCCGGCACGGTGATGGTGTCGACGATGAGCCGGTGGGGTCCGGTCGACGACATCTTCCGGTCCGTCGACGGCGGCCGGACCTGGCACTCCGTCGGCGAGCGGATCGTGCTCGACACGTCCGGAGCGCCGTACCTGGACTTCCACGGCACGCCGAAGCTCGGCTGGATGATCGGCGACATCTCGATCGACCCGTTCGACTCGGACAAGGTCCTGTACGTGACCGGTGCGACGATCTTCGGCAGCGACGACGTGACCGGGGTGGAGGCGGATCGCAGTACGCACTGGTCGGTCCGCGCGCAGGGACTCGAGGAGACGGCCGTCCTCGATCTGATCAGTCCGCCGTGGGGTCCGCCGTTGATCAGCGCGCTCGGGGACATCGGCGTCTACCGGCACGACCGGCTGGACGTCGTACCGCCGGACGGGCAAGCGGCGAATCCGGTCAGCGGCACGTCGCCGAGTCTGGACTACGCGGCGCTCGCCCCCGGATTCGTCGTACGGCTGGCGAATGCGAACGCCGGTGAGCGGGGCGCGTACTCGACCGATGCCGGTCGCAGTTGGCAGCCGTTCGCGGGTGAGCCGCCCGGTCTGACGCAGACGGGTCGCGTCACAGCCGGCGCCGACGCGCGAACGATTATTTGGGCACCGGGAGATCTCGTCGCGCACTACTCACGTGATCGCGGCGCCACCTGGATCGCCGTCGCCGGTCTGCCGCGCGGATCGGTCCTGGTCGGCGATCGGGTCGACGGGAGCGTGTTCTACGGGTTCGATCCGGCCACCGGTACGGCGTACGTGAGTACGAACGGAGGCGCTGCGTTCACGGCGAAGGCGACCGGTCTGCCGACGGGCGCGGGGAAGCTCGAGACCGTGCTGGATCGGGCCGGACACTGCTGGCTCGCGGCCGGTGCCGGCGGGCTGTACCGATCGGTCGATCGCGGATCGACGTACTTGCCCGTGACAACGATCGAGGAGGCGTACACCATCGGATTCGGCAAGGCGGCGCCGCGGCGCTCGGAGATGGCCGCATACACGTCCGGGAAGGTCGCCGGCGTCCGCGGGATCTACCGGTCGGACGACAGTGGCGCCTCCTGGGTGCGCGTGAACGACGACCGGCACCAGTACGCCTCCACCGGTGACGCGATCGCGGGTGATCCGCGCGTCTACGGGCGGGTGTACCTGTCCACCAACGGTTTCGGGATCCCCTACGGTGAGCCGGTATGAAGCGACTCTGGTACGGCGGCGACTACAACCCCGAGCAGTGGGATCCGGGGGTCTGGAAGGAAGATGTCGCCCTGATGCGGCAGGCCGGCGTCAACGTGGTCACGCTCGGGGTGTTCTCGTGGTCGTCGCTGGAGCCCGCGCCGGGACGGTACGAGTTCGGCTGGCTCGACCAGGTTCTCGACCTGTTGCACGACGGCGGCGTCAGCGTCGACCTCGCCACTCCGACCGCGTCACCGCCACCGTGGTTCAGCAGGTTGCACCCGGAGGCGCTGCCGGTGACCGCGGACGGCGTACGGCTCACTCATGGCAGCCGGGACACGTACTGCGCGTGCGCCCCGGCGTACCGCGACGCGGCACGTGGGATCGCGCGGGCGCTCGCCGAGCGGTACCACGATCACCCGGCCCTGGCGATGTGGCACGTGCACAACGAGTACGGGACGACGTGTCACTGCTCGCTGGCGGCGGCACGTTTCCGCGAGTGGCTGCAGGAGCGGTACGGATCGCTCGACCGGCTGAACGAGGCGTGGACGACGGCGTTCTGGAGCCAGGGGTACGGTGACTGGACGGAGATCGAGCCGCCGCGGAAAACGCAGTACCTGGTGAATCCGACCCAGTTCCTGGACTACCGGCGGTTCTGGTCGGACGAGCTGCTGGCGGCGTTCCTGGAGCAGAAGGCCGAGCTGCGGACGTTCTCGGAGCTGCCGATCACGACGAACTTCGTCTTCGGCGGCTGGGTGCCGGTGAACCACGCCCAGTGGGCCGCGGCGGTCGACGTCGTTGCCATCGACGACTATCCGGGCCGGACCGACATCGGTGCGGAGGAGCAGACGGCCTTCGCGGCGGATCTGGCCCGCTCGTGGGCCGGCGGCGGTTCCTGGCTGCTGATGGAGCAGGCCGCCGGGACGCTCAACGACGGGCGCCGCTTGCGGGCGAAGGAGCCGGGCCGGATGGCGCGGCACAGCCTGTCGCATATCGCGCGCGGTTCGCAGGGCGCGCTGTTCTTCCAGTGGCGGGCGTCGCGTGGCGGGTCCGAGATGTACCACTCGGCGATGGTTCCGCACGCCGGGCCGGACAGCCGGATCTTCCGCGAGGTCGCGGAGCTCGGCGCGATCCTGCCGCAACTGGCTGATGTTGCCGAGAGCAAGGTCGAAGCCGACGTCGCGATCCTGTGGGACGTGGAGTGCTGGTGGGCGATGCAGGGCACGCATCTGCCGTCGTCGGCGCTGGACTACCTCGGCGCGGTACGGTCCGCGCACCGGCACTTCTGGCGGGCAGGCGTCACGGTCGACTTCGCGGCACCCACCGCGGACCTCTCGTCGTACACGACAGTGGTCGTCCCCAGCCTCTATCTGGTCAGCGACGAGGCGGCGGCAGCGCTCACGGCGTACGTCGAACGTGGCGGACAGCTGGTGGTCGGGTACTTCAGCGGGATCGTGGACCCCGACCTGCGGGTCCGGCTCGGCGGGTATCCGGGGGCGTTCACGGACCTGCTCGGCGTGCGGATCGAGGAGTTCCACCCGCTGCCGATCGGCGGCGAGATCGCCTTGGCGTCGGGAGGGCGCGGGCGGGTGTGGAGCGAGGACGTCCGGGCCGTCTCGGCCGAGGTGATCGATCGGTACGCCGGTGGCGTGCTGGACGGCAAGCCCGCGATCACGCGGCACGCGCTGGGCGCGGGTGTTGCCTGGTACGTATCGACCGAGCTGGACGACGAGACTGCTGCACGCGTGCTGGAGCTGTCGACGTCACCGGTCGAGACCGTGCGGCGGCGGCTCGGTGACACCACGTGGACGTTCCTGATCAACCACGGTGACACGGAGGTCGACGTACCGGGAGAGCTGGTCGCCGGTGAGCTGCCGGTGCCGCCTGGTGGTTATGCGGTGGTGAGGTCGCGGTGAGGGGCCGGGCAGCTGCTCTCGCGGGCCGTGAGCGACGGTGGCTGCAGAGTCAGTGCGGGGACCTCGCCGCCCTCGAGTTTGGTGATCAGCGCCTCGACCGCCTGGGCGCCGATCCGCTCCGCCGGGATCGAGACCGACGACAACTGCGGAACCTGCCGTTCGGCGACGTCGTCGGCGCAGATCGCCACCAGCGACATGTCGTCGGGAACCCGGCGGCCGAGCCGGCGCAGGACGTCCAGGAGCGGTCCGATGATCGGCTCGTTCTGCACGACCAGGCCGGTGATGTCCGGGTGCTCGTCGAGCAGCTGCCGCACCGTGTGCAGGATCGCGTCGAACGTGTGCTCACAGGGCGTCTCGACGCCCAGCACGCCGCGTCGTTCGGCCGCCTCCGCGAATCCGGTCAGTGTGCGTTGCGCGAAGCCCGTCTGCCGTTCGTACACCGCGGACGGCGTACCGAGCAGGGCCAGCGAGCGGTGGCCGAGGTCGGCCAGGTGGTCGACGCAGTGCGCGCCCGCGGCGACGAAGTCCAGGTCGATACAGGTCAGTCCGTCCGCGTCGTCCGGGTAACCGATCAGCACCGAGGGCATCGGCAGCTCCCGCAGCACCGGAACCCGTTCGTCGTGGAGCTCGATGTCCATCACCACGAGCGCGTCCACGAGCGAGCTCTGCGCGACCCGCTCGAGCCCGTCCGATCCTTCGTCGGCGGTCAGCAGCAGTACGTCGTGGTCGTACCGGCGGGCCGTGGTGACGACCGCGGCGGCGAACTGCATCATCACCGGGACGTGCATACCGGTGCGCAGCGGGATCACCAGCGCCAGCACGTTGGACCGCTGACTCGCCAGCGCGCGGGCGCTCGCGTTCGGGCGGTAGCCGAGGGCTCGGACGCTGCGCTGGACGCGTTCGCGGGTGTCGGTCGAGATCGTCCGCTTCCCGCTGAGCACGTACGAGACCGTGCTGGCCGCGACCCCGGCGTGCCGCGCGACATCCGCGATCGTGACCACGTCGTCCCCTCTCCTGAGCTTGTCCCAGTTCTACCCCAGTCGAAGCGCTTCGACACCAGTCTATTCCCTGTGTAAGCCCACGTTTTTCCCCTGCGTTCGCCCCAACGAGAGGAATGGAAATGCGGAAATGGTGGAAAGCAGCACTCGCGGTGCTGACAGTACTGGCTGCCGGCCTGGTGACCGCGGCCCCCGCCAACGCGGCGGCGTGGTCGTCGTCGGACAAGTGGGCCACCTGGTCCAACGGCGGGTACACCGTTCGTAACGATGTCTGGGGCAGTGGCGCCGGACCTCAGACCATCTGGGCCAACTCCTACAGCAACTGGGGAGTCTGGGCCGATCACCCGAACACCGGCGGCGTGAAGTCGTACCCGCACTCCGCGCGGAACATCGGCAAGCCGGTCAGTGCCATCGGCACGCTGAGCAGCAGCTTCAACGTGTCCCGGCCCGGTAGCGGATCGTACGCATCGACGTACGACATCTGGGCCGGTAACAACGCCTACGAAATCATGCTGTGGATGAACAAGCAGGGCGCGGTCGGGCCGATCGGTAGCAAGCAGACCACGGTGTCCGTCGGCGGTCATACGTGGGACGTCTACCGCGGCAGCAACGGCGCCAACGCGGTCTTCTCGTTCCTCCGCACCTCCAACACCAACGCCGGTTCCGTCGACATCAAGGCCGTCCTGAACTGGATCCGCGGCCAGGGCTGGATGGGTGACGCGACCGTGGGTGAGGTCCAGTTCGGCTTCGAGATCACCTCGTCGTCCGGCGGCCTGAACTTCACCAGCAACTCCTACTCGGTCACCTCCAGCTGACGGACGCGGGCCAATCGGGCCGGCGGGTTCACCCTGACTTGGCTGAGCGTGATGCCAAGCAGGACCAGGGCGAGCCCGCCGACCTGTCGCAGGGTCAGCACCTCTCCGGACACCAGGAGTCCGAGGAGTACGCCGGTGACCGGGTTCAGCAGCCCGATCAGGCCGACGGAGGCCGCGGGGAGTCTGCGAAGGCCTGCGAACCAGGCGGTGAAAGCGAGTGCGGTCGCGACGAGTCCGACGTACGCGAAACCGGCGACGGCCGGTCCGTCGAGGTGCGGTGGGGCGCCTTCGACGACGACCGCGCACGGGATCAGGACGAGACCGCCGGCGATCAGCTGCCACGAGGTCGTGGCGAGTGGGCCCTCGGTCGCGCGACCCCACTTCTTGGCGAGGACGTAGCCGCAGGAGGACATCGTCAAGGCTGCGGCCGACGCGGCGACACCGCGCACGTCGACCGAGGTCGAGGCGGCGCCGAGGAGCAGTACGACGCCGGCGATCCCGGCGGTCGCGCCGATCAGGACCTGTGCGGTGGGGCGTTCCGCGAGGAGGCCCCAGGCGAACAGCGCCATGGTGAACGGCGCCGCGGACATGATCGTCGACGCGAGACTGACCGGGAGCAGCTGGGACGCGAGGTAGATCAGTGCGAAGAACGCGCCCATGTTGCAGATCCCGAGCAGCAGCGATCGCCACCACCAGATCCCGCGGGGGAGACGGCGGGCGAGTGCGAGCAGGAGAAGTCCCGCGGGCAGCGCGCGGAACACCGCGCCGTACAAGGGATGTCCGGCCGGCAGGTACTCGTGGGTGACGAAGTAGTTCGTGCCCCAGGCGATCGGCGCGATCGCGGTGACGAGGCTCCAGCGGAAGGTATCTTCCATGGAAAGTATTATATCTTCCCGGGAAGATAGAGTGGAACCTGTGGACCACGTAGCGAGAATCCAGGCGGAGTGGAAGGTCGAGCGGCCGGATGTCGACACCGCCCCGCAGGGCGTGATCGGGCGGCTGCACCGGATCGCGAACCAGCTCACCGGCGAGCTGACGCTGCTCTACGCGAAGTACGGGCTGACCGAGGGGGAGTTCGACGTACTCGCGGCGCTGCGTCGGGCGGGTGCGCCGTACGAGCGGGCGCCGGGGGAGATCGCGCTGCACACGATGGTGACGACGGGCGCGGTCACGAAGCGGGTCGACCGGCTGGAGGAGGCCGGCCTGGTGAGTCGACGCCGCAGTGACGCCGACGGCCGTGGCCGAGTGGTCCGCCTGACTCCGGCCGGCCGCCGGCTCATCGACAAGGCCTTCACTGCCCACATGGCCAACGAGCAACGGCTCCTCGAGGCGCTGACACCGGACGAGACGGCTCAGTTGGAGAAGCTTCTCACCACTTGGCTCGCTCGGCTTGAGTGACCTTGCAGGTGAACTGCAAGGTCACGGGCCGACAGTGTGGGCATGACGACGATCAGTGTTGGCCAGCAGTTGTCGTGCCGGGTTCTCGGGCCGTTGGAGGTGGCGGTTGACGGCGTGCCGGTGGTGTTGAGCGGGGTGTTGGTACGGCGTTTGCTGGCGGCGCTGGTTCTGGCGGAGGGTCATGCCGTTCCGGACGATGAGCTGCTGGATCTGCTGTGGCCGGGGCAGCAGCAGGTGAAGGCTCTTCGGGTTGTTGTCTGGCGGCTGCGGTCGGCGTTGGGGACCGCGGCCGATCGGTTGGAGCGTACGTCGACGGGCTATCAGTTCCTGCTTCCTGAGCAAACCGACCAGCATCGGTTCACGGACCTGGTTGCCGCTGGACTGCGGCAGCAGTCGACCAGTGAGCCCGCGGCCGCGATTGCGACGCTGTCGGCGGCGCTGGACCTCTGGCGTGGCGATCCCTGGCAGGACCTCGCACCCGCGACCGGGGCATCCGGGCTGGTGCGGCGGCGGGCTGGGGAGCGGGCTCGGCTGGTGGAGTTGCGGGAGCTGGCTGTTGAGGAGCGTGAGGCTGCTCGGTTCGCGGTCGGCAGCCCTTGGCCGGTGGTGCGCACGCTGTCGCAACTCGTTGCCGACAGCCCGTACCGCGAGCGCCGCTGGGAGCTGCTGGCCCTGGCTCTGCAAGCAGCCGGTCGACCGGACCGAGCCGCCGCCGAGCTTCGCCGCTACCGCTTGATGCTCGTCGACGATCTCGGTCTGGATCCCAGTCCCACCCTCACAGCCTTGGAGCACCGACTGACGCCGAGGCGCCCAGGCTGGCGCTGGCGTTAGCTCATCCCGGGGCGACCCGGTGGTCGGCGTACCGTTGGGGAGTGCTGGAATGCCGGGTCCTGGGGACGGTCGGCCTGGTGGCGGACGGGGCCACGGTGGACATCGGGGGTGCGCTGCCGCGACGGCTGATCGCGACGCTCGCGCTGTGGGACGGCAAGGCCGTGCCCGACGATCGCCTGGCGCAGGCGATGTGGGCGGACGAGCCGCCGCCGAAAGCGGGCGCCGCGCTGCAGGCCTACGTGTCCAGGATCCGTTCCGCGCTCGGTCCGGCGTACCGTGACCGGCTGGGACGGACGCCGGGCGGCTACTTCCTGCACGCCGACGAGATCGACGTACGCCGGTACGCGACGCTGATCGAGGCGGGGCGGAGCCGTCTGGGTGGCGAACGCGCGGAGGCGGCGCGTGATCAGCTGACCGAGGCGCTCGGTCTGTGGCGCGGAGAGCCGTACCCGGAACTCACGACCGAGGCCGCCGAGGCCGAGCGAGCGCGGCTGAGCGAGCTGCGCGAAGGCGCGCTGGAGGACCTTGCGGCCGCCCGGCTCGCGCTGGGAGACGCGGCCGACGCGGTGGTGGCGCTGGAGCAACTCGTCCGGGACCAGCCGCTGCGTGAGCGTCGGTGGGCGTTGCTCGTCGTCGGCCTGTACCGGTGCGATCGGCAAGGAGACGCGCTCGCGACGCTCAGGAAGGTCCGCGAGCTGCTGTCCGATCAGCTCGGCGTCGACCCCGGGCCCGAGTTGCAGGACCTCGAACGGCAGGTGCTCGCCCACGATCCGCGACTTCGGCTGGCCGCGCCGCCCCGCGTGGTCCGGCCCGAGCCGATTCGCCGGCCGCGAACATCGTTCCTGGGTCGAGCCGCGGAGCTCGACCTCCTGGCCCGGCAGCTTGACCGGGAGCGTCTGGTGAACCTCGTCGGCCCGGCCGGCGTGGGGAAGACTCGGCTGCTGGTCGAGTACCTGGCGACCCTCGGGCCGGTGGCGGATCCGTGGGTGGCGCGACTGGCCGACGTACCGGACGGTTTGGGTGTCCCCGCCGCCGTTGCGGACGCGGTCGGGGTCGTCGTGACGACGGACGCGACGGCGGAGGTCGCCGGGGCGATCGGCGCCGCACCCGCGCTGCTGGTGCTGGACAACTGTGAGCACGTGAGCGAGGCAGCCGCGGATCTCGTGGACCGGTTGGTCGCGAGCTGCGCCAATCTCCGCATCCTGGTCACCAGCCGGGAACCGCTCGGCGTCGACGGCGAGGTACTGCTCCCCGTCGAACCATTGCCGTGGGCAACCGAATCCGGACCGGCCGTCGAGCTGCTGGTGGATCGCGTCCGCGCCGTCCGTCCCGGCTGGGACCCGTCGGCGACCGAACTCGCCGCCGGACGACGGATCGCCGAGGCGCTGGACGGCCTGCCGCTCGCACTCGAACTGGCGGCCGGCCGGGCCAGGGTCCTGGGGCTGGGCGAGATCGCGGACCGGCTCGACGATCGGTTCGCGGTGCTCGGCCCGGTCCCGCGCGGATCGCTGGCCAGGCACCGGACGCTGGAGGCGGCGATCGGGTGGAGTGTGGAGCTCCTCGATCCGGCAGATCGCGCGCTGCTGCTCAACCTGTGGGCCTTCGAGGGTGGGTTCACGCTCGAAGCCGCCGAGACGATCTGGCCGGACCGAAGCCCCGCCGTCCTCGAGTCGTTGTCGGCGCTCGTCACCCGCTCGGTCGTGGTCGCCGACACCAGCATCGAGCCGACGCGGTACCGGTTGCTGGAGAGCATCCGCGCGTACTGCCGGCTGGTCGACCCCGACCCCGCCCGGACCGAGGCTCTGCAGGCGAGCTGGGTCCACGTTCTCGCGGCACGCTGCGCCGAGTCGGTGCGCGGCGCCCAGGCCGGTTCATTCATCCGGATGATGAGCCGCGAGTTGCCCAACCTGCGAGCCGGTTTCGCCCACGACCTGACCGCGGACCCCGCTGCAGCACTGCGTACGGCAGTCGATCTCGGCGTCTACCTGTACCGCGGAGTCCACCACGGCGAAGCGATGCGAATGCTCCGGGCCGCACTCGACTCGGCCCCGGACGCGCCGGTTCTCGACCGCGTCCGCGCGCTCAACTCCTTGACCGCGCTCACGTACTTCTCCGGTGACCAGGAAGGTACGGCGAAGCTGGTGGCCGTCGTCAACGAACTGGTCCCCGAGCTTCCGGAGGACGCCGCGCGCGACTACGCCGAGGCGCTGTTCTTCTTCGCGGTGGGTGGCGCCGTCACCGCACAGGTCGACCTGACGGAACGCGTGACGCGCCGGATCATCGAGTACTCCGAGGCACACGATCTCGCGGGCATGATCCCGGCAGCCGAGAGCGTACGAACCGTGGCGCTGTTGAAGGCGGCGACCGACCCGGACGAGATGCGTTCGAACGCCGACGCGCTCCAGCGGATCAGCCGCGGCTGGAACAAGGGCTGGGCGCACCAGGTCGTCGGTGAGCTGTACCTCTACCACCCGGACCTGGCCCCGGACTCCGCCGAGCGGGCGCTGTCGGCGTTGCGTACGGCGCTGGCCCGCTTCCTGCACCACGAGGACTACCCGTACACGCTCAACACCCTCCGGATCGGTGCGCTCGCACTGGCCCGGGCCGGTCGCCCGGTGGAGGAGGCCGCGCGCCTACTGGCCGCCGTACGCACGCACGCCGATCGCCTCGGCCTGCGGACTCCAGGGCTGTACCGCCCGGGGGATCCGTGGATCGAGCAAGCGCTCCCTGCCTCTCCGGATGACCCCGACCTGTCCTGGAACGACATGGTCGCCCTGCTCGCCGACGACTGACTGCAAGCCAGGTGCAAGGGCCTCCGGGCACTGTTGCGGCATGGAGTTTCCGATCGGAGCCGGAGGACGCCGCCTGGACGGCGTACGACGCGGGCGGGGTGCGCCGTTGTTGCTGATCCAGGGGATGGCGGGCCACCACGAGATGTGGGGCGAGGAACTGCTGCGGGAGCTGGAGGGGCGGTTCGACATCGTCGCGTACGACCATCGGGGGGTCGGACGCGGCGATCGGGCCGACGAGCCGTTCACGGTCGCCGATCTCGCGGACGACGCGGCCGCGGTGATCGTGGCCGCAGGGTGGACCGGGGCGCATGTCCTGGGCGTCTCGCTCGGCGGAATGGTCGCCCAGGAACTGGTACTGCGGCATCCGTCGCTGGTCAGGTCCGTCGCGCTCGGGTGTACGACGGCCGGGGGAGCGGACGGGGTGATCTCGGAGACGTCGTACCGGATGGTCGAGGCGATCGCCACCCGGGACGTCGAGCACGGATTGCGGACGAGTTTCGAAGCGAACCTGTCCCGCCGGTACGCCGTGCCGGGTGCGCTGGAGATCTACCGCCGCAGAGCGCTGGCAGTGAAGGTGCCGGTGCCGGTGGTGCTGATGCAGTTCCAGGCGGCGCTCGCGCACGACTCCACGGACCGGCTGCGAGACGTCGACGTACCGGCGTTGATCCTGCACGGGACGGCGGACGCCGGGATTCCGCCGGTGAACGCGCGGCAACTGGCCGAGCTGCTGCCCGCGGCCGAGGTCGAGTGGTTCGAGGGCGCGGGTCACCTGTTCTGGTGGGAGGAACCGGACCGGACCGCTTCGGCACTGATCGCCAACGCCCTCGGTTGACGGCGCGCGGGGACAGCCTGCGCCCGCCTTCAGGCACAGGTGGGTAACCTCTGGTGGTCGCCAGGGGCCCGATAGGAGATGATGCCCACCGTGACCGGACCACAACGCGAGCTCGCGCAGACGCCGTCGGAGGCTGATCCGGCCGTCGCCGGCCTGACCGTCGGGCTCGGTGGACCGTCGGGGCGGTTCGCCCGGCTCAGCTCGTCGTGGTGGACGCCGCTGCGGATCGCGCTGGCCGTCTGCACGCTCACCTTCGGGCTCGGCGTCCTGCAGAAGGCGCCGTGCATGGAAGCCGGCTGGGACCGCCAGAGCTGGCGGCCGTTCAAGGCGCTCTGCTACTCCGACATCGGGTTCCTGTACCAGGAGCGCGGTTTCGCGGAGGGCAACCGGCCGTTCCTCGACACCGGCAACTACCCGGTGCTGGAGTACCCGGTGCTGACCGGCGGCTTCATGGAGGTCGCGGCGCGGATCACCTGGGTGATCACCGGTGACCCGAAGAAGGACCTGACCGTCGAGCAGAAGCGCGACACGGCCGGCGTGTTCTTCCTGGTCAACACCGTGCTGCTGTTCCTCTGCGCATTGCTGATCGTCGGCCTCACGGTCGCGACCGCGCGCGGAGTCGCGAAACGCCCCGGAGCGGCCCGTGGACAGCCGCTGGACGCCCTGTACGTCGCCGCGGCGCCGGCGCTCGCTCTGACGTCGACGATCAACTGGGACCTGTTCGCGGTCGCGTTGACCGCCGGGGCGATGTTCGCCTGGTCACGCGGGAAACCCATCTGGTTCGGCATACTGCTCGGGCTCGGGACCGCGGCGAAGTTCTACCCGTTCCTGTTGCTCGGTCCGTTGCTGATCGTGTGCATCCGTGGACGGAAGCTGTGGCCGTGGGTCCAGGCGACCGTGGCGGCTGCGGTCGCGTGGGGGCTCGTGAACGCGCCGATCTACCTGCTCGCGAAGAACGAGTGGTTGTCGTTCTGGCAGTTCAACGACGAGCGGGAGAGCGACTACGGCTCGATCTGGTACGTCCTCAAGCTCGCCAAGCACGAGGTCGCGGACGTCAACCAGCTGAACATCGTGATCTTCGCCGGGCTCTGTCTGTCGATCGCGATCCTCGGCCTGATGGCGCCGCGGCCGCCCAGATTCGCGCAGCTCGCGTTCCTGGTCGTGGCGGCGTTCCTGCTGATCAACAAGGTCTACTCACCGCAGTACGTGCTGTGGCTGCTGCCGCTGGTGGCACTGGCCCGGCCGAGGCTGCGGGACTGGCTGATCTGGCAGGCCTGCGAATGCTTCTACTGGATGCTGGTGTGGATGCATCTGGCGCAGTTCCTGGCGCCTGGCAACCCAGAGATCCCGGACCGGATCTACTGGTTGTCGGTGATCCTGCGGATGGCCGGCACGCTCTGGCTGATGCTTGTGGTCGCCCGCGACATCCTGCTCCCGGAGAACGATCCGGTCCGGCACGGTGACGTCGTCGACGACCCCAGCGACGGAGTCAGATCCCGGGCCCGGACCGACCTGGCAACCGCCTAGAACCTCAGCTTCGCGACGTCCAGGTTGCCGCCGCTCACCACGGCGGCGGTGACCCCTTCGGGCCGGAGATCCTCGAGCAGCGCCGCGAAGGGCGCCGCGGCCGCCGGTTCGAGGGCGAGCTTGGTCCGTGACATGACCAGGCGCGTCGCCTCGAGCAGTGCGTCCTCGGACACGCGGACGACCTCGTCGACGTACCGCTGGATGAGCGGGAGGTTGCGGGTGCCGCAGACGGGTGCCGCGAGGCCGTCGGCGATCGACCGGGCGGTCAAGAGCTTCTGCGGTACGCCGGCGGCGAGGCTGCGGCTGACCACGTCGGCCTGCTCCGGCTCGATCCCGATCACACGGATCGCCGGTTTGAGCAGTTTCACCGCCGTCGCGACCCCCGAGATCAGTCCGCCGCCGCCGACCGGGACCAGAACGGTGTCGAGGTCCGGGCGGTCCGCCAGCAGTTCCAGACCTAGGCCGGCATGCCCGAGGATCACGTCCTCGTCGTCGAACGGATGAACGCCGGTCAGCTGCCGGTCGTCCCGGATCCGCTCGTACTGCGCCATCAGGTCACCCTCGACGAGTTCGACGGTCGCGCCGTAGCCGCGGGCCGCGTCGATCTTCGCCGGTACGGCGGTCGCCGCCATCACCACCGTCGCGGGCACCCCTGCGTCCCGTGCCGCCCAGGCCAGCGCGCCGGCCGCGTTCCCCGCCGACACCGTGACGACGCCGCGCCGGCGCTCCTCGGCCGTCAACCGCAGGAGCTTCGCCAGCAGCCCGCGGACCTTGAAACTGCCGGTCTTCTGGAACAGCTCGGCCTTCAGCACCAGATCGGCCGCGAACCGCTCGTTCAGCGCGGACGAGGTCAGCACCGGTGTCCGATGGATCCGCCCTTCGAGCTCGCTGGCGGCCTGGCGGATGTCCTCGAGCGTCGGCATACCGCCGAGGATAAAAGTCCAGTAGGTAGATGGTATTTCAAGCTCAAAGGAACCGGCTGCTCATGAGAGGCGGGCGGCCACTGCGGCGGCGAGTTTGGCGGCGGCGGGTGGGGACTGCGGCAGGAAGAGGTACGGCTCGATGAGTTCGATCTCCATCAGCAGGAAGCGGTCGTTGACGACGACTCCGTCGACTCGCGCGTAGGTGGGCGTCGGGCCGGAGGCGGCCAAGGCGGCCTGGGCGCCCGCGAGTACGGCGGCGGGCGGGTCCGTCGGCGTCGTACGGCCGCCGTGCGACTCCTGGACCCGGTAGTCGCCGGCTGCCGGACGCTTGACCACCGCGTGGCTGAACTCGCCGTTGAAGAACAGCAGCGACCACTCGCCGTCGGACTGGATCTCCGGCACGAACGGCTGCACGAGGTACACCACATCGGGCAGCTCGCCGAGCGCCTGCTCGAACTCGGGGGAGCCGGCGACGCCGCGGACCGTGTGCAGGGCGTTGCCGCCCACGGTCGGCTTGACGACGATCTGCTGACCGGCGAGTCCGGCCACGACCTCGCGCAGGCACGCGCCGGCCGCGACCTGGGACGGAACGATCGCGACACCACGCTCGCGCAGTTCGAGCAGGTACTGCTTGTCGCTGTTCCAGCGGACCTGGTCCGTGGAGTTCAGGACAGGTACGCCGGCCTTGTCCAGCTGGGCGAGCCACTCGGTGAACTCGGCGTACAGCCAGAAGTAGTCCCAGACCGTCCGCAGCAGGACAGCGTCGTACGCGGACCAGTCGACCGACGGGTCGGTCCAGACCTCGACCACCGGGTCGAGGCCCGCGGCGCGGAGCGCGTCGAGGAGCGGGCGTTCGTCAGGGTGCAACTCAGCGTAGTCGGCCGAGGTTGCGAGGGCGATGCGATTCGTCACGCTCGCCAGTGTTGGCGGGGAGGGGTGGTGCGGTCAAACCTGACTTCGCAACGAGTTGGTGACGGATCGTGAGAGCGCCGGCGACGACGACAGCGGCGGCCAGGTGGATCAGGCCCTGGCGGGTGTCGTGCCCGAAGCTCGCGTAGGCGAGATACGACGCCAGCGGTACGGCGATCCACTCGGGGCGGCTCGCGAGCGCTGCGAGGGCGATCAGCGGCAGGCCGTACCACGGGTACGTCGGCGTGGCGATCAGGAGCGCAGCGCCGTACAGCCAGCAGCAGGTGAGGGCGAGCGGGTCACGCCGGGCGCGGTGGAAGGCGAGCGCGGCGAGGGCGAGCGCGAGGACCGCGGCGACGACCTGACGGGCCTCAGGAGGCAGCAGGAGCGCGAGAATCGCCGATCGGGAGCTGCCGTCCTCGAAGCCTTCCTGGTTCAGGTAGCCGGGGAGGAAGCCGAGCACCAAGGCGCCGACGGCGAGGACGTGCGGGAGGTACGAGGCGATGAAGGTGCCCAGGGCAACGAGTGGGCGGTGGCGCCGGAACGCGGGGAGCAGCAGGAGCGGGAGGAGCTTGACGCTGCCGGCCGCTCCGAGGAGGACGGCGGCGAGTTTCGGCCTGCGGGCGGCGGTGACGACGGCGGCCGTGATGAGGAGTGCGGCGAGGACGTCGACGTGGGCGGCGTTGCTCGCCTCGAGAGCGACGATCGGTGACCAACCCCACAGCGCGGCCCAGCGCGGGTTCTGTACGGCGAGTAGCCAGGTGAGTGCGATCGCGATCAATGCGGCGGCTAGTTGCAGGCCGAGGGTGCCGGCCGACCAGGGGGTGAACAGCGCGACCACGGTGAAGTAGGCCTCGGCGACCGGTGGGTAGATGGTCGGCACGCCGGGGCGGTTGATCCGCGTCCTGGCATCGTCGACCGGGAGCTGCGCCGGGTCGTCCGGGATGCTCGTCACCCCTGAGCGCTGATCCGGCGACAACCCCGGGAACAGCACGGGATCCCGCAGTTGCGCCAACCGGTCGTCCAGCGGCACATATCCGTACGGCGAATGCCCCGACAACTGCACGCGCCCGTCCCACACGTACCGGTAGGCGTCCGTACTGGTGATAGGCGCCTGCGTCAGCCCCGGCACCTGACACAACCCCGCCACAACCACGACAACCCCAACCCCCAACCCCCGCCCAAACCGCCACACCAGGACCCCGACCACCACGGTCCCCACCACCAACACCACGTCCGGCCACCACTGCCGAGCCGCCGCCCCAACCACGACCACCGCCAACGCCACCACAGCACCCCCAACCCCGATGTACCGGCGACTTTGTGCACCGTTCGACCATTTCCGGCGCCGGAATTTGACCGAACCGTGCACAAAGTTGGGGATCGCGGGGCGCGTCATGCGGTTCGGCGGAGGGTTAGGAAGGCTCGGTGGGGGGTTCGCCAGTCTTCGGTGGGGTGGAGGTGAGTGGTGCGGGCGTGGCGGATCAGGGCGCGGGTGCCTACTCTTGCCCAGGGCAACGGGGTGGAGTGGCGGCCGGTGGAGCTGCGCAGTACGATCGGGGTGCTGTCGTCGAGTTCGTCGTCCGGGTCGACCTCGACCAGCACGAGACCGTCGGGACGGACGAGCTCGGCGCAACGACGCAGCAGATCGGCCGGATCACCGCCGATCCCGATGTTCCCGTCCATCAGCAGCACACTGCCCCAGCGCCCCTCGCCCGGCAGCGGATCCTGCACCGGACGATGCAGCGCCGCCGCGCCCCGCGACGTCGTGAGTGAGACAGCCCGCGGCGACACATCGACACCGAGCGCCGGGATTCCACGCTCGGCGAGCGCGGTCACGATCCGCCCCGGACCGCACCCGATGTCCAGCACAGGCCCTTCGCACCGACTCAGCGCGAGCCGGTCCACCTCGTCCGCCGGCGCCGTCCAGCGCTCCACCTCGGACAGCGGCGGCACCGTCCGTCCATCGATGCCAGTGGCAACAACTCGCGCCGTACCGCCGAGTGCCTGCTCGAACAGCAACCCCGGATGCGCCGAATGCTGCAGCCGCCGGTAAAGCCGCGACACCCGCAATGACGGGAACTCGTCAGCGATGTACGCCGCATCCTTCGGCGTGTCCATGTCCCGCAGCGTCGGCAGGATCCGCACCCGCAACCCCAACGCCAGCAGCCGACGGAGCTGATCCCGCCCGGTGTGGTCCGTCGACATCGGTACGCCGACCAGCGCGCGCGGATCCGGCGTACGAAGCCCGAGGCACCAGTACCCGCCGTCGTCGGTCAGCCCGAGCACCGCGTCGTACCCGTGCCACTCGAACCCGAGCAGCTCCGGCCGCAGCTGCGGCGTGTCCATCCCGACGAGCAGCATCGGCGTACCGTCGTACACGTCCTCGAACGCCGCCGCGAGCCGCTCGTCGAGCCCGTCGCCACGCTGCTCCACGACCTCGAACCCAAGCGGCAGCCAAGGCCCCGGCGCACCCTCGAGAACGACCACACGCCGCGTCGCGGGCGCGAACTGGACCGCGCAGAGTGTGTCGACGAGCGACGCCCGAGCCAGCGCCGCCGCCTCCCGCGGGGTGAACTCGCTCTGCAGCCGCGTCTTCACCCGCCCCGGCACCGGCGCTTTCGCAATCACGATGAGCGTGCTCATCAGCGCAGCACCTTGGACATGTCCAGCACCGCGCGGGCGGCGCCGAGCGGCGTACCGGTGACCTTCGAGCGTCCCGAGCGCGGGAGGTAGTCGACGTCGACCTCCGCGATCCGCCACCCGGCGTCGGCGGCCCGGACCACCGTCTCCAACGGGTATCCGGACCGCCGATCCGTCAGCCCGAGGCCGAGCAACGCGGTCCGTCGGCCGGCGCGCATCGGACCGAGATCGTGCAGGGCGACGCCCGTACGGCGCCTGATCCGGCGGGACAGCTCCGCGTTGGCGAGCCGGAGGTGCCACGGCCAGACCTCCCGTGACACCGGACGCCGGCGGCCCACGATCAGATCCGCGCGCCCGGCGACGACCGGCGCGGTCACCCGGACCAGTTGCCGCGGATCGAGCGACGCGTCGGCGTCCATCACCGCCACGACGTCGGCCTCGGCGGCCGCCAGACCGGCATGGCACGCGGCGCCGTACCCCTTGATCTCGCACTGCACGACGGTCGCGCCTAGGTGGGCGGCGACGGCGGCCGAGTCGTCGGTGGAGCCGTTGTCGACGACGATCGCGCGGACGCCGGGCGGGAGCCGTTCGAGAACCCAGGGCAGGGCGGCCGCCTCGTTCAGGCACGGCAGGACGAGATCCACGGACATGCTTCGACGGTAAGGACGAACGCGCGTGGTCAGGGCCCGAACACGGCTACGGGTCGCTTACGGCGTACTGCGTTCCGGCGCCGATGCGGCTCGGGGACGGGCGAAGGATCTACGCTCGGACCGTGGCTACTCGTGTTCTTGTGGTGGACGACGACCCGACCGTGTCGAACGTCGTCTCGGCGTACCTGACCAAGGCCGGGTACGACGCCCGCGTGGTCGCGGACGGCGCCTCGGCGGTCGACGTGTGGCAGCAGTGGAAGCCGTCGGTCGTCGTACTGGACGTGATGCTGCCCGGACTGTCCGGACTCGAGGTGCTGCGCCGGATGCGCGCGGCCGACGACGGCGCCGCGGTGATCATGCTGTCCGCGCGCGGCGAGGAGGAGGACCGGCTGGTCGGGCTCGAGGTCGGCGCGGACGACTACGTGGTCAAGCCGTTCAGCCCGCGGGAGCTGACGCTGCGGGTGCAGGCGATGGTCCGGCGGGAGGAGCGCCTGGCCGGGCTCGACCTGACGCCGACCAAGCTGAGCGCGGGGCCGGTGGTGGTCGACACGGCGGCGCGGCGCGCGTACCTAGGCGAGGACGAACTGTCGCTGACGCATCGGGAGTTCGACCTGCTGGCGTACCTGGTGTCGCACGCGGGCAAGGCGTACACGAAGGCCGAGTTGCTCCGCCGCGTGTGGGGCTGGGACTTCGGCGACTCGTCGACCGTCACCGTGCACGTCCGGCGGTTGCGGGAGAAGATCGAGGCGGATCCGTCCGACCCGAAACTCGTGCTGACCGTTCCGCGGACCGGGTACCTGTTCGCCGGTGACGCCTGATGAACAGAGATATGGCGACGATCCTGGCGCTCACCACGCTGTGGACGCTGATCGTGGCGGCGGTCGGGGCGGTCGTGCTGTGGCGGTTCCGGCGGCGATCGTTGCGGATCACGATGATCGTGGCGGCGCTGGCGCCGATGGCCGGGGCACTGGCGGCGGTGCTGCAGAGCGTCCGGGCGATGTTCATCTCCGAGCACGACTCGTGGGTGGTGCTGTGGACGCTGGCGTTCGCGGCGCTGCTCGGGCTGGCGATGTCGGTGCTGCTCGGGCACTGGATCACCGTGGGGTCGCGCGATGTCGGACGGCGGTTGCGGCACCTCGGAACGTCGTACGAACCGACGGAAGCGGCCGGTGTCGTGGTCCCGGCGGAGCTGGCCGCGTTGACGAACGAGTTGGAGATGACGCGCAAGAAGCTCGCCGCGTCGCATCAGCGGGAGCGGGCGCTGGAGACCAGCCGGCGGGAGCTGGTGGCGTTCATGTCGCATGACCTGCGGACGCCGCTGGCCGGGTTGCGGGCCGTGTCCGAAGGCCTCGAGGACGGCGTGATCGACGACGTACCGGGTGCGTTGCGGCAGATGCGTTCGACGGTCGACCGGATGACCGGGCTGGTGGACGACCTGTTCGAGCTGTCGCGATTGTCGACGGCGCCGCCGCCGCGCCGGCGGTCGGCGGTGAGCCTGCGGGAACTGGCCGAGGACGTCGCGGGGGAGAACAACGAACATGCGCGGGCGGAAGGCGTTCAGCTGGCGCTGTCGACGCCGGAGGATGACGATCGGCTCGCCGTCCAAGGGGATCCGGACGAGTTGACGCGCGCGGTCACCAACCTGGTCGGGAACGCGATCCGGCACACAACGGCGGGCGGGACGGTGACGCTGACGGTCGACCGCGAACTCGACGGGCGGGTCCGGCTCGCGGTGACCGACGGGTGCGGCGGGATCCCGGCGGACGATCTGGAGCGCGTCTTCGACGTCGGCTGGCGCGGCGACGAGCAGCGCACGCCCGATGCGGGCGGCGGCGGTCTCGGGCTGGCGATCGCGCGCGGCGTGGTCGAGTCCCACGACGGGAAAATTGCCGTCAGCAACGTCGACGGCGGCTGCGCGTTCGAGATCGACCTACCACCGGTCCTGACCAAGTAGATCCTTGATTCCGGTCTGCAGGTCGTACGCCGGCTTCCAGCCCAGCTCGTTCTTCAGCCGGTCGGACGAGGCCGTGATGTGCCGGACGTCGCCGAGGCGGTACTCGCCGGTGATGACGGGCGGCTGGCCGCCGTACGCGCGGGCCAGCTCGGCGGCGACCTCACCGATCGTGGTGACGGTGCCGCTGCCGACGTTGTACGCCGTGAACGGTGGCCGGTGGGGGAGCGCGGCCGCCGACAGCGTGACCGCGGCCGCGACGTCGCGGACATGCACGAAGTCGCGGCGCTGGCGACCGTCCTCGAAGACCCGAGGTGTCTCGCCACGTTCGAGCGCGGACCGGAAGATCGCGGCGACGCCGGCGTACGGCGTGTTGCGCGGCATGCCAGGCCCGTAGACGTTGTGGAAGCGGAGCGCCGTGACGCGGCCGCCCGTCTCGCGGGCCCAGGCGGCGGCCAGTTGCTCACCGTTGAGCTTGCTCGCCGCGTAAGCGTTCCGCGGATCCATAGCAGCGTCCTCGGTGACGAGATCGGGGCGCAGCGGGGCGCCGCAGTACGGGCAGGGCGGCTCGAACCGGCCTTGTGCGAGGTCTTCGGTACGACGGGGTCCCGGCGCGACCTGTCCGTGGTCGTCGCAGTCGTAGCGGCCCTCGCCGTACACGACCATCGAGCTGGCGTAGACGAGGTTGTGGACGTTCCCGAGGGATTTCAGGAGGACCGCCGTACCGAGACTGTTGGAGGAGACGTAGTCGTCGATGTCGTCGAGATGGACGCCGAGGCCGACCTTCGCGGCGAGATGGACGACGGTGTCGATGCCGTCCATCGCTTGGGTCACGGCGTCCGCGTCGCGAACGTCCCCGATGATCAGACCGGGACGCGGATCCGGTCGGCGCGCGTGCACATCGGGACGGAACGAGTCGAACACCACCACGTCGTGGCCCTCGGCAACGAGTTGGTGGTGGACGTGGGTCCCGATGAAGCCGGCGCCGCCGGTGAGCAGGACCTTCATGACTGCCGGCAGGTGCAGTCGGTGTCGGGCTTGGGGAGTTGCGCGATCACGGTCCTCAGCAGCTCGCGGAGCCGTTCGATGCTCAGCTTGAACGCCGCGAAGACCTCGTCCTGGGTGACGCCGGTGCCGGTTTCGATGCCCGCGTCGTGGTCGGTGACGACGGCGATCGACGTGTAGCAGAGCGCGAGTTCGCGGGCGAGGGCCGCCTCCGGTGCGCCGGTCATCCCGACGACCGACCAGCCCTGCGCCGCATGCCACTGCGACTCGGCCCGGGTCGAGAACCTCGGTCCGTTGATCACCACCATCGTGCCGTCGGGTACGACGTTGCCCGCAGCAATCACCGTCGCGCGGCCGGTGGGGCAGTACGGGTCCGCGGCCGAGGTGTGGACCACCGGCGCCTCGTCGTACACCGTGTGCGCCCGGCCCCACGTGCGATCGACGTACTGGTCGGGGACCACGAACGTGCCAGGGGTCAGCTCGGGTTTGAGCGAACCGACCGCGCAGGGGCCGAGGACCTGGCGGACGCCGAGCTCGCGGAGCGCCCACAGGTTCGCGCGGTAGTTCACACGGTGCGGCGGGAACCGATGGTCGGCGCCGTGCCGCGGGATGAACGCGACCTCCCGCCCGTCGAGGTCACCGACGAGCGGCGGCTCGCTGGGTGCGCCGTACGGGGTGTCGATCTCGATGGTCTCCGCACCGGACAGGAACGAGTAGAACCCGGACCCGCCGATCACGCCAATCTCAGCCATGGTCCCGACGCTAGTGCCGCGAGCAGCCGCGACTACCAGATCCGGCTTGTCCGTCATCGCTCCGTAAGAATGGGGTGTGGAGATCTCGTGGGTGCTGCTCGCGGTGGGCGCGGTGCTGCTGCTGTTCGGCGCCTACGCGAGCTGGACCGCTGGCCGGCTCGACCGGCTGCACCACCGCGTGGAGCTCGCCCGCGCAGCTCTCGAGACTGAGCTCGCGCGCCGTTCCGCCCTGGTCGCGGAACTCGCCGGCAGCGACATCCTCGACCCCGCCTCCGCGCTCCTGCTCCTCGACGCGGCCCATCGCGCCCGGGCCGCCTCACTCGACGCGCTCGAACTCCGGGAACAGGCCGAGTCCGCGCTCACCCGAGCGATCCATGCCACCGGCACCGACATCGAACCCTGGGCAGGCGAACTCACCCTCGCGATGCGCCGCGTCCAACTGGCCCGCCGCTTCCACAACGACGTCGTCGTCTCCACCCGGGACCTCCGCCACCGCCGCCTGGTCACCTGGTTCCGCCTGGCCGGCCACGCCCCGATGCCCACCACCATCGAACTCGAGGACGGACGATGACCAGCTTCGAGGAGGACGTCGAGCGGTACCGGCACGAGCTACGGGTGCACTGCTACCGGATGCTCGGGTCGTTCGACGAGGCCGAGGACCTGGTGCAGGAGACATTCCTCCGTGCGTGGCGGGCGCTCGGGGAGTTCGAGGGGCGGTCGTCGGTGCGGGCCTGGTTGTACCGGATCGCGACGAACGCGTGCATCGACGTACGGCGTCCGCGGCGGGTGCTGCCGTACCAGCTGGAACCGGCGTCGTTCCCCGCGACCGCCCTGCCGGCACGGGAGGACGTTCCGTGGTTGCAGCCGTTTCCCGACGTACTGCTGGATCGGGCCGAGGAGCCCGATGCGGTCGCGATCCGGCGGGAGACGATCGAGTTGGCGTTCCTGATCGCGATCCAGCACCTACCCGCGCGGCAACGGGCCGTACTGATCTTCCGTGACGTCCTGGGGTGGTCAGCCCGGGAGACGGCGGACGCTGTCGACCTGTCCGTGGCAGCCGTCAACTCCGCCTTGCAACGTGCGCGTCCGGTCCTCCGCGAGCACCTACCGCCACACCGCTCCGAGTGGTCGGCGCGCGACACGTCCGAGGCCGAACGCGAACTCCTCCGGCGCTACCTCACCGCCTGGGACAACGCCGACCCCACCGCGCTGGCCGCCCTGATGCACGAAGACATCCGCATCACCATGCCCCCGTACCCGTTCTGGTTCGAAGGCCGCACCGACGCAATCCGCTCCCTGACCCCGAACCTCACCCCGGCCTACCGCGGGACCTGGCGATTCGTCCCTGTGACGGTCAATCGCCAGCCCGCCCTGGCCGCTTACCTGAATCGTGATTTCTTCGGCCTGGACATCTTCCGCGTCGAACAACGCCGAATCGCGGAAATCACCGCCTTCGAAACCACAGATGCCGGGCGGTACGGCCTGCCGGCCACGATGGGACTGGACGACGGAAGGTGAAGACTGTCTACCTGCCGAGTCGGTTCTTGGCCTTTGCGTAAGCCCTGGCCTGTTTCCCGGTCATCTGGACGGCCTGGCCGGAATCCCCCTTTTCGATCGCCTTGCTTTCCTTCTTGGTGACCTCGCCCTTGCGGAGTTTGCGGCCGAAATCCATGACAGTTTGTCCTTTCGTCGCGCCTGGAGGTTTTGCGTTGTCGGGCAGCCCAGGCATTCCTGACCATACAAGTCTCAGAGGTCAGGACGGGCCGATCGGTTCCCTCGAAATCCGAGACAACGAGCTGTGCAGATAGCGAATGACTGTTTCCCAGCCGCACTCACGACATCTGGGCTACTTGGCGTCGGAGTACCTTTCGACCACCGTCGAAACGAAGGCGAAATTCGCGGGTGTCGGGCCGAAGGTCAGGACGCCGGCGAGGTTGCCGGCCTGCTGGATGTATTCGGTGACCTGCTCGGCTTCCTCGGCGGGGCAGTGGACGATGACCTCGTCGTGCTGGTGGAAGACAAGCTCGGCCTTCAGAGGGGCCAGGGACTGACGAAGGGCGGCCAGCAGCAGCAGAGCCCAGTCGGCGGCGCTGCCCTGGACCACAAAGTTCCTGGTGAAGCGGCCGCGGGCTCGGGCGTGCCGGGGGTCTGTGGCAGGGAGGTCGGCGGGCGGGCCTTCGAGCATGGCCTCGTCGAGGGGATGGCCGCTGGGTGGACAGGTGCGGCCGAGGTACGTGCGGACCAGCCGGCCTTCTTCGCCGGCTCGGGCCGCGTCGTCGACGTACGCGACGGCTTGCGGGAATCGTTTGCGCAACATGGCCAGGTGCTTGAGGCCGTCGCCGGACGTCTGACCGTAGATCGCACCCAGGACGGCGAGCTTCGCCTGCGCACGATCGCCGGAGAATGCCTGGTCCGACACGGCCTTGTAGAGGTCTCCGGGATCACTGGCGACCTCCATCAGCGCGCGGTCGCGCGAGATCGCCGCCAGGACCCGCGGCTCGAGCTGCGAGGCGTCGGCGACGACGAGCCGCCAGCCGGGGTCGGCGACCACCGCGCGGCGGATCACCTTCGGGATCTGCAGACCGCCGCCGCCGTTCGTGATCCAGCGGCCCGACACGGTGCCACCGGGCAGGAACCCGGGCCGGAACCGCCCGTCGTGGACCCAGTCGTTCAGCCAGCTCCAGCCGTTCGCGGTGTAGATCCGGTAGAGCTTCTTGTACTCGAGCAGCGGCGCGACCGCCGGATGATCGAGGTGCTCGAGCTCCCACTTCCGCGTCGACTTCACCTGGTGCCCGGCCTGCTTGAACGCCTTCAGTACGTCGGCCGGCAGCTCGGGCCGCACCCGGTGCCCGAACGCCGCGGAGATCTGGTCCGCGAGCTCGGTCAGCCGGCGCGGCTCACCCGATCCGGCGAACCGTTCACCGAGCAGCTCGCTCAGCACCTCTCGATGCGCGTCGGCGCTCCACGGCAACCCGGCGAGGTCCATCTCGGCCGCCACCAGCATCGCGGACGATTCCGATGCCGTGAGCAACCGCATGCGGTCCGGGTACTCGGCCAGGTCGTGCCGGCGGAGCTGGTCGGCGTACACCCGGAGCAAGGCGTCGAACGGGACCGGCTCGACAGCGATCTCGAACAACGACGACTGCTCACCCGGTACGACGGCACGCAGCGGCGGATCGGGTGGGACCGGCCGACCGCTCAATCGCGCCCACGCGGCGGCCGCAGACCGGGGCTCGCCGAGCCGGCCCTCGTGGCCGAGGAGCAGGCCCTCGGTGTTCTCGATGTCGTAGCACCGCTCGACCCGGACACCGGCGGCCAGCAACCGCGGGTAGATCTCGGTCGACGAACGCCACACCCACCGCGCGACCTGCGGCCGCGACGCGACGGCCGCGACCAGGTCCGGTTCGCGCAGGATCTCGCCGGCCGGCTGCCCGTCCGGATGCAAGGCGACGAGCATCGCCCCGCCGCCCTCCTCCGGAGCGATCAGCCACCGTTCGTCCATGAGCCCCATCCTCACACCCACCACCGACACTCTGATCACCTCACTTTGAGCCCCCACCAGCCAATTCGACGGCCGGATAATGGCTGGTGGGGGCACAAGGATCGAGGATCAGGCCAGTCGTGCGAGACTGGACTTATGTGGCGGGTGGGGGACCTGGAGGCGGCGGACGGGACCAAGACCGAGCAGGTCGAAGGTCTCGTGCTGCGGCGCATCGAGCGGGGCGACCTGTCGATCGGCTCGCGGTTGCCCTCGGAGCGGGTGCTGGCGGAGCGGCTCGGAGTGAGTCGCGTGACCGTCGTCCGCGCGTTGGAGAACCTGCGGCGTGACGGCGTACTGGAGACCAAGCGCGGCTCCGGGACCGTAGTGCGACCGCTGGACCGGCTGCTCGACCCAGTGGCGCCGGCGTCCACGGTGACGGCAGGGGACCGGCCGGTGCTCGACCTGCGGTTCGCCACGACGGCTGCGCCGCATGACGTGGCTGAGGCGGCAGCGCAGATCGTTGAGGACGGGCTGCCACAGGCCATGGGCGGTGACGGGCCACCACCAGGAGGGTCACAGGAGCTCAGAGCGGCTCTGGCCGAGCGCCTCAGCTCAGAGGGCGTGCCCACCGAGCCGGAGCAGTTGACGCTCACCGTCGGCGCAGCAGCCGGTCTGAACGCGGCACTGGCCGGGCTGGACCTCGGACCGGGCGTGGCGATCACCGAGACCCCGACGTACCCGGCTGCCTTCGATCTGCTCCGCAAACACCGCCTGGACGTCGCCGGCTGGCCTGCGGGTGTCTGGGACACCGATCAGCTCGCTCACCTCTGCCGGCGCCACCGCCCGAAGGTCATCTACCTGCAGGCCGACAACCACAACCCGACCGGCCTCAGCCTGCCCGCTGACCGGCGGCAAGCGGTGGTCGAGATAGCCCGCAGGTACGGCGCTGCTCTGATCAGTGACGAGACGATGCGGCCGTTGTGGTTGGCCACCGGGGAGCAGGCCGAGCCACTCAGCCGCTATCCCAGGACTGTGAGTGTGGGCTCGCTGTCCAAGACGGTGTGGGGTGGGCTGCGGGTCGGGTGGGTGCGTACCGGCAAGCAGTTGCGCAGGCGGATCAACACCGCGGCGCAGCTGAGCGTGGCCTCGCCCAGCGCCTTGGACGACCTGCTGGCGCGGGCGATCGTGCCGAAGCTCGACAAGGTGATCGGCCGCCGCAGGACCCGGCTGCGCGCCAACCTGAACGCCCTGGAGACCGGACTCCGGACACTCGACGGTGTGGCGTGGCCCACGCCGACGGGCGGTATGACGCTGTGGCTCGAGCTGACCGAGACGCGGGCCCGCCGCGTCCTGGAGGCGGCCCGGGAGCAGGGGCTGTTGCTGGGCGCGGGTGACCTGTTCACGCCGGACGCGACCGACCGCAGGCACATCCGGATCCCGTTCACCGCGCCACCGGCCACGCTCCGGCTCGTGGTCGCCCGACTGGATGAGGCCCTTCAGTCCAGTTGATCCACGGTGGACTGAAGTTCGAGGCCCGGTACCTCCTAACCTGGACAGCGAGCCCCACGATCAGGAGGAACAGTGACCGAGAACCAGACCGGTACCGCCAAGGTGAAGCGCGGGATGGCGGAGATGCTCAAGGGCGGCGTGATCATGGACGTCGTCACCGCCGAGCAGGCCAAGATCGCCGAGGACGCCGGCGCGGTCGCGGTGATGGCGCTCGAGCGGGTCCCGGCCGACATCCGCGCCCAGGGCGGCGTCTCCCGGATGAGCGACCCGGACATGATCGACTCGATCATCGGCGCCGTGTCGATCCCGGTGATGGCCAAGGCCCGGATCGGTCACTTCGTCGAGGCGCAGGTGCTGCAGAGCCTCGGCGTGGACTACATCGACGAGTCCGAGGTGCTCACCCCGGCCGACTACGCGAACCACATCGACAAGTGGCAGTTCACCGTGCCGTTCGTCTGCGGCGCGACCAACCTGGGCGAGGCGCTGCGCCGGATCACCGAGGGCGCGGCGATGATCCGCTCCAAGGGCGAGGCCGGTACCGGTGACGTGTCCAACGCGACCACCCACATGCGCCAGATCCGCCAGGAGATCCGCAAGCTGCAGAACCTCCCGGAGGACGAGCTGTACGTCGCGGCGAAGGAGCTGCAGGCGCCGTACGAGCTGGTCAAGGAGGTCGCCGCGCTCGGCAAGCTGCCTGTGGTGCTGTTCACCGCCGGCGGCATCGCCACCCCGGCCGACGCCGCGATGATGATGCAGCTCGGCGCCGAGGGCGTCTTCGTCGGCTCGGGCATCTTCAAGTCCGGCAACCCGGCGCAGCGCGCGGAAGCGATCGTCAAGGCCACCACGTTCCACGACGACCCCGACGTGATCGCCAAGGTCTCCCGCGGCCTGGGCGAGGCCATGGTCGGCATCAACGTCGACGAGATCCCGCAGCCGCACCGGCTCGCAGAGCGCGGCTGGTGAGCAACAGTCTGCAGTCCGTGGACGAGCGGACCGCCCGGGAACTGCGCGGGCTCGCTCGCGTGCTGGTGCGGTCCGGGTACGCCGACCACGCGGCGATCACGGCCGCACTGACGGAGGCCGTCCAGGAGGACGCGCCGTCGATGGACCCGGCCGCGCTCGTACCGCTGCTGATCGGTGAGGCGGTCATCGACCTCAACGCCGAGGCGTCCGATTGGCCGGAGAACACGGATCCGGACCGGCTGGACGCCGTACTCGCGGAATTCGAGCGTCTCGGCCTGGTGGTGGTCCGCTACACGTCGGACCACCACGCGGCCCGGCAGGCGCTGGAGGCCGCGGACGCGCCGCAGGGGCTGGTGTTCTTCACCGACACCGATGTCTGGCACGCGGTCGACTTCGGGATGCTGGAGCTCAAGCTCTGGCACCCGGACACCGCGAACGTCGCACCGGGGGAGCCGCTGCTGGAGGACGTGCTCGCGCTGCTGCGCCAGAACGACCTGCCCGCGGTGTTCGACGAAGGCCGTATCGAGGTCACCCTCGAGTGGCGACGGAGGGTGACGCTGTGACGGTCATCGGCGTTTTCGCGTTGCAGGGGAACGTGCGTGAGCACCTGGCCATGCTGGCCGAGGTCGGCGTCGAGGGTCGCGCCGTACGGCGTCCGTCCGAGCTGGCGGAGGTCGACGCGATGGTGCTGCCGGGCGGCGAGTCGACCACGATGGACAAGCTCGCGCGGGCGTTCGACCTGTTCGAGCCGCTGCAGAAGCGGATCGCGGACGGGATGCCGGTGTTCGGCACCTGCGCCGGGATGATCATGCTGGCGAACGAGATCACCGGCGGGACCGCGGACCAGGAGACGCTCGGCGGGCTCGACGTGACGGTCCGGCGGAACGCGTTCGGGCGGCAGGTGGACTCCTTCGAGGCAGACCTCGAGTTTGCTGCCTTCGACACGCCGTACCACGCCGTGTTCATCCGGGCACCGTGGGTGGAGCGCGTCGGCAGGGACGTCGAGGTACTGTCGACGGTGAGCTCGGGCCCCGCCACGGGTAGGATCGTCGCGGTCCGCCACGATCGGCTGCTGGCCACCTCGTTCCATCCGGAGATGACCGGGGACGCCAGGTTGCACGGGTACTTCGCCGATCTGGTCCGGGGCTGCTGAGTCTGTGTTGTAGGTAGAAGGGTTGGGTTCGCCATGTCAGGCCACTCCAAGTGGGCCACCACGAAGCACAAGAAGGCCGTCATCGACGCGAAGCGCGGCAAGCTCTTCGCGAAGCTGATCAAGAACATCGAGGTGGCCGCCCGGATGGGCGGTGGCGACCCCGGCGGGAACCCGACGCTGTACGACGCCATTCAGAAGGCGAAGAAGTCCTCGGTCCCGAACGACAACATCGACCGCGCGGTCAAGCGCGGTTCCGGTGCCGAGGCGGGCGGCGCGGAGTACCAGACGATCATGTACGAGGGCTACGGCCCGAACGGCGTGGCGATGCTGGTCGAGTGCCTCACCGACAACCGCAACCGGGCCGCCGCGGACGTCCGGACGGCGATGACGCGCAACGGCGGATCGCTCGCCGACCCGAACTCGGTCGCGTACATGTTCAACCGCAAGGGCGTGATCGTCGTCGCCAAGGAGCAGGACGGCAAGTCGCTGTCCGAGGACGACGTGATGGAGGCCGTGCTCGAGGCCGGCGCCGACGAGGTCAACGACCTCGGTGAGTCCTGGGAGGTCGTCACCGAGGCCACCGACATGGTCGCGGCCCGGACGGCGCTGCAGGACGCCGGGATCGACTACGACTCCGCCGACGTCCAGTTCGTCCCGTCGATGACGGTCGAACTCGACGCCGACGGCGCCGGCAAGATCTTCCGCCTGATCGACGCCCTCGAGGACAGCGACGACGTCCAGAACGTCTACGCGAACTTCGACGTGTCGGACGAGATCATGGAAGCGGCCAACGCCTGATATCCCGCAGGGGAGGATCGATGGTAGGATCAGGAGCATGAGTGAGACTACCGGAAAGTACTCGATCACCATGCCACGGGAGATCGCGGACGCGGCCCGGGCGCGGAGCGGACCGTCGGGTCTGTCGGCGTACGTCGCGGCCGCGGTGGCCCGTCAGGTCGAGCGGGACGATCTCAACGAGCTGATCGCGGCCGGTGAGGCCGAGCATGGTCGCATCTCCGAGGAAGCGATCCAGGCCAAGCGTGAACAGCTTCGGCGTGCGCGTCAGGATCAGCACGGTTCCGGCACGAGCGCTGCATGACTCCTTCGGTCGCCACGCCAGGCGGCAGTCTGATCCTCGACAGTGAGGGACTCGCCCGAGCAGTTCTGCGGGATCGCGACGTGATGGAGTGGCTGGCCCTCGCTCGCGACGAGGACATGCGGGTCATCGCCAGCGCAGCAACTCTCATCGAGGTGGTGCATCCGCGGATCAGGAGGCCCGCTCTCGAGTGGACCCTGTCGCGGATCATCGTGGAGCCGGTGACCGAGTTGATCGCGGGAGTGGCGATCGCGCTGTTGAGCGATGCGGGGTTGCACGGCCACAGGTACGCCATCGACGCGATGGTGTGTGCGACCGCGCTCGCCGCACCTGGGCCGGTCACGGCGCTGACCAGCGATCCCGATGATCTTGCTCGGCTCTGCGACGGCCGGGTTACCGTGATCAAGATCTGAGTCGTGCCACGCGCTGCTCAGGCGCGCCTCACAGCCCGAGGGCTTTTCCGTCGATCACCTGGGCGGCCGGCGGGGCCTTCGGCGTGGTGGCCTGGTTGTACTCGGTGAACGTCACCGCGTCGGCGCCGGACGACTCGAGGCGGACCGGGCGCGCGGTGACGGTGTCGACCCAGAGGGTGCCGTCGGTGTCGCGGAGACCGATCGCGGTGACGCCGTCGACGGTTCGGGTCGCGGTCTTGCGGAGCGTGCCGGTCGGCTCGAACAGCGTGTCGAAGAACTTTGGCTTGCTCGCGAACGCCGCGAGCTCACCGAGATCCTTGTCGGTCAAGGACGTCTTGATCCAGCGGCCCGCGACCAGCCCGATCACGGCGTCCGCGTCGGCCTTGTCCTTGATCTGGGCACGCCAGAACTTGTCACTGAGCTTTAGGTACGCCGTCTTGTCCAGGACGATCAGCGAGAACGCGGCGCCGTTGATGCTCATCGTGCCCTGACCACCCGCCTGACCGAGCCGGATGTCCAGCACGATCCGGTCGCCCCCGTCCGACATCGCCCCCTTCATCCGCACACTGGTCGCGGCCTTCGCGGCGGCTTGAGCCTTGCTCAGGATCTTCGCTGCGGACAGCCCGGCGATCGTGCTCGCCGGCGTACTGGGAGACGGTGTCACCACCGGAGACGGCGTAACGGACGTCACCGTCGGTGTGGGCGTCGGCGTAGTCCCCAGCGAGTCGCTGGTTGCCGGGTCAGATCCCTGGCAACCAGCGACAAGTCCAGCCAGCACACCCACCACCGCGCAGATCGCCGTACGACGTATCAACATCTCCCGCTCCCCCTCCCGCACTCCCCAGTGCAGATATTGAGAGAGATGCAGGAAGTGCCCGAAAAGTTGTTACGGGTCGACGATCTGGTCTCCGACCAGGGCGAGGGTTTGGATGGCGGCGAGGCCGTAGAGCGCTGTGGTGTTGGTGGAGATCCACTTGGCGGCCTGGGTGGGGTTGAGGGTGCTGGTGACGTCTTCGGCGGTCCAGGGGAGCGTCGGCGCGTAGCCGTCACCCTTGTAGAACTCCGACCAGGCGCGGGCGGCCAGGTCGTCGCGGTTCAGGCGGACCGAGGCGTACGCCGTGAGTCGCGCGTGCCCCTGCCGCAGGATGAGGTTGCCGAAGTACGCCCCGCACTCTGCTGTCTGCTCTGCGCGGGTCGCGTTGAACAAACGGCAGTACTGCAGCCACGCGGCCTCGAATGCGGGCATCTCCACCAGGTCGATCAGCTCGGCGCAGATCTCCACCTCGCCGAACATGGCGCTCAGATGGGACACGCTGACGATCTTCTCGGCCACAGGTGCGAAGCGTCCGGTGTCGAGGTCGTAGAGTCCGCTGCCGGTGACGAACCCGTTCGGCATCGCCCCGATCGTTTCCATCGTCCCGAGCAGCTTGGCCTTCGCCACGGCCGCCTTGGGTCCTTGCCGCTCCCACTCGGTCAGCCAGGCAGCAGCCAGACCGCTCCAGTCCGTGCCGAGGCCGATGGACAGCGCATGCGGATCAGGTGTGTACGGCTCGGTCCTGATCTTCCGGAGCGGGTCCAGCACCAGGAACGTCTTGTCCGAGTCCACCAGCTCCGACAGCAGGTCGCCAGTACGGTCGTCAGCCGTCAGGTAGTAGTAGAACCGCCGGTACGCCGCCGTACTGATCCGCTGCTGTTTCGCGCTGTCCGCCCAGTGCTGTACGCCGTGCCGCGTACCCAGGCCGGCCCACTGACCCAGGTGGTACACGTCGACCTCACCGGTGTGCCGTGTCATCGCCTCCGCGAACCGGAAGATGTCGGCACGCCCAGACCGCAGGAACGCGTACCAGAGCCACAGGTCCGGTGACAGCTCCGAGTTGTCCCACGCGTACCCGCCGACGTCGTACCGCCACACCAGCCGGTCCTCGTCGAACGTGTGCATGATGTCGCCGTAGTCCCAGAACCCGTACCAGTGCCGCGACTCGACCTGTTCGCGGTAGTAGTCGAACAGGAAGTCCAGGTGGTCCTCGATCGCCTTCTTGGCCGGCACCGACCGGTCCACCGGGGAGAACAGCCCACCGAAGACCCGGGAGCTCACCAGCTGATCCACCGGGTTGATGAGCTGCGGCGGCGTCCGCACCTGGTCGGCCAGGTCACCCAGCCGTGCAGCCGAGGGTGTCGCCTCCAGTGCCCAGAACGTCAGCTCGGAGGTACGGGCGATGCCGTACGGCGTACCGAACGCGGGCTCGTAATCCTCATAGGTGATGTTGAGTCCCTCGAGCTGCTCCGGATAGGTGTCCTGGCCCATGCCGTCGTGGTAGAACCGCGTGTCCATCGCACCGGCCTCCGGCGACCACAGCCACACGGTCACCTCGGCTTCCTCGGTCGCCGCGTTCCGGATGTCCAGCTGCGTCGGGTGCCGCTGCCAGAAGTCCCTGAGCCCGAAGGCGAATCCGCCGCTCACGCCACCGACGTACCCGAGCCCGGAGGCGCGTTTGCCCTGGTCGACCGAGACCCAGCCGTAGCCCTTCTTGGTGCGCTTCTTCACGGCGAACCCGTCCGCGGTCAGCTGGCTCAGCGAGTAGTCGCCCCACTCGGGGATGTACTGCAGCCGCGTCGTCACCCGCTGGTCCCAGGTCGCGGGATCGGGCAGCTTGGTCCCGGCGATCTGCGCGGCCCGGACGACGGCGCCCGGGTCGCGGCGCAGGCCGGTGATGCCCTTCACCGCCTCGGACACCATCCCGTGCCCCTCGCCGACGAACCGCACATGCCGGTCGTACGCCGCGTCGCGCATCGGCACCGAGAAGCGCACGCCGAGACCCGCGATGTAGTCCTTCTGCCCGTCGCGGTCGTAGACGAACGTGTGCACCATCCGCACGTTCTCCGCACCGGCGACGAAGTACAGCCGGACCGAGAACGGCAACCAGGTCAGGCCCTTGCGCGACTTGTGCCGGCCCTCCACCTTCACCACCGCGCGGACCGGTCCGGCCTGCTCGACGCTGACCTTCTGGATGTCGCTCTCGTACCGGTCCCGGACAGCGCCACCGGTCTCGTCCTCGGCGATCCTGTCCTGCTTCAGGTTCACGAGCACGCCCTTGTGGGCGATCAGAACGTCACCACGCCAGATCTGGCTGACCACCTCCGGCCCGCTCTTGCGGATGCGGGTGCGGATCACGCCGGTGTCGACGTCGACGTACAGCTTCTCGTTCTTGACCGTGACGGGTCGCGCGGGCGCGGTCGCCGTACCCGGGCCGAGCGTGTACGACTCAGCAGGTGCGTCCACCGCGATCGCGTGCGCACTCCACTTGAGCGAGCCGTCCGGCCAGTAGGCGGTCGGCCAGCTCTGGAGTGGTACGTCGGCTCCGTCCGCCGACTTCAGCGCGAACGACTGGTTCGCTGGTACGGCGCCCTTCGGCCACGGCGTACCCCAGGTGGTGACAGCCGCCGTAGTGGGCTTGCCTTCGAGCCAGGTGAGCTTCACTTCCTGCACCTCCGCGGCAGTTGCAGGTTGGATGTTGTCCAGCAGGGAGACCGCGGGCACTGCGGCCATACCTGCTAGGACTGTGCGTCTTGAGACCTCCATGCCGTTCCACCTCTGTCATTCCGGTGTGCGGGGATCAGGGACAGGTTCTGGATCGCTGCCAGCGCGTACTGCGACGCGCCGTTGGTGCTGATGAACGCGGCCTCGTCGGCCGGCATCAGCGCGCCGTCGACGGGAGTGGTCTTCCACTCGGCGTTGTCCACCAAGAAGTTCCGCCAGGCCAGCCGGGCCAGCTCCTGGTCGCCGGTGCGCGCTGCGGCGTACGCGGCCAGCCGGCTGTGGGCCAGCTCTTGCGAGATGCCCTGCAACGGCTGTCCGAGCTCAGCGGCCTGCTCCTCGGGCGAGAGCAGGTACAGCCGGCAGTAGTCGAGCCAGGCCTTCTCGAACCCCGGTACGTCGAGGTCCAGGTCGATGAGCTCGGAACAGATCTCGGGCAGCCCGAAGAGTGAGGACAGGTGGGACACGGCGATTCCCCGCCTGCTGGTGTCGAAACGGCCGGTAGACACGTCCAGCCGTGCGTTGCCGGTCAGGAAGCCGTAGTGCAGCGCGGCGATGTCGGACATCGTGCCCAGCAGCCGCGCTCGCGCTCGCTCGTCTCCGTAGCGCTCCCACCGCGTGAGCCACGCAGCGGCCAAGGCACCCCAGTCCACGCCCAGCTCGATGGACAGCGCATGCGGGTCGGGGGAGTAGACGTCCGGTCGTACCTTGCGCTGTGGGTCTGTGCCGAGGAAGGTCTCCTCGATGGTCGCCAGCTCGTCCATCAGGTCACCTGTCCGCTCGTCCGCGGTCAGGTAGTAGTAGAAGCGCCGGTAGATCGCGCTGGAGATCCGGACCTGCTTGCAGCTGCAGCCCCAGTGCTGGACGTTGTGCCGCGACCCCAGGCCCTTGAAGCGGCCCAGGTGATGTACGTCGACCTCTCCGGTGTGCCGTGTCATCGACTCGGCGAAGCGGAACACGTCGGCCCGTCCGGTCCGCAGGTACTGGTACCAGAGCCACAGGTCGGGGGAGAGCTCCGAGTTGTCCCAGGCGAACCCGCCCACGTCGTACCGCCACGTGTGCCGGTCGCGATCGTACGTGTGCATGACATCGCCGTAGTCCCAGAACCCGTACCAGCGGCGTTGCTCTCGCTGACCGACGTAGTACTGGAAGAGGAAGTTCAGCCGGGCCTCAATGTCCTGGTGGTCTGCGGTGGGCAGACTCCAGGTGCCGAACACACCTGCCTCTAGCAAACGCGCAGGAGAGACCGTGAGCAGCCCAGGCGAGTTGAGCAGTGCTACGTGTTCCGAAAGTTCCTCGGTTGATGGTGTGGTGCTGTGGATGCGCAGACTCAGCTCATGCGTACGGGCGACACCGTGCGCGTTGCCGAAGCCGGGTTCGTAGTCCTCGTAGGTGATCTCGAGTCCTTCGAGCTGTTCTTCGTACGTGTCCTGGTCCATGCCGTCGTGCCAGTAGCGCACGTCCATGGCCGGTGCGCTGGGCGACCACATCCACACCGTTGCCGTGGCCACGTCGGTGGCTGCGTTGCGGATGTCCAGCCTGGTCGGGTGCAGTTTCCAGAAGTCACGGAGCCCGAAGCCCAGTCCGCCGCTCACGCCACCGACGTACCCGTAGCCGGGCGCCCTGGTGCCGGACGGGATGGTGATCCACCCCTGTCCCGCGCCGGTGCGTTTGCGCAGCGTGAAACCGTCCGCGCTGGTCTGGTCGAGGGTGTAGTCGTTCCACTGCGGGATGAGGTGCAGGCGGTCGGCCACCTCCGGGTTGGGGATCGCCTCGACAGTACCGCCGGCGACCTGGGTACGTCGTACCTCTTCACCCGGATCGCGACGCAGACCGGTCAGACCGCGCACTGCCTCGGTCAGGAACCCGGAAGGACCCGCGAGCCGGACGTGGCGGTTATGCGGCTCGTCGCGCATCACCACGTCCGCGCTGAGCCCCAGACCGGCCAGGAAGTCCCGGTCCGGATCGCCGTCCCAGACGAAGCTGTGGACGATCCGTACGTCGGCAGCGCCCGCGTAGAAGTACAGCCTGATGGAGAACGGCAGCCAGTCACCGTGCTTGCCTTCGAGCCGGACGACGGCGCGCACCGGCCCGTCCTGCTCGACAATGAGATTGTCAACAATCGCCGTCGTCTGCGTCCGCGTCGCGCCCAGGTCGTCGTCCGGAGCGTTCTGCCGCAAACTCACCAGCCGGACGTCCCGCACAATCTCCTGACCGTCGTAGCTGATCGACGCCATCAACCCAGGCGGTCTGAGAACCCACGCGACCGGTCCGGTCGTGATCCGCACCTCGTCATCGGCCCGTTCCACCTGTACGCGCTGGGCCGGCGGCGCGGGTGCACCGACGACCAGCTCGTACGACGACTCGGGCCGCTCGGACGGCCCGATCGCGTGCGCGGACCACTTCACCGAGCCGTCCGGCCACGTCGCGGTCGTCCAGCTCTGCACCGGCGTACCGTCGGCCAACGCAAACTCGGTGCCCTCGGCAACCGTGCCCCGGGCCCAGGGGACACCCCAGGAAACACCTTGTCGACAAGGAGTTTCCAGCCATTGCAACGTAGTCATTCCTTCACCGATCCGATCAGGACGCCCTTCGCGAAGTGCTTCTGCAGGAACGGGTAGAAGAACAGGATCGGGAGCGTCGCGACCACGACGACCGCGAACTTCAGGCCCTGCTCGGGGAACGTCACCGTCTCCAGCTGCTGCAGCACGTTCGCCGAGTCCGCGTTCGCCGCGGTCAGCTGGCGGACGATCATCTGCAGCGTCCACTTCTTGCTGTCGTCGATGTAGAGCAAAGGCGACATGTAGTCGTTCCAGATCCCGACCGCGTAGAACAGCGAGAACGTCGCGATGATCGGCTTCGACAACGGCAGCACGATCCGCAGGAACACGTTCAGCTCGTTGCACCCGTCGATCCGGGCCGCTTCCTCGAGCGCCTCCGGCAACTCCTGGAAGAAGCTCTTCACCACGATCAGGTAGAACGGGTTGATCGCCAGCGGCAGGACCAGGGCCCAGTAGCTGTCCAGCAACCCCAGATCCCGTACGACGAGGTACGTCGGGATCATGCCGCCGCTGAACACCAGCGTGAAGATCACCAGGTTCAGCACCAGCGCCCGCCCCGGCAGGAACTTCTTCGCGAGCGGATAGGCCATGGTCAGCGTCAGCAGCAACTGGATCACCGTGCCGACCGCGGTCACGCCGACCGTGGTCAGCAACGCCCGGACGAACGTGTCGGTGGAGAAGATGTAGTGGTACGTGTCGGTGACGAACTTGTGCGGCCACAGGAAGAACGGCCGCGAACTGATCTCGGACTCGGTCGCGAACGACCCGGCGAGCACGTAGAGCAGCGGAAGTACCGTGACGACGGCCAGGCCGGTCAGGAACACGACGTTCAGCACGTCGAAGGCACGGCTGCCGACGGAGTCGTAGTACCGCACTCGTTGTTTCATTCCGCCTCCTCAGAACAGGCCGCGCTGGCCGAGCCGCTTGGCCAGGAAGTTGGAGCCGAAGATCAGCACGACGCCGACGACGCCCTTGAACAGGCCGACCGCGGTCGCGTAGCTGAACGAGCCCTGGGTGATGCCGATGTAGTACACGAACGTGTCGAACACGTCCGCGACGTCACGGTTCAGCGACGTGGTCATCAGCCAGATCTGCTCGAACCCGGAGTCCATCAGATGCCCGGACGTCAGAATCGCCATCACCACGATCGTCGGCCGGATCGCCGGCAACGTGATGTGCCAGAACTGCCGCCACCGGCCGGCGCCGTCCACGCGAGCGGCCTCGTACAGCTGCGAGTCCACGCCTGCCAGCGCCGCCAGATAGATGATCGTGCCCCAGCCGGTCTGCTTCCACAGCAGTTGCAGCACGATCAGCGGGCGGAACCAGTCCGCCTGCGCCACGTAGTCGGTCTTCTGCCCGCCGACGAGACCGTGGATCCAGTTCGCGATCACACCGAAGTCCACCGAGAACAGCAGATAGGTGAGCGAGGCAACGATCGTCCACGACAGGAAGTGCGGAATGTAGACCAGCGACTGCACGGACCGCTTCAGGACGTTGACCCGGAGCTCGTTCAGCAGCAACGCGACGACGATCGGCGCCGGGAACACGAAGAGGATTGTCAACAATGCGAGCAGCAGCGTGTTGAACAGCAGCCGGCCGAAGTCGGGTCCGGTGAACAGCTCCTGGAAGTGCTTCAGCCCCACCCACTCGCTCCCCGAGTAGCCGAGGAACGGTACGTAGTCCTTGAACGCGATGGTCAGTCCGTACATCGGCAGGTACTTGAACACCACGAAGTACGCGAGACCGGGCAGCAGCAACAGGTACAGCCAGCGGTAGCGCCAGAAGTTCGGCGTACGCCGTTTGCGCCTTTGGGTGGACGCCGGCCGCGGGGAGCCCGCGGCCGGTTGCGCCACCTCGGGGACGAGGTCAGTGGCCATCGATCAGCCGCCGGCCTTCGCGGACAGGTCGTTGATCTCCTTGGCGATGTCCGTGCCGCCGCTGTCGTACCAGCGCTTGATCTGCGCCTTCAGCTGGTCCTCGGTGATGGCACCGGACAGGTACTTGATCCGCGCGTCCGGGACGATCGTGTCGATGGTCTGGCCCTTCGCCACCGCGGTCGGGGCGACGAAGCCGAGCGCCGGGTTGAAGACCGCGGTCTTCAGGTCCTCGTTCATCAGCACGTCGAACTTCTCCCGCATCTTGCGGCTGGCCTCGTCCGCCGGCCGCAGCTGGTAGGCGCCGGTGCCGACGCTGGCCCGGGTCCCGAGCTGGATGAACGCCTTGTCCACGTCGTTCTGGATCGCCTTGACCTTCGGGTCCTCCTGGTTGATCGGTACGGCGTACTCGCCTTCGACCTTGAAGTTGCGGCCCTCGATCCCGTTGGTGAGCAGGATCGAGCCCTCCTTGGACTCGAGCTTGTCCAGCGTCTTCAGCACGTCATCGAGCTGCTCGTCGGTCCGGATGTGTTGCTTGGAGATCGCGAGGACGTCGTTGTAGCCGGTGAACGGGTAGGAGTGCTTCTCGCCGTCCGGGCCCGCCAGGTTGCCGACCAGGGTGACCTTGTCGAAGTCCTTCGGGTTCTTCTCCTTGAACAGGTCGAGGAGCTGGGTGGCCCGAACGTTCACGTCGATGATCATGCCGCCCTTGCCCTGCACGAACGGGTCGTTCCAGTTCGCGCTGTCCAGGGTGGCGAAGTCCGGGTTGACCAGGCCTTCCTGTACCCACGTGCGCAGCCACCGGTTCGCCGCCAGGAACTCCGGGGTGTCGAAGCCGGGTACCAGCTTGCCGTCGCGTTCGCCCCATCCGTTCGGCGCACCGAACCAGGTCTCGACCACGTCGTACGGGCTGGCGCTGGCGTAGTTGCCGGGCCACTTCGGGATGATCAGGCCGTAGGTGTCCTTCTTGCCGTTGCCGTCCGGGTCCTTCTCGGTGAAGGCCTTGGCGATCGCGTACAGGTCGTCGACGGTCTTCGGCTCCTGCAGACCGAGCTTGGCCAGCCAGTCCTTGCGGATCACGATGCCGGAGCGCAGCAGCGGCCGGACCCGGTAGATGCCGTAGGTCTTGCCGTTGGTCTGCGAGTTCTTCGCGGTCTGCTCGTTGGCCGGCTTCAGGTTGGGGTACTTGTCGAGCTTGCCGGTCAGGTCCCAGAACGCGCCGGCTTCGGCGGCCTTGACGAACGAGGGGCTCTTCTCGTTCACCGTCATCACGTCCGGGATGTTGTCCGAGGCGAGCGTGACGTTCGCCTTGTCGCCGTACTCCGCGTTCGGCACCCAGGTGATCTTGAGCTTCTTGCCGATCAGCTTCTCGACCGCCTGCTGGAGTTCGCCGTTCGGATCCGGCGCGGTGCCGAACAACTTGGTCATCACCGTGAGTTCGGTACTGGCGGCCTGGCCGCCTTTGTCGTCGCCACCGCCGGAACAGGCGGAGGCGGCGAGCAAGGCCGTCGACAGCGCGGCGGCGACGGCGATGCGCCGTGGGGAGAAGATGGTCATTGGTTCCCTTTCAGGTGCAGGCGCGCCTCGTTCTCGGCGAAGAAGCGCAAGCAGAGCCAGGTGTCGAGCTGGATCCAGGCGCCGCCGGCCAGAACGAACCCGAAGACCGGGAACTTCACCGACACGAAGGCGATGGACACCGCGACGAACAGCAGGACCAGGGACGACGCCGGCCGCGCGAGCGCGACCAGCGATGCCTTGGGCAACAACATGCGGATCCCGAGGTCGTAGTGCACGGCCATCGGGAGCGCGTACGCCGCGATCAGCCCGAGCGCGACGAGCGCCGTGAGGCTGGCCAGGCGGGGGACTGCGGCCCCGAGCGCGGCGAAGTACAGGTAGTTGCCGACGAGAACGACGGCGACCGCGACCAGGGGGAGTACGACGAGCGTGCCGCGGCGGAACTCCTGGCGGAACGCGGTACGGAAGGCAGGAAAGGCGTGAAACGATTCATCGGATGACCTGCGTCTGGCCAGCGAATAGGCCGCGAGCGTGGCCGGGCCGATACCCAGCGCAATCCCGCCGAGCACCGTGAAGAGGATCCACAGGGCGTTCAACTTGATCACCCAAAGGACCTCGTCCGCAGCGTCGTACAGCCTGATGGCCCAGCCAGTGCCCATGCCGGTTCCTGCCTTGTTTCGGGGCGAAAAGTGTTGTGACCGTATGGTTGAATCGTCTCAATGTCAAGGCTTGGGAAAGCGTTTGTCGGAGACTGGTCACGGGGCTGCGCGAACGCGGGGGTCAGGAGTGGGTGACGCGCAGGTTCGCGTATTCGCCGATCAGGGGTGCCATCTGGCGGAAGCCGAGCTTGCCGCCGGCGAGCGGGTCCTGGTCGTGATGGGTGAAGCTGACCAGGTCGTTGATCGCGAACGTGATCTCGCCGTTGTGGACGGTCAGCCGGAGGTGGTACGGGCCGTCGGCGTCGGCGACGTCCGGGATCGGGTCGGCGCCCTGCGCGACGAGGTGGAATCCGTAGCTCTTGCGCAGGTTGCAGGTGTGGAAGGCGCGCTCGGCCGGCCAGCGTCTGCGGAAGTACGAGACGTGGTAGGTGTCGAGGTCGCCGTGGTGGTACTGCTCGTACGGCCCGGTGCGCGGCCGCAGCTCGAACAGATCCTCGCCGTGGCGGCCCTTGGCGTGGAAGAACAGGATGCACAGACCGGGTTCGCGGATCGGCCAGAAATCCCACTCGATCGTCACGTCCGGCGGGAAGTCCTCCGGGCACCACAGCACGACGTTCGCGTCCTGGCCGTCCGCCGCGGGGCGCACACTCTCCAGGCGCAGCCGCCCGAGCGGGAACGACGTCGCGCCGTCGCCCTCCAGCCGGAAGCCGTCGAGATCGGCCACCGACGCGAGCGGGTTCTCGTAGAGCACGTGCTCGTCGTCGCGCTGCATCAGCGGCGGCGCTGGAAGTCGCTGGACTCGCGGACGATCAGGTCCGGCTGGAAGATCACCTGACGATGCCGGTGCCGCTCGGCCGACTCGACCTCTTCCTGCAGCAGCTCCATCGCGGTCCGCCCGAGCAACTCGGCCGGCTGCCGCACGGACGACAGCGGTACGGCGGCGGCGCGGGCGAAATCTATGTCGTCGTACCCGACGATCGCCATGTCCCGCGGAACCCGCAGGCCGGCGACCGCCATCCCCTGCAGGAATCCGAGCGCGAGCAGGTCGTTGGCGAGGAACGCCGCGGTCGGACGCGAACGCGCCGGCAGCGCGGCGAGCTGTTCACCGATCGCGCGACCTTCGACCACGCCCATCACGTCGACCTCGTGGTGCTGCAGGTCGACACCGCCCGCCTCCTCGACGACCGCGGTGATCCCGGCCCGGCGATCTGCCACCTGCTGCATCGTGAACGGCCCACCGATAAAGGCGATCCGGCGATGGCCCGACTCGATCAGGTGGTTCCCGGCGAGACGTCCGCCGAGCTGGTCGTCGACCGACACCGAGCACAGCCCGCGGTCCGCCGTACGGTCGACCAGGACCACCGGCGTACCGCGGTCGACCAGTGCGGTGAGCCGCGGATCGGTGCTGTCGAACGGGGTGATCAGGATGCCCATCACGCGCTGCTGCTCCAGCTGATCGAGGTGATGTCCCTCGCGCACCGGGTCGGTCTTGCTGTTGCAGAGCATCACCACGGTGTCGTGCTCGTACGCCAACGCCTCGGCGCCTTCGGCGAGATCGGTGAAGAACGGGTTCGTCACGTCGAGCACCACCAGCCCGACGGTCCGGCTGCGCCCGGCCCGCAGGTGCCGCGCCGCCTCGTTCCGCACGAACCCGAGCGCCTGAATGCTGTCCTGCACCCGCTGCCGCGTCTCCGGCGCCACGATCCCCGGCCGATTGAGAAAGTTGCTCACAGTCCCCACCGAAACCCCGGCCCGCTGCGCAACCTCCTTGATGCTGGGCGTCCCCATCGTCCCCCGTCCAGCAGCGTCATCGGTCACCCGCAGTCTAACCAGCCCCAATTGAATCGTCTAAATCACCGACCTGAGGCATCCGGGAACAGGCCGTGGGGACTGTGAACAGGAAATAGCATGTCTCCAGTCACCAGTGCCTGTCCGCAGCCACCAGTTCGGCACGGGGCTGGGGACTGCCACCCACCTGAAAGGACCAGCGGTGCACTTCCCTGCGGTGAGGGGGGCGAACCAGATATTCGTCTCCCGCACTCCCGCGGCGGTTGTCCGGTGGGTTCAGACGGAGTGGGTGATGGCGCCGTCTGGCTGGTAGAGGCCTTTGGATAGGTCTACGAGTACGAGGATGTTGCCGAAGGGGTCTTGTACGACGGCGACTTGGCCTACCGGGATGTCTGTGGGGGGACTGATGATGGTGCCGCCGGCCGTTGTGAAGGTGGTTACTGCGGTTTCGACGTTGTCGACGAGCCAGTTGGGTTCGTAGGCGAGGTGTTCGGTGAGTACCAGTTCGCTGTCGCCGTTGGGGAGCTCGAGGCCGGCCTGGCCGACGTTGTCGTTGCGCCACTTCAACCGATGGCCGAGCTTGTCGACGTAGAACTGGATGCCGTCGTCCAGGCTCGGTACGGGTACCTGTACTGCGTCTACGCGCTGGAGAAGTCCGTTGGTCATGGCGCGACGTCCAGGATTGCTCGGGCGAAGGATTCGGGGGCTTCCTGGGGAGGATTGTGACCGATGCCTGGCAGCTCGCGGCGGTCGAAGCCGCCGGTGAAGAGGGGTTCGTCGGGGCTGGAGTCGTCGGGGCCAAGGCCGTCGGCCAGGGCGTCCAGCGCCACGGTCGGCACGGTGATCTTCGGTGCGGACGCCAGCAGCTCCTCGAGGCGGTCGTAGCGCGGGTCGCCGGGAGCCATGCCGCGACGGTGCCGATAGGAGTGAATGACGGTCTCGATGAAGTCAGGGTTGTGCAGGCTGGGTGCGCTGACGGCGAAGGCCGTGGTGGCGTTCGCCCAGGTCGGCGACGATTGCCGCCACAGCAGTCCGCAGAGCTCGTCTGTGTACTGCTCCAACCCGGCACGCCCACGGTCGGTGAGGAAGTAGTGGGTGTACCAGGCGGCGCTCTCGGCCTCAGGCGTCGCGGGCTCGGCAGAGTGGGCGATGTCCTGGATGTTGTACCCGCCCACTGTCACCAGGCCGGCAACACGCTCGGGTGCGACCGCGGCCGCGATGCAGGCCGCCCGGCCACCCCAGTCGAAGCCGCCCACGACGGCGCGTTCGATCTCGAGCGCATCGAGCAGATCGAGCAGGTCCTGCCCGAGCGCGCCTTGCTGACCAGAACGCATGACGTCTGCGCTGCGGTAGCGGGTCGGCCCGTAGCCCCGGAGGTACGGAACCACCACGCGCATCCCGGCGTCGGCCAGAACCGGCACCACACCGTCGTAGCAACGAACGTCGTACGGAAAGCCGTGCAGCAGTACGACGACCTGCCCGTCACCGGCCCCAGCGGTCTCGTAGGCGATGTCCAGCACCGGCGTCGACACGGTCCGCGGCTGATCCATCAGGCTCCTCCTCAGGTGCTGGGGCGATGACGATACTCGCGGTGCTCTTCACTCGGCATGTGACTCGTGAGTAACATGCGGGTATGAGTCAGGTGCTGGGGTTGTGGGAGCGGTTGCGGGGCGTGCCGGGTGGGGTGCGGGTGTTCTCTTGGGGGTTCACCTGGAAGGCGCCGTACTTTCGGTCGGTGCGGCCTCGGTTCGTGCAGGTGAGTCCCAACTACGCGGCGCTGACGTTGCCGAAGCGGCGGGCGGTGCTGAATCACATCGGGACCGTGCATGCGATTGCTGTGTGCAACGGTCTCGAGGCGGCGATGGGAGCGTTGGCGGAGGCGACCGTGCCGGCCGGGAAGCGGTGGCTGCCGAAGGGGATGGAGGTCGCGTACCTGGCCAAGTCGACGTCCGACCTGACGTGTACGGCGGAGACCGATCCGGACACCTGGACCGCGGGCCCGGACGTTCCGGTGCGGGTGAAGGCGACCCGCGACGACGGCACGGTGGTCGTCGAAGGCACCATCCACCTCTGGGTAACTGACAAGCAATAGGCAGCCGTACGACGTAAGGTCTCGGCGTGACTGAGCTGCGGGTGGTGGAGGTTGCCGAGGAGCAGTTGGACTCGGTGTGGCAGGTGCGGGCGCGGTCGTTCGGGATGGGTGGTGACCGCGACGAGTGGAAGAAGAGCGCACGGTCGTTCATCGTCGACGGGCGGTACCTCGGTGTCGTCGACGGTGACGAGCTGGTCGCGGCGGCGCGGGTCTGGCCGCATGAGCAGTGGTGGGGCGGGCGCCGAGTGCCGATGGGCGGTGTGGCCGGCGTTGTCGTCGCACCGGAGTACCGCGGTCGCGGGGTCGGCAGCCTGTTGATGCGCGCCGTACTCAACGTGTGCGCGGAGAAGGGCTATCCGCTGACGGCGCTGTATCCGGCGACCACCGTGCTGTACCGGCATCTCGGGTACGAGTTCGCGGGCAGCCGGCACCTCTACACGTTCGAGGCCGCCGACCTGCGGACCCTGGGCGGCACCAGCAGAGGCAACGGTACGGCGGTGCGCAGGGCGGGCCGCGACGACGCCGACCTCTTCCTGGAGCTCGCCGCGAAGGCGCACGAGACGCGACGCTCGAACGGTCCGCTGATCTGGCCGCGTACCGAGGTCGAGTCCTGGCTGGAGGACGAGAGCAACTTCGCGTACGTGGCCGAGGACGGCTTCGTCGTCTACAAGTGGAAGGACCGCAACCTCGCCGTCGAGGAGCTCATTGCCGGGTCGGAGGAGACCGCACGCGCGCTGTGGGCGACCGTCGGCTCCGGTGCGTCGATCGCGAAGACGGTGGAGGCGTGCTGCCCGCCGTTCGATCCGATCCACCTGTTGGTGGAGCACGAGGCGCTCGGCAAGTCCTGGCAGAACCGGTGGATGCTCCGCCTTGTGGACGCTCCGGCAGCCCTTGCGGGACGGGGCTTCCCGGACGGCGTCGTACTCGAGGCCGACTTGCGGATCGACGACCCCGAGCTGCCCGCGAACACCGGCGACTGGCACCTCTCGATCAGCGACGGATCAGCCTCCCTCACCGCAAGAGAGCCGTCGGACGACGCACTCCGGGTCGGTCCGCGCGGACTGGCGGCGCTGTACGCCGGTACGCCGCTGGCCACCCTGCGCGGTACCGGACTGGTCACCGGGGGAGCAGCCCTCGCGGACTCGGCGTTCGACGCGGTCTTCGGCGGGCCGGCGGCGTACATGCTCGACGACTTCTGAGTCCCGGCGCGCCGATTTCCAAAGGCACATCACCGAAGACTAGGGTTGTCGAACAAACGTTCGGAGGTGTTCATGCGGGTTCTCGGCGTCGACCCGGGTCTGACCCGGTGCGGCCTCGGCGTCGTCGAGGGGACACCGGGGAAGCCGCCGGCGCTGGTCGCCGTCGGGGTGATCCGGACGCCGGCCGACCTGGACGTCTCCAAGCGGCTCGTGCTGATCGAGAGAGAGCTCGACGAGTGGATCGCCCGGCACCAGCCGGACGCGGTCGCGGTCGAGCGGGTGTTCGCGCAGCACAACGTCCGGACAGTGATGGGTACGGCGCAGGCATCGGGGGTCGCGATGGTCGTCGCGGCCCGGCGCGGGCTGCCGGTCGCCCTGCACACGCCCAGTGAGGTGAAGGCCGCGGTCACCGGATCCGGCCGTGCGGACAAGGAGCAGGTGACCACGATGGTCACCCGGATCCTCAAGCTGAGCGAGCGTCCGACGCCCGCGGACGCCGCGGACGCGCTGGCCCTGGCGATCTGCCAGGTGTGGCGCGGCGGGGTGGCCGGCAAGCTGCAGCAGGCCGCGAGCAGCCGGGCGAACATGGAGGCCTTGGCGCAGGCACAATCGCGGTTGCAGGTGGCGAGATTGCGGGCCGCGGTGGCGGCCCAGCAGGGCAAGCGGTGAGCACGGAAACGGGAGGTTGGCGATGATCGCCTTTGTGCGGGGACCGGTGGCGGCCATCGGACTGGACAGTGCCGTGGTCGAGGTCGGCGGGATCGGCCTGCAGGTGTACTGCGACCCGGGCACGCTGGCCGGTTTGCGCCCGGGACAGGAGGCGCGGATCGCCACGTCGATGGTGGTTCGTGAGGACTCGCTGACGCTGTACGGGTTCGCCGACGACGACGCGAAGAACCTGTTCGAGCTGCTGCAGACCGCGTCCGGCGTCGGGCCGAAGCTCGCTCAGGCCGCGCTCGCGGTGCTGAACCCGGACCAGCTGCGGCAGGCGGTCGCGACCGAGGATCTCGCCGTACTGGTGAAGGTTCCGGGCATCGGGAAGAAGGGTGCACAGCGGATCGTGCTCGAGCTGAAGGACAAGATCGGTGCGCCGTCCAGGACGGTGACGGGCCGGCCGCTGCAGGCGCAGGAGGCGTGGCGCGACCAGGTGCAGGCCGGTCTGGTCGGTCTCGGCTGGTCCGCGCGCGATGCCGAGGACGCGGTCACCGCGGTCTCGCCGCTCGCCGCCGACAGCCCGAACCCGTCCGTCCCCGACCTGCTGCGCGCCGCGCTGCGCGTGCTCTCCAAGGCGTAACGCATGGAAGACAACGTCAGGCCCCTGGTCTCCGCGGACGCGGTCGATCTCGAGGAACGCAAGATCGAGTCCGCGCTCCGGCCGCGAACCATGGCCGAGTTCGGCGGTCAACGTCGCGTCAGCGAGCAACTCGAGTTGGTGCTGCATGCCGCGCGTGGGCGTAGCCGCACGCCCGACCATGTGTTGCTGTCCGGTCCGCCTGGCCTGGGCAAGACGACGCTGGCGATGATCATCGCCAGCGAGATGGCCGCTCCGCTGCGGGTGACCAGCGGTCCGGCGATCCAGCACGCCGGCGACCTGGCCGCGATCCTGTCCGGGCTGAGCGAGGGCGAAGTCCTGTTCCTGGACGAGATCCACCGGATGTCGCGGCCCGCGGAAGAGCTGCTGTACATGGCGATGGAGGACTTCCGCGTCGACGTGATCGTCGGCAAGGGGCCGGGTGCGACCGCGATCCCGCTGGAGATTCCGCCGTTCACCCTGGTCGGCGCGACCACGCGGGCCGGTCTGCTGCCCGGGCCGCTGCGGGACCGGTTCGGGTTCACCGGCCACCTGGAGTTCTACGAAGCCGCCGAGCTGGAGAAGATCGTGAACCGGTCGGCCGCGCTGCTCGAGGTCGACATCACCCCGGAGGGCGCGACCGAGATCGCGTCCCGTTCCCGCGGTACGCCGCGGATCGCGAACCGGCTGCTCCGCCGGGTCCGTGACTATGCCGAGGTCCGCGCGGACGGCATCATCACACTCGCGCTGTCGAAGGCCGCCCTGGATCTCTACGAGGTGGACAAGATGGGGCTGGACCGGCTGGACCGGTCGGTTCTGGACGCGTTGTGCCGCCGATTCGGGGGCGGGCCGGTCGGTCTTTCCACGCTGGCGGTTGCGGTCGGCGAGGAACGTGAGACTGTGGAGGAAGTGGCCGAACCGTTCCTGGTCCGGTCGGGCTACCTGGCCCGTACGCCGCGTGGTCGCGTCGCCACGCCCGCGGCCTGGCGGCACATCGGGCTCAAGGTCCCGAAGGGCGCGACGTTCGCGGACACGCTCTTCGACACCGATGAGGACTGAAGGAGTTCAACCGCAACTGAACACGACGACCGCCGGGGGAACCTCTGCCGGTGCCGGAACGTAGACACTGCGTAGCGAGCAGTAGTGAGTAACGCAAACGTGACCCGGCGTCATGCGGTAGTTGTTGACGCGCGGCGTTAGACTCCCCGGTGGTCTGACCTCCCGGTCTTCCACCGCGACCTGCGCATTCGCGCGGTGCACGCCTTACAACCGAGCCGACGAAGGATTCTGAGACCCGATGCAACTCCTCGCCGTACCGATGGCCTCCTCCGGGGGTGGCGGCATCACGCTGCTGCTGCCGCTGATCCTGATCGTCGGAATGATCTGGTTCATGAGCCGCTCCCAGCGTAAGCAGCGTGAGCGGCAGGCACAGACCGTCGCCGCACTCACGCCCGGCACCAAGGTGATCACCACCAGCGGCCTGGTCGGCATCGTCGAGGAGACCGACGACGAGTACGTGACGCTGGAGATCTCCGAGGGCGTCCTGGTCCAGGTCGTCAAGGCCGCGATCGGCCGGGTGCTCCCGGAAGAGGACGCGACCGCCGACGAGGCCGAGTCCGCCGAGGTCACCGAGACCGCTGAGGCCACCACGGCCGACGAGACCGCCGACGCCGGCAAGACCGCTGACGACGACGCGGCGAAGGTCGACGTACCGGATGCGGGTAAGGCCGGTGACAAGGCCGACGGCAAGGTCCAGGACACGCCGAAGCTGCCGCCGACGCACACCGAGAACTGATTTCCGTCCCAACAACGGCCTGCGGCGCGGCGTTCGGCGTCCACCTGACGGTGCGGCGCGCCCAGAAGTACAAAGGTTGAAACTGACGTGGCAACGAGTTCGACATCCCGCCCCGGGCGGAGCCTGATCGGCTTGCTGGTGGTCGTGGTTCTGCTGTTCGGGATCATGGCCCTGACCAAGACCTGGTCGCCCAAGCTCGGGCTGGACCTGCGGGGCGGTACGACCATCACGCTGACCGCCAGCACGTTCGACGGCACCGGCAAGGTCACCGCCGAGCAGCTGAACGAGGCCAAGAACATCATCGGCCAGCGGGTCAACGGGGCGGGTGTCGCCGAGTCCGACATCACCACCTCCGGCGCGAACCACATCAACGTGGCCGTGCCGGGCGCCACGAAGGAATCCCTGGTGTCGCAGGTCGGTCAGACCGCGCTGCTGTACTTCCGGGTGGTCTACAGCGCGGACGCCGTTGCACCGCAGCCGACGCCGACCCCGTCGGCCACCCCGAAACCGAGTACGACGCCGAAACCGAGTACGACGCCGAAACCGAGCACCACGATCAAGCCGAGCACCCCGGCCAGCAGCACGCCGAAGGGCCGGGCCTGGTCCAGCGCGCTGGGCGGGGCGACGCCGACGCCGACCCCCAAGGCCAGTACGACGCCGACCGCGAAGCCGAGCGCCACGCCGTCCGCTACGCCTTCTGCCACGCCGTCGACGCCGGCTGCCGGGGGAGACGGGCTGAACTACACCCCGGACGCGGCCACGCAGGCGGCGTTCGCGACGTACAAGTGCGGTGACAAGCAGCTCGACGACCCGAGCAAGGCGATCTTCTCCTGCGACCGCCAGGGCACCTACAAGTACCTGCTCGGCCCCGCGATCCTGAACGGCACCGACCTGTCGGACGCCTCCGCCGGCATCCCGCAGAACGGCCTGCAGTGGCAGGTGAACCTGAAGTTCACCGGTGAGGGCGGCGAAAAGTTCCTCAAGGCCACCACGGCGATCTCGCAGCGCGGCCAGGGCCAGAACCTGTTCGCGATCGTGCTCGACGGCGAGACCATCTCGACCCCGAGCGTGGACAGCCCGATCCCGGGCGGTCAGGCGCAGATCACCGGTACCTTCACCGAGGCCGAGGCCCGCGACCTGGCGAACGTGCTGAAGTACGGCGCGCTGCCGATCAAGTTCGACATCTCCTCGGTCGAGACCGTGTCGCCGCAGCTCGGTGGCGACCAACTCTCCGCCGGTATCTGGGCCGGGATCATCGGCCTGGCGCTGGTCGTCGTGTTCTGCTTCCTGTACTACCGCGGTCTCGGTCTCGTGGTGGTGCTCTCGCTCGCGGCCGCCGGCCTGCTCACCGGAGCGCTGGTGATCCTGCTCGGCAAGGCGATCGGGTTCACGCTGACGCTGGCCGGTATCGCCGGTCTGATCGTGGCTGTCGGTATCACCGCGGACTCGTTCATCATCTACTTCGAACGACTGCGGGACGAGGTCCGTGAGGGCCGCAGCCTGCGCTCGTCCGTGGAGACCGGCTGGGCCCGCGCCAAGCACACGATCATCGCCGCCGACTCGATCTCGCTGCTCGCCGCGCTGGTGCTGTACGTACTGGCGATCGGCAGCGTGAAGGGCTTCGCGTTCACGCTCGGCCTGACCACGCTGATCGACCTGGTCGTGGTGTTCCTGTTCACCAAGCCGCTGGTCACGCTGCTGGCCCGGACCGACTTCTTCGGTCACGGGCACAAGCTGTCCGGACTGGACCCGGAGCATCTGGGCGTCGAACGGCTGCCCGGACAGACGAAACCGTCGGCCCGGCCGCGGAAGACGCCGTCGACGCGCAAGCCGGTCGGAGGGGAGGTCTGATGTCGAAGCTCGGACAGATCGGTGCCAAGCTGCACCGTGGTGAGGTTTCCTACGACTTCATCGGCCACCGCAAGTTCTGGTTCAGCCTCTCGGCGGTCCTGGTCATCATCTCGCTGGCCGGCCTGTTCGTCCGCGGCCTGGCGCTCGGGATCGAGTTCAAGGGCGGCGTCGAGTACGAGGCCAAGGTCAAGGTCACCGACAGCACCGTCCAGGACTTCGGCGACGCCGTGAAGGCGACCGACGCCAAGGACCTCGGTGACCCGGTCGTCACCACGATCAACAACGAGAAGGTCCGGGTCCAGACCAAGCCGCTGGCCCAGAACGACATCGGCACCGTGCGCGCGGCGATCGCCAAGGAGGCCGGTATCCCGGCCGAGCAGGTCACCTCGCAGCAGATCGGCGCCTCCTGGGGCCAGCAGATCGCGAACAAGGCGATCCTGGCGCTGATCGTGTTCCTGGTCCTGGTGTTCGGGGTGATCTGGCTCTACTTCCGGGAAGCCAAGGCCTCGATGGCGGCGATCATCGCGCTGGTCCACGACGTCACGATCACGGTCGGGCTGTACGCGCTGATCGGCTTCGACGTCACGCCGGCCACGGTGATCGGCGTACTGACGATCCTTGGTTACTCGCTGTACGACACCGTGGTCGTGTTCGACAAGGTCCGGGAGAACACCCGCGGTATCACCGGGTCGAACCGCTACACCTACTCGGACGCGACCAACCTGGCCGTCAACCAGACCGTGGTCCGGTCGATCAACACGACGGTCACCGCGCTGCTCCCGATCGGCGCGATCCTGGTCGTCGGCACGGTGGTGCTCGGCACCGGCCCGCTGAAGGACCTCTCGCTGGCGCTGTTCGTCGGTGTTGCGATCGGTGCGTACTCGTCGATCTTCATCGCGCCGGCGCTGCTCGCGGTCTTCAAGGAGCGCGAGCCGGGGATGCAGGCGCTGAGCAAGCGGGTGTCCGCGAAGAAGGCGCAGCTCGCTGCCGCTGCGGCCGCTCCGGTGAGCGTGGCGACGGCCGGGGCCCCAGCGGGTGCGGCGGCGCGTTCCGGCGTCCAGGATTCGACGCGGCAGGACACGCCGCGGAAGGCGGACCGGGCGACCGGGACGGCTCCGACGCCGTCGTCGCGGCCGATGAAGGCAGCGGCCGCGGGGCGTCCGCAGCCGACCCGCAAGCCGCGGTCGAAGCGCGGTAAGTGATGCGGTCGCTCGAGCAGGTCCTCGCGGACGGTATCCGCGACATCCCGGACTACCCGCAGGCGGGGGTGGTGTTCAAGGACATCACCCCGCTGCTGGCCGACCACACCGGTTTCGGCCAGGTCGTCGAGGCGCTGGCGGCCGTCGGGAAGGACGACGACGGCCGGCCGGTCGTCGACAAGGTGGTCGGGATCGAGGCGCGCGGGTTCATCCTGGCGGCCCCGGTCGCGCTCGCGCTCGGCGCCGGGTTCGTGCCGGTGCGGAAGAAGGGCAAGCTGCCCGCGGCGACGTACGAGGAGTCGTACGCGCTGGAGTACGGCGAGGCGACGATCGAGGTGCACCAGGACGCGTTCGCCCCCGGTGACCGCGTGCTCGTCATCGACGACGTCCTGGCCACCGGCGGTACGGTCGAGGCCTGCCTGCGGCTGATCCGGCGCTGCGGCGCCGAGGTCCTCGGTACGGCGGTGTTGCTGGAGCTGTCGTTCCTCCCGGGCCGCAAGCGCCTCGACGGCGAGGCCGTCGCCGCCCTCGTCACGGTCTGAATTCGGGTAAACCCTCCGTCATCGCAGGCTTACCCGGCGTGTTGTCCACAGGCGGTTCTGCCTCGCTGGACGCTGGCCTCTAGACTGGTGCCCTGTCGGCGGAGGGACACAACGTGGGCGAAGACCCGGCGATGACATCTGCGGTGCCGAACGCCGTACCGCAGGAGCCGCCGCGCGCGCCGTCACCGGTGCGCCCGGCGCCCGTATCGCCGCCGCCTGCCACCCAGCCGCCGCGGATCGCGCCGGCCCGGGTCCGTGCCCGGCTCGCCCGCCTCGGCGGCACCCGGCACCCGAACCGGGCGCCGATGCTCGAGCCGCTGTTCCGGGTGGTCCGTGCGACCCACCCGAAGGCCGATCTCGGCATGATCGAGCGCGCCTACCGGACCGCGGAGAAGTACCACACCGGCCAGATGCGGAAGAGCGGCGACGCGTACATCACGCATCCGCTCGCGGTCGCCACCATCCTCGCCGAGCTCGGTATGACCGCGACCACGCTCTGTGCCGCGCTGCTCCACGACACCGTCGAGGACACGCCGTACACGGTCGAGGACCTGACCCGCGACTTCGGCGAAGAGATCGCCATGCTGGTCGACGGCGTCACCAAGCTCGACAAGGTCCGCTACGGCGAGTCCGCGCAGGCCGAGACGATCCGCAAGATGGTCGTCGCGATGTCCAAGGACATCCGGGTGCTGGTCATCAAGCTGTCCGACCGGCTGCACAACATGCGCACGCTCGGCTCGCTGCGCCAGGAGAAGCAGGAGCGGATCGCCCGCGAGACGCTGGAGATCTACGCCCCGCTGGCGCACCGGCTCGGTATGAACACGATCAAGTGGGAGCTCGAGGACCTGGCGTTCTCGACCCTGCACCCGAAGGTGTACGACGAGATCGTCCGGCTGGTCGCCGAGCGCGCGCCGTCCCGCGACGAGTACCTGGCGACGGTGATCGACCAGGTGCACGAGGACCTGCGCCTCGCCAAGGTGAAGGCCACCGTCACCGGCCGGCCGAAGCACTACTACTCGATCTACCAGAAGATGATCGTCCGCGGCCGCGAGTTCGGCGACATCTACGACCTGGTCGGCATCCGGGTCCTGGTCGAGTCGGTCCGCGACTGTTACGCCGCCCTCGGCATCATGCACGCGCGGTGGAACCCGGTCCCCGGCCGGTTCAAGGACTACATCGCGATGCCGAAGTTCAACATGTACCAGTCGCTGCACACCACGGTGATCGGGCCGCAGGGCAAGCCGGTCGAGCTGCAGATCCGGTCGTTCTCCATGCACCGCCGCGCGGAGTACGGCATCGCCGCGCACTGGAAGTACAAGGAGGACCCGTCGTCGGTCGCGCCGGCCGCGCCGAGCACCGAGATCGGCGGGCCGAACGACATGCCGTGGGTGCGGCAGCTCGTCGACTGGCAGCGGGAGACCTCCGACCCGTCGGAGTTCCTCGACTCGCTGCGGTTCGAGATCAACAACGCCGAGGTCTACGTCTTCACCCCGCGCGGTGACGTGATGTCGCTGCCGACCGGGTCGTCGCCGGTGGACTTCGCGTACGCCGTGCACACCGAGGTCGGCCACCGCTGTATCGGGGCCCGCGTCAACGGGCGCCTGGTGCCGCTGGAGAGCACCCTCGAGAACGGTGACGTCGTCGAGGTCTTCACGTCGAAGGCGCAGGGCGCGGGCCCGTCGCGGGACTGGCTCACGTTCGTCAAGAGCCCGCGTGCGCGGAACAAGATCAAGCACTGGTTCTCCAAGGAGCGCCGCGACGAGGCGATCGAGCACGGCAAGGACGCGATCGCGAAGCAGCTCCGCAAGGAGGGTCTGCCGCTGCAGCGCCTGCTGTCGCACGAGACCCTGACCGCGGTCGCGAACTCGCTGCGGTACCCGGACGTCACCGGGCTGTACGCCGCCGTCGGCGAGCAGCACGTGAGCGCGCAGGCCGTCGTACGGCGACTCATCGAGACGTACGGTGGCGAGGAGGGTGCGGCCGAGGACCTTGCCGAGGGCATGCGGCTGCCGGCCACCAAGGAGCGGCGGAAGCGGACCGCGCGCGGCGACGCCGGTGTCATCGTCAAGGGCGCGACCGACGTACTGTCGAAGCTCGCTCGGTGCTGCACACCGGTGCCGGGTGACGAGATCATCGGCTGGATCACCCGCGGCGCGGGCGTCTCGGTGCACCGGGCCGACTGCGCGAACGTGGAGAACCTGAAGACCCAGCCCGAGCGCATCGTCGAGGTCGAGTGGGCGCCGACGGCGCAGTCCGTGTTCCTGGTCGCGATCCAGGTCGAGGCGCTGGACCGGGCCCGCCTGCTGTCGGACATCACCCGGGTGCTGTCGGACTACCACGTGAACATCCTGTCCGCGGCCCTCACCACGACCCGCGACCGGATCGCGAAGTCCCGCTTCACCTTCGAAATGGGCGATCCGACGCACCTCGGGCATGTGCTGAAGGCGGTTCGCTCGGTCGAGGGCGTCTTCGACGTCTACCGCGTCACGCAGTAGGCCCCCGTGGGCGACTGGTTCCGCGGCTCGGCCGACGGGCCGGGGCTGAAGCTGTCCAACGGAGCGACCGCGGTCTTCCTGGACGTGCTTGCGCTGCCCGCGTGTGAGCTGGCGCAGACGGATTTTGAGCGTGGGTTCGCGTTACTCCTGTGCAACTCCCGGATCGGGCTGGGGAACGACGGGTTCGATCTGGACGAGCTGCCGTGGTCGAGTGCTGGGTGGGAGGCGGAGCGGGCGTTCCTGTTGCGGGTGGTTCGGTTGGCGGCTTCGCGGTTCCGGTGGGAGTTGCTGAGTTACGAGCCGCCGTACGTCGAGGTGTATCTGGGGGAGTACGAGCGGGTGGTTCTGGAGTTCAGGCCGCCGGCCGAGCCGGTTGAGCTGCCGCGGCTGTGGGATCCGGAGCCGGTGGAGGCTGCGTTTGTCCGTTGCCCTGAGCATGGGTTGTATCTCGGCGACTACACGGACTGCAGGCTCTGTTTGTAAGGGTGGGGACACTGCAGGTATGAGGCGGCGTGCGTTTCTGATCGCGGGTGCGGGACTGCTGGCTGGGTGCAGTGATTCGTCGGCTCAGAATCAGCCGAGCTCGAGTCCGAGTCCGACTCCAGTTCCGTCGACTCCTGCGGCGTCCAGTGCGCCGGTGACACCGTCTCCCGCACCCACGGTTGTGCTGCCAGCCGTGCGCTCCTGGGCGCCGGGGCCGGGGGAGATCCAGCCACAGGTGAAGCGGCTCGCGGTGGCGGCCGTGGTGAAGCTCCTGCAGCCGACCGAAACGCAGGCCGTGATCGAGGTGATCGACGCCCAGTACGGCGGCATCTTGAGCGACTCGGCCAGCGTCCTGGTGCCGTACCGCGTGTACTCGATCCGGCAGAACCGCCTGATCAGCGGCGGTACGACGGTCGACGTACGACTGAGCAAGGCGTCGTCGGGGACTTGGCGAGTGACCGCGACCCACCCGGCGCAACCCGGGGCGCCGGCTGCGAGCCTGTCGGCCGCGGCGAGGCAGGTGCTGGCCAGCGAACAGATCCTGCTGCCGCCCGCTTCCGCCGCGGACATCCGCTCGGGCCAGGTCCACGACACCGTGCTCACCACGATGCTCGAGCTCGCGAAGACCTACCAGATCGGGGTCAGCGTGATCCGCTCCGGTCACCCGACCAACGTGTTCGGCACCAACCGTCCGAGCGACCACCCCCGCGGCCGGGCCTTCGACACCTGGCAGATCGACGGCCACCCGGTCGTGTCGCCGTCAACCTCCCGCGCACTCGTCACGGCGTACATGCGCGCAACCGAGTCCCTGGGCTCCTACAACGTTGGCGGCCCCTACCAACTATCCGGCACCGCGTACTTCTCCGACCAAACCCACCACGACCACGTCCACGCCGGCTTCCGCACCTAACCCCAACCGCCCCCACCCGTCCGGCCCTCGGCTCGCACCGCACCCGCCGGCGCCGCGCCCGCCCGGCACCGCACCCGCCCGGCACCGCACCCGCCCGGCACCGCACCCGCCCGGCACCGCACCCGTCCGGCGCCGCACCCGCCGGCACCTCACCCACCCACCGTGCCCGCTCATCCAGGCGCCCAGCGCCCGCCGCTGAGTGCGAATTTGGTGGGTATACCCACCAGGTCTGGGGTTCTGCACCCTGGACCACGGTCCAGAACCCCGCAGGTCATGGGTCTACCCACCAAATTCGTGGGCTGACCGGCGCTCCTGTTCGTTGGTGCGGGCGGTGTCCTGTCGACCTTGCCGGGGGAGGACACCTTTTCCGGGTACTGCGGACAGGGAATAGCAGGTGCGAGCCCACCAGAACCTGTCTCACGGCACGCGGTTCGCCACACGTCGTACAGGAGCGCCGGTCAGCCCACGAAATTGCGACGGCCGGGGTGGGAGCCGTACCTAGTCCCACTCCCAGATGATGCCGACGGTGCCGGGGTCTGCGGCGGGTTCGATGACGTGGACTCGGCCGTCGGGGGTGAGCATCAGGTCGCGGTGGAGCAGGTTCGGGCCGGAGGTGTGGCGGCGGCGGATCTCGTGGACGCGGACGGGCAGCGCGGCGCGGTCGAACTGCACCTCCAGCACGTAATGCATCCCGCCCCACTCGCTGAACCGCTGGTACTCCGTCGACGGCAGCCCGGTGCGGTCCTCGATCTCGTAGCGCACGACAGCCGTCTCGCCGACGGCGAGGACCCGGTCGAGCAGCAGCTCTCCGAGCATCGCGCCGGCCTCGGGGGAGCGGGCGATCCGGCCGGTCCGGCAGCCGCTCAAGGCCCGCAGGGCGAGTTGCTCGGCGTCGCAGCCCGGCTCGCCCTGGTGCGCGATGATCAGCCGATCCACCGGCTGTACGGCGACCACGCTCTGGATCACGCGCCGGCAGTGAGCGCTCCGATCCGCGCCCAGGCGAACCTCTTCGAGAACGGTCACGTTGCGCAGCCGGCCGTGGGCGTCGCGGCGGAGCCGGTCGAGCAGCCGGGTCAGCGCCTCGGCGTAGTCGACCACGGCGTACGGCTGCGACGTCGTGTCCGGCACGGTCCGCGCCGGCGGGATCCGTCCGGTGAGCCACCCGGGCGGCAGTTGCAGGAGCTCTTCGAGCGCCGTGACGATCGCCAGCGAATCCTCGCGGGGGATCCGGCGGCCGCTCTGCCAGGTGCTGAGCGTCGCGACCCCGACGTGCAGCCCGCGGTCGGCCAGATGGGTCCGGATCCGGTTCAGGGCCAGCCCGCGGCGGGCGATCGCCTGCCGCAGCGCCTCCGCGAACGACGCGTCCGGAGTCACCGCACGGACTTCGACCGGCTTGATCATGGGCCCCACGCTCCTCAGGGCAGCAGTGTAAACATTCACAGCACCCGCTGACACTGCCTCGTCACGCATCGTTCACGCGCCGTTGCCGTTCACACCCCGGATCCGAGTTCTTGCCGCGCTGCGGCCGCGTCCCCACGATGGAGTCCGCCCACCCCGCAGTACCTCTTGAAGGAGGACTCATGCGCAGGCTCCGCCCAAGGCCTGGCCGCAGCTGGTCGTTGCTGCTGGCTACGATCCTCGGTCTGGTGACGCTGGCGCCGCTCGCCCCGCCGGCCGCGGCCGCCCCCAGCAGCTACTACCTGAACGTCACCGGCCAGGCCCAGCAGAAGTCGAACTGGTGCTGGGCCGCGAGCGGCAACAGCATCGCCGCGTTCTACGGCCGCACGTACTCGCAGAACCAGTTCTGCAACCTCGCCTTCGGCTACTCGATGAACGGCACCTGCCCGAACAACCAGGCCACGCTCGGCAACGACCAGAGGGCGTTCCGGGCGATCGGGATCAGCGCCGGCAGCTACGTGTCGTCCACGCTCAGCTTCAGCACGCTCGTCACCGAGATCGCCGCCGGCCGCCCGGTGATGACCCGGATCGGCTGGACCTCGGGCGGCGGTCACATGATGGACATCATCGGGTACGACGCGTCCGACTCGACCATCGAGTACTACAACCCGTGGCCGGACGACCCGCGCTACAACTACTCGTCCTACAACTGGTACCGGTCCAACTCGCAGTTCACCTGGACGCATTCCCTGTACCGGATCGGAGCCTGACATGCGCCGCCCGAAGAACGTCCTGCTCCGTTGCGCCGCCGTACTCGCCGCAGGTCTCGGTTTCACGTTCGCCGCCGCCGGTCTGGCCGATGCGGCGGGTCCGCAGCCGGTCGCGCCGGCCGAGTTGTCCAAGGCAACTGACGCCGCGCGGTCGTCCGAGGCGCTGAGCCTGCTGGGCAAGGCCGGAGGTACGGCGAAGGCCGCGGCGAGCGTCGCGCGGGACACGCGGCCGATCTACGCGCTCAACCCGGCATTCGTGCGGGACGCGGCGGCGCCGGTCGCGACCTTCTGGTACGCCGCGACCACCGCGGCGCAAGGCGGCCGGACCTTGACCGTCTTCACGACGCCCGACGAGAAGGGCGCCTGGCATGCCGTCAACGTTGCCTCCGGCAACACCGAGGCGCGGATGGTGTCGGCGGCCGCGGGGGCGCTCGTCTTCACCGAGCCTCAGGTCGGCGCGTGGTATGCGCTCTCCGGTACGCAGGTGCGACCGCTCAACCAGTCGGCGGTGAAGTCGATCGGTGCCCGGCCGATCACCGTCACCGCCTACCAGGAACTCGTCTCCGACCGGTACTCCGACAAGCTCCCCGGCACGCAGTACAACGATGCCGGCATGGCGGGCGGATACGACGCCAACTCGTCCACGGCCACTGTTGCGGTTGCGTCCGGCAACAACCACCTCATGCTGATCACCGCTGCCGGTGGCGTGCTCCTGCTCGCGCTCCTGGTGCTCGCTCGCCGGTACTCCCTCAAGGCCCGCTACAACGACTGACCCCTCCGGCCGTCGGTCGTCGGCGCCGGGGATGATCCCGCCGTACCGGACTGGTGCCACCCGGGCGCCATGTCCCCGCCGGGGCGTGCGGGGTCCGTTCCGCCTGGTTCGCCGCACTAATCCGCTGGTGCGGCGAACCGGGTGGTTGGGAGCATGGGCGAATGCCCTTCCCGGATGAGCTAGGTCCTGCGATAGCCGTCGTCGACTACAACCCGAACTGGCCCTCCGACTTCAACCACCTCGCAGCCAGGCTGCAGGCCGCGGTCGGCGACCGCGCGGTCGCCATCGACCACATCGGCTCCACGTCCGTCCCCGGCCTCGCCGCGAAGAACTGCATCGACGCACAGATCCGCGTCACCGCTCTCAGCCCCGACCTGGTCGACCTGCTCGAGTCCGCCGGCTTCCGCTGCCGCCCCGAACCGTGGAACCACACCGAAACGTCGTACGGCGTTCCCTGCGAGAAGCTCGTCTTCGCCCCACCCGCCGGAGAACGGGCCGTCAACGTCCACGTCCGCGTCGCCACCGGCCCGAACACCCGCTACGCCCTCCTGTTCCGCGACTACCTCCGCGCCACCCCAGAAGCCCGCGAGTCCTGGGGCGCCTTCAAACAACGCCTGGCCCAATCCGTCCCCGACCTCTTCGACTACGGCCAAATCAAAGCCCCCGCCACCAACATCCTCATGACCACCGCCGAACACTGGGCAACTCAAACCGCCTGGACCGTTCGCTGATCGCCGTCGCCGCGGCAGGCCAGGCGGTGGGCGCGCCCCTTGCCTTCGACGCGGACCTGGAGTTCCGGCCGGGGGAAGCGGGCATCGAACAGCCGCAGCCGGTGCCACGACTCGCCCAGTGACTCCGCACGGCCGTCGGCGATCCGCAGGAGCTCCGCGGCTTGGGACGTGCTGTCCGCGCCAGTTCGTCGGTGAGCCGGGTGGTTGGGGGCACGCGCCGATCAGGAAATGAGGTTCTTGTCCGTCACGAACGAATGCTCGCCGGTTTCGTCCTTCCAGTAGACGAGGGTCGGCGAGGTTGCGCCGTTCGTCGGCTCCGACGTCTCGAGCGCCTTCCGAGTCGTCCGGGCGGACTCGATGAGCGAATGGAACTCACTCATGATTTCCCGCTCGCTCTCCATCGTTGCCCTGTACGCGGTGTTACGCCTCGCGAGCTCCTTCTCGAGCGTGGCGCCCTCGCCGCCTGGGAAGTTACGCGCCGCCCAGTTCATGTCCTGGAGTTTCGCCTCGAGCTGACCGATCTCATCCTTGAGCGCTCGTGAGCGGTCCTGCAACTGCTGCCAGAACACGATCCCGTCGTCGATGACTGCCTTCAGGTATTCCGTCGACGAGGCGACCGATTTCGGATTCTCCTGCATGTCGACGCAGACCCGGAGATAGGAGATTCGGAGCTCCACGAACGACGCGAGCATCGCGCTGTGGGCGTCGTAGTTCGCCTGCTGAACCTCCTTGAGATCATCGACGTTCGTCGCGCTACGCGCTTCGACGAGTTGCCGGAACCTGGCGGCGAGTGCTCTCACGTCGCGTTCCGCGAGCGCGAGGCGCACGAGCATGTCGTTCGAGAAGGACCCTTCGAGACCGTACTGCCGGTAGACGTCGTCGACGGTCCTGGAGGCGGCGAGCAGTTCGCCGGCGTGTGTCGCTTCGGTCCTGGCGATCGCCTTGTCCAAGGCGCTCTTGATGGTGTCGAGCTTCCGATCGACCTGCTTGAACTGCTGCATCATCACTGCTGTGTTGAGCGCCAGGACAGCGAGGATCGGCGCCACCACCGGAAGCGAACTCGCCACGGCGATGAAGGGCGCCTGTGCCACGATCCCGCCGGCTCCCATCACGGCGCTGCCGACGCCGTTGCCGAGGGTCATGAGCGTCGCGGGATTCGCGGTGGCCATGAAGAGCGTCGACGAGAACGCTGCCGAGAGCGCGGTCGCTCCGGTCGCAGCGCCAGCGACAGCCAGCGAAAGCGCACCTTGCGGAGAGACAGACCTCGCGTCCGAGACGTAGTTCCCGGTGGCAAGGTAGGCCTCACGGAGGCTGGACATCATCAGCTCTCGCAGCTTGCCCTGGAACTCGAAGACGGCGAGCTCCGCTCCCTCACTGCCCAAGCGTCGAACCGTGACCTCTTGAGGCATCTCTTCTTCTGGCGTATCCACGACTCCCCCTTCATACCTCGCCGTACGGCGGCACACACCCCACCCCTTTGGACCGATGCGACTCTATCCCAGTCCGCAGTGCCCAGGCCGGAGCCCGATTCGCCGCTCATACCCGTCGATATCGTCGCGGCTCACCACCGCCGTGGCAGGCGTGGTTCCTGGCAGAGGAAGCTGCCTATCGCGAGTTCCAAGGCTGGGTATGAGCCCCATAGGTCGGTGCGGCGGACCGAGATGATGTGCCAGCCCAGGGCGTCGAGTTCTGTACGGCGGGTTTCGTCTTTCAGCTGTTGTTTCGTTGAGGAGTGCCACTGGTCGCTGTCGTACTCCAGGCCGAGGCGGCGGCCGTCTACTGGCAGGTCTGGATAGCCCAGGTCCAGGCGGTAGGTGCGGCCGTTGCCTTCGACCGGGACCTGGAGTTCCGGGCGGGGGAAGCGGGCGTCGAACAGCCGCAGGCGGAGCCACGATTCACCTGGTGACTCCGCGCGGCCGTCGGCGATCCGTAGGAGCTGCGCGGCTTGGGCGGTGCTGTCCGCCGGGAAGTAGGCGGCTGATGCGGATACGAGGTCGCTCATCGGCATGCCTGCGTGGAGCAGCCCGTCCACCGCCGACAAGGCGAAGGGTCGTGGAAGCTGTTTGACCAGCTCGATCGCTGTGGCGGCCGGCGTAGTGACCATGAGCCCTTGGATCTCCACGGCAGGGCGTTCGGCGAAGGTCCATTCGGGACGAAAGGGTTCCCGGGCGAGCGCGGTGGAGTCGATGCCGTGCAACCAGGCGGCGGCCCGGCCGCACACCGTCGCCCCGGACGGTACGACGAGATGTAGCGCGTCGGCCCTCAGCGCGATGGTTTCCGGCACCCGCACGTCGACGTACACGCCACTGATCAACTGCCGGATCTCACCCCGGGCCAGTAACCAAGGAAGCTTGCGCCCTACCTGGTGCGCACGAAACGGGATGCCGCAGAAGTACAGCGGCAGGTCAGCAGGAAGCATCCGCACAGCATCGCTGAATTCGGCGATCGCTGCGGAAAGTTGTCCACAGGGCTTTGGTCAGCTGAAGTCGGTGAGGGCGTTTTGGGCTTGGGTCAGCCATTCCCGGCGGGCGGCTATGGCTTCGCGGGCTTCGGTGGCTTTGCGGGTGTTGCCTTGGGCCTCGAACTTGGCGGCTTGCTTCTCGAGGTCGGCGATCAGGGACTGGAGTTGTTTGACGGTGGCCTCGGCGCGGGCGCGGGCCTCGGGGTTGCTGCGGTTCCAGACCTCGTCCTCGGCGGCCTTCACGGCCTGCTCGACGGCCCGTAGGCGGCCGTCGACGGCGCGCATCGAGTCGCGGGGGACCTTGCCGATCTGGTCCCAGCGGTCCAGGTACTCGCGGAGCTGCTCGCGGGCGGTGCGCGCGTCCTCGACCGGGAGGATGGTCTCGATCTCGGTCAGCAGTGCTTCCTTGGCCTGCAGGTTCTGCACCTGCTCGGCGTTCTCCTCGGCCTGTACGGCGTCCCGCGCGCCGAAGAACAGGTCCTGCGCGGCGCGGAACCGCGCCCACAGCTTGTCGTCCACCTCGCGCGGCGCCGGTCCGGCGGCCTTCCACTGCCGCATCAGGTCGCGGAAGCGCCCGGAGGTCGGGCCCCATTCGTTCGACGAGGCGAGCGTCTCGGCCTCGGCGGCGAGCCGCTCCTTCACCAGGGCGGCCTCTTCACGCTTGGAGGACAGCTCCGCGAAGTGCTGCTTGCGATGCCGCGTGTACGTCGTCCGCGCGGAGGAGAACCGGTGCCAGAGCTCGTCGTCGCTGGACTTGTCGAGCCGGGGGAGTGCCTTCCACTCGTCGAGCAGTTCGCGCAGCCGGGTCACGCCGTGCCGCCAGTCGGTGCCGGCCGCGATGGTCTCGGCCTCGGTGGCGATCTTGGTCTTGGCGGAGCGCGCCTCCTCGACCTTGGCGGCCCGCTCGGCCTTGCGCCGCTCGCGCTGCTGCGCGACCAGGGGCGTGAGGGCCTCGAGGCGGGTCAGCAGGCCGTCCAGGTCGCCGACGGCCTGCGCGTCCTCGATCGAGCCGGTGACCTTCTTGACCGCGGCGCGGGCGTCGTCGGGCGAGACCGTACCGGCCTGGACCCGCTGCTCCAGCAGCTCGACCTCGAATGCCAGCGCGTCGTACCGGCGGGTGTAGAAGGCGAGGGCTTCCTCGGGGTTCGCGTCCGGCCACTGGCCGACCGCCCGTTCACCGGCCTTCGTCCGTACGAAGACTGTTCCGTCCTCGGCTACCCGGCCCCAGTTCTCTCCGGCCACAACTCGCCCCTTCCGGCGGTATGCACTGCGCTCGTGCCCATTCTGGTCAGTCCCCGGTCCAACCGCGCGGACAGGGCCCGCCTGGGCGCGTCGAGCTGCCTTCCCGACGCTCAGGCCCTCCACTCGCAAAGGCCTGTCCCTGAACAATCACAAACTCCCAGCTCAGGCGCAACGGGGTTGCATCACAATCCGGTTCGAAGTACGGCGAACCGCCCGGGTAACCTTGGTGGGTCCCGAACCCCGTTCCAGGAAGGTCTGCCGTGCTCATCGCCGGGTTCCCCGCGGGTTCGTGGGGTACGAACTGCTACGTCGTCGCCACCGGCCAGGGCGCGGAGTGCATCGTCGTCGACCCCGGTCAGGACGCGACCGGCGGGGTCGAGCAGGTCGTCCGGGAGAACAAGCTGAAACCCGTCGCGGTGCTGCTCACGCACGGTCACATCGACCACATGTTCTCGGTGCTCCCGGTCTGCGGGACGTACGACGCGACCGCCTGGATCCACCCCGACGACCGGCACCTGCTCGCCGACCCGATGGCCGGGATCAGCCCGGAGACGGCGCGGATGCTGCTCGGCGGCGATCACACCTTCGCCGAGCCGGACGACGTCGCCGAACTGAAGGACGGTCTGTCCCTGGAGCTGGCGGGCCTGAACTTCACGGTCGACCACACCCCGGGTCACACCCGCGGGTCGGTCACTTTCACCACGCCGTACGACGGACCAGAAGACGTACCAGCGGTGCTGTTCTCCGGTGACGTGTTGTTCGCCGGGTCGATCGGCCGGACGGATCTGCCGGGCGGCGATCATCCGGCGATGCTGCATACGTTGGCCACCAAGATCCTGCCGATGCGCGACGAGATCGTCGTCCTGCCGGGTCATGGTGGCCAGACCACGATCGGCCGGGAGAAGGCGACCAACCCCTACTTGCAGGACCTGGAGATACCGAACTTATGAGCAAGGTGACCCCACTCAGCGGGTTCCCCGAGTTTCTGCCGAGCGACAGGATCGTCGAGTTGCAGTTCCTCGACACGATCCGGGAGACCTTCGAGCTGCACGGTTTCGCGTCGATCGAGACCCGGGCGGTCGAGCCGGTCGAGCGGCTGTCCAACCAGGGCGAGGACGCCGACAAGGAGATCTACGGCGTACGGCGGCTCGCGGCCGGCGCCGACGAGGACGCGGCCCTCGGACTGCACTTCGACCTGACCGTGCCGTTCGCCCGCTACGTACTGGAGCACAGCGGCAAGCTGGTGTTCCCGTTCCGGCGCTACCAGATCCAGAAGGTGTGGCGCGGTGAACGTCCGCAGGAGGGCCGGTACCGCGAGTTCACCCAGGCGGACATCGACATCATCGACAGCGGCGAGCTGCCGTTCCACTACGAGGTCGAGCTGCCGCTGGTGATCGCGGACGCGTTCCGCAAGCTGCCGATCCCGCCGTTCCGGATCCAGGTGAACACCCGGCAGATCCCGGAGGGCTTCTACCGCGGCCTAGGCATCGAGGACATCACCGGAGCACTCCGGATCGTCGACAAGCTGGACAAGATCGGCCCGGACAAGGTGACCGACCTGCTGACCGCGGCCGGCCTGTCCGCGGAGACCGCGAAGCAGGTGCTGCGGCTCGCGGAGATCTCGAGCACCGATGCGTCGTTCGCCGATCAGGTCCGGGCGCTGGGTGTGCAGCACGAGATTCTCGACGAGGGGCTCGAGCGGCTGTCGCAAATCATGACGGCGGCGAACGAGCACGCGCCGGGGCTGCTGGTCGCGGATCTGAAGATCGCGCGCGGACTCGACTACTACACCGGCACGGTCTACGAGACCCAGCTGATCGGTGACGAGGGCTACGGGTCGATCTGCTCCGGTGGGCGGTACGACTCGCTGGCGTCCGACGGCAAGACGACGTACCCGGGTGTCGGGATCTCGATCGGGGTGTCGCGGCTGGTGCACCGGTTGATCAGCAAGGGGTTGGTGAAGGCGAGTCGGAGTACGCCGACCGCTGTGCTGATCGCACTGAACTCCGAAGAGGACAGGGCGGAGGCCATGCGGACCGCGATTCAGCTCCGGGGCCGGGGGATTCCGGTCGAGGTGGCGCCGGCGGCCGCGAAGTTCGGGAAGCAGATCAAGTTCGCCGATCGGCGCGGGATTCCGTTCGTCTGGTTCAGCACCGAGAACGGTCCCGAGGTGAAGGACATTCGGAGCGGCGAGCAGGTGCCGGCGGACGCCGCCACCTGGGCCCCGCCCGCACACGACGTACGTCCAAGTATTGAGGAGATCTCGTGATCCGTACCCATTCCGCAGGCTCGTTGCGTGCCGAGCACGCCGGGCAGACGGTGATTCTGGCGGGCTGGGTGGCGCGGCGACGCGATCACGGCGGCGTGGCGTTCATCGACCTGCGCGACTCGACCGGCACCGTCCAGGTCGTGATCCGTGACGAGGACGCCGCGCACGGCCTGCGTTCGGAGTACTGCCTGAAGATCGTCGGCGTCGTCTCCCCGCGCCCGGAGGGCAACGCGAACCCGAACCTGCCGACCGGCGAGATCGAGGTCATCGCCGAAGAGGTCGAGGTGCTGAACGAGGCGGCCCCGCTGCCGTTCCCGGTCGAGGAGCACCACGCGACGCCGGTGAACGAGGAGATCCGGCTCAAGTACCGGTACCTCGACCTGCGCCGCCAGGGCCCGGGTTCGGCGTTGCGCCTGCGCAGCGAGGTGAACAAGGCCGCTCGCGAGGTGCTGGCCAAGCACGACTTCGTCGAGCTCGAGACGCCGACACTGACGCGTTCGACGCCGGAGGGTGCCCGCGACTTCGTGGTGCCGGCGCGCCTGCAGCCGGGCAGCTGGTACGCGCTGCCGCAGTCGCCGCAGCTGTTCAAGCAGCTGCTGATGGTGGCCGGTATGGAGCGCTACTACCAGATCGCCCGCTGTTACCGCGACGAGGACTTCCGCGCCGACCGGCAGCCGGAGTTCACTCAGCTGGACGTCGAGATGAGCTTCGTCGACCAGGACGACATCATCGCGCTGTCCGAGGAGATCCTCACCGCGCTCTGGAAGCTCGTCGGGTACGACGTGCAGACGCCGATCCCGCGGATGACCTACGGCGAGGCGATGGCCCGGTTCGGCACCGACAAGCCGGATCTGCGGATGGGCCTCGAGCTGGTCGAGTGCACGGAGTACTTCAAGAACACGCCGTTCCGGGTGTTCCAGGCGCCGTACGTCGGTGCTGTCGTGATGCCGGGTGGCGCCGACCAGCCGCGCAAGCAGTTGGACGCGTGGCAGGAGTGGGCCAAGCAGCGCGGTGCGCGCGGACTGGCCTACGTGCTGGTCGGTCAGGACGGCGAGCTCGCCGGGCCGGTCGCGAAGAACCTGTCCGAGGAGGAGCGTGCCGGGATCGCCGACCACGTCGGCGCGAAGCCGGGTGACTGCATCTTCTTCGCCGCGGGTCCGGTCAAGACGTCGCGGGCGCTGCTCGGCGCGGCCCGGCTGGAGATCGGCCGTCGCGGCGGTCTGATCGACGAGTCGGCGTGGTCGTTCGTGTGGGTCGTCGACGCGCCGCTGTTCGAGCCGGCCGACGACGCGACCGCCGCGGGCGATGTCGCGGTCGGGTCCGGCGCGTGGACCGCCGTACACCATGCCTTCACGTCGCCGAAGCCGGACTCGCTGGAGACGTTCGACACCGATCCGGGGTCGGCGCTGGCGTATGCGTACGACATCGTCTGCAACGGCAACGAGATCGGCGGCGGCTCGATCCGTATCCACCGCGAGGACGTGCAGAAGCGGGTCTTCAAGGTGATGGGCCTGACCGACGAGGAGGCCTCGGAGAAGTTCGGGTTCCTGCTGGACGCGTTCAAGTTCGGCGCGCCGCCGCACGGCGGGATCGCGTTCGGCTGGGACCGGATCACGGCGCTGCTGGCCGGCACCGAGTCGATCCGCGACGTGATCGCGTTCCCGAAGTCCGGCGGCGGGTTCGACCCGCTGACCGCGGCGCCGGCGCCGATCACGCCCGAGCAGCGCAAGGAAGCGGGGGTGGACGCGAAACCCGAGAAGGGTTGAGCATTCCCGGGCTTGGGAGGAAACTGGCGGAGTCGTGAAGATGCTTAGTTAGGTTTTCACGACGACCGCCCCTCCTACCGCCCCAGGAGTGTTCATGCGTCGTCTCCTCCTTGCCCTTCTCGCCGGTCTCGGTCTCACCGCAGCCGCGGTGACCCCGGCGTACGCGACCGTCTTCCAGACCTACGGCAGCGGCGTCAACATCCGCGCCGACGCCTCGCTGTCCTCCGCTGTCGTCGGCACGCTCAGCGGTCCCACCTCGATCGACGTGGACTGCCAGAAGAACGGCGACCTGGTCAGCAACTCGGACGGCACCAGTTCGTGGTGGGCCCATGTGCCCGCGCTCGGCGGCTACGTGACCGTCGTGTACGTCGCGGTTCCCGAGGACAAGCTTCCCGGCGTACCCGAATGCGGCTCCGAGCCGCCGGCCGGTGACATCACGCTGGCCGACGTCCAGGCGATGTTCGGCAGCCGGATCGCCAACCCGTCGCTCGTCGAGACCGGTCTGCCGTCGCTGAACCAGGCGATGCGGGACGCCCAGATCAACACGCCGTACCGGAAGGCGGCGTTCCTCGCGACGCTGGTGCACGAGTCGCGGCTGGAGTACAACATCCGCGAGATCGGCGACACCCGCCCGTACGGCGGACGCGGGTACATCCAGCTCACCGGGGACTTCAACTACGGCCCGGCCGGGCAGTACTTCGGTATCGATCTGCTCGGCAACCCGGACCTGGCGTTGTCGCTGCAGTGGAGTGCGCCGATCGCCCGCTGGTACTGGACCGTTGCCCGCGACATCAATCCGTACGCCGACAACCTCGACATGGGCCGTGTCAACGCGGCGATCGGCTACCCGGCCGGCGCCGAGGACCAGCGCCGCTGCGACTCGTTCAAGAACGCGCTGAACTACTTGACCGGCTCGGTACCGTCCGGCGTGATCTGTACGCGTCCGGCGCCGCTGCAGGGAGACACGACCAAGTTGACCCGCAGCCAGTTCGAGACCCTCAGCGGGTTCTGACTCAGGCGAACCGCAGCAGAGCCGTCCCAAGGGCGCGGACGACCTCCTCTTCGCGGAGGTCCCGCGCTCGCGGGGCGTGCTCGGTGATCGCGGCCCCGACCACGTCATCGAGACCGGCGATCAGCTCCAGTACACGCGCGACGGACGGTCCCACCGGATAGGAGTACCCCACCGAGGCGAACTCGGTCGGATCCAGGACGTCGAGATCCAGGTGGACGTACAACGGCCCCTTCAAGCCTTCGAATGCCGCTTCCAGTTCCCCCACATCAAGGCCCTTGTTTCGTAGGTACTCCTGCTCGCAGTCGTCCACCACGCGCACACCAGCGAAGACCACCTGCTGTGGTGTCAGCACGGTCTTGGGCGTCAACGCAGGCGGCCCGTCGCCGAGCAGCGTGCGCACCACCATCCCGTGGAAAGCGCCGGAGAAGGGATCTCCGGGGCCGTAGACGTCAGGGTTGGCGTCGATCCACAGCAGTGTCAGGTCTGCGCCGTACTTCGCGGCTGCCGCCGAGATCGGTACGAGGTCGACCGCACAGTCCCCACCGGCGGTCAGAACGAAGTCGTCGATCGTGGTCAGCGCTTCCTCGGTTGCCCGCTGAACACCGACCAGAGCGTCGGCGGCGCGCACCCCGCCGGCCATGGGTCCGTCCGACTCCGGTACGTCGACCGTCAGCACCCGATCGGCCGGCACCAGGCGAGCCGTCCGATGAGCTCCGTCCGCGAGAAACCGCGCGGACTCAGCCGCGGACCCCTGCCATTGCGGCACACACAACACAGTCGACATGAACGAAACCTCCACGCTGGATGGGCTGAGCGGGTGGACATCCCACCCGCGAACGATCGATCACGAGGTCGATAGAGCCCATCCGGCTCGGCGCTGCCGCAGCAACCGCCTGAGCTCGGTCAGCAGGAATCGGCGCGACATACGATCCAACCTACCCCGGGACTTGAGACGAACCAGCTGGGTTATCCGGCCCTGTCTTGGATGTGTGGGCGAGGGCGGCCAGGTCCGGGAACTGGGGACTGCTACCCATTTGTGCAGGTCGACAGTACGTATACGGCCACTGTCCGGCGATCCGGGCAGCCGGCCGGTGTAGACAGGCGGGTAGTAGAGGTATACGTACTGTCGAGCTGCCGTTTTCGGCGGGCTGTGGCTGCCCGAGGGCGCGGTCAGCCGGCTGCCGGGGGAAGGGGCACCTTCAGGGTGCTGCGGACAGGAAATACCAGGTGCTAGCCCACCAGAACCTGTCCCACGGCCCCGCAGCTCACCCCACACAGGACAGCCGGACAACGCCTGCCCGGGTATACGCCGTACGCTCCGTCGCGGCTCTTTCGGCACCTACCGAAAGTACCTAGGCTCAGGGACGTGAGCGTCGTACCGGTCGAGTTGTTGCCGCATCTGCGGCGGGCGCGGGATGTTGCCGATCGCAACTATGCCGAGCCGCTCGACCTGGCCGGGCTGGCGGCCGCGGCGGGCGTGTCGAAGTACCACTTCCTGCGGTGTTTCGCGGCGGCGTACGGCGAGACGCCGATGCAGTACGTCACGCGCCGGCGGATCGAGCGCGCGACGGATCTGCTGCGGGCGACGAACCTGACCGTCACCGAGGTGTGCGCGATGGTCGGGTACAGCAGCCTCGGGTCGTTCTCGCAGCGGTTCACGGAGCTGGTGGGGATGCCGCCGGCGCAGTACCAGCGGACGCAGGCCGGCGCGCGGATCCCGGGATGTTTCGTGTTCATGCTGGGACTGAACTCAGCAATTCCGGAGAAGCCGGCGGGGGAGTCCGGGGCCTAACGTCGTACCGAACACAACGATGAGGAGCTGCCGTGATCACCAACATCAGCCTGATCAGTGTCTTTGTCGACGACATCGACGAGGCGAAGGCGTTCTACACCGAGAAGCTCGGGTTCGTGCTGAAGAACGACGTGAGCCTGCCCGACTTCCGCTGGTGCACCGTGTACCAGGCCGACCACCCGGAGCTCGAGCTGCAGCTCGCGCTGCCGGGCCCGCCGCTGGACGAGGAGGCGACCGCCGCGATCAAGCGGATGATGGCGAAGGGCACCATGCACGGCTTCGGCATCGCCACCGACGACTGCCGCAAGACCTTCGCCGAACTGACCGCCAAGGGCGTCGAATACATCCAGGAGCCAGCGGATCGCCCGTACGGCGTGGAAGCGGTACTGCGCGACAACTCGGGCAACTGGCTTGTCCTCGTGGAGCAGCGCCCGTACACCGCCGAGGACTTCAACTGAGCGCGTCAGCCAAACTCGTGGCGTAGCGGATCAGCTCCTCGTCGGAGGGACCGAGCGGACGACTCTCGACGACCGCCACGATGCTGCCCCGCGTGACACCGCACTGCCTGGGGAGGACATGGCACAACTGTCTTGCAACGCAGGGTCACCGGTTGTGGGATGGTGAGCGGGTGGAAATCTCCGTGGACCCGGTCGGGCTGACCCCGCCGTACGAGCAGGTCCGGTCGCAGATCGAGGGGCTGATTCGGGCCGGTGAGCTGGCGCGCGGCACCAGGCTGCCGACCGTGCGGCAGCTGTCGCTGGACCTCGGGCTTGCTGTGAACACCGTCGCCCGCGCCTACAAGGAACTCGAAGCCGACCGCCTGGTCGAGACCCGCGGCCGCAACGGCACCTTCGTCCTGGCCTCCCGCAGCCAGATCGACGACGCGGCCACCCACACCGCCGCCGTCAACCTCGCCCGAACCGCCCGCGAAGCCGGCCTGTCCCTGGCAGAAGCCACTCAGATCCTCAACCAGGCCTGGTAGCCACGACGTCTCCGCCTCGCTGCGAGACGACGTCGAGACCGGCGCGCTCCAGCTCGGCTCGCAGCGCTTCGGGACGCAGGTGGCGGCGGTGGGGGAGGTACCAGGTGTTGTCGAGTTGTACGGCGTCGTCCGCCGGCGCGATGGTTCTCTCGTAGCAGATGCCGGTGGTGGCGTCGTACCGGAAGTCGCCGTCGTAAACGCGGGCCGCGTCGTACATCGCGGTGGAGAGAACGTAGTGACCGTTGGGTTTCAGGCGGTCGCGGACGGCGGTGAGGACGGAGGCACGGTCGGGGTCCGTGACGATCGACTGGAGGCAGTAGCTGTCCAGGATCACGTCGTACTGCTTGCTCCCGACCGGCATCGCGCACACGTCCTGTACGCCGAAGTTGACGCTCACGCCCCGCTCCCGCGCGAACGCCCGCGCCAGCGCGATCGCCTCCGGAATCAGATCGATCGCATCGACGCGGAACCCACGCGCCGCGAGGAAACACGCGGCCGGCCCGGTGCCACAGCCGTACTCCAGCACGTCACCCGACGTCGGCAGCCGGTCGAGAACGCTTTCGAGGAAGGCCCGGTTGGGGAAGTCGTCGAAGGTCCAGCTCTCGCCGAACAGGTCGTTCCACTGGGTCAGCCCTTCGCGCTCGAGCTGCCGGTAGGCCGCCTGGTGCTCCGCGTAGTAGTACCGCACCCGCTTACTATGTCTCGCCGCCGTACGCCCGCTCCACCCAATTCGTCCGGCGGGGAGCTCTCTTGGAGGACGGCAGATGGACGAGGAGACGGCTGTGGAAGCGGCCATGCGCCTGAAGTCGGACGCAGAGGACGCGAAGTCCGACCCCGCGGTGCAGGAGGAGTGGATCCGGCAGTCGAACCTGATCTACGGCGGGCTGGGCGCCGCCGGGCTGGTGGTCGTCCAGCCGTTCCTGACCACGTCCCCGCTCGATCTGACCGCGACGATCTGCGTGGTCGCGTTCGCCGTCTCGATCCCGTTGCTGGCGGCGCTCCTGGTACTGAACCGGCAGGAGGCCTTCCGTCGCCAGGTGACCAAGTCACGCCTGGTCAGCGTGGCCAAGGCAATCGCCGAAGGCTCCGCGTTCGTCGGCATGACCGCCGCGTTCTGGCACATCTCGCAGATCGCCGGCATCACCTTCCTCGCCACCGGCGTCTTCGCCCTGGGCGTCCACTCCGCCGGTTACACAAAACTCGAGTACGACGGCAACTTCCGCTCCCGCTTCCACCGGTCCATCGGCAAACCGCCCGCGGAGTGACCGGAAACGATTCCAAGAAAGTCGGGTCAACGTTGTAGCGAGCTATGTACACGCTCTCTCGGCGTTGCTAGATTCCGGGCTGATTTGACATCGATGTCAACCTCAGGGAGTGGTCGCGATGGTTTCGAGACGTGCGTTCCTGGCGGGCAGCGGTGCGCTGACGGTGGGTGGGCTCGGGGTGGTTCCGGGCTTCACGTCGGCAGCGCAGGCTGCGGTTTCATCGACGTCCGGCAGCCCCGCTCGGCTGCTGCCGGTGTTCAACCGCCCGAGACACCTGGACTACGGCGATGTGAGCAAACTCAGCGGGGGAGACCAGACCCTGCTGACAACGTTGCAAGGCATCGTCAACCGTACTGAGCCCGAGTTGTACTTCCTGTACGACACCGGCACGGTGAGCGTGCCGGACGCCAAATGGCTGGCCGACATGCACCTGCCGACCAAGCTGTACAAGAACCCGCTGGACCTGGTCGCCAAGTACCGCGGCCGGATCCGCGGCGCGATCGTGCACGACCCCGCCGTACCGGACTCGCTGAACGTGGCGACGACGCTCGCCGGACTCGAGAACGCCGTCGTGGCCGACGCGGATCAGGCCAAGGCGCACGGTCTGCGGATCGTGAAGGACCTGCGCGGGATGTTCGACGACGACGTCGTGAAGACGTACCGCTGGCAGCTCGACAACCTGTTCCCCAAGGTCACCCACAAGCTGCTCGCCGGCCTCCCGCCGACCCGCGTGGTCGACGTGGAGGGCGTCCAGTGGCAGGAGATCGCCCGCGAGACCCAGCAGATCCGCGACTCCTCGAACCGCGGAACGTACAACCTGGACGTCTCCGCGAAACTCGGCAAGGAGGCCGTGTACGTCCGGTTCGCGGACTCGTTCACCGACGACGGCTGGGGTGCGTCGGTGCGGCACGTGGTGGTGACGGCGAACGGCACCGAGTTCGCCCGGTTCGAACCGAACTCCCCGGAGGAGGCGCCGTACCTGTTCGACGGCTCGCACTCCTCGATCGGCGGCGAGGGCAACCGCTTCGCCGACGGCGGCAACTACTGGATCTACCGCTTCGAGCCGCCGGCGGGTACGACGTCCCTCGTCGTGACCGTGGAGATGTGGAACCAGTACCTGGTCTCCGCGACCGACACGTCCCCGACCCGCATCGAACCGTTCGCGTACTTCCGCGACTACGTGGTGGCCACCAAGGCCCTGGTGAGCTGGCTGCCACCCGGTGGCGCGACGGGCGACCTGCTCATCGAGCACTACGCGAAGTATCCGACGCTGGCGCCGTACATGGGCTGGTTCGCGAACGACGTCTCCGGTGAGTGGGACGGCGTCGATCTCGCCAGCAAGGGCGGCTCGCCAGTGGTCGCGGCCGACTTCTACATGAACGGCACCGTGCACGCCGGCTTCACGGCGCCGATCTCCGACAAGCCCCGGCCGATCCGCCGGATCGACAAGCCGAAGAACAAGGTCTACGTGACCCTGACCTTCGGCGAAGGCGACAACATCCAGTACTGCCAGCGCCGGCTACGCGAGATCTGGGACGACCCGAAACGCGGCCAGGTGCCGACGAACTGGACCATCAGCCCGTTGCTCGCCGAAACCGGCCCCGGCCTCTACAGCTACTTCCAGCGAACCGCGACCGCCAACGACCTCCTGGTCTGTGGCCCGTCCGGCGGCGGCTACACGTACCCGGGTTCGTGGGTGCCCGCCGAGCTGACCGAGTACCTGAAGATGACCGGTGGCTTCATGCGCCGTACCGGGCTGGACGTGGTGTACGCGTACAGCAGCAGGCAGGACGACAAGTGGATCCTGCTGTCGGAGGAGATCGCGAGCGGGTACAACGAGTACACGCCGGTCAAGGGGATCATGCAGACCTGGGACGGCGACCCGCTCACCGTCCGGCAAGGCGGTCTGCCGATCACCGGCCAGTGGGGCGCACCAGGTAAGGCAGCCGAGTTCAAGGCCGCGATGGATCAGCGGATCGCGAACTGGGACGGTGCGAGCCCGCTGTTCATCTCCGGTGGGATCGGCGCCTGGTCCTGGTCGCCGTCCGACATGGGCGAGCTCGGAGCGCTGCTCGGCGACCCGTACGAAGTGGTTCTCGCGAACGCCTTCTACGACCTGCTCAACAGGGTGCTGTAGAAAACAGGGGCGCGGCCGCCCGCGGGGAACGGGCGGCCGCTGGGGTGGGCTTACCAGTGGTGAGCGACGTCGATCACCAGGCGGGAGTTCGAGCCCGGGCCCGCGAGGGTGAAGACGCGGAACGGGAGCCGGGCGCGGACGCCCAGACCGATCGTGGTCTGACCTTCGAAGCTGCCCGCGTACGCGACCTGCCGGAAGGTGCGGTACCCGGTCACGTTGGTCAGTTCCTTCTTGTTCTTCGGCGCGTACGTCGCCTTGCCGGTGTCGACGTTGTACGACGACGCGTGCACGACGATCTGCAGTTTCGCACCGCCGCGGAGCGGGACGAGGAACCCCGAGCCGTCCTGGTACACGTTGCGGACGTAGCGGACGTCGTACCCGGGCGCGCGGCCCTGCAGGTCGACGACGAGCCGGTCGTAGCAGGCGTGCCGGCCGGTGCGGACTCCTGTGATCGGCGACTGGACCATCCGGCTGTTTGCCTCGGGCAATGATCCCCAGCCGCGCGGGCAGGACGCGGTGCTCAGGGACGCGGTCGAGACGGTCGAGGTGCTGCGGGGGGCGGTGGACGATCCGGACAGCGCCGGCGCGGCGAACGCGGCCGCGGGGACGGCGAGCACCGCTAAGGCGGCGACGATCGTCTTGGGTATTTTGTGCTGGAGCTTCATGATGCTTTCCCCCTTGTATGGACACTTACTTGGACGACACCAGTGGCCAACTGGTTTACTTTCGGGACCGGTGATTTCAGGTAGTCGATCGGGCACGATGTGCAGATGACCCCTGACGAGCTGCTCGACGTGTTCCACCGCCGGATCCGGTTGCCGGACGCCGATGCGATCCCCGGCTGGAAGCAGGAACACGACGGTCCCGACGGCATGGTGCATCGGTCGTACATCGAAGGTGCCGAGGGAGCCGGGTTCGTCGAGACACCGCGCGGGCTGGGCGACGACCCGGACGCGGTGATCGCGAACGAGATCGCGTTCTTCCGGGAGCGCGGCCTGCCGTTCGAGTGGAAGACGTACGCGTACGACGAACCGGCCGACCTTGGTGAGCGGCTGGTCCGGGCCGGGTTCACGCAGGAGGAGCCGGAGACGCTGATCCTCGGTGAGGTCGACCGGGTGCTGCAGCGGCCGTCTGCGCTGCCGTCGAAGGTGCGGCTGCGTGAGGCGGACGGGGCGGACGACTTCCAGCGGATCGGCGTACTCACCGACGCTCTGTGGCACAGCGGGGTGGAGCGGATCGTCGAGCGGCTCGCGGGGGAGGCGCGGATGTTCCCGGATCGGCTGTCGGTGTTCCTGGTCGAGGACGCACTGAAGGGCCCGGACGGGCCAGCCGTGTCGGCCGCCTGGATCCGGTTCCATCCCGGCACCGGGTTCGCCAGCCTGTGGGGCGGCGGGACGCTGCCGGAATGGCGCCGGCAGGGCATCTACAGCGCACTGCTCGCCCACCGCGCCCGCCTCGCGAAGGACCGCGGCTACGAGTTCCTCCGCGTCGACGCGTCCGACGACTCCCGCCCCATCCTGCAGAAACTCGGCCTGTACGGCGTCACTGTCACGACCCCGTATGAGTGGACCCCGGACCTGCACCACTCATCAACCACCCCCTAGCGAGGGGTCGCAGGCGGTGTCGAGCGTGGACGGACGGGCGACGCGCTCGTTGGTGAGTGGTGGGCGTTCGGGGGTGACGCGCGGAACGACACACCGAGGCTGTACGTTGCCTGCATCATGGCCCTGAAAATCGCTTCTCGCTTCCGCCGGCTGCTGCAGCGCCCCGGCTCGATCGATCTCGGCCCGTACGAACGGCTCACCCAGCTGGTCGGCGAGGCGGAGGACTCGGTCGTCGACCTGACCGACGAAGAGCTCACCGAGGCGGTCGCGGAACTCCGCACCACCGGCGGGCTGCACGAGGACGAGCAGATCGAGTTCCTCGCGCTGGCCCGGGACGCGGGTAAACGGGCGATCGGCGAGCGGGCGTTCGACGGCCAGGTCGTCGGCGCGCTGGCGATGCTGCAGGGCCGGGTCGTCGAGATGGCGACCGGTGAAGGCAAGACGCTGGCGGGCGCGATCGCTGCGGCCGGGTACGCCGTGGGCGGGCGCAAGGTGCATGTGCTGGCGGTGAACGACTACCTGGCCAAGCGCGACGCCGAGTGGATGGGTCCGGTGTACGAGCTGCTCGGTGTCACCGTGTCGCACGTCGGGCAGGCGTCTACGCCGGAGGAGCGTCGGGAGGCGTACCAGGCGGAGGTCTGCTACGTGCCGGTCAGCGAGATCGGGTTCGACGTACTGCGGGATCGTCTCGTCACCGATGTCGCGGACCGGGTGACCGTCGAGGCGGACGTGGCGCTCGTGGACGAGGCCGACTCCGTGCTGATCGACGAGGCCCGGGTCCCGATGGTGCTCGCCGGCGCGACGCGGAACGAGGCGCTCGACGACGACGTCGTCCAGCTGGTCCGCACACTGCGCGCAGGCGTCGACTACGAGATCGACGGCGACGGCCGGACAGTCGCCCTCACCGACCGAGGCACCGACAAGGTAGAACAAGCCCTCGGCGAACGCGCCGAGGCAGAAGCAGTCGAGGCAGAAGCGGCCGAGGCTGCCGATGACGTGACCGACGCGGACCAGGCGGACGAGGCCGACACCGACACCGACACCGACGAAGCTGTGTCGGATGACGAGGTTGTGGAGGAGGTTGAGCGGGCGCGGTTCAACTTGTATGACGACGAGAATCTGGATCGGCTGACTCAGGTGAACGTCGCGTTGCACGCCGAGGTGTTGTTGCGGAAGGACGTCGACTACCTGGTGCGGGACGGCAAGGTCAGTCTGATCAACAACAACCGCGGCCGGATCGCGAAGCTGCAGCGCTGGCCCGACGGTCTGCAGGCCGCGGTCGAGGCGAAGGAAGCGGTCCCGGTCAGCGACTCCGGCGAGATCCTGGACAGCATCACCGTCCAGGCGCTGATCAAGCGGTACAAGTCGCTCTGCGGCATGACCGGCACCGCGGTCGTCGTCGGCGAGTCGCTCCAGGAGTTCTACGACGTCGAGGTCGCCGTCGTCCCGCCGAACAACCCGAACATCCGCAAGGACGACCAGGACCGCCTTTACCTGACCGTCGACCAGAAGAACGCCGCGCTGGTCAAGCACATCGGCGAGGTGCACGAGACCGGCCGGCCGATCCTGATCGGGACCCACAGCGTCGAGGAGTCCGAGCAGCTCAGCGACAAGCTCGAAGCGGCCGGCATCGACCACGTCGTACTGAACGCGAAGAACGACGCCGAGGAGGCGGCGATCATCGCGGAGGCCGGTGTGCCGGGGACGGTGACCGTGTCGACGCAGATGGCCGGCCGCGGTACCGACATTCGGCTGGGCGGCAAGGACGAGACCCACGACAAGGACAAGGCCCTCGAACTCGGCGGCCTGTACGTCGTCGGCACCGGCCTGCACGCGTCGCGGCGGCTCGACGACCAGCTGCGCGGCCGCGCCGGCCGGCAGGGTGACCCGGGCGGGTCGCTGTTCTTCGCGAGCCTCGCCGACGAGCTCGTCACGCGGTACTCCGTCTCGTCCGGCCTCCGCCCGCACCCGGACGCTACCGGCCGGCTCACGGACCGCAAGTCGATCGGCATGCTCGAGCACGCGCAGCGGGTCGCGGACGGCGCGAACGCGGAGCTGCACCGCACCACGTGGCAGTACAACCGGCTCACGGGACAGCAGCGGGCGATCCTGCTTGAGACCCGCGAGAAGGTGCTGACCGAGGACCTGGCCGCGGACGAGCTCGCCGAGCGCGCCAAGGAGCGGTACGACGAACTGGTCGACGAGGTCGGCGAGGACGTGGTGAAGGCGGCGGCGCGGCGGATCGCGCTGCGGCATCTCGACCGGCGCTGGACCGACCACCTGGCGTACCTGGCGGACCTGCGGGAGGGCATCCACCTGCGGTCGCTGGCCGGCGGCATCGTGCACCTGAAGCCGATCGACGAGTTCAACAAGTCGGCGATCGCGTCGTTCGACACGCTCATCGAGGACTCCTGGAAGGACGCGGCCGAGACGTTCGCGGACGCGGAGATCACCGCCGACGGGCTGGACGAGGAGAACAGCGGGATCCCGCGGCCGACCGCGACCTGGACGTACCTGGTCAACGACAACCCGTTCGGCACCGAGGCGGACCGGATCCTCGGCCGCCTGCGGAACGCGATCAAGCCCGAGTCGGTCGCCGAGTCCGAGGAACTCCTCGCCGAGCAGTTCGACGAAGACGACCTCCCCGCGGAACTCCGCGACGCCGACGACGATGACCTCCCCGAAGAACTCCGCGACGCGGACACCGATGACGCGGGCGAGGCCGACGAGGCGGACGACGCCGACGGCGCGGGTAAGGGTTCTCGGAAGTAGCCCGGATCTCCAGGCCATCACAATCGGTGGCGACGGACGCGCGTAGGCGTGCGCCCCGCCGCGGGCCGGCACTTGTGATGGCCTGGGGGTCGGCTTCGACTTTGGTCTAGGGCGGGGTGGCCGTCGGCTCGATGCCGGGCGGCGGCTCGGTGGGCGACGCTCTCGTCATGCCCACGCACAAAGGTCCTTGGCTTCTCGTCTTCGACATCGCCGTGCCGCTCGGGCTGTTCTACGGGCTCAAGGCGCTCGGTGTGAGTGACTTGACTGCGTTGCTCGTCGGCGTGGTCCCGGGGCTGATCAGTTCGGCGGTGTCGTTCGCGCGCACTCGGCGTACCGACCTGGTCGGGATGGCTGTCGTGCTGAGCATGGTGGCGAGCTCGGTGGTCGCGCTGATGGGTGGGGACGCGCGCCTGCTGCTCGTCCGCAACGCGTGGATCAGCCTGCCGTTCGCAGGTATCACGTTGTGGTCGTTGCGGCACCCGCGGCCGCTCACGTTCGTCGTGACGCTGGCGATGATGCCGCGGCGGGCGCGCGTGATGGAGCAGCTGTGGGAGACGAACGCGCGCTTCCGGGACGCGTGGAAGTGGATCACCGTGTGGTGGGGGATCGCGACGATCGCCGACGGCATCGTGCGGGTGATCGTGGCGTACACGTTGCCGATCTCTGTCGTCCCCGCGACCGACCCGGTCATCACGATCGCCACCATCGTCGTCCTTCAGGTCCCGACCATCGTCCCGCTCCGCCGCAGCGGTACGTGGCACCGCGTGTTCGCCCCCCGGCGCTCTACAGTCGGGTGGGTGACCGATGACTACGTTTCGCAGGAGCGCATGCGTGAGTTGATCGACGGTGGCGCGGCGACGCCGATGCTGGCCGGGATGGACGTCGGCCCGACCTTCTACGACGAACGCTGGTGGTATGTCCCGGCCGAGGCCGCGGAGGACGCCGACTACCAGCAGGCCGACGAGGCGAAGGCGGCACGGTTCGACAGCCTTCGGCGCCGCTCGGAAGCCGCTGATCGGGTGCAGGCCGAGCTGGACGGCCGGCGATGACACCGACGATGCCTCGGGATCCGAGGACCTACCGTGGCGAGCCCAGCCGTGACGAGCTCGTCGCAGCGCAGCAGGTGGTGGACATGTTCGCCTCCGAGGCGCTGCTGGCCCTGGATCGTTTCGAGCGATCGTTCCCGGCGACGGCGACCGACCGGGAGCGTCAGGTCGCGGACCGGCTCGCGTACTGGTGGCAGAAGCTCGAGTTGGACGAGGCACGACCGGATCCGCGCGGATCCGACGCCGAGCAGATCCTCGGGGTAGCGGCCGACCTGTCGCGCGACCCCGAGAACCAGTGGGGCGTGAGCATCGAGTACGCGTCAGCGTACGCAGCCAACCTGGCTGTGATGGAGGGCCGGATGTCTCCTGTCACCACGGTCGCCGACCTGCGAACAAGGTTCGAGGAGGCGTACGGCGGCCAGGCGAGCGAGCCGGAGCGGGCCGACGACTGGCTGGGCCAGTCGCTGACCCGACTCGGGCGCGCGAGTGTCCTGCGGGACGTGATCGCCGAGGGTGCGCGGGTCGGCGCGAGCGAGGCGCTCCACGAGGCGGCCGACGAGCTGGTTCGGCAGGGGCAGCGGTTGATGGACGACCGGCGCGAACTGGCAGTCCAGCAGGAGGTGCAGCCTGAGAACCACGGGGTCCGTTGGCACGCAAGGAACTTTGCCGCCGCCGCGGCCTACGGCTGGGGTATGACTGCGGCCGACTCGGTCGTGGCCTACGCGGCCATGAACCTCGCCACGGGTTTCTACGCCGTGAGCGCCTGGAACGAACGGCGCGATCAGCGCACCGCGTTCGAACATCGCCTCGACCCGGCGCAGGCTCAGCTCCGCTCCGTCCGTACCGACCTGATCAACAACCTCGACGAGGCCGGCGCAGTGACCCGTCGCAACGCCGGTGCCCTCCGTAACTCCAACCGCCCCACCGGACCATCCCGATGACCGCGGAGGCGGTCGTGCGGGTCCGGGCCGAGTTGGACCGTCGGCGATGAGTCCGCGGGCCGAACTGCAGGAGCCGAGCCGGGACGAGCTCGTCGCTGCGCAGCAGGTCGTGGATCTGTTCGCTGCCGAGGCGCTGCTCGCCATCGACCGGTACGAGCAGTCGTTTCCGGCGGGTGCGCCCGACAAGGAACGGCGTACGGCGGACCGGCTGGCGCACTGGTGGCGCAAGCTCGGGCTGGACGACGTACGCCTGGATCCGGAGGGAACCGACGCCGAGCAGATCCTGGTGGCGGCGTCCGATCTGGCGCTCGACCCGAGGAACCACTGGGGGCTGAGCCTCGAGGAGGCATCCGCTCAGGCTGTGAACCGGGCGGCGATGGACGGCCGAACCATGCCGACCACGACCATCGCGGACCTCCGGGAGAACTTCGAGAGCGCGTACGGCGGGCGCGTGGATCTGCCCGACCGGGACGACGAATGGATCGCGCAGTCGCTGACCCGGCTGGCGCGGGCGAGCGTTCTGCGGGACGTGATCGCGGAGGGCGCGCAGATCCGGGTGAGCGAACCGCTGCGGGCCGCGGCCGACGACATGGTCCGGCAAGGTCAGCAACTGATGGACGACCGGCTCCATCTCGCCCGGCGTCAAGAGGCGCCGATCAGTCGGCGCCCGCTGATCGCCCGGCAGGCGAAGATCAGCTCGCTGTACTTCGCGTACAGCATGGGTGTGGAGCTTACCGGTGCGCCGTTGTGGGCCGAGCTGCTGATGAAGACGCCCGCGATGGCGGTGCTCTTCAAGGAGACTCGCGACGCCTGGCGAGAGCACGATCACGCGGTCGCGACCCGGCTGGACCCCGCCCAGGCCCAGCTCCGCTCCGTCCGCAAGGGCATCGCCGACTCCCTCGACACCCCCACCCCCGCCACCCGCCGCGACACCCGAGCCATCCGCAGTACCCACAACCGCCCCACCGGCCCAACCCGCTAACCCACCCCGCCCGCCGCGGGGTTGCTTGGTGGTGGGGTGCGGGGTTCGGCGGGGTGTCGGTGGGGGTGGATAGGCTTCTGGGGTGAGTGATGGGTTGTTCGATCTTCCGGGGGCGCCCGCGCCTGCCCGTGGTGGCGGGAGTCTGGCGGATGCGGACCACACCGCGGCTCCGCTGGCGGTGCGGATGCGGCCGCGCAGTCTGGACGAGCTGGTAGGTCAGCAGCATCTGCTGGCGCCCGGCTCGCCGTTGCGTCGGCTGGTGGAGGGCGATCAGCCCATGTCGCTGTTGCTCTGGGGCCCTCCGGGGACGGGGAAGACGACGATCGCGGCGGTCGTCTCGCACCAGACCAACCGGAAGTTCGTGGAGCTGTCGGCGGTCACCGCTGGGGTGAAGGACGTCCGGCAGGTGATCGACGCTGCCCGGCGCGATCTGTCCCGCGCGACCGGTGCGGTCGAGACCGTGCTGTTCATCGACGAGGTCCACCGCTTCACGAAGGCTCAGCAGGACGCGCTCCTGCCAGGCGTCGAGAACCGGTGGGTCACCCTGGTCGCGGCGACCACCGAGAACCCGTTCTTCTCCGTCATCTCACCGCTGCTCTCGCGCAGTCTGCTGCTGACGCTGGAGTCGCTGACCGACGACGACATCGCCGTACTGCTCGATCGGGCGCTGACCGACGAGCGCGGCCTGAACGGCGAGTTCGAGCTGGCCGAGGACTCCCGGGACCATCTGCTGCGGATGGCCGGGGGCGACGCCCGCCGCGCGCTCACCTACCTGGAAGCGGCCGCGGGTGGAGCGCGGGCCAAGGACGCGAAGGTCATCGACCTGAAGACGCTGGAGACGGCGGTCGACCGGGCCGCGGTCCGGTACGACCGGGCCGGGGATCAGCACTACGACGTCACGTCCGCGATGATCAAGTCGATCCGCGGGTCGGACGTGGACGCGGCGATGCACTATCTGGCCCGGATGATCGAGGCGGGGGAGGACCCGCGGTTCATCGCGCGCCGGCTGGTGATCTCGGCCAGCGAGGACATCGGGATGGGCGACCCGACCGCGCTCGGGGTCGCGATCGCGGCCGCCGAGGCGGTGCAGCTGATCGGGATGCCGGAGGCGCGGATCAACCTCGCCCAGGCGGTCGTCGCGCTCGCGCTGGCGCCGAAGTCGAACGCGGTGATCATGGCCGTCGACGCGGCGATCGCGGACGTGAAGGCGGGCAAGGTCGGCCCGGTCCCGCCGCACCTGCGGGACGCGCACTACGCCGGCGCGAAGAAGATCGGCCACGGGTCCTCGTACCAGTACTCCCACGACGACCCGCGCGGTGTGCTCCCGCAGCAGTACGCGCCGGACGTGATCGACGGCACCGACTACTACAAACCCACCCGTCGCGGCGGCGAAGCGGCGTACGCCGACCGGGTCGCCGCCATCCGCAAGATCCTCCGGGATCGCAAATGAGCCGTACCGAGGATCACGTGGCCGCCTTCAACCTGGCGGTGACGAGCGGCGCCTGGGAGGCGTTCGCCGATCGGTTCGCGCCGGACGCGACGATGCGGTTCGTGGGTGTTCCGGCCGGACCGTTCGAAGGGCGGACGGCGATCGCGGCGGCGTACCGGGAGAATCCGCCAGGCGAGACCATGACGCTCATCGAGGACGGCGACGAACGGGCGCGTTTCCGCTGGTCAGGTGGTGGGACCGGCACGATGGAGCTGCGCTGGGCGCCGGACGGAGCCGTGCAGACACTCACCGTGAGCTTCGATTGAAGCGTTCGAGTCGGTAAACTGCCTCGCGGCCTGGGGGCGGAAGGTAATGGTTTTGAGGCAGCCCCATCCTCGGCATGTTCGTAAGCGTCCGCCGGTGCTGAAGCTCGGGGCGGCTGCGGCAACAGTCGCTGTCCTGGCAGCAGCGCTGTTCCTGTACCCGTTCAGGTCCGAGCACTCGGAGACCGGCCAGGTACCGCAAGCCGCCGGTTCCTCCAGCCCGACGGTCGATCGGTCGGAGGGTACGTCGCGATCGAGCGCGCGCCCGTCGCTCCCGGTCGGTAAGCCACTGAACCCGCTCGCGCCGCAGACCAGCGCCGGGTCCACGTCCAACGTCCCGCTGACCGGCCCGGGTACGAACAACCCGACCACCGCGGACCCCACCACAGGAACCCCACCCGGCACCCCGTCATCCAGCACCTCGTCGTCCAGCACCCCGGCACCCACCTCCCCGTCAAGCACCTCGACGACCACCACCCCGACGCAGCCGGCGACAACGACCCCGTCGACCAGTACGCCGACTCCGCCTGCGACCACCGCCGTACCGTCGACCACTCCCAGCAGCACGCCCAGCACCACACCCGTCGTCTACCGGAACTGCGCCGAGGTCCGCGCCGCCGGGAAGGCACCGCTGTATCGCGGCGATCCCGGCTACACCCCGGCCCTCGACCGCAACGGTGACGGCATCGCCTGCGAGAACGGCAACTCCTGACCCGCTGAGCCGGGCGTTTCAAACGCCCGGCCGGGCCCTTGGTCCCCGGCGCTGATGCCGGAGGCCTCTCCCGCCGCGGGGCTCCGAAAGCTCCCCTGAAAGCATCCACATCCGGTGCTGGGGGAGCCCCGAGCCTTCTGGGGGGTCGTCATGACCATCAGTCGACGTCGTCTGTTCCAGGCCGGTGCAGGCCTGGCCGTTCCACTCTCGTTCGGTACGGCGCTGCGGGCGTCCGCGGCCGTTCCGCCCGGTGTCACGCCGTTCACCGAACAGCTGCCCACGCTGGCCGACCTCGGCGTCGTCGACGCCACGCAGGGCGGCAGCGCGACGATCCGGATGGTGAACGCCGTCCACCGGTTCCATGGCGCGCTCGGACCTGCGGACACCTTCGCCTACCGCACAGCGACCGGTGCGCAGACCTACCTCGGCCCGGTGATCGTGGCCCGGCGCGACGTCCCGTTCGACCTGGTCGTACGCAACGAGTTGGGCAGCCACCCGCTCGCCTTCGCGATCGACGAGCAGCTGATCCAGCAGGCCGTCGGCGAAGGCTTGCTCCCGGCCGGCACGGACGACGCGGTCCGGCCGCGGGCCGCCGTCCACCTGCACGGCGGGAACACCCGGCCGGAGGACGACGGCGGACCGCTGGACACGTTCCTGCCCGGCACCGAGTTCGTCTACTCGTACGAGAACAAGCAGGCCTCGGCGGGCCTGTGGTTCCACGACCACGCGCTCGCGATCACCCGGCTGAACGTGTACGCCGGTCTGGCCGGCGGCTATCTGCTCCGCGACGACGACGATCCGGGTGACGGCAGCCGCCTGCCTGCGCCGCCGTACGAGCTGCCGCTGGTGATCCAGGACCGGATGCTCACCGCCGACGGGAAGCTCGCCTACCCGCCGAACCAGAACCCGACCACCCCGAGAGCGTGGGCACCGGAGTTCTTCGGCGATGTCGCGACCGTGAACGGCAAGGCCTGGCCGAACCTCGACGTGGCCCGCGGCAAGTACCGGTTCCGCGTCTTCAACGGGTCGAACGCGCGGTTCTACCTGCTGAAGTTCATGGCCGGCGGAGCGGGCCTGTCCTTCCACCAGATCGGCACCGACGGCGGTCTGCTCGATGCTCCGGTGCCGCTGAACAAGCTGACGCTCGGCCCGGGCGAACGCGCCGACCTGGTCGTCGACTTCGCCGCGCTGCCGCCCGGCAGCAGCGTGATCCTGGCGAACAACGCCCGGACGCCGTTCCCGGACGGACCGCAGGCGGCCCGGCGCGGCGGCGCACCCCTGTCGCAGATCATGCGTTTCACCGTGACGAGCACGACCGGCTACACGGCGCCGCTGCCGGCCAGGCTGCGCGCGGTTCCGATCACCAGGCTGGCGGGCCGGACGCCGGCGGCCAGCCGGACGATGACGCTGGTCGAGCTCCTCGACGCGGCCGGCGCGCCGCTCGCTGCGTTGCTGAACAACCGGTCCTTCGCTTCCGAGGAGTTCCGTGACGAGCCGATCGGCAAGGACACGCTCGAGCAGTGGGAGCTGGTGAACACGACCGGTGACGCCCACCCGATCCACCTGCACTTCACCCAGTTCCAGGTGCTCAACCGGCAACGGTACGACGTCAGCCGGGCGGCCCTGGTCGGTGCCGCCGTACCGCCGCCGGCCAACGAGCGCGGCTGGAAGGACACGGTGGTGGCCATGCCCGGCGAGGTGACCCGGATACTGGTCCCGTTCGGTGCGAACGCGGCCGGTGGCGCGCCGCTGGCGATCGGCGCCTCGTACACCGGTGAGTACGTCTGGCACTGCCACATCCTGGAGCACGAGGACAACGACATGATGCAGCGCTACGTGATCGAGTAGCCCGCCGAGGCGGTTTGGTGGGGGACTGTGATGTGCGGGATGGTGTCCTGAAGCGGAGTGTGACAGGAGCCCGCGATAAGGTCGGGCGTCCACAGGTCGCATCAGGTCGCTACGGAAGGTGGATCGTTTCCATGAGCGTCGGTGAAGTCGCGGGGCTGATAGCCGCCTGCGCGCTGCTCATCCTGGTGGGCCTGCTGGCCTATCCGATCCTGAAGCTCGGCAAGGTGTTCGACGAGACCCGGATCATGGTGAAGGGCGTCTCCGACTCCAGCGTCCCGCTGCTCGGCGAGGTGACCACCACGGTCGCGACCACGAACGCGCAGCTGGCGAAGGTGGACACGATCACCGACAACGCGACCACCGTGACCACCAACGCGGCCGCGCTGATGTCGCTGTTCTCGGCCACCGCCGGCGGCCCGCTGGTGAAGGCGGCCGCGTTCACGTACGGCGTCCGCCGGGCGCTCGGTGAGCAGCAGCGCAAGGACGTGTCGCGGCGCGTCAAGGAAGAGATGAAGGCCGAGCGGAAGGCGCGGAAGCGGTGAAGCGGATCTTCTGGCTGATCATCGGGATCGCCGTCGGCGTGTACGCCGTGACCCGGCTGAAGAAGCGGGCCCAGATTCTCGCCCCGGAGGGGATGCAGGAGTCCGCGGCCAAGCTGGCCGCCGCGGTCCGGCACTTCGGCGACCAGGTCCGCGAGGGCATGGCCGAGCGGGAGACCGAACTGCGCGACGCGCTCGGCATCGAGAACACCAACGATCGTGAGGACTACCGGTAACACCCATGGAAACCAGTGAGATCAGGCGGCGGTTCCTGCAGTACTTCGAGGACCGGGGCCACACCGTGGTGCCGAGTGCGCCGCTGCCGTCGCCGGACCCGAACCTGCTGTTCAACGTCGCCGGCATGGCCCAGTTCGTGCCGTACTTCGTCGGTCAGCAGACGCCGCCGTACGCGCGCGCGACCAGCGTCCAGAAGTGTGTCCGGACCCTCGACATCGAGGAGGTCGGCAAGACCACCCGGCACGGCACCTTCTTCCAGATGAACGGCAACTTCTCGTTCGGCGACTACTTCAAGGAAGACGCCGTCAAGTTCGCCTGGGAGCTGGTCACCAAGCCGCAGAACGAGGGCGGCTACGGCTTCGACGAGTCTGTTCTGTACGCCTCGGTGTACTACGAGGACGACGAGGCGATCGACATCTGGAAGCGGGTCGCCGGGCTGCCCGACGACCGGATCGTCCGGCTCGGCATGAAGGACAACTTCTGGTCGATGGGCATCCCGGGTCCGTGCGGCCCGTGCTCGGAGATCCTGATCGACCGCGGCCCGGAGTTCGGCGCGGACCGGGACTGGGAGGCAGGCGACCGCTACCTGGAGTTCTGGAACCTGGTCTTCATGCAGAACATCCGCGGCGAGGGCGGCGGCAAGGACGGCTACGAGATCCTCGGCGAGCTGCCGAAGAAGAACATCGACACCGGTCTCGGCCTGGAGCGGGTCGCGTACCTGCTGCAGGGCGTCGACAACATGTACGAGATCGACGAGATCTACCCGGTGATCGAGAAGGCGTCCGAGCTGAGCGGCCGCAAGTACGGCGCGGAGCACGAGGACGACGTACGGTTCCGGGTCGTCGCGGACCACGTGCGCAGCGCGCTGATGCTGATCGGCGACGGCGTCACGCCGGGTAACGAGCAGGGCGGGTACGTGCTGCGGCGCCTGCTGCGCCGGGCGATCCGCTCGATGCGCCTGCTCGGTTACGAGGACCCCAGCCTGGTCGAGCTGCTCCCGGTGAGCCTCGAGCAGATGAAGAAGTCGTACCCGGAGCTGGTCACCGACTTCGGCCGGATCAGCCAGGTCGCGTACGCCGAGGAGGAGGCGTTCCGCCGTACGCTCACGGCCGGTACGACGATCTTCGACGTGGCGGTCCGCGACACCAAGGCGAGCGGTGCGCACCAGCTCGAGGGCGCGAAGGCGTTCCAGCTGCACGATACGTACGGCTTCCCGATCGACCTGACCGTCGAGATGGCGGCCGAGCAGGGCCTGAACGTCGACACCGAGGGCTTCCGCTCGCTGATGAAGGAGCAGCGCGAGCGGGCCAAGGCCGACGCGCGCGCCAAGAAGGCCGGTCACGCGGACACCTCGGGGTACCGGGAACTGCGGGAGAAGGGCGTCACCGAGTTCACCGGGTACCAGGAGCTGTCCAGCGACTCCGAGGTCCGAGGTCTGCTGCGTGAGGGTGCGGTCGCGCCGTTCGCCGAGCAGGGCGAGACCGTCGAGGTCGTGCTCGAGAAGACCCCGTTCTACGCCGAGTCCGGCGGACAGATCGCGGACGAGGGCCTGATCCTCGGCGACGGGCTGAAGCTGAAGGTGCTCGACGTGCAGCGCCCGGTCAAGGGTCTGATCGTGCACAAGGTCGAGATCGTCGAGGGCGTCCTGCGTCCCGGCGCGAACGTGCAGGCCGCGGTCGACCACGAGTGGCGGGTCTCGGCCTGCCAGGCGCACTCCGGCACGCACGTCGTGCACGCCGCGCTGCGCCAGGTGCTCGGCCCGAACGCGCTGCAGAGCGGCTCGTACAACAAGCCCGGTTACCTGCGGCTCGACTTCGCGTGGTCGTCGGCGCTGGACGCCGCGACCCGGTCCGAGATCGAGGAGGTCGCGAACCTCGCCGTACGCAAGGACCTGCCGGTGTCGGCGCAGTACATGACACTGCCGGAGGCCCGGGACTGGGGCGCGCTGGCGCTGTTCGGCGAGACGTACGACGAGCAGGTCCGCGTGGTCGAGATCGGTGGCCCGTGGTCCCGGGAACTCTGCGGTGGCACGCACGTGAAGCACTCGTCGCAGGTCGGCGCGGTCACCGTCACCGGTGAGTCGTCGGTCGGCGCCGGGGTCCGGCGGATCGAGGCGTTCGTCGGCATGGAGGCGCTGCACTACCTCGGCCGCGAGCGGGCACTGGTCCGGCTGCTCAGCGAGAACCTGAAGGCCCGCCCGGAGGAGCTGCCCGCCAAGGTCGCCGATCTGGCCGAGCGGCTGCGGGTGGCCGAGAAGGAGCTCGAGCGGATGCGCGCCGCGCAGGTGCTGGAGGCCGCGGCGGAACTGGCCAAGGACCCGAAGGACGTCTTCGGCGTCCAGTACGTCGGCCACCGCGCACCCGACGGCGTGAACGGCGGCGACCTGCGCAAGCTGGCGCTGGACGTCCGCGGCCGGATGCCGAACGACAAGCCGGTCGTGGTCGCCGTGCTGAGCGTGAACGACGGCAAGCCCGGCGTGGTGATCGCGCTCAACGACCTGGCCCGGGAGTGGCGGCTGAAGGCCGGCGACCTGGTCCGGATCGCGGCCGAGAAGCTCGGCGGCCGCGGCGGCGGCAAGGACGATGTCGCGCAGGGTGGCGGCACGGACGCGGCCGGTGCCGACGACGCGCTGAGCGCCGTCGAGCACGCGATCGGTCACCAGGTCACCGGCTAGATGAGCCGGCAGTCTTGAGGAGCCGCCGATGAGGACGGGCGTGCGGATCGCGCTCGATATCGGCGACGCCCGGATCGGCGTCGCGAGCAGCGATCCGCACGGAATCCTGGCGACCCCTGTGGAAACCGTCCGGCGTGGGCCCGGCGATCTGGATAGGATCGCGGCACTCGCCGCCGAACTGGAGGCGTTCGAGATCGTGGTCGGGCTGCCGCGCTCCCTGTCCGGGGGCGAGGGGCCGGCCGCGGTGAAGATCCGGGAGACGGCGGAGCAGGTGCGGGACAAGGTACTGGTGACGAACTCGGGGACGACGGTGCGGCTGGTGGACGAGCGGTTCACCACGGTCACCGCCGAACGGATGCTGCGGGAACGGGGAAAGAAAGGCTCCAAGCGACGGGCGGTGGTCGACCAGGCCGCGGCCGTCGTGATTCTGCAACATGCGCTCGACCTGGAGCGTGAGACCGGCAACCCACCCGGGAGGCCCCTGTGAACGGACCATCGGTGCACGAAGAAGTGGACGAGGGCGAGCGTGACGATCTGGGCAGCGGCCTCGGGCTGCGCGCGGAGTCCCGCGTCGAGCGCCGCGCCAACCGGCGCCGGGCGCGCGGCCGCCGCGCCTTCGGCTGCTTCGCCGGCCTGATCTCGCTGGTCGTCGTCGGCGCCCTGGTGGCCGGTGCGGTGGTCGGTTTCGGCAAGGGCAAGGACGCGCTCGAGGGACTCTTCTCCGCTCCCGACTACGAGGGCGCGGGCACCGGCTCCGTGGTCGTCGAGATCACCAAGGGCCAGGCGACCGCGTCGATCGCGGACACCCTGGAGAAGAAGGAAGTCGTGAAGAGCGCCCGCGCCTTCGAGCGGGTGGCCCGCGACGATCCGCGGTCGCTGCAGATCCAGGCGGCCACCTACACGCTGCGCAAGCACATGTCGGCCAAGGCCGCTCTCGACCTGATGCTGAACACCGCCGAGTCGGTCAAGGTGGCCCGGATCAGCATCGCGGCCGGCAAGACCAAGGCCGAGGTCGCGGTGATCCTGCAGGGCTCGAAGATGAAGCTGCCGGCCGGCGCCGCCGCCACGGCCCTCGGCAAGCCGGCCTTGCTCGGTCTCCCGCCGTACGCGCACAACAACGCCGAGGGCTTCCTGTTCCCGGGGACGTACGACGTCCCGAAGAACGCGAACGCGTACACGATGCTCAAGCTGATGACCGCGAACTACGCCAAGACCGCGGCGTCGCTGGACCTCGTCAACACGGCGTCCCGGAAGAAGCTCGATCCGTACCAGGCGGTCATCGTGGCCAGCATCATCGGCGCGGAGACGAATCGGCCGGAGGACTACGCCAAGGTCGCACGGGTGATCTACAACCGGCTGGCGGCCGGGATGCGGCTGCAGATGGACTCGACGATCCACTACGTGGTCGGCAAGGACGGCGGTGTCTTCACGACACCCGAGCAGCGCGCGAACCCCTCGCCGTACAACACCTACAAGTACAAAGGCCTGCCGCCGACGCCGATCAACTCGCCGACCCGCGACGAGCTGCGCGCGGCGATCAACCCGGCCCAGGGCTCCTGGAAGTACTTCACGCTGGTCAACCTGGACACGGGCGAGACCGCGTTCGCGAGCACCCTGTCCGAACACCAGGCCAACACCGCCAAGCTGCAGGCGTGGTGCCAGGCGCACAAGGGCAGGTGCTGAATTGACCCGGTGTGCCGTTCTCGGTTCGCCGATCGCGCACTCGCTGTCGCCGGCCATGCACCGGGCCGCGTACGCCGCGCTCGGGCTGGACTGGCGGTACGACGCGTTCGAGGTCGAGGAGAACGAGCTCCGCGGATTCGTCGCGTCGCTCGGTGACGACGTCCGCGGGCTGTCGCTGACCATGCCGCTGAAACGGGTCGCGCTCGACCTGGTCGACACGGTGGACCCGGTCGCGGAGCTGATCGGCGCGGCGAACACGATGCTGTTCGAGCCGGACGGATCCCGGTCCGCCCACAACACCGACGTACCGGGGCTGGTGAACGCGTTCGCCGAGCAGGGCATCACCGCGGCCGAGTCGGCGGTGGTGATCGGCGGCGGCGCGACGGCCGCGTCCACGCTGGCGGCGTTGCGGGGGATGAAGGTCACCGACGTGACGGTCGTCGTCCGGGACGTCGCGAAGGCCGAGCGGCTGCTGGACCTCGCGGCGGAGCTCGGACTCCGCACCTCGGTCGCGGACTTCTCGCAGGTCGAGCAGATCGGGGGCTTCGACCTGTGCGTGTCGACGCTGCCCGGCGGCGCGGTCGACCCGTGGGCCGAGCACTTCGCCGCCGTCGCGCCGGTGGTGTTCGACGTCGCGTACCACCCGTGGCCGACCCGGCTCGCCATCGCGGCGCACCGGATCGGTACCGAGCTGTTGAACGGACTTGATCTACTCGTGCATCAAGCGACCCTCCAGGTCGAGATGATGACGGGTAGGTCGCCGGCTCCTCTGGCGGCCATGAGGGCTGCTGCGCGTGAGGAGCTGGGGGACCGTGAGCCTGCTTGACCGTCGTACCGTTCTGATCGCCGGAGTCGCCGTCACCGTGGCCGGCTGCGGTGACTCGAAAGACACCGGCAGTACGACGAGCCCGTCGCAGACTCCTAGCACCGCACCCAGCACGACTACGGCTGCCCCCACCACAACCGCGCCGACCACGCCGAGCGGTACCCCGAGCACGTCGGCGCCCACGCAGACCGCGGCCGGGCCGAACTGGAACGCCCTCGCCGGCTCGCTGAAGGGCCGCCTCTACCTGCCCTCCACCTCCGGGTACGCCGCCGCGCACCAACTCTTCAACCCGCGCTGGGACAGCGTCCGCCCGACCGCCGTGGTCAAGGCCGCCAACCCGGCCGATGTGCAGAAGGCGATCGACTTCGCCCGCACCAACAAACTCGTCCTGGTCCCGAAGAGCGGCGGCCACTCGTACGTCGGCGCGTCGACGATCGCGAACGGTGTGCAGCTCGACGTCGGCGGCCTCAAGACCATGAGCTACGCGAACGGCGTCCTCACGGTCGGCGCCGGCGCCCGCCTGTACGACGTGCACGCCTTCCTCGACCGCTACGGCCGCTCGCTGCCGACCGGCACCTGCCCGACCGTCGGCGTCGCCGGCCTCACGCTCGGCGGTGGGATGGGCGTCCACACGAGGACGTACGGCCTGACCTGCGACCGCGTCGTCTCGATGGGCGTGGTCACCGCGGACGGCAAGGCGCACACCGTCAGCGCGAGCGCGAAGTCCGACCTCTTCGCCGCACTGCGGGGCAGCGGCGGCGGCAACCTCGGCGTGGTCACGTCGTTCCAGTTCGCGACGATCCCGGCGACCAAGCTCGGCTTCTTCCGGCTGACCTGGCCGGAGTCGCAGGCGGCGGCCGTCGTCCGTGGCTGGCAGAAGTTCGCACAGAGTGCACCGGCCACGGTCTGGGCCAACCTGCACATCGATGCCAAGAGCAACGGGACGCTGTCGATCCGCGTGCTCGGCGTCTCCACCACGGGCGACGCGACCGCTGCGGCCGCGCAACTGGAATCGCTCGTCGGCGCGAAGGCGTCGGGGCGGACGCTCTCGGTGAAGTCGCACCTGGAGGCGGTCAAGTACCTCGGCGGCGGTACCACGAGCCCACGCCAGGGGTTCCTCGCCGGTTCCGACGTACTCAAGGCGCCGATGGACGCCGCGACGATCACGGGCCTGCTCGGCGCGGTGAAGGCGGCCGCGCGCGCCGGGACGCCGGCGTCGGCGATCCTCGACCCGCTCGGCGGACAGGCCGCGAAGGAGCCCGCCGGCGGTTCGTCCTGGCCGTGGCGAAGCGCGCTGGCCGTCATCCAGTGGTACTCGTCGGCGCAGGGGACGAACGCGCAGACCTTCATCTCGAACGGCCACAAAGCGGTCCGCCCGTCCTCGGCCGGCGGCTACGTGAACTACGTCGAGTCCGGGCGGGCGATCAGCTCGTACTACGGCGCGAGCGCCTCGAAGCTGCAGGCCGCGAAGAAGAAGTACGACCCGGGCAACTTCTTCCACACCCCGTACACCCTCAGCTAGCTAGTGTTCGGCCCGTGAAGCTTTGGCGTGTGATCGCGGGTGTGCTGGCTGCCGGGTTCGTCGCGGCTGGGGTGACGCCCGCGTGGGCGTGTGCGTGTGGCGGCTACCTGCCGGACGGGCAGTCGAAAGCGCGGGTGTACGGCGAGAACGCGCTGGTCCAGTACGCCGGGGGCACCGAGCAGATCACGCTCTCGATGTCGGTCCGCGGCGCGTCGAAGAAGGCGGCCTGGATCATGCCGGTGCCGTCGGCCGCGAAGGTCGACCTCGGCGACGACGACTACCTGTTCTACCGGCTGAACCAGCTGACGGCGCCGAAGCGCGTGGTGAAGAAGACGTACTGGCCGTTCCGCGACCTCGGTATCGGCCGCGGCCCGGGTGACGCGGCCGGTGCCCCGGCGCCGGGAGCCGGGGTGAGCGTCAAGGAGCAGATGACGCTGGGCCCGTTCGCGATCACGCGGCTCGGCGGGTCCAGCGGTACGGCGGTCACGGACTGGCTGCGCACGAACGGGTACGTCGTCCCGTCGACGCTGGCCGCGAACCTCACGCCGTACCTGGCCGAGAAGTGGGAGATCGTCGCGGTCAAACTCGCCCCGAAGCAGGCCGGCGAGAACCTGTCCGGCGCGACCCCGCCGCTGCGGCTGACGTTCGCGTCGGACCGGATCGTGTACCCGATGCGGCTCAGCAAGGGCGCGACCACGACCCAGACCGTCACGGTGTACGTCGCGGCGGAGCACCGGGTCGATGCGACGAGGACACCGGATGCCGACGTGACGCCGGAGCTGCTGTTCGCCGGCCGGGTCGACACCGACATGCTGCCGAAGCCGACCGACTTCCTGACCGCGTACACCGCGACGTACCGCGAGCCGGGCAAGATCACCGACGACTTCACATTCGCGCAGGCGGCGAACGACGACGAGTACCAGCGGATCACGTATGTCACCGAGAACGACGGGTTCTGGAGTACGGTCGCGGTGCTCCTCGTACTGGTCCTGCTCCTGGGCGGCGGCGTGTTCGTCCTCGTGCGCCGGCGGGCGGCCGCGGGCGCGCGCAAGTAGTCGTCTAGGGTCGTGGATCGTGCCGGCTGACAACGCGTTGCTCGCTGTGGGAATCGGCGTGCTCGCGTGCGGCGCGGTGGCGTCGGTGCTCGGTCCGTGGCTGATGCGCACGATCCCCGAGCCGGAGCTCGAGGAGGGCGAGACCAAGGTCCCGTACGCGTCGCTGGCCGGCCGCAGAGCGGCGTACTGGTGCGGCGGACTGGCGGCACTGGCGGGGGGCATCCTCGGCTGGGTGCTCGGCCTGGACGCTGTGCTGCCTGCGTGGCTTGTGCTCGTGGTGGCCGGCTCGGTGCTCGGGTACATCGACGCGCGTACTCGGTTCCTGCCGTCGGTGATCATCTGGCCGACGTACTTCGTGGTCGGGGCCGGGCTGGTGGCCGCGGCGCTGGCGACGGGGGAGTGGGGCTCGTTGCGCCGGGCGGCGATCGCCGGGGCGATCGGTTTCGCGGTGTTCTACGTGCTGTGGTTCGCGTTCCCGCGCGGTGTCGGGTTCGGTGACGTGCGGTTGTCGGGCCTGCTCGGGATCGCGCTCGGCTGGCTCGGCTGGGGTGAGTTCGTGTCCGGGTTGTACGGCGGTTTCTTCCTCGGCGCGATCGTCGGGATCGTGCTGATCGCGGCCCGGATCATGACCCGCAAACAGATGGTTCCGTTCGGGCCGTTCATGCTCGTCGGGGCGTTGGCCGGCGTACTGCTCGGCGTTCCGTTGGAGCGGTTGTACGCCGGATAGCTGAGTCCTGCACTCCACCAGATGGTTGATGTGCGGACACTGCCCGCCTTCCTAGGGTCGAAGCATTCGAACTCGGGAGGGAATCTCAATGCCAGTCAGTCGTCGTGGTCTCCTGGCCGGAACAGCCGTCGCGGGTGCGGCACTCGCCATCCCTGGTACGGCGTCCGCGGCACCGGCCGCTGTCGCCGGTGACACGATCCGTGCGGACGACGCGCGCTACCAGGACCTGGTGCTGCGTGGACAGAACCGCCGGTTCGTCGCGAAACCCGACTACATCCGGGTGATCCGGTCGGCCGAGGACGCCGTCGCGGCCGTGCAGGACGCGGTCCGCGGCGGGAAGCGGATCGCGGTGCGCGGCGGCGGGCACTGCTTCGAGGACTTCGTGGACAGCAGCGACACCGAGGTGCTGCTGGACATGTCGACGTACGACGAGATCACCTGGGACCCGCGGTACCGGGCCTTCTCGATAGGCGCCGGGGCGATCCTCGAAACCGTCTACAAGGAACTGTTCATCGGGTGGGGCCTCACGGTGCCCGGCGGGGGATGCCTCGGCGTCGGCGTCGGCGGCCACTTCAGCGGCGGCGGGTACGGGCCGCTGTCCCGCAAGTACGGCTCGGTCGTCGATCACCTGTACGGCGTGGAGGTCGTGGTCGTCGACGCCCGCGGACGGGCGCGGTCGGTGGTGGCCACGCGCGACAACGAGTACCGCGACCTGTGGTGGGCGCACACCGGCGGTGGCGGCGGGAACTTCGGCGTCGTCACGCGGTACCTGATGCGCTCCAACGGTTCCGCCGGCCGGACGCCGGCCGAGTCGTTGCCGAAGGCACCGGCCGCGTTGCGGTCCAGCATCCTGCTGTACGACTGGAAGACGACGACGCAGGCCGGGTTCCTGCGGACGGTGCGGAACTGGTTCGACTTCTTCGAGCAGCACAACACCGCGGACTCGCCGTACGCGACGCTCTACGCGCCGTTCATCCTCACGCACACCTCGGCCGGGAACTACCTGCTGTCCACGCAGATCGACGCCGCCGCGCCGAACTCGGCCGAGCTGATGAAGGCGTTCAACGCCGCGATGGTCGCCGGCGTGGACCCGAAACCGCAGGTGATCGACGTCGGTGAGGGGCCGTTCCTGCACACCACGATGGAACGGTCGATCGGCGAGACGGCGTCGCCCGGTCGCGGGAAGTACAAGGCCGGGTACCTGAAGAAGGGCTACACCGACGAGCAGATCCTCGCGATGTACCGCGGGCTCACCGACCCGACGTACACCGGCCCGGAGTCGTCGGTGCTGCTGGTGCCGTACGGCGGGAAGGTGAACACCGTGCCGTCCGGCGCGACCGCCGCCGCGCAACGTGACGTCGTCGCGAAGATGGTGCTGAGCGCGTCCTGGACGGCCGCGGCCGACGACGACAAGAACCTCGCGTGGGCGCGGAAGGTGTACGCCGACATCTACCGCGACACGGGCGGTGTCCCGGTGCCGAACGCGACCAACGCCGGCTCGTACATCAACTACCCGGACGTGGACCTGGCGGACTCGGCGTACAACAAGTCAGGGGTGCCGTGGCACGACCTGTACTACCTCGGCAACTACCCGCGGCTGCAGCAGATCAAGGCGAAGTGGGATCCGCGCAACGTGTTCCGCCACAAGCTCTCGATCGAGCCCCGCTGAGAGCTGAGTTGAGTCACCAGCCGGGGTAGCGGGTGGTCCAGGCGGTGTGCGGCCCGTAGTCGCCGTGCAGCCGCTTGCCCTGGCTGAACTCCAGCGCGAAGTCGTCGGCGAGCTGGAGGATGACCGGACGTCCCTCGACGGTGAAGACGAGCTCCGCGGGCAGAGCCGTCTCGCCGTGGAGGGCGCCGAGAATGTTCCCGCAGATCGCGCCGGTCGAGTCGCTGTCCCCGGAGTGGGTGACCGCGAGCGCCAGCGCATCGAGGAACTGGTCGGGTTCTGGGTAGGCGAGGGCGGCGAAGACGGCGATCGCGAGCGCTTCCTCCGCGACCCAGCCGCCGCCGAGGCGCTCGACCGTGACCGGTCCGGCCGGCGCCGTCGCGGCCAGGTGCCTGGCGAAGGCGAGCGCCGTACTGGTCTCCTCGTGGCCCTCGTGCTTGATCAGCAGGCTCGTGGCATTGGTGAGCGCGTCGTCGAGGCTTGCGCCGCCGCACAGCTCACGGATGATCGCGGCCAAGGCGCCCGAGGCGAGCTTGCCGGTCGGGTGCCCGTGCGTGTACCCGGCGGCGGTCGCGGCAGAGTCGAAGACCCACTCGGCCGGGAAGTACTCCGGCAGCAGCCCGAACGGCGCGACCCGCATCACGCCGCCGCAGCCCTTCGAGTCGTTAGCCGCCTGGTCGCCGTACTGCGCGATCCTGGCCGCACCCTTGCGGGCCTGGGTCAACGCCGTCAGGCAGGTATTGCCCGGCGCGCGGCGCGCGTACAGCCACTGCTCGCCCAGTAGCCAGCCGTCCGGCTCGCCGCTCGGTCCCGGCAGGTTCTGCGTGTCCAGCCACCGGTCGTACGCATGCTGAACGACAGCCACGGTGAAGCCCAGCCCGCGGTCGGTCCGGACACTCGCCCGGATCAGACCCTCGACCGTGAACAGGGTCATCTGAGTGTCATCGGTGATCGTTCCCGCGGGCCATCCGCCGGCGACGAACGCCCGTACGCCGTCCGGGTACTTCGCGAGGATCGACCGCGCATCCTCGAACTCCACCGGCCCGCCCAGCGCGTCCCCGATCGCACCGCCCAGCAGGCACCCCCGCACCCGCGCCCGCCACGTCTCCTCAGCCACCCGCGTCATGCCAGGACCCTATCGGGGTGGTGCTGGCGCTACCTCGAAGACGGGATCTGGGGCCAGTTCGCGCGGCGCTCGCAGCTTCTACGGTCGTTGTTGTAGCGCAACCGATCGTTCCAAGGAGCAGACGATGACCACCGCATTCCGTCGTACCGCCGGGCGTCTGGCCGTGGCGGCCCTCGCCACGACCGCCCTCACGGGCGCCGCGATCGCCGGCGGTCACGCAGCCACGGCCAGCACCAGCTGTGAGGACTCACCGATCGCCAAGACCTTCAACGCCGTCCTCGCCGTCCGCACCGGCCCCACCCAGGACAACGCCGCCTGCGACTGAGTCTGCTGATTCTGTCCAGTCTGTCTAGACTGTTGTCCATGACGGTCACAGCTGGGCAGTGGCAGTTGCAAGAGGCGAAACAGCATTTCAGCGAGCTGATCCGGGCTGTCCGGACGGACGGTCCGCAGTTCGTGACGAAACACGGGCAGCAGGTCGCCGTCGTGCTGGACATCGTGGACTACCGGCGGATGGTGGGAGTGGAACTGGTGGAGGATTTCAAGAGTTTCCTGGCCTCGGCGCCAGATATGAGCGAGCTGGAGATCGAGCGGTCGGCCGAGCCCGTGCGGCAGGTCGACTTCGAATGAGCTTCCTCCTCGACACGAATGTCGTGTCGGAGCTGGCCAAGAAGTCTCCGGACCTGAGCGTGGTCGACTGGCTCAAGTCGGTGAAGTCGGCCCAGCTGTACCTGAGTGTGCTCGTGGTCGGAGAGATCATGCAGGGTGTCGAGCGGCTCGCGGGCCGGGATCCCCGGCGAGCCGCTGCGATCGACGACTGGCGGCAGCGACTTGTCCGTGGGTACTCGGACCGGATCGTCCCGGTCTCGCTGGAGGTCGCCGAGACTTGGGGCCGGCTCAACGCAAGCGGCCGGCTGCCGCTGGCAGACGGGCTGATGGCTGCGACCGCCCTCGTCTACAACTGGACATTCGTCACCCGCAACGTCGCCGACATCGAGCGCACCGGCGTGCGGCTGCTCAACCCCTTCGGCAACTGAGACCGCTGTCCGGGGTGTGAGCGTGCCGTGAAAGAATCGGGGCATGCTGCGCTGGCTCACCGCCGGCGAGTCGCACGGACAAGCGCTCGTCGCCGTACTCGAAGGTCTTCCCGCAGGCGTTGAGGTCACCACAGATGATGTGGCCGACGCCCTGGCTCGTCGTCGGCTGGGCTACGGCCGCGGCGCCCGGATGAAGTTCGAGCGGGACGAGGTGACGTTCGTCGGCGGCTTCCGGCACGGGCTGACCCTCGGGAGCCCGGTCGCGATCCAGGTCGGCAACACCGAGTGGCCCAAGTGGGAGCAGGTGATGAGCGCCGACCCGGTCGACGCCGAGACACTGGCCGGCCTGGCCAGGAACGCCCCTCTGACCCGCCCGCGGCCCGGCCACGCCGACCTGGCCGGCATGCAGAAGTACGGGTTCGACGAGGCCCGCCCGGTGCTCGAGCGCGCCAGTGCCCGCGAGACCGCGGCGCGCGTCGCGCTCGGCGAGGTCGCGGCCCGCTTCCTCCGCCAGGCGTACGGCGTGACGATCGTCAGCCACGTCGTCGAGCTCGGCACCGTCAAGGCGCCGTACGGCGTGATCCCGGCGTACTCGGATGTCGCGGCGCTGGACGCGGACCCGGTCCGCTGCCTCGACCAGGACGCGAGCAAGCAGATGGTCGCCGAGATCGACGCCGCGCAGAAGGCCGGCGACACCCTCGGCGGCGTCGTCGAGGTCGTCGTCGACGGGCTCCCGCCGGGCCTCGGCAGCTACGTGCACTGGGACCGCCGCCTCGACTCCAAGCTGGCCGGCGCGTTGATGGGCATCCAGGCGATCAAGGGCGTCGAGCTCGGTGACGGTTTCGAGCTGGCCCGGACACCGGGCTCCAAGGCGCACGACGAGATCGTCGCCGAGGACGGTTCGGTCCGCCGGACCAGCGGCCGTTCGGGTGGCACCGAGGGCGGGATGAGCACCGGCGAGACGCTCCGGGTGCGGGCCGCGATGAAGCCGATCGCGACCGTCCCGCGGGCCCTCCGCACGATCGACACCGCCACCGGCGAGGCCGCTGCCGCCCACCACCAGCGCTCGGACGTCTGCGCCGTACCGGCGGCCGGTATCGTCGCCGAGGCGATGGTCGCGCTGGTGCTGGCCGAGGTCTCGCTGGAGAAGTTCGGCGGCGACTCGGTCGGGGAGACCGCGCGGAACCACCAGTCGTACCTGGCGAACCTGCCGAAGACGATCACCCCGCGGGAGTGGGAGTGAGCCCGGTCGTCGTCCTGGTCGGCCCGCCCGGATCGGGCAAGTCCACGATCGCGGCGCTGCTGTCCGAGCGCCTCGGCGTCCGGCACCGCGACACCGACCACGACATCGAGGCCGCGGCCGGCAAACCGATCTCGGACATCTTCGTCGACGAGGGTGAGCCGCACTTCCGCAAGCTCGAGCGGGACGCGATCTCGGCCGCGTTGCAGGGCGACGGTGAGGTGCTGTCGCTCGGCGGCGGCGCGATCCTCGACGCCGGCACCCGCGCCGACCTCGCCGGGCACACCGTGGTCTTCCTCGACGTCAGCCTGGGGGAGGCGACCAAACGCGTCGGCCTCAGCGTCGCGCGCCCGCTGCTGCTCGGCAACGTCCGCACCCAGCTCCGCAACCTGATGGAGGCGCGCCGCCCGCTGTACGGCGAGGTGGCCAAGCTGACGGTGCTGACCGACGAGAAGACCCCCGACCAGATCGCCGACGAGATCCTGGAGCACCTGGGATGACCGACGCCCCGACCCGGATCCGGGTGGCGGCCGCCGCGCCGTACGACGTTGTCATCGGCAACAACCTGCTCGGCGAACTGCCCGGGCTGCTGGGTGAGGGCGTGCAGCGGGTCGCCGTCGTCCACCCGCGGGCGCTGCGCTCGACCGGTGACGCGATCCGCGACGACCTGACCGGTTCCGGGTTCACCGCGCACGCGATCGAGATCCCGGACGCCGAGGAGGCCAAGACCGCGGAGGTGCTGGCGTACTGCTGGTCGGTCCTCGGGCAGGCCGGTTTCACCCGCTCGGACGCGATCGTCAGCGTCGGCGGCGGCACGACGACCGACCTCGCGGGCTTCGTCGCCGCCACCTGGCTGCGCGGTGTGAAGGTCGTGCACATCCCGACCACCCTGCTCGGCATGGTCGACGCGGCCGTCGGCGGCAAGACCGGGATCAACACGGCCGAAGGCAAGAACCTGGTCGGCGCCTTCTGGGAGCCGGCCGGCGTACTGTGCGACCTCGCGTCACTCGAGACGCTGCCCGTCAACGACTACATCAGCGGCCTCGCCGAGGTCGTGAAGTGCGGTTTCATCGCCGACCCGGTGATCCTCGACCTCGTCGAGAAGGACCCGGCCGGCGCCACGAGTCCGTCGTACGGCGCGACCGAGGAGCTGATCGCCCGGTCCATCCAGGTGAAGGCCGACACGGTCGGTGCCGATCTGCGCGAGCGGACCACCACCGCGGGCGGTCCGATCGGGCGCGAAGGGCTCAACTACGGGCACACGCTCGGCCACGCGATCGAGCGCGTCGAGCGGTACAAGTGGCGTCACGGCGCCGCGATCAGCATCGGCATGGTCTTCGTCGCCGAGCTGGCCCGCGCCGCCGGCCGCCTGGACGACGCCACCGCCGATCGCCACCGCGCCGTCCTGGAGTCCCTCGGCCTCCCGGTCAGCTACCGCGCCGACGCCTGGCAGCACCTCCAGGACGCCATGAAGCTGGACAAGAAGACCCGCGCGGACCGCCTCCGGTTCGTCATCCTGGACGCGCTGGCGAAACCGACGATCCTCGAAGCCCCCGACCCCAGCCTCCTCGTCGCCGCCTACAGCGAAATCACCTAACCCCCGCCAAGGCCCCCGCGCCCTGTTCCGCGCCCCGCGCGCACCGACTGCTGTGCCGTTGCACAGGATGTGGGGCCGGGGCACCTGATATTTCCTGTTCCACGGACCCGCGCAGAGTGCGGCGCCCCCGCGTCCTGTGGTGCGGGTGTGGGGTGGCCGGATGTGGTCAGATGGTGGGCTTTGGGTTGTGGGATGGGGGTGGGACGCGGAGGATGCTGTGGATGCCTCGGAAAGGGCTTTCCAGATGACTGAGCGGAAGTACCGGATTGCGATCGTCGGGACCGGTGGGATCGCCGCCTCGCATGCGCGGGCCGTTGGGGCGTTGCCGGATCGGGCCGAGCTGGTCGCGGCGGTGGATGTCGACCTGGACCGGGCGAAGGAGTTCGCCGCCCAGTGGAACATCCCGGCGACGTACTCGAGCCTGACCGACCTGCTGGCCGCCGAGCAGATCGACCTGGTCCATCTGTGTACGCCGCCGAGCTCGCATGTCCCGTTGGCCGCCGAGTGCCTCGCCGCGGACGTCGACGTGTACATGGAGAAGCCCCCGACCCTCTCGCTCGACGAGTTCGACGCCCTGGTGGCTGCGGAGGAGAAGTCCGCGGCGCAGGTGGCGTGCGTGTTCCAGCATCGCTTCGGGTCCGGCGCGGTCCGGCTGCGTGAGCTCCTGGCCGACGGCGTCCTCGGACGTCCGTTGGTGGCCCTGTGCAACACGGTCTGGTACCGCGACGACGCGTACTTCGCGGTGCCCTGGCGTGGCACGTTCGACGTCGAGGGCGGCGGCCCGACGATGGGCCACGGGATCCACCAGTACGACCTGCTGCTGTCGATCCTCGGCCCGTGGGAGAAGGTGACCGCGCTCGCCGCCCGGCAGGCGCGGCCGACGCAGACCGAGGACGTGTCGATGGCGCTCGTGACGTTCGAGAACGGCGCGGTCGCGTCGGTCGTGAACTCGCTGGTGTCCGCGCGGCAGACCTCCCAGCTCCGCTTCGACTGCGAGAACGCGACCGTCGAACTGGAGCACCTGTACGGCTACAAGAACCCCGACTGGACCATCACGCCGGCTCCCGGCCACGAAGAGGTCGCCGCTGCCTGGTCGACCGATCTGCCAGATGTGGCGAGCGGTCACACCGCACAGCTCGCCGCGATCCTCGACGCCAAGGCCGCGGGTGCTCCCACTCCAGTCACCCTGGCCGAGGCCCGCAACACCCTCGAACTCGCCGCAGCCATCTACGCGTCTGCCTTCACTGACAAGCCGATCCGGCGCGGCGAGCTCGCCCACGGTACGCCGTACGCGCAACGCATGGGCGGCCCCGGAGCCCCCTGGAGTTAGAGCTCTGGCGGAAGGTCCCGGCTGTGCAGGATGTCCAGCCGGGACACCGCTCGGGTGAGCACGACGTACAGACGGTTGAGGCCGCGGGTCTCGGCAGCGACGATCTCGGCCGGCTCGAGTGCGATCACATGGTCGTACTCGAGCCCCTTCGCCAGGCTCGCCGGTACGACGGCCACCCGGCCGTCACCGTCCGCCGCGGAGGTCTCGATCCCGGCCGCCTTCAACGCGTCGCTCACCCCAGGCAGCTGGTGGTCGGCCGCGATCACACCTATCGAGCCCTCTTCTCGCAGTGCGCCCTGGACGCTGTCCACACAGGCGAACGCGAGGTCGTCGACGCGGGTGATGGTCAGCTCGCCGTCGGAGCGATAGGACGTGGTCGGCGGGACGGTGACGTCGAGCGCCGTCAGTAGGCGGTTCGCGAGCTCGACCACGGTCGCCGGGACGCGGTAGCCGGTGCTCAGCGCAACGATCTCCGCCGTCGGCTTCCCGAGATGGGCGAGCTGTGTCGTCCAATCGGTCGCCGCCCACGCCGACGTACCTTGCGCAAGATCGCCGAGCACCGTGATCGAGGTGTGCTCGCTCCGCCGCGCGATCGCCCGGCACTGCATGGGGGAGAGGTCCTGCGCCTCGTCCACGATCACATGGCCGTACGTCGGACAGCGCTCGAGCAACGCGCTCACCTCGTCGAGCAGTACGGCGTCCGCGGCCGTCCAGCGCGCGCTCTTCGCCTTGCGCGGGCGCGACCAGGCGATGGCTCGCTGCTCGTCCGCCGTGAGGATGCCCGCCTGACTGGGATCGCTCAGATAGTCCGCCAGCACCTCGTCGGCCTTGAGGAGCGGCCACACCTCCTCGACGTACGGCGTCACCGCCCGCGCCATCCGCCGCATCCAGACGCCGTTGCAGTTCTGTCCACGCGCCTCGGCCTGACGTTGCAACGCGGCGACCAGTCGAGCGATCACCCGCTCCCGTCCGGTCAGGTACGTGGTCGCCTCGGCCTCGGCGACCATCTCCGCGAACTCGTGCTGGTTGACCCGCCACTTGTACGACTCGTCGCTCACCACGACGGCCTGCTCCGGCTCACTGATCCGGCCGTACACCGCCTTTCGCAGCACGTCGGCCATGCGGGGGTCGTGCTTGACCGCGGCCGCCGTGGGATCGTCGACCGCACGTACCTCGCGGTCCAGCAGTTGCTCGATCGTGGTCTGCTCCACGTCCACTTCGCCGAGCGTCGGGAGTACGGCGGAGATGTAGTGCAGGAACGCCCGGTTCGGTCCGAGGACGAGGACGCCGTTGCGTTCGAGCCGCGAGCGGTGCGCGTAGAGCAGGTAGGCGGCGCGGTGCAGGCCGACCGCGGTCTTGCCGGTCCCCGGTGCGCCCTGGATGCAGACCGAGACGTCGAGGCCGGTCCGTACGAGCGTGTCCTGCTCGGGCTGGATCGTGGCGACGATGTCCCGCATCGGACCCACCCGGGCCCGCTCGATCTCCCGTCGTACGAGCTCGCCGGCCGACGACGGCGTACCGGTCCGGAGGTGTTCGTCCTCGAAGCTCGTCAGTGTGTTCCCCGACCAGCCGAAGCGGCGGCGGGTGTCGATCCCGCGCGGCTCGACGGCCGACGCCTGGTAGAACGTGGCCGACACCGGCGCGCGCCAGTCGATCACCAGCGGCGGGCGGCCGATCGCGTCCGAAATGTGCCGACGACCGAGGTAGTAGGTCTGCCCGCGGTGTTCGCCGGCTTCGGTGTCGCCGTACGCGATCACGCCGAAGAACGGCGGGTTGTCGCCCTCCTCGCCCATGTCCCGCGCCAGCGTCTTGAGGTAGTAGCCCAGCCGCTCGGCGGTGTACCGGTCGCCCCAGGTGTCCTCGCCGACGACCACGTTCTCGCGGGCGCCGGCGACCATCCGCCGCAGCGCCTCCCGGCAGCGGCCGGCGTACCCGCGTTCCTCGTCGAGATCCCGCATTCACCCTCCAGCAAAAAGATTAACTCGGTCAATCTTTTGCCTAGGTTAACATGACTCTGTGACCGGACTTCGCGAGCGGAAGAAGCAGCAGACGTACGACGCCCTGTCGGAGGCGGCGATCGCGCTGTTCCTGAAGCGCGGCTTCGACGAGGTATCGGTGACCGACATCGCCGAGGCGGCCAACGTCTCGAAGCCGACCCTGTTCAAGTACTTCCCGACCAAGCAGGACCTCGTCCTGCATCGGATCGCCGACCACCAGCACGAATCCGCCCGGGTCGTCGCGACGGCCGGAGTCCCGCCGGTCCGGGCGTTGCGTGAGCACTTCCTCGCCGGCCTCGTGTCCCGCGATCCGGTCACCGGCCTGAACGACCATCCGCAGGTCCTCGCCTACTACCGGCTCGTCTTCACCACGCCCGCGCTCACGACCCGGCTGCACCAGTTCATGGACGACGACGAGCGCGCTCTCGCGGCCGCGCTCGGAGGCGACCTCGCGGGTGAGCTCCTGGCCGCCCAGGCGGTGTCGGTCCAGCAGGTCCTGTCCCGCCGCAACTGGGAAGCCATCGACGCCGGTCAGCGCGCGGCGGACCGCTACCTGGACGCGGTGACCGAAGCCGAAACGGCCTTCGACGCCCTCCCGCTAGGGTGATGGCTGTGACGGATGTGAGCAGGCGGGTGCTGGTGCTGAACGGGCCGAACCTCGGGCGGCTGGGATCGCGGGAGCCGGAGAAGTACGGTACGACGACGTTCGCCGAGCTGGCCGGGGTGTGCGAGAAGACCGGCGCCGAGCTCGGGTTCGAGGTCGACGTCCGGCAGACCGACGACGAGGCCGAGCTGGTCGGCTGGCTGCACGAGGCCGCGGACGGCCGGACTCCCGTCGTCCTCAACCCGGCCGCGTTCACGCACTACTCGTACGCGCTGCGGGACGCGATCGCGCAGCGGACCGCTCCGTTGATCGAGATCCACCTGACCAACCCGGCCACCCGCGAGGAGTTCCGGCACACCAGCGTGGTCGCCGGGGTGGCGACCGGGACCATCGCCGGTTTCGGGCTCGACTCGTACCGGCTCGCGCTCCGCGCGCTCACCGCCCTCGATTCATAACCAATCTGCCCTTTCGGGCATCAGGTGGTTGTGGGCAGATTTCGCACCGCGACGCGGGCAGGTTTCACCGGCGGACGGCCAGGAGATCGGGGTGAGACGCCGGTGAAATGCCGGTGCCGCACTCTGGGCGTTGGATCGTGACGCCGGCTGTCGACGGCCCGATGGGGCCGACGGTCGGGCCGCACGATCGGGAGGAAATCGACGCATTGGGGGTTCGTGTGACTACGGATTCGATCCGTTCCGTTCAACAACGCTCTGGGGGAGTGACAAGAATGACGACACAACAGGTGGGACAACCGCTCGGTCAGCAGCACCGCATTCCGGTCTGGGTCAAGGCCCTCGACCCGCTGTCGCAGTTCGGGTTGGTGCACACGCTGCGCCAGCGGCCCGAGATCAGCCTGATCGGCGACGCCGACCTGGCGGCACAGTCGCCGTCACAGTCGGCCGGCCCGCGCACCGCCCCGCCAGTGGTCGCGTTGGTCGCCGTCGACTCGCTGGACGCAGGTGCTGTTCAGGTACTCCGGGCCGCGATGCAGCGGGGCTGCCGCCGGACCGTGCTGATCGGCAGCACGATCGACGACGAAGCGCTGATGACAGCGGTCGAGCTAGGGGTTTCCGGCGTACTTCGGCGTACCGAGGCGACCGGAGACCGGATCGTGCACCTGGTGCAGGCTGCTGCTGCAGGGGACGGCAGCCTGCCCCCGGACCTGCTGGGACGGCTGCTCGGGCAGGTGTCGCGGATGCAGCGGCATGTGCTGGCGCCGCGCGGCCTGTCCCACACCGGTCTGTCCGACCGGGAGACCCAGGTGCTGCGACTGGTCGCGGACGGCAAGGACACGCAGGAGATCGCCCGGGAGCTGTCCTACTCGGAGCGCACGGTCAAGAACGTCCTCCACGACGTCACCAGCCGCCTGCAACTCAGGAACCGCTCCCACGCCGTCGCCTATGCCCTGCGCGAGGGTCTGATCTGAGGCACTGAACCTGCGAGCTCGACGGGACTTGCTACGTCCTGGTGAGCTCGCAGGGCGGAGCTGTGCAAACACGAGGGCCGTCAGCACGATGAGGCCGCCGACCGCCTGGAGTGCAGTGAGGTGCTGGGCGAGGATCAGCCAGCCGACTGTGGTGGCTACTACCGGGCTCAGCAGGCCCAGGAACGTGACCTCGGTTGGGACGAGTTCCCGGAGGCCGCGGAACCACAGTGCGTACGCGACTGCTGAGCCGAACAGCGCCAAATACGCGTAGCCGGCGACGTTCCGCAGTGTGAAGTCCGGGAGGGCGCCCTCGACCAGGACGGTCACTGGTGGGAGCACCAGTCCACCGGCCACCAGTTGCCAACCGGTAGTGGCCAGGAGGGGAGCGGGTGATGTCCAGCGCTTGCTGAGTACGACGCCGAACGCCATGACGACCGCAGCGCCGGCAGCCGCGAGTACGCCCCACATGTCGAGGCGCGCGGTAGCCCGCAGTACCAGCAGGCCGACGCCGAACACGCCTGCCAGGGCGGTGAAAACGGTCCGCAGCGAGAGGCGCTGACGCAGCAGACCAGCTGACAGCAACGCGACCAGTAGCGGCTGGATCGCGCCGACCGTCGCCGCGACTCCACCTGGCAGCCGGTACGCACCGACGAACAGCAGTGCGTTGAAGGCGCCGATGTTGAGCGTGCCGAGGACCAGCGAGCGCCACCACCAGCTGCCGCGCGGCAGGACACGTGTGATCGCGACGAGCAGGAGGCCGGCCGGCAACGCCCGCAGGAGCGCGGCGAGCAGGGGGCGGTGGGGCGGGAGGAACTCCGTGGTCGCCACGTAGGTGGTGCCCCAGAGCATCGGCGCGATCGCCGTGGTCAGGAGGAGGGTGGAGCGTCGATTGCTTAGCACTAAGATAAAGTATCTCAGTGCTAAGAAACTTTCAAGTGTCTCACCGCTAAGCGATCTGGGCGCTAGGCTGGGTGAATGGCTGATCACGTCGACCTGGTGCTCGAGCAATGGCGGGCGCGGCGGCCCGACCTGGATCCGTCGCCGATGGGCGTCATCGGGCGGATGAGCCGCCTCGGTGCGCTGTTCGACGCCGAGCTGCGGCGGAACTTCGGCAAGCACGATCTGGACCGCGCGTCCTTCGACGTCCTCGCGACCCTGCGGCGCAGCAACGCCGAGCACAGCCTGACGCCCGCGGGCCTGATGCACTCCTCGATGGTCACGTCCGGGGCAATCAGCCAGCGTCTGGATCGGCTCGAGGCTCGCGGGCTGGTGACGCGGGCGCCGAGTGAGACCGACCGTCGCGGCGTGCTGGTGACCCTGACGCCCGCGGGTCTGGAGCTGATCGACAAGGTGCTGCCGACCCACGTCGACACCGAGGCGCAGCTGCTCGCCGGCCTGTCGGCGGACGAGCAGGACCAGCTGGCAGGTCTGCTGAGGACCTTGCTGGAGTCCCTCGGCGACAAGCGGGACTGACAGGTCATGACTGGTCTCAGCAGTGACCCGGCCTCGGCGGAGTCGCTGCGGACCGCTCTCGTTCGGCAGTTGGTAGCTGCCGGCACCATCCGCGACGAGCGGGTCGCGGCGGCGTTCGCGGCGGTGCCACGGCATGTGTTCGTCCCGCACGCTCCGCTCGACGTCGCGTACGCGGACGACGTCGTACCGATGAAGAAGAACCAGGGCGGTGCGGTGACCAGCTCGGTGTCGCAGCCGAGCATCGTCGCGCTGATGCTGCAGCAGGCCGCGATCAGGCCGGGGGACAGGGTCCTCGAGATCGGCTCCGGCGGGTACAACGCCGCGCTGCTGCGGGAGCTGGCCGGGGCGCATGGTGCGGTGACCTCGGTCGACATCGACCCGGACGTGACGGACCGGGCGCGCGAGTCGCTGGACGAGGCCGGGTACGGCGATGTGACCGTGGTGCGATCCGACGGCGCGTTCGGTGTCCCGGAGTGCGCACCGTACGACCGGATCGTGGTCACGGTGACCGCGTGGGACATCGCCGGCGCGTGGCTGCGGCAGCTCCGGCCGGGCGGGCGCATCGTCGTACCGCTGCGGATGCGCGGGCAGACGCGCGCGATCGCGTTCGACCTGGTCGGCGACCACTTGGAGAGCCGGTCCACGACGGCGTGCGGGTTCGTCAGCATGCAGGGAGTGGATGCGGACTACGAGCGGCGGATCCCACTGCAGGACGGCGGGCTGATCTTCGACGAGGACCAGGAGGGCGACCCGCATCCGCCGTACGACGTACTGACGTTGCCGGGTGTGCAGACGTGGTCCGGGGTCGAGGTGCATCGTGAGGAGCCTTTGCTCGACCTCTACCTGTGGCTGGCGAGCAGACTGCCCGGGTACTGCGTTCTGTCCGGTTCCGAGTGGCCGTGGGTGGCAGCTGTCGCTACGGAGGACAGCCTGGCGTACCTCGCGTCACGTAGCGGTCGCGACGACGTGCACGTAGAACTCGGCTGCAGCGGTCATGGTCCGCAGGCCGGTGAGCTGATCGACCACATGCTCGGCCAGGTGCAGAGCTGGCATCGCAGGGGTCCGGTGTTTCAGGTGCATGCCTCAGACGCTGTACTGCCGCAGGGCTTCCACATCGCCCGGCGGCACAGCTACATCACTGTGCGGTGGGCGGAGTAGCCCGCGGCGGGTTGCTGACGGTTTGCCACAGCTCCTCGATGTCGGAGCGATCCTCCGGCTCGGGCTCGTCGACCCAGCCGCTGGCCCACACGTTCTCGTCACGGTCGTTCACGTTGAAGATCGACTCCGCGAACGCCGCCGAACCGACGTACCGCTCCTCGTCTCCGCCGAACTCATCACGTACGTCGGCACTCTGCTGAGCCGCCGGCGGCGCGACCAGGGAGCGGGCGTACTTCTGCCCCTCCAGGATCCCCATCTCGCGCTCGTCGCTCAGCAACCGGATCGCCCCGACCTCGTTGCCCTTGTTCATCAGGTCCCGCACCCGCGCGTCCAGGTCCTGCTTCGGCGCCGGCAGGTTGTTCTGCTGCGGCCGATGCGCGGGCGGCTGGTACGGCCCCGGGTTGTACTGCACCGGAGGCTGGAACTGGACCGGCGGCTGGAACTGCGCGGGCGGCTGGAACTGCGCCGGAGCCTGGAACTGCGCGGGCGGCGGGTACGTCTGTGGCCCGCCGGGTCCGGCGGCCTGGGTGAACTGGCCCTGGAACTGGACCGGCTGGTTGCCGCCCTGCTGGGCCTGGATCTTCTCGATCAGCGCCTGCATCCGCGCGTTCGGCTGACCGTTGGCGCCGCCGGACTGCTGCCGGGCCTTGTTGATCAGGCCGACCACGATCATCACCACGACGAAGATCACGAACCCCGTCATCGCCGGCCTCCTGGCACCTCGGTAGCGGGTCTGGAGGCCAGCCTAACGGTCACCCAGGTTCGCGGAATCGGCGAAAGCGATAGTGACCGCTACAATTTGCTGTGAGAGTGCGTCCGAGGCCCCATCGCCTACTGCGCAGCACTCGGCACGGCACCTCGCCGCACGGGTGCAAAGGCCACGATGCTCCGCATCGAGACCTTCGCCCCCGCACGCCGATGCACCGCACCGAGCACCTGCTCGCTACGGCGCTGGGGCCTCGGACGCACTCTGACCGCTGATCGATTTCGAAGGGCATACCCGCGTGGCATCGACGAACGACCTCAAGAACGGCATGGTGCTCGACCTGGACGGACAGCTGTGGTCCGTCGTGTGGTTCCAGCATCACAAGCCGGGCAAGGGCGGCGCCATCGTCCGGACCAAGCTGAAGAACGTGCTGTCCGGCAAGGTGGTCGACAAGACCTTCAACGCCGATGTCAAGGTCGATGTGGCCACGGTCGACAAGCGCGACATGACGTACCTGTACAACGACGGCACGGCGTACGTGTTCATGGACAAGAGCACCTACGACCAGCTGCAGCTGACGCCCGAGGTGGTCGGCGACGCGGTGCACTTCCTGCTCGAGAACCAGGACGCCATCGTCGCGGTGCACGACGAGCTCCCGCTGTACGTCGAGCTTCCGGCCTCGGTCGAGCTCACCGTCGAGTACACCGAGCCCGGTCTGCAGGGCGACCGCTCCAGCGGCGGCACCAAGCCGGCCAAGCTGGAGACCGGTTACGACATCCAGGTCCCGCTCTTCCTGACCACCGGCGAGAAGGTCAAGGTCGACACCCGCACCGGGGACTACCTCGGCCGCGTCACCTCCTGAGCAGCGCAACCTCTAGGGAAAGTCGACAACAGAAGATGTCTGCCCGGAGCAAGGCCCGCAAGCGCGCCCTCGACGTGCTGTTCGAGTCGGAGGTCAGGGGGTTGCCGGTCGGTGGCACCCTGGCTGACCGGGTGGCCGACAACGACCCGCCGGTGAACGAGTTCACCGTGGCGCTGGTCGAAGGTGTCGCGAAGCACAGTGAGCAGATCGACGACCTGCTCGAGACCCACTCGGTGGGCTGGACGCTGGACCGGATGCCGGCTGTCGACCGGAACATCCTGCGGATCGGCGCCTACGAGCTCCTGTTCGACGACCAGGTCCCGGACGTGGTCGCGGTGAGCGAGGCGGTCGCGCTGGCGCGGGACCTGTCGACCGACGAGTCCCCGACGTTCGTCAACGGACTGCTGGCGAGACTGCTGCAGCTGAAGCCCACACTGGGCGTCTGAACGAGCTGCTGGTACGACGCTGCAGGGCAAGTCACTGCAGGGAGATGAGGGGGGCGAGCCCTCTCTGTGGCCCGGTAACCGTCTCGGTACGGTCCCGGGCCGCCGTTGCGTCCCCGTGCGCGGCCGGTGAGGTGGTACCTGCCGCTGGTACTGCTTCGTCCTGCCTCGGTCCTGCTCTGTTCGGTCTGTCTGAGGAAGGTGGGCGGCCGCGGGCCAGCTGCTACAAGCCCCGACCGTCTAGTACCTTCGCCAGATTGCTGCCTTCTCAGGCGTCAGGCGCCGGCGGCCTCGGACGATTCCTCGACGTCACCCTTCGCCTCCGGGTTCAGTACACCCCAGGAGATGAAGCGCTCGGTCAGCGTCGTCGGCGACTCGTCGTAGATCACCGCGAGCGTCCGCATGTCGTCCTGACGGATCGACAGCACCTTGCCGTTGTAGTCCCCACGCTGAGCCTGGATCGTGGCCGCGTACCGCGTCAGCGGACCGGCCTCGCTCGCGTCGAGGTGTTGCAGAGCCTCCAGGTCGAGGATCAACCGGGGAGGAGCGGCAGCCGCGGCCGCCGCGCTGGCGGATCCAGGAAGCAGCTCACGGATCGGCACGCCGTAGAAATCGGCGAGCTCCGCGAGCTTCTGGACCGTGACGGCTCGATCGCCGCGCTCGTACGAGCCGACGACAACCGCCTTCCAGCGACCCTTGGACTTCTCTTCCACGCCATGCAGCGACAAACCTTGCTGCTGGCGGATGGCACGTAGCTTGCCACCCAGTGTCTTCGCGTATTCGCTCGGCACGCTGGTTCTTCCCTCCGACTAGTTTCGTCATGTCCGGCCCGCAGGGAACGGGCCGGAAGGTGAAACCCCCCTCGATTACACAGAGTAACAATATTCTGGAGCGGAGGCCAGCGTCAAGACGGCGTGTCACATCCGATACCATGTCAAGCGGTCCGAACGTCCTTTAAAGACCCGTCCAGAGAGGCGGGAAAGGAGGAACGGTAGCGATGAGCCCTGCCCAGAGCGCAGAGCACCCCGAGACCGCGCAGCCGCCGAAACGCAGCAGCCGCGAGGTCCTCGACGCTTCCGACATTTCCCGGGCACTGACCCGGATCGCCCACGAGATCCTCGAGCGGAACCGCGGCGCCGACCCGGTCGTCCTGCTCGGCATCCCCAGCCGCGGCGTCCCGCTCGCGCAACGCGTCTCGGCCCGCATCCAGGCCGTTGAGGGGCAGAGCGTACCGACAGGGTCACTCGATGTGACCATGTACCGCGACGACATCGGCCTCAAACCACCCCGCGGGCTGGAACACACCGATATCCCCGCGGACGGGATCGACGGCAAGGTCGTCGTCCTCGTCGACGACGTGCTGTTCTCCGGCCGGACGATCCGCGCGGCCCTCGACGCGCTCGGAGACATCGGCCGCCCGCGCGCCGTCCAGCTCGCCGTCCTGGTCGACCGCGGCCACCGCGAGCTGCCGATCCGCGCCGACTACGTGGGCAAGAACCTGCCGACCTCCCTGGTCGAGCGGGTCACCGTCCACCTGACCGAGTTCGACGGCGAGGACGCCGTACTGATCGCCGACAGAGCAGCCGACAAAGCAGCTGACAAAGCAGCCGACAAGGCGCCGACGGGGGTGAAGGCATGAAGCACCTGCTGAGCGCCGCGGATCTGAACCGCGACGAGGCGCAGCTGATCCTCGACACCGCCGAGGAGATGCGGTCGCTGGCCGACCGCCCGATCAAGAAGCTGCCCGCGCTGCGCGGGCGGACCGTGGTGAACCTGTTCTTCGAGGACTCCACCCGGACCCGGATCTCGTTCGAGGCAGCGGCCAAGCGGCTGTCCGCGGACGTCATCAACTTCTCGGCGAAGGGCTCGAGCCTGAGCAAGGGCGAGAGCCTCAAGGACACCGCTCTGACCTTGCAGGCGATGGGCGCCGACGGCGTCGTCTGCCGGCACGGGTCGTCGGGTGCGCCGCACCTGCTGGCGAAGTCGGGCTGGATGACCGGGTCGGTGGTGAACGCCGGCGACGGGACCCACGAGCACCCGACCCAGGCGCTGCTCGACGCGTTCACGATGCGCCGGCACCTCGGCTCCCTGGAGGGCCGCCGGATCACGATCGTCGGCGACGTCCTGCACTCGCGGGTCGCGCGGTCGAACGTGCTGCTGCTCTCGACGCTCGGCGCCGAGGTGACCGTGGTCGCCCCGCCGACCCTGGTCCCGGTCGACATGACCCGGTGGCCGTGCGTCACGTCGTACGACTTCGACGCGGTGCTGCCGAAGAGCGACGCGGTGATGATGCTGCGGGTGCAGCGGGAGCGGATGAACGACGCGTTCTTCCCGAGCGCCCGCGAGTACACGCGGCGCTACGGCCTGGACAGAAACCGGATGGCGCAACTGCCCGACGAGGCGATCGTGCTGCACCCCGGGCCGATGAACCGCGGGATGGAGATCAGCGCCGAGGTCGCCGACTCCACCCGTTCGGTGATCGTCGAGCAGGTCACGAACGGCGTGGCGATCCGGATGGCCGTCCTGTACCTGCTGCTATCTGGAAGTAACGAGACCGAGGAGCACACAGCATGACCGCATATCTGATCACCGGCGCACGCATCGTGGGCGGTGACCAAGCGGACCTGCTGATCGACAACGGCGAGATCGTTGCCACCGGCACCGGCCTGGACGCGCCCGCCGACGCGCGGACGATCGACGCGACCGGGCTGGTCGCGCTGCCGGGTCTGGTGGACCTGCACACGCACCTGCGCGAGCCCGGCCGGGAGGACGCCGAGACCGTCTTCACCGGCACCCGCGCGGCCGCGAAGGGCGGGTTCACCGCGGTCTTCGCGATGGCCAACACCGACCCGGTCGCCGACACCGCCGGTGTGGTCGAGCAGGTCTGGCGCCTCGGCCGCGACGCGGGGTACGCCGACGTGTACCCGATCGGCGCGGTCACGGTCGGGCGAAAGGGCACGCAGCTCGCGGAGCTCGGCGCGATGGCGGACTCCGCCGCCCGGGTCCGGGTGTTCTCCGACGACGGCGACTGCGTGTGGGACGCCGCGCTGATGCGCCGCGCGCTGGAGTATGTGAAGGCGTTCGACGGTGTGATCGCCCAGCACGCGCAGGAGCCGCGGCTCACGCAGGGCGCGCAGATGAACGAGGGAGCGCTCTCCGGCGTTCTCGGCCTGACCGGCTGGCCGAGCGTCGCCGAGGAGGCGATCATCGCCCGGGACATCCTGCTGAACGCGCACGTCGGGTCGAAGCTGCACGTCTGCCACCTGTCCACCAAGGGCTCGGTGGAGATCGTCCGCGCGGCGAAGCGCCGCGGGCTCGAGGTGACCGCCGAGGTCACCCCGCACCACCTGCTGCTGACCGAGGAGCTGGCCGCCTCCTACAACCCGGTCTACAAGGTGAACCCGCCGCTGCGTACCAAGGAGGACGTCGAGGCGGTCCGCGAGGGCCTGGCCGACGGCACGATCGACATCGTCGCCACCGACCACGCGCCGCACCCCGTCGAGGACAAGGACTGCGAGTGGAGCGCGGCCGCGTTCGGTATGACCGGGCTCGAAACCGCGCTGAGCGTGGTCCAGCACGCGATGATCGACACCAAGCTGCTGACCTGGGCCGAGGTCGCCGACCGGATGAGCTACCGGCCGGCCGCGATCGGTCAGGCGGCCGAGCACGGCCGTCCGCTCGAGGCCGGCGCGCCGGCGAACGTGGTCCTGTACGACCCCAGGGTCGAGCGGACCGTCGTACCGGACGAGTCGGTGTCGCTGTCGCGGAACACGCCGTTCGAGGGGATGACGCTGCCGGGCAAGGTGGTGGCGACGTTCCTGCGCGGTACGCCGACCGTCCTGGACGGTGAGCTGACCAAGTGAGGGCCTTCTTAGGCGTTCTCGGCACGCTGCTGGTGCTGGCAGCGGGCTACTTCGGCATGTACCGGGGCTGGCGCAACCGCCAGTCCCGGCAGGCTGACCTGGCGCCCTTGCCCACGGCGCCGGAAACCACCATGCGCGGAGTCGAAGGCGTGTACGTCGCCACGACGAGCGCCGGCGACTGGATGGACCGGATCGCCGTGCACGAACTGGGCGTCCGCGCCGCCGCGGACCTGGCCGTCAGTGAGGCCGGCCTGATCTTCCACCGGCAGGGCGCGGCGGATGTCTTCATCCCCGCGGACCACCTCACCGGGGTCCGGACCGACCGTGGCATCGCCGGCAAGGTGACCGCGGAGAAGTCCGGCCTCGTCGTGGTCACCTGGACCCACGACGGACGTGAGCTCGACACCGGGTTCCGTCCACGTCGTAAGGCCGACACCGCCGCCCTGACCGCATCAATCTCGACCTTGATCGGAGCACTATGAGCCAGCCAGCGCTGCTCGTCCTCGAGGACGGCCGGGCGTTCGCCGGTACCTCGTACGGGGCCACCGGTGAGACCTTCGGCGAGGCGGTGTTCACCACCGGGATGACCGGATACCAGGAGACGCTGACCGACCCGTCGTACCACCGGCAGATCGTCACCCAGACCGCCCCGCACATCGGCAACACCGGGATCAACGACGAGGACGACGAGTCGCAGAAGATCTGGGTCGCCGGGTACGTCGTCCGCGACCCGGCCCGGGTGCCGTCGAACTGGCGCGCGAAGCGATCGCTCGACGACCAGTTGAAGGGTCAGCAGATCGTCGGGATCTCCGGGATCGACACCCGCGCGCTGACCCGGCACCTGCGGGAGCGCGGCGCGATGCGGGCCGGGATCTCCACCGAGATCCTGGACCCGGCCGAGTTGCTGCGGAAGGTCCTGGAGCAGCCGCCGATGGTCGGCGCGGACCTGGCCTCGGAGGTGACGACGTTCGAGCCGTACGTCGTTCCCGCCGAGGGGGAGAAGCGCTTCACGGTGGTCGCGCTCGACCTGGGGATCAAGACCATGACGCCGAAGCGGATGTCCGAGCGCGGCATCGAGGTGCACGTGATGCCCGCGACCACCTCGCTGGACGAGATCCTCGCGGTGAACCCGGACGGCATCTTCATGAGCAACGGCCCGGGTGACCCGGAGACCACCGAGCACCCGACCACGCTGTTGAAGGAACTGCTGCAGCGGGGGAAGCCGTACTTCGGAATCTGCTTCGGCAACCAGGTGTTCGGGCGGGCGCTCGGACTGGGCACGTTCAAGCTCAAGTACGGGCACCGCGGGATCAACCAGCCGGTGCTCGACCGGGCCACCGGCAAGGTGGAGATCACCGCGCAGAACCATGGCTTCGCAGTGGACGCGCCGATCGACGGCGCTCTGGAGACTCCGTACGGGACGGCCGAGGTCAGCCACGTCTCGCTCAACGACAACGTGGTCGAAGGGCTCAAGCTCACCGGCAAGGACGGGCGCCTGCTCGCCTTCTCGGTGCAGTACCACCCCGAGGCGGCGGCGGGTCCACACGACTCGGCGTACCTCTTCGACCGGTTCGTAGACCTCATGGAAGGGCGGAACTGATGCCGCGCAGGACAGACATCGATTCGGTCCTGGTGATCGGGTCCGGCCCGATCGTGATCGGGCAGGCCTGCGAGTTCGACTACTCCGGCACCCAGGCCTGCCGGGTGCTGCGCGAGGAGGGCTTCCGGGTCGTCCTGGTGAACTCGAACCCGGCGACGATCATGACCGACCCGGAGTTCGCCGACGCCACGTACGTCGAGCCGATCACCTCGGAGTATGTCGAGAAGGTGATCGAGAAGGAGCGCCCGAACGCGCTGCTCGCCACCCTCGGCGGCCAGACCGCGCTGAACGCGGCGATCGCCCTGCACGACAACGGCGTACTGGAGAAGTACGGCGTCGAGCTGATCGGCGCGTCCGTGGACGCGATCCAGCGCGGCGAGAACCGGGAGTCGTTCAAGCAGATCGTCGAGAAGCTGGGCGCGGAGGTCGCGCGCTCGCGCATCTGCCACACGCTCGACGACGTGATGGGCGCGGCCGACGCGCTCGGGTACCCGCTGGTGGTGCGGCCGTCGTTCACGATGGGCGGCGTCGGCAGCGGGATGGCGTACGACGAGGCGGACCTGCGCCGGATCGCCGGCGCCGGACTGCACGCCAGCCCGACCACCGAGGTGCTGATCGAGGAGTCGATCCTCGGGTGGAAGGAGTACGAGCTGGAGGTGATGCGCGACAAGGCCGACAACGTCGTGATCATCTGCTCGATCGAGAACGTCGACCCGATGGGCGTGCACACCGGCGACTCGATCACGGTCGCGCCGGCGATGACGCTGACCGACCGCGAGTACCAGGTGATGCGGGACCTCGCGATCGGCATCATCCGTGAGGTCGGCGTCGACACCGGTGGCTGCAACATCCAGTTCGCGGTGAACCCGGCCGACGGCCGGCTGATCGTCATCGAGATGAACCCGCGGGTGTCCCGCTCGTCCGCGCTGGCGTCGAAGGCGACCGGGTTCCCGATCGCGAAGATCGCCGCGAAGGTCGCGATCGGCTACACGCTGGACGAGATCCCGAACGACATCACCCGGCAGACGCCGGCCAGCTTCGAGCCGACGCTGGACTACGTGGTGGTGAAGGTGCCGCGGTTCGCGTTCGAGAAGTTCCCGGCCGCGGACGCCACCCTGACCACGCACATGAAGAGCGTCGGCGAGGCGATGGCGATCGGCCGGAACTACACCGAGGCGCTGCAGAAGGCGCTGCGGTCGCTGGAGAAGCCGGAGGCCCGGTTCTCCTGGGCCGGCCAGCCTGCCAGCGAGCTGGAGCCGTTGCTGGAAGCAATCAAGACGCCGCAGGACGGCCGGCTGCGGATCGTGATGGACGCGATCCGGGCGGGCGCCACGCCGGAGCAGATCTTCGACGCGACGAAGATCGACCCGTGGTTCGTGGACCAGCTGTACCTGATCCACGAGACCGCTCTCCAGGTCGCGGCCGCGCCGCGGCTGACGCCGGACGTGATCAAGCTGGCCAAGCGGCACGGGTTCTCCGACCTGCAGCTGGCCGAGATCCGCGGCCTCACCGAGGACGTCGTCCGCGGCGTCCGGCAGGCGCTCGGGATCCGGCCGGTCTACAAGACGGTCGACACCTGTGCGGCCGAGTTCAAGGCCGAGACGCCGTACCACTACTCGTCGTACGACGAGGAGTCCGAGGTCGCGCCCCGGACCGAGCCCGCGGTGCTGATCCTCGGCTCCGGGCCGAACCGGATCGGGCAGGGCATCGAGTTCGACTACTCCTGTGTGCACGCGTCGATGGCGCTGCGCGAGGCCGGCTACTGCACGATCATGGTGAACTGCAACCCGGAGACGGTCTCGACCGACTACGACACCTCCGACCGGCTGTACTTCGAGCCGCTCACCTGCGAGGACGTGCTCGAGATCGTGTACGCCGAGTTGCAGGCCGGACCGGTCGCGGGCGTGATCGTCCAGCTCGGCGGCCAGACGCCGCTCGGCCTGGCGCAGCGGCTCGCGGACGCCGGCGTACCGATCGTCGGGACGTCGCCCGAGGCGATCCACCTCGCGGAGGAGCGGGGCGCGTTCGGCAAGGTACTCGCGGACGCGAAGCTGCCGGCGCCGAAGCACGGGACGGCGCTGTCCGCCGAGGAGGCGCACGGGGTGGCCGAGGAGATCGGGTTCCCGGTGCTGGTGCGGCCGTCGTACGTGCTCGGCGGGCGCGGGATGGAGATCGTCTACAGCTCCGCCGAGTTGAGCGCGGCGCTGGAGCGGCTCGGCGGCGGTCAGGCGTTCGAGCACCCGGTGCTGATCGACCGGTTCCTCGACGACGCGGTCGAGATCGACGTCGACGGGCTGTTCGACGGCGAGGAGCTGTTCCTCGGCGGCGTGATGGAGCACATCGAGGAGGCCGGTGTGCACTCCGGCGACTCGTCCTGCGCGCTGCCGCCGATCACCCTCGGGAACGCGGACATCGAGAACATCCGTCGCTCCACCGAGGCGATCGCGCGCGGTGTCGGCGTCCGGGGCCTGCTGAACGTGCAGTACGCGCTCGCCGGTGACGTCCTCTACGTGCTGGAGGCGAACCCGCGGGCGTCCCGGACGGTACCGTTCGTGTCGAAGGCGACCGCGACACCGCTGGCCAAGGCCGCGGCCCGGGTGATGCTCGGGGCAACCATTTCCGAGCTGCGTGCCGAGGGCATGCTGCCGGCGACGGGAGACGGCGGGACGCTGCCGCCGACGACGCCGATCGCGGTCAAGGAGGCCGTGATGCCGTTCAACCGGTTCCGGACCATCGACGGCAGGTCGGTCGACACGGTCCTCGGGCCGGAGATGCGCTCCACCGGTGAGGTGATGGGCATCGACGACACATTCGGTACGGCGTTCGCGAAGTCGCAGGCCGGGGCGTCGCAGCCGCTGCCCGCGGATGGGAAGGTGTTCGTCTCGGTCGCGAACCGGGACAAGCGGCACATGATCTTCCCGGTCAAGCGGCTGGCCGATCTCGGGTTCCAGATCTACGCGACCGAAGGTACCGCGGACGTCCTGCGGCGCAACGGCGTCGAGGCGGTCACGGTCCGCAAGAGCAGCCAGGGCCCGGGCCCGAACGGCGAGCCGACGATCGTCCAGATGGTCCAGGACGGTGAGCTGAACCTGATCGTCAACACACCGATCGGGATCACCCAGGGCGGCTCGCCGCGGATCGACGGGTACGAGATCCGCAGCGCGGCGGTGGCGCGGAACATCCCGTGCATCACCACCGTGCAGGGCCTCGCGGCCGCGGTCCAGGGCATCGAGGCCCAGCGCACCGGCGACATCGGCGTCCGCTCCCTGCAGGACTGGGTCCCGAGGATTCGCGGTGTCTGAGCGGACGGCGTACGAGCGCTTCGTCCGGCCGGTCCTGTACCGGCTGGGCAAAGGCGACGCCGAGGTAGCGCACGAGCAAACGCTCCGCGCCCTTCAGTTCCTCGGCCGCATCCCAGGTGCGGCGGCGATCGGCGCCCGGGCCTTCGGCGGCCCGGGCCTCGCCCGCACCGTGTTCGGCGTCCGGTTCCCCTCACCCGTCGGGCTGGCGGCAGGCATGGACAAGAACGGGATCGCGCTGCGTGCGTGGCCGGCGATCGGGTTCGGCTTCGTCGAGGTCGGGACCGTGACGGCGCATCCGCAACCCGGCAACGAGAAGCCCCGCCTGTTCCGTCTCGTGGAGCACGAGGCGGTCATCAACCGGATGGGGTTCAACAACCTCGGCAGCGAAGCCCTGGCGGCGCGACTGGCGGCGTACGGCGATCTCGGCTACCCGCTCGGCATCTCGATCGGGAAGTCGAAGGTGACGCCGCTGGAGGACGCGGTCGAGGACTACGTGACCTCGCTGCGCCGCCTCTACCGGTACGGCGACTACTTCGCGGTCAACGTCTCCTCGCCGAACACGCCGGGGCTGCGCTCGCTCCAGGACGCCGGACACCTCCGCGAGTTGCTGACCGCGCTGCACGCCGAGGCCGCCGCGCTGACCGTTGCCGGACTGGCGCCGAAGCCGATCCTGGTGAAGATCGCGCCGGATCTGACCACGTCGGCGATCGACGAGCTGCTCCAGGTCTGCACCAGCACGGGCGTCGCCGGAATCATCGCCACCAACACGACGATCGACCGGGCGGGCGTCGCGGGACACCCGCTGGCGGGGGAGACCGGCGGCCTGTCCGGGCGGCCGCTCGCCGAGATCTCGGCGAAGGTCGTCGCGCACATCCACGCCGAGACCGGGGGAGCGCTCCCGGTGATCGGAGTCGGCGGGATCGTCGACCCGTCGGACGCGACCCGCCTCTTCGACGCGGGCGCCAGCCTGGTCCAGGTGTACAGCGGACTGATCTATCGCGGGCCGGGCCTGATCCGGCAGATCAACAGGAGATTGCCTTGAGCAACGAGACCTTCGGGAGCGACATGTCTGCGAAACCGTTCGGCGCCCGGTTGCGGGCCGCGATGGACACGCGCGGGCCGCTGTGCGTCGGCATCGACCCGCACGCGCACCTGCTCGACGCCTGGGGCCTGCCCGACACCGCGGAGGGCCTGGCGTCGTTCACGTACGGCGTGGTGGACGCGCTCGCCGACCGGGTCGCGGTGTTCAAGCCGCAGTCCGCGTTCTTCGAGCGCTTCGGGTCGGCCGGGGTCGCCGTTCTGGAGCAGGCGACGATCCGGCTGCGGGAGGCCGGGGCCCTGGTGATCATCGACGCGAAGCGCGGTGACATCGGTACGACGATGGCGGGGTACGCGTCGGCGTACCTGGCGGAGAAGGGGCCGCTGGCGTGCGATGCGCTGACGGTCAGTCCGTACCTCGGGTTCGGCTCGCTGCAGCCGGCGATCGACGAGGCCCGGGAGGCGGGGGCGGGGTTGTTCGTGCTCGCTCTCACCTCGAACCCGGAGGGCCCGCAGTTCCAGTCGGCCCGCACCGCCGCCGGCCCGACGGTGGCCGGCGCGGTCCTCGACGGTCTGCGGGCGCTGAACGCCGACGCCGACGGCCTCGGGTCCTTCGGTGCGGTCGTTGGGGCCACCATCAGTTCCACCGATGAGAACCTGGACATCAACGGCCCGCTGCTCGCACCCGGTCTCGGTGCCCAGGGCGGCACGGCCGAGGGTCTCGTCGAGGTCTTCGGGTCCGCGGTGCGCAACGTCGTACCGTCCAGCTCCCGGGAGATCCTCGGAGCCGGCCCCGACGCCACCGCCCTCCAGGACGCCGCCGCCCGCACGAACGACGCCTACCGCACGGTCCTGGGCTACTGACGCACAATCGGCTCAGGTGACGCAGGTGTGAGGTGGCTGGGTTGGGCGTCACCGGGTTGTGCTGCGGGTTTTGTGCAGGTCGACAGTACGTATACGTCCACTGTCCGGCGATCCCGCCTGCCGCCCGGTGCGAAGAGGCGGGTAGTAGAGGTATACGTACTGTCGAGCTGCCGTTTCGGCTGGCTGGCTGCCTGTGGGCTCGGCCAGCCGGTTGTCGGGGGGAGGGACACCTTCTGGGTGCTGCGGACAGGGAATATCAGGTGCTAGCCCACCAGAACCTGTTCCACGGCCTCGCAGTACACCCACACGTCGGACAGAAGAGCCGGATCACCACCTCTGTGCCACTCCTGAGACGCAGGTGGGCGGGGCCCGAGGCGGCCGACTCGTCCGGTCGGGCTGCGGCGTAAGGCCGGGTGTGCGATCTTCGTCGGCATGGGTTCGGGGTTGGAGTTGTGCCGGAGGTTCTACAGCGAGGTTGTCGGGCCGGTTGTCGGCGTGCCGCACAGTGCGGGGTTGCTGGGGCGTGGGTCGGAGGTGCTCGGGTTCGACGACGAGATGTCGACGGACCACAACTGCGAGGCCCGCGTCCTGTTGTTCGTCGAGGACGGTGTGGAGGTCCGGCCCGAGGTGCCCGGTGCCTTCGAGGGCCGGCCGGCGCTGGTGGAGGTACACACGCTGCGCGACTACTTCCTGGACCAGTTGGGTTTCGACGTCGACGGCACGCTGACACCCGAGGACTGGCTGACGTTCCCCGAGTCGATTCTGCGCCAGCACACGGCCGGTGGCGTGTTCCACGACGACGTCGGCCTCCAGGCGGTCCGCGATCGGCTTGCGTACTACCCGGACGACGTGTGGCGGTACCTGATGATCTCCGCCTGGTGGCGCGTGCATCCGGAGATGAATCTCGTCGGCCGCGTCGGGTACGTCGGCGACGAGCTCGGGTCGACGCTGGTCGGCGCACAGCTCGTCCAGGATCTGATGCAGTTGTGCTTCCTGCTGGAGCGCACCTACGCGCCGTACTCCAAGTGGTTCGGTACGGCGTTCGCTCGCCTCTCCTGTGGTCCGGCGATCGGCCCGCTGCTCCGCGACGTACTCCGCGCGGAAACCTGGCAAGAACGCGAGAGAGCGCTCTCTGCGGCTTACCGGGCCGTGGGGGAGCTGCACAACCGGCTCGCGATCACCGCGCCCGTCGAGCTCGGCGTGGAGCGGATGTGGGACCGGCCGTTCGAAGTCGTCTGGGGTGACTTCCCGGGAGCGCTGTCCGCCGCGATCCAGGACCCGAAGGTACGCCGGATCGCGGACCGCTGGCCCGTCGGCGGGATCGATCGCGTGCGCAACCTGCTGTGGAAGGCCCGCGATCGCCGTCACCTGCTTGGGCTGGTCGACTCCCGGTAGAGCGCGATCAGCAGATCGACGGCCGGCTGCGCCGCGGGATGTGGGTCCTCGCGATGCCAGATCAGGTGGACGTCGACCGGTGGCGCGTCCCGCAGCGGGCGGTACACCACCCCGTCCCGCCGGTACTGCGTCGTGGTCGCCTGGGGTGTCACGCCGACGCACCGGCCGGACGAGATCGCGGCCAGCCAGTCGTCGACGTCGTGGGTGAGCTCGATCTTCGGCCGCGCGTCCGCGGGCCACAGATCGACCGTGGTGCTCCCGGTACGGCGGTCGATGACGAGCGTGCGATCGCGCAGCTGATCGAGCGTGAGCGCTCTCTTACGTGCCAGCGGGTCGTCGGCGGGCAGAACGCCGTACCGCCGTTCCTGCGTCAGGAGCACGTGCCCGAAGCGCCGTACCTCGAGCTGACTGCGTACGACCGCGAGATCGCACAGTCCTTCGGCGAGCCCGCCGGTCGCGGTGTTGGTGCGGATCAGTTGCAGCTCGACACCGGGATGCTCGGCCGCCCACTGCCGCTGGAACTCCCGGGTGCGGCTCCCGAACGCCGACCACGCGTGACCGACCCGCAAACGGGTGTGGCCGCTCGTCGCCTCGGTCACGAGTTCGTCGATCTCCGCGAGGATGTGCCGCGCCCGCGCGAGCACCCGGACGCCGGCGGTGGTCGGGGTGAGCGAGCGACTGGTCCGGTGCAGCAGGCGGACGCCGAGTTCGCGTTCCAGGGCCAGCAGGTTGCGGGACACCGCGGCCTGTGAGATCCCCAGCTCGATCGCGGCGTCGGTGAAGGTACCCGAGTCGACGATCTCGACCAGGCACCGCAGCTGCCGGATATCCATGACTCCAGCGTATAGATCGGCTGCCCGGTGCATTTTGCGCCGGCCGGTGCCGGGCGGACGCTCGTGATCGTGAGGCGACAACGGTTGGTCGGTGTGGTGATGATGCTCGGGAGCGGGCTGTCGACGCAGGTCGGTGCGTCGGTGGCGGCGCTCGCGTTCCCGGTGATCGGTCCGGCGGGGGTGGTGGCGATCCGGCAGTGGGTCGCGGCGATCGTGCTGCTCGCGGTCGGGAGGCCGCGGCTGCGGTCGATCACGGCCCCGCAATGGCGCCTCGTCGTCGGGCTGGCGGCGGTCTTCGCCGTGATGAACCTGTCCCTGTACACCGCCATCGACCGGATCGGTCTGGGGCTGGCTGTCACGCTCGAGTTCCTGGGCCCGTTGGCCGTTGCGCTTCTGGGGTCACGGCGCGTGCTCGACCTGGTCTGCGCGCTGGTCGCCGCACCGGCCGTCGTCATGCTGGCGCGGCCGCAGGCAACAACTGACTACGTCGGGATCGGCCTCGGTCTGCTCGCGGCGCTGTGCTGGGCGTTCTACATCCTGCTCAACCGGAACGTCGGGCGAGAGTTGCCGGGCGCAACCGGTTCGGCCGCGGCGGCGGCGTTGTCGGGTCTCGCGTACGTCCCGATCGGCGTGGTCGTACTGCTGCATCATCCGCCGACGCTGGCCGCGGCGTCGTACGCGCTGGTGGCCGGTGTGCTGTCGTCCGCGGTTCCATTCCTCGTTGATCTATTGACGTTGCGCCGCGTCCCGGCGCAGTTCTTCGGCGTCTTCATGAGCGTGAATCCGGTCCTCGCGGCGTTCGTCGGGCTCGTCGTACTGCATGAGCAGTTGGCGGTGCTGGACTGGATCGCGATCCTCGTCATCGTTTCCGCGAACGCCGTGGCGATCTCCTTCGGAGGCGACGCGGTAGATCACAACCGGGTTCCAGTCGGCGGGTGCGATGTTGTTCACGGCGTGCCGGAGCTCGCGGTGACCCCGGCGTTCGGAAAGGTGTCGGCGGACGGGGAGCCACGGTCTTCCCGCGTGACACAGTGAAGGAACACGATGCGGAAGCTGGCAGCCCTCGCGGCCGTTGTGACGATGAGTGTTGGCGCCCTGACGGCCTGCTCGGGTGGCAACTACTGCGATGACCTGAAGGGTTACGTCGACTCGGCCAAGGACGTCGACATCAAGAACGCCGATCAGGTCGGCAAGATGCTGGACCAGGCGAAGAAGGTCTCGAAGTCGGCGCCGGACGACATCAAGGACGACTGGAAGGTCGTCATCGACTACGCCGAGAAGGCGAAGGACGCCAAGGGCGACACCAACAAGCTGGTCGAACTGGCGAAGGCTGACGGCGAGAAGATCACTCCGGCGATGCAGGCGATCAGCAAGCAGGCGAAGGACACCTGCAAGATCGATCTGCCGGGCGCCGGTAGCTGATCTGCCGTAGGCGCAGCCTGGTGGGACGGCTCTGCCCGTTCCGTCCCACCAGCGCGTGCCTCGGTTTCGCCCGGTAGTCCTGCCTACCTGTAGCGTGAACGTCGTGAAGCGCTCTCTCGCCGTTCTCGCGACCATGGCCGCAACCGCAGGTGTGCTGACTGCCTGCACCGACGAGCAGGCGTACTGCGTGGACCTCGCCAAGTACGCCGCCAAGGCAGTCGACGTCGACCCGCAGAAGCCGGTCGACTACGTGAAGATCCTGGACGACGCCAAGGAGCTCCAGGAGTCCGCGCCGAAGGACGTGAAGGACGACTGGGGAGTCGTCGTCGCGTTCGCGGAGAAGGCCCAGAAGGCCGGTACGAACGCCACCCAGCTGGCCGAACTGAGCAAGCAGACAGGCGGCGTGATGACGGCGTACAAGAACATCACCAGCCAGGCCAAGGACAGCTGCAAGGTCGACCTCCCGGCACTGAACTGATCAACTGATCGTTCCAATCGCCCGCTTCGGCCACGACTCTGTTCCACCAGCGCCCGATCACGGGCTGAACCCGTGTTAGGTTCCCTTGCGAAGCCATACAACGGGACAGGTGAAACGGTGCCACTTCCTACTTTGACCCCGGAGCAGCGTGCGGCCGCTCTGGACAAGGCCGCGGCGGCGCGGCGTGAACGAGCCGAGATCAAGAACCGGATCCGGCACTCGGGAGCGTCTCCGACGGAGGTGCTGCACGAGGGGCAGAAGAACGACGTGATCGGCAAGATGCGGGTCAGCCAGCTGCTGCAGTGCATCCCGGGCGTCGGCAAGGTCCGCGCGCAGCAGATCATGGAGCGTGCGGGGATCTCGGAGACGCGGCGGGTGCGCGGCCTCGGCTCGAACCAGATCGCCGCGCTCGAGCGCGAATTCGCCGAGTGAGCCAGACCGAAATCCGCCCCGGCTCGTTGGACACTGGTGTGACGATGACCACGCACTCACAGAACGTTCCGAACGAGCCGGGTCCGGCCGGCGACAGTCCCGCGCGGCTGACCGTGCTGGCCGGACCGACCGCGGTCGGGAAAGGGACGGTCGCGGCGGAGATCCGCGAGCGGTTCCCGGACATCTGGATCTCGGTGTCCGCGACCACCCGCAAGCCCCGGCCGAACGAGGTGCACGGCGTGCACTACCTGTTCGTCTCCGACGCCGAGTTCGACCGGATGATCGCCGACGGCGAGTTGCTGGAGTGGGCGGTGGTGCACAAGGCCGCTCGCTACGGCACGCCGAAGCAGCCGGTCCTCGACAAGCTCGCCGGCGGGCGGCCGGCCCTGCTCGAGATCGACCTGCAGGGCGCTCGTCAGGTCCGCGAGACGATGCCGGAGGCACAGTTCGTGTTCCTGGCGCCGCCGAGCTGGGACGAACTCGTCCGCCGGCTGGTCGGCCGCGGCACCGAGACCCAGGAGGAGCGGGAGCGCCGCCTGGAGACCGCCGTACTGGAGCTGGCCGCCGAGAAGGAGTTCGACGTGACGATCGTCAACGCCTCGGTTCGGGAGGCCGCCGATCAGTTGGTAAAGTTGATTCGATCACCCTCCATCTCTGGAAAGAGCTGACCTTGTCTGGCAACCAGCCCGTCGCCATCGGCATCACGTCCCCGCCGATCGACGACCTGCTCACCCGCACCGACTCCAAGTACAAGCTGGTGCTGTACTCGGCCAAGCGCGCGCGGCAGATCAACGCCTACTACTCGCAGCTCGGCGAGGGCCTGCTGGAGTACGTCGGACCGCTGGTCGAGACGCACGTCCAGGAGAAGCCGCTGTCGATCGCGATGCGCGAGATCAACGAGGGCGTGCTGACCTGCACCGACATCGACCCCGAGGCCGAGGCGGAAGCCGCGGCCGCGGAGAAGTCCGAGTAGTCATCTAGAACAGACGACCGGGAACGGAGCTCGCGCAGATGTCCGCAACCGGTGACCAGACCCCCGGAACCGAGCACGGTCCGGGGGCTGACGTCGTTCCCAAGCACCGGCCCAACGTGGTGCTCGGCGTCGGCGGCGGGATCGCGGCGTACAAGGTCTGTGATCTGCTCCGCCGGCTGACCGAGTCCGGGCACAGCGTGCGGGTGGTGCCGACGGCGGCCGCGCTGGAGTTCGTCGGCGCGGCGACCTGGGCGGCGCTGTCCGGGCAGCCGGTGACCGCCGATCCGTTCGACAACGTGCAAGAGGTGCCGCACGTCCGGATCGGCAAGGCGGCCGAGCTGGTCGTCGTGGCGCCCGCGACCGCGAACCTGATCGCCAAGGCCGCCCACGGGCTCGCCGACGACCTGCTCACGAACACACTGCTCACCGCGCGCTGCCCGATCCTGTTCGCGGCCGCGATGCACACCGAGATGTGGGAGCACCCGGCGACCCAGGCGAACGTCGCGACGCTGCGCGCCCGCGGCATCACGGTCCTCGATCCGGCCGTCGGGCGCCTGACCGGCGCCGACACCGGCCGCGGCCGGCTGCCGGAGCCGTCGGAGATCTTCGCGATCAGCCAGCTGATGCTCGCCGACGAGGCCGCCCGCGCGGCCGGCCAGTCGGTCGCCGACCTGACCGGCAAGCACGTGCTGATCAGCGCCGGCGGGACCCGCGAGCACCTCGACCCGGTGCGGTACCTGGGCAACTCGTCGTCCGGCAAGCAGGGCTACGCCCTCGCCCGGATCGCGGCCGCCCGCGGCGCCAAGGTCACCCTGGTCGCGGCGAACTCCGAGCTGCCCGACCCGGCCGGCGTCCAGGTCGTCCCGGTCACCAGCACCCGCGACCTGTACGACGAGATCACCGGGCGGGCCGCCGACGCGGACGCGATCGTGATGGCCGCCGCCCCGGCCGACTTCCGCCCGGCCGACGTCGCCGAGCACAAGATCAAGAAGACCGCCGACGGCTCGGTGCCCGCGGTCAGCCTGATCCAGAACCCCGACATCCTGCAGACGATCTCGCATGACCGGTCCCGCACCGATCAGGTGATCGTCGGGTTCGCCGCCGAGACCGGCGACGCCGACCACACCGTCCTGGAGCTCGGGCGCGCCAAGCTGGAGCGCAAGGGCTGCGACCTCCTGGTCGTCAACGACGTCTCCGGCGGGAAGGTCTTCGGCAGCGACGTCAACGAGGCAGTCATCCTCGACCGCGACGGCAACGCCCTCCCCGTCCCCTCGGGCAGCAAGGACGCCCTGGCCGGCGTCATCTGGAACCTCGTCGCCACCCACTGGGCCTGAGCTAGTCGAAGCTCAGTGGCAGTGGGGCCCGGAGGCTGATGCTGGTGATGCCGTAGGTGAAGCCGAGGTGTTCGTTGAGGCGGCGCATTGCGTCGTTGCCGCGTTGCGTCCAGGTGTAGATCTCGGTGATGCCGTGGTCGGCGGCCCACGCCATGCTGGTGCGCTTGAGGGTCGCGGCGACCGCCTTGCCACGCCACTCGCGGCGTACGGCGGTGTAGGCGACCTCCGCGCGTTCCGGGCGATCGGAGTCGAGCATCAGGCCCGCCACACCGATCGCCTCGTCACCCGCGACGGCGACGAACATCGCGGCCGGATCGTTGATCCACTCCTTCTCCCACTCCTCCGCGGAAACCTTCAGCGCGCTGGGATGGTCCATGTCCGGGAAGGTCGGCAAGGCGACCTGGTGGTAGGCCGCGGCCCACAGCTCCGGGCGTTCGGCGACCGACACGATCGTGTACTCCGTCGGTGGCGCCGGCCACGGCTCGTCGCCGATCTGCCGTACCTGTTCGACCTCCCGATTCGCTTCCCTGAAGCCGAACCGCTCCGCGAACAGCCGGGACTCCTCGTCGTCGACACTGGCCCCGGCCATGTCGTAGCCCTGGGCAACGGCATGCTCCGCGAGCACCCGCACCAGGGCGGTTCCCACTCCGCGGCGGCGGAAATCCGGGTGCACCCGCGGCATCAGCGCTTCCCGCTCGCCGTCGCCGGAACGATCGGCCATCCCGCTGCCGACCACCTGTCCATCGACCTCGGCCAGCACCATCAGCCGGCCGGGGCGGTCGAGTTCACGCAGCTCGGCGAGGGTCGGGCAGCGCTCGTACGGCAGCACCGCGATCCGCACCGCGCGCCAGGCTTCGTAGTCGGCGTCGGTGATCGCGGTCCGGATGGTCGTGGTCATGACGTCAGCTTGCCTCACCTCGCCGCAAACGGCTCCGGATTTTGCAGAGGTCAGAAGCTGTCCGCTTTCACTCCTAGGCTGAGCGTATGGAGATCACCTGGACGGCCGTGGTGGCGCGGCGGATGCGGCGGCACTTCCTGACCGAGGCCGCGGAGACGCCGGTGGACGCCGTCCGGGCGATGTGCGGGGCGCATGCGCAGATCGCGGCGGCGGGGGACGTGTCCGTAGCAGTGCGCGTGGACGGCGCGAACCGGGAGTCGGTGCAGGGCGACGAGGGGCTGGTGAAGACGTTCGGTCCGCGCGGGACCGTGCACCTGCTGCCGCTCGACGACCTGCCGATGTGGACCGGTGCGCTGTCCGCTCTGTCTGCGCTGCCGGGGGGCGGCCAGCACCCGGAGCCGATCCGGATGACCCCGGACGAACTCGACCAGGTCGTGGCCGCGATCGGTGAAGCACTCGCCGACGCCGACCTGACCGTCGACGAGCTCACGGAGGAAGTCGTACGGCGGACCGGTGAGTGGGCGCGGACGCCGACGATCCCGGCGTTCCAGGGCGCGTGGGCCCGCTGGCGGCAGGCGGTCTATCTCGCGGCGCATGCCGGCGTCCTCTGTCACGGGCCGATGCGCGGCCGACTCACGACGTACTCGAATCCGCATCGGCTCCGCCCGTTCGAGCCGATGCCCGCGGAGAAGGCGCTCACCGAGCTCCTGCACCGGTACCTGTACTCCTACGGTCCGGCGACCCCGCAGCAGTTCGCCCGCTGGCTCAAGGCGACGCCGACCACGGTCAAGCCGTACTTCGATGACCTGCCGCAGGTCGTGCTGAACGGCCAGACCGCCTGGGCCGCTCCCGGCGACGACGAGTTCCCCGACGACCGCGCCGATGGCGTCCGGCTGCTGCCGTACTTCGATGCGTACGGCGTCGGCAGCTACCCGCGCGAGCTGCTCTTCCCGGGGAAGGCGTTCGAGCGGGCGACCGCCCGCGGCCAGGCCGGGAACTATCCGCTGCTGCTCGTCGACGGCGTCGTGGCCGGTGTCTGGCACCAGAAGAAGACCGGCCGGAAGCTCCACGTCACGGTCGAGGCGCTGACCCCGCTGAACCGGCGCCGCCGCACCTTGCTGGACGCCGAGGTGGACCGGTTGGCTGCGATCCTTGGTTGTGCGCCGTCGCTCACACTCGGCGACGTGACGGTCGGCCCGCACGCCTGAACCGGGACCGATCGTCCAGAATGTGATCAGGAATCTCGTATCCTGGATGAATTCGGAGCGTCACCGGGACGCGGGTGGAAACTGCTGGCATACTTCCCAAGATGCATCGCCAACCGCCGGTGCATGGGGGGATCGTGCGGCTGTGCCAACGCGCAACCGGGCGGCACAAGAGGAATCCGAGGGAGAACTGTGGCGAGGCGCCTTTTCACGTCCGAGTCCGTGACCGAAGGTCACCCGGACAAGATCGCTGACCAGATCAGCGACTCCATCCTCGACGCGTTGCTGGCCGAGGACCCGAAGAGCCGGGTCGCGGTCGAGACCCTGATCACCACGGGTCTGGTCGTCGTCGCGGGTGAGGTCACCACGACGGCGTACGTCGACATTCCGGGGATCGTGCGGTCGCGCATCCTCGAGATCGGCTACGACTCGTCCCTGAAGGGTTTCGACGGCGCGTCCTGTGGGGTGCAGGTCGCGATCGGGAGCCAGTCTCCGGACATCGCGCAGGGTGTCGACACGGCGTACGAGACGCGCTCGGACGCGTCCCAGGACGCGCTGGACCTGCAGGGGGCAGGCGACCAGGGACTGATGTTCGGCTACGCGTCCAACGAGACGCCGGAGCTGATGCCGCTGCCGATCACGATCGCGCACCGGCTGTCCGAGCGGCTCGCCGAGGTCCGTAAGAACGGCACCCTGGCGTACCTGCGGCCGGACGGCAAGACCCAGGTCACGGTCGAGTACGACGGTGACAAGGCGGTCCGGATCGACACCGTGGTGGTGTCCAGCCAGCACGCGGCGGACATCAACCTGGAGTCGATGCTGACCCCGGACATCAAGAAGCACGTCGTCGACCCGGTGCTCGAGCAGTTCGACATCGACGCGGCCGACTACAAACTGCTGGTGAACCCGACCGGCCGGTTCGAGATCGGCGGCCCGATGGGCGACGCCGGGCTGACCGGACGGAAGATCATCATCGACACGTACGGCGGCATGGCGCGGCACGGTGGTGGCGCGTTCTCCGGCAAGGACCCGTCGAAGGTGGACCGGTCGGCGGCGTACGCGATGCGCTGGGTGGCGAAGAACATCGTCGCGGCCGGGCTCGCGGACCGGGTCGAGTGCCAGGTCGCGTACGCGATCGGCAAGGCCGCGCCGGTCGGTTTCTACGTCGACACGTTCGGCACCGAGAAGGTCGACGTCGGCAAGATCGCCGACGCGGTCCGGGAGGTCTTCGACCTGCGGCCGGCCGCGATCATCCGGGACCTCGAGCTGCTCCGGCCGATCTACGCCCAGACCGCGCGGAACGGCCACTTCGGCCGCACCGGCGGGGACTTCACCTGGGAGCGCACGGATCGCGTCGAGGCCCTCAAGGCCGCGGTCAGCAAGTAGGTCAGCAAGTAGGTCAGCAAGTAGTTGTCCACAGCGGGTCGGCAGTGCGTCAGCGCACTGTCGGCCCGCTGCTCTAGCATTCCTCAGTGACATCGAACGGAGATTCGCCGGAGCAGCTGACGCTGCTGCGTGACACCGTTCGCAAGTCCCGCACCAAGGAACCGGCCGAGATCACCGCGACGTTGCCGGTGGCCCGGATCGCGGTCGACGTCTCGCTGCCGCATCTCGACCGGCCGTTCGACTATCTCGTGCCGGACGACCTGGCCGCGGCCGCGCAGCCCGGTGCCCGGGTGAAGGTGCGGTTCGCCGGCAAGGATCTCGACGGGTTCGTGCTGGAGCGGCTCGATGCGTCGGACCACGACGGCAAGCTGGTCCGGCTCCGCAAGGTCGTGTCGCCCGAGCAGGTGCTGACGCCGGAGATCGCGGACCTGTGCCGGGCGGTCGCCGATCGGTATGCCGGGGTGCTCGCGGACGTGACGCGGCTCGCGGTGCCGCCGCGGCACGCGAAGGTCGAGGGCGAGTCGTTGCGCTGCGATCAGCCGCCGCGCCCGCCGGTGTCGACGTCCCGCTCGGAGTGGTCGCCGTACCCCCCTGGCTTCCTGGACGCCGTCGAGCGGGGCGAGGTGCCGAGGGCGGTCTGGACCGCCGTACCAGGTGCTGATTGGCCGCTCGCCTTCGCTCAGGCCGCTGCGGTGTGCGCGGCGTCCGGTCGCGGCGCGCTGCTGCTGGCCCCGGACGCGCGCGATCTCGAGCGACTCGCGGCCGCGTGCGCTGAGGTGCTGGGGGAGTCCGGGTTCGTCACGTTGTCCGCGGATCTGGGTCCGACGGCCCGCTATCGGGCGTTTCTGTCCGCGTTGCACGGGCGTGCGCGGGTCGTGATCGGGACTCGGGCGGCGGCGTTCGCTCCGGTGACGGATCTCGGGCTGGTGGCGATGTGGGACGACGGCGACGAGTCGTACGCCGAGCCGCGCGCGCCGTACCCGAATGCCCGGGAAGTCCTGCTGCTGCGGGCGTTCCGGCAGAAGTGCGCGGCGTTGCTCGGTGGGTACGCACGGTCCGCGGAGGCGGCGGCCCTGCTGGAGTCCGGGTTCGCACACGAGCTGATCGCGGACCGGAAGGTGACGCGGGCGGCGGCGCCGTCGGTGCACATCGCGGGGGAGTCGGACATCGATCTGGCGCGCGACCCGTCGGCGCGCGCGGCGCGGTTGCCGTCCCGGGCGTTCGAGATCGCGCGTGAAGGTCTGCGGACCGGGCCGGTGCTGGTGCAGGTGCCGCGGGCGGGGTACCTGCCGAGCTTGGTGTGCCAGACGTGCCGAGCGCCTTCGCGGTGCTCCACGTGTGGCGGGACGTTACGCCGTACCGGGGTAGCGGGGCCGGCGAGCTGCAGTGTGTGCGGCCGTCCGGCGGCGGATCACCGGTGCCCGGAGTGCGGGGACACCCGGATGCGTGCGGCGGTCATCGGCGCACGTCGTACGGCGGAGGAACTCGGGCGCGCGTTCCCCGGGGTCGTGGTGCGTACGTCGGGCGGGGACAACGTGCTCGATGTCGTACCGGACGCGCCGGCGTTGGTCGTCAGCACACCGGGGGCTGAACCGGTCGCCGAGGGCGGGTACAGCGCGGCGCTGCTCCTCGACACCTGGCTGATGCTCGCCCGCCCCGACCTCCGGGCGGCCGAGGAGGCGGTACGTCGTTGGTTCAACGCGGCCGCCCTGGTCCGTCCGGCAAGCGCCGGCGGGATGGTGATCCTGGTCGGCGACCCGTCGGCGCTGCCGCTGCAGGCGATCGTGCGCTGGAGCCCCGAGGGGTACGCCGCCCGCGAGATCGAGGAACGCCGTACCGCCCGGCTCGCCCCGGCCGCCAAACTCGCCGAACTCACCGGCCCGGCCGAATCCGTCAACGACCTCGTCACCCGCCTCCGCGACCTGATGCCGCCGTCCGCCGGCCTCGAGGTCCTCGGGCCGGTCGACCTCGACGACGAAACCGTCCGGGCCGTGGTCCGCACGCCCCGCGCCCACGGGACCACGCTCGTCCGCTCCCTCAAGGAATCCCAGTCGGCGCGCACCACCAAGAAGAACCCCGGCACGGTCCGGATCCAGGTGGACCCACCGAGCTTCGGCTAGCGGTGGAACGCGGCTCTCGTTGCGGCTGCGGTGGAGGCGAAGTACTCCGAAGGCTCGAGGAACCACCATTCGTCGAACGGCACGCCCTTGAGCAGGTCGCGCCGGTAGCCGAAGCACACCAGGTAGAGCGGCCTGATGTACATCACGCCTTCGAGCCGGTCGAGTTCCTCGTCGGTCAGCTCGACGTGTTTGCGGTACGCCGTGACGACGGCGTCGACACGCTCCTGGTTGGTGCTTCGCGAGGGAGCCCAGTTGCCGGTTCCCCACAGCAGGAAGGCGAGGTCGGCCAGCCGCGGTCCGCGCCCGGACGCCTTCCAGTTGATTGCCACCGGCCCGTTCTTGCCCAGCACCGCGTGATCGGGAGCGTGCAGCAGGTTGCCGTGCAACAGGCCCTCGGGCAGGCCGTCGCCGTCGTCCGCGGAGCGCACCTGGTCGCGCAGCCACTCGAAGCGCTCGCGATCGGCCGCCGCGACCTTCGTGTCCACGGCGTCGAGAAAGGCCAAGCCGGCCAGCAGATCCTGTCGTGGCGTTCCCATCCGGCGGGGGTCCTCGCCGCTCGCTCCACCCGGCCGGCTGACCGACTCGTCGAACGGCAGCGCGTGCAGCCGTCCGAGCAGATCGGCCATGATCGCGAACCCCTCGCCGTCCGGAAGCGGGGTGTTGTCGACGAACTCGGTGACGAGCACCGCGCTCCCGTCGAAGTCCGACACCGCGTCGTCGACCGCGAGACGTTCCGCGGGGAAGTCGTGGTGCTCGAGGAATCGCAGGACCGCGGCGTCGCCCTCGACATCCGCGCGCGGCCGAGCGGGCGGGAACGCGCGCGCGATCCACGGGTCGCCGTCGTTCCGGTCGATGCGGAACACGTACGTCTTGTGCACGCTGAGCTTCGTCGCGGCGGTCGCGTCGATACCGTAGCGATTCCGAAGATGCGCGAGCAGCCGATCGGCGTCCGGCTCGTGGTAGATGCGGTCGCCCAGACCCACGAGGTCGGTGAGCGCCTCGGTGTAGCGCTGCCCGGTCTCCTGGGCGTGCCGCCGTACGACCTTCTTGAAGTTCCCGTCCTTGGTCATGCCGTCGTCGCGAGTGTTGTGGAGGCGGAGAGCAGTTGGCTGCCGAGCGACGTGCGGTGATAGAGGACGGTGCGGCCGTCGCGGCGGGACGCGACGACGCCGGCGTTGCGGAGGATGCTGAGATGGACGCTGAGCGTGGGGGCCGTGACGCCGAGCTGGTGGGCGAGATGCGTGGTGGACATCGGCAGGTCGAGGTGGCTGACGATCGCGGCTCTGGTGCGGCCGACCAGGTCGGCGAGAGGGGAGTCCGTGGTGTCCTGGCGGTCCTCCCACAGCCGGCCGAGGCCGCGCGGCGGGTAGGTGATGGTCGGAACGTGCGGCGCGCCGGTGACGGCGAGGCCGGCCGGCCAGGTGAACACGCACGGCACCAGCAGCAGACCCTGCCCGGTCATCGGTTCGCCGTCGCAGCAGAACGGCCGGTCGATCTCGACGCGGTCCCCGGCGTACTTGATGGACGGATGCAGGTTGCGGAACAGCCGCTCGATCCCGCCGCTCGCCAGCTCGTCCAGCCGGAACGCGAGATCCTCCTGCAGCAGCGATCGCATCCGCCGCCAGTCCGGCTCGATCGCCCGGCGCCAGTATGTCTCGAGCGCGGCGGTGATCAGGTCCAGTGCCTTCGCCGGGTGCGCGATCAGCGCGGGCAGCACCGGGTCCTCGGCGTGCAACTTCCGGAGCTCGGCGGCGACCAGATCGTGCGGTGTCGCGGCGATCGCGGCGAGGCCCGACTCCAGACTCGTCGACCGGCGCGGCGGGGCCGGGTCAGGAAGTCCGGGATGTAGCCGTCCGGCGGAATGAGGGCCCTGAGCAACGTCAGGTCGTCGCCCTCGATCGTCGGCCGGACCTTCTGCAGCCACGGCCCGTGCACGCTGCGCGCGGTGTTGTTGCTCAGCGCCCGCACACTCGTCACGGCCTCCCAGACCGGCGAGAGCGCGAACCGGATCCGCCCGATGTCCCCGGCGGTGAGCCTGATCGTGATCACCGGGCCAGATTAGCCCTGAGCCTAATCGTCGACAACACCGCCGCAGGCCTGGACAGTTGACCCATGAGCGCAATCGCCGTCGGCAACCCCACGCCTACCGCACTGCCGCGGGCCTTCTGGGCGTTGTGGGTGTGCCAGCTGGTCAACCGGCTCGGCAGCTTCGTGCAACCGTTCCTGGTGCTGTACCTGACCCAGGACCGCCTCCTCTCCGCGGGTACGGCGGGTGCCGTCGCGGCCGCGGTCGGCGCCGGATCGGTCTGTGCGCAACTCGTCGGCGGCTGGTTGTCCGACCGGGCCGGACGCCGGGTGACAATGCTGATCTGCTTCTTCGGCACCGGCGGCGCGCTGATCCTGCTCGGATCCGCCCGGTCGATGGTGCTGATCTGGGTGACCGCCTTCCTTGTCGGCCTGCTGGGCGACCTGTTCCGCCCGGCGGTCCAGGCGACGGTCGCGGATCTGCTGCAGCCGACCGAGCGGGTCCGCGCGTACGGCCTCCTGTTCTGGGCGATCAACCTCGGCTTCTCCGTCTCGACCGTCAGCGCCGGCGTGCTCGCCTCCTTCGGGTACGGCCTGCTGTTCTGGGTGAACGCCGCCACGTCGGTGATCGCCGGTCTGGTGATCTGGACGATGGTGCCGGAGAGCCGCCCGGCGCCCGCGGACGACTCGGCCGGGCGGTCGCTGCTGCCGGTGGTCGTGCGTGACACGGTGTTCCTGCTGATGATCCTGATCCAGATCGGCTACGCGACCATCTACATGCAGGGCTATTCGACGTTGCCGCTGGCGATGGCGGGCGACGGGCTCTCGTCGCGGACGTACGGGCTCGTGATCGCGCTCAACGGCGTGGTGATCGTGCTCGCCCAGCCGTTCCTCGGCCGCTGGATGGCGAAGCTCGACCGGCCGAAACTGCTCGCCTGCTCGATGCTGGTGGTCGGGCTCGGGTTCGGTCTGGGAGCGCTCGTGGACACCTGGTGGGGCTACGGGGTGTCGGTCGTGGTGTGGACGCTCGGGGAGATCGGATTCGCCGCGGTGATCGGCGCGGTGTTCGCCGATCTCGCACCGATCGACCTGCGCGGGCGCTACATGGGTCTGTCCGGTATGGCGTTCGGCGTCGGTACCGTGATCGGTCCGCTGGCCGGCACCAACGCCCTCGAACACCTCGGTCCGACCGCGACCTGGCTCGGCTGTGCCGTGCTCGGTGTCGCGATCTTCATCGGCCAGTACTCGCTGGCTCCCGCGTTGCACGCCCGCGCCGAGTCGAACGCGGCGACCGCATGAGGTGAGCGGTCGCGATCGTCACCACCACGACCGCGACCGCTACCCAGACCGCGCGGTCGAGTGTCGCCGGGTGCCGTAGGAAGATCGAGCCGAACGCCGCGACCCCGAGCGTCCCGCCGAACTGCTGCACCGCGTTCAGCAGCCCGGCTGCCGACCCGGTCTCGTGCGGTCCGACCCGGTGCAGGGCCTCGGTGAAGAACGCGGTCGTGAACAGTCCGACGCCGACGCCGCCCACGGCGAGCGCGGGCGGGAGCGCGTACGGCGCGGCCGCGAGACCGAGGAGCAGTACGCCGAGTCCGACGTACATCAAGCGGGATCCGAGTTGCGTGACCAGCCACAGGCCGGCGACGAGCGACGCGATACCGGTGGCCGCGGACCACGGCAGCAACGCGAGGCTCGAGCGCATCACGCTGTGGTGCAAGGTCAGCTGCTGATGCAGTACGACGACCAGGGTCAGGCCGCTCGTCACCGCGAAGAACAACGTCGACGTGAGCAACGCGGGCGCGAATCCGCGGTGTGCGAACAGGCTCGTCTCGATCAGCCGCGCGTTCTTCCGGAGCAGGCACAGTCCGAGTAGGACGACTCCGGCCGCCAGCAGGTACCAGTCGCGGGACTGCAGGATCGGGTAGACGACAAGCGCCGTACCGCAGGTGAGCAACAGGGTGCCGAGGATGTCGATCCGTGGGGGCTGCGGCGATGCGTACTCGGGGAGGAGGTGCGACAGGGCGAGTACGGCGATACCGAGTGGGACGTTGACGAGGAAGACGACTCGCCAGGAGCTGGCGTCGGTGATGAACCCACCGAGCAGCGGGCCTGAGATTCCGGCCAGGCCCATCACCGGGCCGATCGTGCCGAGCGCCTTCGAGAGAGCGCTGCCTGTGAAGCTCGACTTGATCAGGCCGATGGTTTGCGGGATCACCAGAGCGGCCGAGGCACCTTGGACCGCGCGGAAACCGATCAGCTCGCCTGGTGCCGTCGCGAGTGCGCAGGCGGCCGACGTCAGGACGAAGACTGTTACACCGACGCGGAACATGCGCCGACGGCCGAAGCGGTCACCGAGCCGGCCGCCGGTGATCAGCAAGGCCGCGAAGGGCAAGGTGTACGCCGCGCTGAACCACTGGATGTCCGCGGTGTGGCCGCCGAGGTCGGTGTGGATCACTGGCGCCGCGACTTGGACGATCGTCGCGTCGAGCAGGTTCATCGCCTCGGCGACCAGGAGGGCGATCAGGCTGATCCATCGTTTGTTGGTCATGGCATCACCATCAGCTTGCGGTGAATGATCTTCCACTCAGCGGACGGATTCTGCTGGAATCTTCCATCCTTGGTCGTCTGCCGCGATGATCGTCACATGGTGGATGCGATCGACCGGGCTCTGGTGCATGCGTTGCAGCTGGACGGCAGGGCGCCGTACAGCCGGATCGGGGAGGTGCTCGGCGTGTCCACGCAGACCGTCGCGCGGCGGTTCAACCGGCTGCGGGCCGAGGCCGGGCTGCGGGTCATCGGTCTGCCGGATCCGCAGCTTGCGGGGCGGTCGCAGTGGCTGCTCCGGCTGACCGCGGTTCCGCATGCGGCGCAGGATCTGGCGGGGGCGCTTTCGCGGCGGTCCGACACGAGCTGGATCAAGCTGGCGTCCGGCGGTACGGAGATCGTGTCGATCGTGCACACGACCCAGTCCGACGGGAACGCGCTCCTCCTGCACGACATCCCGCGAACCGCCGGCATCACCTCGGTGTCGGCCCACTACCTGCTGCATCTGTACGTCGGTGGGCCGACCGCCTGGCGCGGCCGCGCCAAAAGCCTCACCCCAGCTCAAGAGAGCGCGCTCCGAAGGCCCCGACTGCCTGAGGGAGAGGTGAAAGTGGTGCTCAACGCTGGGGATCGGAAGTTGCTGGCTGGGCTTGGGGTGGATGGGCGGGCTACGCATGCGGAGCTTGCGGTGCGGACGGGGTGGTCGGCGGCGACCGTTGCTCGGCGGATGGAGGAGTTGCAGGGGACTGGTGCGATCTACTTCGATGTGGACGTCGACCCGGGCGCGCTCGGCTTCACCACGAGTGCGATGTTGTGGTTGTCCGTGCCGCCCGCCCACCTCGACGCGGTCGGTCGCGCGCTGGCCGGGCACGACGAGCTGGGGTTCGTCGCCGCGACGACCGGCCGGACCAACCTCGTCGCGCAGGCGATCTGTGCGAGTCCGAACGCCCTGCACACCTACCTGACCGAACGCGTCGGCGCGATCGAGCACATCACCGCGATCGAGACCGTCCCGGTCCTCCGCACCGTGAAAGCCGCCGCGCCGTTCGCGCCGGGTCTCGTAGGGTTGCCGGTATGAGTGAGCGGACGATCGACGCAGTGGTCTTCGACATCGGCGGGGTCCTCCTGGACTGGAGCCCGACGTACCTGTACGCCGAGCTGATCCCCGACGAGGAGCAGCGGACGCACTTCCTGACGAACGTGGCCACGCCGGCCTGGAACCACCAGCAGGACGAGGGCCGTCCGTGGGAGGAGGCAGTCGCCGAGCTGACCAGCCTGCACCCGGAGCACGCCGAGTGGATCGAGGCGTACGACACCGGCTGGCTGAAGATGGTCAAGGGCGTGTTCGAGGACACGGCCGCCGTACTCACGGAGCTGCAGGCGCTCGGCGTACCGACGTACGCGTTGACGAACTTCTCCGGCGAGAAGTGGGAGGTCGCCAAGGAGGCGTTCCCGATCCTCACCCGCTTCGACGGGGAGGTGGTGTCCGGGGTCGAGCAGACGGTGAAGCCGGACGAGAAGATCTACCGCATCCTGATCGAGCGCTTCGCGCTGGACCCGGCCCGCACGTTCTACACCGACGACATGGCGTACAACGTCGACGGCGCCCGTGCGGTCGGACTCGACGCCGAGGTGTTCACCGGCGCCGCGGACCTGCGGACGCAACTGCGTGAACGCGGCCTGCCACTACAGTGATTGCGTGACTTCGGTACCAGAGGATCGCTCGCCCGCGATCGGGGACGTGGACCGCAACGCCGCGGTGGAACGCGTGCAGGCGGCGTACACCGGGGGATACCTATCGCACGACGAGCTGGAGCAGCAGTTGCACCAGGTCCTGGCTGCCAGAACCCGTCAGGATCTCGAGGTCGCCGTCGCCGCGCTACCGGTCGAGCAGCCGGGCCGCTCGGCGACGATCGGCGCCTCGGCCGGCCGGATCGTACGGCGCGGCGTCTGGCGGGTGCCGCGGCACCTGAAGGTCGAGTCCATGCACGGGCGGGTGCGGCTGGACCTGTCGCAGGCGCAGTTCGAGCACGGGGACGTCGACATCGACCTGAACGTGATGCACGGCGGCGTCAAGATCACGCTGCCGCGTGACGCGGTCGTCGACTTCGACGCCGTCCACACCGAGTGGAAGGACACCCGCTACAAGCCGCCGCGCGCCTCGAGCGGCGACGGTCCGCGGGTCCGGATCACCGGGGTGATGGGCTTCGGCCGCCTGAAGATCCGGCACGCCCGCCGCTAGCGCGCTGGTTGGCGAGGTAGCGCGCTTTCTTCTGGCGGTTCCCGCACGTGTTCATGTCACACCATCTGCGGGTGCGACTCTGGCTGGTGTCGAAGAAGGCGGCCTGGCAGGTCGGTGACGCGCACAACGCCAGTCGTCCGTCACGTTCGCCGGCGATGATGCTGATCGCGTCCGCGGCGATCACGCTGAGCGCGTCCTCAACCGAAGAAGCTGAGCCAAGCTGCCATCGGCGCTCGCCCTCAGGCGTCAGGACCGCAGCGGCCCGACCCTGAACGCTGCGGTCATTGATGACCTGGACCGCAGCCGCAGGAAGCGCGTCCTGGATCGCGGCCGCCGTCGCCGCGGCGTGAATCGACTCCCTCAGCTCCCGAGCGAGGTCGAGTTGCGCAGGCGTGCAGGACTCCACGGCGAGCCCGCTCACGGCCAGCCAGTCGACGAGTCGCTGCGGCGTGGGAATGCGCTCCACCGCAGTGCCGTGACGCTCCGACAGCGTGCCCGTGAAGCTGGTCGCCAGCACGCTGCCGAGGCGGAAGTCGGGGAACCCATCACGCATGGAACCACCTTAGCCGGTTGCGACCCGCCTCGAGGCATGACAAGGTGGAACCACCTAAGACGGTTCCGGGAGGTCTCATGACCAGCGACGTACAGGCATTCGAAACCCATGCTTCTGACGCCGACCTCGACGAGCTGCGCGCGCGATTGGCCGCGGCGCGACTGCCGGAGGCCGAGACCGTCTCTGGCGCCGAACCCGGCCCGCGCCGCTGGGCTCAGGGTGTTCCGCTCGCCGACCTTGTCGAGCTCGTGGACTACTGGCGCACCGGGTACGACTGGCGATCGTTCGAAGAGCGCCTGCACCGGATCGGCCAGTTCCGCACGACCATCGACGGCCTGGGAATCCACTTCCTGCACCGCCGGTCCCCGCGCCCGGATGCCACTCCGCTGATCCTGACGCACGGCTGGCCGGACAGCATCGTCCGGTTCGTCGACGTCATCGACGAGTTGGCAGATCCGACGGAGGCCGACGCGCCCGCGTTTCACGTCGTGGCCCCGTCGCTGCCGGGCTTCGGGTACAGCGACAGGCCGGCCACCACCGGGTGGGGAACCGAGAAGATCGCGGCCGCCTGGGTGGAACTGATGGGAAGGCTCGGCTACGGCAAGTTCCTGGCGCACGGCGGCGACTGGGGAGGCAACATCACCACGGTTCTCGGTGGCAGGTTCCCGAAGCAGGTTCTCGGCATCCACACCACGTTCGCGGAGGGGCCGCCCGGGTTGACGACGGACGGGCTGACGGCGGTCGAGCGCGAATGGGCCGAGGACACCCACGACTTCTGGCGCCACCGCGCGGCGTACGCGAAGCAGCAGGCGACCCGGCCGCAGACGATCGGTTACTCGCTCGTCGACTCGCCGGTCGGGCTTCTTGCCTGGATCCTCGACAAGTTCGCCGAGTGGTCGGACACCGAGGACAGCCCGTTCGAGACGATGTCCAGAGACCGGGTTCTCGACGACGTCACGCTGTACTGGCTGACACGGACCGGTGCCTCGGCCGCCCGCATCTACTACGAGAGCCACAACTCGCTCGACCCGGACCTTCGGGTGGACGTTCCGTCGGCGATCACTGCCTATCCCCGCGACGTCGAGAAGTGCCCGCGTCCGTGGGCGCAGGAGCGTTACCGGCAGATCGTCCGCTGGAGGCTGGCCGAGGCCGGCGGACACTTCCCGGCGCTGGAGGTTCCGGAGTACTTCGTCAAGGACCTCCAGGACGGTCTCGCGGCGGTGCTGGCCTCAGAGGGCGGCTGAGATTGTTTCCGTGTACGTCGGGGTGCTCGCGAGGTACGCCGCTTCGACGTAGACGGTGCTGTCCTGGCACGTCATCGGCGTGAGCGCGACACCGGGTTCGGCGGCGTACAACCGTTGTGGGGTGGAGAGACCGGAGCGCCAGCGGTGGATCTGGTAGGTCTCCTCGCCGCTCGAACCGACCGTCCTGGTCTCCCACAGGATCCAGTTGCCGCAGGCAAGGATGGTGTCGGTGACGACGGTGCCGAGCGGGCGGGCGGGGGAGTCGCCGGACTCCCGGACGTACGCCTTGCTCTGGTACTGGTCCGGGTCCGCGGCGCCGACCTCGGACCACACCGTCGCACCGCGCACCGTCGCGCCGCTCCACTGGATGCAGTTGGTTGCTGCGGGCACCGGTTGGGCGGCGCCTCCGGCCAGCGGAGCGGTCAGGATCCGTTTGCAGCGGCGGGCGGTCTCCGGCGCAATGATCTCGCTGAACGTCACCGTGTCCGCCGACACCACCGGATCGGCCACGTAACCGGGGGCCGCGACGCAGGTGACGGTGCGGGACTTCAGCGTCGCGAGCTCGGCGACGATCAGGCAGGAACGGTTCTTCGGGTCCGTCGAGCTGTACGCGAACGTCCCGTCGTACGCGCCGATCTCCGGTTCGGACACCGGCGGCAGCGCGGTCGGAGCGGTCGCCTTACCCGTCGTGAGGTCGTAGCGCAGCACCTTGATCTGCGGGTCGGGACCGTCGGAGCGGATGTCCTCGATCAGCGCCCAGCGGTCGTCGATCACGACGGGGGACTGGGCGACGAAGCCGGTCGCGGGCACATGCCGTACGACGACCCTCTTGCCGGCGCGGTCCGCGATCGTCGTCGTACCGGCTTCGTCGCTGCCCCGAGTCACGACGTACTTGCGGTGCTGGGTGACGAGGTGCTGGCCGTCGACCGGTTGCCGCAGGACGTTCGCCCACGCGGGCAGCGCCGTACCGGTGTCTCCTGGCGGCGTTGGCGTTGGCGTCGGAGTGCTGCTGGGTGCCGGACTGCTCTCCGGTGGGTTGGAGGAGCAGCCCGCCACGGTCAGCAGCAGAAGGGTGCCAACGGCAACCGTACGACGACGCATCACAGCCCGATGTTCTTGAAGGAGTTGGCCAGGGTGGCGTTGAACAGGGCGCTGGCGGGGATGTTCTTCGGTCCGTCCGTGACGTTGCCGCGGCTGTTGAAGCGGCGCTCGTTGAACACCTCGAAGATCGCGATCGTGCCCTTCGCCTTGTCGTAGCCGCGGCCGACCTGGTAGTGCCCACTGTGGTTGAAGGCAAGGTACGGGAAGTACCGCTTCAGCAGCTGCACGTGCTCGATCACCGGCGCCTTGTACACGCCGAGGTGCTTCTGGTGCACGGTGAAGAAGGTCTGCGTGTTCCAGTTCGCGACGTTCTGCACGATGTACGTGCCGGCGGACTTGGGCCACGCGGTCTTCAGGTTCGTCTGCTTCACCATCGCGGAGATCGCCGTACCGGACGTGGTCGAGCCGAGGTCCTTCGCCCAGGACGCCTGGGTGTCCTTCTGGTTGTCGTCGGCCCAGTCGATGGACTGGAAGGTCGCGGGACCGCACCAGTACCCCTTCTCCTGGGAGGTCTGGAAGCCCTTCATGATGTACGCCGAAGCGGGCGCAACCACCGGCGCCACCGGAGTCGACGGGGGCGAAGGCACCGGAGTGGACGGACCGAGGGTAGGAGCAGTCCTGGTCGGCGTTGATGTCGGAGTCGGTGCCGGGGGAGCCTCGGGGGTGGGTTCCGGGTTGGGCGGTGGGGTTTGGGTTTCGGCGAGTTCGCGGAGTTCGCGGGCCTTCTCGCGGCCGTTCCAGGCGGCTTGCATCTCGTCGAGTTCCGCGGTGACACGCTGGCTCTTCGGCAGCGCGGCGCGCTCCTTGACGAACGCGGCCGGGGTCAGATCACCGGTGGAGATGTCCTGCTCGGTGCTGTCCTGCTCAGTGTTGTCCTGCTCCGTGCCGGTCTCGTCCGCGGCGCGCAGGGTCGGCTCGGTCATCAGGGCGTGCCGCTGGGCGCCGGTCGGCACCTGGCTGACGAAGCCGAGGCCGAGGCAGTAGTTCTCGGTGTCGAGCTTGAAGCACCGGAGCATCGAGGCGGCCTGCGCCGAGGTGTCGGCCGACCGGAGCTGCACATCACCCGGCGAGCTCTCCGTGACCTGCCGCACCACGTCACTCCACGACCTCGCCACACCATCACTGGGAGCCGTGGAGGTAGGCGTTGCAGTGGGCGGAGCACTGGGTGGTGCGGTAGGTAAAGGTGTGGCGGGTTCGCGTGGTTGGTAGGCCTGGGCGGTGAGGGGTGCCTGGGCGAGCAGTGCACCCAGGAGGATCAGAGTTGCCCCCCGTGCTGCTGTGAGCATTGGGTCTCCCGAGCGGCGTGTGACGGCAGTGACTGAGGGTACGCCTGGGACCACAGTACGTGCTTGTGGCAACAAACGGGAGGGGCCTCCCGTCGGTAATCCGCCCGATAGGCCCCGTAGACTTGCCCGGTCCAGGTCCGTGGAGTGCTGTGGAGAGTCTGTGTCGGTCCAACCCATCCGCCTGTTCGGCGACCCTGTGCTGATCACCAAGGCCGACCCGGTCGTCGACTTCGACGCCGAGCTGCGCCGCCTGGTCGCGGACCTCACCGACACCATGCAGGACGCGCCCGGATCGGGTCTGGCCGCGCCGCAGATCGGCGTCGGCCTGCGGGTGTTCACGTACCACGTCGAGGGCGAGCTCGGGCACCTGATCAACCCGGAGCTGACGCTGTCGCTGGAGGAGCAGTTCGGCCCCGAGGGCTGCCTGTCGATCCCCGGCCTGACGTTCGACTGCCGCCGCGCCCAGTCGGTGATCGCCAAGGGTTTCAACATGTACGGCGACCCGGTGGTGATCGAGGGGTCGGACCTGCTCGCCCGCTGCATCCAGCACGAGACCGACCACCTGGACGGCGTCCTGTTCGTGGACCGGCTCGACCGCGAGACCCGCAAGCAGGCGATGAAGGCGATCCGCGAGTCCGACTGGTCCGGCCTGGGCGGCCCGCCGCAGCTCAAGGTCTCGCCGCACCCGACGAACGGATTCGGACTGTGAGAGTCGTCTTCGCCGGTACGCCGGAACCAGCTGTCACCGCGCTCGAGGCGATCGTTGCCAGCCGCCACGAACTGGTCGGGGTCGTGACCCGCCCGGACGCGCCCGCCGGCCGCGGCCGCAAGCTCGTGGCGTCGCCGGTCGCGCAGTACGCCGAGGAGCTCGGCGGGATCGAGATCCTGAAGCCGGTCAAGCCGAGCGACCCCGAGTTCCTGGCCCGGCTGCGGGAGATCGCGCCGGACTGCTGCCCGGTCGTCGCGTACGGCGGGCTGCTGCCGCAGGCGGCGCTCGACATCCCGCGGCACGGCTGGATCAACCTGCACTTCTCGGTGCTGCCCGCGTGGCGCGGGGCCGCGCCGGTGCAGCACTCGATCATCGCGGGTGACGACGTGGCCGGGGCGAGTACGTTCCGGATCGTGAAGGCGCTCGACGCCGGCCCGGTGTACGGCGTACTCACCGAGCCGATCGGTCCCGAGGACACGTCCGGTGATCTGCTGCACCGGCTCGCGGTGTCCGGGTCGAAGCTGCTCGTCGACACGCTCGACGGGATCGAAGCCGGTGTGCTGGAGGCCCGCGAGCAGCCGGCCGACGGGGTGACGCTGGCGCCGAAACTCACGGTCGAGGACGCCGAGCTGGACCTGAACGCGCCGGCGCAGCGCGTCGATCGGCTGGTACGCGGCTGCAACCCGGCGCCCGGGGCGTGGACGACGTTCCGGGGCGAGCGGCTGAAGGTCCTCGCCGTACGGCTGACCGACGACGAGCTGAAGCCGGGCGAGCTGCAGGCGACCAAGTCGAGTGTGAAGACCGGCACCGGCAGTAAGGCGGTCGAGCTCGTCACGGTCCAGCCGCAGGGTAAGAAGCCGATGGCCGCGGCCGACTGGGCGCGCGGCATCCGGCTCACCGATGCGGACCTCCTCGGTGGCTGATCGGAACGCGCGTAATCGGGCGCCGCAGCGGCGTCCGGATCCGGTACGGCGGGTGGCGTACCAGGTCATCCGGCAGGTCACCGCCGAGGGCGGCTACGCGAACCTCGCGCTCAACAAGGCCCTCCGGGACGCGCGGCTCGGTGGGCGCGACGCCGCGTTCTGCACCGAGCTGGTGCACGGCACGTTGCGCTGGCAGGGCACGTACGACGCCTTTCTGGCGCGGTGCGTCTCGCGTCCACTCGCGGACCTCGACCCCGAACTCCTGGACGTGCTCCGCCTCGGCACCCATCAGCTGCTCAACATGCGGGTGGACTCGTACGCCGCGGTCGACGAGATGGTCACGCTGACTCGGTCCGAGCTCGGGCAGAAGCGCACCGGCCTGGTGAACGCCGTACTCCGGAAGATCAGCCAGCGCTCGCTGGACCAGTGGATCTCCACGACCGCACCGCACCCGGACGATGATCCCCTCGGTTACCTGGCGATCGCCGAAGCACATCCGCGGTGGGTGATCGAGTCCTTCGACCGTGCACTGACCGCTGGGCCGGGCGCCGCGCCGCCGGGTGAGGCTGCGAACGAGCTGGAGCGGTTGCTGGTTGCCGACAACGAACCACCTCGGGTCACGCTGGTTGCTCGGCCTGGGCTGGCCGACGTGGACGAGTTGGTGGCTGCCGGTGCGGTCGCGGCGCGGTGGTCGCCGTACGGCGCGGTGCTCGACGGCGGTGGTGATCCGGGCCGGATCGCGGCGGTCGCGACCGGGCGGGCCGGCGTACAGGACGAAGGGTCGCAGCTGGTCGCGATCGCGCTGGCGTCGGCGAAGGTCGACGGCGACCACGCGAACTGGCTCGACCTGTGTGCGGGGCCGGGCGGCAAGTCCGCGCTGCTGGCGGCACTCGTGCAGGACGGTCAGCTGACCGCTGTGGAGCCGCTGAAACACCGCGCGGAGCTGGTGCGCCAGAATCTGCGGGCGATCCCCGGCAACCACAAGGTGCTGGTCGGCGACGGGACGAAGCCGACCTGGCCGGAGGGTTCGTTCGACCGCGTGCTGGCCGATGTGCCGTGCAGTGGCCTGGGTGCGTTGCGCCGCCGTCCGGAAGCGCGCTGGCGCCGTACGCCGGAAGATGTCGAGGAACTCCGGCCGCTCCAGGAGGCGTTGCTCGACTCGGCGATCACGTCGGTCCGGCCGGGTGGGGTGGTCGCGTACGTCACGTGCTCGCCGCATCCCGACGAGACCCGCGCGGTGGTCGACGCCGTCCTGGGGCGCCGCGACGACGCGATCCTCGAGGACGCACGGCCGCTGTTCCCCGGCGTACCGGACTTGGGCGACGGACCGGATGTCCAGCTCTGGCCGCACCTGCACGGCACCGACGCGATGTACCTGGCGCTGATCCGCCGGTCATTCTGAGCTGTCATTCAAATATGGGGACCTGCCGTCAGGCGCTATCGGCCGAACGGTCATGATAGTGACGTGACAACGACCGCCATCCGTCCCGCACCCTCGACCCGGCGGCACCACGTCGTCGGTCTCGCGTCGGCCTTCGGGATCGGGATGCTGGTAGCGGTCCAGTCACGGCTGAACGGTGAGCTCGGCGGCATCCTCGGCGACGGGGTTTCCGCGGCGCTGATCTCGTTCGGCTCCGGCCTGCTGATCCTGCTGGTCGCGTCGGCGGTGGTGCCTCCGGTGCGCCATGGGGTGGTCAAGGTCTGGCGCACTGTCCGGCGGCCGATGCGCGGGTACGGCGGTCTGCGCTGGTGGCAGTGTCTCGGCGGACTCTCGGGCGCGTTTCTCGTCGCGACGCAGTCGATCACCGTCTCCGTGATCGGTGTCGCGGTGTTCCTGGTGGCGGGCGTGGCCGGGCAGGCGATCAGCAGCCTGGTCGTCGACCGCCTCGGGTTCGGTCCGGCCGGCCCGCAGCCGCTCACCGCCGTACGGATCGTCGGCGCCCTGATCGCACTGGTCGCGGTCGCACTGGCTGTGTCCGAGCAGTTGAGTCACCCCGACGGTCTGATGCTGGCGATCCTCCCCGCGCTGGCCGGCGTCGGCAGTGCGGTGCAGCAGGCCATCAACGGGCGGGTGGCGCGGGCCGCCTCCTCCGATGCGTACGGCGCGGTCGCGGCCGGACTGGTGAACTTCCTGGTCGGATTCGTCGCGCTGCTGATCGTGTTCGCCGTCGACCTGGCGCTCCGCGGCGCGCCACGGCACCTGCCGAGCGAGCCCTGGCTGTACCTCGGCGGCGCGTGCGGCGTCATCTTCATCAGCGCCGCGGCCGCCGTCGTCCGGGTGGTCGGCGTGTTCGTGCTCGGCCTCGGCACGATCGCCGGCCAGTTGATCGCGAGCCTGTTCATCGACGTCTTCCTGCCCGTCGCCGACAAGCCGGTCACCACCCCGGTCGTCGCTGGCACTCTGCTCGCACTGGTCGCGGTGGTCGTCGCCGCCGTACCGAACCTCCGTCAGGCCTAGGTGGCGGGTGCTTCCACAGGGATCTTGCGGCGGAAGTTGCCGAGGACACCTTGGGAGACGGCGACGCCGAGGAGTACGACGAGGCCGCCGACGGGCTGGTACCAGGTGATGTGTTCGTGCAGGACGAGGACGCCGACGACGATCGAGAAGATCGGCATCAGGTACGTGACCATCGACGAGCGGCTGGCGCCGATCAGCCGGATGTTGCGCATGTTGAGCACGAACGCGAGCCCGCTGCCGAGCGCGCCGAGGGCCAGAACACTCAGCACCGCCTTGGCCGACAGCGACCACGGCGCCGGGGGAGCCTGTCCGGTGACCAGTGGGGCGACGACGGCCAGCTGAACCGTTGCGCACAGCAACAAGCTGGTCGAGAGCGCCGTACCCGAGAGCGTCGTACCGGCCAGGAATCGTTTCTGGTAAGGGATCGCGAGTCCGTAGAAGACCGCGGCCAGCATGCACAGTCCTTGGCCGAGCAGGTCGGCTCCGGCGTTCACCTGCCAGGCCCCGAGGACGACGAGCATGCCCACGAACCCGATCAGCAGCCCGGCCCCGCGTTGCGCCGAGAACTTCTCGGTCCGGAAGATCAGGACCGCGATCGGCAGCACGACCAGCGGGGTGATCCCGTTCCAGATGCCCGCGAGCAGCGACGGGATCCGCTCCTCGCCGTACCCGAACAGCGTCCACGGGATCGCCGAGCCGATCGCCCCGACCACGAACGAGTGCGCCCACAGCCTCGGGTCCCGCGGCAGCGCCTCGCGCTTCAGGGCGAGGATCGCGAGCAGTACGACGGACCCCGCGATCACCCGTCCGAGCGCGAGGTAGAGCGGCGGCAACTCGCGGACGCCGACCGAGATGAACAGGAAGCTGCAGCCCCAGATCGCGGCGAGCGCCACCATGGTGGGAAGCCAGGCCCGCACCGGGGCCGCGGTGCTGTCAGGAGTCGTCACGGTGCTCACTCCTGACATCCTGCACTACTCCCCGGACAGTTCGCGCATTTATATCCGCATTCGGGCAGGCAGTAGCGTCGGCTGTCAGGAGCGAGAGAGGATGACGCGCATGAGTGCCTTTGACAGCGCCTTTGATGTCGTCGCCGTCCGCAAGCAGTTCCCCGCGCTCGACGAGGGAGCGGCGCATTTCGACGGTCCCGGCGGTTCGCAGACCCCGCAGGCCGTCGCCGATGCGGTGGCGCGGACCATGACGTCGGCGCTGGCCAACCGCGGTCAGCTGACCGCCGCCGAGCGCCGGGCCGACGAGATCGTCGTCGGTGCCCGGCAGGCGATGGCCGATCTGCTCGGCACCACCGCGCAGGGGATCGTGTTCGGCCGCAGCATGACGCAGCTCACCTACGACTTCTCCCGCACGCTCGCCAAGACCTGGTCCGCGGGCGACGAGGTGATTGTCAGCCGCCTCGACCATGACGCGAACGTGCGTCCCTGGGTGCAGGCCGCCGAGGCCGCCGGCGCCACGGTCAAGTGGCTCGGATTCGACCCCGAGACCTCCGAACTGGACGACATCGCCCCGCTGCTCACCGACCGCACCCGCCTGGTCGCGGTGACCGCCGCGTCCAACCTCCTGGGCACTCGCCCCGACACGCAGAGGATCGCCGACCAGGTGCACGCGACCGGGGCGCTGATCTACGTCGACGGCGTCCACCTCACCGCGCACGCGCCGGTCGACGCGCGGTACGCCGACTTCTACGTCTGCTCGCCGTACAAGTTCTTCGGCCCGCATCTCGGTGCACTGACCGCGGCGCCCGAACTGCTCGAGACGCTGAAGCCCGACAAGTTGCTGCCGTCGACGGACGTCGTACCGGAGCGTTTCGAGTTCGGGACGCTGCCGTACGAGCTGCTCGCGGGCACGACCGCCGCAGTCGAATTCATCGCCGGACTCGCGGGCAGCGGCGACACGAGGCGCGAGCGCCTGATCAGCTCGCTCGGAGCCGTCGAAGCACACGAGGACGCGCTCCGCGACAACCTCGAGGCCGCCCTGAGGGCGATCCCCGGCGTCACCCTCTACGGCCATGCCGCGCACCGCACGCCGACCCTGCTCTTCACTGTCGATGGTCACACCCCGGCAGGCGTCGCCGAGCACCTCGCGAAGGCAGGGGTGAACGCCCCGGCCGGTTCGTTCTACGCGTACGAGCCCGCCCGCCACCTCGGTCTCGGCCCGGCCGGTGCGATCCGCGCCGGTCTCGCGCCGTACACGGACCAGTCGGACGTCGACCGTCTCGTGGCCGCGGTCGCCGCCTTGACCGGCCCGAGAAGCACTAACTAAAGTCTCTGGGGAAATTAACCCAGAGGGAGCCACGTGAGAGAACCGAGCGCTGTTTTCGTCCAGGTGGATCCCTCGGGAGAGTTGGTCGCTCCGGCGCGCGCCGGGGCCGTGATCAACTGGAACGACGGCGCCGTGGAGGTCACGGCGGAGCGGATCTCCCGGGTCGCGCTCCGGTGGTCGGAGAAGCTGCCGAGCGACGCGCTGATCCTCGGCGACGCGTGGGAACGTTCGTACGGCGACCTGCAGTGGCGCCACCAGCAACCCGAGCGTCTGCTGCCGTGGTACTTCCTCGCCCACTCGGCGGCAGGCACGTTCGGTATGGGCGTCGACGTGCAGCCGAACGCGTTCTGCTCGTGGACCGTCGACGGTGACGGTTTCACCCTCTGGCTCGACCTGCGGAACGGCGGCGGCCCCACGCTTTTGGACGGTCGTACGCTGACAGCAGCAGTCGTGCGACGATTCGAGGACGCCAGCACCCCTTGGCAGACCCTGCACGCAGCGGTCGCCTCCCTGAGCACCCGACTACCGGCGCGACCTGAGCCCGCGCCGGTGGTCGGGGCAAACAACTGGTACTACGCGTACGGCGAGAACTTCGACGAGAAGGCCGTTCTGAAGGACGCGTCGACGATCGTCGAGCTCGCCGACGGTCACCCGGTGAAGCCGTTCAGCGTCGTCGACGACGGCTGGTACCCGGGCGGTATCGCGTCCGGCGGCCCCTGGGACCGCGGTACGCCGGGAGTGTTCGACGACATGGCCGGTACGGCGGCCGCGATCAAGGCGATCGGTGCGAGACCGGGGCTGTGGTTCCGCCCGCTCCTGGTCCGTGAACCGTCGCCGCTGGCTTCGCGGGTCCCGCACCACCGGCCGGGCCGCGCCCTCGACCCCACTCACCCCCAGGTTCTCGAGGCAGTGCGCTCCGACCTCGAACGCTTCAGGTCCTGGGGCTTCGAACTCGTGAAGCACGACTTCAGCACCTTCGACATCTTCGGTGCGTTCGGCCCCGCGATGGGGTCGAAACTCACGAGCGGCGACTGGCAGTTCCACGACCCGTCGCGCACGACCGCCGAGATCGTCCTCGCGTTCTACCGCGAGATCCGCGCGGCGGCCGAGGACGTCGTACTGATCGGCTGCAACACCGTCGGCCACCTCGCCGCCGGGCTCGTCGACGTCCAGCGGACCGGCGACGACACGTCCGGCCGGGACTGGGAGCGGACCCGGAAGATGGGAGTGAACACGCTCGCGTTCCGGCTCCCGCAGCACAACCGGTTCTTCACCGTCGACGCCGACTGCGTTCCCTGTACACCGCAGACGCCGTGGGAGCTGAACGAACGGTTCCTCGACCTCGTCGCGCGCTCCGGTACGGCGTTGTTCCTGTCGATCGATCCGGCCGCCCGGACGGAGCGCACGGACCGTGCGTTGCGCGACGGTATACGGTTGGCGCTCAGTGGTGGTGACGCCTCGGGGATCGAGCCGGTCGACTGGCTCGTCAACACCACTCCGAACGAGTGGCGGGCGGGCGACGGCACCGTTCGTTACGACTGGTCGCAACCGTGGGGTGCGGATCCAATTGGTTAGACGGGGGACGAACCTCGATCGCGTCGGGGGATTCAACGACGCCGTGGTGCTGGACGCGATCCGCCGCAGCGAGCAGCTGAGTCGCGTCGAACTGGCCGAGGCGACCGGCCTGTCCGGTCAGGCGATCTCCAACATCGTGCGCCGCCTCCTCGACGCCGGCCTGGTCCGTGAGGCCGGCCGGCTGCGCGGCGCCGGTCTCGGCAAACCACGGACCCTGCTCGAGCTCGAACCCACCGGTCAGTACGCCGTCGGCGTGCATCTGGATCCGTCCGTCGTCACCGTCGTACTGCTCGATCTCACCGGTGAGGTGGTCGCGCGGCGGCCGGTCGACCAGTACGCCGACGACCCCGGTCTTCTCATCGACGGCATCGCGAAGACGATCGAGGAAGTGATCGCCGCGTCCGGCGCACCGCGCGACCGGGTCACCGGCGTCGGGATCGCCGCGCCCGGTCCGATCGACGTCGAACGCGGTGTGGTGGTCGATCCGCCGAACCTCTCGACCTGGCATCTCGTTCCGCTGCGCGACGAGTTGAGCGCGCGGACCGGTCTCCCGATCGTCCTGGACAAGGACGTGACCGCCGCCGCGTCAGCGGAGAAGTGGGCCGGTCAAGGCGGCAGCTTCGTGTTCTTCTACCTCGGCACGGGTGTCGGCGCCGGGCTGGTGATCGGTGACGAGGTGGTCCGCGGTTCGTCGAGCAACGTCGGCGAGATCGGTCACGTGATCGTCGACCCCGACGGGCCGCTGTGCTACTGCGGGCGGCGTGGCTGCGTCGGCGAGGCCAGCCAGCCCAGGTACCTGGTGGAGCAGGCGGTTCGCGCCGGCGTACTTGCCGAAGGCATCGACCTCGACGACCGGCTGGCGGTGGAAGCGGCCTTTGCCTCGATGTGTGCGCAGGCCGGCGGTCCGGGCGCCGCCCGGGACATCCTCACCACGCTCGCGGACCGGATCGCCAAAGTGGTCGAGGACATCGCGAACCTGCTCGACCTGGAGCGCGTCGTCTTCGGCGGCCCGCACTGGGAGCAGCTCGCCCCGGTGCTGCATGACCGTGTGCGCACCGCGCTGGAAGGACGTTTCCTGCTGGCGGCGGTGCACCCGTTCGAGGTGACGGGTACGTCGCTCGGCGCGGACGTCGGCGCGATCGGCGCCGCCAGCCTGATCCTGGACCGCATGTTTTCCCCGAACCCCTCCCTTGTCCCCGAGCTTGCCGCTGAAAGGTAGATGTTGTGATGATCGACCCCGAGGTCCTCGCCCGCGCCACCGCGGCCGTCCGCGAGGCCACCGGTGACGACGTGATCGCGGAGATGTTCCAGCGCTCGATGGCCGGCAACCTCCCGGCCGTCGGCGAGCGGCTTCCGGACGGTACGACGTTCGTCCTCACCGGCGACATCCCGGCGATGTGGCTGCGGGACTCGGCCGCGCAGCTCCGCCCGTACCTGCTGCTGTGCAAGGACGATCCGGGTCTGCAGGACGTTCTGATCGGCGTGCTGCACCGGCAGCTCGAGTACGTCGTCCTGGACCCGTACGCGAACGCCTTCAACAAGGAGGCGAACGGCGCCGGGCACACCTCCGACGAGACCGAGATGTCGCCGTGGGTGTGGGAGCGCAAGTACGAGATCGACTCGCTGTGCTTCCCGCTCGAGCTGGCGTACCGGCTGTGGCGGATCACCGGCCGCGCGGACGTGATCGACGACCGGTTCCGGGCCGCGGCGGAGGCGATCGTCGAGCTGTGGACCGTGGAGCAGGACCATGAGGCGCGTTCGCCGTACCGCTTCCAGCGCCACGACGACCGCCCGTCGGACACGCTCGTCCGCGAAGGACGGGGGCGGCTGACGCGGCCGACCGGGATGTCGTGGAGTGCGTTCCGGCCGAGTGACGACGCGACGGAGCTGGGCTTCAACGTGCCCGGGAACATGTTCGCGTCGGTGGTGCTCGGGTACCTGCAGGAGATCGCGACCGAGGTCCTGCGGGACGAGCCGCTGGCCGATCGCGCGAAGGAACTGAAGGCCGAGATCGACGAGGGGATCGCGTCGTACGGCACGGTGGAGCACCCGGCGCACGGTCGCGTCTACGCGTACGAGGTGGACGGGCTGGGAGAGTCGTTGCTGATGGACGACGCCAACATGCCGAGCCTGCTGTCGATCCCGCTCACCGGGTACGCCGCCCCGGACGACCCGACGTACCTCGCGACACGCTCGCTGCTGCTCAGCCCCGCGAACCCGTACTACTACAGCGGAACCGCAGCCGCCGGCATCGGCAGCCCCCACACCCCACCGCGCTACATCTGGCACATCGCCCTTGCGGTGCAGGGGATTTCGAGTACGTCGGCGGAGGAGCGCCAGCACCTCCTGGAACTCCTCCGCGACACGACCGGCGGCACCGGCCAGATGCACGAGGGCTTCGACGTCGACGACCCCCGCAAATTCACCCGCGAATGGTTCTCTTGGGCCAACGCCATGTTCTGCGAACTAGCGCTGGTCCACGCCGGCATCAGGTGACGTCGCGGCGGCGGGTCGTCCAGGCTGCCAGGACGGCGAAGATCGCGCAGTAGGCGAGCAGGGTCAGGAGGGCTCGGTCGCCGCTGACCGCGTCGCGTACTCCTGGTGGGGCGTCGGCTGCTGCCATTCCGGTGACGCTGAAGACGAGGGAGCCGGCGTTGGTGCCGGGCAGGATGTTGGCGAGCCATTTCAGGCCCGGCAGCAGGCTGCTCACGACGCCGGCCAGCAGCGTCTCGATGCCGAGGATCCAGACCACGCCGAGCCCGATCGGCAGCGCGACGTTGCGGAAGGCAACGGCCAGGACGGCCCCGGCCAGGCACCACATCATCAGGACCAGCCAACCGCCCGCGAGTCCTTGCAGGAGATCGCCGACGCCGGGCCAGCTCATCGAGCCGTCTTCGGCCGCGGCGATGCCGACGCTGCAGAGTACGCAGGCGGCGAAGATGCCGAGCACCCAGAGCGCGATCATCGTGCCCAGCGCCAGGAACTGGGCGCCGAGGATCGTCAGCCGTCGCGGGCGTTGGGTGAGGACGGTCTTCAGCGTTCCCCAGGTGTACTCGCCGCCGATCACGATCGCGCCCAGGACGAGCGCGAGCGCGCCGGCGAAGATCGGGTACCCGCCGATCGTGTTGTCCATGATCCGCTCGGGGAGCATGCCGCGGAGGATCTCGGCGCGCGGTACGCCGTCGGTCTGCGGGTTCTCGTCGCCGGTCGCGTAGCCCAGGTACGGCAGCAGGTAGCCGAAGATCAGGCTCAGGACCAGACCGGCGCCGAACAGCACCCAGACCGCGGAACGCTTGCGGAGCTTCAGCAGCTCGGCTCGGTAGCTACCCAACATCGGTCTTCTCCTCCCCAGTTGACAGCTCGGTCGTGAGCTCGAAGAAGATGTCTTCGAGAGCCCGTTCGGTGGTGTGCAGTTCGGAGACCGCGATCCCGGCCTCGACGAGGACGCGGTTCACCTCGGCGGCCTGCGCCGGATCCACCTGCACCCGCAGCGTGTCGTCGTACTGGTGGACGCTGCCGAAGCGGGTCAGGATCGCCTGGGCCGTGTCCTTCGGCGTCGCCCGGACGACGAGTTCCTGCTCGCCGCGCAGCTCGTCGACGTTGTGCTCGGCAACCATCCGGCCGGCGTTGATGATGCCGACCCGGTCGCAGATCTGCTGCACCTCGCCGAGCAGGTGGCTGGACAGCAGTACGGTCCGGCCTTCGGTGCCGAGCTCGCGGATCAGCCGGCGCATGTCGCGCATCCCGGCCGGGTCGAGGCCGTTCGTCGGCTCGTCGAGGATCACCAGCTCCGGGTCCTTGAGGAGCGCGGCCGCGACCCCGAGGCGCTGCTTCATCCCCAGGGAGTACGTCGAGAACCGGTCCTTCGCGCGATCGGTCAGATCGACGAGCTCCAGCACCTCGTCGATCCGCTGCCGCGACACCCCGGCGTACTCGGCGAGCAGCCGCAGGTTGTCGAGCCCCGACAGGTACGGGTAGAACGCCGGCGACTCGATCATCGACCCGGTTCCTTTGAGCACCGCGGCATCGCCCGGCCGCCCGCCCAGCACCCGCACCGTCCCACTCGTCGGCGCGATCAGCCCGGTCAGGATCCGGAGCGTCGTCGTCTTCCCGGCTCCGTTCGGCCCGAGAAAGCCGTACACCTCACCCGGCAAGACCTTCAGATCGACACCATCAACCGCCAAGGTGCCGCCGTACCTCTTCGTCAGCCCACTGACCTCAACCAATGCATCCATACCTAGAGCGTGTCGCTCAGACCCCACCGGGCGCGTCGCCTCGGGGGAGTGACCCCACCTACCCCCACCGGAGTACTCAGCTACTGGGGCTGGTCTCCAGCCGTTGCACACTCCCCGCCGCGAGAGCCTCCGCGACGTGCTCGAGCCCGGCCCGAATCACCTCGCCGTACGCGCCGTCCGGCAGTCCTGGGAGATGCGCACGAGCTGCTGCGAGCTGCTCCTGCGCCAGCTCGACCTGCCCGAGCCGCCGGTAGTCGTCAGCCAGGTTCAGATGGAGCGAAGGAAGCCAGCCGTCGTCCTCCACGTCCTCCAGCGCCTGCAGGTCCCACCGGAGTTCGTCTTCGGTCTCGTCCTGTACGTCGGCCAGGTAGTGCGCGATCGCGCAGCGGGTTTGCGGGTCTTGGGCTGCGTTCCACAGATCGGTCAGCTGCTGACGTGCGGCTTCACGGTCCCCGGTGCGACCGAGTTCGACTGCCGCTGTGATCTCCTCGAGGTGCATCATGCGAGCATCCTCTGGGTTCGAGCGGCTCGAAGGTCAACCCAGCCAGCCGGGGCGGACCAGGCCCGTTTGGTAGGCGAGTACGACGAGTTGGGCGCGGTCGCGGACGCCGAGTTTGATCATCGCGCGGCTGACGTGGGTTTTCGCGGTCGCTGGGCTCAGTACGAGGCGCTCGGCGATCTCGTCGTTCGACAGGCCTTCGCCGACCAGCGCGACGATCTCCTTCTCGCGTTCCGTGAGTACGTCGAGTTCCTTGCTCGCATGCGGTTGCCGGGACCGCGACGCGAACTCCGCCACCAGCCTCCGCGTCACCCCAGGCGACAGCAGCGCGTCACCGCGCGCCACCACCCGTACGGCCTGCAGCAGCTCGACCGGCTCGGTGTCCTTCACGAGAAACCCGCTGGCCCCGACCCGCAGCGCCTCGAACACGTACTCGTCGAGGTCGAACGTCGTCAGGATCACCACATGGACGTCGGCCAGCTCGGGATCCGCCCCGATCTGCCGCGTCGCCTCCAGCCCGTCCGTCCCCGGCATCCGGATGTCCATCAGTACGACGTCCGGCTTCTCCCGCCGCGCGACCGCGACCGCCTCGGCGCCGTCCGGGACCTCGCCGATCACCGTGATGTCGTCCTCGGCGTTCAGCAACGACCGGAACCCGGCCCGCACCAACGCCTGATCGTCTGCCAACAACACCCGAATCATGCGAGGGAGCTTATGCGAGCCCCGCGTCATGAGCGAGCAATGCGATCTGGGTGCGGTTCCCGAGCTCCAGCTTGGTGAGGATGTGCGAGATGTGCGCCTTGACCGTCGCCAGGCTCATGTACAGCTCGGTACCGATCTGCGCGTTCGCCTTGCCCTGCGCGACCGCGAGCATCACGTCGTACTCCCGCGGCGACAACCGCTGCAGCTTCGCCTGCGCAATCGTGTGCGCATCGGCCTGCGTGGCGGCGCGGTCCATCAGTCGCCGCGTGATCGCCGGCGACAGGATCGGGTCACCGGCCGCGACCCGTCGGACGGCGTCGACGATCTGCGCCGGCGGCGTGTCCTTCAGCAGGAATCCGCTCGCCCCGGCGCGGAGCGCGTGCAGGACGTTCTCGTCGGTGTCGAAGGTGGTGAGCACCACGACCTCGGGCGGATTCGCCCGCGCCCGCACCCGCCGCGTCGCGACGATGCCGTCCACGCGCGGCATCCGCAGGTCCATCAGCACGATGTCCGGGAAATGCGCGTCGACCGCGGCCGGTACCTCGTCCCCGTCGGCGGCCTGGCCGACCACGGAGATCCCGTTCGCGCCGTCGAGCATCATCTCGAGGCTGGCCCTGACCAACGCGTCGTCGTCCACCACCAGCACCCGGATCATGAGGGCCACGGTAGCGAGGCCTCCAGCCGGAACCCGCCACCGGGCACCCGCCCGTGGTCCAGCGTGCCGCCCGCGAGCTGCACGCGCTCGGTGAGCCCGACCAGCCCGGTCCCGCTGCCGGGCGCCAGCGGCGTACCGTTCGACGCCGGGTTCGTCAGCTCGATCCGCAGCCTGTCGCCGGCCATTCCAGCCACCAGCACGGTCACCGGATGCCCTGCCGCGTGCTTGCGAGCGTTCGTCAGTCCTTCCTGCACGACCCGGTACGCCGTCCTGCCGGTGGCCGGCGGCAACGACTCCGGGTCCGCCACCTGGTCGTCGTACGCGATCGTCGTACCCGCCTCCCGCGACTCCTCGACCAGCGCGCGCAGATCCCCGAACGTCGGCTGCGGCCGCCCTTCGTACACCTCCTCGTCACGCAGAACGTTGATCACTTCGCGCAGCTCGTCGAGCGCCTGGTGTACGCCGGTACGGATCACGCCGGCCGCCTTGGCCAGCTTCTCCGGCGACGAGTCCGGCCGGTACTCGAGCGCACCGGCGTACGTCGCGAGCAACGACAACCGATGGGCGAGTACGTCGTGCATCTCGCGCGCCATCTTGGTGCGCTCGTTGGACCGCGCCTCGGCGACCCGGCGCCCCTGCTCGGCCTCCGCACGCCGGGCCCGCTCCCGCAGCGACTCGAGCAACTGCTGCCGCGCCTGAGCGCCCTGCCCCCAACCGAGCAACGCGGCGTGCACGACCACGTCCAGCACAGCGAACCACAGGAACGGCAGACCGTGGATCGGTTGCCACAGGCCCTGAATCAGATGTGCTCCGGTACCGAGGGCGGCGACCAGGATCGCCATACGCAGTGGTCGGCGCATCGCGACGCTCAGCGTGCCGACGGTCGACGGCGGCGTCGCGGCGGGGGAGAGGATCGCCAGCACGGCCAGGGCGATCGCGCCGTGCACCGGGCGGCGGACCACCACCGGGATCAACGCGACGGAGACGAGACCGACCGCGATGTCGAGCAGCAGGAACTGCCGGTGCTCCGGGTCGGACATCCGCCCGATGATCGTCATCGCGACCAGCACACCGATCGCGCCGGTCGCGACGACCTCCACCCACTTCGACGGCTTCTGCGGCGCGCACAACTCCTCCATGCCGCCGAGACTAGGCGGCCGTGGGCGATTCCCACCACCGACCAAAGTCGAACCCCCGCAGACTTCCGGCCGCCCCACCCCAGCTCCCCGGCCGATGCCCCGGACTCCTCCTCCGCAGCAAGGTGATCCCACAACCCATCACCCCAGGAGCACCTGATGCAGAACTCGACCAACCAGCACCCCGCCCCCCAAACCCAGGCGCCGCGCCGCGTCCCCGGGCGGAGCCGTCTGGCGGTCGTCGGGGTCGCCGCGCTGGCGGCGCTGGCGGACTGGGCGATCCTCGCCCCGCTCGCGGGCCTCACCCTGGAGGCCCGCCAGGGCGGCACTCAACACATCGGCGCGATCGCCGTCGTCGTCTCGACGATCTTCGTGGCCTTCGCCGGCTGGGGCCTGCTCTCGATCCTGGAGCGCCGTACGCCGCGCGCCCGCAACATCTGGACCGTCGTCGCCACCATCGTCTGCGTCACGTCACTCGGCAGCCCGCTGACCAACGGCATCGGCGCGGGGGCCAAACTCGGCCTCGCGTCACTTCACCTCGTCGTCGGCGCGATCGTCATCCTCGGCCTCCGCCGCACCGCGTTGAGTGCCGCCGAACGGTGTTAACTGAGCCGCCTGATAGAAACCCCGGATGTGCGCGGTCACGAGTTCGGCCGCGTGCTCCGGCTCACCGCCCCGCACCGCGGCCAGGATCGCCCGGTGCTCGGAGCGCAGCCCGACCGCCGTCGCCTCCCAGTCCGGCAGGTTGGGTACGGCGGCCAGCACGTACCCGTGGATCGCCGACCGCAACGACGTCATCACCGCGGCGATCAGCACGTTCCCGGCGAGTCCGGACAGCGCGACGTGGAACTCCGCGTCGAGCAGATGGAACTCCTCCGGCGACAACCCGGCGTCGTCCATCCGGTCCAGCAGTTCCTCCGCGACCTTCAGCTCGCCCGCCCCGAGTTCCCGCGCCGCCGCCTCCCGCGCGGACCAGGACTCCAGCAGCAGACGGGTCTGCACGACGTCGCCCATCGGCAGGTGATTGGTTGCCAGATGCAACCGCAGTACGGCGGTCAGCGGCGACACCGGCTCCGCCACGATCACCGCACCCGCCTCCGGGCCGGATCCGGTCGCGGTCCGCACCACGCCCATCGCCTCCAGCACCCGGACCGCCTCCCGTACCGACGGCCGGCTGATCCCGAGCTGCTCGGCCAGCGTCCGCTCACCCGGCAGGCGCCCGCCGATCCGCAGCCGCCCCGCCGCCAGGTCGGCCTCGACCCGATGCAGGACCAGCTCGTAGTTCTTCATGTGGACGACCCTACCGGTGTGGTCGGACCACAGGATAGGGTGTGGTCCGACCACAGATTCAGCCGGGAGTTGTGATGACCGATCGCCAGTTGCCCAAATGGTCCGAGTTGAAGCCGCTGCTGCGGCCGAAGCCGGTCACGGTGAACCCGACCGAGCGTCGGCTGGACAAGGCGCTGACGATCGCGGACCTGCGGGCGATCGCGAAGCGCCGGACGCCGCGCTCGGTGTTCGACTACACCGACGGCGCTGCCGAGGCGGAGATCAGTCTGCGCCGCGCCCGCCGGCTGTTCGCCGAGATGGAGTTGCAGCCGTCGATCCTGCGCGACGTGTCGGACATCGATCTCGGGACGTCGATCCTCGGCGGCCGCTCCGAGCTGCCGTTCGCGTTCGCGCCGACCGGGTTCACCCGGATGATGAACCACGAGGGCGAGAGCGCGGTCGTGAAGGTCGCCGAGCAGGTCGGCATCCCGTACGCGTTGTCGACGATGGGCACCACCTCGATCGAGGACGTGGCGGCCGCGGCGCCGAACGCGCGCAAGTGGTTCCAGCTGTACGTGTGGAAGGACCGCACGGCCGGTGAGGACCTGGTGAAGCGGTCGGCCGCCGCCGGGTACGAGGCGCTGATGCTGACCGTCGACGTACCGGTCGCCGGCGCTCGTCTCCGCGACGTCCGCAACGGCTTCACGATCCCGCCGTCGCTGACCGCGAAGACCGTCCTGGACGCCTCCCTGCACCCGGCCTGGTGGGCGAACCTGCTCACCACGCGACCGCTGACGTTCGCGTCGCTGTCCACGTGGGACGGCACGGTCGCCGAGCTGCTCGACAAGCTGTTCGACCCGACGATGACGATCGACGACCTGAACTGGCTGCGCTCGATCTGGGACGGCCCGCTGATCGTGAAGGGCATCCAGACCGTCGGGGACGCGCGCCGGGTGGTCGACGCGGGCGCCGACGCGGTCGTGCTGTCCAACCACGGCGGTCGTCAGCTGGACCGCGCGCCGACACCGCTGCGCATCCTCCCGGAGGTCCGTAAGGCGGTCGGAAGCGATGCGGAGATCTACCTCGACACCGGCATCATGTCCGGCGCCGACATCGTCGCCGCGATCGCGCTCGGCGCCGACGCCTGCCTGGTCGGCCGCGCGTACCTGTACGGCCTGATGGCGGGCGGCCAGCGCGGCGTCGCCCGCGCCGCGGACATCCTCACCAAGGAGGTACGCCGCACGATGGCCCTACTCGGCGTCTCCAGTGTCGCCGAGCTGAACCCGTCCCACGTCCGCCTGCCCTAGCACCGGCAACCACAACTGGAACGACGCGCCCGCACCGACGGCGGTGTCTAGTACGACGTCGCCGCCGTGTGCTCGCGCTATCGACCGTGCGATCGCCAGCCCGAGACCCGTCCCGGCGCCGGCCGAGTGCTTGCGGGCTCGGTCAGCGCGATAGAACCGGTCGAACACCCGATCCGCCTGCTCGTCGGTCATGCCGGGACCGTCGTCCTCGACGAACAGGATCGCCTGGTCGCCGATCGTTCCGGCTCTGATCGTGACGGGCGTACCGGGTGGGGTGTGGGCGATCGCGTTCCCCACCAGGTTGGTGATGACCTGCCGGAGCCGATCCTCGTCACCGTGCACAGGAGCCGGACCGGGCGGATGGCGAGTCTGCGGCCCGGTGAGGGCGACCGGCCGGGACGGATCCAGCGCGCGGACGTCGTGCCGCGCGTCGTTCGCGATCGTCCGCAGATCCATCGGTGCGCGGTCGAGCTGTCCTTCGGGCGCCTCGTCGAGCTGTGCGAGCAGGAGCAGGTGCTGGGTCAGCTCGGTCAGCCGAGTGGCTTCGCGGTCGATGCGGCCCATGGCCTCGTCGACATCGGATCCGCCCATCCGGTACAGCTCGGTCGAACCCTTGATGCCGACGAGCGGCGTCCGCAGCTCATGGCTGACGTCGGCGAGGAACACCCGCATCCGGGACTCGGCCGCGGCCCGGTCCGCGAACGCCTGCTCCAGCTGGCCGAGCATCGTGTTCAGCGACGAGGCCAGATGACCGATCTCGGTGCCGGGCGCGGCCAGTCCGGGCACGCGCTGCGTCAGGTCGCCGTCCGCGATCGCGGCAGCCGTGTTTTCGATCCGGCGCAGCGGACGCAGTCCGCGTCCGAGCGCCCACCAGCCGATCGCCGTGAGTAGGACGAGCAGCGCGGCTCCGCTGATCAGGCTGGTGGTCCGGAGCCTGGCGATGGTGGCATCGGCCTCGGTGAGCGGCGCGGCCGCGATCACTGTCCCGTTCCAGCCGACCGCCGGTCGGGCGACCGCGCGCCACCGGCCCTCATGGTCGGCCGCCTGCAACACGCCGGCCGAGCCGTCGATCGGCAACGATCGGAGCTCGTCGTCCGTGGGAAAGGACGCGGCATCCACGCGGGACGAGCGCAGCGTGCCCACGATCGACCCGTCCGGGCCGAGATACGCGAGGTACGGCGCACCGATCAGATCCAGCGCGGGATCGAGGAGCTCTGGTCGGGCCGGCTGTTCGCGGTCCGGCCCGCTCGGCGCCACCTTCGCGACGATCTCGGTGAACGAGCGGAGCTGACTGTCAAGCCGATCGAGCTGGTACCTGGTCAGCTGACTCGACACGACAGCGCTGATCAGCGTCATCCCGGCGAGCAGCAGACCGGTCGTGAGCAGCAGCAATCTGGCGCGCAGCGATAGCTTCACGATGTCGGCGCCCGCATCACGTAGCCCATGCCGTGCACGGTGTGGATGAGTTTCGGGTCGTGGTCGTCGACCTTGCGGCGCAGGTACGAGATGTAGGTGTCCACGATGCTGGTGTCTCCGTTGAAGTCGTATCGCCAGACGCGTTCGAGGATCTGCGCCTTGGACACCACCCGCCCGGCGTTCTCCATCAGGTAGTGCAGCAGCCGGAACTCGGTGGGGGAGATGCGCAGCGGACTCCCACCCCGCGTCACTTGGTGGCCCTCGGCATCGAGTGCGAGTGGACCGACCGTCAGTACGCCGTCGCTCGGCCGGCCCGTCGTACGGCGCAGGACCGCGCGGATCCGCGCGATCAGTTCCTCCAGGTCGAACGGTTTCGTCACGTAGTCGTCCGCACCGAGCGACAGGCCCTGGATCTTGTCGGCCTGCCCGTCGCGAGCCGTCAGGAACAGCACCGGCGTCGGGCGCAGGCGACGTACCACCTCGAATCCGTCCATGTCCGGCAGCATCACGTCGAGCAGCACGAGGTCCGGCGCTTCCTCGGCCGCGGCGTCGACCGCCTCGGCGGCGGTCGCCGCCGAGATCACGTCGAAGCCGGCGAACCGCAGTGTCGCGGACAGCAGTTCGCGCACCGTCGCCTCGTCGTCTACCACCAGCAGCCGAGTCATGATCGCCAGAATACGGATCCGGTCAGACGTCTCGTCGCCGGAAGACGACGAACGCGGCGGTCAGGACAGCGGCGACGCCGAGCCACAGCCCGCCGAGATTCAGCCAGGGATGCGGGAAGCTCTCGTCCGGCACGGTGCCGAAGATCGCGGCCGCTCCGAGCGTCGGCCAGAAGTCGAAGATCACCTGCAGCCAGTCCGGGAAGAGCCCCGCCAGCGCCGGAACGAGGAACACGATCCCCACCAGCGTCGCAAGCGCCCCTGCCGTCGCACGCAGAATCGCTCCCAGACCCACGGCCAGCAAGGCGATCGCGGACAGGTACAGCCCGCCGCCGACCACTGCTTTCAGGACCCCAGGATCGCCGAGGTGCGCGTACGGCACGTCCTGCCCGGCCAGCAGCGCCTGACCGATGAAGAACGACACGAACATCAGCACCTGCCCCGCCACGGCGGCGACCCCAGTGGCCACGATCGCCTTCGCGGCCAGCAGCCGATGCCGCTGTGGGGTGGCTGCGAGTGTCGTCTGCATGAGTCCGGTCGCGAACTCCGACGTCACCACCAGGATGCCGAGCACCCCGACGATCAACTGGGCCACGATGAATGTCTTCAGGCTCTGACTGGTCGGGTCCCAAGCAGCCCGGTCCGCGTCGGTCCCACCCCGGTACTCCGTGCCCGCGCCGCTCATCGACAGACCGGTGATGCCCAGCCCGAGCACGAACAGGCAGGCCACCGTGTACCAGGTCGAGCGCAAGCTTCGAAGCTTGATCCACTCGGCATGCAGCGTGTTCATACGGCGGCACCCTGGTACTCGACGCTCTCCTTGGTCAGCTCCATGAACGCGTCCTCCAGCGACGCCCGCTGTGGTGTGAGCTCGCTCAGCGCGACCCCGTGGTACGCCGCCAGCTTGCCGATCTCCTCACCCGACAGACCGGACACGACCAGCCCGCCTTCGAGCCCGTCCCGGACGGTGCCGCCCGCAGCGGTCAGGTGGTGGGCGAGCGGCTCACCAGCCCGGACGAGAACCGTGCCGTCGCCGTTCGCGTGCATCAGCTCGGCCATCCCCATGTCGGCGATCAACCGGCCGCGACCGATGACCACCAGGTGGTCCGCTGTCTGCGCCATCTCGCTCATCAGATGGCTCGACACCAGCACCGCCCGTCCCTCGGCCGCCAGCGAGCGCATGAAGTCGCGGATCCACCGGATTCCTTCGGGATCGAGCCCGTTCACGGGTTCGTCGAAGATCAGGACGTCCGGATCACCGAGCAGCGTCGCCGCGATCCCGAGCCGCTGCCGCATCCCGAGCGAGAACCCGCCGGCCCGTCTCCCGGCCACACCTTCCAGCCCGGTCCGGACGAGCACCTCGTCAACCCGGCGCCGGGAGAGACCGTTGCTCACGGCAAGCGCCAGCAGATGGTCGTACGCCGTCCGCGCGCCGTGCACCGCACTCGCGTCGAGCAGCGCGCCAACCTCCGTCAGCGGCACCGCCAGGTCCTGATAACGCCGGCCGCCGACCGTCACGGTGCCTCGGGTCGGCGCGGCCAGCCCGATGATCATCTTCATGGTGGTGGACTTGCCCGCGCCGTTGGGCCCGAGGAACCCGGTCACCTGCCCCGGTTCGACGGAGAACGATAGGTCGTCCACGACGACGTCAGCGCCGTACCGCTTGGTCAGCCCTCGCACTTCGATCCTTGTCATGCTTCGCAGCCTGACGGGTGGATCTGAGTGCCTACCGGGAGGTTCTGAGAGAACTCTGTGAATCCGCTCCGTGCGACGTCGGACGGGCGCCGGATTTCACAGGAAACCTACAGGGGCAAGGTCGCCGTGATCCGCAGGCCGCCGGCCGGTGTGCAGTTCGCGGTCAGCGTGCCGCCGAGCGCGGTCGCACGCTCACGCATGCCGGAGATGCCGTTGCCTTCCTGCGGCGCCGCGGTCAGGCAATCGCCGTTGTCGTCGATCTGCAGCACCAGCGTCTGCTCGCCGTACTGGATCCGAACCGTCGCCGACGTCGCGCGCGCATGCCGTACGACGTTCGTCAGCGACTCCTGGACGATGCGGAACGCCGCCCGGTCGAGCCCGCTCGGCAGCGGCCGCGGCTCGCCGTGAACGATCTTGTGCACCTCGAGCCCGGCCCTCTCGGTACGGCTGATCAGGTGGTCCAGGTGATCGAGGCCGGCCACCGGCGTACGGGGCGCGGACTCGTCGGACTGACGCAGTACGCCGACGATCGACCGCAGCTCGACCAGGGCCTCCTTGCTCGCGTCCTTGATCGCGGAGAGCGCCGGAGCGGCCTGCTCGGGCTGCCGGTCGACCAGGTGCAGTGCAGTCGACGCCTGGACGTTGATGAGCGAGATGTGGTGCGCCACGACGTCGTGGAGCTCCTGCGCGATCCGCAGGCGTTCCTCGCCGGCTCGGCGCAGCTCCTCCTCTTCCCGGGTCCGCGCGGCCGCCATGACGCGGTCCCGATGGGCGCGGAACAGTTCGGCGAGGAACCCGAGCACGCAGAAGCACGTGCCGACGAGCAGGACCTGGTACACGCCCTGCTCGTTGATGCCGAGGATCATCCGTCCGCCGACATGTCCGACGTACAGCGTGATCAGCCCGACCCAGCCCGCCATCCGGTGACCGAGCCGGATCGTGGTGAACACCGCGATCACGAACGCGAACACGACGGGGCCCCACGGGTACTCGCGGAGCATGTAGATCAGCGTCGAGACGACAGTTGCCCACAGCACCGGGATCGGCCTGGTGCGCAGCCAGTACAGGGACAGCGCGCCGACCAGCAGCAGGACCACCATGAACCAGTCCGGCTCGTGGCGGTCGGTCTGACCACGTGACGCGCCGAACGACCCCACCACCGAGAACACGGCCAGCAGCACCGGCAGCAGGACGCGGCGCACGCGGGCCCCGAGGGTCGGGACGTGGACAGGTTCGGTCACACTACGAAACCGTAGAGGGCGGCCGGGGCGATGTCATCGTCGCCACGGAGTACTTCGGTCTGCGCCCGCTGCGGTAGCTCAGTACTTGACCTTGTAGATCTTGTCCTCGTACGCCTGCCCGTAGTACTCCTCGAGCGTCGTGAGCTCCTCGTCGGGCCGCTCCAGCGCCTTCGCGATCCGCGGGCGACTCGGCATCGCGTCCGGGTTCCAGGTTTCGGGTTTCCACAGCTGGGAGCGCAGGAACGCCTTCGAGCAGTGGTGGAAGATCTCCTCGATCTCGACCAGCAGGGCCAGCTGCGGACGGTTGCCCTTCACGATCATCTCGTCGAAGAACGGCGCGTCGCTGACGATCCGGGCGCGGCCGCTGATCCGCAGCGTGTCTCCGCGGCCGGGCAGGAAGTAGATCAGCCCGACGTGCGGGTTGGAGAGGATGTTGGTGAACCCGTCGACCCGCCGGTTGCCGGCGCGCTCCGGGATCGCGATCGTGCTCGCGTCGAGAATCTTCGTGAACCCGGCCGGGTCGCCCTTGGGGGAGACGTCGCACGTACCGTCCTCGGCGGAGGTGGCGACGAGGCAGAACGGCGATGCCGCGAGCCACTCGCGATCCAGGTCGTGCAGCTCCTTGCGAGCCTTACCGGCGGCTGCGGCCAGCGGTTGCGGGACGATCTCCCGCAGCTCTTCCTGGGTAGTGATTTCGACCAGTCCGGGAATCTCCATCAGGCGGCGCTCTCCTCTACCAGCGACGGCGTGGCGTCCTCGTTGACAGTCCTCGTCCGCGCAGCCCATCGTACGGCGGGACCAGTTGCGCAACTGGTCCCCAGGAACAGTGCACCGACCACCAGCCAGCCGATCGGCCCCCATCCGAGGATGACCGTGGTGAGCAGCGCCGGGCCGAGCATCCGGGCGATCGCGGGGCCGGTGCCGAAGAAACCCTGGTACTGACCCTGCTTGTCGGCCGGCGCGAGTCCGAAGCTGATCTCCCAGGCGCCGGAGGCGAGCTTCATCTCGCCGAGGGTCAGCAGCGCGGCAGCGACCACGAGTACGGCGGCGGTGACCGTGGCGCTCAGGTCGGCGGCGGTGATCGCAAAGACGGCGCAGGCGGCCAGCATCGCAACTCCGGCGTACCGGACGCTGCGGGACGCGGTGCGGAGATCCTTGACGCTCTTCGCGATCCGGACCTGGAAGAACGTGACGCCGAGCGTGTTCACGATCATCAGCGAGGCCACGACCCAGCTGGGAGCGTTCGTGCGGGTGACGATCCAGAGCGGTCCGACCAGGCTGATCAGCGGCATGAAGAGCAGCATCACCGCATTGATCAGCGCGAGAACGGCGTACGGACGGTCGTGCAGCACCGCCAGCCGCGGCTCACCCACGACCCGGAGGGTCCTCGCAATCGACGGCACCCGGCGCAGCAGCCCGGCGGCGATCAGGAAGCTGAGCGCATCGATCCCGAACACGATCAGGTACGCCGCCTCGCTGTCGAAGCGGAGCGCCACGCCCCCGAGAAGCGCGCCGAGCGCAAGCCCCGCGTTCACCGTGGACTGCAGGAACGCGCGGATCCGGGTGCGCTCCGCCGGGGCGACCAGTCCGGCCAGCAACGCCTGCCGCGCCGCTGTGAGCCCGGTCTGGCTGCATGCGTAGACGATGGCGGCGATGAGGAAGGCTGCGAAGCTCCTGACGACCAGGAACGACGCGACAGCCGTTGCGGTCGTCAGCGCCAGCAGGACCGCGGTGCCGCGGGCGCCCCGTCGGTCCGCGAGGTTGCCGAGCGGCACGCCCGCCAGGAAGCCCACCAGCCAGGCGATCGTCAGCCCGAGCCCGACCTCCGCGGTCGAGAGCCCGACGACGCGGGTGAAGAACAACGCCGAGGTGACGACGAACGCACCGTCGCCGACCGAGTTCGCCAACTGTGCCATCGCCAGGTCCCGCGGCGCTCCGGCCGGGGGAAGCATCTGCCCAAGTCTGCTGCTCATGGTCTTGAGCCTAGGGGAGTAGCGGCCCAGCCCAGAGGTCCATTGTTAACGCGAAATCGTGGGCCACTTTGCCCTGTGGACAACCCGGATCGGGTGCCGGAATCCCGGCATCTTTACAGGCATGAGCTTCGAGAACCTCTCGGCCAACTGGGCCGACCAGCCACTCACCGATCCCGTCCTGGCCGCCGATGCCGTAGACCTGATGGTCAGCCTCGGCGACCGCCGCCGGGGCACCCTCACAGTCCTGATCTGCGATCCCGACGCCCGTTACCTGGCCACCGTGCTCGTGGGCCTCCCAGAATCCGCCGCCACAGGCCTCCGCCGCCACCCGCAGCCACAGCTTCAACCAGCTGCTGACGCCCAACCACCCAGTCCCGCCGAGCTGTGCGGGACTGTCCTCGATCCGGTCATCCCCGCCGTCCATACCGCTCCCGGCACAGGTCTCATCCTGGCCCTCGGTCGACCAGGTCCCGCCGGCCTGACCGACGCCGACAGCCAATGGGCCCACGCCGCGACCACCATCTGCGAGGCCGCGGGCATCCGCTTACTCGGCTTCTACACAGCCACCAAGGACGGAGTCCACCGCCACGACCTCAGCGCCACCGCGGTCGCCGCGTGAACCGATCGCCGTCACCGCACCCCACGCGGCCGGAACTGAATGCTGATCCGCGGGCCGACACGCCCCGACGCCTTCGGAATCGCATGCTCCCAGGTCCGCTGACACGAGCCACCCATGACGATCAGATCCCCATGCCCCAACGGATACCGAACAGTCGACCCGACCGGCCCGCTCGACGTCCCCGGCCTCGGCCGCAGCGCGAGCACCCGAGGTTCACCAACGGACAGGATCGCCACCATCGTGTCCTCGTGGTTCCCGCGCCCGATCCGATCCCCGTGCCACGCGACGCTGTCCCGCCCGTCGCGGTAGAAACACAACCCCGCCGTACGGAACGGCTCACCCAACTCGTCCGCATAGTGCGCGCTCAACGCATCCCGGGCCTCATCCAGAATCGGCACCGGCAACTCCGCGTCCTCCCCGTAGAAACCCAACAACCGAGGCACATCCACGACCCGGTCGTACATCTGCCGCCGCTCCGCCTGCCAAGGCACTTCTCGAGCCAGCCGCTCATACACCTGATCCGCCCCCGTCAACCACCCCGGCAGCACATCAACCCAGGCTCCCCGCCCCAACTCAGCCCGCACCACCCCACGCAAATCCCCCAATAAAGGATCCGCAAAAGCATCCAGCAACGACCCCTGAAGCTCACCACCCATCCCCCCACCATACCCGAAACTCGAACAAACGTTCCCCTACCGCCAAACCCCCACCACCCACCCCCGCGGCCCAACCCACCCGCCGTCCCGCCCAACTGAACCGCCGCCCGACCATCCCACTCCAGTCTCGCTCCACCCCCACGACCACCAAGCCCCCACCACTTCGCCGCACGACCCACCACTCAACTCGGCTCGCCCCGCCCCGAAGTCCCTGCGCGGAAGCCCGTGCGCCGAAGACCCGGTCCTGAAGCCCTCCCGCCCCAACGCCCCGCCCCAACGCCCCGCCCCAACGCCCCGCACTGAAGCCCCGCGCCCTGATTCCCCGCCCTGAAGCCCCGCCCTGAAGCCCCGCCCTGGCACCCTCCGATCGGACACCCCACCCGACGCCTCGTTTTGACGCCCCGCCCCGAAGTCCAGCTCTTGCGCACCTACGTCTTGCGACCGGGTTTCTGCGCCTGAGGTCACGCGCCCACCTCTCGCCCTGCACCTCTCGCCCCGTGTCCGTGCCCTGTGCCCCGTGTCCCATGCCCTGACGCTCCTTCCGCCTTGCGTCGGTGACCGAGTCAGCGCCTCGTCCATGGATGCCCGCCCATGCCCTCTCCCGTGAGCACCCTCAAGCCGCCGCAAACCCACCATGGCCACCGGCCGCGCGGGCGCGCTCCGCCGAATGCTCCACGTCTAGACACGCTCCGCCCCGTCTGCCCCGCTGCACGTGCTCCACCAGCGCATGCTCGGCCCCCGCTCCGCGCGTCCCGCAGGCCTCCGTTGACTGCGTGCAGCCGCTCCATGTCGCGATCCATCCCGCCGCCCACGGCCGCCGGCCACCCCTTCCACGCGTCGGTCCTCCAACCTCAACTCCCTACCGCATACACGTTTCCCGGCCCCCTGAACCTGTGACGTTTCCCCTTGTGGATAAGGGAAAACGACCCGCCACCAACTTGATCACCCAGCTCCACATCACGTAGAATCGAACACATGTTCGAGCAAGATCTGGATACGTTGAGCACCCGCGACCTGCTGGAGCGTGCCGCGGACTGCCGCACGGTGGCCAACCGCGCCGACGCGCACCTGCTGGAATGCGCCCAGATCTACGCCGACCGCTTCCACCCCTCCGTCTGCCCCACCCGCCCAACCCGCCGCGCCAACGACGGGCGCGAACGCGCTGTGATCCTGGGCGGCGAGGGCTGCCCCGCGATCGCGGAGTTCGCGATCGCCGAGTTCGCCGCCGTAGTCGGGGTCTCACCCGGCGTCGGCCGCGCCCTGCTCGCCGACGCCCTCGCCCTGCGCCACCGCTTCCCC
>NZ_SJKA01000013.1 GCF_004331435.1 Kribbella sindirgiensis
ACCCCGCAAACGCCTCGGCTACCACACCCCCCGCGAAATGTTCGCTAGCCTCCTCATCCAAGACCTAGACCGCGTTGCGACCACCCCCTGAATCTGCCGCACCTTTGTTTCCCCGCCCCTGGGGTACCGCGCCGAACCCGAGCAGCACTCCTCCCCTGCCAGAGGACAAACAGCCCGGGCCACCCAGACGGCACGGTGACTCGCAGCACGACCCAGCCGACCCACACCTGCGTCACAGGAGCCGGATATCCCATCCCGTGCGGCGCGCGGGGGTGGCGTGGTGGGTGGATGGGCGCGGCGCGGTGCGGTGGGTAGTTCGCGCGGTGGGTGGGTGGGGAGGTTCTCCGGGGGTTCATGGGATGGCGTGGTGATGTTCATTCGGGCGGGTGAGGGTCACGTGAACCGGTTTGAGGGGAGTTGGAATGAGTCGGCGTGCGTGGGTGGTGGCGGCTTCTGTGGTGGGGGTTGCCGCGTTGATCGGCAGCTCGGTGCAGGCGGCTTCCGCCGATGAGCGCGGTCCGCGAGTGGCCGGTACGGCGACGTTGCCGGACGTGTCGCTCGGGAAGTTCTCCAACGGGCTGATCCGAGGGTCGGTGGACGACGATCGGAAGGTCGATCTCGGCGGGATCGGGAGCGACATCTTCCCGGCCGGGAAGAGTGACGAGTTCTGGACCGTCACGGACCGCGGGCCGAACGGGCAGATCAAGGTCGACGGCACGAACCGCCGGACGTTCCCGGTGCCGGGATTCGACCCGGCAATCGTCAAGGTGAAGGTGGCCGGCAAGAAGCTGAAGGTGATCGACGCGGTCCCGATCACGACCCGGCACGGCAAGCCGGTGACCGGCCTCTCGAACCAGGAAAGCCGCGACGAACTCCCCTACACGTACGACGCCTCCACGCGTCTCCCGATCAACCCGAACGGTCTCGACACCGAGGGTATCGTGCGAGCGGCCGACGGCACGTTCTGGCTCGTCGACGAGTACAGCCCGTCGCTCGTGCACGTCTCGAGCCGCGGGCAGGTGCTCGCGCGGTACGTCCCGAAAGGCCTGAACCTCACCGGCGCCGACTACCCGGTGATCGAGTCACTGCCGGCGATCTTCCTGACCCGCAAGATCAACCGCGGCTTCGAGGGTCTCGCGCAACTGCCCGGCGGCGACCTGGTGCTCGCGCTGCAGAGCCCGCTGTCGAACCCCAGCAAGAAGGTCGGCGAGGCCTCGCTCAACACGCGGCTCCTGAGGTTCTCGCCGCGGGCCGGGAAGGTGACGGCGGAGTACGCGTACCGGTTCGACCCGGTCGGCGTGGTCGACCCGGGCGAGGACGACACGAGTGAGCTGAAGATCTCCTCGATCGTTGCTGCGGGCCCCGAAACACTGCTGGTCGAGGAGCGGACCGACAACGCCGCCAGGTTGCAGCGCGTCGTCCTGCGGCCGTCCGCGAACATCCTCGGCTCGCGATGGGACGATGCCGCGACCACCCCGTCGTACGAGGCCTCGACCGACGCGCCGGCGCTGTCCAAGACGCTGTTCCTCGACCTGAACACGGTCAAGGGCGCACCGAAGAAGATCGAGGGTGTTGCGCTGCTGCCGCACAACACCCTCGTCGTGATCAACGACAACGACTTCGGCATGACCGACGGACCGGACGCGTTCGATGCCGACGGCAACCTGATCGACAGCGGCATCGAAACCACCCTGGTGACGATCCGCCTGCGTTAGGCTCGCGGGACACTATCGCTTGTCGCGGCAGATCGTGGTGATCCAGGTCCAGCCGAGGATCACCGCGAGGTCGAACGCGATGATCGTGGGCCGGCTCCCGGCGCCGGCGCTGAGGCCTGCGAACGCGGCGAAGAACAGGATGCCGGTCACCACCGAGAAACGGGCGAGGGTACGGCGGCCGGCCGCGCGGTAGTGCGCGCCGAACACCAGACAGGCGGCGATCAGCCCGGAGAACCCGATCGTGCCGGCCACGAAATGCCCCAGGCCCCGGGTGCTGATCTCGGCGTAGTCGGCCGGCGTACCGACCGGGAACCCGGCAGCCGGATCGGCCGGGAACGCGGCCGCGAGCAGCAGACCGAGTCCGTACGCCGCCACCAGCCGCGGGCCCCACACCGCGCCGCGAACCACCGGGCTGCCGACGGTCATCCGTTGGCGGAGGCCGATCGCGGCCCCGATGCAGAGCAGGCCGCTGACGACGAAGTTCGTGGTCTGGATCCATCCCGGGCCGCCGTTCGCGAGCAGGCTCGCGGGGTGCCGGGTGATGTCGAATCCGTCCCGGGTGAGCGCCTGGATCAGCCACACCGCGACGTACAGCGGGCCGGCGACAATCCCGCCGGTCAGCAGCGCGCGGGTGGAGACGCGGGCGGCCGGAAGCGTCACAGTACTCATGGCGAAGTCCTTTCACAGAGGAGAACAGTCACCACTGCGTCGACCGGGCCACCGCGGAATCGACACCACGGCCGACGACAGACGAAATAGCCCGGTGTTTTGTGATGTGGCGTTGTTCACGTCACACGGCCCGCTCGGCGGCCGTCAGGTGTTTGTTCGATGAGGGCCAACGCAAAGGAACGTCATGAGCGCAGTAGTCGAAGGATTCGCTGGAAAGATCGTCGGACCGGGAGACCCCGAGTACGACGCCGCGAGCCGGACCGTGCTGGTCGGCGGCAGCCCGGCGTACGTCCTCAGGCCGGGAACCGTCGAGGACGTCCGGAAGGCCGTCCGGTACGCCGCCGGGAGCGGACTGCCGCTCGCGGTGCGCGGCGGTGGACACGCGTTCCCGGGATTCGGGACGAACGACGGCGGGGTGGTGATCGATCTCGTCGACCTGGCGGGGATCGACCTCGTGGACAAGGACCGGCACGTCGTGCGGATCGGCGGCGGCGCCACCTGGGGGCAGGTCGCGGCCGCGCTGGCGCCGCACGGGCTGGCGATCTCGTCGGGTGACACCAGGAGCGTCGGCGTCGGCGGGTTGACGCTGACCGGCGGCATCGGGTGGAAGGTCCGCAAGTACGGTCTCGCGCTGGACAGCCTGGTCGCCGCGGAGGTCGTGACCGCCGCGGGCGACGTCGTCCGGGCGTCCGCCGACGAGAACCCGGAGCTGTTCTGGGCGATCCGCGGTGGCGGCGGGAACTTCGGGATCGTGACCGCGTTCGAGTTCGCGGCGCATCCGACGACCGACATCCACTTCGGCAAGGTCGTGTTCGCGGCCGACGAGATCGCCGACGTCCTGCCGCGCTGGGCGGAGTACCTGCGCACCGCGCCCGCGGAGCTGACCTCGATCGCGTCGTTCGCGAACCCGTTCCTCGGCGGCCCCGAGGCGCCGCTGGAGATCCAGGTCGCGTACGACGGTGACGACGCGGAGCTCGCCGCGCGGGCGATCGACCCGATCCGCGCCCTCGGTACCGTGGTCGCCGACGAGGTCGCGCTGACGCCGTACGCCGAGGTGCTCGTGGACGGGCTCGTCCCGCCGCCCGGTATCCGGTTCGAGACCCGGAGTGCCTTTGTCGACAAGGATTCCGTGCCCGAGGTCCTGCGGATCCTCGCCGAGGCCGGTACCTCGCAGGGCTCTCCGGTCATCGCCGTCCGCAGCGTCGGCGGGGCCGTGGCGCAGGTCGCCGACGACACGACGGCGTACGCGCATCGCCAGGCGGAGCTGATGTTCGTCACCATGACGGTCGGTCCGCCGCCGGTACTCGAGGCGACGCGTCCGGCCCGCCAGCAGCTGTGGGACCGTCTGCGCCCGCACGTCAGCGGTGCGTACGCGAACTTCCTGTCCGCGGCCGAGGACGCCGACGTCGCCGCGGTCTACCCCACCAAGACCTACGAGAGGCTCGCGGCGGTCAAGCGCGAGTACGACCCGGAAAACGTGTTCTCCGGCAACCACAACGTCCGGCCGGCCAGCTAGGTTCGCGGCTTCCAGATCGGTAATGACCCCGGAGCTCGGAAATACTGTGCGGCATGCGTCGATCGGGGATGTTTGCCGCGCTGGCCGGATGCCTACTTCTTGTCGTGTCACCGTTGACGGCGCACGCGAAGGTGGAGGCCACGACCGTGAAGACCTTGACGTTCAACATCCACCACGGCGCGGGCGTCGACGGCAGGCTCGATCTCGAGCGGGTCGCCAAGACGATCGAGGCGTCCGGGGCCGCGGTCGTCGGCCTGCAGGAGGTCGACAAGTACTTCGACGCCCGCAGCAACTGGGTGGATCAGCCGGCCTGGCTGGCGGCGCGGTTGCAGATGAACTACGTCTTCGCCGCCAACCTGGACTGGGATCCCGCCGAGCCGGGTAAGCCCCGTCGTCAGTACGGCACGCTGGTGCTCTCGAAGTACCCGATCGTGGACTCCCGCAACACGTTGCTGCCGCTGCACGCGGGCAGTGAGCAGCGCGGTCTGCTCGAGACGCTGATCGACGTGAACGGTACGCCGCTACGCTTCGCCGACACGCACCTCACGACGATCAACGACGGCGAGCGCATCGAGCAGGTGAACGCGATCGTCGCCTTGCTGAAGGACGCTCCCGAGGCCACCCTGCTCGTCGGCGACCTGAACGCCGTACCGACGTCGGCCGAGGTGAAGACACTGACAACGCATTGGACGGACACCTGGCCGCAGAAGGGGTTCGGACTCGGGCTCACCAGCCCGGTGCCGTTGCCGACCAAGCGGATCGACTACCACCTGCACAGTTCGCAGCTGGTGCCGACCGCGGCATCGGTTCCGGTGAGCTTCGCGTCCGACCACCTTCCGGTCGCGGCCACCTACTCGCTCAGCTGACGCTCGTACGCCTCGGGGGACCAGCCCGCGGCGGTCTTCGTGACCATCTTGGCGCCGAGGCGTTCGTAGAAGCGGTAGCCGGCCGTGTTCTCCAGACGCAGCCCCCATCCGATCGGCAGCCGGTCCGGCAGCGCGTGCCGGGCCAGCTCGAGCATGAGCTTCCGTCCGACGCCGGCGTCACGGAAATTCTCACGGACATAGAGATCGTCCAACGCGAGCTGGTCGCCGCCGACCCACAGGTACGGCCGACGCAGCGCGGAAACGTACCCCGCCACGTCGCCGCCGTCCTCCGCGATCAGCACGATCACCTCGTCGCGCCCGAGAAACCCTTGCCAGTCCTCGACGCTCGCCAGCACATAGGCGCCCTGGTCCTGGTAGTCGGCCAGCTCACGCAACATGGTCAGCACGATCTCCGCATCCGCGACCACCGCGCGGCGAATCTCAATGGGCATGTACTTCTCCAGTCGAAGGCTTGAACGCCGGTACGACGACCAGCGCGAGGGCGGCCGCCACCGCGGCAGTGACCGCGGCGAACGTGAAGCCGCGGGTGAACCCGGTCGACACGGTCCCGGCCAGACTCGCCGCCGCGATACTCGACACCACAGCGACCCCGAGTGAGGCACCGAACTCGTGGAACGTGCTGAGCAGCCCGGACGCCAAACCGGCTTCCCGGTAGTCGATCTGCGCGAACGTCGTGGTCGACGACGCCACGAAGGCGGCGCCCAGCCCGATCGTCCCCACGGACATCCCGATCACGACCATGGCAGCACCCTCCCAGATCGCGGGGACAGTCACACCCGCCGCCGTGATCAGGAACCCGGCGATCGCGATCGGCCGCGCGCCGGTCCGGCCGATGACGTGCCCGGCGAGCTGGGCGCCGACGATCGCCGCGACCGCCACCGGCAGGAACAGCAGCCCGGTGCGCAGAGCGCCGTACTGCTGGAAATGCTGCAGGTAGAACGAGCCCAGGAAGAACATCGAGATCATCAGCGCGGTCGCGACCAGGATCATGAAGATACCGGCGGTGACCGGCCGGCGGGTGAAGATCCGCAGGTCCATCAGCGGTGACCGTACGGTGCGCTGGACCCAGGCGAAGACGCCGTACAGAACCAGGGCTCCGGCCAGCGTGCCGAGGGTCGCGAGCGAGAGCCACCCGCGATCGCCGGCGTTGATCAGCGCGTAGATCGCCGTACCCGTGCCGGCCGTGACCAGCAGCGCACCCGGTACGTCGAGACGTCCCGGCTGCTCGCTCGGCCGGTCGGCGGGAAGCATCCTGAGCAGTACCGCGAACACGACCAGACCGATCGGCAGGTTGATGTAGAACACCCACTGCCAGCCGGGGCCTGCGGTCAGCAGACCACCGAGCAGTACGCCGATCGCGGAGCCGCCACCGCCCATCGCGGACCAGATGCCGAGCGCCTTGTTGCGCTCCTCCGCGTCGAACGTCTTGGTGACGACGGAAAGCGCTGCAGGCGAGAGCATCGCGGCGCCGATGCCCTGTGCGACGCGACCGCCCAGCAGGAGCTCCGGCCCGTTGGCCAGACCGGTGACGAGCGAGGCCAGTGTGAACACGAGCAGGCCGGTCAGCACGACGCGGCGGGAGCCGAACAGGTCGGCGGCGCGACCGCCGAGCAGCATCAGACCGCCGAACATCAGCGTGTACGCGCTGACCACCCAGGTCAGCGTCTCGCGTTGCAACTGGAGGTCTGTCTCGATGTTCGGCAGCGCGATCGCCACCACGGTGACGTCGAGGATCAGCATGAACTGCGCGACGGCGAGCAGCCCCAGCAGTCGCCACCGCCGGGGGTCAGGTTGATTCATGATCTCGTCCTTAAGTTGAACAGCTGTGTACGGGTTATTGTCGTACGGTAACTCGTACACTGGTGTTCGACAAGAGGAATTCGTACAGTGGTGTTCGAGATCATGGAGGTTCGATGACTGTCACCACCCGGCGCGCGGACGCACAACGGAACATCGCGGCGATCCTCACCGCCGCGGCCGACTGCCTGGGCCGTGATCCGGGCGCGAGCACGTCGGAGATCGCGAAGGCGGCCGGGGTCGGGCGAGTCACCCTGTACGGCCACTTCCCGTCCCGGGCCGAGCTGGTCGACGCCGTCTTCGTCCAGGCGATCGCGACCGGCGAGGAGACGCTGGGGCAGGTCGATCTGACCGGCGATCCGCGCGACGCGCTGAGCCGGTTGATCGAGTCGAGCTGGCACCTGGTCGACCAGTACCGGGCGCTGCTGCTCGCGGCTCAGGACGCGCTGCCCCCCGGACGGGTGCACGAACTGCACGCCGGTCCGATGGCGCGGGTGGAACGGCTGCTCGAACGCGGCCGGAGCGAAAACGTTTTCCGTACCGACCTGCCGACGTCCTGGCTGGTCAGCGTCATGCACAACGTGATGCACGGCGCCGCCAGCGAGATCCAGGCCGGACGCATCACGTCCGACCAGGCAGCGCCGTACATCACCGCGACCCTGCTGGCCGCGTTCACTCCCCCTCAGTCGGAGTAGCTACTTACTCCAGCCAGGTGGTTTCGAAGGTTGCGTTGGCGTGGATGTGCACTGCTTCGTAGCCGCCCGGACCGGTGCGGAACTTGTGCGGGGTCTCGGCCGGGACGACCAGGATCTGGCCGGCCTTGCCGACGATCTCCTCGGTGCCCACGGTGAACGTCGCCGAACCACGCCGGATGATGAACGTCTCGGCGTACGGATGCAGATGCAGCCGCGGGCCGACGCCCTCCTGCGTGGTCGACTCGAGAATCAGCGAGACACCGGCGCCACCCGGCAGCTCGGTGTAGTTCTCGGTCCAGTCCTCACCGTCGTCGCGCCCGTCCGCCCGGCTGATCACCGCAGCCCCGGATTCCGCGATCTCCGTCATACCCACCCTCCTCGATCGATCCAGTCACCGTAGCGTCGCAGTCGACGCTTTCACATCCCTTTCGGCGTGGGGCGAATCCGCTCGTGCGCCAGCCGGCCTGCCACCGGGGCGAGCGCGGCGACGACCACCGCCAGTACGGCGACACTCGCCAAAGCGGCCGGCAGGGACCAGGCGGAGGAGAGCGCGCCGACCGCCGCGGGGCCGATCAGGAACCCGAGGTACGCGATCGTGGTCACCACCGCGATCGCCCCCGCGCGCCGCTCCGGGCCGGCCCAAGCGCCCGCCATCCCGATGATCGTCGGCGCGCACACCGACGTACCGAGACCGGCGATGCCGATGCCGGCCAGCGCGGTCCACGGGTTGCCGGCGGTGGCCGCGACGAGCGAGCCGACTGCGGCGATCGCGGCACCGATGACTAGGAGCCGTACCGGTTGGATGCGTTTCAGGAGGGCGTTGCCGGCGAATCGACCGGTGGCGGCTGCGGCGGCGAACACAGCCGGGGCGATCGACGCGAGGCCCGCCGCGGCGTGCAGCGAGGTGTCGAGGTGGACGGCACTCCAGCTCTGCCAGGCGTTCTCGACCAGGTAGGCGAGTGCGCAGAGCGCCCCGAGCACGAGGAGCACCGGTTCGAGCCTGGCCCTGGTACGACCCGCCTGGCCGGCGCCGCCCGCCATACCGGTGTCCTTCGTACGAGCGTCCTTTGCTCCTGGCGCGAGAGCGGCGAGTGCTGTGATCACGATCAGCGCAGCGACGCCGGCCAGCACCGGCAGCGCGCCCACACCGGCCGCCCGGAGACCCGCCGTACCGAGGCTCGCCACCACGACCGCGACCGAGAACATGCCGTGGGCAAGGTTCATCACCGGACGTCCAGTGACGGCCTCAGCCTGCGAGCCGGCCGCGTTGACGGCCACGTCCGTCGCACCAGAAGTTGCTCCGAGCAACAACAGCACGGCGCTCAGGGAGACGGCCGAGTCGGCCAGCGCAGGCAGTACGCCGCAGAGCCCGAACAGCGCCATCACCACCGGCAGCACGACCCCGCCGTACCGGTCGATCAGGTAGCCGGTGAACCGCATCGTGACCAGCGCACCGAGCCCGATCATCAGCAACGCCACCCCGAGCTCACCGTCGTTCACGCCGGCGCCCGTCCGGATCGCGGGAAGGACCGCTCCCCACGCACCCCAGAACAGTCCGAACGCCGCGAACCCGGCCACTGGTTTGAGCATCCGCACACCCTAGTTGGCACCCACCGTCGGGCTAGGCTCAGCGGCATGGAGCTGACCCGGACGTTCTCGGACGAGCAGTACGCGCGTGCCCTCGAGTCCTGGATCTTTCTCGAACTCGACGGAAAGGTGCCGGTGTTCACGTCGCCGTTCGGTGACGTGTTCTTCCAGGCGGCGGACGGATTCTGGTGGCTGGACACGCTCGAGGGGACGCTGGAGCGGCTGTGGGCGACCCCGGACGAGTTGCGGGACGTGCTGAACACGGAGGACGGTCAGGACCAGTACCTGCTGGCCGGCCTGGCGTTCGGCGCCGCGAACCAGGGCGTCGTACCGGGTCCTGATCAGGTGTATTCGTTCACCCACCCGCCGCAGCTCGGCGGCGAACTCACCCTCGACAACGTCGAAGTGCTCGACTTCGTGGTGTCGCTGAACATCCTCGGGCAGATCCACAGCCAGATCCGCGACCTGCCGCCCGGGACACCGATCTCCGGGATCACGATCAGCTGAGCCGTCTATCGTGTGGCGCATGCCGCTGTATTCGTTCGAAGGTAAGCGCCCGACCGTCCACCCCGACGCGTGGATCGCGCCCACGGCCACGCTGGTCGGCGACGTGGTCGTCGAGGCCGGGGTGTCGATCTGGTACGGCGCGGTGATCCGGGCCGACCTGGGCACCATCACGATCCGCTCCGGCGCGAACATCCAGGACAACACGGTCATCCACGTCGGCCACAACGGCTGCGAGATCGGCCCGAACGCGACCGTCGGCCACCAGTGCCTGGTGCACGACTGCACGATCGGCGAGCAGGCGCTGGTCGGCAACGGCGCGATCGTGCTGGACGGCGCGGTCGTCGGCGAACGCTCCCTGGTCGCCGCGGGATCCACGGTCACGCCCGGCGCGGTCATCCCGCCGGAGTCGGTCGCGATGGGCAGCCCCGCGAAGAAGATCGTCCCGCTCGACGGCACCGCGAAACTGTTCGTGGACCACAACGCCGCCGTCTACCACGCCCTGGCCGAACGCCACGCCGCCACCGTCGAACTCGTCGCGGACTGAGCGCGTCAACAGTTCCGTGATCGACGAATTCGCCAAGGAGTACCTGCACGACAGCCTGCGCTGGGTCCGCGAGTCGCTCCTGTCGAAGGTCGAGGGCCTGTCCGAGTACGACGTACGCCGGCCCTTGACCCACACCGGCACGAACCTGCTCGGCCTGCTCAAGCACCTCACGATCACCGAGGCCCGCTACCTCGGCGAGATCTTCGACCGCCCGTACGCCGACCCGCTCCCGAACTTCACCGACCCCGGCTACGCGAACCGCGACCACCTGTGGGTCACCGAACACGAGTCCCGCGCACACATCCTCACCAACTACCGCCGCGCCTGCGAACACGCCGACGCGACCATCGACGCACTCCCGATCGACGCCCGCGCCACCGTCCCGTGGTGGCCGCGCCCCGACGTGATGCTGTTCAACGTCATGGTCCACGTCCTCACCGAATCCAACCGCCACGCCGGCCACGCCGACATCCTCCGCGAACAACTCGACGGCACCACGAACAACACCTCGGACACCGACTGGACCACCCACCGCGCCCACATCGAACGCGCAGCCCAAGCCGCCGCCGCCGCGGAATTTGGTGGGTAAGCCAGCCGAAGTGGGGGTTCCACACCCTGAATCAGGGTGTGGAACCCCGCACCTGGCTGGTCTGCCCAGCAAATGCGGTGGCTTACCCAGCAAATGCGTGTCGACCGAGGCTTGGGGCCGGGCGGGTGAGGTGGGGGCTCAGATTCGCCAGGTGTAGCGGCGTTCGGGGCGGCCGGTGGTGCCGTAGCGGAGGGATACCTCGGCTTGGCCTTGGGTGGCGAAGAACTCTAGGTAGCGGCGGGCGCTGACGCGGGAGATGCCGACCTTCTCGGCGCATTCGGCGGCGGACAGATTGTCGGGCGCAGCACGCAGCGCTGCGGTGACGAGGTCAGCAGTTTCCTGACTGAGGCCTTTGGGGAGCCGGTTGACCGACTGGCGGGCAGGAGCCAGCACCCGGTCGACGTCCGCCTGGGAGGTGACCTGGTCGGGCACGCTGGCGCGCCGGCGGGCGTATTCGCGGAGTCGCGCCCGAAGATCCTCGAAACCGAAGGGTTTCAGCAGATAGTTCACGACCCCCTGCCGTACGGCGCCACGCACAGCGTCGGCCTCACGAGCGGCAGTGATGACGAGGATGTCGACATCGGGCTGGACCGCACGCAGGCGGGCGATCAGATCAAGACCGAAGACGTCGGGAAGATAAAGGTCCAGAAGAATGAGGTCAGGGGAAAGCTCACCGAGCGCCGCCACGGCCTGGTCACCGGAGTTCGCCGTACCGACGACCTCGAAGCCGTCCACCCGGTCGACGAACCCGCGGTGGATGCGGGCGACCATGAAGTCGTCGTCGACGACCAGCACCGTGATCATCGGGCTCCCTCCGGCGTACGTTGCGTGGACATCCGCGCGACGAACGCGGCCCCGCCCTCGGTGAGGTTGGTGACCGCCACCTCGCCGCCGCGGCGCCGGCAGATCAGGCGGGTCATCGCGAGGCCGATCCCGCGTTCGCCCTCGGCCGCGGCCTTGGTGGTGAAGCCGTGCGCGAACACCTCCTGCGCCAGTTCGGGCGCGACCCCCGGTCCGGAGTCCCGCACCACGATCTCCACGCTCGTCGCGTCCTGCCGCAACTCGACCTCGACCCACGCGGGCGACAGCGGCGTACCGGACTGGGCGGCGGCGTCGACGGCGTTGTCGACGAGGTTGCCGAGGACGGTCGCGATGTCGGCGGAAAGCGCTGGATCCAGGCGGAGCAGCGTCGTCTTCTCGGACACCCGGAGCTCTACACGGCGTTCCGCGGCGACAGAGGATTTCGCCATCAGCAAGGCGGCGACCGTGGTGTCGTGGACCCGCCGGGTCACGGTCAGGTCGAGCGATTCCCGGTAGCGATTGAGCGCACCGACGTACGTGACCACTTCGTCGTACTCCCCGATCTGGATCAGCCCCGAGATCGTGTGCAGCTGATTGGCGAACTCGTGCGTCTGCGCCCGCAGCAACTCGGCCGACGACCGGAACGACCCGAGTTCGCGCTCCAGCTGCGCCAGCTCGGTCCGGTCCCGCAGCGTGGTCACCGACCCGAGGGACCGCCCGTCCTTCAGCACCTCCATCCGGTTCATCACGAGCACGCGCCCACGCCGTACGACGACCGCGTCGCGCGCCTCGTCCTCGCCGGCCAGCACGTCCCGTAGCCGTCCTTCGACGCCTAACTCCCGCAAGGACTTGCCGACTGCGTCCGACGGGAGGTCGAGGAGGCGCCGGCCGACGTCATTCACCAGCGTCACGCGCAGATGCGGGTCCAAGGCAACAACTCCCTCGGCAAGCCCGTACAGCATGGCTTCCCGGTGCTCCGCCAGTCCCGCGATCTCCCGCGGTTCGAGCCCGAGGGTCTGCCGTTTGATCCGCCGGGCAAGCAACCACGACCCGAGCAGCCCCAGCACACAGGCGATCCCGAGATAAATCGCCAGGTACGACGACGCGCCCCGCAACCGCTGCAGTACGGACGGAACGCGCTCACCGACCATCACGGTCCCGAGGTGATCGCCGAGTGTCCCGTCCAACTTGCCCTGAGCGTCCCGGCCCTCGCTCAGCACCGGCACCTGGGCGACCAGTTCCTTGCCGCCATCGCCCTGCAACTGACCGGACCAGCCCCTCCTGACGTCAGGATCACCCAGCGTGACCTGAGTACCGATCAGCGTCACGTTGGTTGCCGCGATCACCTTTCCGTCGGCGTTCGCGACGGTGATCGAGCTGACGCCGGACTGGGCGATACTCGCCTGCAGCGTGGGCGCGAGCATCTCCGCGGGCGCCGGGTTGCGGATGTTGAACCGCAGCGCGGGGTTCGACGACAACTGCTCTGCCAACAAGGTGACACGGCGCCCTTCGACCCGGTTGAACGTGGCAGCCGATTGGGCGAGCGACACCGCGGCGACGGCGACCAGCACGATCACCACGATCGCCAGCTGCAGCACCAGCAGCTGCCCGGCCAGGGTTGGCCGTCCCCGCAATCGAATCGCCATCGTCACCTCCTCGCCCCTTCCGCACCGCATGATCACCGCTCCGGCGGCCAAGTGCCACACTTCAACCAGGTTCCGCCCGTGACCACAATGAACTCAACCACCGCTGCGGCCACAACGCAGACGCCCGTACCGCTGGAGGTCCACGATCGTCGCCACCTGATCCCCTCCAGAAAGGACTCAGCTGATGAGGTCTAGGCCGATGCTCTGGGTCACCACGGCGCTGGTCGCGCTGGTGACCGCGACCGCCTGTGGCGCGACCGCGGAAAAATCCGACAGCTCGAACGCCGACAGCGGAAAGCCGGCGACGGGTCTGCGGCTGATGGTGCCGAACACCGCGGGCGGCGGGTACGACACCACCGCCCGGACCGCCGCGAAGGTGATGGAGGACGCGAAGATCGCGACCGGGGTCCAGGTGTTCAACCTGCCCGGCGCCGGCGGCACGGTCGGCCTGCAGCGGATCGTGAACGAGAAGGGCAACGGCAAGCTCGCGATGCAGATGGGGCTCGGCGTGGTCGGCGCGACGTACACGTCGAAGTCGAAGGCGACGCTCACCCAGACCACCCCGATCGCGAAGATGATCGAGGAGGCCGGCGCGATCGTCGTACCGAAGAACTCGCCGTACAAGACGATCCAGGATCTCGTCACGGCCTGGAAGGCGAACCCGAAGGGCCTGGCTGTCGGCGGCGGCTCGTCACCGGGCGGACCGGACCACCTGCTGCCGATGCAGCTCGCGCAGGCCGTCGGCATCAACCCGAAGGACGTCAACTTCGTCTCGTACGACGGCGGCGGCGAACTGCTGCCCGCGCTGCTCGGCAGCAAGATCGCGTTCGGCGCCAGCGGATTCGGCGAGTTCCTGGACCAGGTGGAGAGCGGTCAGGTCCGCGTACTCGCCGTGACCAGTGAGAAGCCGATCGACGCGCTCAAGGACGTGCCGACGCTGAAGGACTCCGGGATCGACCTGGTGTTCACGAACTGGCGGGGCATCGTGGCGCCGCCGGAGATCAGCGACGCGGACAAGAAGGTCTGGATCGACGCGCTGACCAAGATGCACGACTCCCCGGAGTGGAAGACCGAGCTGACCAAGCGCGGCTGGACCGACGCGTTCGTGACCGGTGCCGAGTTCGGCACCTTCCTCACCGAGCAGGACAAGGCCGTCGCCGACATCCTGACGAAACTTGGTCTGGCAGCATGAGCGTGGCCGCTACCAGGCGGCCGGATCGAGCGCAGTACGGCGTGTGCGGGTTCTTGGCGGTCGTCGGCGCCCTGGTGATCGTCGACGCCGCCCGGATCCAGCAAATTGCCAACAGCAACGATCCGATCGGCCCGAAGCCGGTCCCGATCGTGCTCGGCGTACTGCTGCTCGTGGTCGCCGCGCTGTACGCCGTCGACGTCGCCCGCGGCGGCACCGGTGCGGCCGAGGAAGGCGAGGACGTCGACGTGACGTCGGCCGTCGACTGGCGCACCGTACTGCTGCTGATCGCCGCGTTCGTGGTGAACCTGGTCCTCATCGACCCGCTCGGCTGGGTGATCAGCGGGACCCTGCTGTTCTGGGGTTCGGCGTTCGCGCTCGGCAGCCGGAACCACATCCGGAACGTGTTCATCGCGGTCGCGCTGGCGCTGATCACGTTCTACGCGTTCGCGATCGGGCTCGGCGTCAACCTGCCGGCCGGCGTACTGCAAGGGATTCTGTGATGGACAACCTGACGAACCTGCTGAACGGGTTCGGCGACGTGCTGACGCCGATCAACCTGTTGCTGGCGCTGCTGGGAGTCACGGTCGGTACGGCGGTCGGCGTACTGCCCGGGATCGGGCCCGCGATGACCGTCGCGCTGCTGCTCCCCATCACGTATGGGCTCGAGCCCGTCCAGGCGTTCATCATGTTCGCCGGCATCTTCTACGGCGGCATGTACGGCGGCTCGACCACGTCGATCCTGCTGAACACGCCCGGTGAGTCGTCATCGGTGGTGACGGCGATCGAGGGCAACAAGATGGCTCGCGCCGGACGGGCCGCGCAGGCGCTGGCGACGGCCGCGATCGGGTCGTTCGTGGCCGGGACCATCGGGACGCTGTTGCTGGTGCTGGTCGCGCCGCAGGTGGTGAAGTTCGCGATCAGCCTGGGCGCGCCGGACTACCTGGCGATCATGCTGCTCGCGTTCGCCGGCGCGACGTCGGTGCTCGGGTCGTCGCGGATCCGCGGGTTCGCGGCGCTGCTGCTCGGGCTGGTGATCGGGCTGGTCGGCATCGACAAGGTGACCGGCCAACAGCGGCTGACGCTCGGCATCCCACAACTTGCCGACGGCATCGACGTCGTGGTGGTTGCCGTGGGCATCTTCGCGGTCGGCGAGGCGCTCTGGGTCGCGGCACATCTGCGGCGCACCCCGGGCACGGTGATCCCGGTCGGGCGGCCGTGGATGGGGAAGTCCGACTGGCGTCGCTCGTGGAAGCCGTGGCTGCGTGGTACGGCCTACGGTTTCCCGATCGGTGCGCTGCCGGCCGGCGGTGCGGAAATCCCGACTTTCCTGTCGTACGCGACCGAGAAGAAGCTGTCCAAGCACCCGGAGGAGTTCGGGCACGGCGCGATCGAGGGCGTAGCGGGACCGGAGGCCGCGAACAACGCGTCGGCGGCCGGCACGCTGGTTCCGATGCTCGCACTCGGTCTGCCCACGAACGCGACCGCTGCGGTGATGCTGGCGGCGTTCACGTCGTACGGCATCCAGCCCGGACCGCTCCTGTTCCAGCGCGAGCCGAAACTGGTGTGGGCGCTGATCGCGAGCCTGTTCATCGGCAACCTGTTCCTGTTGCTGCTCAACCTGCCGCTCGCGCCGGCCTGGGCGAAGCTCCTGCAGATCCCCCGCCCGTACCTGTACGCCGGGATCATCTTCTTCGCCTCGATGGGCGCGTACGCCGTGAACGCCCAGCCGCTCGATCTGCTGCTGCTTCTCGTGCTCGGCCTGCTCGGGTTCGCGATGCGCCGCTTCGGGCTGCCCGTACTGCCGCTGATCATCGGCGTGATCCTCGGACCGATCGCCGAACGGCAGGCCCGGATGGCGCTGCAGCTGTCCAACGGCGACGCGTCGGGGCTGATCGGCGGGCCGATCGCGTACGTGATCTATGCCGTCATCCTGCTGATGATCAGTGCGCCGTTGCTCGCCAAGCTCCGCCAGAAAATTATGACGAAAGATGTCGTACATTCGGCCTGATGCTGGGTGCATGAACGATGTGAACAGAGCCTGGCTGGGTGTGGTCTCCGCGGACCACGCCCAGCGGGCCGTCGAGGGCGGATTCATCCAGCTCAACCACGGCAAGCGGTACGGCGTCGCGCGGCTCCGTGAAGGTGACGGGTTCGCGATCTACTCCCCGACCGAGCGCTACCGGTCGAAAGAACCGCTGCGGGCGTTCACCGCGCTCGGGGTGGTCGCCGACGCGGCGCCGTACCAGGCCGAACCGATGTCGATGGGTGAGCGCGGCATGATCCGGCCGTGGCGGCGGCGGATCGAGTTCCTGCCCGTCCACCGCGCGGCGCTCCGCGACCTCGACCTGAAGCTGACCCGGGCGCCGAACTGGGGCTACCAGCTCCGCCGCGGCCTGGTCCCGCTCGAACCGGACGATTTCGGGATTCTTCGGGACGCCATGTCAATTTCCTGAGCTCGCGTCCGACGTACGGGTATGACGACGACATTCAGGCGGTTGCTGATCAACACGTTGGTGGCGAACGTGACGACCACGTTCCTGAGCTTCGGCTTCGCCTTCTGGGTGTACCTGGTGACCCACTCGGTGCTCGCCGCGTCGCTCGTCTCCGGTGTCTCGATGCTGATCGGCGCCGCCTCCGGAACGATCTTCGGGGCGGTCGTGGACTCGCACCGCAAGAAGACCGCGATGGCACTGTCCACCTCGATCACCGGCGTCGCCTTCGCGCTCGCCGGCGTCCTGTACGCCGTCGCCGGCCGGCAGCTCACCGACTGGCACGGGCCGTGGTTCTGGGCGTTCACGCTGCTGGTCCTGGTCGGCAGCACGGCCGGTCAGCTCCGCAGCATCGCGCTCTCGACCGCGGTCACGCTGCTCGTCCCGGCCGATCGCCGCGACAAGGCGAACGGTCTCGTCGGCACGGTCAACGGCGTCGCGCACCTGATCACCAGCGTCCTCAGCGGCCTGTCGGTCGGATTCGTCGGCATGGGCGGCACGGTCGCGATCGCGGTCGTGTTCACCGCCGCCGTCCTCGTCCACCTGCTGCTCGCGATCCACCTCGACGAGCCGCGGCCGGAGCACCACGACCGCACCCGGATCGACATCCGGAGCGCCTGGCAGACGATGCGCGCCGTACCCGGACTGCTTCCGCTGGTCCTGTTCAGCACCTTCAACAACCTGATCATGGGCGTCTTCATGGCGCTGATGGACCCGTACGGGCTGAACCTGTTCTCGGTCCAGTCCTGGGGCCTCGTCCTCGGCCTCACCAGCATCGGCTTCATCGCCGGCGGCGCGCTCGTCGCCCGCTTCGGCCTCGGCCGTTCGCCGCTGCGGCTACTGATGCTGGCGAACGTCGCGATCGCGATCGTCGGCCTGGGGACGGCGGCGCGCGAATGGCAGTCGCTGCTGGTGCTGGGCATGTTCGGGTTCATGCTGGTGATCCCGGTCGCCGAGGCGGCCGAGCAGACCATTCTGCAGCGGATGGTCCCGTTCGAGAAGCAGGGCCGGGTGTTCGGTTTCGCGCAGAGCATCGAGACCGCCTCCACCCCGATCGCCGCCTTCGCCATCGGCCCCGCGGCCCAGTTCCTGCTGATCCCCTACATGGACTCCCCGTCCGGCCGCACCACCTTCAGCTGGCTCCTCGGCGAAGGCCAGGCCCGCGGCATAGCCCTGGCCTTCGTCGCCGCCAGCCTCCTGATGCTGATCGTCGTCCTCCTGGCCTTCCTCAGCGCCGCCTACCGCCGCCTGAACCTCAGCTACACAGCAGAACTGGTACCCGCCTAATCGGTCAGCCTGTGGAGGTCGCGTGTGAAGGTTTCGAGTTCCTCCGGCGAGAGGACCATCGAGGTCTCAACCGTCCACGGCCTTAGCCGGTAGCCACCACCGTCCTGCAGTTTGATCCAGAGCACCAGATGATCCGGGCCGAGCGCCGGTCGTGGCCCACGGACGAGCTCCAGCCGCAGCCCGCTGGAAAATCCCCAGACCGCGGAGGAGTTGTTCCAGTCGGGCCAGTTCGCGACAACCTGGTCGAAGAACTGCACGAGACCGGCGTAGTCGTCGTGGAGGTCGAGTCTGCTGGTGGCGGTGAGTTGGCGCGCATGGAGCTCGGCCTGCAGGTACCGGCGCTTCTGTCTCGGCACGTGTTCCGGGGCCTTCTCCGACGGCCAGCGGACGGCGGTCAGGCGGAGGTGCTCGTGGGGGTTTCCGATCGTGGCGGACTGCATGGGCCCAGTGTCCCGCTATGTTCGGGGTATGGCGGCCGTTGGAGACGGTATCTCGGTGGCGGAGTCCCGGCGGGTCGCGCTGGGTGCGCAAGGGTTTGGTGGTGCGCGGCGTGATGTGCGGCGGGCGATTCGGCAGGCCGGCGTGCTGCAGCTGGACTCGGTGAATGTGTTGTGCCGGTCGCATTATCTGCCGGTGTTCTCGCGGGCGGGGAACTACTCGCGGGCCCGTCTGGACGAGCTGAGTTGGGGTGCGAGCCGGGAGTTGTTCGAGTACTTCTGGGGGCACAAGGCCGCGCTGCTCCCGTTGACGACGTACCCGTTGATGCGGTGGCGGATGCGGGCGGCCGAGCGGCAGGTGTGGGATCAGGAGTTGAGCCCAGACCTGGCCGTGCCGTGGTCGGTCGTGGTCGGGATGCGCCGGCTGACGGCGGAGCGGCCCGGGTACGTCGACCAGATCTTGCGGATCGTGACGGAGCAAGGGCCGCTGACCGCGGGCGAGGCGAGTCCGGACGACGTACGGCGGAAGCGGTCCGACCCCGATCCGGACCCGACGACCGGCAAGATGTGGAACTGGCAGGACGCGAAGATCGCGATCGAGTACCTGTTCAGCACGGGCCGGGTGACGATCGCGGGGCGGCGGCACTTCGAGCGGGTCTACGACCTGACCGAGCGCGTGCTGCCCGCCGACGTACTCAACGCCCCGGAGCCGACGGCCGACGAGGCCCGTCGTGAGCTGATCCGGATCGCGGCCCGTGGTCTGGGGATCGCGACGCAGAAGGAGCTCTGCGGCGCGAGCGGCCAGGCGCACTTTCCGTTGCCCGCAGCAACAGGTCGCGAGGTGATCGGCGAACTGGTCGAGGCTGGTGAGCTGATCCCGGTGCGGGTCGAGGGCGTGAAGCAGCAGGCGTACCGCTGGCACGAGGCCAAGGACCGACCGATCGACGCGCAGGCGCTGCTGTCCCCGTTCGACCCGCTGATCTGGAACCGCGACCGCACCCACCACCTGTTCGACTTCTTCTACCGGATCAGCATCTACACGCCGGCCCCACAACGCATCCACGGCTACTACGTCCTGCCGTTCCTCCTCGGCGACCAACTGGCGGCCCGAGTAGACCTCAAAGCCGACCGCCAGACCTCAACGTTGGTCATCCCCACCCTCACCCCCGAACCAGATGCCTCCGATTTCGTGGAGCAACTAGCCACCGAGCTCCAGCTGATGGCGGACTGGCTGGACCTCGAGCGCATCGCGATACCAGCCGACGGACCTACCGCCCGCGCTCTTGCCCGGGCGCTCTCACGCCCGCGGGCCAAGTAAGAGCCAGGCGGGCGTCGGGCCCTTGCCCTTCAGGTCGATCAGGCCGCGCTCTTCGAAGCGGTACCGATCACACAGGCGGTCGTAGACCCGTGCCGAGACCTGGATCGAGCCAGGGACGCCATGGCTCTCCAGCCTGCTCGCCGTGTTGACCGTGTCGCCCCACAGGTCGTAGCTGAACTTGCGCTGCCCTATGACGCCGGCGACGACCGGACCGGTGTCCATGCCGATCCGCAGCCTCACGCCGGTCAGCTTTTGGCAGGCCTCCACCATGGCGAGGGCCATCTCGGCGACGGCCTCGCAATCGTCGTCACGCGGCGTCGGAACGCCACCCGCCACCATGTAGGCGTCGCCGATGGTCTTGATCTTCTCCAGGCGGTAGTCATCGGCAAGCCGGTCGAAGGCAGTGAAGACCTGGTCGAGCAGCTTGACCACTTCCTCCGGCGGAAGCCGGACCGCCAGCGGCGTGAAGTCCACGATGTCGGCGAAGAGCACGGTCGCCTCGGAGAACCGGTCGGCGATGACCCCGTCGTGGCGCTTGAGCCGGGCCGCGACAACGGCGGGCAGAACGTTCAGGAGCAGGCGTTCCGACCGTTCGTGCTCTCGATCACGCTCTCGGACGAAGTACCGCAGCAGCAAGTAGGCGACCAGCGACGGCCCCGTCACGTTCGCGACGAAGAACGCGGTCTGCACGCCATCGGGAATCGCGGCGGGCTCGAGCAGCGGATCGATGGCAGCAGAGACGGCCAGCAGGGCGAGGTATCCGGCGAACCAGGCCACTGCCCCGCGCCCTCCGACGAACAGGACCGCGCCGAGCGACGGCCAGAGGCCCCAGAGCGACACCGCGCTCGAGGCGGCGAACCCGCCGAGCGACCACTGGAGAGCGAACGGGAGCAGAAGCATGAGCGTCAACTGGAACGTCCGGAACGGGACGTAGCGCCGCGTCCGTGCGAACCAGACCAGCGATGGGATCGTCACGACGAGGTAGCCCGCGGGAATCAACGTCGGGATCGGCAGCCCTAGAGCGAGGTAGGTGACGACCCAGAGTGGCGTGAGGACGCAGATGAGGGAGGTCGACAGCACGAGCGTCGATCGTCGGAGACGTTCGTCCTCGGTATCGCCGTCGACGGTGCCGAGCGCTGCGAGCCGCTGGATCAGCGGCGATCGCTCCCGGCGGTTCGTCATGGTCCGGTCACGCCTCTCATCGTGACAGGAGCGCGCGGCCGCACGCCAGAGTCCGGTTGTACTAGCTGACGGAGCGAATTCGGGTGACCAGTACGCCGGCCAGGAGGGTGACTGCGGAGGCCGAGAAGTAGAGGACGGGGTAGCCGCCCAGGTGTTTGACGATGGGGGCGGCGATGGCTGGGGCCAGGACCTGGGGAAGGGAGTTCGCGATGTTGATGACGCCGAGGTCCTTGCCGCGGTTGTGCGCGCTCGGGAGGACCTGCGTCAGGAGCGCGAAGTCGACGGACAGGTACACGCCGAAGCCTGCGCCGAGGATGACCGCCCCGAGGATCGCGCCCGGCCAGGTCGGCCACACGGCGAGTACGACGCCGGCTGTCGCCATCACCCACCCGGACGCGGTGACGAACACCTTGCGCCGGGCGGAGCGATCCGACGCATGGCCGAAGGTGATCGCGGTAACCAGCACACAGACGCTGTAGATCGCCGTCAGGATCAGTACGCCGGTGTCCGGGTCGGCGACACCGACCTCGTCCTGCAAGTAGTAGAAGAGGTACAACGTGCCCAACGCATTGCCTACGTTGAACAGGAAACGCGTCAGCCAGGCCCACCCGAAGTCCGGGTAGCGCCGCGGGCTGATCCAGAAACTCTTCAGAAACTCACCGAGCACGAAGGCCGGTCGCTCCGTCAACGTGGCGTCGCCGCTCCGCAACAGGTACGGCACCACCGACAGCACCAGGAAAACGGCACAGGCGACGTACCCGAGGGTGAAGCTGTCGAACGCGGCGGCCAACGCCGTCCCGACCAAGGCGCCAAGGACCTGGGAGATCGCGACCCACCCGCCGACGACGCCGCGCTGCGCGACCGGCACCCGGTCCGGTACGACGGCTGTCACCGCGGCGAGCAATGCGTTGCCGAAGAGCTGCATCAGGCACCAGCCGAGCAGCATCAACGCGATCGCGTGCGCACCCGACAGGATGCCGAGCCCGATCGCGCCGCCGACGGCGCCCGCGACCACCCACGGAACACGTCGTCCATAGCGCGACGTGGTCCGGTCCGACAATGCACCGAAGGCCGGATTCGCCACCACGGAAACCGCTGCACCGACCCCGGTCACCAGCCCGAAAACGTATTCCTTATTGCCGGGAGCAACAGCTTCGGACTGCTTCGCGAGCAGGACCTGGATCGGCCCGAGCCAGGCCGCGAACACCCCGACGTTGGCGAGGACGACGGCCGCCGTCCAGCTGCCCCGCACCCGGACAGTCGGTTCCGCCAACGCGGACGGCACCACGCCCGGCTCGGGAATCATGGTCGACTCTGGGCAATCACGTCACGCAGCCAGTGGTACGACGCTTTCGGTGTCCGCTGCTGCGTCTCGAAGTCCACGTGGACGAGCCCGAACCGCTGCGAGTACCCGGCCGCCCACTCGAAGTTGTCCAGCAGCGACCACTGGAAGTACCCGCGAACGTCGATCCCGTCGTCCATCGCGGCCTTCAACGACCGCAGATATCCGTCCAGGTAGTCGATCCGCCGCTGATCCGCGACCACACCGTCGACGGGCTCGTCGTTGATCGCGCACCCGTTCTCGGTGATGTAGAGCGGCGGCAGCTTGTCGCCGTACCGCTCCCGGAAGATCCGCAGGGTCTCGCCGAACGCGTCCGGAACGATCGGCCAGCCGAAGTCCGTGGTCGCGTACCCGGGCAACGTCCGCGGCTCGAACGGCAGGCCCGGCGGCAGCAGGACGCCGTCGGTGGCCGCGGTGTCGGCCTGTCCGGTGGCGACGCCGACCGAGACCGGCGCGTAGTGGTTGATGCCGAAGAAGTCGAGCGGCGTCGAGATGACCGCGAGGTCGTCGGCGACCGGGCCGGGCATCGCGTCGCCCAGGCCGGACGGGTACTCCCCGAGCAGGATCGGGTCGGCGAACATCCAGTTGATCAGGTTGTCGTACAGCGCGGCCGCTTCCTTGTCCTCCGCACTGTCGCTCGCGGGCCAGGTCGGCGCGTGATTGGAGGCGATGCCGATGCTCGGAGCGCCGGCCGCCCGGAGCGCCTGCACGGCTCGGCCGTGGGCGAGCAGCTGGTGATGCGCGACCGGGAGCGCGTCGAACAGCAACTCCTTGCCGGGGGCGTGCGCGCCTAACGAATAGCCCATCAGCGTCAGCACCATCGGCTCGTTGATGGTGATCCACATCGGCACCCGGTCCGCGAAGTGCGCGGCCAGAATTCCGGCGTACTCCGCGAACCGGTCGGTGATGTCGCGGGACAGCCAGCCGCCGGCGTCCTCGAGCGGTTGCGGGGTGTCCCAGTGGTACAGCGTCGGCGCCGGCTGGATCCCGGCGCCGAGCAGCGTATCGATCAGCCGGTCGTAGAAGTCCAGGCCGGCCGCGTTGCCCGGCCCGCTGCCCGACGGCTGGATCCGCGGCCAGGAGAACGAGAACCGGTAGGTGTCCACCCCCAGCTCACGCATCAGCGCGACGTCCTCGGCGTACCGGTGATAGTGGTCGCACGCGACCGCGCCGGTGTCACCGCCCAGGATCCGGCCGGGCTCGGCGCAGAACGTGTCCCAGGTGGAGGGACCGCGGCCGTCCTCGGCCACGGCACCCTCGATCTGGTACGCCGACGTCGACACCCCCCACCGGAAACCCTCCGGAAACTTGAGGTCAGCCGTCATTCGCATCGTCCTCGTCGGGAGTGCTGTCCTTGGGTCGCGGCGCCTCGACCTTGCGGACGACGACCGCCGTACCGTAGGCCGCCACCTCGCTCATGGTCTGCGCGATCTCGTTGCAGTCGAACCGCATCGCGAGGACCGCGTTGGCTCCCATCTGCTGCGCCATCTGGCACATCCGCATCACGGCGACGTGCCGCGACTCGGCCAGCATCTGGGTGTACTCCGGGATCTCGCCGCCGCCCAGCGACCGGAAGCTCGCGGTGAAGTTCGATCCGAAGTTCCGGCTCCGCACGGTCAGCCCGAAGACCTCGCCGAACACGTTTTCCGCGATGTACCCGGGCAGGTCGTTCATGGTCGAGACCAGCACCGGGTACGGCGATCCCTGCGGAGCGACATGCGGCACGTTCGACGGCGCCGGCTGGTAATTGCCCTGCTGACCGTAGCCCTGCTGCGGCGGCGGCGGCCCCTGCTGATACCCCTGCTGCTGCGGCGGACCTTGGTACCCGGGCGGCGGGCCCTGCTGGTAACCGGGCTGCTGCGGCGGATACGGCTGGTTCGGAGGAAAGTTCTGGCTCATGCCCTAATCCTGACAGGCCATGGGGCATCACCATCTGAAGACTTGCAGCTCATAGAGTGAATACCCGTACGACGTCGCGCGCTGCGTCCCCGTCAACCGCACGTACCGGGCCGGTACGGCGCCGAACCGGACCACATCCTCCCCACCGTCACCGGCCGTCGTCGCGTACACCTGCTGCCAGGTCGACCCGTCCCGCGACACCTCCACGCGGTAGCTCTTCGCGTACGCCGCCTCCCACCGCAGGACGACCCGGCTGACCGTCTGCTCGTTGCCGAGGTCAACCTTCAGCCACTGCGGGTCGGACCAGTCACTGGCCCACCTGGTGTCGAGCTTCCCGTCGACCGCGTTGGCCGGCGGAGAGTTGTACCAGCCCTTCTCGTAACTGCTCGCGGTCGCCGTCTTCCCGGCCGCCAGGTTGCTGACGTCGTCACCGCGCTTCGCCGGGAACTCGATCACCTGCTGGTACGTCGGCCGGTTCACCCACGCGATCCGGTCCTGCGTGATGCCGCCCATCGGGTTGTGCGCGATCTGGTCGGCGCAGAACTGGTCGCCCGCGGAACAGTCCGCCGTCGCCGGGTACGTCGTCGACGCCGGCACCTTGGTCGCCGCCAGCAAGGTCTCGGTCAGGGTGCTGCGGCACGCGGCCAGCGACCCGGCACCGCAGTACGTCACCGGCTGATCGGTCTTGACCGGGTCGCCGAGGACCTTCCGCAGGTCGCGCTGGACGAAGCCCCACCAGCCGCTCTGGAACGCGGATCCCTGCGCACTCGGCCGCTCGTCGATCTTCAGGTTGGCGGTCAGTGCTCCGTACAGATCCGGTCCGAGGTCCTTGAACTGTGCAGGGACGAGCAGCGGCCACCAGGCGTCGAGGATGCGGATGGCGTCGGCATTGTCGTAGGTGCGGGATGCGGCGTTCGGAGTCTTCCGGTGGGCGCCGGCCTGGTCCCAGGCAGTCAGCTTGGCGACGGCGTCGGCAACGGCCGGATCCGTGATCGGCGCCGACTTGAGGACTCTCAGGAGATAGGGCAGGACCTGGTCGCCGCGGAGGTCGACCGTCGCCGCGTCCTCCATCGCCTCGACGAGCTTGCCGCGGGTGAACTTCTGGCCGTTGTCGATGACCGCCTTGATCCGGTCGTCGAGCGGCTGGCTCCGGTAGACCGCGTTGTAGCCCCACTGCCCGTCCGACGCGGAGAACCCGGGCGCCTGCTTGTTGTTCCAGCTGGTGAGGTAGTCCTGGTTCACCACCTGCGGATGCTGGGCCGGCGGTGTGTACGTCGCACGGTTCGTGGCCGGGTTCCAGCCCTGCCACTCGTACGAACTCCAGGACGGCAGATTCGGGTCGGCGCCGGACGCGCGGACCGGGTTGTCGCCGGAGTTGAAGTACGCGATCGAGGTCTTGTCGGTGTAGAACCAGTTGAACGTGTACCCGATGTTCGCCGCGGCCTTCTGGAAGTCGGCGGCGGAGTGGATCTTGTCCGGGTCGTTGAACTGCATGAACCCGAGCGCCGACCCCGCCTCGTTGCCGTACGTCGACCGGTTCTTCGTGAACAGCACCGGCTTTCCGCCGACCGTTCCGCGGTGCGTGACGATTCCGTACTTGGTGCGCAGGGCAACCAACGTGTACGACCCGGCAGGCTCCGACGAGCCGAGGCTGGCGTACCACGCGTTGTGCCGTTCGAGCCGCTCGATCGGCACGCACTGGCCACGGAAAACGTAGTACTGCGAGGTCTTGGTCGGCGTCCCGCCGTTCGGCTCACACAGCGGTACGGCGAACGTGTCGGTGATGTCCTGCCCCGCGGACGTGGCACTCCACGAGTAGTCGGGGCCGCGGCCGATCAGCGTGTAGAAGTTCAGCCCGGCGAACGCGATCCCGCGCGAGCTGACCCCGGGACCCTGCAGTTCCTGGCGGAGCAGCAGTTGCGGGGCGAAGTACCCGGTCTGCGGACCGTAGACGGCGATCGGGTTGCCGGACTGCGTGTGCGCGCCGGAAACCAGCAAGGCGTTCGACATACCCTTCTTTCCGAAACCTTCCGGAAAGAGTCCGCCGTCGAAGATTCCGCGCAGACTTTCCGCGTTCTTCGGGGCCGGCTTCGCGGTCGCCGTCTTGTCCACCGTCTGGTCGATCACCTCAGGCTCCGGAGTGACCGAGCCGCGGTCCGGCAACGCCCGGCCGGCCGGGTTCGGGCCGGTGGTTCCGTACGGGAACGTCGTACCGTTGTGCACCGTCGTACTGGCTTCCGGGTCGTTCTGGGAACGGAACGACTCCCACACCTTGGTGCCCTGGGCAACGCCATACTTCGCCTGCGCCTCGAGGAGTGCCAGCGCGGACGTGACCTCGGCGCCGCCGCCGGTGCCGAAGATGCCCGCGACCACGGCCGCGGTGGCGACCACGTCGGTCACCTTCCAGTGCGGCGTCGGCCAGTCGAGACCGAGGGCGACGTACTCACCGGGGTACGCGATACCGACCGTGTCGATGTAGTGGTTGACGCCGTCGACCCAGGCCTGGATGTCCTGCTGCATCTTCACGCCGTCGGCGCCGTACAACTCGTCCGCGTCGTCGAACTGCCGCTGCAGATCCGCCTCGGTGTACGGCGCGGTCCGCCAGAACTCCTGCTCGAACGCACGGTTCGCCGCCGCACCGCCCGCGAACGGGGTCAGCTGGCCGCGCCCGAGATGCCGGAACACGTCCATCACGAACAGCCGGTCCTGCGCTCCGGCGTACCCGGCGCCGAACATCGTGCCCAGCCGCGTGGTGCCGGTGATGTGCGGGATCCCGCGCGACTTGTCGCGGACGATCGTGACGTCGCTGCGCGGCTGCACAGTGCTTGCCACGTCACCAGGTTTCACTCCGAACGACGAGTCGTCGAAGTACGGCGCGAGGCCGGCGTCGGTAATGCCCTGGGAGTTCCAGACCAGGTCCTGGTACGGCTTCACCGTGTCGCTGAAGTGCGCCGGCCGGAGCCCCAAAGCCTTGAAAGCAAGGAGATCCGTGAAGGTCGCGTTGCCGTTCTGGCCCGGCGGCAGGATGTCACGACATTGCTCGAGGCAATAGTCCGTGGGGCTCGCGGCAACAGCCTGCACCGCCGTTCGGGGCGCGGCCTGGGTCGGCGCGGGCAGGGCCGCGAGCACACCGGTGACGGCGGCCGCGGCGAGGATCGTACGAAGGCGGGTTCGGAGTGCGGGGCGGAGCACGGTTCCCTCCTCAGGTCGGTAAAAGTGAGAATGACTCACGAGTAGCTTCGGGTCAATAACTCGGCAGAGGATGTCCGGGGATTCCTCTACCCACAGACTCTCGCCAATTGCAGTCCGTGACCACTACGCTCGGCAACACCATGAGCATCCACGATCGTTATCGATTGAGTGTGGTGATCAATGCCAAGGGGACGTACACCCCGCTGGGGGTGTCGAGGAGCTCCGACGGGGTGGCGGCGGCCGTCGCACAGGCGTTACCTGAATTCTTCGTGATGGACGAGCTCGGCGACCGCGCCAGCGAAGCCATCGCCCAAGTGACCGGCGCCCAGGCGGGCGCCGTCGTGCACTGCACCGCGGCCGGCATCACGCTCGCGGTCGCGGCCACCATGACCGGCGGCGACCCACGCCGTACGGCGGCGTTGCCGGACGCAACGGACATGCACAACCGCGTCGTCCTGCCGGCCTGCCACGTGGTCGACTACGGGCACTCCAACCTGCAGGGCATCCGGCTCGCCGGCGCGCAGGTCGACCTGGCCGGCGACGAGGACGCGTGCACGATCGCCGACCTGGAGGCCGAGCTCGACGGTCCCGACATCGCCTGCCTGATGCTGGTGTCGTCGCGGTTGACGGCGGGTGAGCCGATCGATCTCGTGGCCGCGGTACGGGCCGCGCACCGTCGCGGCGTACCGGCGATCATCGACGGCGCGGCGCAGTTCCCGCGGATCGCGGACCTGCTCGCGACCGGCGCGGATCTGGTGCTGGTGAGTGGCCAGAAGTACCTCGGCTCGCCGACGGCCGGGATGGCGGCCGGGACCTGGGCGCTGGTGCAGGCGCTGCGGGCGCAGGAGAAGGGCATCGGGCGGGTGATGAAGCCGACGAAAGAGGCGATCGTCGGGGTTCTCGCGGCGCTTGAGGAGTGGCAGGCGTTCGACCGGGTGAAGTGGGAGGCGGACGAGCTCGCCAAGGTGGACGCGTTCGTCGCCGCGGTCGAGCGGATCCCGGGCGTCACGGCCGAGGTGGTCCCGGACCCGACCGGTCTGCAGGTGTCTCGGGTCCTGCTGCGGGTGCCCGACGCCAAACGCGTCGCCACCGAACTCGAGGCCGGCACGCCGCCCATCTATGTGATGACCGACCGCATGGCCGACAACGAACTGATGCTCGAACTCATCCCCCTGGACCCCGACGAGATCGCGACCGTCCTCGCGCGTCTGTGGGCCGTCCTCACCTGAGGCGCTGCACACAAAACGGTGGGCTGACACAGGTCATTTCCTGTGTCAGCCCACCGTTTGTTGTGTATCAGTACTGGACTCAGTGCTGGTAGGACTTGCCGTCGCTTCGGCGGCCGCCGTTGCCGTTGCGGCGCGGGCCGTTGCCGCCGCGGCTGTCGTGGCCGCGACCCGGGCGGGTGCTGCCGAAGCGCTTGCCACCGCCCTTGTTGAAGCGCTGCGGCTTCGGGGCCGGCAGCTTCACCGGGTACCCGGACGGCTTGCTGCCGCCGGTGAGCTCGGTGACCAGCTCGTCGCCCGGACGCGCCCGGACCGGCTCGGCCTTCACGCCGGCCGACTCGGCCATCCGGATCATCCCGCGACGCTGGTGCGGCAGAACCAGGGTGACGACCGCACCCTTGCCCCCGGCGCGCGCCGTACGACCGGCGCGGTGCAGGTAGTCCTTGTGCTCCGCCGGCGGGTCAGCCTGAACAACCAGGCCGACGTCGTCGACGTGGATACCGCGCGCCGCGACATCCGTTGCCACCAGCACCGGAACCGAACCGTCCTTGAACTGGTCCAGCGTCCGGTTCCGCATGCCCTGGGTGAGGCCGCCGTGCAGAGCCGCCGCCATCACGCCGCGGTCCCGCAGCTGCGTCGCGATCCGGTCCGCACCCAGCTTGGTCCGGACGAACACGATGGTCCGGCCGTCACGGCTGGCCAGCTCGGCGGTCAGCGACTGCTTGTGCGCCGGCTCGATCACCAGCAGGTGGTGCTCCATCGTGCTGACCGAGGCCTGGCCGGACTCGGTCGAGTGCTGCACCGGGTCCTTCAGGTAGGTACGCACGATCTTGTCGACGTCATTGTCCAGCGTCGCCGAGAACAGCAGGCGCTGGCCTTCCGCCGGCGTCATGTCGAGCAGCGTGGTGACAGCCGGCATGAAGCCCATGTCGCACATGTGGTCGGCCTCGTCCAGGACCGCGACCTCCACGGCGCCCAGGTCGGCCGCACCCTGCTCGCACAGGTCGATCAGGCGGCCCGGCGTGGCGATCAGCAGGTCGACACCGCGGCGAAGCGCGTCGATCTGCTTCGGGTACGGGAGACCGCCGGCGATCAGCTTCAGCGACACGTTCATCACGTGCGCGAGCGGCTCGAGGGCGTCGTGCACCTGCATCGCGAGCTCACGGGTCGGCACCAGGATCATGCCGCGCGGACGGCGCGACTCGGTGTGACCGCCGGACAGCCGCATCAGCGTCGGCAGACCGAAGCCGAGCGTCTTACCGGAGCCGGTCTGACCGCGGCCGAGCACGTCCTTACCGGCCAGCGCGTCCGGGATGGTCGCGGCCTGGATCGGGAACGGCGTGGTGATCCCGTCCCGGGCCAGCCGCTGCACGAGCCGCGGCGCGAGGCCGAGCGCGGCGAACTGGTTGTCTTCAGCAACAGTACCGAGATCCACCGGCTGCTCCGCCTGCTCGCTCCGCCGGTCGTCCCGGTTGTTCACCCGCTCATCCCTCCGAAAACTCTTGTTGTCCCGCTCGCTGTTGTAGCGCGAACGCTCACCCTGCGAACGGTCATCCCGCCGGTACGACGAGCGGTCGTCCCGGTTGTACGACGGACGCTCGTCCCGGTTGAACCGGGGGCGCTCGTCGCGGTTGCCCTGCGAACGGTCATCGCGGTTGAAGCGCGAACGGTCGTCCCGGTTGTAGGAGGAACGCTCGTCGCGGTTGTACGACGGACGGTCGTCCCGGTTGAACGACGGACGGTCGTCCCGGTTGAACCGCGGACGCTCGTCACGGTTGCCCTGCGAACGGTCATCGCGGTTGAAGCGCGACCGGTCGTCCCGGTTGAACGACGGACGGTCGTCCCGGTTGTACGACGGACGGTCGTCCCGGTTGTACGACGGACGGTCGTCGCGGTTGAACCGCGGACGCTCGTCACGGTTGCCCTGCGAGCGATCGTCGCGGTTGAAGCGCGACCGGTCGTCCCGGTTGAACGAAGAACGGTCGTCGCGGCTGAAGCGCGGACGCTCGTCACGGTTGCCCTGCGAACGGTCATCGCGGTTGAAGCGCGACCGGTCGTCCCGGTTGAACGAAGAACGGTCGTCCCGGTTGAAGGACGGGCGGTCGTTGTACGTCGGGCGGTCGTCGCGGTTGCGGTTGGGGCGCTGGCCGCGGTCGGTGCGGGGCTGTTCGGAGCGGTAGCCCTTGACCGGTGCGTTGTCCGCGCGCGGTGCTTCGTAGCTCGGGTCCGCCGCGAGGCGTTCGCCGTACGACTGGTTCTGGTGTTTCTTGTGCCGTGGCTTCTTGATCCGCCCGTCGGCGGACTCGGGGTCGTGCTGGTGGTGCTGGGTCACGCAAACTCTCTCTCGGATTCACGGACGAATAGCGCCGGATCGCAGCCGCACGGGAGCGCCGGTCACGAACATGACCGGACAACAACGTGCTCAGCAGGAGACGGGCATCGACCTGCGGGTGCTATCGCGTTGCACCCATGTCGCCGGACTTTCAGCGGATGCCGAAACCGACGGGTCGGAGCGCCTGGGAACATCTCTGGTGACGCGACGCGCGCACCGACACCCCAAAAGTATAACCGATCGTGACCACCTCCCCGACCACAGACCCGACCCCGCACCCGACCGCCAGACCACCCCTCCAACTGGTCTTTCCCCGCACTTCAAGCAAGGTTGAGTTTTTGGGACGGGGTTCTAGGGTGGCGGGTATGGGAGAGGAGAACGTCCCCAGCAAGGAGCACTGGCTCTCGATCGGGGAGATCGCGCATCGGTCCGGGGTGGCGGCGTCGGCGTTGCGCTTCTACGAGGACCAGGGCCTGATCGCGTCCCGGCGGACGGCCGGTAACCAGCGGCAGTACCAGCGGAGCACGCTGCGGCGGATCGCGTTCGTGCAGGCGGCGCAGCGGGTCGGTCTCGCGCTCGCGGAGATCAAGCAGGCACTGGATTCGCTTCCCGAGGACCGTACGCCGACGCGCGCCGACTGGAGCAAGCTGTCGAAGACCTGGCGCAGCCGTCTCGACGAGCGCATCGCCGAGCTCGAACGCCTCCGCGACGACCTCGACTCCTGCATCGGCTGCGGCTGCCTCAGCCTCCAGCGCTGCAACCTGTACAACAAGGAGGACCGCCTCTCCACCCGCGGCCCCGGCGCCCGCCTCCTCAACGTGGGCATTCCCACCGAGGCCTAGGACAGCAGGCCGCGCTCCACCACGTCGACGAGGAGCTCGGCGGCGGCTGCGGCGTCGTACGCCGGATCAGCGAGCGACTCGGAGACGATCGCGTCGATTCCGCCGCCGATCAGCAACGCGGCGGACCGCACATCCAGCTCCCCCGTCAGCCCGCGAGCAGCACGAGCCGCCGACACCAGCGCCGCGACCACCGACCAGCGCGCCGTCGAGTCGGTCAGCGACGCATCGGACGTGATCGCCTCGATGAGCATCCGCACATGCCGCGGCCGCTCCCGGAGGTGCCCGACCATCGACCGGATGTACGCCGCGGGGCCGTCCGCCGGCCCTGCCGCCTCGACCGCCGCGCCGACCGTTGCCACCAGCCCCGACAGGACGTGCTCGTGCGCAGCCTCGACCAGCGCCTGCTTCGACCGGTAGTGATACAGCACGCCCGCCTTCGTGATCCCGGCCTTCTCCGCGATCCGCCCGAGCGATGAAGCGGCGTACCCGTGATCGGCGACCAGCTCGATCGTGACGTCGATCAGCTGCGCCCGCCGGGCCTCTTCGGTGAACGTCAGGTTCCGGCCGCGCGCTGAAGGCATGACCTCAACTTACCGTATGGTGGGATCACCTACCGATCGGTTAGGAGAAGTCATGACCAAGAACCCACGCCGCCGCAAGCGCACCCTGATCGCGCTCGGTGTCATCGGTGCGCTCGTCGCCGGCGCCGCCTTCGTCCTCCGCACTCCGTCGCCGGTCGGCCATTGGAACAGCGCGGACGGTTTCGACGACTACCGCTCGAAGTACGACGCCGCGATGCGGGACCTGCCCGCGCCGACCGCGGTACGGGACATCCGCACGGACTTCGGACTCGTCCGCGTCTACCGGTACAACGGAGCGAAGCGCGGACTGCACCCGCTGGTTCTGCTGCCCGGTACGTCGTCGGGTACGCCGGTGTGGGCCGACAACCTGAAGTCGCTGCTCGAGATCACCGACGTGTACGCGATCGACCTGCTCGGCGAGCCGGGCATGAGCATCCAGGACAAGCCGATCACCTCCGACGAGGACAAGGCGGCCTGGCTGAACCAGACCCTGGCGGCGCTGCCGGAGAAGCGGTTCAACCTCCTCGGCCTGTCCATCGGTGGCTGGACCGCGATGAACCTCGCCGTCCGCCGTCCGGACCGGATCGCCACGGTCACCACCCTGGACGCGCCCTTCGTGTACGACGGCCTGCCGCTGAAGACCGTGATTCGATCGATCCCGGCCGCGGTGAAGTGGCTGCCGCGGTCCTGGCGGGACAGCTTCAACTCCTACACCGCCGGCGGCGCCCCGGTGGAACACGTCCCGGTCGCCGACATGATCGAGTCCGGCATGAAGAACTACACGATGCGCCAGCCGCAGCCGCACCGCATCACCGAGTCACAGCTGGGCGCACTGCCGATGCCGGTCCTCGCAATCATCGCGGGCCGCTCGGTGATGCACGACCCGCCGAAGGCGCGCGGTACGGCGGAACGCGCGCTCCGGACGAAGACCGTCGTGCTGTACCCGAACGCTTCGCACGCGATCAACGGCGAGTACCCGGACCGGATCGCCAGCGACCTGAAGACATTCCTCGAAGCGCACGACCAGTCATAACCCGACTGCTATGTCCGGCATAGAACGGGCGACCCGATACGCGGGTTAACCCGAGGGTTTTGCGGGAAGCGATGCGGAAAATCGGGACTCTTGGGAGCATCCGAAGGTGGCGATCGGTAATCTGCCCGTCGCTATCCGCCACCGATTCGGAGTGAGGCCCTCCATGTCGCATCGCCGTATCCTCTCCAGCCTCGCGGGGCTCGCCGCCGCCGCGCTGGCTGTCCCCGCGCTGGCAGCGTCCCCCTCGACTGCCGCGCCCGCCGTCGACTCGCACGGCTCCACCGCCACCACCCGCGCGGCGTACGTCGGCTCGCCGCAGGACGAAGCCGCCACGAAGGCGTTCTACGACGCCGTGATGAAGTCCGCGAAGGCCAAGATGGCCCAGCAGGCGAAGTCGGGCCGCAAGGTCACCGCGGTCACCGTCACGTACGCCGTCGACGCGCCGACGTTCGCGTCCCAGATCTCGTCCAGCACGCAGATCTGGAACTCGTCGGTCAGCAACGTGAAACTCGTCGAGGGCAGCAACTACGACTTCTACTACACCGAGGGCAACGACTCGCGTGGTTCGTACGCGTCCACCGACGGGCACGGCAGCGGCTACATCTTCATCGACTACGCCCAGTCGGAGCAGTACGACAAGACCCGGATCGTCGCCCACGAGACCGGCCACGTGCTCGGCCTGCCGGACCACTACTCCGGCCCCTGCTCCGAGCTGATGTCCGGCGGCGGCCCCGGCCCGTCCTGCACGAACGCGTACCCGGACTCGACCGAACGCTCCAAGGTCAACCAACTCTGGGCGAACGGCAAGACCGCACTGCCCGGCGCAGCGTTCCACACCGCTCGCTGACCGACCTCCGGCCCGGAGCCACCCGGCAGGGGGCGGCCTCCGGGCCGGAGCCCTTCTTTGTGCACCCACCAGCCACTTTTCCGCCCCGGAAATGGTCGGTGGGTGCACAAAGTTGCGTTCAGCGGGCTGGGCCGGTTGACGCGCGGACTACTAGTTCTGGGCGGAACAGGAACTCTGTGTGGGGTGTGGCGTGGCCTCGGACCTCTTCCAGTAGGGACTGGACTGCGGCCAGGCCCATCGCCTGGACGGGCTGGCGGATCGTCGTCATCGGCGGGTCGGTGAACTCCATCATCGGCGCGTCGTCGTACCCGACCACCGAGACCTCACCCGGAACCGAGAGGCCCCGCTGACGGGCCGCGCGGATGACGCCGAGGGCCATCATGTCCGAGCCGCAGACGACCGCGGTGACCTCGGCGTCCAGCAACTGCCGGCCGGCGGCCTCACCGCCCTCCACACCGAACATACTCAAGGCGACCATCGGGTCCAGGTCCTCGTCGGACAAGCCGAGCTGAGCCTTCATCGAGGTCCGGTACCCGGCCAGCTTCCGCTGGACGACGATGAACCGCTCGGGCCCGGACGCGAAACCGATCCGGCGGTGCCCGAGAGCCACCAGATGCGTGACCGCCTGCTCCATCGCGGCGTACTCGTCCGACGACACGAACGGCGCCTCGACCGACGGCAGCCAGCCGTTCACGAACACCACCGGCAGCCGCCGCTCGACCAGCGCCTGGTACCGCTCGTGGTCCGCGCCGGTGTCAGCGTGCAGGCCGGAGACGAAGATGATCCCGGAGACGCCGCGCTCGAGCAGCATCTCGACGTACTCCTCCTCGGTCGCGCCGGACGGCGACTGGGTGCACAGCACCGGGGTGTACCCACGCTGCGACAGCGCCGACTCGATCACCTGGGCGAACGCCGGGAAGATCGGGTTGATCAGCTCCGGCATCACCAGCCCGATCAGCCCCGCGGACCGGCGCCGCAACCGCGACGGCCGCTCGAACCCCAGTACGTCGAGGGCGGTCAGGACGGACTGTTTCGTGTCCTCGGCGACCCCCGGCTTCCCGTTCAGCACCCGCGAGACCGTCGCCTCACTGACCCCCGCCTTGGCCGCGATGTCCGCCAGCCGTGCTCTGCTGCTGCTCACGCCCGGCACTGTACCCAGGCGCTCCTGACTTTTCAGCAAGATCCTGCAAGAACTTGCAGACTGCGCAGTGGTGTCCACTACGTGAACAGAACACGCACGTCACACGCCGTAGACCTTGTCAGGACGAGTGGGGCCGGGCGAGGATGGGCCAACTCCCCCGCCCGGGGGAACCTTTACTCGGATCGTCCGGCACGTTCCTGCCGGTGAAGGGAAAGATCAGTCATGGCTACTGTGTCGTTCAAGGCGGCAACCCGGATCTACCCCGGTGGTGACACCCCCGCCGTCGACAAGCTCAACCTCGAGATCGAGGACGGCGAGTTCATGGTGCTCGTCGGCCCGTCGGGTTGCGGCAAGTCCACCTCGCTCCGGATGCTCGCCGGCCTCGAAGAGGTCAACGAGGGTTCCATCTACATCGGCGACCGCGACGTCACGCACCGTCCGCCGAAGGAGCGGGACATCGCGATGGTGTTCCAGAACTACGCGCTCTACCCGCACATGTCGGTCGCGGACAACATGGGCTTCGCGCTGAAGATGCAGGGTGTCTCCAAGGAGGACCGGGCGAAGCGGGTCGGCGAGGCCGCCAAGCTGCTCGGCCTGGAGGAGTACCTCGACCGCAAGCCGAAGGCACTGTCCGGCGGTCAGCGTCAGCGCGTCGCCATGGGCCGCGCCATCGTCCGTAACCCGCAGGTCTTCCTGATGGACGAGCCGCTGTCGAACCTCGACGCCAAGCTCCGGGTCCAGACCCGCACCCAGATCGCCGAGCTGCAGCAGCGTCTCGGTGTCACGACCGTCTACGTCACCCACGACCAGGTCGAGGCCATGACGATGGGCGACCGGGTCGCGGTGCTCAAGGACGGTCTGCTCCAGCAGGTCGACACCCCGCTGAACCTGTACGACAACCCGAAGAACAAGTTCGTCGCGGGCTTCATCGGTTCGCCGGCCATGAACCTGCTCACCGCGGACATCACCGAGGGCGGCGCCAAGGTCGGCGACTACGTCATCCCGCTGCAGCGCTCCCTGCTGGACAAGGCCGGCAGCGACAAGACCCTGACCGTCGGCGTTCGCCCGGAGGCCTTCAAGGTCGCCGACGAAGGTCTGCCGGTCAAGGTCGCCGTGGTCGAGGAGCTCGGCGCCGACGCGTACCTGTACGGCACCGCGGAGCACAACAACGAGCACCAGCAGATCGTCGCCCGGATCGACGCCCGGATGCCGGTCGAGAAGGGTTCGACCATCCGCCTGGCGGCCGTGCCGGACAAGCTGCACCTGTTCTCGACGTCCACCGAGGAGCGGCTCACCGCCTGATCCTCAGCAGCAGCTGTTACCGGCCCCGGGTGGTTCGTCCACCCGGGGCCGGTGTCATTTCAGCTGCTCCGCTCCAGCCGGTCCGCCGGGTCCATGTTGGTCTGCTTGAGCAGGTAGTGCGGGCGCTTCTTGGTCTCGTAGTAGATCCGGCCGATGTACTCGCCGATCACGCCGAGCATCACCATCTGCAGTCCGCCGAGGCCGGTGATCGCGGCGATCAGCGTGACGTACCCGGGCATCTCGACCCCCTGCACGATCGCGGCCACGATCACCCAGATCGCGTACCCGGCGGCGACCGCGGTGAGCAGCAGACCGACGTAGATCGCCATCCGCAGCGGCTTGTTGTTGAACGACAGCAGCCCGTCCAGCCCGTACTCCAGTAACCGCCGGAACGTCCACCGGCTCTTCCGGTCCGGCGGCGGTTTCACGTTGTCGTACTCGAACAGGAGCGACTCGAACCCGATCCAGGCGAACAGTCCCTTCGAGAACCGGTTGTACTCGTTCAGCTCGAGCAGCCCGTCGACCGCGCGCCGGGACAGCAGCCGGAAGTCGCCGACCCCGTCCATCAGCTCGACGTCGGCCCACCTGTTGATCAGCCAGTAGTACGCCCGCGCCGCCAGCGTCCGGGTCGCCGGGTCGCCGGTCCGGTTGCGGCGCGCGATCACCTGGTCGAACCCGCGTTCGTACTCCGCCAGCATCCGGCCGATCAGCTCCGGCGGGTGCTGCAGGTCCGCGTCCATGATCACCACGGCGTCGCCGGTCGCGTACCGCAGGCCGGCCAGCATCGCGGCCTCCTTGCCGAAGTTCCGGCTGAACGACAGGTACCGGACCGATTCGTCGGTCGCTGCCAACTCGACCAGGGCCTCGAGCGTCCCATCAGAGGAACCGTCGTCGACGTACACGATCTCGTACGGCCGGCCGGTCTCCTCGAGCTCGTGGCTGAGCGCCTGATGGAACCGCGAGATCACCTCGACCTCGTTGTAACACGGCACCACCAGACTCAACCGCATCGTCGTCCCCATCCGCCCCGTACGTCGACCGTGATGCGATTCTTGTCCAGACCAGAACTACCCGCTAGCTTTGGCGACCGGGTGAGCGGAGCGAAGGGGCGGCCAATGGCTTCCGAGGACAGTGCTGATGGAGGGACTGTCCGGCGACGATCGGCGTTACTGCCGGCCGTCGTCGCAGCTGTCGTGGTGGCGGCGGTGTTCGCCGCCTCCGGAATCATCCGCGGTACCTTTCCCTTCGGTTCGCTGTCCCGCAGTACCAACGATCTTGGCACCCAGTACATCCCCTTCTTCGCCCATCTCTGGGACGTCCTGCACGGCCAGGGCCAGGGCGACCTGCTGTTCAACTGGCAGAGCGCCTTCGGCGTCGGCTTCCTCGCGGACGTCGGGGTCGATCTCGGCAGCCCATTGTCCCTGCTGGTGGGTCTGTTCCCCCGCGACCAGATCGACCTCGCCGTCTACGTCGTCACCACGCTGAAGCTGAGCCTGGCCGCGGCCGCCATGGCCGCCCTACTTCTCAAGATGCGTCCTGGACCCCGTTGGGTTGCAGCGATCCTGGGAGTCTCGTACGGCGTCTGCGGCTGGGCACTCGACGACGGAGCCTACGTGCCGATGTGGCTGGACGGTCTGATCGCCCTGCCGATGTTCTTCCTGGTCGCCGAGTGGTCACTCCGCCGGACCAACCGGGTGCTGAGTGTGCTGGTGGTCGCCGTCTTCTGGCTGTCCAACTTCTACACCGCCTACATGGCAACGATCGCGGGTGGGATCTACCTGCTCGCCCGGCTGCTCAGCAGCGACCTCAGTTGGTCGCTGCGCCTCCGGTCGGTCGTCCGGCACGGCGTCTCGTTCGTGCTCGGGATGGCCTTGGTCGCGCCCATCCTGCTACCGATCATCACCACCAACCGCGCCGCAACGCCGTCCCCGTCCGGGATCTTCCACGCCTCGGCGATGGATCTGTTCCTGTCCCGGCTGCTGCCGCTGTCCGAGGGCGTCGGCCGGACCGCCAGCCTGTACGTCGGAACAATCGCCCTGCTGCTCGCGCTGACGATGCCGTTCAACAAGTTCGTGCCGTGGCTGTCGAAGGTCGTGTGGGTGATCACGATCGGCGCTGTCGGCTGGTCGTTCCGGTGGGCGCCGACGCAGGAGGTCTGGCACGCGTTCGACACCCCCAACGGCAGCCAGTACCGCGAGGCGTTCGTGCTCTGCGGGCTGCTCGTCGCGGTCGCGTGGGTCTCGGTCTCGTGGAAGTTGCCCGGTCCGGTCGCCCTGCTGGGCGGTGCGGTCCTGCTGGCGTTGATCGTCGTACTGTCCGACGGCAGTCCGCTGCTGACCGAGCACTGGCTGGAGGTGCTGATCGCGTCCGCGGCGGTGACGTTGATTGCGTTCGGCACCATTTGGACGGTGCGCCGGTTCCCGCGGACGCGGCGGGTGAAGTGGCCGGTCGTTGCCGCGTTCGCCGTACTGCTGGTGGTTGTGGCGGTGGAGACCACCTGGACCGCGGTGATCACCGACGAGCGTCGATCCAAGGTGCTCAGCACTTCGGCCGTGGCATGGAACGACCAGCAGACCACGCGGTACGACGCGCTGCGGGAGGTCGACGGCTGGCCGGCGTACCGGACCGAGCCGGGGACGTCGATCACACCGAACGATCCGATTCTGCTCGGCGGGCAGGGCGCCGGCCTGTACAGCAGCCTGTTGCCGCACTCGGTGAACGAGATGATGACGTCGCTCGGCTTCGGCTGGTCCGGGTACGGCCGCGCGGCGCGCACGCTCGACAACCCGGTGACCGACGCGATCTTCTCGGTCGGCGCCCGGATGCGGCTCGTCGACGGCAACCCGAAGATCACCCGGGCGACCGTTCCGCCGCTGGTCACGGTACGGCGCCGGCTCGACGCGGCGGTCCCGGCCGACACCGACGCCCCGAACGCGTACGCCGCCCAGGAGCGCCTGCTCGGCGCCAAGGTGTACGACGTCCCGGAGTACAAGGGCACCCGGTTCGCGACCGGTGACGTCAAACTGGTCGCGGCCTGCACGCCGGGAAGTACGGCGTACCTGTACATGCCGCGGGTCGGCGGCCGCGCCCGGCTGGCCGACGGCGAGTGGCACGAACTGAGCTCGACGCGCCGGCCGGGGATCAACACCAGCAGCGCGATGATCGGGCTCGGCACCGTACCGGCGACCGGGATCGTGCTGGTCGAGGTCAACTTCGGCGAGGCCCCGCAGGGCATTCCACCGCGGAACGCGATCGGCTGCCTCGACCAGCAGGCGTTGCGCAACGCGGTCAAGAAGCTGCGGGCGACCGGGGCGACGGACGTGGACACGAGCGGTCACTCCCTGCACGCCACGCTGCCCGCGGGCAGCAAGGGCTGGGCGGTGCTCGGCGTACCGAAGATCGATGGCTGGACCTGCAAGGTCGCCGGCGGCAAGTCGCAGACTCCACGGGACTTCGGCGGCCTGATCGCCGTCCCGCTGACGGGTACGGCGGACCGGGTGGACTGCACGTTCGTGCCGCCAGGGCTCCGCCGCGGGCTTGCGGTCGGTGCGGCCGCCGCCGTGGCCACGCTCGGGATCGCGTTGATCGGCGCGCTACGACGACGGCGGCACTCCAGGCTTGCCTAGTTGACGTCGCGGCGGTGGAAGACCCAACCGCCGAGGAGTACCAGGACCACGGTGAAGATCGCCAGGTACCAAGCGCCGTGCTCGAACGAAAGCGTTTTCTGCACGTAGTCGCAGAGGTAGCTGCCGTCCGCACCGGTCTTGCACTCCGTCACGTAGTACTGCGCGTCGTGCCGGACGAAGGCGTCGAAGTTGAGTTTGATCAACCAGGGCTGGGCTTTCTCCAGGAACGCCGCGAAAACGCCTTCCGCCAGCACCAGGTACGCCATCACGACACCGATCGCGGCGGCAGTGTGCCGGAGCAGCAGTCCGACGATGCAACCGAGCGCGGCGGCCAGGGCGGTCGTCAGCACGGCACGACCGCCGATCGCGGTGAGATCACCCCAGACCTTCCCCGTCGTATTCGAGGAATCACCGAGTCTGGTGACGATCACGAACGTTCCGAGAAGTATGGACGCCAGCACCACGGCGGCGATCGGCACGAACCCGGTCGCGGCCGCGAGCAGCTTGCTGCCGTACACCCGCAGCCGGCGCGGCTCGAACGTCAACCAGTTGCCGATGGCACCTGAACTGAACTCGGCGCCGAAGAAACTGGCCCCGATCAGGAACGCCGCGAACGCCAGGAAGTACGACGAACCCTGCAAGAGCTCCGGCATGATCTCGGCGAAGATCGTCGGCGGTTTGCCGAAGTCCTCCGGCCGCGGCTCGGGATAGGTGCACATCTCCTCGAGCTTCGGCTTCGGGTCGGGCTGCTTCGCCCAGTCCGCCTCGCACAGCCTCAGATTCTCGGCCGAGTGGTCCACCCAGTCCTTGTGCGCCATCTCGTACTGCTGCTGCGCCTGCAACTGCTCGGCGGCGGACAACGGCCGCGCCTCGAAGTAGGTGGCGACCAGCAGCAGGATCGTGATCAGGAACAGGCCGACGAGACCCGCCGCCGTCAACCGGCGCGCCAGCAACCGGCGGAGCTCGACCTTCGTCAGGCGGATCATCAGAGCCCCTCGCCTTCGGTGAGCTCGAGGAAGACCGACTCGAGGTCGGCGCGGACCGGCACCAGCTCGGACACGTACAGCTCCTGATGGGCGAGGCGACGCGTCACGTCGGCGGGATCCGGTGCGCCTTCGACGAGCAGATAGTTGCCGTCGGCACGAACCGTCATCCCGGCGGCGGTCAGGATCCGGGTCGCGGCCTCATGGTTGTCGACAGCAACCTTCACTGTTGGCGCCGTACCACCGCCGATCACCTCCGCGACCGTGCCGGACGCGAGCAACCGGCCGTGGCCGATGATCGACACCGTATCGGCGACCTGCTCCACCTCGGCCAGGATGTGGCTACTGACCAGGACCGTCTTGCCCTGCTCGCCGAGCCCGCGCATGGTCTCGCGGATCTCCCGGATACCGGCCGGGTCGAGACCGTTGGTCGGCTCGTCGAAGATCAGCAGGTCAGGCTCCTTGAGCAACGTGGCTGCGATCGCCAGCCGCTGCTTCATCCCCAACGAGTAGGACCGGAACCGGTCGTTGCCACGCTCACCGAGCGACGTCTGCTCGAGCACCTCACCGACCCTGGTGCGTGGTGCGCCGATCGCCTCCGCGAGCAGTTCGAGGTTCTTCCGCCCGGTGAACGCCGGAAAGAACTTCGGCGACTCGACGATCGCCCCGATCCGCCCCACCACCTCCGGCAGCTTCGCCGGCACCGGCTGGTCGAACACGGTCATCGTCCCCGCATCAGCACGCACCAACCCGAGCAGCATCCGGATCGACGTCGTCTTCCCCGACCCGTTAGGACCGAGAAACCCGTGCACCCCACCCGCCGGAACCTCCAGATCCAGCCCCTGCACAGCCACCACCTTGCGCCCCCGCAACGTCCGGTACGTCTTGCGCAACCCCCGCGTACTGATGGCCACGTCGGACATCCCCACCCCTCTCGTCCCATGTCGTCCCTGAGCAGACGCACAGCGTGACAGGTTTGTTCATCACCCGCCCTGACAGGGGTTGACCGCATCCGATAAATACCCCCTACCGGTATGCGTTCAGGACTTGCGTTCTATACCCATAGGGGGTAACTTGTTGGGCGTGGAGATACCCCGGAGGGGTAGTTGAGGGCTAGGAAGAGGGTTGCGAGATGAGCACCGAGCAGACGCATGTGCACGGATACACCGCCGAGAAGAGCAGCCACCTGAAGCGGTTGCGGCGGATTGAGGGGCAGGTTCGTGGTCTGCAGCGGATGGTCGAGGAGGACAAGTACTGCATCGACATCCTGACCCAGGTGTCGGCGGCCACCAAGGCGTTGCAGTCGTTCTCGCTGGAGCTGCTCGACGAGCACCTGTCGCACTGCGTGGTCGAGGCCGCGCAGAAGGGCGGCCCCGAGGCCGACGAGAAGGTCCGCGAGGCGTCCGACGCGATCGCCCGCCTGGTCCGCAGCTGAACCGCATCTCCGCACATCACCCCGTTTCGAGCAAGGAGCTTAGATATGAGCACGACTACGACCTACTCCGTGTCCGGTATGACCTGCGGCCACTGCACGTCGGCTGTCACCGAGGAGCTCAGCAAGCTCGTCGGTGTCAAGGACGTGAAGATCGACCTCGTCGCGGGTGGCACCTCCGCGGTGCACGTGACGAGTGAGTCCGCGCTCGATGAGGACGCCGTACGCGACGCCGTCGACGAGGCGGGTTACGAACTGGCCGCGTCATGAGCCGGGCCGTCGCGCTCCGGCTCGGCGCGTTCGCCGGTGCGGTGGTGCTGGCCTTCGGGGCGGCGTACGGCATCGGCTCCGCGGTCGACCCGATCGCGGCGGCCGAGGACACCTCCGCGGCACCGGCCCACGGAGAGGAGATGGGTGGCATGGAGCAGACTGCCGGCACCTCGGAACACGGCGGACACGAGTCGGCCGGGCAGTTGCCCGGCCTGGCCGTGTCCGACGCCGGCTACACCTTCGCGCCGGCGAAGACGTTCTTCACCAGCGGCGCGAAGACCGAGCTGCGCTTCACGATCCAAGGACCGGACGGCAAACCGGTCACGAAGTACACGAAGACCCACGAGAAGGACCTGCACCTGATCGTGGTCCGGCGGGACCTGTCCGGGTTCCGTCACGTGCACCCGACGCTGGCGGCGGACGGGACGTGGAGCATCCCGTTCACGTTCACCGCCGGCGGAACCTGGCGGCTGTACGCCGACTTCCAGCCGGCCGGCCACGACAGCACGATCACCCTCGGCACGGACGTGAACGTCACCGGGCTGTACGTCCCGGTCCCGGTCGCCGAGCCGGCGAGCGTCTACAGCTTCGACGGGTACGACGTGACGCTGCAGGGCACCCCGGTCGCCGGCAAGGAGTCCGAGCTGATGTTCACGATCAGCCGGGGTGGTAAGCCCGTCAAGGACCTGCAGCCGTACCTTGGCGCCTTCGGGCACCTGGTCTCGCTGCGCGGCGGGGACCTCGCCTACCTGCACACCCATCCGGCGCAGGAAGCGACGGCGGGGATGAAGGGCGGACCGGGGATCACGTTCGCCACCACCTTCCCGACCGCCAGTACGTACAGCCTGTTCCTGGACTTCCAGCACGCAGGCAAGGTCCACACCGCCGAGTTCACCGTCAAAGTGAGCTCGACCGGGACCGCGATCGTCCCGCCGACCGCCCTACCGACCGCAACTACCGCGCCCAAGACCCCTGGGCACGCGGAAACGCCGCACGGCCACTAGAGAGGAGGCACTTCATCATGACCAGCACCGAGCCCGGTCAGTCCGTCGAACTCATCATCGGTGGTATGACGTGCGCCTCGTGCGCCGCCCGGGTGGAGAAGAAACTGAACCGGATGGACGGTGTCACCGCGACCGTCAACTACGCCACCGAGAAGGCGAAGGTCACGTACGCGGACGGCATCTCCACCGACGATCTGGTCGCCACCGTCGAGAAGACCGGCTACACCGCCTCGCTCCCGACGCCCGCCGTCGAGACCGAGGACGATGCACCGGACGAGCTGAAACCCCTGCGGGAGCGGTTGATCGCGAGCATCGTGCTCGCGGTGCCGGTGATCGCGTTCGGGATGATCCCGGCACTGCAGTTCGAGTCCTGGCAGTGGGCGTCGCTGACGCTGGCGTTCCCGGTGGTGACGTGGGCGGCCTGGCCGTTCCACAAGGCCGCCTGGACCAACCTGCGGCACGGCGCCGCCACGATGGACACGCTGATCTCGCTGGGTGTGGTGAGCGCGTTCTTCTGGTCGCTGTACGCACTGTTCTTCGGTTCCGCGGGTGAGCCCGGCATGAAGATGCCGTTCACCCTGATCCCGTCCCGCGGCAGTGGCGCGGAGGAGATCTACCTCGAGGTCGCGGCCGGCGTCACCACGTTCATCCTGGCCGGCCGGTACTTCGAGGCGCGAGCGAAGCGCCGCTCGGGGGCCGCGTTGCGGGCCCTGCTCGAACTCGGCGCGAAGGACGTCGCCGTGCTGCGGAACGGAACGGAAACCCGCATTCCGGCCGACCAGCTCGTCGTGGGTGACGAGTTCGTCGTCCGGCCGGGCGAGAAGATCGCGACCGACGGCGTGGTCGTCACCGGCAGCAGCGCGGTCGACGCGTCGATGCTGACCGGCGAATCCGTGCCGGTCGAGGTCGGCGAAGGCGACGCAGTCGTTGGCGCGACCGTCAATGCCGGCGGCCGGTTGGTGGTGCGGGCGACCCGGGTCGGTGCGGATACGCAGCTGGCGCAGATGGCGCGGCTCGTCGAGGACGCCCAGAACGGGAAGGCCGCCGTACAACGCCTGGCCGACAAGGTGTCCGGGATCTTCGTACCGATCGTGATCGGGCTGGCGCTCGCAACGCTCGGTTTCTGGCTGGGCAACGGTTCGCCACTCGAGGTCGCGTTCACGGCCGCGGTCGCCGTACTGATCATCGCCTGCCCGTGTGCGTTGGGTCTGGCCACGCCGACCGCGTTGATGGTCGGGACCGGTCGGGGCGCGCAGCTGGGCATCCTGATCAAGGGGCCGGAGGTGCTCGAGTCCACGCGGCGCGTCGACACCGTCGTACTCGACAAGACGGGCACCGTCACCACGGGCCGGATGGAGTTGGTCGACGTACTGCTCGCTCCGGATCAGGACCGTGCCGAGGTGCTGCGGTTGGCCGGGGCGCTCGAGCACTCGAGCGAGCACCCGATCGCGCAGGCCGTCGCCCGAGCCGCAGCTGCTGAAGGGAAGCTGCCGGACGTCGAGGACTTCGGGAACGTCGAAGGACTCGGTGTGCAGGGGATCGTCGACGGGCACGCCGTACTCGTCGGGCGGACGCAGTTGCTGGAGGAGTGGAGCCAGTATCTGCCTTCAGAACTGGCACACGCGAAGGAACATGCCGAGGCCGAGGGCAGTACGGCGGTTGCGGTCGGCTGGGACGGGCAGGCACGAGCTGTGCTGGTCGTCGCGGACACCGTGAAGCCCACGTCCGTGGAGGCGATCGCTCAGCTCAAGGCGCTGGGTCTGCGGCCGGTGCTGCTGACCGGCGACAACGAAGCGGTGGCGACGAAGGTGGCCGGTGAGGTCGGCATCGACGAGGTGATCGCCGAGGTCCTGCCGGCCGGCAAGGTCGACGCGGTGAAGAAGCTGCAGGACGAGGGTCGTGTGGTCGCGATGGTCGGCGACGGCGTCAACGACGCGGCCGCGCTCGCTCAGGCCGACCTCGGACTGAGCATGGGCACCGGCACCGACGTGGCGATCGAGGCGAGCGACCTGACGCTGGTGCGGGGTGATCTGCGCGCGGCCGCGGACGCCATCCGGCTCTCCCGGAGCACGCTCCGTACGATCAAGGGCAACTTGTTCTGGGCCTTCGCGTACAACGTGGCCGCTCTCCCGCTGGCCGCCGCGGGGCTACTGAACCCGATGCTCGCCGGAGCTGCGATGGCCTTCAGCTCGGTGTTCGTGGTGTCGAACAGCCTGCGACTGCGGAGATTCCGGCCCCTGAGCTGAGGTTATGGGGGCGTTGCACAGGTTATCGCCTGTGCAACGCCCCCACTTCTTGTTCACCGCACCCAGGCGGTGGTGTCTGGGGGGAGGGCGCCGTTGTCCAGGGGGATGCTGGACAGGAGCAGCTCCTTGGGGGGGGGGAGGGGTACGGGAGTCGGGGCCAGGTTGGTGATGCAGGTCAGGGTCTCGCGGCGGAACATTAGGACGTCGGGCGGCGAGTCGAGCCAGGTGAGGGTGCCGTCGCCCAGGAGGGTGCGGCGGAGGCGGAGACCCGTGCGGTAGAGGGTGAGCATTGAGTTCTGGTCGTCGTACTGGGACTCGACGGTCAGGTTCTTCCAGTCGCGGGGTTGCGGGAGCCACGGCGTACCGGCGCCGAAGCCGAACGGCGGCTCCTTGCCCGACCACGGTAGGGGTACGCGGCAACCATCTCGTCCGCGGTCGGTGCCCTTCGAGCGGGTGAAGATCGGGTCCTGGAGCAGGTCGTCGGGCAGATCCTCCACCTCGGGCAGGCCGAGTTCCTCGCCTTGGTAGACGTAAAGGCCGCCGGGAAGGGCCATGGCGAGCAGGGCCGCGGCGCGGGCGCGGCGTTCGCCCAGGACCAGGTCGGTCTGCATGCCGTGCTTGCGGTCCTGGTGCGAGAAGGACGTGTCCGGCCGGCCGTACTTCGTGACCGGGCGGGTCACGTCGTGGTTCGACAGCACCCAGGTCGGCGGTGCGCCGATCGGGACGTGGGTGGCGAGTGTGAGATCGATCGACGCCTTCAGTTCCGCGGCCTCCCACGGGCGGGACAGGAAGTCGAAGTTGAACGCGGTCTGCATCTCGTCCGGCCTCAGGTACAGCGCGAACCGCTCCTGGTCCGGCATCCACATCTCACCGACGAAGAACCGGCCGTCGTACGAGTCGGAGATCCGCCGCCAGCCGCGGTACACCTCGTGCACCTCGTCGTGGTCGGTGTACGACTCCTCGGCACTGTCCAGGTCCTTGAACAGTACGGCGGCGCTGTCGATCCGGATGCCGTCGACGCCGCGATCCAGCCAGAACCGGAGGATGTCGTGGAACTCCTCGACGACCTCCGGATTACGCCAGTTGAAGTCGGGCTGCTCGGGGGCGAACAGGTGCAGGTACCACTCGCCGTCCTCGACCTGCGACCAGGCGGGACCGTTGAAGATCGACTGCCACTCGTTGGGCGGTCCGTCACCGCGGCCCGGGCGGAACAGGAACCGCTCCCGCTCGGGTGATCCCGGGCCGGCCCGCAGCGCCTGGACGAACCAGTCCTGTTGGTCGGACCCATGATTCGGCACGATGTCGATGATCGTGCGGATGTTCAGGGCGTGCGCCTCCGCGATGTACGCCTCCGCATCCGCGAGGGTGCCGAACGCCGGGTCGATCGCGCGGTAGTCGGCGACGTCGTACCCGCCGTCGGCCATCGGCGACGGGTACCACGGGTTCAGCCAGATCGCGTCGATCCCGAGCTCCGCCAGGTACGGCAGCTTCGCGCGCAACCCGGCCAGGTCACCGATGCCGTCGTCGTTGCCGTCCGCGAAGCTCCGCAGATACACCTGGTAGATCGCGGCTCCGCGCCACCATTCGTCAGCCATCGAATCTCCTTACCCTTTCAGGCTTCCGGCCGTGAGGCCCGCCATGATGCTGCGCTGGAACACGAAGAACACGAGAATGGTCGGCAGGCTGGCGATCACCAGCGAGGCGATCAGGACGTTCTGCGGCATCTGCGCGGACAGCGACGCGATACCGACGCTGATCGACATCTTGTCCGTCTCCGGCAGCACCAGCAGCGGCCAGACGAAGTCCTTCCAGACCGTGACCACGGACAGGATCGACACCACACCGATGATCGGCCGCGACACCGGCAGCACGATCGACCAGAGGATCCGGCCTGGCGAGGCCCCGTCGATCTCCGCGGCCTCGAGCAGCTCGCGCGGGATCGAGTCGAAGAACCGCTTCAGCAGGAACACGAAGAACCCGTTCGCTGCCGCCGGCAACCAGATCGCCCACGGCGTGTTCAGCAGGTCCAGGTGCAGGATCGGCAGATCCTTCGCCACCAGGTACGTCGGCAGCAGCAGGACCATCGGCGGGATCATCAACGTCGCCAGCATCGCCCCGAGGACGAGCTTCCCGAGAACGGGCCGCAGCTTCGACAGCGCGTACGCCGCCGACACGTCGACCGCCAGCGTGAACAGCCACGCGCCACCGGCGTACAGAGCGGTGTTCTTGAGGAAAACGCCCAGCTGGAGCTGGTCCCAGGCCTCCTTGTAGACGCTGAAGTCGGCCGACTTCGGGAAGAAGCTCGGCGGGATCTGCGCCAGCTCGTCGGGAGACTTCAGCGCGCCGCTCACCATCCAGTAGAACGGGAACACGAACGCGCCGGTGAAGCCGACGACCGTCAGCGTCAGGATCGTCCAGTAGATGATCCGGCCGTGCCGCGTGCGGAGCGCGAGGGGTGACACCAGGGTTCTCATCGCTCGGCCTCCTCGCGGGACACGCGCAGGTAGATCGTGGAGAAGACCAGCAGGACGATCATCAGCATCAGACCGAGTGCGGAGCCGCCGCCGAAGTCACCGAAGTTGAACGCGTACTGGTACATCAGGTACGCGACGGTGACGGTCGCGTTCTCCGGGCCGCCGCCGGTCAGCAGGTACGGCTCGATGAAGACCTGCATCGTGGCGACGACCTGCAGGAGCAGCATCACCAGCAGGATCAGCTTGGTCTGCGGGATCGTCACGTGCCGGACCCGCTTGAACAGGCCGGCTCCGTCGAGCTCCGCCGATTCGTACAGTTCGCCGGGGATGCTCTGCAGGGCGGCGAGGTAGATCAGGGTGCCGGTGCCGAGATTCATCCAGGTCGACACGATCACCAGGCTGACAAGCGCCGTACTCGTGGAGTCCAGCCAGCTCAACGGTGGGAGATGGACCGCGTCGAGCGCCTGGTTGAAGAGGCCTGCTCCGGGGTCGTAGAACCACTTGAACAGCAGTACGGCGACTGCGGGCGGGAGCATCACGGGCAGGTAGACGACGAAGCGCAGGTACGCCTTCGCGTGCTTGAGCTCGTTGAGCACCACGGCCAGCACGAACGGTACGGCGTACCCGATCACGAGGGCGAGGCCGCTGAACGCGGCGGTGTTCAACCACGCGGCGCGGAACGCCGGGTCCGCGATCACTGTGCGGAAGTTGTCGAAGCCGACCCACTCCCCCGGGTCCACGAAGTTGTTCTGCTGGAAGCTCAGCACGATCTCCCGGACCATCGGGTACCAGGAGAAGAACGCGAAACAGATCAGGGCGGCACACAGAAATCCGTACGCCGTGAGATTCCGCCGCACCGCCCTCCGCAACGCGCCCGTGGTGCTGGGGAGCGGGAGCTCGTCGCCCCCAGGTGGTCGTCGGGAGCCCATCGCACCACCCGCCGTCCCCGCGGAACGGGGACGGCGGGTGCTGGTTGTGCTGACCATCAGGTGTTCTTCGCGAGGATCTTGTTGGCCTTCGACTCGGCATCCGAGAGGAGCTTGTCGATGTCGGCGTCCTTGCGGGTCAGGACCGCGGACATCGCCACGTCGAGGACGGCGTACAGCTCCTGCGCCTTCGGGGGTTCGAGTTTGTTGGTGATGTCGCCCTGCGCGGCGACGTACGGCGTGAAGTTGTCGATCGGGACCGTCGCGTACTGCTTGCGCAGCGCGTTGATCTCGTTGCCGGGGGCGCTGTTCCCGTACAGGTCCGGGATCGGCAGACCGACCGGCCGGCCCTGCTCCTTCGACCGCGCGTAGTTGAACTGTCCCTGGCCGGGCGTCAGCTCGTGGAACTCGAGCCACAGCAGACCGGCCTTGATCTTCTCCGGCGACGCCTTCGGGTTGAACATGTACCCGTCACCGCCACTCAGCGACGAGTTCCCGGTCGACTCCGGTACGGCGGTGACGCCGTAGTCCTCGAACTTGCCCTTGAAGTCGTTGTTCACCGACTGCACGACGTCCGGCGCACCGATCATCATGCCGAGCTTGCCGCCGCCCATCATGCGCATCAGATCCTCCCACTGCAGCAACTGCTTGCTGCCCATGGAGTTGTCGTCCCAGCGCATCTGCTTCAGGTTCTCCAGGACCGCCTTGCCCTCGTCGCTCTTGAAGGCGGCGGTCTTCCCGTCGTCGCTGACCATCGACCCGCCGCGTGCGTACAGCTCCGCGGCGAAGTGCCAGCCGCCGGTGTTGCCGGCCGAGTACTCACCGAAGCCGACGTACCCCGGGCCGAGCGCGGCGATCTTCTTCGCGGCCGCCCGGACCTCTTCCCAGGTCTTCGGCGGGTTGGCCGGGTCGAGACCGGCCTGGCTGAACAGCTTGCGGTTGTAGACCAGGCCCATGTTGTAGTTGTTCCGCGGCAGGCCGTACGTCTTGTCCGAATTGTCATTGGCCTTGAAGACGCTCATCACGTCCTTGCGCAGGTCGTTCAGCGGCTTCACGCTGCCGACGTACTGGCTGATGTCCGCGGCCTGCTTCTTCTCGATGATCTTCCGGACGTCGGTGTAGTAGACGTAGAAGACGTCCTCCTGTGTCCCGCCGGCCAGCTTCGCCTGGAAGGTGTCCGGGTTGATGCAGGGGAACGCGTCCTTGCCCTCGACCGTGATGTTCGGGTGCGCCTTCTGGAACGCCGCGACATCGGCCTCCCAGGCCTCGCGTTCCTTCGGGTTGCTCTTCGGCGGCTGGCAGCCGACGGTGATCGTGACCGGACCGTCCGCTGCCGGTTTCTCGTCGTCCGATCCGCAGGACGCGGTCACCAGCCCGAGCCCCATCACCAGCAGCAGGCTGAGCCCGCGGCGCGTTGTGGTCATCTCCACCCTCTCCCTTGACTCGTGCCGACACCGTAGGGAACTGGACGCGCGAACGCAATACTTCGATCTCAGCTTGCAAAAACGTGACTTCACGTGGGAGATTGCCAGCCGCAGGGCAAACGACAGCAGCCGCCGACCCCGGCGGGTCAGCGGCTGCCTGGTGGTCGGGTCTAGATGCGGGCTCTCGCGGTGGAGGCGCGGACGACGAGCTCGGGCTCGAAGAGGAGTTCGTCGGCGGGGACGGCGGCGCGTTCGATCAGGGCGACCAGCATGTCGACGGCGGCGCGGCCCATTGCGTCGATCGGCTGCCGGACGGTGGTCAGCGGCGGGTCGGTGCAGTTCATCATCGCGGAGTCGTCGTACCCGATCACCGAGACCTCGTCGGGGACGCTGAGGCCGGCCCGGCGGACGGCGCGGATGGCGCCGAGGGCCAGGATGTCGCTGGCGCAGACGATGCCGGTGACACCGGAGTTCACCAGTTTGGTCGCGGCCGCGTGCCCGCCCTCGAGCGAGAACATCGTGTGCTCCACCAGGCCCGGATCCGCCTCCTCCGCAGCCAGGAACGCCTCCAGTTTCCGCCGTGACGGGATGTGGTCGCGCGGGCCGAGGACCATCCCGATCCGCCGGTGGCCAAGGGCGCGCAGGTGGCCGATGGCCATCTCCGCGGCCACGTAGTCGTCCGACGAGACCTGCGGGAAGCCGAGGTGATCGACGGCCGCGTTGACCAGGACGGTCGGCAGCTTGCGCTCCTGGATCAGCTCGTAGTGCTGATGCGGCGCGTCCGCCTGCGCGTAGAACCCGCCGGCGAACACGACCCCCGACACCTGCTGCTGCAGGAGCAGATCCACGTAGTCGGCCTCGGACACACCGCCGACCGTCCGGGTGCAGAGCAACGACGTGAAACCTTGCTGCGCGAGGGCACCGCCGACAACCTCGGCGAACGCCGGGAAGATCGGGTTCTGCAACTCGGGCAGGACCAGTCCGACCAGCCGGGCCCGGTCGCCCCGGAGCTGCGTGGGCCGCTCGTATCCGAGCACGTCGAGCGCGGTCAGGACGGCTTCCCGGGTCGCCTCGGACACACCGGGCTTCCCGTTCAGGACCCGGCTCACGGTGGCTTCGCTGACGCCGACCTTCTTCGCCACCTCTGCAAGTCGTCGTGTCATGACGCAAACTCTACGCCTATTCACGCAAGAATTTGCAAGCACTTGCGTACCTCGCTGAACGCTCAGGATTCCTGACACACTGGGAGCCGTGCCTCGATTCGTCGCCACCCGCCCGGACACCGGTCTGCTGTCGCTCCCGTGGGACGTCCCGCTGGAGGACTGGCCCGAGGACCAGCTGGTCGCGCTGCCGCGCGGTATCTCGCGGCACGTGGTTCGCTTCGTCCGGGTCAACGGCAGTGTGTATGCGATCAAGGAGGTCCTCGAGCACCTGGCGATGCACGAGTACCGCCTGCTCCGCGACCTCGAACGGCTGGAGGCGCCGTCCGTCGAGCCCGTCGGCGTGATCACCGACCGGGTCGACCGCCACGGTGAGCCGATCGACTCGATCCTGATCACCCGGCACCTGCAGTTCTCGCTGCCGTACCGCGCGCTGTTCTCCAGCACGCTGCGCCCCGACACCGTGAACCGGCTGATCGACGCCCTGGTCGCGCTGATCGTGCGGCTGCACCTGCTCGGCTTCTTCTGGGGCGACTGCTCGCTGTCCAACACCCTGTTCCGTCGCGACGCCGGCGCGTTCGCGGCGTACCTGGTGGACGCCGAGACCGGTGAGCTGCACCAGGACATCTCCGACGGGCAGCGGGCGCACGACCTCTACACCGCGGAGATCAACCTGTTCGGTGAGCTCCTCGACCTGCAGGAGGGCGGTCTGCTCGACGAGTCGATCGACCCGCAGGAGACGGTCGAGTCGATCCAGAAGCGGTACGAGGCGCTGTGGGCCGAGCTGACCGCGCCGGAGGAGTTCGCCACCGACGAGATGCACCGGCTGGACTCGCGGATCCGGCGCCTCAACGAACTCGGCTTCGACGTCGCCGAGATCGACATCATCACCGACTGGGACGGCAGCCAGGTCCGCATCCAGCCGAAGGTCGTGGACGCCGGTCACCACTCGCGGCGGCTGCTCCGGCTCACCGGCCTGGATGTCGAGGAGAACCAGGCACGGCGGCTGCTGAACGACCTGGACTCGTTCGCGGCGGCCACCGACCAGCAGAACGAGGACGAGGAGATCGTCGCCCACCAGTGGCTGACCGAGGTCTTCGAGCCGGTCGTCCGGTCCGTCCCGCGCGACCTGCGCAGGAAGCTCGAACCCGCCGAGGTGTTCCACGAGGTGCTCGAGCACCGCTGGTTCCTGTCCGAACAGGCCGGCCACGAGGTCGACACGATGGAGGCGGCCCGCTCGTACGTGAACGACGTACTCTCCGCGAAGCCGGACGAGAAACTGGCATTGCCGACACCGACACTTCCCGAACCTGACTGATCCCTGCAACGTTCCGGGGCTCACCGGCGTGATGTGGGTGGGAGGTGCCGGATGGAGACGCCGGAGTTCGACGAGTGGGTGGGGCAGCGGGGGGCCGCGCTGTTGCGGTTCGCCTACCTGCTCACCCGCGACCACGCACGCGCCGAGGAGGCCGTGCAGGACGCGCTGATCGCCGCGTACTCACGGTGGACCCGGATCTGCCGTGGCCAGGATCCGGAGGCGTACATCCGGCGCTCGATCGTGAACGCCGACATCGGAACAGCGGAGGCCAAGCGCTGATGGACGCATCCGAGAAGCTGATCGCGGACACTCTGTCGAGGCACGCGGCCGACGCACCAGCCGACGACCACCTCCTGGCCGTGGTCCACGCCCGCCTACGCCGCCGCCGTACCGGTCGCTCGATCGGAGCCACCGTGCTGGCCTTCGCGGCCGTCGCGACCGCGATCACCGCGAGCCACTCGCTCACCACCGAACTCCGGACCGACCCACAGGTCGCCCGCCCGGGCGCACCTGCTCCCGGTTGGCATTGGGAGTCGTACAAGACCGCCCAGGTACAGGTCCCGGACTCGTGGACGCAGTACATCTCCGGACCAGCGCCTTGTACCACGTTCGCGAACTCGGCCGTCCCGTCGGTCGGACGGTTCAACGGCTGGCTCGGGAAGTACGGCTACACGTGCGAGGACGCCGTACTCCCGCTGGGACGGCGAGCGCCGTACCTGTGGTTCAACGACGTGCAAGCGCCCGGGACCAAGCGGTACGACGCCGGCTGGACCGAGGAGACCCGTTTGGTCGGCGGCACGAAGATCAGCGTGCTGACGAACGACGATGCGCTCCGCCGTCGCATCCTGGACTCGGCCCGCCCGATCACCGGCACGGACTACTACGGCTGCCCGCCGACGGACCTCGGACCGCATGGCACAGGTCTGGATGCGAAGGAGCAGATCACCTCTGCCGACGTCTGCGAGTACTGGCATGGCTCGCTGGTCGCTGGATCCCAGCTCGGCGCCGGGACCGCGTCAGCTTTCGCGCAGCGAGTGAACGGCTCGCCGGAGGGTTCACGATCACCCCGCGCCAAGGGGTGCGGCAACATCGACCAGCGCACGTACGTCGTCACCCTGCACGGCCGCGCGAAGTCCGATTCGGTCTGGATCATCGCCGACTACTGCATCACGGACCGCACCGTCTCCACCGACGACGGCATCACCCAGCGCCGCGCCGACCGCGGCACCCTGGACCTGATCCAGCAAGGCGTCCACAGACCCATCCAGCCCAGCGACATCTTCGACCCGGTCCGCCCCATTACCCCACCAAACCGCTGAACTCAGGACATCCCCGGGCTGGCGACGGGAAGGCCGATCGCCTTCGCCGTCGCCAGCAGACGCCGGTCATAGCTGACGAATGCGGTCAGATCGTCGCCCAGAACCGCGTCCGCCGTCGCGAGGTGAATCGCATCGAGCGAGCGAATCCACGGATCCTGGTAAGCAGCTGCGGTGGCGCGAACCGTCTCATCGACGTCGTACATGGACACTTGCGCCAGGACAGAAGGGGCGGTGGTGAGCAAGTCCGGCTCAGATCGTCGGAGAGCTCGTGGCAGCTCCACTTCCACCACCGCCGAGGACACGAAGATCCGATCGACCTGCTGGTTGAGCCAGTCGACGAGCTCCTGCGACTCAGCCTCCCGCCGAACGAGCTTCACCAACGCCGCTGCGTCCAGGTAGATCATCAGTAGCGCTCCTCGTCCCGCATCTGCCTGAGCAGCTCACCGGCCTCATGATCGGTACGCACCTCACCCTTGGGTCTCGAGAACGGTCGTGTCAGCCGGGCAGGTCGGAAGCTCCCGCTTGCGAGTAGCCGGGCAACCGGCGAAGGCTCTGCCGGCACCAGCCGAGCGATGACCAGACCTCGCTCGGTGATGTCGATTTCCTCGCCCTGCTTGACCCGGGCCAGCACTCGCGCAGTTTCCTGGTTCAACATCCGGATCGGAACTTCAGCCATGGCTCCAGAATAGTACATATTTGTCTGACGCCGCCCACAAGGCTATTTCGACTGATAGACCCGGACGTAGTCGACGTCGAACGAGTTGGGGAACGGGGTCGTGGCGTCGGGTGGGCCGCCGCGGTCCGCGTTGGCCCAGGTGCCGCTGTTGAGGACGACGTACATCGGCTTGTCGGGGACCTGGGCGCCGGTGATGCTCGAGGTGGATTTGCCGTCGACCGTGAAGGTGATGCGGCCGGGTGACCACAGCACGCCGTACGTGTGCCAACCGGTCGTGGGATCGAGCCCGGTCGCCCAATGGCTGTCCCAGCGAACATCCGGCCAGGTGCCGGACGCCAGCCCGCTGTGCATGCTCTCGATGCTCCCGAACCACTCGGCGACATCGATCTCAGGCGGCCAGCTCCGGTCCTGCGGAATCAGCCAGAACGCCGGCCACAACCCCTTGCCGGCGGGGAACTTCGCGCAGATCTCCCAGTACCCGTAGGTCTGGAAGAACTTGTCGTGCGAGGAGATGAACCCCTCGGTGTACTGGTACGTCCCGACGGGATCCGTACCCACCACCGGCTTGTTGTCGGTCACCAGCCGCAACTTCCCACCGGACAGTACGACGTTCTCGTCGACGGCGTAGCTCCCGTACGACGTGTTGTGGTAGTGCCCACCCGCGCGTCCGGGGAAGTCCATCACCGTGCTCCACGACCGCTGGTCCAACGCACGACCGCCGAACTCGTCGTGCCAGCTCAACTGCATGCCGGCAGGTCGCTGCGGCGCGGATGCACAGGTGGGAGCCGTCGCTTGGGCGGGGGCACTGGTAAGGGTTGCCGTAAGCAACAACAGGGCGCCACTGAGAATTCGTAGTCGCATCATTTGATCCCTGACGTCGAGAAGCCGCTGACGAAGCGGCGCTGCATGAAGAGGAAGAGGATCAGGACGGGGAGGACGTACATCACGGCGCCGGCGGCGACGAGGTTGTTCAGTGGCAGGCCCTTGTCGTTGACGTAGCCGGTCGCCATCGCGACGGCCAGGGTCGTGCTGTCCTGGCTGAGGAACATGGCGGGACCGACGAAGTCGCCCCAGGCGTGCGTGAAGGAGAGGATCACGCTGGCCGCGATCACCGGCCAGGACTGAGGCAGGAAGATCCGCCAGAAGATCCCGACGTACCCGCAGCCGTCGATGATCGCGGCCTCCTCCATCTCTCGCGGGATGCCCGCGAAGAACTGCCGGAACAGGAAGATCAGGAACGCGCTGCCGCCCAGCCCCCAGGCGACCCACGGCCAGTAGGTGTTGACCATGTGCAGCTTCGCGAAGATCAGGTACGTCGGAACCAGCGTCACGATCCCCGGCAGCATCATCGTCGCGAGCAGCACGACGAACAGCTGTTTCTTCCCGGGTGCCGTCAGCCGGGCGAACCCGAATCCGACCCATGCCGAGCTCAGCGTGGTCAGCGTCGTACTGATGAACGCGATGGTCAGCGAGTTCTGGGCGGCGCCGAGGAAGTTCACCTGGCTGATCGCGTCGGTGTAGTTCGCGAGCCGGGGCGCCTGCGGCCACCAGCTCGGCGGGAACGACGCCATCTCCGCCGGTGACTTCAGCGAGGTCGACACCAGCCAGAGGATCGGGCTGAGCATCGTCAGGACGACGGCCAGCAGCACGATGTAGAGCGCCCACCGGTAGGTCCGCGTCATTTCGACCCCTCCGGCTCGACGGTGTAGAAGACGGTCCGGGCGCTGACCTTGATGATCAGCAGGGTGACGAGCAGGATCACCGCGAACAGCAGCCACAGCATCGCCGACGCGTAGCCGAAGCGGGACGCGCTGAAGTACTGCGCGAACACATGGATCATGTACAAGTAGTTGCCCTGAGGCACCGCCCCGGCACCGCTCAGCGAGCCCGACGACAACAGCAGCGGCGCGAACGACTGCAGCGAGCCGATCATGCCGGTGATCACCTGGAACAGGATCACCGGTGACAGCAGCGGGACGGTGATCCTGGTGAACGACTGCCAGTACGACGCCCCGTCGACCTGCGCCGCCTCGAGCAGCTCCCGGGGGATGTCCTGCAACCCCGCCAGCGAGATGATCATCGATCCGCCGCAACCCCACAGCACCAGGGCGTACAGCACGTAGCGGGCGTTCGGATCCACGAGCCAGGTGATCGGGTTCGCGCCGAGGGTGCTCAGGATGCCGTTCGCCGCACCGGCGTCGCGGTCGAAGATCAGCCGGAACGTCAGCGCCGCCCCGACCGGCGGGACCACGGCCGGCAGATAGATCAGCGCCCGGAACAACCCGCGCGCCCGGATCGGCTGGTTCACCATCACCGCCAGCAACAGCCCGGCGAGGATCGACAACGGCACGGTGACGAGCGCGAACATGCCGGTCTTGGCGAGCGAACTCAGGGTCAGCGGGTCGTGGAAGATGTCGATGTAGTTCTGGAAGCCGACGAAATGCGTCCTCGGCGACAGGCCGTCGGAGTCCGTCAAGCTGAGCCAGAACGCGTACCCGAGGGGGAAGACGGTCAGGCCGACGAACCCGAGGACCCACGGCGCGACGAACAGGTAGAAGGTGCGCGCCTTGCGCAGTGTCGGCGGCTTCTTCTTCCGGTCCGGGCGTTCCACCGCGGCCTCCGCGACGGTGGAACGCCGTACGTCGGTCAGTGCGGAGCTCACCGCAACCGCTTCTTTCCGTCCGCGAGCTGCGCGTTGATCTGCGAGTTCAGCGTGTCGGCGAACTGGCCGGCCGTCATCGTGCCCTTGATGGCCTTCGGCAACTCACGGGTGATGATCGCGTTGATCGCGTCCTGCCGGACATACGGCGTGAACGACGTCACCGAGAAGTGCTGCTGCTCCGCCATCTGCACCTCGTAGGCCTGCTTCTGGTACGGCAGCTTCTGCGGCATCAGCTTCTGCAGCGACTTGAGCGGCGGAATGCCCCAGCCGCCGGTCGCCCGCGCCTTCGCGGGGTCGCCGGCGAGGAACCACTCCATCACCGCCCAGGCGGCGTCCTTGTTCTTGCTCGCCTTGGGCATCCACAGGCCGGTCGCGCCGAAGCACGGGCTGACGCGCCGGCTGGTGTCGAACTGCGGCGCCGGCGCGAACCCCGCGACCTTGGCGGACTTGGGGTCGCCGGCGAACAGACCGCCGAGCCAGTAGCCGCTGAGCGTGGTCGCCATCCGGCCGGCCTGGAACGTCGGTCCGTCCCAGCCGTTCGGGTCGGGGTTGAGCACCGTCGGCCCGATCCCCGCCTTCGCGTAGTCCAGATACCAGGTGAGTGCACGCTGCGCCTCCGAGCTGCTGAAGTCGACAGAGGCCAGGTCGTCGGACGTCAGCTTCCCGCCGGCCAGATCGGTCAGCCAGGTCAGCTGCGTGAACAGACCGAGTCCGTTCGGGTTGAGACCGTAGACGCTCACCTTGGCGCCTTGCCGCTTCACCAGTCGCTTGCCCTCGTCGAGCAGGTCGTCGAGCAGCAGAGGCGTCGTCGCACTCGGATGGGTCACCTTGGACGCGTCGTACAGCGCGCTGTTGAACCAGAGCGTGCAGTCCTGCGAGTAGTCCTTCGCGAACCCGTACCGCGGACCGCTGCCCTGCTTCTCACCGTCGTACCGCCAGAGGTCGTTGACGGGGTCGATGTCGTCGGCCTTGATCAGCGTGCTCTTCGCGAAGTACGGGTCCAGGTTCTCCGCGACCTGCCTGGCCACCAGGTACGGCGTGTCCGTCGCGCCCATGCCCCGGACCACGTCCGGCGGGTTGCCGCTGGCAAGCATCGCGGTCAGCTTGGTCAGGTCGTACTCGACGGTCTTCACGGTCACGCCGAGCGCCTGGGACGCCGCCTTGGCCTCCTTCGGGCCGAACTCGCCCGACTGCGACATGACAGTCACGGTGCCCTTGGCGGCCGAGCCGGTGCCAGGAGCGGCGGCCGGGGTGTTCGTGGAGGACGCGGGTGAGCAGCCCACCGCCAGCGCACCACCGGCGGCCGCGCCGCCGAGCGCCAGGAACCGGCGGCGGGAGAGCCCTGTGTTCGTTGTGGTCATGGCCAGCCTCTCAATCGGATGTCTCTGGGTCGAACAGCCGGCAGACCGGGCCGGAGGAGGGGCCGGCCCGGTCCGCCAGGGCTTCGCTGTCGTCTTCGGGTCGGTAGCCCAGCTGGTGCCGGGCGGAGGTGATGTCCCAGTAGTTGCGGGTGTTCGCGGACACGCCGAAGTGCACGCCGTACCGCTCACGCGCCTGCAGGGCGGCGAGGACCAGCCGGCCGGCGTCGTCGTCGGAGAGCCATTGCCCGAGGTAGCGGCGTTCGGACGGCGGCCACCCGGTCAGCCCGAGACGCAGGCAGGTGACGGACGCACCGGTGCGCTCAGCATGCGTCCGGCCGAGCGCCTCCAGGACGACCTTGCCCAGCCCGTACGGGCAGCAGGGGCGCGGGTCGAGCCGTGGATCGACAGGCCGGTACTGCGGGCGGTTGTACTCACCCAGCGCGTGCAGCGAACTGGCCAGCACCAGCTTCGGTACGGCGTGCGCCGCGGCCGCCTCGAGTACTACCTGAGTCGTCCATACGTTGGCGGCGTACACGCTGTCCCAGGTCTGCCAGGGGCTGCTGTTCCCCGCCAGGTGCAGGACCGCGTCCGCTCCGGCCAGCGCGTCACGGGCCTCCTCGGGATCGCCCAGGTCGGCCTGCACCAGCCCCGCGGTGCGCTGCGCCGGGACGGCACTGTCGATCAGCCGCACCCGGTAGTGCTTGCGCATCCACGGCAGTACCACCGTGGCGACGCGCCCCAGTCCGCCGGTCACCACCACCAGCGGCGCGTTGCTCAGCTCAGCGTCCATGTCGTTCGTCCGGTCGCCGGGCCCGGGGCGATCCCCGAGCTGTGGCAGGAATTGTTCGAGCACTTCGCCGTTTGTGTCAAGAGTGTGAACGCAGGTTGTCAGTTTTGTTGACGACGGTTCGGAGTTCGTCAATACTTTTCGTCGTGGCTGCCAAGGACACCGGATCTCTGCGAGCGCTGCGGCGCACCAACTCCGAACGGATGCTGTCCGCGCTGATGGAGCACGGAGCACTGCACCGGGCGGAGCTGGCGCGGATCTGCGGCGTGTCCCGGACGACGGTGTCGACGATCGTGGCCGACCTGATCACCGGCGGCGTGGTGATCGAAGTGGTCGGCGAACAGGTCGCCCGCGCCGGGATCGACGCGTCCGAGGTCGACGGACGGGCACGCGGTTTCCTGCGGGCCAACCCCTCGGCCGGCGCGGCCGCGGGTCTCGACTTCACGCTCGAGCGCGTGTGGTGCCACCTCGCCGACCTCTCCGGCGGGACGCTGGCCAGCGACGGGGTCCGCGTGGGCCGGGACACCCCATGGCAGGAGCGGCTCGCGGCCGGGCTCGCGCTGCTCGACGACCTCCTGGAGCAGACCGGTCGCGGCCGCGGCAACCTGGTCGGTGTCGCGATCGGCGTACCTGGTCCGATCGACCTGCAGACCGGTGTGGTCGGTCCGTCGCTCCCGGGGCAGGCCTGGGCCGGGGTGAACGTCGCGGCGGAGTTCGGCCGGCGGATCGACGTACCGGTGCTGGTGGAGAACAACACGCGGCTGGAGGCGGTCGCCGAGTTCACCTGGGGCGCGGGGCGGGATGTCCGCGACGTGCTGTATCTCGGGTTGTCGACCGGGATCGGGTCCGGGCTGCTTGTCGACGGCAACCTGCACCATGGCGGCGCGCGCGGTGGCGGCGGCGAGATCGGCCACCTGTCCGCCGACTCGAACGGTGAGCCCTGTCCGTGCGGGAATCGCGGCTGCCTGGTGCAGTACGCGTCACTGCAGGCCGTCCTCGCGGCTCTCGCGCCGGTGCTCGGTGCGGACGCCGGCCTCGACGAGCTGCTGGCAGCCGCCGCCGACGGTCAGCCGGACACGTTGCGGGTGCTGCGTGACGCCGGTGAGCTGACCGGGCGGGTGCTCGCGAACATCTGCAACCTGCTGAACCCGGAGCGCATCATCGTCGGCGGCGAGCTCGCGCGCGCGGGCGACCTGATCCTGGACCCGATCCGCGCCACCCTGCGCCGTACGGCGATGTCACTGACCCGCGACGTCGACGTGGTCGCGGCCGAGCTCGACCTCGGCGCCCGCGCCGGCGCGTCCGGTGCCGCAGCCCTGGTGCTCCGCCAGACCGACCAACTGGTCGCCGCACTCCTGTCCGCTCCAGACCGGCAACCGAATGAGGCAGTGTGAAGATCGTCGGATACGAGACGTTTCTGGTGGCGCCGCGGTGGCAGTTCCTGCGGATCGACACCGACGAAGGGATCAGCGGCTGGGGTGAGCCGATCGTCGAGGGACGGGCCGAGGCCGTCCAGGGCGCGGTCGCGGCCCTGATGGAGTACCTGGTCGGCGCGGATCCGTTGCGGATCGAGGAGCACTGGCAGGTGATGGCGAAGGGCGGCTTCTACCGCGGCGGTCCGGTGCTGTCGAGTGCGCTGGCCGGGATCGATCAGGCGCTCTGGGACATCAAGGGGCGCTACCACGAGGTCCCGGTGCACGAGCTGCTCGGCGGGCCGGTCCGGGAGCGGGCGCGTGTCTACACCTGGGTCCACGGGCGCGACAACGCGCAGCTCGTCGACGAGGCCCAAGCCAAGGTGGAGAAAGGCTTCACGGCACTCAAGCTCAACCTGTCCGAGGCGCTGCCGCCGATCCCTTCAGCCGCTCAGCTCCGCGCCTCGGTGAGCCGGGTCGAGGCGCTGCGCGACGCACTCGGCGACGGGGTGGACATCGCGCTCGATTTCCACGGCCGGTTCAGTACGGCGGCGACGCGGCAGATCCTGCCGTTGCTCGAGCCGCTGCTGCCGATGTTCGTCGAGGAGCCGGTGCTGCCCGAGTTCGCCCGCGACCTGCGCCGGATCACCGAATCGACCAGCATCCCGATCGCCACCGGCGAGCGGCTGTTCTCCCGCTGGGACTTCCGGGACGTGCTGACCACCGGCATCGCGGTCGCGCAGCCGGACATCTCGCACGCCGGCGGCATCTCCGAGGTACGCCGGATCGCCGCGATGGCCGAGGCGTACGACGTGAGCGTCGCGCCGCACTGCCCGCTCGGGCCGATCACGCTGGCCGCGAGCCTGCAGCTCGACTTCGCGATCCCGAACTTCCTGATCCAGGAGCAGAGCCTCGGCATCGAGTACGGCGGCGGCAACGCGCTGCTCGACTACCTGGTGGATCCGGACGTGTTCGCCTTCACCGACGGGCATGTGCAACGCCCGACGGGTCCCGGCCTGGGCATCCAGGTCGACGAGGACGTCGTACGGGCCGCGGCCGCGGAGCCGCACCGCTGGCGCTCGCCCGTGCTGCGGCACGACGACGGTTCCTTCGCGGAATGGTGAGCGCGCCGACCCCGCCGATGGGGTGGAACAGCTGGGACTGCTTCGGTACGACGGTCACCGAAGCCGAGGTGCTGGCGAACGCGCAGGTGATGCACGACCAGTTGCTGCCGTTCGGGTGGGACACCGTGGTCGTGGACATCGCCTGGTACGACCCGACCGCCCGATCCCACGGCTACAACGAGAACGCGCCGGTCGTCCTGGACGACTACGGCCGCCAACTGCCGGCGCCGCTGCGGTTCCCCTCCTCCGCGAGCGGCGCCGGCTTCAAGCCGTTGGCCGCGAAGGTGCACGCGCTCGGGCTGAAGTTCGGGCTGCACATCATGCGCGGCATCCCGCGACGGGCGGTCGAGCTCGATCTGCCGGTGTACGGGACGGAGTGGACGGCACGGGAGATCGCGGACCCCGATCACGTCTGCGCGTGGAACCCGGACAATCTCGGGCTGAACCACGACCATCCCGGCGCGCAGGCGTACTACGACGCGCAGGTCGCGCAGTTCGCCGAGTGGGGTGTGGACTTCGTGAAGGCGGACGACATGCTCGCGCCGTACCACGATCGCGAAATCGCGGCGTACGCGCAGGCGATCGCGCGGAGCGGGCGGGACATCGTGCTGTCCTTGTCACCCGGCACGCACCTGTCGACGCATCACGTCGAGCATCTGCGGGCGAACGCGCAGCTGTGGCGGATCTCCGACGACCTGTGGGACCGCTGGGAGGACGTGCACGCGCAGTTCGCGCGACTGGCCCGGTGGGCGCCGTTCCAGCAGGCCGGCGGCTGGGCGGACGCGGACATGCTGCCACTCGGCCACATCGGCATCCGCGCCGAACGCGGCGACGACCGCGACAGCCGCCTCACCGGCGACGAGCAGAAGACGCTGCTCACGCTGTGGGTGATGGGCCGCTCGCCGCTGATGATGGGCGGCGACCTCCCGACCACGTCCCCGGAAACCCTTGCCCTGCTGAAGAATCCGGCGCTGGCCGAGGTTCTGCGATCGTCGTACGACGGCCGGGAGATCGTCCGCGAGCCGCTGGACGACGGCGAGCTGATCGTCTGGACCGCCCAAGGCGACAACTGCTCCTATGCAGCGCTGTTCTGGACCGGCGGCGCGGCCCGAGAGGTTCAGCTTCCCGCCGATCTGCCCGCACCGACCCGCGACCTGTGGACAGGCACGCAGACAACCGTGCGCGAGTACACCATCCCCGCGCACGGCGTCTGCTGGCTCGAACTCAGCTCACGCTACTTGTAGACAACCCAGAGCTCGTAGTCGTCACCCGGGAAGGCCGAGCCGTCGACACACTTGTACTTGGTCCACTTGGTGCCGGCGGCACCCGCCGCGTGGCAGTCCGACTGCCAGAAGAAGTCACCGACGTACTCCCAGTTGTCGGCGGCAACAGCCGTCGCCCCCACCGGCACCTCAACCGCCTGAGCCGCCGGCACCGCCAGCCCACCCGCCGCGATCGCCCCACCGGCCAGAACACTGTAGAAAACCCTACGAATATTCATGATCCACACCCTCCATTGGTTGAACCGAACACTCCGAGAGTGCCGGTGGAACCGCGACGCCACACCTCGTTTCGGGCAATCCCGAAAGGGCCGGAGGACTACTGGACGGGGGCCAGAAGCAACTATCTGGGAATCGACAGATCACTCAGTTCCTGAGCAGCGGATCAGCGGGGTGGCATGCGGAGGGCGCCGTCGAGGCGGATTACTTCGCCGTTGAGGAGTTGGTTGTCGAGGATGTGGCGGACCAGGGCGGCGTACTCGGAGGGTTTGCCGAGGCGGGAGGGGTGGGGGACCTGCTGTTCCAGGACGGTGCGGGTTTCTTCGGGGAGGCCGGCGAGCATGGGGGTTTCCATGGTGCCGGGGGCGATGGTGACGACCCGGATGCCCTTGTCGGCGAGGTCGCGGGCGGCGGTCAGGGTGAGGGCGACGATGCCGCCCTTGCTGGAGGCGTACGCCGCCTGTCCGACCTGACCGTCGTACGCCGCGATCGACGCGGTCATGACCACGACGCCGCGATCGCCGTCCGGGCACGGTTCGGAGGCGAACATCCGCTCGGCGGCCAGCCGGAGCACGTTGAAGGTGCCGATCAGGTTGATCTCGATCACCTGCCGGAACGTTGCCAGCGGCAACGGGCCCTTCCGTCCGACGACCCGGCCGGGTGTCGCGACTCCGGCACAGTTCACGACGACCCGCAACGTGCCCAATCCGGAGGCCGCGTCGAGAGCGGCGGTCACCGCGGTCTCGTCGGTGACATCGGTCGGCGCGAACACGACGCGGTCACCCAACTCGTCCGCGACCGCCTTCCCCGCGGACGACGGCAGGTCGACGATCACCACCCCGAGCCCGTCCGCCGCAAGGCGCCGTACGGTCGCCTCTCCGAGCCCGGAACCACCACCGGTGACCAGGGCGACGTCGGACGGGCTGAACTCCATCAAATGCTCCTCAACACGTCGCGGCTGATCACGAGCCGCTGGATCTGGTTCGTACCTTCGAAGATCTGGGTCACCTTGGCCTCGCGCATGTACCGCTCGGCCGGGAACTCCCGGGTGTAACCGTACCCACCGAGCACCTGGACGGCGTCGGTGGTGACCTTCATCGCCGCGTCCGTGCAGACCAGCTTCGCGATCGCGGCCTCCCGGACGAACGTCCGGCCCAGGTCGCGGCGGCGCGCGGCGTGCAGGTACGTCGCCCGCCCGGACTCGACCGCGGCGGCCATGTCGGCGAGCAGGAACTGGATGCCCTGGAAGTCGGCGATCGACTGCCCGAACTGCTGCCGCTCCTTCGCGTACGCCGTGGCGAGGTCGAGCGCCGCCTGGGCCAGGCCGACCGCACAGGCCGCGATCCCGAGCCGGCCGGAGTCGAGCGCGGACAACGCGATCCGCATCCCTTCGCCCTCGGCGCCGATCAGGTTGCCGGCCGGGATCCGTACGTCGTCGTAGTTGACGAGCGTGGTCGTCGACCCGGTGAGGCCCATCTTCCGCTCGGGCGCACCGAAGCTCAGGCCGTCCAGCCCAGCCGGCACGTGGAACGCGGAGATGCCGTGCTTCGGGTCGTCCGAGGTCCGGGCGAAGGTGGTGAAGAAGTCGGCGTGCGGACCGTGGCTGATCCACGCCTTGGTTCCGTTCAGCACATAGGAGTCACCGGAACGGACCGCGCGGGTCGTCATCGAGCTGATGTCGGAGCCGGCCTGCGGCTCGGACAGCGCGTACGCACCGAGCTGCTCGCCGCCGATCATGTCCGGCAGCAGCCGGTCGCGCTGCTCCTCGGTCCCGAACGTCGCCATGGCGTAGCTGGTCATGGTGTGCACCGAGACGCCGACTCCCACCGACATCCAGGCGGCGGCGATCTCCTCGAGCATCTGCAGGTACACCTCGTACGGCTGGTCGGCCCCGCCGTACTGCTCCGGATAAGGCAGGCCGAGCAGGCCCGCCTTCCCCAGGGTCCGGAACGCGTCCCGCGGGAAGGTCTCGCTCTCCTCCGCCTGCGCGGCGTGCGGCGCGAACTCGTGCTCGCACAGGTCGCGGACCAGGGCGAGCAGGTCAATGGATTCGTCAGTAGGCAGGAGACGATCGACAGCCATCAGGCACCTCTCTCAACGGCTGACGAAATGATACTAGGAACGATACTGAAGCACGCAACTCAGTATCGTTCTATGCTGTCTCGATATGACAACAGTCGTTCCGGGGCGGCGGACCCGCCGGCAGTCCGAGCTGCTCGACCGACTCCTGTCCCTGTTCCTCGAGCAGGGGTTCAGCCGGTTCACCCTGGACGACCTCGCGGCGGAGCTGCGCTGCAGCAAAACCACCCTGTACGCGCTGGCGCCGAGCAAGGAGCAGCTCGCCGTCGAGGTGGTGAAGCACTACTTCAAGAACGCCACCGCGCAGGTGGAATCCGCGGTGGCCCGGCAGACCCGGCACGACCGGCGGATCGCGGCGTACCTGAACGCGGTCGCGGACGCGCTCCGGCCGGCCAGCCGGACCTTCCTCGACGACGTGGCGACGTTCGCGCCGGCCCGGTCCGTGTACGAGCGGAACACCCGGATCGCCGCCGAGCGGGTCCGGACGCTGATCGAGGACGGCATCAACAACAAGATGTTCCGGCAGGTCGACATCGCGTTCGCGGCCGAGATGATCGCGCACACCATGCAGGCGATCCAGCGTGGCGACATCGCCCGGCGTACCGGTCTGAACGACGCCGAGGCCTACCGCGAACTGGCATCCTTCGTCCTGCACTCCCTGCGGCTCGACTGAACCACCCGGACCTCTAAGGTTAGGCACCGTCCTCTTGCTGCCATACCGCGCATCAGCGCCGTACGCCCCGGAAGGCTGATCATATGAAGACTCTCCGACGAACTGCGGCCATGGTGGCGGCCGCCGCTCTCGCCCTGACCGCCGCTGTGCCGGCCGGGGCCGATCCGGTGAAGCCGCCCCGCCTGTCCGCCAAGGCGATCACCGCGACGCTGAACGACCAGATCCACACCCCTGGTACGGCGTGGATGACGCAGCCGGACGGCACCGTGCTGGTGTCGTACGACCCCACGGTCACCGGCACGAAGCTGAGCAAGCTGACCGGCCTGACCAAGCAGCTCGGGTCGAACGTCAAGCTCGAGAAGCTGCCCGGCAAGCTGCAGAAGTACATCAGCGGCGGCATGGCGACGTACGGCGGCGACTTCAAGTGCAGCGTCGGCTTCAACGTGCAGCGACGCGGCAAGTACTACTTCCTCACGGCCGGTCACTGCGGCGTCGACGCGGCCCGCTGGTACCAGGACGCGGCCCACAAGGTGTTCACCGGCGCGGTCCACCACGCCAGCTACCCGTGGAACGACTACGCCCTGGTCGTGTACCGCACCGACATCCCGCTGAAGGTGCCGGGCGGCAGCGTGTACCTGTACAACGGGCGCTCGCAGGACATCACCCGCGCGATGAACCCGGGCCTCAACCAGCTGGTCTACCGCTCCGGCGCGACCAGCGGCCTGCACAGCGGCCGCGTGACCGGGCTGAACTCGGTCGTCAACTACGGCGACGGGCGGGTGGCCGGCCTGATCCGCACCAGCGTGTGCGCGGAGCCGGGCGACTCGGGCGGCCCGCTGTTCTACCGGCAGTGGGCGTTCGGCCTGACGTCGGGTGGTTCGGGCGACTGCACCTCGGGCGGCGTGACCTACTTCCAGCCGGTCGTGGAAGCCCTCAACGCGTACGGGGTCTCCGTCTACTAGGCGCAGGTTTCCCCTACTCTCCGAATTTGTTTGAATACTCACGGAGAGAGTGGGTAGGACTCGTCACGGTTGAAGTCAAGGACGCCCCGCCCCGAAGGCGTCCTCATCGTGAGGAGGCTGAAACCGTGAACATGTCCCCATTCCGTCGTACCACCGCACTCCTGGCCGCGGCCGGGCTTGCCGCCGCCGGACTTCTGGCAACGCAGGCCTCGGCCGCACCGGTCAATCCGTCCACCCTGTCCGCGGCCGCGATCACGTCCACGTTGAGCAAGGACGCGACGATCCCGGGTACGGCGTGGCAGACCGACCCCGACGGCCGGATCATCGTGTCGTACGACGACACGGTCACCGGCACGAAGCTGGCGAAACTGACCGGTGTCACGAAGCAGTTCGGCGACCGGATCAAGCTCGAGAAGATGTCCGGCAAGCTGACGAAGTTCATCCGTGGCGGCGACGCCATCTACAGCGGTCAGTACCGCTGCTCGCTGGGCTTCAACGTCCGTAGCGGCAGCACGTACTACTTCCTGACCGCCGGTCACTGCACCAACATCGGTTCCAGCTGGTACGCCAACTCGGCCAAGACCACGCTGCTCGGCACGCGCTACGGGACGAGCTTCCCGGGCAACGACTACGGGATCGTGAAGTACGCCTCGACGTACACGAACCACCCGGGCAGCGTGAACCTCTACAACGGCTCGACGCAGGACATCACGTCCGCCGGCAACGCCTCGGTGGGGCAGGCGGTCAAGCGCAGTGGTAGCACGACCGGTGTGCACAGTGGCTCGGTCACCGCGACGAACGCCACGGTGAACTACGCCGAAGGCACCGTCACCGGCCTGATCCGCACCAACGTCTGCGCGGAGGGCGGCGACTCCGGCGGCGCGCTGTTCGCCGGCTCGGTGGCCCTCGGCCTCACCTCCGGCGGCTCCGGCAACTGCTCCTCCGGCGGCACCACCTACTTCCAGCCCGTCACCGAAGTACTCTCCCGCTACGGCGTGAGCGTCTACTGATCCACAGACTGCGCCCCGGGCCGAGGGTCCGGGGCGCAGTCACGCGCTCAGGTGGGAGAGAGCACCGGGAAGCCGAGTTCCTCGGCGGCGGCTCTCAGTTCCTTGTCGTACGTGACGAACTCGGACAGATCCGACCGGAACGGCTCGGCGCTGGCCAGATGGATGGCGTCGAGTGAGCCGAGCTTGGCCGTGCGGTACGCCATCGCGCGGCCGAGGACCGTCGAGGTGAGATCTACCTGATAGACCCCGCGGACGGCCTGCCCGGCGAAGTACGGGACCTGCTGGTGGTTGATCCCCGCACGCAGAAGCGTGCGGGTGATCTCCAGACTCGCCAGTTCGCTGGTGAGCAGCTCGGTGTCCGCGGGCAACGCCTCGCGCCAGGCGCGCAAAGCAGCCGACTCGGCCTCCGGCTTGATGAACTTGAGCAACGCGCAGGAGTCGAGATAGATCACCTGCGCCGCTCCTTGTCCCGGTCCTCGATCAACAGATCCGACAAACTCGCGACGTCAGGTGCCAACTCCAGCATCAGATCCGGCATGCCGAGCTCAGCCGGAGGAGTCACCTCACCCGAGTCCAGCAGATGCTGCAGGACGCCCGGGCGCGCGTCTTCGGGCACAAGACGAAGCACCGGGCGACCGCGGTCGGTCACCACGATGGTCTCGCCGGCGCGCACCCTGGCGACCGCCTTCGACGGGTTCTGATTCAGCTCCCGCAGCCCGATCGTCCTCATACCCACTAATGTAACTACCTCAAGTAGTTACATCAAGCGCGGCGGCGGGAGATTTCGTACAGGGTGACGCCGGCGGCGATGCCGGCGTTCAGGGACTCGGTGGCGCTGGTCATCGGGATCGAGACGATCAGGTCGCAGTTCTCGCGGACCAGGCGGGCCAGGCCCTTACCTTCGGAGCCGATCACCAGGACGATCGGCTCGGTGGCGGCCTCGAAGGACGGGAGGTCCACGGCGCCGTCCATGTCGAGGCCGATGACCAGCAGGCCGGCCTCCTTGTAGGACTTGAGGGCCCGGTTGAGGTTGCCCGCGCGGGCGACCGGGATCCGGGCCGCGGCGCCGGCCGAGGTCTTCCAGGCCGAGGCCGACATCGACGCCGTACGGCGTTCCGGTACGACGACGCCGTGCGCCCCGAAGGCCGCGGCGGACCGGGTGATCGCGCCGAGGTTGCGGGGATCGGTCACGCCGTCGAGCGCGACGATCAACGGCACCTCACCGGCCTCGTGCGCCCGGTCGAGCAGGTCGTCCGGGTGCGCGTACTCGTACGGCGGGATCTGCAGCGCGACGCCCTGATGCGAGCCGCCCGCGGTGACCCGGTCGAGCTCCGTGCGCGACACCTCCAGCACCGAGACACCGGTCTCGACCGCGACCAGCAGCGCCTCGCGCAGCCTGGCGTCCCGTTCGGTGCCCTCGGCAACATGCAGGGCCGCGGCCGGTACGCCGGCCCGCAGCGCCTCGACCACCGGGTTCCGCCCGTACACCCACTCGACCGTGGAGTCGTTGTCCTTGCGCGCCGGGCGCCGGCTGCGCTGGTCGCGCTCCTTGGCGCGCTCGGCCGCCTTCGCCCGCTTGTGCGCCGGGTGCTTGACCCGGTCCACGGCCTTCGGCGTCGGACCCTTGCCCTCGAGTCCGCGGCGGACCCGCCCGCCGGACCCGGCCGTCGGGTTCCCCCGCGGCTTCTTCCGGATGGCGCCCTTGCGCTGGCTGCTGCCTGGCACGTCAGTTTCCCTCGTCAGTCGTAGTTGTCGCGAGAGACCAGCGTGGTCCCTGCGGGGTGTCCTCGACGACGACGCCGAGCGCCTTCAGCCGGTCGCGGACAGCGTCCGCGGCGGCGAAATCCTTGCGAGCGCGGGCGGCCTGCCGCTGCTCGAGCAGTGCCTGCACCAGGCCGTCGACCACCTCGGTGAGCTCGTCGCTGCCGCCGGTCCGCGACACCCACGGCTCGGCCAGCGGGTCCAGCCCGAGCACGCCGACCATCCCGCGCACCGACGCCAGCACCTCGCGCAGCGCCGCCGAGTCGCCGTCGGCGACCAGCTTGTTCCCGTCGCGCACGGTGTTGTGCAGTACGGCGATCGCGGCCGGCGTACCGAGGTCGTCGTCCATCGCGGCCACGAAGTCCCCCGGCAGCTCGGCGTCCGGCTCGACACCGCCGGTCACCTCGACGGCCCGGGTCACGAAGCGCTCGATCCGCTGGAAGCTCTTCGCCGCCTCGTCGAGCGCCTCGAACGAGAACTCGACGACCGAGCGGTAGTGCGACTGCACCAGGTAGTACCGCAGCTCGATCGGGCGCACCCGCTCGACCACGTTCCGCACGACGGCGCTGTTGCCCATCGACTTCGACATCTTCTCGCCGGCCGTGGTGACGAGCGCGTTGTGCATCCAGAACCGGGCGAACTTCTGCCCGACCGCGGTCGACTGGGCCAGTTCGTTCTCGTGGTGCGGGAACCGCAGGTCCAGCCCGCCGCCGTGGATGTCGAACTCGTCGCCGAGGTACTTGCCGGCCATCGCCGAGCACTCGATGTGCCAGCCCGGGCGGCCGCGACCCCACGGGGCCGGCCAGGAGGCGCTCCGCGGCGTGGCGTCGGTCCAGCCCTTCCAGAGCGCGAAGTCGCGCGGATCCCGCTTACCGCGCGGGTCCGCGTCCCCGGCGGCCTCCATGTCGTCGATCCGCTGGTGCGAGAGCGCGCCGTACGCCGGCCAGGACTTCACGTCGAAGTAGACGTCGCCGGACCCGTCCGGAGCGACGTACGCGTGCCCGCGCTCGATCAGGTCGGCGATCATCTCGAGCATCTCCGGGATGTGCCCGGTGGCCCGCGGCTCGTACGTCGGCGGGCGGCAGCCGAGCACGTCGTACGCCCAGTGCAACTCGCGCTCGAACTCGTACGCGTGCGCCCACCACGGGATGCCGCGCTCGGCCGACTTCGTGAGGATCTTGTCCTCGATGTCGGTCACGTTCGCGATCACGGTCACCTGGTAGCCGGACCGCTCCATCCAGCGCCGCAGGACGTCGAAGACCACTTCCTTGTAGATGTGCCCGACATGCGGGGCACCCTGCACCGTCAGCCCACAGTGGTAGATCCCGACCTTGCCCGGATGGACCGGCTCGAAATCACGCACTGCTGCCGTTGCGGTGTCGTACAAGCGAAGTGTCACCGGTCAAGGGTAACGGGAGGTGACGCCGGTTCTTGACAATCCGTCCGCAGCCAATCCACAGGAGGACGAGTCGATTGTCAGCCCACGGGGGCCACCAGGGCAGTACCCAGATGTCACGGGCACACCGCATCTCTCTGGCGTCCTCCTAACGCCAGGTCAGTTAGGAGGACAGTTAGGAGGAACGCAAGATCCTCACTTAGACGGCGTCATCCTCGACTTGAGCTGTATCATCCTAAATACGCAACCTTGAGGAGGATCGCGTGCCGACGGATGCTGAAGTGCTCATCGCCGAGTTGCGCAAGTTCGGGGCAGAGGCGACCTCGGTTGAAGCGAAGCGAGCCATGGGCGGCCTCCCGAAGAGTGCGCGAGAGACGCTCTCCGGCTTCTCGAACACGCCGGGCGGTGGAACACTCGTCCTCGGCCTGGATGAGACATCCGGATTCGATGTCATCGGGCTGGACGACCCGGCCAAGATGATGTCGGACCTTGCCTCGATGTGCAGGGAGGATGTAGTTCCGCCCCTGACCCCCGTCATCGAGGTCGCCGAAGTCGATGGCCGACCGATTCTGCTAGCGGACATTCCCGAACTGCCGAAGACACAGAAGCCGTGCTACGTCCGCGCACTAGGGAAGGAACGCGGGAGTTTCATCCGTGTTGGAGAGAGCGACCGTCGCCTCACCTCGGAAGAGGTGCAGCAGGTTGTCGCTGACCGCGGCCAACCACGGTTCGACCACGAGGTCGTCATTGAGGCAGGCCTGGACGACCTCGACCGCGGCGCGGTCGATTCCTTCGTTACCAGAGTTCGGCGCAACAACCCCCGCATCTTCGCCGATGAACCGGTAGACGTCATCTTGCGAATGACCAAGGTAGTCGGGCGTGGGACTGATGGCGCAGAGCACCCGACGATGGCCGGCCTGCTTGGGCTTGGTCGATATCCCCAGCAGTTCTTTCCTCAGTTGAACGTCACGTTCGTGCACTACCCGACTCCGACAGGTGAGAGCACGCCGGCCGGGGTTCGCTTCCTCGACAACGTGAGCCTCGACGGATCGATCCCGTCCATCGCCGCTGAGACGCTGAGCGTCATTCGAAGAAACATGAGCCGCCGCGCGCTCATAACCGGAGAAGGACGTCGGGACATGTGGGAGTACCCACCCGAAGCCCTTCGCGAGGCAGTCGTAAACGCGCTCGTGCACCGCGACTTGAGCCCCGGATCGCGGGGCATTCAGGTCCAGATAGAGATGTATCCGGATCGCCTGCGCATCATGAACCCGGGCGGCTTGTTCGGAGCCGTGGACATCGACCGGCTTGGCGAGGAGGGCCGCTCATCCGCTCGCAACAGCCTCTTGATGAAACTTCTCGAAGAGGTAGAGGTCCCGGACGAAGACCGCACAGTCTGCGAGAACCGCGGGTCAGGCATTCGCGCGATGCTTGCGGCGCTTCGCCACGCCGGCATGGGCCCGCCACGCTTCAAGGACACGACGACCGCGTTCGAGGTTCTCCTACCGAACCACACCTTGCTCGACGATGAGACAGTCGCTTGGCTTCAGTTGCTCGGAAGGGATGGACTTCGGGACTCACAGCGCACGGCGCTGGCTCTCATGCGTCGTGGTGACGTGATGGACAACGCCCGTTATCGCGCGGCCACAGGTATCACCGACAGCCGCGTGGCGACCTTCGAGCTTCAGGACCTTGTCGCACGTGAGCTGGTCACACAAACAGGGACACGCGGAGGTGCCCGCTACACGCTGTCAGAGTACGCGACCACAGCCCACGTCGGAGGCCGTCGTGCCCGCCCCAACCGACGCCGTCAGATTCTGGACCTGCTGGCACTCCGAGATGAGCTCTCAAAGACCGAGATCAGTGAGCTTCTGGCCCTCAATCCAAAGACGGCCGAACATTGGCTCAGAACACTGAAGAGCGAGGGCAGTGTCGAACCGACTGAGCCAGGCCGCGGGAGCAAGCACACGCGATACCGGCTCAGCGCGAAGGCAAGGCAGGAGTCGCTCTTCACTGACGGCGACGACCTCTGACTGATCCCTAATCAGCAGGTTCTGCGTGCTTTCCCTACCTGCGATCGCACGATCAGAGGGGACGGCACGCGGCGCGGCCGCGGCAGCCAGGCAGTCATCCCACGCTGAGCGGACGCTCGCTTCAGCACTCGATGCCAGGAGCATGCAAATGTTCACGGGACTTACCCAGACCCCCCAGTAAATGATCAACGAACAGTCGACTGAAGAGGTTGATTTCTTCCTTTCTTGGGTATGACCATCGCCGAGCGCTCTGTCCGCCCCTCATCGCTCTGGAGGAAACCGTGAAGTCCGCCCTTTTCACGGGTGCCGCCGCCACCCTCGGCCTGATCATGGCCACGGTCGGCTCCGCCCAAGCAAGCCCGGTGCCGGAAAGCAGCACCGCATCCCACCAGCCCACCGCCCTGGCCCGTCAGCACGGTATCGACCGCGCCGGTGACGCCTACATGGGCTGGGCGCAGAACACCACGACCACCGCGACCCCGGCCGTGATGGCGCCCACCGCCTCCGTCGAAGGTATCGACGTGTCGAGTCACCAGGGGAACGTCAACTGGGCCTCGTACTGGAGTGCCGGCAAGCGGTTCGCCTACGTGAAGGCGACCGAGGGCAACTACTACACGAACCCGTACTTCGCCCAGCAGTACAACGGGTCCTACAACGTCGGGATGATCCGCGGCGCCTACCACTTCGCCACCCCGAACGACTCCAGCGGCGCCAACCAGGCCAACTACTTCGTGGCCCACGGCGGCGGCTGGTCCCGCGACGGCAAGACGCTGCCGGGTGCGCTCGACATCGAGTACAACCCGTACGGCGCCACCTGCTACGGGCTGAGCGCGTCCGCGATGGTGAGCTGGATCCGCGACTTCGCCAACACCTACAAGGCCGCGACCGGCCGGGACGTCCCGATCTACACGAACCTGGACTGGTGGAGCCGCTGCACCGGGAACAGCACCGCGTTCAACTCCACGAACCCACTGTGGGTGGCCAAGTACGCCTCCTCGCCGGGGACGCTGCCCGGCGGCTGGCCGTTCCACACCATCTGGCAGTACAGCTCGTCGCCGATCGACCAGGACCGCTTCAACGGCGACATGACCCGGCTGCAGGCGCTCGCGAACGGCTAAACCTGTTGCCGCGGTCGCATAGTCTCGATCGGTGAGCTATTCGCTGCCGATCGAGACTGACCGCCTGACCCTTCGACGCTATGTCGAGACCGACTACGACGATCTGCTGAAACTGCAGTCGAACCCTGACGTCACACGTTTTCTGCTGTACGACGTGCGGACGCCGGAGCAGGTCAAGGAGGCTCTCACCGGCCGGCTGGCCGATGTCCCGATGGACCGTGACGGTCAAGCGCTCACCGTCGCGGTGGTCCTGCGGGACACCGGTCAGCACCTGGGTGAGGTGACGCTGTTCATGAACAACGTCGAGCAGCGCACCGGCGAGATCGGGTACGTGTTCCACCCTGAGTCGCACGGCCACGGGTACGCCGCCGAGGCGTCGGCCGAACTGCTGCGACTCGGGTTCGAGGAACTCGGCCTGCACCGGATCATCGCGCGGCTGGACGCCCGCAACACCGGTTCGGTGAAGCTGCTGGAGCGGCTCGGCCTGCGCCAGGAAGCGCACTTCGTGCAGAACGAGTACCTCAAGGGCGAATGGACCGACGAACTGGTTTTCGCGATGCTCTACAGCGAATGGGACAAACGCTCGTAAGTTTTTGCCGACGGCACGCCGTCTTGATGACAGCGACTGCCGCCGGGTCTACCGTCGATACATGACTTCCGCCCGTTCCGTCACCGCCCTCGTCCTCGGGGTGGTTGTGCTCAGCGCCGGCAGCTTGCCGAGCGAAGCCGTGAAGGTCGCACCGGCACGGCAGATCGCCTATCGCACGTGGACGTCGAACGCCGACTTCCTGGCCGGCCAGCAGTTCGGCACCACGATCGCCGACGGCGCCCTGACGTTCGGTACGGCGACCGGCACCACGTCGTACGTCGACCCGTTCGGCGACGGCACCGCCAAGTCCTACGACCAGACCAGTTGGGTCTCGCCGCAGGTCAGCACCGGCTTCGGGCTGACCGAACTGGTGGCCTCCTGGAACGCGACCACGCCACCCGGCACCTGGGTCGAGGTGTCGATGGCCGGTACGACGAACCTCGGCACGGCCACCAAGTGGTACATACTCGGACGCTGGTCCGGTGGCGACGACACCGCCGCCGGCGACATCCACCGGACCTCGGTGCCCAGCCAGGGCGACGCCAACGGATCCGTTGCTGTCGACACCTTCCAGTCCGCCAGCGGTCAATGGCTCGACCGCTGGCAGCTCAAGGTCACGCTGTACCGGCTGAGCGGGACGATGCAGTCCCCCGTGGTCCGGTCCGTCGGCGCGATGGCCTCCCGGCTGCCGTCCGACAAGAAGGTTGCCGTCAGCCCCCTCGGTGGCGCGGAGGGCATCGTCCTCGACGTACCGACGTACTCGCAGGAGACGCACATCGGCCACTACCCGCAGTGGGACGGCGGTGGCGAGGCCTGGTGCTCGGCGACGTCCACCGCGATGGTGCTCGACTACTACGGCGCCGGCCCGACCGCGGCCGAGACCGCGTGGGTCGACCCGTCCGACGCGGACCCCCAGGTCGACCACTCGGCCCGGTCCGTCTTCGACTACGCGTACGACGGTGCGGGCAACTGGCCGTTCAACACGGCGTACGCCGGGTCGCGTGGCGTGGACGCCTTCGTCACGCGGCTGCGGTCGCTGACCGAGGCGGAGCAGTTCATCAAGGCAGGGATCCCGCTGATCGCGTCACTGTCGTTCAAGAAGGGCGATCTGCCCGGTGCGGGCTACGGGACCAACGGGCACCTGATGGTGATCGTCGGGTTCGACCAGGCCGGCAACGTGGTCGTCAACGATCCTGCGTCGCACCTGATCGCCAGCAACGATCAGGTGCGGACGACGTACGACAGGGCCGCGTTCGAGAACGCCTGGGTGCCGCACTCCGGTGGACTGGTGTACGTCGTGCACCCGGAGGGCCTGCCGTTGCCAGTGCCTTCTGACCCGCAGCACAACTGGTAGACGGCCCCAGAAGCGACAGGGCCCGCCACGCCGGGGCGGCGTGGCGGGCCCTGTTCTTTTGCGCTGCTCAGCGGGCGAAGAGGGCGCCCGTCAGGTTGGTGGTGAGGTTGCGGAGCGAGTCCGGCAGGTACTGCAGGTGCCAGCCGTTCGGGCCGCGGTACCAGGTGAAGCCTTCGTCTTCCTGGTCCGGCGTGGAGTCGGTCGCGACCAGTGCGTCGATCCAGCGCTCCGAGCCGCCGAGGACAACGGCGTACGGCAGAGCGCGGGAGCAGAGCTCGGCGTGCTGGTCGTTCGGCAGCTCGCTGACGTCCATCTCCAGCAGCTCACCGCGGATCGCGGCGACCTGGCCGAGCACACGACCGGCGGCCGGAGCCTTGGCCGGCATGTAGCGACCGACCACGAGCAGGCCGACACCGACAGCCGTGATCGCGAGGCCGAGCAGACCCCACGTCGACAGCAGCGCCAGCAGGACGGTCGCGATGACACCGACCACGGTGGTCGCGATGCCGATCGTTGCCCACAGCGACCGTGTGCGGTCCGGGCGCTCGGTGAACCAGCCACGCTTGACGACACCGTCGTACAGGGCGTCCTGGACCTGGGCCAGGTTCGCCCGGACCTGCTTGCCGAGCTCGGAGACCAGCACCGAGTCGGCGTCGCCGAAGATCGCGCGGATCAGGACGTTCTCGTACCGCTGCAGCTCTTCGGCGGGAGCGTTCGAAACCCGGCGCAGCTCCCAGTCCGGCCGCGCGAACTCGGTGCTGTGCTCGAGCTCGACGATCTGGATGTGACCGCGGACGGCCAGGTCGATGATCGTCGCGGTCACGTCGACCGGGTCGATCCGCTCGTCGATCAGCGTGCCGACCTCGCCGGGGCGCAGGTCGGACGGCGGCGTGAAGTCGATCCGGGTGTCGGGGCCGAGGCTGAACAGCGACGCCGGTACGACGCGCCGCGGGTCGACCTGGTCCCGGCCGCGCAGCCGGTACAGCGCGAACAGCGCGATCGCGCCGAGCAGCAGCACCGCGAGCGCGGTGATCAGCTGGGCCGCGTCGGTGGAGAAGGCGCGCTTGAAGGTGTGCCGGTACTCGATGATCGAGTTGTCCGCGATCTGGCCCTTCGGGAAGCCGACGGCCATCTTGACCGTGTTGCCCGGCGGCAGCGCGGTCTGCTGGAAGGTCGGGCCGGAGGTCTCGCCGATCTGCGCGAGCGTGCACGGGATGTTGCTGTCGATCGGGCCCGCGAAGCAGGAGACGTGCGAGACCTCGGGGACACTGAACACGATGTTCGCGGTCTGGATCGGGAGGTTGATCCCGGTCAGCGGCGCGAACCGCACCTCGGTGCCGTCCAGGGTCTTCGCCACCGCCCCCTTCACCGTGTACGTGACGTCGAGTTGCGTCGTACCGCCGCTGACGTCCGGTACGGCGATCGACGTGACGTCGCCGTCGATCTTCACGTCGGCCTTCTTGTCCTGGCCGCCGGCCTTGACCTGCAGGTCGCCGATCTGCTGGACGTGGTCGATGTCGTCCGGCAGGTGGTCGCGCGTGACGATGAACCGGGTGAAGGTCCCGTTCACGTTGCTGAGCTTCCAGGTCTCGGCGACCCGGAGCAGGCCGTCACGTTCGACGCGGACCTGACTGTCGTAGTTGGTCACCACCGGGTCGGCGGCGGAGCTGGTTGCGTCCGCGCCGGCCGCACCGGCTGGGACAGTGGAGAGGCCGAGCAGGCCGAGGGCACACAGGGATAGCCCGAGGAGACGTAGACGCATCGCCCAATCACACCGTAAAGAGAGGGTCAGGTTGACACGGGGCACGATAGCGTCTGGGGAGTGTCAGGCAACCAATGGGGACCGGGACCCGGACAATTCGGCCCGCCACCACAGCAGGGTTACCAGGGTGGTCCCCCACCGCCGCAGTACTCCGTGCCCCCGCAGTACTACGCTCCTCCACCGCCGCAGGGCCCGCAGTTCGGGTGGGGCGCTCTGCCGCCTCAGCCTCCTCGGAAGAGGTCTGGTGGTACGGCGTTCTTGGTCGTCGCCGTCCTCGCGGTGGTCGCGGCCGGTGGCGTGTTCCTTGCGGTGAAGCTCACACAGGGCGGGGACGGACCTACCGTGGCCACACCGGTCGCCACGGAGTCAGCGACGCCTGAGCCGACTGCGGCTCCGAGTAGCGCTCCGCCTCCTCCTCCGAGAACGACTGCTGCTCCGCCGCCGCAGACGACCACGACCACGACCACCACTACGACGAAGGTCACTCCGCCGAAGCCGGTACAGACCGTGAACCCGGCGACGTTCAACGCGACGCACCGGCTGTACAAGACCGGCGTGATGCGGACCGTGAACTGCAAGCAGGCCAAGACCGGTCCCGGCAACGGCTCACAGGCGCTGGCGTACTTCAAGGCGATCAAGACCTGCCTGGACCGGGCCTGGCCGAAGCAGGTCGCCGCGTCCGGCGCCCGGTTCCGGTCACCCGGGCTGGTCGTCTGGGGCGGTTCGGTGAACACACCGTGCGGTGGCGGCGTCGGGCGCGCGTTCTACTGCCCGACGACACACACCATCTATATGGAGTCGCCGTCGATCATCTCCTTCTACAGGCAGAACCCGACGTTCGGCCGGATGGTCGGCACGTTCACCATGGCCCACGAGTACGCGCACGCGGTGCAGTGGATGACCGGGCTCGGTCAGGCCTACACGAAGCTCCGGTACGACGCCTCTGCCGCCGGGGCTCTCCAGCTCAGTCGCCGGCTCGAGCTGCAGGCATCCTGTCTCGGCAACGTGTTCCTGGGCGCCAACCGCACCAGCTACGGCATCACCGGGTACGCGTACCAGATGTGGCTGTACGACGTGAACAACAGCGGCGACCGTCCGCCGTACCCGCGGGACCACGGCAGCACCACCAACCACGGCGCCTGGAGTCGCGCGGCCTTCCAGAGCCGTAATCCAGCCAGCTGCAACACCTGGTCGGTGTCACCTGCTCGGGTAAGTTGAGCCCGGGCTCCGGTAGCGTCCTGGGTGTGTCAGGCAACCAATGGGGTCCTCCGCCCGGGCAGCAGTACCCGCCGCAGCAGCCACCTCCGCCCTGGCAACAGGGACCACCGCAGGGCCCACCGCAAGGTCCGCCGTACGGGCCGCCTCCTGGTGGTCCGCCTTTTCAGGGGCCTCCGGGGCCGGGGCAGCCTTTCCATGGGCACTCGTTCCAGGGTCAGCCGATGCCGGGTCCTGGGCAGCCGCAGTTCGGGTGGGGCGCTCCGCCTGGTGGGCCGAAGCCGCCGAAGAAGGGGCGTGGCGGTCTCGTCGCAGTCCTGGTACTGCTCGGTGTGCTGCTGGTCGGCGTCACCGCGCTGAAGATCGTCTCGGCGGCGCTGAAGGGTGACGGCGACCCGTCGTACGCGAGTCCGACGACCACCACGTCGTACAGCCCGACGCCCGAGCCGAGCGAAGAGCCGTCCCCCAGTCCGACCAGCAGCGCGCCGACAGCCCAGCCGACCACCACCCGGCCAACGACGCAGGCGCCGCGGCCGACCGCGAGCCGGACGACCACGACCGCCAAGCCGACGACCAAGCCGGGCCCGACCGACACCGACCTGGTGCTGCGGAACCGGCTGTACAAGGCCGGAGCGATGGCGTCGGTGAACTGCAAGGAGTCCAAGGCGCGGCAGAGCACGGTGGCCGGCGCGCGAGCCAACTACAAGAACCTGCTCGGCTGCCTGAACCGGGCCTGGGCACCGCTCGTGACCAAGGCCGGCGGGCGGTTCCGCGGGCCGAACGTGCGGGTCTTCAGCGGTTCGGTCTCGACGCCGTGCGGGACCAACAGCGACTCCGGCCCGCCGTTCTTCTGCGGCACCAACGACACCATCTACATGAACCTCACCGAGGACATCGGCAACTACAACCGCTACCCGCAGGCGTACCAGAAGGTGTGGGCGCGGATGTGGATGCTGCACCAGTTCGCGCACGAGTACGGGCACCACATCCAGAACAACATGGGCATCCTGCAGGCGTACTCGCGGATCCGGTACGAGCGTGAGACCTACGCCCAGGAGCTGCAGGACAGCCGGCGGCTGGAGCTGCAGGCCTCCTGCTTCTCGGACATCTTCATCGGCGCGAACCGGCGCAGCTACCCGATCACCGGGCAGTCGCTGTTCCAGTGGCGCTGGCTGATCGGGCACGTGACCGACCACGCGAACGACCACGGCGACGCGAACAACCACCAGTACTGGGCCACGCGCGGGTACAACGCCCGCAACCCGAGCGTCTGCAACACCTTCGCCGCATCCGCCGCCAAGGTGCAGTGAGGGCCGTCACTGATCTACTTCGAAACGACTGGCCGGGGTAGCTAGCCTGGTGGGTCCGTATCGCGCAAAGTATGTCGCGGAGGATATGTAGGGGGAGGCGGCTTCGGCGCCCCACCAACGAGCTGCAGAGCTATACCCAGCAAGGTCGTGAGGAGCATCGATGTCGGACAACAGGAACCAGCCCCCGGGGAGCGACCCGGCTGACGATCAGCCGGACCGCCCGCAGGAGCCCGTTCCCGGCCAGCCGCCCGCTGGCCAAGGACCCGGTAGTGGTGGTTGGTTCGGATCCCGGGACAACGAGGCCGGGCCCGGTGGCCGCGGTCCTGGGGAGCAGACACCCGGCGAAGGTCAGCCGGCCACCTGGTGGACCGGCGACTCCGACGCCAAGCGGGAGTTCACCAACCCGGCCCCGTCCGAGCAGCCCCCCAGCACCTGGTTCGACGGCGGCTGGGACCCCAACCGCCGAGAACACCCCGACCAGCCCGCACCCACCCAGAACCAGCCGGGCCCCCAGTCAGGTCCCCCACGCCCTGGCTGGCCACAGTCCGGCCCATCACAACCAGGCCCAAACCAGCCCACCCCTGGCCGGCCGGGCCCAAACCAGCCCGGCCCAGGACAGTCGCGCCCGAACCAGCCAGGCCCGGCACAGTCGGGCCCGACCCAGCCCAACCCCAACCAGCCCGGGCCGGGGCAGTCGCGCCCGAACGGGCCTGGCCCGGGGCAGTCGCGCCCTAGCCAGCCTGGGCCGTCTGGTGCGAATCAGCCTGGTTCCTGGCAGTCCGCTCCACCGGCTGCTCAGCCCGGCGCCACCACGCCTAGCCCGTGGCAGTCAGGTCCCCAGCAGCCCAACCCGCTGCCCCCGCTGGGGCCCCAGCAGACCGGTCCGCGGCAGCAGGGGGCGCAGGGTGGTCAGAACCCGCCGTCGGGTGGGAGTTCGTCCGGGCCGAACCGGCCGGACGCTCCCAAACCGGCCGATTCGTGGGGTACTCAGTCGTGGCCTCTGCAGACCGGAGCCGCTCAGGGCAGTGGAGATTCACCACAGTCAGCTGGGTGGTCGGCAACCGAGCAGTCGGAGTCGAGTGCCTGGCAGGCGTCGCCTTCGCAGCAGCCGCGCCAGCAGCAGGCCGGACCGCACTCGGAGGGCTCGTACCTCTGGGGCACACAGGGCCAGCAGCAGAACCAGCAGCAGTCCTCCCCGTGGAGCAACGCGCTCCCGCCGCAGCAGCAGACCGGCGCCCGCCACGCCGCACCCCAAGGCGGGCAGGGCGGTCAGATCGGCCCGATGGGTCAGCCTGTCCAGCAGGCGCCCACCTGGCAGTACCCGCCGATCCCGATCCCGCAGCCACCGGGCGGCCGCCGGCGCAAGAAGAAGAAAATCTCCCGGACGCTCCTGATCGGCCTCGTGGTGCTGGCCGTCCTCGTGGTCGGCTCCGGTGTCACGTTGCTGATCCGCGGCCTCGGCGGCGACGAGCCCGAGGCGAAGCAGACCCCGACCACGTCGACGTCGGAGTCGCCGTCCCCGTCGGAGAGCCCGTCCACCTCCCCGTCCCCGTCGACGCCGCGTGGCCCGACGGTCGACGAGGTCGTGAAGGGCAGCCGGCTCTACACGATCGGCCCGCTCGCCGCGTCGAAGTGCGCGGAGCCGCCGTTCGCACCGGTCACCGTCGCGGCGGCGCAGCAGTACTACAACCGCCTCCTGCCCTGCCTGAACCGCACCTGGTGGCTGGCGATGAAGAAGGCGAACCTGCCGTTCCGCAACCCGAAGGCCGTCGTGTACGTCGGCAAGGTGCCCTCGCCGTGCGGCATGCAGCGCAGCGCGCGGGCGGCGTACTGCTCGGCGAACGAGACGATCTACCTGCCGTTCAGCGTCGACAACCGGTACTACAAGAGCAACCCGGTCTACACGCGGGCGATCATGCTGAACACGTTCGCGCACGAGTACGGGCACCACATCCAGAAGCTGAGCGGGATCCTCGCCTCGTCGATGTCCCGGCAGCAGAGCATGACGCCGAACCAGAAGCTGACCGAGAGCCGTCGCCGCGAGCTGCAGGCGACCTGTCTCGGCGCGGTCTACCTCGGCGCCAACGCGACGTACATCCCGATGAACGGGGTGCTGCTGAACAACTGGAAGTTCCTGATCTCGCACTCGGGTGACGACTACGCCCGGCCGCGGGTCCACGACCACGGCAACCGGGTCAGCAACTACCAGTGGTCGATCACCGGCTACAACAACAAGAAGCCGGACTCCTGCAACACCTTCACCGCGGCGGACGTCCGAGTGAACTGACCCACCACCGAGCCAACACCGCGAGAGCCGGCCATCCCCCGATGGCCGGCTCTCGCCGTGGCCGGGGCTATCCGGCTCCCCTGTCCGATGTGTGGGTGAACTGCGGGGCCGTGCGACAGGTTCTGGTGGGCTCGCACCTGGTATTCCTGTCCGCAGCACCCGGAGGGTGTCTCCTCCCCCGACAACCGGCTGACCGTAGCGGTCCCCAGTTCCCAGGCCTGGCCACCCGCGGCCACTCCGACCCGCACGCTGAGCAGGAGAGTCGGGGTTATCCGGCTCTTGTGACTGATCCGTGGGAGCTGGCCGGCCCCCAAACCGGTTCGGGGAGGAATACTTCCCGGATCGGGCAGGAAACCCTCCCCAAACCACCTTCCCGCACGCGTTCCCGCACCGCTGCGCGCCGCTTCACATCACGCGCGGCACCTGCTCGGATCCCAGGCCGATGGCCCACGGATCAGTCACAAGAGCCGGATAACCCCTCGCGTGCAGGGTTCTCCCCTCGTGTACCAGTAGAGAACCCGCTCAACGCGGGGATATCCCGTCGTGTTGCCGCGACCGGCCGCCCGGTGACTCGGCGGAGTGGGTGGGTGGGGTCAGCCGAAGAGGCGGCGGGCGGTGGTCAGGGTGCCGCCGAACGACGTGACGAAGTTGCTCAGCGATTCCCCGATGTCGGACAGGTGCCAGTTCTCCGGACCGGAGTACCAGCCGATACCGGCGTCGGGGTCGTCGTCGTCATCGGTGGCGGCGATCTCCAGCGCCCACTTCTCGGTCAGCCCGAGCACAGCGGCGTACGGCAGGCAGCGGGACGCGAACTCGAGCCGGTGGCTCTCCGGCAGGTCGGCCGAGGTCTCGTTGGCCAGGTAGTGCTGCAGACCGGCCACACGGCCCAGTACGGCGGCACCGCGCGCCGTGCGGGCCGGTGCGGCCTGTCCGACGAGTGCGAGCACCAGACCGGCCGCCATGACGGCGAAACCGACCAGGGCGAACTTGCTGACGATCGCGAGCACGATGGTCAGTACGACGCCCGCGCCGAGCAGCACCACTCCCGCGGTGATCCACCGGTTCCGGACCGCGTCCGGGCGGTTGTTGAACCAGCCCTGCGTGACGACGTCGGCGTACAGCTGCTCGCGGACCAGGTTGAGCCGCGGCCGCAGGGCCGGGCCGAGCGCTGAGACGAGCACCGTGTCACCGTCGGCGAACACCGCGTCCAGCAGGGCCTTCTCGTACGCCAGCAGCTCCGGGCCGCCTGGGTGCAGCCGCTGCAGCTCCCAGTCCAGCCTGCCGAACTGCGACTCGCGCGGCTGCTCGACGATCGTCAGGTAGTTGCGCACGGCAAGGTCCAGCAGGGTCGCGGTGATGTCGACGACGTCGGCCGTCTCGTCCACCACGGTGCCGACCTGGCCGGGCCGGATGCCGTCCGGAGCGGCGAACTGCGGGCCGTCGGAGCCGTCGAGCACCGGACGCTCCTGGGCACCGTCACCGACCTTCGCGGCGTCGCGGCCGCGGAAGAACCACAGGCCGACCGCACCGAGCAGTCCGAGCCCGAACACGAGGACTGCCAGCCCGACCGTGGTCTTGTCGACCGTGAACGCCCTCCCGAGCGTCCAGCGGGTGGAGAACTGCGCGTTCGCCTGCACGGTCGCCTGGTCGCTCAGCCCGGTCAGGAACGTCACCCGGCCGCCGGCAGGTACGCCGTTCTGCTCGATCTGCAGCGCGGCCGACTCGGCCAGCTGGGACGACGTACACGGAAGGCTCGAACCGGTGCGTCCGGCGAAGCAGGTCACCCACGTCGCGAACGGGACGCTGACGCTCAGCGTGGCCTTCGGGATCGACGTGCCGAAGCCCTGCACGATCGGCCAGCTGACCTGGCGGCCCTCGGTCGAGTCGGCGACCACGTTGTCCACGGTGTAGCTGTAGACGATCTTCGACTGCCCGGACACGTTCAGGGTCAGCTTGCGGCCGTCGTCGGTGCTGTCGTTCTGGAAGCCCTGGGCGGGCTGTCCGTTCACCGTCGCGGACACGTCCTTCAGCTCGTACGTGCGGTCCCGCTCGGCGTCCGACCGGACCCGGGTGGCCAGCGTACGGCTGAACGTCGTACCACCGGCGGTCAGGTCGACCGTCTCCTTGACCTGCAGCTCACCGTCCTTGGTGAGCGTCGCGTCCGCGGAGTACGCGGTGATCTGGTCGGTTGCCATCGGGGCCACGGCATCGGCAGCCACAGTGCTCAGGGCAACGAACAGCGGGGCGGTCAGGGACATCAGCAGGGCAGCCGGGAGGAGGCGGCGCTTCGGTGACATGGGTCGAGAGTAGTCTCGTGCCGGTTCGTGCAGCGAACTCGCCATAGCCAGATACGACCCGCGTGACCCGACCACATGGAGGCCAGACCTGTGAGCAGCCCGTACGGGTACGGCGGCCCACCGCAGGGCGCACCGCAGGGCAGGCCACTCGGCCCGCCGCCTGGAGTGCTGCCGCCACCACAGGCCGCGCCGTGGCCGCCGCAGCAGGGTCAGTACCCACAGGGGCCGGCGCAAGGTACGCCGTACCCGGGCCAGCAGTACCCAGGTCAGCAGTACCAGGGTCAGCAGTTCCCAGGTCAGTTCCAGCCGTACTACGGCGGCCCGGGCGGGTTCAACGGGTTCCAGCCGCCGCGGAAGCGGGGCGGCGCACTGCGCCTGGTCCTGGTGAGTTTCATCTTCCTCACCTTCATCGGCGTGTCGGTGGCCGTAGTGGCCGCGCTCCTGGGCTCCGACAGCAGCAGCACGGACACGACCGCCGAGCCCAAGGTGACCGGTCCGTCGATCGTGCCGACGCCGACGACCAGCCCGGAGAAGGGCACCGCCGAGGACTTCCTGCTGAACGCCGACGTCTACCGCACCGGTCCGCTGCCGGAGCAGAACTGCCCGGCGGCCAACCTGGGCACCGGCAGCCTGGCGTCGCAGAAGGTCTACTACCAGAAGCTCTTCAAGTGCCTGAACGACGCGTGGCGGCCGATCTTCAAGGAGCTCGGCGAGGAGAAGCCGGACCCGGGTCTGGTGGTGTTCGACCAGCCGGTCCAGACACCGTGCGGCAACTTCGCGCCGCTGTCGGGGCGGGTACTGGCGTTCTACTGCTACGGCAACCAGGTGATGTACACCGACGTGAAGCAGATGAACCGCGCGTTCGGCCCGCAGCAGGACCTCGCGTACCTGATGACGATCGCGCACGAATACGGCCACCACGTCCAGGGCGTCACCGGGCTCTTCTACGCCCGTGCCGTCTACGTGCAGGACCACCCGGAGAAGAAGCTGGAGAGCTCGCGGCGTAACGAGCTGCAGGCGTCCTGCTTCGCCGGTGTGTTCAGCAAGGCCGTGGCGAAGTCGTACCCGCTGACCAGCCGTCTGGACGAGTTCAAGGAGCAGTCCAGCAACAGCTTCGGTGAGTCGGCCGACACGCCGGAGGACGAGCGGACGCACGGTCTGGCGACCAGCCAGGGGTTCTGGATCCAGAACGGCTTCAACGTCGGCGAGAACAAGGCCTGTGACACCTTCGCCGTATCGGCGGACCTGGTGAAGTGACGGCCCGTCTGATCGGGGGCCGCTACCTGCTGGGGGAACCGCTCGGCTCGGGCGGTATGGGCTCGGACTGGCGTGCCCACGACCAGCAGCTGGACCGGATGGTCGCACTGAAGCGTGCGCATCCCGGTGTGGACGACCCGGACGGGCGACGGCTGCGCCGGGAGGCGCGGACCGGTGCCCGGCTGCACGACCCGCACGTGGTGACGATCTTCGACGTGGTGACGGACGGGGACGAGCACTGGCTGGTGCTGGAGTACCTGCCCTCGCGGGGCCTGGACGAACTGGGCAAGCTGCCACCCGACCAGGTCGCGCGGATCGGCGTACAGATCGCGTCCGCACTACTGGCCGTACACGCGGCGGGCATCATCCACCGCGATCTCAAGCCGGCGAACATCCTGGTCACCGCGGACGGTACGGCGAAACTCGCGGACTTCGGCATCTCGCGGCGGCTGTGGGCCGAGGCGACGCTGACGGACAGCTCGACGATCGGTACGCCGGCTCACCTCGCACCGGAAGTAGCCAACGGCAACGACCCGACGGCCGCGTCCGACGTGTTCTCGCTGGGCGCGGTGCTCTACACGGCGCTGGAGGGCCACTCGCCGTTCGGTGACGACCCGAACCCGTTGGCGGTGCTGCGGCGCGCCGCACGCGGTGAGATCGAGCCGCTGCGACGCGGCGGCGAACTGACGCCGTTGATCACGCGGATGCTCGCGGTGGAACCAGGTGACCGCCCGTCGGTCGCCGAGGTCGTGAACGAGCTCGGCGGTACGGCGGCAGCGCCCGTGCGCAGGCGACGCAAGCGATGGGTGATCCCGGCAGCGGCTGCCGGCGTAGCAGGGGTCGCCGTACTGGGTGTGCTGATCGGGCGGGCGGTGTCGGGACCGTCCGAGCCGTCCGCCGCGCCCACGACGGCTGTCGCCGGTCCGGTGGGTGATCCGTTGACGGTGGATCCCTGTGCGTTGATCGACGAGTCGACGTTGAGCAAGTTCGGGGACGCGACGCTGGAACCGGCGTACGGGAACTTCGACCGGTGTGACGTGGTGGTGAACGGCATCAGCGATCAGCAGGTCGACGTACGGGCGGAACTCGACCAGTCGGACAACGAACTGCCGCAGGGCGCGGTGGAGAAGTTCACCGGCAACCTGAGCGAGGTCGTCCGCGCGCGGGCCGAGGACGGCGACTGCGCGCGCGTACTCGTGCTGTCGGACGGTACGCACGTGGTGGTCGAAGCCCGGCACACCGACGGGTCCGGGATGGACGTCTGCGGGATGGCGGAAGCCGTGACGCAGAAAGCGATCGGCGTACTGAAGGCCGGTCCGATCCCCCGGCGCCCGCAGCCGCTTCCGGCCGCGTCGCTGGCGCATCTCGACGCCTGCACGTTGCTGGACAACCAGGCGCTCGAGCTCATCCCGGCGGTGGACGCGACGAACCCGGACACCTCGTTCGGCGGCTGGTCGTGCGGTTGGGAGAGTACGACGAGCGATCTGTCGGTGGATGTGCGGTTCGACCGGGACCAGCCGCTGGACGCGTCGGACGGGCGGCCGGTGACGATGTCCGGCCGGTCCGCGTTCATCTCGAGCGAGGACGACGGCCCGGGGACCTGTGCGGCGCTGATCGTGTTCCGGAAGTACGCCGACACGGTCGAACTGGTGACGGTGATCGCCAGAGGCCCCGGTACGCAGACCTCACTGTGCGGACTGGCCACGAAGCTCGGTCAATCCGTTGCTGCGAAGCTGCCGAAGGCCTGAGATGGAACGGCTCCCTCCGAACCACACCAGCCTGGCAGGCGGCGTACCTGCCTCCCAGCCGGGCACCATCTTCGTGCTGAGCGTCGCCGGCGGTGTCAGCGTCGATGCTGGACCACACCGGACGATCCTGTTCGGACGGAACCGTCCCGAGGTGCATGTCTGCATCGGCGAGGACGATCCGCGCGTCAGCCGGAGACACGGCTCGATCAGCCACCGCAGCGGCCAGTGGTACGTCGCAGTGACAGGTCGACTGCCCGTACGGCTCTCACGTCAGCGAGCGCTGTTCGCCGGCGAGGACCCAATACCTCTCGCAGCCGGTTACACACCGCTCTTCGTACAAGGCTCCAGTGGACGCGAGCACCTCCTGGAGGTGTACGTCGTTGGCGACAGCGGCACTCGCCCCGTACCGCGGCCGCGTGAGTCAACGCACCCGCCGCGCATCTGGCGGCTCTCTCCGGCTGAGAAGCTGGCGTTGATCGTGGTCGGCCAGCGGTACCTGCTGCACGACCTGCACCCGCTGCCACTGTCCTGGCGGCAGGCCGCGGACCAGCTGGCCGAGCTGCAGCCGACGGAGGGCTGGACTGCCAAGCGGGTCGAGCACCTGGTCTCCAACGTCCGCAGCCGGCTGTCGCGGGACGGCGTACCCGGGCTAACTCGGGAAGAGGTCGGTGAACCGGTCGGCAACGCCCTGAACGACAACATGTTCCGGGAGCTCCTGCTGTCCACCACAATGGTCCCGGCCGACCTCGACGTACTGGAGGACTGAGCTCGGGAGGGGTCCCCGGCAACCGGACTTACCGTCCGGGACATGACCAAACCGCCCCGCTCCATGACTCGCGACAACTCCATCAACGTTCCCGTGTAACAAGCGGTTGATGGCTACACCTACGTGTTTGCTTCGGGTTGTCCAAGCCGTAACTGAGCGGCGTATTATCCGCCCGTGACGTTGCGACGCGGGGACCTGGCGACAGCCTCGCGGACGTTGGTGGACGTTCTCGAGGAGACGGCCGCCGTCCACGCCGACGAACCCGCACTCGACGACGGCAGCGTCAGCCTCAGCTATCGCGAACTGCTGGTGCAGACCACCAAGTTCGCCGGCCGCCTGACGGCGGCGGGCATCGGACCGGGCGACCGCGTCGGGATCCGGATCTCGTCAGGACACAACGACCTGTACGTCGCGATTCTCGGCACCCTGCAAGCGGGTGCGGCGTACGTCCCGGTCGACGCCGACGACCCGGAGGAGCGCGCCGAACTCGTCTTCGGTGAGGCCGCCGTCGCGGCCACGGTCGGTGACGAACTCGAACTCACGATCACCCGCCCGCAGCAGGCGCCGATGACCGACAACGACGCGGCCAACGGCTCCTTCGACTACCCGTACTCCGCCCGCATGGACGCGACGAGTACGACGGACTCCCCGCGCGGCACCACCGGACCGGAGCCGGCCGACGACGCGTGGATCATCTTCACCTCGGGCTCGACCGGCGTACCGAAAGGTGTCGCCGTCACGCACCGATCGGCGGCCGCGTTCGTCGACGCCGAGGCCCGCCTGTTCCTGCAGGACGAGCCGATCGGCCCCGACGACCGGGTCCTGGCCGGACTGTCCGTCGCGTTCGACGCGTCCTGCGAGGAGATGTGGCTGGCCTGGCGGCACGGCGCCTGCCTCGTCCCGGCACCGAGAAGCCTGGTCCGCACCGGCATGGACCTCGGCCCGTGGTTGGTTGCCCAGGGCATCACTATCGTCTCGACCGTGCCGACGCTGGCCGCGCTCTGGCCGCCGGACGCCCTCGACCAGGTCCGGCTGCTGATCTTCGGCGGCGAGGCCTGCCCGCCGGAGCTGGCCGAGCGTCTCGCGATCGAGGGCCGCGAGGTCTGGAACACCTACGGCCCGACCGAGGCCACCGTGGTCGCCTGCGCCGCTCAGCTCACCGGCGAAGGACCGGTGCGGATCGGTCTTCCCTTGGACGGCTGGGATCTCGCCGTTGTGGATGCCGCAGGCAACGAGGTGGCCGACGGCGAGATCGGTGAGCTGATCATCGGCGGCGTAGGCCTGGCCCGGTACCTCGACCCGGCCAAGGACGCCGAGAAGTTCGCCCCGATGCCGGCCCTCGGCTGGGACCGCGCGTACCGCAGCGGTGACCTGGTGCGATCCGACCCGTTGGGCCTGCTGTTCCAGGGCCGCGCCGACGAGCAGGTCAAGCTCGGCGGCCGCCGGATCGAGCTCGGCGAGGTCGACGCCGCGCTGCAGGCGCTCCCGGGTGTCTCGGGCGCCGCGGCCGCCGTGCGCAATAGCGCCGCGGGCAATCAGCTCCTCGTCGGGTACGTCGTACCGGACGAGGCCGTCACCTTCGACAACGCGAAGGCCACCGAGCGTCTGCGTGAGGCGCTGCCCGCGGCGCTCGTACCGCTCCTGGCGATCGTCGACACGCTGCCGACCCGGACCTCCGGCAAGGTCGACCGCAACGCGCTCCCCTGGCCGCTGCCCGGGATGGACAGTGACGGCCCGGCCGCGGAGCTGGACGGGACCGCGGGCTGGCTGGCCGAACGCTGGACGAAGATCCTCGGCGCCAAGGTCACCGGGCCCGACAACGACTTCTTCCTGCACGGCGGCGGCAGCCTCGCCGCGGCCCAGCTGGTGTCCGCGCTCCGCGAGCGGTTCCCGGATGTCACGGTCGGCGACATCTACGAGTACCCGCGGCTCGGCGCGCTCGCCGAACGGCTCGACGACTTCCGGCCGGCGACACTGGAGCCGGTCGCGCTCCGGGTGATCCGGCCGACCCCGAAGAGCACGCAACTCCTGCAGACCGCGCTGACCCTGATCCTGCAGACCGTCGTCGGCGTCCGCTGGCTGGTCTACGTGTTCACGCTGAACAACCTTCTCGCCGCGCTGATCGAGCCGCTCCCGTGGGCGCGGACCGTGTCGTGGTGGTGGATCCTGGCCGGCTGGCTGATCCTGATCAGCCCGGCGGGCCGGATGGGGATCGCGGTCGTCGGTGCCCGGATCCTGCTGCGCGGCCTGAAGCCAGGCACGTATCCGCGCGGCGGCAACGTCCACGTCCGGCTCTGGGCCGCGGAGAACCTTGCCGACGCGGCCGGTGCCGCCAACCTGGCCGGCGCGCCCTGGATCGCCTACTACGCTCGCGCACTCGGGGCGAAGATCGGCCGCGGCGTCGACCTGCACACGCTGCCGCCGGTGACCGGCATGCTCACCATGGGCCGCGGCGCCTCGATCGAGCCCGAGGTCGACCTGGCCGGCTACTGGATCGACGGCGACCAGCTGCACATCGGACAGATCTCCGTCGGCCCCGACGCGGTGGTCGGCTCCCGCAGCACTCTGCTTCCGGGCGCGGAGATCGGCCGCAGCGCCGAGATCATGGCCGGCTCGGCGGTCTCCGGCCGCGTCCCCGAGAACGAGCGCTGGTCCGGCTCCCCCGCGGCGCGGCTCGGCCGCGCGCGGCGCCCGTGGCCGGACCACCGGCCCGCACGCGCTCCTTGGTGGGTCGCGGCGTACGGCGCCCAGTCCGCGCTGATGTCCCTCATCCCGGTTGCCGGGGCCGCCGCGGCGTTCGTCGTCCTCGGGTACGCGGTGCGCGGCACCCAGACATTGCCGGACGCGGCACTGCACGCGCTGGCAGCGATCCCGCTGATGACGCTGGTCGGGTTCGCCACCATCACGGTCCTCACGCTGATCGGCGTACGGCTCCTCGGTATCGGGATCAAGCCCGGTCACTACCCGGTCCGGAGCCGGATCGGGTGGCAGGTCTGGGCGACCGAGCGGCTCCTCGACGCCGCGCGCACCCTGCTCTTCCCGCTGTACGCGAGCCTGCTGACGCCGTGGTGGCTGCGCGCTCTGGGCGCGAAGATCGGCCGCGACGTCGAGGCGTCCACGGTCCTGCTGCTGCCGAAGATGACGACGGTCGGCGAGGGCGCGTTCCTGGCCGACGACACGATGATCGCCTCGTACGAGCTCGGCGGCGGCTGGCTGCACGTGGCCGGCGCGAAGGTCGGTAAGCGCGCCTTCCTGGGCAACTCCGGGATGACGGCCCCGGGGCGGAGCGTCCCGAAGAACGGCCTGGTCGCGGTGCTGTCCGCGGCGCCGAAGAAGTCCAAGGCCGGTACGTCGTGGCTCGGTTCTCCGCCCGTGAAGCTCCGTCGTCAGGCGGTCTCGGGTGATCAGAGCCGCACGTTCAACCCGCCGTACAAACTCAAGGTCGCCCGCGCGCTGGTCGAGCTGTGCCGGTTCGTCCCGATGATGTGCACGGTGCTGATCGCACTCGGCGTGCTGTTCGCGCTGCAAGCCCTCGACCTCTGGCTCGGTCCGTGGTGGACGATGCTGCTGTCCGGCGCGGTCATCCTCGCCGCCGGCGCGGTCGCGGGCGGGATGGCGACGGTCGCCAAATGGGTCATCGTCGGCCGGACGAGAGCCGTCGAGTATCCGCTGTGGAGCTCGTTCGTCTGGCGCAACGAAGTCGTCGACAGCTTCGTCGAGCTGGTCGCCGCGCCCTGGTTCGCGAACGCCGCCGCCGGTACGCCGGTGCTCACGCTCTGGCTGCGGTCACTCGGAGCGAAGATCGGCAAGGGCGTCTGGTGCGAGACGTACTGGTTGCCGGAGGCGGATCTGGTCACCCTGGGCGACGGTGCCACGGTGAATCGCGGTTGTGTGCTGCAAACGCACCTTTTTCATGATCGAGTTCTCTCCATGAACACAGTCACCTTCGAAGCCGGGGCAACTCTCGGCCCGCACGGCATCGTCCTCCCGGCCGCCAGCGTAGGAGCAGGAGCTACCATCGGGCCGGTGTCTCTCGTGATGCGTGGTGAAGGTGTTCCGGCCGGTACGCGCTGGGCAGGGAACCCGATCGCTCCCTGGCAGGGCTGATGGTTGACCCGTATGTGCCCAGCCACGGAAGCACCGACTACAAGGTCGAGTCGTACGAACTCGACCTGGACTACCGGGTCAGCAGCAACCGGCTGACCGGCAAGGCGACGATCACGGCGTTCGCCACCCAGGCGCTCTCCCGGCTCAGCCTCGACCTGTCCGGGCTCCGGGTGTCGAAGGTGTCGGTGAACGGCCGCCGGCCGCAGCGGTACGTCCATCGCGGCGGCAAGCTGCACATCACTCCGGCGACGACGATCCCGGACGGCGCCGAGTTCTCGGTCGACGTCCAGTACAACGGGAACCCGAAACCCGAGGACAGCCCGTGGGGCGAGCTCGGCTGGGAAGAGCTCACCGAGGGCGTGATCGTCGCCAGCCAGCCGAGCGGTGCGGCGACGTGGTTCCCGTGCAACGACCACCCCGGCGACAAGGCGCACTACCGGATCTCGATCACCACGGACTCGCCGTACCAGGTCGTCGCGAACGGACGGCTGGTGTCGCGGCGGGTGAAGGCGAGTCGTACGACGTGGGTGTTCGATCAGGCTGCACCGATGGCGACGTACCTCGCGACCGTGCAGATCGGACGGTACGACGAGGTGGACCTGGCGGCCTCGCCCGTGACGATCAGGGGCGTGTTGCCGGCCGGGCGGAGCCGCGAGTTCCGGCACGACTTCGGGCGCCAGCAGGACATGATGAAGTTGTTCTGCCGGCAGTTCGGGCCGTACCCGTTCGGCGGATACACGGTCGTGGTCACCGACGACCCGCTGGAGATCCCGCTCGAGGCGCAGGGCATCTCGGTGTTCGGCAGCAACCACGTCGACGGCCGGAACGGATCGGAGCGGCTGATCGCGCACGAGCTGGCGCACCAGTGGTTCGGGAACAGCCTGACCCCGGCGAACTGGCAGCACATCTGGCTCAACGAGGGCTTCGCCTGCTACGCCGAGTGGTTGTGGTCGGAAGAGTCGCGCGGGCTCACCGCCGACCAGCAAGCGTCCAAGGCGCACACGCGGTTGAAGGGCCTGGCACAGGACCTGCTGCTGTCCGACCCCGGCCCGGACCTGATGTTCGACGACCGCCTCTACAAACGCGGTGCGCTCACCCTGCATGTACTGCGCAAGCACCTCGGCGACGACGCGTTCTTCGAACTCCTCCGTACCTGGACCAAGACCCACCGGCACGGTTCGGTCACCACCGCCGACTTCATCGCCCTGGCCACCACCTTCAGCCCGGACGAGGAGGCACTACGCCATCTGTTCGCCGCCTGGCTGGATTCCTACGAGCTCCCACCACTGCCCCGGAAACGCTAGCCGGCGCGTGCCACCTCGGCGGCGACTTTCACGAAGCGTTCGGTGAGCGGGGTTCTCGTGGCCCAGGCGGTGCCGGTCCACCAGGTGGCCGCGCGACCCGGGAGCGGAACCAGGCGGACCTCGGGCGCCGCGATCCGCTCGGCGGTCTGCGGTACGACGGCGGGCCCGGCACCGGCGGCGGTCAGGGCGAGGACGGTCTGCAGGTCCCCGGCTTCCTGGACTATGTGTGGGTGGCAACCAAGTTCGGCGTACAGGGTGTTGATCTGAGCGGTCAGGCCCGGTCCGCGATCCGGCGTCAGGCGGACCAGCGGGCGCGCGTCGATCCAGCCGACCAGGTCCCGCGGCAACTGCTGGTCGGCCGGTACGGCGAGGGTGAGCCGATCCCGTCGCAGCCGCAGGTGCTCGAGGCCGGGCGGCACCGGCAACCGGACGAATCCGATCTGCAAGCTGCCGGCCAGCAGCCGCTCGCACTGCACCGCCGACGACATGTCCTCGAGCGAGATGGTTACTCCCGGCCACCGGCTCCGGAACAGCGCCACCGCCCGCGGAGCCAGCTCGATCCCCGACAACCCGAACCCGATCGCGAGCGAACCCTCGGCCCCGGACGCCACCTGAACAGCCCGTCGCTCGAAGGCCTCGGAACGGTCCAGCAACTCCAGAGCGTCAGGAAGCAGCAGCTCCCCGGCCGGGGTCAACCGCGCGCCGTGCCGGCCCCGGACGAACAGGACAGAGCCGACTCGGCGCTCCAGCACCTGGATCTGCTTGGTCAGGGCCGGCTGACTGGTCGACAACTCCGCGGCCGCGGAGCCGAAGTTCCGCAACCTGGCCACCGTGACGAACGCCCGCAGCAGACGAAGATCCATAACCCCAGGATATGGAACAGCCCCGAATCGCTATTGGACGTCATAGGTGCTTCGGCGTTTCGATGGGCGTATGACGACCTTCCGCGCCGCTGTGGTCCAGTTCGAACCGACCCCTGACCAGCCCGCCGCGAATCTCGCGACCGTCGACCGGCTCGCCCGGCAGGCGGTCGGCGACGGCGCCAGGTTGATCGTGTTCCCGGAGATGTGTCTGCTCGGTTATTGGCACCTCCGGCGGCACACCGCGGCTCGGCTGCACGAGCTCGCCCAGCCGGCCGATGGACCGCTGGTCGACCAGGTCGTTGCTCTCGCCAAGGAGCTCGAGGCCGGGATCGGGGTCGGATTCCTCGAGGAGGCCGACGGCACGTTGTTCAACGCGTACGCCGTCTGCCTGCCGGACGGGACCGTTCACGTGCACCGGAAGCTGCATGCGTTCGAGCACGAGGAGATCGCGAGCGGATCGTCGTACACGGTGTTCGAGACGCCGTGGGGGTTCCGGGCCGGGGTGCTGATCTGCTGGGACAACAACCTGGTGGAGAACGTCCGGATCACCGCGTTGCTCGGCGCAACGGTCCTGATCGCGCCGCACCAGACCGGCGGGACGAACTCACGTAGCCCGCACGGGATGAAGCCGATCCCGCTCGAGGTGTGGACCAGCGGCGACCGCGCGGCGATCGAGGAGGCCTTCAACGGGCCGAGCGGACGGGGCTGGCTGATGCGATGGTTACCGGCGCGGGCGCACGACAACGGGATGTTCGTCCTGTTCAGCAACGGCGTCGGCCGGGACGACGACGAACTCCGGACCGGGAACGCGATGATCCTCGACCCGTACGGCCGCATCGTCGCGGAGACGCCCGTACCTGCCGAGGCCGTCGTCGTTGCCGACCTGGACCTGGAACTGGTGCCCCTGGCAACCGGCCGCCGCTGGCTCCGCGGCCGCCGCCCCGAGCTCTACGCCTCCCTCACCCAACGCGTCGGCAACGAACTAAACCCCCGAGCCGCCCGCTTCTCCCCCGACCCAGTGCCGTCTTTGAGCCCCCACCAACCAGAAATCGGCCCGGAAAACGGTTGATGCGTGCTCAAAGACGAGGCGGATGGTTGGTGGGTGCACAAAGCGGGTGGGGTGGGTCAGTAGATGAGGGCGGTGGCGATGGCGGCGATTCCTTCGCTGCGGCCGGGGAAGCCGAGGCCGTCGGTCGTTGCCGCACTCACCGAAACCTCGGCGTCGCAGGCGGCGGACAGCACCTTCTCCGCTTCCTCGCGGCGGGCACCGATCCGCGGGCGGTTGCAGACGACCTGCACCGTGACGTTGCCGATCTCGAACCCGGCCGCCCGCACCCGGCGCGCGGCCTCCGCCACCAGCACGACCCCGGCGGCACCGGCCCACTCGGGCTCGGCGGTCCCGAAGTTCGATCCCAGGTCGCCGAGCTTCGCGGCGGTGAGCAACGCCGTACAGATCGCGTGCGCGGCCGCGTCGCCGTCCGAATGACCTGACAGCCCGGCGGGCTCGTCCGGCCAGTGCAGACCGGCCAGCCACATCGGGCGGCCTTCCTCCAACGGGTGTACGTCGATGCCGTTGCCGACCCGTGGAACCTTCACGACATCCTCCGCTCCGCCAGCAGCGCCTCGGCGAGCAGCAGGTCCTGCGGCCGGGTCACCTTGAACGCGTCCGGCGAGCCCTCGACCGTCCGCACAGTCACCCCGATCCGCTCACACATCATCGCGTCGTCGGTCACGCCCGCGTCGGCACCGGCCGCATGCGCGCGCCGCAGCACGTCCGGAGCGAACCCTTGTGGTGTCTGTACGGCGACCAGCGTCGACCGATCGGGCGTGTCGACCACGTCACCAGTCGGCCCGACCCGCTTGATCGTGTCGGTCACCGGAACCACCGGTACGACGGCCTCGGCGCCGGCTCGCACCGCCGCCACCACCCGCTCGATCGCGTCGGCCGGGACGAACGCCCGCGCCGCGTCGTGGACCAGGATGCAGTCGATCCCGTCGACCGGCACCACATCCAGCGCCGCCCGCACCGAAGCGGGCCGCTCCGCGCCGCCGGCCACCACGATCAGCTGGGAGTCCCCGACGTACGGCGTGAGCTCCTTGCCGACCGTCTCCTCGGAGCCGGGCGGTACGGCGACCACGAAACAGACGAGGTCGGCGGCGGTCGCTGCCTTCAGCCCACGCACCGCGTGGACCAGCAGCGAGTCGCCACCGACCTCTCGAAACGCCTTCGGGGTCTCACCACCCAGTCGCAGCCCTAGCCCGGCCGCGGGAATCACGACCGCGCTACTCATGCTGAGCTACTTCAGGAGGCGAGAACCTCGTCGAGGATGGCCTCGGCCTTGTCCTCGTTGGTGTGTTCGGCCAGGGCCAGCTCGGAGACCAGGATCTGGCGAGCCTTCGCCAGCATCCGCTTCTCACCGGCGGACAGACCACGGTCACGCTCACGGCGCCACAGGTCGCGGACGACCTCTGCCACCTTCAGCACGTCACCGGAGTGCAGTTTCTCCAGGTTCGCCTTGTAACGTCGCGACCAGTTGGTCGGCTCCTCCGTGTGCGGCGCCCGCAGCACGTCGAAGACGCGCTCCAGACCGGCCTGATCCACGACGTCACGCACGCCGACGAGATCGAGATTGCACGCGGGGACCCGGACGACCAGGTCGTTCTGAGCGACGATCCTCAAGACCAGATAGGTCTTGTCCTCACCTTTGATCTGACGGGTCTCGATGTCCTCGATGACGGCCGCTCCGTGATTGGGGTAAACAACCGTCTCGCCGACTGTGAAAGTCATGTGTGAAGTGCCCCTTTCCGAGATCTATCCTACCACGCAGTCGGTGGTCCGGTTCGGGCGTTTGCGCTGGTCAGGGCCCATTTCCCGCCTTGACAAACGCTCTCTCACATGCCTCGTGCGCGCGCGCACCGTTGCTCTCGACATCACCGCGGCACCCCCGCGGCGGGGTCCCGGCGTCCGCCTCGCCGACCCCGAGGGCTACGCTGTGGGGCGCCGGAGGCCGCTGCCTCGCGGTCACGAAACAGCTTGCACGAGAGGGATTCCAGTGCCGATCACGTTGTCCTCGCGGTTCGCCCGGCGTACCGCGCTGGCGGGTGCCGCCGCCACTCTCAGTATCGCGCTGGCGGCGTGCAGCGCGAGCTTCTCCGCGCCGACCCTGCAGCCGTACCAGGCCGCCGAGGGCACCAACGTCGAGTCCGGCCAGGTGAAGGTCCGCAACATGCTGGTGCTGGCCGATGCCGACGGCAAGGGCGAACTGCACAGCGTGATCGTCAACGACGGCGACACCCCGGAGACCCTGGTCAGCATCCAGCAGGCCGCGCCCGGGACGGCGGACGGCCAGGCCGGCTCCGACCAGCCGGGCGAGGTCAAGTTCGCCGGCCTCACCGAGCCGCTGGAGCTGGAGCCGCACACCGCGCTGGTCCTGCCGGGCACCGGCACCGAGGCTCCGGCCGCCGAGACCACCCCGAGCGCCACCCCGACGGCGACGCCCACCGAGACTCCTTCGGCGCCGACCCCGGGTGCCGAGGAGGCCGGCCCGGCGATCATCGTGACCGGTGCGAAGCCGGGCCAGATGGTCAACGTGACCATCACCTTCGGCAGCGCGGCGCCGATCTCCGCCTACGTCCCGGTCCTCACCGACGACCACTACTCCCCGTCCCCGGCCGCGGCCGAGTAGTCCTTCAGAACGACAGAACGGGCCGCCCCGGCGCGGGACGGCCCGTTCTGCTTGGTACGACGAGCCTGTGGCCGAGGCTCGCCGTACCAGGTCTTCTCAGCCCTTGGCCGCCGAGGCTGCCTTCGAGAGGCCCGGGAGCACCTTGTCGAGCACCCACGGGACGCTCAGCACGCTGACCGCGCTCATACCGGAGATCACCTGCTGGTCCTGCAGCGCGTACGCGCCGCCGCTCTTGACCGCCTTCAGCGACGAGTAGACCGGGTCGGCGAGGAACTTCTGCGTCCCGATCCCGTCGACGTACGCGATCAGCACGTCCGCGTCGACGTCCGCGACCTTCTCCTTGCTGACCGTCAGCGAGAACTCCTTCTTCGTGTTGGTCTTCTCCAGCGCCTCAACCCCCGGCGCGTTCTTGAAGCCCATCTCGTTCAGGATCTGCACCCGGGGGTCACCCGGCATGTAGATGTAGTTCTCCGGGCCGAACGAGCCGACCGTGATGGTCTTGTCCTTGAACTCCGGGTGCTCGGCCGCGACCTGCTTGATCTTGTCCTGGATCCCGGTGATCAGCTTCTCCGCGTCGGCCTTCTTGCCGAGCGCCTCGCCGACCAGCAGCGTCTGGTCCTGCCAGGTGGTCTGCCACGGCGCCCCCGGGTACGCGACGGTCGGCGCGATCCCGCTCAGGGTCTTGTACGTCGCCTCGTCGAAGCCCTCGTACGGGGCCAGGATGACGTCCGGCTTCAGCGCCGCGATCTTCTCGAACGGGTACTTGTCGCCGGTGTCCAGCAACGTCGTCTTCGACTTGTCGAACTTGTCCGCGTCCCACGCGGTGGTGCCGTCGGCGGTCGGGCCGTAGGTGACCTTCGGCATCCCGACCGGGGTCTCGCCGAGCGCGTAGACCACGTCCTGGGCGTTCCAGCCGAGCGTGACGATCCGCTCGGGCTTCTTGGTGATCGTCGTGTCGCCGAACGTGTTCTTCAGCGTGACCGGGAACCCGGAGCCGGCCGTACCGGCCGAACTCTCGGCCTGCTTGTCGCCGTCACTTCCGCAGGCGGCCAGCGTGGTCGTGGCGAGCAGTACGGCGGTGACCGCACTGACGACCTTGGTACGGGACCAGGACATACGTGACTCTCCTTAGATTGCCTCAACTAAGGAGAGCCTAAGCTAACCCCGCTGGCCATCGCGACTCGCGGGGGTGTGACTCAGGACTCGAACTTGTAGCCGAGACCACGCACCGTGACGAGATGTGCGGGATTCGACGGATCCTTCTCGAGTTTCGAGCGCAGCCGCTTCACGTGCACGTCCAGGGTCTTGGTGTCGCCCACGTAGTCGGCGCCCCAGATCCGGTCGATCAGCTGACCGCGGGTCAGCACCCGGCCGGTGTTCCGCAGCAGCATCTCGAGCAGCTCGAACTCCTTCAGCGGCAGCCGGATCTCGGTCCCGGACACCGTCACCACGTGCCGCTCGACGTCCATCCGGACCGGTCCGGCCTCGAGGGTGTCCGGCAGCAGCTCGACGTCCTGACCACGACGCAGTACGGCGCGGACGCGGGCCAGCAGTTCGCGCGGGCTGTACGGCTTGGTCACGTAGTCGTCCGCGCCGAGCTCGAGCCCGACGACCTTGTCGACCTCGGTGTCCTTGGCGCTGACGATGATCACCGGGACGTTGCCCCGGCTGCGGAGCGCCCGGCAGACCTCCGTGCCGGACAGACCCGGCAGCATCAGGTCGAGCAGGACGATGTCCGCACCGGCGCGGTCGTACTCGTCCAGCGCGTCCGGCCCGGTCTCCGCGACGGCGACCTCGAACCCTTCCTTGCGCAGCACGTACGACAGCGCGTCGCTGTAGCTCTCTTCGTCTTCGACGACCAGCACTCGGGTCACGAAGCTGTCTCCTTTGTCTTCTGACCTGACGGGGTAGGCGTCAGGGGAACGGCCGGCTCCTCCTGGCTGGCGGAGTCGGTCTGGCCCGATGCGGGTTCGAGCCGCAACGGGAGTCTCACGGTGAAGGTGGAACCTTGGCCCTCGACACTCCAGACCCGCACGTCGCCGCCGTGGATCGAGGCGATGTGCTTGACGATCGAGAGGCCGAGACCGGTGCCGCCGGTCTCCCGGCTGCGGGCCCGGTCGACCCGGTAGAAGCGCTCGAAGACGCGTTCCAGGTCGCTGCTCGGGATGCCCACGCCCTGGTCGGACACGGTGACCTCGACCAGGTCCCCGATCGGGTGCGCGGCGACCGCGACCCGGGTGCCGTCCGGGCTGTAGTTGATGGCGTTCTCGACCAGGTTGCCGATCGCCATCGCCAACTGGTCCGCGCTGCCCAGTACCTCGAGCTCGGGCTCGGTCTTCACCACGATCTTGATGTCGCGGTCCTCGGCATCGATCCGGCAGCGGTCCACCGCGGTCTCGATCACCCCGTTGATGTCGACCGGGCCCGGATTCTCCAGCGGGTCGTCGCCCTGCAGCCGGGACAGCTCGATGATCTCCTTGACCAGCTGGCTGAGCCGGGACGCCTCGATCCGCATCCGGTCCGAGAACCGCTGCACCGCCTCCGGGTCGTCGGAGGCCTCCGAGACCGCGTCGGCGAGCAGGATCAGCGCGCCGACCGGGGTCTTCAGCTCGTGGCTGATGTTCACGGTGAAGTCCCGCCGGATCGCGTCCAGGCGGCGTTCGCGGGTGCGGTCCTCGACCAGCACCAGCACGAGCTGACTGCCCAGCGGCGCCACCCGGGCGCTGACGTACTGCGTGGCGCCCAGCCGGCCCCGGACGATCTCCAGGTCCTGCTGGCGGATCTCCCCGTCGCGGCGGACCTGCCGGACCATGGTCAGGATGTCGTCGACCACGAGCCGCTCACCGCGGACGATGCCGAGCACGTGCGCCGGGGCGCTGGCCTGGAGCACCTGGTCCTCGGGCCCCATCACGACCGCCGAGGAGCGCAGTACCGACAGCACTGTGGCGACCCCCGACGGTACGGCGGGCTCCGGGGACTCCGGGATCTTGCGCTGCGCCCGCTCGGAAAGCATCATCGCGCCGAGCGAAAGCAGGGCCAGGGCCGCGCCGATGACGCCGCCCAGCACCGCAGCCAGCGTGGGGTCCACGGCAACGATGCTACGCGGGCAACCAGCAGGGAAAGACCGAATGAGCACCGGATGACCGGGACACGACCTAACTGTTCATCGGTCGTTCACCACTCGTCGCCGTCCGGCAACCTCGACGCCGTACGGTCACCGGTGAGCGGGGTACCGTGCTGGTCTCCTCCGCGGCACCGGACACCACAGATCGGAATCGAACACCATGCGTGACACGTACCACGAGCAGCTCGACGACATCCTCGCCGAGCTGGAGCGGATGACGCGGACGGTGTCCACCGCCGTACGCCGGTCGACGTCGGCCCTGCTGGAGGCGGACATCCGCAAGGCCGAGGAGGTCATCGCGGCCGATATCCAGCTCGACGCCGCCGGTGAGGGTGTCGAGGAGAAGGTCTTCGAGCTGATGGCGCGGCAGTCGCCGGTCGCCAACGAGCTGCGGATGCTGGTCGCCGCGCTGCGGATGGTCGCCGACCTGGAGCGGATGGGCGACCTGGCCGCGCACGTGTCGAAGATCGCCCGGATGCGGTACCCGGCGCCGGCGATCCCGGCCGAGCTGCACGACGTGATCGAGTCGATGGGGTCCGTGGCCGGCAAGATGGTCGACGCCGCCGGTGACGTGATCGCGACCCGCGACGTCGAGGCCGCCGGCCGGCTCGAGGCCAGCGACGACGAGATGGACAAGCTCCGCTCGAACCAGTTCCGCCTGATGATGGACGAGCACTGGCCGCACGGCGTCGAGGTCGCCGTCGACATGGCGCTGCTCAGCCGCTACTACGAACGCATCTCCGACCACGCGGTCGCGATGGCCCGCCGCGTCGTCTACCTCGTGACGGGCGAGCTCCCGGTAGCCATCGGCGGCACCGCCGCCGGCTCCGGCGCCGGCGCCTCGGCCCCCAACCCCAACGGCAACTGACCCAACCCCCCAACGGCGCTCCCGGCAGACAGCTGCCGGGGGCGCCTTTTGCTTGTGCACCCATCCCGCTACTCGGGTGGGGAACGTCTGGCAGCGCCTAGGAAAGCGTGGGGGTGAACAGCAAATAACCTGTTCACCCCCACCGCAACGCCGGCTCTGGCACCAGAGGCGGTAGAGCTAGCGGCCCTGGTTCTTGACGGCTTCTATGGCGGCCTTGGCGGCTTGGGGGTCGAGGTATTCGCCGCCGGGGGTGAGGGGCTCGAAGTTGTCGTTGAGTTCGTAGTAGAGGGGGATGCCGGTCGGGATGTTGAGGCCGACCACGGTCTGCTCGTCGAGGTGGTCGAGGTGCTTGACCAGGGCGCGGAGCGAGTTGCCGTGGGCCGTGACCAGCACCGTCTTCCCGGCGCGCAGGTCCGGCACGATCGCGTCGTACCAGTAGGGCAGCATCCGCTCGACGACGTCCTTCAGGCACTCGGTCGCGGGCAGGATCTCCGGCGGCAGGGCGGCGTACCGCGGGTCGCCGGCCTGGTCGAACTCGGAGCCGCGCTCGATCGCCGGCGGCGGCGTGTCGTACGAACGGCGGAACAGCATGAACTGCTCCTCGCCGAGCTCCTCCAGGGTCTGCTTCTTGTCCTTGCCCTGCAGGCCGCCGTAGTGCCGCTCGTTCAGCCGCCAGGAGCGCCGTACGTCGATCCACTGGCGCCCGGCCTCCTCGAGCGCGATGTTCGCGGTGCGGATCGCGCGGCGCAGCACCGAGGTGTGCAGTACGTCGGGGAGCAGGTCGCGCTCGAGCAGCAACTGACCGCCGCGATGCGCCTCCTCGACGCCCTGGGCGTTCAGGTCGACGTCGACCCAGCCGGTGAAGAGGTTCTTGGCGTTCCAGTCGCTGTGGCCGTGGCGGAGCAGGATCAGGCGATAGGTCATACCCGCATGCTATCGAGGCTCCAGCCAGCCCTTGAACGCGTCCAGGTTTCGGGTCGACTCGCCGCGCGCCACCCGCCAGTCGTACTCGCGCCGGATCGACGACGCGAAGCCCAGTTCGAGGATCGTGTTGAACGACGAGTCCGCGTACTCGAGCACCGCGCCGAGCAACCGGTCGACCTCACCGGGTGTGATCGCGTGCAGCGGAACCCGTCCGTCCAGGTGGATGTCGCCCAGGTGGTCGACGGCGAACGCGACGCCGTACATCTTCAGGTTCCGCTCCAGCAGCCACCGGTACACGGCCGCGTGGTTCTCGTCCGGGTGCCGCGCGACGAACGCGTGCACCTGGACCGCCTGCGCGCCGACCGTCAGCGAGACAGTGGTCTTCAGCTTCCGCTCCCCCGGCAGGTCCGCGCTGAAGACACCCGGCTCACTCTCGGTGAACTCGAGCTCGTTCTCGGTCAGCACCTGGCGGATCACGTCCGCCGCAGAAACTCTCACCCGGCTACCTCCGCGGCAATCTCGGCCGCCATCGTTGTCGCGGCGGTCCGGTACGCCGCCAGCGTGTTCCGCGCGGTCAGCTCCCAGCCGAACCCCCGTGCGTGCCCGACCGCCGCGTGGCTCATGCTCTCGCGGACGGCCGGATCCGTCGCGATCCGCGCCAGCGCGTCGGCGAAGTCGTCCACCGCGTGCCCGCGGACCAGGAACCCGGTCCGCCCGTCCAGCACCGCCGTACTCAGGCCGCCGACGGCCGCCGCGACCACCGGCGTACCGCAGGCCTGGGCCTCCAGCGCGACCAGACCGAAGGACTCCGAGTACGACGGTACGCAGACGACCGAGGCCGCGCGGTACCACGAGGCCAGCCGCGCGCGCTCCATCGGCTTCACGAATCTCGTCACGTCGGAGATCCCGAGCGCCCGCGCCAGCTCGGCGTGCGACTCGGGGTGCTCCATGCCGTTGCCGGACGGCCCGCCGATGATCGCGACCACCAGCCGCGACCGCAGCGACGGGTCCCGCTCGAGCATCCGCGCCGCCGCCCGGATCAGCAGATCGGGCGCCTTCAACGGCTGGATCCGCCCGACGAACGCCAGTACGACGGCATCCTCGGGCAACCCGACCTCGCGCCGCGCCTGGGCCTGATCCGCGGGATGGAACAGCTCCAGGTCGACCCCCGGGTTCACCACGCCGACCTTCGCCGACTGGGCGCCGTACAGGTCGATCAGTTCGCGGGCCTCGTCGCCGGTGTTGGCCAGCAGGCGATCCGCGGCCTCGACGACCTGCTCCTCACCGATCAGCCGCGCGGGCGGTTCGGGTACGTCGTCGTCCGCGAGGCTGGCGTTCTTCACCTTGGCCATCGTGTGCATGGTGTGAACCAGTGGGACTGCCCAACGATCGCGGGCGAGCAGGCCGACCTGGCCGGACAACCAGTAGTGCGAGTGGATCACGTCGTACCAACCGGGCTCGTGGATCGCCTCGGCGCGCAGGACGGCGCGCGCGAACGTGCACAGCTGGGCCGGGAGCTCGTTCTTCGTCAGGCCCTCGTACGGGCCGGCGGCGACGTTGCGGACGGTCACGCCGGGCATCAGCTCGACCCGGGCCGGCAGCGCCGACGCGGTCGCCCGGGTGAAGACATCGACCTCGATCCCCAGGCCGGCCAGCTGTTTGGACAGCTCCACGACGTACACGTTCATCCCACCGGCGTCCCCGGTCCCCGGCTGGTCGAGCGGTGACGTGTGCAGGCTGATCATCGCGACCCGCCGGAGGGGAGATTCGATCACCCGCTCAGCGTAACTCCGGGGCTCCTGCGGGGAATCAGGACTTCTCCCTATCCCGCGGCGTCCGGCCTTTGGTGGGCCTACCTCCACCCCCACTGGCGGACTCACACCACTGCTTCACCGGCCCTGCGCCGAAAGCATTGAGGACATGCGTACAGTCCTCGAAGAAGTCAGGTCCTGGCATCGCCCGTTGATGCTGATGGTGCTCGCCATGTCGGGTCTCGTCCTGACCGCCGGCGTCGGTCTCGCACTCGACGGCCGCGAGATCCTCAACGAGTCCGTGTGGCTCAAACCGTTCAAGTTCGGCCTGTCGTTCGTCCTGTACGGCGCGACGCTCGCGTGGCTGCTTTCCAAGCTGCGTAAGGCGAAACGCTTCGGCTGGTGGACCGGGACCGTGTTCGCGGTCACCGGGATCGTCGACGTCGGGTTCATCGCCGTCCAGGCCGCGCGCGGGACGTTCAGCCACTTCAACGCCAACTCCGACACCTTCAACCAGGTCGGCCAGCAGGTCTTCATGTCCGGTGTCATGGGGCTGTTCGGGGCGAGTCTGGTGGTCGCGATCATGCTGCTGTTCCAGCGGATCGGCGACGCCCCGCTGAACCGGGCGATCCGGGTCGGCCTCGGGCTGGCCGTCGCCGGCATGGGGCTCGCGTTCTACCTGGTCGGTTCGCAGAGCCAGCGGCAAGAGGTCACGGACGCGTACGGCCACCCGGTCACGCTGGCCGGCAGCCACGGCATCGGCGTCGAGGCGGGTGGTCCCGGTATGCCGTTGACCAACTGGAGCACCGACGGCGGCGACCTGCGGATCCCGCACTTCGTCGGGCTGCACGCGATCCACTTCCTGCTGCTGACGGTCCTCGCGCTGAGCCTGCTCGCCGCGCGGGTCGAGTGGCTGCGCCCGGAACGCGTCCGGCACCGTCTGGTCGGCGTCGCGGCCTTCGGGTACACCGGAGTGATGGTCACCGTGACCGTCCAGGCGTTCCGCGGGCAGGCACTGATCCACCCCGACGTACAGACGCTGGGCATGCTGGGTGGATTCCTGGCCGTGAGCCTGGTTGCGCTGGCCGGTGTGATCACGGCGGCCCGGCGGCCGGTGAGACGGCCCGTCGAGCGCGCCGAGGGCTTTGAGAAACTTGAGGTATGACTTCGAGCGATCGTCCTCTGGCCGTGGTGACCGGTGCTAGCAGCGGGATCGGGGCCGCGTCGGCGCGGTACCTCGCCCGCGAGGGGTTCGAGGTGATCTGCGCCGCCCGGCGGCTGGACCGGATCGAGGCGCTGGCCAAGGAGATCGACGGCCGCGCGGTGCAGTGCGACGTCACGTCCGCCGAGGACGTCGCCGCACTCACCGCGGCGGTCGGGGACGAGCTGCAGGTGCTGGTGAACAACGCCGGCGGGGCGTTCGGCCTGGAGCCGGTCGCGGACGCCGATCTGGATGCCTGGCGGCGGATGTACGAGGTGAACGTGATCGCGGTCGCCGCGGTCACCAAGTCGTTGCTTCCGGCACTGATCGCCGGGCGCGGCACGATCATCGTGATGGGGTCGACGGCCGGCCAGGTCGCGTACGAGGGCGGCGGCGGGTACGTCGCCGCGAAGCACGGTGCGAAGGCCGTCGTCGACACACTCCGTCTGGAGCTGTACGACCAGCCGGTCCGGGTCAGCGAGATCGCCCCCGGCATGGTCCAGAGCGAAGGCTTCGCACTGACCCGCTTCGGCGGCGACCGGTCCAAGGCCGACGCCGTGTACGCCGGAGTCCGCGAACCGCTCACGTCCGAGGACGTCGCCGACATCGTCGCCTGGATCGCCACCCGCCCCGCCCACGTCAACATCGACCGCATCACCGTCCGCCCCCGAGCCCAGGCCGCCCAGCACAAGGTCCACCGCGAGTAGGTGGGTGTAGGACTGGACGGGGAGTGCTGCGCTCCACGACTTGCTCAGTACATCCCTTTGGTTCCGTGAACGGAGCCCGGCGGATACTGTCCCCTTAGCTCGGACGCGAGATGCTCGAGGTCGGGATAGATGTCACCCGGCCTGTAGCCGCAGATCTCGACCTGCCTGGCGAACTGCCACACTGCGCTTCTCGGGATGACCAACTTCTCGAGGAAGATGGGCGCGTCCTCGAGGTGATTGAGCACGCCGTAGTCCGGTGAATGAATCGTGAAGCAACCCTGCTGCACAAACATCCGGATATCGGTCTCCGATGCCATCGCGGCCAGCACCCTGTCTGGTCGCCTGTGCAGATCCGCATCATCCTTCTCACGGAACGCGCCCCCGAGTAGTCCGCTGCACTCGCCCGAAGCGATCGACGGAGTGACGTCGACATGACTGACATGTCTGTTCAGATCGTGCGGGGCGAGGATCCAGATTGCTGCATCGACCGGCGGGAACGGCTCCTGGTCTCTGGGCAGATAGCGCTCGATCGCGAAGTAGGCGGCGACGAGTGGCGAACGACTCCAGTCCAGCAGCCGCGTGGGCAACCCGTAGTGCTGCATCAAGCTCAGCCAGCCGGCGTGGTCGTCGTAGCTCGGAGTGTTCGGATACCTGATGGCCGCCCTGGTACGGAATCGGTGGGTGAAGTTCCGCTCATCCGGCAGGCTGTAGGGGCCATGGTGCGGCCGAGGTCGCCAGATCGACGGCGCGACAGACCAGCTTGCGTCGTGCTGTCCACGGAACCACAACGGTCTCATCTGCCCATGGGAATGCCGCTCGATTGCTTCTACCAGCTCGCCGATGCTGCCGATCTCTGTCATCAGACCCCCTCCTCCAGCACAGGCGGGCGAGCCTACTCGGGTTGACGACTCCTCACGAGCCTTCACGTGAGCCGACTCACGGCAGGCGTGCTTGCAATTGCAAGCAGCTTGCTAGCACACTGGGGGTATGGCCAAGTTGAGTGATCGGGCAGCGGGGGCGGTGGGCTCCGTCGGGGAGTACCTCGCCGAGCAGCGGCGGAACGCGCAGCTGTCGTTGCGGCAGTTGTCCGACCTGGCCGGAGTGTCGAACCCGTACCTGAGCCAGATCGAGCGCGGTCTGCGGAAGCCGTCGGCCGACGTACTGCAGCAGCTCGCGAAGGCGTTGCGGATCTCCGCGGAGACCCTCTACGTACGGGCCGGCATTCTCGATCCGGACGAGAGCCAGGAGGGCAAACAGCCCTCCGGTGTGGTCGACGCCGTCCTGCTCGACCCGGCGCTGAGCGAACGGCAGAAGCGTGTCCTGCTGGACGTCTACGCGTCGTTCGTCCGCGAGAACACCCCATCTACTGACTAGCACCTGCTGAAAACACCCCCGAGGAGAAGCCTGATGGCTACCCGTACGCCTGTTACCCCGTTCTACGCGATCGCCGGCGCCGGCGACCTCGCGGTCGAGAAGGTCCGCGCTGTCGGCGAGGACGTGACCGCCCGGTTCGCGAAGCTCGACCAGAAGAACCTGCAGACCGAGCTCACCAAGGAGCTGACCAAGGCGCAGGCCGAGCTGACCAAGCGCTTCGAGGCGATCGTCGCCGACGCGCGCACCGCCCCGGCGAAGCTGCGTGAGCTGCCGAAGACCGCGCAGGCCGGTTTCACCACCGTCCTCGGCCAGGCCGAGGAGACCTACGAGGACCTGGCCGGCCGCGGCAAGGACCTGGTCGAGCGGATCCGCCACCAGCAGGCGACCGAGGACCTGGTCAGCACCGCCAAGACCACGGTGAGCAAGGCCAAGGCCACCCGCACGACCGCGAAGAAGACCGCCACGAGCGCGACCCGCAACGTCAAGGCGACCGCGACCAGCGCCCGTAAGACCGCGAAGGCCGCCGCCAAGGCCGCCGAGTCCGCGGCCGACAAGGTCGGCGACTGAACACACCACAGACGGTGACGATTCACCCCCGTCCGGGTGAATCCTGGGACCGGGCGGTCCACAGCTGCGACCGAGCAGAGGTGGGCCGCCCGTTCTGTCGGTTAGGCTCGTAGCATGATCACCTTCCGGAGCCTGATCCCCGGGTTCGACGATCCGCTGTCGGTCATCTGGTGGGTGCTGCTTGCGATCAAGCTGGTCGCACTCGCCGACGCGGTCTTCCGGCCACGGGCGGTGTTCATCGCCGCCGACAAGCTCACCAAGCCCGGCTGGGTGCTGATCCTGGTCGTGTTCACGCTGAGTCAGGTGTTCCAGGGCTGGCTGAGCTTCTTCGGCCTGATCGGCATCGTCGCGTCCGCCGTGTACCTCGTGGACGCCCGCCCGGCCCTGCGCGCCGCCACCGGCCGTGGCCGCGGCGGCTGGGGCGTCCGCCGGCGGCGGGGCCCCCGCCCCCTGTAACCCACCCCACCAAGCACCACCGTGCCGCAGTACGCCGCCCTCGAATGCACCGCCAACAGCTGCGGGCTTGAACAGGTTCTCGTGGGTGCAGACAGGAAATATCGGCACTTGTGACGGATGTGTTGGTCGGCTGGGTTGAGTTGAGGGTCACCGGGCGGCCGGTCGTCTGTGCATAGGACTGGATATCCCCTCATGTTGGGGCTTCTCCCCTCCCACACCAGCAGAGAACCCACAACAGCAGGGGATAACCGGGCCCCTCGGCAACCGGCCGACCACGCTCACCGTGCAGACGCAGCCCGCCGAAAGCTGCATCTCGACAGTACGTATACGTCTACTACCCGCCACCGCGCGCCGAGCGGCGGGCTGGCTCGCCGATCAGTGGACGTATACGTACTGTCACCCTGCACAAGATCCGCAGCACAACCGCCCGGGCCCAGTCCAGAGCCCCACGCCCAACACCCCGGGTAGCTGGGGACGCTGACTGGCCACTTCAGGAACGTAGGAGTCCCCAGTCCCTGGACTTCGCCAGAATCCCTCCACTGATGTGCTGGAAACTCTCCATCAAATGGAGCCAGGCCGGCGGGGTGGTGGGTGGGGTTACGAGCGGTAGACGATGACCTTGTCGCCGACGTGGATCTGGTCGAAGAGGATCTTGATCTTGGCCAGGTCGCGGACGTTCACGCAGCCGTGGGACGCGCCGTTGTACCCGCGGGCCGCGAAGTCCGACGAGTAGTGCACCGCCTGCCCGCCGCTGAAGAACATCGCGTACGGCATCTTCGAGTCGTACAGCTTCGAGACGTGGTTCCGGCTCTTCCAGCCGACCGTGAAGCTGCCTTCCCGGGTCGCGGTCTTCACCGCACCGAACCGGACGTCCATCTGCATCTTCACCACGCCGTCGACGACGTACCGCAGCTTGCGGCTGGTCTTGTCGATGCACAGCGCCACACCGGTCGCGCAGCGGGCGTCGAGCTTCTTGCCGTTCACCACCGGCACCGGCGGGTACAGCTCGGTCTGCGTCGGCTCGTGGGTGACCTTCACCAACTGGTTCCAGGTGTTCTGATCGATGTACCCCAGCGGCGGAATGCCCTTCGACTTCTGGAACTTCTTCACCGCGGACCGGGTCATGGTGCCGAACTCGTTGTCCAGGTAGCGCTTCTCGAGCAGCTTCAGCTGCACCAGCCGCGCCTCGACCTTCCGGACGCTGGTCCCGCTGGACCCGTTCTTCCAGAGCGCTTTCGGGTAGATCGGCAGCTCGCCGCTGACCTCGAACGGCACCGTCTTCAGGTCCTGCGGGGCCGCGGTCGCGCTCGTTCCGGTACTCAGGAGTGCAGCAATCGCGCCCCCGACCACCAGCCCGCTCAGCAACTTGCGAATCAACAGCCCGCGCATCGGACACCCCTCACATAGACCCCGTCCCTACACTTGTAGGACGTCCTCACCGGCCATCTGGTTGGCTCAGCGTACCGGAGGAGCTGCCCATGGAGATCGCGCTGAGCGCGGCGGACATCACCACGGTCCCCGCGGACGCGATCGTGAACGCCGCCCATCACGCATTGCGCGGCGGTGGCGGCGTCGACGGCGCGATCCATCGGGCCGGCGGCCGCGAGTTCCTCGCGGAGCTCATCGAGCGGTACCCGAACGGCACTCCCACCGGTACGGCGGTATGGACCACGGCCGGTGCGCTACCGGCGTCGTACGTGATCCACGTGGTCGGGCCGAACTTCACCGCGGGGCAGCGGGATCCGGCGCTGCTCGAGTCCTGCTACCGCAACGCGTTGCGGATCGCGGACGAACTCGACGTACGCACGATGACCTTGCCCGCGGTCTCGGCCGGAATCTACGGCTGGCCCGCGCAGTCCGCCGCGGACATCGCCGTACAGACGCTGCGCCGTACGCCGACCACCGTCGCCAAGGCCACCTTCTGCCTGGTGGAGCCGCGGCTCTACAAGGCGTTCGGAAACGCAACAGCGGCCGGGGAGTGAGCTCCCCGGCCGCTGCGTTCAGTTCACTTGCTGTAGACGACGACCCGGTCGCCGATCTTCACCCGGGCGAAGACCCAGGCGATCTTCTTCTTGTCGCGGATGTTCGCGCAGCCGTGGGAGGCGCCGTTGTAACCGCGGGCCTTGAAGTCCGAGGAGTAGTGCACCGCCTGGCCGCCGCTGAAGAACATCGCGTACGGCATCTTGGTGTGGTAGAGCGACGACACGTGGTTCTTCGACTTGCGGTAGACGCGGAAGACGCCGTTGCGCGTCGGGGTCCGGCTGGAGCCGAACCGGACGTCCATCACCTGCACCGGCTTGCCGTTCACCATGTAGACCAGCTTGCGGGTCTTCTTGTTGATGCACAGCACGCGACCCTTGGTCATGCAGCGGCGGTCGATGCGGTACTTGGCGAGCAGCTTGCTGTTCGAGGTCGCCTTCTTCGCCGAGGCGGCCTTCGGCGGCAGACCGACCGGAGCCGGGGCCGTCGTCGAATTCTGCGCCGACGTCACAACCTGAGGCGCGGCCTCAGCCGAAGTGGTCGCCGACAGTGCGCCGACGCCCACGAACGCGGCGGCCGTCAGGGTAGCGCCGAACTTACGCAGAATGCCCATGTTTCCCTTGTCCTTCCCCCAAAGAGTGCTTCCACAAGACAGACGTCGCTACTTCACGTCTGGTTGGTAACGAATCAAAACTTTCTTCCCCCGCCACTGCCCCACCAATGGCCGAGAAAGTATGTATCACACCGACGGAGCCCGGGGCACGCTCCGTCAGCCACCGTGTCCAGTTCGTGCCCTAGGAGGTCAGTGCACGCAGCCGGCGCAGTACTTCGGACGCGCCCAGGGCCTGCGCGGTCGCGTGCAGGTCGGGGCTGCGGGTGGCGCCGGTGATCGCGACGCGGACCAGCTGCGAGGCCTCCCGGATCGAACCGACGTACGCGTCCGGATTCTTCTTGTATTCCTTGGCGTTCGGCGCGAACCGGTGCTTGCCGGCGAGCGCGCGGATCTGGTCGAACCACTCCTGCGGGTCGTCGAGATGCTCGTACTGAGCCACCAGGTCCGCGGCGAACGCGGTGACGACCTCCGGCGCGACACCGAGCGGAACCAGCCGCTCGTCCGCCGGTCCGTCCACCGGAACGAACAGCTCGGTGAAGAAGAACCCGTACGCCGGCCGGAAGTCCGACCACTTGCGCAGGTCCTTGCGGGGGTTCTCGACACCGTCGCGCTCGACCGCGAGCGCCCGCAGCGCGAGGTCCTTCTCGTTGTCGAGCACGGGAACGAGGTCAGCGTCGTACTCCACGGCCCAGGCACGCACCGCGTCGAGGATCTGCTGCCCACTCAGCGTCGCGATGTGGTCGGCGCTGAGGTCCTCGAGCTTCACCAGGTCGACCAGCGGGCCGGCGACACCGCACAGGCTCAGGTCGATCGGCGTCGCCAGCGCCTCGGCCAGCGGCACCTCCGCGAGCCGGCCGTTCGCCAGGCCGCGCAGGTAGTACAGGACCGCGTCGGCCGGGTAGCCCGCACCGATGTAGAAGTCGACGCCGGCTTCAGGATCCTTGCGCTTCGAGAGCTTCCGCTTGCCGCCCGGGATCTGCTTCATCAGCGGCGCGATGTGCGCGTACGTGATCGGCTCGAACTCGAGCGCCGCGAACAGCTGCTGGTGCAACGGCACCGACGAGATCCACTCGTCGCCGCGGATCACCAGGTTCACCCGCATCAGATGGTCGTCGACCGCATGCGCGAAGTGGTACGTCGGGAGCCGCGGCGACTGGTCCGAAGACTTCAGGATCACCGCGTCGTTGCGGTTCGCCTCGTGCTCGAGCCGGTCGCGGATCGCGTCCACGAAGCTGGTCCGCGTCTCGCCCTCAGGTGCCCGGAAACGCACGACGTACGGCGTTCCCTCGGCCAGCTTGGCGGCGACGTCGGCGGGGTCCGCGTCGCGCCAGATCGCCCACTTGCCGTAGTACCCGGTGGGGACCTTCGAGGCCTGCTGGCGGGCGGTGATGTCGGCGAGCTCGTCCTTCGTCGCGAAGCACAGGTACGCCTTGCCCTGCCGGAGCAGGTGCCGCACGTAGGTGAGGTAGATCTGCTCGCGCTCGGACTGCACGTACGGCCCGTACGAACCGCGGTTGCGGTCCTCGTCGGAGCTGATGTGGAAGTACTCGAAGGCGCGGTCGAACTGCTCCAGCGCCCCCTCGACCTCACGCGCCTGGTCGGTGTCCTCGATCCGTACCACGTACACGCCGCCGGAGTCCGTCGCGACGTCCCGGTCGATCATCCCGACGTAGATACCGCCGATGTGGATGAAACCGGTCGGCGACGGGCCGATCCGCGTGACCTTCGCACCCTCCGGCAGGTCCCGTGCCGGATACCGCTCTTCCCAGTGCCCCGGCTCCGGGAGATCCGCCGGGAAGAGTCCGTCTACCACCGCGCGGTCGATCATCAGCTCTTCGACCATCAGCTCTTCGACTTGCGGCCGAGCTTGGCGCGCTCGATCTGGGTGAGGGCGACCTTGCGCATCCGGATCGCGTCCGGCGTCACCTCCACGCACTCGTCCTCGCGGCAGAACTCCAGCGACTGCTCGAGCGACAGCTTGCGGGCCGGCACCAGCTTCTCGAACTCGTCCGCGTTCGAGCGGACGTTCGTCATCTTCTTTTCCTTGGTGATGTTGACGTCCATGTCGTCGGAGCGCGAGTTCTCGCCGACGATCATGCCCTCGTACACCTCGGTGGCCGGCTCCACGAACATGGTGCCGCGCTCCTGCAGGTTGATCATCGCGTACGACGTGGCCGCGCCGGCCCGGTCGGACACGAGCGAACCGGACGGGCGCGTACGCAGCTCGCCGAACCACGGCTCGTACCCCTCGAAGACGTGGTGCGCGATACCGGTACCGCGGGTGTCGGTGAGGAACTCGGTACGGAACCCGATCAGCCCGCGGGCCGGGACCAGGAACTCCATCCGGACCCAGCCGGTGCCGTGGTTGGTCATCTGCTCCATCCGGCCCTTGCGGACCGCGAGCAACTGGGTGACCGTGCCGAGGTACTCCTCCGGGCAGTCGATCGTCAGCCGCTCGACCGGCTCGTGCCGCTTGCCGTCGATCTCGCGGGTGACCACCTGCGGCTTGCCGACGGTCAGCTCGTAGCCCTCGCGGCGCATCTGCTCGACCAGGATGGCCAGCGCCAGCTCACCACGGCCCTGCACCTCCCAGGCGTCCGGGCGCTCGGTCGGGAGCACCTTCAGCGACACGTTGCCGACCAACTCGCGGTCGAGCCGGTCCTTGACCAGCCGCGCGGTCACCTTGGTGCCCTTGGTCCGGCCGGCCAGCGGCGACGTGTTGGTACCGATCGTCATCGAGATGGCCGGCTCGTCCACGGTGATCAGCGGCAGCGGCTTGGGGTTGTCCGGGTCGGTCAGGGTGTCGCCGATCATGATCTCCGGAATGCCCGCGATCGCGACGATGTCACCCGGGCCGGCCGAGTCGCCGGGGACGCGCTCGAGCGCCTCGGTGACCAGCAGTTCGGTGATCTTGACCTTCTGGATCGAGCCGTCGTGGCGGCACCACGCGACCTGCGAGCCCTTCTTCAGGGTGCCTTCGTGGACGCGGACCAGCGCGAGCCGGCCGAGGAACGGCGAGGCGTCGAGGTTCGTGACGTGGGCCTGCAGCGGCGCGTCCTCGGTGTACTCCGGGGCGGGCACGTTGTTCAGGATCGTCTCGAACAGCGGCTCGAGGTCCTCGGAATCCGGCATCCCGCCGTCGGCGGGCTGGTTCAGCGAGGCGCGGCCGGCCCGGGCCGAGGCGTAGACGACCGGGAAGTCCAGCGCGGACTGGTCCGCGTCGTGGTCGAGCAGGTCGAGGAACAGCTCGTACGTCTCGTCGACGACCTCGGAGATCCGGGCGTCCGGACGGTCGACCTTGTTCACCACCAAGATCACCGGCATCTGCCGGGCCAGCGCCTTACGGAGCACGAACCGCGTCTGCGGCAGCGGGCCCTCGGAGGCGTCCACCAGCAGCACGATCGCGTCCACCATCGACAGGCCGCGCTCGACCTCGCCGCCGAAGTCGGCGTGCCCGGGGGTGTCGATGATGTTGATCGTCATCTGCTCGCCGTTGGCCATCTTGTGCCGTACGGCGGTGTTCTTGGCGAGGATCGTGATGCCCTTCTCACGTTCCAGGTCGCCGGAGTCCATGGCCCGCTCGTCCACGTGCTGATGGGCTCCGAAGGCGCCGGACTGCCACAGCATCGCGTCGACGAGGGTGGTCTTCCCGTGGTCGACGTGGGCCACGATCGCGACGTTGCGCAGGTCGTTACGGACAGGCATGAAGGAGCGCTCCAGTCATCAGAGGGTGTGTAGGCGGCTACGGCTGGTTTCACGTGCCACTCGACACAGGGCGCAGCCCTCTCATTCTACCCGTCACCGCTCGTGTCCAGAAAACGGGAAGGTCCTTGACGTTTGTTGACTGGACGTCCAGTCTATAGACGGCGCCTGGGGAGGGGCCGAAACCACGGGGGGTCAGCCCGAGGCGCCGGGCACGAGGATGGGGGGTTGCCCGGCGCTTCAGGCTTCGACCAACGGCGCCTTCGGACTTCCTCCGGAAGGGAACCAGTGCCGCGATCGGCGACCGTCAACCAGGAACTGCGGGAGCGCTCCCGCGAACGCATCCTGGCCGCGGCGCTCGAGACCTTCGCCGCCAAGGGGTACGAGGCGGCGTCGATCTCCGACATCACCGCCGCGGCCGGCGTCTCCCGCGGCCTGGTCTCGTACTACTTCGCCACCAAGGAACAACTGGCCGCCGAGCTCCTGGACCGCTGGCTGGACGGCATCTCCGGTCTGCTGTCCATCCAGGGAACTCCTGATGAACGTTTGGCCGGCATCATCGACGGCGCCCTGATGGCGGCCGCGACCACGCTCCCGATCCAGCGGCTCGCGATCACGCTGATGATGCAGCCGACCACCCACGACGTGTTCGCCCGCGTCGAGCAGGCCAAGTCCGCACGACTGTCGCTGGTCGAGGACGCGATCCGCGACGTGTTCGCGGCCCGCGGCGCCGCCGACCCGGCCGTCGAGGAAATGTTGCTCAGAGCAACCTTGGAGGGGGTGACCGTCAAACTCGCGATCTACCGCGAGACCTTCCCCCTGGAGGCAATCCGCACCCGCCTGTACGCCGGCTACGACCTGCCCGCTCCGACCGCGCCACTGCCCGTCCTGTCACCCGCGGTCAGCCGTCTGCGTGCCAAATGACCCAGGTGGCGTCCAGTCGAAGATTCGCGTGCCGTTCCTGAGTGCGGCCCGCGGCGGGGTGATGCGGAGCATCTCGTTCCGCAGCCACTGCCCGCGTGCGCCGACCTCCGCCCCGGTCCGCCCCATCCACGCCGACCGATTGACGATCCGCTGCGTACGTCGGTACCGCTGCGACTCGTACTCGCGCAGCCCAATCGCCAGCTCGCGGCCGGCCGGGATCACCAGCCCGAGCGTCACCGCGTCCTCGAGCGCCGAGTTCGCGCCCTGCCCGAGCGTCGGCAGCATCGGATGCGCCGCGTCCCCGATCAGCACCGTCCGCCCGATCGTGTACCGCGGCAGCGGCCGGTCCAGCACCCACACGTCGTGCCGGATCACCTCGTCCGTCGCCGCGATCAACGCCCGTACGTCAGGAGCCCACGCGGCGAAGTACTCACGGACCGCCCGCACCTCGTCGTCGATCAGCCGGCCGCTCGGCATCGCGACGTACCCGTACCAATAGACCTCGTCGGCGCTGATCCGCAGCGCTCCGAACTCGGCGTTCGGCCCCCACGTCATCGCGAACCGGTCGTCGACCGTGGTGTCCGACATCGCGGCCCGCCAGCAACTGAAGCCGCTGTACTTCAATTCGCTGGAGAACAGGCTGTTGCGCGTGACGCTTCGGATCCCGTCCGCTCCGACGACGAGGTCGGCTCGCGCACTGTGTGTCCCGTCCGCGGACTCCCAGGTCACCCGGGCCCGCTCACCACCCACCGCCCCGGGTTCGACCTGGCTGACCCGGGCATCCGTCACCAGATCGGCGTCCTGCGCCTCGACCAGCGCCCGATGCAGCCGGCGCCGGTGAATCCCGATCATCCCGGTATCGTCGGCATCAGGTGCCTTGAGCAACCATTTCCCGTCCCACCGCCTGGTGCCGGCCGCGCGTACGCCGTACCCGCTCTGCCGGATCCGCTCCAGTGCCCCGAGCTCTGCGGCCGCGCGTTGTCCGTTGACGGTCACCACCAGTCCCGCGCCAACCTCCCCCAATTCCGGCGCGCTCTCCAGGACCCGGACCCGCCAGCCGCTGCGCCCCAACGCGGCAGCCGCTGCCAGCCCGCCGATCCCGGCCCCGATCACGATCGCCTCGTCCATGCCCTTCACCTTAGAAACGCAGAGGGCTCAGCACGTACAAAAGTTCATACGTCGGAGCGAGCGTCCCGCGGACGAGCTTTCCGGAACTTAACTGCCGCTGAGTGCAAACTTCCTTCCGGAAAGAAGGCCGGAACCATCAGCCGGACGACAACCGGAGCGGCGAAGCGGGTTGGGGAGGATCTTCTGCCCGATTCGGCACACGATCCTCCCCAAGTCTGGTCGCTCACCCCGGGGCCTGGAACACCTAGCTGAAGACGGTCGAGTTGGGGCGAACTTCGCCGACTCGGATGCCCCCGCCGTACAGCGGGAAGGTGGCCTGCTGCTCGATCGCCTCGTGCTCTAGGCCAAGCCGACGTATGGCGGCTGCGATCACCACTGATGATGCTCTGGATGCGCCGTCCTCGATCTTGACTGCGATGCCGCGGCCGTCTGCGAGTCCGACGGCGTACACGCCTTCGGCGCCGATCTTGCACAGCAGGCCGGGCACGGCGCGCATCAGCGCGGCCTCGTCGCGCCTACTCCCACTGGCATACTCGGGGTACTCCCGGAAGGCGGTCGCGATGCGGCCCTCATCGGTGTCTGCCGCGGCGGCTGCGAAGAGGCCGAAGGAGCGTGCGAGGCCGGCAAGGCTGATCGCCAGTAGTGGTGCTCCACAGCCGTCGACCGCGACGTGCGCGACCTTCTCGCCGGCGGAGTCTTCGATCGCCACGCGAATCGCCTGCTGCAACGGATGGTCCGGCGAGCGGTAGTCGTCACGCCCCCAGACGCCGTCCGGACTCTTCTCCCTGGCCGGATCGTGGATCGGCCAACCGTTGTGTACGCACGTCGCGATCATGGCGGCGTGCTTGCCGGAGCAGTTCATCGTGATCTGCTCCTGCGTGTGACCTGATCGGACCCACTCGTCCCGGCTCTGCTCGTCGTAGGGGTACGACGCCGGCGTACGCAACGCCGTCTCGTCCAGACCGACGCCGGCCAGGATCTCGCGGACGCCGGCCAGGTGGAACTGTTCGCCTGAGTGGGAGGCGCCTGACAGGGCGAGGAGGTTGCCGGTCAGGGGGAGGCCGTTGCGGAGCATGCCGAGGGATTGCATGGGTTTGTTGGACGAGCGCGGGAACATCGGCTGGTCCACGATGCCGGCGGACCAGGCGACGGTGCCGTCGGGGTCGGTCACGACGACGGAGCCGCGGTGGTGGCCTTCGACGAAGTCGCTGCGGACCACGTCGGCCAGGATCACAGGTTCGGTCACGGCTGAACTGTACAGGTGCAAAACCCACAGTTGCGAATGAATCCGAGGCCCTGTGACCCGGCTCTCCGGCCGCATGGCCGGTCACGGTTTGGACTCTCGGGAGACCAGGTCTTGTCAATGGTTATTCCAATGGTTAGTTTAACCGCCACCCAAATCCCTCAGGGACGAACAGAAACCCCCAGGGTTCAACACGCAGGAGGGTCAGCACGATGACGATGGACAGCTCGCGGCTTTCACGCCGTGGATTTCTCGGGATGGGACTCGCCGCCGGCGTCATCACGTTGACGGCCTGCGGATCGGACAACGACAAGGCTTCGTCGGACGGGAACGCCACCGCCGCCAACCTGGTGATGACGGTGTGGGGCGGCGAGTCCGACAAGACGGCGTACCAGAAGCGGATCGACCTGCTGGTCAAGAAGTTCCCCGAACTGAAGGTGACCCTGCAGCTGATCCCGAACGACGGCTACGCGCAGAAGGTCCAGACGATGATCGCCGGCGGCAAGGGCCCGGACATCATGCAGGTGGCCGAGAGCGTCAACGTCTACTCCAGCAAGAACCAGATCCAGCCGCTCGACGAACTGGCGAGCAAGGCCGGGATCGACCTGGAGAAGCGGTTCGGCTCGATCGGCAAGCTGTACTCGTACCAGGACAAGGTCTACGCGATCCCGGACCGTTCCGGCGCCATGATCGTGTTCTACAACAAGACGCTGTTCGCGGCGAAGGGCATCGAGGCGCCGAGTGCGGACTGGACCTGGGACGACGCGCTGGCGGCGTTCAAGGAGCTGACCGTCCCGGGCAAGCAGTGGGGCTACGCGGGCTCGGGCTGGTGGGCCCAGTGGTGGAGCTTCGTGTACCAGAACGGCGGCAAGATCATCGACGACAGCGGCAAGCCCGCGGTCGCCACCGACGAGGTGATCGAGGCGCTGCAGTGGGCCGGTGACCTGATCTTCAAGCACGGCGTCGTACCGACCCAGAAGCAGTACGCCGACATGGGCGCCGACGTCGGCGGTGACGCGGCGTTCGCGAACGGCAAGGTCGCGATCAACACCACCGGCTTCTGGGGTATCAGCGGTCTGACCAAGAGCAAGATCGACTGGGACGTCGCGCCGCTGTGGAAGGGCAAGCAGCAGGCGGTGACGGCGTTCGGCAGCGGCCTGGCCGTCTCCCGGACGGCGAAGAACCCCGCCGCCGCGCTGAAGGCGATCGACTTCCTCACCTCGCCCGAGGCGCAGCAGCAGATCATCGCCACCGATCAGGACGTGCCGGCCAACATCGAGGTGCAGAAGAGCGAGGCGTTCCTGAAGCCGGCCTGGATGACGAAGCCGGTGAACATGAACGTCTTCGGTGAGTCGAGCGGCTTCGTGTACCGGGCGCCGTTCATCCCGCAGTGGAACGAGATGCAGAAGGCGTTCGACGACGGGCTGGCCGACTTCTGGCTCGGCAAGCAGGACGCGCGGACCGCGCTGACCGCGATCCAGAAGCGGCTCGAGACGATCGTCAAGCCGGCCTGATGTCGAGACTGCGCCGGCGCGAGGCGCTCTGGTTCTACCTGTTCGCCTCGCCCTGGATCATCGGGTTCGTCGTCTTTCTGCTCGGGCCGATGATCGCGTCGGTCTACATCTCGCTGACCGACTGGGACTCGTTCACGCCGCCGAAGTGGGTCGGGCTGCAGAACTACACCCGGCTGCTCACCGACGACCCGGTGTTCTGGAAGGCGTTGTGGAACACGTTCTACTACGCGGCGATCTCGGTCCCGCTCGGGCTGGTGATCGGCTTGTGGCTCGCGAACCTGCTGAACAAGCAGGTTCGCGCCCGCAAGGTGTTCCGCACGCTGATCTACCTGCCGACGCTGGTCCCGCTGGTGGCCACCGCGATGATCTTCAAGATGGTGCTGGCGCCGTCCGGGCCGCTGAACGACGTACTGGGGATCTTCCACCTCCCCGGTCCGTCGTGGCTGCTGGAGGCGGTGTGGGTGAAGCCGGCGCTGATCCTGCTGTCGGTCTGGGGTGCCGGCGGCGCGACCGTACTGTTGCTCGCGGCAATGAAGGGCATTCCCCGGGAGCTCTACGAGGCGGCCGAGGTGGACGGCGCGTCGGCGATCCGGCAGTTCTGGAGCATCACCGTCCCGCAGCTCACCCCGATCATCTTCTTCAACCTGATCATGGGGCTGATCGGCGCGTTCCAGGTGTTCTCCCAGGTCTACATCCTGACCAAGGGCGGCCCGAACAACGCCAGCCAGATGATGGTGCCGATGCTGTTCGACGAGGCGTTCAACTTCTACCACATGGGGTACGCCTCGGCGATCTCGTGGCTGTTGTTCGCGGTGATCCTGGTGTTCACCCTGCTGGCCTTCCGCACCGCCCGGCGCTGGGTGTTCTACGAGACCGAGGTGAAGTGATGGCAACCGCACTCTCCACAGCGACTCCGGCCCGGGAACGCAGTACGAGCAAGGAACGCGTGGTCGGCGTGTTCCGGGCGTCGCCGTTCACGTACGCGACGCTGATCGTGGTGTCCGCGGTGCTCTGTGTGCCGCTGGTGTTCGTGGTGTCGATCGCCCTGTCGAGTGACCAGACGGTCAACGCGAACACGTTCACGATCCTGCCGCGCGAGTTCCACTGGGACAACTTCACCCGGGTCTTCGGCACGGACCTGCCGATGCAGCGGTTCCTGCTCAACTCGATGATCATCTCGGCCGGCGCGGTGATCGGCCAGGTGCTGTCCAGCGGCCTGGTCGGGTACGCGTTCGCACGGTTGCGCGCGCCGGGCAAGAACGCGCTGTTCATCATCGTGCTCGCGACCATGATGATCCCGGCGCAGATCACGATGATCCCGCAGTTCATCCTGTTCAAGGAACTCGGCTGGGTGAACACCTACCTGCCGCTGATCGTGCCGAACTTCTTCTCGAACGCCTTCAACGTGTTCCTGGTGCGGCAGTTCGTGTCCCGGCTGCCGAGCGAGATCGACGAGGCCGCGATGGTGGACGGCCTCGGCTTCTTCGGGATCTACCGCCGGATCATGCTGCCGATGCTCGCCCCGGTGCTGATCGCGATCGGCATCTTCACGCTGACCGCCACCTGGGGCGACTTCATGGGCCCGTTGATCTACCTGAACGACGAGTCCAAGATGCCGCTCGCGCTCGGCGTGCAGTACATCACCAGTACGTCGGCCGCGCTGCAGGCGCCACCCTGGAACCTGGTGATGGTGGGATCGATCCTGCTCACCCTGCCGATGATCCTGGTGTACTACCTGGGACAGCGATACCTGTACGAAATGGACATCAGCGGCGGAAGCGCGGGGGTCAAGTGACAGTCGAAGTGGACGCGCGAGGGATCCGGATCGACGGTGACGCGCGGGTGGTGTTGTGCGCGTCGCTGTTCTACTTCCGGTTGCCACGCGAGCAGTGGCGGGAGCGGCTCGAGCAGGTTCGCCGGTCCGGGTACACCTGTGTCGACGTGTACCTGCCGTGGAACTTCCACGAGGTCTCCCCCGGCCAGTGGTCGTTCGAGGGCCGTCGGGACGTCGCCGCGTTCCTGGACCTCGCGTTCGAGCTGGGTCTGCACGTGATCGCCAGACCGGGGCCGTACATCTGCTCGGAGTGGGACGGCGGTGCGCTGCCGGCCTGGCTCGGGCTCGACCCGGCGCTGGGCGTCCGCCAGAACGAGCCGCAGTACCTCGCGCAGGTGACCGCCTGGTTCGACCAGGTACTGCCGATCCTGGCCGCCCGTCAGCAGGGTGCGGGCGGTGCGGTGATCATGGTTCAGCTCGAGAACGAGTTGGACTTCTTCGACTGCGCCGACCGGCACGGCTACATCTCGTCGTTGCGCGACCAGGCGGTTGCCCACGGCATCGTCGTACCGCTGATCGCGTGTTCCGGGCAGGGCGATCTCTTCGGCGCCACGGGCAACGTCGAGGGCGTCGTACCGGCGTGCAACTTCTATCCGAACGACGATTCGCCGTTCGTCGAAGAGGAGGTACGGCGGTACGCGCACCTGCTCGCGGAGCGCGGGCTGCCGCTGCTCATCACGGAGACGAACCGGCGGCACCGGACGTTGCGGCGGATGCTGGCGAGTGGGGCCTCGCTGCTCGCGCCGTACCTGCAGTCCTCCGGATGGAACTTCGGCTACACCCCGTCGAGCGGCAACTGGGGACGGCCCGGGAACCTCATGAGCCACGGGTACGACTTCGGTGGCTACGTGTCGTCGACGGGAGTGGAACGGCCCGAGTACGCCGAGGCGCAGGTGCTGGCGTGGGTACTGGCGGCGCTCGGACCGCGGCTCGCGTCGGCGACTCCGGGCGAGTCGATCGAGGTGGTCACCGACTTCCCGACCAGCTCGTCGCACTCGGTGCTCGAACTGGACGGCGGCGGGCGACTGGTCGCCGTACCGAACCTGGGCAGCGAGGACGGACAGGCGATCGTCGCCGGGATCCCGGTCGCGGTCGCCGCGGACTCATGCCCGTTGATGTTGCTCGATCTGCCGCTCGGCGAGACCACGCTCCGGCTGGCGTCGGCCGACCTGATGGACTCACGGCAGGGACTGTTGTTCTGCTCGTCCGTGCCGGTCACCGTTGCCATCGGCAACACCACGGAGGAGGTCCCGGTCGGCTCGTCGCGGACGGTCGAAGGTGTCGTGGTCACCGTGGAGCCACCACCGGAGGTCGACACCCCGGAGACCACCGACGTACAGCACGGGACCGTACGGCGACGTACGTCGGTGGCACCCTCGACGCCCGCGGGCACCCATGAGCTCGCCCCGACGCTGGAGTCCCTCGGTGTCTACCGCGGACGGGGCACGTACACGGCCACCACCGAACTGACCGACGAACTGCTGGTCGTCGGCGCGGCCGACATCGTCGACCTGTCGATCGGCGGCCGCGTCCACACGCTGGCAGGATTCGGCGCGACCGAGCGCATCGCTGTCCGCGAGCTCACCGGCGAGCTCCGGGCGACCGTCGAGATCTGGGGCCACGCGAACTTCGACGACACTCGACTGCCGTCCCTGCGACTCGGCGCCCTCCGCGGCCTCGGCTCGGTGTGGAACGTCGTCGAGACGCACGACCTCTCCGCACTCTGGACAGTCGACGGTCATTGGGCCGGCGACCCGGCGCCGCTACGCAGCCTCACCGGCTGGAGCAGCACCCGCATCGGTACGCCGATCACCTACACGCGCCCGATCACAACGGACACACCGGCCGCTCTGCATCTCGACGGCGTCCGCGAGCCCATCGTCGTGACGGTCGACGACGGGGAGCCGGTCATCGTCCACACCGAGAACCCGTGGGTGATGCTGCCCGCGGGGACCAAGCAACTCTCGGTGACGGTCGCCCACCATCCGACCGGCGGCGGTCTGCGGGCGGAGTTGCTCACGCTCAGCCCGATCCTGGACTGGACCTGCGCCGTCCAGGACGACGAACTGCTCACCGCGTTCGCAGGCCGCCGCGAGTCCGGGACCACGATCGAGCTCCCGCTCACCCTGGCGCCCGGCGCGGAGGCCTGGCTCGACGTGGAGCTTCCAACGTTGGAGAATGGTCTGCTGATCCGGCCGGACGGCGCTCAGGTCCGGATCACCGGTTGGGCCTCCGGGGAGTGTCTCGGACGCGTCTGGCTCGGAGACCGGCCGGCGTTCTCCGGCGGCGATCCGGACGTACTGTGGATTCCGCCGGGCTGGTCCGGACTGACGCTGCTGGTCCAGGGCGTCGCCGGTCCGGCCACACCGGAGCTTCGTACGATCGGGATCGAGACTACCTAGGGGGAGACCGTGCCGCGGCAGACGTCTCGGGATCTGCGCAACGAGAGCCGGTTCGAGGTGCTGCACGCGCTGTTCACGCTGGGCCCGTCGACCCGGCAGGAGATCGCCAGACACACCGGCCTGAGTACGGCGACGGTCGCGACCCTCGTCACGCAGTTCCTGGCGGAGGGCGTCCTGCGGATCGCGACGGTCGAGCAGAACACGGTCGGCCGCCCGTACGAGCGGCTCACCATCGACCCCGACCGCGGCCGCATCCTGGGCATCGACGTGGCCGAGACGTACGTCGACGCGACCGTGTACGACGTACGTCTCGAGCCCCTCGGCCAGAGCCAGGTCGCGCTCGACGAGCACCAGAACGGCGAGGCGTACGTCGTCGACGGCATCGTCCGCGCCATCGACGCCGCGGTCTCGGCCAGCGGCACCACGCGCGACCGGATCATCGGGGCCGGCGTGAGTATGCCGGGCCAGGTGCGGCCGGACGCCGGCGTCTCGGTGTTCGCGCCGAACTGGGACTGGCACGACGTCAGGATCGAGGCCCTGCTCGAGGAGCGCCTCGGCCTGCCGGTGTACGTCGACAACCCGCTGAAGGCCGTCGCGCTGTCGGAGCTGTGGTTCGGTGTCGGCCGGACGGCGAAGAGCATGGCCGTGATCAATCTCGGCACCGGGGTCGGCGCCGGGATCGTGATCAACCGGTCCCTGCTGCGCGGCGAGGCGAACAACGCCGGCGAGTGGGGGCACACCCTGCTCCAGCTCGACGGCCGGCCGTGCCGGTGCGGCCGGCTCGGGTGCGTGGAGGCGTACCTGGGGGTGGAAGGACTGCAGGCCACGTTGACCGAGATCGCGCCGGACCATCCCGCGCTGCAGGAGCCGCAGCAACGCGGGTTCGTGGACGCCGTCGCCGACGGGCTGACGCGTGACGACACCGCGCTGGCCGAGCTCGCCCGACGTACCGCTCACTACCTCGCGGCGTCACTCGGCGACCTGGTGAACCTGCTGAACATCCCGCAGATCACGCTCACCGGCTGGACGACCGAAGCCCTGGGCGACTGGCTGATCCCCGCGGTCCGATCCGAGCTGCCCGATCACGTCCTGCCGGGTTCCCGGCTGAACCTCAGCGTCGAGGCTTCCGGTGTTCCGGGCAACCCGGTTGCGCTCGGCATGGCGGCCTTCAGCCTCGAGCGCTTCCTCGGCACCCTGGGCCTGGCCAGCCGGACGAGCCTTCCGGCACCCGGCCGCCGGCTCCGCTCTCCCGCTTAACGCGCTTAGAGCCGGGCGCGGACGTGCAGGCCGGCCTCGGGGTCGACCAGGAGTTCCTGCGTGGCGGTCACCGTGGGCTGATCCTCGGCAACGATCTCGAGGACGGCGGCGGGGTCGACGTTGCGCTTGACCAAGGCGAGAGCGATAGGACCGAGCTCGTGGTGGCGGGCGGCGGACCCGATGAACCCGATCTGCTTGTCACCGGCCTTGACGGCATACCCGTGCGCCGGCAGGTGGTCGACGGAGCCGTCGAGCAGCAGGCGAACGATCCGGCGCGGCGGGCGGCCGAGGTTGTGGACCCGCGCGACGGTCTCCTGGCCGCGGTAGCAGCCCTTGTTCAGGTGTACGCCGACACCGAGCCAGCCGAGCTCGTTCGGGATGGCGCGCTCGTCCGTGTCGAGCCCGAACCGCGGCGCACCGGCCTCGATCCGGAGCGCCTCGTACGCCCAGATCCCGGCCGCGGGGCCGTCCAGCCCAGCCAGCTCCGCCCGCGGCAGGAACACCTCGTGCCCGCCCAGCGAATCCTCGCCGCTACGGCTCAGATACTCACCTTCGGCAGTTCCAGGGCGCCAGATGATCGCGTAGTCGTCGGTCACGTCCGCGATCTCGACGCGGGACATGAACACCATCTTCTGCAGCCACTCCACCAACGCCGCCGCGGCGCCCGGCTCCGTGTGCAGCCAGAACGTCTCGCCGTCGTCGACGCCGTACATCACGTGCTCGACATGCCCGGTCGGAGACAGCAGCAGCGCGGTCGTCGACGTACCGGGTTTGAGGCCTTCGAAGTACTGCGTGGTCAGCGCGTGCAGCCAGGTCAACCGGTCCGGGCCGGTGATCGTGACCACGTCACGGTGCGACAGATCGACGAACGCCGTACCCGCGACCAGGGCCCGCTGCTCGCGCAGATCCGAGCCGTAGTGCGCCGCGACACCGGCATCGGGTCCGTCGGCCTCGACCGCACCGGGCCGGTCCAGCAGGGGGCTGCGCATACGTGACATGTCACCAGAGTACGTCGGTCGGCGTACGGCGAACGCCTCCCCTCGTGGGATGTGGACAGACCTCGCCGGTTGCGAGTCTGGAGACATCAAACGACGAAGGGAGCAGGGCGATGAACGCGAGGCAGTTCCGGTTCGGTGTGGCGGGAAGTCCGAGGACCGGCGACGAGTGGATGAAGACGGTCCGGCAGGCGGCGGATCTCGGGTTCGCGACCGTGCTGATGCCGGACGGGCTGCAGCTCCCCGCGCCGTTCTCCTCGCTGGCGATGGCGGCCGCGGTCGCCGACATCCGGGTCGGCACCTTCGTCGCGGCCGCGCCGCTGCGGACGCCGCGGCAGGCCGCGTGGGAAGCGCACACCCTGACCGTGCTCACCGAAGGGCGGTTCGAGTTCGGCATCGGCACCGGACGTCCGGTCGCGGAGCAGCAGACGGCCGAGGTCGGCCTGAAGTGGGGAACGGCCCGGGAGCGCCGGGAGCAGGTCATCGAGACCCTCGACCTGCTGCGCGAGCTCGACGGTGAACGCCGTACGCCGATCATGCTGGCGGCCGGCGGACCGAAGGCCCTCGCGCTGGCGGCCGAGCGGGCCGACATCGTCTCGCTGGCCAAGGACGCGACCACTCCTCGCTCGGAGGTTGCGGCTGTCGCGCGCGAGTTGCTTCAGCTGGCCGGCTCCCGTGCCGACGACATCGAGCTGGCGATGAACCTGCTCGCGGCCGGCACCCGCCCGCTGCCGCCGTGGACCAAACGCGCTTCCGGCGTCGACCCCGACCAGCTCGAAGCGATGGACTCGCTGATGCTGCTGCGCGGTACGCCGCGGGAGATGGCCGACGAACTCCTCCGCCGCCGCGACGACATCGGCGCCAGCTACATCAGCGTCAACGCCGGCTACCTCGAGGACTTCGCCCCCGTCATCGAACTACTGGACGGCCGCTGACCCCTCTAGGTTGCCCCCTCAGTTGGAGGGTTGCCCCCTCGGAATCTGAGGGGGCAACCCTCCAGCTCGGGGGTTGACCCCTGAGCTGGAGGGTTGCGGGGAGGGGGCTAGTGGTCGGCGGGGCGGGCTTCGACCGCGGCCGGGGCGTCGCCGCCGTGGGTGTCGCCGGCGGCGAAGGCGACCTCGTCGAACGGGTCGTTGCCGGCGAAGACCTGCTCGGCCTGGTTCTTGTCGAACTCGCCGACCCAGTGGCCGACCAGGACCGTCGCGACCGCGTTGCCGGCGAAGTTCGTCAGCGCCCGGGCCTCGGACATGAACCGGTCGATACCGACGATCAGACCGACGCCGTCGACCAGCTCCGGCCGGTGCGACTGCAGACCGCCGGCCAAGGTCGCCAGGCCCGCGCCGGTGACACCGGCCGCGCCCTTCGAGGCGACGATCATGAACAGCAGCAGCGAGATCTGCTGACCGAGCGAGAACGGCGTGTCCATCGCCTCCGCGATGAACAGCGACGCCATCGTCAGGTAGATCGCCGTACCGTCGAGGTTGAACGAGTACCCGGTCGGGACGGTGATCCCGACCACGGACTTGTCGACGCCGAGATGCTCCATCTTGCCGATCAGCCGGGGCAGGGCGGTCTCCGACGACGAGCTGGACACGATCAGCAGGAACTCGCGACCGAGATAGCGGAGCAGCTGGAAGATCGAGATCCCGGTGACCATCCGCAGAATGGTGCCCAGGACAACGATCACGAACAGCAGGCAGGTCAGGTAGAAGGCGAGCATGATCTTCAGCAGGCTGACCAGCGCGGTCGAACCGGCCGCGCCGACGACCGCCGCGATGGCGCCGAACGCACCGATCGGCGCCGTCCACATGATCATCGACAGGATCTTGAACACCAGCCGCTGGATGTGGCCGATGCCGACCAGGATCGGCTGCCCCTTCGAGCCCATCGCCTGCAGCGCGAAGCCGACGAGCAGCGCGACCAGCACAGTCTGCAGGACCTGGCCCTCGGTGAGCGATGAGAGCAACGACTTCGGGATGATGCCGAGGATGAAGTCCGTCGTACTCGTGTGGGCTCCGGCGGCCTGTTTCTGGCCGGCCTCACGGAGCTTGTCGGTCAGGTTCAGGCCCGAGCCGGGCTGCACGATGTTGCCGACCAGCAGGCCGATGGCGAGCGCGACCGTCGACATCACCAGGAAGTAGACGAGCGCGAGACCGCCGACCTTGCCGACGCTGGCGGCCTGCCGGACGGAGCCGATGCCGAGCACCAGCGTGCAGAAGATGATCGGGCTGATCAGCATCTTGATCAGGTTCACGAAGCCGGTGCCGATCGGTTTCAGCTCGGTCGCGAAGTCGGGGAACAGGAACCCGACACCGATGCCGAGCAGGACGGCGACGATGACGGCGATGTAGAGGAAATGGGTCCGGTCGTTGCGCACCGGAGTCGGGCGGGGTTCGGTCGGGCTCGACATGGTCGGGACTCCCTGTATCGGCCTGGCGGAGGGGTATTGGGGGTAACTGTGACGTGACGCACAGGAGAAGCGCGCATTTCGTTCATATCGTTCGCCGCGCACATTCAGTGCAGACTGTTCGGCATGTTGCATCGGCCGTGGGAGCTGCGCCGCCAGGTTCTCTGGTTGCAGACCGTCACGGTCACAGTACTCATCGCGATGGTCTGGATCGTGATGGTCAGCCGCTCCCGCGCCCAGGCGCTCCGGGACCAGGCCGCGAGCGGGATCGCCGCGCCGAGCTGGTGGGAGCTGGCCCGGCTGGACCTGCGCTCGATGCTCGGCATCGCCAGCCTGATGCTCGGGGTCGCGATCGCCGGCAACGCGCTCGTCACCTGGCGGGTCCGCCGGGCCACCCGCGGCGTCGGGACCCAGTCGCTGGCGCGGATGCTCGACTTCTACGAGGGCGTCCTGCACGCGGCCCGCGAAGGGCTGCTCCTGCTTGACCTCGACGGCCGGGTCCAGCTCGCGAACGACGAGGCGCTGACCCTGCTCGGACTGAACTCCGTTGCTCCAGGTACGCCGCTGGAGGAGCTTCACCTCGGCGCTCCGCTCGCCGAACTCCTCGCGACCGGGCGGACGGCGTACGACGAGCTGCACCTCGGCGCACGCGGTGTCGTGGTCGTGAACCAGCAGCCGTCCGGGCGCGGGCGGATCGTCACGCTGCGGGATCACACCCAGTTGCAACGGCTGCTCGGCGAACTGGACGCCGTACGGAGTTTGGCGGAATCGCTGCAGGCACAGAATCATGAGGCGTCGAATCGGCTGCACACCGTGGTCAGCCTGATCGAGATCGGGAAACCGGAACGGGCACGGGAGTTCGCGGTGTCGGAACTGCAGTTCGCACAAGCGATGACGGATCGGGTTGTCGGCACGGTCGGCGATCCGGTGCTGGCGTCGCTGTTGCTCGCGAAGTTGTCACAGGCCCAGGAGCGGGGCGTCGTACTGACGCTCGATCTCGGGCACGAGACGCTAAGCACCCGGCTGCCGGCGCAGGACGTGGTGACCGTCGTCGGGAACCTGCTGGACAACGCGATCGAGGCCGCGCGTGGCGGTCCGGCACCGCGGAAGGTCGAGTTCCGCGCGGCGACGACCGCGGACGCGGTGGATCTTGTCGTCACCAACACGGGTGCCGAATTGGGGTCGGTGGAGTTGGCGCACATGTTCGAGCGCGGGTGGACGACGAAGGCCGAACCGGGCCACGGGCTCGGGCTCATGCTGGTGCGGAGCACGGTCGAGCGGTGGCAGGGTTCGTTGATGGTCGATCCGGATTCCGAGCTGGACGAAGTGCCGGCGCTGACCGTGCGCGTGCGGCTGCCGCGGGCGGTGGGTACGAGTGCCTGACCTCCGCGTACTCGTCGTCGAGGACGATCCCGTCGCCGCCGAAGCCCACCGCACGTACGTCGAACGCCTGCCCGGCTTCACCTGCGCCGGAATCGCCGGTACGGCGGGGCGCGCGCTGCAGGTGCTTGCGCGCGGCAACGTCGACGTCGTACTGCTCGACATGAACCTGCCGGACGGCCACGGACTGGACGTCGTCCGCCGAATGCGGGCCCTGGGCAACCAAACGGACGTGGTCGCGGTGACGTCGGCGCGCGAGGTCGCGGCGGTGCAGGCGGCCGCGCGGATCGGGGTCGTGCAGTACGTACTGAAGCCGTTCGCGTTCGAGACCTTACGCGACCGGCTGTCGGCGTACGCCCGCCAGCGCCGGGCTGCGGCCCTGGGTGAAGTCGTGGCCGATCAGGACGAGGTGGACCGGCTGTTGCATCCGGCAACCGTTTCGTCGGTGCCGAAAGGCCTCGCCGGGGGTGTGCTCGACCGCGTCGTACAGCTTCTCGCGAACCGCGAGGGCTGGACCGCGGAGGAGGTGGCGACCTCGCTCGGCACCTCGCGAATCACCGCCCGCCGCTACCTGGAACACCTCGCCGACCAAGGCCAGGCCCTCCGAACCCAACGCTACGACGGCCGCAGCGGCCGCCCGAAAGTCGAATACTCCTGGGTGTCGGAGAGTTAACGTCCGAAGAAGTGGCGAGACGTCTGTGCAGTTCTTCGGACGTAACGTGTCAGGAACGGACGAGGGTCGCCCAGAGGTGCGGCTGGAGGGGCTGGCCCTCGGCGGCCATGTCGTAGGCCCAGAGGAGTTCGCCGTTGACGAGGCCGTAGAGGCGGTGGCCTGCGGTGACTTCCTTCGCCGAGACGGTGCGGGCCACCACGTCGGTCTGGAGCTCGACCTTGGCGCCGTCGATGTCGCCGTACCAGATCTCGGCGAAGCCGGTCGGGTGGGCGAGGATCACCTCGACCTTGTTGTCCGGCTGCGGGCGCCAGAATCCGGTCTCGACGGCGAGCGGACGCTCCTTGGTGCCGTCCGCGCCGACCACGAACGTCTGGCTGACGTAGTGCAGGTACGGCTTGCCGTTGTGGGTGAAGTCGATCTGCTGCCCGAACTCGAACTTCTCGATCGTCGGGTAGTCACCGTGCCCGCGACCCTCCCAGCGACCGAGCAGCCACGCGAGCGGCATCAGGTCCGGGTGCAGGTTCTGCGGGATCTCGAACGCCATGGGGTCACTCAGTTCGCACTACGGCCGCGATACAGCCGGTAGACGACGAACGCCGAGAACCAGCCCATGAAGACACAGACCAGGACCAGCAGCGTGGTGAAGACGACGTGCAGCACGTTGGTCAGTCTAGAGGATCGGTACGGCGGCCTTCCGCCGCCACCACGTGACATCCCGCACGCCGCGGATCCCGGCGACCGGCTACCTTGGCGGCATGTCCCGCACGCTGGTGATCAAACTGACCGCAGGCGCCGAGGAACCCGAACGCGCCAACCAGGCCTTCACCGTCGCCGCCACCGCCGTCGCGGCCGGCGCCACCGTCTCGCTGTGGCTGACCGGCGAGGCAGTCTGGTTCGCCGTCCCCGGGCGCGCCGAGTCCTTCGAACTCCCGCACGCGGCCCCACTCGCCGACCTCGTCACCGCGGTCCTCGAAGGCGGTCAGCTCACCGTCTGCACCCAGTGCGCCAAACGCCGCAACCTCACCGAACCCAACCTCCGCCCCGGCACCCGCCTGGCCGGCGCCCCCACCTTCACCGAAGAAATCCTCACCGAATCAACCCAAGCAATCGTCTACTAACCACCCCGCACCTGGGCGACCCACCACTCACCGCCGCCCCGCGCGCTCCCCGTGGTCCGCATTTGATGGGTAAGCCAGCCAGATCGGGGGTTTGTGACCTGTAACCAGGGTGGAGAACCCCGCACTTCGCTGGTCGACCCACCAAATGCGATCGGGCGGGCGGGTGGGTGGGTGGGTGGGTGGGTGCGGGTGGGCGGTAACGCGGACCGGCGCCCGCTGGTGGCGGGCGCCGGTCGGTTGGGGTGTGTTGGGGTCGTTAGCGTTCGCGGCCGGTGTCGTTGCCTCGGCCGTCATTTCCGCGGCCGCCGGTGCCCCGGCCGGCCTCCTGAGCGCGCTGCAGATCCCGGCCCGAGCGTCCGTTGACGCTGGCGTCGACGCTCTCGGCCTTCACGGAGGTGAGGGGCTCCTGGTCTGTCCGGGTTTTGTCGAACTGCGCCTTCTCGGTCGGCGGGAGGTCCCGAGCGGGACCACTCGACCGGCCGTTCTGCTGGCCCCTGGCCTCGGCGATCGCCGGGTCCTCGGCGGCCTGCTCCGGCGGACGCCACTGCGAGCCCTGGGCTTGGCTGGCCGGGCGTGGCTCGGCTTGGGCGCCTTGGCCCTGCACCTGCTGCGGATCAACCTGCTGACCGTTCACCTGCTGCGGGTCAACCTGCTGACCGTCCACCCGCTGGCCGTCGACCTGCTGCGTATCGAGCTGCGGTGAGTCCACCTGTTGCGGGTCGACCTGCTGGTCTTCCTGTCCCAGATCGTCGCCATCCTGCTCCAGGTTGTTGTCGACGCCGGTCTCCTCAGCGACGTACGGGTTCACCCCGTCCTGCTCCGCGTCCGCCCGAGTCTCTTGCCCGGTCTCCTCGGCGACGTACGGGTTGACGCCGTCCTGTTCCGCGCTGACGTCGGTGTGCTGCTCCGACTCGTCCAGCCCTGAACTGTCCAACTCGTCCCCGTCGAGTGCCGAGTCCTGCTGCTGGCCGTCTTGATCGAGGTTGTCCTGCTGGAAACGCTCGTCGTCGCCGAGAGCACCCTCCTCAGCCATATACGGATTGACACCCTCCTGCTCAGCAGCAGGCTCCGTCTGGCGCTCGTTGTCCGCCTCGGCCGACGAGTCATCCAGCGCATTGTCCGCGTCTACCCGCGGCTCACCGTCCGCGTCGAGCGCGGGGTCCTGCTGCTGACCGTCCTGATCGAGGTTGTCCTGCTGGAAACGCTCGTCGTCGCCGAGCGCACCCTCCTCAGCCACATACGGATTGACACCCTCCTGCTCAGCAGCAGGCTCCGTCTGGCGCTCGTTGTCCGCCTCGGCCGACGGATCATCTGCCGCGCGGTCCGCGTCGACGTCCGATTCTTGGTCCGCCACAAGGTCCTGCCGGTCGTCGGCGTTCTGCTCGTCGGTGAGCTCGTCGGCCGCGGCCGCTGCTCCGACAGCCGTCGCGGCGGTGGCCGGGTCGATGCCGTCCTCGCGGTCCTTCTGGCTGTCGCGCTGTTGCTGCTTACGCTTCTCCGCGTCCTGCTCGTCCCGGGCTTCCTCGCGGCTCTCGACCGCGTCGTCCACCCCGTCGCCGTCGCGGTCGTTCGCGTCGTCGCGCTCCTCGGCGGCGTCGTCCCGGCGCTCAGTCGCGTCGTCGCGGCCGTCCCGGTCGCGATCGGTCCGGTCCTCGACCCGATCGTCGATCCCGTCCCGGTCCCGGTCGTTGTTCAGGTTCGCGTCCGCTTCCCGGTTCTCCTCCTGCAGCCGGTCGACCTGGCCGCGCAGGTTCTCGTTCCGCGTCTCGAGTTCCCGGACGCGCGCCTGGGCTCGCTCGGCGTTGCGCTCGTACTCGCGGGTGCGATCGATCACGCCTTCGTTCGAGTGCGGGTCGGGGCCCCAGCGATCCCGGATGACTCCCGCCTCGATCCCGATCCGGCGTCGCTTCGACGACGTCAGCCGGTCCCAGACGTTCTTCCCGAGGCGCTTGACGCGATGGTAGGCGGCGACGAGGTGCTGAAGGAGGTCTTCCGCTTCCAGTTGATCGCCAGCCATCAGGCCACCTCGCTCGCGTAGACGGAGTATCCGAAGCCGGCCGCGTTGTCCTCCGGCCCCGGCTGGGACGCATACAGGTGGAACTCGGCTCCCGGGCGGAGCCAGACGGCCAGGTGCCGGCGGCGGCCGCGCCATTCCGGTGGGATACGCAGGTCGTCTCCGGGCCCGACGTACACCGGCGGGCCCCAGTAGCGGCGGGCGACCTCGAGCTGGGCCGGCCAGTGCGCGTCGAGGCCTTCCTCGGCCTGCGACAGCTCCGACGCACCGATCTCGTACGCCGACCAGCCGCTGCGCGGCGACTCCGGCAGTACGGCGTCCGGGAGCACGAGCATCACTGTCTCGCGCTGGGTGACCAGGCCCCAGGTGTACCGATCGGGATCGATGTTCCCCGGCGCCCAGGGCATCCAGCCGGTGGCGTCCGTGACGCGGTTGACCAGGGCACGGATCGCGTCCATGCCGGTGGCCGGCGGCCCCCAGATCGGTCGCCAGTCGACGACCTCGGCCAGATCGGCCATCGCCCGCTCGTCATCGTCGAACGACCGCTCCTGCGTCTTCACTCCGCCACCACTCCTTCCATCAAGTTTGCCCAGAGTATGCCCCGACCGGTGCCACCAACTCGGGTACAGACGCAGACCTGTGGATAACTGGTTCCGGGTACGCCGTTCGCGAGCAGTAACCGAAGTACGCCGTACAGATGTCTCCAGCTGCGTTGTAGTGGAAACATGAAGCTCCCAGCCCCTCCGACGGAGAAGTCGTTCCCGTCGCCGCTGCACCATCCGCGGGTGGCGACGGTCATCGGGCGCTGGCTCGCGGCCGCCGTGACGATCTGCTTCCTGACCGGCCTCTACAGCCACTTCCTGCAGGACACCCCGAGTTGGCTACCTGTCCCGAGCCGTCCGGCGAACCTGTACCGCGTGACTCAGGGCCTGCACGTGCTCAGCGGGATCGTGGCGGTCCCGCTGCTGCTGGCGAAGCTGTGGACGGTCTACCCGAAGCTGTTCGCGAAGCCGCCGTGGCCGCCGAGCCGGCAGGCGCTCGCGACGATGCTCGAGCGCGCGTCGATCCTGGTACTGGTCTCCGCGATGGCACTCGAGCTGTTCATCGGCTTCGTGAACACCCTGCAGTGGTACCCGTGGCCGTTCCCGTTCCGGCAGACCCACTACGCGCTGGCGTGGATCATCGTCGGCGCCCTGCTGGTCCACCTCGCCGTCAAGCTCCCGCTGATCCGCGCGAACTGGCGGCGTACGGCCGAGACGGCGCCTGACTCTTTGCCGCCGGCAATCACCGGACTCACCCGGCGCGGACTGTTCCGGACCGTGGCCGGCGCCGCGACGCTCGTCGGCATCGCGTCGGTCGGCCAGTCGGCCCCGGCGTTCGGCCCCCTGGCCGTACTGGCGCCGCGAAAGCCGAACATCGGACCCCAAGGCCTGCCGGTGAACCGTACGGCGGGGGCCGCCGGCGTCACCGGAATCGACGAGAACTGGCGCTTCCTGATCATGGGACCGCAGCAGCTGTCCTACTCGCTGGACCAACTGCGCGCACTGCCGCAGAGCCGCTCCGAGTTGCCGATCGCCTGCGTGGAGGGCTGGAGCCAAGGGGCACGGTGGGAGGGCATCCGGATCCGGGACCTGCTCGAACTGTGCGGCGCCCCGGCGCAGTCACGGGTCCGCGTGGTCTCGATGGAGAAGGGCGGGTTCTACGCGACGAGTGAGTTGCCGGAGGAGTTCGCCGCCGATCCGCTCACTCTGCTGGCGCTCCGCCTCAACGGCGGTGAACTGGCTCTGGACCATGGGTTCCCGGCGCGGATCATCGCGCCCAACCGGCCCGGGGTGTTGCAGACCAAGTGGGTGCACCGACTGGAGGTCATCACATGAAGACCAGGATCGGCCTGGCCGTCGTCGGTGTCGGCGTCGGGCTGTGGGGCCTCTGGCTGCTGCTCAGCGCCCTGGAACCGCCGGCGCTGGTCCGGCTGCCGATCTGGCTAGGTGGGGCCGTGCTGGCCGACGACTTCGTCCTCGTACCGCTGACCGTAGGCGTCGGTTCGCTCGTCGCTCGCTGGTCCGCCGGACCCGATCGGCACCGAACCGTGGGCGCGGTACGCACGACCCTTCTGTACGTCGGGATCACCAGCCTGATCGCCGTGCCGCTGCTCCTGCGGCAGGGCAAGGGCGTGAACCCGACGGTTCTCCCCCGCGACTACCTCCGCGACTGGTTATTGCTGGAGGCAACGATCATCGTGGGCGGAGTCGCCGGCTACTTCTTCACGTTGAGAAGGTCTCGGGCCTCGTCCGGGGACATCGGCGGCCGCTGAGCGAGGGTCGCCAGCGCGGCGGCGCGTTCGACGAGCTCGGCGTTGTGGGTGACCGGGTGCCCCTTCGCGAGCGTCAGGGTGTCCTCCATACCGACGCGGAGGTTGCCGCCCTTCGCCAGTGCGGCCAGCGCGACCGTCAACGACGTACGGCCGATGCCCGTGGCGGACCAGGACGTGACGGCGTCGGGGAGAGCGTTGACGGCCGCGACGAGTGCGTCCGCCGTACCGGGCATGCCACCGGGGACGCCCATCACCAGGTCGCAGTGCACGCGACCGCCGTACGGCAGGCCGTACTTGCCGAGGAGCCGGTGCAGTGCGGCCACGTGCCCGAGGTCGAACAGCTCGAACTCCGGAACGACCTCGCGCTCCTGAGTGAGCTGGAAGAGCTCCGTGACGAACGGCCACGGGTTCATGAACACGTCGTCGCCGAAGTTGACGGTGCCCATGGTGAGCGAGCAGGAGTCGGGTGCCGCGTCGAGCACCCGGAGACGATCCGCAAGAGGATCGGTAACAGCCCCGCCCGTCGAGAGCTGCACGATCAGGGCGGTGTTCTCCCGGACCGCGGCGACGGTCTCGGTCAGCCGGCCGAGGTCCAGCGTCGGCTGGTGCTCACCGTCGCGGATGTGCAGGTGGATCATCGCCGCTCCCGCGGCCTCGCAGCGCTTCGCGGTCTCGACCAGCTCGTCGAGCGTGGTCGGCAACGCCGGGCAGTCCGCCTTCGCGGTCTCGGCACCGGTGGGAGCAACAGTGATCAGAGTCGACGCCATGGACGAATCCTGCCAGATCGCGCCTCGAAACGGATATTTGCCGGTCGGAGGGTCCGATGACCGGACGATCTCCCGCACGAGAGGATGTCTCTCATGAGAGCCGTAGTACAGCGAGTCAGTCGGGCGTCGGTCACCGTGGACGGCGAGGTGGTCGGGGCGATCGACGGGCCCGGCCTGGTGGTCCTGCTCGGCGTCACCCACGACGACACCCCCGAGAAGGCCGCCGCGCTGGCCGCGAAGATCTGGACGCTCCGCATCCTCCACGACGAACGCTCCGCCGCCGACGAACAGGCCCCGATCCTCGCGATCAGCCAGTTCACCCTGTACGCCGATACTCGCAAGGGCCGCCGCCCTTCCTGGAGCGCCGCCGCCCCCGGCCCGATCTCCGAACCGCTCTACGGTTCCTTCTGCACCGCCCTCGAAGCCCTCGGCGCCAAGGTGGAGCGCGGGATCTTCGGGGCCCACATGGACGTTGCCCTGACCAACGACGGGCCCGCCACCCTCATCCTGGACGCATAAGAGGGCGTCTGAGGACTCTGCGCCGTGCCGAGTGCCCCGCAGTAGGCGCAGGGTCCTCAGACGCCCTCTACAACAACCGGCCCCCGGATCCGTGCGGGATCCGGGGGCCGGGGTTCTGGGTCGGTGAGGTTCGACTCAGAGAGTGTCTGCTGTGATCAGCTGACGACGCCGGCGGCCGAGTGGGCCACGACGACCTTGGTGTTGAGGCCAGGAACCTCGACGACCAGCGCGTTCACCGCGATGTAGCGCTTCTGCCGCATGACCTGGTTGAAGGTCAGCTTGGCGACGCCCGGGATGACCAGCGTCTTGTTCTCGCCCGTCGGGACGGCGTACGACTTGCCGCCGACCTTGATCGACGCGATGGTCGAGGACGAGCTCACGCCGGCCTTGTTGTCCTTGGTCTTCCACGCGGACGCGGAGGACTCGATCGCGCCGATGGACAGGTTGCCCACCTTCACACCCGCGACGTGCGAGGTGAAGTTGATGTAGGACTTGCCCTCGCCGATGGCGCCGTTCTTGGTGGTGTAGACACCGCCGACGTAGGCGACCTTCGGGATGTTCAGCTCGCCGACCGCGACCCGGACCGTCTTGCCCTCAGTACCCTGGCAGGTGGTCTGGAGCGAGGTGGCGTCGGAGACGACCAGCTTGTCGGCCATGGCCTTGGTGCCGTAGGCGTCACCGATGACCAGTGCGGTCGCCGGCTTCGAGATCTCCGCGCGGGTCTTCAGCACCGCGACGTCGACGCCCTGCGGGATGTACTGGTTCTTCACCGTCGCGTGCAGCACGACCGCCTGCGCGTACGAGTAGATGCCGGACGCGGTCTTCACGCCGCCGACGCGGTTCAGAACGATGTAGCCCAGGCCCGGTACGGCGACCTTGGTGTTCGGCTTCGGGTTCAGCAGCGACGGCACCGAGATCGCGCCGATCCGCACGCCCGCGAAGGTGGTGCTGCCGGTGTAGGACAGTTGGCCCTTCGAGTACTTCGACGTGGTGGTGGTCTTCACGCCGGTCAGCGTGAGCAGGCTGCCGACGCGGACGTCGGCGGCCACCGCGGTGCTAGTGACGCCGGTGCCGCTCTTGTTGTTGAACGCGTGCGTGTCGGTCTTCACCGAGCGCGCGATCGCCTGCCCGTTCACGTTCGCCGTGGCGATGTCGTTCTTGTCAGCCTTGTTGGCGTCCGTGGTGCAACCGAACTTGCTGATCACCTGCGGGCCACTGTTCGCCAGCCCGGATTGAACATCGGTCCCGTACGAGTAGCCGCTGTAGCCGAAAACCGGCGAAGCGGACGCGGAACCCGACGTCAGCGCAATCGTAGAAGCCACGCCGACAACCGCCGCAACACCGACGGCAGCGAGCTTCTTGTATCCGATGCGGGGTCGCATTGACCCCTCCTCCCTGAGTGATGACGTGACCCGAAGTGCGGGTCAGGACACAGACACAACTCAGTCGATTGCGGTAGGTGACGAGCCGACCGCTCTCCGAGACCAAACCGTTACCTTGCCGCTCGGTCCACGAGATTTCCCGGTCCCACCCGTAACCCGGCTGCGATGACCCGGAAGCCTTACCCGGCAAGCGATTCTGCGACATCTCAGGGCATGCCGAAGGGCCCGGACGCGCAAGGTCCGGGCCCCTCGGTGCTTACTTCAGGGTGGGCCACCGTCGGGTGGTGGTGGCACCTTCTGTAACGAACGACCGGTCAGACGGTGACGGCCACTTCCGCGACCTCGCCGTACTGGGCGACGACCTGACGGTCGACCGGGTCGGCCTTCGGGGCCAGCGTGCGCAGCGTCCAGCTGCCCGGCGCCGCGAAGAACCGGAAGTGCCCGGTCGCCGAGGTCGGCACCTCGGCCGTGAACTCACCAGTGGAGTCCAGCAGCCGCACGTACGCGCCGCCGACCGGCTCCTCGCCGCGCAGCACCTGGCCCTGGATCACGGCTTCCTTGTCGACGTCGACGCCCTTGAGGTCGAGGCCGCCCTGCTTAGCTCCGCACATGTGTCACGCCTTTCCGGGCTCGTCGCCGAGGGCAACGGGTACGCCGACCAGCGAACCCCACTCGGTCCAGGATCCGTCGTAGTTCTTCACGTTCGCCTGGCCGAGGATCTCGTGCAGCACGAACCAGGTGTGCGCCGAGCGCTCGCCGATCCGGCAGTACGCGATGGTGTCCTTGCCGAAGTCCACGCCGGCGTCGGCGTACAGGGTCTTCAGTTCGTCGTCGGCGCGGAAGGTGCCGTCGTCGTTGGCCGCCTTGCTCCACGGGATGCTGGCCGCGGTCGGGATGTGGCCCGCACGCTGCGCCTGCTCCTGCGGCAGGTGGGCCGGGGCGAGCAGCCGGCCGGCGTACTCGTCGGGGCTGCGCACGTCGACCAGGTTCTTCACACCGATGGCGTCCTTGACCTCGTCGCGGAAGGCGCGGATCTCCAGGTTCTGCGGCTGCGCGGTGTACTGGGTGGCCTCGCGCTTCACGACCTCGTCGGTCAGCTCGCGGCTGTCCAGCTCCCAGCGCTTGCGGCCGCCGTCGAGCAGGCGGACGTCACCGTGGCCGTAGAGCTTGAAGTACCAGTACGCGTACGCCGCGAACCAGTTGTTGTTGCCGCCGTACAGCACGACCGTGTCCTCGTTCTTGACACCACGGTCGGACAGCAGCGCCTCGAACTGCTCCTTGCTGACGAAGTCCCGGCGGACCGGGTCCTGCAGGTCGTCCTGCCAGTCGATCTTGATCGCACCGGCGATGTGGCCGGCGTCGTACGCCGAGACGTCTTCGTCGACCTCGATCAGGACGACCCCGGCGTCGTTCTTGTGCTCCTCGACCCAGTCGGCCGAGACGAGCGCGGATTCCCTGCTCATGTGTGCTGCCTCTTCTCAGTTGGTAGCGGTGGATGGCGTACGAATGCGGTGGATCAGCAGATAGGCCTCGCAGCCGAGGCAGAGCCCGACGGCCGCGTTCACGAACGCGGCGACCAGGGCGAATCCGGTGGCGACCACTCCCAGGACGGTGACTCCGGTCAGGTACCCGGCCAGACCGGCGACCGCGAAGACGAGACCGACCAGTTGGGCGAACCGCGGCGGCGCCGCGTCCTCCAGTTCCTTCGGCGGGCCCAGCCGGGGCCGGACCAGCCGCTTGAACAGCAACCCGTACGGCGACGCGCCGACGCCGAACGCGACCGAGATCGCGAACACCACGGCCTGCACCGCGAGCGGCCACGGGTTGTTCAGGACGAGTGTCAGCGCCAGGACGACGGTGGTCACGCCGGCAGCGAACCGGAGCCCGCGCGGATCCACCTTGGCTGTCACTTCGGACATGACGACTCCCGGTGAAGGAGGGTGTCGAGCCGGACCCGCCCGAGTGTGCGGGAGGCGACGTACGCGGAACCGTGCTCAGCGACCGGTTCCGCAGCGCTCGGGACGCCGCCTGGTCAGCGGCGACGACACAGCGACGAGCGGACGCGGCAGTTGTCCACTGCGCGTCGCTTCGTCAGCCAAGTCGTGTACACCACGCAACGAGACTACGGAACCCGGGCGGGTGCACCACCCGTGGTCCCATCACATGAGACAACTGATCAAATTGCGGACAAACAGGCTCAGACCCGGACCACGTTGGTCGCGGCGACCTTGTCGTGCAGTGCCTGCTTCTTGTCGTCCCAGAGCGGCCACAGGTAGTTGAGCAGCAGCGCGAGGGAGGCGAAGAGGCCGAGGACCGGGACCGAGCCGGCCAGGGTCAGAGCCAGGACGACACCGGTGCGCTTCGCCGCGGCCGCACGTGGCGGCTTGCCCGGCACCTCCCGCAGCCGGACCGCGATCCCGGTCGCCATCTTGCCGGGCGTCCGGCCCTTCGCGACCAGGAACAGGTATTCGTACACGAACGCGACCAGCGCCCCCAGCAGGGACGCCGGGACAGCCCACTTGTACACCTCGGGCGGCACTGAGACCGGGGTCGAACTACCGGCCCGTGCGGCGTCCATAACGTCCTCGATCCAGGAGTTCATCACCCTGCTGGACTGGAGGTAGAAGTACCCCGTCAGCGGCAACGCGATGAACCAGGCGATGATCCCGTCGATGATCCGCGCGAACACCCGGCGCCACCACCCGGACAGCATCTGACCGTCCGGAGTCGTGCCGGAGTTCCGCCCCTGGTAGGCGAAGCCCTGTCCGCTCTGCGGGTACGCCGGGTAGCCGCCCTGTTGCGGGGGCTGCTGGCCGAACTGCGGCGACTGGGCCGGCCCGCCACCGCCGTACACCTGTCCGTGCTCCGCGGTCTGCCCGTACTTCGGCAGGTCCTGCGTCTTGGACTGGCCGAACTGCCCCTGGAACGGGGGTGGGCCCTGCTGCGGTCGACGCTGATCCGTCCAGGCGTTGCCGTCCCAGTACCGCTGCTGGGTCGGGTCCTCAGGGTCGTCGTACCAACCTGCTGCTTGAGAGCTCACCCGCAGAGTCTTGCCTACGTGGCGGTTCATTGGCCATCCGGTGGCGCGTACCGGACACAGTCAGCTCGGCTGACGGTCGATCGCGACGGCCAGCGCTGCGATCACATCCGGCTTCCGCGGCGCTCCGCTGGCGCGTTTCACCACCGCTCCGGTGCTGTCGAGCACCAGCGTGGTCGGCGTCCGCAAGATGTCCAGCCGGCGCACCAGCTCGAGGTGGGACTCGGCGTCCAGCTCCACGTGGCGTACGCCGTCGACCATGCCCTCGACCTCGGCCAGTGTCCGCCGCGTGACCCGGCAGGGCGCGCAGAACGCCGACGAGAACTGCAGCAGCGTCGCCCGCTCGCCCAGCTCCCCACCCAGCTCCGCGGGCGTCACTCGCTCCACGTCGTCCTCGCTCTTCCCGCGAAACCGCCCGTCGATCCAGGCCTTGAGCACACTCAGCCCCACGCCGGCTACGACCGCCGCGACGAGTACCCACAGCCCCAGACTCACAGTTACCCACGGTACGACGCGCCGTTCACGGTTCAACCGCCGGTTTCACGTGCTGAGAAGCACCTGCGGATCCACAGCGAGGCGGTGGCGTGAACGCCCGGTCGGCCAGGGCAGGCTGTCGTCGCCGTCGCCCGGGTACCGAGGGACCACGTGCAGGTGCAGGTGGTCGACACTGCGGCCGGAGCCGGGCCCACTGGCGTTCAGGAGGCAGACACCGGTCGCCCCGAGCCTCTCCACCATCTTCTGCGCGATGCGCTGAGCCAGGTCCATCACCAGGGTCAGGTCACCCGGCTGCGCGTCCAGGAGACCTGCGGTGGTGTGACGACGCGGCACGACCAGTGTGTGTCCCGGGGCGATCTCCTCACCGGGCAGCGGGAGGAACGCGACCGCCGCGTTCTCCTTGGCGATCCAGCGGGCTGAGTCGGCGGAGATCAGGCCGCAGAAGACGCAGGCATCCATCTGCCGATTCTCCTCCGGTCTAATAGGTGCTGTGGAGAGCGGAGTGACCGTGCGGTCGGGGGTGGTGATTCCCGAGGCAGAGCTGACGTGGCGGTTCTCACGGTCGAGCGGCCCGGGCGGGCAGTCCGTGAACACCACGGACAGCCGGGTCGAGCTCAGCTTCGACGTGGCGAGTACGTCGGCGTTGAGCGACGTACTGAAGACGCGGGCACTGGAGCGGCTCCAGTCGCGGCTGGTCGACGGGGTGGTGACGATCGCCGCGTCGGAGTACAAGTCGCAGTGGCGCAACCGGGAGGCCGCGCGGGAACGGCTCGCCGTACTGATCCGGGAGGCGATCGCTCCGCCACCCCGGAAGCGGCGGCCGACCAAGCCGAGCAAGGGGTCCGTACGGCGCCGGCTGGACGACAAGAAGCGCCGCGGCGAGACCAAGCGGCTCCGGGGCCGGCCGGACGACTGACCTGGTCCTGTCTCAGCTCGGCCCTCTCGCTGGATACGCTTGCCCGCGTGCAGGAAACGGGGAGCGGGGGGCAGGAGCCGGATGAGCTCCCGGAGTTTCAGGATCTGAGGGTGCGGGGCCGCTCGGTCCGGACGTGGGCGATCAGCGCCGGCGCCGTACTGCTGGTGGTCTCGGCAGCCTTCGGGGGTCTGAAGAAGGCCGGCGACGAGACGCCGCGGGTGGACGCCGGCACCGCGATCGACGCCGGCCAGTTCGAGGTCACCGTCCAGCGGGTCGTCACCGTGAAGGACCTGAAGCCGCTGTTCACCCCGGACGACGGCGGCGTACTGATCGCGGTCGTGACGAAGCTGAAGGTCACCGACGACACCGGCACGACACCGCCGTCGGACCTGATCCGGCTGATCGGCGTGCCCGGGGTCAAGGACACCGACCCGCCGCTCGGCACCACGAACCTGCGCGACGCGACCATGAACCCGGTGCTCACGCCGGATGCGGCCGAGGACATCGCGTACGTCTGGAAGCTGCCGAAGGCCGGCCAGTTCCCCACCGAGGTCAAGCTGACCGTCCAGAGCTACGAACACGTGGACGAGTCGCTCCTCGACCACCACGAGAAGTGGCTCCCGGACAAGATCGCCGCGGAAGGCACAGTCGCGGTGAAGGCCAAATGAGTCGCCGGAAACTGCTCAACATCGGCCTCACGCTCGCCGTACTGGTCGCGATCGTCGGGCTGTACCGGTTGACGCCGACCCAGCAGGACATCCAGCAGCCGACCGCGGTCAAGGGCATCGTCGGGCGCGCGGTGCAGACACCACGCTTCGACCTGACCGTTGACGACGTACGGGTCGGCAAGAAGCTGCGGATCCCGCGGTCCACGCCGGACCGGGACTCGCTGACCGCCTTCGTGGTCGTCGACGCCAGTGTCACCGCCAAACGGGAGCCGATGCACATCTTCGGCGTCAAGATCCGGTCCGCCGACGGCATCACGTACCTCGGCGCCAACCGCAGCGGTCTCGACCGGGTCGACCTGACCGGGACCGAATTCGCGCCGGACATCCCGGTCCGCGGCTCGTTCGTGGTCGAGATGCCGGCCGACAAGGTACCCGGGGCAACGTTGCTGGTGATGGAGAAGTCGATCCTGAACGACCTCGAACCGCAGGTCACCGTGCCACTCGGCGACGACGCGCCGAAGCTCGAAGACGTCGTGACCCTGACCGCTGCGAGCGACACATGAGTGGCGCGCGCCGGGCCCGCCGCGGCTGGTTCCGGAAGAACACGGTCGCGCTGGCGACGCTGGTGGTGGCCATCCCGCTCGCCGGGTGGTGGACCACACGCAGCGACTACAAGTCCTGGTACAACAACGAGCCCCGTGACCCGGTATCGGTGTCGGCGGGCGGTACGTCGTACAACGGCGCCACCTGGTACGCCGCCACCGTCGAGGAGAACCCTGCTTCGACCGAGAAGGGTCCCTCGCTCCCCGAAGGCACCACACGGATCCGGGTGTACTTCCGGCTGCAGGTGGACAACCTGTCCGCGCTCGAAGGGCTCGGCGGCTGCCAGGTCCACCTCCGGGCGCCGGACGGACGGATCTGGGACGAGGACACGCTCGCGGACGACTACCAGGACCGTCCGACCGGCTGCAGCGGCGGCTCCGACGACCAGCCGTCGAGCTGGCGTGGCACCGCAGCGCCGTACTACCTGAAGCCGGTGGCCGGGAAGCCGTTCGAGACGGTCGCGGTGTTCGTCGTACCGTCGTCCGTCGCCGGCAGCGTGCAGCCGACGATCACGTGGGCTACGAAGCTCCCTCAGTACTTGGCATTCCCGAGGTAGCCGCGCTGAGGTCGGTGACACCGTGGTCGCCGGCCGACTGCTCGTGCACCGCGCGGGTCCGCGGGGTCAGGTAGCCGGCCAGGCCGCCGATCATCCGGTCGTACGCGGCGGCGAGCAGGCTGACCTGCAGCATGATCTTCAGGCCGTCGGTGATCAGGTTCAGCGGCTCGTCGATCACCTGCCAGAACTGCAGCGAGTGCGGTCCGAGCACCCACAGCTTCAGGGCGATCCACACGCCGCTCGCGGCGAACGTGACGACCGCCCAGGCCAGGAAGTACCCGAGCATCGGCCGCAGGCCGGACCGGACGACCAGCCGGAACGCCTCCAGAACCGGGGTCCAGCGGTCCTTCCAGTCGGCCATCACCGAGTTCCCGGCGACACGGACGATCCGCGGCGTCTGCTGCCAGCGGTTCGTGATCCGGTCGAACCGCCAGCGCGGCTTGTCGAGCTTCTGCACGACGCGGCCGTAGATGATCGCGGTCATGGTGATCCACATCAGCGGGAGCACAGCGGCGTTCCAGAGGTCCCCGATACCGGCGGTGAGGAACCCGGTGACCGCGTCCCACACCTCACGGACCTGGCTGACGCCCAGCACATGGTCGAGCACCCACGTGTACCCGTCGTGCAGCCACTGCCAGACCTGGCGCTCCTTGAGCCACGTCTTCGGCGACGGGATGTACGACGACGCCTGATAGATGACCACGAAGATCCAGAGCGCCTCGAGGTACGTGACGAACAGCTTGCGGACCGCGCCCTCTCGTTCCTTCTTCCACTTCTTGAACACGAACCGGAGCAGGTACGCCGTGGCGCCGAGCCCGATGAACAACCACGTCGACAGCGACTGCAACCCCGTGGACTGCGGTGCGACGCTGCCACCCGTCAGGATCGTCGCGGCCGTCTCGTTCACCTTGTGGACGGCCAACTGGTACTCGTAGTCGAGCGCCTCGTTCTGCAGGAACTTGTAGGCGGCATAGAAGGCCAGGAACGGCAGGAGCGCGGCTGCGACCGCATCGATCGGCCCGTGCTCTCGTCCGGCCTCCATACCGTCCGGAGCAAGCCTGCCCTCGGCAACCGCTCTGCGGTGGAACGGCAGCTCGCCGCGGAGGACCAGGAACATGGTCACGTACATCGCCAGCGAGACCACTACGAGCAACGCCAGTACGGCGATGCCGGCCGCCTCAGCTCTGGCGCCTGCCTGGACCGCTACCCATTGCAGGCCGCGGTGCACCAGTTGGGCCACCAGAAACACCGCCAGAAGGCGCGGCCACGCCTTCCCGAACAGGACCCCCGCGCGACCCACCGTAGTGAGCAGCGTCCCCGACTCCATCGCCACGGCGACGAATGTACCTGCCGAGGAGGCCTCGTGCCTGTCCTGCTCAGGCTGTCTGCTCAGCCTGGGTTGCTCAGCCGCCGGCGAAGGGTGGGAGCGCGTCCACCAGGGCGCCCTGGGTGAGCGGCGTGCCCGGCTCGGCGCGCTCGCCGTCCAGGAGGAACGTGCAGATCGACAGCACCCGCGCCAGCTCCGGCCGATCGGTCGAAACGGTCGTGACCAGGTCGCGGATCGAGGCCGCCTCGGCGGTCGCCGAGGAGGCCCCGGCGGCCGAGCGTGCGGCAGCGAAGTACCTGATGGTCACTTCCGGCATCTGGTCCGCGCCTCACTAATCGGTTAAGTCTCGGCTATTATGTCAGCTTGCTGTTAGACCCAGTGTGTCCCAGGCCCCCGGCAACGACGCCGCCGGGGCCTGACGCGCACGAGGACCGGATCGCGGCCGCCGGATCCGATGATCAGCACAAGGAGACAGCGTGAGCACGTTGCTTCTGCTGACGAACGCCCTGCAGGCCTCCACCGAGGTCCTGCCGTCGCTCGCCTTGCTCCCCCACCAGATCCGCATCCTCCCCGCGGAGGTCTCCGCGCTGGTCGATGCCCCGGACGCCGACGCCGTGCTGCTCGACGCCCGCCGCGACCTGGTCGCGGTCCGGAGCGCCTCGCGGCTGATCCGCACGACCGGCATCGACGTACCGCTGATCCTGGTCGTCACCGAGGGCGGCCTGACCGCGGTCAACGCCGACTGGGGCGCGGACGACGTACTGCTCGACACCGCCGGCCCGGCCGAGATCGAGGCCCGGCTGCGGCTCGTCATCGGCCGCCTCGCCGCGACCCGCAACGACGAGCCCGAGTCCACGCTGATCCGCAGCGGCGACGTCGTGATCGACGAGGCGTCGTACACCGCGAAGCTCAACGGGCGGGCGCTCGATCTCACGTACAAGGAGTTCGAGCTCTTCAAGTTCCTCGCGCAGCACCCGGGCCGGGTGTTCACGCGCGAGCAGCTGCTCCAGGAGGTCTGGGGCTACGACTACTTCGGCGGTACGCGGACGGTCGACGTGCACGTACGGCGTCTGCGCGCGAAACTCGGCCCCGAGCACGAGGCGCTGATCGGCACCGTCCGGAACGTCGGCTACCGCTTCGTGGTCCCGCCGCCGCCCGCCGCGCGCGAGACCGCCGACGTCTCTTAGAAGAAGAACTTCAGCAGGGTGAACGCCAGGGCGGCCGCCGTAACGAAGGCTGCCTTCCAGGACCCGACGCCCTGCCGGACCGCCGCCACGAACACCCCGACGGTGACCGGCACCAGCATCACCAGCAGGGTGACCCCGGCCGCGTGAACGCCGACGTGCGCCTGCGCCGTCAGGATCAGCCCCACAACGAATGCCACCGTCAACCCGAGCCAGCTGGTGATCTGCACCGGCCCGTCCGCGCTGCGATGCCCGCGATGCGAAGCCCTGGGAGCCCGCCGGTGCGAGGTCGGAGCAACGTGCGCCATCGCTCACCTTCCGTAAGTGCCTGAGTACGCAAGGTACCAGGATCACTGACGAGAACGAAAAGCAGCCGGCGGTCCCGCAGGTTGTTGCTGGGCGGCCGGTACGCCGCCCTCTCAGGCGACGTACCGGCTCCCGTTTCAGCCCTGCGCGGTCAGGACCCGATGGAGATGCGGTCGGTCGCGACCGGCGTGTACGGGTCGTGCGCGGTCAGGTAGTTCGCGAACGCATCGATGTCCAGCCCGCCGAAGAACTTGTTCGTCGCGGTGGTGAAGGCCGGGAAGCCGTCACCGCCGTCCGACAGGAAGTTGTTCGTGACGATGCGGTACGTCGTACCGTCGACCAGCGGCTGCCCGCCGATCTTGATCGAGCCCGCCACCACCTTCGAGCCCGCCGCGGCGGCCGGGTTCCAGGTGTAGGTGATGCCCGCGACCTGGAGCACCTTGAACTTCGGCGCGTCCGGACCGTTCACCCCGGAGAACTGCTGCTCCAGCAGGGCCTTGATCTGCGTCCCGGTCATGTCCATCGAAACCAGGAAGTTGTTGAACGGCTGCACGGTGAAGGCCTTCCCGAAGGTGACCTCGCCGTTGGTGGACGCCAGGTCGGCGCGGATGCCGCCCGGGTTCATGAAGGCCACCACCGGTGTCTTCCCACCGGTCACGACGCTCGGGTCGGCCAGCTGCGCGTCGGCGATCAGGTTGCCCAGCGGCGACTCGAGCGAATCGTCAGGGGTCCGCACCACCGACGGGGTGGTGATGTGCCCGATCACCTTGTTCTCGATCGGGGCGACCAGGGCCTTGTACTTCGCGATCAGGGCCGCGGTCTTCGGGTCCTGCACGACGTCCTGGGTGATGATCTGGTTGTTGGCCAGCGTGTTCACCCGGTCGACGTCGCCGGTCGCGTTGACGATGCTCAACCGGACGTCGGTCACCAGCCGGCCGAACGACGACGCGCTGGTGACGAGCCGCGGGTTCTTGTCCTTGTCCGGCAGGGAGCAGTTGTACCCCTGGTGGGTGTGGCCCGAGATGATCGCGTCGATCTCCGGGTCCAGGTTGGCGTTGATGTCCACGATCGGGCCGGAGATCCCCGGGCAGCTGTTGTACGCCTTCGGGTCGGCCGGGAAACCGCCCTCGTGCAGCAGCACGACGATCGACTCCACGCCCTTCTTCTTCAGCACCGGGACCAGCGCGTTCGCGGTGTCGACCTCGTCCTTGAAGGTCAGCCCCTCGACGCCGGACTTGGTCACGATGTTCGGCGTGTTCTCCAGCGTCATCCCGATGAAGCCGACCTTCTTACCGTCCTTGAAGGTCTTGATCGTGTACGGCGCGAACAGTGTCTTCCGGGTGTTCTCGAAGAACACGTTCGCGGCGAGGTACTTGAACTTCGCGCCCTCGAACGGGTGCGCCGCGTCCGGGCAGGAGTTCTGGTTGTTCGCCCCGTCGCCGTCCGGCAGGCAGCCGCCGGTCTGCATCCGGAGCAGCTCGTGCCAGCCCTCGTCGAACTCGTGGTTGCCCACCGACGCAGCCTCGAGTCCCATCCCGTTCAGCGCTTCGACCGTCGGCTCGTCGTGGAACGCGGCCGACAGCAGCGGCGAGGCGCCGATCAGGTCACCCGCGGCGACCGTCACCGAGTCCTGGCCCTTCGCGTGCGCGGCGGCCCGCAGTTGCTTCAGATGCGTCGCGAGGTACGCCGCGCCGCCCGCCGGGATGCCGTTGATGTTGCCGCTGGACCCGGTCGCGGGCTCCAGGTTGCCGTGGAAGTCGTTGATCGCGAGCAGCTGGATCTGGCTGTGCGTCGGCTTCGGCTTCTTCGCCTGCGCCGCTGTGCCCTGCGCCGCTGTGCCCTGAGTCGCTGTGCCCTGAGTCGCGTCCTGTGTCGCGGCTCCGGCCTGGCTCACGGATCCCCCCGCGGCCAACGCGAGCGCGACGGCCGTCCCGGTGACGAGCAGCCCGACCGCCCGCCGTCCCCCCAACCGTGCCCTGCCTCGTCCTGTGATGGCCATTTCTTCTCCGTCGTCTCGGTCACCGCTGTTGCGGTGCCGCGAAATCCTCCGCGGTTCCGCGAAAGTTACCCGTGACGACGCGCCCTCGCCAGGACCTGAGCATGAACTGAACCGGACCTTTTACGGTATTCAGGTGACCCTCGAAGCCGTTCCCTCACCGTTGCCCTCGGCCACTGCCGCCGCCGTCACGGAACTCGCCCGCGCCGCAGCACACAGCGACGGCGTCAACCCGCTCTCCGAACGCACCCTCCTGCACCTCGACGGCGAACACCCCGGCGACGTCCACGTCCTCGCCTACGAAGGCGACCCGGGCACCATCGAAGTCAGCGGCCTGCAGAGCGCCCGCAACCTGGTCGGGTACGGCGCCCTGTCCCCCGACGGCTCCGCCGAACTCTTCGTCGCCCCGCCTTTTCGCCGGCAAGGATTCGGCGCGGCCCTCCTCCGCATGCTTCTCGACCACGGCGGCACCCGTACCAGCGTCTGGGCCCACGGCCGCCTGCCCGGCGCCGACGAGCTGGCCCACCGCCTCAGCCTCGAGATCACCCGAGAGCTCTACTTCCTCCGACGTACCAGGGCTTCCTTGCCCGATCCGGTGTGGCCCGACGGCATCGACGTACGCACGTTCGTCCCCGGACAGGACGACGCCGCCTGGCTGAAGGTCAACGCAGCCGCCTTCGCCGACCACCCCGAGCAAGGCAGCTGGACCGCCGCGGACCTGGCCGAACGCTTCCAGCAACCGTGGTTCGACCCCGACGGCTTCTTCCTGGCCGTCGATTCCGCCACCGGAGCGATCGCCGGCTTCCACTGGACAAAGGTCGAAGAAGGCATAGGCGAGGTGTACGTAGTAGGCGTCTCCCCCACCCACCAAGGCCAAGGCCTAGGCAAGGCCCTGACCCTCCAAGGCCTCCACCACCTACAAACCACCCGCAACCTCAACGAAATAGTCCTCTACGTAGACGGCACCAACACCCCCGCCCGAGCCCTCTACACCTCCCTGAACTTCACCACCGCCGCCCTAGACGTCCAATACACCCCCGCCTGACCACCCACGGCTGGCAGCCACTGGTGCCGTGAGACAGGAACACGTGCCGCAAGACCTGAAATACCAGGCGCCCACCCACCAGAAACGCACCCCAACCCCGTCGCCCAGCCTCCGACACCTCCTGTGAACGACATCACAACGAGTTCACCCGCTCACGCCGCGTCATAAAACCCCGCCCCCACCCGTCCCACCACCAACCAGGAGCCGTCCGAGCCTCTAACCCCCCAGCCGGGCGGCTCCTGGCCCCAACCCAGTTATCCACAACTGCACCTTTTGACATCGAACCCAGCCCCACCCCACCGTTACGATCTGTGTCAACTACGGAGGGCTGACACACGTGACACACCGCAACAGGCCGATCATCACGCTCCTGGCCTGCCTGACGACCACCGCGCTACTGACCTCCTGCACCCAAAAGAGCCCCGAGGCCGGCCACCCCAACACGGCCCCGCCACCTGCCACGTCGGCAAGCTCCGCGACACCCACTGAATCCGCGGCCGCGCCTTCGACCCCAAGCGGCCCGCCTGAACGCCCCGCGAACGCGAAGGGGCTTACGCTCGCGGCAGCCGAGCAGTTCGTTCGCTACTACAGCGAATTGCTCAACTACGCCTCCGAGACCGGCGACACCGCGCCGATGCTCAGCAACAGCGAAGCAGGTTGCGAAAGCTGCAAGTCATACGCAGGGTTTGTGGCGAAGGCGAACGCAGCTAACGGACTGCTTAAGGGTGACTACCGGGAGCAGGTCACCGACGTCCCTGACCTCTTCCGCGGGGCAGGCGGGCATCTCGGCGGTTCCGCAAATGTGAGCGTCGGCGCCTACGTGAGCCAGGAGACGAAGACCTCCGCTCCAATCAGTGTGAAGGCTGCGAAATACAAGCGTGAGTTCGGACTGTCGGTCAGCCACGGCAACTGGGTCATGTACGAGATGGAACTCGTGAAGCAATGAAGAAGATGGTGAACTTAGCTGTCACGCTCAGTGCGCTACTGGTGCTGGCGAACATCGCGCTCGACACTTCCTGGGCCGATGCAGACGGACCGCTGGCCTCTACTGAGATCGCTTCCAAGCCCAAACCGAAGCCAAAGCCCACGGTGACCCCCGGTAAAATCAAGGAGGGTACGTCGGTAACGGGTACTGACCGAGTGCCACGTCGAGAAGGAACCTCGAAGTCGGCTACAGAGCAGAAAGCGTCGACCAGGAAAGACGAGTACGATCGGCCGAAAGTCCCCGCTGATCCGCCACACACGAAAGACAACCCGCCGACAGACTCCAAGGAACGAACCGACTTTAAAATCAACATCGGTATCTGCGGCCGCATGCAAACCGATGGGAGTATTCCCGGTCCGAACCGATGTCAGCCGGGTGGCGACGAACGGCGGCATACGATACGCAAGGTCCCGCGGGAGGTCGTGCGGCCACGGCCCGAAGACATCACCTGGGAGCAGGTGCGGTCGGAGACCAAGAACATCATGTTCCCGGGGCTCTCGGTCAAGGTTCAGCCGGACGGTCGGACGCTGGTGAATCTGGACACGATCATCTACACCGACGACAGCAAGGTGTCGAGGACCACCGTCACGTTGCTCGGATTCCCTGTGCTGGTGGAGGCGACGCCGATCAGCTATACCTGGCGCTTCGGTGACGGGAGTCCGGCGCTCACCACGAGCACGCCCGGCAAGCCGTACCCGTCGAAAGAGATCACTCACAAGTACATGAAGCGCGGCAACGTCAGCCTCACGCTGACAACCAATTACGCCGCCCGCTTCAACGTCGCTGACACCGGCTGGCAGTACATCGAAGGCACCGTCCCCATCACCGGCCCCGCCACCGCCCTCCAGATCCGCGAAGCCATCCCCGTCCTCGTAGACCCCGGCCGCTGAGCTCATTCTCGCCGGATCAAGCCGACGCACACCTCCGCTCAGCGACATGTCGTACAAGAAGATCAACCCGGTCCCGGCCTCGCACACCGAAGCCCCAAGTCGTGGCTCTGACTCTGCCCGACCAGCCTGGTCGATCACTTGAACACGGAGGGCCGACATACGTGACGCACCGCAACAGGATGACGCTCGCACTTCTGTCCTGCCTATGCGCCACCACACTCCTGACGGCCTGCACCCAAGGCAGCCCAGAAGCAGGCCACCCCAACACGGCCCCACCATCGCCATCTGCCGGGGCCTCAAGTTCGGCGCCTACCAACGGCTCCTCGTCCCCGCCCACGGTCAGCTCGCCAACTGCCGCGCCGACGCGACCGACACAAGCCGCCGGATCAACTCTTGCGGCCGGTGAAGCGTTCATCGGCTACTACGTCGAGCTGCTGAACTACGCCTACACGACCGGAGATCCTGCCCCGCTGATGGCCGCCAGCGACGAGGGGTGCGAGGGGTGCAAAGGCATTGCCAACTACGTGCGGAAGATCAACGCGAAGAACGGTGGGCTCAAGGGTGACTACGCGGATCACCTGATCAACGTCAAGGAGATCTACCGCGGCGAGACGGGGCGATTGGGAGGTTCTGCCGCACTGAAGGGCGGCGCATATGTCGAGCGCAGCTCGCCGGGCGCCTCGCCGGCCTCGCAGAAAAGCAGCACCGGAGTTATGGAGTTCTCACTGTCCGCAAGCGGCGGAAACTGGGTGATGTTCGAGATGCAGATCAACGAATCATGAAGACGATCGCGCCTCTTGTTTCTGGCTCCTGCCTGATCGGCCCGGTCGATCGCTCAACCACGGAGGACTGACAGGCGTGATACTCCGCAACGGACCGGTATTCACACTTCTGGCCTGTCTGAGCGCCAGTGCGCTCTTGGTCGCCTGCGGCAACACCAATTCCGATGCCAGCAGCCCGAACACAATCTCATCCTCGGCAGCTTCGTCGGTCGGCACGGCTTCGGGGACGCCTGCGGCTACACCGTCGGATTCCGGTAGCGCAACGCCCTCGGTGCCCGGGGCACAGGTTCCGACCGTCGCGCCCGGCAGGCCTGCGGCGGCACGAGGGGTCACACTTGCCTCTGCGGAGCAGTTCGTGCGGTATTACAGCGACCTTTTGAACTACGCTGCCGACACCGGCGACACCGTTGCACTTGTCAAGGCGAGTTCTGCGGTTTGTGAGAGCTGCAAGGCATACGCAGACTTCATCGCCAAGTCCAATGCGGCCAACGGTCTGCTGAGCGGCGATTACCACGAACACATCGTCGACGTACCGCAACTGAATCGTGGAAAGCCAGGATTCGCCGGTGGATCGGCGAACCTGACTGTCGGCGCGTACACGAGCAAAGAAACCAAGACCGACAGCCCATTGGTCAGTCAACCGGCGCAGTACAGCCGGAAGTTCGCGCTCGTCGATCAAGGCGGGAATTGGGTCATGTACGAGTGGAAACAGACCGAGCAATGAAGCCGACTGTCGGCCTCCTGGCTGTCCTGGTGCTCGGATCCGCGTTTGACGCCCGGAATGACGTGGGCATCGGCGGGGCTACCTCTCGGCACTCAGGCAGGAACTCAAGCCGAACGCGACGATGGCCCGACCCATCCTGAGGGGTGCGGGTCTCCGGTTCTGGTCCAGCAACTTGCTTGCCTGCACCTGGAGCTTGGTGGCGGATCGCCCGCGCTGAACCACGAGTGCGCCGGGAAATCCGTACCCATCGAAGGAGATCCAACGCTTATCCCGTCTCGCCGGGGTTCGGGAGGATATCTGGCTGGTTTGGGTGGGGAATCCTCCCCAGGTTGGGCTGGGGGGTTCGCGGGTGGTTAGTGCAGGGTTGCTCTCAGGTGGTTGGTGAGGTGGGTTTGGGCTGCTCTTGTGGTGCCGGGGACTGTTAGGAGGTTGGCGTGGCCGTGGGGGAGGGTGGGGTGGTGGGCGTGGGTTAGGGGGTTGCCGGCGGCTTTCAGGGCGGTGGCGTATTCGAGGCCTTCGTCTCGGAGGGGGTCGAAGCCGGCGGTGGTGAGGTAGGTGGGTGGGAGGCCTGTGAGGTCTTCGGCTCGGAGGGGGGAGACGATCGGGTCGGGGCGGAGGGTGGGGTCGGGGGTGTAGTGGTCGCGGTACCAGATGATGTCTTCCTCGGTGAGGAGGAAGCCCTCGGAGAACAGGTCTCGGCTCGGGCGGCGGGCGACCAGGTCTACGGCTGGATAGAGGAGGACCTGGAGGGCCGGCCGTGGGAGGCCGCGGCGGACTGTTTGCTGGGCGACCACGGCTGCCAGGTTGCCGCCGGCGCTGTCGCCGCCTACGGCTACCAGGGTTGGGTCTGCGCCTAGGTCCTCGGCGTGGTCTACGGCCCAGGTGAAGGCGGCGATCGCGTCTTCGGCGGCGGTTGGGGCGGGGGCTTCGGGGGCTAGGCGGTAGTCGACAGAGAGGACGCGGATGCCGGCGTCCGCGGCGATCGCGCGGCAGAGCGCGTCGTGCGTGCCGAGATCGCCGACCACCCAGCCGCCCCCGTGGAAGAACACCAGGAGACCCCCGCGGCCCGAGCGCCTTGCGGCACCAGCGTCCGGCGCCGAGCCGGACGCTGGTGCCGCAGATTCGTGCGCCGCGAAGCCGGCGCCGGGGCCAGCTGAGCCGGGTGTGGCCGAACCGGCGGCGACTGGGCCGGAGGTGCCTGGGTCGGAGGTGCCTGGGTCGGAGGTGGCTGAGCCGGGTGCGGCTGGGCTGGGTGCGGGTGGGGTGGGTGGGGTGGGGCGGGGGATGTAGAGGCGGGCTTCTAGTTGGCCGGCGGCGCCTCGGACGGTTAGGTCGGTTACTCGGAGTAGGGCGGCGGGGGTGCCGGGGATCAGTTTGCAGAGGTTGCGGAAGTGGGTGCGGGCTGTCGCGGCGTCGGTTTTGGTTGTGTGTGGCAACAAGTTGTCGACGCGCAGGAGGAGTTGGACATCGGGGTCCAGGGTGTTGCCGTCGATCTGGATCGGGGCGCCGGCGAGCCGTCGGCGGACGGCGGCGGGCAGGGCGTACAGCGGGAGGAGGGCGTTCGCTTGTACGGCGGTCACCGTGTCGCGCAGTACCGAGTCCAGTCGTAGGTTCACAAGGTGTGACGCTAGCAACCGCGACCCCGAACAAGCGTCTCCAGGCAACGAAAAGGTCACATCGGCCAACGCGCGGACGGCTACCCGTTGTTCACCAAAGGATGGGATGCTGAGCGGTGTGGCTGGAGATCTGCTGGCATCGCACAACCGGGAGTACGACGTTGAACCGCCGTACGACATCAGTGCGGCCGGTGACCTCCCCGCGGACCGGTTCTCCGACCGGGAACTGAGCTGGCTGGCGTTCAACCAGCGGGTCCTGGAACTCGCCGAGAACGACCGGATCCCGCTGCTCGAGCGGGCCAAGTTCCTCGCGATCTTTGCCAGCAACCTGGACGAGTTCTACATGGTCCGGATCGCCGGCCTGAAGCGCCGGATCGCGGCCGGGGTCGCGGTGAAGGCGGCCAGTGGCCTGCTCCCCCGCGAGGTTCTGGACCGCAGCCTGGCGCGGAGCCGGGAGCTGATGGACCGGCACGCGGAGACCTGGCGCAAGTCGGTGCAGCCGGCGTTGACCGAGCAGGGCATCGACATCCTGCGCTGGGACGAACTGGAGCACAGCGAGCGCGAGGACATGACCCGGTTCTTCCGGGAGCGCGTGTTCCCGGTGCTGACCCCGCTGGCGGTCGACCCGTCGCACCCGTTCCCGTACATCTCCGGTCTGAGCCTGAATCTCGCGGTCGTGGTGCGCAACCCGGACACCGGCGGTGAGCACTTCGCCCGGGTGAAGGTGCCGCCGCTGCTGCCGCGGTTCGTGAAGGTCGCCGAGGGGCGGTTCGTGCCGCTCGAGGACGTCATCGCCACCCACCTCGGCCAGTTGTTCCCGGGGATGGAGGTCACCCAGCACCACACGTTCCGGGTGACCCGCAACGAGGACCTCGAGGTCGAGGAGGACGACGCCGAGAACCTGCTGGCCGCGCTCGAGAAGGAGCTGCTGCGCCGCCGGTTCGGTCCTCCGGTGCGGCTCGAGGTGGAGGAGTCGATCGACCCGCAGGTGAAGGCGCTGCTGCTGTCCGAGCTGGGCGTCACCGAGGCGGAGGTGTTCGAGCTCCCGGGCCCGCTGGACCTGCGTGGTCTGTTCACCATCGCCAGCCTGGACCGTGCGGAGCTGAAGTACCCGGCGTTCGTGCCGTCGACGCATCCGCACCTGGCCGAGGTGGAGACCGCGAACCCGGCCGACATGTTCCACGCGCTCAAGCAGCGCGACGTCCTCGTCCACCACCCGTACGACTCGTTCTCCACCAGCGTCCAGCGCTTCATCGAGCAGGCCGCCGCGGATCCGCACGTCCTGGCGATCAAGCAGACGCTGTACCGGACCAGTGGTGACTCCCCGATCGTCGACGCGCTCATCGACGCCGCGGAGGCCGGCAAGCAGGTGCTGGTCCTGGTGGAGATCCAGGCGCGTTTCGACGAGCAGGCGAACATCAAGTGGGCCCGGCAGCTCGAGCACGCCGGCTGCCACGTCGTGTACGGCGTCATCGGCCTCAAAACGCACAGCAAGCTGTCGCTGGTCGTCCGTGACGAGCCGGACGGCCTGCGCCGGTACGCGCATATCGGCACCGGCAACTACCACCCGAAGACAGCCCGGCTGTACGAGGACCTGGGCCTGCTGACCAGCGACAAGGTGGTCACCGAGGACGTCGCGCTGCTCTTCAACCACCTGTCCGGCTTCGGTCGGAGCGCCGGCTATCGGCGGATCCTGGTCGCTCCCCAGTCGGTACGGCGGGGGCTGGTCGAGCGGATCGACCGGGAGGTGCAGCACCACCACGCGGGTCGCCCGGCGCGGATCCGGATCAAGGTGAACAGCCTGGTCGACGAGGCCCTGTCCGACGCGCTCTACCGGGCGTCGCAGGCCGGCGTACCGGTCGACCTGTGGATCCGCGGCATCTGCACGATCCGCCCCGGCGTACCGGGCCTGTCGGAGAACATCCAGGTCCGCAGCATCCTGGGCCGGTTCCTCGAGCACAGCCGGGTGTTCCTGTTCGAGAACGGCGGTGAGCCGGAGGTGTGGATCGGCTCGGCCGACCTGATGCACCGCAACCTCGACCGCCGGGTGGAGGTGCTGGTGCAGCTGAAGCAGCCGGACCACGTCACCGAGCTCGGTGAGCTGTTCGACCTGGCGATGGACGACGGCACCGGCTCCTGGTGGCTGCAGGCGGACGACACGTGGCAGGCCCGGCTCAGCGGACCGGACGGTGAGCCGCTGCGGGACATGCAGGAAAGGCTGATCGCAACGCGCGGCCGCCGCCGGGCCTCCGAAGCGATCGGTTAGTCACGTCCTAGGGTGATTTCATGAGGAGCACGGCGACCGTCATCGCCGCGGGTGGTGTCGTGTGGCGAGAGCGCCGCGGCACCCGGCAGGTCCTGCTGGTGCACCGGCCCCGGTACGACGACTGGTCCCTCCCGAAGGGCAAGCTCAACGCGCACGAGCATGTGCTGCTCGGTGCGCGACGGGAGATCGAGGAGGAGACCGGACTGCAGGTCGTCCTCGGTCCCCCGCTGGGCGTGCAGCGGTACGCGGTCCGTAAGAACGGCGGGACCGCGGAGAAGCTGGTGCACTACTGGGCCGCCGCACCGGTCAACGGCAACGAGTTCGAGCCGAACGACGAGGTGGACCAGGTCAGCTGGCTCCCGGTCGACAAGGCACGCAGCAAGCTCAGCTACCCACGTGACGTGGACATCCTGGACGCATTGGACCAAGCGGTTCCGGTCGTATCCACAGTCGTCGTGGTACGGCATGCGGAGGCCGTGAAGCGGAAGGACTGGGACGGCAAGGACACCCTCCGTCCACTCACCAGCAACGGTACGGCGGTCGCGCAGCGAATGACCGGCGTACTGGCCGCACTGGGCGCCAACCGGATCATCAGCAGCGACGCGGAGCGGTGTGCCGCGACGGTCATGCCGTACGCCGCCTCTATCGACCGGCACATCCACCTGTGGCCGGAGATCTCCGAACGCGGGTACGACGCCGACCCGGACGGACTGCGTGGTCTGGCCGAGCGGGTGTGGAGACCGGGCAAGGTGACGGTCGTCTGCTCGCACCGGCCGGTCCTGCCGGCGCTGGCACGGGAGCTGGGCCTGAGGGTCGGCAAGTACTCCACGGGTGCGTTTCTGGTCGCACACCGACTGGCTGACGGGCGGCTGGTGCACGAGCGATTCAGCGCACCGTAGCCGCCGCGACACGGCTCGGTGACGATCCAGGCACAGCCGACGGGGTGGCCGGGTGACACTGGTGGTGACGGGTATGTTCCTACCCGAGGAACCGGTGCCCCACCGGGTGCCGGTCTGAGGAGAGGTTCGGGGCGCACCATGACGATGATGCGAGAACTGACACTGATCGGGATCCGGATGGAATCGCCCAACCGGGCCCCGGTGATGATGCTGCGCGAGTCCGAGGGCTACCGCTACCTGCCGATCTCGATCGGCTCGGTCGAGGCGACGGCGATCGCCTACGAGGAACAGGGCCTGCGTCCGTCGCGGCCGCTCACCCATGACCTGATGCGCGACCTGATCGAGGCGTTCGGCGTGCACATCGAAGCGGTCGAGATCGTCGAGCTGCGCGACGCCGTGTTCTACGCCGAACTCGTGCTGGCCAACGGCGCCCGGGTCTCGGCCCGCCCGAGCGACTCGGTGGCGCTCGCGGTCCGTCTCGGTACGCCGATCCGCTGCACCGAAGAGGTACTGCGGGAAGCCGGCGTCGCGACCCCCGAGGAGGAACAGGCCGAGCTGGAGCGCTTCCGGCAGTTCCTCGACGGCGTCGCCCCGGAGGACTTCTCCAGCTGACGTTCACCCGTCCCGCGTGGCACGGCGACGTACTAGCGTTCATGTTGCCGGTGCGCTGCGCGTTACCGAAACGTGAGCCAACAGCCGTTTACATCCACGGAGAGTGACGGCTCCTAACTCAGTTCACCTAATGGCCGCCTGTCGGCACGCCAGACGTCGCGCACGCTACCGAAATCGTTCACCGCTCGTTCACCGGTGACGGACCGGTCGGTCACCTGGTCTCCCTACCGTCTGTGGAAGTTCAGAAGTCTGATTCCCGCAGAAGGGCAACACTCTCGTGTCCGTCAATCGCCTGTTCCGCGTCGGCTCCGTCGCCGTGGCCTCCCTCGGCGTCCTCGCCCTGAGTGCCTGTGGCAGTGACCCCGAGCCGACCGGTTCGTCGAGCCCCGACTCCTCGACGTCGTCGGCCGGCGCAGAGTGCCCGCAGGGCACGCTGAACGCCGAAGGTTCCTCGGCGCAGAAGAACGCCATCGAGGAAGTCATCAGCAAGTACAACGAGAAGTGCGCCGACGTCACGGTGAACTACAACCCGACCGGCTCCGGCGCGGGTATCAAGCAGTTCAACGCGAACCAGGTCGACTTCGCCGGTTCCGACTCGGCGCTCAAGCCCGACGAGCAGACCGCGGCCACGAAGCGCTGCGCGAACAACGCGGCCGTCAACCTGCCGATGGTGATCGGCCCGGTCGCGATCGCCTACAACGTCGACGGCGTCACCAAGCTGACCCTCGACGGCCCGACCGCCGCCAAGATCTTCCAGGGCACCATCAAGACCTGGAACGACCCGGCGATCGCCAAGCTGAACGCGGGCGTCACGTTGCCGTCGGCACCGATCTCGGTGTTCTTCCGCTCCGACGAGTCCGGCACCACCGAGAACTTCACCAAGTACCTGAAGGCGGCCGGCGGCGGCGCCTGGACCGGTGAGCCGGCCAAGAAGTGGACTGGTACCGGCTCCGGCAAGGAGAAGTCGGCCGGTGTCGCCGAGGGTGTGAAGAGCACCAAGAACGCGATTACGTACGTCGAGTGGTCGTACGCCGTCGACAACAAGCTGGGCGTCGCCCAGATCGAGACCGGTTCGGGCACCCCGGTCGAGCTGTCCGCCGAGTCCGCCGGCAAGGCGCTGGCCGCGGCCAAGCCCGCCGACGCGTCCGGCAAGGACCTGGCCATGAAGCTGGACTACGCGACCAAGGCCCCGGGTGCGTACCCGATCATCCTGGTCACCTACGAAATCGCCTGCACCAAGGGCCTTCCGGCCGAGAAGACCGCGCTGGTGAAGAGCTTCCTGAGCTACTTCGTCAGCAAGGACGGCCAGGCGTCGCTGACCGACCTGAACTACGCGCCGCTCCCGGCCGAGATCCAGACCAAGGTCGACGCCGCCATCCAGGCGATCAGCTGATCGAGAAGCAGTACTGATGCGAGCCCCGGCCGATCCGAGTCATCGGAGGACGCCGGGGCTCGCCTCGTCAGACCCAGACGTGACCATCACGACTCAGGCGCTTGGAGCAGCATCGAAATGAGTAGTCCAGACGGCACGGCACCGCCCGACCGGCCGGACGGCACAGCCTCCGACGAGACAGAACCGAAGATCGAGGATCTGGTCCACGAGGACGCCGGCCCGACCCCGCAGTTCGGCGGCCTGGCTTCCGAACACGCCGAGCACGAGGCGGCGCAGCAGCCCGCCGAGGTGATGACCGAGTCCGGTGTCGAGGCCGCGGGGACGAAGGCCACGACCGAGACCGGCGGCAAGCTCGAACTCGGCCCGGTCGGGCATCTCGGCGACCGGCTGTTCGGCGGGCTCGCCCGCGGCTCCGGCGGCCTGGTGGTCCTGATCGTCGCGTTCGTCGGCATCTTCCTGCTGGCGCTGGCGATCCCGGCGCTGATCGACGACAAGAGCAGCTTCCTGTTCTCCCGGATCTGGGAGCCGGGCGGCGACGAACCGCGGTTCGGGATCGCGGCGCTCTTCTACACCACCGTGATCAGCTCGATCATCGCGATGCTGATCGCGGTCCCGATCGCGATCGGCGTCGCGCTGTTCGTCACGTACTACGCACCGAAACGGCTGGCCGCCCCGGTCGCGCACGCGGTCGACCTGCTGGCCGCCGTACCGTCGATCATCTACGGCCTGTGGGGCATCCTGTTCTTCGCCCCGATCCTGCGCCCGGTGATCAACGGCCTCTCCTCCGCGCTCGGCTGGATCCCGCTGTTCGAGAAGCCGCCGGGCGACAACGTCGGCGTGGTCTTCACCGCGTCGGTGGTGCTGGCGATCATGATCCTTCCGGTGGTCACGGCGATCAGCCGCGAGATCTTCGCGCAGACGCCGATCTCGCACCGCGAGGGCGCGCTGGCGCTCGGCGCCACTCGCTGGGAGATGATCCGGCTGTCGGTGCTGCCGTACGGGCGGTCCGGTGTGGTCAGCGCCTCGATGCTCGGTCTCGGCCGGGCACTCGGTGAGACCGTCGCCGTACTGATCATCCTGTCGGTGCCCAACGGCAACGACCCGTGGAACTCGTCGATCTTCGCCGGTGGCGAGACGTTCGCGTCGAAGATCGCCAACAACGCCGCCGAGTTCGACTCGCCGGAGAAGACCGGCGCGTACATCGCGGCCGGCCTGGTGCTGTTCGTCGTCACGTTCCTGGTCAACTCCGCGGCCCGGATCATCGTCGACCGCAGCACGCCCGGCGCCAAGCGCCCCCGCCGCAACCGCCGTGCCGGTGCCGCCACGGAAGGAGCTTCGGCATGACCGCCGTCGCAGAGAACAAGCCGGCCTACGACGGGAAGGTCCTGGACCTGACCGGGAAGTCCGGGGCCCGGGCCTTCAAGAACACGCTGGCCACCGTGCTGATCGTGCTGGCCTTCGCGGTCGCCATGATTCCGCTGCTGTGGATCCTGTTCACCGTGGTCAGCAAGGGTTACCACCTGCTGCTGAGCGCCGACTGGTGGAGCCAGTCGCAGCGCGGCATCACGGTCCGGCGGGCCGGCGGCGGCGCGTACCACGCCATCATGGGCACGCTGATCATGGCTTTGATCACCGCGGTGATCGCGGTCCCGATCGCGATTCTCGGCGCGGTCTACCTGGTCGAGTACGGCAAGGGCACCCGGGCCGCCAAGGCCGTGAGCTTCATGATCGACATCCTCACCGGTGTCCCGTCGATCGTCGCCGCGCTGTTCGTCTACGCGGTCTGGATCACCGTTTTCGGCTTCAACCGCGTGGGTTTCGCGGTGTCGCTGTCGCTGGTGCTGCTGATGCTTCCGGTCGTCCTGCGGTCCACCGAGGAGATGCTGAAACTCGTGCCGGACGAGTTGCGCGAGGCGTCGTACGCGCTCGGTGTCCCGAAGTGGAAGACGATCCTGAAGGTCGTCGTACCGACGGCGTTCGGCGGCATCATCACCGGCGTGATGCTCGGTCTGGCCCGGGTGATGGGTGAGACCGCACCGCTGCTGATCCTGGTCGGCTACTCCAAGAACATCAACCTGAACCCGTTCGACGGCTTCATGGGCGCACTGCCGACGATGATCAACCAGGACCGTACCGAGCTGGCGTTGCCGAACGCCGCGGACCGGGTCTGGGCGGCGGCGCTGACCCTGATCCTGCTGGTTCTTGCCCTCAACCTGCTGGCCCGGCTCGTCGCCCGGTTCAGCACCATCAAGTCGAAATAGTCGAGAGGTTCTGAGTCGATATGGCTAAGCGCATCGAGGTCAGCGGCCTCAACGTCTACTACGGCGACTTCAAGGCCGTCGAGGACGTGTCGATGACGGTCGAGCCCCGCTCGGTCACCGCGTTCATCGGCCCGTCCGGCTGCGGCAAGTCCACGTTCCTGCGCACCCTGAACCGGATGCACGAGGTGATCCCGGGCGCCCGCGTCGAGGGCAAGGTGATGCTGGACCAGCAGGACCTGTACGGCAACGGCGTCGACCCGGTCGCGGTCCGGCGGGTCGTCGGCATGGTGTTCCAGCGGCCGAACCCGTTCCCGACGATGTCGATCTTCGACAACGTCGCGTCCGGCCTGAAACTCAACGGCGTCAAGGACCGCAAGAAGCTCACCGAGGTGGTCGAGTCGTCGCTCAAGGGCGCCAACCTCTGGAACGAGGTGAAGGACCGGCTCGACAAGCCGGGCGCGGGTCTGTCCGGCGGTCAGCAGCAGCGGCTCTGCATCGCCCGGGCGATCGCGGTCGAGCCCGAGGTGATCCTGATGGACGAGCCCTGCTCGGCCCTGGACCCGATCTCCACGCTGGCGATCGAGGACCTGATCGAGAAGCTCAAGGACCGTTTCACTGTTGTGATCGTCACGCACAACATGCAGCAGGCGGCGCGGGTCTCCGACCAGACGGCCTTCTTCAACCTCGCCGCGACCGGCAAGCCCGGCCGGCTGATCGAGATGGCCCCGACCAAGCAGATCTTCTCCAACCCGGGCGAAAAAGCGACCGAGGACTACATCACGGGTCGCTTCGGCTAGGTTGTCGTCCGAGTTATCCACAGCTGCGGGCCGGTGATTCACCGGCCCGCAGCTGTATTTGGTGTCAATTGGTGCAACTGTCCACAGATCGGGCGTTTCGCGCTTGCCGTGCCCGCCACTGTGGCCCTCTGACCGCTAGCCTTTGCCCAGTAAACGCGGGTGAACTGTGACGAAAGGACCATCGTGAGCGACCAGAACGTACCCCCGGGCACCGGACCGGAGGACGGCCGGAACCAGGGACCGGGCGCGCCCGGTGGGCAGCCGTCCTATGGACAGGGCGCCCAAGGCCCCGGACAGAACCCGTACGGCAACCCCGGTGCCACACCGCCGGGACAGCCCGGCCAGCCGGGGCAGTACGGCCAGCAGCCAGGTGGTCAGCCGGGTTATGGTCAGCAGCCGGGTCAGCCTGGCTACGGCCAGCCGCAGTACGGCCAGCAGCCGGGCCAGCCCGGTTACGGCCAGCCCCAGTACGGCCAGCAGCCCGGTCAGCCCGGTTACGGCCAGCCCGGCGGCTACCCGCAGGGTCCTGACTACGGCCAGGTGGCGCAGGCGCAGAGCGGCCTCGTGCAGATCCCGGGCATGGGCACCGTGAAGGTGGCCACCATCGGGTCGCGTGCGCTCGCACGCATCATCGACAGCGTCATCCTGTACGCGGTCGTCGGCATCCTGTACTTCGTCTTCATCGGCGGTACGGCGGCGGCGACCAACGACGGCACCGTATCCGACGGCGAGACCGCCGGCATCCTCGGCGGGTTCTTCGCCTTCATCGGTATCTCGGTCCTGATCACGATCCTGTACGAGTTGCTGCTGACGGCGTTCAAGGGCCAGACGGTCGGCAAGATGGTGATGGGCATCAAGGTCGTCCGTTCCGCGGACGGTCAGGTCCCTGGCTTCGGTCCGGCGTTCATGCGCTGGCTGCTGCCGATGATCGGCGCGTTCCTCTGCTACATCGGCGCGCTGCTCGTCTACCTGTCGCCGCTGTTCGACAGCTCCGGCCGGGTGCAGGGCTGGCACGACAAGGCCGCGAACACGCTGGTGATCGGGCTGCGGTAGTCGGCTGAAGGAAACTGGGGAGGGGCTGTGCTGAATCCGTTCGAGCAGGACTGGTGGGATGCGTGGAACTTGTGGAGCGCATTGGGCCAGGGTGTTCAGCTGCAGCCTCTCCCGCCGCCGGTGCCACTGGGCCCCGGCGAGACCGCTCACGCGGTCGAACCTTGCGAGGTGCAACGGTTCGACGGCATCCGGCTCGCCTTCGGGAGCTCCCACGGCAACGCGTCGGCAGCGCAATGGCGCACCATCGACAACGGTACGGCGGTGCTCACGCGGTTCCGCGTGCTACTGCTGAACCGCAACGGCCAGCAGGACTTCGGGCTGGCGGCCGTGACCCGGATGTGGACCGAGCATGACGGGACCGTTCTTGCCTACGGGGACACTCAGTACAAGTTGCGGGTGCCGCGGCCGGTGTGGTTCGACGTCATGTTGAACCATGTCGCGTTCAACCGGCGGATCGACCTCGTGGTCCCGCCGTTCGTGCAGGCCGCGTGGCAGCGCGCCGGCCTGATCAGGTGACCGGCACTAGAAATTCCGTAGTACGCCGAAGATCAGCAAGGCGCCCAGAGCAACTTTCGTGAGGATCGCGACCGCGCGTGGGCTGAGGCGCCGGCGTGGCAGGTTGAGCCAGCCGGCGCGGGACAGCGACCAGGCGAGGACTTCGTAGCCGATGGCAACACCGATGAGCGGGCCGAGGATCAGGACCGCGGCGTTGAAGTGCCAGGCGGCGTTCAGGTCGCCTTCGAGGAGTGCCGCGGCCATTCTGGTCGCTCCGCAGAACGGGCAGTCGAGACCCGTCAGCGTGTGCAGCGGGCACGGGATGCCGAGGCCGGACAGCCGGTAGATCCCGGCCAGCGCGAAGCCGCCGATCCCCACTCCGGCCAGTCCCCAGACGCGGCGATCGACAGGTTTGACCGGTCCTTGTGGACGGGGCATCACCGCGAAGGTCACGTTCCCACCGTACCCGCGATACTGGTCGCATCGATCGACTGGGAGACGGATTCCGATGAGCACACCGACGCCGCCCGACGACAACCGGCCGCAGGACCGGCCGCAGGACCGGCCGTACGGAAACACCGAGCCGGGGTACGGGTACGGACAGCAGCCGGGCTACGGGTACGGACAACAGCCACACCAGCATCCCCAGCAGGCGCCGTACGGGCCGGGCTACGGGCAGCCGTACGGCTCGGCCTACGGCCAGCAGCCCTACGGCTCCTATGGCTACGGCTACGGCGCTCCGATGCCGCCCCTGGCCGACTGGGGGCCCCGCGTCGCCGCGTCACTGATCGACAGCCTGATCGTGCTGGTGCCGATGGCAATCGGATACGGCGCTCTGATCTGGAACGTCGTGGCGCGCGAAGACAACCCTTCCCCGGACGACAATCCACAGTGGTGGGCGATCATCCTCTTCCTGGTGTGCCTCGTCGCCGCCATCGCGCTCAGCCTGTGGAACCGGGTCTTCCGGCAGGGACGGACCGGACAGAGCGTGGGCAAGAGCGCGCTGCACATCAAGCTGATCGACGCCGTGTCCGGAGAGCCGATCGGCGCCGGCAAGTCCTTCCTCCGCGACTTCCTCAGCGGCCTCTTCAACAACGCCTGCTTCCTGAACCTGCTCTGGCCCTTGTGGGACGACCAGAAGCAGACCTGGCACGACAAGGTCATCAACACCTACGTGGTGAAGATCTGACGTCAGTGCGAACGCAGTAGACCCGCGCAGGCCACGGCCCACAGCACACTGCTGAAGGTGCCGATGATGAAGCGCTCCGCAACAGCTTGCGGCGTGACCGAGGCAGGCTGGTCGGGGCTGCGGAGCTCGGGGTACCTGGCGAGTCCCTTGATCGCCAGCACCACAGCGATGCCTTCCGGCCAGCCGGAGACCAGTGACGCGTAGATAGCCATTCGCTCGAGCGCACCGATCAGAGCGCCGCCACGCAGCACCTCACCGGCTTTCTGCGTCGACTGGGCTCGTGTGCTCCTCCGGTCGGCCAGGGCCATCACAGAGGTCGTCAGCGGCCCGCCACCCGTCACTGCCAACGCTCCGGCCAGCAGGAGCAGTATGTTCCACCAGCGCTCGGCCCAGCCGTCCACTCCGTGCCCAGCGAGCAGCAGTACGCCGACAGCTGCCAGACAGGCCAGCATGACGCCACTGATGACGATCTGGAGGTTGGAGCCCGACCTGGGCACCCAGGCGAGTACGGCGAGGACCAGCGCGGCACCGGTCAGCGACAGGACCAGCGCCGTCACGCAGCAGCCCCGGCACCGAGGAGGTCCGCGGCGAGCACCCGTCCGCGCTGTTCCTCGGCGACGCCCGCGGCCTGGGCGCGTTGCGTCACTGCCGACTGGCTGATGCCGAGTTTCACACCGATCTCCCGCCTCGTGAGTCCTTCGCCCAACAGGTCGGCCACGGCCCAGCCACGGTCACTGCGACGCCGCAGCACGGACGCCATCAGCCAGAGCACCGTCTCCACCTGCTCTGCTCTGCGCGAGTCCGCTCCGACCACGTTCACGTGGTGCTGGCTCGACTTCGCCCGCGTCACCGCCTCCCGCGCGAACACGTACGCGTCGCCGCTTCCGGCGCGGGTGCTGCGCGGCAGCGGCTCGGTGACGTCACCGACGCCGAGTCCGACGTACCAGTTGTCCGACCGCAGCAGTTCGACGATCACGTCGATGGTCGGACGGGCCTCGGACAGCACCCCCTGCACCTCGTCGCCGGCGGTCCGCTCGAACTTCCGCAGCAGTCCGGCCCGCCGCGGCCGGCGGTTCAGGGAGTTCAGTAGCTCAGGTACGAGATCGCTCGTGCTTCGGCTGCCGCGCTGATCTACCGTGAGAACGAAGACCATCCCTGCACCTCCTTCTGAACGGCTTAAGGCTACAGTCTTATTCACGTAGAGTGAAGGGTAAAACCTGAATCGGTTCAGCCGGTTACTCCCCGTATCCGGCCCGGAGCCGGATTCACGCCGGGCCGGACGGGGACCGTACTCAGTCCGTGATCGGCAGGTACAGCTTCTGATCGGCGGCCTTGAACGTTTCCGACATCTCGGCGAAGCCGGCCTCGATCGCGTCGGCCGACGTCAGACCGTGTTCCTCGGCGTACGCGCGGATGTCGGCGGTGATCCGCATCGAGCAGAACTTCGGGCCGCACATCGAGCAGAAGTGCGCGGTCTTCGCGGGCTCGGCCGGCAACGTCTCGTCGTGGAACGACCGGGCCGTGTCCGGATCCAGCGAGAGGTTGAACTGGTCCTCCCAGCGGAACTCGAACCTTGCCTTGGACAACGTGTCGTCCCAGGCCTGCGCGCCCGGATGCCCCTTGGCCAGATCGGCCGCGTGGGCGGCGATCTTGTAGGTGATCACGCCGGTCTTCACGTCGTCACGATCGGGCAGGCCGAGGTGCTCCTTGGGCGTGACGTAGCAGAGCATCGCCGTACCCAGCCAGCCGATCTGGGCCGCGCCGATCGCCGACGTGATGTGGTCGTAGGCCGGCGCCACATCGGTTGCCAACGGCCCCAACGTGTAGAACGGCGCCTCCCCGCAGAGCTCCTCCTCGAGCCGGACGTTCTCCGCGATCTTGTGCATCGGCACGTGTCCGGGGCCTTCGATCATCACCTGGACGTCGTGCTCCCAGGCGACCTTCGTCAGCTCGCCGAGCGTCCGCAGTTCGGCGAACTGCGCCTCGTCGTTCGCGTCGGCGATACATCCCGGCCGGAGCCCGTCGCCGAGCGAGAACGTCACGTCGTACTCGCGGAGGATCTCGCACAGCTCCGCGAAATGCGTGTAGAGGAACGACTCCTGGTGGTGCGCCAGGCACCACGCGGCCATGATCGACCCGCCGCGGGACACGATCCCGGTGATCCGCCGGGCGGTCAGCGGCACGTACCGCAGCAGTACGCCGGCGTGCACGGTCATGTAGTCCACGCCCTGCTCGCACTGCTCGATCACGGTGTCGCGGTACACCTCCCACGACAGCGCCGCCGGGTCGCCCTTCACCTTCTCCAGCGCCTGGTACAACGGCACCGTCCCGATCGGCACCGGCGAGTTCCGCAGGATCCACTCCCGCGTCTCGTGGATGTTCTTGCCGGTGGACAGGTCCATCACGGTGTCCGCGCCCCACCGGGTCGCCCAGACGAGCTTCTCCACCTCTTCCTCGACCGAACTGCTGACGGCCGAGTTGCCGATGTTCGCGTTCACCTTCACCAGGAACTTCTTCCCGATGATCATCGGCTCGCTCTCCGGGTGCCGGCGGTTCGCCGGGATCACCGCGCGCCCGCGCGCCACTTCCGCGCGGACGAACTCCGGATCGAGCCCTTCCCGCAAGGCGACGTACCGCATCTCCTCGGTGATCGTCCCGGCCCGCGCGTGCCCGAGCTGGGTGAGTCCCGAGCGGCCGGCGATCCACTCGCGCCGGAGCGCGGGCAGACCGGCCTGGACGTCGATCTGCGCCGACGCGTCGGTGTACGGACCGGAGGTGTCGTAGAGGTCGAAGTGCTCGCCGTTGGTCAGATTCACGCGGCGGGCCGGTACCCCGAGCTCTCCGCGATAGATCTTCTCCGAGCCCGAGATCGGACCCGTGGTGACGGCCGGACGGATCGTGCTGACATTCACCATGCTGCTGCTCCCTACGCCGGAATTACCCGGACAGGTTCGGCGGTCGGCGGCGCCGGCGATCAGAGTGTTCTCTGGCCAGCCGCCCTCTCAGCCCACTACGGTGCGAGCTCCCGCGGTATCGAGTTGTCACGGACACCCTAGACGAAGCCTGTAGGTTCTAGAGATGCGAGACCTCGTCTACCCGCCAGTCGTCGCCTTCGCGAAGACCGCGTTCAAGGTGCTGGACCTGAAGATCCGCCGGACCGGGACCGAGCACGTCCCGCCGACCGGCGGAGCGCTGATCGCGATCAACCACATCAGCTACGTCGACTTCATCCTGGGCGGGTACGGCGCTCTGCCGGCCAAGCGGCTCGTCCGGTTCATGGCCAAGGAGGTGCTGTTCCGCAACCGGATCTCCGGGCCGTTGATGCGCGGGATGCACCACATCCCGGTGGACCGGGACGCGGGCGCCGCGTCGTACCAGCAGGCCCTGGAGTACCTGGCGGCCGGTGAGCTGGTCGGTGTGTTCCCGGAGGCGACGATCAGCCGGTCGTTCGAGCTCAAGGAGTTCAAGTCCGGTACGGTGCGGATGGCGGCGGAGGCCGGCGTACCGGTGCTGCCGATGATCCTGTGGGGTACGCAGCGGATGTTCACCAAGGACCACCCGCGGGACTTCACCCGGCATCGGCCGATCTCGATCAGCATCGGCGCACCGATCACGGTGACCCGCGACGACGACCCGGCCGAGGCGACCGCGCACCTGCGGTCCACGATGGCCGGGATGCTGGACGAGACGATCCGCGCCTACCCCGAGCAGCCCGCGGGCGCCTGGTGGCTGCCGGCGGCGTACGGCGGCAGCGCGCCGACGCCCGAGGAGGCCCGACGGCTGGACGCCGAGGAGCTCGCCAGGCGGGCAGCCAAACGTCAGTAGGGCGGACCAGACCTTGACCCTCGGCCCGGTACGAGGGTACGAAGTCTTTCGTTGACGGAGCAGGAACCTGGGGGGTCCCTGTGCGGCGGGCGGCTGCGGTGGCTCGCGTACCAGGAGCGGGCGGGGATGGTTTTGTACGATTCACCGGAAGAGCTGCATCTGTTCGACCCGGGGGCGCTGACGCCGGCCCCGCACGTGGCCGAGCACATCCCGGACGCCGGGGCGTTCTTCGTCGACTGGGCGACCCGGGGACTGTCCGCGGACCGTGCCCGCGAGATCGAGTCCGCGGTGAACGGCCGGCGCAACCAGAACGGCTGGTTCCCGCTCGAGTCGCTGGACAGCATCGGTCGCAAGGGCTTCTGGCGCGGCCCGCTGACCTACCTGGCCCGGATGACGGCCGACGACGCCCGGATCATGCAGGAGTGGGCCACGGACGGCCTCGGCGGCACCCAGTCGAGCCGCATCGAGGCAACCGTCGACCACCTGCTCCACCAGCAGGGCCACGCGGCCGCAGCCACCTGGGCGGTCGCTGTCCGCCCACGCACCTACCTGGACGCAGAGGTCCTCGGCGACCGCCTCCTGGCCGCCTGGGAGTACAACCTCGGCTCCATCCGCGCCAAGGACGTAGCCAAGTCCGTACGCCGCTGGAACCGCTAGTGGGGGTCTGGGGGCTGAACCGGTTCGGGACCCTACTCGAGGATCAGGTGAGCCAGTCCGTAGACGCCGGCCGCGACGATGCCGGCGGCGGGGATGGTCAGGATCCACGCGGTCACGATGCCCTTGGCGACGCCCCAGCGGACGGCGGACAGGCGCTTGGTGGCGCCGGCGCCCATCACCGCGGAGGTGATCGTGTGGGTGGTGGAGACCGGGGCGTGCAGGCCGATCGCCATCACGTACAGCACGGTGGCGGCGACCGCCTCGGAGGCGAACCCGCGGGCCGGGTCCAGGTGGATGATCCGGCGGCCGAGCGTCCGCATGATCCGCCAGCCGCCGGAGTAGGTGCCGAGCGAGATCGCGGTCGCGGCGGACAGCTTCACCCAGATCGGGATCCCGTCACCCTTGCTCACGTGACCGGTGGTGAGCAGCGCCAGGAAGATCACGCCCATCGTCTTCTGGGCGTCCTGGAGTCCGTGCCCGAGCGCCATGGCGGCGGCCGACAGTGACTGCGCCAGCCGGAAGCCGCGCGTGGTCCGTCCGGGGTTGCTGTTCCGGAAGATCCACAGGATCGCGGTCATCAGCAGGAACGCGCCGAGGAACCCGACCGCGGGTGACAGCACCATCGGGATGACGACCTTGTCGACGATGCCCGACCACAGCACGACGCTGCTCGACGCCAGCCCGGCGCCGACCAGGCCGCCGATCAGCGCGTGCGACGAGGAGCTGGGCAGACCGAAGTACCAGGTGATCAGGTTCCAGGTGATGGCGCCGACCAGCGCGGCGATCACGATCACCAGGCCGTGTTTGCCGCTCGGCGCGCTGATGATGCCCTTGCCGACGGTGTCGGCCACCTCGGTCCCGAGGAAGGCGCCGAGGAAGTTCATCACCGCGGCCATCACCAGCGCCACCCGCGGCGTCAGCGCCCGGGTGGACACCGAGGTCGCGATCGCGTTGGCGGCGTCGTGGAACCCGTTGGTGTAGTCGAAGGCCAGCGCGATGACGACGACGGCGATGACGAGCGTGAGCTCCACGCTCAGCTCTCCTTGACAGCGATCTGCTCGACCGTGTTGGCGACGTGCTCGAAGGCGTCGACCGCCTCCTCCAGCAGGTCGACCACGGTCTTGAGCTTCATCACCGTCAGCGCCTCGTACTCACCGCTGAACAGCTTGGCGATCAGCCGCCGGTGCACCGCGTCACCGGTGTTCTCGAGGCGGTTGATCTCGATCCAGTACTCGGCCAGGTCCTTCATGGTCCGCAGCCGGGGCATCGTCTCGGCGGTCAGCTGCGCGGCTCGCTGCAGCACCTCGATCTGCTCGGCCACCTCTTCCGGCAGCTTCTCCAGGTTGAAGAGGTGGATCGTGTCGACCGCCTCCTCCATGAAGTCCATGACATCGTCCAGATCGGAGGCCAGCCGGTAGATGTCCTCACGGTCGAACGGGGTGACGAAGGTCGAGTTCACCCGGCGAATGATCGAGTGGGTGGTCTCGTCGGCCGCGTGTTCCGCGTCCTTCATCTGGGCAGCGATCTGGTGGCTCGCGGAGAGCCCGGTCCCCGCCGTACTGCCGAGCAATTCCGCCAGGATCCGCGATCCCTCCACGAGGTGGTTCGCGGACTCGGTGAAAAGGTCGTAGAACGTCGGGTCGTTCGGACGCAGACGTAACGGCACTTCAAGCTCCGGATGAACGAGGGACAAACCGTGAACATGCTAGGGGGAACACGCGGTTGACATGGCATCCGCCCCGATCAACGTAGCGCGTCGCGGTGAACCGGGTTTCCCGGCGCGCACGACCAGTAACAGATCGGTTTCAGCGTGTTATCACTGCGTACAGGTCGAAGAGCCCGACCACGAGCACCAGACCGGCCGCGATCCGGAGCACGTTGTCGTGGCCGAGGGCATGGACCGCACCGCCCTTCGTACGGCCGTAGACGGCGCTCACCGCCGCCCAGCAGCCCATCGAGAGCACGAGAACGACGATCCCGAGACCGGTCCGGACGTCGGACGAGCCGTGGCCGGAGGCAAGCAGCAGGACGCCGTTGGCGATCAGTCCGAGCGCCGTACGCCGCCACGCCAGCAGTGTCCGCTCCGGCTGGCGGCCTGGATCCGGTGTGCTCATCGCCACACTCAGCGCCAGAGCGAGAACAGCAGGCCGATCAGGCCGACCACGCCGATCGTTGCTCCGAGCATCAGCGGGAGCTTGGTCACCGGGAGTGCGCCACCGCGACGGATCGCGGTCAGATTGAGCTGCCAGCGCCGGAACGCGCCCGCGGTCGTCACGATCCCGGCGAGGACCAGGACGATGCCGATGACCTTGGCCGGCAAGCGGTCCGGTCCCAGATCGAGGAACTGCACCGCGGACAGCCCGCCTGCGTAACAGGCCAGGGAGGTCCGCAGGTAGGCCAGATAGGTCCGTTCGTTCGCCAGGGTGAAGCGGTAGTCGGGCTCCTCCTCCGTCATCCGCAGCTCACCAGGCCGTAGTCCTCTTTCAGCGTCAGCACACGACGCACGCTACTCGTCAGCTGCGCGGCGAAGAATTTGTCCTGCTGCGCCTTGGCGACCAGCGCCGCCACCATCTCGGGGGTGAGGCCCGCCTTCGCGTTGATGACGATGTCGCCGCCGGCCGCCACGAACCGGGTCGCGCGCTCGCCGGCAGGGACCGCGGCCACCTCCGCCGCGGCGCCGACGTCATCGGTGATCACGACCCCGCGCCAGCCCAGATCGCCGCGCACCATGCCCTGGATGACGGTCGGCGAGAACACCGCGCGGTTCTTCGGATCGATCTTCGTGTACGTCACGGTCGAGATCATCACCATCGACGTACCGGCCTTGATCCCGTTCGCGAACGGCTGCAGGTCGGCGTCGCCGCGCTCGGTGACGTTGTCGACGACCCCGGAGGAGAAGTCGGTGTTGCCACGCACGCGCCCGAGGCCCGGGAAATGTTTGACCGACGTCGCGATCCCCGCGTTGCGCATGCCCTGGACGAAGGCCCGCACGCCCTGACCGGCTTCTTCAGGCGTGTCGCCGTACTCACGGTCCAGCTGGCCGATCGGTGCGTTCTGGGACTTGAGCGAGCTGGGTACGACGTCGGCGACCGGCGCGAGGTCCACGTTGACGCCGGCCTCCTTCAGTTGGCTGCCCCAATGCTGCGCCTGTGCGGTGAGCTTGGAACTCGACCAGGTGCCCTGCACCGTGGCCGCCGGGATCCGGTCGAACCCGGAACCCTTGAGACGCTGGATCTGACCGCCTTCCTGGTCCGCGGCGATCAACGGGCGGACGCCTTTCACCGTCGCGGCCGTGTTCACCGCGGCCATCGCCGTCCGGGTGTGCGAGAGGCTGCCGCCGTTGCCGACCAGGAACACGCTGCCGGACTTCTCCTGCTGTACGACGGCGCGCTGGGCGGACGTCATACCGGTGGAGTCGATCCCGGTCATGATCAGCTGTGCGGCCTTCTCCCGCAGGGTCAGGATCCGCAGCTTCTGGTCGACGCAGCCTGCCGCGCTGGTCGGCGGTTTCGAGGTCGGGGTCGCGCTCGGTGTGGCTGTGGGCGTATCTGTGGGCGTATCCGTGGGCGTGTCTGTGGGCGTTGTCGCCGGATCGTCGGTCACCGGGATCGAGGACGACGGCACGGTGCTCGGTCCCGCGGTCGGGGAGCCACTGTCGCCGCAGCCGGTCACGGCGAGGGCAGTCAGCGCGATCAGCGTGACCGGGCGCCTCATCTCAGTTTCGCTCCCACGCCGCGCGGTCGACGGTGTCACCGGAATGCCGGGCCAGGGTCGCGCAGACGTCGTACAGGTGCTCGACCTGCTCGGGGCTGAGTGCGTCGAAGATCGATTTGCGGACCTCCTCGACATGACCGGGGGCCGTGTCGACGAGCTTCTGCCGTCCGAGTTCGGTGAGGATCGCGACCTGGCCGCGGCGGTCGGACTCGATCCCCTCGCGCTTCACCCAGCCGTTCTGCTCGAGCCGGTTGACCGCGTGCGAGAGCCGGCTGCGGGAGCCCTGGGTGGCGACCGCGAGTTCACTCATCCGCAGCCGGTTGGCAGGCGCTTCGGACAGCCGGACGAGAATCTCGTAGTACGTGTGCGGAATTCCGGCGTCGCGCTGCAGTTGCTGCTCGATCCGGCTGCTCACTACGCGCTGCGCCGCGATGTACGCACGCCAGGCCTGGGCCTCTGTCTGGTTCAGCCACCGGGGTTCCGCCATCCCCGCAGCGTACTTGTTCACCGATCCGAATCAGCAGTACGGCGGCAGCGCACACCAGCATGCCGACGACGGCGAGCGCGCCGATCGTCTCGTGGAACAGCAGAAACGCGAACACCATCGTGGTCGGCGGAACCAGGTAGAGCAGCGAACTGATGCGTGTTGCGCCGGAGAGCTTGAGGTTGACCAGGTACAGCCCCCAGCCGCCGCCGGTTGCCAGCAACACCAGCCAGAGCACCGCGCCGTAGAAGCCCGGCTGCTCGGGCACGGTCAGTCGATGGGACGACGCGGCCAATGCGGTGAACAGGACTGCTGACACGAGGCTCTGGATTGCCAGTGCGTCCAGGGAGTTCGTCGCCGGCTTTCGGTGCCGATCGAGGCAGGTGCCCGCGACCAGGCCGAGGAGACCGCCGATCGGGATCAGGAAGAGGAGCGGTGAACCGTGGCCGGCGCCGAGGTCGTCGGCGACGACCAGACCGACGCCGAGCAGACCGATGAACAGTCCTAGCCATTGGCGCGGGCTGACCCGTTCGCCGAGCAGCGGTCCGGCGACGGTCGCGATCAGGATCGGCTGGAGCGACCCGATGAGCGCGGTGACACCGGCCGTGATGCCGTGGTCGATGCCGGTGAAGATCAGGCCCAGGTAGACGAACTGGGTGAGGACGGCCATCCACACCTGGCTCACGAGGTCCCGGCGGGAGATCCGCGGCCGCCGGATCGCCAGCACCACGACAGCGATCGCGCCCGCGACGAGGAATCGCCAGGCGAGCAGGTCGAACGCGTTCGTGTACTCCGTCCCCCAGCGCGCACCGATGAAGCCGCAGCTCCAGAACACGACGAACCCGGTCCCGGCAGCCAGCGTGAGCGCCCTGTGCGTGATCATGGAAGACGGTAACCACACCGGTCGGTATACTGTCAGTATGCTCGACCAACAGGTGAGACTGATCGTGAACCGCGAGGTCCGTGCGGCGCCGCGGCTGACCCCGGCCGGCGAGCGCATCCTGGCGGCCGCGTCGACGCTGTTCTACGAGCAGGGGATCCGGACCGTCGGCGTCGATGCGATCGCCGCGGCCGCGGACGTGACGAAGAAGACGCTGTACGACCGGTTCGGATCGAAGGACCGGCTGATCGCGGCGTACCTGGAGCAGCGGGACCGAACCTGGCACCAGTTCCTGGACGAACAGCTCGCCACGCGGAACCCGGCCACACCCGAGGCGGTGATCCTGGTGCTGTTCGCCGCGCTGACGGACTGGCTCGCCGGGTCACGCAACGGATGCGGATTCATCAACGCGAGCGTCGAGCTGGCCGCGCCGGACCACCCGGCGATGCCGGTGATCGTCGGCCAGAAGCAGTGGATGCGGTCCGAGTTCGAGGCGCAGGCGCGGGCGGCGGGGTTTGCAGACCCGGGAGAGCTGGCCGATCGGCTGTTGCTGCTCCATGAAGGTGCGCTGGTCAGTTACCGGGTCGCGGCGATGACTTCGGCGCCGGAGGTCGCTGCGCGGGCGGCCGCCGATCTGCTGGCCAGGTGGCCACGGGTCTAGGTGTTGCAGGCTAGGTGTTGCTCGCTAGGTGTTGGTTCGTTTGGTGATGGTCAGGCCGACAAGGCGGGACACGACCATGGCGACGTACCCGAGGCCGGCGAGCTGTTCGAGCATCACGACCGAGCGGCCCCAGGACGTGATCGGGACGATGTCGCTCAGGCCGGTGCTGGACAGCGTCGTGAAGCTAAGGAACAGCAGCTCCATCCAGGTACGATCGTTGGCCGGGTCAACAGCCGCCGTGAAGCTGCCGGGGACGAGAACCTGGACGAACACGTACAGATAGGCGAAACCCCAAGCCACCAAGGTGAAAGTGGCTCCCGTCGCGAAGAGCTCGTCGACGCTGACCTCGTGGTCGGACAGCATGTACCGGAGCAGGCTGTACGCCGCGTAGAAGTAGAAGGCCGCATGCAGCGCGCCGGAGATCGCGATCACTGGCTGAGTCGGATTGAACGCGTCGACCACCGACAACGCCACCGCAGGGATCCCCAGGCAGACGCTGACCCAGGTGAGTCCAGGAGTCGCGCGGACGGACACGACCGCGAGCACCAGCACGACGATGCCGAGAATCTCGAACGCGACCCGTCCGGACCGCGATCCCTCCATCGCCGGATAAACAAGCACACCAAGCAACTGCACAACCAACAACACCGCCGACGGATTCCGCCTGGCGTGACCCAGCATGCTCGTCATACCTGCTCGCGGGAGGCGATGATCGCTGCGCGGCGGGCCAACCGGTGACTCCGGCGGATCTCGGCCTCGCGCAGCCGCCGACGGTCCTCATCGGTCTCCGGAACCGCCTGCGGCACCTGCCGCGGCTTCCCCTCCTCGTCGACCGCCACGAACACCAGATACGCCGACGCGACATGGACCTGCGGGCCGACCGCATCCCACCGATCGGCAGTGATCCGTACGCCGACCTCCATCGAACTCCGCCCGGTCCAGTTCACCTGCGCACTGAAATGCACGACATCACCGACCCGCACCGGGACCAGGAACACCATCTCGTCCATCGACGCGGTCACCGCAGGCCCACCCGAATGCCGCGCCGCAACCACACCGGCCACCGAGTCGACCAACGTCATGATCACGCCGCCGTGCACGGTGCCGAGCAGATTCGTCTCGTTCTGCGCGGTGATATGCGACAACGACAACCGCGTCTCCGAGGTAGGGCGCGCCAACGGACTGCTGCTCATACAACTCCTCGACTCACTCCGGCAGATCCCGGCCGCAGCGTATCCCGCCCACACCTGATCACCACCCGCGACAGCAACGGTTACCCCCTTCTTCGCCGGGGGTGGTTTGTCCACAGGTTCGGATCGGTGTGCTCGGGGGCGGGTCGATCCTCGTACTTTCTCTGCCGACAAGGAGGACCGACGATGCCCATCGACACCACCGAACATGCCCACGGCAACAACTCCCCTCATTCCAGCGGTCCCGACCCGGTGCTGCCGCCACTGTCCAGGCGGCAGGCCGATCGGTTCGTGCATCTCGCCCTGCGCACAGCGGCGGACCTCGGTCTCGCCGTCAGCTACCAGGGCGGCGCCGCGCTCGTGCCCACCGACCGATCCGCCGGCAACCCCGTGCTCGGACTCAGCAATCTCGCGCGCATCCTCGCCCACTTCGACGAGGACCGCTGGCCACTGCTCATCGAGGAGCACTTCCGCCAACTCCTGGAGCAGCTCCGCCAAGGACCACCAAAACCACCCGACGATCCCGAGCGAGAGCTGATCCAGCGGCTCGTCCCTCGCGACGCGCTGCCGAAGGACTGGACCGCGGATCGCCCCGACTTCCTCCCCGGCCTGATCTCCGTCCCGTCCGCGGAGGCCGGAGGCGTCCTGACCATGTACCTCGAGCCGGCCGACCTGGGCCTCACCTGGTCGGACGCCGAACGCTTCGGCCTCACCAACCTCCGCACCATCGAGGACCAGGTCGAGTACGTCGACCACGACGACATCCGCATCGCCTTCGTCTCCGGCACCACGTTCGCAGCCTCCCGCGCGCTCGTCCTCGACACCGTTCTGCGTGAGTCCTTACACGTCGAGCACGCACCGTACGGCGTCCTCGCCGCGGTCCCCGCCCGGGACACGTTGCTCCTGCACGTGATCGATGGCCTGACCGTCATCCCGGCACTCGGCGTCCTGCTGAACGTCGCCGCCCGCTGCCACGCCCGTGACCCCGGCCCGCTGTCACCAGACGTCTACCTGGTGACCCCCGACTTCACCTGGCACCCCGCCACGACCGCACTACCCGACCACACACCCCTCCGGTTGTCCCCCGCGCTCGAAGACCTGACCAAGGTCCTCGCAACACGGGAGTCAACCACCGATTTCCGCAAGTAGCAGATGCCCAGAGCAACTACCAGTACCTAGGTCCGATCTGGCGATCCTCCCCCGCAGTAGGCGATGGATCACCAGGCGGGACTACTCACCAGGAGGTGTGAAATGCCCAGGCCAGTCGGAGTAGCGGATGCGGGTGATCGAGCGGACCTCGCCGATCGTGGACCACTCGTCCTTGCCGAGCCGGGCGAGCGGGCGGAGCCGACGGACGTCGGGGTGGTCGCCGTCCAGTACGTCGGCGTCGATCGCCAGGTGCCGGACCTGACCGATGACGAGGGTGCAGTCGCCGAGTTCGAGAGTGGTGTGCAGCGTGCACTCGAGCGCCACCGGCGACTCCGCGACCCGCGGTACGGCGACCGTCCGGGAGGGCTCGGTCGTCACGCCGATCGCCTCGAACTCGGAGACCTCCGCCGGGAAGTTCGTCCCGGACGCGTTGACCTGTTCGTAGAGCTGCTCGGCAGCGAAGTTCACCACGAACTCGCCGGTCGCCTCGACGTTGTTCAGGCTGTCCTTGCGGCCCACCGAGGTGAACTGCACCATCGGCGGCTGCACGGACGAAACGGTGAAGAACGAGTGCGGTGCCAGGTTCAGCACGCCCTCGGCCGATCGGCTGGACACCCACGCGATCGGGCGCGGCACGACCACCGAGTTCAGCAGCGCATAGAACTCCCGTCGTCCGACGGCCTCCGGATTCACATCGACACGCACGCCCGAAGTACATCAAACTCGGTGGACGCCGCCGTACCCCGGCTCGCGGAGTTCGGTGGAGGCCGCCGTACGCCGCCTCGCGGAGCCGGGCGGCGATTCGCGCGGACGAGGAGATACGGATTGGGTGCGGAGCTCGACTTCCTGGACCAAGTGGCTGCTGTGGCGCGGCGTCACGGCGTCGATCCCGGTGACGTGCAGGAGGTTGCCGGCGGGGTGGCCAACCGGGGTTTCGTGCTCGGGGACGATCTGTTCCTGCGGGTGTGCCGGCCCGGGTTCGAGGCCGATCTGCTGAAGGAAACCCACGTCGTGCCGGCCGCTCGATCCGTCGGGGTGCTGACACCCGCGATCGTCGAGTACGACGACAGCGGCCGCCTCCTCGCCGCCCCCTACGCGCTCATGGAACGAGTCCACGGCACCGAGCCCACCACCCTCCCCACCAACCTCGCGCCCCAACTCGCCCACCTCCACCAACTCGAACGAACCCCCGCCCTCCCCAACCCAGACCATTCAAGGATGGAGTTGGCCGGCGTGGGTGAGGATGGGTGGGGGGATCCGTGGGGGACGGTTGAGGGGCTTGCTGGGCAGGGGTATGTGGATCCGGGGACTGCCAGCTGGTTGAGCGGGTGGTTCTCGCGGCTTGCGGAGCGGATCGACGGGAGTGGGCCGAAGGTGCTGATCCACGGGGATGTTGCCGCTCACAACCTTCTCGCCGGGCCGGACGGGGACCTCCGTGCGCTCATCGACTGGGGTGACGCGGCCTGGGCGCCACGCGCGATGGACTTCGCCAAGCTCCCGCTGACCCAGGTCGCCGTACTGCTTCCCGAGTACCTCCGGCACTCCCAGTCACCGGAGTCCGAGGAAGAGCTTGCCGCCGCCGTCCTCTGGTTCCACCTGTCCTGGGGTCTCGCCAAACTCCCCGCCGCCCCGTGGCCGGGCCAACGGCACTGGACCGCTCCCACCACCAGCCGCCTGCTCAACATCCTGCACTTCTTCACCACCGCTCCACCGGCCCCCTGGTCCGAACTCACCTAGGGCACCCGCCCCGATCAAGAACCCCGTCTTCTTGATCTCAGCGATGCGGTTTCTGCTTGAAAACAAGGGGGTTTGCACTTGTTGTGACATGAGGCAGACTGGGGTTCTGTGACTGACTACGAGGCGGCTGCGAGCCGGTACGACGATCAGATGACCTACCGGCGGACGGGCCGGAGTGGACTGCAACTCCCGGCGATCTCGCTCGGGCTGTGGCACAACTTCGGCGACGACAAGCCGTTCACGACGCAGCGGGACATCCTGCGGCGGGCGTTCGACCTCGGCGTCACGCACTTCGACCTGGCGAACAACTACGGCCCGCCGTACGGGTCGGCCGAGACCAACTTCGGGACGCACTTCGCGCGCGACTTCAAGCGGTACCGCGACGAGCTGATCATCTCGTCCAAGGCCGGGTACGACATGTGGCCGGGGCCGTACGGTCAGGGCGGCGGCTCGCGGAAGTACCTGCTCGCCTCGCTCGACCAGTCGCTGAGCCGGATGGGTCTGGACTACGTCGACATCTTCTACTCGCACCGGTTCGACCCGGACACGCCGCTCGAGGAGACGATGGGCGCGCTCGACGCGGCGGTCCGCTCGGGCAAGGCGCTGTACGCCGGTATCTCGTCGTACTCGGCGGACCGGACCCGGGAGGCGGCGCGGATCCTGCAGGAGCTCGGTACGCCGCTGCTCATCCACCAGCCGTCGTACTCGATGCTGAACCGGTGGATCGAGGAGGACCTGCTGGACGCGGTGGGTGAGCTCGGGGTCGGCGTGATCGCGTTCTCGCCGCTGGCGCAGGGCGTGCTCACGGACCGGTACCTGGGCGGTATTCCGTCCGACTCGCGGGCGGCGCAGGGCAAGTCCCTCAACCCGGACTCGCTGACCGAGGAGACGCTCAAGCACGTCCGCGCGCTGAACGAGATCGCGAAGGAGCGCGGTCAGTCCGTCGCCCAGCTCGCGCTCGCCTGGACGCTCCGCGACGACCGCGTCACGAGCGCCCTGATCGGCGCCTCCAGCGTCGCGCAGCTCGAGGACAACCTCGCCACGGTGCGCAACCTCAAGTTCACGGCTGCGGAGCTCGAGGCGATCGACGCCGACGCCGTCGAGGCCGGCATCAACCTCTGGAAGAAGAGCTCGGACGCCTGACACACCCCGCGAACGCCCGCCGCACCCAAGAAGCCCACGTGCGGCGGGCGTTTCCGTTCCCACCCGCCGCCCTGGGATCGGGCACAGTCGCGAACGGGAAGGTTACGGAGCGGGGTGGGGCGGTTGCGGTTCGGGTGGGATGGGCACACGCTGAAGAGAGACCCTCTGGAGGTGGTTGCCATGACCGCTTCGACGCTCGAAATGGCCCTGACCTACGAACACGCGCGGATCCGGGAGCTGGCCGAGCCGGCTCACCATCCGGATGCGGCGCACCCTGAGCACCGGCATCAGACGGACTGGTTCTACGCGATCGCGTCCCAGCATCTGGCCGCCGCCGAGGACGTGCTCCTCCCGCACGTCAGCCGGCTTCCCGACGGGAGCGACCTGGTCACCAGGTACGTCGGCAACGCGAAGGAACTGGAGCGCTCGCTGCGCTTCCTCAAAGGACGGCAGTACGGCGACAGCCGGTTCCTGGATCTGCACCACGACGACCTGTGGAAGCACATCGACCGGCTGCTGAGCGAGCACGAGACGCTCGAGACGACGTACAGCCGGCAGATCTCGGAGCAGCTCGACGGAGCGGACGTGAACACGCTGACCGAGGACCTGCTGGAGGCGGAGGAGGTGGCGCCGACCAGAGCGCACCCGTCCTCCCCGCACACCGGCAGGGCCGGGCGGCTGGCGCACCGCATGTGGCGGATGGCCGACACGGCCTGGGACAGTGCCGAGGGACGCGTCGTACCGACCAAGTACCACGCGCACCCGAAGCGCGACTCCGCGCTCTCCCACTACCTGTACGGCACACCGATGCCGCACGAGGAACCGCACTAGACAGGACCTGGACAGCAAGAGGCCCGGCCCCGGCGGATGCCTCCGCCGAGACCGGGCCCGGTCTGCCGGCTCTCACTGCGCCTGGTTGTGGGAGCCGGCGTGCGGGTCCCGTCGCCGCTGCGCCTGGTGTGCGGAGCCGGGGCCCTGCGTCCTCCCCCGCTGCGCCTGGTGTGCGGGGGAGGACGGTCTGTGTTCGCCCGAGTTCCGAACAGCTACCGGTACCCGGGTCGGTGCTATTTGAGTCCGTCGATCGCCTTCTTCGCGCCCGGATGCAGCGGCACCGGCTCGGTGTTCGCGGCGTTCTCCAGCTTGATGCCCTTGGCGGCAGCGTTCACCGCGACCAGCGCGTCCATGTTGTCGTAGACAACCTTCGTGAGCTGCTCCGCGAGCTCGTCCTTCATGTCCTTGCGGACCAGCAGCACGTTCGGCACGATGATCGTCGCCACGTCGGCCGGCTGCTTGTACGTCGCTGCCGGGATCGGTGCCTGCGAGTAGATCGAGCCGTACTTCTCCTGCATCTTCGGCAGCAGATCCGCGATCGGCAAGAGCTTGACGCCCTTCCCCATGCTGGTGAACAGATCGGTGATGCCGCCGGTCGGCAACCCACCGGACCAGACCAGAGCGTCGATCGACCCGGACTTCATCGCGTCCACCGACTCCGGCAGCCCGAGCCGCTGGGCGGTCACGTCCTTGGCCGGGTCGAGACCGGCCGCCTCGATCAGCCGGCGCGCGATCACCTCGGTGCCGGAGTTCGGCGACCCGGTGGAGACGCGCTTGCCCTTCAGGTCCGCGATCGAGTTGATGCCCGCGGACGTCCGTACGGCGACCTGCGTGTAGTTGTTGTACAGCCGGGTGAGCGCGACCACGTCCTGCTTGGACTTGAAGCTGTTGACGCCGTTCACCGCGTCCGCCGCGGAGTCACCGAGCGAGAACGCGATGTCGTAGTTCCCGCCGACCAGGCCCTGGATGTTCTGCACCGAGGCGCCGGTCTCGCTGGCCGTCGCCCGGTAGCCGGACATCTTCTGCGAGATCACCGAGGCGAGCGCACCACCGAGCTGGTAGTACACGCCCGTCGTGTTGCCGGTGGCAATCGTCAGCCGGCCGCCGGATTCCGTTCCGGAGCCGGACGGTTCCCGCTGGCCGCCACAGGCAGCCAGCGAAACCACGGTGACCAGCGCCACTGCAACGGTTCGGAGTCTCATGAGGCAAGGTTTCCTTCCTCGGCAGAGGTCTGGCGTTGCCGCCGGACCAGGTTGATGACGACGGCAACAAGTAGCAAACAGATTCCGGCCGTGATGGTTACGGGCGCGAGGTAGAGCAGCAGCGCGGCGGCCGGTACGCAGACCGCGCGCTCCAGCCAGGTCGCCCGGACGAACACCCAGCCGCCGGTGACCACGGCGAGCGCGGCCACGGCCAGCATCGACACCACCGTCGTCCACACCATGCCGACGAACGATCCCTGACCGAGCAGGTGCGCGCCGTTGTCGGTCAGCACGAACGCGAACGGCACCAGGAACGCCGGCAGCGTGTACTTCCACGCCTGCCACATCGTCGGCATCACCTTGCCGCCGGTGATCGCGGCGGTCGCGACCGCGGCCAGCGCGGTCGGCGGTGACACCTCGGACAGTACGGCGTAGTAGAAGATGAACATGTACGCCTCGGGCCGGGTGACGCCGAGGCCGACCAGCGCCGGCGCGATGATCACCGCCGCGATGATGAACGAGGCGGTCACCGGCACCGCGAGTCCGAGGATCAGGACCGCGAACCCGGACAGCACGACGGTCAGGATCAGCACCACCGTGTGGTTGTCGGTCAGCCCGCGGGCCGCGTCGACGATGATCTCCGCCAGGTTCAGCCCGAGCCCGGTCTGCGTGGTGACCGCGACGATCACGCCCGCGGTCGCGCAGGTCGCCGCCACCGGCAGCACCGAACGGGTGCCCTGGGCAAGCGCCTTGAACAACGGCTTCCCGGTCAGCCGGTGCTCGCGGTCCAGGAACGACAGCCCGAACTGGACGATCACGGCGTAGACCACGGCCTTGAACGGCGGTACGTCGACCGTCATGAAGCCGATGATCACGAACAACGACAGGAAGTGGTACCCGAACCGCAGGAACAACCGCCAGGCGGAGGCCTCGGACACCTCCCCCGACGTCGTCCCGTGCTTGCGGGCGTCGATCTCGATCGCGAGCAGGATGCCCAGGTAGTACAGCAGCGTCGGGATCACGGCGAACCCGAGCACCTTCAGGTACGAGACCTGCAGGAACTCCGCGATGATGAACGCGGCCGCGCCGAGGGTCGGCGGGGACAGGATCGCGCCGATCCCTGACGCGGCGAGCATTCCGCCTGCCGGTTCGGCCGGATAGCCGGCCCGGCGCAGGATCGGCCACGACACGGTGCCGAGCGACACCGCGGTCGCCGTACCTGAACCCGACACGCTGCCGAGCAGGAAGCCCGCCAGCGTGACCGTGCGGCCCGGCGCCGTACGGCTGCGCTTGAACGCGGCGAACGACAGGTCGATGAAGAACTTGCCCGCGCCGGAGTAGTCGAGCACCGCGCCGTAGATCGTGAACAGCACGATGTACGACGCGGCGACCGTCAACGGTGTCCCGTAGAACCCCGCCGTACCCATCGTGAACTGCGCGATGATCGCGTCGAAGTTGAAGCCCTGGTGTGAGAGCGACCAGGTGTAGGGCAGGTAGCCGCCGTAGTACGCGTAGGCGATGAAGACCAGGCTGAACGCCGGCAGCACCCAGCCGGTCGTACGACGGCACGCTTCGAGCAGCAGGATGAGCAGCACCGCTCCTACGGCCACGTCCAGCGCCGAAGGAGCTTGCCGACGTTCCAGGAAACCGTCGAAGTCGAAGAGCGGGTAGACGCACACCGCCAGCGCGACGAGGGCCAGAATCCAGTCCGCCACGCCCGGGTCGTCGTGCGACCGCGCCTTGAACGGATTGATGAACGCCGGCACCCGAAAACCGCGGTAACACAGCAAGGTGATCGGCAGAACCGCTGCGAGAAAGATCACCAAGTAGAACTGCGTGCCCTGTGGTAATGGGAAGAATACCTGTGCAAGGACGCCGACGCTGATGATTGCGCACCAGACCGAAATCACCCGATCCAGGGCAGGCCGAAGCCGCCGAGCGGGCCGTTCCTGCTCGTACTCGGCCAGTTCTTCGTCAGAGGGCACGGTTACGCCGCCCCCGCCAGCACCGACAGTCATCGACTGGTTCCCTCCTGTGTGCGGAAGGCTAATGTTGCCGAACACTGCGTGGAGTCGTGTGATTACGTCTTTACCAAGATCTGACACATAGGGCCGTGACCTGGCCTACGATCACCGCATGAGTGGCGCGGTCCGGATTCTGCTGGTCGAGGACGATCTCGATATCGCCAATGCCCTGATACCCGCTTTGCGGCGGTACGGCCTGATGGTGACGCATGTCCGCACGGCCGCGGACGCCTTGGCGGCGGATCCCGGCGACCTGGTGCTGCTGGACCTCGGGCTGCCGGACGGGGACGGCATCAACGTGTGCCGGCAGATCCGGACGGTGTCCGACGTGCCGGTGATCGCGGTGACCGCGCGCGGCGAGGCGGCCGACCGGGTCCGCGGCCTGCGCAGCGGCGCCGACGACTACGTGGTGAAACCGTTCGCGATTTCCGAGCTGCTGGCCCGCATCGATGCTGTACTTCGTCGTACCGGCCTCTTGCAGCCCCGCCCCCGGGTGACTGTCGGCGACCTGACCGTGGACATCGAGGCCCGGACGGTCCAGGTGGCGGACAAGCCCATCAGTCTGACCCGCAAGGAGTTCGACGTGCTCGCAGTGCTGGCCGCTCACCACGGCCGGGTGGTTCCCCGTGAACAGGTCGCGCTGTACGCCTGGCAGTCGGTCTTCGAGGCCTCCTCGCGCACCATGGACGTGCACGTCGCCAGCCTGCGCGCCAAGCTCGGCCGGCCCGAACTGGTGCAGACCATCCGCGGCGTCGGCTACCGCCTGGGTTCGGACTGACCGTTGCGCCGTCGACTACTGCAGTCCCTCGTCCCGATGGTCGTCGCGCTGGCGATCGTCGCCGTGATCCCGCTGGCGAACTTCATCGCCACCAGCAACTCGCGCACGCTCTTCCTGTCCCGCAGCAACGACGCGGACTGGTTCGCCGCGATGGCCGAGTCCCCGCTGCAGACCGGCGACATCGCGAACCTGCGTGAGCTCGCGGTCCGGTACCAGGAGCTCTACGACACCCCTGTCTTCGTCGTCGACGTCGACTCCCGCGTCGTCGCCACGTCCGTTTCCGGTGTGGACGTGAAGGAGGAGGACATCGCGACGGCCCTGCACAGCACGCTCGCCGGCCGGCTCCCACCCGAACCGCCGGCGCTGTGGCCGTGGGCCTCCGGCGAGATGATCGTGTCCCGCCCGGTCGTCAACAACGGCAGCGTGCTCGGTGCCGCCGTACTGCGGGTGCCGACCGACAACGCCCGTGAGCAGGTGCAGCGCGGTCTGCTGCTGCTCCTCGGCGGCCTGCTGATCAGCATCGGCGCCATCATCATCGGTATCGTCCGGCCGATCACCCGCTGGGTGCTGCGGCCGCTGCAGGACCTGGACAACGCCACCCACCAGATCACCCGCGGCGCGCTCGACACCCGGGTCTCCACCGACGGTCGCGCACCGGAGCTCCGCCGGCTCGGCGACAGCTTCAACTCGATGGCGCTGAGCCTGCACCAGGCACGGCAGCGTGAGCGCGAGTTCGTCGCCGACGCGTCGCACCAGCTGCGGACGCCGCTGACGTCCGCCCGGATCCACATCGAGGGCCTGTCCCGGCTGTCGCCGACCGCGCGGTTCGCGCTCAGCGACATCGACCGGCTCGGCCGGATCGTCCAGCGGCTGTCCCGGCTGGCCGGCTCCGACCGGCCGTCGGCCGATGCCGAGGGCAACGAGGAGCCGCTGGACCTGGCGCAGGCGGTGAAGGAGCGGCTGGTCGGCTGGAAGGCCGTGTACTCCGCCGACGACCTGGAACTGATCATCGGCGAGATGGTCCCGGGTGGGGTCGCGCCGGAGCTCGAGGTCGACGACATCCTCGACGTGCTGCTCGACAACGCGTCGAAGTACGGCGCGCCGCCGGTGGAGGTCTCGGTCACCCGGGACGGCACCGAGGTCGTGATGTCCGTGCGCGACCACGGCCTGGGGCTCGGCTCGCGGGACCTGAAGAAGGTCGGCGAGCGGTTCTGGCGCAGCGCGCACCACCGGGAGATGCCGGGCACCGGTCTCGGCCTGGCGATCGTCCGCTCCGAGGCGGCCCGGGTCGGCGGCCGCGTGGTCGCCCGGCCACCGATCGGCGGCGGCCTCGTGATCGAGGTCCGCGTCCCCCTGATCGACGACTACGACGCCTGAGAGCGGTACCGCTCAGCCTCAGATGTGGTTCTGGCGGTACCAGCGTTCCGCTGCGGGGTGCAGCGGGACGGGCATGGTGGCGATCGCCGAGCGGGGGTCGAGCGCGCCGGCTTCGGGGTGCTTCGGGATCAGGTCGTTCTGGCGGCGGAACAGGGTGTTCACCGTCCACCACGCCCACGAGTCCGACAGGTTCGGCTTCGCGATCAGGAAGTTCGGGACCGCGAGCGTCGGCACCGAGTTCGCCAGCCCGTACTGCGACGGCGGGATCGCCGACACCAGGAAACCGCCGAACTCCTTCAGCGCGATCGCCTCCGCGACGGGGCCGATGTCCAGCAGCCGGAACCCGATGGACTTCTGCAGGACGGCGATCGGATCGGTCGGGACACCACCGCTCCAGATGAACGCATCGATCGAACCCCGGGTGGCGGTGCCGCGCGGTTGCACTGCGGCGGCCATCTGCTCGAGGGACAGGTTCTTCCGGATCACATCGACCTTGGCCGGGTCCAGCTCAGGGTTCTTCTGAATCAGGTCGGCCCTGGCCTTGTTCAGGATCATGTTCGCGACGATCTCGGTCCCGGAGTCCTTCGGGCCGACGCCGACGACCATCTTCCGGTTCGGGTCGGCCTTGCTCGGGAACAGGTCGTCGAGCTTCGACGCCTTCGACGCCATCGGTACGACGACGTGCACGTAGTTGTCGTAGACGCGGGCGAGCGCGAAGAACCGCAGCGGTCCGGTACTGAACTCGCCGGTGCCCTCGTACGCCGCGAGCGCCGAGTCCGACGTACAGAATCCGAGGTCGGCCTTGCGGCCGGCGACCTTGTACAGGTTGTCCACCGACCCGTCGCTGACGATCGGCTTCAGCTCCATGCCGGTGACCTCGCTCACCAGCGCGCTGAGCGCCGTACCGAACTTGTTGTAGACGCCGTTCAGGTTCCCGGTCGAGAACACGCCGGCCTCCGACGGCGCCGGCTCGTCCGCGCGGCCGCGCGAGCAGCCGGGCAGCAGCAGTCCCGACGCCGCGGCGGCACCGAAGCCGAGGAACCCGCGGCGGGTCAGACCGGTCGGCCGGGCAGGAGTCAGCAGGCGGGGGCGTTCCATGCAGACAACCTAGACAACAATGAGGCCGAGCGGGTAGCCGTGTCGGCGCCCCGCAACTCAACCGCTACTCACAGAGATCCACACAGCGAGAGTGAAACTGCGTCTGGACGCATGCAGGGTTGGTGTGACAGCGTTGTCATCGGTGCGGCCCGTCGGCCGCGTGAGGATCCTTTCCCGGAGGCTGATTTCGTGCACGACGACCGTCAACTCATCGAGGAGCGGCTGAAGCGCGCCCTGCGGGAGCGGCTCCGCCCCGCGATCTACGGCGCGGCGGTCCCGCTGGACATCGAGGTGTGGCACGCACCCGGTGAGCCGGTGTCCCCCGCCGAGGCGCTCGCCCAGACCTACGAACCGGCCGAGATCGGGCTCCCGTGGGGCCCGGCCTGGGGCACCGCGTGGTTCAAGTTCAGCGGTCAGGTGCCGGCCGAGTGGGCCGGCAGCGAGATCGAGGCGGTCATCGACCTCGGCTTCAGCGGCGGCCCGGGCTTCTCCGCGGAGGGCCTGGTGCACACCACCTCCGGCAAGCCGCTGAAGGGCCTGCACCCGCGGCAGACCTACGCCCCGCTGTCGATCCTCGGCCCGGACGGTACGGCGGCCTCGCCCGGCGACCGGATCGAGTTCTACGTCGAGGGCGCCGCGAACCCGGAGATCCCGCTCGACAACGCCTACGCGAAGGTCGACATCGGCGCCAAGCTCGGTGAGACCCCGATCTACCAGCTGACCCGCGCCGACCTGGCCGTGTTCAACGCCGAGGTGTGGGACCTGATCCTCGACCTCGAGGCGCTCGACAGCCTGCAGCGTGAGCTGTCGCTGCAGGACCCGCGCCGCAAGGAGATCCTGCGGGCGCTCAGCCGTTCGCTGGACGCGCTCGACTACGAGAACGTGGCCGGCACCGCCGCGGACGCCCGCGCCCAGCTGACCGACGTACTGAGCCGGCCGGCGCACGCGAGCGCGCACCAGCTGTCCGCGGTCGGGCACGCGCACATCGACTCCGCCTGGCTCTGGCCGCTCCGGGAGACCCGCCGCAAGGTGGCCCGGACCGTGTCCAACGTTGCCACGCTGGCCGAGGAGTACCCGGAGCTGGTCTTCGCGTTCTCGCAGGCCCAGCAGCACGCCTGGGTGAAGGACAACTACCCGGAGGTCTGGGAGCGGCTGAAGAAGGCCGTCGCCGAGGGCACGATCGTTCCGGTCGGTGGCATGTGGGTCGAGTCCGACACCAACCTGCCCGGCAGCGAGGCGCTGGCCCGGCAGTTCGTGCACGGCAAGCGGTTCTTCCTGGACGAGTACGGGATCGACACCCAGGAGGTCTGGCTGCCGGACTCGTTCGGCTACACCGCGGCCCTGCCGCAGCTGGTGAAGCTGTCCGGCTCCAAGTGGTTCCTGACCCAGAAGATCTCCTGGAACAAGGAGAACAAGTTCCCGCACCACACCTTCTGGTGGGAGGGCCTGGACGGGACCCGGGTGTTCACCCACTTCCCGCCGATCGACACGTACAACTCGGACCTGTCCGGTCGCGAGCTCGCGCACGCGCAGCGGAACTTCCAGGAGAATGGCGCCGCGACCCGGTCGCTGGTTCCGTTCGGGTACGGCGACGGCGGTGGCGGCCCCACCCGCGAGTTCGTCGCGACCGCGCGCCGGGTGGCGAACCTGGAGTCCTCCCCGCGCGTGACGATCGAGTCGCCGACCGAGTTCTTCGCCGCGGCCGAGGAGGAGTACCACGAGCACGCGCCGGTCTGGTCCGGTGAGCTCTACCTGGAGATCCACCGGGCGACGTACACCTCGCAGGCCAAGACGAAGCAGGGCAACCGGCGCAGCGAGCACCTGCTCCGCGAGGCCGAGCTGTGGAGCGCCGCGGCCGTCGTCGCGGGCAAGCTCGACACGTACCCGTACGAGGACCTGGACCGGCTGTGGAAGGTCGCGCTGCTGCACCAGTTCCACGACATCCTGCCGGGCTCCTCGATCTCGTGGGTGCACCGCGAGGCCGAGCGGACGTACGCGAAGCTCGCCGACGAACTGGACGCGATCATCTCCCGGGCGCAGCAGGCGCTGGCCGGCGAGGGCTCGGAGCAGATCGTCTTCAACGCGGCGCCGCACAGCCGCAACGGCGTCGCCGGTCTGGGCGCGGGCGTCGCGACCACGGCCGGCCAGGCGGTCACCGTCGAGAACGGCGTGATCGACAACGGCCTGATCCGGGTCACCGTCGACGAGCGCGGCCTGATCACCTCCCTGTACGACGTCGAGGCGCAGCGCGAGGTCATCGCACCAGGTGCCGCAGGCAACCTTCTGCAGCTGCACGTGGACACCCCGAACCACTGGGACGCGTGGGACGTCGACTCGTTCTACAAGAACAACGTCCGGGACGTGACCGAGGTCGACAGCGTCGACTTCAGCAGCGCCGACGACGAGGTGACCGTCGTCGTCAAGCGGTCCTTCGGCCGTTCGACCGTCACCCAGACGCTGCGGGTCAGCCCGGGCACCAAGCGGGTCGACATCGAGACCGAGATGGACTGGCACGAGTCGGAGAAGTTCCTGAAGGCGGCGTACCCGGTCGACGTGCACGCGGACCGGTCGGCGTCCGAGACGCAGTTCGGGCACATCTTCCGGCCGACCCACCAGAACACCTCGTGGGACGCGGCGAAGTTCGAGATCGCGGCGCACCGCTGGGTGCACGTCGGCGAGCCGGGGTACGGCGTTGCCGTGGTCAACGACTCGACGTACGGCCACGACATCAACCGGACCGCGCGGGAGGACGGCGGTACGACGACCACCATCCGCACCTCGCTGATCCGGGCGCCGCGGTTCCCCGACCCGCAGACCGACCAGGGCGTGCACGTCGTGAACCACGCACTGGTGGTCGGCGCCGGGATCGGTGAGGCGATCGAGGAGGGCTACCGGATCAACCTGCCGGAGCGGGTCGTCAACGGCGCCGCGGGCGTCGAGCCGATCGTTGCCGTCGACAACGACAACGTGATCGTCGAGGCGCTCAAGCTGGCCGACGACGAGTCCGGCGACGTGATCGTCCGGCTGTACGAGTCCAGCGGCGGCCGCTCGCGCGCCACCGTCACACCGTCCTTCGCGGCGGCGTCGGTGACCGAGGTCGACCTCCTCGAACGCCGCCTGGCGGACCGGGACCTGACGGACAACGGAGTCACCTTCGAACTCCGCCCCTTCCAGATCCTCACCCTCCGCTTCACCCGCTCCTGACCCACCCCACCCGCGACGGCCCGCCCAACCCCTCCCCGGGCGGGCCGTCGCCCCATTTCCCTGGCACAGGGGCTCGGTTGTGCTGTGGGTTGTGCAGGTCGACAGTACGTATACGTCCACTGTCCGGCGATCCGGACTGCTGCCCGGTGCGGGTGGCAGGTAGTAGACGTATACGTACTGTCGAGCTGCCGTTTGCCGGGCGTCGCAGCGCTTGTCGCATTCGATGCCCAGTGATCGACAACGGTTCACCCGGCTGACGTAGCGTGAAAGGTATGGCTCCGACTCCTCTGCTCGGTTCCCGGACGCTCGACCGTCAGACGGCCCGCACGCTGCCGCCCGGGCCGAAGCTGCCGACCCTCGCGCAGACCGTGCTGTTCGCGAGTCACCGCAGGACGTTCTTCCCGCGGATGCGGGAGAAGTACGGCGACGTGTTCACGATCCGCCTGGTGCCGTCGAGCCGCGTGTGCGTCGTACTGAGCCGGCCCGACCACATCCGGGAGGTGTTCGGCAGCCCGCCCGCGGTGATGCACGCCGGCGAGGGGAACACGGTGCTCGAGCCGATCATGGGTTCGCACTCGTTGCTGCTGCTCGACGACGAGGACCACGTGCGGATGCGGAAGCAGCTGATGCCCGCGTTCTCCGGCGCGGCGCTGCGCGGGTACGCCGCGATGGTGCTCGAACTCGCCCAGGCCGAGGTCGCCAAATGGCCGGTCGGGACACCGTTCAAGGTGCACCACCGGATGCGGAACCTGACCCTGGAGATCATCCTGCAGGTGATCTTCGGCGTCACCGACGTGGACCGGCTGAACACCCTGCGCCCGTTGCTGGACAAGATCGTGTCGGTGCCGCCGGTGATCATGCTCGGCGGCTTCTACCCACCGCTGCTCCGGGTGCGGCCGTGGAAGACGTACCTGGACACCCAGAAGCAGGTCGACGAGATCCTGTACGACGAGATCGCCGCGCGCCGCGAGACGTACGCCGGGCGCACCGACGTACTGTCCCGGCTACTTGGTGCCGGCAACTGGTCGGACGTGGAGCTGCGGGATCAGCTGGTGACGCTGCTGCTGGCCGGGCACGAGACGACGGCGACCGCAATGGCGTGGGCGTTCCACGAACTGGCGCGCCGGCCGGCGGAGCTGGACTTCGGCCAGCGCGCCGCCGACACCGGCGCCGACGACGAACTCGACGCGATCGTCAAGGAAGCGCTGCGATTGCACCCGGTCGTCTACCAGGTCGGCCGGCGTCTCACCGAGACCACCGACGTGGCCGGCTACCGGCTTCCCCGCGGTACGACGATCATGGCCGCGATCGGGCTGGTCCACCGGGACGCGGAGCATTTCCCGCAGCCGCAAGAGTTCCGCCCGCAACGCTTCCTGTCCGACGATCCGCCCGCGCCGGGTACGTGGATGCCGTTCGGCGGCGGAGCCCGGCGCTGTATCGGCGCCGGATTCTCGCTGATGGAAGGCACCGAGATCCTCCGCGCCGCCCTCAGCGCCTACAACTTCCAGGCCCCGCACCCGAAACCCGAACCGGCCCAGGCGAAGAACGTTACCCTCGTCCCCCGCCACGGCGCCGAAATCACGGTCACCCGCAGGTAGGTCAGTCCTCCAGGTCGCCGACGTCGCCCAGGTCGACGTCGCGGTAGTTCTCCAGGTCCTGCTCGTCGTCGTCCTCGAGTTCGAACTCCTCGTCCACGACGTGGACGGCGGCTTCCTCCGCGCCGGCGGCGGCGCCGTCGATGCCGACGTCCTCGGCGTACAGCTCGCTGTCGTCGTCACTGCGCGCGCCCTCGTCGGAGGCGACCAGGCGGCCGGAGCGTTCGGCGCCGACCTGCGGGCCGCCGACGTCCTCACCCTCTTCGGCGTACGGGTCGACGTCCGGGACCTCCTGCGCGATCCGCTGGTCCAGCGTCTCGCCCTGCAGCGCCTCGTCGGCCGTCGTACCGAAGCCTTCGCCCGCAGACCACTTCTCCGGCGGCGAGTACCCCTCGTCGAGCAGATCCTCCACGCCCCGGTCGTTCAGGGTGTCCGAGGCCTGCAGCTGATCCTCGTCGTCGACGCTGTAGCTGCCGTAGTCCTCGCGGTTGTTCTCCGTCATGAGGCAACAGTGAACCGCAGAGCGCCGATGAATCAAGCTGGCGCACCTATCGCGCAGAATGGGGCGCGTGGATCCGGTCAGGCTGACGTTGGACCAGTTGCGGGAACTGCGCGACGACATCGCGCCGCAGGCCGCGCGGCGGTCCCGTGCCTCGATCCGCCGGCGGATCGAACGCTGGCGCAGCCGCGCCTTCTTCATCGCCCAGTGCGCACTCGCGGCCGGTGTCGCCTGGGCGCTCGCGCACTACGTCGTCGGCCACAAGCAACCGTTCTTCGCACCGGTCGCCGCGATGGTCTGTCTCGGGTTCAGCTTCGGTCAGCGCCTCCGCCGGGTTGCCGAGGTGATGGTCGGAGTGGCGGTCGGCGTCGGCGTCGGCGATCTGTTCGTGAAGGCGTTCGGTACCGGCATCACCCAACTGGTCTTCGTGATCGCGCTCGCGATGAGCGTCGCCGTACTGCTCGGCGCCGGCAACCTGATGACCACCCAGGCGGGCGTCCAGGCCGCGATCGTCACCACGCTGCTGCCCAACCCCGGCGCCGGCTTCAGCCGCTGGCAGGACGCAGCGCTCGGCGGCCTGGTCGCGCTGGCGGCCGCCACGATCGCCCCGGCCGCGGCCATCAGGCGTCCTCGGCAACAGGCGTCCGGGGTCCTGAACGAGCTGTCCGAGATCCTGGTCGAGACCGCCGACGGTCTGCGCGCACGCGACGAGGAGGCGGTCACCGACGCGCTCCGCCGCGCCCGCGCGAGCGACTCCCGGCTGGACGACCTGCGCAGCGCCGCCGAGGAAGGGGTCGCGGTCGTCCGGCTCTCGCCGTTCCGGCGCCGGCACCGCGGGCGGGTCCAGGAGATCGCCGATCTCGTCGTACCGTTGGACCGGGCGATCCGGAACACGCGCGTCCTGGTACGCCGGTGCGCGGTGTCGGTGTGGCGCGACGAGCGGATGCCCGACGAGTACCCGATGCTGCTCGAACGCCTCGCCGACGGCACCCGTCTGATCGGCGAGTCCTTGTTCGAGCCGGCCGCCGACGTCGCCGCCCACCGCGTGCTGGGCGAGCTGGGACGACGTACGGCGGAGATGCCGCTGCCGGTCGGGCTGTCCGCGGTCGTCGTCCTGGGGCAGCTGCGCTCCACGATCATCGACCTGCTCGAGCTGACCGGTACGTCGTACGACGACGCTCGCGCGCTCGTTCCGCTCCGTCCGGACGGGCTCGACGAGAAGTAGGCCGATCCCGCGTGACTCAGGTCACATCGCGGATTCCCGTCATACCTTCCGGACTCCGGCGTCTCACTGGCATGACGATCCACCGACTGATGACCACGATGGCCACCGAGCAGGTCCGCCAGCTCGAGGACCTGCTGGCCGTCGACAGCATGGGCAGCACCCCGACCCCAGACGACCGGACCGACGCCGCCGCCGAGCAGTAAGGCGCCAGCCGGACGAACGGACCCGGGCGGCGCACCCGGACGGTCTGGCCCACCGAGCCAGACCGCACGGAAGTCGCACAGCAAACGCAGAGGCGCCCCCGTGCGAAGCGCCCCCGGATCCGTTACCGGTGCACCGCCACAGAGGTGCACCCACCACCCGCCGATTGTCCTGACACCGTTTGCGCGAGGTTCAGGCCGATCGGCGGGTGGTTTTTACTTGCTGGAAGCAACCGTGATCTCGGTGGTCACCGAGTTCGCGATGAAGCATTCCTGGTGGGCGAGGTGGTGGATCCGCTCGATGGTTTCGGCGTCCGGCTCGGCGCCGTTCCAGACGATCTTCGGGTTCAGCGTCACCTCGGTGATCGCCAGCCGGCCCTCGGGGTTCTTCGCCATCACACCGACCGCGTGGTCGTCGTACGCGTCGACGACCAGTCGCTTGCGGGCCGCGATCGCCAGGAACGTCAGCATGTGGCAGGAGGACAGCGCCGCCACGAACGCCTCCTCCGGGTCGACCGGGCCCGGGTTGCCCAGGTACTTCGGGTTCGCCGAGCCCGGCACGGTGATGCCGCCGTCGAAGCGCCACTCGTGGTCGCGGTCGTAGGTGTCATAGGTGAACTCGTGCTCACCACGGCTCCAGCTCACGTCGACCACGTGCTCCGACATCTTCACATCACCTTCCGACGACATCTCCACGGCACCACTTTGGTGCTGTCACAGGGTTGCATCGTACGGCGGTGTGCCCGGGCAGCTTGGCGACGAAGTCGCTGTCGTACCGCGCGGCCATACCGGCGACCGGCCAGTCCGTCGTCACGACCTGCGCACCGCTGGCCAGGGCGATCCCGAGCCGGGTGTAGTCCTTGTCACGGATCGTCGCCATCGGCTCGTCCGACCGGGTCCGGATCAGGTACCCCTTCGCCACGAGCCGCTGGATCTCTGCCTGGTTCGCGCCCCGCGGGTCGTTCACCTGGGTGATGGCCGCGTCCGGCTCGCCCTCGGGACCACGGGTGAAGACGGCCCGGCCCTCGAGGTTCTGGTGGCCGGTCCGGTAGAGGTCGCGGATCGCGCCCGGGCCGCCGTTGTCGAAGTAGAACAGCACCTGGCCACGGGCGTCGTCGAGCTTCGGCCAGCCCTTGGTCAGGACCGACTGCTCCAGCGTCAGGCCGGGCTTGCGGACGTCGTCCGGCGTCAGCAGGTCCTTCTCGGAGAACACCGACCGGATCTCCTGGTCGACACCCTCCAGGTTGGCGGCGTCCCACGGCGGCGACTGGACGCCACCGGCCGCGACCACCTTCGGGTCGGACTGCTTGAGCTCGAGGTTGATGGTGATCGGCACGTGGTTCGGGTGCTGGTCCGACCAGGACTTCACCTGCTGCAGGCACAGCACGAACGTGTCGCAGGTGGTGTTGTAGTCGAAGTCCGGGATGTGCATGACCTTGATCCCGGGCTTCGCCATCGCGGGATCGGTCAACGGCCCCTGCCCGGTCAGCTTCCGGATCAGCGGGTACGTGTACAGGCCCCCGTCCGGGTCCGGGAGCAGGTCGAGTTCGAGCGTGCGGACGTTCTGGTCCTCCAGTTGCTGCGTGATCGGCGCGTGCGAGTACCAGAGGTCGACCGAGCCCGGGTTCTGGGCCTGCTGGACCTTCTGCTCGGCCGGGCTGAGCTCACGGTGGTAGGAGTTGTGCGACCCGATCATCTGGACCTGGTTGAACCGCAACCCCGAACCGCTCTCCGCGGCGGCCGAGTCCTCCCGGGTGAGCGCCGTACCGGCGACCCCGGAGGCAGCCAGCGCGACGGATGCGAGCCCCACAACGGCGGATTTGCTGATGCGCATACGAAGTTCCCCTCCTCTTGAGCAACTGTCGGCAATCTGTCACAAAGAGGTGGCAACGTTGTCCCCCCGGAGCGTGGACAATAAATGAATGGTGACTTCGGGGGCGTATCCGCTGCGCCGGACGCCGACCCAGGACCGGGCGAGCCGGCAGGTCGAGCGGATCCTGGACGCGGCCTGTGCCGAGGTGGTCGAACGCGGGTACGACGCGGCGTCGACGAGTGGGATCGCGAAGCGGGCCGAGATCGCGGTCGGCAGCGTGTACCGCTACTTCCCGGACAAGCGCAGCCTGATCCAGGCGATCGAACGCCGGAACCAGGCGCGCTACACCGACGCGGTCCGCGAGCGGCTGGCCGACGTGACGAGCTGGCGGGCGGCGGTCGACGTCACGCTGGACACGTTCCGGGAGATGCACCGGACCGATCCGGGCTTCAGGGCGGTCGTGCTGAGCGGGCTCGGCGATCCGGAGCTGGAGGCGAAGCCGGGCGAGTTCGACGACCAGCACGCGGGCGAGTTCGCGGAACTGCTGGCGGCGCGCTTCGGCGCGCGGGACTCGCGGGACTTTCGCCTGGCCGTGACGCTCAGCATCACGATGGGCGAGGCGCTGGCCCACCTGGCGGACCGGCTGTCCGCGGACGAGGCGGAGTACGTTCTGGATCAGGGCCGGCCGGTGCTCTACAACCTGCTCGCCCCGCATCTTCCTGCTTGAGCCGGAGAGGAGGCTCAAGCAGGTGAACCGTCAGGCCGCGGAAGGCAGGCCCAGGGCCGGCCAGTGGCTGACCCGGCCGGCCAGGCGAGCCCGGCGTGGGGTCCGGACGTCGTACGCGACGATCACCCGGTCACCCTTGGCGTAAGTAATCCTGCTCCCGACCGGGAACTTGCGAGCGACCTCGTACGGTCCCTCACCCCGGCGGGTGTAGTACTCGACGATGACCTCGGTGTAGATCGCCGGGGCACCGCTCTGCAGTTGGCCGCGGACCGGGCCACGCACCCGGATCACTCGTCCCGCGGTCTTCTCTTCCGTGCCGGTGGGGATCTGGGACGGCCGAAGACCGGCCAGAACTTCGGTCACGATGAAGGCCGCGACCACCAGCACCAGGCCGAACCCACCGAGTACAACGATCGTCAACATGGCACTCACCCCCGACGCGTCGCCCGCGAGCGACGCGGTCGTTTGTCGAAACTGCCTTGCGCGGCTTTTGCCGCTCACCCGGTGGGACGCCACCGGACTCCACTTGGTTCCATGTAATTCAAAAACTTCTCTACAGGACCATAGTAGAGTCCGGTGGAGCGGTGTTTCTAGAGGTAGAGTTGACCTGAAGTTGTCAGTTTCCGCCCATTCCGAACTGGTATCGCGGCGGAACTGGCCGTTGTGTGCCAAGTGCCTCCTCGGCGGCCAGCCAGTAGTCGGTGAGCGGATTCGCGCCCTCCCGGACCGTGGCCAGCTGGATACCCGCAGCAAGCAGTTCGTGCGCTCTGGCAGGGTCACCGGTCTCCAGTGCGTGCCGGACGCGCAGCAGCTGGATCCGCGGGTCGTCGGGTGCGCGCTCGAGCATCCGCTCCGCCCGCGTGACGTCGGTGTCGAGCGCGGCCGCGACCGCTTCGACGACCAGCGGCACCAGGTCGGGCAGGAGCTCGACGGCGCGCTCGTAGTACTCCAGGTCTCCCGTGACTACACCGAGGTTGCGTAGCGCCCAGGGGTTGTCCCCGGACTCCCGCCACGCCTCGATCGCACCGTCCACATCGCCGGCGTAATGCCGCGCGACGCCCCGGTGGTACCAGACGAGCCAGTTGTCGTCAGCCGCCTCCAACAGCTCCCGCCACGCCACCAGAGTCCCGTCCGGTACGTCGTCAGTCACCGGCAACTGCCCGTCGAGCAGCGGCAGCCACGCCTCCTCCCGCGCCGTCATCGTGTCCGCGTCGAACGGCGTACCGTCCGACACTGCCCACCCGGTGCGCTTGAGCTCCAACGCGCCCCACCCAGACCCCACTGCAAGCCGCTCGACCGGCGCAGCATCAGCTACGCCCAACCACGTCTGCTCACGCGCCGGCAGCTCGTCGAGCAACGGCCTCAACGCCGCAGCACCTCCAGTCCGTGCTGCCTTCCAGTCCTGGGAATGCGCGATACCGGCGTCCATCGACAGCCGTCCGTACGCCTCCAACCAGTGCCACTCCTCGCGGGCGGGCAGCTTCAGGTGCTCCATCTGAGTACGAGCGAGCCCTGCCTGAATCTCGGCGTACCCCTCGCCCTCCAGACCGGGTGACAGCCACTCCTGCCACCGCCGTCCACCGTCCCCTTGACCCCACACGAACAGCTTCCGGCCCTGCAGCCGCGAGGTCGACGCCTGCACGAACCCGTTGCCCGAACCGTCGACGGACGCGATCCACGACCGCTCCGCCGCCAGCGGTTCGAAGAAGTAGTCGATGGCCCGCGGGTGCCGGGTCGGATAGGTCAGATCCGTTGCCACGTCCACCAGATCGAGCGTCCGGCCGTACCCGAACTGCCACGCCTGGTCCGCGGGTACGAGCACCCGACGGTCCGGCGACTGCGGGACCGCGATGTTCGACCACCAGTACGCCGGGACCTCGGCATCGGACGGGTTCTGCAGCCGTACGCCGACGTACAGGAACTCCGAGTCGTCCGGGAGCCAGAAGTCGAGCTGGGTGACGAGGTTGCGGGTGCGTTCGAGCTCCCACAGCCGCAGGATCGGCGTACCGTCCGGACCTTCGAGGCGGGCGGCGTGCATCGGCGCACAGGTCCCGGTCCAGTGGCCGGTGCTGCCGACGTTCCACTCGACGCCGCCGGCGAACCAGGCGTTGCGCAGCGCGAGGTTCGCGGGTTGGAACACCGGGTTGCGGTAGAGCAGCTCCTCGCCGTGGTGGACGAGCGAGTAGAGCCGGCCGCCGAGGGTCGGCAGGACGGTCGCGCGCACGTGGTCGTTCTCCAGCACGAGCGCCGGGAGCGCGGTCTCGGCCAAGGTGCGGTCGTACCCGTCCTGGTTCAGGCACGGCAGTGGGCTGTGCAGGCGCCCGTACTCGATGTTGTCCCGAAGGTCGGCGGGGAGGTCGGCGAGGTTCTCGACCTGGTGCGGCTCGCGCTGCGTGCTGAGCGGCGCGAGCGGGTTCTCCGGACCGATCGAAGCTGCAGGAAGTACGACGTTTTGAACAGAAAGGATCGTCACCGCTCCATCTTCCCAAGTGCGCTATACATGTCGGCATGGACGCTGATGTGATCGTCGTCGGGGCGGGGCTCGCTGGACTGGCTGCGACCGCCGAGCTCGCCGACGCGGGCCGGAAGGTACTGCTGCTCGACCAGGAACCCGAGGCGTCGCTCGGCGGCCAGGCGTTCTGGTCGTTCGGCGGCTTGTTCTTCGTCGACTCTCCCGAACAACGCCGGATGGGCATCAAGGACTCGCACGGGCTGGCGATGCAGGACTGGCTCGGCTCGGCCGGGTTCGACCGGCTGGACGACGAGGACAAGTGGGCGCGGCAGTGGGCCGAGGCGTACGTCGACTGGGCGGCCGGCGAGAAGCGTCCGTGGCTGCATGCGCAAGGTGTGCGGTTCTTCCCGGTCGTCGGCTGGGCGGAACGCGGCGGGTACAACGCAGACGGGCATGGGAACTCGGTGCCGCGGTTCCACATCACCTGGGGCACCGGCCCGGGCCTGGTCGCGCCGTTCGAGCGCCGCGTGCGGGACGCCGTCGGGAAGGGGCTCGTCGAGTTCCGGTTCCGGCACCGGGTGGACGAGCTGACCGTGACGGGCGGCGTGGTCGACGGTGTCGCGGGCAAGGTGCTCGAGCCCAGCGACGTACTGCGGGGTGTGTCGAGCTCGCGGGTCGAGGTCGGGGACTTCAGCCTCACCGCACAGGCCGTGATCGTCACGTCCGGCGGGATCGGCGGCAACCACGACCTGGTCCGGTCGCAGTGGCCGAAGCGGATGGGCGAGCCGCCGCGGCGGATGATCAGCGGCGTCCCGGCCCATGTGGACGGCCGGATGCTCGCGATCACCGAACAGGCCGGCGGCCGGTACGTGAACCGGGACCGGATGTGGCACTACACCGAAGGCATCCAGAACTGGGACCCGATCTGGCCGCAGCACGGCATCCGGATCCTGCCCGGGCCGTCGTCACTGTGGTTCGACGCGACCGGGAAGCGGCTGCCGGTGCCGTTGTTCCCCGGGTTCGACACGCTCGGGACGCTCGAGCACATCATGACCACCGGGTACGACTACACGTGGTTCGTGCTGACGCAGAAGATCATCGAGAAGGAGTTCGCGCTCTCCGGCCAGGAGCAGAACCCGGACCTGACCAACAAGGACGTCAAGGGCGTCCTCGGCCGGGCCCGCGGCGGAGCGACGGCGCCGGTGCAGGCCTTCATGGACAAGGGTGCCGACTTCGTTGTCCGCGGCAACCTTCCGGACCTGGTCCGCGGGATGAACGACCTGACCGGCGACAACCTGATCAAGCTCGACGACCTCGAGCGGCAGATCGTCGCGCGGGACCGGGAGCTGACCAACACGTTCACCAAGGACCTGCAGATCACGGCACTGCGCGGCGCCCGCAACTACCGCGGCGACAAGCTGATCCGGGTCGCGTCCCCGCACCGGATCCTCGACCCGAAAGCCGGCCCGCTGATCGCCGTCCGGCTCAACATCCTGACCCGCAAATCGCTGGGCGGTCTGCAGACCGATCTGGAGTCGCGCGTCCTGCGGAACGACGGCACCCCGCTCCCCGGTGTCTACGCCGCCGGTGAGGTCGCCGGGTTCGGCGGCGGCGGCATCCACGGCTACCGATCGCTGGAAGGCACGTTCGTCGGCGGTTGCCTGTTCACCGGCCGTACGGCGGGACGCGCGGCCGCGAAGGCGGTGTCCTGAAAGCGGTGTCCTGAAGGACCACTGCGGAAGGAGTTCTTGTGTGCTCCGATCCGATGTCCGAGCAGAGGGGCGGCTCCTAGCGTGACCGCATGCGCCGTCTCCTCAGCTTGCTCACCGCCACTGTCCTGCTCGCAGGTGTAACCGTGCCGGCCGAAGCTCACCGTGCCGTTCGCGTCCCGGGTGCCGAGTACCAACAGGTCGCGCACCTGGACGACCTGACCACGGCCGGAACAGTCGCGTCCGGCCACACCAATCCCGCCGACTACGCCGGCCTCACGCATGCGGGTCTGCCGCAGCAATCCGGCGTACCAGGGGTGCAGATCGACGGGTACTTCCCGGACAACTCGCACACCAACACCAACCACGGGTGGAACCACGACTCGCAGTTCGTGATCCGGCTGCCGCGGACGTGGAACGGCGGACTCGTCGTCTCCGGATCGCCCGGCGTGCGAGCGCAGTACGCGAACGACAAGGCGATCTCGGACTACGTGCTCTCTCTGGGCTACGCGTACGCCGCGACGGACAAGGGCAACACCGGCGCCGCGTTCTACACCGACGGCCTGCGCCCCGGCGACGCGATCGTCGAGTGGAACGTGCGTACGACGCAACTCGCGCGCGCCGCCCGCGCCACGGTCTCGCAGTACTACGGCCACGCGGCGCGTGAGGTGATCGCCGCGGGCCTCTCGAACGGCGGCTACCTGGTGCGTTGGCAACTCGAGAACCACCCGGAGCTCTTCACCCGCGGCGTGGACCTGGAAGGCACGCTGTGGACCGTCAAGGGGCCGAACCTCTTCACCTACTTGCCTCAGGCAATCAAAGGCTACGAGCAGCACGACCCGGCCGCGATCGTCGCGGCGGGCTTCGATCCGCGGTCGGACTTCCTCTGGGACTACCACTACACCGTCTACTGGAAGCTGACCCAGCGCATCTACGCCGCCGAACTGGACCCGACGTACACCGGCACCGAAGCCGACTACAACTACGCCCAACGCCCCGAAGCCCACAAGGCCATCAGAAGGATCGCCCTCACCGGCAACATCCGTAGGCCGCTCATCACGATCCACGGCACGTACGACAGCCTGCTTCCGATCGCCCAGGACTCAGACGTGTACGCCCAGCTGGCGAAGCACACCGGCCTGCACACATACCAGCGGGTCGAGGCAGGCAACCACGTCGACGGCCTCGTCGACGCCTACCCCGACCAGCTGGTCCCACTCGTCCCCCTGTTCCAGCGCGCGATCAAAACACCATCGTGAGCAGGTCGGCGAACAGTTCCTGCTCGTCGATCTCCAGCCCGCGGTTGGTGAACCACGTCGCCATGTTGTGGCAGTCGCGGAGCAGGAACTCCATGCCCTTGGGGTTGCCGACGATGTCGACCACCTGTGGCAGGTCGATCATCACGATCCGCTCCCCCTGGGCGAGGACGTTGTACGGCGAGAGGTCGCCGTGCGCCAGCCCTGCCCGGGCCAGTTCCCGCATCCCGCCGCGGAGCTGCTCGAAGTACTGACCGAGCAGTTCCTTCGGCGGCCGGACCTGGGCGAGCCGTGGCGCGGCACCGCCCTCGCCGTCGTCGATGAACTCCATCAGCAGTTCGGTGCCGTCCACCTGGACGGGGTACGGCACCGGGACGCCGGCCACCCACAACCGGTTCAGGGCTTCCCATTCGGCGTACGCCCAGCCGCCCGCCGCGACGCTCCGCCCGTGCGCGGTCTTCTTCGCCATCGCCCGGCTGTCACGGCTGTTGCGGGTACGGCGCCCTTCGACGTACGACGTACTGCGGTGGAAGGACCGGTGTTCCTCGGTGCGGTACCGCTTCGCGGCCAGCAGGGAGGATTTCGCCGGGTTGTCGCCGATGGCTTCGACGGCCCGTTCGACCAGGAAGACGTCGGCTTCCTTACCGGTTTTGAGGACGCCGAGCTCGGTGTCGATCGCCGCCTGTTCCGTCACAACCCAATCGGGTCGTGGTTCCGGGCCGCGAGAACCGCGCTCGACGTCCAGCCAGGTGGACCACCGCTGATCCGGCCCCAGGTCCTCGTCCACCGAGTGGAAGGTGAAGACGAAGGCATCGGACGGATCCGGTTCGAGGTCTGAGTAGTTAGAGGTGAATTCGTACTCGGTAGACAACGGGTGTGCTCCTGAACGAAGAAGTGAGACTGACGCGGACATGCCGCAGCACAGTGATGGCCATCCGTCAGCCCTCCTTAGGTCCAGGCAGCATTCGCCGCTGCTCGGTCAACCCAGGATGCCCGGCCGTTCCGGGCCCCGCAACGTATTTACCGGAACTGCGATCCCCCGGTCGGCCGCAGCCGCAACTCCTGCACCGGTTTCGCCGACCGGCAGACCAGCTCGGGCAGCACACGCCCCTGCCAGGCCGGCGAGTCAGCGAGCCGCCGGCGATGCTCGTCGTACGCCGTGTCGTCGGCGAACCGTGCGAACCAGGTGAGCACCACCTCGTCCCGCAACGGCAGCTGCGGGAAGTTGTTCTCGGCAACCAAGCTCTCGAACACCGCGACCGGTTCGGCACCGGTCGCCGCGAGCACCGGCACGACCTGATCGGTGAAGAACTCGACGAACCCGTCGTCCTCGGCGGCGCGGTGGTAGACCGCTCCGCCGATCATCGAACTCGTCGCGTCGTCCGCCCGCGGCGCGTCGAGCGCCGGGTAGCCGGGTCCGAGCCGCACGGGCTTCAGCAGCAGGGCGTTGTCCGAGTCGATCATCGTCTCGTTCGCCGCGGCGGCGTGGGCGCGCCAGACCGGGCCGTAGTAGAACGCGTTCAGCGCGTCCGCGCGCGCGGGCAGGTCGCGGAACCCGCGGATCCAGACGAACCGATCCGGATCGTCCAGATCGCGGAACTGACCGACGATGTGCATACCGGTCTGTTCCTGCCCCTCGACGAGGTAGGTGTCGAAAACCTCGATCAGGGCGTCGCGATGTCCGGGGTGCAGGGTGTACTGGCGCAGGTCGACTACGGCGCAACACTCGTTCATGAGTGAGAGCAAACCACTGAAACCTGACAGTTACTGTCAGGCGACAAGCGTTTCAAGCACCCGTAACAGTCGGGTACTTGAAAGCTCCGGCCGAGTTTGATCTGGTGGAACCAGTGGTTCAGCCCCTGCCACCCAGCATGTACGACGACACGACGAGGTATCTCCCGTGACGATCGCAACTGCAGAACGCACCAAGCAGAACATCGCCGACGCCACCCACGAGCTGCTGCTCGAGGCGGACAGCGTCCCCGACCCCCGGCACCAGGCGTGCCTCGACGAGGTCGTCCTCCTGAACGCGCCGGTGGCCAGATCGATCGCCTCCCGGTACCGCAGCAAGGGCGTCGACGCCGACGACCTCGAGCAGGTCGCGTACCTGGGCCTGGTGAAGGCCGCCAACGGCTACCGGCTGGAGGCGTCGACGGCCTTCCTGTCGTACGCCGTGCCGACGATCCGCGGCGAACTGAAGCGGTACTTCCGGGACTGCGCCTGGACGATCCGGCCGCCGCGCCGCGTCCAGGAGATGCAGGGCAGTATCGCCGCCGCGGAACCCGAGCTGATTCAGCGGCTCGGGCACGTGCCGAGCGACGAGGAGACCGCGGAAGCGCTGGGCACCGATCCGGCCGAGGTCGCCGAGGCCACCTCGGTCCGCGGCTGCTTCAGCACGCTCTCGCTGGACGCACCCGGTACGTCGGACGGCGGGACGAGCCTGATGGACACGGTCGCCGACGCCGAGAACGGCTACGACCTGGTCGAGAACGTGCGCACCCTGACGCCCGCGGTCGCGAACCTCGGCGAACGGGACAAGCGCATCCTCCAGCTCCGCTTCTGCAACGGCTTCACGCAGGAGGAGATCGGCCACGAGCTCGGCGTCAGCCAGATGCAGGTCTCCCGCCTGCTCCGCGGCATCCTCGAAACCCTCCGCACCGAACTGGCCGTGCAACGGGGTCCCAGCGGCAGCTGATTCGGGTACCGTCGCCTTCGTGGACTTCGAGGAGGCGGCGGATGCGGTGTATGCGGCGCCGGCGGCCGACTTCATTGCTACTCGCAACGAGCTGGCCAAGCAGCTGAAGGCGGACGGGGACGCGCTCGGGTCGACCCGGCTGAAGGCGCTGCGCAAGCCGACGGTCGCGGCCTGGATCGCGAACCTGGTCGCCCGCAAGCTGTCGGACGAGCTCGACGACCTGCTCGCGCTCGGTGACGAGTTCCGGGAGGCGACCGCCGATCTCGACGGCGAGCGGCTGCGGGAGCTGACGCCGAAGCGGCACCGGCTGCTGGACAAACTGTCCAAGGAAGCCGCGCGGCTGGCCGCCGACGAGGGTCAGAAGGTCAGCGCGGACGTCGGCCAGAAGCTCCGCGAGACGCTGGACGCCGCGCTGGTGGATCCGGCCGCGGGCGACGCCGTCCGTGAGGGCCGGTTGAGCAGCGCGCTGCGGCACGTCGGCTTCGGCGTCGTCGACGAGAACGGTGAACCGTCCAACGTCACCCCGCTCACCGACGAGCGCCGCCAGGCCGCCCGCGACCGCCGGAAGGCCCAGCGAGCCGAAACCGAGACCGCCGAGGAAGAGCGCGAAGCAGCTCGGCGCAAGCAGGCGGAGGCGGACGAGCGCGAGGCGGCGGAGCGTGCTCTGGCCAAGCAGGCGTTCGAGGAGGCGGTCGCGGTCGCGCAGGCGGCCGAGGCGAAGGTCGAGGAGCTGGACAGGCAGCTCGACAACGCCCGCGAAGCGCTCTCCGAGGCACAGGCCCGGGTCCACCGCGTCGGCGCCGAGCTCGACGAGGCCCGCCGAGCCGCCCGCGACGCCCAGAAAGAGAGCCGCGAGGCCCGGAAGCGCTACAACCGGCTCTGAACTGGGTACCGGCCGGGGCGGCGAAAGGAGCCGGCGATGGCACGGGCGATCTGGAGCGGATACATCAACTTCGGCCTGGTCTCGGTACCGGTCGGGTTGTACAGCGCGACCCACGAGCACGAGATCGACTTCCACCAGTTCCAGAAGGGGACGTCGGACCGGATCCGGTACAAGCGCGTGAACGAGCGCACCGGCCGCGAGGTCCCGTACGAGAAGATCGTGAAGGGTCACGACGTCGGCGGCGGCGAGTACGTGATCGTCGAACCCGAGGAACTCGACGACATCGCGCCGGGCAAGTCACGGTCGCTGGAGATCGACATGTTCGTCGACCTGGACGAGATCGACCCGATGCACTTCCAGAAGAGCTACTACCTCGGCCCGAAGGATTCCGAGAACGCCTCGTCGTACGCGCTGCTCCGGGACGCGCTGGCGAAGACGAACCGGGCGGGGATCGCGAAGTTCGTGATGCGCGGCATGGGGGTGTCTGACGGTTCCACGCCGTAGCGAGGAGGTGCTCGGTGCGGTAGCTCGGCGTGCGGGGGCGAAGGTCTCGATGCGGAGCATCGTGGCCTTTGCACCCGTGCGGCGAGGTGCCGTGCCGAGTGCCCCGCAGTAGGCGTGGAACCGTCAGACACCCCCATGAGTACCTGGCGACGATCCGGGCGGACGAGAAGGTTCTGGTGCTCGAGACGATGTTCTTCGCCGACGAGATCCGCGATCCGGACGAGGAGCTCGGCGACCTGCCGCGCAAGGCGGGCGCCGGCAAGCAGTTGTCGATGGCGGTCGACCTGATCGAGGCGATGAGCGGCGAGTGGAAGCCGGCGGCGTACCGGGACACCTACACCGAGCGGGTCAAGGAACTGGTCAAGACCAAGCATCAGGGCAAGGAGATCGTCTACTCCGAGGAGGAGCCGCAGGCGACGAACCCGACCGACCTGGTCGCCGCCCTCCGCGCCAGCGTCGAGGAAGCCCGCAAGTCCCGGGGAGCGCGGAAGAAGACGCCGGCCAAGAAGACCACAGCGAAGAAGAAGACGGCCGCGAAGAAGACCAGCCGGAGCCGGAAGAAGGCAGCCTAGTTGTTGGGGTTGCCCAGGAGGTAGTGGCCGGGGTTGGCGGGAGCGCCGGCCTCCAGCCAGCGGTGGAAGCCGTCGGGGTTGCGGCGTTCGAACTCGTCGAGGCAGATGCGGCGGACCTCGGCGACGGCCTGCCGGTCGCGGAGGTCGGCGCCCTGGGTGAGCTGCGTGGCGGTTTCGGACCAGACCCCGCAGAGCTCCTCGATGGACAGCGGACACTGCAGCGACGCGATCAACTGCTCGTCCTCCGCGACCTGAATCTCGCTCAGACGCACCAGCTTGCGCTGCTTACGCGACGGGCGCAGACGCGGGACCCGATCCGGTACGGCGAACTCGATCAGCACGAACAGTGCGGCCAGGATCAGCGCCGTCACCACTCCGAGTGCACCCCACGCGAGCAACCGCACCAGCCCCGGCAGGCACAACACCGCGACGGCCGCAGTGCCCGCGACCAGGACCGCCGAGCCGTACGGCGCATCGTCCGTGACATGCCGGACCACCGCGGCCAGCGGCCAGACCAGCACGAACACCACCACGAGCAGGATCGACGCGGCGAGCGGACCGAGCAGGAGTACGCCGGCGAGCGCGCCGGCCGTCCCGACTCCGAGACCAGCCGCGATCCCCACCCGCCGTACCCAGGAAAGCTGCATCACCAAGGCTCACTCACCGTCACCACACCCCACAGAGTCCCCCTCGCAGCTAGAACGAACAACCCCCAAGCGCGGTTCCCCGGACCGGCGGGGTGACCTGTTCAACCCGTGGGCGGAGCTGTATTCGGCGAGGCGATCCCGGATCATGGATGAAATGAGGACCTTCGCCGAACGCGTCCGCGGCCTCGCCCCGGCCCCGTGGGAGCACGACGCAGAGCTGCTCCGCGGCCTGTACGACGCTCAGCTCGGCAGCCGGCACGCGGACCTCGCGGCCCGCTGGATGCAGTCCCAGGGCACCGGCTTCTACACGATCGGCTCGGCAGGTCACGAGGGCAACGCGGCCGTCGCCGCCGCCCTGGAGCCGACCGACCCGGCCCTGCTGCACTACCGGTCCGGCGCGTTCTACCTGACCCGCGCCGCCCAGTGCGGCTCGAAAGAGGGCCTGCGCGACATCCTGCTCGGGGTCGCCGCGGCGACCAGCGAACCGATCGCCGGCGGCCGCCACAAGGTGTTCGGCCGGCACGAGCTGTCGGTGATCCCGCAGACGTCGACGATCGCCTCGCACCTGCCGCGGGCGATGGGCGTCGCGTTCTCGATGAACCGGTCGGCGAAACTCGGCGTACCGTCCCCGTGGCCGTCCGATGCGATCGTGGTGACCAGCTTCGGCGACGCGTCCGCGAACCACTCGACCGCGACCGGCGCGATCAACGCGGCCCTGCACGCGTCGTACCAGGGTCTGCCGATGCCGTTGCTGCTCGTCTGCGAGGACAACGGGATCGGGATCAGCGTGCGCACCCCGGACGGCTGGATCCGGCAGGCGTACGGTTCGCGTCCCGGCCTGCGGTACTTCGACGCGGACGGCACCGATCTCGACGCGGCCCTGTCGATGGCGCGCGAGGCCGCGACCTTCGTACGACGGAATCGCCGGCCCGCGTTCCTGCGGTTGCGCACGGTCCGCCTGCTCGGCCACGCGGGCTCCGACGTCGAGACGGCGTACCGGTCTCCCGCGGAGCTGGCCGCGGACGAGGAGCTCGACCCGCTGCTCGGTACGGCGCGCTACCTGCTCGGCGCCGGCTACACCGCCGACGAGGTCATCGAGCTGTACGACGAGAAGCACGCGGAGGCGCTCCGGATCGCGGCCGAGGTCGCGGGCCTCCCCCAGCTCACCTCGCCGGAAGTCGTCGCCGCGCCGCTACGCTTCCCTTCACCTGATGCGGTCGACGCTGCGTTGCCGCAACGTACGCCTGCTGCAGAGCCGTTGACACTCAGCCAGTCGATCAACCGCGCGCTCAGCGACGTACTGGCGTCGTACCCGGAGGCGATGGTCTTCGGCGAGGACGTCGGTCGCAAGGGCGGTGTGTACGGCGTGACGCGCGGACTGCAGAAGGCGTTCGGGCCGCCCCGCGTCTTCGACACGCTGCTCGACGAGCAGTCGATCCTGGGGCTCGCGCTCGGGGCCGGTGTCTCGGGTCTGCTGCCGATTCCCGAGATCCAGTACCTCGCCTACCTGCACAACGCCGAGGACCAGCTGCGCGGCGAGGCGGCGTCGCTGAAGTTCTTCTCGCAGGAGCAGTACGCGAACCCGATGGTGCTGCGGATCGCCGGCTACGGGTACCAGAAGGGCTTCGGCGGCCACTTCCACAACGACGACGCGATCGGCGTGCTGCGGGACATCCCGGGGATCGTGATCGCCTCACCGTCGCGTCCGGACGACGCCGCCGCGATGCTGCACGCGTGTACGGCGGCGGCCCGGTCGTCCGGCACCGTCAGCGTGTTCCTCGAGCCGATCGCGCTCTACCACCGCCGCGACCTGTACCAGGACGGCGACGAGCAGTGGCTGGCGCCGTACCCGTCCGAACCGGTGCCGATCGGGCGCGGCCGGACGCACGGCGACGGGACCGAACTGACCATCGTCACGTTCGGAAACGGCGTTCCGATGAGCCTGCGGGTTGCGGAACGGGTTTCCGGAATACGTGTTCTGGATCTGCGCTGGCTGGCGCCGCTGCCGGTCGAGGACTTGTTGCGTGAGGCAAACATCACCGGACGGGTGCTGGTCGCGGACGAGACCCGCCGGTCCGGCGGCGTGTCCGAGGGCGTCCTCGCCACACTGATCGACCACGGGTACACCGGCCGGCTGGCCCGCGTGACGAGCTACGACTCGTACGTCCCGCTCGGCGCGGCCGCGCACGACGTACTGCTCAGCGAACAGACCATCGAAACGGCGGCCCGCGAACTGCTCAGCTGAACAAACGCTGCCAGATGGACTTCTTGCGCGGGCGGTGCTCCTCGGTGCGCGGCGGAAGCGGGTCGCGGGCAGGGCGTTCCATCCGCCACTGGGCGATGACCACGTCCTCGTCCACCGGTCCCGTCGGTACGACCGGTCCGGTGGTGTCGCGGATGCTGAGCCGGATCCGCTTGTTGAGGTCGGCCAGGTACTCGCGGACCTCGGTCTCGCGGCGCATCCCGCGCACCTTCTCGTGGACCTGCTGCTTCTCCTTGCGGAGCAGGACGGCCGGCGGCAGCAGCGCCTCGGTCTCGACGTCCTCGCGACGGATGAAGTCCTTCACCCACCAGTCGGGATCGTGCTGGTCCGCCAGCTTCAGTGGTTTGCCGGCACCGGGCAGGTCGTCGAACTCGCCCTGGTTCTGGGCGAGCTTGATCTGCGACTCGACCCACTCCTGGTTACTCATCCCCGGTGGTCTGCGCTTGGTCATGGCCACACCTCGCCTGTCGTCGTCGACAGCTTCTCCGTCCGCACAGAATACCGGCTTGTGAATGCAATCACAAGGCATACTTGGTGCGTGCGGCTGACCGACGAAGAGATCGCGGCGATGACACCGCAGGAGCGGCGGGAGCTCATCCTCCGGCTCGCCCCGCGACCGGCCGGGCTGCCGTCCCGGCGGACGATCGACCGGATCCGCAAGTGGCGGACGGTTCTGATGCTGGTCTGCGTAGCCGCCCTGATCCCGTGGACCGTGTACCTGGCGATCACCCTGCCCAGCCACTACGTCGCGCGGAACTGGGTGGCGACCTGGGTCGGGTTCGACATCCTGCTGCTCACGATGCTGGTGCTGACCGCGCTGGCCGGCTGGAAGCGCAAGCAGTTCGTGTTCCCGACGGCGTTCGCGTCCGGCGTGCTGCTGATCTGCGACGCGTGGTTCGACGTGATGACCAGCCAGCGCGGCGGCGACCTCACCCAGGCGCTGCTCAGCGCGTTCCTGGTCGAGTTGCCGCTGGCCGTCGTACTGATCGCGGGCCCGCTCCGCCTCCTCCGGTACGTCGCTGTCCGGCACGGCATGATCCACCCCGGATCCCACCTGTGGCGGATGCCGATCCCGATCCCCGACCTCTACCCGGACCAGAAAGTGCCGCCGCCGACTTAGGGTGGAGACCCACTACGAGGAGGTAGCCGTATGGCCGGTGAGGTGCTGTCCGTTGTCGGTGGCGAGCGCGTGGCGGAAGCGGTACGGCGTACCCCGTCGACCAACCCGGCACGGTTGAGCGATGTCGTCGGGACGGTCGGCAGCGCCGGGCCGGACGTGTTCGTGCGGGCCGCCGAGGCGGCCCGGTCCGCGCAGGCCGCCTGGGCCGCGACCCCGGCACCGCAGCGCGGCCAGGTGATCTCGAACGTGGGCCGGCTGATGACCCTGAACAAGGAGCGGCTCGCGGCACTCGTCACGCGGGAGATCGGAAAACCTCTGGGTGAGGCGCTGGGCGAGGTGCAGGAGATCATCGACACCTGCGACTTCTTCCTCGGCGAGGGCCGTCGGCTGTACGGCCAGACCGTGCCGTCGGAGATGCCGGACAAGCAACTGTTCACGTTCCGGCGCCCGGTCGGAACAGTGGCCGTGATCACCGCCGGAAACTTTCCGGTCGCCGTTCCGTCCTGGTACCTCGTCCCGGCACTGCTCTGCGGAAATACCGTGGTGTGGAAACCGGCGGAATATTCCGCGGTGGTTTCCGACGCGTTCTACGAGATCTTCGCGCATTCCGGCGTACCGGCCGGGGTGTTCAACGTGGTGTACGCCGACGGCCAGGACACGTTTTCCGGACTGGAGCAGGCGTTGGCGGCCGGGCTGATCAACAAGGTCGGGTTCACCGGATCGAGCGCCGTCGGCACCCGGATCGGCGAGTTGTGCGGCCGGCACCTGCAGACGCCCTGCCTGGAGCTCGGTGGCAAGAACCCGATGGTGATCACCGAGGACGCGGAGCTGGACCTGGCCGTCGAAGGCGCACTGTTCTCCGGCTTCGGTACGGCGGGACAACGGTGCACCTCCTTGGGGACGGCGATCGTGCACCGGTCCGTGTACGACGAATTCCTGGACCGCTTCGGGCAGGCGACCGCGGACGCGGCGATGGGCGACCCGACGCAGGACGTGCTGTTCGGGCCGTTGCTGGACGAGAAGTTCGCGGCCGGGTTCGAGAAGTCACTGGGGTGGATCGCGGCGCACCACCGGGTGATCGGCCGGACCGGCCGGGTCACCGCGGACAACCCGCGGGCCGGGTTCGTCGGCGATCCGGCGGCCGGGCTGTTCTACCACCCGACGATCGTGGCCGGGGTGCGGGCGGACGACGAGCTGTTCCTGAACGAGACGTTCGGGCCGGTCGTGGGAGTCACGCCGTACTCGACACTCGACGAGGCGATTGCTCTGGGCAACAAGTCCGGGTACGGGCTGTCCAGCTCGATCTACACCACCGACCCGAACAAGGCGTTCCGGTTCGCGCAGGGGATCTCGGCGGGGATGGTGAGCGTCAACAACTCCACGTCCGGCGCGGAGGCGCACCTGCCGTTCGGCGGGAACGGGAAGTCCGGCAACGGCTCCCGGCAGAGCGGGGTGTGGGTCCTCGACCAGTTCACCCGCTGGCAGTCCATGAACTGGGACTACTCAGGCAAACTGCAGAAGGCCCAGATGGACACCGAGACTGTCGAGGCCGATCTGACCTTCCAACTCCAGTAATGCGCTGTCAGATTTGGGCACTCGGATAGGTGACGGCTCGCAGGACCTTCGCGGGTGCGCCGGCCGCGACGGAGTACGGCGGAATGTCCTGCGTGACAACGCTGTTGGCGCCGATCACGCACCTCTCGCCGATCGTCACGCCGCTCGTGACGACCACGTTGGCCCCCAGCCAGACGTTGTCGCCGATCCGCGTCGGCCCTTTGGAATCGAACCCCTGCCACGGCACCGGCCGATCCGGATCGTCGTACCGATGATTGGCGTCCGTCACGAAACACCCGTTCGCCAGCATGCAGTGCGAGCCGATCTCCACCAGGTCGAGCGCCGCGACCATCACCGCGATGTTCAGGAACGTCCCCTCGCCGATCCGCACGCGCCCCTCGTCGCCCGTCGTGATCCACACATTGGGCTCGAACATCGTGTTGGCGCCGACCTCGAGCCGACCGTCCTGCAACGCCTCCAGCACGTTCCCGTGCAACGGCCACCGCGCGAACGCCTCGCGCCGCATCAGCTCCCAGTGGATCCGGCCCCGGTTCCACGGCAACGAATTCCGCTGGTACCAACGCCACTTCTGCGCCCAGACCTTCAGTTGCCCACGAAGCTCCTCCACAGTCGCCAGGCTACGCGGCGGCCCGCGTAATAGCCTGATGTGTCATGGGACCGGATCTGCCTGAGTCCGCCGACGTAGTGGTTGTCGGCGGTGGGGTGATGGGGACGAGTATCGCCTTCCACCTGGCGGAGGCCGGCGTACAGAACGTGCTGTTGCTGGAGAAGGGGCAGCTCGGCTCGGGATCGACGTGCAAGGCGGCGGGCGGGGTACGGGCGAACTTCTCCGACGAGGTGAACATCGCGCTCGGTGCGCGCAGTCTCGAGGCTTTCGCACGGTTCGGTGTCCGGCCTGGACAGGAGATCGACCTGCATCGGGTCGGGTACCTGTTCTTGCTGGACAGTGCGGAGCAGGTCGAGCATTTCCGCGAGAGCACCGAGCTGCAGAACAGGCTGCAGGAAACCGCTGGACGGCCGACCCGGATGATCTCCGTCGACGAGGCCGTGGCGCTGGCGCCGATCGTCGCGCCGGACGGCCTGGTCGGGGCCTGCTTCTCGCCGACCGCGGGACATTGCACGCCGGAGTCCGTCGTACTGGGCTATGCGTCGGCCGCCCGCCGGCTCGGGGCGCGCCTGATCACCGGCTGCGAGGTTCTCGGGATCGATGCGGTGGGCAACCAGATCTCGATGGTGCGGACCAACCGCGGCGAGGTTCGAACCGGGACGGTGATCTGTGCTGCGGGCGCCTGGTCCGCGCAGATCGGGGAGCTGGTCGGAGTCGATCTTCCGGTCGTCCCGCTGCGGCGGCAGATCGTCGTCACGGAGGCGATCGCCGGTCTCCCAGCCGGGTTGCCGATGACGATCGACTTCGGTACGACGTTCTACTTCCATCGCGAAGGCCCCGGGCTCCTGGTCGGCATGTCCGATCCCGACGAGGAGCCCGGGTTCCACCTGAACCGGACGGAGACGTGGATCCCGCGGCTGACCGAGGCGATGGCACGACGCGCGCCCTCGCTGCTGGACGTTGGGCTGAGTGGTGGATGGGCAGGTCTGTACGAGGTGACACCCGATCACAACGCCCTGATCGGCGAGGCGGACACCACGTCTCGTTTCCTCTACGCGACCGGCTTCTCCGGCCACGGCTTCCTCCAGGGCCCCGCGGTCGGCGAGGTGATCCGCGACCTCTACCTGCGCCGCGAACCGTTCGTAGACGTCAGCCCCCTGAACGCCCGCCGCTTCGACCACTCCATTTCCCGCGCCGAGCGCAACATCGTCTGATGACCCTCCTCCTGACTCGCTCGGACATCCTGCGGTCACTCCAGCTCCCCGCTGTCCTCGACGTGCTGCGCGCCGGATTCCGCGAGTCCGCCGACATCGAACCGCTTCGGATCCGCACCGACCTCCCCGGTCCCGGTACGGCGACAGCGCTCTTGCCTGGGCTGATCCCCGGCATCCCGGCCTACACCGTGAAGGTCAACGCCAAGTTCCCCGGGGCATCGCCCGCGTTGCGTGGCATCGTCTGCCTCCACGATCTGACCGATGGCTCGCTCCTTGCCGTCCTCGACAGCTCGACAGTTACTGCCTGGCGTACCGGCGTGGCGGCCGCCCTCGCAACCGACGTACTCGCAGGCACAGGGGTCGTCGGAGTGATTGGCGCTGGATCTCAGGCTGCGATGACCGTCACCGGGCTGGCCGCCCTCAGAGCGGTCGACCGGCTCGTGGTGCACGACCTGGATCCCGAACGGGCCGCGGAATTCCTTGTGCAGCAGGACATTCCGGTCACGGTTGCGAGCACCCCGCAGGAGGTGGCCGCGGAGGCGGACGTCATCGTGCTGGCCACCTGGTCCCGGGAGCCGCTCCTCACGGCCCGCGATCTGCGGCCCGGTCTCCACCTCACCACCTTGGGTGCTGACGAGCCGGGGAAGCTTGAGCTGTCCGCAGATCTACTCACTGCCGCACGGGTGGTTGTCGACGATCGCACGCTCGCCGCACAGATGGGAGCCTTGGGCAACGTCGGCCTGCCGACCGACGCTGCAACCGCGACGTTCAAAGAGGTGCTGACCGGTGTCGCGCCGGGACGCCGGTCAGCGGACGAGGTCACCGTGTACGCGCCCGTCGGACTTCCGTGGCAGGACCTCGCGATCGCCTGGCCGGTGTATCGGTCCGCGGTCGGACGCGGCCGGACGATCGACTTCCTGAGCTGAGCCCGCTCTGCCTGCAGCTCGACAGGTAGAGCACCGGTGAGACACCGTACGCAGGATCACCATCACGCTCAGGTGCACTACTCAGCCGACCGATACCTCCTGTTCAACTGCCGATGCATGCTGCCTGCGCGGGCATCAGTTGACGACGGCGCCGGCGGTGAGGTTGAGGGCGGTGCCGGTGATGGAGGCGGCTCGGTCGGAGGCGGCGAAGGTGGCGATGGCGGCGACGTCGGCCAGGGTGGCGGCGCGGTTCAGCATGGTTTGGGCGGCGGTCTGCTCGGCGATCTCGCGACGGAAGTCCTCCGGGTAGGTGTCCGGGTTCGACTCCGGGATGCCGTTGGTCTGCAACGTGATCACCCGGATGCCGTGCGGACCGAGCTCACACGCCAGGCTGCGACGCAACGCCTCGACGGCGCCGAACCCCGCCTGGAACGCGCCGAGGTTCGCCATCGGGTCGCCGTTCCCGCCGAAGGTCAGGATCACGCCGGATCCCTGCTCGACCATGCGCCGGGCGGCCGCGCGGGACGTGAGGTAGAAGGTCCGCAGCATGTTCCGCACCGGCCCTTCGACGTCGGCGAGGGACATGTCGATCAGCGGCGTACCGAAGTGCTGCACGTGACCGATCAGATTGAACGAGATGTCGATCCGGCCGACCGCGGCGGCGTGGTCGTCGACCGATCGTTCGTCGAGGGCGTCGACGACCGCGATCTCGGTCTTGCCGCCCGCGGCGCGGATCTCGTCCGCGACCTTCTCGAGGCGTTCCGCCGTCCGGCCGGCCAGGTGGACGGTCGCGCCTTCGGCCGCGAACGCCTTGGCCACGGCGCCGCCGATCGGGCCCGCCGCGCCGTACACGATCGCCTGTTTGTCGTTGAGCATCATGAGTGGGCCTCCTCGGCCAGTTCGGTGACGAGGTCGTCGAGTTGCTGCATCGAGACGCGGATACCGCGCTCCATGCCGCCGTCGACGTACTGGTCGCGGTCCTCGACCGCGAAGAACACGGTGTTCTGCGTCAGGGTGGTGACCCCGTCGGCCTCGTCGAAGGTGATCAGATTCAGGTAGACGGTTCCCGGCGCGTGGTCGAACTCGTACGTCTGCACGATCCGATCCGGCGTCGGCTCCCCGTGGTACAGCCCGTGGAACACGTAGCCCTTGCCTTCGTCGTCGTAGTGCGTCCACCGCCAGCGGCCGCCGTGCCGCGGGTCCAGCTGGTTGACGATCAGCTCGAGCCCGGCCGGGCCCAGCCAGCGCTTCACCAGGTCGGGCTCGGTGTACGCGCGGAACAGCAGCTCCCGCGGCGCCCGGAACTCCCGGACGATGACGACCTGCGGCACGCCCGGCTCCGCGATGACCTTCACGACTCCTCCTTGAGGTCGTCGAGCAGATCGTCGAGACGGTCGAAGCTCTCCGCCCAGTAGGCGCGGTAGTCCATCAACCAGCCGACGGCCGCGCGGAGCGGTTCGGCCTCGAGGTGACTGAGCCGGGCCGTCGCGCGTTGCGAACGGCTGATCAGCCCGGCGTTCTCGAGCACCTTCAGGTGCTTGGAGACGGCCGGCTGCGACATGCTGAACGGCGCCGCGAGCTCGGCGACCGTCGCGTCCCCGTGCTTGAGCTGGGTCAGGATCGCCCGGCGGGTCGGGTCGGCGAGCGCCGCGAAGACACCGGTCAATCTGTCTTCATAACCAAGTGGTTTCAGAACCATATGGTTAAGGATGGGCGTGGACGGCCCGGTTGTCAACAGGGATCAGGGCGTTTGCTCCCAGTTGGCCGGATCACACCAGGCCGGGTCGATGCCGCGGTCGATGCAGTACTGCCGAAGGAGTTCGTCCCGCGTCGACGGGCGACTGGTCGGACGGGACGGCCTCGCGGTCGGCGTACTGGTGGTCGTGCGGGTCGGCGTGGGCGTGGGTGTCGGTGTGGTCCGCTCGGTCGTCTTGGTCGCGGTTGGCTTCTTGGTCGACCGGCGGCTCGGCGGGGGCGTCGGACTTTTGCTCGGCACCACGATCGTCCGCGGCACGAGCGGCGGAGTAGACGTCGTCCGCGGTACGGCGGGACTCGTCGAGCTGACCGCCGGACTCGGCGATTCCTCGACGAAGGTCACGACCGCCGAATCATCCGGTCCGTTGAACTGGCCGATCATGAGCACCGCCCAGAGGTTGACGCCGGCGAACACGATCATCGCCGCCCCCGCGGCGTACGCAGCCCGGCGGGACGGAGCGCCGTACCGCCCGATCGGGCCGAGGACCGGCTCACCCTTGGCGTCGACCCAGAACCGCCAGTCCTCCGGAGCCGGCGGCCAGGACGGATCCGGGCGCCAGGTCTTCGGCGGGATCCAGTTGCGCCGGGGCGGTGAAGGCCAGCTCGGCGGCACCACGAACCGCTTCAAGAGAACTCCTCCACTCCACCGACGCCGATCCCCCGCACCAGGCCAACGACACAGCCCCCACGCGGGCTACTTGCGACTTCACCACGATCTGCGTGTCGGCTCGCTTTTTCGATCAACCCCTTCGTGGAGGTGGCGCTTAGTCAGGTTAGGCTTACCTACATCTGACGCCTTTCGGAGGAACCAGCCGCCATGGCTCTGCCCCGTATCCGGTCCATCGCGGCCGTCGCGATCGCCGTACTCGCCCTGAGCACCGGACTCGCCGCGTGCAGCCAGGACGACACCAAGAACTCCGCCGCGAGCACCGGCGACACCGCCGGATTCCCGGTGACGATCGACCACCTGTACGGCTCGACCACGATCAAGTCCAAGCCACAGCGGGTGGTGACACTCGGCGGCGGCGACATGGAGGCGGCCATCGCGCTCGGCGTCGTCCCGGTCGGGGGCGCCGACTGGTTCGGCAACACGCAACTGCGCGGCTGGGTGAAGTCCGCACTCGGCGACCGGCCGGCCCCGAAGCTGATCCAGTCCTACCAGCCGAAATTCGAAGAGATCGCGGCGCTCAAGCCGGACCTGATCCTGTACGTCAACACGATCAACGACAAGAAGGAATTCGACACCCTGAACGCGATCGCGCCGACGATCGCAGCACCGGCCGGGACCAAGAACGTGTACGGCGTACCGTGGCAGGACCAGGTCCGCGAGATCGCGAAGGCGACCGGTACGTCGGCCGCGGGCGAGCAGGTCGTGAAGGACACCGAGACCCTGCTGACCGACACCGCGAAGGCCAACCCGGAGTTCGCCGGCAAGGTCATCACCGCCGGCGTGTACTCGGCGAACAGCCTGAACGCCTGGCTCCCGTCCGACCCGCGGATGCGGCTGCTCACCGCACTCGGGTTCAAGACCAACCCGCAGATCGACGCGATGGAGAACGGCGACTTCTACGTGAAGATCTCCCCCGAGCTCACCCCGAAACTGAACGCCGACGTGATCTTCATGGCCGCCCTCGACGGCGCCGGCAAACTCGACCCCGCGGTCGTCAACGACAAGATCTGGAACGCCCTACCAGCAGTCAAAGCCGGCCACGTCGCCTACTGGGGCGGCGCCCCGGTCATCAACACCGCCACCCCCAGCGGAGAATTCTCCAGCGCAATGTCCATCGGCGGCCCCCTAGGCATCAAGTACGCCGTACCCAAACTGACCCCAATGCTGAAGAACGCGCTAGCCGGAGAGCGCTGAACGCCTCTTGTGACCGATGTGTGGGTGGTTGGCGCGGCCGCCCGGCAAACCCCGTCGCTGCTTGGGCTCCCCAAACCAGTTCGGGGAGCCCCACACCCCAAAAACGGCAGGTGATCGTCCCCAAACCGGTTTGGGGAGCGCTGTACCCCGGAAGATCGTGGCGGGGCAGGTGTGGCTCTGCTCTGTTGCCCGGTCCAGGGGCGAACCCTGAACAGCGGGGAACAAGGTTGCAGATCGCGACGGTTTCTTTCCCGACAAGACAGCACCGGGAACAGGCAATGGCGGGTAGGCACCTGGTATTGCCTGTCCCCAGTCACCATTGCCTGTTCCCACTCCCCACCGGTCGGCGGCCGCCCGTGGAGCAGACGTCGGCGGAACGCCTGCCCTGGTCGGGATCGCGCCGAGTCGTGGCGTTTGGTTCGCCCCTGGAACGTCGAGTCGTGGATCGAGGCTGCGTTCGGCCGCCGATACCCACGACTCGAAGAAACGCGGGTGACTGCAGGTCGCCGGGACGGAGACAGCGGCTGGAGCATCGGTTAGAGCACTGCAGTGAGGAGTCTCGTCAGGTCCTCGCCGAAGGGGCGGTCGGTGTTGATGGGGGGTACGACGGTGTCGACTGACTGCATCAGGGCTTGGAGGCCGGTGGGGATGTTGCGGGGTGAGAGGGTGAAGGCTTGGCGTACGGCGAGGAGTTCGCAGGCGGTTGTTTCGCGGGTTAGGCGGATGGCTTCGGCTAGGTTGCCGACTGCTTCCCAGGAGAAGGTCTGCACGTCCTCCTGGCCGTTGGACGTCTCCGTCGTACTGATTGCTGTGGGCAACGACAAACGGCGGAGCTGGTGGATCGTCGCGACCGCGCGTTTGTGGACTGCTACCAGGCCGGCTTGAGGACCTGGGTCGTGGGCGAGTTGGGCGGTGAGGCCGGTGACGGCGGGGTCGAGCAGGCGGTGCAGGCGGGCCGCTGAGACCTCGGCGGCATGGGCCAGCGCGACCGTCAGATGGTCGCACTGCGCGGCGAGATCGAGCCCGTGAAAGCCGGCGGTGCCGACGAACTCGCCGTCGAGGTACGCCGGTGAGTCCGTGACACCGGTGAACGCCCGATCCACCGCGTCATCCAAATGCTGCAGGGTCCGCCGAGCGTGGGCGTTCACGTGCCCCGCGACCCGGAACGACACCGGCGCCTGCAAACTGCGCGGCTCCGGCTCGGGCCCCGCCAACTCACGAAGCCGTGCGAACTCGAGGCCCAGTACGTCGTCCCCGCGCGCCGCGGCCGCCTGGTACGGGTCCCGGTTGGCGCCGACGACAGCGATCGCCCCGGCTGCAACGGCGCTGAGCTGATCCGCCAAGCGGTGCGCTCTGGTGGCGTGGAGCGCGGCCCGGCCGGTCGCGCCGGGGATGCCCGCCAGCAGGGCGATGCCTTCCTTAGGCCCGGGATCCAGGGAGGCGAAGGCGTGGGCGAGCGGGATGATCTCGCCTGCGGATCCGGCACCTTCGGCGGGGATGTTCGGCAGCGGGCCGTTGTTGATGAGGGCAACCAACTGGTGGAGCAGTTCGATCGAGACGGCCGCGTCGCCGGTGAGAAAGGTTCTCAGGCGGCCGATCAGGACGGCGCGGGCTTCGTCGGGCGGGAGCCAGGGCGGGCCGCCGACGGCTCTGCCCAACAGGAGGTTGCGTTGGTGGACCCGCTGCTCGTCTTCGGTCAGGCGGACCTTGCTCAGGTTGCCCATGCCGGTGTTGACGCCGTACACGGGCCGGCCGGAGCGGAGGGTGTCGAGGGCGGCGGCGCGGATCGCGGCCAGGCGGTCGAGGAGGGCAGGCGCGAGCTCGATCGCAGCCGGGCAGGCGGGATCGAGGTCCGACGCTCCGTGGATCAGCACAGGCTCGGTCATCAGTGGAACCGGAGCATGGTGCCGAGGTCGGCGGCTTCGGCTCGGCGGTGGATCAGGTGGGCGATGGCGACGTCCAGCAGGGACAGGCCGCGGTGCCAGAAGAGGGTGCGTTCGGCCTCGTTCTCGCGGCCGGGTTTGCGGCCCGCGATGATCTCCCCGATCTCGGCGTACAGCGTGTCCGGCGACAGCCGCCCGCTGTCCACGTGCCGGCGCAGCGAACCGAACCGCCCGGACTGCGCCTCCCGCCAGTCGTCCACGACCACCTTGTCGATCAGGTCGAGCAGATCGAGTTCGACCGCCGACACCGTCCCGTACGGTACGACGAACGCGCCCGGCCGGACCGTCGACGTACGGAGCAGTGGCTCGGGCTCGGTCAGACGGGTCGCCTCGACGAGTACGTCGGCGCCGTCGAAGGCCTCCTCCGCGGTCGCGCACACCCGGACCGGCGTGGCGAGTTCCGCGGAGAGCTCCGCGGCGAACTTCTCCCGCGATTCCGGCCGCCGCGACGTCACCCGGATCTCGTCCAGGTCGAGCAGGTCGTCGAGCATCGTCACGTTCCACCACGCCGTACCGCGGGCGCCGGCGTGCGCGAGGATCTTGCTGTCCCGGCGGGCCAGGTGGCGGGCGCCGACGGTCGTCATCGCGCCGGTACGGGCCGCGGTGATCATCGTCGCGTCCAGGACCGCGAGCGGTACGCCGGTGGTCGGGTCGAAGAGGGTCGCCATCGCAAGCTCGCTGGGCAGACCCTTCTGGTAGTTCGGGACGAAGTCGCCGACCACCTTCACGCCGCTGATGCCGTGCTCACCGAGGCCGTCGAGGTGCCCACGGAGGACGTTGAAGTGGCCGATCCCGCCGTTGTTCGGCATCAGGTGCATGCGCGGCTCGAAGCTCGTCCGGCCCTCGCCGTGCTCGCGGACCGCGTCCTCCACGGCGTCCACGATCTCCAGCCTGGTGAGCCCCAGTTCGTCGATGTCGGGGCCGCTGAGGAAGCGCAGCCAGATCCCGTCCGTCACGTGGCTCCTTCGGTTGCCGTCGGTCGATACTTTAGTTTCCGGCCGTCACGCTACGTTCGGTCCATGGGGTCTACGACTGCGGATCGCACGGTGATCGGCCACTCCGCCACGGACAAGGCGGTGCTGTTCGGCGGGCTGCCGCTGGCCGGGCTGGTGCTCGGGTTCTTCCTGCCGCGGATCGCCGACTGGGCGGCCGGGCGGGACTGGGTACCGTTCCAGGGTCCGCTGAAGCTGATCGCTGCCTGGGACAGCTGGTGGGTCGTGGTGATCTGCGTGGCCGTCGGGCTGGCGGGCGGCGTACTGCTGGCGGGGATGGCGCTCGACGACACCTTGAAGGTCACGATCACCAGTCAGTCGGTCGAGTTCCTGAAGAACCAGAAGACCGTGACGGTGCCGCGGGTGAAGGTCGCGGTGGCGTTCCTGGACGGGAAGGAGATCGTCCTCCAGGACGCGGCGTCGCGCGAGCTGGCGCGGGAGAAGCACGACCAGCTGAAGTCCGAGGCCAAGAAGATCCCAGCGGCGTTCCGGATGCATGGTTATCCGTGGTCGGACTCCGGTGACCCGCATGAGTCCGAGTTCAGGCGCTGGGTCGAGGGGGATCCGGATGTCTCGCCGGCCGCCAATGCGCTGCTCCGGGCTCGGTCCAAGGCGTTCGACCAGGGGGACAAAGGGAAGGCCGACCTGCGGGAACTCCGCAACGACCTGTCCAACCTCGGCTACAGCGTGAAGGACAGGGACAAGAAGCAGTACTGGCGGGCGGTGCCCTAGGCGTCGAGTAGGTGGAGGACTGCTTCGGCGTAGGCCTGTTCGGCGTCTTCGGAGGTGTGCGTGCTGTTGGTGAGGGTGACGCGGTAGCCGTCGGGGGTGGATTCGAGGGACTGGAAGTACGCGCCGAGGAGAGCGCGGAGCTGCTCCTCACGTGGAAGCCACACGACCTCGCGTTGCTCGATGCTGTCGAGGGCCCACTCGGTGGTGCCGTTGAAGCCGATCACCTTGCTGCCCTGGTAGTCGTGCACCTCGACGGTCATGTCGCTCACCACGAACACGTCGTCGTCCATGTCCCGGTCCGGTACGACGAAACGATCCCCGGCCGCCGGTGTCCACAGCACCCCAGCCTTGCGCAGTCGTCCGGCCTGCTCCATCGTGATCACCCCTCCATCCTCCCCACGGCACGCAAACCCCGCAGGTCCACGCGCGCCGCGACCACCGAGGAGGACGCAGAGTCAGCGGGCGAGGGCGGTGCGGAGTTCTTCGGCGCGGTGGGCGATCCGGTCGCGGCACTCGGTGGTGAGCGGCAGATCGATCAGTGCGGTCGCCTGCAGATGGCTGAGGGTGAACTCCTCGCGCAGACGTCGTACGGCGGTCGCGCGGTCGCCGGAAGTCCGCAGTACCGCTGCCACCTCGTCACGACGTTCGAACGCGGCCAGTACGCCGTCGTAGATCTCCAGCTGCGTGTGCGCGGAGCGATCCGGCTCCGCCGTCGTCCGCTCGGCCCGGTCCGGAGCGTTGTCGCCGGTCCGGATCACCTGGCGCCACAAGGCGGGTACGGCGAGCCGGGCGCGGGTGTAGCGCCGGGTGAGAGGCTGTGCGTAGGTCATGGTCATCTCGGTTCCCCCTTGTGATCAATCTGCCTTGGCCACCGCGTGCGGTTCCCGCGGCGGGCACTTCTTGCCGGGCGTTGTGAGCGCCTCGAAGTGCCAGGGTTCGTTGTCGTACCGGCGGCACACGCCGTACCGCCAGCCGTTCTTGTTCAGCCAGGTCATGGCGGCCGCCGGACCGATGTCGACGGCCTTGCCCTGCACGTGGGCGGAGTACTTCGGCGGCAGCACCCAGCGCGTCGCCAGCTTGTACGACCCGTACTTCTTGATCGCCTCGTTCAGCAGGCGCTGCTGTTTCGCCGCGCTGCGCCGGCCGGAGGTGATGCTGATCCGGACGCCGTCGGCCTTCGCGGCCGCGATCGCCTTCGTCAGCCGTGACTTCAGCTTCGGCGACAGCCCGTCGATGCTCTCCTCACGCGACACCGGCGTCGGCTTCTTCGTGGGCTTCTTGGAGGGCGTCGTCGTGGTCTTCGGCGGCGTGGTCGGCGTCGTCCGGGTCGTCGGACGGCGGGACGGCGTCGGGGTCACCAGTCTCGTGGTGGTGGGCGGGCCGCCGATCGCGGGCGCGCCGACGGTCGACACCACCGGCTCCTTGTCCGCACCCAGGCCCAGCACGTCGCCGACCTGCGCGTGCCACAGCAGCAGCGCCCCGGCGACAGCACCGACCCCGACCACACCGATCACGGACAGCAACCGCGTCCGCGTCGCACCACTCCGACGCGGCGGCAGCTCGTGACTCATGGGGTACAGCCTTTCGGATCAGGGCGGTGGGCGCATCGGTCCCAGGGACCGTTCTCACGTCCCATCTGTAGCCCCTGAGTATCAGTTCGGACGCCGAGCCTCCTCCAAAAGTTGGAGAGACCGCCCCTCCGGGCAGATGAAGCTTTGGCAAACAGGGTCTGACTACGCTGGGCGACATGATGGGAGTCTGGCGCCGATTGTCGCAGGGGCAGCAGGATCTGCTGCTCGCGGCGCTCATCGGGCTGGTCTGGTTCGCCGTACTGAACCTCATCAACGGCACCGGTCTGCGCCCGCACAACCCGGCCGTCTCGGTCGTCACGGGCGTCTTTCTGGTCGCCACGGTCGCCCTCGTACGGCGGATTCCGCGCACGATGCTCCTGGCCGTCTCGGTGCTGTACCCGTTCCTGTACGCCGCCGCGGGCACCGGTCTCGCGGCGCAACTCGGGCTCACGATGTTCGGTCAGCCCGAGATCAGCGACGCGGCGCTGCAGTCGGAGATCCACCTGGTCCCGCTGCTCGTCGTCGGGTACCTGGCGGCGTCGGCCGGCGTCCGGCGCTTCACGTGTCTGTTCTTCACGATGGGCAGCCTGGCCGGGTTGATGATCGGGCTGCCGGCCGTGGTCGCGATCGTCCTCAGCCACGTCAACCGCGACATCCTGCGCGGCGATCGGTACCAGAGCCTCCCGCGGGACGTGCCGAGCCTGTACTCGTACATCGACGTGTCACTGTTCGTGTTCGCGGAAGCACTGATCTGCGGAATGGTGCTGCTCGGCGCGGACGCCCGCCGGCGCCGGAAGTCGGTCGCCCTGCTCGAACAGCGGAACGCCGAACTGGTCCGGCTGCGCGCGGTGGAGGCCGAGCGGGCCGCGGTCGCGGAGCGGACCCGGATCGCCCGCGACCTGCACGACGTGATCTCACATCATGTGAGCGCGGTGGTGATTCGGGCACAGGCGGCGGACCGGGTCGCCGACGAGCGGCCCGAGGTACTGCGGGAGGCGATCCGCTGGATCATTGCCAGCGGCAAGGAAGCGCTGACCGCGATGCGGGAGACCGTCCGGGTGCTGAACACCGCGTCGCCGCAGGTCGCCGGCGACACCGGGTCCGGCGGCGGCACCGCGCCGGTGCCGGACCTGGCCGATGTGGCGCGGATGGGTGAGCGGCTGAAGGCGGTCGGGATCGACGTGACGATGGAGCTGCCGCCACGGCAACGACAGCTCACCTCGGCGACCGACCTGACCGCGGTCCGGATCATCCAGGAGGCGCTGACGAACGTGATGGTGCACGCCAAGGCGAGCGCGGCGCGGGTGACCTGGCAGAGTGGACCGCAGGGCGAGCTGCTGACCATCGACGACAACGGCAACGGCGGGCCGCCGCCCGTGAACGTGCTGGAAACCGCGCGCCGCAAGGAGAGCGGTCGCGGCAACGGACTGATCGGGATGCGGGAACGGGCCACAGCGGTCGGCGGGACCCTCGCCGTCGCGGCCGGCCCCCTGGGTGGATGGAGAGTGCAGGCGTGGTTACCCCCGCAGAACTGACTGGAGCCGGCGGCACGGACAGCGGCCCGATCCGGATCCTGGTGGCCGACGACCAGGGCGTTATCCGGATGGGCCTGGCGATGATCCTCGACCACGAGCCGGACCTGACCACGGTCGCGCAGGCCGAGAACGGCGAGGAGGCGCTCCGGCTGATCGAGCAGCACGACCCTGACGTCGTCCTGATGGACATCCGGATGCCGGTGATGGACGGGCTGGTCGCCACCGAGCGGATCACGACCGCGAACCGGGAGGCCGGCCGCGCGCGTCCCGCAGTACTGGTGCTCACCACGTTCGACGACGAGGCCTACGTACTGGCCGCTGTCCGCGCCGGGGCGTCCGGGTTCCTGCTGAAGGACACCGACCCGGATCTCCTGGTCTCCGCCGTACGGGCGGTGCATCGGGGCGACTCGCTCGTCGATCCGGCCTCGACCCGCGTGCTGCTCGAGCGCTGCATGGAGCTGGAGCGTCAGGTCGACGGCGGTACGGCGATCAGCGCGCCGGCGCAACCGGATGCGCGCTGGGCCGGGCTGCTGTCACACCTCAGCGAACGGGAGCGCGAGATCCTGGTCTGGATGGCCCGCGGGCTGTCCAACCGGGACCTGGCGACCAAGCTGTTCGTCAGCGAGACGACGGTCAAGACCCACGTGAGCTCGGTGCTGTCGAAGCTCGGCCTGTCCAGCCGGGTCCAGGCCGTCGTGGTCGCCTACGAGGCCGGAGTCGTCCGGCCCGGCGAAGCGGATGTGCGCTGGGAATCCTAGGTAAACAGCACGATCCCTACCGCCACCACGGCAAGCAGAATCACGACGGTCACAGCTTGGCTCAGCACCGACGCCTTCTGGCGCCGGGGTAGGAAGTCCCCAGTCATGCTTCAAGAGTTGCTCGCGGATACGCCGTACCCATCGGCCGTCAGGATGGTTCCGGTCTACTACCTGAGGATGAGGCCGCGCGGTGCAGCCGGTCGGCCAGTGCGGTGAGGGCGGCCGACAGCTCCGGTGCGTCGATGACCTCGAAGTCGACGTCCAGCAGTCCGAGGTAGAGGCTGAGCATGTGCGGCGTGTCCGAGCCGACCTTGATCTGGCAGCGGTCCGGACCGAGTTCCTCGATGTCGACGGGCAGCGGGAGCTTGGCGCGGACGACGGCGGCGGGCGCGTACAGCAGCACGCGGGCGTGGTACCGCCAGGTCGCGGTGCCGACGCCGCGCTGCAGCCTGGCGGTCACCTCGGCCTCCGGCAGTTCCCGGGGCGTGAACCGCGGGCCACCGGGGATCTTCGGCGTGATCCGGTCGACCCGGAACGTCCGCCAGTCGTCGCGCTCCGGATCCCAGGCGATCAGGTACCACCGGCGTCCCATCACGACCAGCCGGTGCGGCTCGACCTCCCGGCGGCTGGCCCGCCCTTCGTGGTTCGCGTAGTCGAAGCGCAGCCGGTGCTCGGAGCGGATCGCGGCCGCGATCGCGACCATCACGTCCGCGTCGACCGACGGCCCGGTGCCGGGTACGGCGAGAGTCGCCGACTGCAGCGCGCTCACCCGGTGCCGCAGCCGGGGCGGCAGGACCTGCTCCAGTTTGGCGAGCGCCCGCATCGAGGTCTCGCCGATCCCCTCCACCCCTCCGATGGCGGCCGTGCGCAGGCCGATCGCGACCGCGACCGCCTCCTCGTCGTCCAGCAGTAGCGGCGGCAACGCGGCTCCGGCCCCGAGCCGGTAGCCGCCGGCGAGTCCTGGCGCGGCTTCCACCGGATACCCGAGCTGCCGCAGCCGGTCGACGTCGGTGCGGATCGTGCGGGTGGTCACGCCGAGCCGCTCGGCCAGCTCAGGACCGGCCCACAGCGCGCGGGCCTGCAGCAGGGACAGCAGCCGGAGCAGACGAGCCGATGTGTTCAGCATTTCTCCAGGATGGCGGACATTGCGGAAGAAAGTCTTCCGCAATGACTTCTACGGTCGAGGTATGACCAACACACAGGAGATCCGTCCGTTCCAGATCGCCATCGACGAGGCCGAGCTGGCCGACCTGAAGTTCCGGCTCGAACACACACGCCGGCCGCGTCCGGTCCCGGGCGACGCCGACGACTGGAGCCGTGGCATCCCCGGCGGCTACCTGTACGACCTCGCCGAGTACTGGCGTACGTCGTACGACTGGCGCAAGGCGGAGCAGGAGCTGAACCGCTTTCCGCAGTACACGACCGAGATCGACGGGCAGGTCATCCACTTCTTCCACGTCCGGTCCCCCGAGCCGGACGCGACTCCGCTGCTGATCACCCACGGCTATCCCGGATCAGCGGTCGAGTTCCTGCACCTGCTCGGGCCCCTCTCGGACCCGGTCGCGCACGGTGGCCAGGCCGCGGACGCCTTCCATGTCGTCGTACCGTCCTTGCCGGGGTTCGGGTTCTCGACGCCGTTGTCCGGCGGCGGCTGGGAGCTAGGGCGGACGACCGCCGCATTCGCCGAGCTGATGACACGGCTCGGGTACGAGCGGTTCGCGGCGCAGGGCGGCGACATCGGCGCCGGCATCACCGGGCACCTCGGCGCGACGGTGCCGGACCGGGTGATCGGCACGCACATCAACAGCGACCGGGGCACGCTCGCCCTGGCCGGGGAGTTCGTGCCGCTGCCGGACGACCTCGACGAGCAGGATCTCGCGGTCGTCCAGGAGGCCAAGGCGGCCTGGCAGGCAGGGCGTGGCTATCTGGATCTGCAGAACCACACGCCGGACACGATCGCGGCCGCCCTGACCGACTCCCCGGTGGCGCAGCTCGCGTGGATCGCGGAGAAGTTCCAGCTGTGGACGGATCCGGCCAAGTCGCCCGAGGAGTCGGTGGACCGCGACCAGCTGCTGACGCTGGTCAGCATCTACTGGTTCTGCCGCGCGGGGGCGAGCGCCGCCCGGTTCCTGTACGAGGCCGCGCACTCCGATCTCGGATGGGGCGCCAAGTCGTCGGTGCCGGCCGGATGGGCCGTCTTCAACAGCAGCCCGGTCGTTCGCCGCGTCGCCGATCCGGAGCGGCAGATCGGGTACTGGTCGGACTTCACCGAGGGCGGGCACTTCCCCGCGATGGAGTGCGGCGATCTGCTGGTCGAGGACGTGCGCGCCTTCTTCCGTACGCTGGCCCGATGAACGCATCGATCCGCGTGCTGAGCCGGCGGGAACTGAACCGTGCCACCCTCCAGCGTCAGCAGCTGCTGCATCGGGAAGCCGGATCGGTCGCCGAGTTGATCGAACGGCTGGTGGGCCTGCAGGCGCAGGCCCCGCTGGCGCCGTACGTCGCGCTGTGGTCGAGGCTCGAGGGCTTCGACCCGGACGAACTGTCCACGCTGATGACGTCACGCCAGGCGGTTCGTGCCGGGCTCCTGCGATCCACGATCCATCTCGTCACCGCCGACGACTGCCTGATGATGCTGCCGCTCGTCCATCCGGTCGCGGACCGAGGTTTCCGCGGCGCGTTCGGCAAGCAACTGGCCGGGGCCGACCTCGACGCGATCGTTGCCTACGGCACGGAGTTGCTGAGCAGCGAGCCGTACAGCCGGAGCCGGCTGCGCGACGTGCTCGGCGAGCGCTGGCCGGACTGGGACGCGAACGCGATGGCGTACGCCGTCAGCTATCTGGCCGGCACCGTGCAGGTGACACCTCGTGGTGTGTGGGGCGAGACCGGTCCGGCCGCGCTGCAGACGATCGAGAGCTGGCTCGGCCGGGCACCCGACGCGGATCCGTCGATCGATGCGCTGGTGCTGCGGTACCTGGCGGCGTTCGGTCCGGCGAGTGTGGCCGACGTACAGATGTGGTCCGGGTTGACCCGGTTGCGTGAGGTCGTGGACCGGCTCCTGCCGGGGTTGCGCGTGTTCGCGGACGAGGACGGGCGGGAGCTGTACGACGTACCGGACGGACCGTTGCCGGACGCGGACACGCCCGCGCCGGTGCGGTACCTGCCGGAGTTCGACAATCTGCTGCTGTCGCACGCGGACCGGCGGCGGATCAACCCGGCCGGACGGCAGGTACCGCTGCCGCCCGGCAACGGCGCCGCGATGGGCACCGTCCTGATCGACGGCGACTACCGGGCGGACTGGCGTCATCACCGCGGCGCCGACGCGAGCCTGCGGGTCACCGCGCACAACCCGCTCACCCCGGCCGAAACCGAAGCGGTCGAGGCGGAGGCCGTGGCTCTGCTCGGTCTGATCGGCAGCCCGGACACGCCGGTGGTCGTGACCTAGTCCTGTCCTTGGTCGCCGAAGTACTCGCGGCGGACCTTCTTCGGGACGCACAGTGCCCAGGCGTCGAGGATCAGTTCGCGGAGTTCGTCGTAGTCGACGGCGGCCAGGTTGAGCTCGATCCACTGGAAGCGTTCGTCGGACGGACGCGGCGGGAGGAACTTGTCCGGCTCCGCGGCGAGGGCGGCGGCGCGTTCCTCGCGCGGGAAGCCGAGGCCGATGGTCTGCTCGTCGGCCGCGACCGCCAGATAGACGATCTGGCCGACGCGGAACTTGATCCGGTCCCGGACCAGTACCTCGTAGCTGCGCGGAAGGTCCGCGGTGATTTCGCGGATATCGGTGAGATCGACCACCCTCCCACGATAGAACCTCATCACTGACACCTCTTGTCAGCGTTTCCGTCGGTACCGTGGTCGGATGGTCGTGAGCGCAGTCGAAGGAGCCGAGGTGGTGTTCCGCCTCGGCGACGCTGCGCACACGTTTTCCGGCGTCCGCTTGTGGCAGGAGCTGGGGCTCGCGGCGGAGCTGCTCGAGTTCAAGCCGGTCGACTACGGCTGGGAGCTGCGGCTGCCTCGGCCCTCGGTGCACCGGATGGAGTACCTGTTCGACATCGCCGGCCTCGGCACGAGGACCGATCCGACGAATCCACGGACCGTCGACGGAGCGTTCGGGCACCATTCCTGGCTGCCGTTGCCCGGGTACGTCGAGCCGGCTTGGCTCACCGTGCCGCCGATCCCGTCGACGCTCACTGCGGTGACCGTCGAGGCCCCCGTCGGTCAGGTCTACGTGCAGGTCTGGGCGCCGGAGGGCATCGCACCGTCGTTCGAGCTGCCGCTCCTGCTCGCCCACGACGGTCCGGAGTTCGCCACGTACGCCGCTCTGGCGCAGTACGCCGGCGCGATGATCGCCGGGTCCGCGCTGCCACCGTTCCGGCTGGCGCTGATCGAGCCGACCGCGCGCAACCTCTGGTACGCCGCGAACCCGCAGTACGCCCTGTCCTTGACGCAGCACGTCGTACCGGCCGTGCGGGCGCAGTACCAGAGCCGGCGGCCCGTGCTGATGGGAGCGAGCCTGGGGGCACTCGCCGCATTGCACGCGGAATGGAACTTTCCGAACACGTTTTCCGGGCTGTTCCTGCAGTCCGGGTCGTTCTTCACGCCGGAAACCGATCCGCAGGAGTCGAAGTTCGAGTTCTACGCCCAGGTGACCGGGTTCGTCGCGCAGGTGCTGGCGGCAACCACAGCACCCAGTTCGCCGCCGGTCGGGATCACCGCCGGGACGACCGAGGAGAACGTGCACAACAACCGGGTGATGGCCGCGCGGCTGGCCGAACTCGGGCTGGATGTCGCCCTCGACGAAACTCCGGACATGCACAACTTCACAGCCTGGCGGGATGTGCTGGATCCTGATCTGACGGAGCTACTGCGACGGACCTGGGGTGGGGCTGATGGAACGGGAGCAGGTCGAGTTGGAGGCGCCGGGGCTTGACCGCCGCGGAACGCTGATCCGGTACGGCCATTTCGGCCGCCCGGTGCTGGTCTTCCCGAGCGAGCAGGGACGCGCCTGGGACTACGAGAACAACGGCATGGTCGACGCGGTCGCGGACCTGATCGAGGACGGCCGGGTGAAGCTGTACTGCGTCGACTCCTACGACCACATCAGCTGGTCCGACCCCAGTATCCAGCTCGAGGTCCGGGCCCGCCGGCACGAGCTGTACGAGTCCTGGATCGTGAACCAGGTGGTGCCGACGATCGGGGCGGACTCGCCCGGGGTCGGCGACATCATCACCACCGGCTGCAGCCTCGGTGCGTTCCACGCGCTGAACTTCGCGTTCAAGCGGGCCGACCTGTTCCCGGTCGCGATCTGCCAGTCGGGCAACTACGACGCCGCCAGTTGGCACGCCTGGGGCGAGCGCGGCGAAGCGACGTACTTCAACAACCCGGCCGACTACCTGCCGAACCTGTCCGGCGACCACCTCGAATGGTTGCGCGGGAGGCTGTTCATCCTGCTCACGGTCGGTCAGGGTGACTGGGAGACCAATCCGACCGGCTCGCTGCCGTCCGCCCGCGCGACAGCCGCCGTACTGAAGGAGAAGGGCATCCCGCATGAGCTCGATCTGTGGGGGTACGACGTAGCACACGACTGGCCCTGGTGGCGGCAGCAGATCGCCCATCATCTGCCCCGGTTCTGTTGAGGCCGCATCAAATTGAGGAGTGCCACGTGAGTGATAGGTCGCGCCACCTGATCGGATTGTTGCTCGGGGCCGAGGAGGACTGGCCGCAGGCGTTCGAGGCGTTGCTGCAGCGGGTCGGGCCGGTGACGATCGACGGGCACGAGCACGAGTTCGGGTCCCGGCGGCTCACCATCGAGCCGTTCGACCTCAACGATCCGGTCCGCGTCGGGCTGGTGATCGACCGGCTCGCGTACTGGTACTACCACCCGCGCGAGTGGCTGAAGAAGGCCGCGCTGATGAACGGCACGTACCTGCTGAACTCCCCGTTCACGTTCCAGTCGATGGAGAAGCACTCGGCGTACTGCGCGATGCTCCGGCTCGGTCTGAAGATCCCGCGGACCGTGCTGGTGCCGTACAAGAACCCGGTCGACAACGTGCGCTGGGCGTACACGTCGGCGACGTACAACCGGCCGTTCGACCTGGACGCGATCGCCGCCGACCTCGGGTACCCGCTGTACATGAAGCCGTTCGACGGCGGCGGCTGGCGGGGCGTGTCCCGGATCAACAACCCCGACGACCTGCACCGCGCGTACGACGAGTCCGGCGAGATGCTGATGCACCTGCAGGCGACGATCGAGTACGACAAGTTCGCGCGGGCGCTGTCGATCGGTGCCGAGACGATGGTGATGGACTTCCGTCCGGACGAGCCGATGCACAACCGGTACGCCGTCTCGCACGACTTCCTCAGCCCGGCCGCCGGCCACGAGGCGGTCGCGATCAGCCGGATCGTGAACGCCTTCTTCGGCTGGGAGTTCAACTCCTGCGAGATGCTGGTCCAGGGCGACTCGGTGCACCCGATCGACTACGCGAACGCCTGCCCGGACGTCGCGGTCACGTCGCTGCACTACTACTTCCCGTGGGCGCTGAGCGCGCTCGTGAAGTGGTCGGTCTTCTGCCTCGCCACCGGCCGGCGCTCGTCGGTGGACCTGCACACGGACCGGTACTTCGAGATCGCGGACGACCCGTCGCTGGACTACGACGCCAAGCTGAACGCGTACCTGGCCCTCGCCGACGAGCACTTCGAAACCACGAAGTACCGCGAGTGGTGCGACGCCCACCTGGGCGACTTCGACCTCCGCGTCCGGGACTGGGTAGCCGGCCCCGACTTCGCCCGCATCCTCCAGGAGACCGTCGCGGCAACTTATCCACCGCACGAGCAGGACAAATTCATGGCCCACTTCAAGGGCCTCACCGACCTCTGGGTGGCCGATCAGGCAGGCTAGGGGCGTGCGTGATTCCGAAGTACCGGCATGGTGGCGGCGGCTTGGGCTCGAGGGGCTGGTGGATGTGCATGTGCACTTCCTGCCGGATCGGGTGCTGAACGCGGTCTGGGCGTACTTCGACCAGGCGTCCGAGCATTACGGGACCGAGTGGCCGATCACCTACCGGACGTCGGTGGAGGAACGGCTGAAAACGCTGGATTCGTTGGGGGTGCGGGCGTTTCCGGCGTTGGTCTACCCGCACAAGCCGGGGATGGCCGCCGGGTTGAACTCCTGGGCCCGCGACTTCGCCGCTGCGACGCCCGGCTGCGTGTCCAGCGGCACCTTCTTCCCGGAGCCTGACGCGGCCGACTACGTGCGATCGGCGCTGGAGCTCGGGACGCGGATCTTCAAGGTCCACCTCCAGGTCGGCGACTACGACCCCCGCACCGGCGAACTCGACGAGGTGTGGGGCCAGTTGGCCGAGGCCGCCGTACCAGTTGTCATCCACTGCGGCTCCGGCCCGATCCCCGGCCGCCACACCGGCCCCGGCCCGATCGGCGAGGTCCTCCGCCGCCACCCTGCGTTGACGGCGGTGATCGCGCATCTGGGAATGCCGGAGTACGCCGAGCATCTCGCGTTCACGTCGTACCCGAACGTCCACCTGGACACGACGATGGCACTGACGCCGTTCACCGAGAAGCTCACGCCCTTCCCCCGCGACCTGGTGCCGCGGCTGGCTGACGTCCAGGATCGCATCGTCCTGGGCTCCGACTTCCCCAACATCCCTTACGAGTACGCGGTCCAGCTCTCATCCCTGGAAGCCCTGGACCTGGGCGATGCCTGGCTTCGCGCGGTCTGCTGGGAGAACGGCGCTCGCCTACTCGGTTTGTGACTTGTTGCCTTCAGCAAGATCCACAGGACGTGAGAGTTGTGGATAACGGATTCCCTTGAAAATAAGGGGTTCTGGCTTTGAAAACTGTCGGTGGGGGTGTCTAGGCTTTGATGCATGGACAAGCCGCCTGAGTTGATGAGCGACGCC
>NZ_SJKA01000014.1 GCF_004331435.1 Kribbella sindirgiensis
TCAACAAGTCCAGCACCACCCGCCGCCGCGCCTGCGACAACCTCTCCGCCACAACACCCTCCAAACTCAGGCGTTGCGACAATCCCCTGAAGCTGCCGTGCCGAATCGGCAAGTAATCCTCCCCAAGCCTGCCGCGTCGCGGCATTCCCAGGGTCCGAGGACGAGGTCAGGTGGACCGCCGGCATCCACCAACCGGCGCCGCGGTCGCTGCGTGAATCAAACGACTCCAGCAATCGCCTCCGCCGGGCCTTGAACGTCCAGGAGTCACCGGGTGGCCGGTCGCTTGTACACGGGAGGGGGTTATCCCCGCGTGTTGGGGGTTCTCCGCTCGCACACCAGCAGATAACCCCCAATTCGAACGGATAACCCCGGTTCTTCTGGGTTGATGGCGTGATGGCGAGATCCGTTGGGTCGGCGGTGGCATGAGGCTGGGCGGGGAGGTGTTGGGGAGGGTTTCCTGCCCGATCCGGGAAGGAACTCTCCCCAGATGCCCGGTCGCGGTCGAGCAGCCCATGCCGCGTGCCCGCCGGCGTCGGGAACGGGGACCGGCGGGACCCACCAGAACCAGTCACCGGCCCGCACTTCACCCGCACATCCGGCAGGAGGGCCGCGTTCTCCGCTGTGCGGTCAATCCCGTGCTCCGGAACGCCGACCGCCGACGGCGCGCAGAGCCAACCGTTCGCCGGACTCCCTCTGCCTTCTCCTTTTCTGTCTTTCTTCGTCTTCTTCCTTGAAGACCCGCCCCGGACTCTTTCTTGAGAACCTACTCTGGGCTCTCTTCTTTACTGGAGTAGGGCGCCGGTGAGGGAGGTGGCGTTGTATTCGAGCCAAGATTGGCGGGCTTGGATTTTGTTACCTACTCCCTCGCTCCACATCCGCTGCCAGCCGCCGCCCAGGGTGTCGGCGCGGTACTTCATCGTGTGCCAGGCGCGCTCGTTCAAACCGATCGTGAGCTCCAGGCTGCGAGCGCGGTCCGCGGGGGAGAGGCCGTAGGCGTCGGCGAGCAGCCGGCAGCGGCGGGGCCGGTCCAGGCCGCGGAGTTCGGGGTCGAGATCGTCGTCGGCGCCGAGCGGGGCCCACCACAGCATCAGGTTCACGAACTCCCGGGCCCGGCTCACCGGTCGGGCCAGGTCGAAGTCGATCAGCGCGTACGCGCGGCCTTCCCGGAAGACCACGTTCTCCGGCGTGACGTCCTGATGGCCGATCAGCTCCGGCGGATCGTTCAGGTCCGGTAGGCCGGACGGCTCGATCGGCGCGGGCAGGTTGTCCGGGATCCCGAATTCCTCGACGGCGTCGTCGTACGCACGCAGCAGCCGCGCGACCGAGACCATCCGTTCCTCGTCCGCGATCCACGGCGGTCGCGGACGGCCCGCGACCTCGCCCTCGACGTACGTGAGCGCCTGACGGCCGGCCGAGTCGATACCGAGGAAGCGCGGTGCCCCCTCGAACCCGACCTTCTCCAGGTGCAGCAGCACGTCCTGGACCAGCGCGGCCCGCTCGCCCGGCGGTCGCCGTACGGTGTCGCCGACGCGGACCAACCCTTCGGTCACGTCGCCGCCGAGCAGCGGAATCTCCTCGCCGTCCTCGATCACTGAGCCCTCATTCCGCTGGATGAAACGTTTGTCTGCACAAAGAAGACGAGCAAGGTAACGTGCCCACGATCCGCACTCGATCGGAGGCGCACAGTGACCGCCACCTCTGTGAAGGCTCCACCCGGAGCCAGCCGTACGAGGTACCTGATCCTAGGGCTCGCGTTCGTCGGCCTCTCACTGAATTACCTGGATCGCGCCAACCTGAGCGTCGCACTGCCGTTCATCGAGGACGATCTGCACCTCGACCTCAGCAACGCCGAGAAGGGCCTGATCCTCGGCGCGTTCTTCTGGGCGTACGACGGTGCGATGCTCGCGGCGGGCTGGTTCGCCGACAAGGTGGGCTCGCGGAAGGCGTTCACGTTCGCCGCGCTGTGGTGGAGCATCGTCACCGCGCTGACGCCGTTGGCGCGCGGGTTCTGGTCGTTGTTCGCGTTCCGGTTCGCGCTCGGTGCGGGGGAGGCGCCGGCGTACCCGAGTGCGACCAAGGCCGCGTCGCGGTGGTTCCCGGCGCACGAGCGGGCGTTCGCGAGCGCGGTGATCGACTCGGGGTCGCGGGTCGGGACAGTCCTGTCGCTGCCGGTCGTGACCGGGCTGATCGCGTTGGTGAGCTGGCACTTCTCGTTCGTCGTGCTCGGCGTCCTCGGCATCATGCTCGCCGCGGTCTGGTACTGGTACTACCGCGATCCGATGGAGCACAAGCACGCGAACGCCGAGGAGCGTGACTACATCGTGTCCAACGGCGCGCGGCTCGACGAGAACGACTCCGAGGCCGCGGCGCAGGTGCGCTGGCGGGACCTGTTCCGGTACCGGACGATCCGCGGGATGATGCTCGGCTTCTTCTGCCTGAACTTCGTCATCTACTTCTTCCTGACCTGGTTCCCGTCGTACCTGAAGGACGCCCGCGGGCTCGACCTGAAGGAGCTCGGGACGCTCGGCACGCTGCCCGGGATCACCGCGATCGCCGGCGGCTGGATCGCCGGGATCGTCGCCGACCGGCGGATCCGGGCCGGTGCGGACGTGACCCGGGTCCGGAAGACCGTGATGGTCGGCGGGCTGCTCGGCGGCGCGGCGATCGTGTTCGCGGCGCCGGCGAAGTCGGTGTACGTCGCGTTGCTGTTCCTGGCGATCTCGTACGCGAGCCTGGCGATCGCGGCGACCGGGATCTGGTCGTTGCCGGGCGACGTGGCGCCGTCGTCGCGGCACGTGGCGTCGATCGGCGGCATCCAGAACTTCGCGTCGAACATCGCCGGGATCATCAGCCCGTACGTCTTCGGTCTGCTGCTCGACATCTACCACGGGTCGTACCTGCCGTCGTTCGCCGTCGCGGGAGTGGTGGCGGTGATCGGAGCGCTGACGTACGCCTTCGTGGTCGGGAAGGCCGAGCCACTGCCGGCCCTGGACCGCTAGCGTTTGCCGGTCCGGCAAGATTGTTTGCCACACCATGATGGGTTCGCGCAGCATCGGTGCATGACCACCGAACAGCTCCCCGACGAGCACTGGAACGCGTTCTACACCGAGCACGAGCAGATCTGGAGCGGCAAGCCGAACGCCGCCTTCGTCGACGAGGTGTCCGGCCTGACGCCGGGCCGGGCGCTCGACCTCGGCTGCGGTGAAGGGGCCGACGCGATCTGGCTCGCGGAGCGGGGCTGGACCGTCACGGCCGTCGACATCTCGACGGTCGCGCTGGGGCGCGCGGGTGAGCACGCGAAGGCCGCCGGCGTCGACGACCGGATCGATTGGCAGCAGCACGAGCTGGGGAAGTCGTTCCCGGAGGGGGAGTTCGATCTGGTGTCCGCGCAGTTCCTGCACTCGAAGACCGAGCTGGCGCGCGACGAGATCCTGCGGAGGGCGGCAGCGGCTGTCGCGCGAGGCGGCGTACTGCTGATCGAAGGTCACCTGGGATTCCCTCCGGGCGAGCACAATCCGCACCCTGAGATGCACTTCCCGGAGCCAGATGAGGTGATCGAGAGTCTGGCGCTTCCCGATGGTGAGTGGGAGACGCTTGTCAGTCGCGCGCATGACCGGGCGCAGGTGCTGCGTGACGGCGTACCGATCAACCGGCGGGACAGCACGGTCAAGCTGCGGCGTCGCTGAGGCTTGTTCACCTGGGCGTCGTCCTCGGGGCTGAGTCTGTCGTCATGAACCCGGTGCTGCTGCGGGCCGACGGTACGCCGGTGACACGTGGCGCGAGGGCTATCCGTACGGCGAACGCCTCGCGCGGGAGATCTACGACCAGGACAAGCGGCTGGCAAGGGCGGGACGATCAAGCCGAACCACCATCCACGACTCGGCGGATGAAGCCGGATTCCACAGTTGCTTGACGGGCGGGGGCGCCGAGCCGGGCGTGGGTGTTCTAGGTGGTGAGGGGGAGGTGGATGGTGAAGGTTGCGCCGTGGGGGGTGGTGTTGGTGACGGTTACGTGGCCGTGGTGGGCGGCTACCAGGGCGGCGACTATGGAGAGGCCCAGGCCGGAGCCGCCGGTGGAGCGGGTTCGGGCGGTGTCCACTCGGTAGAAGCGTTCGAAGATGCGGGTCTTTTGTTCGTCGGTGAGGCCGGGGCCGGTGTCGCTGACTTCGAGGATGGCTTCGGAGCCGCGGGTGCCGACGGAGACGGTGATAGGCGCCTCGACGGGGGTGTAGTGCAGTGCGTTGCTGACCAGGTTCCCGAGGACCTGCCGCAGTCGTGCCTCGTCGCCGGAGACGACCGGCGCTTCCGAGTCGGGCAGGATCGTCAGCGAGATGTGGCGGTCGGGCTGGACGGCCTGCGCGTTGTGCAGGGCGTCGGCCGCGATCGGGAGCAGGTCGACGGACTCCGAGCGCAACGGACGCTGTTGATCGAGTCGCGCGAGCAGCAGCAGGTCGTCGACGAGCAGCCCCATTCGCTTGGCCTCGTCCTCGATCCGGCGCATCGTGTCGGCGTCCGTCACGTCACCCCGGTGCCGGGCCAGCTCCGCGAACCCCCGGATCGACGTCAACGGCGTACGCAACTCGTGCGAAGCGTCCGCGACGAACCGCCGCATCCGGTCCTCGGACTGCCGAGCGGCCTCCTCCGACTGCCGCGCTGCGTCCTCACTGCGCCGCGCCGCGAACTCCGACGCGGTGCGTTGCGCGAACGCGGTCTCGATCTGCCCGAGCATCTGGTTCAGCGCCAGCGACAACCGCCCGACCTCGGTCCGCGGGTCCCGCTGCGGCACGCGGCGGCTCAGGTCCCCGCCGGCGATCGCGACCGCGGTGTGCTCCACGTCCTCGAGTCCGCGCAGACTTCGCCGTACGACGTAGGTCCCGACGCCGGCCAGCAGCACCAGGAGGATCACCCCGGCCGCGGCCTGGATTCCGATGAGCCGCTGGATCGTGTGGTCCATGTCCTTGAGGCTCTGCGCGACCATGACCGAGCCCTTGCCGTCCTCGGTCGGCACCGCGAGCACCCGCCACGTCGCCCCGCCCGACTCGGCGTCCACCTGGAACGGCTTCCCGCCGAGGTTGCGCACCTGGTTCAGGTTGAGTGTCGGCAGCTTCGGCAACGGCTCGGTGTCGGCGAGCCGCTGCCCGACGGGTCCCTTGTCGCTGGTGCCCTCGGAGTCGTTGAACTGCACGACGAACTCGCTCGGCAGCTGCCGCGGCCCCTGCCCACCGCCTGGGCGAGGCACCGGGCGCCGATCGTTCGTGACGTGTGACAGGGGCATAGCAGCCTGCCGCAGTTGATCGTCGACGCGGTCGATCAGGTAGCCGCGCATGATAGTGGTCGCCAGCACACCGGACGCGGCCAGCGCGAGCGCGACCAGCGCCAGCAGGACCACGACGATGGTGACGCGCAGCGGGTACCGGTCGGCGAACCGCCGGTGGTTCAGTTGCATCAGTTGGGGCCTCGCGGAGTCCGCAGGACGTAGCCGACCCCGCGGACGGTGTGGAGCAGCTTCTGGTCGCCGGTGTCGACCTTACGGCGCAGGTAGGACATGTACGACTCGACCACGCCGGCGTCCCCGGCGAAGTCGTAGTTCCAGACCGCGGACAGGATCTGCCCCTTCGACATCACCCGCTCGGCGTTCTCCAGCAGGCACCGCAGCAGCTTGAACTCGGTCAGCGACAGCTGCACGGCCTGACCGGACTTGAAGACCTCGTAACTGTCCTCGTTCAGTTCCAGGTCCGCATAGCGCAGTACGGCGGCCTCGGTCGTGGTCTGTTCGCGATGACCGGACCGGCGGAGCAGTGCGCGGACCCGGGCGACCAGCTCGTCCAGGCTGAACGGCTTCGTGACGTAGTCGTCGCCGCCGGTCTGCAGGCCGAGCACCTTGTCCTCGACCGCGTCCCGGGCGGTGAGGAACAGCACCGGCACGTGCCGGTCCTCACCGCGCAGGCGGCGTACGACCTCGAAACCGTCCAGCCCGGGCATCATCACGTCGAGCACGACCAGGTCGGGCTCCACGTCCCGCGCCTTGCGCAGCGCCTCGGCGCCGTGGGTCGCCGTGGTCACGTCGTACCCGGCGAAACGCAGACTCGCGGACAGGAGCTCGACGATGTTCGGCTCGTCGTCGACAACCAGCAGATGCGGACTCATGGTTCACAGTGTGCAGGTGGTTCCCATGCGAACCCTGGAAGGTTCCTGGCAATCACCTGTGAGTCGTCCGCGACCACTCACCGTGGTCCGTGCTTGAACCCCCACTTCTGACCGGCCGCGTCGCGGACCGTCCCGTCGTTCACCGAACTCGCGGTCGCCTTACCGTCCGTGACCACAGCCGTCACGGTCACGGTGTTCCCGGTCTTCACGTCGTCGATGCCGTCGCGGGCCGCGTTCACCAGCGTGTCCTCGGTGAGCGTGTAGGTCCGGCTGTACCCGTCCGCGCTCTTCACGGTGATCGACTCCTTGCTGACCGCGGTGACCTCGCCGCGCTGGGTCGCGACGGTCTGGTACCCGCCGCCGTCCTTCGGTACGACGAACTCGCCGTGCAGCGCGCCGCCGAGGCCGAACTCGCCCCGCGGACCGAATCCGCCCCTGCCCGGTCCGTCCGGCTTCTGTTGCTGCCCGGGCGTGGCCGGACTGGTGGGGGAGGCCGACGGCGACGGTGTCGGGTCCGCGTTGCTCGTAGCCCAGGCGACCCCGCCGGCCGTGGTCGTCACGGCCACGGCGGCCACTGTGCCGAGCAGCCGCCATCGCTTCTGTGAGAGCTTCATCCTGCTGTGCCTTCCGTACTGCGTACCGGGACGTCACCCGGCACTGTTCCTTCACACGGTGGCGCGCGGAGCTTGGACGGACCTCCGCTGCGGATAAGAAGAAGCTGGCAATCACCTAAGAATCGGTGCGTGGACGACTGGACGGCGCTCTGCGCCGGCACTGGAAAGTCCCTGGCAATTCAGACAACGAAGAGCACCGCAATCAGCCAGACCGCGGCGGCGAGTGAGGTGCCGACGAATTCGATCAGGATGGACACGCCGGTCTCGCGCAGTGCGTGCTTGGTCGACGTCCACGCGGCGGAGTTGTCGCGCTGCCGCTGCAGCTCGGACAGGTAGACGCCGATCGGGAACCCGACGAACATGCCGACCACCGGGATCACGAAGAACCCGACGATGCCGAGCAGCACCCCGAAGACCATCGACCGCCGCGGTACGCCGGCCTCGCGGAGCCGCCGCTCCGGTACGACGTACTTCACCACCTGACTGGCACCGATCAGGACCACGGCGATCGCGAACACGACCCACCCGGTCGCGCTGCCCTCGACGATCGCCCAGACCAGGATCGCCGCCAGACTGAGGATCGCCCCGGGCAGGATCGGTACGACGATGCCGACGATCCCGACGAAGATCGCGATCCCGACCAGTACGGTCACCCCTGTCTCCATACCCACACTCTCTCGCACCGACCGACCTTTTAGGGTGGAGACATGTCCCCATTGCACGAACTGGTCACCGCCCTCGCTGCTCCGTGGGTGGTCCTGTCGCCCCGGTCCGGTCAGCTGACTGGTTCCGGCGCCGAGGGCGTGTACGCCCGGGACCGCCGGATCCTGTCCCGTCTGAGCGTGACCGTCGACGGACGTGAGCCGCTCCCGGTGCATGTCGACGAACGGGACGCGGCCACCCACGAGTACGTCGCGATGGTCGAGGGACTCGGCGACACCCGGCACGACCCGACCGTGATGCTCTACCGGACCCGGACTGTCGACTCCGAGGGACTGACCGAGCGGATCACCCTGGTGAACCGTTCCCGGTCGGCGATCGAGGGCCGGCTGGATGTTGCCCTCGGCACCGATCTCGCCGGTACCGCCGCGGTCCGCAGCGGCGCCGCGGTCAACCTGCCGCAACTGGCGCCGCTCCCGGACGGGCCCGGCCGTACGCGTTGGGAGAGCGACGACACCCGCGTCGTCGTCACCGCCGATCCGGGCGTCTCGGCCACGCCACGCATCGAGCCGGGGGAGGAGTTCACCATCACCGTGCGGGTCACGGCCGACTTCCCGAAGTCGAACACCGGCTTCTCGATCGAGCCGCCGGCCGAGCGCACGCCGTACGACGTCACCGTCCGCTGTGACGACACGCGCGTCGAACGCTGGCTGGACCGCTCGCTGGAGGACGTCCGCGCGCTCCAACTCGCCGCCGACGACGACCGCTACCTCGGCGCCGGTCCGCCCTGGTACCTCACGCTCTTCGGCCGCGACTCGCTGATCTCGTCGGGCATGCTGATCCCTGTCGACCCGACCCTCGCCGCGGGCACGTTGCGCGCGCTGGCCGCCCGGCAAGGCACCAAGGTCGACGTCGGGTCGGCGGAACAGCCGGGCAAGATCCCGCACGAGCTTCGCGCCGAGGTCGCCGATCACGGCGGCGGCCTGGTCCTCCCCGCGGTGTACTACGGCACCCACGACGCGACCCAGCTGTGGATCATGACGCTGCACAAGGCGTGGCGCTGGGGTATGCCCGCCGACGAGGTCCGCGACCTCCTGCCGAACCTGCGACGCGCCCTGACCTGGATGAAGGAGTACGCCGACCCCGATGGCGACGGCTTCCTCGAGTACGTCGACGAGTCGGGTCACGGGCTGGCGAACCAGGGCTGGAAGGACTCCGTCGACGCGGTGCAATGGCCGGACGGGACGTTGGCGACCGCGCCGATCGCGCTGTGCGAGGTCCAGGGCTACGCGTACGCCGCCGCGGTCAAGGGCGCCGAGCTGCTCGAGGCGTACGGCGAGTCCGGCGACGAGTGGCGCGCCTGGGCGGCCGCGTTGCAGGAGCGCTTCCGCGCCGCGTTCTGGGTCGACGGGTACCCGGCGATCGCGCTCGACGGTGCGAAGAACCCGGTTGCCGGCCGCGCGTCGAACATGGGCCACCTGCTCGGCACCGGCCTGCTCGACGCCGACGAGGAGCAGACGGTCGCCGACGTGCTGGCCGGCGAGGACCTGAACAGCGGCTTCGGGCTGCGTACGTTGTCCACCGCGATGACCCGCTTCAACCCGCTCGGCTACCACACCGGCAGCGTGTGGCCGCACGACACCGCGATGACGGTCGAAGGCCTGTTCGCGAGCGGTCAGTCCGACGTGGCGTCGTCGTACGTCGCGGGACTGGTCCGCGCGGCGGAGGTGTTCGGCTACCGACTGCCGGAGTTGTACGGCGGCCGCGGGACGAGCGCGGAGAGTACGCCGACGCCGTACCCGCTCTCGTGCCGCCCGCAGGCGTGGGCAGCGGCCTCCGCGGTCGCCGTTCTGGTTGCCGCATTCGGCATCGAGCCCGACGTACCCGGCGGCACGCTGGCGATCAATCCCGCCGACTCGGTGCCCTGGCAGGTGCTCGAACTCACTGGGTTGCGGGTCGGCGGCGAGACGTTGTCGCTGCGGCTCGAGAACGGTTCGGTCGTCGTGGTCGAAGGTCCTCAGAGTGCCGTGATCAGCGCGAACGCGGACAGCCCGAGGTAGATTGCCGCGACGATCAGGTTGCGCCGGCGGCTCGTCGTACGAGCTCCGCGGAAGCGGCGGCCGACGGCGTCGGCACCGACCGCGTAGCAGAGGTCGAGGGCGAGGCCGATCAGCAGGGCGCCGACGCCGAGCAGCAGGAGTTCGGTGCGGAGCTGACCGGGATCGGCACCGCGGGTCGCGAACTGCGGCAGGAACGCCAGGAAGAACAGCGCGGCCTTCGGGTTGAGCAGGTTCACCACAACGCCGTCGCGGAAAACGCGGCCGAGCGGCGCGGCCTGGATGTCCGCGGAGTGGTCGTTGGCCGGAGCCTTGAGCAGCTTGAGACCGAGGTACGCGAGGTAGAGCGCCCCGGCGACGGTGATCGCGGTGTAGAGCGTGGGCGACGCCTGCACAAGGGTGGCGAGACCGAGCGCGGTCACGACGATGTAGACGAGCGTCCCGGTCTCGATGGCCAGCGCCGAGACGACACCTGCCCGCCGGCCCTGGGTGAGGCTGCGCAGCGAGATGTACAGATTGTTCGGCCCCGGCATCCCGACCAGCACCACCGTCGCGCCCGCGAACCCCGCCAATTGCCCGATCCCCATACCGTCTCCTAGAACTGGACTGCCTGCCGGTACTAGCCTGGCGGCGCGAGAAGCAGTCCACCCGAGCCAATCCGAGGAGAAGTGGACCGTTCTGGAGACCCGGCGGCGCTGGCCGACCTGATCGGCCACCGGCTGAGCACCCGCAGCGGCGGCCTGTACCGAAGGCTGGCCGACGAGATCGCCGCCCTGATCGGCTCCGCCGAGCTCCCGGTCGGCGCCCGCCTCCCGGCCGAACGACGGTTGGCCGACGCGTTGGCGATCAGCCGCTCCACAGTCGTCGCGGCGTACGACGAACTCCGCGCCCGCGGCCTGGTCGAGAGCCGGCGTGGCAGCGGTACGACGGTCGCGCGCGCGGCCGGACGGGGTCGTTCACGATCGGACAAGCAGATGCCGGCCGGGTACGGCGAGTCGCTGTTCCACCGGATCACGGTCGGACCGGGCGAGGTGATCTCGCTGACGTACGCCGTGGATCCAGGGCTGCCCGAGCTGTCGTCGGAGCTGATCGAACTCGCCTCCGACGAGTTGCCCGCACTGCTCGGCGACGTCGGATACCACCCGCGGGGTCTGCCGGTGCTCCGCGAGCGGATCGCGGAGCACTTCACCGAGGGCGGGCTGCCGACGTCGCCCGACGAGATCGTGGTCACGACCGGCGCGCACCAGGCGATCGCGCTGGCGACGCAGATGTACCTGCGCACCGGCGCCGCGGTCGCCATCGAGCAGCCGAGCTGGCCGGGATGCTTCGACCTGTTCGGCGCGGCCGGCGGGCGAGTGGTCGGCGTACCGCTGGACGACGCCGGGATCCGGCCGGACCTGCTCGAGGCCGTGTTCGCGGAGCATCAGCCGGCGATGCTGTTCGTGATGCCGACGTTCCACAACCCGACCGGCCGGCTGATGTCGGCGTACCGCCGCCGGCAGGTCGCGGAGCTGGCGGCGCGGCACCAGGTCGTCGTGGTCGAGGACAACGCGTACTCGGCCTGGGATCCGGCCGGTCCGGAGATCCCGCCGCCGCTCGCGGCGTACGCGCCGGACGCTGCCGAGGTGCTGACGATCGGGTCGGTGTCGAAGGCGGTCTGGGGTGGACTGCGGATCGGGTGGATCCGGGCGTCGCGGCCGTTGGCCGAGCGGCTGGCGCGGCACAAGGCACTGGCCGACCTGGGGAGCCCGGTCATCGACCAGGCACTGACTGCGCGACTGCTGCCGCGGCTTACCGAGCTGACGTCGGCGCGGGCGCGACTGGCGACCGTGCGGAAGAAGCTGATGGGGGAGCTGCTGACCGAACGACTACCGGACTGGGAATGGTCGCCGCCGGTCGGAGGGTCGGCGTTGTGGGTCCGGTTGCCGGACACGGATGCCCGGGTGTTCGCCCAGGTCGCGTTGCGGCACGGCGTCGAGGTGGTGGCCGGGCAGGCGATGGATCCGTCGGGTGCGCACGACGACTACCTACGGGTGCCGTTCGCCTACTCGGAGCAAGTGCTTGATGATGCGGTCACACGGCTGTCGCGGGCCTGGCAGGAACTGCGGCGGCACGGGCCCGGTCCCGGCGTACCTGTCGTGTAAGCAAAGTTGGTGAAAAGAGGGATGGCGGTTCACCGCTGGGGTGAACCGCCATCGAAGCCTGTGATGACTTTGGCGCCGGCGCCGGCGCGTTTAGAACAGCGTGTGGGTCACCGCTCGTCGTCTACGGCGACCGTGGTGGGGGTGGCTTCGAGCCGACCGGTCTCGTCGTGGATGGTGATCGCGATGTCGCGCAGCTTTTCCGAGTGCTCGCGGCCGTGGTGGGCGCAGAATAGTAGCTCCCCACCGCTGGTCAGGGTGACTCGGACGTAGGCCTGCGCACCGCAGCGGTCACAACGATCCGCGGCCGACAGCGCCGAACTCGGGGCGAGTGCTGTAGTCATTGAGGCCTCATCTCATCTAGTTCCGTACTCACCAGATAGCAACATCCTGACACGTGGATCGCTTCCCGGTGGGGACAACGTGTCCGTATGTGAGACGAACCACCTGTCTTCGTATGACGCTTGCTGACGCGGAATCGTTTCGCGACACGGCGATTTCTGGTGAGACACGGAGGCGGGGTGCTTCTTCTCTCACTGTGCGCCATGATGCCGTCACCGTCTGCTCGGAATCGGAGTGTCGTACGCCACTCGTAATCGAGTCCGGATCGATACCTGTCGCGACACCTACCTCCGGTACCCACCCGCTGGTCCTGACTGGCCCCGCCTGCCACGTTTTGGGGGTGCGGCCGCATAAGCTGCGGTGTGTAAGTGTGGCAATCCAGTGAAGGAGCCCTGTGGCCGCCCCGACACCTCGCAGTACCGAGATCGACCCGGCGTACAACGCCCGCCATCTGCTCGTCCTCGAAGGTCTCGAGGCGGTCCGGAAGCGGCCGGGTATGTACATCGGGTCCACCGACAGCCGCGGCCTGATGCACTGTCTGTGGGAGATCATCGACAACGCCGTCGACGAGGCCCTGGCCGGGCACGGCGAGCGGATCGACGTCGTGCTCTACAAGGACGGCTCGGTCGAGGTCGTCGACCGCGCGCGCGGGATCCCGGTCGACATCGAGCCGAAGACCAAGCTCAGCGGTGTCGAGGTCGTGTTCACCAAGCTGCACGCCGGCGGCAAGTTCGGCGGCGGGTCGTACAACGCGTCCGGTGGTCTGCACGGCGTCGGCGCCTCGGTCGTGAACGCGCTGTCCGCGCGGCTGGACGTCGAGGTCGACCGCGGCGGTGTGATCTGGACGACGTCGTTCCGGCGCGGTGTCGCCGGTGAGTTCGACGGCGACGGGGCGAGTGCGTCGTTCACGCCGGCCAAGGGGCTGCGGAAGGCCGGCCGGGCGAAGAAGGGTGTCACCGGCACCCGGATCCGGTACTGGGCGGACCGGCAGATCTTCACCAAGGACGCGACCTTCAACTACGACGAGCTGGTCACCCGGGCGCGGCAGACGTCGTTCCTGGTGCCGGGGCTCGAGCTGGTGATCCGTGACGAGCGCGGCGACGAGGTCACCGAGGAGACCTTCAAGCACGACGGCGGGATCAGCGAGTTCTGCGAGTTCCTGGCGACCGACCAGAAGGTGACCGAGGTCGTCCGGCTGGCCGGGACCGGGCACTTCACCGAGACCGTGCCGATGCTCGACGACGCCGGCCACATGACCCCGACCGACGTCGAGCGGGACCTGGACGTCGACATCGCCGTCCGCTGGGGCGACGGCTACGAGACCGAGCTGCGTTCCTTCGTGAACATCGTCGCGACCCCGAAGGGCGGCACCCACGTCGCCGGGTTCGAGCGGGCGCTGTCGAAGAGCTTCACGAACGCCCTCGACGGCACCCGGCTGCTGAAGAGCGGCGAGGAGATCATCAAGGACGACGTACTCGAGGGTCTGACCGCGGTCGTGACGGTGCGGCTGGCCGAGCCGCAGTTCGACGGGCAGACGAAGGAAGTGCTGGGTACGCCGGCGGCGTCGCGGATCGTGGCGAAGGTCGTGCAGTCCGAGCTCGAGTCGTTCCTGACCTCGACGAAGCGGGAGCACAAGGCGCAGGCGCGCGCCGTACTGGAGAAGATCGTCGCCGCGTCACGGACCCGGGTCGCGGCGCGTCAGCACCGGGAGCTGCAGCGGCGGAAGACCGCACTGGAGTCGTCGGCGCTGCCGGCCAAGCTCGCGGACTGCCGCAGCAACGACGTCGACCGGTCCGAACTGTTCATCGTCGAGGGTGACTCGGCGCTCGGTACGGCGAAGCTCGCGCGCAGCTCGGAGTTCCAGGCGCTGCTGCCGATCCGGGGCAAGATCCTCAACGTGCAGAAGGCGTCCGTCGGGGACGTCCTGAAGAACGTCGAGTGCGCGTCGATCATCCAGGTGGTCGGGGCGGGCTCGGGCCGGACCTTCGACCTCGAGCAGGCGCGGTACGGCAAGATCATCTTCATGGCGGACGCGGACTCCGACGGTGCCCACATCCGGACGCTGCTCGCGACGCTGTTCTTCCGGTACATGCGGCCGCTGGTGGAGGCGGGGCGGGTCTACACCGCCGTACCGCCGCTGCACCGGTTCGAGCTGACGAACCCGAAGAAGGGGCAGGACAAGTACCTGTACACGTACAGCGACTCGGAGTACCAGCGGAAGACGGCCGAACTGATGAAGAAGGGCGTCCGCTGGAAGGAGCCGCCGCAGCGCTACAAGGGTCTCGGTGAAATGGACGCCGACCAGCTGGCCGAAACCACCATGGACCCCCGGCACCGCACGCTGCGCCGGATCACGGTCGACGACGCCGAAGCCGCCGCCCAGGTCTTCGACCTCCTGATGGGCAACGACGTAGCCCCCCGCAAGGAGTTCATAGTCCAAGGCGCCTACGAACTCGACGAAACCCGCATCGACGTCTGACAGCAGGCCCACGCCCTCCGACTGAGGGTGGTGACGCGCAGGCCCGCAGAATCTTGTGGGTCCACCCACGAGATGCAGGGTTGGCGTCCGAGATCCCGGCCGCCAACCCTGCATCTCGGACGCCAACCCACCAAATGCTGTGGGAGCGGATGTGTGAGGGTGGGGGTGTGGAGCGGACGCCTCGGTTGGTTTGTTTTGATCTGGACAACACGCTCATCGATCGGGACGGGGCGTTTCTGAGGTGGGCTCGGTGGTGGGCCGAGTCGAACGGGCTGGGGGAAGCCGGCGTCGAGTGGCTGGTTGCTCATGACAACGGTGGATTCCGGCCGCGGGCGGAGCTGTTCGAGCTGACCCAGACGCGGTTCGGGCTTGCCGCTCCGGTGGATGAGTTGGTGGCGGCGTACGACGAGGAACATCCGCTGTTCGCCTGGGTGGAGCAGAGTGTGCTCGACGGGCTGGCTGACCTGCGTGCCGCCGGGTGGCGCATCGCGGTGGTGACGAACGGTGGCACCGTCCAGCAGACGCTGAAGTTGGAGTACACGCGGGTCGCCGACGTCATCGACTATGCCTGCGTCTCCGAGACGGTCGGTGTCCGCAAACCCGACCGCCGGATCTTCGAGCTCGCCGCCACCCACACCGGCACAACCCTGACCAACGGCTGGATGGTCGGCGACCACCCCTCCCACGACATCGCGGGAGGCATCGCAGCAGGCCTCCACACGATCCAGATCGGGAATCGCCACGTGCCCGACGCGCCGACGGCGGACCATCAGTTCGACTCGATCGCGAAGGCGTTCCCGGTCATCTTGGCGGGATGACCTGCCCTGGCGCGACCTCGTGGCCGTTGACGGTGATCGTCGTATGGCGGGGTTCGACGGCTAGCTCGATTGTGTGGTTGCGGTAGCTGAGGTTGGTCAGGTTGAGGTTGCCTGTGGCAAGTGGGGTGGGGGTGATGGTGAGAGAGCCGTCGGGGTGGGGGTGGATGCCCAGGAGGCCGGTGAGGACGGCTTCGGCGCCGGTGAGGCCGGCGATGATGTTGATGCGGCGGCCGGTGGCGGGGGCGCCGGGTTTGTCGGCGTAGTGGTCCTGGGGGAAGTACGGGTAGTGCTCGCCCATCCAGAACAGACGGCGCAGGACGTCCCACGCGCGGTCTGGTTCGCCGTGTTCCCAGAGAGTGAGTGCCAGTTGCGGGGCCTCGCCGGTATAGGCGCCGGCTCCGGACCAATCGATGTCAGCGGTCTCGTAGTGCAGTGGATCCTCGGCGCTGACACTGCTGACGCCGTACTCGCCGAGGAACGCGCCCGGGCGCAAGTGGCTGATCAGAGCGGCGACGACATCGGGCGGGCAGCCGCCGGTGCGAAGTACGTCGTACGCCTGGATCGAGTACGCGAGTTCGGTGTGGCCGTCCGGGTAGCGGCTGCGGAACCAGCCGGCGTCGGCGTCCCACAACTGACGGATCACCTCGCTGCGGATCAGTTGTGCGGAGTCCCGAAGGTCAGCGGCCGGCAGTGCGGCGCCGGTGAGGTCGGACAGGTCGGCGAGAGTGTCGAGGGCCCAGGCGCGTTCGGCGTTGGGGCTCGCGACCACGTGCTCCCAGCCGGTACTCCGCATCTCGAGGAGGTTGCTCTGATCCCCGTAGTCCCGCAGTACGCCGGTCTGGTCGTCCGGCTGGAATCGCTTGTCGAGCGCGATCAGTACGTCGTACAGCCGGGACACGAGCGTGGGATCGAGCCGGCGTTCCGCGGCGGCGGCGCGGGCGAGGGAGACGAGTGACCAGCCGCTGTACGCGTAGGCGACGCCGAGGCCGGTGCCGTCGGGAGCGATCGCGTACCGGTCGGTGAGGTCGGCGTCGAGGAACGACTCGATGATGTCGACGACGCGGTCGCCGAGCATCAGGCTGAGCAGGTTGGGCGCGTAGCCGCCGGTGTCCCAGACGTAGGCGCAGAGCGCGCCGCCGTCGAGGCCGGACGTCGCGAGGAACGGGCGGGTGACGAAGTCCGGGTGATCCCACCAGCACACCAGACCGCTCGCCAGGGAGCGTCGGTAGTACTGCTCGAGACCTGGGATGTCGGACGTGAGGACTGGGAGTCGGTCGAGCACGTCGGTCAGGGTGCTGGTGGAAGGGGTATGTCCGACTGCGAGCGTGAAGGTGATCGTGCCGTGGGGTGGGAGGGTCGCGGTCAGATCGCTGTGGTGGAAGGGTATTTCGGCACCCGCGCCCGGGCCGGGTGGGACCCAGCCCCATTCGGAGAGTGGTACCTGGTGGGCCTTGGTCGGGGCGAGGTCGGGCTGGATCGACACTTCGTGGGTGTTGGCAGAGCGGTTCGTGACCGTCAGCGTGAGTTCGTAGCCGGACGCGCCCGGGGCGACAGTGGACTCGACGGCGAGAGAGGTCAGTCGACCGTCGGCGTACTGGTGGTAGGTGCCGTGGCGGACCAGGCGGTCGGGTCGCCAGGTGCCGCCACACGGGAGCAGTCCGCGATCACCGGCACCGGGTCGTGCGGCGTCGACGATGCGCCGGCCGTCGACCTCGAACGAGATCGTCAGCCTGCTGTCGGGCGCGGCGAGTGGGGGAGCGAACCAGCCGCCGACGCCGCAGACGGTGTTCGCGAGCTGGGTGACGGTCGCGGTGGCGCTGCGCACCCAGAGCTCGGCGGGCGGTACGGCGCGACGCAGGTCGAAGCTGAAGTCGTCGAGGGTGTACGGCGGCATGGGCGGCCTTCCTGATTCGCGGACAGCGCGAGACGCCCGGGGGCGTGCCGGACCGGTCCGGGCAGGTGATCCCGGCCTGCGTAGGACCGGTCCAATACGGTGGTTCGATCGTGGCACGAGGACGCCGTACGGCGCAATCCCTCGATGGGAAACCGTTTTCGGGTCAGGTGTTGACGGGGTTGCGGGGCGCTGTTACGTTCCGGTGCACAACCCCGTTGGACCAGTCCAACGGATCCCGCAAGGAGGTGGCCGGATGGCGAAGCTGACGATTCGTGACATCGCCGCGCTGTCCGGTGTCTCGAAGTCGACGGTCTCCCTGGTGCTGAACAACAGCCCGAAGGTGGACCCGGCGACGCGGCGGCACGTGCTCGCGGTGATGCGCCGCAACCGGTACGTCCCGAGTTTCGCGGCGACCGCGCTGGCCAAGGGCAGTACCCGGCTGATCGGGATGGTCGTGCCGGGCCTGTCCTGGCACATGGTTGCCTCGATCAACATCGGGGTGGCCGCGGTGACCGAGCGCAGCGGGTTCGACATCATCCTGTACACCGCGACCAACGACCGTGACTACGGTTCGCTGATCGACCGCATCCTCACGTCGAGCATGGTGTCCGGCCTGCTCGTGGTCAGCCACGAGCAACCGCTGGAACCGCTCGTCCAGCTGCACTCCGACGGCCTGCCGGTCGTCCTCGTGAACACGATCGACGCCGATGTCGCGCTGCCGTCGGTCACCGCCGACAACTACGATGGCGCGCTGACGGCGATGGACCACCTGCTCCAGCTGGGACACGAGCGCATCGCCTGTGTCCAGGGACGGATGGTCTACCGGTGCTGCCAGGACCGCTACCGCGGTTACCTGGACGCGCTGCGGTCGGCCGGCATCCAGCCCGATCCCGAGCTCACCAAACCCGGTGACTTCCTGCCCGAGCAGATCCGCGCGCGGTCGGGGGAGCTGTTCGCGCTGCCGCCGGACCAGCGTCCGACTGCCGTGTTCGCGCACTCGGACGTGACGGCGTACGGCGTGATGACCGCCGCGGCCGAGGCCGGGCTGCGGGTGCCGGAGGACGTCTCGGTGATCGGTTTCGACGACATCGAGTCGGCGGCCCAGATCCGGCCGCCGCTGACCACCATTCAGCAGCCGTTCGTGGACATGGGCAAGCGCGCCGCCGAGCTGCTGCTCGACGCGATCGGCCCCGCCGACCCTGACGCTGTTTCCGATGACCAGGAGCCGGTGGACGAGCGTCCCCGGCTCGTGATGCCGACCAGCCTGATCGTCCGGGCGAGTTGCGGGCCGGTGCCCGTGACCCGATCCCCGCGCGGACGCTCGCAGCCGAGCAAGACGACCTCCAAGGCCTGATCCGTCCCGGATCGAGGTCCCGCCCGACCGTCCGATCGCAGCAGTCCCCGTGCAGGACCCCGGCGTACCGCCGGCGGGTCCGCGCTGCTGTGCGCCCTCCGAAAGGTTCGTCCAGTGATCAGAAAGCTGGCCACCGGGGTGATCGTCGCTCTGGTCGCGGCCGTCGCAGTGGTCGCGATCCAGCCCGCTGCGCGCGCCGACGCCGCCCCCGTCGAAGTCCTCCCGCCCGATGCCGTTGCCAACTTCACCGAGTTCAAGAGCCTCCCGGCCGACGCGACCCAGCAGGTCCCGATCACCGGCAACCCGAACTTCACCAAGGCCCTCCAGATCGCTGTCCCGAACGGTCCGCAGAGTCCCGGTCTCGACGGCGAGTACGAGATCACGCTCGGCGTACCGGCGGCCGCGACTGTCACGCAAGGCGATGCGCTTGTCGCCACACTGTGGGCGCGGGCGATCTCGCCGAGCGCCGGTAACGCCCACGTGGTGTTCGAGACCGACGGGTCGCCGTACAAGAAGTCGCTCAACGCCGCGCTCCGGTACGGCACCGAGTGGCAGAAGTTCCAGTTCCCGTTCCGCGCCACGACGACCTACACGGCCGGCACCACGACCGCGGCGCATCTGAACCTCTGGCTCGGGTACGGCGCGCAGACCTTCCAGATCGCCGCCGTCTCCGTGCAGAACTGGGGCCAAGGTACGCCGGCAGGGTACCCGCAGGTGACGTACGACGGCCGGGACGCGAACGCAGCCTGGCGTACGGCGGCCAACGCCCGGATCGACCAGTACCGTAAGGGAAATCTCGCGGTGTCGGTCGTCGACCCGGCCGGGAACCCGGTCAGCGGCGCGACCGTTTCCGCCGTACAGCAGACCAGCGCGTTCAAGTTCGGCGCGGCCTCGGACGGATCCCGCCTGATCGGTGACCCGTCCAGCGGGATCAGTGCCGCCGACCTCGCGCAGTACCAGAGCAAGGCCTCGACGATCTTCAACCAAGGGGCCCTGGGCAACAACCTGAAGTGGAACCACTGGGAGAACCCGACCGAACGCGACACGATCACACTGCCCGCGATGCAGTGGATGCGGGAGCGCGGACTGCGGATCCGCGGCCACAACCTGGTCTGGCCGTCGTGGGGCTACCTGCCGCCCGATCTGAGCACACTGCAGAACGACCCGGCCGCGCTGCGGACCCGAGCCAACAACCACGTCCTGGACGAGGCCGGCGCACTGGCCGGGATCGTCGACGAGTGGGACGTCGTGAACGAGCCGTACTCGGAGCACAGCCTGCAGGACATCCTCGGGCCGAACGAGATCGAGTCCTGGTTCCGGCTGGCGCGTCTGGCCGACCCGACCGCGAAGCTCGCCCTGAACGACTACGGCCTGGTAGAGAACAACGGCTGGGAGACCCGCCACCGCGACCATGTCTACAACATCGTGCAGTCGCTCAAGGCCTCGGGCGCACCGATCGACCTGGTCGGGTTCGAGAGTCATTTCAACGGCGTGCAGCTGACGTCGCCGGACGACTTGCTCGCGATCGTGGACCAGTTCGCGGCGCTCGGTGTGAAGGTCGCGATCACGGAGTTCGACGTGGACACCGACGACCTGCAACTGCAGGCGGACTACACCCGCGACTTCATGACCGCGATGTTCTCGAACCCGAACGTGAACCAGATCAGCAACTTCGGCCTCTGGACGAAGAACATCTACAACCCGCGCGTGGCGCTCTACAACGACGACTGGTCACCCAAGCCGAACGCACTGGTGTGGGAGGACCTGATCACTCGCCAGTGGCACACGAGCGTGAGTGGCCAGAGCAGTGCGGCCGGAACGTTCGGAACGCGCGGTTTCCTCGGTGACTACCTGGTGACGGTCACCGTGAACGGCATCTCCAAGCAGGTCAAGGTCGCGATGCCGACCACGGCCGGCGCGTCGGTCAAGGTGATCACCGACGGCATCGCCACCACCGTGCGCACCGATCAGCCGAACCCGATCGGCGACGGCGACTTCGAGACCGGCACTCGCGGCTGGACCCCACTGGGCACCGGTCCGGCGACCGCGGCGAACGCCCACAGCGGTCACGGCGCGCTGTCGCTCAGTCCGGGCTCCGGTGTCACGCAGAACCTCACCGGAATCACGCCCGGCACGAGCTACCTGCTGTCCGGCTGGGGGAGGCTGAACGGCGGCGGCACCCAGTGCTACGCCGGCGTACGTGGAGGTGCCACCGCAGGTACGCCGACCTTCCAGTACGTGCTCTCCTACGCCGACGAACGCGCGTACACGCAGAAGCTGGCCGCCTTCACGCCACCGACCGGGACGAAGTGGATTCAGGCGTTCGCCTGGTCGAACCCGGGTGCGACCTCGACCGAGTGCACCCTCGACGACCTCGCCATCACCCCCACGGACGGCACGCCACCGCCCGCCCAGGGACCGCCTGCGGTCGCGCCTCGCCTTCCAACGCCGTCGATCCTCAGCAACGGCTCTCTCGAGAACCAGTCGAACACGACGGGCTGGTACTGCCTGGGAACGTGCACCCTGAAGAACGCATCGACGACCCCGCACGCCGGTAGCGGCGACTTGTCGGTGACCGCGCGAGCGGCCGCGTGGGCCGGGCCGGCGCAGGGCGTGGCGGTCGTGAACGGCGGGTTCTACGACTCGTCCGCCTGGGTGCGTCTGGCCAGCGGATCGGACACCGCGATGGTGAGTCTCAAGCTGACCACCTCAACGGGTTCGACGACGATCCGGCTCGGCTCGGCGGCGGTGACCTCGACCGGGTGGACCCGGATCTCGGCGGCCGACACGCAGGTCTCGTGGACCGGCACGCTGACCAAGGCCGAATGGTGGATCAGTACGACGACCGGCACTGACAGTCTGCTCGTCGACGACGCGTCCTTCGCCCCGATGGCCACAACCGCCCCAGCCGGCACCGGTCCGGCGGAGACCGCCTTCAACCCGGTGCTGCCGACCGCGGCGTGCGTCGTACGCAACACCGGCGACAACACGTACACGGCGTACTTCGGGTACTCCAACGCGAACAACTACTACATCCCGGTCCCCGTCGGTACGGACAACGCGTTCAGCCCCGGACCGTCCGATCGCGGCCAGACCGTCTCGTTCCTGCCCTTCCAGCGACCGCGCCGCGTGGCGGTCACCTGGGACGGCAGCCCACTCACCTGGCGGCTCGGCGCACTGACCCAGACCGCGTCGTCGACCACGCCGGCCTGCAGCTAAGTCACTGGAGGAACACTCATGTCATCACGCATCTCACGACGGACACTGCTCCGCGGGGCGGCCGGACTGGCCGGCGCCGGGGCGCTGGCCGGCTGCTCGTCCGGCAACGGAGGCTCCAGCGCGTCGAAGGCCTCGACGACCATCACCTACTGGGACTGGTACGCCAGCCAGGCCGGCTGGGTCGACAACGAGATCAAGCTGTTCCAGGAGGCCCATCCCGGGATCGCGGTCAAGAAGACCACGCAGGTCAGCGACAAGTACGCCGACCTGGTGTCGCTGGCGTACCGGAGCAACAACGCGCCGGACATCCTGATGGTGCCGAAGAGCCCGCAGCTGAGTCAGCAGATCTCGCAGAGCTGGCTCATGCCGCTGGACAAGTGGGCGACCGACTCCTGGCAGGGACGGTTCCCGGAGAACAGCTTCGTCGAAGGCGTCGACGTCTTCGGCGGGAAGGTCTACACCGCGCCGTTCGCCGCGCCGGCCCCGTCGCTGCAGCTCTACGTCCACCACGGGGTGTTCAAGGACGCCGGACTGACGAACGACGACGGCAGCGTGAAGCTCCCGAAGACGTGGGACGAGGTCACCGGCGCCGCGGAGGCGATCGCGTCGAAGAGCGGTGGCAAGGTCGCGCCGTTCGGGTTCGGCAACTCGACGAACACGACCCTGGCCTGGTGGCTGGATCTGTTCGTCCGCGGCGCCGGCACGCCGGGTGGTGCGGCCGTCGGTGGTATCGACGGGATGGACTACCGGGTGGGGAAGTGGACGTTCGGCACGGACCGGAACTACCTCGACGTCATCAACCTGCTGCTCGAGTGGAAGAACAAGAACTGGTTCTACCCGAACTCGATGAGCATCTCCGACGAGCAGGCCCGGGCCTTCTTCGAACGCGGCCGGTTCGGGATGACCGTCGGCGGTGTCTGGAACCAGCCGGAGTGGACCAAGCACAAGTTCACCGACTACAGCCTGGTCACGCTGCCGACGCCGTCGGCCGGAGACCCGAAGGCGTTGTTCTACGGCCCGCCCGGTGGCAAGTTCGTGGCGGTCAACGCGAAGACGCCGCACGCCGACGAGGCGTGGGCGTGGTTCGAATGGCTGTACAGCCCCGACGCGGGGAAGCGGTGGGTCGAGCAGGGGCAGGGACTCTCGGTGTACGCGAAGAACAACGACCCGAAGAGCGTGACCTTCGCTCCGTTCGCGCAGTACGTCGCGATGTCCGGGGCAGCGGTCGTCGGGCCGCAGCCGACGATCCGGAACCCGAAGGTGGCGGCCGTCCAGCTGCCTGGGGTGAAGCCGGACATCAACGACGTCCTCGCCGGCGTCTACACCGGACAGCTAAAGGATCCGCAGGCCGCGCTGAACGAACTGACCGACAAGATGAACCAGGCGCTCGGTGACGCGATCACGAAGGCGCCGGGTGTCAGCCCGAAGGATTTCACGTTCTCCGACTGGGACCTGACCAAGCCCTACACGACCAAGCCGGGGGCCTGATGGCGGTGACCGCCCCGGTCCGCGAGCACTCCACCGACACCGCCCGCGCCGAGCCGCCGCGCTCGGCCGGGCGGCGTCGCGCCCGCCGCCGGACCTACCTGTGGTCGTACGTGTACCTGGCGCCGATGATGGTGCTGTTGCTGGTGTTCGTGGTGTACCCGATCATCGCCTCGCTGGGCTACACGTTCTACAAGTGGGACGGGATCGGCGACCCGTCGGACTTCGTGGGGCTGGACAACTTCCGCCAGATCGTCCACGACAGCATCTTCTGGCGGTCGCTCGGCCACACCTTCGTGTACGCCGCGTTCGTCGTACCGATCCAGCTGGTGCTCGCGCTGGCGCTGGCGCTCGTGCTGAACAACAAGAAGCTGCGGTTCGCGTCGTTCTACCGGACGTTGTTCTTCCTGCCGGTCGTCACGTCGGCCGCGGTGATCGGTGTCGTGATCCAGCTGCTGGTGTCGAACTTCGGGGACTCGATCAACTCGGTGCTGCTGAAGCTGCAGGTGATCGACCAGCACGTCGACTGGCTGGGGGATCCGCATTTCGCCCTCGGGATCATCATCCTGGTCGGGATCTGGCACACGTTCGGCTACAACCTCGTGTACTTCCTCGCGGGCCTGCAGACCATCCCGGACGAGCTGTACGAGGCCGCCCGGCTGGACGGCGCCGGCCGGTTCGCGACCTTCCGGTACATCACGATCCCGATGCTGCGCGCGGTCGGCGTGGTGATCGTGATCCTCGCGGTGATCGGGACCTTCCAGATCTTCGACCTCGTCCAGGTGCTGACCAGCGGCGGTCCGTTCTTCGCCACCGAGGTCGTGAACACGTACATCTACCACCTGGCGTTCGGTGGGAGTAACGCGAACGCGGTCCAGCCGGACATCGGCCTCGCCTCGGCCGCGTCGTTCGTGTACGGCGTACTGCTGATCGCGTTCTCGGTCGTGCAGGTCGTCGTACTGCGATCGCTCGCGAAGCGGAGGGCCCTATGACACGGCGGCGTGTGGTGACCGCGATGACGCACGTGGCCTTGCTGGTGAGTGGGCTCGCGTGGCTGTATCCGTTGTTCTGGGCACTCGGGAGCTCGCTGAAGAGCGACGACGACTTCTTCACCGACGGGCTGAACCCGATGCCGTCGCACTTCCTCTGGGCGAACTACCTGAACGCCTGGCGCGAGGCCTCGTTCAGCCGATACTTCATGAACACTATTCTGATCACCCTAGGCACGGTAGTGATCACTTTAGTAGTCACTTCCTGCGCGGGATACGTACTTGCCCGTACACGGTTCCCAGGGCGCGGTTTCTGTCTCGGGCTGGTGTCCGCGACGCTGTTCCTGCCGCACGGGTACACCATCATCCCGGTGTTCGACCTGATGCAGCGGCTGCATCTGCTGAACAGCCTGTGGTCGGTGGTCATCGTCCAGGCGTCCGGGGGAGTGGTCTTCGGAACGTTCCTGTTCATGGGGTACTTCATGGCCGTCGACCGGGAACTCGAGGACGCCGCCCAGGTCGACGGCGCGAACTTCCACCAGACGTTCGCGCGGATCATGCTGCCGCTGTCCGGCCCGATGCTGGCCACGGTCGGCCTGTTCACCGCGATCACCGCGTGGAACAGCTTCTTCATCCCGCTGGTGTTCACGCTCGGCCGTCCCGAGCTGCGCACGCTGGCGATCGGCATGTACGCGTTCATCGGCGAGAACTCGACCGAGTGGACGCTCCTCTGCGCGGGCACCGTCATCACGCTCGCGCCGATCATCTTGCTCTTCGTGCTGCTGCAGCGCTTCTTCGTCAACGGCCTGGCCGGCGCGGTCAAGCAATAGGAGGACTCCATGCGCACTGCGATCGTGGGCACCGGCCACCGGGCCCAGCTGTTCACCGAAGGGCTGGCCAAACGGGACGCGTATGAGGTGGTCGCGTTGTGCGACCCGAACTCGGTGCGGATGGCGTTCCACAACCGCATGCTGCTCGCGGCGGGGCGCCGTACGGCGCACCTCTGGCCCCCGGCGCGGTACGACGAGATGTTGCGGGTGGAGCGGATCGAGCTCGTGGTGGTGACGAGCGTCGACGCGACCCACGACCGGTACATCGAGGCCGCGCTGCGGGCGGGCGTACGGGTGATCTGCGAGAAGCCGATGACGACGGACGCGGTGAAGGCGCAGAGCATCCTGGACACGGTTCGGGAGACGGGCGGGTCGTTGTCGGTGGCGTACAACTACCGGTTCAATCCGGTGCATCGGCGGGTGCGCCAACTGCTCGCCGAGGGCGCGATCGGCCGGGTGCATTCGGTGCACTTCGAGTGGATGCTCGACGTCTCGCACGGCGCGGACTACTTCCGGCGCTGGCATCGCGACAAGTCGAACTCAGGCGGGCTGATGGTGCACAAGGCCAGTCACCACTTCGATCTCGTGAACTGGTGGCTCGGCGCCGAACCGCAAACGGTGTACGCCCGCGGACAGTTGGCGTTCTACGGACCCGGGCACGAGCACGGGTACGCGCGGGACTACGTCCGGGCGCACGGATCCAGCGACGCGGCCGACGATCCATTCGCGCTGCAGCTCGCCGACAACGCGACGATGCGCGACCTCTACCTGGACGCGGAGGGGGAGGACGGGTATTACCGGGATCGCAACGTGTTCGCGCCAGGTGTGTCGATCGAGGACGACATGGCGGTGCTCGTCTCGTACGACACGGGCGCCACGATGACCTACCACCTCACGGCGTACTCACCGGCCGAGGGCTACCGCGTGATGTTCAACGGATCGGGGGGCCGACTGGAGCTGAATGTAGAAGAGTCGACATTTACCAGCATCACGGTGCGGCCGTTGTGGTCGGAGCCGATCGATCACACCGTCGAGCACGACCACGAGGGCCACGGCGGCGCGGACCCGCGCGTCCTCGCAGCGCTCTTGGATGGAGAGGAGACCGAAGGCGCTGAAGTTGCCGATGCGCGTCAGGCAGCGCTCGCCTTGGTCACCGGCCTGGCCGCCAACCGCTCCTTCGAGACAGGCCTGCCCGTCCGAACGGCCGACATCCTGAAGCTGTGATCAGAAGAGTGATCACATGACCACTATTCTGATCACGAGAGGGCGGATCGCAGGATCGCGTGGGCTCCGGCGACGATGGCGTTGCGGTTCGCCTCGTAGGTCGGGTCGGTGATCGCGGTCTTGTTGGTCAGGTCGAAGGACAGCACCGGGACGTGCAGGTGGCCGGCCGGCATCGAGGGGTCGAGCAGGTCGCGTTGCAGAGTGTTGCGGTAGGCAACTTCATTGGAGAGGTAGCCGCCACCCGCACCTTCGGACGCGATCGAACCGGCAGTGGGACCGTCCGGCCGGCGCACCGGTGTGGTCTCGCCGGCGGGGATCTCTAGGACGGAGGTGTTGACGCGGGTACGAAACGGCGGGACCTCGGTCTGCGCCATCCGTGCGAGGGGCAGGCTCGAGGTCAGCCATTCGGGGCCGGCCGGCATGCTGGGGGAGACGACCGGGGCGCTGATCGTCCCGCCGCCCCAGAGGTTGTTGTTGTCGCCGATCGAGCTGACCGACCGCCGGCGCCCGTTGAAGACCTCGAGATCGAAGATCCCCACCCGACCCTGGCTCGCCGTCATGACCAGGTCGGCGTGCTGCGGCCCGGGGCGGTAATGCGGTGCGAGTGCGTCCTCGACCATGCTCTCGTCGAAGTCGGTGTACCGGACCGGGAACATCACCGTCTGGATCTCGTACGTCGTACCGTTCACCCGCCAGCGCTGACCGTCGAGTGTCAGCGCGTTGGCGCCGGAGGGATTGCCGATCCGGATGTCCGCGTCGAGCGTGAACGGGTCGAAACCGGTGACGAGGATCTTGCGGACGCCCGGCGCGAAGCGGGTGCTGGTGATACCGCGGGAGGCGTACTCGAACGAGCGGATCAGGTTGGCGCGTTCCGTCGTACCGAGGCCGAAGGCTGGTTGCCATTGCCGAAGTGCGAGGGCCATCGAGATGCGTGCCCAGTACAGTCCGCGGTCGTCGGTTGCCGGGAGGGCGTCGGCGCCTGTCGGGGTGCGTTGCGCGCGTTGGGTCGCCGTACGCCAGAGGGCCTCGCCGTGGGTGCGTACGAGGGTGGCCGCGGCTTGGCGGCTGGGGACGCGGCACAGGAGCTGCGTGAACAGGTCGACCTGACGGTCGAAGCCTGAGCGGCGCAGGATCTCGGCGGGCACCGACGGGCCGCCGTTGATGCCCCGGCCGAGTCGCTGCTCCTCGACGGTGCCGACGATCGAGTGGTCCAGGCAGCCGGTGACCGGCCCGCCGCGGAAGGCGGGAGCGGTGTCCGGGAGCGCCTGGGCGATCGGTGCGCTGGAGAGTACGGCGGTCAGCGCGAGGGCGCCGGCGACCAGGGAACGGTGGAATGAGCTGGGGCGGAGTCTCATAAGGGGTGTCTATCAGATTTCGGGGCGGGATCCGAGAGATCCTCAGTGTTCGTGGGTACTGCAGACTGTATGCAATCTGCTACGGTCGATGAGACGGCACCGCCCCGCCGTCCGCCCTGAGGAGACCGCTCATGAACACCCCGTCCCGCCGCCGCATCCTCACCACCGCACTGGCTTTCGGACTGGTCGGATGTGGACGTCAACAGTCTGACGAATCGATCGTGGGAACTGTCCCGCCGACCGGGAGTTCAGTTGCTGATGGCAAGCAGGCGCTCGAGCGGCTGCGGTTGGGGAACGCGCGGTTCGTGGCCGCGCAGGAGCAGGATCTCGACGAGGGCATCGCCCGGCGGATCGCGGTCAGCAAGGGACAGCACCCGTTCGCGACGATCCTCGGCTGCGTCGACTCACGCGTACCCATCGAGCTCGTCTTCGACCAAGGCCTCGGCGACCTGGTCGTCGTCCGGAGCGCCGGCGGAGCACTCGACCAGTCCGTGATCGGCAGCCTGGAATTCGGAGTCGCCGAACTCCACACCCCGCTCCTGCTCGTCCTAGGCCACCAACGCTGCGGCGCCCTGGACGCCACCATCAAGGCTCTCGACAGGCCCACCGCCCACCCGGGCAAGCTCGGCTACCTCGTGGACACCCTCGCCCCGGCCGTCCGCCAGATCTCCGGCAAGCCCGGCGACCGCCTCACCAACGCCGTCCACGTGAACGTCACCCACGTCCTGGCCGAACTCCGCCGATCACCCGTCATCGCGCCACTAGAACAATCAGGCAAACTCCAACTAGCCGGCGCCTACTACGAACTGGACACCGGCAAGGTCACCCTCGAAACCTGACCAGCCGCTCCGGGACAAGCGGTCAGTCGACCTGGGTCAGAAGGCCGCTGTCGACGTCGTACATGAAGCCGCCGACCAGGATGTCGTCGCCGATCAGCGGGTGTTCGCGGACCGCGGCGACGTCGCGGCGGAGGGCTTCGAGCTGGTCGGGGATGACGTTGATGGGCAGGTAACCGGCCGGTTTCCCGGCGGCCAGCTCGACCTTCGCGCGGAGTTCGTCCTCGGACATCGCGGCCATCGCGCAGCGGGTGTGCGGGATGATCATGATCCGCCGGACGCCGAGCAGCTGGACGCCCAGGACCAGGCCGGTCATCGTGATCTCGGTGACCCGCCCGCCGGCCGAACGCAGCACCTTCGCGTCACCGGGCTTGAGCCCGAGCATCTCCAGCGGCGGAATCCGCGAGTCCATACAGGTGACCAGGCCGATCCCGGCATGGGCGATCCCGTCGAAGCCGCCGTAGTGGAAGTCGGCGGCGTACTCCGCGTTGGCGGCGAGCAGATCGTCGAAACCTTCGCTCATCGCGCTGCTCCTAGGACTGGGGTTCCGGCGTGCAGAATCGACATGGCGAACGGTTCCTTTCCGCAGGAGTCCGGACGGGGTGGATCGGCCGGTGCGCTGGTGACCGGCACGATCCATGACCGCCCGTCGACATGCTGGACGGTGACAGTGTCGGCGCCTTCGCCGACGACCAGCAATGAATCCAGTGAGAGATCGCCGATCAGCTCGCGTACGGCGACCTCGGCGACCTGACCGCGCTTGGTCCAGGTGGAGCGGCCGCGCAGTCCGGTCAGTACTGTCTCGCCACGGTCGGCCGCGGCCAGTACCTCGACTGCTGTGTCGACCGTGAGATGCCCGTGCATGGTGCCGGCCGGCAGGTACGTCGCGGTCGGCGCGAACCGGTGCCCGCCGAGGTGATTGGCCTCCCACACCCGACCCGGCACGCGCTCGGCGAGCCCAGCCACCAGCGGCCGTCCGAGTACGGCGCAGCACTCGTCGCGCTTGCCGTTGGTACAGACCAGCACGATCGGTTCGTCGAGCGGCGTCAGAATGGGCAACGATGCGAGAGCCCCCGCGCGATCGCCACGGGCGACCGCGCCGAGGTCGAGGTCGTTGAGCTCCGACGGATCCGCGACCCGCCCGCCGAGCAGCCACGAATTGCCCGGCCGTGTGGAGGCGACGAAGACCTGGTGTGACCGCTCGACCGAGTCCGCGTGCCGGCCAGGGGAGCGGATCAGGCCGAACCGTACGTCGACCTTCTTGCACTCGTCGTCGAAGGCGCCACCGAATCCCGGGTCGAGGTGACTCTGCGTCGGCGCCTTCGCACCCCACGGACCGGGCTGCTCGACGACGACCCATCCGCTCGCCACCACCGCCGTACCGGGCAACGGCTCCTGCAGCACCCGACAGAACGTCGAGCACAGGCCGGCGGCAGGAGCAGGGGTCACACCAGAACGGTACGCGACCTGAGACGGCTGTCCCTCATGATGATCATCATGTGTGCGCTAGCTGTGAAGTGGGCCACGCCGCCCGAGCAGCAGGACACCGAGGATCGCCGCGAGAAAGGCGCACACGGCGGCCCCGGCGAAGATTGCGTGAACTTGTGAAACGGCGGCGTCCCGGAGCGCGTCGACGTACGGGCGGCAGTCGGCGGGGGACGTCGGACAGAGCTCGTTGGGCGATTTGATGCCGTCGGCAATCGCGTAGTACCGGCGGAGGCCGATCGCGGTCAGCGCGGAGACACCGACGAGCATGCCGACCATCCGCGCGACGACGACGAGCGCGCTGACCAGGCCGTGGCTGTCCGACGGCGTCGCACCGAGCATCGCCGTGTTCAGCGGTGACAGCGCCAGCCCGAATCCGAAGCCGCAGACGAGCAGTACGACGGTCGCGGGCCAGTGATCCAGCGCCGTACGGCTCCAGAACGCCATCAGGACGAACATCGCCCCGGACAATCCGAGCCCGGCACCCGTGATCAGCCCGAGCCCGTGGCGCCGCGTCAGCCAGCCGCCGACGACCGCGCCGACCGGCAGGGCGATCAGGAACCGCAGCAGCACCAGCGCGGCCGCGAGCTGCCCACCGCCCTGTGTCGTGCGAGCAAACACCGGTATGTCGACCAGCGCCGCGATCAGCGCGCAGCCGATCAGAAAACTGACCACCAGCGAACCCCAGGCCGGGCGTCCACCCAGCAGGCCGCGAGGCACGATCGCGGCCGGCGTACGCCGCTGCCAGAGAGCGAAGGCGACGGCGAACACAGCTGCCGCGACGAGCAGCCACGGTCCGGCAGGCGACATCAGTTCGCGCTCAGGATCTGCCGTCGCGAAGGCGAGCACGACGCCGGCCAGCGCGAGTGCGAGCAGCAGCGCGCCGACGAGGTCGACTCGCTGGAGCACCCCAGCCAGGTGCCCGCGAGTCCGCGCCAGTACGAGCCCGAGCCAGGCAAGCGCCAGTACCAGCGTGGCCACGCCGATCGGCGTGAGCAGCCGGGATGTCCCGGTGAAGGGCACGAAAGGCAGACCGAGCGTCACGCCGGACGCGAGTCGATCCGGAGCTGTGAGCGTGAGGCCTAACGCAATACATGCCAGCAACCCGACGGCGCCCGAGATGCGTGGTCGCGAGCGGCCGCGGAGCAGCAGCGCGAGGATGACAGCGACGACCAGGTTGAGCCAGAAGATGTACCGCCAGTCAGCCACCGCGAGCACGGCGGCACCCAGCAGTGGGCCCAGTACAGAGCCGAGCTCCTGCACTGCCCCGACCACGCCCAAGGGCATCCCGCGCCGCTCGGCCGGCCACAGGTCGGCCACCAGCGCCAGCGTCGCCGGAACCAGTCCGCCACCGCCGACGCCCTGCAGAAACCGACCGGTTACCACCAGTGGCAGGTCGTAGGCGCCGGCCGTGATCAGCGACCCGACCGCGAACAGCAGCAGCGCCCCGACGAGCACCGGCGTACGCCCCGCGACATCCGCGATCCGCCCGATCAGCGGCAGGACCGCGATGTACCCGAGCAGGAACCCGGAGATGATCGGCGCCGCCCGCTGCAGCTCGTCCGCGGACAGCCCGACCCCGGCCATCATGTCCGGTAACGCGAGTACGACGACGTACGTGTCGGCCGCCGCGAACGCGACAGCGATCGAGGCCAGCGTGAGGCGGGTCCTCGGATTGCTCATCGAGCTCACGGCTTCGTGATCTCGATCTTTTCGCCGTATCTGTCCAGGGTCACGTCGTAGCTGCTGGTGGCGCCGGTGTAGAACGGGCCGGTGATGGTCGCCGAGACCAGCTGTTTGCTGTCCTTGTGGATCTTGAAGGTGCTCGGGAAGGTCTGGTCGGCCGGGGCCTTCGGGAAGATGCCCTGGAGGGACTTGCCTTCGACGGAGCCGGTGACCTCGGTGAGGACCTTGGAGCCCTCGCGGGTCTCGCCCTTCACCTTGGCGTCCTTGAGCGTCGGCAGGACCGCGGTCAGGCCCTTCGCCGGATCGAGCAGGATCGCCGGGTCGGGCGCGCCGAGCCCGGCCAGCTGCGCCGGTGTGAGCTCGATGTAGCTGGGGGAGAACGACACCTTGGCGTAGACCTTGCTCCCGACCGCCACCACGTCGGCGTCGATCGGCGACCCGGACGACCGCACGGTCAGCTTGCCCTTGAACGCGGGCGCGTGCGTCGCGACGCCGTCACCGCTGGCGAGCGTCTGCGCGTTGTCCGGCAGATCGCGCCCGGTCAGCACGATGTGCACGCTGGCGGCCTCGTCGATGGTCTTCTTGACATCGGTCAGCAGCGCGACCGCGTCGCCACCGGACCCGCCTCCGCCGCCGGACTCCTTCTTGTCGCTGCAGCCCGCCACCGCCAGTACCACGACCGCGCACAGCGCGAGCACTCTCTTCACAGAAGTCAGCCTGCCAGATCAGGAGCGCATGCAGCGATGGGCTGAGCGACCGGCACGCCGGAGCCGTCGCGCCGCATGTCGACGGGCGGCAGCTCGACCGGTGCGCCGCTGTTCGCGCTGGCCTTCACCGGCGCGGTGCCGACGTACCCGAGCAGGAGGCCGTCCTCGCCCTTCAGCAGCCGCTGGCACCGCACACCGCCGGTCCCGCGGCCCTTGCCCGGGTACTCGCTGAACGGCGTCACCTTCACCGCGCCGACCTCGGTCCCCGGCAGCGCGGAGGACGATCCCGCGATGGTGACGACCTGCGCTTCACGCGCGGTGTCGACGGCCCCGAAGAAGACCACCTTCGCCTTCGCGGCGAGCCGTACGCCGGCCATACCGCCCGCGGTCCGCCCCTGCGGGCGCACAGCCGACGCCGGGAAGTGCAGCAGTTGCGCGTCGGAGGTGATGAAGCACAGCTCCTCCTCGCCCGTGGTCAGCTCGACCGCGCCGATGACCTCGTCGCCGTCCTTGAGACCGATGATCTCCCACGAGTCCCGGTTGCTCAGGTGATCCGGTACGACGCGCTTCACCACGCCGCCCGTCGTACCGAGAGCCACACCGACCGAGTCCGGATCCATCGTGGTCAGGGCCAGTGCCTTCTCGCCCGGGTCCAGCGACACGAACTCCGCGATCGGCGCACCACCCTGCAGGTTCGGCGCGCTCGCGGTCGTCGGTACGGCGGGAAGGTCGAGCGACTCGAGCCGGATCAGCCGGCCCGCGCTCGTGATCAGGCCGTACTGCCCGCGGGCGGTGCTCTTGACCGCGGACACGATCGCGTCGTGCTTCGCCCGCGAGTCGCTGGGACCGAACGGCTCCACGCCGTTCGTGCGGGCGAGCAGCCCGGCCGAGCTCATCAGGATCCAGCACGGGTCGTCGCTGACCTCGAGCGGCACAGCGGCCGTCTTGGTCGCGCCGGACGACTCCAGCAGTACGGTCCGCCGCGGCGTCCCGTACGTCTTGGCGACCTCGGCGAGCTCGTCGGAGACCATCTTGCGGAGCAGCGCGGGGTCTTCGATGATCGCGGTCAGGGCCTCGATCTCGCGCTCCAGCTCGCCCTTCTCGGTCTCCAGCTCGAGCTTCGAGAACTTCGTCAGCCGGCGCAGCGGCATGTCCAGGATGTAGTTCGCCTGGATCTCGGACAGGTCGTAGATCTCGATCAGCCGGGACCGCGCCGCGGCCGAGTCGTCGCTGCTCCGGATCACCTGGATGACCTCGTCGATGTCCAGGATCGCGATCAGCAGGCCGTCGACGATGTGCAGCCGGTCCTGGGCCTTCTTCCGGCGGAACTCGCTGCGCCGGCGCGTCACGTCGTACCGGTGCTCGAGGTAGACCTCGAGGAGCTCCTTCAGGCCGAGCGTGCGGGGCTGTCCCTCGACCAGGCAGACGTTGTTGACGTGGAACGCGTCCTCGAGCGGGGTCAGCTTGTACAGCTGCTCGAGCAGCGCCTCGGGGACGAAGCCGTTCTTGACCTCGATGACCAGCTGGGTGCCGTGGGTGCGGTCGGTGAGGTCCTTGACGTCCGCGATGCCCTGGAGCTTCTTGCTCTGCACCAGGGTCTTGATCTTCTCGATCACCTTCTCCGGGCCGACCGAGTACGGCAGCTCGGTGACCACGATGCCCTTGCGGCGCGGGGTGACGTTCTCGACGCGGGCGGTGGCGCGCATCTTGAAGCTGCCGCGGCCGGTCGCGTACGCGTCCTTGATCCCCTCCAGGCCGACGATCTTGCCGCCGGTCGGCAGGTCCGGCCCGGGGATGAACCGCATCAGGTCGTCGAGGTCCGCGCCCGGTGTCTTGATCAGGTGCCGCAGCGCCTGCACCACCTCGACCAGGTTGTGCGGGGCCATGTTCGTGGCCATCCCGACCGCGATCCCGGCGGCGCCGTTCACCAGCAGGTTCGGGAAGGCGGCCGGCAGCACGTACGGCTCGGTCTCCTGGCCGTCGTAGTTCGGCTTGAAGTCGACGACGTTCTCGTCCAGCCCCATCGTCATCGCCATCGACGGCGGCGCCATCCGGCATTCCGTGTAACGCATGGCCGCCGGACCATCGTCCAAACTTCCAAAATTTCCATGTCCGTCGATGAGTGGGACGCGCATGGACCAGGGTTGGGCGGTGCGGACGAGGGCGTCGTAGATCGCGCCGTCGCCGTGCGGGTGGTACTTACCCATGACCTCACCGACGACGCGGGCCGACTTCACATGGCCGCGGTCGGGGCGGATGTTGTTCTCCGCCATCGAGAACAGGATCCGCCGCTGGACCGGTTTGAGCCCGTCCCGGGCGTCGGGCAGCGCCCGGGCGTAGATCACCGAGTAGGCGTACTCCAGATAGCTGTTACGCATCTCGTCGGAGACGTCGACGTCGAGAATGCGCTCCTCGAAGTCCTCGGGTTCGGCGGTGCTGGTACGGCGTGCCATGCGGGTACGAACTCCTCGATCAACCGGTACGGCGCCGCGACGGGTCTGGCGCCGTACCTATTCTCGCTGCTGAACACCTGTTTCTCCGGCCGCGACCCGCAGGAGGTACGTCGTCGGGGCCAGAGCGGACCCTACCGCCAGGATCAGACAAAGCGCGCCGATACCCAGCAGGATGCCCCACGGCACGGTGACCGGTACGTCGGCGACGCCCGCGGTCATCGCGTGCCGGATCAGTACCCCGACCGTCACCGTGGTCGCGGTCCCGAGACTCAGCGCGACCGCCCCGACCAGCGACGACTCCCAGAGCACCATCCGCCGCAGCTGCGCCGGCGTCGCGCCGAGCAACCGTGAGGTGACGAACTCCTGGCGGCGCTGCAGGCTGCCCATCAGGAGCGTGTTGGCGATCGCGATCGCGCTGTAGAGCGCGGCCGGGCCGAGGAGCATGACGAGCCCGACCCGGTTTCCCTTCCGAACACCCTCCGCCTGGTCGGCCTCCCAGTCCGCGGCCAACTGCGCGCCGGGCAAGCGCTTCACAAGTTCACCCGGATCGACACCGTCGGCGGGCAGCACGAAACTGCGCTCGGCCTGCGCATCGGGCGCGTGCTTGCGGGCGAGATCGAGCGGGAGGAGGAACGACGGGTTCACCCCGAACGCGTTCTTCACGACCGCCACCACCCGGAGCTTCACCGACGCCTGGTCGGCGAACACCACCGGGATCTCGTCGCCGACGTCGTACCCCTCGAACCCCGACATCTCCTTGCTGACAGCGACGGTGTTCCCGGTCAGGTCACTCAGCTTGCCTGACAACTCAGTGAGATCCCGGGTCTGCGCGGCAATCCCCGGGTCGATCCCCTCCGCGTCCTCCAGTTCCGCGTAGTCCGCCGCGACCCGCACCAGCTGAACCGGCAGCCCGGCATCCACCGCCTTCACCCCAGCGACGTCAACCGGGGCTGCTCCGGTGACGACGATCGGTGCGCGAACAGCATCCCGAATCGTCGCCTCGGCACTGTCCGCGGCGAAACTGAGGCTGAGCACCATGGACCCGGCGATCGCCGAGATCGCCAGGATCGGCGCCGCGAGGGACGCGCTCCGCCGCGGCGCGGCGAGCACGTTGCTGCGGGCCAGCCGGCCCGACACCTGCGTCCACGCGACCAGCGGCAGCGCCCACACCCGTCCGACCAGCGGTACGACGAGCGGCGCGAGCAAGGTCAGCGCGATCACGATCACCATCGGCGTGAACATCGCGAGCGGTACGGCGCCCTCGTCGCTCGACGGCCGGATCAGCGTCAGCATCGTGATCGCGCCGGCCAGGAAGAGCAGCCCGAACACGATCCGCGCCGGCCCGATCCGCGGCGGCTCCAGGGCGGCCTCCCGCAGCGCGTCGATGGGCGCGACCCGGCCCGCCCGGCGGGCCGCCGAACGCGCACCGAGCATCGCCACCAGCAGCCCGGCCCCGACGGCGATCGCCAGCGGAACCCACGGCGACGCCGGCTCCAGCTTCACCGGCGCCAACTCGGTGTACGACGCCTTGCTCAGGAGGAACGGTGTGGCGAGCTGGGCCGCGACCGCTCCGGTGAGCGAGGCGGCAAGCGCCACGACCACCGCCTCGCCGAGCACCATCCGGCGAATCTGCCGCGGCGTCGCGCCGATCAGCCGCAGCAGCCCGAGCTCCTGCCGCCGCGACGCGACCGCGAACGCGAACGTGCTGGCGATCACGAAGACCGTGATGAACCCGCTGATCGTCCCCACCATGCTGAGCACGGTCTGCAACCCGGACACATCGGCGTCCGACAACGGAACCTTCACCGTCTGGGGCGGCGTCCCGTCGCCGCCGAGGGTCGTGACGCTGATACTCGCCGAGGCCGGCCCGTGATACGCGACTGTGGCAGCCGTCGCAGTCGCGGCCAGCCCGAGCAGAAACACCCCTACCGCAAGCGCCACGAACGATCCGGCATACAACGACCGATGCCGCCCCACGGTCTGCCGGCTGAGGAAGAACATCATCGCTCCAGGTCGCTCATGGCTGCCGCGATCTGTGCGGGGGTGGCGCGGTCGAGGTGGCCGGTGAGGAGGCCGTCGGCGAGGAAGAGGACACGGTCGGCGTAGGCGGCGGCGACCGGGTCGTGGGTGACCATCACGACGGTCTGGCCGGCGCGGTCGGTTGCCTCGCGCAACAGGCCGAGGATCTGCCGGCTGGTGCCGCTGTCGAGCGCGCCGGTCGGCTCGTCGGCGAAGAAGACCGACGGCCGGGTGATCAACGCCCGCGCGATCGCGACCCGCTGCTGCTGCCCACCGGACAACTCGGCAGGCCGCCGCTTCGCCTTCCCCTCCAGGCCGACCTGCTCCAGCACCCGCTGTACGTCGTTGCGCGCCGGCCGGCGACCGGTGAGTCGCAGGGGGAGCGCGACGTTGTCGTATACGGTCAGCGACGGCAGCAGGTTGTAGGCCTGGAACACGAAACCCATCTCGGCCCGGCGCAGCTTGGTGAGCTCTACCTCGTTGAGGCCCAGAAGTGTGACCCCGTTGAGCACCACAGTCCCCGTGGTCGGATGGTCGAGCCCCGCCGCGCACTGCAGCAGCGTCGACTTGCCGGAGCCGGACGGACCCATGACAGCCGTGAATGAGCCCCGCGCGAAGTGGTACGTCACCCCGCGCAGCGCGTCGACCGCTCCGGCCTTGGAGCGGTATGTCTTGGTGATGCCGTCCAGCAGCAGCGCAGGCGGCTCAGCCGGTGCGGTGAACGGATAGGCGGGCGCGGTAGCGGTCATGGTTCCAGCAAACCGCCGTACGCCGCTCTGGACGCTGGCCCACAAGGGAGACCCGCGGTAGCGCGCACGCTACCGCCCAGCGACCGTCGCCCGCCTAGGGTTGGGCCATGACCGTGTGGGCCGCCTTGGCTTCGCCGCGCTACCTGATCTCGTCGTGGCCGTGGCGGAGCTATGCGTACCTCCTCACGTCGGTGCCGATGGGGGCGGTGTCGATCGTGGTCCTGGTCGGGCTGGCCGCGTTGAGTGCGGTGCTGAGCCCGATCCTGATCGGGATCCTGATGCTGACGGCGTTCCCGCTGGTCGGCGCGGTGATCGGGTGGGTGGAGCGGCGGCGGGCCGGGATGATGCTCGTCGACGGCATCAAGAGCCCGCACGCGAAGCTCCCGGCCGGGCTGACGCGGCGGGCGAAGCTGACGTTCCGGCGCCGTGAGCAGGCGTCGATGCGGGCGCTCGGGTACGGCTTCGTGCTCGGTGTCTTCGTGTGGCCGCTGAGTGCGCTGTTCGCGGGGCTCAGCGTGACCATCCTCCTGACGACGCTGGCCTCGCCGGTGATCGCGGACGGCGACCAGATGGGCATGGGGCCGTGGACGATGGACACCGCGGAGGAAGGGCTCCTGTTCCTCGTCCTGTTCGGTCCGCCGTACTACGTGGTCAGCTCGTACCTGCTCGGGGTGATCGCCGGCGCGGAGGCCTCGCTCGCCCGGGCGATGCTCGGACCCCGGCAGGAGGAGCTGCAGCGGAACCTCGCCGAGCTGCGTCGTTCCCGGCTGGACCTGGTGGACGCGTTCGAGACCGAGCGCGTGCGGATCGAGCGGCACCTGCACGACGGCGTACAGCAGCGGCTGGTCGGGCTCACCATGACACTCGGTCTGGCCGAGCTGGACCTGCCGGACGGCGAGGGCCGGCGGCTGGTGGTGAAGGCGCACAGCGAGGCGGAGGCCGCGCTGGCGGATCTGCGGGCCGCCGTACGGGGCATTCATCCGCGGGTGCTGGTGGATCACGGGCTGGAGGCCGCCGTACGGGAGGTGGCGGATCGGATGCCGTTGCCGGTGACGCTGCAGCTGTCGGTCCCGACGCGGTTGCCGGGGCCGATCGAGGCTGCGGCGTACTTCGTGGTCAGTGAGGCGCTCGCGAACGTCGCCAAGCATGCGCAGGCGTCGACGTGCGAGGTGACCGGCTGGGTGGACCGCGACCGGCTCGTCATCACGGTGCAGGACGACGGAGTCGGTGGCGCGCAGTTGGGCGCCGGGACGGGTCTCACCGGGTTGGTGACGCGGTTGGACGCCTTGGGCGGCACACTCGACGTCGACAGCCCGTCTGGTGGGCCGACGCGATTGAGGATGGAGTGCCCGTGCCAACTCGGCGACTGAGCATCGTGCTTGCGGAGGACTCGCTGCTGTTGCGGGAGGGGCTGGCCAGCATCCTGGATCGCGCCGGGCACGAGGTACGGGACGCTGTCGGGGACGGTGACGCGTTGCTGGCCGTCGTACGCAAGAACCCGCCGGACATGGTGATCACCGACGTACGGATGCCGCCCGGGCACAGCGACGAGGGACTGCGGGCCGCGGCGGCGATCCGGGCGGAGCTGCCCGCGATCGGGATCCTGGTGCTGTCGCAGTACGTCGCCGACGCCTATCTCTCGTCGTTGCTGGAGACAACGACCGGCGGGATCGGGTACCTGCTGAAGGACCGGGTCGGCCATGTCACCGAGTTCCTCGAGTCACTGGACCGCGTCGCCGACGGCGGGACCGTGGTCGACCCTGAGGTGGTGCGGCAGCTCCTGGCACGGCGGCGGAACGACGGTCCGCTGTCGGCGCTGACGCCGCGCGAGCTGGAGGTTCTCGCGCTGATGGCGGAGGGCCGGGTGAACGGATCGATCGCCGAGCACCTGGTGGTGAGTGAGGCCGCCGTCCGTAAGCACGTCGGGAATATCTTCGCCAAGCTGCGGTTGGACGAAGGGTTGGACCGGCGCGTATCCGCAGTGCTGACGTATTTGAGGGGCTAGTCGTGGACGAGGCGATTCGGAAGATTTTGGCTGAGTGCGACACGTGGGCCGTGGTGGGGCTGTCGAACAACACCAGCCGGGCGGCGTACGGCGTGGCGCGGTTCCTGCAGAGTCACGGGAAGCGGGTCGTGCCGGTGCATCCGGCCGCGGAAACGGTGCACGGTGAGCAGGGGTACGCGACGCTCGCGGAGATCCCGTTCCCGGTGGACTGCGTGGATGTGTTCGTGCGGTCCGAGCTGGCCGGGGACATCGCGGACCAGGCGGTGGGAATCAGAGCGAAGGCGGTGTGGTTCCAGCTCGATGTAGTGGATCAGGACGCCTACGCACGAACGACGGCTGCGGGTCTCACGATGGTGATGGACCACTGCCCGGCGATCGAGTGGGGACGTCTCGGACCCGCCTGAGACCCGTCTGACAGCGACTGAAGGGCAGCGATGTTCACGATCGACACCTCCACCGGCTTCGGCAAGCGGATCGAACGGCAGCTCGACGACGAACTCGTGGTCTGGCTGACCACCGTCGGCCGGTCGGGTACGCCGGCGCCGAACCCGGTGTGGTTCCTCTGGCACGACAACGAGATCCTGATCAGCAGCCAGCCGAACAAGGCCAAGCTGCACAACGTGGCCGACCACCCGCAGGTGACCGTCAATTTCAACGCGACCCACACCGGGGGAGACGTCGGCGTCATCTCCGGTACGGCGGTGGTCGACACGGACCCGATCAGCGGCGACGCGCTGGCGGCGTACAACGCGAAGTACGGCGACGACATCGCCGGGCTCGGGATGACTCCGGACCAGTTCCACGCCGACTACTCGGTCCTGATCCGGATCACCCCCGGGAAACTGCGCGGTTTCTGATCCGGCGACCTATCAGTTGAGGTAGCCCTCGACCGTGTCGCCGGAGCGGGCGGCGGCGTCGTCGGGGTTCTCGCCGAACTCACGCTTGGCACGGCGCTGGCGGAGCAGGTCCCAGCACTGGTCCAGCTCGACCTCGAGCGCCCGGAGCCGGCTCTGCTCGTCGGTGTCGTTCATCTGTCCCGCCGCGTGCTTGGTCCGCAGCTCGTGCTCCTCGGCCACCAGTTCGTCGATCCGGCTGAAGATGCTCTTGTCATCGCTCATGAAGAAACCGTACGCCCGTCCGGAAGGGACGAACGGGACAGGAGCTCCGTCACCACCAGGATCGCGATCGCCTCGGCCGCGACCAGGCCGATCAGGACGACGAGTTGGAGCGCGGCTGCCTGGGTCGGTGAGGCCCCGCCGAGGACCATGCCGACGAACGCGCCCGGGAGGGTGACGAGGCCGACGGTGCGAGTCTGATCCAGGGCCGGCAGCAGGGCATCACCCGCCACCGGACCGACCACGAGCTTGAACGCGTCCGGCTGCAGCAGCCCGATCGACAGTCCCGCCTCGAACTCGCCGTACCGGCTGCCGTACTCGCTCAGCACGCGCCGTCCGGCGAGCGTGGTCGCGGTCATCGCACCGCCGACGATGATGCCGCCCATCGGCAGGATGCTGGCCGGGTTGCGCGGTACGACGCCCGGCAGGATGAGCAGCAGCAGTACGATGAACGCGCCGGCGCCGATCGCGGCCGCGCAGTACATCCACTGCCGTGGGACGACCGCGGCATGCTGGAGCCGTCGCGTGCTCGTCACCGTCGCGACCACGAACATCAGCAGCACGAACGCGATCGCTCCGAGCGTGTGCTGCAGCGCGACGCCGACCACGGCCCCGACTGCGGCGAGCTGCACGAGCGCGCGCAACGCCGCCGTGACGATGCCCTTGTCGTGCCGGAGCCCGGCGTACCGGGAGGCGCCGACACCGATCGCGATCAGCAACGGCAGGACGCCGACGGCCGCCCAGCCGAGCCCGGTATGGAAGGACATCTACTTGAAGTCGGCCTCGTCGTACGTCGGCCCGCCGGTCCCGCTCTCGACCTTCGCGGCCTCGTCGGTCCGCAGTTCGACCCGCCGGATCTTCCCCGAGATCGTCTTCGGCAGCTCGGCGAACTCGATCCGCCGGATCCGCTTGTACGGCGCGAGGTGCTCGCGGCAGTACGCCAGGATCTCCCCGGCGAGCTCCCGCGACGGTTCGTGCCCGGCCGCGAGCACGACGTACGCCTTCGGTACGGCGAGCCGCACCGGATCCGGCGACGGGACGACGGCCGCCTCGGCGACGGCCGGATGCTCGATCAGCACCGACTCGAGCTCGAACGGCGAGATGCGGTAGTCGCTGGCCTTGAACACGTCGTCCGAGCGCCCGACGTACGTGATGTAGCCGTCCGCGTCGCGGCTCGCGACGTCGCCGGTGTGGTAGTACCCGTTCCGCATGACCTCTTCGGTGAGCTCCTGCGCGTCCCGGTACCCGCGCATCAGTGGGACCGGCGCGGGCGCCAGCTCGATGCAGATCTCGCCGTCGTCGCCGATCTCGTCCGTGGAGGGGTCGATCAGCGCGATGCTGTACCCGGGCAGCGGGCGGCCCATCGACCCGAGCTTCACCGGCTGGCCGGGCGGGTTCCCGATCTGCGCGGTCGTCTCGGTCTGGCCGTACCCGTCGCGGATCGTGACGTCCCAGGCGTTGCGGACCTGCTCGATCACCTCGGGGTTCAGCGGTTCACCGGCCGAGATGCACTCGCGGATCCGGACCTCGACCGCGGACAGATCGGCCTGGATCAGCATCCGCCACACCGTCGGCGGCGCGCAGAACGTGGTCACGCCGTACGTCGCCAGCACGTCGAGCATCTTCGACGCGTCGAAGCGCGTGTAGTTGTAGAGGAAGACGGTCGCGCCGGCGTTCCAGGGCGCGAACACGTTGCTCCACGAGTGCTTCGCCCAGCCGGGGGAGGAGACGTTGAGGTGGACGTCGCCGGGCTGCAGGCCGATCCAGTACATCGTGGACAGGTGGCCGACCGGGTAGCTCACCTGCGTGTGCTCGACCAGCTTGGGTTGGCTCGTCGTACCGGAGGTGAAGTAGAGCAGCAGCGAGTCGTTTGCTGCGGTGTCGACCTCGGGCACGGGGCCTTCGTAGATCTCGGAGTCGGCGTAGGTGAGCCAGCCTTCCGTCGGTTCGCCCACGGCGACGCGGATGCAGTTGTCCGCGATTCCGGCGTACCGGGCGGTGTCGGCGCTGCTGGTGACAACAGCGCGAACGTTGCCGCGGGAGATGCGGTCCGCGAGGTCGGCGTCGGTGAGCAGGGTGGTGGCGGGGATCATCACCGCGCCGGCGCGGATGCAGCCGAGCATGGTCTCCCAGAGCTCGACCTGGTTGCCGAGCACGATCAGGACGCGGTCGCCTGGCTTCAGCCCGGCCTCGGTCAGCCAGCCGGCCACCTGACGGGACCGCTCACCCATCTCGGCGTACGTCCGCGAGTTGACCTCGCCGTCCTCCTCGACGATCGTCAGCGCGGCCACCTCGGGCTGCTCGACGGCCAGCGCGTCGAACCAGTCCCGCGCCCAGTTGAACCGCTCGAACGCCGGCCAACTGAAGTCCCGGTACGCCGTCTCGTAGTCGTCCCGATGCGCTATCAGGAAGTCGCGCGCAGTCCGGAACTCCCGGGTGACCTCCGAAGTACTCTGCTCCGTCGCCATGCAGCGCAGACTACCCATTCAGAGCGAGGACAGCTCCGGTTACCACGAGTGGCGTGAGGATGAGGCCGCGCCACAGGAACGACCACCAGGAGATGTCCACGCGGGCGGCGTCGCAGCGGGCTCTCCAGAGGAGGGTGGCGAGGGAGCCCCACAGGGTGAGTAGGCAGCCGCAGTTGACGCCGATGAGTAGCGCGAGCATGCGATGGGGGCTGTCTGCGGCGACCGGTTCCATGGCGAGGTACGCCGGGAGGTTGTCGAAGAGGTTCGCTCCGAGGGCCGCGGTCGCGCTCAGGCGCAGCTCTGAGGTGGTGCCTGCGATCCGCCGCAGCAGGTCCTCGAGCCCGTGGGAGCTGAGGAACCCGACCACGGTGAACAGCACTACAACGGTCCCGACCAGCTTGAACGGGATCAGCGACCACCGGAGGACACTGCGTCGCCGTACTGCGAACAGAGCGACCAGCACGAGCGCCCCGATGCTCGCGGGTATCGCCACCTCGATACCTGACACGAAGGCTGGGCCGAGCAGCAGACAGACAGCGGCGGAGCCCCAGAACAGGACCTTGTCCTCGACGGCAGGTGTCGGCGGGACGACGTACCGGCGCGGCAGGTCGCGGTGGAAGAGGACCGCGAGCACCACGACCGTGACGAGGATTGCGGCGATGGCAGGGCGCCAGCTCACGGACAGATAGCTGACGTCCAGTTGGCGGAACGGGTGCAGGGCGAGGAGGTTCGTGAGGTTCGACACCGGCAGCAGGAGGGACGCCGTACCGGCCAACCAGACGGTGGTGAACGCGAACAGCTTCGGCGGGATGTCCAGTTGGCGGGCCATCGACAGCACCACAGGTGTCAGCAGCACCGCACAGGTGTCCAGGGACAGCACGATCGTGAGGCCAGTGGCCAGGACGACGACCAGCAACCACAGGCGCCACACCCGGCCGCGGGCGAGGTGCGCGGCCTCCCGCGCCGCGACGTCGAACACCTTGGCCTGGTCGGCCAGCTCGGCGATGACGGTCACCGCGACCAGGAACACCAGCACCGGCGCGATCCGCTCGACCAAATTCACAACCTCCGAAGTGCCTGTTTGAGTACGCTGTCCAGGTGCCGGATCAGTATGACCCTGAGCCTCCGGACGGGTATCCGGCGGAGTACGAGGCCGATGTCGTCCTGCGGGACGGCGCGACCGCGCACCTGCGACCGATCACGCCGGACGATGCCGCGCTCCTGGTGGCGTTCTACGCGCGCGTGTCGGAACAGTCGAAGTATTACCGCTTCTTCGCCCCGTATCCGGAGCTGTCCGACCGGGACGTGGCGAGGTTCACGCAGGTCGACTACCACCAGCGGCTCGCGCTGATCGTCACGGTCGGTGACGAGATGATCGGCGTCGGGCGCTACGAGGGCACCGGCCGGCGTACGGCGGAGGTCGCGTTCCTGATCGAGGACGCGCACCAGGGACGCGGGCTCGGGCAGCTGCTGCTCGAGCACCTGGCGCAGGCCGCCCGGGAGAACGGCATCCACCGGTTCGTCGCCGAGGTACTGCCGGACAACCGGAAGATGATCACGGTCTTCACCGAGGCCGGGTACAAGGTCGCCCGGGAGTTCGAGGACGGCGTGATCATGGTCGAGTTCGACATCGCGCCGACCGACACGTCGTTCGGGGTGATGCAGGCCCGCGAGCAGCGCTCCGAGGCGCTGTCGATCGCGCGGTTGCTGACCCCGTCCTCCGTCGCCGTGATCGGCGCGAGCCGCCGCGAGGGCACGATCGGCAACGCGCTCCTGCGCAACCTCCGCGACGGCGGTTTCCCTGGCCGGCTGTACGCCGTGAACACCGACACGAAGGCCGTTCCCGGGACCGAGATCGAGGGCGTCCCGGCGTACCCGACGATCCGGGAGGTCGAGGGCACCGTCGACCTGGCGGTGGTCGCGGTCAAGGCGGACATGGTCGCGGACGTGGTCCTGGACTGCGCGGCGAAGGGCGTGCGCGGGCTGGTCGTGGTGTCGAGCGGGTTCGCGGAGATCGGTGACGAGGGGCGCAAGCGGCAGCGGTACCTGGTCGGTCTGGCGCGGTCGTACGGCATGCGGGTGATCGGGCCGAACGCGCTGGGGCTGATCAACACCGCCAGTGGGGTCTCGCTGAACGCGACGCTGTCGCCGCTGATGCCGAGCAAGGGCCGGGTGGCGTTCTTCTGCCAGTCGGGTGCGCTGGGCGTGCCGATTCTCGCCGACATGGTCGGACGTGGTCTCGGGCTGTCGAGCTTCGTGTCGGCGGGCAACCGCGCGGACGTGTCGGGCAACGACCTGATGCAGTACTGGTACTCCGACGAGGCCACCGAGGTCGTGCTGCTGTACCTGGAGTCGCTCGGCAACCCGCGGAAGTTCAGCCGGGTGTCGCGGCGGCTGGCGGGACGGAAGCCGGTGATCGCGCTGAAGTCCGGACGCGCGACCCAGGGCGTCCCGGTCGGGCAGCTGGTGCGCCGCAGCCATTTGCCGCCGGCAGCGATCGAGTCGATGTTCCGGCAGAGCGGCCTGATCGGCGTCGACACCACCGGTGAGCTGTTCGACGTCGCCCAGTTGCTCGCCCACCAGCCGTTGCCGAACGGTCGCCGGGTCGCGATCGTCTCGAACTCGGACGCGCTGACCCTGCTCGCGCTGGACACGATGGCGAGCTGCGGGCTGGAGGTCGCGGGTGAGCCGCGGAACCTGAGCGCGGACGCGACCGCGTCCGACTTCGGTCTCGCGCTGTCCGAGGTGTTCGCCGACGACAAGGTGCACTCGGTCGTGGTGATCTACACACCGCCCGTGCAGTCGAACGGCGGTGAGGTCGCGCAGGTCCTCGCCGCGGCCGCCGCGGGCTCGGACAAACCGGTGGTGTCGACGTTCCTCGCGTCCCGGAGCGTGCCCGCCGAGCTGCAGGTGCCGGACGAGGACGGCGGCGCCGCCCGTGGCTCGATCCCGTCGTTCCTCAACCCGCAGTACGCCGTGGGCGCGCTCGCGAAGGCGACGCAGTACGCGGAGTGGCGGCGCCGGTCGGACAGCCGGATCCCGGACCTGCCGGAGATCGACACCGGCGGGGGAGAGGACTTCGTCGCGGAGTTCCTGCAGCGGCACCCGTCCGGCGCGGACCTCGACGAGGCGGATCGGCAGCGGCTGCTGTCCTTCTACGGTATTTCGGTGCTGCCGGCGTTCCCGGTGCTGTCCGCGGACGAGGCGGTCGGCCGGGCGGCGGACCTCGGGTTCGAGGTGATCCTCAAGGCGACCGCGGAGCAGTGGCGGATGCGGCCGGATCTCGCCGACATCTGGCGGCACATCCACGACGAGGACGACATGCGCGCGGCCTGGGCGGAGATGACCCACACGTTCGGGGTGGCGGCGGATCCGGCGCGGGCGCAGTTCGTCGTGCAGAAGATGGCGCCGCCCGGCGTACCGGTGGTGATCTCGACGATCGAGGACGTGTCGTTCGGGCCGGTGGTGACGTTCGGGCTGTCCGGTGTCGCGACGGATCTGCTCGGCGACCGCTCGTACCGGATGCCGCCGCTCACCACCCGCGACGCGGCCGAGATGGTGCGCGAGGTCAAGGCCGCGCCGCTCCTGTACGGCTACCGCGGCTCGGACCCCGTCGACATCCCCGCCATCGAGGACCTCCTGCACCGCGTCTCGCGCCTCACCCTCGACCTCGAGGAAGTAGTCCGCCTCGACCTCCGCTCAGTCCTGGTCTCCGCCCAAGGCGCCACCGTCCTCGACACGAGAATCCGCATAGCCCCCAACGAAAAACCCCGCCAGGACACCCCGGCCCGCCGCCTCACCTAACCATCCCCTCCGGCACCGCACTGTCCTCCCCAAACCAGTTTGGGGAGGTCTACCCTCCCGGATCGGGCAGTAGGACTCCCCACTCCCGGCGGAGCGCCTCCCCAAACCGGTTTGGGGAGCGTAGGCCTCCCGCAATGGGCAGTACGGCTCCCCAGTTGTGCTCGTGGGGCAGGTTCTCGCATCGCCCGCACAGCTTCTTCGACGAACTACGGACGGGACGTCCAGGACCGCGTGTAGATGCTGTTCTCGCGGGTGAGGAGTCGTGCGTCGACCAGGCCGCGGCGTAGTGCGGCGTGGTCGGGGTGGACCCGGTTGAGGATCTCGTTGACCTCTGCCTCGGGATAGCTGCGGCCCACCTCGAACGACTGCACGACGTACTCGAGCACGATCTGATACTTCTCCGGAAACGTCGGGAAATGCGTCAGCCGCCCGTCCCGGATGAACGACTTCAGCACGTTGTCGCGCGCCGGATCAGGATCCAACGGCACCCACTCCGGCCGGCTCTCCCGTACGGCGTCCTTGAACGCATCCACATCCGCCGTGAAACCGTCCCGCCCAGCCGCGATCAGCCCGCCCTTGGTGAGCCGTTGCAGCGCCTTCACCACGACCGGCGCGGCCAGTCCGGTGCTGCCGGCAACCTCGCCGGGAGTAGACGCGCCGAGAACGATGGCGGAGTACGTCCGCAACCTCGACGGTTCGGCGAGCAGACCACAGAGCTGATCGGCGTTCATGCCTTTCACGCTAACGCTCACCGCAACCGGATTAGGATCGGCGGCATGCACCCCGGACCGCACAACGCGATCACCGATGTCCCTGGAGTTCTCGTTGGGCAGATCGAGCGCGTGGACCCGCCGTACCTGACCGGAACGACGGTGGTGTACCTCCCCGGGACGGCCGTCGCCAGCGTCGACGTCCGCGGCGGCGCGCCGGGCACCCGCGAGACCGACCTGCTCGCACCGGTGAACTCGAACGGCGGCGTGAACGCGATCGTCCTGACCGGCGGCAGCGCGTTCGGGCTCGACACGGCCGGGGGCGTGATGCGCTGGCTGGAGGAGCGCGGTGAGGGCGTCCGCGTCGGTCAGGGCGAGTACGACGTGGTGCCCATCGTCCCCGCCGCGGTGATCTTCGACCTGGCCCGCGGCGGCGACTTCAAGGCCCGCCCGGAGCCGTCCTGGGGAACGGACGCGATCGCCGCGGCCACCGCCGACCCAGTTGCCCTGGGCAACCACGGCGCCGGGGCAGGCGCCAGGGCCCGCTCGCTGAAGGGCGGCGTCGGCTCGGCGAGCGTCCGGCTCGACGACGGTACGACGGTCGGCGCGCTGGTGGTCGTGAACGCGGCCGGCTCCACGGTCGATGCCGACGGCAACCTGTACGGCGCCCGCCTCGGACTCGGCGACGAGTTCGCGGACCTGCGGACCCCGGTCGAACCGCCGCCGCCCGCGGCACCCGGACGCAACCTCATCCCCGGCCCGTCGATGAACACCGTGATCGCGGTCGTCGCCACCGACGTACCGCTGGACAAAGCGGCGACGCAGCGGATGGCGATGGTCGCCCACGACGGACTGGCCCGCGCGATCGACCCGATCCACACGCTCGTCGACGGCGACAGCATCTTCGCGCTCTCGACCCGGACGACGGACGAGCCGCCGCTGAGCGTGACCGATCCGACCGCCCTCGGCCGGCTGGAGACCGTGTACGCCGCCGGTGCGCGGACGCTGGCGCGGGGCGATCGTGCACGCGATGCTGAACGCCGAGTCGGTGGACACCCCGGCCGGGACGATCCCGAGCTACCGGGACGCCTATCCGTCGGCGTTCCCGACCGGCTGACGTACGACTTGGGTAGTACGCCGCACCGTCGAAAGGTGCCCGATCGCGACCGGAAGACCCGTCCGCGGGCCGACGATCGGGGGCGGTGATCGCGACAGGCTCGGGGCATGAACTTTCAGAATCCCCAGCCGCAGGTTGTGTTGAGCGGACACGGCCTGGTCAAGCACTACGGAAGCGTGGTCGGCCTGGCCGGAGTGGACGTCGCTGTCCGCTCGGGCGAAGCGCTCGCGGTCATGGGTCCGAGTGGCAACGGCAAGACGACCTTGCTGCACGTACTGGCCGGGATCCTGACGCCGGACCAGGGCGAGGTGTGGCTGGGCGGTGAACGTGTCGACCAGCTGAACGACGCCGCTCGCACGGTACTGCGCCGTCGTCGGCTCGGCTTCGTGTTCCAGGACAACCAACTGCTCGCCGAGCTGCCAGCGGACGAGAACGTCGCCCTGCCGCTGATGGTCGACGGCCTGAGTCGACGGGACGCGATCGGACGGGCGCGCATGACGCTCGCTCAGGTCGGGCTCGCCGCTGAGGTCGGTCGCCGACCCGGTGAACTGTCCGGGGGCCAGGCGCAGCGAGTCGCGATCGCGCGGGCACTGGTCGGCGAGCCGCAGGTGGTGTTCGCCGACGAGCCGACCGGCGCGCTGGACGCCGCCACCGGCTCACAGGTCATCGACCTGCTCGTAGGCGCAGCGACGTACCGCGGAGCCGCCGTTGTCGTCGTCACCCACGACAACGCCGTAGCTGCCCGTTGCCACCGCACGCTGCACATCGTCGACGGCCGAGTCAGCGACTCCATGGGAGCCGTGCGATGAATCCGATGACGGACCTCGGTCTCCGGTTCGTACGGCGTCCCGGGCCAGGCGGGCGCGCCGCGAACCTTGCAGCCTTCGGCGCGACCGCAGTGGTCGCGCTGCTCGTGACGTTTCTGATCGCCGGCTCGCTCGGCCTGTCGCAACGCTCGGAGCGGATCGGGTGGCGGAGTGCCGACAAGGCCGATCCGGCGACGGCGATCGGCGCGCTGAACCTGGACGACGACCAGCGCGTCGACGGCCGCCGCCTCAGCGTCCTCGACCTCGCCGTCCTCCGCCCCAACGAACTCGCACCACCTCCCGGCCTTGACCACACACCCAAGCCGGGCGAGGTCTTCGTCTCACCTGAGGTCGCCAAGCACTGGTCCAGCCTCGCCAAGCAGTACAGCGTCGATAAGCCAACCGGCGTGATCAGCGACAAGGGCCTGTCCTCGCCGGAAGAGTTCATCATCATCCGCGGCGTGCAGACGATCCCAGCCGATCAGCACCCGCAGTACGTCAGCAGCTGGAACGAGAAGGTCTGGGACAGCCGCATGCTCGGTCTGCTGATCGCAGTGGCCTTCGGCATCATCCTGGTGCTGTTCCCGATCCTGAGCCTCGTCGGACAGGCTGCTGGTGTCGCGGCCAAGCGTCGCGAGCACCGACTGGCCGCACTGCGTCTTGCTGGTGCCACACGGACCCAGGTGCTGTGGCTGAGCGCAGTAGAACAAGCCGTGCTCGCTGCGGCGGGTGCTGTCGTCGGTGTGGTCGGCTACACCGTTCTGAGCCCGCTGATCGCGCAGATCCCACTCGGCGGCGGCCGCTGGTACGTCGGTGACATCACAGTGCGGTGGTGGACAGTCCTCGTCGTACTGGTCGCCGTACCCGTCCTGTCCGTCATCAGTGCGCTCATCGGCCTCGGACGCGTCAGCATCACCCCGCTCGGCGTCGTACGCGGCCAGACGCGCAAGGGCCTCAGTGTGCTGCGCATCGGGCTCCTGGTGATCGGTCCGGTGATGCTGGCGTACTACGGGGTGCAGGCGGCGCTGCTGCCGTTGCTGATCGCGGTCGGGTTCGCGGCACTCGCCGTACGCGTGGTCGGGCCGTGGGCGGTCCAGCTGGTGGGTAAGGCGATGGTGAAGGCGGCCAACGGACCTGTGACGTTGCTGGCGGGCCGGCGCCTGGTAGACGATCCGAAGGGTGCCTTCCGGCCTGTCGCCGCACTGGTGCTGTCCGGCTTCGTCACTGGGTTCATCTCGGTGTTCATGCCCTCTGGTGAAGACGACCCGAGCTTCAACGACATGCGGATCGGTGTCGCGTTGCTGCTCTCGCTGGTCTTCCTCACCGTGGCTGCCTCGACTGCCGCCGGCGCAGTGGGTACTGCGCTGGATCAAGCAGCTCCTGCGCGGGCGCTGCGGCGGTCCGGCGTACCGCTGTCGGTGATTGAGCGAGCGGCCCGCGTGGCAGCCGTCGTACCGGTCGTCGGTGTCGGTCTGCCCGTCGTCGGGTTCGGCGCGCTGTGCGGGCTGGCGCTGAGCGGCGGCAAGATGATCACCGAGGGGAGTTCCGGCGTACTGCTCCTGCTCGGGCAGGTCGTCGCAGGGCTCGTCCTGGTCACCGTCGCGGGCGCTGCCGGTGCACCGGTCCTGCGGAAGGCAAGTGCGAACTGATCGCGGCTGTCCACAGGTCTCGTCGAAGGGTGAAACGCGCTGGGTCGCGATCGTGCGAGGATGAGGGCATGCGTGACCTGAATACACCGGAGCTCGCGGACGCGTCGGCGGACCTGCGCGACGCGATCGATCGGTGCGGCTATTACCCCGACGTGGTGACCGACTCGCTCGAGGTGGCGATCGCCGGCGAACCGATCCGGGCCTATGTGCTGCAGCACGAGCCGACGTTCGACCGGGACGAGGTCCGGCGGCACATCACGATCCTGGCGCTCACCCCGACCCGGCTGATCGTCGGCCACACCGACGAGCACGCCGCCGACGAGCTGATCCGCGCGCCGTATGCGTCCACCTCGACCGAGGCGATCCCGCTGCACCGCGTGAACGCCGTCGTGGTCAACCGCGTCGTACCGAACCCGGCGGGCTACGCCACCGGCAAGGCCGACCCGGCGGTGGCGGGCAGCGGCGAGGTCGTGCTGACCATCGGATGGGGCATGGTGAACCGGATCGACCTGGAGCCGGCCGTCTGCGCCGACCCGAACTGCGAGGCCGACCACGGGTACACCGGTTCGGTCGCGGCCGACGACATCTCGCTGCGGATCAGCGCCGCGGCCGACGGCCCGGCCGGGATCCAGCAGGTGCTCGAGTTCGCGAAGGCACTCTCGTTCGCGACCAGCAGCAGGTAGTGCCGTGATCCAGCCGGTTTCGCCGCAGTACGGCGGCGGCGCGCTCGCCGACGTCCTGCCGTCCGTGGCCGGCGCGCTGTCGGTGCCGGGGGAGACCAACCTGCTGGGCCTGCCGCCCGCCTCCCGGTACGCCGTCCTCCTGCTGGACGGACTCGGCTGGAATCTCCTCCAGCGGTACGGCGACGCCGCGCCGTACCTGTCGTCGCTGATCCCGAAGAGCCGCAGTCTGACCGCCGGCGTGCCGTCGACGACCGCTGTCAGCCTCACGAGCCTCGGCACGGGCCTGCCGCCAGGTGCCCACGGCATCGTCGGGTACACATCGATCGTCCCGGAGACCGGCGCACTGCTGAACGCGCTGTCGTGGGACGCGCCGGTCGACCCACGCCGGTGGCAACCGCACGGGACCGTGTTCGACCGGGCCGCGGCAGCAGGTGTTGCCACGCGCAACGTGAGCAAGGCACGGTTCGACACGTCGGGCCTGACGGCGGCCGCGTTCCGCGGGAGCGCACACCGCGGTGCCGACACCGTCGAGGACCGGCTGGACGCAACCCGGTTCGCGAGTCGCGAGGGGAAGTCGTCGCTGGTCTACGTGTACGACTCGCAGCTCGACTACATCGGCCATCAGCAGGGCTGCGACTCCTGGCAGTGGCAGAAGGAGCTGGGCGCGGCCGACGCGTTCGCCCAACAGGTCCGCTCGGCGCTGCCGCGAGACGCCGTACTGCTCGTTGTCGCCGACCACGGCATGATCGACGTCGCGCCCGAACACCGCGTGGACCTCGACGCCGAACCGGCACTGACCGAGGGACTGACCCTCATCGGCGGGGAGTCGCGTTTCCGTCACCTGTACTGCGTTCCCGGCGCCGAGGCCGACGTACTCGCCGTCTACAAGGAACGACTGGGTGAGAAGGCGCTGGTGCTGACCCGCTCCGAGGCGATCGCGCGTGGCTGGTTCGGTGCGATCGTCGAGGAGCGGGTGTCACCGCGCCTCGGGGACGTCATCGTCGCGGCGCTCGGACCGGTCGCGCTGGTGGCCAGCCGCCGCCACGCGCAGGAGGCCGGCCTGATCGGTCTGCACGGCTCCCTGACCCCGGACGAGATGGAGATTCCACTCCTCGTCGACACGGGCTACTAGAAGCTCCAGACGTCCCAGAAGAAGCTGGTGCTGGCGGTCTTCGCTTCGCCGTCGCGGGCGGTGACAGTCACCTTGTAGCGGCCGGCGCCGGGCGTCAGGACGCCAGTGATCCACCCGCGCTCGGCGTCGATGGTGAGGCCGGGCGGAAGACCGGTCGCCGAGTAGCTGATGTCGCCGGTACCGCCGGTGCCCTTCAGCAGCAGCGGAATCGCGGGGATGCCGCCGACGCCGAGCTGCTCGGACGGCTGGGTGACCGAGATCGCGCCCTGCGGCTGGGCAGCCGCGGCACCGACCGCCTCGGCCGCGTCGACGAGACCTTCGCCGTAGTACGAGTTGTTGCCCGCGGACCCGGAGCACTCACCCGAAGCCGCGGGCGGGCACGCAAGGTCGTTGGCCTGCTGGGCGAGCCGGGCGCGGACCTGCGCCGGGTTCAGCTTCGGGTCGACGCTGCGGAGCAGGGCCGCGACCCCGGCGACGTGCGGCGACGCCATCGACGTACCGTCGAGCGCCTTGTAGCCGCCGCCCGGCACCGTCGAGTACACGGCCTGGCCCGGGGCGGCGAGGCTGATCTTGCCCTCACCGAAGTTCGAGAACGGCGACTTCGCGCTGGTCGGGTCGACCGCGGCGACCACGACGACGTTCGGCAGCTCGGTCGGGAGGCTGATGCAGTCGTTCGTGACGGTGCGATCGGTCGGGGTCGAGTCGTCCGGGCTCGACGGGTCCTCGGTCTTGTTGGCCAGGTCGTCGTCCTCGTTGCCGGCCGCGGCGATGTTCACCACACCCTTGCTGTCCGAGTACGCCACGGACCGGCGGACGGCTTCGGCGATCGCGTCCTGGTCCTTGTCGGTCGGGCAGTTGTAGAGCCACGGGTCGACGTAGTAGCTGTTGTTCGTCACCGAGACGCCCTTGTCGGCGGCGAACATGAACGCGCAGACCGTGTTCTCCGGGAAGAACAGCTGGCTCCCGGCCTCGGCGACCCGGATCGACGACACCTTCACGCCCGGCGCGACCCCGACCATCCCGATGCCGTTCTTCGCGCCGGCGATCGTGCCCGCGACATGCGTGCCGTGCTCGCCGACCGGCCGCCACGCACCGGCGCGGGTGTCGGCCTTGCCGTACGCGCAGGACGCCGAACGGGTCGCGTCGAAGTTCGCCTTCAGGTCCGGGTGCAGGTCGTCGACCCCGGTGTCGAGGACACCGACGGTGACGCTCTTCGAGCCGGGGTTCTTCGCCCAGGCGCGGTCCGCGCCGATCTGGGTCATGTCCGCGCGGTCGGACTCCGGCTGCGCGGTCGGGGTCTCCGGGACCGCCGGCGGGACGGCCGGGTTCGCGACGTCCGCGGGAAGGTCGGAGGTACGGGTCGCGCCGGCCTTCTGGACACCCTGGACTGCGCGGAGCTTGTCCGCGAAGCCGGCGGCCGCAGAGTGCGCGACGATCACCCCGATCGCGTCGTACGTCGCGTACACGGTGCCGCCGTTCTGGGCGATCGCGCTGGTCACCTTGGCAGTCTGGTTCGGCGCGGTGATCACGAAGTACGCCCGCAGTCCTGCCTCGGACCGGGCCGGCGCCGCACCGGCCGGAAGAGTCGCGGCGGTGGCGACCAGGACGGCCGCGAGGACGAGGAACAGAGCTTTGCGCACAATCCATTCAAGCTGAACCGTGGCTCAGAACCCAACCCCGCCCCTCCGACACACCCCGGAGTGCCCCCGAGGTGCGGACCGGACCTTTGACTTGGCAGGATGTTCGCCCGTGGCGGAGCTCCTGTATTTCACCGGGACCATGGACTGCGGCAAGTCGACGCTGGCGCTGCAGATGGATCACAACCACAAGGCACGCGGGAGGCTCGGAAGGATCTTCACCAGCCACGACCGGGCGGGGGAGTCGGTGCTCTCCTCGCGCCTGGGACTGTCCGCGGACGCGGTCGAGGTGCGCCCGGAGTTCGACTTCTGGGACTACGTCGTGCACGAGCTGACACGCGGCGGCCGGATCGACTACGTGGTGTGCGACGAGGCGCAGTTCTACAGCCCGCTGCAGATCGAGCAGCTCGCGCGGCTGGTCGACGAGCTGCAGATCGACGTGTTCTGCTTCGGCATCCTGACCGATTTCCGGGCGACGTTGTTCCCGGGGTCGGCGCGGCTGGTGGAGCTCGCGGACCGGATGGAACTGCTCCAGGTCGAGGCGCTGTGCTGGTGCGGTGAACGGGCCACGCACAACGCCCGTACGATCGGTGGGGAGATGGTGACCGAGGGCGAGCAACTGGTGGTGGGCGACATCGTGTCGGTGGACCACGAGGTCGCGTACGAGGTCCTCTGTCGCCGGCATCACCGCCGCCGCCTCACCCAGGCGCGCGCCCGCGCCACCTTGTCACCTGAAGTCCTGCCGTTCGGAGGAGCCGCGTCATGAGCCCGTTGAGCCCGTTGATCTCTGTTGACGAACTGCGGGCGCCGGCCACCGCTCCGGTGCTGGTCGACGTCACCTGGAACCTGACCGGCCCGCCCGGCAAGGAGGCGTACGACGCCGGCCACCTGCCCGGCGCGTACTTCGTCGACCTCGACACCGAACTCGCGTCCGCCCCCGGCCCCGGCCGCCATCCCTTGCCCGCCGCAATCACCGTGACCGAGACCTTCCGCCGCCTCGGCATCACCTCCGCCGACACCCCCGTCGTGGTCTACGACGCCGCAAACTCCATGTCCGCCGCCCGCGCCTGGTGGACCTTCCGCTACTTCGGCCTAACCAACGTCCAAGTCCTCAACGGCGGCCTGGCCGCCTGGAAGTCCACCGGCGGCAACCTGACAACCGAGGTCCCGGCCGGTGAAGTGGTCGGCGGGTTCGTCGCGACTCCTGGGCACATTCCTGTTCTGGATGCTGACGGGGCTGCTGCGGTGGCGGCCAAGGGGGTGTTGCTGGATGCTCGCGCTCCGGAGCGGTTTGCGGGGGAGGTGGAGCCGATGGATCCGGTGGCCGGTCACATCCCGGGTGCCGTGAATGCCCCGACCACCGCGAACGTCGACGAAACCGGCCACTTCCTCGCACCCGCCGACCTCCAGGCCCGCTTCACCGCGCTCGGCGTCACCCCAGACACCGAGACCGCCGTCTACTGCGGCTCCGGAGTAACCGCCGCCCACGAAGCCCTCGCCCTGGAATCCGCCGGCCTCCCAGCCACCGTCTACATCGGCAGCTGGTCCGAGTGGATCACCGACCCCACCCGCCCAGTAGCCACCGGCAAGGATTGACCCGCTCACCAATCCACAGGACCGAGCCGATCCTCGAAGGTCCCGGTGGGCCCGTCCGGACCCAGCGTGGCCATCCGGACGATGGCGTCAGTGCCTTCGGTGACGGTGAGCTGACCCTTGTGGTTGTTCATGTCGGTGGCGGCGAACGTGTGCTTCGCGGTCTCACCAGGCGTGATCGCGTTGAACTTGATCCCCGGCAGAGCCTGCGCATACCTGACCGTGAGCATGTTCAGGGCCGCCTTCGACGAGCTGTACGCGAGCTCGTGCATCTTGGAAACCGGCTGCTCCGGATCCAGCACCACACTGAAGGCCCCGCCGCCGCTGGACACCATTACCACCCGCGGATTGCTCGCCGCCTGCAGCAGCGGCAGGAACGCGTGCGTGACCCGCACCGGCCCGTACACGTTGGCGTCGTACACACCATGCAGCTCGTCAGCGGTCGCCTCGCCCGGGTGAACGGCCCGCCCCGGCGCACCCGCGTTGTTGATGAGTACGTCGAGCCGCCCGGTGTGGCCGGACACAACCTGCAGGGCGCCGGCCACGGACTCGTCGGACGTGACGTCCAGCGGCACCAGGACCACGTCCACACCATCGGCCTGCAACTTCTCAACGGCGACCCGTCCGCGCCCCTCGTCACGCGAGCCGAGGAACACCTTCCACCCCATCACGCCCAGCCGACGAGCCGCTTCGTAGCCGAGACCCTTGTTCGCCCCGGTGATCAGTACGGTGGTTTTCTCCGTCATCATGCTCCTCCAGTGGAAACGACTGTTCGACCACGAGATGCCGCTACGGTCTCGGCCGTGACAGTCGCCCCACGTGAGGTGAGTCACCCGGCCAGGTAGCGCGACCCAGGCGAACGCAGCTTGCGACCGTGCTCGTGCACGGATAACGAAAGGGTTGACTTCACCGGAGCGGCGCGGGATGGTGGCGAGAAATCGATTTCCGATCTACCGCCCCTGGGAGTCCGATGATGAAGCGATCCACGTTCCTCCGTGCGGCCGTCGGTGCCGGCCTGCTGGCCGCCGTACCGGGCCGGGCCTTCGGGAGCAGCCAGGCTGTGCTGACCAACAAAGTGGCCGATCTGACCGGCCCCGGATTGACCGACCGGTTCCGGATGGCGGCGACCGACCTGGGGATTCCGGCGCGGACGCCGGACGGGCGGTTGCTGTTCATGTTCGGCGACACCTTCGAGGAGGCGCGCGTCGGCGGCGGCTGGTGGCGCTCACCGGTCGCACTGTGGTCGACGACCACGGACCTGAACGGCGGCGTGCAGTGGTCCGGCGCGGTCGGGGGCGACGCGGCGCAGCAGCTGTGGGACTACCCGCACGACAATCCGACGTTCTCGACCGTGCTGCCGTCGGACGTGATCACGATCGGCGGGTCGATGTACCTGCACGCGATGGTGAACAAGGGCCTCGGAAACGTCGTGTGGACAGAGATCTGGCGTTCGGACAACTCCGGTGCGAGCTGGTACCACACCGGCGCGAAGTTCGACCCGAACATCGACGGCGGGATGTTCCAGCTGCTGACCTGGGGACTCGGCAACGACGGGTACGTGTACGTGTACTCGACCGGGTTCCAGCGCAACAAGCCGATCATCCTGAAGCGGGTCCGCCAGGAGCAGATCGCGAACCCGGCGGCGTACGAACCCTGGGGCTACCGCGACGGGGTCTGGGCGTGGGGCAACCCCGCGACGCCGATCCTGAGTGGGAGCTTCGGCGAGCTGAGCCTGCGTCCGCTCGGCGGCAAGTGGGTGCTGACGTGGTTCAACGCCGGCGACTACCGGATCGACGGCATGATCATGGACACGCCGACGTCCAACCTCTACACGGCGTACCGGCAAACCCTGATCTACGGCGGCGCCTGGGGTTCGGAGGACGACAACCACGTCGCGCAGCTGTACGGCGGGTACGTCATCCCGGGCTCCACCCTCGCGGACATGCATCTGTCAGTGAGCCAGTGGAACACCGACGCCGGCTGGCCCTACCGTGTCATGCAGTTCCGCGTCCGCGGCTTCGGTTAGAGCTCGACCACCATCGTGTCGGACGTGCCGACGACGCCGACCTTCCGGAACCCCAGCGATTCGTAGAGGTTTCGGGCCGGGTTGTCCGGGTCCACGCTGAGTGAGAGCTGTCCGTACGACGCTGCGCGCGCCTGCGCGATCAGTTCGGTCAGCACGCCCCGCGCGACACCGCGCCGGCGAAAGCCGGCCGCCACACCCAGGGTCAGCTCGGGTACGTCGTCCGCGATGTACCCGTACCCGGGCCGATCCGCGGTGAGGCACCGCGCCCACGTTGCACCCGCCGGGGCGCCGTCGAGCTCCGCGACCACCCCGAAGTCACTCTCGCTCGGCCAGCCGTCGAGGTACCGCCACGCATGATCGTCACGCCGCACCTTCGCCTCGTCGTACCAAGGGGTCCCGTCCCAGTTACACGCCTCGAGCAACATCTCGAGCAGGAACGGGAGATCAGCGGCGGTCGCCGGTCGCAGAAACATGCGCCCATCCTCGCCTCCACCGGTCACCACCTCCACCCGATTACCGCGACGTCCGGGAACACCCGGGCAACGTCAGCGAAACCGTTACCGCATCCATCTCGATCTAGGTCTTGAGTTAGTAACACGCTTGGTTTAACTTACTCGGGACCTGGCCGGTGTGTGGCTCAGAGCACATCGGCGGCATCCGGAAACCTGAGGAGTTCCGATGACGAGAGTGAGCAGGTGGGGCAGGCGCGGGACTGCCCTCGGCGTGGCCGGGCTGATGCTCGCGGCGGCGGGGTGTGCGAAATCGACGGATCCGGCGGCGTCCGGCGGCGCCGGTAGCGGTATCGACGAGAAGGCGCCGGTCACCATCACGATCGGCGACCGCCCGACCCCCGACAAGCCGAACGACATCAAGGCGTTCGAGCAGAAGATCAAGGACTTCACGGCGAAGTACCCGAACATCACGGTGAAGTCGACCGAGACCAAGTGGGAGGCGCAGACCTTCCAGGCCCAGGTGGCCGGCGGCACGCTGCCGACGGTGATGAACATCAGCTTCACCGAGCCCGCCAACATGATCCCGAACAAGCAGCTCCCGGACATCACCGACGAGCTGAAGCTGGTCGACCTGACCAAGGACCTGAACCCGAACGTGCTGAAGATCGTCCAGGACGCGAACGGACGGATCTACGGCGTACCGATCGACGTCTTCTCGGTCGGCATCGCCTACAACCGCGCGCTGTTCACCCAGGCCGGCCTGGACCCGGACAAGCCGCCGACGTCGTGGGACGAGGTCCGTCAGTACGCCAAGCAGATCGCGGACAAGACCGGCAAGGCCGGGTACGCGCAGCTGACCACGAACAACACCGGCGGCTGGATGCTGACCACGATGACGTACAGCATGGGCGGCACCGTCGAGAGCCCGGACGGGAAGAAGAGCACCTTCAACGACGCGCCGACCAAGAAGGCGCTGCAGCTGCTCAAGGACATGCGCTGGACCGACAACTCGATGGGCAGCCGGTTCCTCTACAACCAGGAAGAGGTCCGGCAGGACTTCGCGGCCGGCAAGATCGGCATGGTCCTGCAGGCGCCGGACGCGTACGACATGAGCGTGAAGAACTTCGGCATGAAGCCCGCCGACTTCGGTGCGGGCGCTTTACCCCAAGACGGCGGCCCGCACGGCACGCTGACCGGCGGCTCGCTGAAGATGATCAGCCCGAAGGCGACCAAGAACGAGGTCGTCGCCGCGCTGAAGTGGATCAAGTTCGACCAGTTCGACAAGTACACGACCGAGGCACTCGCCGTGCAGGACGCGAAGACCACGATCGCGGACAAGGGCTTCGTCGGCCGGCCCGGCATCAGCCCGCTGAGCCAGGAGACGTACGACCAGTACAACAAGTGGCGTGAGCCGTACGTCAACGTCCCGGTGAAGCAGTTCCAGGGCTACATCGACTCGACGACGACGCTGAAGCTGCTGCCCGAGCCGTCGAACAAGGGCCAGGAGGTCTACTCGCTGCTCGACCCGGTGGTGCAGCAGGTGCTGACGAAGAAGGATGCGGACATCGACAAGCTGCTGAGCGACACCGCCGCGAAGATCGACGCGCGCCTGGCCCGGTAGCCCATGTTCCAGCAACGAACGCAGAAGTCCGGCCGGAGCGTTACGACCTGGTATCGCTCCGGCGGGCTCAGCGCGGTCTTCTTCGCCCTGCCCCTGGTCCTGATCTTCCTGTACTTCTCCTGGGGCCCGATCGTCCGCGGCCTGGTGCTCAGCTTCCAGAAGAACAACCTCGTCGCCCCGCCCGAGTGGGTCGGCATGTCGAACTTCAGCTACGTGCTGACCGACCCGCAACTCCCGCAGGCGGCTCTCAACACCTTGTACTTCGCCCTGCTGGCCCTCGTCTTCGGATTCCCGGTGCCGCTGTTCCTGGCCGTGTTCATCAGCGAACTACGCAAGACCGGCTGGCTCTACAACGTGCTGTCCTACCTGCCGGCCGTCGTACCGCCGGTGGCCGCGATCCTGCTGTGGACGTTCTTCTACGACCCGAGTACGGCGGGCGTGTTCAACTCGATCCTCGGCTGGTTCGGACTCGGGCCGTTCGCCTGGCTGAACTCGCAGACCCTGGCGATGCCGGCGATCGTGCTCGAGGCGACCTGGGCCGGCGCCGGCGCCACGTCGATCATCTACCTGGCGGCGCTGACCGGCGTACGGACGGAGTTGTACGAGGCGGCCGAGCTGGACGGGGCGGGGATCCGGAGCCGGGTCTGGCACGTCACGCTGCCGCAGATCCGCGGAATCATCCTGATCATGATGCTGCTGCAGCTGATCGGGACGTTCCAGGTGTTCACCGAACCGTTCCTGTTCACCGGCGGCGGCCCGAACAACGCCACCACGACGATCCTGCTGCTGATCTACCGGTACGCGTTCATCAACGGCGACTTCGGCGCCGCGACCGCGCTCAGCGTGCTGCTCGCCGGGGTGCTGTGCGTGCTGTCGGTCGTCTACCACTTCGTCACCCGCCGCTGGAGTACGACATGAACAGTGACACTTCTTGGGAACGCGGAATCATCTCCTTCGCCGACCGGAAAGTTTCGGTGGTCCGCTACGGGTTGCCGGCGATCCAGGTGCTGCTGTTCATTGGCGTGGTGATCGCCGGCGTCGGACCCCTGCTCTGGCTGCTCAAGTCCGGTGTCTCCACCAGCCAGGACATCCTGCGCGGCCCGATGCAGCTGTGGCCGTCGGGGATCCAGCCGCAGAACATCCCCGACGCCTGGAACCGCGTGCAGATCGGCGCGTACCTGGGCAACACCGCGTTCATCGCGATCGGCTCGATGATCTCGACGCTGTTCGTGTGTACGACGGGAGCCTTCGTGCTGAGCATCCTGCGGCCGAAGTGGGGACCGGTCCTCACCGGAGCCGTCCTGGCGACCCTCTTCCTGCCCGGGGTGATCTCCCTGGTCCCGCTCTACATGACCGTGCTCAAGATGCCCGTCCTGGGCGTCAGCCTGCAGAACACGTTCTGGGCGGTCTGGCTGCCGTCGGCGGCGAGCGCCTTCAACCTGTTGGTCATCAAGCGGTACTTCGACTCGATCCCGCGCGAGCTGATCGAGGCCGCCCGGATCGACGGGGCGAGCAATATCAGGCTGTTCACGGCACTGATCCTGCCGTTGTCGAAGCCGATCGTCGGAGTCGTCGCGCTGCTGACCGTCATCGGTTCGTGGAAGGACTACCTCTGGCCGCTGCTGGTGCTGCCGGACCCACGGCTGCAGCCGATCTCGGTCGCCCTGCCGCGGGTGGCCAAGACCACAGAGATCTCCCTGCAGATGAGCGCGCTGTTCCTCGCGGTTCTGATACCCGTCGTGTTGTTCTTGGTGTTCCAGAAACAGTTCCTGCGCGGCGTGGGAATGGCAGGAGGAATCAAGGAGTGACTGAACTGAACGGTCGGCGGGTGCTGGTGACGGGGGCCGCTGGGCGGATCGGGTTGACGACGGTCGAGCATCTGAACGCGTTGGGCGCGAAGGTGACCGCGTTGACCAACGTCGAGCACCCGGACCTGAAGGCGGACCGGGTGCTGATCGGCGACACCCGGTCCGAGACCGACGTGGCCCACGCGCTCGACGGCGTGGAGTACGTCGTACACCTGGCAGCGCTCCCGCATCCGTCGGCCGGTACGCCGTACGAGGTGTACTCGATCAACGTGGTGTCGACGTTCAACGTGCTGGCCCAGGCCGGTGCGCTCGGCATCGACCGCGCCGTGATCGCGAGCAGCATCAACGCGACCGGCGTACCGTTCAACCCGCACGAGATCGCGCCGCCGTACTTCCCGTGGGACGAGCAGGCGCCGAACGATGTCGGCGACGCCTACTCGCTGTCTAAGCAGAACGACGAGAACACCGCGCGGATGGCGTGGCGGCGGTGGGGGATCGATGTGGTGGCGTTCCGGTTCCCGCACGTGAACTCGCCGGAGGTGCTGCAGGAGATGTCCGACCACGTCCGGGCGCATCCGGGCAGCGGACTGCGGGAGGGCTGGAGTTACCTGGACACCCGGGACGCGGCGTACGCCGTCGAGCTCGGGCTGACGGCTCCGCTCTCGGGCGCCCACACTTTCTTCGTCACCGCGAGTACCACCAACGCGCCGTACCCGACCGAGGACCTGCTGGACGCGTACGCGCCGGGCGTGCCGCGGTCGCGGCGGTTCGCCGGCCGCGAGGTGCCGATCGACCTGACCGCCGTACGGACCGTGCTCGGCTTCGAGGCCCGGCACGAACTCGACCTACCCACCCTCTCCCTGGAGACTTGAATGCCCTCGAACTTCGACCAGCCGTGGCCCGCGCGGGACGACATCCGGATCCGCGAGGTGAAGGCGATCGTCACGGCACCGCAAGGCATCCCGCTGGTGGTCGTGAAGATCGACACCACCGAGCCGGGCCTGTACGGGCTCGGATGCGCCACCTTCACGCAGCGTTGGAAGGCGGTCCAGACGTTCGTCGACGAGCACCTGTCGCGGCTGCTCGTCGGCCGCTACCCGGGTGACATCGGCGACCTCACCCGGCTGGCGTCGTACTCCGGGTACTGGCGCGGCGGACCGGTCACGAACAACGCGATCTCCGGCATCGACCAGGCGCTCTGGGACATCGCCGGCAAGCGCGCCGGTATGCCGGTGTACGAGCTGCTCGGCGGCAAGGTCCGCGCGGCCGCCGACACCTACATCCACGCCAGCGGGAAGACGATCGAGGACACGATCGACCACGCGCAGAAGCTGGTCACGCAGGGCTGGCGGCACATCCGCCTGCAGGTCTCGACACCGGGCGGCGGCGGGTACGGCGCTCCGCAGGTGCCGACGCTCTACCCGGATGCGCCGTACCGCAACGGCTGGTCGGCGCGCGACTACCTGCGGACGACGCCGGAGCTGTTTGCGGAGGCGCGACAGGCGCTACCCGACAACATCGAGCTGTTGCACGACGTGCACTCGCGGCTGACGCCGAAGGAGGCCGTGCTGCTCGCGCGATCGCTCGAGCAGCACCGGCTGTTCTTTCTGGAGGATGTGCTCGCGCCTGAGCTGTGGGATCGGCTGCCTGAGGTACGGGCCGCCTCCCCGGTCCCGCTGGCCGTCGGCGAGCTCACGACGTCGTTCGGCGACGCGGTCCGGCTGATCCGGGACGGCGGTGTCGACTTCATCCGCTCGCACGTCTCGGACATCGGCGGTCTCACCCCGGCCCGGAAACTGGCCGATCTCGCCGAGATCTCCGGTGTCCGGACGGCCTGGCACGGCCCCGGCGACACCTCGCCGATCGGCGCCGCGGCGAACGTCGCGCTGGACGTGACATCGGTTGCCTTCGGCATCCAAGAGGGGCACATCTACAACGAGGCGACGTACGAGGTGTTCCCCGGAACCCTGCGGATCGAGGACGGCTGGCTGCGTCCGAACGACGCGCCCGGCTGGGGCATCGACGTCGACCTGGAGGCCGCGGCGCGTTATCCGGCGGAACTGTCCGGTCACGACGAGTGGGCAGCCGGGGTACGGCGCATCGACGGAGCGCTCGAAGCACCATGACAAGCGGGGTGACCTGGGGCGCCGGGCAGTACGATCACGGCCAGTAGGGACGAGACGGGGAGGTTGAGATGAGCGATTCGGTCGAGGGACTCGCGGACCTGCGGCGTGCGGGCGCGAACCAGTACGACCTGGGCTCGTTCAACGAGGCCGTGATCATCGAGACGATCCGGCTGGCCGGCATCATCAGCCGGACCGAGATCTCCCGACGGACCGGCCTCACCCAGCAGTCCGTGTCGCGGATCCTGCGTCTCCTTCTCCAGCAGGGGTTGCTGGTGGAGGAGGCACAGGAGCGCGCGGAGCGGCTCGGCAAGCCGCGGACGCCGGTGCGGCTGCGGTCGAACGCCGCGCACGCGGTCGGCATCCACATCGATCCCGAACTGCTCACGGTCGCCGTGGTCGACCTGGACGGCACGATCGTGCGCCGCGAAACGGTCGACCTCGCCGACGACCTCGCGGCGGACAAGCTGATCGACCTCACCGCGGCCACGGTGAACGCGGCGCTCAGCATCAGCCAGGTCGACCTCGCGTCGATGCTCGGCGTCGGCGTCGCCGTACCAGGCCCGATCGACGCAGACGGGACACTGCTCGCCCTGCCGCTGCAGCCGGCCTGGCGCGGGTTGAAGATCCGTCAACTGCTGCAGCAGAAGCTGAACCATCCGGTGCTGGTCGAGAAAGACGGTACGGCGGCCGCGATCGGCGAGCGGTGGATCGGCCGGTCGGCGCGGGCGCGGGACTTCGCGTACCTCTATCTCGGCACCGGCGTCGGCAGCGGCCTGATCCTGAACGGCTCGATCTACCGCGGCGGTACGGCGAACGCGGGCGAGTTCGGGCAGATCGCCGCGCTGCGGATGGGGGAGTGGGACCCGGTCGACGGGCCCCGCATGATTCCCGAGTGCAATCCGACGGCGTCGCTGCCGGTGATCGCGGGCGAGTTCGGGTACGTCGAGACCGATCCGGCGGCGACCGACGAGGCCAAGCGGTACCGGGCGGTGTGCAAGGCAGCGGCCGACGGGGATGCGGCTGCGGTGCAGGCGGTCACGCAGGTCGCCCGGGTGATCGGGCAGGGCGCGGTGGGACTGGTGGATCTGCTCGACATCGATCTCGTGGTGCTCGGCGGGCCGGCGTACGGCAAGGAGATCTCGGAGATCCTGCTGACCGAGATCGGTCGCGCGGTGAACGCGCATCCGGTGGCGCGGGAGACCCGGCCGGTCACGGTCGAGGAGTCGATGCTGCAGACCGACGCGGCCGCTGTCGGGGCGGCGTCGACGATCTTCCACGACGCGTTCACCCCTCGGGTCTCGGGATCGAGCCAGGCCCGTAGGCTGCCCAAGTGATCGAGCCCAGACCGCTGACGCCGGACGTCGAGATCCGGATCGCGACCCTCGCTGACGCCCCCGCCCTCGCCGACGCACAGACCCGGAGCCGCGAACACCTGCGGCCCTGGGAGCCGGTCCGGGACGAGCGGTGGTTCACCGTCGTCGGCCAGGCCGAACGGATCACATACCAGCTCGAGCGCTACAAGAACGGCCTGGTGGTCCCGTGGGTCCTGGCCGCAAGCGACCGCATCGTCGGCCAGATCACGTTGAGCGACCTGGTCCCCGGCCCGTTCCGCAGCGCGGCCCTCGGCTACTGGCTCGCCGCCGACGCCCTGGGCCAAGGCCTCGCCACCCGCGCCGTCGAAGCAGTCGCGGCAATTGCCGACACCGACCTGAAACTCCACCGCATAGAAGCCAGCACCCTCACCGGCAACACCGCCTCCCAACGAGTCCTCGACCGCACCGGCTTCACCCAGATCGGCATGGCCCCGACGTACCTCCACATCAACGGCCACTGGCAAGACTGCAACCTCTACCAACGCATCCTGAACAACCGCGAGCCCGGCGCTTGAACCACCCGTTACGTCCGAAGAACCGGTGGGACGTGTCGCCAGTTCTTCGGACGTAACTGGATCTCAGGCGGGCGGTAGGCCGATTCCGCGGGAGACGTCTACGTCGTCGTAGCGGCCTTCCAGGACGTCGACGAACTTGACGGGGCGTTGGAGGGTGGAGGCGATGTAGACCGCCCGCACCGTGGCCAGGGCGTCGATGGCGTCTTGGACGGTGATGGCTGGTTGGGTGCCGTTGGCGATTGCGGTCAGGATGTCGTCGTACTGCGCTTTGTGGCCGCCGGGCTCGCCCGCGTCGACGGGCTGGTCGTCGTTCGAGCCGTCGACGTTGAGCCGGCGGAGGCGGTCGTCCTCGACCTCGGCGCCGCCTTGAGTGCCGTGGACCGAGACGCGGGTGCGGCCGCCGGGGAAGGCCGCGGTGGTGGCGTGCAGGGTGCCGACGGCGCCGTTCTCGAACGTGATCGTGGCGACGACCGTGTCCTCGACCTCGATCGCGTGGTGGGCGGCCCGCAGCGCCTCGGCCTGGATGCTCACCGGGCGGCCCATGAACCACAGCATCAGGTCGACGGTGTGGACGCCCTGGTTCATCAGCGCGCCGCCGCCGTCCTGCGCCCACGTCCCGCGCCAGCCCGCCGACGCGTAGTACTCGTCGCTGCGCCACCACGCGACCGTCGCGACGGACGACGTCAGCTGCCCGAACCGGCCGGCGTCGATCGCCTGCTTGACGACCGCGCTGCCGGCGTCGAAGCGGTGCTGGCTGATCACCGACGACAGCACGCCGTGGCTCCCGGCCCGGGTGGCCGCCGCGCCGAGGCGGCGGGCCCGGATCAGGTCGACGTCGAGCGGCTTCTCGATCACGACGTGCTTCTTCTCGTTCAGCGCCTGCTCGGCCAGCGCCGCGTGCGTACCGCTCGGGGTGCAGATCGCGACGAGGGAGACGTCCGACCCACTCAGCGCCGCGGTCAGGTCGTCGAACACCTTCGGCTCCGGCCGGCCGAGCTCGACCAGCTGCGCCTGGAGTGCCTCCCGGGCCGCGGCGTCACCGTCCACCAGGGCGGTGACGATCGCGTCCGGCCGTTCCGCGATGGTCTTGGCGTGGGTGCGGCCGATGATGCCGCACCCGACGATCGCGACCTGCTGTTGTGTGTCAGCCATCTCGCTCCTACGTGAAGTTCGCGGTCAGTGCCTGGTCCGTCGAGACGGAGAAGGTGTACGACGGCAGGGTCGACACCACGGTCCCGTCTACGGTCCAGTCACGGAAAACGCTATCCGATCCTGGCGTCGCCGTCACTGTGACCTGCGCGCCGACCTCGTACGTTCCCGGCTCGGACTCGTTCCCGGCGATCGTCGCCGTACCGTTCCCGGCGGCCTCGACGCTGATCCGGCGCTGGACGACGTTGATCACCATCACGTTGTGCAACGTCGCCGGACCGCTCAGTGTCGCGCCGTTGTAGCGGGCGAGGTTCGTCGCCTCGACGTCGCCGCTCACGACCCGCACGGTGTGCCCGTCCCCGCCGAGGTTGTCGGTGCCCAGGTTGAACGCGTCCACCTGACCGGAGTTCACCACGAGGCCGTCGTGGAACCCGTACGCGAACACGTTCAGCAGCGTCAGCCCCCGGGCCCCGTCGACGGTGACGATCTTCGCGGTCTTCCGCATGTACTTGTCGATGACGAGCTCGAAGATGCGTCCTTCGTTCATCCAGTACGGCTGCTGGTAGCCGACCCGGGTGACCGCGTTCCCGTTCGAGAGCACGCCCTCGACGCGGCCGTCCCGTCCCGGGCCGATCGCGATCGCGTGGTCGAAGAACGCGCCCGCGATCTTGCGGACCACGACCCCGTCGCCGCTGAGGTCGATGCCGTTCCAGGCGTTCGGGAAGCCGGCGTTGATCACGTAGTTCGCACCGGCTCGCCCGCGGATCGCGTACGGATACGGTACGACGTCGTTGGCAGGGTTGTTCTCCGGATAGAACACCCGCAGACCGCGCACACCGGCCTTGCTGCCGAGGGTGATCAGTGCTGTCTCTGTGTTGCGCTCGAAGGCGTGCAGCACGGTCCCGCCGCTCGCGCCGCCCTGGTCCCGGTTCGGTACGGCGGACGCACCCCGCAGCTCGACCTTCGCCGGAACGGCCAGATGCGTACTGATCCGGTACCACCCGGCGGGCAGGTACACGATCCCGCCACCCTCGCGTCCGGCGCGATCCAGCACCTTCTGCACCGCGCGCGTCGCGTCCGCGTCCGGCAGGTAGCCGACCCCGTGCGGCGCATCCACGACGTACAGCTGCTGCACCGGTTTCGGCAGCGGTTTGTGCTGGTACGTCGGGGCGGTTCCGGACATGTGGTGGATGATCCCGCTCTGCGTGCCGGTGACCTCGGTCCCGGTGATCTTCACGTAGCCCCGCGAGTTGTTGGTGATGCCGCCCTCGACACGGCCGCCGGCGAGCGTCATGCCCCAGCGGTCGTCCATCATGTCGACGAGCAGCCCGGTCCCGACCCGGCGTACGTCGGGCTCGAGGAAGCTGCCGGTGAACTGGGCCCGCTGGCCCGCGACGACGTGGATGCCGACGGCGTAGTCGGACAGCGCGATCCGGTAGAACTGGTCCCACTCCAGGTCGCCGAGCACCAGGCCGGTGCCGTGTGCCCGGGTCCACGCGTCGAGGACGGCCCGCGCCGGCGGGTGGTAGGCGGCGGGCGCCGACGCCCAGTACGAGTTGCTGAAGGCAACGTTCTCCCACGTGCCGACGTCGGCGCCGTTGTAGGCGCGGGCGCCTTCGAACAGCGCCGTACCGCGGACGTTGCGGATCGTCGTCGACTCGTGCACCTGACCCGAGCTGGGGGCGTTGCCTCGATCGTTCGGCATCGTGCTGATGCCGATCCCGCGGTACGAGTTCAGCATGGTGACGTCGGAGACCGTCGCCATCATGTAGTTCTCGTTGCCGATCCAGGCACCGCCCGGGATTTCGAACGTGTAGTTGTACGGGACCGGCGTACTCGCGTTCTGGTACGGGTAGTACGTCGTCACGCCGAGAACGCCGGCGCTGCCGCCGATCCGGAACAGGCTCGGCCCGTCGTCTCCGGACGGCAGGTCGGCGATGATCACGGTTCCCAGCTTCTGGCCGTGATCACCTCGGACGCTGCAGAACGCGTGCACCTCGATGGTGTCGGTCACCTTGTACTGCCCGGCCGGCAGCCACACCGTGCCGCCGCCCGCGTCCTGACACGCGTAGATCGCCTGCTGGATCGCCTTGGTGGAGTCCCGCCGGCCGCTGCGATCGGCGCCGAACTGCGTCGCGTCGAAGTCCGCGACCACACCGTCCTCGGTCGGGTTGCTGGTCGGCACGAGTCGCGGCGTCGGCGTCACGACCGGGGTCAGCCGCAACTGCAGCTCCTTGACGGCGAACGATTCGGCCCCGGTCATCGCGACCCGGACGTACCGCGCGCTGACCGTCGCGAACCGCGTTCGGCTGAACTGGTTCCCGCCAGGCGCCCCGGTCCGGCCGACGCTGACGAACTTCTGACCGTCGTTCGACACCTGCACGACGTAGTCGGGGGAGTACGCCTCGGCCCATTCGACCCGCACATCGTTCACCGGACGCTGGGTTCCAAGATCGATCTGCAGCCACGAGTCCGCGCCACCGGTCCAGGCGGTCTGGTGGTTGTTGTCGTTGACCTGATCCGCGCCGGTCCCGCCGCTAGCGGTCGCCGTACCGTCGTCCGCGAAGTTGGTGTCCACGACCGACGCGGTGAACTCGTCCAGCTTGGCCTGCAACGTGGTGAGCGCGGCCTTGACCTGTACGTCGGTGACGCCCGGAGTGGACGCGATCGCCTGAGCGTTGTCGACCGCGTCCTGCAGGGTGGCCCGGCTGCCGGCCGGGTACTGCCCGTCGCGCGTCCCTTCGCGGGCGGCCTTCTCGGTGCGGGTCGCCTCACCGATCAGGTCGACGAGCCCTTCGGTGACGTCGAGCGTGGTCGCGACCTTGGCGACCCGGACCGCGGCGACCTTGAGATCGACCGCGCCGTCGCCGTTGTGGATCCGGAAGTCGCCGCCGTTCGAGCGGTTCGTCAGGACGGCGTCCGGCAGTGCGAACGTGAACGTCTTCCACGTCTTGGTGTCGCCGTACCGCACGACCTCGGAATTCTTGAACTTGTCCGGGATCGTCTCGCCGGGGGAGTCGTAGTGCAGACCGAACTGGCCGCTGCCCTCGTCGAAGTAGTCGATGCTGACCAGCACCAGACCGCGGTTGTCGTACAGGTAGGTGTCGGCGACGTTCATGTAGAAGAAGTTCGTGCCCGGCGCCGGTGCGGTGCGGTCGGTCTGCCAGTACGCGCGACCGTCCTGGATGCCGGTCACCAGGTGCGACGCGTCGTCACCGGCCCGCGGGCTGATCCCGTTCTGGACCGGTGTCGCGCCGAGTTGCACCGACGCTCCCGCCGTACTGATCCGCAGCCCGGCGATCGTGATGTCGGCACTGCCTCCGAACAGCCGAACGTCGGCGTCGCCGAGGCGGTTGCTGAACGCGATGTCAGTGAGCGCGAAGACGCCGGTCTTCCACTGGCCGGTGTTCGTGAGCTGGACGTCGGTGGTGTCCTGCTGCGGGTCGGCCTTGGCGTCGTACTGGAGTCCGAGCGTGCCGGTGCCGCTGTCGAGATAGGTCACCGTCACCAGGACGTCGTCGGTGCCGATCTCGTCGACGTAGTCGCTGTCGACGTCGAACTCCAGGTAGCCGGTGCCGGCGGCCTGGTTGGTCTGCCAGTACGTGCGGCCTTGCTCGGTGCCGGTCCGGAGCCCGGCCGGGTCGTCGCCGGCGGCGGGCTGCACGCCGAGCGTGGTCGGAGCGGGCCCGAGATCGGCACCGACCCCACTGGGATACATGGTGGCGGCATGCGCCGTCGGCACGGCGAGAACGCTCGTCAGCAGCACGACGGGGAGAAGCCGCGCGAGAAGTCTGGACATGCTGAAACCTCCAGGTGGCGGACCGGAAGATCAACTGCGCGGATAAGTTAAACCAAGCGTGTTACTTATTCAAGAGTCCGGCGCCGGGGCAGGAAGAACGCCGGTGCGGCGGCCAGGACGGTGAACCCGATCGCCCATCCGAAGCTGTGCGCGTACGCCGTCGACGCGTGGTGCCCGGTGAGCTGACTCTGCAGGACGACGGCGAGGGTTGCCGCGCCGAACGCGCCGCCGAGCTGCTGCATGATCCGCGTCGTACTGCTCGCGTGCGGGATCTGCGCCGGCTCGAGGTCGCGGAAGGCGCCGACCATCACCGCGAGATTGACCCCGCTCAACCCGGCGCCGCGAATCACCAGCGCGACCCCGAGCAGCCAGTACGACGCGCCGTCGACCGCGAACGGGATGGTCCCGAGGGTGGTGAGGACGATCCCCGCAAGGACGACCGGGCGCGGGCCGAGGCGATCCGTGAGGCCGCCGGCGGTACGGGCGAGCAGGCTGCCGATTCCCTGCGGTACGAGGAGCAGGCCGGCGGTAGTCACCGTCTCACCGCGGGCCCTGCTGGTAGAAGAGCGGGAGGAGCAGCATCGCGCCGTACAGACCGAAGCCGGTGAGGAACATCAGCGCGGTGGAGGCGGCGAACGATCTCGTGCGGAAGAGTGCGAGGTCGATGAGCGGCTCCGCGGCGCGTCGCAGTACGAAGGCTGCCAGGAGCAGTACGCCGATGGCGAGTGGTACGAGTACGGCGGGCTGACCGAAGCCGTGGTCGCTGACTTGGCTGAGGCCGTAGATGATCGCGGCGAGGGCGGGGGAGACCAGCAGCAGACCGAGGACGTCGAGACGCGCTGCCGTCGCCGGCGGGTCAGGCGTGAGGGTACGTACCGCGAGGATGATCGCGGCGAGGCAGATCGGTGCGTTGACGTAGAAGATCCAGCGCCAGTCGAGGTGACCGACCAGAACGCCGCCGATCACCGGTCCGAGGATCGGGCCGAGTGTCGCGGGCAGCGTGACGACGGCCATCAGCCGGCCGATCCGGTCGCGGCCGGCGGCGCGCATCAGCAAGGTCTGCAGGATCGGCAGCATCAAGCCGCCGCCGATGCCCTGGAGGACGCGGAACGCGATCAGCGAGCCGATGTTCCAGGCCGCACCGCACAGCATCGATCCGGCGAGGAACAGTCCGAGCGCGACGATCCACATCCGTTTGGCGCCGAAGCGGTTCGCCGACCAGCCGGTGATCGGCACCGCCATGGCCAGCGCGAGCAGGTACGCCGTACTGACCCATTGGACCGTGGCGACCGAGGCGTGCAGGTTGGCGCCGAGGGTGTGGAGCGCGACGGTGACGATGGTGCTGTCGAGCAGCGGGGCGAGGGCGCCGAGGACGAGCACGGCGGCGAGTTTGAGGACCGACCGGTCGAGGCGGTCCGTGGTGGTGGTCATTCGAGCGGCTCCTTAGAGACGTTGCGTCTCTTACGGTTTTCAGAGTAGGCTCGAATCGTTAAGAGACGCAAGGTCTCTTTTTGGAGGGTGCATGGAGCGGCGGCGCGGTGCGGAGCTCGAGGCGGCGCTGCTCGACGCGGCCTGGGACGAGGTCCTGGAGTCCGGGTACGCGCGGCTGACGATGGAGGCCGTCGCGGCGCGGGCGCACACCGGCAAGCAGGTGCTGTACCGGCGGTGGCGGAATCGCGCGGAGCTCGTGATCGCGGCGATGCGGTACCGCACCGGCTCGATCATCGACGACATCCCGGACACGGGCAGCCTGCGCGACGACGTACTGGAAGTGCTGCAGCGGATGACCGACCGGTTCGCGGTCATCGGGCCGGACATCTTTCACGGACTGCTCTCCGAGGCGCCGGACCTGGATCAAGAGGCGTTCACGGGGATGGCCGGCGTGATGGCGACCATCGTGAAGCAGGCGGCGGAGCGCGGTGAGATCCCGACCGCGGACGTTCCCGAACGGGTGCTCACCGCGCCCACCAACCTGCTGCGTCACGAGATGCTGTTCACCCGCGACCCGGTGCCGGCCTCGACCCTCGTGTCGCTGGTCGACGACGTGTTCCTGCCGTTGGTCAGCGGAACGCCGCCACGTTCCGGCTGACCCAGTCCGCGAACGCGCGCGGCGGGCGGCCCAGTACGTTCTCGACGTCGGGACTGACCTGCTGCTCGGCCGGGGACGGCGTACCGAGGACGTCGAGGGTGGCCTCGACGACAGGTGCCGGCATGAAGGTGAGCATGTTGGCGCGCGCCTGGTCGCGGGTGAGCTCAGTGAAGTCGATCGGCTCGCCGATGGCCTGCTCGATGACTGCGGCCTGCTGACGCGGGGAGATCGGCTCGGGACCGGTGAGGGTGTAGATCGCGCCGTTGTGGCTGCTGTCCCGCAGAGCGGCGGCGGCTACCTCGGCGATGTCCTGCGGGTCGACGGCGGGGAGGGCGACGTCGGCGAACGGGGCGGCGAGGGCGCGCTGGGTGCGGACCGGATCCGCCCAGGCGAACGCGTTGCTGGCGAAGTTGCCGGGGCGCAGGATCGTCCAGTCGAGGCCCGATCCGGTCACCGCGTCCTCGTGGATCGAGGGGTGGCGCTTGGTGCCGACGCCCTGGGACGACAGCAGGACCACCCGCGGTACGCCGGCGTCGCGGATCACGTCGACGACGTCCTGGAGGTTGCCGTTGGCAAGGAAGTCGGCGGAGGTGAGGAGGAAGACGGCCTTCGCGCCGTCCAGTGCGGGCTTCAGGGAAGCGGGATTGGTGAGGTCGGCCTGGTGGCCGGCGCCGTGGTTCTCGAGGTGGCGCGAGACGGGGACGACGTCCTCGCCGGCGGCGGTCAGGGTCTGGACGAGGGGGCGGCCTACGTTGCCGGTTGCTCCGGTGATCACGATCATGGCGACGACGCTACTGGCGGCGGGATAGTAGGTACCTAGAGGATAGTATTGGGTTTGTGAAGGAGACCACAGAGATTGATCCCGCCCAGGCCTGTCCGATCGCGCCGGTCGTCGACCTGGTCTTCAGTCGGTGGACGACGCCGATCCTGTGGACGCTGAACGAGTACGGGCGCCAGCGGTTCGTCGAGCTGCAGCGCCGGATCGGGACGATCACGCCGAAGGTCCTCACCCAGCGCCTCCGCCAGCTCGAACGCGACGGCCTGGTCACCCGCACGTACCACGCGGAGGTCCCGCCTCGCGTCGAGTACGACATCAGCCCCCTCGGCCGCAGCCTCGCGCCACTCTTCCACTCCCTCGCCGAATGGTCCCCCAACCTCACCAAGGTGCAGGCGGCCCGCGAGCACTTCGACGCGACCGAACCCGCCCACCGCCGCCCCTGACCCCGCGCAGGGCCACGACACAGGTCGCACTTGGTATTCCGGCTCTCCTGTCCGCTGTGTGGGTGGTGATCACCCGGTCTGGGATCTGGGAACAGGCAATGGTGGGTAGGCACCTGGTATTGCCTGTCCCCAGTCACCATTGCCTGTTCCCGGTACGCCGGTGCGTGTCCTCGGTTGCCGGGATTCGCCCCTGGACCGGGCAGCAGAGCAAACGCACACCTGCCACCCACGACTTCCCCGGCGCACGACTTCCCGAGGGGTACGGAGCTCCCCAAACCGGTTTGGGGCGGATCACCTGCTGTTTTCGGGGTGTGGGGCTCCCCGAACTGGTTTGGGGAGCCCCGAGCAGGGACGGGGTTTGCGGGGGGGCGGGGGGGAAACGGGGCGGGCGGGCGGGGGTACCGGCGGATCGACAGGTAGAGCACCGGCGAGACGCCGTACGCGCGGGCGCGATCACGCTCAGGTGCACTACCCATCCACTCGACACGTACTGTCGAAAACGCACACTCAGGCGCCCGGGGCCGGGCCGACCACCCACATATCGGTCACAAGAGCCGGTCTTTCCTGTCCACAACCCCCGGAAGGTGTCGCCTCCCGCGGCAGTCGGCTGACCGGAGAACGTCCAACGCTGCGTTGTCAGGCGACGCCGACGAGGGTTCGGGTGTGGAGGGTTTCGAGGAGATCGAGGAAGTGGGTGGTGGCGTCGGCCAGAGGGAGGAGGCCGGCTTCGTGGTGGCGCCAACCGAACTCGAGTTCGCCGTCGACGGTGCGCTCGGCCAGCGGTACGGCGTACCGGCTGAGGGTGACGCGGGTGGGGCCGGTCTGCGGGTGGTGGTCGCCGCAGCCGCACTCGGCGGGGATCGTGATCGCGGTCAGCGCGTCGGGGGAGTAGCTACGCAGCCGCAGTGTCGTGCCGCGGGCGGTGAACTGGACGATCGTGGCGTCGGGCAGCTGGACGAGCAGCTCGACCGGTACGGCGTACGAACCGGGAAGGAGCCGGAGACCACGAGATGCGAGCAGATCGGCGAGAGCCGGGAGATTCATGCGAATTCCTGTGAGTGCTGTGTCGGCGGGCGGGCCACGGAAAGGTCAGGGCCTCGTGCGCCGGAGAGTCGGCGCGCGTCAGCGACAACAGCAACAACACAGCATCTGCATGCCGACGATCATGACAGCACCCCGGGTCTACCGCCAAACACCGTCCGCGATCTGGGACGACTGTCCGTGATGTGTCAGCAAGGGACTGGAGTCTCCGGTTGCCGGAGGGTCCATGATGCGGGTGTGTCTATCGATGTCGAAGCCCGAGGCGGCCAGCACTGCGAGACGACTGCGCTCGGCGTGCTACTCCGGCACCAGGGCGTGGATCTGTCCGAGGCCATGCTTTTCGGGCTCGGCGCCGGTCTGTCCTTCATCTACTGGGACAGCAAGAGCGTCGGCTTTCCCTTCCTCGGGGGACGGGTGAAGCCGTTCGAGCTCACCAGGAACCTGGCGCGGACCCTCAAGCTGGAGCTGCTGGTCCAAGAGACGACCTCGCCGCGGAAGGCCTGGGCGAACGTCGCGGCCTCGATCGACGCCGGTCAACCGGTCGGTCTGCAGCTCGACAGCTACTACCTGGAGTCCTTCAGCTCGAAGGTGCACTTCGGTGGTCATGTCGTGGCGATGCATGGGTACGACGACCAGAACGCGTACCTGTTGGACACCGACCAGCAAGGCGGAGCGGTATCGACCAGCCGCACCAGTCTCGCGGAAGCCAGGGCGGCGCGCGGACCGATGACCGCCAAGCACCGGTCCTTCACACTGTCTGCTCCCAGGGAGCCGTCGGTGCAGATCGTTCCTGCGATCACGGCGTGCGCCGACGCGTTTCTGCACCCGCCGATTGCGAACCTAGGTCACCGCGGGATCGAGAAGGCCGGCAAGCTTGTACGCATCTGGCTCGAGCGGACTGATGACCCGGCGCGGGATCTGCCACAGGCTGCGCTCTTGATGGAGAAGGCGGGCACAGGCGGGGCTCTGTTCCGGAACCTCTACCGCGACTTTCTCGGCGAGTGCACCGAACTGCTCGACAGCGCCGACCTGCGCACCGGACACCGGCTGTACGGCGAAGCGGCCGCGTTGTGGACCGAGGTCGCAGGGTTGATCGCCACGGCCGGCGAGTCACTCGATCCCCAGTACCTGGTGAAGGCGGGCTCGATTCTCGCGGACCTGTCCAGGATCGAGCGAGACGCGATGCAGTCGCTCAGTCGCCTCAGCACCACCTAGGACGCTCGCAGTTCGGCCATCCGTTGTTCGGCTTCCTCGACCAGGACGGGGAGGTCGGTGTGGTCCAGCGTGTACTGGTACCAGTGGAGCGCGGTCTGCTTGTCGCCCACCCAGTAGGCCAGCTCGCCGAGATGGGCGGCCGCCAGCGGATGAGCCGCGTAGCCTGCCTCGATGTACTGACGGAACCACCGCGTCGCCTCCGGCAGATCGCGCCGATCCTTGGCCCGCAGCCCGAGCTCGAAGATCGCGTCCTGGTGCTGCTCGGAGAGCTTGTACTCGGCCAGCTTCGAGTAGTCGCCCTGCAACGTGCCGAGGAGCATCTCGGCCTGGGTCTGCACGTCCGGCTCCGAGCCTTCGGCCAGTCCCAGCAGGAGCCGCGCACTGAAACGGCCTTCGGCGGTGCGGGCCTCCTGGCAGGCCTTGGCGGCTGTCGCGGTGTCGCCTTGCTTGATGAGCGTCTCTGCGATCCCGAGCCAGGCCGCGGCCAGGTACGTCGGATGCCCGAGGCGGACGACCTGCCAGGCTGCTCGAACGGCGGCGTCGGAGTCGCCGTTGGCATGGTGCACGGCGTAGAGCGTCAGGGCCGCCAGGGATCGGCTCCGTGCATCGAGCGACTCGACCAGGTGCGGGAGGACGTCGGCGCGGAGTTCTGGGTGATCGGGCCAGATCAGGTCGTCGGTGAGACGAGTGGTCAGGTCATCCGTGAAGTTGATCTGGTCCAGGACGGTGATGAGCTCGGTGGACGCGCGGTACCAGGCGCCGGCGAGAGCAGGTGCTTCGAGTTCGCGGGCGGCTAGGAGGCCGGCGAGGAGGGCTGCTCGGTCGGTCAGATGCGGCTCGGTCTCGTAGGAGACGGCTGCGCGGAAGCATTCCCAGGCCTCGGTCGGTTCGTCGAGGGCGAGGTAGCCCCAGCCGACGAGGAGCGCGATCCGCTGTCCGTCCGGCACCTGATCTGCGAGCGCCGTACGGCATGTCTCCACGGCGTCGGCGGCGGCCGGGTCTCGTCGTACGGCGAGGTTCGCGGCCGCCAGCGCGGCTAGTTCGAGGTCGGTGGGCACGGTCCGTGAAACTACGGGACCGCGGGTTCAGTCGGCCTTCTTGCCGAACATGATTTCGTCCCAGCTGGGGACGCTGGCGCGCTTGCCTCGGCGGGCAGGCTTCTTCTTGGGCTCGGCCGAGGTGTCGTCGGTTGCGGGCTCGGCGTTGTCGGGCTGGGCCGGCTGTGCGCTCGCTGCCGGGGGCTGCTCGGGAGTCTTCGGTTCGGGAGAGGAGCTGGGTGCCGGGTCCGGGCGGCGAGGCTCCGACGTACGGGCTGCTGGACGGGGCGCTGGTTCCGTGCGCTCCGGGCGAGCAGGCTCAGGGCGGTCCTCCGGCGCGGCGGGGGAGGCGAAGGCGGCTGGGTCGGCGGGGCGTTCGACGGCGCGGACCGCGGGGCGTGGCGCCGGGGGCTGGTCGACCGGTACGTCGATCAGCGTCGGCTCCTCGTCCGGGTTCGGCACCGAGTGCACCCGCCGCGGACCCCGGTCGGTTTCACGCGAACTCTCCCGCGCAACCTCACGCGGGTACTCCCGTCCACCATCGCGGGATTCCAGGCCGAACTCTCGGCCGTCGCCGTCCGTGTCACGCCCGCCGCCGCGGGGGGCAGGGTGGTTTCGGCGGCGGAGGCCGACGGTGTCCTCGAAGCCGGCTTCGTAGCTGTCGGCGCCGTGGTCGGGTGCGATCAGCGGGTCGATGTCAGCGACCGCCGCGAGCCGCCGCTCACCAGGCTGCGGCTGGACCGGGGTGGTCGTCGTCACCTGTGCCTGCTCGCCGACGAGCCACCGCGCCTCGTCGTCGTCGGGCACCGCGTACCGCCCTGGGGCGTCGTACGCGAACATCGCGATCTTCTCGTCCTTCTGCTCCGCCCCGGTATCGGCACTGTCCTCGGACTCGACGAAGTACGAGACCCGGACCGCCCAGCGGCCGTCCTCGCGGCGCCACGCGTCCCACTCGGCCGAGGCCGGGTCGACCTGCCGGGTCCGCAGCCGGTCGGTGACCCACGCGCCGAGGTTCCGCGTGGGTGCGTCACCGCCACCGCGACGACGGACGGAGGCACGCTGCGCGAGGCTGGCGATGTGGTCCCGCTCGGCCAGCACCGGACCGGCGAACGCCATGACGCGTTCCATCGGCATCTGGGCGACGGCAGCGACTGCCTCGGGACTTTCGCCGGCGCGGATACGAGCCTGGATGTCTCGTGGGCGCAGCGCGCTCTCCATTTGAATCTCCAGCTGGCCGAGTCGGGCACGGTCGCCGCGGAGGGCCGCACGCAACCGGTCGTCGACCGGTACGGCGAACTCCTCACCCGTCTCTGCCATGGCCACGATGAGCTGTTTCCCATCCTGGCTCAGACCGACGAGTCTCGCCTCGCGCATTGACCTTGTTCTCCTGTGCGGTTCTAGACAGTCTCTCCCGGACGCTGAGCCTGACCAAGACCGGCGCGCCGTGCCGTGCGGTCATTGTGGAGGTTACGTCACGAATACCCATCTTGCCTGGTCATCAGGGTCCTCCTGATCACACCAGTCACAGTAGTCACAACACGGTGTGACCGCTAACCATCCGTCAGCTCTACAGCTCGTTCAGAACGCCGAACGCACCGCAAGCGCACGCTTCAGGTCGTCCGCGCGGTCCCCGACGGCCCGCCGGATCGCGGCCGCCACGGACTCGTCGGCGATCAGGTCCGCGGCCCGGTCGACCACCCGCTGCTCGACCGCGTACCGGGGGAACGCACCTTGCGCGCTGGTCCCCACGACCCAGCCGGAGCGGAGCTTCTCGGTGCCGGGGATCTCGGCGAAGAACCGGTCGACGTACGACGCGGTGAGCTCGGCCTGGGTCGGGTGCCAGAACCCTTCGCACGCGGCGTAGAGCTCGTAGTTCGCGATGTCGGCGTCGGTGGTGATCTGCGTCCACGCCCGCTCCTTCGCGGCCGCCGTCGGCAACGCGGCCCGGCACCGCGTGGCGTGCACGATGCCCTCGGACGAGGAGTCCCGTGCGAGCTCGGCGTCGATCTCGGCCTCGCCGATGGCGCCGAGACGGGCGAGCTGCAGCGTCACGATCCAGCGCAGGTCGGCGTCCATCGTGACGCCTTCGGGTACGCCGTCGCCCGCGAGCCAGCCCTGCAACCGGGCGGTGTCGTCGCTGAACCGCGCCAACCCGCGGGCCACCGACAGCTGCACGCTGCTTCCGGCCTCGACGGTCTCCAGCCGCGCACTCAGTACGTCGGCCAGTTGCCCGCGGTACGGCTCGTACGGCAGGTAGACGCCGAGCAGGTGGGTGTTCGCCCAGTTGAGCAGCGTCCCGACCGCGATGTCGCTGGTCTCGGTGGGGAGCATCCCGAGGACGACGTCGAACCCGGTTCTCGGGTCGAGCTCCGCGTCGGCGACGGCGTCCCGCACGCTGTTCAGAATGACGGCCCGCGTCACACCGTCCTCGATCTTCGGCAGCAACGCCGCCAGGTTCTCCAGGCTCACGGAGTCGAGCCGGATCTTCGCCCAGCTGTCGTCACCCGCGTCCGGAATCACGACCGCGAGCGACGGGTCGAGGTCGACGTCCACCTCGTCGGCGTCGATCAGTACGTCGACCGCCGTACGCCGGCCCTCGGAGTCGTACCCGCCGACCGTCAGCTTGTGCGGCCGGGCCGCCGGGTAGGCCTCGGGCGCCTTCCGGTGCAGCGTGAATCCGGTGGCTGTGCGGGACACGCTGATCGTGTCGAGGCCGGGTGTGCGCAGCCAGGCCTGCGCCCAGTCGTCCAGACCGACCGCGCCGGCGTCGGTCCACTTCGCGACCAGGTCGGCGAACGTCGCGTTGCCGAACTCGTTGGCGGCGATGTGCGCGTTCACGCCGGCCAGGAACACGTCGTCACCGAGGTACGCCGCGAGTTGCTTGAGGACCGCGGCGCCCTTCGCGTACGAGATCCCGTCGAAGTCGTCGAGCGAGGCGAGCGCGTCCTTGACCGCGTCGGCGGCGACCGGGTGGGTCGAGGACCGCTGGTCGGCCTGCAGACCCCACCACTTGCGCATGTAGGCGAAGTCGATCCAGTTGTCGGAGTACCGGGTCGCCTCGGTCGACACCCGGTGCGCCATGTACTCGGCGAACGACTCGTTCAGCCAGAGGTCGTTCCACCACTTCATCGTCACGGTGTCGCCGAACCACTGGTGCGCCATCTCGTGCACGATGGTCCGCGCGCGCTGGCTGCGCTCGCCGTCGGTGACCGCGGAGCGGAACACCATCTGGTCCCGGAACGTGACGCAGCCCGGGTTCTCCATCGCGCCGGCGTTGAACTCGGGGACGAACGCCTGGTGGTAGTCGCCGAACGGGTACCGGTACCCGAACATCCGGTGGTACGCGTCGAAGGACCGCTTGGTGACCTCGAAGATGTCCGCGGCCTCCCGCTCGAGCGCGTCCTTCAGCGACTGCCGCGAGACGACGCTGAGCGCGATGCCGTCGTGCGCGTCGGTGATCTGGTGGTACGGCCCGGCGACCACGGTGACGAAGTACGTCGACAGCGGCTTGGTCTCGGCCAACTCCCAGCGACCGGGGGAGACCTGCGTCGCGGCGCCGTTGCCGAGCACGAGCCATTCCTCCGGAGCGGTGACCTTGAAGCGGTACGGCGCCTTGAGGTCCGGCTGGTCGAAGCACGCGAAGATCCGCGGGCCGGCGTCGAGGAAGGACATCGCGTACGTGTAGGCGAGCCCGTCGGCGGCGTCGACCGCGCGGTGCAGTCCCTCGCCGTCGTGCGAGTACAGCATCGAGGCGACCACGACGAGTTCGTTCTCGGGCTGCAGGCCGGTCAGCTCGAGCCGCCCGTCGTTCAGTCCGGCGACGTCGACCGACGTACCGTTGAGCGTCACGGAGATCAGCTCGTCGGGTTTCACGTCGACCCAGGTCGAAGGACTGGACGCCTTGAACCTGATCGTGGTGGCGGACCCGAACGTCCGCTCGCCCTGGGTGAGGTCGAGGTCGACGTCGTACGACTGGACGGAGAGCGCGGCGGCCCGAGTGCGGGCGCCGTCGACGGTGAGACTCGGCATGAGGGCCACTGTATGCCGAGACTAGTCTGAGCACATGAGCGATATGGAGTACCGGCAACTGGGCGACTCTGGGCTGACTGTCAGCGTCGTGGGGCTGGGGTGCAACAACTTCGGGCGGCGGCTCGATGCGGGCCGGACGGACGCGGTGGTGAACGCCGCGGTCGACGCGGGGATCACGTTGTTCGACACCGCGGACATCTACCGCGGCGAGCACGGGTTCAGCGAGGAACTGCTCGGCAAGGCGCTCGGCGCGCGCCGCGACGAGGTCGTGATCGCGACCAAGTTCGGCGGTGACCTGGGCGGTGTCAACGGGCCCGACTGGGGCGTCCGCGGCTCCCGCCGGTACATCCGCAAGGCGGTCGAGTCGAGTCTGCAGCGGCTCGGCACCGACTGGATCGATCTCTACCAGCTGCACTTCCCGGACCCGGTGACGCCGATCGAGGAGACCCTCGCGGCGCTGTCCGAACTGGTTGCCGAGGGCAAGGTCAGGTACATCGGCAGCTCGCAGTTCGCGGCCTGGCAGGTGGTCGACGCCGACTGGACCGCCCGGTCGAACGGTCTGGAGCACTTCATCAGTGCCCAGAACCAGTACTCGCTGCTCGAGCGCGACGTCGAGGACGAGCTGGCCCCGGCCTGCGAGCATCTCGGCCTCGGGATCCTGCCGTTCTTCCCGCTCGCGTCCGGTCTGCTCTCCGGCAAGTACCAGCGCGGTACGGCGGCGCCCGACGGCTCCCGGCTCGCGACCCAGCCCGAGCGGCTGGCGCGCGCCGACTTCGACAAGATCGAGGCGCTCGAGACGTTTGCGGCCGAACGGAACCTGTCGATGATCGACGTCGCGATCGGCGGCCTCGCCGCGCAGCCCGCGGTCGCCTCGGTGATCGCCGGCGCCACCACACCCGAGCAGATCACGCAGAACGTCGCCGCCGGCCGCTGGGACCCGACCGCCGCCGACCTGGCCGCCCTGGACGAGCTCACGTGACCCTGATTCTCCTGCCGCCGTCCGAAGGCAAGACCGGGCGGTCGCGTGGTCGTGCCGTCGACCTCGGCACGTTGTCGTTCCCGGAGCTGAACCCGGTCCGCGAGGAGGTGCTCGAGACGCTGGCGAAGGTCTCCGCCTCCGCGGACGCGCACGACGTACTGGAGGTCGGGGCTTCGCTGCGCGACGAGGTCGAGCGGAACACCAGATGGCGCACCGAACCGTCCGTGCCGGTCTCCGAGCTGTACTCAGGTGTCCTGTACGACGCCCTCGGCTACTCCACGCTCTCCGCCGGTACGAAGCGCCGCGCCGCGAACCGCCTCCTCGTCATCTCCGCGGTCTGGGGCGCGCTGCGTCCCGCCGACCGCGTCCCGCCGTACCGGCTGTCGATGGGTACGACGCTGCCGGGCCACGGACCGCTGGCGTCGGTCTGGCGCGACCCGCTGAACGCCGCACTGGCCGGCGTCGACGGCGTGATCGTCGACTGCCGCTCCTCGATGTACGTCGCTGCGTGGCGCCCGTCCGGCGACCAGGCGGACAAGTGGGTATCGGTGAACGTCGTCCGCGAACGCACCGGCGTCCGCTCGGTCGTCTCACACATGGCCAAGCACACCCGCGGCCTGGTAGCCCGCCACCTCCTCGAGTCCGGCAAGGACCCCGGCACGCCGAAGTCGCTCCACAAACTGATCAGCGACCGCTGGAACGCCGAACTCGACCGCGCAGCGTCCGGCTGGACCCTGACCGTGGTGGAGAAGGACTAGGCGAAGTCGGCCTTGCGGATTACTCCGTGGACGCCTGTCGTGCGGTCGACGACCTGGGAGACCTCGAAGTCGGCGGCCGCTGACAGGTACGCGTACGCGACGGCCCGGTCCAGGCCCTGGTCGGTCTCGAGGAAGTCGAGCGCGTTGACGACGGCGCGCCGCATCGCGATGTCCAGGTCGTTGCCCTGTCCGTTCTGGCTGCCGTCGGGGTCGGACAGGCCGATCGGCACCCAGGCGTCCGGCGTCTCCGCGAACGGGTAGCCGAACGCGACCGACGGTGCGTCACCCGACCCCTTCTTGCAGACGGTCAGCCGGAAGGTGGCCCGCAGCGATCCCTCCAGGGCGGTCAGCGCGACCTCGCCGTTGCCCATCGCGAAGTGCGGATCGCCGGCATGGAACAGCGCGCCGTCGGCGAACACCGGCAGATAGAACGTGGACCGCTCACCGAGCAGGTTGATGTCGATGTTGCCGCCGCCGAGGGTCGGCGGGATCGAGTTCAGCTCGGGCGCGGTCGGTGCGGACGCCTCGGCGAACGCGACGCCCATCAGCCCCATGAACGGGTTGAGCGGGAACGTCACGTTGCCGCCGGCCATGACACCTCGCCGGCCGCGGATCGGCGTGAACACCGAGACGTTGCCGTACCGCTCCGGATCGCCGGTCGCTCGGCCGTCCGTCGCGACCGGCGGCATGATCTCCTCGATCGTGATCCCGGCCGGTACGCCGCCGCCCGCGAGCCGGGGGAGTGCGCCCTTGCCGTGGCGGCTCGACACCACGCCGTACGGCACGCGCGGGAGCATCGACAGCATCTCGACCTTGAGGACGTCGCCCGGTGCGGCACCGGTGACGAAGATCGGGCCGGTGACGACGTGCGGGCCGTCGACGTCGAAGTTCCGCGCCGTACGGTCGTAGTCGTGCGCGATGGCGACCGCGTCGTCCAGCACCGATGTCCTGCGGACGCCGTGCCCGGCGAAGTACCCGACCGGGTCGCGTCCTTGGTCTTCGAGGATGCCCTCGTGCGAGACGGTGTCGACGGTGACCGTCTCCCCGGACCGCATGCGCAGTACGGGGTCGCTGCCGATCGACGGCACGTAACCCCAGCGGACCTGGTCCGGCGTCGATCGCAGGTAGTGACGCCCGTGGATCGGGCCCTTGCCCGGTTGCAGCACTTCCCGGGGTACGACGGCACTCGCCGTACCGGCGGTCAGACCGGTGGTGGCGGCCGCACCGCCGAGAGCCGCGGTGGCCCGGAGGAAGTCGCGGCGGCCGAGACCTGAGCGCAGCAGGGACGCGGCGTACTCACCGAAGGTTGCCATCGGCATCTCCTCACTCGCCTCACTGGCTTAACTGGATGGTGTCGCCTGTATACCGTTCCGGCGTTTCGGTGCCGTGAAGCCGCGTGAACGCGGTATGACAGTGACGTTCATACGGCCTTCATCGCGCGGTGGTTTCTTACCGCCTGTGATCGGGGAAGGCTGTAGGGCAGCAACGTCAGGGGGGATCCGCCCTAACCCTCGGAGGCCTGACCGATGCGACGTACGACTGCTCTAGTGACAACCGTGGCGGCGGCAGCGACCGCGTGGACGCTGAGTGCCGGACCGGCGCTGGCGTACCCGCCGACACCGCCGTCGGCGAGCACGGCCGCGACCCAGCTGGCGAGCCTGACCGTGAAGACGGAAGGTTCGAGCGACGGCTACAGCCGGGACAAGTTCCCGCACTGGATCAACCAGTCCGGGACCTGCGACACCCGCGAAGAGGTGCTGAAGCGCGACGGCTCCGGCGTGACCGTGGACAGCAGCTGCCAGCCGACCGCCGGCCGTTGGTACAGCGTGTACGACTCGACCTGGGTGAACGACTCCTCGGACGTCGACATCGACCACATCGTGCCGTTGTCGGAGGCCTGGAAGTCCGGCGCGAGCGGATGGACCCAGGCGAAGCGTCAGGAGTTCGCGAACAACCTGACCATCGCGCAGCTGATCGCGGTGACGGCGTCGAGCAACCGCTCGAAGGGTGACAAGGACCCGTCGGAGTGGAAGCCGCCGAACACCTCGGTGCACTGTATCTACGCCCGCGAGTGGATCTGGGTGAAGTACACGTACAAGCTGTCGCTGCAGTCCGCGGAGAAGACTGCACTGACGCAGATGCTCGGGACCTGTTAGTCCTCGAGCAGGTGGCGGCGCTGGGCGTGGATGCCGGCCTGGAACCGGGTCCGGGCGCCCAGCGTCTCCATCAGCTCGGCCACCCGGCGGCCGACGGTCCGGCTGCTCAACGCGAGTTGCCGCGCGATCGCGTCGTCCTTGAACCCGGCCGCGAGCAGCGTCATCAGCCGCGCGTCCGTCGGGTCGGCCTTGGCGGCCGGAACCACCGGCACCGCCTGGTCCCACAGCAGCCAGAACATCTCGATCAACGCGTCCAGCAGCGCGCACGGGTGCACGACGAGCGCGCTGTCGACCAACTGGTCCACCGACAGCGGCAGGAGCGCGATCTTGCCGTCGAACACGGCCAGTTTCATCGGCACCTGCGGATGGACCCGTGACGTCTCACCGGCGTCGGCCGCGCTGTACGCCTCGTCGACGCCGCCGGGGATGTCGAGCGAGTCGGGGGAGTAGATGCCGTGGACGACGACCCCGTCGCCGAGCAGTCCACGCACGGTGCTGTCCGATTCGGCGGCCTGCGCGGCGTACGGCGGCCGGTCGAGGACGAGGAGCTGGTGATCGGTCCCGTTCAGCAGCTGGGCGAACCGGGCGGCGATCGCCTCCTGGCCGACGATGACCTCGACCAGGTTCTCGGGCCGGTACTGCTCCTGCGTGCTCAGCTCGGACAGCAGCACCCGGGCCTCGGCGCGCACCCGGTCGAGCTCGGCACGGCGTACGGCGACCAGTGCGTCGACCGCGACGTCGGGACGGGTCGGGAGCAGGCGCACCGGGTCGTCGGAGGTGCTGGTCAGCAGACCGAGCTTCTCGAGCCGGCCGACCGTCGCGACGACCTCCTGCTCGTCACGGCCGAGGCGGTCGGCGAGTTCGCGGACGCCGCAGCCCGGCGCCGACAGCAGCGCGCGGTAGGCCTCCTCATCGGACGGCTCCACCCCAACCGACTCCAGCATCCGATCAGGCTATCTCGTCGGTTGGACCGACTCGACCGGTTTGGCTGGTTCGCACCATGTCCGGCATACGTCAACACCCCGTCAGGTGCGGGGACCCCTCAAGTGGGGTATGTCTGACTGAGCCGGGCGCGCGCGGATCGGACAGGGGACGTCTGGTCAAGCCTCAACGCGCGCGCCCGTCCTTCGCTTCACCTTCAGGTAACTGCGCCAGATCACCCGCTGCAGCAGCAGGGTGACCACCCCGGCGGCGGTCATCCCGGCGAGGTTGATGCCGAGCTGCGCCGCGGACCCGCCGATCTGATGTGGCGCCCACAGCGCGACGGACAGCGCCAGGTCGCCGGCGGCGGGAACCGTCGTGACCGAGATGAACACGCCGACCAGCGCGTTGCCGCGGCCGGCCGTCTGCGACAGGACACCGGCACATCCTGCGAGTACGGCGACGACCGCGGACCACTTGTCCGGTCGCCAGATGAAACCGGTCAGCGGCCGCGCCGCCGTGACGTCATTGACGTCCACCCAGCCGACCGCACGAGCCAGCAACGCTGCCACCGCCGTCAGCGCGATCGCCAGCGCGAACCCCTTCACGAGCAGTGCCAGCGACCTCTGCGTGAGGCCGCCCTTGCGCAGGAAGAGGCCGACCGCCAGCGCGGCGACGACGCCGAACTCCGGGCCGACCACCATCGCGCCGACGACCAGGATCGCGGAGTCGGTGATCACGGCAACCGACGCGATCATCGTCGCCAGCGTCAGGAAGACGTAGTACACCCACGACCCGCCGGCCTCGTTGTACGCCTGGTCCACGACGGCGTCCCAGATGACCGCGTCGTCGGGTGCGCCGGGCGCCGCCTTCTCCGCGGCCTGGGCGTTCCGCGACGGGGCCGCGTCCACGGAGGCCAGCGCGACGGCGCCGTCGTCGTACAGGTCCTGCTTCTTGAGCCAGCTGAGGATGTCCGAGGTGGCCTCGCGGGTCACGTCGCACTCGATGACATCGCCTTCGGGACGGCGGGCAGCGCCGGGCAGCCGGACGATGCTGGTGACTCGAGGGTCGGCTACGAGCGTGTTCAGGACGCGCTCACTGCGGTCCGATGGGACGATGAGTCGAAGGTGCATCACGGCCCACATGCTGTCAGACAGACTCCGGGGAGCCTTCATGAGTGATTCCGCCGCAGTAGCGCAAACAAGTGAGCGTCCTGAGCTGAAGCGGGTCATGGGGCCCGGTCTGCTCCTGCTGTTCGTCGTCGGGGACATCCTCGGGACCGGGGTGTACGCGCTGACCGGAAAGGTCGCCGGTGAGGTCGGCGGTGCGGTCTGGCTCCCGTTCCTGTGCGCGTTCGTGGTCGCCCTGCTGACCGCGACCAGTTACCTCGAGCTCGTCACGAAGTACCCGAAGGCCGGTGGCGCCGCGGTCTACACGCACAAGGCGTTCGGGATCCACTTCCTCACCTTCCTGCTCACGTTCGCGGTGATGTGCTCCGGCCTGACGTCGGCGTCGAGCGCGTCGAAGGCGTTCGCGGCGAACTTCTTCTCCGCCGCGCACATCGATCCCGACCGCGGCGCGCTGCTGATGATCACCGCGCTCGCGTTCATGACCCTGATCGCGCTGGTGAACCTGCGTGGCGTCGGCGAGAGCGTGAAGGCGAACGTCGTGCTCACCTGCGTCGAGCTCAGCGGCCTGCTGATCGTGATCGCGATCGGCGCCTGGGCGCTGATCGGCGGCGACGGCGACACCTCGCGGCTGACCGAGTTCCACACCCCCGAGGGCGATTCGGCCTTCGGCGCGGTGACGGCCGCGACCGCGCTGGCGTTCTTCGCGATGGTCGGGTTCGAGGACTCGGTGAACATGGCGGAGGAGACCAAGGACCCGGTGCGGATCTTCCCGAAGATCATGCTGATCGGGCTGTGCATCACCGGCGTCATCTACGTGCTGGTCGCGATCTCCGCGGTCGCGCTGGTCTCACCGGACGAGCTGAACAAGGGCGCGACGCCGCTGCTCAAGGTCGTCCAGGCCGGCGCACCAGGGTTCCCGCTCGAACTGTTCGCGTGGATCACGATGTTCGCGGTCGCGAACTCGGCGCTGATCAACATGCTGATGGCCAGCCGCCTGCTGTACGGCATGTCGCACGAGCAGGTGCTGCCCGGTCCGCTCGGCCGCGTGCTGCGCAAGCGCCGTACGCCGTGGATCGCGATCCTGTTCACGACACTGCTCGCGTTCATCCTGATCGGGTACGCCGATCTCGCGGCGCTCGGCGGTACGACGGCGTTCCTGCTGCTGTGCGTGTTCGCGATCGTGAACGTCGCGGTGCTGGTCCTGCGGCGGGACCGGGTCGAGCACAAGCACTTCCACGCGCCGACCGCGCTGCCGGTGCTGGGCGTCGTCCTGTGCGTGTACCTGGCGAGCCCGTTGTCCGGGCGGGCGTCGGCGGACTACAAGATCGCCGGCTGGCTGATGCTCGTCGGCGTCGGGCTGTGGATCATCACCTGGCTGCTGAACAAGTACGTGTTCAACCGGCACCCCGACTTCGACCCGTCGCACCTCGACCCGCAGGGTCCGGTGAACTGACCGGGAGCAGAGCGGCGAGCAGTACGGTCGCGAGGGCCGCGGCTCCGGTGCCGACGGCGATCCAGCCGAGTGCGGAGTACCCCGCGCCGGCGTCGATCGCGAGGCCACCGAGCCACGGCCCGGCCGTGATCCCGACGTTGAACGCGGAGAAGTTCGTCGCGGTCGCGAGCGTCGGCGCGTCCCCGGCCAGGCTGAACACGCGGGCGTTGAGGGCTGGGTTCGCGGCAAAGCCGAAGCCGCCGAGCAGGGCGATCACGGCGATCGCGACCACCGGGAGGCCTGCCGTCAGTGCAAGTGCGGCGGACAGGACGACCAGCCCGGTGATGCTGATGAACAACGTGTGGAACGGCAGCGCGTCGGCGAATCGGCCGCCGATCGTGATCCCGATGAAGGACCCGAGACCGTAGAGGGCGAGGACGGCGGGGACCGCTCCGGACGAGAGCCCGGCAGTTTGGGTCAGCAGCGGGGCCAGGTAGCTGAAGACGACCAGGATCGTGGCGGTGACCAGGGCTGTGGTGGCGAAGGCCAGCCACAGTCTTGTGCTGCGGAGAGCCTGGAACTCGTCTGCGAGCCGCGGTGTGCTCGCGGCGTCGGGCCGGTCCGACGGCACGGTCGCGACGACGCCGGCCATCGCGAGCACGCACAGGCCGGCGACGGTCCAGAACGCCGACTGCCAGCCGAGGTGCTGACCCAGGACGGTGCCGAGCGGGAGACCCACGATGGTCGCGATCGTGAGGCCGCCGGTCACGACGCTCATCGCCCGCCCGCGGCGATTGGCCGGTACGAGAACTACCACGGTCGCCGCGGCCACCGACCAGAACCCGGAGTACACGAACGCGCCGACGATCCGCGTCGCGAGCAGTACGGCGTAGCTCGACGTCAGGGCGCCCGCGACATGGGTGAGGGCGAAGATCGCGAGGAAGACGAGCAGCGCCGTACGCCGGGACCAGGTGAGCGTGACGACCGCGAGGACCGGGGCGCCGACGAGCATGCCGACCGCGAACGCGGAGATCAGCAGCCCCGCCTGGGGGATCGAGACGTGCAGATCGGTCGCGAGTTCCGGAAGCAGTCCGGCGAGCATCAGTTCGGACGTGCCCTGCGCGAAGATGCTCAGCCCGAGGACATAGACAGCTATCGGCATCGTTCCCCCTCACCTCGACGAATGCCACTCCCAGTGTCTCAGGGATCACTGTGCGCTGTCGCCGCGCCTGTCACAGGCTGAGATTTGCGCCGATACGGCATCGTTGGGGTATGAGCTTCCAGACTCCGGCCAAGCGCACCGGGCGGGCGGTGGACACCGCCCGGATCGGCAGTGGGCTGAAGCTGCTCGTCGTGCTGGTGGGGCTGATGTGGCTCAGCGAGGTCATCGACACCGTGACGAACGGCGCGCTGGACCAGTACGGGATCATCTCCCGCGAGCCGCGCGGCCTGATCGGGATCCTGACCGCGCCGTTCCTGCATCTCGGGTTCGGTCACCTGGTCTCGAACACGCTGCCGCTGGTCACGCTCGGCGCCCTGATCGCGGTCAGCGGCGCGGCCCGGCTGTTCGCGGTGACCGCGATCGTGACGGTGATCGGCGGGTTCGGGACCTGGCTGATCTCACCGCCGAACACGATCACGATCGGCGCCAGCGGGCTCGTCTTCGGGTACGCGTCGTACCTGATTCTCCGCGGGCTGTTCAACCGCCGGCTCGGTCAGGTGCTGCTCGGGATCATCGTCGTGATGGTCTGGGGCAGCGCACTGTTCAGCGGGCTGCTTCCCCAGGACGGGATCTCCTGGCAGGGTCACCTGTTCGGCGGTATCGCCGGTGCGCTCGCTGCCTGGGTCCTGGCCGACGACAAGCAGCGACGCGTCAAGTGAGTGTGGCGGGGTCGGTGTTCGCCCCGCAGACGACCACGACCACCCGCTCGCCCGCGGCCGGCCGGTAGGCGCCGGACGCAAGGGCCGCCCAGGCGACTGCTCCTCCGTGCTCGGTTGCCAGGTGGTAGTCGCGCCAGAGCTGCTTGCGGGCGGCAACGATCGCGTCGTCGTCGACGAGGACGGACTGCACGTGGTGCTCCTGGACCGCGTCGAAGGCGAGGGTGCCCAGGCGGCGTGCGCCCAGCGAGTCGGCTGCTACGCCGCCTACCGGGCCGTCTGTCGGTGCTCCGTCTTGGAGGGCCCGGTGCATGGTGGGTGCCTGTGACGGCTCGACGCCGACGACCTGCGCGTTGTCGCCGATGGCGGTCGCGATGCCGCCGATCAGGCCGCCGCCGCCGACCGCGACGAGGACCGTGTCGAACCTGCCGGCCTGTTCCAGCAGTTCGAGCCCGACCGTGCCCTGCCCGGCGACGACCTCTGGCTGGTCGTAGGCGTGCACCAGCAACGCACCCGTCTCGTCCCGCGCCGCGAGCGCCGCCTGGTACGCCTCGGCGTACTCCGATCCGACCTGCACGATGTCGGCGTCGAGGGTGCGGAGCTTTCCGAGCTTGGCGGCCGGGGTCGTCTCGGGGACGAAGATCCGGGCCGGTACGCCGAGTTCGCGCGCCGCGTATGCCGCCGCCAGCCCGTGGTTGCCACCGGACGCGGCGACGATGCCCTGCCCGGTCAGCTCACCGCTGTCCTTCGCGGTCAGCAACCGGTTGAACGCTCCGCGCGGCTTGAACGAGCCGGTGTGCTGCAGCAGTTCCAGCTTGAACGTGAGCCCCGGCGCCACCTCGATCACCGGCGTACGGCGTACCCGCCCGGCGATCCGTTCCGCGGCCTGCTGCACGTCGTCGAGGCTTACCGTCATGCTCCAACCCTGCCACGATGGGGAACAGCCGACGGATGGAGGCCAGGGTATGGGCAGGTACGAGGAGAGCTACCGGCGGAGCCTGGGCGACCCGCACGGGTTCTGGCTCGAGGCGGCCGAGGCGATCTTCTGGACGAGACCGCCGACCCAGGCGCTGGACGCGACCGGTGCGCCGATCTTCCACTGGTTCCCCGACGGCGTGCTGAACACGTCGTACAACGCGCTCGACCGGCACGTCGAGGCAGGTGACGGCGGCCGTACGGCGCTGATCTACGACTCCCCGGTCACCGGAACGGGCCGCACCTACACCTACGCCCAGCTCCGCGACGAGGTGGCGCAGTTCGCCGGCGCACTGGCCTCCCTCGGCGTCGGCAAAGGTGACCGCGTCATCGTCTACATGCCGATGATCCCGGAAGCCGTCGTCGCCATGCTCGCGTGCGCCCGCCTCGGCGCGATCCACTCGGTCGTCTTCGGCGGCTTCGCCCCGCGCGAGCTCGCCGCCCGCATCGAGGACGCCGGCCCGAAGGTGATCGTCGCCGCGTCGTGCGGGATCGAGCCGGCTCGCGTGGTCGAGTACAAGCCGATCATCGACGAGGCGCTGACGATCTCGTCGCACCAGCCCGAGCACACGATCGTGTTCCAGCGCGAGCAGGCCCGGGCTGAACTGGGCGAACGGGACCTCGACTGGACGGCGCTGACCGCGAAGGCGCAGCCGGCCGGGCCGGTACAGGTCGCGGCGACCGACCCGCTCTACATCCTCTACACCTCCGGCACGACGGGACGTCCGAAGGGTGTCGTCCGCGACAACGGCGGCCACGCGGTCGCGCTCGCCTGGACGATGCGCAACGTGTACGACATCGGGCCGGGTGACGTGTGGTGGACGGCGTCCGATGTCGGCTGGGTCGTCGGCCACTCGTACATCGTGTACGCGCCGCTCCTGGCCGGGGCGACCACGGTCCTGTACGAGGGCAAGCCGGTCGGGACGCCGGACGCGGGCGCGTTCTGGCGGGTGATCTCCGAGCACGGCGTGAAGGCGCTGTTCACGGCGCCGACCGCGATCCGCGCGATCAAGAAGGTGGATCCCGGGGCGGCGGAGCTGGCGAAGCACCCGCTGGACATGTTCCGGACGCTGTTCCTGGCGGGGGAGCGGCTCGACCCGGAGACGTACCACTGGGCGCACGAGCATCTCGGCGTACCGGTGGTCGACCACTGGTGGCAGACCGAGACCGGCTGGCCGATCGCTGCGAACCCGCGCGGGCTCGAGCCGCTGCCCACCAAGCCGGGCTCGGCGACCGTGCCGATGCCGGGCTGGGACGTGCGGATCCTCGACCCGAACGGCAAGGAACTGCTGCCGCACGAGGAGGGCGCGATCGCGATCAGGCTGCCGCTGCCGCCGGGCGCGCTGCCGACGCTGTGGGGCGACGACCAGCGCTACATCGACAGCTATCTCCAGGAGTACGACGGCTACTACCTGACCGGCGACGGCGGGTTCATCGACGACGACGGCTACATCTTCGTGATGGGCCGCACCGACGACGTCATCAACGTCGCCGGGCACCGCTTGTCGACGGGCTCGATCGAGGCGGTCGTCGCGGCGAACCCGGCGGTCGCGGAGTGTGCGGTGATCGGCGTGCACGACCCGCTCAAGGGGCAGTTGCCGCGGGCCTTCGTCGTCCTCAAGGCGGGCGCGACGGTGCCGGACGACGTACTGCGGGACGAGTTGGTGGCCGCCGTACGACGCGAGATCGGGCCGGTCGCCGCGTTCCGGGACGTGTCGGTGGTCGACGCACTGCCCAAGACCCGGTCCGGGAAGATCCTGCGCCGGACGATGCGCGGGATCGCCGACGGCCGCGACGAACAGGTCCCGTCGACCATCGAGGACCCCGCCGTCCTGGACGCGCTACGTCCGGTCCTGCGCGGCGGCCAGGAAGGTTAGGACCGCCAGGCTTGCGACCGACCGGAACTCGTGGAAATAGGCGTGCCGGGCGCCGGTGACGAGTTCGGCGCGGGCCCCGGGGATCCGGTCGGCGAGCAGTTGCGCGTTCGCGACCGGACTGAAGATGTCGTCGGTGCCGTGCAGGATCAGCGTCGGCGCGGCAATGGTCGGCAGGCCGTCCCACGCGTCATGCCGGTTACTGGCCACCAGATGCCTGCCTTTGGCGTACGACGGCATGGACCCGTCACCGAGCACGTAGTACGGACCGGGGTTCTCAGCGAGCCACGCCGGGGTGTACATGAGTTCGAGCAGCACGCGATCGCTTCGCTCCGGATCGGCCAGCGCCTTGCGGATCTCCTGGCTGCGCTCGTACCCGTGCGCCGCGCCGGGCGAGGTGCAGCCCAGGACCAGGGCGTTGACCCGCTCGGGATGCTTGATCGCCAGCCATTGCGCGACCCGCCCACCCATGGACGTCCCGTACACGTGCGCGCTGTCCAGGCCGAGATCGTCGAGCACCGCGACCACGTCGTCCGCGAACCCGGGCGTGCTGTAGACCTCGTCCGGCTTGTCGCTCTCGCCGGTTCCACGCCAGTCCAAAGTGATGGTTCGGTAGTGCGCTTCGAAATCCGCCCGGATCGGATCCCACCACGTGTGGTTGTTGGACTGCCCGGCGAGCAGGACAAGTGGTTGCCCGGTGCCCCGAACCTGGTACGCGATCCTCGTCCCGTCAACGGTCGTTGCGTGCACAGAGATAGTCTGCGGGTATGCGAGTCGTGATTGCGGGTGGACACGGGCAGATCGCGTTGCGGCTGACGCGGTTGCTGAGCGCCGACGGGCATCAGGTGGTCGGAGTCGTGCGGAACCCGGACCACGAGGCCGACATCGCCGCGGCCGGCGGGCAGGCCGCCGTACTCGACCTCGAGCAGGCCGACGCCGGCGCCGTGGCCGAGGTACTGACGGGCGCGGACGTGGCGATCTTCGCGGCGGGCGCCGGTCCGGGCAGCGGGAAAGCGCGCAAGGACACGGTCGACCGCGGTGCGGCCGCGCTGTTCGCGGACGCTGCCGAGCAGGCCGGCGTACGGCGGCACATCCAGGTCGGCTCGATCAACGCGGAACTCGCCCCGTCGCTGACCGACGACGAGACGTTCACGGTCTACCTCCGGGCCAAGTGGGCTGCCGAGGAGGACCTGCGCGCCAGGGACCTGGACTGGACCGTCCTGCGGCCCGGCAGCTTGACCGACGACCCCGGGACCGGCACGGTGTACCTCGCCGCCAAGACCGGTCGCGGCCGGATCACCCGCGACGACGTCGCGCTGGTACTGGCGGGCCTCTGTGACACCCCGGCCGCGATCGGCCGGACGCTCGAGCTGATCGGCGGGGACACCCCCGTCGCCGAGGCGCTTGAGAACCTCTGACCCCCTATGGCGTTGCCACAAGCAACAGAATGTGACGGGACATGGCTGACACACTCCGGCAGGTAACTTTCGAGCGGCTCGCGAACAGCAGCTACGAGGTGCGGAACGCCCGCGGCGGGAGCATCACGGTCGGCTCGGGCGGTGCGGACACCGACTTCACGCCGGTCGAGCTGCTGCTGGCCGCGATCGGGACCTGCTCGGCGATCGATGTCGACATCGTGGTCAGCCGGCGGGCCGAGCCGACCGAGTTCAGCGCGGTGGTCCGCGGCGACAAGATCCGGGACGCCGAGGAAGGCAACCGGATGGAGAACCTCGCCGTCGAGTTCACCATCAACTTCCCCGAGGGCGAGGACGGCGACAAGGCCCGCGAGGCGCTGCCGCGCGCCGTGAAGATGTCGCACGACCGCCTCTGCACGGTCAGTCGCACCGTCGAGCTCGGCACGCCGGTCACCACGACGGTCAACGACGCCTGAGCAGTCAGGGGAGTAGGAACTCGCTTGCCGGCCGAAGCCGGGTCTTCAGGGCTTCCTGAGTACGGCTGCAGTCGAGACGGATGTCCGACGGCGTACCTGGCGTGAACGGCAGCGCCTGTGGGTCGAGACCGTCGCGAACGGCGATCAGTCGGCCGAGGTCGAGTCGGCTGAGCGCTTCGGGGCCGGCCACGTGGGTGACGCCGATGACGTCTGACATGAGGAGCTCGAGCAGGGCCGTCGCGAGGTCGTTGACGTGGACCGGGCAGCGGATGTTGTGGGTGTAGAACGCACCGGGTTCGCCGGCCGCGAGCCGTCGTACGCGCCGTTCCTCCTCCGAGTGACCGTCCGATCCGACGATCAGCGAGGTCCGCGCGATGATCGCCTCCGGTGTGATGGCGCGGATCGCCGTCTCGGCCGCCGCCTTCGCCGCGCCGTACGCCGTGATCGGGCAGGGTGACTCGTGCTCGGCGTACGGCGTTTCCCGAGGCCCGAAGACCGCATCGCTCGACACGAAGACGAGCCTCACGCCCTCGGCCGCCAGCGCGACGTTGACAGCGCCGTCCGCGGTGGTCGCCCAGTCGTCCTGCCGGTAGGCGGTGTGGATGATCCCGTCCGGGCGGACGCTGCGGATCACGTCGCGGACGGCGTCGCGTCGCCGTACGTCGAGTTGCACCCCACCCGGCATCTCTTGCGAGTGGTACGTCGGGACCACCTCGTGGGTGCCCGTGCGCAGGAGTTCACGCCCCAGGAGACCAGCGGCCCCAGTGACGAGCAACCTCACGCGACCAGCTTATGACGCTCCAGCCGCCAGCCGGCAGTCCGCGTGGCGCGCTTCACTTCGGCGACCGTCCGCACCTTCCGCGGCGTCATCCAGGACTGCGACGGCTTGTGGATCATCCATCCGTCGCCGATGGTCAGCGCCGCGTGCTGGACCAGCCGCGCGGCGTCACGCCAGACGAAGACAGTGCCCGGTACGTCGTCTTTGCCGCCGCGGTCGGTGTGGTTCGCCAACCATTCCTCGAAGGGCTCGCGCACCATCCACACCGACTCGGCGCCGTCGACGCCGCAGCCCGCCATCACGGTGCCGAAGCAGTTCGGCCCGCTGCCGTCCGGAAACGTGCCGGCCAACTCGCGCACGCGGGGCAGCGCCGCGGGCCAGGACCTGACCTCGGCATGCCGGCTCGGCCCCAGATCCTGGCTCACGACGTCAGGCAGCACGCGCGCCGGCTCGCGCAGGAGCGACTTCCACCAGACGAACCGATACCCGTCCGCCTGCTGCCACACCTCCGCCCCGACGATCCGCGACCACTTCCGCACCGTCGGAACCGCCCCACGGTCGTAGCCGACCTGCGCCCGCACCAGCGCCGCCCGCGCCGCCTTCGGCAAGGCGTCGTACGCCTCCTGGCGCAGCCAAGCAGTCCGAGCGGCCTTGGGGTCGACGGCGTACGTCCGGTAGGTGTCGCGATCCTCCCGGCTCGGCTCGCGGTCTTCCGTCGTCAGCTTCCAGGCGCTCGCCTGCTTCCTCGTGACGAAGAACGGCTGCTCGTCCGGCGCGAGCCAGTCGACCCATCGCTCCAGCAGGTCAGGCGTGACGTCGATCCCCAGCACCTTGAGCACCGGGTAACGCTCTCATCCTCACGCCTGATCGGTCACTGGCTTTTGCGGGCCGCGATAGCGCTGGGTCTGTGAGTAGACGAGGTTCGTGGTCGTGCTGCCGAAGTCGGTCAGCTCGTTCACGAGTTCCTCGAGGTGCGGCATCGACGCGGCGGCGACCTTCAGCGTGTAGCAGTCGTCGCCGGTGGTGCGCAGGCACTCCAGGATCTCGCGCCGCTCGGCGAGCAGGCGGTGCAGCGGCTCGTGCTTGTTGCCCGGGTACTTCAGCCGGACGACGGCCAGCACCGGGTAGCCGACCTTCGTCAGGTCGACCTCGGCGCGGTACCCGGTGATCACGCCGATCGACTCCAGCCGGCGCACCCGCTCGGTGGTCGCCGAGGCGCTCAGGTTGACCCGCTTGCCGAGTTGCGTCAGGGACATCCGGGCGTCGTCCTGCAGTTCGCTGAGGATCGCCCAGTCGGTCGGATCGAGACTCTCGGTCATACGCACAATCTACCGTCGATTCCCCGGCGAACGACGACGTACGCCGGGAGGAATGTCTTCAGAAGTGCGTCGCCGCCTGGATAGCCTGAGGGCGTGGAACTTGGAGTGAATGTGCCGAACTTCGGCCCGGGAACGAACCCGGCGCGGCTGCGGGACTGGGCGCGCGTCGTCGAGGGACTCGGGTACGACCTGCTGATGGTGTCGGACCATGTGGTGATCACGCCGGATGTCGCGGAGCAGTACCCCGCGCCGTTCTACGAACCGTTCACCACGCTGAGCTGGCTGGCCGGGATCACCGAGCGGGTCCGGCTGGGCACGACCGTGCTGATCGCGCCGTACCGGCATCCGTTGCTGGTGGCAAGGATGGCGGCGAACCTGGACGCGCTGAGCGGCGGGCGGCTGGTGCTCGGCGTCGGGGTCGGCTGGGCGCGGCAGGAGTTCGAGGCGCTCGGCGCGGAGCATGCGCGCCGCGGCCGGGACACGGACGAGCTGCTTGCCGAGCTGCGGCGCGTCTGGGCCGACAAGGCGGACTACGGCGACGCAGCGGTCCCGATCTGGGTCGGCGGTTCGAGTACGGCGGGGTTGCGCCGGACCGTCCGGTACGGCGACGCGTGGCACCCGCTCCGGCAAACGATCGAGCAGCTCCGGTCGGGGCTCGATCGGCTGCGGACGGTCGCGGCGGAGGAGGACCGGCCGCTGCCAGGGTTCGCGCCGCGGATCCTGCTCCGGCTGACGGACGAGCCCTTGCCCGACGACGATCGGGTGGCGGGGGAGGGGTCGATCGACCAGGTGATGCGAGACCTCGCGGTACTGCGGGAACTCGGCGCGCAGAGCGTCGTACTCGATCCGTTCGTCGGCGATCCTGACGAGACCGAACGGCCCGAGACGGCCTGGCAGGCGCTGGCGACGATCGCCGCGCGACGAACTGGACTGGAGACCACGTGACACCTGTGACACCTGAGGCAGAAGGATTCCTGCGCCGTGCGATCGCGCTCGCCGCGGAGGCACGCAGCGGCGGGAACCCGCCGTTCGGCTCGCTGCTGGTCGGCCCGGACGGCGCCGTGCTGATCGAGGAGCGGAACACCACGCTCACCGAAGGGAACATCAGCTTCCACCCGGAGCTGAAGCTCGCGGTCTGGGCCGCCCAGCACCTCGCGCCCGAGGTCGCGGCCGGCACCACCATGTACACGAGCTGCCAGCCGTGCGGGATGTGCTCGGGAGCGCTCGCGAGATCCGGCCTCGGCAAGGTCGTGTTCGCGCTGTCGGGTGAACAGCTCGACGGACTCAAGCCGGCCGGCGGCTTCCCCGAGGTACCGCTGGAAGGCCCGGCGCTGTACGACGAGGCGCGCGTGCCGGTCGACGGGTACTACAGCTGAGGTGTGGGGTCCCGTCGCCGGGACCCCACACTCGCTACTTCACCGGGGTGAGGCAGAGCGTGTACTTCGTCGAACCGCTCTGGTAGACGTACGACGCCTCGGCGTTCTCGCCGCACTGGCTGTCGTCGGTCGAGTCGTCGATCTTGTCGACGATCTTGTACTCGGCCTCCGAGGACCCGCAGTCGACGACCTTCACGTCCGGATTGACCGACGTGCCCTGGTTGACGACGCACGCGCCGATCTTGGCCTTCGACTCGGTCGAGTTCAGGTTCGCGAACACGATCACGCCGATCAGCGCGATCGGCAGCAGCAGACCGAGGATCGCCGGCCGCTGGAACAGTGGCTTGCCCGGGTCCATCGGGCGGCCCGGACCCGGCGTGGGCTCGGGCAGACCCTTGAACTTCTGCATCGGGCCGATGTTCATCAGCATCGTGATCGGGTTGATGATCGACGAACCGATACCCCACCAGCCCTGCCAGAGGCTCTTCGCGGTCATGTCGCGCACCGACGCGACCCCGCAGGTCCGGCAGAACGGCCCCTGCAGCTTCAGGAACCGCATGATGATGATCAGGCCCTGGTGACCGCGCACGGTGGCCTCGGTCGCCGGGTAGCCGCCGCAGAAGCGGCAGGCCATCTGACCCTGGGGTGCATGCCCCTGCTGGGGGAACGACTGGTCCTGCTGGTACTGCTGCTGACCCTGGTACTGCTGGCCCGGGTACTGGCCCTGCGGCGGGTACTGCTGACCGCCGTCCTGCGGGAACGTCTGGCCGGCCTGCTGACCGCCGTACGGCTGCTGGTACTGACCCGGCTGCCCCGCGTACTGCTGCTGACCGGGCTGACCATGCTGGGGCTGACCCGGCTGCTGGTACTGATCCGGCTGCTGGGGCTGGCCCGGCTGGCTGTACTGCGGGAACTGCTGCTGTGGCGGACCGTAGCCGTCCGGCTGACCTGAGTACGGGTTCTGCGGCGGCTGGGGAGGGGATGTGGTCACGGATGGTTCCTGAGGCTGATTGAGGGGCGGTGTCGGGACACGATGAACCATGGCACCTTACTCATCCCGGTGGTCCACCGCGGCATAGCGCTGCGTCAATTCCCGGCCAAGACGCGCCAGCTCCGCCTGCACCGACGGCGGATCCACGACCTCGATCGACCCGCCCCAACCGGCCAGATGCTGCGCGATCATCAACGGCGTCGGCGCGGTCACCTTGAGCCGGACCCGGTCGCCGTCGGTCCCGTCGACCTCGCAGTTGCGGCCGAGCCGGTCCCGCATCACCCACACGAACCGTTCGTCCATCAGGACAGTTGCCGTCAGCCCCGATCGGCGTTCCTCCATCCGTTCGACGATCTCCGCCCACGCCGACGACAGCTCGAACCCGTCCGGCCGCTCGAAGGTCTCGCCGGTCGCCTCGGTGTCGACGACCCGGTCGATCCGGAACGTCCGCTGCCCCTTCTCCGTCCACGCGATCAGGTACCAGACATCGTCCTTGTCCACGAGACCGAGCGGATCCACCACCCGCTCCGACGTCTCCCGGCCGCGTCCCGAGTACACCAGCCGGACCCGCTCCCGCCGTACGACGGAGTCCTGCAGGCGACGTACCAGCTCCGGGCGTTCCTTCACGTGCTCGCCCCAGCGGGCCGGGTCGATCACGACCGCCTCGGCCGCGGCCTGCGCGTGTTCGCGGAAGGTGCCCGGCAGTGCCTGGACCAGCTTGCGCAAGGCCGCCTTCGCGTCCGGCGCGATCGATGCCGCGGGCCCGACCAGCAGGAACAACGCCTGCGCCTCGGTCGCCGTCAGGCCACTCAGATCGGTCCGGGCACCGCCGACCAGCTGCCAGCCGCCGTTGCGACCTGGCTGCGGATAGACCGGGATGCCGGCCGTCGACAGTGCCTCCAGGTCCCGGCGCGCGGTCGCCACCGAGATCTCCAGCTCCGCCGCGACGTCGGCCGCGGTCACCCGGCCCCGGGCCTGCATCAGCAACAGCACCGCCACCAACCGATCCGCGCGCATGCCCCCGATCGTCGCAGACAAACCGCTCACCGTCTGAGCAGTTAAAACGGGCTACCCTCAGATCCGGACGGACTTCTTCCGGAATGGTGACTGATGGCGTACGACGTGAGCCCGACGGCGCGGACCTTGATGGTCCTGGAGCTGATCCAGAACAGCCCCGGGATCACCGCGGAGCAACTGGGGGACAAGCTCGGCGTCTCCGAGCGCGCGGCTCGCCGGTACGTCGCGATCCTGCGCGAGGCCGACATCCCGATCGAGTCGGTGCGTGGGCCCTACGGCGGCTACCGGGTCGGACGCGGTCTGCGGCTGCCGCCGCTGATGTTCAGCCCGACCGAGGCGCTCGGCCTGTTGATGGCGGTGCTCGAGGGACCGCGCGGCGCCGCGGATCCGGTCGAGGACGCCCTTGGGAAGATCGTCCGGGTGCTGCCCGAGGCCGTCGCCCGGTCGACCGACGCGATCCGCCGGGTCCCCGCGCGCGGCCCCGATCCCGGGGCCCGGACCCCGGATCCCGAGATCACCGCCGCCCTCGTGTCGCACAGCGCGGACGCGCGGCGCGTGACGATCGGGTACCGGCGGCACCAGGACGAGTGGTCGATGGACGTCGACCCGTGGGCGGTCGTCGTACGCCGGGGTCGCTGGTACCTGCTGTGCTGGTCGCACGCCAAGGACGCCCGGCGCGTGCTGCGCGTCGACAAGATCACCAAGGTCGAGGCGCAACCGGCGTCGTTCGAGCCACCGGCCGATCTCGATCCGCTGGCCGCCGTGGAGGAACACCTCGCGCTCGGCTGGCGGTACCCGATCGAGGTCGAGATCGACGCACCTCTGGCGGATGCGGCCTGCTGGATCCCGCGCAGTATGGGTCGTCTGGATCCCATCGACGACAACCGCACCCGGCTCCTGGCCAGCACCGACGAGCCCGACTGGTACGCGTCCCACCTCGCCGAGATCCGCGCCCCGTTCCGCATCATCGGCGGCCCCGAACTGCTGGCCGCCGCCCAGTTCCTCGCACGACGCCTACTGGCCGCGAGCACAGAGCCGCTCGACGATCCCAGCACCGACCTGCCCGGCTGATGCTCATCTGGGGATCCGGCGACCGCGTGGCGCTCCTCGTCCACGGCATGCGCGGCGCCGCCTCGCAGTACCACGCGGTCGGCCCCGCGCTGGCGGCTCGCGGCTACCGGGCGGTCGCGATCGACCTGCCCGGTCACGGCGACGCTCCACGTGCCCCTGACGCGACGATGGAGCTGTTCGTCGACGCCGTACTCGCGGCCGTCGATACCCCGCCTGCGCTCGCGATCGGCCACTCACTCGGCGCGATCGTGCTGTCCCACGCGCTGCCTCGCCTCCGGGCCAGTCGCGTCGTGTACGTCGACGTACCCTTCTCCGGCCCGTCCACCGACCCACCGGCACCGGCCGCGGAACTGCGCGAACGCTTCACGACCTCCCGCGCCGCACGCACAGTGGAGCGGCTGGCTCCCCGGCCCGGTTGGTCCGCTGAAGACTGCCGGGTCGAGGCGGAGGCGGCTGCTCGGTTCGACGTCGAGACGGCCGTCGCGCTTGAGCGTTCGTACATCGGACAATCGGTCGAAAGGCCGGCGGTGCCGTCGCTGGTGGTTCGGGCCGACCCGAGCCGCTACGTCTCGCCGGAGCGGGCGCGGGAGCTGGAAGAGATGGGATTCTGGGTCCGGACGGTGCCGGGTGCGGGGCATTCGGTGTGGTACGGACACCTCGACGAGTTCATGGGAGTGCTGGACGAGTGGCTGGAAGCGACCTGAACGACATCGAGTTCGCCGGCGAGATCTGGTACTGGCGCGGGCCGGCGCCGTGGTACTTCATCACTGTCCCGGACGAGGAGAGCGCCTACTTCGAGGCGGAGTCGAACTTCGTCACGTACGGGTGGGGAATGATCCCGGTGACCGCCGAGATCGGCGCGAGCGTCTGGGACACGTCGATGTTCCCCAAGGACGGGCGGTACATCCTGCCGGTGAAGGCCGCCGTACGGCGGGCGGAGGATCTCGACGACGGCGACGTACCGACCGTTCGGCTGCGGTTGCGAAGCTGACCCGTACCGCGTGGTCGCTCTCGCTCCCCAAACCAGTTCGGGGACCATCTCGTCCGGGATCGGGGAGCCCTGCACCCCGGATACGGGAGGTGATCCTCCCCGAACCGGTTTGGGGCCCCGCGGCCCTTGGGAAGTGGTGGGTGGGACGTGGGGGTTCGCTCGGCTGCCCGGTCCCGGGGCGGACCCGAAGAGCGGGGATACAAAGTTGCATATCGCGACGGTTTCGTTCCCACCAAGACAGCTCACGCGGGCCGACGACGCAGCCCGCTGCCGGGGCACCCTTCGCACGAGAAGGCCGCCGGACCCGTTCTATCCCGCTGGTGACCGACCGCCAGACCGATGGTGGGGGGTGGGGACAGGCAATGGTGACCGGGGACGGGCAATATCAGGTGCCCACTCACCATTGCCTGTCTCACGACCCCGGATCGGGCTGGTCATCACCCACACATCGGACAGGAGAGCCCTCAAAGACTGTCGGCGGTCGGGTCTAGCGTTCGCCGTACACGTTTGGAGAGGAGCCGAGATGTCCACGTTGTCCGATCGGCCGCACACGGCCGTGCTCGTGATCGACGTCCAGAACGGTGTCGTGGGGGAGGCGTACGAGCGCGATCGCGTCGTCGCCAACATCAGCACCCTCGTCGGCAAGGCCCGCGCCGGGGGAGTCCCGGTCGTCTGGGTCCAGCACTCCAGCGAGCACCTCGTGAAGGACAGCGCCGAGTGGCAACTCGTGCCCGAGCTGTCCCGGGAGGGCTCGGAGTCGCTCGTCCACAAGACGTACGCCGACAGCTTCGAAGCGACCGACCTGGAAGACGTCCTCGCCCGCGCCGGCATCGGCCACCTGATCGTCAGCGGCGCGCAGACCGACGAGTGCATCCGCTCGACGATCCACGGCGCGATGGTCCGCGGGTACGACGTGACCCTGGTCGCCGACGCCCACACCACCGAGGACCTGACCGAATGGGGCGCGCCGACGCCCGACAAGGTCATCGCCCACACCAACCTCTACTGGGAGAACCACCGAGCGCCGGGCCGCACCGCCACCGTCCAGAAGACCGATGAGATGACCTTCGGCTAGCCGTTAAGGTGGCCGTACACGACTGGCGAGGGTGGGCCGGACCACCGGGGAGTGACGTGACAGGCATCGACCGCCTGGGTGCCTAAGGCAACGACATCGAGGAGTCACGTCATGGTCCGGATCCTGCACCTGTCCGACACCCACGTGAGCCGCACCGGCCCGGACGAGGACGGAGTCGACGGAGTCAGCGCGCTCCGCGGTCTGCTGCACGACGTACGGCGGGTTCCAGACCTGGATCTGGTGGTGGTCAGTGGCGATATCGCGGACGACGGCTCGGCCGCAGGCTGTACGACGGTCCGCGACCTGGTCGGCCAGTTCGCCGCAGAGCGCGGCATCCCGCACGTGTACTGCACCGGCAACCACGATCGCCGCGAAGGCTTCACGGCCGCACTCGGCCACGGTCATCTCGGTCCGGACGGCGCACCGATCGGCCGGGCCGCAGGCCTCGACGGCGTGATCGCGGCCGTCAGCTCGGTCGCCGGGCTGCGCGTGATCACCCTCGACAGCCTCGTCCCAGGCGAGACGTACGGCGTACTCGGCCCCGACCAGCTGGACTGGCTAGCAGCCGAGCTGAGCACACCTGCACCGGCCGGGTCGATCGTCGTACTTCACCATCCACCGGTGTGGACGGACGCTGTGCCCTATCAGCGGTCCGCAGTACTTCAGGAGCCTGAGGCCCTAGGCGCTGTCCTGGCCGACACCGACGTGCAGGCAGTCCTGTGCGGACACCTACATCACCAACTGACCGCCCAACTGGCGAACAAACCGGTCTGGGTAACGCCAGGCGTCATCACCCGAATCGACCTCACCGCGCCGAGTGCGCTGGTCCGCGGTGTGCTCGGCGCGGGCGCAACGATCGTCGAGCTCGGCAGAGCGTTCGGCCCGATGTTCCACACCGTGCACGCCCGCGATCCCCGGACCGGCACGGAAGTCTACGTCTACGACCCGCAGACCGGCTCGGACACAACCGAGGAGGTCAGCGCCTGAGAACCTGCAGGACCTGAGTCAGCTCCCGCACCCGCGGTACGTCGGCGTCCGGGTGCCGTCGAGGTCGAACAGGATGGTTTCAGGATCCGAGCCATGCTTCGAAGGCTGGCAGGATTGCGCGGAGGTCTGGGCCGGTGTGGTTGGTGTGGGCGAGGGCTCGGGCCTTTTGGGTTGCGTTGAAGCCGATGGCCAGGCCGACTTCGGCGAACAGCGGGAGGTCCGAGAGGCTGTCTCCGATGGCGGCGCAGCCTGAGAGTGTCAGACCGTGGTTGTTCGCGAAGTCGCGGGCGAAGTCTCGCTTCTTGAACTCGTCGCTGCCGGTCAGTGAGATGCCGGTGTAGATCCCGTCCCGCACCTCCAGCGTCGGTCCGGACGCCTCGACGAAGCCGAATCGCGAGCACAAGAACTCACCGACCGGTCGCCACGCGAGAGTTGCCAGCGCCGGCACGACCTCGTGCGCATGGCACCACTCGACGACCTCGGCGATTCCGTCGACCAGCGGAATGTCCTCGAGCCATTCCCGGATCTGCGCCTCGCTGGTGCCGGCCCAGCCGCGTGCGTCGAGTTCCTCGACCGACCGTGGGTCCATCAGGCCGGCGTCCCAGGCCGCTTCCGCCTCGGCGACCGCCTCCTGGTGGCCGAGGTACCCACCCAGGTACACCGCCGACGAGATCCCGGGCACCAAGGTGCCGTCGACGTCGAAGAACGCAACAGCACGCATCCCACAGATCCTCTCGTCCGGACCGCGCGATCGTACGTCACCGCCCCGCGGACTCCTGTCGCGCGGACTCCTGGAGGGCGCTGACCAGGGCGGCGATCGGCGGTGGGTCGGGCGGTTCGCCGTACGTCGCGGCGTACACGTGGCGTAGGGAACCGGGCAGTTCGCTCGCGGTGATGCCTGCGACGTGGTGGGTGCGCAGCGCAAGGCCCGGCATCGTCGTCACGCCGAGGCCGGCCGCGACAAGCGCCTGCATCACGACCATGTCGTCGGAGGTGTAGCCGATCCGTGGTGCGTAGCCCTCGGCAGCGCACAGCGCGATCAGGTGGCTGCGGCACCGATCGCACCCGGCGATCCAGGTCGCGTCGCGCAGGCCGGCCAGCGTGGACGGTCCGTTCGACAGCACGTACAGCGGATCGTCGACGAGATGGTGCAGCCGTACGCCGGCCGGCTCGGGCGCGGTCTCGTCGTACCGGAAGACGATCGCCACGTCGACCTTCCCGGTGCGGAGCAGCTCGAACGCTTCGGGTGGATGGGTGTCGACCAGGTTGACCTCCAGCCCGGGATGCTTCGCGGCCAGCTGGGCGAGGGCGGCCGGAACGAGTGCTCCGATCGCCGACGAGAAACCGGCCAAACGGATCCGGCCCGCGCTCAGACCGACGTGCGCCGCCAACTCGGCATCGACGGCGTCGATCCGGCCGATGATCTCGGCGGCGCGGTCCGCGAGGAGCCGCCCGGCCTCGGTCAACCGGATGCCGCGCCCGACGCGCTGCAGCAGTTGCGCGCCGGTCTCGGCTTCCAGGCGCGCGAGGTGGTGCGTGACGGACGGCTGGGAGTAGTGCAACTCGCGCGCGGCCGCGGTCACCGAGCCGTGGCGTGCGACCGCGTCGATCACGCGCAACCTCGTGACATCGAGCATGTATCAATTCCATCTATGGGTGAGGACGAAACTTGGCATTAGACGTTATGGGTTGGCCGGAGCAGGCTCAAGACATGACCACAACAGCGATCACCACCAGCGAGCTCACCGACCTGATCAGCGGCATTCGGGGGGCCCTCGAGGAGCACGCCGACTGGACCACAACGGCGCAGCATGTCGGGGCCCGGCTGCGCGAGAACTTCCCGCGCCCCGACGTACTGACCGCCGAACAGCGCCTCGGATCGCCTGACGGCTACCAGAGCCACACCTTGCACGTCGAGCCGGACGGTTCGTTCTCGATCATCGCGGTGGTGTGGCGGCCGGGGCAGCTGACGCGGATTCACGATCACGTGACCTGGTGCGTGGTCGGCGTACTCCAGGGCGTCGAGCACGAGGAACTGTTCGACGCCGACCTGCGGCGGATCGGCGCGAGTGACAACCACGTCGGCGAGGTGAGCGCGTTCGCGCCGCCGGGCGACATCCACCGGGTCCACAACACCTTCGCCGAGACCGCGATCTCGCTGCACATCTACGGCACCGACGTGACCCGGATCGGCTCGAGCGTCCGGCGGTTCTACGACTGACGCCCGAGCCGCATCGGTCAGTCGACGACCGCGTCCAGGACGGCGAGTTCCTCGGCCGACAGCGTGAGCTCGCCGGCGCGCAGGTTCTCCTCCAGGTGGCGCGCGCTCGACGTACCCGGGATCGCGAGCACGTGCTCCCCGCGGCTCAGCGTCCACGCCAACCGGACCTGCGCAACCGTGGCCCCGTGGCGATCCGCGATCTCCTGCACCGGCGCCGAATCAGGCACCCCGCCGGCCTCCCGTGACTCCGCGGTGAGCGTGAAGAACGGGATGAACGCGATCCCCAGCTCACCGCACAGCTGCAAGATCTCGTCATTCACTCGCCCGAACCCCACGCTGTACCGGTTCTGCACCGCGACGACCGGCGCGATCTCCCGCGCCTCGTGCAGCTGCGCGACCCGCACGTTCGAGACACCCAGGTGCCGGATCATGCCCTTCGCCTGCAGCTCGGCCAGGACACCGAAGTGCTCCGCGATCGAGTCCAGGCCCATCTGCCGCAGATACACGAGGTCCAGCGAGTCCACGCCGAGGGCGCGGAGGTCGCTCTCGACGAGGTCCCGCAACTCGTCCGGCCGCGCCAGCCCGTGATCGGTCGGGCCGACCTTCGTCGCGAGCACGAACTCCTCCGGGTACGGCGCCAGCGCGCGACGGATCACGTCGTTCGCCCACCCCAGGCTCTCGAACCGGGTCTCGCCGGCCAGCCCGTGGCTCGGGTAGAACGCCGCGGTGTCGATGTGATTCACCCCGAGCTCGAGGACCCGTCGCAGCAGCGCGATCGCCCGGTCCTGCACGTCGGCGCCGCCGGCCCCGTCGGCCCCGGCGTCACTGCCGCCGCCCGCGAGCCGCTTCGCGCCGAACCCGATCCGCCGGACCGCGACCTCTCCGAGTGTCCAGAATTCGCCGGACTTGCTTTCTGCAATTCCCGGTGATAAGTTAATTGTTAGGGACGCATTCTCCTGTGAATTCTGCATTCGGCCAGGATAAATCCTTCCAAGTAATTCGTCCACCCTTTCCCGCATATTTCTTGCGCTACTCTCGTGCGCGTGGGACTCACCGGACGACAGCAACAACTCCTCGACGACTGGCTACCGTCCGCCGTGATCGTGCGTGACCACAGCTGGGGCCTGATCGGGACGTTGGTCCTGGAGCTCGAGCATCACGGAGTGCGCTACATCGCGAAGGCCGGCGACGAGGCCGACCACCATCTCGCCCGCGAGATCCGTGCCCACCGCAACTGGTTGCGGCCGTGGACCGAGCGGGGGAGCGCCCCCGAAATGGTCCACGCGGACGAGGACGCGAAGCTGCTGCTGACCCGTTTCCTACCCGGTGAGCTCGTCGAAGGAACGCCCTACGAATGGGCGCTCGACACTTATCACCAGGCCGGCGAACTGCTCGCGACATTTCACCGGCAATCCGCCGTACCGGACGACACCTACGAATCCCGTGAGAACCAGCGCACGCTCGCGATACTCGACAGGCCGCACCGGATCGCGCTTGAGCTGGCCGACCTTCTCCGGGCAACGATCGAGGCGTGGCCGACCCCGCCCGCGACGCTCGTGCCGACCCACGGCGACTGGCAGCCCCGCAACTGGCTCATCGACAATGGCACTGTCCGCGTCATCGACTTCGGCCGCGCGGACCTGCGCCCGGCGTACACCGACCTCGTTCGTCTCGCCGCGCAGCAGTTCCGCACTCAGCCGAGTCTGGAGCCGGCGTTCATCACCGGCTACGGCTCGGACCCGCGCGACCCGGCGGCCTGGCAGCGCGCCCGGCTGCGGGAGGCGATCAGCACGGCGGTGTGGGCGCACCAGGTCGGCGACGAGTCCTTCGAGCAGCAAGGACATCGAATGATCGCCGAGGCCTTACTCAAGTAGGCGTGTCAAACGTCCGCGCAGCTCGGGCGGGTAGATCCCGAATCGCTCCAGGTCCGCCGCGTCGGCCCACCGCAGTTCGAAATGATTCGTCGCACAATGCTCCACCGCTTCGTCACCTGACAGTCGCGGTACGCCGTTCACGTCGCTGACCAGGAAGTAGTACGCGGGCCGCCCGTTGTGCGTGCCGGTCCACAGCAACCGGTCCAGCGTGCCGGTCAGCGTCGTCTCCTCCTCGAGCTCACGCAGCGCAGCACCCGCCGCCGACTCACCCGCCTCCACATGCCCACCGGGAAGTACGGCGTACCGATGCCCCTCACACCGAGGCCCCGGTACGTCGCCGTACTCGCACATCACGCACTCCGCGGCCGCCCCCTGCCGCAGGTACCGCTTCACCACCAAAACCGTGCCCGCCTCAACCACAACCGCCGCCCCACGCGGAATCCTCGCACTCATGTCAACGCAGTCTGCCCGCCACCACCGACAGGAATTCGGTCGCCGGAGTGGCTGCTTCGTGATGGGGTCGGGGGTGTTGCTGCCGATTGTGGAAGGATTTGTTGATGCCCAGTGCGCAGATCGAGGTTCGTCGTGAGTACTCCGAGACCGACGAGGCCGGACTGATCGAGGCGGTGCACGGTGCGCTCGTCACCGCGTTCCAGATCCCGCCGCAGGACAAGGATGTGCGTCTGGTCGTCCATGCCCCGCATCGGTTCGCATGCTCGCCGCGGCTGACCACGCCCGAGTTCTTCACCCTCGTCACCGTCGACTGCTTCGCCGGCCGCTCGGTCGACGCCAAGCGCAAGCTCTACACCGAGATCGTCGGCAACCTGAAGCCCTTCGGCATCCCCGCGGACCACGTCACGATCCTCGTCCGGGACCACCCCACCTCGAACTGGGGGATCCGCGGCGGCCAGGCCGCGTGCGACCTGGACCTCGGCTTCAACGTCAACGTCTGACGTGTCACTCCGCTCGGCCCGGCACCTGACGTCGGTCTTCCTCGTGCGCGAGGGAAGCGTGCTGCTCCTCTACCGCCGCGGATCCCGCGCGATCGCCGACTCCTGGGTCGGCATCGGCGGTCACCTCGAGCCACACGAGCTCACCGACCCGACAGCGGCCGCGCTCCGCGAGCTGGACGAGGAGGTCGGTGTCACGGCCGACCAACTCACCGACCTCGCGCTGCGGTACGTCGCCGTACGCGACACCGGCGAAGAGGTGCGTACGACGTACTACTTCACCGCAAACCTCACGGTGCCTGGGCCGACGGACTGCACCGAGGGCGACCTCCGGTGGTTCGATCTGTCAATGGACCCGGCGACGCTCGACATGCCGCCGACCGCGCGGATCGCGTTCGCGCACTGGCTCACCGCCGGCCGGTTCGACGAGCGGCTTCGATTCATCATGGTCGGCGCCGACGGGCGTGAGACGGGGCCGTTCTGATGCTCACGATGCAGTTCCATCCCAATTGGCCGCATGGCGCGCGGACGGTGATCGAGTCGATCGCCGCGGACGGGACCTACCGGTCGCAGTTCGCGACGGGGATCTCCAACGGCGGGCTGACGGCGTTCCGCGGGGGAGACCGGTGGGAGTGGGAGAGCCGGTTGTTCTCCGGGCGGTACGACGACCGACCGGAGCTGGATCGGCCCGTGTACGGGGTGTGGAACCGGCGGCGTGATGCGTACGGCGGCGCGATCCGCTTCGGGTCGTCGTACTTGCGGCTGAAACCCGGCACGATCGAGCGCGCGACGTTCTGCTACCCGGACTCCGCGCGCTCCCCGGCCGACTTCGGCGACCGCGACGTCCTGCCGCGACTGTGCCAACTGGCCGATGCGGCACGCCTCGACGACCTGGACGATTACGTCGAGGCACAGGTGCACGGCGCGGTCCGTCTCGCGATCGACGTCGAGGCGGTGGTCCTCGACCCGTCGTTCATCGGTACGCCGGTGGAGGACGCCGCCCGCGAGCTCGGCTGCCCGATCGAGTACCACCCCGGGTTCCGCGCCGACCCGGCCGCCTTCGATCCGTCGTACCGCGGCGCGGAGATCGTCGACCTCGCCCGCACGCTCGGCCCGGAACTCACCCCTGACCTGCTCGGCCAAGCCGTCCGCGACCATCCGGCGCAGTCGATCAAGTACGTCTGGCACTACCTCGCGCGCTACGGCCGTCAGCTGACCAGCTGATCGCGGCGGCGGCTCAGGTACGCGACCTCGGCTGTGTTCTCGGCCAGCTCGATCGCGGCGTCGTACGCGGCCCGTGACTCCTGGCTGCGGCCCAGCCGTCGCAGCAGGTCGGCGCGCGCAGCGTGGTACGCGTGGTACCCGGACAGCTTGTCGCTCAGCCGGTCGATCGTCGCCAGCGCAACCTCCGGACCGTCGAGCTCGGCGACCGCGATCGCGCGGTTCAGCGCGACGATCGGTGAGCGATCGACGCGGACGAGCTGGTCGTAGAGCGCGACGACCTGTGACCAGTCGGTGTCCGCCGCGTCGCGGGCCGAGGTGTGGACGGCGTTGATCGCCGCGAGGATCTGATAGCGGCCCGGTGGCTGCCGGGTCGCGAGGCGTTCGCGGACGAGACGGTGGCCTTCGGCAACCAACGCCGTGTCCCAGGCACCGCGGTCCTGGTCGCGCAGCGCGATCAGTTCGCCGGTCGCCGACACGCGTGCGGTACGCCGCGCATCGATGAGGAGCATGAGCGCGAGCAGACCCGCGACCTCGCCGTCCTCGGGCAGCAGCACCCGGATCAGCCGGGTGAGCCGAATCGCCTCGGCGGTCAACTCGTGACGGACCGGGTCCGTGTCCGGGCCGGTCGCCAGATACCCCTCGTTGAAGACGAGGAACAGCACCGCGAGTACGCCGGACACGCGTCCCGGAAGGTCCTCCGCGGACGGCACCCGGTACGGGATCCGGGCCGCCTTGATCTTCGCCTTCGCGCGCGTGATCCGCTGGCCCATCGCGGTCTCCTGGACCAGGAACCCGCGGGCGATCTCCGGCACGGTCAGGCCGCCGATCATCCGGAGCGTCAGCGCCACGCGCGTCTCCATCGCGAGCGCCGGATGACAGCAGGTGAAGATCAGCCGGAGCCGCTCGTCGTCGATCACACCGAGGGGCTCGGGCGGTTCGCCGTACGACATCTGAGCCTCCTTCTGCTTGTCGTCACGTTTGCTCTCGCGCCGGATCCGGTCGATCGCCCGGCGGTTGGCGGTGGTGGTCAGCCAGGCGCCGGGGTTGGGCGGTACGCCGTCGGCGGGCCAACGCTCGACCGCCGCCGCGAACGCCTCGGCGGCCGCCTCCTCGGCAATGTCGAGGTCACCGAACCGCCTGGTCAGCGAGGCGACCACCCGCGCCCATTCCTCGTGGTGGACCCGGGTGATCGCTTCGTCGACGTCGCTCACAGGAACGGCCGCACCTCGAGCCGGCGGTTGCACGCCTTCGACGCCGCGGCGGCGAGCTTCAGCGCCACGTCCAGATCCGGCGCCTCGAACACCCAGAACCCGGCCATGTGCTCCTTCGACTCCAGGTACGGCCCGTCGGTGAAGATCGGCTCGCCGTCCCCCCGGGCGTCGATCACCGTCGCGTCGCTCGGCGCACTCAACCCACCCGCGAACACCCAGTGCCCGCCCGCCATCAACTGCTCGTTGAAGGCATCGATCGCCGCCATCTCCTCCGCGGTCGCCGACCCCGTCCGATGGTCAATCACAGAAATCAGATACTGCATCACGATCTCCAGTCCACTCAGCTCAACCCTGCCTACACCCACCCAACGAACCCACCCCCGCCATTCCTACACACCCAGCGGACTTTCTGTCACAGGGGATGCAGGTGGATGTTGGCGTAGGTCGGGGGTGTGCGGGTCAGGTCGAGGGCTTCGCCGGTTGCGGAGATGTACAGGTCGGGGCGGTGGCGGCGTAGGCGGACTGTTCCGCCGTGCCAGTGGTCGAAGAGGTGTACGCCGTTCTCCTTGCGCAACCGGGCCGTGGCGGCGCGGACGCCGTACACGCGGACCGCGTAGTCCCGGTTCCACGGCCCGTCCGCGGCGGCCGGCGCCGGGGCCGGTACGTCGTTGCGATAGCGAACGCCTCCGTCGTCCTCGAGGTACGCCGGGTGTCCAGCGTCGTCGAGGTCGCGGAACCTGAATCGCTCGTGCTCGACCATGAACTCGAGAGGACCGAGGAACCGCACCGGATGCCGGGTCTCGCCCCGGACCAGGAAGCCTCGGTCTCCCTCCACCGCGAATGTGACCTGGTCGGACCCGCTCCCGCTGTAGTTGCCCGCCAGACCGGCCAACGGTCCAGCAGCTACCTCTGGGGGAGGAGTGACCTTTCGCGCAGGTCGGTGCGGGACCACCTCGCGGAAAATCTCCGCGGCGAGCTCCCACTGGAACGGGTGCGTGGTCGAGTTGGTCAGTACGACGACGCCGATCGAAGCGTCCGGCGCCCAGTAGATGTCCGACAGGAACCCGAACCCGCCACCACCATGCCCGCGCACGGGCACACCGTGCGCCTGAGTGACCGCGAGACCGAGCCCATATCCGCGGTCCTCGCCCGGCACCTTGTGCATCTCGGCAAGCAGCGCACCACTGCCCAACTGGAACTGGATGAATCGGCAGGCGTCGTTGACACTCGTGTACAGCCCGCCCGCGGCAACCATCGGGACCCGCACCGGGATGTGCGCGTGGCCCGACGCGTGACCGATCGCACGGTCCTTCTCACGCCGGATCTCCGCTGCGTTGAACGTCGTACGCCGCAAGCCCAGTGGCTCGAGCACCGTCCGGCGTACGAAGCGGTCGAACGGCACTCCGCTGCGCCGCTCGAGAATGTATCCGGCGAGGTCGATCCCCAGATTCGAGTACTGGAAGTGGTGGCCGACGGGGAACCGCAGCCAGGTGTCGGCGATGCTGCGGCAATGGGCGCCGAACGACTCCCGGCCGACGGCGTAGTTCGATCCGACGGGCGCCTCGTGGGTGAATCCAGCAGTGTGATTGAGGAGATGCCGCAGCGTGATCAGACGCTCGGGTCGAGCGTCGAAGGAACTGTTGAGACGCATCTCCGGCAGGTACTCGACGATCGGAACGTCCAGGTCCACCAGCCCGTCCCGGACCGCGAGGAGAACCGCCGTCGCGGTGTACATCTTCGAACACGACTGGACGCCGAACATCGTCTCCGCGGTCACCGGCGCACCGCCGCCGGCCCGCGTACTCCCGAACCCGGCTGACCACAGCATCGAACTCGCGTCACAGATCCCGACGGCGATCCCCGGAACCTGATGCTGCGTCAACAACCCGTCCACACGTCGCTGCAGCCCAGCGATGACCCGCTTGTTCAGCACAGAACGTTTCTACAGCAGGTTGCCGGTCTACGAGTTGTGCCAGGTGTGCCAGAGACGGCCGTAGACGTGGTTCGCGTGGACGAGTTCGTCGTGGGTGCCGAGCTCTACGAGTTCGCCGGCCTCCATGACGGCGATTCGGTCGGCGTCATGTGCTGTCTGGAGCCGGTGGGCGATGGCGATGACGGTGCGGCCCTGGAGGACAGCGGCCAGGGACTGCTCGGTACGGCGTGCCGTCTTCGGATCGAGGAGGGCGGTCGCTTCGTCGAGGATCAGGGTGTGCGGGTCGGCGAGGACGACGCGGGCGAGCGAGAGTTGCTGGGCGCCGGCATCGTCGAGGTCTTCGCCTAGGTCAGTGTCCAACCCGTCCGGCAGGTCCTCCCACCACGTGGCTCCGACCGCGGCAAGCGCCGCGCGCAGTTCGTCGTCCGTCGCGTCCGGTTTCGCGATCAGCAGGTTGTCCCGCACAGTGTCGTGGAAGACGTGATGGTCCTGGGTGATCAGTACGACGTGTTCGCGGAGCTGGTCAGGCGGCAGGTCCGCAACCGGCGTACCGCCGATGGTCACCGACCCGGTGTGCGGGCGGTCGAGACCGGCGAGCAGCCGCGCGAGGGTCGACTTCCCGGCTCCGGAGGTGCCGACGACGGCCAAGCGTTCGCCAGGCTGCACGACGAGGTCGATTCCCCGAAGTACGTCGCGAGCCCCCGTGTAGCTGTAGTGCGCGTTGTCCACCCGGATACGGTCGCCGTCAGCGCTCCCGGTGGGCTCGGACTCGGTCGTGGGCACATCCGCCAGCCCTTCGACACGCGCGTACGACGCACCGGCGCCTTGGAGCTGTTCGATCCAGAGCATCAGGGTGTCGAGGGGCCCGACGAGCTGGCGAAGGTAGACCGTGGCCGTCACCACGACCCCGAGGCTGACCAGATCATTGGCGTACAAGGCACCGCCGATCAAAAGAACTCCCACCACCGGGAGCGCCAGCGACACCTCCGCCCACGGAAACAGCACAGTCCGCAACCACAGAGCGCTCAGCCGCGCGGACCGGGCTCGAGTAACGGCCGCTTCGGTCACCTCGGAACGGCGCCGTTCCAGTCCGAGAAGTTCGACCGTACGGGCGCCTTTGGCCGTGCTGGCGACGACGTCGGCCATGTCCGCACCGGTTGCGGCAACCGCGAGGTACGCCGGCCGCGCACGTCGTACGTACCAGCGCACCGCCGCGGCGACGCCGAGCAGAGACACCAGCCCGCACAGCCCGAGCCAGAGGTCCAAGACGAGCACCGCGACGATCAGGAACAGGGCGTGGACCAGCGCCACCAGCACCTCAGGCACAGCCGATCGCAGAGTGAACGCCACCACCGACGCATCGGTGCTTCCGCGAGCGATCAGGTCGCCGGCCGGAAGGTGGTCCGCGACCCGTGGAGGCAGCGCCAGAGTCCGCCGCAAGAACCGCTCCCGAACACGCGCCGCCGTACGCTCCCCGAACCGGTAGCCGATCTTGAGCGCCCACCACGCCAGCACCGTCTGCACGACGGTGAACACGAGTGCGCCGAAGGCCAGCCGGTCGACGGTGCTGAGCACGTCCCCGGAGCCCGATTGGATCGTGTCGATGATGCGGCCGAGCAGCCACGGACCGATCAGACCAGCCGCGGAGGCAAGGCCGTTGACCAGGACGAGGCCGACCACGGTACGTCGTTCCGCTCGGAGATCACGTCGCGCCGCGGCCCGGACCTCGGCGGGGCCGGCCACCGGCAACTGACTACTCACCGATCGTCCTGGAGACGAGGTCGCGGTAGTACGCATCGCCGCGCAGCAGGTCCGCGTGCGTCCCGACCGCCGACGTCTTGCCGTCGACCAGTACGACGACCTCGTCGGCGCGATCGAGCACCAGCGGGGACGACGTCGTGATCACCGTTGTCGTGTCGCGCCGGGCTGCGCGGATCCGGTCGATCATGGCCGCCTCGGTGTTCGCGTCGACGGCCGACGTCGGTTCGACCGCGAGCAGAACGTCCGGCGCGGCATACACGGCGCGGGCGAGCCGGATCCGCTGCCGCTGCCCACCCGACAGATCGCTCCCGCCGGCGGCGATCGTCGCGTCCAGACCACCGGGCAGCGCCTCCACGACGTCCTCGGCCACAGCGACGCGGAGAGCCGCGCGGATCCGGTCGTCGTCAGGCTCGACCCGGCCCGCGACAACGTCCCGAACCGTACCGGCGAACACCTCGGCATCGTTGTCGGCAACAACCAACCGGCGCCGGAACTCGTCCCGCGCGACACCGCCGATCGGCACACCGGCCCAGCTCACGTTCGCGTCGACGTCGAGCTGACCCAGCCGCTCGATCACCGTCCTCGTGTCCGCCGGCCGAGCGGCGACCAAGGCGGTCAACACGCCCGGACGAACGATCACGCCCGAGGCAGGGTCGGCCAGGGGGCCGCAGCCGTCCGGGACGGCCCCGTCGTTGTGCGGGGCAACCGGCAGGTTCAGGAGGTCGATGATGCGTCGCCCGGCCACGCGAGCGCGGGCAATGTCGCCGCCACCCTCGATGAACGCGGACACCGGGACGACGAGCACGGCGACGTACCCGTAGACGGCGACGACATCGCCGATCGTGATGGATCCGGTGGCAGCCATGCGCGCCGACAACCACACGACCGCGGCCAGGAACAGCGCCGGCAGACCCGTCGACAACGCGCCGACCCAGCTGGCCGGTCCGGCGACGCGATAGCCGTGTCCCACCAGCCCGTGCGACTGCTGCTCGTACCGCTCCGCGACGAACGCCTTCCCACCGAGTCCGTTCAGCACACGAAGCCCCGCCAACACATCGACGAGGCGGGTCGTCAACCGTCCCTGGTGCACGCGGTACTCGCCGCCAGTGCGTTCGATGCGCTGCAAGAACGGTCCGACCGCGACAGCGAGCAGCGGAACGCCGGCGAGCACCACCGCGGCCAGCAGCGGGGAAGTGGTGAACAGTACGACGGCAATTGCGGCGTACGCGACGACCGCGCCGACGCCAGGGCCGGCGACGGTCAGCGCCATTGCGACTGTGTACACGTCGGCGATGCCGACCGTTACGACCTCTCCCGTGCTGACGCGCCCCGGCAACGAGGCGCCCAAGCGGGAGGTGTGTTCGACCGCCGCGCGGACTGCGCGGAAGGATGCGTCCATCCGGACCTTGGTCATCGTTCGGTGCCGAGCGATACCCACCAGCGCATTCAGGACGGTGACGACCAGCAGTACCACTGCCCACCTGATCAGGGCACTGGTGTCGCCTGCCACAAGTCCTTCGTCAACTGCGCGGGACAGCACCCACGGAGGTACTGCGAGGCCCACCATCCAGCAGGTGCCGAGCACTCCGCCCCACGCGACGCGCCGCGACTGGGACCGCGCGAGCCAGAAGAGGAAGCGGAACGGTCCGGCCAGATCGTTGGCGGTTGCCGGGTTCCCCGTCTCGCTGGTCCGGTCCAGCCACTCGCGGACCCGCGCCGTACGTCGCCGGACTCCGTCGCGCGTCATCCGGTCACCCTATCGCCCCTTGTGATCGTCTTCACAAGGGGGAGTCGCTATCCTCGCACGGTGCAATACAGCGGCGACGACTTCTACTGCGACGTGGCGATTCCGGACCCGAGCCGCCTCGATGTCGTGCACGAGGACGAATTGGTGCTGGCGTTTCACCACACCCGGCCGTACTGGACGCACCACATCGTCGTCGTGCCGAAACAGCACATCGCGTCGTTCACCACGGTGAGTTCGGCCGACGAGCACGTCGTACGCCGGTTGTTCGCGGTCGTGCAGGCGATCGCGGCAGAGACCGAGCGAACCACCGGGGCGGCCGCGGTGCTGACCAATCTCGGCGAGTACCAGGACTCCAAGCACCTGCACATTCACGTACACAGCGGCCCCGAGCGCTGAGCGGTTCAGCGGCGGGACGCGACGATGTGCAGGAACAGCGGGATCCGGTACCACTTGTTCGCGGGGTCATCGGAGCTGTATTCCCGGAGACGCTCGATCACCAGGCCCGCGTCGGCGAGGGCGTCGGTGTAGGTCTGCAGCGGCCGGTGAATTCCGTGGTACGTCATCGACAGACCGTCTCGCGTGCGCGTGGTGGTGTAATGCCTGGCTTCGGTGTACGAATCCGGAACGACGTACGGCGGATTCGTGCCTTGATCGAAATCGCCCGCGGAATTGAGCGGGTGCACGATCGCGATCACCAATGTCCCGCCGACGGTGAGAATGCGCCCGACATCCGCGATCGCCGGTACGACGTCGTCGATGTCGTGCAAACACATGAACGCGACCGCACAGTCGGCGACCGCGTCCGGCAGCGGGAGGTTCACCGCATCGGCGACAACCGCCGGTACGGGTACCTCGGGGTGTTTCGCTGCCGACCGAATCATGGTCGGCGACCGATCGATCGCGAGGACGCGATGTCCTCCTGCCCGCAGTTCACGACTGACCCGGCCCTCACCCGCGCCGACGTCCACGGTGAGCCGGCCCGGCGGCGGGATCAACGGGAGGAAGGCGTGCTTGTGGGTGCTGTAGCTGTCGAGCCCTCGTCTGGTCCACTCGATCCAGGCCCCGGCGTTGGCATCCCAGCCGTCAGCCAAAGGTGAGTTCTCCGGCCGCCCCTCGGATCGCATTGCGGCAGCCTAGTGTCCTGAGTCGGACTCAGGAAACTAGTATCCCGCACCGCAAGTTCGCGTCATCAGTCAATCCCGATGCACTCGCGGCTCGACCGGCGCGGCCCGCAGTCCCCGACCGGCACGTTCGGTCCGCAGACCTCCCCAAAGCCCCGTCGCGTCGCGGCGCGGCGCTTCTTTGTGCACGGCTCGACCACGGAATCGGCCGGGATTTGGTTGGTGGGTGCACAAAGATGCCGTCGGCGCTGCTGGGGAATGTGCTGCGGGCCCGCCGTGATGACGTCTTCGGGCCTGGACTTATGTCGCGAACTTCGGGCGCAGGACACTAGCTGCCCAAATCGTGATGCGTGGGCGAGCTGTTCCGAATACGGTCAGCGTTGTGTCCGAGTCGCGAGTGTCCGAGGTCGTCAGGCAGAACAGCGAGTACTGGGAGCGGCTGGCGCCACACCGTCACGGTGAACCGGTCGAGTTCTTCTCGAGCGGTGGCAGTGCGCTGACGGACGACGAGCTTGCGGCCATCGGTGATGTCCGCGGCCGCCGCGTACTGCAGCTGGCGTGTTCGGTTGGTGATGAGGCGTTGACGTTCGCACGGCTCGGCGCAGAGGTCACCGCCGTCGATATCGCGCCGTCGCATCTGGCCACCGGCCGAGCGAAGGCTGAGGCGCTGGGGGTCGATGTCACGTTCGTCCTGCAGGACATGATGACGCTGGATGCGGAGCTCACCGGATTCGACGTCATCTACATTTCGTGGGGCGGCCTGTGCTGGGTTCCCGACCTCACCGATTGGACGCGCACGGTCGCCTCTCGCCTCAACGCCGGCGGTGTCCTGGTGATCAGCGAGCATCATCCGCTGTGGGAGATTCTGACGGTCCGCGGAGACAATGCGTTGTCCGTCAGCGGCGACTATTTCGGCACCGACCGCGTCGGGTACGACGACCCGCTGAAAGCCCCGGAAATCACCCGAACAATAGGTGCGCCGGATGTTCCGCACCGCAGTTTCGTCTGGGGCATCGGCAGCGTCGTCACCGCGGTCGTCACCACCGGGCTGACCGTACGCGCTCTGCAAGAATTTCCGATCGAGGAGATGTACCCGGGCCTGGGGGAGCAGGCCATGAGCATCCCCGCCACCTACCTCCTCACAGCGGGCCGCTGAGCCGTGCATGACCTCCGAGGAGGCCGGCAGACGAGCGGTCCCGAGCGCCGCGGCTCCCACCTACTCCGCCCGGTCGGCCCGTGGACGCCCGCCGTACACGAGTACTTGCAGCACCTCGAATGGCTTTCACGGAGCACCCCGCGTGGTCGGCGTCGAGGGTGATTACCCCGGCTCTGTACCGAGTGTTGTAGCAGAGGCCGTGTAGCGGGCGATCACGTCGACGCAGCGTCGGAACTGCGCGGGTGTGGCCGGGTTTCTCCAGCCGAGTTTTTCCAGTGCCCAGTCGATGGCGTACGCCGCGGTCCAGCCCGCCTCGGCCGATTCGGGATCGGCGATCCGCGCGTAGCCCCGGCGTACGAGATCCAGCCGGTCCTGCAACACCTCGTCGGCGTCGAGTTCCCATTGCGCGAAGTCGTACGCGGGCGACGTACGTCCGGCGAACTCCCAGTCGATGATGCCGGCGACGGTGCCGTTGTGGATCAGAAGGTTCTTCGGGCAGAAGTCGCCATGAACGAGCGTCGTCGGGGGAGCGGCGCGGGTCGTGATCTCTTCGCGCAGGTAGTCGGCCCCACGTTCGACGACCGCGGCTGCCGCCGGGTTGAGTCTCTCGCTGACGATGCCTGCCACTCGGGTGACTTCGCGCTCTTCGGGCAGCCGCAGTTCGTGGCGGATGCCGCGCTGGTCGTCCGGGACCACACTGTGCACGCGGGCCAGAATCTCGCCGGCGTCCTGGACTGCCCGCTCGAGGTCAGCGGCAGACAGATCGCCGGCGAGTTCGTCGAGGGAACGGCCCGGCAGGAACTGCTGGACCGAGAAGGACAACAGTTCGCCGTCGTGGTCCAGGTGCTCGAGGCCGAGTACCTCTGCGGTCGGCACGCCCACAGCGCGCGCCTCCGTCATCAGGTACGCCTCGTCGATGAACCACGGCACCTCCTGCCGCGCGATCCGGACGATGACCGCCGCATCACCGGCAAGTTCGACGCGGTACGTCTCGTTCATCCCGCCGCCGGCGAGCGGAACGAGACCCTCGACGTCGCGACCGCAGACAGACCGCACCACCGAGTCGATGAGCGAGCGAGGCGTCGTCACCCCACCAGCCTCACGAGTTCCGGAAGCCGGGCGAACAGCTCGGGGAGGCCGCGTACGCCGTTGCCTGCCGACTCCTGTGACAGCGCGAGATCGGGGCCGCTGTTCGTCTCGGCGCCCGTGAGGCAGCGCAGGACGTTCCATCTGGTGTGCCCCAGCCAGCCGCCGATCATGAAGGCGAACCAGCTCGGTCCCGGAGGCGGCAACGCTCCGCCCGCGGCGACGTACCCGTCGAGGACTGCGCGGAAAATGGCAGGCTCGATGGAGTCGAGGCCTGGTCCTTTCGCGATGCTGAGCGCGGTCGACCCGAGCTCACCGGACAGGTCGAGCATCCCTGAGAGCTCCCAGTCGAGCACTACCGGCCGGCCGTCTCGCGCGAGCAGGTTCCACGGCTGGATGTCCTTGTGGGTCAGTACGACGGGGCCCGGTCGTTCGCAGGTGTCGACGAACTGGGCAATCGCGAGGAACGTCTCGACCTGGGAGGCGAGCTCGTCGGCCCAGGGCTGTCCGGTCGCCACCGCGTGTTCCGCGAGCTCTGGCCAGTCATGTGACGCCGGTTCCTCGGTCGGCTCGTGCGGCCAGTCGACGTCGAGTGCGTGAATGCGTGCAAGGATCTCGCCGATCTCGAACGCGTAGGCGTTCGATACCGGTGCCTCGGGCACCTTTTCTCCCTCGGCCCAGCGGTGGACGAGCATGGTGTCGCTCGCGGAGATCGGCTCCGGCATCGGTACGCCGGCAGCGAAGGCCGCCTGCTCGAACCGGAACACGTCCTCGACGTGGTACGTCGACCGACGGTCGACGACGTTCAGTTCCTTGACCGCGAACGACCCTTGGTCGGTGTCGAGGCGGTACATCCGGTTGGCGAACCCGCCGTGGACGCGGATCATCGGCCTGACCGGCGTACCGAGCTGCGAAAGGTTCACCCCCCGCAATCTAGGCCGCACGAGCCGTCGACGCATCGTAATTAGCCGGTCTGGGTGCCGGGGGAGCGGTTAGGGTCTGCTTCGTGGCGATGTCAGACGACGCACAGACGAGCCAGGCGTGGCTGGAACTCGCTCCGGACTACGAGCGGGCGCGGTCCAGGGAGGATTCACTGGATCGCCTTGTCGAGTGGCCCGCGCAGCGAGACGTTCTAGGTGATGTCACCGGACGGTCGGTGCTGGACCTCGGGTGCGGCAACGGCGGCAAGCTCGCCGAGCTGGCCGAAGCCGGCGCGACCGGGTCCGTAGGAATCGATGTCAGCGGCAACTTCCTCAGCCCTGCGCCGCCCGGAGTGGAATTCATCCGCGGCGATCTCTCCGGGCTGGATTCGCTGCCGGAACTCGCCGGCCGCACGTTCGACCGGATCCTGTTCCTGCAGTCTTTCGGCTACGCGAAAGATCCGGTCCGCACTCTGCGGGCTGCGCGCGCGATGCTGGCCGACGACGGATTCATCGTGCTGACGAAAACGCAACCGATCCGGTACGCCGTTGAACGGGCCGAACAGAATGGGACGTCGTTGGGGGAGGAGTACTTCTCGGCCGAGCCGTTCTCGTACGTTACCGGCTGGAACGAGAACATCAGCCTCACCAAACGTTCGTACACGATTTCCGACCTGATCAACGTGTTCAGCGCGGCCGGACTGTGGATCGAGACCGCGATCGAGCCGCAACTGTCCGAGGACGCCCGGCGCCGCTACCCGCACAAGCAGGCGTGGATGAACAAATACCTCGGAATCCTGATCTTCAAGCTCCGGCCGGGTCAACCATGAGGCTGCTTCTGATCATTGGACCACCGGCTGTAGGTAAGATGACGGTGGGCCGGGAAATCGCCGCGCAGAGCAATTTCAGATTGTTTCACAATCACCACACCATCGAGCCGCTGGTCGAGGCCTTCGGCTACGGCACGCCGCCGTTCAATGTCCTGAACGTCGAATTCCGCCGGCGTGTGATCGAGGAAGCCGCCCGCAACGATCTGGATTTGATCTTCACGTTCGTCTGGGACCTGCGGAACCCAGCTGACACCGCCTACGTCGAGGACCTGGTCACGCCGTACGAGGCAGCCGGTGGCGAGGTCTGCGTGCTGGAGCTCGCCGCCGACCTGAAAACGCGTCTCGTACGCAACCGCGGCGAAACCCGGCTCGCCGCCAAACCGAGCAAACGAAACATCGAATGGTCCGACAACAACGTCCGGGGCCTGGAAATCCACCAACTGAACACCGACCCAGCCGGCTCCACGCCGACTCCAGCCGACGACTTCCTCACCAGACACCGGCATCTTCGCCTCGAAACTCAACACCTGACAGCAGCCGAAGTCGCCCGAATTACCTTGAACTGGCTGACCGGACAATAGGGGAGTGCTAGCACTGGCCACGCTGCGAAAACCATTGGTGCCCGGCTCGCTCTACTGATGGACTAGCGCCCCACCCGTGAACTGCCGCGTGACGGAGGTAGTGGTTGTGACGGACTATGACGTGCTTGCCGAGGTGTACGAATGGCTCATCTCAGATGCAAAGTTGCCTCCGGCCGAATTCGCTGCGTCGTTCGACGACGTTCTCAGTCTCCTGCCGCCGAACGCTCACGTCCTCGACTGTTCGTGCGGAACCGGGCAGTTGGCGGTTGGCCTCGCCGGTCGTGGCCTGCGGGTTGTCGCAACTGACGCCAGCGAAGCGATGGTTCGTCGGACTGCAGAGCTGTCTGAGGAGTTCGGTGCATCCGTCCAGGCCGTGCGGGCGAACTGGGAAGAATTGCCCGACCATTTCGAGGACGACACGTTCGACATGGTGTTCTGCGTCGGCAACTCGCTGCACCACGCCGCGGGCGCGACAGGCCGGGCTGCCGCTCTGGAGTCGATGTCACGCCTTCTGCGCCCTGGCGGGCGTTTGGTACTCACATCCCGCACGTGGGAACTCGTGAGGGCCAGAGGTTCCCGGCTCGACATCCGCGACCGACTCGTCCGCCGAAACGGTCGCGATGCCCTAGTGATCTACCGCTGGGAGATCGCGCCCCAGTGGGAGGACGAGCACCACATCGAGATCGCGATCGCGCAAGTCGATGCGACCGGTTCGGTTCGTGTCCGCTCAGAACTGCTGTCCTGCTGGCCCTACCGCCACGACCAACTCGAAGCCGAACTGCACCAGGCCGGACTCCGGACGGAAATGAGCACGTTCGATCTCGAGGCCGAGAACTACATGGTGGTCGCGAGCAAGGCACAAACACCGGTTCGTCCGACCTGAGTGTCCGTAGGGTGCCCGCTGACCGGGTGGGGGAGCCGGGCGGGTGCTGCGGGCGCCTCGCGGGGCCGCCTGCCGGATCCGCCCCACGTCTGTTGCGTGGTCAGCGAGGCTTCGGAAGACTGCCGTTGATCAATGGCCGGACCGACGGAGGACAGCGTGGCCAAGTTGTCTGATGAGCTGCTGGGGTGGGTTTCACAGGTGGCCGGCGGCCGGCTCGAAGACGTTGAGTCCCTGCATTTGGAGGCGGGTCGTGATTCTGGCTCGTTTCACCTTCGGATGGCTGGCGGCGGTTTCACCGATCTTGTTCTGAAGGTGCCGGTCCCTGAGTGGATCGGGCCGCGCATGGTAGCGACAAACGCACGAGCCTTGGAGCTGGCGGCTGAATTCGGTCTGTCGGCGCCGCGCCTGGTGGCCGCCGATCTTGACGGGCATGCCCTTGGAACCGTGGCGACATTGGAGACCTGGCTGCCTGGCAGCAGTGCACTACCACCGGTCGTATCGGAGACCCGGCTACGGAACGCGGGTGCAGCTCTGGCCAAGGTCCACGCCATTCCAGGTCCAGGCCATAAGCATCTTCGGATCCGGCCGCGACCGGTCGCCGACGATGACTACGCAGCTGACCGGCGCGAAGGCCGGATGCCGACCACGCAGCTGCTGCAACACGCCGATGAGACAACCAGGAAGCACGGAGTTCCCACCGGAGACCAAGTGTTCCTCCATGGCGACGCCTGGCCCGGAAACATGCTGTTCGAGGGCGAAACCTGTACAGCACTCATCGACTGGAAGACAGCCGGCGTCGGTGATCCAGGTGTGGATCTGTGCGGGTTTCGACTGCAGATGGCAATCCAGTACGGGCCGGAGGCACCTGACGAAGTGCTGAACGGCTGGCAAGAGCAGGCCGGCCGTGAAGCCAGATCGGTTGCCTATTGGGATGCCATCGCCGCACTGAACACACCTACCGAGTTGAAAGGGTTTCCCGGCTTCACCACCGACGGAAGGCGGCTCGACACTGCGGCAGTAACACAACGACGCGACGCATTCCTGCGTACGGCACTGGACGGACTCACAACCTGACGCCACACCATGCTACGCAGACTACTAGTTGACATAATGTCCGTTATCGGCGCTTCAAGAGTGCGAGTTTCATCAGATGCGAAAACTCGCACCTGGACGATCTGACCAGCCTCAGCAACTCTCGTGCCTGCCAGTTGAGAGTGGGCGTTTCATCAGATGCAACAGCGGTCGGGCCGTCGGGCCGGATTCTGTACGGTGGGCGCACCATCCCACGATCGCTGAGGGCCAACTGTGAACATCTCTCGGGAACGCAGGTCAATGACTCGTCCGCTTGCATCGTCGTGGCTGAGGGGCGTTGTCGCAGCGGGACTGATGTCGACGGCTCTGGTGGCGACTTCGGGTCTGGCGAGTCCCGCGGCGGCGGCCGCACCGTCTGCCACCTTCCGCGTCGGGACCTACAACATTCATGCCAATGGGACGGACAGCGCAACCTGGCCGTCCCAGAGGACAAACCTGCTCCGGGAGATCGGCTCGTACGCTCCCGATGTCATCGGTATCCAGGAAGCCGGTAGCAACGACGCGAGGCGCACCGACTTCCGGAATGGCATGCAGGCCAACGGCTACACGACAGCGGCGGACTATGCGACGAACTCCCGACCGATCTACTGGAAGAGCGCGACCTTCCAGATCCTCAGGGACAGCAGTGGAAGAATCGCGTCCGGAACCGTGGTCGTCGGGGGCGCAGCGGCCGGCAAGACCGCGAGCTGGGTCGCCCTCAAGCACATCGCGAGTGGGCGCGAGATCGTCGTCGCGAACGTTCATCTCACGTCGTCGAAGTGCGGTCTCACCACTTACGACCTTGATGCCACGGTGAACAGTGACGGCGTGTGCGCGAGCACGAAGGATGTGCCAATTCAGGGTGGCGGTACCAGGCCGGGTGAAGACAGCGACCCCGTGAGGGGTCAGATCCAGCGCTTCAAGGAGTTGGACGACCTGTTCGCCGACGCCCGCTACATCGCGTGGGCAGGCCACGACTCCCCCGACTTCCTCACTGGTGACTTCAACACCAACGGCACGCGTTACCCATCACTGGCAGATGCGGCCGTCGGTGTCACGATCCCGGCCGCCTACCAGAGCAGCGACGGCACCATGCGGCCGCTCAACGACTACCTGTGGAACGCGCGGCTGCGTACCAATGCCTTCAATGTGGCCGTCGAGAAGTCCGGGGCGGCGTACGACACCTTCAACGGATTCCAGCGCCAGAGCTGCACCTCGGTTCCGACCGTCCGTTGCAACGGCAACCACATCGATCAGGTCTACGTCTCCCGAGCGCAGGATGAAACCACCAACGTGGTCGCTGTAGAAGGCTGGACCAACAAGCTGCCCGACGCAGACCTGGTGCCCGAGCAGTTCCCCTCGGACCACAACAAGGTTCAGATCAGGGTGACGGTGTCCAACTAGTCGCCCCCGCTACTCCCGGTTCATCAACTCCCGTTTCTACCAGTTATCGGTACACCGTCGGGCGGGAGACCTCGAGATGGCGTAGGGTCGCGGAGTGCTTTGGCTTGGAGTCGTCGGCGGTCTCGTCGTCGCTGTGGGCCTCGGACTCGCGGCCAAGCGGTTCGCCTTCGGCCGTCGCGCGGTCAGGGTGAACGGGCGCATCACAAAGGTCCGCACCACAACGTCGAGGTCCCCCGGCGAGCCCGATCGTTCCACCGGCAAGTACTACTTCCGCACTCTCGAAGGGCGCGACGTGAGCCGCCCGGTGAACTTCGGCATCGGCCGACCGTTCGGCAAGGGAGACGAGGTCCCGGTGTTCTACGACCCCGCGGATCCCACCCGCGCCTACCTCGACGTACACGGCTACCGAGGCTGGCACGGAGCAATCGCCTGCCTCGGAATCGGGCTCGTCCTACTGACGATCAGCTGGACAGTGGCCATCGCGGGTTAAGCCAAGCTTGGATCCGTGGAGCTGTCCGGCGACCGCGCATTTCAGGGGCTATCCGCTGATGTTGTGGCTTCTCCCCTGTTATTAGAAGGGAGAAGCCACAAGACGAACGGATAACCCATCAAGTACGGACGACGCCGCAGCGATGACAAGCTACGTCCAAGCATCCGTTCCAGCGATGGCCCTCACAACCTCCAGATAGCGGTGAACCGCAGCAGCAGCTGTCCGGTGTCCTTCAACTCGCGAGAGCACGACAGACAGCCCGACGCCGACGCCGGAGGGTGCAAAGAGTCCCGTCGGCCTTCTAGGTCAGTTGCTTGCGCAGCAGAGTGATTCGCGCTTCGTAGCGGACCGTTGATCCGTCCGCAGCCTCCTGGTCCCACGAGCCGATCTCGCTGCCGCTCACCACATAGCCCAGCCGCTCGTACAACGCACGGGGCCGGGACATGCTGTCGTCCACGCCTAATTCCACCCAGCTGAGTCCGCGGCCTCGAGCGAGCTGCTCCAACGCGCCGATCAGGACTGAGCCGATCCCACATGAGCGCAGCTCGGCCTGGACCGACAGTTGCCAGATCGTCGCTCCGCCGGGCGGTTTGGTGTAGTCAACGCCACCAACAGCAACTGGCAGATCAGAAGGCGGACAGACGGCCAGGTAGTCGACCTCGCCTCGGCGGGCACGCTGAATCGCTTCAGCGACGTACGCAAGGTCCGTCGCTGTCCCGTACCAGCCGCAGGCTGCAAGGTCCGCGTCGGTCAGATCGCGAACGGTCAGCGGTACCACAACCTCGGTCATATCCGGCACCCTGGCAGGTTCGCGGCGGCGAGCGCCAGCCATTTGGTACCTACTCACCTACGATCACCGCTCCTGCGTCCCAGTGACTCCCGGTACTCCAACACCCGCCGGTACCAGTCAAAGAACGGGACTTGCCTCATCTGATAATCGTCTGTGACATCGCTTCGATGGTCCTACAGTGCCGTGATGGACCCCGTCGCCGCGCCGCCTGTCGATCTGGACTGCCACGATCTCCCGGACGCCGCGAGTCTTCAGCCCGGTCGGAGAACCCGGATTCGCACCTGGCCCGGTTCGGACTACCCCTTCCTGACCGGCCCACTCCGCGTCGAGGGCGTAAGTTCGGGCGACACTCTCGCCTTCCATCTCCACGCCCTCGAGCTCGACCCCGTCGGTCGGTACGGCTTCGCCACCACCACCAACCCCTGGGAGCCCTGGGGCGGCGTTCTGCGCGAGTCCGCGGACCAGGAATACGCCGGCCGCGCCGAACTCCGCGGTGACCAGGCGATCCTCGACGGCCATCACGTCGTACCAGTTGTCCCGATGCTCGGCTGGCTCGGCCTGGTCCGGCCCGAACTGATCGCCGACCCCTGGGACCACGGCGGCAACCTCGACACCAAGGAGTTCGCCCCAGGCTCGACCCTCTATCTCTACGACGACATCGGGTCCGGCCGGTTCGTGATCGGCGACGCGCACGCCGCAATGGGCGATGGCGAGATCAGCGGCCAGGGCATTGAGATCGCCTCCTGGTGCGACCTCACCGTCGAGGTCATCCCGGGCACCCGTCCGCACCGTCCCATCGTCCGTACCTCTGATGTGACCGTCCATCTCTGCAGCCGCTTCACCGAGAAAGACGCCTACGCCCAAGCCATCTCGGACGCCGTTCATCACCTCGGGTTCACCCAGCAACTCGGCTTCGAGCAGGCCAACGCCCTCCTCAGCTTGATCGGCGACCTCCGCGTGTCGAGCGTCGTCTCCCACGCGCCTACCTACAAGCTCCTCGTCCCCTCGAGCTGGCTAGGCCCAATCGAAGACCTCCTCACCGTTGAGAAGCCCTTGCTGCCCTACACCCCTAGATGAGTCTCGCCGACTTTTGCCGTTCTGCCGGTCACAGAAGCACCCAGCGTCGTGCAGGATGTTCGCTATGGGTGTGCTCTTCGACTACTTCGCAGCTGCATCCGATGAGGAAGCGGCCTCCGTCATTGATCGTGTTGGTGGCCCAGGGAGTCCGGAGACGATGGTTGCTCCGCCTGAGGGGCGGCAGCGCGGGATCTTCGGCCGCAAGCGCCGGGCGCCAGAGCCCGCGGTCAGCGCAGCGCCCGACCTCGTCGTTTACGACACGCTTTCGGTCAAGGGCATCGACCCTGTCGTGCAGCTCGGAACGCTCGAGGAATTGCTCACCGGGCGGCCGTACGACGACGTGGTCGACGATCCTCGAAGCGGTCACCACCTTGCGATGCGCGACGGGGGCGAGCGCCTCGTGTTCACACTGACTGATCCCCTGACGGCGGCCCTCGCCGAGGCCAGCGACGAGACCTTGGAGCGAGTGGCCGGACCGTGGTCTGAAACGGAAGAGTTCTGGAACGCGGCCGACCCAAGTGACCTCGCAGAGTTCCTGAAGGAGTTGGCCGGACTGGCCCAACGAGCACAGGCCGGCGATCAGAAGCTCTACTGCTGGGTCTCTGTGTAGCCGCTGAGGCCCACCGTGTGCCGCGGAGAGTGAAAGGTCAGCTCTCGCTCCCCCGCTCGTCGCGGTGCCAGTTTGCTGGGAGGTCGTCAGTAGCCGCGGGTGCCGTCGAGTTGTTCGCGGAGGATGTCTAGGTGGCCTAGGTGGCGGGCTGTTTCTTCGATCAGGTGGGTGAGGATCCAGCGGAGCGAGACGGGGGCGAACTGTGGTGGGGTGAAGTGCTGGATGGTGTCTAGTGTCAGTTGGGAGACGATGCGTCTCGATTGGGCGCATTCGGCTTCGTAGGCGCTCAGCAGATCGGTGATTGCTCGGCCGACGGGCGACCAGCCTCCGTCTGAGGCCGGCTCGAAGGGTTCGTCCGCGAGGGACGGGAAGCTGCCGGCGAACCAGTCGTACTCGGTCTGCCGGAGATGCGAGACGACGCCGGCGATCGTCATGCGCGGAGACGTGTGCAGCAGGGCGCGGTCCGCCAGTTCGATCGGCAGCCCGTCAACCTTTCGGCGTACGGTTGCTCGTTGCCAGTCGAGGAACCCGGTCAGCACGCCACGTTCGTCGGCGGCACCGTCAGGAAAGATACGCTCCACGTCCGTCAGCCTTGCACACTCCCCCAGGGCCAACGCTCAATGTCGGCGGTCGCACATAGGGTGCCGGCATGGTCGACCGGATTCAGATCGCAACCGCTGTCCTCGTGCGTGACGGCCTCGTGCTCGCGGCGCATCGCAATTCACTGCGTCATGCGTACCCCGACTGCTGGGCCTTCGTCGGCGGACACGTCGAGCCGGGCGAACAACCTCACCAGGCCGTACGTCGGGAATGCCTCGAGGAGGTCGGCGTACAGGTCCACGACCTCGTGCCGATACCGATGACAGTCAGCAACCCCGCCCTGCACATGCACGGGTTCCTCGTCACGCACTGGGCCGGAGAACCGGTCAACGCCGCGCCCGAGGAGCACGACGATCTTCGCTGGTTCCGGCCGCACGAACTCGCAGACCTGAAGATGGCCCACCCGGAAAGCCTGCCGAGCATCCTGAACGCCGTCCAGGCCGCCGCCGAGTAGGCAGGTCAACCGGTCAGGGCTGCGATCAGGGTTCCGAGGACGACCGCGATGACGGCGAAGCCGAGCGCGCACAGCAGCGGGAACGCGATCGGGTGCCGGCCGGCCCAGCTCACGGCGTCGGGACGTTCGCGGCCCAGTTGTGCCATGGTGACCGGGCCGGACGGCCCGCCGATGGGCAGGCCGAGGTGGTGGACCAGCCGGTCGAGATCGGCTTGCGCGTACAGGGCGCCGTTGATGCTCAGCAGGGCGCGTTGGCCGGCGTCCAGTACGACGATCGTCTCGGAGACAGCCCCGGGCTGGACCACCGTTGCCCGGAGCACCGAGGCGGCGAGCCTGCGGTCGCGGCGGCGGTGGAAGGTCAGCCCGCGCGCCGAAATCTCGGCCGGGGTGACGACGATGCGGGACCGCGAAAGGTACACGGCCATGCTGGCAGCCAGCAGCACGACGAGACCGATGCTGGTGATCAAGGCGGCCCGGCCTCCGGCCACGACGCCGCCGACTATGAAGGCCGCGGCGGTCACTGCCGTGAACCTCAGGACCACGCGGCGCGGACCGGCAGCCGGCCGCAGGACGAGCACGTCGGTTTGAGACACCCCCGAACCCTACGGCACCACGGTGCCCCGAACCGTCAGCACGCCTCGAGGACGAAGAAGACGAAGCTGATGAATCTTGCCGGATGCAACATGTTCGGCGGACGCAGTTCGGGCGGCGTGTCCACGGAGATCGGCGGCTCACTGATGACGGAGATCCGGAAACCCGCGGCCGTGAAAGCATCGGACATCGCCTGCAGCGGCCGGTGCCAGATCGTGTACACGACCGTACGGCCGGCATGTTCGGCGTCGAACGAGAACTCCGCGATGTCGAAGTACTCGCCGTCGGGGTTCAGCGCCGTGTAGACGAACGGATGGTTCAGCGACAGGATCAGGCGGCCGCCCGGTTTGAGCACTCGACGAAGTTCGGCCAGCGGCTCGGTCCAGTCCTTCAGATAATGCAGGACCAGGGAACCCACAACATCATCGAAGGCGGCGTCGTCGTACGGGAGCGGCTTGGCCAGGTCCGCGACGGTCAGGTCGGCGTCCTCCCCCAGCCTCCGGTGCGCCAGTTCGAGCATCGAAGCGCTCAGGTCGAAACCTGAGACGATCGCGCCCTTGTCGCGGAGCGCCGCCATCAGCGGGCCGGAGCCGCAGCCGACGTCGAGGACGCGGCGGCCGGATACCTCACCGGCAAGGCTCACCATCGCCGGCCGTTCGTAGTGGCCGTTGAGCAGATTGACCTCGTTGTCCGCGGAGTACGCCTCAGCGAACTCGTCGTAGTCGGTCTTCGGCACAAGCGCTCCTTCTGTCGGCAAGTTCGCACCGTGCGACGTACCGGTGACCACGAAAGTTCGCTTGGCCGCTCTGCCGGCTCAGGTGTCGTCGTGCGTCTCCAACTCGGTGTGCGCGAGGAGATCCACGAGTTGGCCGACCGTTCGCTGGTTGAGCAGAGCCTCCGGCAGCGGCTTGTCGACCTGGACCGCGTAGCGGTTGCGACGTCCGTTCTTGTCCTTGACCACGTATCCGGCGTCCACCAGATCGGTGACGATGCCGAAGGCGGCGCGCTCAGTGATGCCGAGCGCGATCGCGATCTCCCGCAACCGCACACCCGGATCGTGCGCGATGCACAGCAGTGCCTGCGCGTGGTTCGTCAGGAAACCCCAGGGCATGACACACATCATACTAGATGGACAGATCTAGGAATTGCATTGCCAGTATTAGATTACTAGCGTAGGTTCAGGAGTGGAACTGGTTCGCGGGTTTACGCGAGCCGCTCCACCACAGGAAGGCACACCATGCGCTGCACGCGCGTCGCTCTGTACGACATCAAGACCGGTAGCTTCGACGAGGTCGTAGGCCAGGCGAAGTCCGGGATGGTTCCCCTGTTCAAGGAGAGCCAGGGTTTCGTGTCCTACGGGGTTGCCCAGGTCGAGAAGAACGCCTTCGTCTCCATCAGCACCTGGGAGACCCGGGCGCAGGCTGACACAGCCGCCGCAAAGGCCGCGGAGTGGGTCAAGGCGAACAGCCGGGACCGTTTCACTCTGCGCGCCAACTACGTCGGTGACCTCGCCATCGACACCAGCCACCGCGAGCCGGTGCCGACCGCTCGCTAGGTCGTCCGAAGTCGGAGCCCTGCCGCACATCGCGGCGGGGCTCTGTCATGCACAGCGAGCCTCAAGGATCGGTGCGGGCGCGGAACGTACGGCGGTACGTCATCGGCGATGTTCTGATGTGTTTCGCGAAGTGCTGGCGCATCGCGATCGACGTACCGAAACCGCAGTGCCTCGAGATCTCCTCGACGGACAGGTCGGTTGTCTCCAGCAGTTCCTGCGCATGATGCACTCGTTGCCGCAGCAACCATTGCAGTGGCGTCGTTCCGGTCTGTTCGCGGAATCGCCGGTTGAGCGTGCGCGGGCTCAGTCCGGCGTACGACGCGATGTCCGCGAGCGTGACCTGCTCCCCCAGCCGTTCTCGCAGCCACCGCATCGTCGGCTCGAGCGATCCGTGGTCGTCGCCGGGATCCGGGTGCGCGATGTACGGCGCCTGCCCGCCGTCGCGTTGCGGTGGGACGACCATGTGCCGGGCGACGTCGGCGGCGACCGCGGATCCGAAGTCCTGACGGATCATGTGCAGGCACATGTCGATGCCACTGGCCGCGCCGGCTGACGTGAGTACGTCGCCGTGGTCGATGTAGAGCACGTCGGTGTCGACGATCACCTGCGGATATCGCTCCGCGAGCAGGTCCGCACGCGACCAGTGCGTCGCCACCCGCCGACCGTCCAGCAGCCCGGAAGCCGCCATCACACTGGCACCGCCCGCGCTGATCGAGGCGATCCTGATGCCACTCCGGTGCGCTTCGCGCAGCAGATCGAGCGCTTCGGTCAGCGGTTCGCGACCCGCGGGTACGCCGATGACCACGATGGTGTCCGCGTCGATCGCGGCCGCCAGCGGATACGGCGGCGTGAATCGGTACATCTCCACTCCCCCGACGCCCGCCATCATCAGATCGCGACCATCACCACAGACCCGTACGTCGTACAGCCGCGGACCGAAGATCTCGCCCGGCTCCCTCTGCAGCGAATGCGCCGTACTGAACACCTGCAGCGGCATCGCCAGATCGAAGCTGTGGATCCCGTCGACCGCCAGAACCGCCACTCGATGCATGTCCAGAATCTATCGGAGAACGGCATTCTTGCCACTGTCTGCGCGCTTCGATCTCTTCGACGATGAGTGACATGGTGCTTGCGGTACTCATCACGGCCGGATCCATTGGTCTGCTCGTCGCGGCAGGCTGGCTCACCGACAACCTCCTCGGCAACCAGGCCCAGCAGTGGGCGAAAACCCTTGTCAGCAAGGACGAACATGACGAGTCCTGAGCCCGTTGCCGTCATCGGAGCCGGCATCCTCGGAGCCTGTGTCGGCTGGAATCTGTCCCGCCTCGGCGCGCAGGTGATCTTCGTCGACGCGGGCCAGCCGGGCGAAGGCGTCACGAACTGGTCGTTCTCGTGGGTCAACGCCAGCAACAAGACCGTGCGGAGGTCGTACTTCGACCTGAACGTCGCCGGTATGGCGGCGTACCGTGAGCTCGCCGACGCCATCGGGCCGGGCTCGTGGTGGCATCCCAGCGGCCACCTGCGCTGGGCAGACGATCCCGCACAGCTTCTGGAGACGGTGGATCTGCTGGCTCGGTGGGACTATCGGGTCGAGTTGATCACAGGAGCTGAGGTTCGCCGCCACCTTGAACCGGCTCTGTCGATCCCAGACGAGGTTCCCGTCGCGTTCTACCCCGACGAGGCCTGGGTGCATGGGCGCCGACTCGTCAGCCGTCTGGTTCGCGAGGCGGGTGCTGAGCATCGGTTCGGTACCGCGGTCCGTGGGATCGACGCCGACGGGAGCGGGTGGACCGTTTCGCTGTCCGATGGGACCCGTCTCCACGTCTCCGCTGTGGTGAACGCGGCCGGTCCCAGGGCCTCCCACATCGCTCGGCTGATCTCACGGCATCTGCCGATGCGGCGCGAGCCTGGCGTCGTCACGCGGGTCAGCTGTCCTCAGGTCCCAGTTCACCGGGCGATGCACGCACCTCACGTCGAGATCCGTCCTGACGGCAACGATTCGGTGGTTCTCCACAGCCGCGAGGTCGACGCGCTCATCGACACCGGCGAAGCTCCTGCCGCGCTCGCCGGCCGGTTGCAGGAGGCCGCGCGGTACGTCGTACACGAGCTGAGCGGCTCGCGCATCGCGCAGACGCGCGTTGTCGAACGGCCGATCCCGATCGACGGGTTTCCCTCGGTGGGCGCGGTGCCGTCCGCGCCGGGTTACTACGAGGCCGTCTCGCACAGCGGCATCACGCTCGGACCGGTGATCGGCCGGCTGCTCGCGTCGGAGATCGTCAGCGGTGAGAGGAGCGACCTACTCGCAGACTTCCGCCCGGAGCGGTTCCCGTAAGTCCCGCACCCACGGGCTCCAGGGCGTCGGTCCTGGCCGAAACCCGCAGTCCTCCGCGATCGCCACTGCCTCCGCGAATCCCCGGGCAAGCGCCCCCGCCTCGTGCGCGTCACTGCCGAACGTCACGCCCGCGCCCCCTTCGGCGTACCACCACCGCAGGATCTGCGCACTCAATGGCACCTTCGTGTTGATCTCCAACGCCTTGCCGCCGGCAGCAAGAGCACGCAGAACGGTACGGAACTCCTCCTCGAACACACCTGCGTCGAAGGGCTCGCCGTTAGGCCAATACCGGATCGGGTAGTCGAGATGCGCGAGTACGTCGAACCCGTCGTACTGCTCGATCATCCGCAGCGTCTCCGCCAAGTACTCGTGAACCACCTCGGCAGCGGGACAAGCGTCGTACGCCAACGCAACCTCACCGAGGCCGCCGCCAGTCGTCATCGAGTGCACCGCGCTGATCACCAGATCGAACTCGGCGGCCGCTAGGAGTTTCTGCACCGAGTCGAGGTGCCAGTGCGGGTCGCTGATCTCAACACCCGACCGGATCCGCAGGCCAGGGAATCGTTCGCGACAGTGCTCCAGCGACTGCAGATAGCCGTCCAGATCCAACGCCGGCGGGGTCAGAATCCCGCCGCGGACGAAGGTCCGCCACTCCGATGGGAGTTCCGTGCCGGCGGGGATGGTCCACGGTGTGAAGTCGGCGTGGTCAGTGAAGGTTAGGGCCGGTACGCCGAGTTCGGCCGCGTGCTCGCAGGTCGCTTCCATGGAGCCGTGCAGTGCGTCCCAGGACCACTGGCTGTGTACGTGATTGTCGGCGGGCAGCACGGCTCAGGGTTCGCGGCTGCGGTAGGTGAGGAGGCCTTCTACTCCGCGGAGGAAGGTTTCGCAGACCGGCTTGGGGTCGGTCAGGCAGCCGGCGGCCATGGCGCCGTCGCGGAGCATGACGAAATGGCGGGCCGCGGGTTCGGCGTCGATCTTTCCGAGGTCGGCGAAGAGCTCGGTCATCGTCTCGAGGAACCACTGCCGGTGCGTGAGGACGGCCTGGTGGACGGCAAACGCGGGGTCGGGGTACTCGGCGGCGGCGTTCAGAAACGCGCAACCCCGGAAGCCGGCGCTCTGGATGTCGTCGGCGATCGACCGGCTGACCGCTCGAATGACGTCGTCCGGCGTGGCGTCCTCGGCCCGCGCGGCGTTCACCTGGGCGCGGATCGCCTCGTCGGCCTGGGTCAGGTACGCGACGATCAGGTCGTCCTTGCTCGGAAAATGCCGGTACAGCGTCGCGCGGGTCACCTGCGCCTCGGCGATCACGCGGTCGACGCCCACAGCACGAATGCCTTCGACGTAGAACAACCCGGTCGCCGTGTTGAGCAGTCGCGTTCGCGCTTCCGACATACCCCGCCTCCCCTTTCCGATCCGCTGCAGGTACTCCGACGTTAGCAGATAGAACGGTCGGTCTTGACAACGGGCAACGGCATGCACCACGCTCCAGGTGTACCGATCGTTCTATCTACTCACCTTGAGAGGCACCTGGTGTCCAGTTCCTATGCACCCACCGCCGGCCCGGTCGCCGGCGCCGACAGTACGAAGACGCTGCGCACGCTGTACTACGTCCGCTTCGGCTTCGCCCTCGTCTGGGCGATCCTGATGATGGCGATCGCGAAGAAGATCAACCCGGGCGCGACCGCGCTCCTGGTGATCTACCCGCTGTTCGACGTCGCGGCGGCGGTGATCGACTTCCGTTCCTCGGGGACGACGCGCCCGAAGGCGCCGCTCTACGTCAACATGGCGTTGAGCCTGCTCACCGCGATCGGGCTGGCCGTCGCGGCCGGGTCCGGGATCCCGAGTGTGCTGCGGGTGTGGGGCGCGTGGGCGATCACCGCGGGCATCGTGCAGCTGGTCGTCGCGATCCTGCGCTACCGCCTCGGTGGTCAGTGGGCGATGATCCTCAGCGGCGGCATCTCGGTCCTCGCGGGCGGCAGCTTCATCGTGATGGCGGGCGGGGAGGAGCCCGCGCTCACGAACGTTGCCGGGTACGCGATCCTGGGCGGCATCTTCTTCCTGATCTCCGCGATCCGCCTGCAGCGTCTCGCCGCGAAGGGGCGCTGACATGACGGAGAAGCTCTTCGACGTCGTGATCATCGGCGGCGGACCGGTCGGCGAGAATGTCGCCGACCGCGTGGTGCAGGGCGGTCTGACCGCAGCGATCGTCGAACACGAACTCGTCGGTGGCGAGTGCTCGTACTGGGCCTGCATGCCCACCAAGGCCCTGCTCCGCGACGCCGCCGCCTTACGCGCCGCTCGTGCGCTGCCGGCCGCCGGCCGAACCGTCAGCGGCGACCTCGACCCGACCGCGGTGCTCGCCCGACGCGACCGATTCGCCGCCAACTGGAGCGACACCGGCCAGGTCGAGTGGCTGAACCACGCCGGGATCAATCTCGTCCGCGGCCACGGCCGCATCACCGGTACCCGTACCGTCACCGTCACGCAGACGGACGGTACGTCGACCACCGTGCAAGCGCGCCACGCAGTGGTGATCGCCACGGGCAGCAGCGCCTTCTTGCCACCGATCCGCGGGCTGGCCGACGCGGCACCGTGGACGAGTCGCGAGGCGGCCGCCGTACAGAAGATCCCGGCGAGGCTGGCCATCATCGGTGGCGGTGTCGTCGGCTCCGAGATGGCGACCGCTTTCAGCGCGCTCGGAGCGCAGGTGACGCTGGTATCGCAGACTCGGCTGCTGCCTGGGGTCGAATCGTTCGCCGGCGAGCACGTCACGGCCGCCCTCCGAGCTGCGGGCGTCTCAGTTCATCTGGACGTCGAGGTCACTGAGGTTCGCGGGGACGCGGACGGCGTACAACTGACGCTCTCCGACGGTGCGACCGTCGAGGCTGACGAGGTCCTGGTTGCGACCGGGCGTACGCCGAACACGAAGGATCTCGGCCTGGACCACGTCGGCCTCGCGCCGGGCGACTGGCTGCGCGTCGACGACACGCTCGCTGTCGTCGACGCCGCCGGAGATCCGGTCGGCGATGGTTGGCTGTACGCGGCGGGTGATGTGAACAAGCGCGTTCTCCTGACCCATCACGGCAAGTACCAAGGTCGTGCGCTGGGCGACGCGATCGCCGTACGAGCGCGTGGCGAGCAGCCCGATCTGGGGCCGTGGGGACGGCACGCGGTGACGGCCGACGTACGTGCCGCGACGCAGGTGATCTTCACTGATCCCGAAGTCGCCGCCGTCGGTCTGTCCGCCGAGGCCTCTGCAGCCGCCGGGAAGAATGTCCGGATCGTCGACTACGACCTCGGTGCGGTCGCCGGAGCGGCGCTGCATGCCGACGACTACCGGGGGCAGGCGCGAATGGTTGTCGATGCCGACCGCAACGTTCTGATCGGCTTCACCGCGGTCGGGCCCGACGTCGCCGAGCTGCTGCATGCGGCGACGATCGCCATCGCCGGCGAGGTCCCGCTGCATCGCCTCTGGCACGCCGTACCGGCGTATCCGACGATCAGCGAGATCTGGCTGCGCCTGCTAGAGACGGATCGCCCGCACTGGGCTTCATGAAAGACTTCAGGGCGTGCGGATCAGTCAGGCTGATACAGATGATGTGGCGGGGCTCGCGCGGCTGCTGTGGTTGAACAGCAGCGACGAGGAGCTGGAGCGGCGGGCGGTCGACGCGTTCACGAACGAGTTCGAGCAGTGGTGGGCCGCGCGTGACGACGCACACGTGGCGTACGTCGCGCGGCTCGACCAGCCCGAGATCGTCGGGATGGCGTGGGTCGCGCTCGTCGCACGCCCTCCGAAACCTGGCGCGACCAGCCGCATGTCCGGAGACATCCAGAGCGTCTTCGTCCTGCCGGAAGCACGCGGCCGGGGCATCGGCTCAGCCCTCGTCAAGGCCGCCGCGGACCACGCAATGGCCGCCGGCGCCCTGCACGTAACAGTCCACTCCGGCAGCAAAGCAGTACCCGTCTACGAACGCCTGGGCTTCGAGTCCTCCCGCCAACTCCTCCAACGACACCGCTAGTCGGACTGCGCCAAGGCCTGGAGGCGGTTGGCGCTGGTGGGGTCGGTGGGGAGGAAGGTTTCTATGGCTAGGTTGGCGGCTGTTACTTCTAGGGGTGCGCCGATGGTGGCGATCAGGGTGAAGAGGCGGACGGGGCCCAGGCGGGTTTGGAGGTCGAGGGTGACCATAGGTTGTTGGGACGGGCCGGTGATGGGCTGGTCGGGGAGGTAGGGCTCGAGTTCGTCGAGGAGGTCGGCCAGCGGTTGGTCGGCGGTGTCGCGGCTCTTGCGTTTCAGTTGGTGGATGAGCGGGACGCTGCACGCCGCGGTCATCGACGAGATGCTGGGGAGGCCGCCCGGGTGGATCGCCAGACGGAGCATGTTCATCGGCGGCTTCAGGAGTTCGGGGTCGACGCCGTCCCACAGCAGGGACGCGGCGTCGTTCGCGTCGATCAGGTTCCAGAGGCCGTCGACGATCAGTGCCGGGTTCGGCAGGTGGGCGTCGAGGAGCTGGCGCAGCGGCTCGCGGAGCGGGAGCATCGCGTCGGAGTGGTACGGCTCGTCGAGGTACCGCGGCGCGAACCCGCCCGCGAGCAGCAACCGGTTCTGCTCGGCCAGCGGGAGATCGAGATGGTTGGACAGGTGCACCAGCAGTTGCCGGCTCGGTTGCGCGCGGCCCGTCTCCACGAAGCTCAGATGCTTGGTCGACACCTCGGCATCGAGGGCCAGTTCGAGCTGACTCAGCTTCCGGTGCATCCGCCAGAAGCGAAGCATCTCCCCGGCGGTCTGCGGCTCTTCCAGCACAGTCACAAAATCAGCGTACGACGGACGACCATTAACAAAGAGGTAATTGAGCCGCTCCCCCGCCGCCCCGGATCGTTGTCCGCATGAACCCCACCTACACAGCAGTAGCAACGTCGTCAGGACGCGACGCCCGCGCCGTCACCGCCGACGGGCAGCTGGACGTCCAGCTCGCCCTCCCGAAGGAGCTGGGCGGCACCGGCGACGGCCTCAACCCCGAGCAACTCCTCGCCGCGGGCTGGGCCGCCTGCTTCTCCACGGTCCTCGACCGCATTGGCCAGACCCAGAACCTCGACGCCAAAGACGTCGCGGTCACCGCCGAGATCAGCCTCGTCCCGGCCACCGGCAGGTTCACGCTGGCCGCCGTTCTACGGATCGAACTCCCTGACCACCTCCAGGGCGAACCCGGCCGCAAACTGATCGAAGCAGCCCACACCGTCTGCCCCTACTCCACCGCCACCCACGGCAACATCCCCGTCGAACTGATCGTCGAGTGATCTAGGCAGCCGTTACGCCGTGGTGGGTGAAGAGGGTGTGCAGGGTGGTGTGGCCCTGGGTGAAGTCCCATTGTTCGGCGTGGAGGCCGGCGGTGCGGGCGCCGGTGATGTTCTTGGGGGTGTCGTCGATGAAGAGGATCGAGTCGGCGGGGGCTCCGATGCGGTCCGCGGCGCGGGTGAAGAAGGCCGGGTCGGGTTTAGCGACGCCGAGGTCGTACGAGTAGCAGCTGACGTCGAACAGATCGTCGTACCCGAGGGCTTCCCGCATGTGCGCGCCGCGGTAGCACTCCTGGTTGGTGCCGAGGTGTACGCCGTACCCGTTGCGCTTCAGGGTCCGCACGATCTCGAGTGACTCCTCGATCAGCACGATGTTCTTCCACACCGCGTCGTACACCTCGGTCGCCGGTGTGCTCACGCCGTACTTCTGCAGCGACGCCGCGAGCACCGGCAGGTAGTCACCACGCCCGGCGAGCATCGGCAACTCGTCGGACCAGGTCTCGTGGAGGAACTCCTTGGACCGGTCGCCGAGGTACGGCTCCATCGCCGCGTACCAGCCGCCGGGAAGATCCTGCAGTACGCCGTCAGCGTCGAACAGCACGTGCCGGATCGGGTCGCCCATGCAGGAGATCATGCCCTAGCTGCTCGTCCGCGCACACCGGGATTTCCTCGACGGCGACGGCCTCCTCCGGCTGATGGGGTACGCCGAACAGCGCCGCGCGGTACTCCTCCGGGACATGGCACATGATCAGGACGGGTCCTGGAGAATGCCGAGAACGTTGCCGTCGGGGTCGGTGAGGGTGGCGACGAGCCGCCCGGCGCCGACGTCCTTCGGTGCGTCCTTGAGGGTGCCGCCGGCCTCGGTGATCTCCTTGATCTTGGCCTCGATGTCGGTCACGTGCCAGTACGCGATCGGCGAGGTCATGTCGCTGTTCGGGACCAGCCCGATCTGCTGGCCCTCGGCCTCGAACCCCACGTAGTACGGCGAGTCGGCCATCGGCCCGACGCCGAGCAGAGCGGCGTACACCGGCTTGGCCTTCTCGAGGTCCGTGACGGGGTGCAGGATCGTGTTGACGCCTAGCCTGGTAGTCATTTCGTCTCCAAGTTGCCGTTGACGTTCAGTGACTCTCACGCTATTCGCGACCGCGTCCGGCTGCTTCTCGATTCCTGATCAGTTAGGCGACGTACTCCGCGAGGTGCTTTCCGGTCAGGGTTTTCGGCTTCTTGATCAGGTCGGCCGGGGTGCCTTCGAAGACGATCTTGCCGCCGTCGTGGCCGGCGCCGGGGCCGAGGTCGATGATCCAGTCGGCGTGCGCCATGACGGCCTGGTGGTGCTCGATGACGATGACCGACTTGCCGGAGTCGACCAGGCGGTCCAGCAGGGCGAGGAGTTGCTCGACGTCGGCCAGGTGCAGGCCGGTGGTCGGCTCGTCGAGGACGAGGATGCCGCCCTTCTCACCCATGTGCGTCGCCAGCTTCAACCGCTGCCGCTCACCGCCGGACAGGGTCGTCAGCGGCTGCCCGAGCGACAGGTACCCGAGTCCGACGTCGGCCAGGCGCTCCAGGATCTTTTCCGCGGCCGGTGTCCGCGCCTCGCCTTCGGCGAAGTACGTCAGCGCCTCCGAGACAGGCATCGCGAGCACCTCGGCGATGTTCTTCCCGCCGAACGTGTACTCCAGCACAGCCGCCTGGAAGCGACGGCCTTCGCACTCCTCGCACGGGGCCTCGACGGTCGCCATCACGCCGAGCTCGGTGTAGATCACGCCCGCGCCCTTGCACGCAGGGCAGGCGCCCTCGGAGTTCGCGCTGAACAGGGCCGGCTTCACGCCGTTCTCCTTCGCGAACGCCTTCCGGATCGGGTCCAGCAGCCCCGTGTACGTCGCCGGGTTGCTCCGCCGCGACCCGCGAATCGCGCCCTGATCGATCGCTACCACGCCTTCGCGATCGGCGACCGATCCTTGGATCAGCGAACTCTTCCCCGACCCGGCGACTCCGGTCACGACCACCAGCACACCGAGCGGTACGTCGACATCGACGTCCTGCAGGTTGTTGGTCGAGGCGCCGCGGACCTCGAGCGCACCCGAGGCGGACCGCACGGAGGACTTGACCGAGGCCTTGTCGTCCAGGTGCCGCCCGGTCAGAGTCCCGCTGGTGCGCAGCTTGGCGAGCGTGCCCTCGAACACCACCTCGCCACCGCCGGAGCCTGCGCCGGGACCGAGGTCGATCACATGGTCCGCGATCGCGATGGTCTCCGGCTTGTGCTCGACGACGAGCACGGTGTTGCCCTTGTCGCGCAACTGCAGCAGGAGCTCGTTCATTCGCTGGATGTCGTGTGGGTGCAGGCCGATCGTCGGCTCGTCGAACACGTACGTGACATCGGTCAGCGACGACCCGAGGTGGCGGATCATCTTCGTCCGTTGCGCCTCGCCGCCGGACAGCGTGCCGGCCGGCCGCTCCAGCGACAGGTAGCCCAGGCCGATGTCGACGAACGAGTCGAGCGCGTCGCCCAGCGCCTTCAGCAGCGGCGCGACCGACGGCTCCTTGAGCGCCCGGATCCAGGCGGCCAGGTCGGTGATCTGCATCGCGCACAGGTCCGCGATGTTCTTGCCCTTGATCTTCGACGCCCGCGCCTCGGCGCCGAGCCGGGTCCCGTCGCAGTCCGGGCAGATCGTGAACGTCACGGCCCGCTCGACGAACGCACGGATGTGCGGCTGCATCGCGTCGACGTCCTTGGACAGCATCGACCGCTGGATCGCCGGGATCAGGCCGAGATAGGTGAGGTTGATGCCCTCGACCTTGATCTTGGTCGCTTCCCGGTGCAGCAGGTCGTGCAGTTCCTTCTTGGTGTACTTCTTGATCGGCTTGTCCGGGTTGAAGTACCCGGCGCCGCGGAAGATCCGGCCGTACCAGCCGTCCATGCTGTAGCCGGGGATCGTCAGCGCGCCCTCGTTCAGCGACTTGTTCTCGTCGTACAGCGCGGTCAGGTCGAAGTCCGTCACCGAGCCCATGCCCTCACAGCGCGGGCACATGCCGCCGGCGTACACGGCCTCGCGGACGACCTTCTTCTCCCCGGCGCCCTTGTCGGCGGTCATCGAACCGGTCGCGGTCCGCTTCGGGACGTTGAACGAGTACGCCGTCGGCGGGCCGGCATGCGGTTTCGCGATCCGGCTGAACAGGATCCGGAGCATCGCGTTCGCGTCGGTCGCCGTACCGACCGTGGAGCGCGGGTTGGCGCCCATCCGCTCCTGGTCGACGATGATCGCGGTGGTCAGGCCCTCGAGTACGTCGACCTCCGGGCGGGCCTGGTTCGGCATGAAGCCCTGGACGAACGCGCTGTAGGTCTCGTTGATCAGCCGCTGCGACTCCGCCGCGATGGTGCCGAACACGAGCGAGCTCTTCCCCGACCCGGACACCCCGGTGAACGCGGTCAGCCGGCGCTTCGGGATCTCGACGCTGACGTCCTTCAGGTTGTTCACCCGGGCCCCGGTCACCCGGATCAGGTCGTGGCTGTCGGCAACGTGTTCGTCGGAGCTCATCCACGTCCTCGCTTCGCTCCGGGCGCGGATGAGGCACGGAGGGCACTGTGCTTGATGATGAACTCGCTACGCTCGTTCATGTCTTCTCCCAGAGTCGTTTCAGGATGCCTGGTTGATCCGGATGTGGTTGCCGGCCGGGTCGCGGAACGCGCAGTCGCGGACGCCGTACGGCTGGTCGACCGGTTCCTGGATCACCTCGGCGTCGGTCGCCTGCAGCCGCTCGAACAGGCCGTCGATGTCGTCGGTCTGCAGCACCACGGTGGCGTAGGTGCCCTTGGCCATCATCTCGCCGATGGTCCGGCGCTCGTCCTCGGTGATCCCGGGGTCGGCGAACGGCGGGCAGAGCACGATCCCGGTGTCCGGCTGGCCGGCCGGGCCGACCGTGATCCAGCGCATGCCGCCGTAGCCGACATCGGTGCGGACCTCGAAGCCGAGGATGTCGCGGTAGAACTTCAGCGACTCCTCGGGGTCGGTGTGCGGCAGGAAGCTGGCGAGAATCTTGATCTCCATGGGCGTCAACCTAGCCGCCGGAGGTCGGAGATGCTTCTCGATTCCTGATCGGTCGCGTGACCTGTTTCGCGACACACGACGGGATGCCGAGCGTGGCGTCGCCGGCGTTCTCCTTGTAGACGCTCGGCGGCATCCCGACCAGCTCGGTGAACCGGGTGCTGAAGGTGCCGAGCGACTGGCAGCCGACCGCGAAGCAGACGTCGGTGACGCTCATGCCGCCGCGCCGCAGCAGCATCATCGCGCGTTCGATCCGGCGGGTCATCAGATATCCGTACGGCGACTCTCCGTAAGCGCGCTTGAACTCGCGGCTCAGGTGCCCGGACGACATGTGCGCGCCGCGCGCGAGCGCGTCGACGTCCAGCGGCTGCGCGTACTCGCGGTCGATCCGGTCCTTCACCCGCCGCAGCCGCGCCAGGTCCTGCAGGCGCTGTTCGTCCGTCGTTCCGCTACTCACCGTAGGAATCCTGCCATGTCAGCGGCCTGAAGTCATTCAGCGGCCGGTGGTGCCGTCGAGTTGTTCGCGGATGATGTCGGCGTGGCCGGCGTGCCGGGACGTCTCGCCGATCACGGCCAGGATCGCCCAGCGGAGATTGTGCGTCGTGCCCTTGCGGGTCACCGGGGCTTCCGGGTCGCCGAGAGGCCGGCCAGTTTCTTCAGTACGCCGGCCCGCAGGGCGTCGAGGGTCGCCACCAATTGCTCGAGTTCGGTCGTCATGGTGACATTGTGCGAATTCGCGTTTTATGTCCTCCTCAGGGGGTCGGTACGGTCCGATTCATGGAATGGACTTTTCAGACGGCCGAAGAACTCACAAGTGCTTTGCGTGCCGGCGACGTGACATCGGTGGAACTGACCGACGAGGCGATCACCCGGATCGAGCGGGACGACAAAGCGATCAACGCGATCTGTGCGCCGGACTTCGACCGTGCGCGGGCCGCCGCTCGCGACGCCGACCAGGCGCGTGCCCGTGGCGAGGGCAGGCCGCTGCTCGGCATCCCGGTCACGGTCAAGGAGTCATACAACCTCGCCGGACTTCCCACGACCTGGGGCATCCCGCAGCAGCGGGACTTCCTGCCCGCCGAGGACGCCGTACAGGTGTCGCGGCTGAAGGCCGCGGGCGCGGTGGTGCTCGGTAAGACGAATGTTCCGTTGGGCCTGCAAGATATCCAGACTTTCAACGAGATCTACGGCACCACGAACAATCCGTGGGATCACGACCGCACACCGGGCGGATCCTCCGGCGGATCAGCGGCGGCCCTGGCGTCCGGATTCGGCGCATTGTCGATCGGCTCGGACCTGGCCGGTTCGTTGCGAACCCCGGCGCATTTCTGCGGCATCTACGCACACAAACCGACCGTCGGACTGGTGGCGACGCGCGGCATGGTCGTGCCGCCGGAACCGGCTTTGCCGGTCGACCTCGACCTCGCCGTCGCCGGCCCGATGGCGCGCTCTGCCCGCGACCTCACGCTTCTGCTCGACGTCATGGCCGGACCGGATCCGCTGACGCAGGGCATCGCGTACGACGTGACGCTGCCGCCCGCGCGCCACGAGCGGCTCTCCGACTTCCGGGTCCTGGTGCTCGAGGACCATCCGCTCCTTCCGACCGGGTCCGCGGTGCGGGCGGGCGTGAACCGGGTGGCCGACGCGCTGTCCGACGGTGGCGCCCGCGTCGAACGGCACAGTTCGCTGCTGCCCGATCTCACCGAGGCCGCGATTCTCTACATGCAGTTCCTGTTCTCAGGCTCCGTTGCGCGTTTCCCTGTCGAGGAGTACGAACAGCTGCGGGTCCGCGCCGCCGAACTGAGCGCGGACGATCGGAGTCTCGCGGCGGCGCAGTTGCGCGCGATGGTGTTCAGTCACCGCGACTGGATCGAAATCACCACCCGCCGCGAACTCCACCGTCACGACTGGCGGCAGTTCTTCGCCGAGTTCGACGCAGTCGTGTGCCCGATCACGCCGACTCCCGCGTTCCCACACGACCACAACCCGAACGTGCTGGAACGCCGAATCGACATCGACGGCGTCGAGCACCCGTACTTCGACCAGCTCGTCTGGGCCGGCCTGGCCACCAAGCCAGGTCTACCCGCCACCGCGATCCCGACGGGCCCGTCACCCGAAGGCCTGCCGGTGGGAGTGCAACTCATCGGCCCGATGTTCGAGGACCGCACCCCACTACGCCTGGCTGAACTACTCGAGCAGAAGATCGGAGGCTTCCAGGCGCCAAGGTAGGCAACTAGGTCATCGAGCTCCCCAGTTGAGGTACGCGACGTTGGCGAGGAGCCAGCCGAAGCCGATTGCCTGTTGGCCGTCGCGTTCTGGGGTTGGCTGGTAGCGGTTGTAGAGGGCGAGGCAGTGTGCGTGCACTTTCGGGTCCCAGGGGCTGATCTGCATCCAGCGCGGAGCCTGGTGTGCGACCGAGGCTGCGCCCATCGCGGTGCCGGCGACGGTCGTGTGGACGGCGGGGAGTCCGTTGGCGTCGGTGGTCGCGACGTTCTGGGTGAATGTGCGCGCGATCCGCTCCATGTCCCGGCCGGTGAACGCGAGCCGCGCACGGAACGCCCGGACGGCGAACTCGACGTCGATCGCGCCGTGGCTGATGTCCTCGAACTGCCGCGCCGGACCACCCGACGGCGTGAAGATCGAGACGTCGGTCTCCGGGTCCCCCGTCTTCGTGAATCCCTGGTAGATGCGGCCGCCGGCCGGCCAGTAGTGCCACAGACAGGCGTCTGCAGCGTCCACGGTGAGCTGGCCAGCGAGCATCCGTCCCATCGCGGCGACCTTCCGCCGGTAGCCGCTGTCTCCGGTCGCCAGCGCGAGCTCGACCAGCGTCTGCCCGAGGCCCACGGACTGGTTGATCGGCTGCTCGCACCCGTCGTACGCGAGCGGCTGCCCCTTGGGCCAGATCAGGTGACCGCCGTCCTCGTACTCCCAGTCATGTACGGCGACCGCCTCCCGGCAGGCCATGAGGTACTCGGCTGCCTTCCGGTGGTAGCGCCGGCGAAGAACCGGCGAGCCCGCGACAAGCCGCACGAAGCTCGCGATCGGGTACGTGATCATCCCGGTGTGAACGGCGAAGATCACCGGCTTGCACTGCATCTCGTACGTGCCGAGCCGCGGTACGTCGCCCGCGCCTGGCGTCGGCCGTCGATCGACGGCGGTGAGCTGCAGCGGTCCCGGGGCAGCCGCGTAGATCCGGCTCACGGCGTAGTCGGGACTGGCCGGATCCAGAGACAGGTCTGTGAGGGTGACCGTGCGGTTCACGAAGGTGTTGACGAGTTGGACCGTGAACGTGTCCGGACGGGTCCCGGCGGTGACGGCGACGGTCGTGTCCTCGGCGTACGAGAGTGCCTCGCGGAGGTCGAGCAGCGGCTGACCGTTGCTGTCGGCAAGGGTCGCGTAGCCCGTGGTGTACGGGTGGTCGGCTCGCCAGGCGGGGAGCGAGAGACCGCGGTAGTCCGTGACGCCACGTTCGCTGTCACGGACCGCGAGTACCTGGTCGACGTTGTCGATCAGGCGGTCCAGGTAATACGTGTCGCGGTACTTCTCGTACATCCGGACCAGGCCGAGCAGTACGTACGACTGGCTCCAGGCGAGCATGCCCGACCGGCCGTCCCGGTTCGTGTTGTCGTTCGGCTGATCCGGCTGCCCGGGCCCGCCCTCCTGGAACAGCCGATCCCAGTCGTCGAACGTTTTCCGGGCCGTGTAGTCGATGCCGTCGGCGTACGCGGGAAGCGCACTACCGAAAGCACTGCCGACAGCACTGCCGACAGTTCCGGCGACAGCGCCGGCGGCGGTCAGACGGAGGAGATCACGGCGGGACGGGCGGATGTCGGGCATGGCGGGCGGCCTCCAGCTCGTTGGTGACACCGGAGCACGATTCTCCCGCAGGAAAACGTTTTACGGCAGGTCGAGCGTCAGTGGTAAGTCCTTGAGGAACTCGGCGGCGTCGAACATCGCCCCCGCCGACGCCACCCCGGACGCGCGCGTGTCCCCGGCGAGGATCCGGCGGACCGCGCCGACCGCGAGCGGCGCCGAGATCGCGTAGATGTCCTGCCCGGTCGCCGTCGCCCGCAGTTCCTCGCCGCCGGTCCGGACCCGGACATCCACCACGAACGTCTGGTCCGACCGACCGAGCTCGTCGACCGCGGCGGGTGCCGGCGTGTCCGAGTCCGCGAGATCACCAGCGGCTTCGAGCGTCATGTACGTACGGACCTCGGGTACGGCGATATGCGCCGGGATCGTGATCACGTCGGCCATCGTGAACTCGGCGATCACGCGGCGCCGGCCGAGCGGATCCGGGAACGTCCAGTCCTCCTGGACCGGCTGGTCCTGGTGGTACTGCAGCCTGCCGCCGCTGAAGCGAACGCGGTGCCCGTTCCGCCGGTCGTGCGAGACCTGACCGGCGGCGCGCGTACCGGGCGTGGGATGCCAGCTGCTCAGCCCGTACGCCACATGCACCTCGTCCGCGCTGGTCCGCTCCCCCAGCGCCGCGGTCGTCAGCAGGTCCCCGAGCCCGCCGTAGAACGCCATCGCCGGGATCACCGGGACAGCGCTCTCTCGGGCGAACGTCGACACGTTCGCCTCGAGTTCGGCCGCGACGTCGACGTACGGAATGCCCGCGCGGGCGGCCGCGGCGATGACCGGGTCAGCGGTGCTCGCGAACGGTCCGGCGCAGTTGATCACGGCCGCGGCGTCCTTCAAGGCCAGGTCGAGTGCGTGTGGGTCGTCGACGGCGGCCGGGCGGATGTCGAGGTCACTCCACTGAGTCGCCAGGGCGGCAGCGTTGCGTCCGGAGACGGCGGTGGGAAGGTTCTGCCGGAGGAGTTCCTCGACGACGAAGCGGCCGGTGTGACCGGTGGCGCCGTACACCACGATTGCGTTCATGGGACGAGTCTCGCCGGACTCCACCGACCGGCGTGAGAGTCCGGAACGACACCATCCGTACACTTTCGGACATGCACACCGTAGCCGTCGCCACCGCCGGGCACCTGCTCCATTTCGAGCTCGGGATCGCGTACGAGATCTTCGGCAACCCACCGCTCGGGGTCGACGAGTGGTACGACGTACGCCTGTGCGGACCTGGGCCGGTCCAGGTCGGGCCGTTTGTCGTCGAGCCGACCGAGCCGCTCGACGCGATCGCGCGGGCGGACACCGTACTCGTGCCGGCGCTCGCGGATGTCGACGAGCCGATGCCGGCGGAACTGGCCGAGGCGGTGCGGGCAGCGTACGAGGCCGGGGCGCGGATCGCGTCGTTGTGCACGGGCGCGTTCGTGCTCGGAGCGGCCGGGCTGCTCGACGGACGCCGGGCCACCACGCACTGGGCGCATGCCGACGCGCTGAGCGCACGCTACCCCGAGGCTGTTGTGGATCCGGACGTGCTCTACACCGACAACGGCAACGTACTGACGGCGGCGGGCAAGGCGGCGGCAGTCGATCTGTGTCTGCATCTGATCCACCTCGACCACGGCGCGACGATCGCGAACACGGTCGCGCGGCGGCTCGTCGTACCGCCGCATCGGGCCGGCGGACAGGCGCAGTTCGTGGCGACACCGGTGCAGGTGAACGGCGATCACTCGCTCGCGCAGTTGCTCGCCTGGGCGCAGGAGCGCCTGGACCAGCCGTTGACCGTCACAGACCTGGCCAAACGCGCCAGCACCAGCCCGCGACACCTCGGCCGGCAGTTTCGCTCGGTCACCGGCCAGACACCCCTCCAATGGCTCCTCACTCAACGCGTCCGCCGAGCCCAGCAACTCCTCGAATCCACCGACACCAGCATCGAAAAGATCGCCACCACCACCGGCCTCGGCACCGCCACCACCCTCCGCCGCCACTTCCAACGCGTCGTCGGCGTACCCCCGAACACCTACCGACGCTCGTTCCGAAGTGCTTCCCCTCAACCCGAGACTGACTAGGGTTACCGCCGTACCGTCGGTGGACGAGCTGCATCGGCATCGGCGGCGCGCCGAGGAGCTCGGTGCGAGGTTGTTGTACGACCGGACCGCCGACGAAGGTGAGCCGTTGTTCGTCCTGGCGGATCCGGCGGGGCATCCGTTTTGTCTACTGGTGGGAGAGCCGTGAGCAAGCAGACTGGGTACGCCGACGTCAACGGGCTGCGCATGTACTACGAGGTGCACGGTGAGGGCGGTACGCCGTTGGTGCTGCTGCACGGTGGACTGTTCAACATTGACCTGCAGTTCGGTGAGCTCCTCGAAGGGCTGTCGGCCGGGCGGAAGGTCATCGCCGCCGACTTCCAGGGACACGGCTACACGAACGACATCGACCGTCCCCTCGGTACGGCGGAACTCGCCTCCGACGTGGTGGCACTGCTCGCGCGCCTCGACGTACCGAAGGCGGACCTGTTCGGGTTCAGCGTCGGCGGCGCGGTCGCGCTGTACCTCGCGATCGAGTACCCGGAGCTGGTCCGGAAGGCGGTCATCTCGTCGGTCTCGTTCGACCCGTCCGGCGACCGTGACGAGAACGCCGCGGTCGGCGAGATGAAGGTGGAGATGATCGCCGGTACGCCGATGGAGGCCGACTACCTCGCGAAGTCCCCGCACCCCGATCACGAGCACCTGCAGACACTGCTCGACAAGCTCGGCGGGTACGACCGCGGCACCAGCGGCTGGAGTGACGACGACATCCGCGGTATCGAGGCGCCGACGCTGCTGACGTTCGGCGACGCGGACGCGGTGAAGCTCGAGCACGTCGTCCGCTTCCATCAGCTCCGCGGCGGCGACGTCAACGGCGACTTCGTCGGTGTCCCCGCCTCGCAGCTGGCGATCTTCCCCGGTACGACGCACTTCACCGGCCTCGCCCGCACGCCCCTGGTCCTCGACACCGTCACCACCTTCCTCGACGCCTGAGACATGGACGCTTTGGCGGAGCTGCGCGAGCTGATCGTCAAGGCGGTTGGCCGTGAGGGTGCCGTCGACGGGCTGCTGCTGTCGGTGGTCACGGCGCCGACCCCACCGACCTCCAGCCTGGCCTCGCCAACGTTCGCGTTGGTCGCGCAAGGACGGAAACGCCTGGCGCTCGGCGAGCACGTCTTCGAGTACGGCGCCGGCGACTACCTCGTCGTGTCGGTCGACCTGCCCGTCACCGGCCACTTCGTCGAGGCGTCGCCCGCCGTACCCTGCCTCGGTGTCGGTCTCGAACTGAGGCCGGACGTCATCGCCGAACTGCTGCTCGACGCTGCCGAGAAACCGGGCGCACCGGTCCGCGGCCTGAGCGTGAGCCGCGCGTCGACGGAGCTGGTCGACGCGGTCATCCGCCTGCTCCGCCTGGTCGACGAACCCGAGGACGCGCCCGTGCTGGCGCCGCTCGTCCAGCGCGAGATCCTCTGGCGTCTGCTCCGCAGTCCCCAAGGCGCCGCCGTCCGCGACATCGGTCTCGCGGACAGCAGCCTGTCGCACGTCGCGCGCGTCATCCGCTGGATGCGCGACCACTACACCGAGCCGTTCCGGGTCGAGGAGCTCGCGGCGATGGCCGGCATGAGTACGTCGGCGTTCCACCGGCATTTCCGCACGGTGACCGAGCTGACCCCGATCCAGTACCAGAAGAAGATCCGCCTGCAGGAGGCGCGGCTACGCGTGGTCGGGCTCGGCGAGGACGTGACGAGTGCCGGGTACGCCGTCGGCTACGACAGCCCGTCCCAGTTCAGCCGCGAGTACCGCCGTGAGTTCGGTACACCGCCGAGCCGCGATCGAGCAGGATCAGGCAAGTCAGCGCGAGCATTGGTCTAACGGTTCTCCCGCAATCAATCGTCTACTGGTGAGGTACCTGTTCCTGACCCAGTAGGAGTTGTGCACGATCATGCATGTAGCTGTGATCACCGGCGGGAGTTCCGGCATCGGCCAGGCCGCGGCGTTCGAGCTCGCGAAACGCGGCACGGCCGTCGTCGTCACCTACCGCGGCAGTCGCGAACGCGGCCTGGAGACGGTCGAGCGGATCGAGAAGGACGGCGGTACGGCGGCCGCGCTGCCGCTGGACGTCAGTCGACCCGAGACGTTCACCGAGTTCAGTACCGCGCTCACCGACGTACTGCGGCGATGGGACCGCACATCGTTCGACCTCCTCGTCAGCAACGCCGGCGTCGGGCAACCGCCGGTGATGTTCGAGGACACGACCGCGGACCTGTTCGACCAGATGGTCAACGTCCACCTGAAAGGCCCCTACTTCCTCACCCAGACCCTCCTCCCGCTGCTCGCCGACCACGGCGCGATCGTCTACACCACGAGTACGTCGGCGCTCGAGTCGGCGCGCCCGTCACCCGGGTACTCCGTCTACGCGAGCGTGAAGGGCGCGCAGATCGTCCTCACCCGCTACCTCGCGAAGGAGCTCAGCGCGCGCGGGATCCGGGTCAACGCCGTCGCTCCTGGCGTGACCCGGACCCGCCTGGGCGACGACGCGTTCGCCCAGCATCCGGAGCTGATCCCACCGATCGCCGAACGCACCGCGCTCGGCCGGATCGGCGAGTCCGACGACGTCGGCAAGGTCATCGCGTTCCTCGGCTCCCCCGACGCCGGCTGGATCACCGCCCAGACCCTGGAGGCCTCCGGCGGTTACGAGCTCTGAGGCCAGTCAGCTGACCCGAAAGACGGGCCACGCGATGCCGGTACGCCAGGCCGCCGGATCGGAGTCGTCTCGCGGACCGATCCAATACGTCTCCTGCACCGGTCCCGCAACGGCGAGGGCATGCTCGTGTACCCAGGTCGCAAGCCGACCGTAGGTGACGTCGATGTCGTCGTGGGGTCCACGGTGAATCGTGGCTGCGAGCTCGGCGGCGGGCAGTTCGACCGGGCGCACGCGGCCGAGCGACGGCGCCTCGGACACGGGGTAGTAGACGAGCACGGTCCCGCGGCCCTCGGCGAACAGTTCGTCGTCGTAGTGCCCGCCGGGCGGACCGACCGGCCTCGCCACGGCAGCATCCAGTTCGGCCATCGCACCGTCGTACCACGGGAGAACCTCGTCCAGGCTCAGAATGTCGGTGATGCCGGCAACCAATCTGGCGGGCTCCGAGCGGAGCTGGACCTCGAGGTCCCCTGGAGCGGGCCTGAGCAGCCGTTGCAGCGAAGTCACGGCCGCTCGGGTCCGTTCGAGCGTCTCCTGCAGCCGTTCGAGGTGGACCGCGACGAGCTCCGCGCGCCGCCCCGGGTCGTCGGTCGCGATGATCTTGCCGACCTCCGCCAGCGGTACGTCGAGCTCGCGCAACCGGTGGATCACCTGAGCGGACGGGATCTGCTCGACGGAGTAGTACCTGTAGCCGCTCGACGGGTCGACAGCCGCCGGCTCGAGCAGCCCGTTCTCGTGGTACCGCCGCAGCGTGCGCACGCTCAGATGCGTCGCCCGCGCGAACTCGCCGATCGTCAGTCCGCTCCGCACGCGTTCAGCCTGCACCCTCCCCCGGGGAGAGAGTCAACTCCTTGCGTCTCCCCCACCGAGAGGCCGCAACATCATCGCCATGCTGCCTGACACCATCACGAAGTACCTGATCAGCCATGTCACCCGGAACGTCCCCGCGGCGATGCGCTGGTACGCCGACGACGCCGAGGTCACTAACGACGGCAAGACCTATCGCGGCCGCGACGAGATCCGCGCCTGGCTGGCGAGCGCGGCCAGTGAGTACAGCTACACGACCGAACTCACCGGCACCCGCCAGGTCGACGAACAGACCTACGTCGCGACCCATCACCTCGAAGGCAACTTCCCGGGCGGCACTGCCGACCTGGACTTCACCTTCACGCTGACCGACGGATCGATCACCCGCCTGGTCATCTCCTGATCGGCGGCGACTCGTCACCCCACGACGCGCTCCGAGCGGTCCGGTACGACGGAGAGGACTTCGGTACGACGACGCGCTCCGCCGTACCCGTCGCGGTGCACAGGTCCAGGACGACCTGGCCCTTGCGACGGATGGGCCGGGTCAGTACGCGCGCCGCGGCGGGCTGAACCGGCCCGCGGGTCGCGACGACGTACGCGAACTTCTCGTCCTCGTAGTTGCGGGTGGCGTCCTTCATCGTCCGGTGCAATTCGGTACGTGGAAGCCGCACGGCGAAGTGACACCAGTCCACCGGACACGGCCCCTGGTGCGGGCAGGGCGCCGCGATCGCGAATCCCTGCTCGATCAGGAGCTGACGAGCGTCGAGGGTACGGCGGTGGCCGCTTGGCGTGCCCGGTTCGACGACGACGATCGTCCTCGCCCGCCGGCCGGCGGCGCGGATCAGATCGCTGCGGGCTTCGTCGGTCAGCTCGTTCAGCACATAGCCGATCGTGATCAGATCGACCGAGGTCGGCGACGTCCAGTCGCGGAGGTCGCCGGTGGTCCAGCGCCAGTCGTGCGGGAAGGTGCCTGCGGCAAGTTGTTTGCCGAGGTGAAGCGCGGCGGGTTGGCGTTCGACGATCTCGGTGGTGACGGACGGCCAGAGTGCGGCGGCGGCCCAGGCGGCGGCGCCCGTTCCGCCGCCGAGATCCACCTGAGTGGTCGGCTGGTGCTCCACAGTCGAGAGCGCGGCGTGCAGCGCGCGGAAGGTGGCCGGCATGCGGACGACGGCGTACGCAAGGGCATCGAGGCCGTCGCGCATTCCTGGGGTCGTGTCGCCGACCTGGTCGGTGCGGTAGCGGTGTGAGAGCGCGGCGACTCGGCCGCGGAGTTCGTGATGCGGGACGCCGGCGACGGCGCGTGCGAGGGCAGTATGCAGCTGAATGTCCACGGAGGACATGAGGGATCTCCGGTTCGATCGGCACGGAGTGCGCACCTGTTCGAGGGCGCACGTGATCCGCGGCCAGACGCCGCGACGCACCAATCGGTCCGGGAAGAGCTGTCAGCAGGCAGCAGCCAAGGAGGGAATGGCGCGGAACCGGATCACCTTGCAAGCCATGACGCACCTCCTCGATTCAGCACGACCGTAGCAGAGCACCGACGTACTACGCTCCCGTTTTAGCGGCCCTCCGACATACACAGACAGACCTTGTTGCCCTGGGGATCCGCGAGCACGATGAACGCCGGCGCCTCCTCGTCGTACACGACCTTCCCGCCGGCAGCCAGCGCCGCCTCGATCCGCCCCGGCACGACCTCCGGTGGCAGCCAGAGGTCGAGATGAAACCGCTGGCGAGGCGTCTCGTGCGGTGTCGTGCCCTGGAACCACAGGGCGGCGACGCGGCCCGTGGGGTCGATGATGTCGTTGCCCTGGAAGGAGTCCGTGCTGCCGGTGAGCACCGCGGCCCAGAACGGCCCGACCTCGACCAGATCCGCCGTGTCCAGCCCGATCTCGAGCTGCGCCACAGCCGACGGGTCGGCAGTCAGACCGTGCTCGGCCGCGACCGCGCTGATCCGTCCCGCGAGTTCCGCGTCACGAGTCGCGACGTCCACGAACGTCTCGCCGAGCCGCACCTCGGGCCCGACGTCCTGACACACCTCGCCGACCGCCGCCACGAAACGCACGCCGTCCGCATACGCATCGATCAAGAACCGCGCGTGCAGCCGCTGCGCAAGCTTCCGCCAGTCCTGCAACTCATCCATCCCCCAAGGCTAGGACTCCGCACCGACAGGTCTGCGTCGCAGATCGCGGCGCACGGCGGAACCGGCCCGTGATAGATGTGCTGGCGGTACGCCGGGATCGGGTGTGCCTTCCGCCTAACAGATCGGAGCGGCATGTACCGCAGGCTTGTCCTCAAGCTGTCCGGCCAGGCGATCGCCGGCCCCAGCGAGTTCGGTTTCGCCAGTGACCGGCTCACGCATCTCGCGACCGAGGTGATCGCGCTGCGCGCCACCGGCGTCCAGGTCGCGGTCGTCGTCGGTGGCGGGAACGTGTTCCGCGGCAACCGCGCGGACGACTGGGGTATCGACCGGGTCGAGGCGGACAACATCGGCATGCTCGGCACCGTCATCAACGCGGTCCTGTTGCGCGGGCGGCTCGCGGCGCTCGGCGCGCACGGCGTCCGGCTGATGACCGCGATCCCGATCGACAACCTGGCCGAACCGTACATCCGGCTGCGCGCGCTCCGGCACCTGGAGAAGGGCTCGATCGTCCTGCTTGCCTGCGGCAACGGACAGCCGTTCACCACCACCGACTACCCGTCGGTGCAGCGCGCCGTGGAACTGGAGGCGGACGCGTTGCTGGTCGCGAAGAACGGCACCGACGGCGTGTACGACGCCGACCCGAACAAGCACCCCGACGCCCGCCGGTTCGACCACCTCAGCTACGCCGAGGTCATCGACCGCGGCCTCGGCGTGATGGACCAAACCGCCTTCATCCTCGCCCGCGACCATCACCTCCCCCTCCACGTCTTCGACATAGACCGCCCCGGCGCCGCCTCCGCCATCCTCAACGGCACTCCCCTCGGCACCCTGATCAACTGAGCTCCCGCGCGATCGTGTCGAGGTGCGGCTGGAACCAGTCGCCGCCCGCTGCGTGCTCGGCCTGTAAGGCGATGAGCGACCAGAGCACGCGGTACATCGAGAGGGTCCGGGGCGGTGCGTCGATGGCGCCGTAGCCGGTCAGGAAGGCGGTCGTCGCCGCCGGGCCGGCCATGGACATCCGGGCGAGGTCGAACAGCGGGTCGCCGTACGTCGTGTCGCCCCAGTCGAGGATCCCGGTCAGCTCGGCACCGGTTGCGTGTAGGTGGCGCAGATGCAGGTCGCCGTGCAGCAAGGCGGGTGTCACGCCCGCGACACTCTCGATGAACTTCGGCGTCACCTCCCGCACGCGCGCCGAGAGCCGGTCCGGGAGGACGTCGAGGCCGTCCAGCACACCCAGCAGGCGGTCGGCCCAGGACACCGATGGGTCGACGATCGTGTGCACGCGCCGCACACACTCTCCCGCCGTCCGCAGGACGGCGCCATGGTTCGGTGAGTCGGCCTCGAGTGGGCGGCCCGGAAGCTCTCGCGTGAGCAAGTAGTCGGGAGACGACGCGATCACCTCAGGCGCAGGTACGCCGACCGATCGCGCGCGCCGGCACGCGCCGGCCTCCTCGGCCACCGTTGCGCCGGTCTTCAAGTAATAGACGGCAGCGCGTGTTTCCAGGCGGAAGGTCTGGTTGCCGACGAACCCGTTCACCGGTGTGGCGCTGATGACGGGACCGACGTGGGGTGTTGCGAGCGCGGTGGGGTCGAGCACCTGCGTCAGCCTAGGTGTAGGCGGGGGCTAAATGGTTTGTCGCGGGTGGGGAGGGTTGGTGTACTCGGGGCGTACCGAACGAGCAGGTGTCATTCAAAGGAGTCCGTTGTGCGACCTCGCTTCATGGCTGTTGCGGAGACCTTTGGCATCTGTTCTAAGGACATGAAGCGGCGTGGAAGTACTGAATCTTGGGATCCTGGCGCATGTTGACGCCGGAAAGACCAGCCTGACCGAGCGGCTGCTGTACGCCGCCGGTGTCATCGACGAGGTCGGGAGCGTCGACGACGGAAGCACCCAGACCGACTCACTCGCGCTCGAACGGCAGCGTGGGATCACGATCAAGTCCGCGGTCGCCGCGTTCACGATCGGCGACGTCGGTATCAACCTGATCGACACCCCGGGACACCCGGACTTCATCGCCGAGGTGGAGCGCGCGCTGAGCGTGCTCGACGGCGCGGTGCTGGTGATCTCGGCGGTGGAAGGCGTCCAGGCACAGACGCGGGTGCTCATGCGCACCCTGCAACGCCTGCACATCCCCACCCTGATCTTCGTCAACAAACTCGACCGGCCCGGCGCGCGGTACGACGGCGTACTGCGCGAGATCGCCGCGAAGCTCACCCGGGAGATCGTCCCGATGGGCGAGGCGGCGTACCTCGGAACCTCCGAGGCGGCATTCAAACCCATCGTGCAGGAGGACACCCTCCTGGAGGTCCTCACCCGGCACGACGACGCGCTGCTGCAGCGGTACGTCGACAACGAGCCGCTGTCGTTGCACGAGGCACTCGTCGCGCAGACGCACCGGGCGATCGTCCAGCCGGTGTACTTCGGCTCCGCGATCACCGGCGCGGGCACCGAAGCGCTCGCCGACGGCATCCGGGAACTGCTCCCCCGCGCCCGGACCACCGGCGTACCGCTCGACGGCACCGTGTTCAAGGTCGAACGCGGACCGGCCGGCGAGAAGATCGCCTACGTCCGGATGTTCTCCGGCACCACCCAGGTGCGCGAGCGCGTGCGGTACGGCGCCGCGGACGGGAAGATCACCGCGCTCGAGGTCGTCGGCGAAGGCCCCGCGGCCGCGATCCACGCGGGCCAGATCGGCCGCTTCTGGGGACTCGCGGAAATCCGCATCGGCGACACCCTGACCGATTTCCGGAACGTTTCCGCAACGGAACAGCACGTTGTTTCCGCACCGGCGTTCTCTCCGCCCACGCTCGAAACGGTCATCACCCCGCGCAAGCGTTCCGACAAGGGCAACCTCCGCGTCGCACTCACCCAGCTGGCCGAGCAGGACCCGCTGATCAACCTCCGCCAGGACGACCTGCGTCAGGAAACCTACGTTTCCCTGTACGGCGAGGTCCAGAAGGAGGTCATCGAGTCGACGCTCGCGACCGACTTCGGCATCGAGGTCGACTTCCGGGAGACCACCACGATCTGCATCGAGCGGATCGCCGGCACCGGGCAGGCGGTCGAGTTCAACAAGAAGGACGCCAACCCGTTCCTCGCCACCGTCGGCCTCCGCGTCGAGGCGGCACCGGTCAACGCCGGCGTCACCTTCGAACTGGCGGTCGAACTCGGCTCGATGCCGTACGCGTTCATCAAGGCCGTCGAGGAAACCGTCCGCGAAACCCTGCACCAGGGCATCCACGGCTGGCAGATCCCGGACGCCCGGGTGGTGATGACGCACTCGGGGTACTCCGCGCGCCAGAGTCACGCCCATGCCGTGTTCGACAAGAGCATGTCCAGCACGGCCGGCGACTTCCGGTTCCTCACCCCGCTGGTCCTGATGACCGCACTTCAGGAAGCGGGTACGTCGGTCCACGAGCCGATGCACCGTTTCCGCCTGGAGATCCCGACCGACACGACCCGCGCCGTACTCGCGGCCCTCGCCCGGCTCCGGGCGATCCCGCAGGTCCCTGCGCTGGCCGCGGAAACCTCAACCCTGGAAGGAGAAATTCCCGCGACCGCCGTGTACGAACTCGAGCAGCAACTTCCCGCCCTGACCCGCGGCGAGGGCGTCCTGGAGTCGGCGTTCGAGCGCTACCAACCGGTGACCGGCCCGGTCCCGGAACGCCCGCGCACCGACCACGACCCCCTCAACCGCCGGGAGTACCTGCTCCATGTACAACGCCGGGTCTAAGCCGGCGTCGTCCACTCGACCAGTTGTACGACGACGCCGTTGGGGTCGGTGACCTGGAACAGCTTCTCGCCCCAGGGCTCCTCGCGCAGCGGCATCGAGATCGTGACGCCTTCGGAGCGCAGGCGCTGCTCCTCGGCCTCGATGCCGCTGATCGTGAACGCCAGGATCAGGCCCGAGGCGCGCTGGTCACGCTGCTCGGGCGGCAGGATCTCGATGCCGCGCTGCAGCAGGACGACATCGACGGCGTCGTCGTCGCGGGTGAGTTTCGCGAACCCTTCGGCCGCGACTTCCTCGGCGTACCCGAGGTGCTTGGTGAAGAAGGTGTGCGAGGCGGCGACGTCGTCGACGGTCAGCGAGAGGGTGGATGCGTTGATCTTCATGGGTTCCTTCCGGAGAACTCGGTGAACGGACGAACTGCGATCAGCGGTTGCCGCGCCGCGTGGTGAGGCGGCGGGCCACCGGCTGCTGGTAACGCACGACGCGGGTCTGCGCCGTCCGCCGTCGGTCGCCGCGGCGGACGAACGCCGGGCCGGCCGCACCGTGTTTCGGAGTAGGCATCCACTACTTCCCTTCGGAGTATTTTTACAACGGGAGTAACTTTAGCCAGGGATCGTAGCTAGTGTCAACATACTTTTACACCGAGGGTATGATTGCGGCCATGGACACCACGACGACCGCTCCCCTCGGGCTGCGCGAGCTCAAGAAGCAGGAGACGCGGCAACTGATCTCCGACCAGGCCACGCGGCTCTTCATCGCGCAGGGTTTCGAGGAGACGACCATCGCCGAGGTCGCCGCCGCGGCCCGGGTCGCGAAGAAGACCGTGACGAACTACTTCGCCCGCAAGGAGGATCTGGCCCTCGACCATCAGGCCGCGTTCGTCGCCTCACTGGCCGACGCGGTGACCACACGCCAGGCAGGCGAATCGGCGTACACGGCGCTCCGCCGCGCGTTCGAGGCCGCGGTCGCCGCGCAGGATCCGGTGGCAGGATTCGCCGGACCGGAGTTCACCCGGATGATCGCCGACAGTCCCACGCTGACCGTCTGCCTGCGCAGTCTCCACGATCAACGCGAGCAGGCCCTGGCCGCCGCCCTCGCGCAGTCAGCCGGCGCAGAGCCGGACGACATCGCCGTACGAACGGCCGCCGGGTTGCTCGGCGCGGTGCACCGCATCCTGTTCCAGCGCATCCAGGACCTCACGCTCGCGGGTCTCCCCACCGCGGACATCGCCGGCATCGTCGCCGAGGAAGGCCGTCGTGCATTCGACCTGCTCGCGCCGTCCCTCGCCGGCTACCCGGCGGACTGAGTGCCGCGGACAACGTTCGAGCCGAGGTCGTCATCCGTGGTGATCTCGGCATCCAATCCCTGCGAGATCATCACCGCCCGCGCGAGCGGTGCCTGGTGATCGCTCATCTCGACGAACAGGTGGCCGCCGGGCTTCAGCCATTCGGCGGCGCCGGCGACCACGCGGCGCAGTGTCGCGAGGCCGTCCGGGCCGCCGTCCAGCGTGACGCGCGGCTCGTACAGCCGGGCCTCCGGCGGGAGGAGCCGGATCTCGTCGGTCGGCACGTACGGCACGTTCGCGAGCAGTACGTCGACCTCGCCCCGCAACCGCTCCGGCAACGCCGCGAACAAGTCGCCCTGGAACACCGTCCCGGCGAACGGCTCCAGGTTCCGGCGAGCACAACGCACCGCGGCCGCCTCGATGTCAGCGGCGTACAGCGGTACCTCGCACTCGGCCGCGACCGCGGCACCCAAGGCCCCGGTGCCGCAGCCGAGGTCGACCACGACCGAACCCGCGACGGTGACCCGCAGCGCCTCGGCCACCAGGAACTCGGTACGCCGACGCGGGATGAACACCCCGGGATCGACCGCGATCCGCAACCCGCGGAACGAGGCCCAGCCGACGACGTACTCCAACGGCAACCCGCCGACCCGCTGGTCGACCATCGCGGTGAGCTCGGCCGCGTCGCGCGCGGTCTCGGCGATCAGCGCAGCCTCGTCCTCGGCGAACACACAACCGGACGCGCGCAACCGCTCGACAACGGGGCCGAGCTCGACAGCAGAAGAGGGAACCCCCACAGCCGAAGCAGCCTACCCGAACGCGTTCACCCCGGTGAGCTGCGCCGACACCGTCCAAAGCCGCTCAGCCGCAGCAGGGTCGATCGCATACGGGCGTACCCCTGGCGCTTCGTCGCTCGACACCTCGGCGACCTCGCAGTCTTCCAGGAACACTCCGCCGAGCCCATCGAGCTGCGGCGACGTCGCCGCCCAGACCTGCGTCGCTGCGCCCTGCTCCGGGCTCTTGAACGCCGGGTTCAACGCGTTGCCGTCCTCGTCGATCCAGCCGAAGTCGACCATCTCCTGCTTCTCCAGGTGCCGCTGCAGCGGGGTCAGGATCCCACCGGGATGCAGCGCGAACGCCCGGACGCCGGAGTCCTTGCCGAGGGCATCGAGCTGGACGGCGAACAGCACGTTGGCCGTCTTCGCCTGCCCGTACGCCTCCCACTTGTCGTACCCCAGCCGGAACTCGAGATCGTCCCACCGGATGTCCGACCGCCGATGACCGGTCGACGACACCGACACGACCCGCGCGCCACCGTCCGCGGCACCAGCCGAGATGGCCGGCCACAACCGGTTCACCAGCGCGAAATGCCCCAGGTGGTTGGTCGCGAACTGCGCCTCCCACCCCGGCCCGACCCGCGTCTCCGGCGACGCCATGATGCCCGCGTTGTCGATCACGATGTCCACCGACCGGCCCGACGCCAGGAACCGCTCGGCGAACGCCTTCACACTCTCCAGCGAGCCCAGGTCCAGTTCGTCGACCTCGGCGAGGTCACCCAGAAGTTCCCGCGCCGCATCCGGGCGCCGCGCCGGGACGACGACCTGCGCGCCGGCCTTCGCCAGCGCCTTGGTGGTCTCCAGGCCGAGACCGGAATATCCACCGGTGACGATCGCGAGCTTGCCGGTGAGGTCGATCCCGGCCAGTACGTCGTCCGCGGTGCTGTCGTGCCCGAAACCCGAGCCGATCTTGTGTTGTGCACTCATACCGTCGAGCGTACGAATTAGAGTTCGCTCTAGGTCAAGTCGCGAGATGCGGGTCCAGCCGCAGCGATTCGGCCAGACGCTGCAGGGCCGGGTTCGGATTGTCCGGGCTCCAGCACGCGTGCAGGGTGACCGAGTGCGCGTCGGCCGCGTCGAGTTCGCGATAGCGGACGCCTTCGACGCCCATCGCCATGATGGAGCGCGGGATCAACGCACACCCGAGGCCGGCGCGGACCAGCGCCAGCATCGTGGGCACCTGCGACGCCAGCTGGCTGACGGCGTAGCGATCCATGCCGATCATCGCCGCGCAGATGTCGTGCAGGTACTGCGATCCCTCCGGGCTGTACCCGATGTAGTCGTCGGTCACGTCCACCAGCGACACCGCCCGGTCGCCCACCGCCAGTGGATGCGCGGCGGGTACGGCGAGGACCAGGTCCTCCGAATGCACCAGCAGCGACTCGAACTGCGCCGGGATCGGCGGGCGCACCAGGCCGAGGTCGATCTCCAGATTCGCCAGTGCCTCGAACTGTGCCGGGCTCACCAACTCGGTCAGCTCGGCCGTCACCCCGGGCGTCCGCTTCCCGACCATGGTCAGGAAGTCGGCGAGTACGGCGTACGCACCGATCGCGGTGAAGGCGAGGCGGAGCGTCCCGGTCGTCCCGTCCGCGGCACGCCGGGTCGCCTCCGGTGCGACTTCCAGCAGCGCCAGCACCCGGCGGGCGTGCTCGAGGAAGACTCCCCCGGCCGCCGTCAGCCGGACGCCGCGGCCGGTGCGATCGAAGAGGCGAACGTCGAGCGTGCGTTCGAGGCCCTGGATCTGGCGGGTCAACGGCGGCTGGGTCAGGTTCAGGCGCTGGGCGGCCCGGCCGTAGTGCAGTTCCTCGGCGACGGCGACGAATCCACGGAGTTGCTGGAGCGACACGTCCATGGCGGCCTATGCAAGCACGGTATCGGTCCATACGTAAATAGGCTTGGACCGGCATAACGGAAAGCGCCTACCGTCGGAGTCACGTCCAGCTGAAGGAGCTTCCACGGTGTCGAACATGGTGTCGAACACGGTGTCGAATCCCGCGCCCAGACTTGCCGCGCTGATGTCCCCGGAACGTGCCGACGACGTGGTCGACGCGGACGCTCGCCGGTTGCTCGAGGACCGCTTCGAGGTGGTGTGGGCCGAGCCGCGACACACCGTCGGCGAGGGATCGCTCGCGAAGCCGCCGGCGCTCGACCCGGCCGCCGTCGCCGAGCTGGCGGCAGGCGCGGACGTACTGCTGACCAGCTGGGGTACGCCGCACCTCGGCAAGGAACTGTGGGCCGACGGTAACGGCCCGAAGGTCGTCGCGCACGCCGCGGGCACCGTGAAGAACCTGATCGACCCGGTCATCCTCGACCAGGGCGTCGGGGTGTTCTCGGCCGGTCCGCGGATCGCGTGGTCCGTCGGCGAGTACTGCCTGGCGTCGATGCTCACGCTGGCCCGGCGGCTCGCCCGGTTCGACGGCGCGGTCCGCGGCGGCGGGTGGAAGCAGACGGCGTATCGCGGGCACGAGCTGGCCGGCGCGAAGGTGGGGATCATCGGCGCGAGCAGTACGGCGCGGGCGCTGATCATGCTGCTCAAGCCGTTCGGGTGCGACGTGGTCGTGTACGACCCGTACCTGAGCGCCGAGCGCGCTGCGGAGCTCGGGGTCCGGCTGGCCGAGCTGCCGGAAACGGCCGAGAGCGCTTTCCTTTCGATCCATGTGCCGAACGTGCCGGAGACGAAGGGCATGATCTCGCGCGCGCTGATCGAGCGGCTTCCGGACGGCGCGGTCGTGATCAACTCCTCGCGCGGTCCGGCGATCGAGCAGCAGGCGCTGCTGGAACATGCCGTCTCCGGGCGGATCTACGCGGCGCTCGACGTCTACGATCCGGAGCCGCCGACACTGGCCGAGAGCGCGCTCCGCGCGGAGAACCTGTTGCTCACACCGCACATCGCCGGCGACACCGCCGAGGGTCATCTCGCGCTCGCGGGCTACGTGCTGAAGGACGCCCTCCAATGGCTCGACGACGGCACCCGCGGCCCGAGCTTCGTCGACCCCACCCTCTGGTCCATCGCCGCCTGACCGAGAGGACCGATCATCATGTCCCGCATCACTCAGGTCGAGGTCTTCGCGGTCGCGGTGCCGTTCGCGCGCCGGTTCGTCCTCGGCAGCGGCGCCGTCGGTTCACCGGACGCCGCCCCCGACCAGGCCGGCGCGGTGATCTTCGTGAAGCTCACCACCGAGGACGGCGTGGTCGGCTGGGGAGAGCAACGAGCGCTCCCCAGCTGGAGCTACGAGACCGCCGAGACGATGGCCGTCGTCATCCGCCGCCACCTCGCCCCGATCCTTCTCGAACTCACCCCGTTCGACGTCGAGCTCTTCCACCAGCGCGCCGCCAAGCGCCTCAGCCCCGCGGTCTCGAACGGCTTCCCGTTCGCCCGCGCCGCCGTCGACGTCGCGATGCACGACGCGGCCGGCAAGCTCGCCGGCGTGCCCGTGCACGCGCTGCTCGGCGGCAAGATCCACGACGAGATCCCGCTCTGCTCGGCCATCGGGGTCGGGGACCAGGAGACGGTCCGCGAACACGCACTCCAGTCGTCGGACTATGCGGGGTACAAGGTCAAGATCGGCGGCGACCTGGACGCGGACACGGCCGCGATCGAGACCGTCGCGGAAGTTGCCGACGGCAAACCGCTGTGGCTGGACGCCAACCAGTCCTACCGCCCGAGCGCCCTCAAGCAGCTGCAAGACCGCATCAACCACATCCGGACGGTGCATTGCGTCGAGCAACCCGTCCCGAGCACCGACACCCTCGCGATGCAGCGGGTGCGCGAGCTCATCGGCCTCCCGGTCGCCATCGACGAAGGCAGCTTCTCCGCCCAGGACCTCGCCCGCGCGATCCGCTTGAACGCCGCCGACCTGGTCGTGGTCAAGGTCTGCAAGTCTGGCGGCCTGCGGAACGCCCTGAAGACCGCCCAGACAGCGCTGGCGGGCGGCGTCGAACTGCTCGCCAGCGGCCTGACCGACTGCGGAGTCGCGTTCGCCGCCGCGCTGCACGTGTTCAGTCAGCTCGAGCTCGCCCTGCCCGCCGAACTCAACGGGCCGGAACTGCTGACCGATCTGTACGTGGACGGGCTGAGCATCACCAAGGCCGTCGCAACGGTCCCCACCGCCCCTGGACTGGGCGTCGAGGTTGACGAGGAGCGCATCCGCGCCGAGTCGATCGACCTGCTCTATCGGTGAGGAGAACCATGAGGACCAACCTGACCCGCCGCAGGTTTCTCGAGCTGACCGGCCTGGCCGGTGTCGGGGCCGTCGCGGCCGGATGTTCGTCGGGGCCGCCGGACGGCACCGCCACCTGGGCGATGTGGTCGAGCAGTGCCGCCGAGAAGAAGGTCTGGGAGGACTTCGGCAAGTACGTCGAGCAGCAGCTGGGCGTGAAGTCCGTGGCCACCTTGACCCCGTCCAGCGGCTACCCGACGAAACTCGACCTGCAACTCGTCAGCGGTACGGCGAGCCTCGTCACCGCGCTCAACGGCACCCTGATCCCGACGTACGCCGCGCGCGGGGCGCACCGGCCGCTCGACGACCTGATCGCCGCCGACCCCGACTTCGAACTCGACGACTTCTACGACACCAGCCGGAAGATCTCGGGCTTCAACAACAAGACGTACGCGATCGGGTTCGACGTCGCCCCGACCGTCATGTACTACAACAAGGACCTGCTGAAGAAGCAGGGCATCCCGTTGCCGTCCCGCACCGAACCGATGTCCTGGGCAACGTTCCGCGACCTCGCCAAGCAGCTCACGAAACCCGGCGAGCAGTACGGCTTCACCTGCGCGCCGGCCATCGACGACCTGGTGTCATGGGTCTACTGCGCAGGCGGGAACGTGATGAGCGCCGACGCGAGCCGCAGCGCGCTCAAGGACCCCGAGGCGATGGAGGCGCTGCAGTTCGTCATCGACCTGTTCGTGAAGGACAAGGTCACGCCGCCGATCAAGAACCTGGTCACCGAGAGCTCCCTGTCCAACTTCATGCAGGGCAACGTCGCGTTCATGCAGAACGGGCCGTGGCAGGTCGTGAACGCCCGCAAGGCCAAGTTCGACTGGGACATCATCCCGTTCCCGGCCGGCGCGAACGGGAGTACGCCGCGGGTCTCGGGATCCAGCTTCGCGATTCCATCGGGGGTCCGCGAGGGCGCCGAGCTCGACCTCGCGTGGAAGCTGCTCAAGACCCTGACCAGCACCGGCGCGCTCGACATCTACGCCAAGGCCGGCCGCAACAACCCGGCCCGGCTCAGCGCCGGCAGCGCGTTCCAGCCGCCGCCCGACAATCTCGGGATCGTCCAGGACATCCTGGCCGGCAAGATCGCCGGCGGCCACGCCTTCGACGTCACCACGAACTGGAACCAGGTCAAGCAGCTGCTCGGTCAGGATCTTCCGCGCACGTTCCTCGGCCAGGTCGGCGTCGCGGAAGCCATCACCGGCCTGACGCCGCGCCTCGACGTACTGATGCGGCAGCATCTCGACACCGTCCGCCAAGCCACAGGCAGGAAGGGGTGAGCACAGTGGCCATCGAGACCGCACCGGCCATCACGACACCGGCACAGACCAGACAAGCCCCGCCGCCGCGCTGGCGCAGCCGGGAGGCGCTCACGGCATGGCTCTTCATCCTGCCCAGCCTCATCGGCTTCCTGATCTTCACCGCCGGACCGGTCCTCGCCGCGGGCGTCATCTCGCTGCTCAACTGGAACCTGTTCAGCGCGCCCACCTGGGCCGGCGTGCACAACTTCGCCCGCCTGGGCCCCGACCCGACGTTCTGGTCAGCGCTCGGCAGTACGGCGTACTTCACGCTGGTGAGCGTCCCGCTGACCATCCTCGTCAGCCTGCTGCTCGCCCTCCTGCTCAACTCCGGGCTGCGCCGCATCGCCGTCTTCCGCAGCCTGCTCCTGTTGCCGTACGCAACCATCACGGTGGCGGTCGCGTTCGTCTGGATCTGGCTCTACATCCCGCACGACGGCCTGGTGAACGCCGTGCTCGGACGGTTCGGCATCACCGGCCCGGCCTGGCTGATCTCCGACACCTGGGCGATGCCCGCGCTGATCCTGATGAGCGTCTGGAAGAGCTTCGGCTTCGGCATGGTCGTCTTCCTCGCCGGCCTCCAGGCGATCCCGCAGCAACTGTACGAAGCGGGCCGGGTGGACGGTACGTCGCCGTGGAAGAGCTTGCGGCACATCACGCTGCCGATGCTGTCCCCCGCGCTGTTCTTCGTGATCGTCACGTCGGTGATCGGATCGTTCCAGGTCTTCGACCAGGCGCTGATCATGACGAACGGCGGCCCGGGTACCCGCACCACCACGCTGGTCATGTACATCTACCGGACCGGCTTCGAGAACTACGACCAGGGATACGCCGCCGCGCAGTCGCTGGTCCTGTTCGCGTTCATCGTGATCATCACCGCGGGCCAGTTCCTGTTCCAGCGGAAGTTGGTTCACTATGACAACTGAGATCCGGCGCAAACTCATTGTCTTCACCTGCTTCCTGGTCACCGCGATCACGCTGGTCCCGGTTGTCATGATGGTGCTCGTCGCGTTCCAGTCAGACGGCGAGTCGATGGCCGCGAAACCGTCGTTCTGGCCGAGCAGCTGGCATCCCGAGAACCTGACCCGCGCGTTCGAGCTGGTCCCGCTCGGCAAGTACCTGCTGAACACGATCTACTTCGCCGCCGGTACGACGCTGCTCGAAACGGTCACCGCGGCGCTCGCGGCGTACGCGTTCGCGCGGCTGAGCTTCCCCGGCCGCAGCTGGCTGTTCGGTATCTACCTCGCGACGCTGATGATCCCGTCGCAGGTGACGCTGATCCCGCAGTTCGTGCTGGTCGCGAAGCTGCACGGGATCGACACCTGGCCGGGCATGATCCTGCCGCACGCGTTCACCGCGATCGGGGTGTTCCTGCTCCGGCAGTTCTTCCTCGGTATCCCGCGCGACTACGAAGAGGCCGCCCGGCTGGACGGCGCCAACCGGTGGCAGGCGTTCGTCCGCGTCATCGTGCCGCTCGCGGTGCCCGCCATCGCGACGCTGGCGGTGTTCAAGTTCATCGGGCAGTGGAACAACCTGCTGTGGCCGTTGGTGATCTCCAACAGCGACGCGACCCGGACCGCCTCGGTCGGCCTGCAGGTGTTCCAGGACACCAACGGCACCCAGTGGAACCTGCTGTTGATGGCGGCCACCGTCACCACCGTGCCTCTGATCATCCTGTTCTTCCTTACCCAACGCTGGTTCGTCCGTGGCATCACCATGAGTGGCCTGGGAGGTCGTTGATGTATCTGTGGTCCGTCTTCACCAAACCCTGGCTCGGGTTGCCCGGTGACGAACTCGGCCGGCTGATCTCCGGACTCGGGTTCGCCGGCGCCGAGGTCCCGGTCCGCGACACGGCGTACGTGACACCGGCGAGCGCCGAGGCCGAGCTGCCGAAGTTCACCGCCCAGTTACGGGCCGAGGGCATCGAACCGATCAGCGTCGCGAGCGACCTGTCCGAGCAGGTCTTCGCCGCCTGCGCGGAGTCCGGCGTCCCGATGATCCGGATCATGGCCGACCTCGGCCTCGACGGGTACGCCGCCTCCGTACGGCGCAACCGCGAGCTGCTCGAGGACGCCGCAGTACTCACCGAGCGGTACGACGTACAGGTCGGGGTGCAACCGCATCACGGGCGATACGTGTCGTCGACGCTCGGCGTACTGCAGTTGCTCGACGGGCTGCCCGATCGGTTCAAGCTCGTGTGGGACGCCGCGCACGACGCGCTCGCCGGTGACCATCCCGCGGTGACTTTGGAGCTCGGCGCGGACCGCCTCGGCATCGTCAACCTGAAGAACGTGCATTACCTCCGGACGGACGGCGCCTGGAAGACAAACTTCGTCGAGGCCGAGGAAGGGCTGTCCGACTGGTCCGCCGTGTTCGCCGCGTTGCGGCAACTGCAGTGGAGCGGCCCGATCTGCCTCACCGCGCAGTACTCCGCGGGGCCTGTCGAGGAACGGCTGGAAAGAGATCTGCGGTTCGCTGTCACATCCGCCGCGCAGCATCCGTCAAGGGAGTGAAAAGCAACCAAACCCTGATGGAGAAGCGATCATGCAAGCACGGATGACCAACCCCGCCATGGTTCTGCCCGACGCCACGAAGGGCATCCAGAACATCTACAAGGCGATCGGGCAGTCCGGCACCGACGGTACGACGCTCGAACTCGTGCACCTGCGGGCCAGCCAGATCAACGGCTGCTCGCCGTGTGTGTTCGGCGGCGTCAAGTCGGCGCTGAAGAACGGCGAGACCGACGAGCGGCTGCACCAGGTCGCCGCCTGGCGGGACTCCGACCTGTTCACCGACGCCGAGCGCGCGGCCCTCGAGATGACCGAGGCCGCGACCCGGCTGGCCGACAACCCGACCGCGGTCACCGACGAGATCTGGAACGCCGCCGCCGACCACTTCGACGAGAAGGAACTGTCGGCGATCATCCTGATGATCGGCCTCACCAACCTGTTCAACCGCCTGAACACGACGGTGCGGGCTCCGGCCGGTGCCACCTGGTGACAACTATCGTGAGCCCCGGATGTCGAGAAGACGTCCGGGGCTCCGACGTATCCCGGTGAATGGAGGCAAGCCAATGAAATACATGCTGCTGATCTACGGGAATCAAGAGACCTGGGACACCCTGCACGCCGCGGGCATCGCCCAGGTGATGGAACAGCACGGCAAGCTCATCGACGAACTGAAGACGCGCGGTGAGCACGTCGACGACAGGCCGCTGACCATCGCCAACTCGCGCGTGGTCCGGGTGCGGGACGGCGTACCGACGGTGACGGACGGGCCGTTCACCGAGGCGAAGGAAGTGCTGGCCGGCTACTACCTGGTCGACTGCAGTCTGGAGCGCGCGACCGAGATCGCCGGACGGCTGCCGGAGGCCCCGTACTCCCCCATCGAGATCCGGGAGTTCACGGACCCGACGGAGGGCTAGCCGTTGAACCTGTCCAGGGACTTGCCGGCCTCAGCTGGGCGTTGGACACCTGAGACCGGCGAGTCACTGACTCAGACCGCTGACGCTAGGGTGACCCCACCTGAGGCGGGTTCGTCACCCATGCCCCGGCCACCTCGGACGTAGACGGTAGTGCCGGGCGCCGGCGCGGTGTCACCGTCGCCGAGTCGTAGCGTGGTGGTCAGTCCGTTGCTCAGTCTGAGCAACGCCACGCGTCGCGGCCGCACCGACGGAATCGACGAGTTCACCTCGTGGATGCCGGTACACACCGCCGGTTGGATCGCAGCCCGCCCGAGTCCCGCGTTGCCGTGACTCCTCACATCACGGCACTGCTCGGCGAGCCTACTCATCGCTGACACACTTCCCCCTTCTCATCGTTACTCTCCCCGAGTGATAGATCAGGCAACCCTCGCTGAGAGTGACGACGTTTTCAAGGGATGGTGACCGGAATCCCGAGTGCCGGAATCCCTGTCCAGCCTGTGTTGCCGGCCTTCACCGGCCGCCGTTACTGACCACCGAAGCCAGTGGTAGCAATGCCCTTGATGATCTGGCGCTGGAAGAACAGGAACACCACGACCAGCGGCAGCGCGGCCAGGATCGCGGACGCCATGTTCTGCGCGTACTGCAGCCCGTAGGCGCTCTTCACCGTCTGCAGGCCGACCGGCAACGTCATCAGGTCCGCGTCCGTGGTCACGATGAACGGCCACAGGAAGTTGTTCCACGCCCCGATGAACACGAAGATCGCCACCGCGGCGAGGATCGGCCGCGACAACGGCAGGACGACCGACCAGAACACCCGCAGCCGCCCGGCGCCGTCGACCCGGGCCGCGTCCTCCAGCTCGACCGGGATCTGGTCGAAGAACCGCTTGAGAATCAGCACCATCGCGGGCGCGAACGCCTGCGGCAGGATGATGCCCCAGTACGTGTCGACCAGGTTGAACGCCAGCATCTGCCGAAACAACGGCACGATCAGCAGCTGCGGCGGGATGATGATCGCCGCGATGATCGCGGCGTACAGCAGCCGCTTGCCCTTGAAGTTCACCCGCGAGAACGCGTACCCGGCCAGCGCCGACGTGGCCACCGTGACGAAGGTGATCGCCACCGACGTGATCAGGCTGTTCCACGCCCACGACGGGATGTCGCCCGCCGACAGCACCTTGCGGTAGGCCTCGAAGCTCAACCCGTCCGGCGGGCTCAGTGTGATCTGCGACGCACCGGCGTCCGCCTCGCTCTTCAACGACGTGAGCACCGCCCACGCGAACGGCACCAGCCAGGTTACGGCCAGGACCGCAAGCACGAGCAGCGCGGCAATTCTGGACACGCTCCAGGGGTTTTCGCCTGGCTTGTGCGTTTGTTTGATGCCCCGGCTGATTCCACGGCTCAAGGTGTACGTGCTCATGCGGCGCTCCTGCGGTTGATCAGCTTGTACTGCGCCAGCGACACCAGGACGATGAGCGCGAAGAACAGGTACGAGATGGCCGACGAGTAACCGAACCGGTAGCCGGTGAAGCCGGACTCGTAGATGTACTGCACGATCGACCGCGTCGTCCCGGCCGGACCGCCGTTGGTCAGCATGTAGATCTGGTCGAACACCTTCAGCGACGCGAGGATCTGCAACGTGACCAGCAGCGCCGTGGTCGGCGCCAGTTGCGGGATCACGATCGAGAACAGCTGCCGCCACTTGCCCGCGCCGTCGAGCGCCGCGGCCTCGAACTGCTGCTCGGGAATGTTCTGCAGCGCCGCCAGGTAGAGCAGGAAGTTGAACCCGATCGTCCACCACAGCGTGGTGACCACGACCGAGATCATCGCCACGTTCGGATCCTGCAGCCAGGCGACGGGGGCGATCCCGAACTCCGCGAGGACGCCGTTGACGAGCCCGAGCTTCGGGTTGTACATCCAGCTCCAGAACATCACCACGACGGTGGACGCGAGCAGGTACGGAAGGAAGAACGACAGCCGCCACAGCCAGCGCCCCGGCAGGCCGAGGTTCACGAGCAGTGCGAACGCGAGCGACAAGACGATGAGCGGGACCGTGCTCAGCACCGTGAACCACACCGTGTTCCCGAGCGACTTCCACATGTCCGGGTCGCGCAACGCGTCCGCGTAGTTCGAGAAGCCGACGAGTCCGCTCCCCGCGCCGGTCAGCGTCTCGCCGGTGAAGCTGAGGTACAGGCCGTAGATCGCCGGCACCACGAGAAAGAGCACGAACAGTACGGCGAACGGCGCCGCGAACGCCCAACCCGCCAGGGTCTCGCCGCGTTTCGCGCGAGCCTTGCCCTGAGCGGTGACCTGCTCCGCCGTCGCAGGCGGAGTGTCGATTGCAGTAGACATCTGTGCCTCCTCTCTCACACCGGCTGCGGACGGTCGAGCAGCTTGTTCAGCCGGGCGACGAAACCGTCGAACCCGGCCGCTGGATCACCACTGCCGAGGAACACGTTCTGCACGTTCTCGGCGAAGTAGTTCTGGAAGTCGCTGCCCGCGCCGCTGAACCACACATCCGGGTCGTAGTTCACGTACGCCGGGATCCCCGCGTAGTTCGACTGCGGCTTCAGCGCCTGGTACTCCGCGCTCGTCGCGACCGGCTGGTACGCCGGGATGTGCCCGCCGCCGGCCCACTTCACCGACCGCTTCAGCAACTCGGCCACCATTGTGTACACGTGCTTGCGGCGCTCCGGCGACACCTTCGACTGCCGCGGCAGCACGAACGAGTGCGAGTCCGCGTACGCCGCCTGGGTCCCGAACATGGTCGGGATCGGCACCGCGTCGACGGGCAACTTCGCTTCCTTCAGGACCGGGAGCTCCCACACCCCGCCGAAGAACATGCCGCTCTCGCCGTGCAGGAACTCGCTGGTCGCCGTACCGCCGTCGCCGCTGCGCGAGGCGATCGTGTCGTTGAGCAGCGACTGGACGAAGGTCAGCGTCTGCACCGCGGCGTCCTTGTCCACCTGAGCCTTCTGCCCGGGCACCAACGTCATCTCGGCGCCGGTCTGCTTGTAGAGCGTGTACCAGAGCCGCCACATCTGCGCGCCGTCACCGAGGTAGCCGTACGACAGGCCGTGCTTCCCGGTGACCTTCTGCAGCTTGGTCGCGACCTCGGTGAACTCCTCCGGGCTCTTCAGCGAGTGCAGAGCCTCCGTGACACCGGCCTTCTCGGCGTGATCGGTGTTGTAGTAGAGCACGAACGGGTGCGTGTCGAGCGCGATCGCGTACAGCTTCCCGTCGTACTGGCACTTCTCCCAGACGCGGGCCGGGAAGTCCTCCTTGCGCAGGCCGGCTTCGGCGAGCAGGTCGAGATCCCACGGCTCGAGCAGGCCGCCGGGCGCGTAGCCGGCGATCCGGGAGGCGTGCATGATCGCCACGTCCGGAGCGCGGCCGCCGGCCGACGCCATCGCGAGCTTCGTGTAGTACGGCGGACCCCAGGCGAGCACCGTCTGGGTCGTGCGAAAGCCGAGGTTCGCGGCGTTGACGGCGTCCACCAGGCCTGCCATCACCGTCCCGTCACCACCGGTCAACAGGTGCCAGTAGTTCAGGTTCGCTGCCGACCCGCCGGGCGCGCACCCGGCGAGCAACCCACCACCGGCGAGCGCTGCTGCGGATTTCAGCAGCGTACGCCGGGAGAAATGTTCAGTCATACGGTCTCCTTCGCGGATCGACCGAATGATTACATCGTTGGAACAGCGCACACAAGACTTTCATGTTGAGTTTTGTGGGAAACCGCTTGTTAGCGTGTAGTGCTGGCGCGCACCACGACGCGATGCGGGATCATCACCCTGCGTGGCGGCGCGTCCTTGTCCGCCATCCGCTCGGCCAGCAGGTCGAGGGCCGCGGCGACGAACTCACGCCGGTCGAACGCGATCGTGGTCAGCGGCGGGATCATGAACTGACTGTCGAGGATGTTGTCGAACCCGGCCACCAGCGTCTGCTTCGGGACGTCGACACCCGCGCTCCACAGTGCGGACAAGGCGCCGGAGGCCAACGTGTCGGTGAAGCAGAAGAACGCGTCCGGCAACTCGTGCTCGGCCAGGTACTTCCCCACCACGGTCGCGGCGCCCTCGGGCCGCCAGCGGTCCAGACTGATCTCCAGGCTCGAATCGATCGGTACGCCGGCCTCTTCGAGCGCCTGGCGATATCCCGCGGTCCGCAGCCGCGACGCCGCCGTCCCCGGGGATTCGGCCGAGCCGCCGAGGACTCCCGCGCCGCTCGAGCCGCGCGGGACCTCCGGCGTACCGACGGCCGCGATCCGGCGGCAGCCCTGCGCCAGCAGGTGCTTCGTCAGGTCCCGGGCGGCCGCGACGTTGTCGATCGCGACCTGGCTCACCACGTCCTGGTCGACGTCACCGATCAGCACGAGCGGCGGCAGCGGGCCGGCCGTCATCACGGCGCTGTCGTCGAGGTTCACCGGGTTCAGGATCAGGCCGTCCACGAGGTACGCGCGGGCCTTCGAGAGCAGCTCGAACTCGCGCTTGGGCTCGGCCGCGGTCTGCTCGATCTGCACACCCCAGCCGCGCTCGTGGGCGAGCTCGACGACCAGATGGACGATCTCCGCGGAGTACGGCCGGAGCAGGTCGGGCAGCGCCAGCGCGATCATGCCGGAGCGGCCGTTGCGCAGACCGCGGGCGCTCATGTTCGGCACGTAGTCGAGCTCGGCGAGCGCGCTCTCCACCCGGGCGCGGGTCTCGGGGCGTACGAAGACGACGCCGTTGATCACGTTCGACACCGTCTTCGGCGACACCCCGGCGAGCTTGGCGACATCTTTGACGGTGGGACGCATGCCGCCCATTGTCACACCTGGCACACGTTGTCACGCAGCGTGGACTACCGCGTCACCAGGGCGCCGCCGTTCACGTGCAGGACCTGACCGGTCAGGTGACGGCCGGCCGGTGAGGCGAGGAAGTGGATGGTGCCGGCGATGTCGTCGACGTGCCCTTCGCGTTTGGTCAGCGTCGCCTGGAGCAGAGTCTCGCGACGCTCGCCGGTGAGCCGGCCCTGGAAGAACTCGGTGTCGGCGGTGAAGCCCGGCGCGACGACATTGGAGGTCACGCCCTGCCTCCCGAGCTCGGTCGCCGCGTCGACGTTCCACATCGCCAGCGCGGCCTTCGAGGCGCCGTACGAACCGGGTCCACGGGCGCCGGCGATCGAGCCGAGATGCACGACGGCGGTGCTGAGTCGTGGCGCCAGGGCCGTCGTCGTCAGGACCGCGCTGATCAGGTTGGCGTCGAGGTTCGCCAGCCAGTTCGCCTTCAGTTGCGCGAGATCGCCGTCCGGCCGGCCGAAATCGGTGTTGCCGCCGGCATTGTTGACCAGGACATCGACCCGCTCGGGCAGCTCGTCCAGCAGCCGCTCGACCTGGGCCGGGTCAGTCGCGTCGCACGCCACTCCCCTGGCTCCGAGATCCGCGGCGGTCTTCGCGAGTACGTCGGCGCGCCGCCCGGTGATCACCACCTCGTCACCGTCGGCACGGAACCGCTCCGCGGTCGCCCGCCCGATCCCGGTCGCTCCCCCGGTCACCACGATCGTCCTCATCGCCACACCCTCACGTTTAGCTCTAAATATTTAGGTCTAAACGTACCATGGGTCCCGTGGCCGACACCTATCCGCTCGATGCCCCGAGTCCGTACCCCGCCGCCGAGATCGCCCGCGCCTGGCAGCGCGAGCGCCCCGGTACGCCGACCGACTCGATCGAAATCGTCACTCCCCTGTGGCGGCTGGCGAAGCTGTTCGCGGACGACCGGCGCCGGGTGCTGGCGGACGCCGGCGTCGACCCCGCGACCCTTGATCTGCTCAGCGTGCTGCGGCGTGCGGGCACGCCGTACGAGCTCAGTACGCGCGAACTGTCCCGCCGAACGCTCGTCACCGCCGGGGCGATCTCGCAGCGGGTCGCCCGCGCCGAGGACAGCGGCCTGGTCACCCGGCGATCCGCCGGCGACGGGAGCCGCGCGGTCGTCGTCACGCTCACCGAGGCCGGCCACGATCTCATCGAGCGAACCGTCGACCAGGTCCTCACGCGGGAGTCCGAACTGGTCGCATCCCTGTCCCCCGCCGCACGCACCCAGCTCGCGGGACAGCTCCAGGATCTGCTCGACGAGGTCGCACGGGTGGCGCGCAAACCTTCCTGACGGCGTTGAAGGTTTGCGCCCCTTGCCAGGAGGCATCCCCGGAGCAAAGTTCGTAAGGGCGGTTCAATGAGACCATTGAAGGATGCTTCCTGCTGACAGTCACGACGTCATCCAGGTGCGCGGCGCCCGCGAGAACAACCTCAGCGGCGTCTCGCTCGACATCCCCAAACGCCGGCTCACCGTCTTCACCGGAGTCTCCGGCTCCGGCAAGTCCTCCCTCGTCTTCGACACCATCGCCGCCGAGTCCCAGCGGCTGATCAACGAGACCTACACCGCGTTCGTGCAGAACTTCATGCCGAGCCTCGGCCGGCCGGACGTGGACGCCCTGCGGAACCTGTCCGCCGCGATCATCGTCGACCAGGAACGGATCGGCGCCAACGCCCGCTCCACCGTCGGTACGGCGACCGACGCCCACACCATGCTCCGGGTCCTGTTCAGCCGCGCCGGTACGCCGTACGCCGGGCCGCCCTCGGTGTTCAGCTTCAACCGGGCCGAAGGCATGTGCCCGGTGTGCGAAGGCCTCGGGCGGACCACCGAGTTCACCCTCGACGAGCTCGTGGATCGCGAGAAGACCCTCAACCAGGGGCCGATCAAGGCCCCCGGGTACTCGGTCGACACCTGGCACTGGCAACTCATGGCGCAGTCAGGTCTGTTCGACCCAGACCTGCCGCTGAAGGACTACCCGGCCGAGACCTGGCAGCAGTTCCTTTACCAGGAGCCGATCAAGATCCGGGTCGGGAAGAGCAATCTGACCTTCGAGGGCCTGATCACCAAGCTGAAACGGCAGTACCTGAGCAAGGATCCGCAGTCCATGCAGAGCCAGGCGCGGGCGTTCGCCGAGCGTGCGATCCGCCAGGAGACCTGCCCCGAGTGCCGCGGCGTACGACTCAACGCCGAGGCCCGGAGCGTGACCGTGGACGGGCGGACGATCGGTGACTGTTCGGCGATGCAGATCAGCGATCTCGCCGAGTTCGTTGCCGGGGTCAAGCATTCGGGCGTCGGGCCGATGCTGGACGGGCTCCGGCAGCTGCTCGAGTCGTTCGTGACCATCGGTCTCGGGTACCTGAGCCTGGATCGGGAGTCGTCGACGCTGTCCGGCGGCGAGGCGCAGCGGGTGAAGCTGGTGCGTCATCTCGGATCCAGCCTGAGCGATGTCACCTACGTCTTCGACGAGCCGACGGTCGGCCTGCATCCGCACGACATCCAGCAGATGAACGACCTGCTCCTGCAACTGCGGGACAAGGGCAACACGGTGCTCGTCGTCGAGCACAAGCCGGAGACGATCCGGATCGCCGACCATGTCGTCGACCTCGGTCCCGGCGCGGGGCTGTCCGGCGGGCGGCTCTGCTACGCCGGCGACGTCGCCGGTCTGAAGACGTCCGGGACACTCACCGGGCAGTACCTCGATCACCGGGTGACCGTCCGGGACGACGTACGGCGGCCGACCGGGAAGATCTCGATCGAGCACGCGACGCTGCACAACCTGCGCGACGTGAGTGTCGACGTACCGCTCGGCGTCCTCACAGTCGTCACCGGGGTCGCGGGATCCGGGAAGAGTTCGCTGATCCACGGCTCGCTGGCGGGACGGGACGGCGTGATCATCGCCGGTCAGGAGCCCATCCGCGGGTCGAAGCGGAGCAACCCGGCGACGTACACCGGGGTGCTGGATCCCATTCGCGCGGCGTTCGCCAAGGCGAACAAGGTGAAGCCGGGGTTGTTCAGCGCGAATTCGGTCGGTGCGTGTCCGACCTGCAAGGGCATCGGGCTGGTGTATACGGACCTCGCGATGATGGCCGAGGTCGCGTCCGTGTGCGAGGACTGCAACGGCGCGCGGTTCACGGCCGAGGTGCTCGGGTACCGGCTGCGCGGCAAGAACATCAGCGAAGTACTGCGGATGACCGTGGCCGAGGCACGGGAGTTCTTCACAACCGGTACGTCGCGGACGATCCTGGACCGGCTGGCGACGGTCGGACTCGGGTACATCGGGCTCGGGCAACCGCTGACGACTCTGTCCGGTGGCGAACGTCAGCGGCTGAAGCTGGCCATCAACATGGGCCGGACCGGGTCGATCTACATCCTCGACGAGCCGACGACCGGGCTGCATCTGGCCGACGTCGACAAGCTGCTCGGCATGCTCGACACCCTCGTCGACCAAGGCAACACGGTCATCGTCATCGAGCATCACCAGGCGGTGATGGCGCACGCCGACTGGCTCATCGACATCGGGCCGGGAGCCGGTCACGACGGTGGTCAGGTCGTCTTCACCGGGACGCCCGCGGACCTGGTCGAGAGCAGCCCGACGATCACTGCCGAGCATCTCCGCGAGTACGTGTCAGTGGCCTGAGAAACGGTTGATGTCCACGAGCTCCTGGGTGAGGTCGGCTGGTTCGAAGAGGTCCACCGCGAGGGTGGCGTGCGTCCACGTGCCGATGGGGCGTCCGGCTCGCACGATGGCGGGCCGGAGCATGCCGCCGCCCGGGAAGATCGATTTCGGCAGGTCGACGTGGCGGTTCTGATAGCCGAGTAGGTAGGCGTCGAACTCACCCAGGAGTCGTACGTCGTGGCAGCCGGGCAGATCGTCGACGGCGTGGGCTTCGGTGGCCTCGATCTCGAAGGAGGTCGTGGCCACCGCGTCCACGGCCTTGCGGGCGAGCGGCACCGGAAGGCCGGACCAGGTGGCGAAGTCGCGGGCGGTGGCCGGGCCGTAGGCGGTCAGATAGCGGCGAGCCAGGTCCTCGGGATCGCCTTCGAGGACCAACGGCTTGCCCAGCCAGTCGCGGACGGCGACCCAGGTCTCCCCGGGTCCGTAACAGAGGCGTCCGAGCAGGCCGGTATGCCGGATGAGCGCGTACACCGCCTGTCCTTTCGGCTCCGCGATCAGCCCGGCGCGGACGAGTACGTCGGCCAGCTCGGCGCGGTTGCTCGGTCCGTGCGCGAGCAGGTGATTCTCGAGTACGTCAGCGGCCTCGGCGCGGATGCGGTCCGGCAGGCCGAGTTCGCCGTACCGGCGTTCGGTGTCCTTGATGAGTTTCGGGCCGAGCAGGCCGAGCAGCGGGCCGGCGTCCTCGGTCGCGACGAGTTGGAGGGTGCCGCGCATGAACCAGCCGCGGATCACGGAGCGGTCGGCTTCCTGGGCGGTCGCGACGTCGGCGAGCGTGGTCGCGGTCGATCGGGCGCGGACGGCGTACGCCGCTCCTCGCCAGGTCTGCGCCTGGAGTCCCCCCGTCCGGCGCACGACGTCGGCCACCCCTCCGGGGCCGGCCTCGTTCACCGGACGCGCAAGGCAGTTGGCCTGCATCCTGGCCGCCAGTAACCAGTCCACAGACCTCCGCGCCACCTCAGCATGACACCACGAACCGGCCCCGTCCGCATCTCCAAATTTGCCTGGCCGGCCCACCAATTTGCCTGGCTGACCCACGAATTTGCCTGGCTCACCCACGAAATGGGGGGTTCCCCACCCGGAATGCGGGTCAGGAACCCCCCATTTGGTGGGTCAGCCAGGGAAATGCGGCTCGGTCAGAGGGCGGGTTGGACCAGGTCGGCGTACGCCGCTTGGCCGGTCACGTTGGGGTGATAGGACTCGCTGACCGGGTTGGACAGGCCGTTGATCCACTCGGGGCTGCCGCAGACCGCGTGGCCGATGAACTTCGACGTCGGGTTCACGAAGGTGAAACCGGCCGAGTTCGCCGAGGCCTGGACCTTCGAGTTCAGCAGGTCGGCGGTCGCGTTCAGCTTGGTCATCTCGTCCGGGCTGAAGAAGGTGCCGGCGTTGCAGTCGGTGCCGTTGAACAGCCGCGGGTACCCGACCACCACGACCTTCGCCGACGAGGCGCGGCTGCGGATCGACGAGTACAGGCTGTTCAGCCGGCCGGGCAGGGTGTTGTTGATGATCGCGTTGGCGTTCGCGACGGCACTCGAGCAGTCGCCGAGCCTCGAGGGTTTCGCGCACTCGGTGATCACCGACGAGAACCCGGCGTCGTTGCCGCCGACCTGGACGGAGACGATGTTGGTCGAGCTCGTCACCGACGACAACTGGTTCGCGGTGACGTCCGCGACCCGCGCGCCGGAGCAGGCCACGAACGTGAGGTTGGCGCCGATCCGGACAGCGTCGATGTAGGCGTACGCCTTCGTCGAGCGCTGGCAGGACCCGCTGCTCTCGATGTAGGTGCGGGTCCCGACACCGGAGGCGTAGGAGTCGCCGAGGGCGACGTAGTTCGGTGCCGCGGCGTGCGCGACACCTGGGCTGAGGAGCATCGCGGCGCCGAGGGCCGCGGCGGAGAGCAAACTGGCGAATGACTTCATGGGGGCGGACCGCCTTTGCCTGAGCGGGAGGTAGCGACTGAAGTACTTAACGTCACCTTCCCCGACCGGCGAGTAACAAACAAGATCCTGGTAACAAATTCACCGTGGATTCCAGGTGACCGTCACCAACTGGACAAACCCGGTCCCGTCGGCAGCGGCTAGCACCGACGTGACGTCGACGGTGACCGCGGTGATCTTCAGGCACGCTCCGGACCGGGGACGGACAGCGGATCGAAACCGTACGGGAGCTCGAGCCGGTGCCCGGCCATCAGATCGGCGTCGCCGAGCAGGTCACGGGTCTTGCCGTCGGCCACGATCCGGCCGCCGTCCATCAGCAGGCTCCGCTCGCACAGTTGCAGCGCGTACGGCAGGTCGTGGGTGATCATCAGCAACGTCACGTCGAGCCCGGCAAGGATGTCGGCGAGCTCGCGGCGGGCCGCAGGATCGAGGTTGCTCGACGGTTCGTCGAGGACCAGTACTTCGGGGCGCATTGCGAGAACCGTGGCGACCGCGACCCGGCGGCGCTGACCGAACGACAGGTGGTGCGGGGCGAGGCCGGCGTGGTCCTGCATACCGACCTGGACCAGCGCCTCGTGGACGCGGTCGTCGAGTTCCGAGCCCCGCAACCCGAGGTTCGCGGGACCGAACGCCACGTCGTCGCGGACCGTCGGCATGAACAGCTGGTCGTCGGGATCCTGGAACACCAGCCCGACCTTGCGCCGGATCGCCGCGAGATGCTCGCGATGGACAGCGGTGCCGCCGATCTGGATCCGGCCGCTGCCGGTGCCGCCGGCGACCGAGCCGAGGATGCCGTTCAGGTGCAGCACGAGGGTGGTCTTGCCGGCGCCGTTCGGACCGAGCAGCGCGACCCGCTCGCCGCGCTCCACGGTGAAGTCGACGCCGAACAACGCCTGCCGCCCATCGGGATAGGCGAACACCAGCCGCTCGACCTGAATCGCAGGACCGCTCACAAGCTCACCACCCTAGCCGCGACCGCGATCGCCACCGCGGCCAGGGAGATCGCGAGACCCTCCAGCCACTGCGTGCGGGTAGCGCCCGAGACGCTCAGCAGCGGCATCTGTCCGGTGTAGCCACGCGAGCGCATCGCCAGATGGACGCGCTCGCCGCGCTCGAAGCTGCGGACGAACAGGGCACCTACTCCCCCGGCGACCGCCTTCAGATGACCGACCTTCCCGCCGTTGTACCCGCGGGACTCCCGAGCGACCCGCATCCGGTGCAGGTCGTCCGACACCACGCTCAGGTACCGAACCATGAACGACAGGATCGCCACCAGGGTCGAAGGCAGTCGCAGCCGCTCGAGCCCGGCCAGCAGGTCGCGCGGCGCGGTCGTCGCCGACAGCAGGATCGCCGCGATCACGCCGAGCGTGCCCTTCGCCAGTACGTTCCAGGCACCGAGCACACCCGACTGAGACAGGTGTAGCCCGAGTACGTCGACCTGCGGGCCGGTCGCGACGAACGGCAGCAGTAACGCGAACACGATGAACGGGGTCTCGACCGCGAGCCGTCGCGACACCACGGTCGCCGGAACCTTCGCCACGGCAACAGCCGCGACGAGCATCACGGCGTACACGCCGAACGCCCAGAAGATCGCGGCCGGGGTGGAGACGACGGCGAGCACGAACACGAACAGCGCGACGAGCTTCACCTGCGCCGGGACGCGGTGCACCGGACTGTCGACCGCGACGAGCAGCCCGTCCCCACTCATGACGCTTTGTTGGTCCGGAGCGAGGCAAGCTTCGCGATCGCGAGGCCGACGACGATCGTCACCAGTACGCCGATGATCCCGGCCAACGCGCCGGACACCTGGGCGTTGCCGATGCCGTGGACGCCGTAATCGGCCAGCGGACTGCCCGCGACGGCCGAGCTCTTCGCGGCGCCCTCGAACCCGAGCTTGGCGCCGACGAACTCGAGCCCGTCCGGGTGCGCGCTCGCGAACAGGCTCAGGCCGCCCGCTACGAGCAGCGTCACCGCGATGCCGACACCGAGCGATCGGCCGGCCGGCTTGGCGGCGATCGGCCGGTCCGGCGAGACCGTCGAAGTGTTGCCGTCGGCATCGACCAGCACGAGGTCCTGCTGCAGGTGCCGGGCGGCGTACACAAGATCAGGGCGGGTCGCGACGACCGCGCTGAGCACCGCGGCCGTGATCACGGCCTCGCCGATGCCGACCAGGATGTGCCAGCCGACCATCGCGGTCGCGAGTTTGCCGAGCGGGATGTCAACCGCGCCGCCGATTGAGTACAGCCCGGTGAAGGCCAGGGCCGCGACCGGGACCGACACCAGCGCGCCGACGGTCGCCGCGGGTACGACGCTGCCGACCCGGCGCGGCAGGACCTTCAGCAGCGCCCGCGTCAGGAAGTACCCGACGAGCACGGTGATGAGGCCCATCAACGTGATGTTCGTACCCAGCGCCGTCAACCCGCCGTCGGCGAACAACAGCCCCTGCACCAGCAGCACCGTCGACATCACCAGGACCGCGGTCCACGGCCCGACCAGTGCCGCCGCGAGCGCACCACCGAGCAGGTGGCCGCTGGTCCCCGCGCCGACCGGGAAGTTCACCATCTGCACCGCGAACACGAACGCCGCGGTCAGCCCGGCCAGCGCCGGACCGGTCTCGCGGAGCTCACGGTTCGCCCGCTGCAGGCTGAAGCCGACCGCCCCGGCCGCGATCAGGCCGGTGGCGACGGAGGTGGACGCGTTGAAGAAGCCGTCAGGAACATGCACGCGAATATCTTGATCTTCTTGCGACCCGATCGCAACAAGAACCTCCTACAACGGCCGGAGAGCCTCACCGATCGCGCGGTGGAACGTCGGATACGCGTAGATCATCTGACGCAGAGTGCTCACCGGTACCGCTGCGTGTACCGCGACCGCCAGCGCACTCAGCACCTCGCCGCCGGTCGGGCCCGCGCTCGTCGCCCCGACCAGCACGCCCCGGTCGGCGTCCATGACGACCTTGATGAACCCCTCGTTGCCGGCCTTGTGGATCCAGCCGCGGGTCGAGGCCGGGATCGGGGTCGACCCGGTCCGTACGTTCAGCCCCGCGTCCCGGGCCTGCTTCTCGGTCAGCCCGACCGCCCCGATCTCCGGGTCGGTGAACGTGACCCGCGGCATCGCGTGGTAACTCGCGGTCGGCGCATCCGCCTCCTGCAGGATGTCGCGTACGGCGATGTCGGCCTGGTACATCGCGTTGTGGGTGAACGCGCCGACCCCGGTGACGTCGCCGACCGCCCAGACCTTGTCGCCGGCGCGGACGTGCTCGTCGACCTCGACCCGCCGCGCCGACGGGTCCAGACCGAGCTTGTCCAGGCCGAGCTCCGCGGTGGCCACCCGCCGACCGGTTGCCACCAGCAACTTCTCGCCGCGCGCCGTCGCCCCGTCCGCGAGCGTGACGGTGAACGTGCCGTCGGCGTACCCGACCTGCTGCGCGTGTGCGCCGAGGCGGAAGGTCACGCCGTCGCGCGCCAGCGCCTCACGGGCCAGCTCGCCCGACTCCGGCTCCTCCATCGACAGCACCTCGGGAGCACCTTCGACCACGGTGACCTGGACGCCGAAGCGCGCGAACACCTGCGCCAGCTCCATACCGATCGCGCCGCCGCCCAGCACGACCAGCGACGTGGGAAGCGTCTCGGCCTCGATCGCCTCACGGTTCGTCCAGTACGGCGTACCGGCCAGCCCGTCGATCGGCGGGACCGATGGGACCGTCCCGGTCGCGATCACGATGCCGCGGGCGGCCTCGTACTCGGTGTCGCCGGCGCGGACCGTGTTCGGGCCGGTGACGGTGGCAACGTCCTTGATGACCGTGGCGCCCTTGTTCACCAGGCGGTCGACGGCGACCTGGTCGTTCCAGGTGTCGGTCGCCTCCTCGCGGATCCGCTTGGCGACCGGCGCCCAGTCCGGCTGCACCGTCGCCGTACCGGCGATGCCGTCGACGCGACGGGTCTCCGCGATCAGGTTCGCGGCGCGAATCATCATCTTGCTCGGGATGCACCCGTAGTACGGGCACTCGCCGCCGACCAGGCGGGATTCGATCCCGACCACGCGCAGCCCGGCCTGCGCCAGCCTCCCAGCCGTCTCCTCCCCGCCGACCCCGAGCCCCACCACGACGACATCAACCTGTTCAGCCATGCCGCCCAATCTCCCAGAGCAGCCCGGACCGGCCAAGTCTCCACCCGGCGCGTCATCGCACCGTAAGCAGCCGTTCACCACCGGCCACTAACGTTCCGTCCTCGTAGAAGTGAGGACAAAGTTGTTCGATTTCTCTGAGCTCGGCACCATCGATCTCGGCACCGTCATCGCCCTCGTCTCACTCCTCGGTACGTCGATCGTGTGGCTGCTCGACCGGTACCTGTGGCGCCGCAAACGACTCGTGTACCGGGTCCAGGTGGACGCGCAGATCGGCGTCCACCCGCGCCAGGACCGCGCCCGCGAGATGGTCGACATCGAGGTCGTGCACCAGGGCCGGCCGGTCCAGGAGCCGAGCATCGTGCTGCTCCGCGTGGACAACGCCGGCACCGACATCGACGCCCGCGACATGCAGGGCGAGGTCGAGTTCAGCTTCCCGGGCCGCAAGATCGTCCGGATGAAGGTGGTCGAGTCGCATCCGCCCAAACTCGGCGACCTGATCGAGAAGGACCTGAAGCCGGCCGAATACGTCGACACCGACACGATCACGGTGCCGAAACTCGCCATCAACCGCGGCGACCACTTCAAGTTCCTGCTCGTGCTGTCCGGGAAGGGCAAGGAGGTCAAGCACTCCGGGTACCTGGCCGGCGGGGCGAACGGCGGTGTCTACCACGAGCCGCGGCCGCGCGGACCGGGTCGCCGTACGCTCATCTTCGGCGCGACGACGCTGGTGCTCGTCGGCGCGTTCGTCGCGTTCTTCCTCGTCGACGTACTGCAGCCGCCGGACAACTGCTCGTCGGGGCAGCTCCGGGTCAGCGGGTCGACCGCGGTGGAGCCGACGATGACCGAGCTGCGCAGCGCGTACGCGAGCGAGTGCTCACAGGCAGACATCGTCATCGCGTCCAACGGCAGCCTGCGCGGCGTCCAGGACCTCGCGAGCCTCGGGGCGAAGGACCCGGCCGCGGCGAGCAAGGTGATCGCGATGTCGGACGGGCCCGCGCAGGATTCGCCCAGTCTCAACGGCGAGGCGGTCGCGGTCGTCGTGTTCGCCGTCGTCGTCAACCGGTCGGCCGGTGTCACCGGACTGACCGCGGCCGAACTCCGCGACATCTACACCGGCAAGGTCACCAACTGGAACCAGCTCGGCGGTGAGAACCTGCCGATCCGGATGGTCAGCCGGGTCGGCCCCGACTCCGGCTCGCGGCGGGTGTTCCGGGAGAAGGTGCTCGGCGGCGTCCAGGAGCTGGGGATCACGTCCGACGACTGCCGTCGCGACGACGACGCGGCCGCGGCGAAGTACCACCGGTGCGAGGTCGGTACGACGGACGAGCTGCTGACCCGGGTGAACGAGATCGACGGCGCCATCGGGTACGCCGAACTCGGCACGGCACGGAGGTTCCCGGAACTCGCCGCAGTCACGATCGACAGCGTCGTACCGGACACGTCGAAGGTTGCGGACCGGTCGTACAAGTTCTGGGAGGTCGAGCACGCGTACACGTACCAGGCACCGGACGCGAAGTCGCTGACCGCTGCATTTCTCGACTACATGCGCTCCACGCAGGCGCGGCCGATACTGGAGCGCGGCGGGCTGGTGCCGTGCGGTGAGCTGCCACCGGGGTTCTGCGGCTAATGTGCTGAACATGTACGTGATCGCGCACCTCAGTGACCCGCATCTCGACGGCTCCGAGGAGGCGCGGTCGCGGCTCCGGAAGATCACGTCGTACGTGCGTGAGTCGTCGGTGGACGTCGTCCTGGTCAGCGGCGATCTCGCCGACCACGGACTGCCGGCCGAGTACGACGAGCTCGCCGGCGAACTGTCCTTCGACGTACCGGTCCTGGTGCTTCCCGGCAACCACGACGTCAGCACGCCGCTGCGGGCCGGGCTCGACTCCTTCGTGACATCGGACGGCGATGCGCACCCGGTGCACCAGGTGCATGAGGTCGGCGCCGCGCGCTTCGTACTCGTCGACACCACCGTCCCCGGCGCGGACCACGGTCTGCTGTCGGCGGAGTCGCTGGCGTGGCTCGACGGTGTACTGCGGGAACCGTTCGACGGGCCGGTGTTCGTCGCGATGCATCACCCGCCACTCGACCTGTACCACCCCGTCATGGACCAGTGGAAACTCGAGGACCGCGAACCGCTCGCCGAGGTCCTCACCGGCAAGCCCATCACGGCCATCCTCACCGGCCACGTCCACAACGCCATCGTCACCCACTTCGCCGGCCACCCCGTCCTAGGAGCCCCCGGCATCCGCTCCACCGTCCCCCTCCCCTTCGAACCCACCACCGACTCGGTAGTAGACCCCCAAGCCCACCCCGGCCTCGCCTTCCACGCCTATACCGCCGGCGAACCCCTCCAAACGATCTACAGATACCCCCGCTGACCGTTCACGAAGGCGCCCTTACCCGCGATGTAGGCCTGGCGGTCCTTGGGAAACCTGCGGGCCAGCAGGGCTGGGGTACGTCGGACTACGCCTGGAGGCGCGCTGCGTCTAGCCGTGTCGGCGGATGTCCGGCTGGACGGCGTCCCCAAGCCGAGATCAGCGGCGCGAGGGTCAGGCCGGCATGCACCAAATCGAACGTCCCGGCTCCGGGGCGGATCAGCGGCGACGGAGGCGATCACTCAGGCCAAGGGCGTTGCCGGCAGCAAGTCGAGCGCACCGGGAGGTGGCTTGCCAATTGGCTCATCACAGGCCCGCAGCGGTACCTCGGTCAGCCGGCGGACCATTCGCATCGGACCCATTGAACGGCGGCTTGCGGCGACACCGGATGCGTGCCGGTGTAGTCGACGACGAACCGGAACCCGTGCGGGCTGACCCAATCAACCGCACCGCTGGGCAGACGCCGACTCCGCCACCCACCGAACGTCTTCGCACGGTGATGGATCCGGGTCAGCGGTATGAGGTTGTCGGTGGTCGTTTGGCCCGGTGGACCAGCACGCTCGTACGGCGCGATGTGATCCTGATCCATCCGCACCGTAGCCTCGGCCCCGCCGAACGGGAACATGTCGACCGGGTGCTGGAGTCTGACGCGTTCGCGGATCCGGTCGGGGATCTCGTAGCTGTGGACGCTGACCTGGTCCTGGAGGTCGATCACCGGCTTCACGACGATCTGGTCGTGGCCGAGAAGCTCGCTCAGCTGGCTGGCGAGTAGCGGTCCGAGTTCTTCGACCCGCAGCACACCGTTGCCGGTAGCAAGCGTCCGGTCGGTCAAATGCACGTACAGGGTGTGCCGGTTCCGCTGCCCACTCCCCGCCCCAAGCCCGTCGCGGTATGCCTTGCGCTTGATCGCCGCGAGCCGAGCCGGCAGCGCACCGGCCAGCACCCGCCGCGTGAACGCATCCGCGTCATCCACGTCCCCCGTGCACTCCGCGTCTCCCGTGTGGCCCGTGTCTCCCGGGTCGTCTCCGCTGTCGTGGTGGGACGGGGCGGTGTCGCACGGCGTCGGTTCGTGCTCGAAGTCGGTGCAGTCCAGCACATCCGGGTCGCCCCAAGCAGCATCACCAGCACTATCAGCACCACCGTCACCGACCGCACCGTCCGAGGCCGCACCGCCCGAGGCCGCGGCCGCGGCGTTCGGGGGCGCGGGGTGCGGGGGTTCTTGGGTGGGTTGGGTTCGGGCGAGGTAGCGGGCTACTTCGAGGAGTTGGTGGGCGGCGGCGGGGTCGGAGATCCAGCCGAGGGCTTTGGCGCGGCGCTGGTCCAGGTCGTCGGGGTCGCCGAGGATCTTCAAGGCACGCGCGAGATCGTCGATGGTGGCGTCGAAGCGGATCACGTCACCGGCGGCGGCGCGGACCCAGATTTGCTTGGTGCCGTGGTCGTCGGACGGGGCGACGAACACGCCC
>NZ_SJKA01000015.1 GCF_004331435.1 Kribbella sindirgiensis
CCAAAAGAACTTCTCCGCCAACCCGATCTGAATCGCGACCCCGTTGAACTCACCCGCGATCGCCAACTTCATGACGTACGCCGGATCCGACGCAACCGGGTTCGCGAAGAAATCCCGCGGACCGTGCTCGAGACCCTGATCGTACGGAAGGAACAACGCCGTACCGTTGCGCAGGCCGTGGTCGAACAGAATCCTGTGCAACCGCGCCTTCTTACCGGCACTCAGGCCGAGTTCGTTCAGCGATGGCCGAGTCTGCATGATGGTTACCTCCACTTGCTTCCACTGTCGTTGTGCCGGCGCCCGTCAGGGCAGAGCCGTCGGGCCCGGTTCCACCGGGACCTTGGACCGTCGCTGTCAGTCGACGGTGCGGATCGCTGTGACCGCGAACGCCTCGACGCCCTGGTAGTGGCCGCCGGTCGACGCGACGACGACGATCACGGGGTCGGTCGCTCCCTGGAAGGTCACCTGGGTGGACCACGGCTGCGCCTGGCCGCCCGCGGGCACACCGCTGACGGTTCCGAGCCGGGCTCCGGTCGATGCCTGCCGTACGTCGACGCGGATCGCCTCGTCGACGCCGGTGATCCGCCCGCCGACCGTGAGCGGCGAACTGGCCGCGGCACCGTACTTGGGCTGGGTCAGCGTCAGGCGGCTGTCCCGCGTCCCGACGACCTCCCACGGCGCGTCGTCGCCCTGCCCGAACCGGGCGAGGTGGATGACGGCCGCCACCGACGGCGGGTTGCCGTCGGCGCGGTAGCCGACCGACACGTAGGCCTCGTCGCCGCGGACCGACTTCACTACCACCAGGTCGATCTCGTCGAAGTCCAGGAACCCGGTTGTGAACGACAGCGCGGTCTGCGCCGGGTCGAGGTGCCAGGGCTGCGTGCCGCCGCTGCGGTAGGCCTGTTGCCAGGCTGCAGCCGCCGCCTCGGAGGTGAACGGCCACAGCGGCTGGTAGCGGAAGGTCCGGTGGGCCGGCGTGCTCGTGGTCTGTGACGGTTTCGGCGTTGCGGTGACGGTGACTGTAGGCTCGGTCTGCGTGACGGTCGGCCCCGGTCCCTGCGGGCTCCCGGACGGCTCACCCGAATCGTTGACCAGGACAACCATCGTCACGGCGAGCGCGATGATCGCCAGGCAGGCGATCGCGATCGCCAAACGCGCACGGACGTCGCGAACCAGGCGGTCCGGCGCACGTCCAGGTCCGATCTCGGTCATGGCTTCCCCTTTCGGGCTGTGTGGACGGCGGTCGTGACGAGCAAGGCGCCCACGACCAGCAGCACGAGCGGCGCCGCCAGGTCTCCTGGGAACCACTCGTTCACCACGACCGGCAGGATGTTCAAGGCGCCGAGCGCGCCCACCGCGAGCAGCAGCAGGTCGCCGAAGACGACCGCCAGCACCACGACGGCCACGACGGTGCACAGTGCGAGCACCATCCCGGCGTCGGCCGGAAGCGTCATCAACGCGCCGATCAGCGCGGCGGCAGCCGCCAGCGCCTGGACCGGCCGGCGCGGCTTCACCAGGTCGCGCCACCCGAGGAGGAACCAGATCGCACCGGTTCCCCAGACGGCCAGCCCCGGGAGCTGCGGATCGGAGGTCAGTTCGGCGACGGTCGCACCGGCGGTGAGCATCGCCGCGACGAAGAACGCCGCCTGCTGCGTCAGCACAGGCAGACGCCACCACAACACCGAGGCGAGCGCGGCCGCTCCCCCACCTGCCAGTGCTCCGATCGCACTGCCGTCGAAGTCCAGCACGACGTCGGCGAACAGCGCGAGGAACGCTCCGGTACCAGCTGTCGACAGCAGCCACAGCACGGACCGCAGCCGGACGCCAGGAGCACTGGGACTCGTGACCATTCCGCCGGCCAGCAGCAACGCAGCCGCGGCGCCGCCGACGACGGCCAGTTGGCCAGTGGTCCCCAGCGCACTCCAGTACCGCGCACTGATCAGACCGGCCGCGACGAGCACGATCACACCGCCGAGGTAGGCGAGTGATTCCACGACCAACGACGTACGGCCGTGGTCGTCCGCCGGCGTGCGGGGCGCGGGCCGGCCGAGCTCGTCATGCATGCGCTCGGCCTGTCCGGCCGTGATCAGGCCCTCGGCCACCCAGTGGTCGATCAGGTTCGACACCGACCGCCGGTCGTTGCTCGATGCCCTCATATCTCTACCGTCCGCCGAGGCACGCGGGCGGGGCAGGGCCGAACGTCCTGTGCCGGGCAGGGCCGATGGTTCAGCGCACGACGGCCACCGGGCAGATCGCGTGGTGCAGGACGGCACGGCTGACCGAGCCGAGCAGGAACCCGCGGATCCGGCCTCTGCCGCGGGATCCGACGACCAGCAGGTCGGCCTCGCGGGCCTCGTCCTCGAGGACTTTCGCCGGCGTTCCGTGGACGAGTTTCTCGGTGACGTGCACGTCCGGATGGTCGACGGTCTGGCCGGCCACGGCCTCGCTCAGCACCACAGCCCCGTCCTCCGCCAGAGCGTCGCGGTCGTGGACGGGAAACAGCATGTCGCCAGGCCCCGTGCTCGTCGGATCGTGCCACGCGAGGACGGCGGTGACCCCCGCACCGGTCTGCTCGGCGAACTCGAAACCGAAGGCGATCGCGTTCCAGCTCTCCGCTGACCCGTCGACGCCGACAACCACCTGCCGCGGGCGATCCGGTCGCGGCCGCCAGTCCGCCGGTACGACGATGACCGGGCTGGCCGCGTGCGTCGCGATGTGCGCCATCACCGATCCCGCAGCGACCTCACGCAGCTCGCTCAGACCGCGGGAACCGAGCACCAGCAACGAGCCACCGGCCGCTTCCCGCAGGAGCACCGGCACCGGGTCGCCGATCAGTACTTCGGTATCGATCTCCACCTCGGGGTGCCGGCGGCGAATGTCCCGGCAGGACTTGTCCAGCAGCCGTTCGGCCGCCCGCCCGAGCGCATCCGTACCGAGCGCAACCGCTGCGCCACCCCTGCTGCGCAGCGCCGGCCAGGGAATCACCTGGACCATCCGCATCCCGCGGCCGAGTCGTTGCGCCGCCCCCGCGGCCCAGCGCGCGGCCGCATCGCTCGCCGGTGTCCCGTCGTACCCGACCACGATCGGCCGCACGCCAAACGGCCGCACCTTGCCAAACCCGTCCACGGAAACCCCCTCTCGCCGATGCCCTTACGATCCTGACCGCAGCGCACAGCTCGCGGCAGGGACCAACGACCCTGTTTCGGGAGCGGTTCTGAGTGCGGCGGTGGAGCCGAGGAGGCGTAGTGGCCGTCGGAGCGGAGTACAGGTCGCGGAGGCCGATGTGCTATCTGGTAGCACATCGTGGCACAACCTACTAATCTGGACGCATGACCGGACAGCCGGAAATCACCCAGCGCGATCTGCGCACCAAGTCCAAAGAGATCATGGACGCCGTCCAGAGCGGTCAGTCCTTCACCGTCACGCGGGACGGGCACCGGATCGGCGAGCTGATTCCGCTGCGGCGCCGGCGGCGTTTCGTCCCACGCGCCGAGTTCGCAGCCATGTCCAGGACGGCCCCCGATATCTCCATCGATGCCTTCCGGACTGACCAGGACGCCACGTCGAACCAGCAACTGGACGACCCCTATGCCCACTGAACACCAGCAGGGTCTCCTGGACACCAACATCATGATCCTGCGCAAGTGGATCGACCCCGACGAGCTCCCGTCCGAGATCGCCATCAGCGCCATCACCCTGGCTGAGCTCTCCGCGGGCCCCCACGAGGTCCGCGGTAACCACGAACAGGACGAGTACGACGAACACGCCGAACGCGCCCGGCGGATGGACGTCCTCCAGCGCGCCGAGAACGAGTTCGATCCCGTCCCGTTCGACGCGGAAGCGGCCCGTGCCTACGGCCGAGTCTGCGCAGCCGTCGTCAGCGCCGGCCGCAAGCCCCGGCGGCGCGTCGCCGACCTGATGATCGCCGCCATCGCCATCGCCGAGGACATCCCCCTCTTCACCACGAACGCCGACGATTTCAAGGGCCTTGACGACCTACTCACCGTCGTACCGGTCACCCGGCCGAAGACATTCCAGCGGTAACAAGCCATCTCAGGACCGCTCGCGGAACATGGTGATGGCTCCGCTCGGGCATTCGGTGGCGCAGAGGCCGCAGCCCTTGCAGAAGTCCAGGTCGATCTCGTAGCCCTTGCCGGGGCCCAGTTTGATGATCGCGTTGTCGGGACAGACGCCGAAGCAGTTGTCGCATTCGAGGCAGTTGCCGCAGGACATGCACCGCCGGGCCTCGAACAGCGCGGTCTCGGCGGTCAGTCCACCGGTCACCTCGTCGAACGTCGTGATCCGGCGCGCGACGTCCAGTTGCGGCCGTACGGTCGCCGGCGCGTCCGAGTAGTACCAGGTGTTCAGCCGGTCGTACGTCGCGAGCGCCGGCCGGTCCGGATGCGTGTACGCCGTACCCCGCAGCCACGCGTCGATGTTTCGCGCCGCCTGTTTCCCGTGCCCGACCGCGACCGTGACGGTGCGTTCGCCGGGCACCATGTCGCCGCCCGCGAACAGGCCGGCGCGGCCCGTCATCATCGCGCCGTCGACCTGGACGACGCCGTCGGCGACGGCCACGTCGGGAAGATCCCGGGCCAGCGCCAGGTCCGCCTGCTGCCCCAGCGCGAGCACCACCGAGTCCGCGTCCAGCTCCTCGAACTCCCCGGTCGGCTGCGGGAACCCGGTCTCGTCCAGGCGCATCTTCTCGATCCGCACCCGGTCGCCACCGGCGTACACGATGGTCGACAGCCAGCGCATCCGGACGCCCTCCTCGAGCGCCTCCTGGACCTCGATGTCGTGCGCCGGCATCCGGTCACGCGTCCGCCGGTACACCACGACCGCGTCCGCGGCTCCGAGCCGCCGCGCGGTCCGGGCGACGTCCATCGCGGTGTTGCCGCCGCCGTACACCGCCACGCGGCGGCCCAGCAGCGGCTGTTCGCCCTTCTCGAGCCCGGCCAGCATCGACACCGCGTCGACGATGCGCGCCGAGTCACCGGCCGGGATGTCGGCCCGGCGCCCGATGTGCGCGCCGACCGCCAGGAACACGGCGTCGAACTCGTCCAGCGCACCACCCAGATCGGTGACCGCCGTACTGAGCTCGAGCCGCACGCCCAGGTCGGAGATCCGCTGGATCTCGGCGTCGACGACGTCCCGCGGCAGCCGGTACGACGGGATGCCGTACCGCATCATGCCGCCGGCTTCCGGCGAGTCGTCCCGCACGGTGACCTCGTGGCCGAGACGTGCCAGGTGGTACGCCGCCGACAGCCCCGAGGGCCCCGCGCCGACGATCAGCACCCGTTTTCCGCTGGGTGGAGCGTCGGTACCGATGGACCATCCCTGGGAGATCGCTTCGTCGCCCAGGAACCGCTCGACCGAGTTGATTCCGACCGGCTCGTCCAGCGTCGCCCGGTTGCACGCGGTCTCGCACGGCCGGTAACAGACCCGGCCCATGACGGCCGGGAACGGGTTGTCGACCATGATCTGCCGCCAGGCGGCCTCGTAGTCGCCCTCTTCGGCCTTCGAGAGCCATTCCTGGACGTTCTCCCCGGCCGGACAGGCGTCGTTGCACGGCGGCAGCCGGTCGAGGTACACCGGTCGCTCGGTCCGCCACGACCCGGTCTTGTTGGCCAGGCTGGAGCCGACGTCCAGCGTGATCGCGTACGGATGGGTGTTGTTTGCCTCAGGCATCTAACTCACCTCGTCGGGTTCGGTCAGGCCGAAGACGCGGACGGTGCGGTCCGCCTCGGCCTGGATCCGTCTGATCACGTCGTCGCGGGGGGTCTCGCCGAACAGATGCGCGAACCGTCCCTGCGGCCGCAGGTAATCGACGACCGGGCGGAGCCGGCGGATCCGCGTCACCTCCGTCACCTCGCCGTCGACTGCCTCGAAGACCGGGAAGATGCCGGTCTCGGTGGCGAGCCTGGCGATCCGGATCGTCTCGTCCGAGGCCGTCCGCCAGCCGAGCGGACACGGCACCAGGACGTGCAGGTAGCGCGCGCCGTGGTACTCCATCGCCTTGGTCACCTTGGACTCGAGGTCACGCAGGTCGGCGACGGTCGCGGTGGCGACGTACGGGATCCGGTGGGCCATCGCGATCAGCGGAAGGCTCTTGCCCTGGCCGAACGAGTTCCCGGCCGGTGTCGTGGTCGTCACGGCGCCGTGCGGAGTGGCCCCGGACCGCTGTACGCCGGTGTTCATGTAGCCGCCGTTGTCGTAGCAGACGTACAGCACATCGTCGTTGCGCTCGAACATCCCCGACAGGCACGCCAGCCCGATATCCACCGTGCCGCCGTCACCGCCCTGACCGACCACACGTACGTCGGTCCGGCCCTTCGCCTTCAGCGCGGCGGCGACACCGGTGGCCACCGCGGGCGCATTGCCGAACAGCGAGTGCAGCCAGGCGACCCGCCACGACGACTCCGGGTACGGCGTGGAGAAGACCTCCAGGCAGCCGGTCGCGTTGACGGTCACCGCCCGGTTGCCGGCGGCACGCATCACCGCGTCCAGCACGTACCGCGCGCCGAGCGCCTCACCGCAGCCCTGGCAGGCGCGATGGCCCATGGTCAGCGAGTTCGCGCGATCGGCGCCCGCCTGTACCGAGCGCTGCTCGGGATCGAGCAGGCGGTTCCCGACCGCGAAGCTGCCGGTCTGGTAGAACTTGATGCGTTGCGCAGGCATGGTGCCTCCTCAGCCCGTCCGCCGGAGCTCGCGCTCGACCACGTCGTCCTTCAGGTCCAGGAAGGTCAACGGCTTCAGGCGATCGGCCGCGGCCTCGGTCAGCATCGTCCGCAGCGACGCCTTGGTCACCGGACGGCCGCCGAGGCCGGCGATCACCGTCGTGATCGACGCCTCCGGCACACTCCCCCGAACGTCCGCGGACACGATTCCGCCCATCCCGACCGCGAGTGCCCGCTCGAGGACGACCACCCGGCGCGCACCGCGCAGCGCGGCCCGCACCGCTTTCGACGGGAACGGGCGGAACGTGGTCACGCCGAGCACGCCGATACTCAGGCCTTCCGCGCGGAGCTCGTCGACGGTGTCCTTCAGTGTGCCGAGCACCGAGCCGAGCGCGACGACGACCGTCTCCGCGCCCAGGCAGCCGTACGGCCGGACCAGCCCACCGGAGCTCCGCCAGAACTCCCGCGCGAACTCGTCGGCCACCCGCGGAATCACCGTGAGCGCCTCCCGGTGCCGCAGGTGCGCGAGGTACCGGACCTCCGTGAACGCGTCCGGGCCGACCATCGCCCCGATGGTCATCGGGTCGTCGGGATCCAGCACCTGACGCGGACGGTACGGCGGCAGCATCGTGTCCACCTGCTCCTGCGACGGTACGTCGACCCCCTCCACCGCGTGCGTCAGCACGAATCCGTCCATGCAGACCATGACCGGCAGCGAGAGCTCCTCGGCGATCCGGAACGCCTGGACGTGCAGGTCGGCCGCCTCCTGGTTGCTCTCGGCGTACAGCTGAATCCAGCCGGAGTCGCGCTGCGACATCGCGTCGCTGTGGTCGTTCCAGATGTTGATCGGGGCACCGATCGCCCGGTTCGCGACCGTCATCACGATCGGCAGGCCGAGCCCCGCGGCGTTGAACAGTGCCTCCGTCATGTACAGCAGGCCCTGGCTGGCGGTCGCCGTGTAGGCCCGGGCGCCGGTCGCCGACGCCCCGATCGCCACGGACATCGCGGCGAACTCGGACTCGACGTTGACGAACTCGCACGGCGCGAGCTCACCGGAGGCGACCAGCCGGCTCAGTGCCTCGACGATATGGGTCTGCGGCGAGATCGGGTACGCGCAGATCACCTCGGGGCGGCAGCGCGCGACCGTTTCCGCGACCGCGCGCGATCCCTCAATCTGTGAGCGCATCAGCTGCCTCCTCGAGTGTCCGCCGGGCCAGCTCGAAGGCTGCCCGGACCGCCGCGACGTTGCCTTCGGCAATCTGTCCGGCGAAGCGGTCCCGGACGACAGTGACCACCGACTCGGCCTGCACCTGTCCGGTCAGCGCGGCGAACGCGCCCAGCAGTACGGCGCCGGGCAGCGGCCGGCCCAGATGGGTCAGCGCCAGCTCGGTCGCCGGGATCGTCAGTACGCGTCCGGACCTGAACCGGCCGACGAACGCGTCCAGTCCGAGCTCGGCGAGCGACCATGACGTGTTGATCAGCAGATAACCGTCGTCGCCGAGACCGCCGAACACATCGGTGTGATGAATCAAGGTGGCGTCCTGCACGATCACCGCGTCCGGCTCCGCGATCGGCTCGTGGGTCCGGATCGGCCGGTCGCCGATCCGGCAGAATCCGACCACCGGCGCGCCGGTTCGCTCCGACCCGAACGTCGGGAACGCCTGCGCATGCTGCCCTTCGGCGAACGCGGCGACCGACAGCAACTCGGCCGTCGTCACCACCCCTTGGCCACCGCGGCCGTGGATCCGCACCTCGAACATCGGGCTCACCCGAGCTGCGGTACGGCGACACCGCGGCCGCGGGCTGTGATGGTCACCGCGGGAACCGTCCACGGGCGGACCTCGACGACGTACAGAGTCCCGGACAGGCCGTCCTTCGCCCACTCCAGCGTCATCGGGCGGCGGAAATGCTTGTCGGCGGCCTCGGACCACTCGGCGAGTTGCCGGAGTTCGTCGTCGGACAGCACCAGGGCCATCCGCTCGTCGTACGTCGTGGGGATGCGTTGGGTACCGCGCGGATCGGCGTACACGGACTTGGTCAGCTTGGCGCCGCGGTGCCGCACGATCAGTGGCCTGCTGCCGGGGTGAACGGAGTACTGGTCGGCGTCGCCGACGGGCGGCTCTCCCAGACCCCACGCGGCGCGGACGCGGACGAACGTGCTCTCGCCACGCGCCGTACCGGAGGCGCCGACATCGGCACGCACCATCGACTGGACGGTCACCGCCATCACGGCCTTCAGGTGGTCGCCGCCCATCGCCTCACGGTTGCCGACGGCAACCACGTTGAACAGCGACGCGAAGCACCTCCGGCAGGCCGCAACCACGTCGGCTCCGGTCCGCAGGTGCAGAAACACGTCGTCCTGTACGTCGTCCGCCGGCTCGACCGGACTGCACCGTACGGCGACATCGGTACCGTCGCCGCCCAGCTCGTCGTACGCGGCCATGATCTCGTCGGTGAGCCCGGTCGGCACCGGCGCGTCCCGGAACGCCGACCGGATCTCGGCAGCCGCGACGACCAGGTCACGGCCGGCGCGGAACCGGCGGATCGCCTGCGCGATCGACGGGCCGAGCCGGCCCTCCTGGACGAACTCCCGGTACGCCGCCGCGGTCACCGCGAACCCTTCGGGAACACGGATTCCCTCGCGGGCGAGCCCGGTCAGCCGGGAAGCCTTCACCCCGATCTGCTCCGCGGGCGCGGGTTCGGTGTCGCCGTCGAGCCGTACGACGTACTCGGTGTTCATCTCTCCTCCAGAGCTGCTGAGGTCAGAGCGAGGTGGCGACGAGCTCGGTCAGGTCGACCAGGCGGCTCGTGTAGCCCCACTCGTTGTCGTACCAACCGAAGACCTTGACCAGGTGGTCCCGGACCTGCGTCAGCTGCGCGTCGAAGATGCACGACGCCGGATCGCCGACGATGTCGCGCGACACGATCGGGTCCGTGGTGTAGCGCAGGATGCCCTTCAGCGGACCGGCCGCCGCATCGGCGAACGCCTGGTTCACCTCGTCGACCGTGACCGCCCGGGACAGCTCGACCGAGAGGTCGGTGAGCGAGCCGTCCTCGATCGGCACCCGCACCGCGACGCCGTCGATCTTGCCGGCCAGCTCCGGGATCACCAGGCCGACCGCACGGGCCGCGCCGGTGCTGGTCGGGATCAGGTTGGCGGCCCCGGACCGTCCGCGCCGCAGGTCCTTGTGCGGGGAGTCGAGCAGCACCTGGTCGTTGGTGTAACTGTGGATCGTCGTCATCAGCCCGCGCTCGATCCCGAAGGCCCGGTGCAGCACCGACACCATCGGCGCCACGCAGTTCGTGGTGCACGAGGCGTTCGAGATGACGTCGTGGGTCGCCGGGTCGTAGTCGTCCTCGTTGACGCCGAGCACGACGGTCGCGTCGACGTCCTTGCCCGGCACCGACAGGATCACCTTGCGGGCACCGGCGGTGAGGTGTGCACCGGCGCCCTCCCGGGTGCGGAACTTCCCGGTCGACTCGATCACGATGTCGGCGCCGACCGCGGCCCAGTCCAGCCGGGCAGGATCACGCTCGGCGGTGGCCCGCAGGGTCCGGCCGCCGACCGTGATCGTCTTCTCGGTGTGACCGACCTCCTCCTTCAGGGGGCCGTACGTCGAGTCGTAGCGGAGCAGGTGCGCGAGCGTCTCCGGCGCGGCGACGTCGTTGATCGCCACCACCTCGATGCCACTGGATCCGCGGTCGAGTACGCAGCGCAGGTAGTCCCGCCCGATGCGCCCGAACCCGTTGATCCCCACTCGTACGCTCATGATCGGCCCTTCAGTCGGTGTCTTCCGTTGTTCTCATTCCATCGGCGCGGGCGGCGGTCCTTGCAGGGCCGAAGGTCCTGGCTGCGGCCGCCGGACGACCGCCACCACGACGAGGGCGACACCGAGCAGCAGCGTCAGACCGGCGCTCGCGAGCACCGCGATCCAGGCCCACTCCAGCGACGGAGCGGTGGCCCCGACGTCCGCGCGGACACCGATGTTCGCGCTGCCGTCGGCCGCCATCACGACGAGCGTCCAGTCGCCGTTCTCGACCGGCCACGTGATCGTCTGCTCACCCGGACCGGAGGACTGGACCCGCCAGATCTCCAGTTCGGCAGGCGAAGACGACGGCGCGCCGCCGGCATGGTCGTCGTACGTCGTCCGGTCGGTCCCGATCGACCTGACGGTGGCGTAACCGACACCGGCCAGGTACGTCTCCACATCAGCCGACCTCGCCAGGCCGACGAACACCGGTACGCCGTCGGTCGAGGCCACGCGGATCCGCACGTCACCGAACCAGTCCCGTGGGACCGTCGTGGCGCCGATGTCGATCGTGAAGTTCTCACTCGTCAGCGCATAGCCCGTCGTGCTCAGCGTCACCTGACCCGAGGTGACGAAGCCGGCCGAGTCCCGGCGTCCCTCGTCGAGCCAGGCCAGCGCGCCGCCGACGGCCAGGCCGGTGACCGAGGCCAGAGTCACCACGACGCCGACCACAAGTGTGACGATCCGCCCGGCCGTCATCCGTACCCCAGGCCGACCCGGTTCACCCGGCTGCCGCAGCGGCCGGTCAACGGGTGGTGGGCCCGCGGACGGCGGTTCGTGCAGCTTCGTAGTACCGGGGTCGTCACCGCCCATGTCGAGGCGGAACGGCGGGTACTCGTCGACCATGAGCCCGGCGTACGCCGCCACGCGCAGCGCCCAGCGGTTCATCCCCAGGACGAAGTCGAAGACCGATCGCGGATACCTTCCCGTGAACAGCAGCACGATCGCGGCCACCAGAACGAGCAGGCCGACCAGCCCACCGCCCCACGCCCAGGCCCGGTCGTCCGCCTGCGTCGCGAACCAGGTCCCGCTGCCGACGAAGAACGCGACCACGATGTAGTGCGGGATCGCCAGCAACCACCACTTGACCAGCACCAGCCCGCGGGACAGGTGTTCCGGGTACTTCACCTCGAGGTGCGCCGGATAGTCCGGTACGTCGTGCAGCGTGAACGGCGGGTACTTGTCGGTGCCCAGCGCACCGTACGCGTAGAACTGCACCCGCCAGCTCCACCGCAGTACCCCGACGTTGAAGTCGAAGATTCCCCGCGGGTAGCGGCCGGTGAACAGGATCGCGAAGAACGCCACGAAGCTCAGCAGTGCGAACGCGATCCACAACACCGCCAGCACGAACAGGTGCGGAATCACCAGCACCCATTTCACCAACCACAACCAGCGATTCAGCCGATCGTCGAGCGCCCCGTCCACCCGGACCGGGTACGTCGTCGTACTCATCACGGTCCTCCCGTCGCTTGTCGTCTCCTGCCAGCGTCGAACCGGGAACCGCCGGACCAGCAGAGCCGAAGGTCCTGCCCGAGGCACGTCTTGCTGCCCTGACCGGCCGGCCCGCGGCGGCACACGCTGGAGACGAGGAGCAAGGAGGCAGTGATGGAAGTCAAGGACGAGAAGGTCGTCGATCGGCCGCTGCCGGCCGACCCCGACGAGAAGTTGCGCGAGCAGGCGGTCGAGGAACTGCGCAAGCGGCGTGACCTGGCCGGTCACGTCCTCGCCTACCTGACGGTGAACATCTTCCTGATGGTCATCTGGTATCTCACCGGCGCCGGGTTCTTCTGGCCGGCCTTTCCGCTGTTCGGCTGGGGCATCGGCCTGATCTTCCACGCCTGGGACGTGTTCTGGCCGCCGCCCAGCGAGGCCGCGGTGCAGTCCGCGATGGAGCGGATCGTACGGCGTCGTTGACGGAAACGAGCCGGTTCCGCTTCAGGGACCGGCTCTACTTCTGGCCGCCTACTTCTGGCCGCGGAGCCAGCGCGGGGCGATGGTGTCCCATTCGGTGTCCCAGGCACGCAGCCGGCGCCGGTCCAGCGGCACCCGTGCGAGGCGGAACAGTCCCCACAGCACGAGCCACGAACCGAACACGGTGAAGATCCCCGCGGTGATCCCGAACGCCGCATCGTCCGCCGTGGAGCGCGGCGCGGCCACGATGGTCCCGGAGCTGTCCAGCCAGACGGTCACGTCCGCACCGGTCTTGGTGCCCCTGACCACGCTCGTGTAGCCCTGGCGGTCGACGCCCTGCGTGTCGACGTACCCGACCTGAATGATGGTCAGCACGTCACCGGGCACACTCGGCACGTCGTGTTCCGCGCTTTCCAGGGTCCGCGCCTGCACCTGGTGCAGGGCGGCCCGCTGCCGGTCCGACGACGCGTCGAGCGAGTTCTGTACGCCGCTGCCGATCGCCGCCCCGACCGGGATCATCAGCAGCGCGACGGTCAACGCGCACCAGAGCAGCACGGTTTCGAACCGGTCCGACTGACGGCGCAACGGGTTGCGGCCGATTCCCAGCCGACGGGCCTGCATGAGCGCCCACAGCTCCCCAGAACGTTGCTTCGCGGCACTCATGACGACCTCCCCTGATCCGGCTTGGACGCAGGGGACCGGCTCCCCGGACCGTTGTCCGTCTTGGCGACGGCGGGTCTCGTGGCTCTCGGCCACCCCTTGTCGGTTCGGTTCCGGCGAGCCGGTCTGTCCCCTGCTCTTCCAGATTCGGCTGTCCGGCGCGCTGGGGTCAGGGCCCAAGGTCCTGAGCTGCGCCGGACCCTCGTCACTCGCGGATCAGGACCTTCACGGGCGTCACTTCCAGCAGTACGTGCCCCGGTCTCGTGACCGGGTCAGCCGGCTCGGTAGAGCGAACCGCCGCCGGAGATCGCGATGGACGCTGCCTTTCCACCCACGTTCAGGGAGACCATGAACGTCGTCCCCGACCAGTAGGACTTGTAGGTCACCGCGCCCGACGCGCGGACCGGGACGACGAACGACAGGATCGACGCCGTCGTGCCGGAGCGAGCCATCATGATCGTCGGCGCCGACTTGCGGACGTAGCTGCTCGGGTAGGTCCACCCCTGGATCGGGCTGGTCTGCCCCTGCTTCACCAGGGTCGCTCCGGCCGGCAGTGCCTGCTTGAACGGGAGCTGGAAGAGGACCGTCCTCGTGCTGTCACCCGGCGCCATCGCCGTGGCGGTCGTCCGCGAGTACACGGTCGCACGCTGATCGGCCGGCAGGTGCCACAACGTCTGGAACGCCTGGGCCGTCCGGGCCGAGGCTGTGTCCCACGTGACGATCAGATCCGGGTCCTTCAGCACCAGCACCCGCCGTACCCGGCTGATTCCGCTGCCCGGCACATCGGTGAGCACGTACGACTCCGAGTTCGTCTTCACCGAGTACGACGTCAGCTTCGTGACCGGGTTCAGGTTCGTCGACATCGGTGTCGACAGCACGCTGTGCGCAGTCTGACCGAGCGTCCACGTGCGCCAGACACCGGCGTTGTACGCCGCGTACCCACCATTGATGACGATGTCGCGCCCACGCGCCGTGTAGGTGATGCCGGTGTGGTCGAAGTGCCCGTGGAACGCCCGCGCCGGCCCGAACCGGATGCTGTACGCCGACTCGCCCGCGAACCCGCGTGCGGGATCGGTGCCCCAGCCGGTGCGCCCGAACACATAACCGGCGGAGTAGACCCCGACCCGCCACAGCGGCGCCGTGCCCCGCGTACCCAGCGATCCGGCGTACTCCATCGGCGTCCCCGGCCACGGATAGGTCGCCTGCAGCTCGGTGTCACCGATCTGCGGCAGCTTGCCCAGCGAGTTCGTTGCCAACGTCAACCATTTGCCCAGCAGCGCCCGCCGGGTCACCATCGTCGTACCGGGATCGACTCCCCCGTTCTGCAGCACGGTGATCGCCCGGCCCCAGAGCGAGTAGTTGAACGACGCGTAGCCCGTCGACTGCTCGTTCGTCGACCCCTGCGCGTCGATCGACGTGGTGATCGCCGCCGCCAACCGCTGCACGGCGAGATTCTTGTAGTCGCTGCGGCTCAAGGTGACCCCGACGCCGAACAGCGCGATGCTCTCGTCGGTGCCGTGGTTCCAGGCACCGCTCCAGTAGTTCGTGAGGAACCGCGCGTGGCTCAGCAGCGCCGCGTCGACCCACGCATAGCGAGCGGGGACTGTGGTGACCTTCAGCCCGGACAGGATCGCCTGGCGCAGGCAGATCAGCACGTTGGTGCGGTGCATGGTGGACTCCCACGCGCCGACGTTCGCCTTCCACGAGTACGGGTTGTCGCGGTACCAGTCGTACGCGATCGTGTTCACCCGGGTCAGCGCCGTCAGGTCACCCTTGCTCCCGGCAATGATTCCTTGGCCGAGCCAGCGCAGCGAGTGGAACCACATGTACCAACTGGCGTTCTTGTACGGATTCAGCGCCCAGTTGATGTTGCCGCCACCGTTGCCGACCTTGTACGCCGCGTAAGGCTGCCACGTGAACTTGTCGGCGTACAGATTCGCCAACGGGTTCTGGGCATCCAGCCCGCTGAAACCCGGGCACGCGTAGAACGGTGCCGCGAGAGTCTGTACCGCTTGTTTTCCGACATCCGTGGCCGGCGCGGACGTCGCGGGTACGTAGTTGCTCGCACCGGGCACGAACTGGGCCTGTCCCGGAGCCGCCGGTGCCGGCGTGATCGTGATCCCGGGCGTCTCCGTCGGTGCTCGCATGCTGCCGGTGGCGGTTCCCGCCGCCCCCACCAGAAGAACGGCGATCCCCGCGATGACGCCGTAGGTTCGTGTGAATCTCATCGGTCTGTCCCCCTCTTGCAGCGCCGCCACCCGGCGGCGATGCAATCGAGGGTCCGGTTCGTCGTCGACGCTCCCCAGAGACCAAGGTCCCCATCGGACTAGGCCGGTCAGCGTCAGCTGTGCAGGTGAACGCCCTGGTGGGTGATCGCCTCGATGTCGGATGCGGCGGCGTGCAGCAGCTTGTGCGCGAGGTCCGACAGCGCCCGGGCCACGGCCAGCTCGTCGCCGATCTCCGCGATCTCGGCGTCGTCCGGGTTGCGATGGGCGGCGCCGTGGCCGACCAGGTGCGTCTTGTCGTTGGTCTGCAACCGGGCCTCCGCCCGGGTGGTCCGCTCGTCGTCGTGCTCGTCGACGTAGATGTCCACGCGCCACCGCCTGCTGGTGATCATGATCTCGTCCTTCCGCCTGCGCAGATCTTCGCTGTCGCGGCCATCGTCGGAGTTCCGCCGGCGACGTACCAGGGCCATCCGGTCCACACGCACGGGAACTTCTGCCCTGCCGGGCGTGCGCGGTCAGGCGTGTGCTGGAGATGCGAGAAGGGAGTCAGTCATGAGCGACTTCGAGAAGCACCGCACGCAGACCGACGCGCAGCGCGCCGTCCTCCGCCGGCGCACCGGGGCGACGGTGGCCGAGCAGGCGATCGTCCGGCACCTGGGGATCGAGCTCTACAAGGAACGGCACCAGGCCGGGCACACGAAGGACGATGCCGAAAAGAGCGAACCGCCCGCGGCCGAGGGGCCGTCGGGCGACTCCGCGGATCCGTGAGCTTCGGCGCTGCCGTGGGACGGCGATCCGGAGGGTTCCTGTCGTTGCGGACCGAAGGAGGATCGGATGAGCACGCGCCGGCCAGGCCCGGACACCGAGAAGCTTCCGTGGTGGAGCCGGCCGCTGCGGATCGCGATCCGGGTGATCGCGATCGCCGTGCTCGCTGTCTTCGTCACGATGACGATCGTCCGGCTGTTGCCCTGATCCACCGACCGGCCGGCCGCTGCGGAGATGGCTCGGTCGCTGTCGGGCGACTCGCCGGCTTCAGCCGTGGACGGTGCGGTAGCGGTCGGCGGCGCCCGGGTGGAGTTTCAGCGGGCTGGTGCCGATGAGTGAGTTCGGGTCGAGGTAGTGCGCGCCGACCGCGGCGGCCGGTACCAGCCCCGCTGCGCGGTTGACGAGTACGTCGACGATCTTCGACGCGATCGCGCGGGGGACTTCGGGTCGGCAGATCAGCAGGTTCGGTACGCCGATGGTGCTGACCTGTTCGACACCGCTGTAGGTCCCGGCCGGGATCTGCGCCCGCTGATAGACCACGCCGTACGTCGTGCGCAGCGGGGCCAGCCACCGATCGAGAGGTAGCAGGCGGATCGGCACCTGAGCGGAGAGATCGGTGAGCCGCCGGGTCGGTACCCCACCGGACCAGAACATCGCGTCGATCCGTCCTGCGGCCAGTGCGTCCGCGGCGTCGGACAGATGGAGGTTGGCGATCACGGGGGCACGCTCGGCGTGCATGCCGGCCGCGCTGAGGAGCCGGTTCGTCGTCAGCGCGGCACCGGCGCCCGGTGGCCCGGCGGACACCCGCTTGCCGACGAGGTCAGGCAGCTTGCGGGCGGGTCCGGCCGCGCGGACCACGCACTGCAGGTAGTTCTCGTAAACCCTGCCCAGGGCAACAACCTCGCGAGACTGCGCCGCGGCGTCGGCGAGGCAGATTGCCAAGTCTGCTTGCCTGAGACGCAGGAGCTCGAGGTTCTGCAGGCTGCCCTCGGTCGACCGCACCTCGACGGTCCGGGCGACCTTCGCAGCCCTCAGCTGGGTGGCGAGCAGCTGCGCGAACTCCAAGTAGAACCCGCCACGTTCACCGCCGGCCACGACCAGCCGGTCCACGAGCGGTCGGTCGGAGCTGCAACCACCGACGAACGACGCCAGTCCGGCACCCAGCAGAGTCCGCCGGGACAAGCGCAGCATGCCCTGCTCCATGCCTACTGTGCCGCTCATGTCGCCGTCCGCAGGTCGACGTGAACCGCCAGACCGTGTGGCGTCACCGCCTCGATCGTGAGCGTCCCGCCGGCAGCGCTCACCAGCTGGTCGACGATCGCCAGACCGAGGCCGCTGCCTCGCGACGACTGGTGCTGGTCGGCGCGCCAGAACCGCTGCGACGCCAACTCACGGTGCTCCTCGGGCAGCCCTGGTCCGTCGTCGACGACACTCAGCCGTACGCCGTCCGCGCCCGACTTCTCGATCCGGACGATCACCCGTGCTCCATAGCCGGAGTACTTGATCGCGTTGTCGACGAGAGCGCCGACGATCTGTCGTAGATCAATTTCGCTGATCGCCACCGGCGGTACGGCGGCGAGCTCGGCTGCCAGGTCGACACCGTTCTCGGCAGCAAGCAGCCGCCACGCTCCCACCTCACCGGGCAGCACCTCGGACACCACCGACTGACCGACCACGGCATCCGGCCGCCGGCTCTCGGCCTCGGCGAGCTTGAGCAGATCGTTGAGCAGCGCTTCGAGCCGATCAAGGTCCTGCTGGATGCCGGCGAACCGCGGGCTGGACGGATCGCGGAGCTCCGAGGCCAGGGCGTCGAGCCGGAGGCGGACGGCCGCCAGCGGGTTCCGCAGCTGGTGGGACGAATCGGCCACCATCCGGCGCTGCATCTCGAGAGATCGTGTGACCGTGGCCGCCATGTCCGCGAACGACCGGGTCAGGTGGCGCAGCTCAGGTGGGCCGGACAGCATGACGGCCGGGCCTGTCGTCGGCGTCTCGGCAAGGCCGACGACCGCCTCCTCGAGCCGCCGGACCGGACGGACCACCCAGCGGGTCAGGAGGATCGCCAGCTCGAGGAGGAGCAGCTCGGCGGCGATCGCCCCGGTCACGATCAGCGCCCAGTCGCGACGTACGCCGGAGATCGCCCGGCCGGCGTCGACGCGGAGCACGACCGCGCCGGCCAGTTCGTGTGGGGTGCCGACGGGACGAGCCAGCAGATGGTGCGGATCGCTCCACGGCCGAACCGGGTCGAGGGACGTCTGCGCAAGGTTCCGCGACGCGGAGGCCAGGGTCTCCCGCACACCCGGATCGTCGAGGTCCAGCGAGCCGGTGGACACGAGAGGGTATCCGCTCGGGCCCACCAGCAGCAGGTCTTCGCCGTACAGTTCGGTCACCCGGTCTGCTTCTGCCTGCACGGTGGCCAGGTCGCCGGCATCCTTCACCTCCCTGGCGAGTGCCGCGAGCCGGTCGAGCGTTGCCACGCGGCTGAGCAACAGCGCCTGTGTGCGGGCCTGAGAGGTGGTCGCGAGGAGCGGCAGAACCAACCCGGCAACCGCGACGAGGGAGAAGATCGTCAGCACGATCAGAACTCGCGTCCTCATGAGCCGAGTCTGTATCCGAAACCGCGGATGGTGGTGATCAGGCCGGGAGTGCCGAGTTTGACGCGTAGCTGGGCAAGGTGGACGTCGAGTGCCCGCGAACTCGCCAGGAACGCGTCGCCCCACAGCTCGTCGAGGATCACCTCGCGGCTCACCGCGGCACCTGCTCGGCGCGCCAGTGCCCCGAGCAGGTCGAACTCCTTCGGAGTGAGCGCGATCTCCCGGTCCCTGACCCTGACGCGTCGAGCGGTCAGGTCGATCACGACGTCACCCACCTCGACCACCCCGGCCGGCAGCGAGCTCCGGGCGCGACGGGTGACCACCACGTCGATCCGGGCCAGCAGTTCGCCCAACCGCACGGGCTTCACCAGATAGTCGTCCGCCCCGAGCCGCAGGCCGCGCACCACGGACCGCTCGTCACCGCGGGCGGTGACGACCAGCAGCGGTACCTCGCTGACCTGACGCAGCTTTCGCAGCACGTCCAGCCCGTCTCCGTCGGGTAGGCCGAGGTCCAGCAACACGACATCGGCCGAGCTGTGCCGAAGCAGTACGTCGGCGCCTCTGGAGACCCGCTCCGGTTGATGACCATGCGCGCCGAGGACGTCGACCAGCGCCTCACCGACGCTGTCGTCGTCCTCGGCGATCAGTATCCGCACGACGTCAATGTCGTGACAACCGCCGCACTGCGCAACCCCAGGCGCCGAATCCTTACGTGGCCTTGAGCACAACCTCTGAGGTGCCGGTGTGCACGCGCACGCCTGTTGTCGCTACGCGCAGGATCGCGAGGGGCCTCGTGGACGCGACAGCGCCGAACCGTGTTCCTTGACACCGAGGATTCAGTTCTCCTTCGTCGCCCCGTGGAGGCCGTCATGCCGTCTCGTACTCTTCAACGTCCGCGTCAGGCCGGTTGGTTGGCGGTGGCGATGAGCAGTGTCCTCGCCCTCCTGGGAAGTCTGCTGGTCGTCATCGCGTCGACCCCGGCCGCGTCCGCGACGGCGCTGGACGAAGCCTCGACGGTGTTGGACGAAGCACAGGCACGCGATGTCGCCGCCAGAACAGGACACCAGGTCGAGGTCGACACGCTGACGACCGAGACAGGGCAGGTGTTCGCCAATCCGGACGGTTCGTACACCAGGCACGAGTCGGCGTTGCCGACGCGAGTACGCGGGTGGTCCGGCTGGGTGCCGGTGGACATGACGTTGCGGGCCAGAACGGACGGAACGGTGGCGCCTGTCGCCGGCCCGCTCGATCTGGCGTTCTCCGGGGGCGGCGATACGCCTCTGGTGCGGCTTCGCCGGGACGGCCGTGAGCTGGCCGTCGGCTGGCCGGGCAGACTCCCCCAGCCGGTGTTGTCCGGCGACACCGCGACCTACCAGGAGGTCTTGCCCGGTGTCGACCTCGTCCTGACAGCATCGACGGCCGGTCTGTCGCAGATCCTGGTGGTCAAGAACGCGGCGGCCGCGCTGGACCCGGCGCTCGGGTCGCTGCCGTATCGCCTGACAACCAAGGGTTTGGTGGTTCGTTCCACGGCAGCCGGTCTGACCGCGACCGATCCGGCCGGCGAGGTCGTGTTCAGTGGACCCGCGCCGTACATGTGGGATTCCTCCGGTCACGGGTCCGCCGTACAGCCCGGTGGACGGGTCACGGCAGTCGGCGCCCGGGTCGCCGGGGATCAGCTGTCGCTCGTGCCGGATCGGGCGTTGCTGACCGCCAAGACGACCCGGTTCCCGGTCTACATCGACCCGTCGTGGTCCGGCGCCAAGCAGGCCTGGACCCAGGTGTGGAGCAACTATCCGACCACGTCGTTCTACAACGGCGCGAACCTCGGCACGTCGGAGAAAGTCGCCCGGGTGGGCTACGACGGCACGGACCAGAAGCGCACGCGCTCGTTCTTCCAGTTCGACACCAGCGGCGTGAAGTACAAGCACATCCTCAAGGCCACCCTGCAGACCTTCGAGAACTGGTCGTGGTCCTGCACGGCACGCGAGGTGCAGGTGTGGGCGACCAACCCGATCTCCTCGGCGACGACCTGGAAGAACCAGCCGACCTGGGCGTACCAGATGGAGAAGAAGAGCTTCGCGAAGGGCTTCTCGTCGTCCAGTTGCCCGGCCGCCGGGGTGGAGTTCAACGTGACCAGCCAGGTCACGAACGCCGCGGCCAACGGCTGGTCCAACGTCACACAGGGACTTCGGGCGTCGACGAAGGCGGAGACCGGCAACGATTCGTACTCGTGGAAGAAGTTCGCCAACAACCCGAGCATCACCATCGATTACAACACGATCCCCGACAACCCCGCCAACCTCACCACAGAAGGCTCGGCGTCGTGTGTGACGGGTTCCGACCGGTTGGTCGTGTCCACGGTGACGCCGACGCTTCGAGCGACTCTCCAGGACGCTGACAACTCGGTCCAGGCGCACTTCGAGTGGTGGGCGGTCGACGGTTCGGCTCCGGTCGGGGAGTACGTCTCGCCAACAGTCGCGGGCGCGACGCCGACGGTCGTGGCGACCGCTGTTCCGTCGGGTGCCTTCGGCAACGGTGCGGTCGGCAAGTGGCGGGTGCGGGCCGAGGACGGCATCGACGTCAGTGCGTGGAGTCCGTGGTGTGAGTTCGCCGTGGACGACACAGCGCCTGAGGCGCCCACGGCGGTGTCGTCGGGGTTCCCGGACAACGGGACCGGCAACGCGGTCATGGGGACAGGCCTGCCGGTCACGTTCGGCGCGAACGGCGAGTCCGACGTGGTCAAGTACGAGTACACCGTGAACGGTACGTCGACAGCGCTGAACCTGACCGCGACGCCGTCGCAGGCGGGTGGCGAGGCGGCGATCTCGGTCGTACCGGATCGGTACGTGAACTGGCTGCACGTCCGGTCGGTCGATGCCGGAGGCAACCGCTCCGCGGTGGTGACGGCGGTGTTCTACGCCGGCGCGGCCCCGGGACCGGTCGCGGACTGGAGACTGGACGAGACCGGTGACGGCACGGTGGCGGTCGACTCCGCGCCGGGCAGGTACAGCGCCACCTTGGGCGGCGGCGCATCGTGGGGCGACGGCCGGCAAGGCGGTGCCCTGACGCTCAACGGTACGACGGGGTACGCCGCGACGACCGGGTCTGTGGTCAACACTCTGAACTCGTTGTCCGTGTCGGGCTGGGTGCGGCTGACCGGCACCTCGCACAACGCGGTGGTGGCCACCCAACTCGGAAGCCAGGCCGGCGCCTTCACGTTGTCCTACTCGAGCTCCGCCCGGCGGTGGGTCTTCAGCCGAACCTCGGCCGACGTCGCCTCGCCGACCTACACCAGCGCGACCTCCACCACGGTGCCCGTGGCGGACGGCAGGTGGGTGCACCTGACCGGTGTGTACGACGCTCCGAACGCCCAGATCCGGCTCTACGTCAACGGCGTTCTCGAGGCCACCACGGCGTACACCACACCGTGGAGCGCGGCCGGCTCGTTCCAGATCGGGCGCTCGAAGGTCAACGGCGTGTACGGCGAGTACTGGCCGGGTGATCTGGACCAGCTCCAGGTGCACAACCGGGTACTGCTGCCGGGCGAGATCCAGCAGGTGGCTCGGCGCGACGGTCTCTGGCTGATGGACGAGAGCTCCGGCACGACCGCCGGGGACACCGCCGGGGCGCACCCGGCCACTTGGTCGGCGGGCGGTGTGTCACGCGTGGCCGGGAAGAGCGGCAACGCCGTGCAATTGAACGGCAGCACTGGTGTATTGACGGCATCGGGGCCGGCGGTCCGCACCGACGGCAGCTTCACGGTGGCCGCCTGGGTGAAGCCGTCCGCGGTCGGCAAGAACGAGGTCGTGATCAGTCAGGACGGCTCGCAGGTCAGCGGTTTCCGCCTGGGATACGCCTGGGACGACATGTACGGCGGCTACCGCTGGTCGGTGGCGATGCCGGTCGCGGACTCGGCGTCGGCGGAGGTGCACACGGCGGTCGGCCCGTTCGACGAGCCGGTGGCCGGCGGGTGGACGCACGTCGCGGGCGTGTACGACGCGAAGGATCAGATGCTGCGGCTGTACGTCGGCGGCCAGTTCGTGGCCGAGACGTATCACCGCAGTGCGTGGAACGCGGCCGGCTCGTCCCGCTTCGGAGCCGGGTGGACGTCGGCGGCCGGCCTCGGCGACTTCTTCACCGGCGCCATCGACGATGTACAGCTGTACTCCGGTGTGCTCACGGATCAGCAGATCGCCGACCTGTACTTGCCGTCCCAGCTGTGACCCACCTGCTCGTGGGAACAGTTCCGCCCCGCTGGATTCTGCACCGTTCGATGAGAGGAGTGGCGCCATGCTGGTGCCGTTCACCGGAATAGTCACGGCCGTCGCGCTCGCCGCCGGCGGCCTGGTCGAGGTGCCCGCCGCGCGGGCCGATGTCGGTACGTCGGACGCCTGGCGGCCCGCGGCGCAGACCGAGTTCTCGGTGCCTGGGCGCGACGCCGTACCCAAGGCGCGGCCGGCCGATCCGAAGGCGGCGTCCGTCCTGCAGCAACCTCCACAAGTGAGTCGACCGGGGCCGAGTGAGGCGGAGGTGTCGCTCCCCACCGATGGCACCACTACACAGGCCGGCCAGTTGCCGGTTCGGGTCGGCGCGGGACGGGTTCAGGGCGCTGCGCTGACGCCCGTGAACCGGGTACGCGTTCGGGTTCACGACCGTTCCGCTGCCGAAAAGGTGGGCGCTTCGGGGATGTTGATCAGCCTTGGTGCGAGCAGCAGTGGCCAGGTCAAGGTCGAGGTGGACTACTCGGCGTTCCGTACGGCGTACGGCGGTGACTGGGCAAGCCGGCTGCGACTGGTGCGGCTGCCGGCGTGTGCGCTGACCACACCGGAGAAGGCAGGGTGCTCGGACGGGCAGGTACTGGCGTCCAGGGTGACCGCCGACAACCGGATCGCCACCGAGATCACCGCGACGGGTGCGGAGACGGTGCTGGCGTTGGCGTCCGCGCCGGCGGGCAGCGCGGGTAGCTATAAGGCGACCGCGTTGTCGGCGTCGGCGTCGTGGAACGCGGGCGGCTCGTCGGGTGCGTTCACGTGGGCCTACCCGATGGACGGCCCGGAGGGTTTCGGCGGCCCGGAACCGGATCTGAATCTGGGCTATTCGTCGGGCGACATCGACGGCCGCGTCGCGTCGACGAACAACCAGTCGTCGTGGGTCGGCGAGGGCTGGGGCCTGGACGAGGGCTTCGTCGAGCGACGGTACAAGTCGTGCGCGGACGAGGTGTCGACCACGCCGAAGCCGCAGGACCTGTGCTGGGAGACCGACAACGCCTACCTGGTGCTGGGTGGGAGGGCGTCCGAGCTGGTCCGTGACGACGCCACCGGGGTCTGGAAACTGCGCGACGACGACGGTTCGCGGCTGGAGCGGCTGACCGGTGGGGTGAACGGCGACAACGACGGCGAGCACTGGCGGCTGACGTCGCTGGACGGCACGCAGTACTACTTCGGTCTGAACCGGCTGCCGGGGTGGGCCGCGGGCAACGAGGAGACCGGTTCGGTCTGGACGGCGCCGGTGTTCGGCAACGACGCGGGCGAGCCGTGTCGCGGGACGACGTTCGCGACGTCGTACTGCACGCAGGCGTGGCGCTGGAACCTGGACTACGTGGTCGACCCGAACGGCAACGCGATGTCGTACTTCTACGGCAGCGAGACGAACTACTACGGCCGGAACCTGACCGCGACCGCGGGCACCAAGTACGTACGCGGCGGGTACCTGAAGCGGATCGACTACGGCCAGCGGTCCACGTCGATGTACTCGGCGGCGGCTCCGATGCGGGTGTCGTTCACGGTGGACGAGCGCTGCGCCGCGGGTGCGACCTGTGGCACCGACGACATCACGTCGGCCAACGCAACGAACTGGCCGGACGTGCCGTACGACCAGAACTGTTCGGCCGGCAAGTCGTGTACGACCCTGTATTCGCCGACGTTCTGGACGCGCAAGCGGTTGGCGTCGGTGACGACCCAGCTGTGGGTGTCCGGGACGACGTACCGCGATGTCACGTCGTGGGCGCTGGGCTATCAGTTCCGTGACCCGGGTGACGGCACGTCGCCGGCGTTGTGGCTGGCGTCGATCACCACGACCGGCAAGGTCGGCGGGACCGCGTCGCTTCCTTCGGTGTCGTTCCAGGGCGTGCAGCTGGCCAACCGGGTGGACGCCGTCGAGGGGATTCCGCCGATGTACAAGTGGCGGTTGACCGACGTGTACGACGAGGCCGGTGGGCACGTCCACGTGAACTACTCGGCGACGGAGTGTACGGCGGGTTCGTTGCCGGCTCCGGACCAGAACACCAAGCGGTGTTTCCCGCAGTACTGGCAGGCCACCGGGTCGGAGACGCTGACGCTGGACTGGTTCCACAAGTACGTGCCGGTCACGGTGCTCGAGGACGACCAGGCCGGCGTGGCCGGGACCGAGCGCACCGACTACGAGTACGTCGGCGGCGGCGCGTGGCACTACGACGACAACGAGCTGACCCCGACGAAGTACCGCACCTGGGGAGAGTGGCGCGGCTACAGCCGGGTCCGGGAACTCCACGGCAACCCCGGCGAGACCCGGTCCCAGGAGGAGAGCCTGTACCTGCGCGGTATGGACGGCGACAAGCTCGCGGCCGGCGGCACCCGCACGGTGACCGTCACCGACTCCCTCGGCGGCACGATCGCCGATCACCCCGCGCTGGCCGGGTTCGAACGCGAGTCCCTCACCTACACCGAGGCCGGCGGCAGCGTGCTGGAGGGCGTGATCACCGACCCGGTGATCTCCTCCCCCACCGCCACCCGGGTCACCGGCAACGGCACGATCAAGGCCTACATGGTCGACAATGCCGCCGAACGGTCCCGCGAGGCGCTGTCGTCCGGTGGATGGCGCAACACCGAGACCCGCACCACCTACGACTCGTACGGACTCGAGATCGAGGAGAACGACCTCGGCGACACCGCCAAGACCGGCGACGAGGAATGCACCCGCACCACGTACGCCCGCAACACCTCGTCGTGGCTGATCGACTTCGAGGCCCGCGAACAGACCGTGTCCGTGGCCTGCACCGCGACGCCGTCGTACCCGTCCGACGCGGTGTCGGACGACCTGACCTACTACGACGGATCCACCACTCTGGGCGCGGCCCCGACCAAAGGCGACCAGACCCTCACCAAGGAACTCGCCTCCTACTCGGGCACCACGCCGGTCTACACCCAGGAGGGACGCACGACGTACGACTCCTACGGCCGGCCGATCGAGACCTACGACCAGCTGGACCGCAAGACGTCGGCCACCTACACCCCGGCCAGTGGCGCGGCCGTCACCGCGATCACCGTGACCAACCCGGCCGGGCATGCGACCACGACGACCATCGAGCCTGGGTTCGGTGAGTCGGTCGCCGAGGTCGACCAGAACGGACGGCGTACCGACACGACGCGGGACCCGCTCGGCCGGATCACCGCAGTGTGGCTGCCGGACCGGTCCAAGGCGGCCGGGAAGACCCCGAACACCAAGTACTCCTACCTGATCCGCCAGGACGCGCCGTCGGTGATCACCACCGAGGAGGTCCGCGACGACGGCACGTACGAGGCCAGCTACGACCTGTACGACGGGCAGTTGCGCGAACGGCAGACCCAGGACCCCGCGGCTGACGGCGGCCGGGTCGTGACCGACACGTTCTACGACTCACGCGGCCTCGAGGTGAAGTCCAACGGCGCGTACTGGAACAACGGCGCCGCCGGTACGACGTTGCTGACCGGCGTGAGCGACGCGGCCGTGCCCGGCCAGGACGTGACCGTCTACGACGGCGCCGAACGCGAAACGGTGGAGATCTTCCGCTCACACGGGTTCGAGAAGTGGCGTACCACGACGACCTACGGCGGAGACCGCACCAGCGTGGACCCGCCGGACGGCGACACGGCCACCACATCCATCACCGATGCCGACGACGCGGTCGTGGAGCTGCGCCAGTACACCGGCGGCGCACCGACCGGTTCCTACGACGCGACCAAATACACCTTCAACAACCGCGGCGACGTGGTCACCACGACCGACCCGGCAGGCAACACCTGGGACACCACCTACGATCTGCGCGGACGTGTCACCCAACGCGAAGACCCCGACACCGGGACGAGCAGTTTCACCTACGACAACGCCGGGCAGCTGCTCACCAGCACCGACGCGCGCGGCACCACTCTCGCCTACACCTACGATGCCCTGGGCCGCCGTACCGGCATGTACGACGGGTCCACCTCCGGCACCAAACGCGCTCAATGGACCTACGACACACTCGGCTCGGGCACCAGCATCAAGGGCGCGCTCGCGACCTCGACCCGCTTCGTCAACGGCAACGCCTACACCAAGTCGGTCGACGCGTACGACATCCGGTACCGGCCGCTGACCAGCACGGTCACGCTTCCCGCGTCCGAGGGCGCGTTGGCCGGGTCGTACAAGACCAACACCGGCTACACCGCCACAGGGCTGCCGTCGCTGGTGTCGTACCCGGCAGCAGGTGGGCTCGCGGCGGAGACGCTGCGGTACGGCTACGACACGGCCGGCCGGTTGCAGACCGCGAGCAGTGGTCTCGGCACGATGCTCACCGCGGCGACCTACACGCCGTACGACGAAGTCGCCCAGTCGACCCTGTCCGCCACGGCCGGCAAGCAGCTCGTCCACACCGCGTTCTACGACGACGCGACCCGGAACCTGGACCGCGTCCTGGTCGACCGCTCCACTGCCCCCGAACACCTGGCGGACGTGAAGTACACCTACGACCCGGCCGGCAACATCACCAAGATCGCCGACACACCCCAAGACGGTGTGAGTGATGTCCAGTGCTTCAGCTACGACTACCTGCGCCGACTGACCGAGGCATGGACCCCTGCTGCCGACTGCGCCACCCAACCCAGCGCCGGCGCACTGGCCGGACCCGCGCCGTACTGGCAGGGCTGGAGCTATGACAAGACCGGCAACCGGCTCAGCGAGACCAACCACGATCCGGTCACCGGCGCCGCCACCACCTCCACCTACACCTACCCCGCGGCCGGAGCATCGCGGCCGCACGCACTGGCCAGCGTCGCCACCGGCACCCGGACCGACACCTTCACCTACGACGCCCAGGGCAACACCACCGCCCGCAACGTCGCCGGGAAGGCCCAGACCCTCACCTGGGACGCCGAAGGCAATCTGGCCACGCTCACCGAGAACGGCCAGACGACCAGCTACCTGTACGACGCCGACGGTGAGCGGCTCATCGCCCGCGACACCAAGGGCACCACCCTCTATCTCGACAACTCCGAACTCCACCTCAGCCCCACCGGCACAGTGACCGCCACCCGCTACTACGACCTCGGCACCACCAGCGGTGTCCGGAACGAGTCGGCTCTCAGCTTCACCGTTGCCGACCGCAACGGCACCAACACCCTTTCGGTCAACGCCACCGACCTCAGCCAGGAGAATCGCCGCTTCACCCCCTTCGGCGTTGCCCGCGGGGCCACGCCCGCGACCTGGCCCGACCAACACGGCTACGTCGACGGCGTCGACGATCCCACCGGACTCACCCACCTCGGTGCCCGCGAGTACGACTCCGCCCGCGGACGCTTCATCTCCACCGACCCGATCGCCGACTTCGACAACCCGCAACAGCTCAACGGGTACGCGTACGCCGACAACACCCCGGTCACGGCCAGCGACCCCGACGGCGAATGGCGCCTCCTGCCCGGCGGCCACTACTGCGACGGCTGCGGCGGCTACAACAGCGGCCCCAAGAAAAAGAAGAAGAAGGCCGCGCACAAGAAGGTTGCCAAGAAGGCCAAACACTACTGCGACGGCTGCGACTACCAGCGCTACCTCGCGAAGAAAAAGAAGCAGGCGAAGATCGCAGCGGCCAAGCGGGCCGCCGCCAAGAAGGCGGCCAAGAAGGCGCGCGAGAAGGCAGCCAAGCTCAAGAAGAAGAAGGCCAAGAAGGCCGCCAAGAAGCCCAAGAAGAAGGAACAGCGCAAGCGGCCGAAGAAGGGGAAGAATTCGATCCTCGGCGGTGAGAACTACACGCTGGTGAAGGTAGCCGGCGCCGGCTACGCGATCTGCCGGTTCATCAGGGGCACCCCGGCCAACACCTGCGCCGTCCTCGGCACTGCTGTCGCGAAGGGCAAGACTGATGGCGGCGGGTGGTACTACGTCAAGTGGTACGTCGTCGCCCGGGGCAGCTGGACCCTCTACCGGGCCGGCGAGATCTGGAAGAAGGGCGGCGTCACCCCGAGGGGGCAACTAGGCAAGGTCAAGGGCGAGTTCAGAGCCGACGGAAAGGCAGTCCGACGAGGCGTCGGGTTGTGGTTCCTCTACGACATGCTCAGCGGAGACACCCGCTCGCCACATCGCAACGACAAGCCCAAGCAGAAGACGAAGTGCGTGGTCTCGTGGAAGGTCTGGGGGCACAACGTCTTCAGCATCTGCTGACCCGCAGCGCCCCGACCAGCGTCGACGACACCTTGTCGTCGACGCTGGTCGTTTGTTGTCCAGCGATTCTTCTTAAGGCGAGGTAAGGATGCGGGAGTGGGGGTTGTGGGGCCGCTGGGAACTGGAGATTCTTTGCGCAAGATCATTCACAGGAGGCCCTTTATGACAACCAGCACCATATCGGTTGGCACCGGCCCGAGCGCAGCGGAGTTGGCTGCTTTCGAGCAGGAAAGGCCGGCACGAACGCTGAGCCCGGTGCTGGACCGCGGTATTTCTGTGTGCTGCGCGCTCGTCAGTGTCGGCGTTCTGGTGCAGGTATTCTTTCCGATTCCCGCGGGGACGCAGTTCTACCTGATGCTGTTTCTCGCCGCGGTGTTGCCGGGTGCGCTGCTGTGTTACCGCGGCTGGCGTGTCCCGGCGTTCCTGAACCCGTTCCGCGGAGATCGACGCAGCGACGATCCGCCGGTGGCGGACTGGGTTCTGGCGTCGGTCGCGCTGGTGGTCTCGCTGTATCCGCTACTGGACTTCGACGCGTTTCTGGAGCGGCGGCAGGCTCCTACGCAGCTCGATCTGCTGGCCGGATCGTTGCTGCTGGTGCTGGCGCTGGAGGCCTGCCGGCGGACGACGGGCTGGGTTCTGCCGGTGGTGAGCCTGTTGTTCATCGGATACGCCTATTACGGCGGCTATTTGCCGTACACGTGGTCCTTGGCGCACCAGGGTTTCGACTTCTCGGCGATCGTGGCGCAGTTGTTCATGGGTACGGCGGGCTTTTACGGGACGCCGTTGGCGGTGGCGGCAAGTTACATCGTCCTGTTCACGATCTACGGCGCCGTACTGGACGCCTCGGGTGCCGGGAAGTTCTTCATCGACGTGTCGTTCGCGGCGTTCAAAAGCAGCCGTACGGCGCCTGGGCGGACCGTCACGCTGGCGGGCTTCTTGCTGGGTACGGTGTCGGGTTCCGGTACGGCGACGGCGGTGTCGCTGGGCACGGTCGCCTGGCCGATCCTGCGCCGTGCGGGATATCCGTCCGAGCCGGCGGGCGGCATGCTGGCAGCGGCTGGTATCGGGGCGATCCTGTCGCCGCCCACGCTCGGCGCGGCGGCGTTCATCATCGCCGAGTACCTCCAGGTGAGCTATCTCGTGGTGCTCGGCTACGCGACGGTCCCGACCGTCCTGTACTACCTCGGCATCTTACTGGCGATCGAGATGGACGCCCGGCGGCACGGCACCGAAGCGGCCGAGCCGTCGACCGAGTCGGCGCGCCGGCTGCTGCTGCGGTTCGGATACCACTTCGTGTCGCTGTTCCTGATCATCGGCTTCATGGCGATGGACATTCCGCCGTTCAAGGCCGTCGTCTACGCGACGTTGCTGCAGATCGGGCTGTCGTTCCTGGACCGTGAGCACCGGTTGACGCCACGCCGGCTCGGCATGGCGCTCGCGCAGGGCACCCGCTCGGTGCTCCCCGTCGTGGCGACCTGTGCCGTCGCCGGCATCATCGTCGCCGTCGTCACCCAGACCGGTCTCGGCCTGAATCTGGCCGAGATCATCGTGTCCGCGGCCTCCGCGATCTCCGAGAACCACACCGTGGTGCTGATCATGACCGTCACGCTGTCGGCGTTCGCGGTCATGGTGCTCGGGTTGGCGGTACCCGTCACCGCGTCGTTCATCATCGCCGCCGTGGTGATCGCGCCCGCCCTGTTCCAGCTCGGCGTGGCCCCGGCGGAGGCGTACATGTTCATCTTCTACTACGCCGTCCTGTCGGAGGTCTCGCCGCCCACCGCTCTCGCTGCCGTCGCGACAGCGGCCATCACCGGCGGGCGGGCGATCCCGACGATGTGGCAGGCGTGGAAGTACACGCTGCCTGCGTTCCTGGTCCCCTTCGCGTTCGTGCTGACGCCGAACGGGGCCAACCTGCTGGGCCTCGAAGGCCTGGGAGGTGCGGCGTGGACGCTGGCGGTCTCGGCGCTCGCCGTCGCCGCGCTGGCGGTGGTCACCGGCGGATGGATCGCCGTCCGGACCGGCCGGCTGGAGCGTCTCCTCTGTTTCCCCGCCGCGTTGCTGCTGCTGTATCTCGCACCCACCACCATCGGCGTCGGCCTGGGCCTGCTCGGGGTCGCCGTCGTCATCAACCTCGCACGGCGTCAACGCCTGCGGAACACGGAAGGGCCTTTACCCTCATGAGATTCCGTTCTTTGTCCACTCTGGTGGTCGCACTCGCGTTGACGGTCTCGATGGCCGCCTGCGGCGGGCAACGCAAGGCCGAGGAGGGTGCCGGCGCGGGAGGTGGTCGCCTCACCATCGCCACCGGTAACACCACCGGCGTGTACTACCAGCTCGGCGGTGCCCTGGCCGGACTGATCTCGGACAACCTCGAGGGTTACCGTGCCACCGCGAGCGAGACCGGCGCCTCCGTGCAGAACATCCAAGGGCTGACCGCCGGGAACTACGACATCGCCTTCTCCCTGGCCGACTCCGCCGCGGACGCGGTCGAGGGCAAGAACAGCTTCTCCACGCCGCAGGACGTCGTGGCGCTGGCCCGGCTGTACTCGAACTACACCCAGGTCGTCGTGCGGACGGCGTCCGGCATCACGAAGATGTCCGATCTGAAGGGCAAGCGGGTCTCCACCGGTTCGCCGAACTCCGGCACCGAGGTGATCGCGCGGCGGCTGCTCACCGCCGCCGGCGTCGACCCGGTGAAAGACGTCACGGCCCAGCGTCTCGGGCTGCCCGAGTCGGTGGACGCGATGAAGAGCGGACAGATCGACGCCTTGGTCTGGTCCGGCGGCCTGCCCACCAGCGGCATCACCGACCTCACCACGTCGATGGGCGCCAAGGTGCGGTTCATCCCGCTCGACGACGTACTGCCCGCCCTGCAGAAGCAGCACGGCAAGGTGTACGCCGCGGGCGTGATCCCGGCCGCGGCGTACAAGCAGCCGGCCGACACCCAGACGATCATCGTGCCGAACCTGCTGCTGGTCCGGAAGGACATGCCGGACGACCTGGCCGAGAAACTCACCAGCCTGCTGCTCCAGAACAAAGAAGCCCTCGTGCAGGTCAACCCCGCAGCCAAGGGGATCGACCTCAAGAACGCCGCAACGACCGAACCGGTGCCGTTGCACGCCGGCGCGAAGAAGGCCATCGACGCACTCGACTGAGCGTCCCCGACGCGTCGCACTCGCTACAGTAATTTTCTACCGTCGATTGACGGGCCATTGGAAAGTAACCGCCCCCAAGGATGGTGCCGTGATGATGGTGATGCGTGGTACCCCGAGTTCGTCCTATTCGATCGAGTCATGGACGACGGACGACGTCAGACCACCGGAACGTGTCGAGTACTGGATGAGCGTCATCAGCGCGGCCACCCGCTACCGGGTGGATCCGACCTGTGCGCCAGGGACGTTCCGGGGCCGGCTGCTGCGTATCGGCACGGTCGCCTACACGCTCGGCCGGGCGTCGGCCGACTGTGCGCAGGGGCATCGAACCGCCGCCATGGCGTCCGAGGATCCGCACGACATCCGCACGCTGATGGTGACGATCCGCGGTCAGTTGCTGGTCCGCCAAGACGATCAGGAGTTCCGCGTCGGACCGGGTGAGGCGTTCCTGGCGTCGTCGAGGTCGTCGTTCGAAGCGAAGCTCGACCACGCCGACATCGCGCTGCTGACGATTCCCGGGGCGGAGATGGACAACCGTCTGCGCCCCGGGACGCGCCGGTCGGCACCCCGGACGCTCGACATCAACCGCGGCCTGGGCCGGGTCCTGGTGGGCATGCTGGGCGAACTGTTCGCCCAGCGGGCGCACCTGTCGGCCGCCGATTTCGATGCGGTCTGCGATCGGCTGGTCGATCTGCTGTGCATGCTCGCCATCGGTGACGACCGACCGGACATCGAGGGCGGCCTGGGCGAGGTCGAAGCGATGGTCAGACGCTATGTGCGAGAGCACGCCACCGATCCGGGGCTGACCGGCGCCACGGTGGCACGTGCCCTGGGCTGGTCGCTGCGGCAGGTTCAGCTGGCAATGCAGCAGGCAGGTACGACGCCCCGGGACCTGATCCGGGAAGAACGACTCGCGCTGGTGCACGAACGCCTGCGCAGCCCTGTGCACATCGTCATCGGCGAACTCGCCCACAGCTGCGGCTTCTCCTCCAACAGCGTCCTGAGCGCCGCATTCCGTCAGCGCTACGGCATGAGCCCTCGGGAGTTCAGAGCGCAGTATCTGCTGGACGCATGCGACACCACCGGAGCGGCATGAAGAGGGCTCGCGCTCGGCGTCGCTGGTTGTCGGCTGTTCGGGTTGCTATGTTGCGGGCGTGAAGGCGGTTGTGTACGACCGGTACGGAGGGCCCGGCGTGCTGCGGGTCGAGGATGTTCCGATGCCTTCGCCCGCCGCCGGTCAGGTGCGGGTCAGGATCGTCGCAACCTCTCTCAACCTGAGCGACTGGGAATGCCTGCGCGGCTCGCCTGCCTACGCGCGGATCGGCGGGTTGTGGGCACCCGCGCGCCGTACGCTCGGATCGGACATCGCCGGCGTCGTGGACGAGGTGGGCGAGGGCGTCACCCGGTTTCGGCCCGGCGACGAGGTGTACGGCGACAACCTCGCGCTGAAAGGTGGTTTCGCGGAGTACGCCGTCGCACCCGAGCACGCGCTGGCTCACAAACCTGCCGAGCTCACCTTCGCGGAGGCCTCGACCATCCCACAGGCCGGAGCGATCGCACTGCAGGGCACGAACGGAGCCGCAGCGGACCGCCGGATCCTGATCAACGGCGCCGGCGGCGGCTCAGGGTCATTCGCGATTCAGCTCGCCAAACGGCTCGGCGCGCATGTCACCGGCGTCGACAACGCCACCAAGCTCGACTTCATGCGATCGGTCGGCGCCGACGAGGTGATCGACTACCAGCGGCACGACTTCACCCGGACCTCCCGTCCGTACGACGTGATTCTCGACCTGGTCGCACACCGGTCGGTCTTCGCCTACCGCCGTTCACTGGCACCCGGCGGCAAGTACCGCTGCGTGGGCGGCTCCGTGCCGACGCTGCTCCGCCTCCTCACCGCCGGCTGGTTGGTCGGCCACCTGACCGGACGCACCATCGGCGTACTCGCCGTCAAAGCAGGCCCAGCCCACTTCAAGCCACTCACCGACCTCTGCACGACCGGCCGGCTAACCATCCACATCGACAGCACTTTCGCTCTCGACGAGGTCCCCGCCGCACTCACCCGAGTCGGCGCCGGCCAGGCCCTCGGCAAAGTAGTCATCACCCTCGCCTGATCGCGCTGACCGGACTGAAAGGCTGATATGTGCATAGACGTGATCGTCGTCGGCCTCGGCTTCGGCGCCGACTTCGCCCCGATCTACCAGGCCCACCCCGATGTGGGCCGGGTCGCCGTCGTCGACGCGGACCCCGCACGGACGGCGGCAGTCGCGGACCGGCTCGGGATCACCGAGCGCTTCGCGAGCCTGGACGAAGCACTGGCGGCGCCCGGCTGGGACGCGGTTCATCTGCTCACGCCGGTGCGCTTCCACGCCGAGCAGGTCCTGCAGGTTCTCGGGTCCGGCAGGCACTGCGCGTCCGCGGTGCCGATGGCGACGACGCTGACCGACCTCGATGCGTTGATCTCGGCCCAGGAAGATGCCCAGCGCAACTACATGATGATGGAGACCGCGGTGTACTCCCGCGAGTTCTTCCACGCCGCGCAGTTGCTGGAGACCGGGAAGCTCGGCCGACTCACGTACTTCAAGGGTGACCATCTGCAGAACCTCGACGGGTACCCGGACTACTGGCGCGGCTACCCGCCGATGCACTACGTCACGCATGCCCTCTCCCCCGCGCTCGCGCTGGCCGGCACCCGCGTCGAGTCTGTCCGGTGCGTCGGCTCCAGCCGGCTCACCCCGGACCACATCGGCGTTGCAGGTGAAGGCTTCGGCACCGAGGCCGCACTGTTCAAGCTGGCCGGCGACGACCTCGTCGCCAACGTGACGATGTCGTTCTTCCAGCTCGGCCGCAGCTACCTCGAGGGTTTCTCGGTGTACGGCGACGAAGGCGCACTGGAGTGGCCGCAGCTCGAGGGCGGACCGATGAAGGAATTCCGGATGGCGCCGTTGGCGCAGAACCAGCGGGGACGAGCCGTCAGCGAGTTCGATGTGGAGCCGACCGGTGCACCGGAGTTGCTTCCTGCGGCGCTGCGGGAGTTCACCAACGGCGGGCACGGCGGGTCGCATCCGCATCTGGTGCACGAGTTCGTGTCGAGCATCGTGGAAGACCGGCAGCCGCGGGTGGACCCACGGACCGCAGCAACCTGGACCGCGCCGGGCATCTGCGCTCACGAGTCCGCACTACAGGGCGGCACCGAGATCCAGGTCCCGGACTACGGGGCTCGGAAATGACCGCGATCGCGCCCGTCGGTGCGTTCGACACGAAGGGACCGAGTACGCGACCTGGGATCGACCTGAACGTCATCCGATCGGCCCGCGGGTGGACTCGGCCTGTTGCTGGAGGAAGAGTCTGGCGGGCTCGGTTCTCGCCAGGGCTGCTGCTCGGGTGAAGGCTTCCGCGGCGTCGGTTCGTCGGCCGAGACTGTTCAGCATGCGACCGCGTGCGGCGTGCAGGAGGTGATAGCCGTCGAGTTCGTCGGTCAGTCCGTCGAGGAGGGCCAGCCCGGCAGCGGGACCTTGGGTCTCGGCGACGGCGATGGCGCGGTTCAGCCCGACGACAGGTGTCGGCATCGCCTTCAGCAGCCGGTCGTAGAAGCGGACGATCGCGGTCCAGTCCGTGTCCTCGTACTTGGCTGCGGCGCAGTGCAATGCCTGAATCGCGGCCTGCAACTGGAACGGTCCGAGCTGTCGCCGCCGGAGGCAGGACAGCACGAGCGTCTGCCCCTCGTCGATCAGGGCATGGTCCCACAGCGAGCGATCCTGGTCCTTGAGCAGCACTCCGATCCCGTCGTCGCCACGGGCCGGCCGGCGCGCTTCGCCGAGCAGCATCAGCGCGAGGAGGCCGACGATCTCCGGCTCGGCAGGCATCAGACGTACCAGGAGCCGCGTCAGCCGGACAGCTTCGGTGCGCAGGTGCACCTGCCCGCTCTCGTCACCCGCGTTGTACACCAGGTAAAGCACCGAAAGGACCGCCCGCAACCGCCCCGGCAACTCGGCATCACCCGGCACCCGGTACGGGATCTGAGCGGCCTTGATCTTGTACTTCGCCCGTACCAGACGCTTGGCCATCGTCTCCTCGCTGACCAGGAACGCCGATGCCAACTCGGACAGGCCGAGACCGGCCACGAGACGCAGCGTGAGCGCCACCTGATGCTCGTCTCGCAGCGCCGGATGGCAACAGGTGAAGATCAGTCTCAGCTGATCGTCATCCGCCGGATCGGACGCGCGCCGTTGCTGATCGGCGGCGATCTCCCTCGTCAACTCGCGTCCGCGCGCGTTCCGCCGTACGACATCGACCGCCCGGTTCCGTGCGGTCGTGACGATCCAGCCGGCCGGGTTCTCCGGTACGCCGTCGCGCGGCCACCGATCCATCGCGGTGACGAAGGCGTCCTGTACGGCGTCCTCCGCGAGGCCGATGTCACCGAACAGCCGGACCAGCGTGGCCACGGCCCGCCCGTGGGCGTCACGGAACGCGCGCTCGACGTCCTCCATGGGTCAGCGCCCGATCACGACCCGGCCTGCACCCGGCCCGTCGCTCTGAACGGCCGTACCTCGATGTCGCGATCGATGGCCTCCACGACCTTCTCCGCCCAGACCAGCGCCGCGTCCAGGTCGTCGGCGTTGATGACGTAGAAGCCGCCGATGTGCTCCTTGGCCTCCACGAACGGCCCGTCGGTGGTCACCTTGTCCAGGCCGGTCCCACCCCGCACAACCGTCGCTGCGTCAGCGCTGTGCAGCGCGCCACCGAACACGAACACGCCCGCCGCGTCCATCTCCTCCTCGAGCGCGATCACCCGGCCCATGAAGGCATGCATCTCCTCCGGCGTGCCCGGTCCGCTCCCACCACCGTCGTACACCGACAACAAGTACTGGTTCATCTCGACCCCTCGAATCCGCGGGACCGTCCCGCTCCAACCGTGTGACGAACGACAGGCACACGATCAGGACACCACAGCATCTCAATTTCCGAACGCGACTCACCCGGCGCCGGGGTGGGCGCCGGGTGAGCCGTTGGGGTCAAGTCAGAAGGCGAACTGGTTCAGTACGGCGAACTTGTCGGCTCCTCCGCCGTTCGAGGCTGCGACGATCCGGCGGGTGATGGTGTGGGAACCGTCAACCGGGAGGTCGAGCTTGAACTTCGACATGGTCCAGATCGACTGCGAGTATCCGGTGAAGGGACCGCTCGCGGTGCCGTAGACGAGGCCGTACGTCTGGTTGTCGGTGCCCGTACCGGACTGGCCGATCCACCGCTTGGCGTCCGGGGTCTGGGCGAACGGACCGCCACTGGTGACGGGAGCATTGCCCGAGACGGCCGAGCGAGAGCCCGCGCCGTCGTGGTCGAGCGCGTCGCCGGCCCACACCGTCAGCGGTGCGCCGGTCGCGTTGGTGAAGGTCGTCGCCGCGGTGACGAACTGCTCGTCCGCGGTCGCGGTGTACGTCGTGACCACCTTGAGGTTCGGGTTCTCCGCCGAGGTCCCGGTGGCCTGGACGACCGCCCGCTCGCCGGTGTTCTCGACGATCCGTACGTCGGTCGACCGCACCTGCAACTGTTGCCAGGCGCTGCCACCGGTCGGCTCGGTGGTACTGACGTACGGCAGGTTGATCCAGTCCAACTGGTCCGGCTGGCCGGTGATCGCCAGATCGACGACCTTGCCGGGAGTGGACGGTGTCATCTGCGGGTCCTGGAACACCTTCGCGATCGCCATCGCGAGGTGCTTGTTCTCGATCACGATGTCACCCACACCGCCCTCGACCAGCCCGCTCGGCAGCCGCTTGCCGATGCTCGCGTCGACGTTGACCGGCGACACCTCCAGGTCGGCCTGGTACGTGCCGCTCTCTCCCGCTTCGACCTCGTGCGCCGCGGTCGCGTACCCGAGCTGGGCGACCTGCACGGTGTAGGTGCCCGCGCCCTTCGAGAGCCCGACCTGGTAGTTGCCAGTGGCATCGGTCGTCGTACGGCCGATCGCCGTACCGTCCTGGACGACCAGCACGGTGCCGTTGGCAACTGCTGCGCCGGTGGTCTTGTTGGTGACCTTGCCGGACACCAGCGGCCAAGGCTTGGCGACGGGGCCACCTGGGGTGAACGCGTACAGGTTGCCGTCGAACGCACCCGTGACCACGGTGTTGCCGCTGACCGCCGGACCCGCCGACACCCAGGTGCCGATGTCCTGCGACCACAGCGGCTGGCCGGTCCGCGCGTCCAGCGCGTAGAAGCCACCACTGTTGGCGCCGACGAACAGCGTGGTCCCGGACAGCGCCGGCGAGGTGAAGGAGCCACCCCGGTACTGCGAACCCGGCAGCAACTGGTCCCAGATCACCGCACCTGTCGTCGCGTTCAGCGCAGTGACCGAGCCGCTCGGGAAGGACATGTAGACCGTGTTGCCCTTGATCGCCGCCGCGGACGGGGTCGCGCCGCTGCTCACCAGCGACGGATGCGAACTGGTGTACGACCACAACACCGCGCCGGTCGCACCGTCCCGGGCCACGATGCCGTTGTTCGAGCCGATGTAGACCTTGCCGTCGGCCGCGGACGGGATGCCGTCCTGCCAGCCGCCGAGGGTGTCGGTGCCCTGCCAGAGTTTCGCGCCGGTCTTCAGGTCGTAGGCGATGACCACGCTGCCGTCCTGGTTGCCGACGTACACGCGGCCGTCCGCGACCGCCGGCGTACCGTCGCTCATCGTGTTGCCGGCCATCGGCGACGCCCACACCCGCTGACCGGTCTTCGCGTCCAGAGCGAGCAGCAGACCGGTGGCCGCCTCGCCGAAGCGGGTCTGATACGGGAACAACACCTTGCCATCAGCAACAGTCACACCGTAGTAGCCGTAGGTGCGCTGGTTGTTGCCTTCCGGTGCCGGTCCGGGGTCGTTCCGCCACCTCAGCTTGCCGGTCTTGGCGTCCACCGCGAACAGCGAGCCGCGCAACGTCGGGACGTAGACGAGACCGTCCGAGACCGCGACACTGCCATGGACCGACGACGGCACACTGTAACTCCACAGCTTCTTGCCGGTCGCCAGCGAGACTGCGTGTACGGCGCTGGTGCCATCGCCGTTCTCGTCCCGCGTGCCGGCGTACACGACGCCGTTGACGATCACCGGCGAGCCGGTGACGAAGGTGCCCTTGGTGCGGAACGACCAGGCCAGGCGCTGGCCCGCCGCGATCGCGTCCGTCGCGACACCGCTGTGCATGGCGTCGCCGTGGTGCTGCGACCAGTCCGCTCCGGCGACCGGCTGGATCGCCTTCTCACTGGTGAAGGTGAAGTCGGAGGTCCGTGTCCAGGTCGCGCCGTTCTTGTCGGCGGCTTCCACGACGATCCGGTGCTTCCCGGGACGGACTCCCCGCGGAAGATCGGCGTACCAGGTGAACTCGCCGGTCGACTGCAGTGAGCGCCAGTCGGTCCTGTCGAGCTTGTAGCGGACCCGGACCGGCTGATCGGTGGTGTCGTACGCGTTCACCTGGATGCCCGGGAACCGGTCGAGCGGGATCGACGAGCCCGGTGCCGGCGAGACCACGGTCAGGTCCTTCTCCGCACCGTAGATCCGGAACGGGTTGTCGAACGCCTTGTTGTTCATGTGCACGAACCGGAACCCGCGCGGCGCGTTGTCGATCGTGTACGAACTCGACACCGTCTGGATGTGCTTCGCGGTACCGGCGAAATCGCTCTTCGGTTCCACGTCGTTGGAGTGCTCGTGGCCGACCAGGATCAGCTCGGCACCGTACTGCTCGAGCACCTTGCCGTACTCGTCGTACACCGACGGCGAACCGAAGGGCACGTTCATCGGCTGATGAGTCAGTACGACGAGGTGCTTGCCCGGCCTCATGTGCTTCGCGAGGTCGGCCTTCACCCACTCCAACTGCTCGGCGAACGGCGCGGCGCCGTTGTTCTCCAGGACCAGGAAGTGCCGGTCGCTGTAGTCGAACGAGTACCACTCCGGGCCGACGTGCTTGCGGTAGTTGTTGATCCGGATCGCGTACGTCGTACCCGCCGAGTACTCGTGGTTGCCGACGGCCGGCCAGACCGGGACCTTCGAGTTCGCGGTCCCGCGCTTGTACGTCTCGAACTCCGCGTCGGTCGCGTTGTTCGTCAGGTCACCGCTGACCTGGATGAAGGCGAGATCCTGCTTGGTGGAGTTGATCTCGGCGATCTGCTCCGGCAGCTGGGCGTTCACGTGCGGGTCGGCGACGTTGCCGAAGGTGAACCCGCCGTTCGCCGACTTGTTGTTCTTGCGCAGGCCGAAGTTGGCTTCCTTGCTGTCGCCGTCGACGAGCTGCCCGAGGTTGCGGAAGAACTCGGGCGTCATGTTGTCGTCGGTACCGACGTCGTACCCGGCCGGCTGGGTGACGAAGACGAGGTCGACGTCACGGCGCTCGACGTTCGTGGTGAACGTGTAGCGGCCGTGCGCGTCGGTCGTGACGATCTGCTGACCGTCGGACACGGCGACGCCGGCGAGGCCGGGCTCACCGGCGTCGATCCGGTTGTCGGCGTCCCGGTCCTCGAAGACCGTGCCGGTGATGGTGGCGCTCGGCCCGTCAACGGCGTCCGCGACCACGCCGGTGAGCGGTACGGCGATCACCAGTACGGCCAGGCCGCCGGTCACGCCGTACAGGAGCTTGTGCCACTTGGTTGTCTGATCGCGAGACGAGCGGGTCAGGCGAATCATGCGAGAAAGAACCTTTCTACGAACCAGTAAAGGCCGAAGGCGGCGACGACCCCGGTCGCCGAGCGGACAACCGGAACCGCGACGCGGGTCCGGCGGATCAGCAGGACCAGGGGGAACACGGCCAGGAGCAGCAGCGCCTGGCCGACCTCGATGCCGACGTTGAAGCTCAGCAGGGACACGAGGAGTTCCGGACTGACCCGATCGGTGATCCGCAGCGACCCGGCGAAGCCGAGGCCGTGCAGGAGACCGAAACCGAAGACCACCGGGAGTCGGTGGCGGGTGGAGCCGAGCAGATTCTCGACCGCGACGAAAGCGATCGACAGCGCGATCAGCGGCTCGACGATCACCGCCGGCACGGACACGCCGCCCAGCAGGGTGGAGACGAGGGTGACGCTGTGCGCCACGGTGAACATCGAGATGACCTGCACCAGGCCGCGCAGGTTCGCCGCGCCGAGGATCAGCGCGACCACGAACAGCACATGATCGAGGCCGAGCAGGATGTGCTCGACGCCCATCTTCCCGAACTGCAGGCTGGAGCTCGCCACGGTGTTGTCGCCGACGGTGAAGTCGTGGTGCGACCGGTCGAACACCATCCGGCCGGACGCGTCCCCGAAGCTGTACTCGGCGAGGTTGGTGTGGTCGTCGGCGACGGCTTCCTCGGCCGCGAACACGTCGTACCTGAGGCTGAAGGCGCCGGTCGAGCCGGCGCATTCGAAGACGAGGCCCAGGTCGGCGTACGCCTTGGTGGCGCGTGTGCCGATCGCAGTCGTCTCCAGCGCGGGCTCGCAGGCCGCACCGTCGACCGAGACGATCACACGGTCGTGCAGGTACTCACCGATCTCGTTCTTCGCGTTGTCCAGGGACTGCGCCCGTTGCCCGTCGTCGCTCGCCGGTGCGCCTAGGGCGACGGCGCGCGAGAGTACGTCGTACTCGAGGCTGAGGAGCCAGGTGACCCGGTTGCCTTCTTGGTGGACGCTCGAGTAGCCGGTCGACGCGATGACGTGGGCCGAGGCCGACGAGGCACCAGTCAGGAACAACAGGACCGTTAGCCCGGTGAGCACCAGCAGACGCCGCATGAGGTCTCATCCCACGCGACTCCGGCAACGTCTCAGTGACCGCCCAGCAAACAAGCCGCCAACGCTGGTCGCTCTTGGGACTGAGCAGCCCCGCCCGCCCGGCGGGCGGGGCTGCTCATTTGGGGCTACTCCTCGGACCTCGCGGCTGGTGCCGGGGCGTAGCCGGTGGTTCGGGTGGTGAACGTTCCCCGGCCTTGCGTCCGGCTGCGCAACTGCGTTGCATAACCGAACAACTCGGCCAGCGGAACCGTCGCGACGATCACCATCGTGCCTGGCCGCGCCGTCGTACCCGTAATCCGTCCACGCCGTGCCGCGAGGTCGCCGAGTACGCCGCCCATGGCATCCTCAGGCACTGTCGCCGTGACCTCGGCGACCGGTTCCAGGAGCACCATCGCACTGGCACGCAACGCTTCCCGCAGCCCGAGCCGGCCGGCCGTACGGAACGCCAGCTCCGAGGAGTCCTTCGAATGGGTGGCCCCATCCGTCAGCGTGACACGCACCCCGGTCACCCGGTGCCCGCCGAGCGGCCCCTCGGCCAGAGCATCCCGGCAGCCTGCTTCGACTGCACGGACATACTCCTGCGGCACCCGTCCACCGACGACCACCGACCCGAACGCGAAGTCCTCCCCCTCCAGCGCTTCCACGTCGAGGGTGATCTGGGCGAACTGGCCTGCCCCGCCGTCCTGCTTGACGTGCCGGTACACCAGCCCGGACACGCCGCGCGCGACCGTCTCGCGGTAGGTCACCTGCGGCCGGCCGACGCCGACCTCCAGCCCGTGAGCACGACGTACCTTCTCCACCGCGACCTCGAGGTGCAGCTCACCCATACCCGACAGCAGCGTCTGACCGGTCTCGGAATCGGTCCGGACCGTCAGCGAGAGGTCCTCGTCGGCCAGTCGCGCCAGCGCCGACGCGAGCCGGTCGGTGTCGGCGCTCCTGCGAGCCTCGACTGCCACGGAGACGACCGGATCGGCCACGGCTGGAGGTTCGAGAACCAACGGTGCCGCCGGAGCGCACAGGGTGGCGCCGCTTCGTGCCGACTTCGGCCCGACGACCGCGACGATGTCGCCGGCGAACGCCTGCTGGACCTCCGCGTGCTGGTCCGCCTGCACACGCAGGATCCGGCTGATCCGCTCAGTGCGTCCCATGCCCGCGTCCACCACTGTTTCTCCTTTCCGAATCGTTCCTGAATACACCCGCAGATACGTGAGCCGCCCGGTGGCGGTCGAGTTGACCTTGAACACGAGCGCCGCGAACGGTGCCGTCGGGTCGGCGGCACGCTCCTGTACGGCGCCGTCCGAGATACCGCGCACCGGGGGCACTTCCTCGGGCGAAGGCAGATAGGCGACGACGGCGTCCAGCAACGGCTCGATCCCGCGGTTGCGGTACGCCGACCCGCACAGCACCACCACGCCGGTACCAGACCGGGTCAGGTCCCGCAGTGCCACAGCGAGCGTCTCCGACGAGACCGTTGACCGCGCAGAGAACTCGTCCAGCGCGACCGGGTGGAGCTCGGCGACCGCCTCCTCGAGCAGCCGGCGCTGTCGCATCGCCTGTTCTCGAAGGGCTTCGGGAACAGGGCCGTCCGCAAACGTGTCGTCGCTCCAGACGTACGCCCGCATCGTGATCAGGTTGATCACTCCGCTGAACTCGGCCTCCGTCCCGATCGGCATCTGGACCACCAGCGGGGTCACGTGCAACCGCTCGCGGATCGAGGCCACCGCTGCGTCGAGGTCAGCGCCGGGGCGGTCCATCTTGTTGACGAACGCGATCCGCGGCACCCCGTGCCGGTCGGCCTGTCGCCAGACCGACTCGCTCTGCGGTTCGACTCCCGCGACGGCGTCGAACAGCGCGACGGCACCGTCGAGCACCCGCAGCGAGCGCTCCACCTCGTCGGAGAAGTCGACGTGGCCCGGGGTGTCGATCAGGTTGATCGAGTGCCCGACCCAGTCGCAGCTCACCGCCGCGGCGAAGATCGTGATCCCGCGGTCGCGTTCTTGGGAGTCGAAGTCGGTGACCGTCGTGCCGTCGTGGACCTCACCGCGCTTGTGGGTGGTGCCGGTGAGATACAGGATCCGTTCGGTGACGGTGGTCTTGCCCGCATCGACATGGGCGAGAATGCCGACGTTGCGCAGGCCGGACAGGTTCTGTTGACGGTGGTCAAGGTTCGTACGCATGGCCGATGGCCTTTCGGATGATCCGGATCAGGACAGCGCGATTCCCGGACGAAACGGCACGCCATACTCCCGGCGGTTGCTCGGAACGCAGCCGCCTGCAGGACAGACTCGGTCAGTTCGTCAGGGACAGGGGCCGACCGCGCAGCCGGCACCTGACACACGAAGACACCAGGATCACGTCGTACCGTGACCGGGGAACGCTCACAGCGATGCGGTAACGCACGGCCGGGCTCCCCTCACTCGTCAAAGCAGTTCGAGCCAAGCGTAAGGCGACCGGCGATACCGGACCACCGGATTTCACCGCTGTCCCCTACCGGGGAACGATCCCGCTCCTCCCCTGCCACGAGCCGTGCTCCGACAGCGGCCGGAACCGCAGAGTGGCGAACTCGTGGTGGAAGTCCCTGCGCCGGCGTTCGACCATGGCGGCGGCATGACGGTCGGGATCCGGCACGGTGCTGTGCCCGTGCACCATCTCTTCCATCTCCTGCACGGACCGCCAGACCGAGAACGTGGAGATCGTCCTGGGCGGGCGCATTGCGGCAAGCGCCAGGGTGGTCCCCGGATGGTCGCGAACCAGCCGCTCCACGGGCTTGCCCCACTTGAGGAACCTCGGCACCTCCAGGAGGCGCAACCGGGCCAGCGTGACCGCCACGACGGGCTCGGCAGCATCCCACTCACCTGCTCTCGCCGGGAGGTCAGGCAGCGCCGCAAGCCGCGACCAACGGCGCAGGAACTGCAGGCGCACATGCCATCCTGGTGCCAACTGCCTGCCCACGGAGTTGTCCGCCAGGAAGGCCTCGATCGCTGCCTCGTCCTCCCACCGCGCAAACATCGCCATCCGGCGCAGCTGCATACGAGCCGGCGAGACAGTCGGCGCACCAAGCCGCATCAACGCCAGACACTCGGCGTACAGCAACCCGTCCGTGGGTGCAGGCGCCTTCCACAGCGCCCCGGCTGTCGCCGCCGGCGGGAGCTCCGCAAGATGAAACGTGAAGATCGTCATCGCGAGCAACTCTCCCACGAGTGCCGCCCGGAAGCCGCCGGCCGGTTGCTACGTTGCCGGCTACTGCGCTCGGGTCCTGTGTTCGTCGCGTAGCTGGTCGGTGGTCAGGTTGATGTCGGCGACCTGCCCGGCCAAGGCGGGGTTGCTGTTCTCGAGCTGGGCTCCGGCCTCGGCCAACGGCACCAGCAACGTCGCAGTGTCGTTGTCGCCGAGCGCGTGCATCAGGCGATCGACACTCTCCTGGGTCGCGGCGTCGAGGTCGTCGAGCGCCGTGATCTGCGCGGCGAGACGACGCAAGTAGGCCGCGTTGTCCCGGGCCCAGTGCGTGACAGCGCGTTCACCGGCGCGGCGGTCGCGAGCTGCCTGCACTCGTTGTTCCCCCGTCATGTCCGCGTGGTCGGTGCTGTGGGGGTTGAGTCGCAGGTAGCGTCGCTCGGCGGCCTGGCGGCTGGCGACGCCGAGCGCCGGCGCAAGGTCGGCCCAGCTGATGCCTTGGTCGCGCGCCGCACCGATGAGTAGCGGCTCCCAGGTTGCGAGGCGATCTTGCACGGCTCGCAGTTCGGTCAGCGTGGCGAGAACGTCCGCCGAGCCGACGCCGGGCCCCGGGCCTTCGTCGAGCTGCCGAACAACCTGTTCCACGGCGGCGAGCGCGGCCGCGACCGGTGACCGCGCATCGTCCGTTCGGTTGTCGGCAGCCACTCAGTCACCTCATCGTGTCCATGTCAGCGATTGGACGACATCCCTACTTGTCATCGCTTCGATGACATGCTATATCAGAAGGGCGTATTGACACCACAGTTGACTTGATGCCACAGGAGGTGCAGACGATGTTGATGCGCACAGACCCGTTCCGGGAGTTCGACCGGCTGGCCCAGCAGGTGCTGGGGAGCCAGGCGCCGGGCACGTGGTCACGGCCGACCGCGATGCCGATGGACGCCTACCGGCAAGGCGATCAGTACGTCGTTTCGTTCGATCTTCCCGGTGTCTCACCGGACGCGATCGAGCTGGACGTCGAACGCAACGTACTGACCGTGAAGGCCGAGCGCAGGCCGCTCGAGCTCGGTGAGGACGTGGAGATGCAGGTTGCCGAGCGCCCACTCGGGGTGTTCTCCCGGCAACTGTTCCTGGGTGACACGCTGGACGCCGACCGGATCGTGGCTCGCTACGACAGCGGCGTACTGACGCTGAGGATCCCGATCGCCGAACAGGCCAAGCCCCGCAAGATCTCGATCGCGAGCACCGAAGGCGATCGCAAGGAGATCAACGCCTGACCGGGCGCCGGTGACAGGGCTTGTTGTTGTCGATGGAGTGAGATCGATGACGGTGGACACACAGCAACTCGACGAGGCCTTCCTCGACCTGATGCTCGCCGACGACGAGCTGGTCCACGCGGAGTTCGACGCCTTGATCGCTGCCTGCTGGGAGTCGCCGAGCGAGCCACCGCTCGACAAGCCCTGCCCACCCGGCGGTGGGCATCCGGCACGGCCACCGTCGCGACGGACGCGCCGGGGCGCCGGTGGCCTCGGGCGGCTGCTGCCGCGGCGGCCTGCTGGCCGTGCCCGCGGCCCTCCGCGGCGCCGAAGCTGCTGACAGATTCGATCCCTGCGTGAAGGAGGTGAAGACCAGACCCTCGAGAGAACTCCTGACCGATGATGCGGCCGCCCGCCGAGTCACCCCCTCGACCAGGCGGGCCGCCGCGAATCAGCCGACCAGTACGTCGGTGACGACCGCGTAGTGGTCCGAGGGCGGGCGGCCGTGGTCTTCGTCGAGGCCGACCAGGTGGGATCCGCGCGTCGTCAGGCTGTCGTTGGCCAGGATGTAGTCGATGCGGTGGTCCTCGAGCCATTCGCCATGACCCAGGTACGGGTTGCGCGAGCTGTACGTCGCGCCGTCGTACCCGTTCGGCTGCCAGCAGTCGTCGAGTACTTCGAGCAGCGGCTTCAGCTCAGGCCGGTCCGGTGGCGTGTTCAGATCACCCGCCACGACCACCCCGTCGCCGCCTGCCCTGAGCTCCGACACCAGGCCGGCCAGTGATTCGGCCTGCGCGAAGCGCTCACGTTCGTGGTCCTCTTCCCAGTCCAGGCAGCTCGTAATGAAGTGCAGACTGTGCGTGCCCAGGCGGATCTCCGCCCGGAGCGCGACAGTACCGGCCGACAGACGGTGCTGCTCGACCTGCCGCAGCGGAAAGCGGCTCAGGATCCCCAGTCCCAGATGTACGTCGGGGTCCGGATCCCGCGGCATCCGCGACGGCGCGAACACCGGCGTCATCCCCAGTTCGAACCCGAGCAGATCGGTCTGCGACTGCCCGTCGGTACGCCAGGTCTCCTGCAGTGCAACGAACTCCGGCCGTTGCGCCCGGACCGTATCGGCGATCGCACGCTGCCGCCGTACCCACTCGTCACCGAACCGTCCCCAGACGTTCCACGTCATGAACCTCACGACTGTCTCACCCTCTCGTCCTTACACCCGACCGGTACCCAGCCCTTCCTCCACCACGCCTCGGATTCCGCAACATCGTCAGTCCCACGCCGTAACGGGGGCGGCGACCGCGGCTGGGTCCCAGCGAACGTGACGTAGCGTCTCGAAGGCTGTGGTCATTGCCTGGTCCTGGGCGGGGTCGGCGGCTTGGACGCGGCGCCAGAAGGCGATGCCGCTGCGGAGGCGTGCTCGAATCAGCGGGATCAGGGCAGTGGATGGGCGGACCGGGCCGCCGGCCTGCTGGTACTCGCTCAGGAACTCCTGCGCATGGTCCAAATTCAACGCAGTCAGGAGGCGATCGAAGAAAACTCGGAGGTTAACGGCGGAAGGGTTTCGAAAAGTGGTGTCGATATGTCGGAAACTGGGCCCCTCGAACACCTTTATCCGTTGAGGAATCAGGTATCTCCGACAGGCCGCACCCGGGTGTCAATTGACTTCGGGCTCCCCTAGGATGACGAGTGGTTCCTTTCCCGACATGAAGGCTGCGCCAATGGCCCCATCAGAAGGCTCGGATTACGATCCGGGTTTCGACACTTCCCAGCCGACCATCGCCCGCGTCTACGACGCTCTGCTCGGTGGTAAGGACAACTTCGCAGCCGACCGCGAGGGCGCCGCACTGTACTTGAAGTACGTGCCGGACGCCGGGCGCTGTGCGCTCGAGAACCGTGAGGCCCTGGTCCGAGGGGTCCACTACCTCGTGCGTACGGCGGGGATCGACCAGTTCCTCGACATCGGCAGTGGCCTGCCGACGCAGAAGAACACCCACCAGGCGGCGCAGGAGATCAACCCTGACGCGAAGGCCGCCTACGTCGACAACGACCCGATCGTGCTCGCGCACGGCCGGGCGCTGCTGGCGACCAACAACAGCACGATCGTCGTCACCGCCGACCTGCGCGAGCCGCAGTCGATCCTCGACAACGAGGAGATCAGGAACCATCTGGACTTCTCGCGTCCGATCGCGCTGATGGTCGTCGGTCTGCACATGCACTTCCACGACGACGAGAAGCCCGACGAGTGGGTCCGCACGATCATGGACGCGCTGGCCCCGGGCAGCTACCTGTTCATCACCGACTTCGTCGACACCGGCGAGCCGCTGCAGAAGTCGATGGAGCGGGCCGGCCTCGAGAGCCTCGGCAACGGCTGGATCCGGACCCCGGAGCGGATCACGCAGCACTTCCTCGGGATGCCACTGGTTCCGCCCGGCCTGGACTTCCTGGCCCGTTGGTTCCCGGAGGACCCGGACGCCGACGTACCGGCCGCGGAGGATCTCGCGCCGTACCAGCGGATCCTGATGGCAGGTCTCGCGAAGAAGGTCTGATCGGCGAACGGCGCGCATCCTCCCGGATGCGCGCCGTTGCCTCGCCCACGAGTGGGTCGATCGGTGGGACCTAGCGGAAGTAGGCCGGGTCGCTGAAGGTGCCAGGAACTTTGCCGAGGCCCTGGATGACCGTCGCGGGCACCGCCGTTGGTCACCGCCCATATGTCGGACAGGCGAGCCGAAATAGCCTGTTCAGCTGGCGCGGTAGTGCACCAGTTGTTCTAGCTCTTCGGGCGGCAGACTTCGCCCTCGATGTGGGTGACGAAGTGGTCGGTCTCCCAGTGCTGACTGAGGTAGGCGTACCCTGTCGCGCCGGCGTAGCGGCCGGTGCCGCCGGTGAACTCCTGGGTGCCCCCGGCGTGCCCCTCGCCCGTCGTGGTGTCGACGTTGCCGATGCTGGTCTCGAGCGCGGTGAGCGTCGACCCGTCGTCGAACGTGAGCGTGATCGTCCCACTGACCGGACGATACGCGGGTGCGGTCGCGGGCGGAACACCCCGAGAGCCGAGCACGAACACGTCCGTCCCGTTGAAGCCGTGCTTGCCGCGGAAGGTGCCGGCGACGCACACCGGGACGCCCGTCGGGCAGCCGACGTCGACGACCCGGTCGATAATCGTCGCCTCGACCTGCTGGCAGTGCGGACGGGCGTACGCGAAGGACGAGCCGGCCACCGTCACCACACTGGCGACGGCGAACGCGATGACGCGCAAGGATCTCATCGTGCCTCCTGTCGTGGATGTTCGCCGCAGCGTAGGACCGGAGACTGACCGGCGGACGGGCCGGTTCGGCGCGTTCTGCGCCAGTCCAATCTCGATCAGATAACGCGACGCAGCGCGGCGAGACCGTCCCGGATCCGCTCGGCGGGGATGGCGCCGTACCCGAAGACGAAGCCGTTCGGACCGGGACGTTGGAGTCCCCAGCGCGAGAGCGCGCCGACCAGCACTCCCTCCACGCGAGCACGGTCGGTCAGGGCCAGGTCATCCGCGTTTCCGGGTGTGAGGAGCGCGGCAGTGTGCGTCCCGCCGCTGGAGCCGATCGGCTCGAGCACGCCGCCGAACTGATCATGCAGTTCGCTCATCAGGACGTCGTGGCGGCGCTCGTACGTACGCCGCATCCGCCGAAGGTGGCGCGCCAGGTCACCCGTTTCGATGAACTCCGCGAGCGCGGCCTGCAGATGTCCGGCGGTGCCGTAGTCGGCGGCGAACTTCGCGCGCCGCGCGGCCTCGGCCAGCGTCCACGGCACGCCGAGAAATCCGACCCGCAACGCCGGCAGCAGTGTTTTGGAGAAGGACCCGACGTACAGGACGCGACCCTCGGTATCCGTTGCCTGCAACGGGGTGAGCGGTCGTCCGGTGAAGCGGAACTCCGAGTCGTAGTCGTCCTCGGCGATCGCCGCATCGTGCCGCGCGGCCCAGGCCAGCAGTTCGGTACGGCGGGACTCCGACATCGGCATGCCGAGCGGAAACTGGTGGGACGGTGTCACGTACACCAGCCGCGTCTCCGGCGGAATCCGGTCGACCACCAGCCCTTCCGCATCGACCGGTACCCCCACGACACGGGCGCCGTACGCGAGGAACCCGCGGTACGCCGGCCGATAGCCGGGATCCTCGACGGCCACCGTATCGCCGGGTTCGAGCAGCACCCGCGCCGCGATATCGAACGCTTGCTGCGCACCCGTCGTGATCACCAACTGCCCGGCCCCGACCCGCACGCCCCGACTCACCCCAAGATGGCGAGCCAGCGCCTCGCGCAACCGTGCGGATCCCGCCGGATCGGCATAGCCCGCCTCGGTGCTCGTCCGGAGCTGATCGCTGAGCAACGCCCGCCACTGCGCGAAGGGAAACTCCGCATGCGTCGGGACGCCAGGCGCGAAGTTGAATTCGGCGGCCGGCATCGCCGGATCGGGTACGGCGAACGGTTCGGCCTCCCACACCGCCCGCGGCCGCAACGGCGACTCGACCTGCGCAACCGGAGCCGATCCGCGGCCCGCACTCACCATCGTGCCGATCCCGGCGCGTGAACGAATCAACCCGTGCGCGGCCAGGCGCTCGTACGCCGTGACCACCGTCGCCCGCGACACCGCCAACCGCCCGGCCAGCTCACGAGACGACGGCAACACCGTGCCTTCGCGCAAGGCACCGCTCGCGATCTGCTGGCTCAATTGGGTGTGGATCTGCTCGGCCAACCCGCTGTCATGGTTGAGATTCAGATGCAGATCCATCCAAGCACCCCTTCAACGGTTGTTCTGGGCAACTGACTCCCGGAGGACGACCGGGCAGGGTAGCCAGGTGGGGTGGGTCGAGCGGTACCACGACGTACTGCTGCTCTGGATCAGGCGCGTCAACGTGGCCACCGCCCAGGCGCCCATCTCGTAGTGCGGCAGGGCGACGGTGGTGAGGGCCGGGTGGACGCTGGCCGCGATGGGTGCCTGGTCGTCGAAGCCGACGATCGACACGTCGTCGGGAACTCGCAGGCCGAGCTCCTGTGCCGCGCGGTACGCGCCCATCGCCATCCGGTCGTTGTAACAGAAGATCGCCGACGGCCGATCGTCGCGGTCGAGCAGTTCGAGGCTGGCCGTGTAGCCGCCGCCGGCCTCCGACACCCCTGAGGCGATCAGCTGGTCGTCACGCGGGATGCCCGCCTGCTCGAGGCCGCGGAGGTACCCGACCAGGCGGCCCTTGGTGGCCGGAACCTCGATACTCGAGTCCGCGAACGCGATGCGCCGATGCCCGGCGTCGGCCAGCAGGGCGACGAGATCCGCTGCCCCGCTGGCCTCGTCCGGCAGCACGGCGGGTACGACGCCTTGCCGGTCCAGGGCTCCTATCAACACCGCCGGTACCGCGCGCAGCTCGCGCGGTACCGACACCTCGTGATGGAAGACCGTGGCGTAGATGATGCCGTCGACCTGACGCTCGATCAGCGCCCGCGCGTCGGCGCGGCGGGCGTCCGCACCGGCGTCCAGATGCGAGTTGATGATCGCGAGCGTGAGGTTGTGCCGGCTCGCTTCCTCCTGCGCGCCGAGGATGATCCGGCCGGCATGCGGAGTGGTCGCGATCTCCTCGGTGAGCAGTCCGATCATGTCCGACGCGCGGGTCCGCAGCCCGCGGGCGAGCCGGTTCGGCGTGTACCCCAGGTCCCGGGCGATCGATCGCACCCGGTCCCGGGTCGCCTCACTCGTGCGCGTGTGCGGCGTCTCGTTCAGTACATGCGAAACCGTCGTGACGGACACGCCCGCGGCGCGCGCGACATCCCGGATGCCCACCTTCGGCACGACCGCGTCTTCGTCAGGCATCTACTCGTCCCACAGCCCGTGTTCCGGCCATCGTCGCGGTAGCCGCTCCTCGACCGGTGGCAGTTCGGCGTGCGGCGCGTGATCGCCCAGCTGGTACCAGTACGCGACGCTCGAGTAGTCGTTCCCCTGATCGTTCGCGTGGCCGTGCTCGATCGACACCCGCAGGCTCTTCTCGAACCGGACCGGGTCCTCGATGTGCCAGCGGAACATGCTCCACAGCCCGAAGTGCTCCTGCGGGCTCGCACCGAGCGTGATGCCGTGGTACGGACCGGCGTACTCCCCGCTCGGGAATCCCCAGGCGGCGCCGAAGTAGTCCTCCGTACCGGTCCCGTGCAAGGAGGGCGGCCAGACCTCCCCGTCGATGAAGAACATGTCGTCGCCCTCCCCCGGCCAGGTGAACACCTGGTTGGAGGCGTCGAAGTTGTCGATGCTGAGCACACAGCCAACGTAGTGCCCCGTGCCGGTCGCATCGAGGATCAGGTAGTTGTCGTCGCCGGTCAGGTTCGTCCCCGGCAGGTCCCACGGCGCCGGGTTCTCGAGATCGGTGGCGTGCCGTACGGCGGTCGTCGGCTTCTCCTGGCGGTAGTACGCGTGGAACCGCGCGACGTCGTCCGGGATCGGCTCCGCGCTGAGCTCGTAGTCGACGTAGTAGAAGAGGTTCTCGATCGGCTGATCGCTCTCGTTGCGGATCTGGATCCGCGCGTGACTGCCGAACGGCATCGGGAAGTAGCTGTTCATCGCGGCCGCGAACGGCCCCTTCGGACCCCGCCGCGGGCCGAACACGGCGTTCAGCGGGAGCGAGATGTAGTGCTTCGCGACCGCGTGCCCGACCCCGAAGAAGTCGCCGAGCGGCGCCCGGACGCTCGGGTTCTCCTCCCCGTCCCAGAACATCTCGATCACCAGCTTGCGCAGGTATTTCTCCGAGTAGCAGCGGGTCGTGAGCCAGATGTGCTCGATCCGCCCGGCGCCGCTGATGTCGGCGATCACGAAGGTCTCCCCCGCGGGTACCACCGCGAAGTCCCGGTTGCCGCCGCTGCGGTCCCAGCTCGACTCGCGTCGCGACCGGCCGGACTTCACGTGGGCGAGGCCGCCGAGCGGGCTGTTGGGTTGCCAGAATTCCATATCTTCTCCGTAGACGAGTCGGGTCAGCCCTTGACGGCGCCGAGGGTCAGCCCGGCGACGATGTGCCGCTGGAGCGCGAGAGTGAGCAGGATGACGGGTACGGAGTAGACCGCCGAGAGCGCGGTCATTCCGCCCCAGTCGAGGCCGAACTGGGTCTGGAAGTTGGCGATCACGATCGGCGTTGTCTGGGCCCGCACTGACGTGAGCAGCAGTGCGAACAGGAACTCGTTCCAGGACGCGAGGAAGGCGAAGATCGCCGTCACCGCCAAACCGCCGGACACGACCGGCAGTACGACGTACCGGAACGCCTGCAGCCGATCGCTGCCGTCGACCTTCGCGGCCTCCTCCAGTTCGACCGGGACCGCCTCGAAGAAGCTCGACATCAGCCAGATCGACAGCGGCAACGAGATCGTCGTGTGCGCGATCGCCAGCCCGATCGTGGTGTCCGAGATGCCGAGCCGCCGCATCGTCTCGACCAGCGGCGCCCCGACCGCGATCGTCGGCACCATCCGGGTGACCAGCGCCGCGATCACGAAGACCCGCCCGCTCGGCGTTCGGTAGCGGGTGATCGCGTACGCCGCCGGTACGCCGAGGGCGAGTGAGAACGCCGTACTGAGCACCGCGGTCGCGACGCTGTTGATCAGCGCCGGTACGACGCCTTCCTTGCTGAGCGCCGCGACGTAGTTGTCGAGCGTCCACTGCGACGGCAACACCTGGGGCGGTACGGCGATCGCGTCGAGCGGCGTCTTGAACGACGTCAGCAGCAGGTAGACGAACGGGAATCCGTACAGCACCAGGACAGCGGCCAGTGCTGTCCACAGGATCACGCGCGCCGGACGGCGACGGGTCTCGAGGCCGTTCACGCTTGATCACTCCCGGGCCGCCAGATGGCGAGGATCGCGACCGTGGCGACCACGAGCATGCCGATCAGATAGACGGTGCCCATCGCGCTGGCCAGGCCGGGATCGCCGTTGCGCGTCATCGTGCGGTAGATCAGCAGGCTGAGCGTCGTCGTACTGTCCTGTGGCCCGCCGTTCGTCTGGATCAGGATGATGTCGAACGCGCGGGCCGCGTCGATGCCGCGGACGATGAGCGCCACGGCGATCACCGGTCGCAGCAACGGCAGGATGATCCGGAACAGCAGCGTCGGGAACCGTACGCCGTCGATCCGGGCGGCCTCGATGACGTCACCGGGCACGTTCTGCAGCCCCGCGAAGAGGACGAGCGTGATGAACGAGGTCGTCAGCCAGATGTCCGGCAGGGCCACCGAGAACAGCGCGATCTTCGGATTGCTCAGCCAGGCGATCTGGTCCGTGCTCTGCAGCAGGCCGGCCCGGCGCAACAGTTCGTTGAGGATGCCGAAGTTGTCGATGAGCAGGAATCGCCACAGCAGGCCGGCGACCACCGGGGCGACCATGAGCGGGTACATGAACACGGTCCGGAACACCGCCGACCGGCTGCCGAGCGCTGCGAAGACCAGCGCCACGGCGAGCCCGAGGGTGAATTCGAGCGCGACCACGATCAGCGTGTAGACGATCGTCCGCAGCGCGGCGCCCTGGAACGCCGGCGCGGCGAACGCGGTCGCGAAGTTGCCGAAACCCACGAACCGCCGCGGGCCGCCGGCGATCGGCGAGATCTCGTAGAACGCGTTCGTGACGAATCTGAGCAGTGGCCACGCCACGAAGGCGGCGAGGAACAGGGCGGCCGGCGCGATCAGTGCGAGGGCGAACCGGCGGTCGGTGAGGCGCACAGATGTGTCCCTACTTGACGATCGCTTCGATCTGAGCCTTCGCCTGTTTCAGCAGCGCGGCGTTGTCCGCGCCCTTCGCGACCGCCTTCTGCAGCATCGGCGTCAGCACCGAGGTCACGATCTCCTGCCACTTCGGTGTGGCCGGCCGCGCGATCGTCGCGGGAGACTTCAGCGTCGTGAGGATGGCCGGGTAGTTCTCGTGACCGGCGACGCCGGCCTGCGACTCGAACGCCGAGATCCGTGAGACCAGGCCCAGCGACGTCTTGATCGAGAGGTCGTTGTGCTCGTACGCGAACGCGATGAACTTCTTGGCCTCGGTCTGCTTCTCGGTTGCCTTGGGCACCGACAGGTACCAGGCGCCCGGTACGCCGGCGATACCGCCGGGCCCCGCGATCATCGGAGCGACACCGATCTTGCCTTTGACCGCGGCGTTGGCCGGGGTCTGGGTGTAGGCGTGTCCCCAGAAACGCATCATCGCGAGCTTGCCCTGGTAGAACAGGTTCTGCGCGCCGGCCCAGTCGAGCTGTGCGGCGCCGGGCGGTGCGTAGGGCAACAAACTGGTGTAGAAGCTCAACGCTGCCAGGTGATCGGCGTCATCGACGGTGACGTCGCCGCTCTTCGGATCGAGCACCATCGTCTTCTCGCCGGTCTGCGACACCGTGGCCAGCCATTCGGTCTCGACCGCGCCCTTCACATCGGTGCCGTACAGGTCGGTCTGGCCGTCGCGGTTCGTGTCGCGGGTGAAGAACTCGGCCACGTCCTTGTACTGCTTCCAGGTGGTCGGCGGCACCAGCGCGTACCCGTACTTCGCCTGGAAGGCGGCCTTCTCCTTCGGGTCGCCGAACAGGTCGGTCCGGTAGTAGAGAATCTCGGAGTTCGTCCAGACCGGCATGCCGACGTACGAGCCGCCGACCTGTGCCTCGGCCACCAGGCCCGGGAACAGATCGCTCTTCACGTCGTCGGTGAACAGGTCGTCGAGTGGCGAGACACCGGCCGAGAACGCGCTCAGCCAAATGGCGTCGAGGGCCGCGACGTCGAACGACGTCTTGCCCGCGCCGAGCTCGGTCTGGATCCGGTCGTAGAGACCGTCGTACGGCAGTTCGACCAGTTCGACCGTCGTCCCGGTGTCCTTCTGGTAGAGATCGGCGATCGGCTGGACCTCGGCCTTTCCGCCACCCTCCACCAGGACGGTGAGCTTGCCGGCGGCACCTTCCGAGCTGCCGCCGGCGCCGCATCCGGCGACGGCCAGGACCACGCTCGTCGCGACGGCGATACCCGTCATCGCGATCCGGACGCGACCGCTCGTACTGCGAAGCTTCATGCTCCCGCTCCGTTCAGGCTGGTGATTAAACGTTTTGGCAAAACGTCTTGGCTGCAGTGTTGGTCCGCCGGGGCCGGTCGGTCAACGCCAAACTTCCGCCAAACAGCTGCCAAAACTTTTGGCAGCGACGGCGACCTTGCCGCCGCCTGGCGGCGGTCCTAACTTCGGATCAGTTCCGCTGAGCCAAAACCTTTTGGCAACCCGAGAAGGAGCCGCCATGAACTCTCCCATCCCGCCCCTTCCCCCGCCCCCTCCCCTGTCGCGCCGGGTCTTCCTGGCCGCCGCGGTCGCCGCGAGCGCCGCGGGCTACCTCCGGCGGCCGAGTACGCCGGCCGCTGCCGCCGTCGCCGCCGACCCGCCGTCGCGACCGCACAACACGCTCCTCGGCGTCCTCTGACCGAACCCAGCTCACGCCTCCCGAAGGAGACGACGAATGCCCTCGACGATCTACGACGTCACCACCTGGACCATCCCCAGCAGCCCCTCGACGACCGCCTACACCGACATCGGCGCGATCGTGAACAGCATCATCGCCGATGTCAAGACGAACCAGCCGACGCAGGCCTCCAAGCCCGGCGCGGTGATCTACATCCCGCCGGGTGACTACTCGCTCAAGACGCGCATCGTGATCGACATCAGCTACCTGCAGATCAAGGGATCCGGGCACGGCTTCACGTCGTCGAGCATCCGGTACAACTCCGGCAACACCTCCAGCTGGCACGAGATCTGGCCGGGCGGCAGCCGGATCCGGGTCGAGAACACCGACGGGAACGCCGAGGCGATCCTGATCAGCCGCAGCGGCGATCCCCGGCTCAGCTCGATCGAACTGCTCGACTTCTGCCTGGACGGTGTCTCGTTCACGCCGCACCAGAACAGCTACCTCAACGGCAAGATCGGGATCCGGTCGGCCACCGCCACCGACTCGCTGCGGATCCGCGGTCTGGGAATGATCTACCTGGAGCGCGGGATCGTGATCACCGACGCCGACGCGCTGCACATCCAGGACAACTTCCTCTGCGAGAACGGCAGCTGCATCGAGCTCGTCAGCTCCGGCCAGGCCTGCCTGGTCAACGACAACATGATCGGCGCCGGCTACGTCGGCTTCTCGATCTTCGCCGAGAACCACTTCGGCCTGATCGTCTCCGGGAACAACATCTTCCCGCGCGGCAAGAGCTCGGTGCACCTGAAGAACAGCACGAACAACACGATCAGCGCGAACCGCGTGCACGCCTTCTACGCCGGGATGATCCAGCTCGAAGGCGCCTGCCACAACAACCTGATCGGATCGAACCACTTCCTCCGCGTGCCCGAATCGTTCCCCGCGATGACCGGCTACAACAACGGGCTCGACGATCTCTTCGGGCTCGTGCAGCTCAACGGCAGCGGCAACACCGTGGTCGGCAATCACTTCTCGTTCGACGTCCCACCCGCGAACATCACGCCGTCCGGAGCGACCCCGACGATCGTCCTGGTGAAGTCGGGGAGCAACAACTACGTCGCCACCAACCACACGGCCGCGAACGTCGCCGTACGCACCGTCGTCCTCGATGGATCGACCGTCAACACGAAGGTCCTCGACTGCGGCAGCGCGGCAGAGTTCCAGGCGCTGAGCGGGGCGACGTACGGGTTCCGGGCCACGCCGTGAGCCGGGCTGGGGACCGCGCACGACCGGTGACTGCGGGGCCGTGGGACAGGTTCTGGAGAGCCAGCACCTGATATTTCGGCTCTTGTGACCCCACACCCCCACAACAGCAGGTAATCCGCCCCAAACCAGTTCGGGGAGCCCTGCACCCCCACAACGGCACGTCATCGTCCCCAAACCGGTTTGGGGAGCTCTGTACCCCCGGGAAGTCGTGGGTGGGCAGGTGTGGGTTTGCTCTGCTGCCCGGACCAGGGGCAAACCCCGGACAGCGGGGGAAGCTGCCTGCAGATCGCGACAGTTTCTTTCCCGACAAGACAGCTCACTCGCTCCGACGACACGCACCGGCGTACCGGGAACAGGCAATGGTGACTGGGGACAGGCAATACCAGGTGCCCACCCACCATTGCCTGTTCCCTGATCCCAGACCGGGTGATCACCACCCACACATCGGACAGGAGAGCCGATATTTCCTGTCCGCAGCACCTAGCCTCGAGATTTCACCTTGTGGTGGTTGAGTACGGCGCGTAACGCACGGAAGTGCCTGTCCTGGCTGGGATTCTTGGGTTGTCGAAGCTCAAGAAGGTCCCTGCTGGAAAGGCACTCCGTAGGTGAAGCTTAGCGTGGTTCGTGGTGTGGTTTTGGATCCGGTCCGTGAGGCGTTGGTGTCGTCGGCTGGTGGGTTGTTGTTGCAGCAGACGGTTCGGGTGTCAGGGCTGCAGCGTGCGCTGTCGGCCGCGGTGGCTCCGTGGCGGTCTGAGCGGGCAACGCACGATCCGGGCAAGGTGCTGGTCGATCTCGCGCTGGCGGTTGCCCTGGGTGGTGACTGTGCGGCTGATGTGGCGGTCGTGCGGGCCCAGCCGGACCTGTTCGGGCCGGTGGCCTCGGATCCGACGGTGTCGCGGGTGATCGCGCGGCTGGCCGCGGATGCCGGGCAGGTGTTGCCGGCGATCCGGGCCGCGCGGGCGAAAGCGCGGGCGGCGGTGTGGGCGGCGGTGTGGGCGCGGCGTCGTCCGCTGGCCGGTGCTGCGGGGAGCCGGGACGGCGGTCTGGTGATCGTGGACCTGGACGCCACGCTGGTGGGTGCGCATTCGGACAAGGAGCGTGCCGCGCCGACCTATAAGAAGGGGTTCGGGTTCGCGCCGATGTGCGCGTTCGTTGATCACGGCGAGCACGGCACCGGTGAAGTACTGGCCGTGGACCTGCGGCCGGGCAACGCGGCGCCGGGCAACGCCGCCGATCACATCACCTGCCTGGACGCCGCGCTGCTACAGCTGCCAGAGACCGAGCGGTCCCAGGTGCTGGTCCGCGCTGACGCCGGCGGCAGCTCGAAGGCGTTCCTGCACCACATCACCGACCTCGATCTGGAGTACTCGGTCGGGTTCGGCGCGCTGGACACCGTGAAAGCCGCGATCGAGACCATCCCCGAGACCGCCTGGGTCGACGCCATCGACGGTGACGGTTCGCCGCGCGAGGGTGCCCAGGTCGCCGACCTGACCGACTGGATGCCCGACCCGACCGTGCCGACCCGTTCCCCGGCCCGGTTCGGTCCGCAGCACTGGCCGCACACCATGCGGGTCATCGCCCGCCGCGAACGCCCGCACCCCGGCGCCCAACTCCGGCTGACCGACCACAACGGCTGGCGGATCACCTGCTTCGCCACCAACACCGGTATCGACCCGACCGGGCGCCACGGCTGGCCTATCCAGGACCTCGAAGTCCGGCACCGGCAACGCGCCCGCGCCGAAGACCGCATCCGCAACCTCAAGGACACCGGCCTGCGCAACCTGCCCTTCCACGGCTACACCCACAACCAGATCTGGCTCGAGATCGCCGCCCTCGCAGCCGACCTGCTCACCTGGACCCAAACCCTCGCTTTCGACCACCACGAACCCGCCCGCCGCTGGGAACCCAAACGGCTCCGCCTCCGGATCCTCCACGTCGCCGGCCGCATCACCCGCACCGCACGCCGAAACCATCTCCGGCTACCCCGCGACTGGCCCTGGAACCACCTCATCGACACCGGCTGGACAACCCTGCAAACCACCTGAACACCCACACCCCGTCCCGACAACCAGGACCCGGAAAACCGGCGAACCACAGCGCCGGAGCCCCGCTACGCCCAGCCCGATCCCCCTCAAACCCCAACCCCTCAAACACTCATCAACCAGCCACATGAAACATCGAGGCTAGAAGGTATCTGCTCCCCCGGCAAGCGGCCGACCGCGCTCACGGGTAGCCGCAGTCCGCCGAAAACGGCAGCTCGACAGTACGTATACATCTACTACCCGCCTGTCCGCACCGGCCGGCGAGCCAGATCGCCGGACAGTGGACGTATACGTACTGTCGACCTGCACAAACCCGCAGCACAACCCGCCCGTGCTCTCGCCCCGGCTGCTCTATTGCCGAGGTTTGGGGCGGTTGGTGGGGATGGCGGTGAGGGGGTCTTCTGGCCAGGGGTGGCGGGGGTAGCGGGCTCGTAGGTCGGCTCGGACCTGGGGGTAGCCCTGTTTCCAAAAGGAGGCGAGGTCGCTAGTGATCGCGACTGGGCGTCTGGCGGGTGAGAGTAGGTGGAGCACGACCGGGACGCGGCCGTCGGCGACGGCTGGGGTGGTGGTCCAGCCGAAGACTTCCTGCAGTTTGACCGCGAGCACCGGTGGTTCGATGCCGTCGTACTTGAGTCGTACTTCGGAGCCGGACGGGACCTTGAGGCGTTCGGGGGCGAGTTCGGCGAAGCGGGATGCTGCGGGCCATGGGAGTAGTCGGCGGAAGGCCGAGGTTACGTCGATGTGGGCGAGGTCGCGGGAGGTTCGCAGGGAGGCGAGTTCGGTGCCTAGCCATTCGTCGATGTGTGTCAGTAGGGCGTCATCGTCGACTGCGGGCCACGGGGCGCCGAGGTGGGCGTGGCAGAACGCCAGGCGCTCCCGGAGGGCGAGGGCGGCGTCCGACCAGCGCAGTACGGACAGGCCGGTGCGGCGGATGCCGTCGCGGACGGCTGCTTGGACGAGTACGGGGTCGGGCTTTGCCAGCGGGGTGTCGTTGAGGACGATCGCGCCGAGGGCCTCGATGCGCCGGGTCACGATCCGGCCGTCGTCCCAGCGGATCTGGTCGGTGGTCGAGACGAGGTCGCCGGCGATGTCTCGCGCGGTCTGCTCGTCGATCGGCGCCGCGGAACGGATCCTCGCGTCGGCCCGCCCCGGCGCCCGATCCGCAGCCGCAATCGCCAGCCACGTCGTGCTCCGCAACGCCGACTGCGGATCCAGCACGGCACCCGTCCCACCAGACATCTGGTACGTCGCCGACTCCGCGCCCCGCACCCGGCCAATCCGCTCCGGATAGGCCAGCCCCACCACAACCCCCACCACAAGATCCTCCGCCACAACATCCGCCGCCCGCACTCCAACTTCATGTCCTGGCGTGGCTCGGGTGAGACGGGATTTTTCTTCTTGCCAGCGGGCTGTGGCGGGGCGGTTGTCGCCGCGGCGGAGGGATCGCCAGCGGGCCGGTAGGTCGTCGCCGAAGTCGCGGCCGGAGTCGTCCGAGAGCATCGCGACGATCTCGCGTGCCCGGTCGGCGCCGACCCGCGGCGTACCGTCCAGCAACGCCCGCGCCAACCGAGGATGCGCCCCGATCGCCGCCATCCGCCGTCCCCGCTCGGTGATCCGGCCGCTGTCGTCCACCGCCTCAAGTCGACGCAGCAACTCGGTAGCCGCCGTCATCGCCACCGCCGGCGGCGCGTCCAGCAACGTCAGACCGGCACCACCAGGCGCACCCCAAGCAGCCAGGTCGAGCGCGAAGGAGGCCAAATCCGCGATGGCGATCTCCGGCGCCGGATGATCGTCGAGATGGACATGATCGGCCGCAGACCAGCACCGATACACCCGGCCGGGCGCCTCCCGCCCGGCGCGACCTGCTCGCTGGTCGGCCGAAGACCTCGAGACCCGGCACGTGACCAACGCACCGAGACCACGGGACTGATCCATCCGCGGCTCCCGGGCCAGCCCCGAGTCGACCACCACCCGTACCCCGGGCACAGTCAGCGAACTCTCCGCAACCGACGTCGTCACCACGATCCGACGAGCGGCACCCGGCGCCAGCGCCCGGTCCTGTTCAGCCCTGGACTGACGACCGAACAACGGCAGCACATTCTCACCGGCCAACCGGCGAGTCACCCCGTTGATCTCGGCCTCCCCCGGGACGAACACGAGGATGTCGCCGTCGTTCTCGGACAGAGCACGCCGTACGACGGCTGCGACGTGATCCAGCAACCGCGGGTCGACCCGCCCGCCGGGAAGCAGCGGCACCGGGACGGGCGGTGGGGCCCACTCGACCGCCACGTCGTACAGCGCGGCAGACGCGGTGATCACCGGGGCCGGACCGTCCACGCCCAACGCGCCACTCAGCCGGACCGTGTCCGCCGTGGCCGAGGTCGCCACGATCGTCAGGTCGTCGCGAAGATTCGCCCGGATGTCGACGCAGAACGCGAGCAACAGATCGGCGTCGAGATGCCGCTCGTGGCACTCGTCGATCACGATCGCGGCGACTCCCGGCAGCTCCGGGTTCTGCTGCAGCCGCCGTACGAGGAGACCAGTCGTCACCACCTCGACCCGGAGTCCTGTGCCGCCGCTCCTTTCGCCGCGCATCGCGTAGCCGATCCGCTGACCGAGCGGTTCGCCGACCAACGTCGCCAGTCGCGCGGCGGCCGCGCGGGTCGCCATTCGTCGCGGCTCGGCGACGATGATCGTGCCGTCGAGCGCGTCCCCCAATGCCAGCGGCAATAACGAGGTCTTGCCTGATCCGGGCGGCGCGACCAGCACCGCCGTACCGCGCGAACGCACCGCATCGACCGTGGCAGGCAGGACCGCCCGGACGGGCAGATCAGCCCCCGGCACCGACGACTCAGGCAACAACACGCCCTGACGCTAACCGACGCCCACTCGCGGCAAGCCTTGGACCGGTCTTGGCCTAGGGTGCCGCGGTGCACAATTCGCTGCCTGGGTTTGCCGAGCTCCCTCCGCCCGCGGACGGTCCTGACCAGTTCCTGACGGCACTGCAGAACGCCGACTGGTCTGCGTTCGAGCCGTCCCGTGATCTGCCTCCACTGCGCACAGTGCTCGCCGAGCTCCAGCAGGAGTACGGCGTGACGGACGCGCACCGGTTCGCGACCGAACGGATCAGGTCGATGGGCGCGGTACTCCGCCACCCCGACGGTCACCTGGTCGAGATCGACGCCTTGGCCTTGAGCCCGTGCGGGCGCTACCTCGCGGTCGGCTCGTGGTGCGGCGACGACTACGAACGCGGCGGCGTACTGCAGGTCTGGGAGCTCGACACCGCGCGCTGCGTCAACAAACTGGACGGAGTTCCCGGTGGCGTCGGCTGGCCCGGGTACGCGCGCAGCATTCAGTGGTCGCCCGATGGGCGGCGGGTCGCGCTGGCGTTCAACACGAACATGGTGGGGTTGTGGGACCCGTTCGGCCCGGACGGCGAGGAGCCGATCGGCGACGCCTCGGTGACCGATGGCGGATCGCGCCCGCCGGAGTTCGCGTTCGCGCCCGACGGGAAGCACGCCTACATCGGGATGCGGGCGCCGCGTGAGGTGCACGGCTGCATCGCTCCGCTCGAACAGAAAGAGTTCTTCTACAACGCGTACGACGAGAACGGGCCGCAGCCGGCGTGGCTGGCCGAGACCCTGCCGCCGGCGATCAAGGCGCGGCTCGGCGAGAACGAGTTCTTCTTCGAGCAGGTCTTCTGGTCACGGGACGGATCGCGGATCTACGGGTACAGCCGACGTCAGTGGGCGGCGTCGATCGACGTACGCAGCGGTCAGGTGGTGTGGCTCGAAGGAGCGGAGACGCACGGCCAAGCGCCGGCCTGGAGCCTTGACGAGCGACTGCTGGCGGTTCATCTGGACGGGCGGCTGCTGATCGCCGACGCCCAGACGGGCGGGCTCGTGGGCGAGCTTCCGGGACTGCCCGGGGCTCACCTGTCCTGGGGCGCTGGTGGCCGGCTGGCCGTGGTCCTGACCGAGCACCATTTCCCTCGGGTGGTGGTGCACGACCCCGACGGGCGCAGTCACCATCTCCACGTGGCGCCGAAGGAACCGGACTGGGAGCTTCCCGATGTCACGGCTTGGGCCTGGTCGCCGGACGGCGAGTTCGCGGCCTGCCTCACCTCGGCCGATCAGATCGAGATCTGGTCACCCGGGGCCTACCCGGAGGCCGTCGACAGCTTCGACGTACCCGAGGACATCGCCGGTGTGCTCTGGGGTGCGGACGGCGTGATCGTCGCGGCCGGCCGGACCAGGCTGCGTTTCATCGAGGCCTCGACCGGTGACGTGCTCGGCGAATACCAGTTCCTGCGGGAGCCGTACGCCGCCCGTCCGCTCGAGCTCGACGGTGAGGACATCGGTGCCGACCTGCAGTACGAGGACCACGGCGACCCTTCGTTCGTGCTGGACGAGGACACCTGGGCGGCGGCGTTCGCACCGGGACTGGTGGTCGCACCCGACGACCGGCGCGACGATCTGGACGAGTTGCTCGCCTGGGTGGTCGACCGCCGGTACGCCTGGCCGACGTGGTGGGGCGAGCTGGACATCGTCCCGGACGCCGCAACCGCTGCAGCACGCCTTGGAGCGCCGTACGACGATTACCTCGAACCGTTCCTGAGCGCACCCGAGCCCGCGCCCGCCGAAACGTGGCCGCCGCCGAACACAGCGACCGTGGAGGACCTGTTCCAGGTCGCACTGGAGTCGGTCCGGCGGTTGCATACGGGCTGGGATCACCACGTGAGCGAGAGCCTCCGTTACGCGGCCCGGCTGCGTGCGCGGCGCGGTGAAGCGCAAGGCGCGATGGAGTTGCTGGCGGCCGTTCCCACTCCGGCCGAGCGACTCCGCGGTACGGCGGACGTCGCGCTGATCCTCGCCGCTGCAGGGCGACGCGACGAGGCCCGGGCCGTCTTCACCATCACGGACGCCGATGTCGACGGCGTACTGAACGAATACAACGTGGCGTTCCTCGCGTCATCCCTCGGGGGCGCGTACACCGCGCTCGGTGATGCCGCCCGCGGCGACGCCTGGTTCGCCCGCGCGCGAGCCGCGATCGAGCCCGAGACCAATCCGGGCGAGCATCGGCTGGCCGTTGCCTGGGCGCTGATCGAATGCGGCCGCGTCGACGACGCCCGCGCCGTCTGGCAGGGCGTCACCACCACGCCGTCGACGTTCTACTCCACACCGTTCCTGGCGTACCTGGTGCGAACAGGACAGGACGATCTCGCGCGCGAGCTGTTCACGCTGAAGAGCACATCGGGGACGGACTACGTGTCCTACGCCGAGGACGGTTCACAGGAGTACCTCGGGCATCTCGAGGAGGGCTGGTTCGACGGCTGGGAAGGCGTGGAGGTGCTCGCGAGCCTGGGGCGTCCGGATCTCGTACGGGACTGGGCGCAGGTGTTCGGCGACGGGTACGCGTGGGAGGACCTGCTGGCGAGGGCCGAGGCCGCCGCACGCGACCGCGGTCCCCGACCGAGCCCTGCCGAGATCTCGGGGCTGGTGGACGAGTACGGCACCGTGCTGAAGACGCCGCGTGCCAGGCGTGAGCACCCGACGCAGTTGCTCGTCCGGCAGGCCGCCCAATGCGGTCATCTCGGCGCGGTCCTGAACCTGATCCCGGCACTGCCGGACGACGACTTCAACGGTCAGGCCAGTTCCGCGTTCCACGCCCTCTGGATCGCGGCCACCGGCACCGACACCGAACCCTGGTAACCCGTCAGATGGGCAGCGGGTCGTAGTTCGCGCCGAACGGGGCATCGGGTCGCGCGAACTCGCCCATCAGAGCGCGCCGCAGGGGTGTGGTGCGCTCGAGGAACTCGGGGTCGTTGCCGAAGCGGTCGGCCGGGCGGACCCACGGCGGGCTGTAGACGTAGTGCGTCGTGTAGCGGTCCTGGTCGCCGTCGTGGCGGAAGGTTCGATGCCAGACACCGTTGTGGAACACCAGGGCGGCCCCGGCCTCGGCGCACACGACATGGCCGATCGCGATGTCGTCGTTGGGCTCGCGGACCGCGTCAGGCAGAGCGACCCGCGAGCGGTGGCTGCCGGGAATCAGCTCCATGTTGCCCATACCGGGCACCGTCTGATCCGTCAGCAGGAACGACACGCGGAGCTGAAGCAACGGAACCGGGTATCCCAGGTCCTTGAAGTCGAACGCGGACGACCCGTCCTGGTGCCAGCGGCCGTTCCCCGCGTGCGCCGGCTGCATGGTGTTCCAGCCGGCCTGCAGTACGAAGCGGTCGCCGAGCAGACCCTGCACCTTCGGCAGCACGTCCGGATGATCGATGAGCCGCTCGAGCACCGGCTCGTTCTCGTACGTCCGGCCGATCTGCCCGAACTCGCGATCGCGGTCCTGGTGCAGCCGCCGCGACACGTCGTACGCCTCGGCGGCCTCGTCCTTCGACAGGACGTCGGGGATCACGAAGTAGCCCCACGACTCGAAGATGAAGCGGTCGGTCTCGGTCAGCTGACCTTTGCCGACGACAGGATCGAGCATCACTCTGCCCTCTTCTTCATGATGATGGAAACGCTTCCGGATCTGGCGTCACCACCACCATCCCGCGTGGGACCGCGGCTAAACCTCCGGCAGGGCCCAGGTCCAGCGCCGTTCGGTGAGGGGAAGGGCGGCCGTGTCAAGAACCGCGCGTTTGGTCGCCGAAATCCACGACTCGAGGAACCGGCGGCACCGGCGGTGCCTGCGGTGCGGCCGAGGTGCGGCAGAGCCACCCACACATGCCGCACAAGAGCCTCATTTGGTGGGTGGACGTCCGAGATGCCGGGTTGGCAACCCAGATACCAGGCACAGACCCACCATCTCAGACGCCCACCCACCAAACACCCGGCTGCCTTGCCGGTCAGCGGGCAACCCTCGGTCAGCGGGCAACCGGCTCGCCCTGCTCACAACTGGCCGGGTCGGCGCGACGGGATGCCGCGGGCCGGGACCTGAGACAAGCAACGGTCACTGGACACAGCCAATACCAAGTCCCCACCCACCACGTCCTGTCTCAGCAGCTTGACAACACTCTGCCCTCGCTTGCCCGAACGGCGTTGGACCTAGATCGGGATCGTCCAGGTCGAGGCGAGCTTGATGGCCTTGGGGCCGGAGATCCGGGTGCTGAACTCGTCCCGCTTCGCGTCGTACCGCAGGCCGATGCCGAAGGTGGTGGTCGAGTGCTCGGTGACCGAGGCGAACAGGATCGGGGCCGAGCCAGTTCCGAAGGTGGACACGGCCGGCTTCTTGTCCTGACCGAACGAGTAGGCAATGGCCGGCTGCCCGGTCGGCTCGTAGGTGTCCCAGTGGTTGCTGTCGTCTCCGTGGATGACGGGGACCCGCAGACGGACGGAGACGGCCAGCCAGTCCGTGCCCGCCGCCGACCAACCGAGACCGGCGACGTACTGCGTTCGCACGGCGCCGACGCTGCACGCCTGCCGCAGGTCCCTCCGCGCGAAGGCGACTGACACCCTCGGTTCCCCGCAGGACGCCTCGGCGACGGGAAACTCCTGGGCGTCGAGGTTCGCGAAACGGCCCGGATCGGTCGCGCCACCCCAGATCCCGAACAGGCCGCGCTCACCGTCGTGCACGACCTCGAGCTGCGCGTTCCCCGTCGTCCCGGCGATGGCCAGATAGCCGGACTTGGTGCCGATCATGGTGCTGTCCGAGTTCATCCGGTCGGGACGTAGGTCGTCCAGCGAGTACCGGTGTCCTCCGACGACCAACGTGAACTCGGGCAGCTTGATCTCGGTGGCCGTGTTCGTGCGCAGCACCGTTCGCGCCCCGTCCTCGGAGTCGATGCTGATACCGACGAAGCTGCCCTTGCGGGGCGCCCGGAGCTGGTTCGGCAGTCCGTCCTGACCGTCCGGCAGCTCGCTGACCCGGTCACCGATCCGCACGGTCACCTTGCCGGCCGGGGTCATCACCGCGGTCTCTTGCCCGCCCTCGAACGGCTCCGCGCGAACGATCCGCCCCAAGGCGGCCCGTTCGCGGTGGTCCTGCTTGGACCACCAGATATAGCCGCCGGCAGCCAGAACCGCGAGCACGACGAACAGCCAACCCCAGGAAAACCATCGTTCGCTTTTGAGCACGCCGCCCATCATCACCGCCCAGGGGGTCTAGACCAGCGGGCGCTACGGCCAGGTCGTCTGCGGGATCTGTTCGCTGGCGATCCGGATCTGTAGCTCGGCGCGGATCGTCGGCTCCAGGCCTGCGATGTCGACGAGGAGGTCTTCGGGCAGGTCATCGGCGAGCCGTACGACGCACTCGGCGGTCAGCGCCGCCCAGAGGACGTCTTGGCGGGGTTCGTCTGTTCCGACCAGGCGGGCGACGAGGGCGTCGATGGGTTCAAGGTCCAACCATCGCCCTGGTGGCGCGGAGCCGGATGCTCGATCGACCCAGCGGACGGTGGTCGCGGCTACCGTGTCAGTCGCCTCTTGCACAGGAGAACCAGCTACCTCCGTCTCGTCCAGCGGGTGCTGGTCCGGTGCCTGCTGAGGGAGCGGGAGGCCTGTGGTCAACGACAGTGTGAGTGGTGTGCGTCCAGTGCTGCCGGCCAGTTGGAGTCTTGCTTCGGACTGGATGACTGGGCCCAGTGCGTCGAGCGACTGGGCGACGAAGTAGCCGTCGGGGGCCTGGGCGACGATCCGCGACAGCGGCCCGGCGAGGTTGATGCCACGCTCGTCGTCCTGCAGTTCGGTGAACAGGATGCGCGCCTGCGGGAACTCGCCCCGCAGAATGGCAACGGCCATGGGGCTCGAGACCGGCGCAAGCACGATGTTCGCCGTGCTCGGTGCGGACCTCATGTCGACGACGGTGTAGCCCGGGCCAAGCAGCTCGCTGAGCTCCGCCCGGGCCGTCTTCGACAGCCGCATCGCGGTCACCACCAGTACCGTCGAGCCGGAACCCTGCTCAGGCGGTTCGGTCACCAGACACTCCCCAGTCTTGCCGGCGTTCTTCTGTTCGGGCCGTCGAGCATATCGTCGGTGCCGATCAGCGGCCCGTACGTCACGATCGGCTGAACGCTCGCGCCGATCAGTGTCCCAGCTGGATGTCGATCGTGTGGTCGCCGTGCACGGATGCGGGTACGCCGTGTTCCTGGACCGGGGAGCCGTCGAGTTCGAAGGAGCGGATGGCGGTGCCCGAGCCGTGGAGTTTCACGGTCAGGCGGGCGTCGCGGTACCGGAGGCCGCTCAGTGTGACGTCGCCCCAGCCCGCCGGCAAGGTCGGCGCGAAGGTGAGGCCGGCATCGTCGAACCGCAGGCCGAACAGACCGCTGTGCATCATGTCGATGCTGGACACGCCGTCGTTGAAGAACGACGGACCGGTGAAGAGGCCGTACCGCGCGTTGTAGCCGAAGACCGTGGCCTGCTCGCGGACGCCGAGGGTGTTCGTCACGACCTCGTACGCGGTCCGCAGGAACTCACGATCGCCGGTCACCAGATAGTGGTGCCAGGCTCCGACGGTCCACACCACCTGGTCCCACTGCTGGCTGTCCTGCTGCTCCTGTAACTTGCCTGCGGCATCTTTCTCGACCACCGCCCACAAGCCCGAACCATCCCCACCGCCGGCTCCATCAACCCGCTCCGGGCATGAACCTCGCCGTACGGAACCGTGTTGATCCCGAGCAGATTCTCCAGCGCCGCCTCGTACGTCGCCCCGAACAACGCCTGCCTCTCCGAGCCCTCGAACCGCAACACCGGCCGTGAATCCGTCCTAGTCATCCACCCATTCCATCAGACCGACTCCGCCCGTTCAGGGTCTGTCGGGCTGTTAGCCTGCGCGCATGTCACAGCTGAGGGATGTCGCTTGGCCGCCGGAGCCGATCAAGACCGTGAGGCTCGTGCTCCGTGCGCCCGCGGCCCGCGACCGCGCGACATTCGTCGAGCTGCTGGCCTCGCCGGAGGTGCACACGTATCTCGGCGGCCCTCGCCCGCGCGACGAGCTCGAGCGCACGCTGCCAGAGGTGCCGGAGCAGTGGCCGGGGAGCTTCGTCGTTGAGCTGGACGGGGCGATGATCGGCCAGATCCTGGTCAGGACCGCAACGGAGCACCGTCGCCCGGCGGCCGCGGGAAAGGCAGACCTCGGCTACCTGTTCCTCCCGCGAGCATGGGGCCACGGGTACGCCGCCGAAGCCTGCGCGGCCGCACTCGCCTGGTTCGACGACACGTTCCCCGGCAAGCCGATCGTCCTCACCACCCAAACCGCCAACGCCAACTCGATGCGACTGGCCGCAAAGCTGGGCTTCACCGAAGCAGAGCGGTTTCAAGCCTGGGACGCCGAACAGTGGCTAGGCCTGAGGCCCTCCACCCTGCCGTCCGCTTGAATCCCTGTGGAAGGCTTCGACTGCGGTGGGGAGGGTGTAGAAGAGGCGGCCGGGGCCCAGGCGGTCGAGGAAGCCGGCGGCTTCGAGGTCGTCGCGGAGGTCCTGTTTGACGCGGGCCAGGGCGAGGACGATGCCGCGGGCCTCCAGTTCTTCGCGGAGGGCGTCCAGGGCGTCGATGGCGGTGATGTCGATCTCGACGTTGGCCTCGGCGTTCAGTAGGAGCCACCGGACCGGGGTGGGCGCGTCGTCCACCGAGGCCAGGGCGCGCCGGTGGAAGTCGTCGGCGTTCGCGAAGAACAGCGGCGAGTCGTACCGGTAGACGACCAGCCCGGGCACAGGGCGCGCGTCGGGGTAGTCGTCGATGTCGTGCATCCCCGCGATCCCGGGGACATACCCCAGTACGCCGTCGTGCGGGCGGGCGACCCGGCGCAGTACGTCGAGCACTGACAGGGCGACCGCGACGAGTACGCCGTACAGGACGTCGAGCGCGATCACGCCGACCGTCGTGGCCAGCGCCAGCCACAACTCGGTACGCCGGAAGGCCCCGATGCGGCGGAATTCGCCGAGTTCGATCAACCGCAGCGCGGCGTACGCGACCAACGCACCGAGCGCGGGGATCGGGAACGTGGCGAGCAGCGGTCCGGCGAACAGCAAGGTCGCCACGATCGTCGCCGCCGCCACCAAGGAGTACACCTGGCTCTTCGCGCCGGACGCCTCCGCCAGAGCCGTCCGGCTGCCGCTGCTGCTGATCGGAAAGCCGCGCAGCAGGCCCGCCGACAGATTGGCCAGCCCGAGCACGAGCAACTCCCGGCCAGGCTCGATCTGCCCGCCACCGCGACCGGCGAAGGCGCGCCCGGTGAGCACTGTGTCGGTGTACCCGACGAGCGTGACGCCCACAGCCGGCAGCGCCAGCAGGCCGATGTCGTGAAACGACAACGCCGGCAGATGTGGAACCGGCAAACCGCTGGGCACCGACCCGACCGTCGCGACTCCCCTGTCGTCCAAACCGGCCGCCCAGGTCACCACCGACGCAATCGCGACAACCACCAGCGGCCCCGGCAGTCGCGGCATCCACTTGGCCAGCGCCAACAGCAGCACCAGCGCCGTCACGGACATGACCACGGGGGCGGCCTGCCACTGGCCGATCAGCTGGATCGCGGACACGATCTCGGCCGACGGTCTGTCACCGTCGACCGGAGCGCCGGTCAGTCGTCCCAGCTGACCGGCGATCATGATAACGGCGATCCCGGTCAGGTAGCCGATCAGCACCGGTTTGGACAGCAGGTCCGCCAGAAACCCCAACCGTGCCGCCCAGCCGATCACACAGATCGCACCGACCAGCAACGCCAGTACGGCGGCCAGCGCCGCGAAGCGAGCCGGATCACCGGCGGCCAGCGGACCGATCGCGGTCGCGGTCAGCAGCGCGGTCGTGGACTCTGGCCCGAGCGACATCAGGCGGGACGATCCGAGCAGGAAGTACAGCACCAGCGGACCCAGCGCGACCCACAACCCGGTCACCGCCGGCAGACCGGCCAGCTGCGCGTACGCCATCACCTGCGGAACGAAGTACGCGGCCACGGTCAGCCCCGCGACCACATCTGACCGCAACCAGGCCCGCTGGTACGCCCGCAGGGTCACGACTCCCGGAATCGACATCCCTAGCCGGCCAGGGTCCCGAAGACGATGACGCCGAGCACCGGGAGGAGCAGGCCCAGAGCCCACTCCGCTTCACCGGTCCACGTCCACAGCATCAGCGCGGCCAGCGGGCCGAGGCCGACCAGGACCACCAGGATCAACACGAATCCCGGGCCCACGTCCAGATCATCCGTCCCCAGAAACGCCGCCACACCACCTGCCAGGGCCAGCAACATCAGCGCGACCAGCAAACCCGTGACCACCCAGCGCCAGTCCCCCGTCGACTTCCACAGGACCGCACCGACCCCCGTCGAGCCGACCAGGGTCAGCGGGACGAGATACCTGACCGATCGCATTCAGTGACTATGGCGCGAGCCCGGCACTCTTGTCGAGGCCGATCGAACTCCGGAGACCAGGGGGACATGAAGGATCGACCAGCTGATATCGACGACATGCGGATCGTGCACTCGGCGTTGCGCCGCGACCTCGAACGCGTTCGAATAGTTGCCTCCGACCCCGAGTTGCTCACCGAATCGCGCCGGCAGGCGATCGGCGAGCACGTGGTCTGGCTGACGCACACCTTGCACCGGCATCACCACGGCGAGGACGAACACGTCTGACCGGAGATCCGGCGGCGCGCCCCGGCGGCCGGGACGTTGCTCGACCAGATGGACGGCGACCACCGAAGTATCGGCCGGCCGATGCGGGACATCGAGGACGCCGGCGAACCGTTCGGCGCGGGCACCATACCCGCATCGGAGCTGCTCGACCGGCTGACCCGTTTGCAGACCGTACTGCTCCCCCACCTTGCGCGCGAGGAGGAGGAGATGATGCCGGTCGTCGCGAAGCTCCGCTCTTGTGTCTGTTATGTGGGTGGTTGGCACGGCCCGGGCGGCGGAGTATGCGTTCTCGACAGGACGTGCCGAGGGGCTGGGCAGTGCACCTGAGCGTGACCGCGCCCGGCGCGTACGTCGTCCCACCGGTGCCCTACCTGCCGAGCCGCCGCACACCCCCGCAAACCCAGGTCGCTGCACAGGGCTCCCCAAACCAGTTCGGGCAGCCCCGCACCCCGAAAACGGCAGGTGATCCACCCCAAACCAGTTTGGGGAGCCCCGCGGCCCCCGGTAAGTCGTGCCCCGGGGAAGTCGTGGGTGGGCAGGTGTGGGTTTGCTCTACTGCCCGACCCAGGGGCGAATCCCGAAGAGCGGGGAAACAAAGTTGCAGATCGTTTCTTTCCCACCAAGACAGCTCGCCCGCTCCGACGACACCACACACCGCCAAGGGACACCGCCGAAACCCACGACTCGATACACCCGACCGATAGCGGCAACCGAGAACACGCACTGGGGACCGGGAACAGGCAATGGTGACTGGGGACAGGCAATACCAGGTGCCCACCCACCATTGCCTGTTGCCTGATCCCGGACCGGGTTGATCGCCGCCCACACATCCGACAGGAGAGCCCGTAACTCCTGTCGTACGACGAGTGGCAGGACCTCGGCCATCGCGCGTTCGTCCGAGGAAACCCTGATGCACCTGGCGATGGAGGGCCACTGGGTCCTCGACAACGCGACCCCCGAGGACCGCGCCCGCATCGTCACCGTCCTCCCCGCCGCCCCCCGCTTCGTCCTCCTCCACCTCCTCGGCGGCCCTTACGCCAAGCGCCGCGAAACCCTCTGGTCCAGCAGCCCAGCCGCCGCCCTCCCACCCCCTCCCCCTCGAAGGTTCCCGCTGACACCTACTCACCGACGGCGTACGTGGAGGTGTCCTTCGAGTGGGAATCTCGGTGGCGCGGGCGTCAGTGTCTGCTCCAAGGCGAAGCCGCACTTCTGCGCGACTCTGCACGAGGCGACGTTGTCCACCTGATGAAGCAGGACAAGCCGTTCGAGCGCCACGAACGTCTCCCCCGCCCACTGCGTGAGTACGTCGAGCGCACGCGGCGCCAGGCCCTGCCCGCGAGCCCACGCCGCGATCCAATAGCCCACCTCGGCCGTCGCCCCGCCGTCGGCGAACTCCTTCAGTACGACGTTGCCGAGCACGCGCTCGTCGCCGACCACGGCGAAACTGAACCGCTGCCCGGCCGCCCACCCCGAGTCCTGTGTCTCCACCCACCGCACACCGTCCGCAGTGCTGTCCACGGAAGCGCTCGTGTAGCGCCGCAGACCTGGATCCCGGCAGATCTCGATCAGCTGGTCGATGTCCGCCGCACGCCACGGACGAAGACGCAGAGCGGGAGCCGACTCTGTGGCCTCCACCGGCAGGGACACGCTGCTGTACACACCACGAACCCTAAACGTCGCCCCACGCAGTGGCAGCGTGGGGCGACGGTGGGCGTCAGGTGAAGAGGCTGACGCCACCTGGGCCGACCAGCAGGCCGAGCACGATCAGTGCGGCGCCCCAGATCATCTGGCCACGGAACAGCGACACGATCCCGGAGATGACGAGGATCACGGCGATGATCCACAGAATGAATTCCATGGTCCTTCCCCTTTCCAGAGCCGGGCTTCGGACCCGGCAGGTTGAATCCCCGTGCAGACCTCTTCGGTGCCCGCGTCTCTCCCGGACAAACCTGGTGACGCACAGTAGGGAGCCGGTCCGGATCCAGTGCCTTCTGCAACTTCTTCATAACCAGCCCCCAGACCATTGTCTGGGAAATCGATTTCTGCAACACTCCCTCGCGTGAGCAGCGTTGCAGGAACTAGGCGTCAAGGGAGCATCGACATGCGTCAACGGAGACTCAGGATCGTCGCAGCAGCCACCGTGGCCGCGTTGATCGCCCTCGCGGGCTGCAGCTCGAATTCCGGCACCCCGGGCAGTTCCGGGGGCAACGGCGGGCCGGCCGAGATCACCTTCTGGCAGTCGCAGTTCGAGCCGTACCAGCAGAAGTGGTTCAAGACGTACGTCGACAAGTTCAACGCGTCGCAGACCGACGTGAAGGTCAAGTACCAGGTCGTCCCCGGGGACACGTGGCAGCAGAAGCTCAAGGCCGCGCAGGCCGCCGGCACCCAACCCGATGTCGCGACGACGAACTACGGCGGCATTCCCGCCGGCGTCGCGAACGGCCAGTTCGCCGAGCTCGACGGGATGCTGCCGGACAAGGCGTGGAGCGACATCAAGGAGAACGTCTCCGGCTTCGTCCAGGTCGGCGGCAAGCACTACGCGTACCCGATGCTCGTCGAACCGTCGACCGTGCTGTACTACCGCACCGACCTCGCCAAGGCCGCCGGTCTCGACCCGAACACGCCGCCCAAGACCTGGGACGAGCTGCTCACCTGGGCCGAGAAGCTGACGAAGGGCACCGTCAAGGGGATGTCGATCGCGTCTGTCGCGCCCGACCTCGGCTGGTCCAGCTGGGGCCTGCAGTACAACGCGTGCGGCCACCTGCCGATCAACGACGACTGGTCCGCCGCGAACGCGAAGGACCCGTGCTACACGAAGCTCTTCGAGTTCTACCAGACCCTGTTCCAGAAGGGCTGGATCCCGCAGCAGCCGAAGGTCGGGTACCCCGACGCGACGCCGTACGGTCAGGGCCAGGTCGCGATGATGGCCAACGGCTCGTGGGCGGTCGGCCAGCTCAAGCAGAGCTTCCCGGCGATGATCAAGAACACCGCGGTCGCGCCCTTCCCGTCCGTGGACGGCGATCCGAGCAAGCCGACCGCGACGCTCGGCGGCTGGACGCTGACGGTCGACGCGAAGTCCAAGCACAAGGAAGCGGCGGCGAAGTTCATCGAGTACCTGCTCGCGGGCGACCCGGCGATCATGGCCGACTTCTTCCGGCAGAGCGGCTTCTCGAAGTACACCGTGCGTACGTCGGTCGACCAGGCGCTCGCGAGTGACCCGGCGGCCACGGCCGACCCGTTCATGAAGATCATCAGCGACAAGGTGGTCGCGACCGGCAAGGCCGAGCCGGCGTACCCGTTCGACATCTCGCTGGCCTTCGCGACCGCGATCGAGTCCGTCATGAAGGGCAAGTCCGACATCCCGGCGGCGACGCAGAAGGCGAGCGACGCGATCGACCGCGTCATCAAGCAGCAGCGTCTCAAGGGCACGGCACCGAAGGGCTGACACAGTATGTCCATGATCGACACGCCGGCCCAGCCGACGACCCGGGCCGGTGACCCGGCCGGCCCGGGCGGTACGTCGCCGCGCCGGCGCCGGCGTCCCCGGAAGATCACCGAACAGGTACCGCGGCACCTGCGCGCCCACCTCACGGCGTACCTGATGATCACGCCGATGGTCGTCCTGCTCGGCATCTTCGTCATCTGGCCGCTCGTCTACGCGTTCTACCTGAGCTTCTTCGAGATGAGCTTCTACAAGGACGCCGAGTTCGTCGGGTTCGACTTCTACAAGTACGTGCTGACCGACCCGGAGTTCTACGAGTCGCTCTGGGTCGGTCTCAAGTTCGCCCTGATGGTGGTGCCAACGATCCTGGTGCTCGCGCTGCTCTTCGCGAGCTTCATCGCGACGCTGTCGAAGCGGATGGCGGCGTTCATGAAGACGACCGTCTACGTGCCGGCGGTCGTCTCGAGCGTCGTCGCGGCGATCATCTTCGTGTTCATCTACCAGGACGAAGGGTTCGCGAACTGGTTCATCGGGCTGTTCGGCCAGGGCCCGCTCGCCTGGCTCAACACGGCGTCGACCGCACTGCCGGCCGTGGCGATCCCGGCGATCTGGCTCGGCTTCGGCGTCTCGACGCTGATCATGCTCGCCGGCATCCTCGACATCCCGGACAGCTACTTCGAGTCGGCCAGGCTCGACGGCGCGAACTTCTGGCAGCGCACCCGCTACATCACCGTCCCGTCGCTGCGCAGCGTCATCCTGTTCCTGCTCGTCTCCGGGCTGACGCTGACGATCCAGGAGTTCCAGCTTCCGCTCGTGATGACGAACGGCGGCCCCGTCAACGCGACCAACACCCCGAACCTCTACATCTTCAACAGCTTCCGCGACGCCACGCCGTACGCGACGAGCTACTCCCTCACGGCGGCGCTGCTGCTGTTCCTCGTCATCGGCACCATCTCGCTCATCATCTTCCGGGTCGTCAGCTCCGAGAAGTCGTCGGACGCCTGAGCCGGCGTCACCGAAAGGACCCTCCGATGAACCGCTCGTGGTACGCCCCACGCCGGCTCCTGTCCTACCTGCTGGTCGCCGGGATCGCCGTGACCTCGCTGTTTCCGCTCGCGTGGATGGCGATCTCCGGGTTCAAGGGCCAGAACGAGGTACTGCGCACCCCGTTCCAGTTCTTCCCCGACGTCTGGCGGCTCGACAACTACCGCCTGATCCTCGCGGACCCGGCGTTCGTCCGGGCGATGGTCATCACCTTCGTCGGCGCCGTGATCTTCACCGTGGCGAGTCTGGTGGTGAACTCGATGGCGGCGTACGCGTTCGCCCGCCTCGAGTTCGCCGGCAAGCGGCTGTGGTGGCTGGTCTGCATCACGCCGATGTTCGTCCCGGCGATGGCGATCCTGCTGACGTCGTTCGTGGTCGTCAGCAAGCTCGGCATGCTCGACACGTTGGCAGTACTGATCATCCCCGGCGTCGCGGCGAGCGGGCAGATGTTCTTCCTGCGGCAGTTCTACCTGAACATGCCGGCCGCCGTGGAGGAGGCCGCGCTCATCGACGGCGCGACCCGGTGGCAGATCTTCCTGCAGATCTTCGTACCGCAGTCGCTCGGGCCGTTCGTCGTCGTCGGCATCGCCTCGTTCCTCGGGTACTGGAACTCCTACGTCTGGCCGGTACTGGTCGTGTCGAACCCCGACCTGACCCAGATCATGCAGTACCTCGCGACGTTCCGCTCGGCCCGCGGTAACGAGTGGGGCCTGCTGATGGCCGGATCGACGCTGGCCGCGCTGCCGACGATCCTGCTCGTGCTCATCTTCCAGCGCTACATCGTCAACGGCGTCCGCCTCGCGGGTATCAAATGACCCACACGCCGGCCTGCTGCGTTCCGCGCCCGGCGCGGTGCATCATGGGCACGTGACGGACCTTGGATCGGCCGCTGACAGGTTCTCGCGGCTCGCTCTGGAGATGCATGACGCGTCGGGCGTGGACGAGACGGTCGAGGCGCTGGTCGAGTTCGCGCTGCAGGCGCTGAACTGCGAGTACGCCGGTGTCGCGCTGCACACCGCCGGCGGGCGCCCGGAGGTGCCCGCCGTCACCGACCCGGCCGTCGCCGAGATCTACCGGTTCCAGATGGCCGGCGACGAGGGACCGTTGGCGGAGTGCATGCGCGACCGCGCCACCGTCTCGATCCCGGACCTCGTCGAAGAGACCCGCTGGCCGGAGTGGACCAAGAAGGTTCTCGAGCTCGGGGTTCGCAGTGTCCTCGACGTTCCGCTGTGGACCGGATTCGGCGCCGTCGGCGTCCTGGGCCTGTACAGCCGTCGCCCGGAGGCGTTCGGGGTGGACGAGGAGGCCATCGCCCACATTCTCGCCCGGCACGCGGCGGTCGCCGTCGCGACCGCACGCCGCGAGGAGAGCCTGATGGTCGCCGTCGACGCCCGGAAGCTGGTCGGCCAGGCGATGGGGATCCTGATGGAGCGCTACGACCTGGACAGCGACCGTGCCTTCGAGGTCCTCCGCCGCTACTCCCAGGACACCAACACCAAGCTCCGCGAGGTAGCCCAGCAACTCATCGACAGCCGCCGCCTCCCCAAGGTCTGACCTAGCCCTGGTGATCTGATCCCTGTACGACGTGATCCTCGGAATCCAGCTCGCGCTGCAACCGTTGCCGATAGATCTGGAACCGGATGTTGAGCGCTCCCGGCCCGCCAGGCCCCCGGTCGGCCGAGACCGTGCCCGACGCCACCATCAGCGCCGGGCACGACATCAGATTCCTATCCAGCGCGGTAGAGCGAGCCGCCGCCCGAGATCGCGATGGCTGTTCGCTTGCCTCCTACGTTGAGGTAGACGATGAACGTCGTACCGACCTGCCGCACGCTGTAGGTGACCGTGCCTGAGGCACGCACGGGAACCACGAAGGACAGGATCGAGGCAGTCTTGCCGGAACGGGCCAGCATCAGCGTCGGAGCAGACTTGCGAACGTAGCTGCTCGGGTACTGCCAGCCCTGGATCGGGTTGGTCTGTGCCTGCTTGACCAGGATCGCCCCGGCCGGCAGCGCCTGTTTGAACGGCACCTGGAACAGGATCGTCTTGGACGTGTCCCCCGACGCCATCGCCACGGCGGTCGTCCGCGAGTACACGCTCGCCCGCTGATCCGGCGGCAGGTGCCACAACGTCTGGAACGCCTGCGCGGTCTTCGCCGACGCACGGTCCCACACCACCAGCAGATCCGGATCCTTCAGCACCAGGACCGAGCGGAGACGACTGATCCCAGCTCCCGGTGCGTCAGCGAACACGTACGACTCCGCGTTCGACCGCACCGAGTACGCGGTCAACCGGGTCACCGGGTTCAGGTACGTCGACATCGGGGTCGTCATCACACTGTGCGCAGTCGGACCGACGGACCACGTGCGATAGGCACCGGCGTTGTACGCCGCGTACCCGCCGTCGACCACGATGTCCCGGCCACGCGCCGTGTACGTGATGCTGGTGTGGTCGAAGTTCCCGTGGAACGCCCGCCCCGGACCGTACCTGATGCTGTACGCCGACTCACCGGCGAAGCCCCTGGCGGGATCAGTTCCCCAACCGGTCCGGCCGAAGACATAACCGGCCGAGTAGATCCCCACCCGCCACAAGGGCGCCGTACCTTTGGTTCCCAGCGATCCGGCGTACTCCATCGGCGTCCCCGGCCAGGGGTACGTCGGCCGGAGCTCGGTGTCACCGATCTGCGGCAGCATGCCCATCGAGTTCGTGGCCAACGCCAAGAACTTCCCCAGCAGCGCACGCCGCGTCGACATCGTCGTCCCGACGCTGTACCCGCCGTTCTGCAGTACGGCGATCGCGCGACCCCAGAGCGTGTAGTTGAACGACGCGTACCCGGTGGACTGTTCGTTGGTCCCACCCTGCGCATCGATCGACGTGGTGACACCTGCCCCCAGTCGCTGCACGGCCAGGTTCTTGTAGTCGCTCCGGTTCAGCGTCACCCCCACACCGAACAAGGCGATGCTCTCGTCGGTGCCGTGGTTCCAGGCGCCGCTCCAGTTGTAGGTGAGGAACCGCGCGTGGCTCAGCAGCGCCGCGTCCAGCCACGCATACCGGATCGGCAGCGTCGTGACCTGCAGCCCGGACAGGATCGCCTGCCGCAAGCAGATCAGCACGTTGGTGCGGTGCATGGTTGACTCCCACGCCCCGATGTTGCCCTTCCACGAGTACGGGTTGTCGCGGTACCAGTCGTAGGCGATCGTGTTCACCCGCGTCAGCGCGACCAGATCACCCTTGCCCGCGGCAACGATCCCCTGCCCGAGCCAGCGCAGCGAGTGGAACCACATGTACCAGCTGGCGTTCTTGTACGGATTCGACGCCCAGTTGATGTTGCCGCGACCGGTGCCGACCTTGACCCAGGCGTACGGTCCCCACGCGAACCTGTCGCTGTACAGGTTGGCCAACGGGTTCGTCTTCTCGATCCCGCTGAACCCCGGACACGTATAGACCGGCGCCGCGAGCGACTGGACCTTGTTCGGCCCGATGTCCGTCGCCGGTGCCGCCGTCGCAGGCACGAAGTTGCTCGCACCTGCCACGAACTGCGCCTCGTCCGGACTGTCCGGCGCCGGTTCGATCGTGATGCCGGGCGGTGCTGCCGCCGGCGCGCGATTCGCCCCCGCCGCCGTTCCGGCCCCTAGAACCAGAACGGCGATCCCCACCGCCACACCGGTCGTTCTCCTTGATCTCATCGATCTGTCCCCCCTCAGCAGCTCCGCCTGACCGCAGCGGTGCTTGGAGGGTCTGCCCGGTGTCGCACGCTGCCCAGGGGCGAAGGTCCTGTTCTGGACAGGACCAGTTGTCCCTCGGGTGTTCAGTGCCTGACGGACCGTGCCACAAGTCGGGGCAAGTCGGCTGCGCGCGTGTATCAACGGCGGGTGGAGAGGTGCTCTCGAAAGGAAGGTGTTGGCGACCGGAGGCGAGGGCTTGGATGTCCGAACAGGTAGTCGAACTGCTGGCGGTCGGGGCCGGGCCGTCGAATCTTGGGCTGGCGGTGGCGCTCGAGGAGTTGGCGCCGGAGGTCGCGGCGAGCACCTTGCTGATCGACCGGAACCCGGCGATCGAGTGGCAGCCGGGCATGTTGATGCCGTGGGCGACGAGCCAGGTGTCGTTCCTCAAGGACCTCGTCACGCAGCGGGACCCGTGCAGCCGGTTCTCGTTCCTGAACCACCTGTACGAGACCGGCCGGCTCGACGAGTTCGTCAACATGAGCACGTTCACGCCGTACCGCGTCGAGTTCGCGGAGTACCTGCGCTGGGTTGCGGACTCGCTCACCCAGGTCCGCATCCGGCTGGGCTGTGAGGCTGCCGCCGTACGGCCGCGACGGGACGACGCCGGGGCGGTGACGGGTTGGGTCACCAGCCTGGCCGACGGTACGACGATCCTCAGCAGGTACCTGGTGTACGGCGGGAGCCGCGAGCCGAACATCCCCCCGGAGCTGTCCCGGATCTCCCCGGACCGGATCATCCACAGCACGCAGTACCGCCACCGGGTGGCCGAACTGGATGGCGAGCTGCCGTACCGGGTGGCCGTCGTGGGCAGTTCGCAGAGTGCCGCCGAGATGTTCCGCGCACTCCGCGACGACCTGCCCGACAGCGACATCACCTGGCTGATGCGGTCCATCGGGCTCAGCTCGGACCAGTCCAGCAAGTTCACCAACGAGATGTACTACCCGTCGTTCGTCGACGAGTTCTACGACGCCCGGCCGGCGGCCCGCGAGCAGATCCTCCGCGAGCTGTACCGGACCAACTACTCGGTCGTCACTCCCCCGATGCTCGAGCACCTGTACGCCGACCTGTACCTCGACCGCTTCCAGGACCGCACCGATCGGCGACTCGTCACGATGGTGGACATCACGTCCGCGCAGGAGGTCGGCGACGAAGTCGTACTGGAACTGACCGACCGGCGTACCGGAGCGGTCACCGAACTGCGCCGCGACCTGGTGTTCCTGGGCACCGGGTTCGACACCAGGATGCCGCGGCTGGTCCGCGACCTCGCGAGCGACCTCGGGCTGGAGCAGGTCGAGGTGTCCCGCCAGTACCGACTGGAAATGGGCGACAACAGCTCGGCGGCGTGCTATCTCCAGGGCGTCAACGAGGAGACGCACGGCATCTCGGACTCGCTGCTCAGTGTGCTGGCGCAGCGGGCCGAGGAGATCTGCCGGGACATCGTCGCGCATCGGTGCCGAATCCCGGTGACGGCTGTATCAGCCGAGGAGCCGGCCGGGCTCTAAGGGGTGGGAGCGGTGCCCATCAGAAACGGCCAGCCCCGCAAGGAGAACCGGATGACGACACTCGAACTGGATCGCCCGGCCGACGGTGTGGCACTGGCCCGGGAACGGACGCTCGCCGGCCTGCGTTCGGCGATGCCACCCGGACTCATGGCCGAGGCGCTGCGCTGCAGCGGACGGCTTCTGGACGAGCTGCCGCACCGGCAGGAGCTGGAGCGCAACCTCGTCCTGGTGGCGTTCGGCGGCGGCAAGGACAGCGCGTACATGCTGGCGTTCGTCCGGGCGATGCAGCTGATCCTGGACAGGGTGCACGGCCGGACGTTCCGGATGCGGGTGGCGACCAACCGGCACGCGGGAATGCCGCGCGCGGTGCTGGAGAACATCGACCGCGAGTACCAGGCGCTGGGGCTGACCGACGATCCGGACTGCGAGCTGCTGCTCGTGGACGGCGACGAGATCAGCGAGTTCGACGTCGACTCCCCGCAGCGCGACCACGTCGTACGGCGTAATCGGCTCGACATCCTGATGACGGGGCACCGGACGTTCGCCGACGGACGGCCGACGTTCTGCAACTCCTGCAATCTCAGCGTTTTCAACGCGTTCGGGCTGGCAGCGGCGTACGGCGACGGCGCCGACGTGCTGATCACCGGCGACTCGCCGCAGGAGCAGCGTCAGTACAGCTTCTGGGTCGGGCGGCTGGCGCGGGGTCTGCGGACCGGGCCGCCACGGTCCAGCGGGAACGGATTCGGCCGGGTGCTCGGCCGGCTCGACGACATCTCGCAGTCGTACTTCGCCGACATCCACGGCGCGAACGACACCGCCGCGATCACCGAGCGCCGGGTCAGCGTCGACGTACCGGATCGGCTGCGGTTCTTCACCGTCTACGGCGAGACCGCCTACGCGGCCGGGGACCACTTCGACCTGCTGACCGGCTTCCTCGGTTTCGAGTTCGACGACCTCGCGTTCAGCTTCACCGAGTCCGACTGCGCGAACCCCGCGCTGATGGCGCATCTGCGCGGTCTCAAGGCCGAGCGCCTGTTCCAGCGTTCGTACGACGAGGGTCTGGCCGAGTACGTCGAGTTCGCGCTCGGCCTGATGCGCAAGAAGGACATCCCGCACGAACTGGTCGAGATCATGCGCGCCCGGTACGACGGTCCGGACGCACCGGTGCGGATGCGGCGGGCCGCCGAGGAGTACGCGCTGACGACGTTCGGGCTCACCGAGGAACACCTGGTCTGCATGACCTACTCCCCCTTCGCTGGGCAGGGCGCCGGGCTGCAGCAGTTCCTGGATCGCGAGTACCCGGCCCTGTCCGCGCGGACCAGCGACATCCACAGCCTGCTGGCCGGTGCGGCCGACGATCCCACGCTGGACGCGGAGCTCGAGCGGATCAGCGGACTCACACCGAGCCAGCTGCGGGTGCTCTACAGCCGGTCCGTGCAGAGCGCCGGCGGCGGTACGCCGGTCATCGATCTGATCCTGGCGGGCGATCCGCACAAGGCGGTCATCGAGACCCGGCACTCCAAGGACGGTCCGAACACCTTCGAGCAGATTTCGGGACGGTAGCCATGGTCGTACACATCTCCCGGCTGGATCGCGACAACCTGCTGCACGAGTACGGCGTGGACACCCAGCGCCTGCAGCCCTGGCCGGTACTGAACGCGCCGTTCGAGACCAGCTACGCGGTCTGCCGGGCGGGGACGGTGTCCAAGCTGCACACCCATCACGAGCAGGAGATCTTCGTCGCCGTCTCCGGCGAGTGCGTGGTCGAGTGCGGCGGTGAGCGGCAGCCGTTCCGGGCCGGCGACGTCGCGTACTTCACGCCCGGCCAGCTGCACCGGGTGCACAACCTCACCGACGAGGACTTCGTCTTCTGCAGCATCTGGTGGGACCCCGAGATGGCCCACCGGTTCCTCGCCGAGTACGCCGGATCGGACACCGAGACGCTCGCCGCCGAGGCCGCCGCGAACGCCGATCAGAACGCCGAGACCGCCGAGGCCATCGAGAACGCCGAGAACGCCGAGCGAGTAGGAGCCAGCCGATGAACCGACTGCTGCCGTCCGACGACAACCGTCCCGTCCTCGTCCTCGGTCCGAACCCGACACCGAACGGCGGCATGCACCTCGGCCACATCGCCGGGCCGTACCTGGCCGGCGACGTCTACGCCCGGTACCAGCGAGCCCGCGGCCGGAACGTCATCTTCACCTCCGAGACCGACGACAGCCAGACGTACGTCGTGGCGTCGGCGGGCCGGGCGGGTATCACACCCGAGCAGCTGTGCAAGGAGTCGACGGCCAAGATCCAAGGTGCTTTGAGCGCGATCGGCATCTCGATCGACGGGTTCGGCCCGTTCGACCAGACCTACCGCGCCACAGTGCTGCAGTACTTCAGTGCCCTGCACGCCGCCGGTGTGTTCCGGTTGAAGACCGTCCGGTTGCCGTACCTGGAACGGACCGGCGAGTTCATGGTCGAGGGCTTGATCGAGGGCGACTGCCCGGTCTGCCTGACGTCGAGCCGCGGCGGGTTGTGCGAGACCTGCTGCCACCCGAACAACTTCGACCAGCTGCTCAACCCGCATTCGACGATCAACCCGAACGACGAGCTCACGTACCGCGAGGCCACCATCATGGTGCTGCCGCTGGAGGAGTACCGCGAGCGGCTGACGACGTACCACGAGAAGCTGAAGGAGCACCGGAGGCCGCACGTCCGGCAGATGATCGCCGAGCTGCTGTCCCGGCCGCTGCAGGACGTGCCGATCACGTTCCCGCTGACCTGGGGTATCGACGCCCAGTTCCCGGAGGTCCCGGGGCAGGTGCTGAACGCGTGGCTCGAACTGATCCCGGCCGGCATGTTCACCACGTCGTACGCCGCCGCGAAGCTCGGCCGCGACACCTTCCCGGGTGAGCTGTGGCGCAAAGCTGCGGACAACACTGGGAACCTGCGGATCGTGCACTTCCTCGGCTTCGACAACGCGTACTACTTCTGTCTGCCGCACATCGCGATGCTGATGGCGCACGGCGACAAGTACGTCTGGCCGGAGTCGATCATCAACAACGAGTTCTACGAGCTGGAGAGCTCGAAGTTCTCGACCAGCAAGGGACATGTGCTGACCCCCGAGGAACTGCTCGAGGAGGTACCGCGCGACGTCGCCCGGCTGTACCTGGCGCTCACCGCGCCGGAGTACCAGCGGTCGACCTTCAGCCGGGCCGGGCTCGACGCGATGGCCGCGGAACGGCTGGTCGGCCCGTGGAACCAGCTGGCCGGCATCCTCGCCAAGGCGATGGCGAACGCGGGCGCCGACAGCAGCCGGCTCCCGGTCTCGGACGCCGGCCGGCAGCGCGTGGCACTGATGCTGGAACGGTTCGACCTCGGGTACGAGATGCCGACGTTCAACCTGAACCGTTCGGCGGACACCGTGCTGATCCAGATCGACCGGTTGCGGCGGCAGGCGACGACCCTCGACGGCCAAGGTCTCGACGAGCAGCCCGAGGCCTGGGGCGACCTGTTCTGCGAGGTGAAGGCGCTGCTCGCGCTGGCCTCTCCCCTCCTCATCGATCTGGCCGCCGCGGCTCGCGAAGCCGGCGTCTTCGACGATTCGCCGGAGGCCGGAACCCTGGTCGCGGGAGCTTTCGACACCGCTGAGGTCACCCCGTTCGCGCCTCCCTTGCTGGCGGCCGACGTGGCCGCCGGGTGATCCCAGATGCGCATCACCGTGGTCGGTGGTGGGGTAGTCGGTCTGCTCACCGCCGTCGAATGTGTCCGTGCGCCCGGCGTGAACCGGGTGGACCTCGTCGACGCAGGCCCGATTCCATCGCCTACCGCCACCTCGAACGACCGGCTGCGAGTGGTCCGCGCCCTGCATCGCGGCGAGCCCGCGTTGACGTCGGCGGCAGCCCAGGCACATGCCGGCTGGTTGGAGGTCGAGAGCGTGATCGGCTCGCGCTTCTACCACCCGGCCGGGGCGCTCACTGCCATGCCGGAGCAGAACGTGGCGGGCGAGCTCGCCGTCCTCACCACAGGCGGTGCGAGAGCCTGGGGACTGTCGCCGGCCGACCTGACCGGACGGTATCCATGGATCCGGTTCCCGCCCGGATCCGGAGCCGTACTGGAGGCCACCGCCGGCGTCGTCCTGGCCGATCATGCCCTGGTCGCGGTAGCGCGCTGGTTGGGCAACCGGCCGCAGGTCCGGCTGCACCCGCATCAGCGGGTGGTCGAGGTGACCCAGCATGACGACGGCGGGATCATCCGGTTCGCCGACGGCAGGACCCGTACCGCCGACCGAGTCGTTGTGGCGACCGGGCCGTGGTCCCGCGAACTGGTGCCCGCGGCGGTCGCCTCCGATCTGACGCTGCATCGGCAGAGCGTGCTGACATACCGGCCGCAGACCGCCGGAATGCCCGCGGTCCTCGGGCTCGGTCCGGCAGGCGACGCCTGGCTGATGCCGGCGCCCGCACATTCGGACGCTTCGCTGCGGCTCAGCGCGGCCAGCGCCTGCCGGTCGGCGGGGGCCATGACCGATCGGGTCACCCCCGATCGCTGGCGCGAACATCTCATCGGCGTGTTCACCGACGTACTCCCAGGGTTCGATCCGGCGGCGGTGGTCGACTGTTTCGACGGCTTCTACCTGTCCGAGCGGACCCGCGGCGGGCCGCTGCTGGCGTCGTACGGCGCGGGCGCGGTCTGGGCGTACGCCGCGTGCGGCGGAATGTCGTTCAAGTTCGCACCGCAGATCGCCCGCGCGCTCGCCGATCGCGCCGTCGGCTCGACCCCGCGCCCCACCGGACTGGACGCGGTCGACCGGCCGCGCTTCCTCGCCGCGGCCGGTAAGGAGTAGACCACCGTGAAATTGCTAGCTCTCGAAGCCGTCCAGAACGCCCGCTACTACCAGTCCCGCTACCGCCAGATCGAGGAGTTCGGCGGCACGCTGTTCGTTCTCAACGGGCTCGGCGAACCGGACTACTGGCCGGCTGAGCGCTACCGGATCGCCGGCTCCCGGCACATCGACGACATCATCGCGACGGCTCGCGCGTGGCACGCCGCCGAGCAGTTCCACGGCGTCCTCACGTTCTCCGAGTCCGGCGTACTGACGGTGGCTGCGGTAGCGGAAGCGCTCGGGTTGCCGGGGGTCGGCCTGGACGCGGCCAGGGTCAGCCGCAACAAGCTCCTGATGCGTGAGGCGCAGGAGCGCGGTGGTGCGCCGGTACCGAGGTTCCGGCTGGCGCCCGATCTCACCGCCGCGCTCGCCGCCGCGGAGGAGTTCGGGTACCCGGTCATCCTCAAGCCGACCTTAGGTGCCGCGAGCAACTTCGTGTTCAAGATCGACGACCCTGCCGAGCTGCGGACCCGGTTCCCGCAGGCGCTCGACGGGATGGCGGGCATGTCGTGGTTCCGGATGGAGGCCGAGGGGATCGACGTCGGCCCGTACGGGTTGCTCGTCGAGTCGTTCCTGGACGGCCGGGAGCTGCAGATCGAGGCGCTCGCCTGGGACGACGAGGTGTACCTCGGTTCGATCGTCGACCGGATCACGATCGAGGGCAACACGTTCGACGACGACGCACACCGCGCCCCGACCACGCTCGACGCGGATCAGCTGGCCGCCGTCCATGAGGTAGTCACCACGGCCGCGCACGCACAGGGGTTGCGGCGCAGCGTGATGCATGCCGAGGTCCGGTTCCACCAAGGCAAGCCGCACCTGCTGGAGATCGCGGTCCGGCCGGGCGGAGGCGGGCTGGACTACTTCGCCCGGCTCAGCACCGGCTACTGCCCGATCCGCGCGACCATGGCCGTCGCCGCCGGCACCAAGCCCGACGTCCAGCACTATCACCCGACCGGCGTGCACCTGGCCGGCACCTGCCTGATCGGCGGACCGGGCCAGATCGAGCGGATCACCGTACCGGCCGCGGTCGCCGAGTCCGACCGGGTGTTCTTCCTCAAGATCACCGCCCAACCGGGCGACGTCATCCGGCGGCCCCCGGACGGCAACAACATCCTCGGTTTCCTCTGCACCAGCGGAGCGACCTTCGACGAAGCGATCCGGACGGCCTACGAGTTCGCCGCGCAGATCGACGTACAGCTAGTTGCGCCGGCGCCCCGGCTCACGGCCTGATTCAACTCACGAGAGGTGACCTGGATGTCCACGGTGTTGTCCGAACAGCAGTCCGAGCAGCCGTCCGAGGACGGCCGACGGAAAGCCAGGGTCGAGGGTGGCACCGTCACCTGGGCCTGCAACCCCGGCTTCCCGCCGGCCGCCATCTTCCCGTTCACGCCGCGGGAACGGATCGGCATCCGCAACCTGTACGAGTTCCAGGTGCTGATGTTCCGCCCGCTGTACTGGCTCGGCCGCGAGGGCAGGCCGGAAGTGAACCCCGAGCTGAGCCTCGCCTACCCGCCGGAGTGGAGCGAGGACGGGCTGAGTGTCACCGTCACGCTCAAACCCTGGCAGTGGTCGAACGGCGAGCCGATCTGCGCCGACAACGTGATGTTCTGGGTGAACATGATGGCGGTCAAGGGCGACCGGCTCGGCTACTACGTACCCGGCTACTTCCCGGACAACCTGTTGTCGTACGAGAAGGTTGCCGAGGACAAGGTTCGGTTCACGTTCGACGAGGTGTACTCCAAGACGTGGGTGGAGATGAACCAGCTGTCGCTCATCACCCCGATGCCGAAGGCCTGGGACCGCACCGCGAGCGGGCCGGCGCGAGCGTCGTACGACGTGGCCGACATCCCTGCCGTCTACGACTACCTGGTGGCGGAGAACGGCGAGTGGACGGTCGAGGCGAACCACTTCCGGGGCGGCTGGGCCGAGAGCCCGGTGTGGAGCGTCGTCAACGGCCCGTGGCGGTTGAAGAGCTACACCGTCGACGGCGTCGTGACCTTCGTCCCGAACGACAAGTACTCCGGGCCGAACAAGCCGCACCTGGACGAGTTCCGGCAGGTGCAGAACGACACCGACGAGCTGATGTACGAGCGCCTGCTGGCCGGACCGGACGCACCGGACGGGATCCAGATCGGGTACCTCCCGTTCGGGATGGGTCTCACCGACGACGGCGAGGACCCGCTCGCGGACTCGTACCGGCTGGTCCCGCAGGACGTGTTCGTGGTGCGCTACATGCCGTTCAACTTCGACAACGACTCCACCGCGGCGCGGATCTACAAGCACACGTACGTCCGGCAGGCGCTGCAGATGTGCCTGGACCAGGATCGCGCGATCCGGGAGATCTACCACGGGAACGCGTACCGGATGGACGGGCCGGTGCCGCCGTCGCCGGCCAACCCGCACGTGTCGCCGAAGCAGCGCAAGGACCCGATGCCGTTCGACGTCGACGCCGCGCGCGAACTGCTCGAGGCGCACGGCTGGGACACGAGCACCTTGCCGGCGGGTTGCGTCCAGCCGGGTGAGGTGGCCGGCTGCGCGGGCGAGGGCGTCGACATCGGCGACCAACTCTCGTTCACGATCCGGTACGTCGAGGGCAAGGCTGCGCTGACCCGGCTGCTGGAGATGTTTCGGGAGGACGCGGCTAAGGCCGGGATCGAGCTGAAGCTGGAGCCGGTGTACGGGTCGGTGATGGTGGCCGAGGACCACAGCCCCGACGTACCGAGCAAACGGCTGTGGGAGATCAACACCTGGAACGGCGGCTGGTCCTTCTACGGCCACCTGACCGGCGAGATGCTCTTCCGCACCGGCGGCGGCAGCAACTTCGGCGACTACAGCGACCCGAAAGCCGACGAGCTCATCGACCGCACAGTCCACAGCGACGACCCAGAAGCCATGTACGCCTACCAGGACTACATCGCCGAGCAGGTGCCCACCATCTGGTCGCCCGGCTTCCCCAACCGAATGTTCGAGGTCGCGAAGAACCTCCACGGCATCGAGCCGGTCAACCCCTACGGCCTCATCAACCCCGAAGACTGGTACTACGTCGAGAAGTAACCATTGATGCGGTACCAGCTGCACGCGTGCTCGGTCGCCCGGCGGTGCCACGGATTTGTGATCTGTGTGCAAGGTCGACAGTACGTATACGTCCACTGTCCGGCGATCCCGCCTGCTGCACGGTGCGAGGTGGCAGGTAGTAGACGTATACGTACTGTCGAGCTGCAGGTCCCGACCGATTGCGGCCGCCAGTGAGCGTGGTCAGCCGGTTGTCGGGAGAAGAGACACCTTTCGGGTGTTGTGGACAGGCAATATCAGGTGCGGGCCCACCAGAACCTGTCCAACGGCCCCGCAGAGAGGCGGCCGACCATGAAGGCCGGCCGCCACTCTGAATCTCCTGTGTGCTCTGTTCTTTCCTTGACCTCTTCCCTGGCAGCTCGGCCGGAGCTTCGGGTCAGGGTTTTGGCGGGAGGGTTGAGGCCGGCAGGTGGTGCATGCCTCGGAGGAGGGTGCTGGGTTCCCATTCGAGGTAGCTGGGGTCGGCGGTCATGTGGAGGTGAGGGAAGCGTTCCAGGAGGCGGGTGAGGGCGATGTTCGTCTGCATCTTGGCGAGTGGCTGGCCGATGCAGAAGTGGGGGCCGTGGCCGAAGCCGAGGACTCCGTTGGGGCGGCGGTCGAGGTCGAGGGTGTTCGCGTTCGGGAACTGTTCGTCGTCGCGGTGCGCGGACAGGATCGACAGCGCGAGGATGTTGTTCTTCGGGACCACGACGTCGCCGATCTCGATGTCCTCGGCCGTGAACCGGAACGTCGCCACGCCGACGCCGCCGTCGTACCGCATCAGCTCGTCGATCGCCTGCGGCATGATCTCCAGGTCGCCGCGCAGCCGTGCCATCGCGTCGGGGTGGGTGAGCAGGCTGAGAATCCCGTTCGACAGCGTGTGCTGCGACGTGATGTGGCCGGCCACCGTGTACAGGAAGATCATCGCGACGAGTTCGTCGTCGCTCAGCCGGTCGCCGTTCGGACTGCCTTCGAGCATCGCGCTGACCATGTCGTCGGCGGGGTTCTCGCGCTTCATCGCGATGATCTGGTGCCCGTACGCGAGCACGTTCTTCGAGGCGGTCTCGACGACCTCCGGCGGGTGCCCGGCGCCGACCAGCTCGACAGCCCACTGCTGGAACCGCTCGCGGTCCTCGAACGGGATGCCGAGCACGTCGCAGATCAGGTTGATCGGCAGCGGCTGGGCGTACTCGGTGACCAGGTCGACGTCGTCGCGGCCCTCGAGCTTGGACAGGTAGTCGTCGACGAGCTGCTCGATCCGCGGCCGGAACTCGTCCATCCGGCGCAGCGTGAACGCCTTGCTCACCAGTGACCGCAGCCGGGTGTGCCGGGGCGGGTCGCTGTTCAGCATGTGCTGGGACAGCTCGTCGTCGAAGCCGACGTCGGGTTTCTCGTCCTCCACGTAGGTCCCGGTGTGGCGCGCGAACATCTCGTTCATCCGCGTGCCGTCCTTGCTCACCCGGGGATCCTGCAGCAGCGCCCGTACGTCGGCGTACCGGGTCACCAGCCAGACGTCGGCGCCGTGCGGGAACACCACGTGGTGCACTCGGCCGGCCTTCCGGTACGGCTCGAGGATCTCGTACGGCCTCTGCATGAAGTCGTCCGGAATCCGCGGGAGGGCCTCCGTCATTTCGGTTGTCATAGATCCGATCCTCCTGGCTGCAGGCATGTCGACAGGGGCGCACGTACGCTTCCGTTACGCGTCGCCGTCATTCATCAGAGGCGCCCGCGGACCCGCCCTGATACGCCTTGTTTTGTTGCCTTTGAGGGCTGTCCGTACGGCGCTCCAACCGATAACGTGCAGGGTCGAACGCACAGAGGGGTGGAGTGGCTGATGAGCGAAGAAGTCGACCGCGAACCGGGTTCGGCCGAGCAGCCAGGCGCCGGCCTGGGTGCCATCGCTACCTGGCGCCAGACGTCGATCACGTCGAAGGCGCTGCTGTTCGGAGTTTTCGTCAACCGGCTGGGCGCCTTCCTGCAGATCTTCCTGGTGCTGTTCATGACCCACCGCGGGTTCACGGCCGGCCAGGCAGGTCTCGCCCTCGGCATCTACGGTGCCGGCCATGTGCTGGGAGCGTTCATCGGCGGCTGGCTGACCGATCGGCTGAGTGCCCGGGCCGCGACGTTGATCAGCATGCTGGGCTCGGCCGCGCTGATCGTCTCCATCCTCTACATCAACGTGTACTGGGTGATCCTCCTGGCGATCATCACGGTCAGCACCGTCAGCCAGCTGAACCGGCCGGCCGCGCAGGCGATGCTGGCCGAGCTGACCAAGCCGGGTCAGCTGGTGATGACGATGGCGATGTACCGGCTGGCCATCAACCTCGGTACGGCGGTGACGCCGATCGTCGGCGTCGCGCTGGTGTCGGTCTCGTACGACCTGCTGTTCTGGGCCGAGGCGTTCGCCGCCGTGCTCTACAGCGCGATCGCCTGGAAGTTCCTGCCCGGCAAGGCCGCGCCGGACGAGGCTGCGAGCGCCGCGAAGGCCGCGGAGCCGAAGCAGGGCTACCGGGCGGTGCTGGCGGACTGGCGGTACGACTTCTACCTGGCCGCCGTGTTCCTGGTGACGATCGTCTACTGCCAGTACATCGCGGTGCTTCCACTGGCGATCGTGAACGACGGCCTCAGCCTGTGGTGGTACAGCGTGATCGTCTCCGCGAACGCCATCGTGGTCGCGGTCTGCGAGGTCCCGGCGACGAAGTACGTGCAGACCTGGCCGCTGCGCCTGACCGCGATCGCGGGATTCGGCCTGGTCGCCGTCGGGTACGGCGTCTACGCGATCGCGCTGGTCCCGGTCCTGCTGGTCATCGGCACCCTGATCTGGACGACGTCGGAGATCATCGGTGCACCGACCACGTTCGCCTACCCGGGGATGGTCGCGCCGCCGCACCTGCGCGGCCGGTACTCCGGTGCCATGCTGAGCGTGTTCGGTCTCGGAAACGCGATCGGTCCGGCGGTCGGCGTGTGGCTGTGGGAGCACGTCGGCCAGACGTTCTGGCTGTGGGCGGCGGGGGTGGCCGTCCTGTCCGCCGTCTGCGCACGGATCGGCATGCGCCGCCCCGACGAGCAGCCGGCCGACGCCGCGACCGCCAAGGCGGAGGAGACCGAGGCGGCGCCTGGCGCCAACCCCGAAGCGGCAACCTGAGAAATCTGAGGTTCTGAAGGGGGCCGGTGCGTCGCACCGGCCCCTTTCGTCAGCTCTTGCGAACCGGAAGTGCGGTCCCCGGCTCGACGTCGGAGTCCTCCGGCAGAGCATGCAGGCAGCAGCCGACCGACGCGCCGGCGTCCAGCCGGACCACCTCGACGTCTGACTCGACAGACAGGGCCCGCGCATACACACCGCCGAACCCGTTCACGACGGTGTAGACGCCCCAGTTCACGATCCAGGGTGCTGGGTCGCCGTCCGGCATCGGGAACAGCTCCGGCACCGGCCGGATCCGGCGTTGGACGACCCACGGCCCGTCGAGCGCCTCCCGGACCCGTTCCTCCCACAGCTCTCCGTCGGTGTCCGCACGCCAGCCCAGCAGCACGCCCTCCCCGCTGTGCCGCGACGTCGGTTTGAGGACCAGGTCTGCCTGGTGCCCGAGGACGTAGTCGAGCAGCTCGACCTGCGTGCCGTCCTCCAAGGTCACCGGCCCCGGACGCACCATCCGGGTCCAGGGCAGGATCCGGTCGAGGCTCGTCAGCGTCTGCTGGTCGAAGTACTGGCGGTTGGCCTCGTCGGACAACACCGCGAGCGCGCCCTTGCTGGCGAACATCTCGGCGTCCAGCGGCGTGAAGATCTTCACCTCGCCGCGGGCGGCGGCGTCCAGGACCGGATCCATCATCGCCGACGCGTCCGGGTACTCGAGCAGGTCCTCCAGCATGAAGAGGCGCTGGATGATGTCGACCTTCACGTCGCCGAGCCAGACGCCGCCGTCGCGGACCTCGAGCTGCCCGATGTGGCCGACGTGGGCGTCGATTCCCATGTCCTGCAGGCGTGTCGCGAAGTGCCGCATGTACGGCTCGAGCGTCTCGTAGCTGCTCGGCCAGTCGACGGTGGCCAGCACCGGCCGAGAGTCGTAGGAGAACCCGCTCTCGACGAACATGTTGTTGACCTGTTCGCGCATCGTGTCCACGTAGCTCAGCCGGTGCGTCTGCGCGAACTCCTGCAGGATCGGTTGGGACAGCAACGCCCGTGCCATGTCGGACTGGTCGATGCCGCCGAGCGCGCTGCCCATGTTGAACTCGAGCAGCTTGAAGCCGCTCTCGTCCAGGTACAGGTCGGCGCGGCTCTGCTTCGTCACGGTCGTACCGCGGCTGCGCAGGACGGCCGAGACCTGTACGTCGGTCATTCCGACCGACCGCGCGAACGCCGCCAGGTCACCGCCGTACAACTTGTCGGGCAGGCTGGTCAGAGCCGCGTGCATGGTCAGGATGTCGTTCGCCAGCTGGTCGCACTCGTCGGCGCCGAGGAACAGCGGCCGCGCCAGGTACCGGCCGCCGTACACCGACTGCAGGCCGATCGACTCGGGGTGGGTGCTCACGAGTTCGGCGGCGGAGATCCCGCGGCGCTTGATCTCGTCCAGGTACTGGGCAGTGAGTTCAGCTCGGCTCAGGCCGGTCAGCATATTCGGGACCTCCGGGGTCAGGACGGAACAGAGCGCTCCTGCTCGGTCAGAGACCGGGACCGGCGCCCGGAAATACACCGGCCGGTGCGGGTATCTGATCGCGGTCTCTGCGCCCTCTTGTCGGCATGGAACTCATCTCCGAGGTCGGTACGCCGACCACCACCGCCGACGGACCGTCCGACGCGCTGTCCAACGCTCTGTCCAACGCCGTGATCCGGCGGAGCACCCAGCGCCGGTACCTGATGTGCCCGCCCACCCACTTCGACGTCGTCTACTCGATCAACCCGTGGATGAACCCCGCCAAGCCGACCGACCAGCCGATCGCGGCGGCGCAGTGGCAGCGGATCCACGACCAACTGGTCGACCTCGGGCACACCGTGGACGTGATCCCACCGGCGCCCGGGCTGCCGGACATGGTGTTCGCCGCGAACGGCGCCACCGTCTGGGGCGACCGCGCGCTCGTGGCCCGCTTCCGCCATACCGAGCGGGACGCCGAGTCGACGGCGTACCTGGACTGGTTCGCCGACCGCGGTCTGCACGTCCAGCAGGCCTCGACGGCGAACGAGGGCGAAGGCGACTACCTGTCCGCCGGGCCTTGGTTGCTGGCCGGCAGCGGGTTCCGCACCGACCGCCGCGCGCATCTCGAGAGTGAGCAGTACTTCGACCGGCCGGTGATCGGACTGACCCTCGTCGACGACCGGTACTACCACCTGGACACCGCATTGGCCGTGCTGGACGACGAGACGGTGATGTACTACCCGGACGCGTTCACCTCGGGGAGTCAGGCGATCCTGCGCGAACTCTTCCCGACCGCGATCATCGCAACGGCCGAAGACGCCGGCGTGTTCGCGCTGAACGCGGTGTCCGACGGCCTCCACGTCCTGATGCCGGCTGGTTCGACCGGTCTGGTCGCGAAGCTGCGGGAAGCAGGCTTCGTGCCGATCGGCCTGGATGTCTCCGAGCTTCTACGGGCCGGCGGCGGGGTGAAGTGCTGCGTGTTGGAGCTGCACGGTCCGGCAGGTCGCCGATGATCGACTACGACGGCAGGAAATTCTCCCCAGCCGGAGCCAACGGCGATGTCACGGTGGCGTCGTACCGGCAGAGCGGCGACTTGCTCTGGGCAGACTTCAGCGGAGGTCGTGTACGCCGTGGTTCGCTCACCGGCGTGTGCCGGCCGGACGACACACTGGAGTTCAGCTACACCATGGTCCTCGCCGACGGCGCACTGGTCGCAGGGCACTGCGAGAGCACACCGGAGCTGCTGCCGGACGGCAGGATCCGTTTGCACGAACGCTGGGAACGGTACGGTCCGCACGCCGCGGCCGGACTGTCCGAGCTCGATGAGATCGCGCCCGGCTGATCGGCCCGATGTAGCCGGATGTATCAGGCCACCGCCGGTCCGCACTCTGCTTGTCATGAATCACGCCGAAGGCTTGGAGGTCAGCGCCGACGGTTTGTCCGTCGTCCTGACCAGCGTGTCGTCGGACTCGCACACCTGGAATCTGGTCGTTCTGCAACTGGTTCTCGAGGAGCTCGGCCATCAGGTGCACAACCTCGGCGCCTGCGTTCCGGACGAGCTGATGATCTCCGAGTGCCTGCGCCTGCGACCGGATCTGATCGTCGTCAGCAGTGTCAACGGCCACGGCTTCCACGACGGGCTGCGGCTGATCCGTCAGGTCCGCAGCCGCGCGGAGCTGGCCGGCACCCCGATGGTGATCGGCGGCAAGCTCGGAATCGCAGGGCCGGGCTGCGACCGCAGCCGGGCCCAGCTGACGGCGGCCGGGTACGGCGCGGTCTTCGAGGACGGCACCGGTCTGACCGCCTTCCAGTCGTACGTCGGCAGGCTCGCCATCGGCCAGGCTTCGTGAGCGTCCCGGAGACCGGCTCGTTCGGTGACTTCGTTGCCCGGGCGCATCGAGCCGGAACGCTTGTGGTGCAACCGCGGATGGGGGTCAGCGGTCCCGCCGCGATGCGCACCGGGCTCGTGGCCACCCGCAAGGCGACGGCGACCGCGGTCGGCACGATCACGCTCGACAGCTACACCCGGATGGGTGACAACGTGAACGCGCGGGCCGCGCTCGCGGCCGGAATCGAGCTGAACGGCTACCCCATCGTCGCGCACGACCCGGCCGTCACCCGCGCGGTACTGGACGGTGTCGCCGGGCCCGAGTTCCCGGTGCAGATCCGGCACGGTTCGCCGTGTCCCGAGCCGATCGTGGCCGCGCTGATCCAGGCCGGTCTGCACGCGACCGAAGGCGGGCCGGTCTCGTACTGCCTGCCGTACAGCCGGATGCCGCTGGAGGACTCGATTCCGAACTGGGCCCGCAGCTGTGACCTGCTGGCCGACGTCCGAGCGACCGGAGCCGAACCGCACGTCGAAAGCTTCGGCGGCTGCATGATGGGTCAGCTCTGCCCGCCAGGCCTCTTGGTCGCGTTGAGCGTGCTCGAATGCCTGTTCTTCCGGCAGCACGGGATCCGCAGCGTCTCGCTGAGCTACGCCCAGCAGACCAACCCCGATCAGGACACCGAAGCGCTGCTGGCGTTGCGCCGGCTGGCCACGCAGTGGCTGCCGGACCTCGACTGGCACATCGTCGTCTACACCTACATGGGCGTGTATCCGCGGACGCCCGCCGGCGCCACCGGGCTCCTGGAGGAAGCGGCCCGGCTGGCGGTCCGGGCCGGCGCGGCCCGGCTGATCGTGAAGACCGTTGCCGAGGGCTACCGAATTCCGACGTTCGCCGAGAACGTCGCCGCCTTGGAGACCGCGGCACTGGCCGCGGACAGTTGCCTCACGATCGTCGGCGACCCAGGCGACACCGGCATCCACGCCGAGGCGAGCGCCTTGATCGAGGCGGTGCTCGACCTCGGTCCGGATCTCGGCGCGGCACTGGCCACAGCGTTCCGGCGCGGCTACCTCGACGTGCCGTACTGCCTGCACCCGGACAACGCCGGCCGGGCCCGCAGCTACGTCGACAGCGCCGGGCGGCTGCAGTGGTCGTCGATCGGTTCGTTGCCGATCCGCGGTGTGGTCGGCCCGACCAGCTCGGCGAGGCCGACGGCGGCCGGCCTGCTGGCGGCACTGTCATACGTCGAGCGCAGGTTCGACAACGCGAGCCTCGAGCAGGAGTACCAAGCCGACTCAGTAGGGAGTGCACCAGATGACCGAGACCCGGATCCCGGAGACCGAAGCCCGGCTGCCAGCCGGCCCGCGTGAGCACCTGACCTCACCGGTCACCCGGTCGGTCCTCCGGATCCAGCACCGGATGCTCACCGCGGCCCGCGAACTGCTCGTCGACCGCGGGTTCATCGAGTTGCTGCCGCCGGTGATCGGCCCGGTCACCGACCCCGGCGCGCGCGGCGCCAAGCAGGTCGACGTGGACTACTACGGGCACCGGTACAAGCTGATGACCAGCGCGATCCTTTACAAACAAGCGGCTCTGACGTCGTTCGGGAAGATCTTCTTCATCGCGCCGAACATCCGGCTCGAACCGCTCGAGACCGCGTCGACCAGCAGGCACCTGGCCGAGTTTCACCAGATCGACCTCGAGATGGCGGACGCGTCCCGCGACGACGCGATGGCGATCGCCGAGGACCTGGTGCGGCACGTCGTACAGCAGGTGCTGGCGGAACTCCCCCACGAATTCGAAGCCCTCGGCCGGGACACCTCGGGATTCGCCGAGTTGCTGAGCGCACCGTTCGGGCGCCGCACGCACGCCGACGCGGTCGCCGACCTGCGGACGACCGGTCACGACCAGAGCCCGGACGCCGAGCTGGACTGGGAGGGCGAGGCGAAGCTGTCGGCGAAGGCGAGCAGGCCGTTCTTCGTCACCGACTACCCGAAGGGATCGCGCGGCTTCTACGACCGCGAGTCCGCGGACCAGCCCGGCATGCTGCGGAACTTCGACCTGATCGCCACCGAGGGGTACGGCGAACTCTGCAGCGGCAGCGAACGCGAGCAGGACTACGCCACGATCATCGCGCGGATGCGGGAGACGGCGGAGAACCCGGCGAAGTACGCCTGGTACCTGCAGATGCTGCGGGACGGCGTACCGCCGAGCGCCGGGTTCGGCCTCGGCCTCGAGCGGTTCACCCGGTACGTCGCCGGGCTGGACTCGGTCTGGCAGGCCAGCGCCTTTCCGAAGGTTCCCGGCATCGCTTCACCCTGACCGCCGGTTCCAGCGAAGATGTCGCGCGTGACAGAAACCGCATCCGGCAGACTGAGTCTCGGGCAAGGTACGGCGTTGTACATCGGAGCCGTACTGGCGACCGGTGTCATCGCACTGCCCGGGCTCGCCGCGGAGGTGGCCGGCCCCGCGTCGTTACTGGCGTGGCTGGGCCTGGCAGTGGTCTCCGCTCCGCTGGCAGCGACCTTCGCGGCACTCGGTGCGCGCTACCCCGATTCGGGCGGCATCGCGACGTACGCGCGACTGGCCTTCGGCGAGCGGGCAGCGGCGATCGTCGGCTGGTGCTTCTACCTGTCCGTCCCGGTCGGCGGTCCCGCCGCCGCGCTGTGGGCGGGCGGGTACGTCGAATCCGCGCTCGGCGGCGGACGGGGTGCCGTCTTCGCAACCATGCTGGCGCTCCTGGCCATCGTGCCGGCCGCGAACGCCTTCGGTATCGAGGTGACCGGGCGGGTCCAGATGGGCCTCGCCGGACTGCTGACAGTCTTCCTCGGTCTCGCGGTCGCACTCTCGCTGCCGCACGCCGACCTGTCCAACCTGCAGCCGTTCGCGCCGCACGGCTGGCAGGCGATCGGCCCTGCCGCCGCGCTCCTGGTCTGGAGCTTCGTCGGCTGGGAAACGGTCACGTACCTCACCGCCGAGTTCCGCCGCCCGGCCCGCGACGTACCGCGGGCCACTGCCGTCGCGGTGATCGTGGTCGGCGTGATCTACCTCAGCGTCGCTTTCGCCACCATCACTGTGCTGGGCCCGCGGGCCGCCGATACCGACGCACCACTTGGCGATCTGCTCGCGATCGGCCTGGGTGGCAACGCCCGAGTGCTTGCCGCGGCGGCCGCGCTCCTGCTGACCTTCGGTGCGATGAACGCGTACTACGCGGGCGCGTCCAAGCTCGGCGCAGCCCTCGCCCGCGACGGCGCTCTTCCTGCCTGGCTGGCCCGTGGCAGCTCGGCCGGCGTGGTGCCACGCCGGAGTCTCGCCGTACTCAGCGCGATGTCGATGCTGACTGCCGTGGTCGTCGTGGTGGCAGGACTCGAGCCAGAGTCGCTGGTCCTGCTCACCACCGGGCTGTTCGTGACTGTGTACGCCGTCGGCGTCGCCGCGGCAGTCAAGTTGCTACCGCGACGAAGCCGCGCGCGTCTCGCCGCACTGGTCGCCCAAGGAGCCGTCGTGGTCCTGCTCCTGACGGCCGGTGTGTACCTGCTCTGGCCGGTGCTCGTCAGCGTGGCCGCACTGCTCTACCTACGGTTGTCTCACCGACGTCCGTAGAGCGCCCGCATGCCGAGTACGTCGCCACGCCCCAAGGTGCGCACGTGTCCGGTGCAGCGTCGTACGCCGGGGTACATCGTGAGGTTCAGATCCTCGTCGGCGCTCAGGTTGACGAGTCCGTAGACGTGACCCATCTCGTGGGTCAGCACCGACTCCACGTCGTACCGCCACCGGTCCTGGTCCGGTGGCTGCGCCGGGACACACGCGGGATCGCGGGTGGGGTCGTACGTCCACTTGTAATCGGCGCTGTTCATCCGGATGTCGGCCGAGACGGCCTGCGTGACACCGTGGCGGGTCTCGGCCCAGGTGCAGGTCCAGGCCAGCGTCGCCTCGAGGAAGCCGCCGGGCAGATCCCCTGCATCGATCACGTTGTGGCCGTCGGATGCGCCGCACGTCGTTTGACCGTCCGCGTAGACGAAGTTGCCGCGGACGGCAGTGTGGCCGACCAGGGCGCCGGCCGCGGCAGTGTCGCCTCGCATGCCGCAGGTGTTGCGGCCCCGGGTCATGTTGACCACGGACCTGCGGGCAGCCGCGTCGAAGTCGGCCTGACTGCCGTTGGTGAGCGACGTTCCCTTCGTCGTCCGGAACAACCAGGGCCGGTACCACTTGTACGAGCGGAGGGTGTAAGTGTCGCGCTCGCACGGTCCCGGACCGGGCAGGTCCGGGAAGCGGTCATGCACCATCTGCTCGCCGGTCGTCACCTTCCCCTCGGCGTCGGTGGTCAGGCTGTAGGTCCGGGCTCCGTCCGGATACAGCATGTCCAAAGTGATGCTGCTGCCAGGTGGTTGCACCTGGAGCGGTACGCCGTCCCCGGCGTCGACGAACCGGCCGACGGCTCCGCACTCGATCGCGGAGCGAGCCGCCAGGTCGCTCGCCTTCAGCACGCCTCGTGGCAGGCCGCATGGATCGGCGGCGACCGCGCCACCGGTCGTCAGTTGGCCGACGCCTAGCGTCAGGCTGATCAGTATCGTGAATGCACGCGTGGACTTCATTGCTACTCCCCCTCGAGCAGACGCTCCCTACCTTGGAGAGGGGCGGTACGACGTCCAGTGATACGGGCCGTATTTTCGCCGGACCCGTCACGCCTCTTCCGGTCAGAAGCCGACCGAAGGAGGGCGTCCTGTACGCCGAAGGTTTCCCCGAAGCAGCGATCCGCCGCCGCGCGCGGACCGGTGCCGCCGACGCGTTCCCGTCCCCGGACGACTACGGGCACGTCCTGTTCGGCGCCGACTGTTCAGGTACGACGGACGATCACCTCGACCGTCTGCGGCTGGTGCCGCCGGTCTTCGTACCGCAGCGGCTGGCCCAACTCGTCGAACTGGGACGCGAGCCGGTGTACCGCGACGTACGGCTGGAGACGACGATCGGCGGGTTCCGGTCGGCGCTACCGGCGTACGTCTCGGCGTTCGGCTCGACGGAGGCGGCGAGCGTCGCACTCGGTCTGGCCGCCGGCCGCCAGGCCGGACGCCTCGGGATCCCGATGGTGATCGGCGAGAACGTGATGCCGGTCAACAGCTACGGGCGGCTCGAGGCCGACGCGGAACGCTCGCTGCTCGGCCGGATCCGCGCGTACCAGGCCGAAGCGCTGGACGGGTACGGCGGCATCGTCGTCCAGCAGAGCACCGAGGACGCCGACGCAGAGGTGTGGAACCTCGTGTACAGCGATCCGAATGCGCTGCCGCTGCTGGAATCCGGGCGGCTCGCGTTCGAACTCAAGGTCGGACAGGGCGCCAAACCCGGGCTGGGCGGGATGACGTTGATCGGTGCGGAGGCCGCCGAACGGCTGGCCGACGCGTACCTCATCGACCCGGTCTTCGGCGGCGACCGCGTCTTGCGCAGCAGCAGCCCCGGCACCTTCACCAAAGAGATCCTGCGGCAACAGATCCGCCTGATGCGCAACAACTATCCACGCGCCAAGGTATGGGTGAAACTGCCGCCGGCGCGGGACGTTTCGGCGGCCGCGCAGGTGGCCTGGGCGGCCGGCGCCGACGCGGTGTCCGTCGACGGCGCCGAGGCAGGTACGGGCTGGGCACCGCTGGCCTTCCTCAGCCAGGTCGGGTTGCCGTTGGGCGAGTGCCTGCTGCGGATCGGGCAGGACCGAGCGCCGTCCGACCCGTCGTGCCTGCTGGTCTCCGGCCGGATGTGGGAGGGTGCGCGGATCGCCAAGTGCCTGGCGCTCGGCGCGAACGCGGCCGGGCTGGGACGGGCCGCGCTCATCGCGGTGGACACCGACCCCGACCACGGCCTCGTCAACCTCGTCGAGTGCCTCGCACTGGAGTTGCAGTTCCTCGTCAGCGCTCTCGGCAAGTACCACGTGCGGGCACTCGGTCCGGAAGATCTCTGGAGTCCTACGCCAGCGTCGTCCTGGGCGACAGGGCTCGGCTCCGGTCCAGCTTGAAGATGTCTGCCACCGCCCTGCGCGGATCGGCTCCGATCTGCCGCCGGCGCACCAGGTCCACCAGCTCCGCGGTGGGCTCGACACCGATCTCACTGGCCAGGCTGCGCCGGAAGAACTCGAGCCGGCGGATCGCCTCGACCACATTGTCCTCGGCGAGATGAACCTCGATCAGCACCCGCGTCGCGCTCTCCCGCAACGGTTCCAGCCGTACGGCGGCCATCGCCGCCTCGATCGCTTCGGCGTACCGGCCCGAACAGGTCAGCTGCTGCGCGGTCAGCTCGAGCGCGTGCAACTGCAGCTGGCGCAGGCGTTCCCGCCCCAGCAGGACCCAGTCGTCGTACCAGCCGGGAAGCAGCTCCCCCATCGCGGCGAGCGTCGGCAGGAGTCCTTGGTCGGCACCGCACTCGCCGTCGTTGATCACCCGGCGGATGGCCGTGATCAGTCTGTTCACGTCGACGTCGACGGACTCGTCGACGCGCAGCGTCTCGTCACCGGTGATGAGCGGACGCGGACTCAGCTGGCGAAGCCGCCACAGCGCCGTCCGCAGACAGGCCTGCGCCTTCGAGTCCGAGACCTCCGGCCACAGCGTGCCGGCCACCTCGGCGCGACTCGAACGCCCACGCAGTGCGACGAACGCCACGACGCGGCGCGCACTGAGCGGGATCGACAAGGTCTGTTGACCGTCGACGACCCAGAAGCCGTCGAGCATGCGGAGCCGCACTTGCCGGTGAACGCCGGCCGGCGCGACCTCCGGATCGGAATCATCTGCCGCTAGGGGCTTAGCGCGCATCTATCGATCTCCCCCCACTGGGTAGGAATTCTCTAGACCCGCCCAGCTCGGAACATGCTGCTGCGAGAAGTCTCGGGCGGGCGGGCCCTGTCATGCAGGTATCGCGACTTCACGTGAGGTTGTTACCGAGCTACCTCACGTGAAGGTAGAGCCGTCACCTGTTTGAGTACAAGCCGTTGGCGCGACGGATATCCCGCACTTGCGATCGCGGTAGGTGTATCACCCACACCGGATCAGCCCCTCTCGTTCGTCAGTGAAGGCTTCCGGGAGGCTTGCGTGAACGACGACAACGGTGTCGTGCTGCAGTTGGGCAGCGGTTTCCAGCCGTACCGCGAGTACCTGATCCGAGGTGCGGCCGCGCGCAGCGGGCTCTGGCTGATCGACGACGAGCCAGCGACCTGGCAGACGCCGTACCTCGCCGGCAGTTCGGTGGTCGTCCCTCTCGAAGGCGCCGGTCTGGTGCTGGACCACGACGGTCTGCTCGCGGCCGCCGAGGCCGTCGCTCGTACGCGCGAGGTCCGCGGAGTCTTCACATACGACGAACCCTCGGTGATCGCGACCGCCTTGGTGGCGGAGCGTCTCGGGCTGCCGGGTCTGACCGCACGGGGCGCGCAAGGTTGTCGCGACAAGGCGCGGACGAGGCAGGCGCTCACCGCTGCCGGACTGCCGCAGCCGAGCTTCGCGGTCGTCACAACGGCCGCGGAGGCTGCCGTCGCGGCCACGGGCATCGGTTATCCGGTCGTGGTCAAGCCGCGCGGTATGGCGGCGAGTATCGGCGTCGCTGTGGTGAGCGATCCGGCCGGAATCGCCGACGCGTTCGATCGCGCCGACAGCTCCAGCCGAAACGGTCCGGCCGAATACCACGGCGGAGCGCTCATCGAGGAGATGGTCGACGGTCCGGAGATCAGCGTCGACGGTGCTGTGGTGGCCGGCGAGTACCTGCCGTTCTGCATCGCCCACAAGCAGCTGGGCGAACCGCCGTACTTCGAGGAGGTCGGCCATCTCGTCGACGGCGCGGATCCGCTGCTGGAGGATCCCGAGTTGCGCGAGCTGCTCCGCGCGGCGCATGAGGCGATCGGTGCGCCGTACGGCATCACGCACACCGAGATCCGGTTCAGCTCGCGCGGACCGGTGGTGATCGAGATCAACGGCCGGCTCGGCGGCGACCTCATCCCGTACCTGGGCAAGCTGGCCACCGGTATCGATCCCGGCGCGGTCCTGGTCGACGTGGCGCGCGGCATCCGTCCCCGGCTGGAACCGGATCATCGGACCTGCGTCGGCATCCGGTTCTGCTATCCACCCGAGGACTGCCGCGTCGTGGAGATCACCGTCCCCGAACCGGGATCGGCGCCGGGCCTGGTGGAAGCCCATCCGATGGTCGGCCCCGGGGCTAGCGTCCGGCTCCCACCGCGGGCGCACATCGGCCGGCACGCGTACGTCGTCTGCAGCGCGGACGATCTCGCCACCTGCGCCGACCGGCTCACCGCCGCCGCGGAGCTGGTCCACCTGAAGTACGACGCGCTGAACGAGCCCGAGTATTCCGGACGGCCCTGGTGAGCCACGACCCTTTGGAGTTGCTATGACCAACCACGACGTCGAACTGCTCGCGATCGGCGCCGGGCCGGCCAACCTCGCTCTCGCGGTCGCGCTGGAAGAACTCGGCGCCGACGGCCTGGCGGAGCGCTCGCTCGTCATCGAACGCGGACCGACGGTCGAGTGGCAGCGCGGCCTGCTGCTGCCCTGGACGAAGAGCCAGGTCGCCTTCGCGAAGGACCTGGTGACGCTGCGGAACCCGCGCAGCAAGTTCACGTTCCTGAACTACCTGCGCAGCGTCGGCCGGCTCGACGACTTCATCAACATGGGCAGCTTCACGCCGTACCGCGTCGAGGTCTCCGGCTATCTCCAGTGGGTCTCGGAATCGCTGCGGAAGGTGCAGCTCCGGCTCGGATGCGACTGTACGTCGGTCGAACCCGTCCGGGACTCCGCCGGCAGCCTGACCGGATGGCTGACCCGGCTCGCCGACGGCAGCACGATCTCCAGCCGCTACCTGGTCATCGGCGCGGGACGCGACCCGTACATCCCGCCGGAGCTCAGCCACCTGCCCGCTGACCGGCTGATCCACAGCACCCGGTACCGCAGCCGGGTCGCGGAGCTGGACAAGGACCAGCACCACCGGATCGCGGTCATCGGCGCGGCGCAGAGTGCGGCCGAGATGTTCCGGGCGACGCAGCACGATCTGCCGAACAGCGACGTGAGCTGGGTGATGCGCTCGATCGGGCTGCGCGCGTACGACACGAACAAGTTCACCAACGAGCTCTACTACCCGTCGTACATCGACAAGTTCTTCGAGGCGCTGCCGGAGGGCAAGAAGCAGATCCTGCAGGAGATGCACCTGACCAACTACTCCGGCGTCGAGAGCGACCTCCTGCAGGAGCTGTACACCAGCCTGTACCTGGATCGGTTGAGCGGTGTCGAGCGACGGCGGCTGGTGCCGATGACCGACATCACCGGCGCCCGGACCGACGGGGACGACATCGTCCTCGAGCTCACCGACCGCAAGACCGGCGCGGTCGACGAGCTCCGCCGGGATCTGGTCTTCCTCGGCACCGGGTTCGTCCGCGAGATGCCCAGGCTGATCCGCGGGCTGGGCGCGGCGATCGGGCTCGACCGGATCGAGGTCAACCGGCAGTACCGTCTGGAGCTCGGCGAACCGTCCGACGCGGCCTGCTACCTGCAAGGCGTGAACGAGGCGACGCACGGCATCGCCGACTCACTGCTCAGCGTGCTCGGCAACCGGGCCGCGGACATCGCCCAGGACATCCTCGGACACCGCACCGTCAAACGAGTCAACGGCGTACACCGGCCGATCGCGGAGCACCTGTCCACCGCAGAGCACCCGTCCCCCGCGGAGCGTCCGTCCGGGGCGGACCGACGTACCGCCGTCCCGGTCCCTGCCGACGGCGCAGTGCCTGCCTGACATGTCGTTGTTCCCAAAGCCTCGCCACGCAACGGCGGTCGCGACTTTGCTGGTTGCCGGCGCGGTCGCCCTGGCCGTCGTGGGATACGCCGCCGGCTGGCTGCGGCCGGAGCAGACAGCCGCGGCGACCGCCGTACCCGCGACCGCCGGACCGACATCGGCGCAACTGATGTGGCGGCTGCTGCTGGCGATCGCGGCCGTCTGCGCGCTGGCGACCTTGTGCGGCCGGCTCGCCCGGATGATCGGGCAGCCCGCCGTGGTCGGCGAGATCATCGCCGGGCTGGTGCTCGGGCCCTCGGTGATCGGATCGGTGACGCCGTGGCTGTTCGACGCCGTCCTGCCGGCCGAGGTACGGCCGAACCTCGGTCTGCTGGCCCAGGCCGGGCTGACCGTCTTCATGTTCACCGTCGGCGCCGACTTCGGCCGGATCGGCCGCGACCGCGGCGCGATCGCGGGCGCCAGCGTCGCGATCATGGCGGTTCCGTTCGCCCTCGGACTCCTCACGGCGATCCCGCTCTACTCGACGCTCGCCGGTCCTGCGGTGGAACGGCTGCCGTTCGCCGTGTTCATCGGTACGGCGCTCAGCATCACCGCGTTCCCCGTCCTCGCACGGATCGTTCAGGACTGCGGGTTGCAGGGCACCCGGCTCGGATCGCTGGCCATGCTCTGCGCCGCCGCCGCGGACGTACTCGCCTGGTGCGCCCTCGCGATCACAATGGCGATGATCCGGTCGAGCGGTCCTGGAGACGCTCTGCTCGCACTGGGCCTGACGGTTCTTCTGGGAGCCGTTGCCTTACTGGTCCTCCGGCCGCTGCTGCTCCGTCTGTCCCTCCGGTACGCCGCTGCTGTGCCTACGCCGATCCTTGTGCTGCTCGTACTCGCGCTGATCCTCGGCCTCGCCGCGGCGACCGACCGGATCGGCGTCCACGCGATCTTCGGCGGGTTCTTGGCGGGTCTCGTACTACCGAAGGGCAGCCTGCCGGTGGCGGACGTCGCGCACCAGATCGGCAAGCTGAACCGCACTCTGCTGGTGCCGGTCTTCTTCGCGTCCATCGGCCTGCAAACCGACGTGACCGCAGCGATCTCCCAGCCGCAGGTGCTCGTCGCCGGCGCGCTCCTGCTGGCCGTAGCGGTCATCGGCAAGCTCGCCGGCGCCGTCCCGGTCGCCCTGGCCGGCGGTCTGCCCGTACGGTCCGCGGCCGGCCTGGGAGTCCTGATGAACGCGCGCGGGATCACGGAGATCGTCGTACTGTCCGCCGGACTCGGCGCCGGCATCATCAACCACAGCGCCTTCACGGTGATGGTGATGATGGCGCTCGTCACCACGATGATGGCCGCGCCGTTGCTGCGGCTGCTCGGCCCGTCGCTGCTGGACCGGACCCCTTCCGGACGGTCGCCGGCAAATGCGTATGCGAGCGGTGACGCCACAAGCACGATTTCGTGACGAATCGACTACGGCTTCGTGACGGCCTCGGTGATCGAATAGGCGGCGAAGGCAGCACTGACGACGACCACACGGGGGTGTGGGGTGAGCACAGGGCCGTCGGCCGGATTCTCCTGTGCCTCCTCACGTCTTGTCGCCACCTGCGCGAATCAGCGAAAGGACGTGGAGCGTGTCGACGATCTCGCTACGCAGAACCGCACGGCCGCTCGAGGGGAACCGCGACCACACCGAGTCGGGTCCCTCGATCGCGGATGTTCTCAGCCGCGCACTCGGCTCGGACTGGTCGGCCTGGAAGGAGCTGGAAACGCGGTACGGTTCGCTCCTTCTGCACACCGCTCGCGGTGTCGGCCTCAGCCACAGCGACGCCGCCGACGCGGCTCAGCTCACCTGGCTGCGACTGTGGCAGCACGGCCGTCAGATCCGCGACCCAGAGTGCCTTCCCGCCTGGCTGGCCGCCACGGCCCGCCGGGAAGGTCTGCGGGTGGCGATCAGCCGGAAGCGGTACCTGCTGTACGCCGACCCGACGACGGAGCACAGCGACGGCCAGCGCGTGGCTGTCGTCGACGTCTACCCGGCCGACGGCGAGTACGAGCCTTCCACGGAGCGAGCACTGTCCCGGCTACCCAGTCGCTACCAGAGCCTGATCAGGCTGCTGATGTCGGACAGTTGCCCGTCGTACCTGGAGATCGCCGAGAAGCTGAACCTCCCGATCGGCAGCATCGGCCCGATGCGGATGCGCGCCCTCCGGATGCTCCGGCACTCCCCCGAACTGACCGCCCACTGAACCTACTGCGCTGTCACGAGGGGTCGGGCCGGACGCCGGTCAGCTCGGCCGTGCGCTCCCACAGGCGCGCACGCACCGCCTGATCCTGCGCCCGTACGTCGATCCGGGCCGGGCCGACCCCTCCGAAGAACTCGCCGAACTTCCGCGGCCCGTAGTAGTCACCGCCCTGTACCTCGGGTGCGGTCGCTGCGTACAGGATCGGCAGAGTGCCTTCGGACACGGACTGCGACAGCGCCTTCGTCAACGCGTTGAGCGGCCGCGCGAGCGCCCCGAGCCCTTGGTTGCGGGCGCCCGCGGCACCGATCTCGGTGGCGGTGAAGCCAGGGTGCGCAGCAACGCTGATCACCGGCGATCCCTCGGCCGCCAGGCGTTCCTGCAACTCCAGCGCGAACATCAGGCCGGCCAGCTTGGACTGCGAATAGGCGTGAGCCATCCGGAACCGACGGCGCTCGAAGTTGGGATCCTCGACGTCGAAACCCTTGCCGCGCTGGGCCATACTGGACACGGTGACGACCCGGGCCGAGTCCCCGGCCCGTAGTGCCGGCATCAGCAACCACGTCAGCGCCGCATGCCCCAGATAGTTGGTGGCGAGGATCGACTCGTGCCCATCGACGGTGCGCCGGAACTTGCCCGCCGGAATGCCCGCGTTGTCGATCAGCAGGTCGACGCGATCGCCCGTACGCTCCCGGAGATCCGCCGCCGCCTTGCGCACCGAGCCCAGATCCGCGAGATCCACCAGCACGAGCTCACCGCCCACCGCCGCCGCGGCCCGCTCGCCCCGCTCCCGAGACCGGCAGGCAAGAATCACCCGCGCTCCCTTGGCCGCAAGCACCGTCGCCGCACGCAAACCCAACCCTGAGTTCGCACCGGTGATCACGACGGTCCGCCCGCCCTGATCCTGAATGTCCTCGTCGCCCCAGGTCCGCATGACCCGCATGCTAGCTGGCCCGGTGACGAGCGAGCATCGTGTCGCGCCTCCAGCGACCGTGATCCCGGCAGCCGCGCAGCTTGCCTCTGACTCCTCGGCCGCACAGTTTGTCCCGCTGGGTGCTGTAGGTGCACTTGGTCGGCATCAGGAACGCGACCCAGAACAACCCGACCGCCGGCACGAGCACCATCCACGCGATCAGGTGTTCATGAGGCGGATAGCCGAGAACTCCGAGCACCACGACCCACAGAAGAACCAGCAGGTCACCCGCCTTCGTACCTCTCCGCCTCTTCGCCACGGTGTCACCCCCTGCGCCGCGACCTCCTGAGTGCAATCAGCTGCATACAGAGGGTAATCGCCGCGAGTGGGCGCGCTCAAGAGGTCAGGCTCGTCAGGTGAGGTCGGCGGCGTAGGCGGTTGCGAGGGGTTCGTCCCAGGGGTCGGATTCTGCCGCGAGTGAGTCGAGCACGGTTTCTGGGCGCGTTGCGCCGGAGACGACGGACAGTACGGGCGATGACGCCAGCAGGGCACGTAGTTGGAGGCGCTGCAGGGACACGCCGCGTTCGGCGGCCTGGGCTGCGAGGTGTCGTGACGGCGCCGGAGTCGACGGCCGAAGGGGTGAGTAGGCGAAGAACGCGACCTGGTTGGCCTCGCACCACGCGAGTACGTCGAGCGACTCGCGCCCGACGGCGCTGTGGTGGTTCTGTACGGCGTCGATCCGGGTGACCGCGGCCGCTCGCTCCAGGTCGGCGACCGTGACATTCGACAGACCGACCCGGGTCAGCTTGCCTTCGTCGCGCAGGTCCGCGAGCGCTGAAACGCCCTCTTCCACGGGCTGTTCGGCGAGATCGACTCGATGGAGGTAGTACAGCTCGAGACGCTCACCACCGAACACCCGGAGGCTCGTCTCGACGTCGGACCGGATCCGCTGCCGGCTGATGTCGGCGTCCCACGTGGACTCACCCGTCCGCGAGTGACCGCCCTTGGTTCCGGCGATCACGCCCGTGCCCCGCGCGGCCTCGGCGGCCAGTTCCTCGCCGTACAGCGGCGCGTCGACGTGGGCGTATGCGCGCGCGGTGTCGAGGATCGCCGTACCCGCCGCGATACCGGCGCGGATCGTCGCGAGATCGGCGGAGCGATCCCTGGGCGCGAACGAGAAGCTCGCGACCCCGAGCGCGACCCGCCCGACCAGTTCCTTCATTCAGACCTCCTGCACACGCACGTTACACGTACGTCCGGCAGATCCGGTTCACCTCCTGCTTTGTAGATGCCCTAGGCAACTATTTGACCGAAGATTGCCGTGAACCGGATGACGGCAGTGGCCGTGTAGGCCCCAAACACACCGAGCACGGCGTCGACGACGGCAGCCGTGACGACCAGGGAGGGACCACATCATGACCAGTGCGACACGACGACTCCGGCGAGGCATCACCGCGGCGGCCGTCGCGACAATCACCACGGGCGTCGCCCTCGGCGTGGCCGGTACGGCGTCCGCGGCACCCACGAACCGCGTCGTCATCGAGGCCGGCCAACTGATCGTCACCGGCACGAACCGCGCCGACACCATCACGCTCACCGTGCCGGCCGCGGACACCTCGGTGGTCGACGTCGACCTCGGGGACGGTACGAAGCGCGCCGTGAAGCGCAGTGACTTCGGCCAGATCAACGTCAGCAGCCGTGGCGGCAACGACGTCGTACGGATCGACTACGGCGCCGAAGCGCAGCCGTTCACGATCGTCGACACCGGCTCCGGCAACGACCGGGCGTTCGGTGGCAGCGGCAACGAACTGTTCCGTACCGGCGCCGGCAACGACTCCGTCGACGGGAACCGCGGCAGCGACACCGCGCTGCTCGGCAGCGGGAACGACACGTTCACCTGGGATCCGGGTGACGGCAGTGACGTGATCGAGGGCGGCCGCAGCCAGGACACCATGGTGTTCAACGGCGCGGCCGCCGCGGAGAGGTTCGTTGCCGCCGCCAACGGTCCGCGCCTGCGGTTCACCCGGGACGTCGGCAACATCGTCATGGACACCGACAACGTCGAACGGATCAAGCTCAACACCCTCGGCGGCGCCGACACGGTCACCGTCGACGATCTGCGCCGTACCGACGTCCGCAAGGTCGACGTCGATCTCGGCGCGCAACTCAACGCGAGCGGCGGCGACTCGGCGGCCGACGCGATCACCGTCACCGGCGCTGCCGGCAAGGACCGGATCCGGGTGTCCGGCTCCAACGGGAACGTGCGCGTCGCGGGCCTGAGCGCCGACGTCCGCCTCTTCGACGCGGAACCGACCGACCAGTTGACGGTCGACACCCGCACCGGCAAGGACAAGGTCAGCACCGGAAAACTCGCGGCGAACATCATCGGCCTCAGCATCCTCTGACCACCCCGGCAGCACGAACCCCGGCGTCCGCCCCACCGCGGACGCCGGGGTTCAGCCATCTCCACGCATGCTCGCTTGACAATTTAACTGAGTCGACTCATTATTGAGGCAGCTCAGCTTAATAACACTGGGCAGGTCATCGGAAGGGGAAGTCGCCGTGCGTGCGTTCGTCGTCAGGCAGTACAAGGGACCGCTGCAGGAAGCGGACGTCCCCGAGCCCGTGGTCGGAGAGCACGACGTCCTCGTGCAGGTCCGGGCTGCCGGGCTCAACGTGCTCGACGAGAAGATCCGGGCGGGCGAGTTCCGGCAGATCCTCCCGTACAAGCTGCCGCAGATCCTCGGCAACGACGTCGCCGGAACCGTGGTCCGCGTCGGCGCGAAAGTGCGCGGATTCAGGCCCGGCGACGAGGTCTTCGGCCGGCCGGACAAAGACCGCATCGGAACCTTCGCCGAGCGCATCGCGGTGGCCGAGGCCGACCTGGCGTTCAAGCCCGTATCGGTCAGCCTCGAGGAAGCGGCGTCGCTGCCACTGGTGGCGTTGACCGCGTGGCAGGCACTCGTCGAGCGAGGCAACCTCCGGCCGGGGCAGCGGGTCCTGATCCACGCCGGCGCAGGGGGCGTCGGAACGATCGCGATCCAGCTCGCCAAATACCTCGGCGCAACGGTCGCCACAACCGTCAGCGCCGGCAACGCCGAGTTCGTGCGCGAACTCGGGGCGGACTTCGTGATCGACTACCGCAGCCAGGACTTCGAGCAGCTCGTCGAAGGGTACGACCTGGTGCTCGACAGCCTCGGCGGGAAGAACCTCGAGAAGTCGCTCCGCGTCCTGCGCCCCGGCGGCAAGGCGATCGGGATCGCCGGCCCGCCCGACTCGGCGTTCGCCCGCGAGCTCGGCGCGAACCCGCTGCTCCGGCTGGTGATGACCGCCCTCAGCGCCCGCATCCGCCGCCAGGCCCGGCACCTCGGCGTGACGTACGAGTTCCTCTTCATGCGCGCCAGCGGTGATCAGCTTCGCCAGATCTCTGCCCTCGTGGACAGCGGCGCGCTGCGTCCCGTCGTCGGACGGGTCTTCGACTTCGACCAGACCGCGCAAGCAGTGCAATCCCTCGACAAGGGCGGCATCCGCGGCAAAGCCGTCATCAGCCGGCCCTGACCACCCCTACGAAACAGGAGAACCACCATGAGTACCGTCATCACCGCCTACAAGGACGCGCCCGCCCGCACGGTCGACGCCGGCGGCGTCACCTACGCCTACCGCGAGCTGGGACCGAAGGGCGGCATCCCTGTCGTCTTCTTCGTTCACCTCGCCGCGACCCTCGACAACTGGGACCCGCGGATCATCGACCCCATCGCCGCGGAGCGCCACGTCATCGCCTTCGACAACCGCGGCGTCGGCGCCTCCACCGGGCGCGTCCCCGACAGCGTCGAGGCGATGGCCGACGACGCCTACACCTTCATCACGGCGCTCGGCTTCGACAAGATCGACGTCTTCTCCTTCTCCCTCGGCGGCATGGTCGCCCAGGCCCTCGTGGTCAAGCACCCCGAGCTCGTCCGCAAGCTCGTCCTCACCGGCACCGGTCCCGCGGGTGGCAAGGACATCGACAAGGTCGCCGGCACCACGTACTACGACATCCTGCGGGCGACTCTGACCCGGTCGGACCCGAAGGAGTTCTTGTTCTTCAACCGCGACGCCACGGGCAAGTCCGCCGCCCGCGCGTTCGTCAACCGGCTCAAGGAGCGCACCGTCGACCGCGACGCAGAGATCAAGACCAAGGCCTTCCAGACGCAGCTCAAGGCGATCAAGAGGTGGGGACGCTCCGCGCCCGCCGACCTGTCGAAGATCACCCAGCCCACCCTGATCGCCAACGGCGACAACGACCGCATGGTGCCCTCAGTGCTCTCCGAGGACCTGCACCGGCGCATCAAGGGCTCGGAGCTGATCATCTACCCCGACTCCGGCCACGGCGGCATCTTCCAGTTCCACGACAAGTTCGCCCCCGTTGCCGTCGAGTTCCTCTCACGATGACTACCGCGAAAGTGGGCGTGAAGAAGCACCTCACCTCCTCGATTCCACTCTGGGTGCGCACCGACCAGCCCCGCCAGACCGGCATGGACTACTGGAAGGGCCCGCACTCGAAAATCATCTCCGCCACCCCGGGCTTGGAGGAGTACCGGCAGATCCACCTTGCGGAGGACAACCCGGGCCGGTGGCCGGTGACCGACGGGGTAGAGACGTCGATCCCCGTCGACCGGAAGATCGACGGCGTCGCGGAAGTCACCTTCCACTCGGCGCTCTCCCCGCTCCTGGGACGCAAGCAGACACAGCTCGCCTACAAGGACGAGATCAACGTGTTCCGCCGTACTCTCCTCTACACCGGCCCGCCGAACTCGTCCCGCTGGTACGACGTCGCAGGCCCTGGCGAGGCAGTCGGTGCCCGTGCGATGGTCTACCTCCGTCGCAGAGACGGGGTGGGTGCCGGCGAGTTCCGGAGGTTCATGAAGGAGCAGCTCGTTCCAGCGCTCGCCGCCACCGGGGTGCTCAAAGAGCTTCGTACGCAGACTTTCCTGCCCTGGATCGAAAAACTCTGGGACACCCCGAACGTCGCCCACGACAACCCACACGACCAGCAGTTCCACGCCTCCCTCATCCTCGGGTTCACCGACACCGCAGCACGCGATGCCTTCTTCACCAGCAACGTGCCGGCGGAACTGTCCAAGCAGCTGGCACCGCTGGCCGCGGCGATCCATGCCTACGACGTCGACGCGGCCCTCACCTACGTCAAGAACGGCACCGTCCTGCCGCACTACGAGCAATAGCTGCCCATGGGAGAATGAACGCCTGCAAACTACACAGCCGGAGCCCACACAGCAGACAAGGAAGGCAGCCATGCCACTCGCCTCCCAACGAGTCGGACGGCGCGAGCGGAACAAGCAGGAGAAGCTCGACCGCATCACCGCCGCCGCCCGCGAGCTCTTCGCCGAGCGCGGAGTCGACGAGGTCACCACCCAGGAGATCGCGGACAAGGCCGACATCGGCGCCGGCACGCTCTTCCTCTACGCCAAGACCAAGGGCGAACTGCTCCTGCTGGTGCAGAACTCGACGTACGCCGACGCACTCGCCGAAGGTACGTCGGCAGCCGAGCGCATCCCCGACGTACTCGACGCGGTGATGGCGATCGTCCGCCCGGTCGTCGAATGCAACCGCAAACAGATCGACAACGGGCGGACCTACCTGCGCGAGATCGTCTTCGGCGACCCCGAGGAGCCCCACCACCGCACCGCCCTCGGACTGACAGTGCAGACCGAGAAGGCGATCGCCGACGTACTACAGCGAGACGAGCGCAACAGCGCCACCGACGCCGCAACGCTCGCCCACATCGTCTCCGCGATCATGTTCGTCAGCATGGCGGCAACGATCAACATCGCCAAGCCCGTCGACGACGTCGTCCAGGAGATCAGGATGCAGGTCCAGGTTCTCCTGCAGAGGTGATGTCAGGCTGACTTGACCTCGCGGCGGAGGAGGCGGAAGAGGCCGAGGATGAGGGGTAGGAGGACCCAGATGGCGCCCGAGACTGCGAGGTGGGCCCAGTCGGCGGCCTGGAACGTGCGCTGCTCGAAGGCGGGGGCCATCGCGGAGTTGACGTCGAGCCAGGGTGCGACCTTCTCGAGGCTGCCGACCATCGAGAAGAGTACGGTCCACGCGATCGGGATCACGTAGTAGAGGACGATCGCGGCGGCGGTGTTCATCAGCAGCATGCCGAAGGCGAAGCCCTGAACGATGCCGATCAGTTGTACGGCGAAGAAGTCGCGGACGTTGGCGGCACCAATGTTCCAGGTGCCGGCGCCGTCCAGGAACGCCATCCCGGCCAGGTTGCTCAACGCTGCGACGCCGAGTGCCACGACCACCGCCACCAGACCGACCAGGACGACGGCGACCAGCTTGGCGACGGCGATGCGGATCCGGCTGGGTTCGAGCGTGAAGGTGACCAGGCCGGTGCGCTGACTCCACTCGGCGGTGACTGCGAGGATGCCGAGCACCGGGAGCAGGATGCTCTGCGGGGTCGCGGTCGCACCGATCATGTTCAGGAAGGTCAACTGGTCCGGGTCGGCGACGAACAGGAACACGACGATGACGGCGACCGTGATGAGACCGATCGCGGTGAGCAGCCAAAAGCCCGCCCGGGTGTCTACGAGCTTGCGCAGTTCGGCCCGCAACAGGCGGCTGAAGGGGACCGGCGTCACCCGCGGATCCGGCAACAGTTCGGTGTGGGTCGCGGTACTCATGCGGTGACCTTCTCTCGTGCGTCGGCGGCGGTGAGCTGCAGGAACATTGCTTCGAGTCCGGAACCGTCCGCGCCACGCAGCTCGGTGACGACCACGCCGTGTTGCGCGGTGGCCGTGGCGATCTGCTCGCGGGTGGCGTCCACGACGTACGAGCCGTCGGGCTCGAGCTGGTACACGTAACCCGCGACGTCGAGGCAGCGCCCCAGCGCATCCGGGTCCAGGCCGCGGACCAGGGTGCCCGCGGCGTTCAGCAGGTCGGCCTTGCTGCCGTCGGCGACGATCACGCCGCGACCGATGACGACCAGGTGATCGGCGATGACCTCGATCTCGTGCAGCAGATGTGAGGACAGCAGGACGGTTCCGCCGCGATCGGCGAAGCTCTTGAGCAGCCCGCGCATCCAGTGGATACCGGCCGGGTCGAGTCCGTTGGCGGGCTCGTCCAGGATCAGGACCTGCGGGTCGCCGAGCAGGGCGTGCGCGATGCCGAGGCGTTGCCGCATGCCGAGGGAGTAGTTGCCGACCCGGCGGTTGCCCTCCTCGCCGGACAGTCCGACGATTTCGAGCATTTCGTCGACCCGTTGGAGGCGGAGGCCCATGACGATGGCGCCGAGGCGGAGGATCTCGCGCCCGGTCCGCCCGGTGTGCTGTGCGGACGCGTCGAGGAGGACCCCGACGTGCCGGCCCGGGTTGGACAGTTCGGCGTACGGAACCCCGAGGACGGTGCTGCGACCCGCTGAGGGCGGCGTCAGCCCGGTCATCATGCGCATCGTGGTCGACTTGCCGGCCCCGTTGGGACCGAGGAAGCCGGTGACGGATCCAGGCTGCGCCCGGAAGGACACGCGGTCTACGGACTGATGTGCGCCGTACCGCTTACTGAGTTCTTCGACTGTGATCATGAGGTCGAGCCTGGACCCGCGCACCGGCCGGGCACATCAGCCGCAGTGCCACCGCCGCGAACCACGGGATCGAGTTGTGTAGCCCGTGGTAGGGGTCGGGCCGGACCGTGGTCTCTGCCCGGAAGCACAGACCTCCCGTACCGTGAGCAAGGTGGACGCCATCCAAGCCGCGCCACCACCTCCGCTGAGCCACTGGCAGTCGACGTGGCGCTACCTCTTCGCCATCGTCACCGGCGGCGGATTCTGGATCGCCAGCTACTACCAGACGTACGCCGGACAGATCGGTGCGCTCTGGGCCATCGATCTGCTGCTCGGAGTAGTCAGCGTCGTTCTGATGCGAAGGCGACGCCGCAACCCGTTCGTCGTCGCCCTGATCGTCAACACCTTCGGATCGTTCTCCACAGCCGCGTCGGGAGCGGTCGTCGTCACCACCGTGTCCCTGGCCACGCGCCGGCGCTGGCACGAGATCGTGCCGGTCGCGGTGGTGGGCTTCGTCGCCTCTGTCGTCTTCTTCGCAACCCACCCCGGGGCCGAGAACTCGTTGCTCTTCTCGCTCTTGTTCACGGTCGTCTTCGTGAGCGCCGTGATCGCTCCCGGCATGTATGTCGGCGCACGCCGCGACCTGCTGGCATCGCTGAGGGAACGCGCGGATCGCGCCGAACGCGAGCAGGGCCTGCGTGTCGAGCAGGCGCAAGTCACCGAGCGGGCCCGGATCGCTCGCGAGATGCACGACGCGCTGGCGCATCGCCTGTCGCTGGTGGCCTTGCACGCGGGCGCACTGGAGTACTGCCGAAGCCTGAGCGACGCCGAAGTGGCCCAGGCGGCAGCCATCACCCGCAAGAGCGCCCACCTCGCGCTGCAGGATCTGCACGCGATCCTCGGAGTACTGCGAACCATCGAAACCGACGTACCACCGGAGCGACCACAACCGACGCTCGCCGACCTCCCGGCGCTGGTCCAGGAAGCCATCGGATCCGGCACGAGAGTGCGGTTGCACAACCAGGTGGACGACCTCGCGGAGCCGCCCGACGCGATCGGGCGCGGCGCCTACCGGATGATCCAGGAGAGCCTGACGAACGCTCGCAAACACGCACCGGACACCGCCGTCGACGTGACCGTCAGCGGCCGGCCGGGAGGGCAACTGGTCCTCGAGGTACGCAACCCGCTGCGGCTCGGCTCCTCGGTGAGCGCGACCCCCGGATCGGGGCTCGGACTGCTCGGACTCACCGAACGCGCCGAGCTGATCGGCGGCCGCCTCGAGCACCTGAGAACGGACGGGGAGTTCGTGGTCCGCGCCTGGTTGCCGTGGCCGGCATGAGCGCCGCCGTCCGGGTGGTAATCATCGACGACGACGCGCTCGTGCGCGCGGCACTCGCCATGATCCTGCGCGACGACGCAACGATCGAACTGGCCGGCGAAGCGAACGACGGCCAGACCGGACTCGACCTGATCGCGCAGGTTGCGCCCGACGTCGTACTGATGGACATCCGGATGCCGCGACTCGACGGCCTCGAAGCTCTCGCCCAGCTCAGGGGTCGGCCCGCACCGCCCAAGGTGATCGTGCTGACCACCTTCGACGCCGACGACTACGTACTACGGGCTCTTCGCGGCGGGGCCAGCGGCTTCCTCCTCAAACACACCCCGCCGGCAGAGATCGTCGAGGCGATCCACAAAGTGGCTGCCGGCAACCACATGCTCTCCCCCACCGTGACCGCCCAGCTGATCGCGCGCCTGGGTGCTGATGAGCCAGAACCCCAGCGTGTCCTCGACGCGCGAGCGCTGGCCGGGACCCTCACCTCCCGCGAACGCGAAGTCGCCATCGCGGTCGGTCAGGGCAAGGTCAACGCGCAGATCGCCGACGAACTCTACCTGAGCATGGCCACCGTCAAGGCCCACGTCTCGCGGATCATGGTCAAACTCCAAGCCACCAACCGGGTCCAGATCGCCAACCGCATCCACGACGCGGGCCTCACCTGATTCAGTGTTCCGGGAAGCAGGCGGCGACCGCCAGGGCGTCCACGAAGTCGTTCATTTCGTGGCCGGAGTGGCCTTTCACCCACTGGAAGGCGACGTCGCCGCGCTTGGTGACCAACTCGACCAGGGGCTCCCAGAGGTCGCGGTTGGCGACCGGTTTCCTGGCCGAGGTGAGCCAGCCGCGTTCGAGCCAACCTGTGTGCCACCCGTCGCGGAAGCAGTTGACGACGTACGTCGAATCCGACACGACCAGGAGCGGACCATCGTTCGCCCGAACGGCCTCGAGGGCGGCCCGGATCTCCATCCGCTGGTTCGTGGAATCAGCCTCGTGCCCCGAGGCGTACACGGACTTCGACGACGCCCAGGCCCAGCCTCCAGGTCCAGGATTCCGCGAGCACGCGCCATCCGTGAACACGGTGCGCGCCCCAACGGGCACAGCCATATCAGCCGGACGAGGACGACGAGCACGGATCGCAGACATCAGGACGAAACCCTACCCTGTCGGCGGCCCGAGGCCGTGAGATACGCGAACACTTGGCCGACCGAGCGTGCGGGGACGAAGGTCTCGATGCGGAGCATCGTGGCCTTCGCACCGTGCGGCGAGGTGCCGTGCCGAGTGCCCCGCAGTAGGCGATGGATTACCAGACGGGGGCTTGAGTCCGGGCTCGCGTTGACTCGCACTGACACCCGCTGGAACCGGCTTCCCCGCACCAGCCCTGCTTGACGCCCCGCTCCTCTCCAAACCAGTTTGGGGAGTCCTGCCCTCCCGATTCGGGCAGCACGGCTCCCCAGTTCACGCACAGAGTCTCCCCAAACCGGTTTGGGGAGACTCTCCACCAGGACCGGGGAAGGCTAGAGGTGATCTACGCAAGTACATGCGACCTCCAGAGTGGGCAGCGGTTGCGTCGCAGCTCGCCGTCGGCAGTTATCCACAGATTGCGAAGACGGGCCGTTCCAGTGCTCGAAAGCTCATACCTTTTTTGGGCAAAGGAGGTGCTCGATGAGTGCTGGCAAGAGCAGGGACGGCCGCCGGAGCGGCCGTGGTGGTAGCAGGCGACACAACGACGACGCGGATCGGCCGCACCCGGTGCTGACCCCGCTGACCGTGCGGCAGGCGGACCGATTGGTCCGTCTGGCCGAGGCTGTGGTCGCGGAACGCGGGTTTCCCCTGCGGTACGACGGCGCCGGCGCGCTGGTAGCGACCGGAGACTGCCAGGTGAAGGACACTCCATCTGCCGGGCTCGCGAATCTCGCGCGCACCGTCAGCGGGTTGCCACGACAGCAATGGAGATCGGCGGTGGTCGCCCATTTCGGCCAGATGCCTCCTCCGGGCGAACGGCCGATGGTCCCGGAAGACCTGGAGAACGAGCTCTATCTTCGGCTTGTCTGCGCAGCCACGATCGAGCGCGGCTGGACCGACCGGGTGCCGGAGTTCGTGCCGGGTGTGGTGACCGCGCCGGCGACCTACACCGGGCGCGCGGTCGCCATGCACTTCGACATCGACTCCCTTGGCGTGTCGTGGGAGGAAATCACCCGGATGGGCCTGGCGAACCTGCGCCGCCTCAAGGACAACGTCGAGTTGGTGCGAGATCCGGTTGGCGACGGTGGCGAGGTTGCCATGCTGACCGGCGGCATGTTCACAGCCTCCCGGGCGCTGGTTCTCGACACCGTGCTGCGCGAGTCCCTGCATGTCGAGAACCCTCCGTTCGGGTGCCTCGTGGCCATGCCGTCCCGAGACATGCTGCTCATTCATGTGCTACGAGATCAGACGGTGATCAACGCCTTCGGAATGCTCCTCAACCTCGCCAACTGCTTCTTCGCCGACTCGCCGGGGCCTGTGAGTCCGCACGTCTACTACGTGACCGGCGACGAGTGGCAACAGGTGACCGACTACAGCACCGGCACCGCGCAACTCCAGGCCGGCGGCCGCTTCTCAGAAACCCTGCGCCGCCTCGACGGTGCCATCTTCGGCGAGCCTGACGTACGAGGAGACGGCATCCCGGTGCCTCCGGCGTCGCGCGGCGGGAGCCGATGAGCCTCACTTACGGGACTGCGCGGAGTGCGGCGGTGGCGGTGACCACGTCGCACCAGGCTTCGCCGACGCTTTTGAAGAGGCGGGGTGTGCCGGGAGTGAGGTCGAGTTGCCCGGTGACGAGTTCGTGGAGATCGGCCGTGATCGCGTCGGTTTCGGGTACGCCGTCCGCGACGGCGAGGATGATGTCCCCTGCCTGGCCCAGCGCGGAGGCCCGTGACTCGACCACGACGGTGGCGCGGCGGACGAGGTTCGTGTCGACCTCGCGGACCGCTGGTTCGTGCGACCCGACAGCGACCACGGTCGCTTCCGGCCGGAGCAGATCGGAGTCGAACACCGGCTCCGTCGCCGTCGTACAGCAGGCGACCAGGTCGACGTTCGCGACGTCCTCCGGAGTTCCGGCCCGAGCTGGGAGGCCTTCCGCTTGAAGCGAGCCGACGAGCGCGGCGGCCGCCTCCACCCGGCGGCCCACGACGATGACCTGATTCAGCGGGCGGACCGCGTTGATCGCCAGCGCATGACTCAGCGCCTGCGGCCCCGTCCCGAACACGAGCAACGAGTTCGAGTCCGTGGTCGACAACCGGCGTACGGCGAGCGCCGACACACTCGCCGTACGTCGCAACGTCAGCGACTCGGCGTCGATCACTGCGACCGGCCACAGCGTCGGTCCGTCGAAGGCGATGTGGAGGCCCTGGATCCGGGGCAGGCCGCGGGCGGCGTTGCCGGGACTGACCGACACGACCTTCACGCCGACCTGCGGCCCGACCTCGCCAGGCATCAAGATGAGTTGCCCGCCCGACATGTCCACGAACGTCCGCGGCGGCGTGTTTCCCGGCGCGGCGCCGGACACCAGCGCGTCGTCGAGCGCGTCGATCGCCTGCGTCCAGCTGAGCGTGCGCTCGAGGGCTGCCCGGTCGATGAACCTGATGCTGTCCGCCATGGATCTCCTAAACGACGCGGCCGCTCTGGATGACGGTCCGTTCGGCCGCTGGATCCCACAGGCAGTCGGGCTGTTCCAACGGGTTGCCCGAGACTACGAGAAGGTCCGCGATCGCGCCGGGCCGGACCACGCCGAGGTCCTCCAGCCCGAGGAGGCGAGCGTTCACCGAGGTCGCGCAGCGCAGCGTGCCGAGGATCCCGAGCACCTCGCTCTGCAGCCGCAACCCGTTGAGCTGCTCTTCTTCCAGCCCGCCCATCAGATCGGTGCCGAACCCCACCGGGACCTTCGCGGCCACGGCGAGCTCGATCGCCCGCCGGCCGGCGTCGAGTACCTCCCGGTTCTTGGCCAGCTGCACGGCGGCCATCCCGATCGCCTCGCCGCGCCGGTCCATCGCGTCGTACGCCGCCAACGTCGGAATCAGGAACGCCCCGTACTCGGCCATCGCTGCGGCCGAGGAGGTGTCGAGCAGGTTGCCGTGCTCGATCGACCGGACGCCGTTCCGTACCGAGTGCACGATCGCCTCCGGCGAGTACGAATGCGCCGCGACGTAACTCCCCCGCCGGGCCGCCTCGGCCGTCACGGCGCGGATCTCGTCCTCGGAGTACTGCGGGATCCGGATCGGGTCGGTGAGCGAGACAACACCGCCCGACGTCATGATCTTGATCGCGTGCGCGCCCTGCCGGAAACGCTCACGGACGGCGCGGCGCAGCGGGTCCACGCCGTCGACGACTTCGGTCGTGTGACTGTGACAAGGACAGGTGTCCCAGTGCGCCGGCCGGGCGTCGCCGTGCCCACCGGTCTGGCTCAGCGCCGGCCCGGTGAACAGGTACCGCGGCGCCTCCAGCCTGCCTTCGGCGATCGCCTTCGCCAGCCCGGCCTCACCGCCCGCGACATCGCGGATCGTCGTGAAGCCGCGCCGCAAGGAGTTGCGCAACCGGCCGGCCGCGACGATCGCGACATAGCTCAGCGGGCTCGCCTCGATGTCGACCATGTCCAGACTGATGCCGTACGGATGACAATGCGCGTCGATCAGCCCGGGCAGCACGGTGCCGCCCTGCGCGTCGACCACGACAGCGTCGTCGCCAAGGTCCCCGGTGTCCCCGACCGCGACGATCCGCCCGTCCCGAACCGCAACCGGCCCGTCGACGAGCTCCGCACTCTCGCCGTCGAACACGGCCGCGTTGGTGACGATGAGCGTGCCTGGAACTGAGCTGCGGTCATTGACCAGCACGTGGTCCTCCTTGAGATGGCTGGAGCAGTGGAGCCATTGTCAGGGCGAGGTGGAGCGTGAGGCGATCCTCGCCGCTGCGCAGGTCGAAGCCGGTGATGGTCTCGATCCGGCGGAGCCGGTAGTACGCCGTCTGACGGTGGATGGCCAGCTCCGTCGCCAGTTCCTGGATGTTGCCGGCCCGGTCCAGGAAGACCTGCGCCGTCCGGACCAGGTCGCCGCCCGCGTCGAGCAATCGCTGCGCCCGCGGATCGAGTACGGCGTCCACCAGGGCCGACCGCGGACCGCACGAGATCAGTCGGTGGACGCCGAGCTGGGACCAATGAGCGACCGCACCGAGCCGCGGCACGGCGGCCAGGATCTTGGTGGCACGGCGCGCCTGTTCGTGGCTGGTTCGTGCATGGGCGACGCCGCGCTGCGGCTCGCCGACTCCGACGAGCAGCCGCGCGGCCGCCTGATCGCCGAGGCGTTGGGCGTGCAACTGGCGGAGCCTGTCGATCGCCTGGTCGATCAACATCATCCGCTCGTTCGCGAGGTCGACGAGCAGTGTCGTGAAGCCCTCCCCCGACGTCGCGAGCACATGCCGCGGTAGCGACCAGAGATTGAGCGGCACGACCTCACGCGACGGCTGCTCGGCGTGGACGACCACGACGTACGCCGTCCGCTGGACGAGCCCCCGGCTGTCGAGCTCTTCGACCGCTCGCGCCGAGACCGCGTCGTCCGGCGCAAGCAGGTTGGTGAGCAGGAGCGATGCGTCGCGACTCCCCCGGGCCCGTTGCGCGAGCAGCGCACCCGCGTCCCGCGCGATCGCGGCGGCCGCCTCGAGTTGCGCCGGCGTACCCAATCCGCCTCCGGGGTCGAGCAGCCAGAAGTAGCCGTAGGTCACGCCGTTCCACCGGACGGGCAGGCACAGCCGCGGCAGGATGCCGAGGCCCGGCTCGGACGGCGTACGGACCGGTCCGTCGGCGGTTGCGATGCCGAACTGCTCGAACCAGCTCCGGACATCGGCCGTCGAACGCCGCCGCAGGATCGACCCGGCCCGCACCGCGTCGATCTCGTCGGGCTGCGTGTTGAACGCGATCAGGTTGAAGTCGCGGTCCTCGAGCACAGCCGGCGTACCGAACGCGTCCGAGATCGCGCCGACCAGGTCGTCGAGGTCCATGCACCCAGCTTAGACATTTGTATGACGTTCTGCGCCGGCGGATCTGTCACCTGGATAACGCCCGCGCGGCCGACCGGTCCTTACAGTGCACTCACATCCTGACCAGGAGGAGTCCGCCGTGCTTGGTACCGCTCTGCTCGCCGCATCCCGCAGCCGTCGCGTCCGGGCCGTTGTCACCAAATCCCCGGTGACGCGCAAGGTCGTCACGCGCTTCATCGCCGGCGACGACGTGAACGCCGCCGTCGACACCACCCGACGCCTGACCTCCGGCGGCTTCGCCGTGACCCTCGACCACCTCGGCGAGGACACGCTCGACCGGACGCAGGCCGAGGCCACCCGGGACGCGTACCTCACGCTGATCAAGCAGCTGGCCGACCAGGGACTCGCGACCAAGGCCGAGGCGTCGCTCAAGCTCTCGGCGATGGGTCAGGCGCTGCCCGGCGACGGCGAGGCGCTGGCCGCCGACAACGCCGCCGCGATCTGCGCCGCGGCCGCCGACGCCGGCATGACCGTCACTCTGGACATGGAGGACCACACCACGGTCGACTCCACGCTCAGCATCCTGGCGGAGCTGCGCAAGGATCACCCGACGGTCGGCGTCGCGCTGCAGGCGATGCTGTACCGCACCGAGGCCGACTGCCGCGACCTCGCCACCGCGGGGTCGCGGGTCCGCCTGGTCAAGGGCGCGTACGCCGAACCGAAGTCGGTCGCCCACCCGGCGAAGAGCGACGTCGACCGCGCGTACGCCCGCTGCCTCGGCATCCTGATGGGCGGCCTCGGCTACCCGATGATCGCCAGCCACGACCCCCGGATGATCTCGATCGCCCAGGCGCTGGCGACGCAGCACGGCAAGGGACAGGACGACTTCGAGTTCCAGATGCTCTACGGCATCCGGCCCAGCGCGCAGGAGCAGCTCCGCTCGCAGGGCTCCCGGGTGCGTATCTACGTCCCGTACGGCGACGACTGGTACGGGTACTTCATGCGCCGCCTGGCGGAACGTCCCGCCAACGTCGGCTTCCTGCTCCGCTCGCTCGTCACGAAGTAGCGCGTTTGTCGTATCTCGTGGTGCGCTGATCGTCATACATCTGAGGGCGGACAGCCGAGTCCGCCGAGGAGGTGACGGCACGGTGCCCGAAAACGACACTGCAGACGACGCCAAACGAGCAGCACACCGCGCGCTCGTGGAGCGGATCTTGACGGGCGACGGCAGAGCATCTGCCGAGCAGCGGAAGCGTGCGTTCGACGACGAGGGCCTGGTCCCGCCGGTGAGCACGCTGCTCGGCAGGATCACCCGTACGCCGGTACGCATCGACGAGGCCGACCTGGCCGTTGCGGGCTGCTCCGAGGACGAGGTGTTCGAGCTGGTGATCTGCGCTGCGGTCGGTCATTCGACCCGCCTGTACGAAGCCGGTCTCGCGGCCCTCGCCGAAGCGATCACCGAGGAGGCGCCGGGCCATGCGTCCTGACATCCTCAACCACGGCTACCGGCCCGGGACGAAGCTGATGTTCGCGATGATCCGGCTGTTCTCCGGGCAGCCGCTCCCGGACGCCGCCAAACTGACCTTCTACCGGTCCGACTTCTACGGCAACCCGGCCAAGGAGTTCACCCACGAGGCGCTGCGCGGGCCGTCCGACTGGTCCGTCGGCGACCGCGAACTGATGGCGGCGTACGTCGCCAAGCTGAACCAGTCCGCGTTCTGCATCGGCGCCCACACCGCGACCGCGAGCCTCGCCTATCAGGACGGTCCGCGAGTGACTGCGATCCTGGACGACCCCGAGTCGGCGTCGATCGACGAGCCGCTCCGGGCCACGCTGCGCCTGCTCGCCAAGCTGATCCGCGACGGCCGCGTCGACGCCGACGACGTACGCGAAGTCCTGGCCGCCGGCGTCTCGCCGCAGCAGGTCAAGGACGCACTCGCGGTGTGCGCCGCGTTCAACACCACCAGCCGCCTCGCCGACGCCTTCGGCTTCGAACTCCTCAGCCCGAAAGGCTACGAAGCAGGAGCGAAGTACCTCCTCAAACGCGGCTACCGCTAGCCTCACGCGCGTGATCAGGACTTCGGTGCCTGAGGCAACTCGACGTGCCGGACCTTGTAGTCGCCCTTCGTCACCGGCGCGAACGGGGACGGCGCCATGCAGGTTCCGACGGGCGATTCCTCCCACTCGCCCTTCGGGTTCTGGTTCAGGTTGACGACCGTCCAGGACAGACCGACGCGGTCATGCCGGCCGTTGTCCTGGACACTGAAACCGAGCCGCTTACCGACCCAGTCCTGGACCGGATCGTCCGCCCTCGTGATCTTCGCGGTGAGGGTGGCCGTGCCGGGCGCGGTGACAAGGCAGTCGACCGTTCCCTCGGCGCGGATGGTCTGCTTCAGGGCGGAGACATAGTGGGAGATCTCGACCGTGCCGCGCGCATCGGTCGGCAGTCCCTGAGGCGCGCCGGGGATCGGACGGGTGTACGGCGTGGCCGTGGCGTCGAACGCGAAGTGCCGGACATCGTCGTCCGGATGGAACGGCAACATGAAGTCGGCCGCACCGGACACCCGAGCCACCTTCGACCCGGCCGGTCCGGCCTGAGCGGTGGTGATACCGGCAACAGCAGTCCCGCCGACAACGGTCAGAACAGCGAGCTTTCCAACGAGGTTCATAGGACGATCCTCTAGAACCGCCCGTTCCAAACCCTCCCCCGCAAGGGGGAATCGCCTCCCCCGGAAGTCGCCTATTCCTCGGGGGTTGTCAGTGCGGTGGTGATGCGTTGGCGGGTTGTGTAGTAGTGGTTCGGGTCGAGTACGGGGCGGTTGAAGCGGAGGGTTCGGTCGGGGTCGACCAGGTCGAGGGCTGCTGTGTTGCCGTGGGTGGTGCGGACTGCCTGGAGGGCGCGGTGGTCCCACATTGCCTGGGCGAAGACGCGGTGGCGGAGGGACGGCCACGGCGTACCGTCCGGGCCGGGGTAGACGATGAAGGGGTCGCCGGACGGGAACGCTCCACCGGCTGAGGTGTCCGCGAACGGGTCCACCCGCCGGATCGAGTACTGCGTGTACCAGAAGTTGAAGCCCCAGTGCAGGAACCCGTCCACACCGGCCGCGAACAACTGGTGCCCGATCGCACGGTTCCGCGCCGAAGGCATCCCGATGAACCGGTTGGCGACGTCGCGGTCCTGGCTGACGCAGTAGTAGACCCACAGACGCTCCGGCCGCTCGGCCAGGAACGGCTCCACATGATCAGTCGCGACGACCGGAACCTCAACAGCGCCCGAGGTGTAGAACGAGTGCTCGCTCAGGGCGTCGACGACCGTCCAGCCCTTCAGAAGATCGGCAACGACGGCCTTCGCGGCGAGGTAGCTCGCGAGCCCGTCCTCCCCGGACGGCTCGTCGGAGATGTGGAAGACGACGTGGTCGCGGTCCCATTCCTCGTCGAGCACGGCCTGCAGCGAAGGCAGCAGCGCTTCCAGCAACTCCCGGTACCGTCCGTCGGTCGCGGGCACGTCCCACCCGAAGGCCCGCTCCCCGCCGACCACGATCCCAGGCGTCGCCTTCGCACCCCACTGCGTGAACAGGTGCGCGACCTCGACCCCGGTGATCCCGGTACGCCGGCAGACGTCCAGCCAGCGACGCAGCCGATCGAACCCGAACGCGTACCCGTCGTCGGTCCGCGTGATGTCGATCAGCTGTACGACGGTGCGATACGTGTCGACCGCGGTGTCGAGCGGCGGTGTCCACACCGGCGCGAGCAGTGACGTCGCACCCATCTCGGCCGCGGACGCCATGAAGCGCTCCACGATCGTCCAGTGCTCCTCGCTGAACACCTCGACGCCGTAGTGGTCCGCGAGCGAGTCGAGGTGCATCCAATGACTCGACACGATGTCGAGCGGCGGCAGCGCGATCCCCGTGATCTCGACGGTGACCGGCGCGCGATGCAGCTCGGACCCGTCGGGCGCGCTCACCACGATCGTGAGTTCGTGTACGCCGGCGCGCGCCGGATCGGCCGTGGTGACGTCGAACCACAGCGCGCTCCAACTGCCGAACCGCACCGGAGCTTCACCGTTCGGCACCGGGCGCAGCACATCCGGGTACAGGCCGGGCTCGTCGAACTCGTACCCGTCGTCGTGACCCGGGAGCGCGACGAACGTGCAAGGTACGAGGTCCACGCTCGCGACGGCGACCAGGTCGGCCGCCGGACCCTCGACCCGCACCTGCAGCGGGCGCGCGTCGCGGAACTTCGACTCGAGTGGAGGGCGGTACGCGAGCTGGAACGACGCGGGCTCACCGAGGAAGGCCTGGAACCGGGTCTCGGCCGACACCGGGCGCGGGTCCCGCACCGGGTGCACCTTCGCCAGCGCGTCGCAGAGCACGAACTCCCACTTGGCGGTCACCGCGGACCACTCCTTCCAACCCAGCAAGTGTGCGTAATTGTGGAATCAATGATGCAGATTCGAGCATCAACGCACAACCGTCGTCTCGCGGTGGGCCTAGTCCGGAACCGGGGTCAGCGGGCGTGCCGAGTAGTCGTGCAGGACGAGGGCCGTGGTCACCGGGCCGAAGCGGGCGAGGCTGTCGATGATGGTCTCGAGGCGTCGCGCGTCGGAGCAGTGCACGTCGCAGAGCAGGCAGTCCTCGCCGGTGACCCGGCGGATCGCGGTGATGTCGGGGGTCCGCGCGGCCAGCGCCAGAGCCTGTTCGAGTTGCGCGTGCGAGGTGCGCAGCCTGATGTGGGCGGTGATGCCGAGCCCGAGCTTGGCCGGGTCGACGATTGCCCGGTACCCCGTGATGACGCCGGTCTTCTCGAGCCGCTGGACCCGTGCGCTCGCGGCCGGCTGGGACAGCCCGACTCGGCGGCCGAGCTCGGCGCCGGTCAGCCGGACCTCGGCCTGCAGCAGGGCGAGGATCCGCCGGTCGATCTCGTCGAGTGATTCCATGGTTGTCGCCGCCAATGTCTTTGTGATCACTCGCCACGGTGCCGAGCGTCTGTTGATTCGATCAGACTCGGGGGCTCAAGCCTCCCACGGTCGTGGGTTGCGCAAGTGAAAGCGAGGTCTGCAGTGACAGCGTTCGTCATCCTCCCGGGCATCGACGGTTCCGACGGCGTGCATTGGCAAAGTCGATGGGAGCAGTCCTGGGGCGACCGCGCCGTACGGATCGTTCCGGCGTCGTGGAGCGAGCCTGAGCTGGACGACTGGGTGAAGGCGGTGCAGCGTGCGTACGACGACGCTCTTGGTCGCGATGATGACGTGGTGTTGGTGGCGCACAGTCTCGGCTGCTGGGCCGCTGCCGCTTGGTTCGCCGCTGGAGGGTCGGCCACGGCTGCGTTGCTGGTGGCACCTCCGGACACTCAGGCTGCGGGCTTCCCGAGCGACCGCGCGGGCACCTTCCAGTCCGTCGCGACACAACCACTCCCCTGCGCGTCCCTGCTGATCGCCAGCACGAACGACCCGTACTGCACCACAGACCGAGCAACCACCTTCGCCAACGCCTGGAAAGCAGACTGCCACCTGATCGACAACGCCGGCCACCTCAACTCCACCAGCAACCTGGGCGACTGGCCACACGGCCGAACCCTCCTCGACGAGCTACTCGCTAACCTGCCGACGTAATGCTGTGTTGTCGCGCGGGAGGTGGTGTGGGTGGTTGGTTGGGGCGGGCTCGTGTGTGTTGGGGATCTTGTTGAGGATGTCGTGGTTTGGGCTGTGGGGACGGCTCGGGTGGGGACTGATAATCCGGCGCGGGTTTGCCGGACTCGGGGTGGGGCGGCGGCCAACGTCGCGGCGTTTGCCGGGCGGCTCGGGATGGCGGTGCGGTTCGTTGGGCGAGTTGGCGAGGACGCCGTCGGCGCGGCTCTGGTGCGGGACCTGACCGAGGACGGGGTCGACACGAAGGTCCAGCGGCACGGGCGGACCGGCACCATCGTCATCGTCGTGGACCCGTCCGGGGAACGCACCATGTACCCGGACCGGGCAGCCGCGGGCGAGTTGGCCGACGTACCGGATCTCTGGCTGTCCGGCGCCGGCGCCGTCCACCTCTCGGCGTACTCACTTGTCGGCCCCTCGCTGTCCGTCCTCCGCCGTGCCTCCGCCCTCGCCCAAGCAGACGGCGCGATCCTCACCATCGACGCATCCTCGATCGCACTCATCGACGCGATCGGCCCCGCGCCGTTCCGCGACCTGATCCGAACCCTCCAGCCGACCTATCTCTTTGCCAACGGCATCGAAGCCGACATCGGCTCCCTCCGCGAGCTCGCAAGCTCCAGTACGACGGTGATCGTCAAGAACGGCACCGAGCCCACAGAGATCCACGCCACCGCCACAACAACCGTCCCCGTACCCCCGGTCGACGAGGTGCGGGACACGACCGGCGCGGGCGACGCGTTCGCGGCAGGCTTCCTGTCCGCCGTACTCGACCACGCCGACGCCGTCGAGGCGGTGCAGGCGGGCCATACCCTTGCCAGGCGGGTCCTCAGCGAACCCGGCGCCACCCTGTCCAAGCCTTCCGATGAGTCCCTGCCCGCCGACGAGAACGGAACCGCGCGTGATTGAGCCCATCCTGTCCGACGACGTGGCCCAGGCCCTGGCCGAGCACCGCGCGGTCGTCGCCCTCGAGTCGACGATCTTCTCCAACCTCGGACTGCCCGCCCCCGCGAACGCCGACGCGCTCGAGCTCTGCAAGCAGGCAGTACGCGACAACGGCGCCGTACCGGCCGTTGCCGCGATCCTCGACGGTCAGGCCCACCTCGGTCTCTCACCGGACGAGGAGAAGCGAGTACTGCAGGGCACCCGCAAGGTCGCCGAACGCGATCTCGCGGTAGCGCTGGCTCAGGGATGGGACGTCGGCGTCACCACGGTCTCGGCCACCGTCGCGCTGGCGCACGCGGCCGGCATCTCGGTGTTCGCGACCGGCGGTATCGGCGGCGTCCACCGCGGATCAGAGCACACCGGAGACGTGTCCGCTGACCTCGATGCGATCGCCAACCACCCGGTCATCACCGTCTGCGCCGGCGCCAAGGCGTTCCTCGACCTGCCGCGAACACTCGAGTACCTCGAGACCGCCGGCGTACCCGTCCTGGGCTGGCAGCACGACTGGTTCCCGGCCTTCTACACCCGGTCGAGCGGCCTGCCGGTCCCGCACCGCGTCGACGACGAGCGAGTGGTCTGCGACGTACTCCGTTTCCGCGCGCGACCGGCGACCGGAGTACTGCTGACGGTCCCGATTCCCGTGGACGACGAGATCCCGGCGGCGCGCATCGACGCCGTACTCACGGCCGCGTTGGAGTCGAGCGCACAGGCAGGGGTTGTGGGTCCCGCCGTCACGCCGTACGTGCTCGCGAGGATCGAGAAGGCGACGGACGGGGACAGCATCCCGGCCAACCTCGCGCTCGCCGCGAGCAACGCCGCCGTCGCGGCCCGAATCGCCGTTGTGCTGGCTCAGTAGGTCAGTAGGTCTTGTAGTAGATCAAGTCGGCGCCTGCCGGATCCGACGCGTCCCCGGGAATACACCGGGTTGCGCGGCCTGTTTCCCGTTTGTGCCTTCATCTGACCTTCGCGCGACCGCACGGTTCGACCTGACTGAGTTGACGCATCGCCTGCTCGTCGGTACGGCGTCGCTGAACGCGCCAGGCCCGCTGTGGTTTCTGGTGCTCAGCGGTACGGCGACTCTCGGGACGGCCGCGGGCACTACCAGGCTTGCGGCTGGTGACGCGGCCTGGCTCGATTCACGCACCGGATTCGTGGTGACCGCAGAAGGTCGCGCAGAGCTTGCGGTCGCGGACCTCCGGGTGGCTGTCGCGACGTACCCGGTCCCGAGTCCGATGGTGGTCCGTGGGTTCACCGCACGGCATGCGGGCGTCGCCGAACTGGTGCGGGGCTGCCCGCTCGACGGCGCCTGCCGTACGTCGCTGTTCGCCGACGGCTACGGCAACCTCGTCGGCGCCGCGATGACGGACTCCTGGCTGGCGGACCAGGGGGCCGAATCCCACACCGATCCACTGGTGAGTCGCGTGCTCGAGGCGGTGATCGCGGACCCGGCGAACAAGTGGAGCGTCGAGTCGCTCGCAAGTCTGGTGCACCTGTCGCGGTCCGCGCTCAGCGCACGTTTCCAGAAGGCCCTCGGCCGCAGCCCGGTCCGGATGCTGCGAGAGGTCCGCATGGGTGCGGCCCGGGAGCTGCTGTCCGATCGCAGTCTCCCGGTTGAGGCCGTCGCGTCCCGCTGCGGTTATGGATCGATCGCAGCCTTCAGCCGGGCGTTCGCCGCCGAGCACGGACTCTCGCCGCAGTCGTGGAGGGCCAGCACCCTTCACACACCGGGGTTGCGCAGCACCGCGAACCCGATCCCGCTGACGACTGCGCACGCCGCACCGAGCACGAGGGTCGCCGCGACGCCGTGACCGTCGACGAACGCCCCGCCGACAGCTGACCCGATGGTGATCGCCGTCTGGAAGGCCGTCACCTGCAGACTCATGGCCGACTCGGTGTGTTCGCGTTCGGCACGCGCGACCCACAGCTGCGTGACGACCGGCAGCATGCTGAACGCGAGGCCCCAGACGATCACGCCGGCCACCAGCATCGGGATGCCGACGGAGTAGCCGGTCACGGCCAGGCCCGCGGACAGCAACAGCGGAGCTGCGGCGGAAACGATCCGCAACCGTGACGACAAGGCGCCGGCGGCGACGTTGCCGACGAGTCCGCCGAGGCCCCAGATCAGCAGCAGCCAGGCAGAACCATCCGGCGCGACGCGCATGATCGCCAGCCGGATGTACGGGTAGGCGACGAAGTTGGCGAGTGCCGCGAACACGATCATGACCAGGCCCGCAATCAGCAGCGGGTTGCGCAGCGCGCTCCGCATCATGGCCAGGCCGGCGGCTGGGTGCGCCGGAACCGATGGGAACACCAGGACCAGGAACAGCAGACTCAGGACGGTCAACGCGGCCGCCACCCCGAAGACGACGCGCCAACCGGCGGTGTCCGCGCCGATGGAGGCCAACGGCACGGCCACGATCGTCGCGACACTCACTCCGATCGACAAGCTTGTCGAGACCAGCCGCTCTCGGCCCGGGAGTGCTTGGACACCGGCGCCGAACGCGAATGACCAGTAGCCCGCGATCGCGACGCCGAGGATCAGGCGGCTCAGAAGCACGACCGCGAACCCGGGCGCCAGCGCCACTGCCAGATCGGACACCGCGGCGACAGCGAGCAGCCCGATCAGTACCAGCCGCCGATCGGCGCGCGGCAGCACCATCGCGATCGAGGGCGCGGTCACCGCACCTGCAATCGCGGTGGCGGCAACTGCCAGTCCAGCCGTCCCTTCGGAGACACCCAGGTCGGCCGCCATCCGCGGCAGCACGCTCGCCGGGAGGAACTCACTCGCCACCAGCAGGCAGATCCCCAGATCGAGTGCGAGCAACGACACCAGTCCGGACCGCGCCCCAGAACGGGCCGGGCGTGTAGCGGGCGTTTCAAACGTAGAAGTCACCACACCAGCCTCGCGCCCGGGACCGCTCGGCGGTTGATCGCGCGTCGCGAACGCTTGATCAGAACACCCGATGGGTACCCGGAGCACGACGTACGACGAAAGGCTGGTCGATGGCGGAGGGGTACGAGCGTGACGACGAGAGCTCCGGTGAGCGCCTCGATCGGCACTGGAACGAACTGCTGCAGGAGTTGCGGCTCGTGCAGACCGGCACACAGATCCTGTTCGCCTTCTTGCTGGGGATCGCGTTCCAGAGCCAGTTCCACGCCGCGGACGGTTTCACACACACGGTGTACGCCGGCACGCTGATCGCTGCGGCGCTCGCGGTCGGACTGCTCCTGGCGCCGGTCGCCCTGCACCGGGTCCTGTTCGGCCATCAGTTGCGTGACCGCCTGGTCACCATCACGGACCGCCTGGCGCAGGCCGGTATGGCGTTCCTGATCGTCTCGATGTGCGGTGGCGTACTGATCGCCCTCGATGTCGTCCTCCCCCGCCCCGCCGCCATCGCGACGGTCGGCGGCGTACTGATCTGGTTCGTAACGCTATGGCTGGCGCTCCCGACGTACATCAGACACAAGCGCTGATGTGGCTTGGGCTTTGAGTAGGTTGAAGCCGTGGGTCTCGGCGATCGACGCTGCTCGGGTAGCGGTTGCGGCGGCTGCTGCTGGGTTGCCGGCGAGGGTCTGGGCGGTTGAGAGGGTCAGCAGCGCGTAGGTCTCGAGGAACGGGTACGTCGCGCGGGCGATCGTCAGGCAGTCCTCGATCCAGTCGATCGCCGCAGCGGGGTCACCCAACGCCAGGTGCGCCTCGGCGACCGCCGACGCGGTCTGCGCCTGGGCCTTGCGATCGCGGACGACAAGTGCGAGCTGGTGCGCGCGCAACGCCGTACGCAACGCTGTCGTCCCTTCGCCGCGCTGGCTGTACAACCGCGCCAGCTCGTCCAGCGTCGACAGCTCGCCGCGGACGTGCGAGCGACGCCGGTACGACGTGAGGACGTCATCGAGCAGCCCGGCCGCACGGTCGACCTCGCCGAGTTGCCGCAACGCGCTCGCCAGGTTGCCGCGGTTCGCGAGCGCCGACGTCTCCCGACCGGTCTCGTTGATCTTCAGTGCGGCCGCGAACAGGTCCGCCGCGTCGGCGAGTTCACCTTGGTGGAGCCGGATCATGCCCAGTCCGTTGACCACGATGGCGCGGATGTGGCCGTGCTGGTCATCGGCGGTCAGCTCCGTCGCGCGGTGCATCCAGAGCTCGGCGTCCACGAGCATGCCGCGCTCGAGTTGCAGCCACCCGATCTGATGGGCCAGGTACGCCGCGGCCTCGTTCCACCCCGCACCGACCGCGAGGGCCGACGCGGCCAGACAGTCGGACAGCGCATCCGCGTCCCGCCCGACCGCCCCGAACGCCTGGGCCCGGTTGATCAGCATGGCAACGGTCACGCGGTCATCGTCGGCCGCGGTAGCTGCATCGAGACCGGCCTGGGCCGCGGGAAGCCACCCGTCCGCGTCCCGGCGCAGCAGGAAGTATCCGCGGAGCTGGTCCGCGATCCGCCACGCCAGCTCCCCCTCACTCTGCACCACCGCCAGCAAAGCGGGCAGTTCGTGATCCAGCCAGGCGAGCGCCTCGTCTTCCGAGCCGAAATACCGATCCGCTTCGCCGTGTACATCCAGGCGCAGGAGCTGCGGATACGCCCAGTCGATCGCGGCTGTCACAGCCTCGGCGTACCAGGTGTGGAGCCGGGTCCGCGCGGATTCGTGCTCGGGATCCTCGGCGAGCAGGCGGCGCGAGTACAGGCCGAGCAGGTCGTGGAACCGGTAGCGGTCCTTCGAGTGCTGGAGGAGCATGTTCGCCTCGAGCAACGATTCCAGTATGCGGTCGGCCTCGGCTGTCGACGTACGGAGCAGGATCGCCGTGCTGTCGGCGCTGAAGTCGTCAGCGGGATGCAGGCTGCACATGCGAAACGCTCGCTGGGCGTCTGCGCTCAGGTCCGCGTAGCTGAGCTGGAAGCTGTTGAGCACGCTGGACTCACCGAGGCTGAGTTCGGTCAGCCGGCGGTTGCCGTCGTCGAGGCGACCGGCCAGATCGGCGACCGTCCATTCCTGCCGGGTCGCAAGCCGTGCACCCGCGATCCGCAGCGCAAGCGGGAGCCGGGCGCACGCCTCGACGAGCGCACGGACACCGTTGCCGTCGGCATCGAGACCAGGTGTCCGCGCCGTGGAGGCGATCAACCGTACGGCGTCCTCGTGCGGCAACGGCTCCAAACTGACAACACCCGCGGCCAGCAGATCCGGCATCCGCCGCCGACTGGTGACGATCACGTCGCTTCGGCCCGCCCCTGGCAGCAGTGGCCGTACCTGGGCCGCATCCTGCGCGTTGTCGAGCAGAACCAGCATCCGCCGGTCGGCGAGCTCGCTGCGCAACAGAGCAGCCGCTTCGGCCTCGTCCGTGCCGATCCGCCGACCAGGTACGCCGAGGGCGCGCAGGAACCGGCCGAGTACTTGAACCGGAGCGGGCGTCGACGTGTCGCTGCCACGCAGGTCGGCGTACAGCTGGCCGTCCGGGTACTGCTCGCGGAGCTGGTGCGCGGCGGTCAGGGCCAACGCAGTCTTGCCGACGCCGGCGATGCCGCTGATCAGCACGGCCCGGGACGACACGCCGGCCGCCCCCGCGAGCGCCGTACGGATCGTGTCCAGCTCCGCCGTCCGGCCGACGAAGTCCGGTGGCGCGGACGGCGCCTGCTGGACGACCACGCGCTCCGATGGCTCGGCGGGAGAACCGGTCTGCTGCCGCAGGACCTCCAGGTGAACCGCGCGGAGCCGCTCCCCCGGGTCGATGCCCAGTTGCTCCACGAGCGCGGTCCGGATTCGGTCGTACGCCGCGAGCGCCTCGACCTGTCGCCCCGCCGCAGCCAGTGTCTGGATCAGCTCGACGTGCAACGGCTCGTCGAACTCGTGCCGTACAGCCAGCCCCCGCAGCGGCTCGAGTGCTTGCTCCGGCCGACCGAGGTCTCGTGCGAGCGCGGCGAAGGCCCGGACGGCGGCGGCGTACTCGTTGACGACGGCCGTATAGAGAGGGCTGTGGGCGATCGCGTCCACGTCGGTGTCACCGCGCCACAGCCCGACAGCGCTCGACAGCTTGGCGAGCGCGACCTCCGGCTCGGCGCGTGCCGCCTCAGCTGTGAGCTCGCGGAACCGCACGAGGTCGAGGTCATCGAGCGCCAGTCGATAGCCGGTGCGGCCGCCGACGATGACGGAGTCCGCAGGGCGGTCTGTTTCGAGCAGTCGTCGCAGCCTGGCGACGCGGGTCTGGAGCAGGTTCACCGCGTTGTCCGGTACGCCGCGTGGCCAGAGGAGATCGATCAGTTCGTCCTGCGTGACCGTCGTACCGGCGGTGAGGGCGAGGCGCGCCAGCAGAGTTCGCTGCGGCGCCGAGTTGACCGGGACCGCGAGGTCGCCGGTGCGGACTTCGAGCGGGCCGAGTACGCCGACGTACACCGGCCCGGCTGCGCTGGGGAGGGCGACCGCGCGGTGCGTCCTCGCCGCGGCCTGAAGGCTCTCGATGTCCGGGCCGGTCAGCTCCAGCGCCTCCGCGAGCGCCTCGATCGAGCTGTCCTTTGGACTCCGCGTCCTGCCCTGCTCCAGATCGCGAACCGCTGCGACGCTGACACCGGCCCGCCCGGCGAGATCGCGCTGGGTGACCCCCGCCTCCTGCCGCAATCGGCGCAACAACACACCGAACCCGACCGTCGGCTCCTCCTGTCGCCGGGTCACGAACCCGATCCTACGGAAGCGGCCAGGTCACGGGGGTGTGCCCGCGTGGTGGGGGCGGTGAACAGGCAATAACAGGTGCAATCCCCCAGCATCCTGTGCAACGCCCCGCGGGGTGGCGGGCTAGCTTTGGGGTGGGGTTTGGGGCGTAGGGTCTGCACAGGGTGTTTTGGGCGAGGGGGGACTGACTGTGAGCGAGCGCGCTACCGAGTATCCCGACCACATCGACGCCGCGGTGCTGAAGATCGCCGGTGTCGTGGTGCTGGGCGCGATCATGTCGATTCTCGACATCACCGTGGTGAACGTCGCGCTGCCGACCTTCCAGGACGAATTCGGCTCGCCCGAGAGTCCGGTGTCCTACTCGACGGTCGCCTGGACGGTCACGGCGTACACGCTCGCGCTCGCGACCGTGATCCCGCTGACCGGGTGGGCCGCCGACCGGTTCGGGACGAAGCGGCTGTACATGATGGCGATCTTCCTGTTCACCGCCGGCTCCGCGCTGTGCGCGACCGCGACCAGTATCAACATGCTGATCGGGTTCCGGGTGCTGCAGGGGCTCGGCGGCGGCATGCTGATGCCGCTCGGGATGACGATCATGACCCGGGCCGCGGGTCCGCACCGGATGGGCCGGCTGATGGCCATCCTCGGCGTGCCGATGCTGCTCGGCCCGATCCTCGGCCCGATCCTGGGCGGCTGGCTGATCCAGGTGGCGAGCTGGCACTGGATCTTCCTGATCAACGTGCCGCTCGGCGTGATCGCGCTCGTCTACGCCTGGCGCGCGCTGGCCCCGGACACGGCGCAGCGCACGGAGTCGCTCGACCTCCTGGGCGTCGTGCTGATGTCGCCGGGACTCGCGTTGTTCCTGTTCGGCGTCTCGTCGCTGCCCGCCGAGGGCGGTGACTTCGGGGCGCCGCGGGTCTGGGTCTCGATCCTGATCGGCGTGGCGCTGATGGCGGCGTTCGTGTGGCACTCGTTCCGGCCGCAGCATCCGCTGCTCGACCTCCGGCTGTTCCGCGACCGCAACCTGACGGTCTCGATCATCACGATGTTCCTGTTCGCGGCCGCGTTCTTCGGTGGGCTGCTGCTGGTGCCGACGTACTTCCAGCAGATCCGCGGCGAGTCGACGCTGCACGCCGGCCTGCTGGTCGCTCCGCAGGGGCTCGGCGCGATGGTGACGATGCCGATCGCGGGACGGCTGGTCGACAAGATCCCGGTGGGCCGGATCGTGCCGTTCGGGCTCGCGGGGATCGTGATCGGCATGTTCGGGCTGACCCAGATCACCGCGACCACGCCGTACCCCGTGATCATCGCGATGCTGGTCGTGATGGGTTTCGGGATGGGCGGCACGATGATGCCGCTGTTCACGACGGCGCTGCGGACGCTGTCCGGGCCGCAGGTCGCGCGCGGCTCGACACTGCTCAACATCAGCCAGCAGATCGCGTCGTCGGTCGGCGTCGCGACCATGTCGGTCATCCTCACCAACCAGCTCAACGACTCGCCGATCATCCCCGGGACGAACCAGATCCCGAACCTCGGCGACGGGCTCCGCGAGACCGAGGCGGCGATCCTGTCCAACACCCGCCCGGAGAACGTCGCCGCGCTCCACCTCGACCCGGCCGCGATCGCCCGCGGGCTCGTCGACGCCGCCTCGTCGTTCGCGCACACGTACTGGGTGGCGTGGGCGCTGGTGCTCCTCACCTTGGTCCCGGCGCTCATGCTCCCCCGCAAGCGCGAGGTGACCCACCTCGCCGGCAAGGACGCCGTCATCGAGTAGATCGCGCGGATTGTCCGAGTGCTTGGGTAGTGTCCTGGCGTGGACATTGGGGAGCGGATCCAGGACCTTGCCGATCGCATCGTCGCGCTGCGGGACACCTACTACCGCGGTACGCCGACGGTCGCCGACGCGGAGTACGACGCGATCGAGGACGAACTGCGGTCGCTCGTCGAGGCCAACCCGGAGCTCGCGCCCGACCCGAACCCGTTGGAGCAGGTGGGCGCGCCCGCGGTGCTGCACGCACCGATCCGGCACTCCCGGCCGATGCTGTCGCTGGAGAAGGCGACCCGCCCGGAGCAGGTCGAGGCGTTCTTCGGCCGCTTCCCCGGCCAGTCGGTGGTCGTCATGCCGAAGCTGGACGGCCTGTCCCTGGCCCTCGTCTACGAGAACGGCCGCCTGGCGCGGGCGATCACGCGTGGTGACGGGACGACCGGCGACGACGTGACCCCGCTCGTGCGAGCGCTCGCGGACGGTGTCCCCGACCGCCTCGACGTACAGGACCGCGTCGAGGTCCGCGGTGAGGCGGTCATGTTGCGCTCCACGTTCGCCGCCTACAACGCCGCGCACCCGGACAAGCCGCTGATCAACCCGCGCAACGCCGCGGCCGGCACCCTGCGGGCCAAGGACGCGGCCACGGTCGCCGAGCGACGCCTGCAGTTCCTGGCGTTCGACCTGCTCAGCGACCAGGCCGAGGCTGATCTCGAGCGCGCGCTGCAGACGATGGGGTTCACGGTCGCCGACATGCGGCACTGTGACGACGCCGCCGCGGCGCAGGCGGTGATCTCCACGATCGAGCAGCAGCGCAACGACCTGGACTACGACCTCGACGGCGCGGTCCTGCGGCTCGCCGACCGGGACGCGTTCGCCGCGGCCGGCACGCGGTCGAGCTCGCCGCGGGGCGCGCTGGCGTTCAAGTTCGCGGCCGAGGAGAAGACCACGGTGCTCGCCGACGTGGTCTGGGACGTCGGCAAAACCGGCAAGATCGCCCCGGTCGCCTGGCTCGAGCCCGTGTTCGTCGGCGGTACGACGGTCACTCGCGCGACCCTGGCGAACCAGGAGGTCATCAAGGCCCGCGGTATCAAGATCGGCGACACCGTCCTGGTGCGCCGGGCCGGTGACGTGATCCCGTTCGTGGCCGGCGTCCTCGACGCGTCGAAGCGCACCGGCGAAGAGCGCGACATCGTGCCGCCGAGCACCTGCCCGTCCTGCGAGCAGCCGCTGACCGAGCAGGGCAACAGCCGCGAACTGTTCTGCACCAACGTCGCCTGCCCGGCCCAGACCGTACGGCGGCTGATCCACTGGGCGTCCCGTGCCGCGGCCGATATCGACGCGATCGGCGGAGTCTGGATCGAGCGCCTGGCCGAGGCGGGGATCCTGGAGAATCCGTCGGACTTCTACCAGCTGACCGCGGAGGGGCTGCTGGAGTTCGACCGCATCGGCGAGGTCTCGGCCGCCCGGATGATCGACTCGATCGACACGAGCAGGCAGGTCGGCCTGCGCCGCGCGCTGATCGGCCTCGCGATCCCGATGGCGTCCGAAGGGACCGCGGCCAGGCTGTGCCGGGCCGGCTTCGGCTCCCTGGAGGCGGTCGCCGACGCGGGCGAGGACGGCCTGGTCGCCGTGGAGGACATCGGCCCGAAGGTCGCCGCCTCCCTGATCGAGCACCTCACCCGGCTGCGTCCCGAGCTCGAGCGGCTGCGGGCAGCGGGCGTCTCACTCGACGTCCGCGAGGAGGACCTGCCGCCGGTGGTCGCGGCCGGTGCGCCGCTGGCCGGGAAGACGGTCGTCGTCACCGGTTCGATCAGCGATCCCCGCTCGGGCGAGAAGGTCGCGCGGCCCGCCTTCCAGCGACTGTGCGAGAAGGCCGGCGCGACCATCGCGTCCTCGGTCTCGGCCAGCACCGACTTCCTGATCACCGGGGCGGACGTCGGCGCCTCCAAACTCACCAAGGCCGAGAAGCTCGGCGTCGAGGTGGTCGACCAGTCCGAGATCTGGCAGCAACTCCAGGCGGCCGACCTGCTCCCCCGCTGACTGTCCGATTCCTGACGCCCTGCTGGCGCCGGGCGTCGCGGACCGGAGAGGGTGGACGTATGGCGAACAGCACCGGTAAAGACGGCGAGCTGACAGGCTTTCAGGAGCAGGCGCCGTACGACGAATCAATCGACCTCCGTACCGACTTCGTGATGGTGTACGGGCTCAACGAGACGACACCGCAGCGGATCGCGCGCTGGCGTGACGCCGGGTATCGCGTGCATCTGATGACCGGGATCTCGTGGGGTACGTATCAGGACTACCTCGACGGGAGCTGGGACGGCTCCGGCCATTGGGACGACGCGCAGACCGCGGGTGACGGGTCGCCGATCCTGCACGGGGAGAGCACCGACATCCCGTACATGGTCCCGACGTTCACCTTCACCGAGTACCTGGTGCAGAAGCTCCGCCCGATCATCGAGCTCGGGGTCGAGGGCATCCATCTCGAGGAGCCGGAGTTCTGGGCGCGGGCCGGGTACTCGGAGTCGTTCAAGCGCGAGTGGCAGGCCTTCTTCAACGAGCCGTGGCAGCCTCCGCACAGCACGCCCGAAGCGCACTTCCGTTCCGGGCAGCTCAAGCAGCACCTGCTCTCGCGCAGCCTCGACCGCGTCACCTCCGTGCTGCGCGACGAGGCACTGCAGCAGGGCCGGCAGGTGCGCTTCTACGTGCCCACGCACAGCCTGCTCAACTACACGCAGTGGCAGATCATCAGTCCCGAGTCCCGCCTGCGGACCCTGCCCTCGATCGACGGCGCGATCGCGCAGGTGTGGACCGGTACGTCCCGGACCCCCAACGTGTACGCCGGGAAGGTCGCCGAGCGCACGTTCGAGACGGCGTACCTGGAGTACGGCATCGCGCAGGATCTCACCCGCGGTACGGACCGGCGGATGTGGTTCCTGCACGACCCGATCGAGGACCACCCGGACCGTACCTGGGAGGACTACCTGGCCAACTGGCAGCGCACCCTGATCGCGTCGCTGCTGCACCCGGGCGTCGCGCGGTACGAGGTCGCGCCGTGGCCGCACCGGATCTTCAACCGCCCGTACCTGCGCGAAGGATCCACCGAACGCGAACTCATCCCGCCCGACACCGCCACCAGCTACCTGATCGCAATGAACAGCCTGCGCGACCTCGACCAGCCCGAGGTGCGGTGGGCTCAGGAAGGCCCGCGGATCGGGATCGCGCTCTCGGACACCGCCATGTTCCAGCGCTGGGCACCGGGGGGCGGCTCTGCACATTCCGACGGGGGCCACTACGACGGTCTGCAGGACGCGCTGGCGCTCGAGGGTCGCGAGCAACTGCACTTCTCCGACTTCTACGGTCTCGCGTTGCCGCCGCTGTACGACGGTCAGCGGGTCTGCCCGGTCCAGCTCGAGAACGTGATCGACACACCCGACGCGCTGGACGACGTCGACGTACTCGTCCTGAGCTACGAGTTCCAGAAACCTCTTGCCCCGGGCATCCATTACGCGCTGGCCGGGTGGGTCAACCGCGGCGGGAGCCTGCTGTACGTCGGCGACGGCGCGGACCCGTACCACGAGATCCGCTCCTGGTGGACCGGCCGGTACGACACGTGCGCGGACCATCTGGCCGAGGCACTCGGGGCGGATCGCAAGCACGACGGTGCTCAGCCGGTCGGTCAGGGACGGGTGCGCTTCATCGCGTCCCGCCCGGCCGACTTCACCGAATCACCAGAGCGCGCCGCCGACCTGGTCGCGGCGATCCGAGAGCTGGCCGGCGGCACCTGGGAGTCGACCAACTGGCTGTCGGTGCAGCGCGGTCCCTATCTCATCAGCGCCGTACTGGAGGAGACCGGCGGCTCACATGTTGTCGAAGGCACCTATCTCGACCTCCTCGACCCACAACTACCCGTCGTCAACCGCCGCGAACTCGCCCCAGGCGAACTGACCTGGCTCCGCGACCTCACCTACGACAACGAGCCCCTCCTGGCCTCCGCCGGCCGGATCGTCGACTGGCACCAAGACCAATCCACCATCCACTTCACCTGCGAGGCCCCACGCGGCGTACAGGTGACAACAGCCCTACGCGTCCCCTCCGAGCCCACAAACCTCACCGGCGACGTCACAGCCACGCACTACGCCAACGGCATCCTCTGGCTCCACCACCCCGGCGTCCCCGCCGGAACCCCCATCCACCTCACCTTCTGATTCGCCACACTGCCACCAGACCCTTCCGCTGGCTTACTGTCGGGACATGAGTGAGCTTGTGGTGGAGGCGCCGGTTGTCGCTGTGACCGTCTATCCGGATCGGGCGCGGGTCACCCGCCGCGGGCGGATCACGGTGCCGGGTGGGGATCAGGTGGTGTACGTCGAGCCGCTCCCGCTGTTGCTGGAGGAGGATTCGGTACGGGTGTCGGGACGAGGGCCGGCGACAGTCCTCGGGGTGGACGTGGCGACGCGGTATCACGCGCAGACACCGGACGACGCGGTCGCCGAGCTCAGGCGGGCCCAGCGCGCGGCGCAGGACGAGATCGCGGCCCTCACCGACGCGAACGACGTACAGGTGCAGCTCGAGACCTTCCTGGCGCAGTTGGCGAAGCGGGCGGGTGGGAGTTTCGCGCGCACGCTGGCGTCGGGTGATCCGGGGGCCGAGCTCGGTGGTTTCACGGAGTCGCTCGCGGGGCGGTTGTCCGCCGTACGGGCGACGCGTCGGGAGCTGACTGTGCAACGACGTGAGGTGGAGGAGCGGCTCGCTGCGGTCGGCCGCAGGCTGGCTGCGCTCAAGGAGAAGAAGGGACCGGACCGACATGCCGCCGCCGTCTCGCTGGCGCTGGAGTCCGAGGCGGAGGTCGAGATCGAACTCTCCTACGTCGTGCCCGGAGCCAGCTGGACCAGCACGTACGACGTCCGGCTCAAGGGCGATCGGCTGACGTTGAGCTGGTACGGGCTGATCACGCAGTACACCGGCGAGGACTGGCCCGAATGCGACCTCACGTTGTCGACGGCCCGGCCGACCGTCACCGCGAAGGTACCCGAGCTCGACGCCTGGTACCTCGATCGCGCTCACCCCCACCCGCCGATGCCGGTCGCAGCGGCCGCTGCCCCGCAGTACAGCGGCACGGTGACACCGCAGTCCGCGTTCGCCGAGAGCCTCCAGAGAGCCGACTTCGTGGACCTCGACGCGACCGTCGAACAAGGCGTGACCGCGGCGACGTACACCCCGCCGCGGCCCGTCGCCGTACCGGCCGACGGCGCGACGCACCGCGCGACGATCGCCGCGATCGAGCTCGACGCCGACCTGGACTACATCACGGCGCCGGTGCGATCAACCGACGTCCACCTGCGGGCCACCGTGGTCAACTCGTCCGTCCACACACTCCCGGCAGGGAAGGCCGCGGTCTTCCACGAGGCGGACTTCGTCGGCTCGGCCGCACTGCCGTTGTGGGCACCCGGCGAGGACGTCGAGCTCGCTCTCGGCCTGGACGACCGCATCCGGGTCGAGCGGAAGCTGGTACGGCGGGACGCGACGAAGGCGACGCTCGGGTCGACGCGCCGGCGGCAGGTCGAGTACGAGACGACGATCGAGAACCACACGCCGCGGACCGCCCGGATCACGGTGCTCGACCAGTTCCCGGTCGCCCGCGACCACGAGATCACCGTCAAGCGGCTGACGGCCGACCCCGAACCGGCCGAAACCACCGACCTGGGCGTCGTCACCTGGAAACTCGATCTCGAGCCCGACGCCGAAACCACCGTCAAGCTCGCGTTCCGCGTGGACACCGGCAAGTCCGTCGAGCTCACCGGCTGGCGGGAGTAGCCCGGCGCGCCCTACCCTCCGCCGCCCAACTGATGCGCACGGCAATCACTACCTGGAGTGGCGCAGCTAGTGCGTCAGAGGGCGCCGTCAAGCCACGACCACGCGACCTCGAACTTCTTCTCCAGCCGGACCCGGACCGCCTCCGCGACCAGCAGCTCGAGGCGGGTGCCGACGACCGGGACGGACGCGATCACGTGCAGATCGAACGCCTGCGTGGTCCCGCGTCCTTCCGGGACGATCCGCGTCGTACCGGTCAGCTTCACGGGCACACCGGTGAGCGCTCCACCGACCTCGGCGAGCCGCGCACCGTCGGCGTCGGGGCGATGCCAGACCTTGAACTGCTCCAGTTCGAGCGTGTTCCCGACGAACCTGCGCGCCACCACCGGTACGTCGGAGACCTGCGTCTGCCAGTGCAGCTGAACCGCGAGGTCGTCACCGTCATCGCCCACCACGACGTCGTACGACTGCGCCTGCAGCCGCTGGAACACCTGCTCCTGGAACGTGACGTCGGTGATCATCGCGAACACTTCCTCCGGAGAGGCGTCGTACGACGTGGCGAGAGACAGATCCATGCGCCCCATCTTGCACCGCTCGCCAACACACGGTCACGCCCGCTGCAGCTTCCGGCCGCACCTCACAGGACCAAGCGCATCCGCAGCTTGGGCGGCTCCACGTCGACCACCTGAAAGCCGAGGCGTTCGTACAGATCACGCGCCCGATTCAGTTGCAGCACGTGCAATTCGACGACGTGCGCGCCGGACCCCCGGGCGCGATCGAGGAGACCGCGCAACACCGTCGTACCGACGCCGCTCCCCTGCACCTCGGGCGCGATCTCGATCCGGGAGATGTAGAACGTCGTGGCATCGATCATTGCCGCCTGCACCATCCCGGCCTGCCGACCTCCGACCAGGACGAGCTCGACGGTCTCCGGCGCGAACCACTTCCGGTGGAACTCCCGCTGGACGTCGTCGTCCCACGGACCCCAGGTCGCTTCGATGACGTCGCCCAAGGCGCGGCGATGCAAGTCGTACAAGAACTCGTCGTCGCCGGCCGTGGCCGGTCTGAGGTCGACGTTCTCCATAGCTGCCACACGATACTTCGTGCCGTTTTCCACCACTGAGCGGATAGGTGGTGACACGGTGGGCGACTTTCGGTAACCTTTTCGTGATGTTCACCGCGTAGCTGACTGAGAACGGGGCTTAGGAAGCGCATGGCCATCAACAACTTCGCACCAGGCGGTGCGTAACTCAGACATGTCCATACACACCGCCGCATCTGTCGCAGTATCCGGCGATCTCGACGACGAGGACGAACTGATCCGGCTCGCGCAAGCGGGTGACGGAGCCGCCTTCGGCCGGCTCTACGATCGGTACCTGCCGTCCATCTACCGGTACACCTACAGCAAGACCTCGTCCCGCAGCGCGGCCGAGGATCTGACCAGCGAGACGTTCCTGCGGGCGTTCCGCGCGATCGCCCGCCGGCCGCGGGCGCACCTCAACTTCGCGGCCTGGCTGGTGACCATCGCCCGGAACGTGGTGATCGACCATCACCGCTCCGGCTGGAGCCGGCTGGCGATCGTCACCGACGAGGTCGACCCGCAGGTCGACGAGTCCATCGGACCCGAGCAGGCCGCACTGGCCTCGGTGAGCGAGGCGTCGCTGCGCGGCGCACTCGCTCAGCTGCCGGACGACCAGCGCGAGTGCTTGTTGCTGCGATTCTTCACGGGGCTGTCGATCAGTGAGACCGCCGCCGCGATGGACCGCACCGACGGAGCCGTCAAACAACTGCAGTTCCGCGCGACCAACCGGCTGCGCCGAATCCTCGACCGGGTGCTCGAGTGACCGGTTCGTGAAGGCACGCGAAACACGCGACGGAGTCCTTGCGCCGCATCCTACGTTCCGGTAGGAAAGGGCGCGTGCCATCCGGCTCACGACCGCCCCGTCGTACGGATGCATTCGGCACCGGGCGGTTGACAACTCATATCTCACGGGGAGATATCCAATGAGCAATCCTTACGACGAGCAGAGCAACGACAGCCAGTACGGCGACGGCCAGAGTGGCGAGAGCCAGTACGGCGAGCAGGGCGGTCGGGAGGATTCCGGCAACAGCTACGGCTCCGGCGACGACTCGAACAGCGGCGGCAACGACTTCGGGCAGGATTCCGGCGGAGGGGAATCCGGCGGCGACTACGGTCAGCGCGAGGAGTCGGGCAGCCACTACGGTCAGCGCGAGGAGTCCGGCAGCAGCTACGGCTCGGGCGACGACTCGAACAGCGGCAGCGAGTACGGCCGGCGCGAAGAGTCGAGCAACGAGTACGGCTCCGGTGACGGGGACGAGCGTTCGTCGGAGGGTGGCTACGGCTCCTCGAACGACGGCGACAGCAACGACAACAGCACCTACGGAAACTGAGCGGGGAGCACGAACATGGGCGTATTCGACAACATCAAGGACGCGGCCGAGGGCCTGAAGGACAAGGCGGCCGACCTGGTCGACGGCCACGGTGACAAGGTCTCCGACGGCCTGGACAAGGCCGGCGACTTCGTCGACGAGAAGACCGGCGGCCAGTACGGCGACAAGATCGACCAGGGCGTCGGCGTCGCCAAGGACCAGCTCGACGGACTGGACGGCCAGAACGACGACATCCCTGACAACCAGGGCTGATCGAACGCAAACACACTGAGGCGGTCGTGGGGATTCCCCACGACCGCCTCAAGCATTTTTCTGACTGCTGCGTGGGTGGTTGGCGCGGCCCGGGCGGCGAAGTACGCATTCTCGACGTGCCGACTGGCTGCGTGGTGCCCCCGCGTGATCGCACCCGCGCGCACGGCGTCCCACCGCACTACCTAATGAGCCGCCCCGCACCCCCCCAAACCCCGCCACCGCTGTCGCTCCCCAAACCAGTTGGGGGAACCCCGCACCCGCATCGGGATGGTTTCGTTCCCGGCAAGACAGGTCACTCGCTCCGACGACACAACTCACCGCCAGGGGCACCGCCTCAGGCGTTTCCCAGCGCATCGTCAAGCGCTGAAGGCCTGCACCGTCAACGCCGCGAATCGGCGCGAGGCAGCCAGCCGCCGGCCCGGCGTCGACGCCTGCAGCCCGCGGTGCGCGGTGAGCATGATGACGAGGTCGCTCAACTCGAAGTCCCGCCGGAGCTGCCCCCGCGCCTTGGCCCGCCGGGCCAAGGTCGCCACGGACTTCAACGTCAGCTCCCGACTCGCCGAACTGTCGACCGCATCGGGGTACGTCGCCAGAAACGCGTCCGTGAACCCGCGATTGCGGACGTGCAACTCGCAGATCCGCTCGATCACCAGACAGAACCCGCGCCACGGATCCGTTGCCGCAAGCCCCTCTTCGACAATTGCCTCACAAGCACGGACCTGTTCGGCGAACGCCGCGGTCGCCAGCGCCTGCTTGGTCGGATAGCGCCGGTACAGCGTCGCGGGACCGACCCCCGCGTGCCGGGCGATCTCGCGCATCGGCACGTTCAGCCCCTCACTCGCGAACAAGGCCCGCGCCGAGGCCAGGATCCGCTCGCGGTTGTCCTCCGCGTCGGCGCGCAGTTTCTGAGGCAATCCATCCGTCACCTCTCTCACTCTAGCCAACCGGACGGGTGCGTCCACTTAACCTCGAAACAAGTCGAGAGGAGAAGGCACGTGAAGGCAGTGGTGATCAAGGCGTTCGGCGGTCCCGAAGGGCTGAGCGTCGTCGACGTACCGGCACCGGAGCCCAGCGCGGGTGAGGTGCTGGTCGCGGTCGAGTCCATCGGGGTCGGAGGTGTCGACGCGCTGACTCGCAGCGGTTCCCTTGCTGCGTGGGGTTTCCGCGAAGGTCTCGTGCCCGGATCGGAGGTCGCCGGGACAGTGATTGCCGTCGGCCACGAAACGGACAGCTCGTGGATCGGCCAACGAGTCTGGGCCTTCACCGGCCTCGGCGGTGGGTACGCCGAGCAGGCGATCGCCGCGGTCGAGGACGTCGTACCGCTGCCGACCGGCTTGTCCGCCGCGGGTTCGGTGACGCTCGGGGGCTCCGGCGTCGTGGCGCACTTCGGCTTGAAACACGCGCGCTTCAGCTCCGGCGAATCCGTGCTGGTGCGTGGCGCCGCCGGAAGTATCGGCATCCTCGCGGTCCACCTGGCCGCGCAGGGCGGCGCATCGGCGGTCGCGGTCACCACCTCCTCGGCGGCGCGTGGTGAGCTGTTGCGCGAGGTCGGCGCGACGCACGTTCTGGACCGGTCCGGGGCGGGCGATGACACCGCTCCCCCGGCGTACGACGTGATCATCGATGTGGTCGCCGGTCCGCACCTGCCGATGTTCCTCGACAAGTTGCGACCCAACGGCCGGCTCGTCGCGGTCGGCGCGATCGCCGGTCCACCACCAGTCGATCTGGGCACGGCGTTGATGGCCAACTTCCGCAAGTCCTTGTCCTTCGCAACCTTCAGCGCGGACACGGTGCCGCCCGCGGAGCGCCGTACGGTCAGAACCGCGCAGTTCGCCGCCGCGGCGGACGGTCGCCTGCCGTTGGTGATCCATGAGCAGCTGCCGCTGGACGACGCCGTACTGGCACATCAGAAGATGCAGGACGGCGAGGTCTTCGGACGGATCGTGCTGGAGCCGGCCTAGTCCTCGAGTTCATCCGCGGTGGCCAGGGCGATCAGGTTCTCGGCGACCTGGGCGCAGCGTTCCTCGGCGCGGCCGCGGGACGTGCCGGTGTAGCGCAGGCGGGCGGTGGCGGTGAGCGGTTCGGAGCGAACCTCGATCAGCGAACCGCCGGGGCGCGCTTGCACCTTGACGGCAACCTCGACCCAGCCGCCCAGTCCGCTCCGCAGCCGTACGACGAGTTCGCTGTCGGGCCGCCAACGCTCGACGACCGCGACGAGCAGCTGCCGGTTGTGGGCGTGCCGGGCGCGTGGTTCGCGGCCGTCGTCGCGCAGGATGACGCTGCCCACCTGCGGCCAGTTGAGCCCGGCGCGCAGCTCCGGCGGTACGGCGACCATCCATTGCGCGAAGGTTTCCGCGTCACGGAGTACCGACATGACGGCATCGACGTCAACGGCACCGAACCGCCACGCCATGACCATCGCATCCGCTTCCCTGTCGGCGACACGTCCTCACGTCCGTGTCTACCAGGAAGCACGGTCGACCGAGCCCCTCAAGCGCTGTCGTGGACGTCACATAGCCCTTACCTTCTCGGGCCGGGCCAGTCGGTAGGCAGGTACGCCGACCGCCGTCACGACCACATGCATGACCATCAGGCCCGCAACCGCGGTGGCCGAGGTGTCCGGGATGAACTTGGTGGCCAGGAGCAACAGGTCCGGGATCATCGAGAATACGAGGACAACGGGAATCAGTACGCGCAGAACGGCTGCCGTACCTCGGTCCGCAGCCGGCGCTCGAACTCCTCCGCCACCTCGGCGCCGTGCTCCGTCGGCGTCACCACACCGGTCAGCGCCCACCTTGGTCCCGGATCCGGCCGGAATTTGCTCCAACACGATCGGCAACTTTTCGGCGGCGGCCGGACTCCAACGCGGTACGACGGAGGCTGGGGTGCCTCCGCTCAAGGGGAGGACGATCCAGATGTTTCGTAAGACCGTAGGTCTGGCCTCGGCCGGCGCGCTCGCATTGGGCCTCGGGGCGGCCATGGTGCCGACGGCCCAGGCAGCACAGTCAGGGCAGTCCACGTCGGGCAGCACGACGGCAACCACCGCGGCGTGTGCGCTGCGGCTCGGGTCGGTGACGTCGACCGGCGCGTTCACCAGCCGGATGGTCAACGCCACCGCGCCGATCACCATCGGCGGGGTCCGTGGGACGGCCGGCGTGTTCGGTGCCAACCAGGTCCAGAAGATCAGCACGTTCGTCGGCTCACCGGTCGGCGCCAACGGCGAGTCGCGGTCCGGGCTCACCGTGATGGGCGGCGCGCTCTACTCGAGCTCGTTCGTCGTCGACGGCCAGAGCCAGCTCGATCCGCACTACCCGCACAACAACCTCCGGATCGGCGCGGGCTGGTCCGGGTACCGCTGGATCGAGCAGTCGGTGTACGCCGGGAGCCCGGCCCGCACCCTGCTCTACGGTCAGCGCGCCGACGGCATCACGCAGCGCTGGATCTCCGACGGCAAGGGCTGGCGCATCACGGCCGGCGCCGGCGGGCTCAGTACGGTCAAGGGCATCGCCTTGATCGGCCGCACCGCGACCTCGGAGACCTTCCTGGCGAACACCCGGGGCGGCACGCTGGTCACGGTCACCTGGCCGACCAAGGTCAACGCCGGTCCGACCAGCCGAGTCGTCCGCGGCTCGACCTGGCAGGGCTTCGAGCAGCTCATCGCGACCAAGTGCGGCGCGAACGGCACGCTGCTGCTCGGCATCGACAAGGACACCAAGTCCGGCTACCTGTACGCCGTTGGCCACGCCAACGGCACGAGCACCGCGATCAAGAGCCTGGGCAAGGTCCCGCTGACCTTCTCCGACCCGCAGTACTTCCGGATCGCACCGAAGTACGACGTACTGAACGGCGGCTAGCCACCAGGGCGACCCGGACCCCGCAGCAGGGTCCGGGTCGCTTTGTTTGGTGTTCCCCCGCGCATCAGGCGCTGGTCACCGAACTCCCCTACCCTGAGATCGCTCCGTTCCGCCCACGGAAGGTCTTCGCATGCGCCTGGTGACCTTAGGTCTCGCAGTTGCTCTCCTGACGCCCACAGTCCCCGCAGTCGCCGCCCAGGCCGCGTTCGATCCGGCCGCGTACGTCGACCCGTTGATCGGGTCGGCGCGGGACGGGACGACCTGGCCGGGGGCGGTGCGGCCGTTCGGGATGATCTCGTGGAGCCCGACCAGTACCCGCGGCGACCAGACCAGCACGGGCGCCGCGAACGGATACCAGTACGACGTCACGCGGGTCCGCGGCTTCAGCCTGACCCACCTCAGCGGCGCCGGCTGCAACCCGGGCGCGGCGGGCGACATCCCGATCATGCCGTACGTCGGCGCGGTCGACTCCTCGCCGACCGCCGACACGACCGATACGAAGTACGCGACGAATTTCCGGCACGAGAACGAGAACGCCGTCCCCGGCCGCTACACCGTCACGCTGGACTCCGGCGTGAAGACCGACCTCGCCGTGACCACTCGCGCGGGCGTCGGCGAGTTCACCTTCCCGGCCGACCGGCCCGCGAACCTGCTGTTCCGTACGTCGAACTCGCTGAACGGCAGCGAGGACGCCGAGATCACCATCGACCCGAGCCATCGCAAGGTCACCGGGTCGGTGCTGACCGGGGCGTTCTGCGGGCGTCGCGCGAACGGCGGCGTGAACAACCGCAAAACGTACTACCGGCTGTACTTCACCGCATCGTTCGACCAGCCGATCGTTGCCAACGGCACCTGGAAGGACAGCACGCTCACCGCGGGCAGCACGCACACGACCGGCGGCGAGGGATACGCCACCGGGGCGGACCGGGCCGGTCGCGGCTCCGGCGGGTACGTGACGTTCGCGCCCGGCTCCGCGGTGCGGATGCGGCTCGGGATCTCCTACGTCAGCCCGGCCGGCGCCGAGCAGAACCTGCGCGCCGAACTCAGGCCGAACGCCACCACCGCAAAGATCGCCGCCGACGGGTACGCCGACTGGCGGCGCGAGCTGAACGCGATCCGCCTCACCGGCGGCACCGATGCGCAACGGACCACGTTCTACACCGCGCTCTACCACACGCTCCTGCAGCCGAACGTCTTCAACGACGTCGACGGCCGCTACCTCGGATCCGACCTGAAGATCCACTGGCTCGCGCACGGGCAGAGAGCGCAGTACGGGACGTTCTCCGGCTGGGACCAGTACCGGGCCCACATCCAGCTGCTCGCGCTGCTCAAGCCCGATGTCGCGGGCGACTACGCGCAGTCGATGTACCAGTTCGCCCAGCAGAACAAGGGGATCTGGGACCGCTGGCTGCACAACAACGGCGCCACCCACGTGATGACCGGGGACCCGGCCGCGCCGACGCTGGCGACCTTCGTCGCGATGGGCGCAACGAACTTCGACGTCCGCGGCGCCTTCGACTCGCTGGTGCACCAGGCGCGCGTGCAGAACGCGGACGCGGAGAACGACGGCGGCTGCCCGGGTCAGTGCACCGGGCAACGGCCGGCGCTCGACACGTACCTCGCCAAGCACTATGCGCCGCAGGACGCATGCCATTGCTGGGGCGGCGCCGCGGAAACGCTGGAGAACGCTCTTGCGGACTTCTCGCTCGCTCAGTGGGGCGCCCGGATCGGCGCGGACGTGGCGGATCTGAAGGACCGCGGCGGCTGGTGGAAGAGCACCTTCGACCCCGCCGTCGGGTATCAGCGGGCACGGAAGGCGGACGGCACCTGGCAGGACGGGTTCAGCCCGTCGACGGATACCGGGTTCGCTCAGGGCACGACGTCGACGTACACCTGGATGGTGCCGCAGGACGTCTCCGGTCTCGCCACCTTGATGGGCGGACCAACGACCGCGGTGCAGCGGCTCGACGCGTTCTTCCACGACGCCGACGGCAACTGGGCGGTGAAGGGCGGCAGCCCGGTGCGGTACGACCCGACGAACGAGCCGGGCCTGCACACACCCTGGCTCTACAACGGTCTCGGTGCGCCATGGAAGACGCAGGCGACCACCCGCGAGATCGTCGACACCGTCTACGGAACCGGTCCGTCCGGGCTGCCCGGGAATGACGACCTCGGGACGCTCTCCGCGTGGTACGTCTTCGCCGCGATCGGACTCTTCCCGCAGACGCAGGGCCGCGCCGAGTTGCTGGTCGGTAGCCCGCTGTTTCCCAAGGTCGAGGTACGCCGGAGCAACGGCGTACGGCTGACGGTGGAAGCGCCGGAAACGTCGGACACGAACCAGTACGTCCAAGGGTTGTCTCTGAACGGCCGGGCGCGGAGCGAGTCCTGGTTGCCCGAGTCGTTCGTGACACGCGGCGGGCGGATCGCCGTTCAGCTGGGTGCCGCGCCGTCGGCGTGGGGAACGCCGCCCGTGGACCACTGAGACGGCCGCCGGAGGGCGGCCGGTATGCTGTTCGGAGTTTGACCGGCGGTGGGGCTCGCCGGATCCAACTGTCGCCGTCGGCGGCCAACAGTCCCTACCTGAGGAACCTCGCGGCGCCGCGCCGCGAGGCCGTTCCCGGTAGGAGGTATGTCCGTGCAGTACCACGTCAGCGACCCGAGCGATCCCGTCGGCGCTGCGACGCCGGTGAATTCTTTGCCCAGGGGCCCGGTCGATTCCGACGTCGACCTCCGCGTCGACGGGCGGGCGCAGCGTGCGCACGACCCGGCGGTTCTCGGCGCCATCGCCGTCGGCGGCGCGATCGGCGCCGCCGCGAGGTACCTGGTCGGGCTCGGCTGGCCGACCCCGCCGGGCGGTTTCCCGATGAGCACGCTGGTCATCAACGTGGTGGGCTGCGGCCTGATCGGGATCCTGATGGTCGTGGTCACCGACGTTCTCCCCCGGCAGCGGCTCCTCCGGCCGTTGCTCGGCACCGGCGTACTCGGTGGGTTCACCACGTTCTCGACGTACGCCGTCGACATCCAGCGGCTCGTCACCGGGGGAAACGCCGGGATCGCGTTGCTCTACCTCGCCGGGACGATCGTCGGCGCGTTGCTCGCGGTCCGGGCCACGGTCAGCGCGACGCGGGCGCTGATCACCTGGAGAACGCGATGACCCGGCTGTTGCTCGTGATCGCCGGCGGTCTGATCGGGGCGCCGCTGCGGTACGTCGCCGACAGCGCCGTTCAGGCCCGGCACGACTCGCTGTTCCCGTGGGGCACGTTCAGTGTGAACGTTGTGGGCTCGCTGGTCCTGGGTTTCCTGGTCGGCGCGTCCGCCGCACTTCCGCACGACGTCCAGCTGGTTGTCGGCACCGGGTTCTGCGGGGCGCTCACGACGTACTCGACGTTCTCGTACGAGACGATCCGGCTGTACGAGGACCGCGCGCGGTTCCTCGCGGTCGCGAACGTCGCCGCGAGCATCGTGGCCGGCCTGGGCAGTGTGTTCCTCGGAGCAGCCGTCAGCCAGGCGATCTGGAGCTGATCAGCGATCGCGGACAGCGATCCCCGGATAGTCGAGCACCAGACCCGAAGCGTCGAACGTCAGCTCACACTCGAAGTCGAACGTCGCGGACTCGTAGTGGAACACGTGCCGGTCCTCGTCCGACCTCATCAGCGTGTAGCGCTGCTCGAGCCGGATGACGCTCAGATCGTCGGCCTGCACGAACGCCGCCGGCACGTCGAACGTCGTACCGGGAACGAACGGGATGCGATGCACAGGCAACGTGTTCGTCACCGCCGACGACTCGAAGTCCACGTCCCGACACCCATCGAGCTCCGGCCGCGCAACACCGTCCACGGTCCACCGGTCCCCCGCCCCACGCTCCAGCACCACCTCACGCTCCCCGGCAACCGTCGAGCTCACCGCCACCACAGACTCCGTAGCCCAGTCACCCCCGACAACAACCTCATACCCCACATACCAGCTCGCTTCGCCCTCCCGAGCCGCCGTACGCCCCCGCAACCGCCCCTCCCCCACAAACAGAACCTCAAACCCAACCCGCGCACCCCCATGCGTCCAAGACCCGGCAGCAGGCAGCGGTCGCAACTCCATGCCCACACACTAACCGCGCCCGGTCATCCAGCCAGTGGATGGCGGAATCGGCGAGTACGTCGTGGTGGGTATCGTTGGGCGGTCGGGGTTTTGGAGGGGTGGATGCTGGACCGGTCGGAGTCCGCTCTGGGGATTGTGTTTCGGTCTCGGTTTTATCGGTCGGCGTTCTTGTCGTTGCTGGTGGCCGGGGTGGGGCTGTCGGCGGCTACGCCGCAGTTGACGTTGTTCTTGGTGCGGGAGTTGCAGACGCCGCTGCCCGTGGCCGGCCTGTACTACGTGACGAATTTGGCCGCGCCGCTGGCCGGGTTTCTGGTCGGGCGGTGGTCGGATCGGAGTCAGGATCGGCTGCTGTGGTTCCGGATCTGCTCGGTGGTCGGCGCGGTGGGGTGGCTCGCGATGGCGGGAGCGACCGCGGTCTGGATGCCGTTCGTGATCAGCGCGCTGGCGTTGAGTGTCGCCGGCGGGTCGATGGCGCAACTGTTCGCGGCGTGCCGTGACGAGCTGAGCCGGCACCCGACCCGTGCCGAGAACCGGGTCGTCGCGACCGTCCGGATGGCGTTCACCACCGGCTGGATTCTCGGCCCGGTGTTCGGCAGCTGGTTCGGCGGCGTCTTCGGGCTGCGGGCGCTGCTGATCGCCACAGCTGTCTGCGTGTTCGCCCAGGTGATCCCGCTCGGCCGGCAACGCGTCGAGCGGTACGACGGTCCGCGCACCGACACGCCCACCCACCATGCAGCAGGGCGCCGGCGGATCGACCACATGATGCCGCTGCTGGTCTTCACCGCGGTGTGCGTGCTCGCGATGACCGGCGACACCATCAAGTTCGGCTATCTCCCGATCTACATGGCAGAACAGCTGCACGTGTCGGACTCGCTGCGTGGCGTCGTCATCGGCATCCAGCCGCTCCTCGAACTTCTTCTGCTCCCGGTCGTCGCGCGGCTCGCCGACCGGTACGGCGCGATCCGCGCGATGACAGTGGGCGCCGTCCTCGGCCTGGCCGGCAACCTCGCCTACGCACTCAGTACGTCGGTCGTCGGGCTGTTCGTCGGCCAGGCGCTGACGGCCGGGTTGTGGGCGTGTGTCGGCGCGCTCGGCGTCTCGATCGCCCAACGGCTCTACCCCGAAGGCGTCGGGACCGCGTCCGGTATCTTCCTGAGCGCGATCCCGCTCGGCTCGGCGATCGGCGGCACCATCGGCGGCGTCGGCGTGGCCGCGATCGGCCTGCCGCACGTGTTCTTCATCCCGGCCGGCCTGACCAGCCTGGCGATCGTCGCCTTCGTCGTCCTCGGCAACCGTGAGAGCCACCAGAGCCGCTAGCCGCTTCAGTCCTTGAAGGCGTCCTTCACCTTCTCGCCGGCCTGCTTCAGGTCCGCCTTCGTCTTCTCGGCCTGCCCTTCGGCCTGCAGGTCCTCGTTGTCGGTCGCGTCGCCGACAGCTTCCTTCGCCTTGCCCTTGGCGGACTCGGCCGCGTTCTGGAGCTTGTCCTTGTTGTCCATCGTCGTCTCCATCCTTGCTGTAGGAGCAACCGGTACCCGCGAGTCACACCAGATAACGGTCTCCCGGGCGCACGATCCGGAGCCAGCAGCAGTCGTACGGCGCGAGGTCGAGCGAGAGCGTTCCGTCGTCGCCGATGGCCGTCGTACGGTCGGCGAGGAGGCTCACCGCACGGTCTTCGGCGCTGGTCCCGGCCAGTGTCAACGTGACCTCGGCGGGCTCGGCCGAGAAGTTGTGCACAGCAACGATCGTGCCGCCTTCGTGGTCGGAGCGGTGCGCCAGTACCGAGGACGCTCCGCTGTCGAGGACCGTGCACGAGCCCCAGGACAGCTCGGGACATTCGCGGTACCGCCGGGCCAGCAACTTCATCCAGTTGAACAGCGAGTCGGGATCACGTCGCTGCGCTGCCACGTTCACCTTCTCCGGTCCGAACTCCCCGTCGGCCAACGGAGCCGGCAGCTTGGACGGGTCTGCCGTCGAGAAGCCACCGTTCACCTCCGCGGTCCATTGCATCGGCGTTCGCACCGCGTGCCGGTCCTCCGCGGCGAGGTTCTCCCCCAGACCGATCTCCTCGCCGTAGAACAGCACCGGCGTACCAGGCAGCGAGAACAGCAGGCTGTAGACCATCCGGAGCCGCGCCGGGTCGTTGTCCAGCATCGGCGGCAACCGCCGTCGCAGTCCACGACCGTAGAGCTGCATGTCCTTGTCCGGCCCGAACGCGTCGAACACTTCCTGCCGCTCGGCGTCGGACAGCTTGTCCAGCGTCAGCTCGTCGTGGTTGCGGACGAAGGTCCCCCACTGCCCCTCCTCGGGCGGATCGGGCCGCTCGCGCAACGCCTTCACCAACTCGGCCGGCTCGTTACGGGCCAGGGACAGGTAGAGCCGTTGCATCCCGATGAAGTCGAAACACATCGTCAGCTCGTCGCCGTCCTCGTCACCGAAGAAGCGTCGTACGTCGGGATACGGCAGGTTGACCTCGCCGAGCAGGATCGACTGCCCGTGCCGCCGGTCCAGGAACGCCCGCAGATCCCGCAGGTAGTCGTGCGGATCCGGCAGCCGGCCCGCGTCCTCCGCACCGGACGTGTCGAGCAGGAACGGCACCGCGTCGACCCGGAACCCGGAGAGCCCCAGCTCCGACCAGAAGCCGACCACCCGCTCGATCTCCTCGCGGACCTCCGGGTTCGCGATGTCGAGATCCGGCTGGAACTTGCGGAACCGGTGCAGGTAGTACTGACCCGCCTCCTCGTCGTACTGCCACAGGCTGGTCTCCTGTCCCGGGAAGACGATGCCCTTGTCCGCATCGGGCGGCGGTTCGTCCCGCCAGACGTACCAGCCGCGGTACGGCGACTCGCGGGACGACCGCGCGCTCCGGAACCACGGATGCTGGTCCGACGTGTGGTTGACGACGAGATCGGCCATCACCCGGATGCCGCGATCGCGCGCCAGCGTGATCAGCTCGACCAGGTCGCCATGCGTCCCGAGTCGGCTGTCGACGCCGTAGAAGTCGGTGATGTCGTAGCCGTCGTCACGGTCCGGCGTCGGGTAGAACGGCATCAGCCACAGGCACGTCACCCCCAGCTCGGCCAGGTGATCGATCCGCTGGCAGACGCCCTGCAGATCCCCCAGTCCGTCACCGTCGGTGTCGAGGAACGTCTCGACGTCCAAGCAGTAGATGACCGCGTTCTTCCACCAGACGTCCGCTGTTTCGGTAAGGCGCATGCAGTCCGGTACCCGGCGGTCATGCCCCTACACGCGTACGGAGATCGCCGCGACGAGCACGGACAACGCGACGCCCGCGACGATGATCAAGGCAACGACCAGCAGGGTGCTCTCGGCGGGTGGACCGGAGTCGGTAGGGGCCAGGTGATCCAGCCGGTCGAGGTCAGGGCCCCAGCCGAAAGGGCCCGCCAGTGACTGACCGTCGGCGGTTCCTGGCAACGGGTGAGCGTCGTACGTCGGCATCGATCCATCGGGCAGTGCGGGCGGCGAAGGCCGGAGCTCCACCTGTTCCTCAGCAGGCACGTGTTCCTCCCAGGCACCTGCCGTTCCTCACGGTCTCCCCACCGCGGCAGGTGTCCGTTCCCACTCTAGTCATCTGGCGTCTAGGCGGAAGTGGTGATTTCCTGCCATCCTCGTTTCGTTCCTTTCCGCCCTGAATTAAGTTTCGAAGGAGCGCTCCATGCAGGACTCCGCCCCACCCAAATCCTTCCGCCGGACGGTCGGTGTCGTCCTTGGCACCGCCGCCCTGATGATCACTTCGGCCGCGGTGGCGTACGCCGCTCCGCCGCCGGCCCTGCCGCAGAACGCCGGCGGGTACGAGCAGTCGTTCTCGCCGGCGTACGACTACGACACCGACGGCTGCTACGCCACGCCCGCCATCGGCGCCGACGGCACCCTCAACCCCGGCCTCAACCCGACCGGCGCCGTGAACGGCAACTGCCGCGACCAGTCCGACCTGGACAACTCGCAGACCTACGCGCGGTCGAAGTGCAACAACGGCTGGTGCGCGATCGTGTACGCCAGCTACTTCGAGAAGGACCAGGCTCTCCCGGGCAGCAGCCTCGGCGGTCACCGGCACGACTGGGAGCACGTCGTCTCCTGGGTGAACCAGTCGACGAACCAGGTCGACTACGTGACCACGACGCAGCACTCCAGCCAGGTCACGTACACCCGTTCGCAGGTGCGGTTCGACGGTTCGCACCCGAAGGTCGTCTACCACAAGGACGGCGCCAGTACGCACTTCTTCCGGCTCGCCAACAGCAACGACGAACCGCCGGAGAACCACTACCACAACTGGCGCTACCCGCCGCTCGTCGACTGGAACGGCTACCCCAGTACGTCGTTGCGGGACACGCTGATGACCGCGGACTTCGGGTCCGCGACGATCAAGATCACCGACAAGGACGACCGGTTCCGCAACCTGCTGAACGCGTCCAAGCCGTCCGGGATCCCGTTCGACCCCTGGGCCTGACGATCCGCTAAGACCGAAGCGGCGTGCGCGCTTGTTCTGCGGCGCGCACACCGCCGGTCAGCGAGTCCGCGATCAGGTCGATCATCGCGGCATGCCGATGGGTCGCCGTCTCGGCCTGCCCGAGCGCGACCGTGTCGAGGAACACCCGGCTGACCACCAGTTCCGCGGCCGCCTGCACCCGGGCCGGGTCCGCCACCACGTCCTCGGCGCCGGCCAGGACGCAGGCCACGGTCTCGGTCGCCTCCGCGAACAACTCGGCGGCCCGGGACGCGATCTCCGGTCTCCCCTGCGCCTCCCGGAACACGATGATCCGGGCCGCCCGGTCATGCTCCAGTTCCTCGGCCATCGTCGCCACGATCGCGCGCAACCGCCGCCGTACCGTCCGGCCGCGGGCCGTGGACCGCAGGACCTCACGGGGAGCCGGGCGCTCCTGCACCACCGCGAGCAACAGGTCCAGCTTGGTCGCGAAGTGGTAGAACACCAGCCCGGACGGTACGCCGGCCTCGGTCGCGATCCTGGCCGTCGACGTGGCGTCGTACCCGTGCTCGGCGAACAGCCGCTCGGCGGTCTCGATGATGAGCTGCCGTTTGGACGGTCGCCCTGTCCGACTCGCCGCGTGGCGCGTGTGCGCGGGAGCGGTCATGAGCCTGCCGGTTGGGCGGCGGGCCAGACTTCACCTTTCCGTTCGGCTGCGAGCACAGCGGCTCGTTTGAGGGCCTTGAAGACATAGTCCGGTACTCGCATACCCTGCCGCTGCGCGAACATCAACTCGTACTCCGCTCGCCCGACCTGCCGCGCGTACTCGCGCAGCTCCGCCTCGCCGCCGTCACTGATGTTCAGCTTGTCCATCACGTCCCCGAACTCGGTCACCTGTCGCTTGTTGTAGGCGCCGACCACTTCGAACGTACGCTTCCGCAGGCCGCGCGTCAGCGACTTCTGCCATCCCGACAGCTGATCCCACAGCTGCTGCGCGGCCATCTGGTAGTACGCGAAGTGCCCGGGCTCCTGGCGGCGGATCGGCGCGACCACCGTGGCCGCGACGGCCCGCTCACCGAGCTCGACCAGTCCGGCGTGAAGCTTGTTGTAGGCAAGCACCGCGGAACGCTCGGTGGCCAGCCCGGTCAGGTAGTAGAGCATCCGGCTGATGTCCTGCACACCGGGCACCCGGCCGAGCGCGCCGAGGAACTTCAGGCTGAACGAGACATCGGTCAGGTTCGGTTCGTGCGGTTCGATGCCGAGCAGGTCCTGCAGCTTGTCGAGGATCTGCCCGTGGCGGGTCTCCTGCGGCATCCAGACGTCGGCGTAGAAGTGCCGGTCGACCTCGGGCGGATCGGGCAGCAGGATGTTCAGTTCCAGCACGTTGCGCTCGACCTCGAGCTCGACGCGGGTCATGTAGGCCAGCACCGGGCCGAACCGCTCGGCCAGCAGGCTGGGCTTCTTCATCGTGTAGTCGACGCTGCCGAGCGGGATCGGCGGGTGCTCCTCACCCAGCCGATCGACATGGTCGGCAAGCCTGGAGTCCTCCCGGCGGCGGCCGCGCCGGCGTGAAACGGTCACATCGCTCAACCACATAGGCGGCACCTCATTCATCCGACAGGGATGCGCGCTCGATCCCCCAGAGGCAAGCCTAACAAAGTAACTGACTGATCAGTCAGTCAGAGCTGTCCGGTTTCTGTGACCCCGGCGACACGACAGCGGGTGGCGGCCCCGAGGGACCGCCACCCGCCGAAAGACTTGTATTACTTGGCGATGGAGTAGCGGATGGTGTCGTTGCGGAGTACGTCGCCGTTCACCTTGACGATGCGTACGACGTGTTGCGCGTTCCGCAGCCCGGTCGCGGTGAACACCGTCCGGTTCGTCACCCGGGTGTCGTTGTGCAGGTTCACCCGGCGTACGAGCTTGCCGTCGACGTACACGTCCGCGTCGCCCTGATCCGGTGCGAGCGCCGTACTCCACTCGACGCCGGTCCCGGTGAACGTGAGACTGACCGACGCACCGTCGGCCTTGGTGGCGTGGATGTCGTCGCGGTAGTCGCCGCGGAACCTGACGTCGAGCGCCGTGTTCCCGACCGGCAGGTTCGCCAGGTAGGACTTACTGATCGTCACGGTGTTGCCGCTGACGGTGTAGTCGGTACCCTTCACCAGCTCCTGGCCCGCCTTCGCGATCCCGTCCAGCTCGCCCGGGTCACGTCCGAGCTGCACGCTGACATCGGCCGGAGCGTTCTTGTCGAACGTCGCGGTGTCCGGGTTCAGCAGGCTCTCCTGCCGGATGTTCAGCTTGTCGAGCAGCATGAACTGGCCGGACTTCTTCACGGCGCGGATCGTGTGGCTGCCGTTCGGCAGATCCGAGACGCTGTAGACGACCTGCTGCGGTTTGTTGTGCCCTTCCGCCGGATCCAGGTACGTACTCACGGTCTGCTTGAACTCGCCGTCGATGTAGATGTCGACGTCGCCCTGACCCGGATCGGTCTCGGTCACGTAGTCGACGCCGGTGCCGACGAAGCTGTACGAGAACGAGTCGCCGTTCCCCTCGGTCCATTGCACGTCGTCCTGGTAGTCACCGAGACCGCGCCCCGAGCTGTAGTTCCAGTTGCCGGAGTAGACGATCTCCGGGCTGTTGTTGTTGACCTCGACGGTCCGCGTCGGAAGGTCGGCCGCCTTCGCCGAGGACTGTGGGGAAGAGTCGGTGACGCCGACGGTCAGCGCCTGCGAGACCGCGGGCACTTCGTAGTTCTTGTTGCGCTCCCACGCACCGTCGTACGCCATGCGCCGGTCGTCGTCGTTGACGGTGATCGCCGAGTTCTTCTGCGGCGTGACCTTCAGCAGCCGGACCCCGTGGATCGGGACGTCGTGCGCGGTGAAGCCGGACGCGAACGTGCCGAGATCCTTGCGCGCCCACAGGTCACGGACCTTGCCGGCGCCGTTCAGGCCGAGGTCGGCGAAGTTCACCGTCATGTCCGCGTCGGTCTGGCCGAGGTTGAACAGGGCAACGGTGTACGAGCTGTCCGGATTCAGCGCGAACCACGTCTGCCGGTTCGTCTTCATGGACAGCGGGTGCGCCGGGCGGCCGGCCTGGTTGACCGCGATCACCTCGCGGTTGGTCAGCAGTTCGAGGCCGTACGCGTCGAGCTTGGTCATGTCGTTGCCGACGTACATCGGCGCCGCGGACACTGCCCAGAGCGTTGCCGCCGTACGCCGTTCGTCCTTGGTGAGACCGTCCATCTGGCCGTTGCCGACGTCGAGCGAGTCGAGGTCGTTCCAGCCGCCCGGTCCCGCGTGCCGCCACCATTCGGCGAGCTTCGGGAACAACCGGTTGATGTTCGGCCAGGCGGTCAGCGCCGTCCCCGTGCAGTAGCACTCGACGTCCCAGTCGATCCGCCAACCGTTCGCGTACTGCTTCCAGTAGTCGGCGTAGTTGATGTCCAGCGCCCAGGACAGCTCGAACCAGATGTTGTGCCGCTTCAGGGCCTGCGACCAGGCCTTCACGTCGTCGCGGGCGTCCAGCGACAGGTCGCTGATCCCCGAGCCCGGGGTGACGCTGTCGAACTTGAGGAAGTCCAGGCCCCAGGAGCCGAACAGGTCCGCGATCGAGTCGACGTACTTCTGCGCGCACGGCTTCGAGAAGTCGATGCGGTAGCCGATCCCCCAGTAGTCGCCCTTCTGCAGCGGCAGCACCGGCAGGTCGCCGGTCGTGCACCCCGGGGCGCCGTAGATCGGCAGCTTCGCGTCGATGACGGCCTTGCTGATCCCGGGGATCGTGTACAGGCCGACCTTCTGGCCGTTGGCGTGGATGTGGTCGATGACCACCTGCAGGCCGTTCGGGTAGAGCTTCTTGCTCGGCGTCGGCCGGCCGTACGCGTCGATGCCGTCGTTCCAGCCGGCGTCGATGTTGATGTACTCGTACCCGTACGGCTGCAGCTTCGCGTGCATCGCGTCGGACTGGGCGATCAGCTGATCCGCCGTGATCCAGCTGCCGCCGTTCGGGTTGTAGACCTGCATGCTGTAGCTGCTCCAGCCCATGTACGGCCGGGCGGCCTTGTCGCCAGCGGGACCGGGCAGCTCGGTCGCCGCGGTCACGCTCGTGGTGGCTGGTGCTGCTGTCGACGTACTCGAACCTGCCGGCAGCAGCCCGGCGACCACGAGCCCCGCAAGCGCGGCCCGCAACACCCTGCTCCGAACGGATCTGGTCATGGCGGTGACCTCTTCCCAGAGAAATTCATCGAGAGAACCGAATCGGATAGGATATTGGAACTATTACTTAACCTTGTCAAGATTCTGTGCGAAAGTGGTGCAGTGATGACGGGCCGCGAAGTCCGTCGAGACCTGCGCTGCCGGGAGCTCCAGCGACAGGACCTTGCCGGTGTGTCCGTACCGAGGCCAGCTGACGGCGTGGGTCGACGGGTTGCCGGTCTTCGCGAAGTTGACCCAGGCGGCACGCATCGAGTCGGCCAGTGCGGTCTGCTCGGCGTTCAGCGGGACCGGGAAGGGAGCGTTCGGGAGGTCGAACAAGTACCACATCTCGGAGCCGTGCGTCGCGACCGAGAAGAGGCCGGGCGGGGCGAAGAGGAACGGCGCGGTGTCGTCGTTGAACTCATAGCCGTACGTCGCGACTCGGCGGGCAGTCCACGTATTCACCTGGGCCGCGCCGCAGGCGAAGGTCGCGTCGCCGATCAACGTGCCGAATGCCTTGTCAGGTGTCGGGTAGGCGGAGAGGGGGTAGTCAGCGGCGATGCTTGCGGCTTGGGTGGGTGATATCCGGAGCGCGGTGGCGATGTTGGTCTCGTAGTTCGCCGCGGTGACCGGTGTGGTGTACGAGACGTTGTAGCCGCGGCTGACGACGCGGCCGCCGAGGGTGAAGAGAGCCTCTTCGTCGTGGTTGCTGCCGTTGAGGATCGTCACGTGGTTGAAGCGGCCGGCGGCTAGCGACGTACCGATCGACTCCTTCAGCACCGCTCCGTCGACCACGCCCGGGATCGTGGCACTCGCTGAGTCGACGTTGTCTACGAGCGCCTGGACCGGAACGTTCCGCAGGCACTCCGCCGACTGATCCGCGCAGCCGACCTTCGTCGCGAACTCCCTGCCGGACGTCTCCGCCTTCGCCAGCGGCTCCTGCTCCAGCGCAAACGCGCCGCTCTCGACGATGGCTCGCTGGAACAGTCCCTTGGAGCTGCGCGAGGTGACGTGTGCGAGTACCGACAGGCCGCCCGCCGACTCACCGGCGATCGTGACGTTGTGTGGGTCGCCGCCGAACTGGGCGATGTTGCGCCGCACCCAGCGGAGGGCGGCCTGCTGGTCCATCAGGCCGTAGTTGCCGGCCGCTCCCCTCGATGCCAGCGCCGGATGGGCGAGGAATCCCAGGGCGCCGAGCCGGTAGTTGACGGTCACGACGACCGCACCGGCCTTCGCGAGCTTGGTGCCGTCGTAGTTGGCCCCGGTGTCCGCGGTCAGTCCGCCGCCGTGGATCCACACCACCACAGGCTTCTTCGCCACCGTCCGCAGTACGGGCGTGGAGACGTTCAGGAACAGGCAGTCCTCGGACAGCTGAGCAGGTGTCACCACGCTCGGCGCCTGCGGACAGCCCGGCCCGTACGCCGTCGCGTCCCGCACACCCCGCCAACTCGCGGCAGGCTGCGGCGCCCGCCAGCGGAGCTCACCCGTCGGAGCCGCAGCAAACGGCAACCCGCGGAAGGAGTAGGTGCCATCAACACTCGCGCCCCGCACGACGCCATTACCCGTCACAACAACCGGCCCCCCGGCGGAACCGGAGGTCGCGGAGGTTGCCGTGGTCGCTGTGGTCGCTGTCGTCGCGTCGGCGGTGGGGAGGCCGCTCGTGGTGATTGTCAGGGCGGCGGCTGCTGACAGCGCGGCGGCCGCTGCAGTTGCGGCGAGTAGTGGGCGGCGGGGGATCTTCACGATTCGGGGACCTCGTCTGGAGAGTGGTTTGTTGTCGGCACCACTCTTCTGCTCGGGACCACCGGTCGCCCCAGGGAGAGTCCCTGGTTTCAGGCCGCGGACTCCCGGGAGTCCTGCCACTCCGCAGGCCCGTCGGACCCCGCCTCGTACTCCTCCAGCGGCACCTCGTCAGCCTTCCACGCCGCAACCACCGGCTCGACGATCTCCCAGCAGCGCTCAGCCACGTCACCACGCACCGAGAGCAACGGATCACCCCGCAAGATCCCGTTCAGCACCTCGCCGTACGGAAGTACCGACGCCGACGGCAGCGTCGCGTCCAGGAATACCTGCCCCATCGTGTACGGCCCATCGACACCGAGCGCCGGGACAGACAGTGACAACTCCCCCGGATTCAGCCCGATCCGCAAGGTCTCGCCATCGCGCCCACCATGCAGCCCGGACGGCAGATGCCGCAGCGGCTTGAACTTGATCACGATCTCCTTGCGCGCGGCACCGAGCGCCTTCCCCGACCGCAGCGTGAACGGCACACCCGCCCACCGGTTAGTACCCACCTCGACCGTCACCTCGGCCAGCGTCTCGGTCTCCCGCTCCGGGTCCACTCCCGCTTCACCGGCGTACGCCGGAACAACCCGACCGCCCGCGACACCCGCCGTGTACCGCGCCCGCCGGCTCGCATCCACCCCGGAGCCCCGGTACAGGCGCGTACTTCGCAGTGCCCGAGCCATCTCGCTCCGCACCTCGACCGCGTCCATCGTGGCCGGTGCGTCCATCGCGAGCAGGGCGAGGACGAGCAGCAGGTGGCTCTGGATCATGTCCACGAGCGCTCCGGCGTTGTCGTAGTACTGCGCGCGACCTTCCAGGCCGAGCGTCTCGTCGTACACGATCTCGACGCTCTCGATGTGTTCGGCGTTCCACACGGGCTCGAACAGCCGGTTCGCGAACCGCAGGCCGATCAGGTTCAGGACGGCGGTGCGGCCGAGGAAGTGGTCGACGCGGTGCACGTTCTCCTCGGGAACGAGCGACCCGACCAGCTTGTTCAGCGCGGCCGCGGACGCGGCGTCGGTACCGAACGGCTTCTCGAACGCCAGCTCGGTGCCCTCCGGCAGCTCGACCCGCTGGAGCGTCTCGACGATCGTGGTCGCCACGGCCGGCGGCAGCGAGAAGTACAGCACCGGCGCCGGACCGGCGAGCTCGAGGAGCGCCCGCAGGTGCGCGGGGTCCGTCGGGTCACCGGCGACGTACTGCGTGGTCGCGAGCGTCTCCGCCGCAACCGGCCCGATCTCCCCTTGCGAGGCGAAGGCCGTCCGCACGCGGTCCGTCCAGTCGTCCGCCGCGAGCGGGGACCGGCCGGTGCCAATGATCCGCACGGCGGAAGCGCGCGGACCGGCGAGCAGACTGCCCAGGCCGGGCAGCAGCAACCGGGAGCTCAGGTCGCCGCTGGCGCCGAAGATGACGACGGTTCGTTGACTCAACACGGTCACACTCAACCACGTGAGCGGCAACCGCATTCCCTACCCGACGGTTGTCTCGAGGGATGGGTACGGCGTGTCCGGCAGGCCGAGGTTGCGCCACACGAACCGCGGGACCCAGCCCAGGAAACCGCGCAGGTACGCCGCGCAGAAGGCGATCGCGGGCTGGCTGTGCTCCCCCGGCGTGAACCAGACCCAGTCCTCGACGATCCGGAACGGCGCGCCCGGCGTCGCCATCAGGTACTCCATCTGGCGCGGATGAATCACGTCGTACGCGAACTTCGTGTCCGCCGAATGCACCGCGAACCGGTCGTTGAACGCCGCGCTCTCGAAGCTGATGCCGTCGCGGAAACCCTTCGGCCCGACGCTCAGCTGCGGCATCCGGGCCGGCAACTGGAAGCCGAGGATCGGCTCCGAGTGGTTCTCGACCACGGTCCGCGTCCGCGAGTTGCCGTCGCTGTCGGTGTACGACTCGGTGCGCGAGGTCTTCCAGTGGTGCTTGAACGCGACGAACGGCGGCCCGTCGCCGTCCCGCCCGCGAATCACCTCGTCGGTGCGGTGACCGTAACCGCCACCGCGGACCGGTGTGTAGTGCAGCAGGTTGTCGTCGACGCCGATCCAGTACCAGTCCGGGTGGTGATAGAACCTCAGGCGCGGCTCCGGCTCCGGCTGGATCCAGTGGTCGAGCGGTGTCGCGTCGATCGCCGCCGCGATCGCGCCGAGCTGCTCCAGCCACGGGCCGAGCTGATCGAGCTCCTTGCGGGGCGGATTCAGGACGACGATCTGGTCGCCGTCGACGCCGAGATTCACGCCGGGCTGCCCGGCTGCCAGCACGTTCAGCTGCGTGCACAGCTTGGACGTCATCACCTCCTGAGCAAACGCGGGGTTCATCGCGCCGACCTGCCAGCCCGGCCCGAGCTGCGCCGGAGCGTGTACGCCGTGCGCGAGTACGCCGTACCGCGGTGCGGTCTCGCCGCCGGTGATCCACAGCTCGGGGAGCCGCCGCGACAACGTCACCATGCCGACCCAGCCCGACCAGTACGTCGACTTGTACTCGATCACCTGGAACGGACGGCCGGCCGCGGTCAGCCCGGTGATCTGGTCGTCGGTTTTGCGCAGGAACCCGACGCCGAACGGCGGATTGCTCAGCCTGGCCACCGCGTCGAACGTCGGGCTGTCGACGAAACTCCAGCCCCGCTGCCGGATCGACCCGATGTACTGCTGGCGGCGGACGAGCGCGACGATCCCCCACACGATCGCCGCCACGACCAGCAGCACGGCGATCACCATCAGGACGATCAAACCGCTCACTTGCGCCTCCCCGATCCGGCTGCGTGCACACCGGACGATAACGCCGCGATCAGGCCAAAGCGCCCGGCAGTGGTTCGGCGTGGATGATCTGGAGACGGCTGACGGCTCGGGTGAGGACGACGTACAGCCGGTGCAGACCGCGGGGCTCGGCGGCGACGATGTGGGCGGGCTCGGCGACCACGACCGCGTCGAACTCCAGGCCCTTGGCCAGCGTCGCGGGCACGCACACCAGGCGCACGGTGTCGATCTCGTCCTCGGTCTCGCCGATCAGTGCGACCTCCAGCCCCGCGGCCGCCAGCGCGTCCCGCAGCCGGCCGACCTGATCGTCGGCGGCGATCAGCGCGACCGATCCTTCACCGGCCAGGGCAGCCCGGCAGGCCGCGACCACCTCGTCCGCGAGCGTCGACTCGCCGGCCGAGACGATACTCAGCGCGTCGGCGACCGTCCGGACGCCAGTCGGTACGCCGAGCGTCGGCGCGATCTCGGGCAGCAGCTTCGCCGCGAACCTGATGATCTGCTCCGGCACCCGGAACCCGCGGTCGAGCTCGGCCACGACACCGTCGCCCTTGTCGAGATGCCCGAGCACGCGGTCCCACGATCCGGCGGCCCACGGCGTCGTCGCCTGCGCGAGATCACCGAGCACGGTGGCCGATCCGGTCCGGCAGCGCCGGCCGAGCGCTCGCAACTGCATCGCCGACAGGTCCTGCGCCTCGTCCAGAACGAGATGCCCGAGCGAGCCGGTCCGCCGCTCGATCAGGTCCTCGAGCTCGTCGAGCAGGACGGTGTCCGCGAACGACCACTTCGCCGACTTCCACGAGCGCGGCGGCTTCGGCCAGAGCAACGCCGTACGGTCGTCATCGGTCAGGTCCGGCGCTGCGGCGGCCAGGAAGTCGGCGTCCGAGAACAGCCGGTGCAGCACCTGCTCGGGAGCGACCCGCGGCCAGACCGAGTCGAGGACGTCCTTCACCGGCTTCGACCGTGCGACCGCGTTCTGCACCCGGTCGTCCGGCGACTCGGCCCGCTCCTCCATCCGGACCAGCACGACATGCGCGATCCGCTGTGCGAGCGCGTTCCTCCCGGGCGCGTACCGGGTCGACTCGCGCAGGTCCGACACGATGTCGACGACCTCGTAGTCGTGCACCCGGTAACGCCGGGATCCCTTGCTGTAAAGGACTCCTTCGGTCGGCGTACCGACGTACGACCACAACGCGCGGCGCAGTACGTCGGCCATCCGCGCGTCGCCCTTCAGCCGCTCGGCGTCCGTCGCGTCGGCGCCCGCGGCCGGCCGGGTGAGCAGCTCGTCGATCGTGATCTGCCGGACGTCGACCTCACCCAGCGCGGGCAGGACCTTGCGGATGTACGACAGGAAGGACCGGTTCGGTCCGACGATCACGACACCGCCGCGGCCGAGCCGTTCGCGTTCGGTGTAGAGCAGGTACGCGACGCGGTGCAGACCGACCGCGGTCTTGCCGGTGCCGGGCGCGCCTTGCACGCAGACGCTCGGATGCAGCGGCGCCCGGACCAGGTCGTCCTGCTCCGGCTGGATCGTGGCCACGATGTCGCGCATCGGCCCGGTGCGCGGCCGTTCGATCTCGGACCGCAGGAACGCGTCCGCCTGGCCAGAACCAACACCGCCGTCGACGACCCCGGTCAGCGGCTCGTCCTCGAAACCGGTCAGCTCCGCGTGATCGGAGAAGCCGTACCGGCGGCGCATCAGCACGTGCTGCCGGTCGCTGTGGGTCGCCCGGTAGAACGGCACCGACACCGGTGCGCGCCAGTCGATCACCAGCGGTACGCCGGTGCCGTCGTGGACGTGCCGGCGGCCGATGTAGATCTGGTCCAGGTCCTCGATGGTGCCGTGCTCGTAGTCGAGCCGGCCGAAGAACAGTGGTACGTCGGGCAGGTCGAGGAGCGCGTGGGTGCGCATCTCCTTGGCCCGCTGGTTGGCCTCGTTGGTGAAGCGTTCGTCGTTGTCCTCGCCGCCGATGATCTGGACCTCACGGTCCACGACCTCGGCGTACATCCCGCGGAGCGCGGTGCGGGCGGTGGAGAGATAGGCGCGCTCGGTTGCTACTTCCGGTTCGACCATTGTCGAAGAGCCCTCGAATCGTGAGCTGGGTCCCGCCCCGGAGCAGATCCATCCGGTTCGATTCGATCCCGAAAAGACAGACCGGCGACGTTACCAGCCGCTCCGGTGGGCGGCCACCGAATTACCGGCCACAGGACTGGATATCTTGCGGCGGCATGTGTGGGGAGGAGGCGGTGTGTGGGGAGGATTTTCTGCCCGATCCGGGAAGATATCCTCCCCGGTCCGCGGCTCCGGGGCGCCAACGGCGAGTCGCGTTCCCGGGGCAGGGCTCGGAGCTTGGGGAGTCCTGCAGGTCGTTGCAGGTGTGTGTTGCAGGTGCCTAGCCTCCCCAATCCGGAACCAAACCGACAGGTTGCTAGGGGCGGGAGACAGGAACTGGGGGGCGCGGACAAGAAATACCAGGTCCCCGCCCACCACGACCTGTCTCCTGCCCCCGCAACACACCCACACCTACGGCAGGAGAGCCGAATTACCGCAGCCAGTCGGGCGTGTTCTCGGCGTCCCGGGGAAAGGCGGCCAGGTCTGTCGCGTAGATGCCTTCGTCGACAGGGATCGACCACTCCGGTTCGTGGTCGTAGTCGAAGTCCGTCGCGAAGTGCCCGGTCGCCGTCACCGTCACCTTCGCCGTCAACCACGTGCCCTTGCCCGGCTGGTACATCTCCCGCCGCAGCTCCTCGAAATGATCCTCGAGCCCGTCCGGCAACGGATCCAGTTGCGCGCCGTCGACCGCGCCGTCCAGTTCGGCGTACGACGTCGTCGCCCGGTAGACCGCACTGACCTCACGCCACCCGGCCGGCAGGTCCGCGACCAGGGCGCGGGCGATCGTGTCGATCACACCGATCTCGCTCATCCAGCCCCTCGTCCGGTTGGTTTCGGTTGTGTCTCCCTGAAGATACGCCGGGGCGACCGTTCACCCTGCTTGTGGTCGATCACCGTGCGGCTGGACGGGCGGCGCGTCGTACCGTTCGGATGTTTGACGTCGATCGCGGCGTGCACCTGGACACCTGAGGTCCGCAGGGCCTGCCAGGTCTCCTCCATCCGGCGCCAGTTCTCGCTGCCCTTCACCGCCCGGTTCTGCTCCTGCGACTGGGCGGTGAGGTTGATCGACTCCCCCGGGCCCGCGAACTTGGTCGCGAACAGATGCCCGCCGTCGTCCGTGCGCTGCCGGTCGGGCTCTCCCGCCTCCCGCTGCGCCTCGAGGTTTCGGCGCTCGTCGTTCTCCTTCGCCGGCAACCAGCCGAGCCAGCCCTCGGCGTGCGCCACCCGGCCGTGGTCGTCGGTGACGTACAGGTAGCGGTCGTCGACGAGGTACACCGACGCCGGCTCCGGCTCCATCAGCTGCGCGTTCCAGTGGTCGCCGCGCCCGGACGCTTCCTTGTGCACCGGCAGGCCGGCGTACTTGTCCGGCACCACAGGTACGTCGTCCGGGCCGTAACCGACGGCGCGGACGTCGGCCGGATCGGCGGGTTGCTCGATCCGGGCCGACGCCCGCGACGGTCGTTCAGGCATGCGTACTTTCTACCGGTCGAAGGTGTCAGCCGTCGTTCTCGGCGGCCGGGATCACCGCGCCAGGAACGTTCTGCGGGTCGACGATTTGGGTCTCGCCGGGGTACGGCAGGGACCAGTTGTGCGCCTCGTACCAGTTGTAGTGGTTCATCTGGGCCGGGTTCGCGAAGTCGGCGCGAGCGTTCGGGCCGGTGGTCCGCTGGTGGTCCTTCCAAGCCGACCACTGCGCCGCCATCGACTCCATACCGGCCGGGACGGTCACCGTCGGCGCCGCGGCGACCGCCGGGTTCTGCGCCGCCGGCACGTCGAGACCGCAGGACGGAGGGGTCTTCAGGCCGTCGGTCAGTGCGACCCGGTTCGGGAGCGCCGTGAACGGCGTGTAGTTCGGCTTGCTGGTGAACGCGCCGAACATCGGGGTGGCCGCGGTGTCCTTCTGGTTCATCGGCTTCGTCCCGAGGATCTGCTCGATCGTCCGGATCATCATGATCTGCGTGTAGTAGTGGCTGTCCACCGCACCGTGCTGCGCGTACGGGCTGATGATCTGGATCGGCGCCCGATGCCCGTCGACGTGGTCGAGACCCGCCTGCGAGTCGTCCTCGACGACGAAGATCGCCGAGTCCTTCCAGTACTTGCTGTGGGTGATCTGGTCGACGATCCGGCCGGTGGCCAGGTCGTTGTCGGCAACCTGCGCCGGACCGTTGGCCGGACCACCGGTGTGGTCGTTGGAGAGCCAGAACATGTTCAGGTTCGCCGGACCGTTCTTGAGAAAGTCCTTACGCCAGATCTCGGTCTTGTAGATGTCCGGGACGCTGGTGTCGAACTGCGGGAAGCCCTGCACCGACACCTTGTTCAGGGACGGGATCGCAGACCCGGTCGTGATCGGGTATTTGGTGTCCGCCCCGGTCGCGATGATGTTCTTGGTGTCGCAGTAGTAGTTCTGCCAGGTGCCGTCGGCGGGCTTCTGCTCGATCGACAGGAACTCACCGAAGTTCTTCACCGACTTGCCGGCCGCCTGCACACCGGTCCAGAGGAAACCGCTCTTCTGGTGGCCGAGGGCATCGTTCTCGGTGTCGTAGCTGCGCAGGTACTCACCGGCCGAGGACTCGGTGTACTCCGGATTGTCGGCCTGCATCAGCCAGTTGTGCCCCTCGGCGGAGTTCGTGCCGATGTCGTAGGTGTTGTCGTACAGCCCGAACTGCTTGACCAGCGCGTGCTGGTTCGGCGTGACGTTCTCGCCGTACTGCGCCAGCGCCGGATCGCCGTTGCCCTCGGGGATGTCGCCGTACAGCTGGTCGTAGGTCCGGTTCTCCTTGACGATCAGGAAGACGTGCTTGATCGTCGACGGGTCGCCGAGCTTGGCCGGAACGGGCACAGGGTTCCGGTGGCCGCTGTCCGTGGCGACCTGGGCGGAGCCTTTCGTCCAGCCGTTCTGGTCGAAGACCGTCTGCGTGTACTTCTCGATCGCGTGGTCGTCGGGCAACTGGAACTTGGTCAGGCTCGACGTGGTGTCGTGCGTACTGTGCCCCGCGGCGGTCGTCTCGCGGCGGGCGTCGATGCCCCGGGTGTTGGACACCACGATGTCCTTGCCCACCTGCGCGAGCTCCGCCGGGAAGTAGTCCGTCGGCAGCAGGCCGACGTAGCTGACCGGCTCGAGCGGATTGCGGTACTTGTAGACCGCGACGGCGTTCGCGCGGCCGAGCGACACCAGCAAGTGGCCGTCGTCGGTCAGCGTGACACCGTCCGGCTCGTAGCCGACCGACGCCACCGGCCACGGCTGGGTGGCGATCGTCTGGACGACTTTGCCGCGCTTGGTGTCGATGACGGACACGCTGTTGGTGGCGGTGTTGGTGACGAACACGACGCCGTTCTTCGCGTACAACGCGGTCGGGTGCAGACCGACATCGATGCTGCCGACGGCGGCGGCCGGGTTCGCCAGGTCGATCACGCTGACCGTACCGGTCGTGGTGATCGCGTTCTGGTTGGCGACGACCTGGGTACCGTACGAGTTGATCGTCGGGTCACCCGGCCTCGCGGTCCGCCCGCCCTCGTTGCTCACGTACAGCTTGTTGCCGACGACAACCAGGTCGCGGGGCGCGTTGCCGGTCGCCCAGCTCTGCTTGATCGCGCCGGTCGCGGTGTCGATCGCGACGACCCGGTTCTGGCCGTTCACCGCGGAGTACACCATGGAGCTGTCCGGGGAGAACACGGCCTCTGCCGCCAGTGAGTGCTTGGCGCCGTCGGCCGGGATCGCCACGAACGTCGGGTTCGCGAGCGAGCCGTCCGAATTCACGGTGAACTTCCGGTAGCCGTCGGTCTGCCCCAGCCAGACCTGCGAACCGTCCGGCGAGTACGTCGGACCTTCCTGGCCGACGTCGTTGCCGGGGATCTTGAGATCCGCGGCGGCGTTGTTACCGATGTACTGCTGGACCTTCCAGCTCTTCAGGTCGATGATCGCGAGCGCCATCCCGCCGTCGGTCACGGAGGCCGCCAGGTGGCTGCCGTCCGGGCTGACCGTGGACGACATGATCTTGCCCTTCTGGAGGACGAGACGGTCGCCGATCGGCTTGAGGTACTGGTCGGACGAGATGACCTGACCCTTGTCGGTGACCTGCCCGACCTGGTCGTGACCGAAGCCGGTCGTCGAGGCGACCGCGGTGCCGGCCAGGGTCACGGCAACGGCCGTGGCACCCGCCGTCACCAGTGGTACTCTCCGCCGGAGGGTACTTGGCGAGCCCTCGTCGTCACGCCTGCGATGGCGTGTTACCTGCATGGGAGTTGTCCCTTCGGTTGGGGCTTCAGTTGGCAGGTAGCAGTTCGATGTTGCCGTCGAACTGCCACAGGGGGTTCGGTTCGTCCCCGGACGGGGTGCGGACCAGGAAGAAGCCGTTAACTTCTTTCGGTCCGTCCCCGTCGGCGACGTACCGACCGAGTGGGTTGATGTCGAGTTGGTAGATCGCCGAACCGGCCGCCTGCACTCCGGGGATGTGCCAGCTCACGACGCAGCGCCAGTCGTTGCCGGGTCCGCGCGCCGCGACCTGGTCGCCGCCCTTGGTGCACTCGGCGGCGCTCTGCAACTGTGCCTCGGTCACGTCGGCGCGGTTCAGCTGCTTGGTCTGCAGCCGGTACAGGTGCGCGAACTCGACCGCAAGCGCCCGCTGCACCTTGCCCTGATCGATCCCCGACCCGAACCCGGTCCCCGGAGCGACGGCCGCCGTGGTGACCCCGAGCAGTACGACGAGGGGCAGCAGACCGGCCGTCAACGCGAGACGTCCGGTTCCGTCGTCGGTCGGGTTGGTGAAGTCACGGCGTACGAAGATCACGTACGCGAGGCCGGTCGCGACGAAGGCCCAGACCAGGCTGACGATCACGCCGATCAGGAATGGGCCGAGCTGGGCCGGACGAGTGAAGAGGCCGTTCCAGCTGATGAACGCGTAGCCGGGAAGCGCGAGGCGGAAGGCGACCGGGACCGGCAGTTGCTGAACGATCTGCATCGCGAGCGCGACGACCGCCGGGAGCAACAGACCCATCGGCGATCGACCGAGTGCGACCGAACCCAGCAGTCCGATCGCGGCGAGCGCGAGAGTCGGGGCGAGAGCGCACAGCCAGGCGAGGAAGACGGTGCCGGCCGCGCTGCCCGGTGCGAGCAGGTGACCGTCGAGACCGATCAGCTGCCGGTTGCCGACAACCAGCAGGCCGCTGATCGTGCTCGACACGACCAGGCCGATCACCAGGACCAGGATCACGGTCAGGCTGGACAGCGCCTTCGCGACGAAGATCCGGCGCGGCGACCGGACCGCCACCAGCAGATGGCGCCAGGTCCCGAGGCGGTCTTCGGCCGCGAAGACGTCACCGGCGATCAACGAGGTCAGCAGCGGCAACGCCCAGGAACCGGAGAAACCCAGCAGGACCAGCGGACCGGCCCATCCGGTGGCGTGCATCCAGCGACCGAACAGCGTGTCGACCGGCAGCGAGGCCTGCTGGCTCACGACGGCGACGAAGAGCGCGGGCACCAGCCAGCACGCGACGATCAGTACCCGGACTCGCCACTGCGTCAGTAGCTTGACGAGCTCGAAGCGATACCCGCGGACGATCGGCACTCGGCGGACGACCGGGCTCTCAGGGGCAGTCAAGGTGGCCGTCATCAGTTGGTCTCCTGCTGCTCGGTGAGGGCGACGAAGGCGGCTTCGAGTGGCGACACCACCGGTGCGAGTTCGCGGACGGCGATGTCGTCGCGGACCAGCCGCTTCACGAACTCGTCCAGTGCCGGGACCGCCGACGAGATCACCAGCAGCTCGACGCTGTCCGGTTCCTGATCGCGCAGCCGGATGCCCTTGGTCTCGCGGGCGATGCGACGAGCGGCCGCCGGGTCGGAGGTGCGGACGCGGTAGTCGAGTTCGCTGTCCTCCGAGGCCAGCTTGCTGATCGGGCCAGAGAACGCGACGCGTCCGGTCGACAGGATCGTCACCTCGGAGCAGAGCGCCTCGACATCGTCCATCCGGTGACTCGACAGCATCACCGCCGTACCGTCCGCGGCCAGCCGGGTGAGGACGCCGTACACGTGCTTCTTTCCGGCCGGGTCGAGGCCGTTCGACGGTTCGTCGAGGATCAGCAGCCGCGGCTTGGTGAGCAGCGCGGCGGCGAGGCCGAGACGCTGACGCATGCCGAGCGAGAACCCGCGGACCCGGTCGTCGGCCACATCGGTCAGGCCGACCTGGTCGATCGCGTCGTCGATGTTCGTCGTGCGGTCACCGCGCAGCCGGGCCAGGGCGGCCAGGTTCTGCTTGGCGGTCATCGACGGGTACAGGCCGGGGCCGTCGACGAAGCCGGCGACACCGTCGGGTACGGCGAGGGCGCGCCCGACCGGCGTACCGAGAATCTCCAGGTCGCCGCGGTCGGGAACAGCCAGGCCGAGCAGTAGTCCGAGGAGCGTGGTCTTGCCGGCTCCATTGGGTCCCACCAGACCGTGGACCTGGCCGGGTGCGACGTCGAGGTCGACGCTGTCGAGTGCGACGACCTCACCGAAGTACTTGGTGATGCCGCGGGCACGGACAGCGGGTGGTGCGTCCATGGTTAATACATTAGGAAGCAATATACCTAGGAGTGGGGACCGAAGGTTAACTATTGGCGAACTGAGGGGAACTCCTGTCACCCCAGCTCTCAGGGCCCTCTCAGTCGCGCATCCCGGGTTCGATCCGCTCGCCCGTAAGACAGGTTCTGGTGGGCTCGCACCTGGTATTCCCTGTCCCCAACACCCAGAAGGTGCTGCCCCCCGCAACCGGCCGACCGCGAACTCCAGCCGGGGCGACCGGTGGGGAGTAGGGACAGGTGCTGGTTGCCGGGAACAGGTAATACCGGCTCTCCTGTCCGATGTGTGGGTTGGTGATCAACCGGCCTGGGATCGCGGAACAGGCAATGGCGGGTAGGCACCCGGTATTACCTGTCCCCAGTCACCATCGCCTGTTCCCAGTCACCATCGCCTGTTCCCGGTCCCCAGTTCGTGGTCCCGGTTGCCGGTATCGGTCCGGTGTATCGAGTGGTGGGGTTTCGGCGGCGCCCCGGCGACGGTGTGTGGTGTCGTTGGAGTGGGTGAGTTGTCTTGGTGGGAAAGAAATTGTCGCGATCTGCAATTTTGTTTCCCCACTGTCAGGGTTCACCCCCTGGACCGGCAGCAAAGCAAACGGGGCACGACCTCCCAGGCCGCGAGGGCTCCCCAAACCGGTTTGGGGACGATGATGTGCCGTTGTGGGGGTGCAGGGCTCCCCGAACTGGTTTGGGGAGCGACAGCGGCGACGGGGTCTGTGCGGGGTGCGGGTGCCGGGGGCGGCTCGACGGGTAGAGCACCGGTGGGACGCCGTACGCGCGCGCGATCACGCTCAGGTGCACTACCCAGCCACTCGACACGTCCTGTCGGTGCCCGGGCGGTCAGCGGTATGCGCGGGCCTGGAGTTCGAAGAGTTCGGCGTAGCGGCCGCCGGCGGTGAGGAGGTCCTCGTGGGTGCCGACCTCTTCGACGCGGCCGTTGTGCATGACCACGATGAGGTCGGCCATGCGGACCGTGGAGAGGCGGTGCGAGACCAGCACGGTGATGCCGCCGGTCTCGGCCGCGGCGATCTTCGCGGCGGACGCGTACTGCTCGTAGAGGCGGTGCTCGGCCTCCGGGTCGAGGGCCGCGGTCGGCTCGTCGAGCAGCAGGAGCAGCGGGCGCTCGCGCATGAACGCCCTGGCCAGTGCGAGCCGCTGCCACTGCCCGCCGGACAGTTCGACGCCGTCGGTGAACTTCTTGCCCAGTTGAGAGTCCAGCCCGCGCGGCAGCCCGGCGATCACCGACTCGGCATCGCCGCGTACGACAGCCGTCCGGACCGCGCCCTCGTCGGCCGCCCGCTCGACGTCGCCGATCCCGACGACCTCCCGCGCGGTGAACTCGAACTTCACGAAGTCCTGGAACCCCGCCGACAGCTGCGACCGCCACGCGTCCGGCTGGACCGTCGCCAGGTCCACACCGTCGACGAGGATCTTCCCGGTGGTCGGGTCGTACATCCGGGCGAGCAGCTTGACCAGCGTGGTCTTACCGGCGCCGTTCTCCCCCACCAGCGCGACGGCCGAACCGGCCGGGACAGTCAGGTTCAGGTCGCTGAGGACCGCGGAATCCGAACCAGGATACGAGAATCCGACATCGCGCAGCTCGATACCGGTCGTGATCCGGTCCGGCGCCGCCGCGACGCTGGACCGCCACGAGTTCTGCTTCGCGTACTCGCGCAGCCAGTCGTACCGGCCGAAGCTGCGCACGACCTCACCGACCCAGTACACGTTCTGCGCGATACCGCCGGTCATCTGATCGACCTGCGGCGCGAGCAGCAGGACGAGGACGACGTCACCCGCCGACGCCTGCCCGTGCCGGGCGCGCACCACGACCCAGACGATCGCCGCGGCGTACGCGAGACCGAACGCGAGCCGCACCGAGCCGTCCACCTTGCCGCCCCAGCGCGCGGCCTCGACCCGGCGGTCGAACCGCTGCGTCTGCAACGCGAAGATCTTGTCCAGCAACACCTTTCCGAGCCCGAACACCCGCAGCTCCAGGCCGGTCCGCGGGTCCTTCGCCATCTCGATCAGCTTGTCGACGAGCCGCTCCTGCGGCATCGAGTCCTCCCACGCCTTGCTCTGCCGCGTGCTGCTCAGGTACGCCGACCAGATCCGCGCACCGCCCAGCAACGGCAGCAGGAGCAGCACCGGATGGACCGACCCGAGCAGCGTGAGGACGGTGATGGTGTTGGTCACCGTCCCGAACGCCCACAACAGCACCTCGGCGCCGACGCCCATCCGCCACGCCTTCTCGCGCACCAGCTCTAGCCGGTCGGCGACGTCAGGACGCTCGTGGTGCGACAACCCGGGGATCCCGGTCGTCACGTCCAGCAGGTCCGCGTGCACGCGGCCGGCCATCCGCTCCTGCGCGGTGTCCTGCAACGGCCACCCGAGTCCGTCGGCGAGGAACGACACCGCGAGGCCGCCGACGATGATCGCGATCCCCAGCGCGATCGTGCTCGACCGGTCCGCCGCGATCCCGTCGACGAGCCGGCTCACGCCGTACGTCTGGGTCGGTGCCGTGATCGCGCGCGCCGCGACCAGCACGGTCGAGATCGCCATCAGACCGGGCGCGGCCCGGAAGGAGGTGGACAGCCACAGCCAGAGGATCCGCAGACTACGCATCGACCGGCTCCGTCCCCGTGACATAGCGCTCGGCCTGCAGCCGGAACATCCCGGCGTACTCGCCGTCGTGGGCCAGCAGCTCCTCGTGCGTGCCGTCCTCGACGATCCGGCCGTCGGACAGCACACAGATCCGGTCCGCGTTGCGCACCACCGAGAACCGGTGCGAGATGATCAGCGACGCCACCCCGGAGGTCAGCTCCAGATAGCGCTCGACCAGCTCCGCCTCGGCGCGTACGTCGAGCGCGGCGGCCGGCTCGTCCAGCACCAGGACACCCGCGCCCGCGTGCACCGCGAACAACGCCCGGGCCAGCGCGACCCGCTGCCACTCGCCACCGGACAGGTCGACGCCGCCGTCGAACGTCTTGTCCAGCACGGTGTCCCAGCCCTTCGGCAGGCGGCGCACCACGTCGTCGATCCCGGACTCGCGCGCGACCCTGGCGAGCGTGAGCTCGTCACCCGCGCGCTCGACCGCGCCGAACACGACGTTGTCCGTCACCGACAACGGGAACCGCAGGAAGTCCTGCACGATCGCCGCCACCCGCCGCTGCCACGCGGCCAGGTCCAGGTCCGCGAGATCGACGCCGTCGACGAGGATCCGGCCGCTCGTCGGCCGGTACGCGCCGCCGAGCAGCTTCACCAGGGTGGACTTGCCGGCGCCGTTGACGCCGACCAGCGCGAGCGCTTCGTGCGCGCGGATCGTGAGGTCGAGGTCGCGGAGTACGGCGAGGTCGGAGCCCGGGTAGTGGAAGCTCACCTTCTCGAACCGGATCTCGCGGGCCGGCATCGTCTCGATCCGGTGCTTCGTGCTCACGACCGGTTCCGGGTGCCGTTCGGCGATCGTCGCCGGGAGGTCCCGCATCGCGCGGTACGCCGAGAGTCCGCGCCGTACCTGCGCGACGCCGTACCCGTTGTTCGCCTGACCGATCGCGAGGATCGCCGGCAGCGTGGTCGCGACCTGCGTGAGCGGCAGCGTGCCGTTGTAGGCGGCGCGACCGACTGCGAGGATCGCGACGCCGTTCGCGATCAGGTGGACGCCGCCGATCAGCAGCGACCACTTCGCGTTCCGTTTGCGGCGCGCCCACACCGGGCGGTAGCCGGCCGTCCAGTCGCCGACGTACCGCTCGACGAGCCATTTGTGCAGACCGAACACGCGCAGTTCCTTCGGCGCGTCCCGCATCCCGAGGTTGAACAAGTAGTGCGCCCGGCGCTGCTCCTCCGTGTTGCCCCACCAGACGTCGACCTCACGCTCGATCAGGCGACCGCCGTACCACTCCAGGAGGATCGTGACCGCGACCAGCATCGCGGCCACCCACCACGCGAACATCGCGCCGACGATCACCGCGGAACCGACCAGCGTCACCCGGCTCGCGATCAGCCAGGGCAACTGCCCGAGCCCCTGTGCGAGATGGAAGCCGCCCTGACCCTTCGCGCGCTCCTGGACGTCGAGTACTTCGGAGTCCTCGAGATGCTCGATCCGGCGCGGCTCGAGCAGCGGCTGGGTGATGCCGGTACCGATCGCGCGGACCACGCCGGCGTCCATCACCAAGGACGCCACCTGATGCAGTGCCGGGGTCAGACTGTCGATGACGAAGACCGCGAGCAGGCCGCCCAGCAGCCAACTGAACTCACCGATCGGCATCGCGTCCGGGCCGCCGTCGATCACCCCTGGAACCGCCCCGACGACCTGACCGGTCAGCAACGTGACCGCCATCCCCAGCACCGAACCGAGGACAGCCAGACCCATCGTCAGAAGCGTTCCGCCAGGGGCAACCCGCACTCCGTACCGCAGCAGCGTCAGCACCCAACCGACCGTAACCGCCCCCACCGACATTTAGGTTAGGTGTGTGCCCCGCGGGCGGCCGAACCACCGACCGGAACGCCTTGGTGATTCCTGAGTTCTGAGTGGTCGTTCGCGGGG
>NZ_SJKA01000016.1 GCF_004331435.1 Kribbella sindirgiensis
ACGCCTCGTCACCAAGGCCATCCGCCGCGCCCTGAACACCCGCGACCGCGGCTGCGTGATCTGCAACGCGCCACCGGTCATGTGCGACGCACATCACCTCATCTCCTGGATCGACGGCGGCGAAACCAAGATCGAGAACCTCGTTCTGCTGTGCCGCCGCGACCACACCGACCTGCACCACGGCCACTGGACCATCACCATCACCAACGGCCAAGTCCACGTCACCAGACCCACCTGGGCCGACCCACCACCCCGTCCACACAGACCAGCGGACGAGGTATCCCAGGCACGCGAGCCAGAGGGACGCCCCAGACCCCTGGATCCAACGGACGACGCATCCCGAGGGCATAAGCCCCCGGGTGATCGCCCCACGCGCCCTGATCCAGCGGACGCATCCCGGGCGCACGAGTCGCTGGACGGGCAGCCCACGCGCTCTGGTCCATCGGACGGCGGACTCACGTCCACGGGAACCCCGAGGGCCCAGACCTCAACCCCAGCGGACGATCCGTGGGGTGGGACCGACCTGCCCGCGGCTTCCGCACCAACTGTCGGACCGAGCCGCTGGCACGCCGACGAGCAGACGCGGGCGGAGGCAGCTCGATTCGCGGTCTGGGGCGACGAGCCGCCGGAGTACTCATCGGTGCGGAACCGGGCCACGAACGACACCGGTACCGGCCCGCCCTCCTTCGCGACAATCTGACCCCACTCACTCGGTCCCCGCGATCCGCGGGCCGGCACGCGGACCTGCCCTGGCGGAGTGTGCCGGTGCCCGAGGAGTTCCGCAGCTGCCTTGTGTGGCGGAATGTACGTGCCGGGACTGGGGACCGCGCCGCCGCCGCCTGACCGACCGACGCCGGGTCAGTGGCGAGCCGGGGCAGTCGTCTCGGCGATCGCCGAGACCGGTCGCGAGGTGCCGCTCTGTGCGCCAGATCCGTACACCGAGACCGCCTCGGGCGAGTCGGAGGTCGTCTTTGTGCGCCAGATCCGTGCGCCGAGGTCGTTGCTGTACGGACCTGGTGCACAAAGAGCGCCAGGCAGGACTACCTGAGCGTTATGTCCAGGGTCTGGCCGGCTGCGAGCGTTGCCTGCCTGGTCAGGGTGACTACGGCGCGGTTGCCGGTGGCAACTAGCTGGGCGGGGAGGCGGTTGTGGCCGACGCGGACCTCGGCGTGGTGTGCGGGCTTGGTGGTTTCGAAGGCGAGGGTGGTCAGGGTCAGGCGGCCGTAGCGGAGCTCGACCGAGGCGGTGAGGGTGGCGGGGGTACGGCGTTGGAGGTACAGGCCCCAGCCTTCGGCGGTGGTGAAGGCGGTGCGGAAGTCTTCGGGGTGGAGGCGGGGGGCGAAGCCGAGGTGGCCCTTGGGGCCGTGGTGTTCGTAGCCGCAGGCGGCCAGGTAGGTGCCGTAGCTCATCATGGCGCGGGCGTAGTGGTCGCTGGCTTCGATCTCGTTGTAGGGATTGCGTTTTTCGGCCGAATAGCGTTCGTACATCGCGCGGGTGACGGCCAGGGCCTCGGCGGTCATGCCCTCGGAGAACAGGTGTGCGGCGAACTGGTACTCCTGCCCGGTCCACACCTCGTTGAAGTACATCAGACCGCGTGTCTCGGCCGACCCGCCGTGCGGCCAGGTCGCCATGATCACGCCGCTCTCCCCCTCGGTCGTGTACACCCGCCCGGCCCCGATGCCCGGCGGCCGGTACGTCCCGGGGTCGGCCCGGAAGTTCGTCTCGTACAACTGCCCGAGCGCGGTGCGCGCCTGGTCGGCCGGGAAGACCCGCGGTAGTCCGAGCTGTGCCGCGTACGTCTGCCCGTACATCTGGTCGATGAACAACCCACGGTTGCTGTTCTCGGCGGTCGGATGCGCCGGATCGACCTTCTGCACGTAGTACCCGTACTCGTCGTTCCACAACGTCTCGGCCAGGTACGCCGACCCGCGTTCGGCGATCGCCGCGTATCGGGCCGCGCCGGCATCGTCGCCGACCTCGCCCGCCATCGCGGCGGCGGCCCGGAGCGAGGCGACGTACAGGCCGCTGATCCACGGCACCTCGCCGAACCACTCGGTGTCGAGCGTGTTCCACTGGCTGCCGCGGAAGATCCCGTCCTCGTCCGGCCCGTCCCGGTGCGTGATCAGGAACTCGACAGCCGTGCGCACGCGGGGCCAGACCCTGCGCAGGAACGTCGAATCCTTGCTCATCTGGTGTTCGCGGTAGATCCGCAGGATCGTCCCGGTCTGCCCGTCGGCGAACGAGGTCGACGCGTCGCCGGCCTCACCGCGGTTGCCGATCTCGCCGCTCGGCCGGAACGCGATGCCGAGGTCGACGCGCTCGCGGGTGTCGCGTTCCAGGTCGGGGAACAGGCGGCCGATCGTCTGCGCGTAGTTCCACACGTGCTCGCAGGTGCCGGCGCAGCAGTACGTCCCCTCCCAGGCGTAGAAGCGGCCGTCGTCCCAGCGGTAGCAGGTGCTCGTGGCGATGGTGGACGCTGTTGCGAGGGTTCGTTCGAGGAACCAGTACGGCAGGGACGAGTCTTCGTACCAGGTCTTCGCCCAGAGCTTCGTGTCGCGCTCGAGGCGGTTCGCGTGCTTGCCGACGTACTCGACGACCTGACGTGCGTTCGAGAAGCGGGTCGCGTAGTGCCGGCGGAAGGTTGAGGCGCCGACGAGTTCGGCGAACAGCTCACGCTCGGGGTTCGGGAAGAACCATCCGTAGGCGAACCGGATCGTCCGCGACTCCCCCGGCGCCAGCGTCACACTCACCGCGACGGACCCGGCCTGCGGCCCGTCCGCATCGGCGGGACCGTCGGCCGAGTCGAAGAGCGCATCAACCGACGACCAGTCCGCAATCGACGGCCGAGTGACCACACCCAGCCCGCGACCTCCAGCGGCACCCGCGGCACCGGCGGCACCGGCGGCTCCAGAAGCACCGGCGGCTCCAGGAGCTCCGGCGGGTCCAGGCGCTCCAGGGGTGAGGGCGGCGAGCGCGAAGGTGCCACCGTCGGGGCGGTCCGCGACTGGCTGGCGGCGGATCGGGCGGTCGCTGAACAGGATCCGGTCGACGTTGACATGGCCCCAGCCGCCGGTGTGATTGTCGACAATCTGAATGCGTGCATTCCGACCGGCGTACTGGCCCACATCCATCGACACCGCGGTCAGCGGCTCGATATCCGTCCCCGTCGCCGAAGCCACCACCTTCCCGTCGACCACGACGTTCAGACACGTCTCCCCCTTGTGGTGCCCGCCGCCGACCCACGCCGTGACGAACCGCCGCTCGATCACGAACTCGCGGCTGGTCAGCGAGCCGGTGAACCGATCCGGGTCACCGGTCTCGCGGAAGTTGTACGACGTGACGAACCGCCCACTCACGTTCAACTCGGTGCGCACCCCGAACGGCCGCCGGAACCCGTCCGGCGTCTCGGCCGCGGTCACCGGGCCAGCACCGAACGCGTCACCCGTCACAGTCCACCCGTCGTACGTCGGCCGGTCCCAGGTCTCGAACACGATGTCCGGCCGATCCGTGAACACGATCGCGTCGCAGCTGACATGACCCCAACCGCCGGTCTGATTGTCAACAATCTCGATGTGAGCAATCCTCCCAGCGAAGGCGCCGAGATCCAGCATCTGCGCAACCAGCGGCTCGCTCTCGTCACCGGTCGCCGACGCCACGACCTGCCCGTCGACGACAACGTTCACGCACGTCTCGCCGGGATGCCGGCCGCCGCTCACGCCGACCGCGACGTACCGGCGCTCGATCGTGAACTCCCGGCTCGTCAGCTTCCCGGTCGACCCGTCGTTCGCGCCGCCCCGGAAGTCGTACGACGTGACGAACCGCGTCCCCGACACGTTCAGGTCGCCGAACCGCTTCATCAGATTCGGTACGTCGACGGGCCGCACCGGGCCCGCACCGAACGCGTCCCCGATGACGGTCCAGCCGTCGTACGTGTCCTTCTCCCAGTCCTCGAACAGAATGTCGCCCTGCTCCGCGCCGGTGTTGTCGATCGCCCCGAACTGGATCCCGCCGGTGAACGCGCGCGCCTGCAGCGTCGTGGGCTGCCGGAGCCGGCTGTCGATGCAGACCGGGTTCTCGGCGTACCCGAGCAGCGTCGCGTGCACCGACGCCGAGGTCGTGTTCCGCAGCGTGAACGCCATGATCGTCGTGGGCAGCGTCGAGTCCAGTGTGGCCAGCGGAACGAACGGCGAGAAGGCCTCCAACCGCACAGACACCGGGCTCTGAGGATCGGCGTACGCGACCCGCCCGATCGGGTACGAACCGGTGAACCGGACGTCCTCGAACCCCGCCGCGTCGACCGTCCGCGTCGTGGTCTGCCCGCGGGTCGTCGTCCGGAGCGCGAACCCCTGCCCGAACTGAGAGGCACCGGGCTGATCGGCGGACAGCGGGAAGGCGTAGTTGTGGCCTGAGAAGTCCGCGCCGCCGAGCGGGAACGAGGACGGATTGAAGATGTCCCAGGCCCACAGCCGCCCGTCGCCGGCCAGGTACACCTGCCCCGTCGTCCCGCCGCCGACCGGCATCCCGATCCTGGGCAGCGCGGCACCGGTGTACGTCGTCGGCGTACCGCGCTCGAACAACACCGCCGGCTCGCGCTCTGGCGGCGCCGCTAGCGCTGCTAGCGCCTGACCTGGGACAGCCAGAGCACCCACCGCGGCAGCGCTCAGGGAGATGAAGGTCCGGCGACTCAGGTGGGCCCGGGGGCAGTCACCGGCACAGGATCGATTCGCACAACCGGGCGGCAGTTCATGCGTCGTCATTCGCGTTCTCCTCAGCGGGACGGCTCTATCGATTCGCGCCTCCGGCGCGGGGGGAGAAATCGATTTCCAGCACCGTAGCCAGCCACCGCCGGGAGGTCAACGGGTCCCGCCTACCGAGATATTGTTCGACGTACATCGAACAGCGACGTAGGGTGGACGGCATGCCCCTGCAGCACCGCCGGTCGGTCGTCGCGCTCGCGCTCATCGCCTCGTTCATGGTCTTCGTCGACAGCACGATCGTGAACGTCACCCTCGCCCAACTCGCGACCCACCTGAACGCGTCCCGCGCCGAGCTCGAGTGGTCGCTGAACGCCTACACCTTGTCGTTCGCCGCACTGATGCTCGGCGCCGGCGCGATCGCCGACGCGATCGGCGCGAAGCGTGCGTTCCTCACCGGACTGCTCGTGTTCACACTCGCGTCGGCGGTCTGCGCGATGGCCGGTTCGATGCTGATGCTGAACCTCGCCCGGCTCGTCCAGGGCGCGGGCTCCGCCCTCCTCCTCCCCAGCGCGCTCGTCCTCGCGACCGCGTCCGCGACCGACGAACACGCGCGCCATCGCCTGGTCAGCTGGTGGGCCGCGGCCGGCGGCGCCGGGATGGCGGCCGGTCCGCTGCTCGGCGGCGGTCTCGTCGCGCTCGCGAACTGGCGTGCCGTCTTCGCGGTCAACGTGGTGATCGGCATCCCCGCCGCGCTCTGGGCCCTGCGCTCGATGCCGGCTGTGCTCAGGCGTACCCGGCGGCTCGACCTGGCCGGGATGGCAACGGCGACCGCGTTCATCGGCGGGCTGGTGTTCGCGTTGATCGAGGCGCCGACGCGCGGCTGGCGTGATCCCGCAGTTCTCGGCGCGAGCCTGCTGACCGTTGCCGGCCTGGTCGCCTTCATCGTGGTCGAACGTTCCGTCCGGGTACCGCTGCTTCCGCTCAAGCTGTACGCCGAACGCGGCTTCGCGACCGCCGCGCTGCAGGGAACGCTGCTGAACTTCGCCTTCTACGGCGTGCTGTTCTCGATGAGCCTGCTGCTCCAGCAGGGGCGCCACCTCAGCGCACTCGTCACCGGGCTGCTGTTCCTGCCGTTGACCGGCCTGATCTCGATCGCGAACCTCGGGTCGGCGCCGCTCGCCCGCCGCCTCGGCCGACCGGCGGTGCTTGCGATCGGGCAGGCGGTCCTGACCCTAGCGCTGCTAGCACTCGCCTGGGCCAGTACGTCGTCCGCGGTCTGGCCGATGGTGCTCGCGCTGATCCCGATCGGGTTCAGCTCCGGTCTGCTCGTTCCGACCATGACCGCCCAGTCCATCGCCGCGGTCGAACCCGGCCTGCACGGCGCCGCCTCGGCCGCGTTCAACACGTCCCGGCAGATCGGCGCGGCGATCGGCGTCGCGACGTTCGGCCCGCTCCTCGGCACCGCGCACGACCTCGCCGGCGGTTTCGTCACCTGCGCGATCGTCGCCGCCGCCGCGAGCATCGCCGGCCTCTGCGTCACCGCGTTCGGCCGCCGTACCCCGGCCCTCGTAGCCGCGGCGGCCCGCGATTCGTGATCCAATCGAACCGGGGGCCGGACGCAACGGATCGGGTGGCTCGGAGCGTTCTTGTTCGGGAGAGGGGGGCGAGTGCCGGAGCCGACGAGGCGGTGGGGCAGGACCGTCGCGCTGACGCTTGTCTGCGTGCTGGTCTGCGGTGTCGCCTTCGCCGGTGCCGTCTTCGTGCTGATGCCGGGTGCCCGCGACCGCGGTACGGCGCCTGTCGCCACCGGATCGCCGACGCCGTCGACCCCCAGCCCGCGCCCCACCCCGAAACCGAGCGTCCCCGACTCGACCTCGAGCGAAGAGCCGCTGCCGGGCGTCGACACCCCGGCAACTCCCCCGCCGTCGACCCCGGTCGTGAACACCGGCACGTACGAGTGCCCCGGCTACAGCGGCATCCAGCTTCCGCTGCCGATGCTGATGACCGACACGTTCTCCTGGGGCGACGACCCGCCGTACAAGGTCGGCAACGGGAACGGCGATGTCAACTGGCGGTCGAACCCGTATCAGAAGCCGAGCTGGTACATGTGGCTGCACTCGCTGCGCTGGCTGGGCAAGGGCATCGAGGCGGGCGCGAAGGGCGATCGTAAGGCGCTGAACCACTCGATGGCGATCATCCGCGACTGGGTGCAGGACAACCCGTACACCTGGAAGGGCGATGTCGGTGCGTGGGAGGCCACGATGCACCGGACCAACGTGTTGCTGTGCGCCCGCCAGGCCGTCCTCACCGCCCTCAAGGTCACCAAGTTGCCCACCCAGTACGCCTGGCTCGACAAGGCGCTGATCGACCACGCCCAGTTCATGATCGTGAACTGGAGCGGTCCGTCGAACCACGGGACCGACGAGAGCATCGCGCTGTTCGGCGTCGGGTGCACGTTGAAGCGGCCGGAGCTGAAAGCACTGGCCGTGAATCGGTTGTCCGAGGCGATCACGAAGGCGATCGACACGCAGGGCTCCACGAACGAGCAGTCGGTCGGGTACGCGATGTTCAACTACCTGTTGTGGGGTCGCGCGACGACCGCCCTGCAGCGGTGCGGGTCGAACCCCGGACCGGTGATCGCCCAGCGACGGGCCGCCCTGTCGGAATGGCTGGCGCTCTCGACCAAGTCCACGGGTGAGTTGCCGCAGGTCGGTGACGCCGTACGGCAGAAGCCGACCGGTGCGGCCGGGACCGCACTCGACTACGTCGCTTCGCTCGGGAAGAAGGGGACGAGACCGTCCAAGCGGGTCGCGGTCTTCGACGCCGGCTACGTGTTCGGCCGGACCGGCTGGGGCGAGACGCGGCCGTTCGCGCAGGAGTCGACATACAGCATCCGGTACGGCGCCGCGCGGACGCTGCACGGTCATGACGACCACATGTCGATCACGTACGCGTCGCACGGACGGGACGTGCTGATCGACCCCGGGCACTCCGGGTACCAGCTCGACAAATGGCAGGCGTGGTCGAAGAGCCAGGCCGCGCACAACGTGATGACCATCCCGTCGGCCGACACCGCGAGCGTGGCGACGCAACTGGTCCGCGCGTCGATCACACCGACCTGGGAGTCGTACTCGCTCGCTGACTCCCCCGCGCCGGGCGTGACCCGGAAACGCGACGTACTCGTGCTGAAGGACCCCGATCTGATCATCACGCTCGACCGCGGCCAGGCGACCGACACGCAGCGGTACGAGACGCTCTGGCACCTAGCGCCCGATCAGAAAGTGAGGGTCCAGTCGCCGACGACCGCCGTCGCCAGTGGCACCAAGTCCAGGACGTACCTGCTGCAGATCCCGTACCAGCAGCAGCCGGCCGCCGACGGCATCACCGTCGTCCAGGGACAGCAGGACCCGGTCCAGGGCTGGTACTACCCCGACATCTTCCACCGCCAGTCGGCGCCCGTGGTCAAGTTCAACCGCAACGGGACGACCGCGACCATCCTGTCCGCAATCGTCCCGGCAGGCTCGACCGAAGCCGTCACCTACAAGACCCGAACCGTCAGCGGCATGTTCTTCGTCGACCTGACCGTCGGCACCCGCAAGGCGACCGTCCGGGTCCAGCAGGACGGTCGCCTCGCCCGCATCAGCTGACGCGCACCGTTTCTGTCGTGGCCTCGGTCTTCTTGGCTTCACTCGCGAACGCCTCGCGCGGGCTCTGCACGGACGCCAGCGACACGATGTCGCGGCCGTAGAAGAACGCCACCAGCCAGATCGACAGCACCCGCATCTTCCGGTCCCACGTCGGGACCGCGAGCACGTGGTACCCGCGGTGCATCAACCAGGCCAGCAGACCCTTGATGACGATCCGCTTGTACTGGAAGATCCCGCTCCCGAGGCCGAGCGTCGCGATCACGCCGAGGCTGTGGTGCACGTAGTTCTTCGGTTCCCGTCCACGCAGCGACCGCAGCAGGTTCTTCGCCAGCACCTTGCCCTGCCGTACGGCGTTCTGCGCGTTGGGGACGGTGTAGCCCTTGCCTGAGGCGAGATCCGGGACCGCCGCGTCGTCGCCGGCCGCCCACGCGTCCGGGATCACCTCGGTCTCGGTCCCGATCCGCAGGTCCGCCCGCACCTGGACGAGTCCGCGTTCGTTGTGCGGCAGATCGGTGTGGTTGCGCAGCAGCCGGGTCGCGGCGTTGCCGGCGGTCCACACGATCAGCTCCGAGTCGAACTCCGTCCCGTCCGACAGCACCACGTGCCCGTCGTCGGCCGACTGCATAAAGGTGTTCAGGTGCACGGCCGCGCCGCGCTTCTCGAGCATCTTCACCACCCACTCGCCGGGCTTGTCGCTCACCTCGGGCAGGATCCGCCCGGTCGCCTCGACCAGGTGGAACGCGAGATCGTCCTCGGACAGCTCCGGGTATTTCTTCAGCAGCGACCGGGCCAGCGACAGCAGCTCGGCGAACCCTTCGACGCCGGAGAACCCGCCGCCCACGAACGTGACCGTCAGCAGCTTGCGCCGCCGCGGCCCCGGCTCCAGCCCGGCCGCCTCGTCGAAGGCGGTGAACAGCCGGTCCCGGATCGCCACGGCTTCCTCGACGTGCTTCATCCCGATCGCCCGATCGGCCACGCCCGGTACGTCGAACGTCCGCGTCACCGCACCGGCGGTCACCGCGATCACGTCGTACGTCAACTGGTAGTCGGGCCCGTCGGCCGGGTGGATCGTCACGGTCTTGTCGGCGTGCGAGATGCCGGTGACCATGCCGGCCACGAGTTTCGTGTGCTTCAGGTTCCGGCGCAGCGACACCGCCGCGTGCCGGGCCTCCACGGAACCGGCGACCACCTCGGGCAGGAACGGCTGGTACGTCATGTACGGCCGCGGGTCGACGACGACCACCTCGGCCTCACCACGCCGCAGCTTCTTCTCCAGCCTCCACGCCGTGTAGAACCCGGCGTACCCGCCGCCCACCACCAAGATCCTGCGCACTGCTCTCTCCGTCCGTCGACTTCTCACAGGTAAGACACCTCGGCCCCGCCGGATGTGACATCGAGACCTAACAGACAGTCCTTGTGTGACCAGGAAGACAGTCACACAAGCACACTCTGCGGTGTCCTTCTTCATGAGTCCACCCAACACTCGTGAAGGAGAACAGATGAGCATCACCGAACAGCAGATCGCCACGTCCGTCCTGGTGATCGGGACCGGTGGTGCCGGGCTTCGAGCGGCGATCGAGCTGGCCGAGCAGGGGGTCGAAGTTCTTGCCCTCGGCAAGCGCCCGCGGTCCGACGCGCACACCTCGCTGGCCGCCGGCGGTATCAACGCGGCGCTCGCCACCATGGACGACCAGGACACCTGGCAGCAGCACGCGGCCGACACGCTCCAGGAGAGCTACTTGCTCGCGAACCCGGTCACCGTGCAGATCGTCGCCCAGGGCGCCGCGCGCGGGATCGAGGACCTCGAGCGCTGGGGTATGCCGTTCGCGCGCGAGGCCGACGGCCGGATCTCGCAGCGGTTCTTCGGCGCGCACACGTACCGCCGGACCGCGTTCGCCGGCGACTACACCGGCCTGGAGATCCAGCGCACGTTGATCAACCGGGCGGTCCAGCTCGGCGTACCGATCCTGGACACGGTCTACGTGACCCGGATCCTGGTGAAGGACAACGCGGTCTTCGGCGCCTACGGTTTCGACCTGACGACCGGCCGGCGCTACCTGATCCACGCCGACGCGGTGATCCTGGCCGCGGGCGGTCACACCCGGATCTGGCGCCGTACGTCGTCCCGCCGTGACGAGAACACCGGCGACGCGTTCCGGCTCGCTGTCCTCGCGGGCGGGAAGCTGCGCGACCCCGAGCTCGTCCAGTTCCACCCGTCCGGCCTGATCGAACCCGAGAACGCGGCGGGCACGCTCGTCTCCGAGGCCGCCCGCGGCGAAGGCGGCCAGCTGCGCAACGCGCTCGGCGAACGGTTCATGGCCCGGTACGACGCCGAACGGATGGAGCTGTCCACCCGGGACCGGGTCGCGCTCGCGGAGTACACCGAGATCGCCCAGGGTCGTGGTACGCCGAACGGCGGTGTCTGGCTGGACGTGTCGCACCTCCCCCGCGAGACGATCATGCGGCGGCTGCCGCGGGTGTACCAGACGCTGCTCGAACTGCAGATGCTCGACATCACCAAGCAGCCGATCGAGATCGCGCCGACCGCGCACTACTCGATGGGCGGCGTCTGGGTGCGTCCCGAGGACCACGGCACCGGCGTCGACGGTCTGTGGGCGATCGGCGAGGCCGCGAGCGGACTGCACGGCGCGAACCGGCTCGGCGGCAACTCGCTGATCGAGCTGCTGGTCTTCGGCCGGATCGTCGCCGAGGAAGCCGCGAAGTACTCGAGCGGCCGCGAGGCCCAGCGGCGTTCGGCCGACGCCGTCGGCGAAGCGCGCGCGGAGATCGACCAGCTGCTGACGAACGACGGTCCGGAGAACGTCCGCGCCCTGCAGCGCGCCCTCCGCGACACCATGACGGCGCGGGCCGGCGTCGTTCGCGACGAGGACGGGCTGCGGGCCGGGATCGCGGAACTGACCGAGGTCGAGGAACGGATCACGCAGGTCGGCGTCCATCCGGACATCGCCGGCTTCCAGGACCTCGCGCACGCCTTCGACCTGAAGGCGTCGGCGCTGGCCGCCCGCGCGACCCTCGACGCAGCCCTGGTACGACGGGAGACCCGCGGCTGCCACAACCGCTCGGACTTCCCGGAACTCGACGAATCCCTCCAGGTCAACCTCGTCTGGTCAGGTCCCGACGCAATCGAGAAAGAACCGATCCCAGCGATCCCCGACGACCTCCGGCCACTGATGCGCCACGTCGAAACCGACGGCAAGCTGGTCGAGTAAGCCTCGGCAGAAGCGGCCGGGGTCAGGTCGCGCGGGCCTGCCGGATCTCCTGGCCGCGCACAGTGTCCGGGAACCGCGCGAGCATCGCCCGCAGCTCATCAGCGTCGACGTTGGCACCGAACGGCTCCGTCCCCGGTTCGAGACGCTTGCCCTCGGCAAGCGGTCCGGCGAGGACTGGGTCGAACCCGAGCGCGTCGACGATCCGGGCCACCTGCTCCGCGTCCGACGCATCGCCGGCGACGGCGATCGCCTTGCGGCCGGGGGCTCCGGCGGGACGCGCACCTTCGTCGAGGTCGTGGTAGCCCATGTGGTTGAAGGCCTTGACGACGCGGGAGTCCGGAAGGAACCGCTGGACGATCTCCGACGACGACGTCCGCGGATCGGTGAGGTCGTCGCGGATGCCGTCGACCTCCCACCAGTAGTTCATCGCGTCGATCACGAGCTTGCCGCGCAGGGCCTCCACCGGGACGGTCCGGTGCTTGCCCAGCGGGAGCGCGAGGATCACCGCATCGGCCTCGGCGACGGCTTCGGCGGCCGTCGTGGCCACGGCTCCGGGTGTGACGACCTCGACGATCAATGCGATCCTCGAGACGTCACCCGAGCCGGCGATCAGCACGCGATAACCGGCCGCGACCGCGAGCCGCGCCAGCACCGTCCCGACCTTCCCCGCGCCGAGAATCGCGATCGTCATGCGGACTCCTCCAGGATCTCGCGCACCAGCGGGATCACCTTCGTGCCGTACAACTCGACCGCCTTCAGTCGCGCGCTGGTCGGCAGCGGACCACCCGAGTAGATCAGGTCGAACCGCTCCACCCCGAGCGCCTGCACCGCGCCCGCGATCCGGTGCGCCACCGTCTCCGGCGAACCGACGTACATAGACCCGTGCAGCACCTCGGACTCGAACTCCTCGCGCTTCAGCGGCGGCCAGCCGCGCAACGCCCCGATCCGGTCCCGCATCACCTTGTACGGCGCGTAGTAGATCTCCTTCGCCTGCTCGTCGGTCTCCGCGACGAACCCCGGCGAGTGCATCCCGACCGGATGCGCGACGGTCCCGAATTGCTGCGCCGCCCGTTGGTACAGATCGATGTACGGCGCGAACCGCTCCGGGGACCCGCCGATGATCGCGAGCATCAGCGGCAACCCGTAGTACGCCGTACGCACCACGGACTGCGGCGATCCGCCGACGCCGACCCACGTGTCCAACCGGCCGGACTCGGTCTTCGGGTACACCTCGATGTTGTCGAGCGCCGCCCGCACGGTGCCTTCCCAGGTCACCGGCTTCTCGTCGAGCAACTGCACGAACAGCTGCAGCTTCTCCTCGAACAGTACGTCGTAGTCGGCCAGGTCGTACCCGAACAGCGGGAACGACTCGGTGAACGATCCACGCCCGAGGATCACCTCGGCGCGCCCGTTGGACAACGCGTCCACCGTCGAGAACCGCTGGAACACCCGCACCGGGTCGTCCGAGCTCAGCACCGTCACGCCGGACCCGAGCTTGATGTTCGAGGTCCGGGTCGCGATGCCGGCCAGCACCGTCTCCGGGGACGAGATCGAGAACTCGGGCCGGTGGTGCTCGCCGAGCGCGATCGCGTCCACCCCGATCTGGTCGGCCAGGACGGCCTCGTCCACGACCTGCCGGATCGCCGCCGCGGCCGTCACCGGCGCACCGCTGTCGTCCACCGGGATGTCCCCGAACGTGTCCAGCCCAAAGGCCAACTCGGCCATCTCCGCACTCTCCTGTCCGCTCGTCTGCACCAAGTCTAGGTTGACACGTCAACACCAGACCGAGCGGGGTTCATTCCCGAGAGCGCCAGTGCCGGAGCTTGTCCGGGTTCAGCACGATCCAGACGGCGGCGACCTTCGCGCTGGTCACCCGTACGCTGACCACTGCGACCACGTTCCCGGTGTCCCGCAGTACGACGCCCGGCTGACCGTTCACCGCCTCGACCGTCAACGCGAGCTCCGGCCGCAGCAGGTCGGTCAGGCACCGCGCGACCTGAGCCGGCCCACGGACCGGCTCCAGCCGGGCCGGTACCTGCCCGCCGCCATCGGTGATCGCAACGACCTCCGCGGTCAGCAGGCTCCGCAGAGCTCCGCCGCTGCCCGCCCGGCAGGCGGTCGCGAACCGGTGCACGACGGCGTGATCGCCTCGCTCGACCACAGGCACCTCCCGCTCAAGCGATCGCGGTCAGCTTGGCCGGGTTCATCTGCCACAACACTTCGTCGATCCCCTCGTCCGACGCGGTCACGGTGCAGACCGCGAACACGTCGCCGCCGTCCCGGCGCAGCATCGCGACGGCGCGGCCGTTCGCCGTACCGAACTCGACCTCGACGCCGATCCAGAAGTGCTCGTGGAAGGCCCGGTAGTACTTCGCGACCCGCTCGTACCCGACCACCGGGAACTTCGACACCTGCCGCGCCCCGTTGCCGTCTGAGTAGCTGATCGCGTCCTTCGCCAGCAGCTCCTCGAGGACGGCGACGTCACCCGACCGGGCCGCCGCGATGAACGCCGACAGCAACGTCTTCTGCTCACTCCCGCTGACCTCGGTACGGCGTTCCGCCCGGATCCGTTTGCGCGCCCGGCTGACGAGCTGGCGCACCGCCGCCTCGGTCGACTGCAGCATCGCGGCCAACTCGTCGTACGGGTAGTCGAACGCCTCCCGCAGGATGTACGCCGCGCGCTCGGTGGGCGACAGCCGTTCGAGCACGAGGAGCACCGCGAAGCTCAGCGCCTCCCCGCGCTCGGCGCCGAGGTACGGATCGGCGCTGGTGTCGACCGGCTCGGGCAGCCACGGCCCGATGTAGGTCTCCCGGCGGGCACGCGCGGACTGGCTCGCGTTGATCGCGAGCCTCGTCACCGCCGTCGACAGGTACGCGACCGGGCTCTGGACCGCACTGCGGTCCGCGGCCTGCCAGCGCAGCCACACCTCCTGGACGAGATCCTCGGCCTCGGTGTGGCTGCCCAGCATCCGGTACGCGATCCCCATCAGCCGCGGCCGCACCGCGTCGAAGACCGCGACCGCATCATCGAGCTCATCGGTCATCAGCTGGATGTTACGACTCCGAGTCCGTCTCCAGCGCCTCGATCGCGCTGTGCAGGCTGTTCAGGTCTGCTGCTTCCACCTGCGCCTCGTACGGGTCGAGCACCCAGTCGGCGTCGTCGTCAGGTGGAGTGCCCGCCTTGTCCAGCGCGATGTCCGCCTCGACCTCGACGTCCAGCTCGTGCAGGAAGTCGTCCTTGCCCATGGTCATCGACCACCCTGTGCGGCGTACCACTCGTCGTAGTGCACCTCGCCGAGAGTGGCCTCGCCGATCGGGACCAGGCTGCGCTCGGTGAGCTCGGAGCCGAAGTACCGCGCGTGCTCGTCGGTGACCACCTCACGGGTGTCACCGCGCTCGGCCAGTGCCTTGCGGAAGAACTCGTCCATCCGGTACTCGTCCGGCCCGGCGATGTCGATCCGCGCGTTCAGCGGCTCGCCCGTCGCCACCCGGGCCAGGTTCGCCGCGACGTCGTCGGCCGCGATCGGCGCCCAGGCGACCGGCGCAATGTGCACCTTGCCGTCGTCCCACGTGCCCTCGTCCGCGATCGCCGCGACGAACTCCATGAACTGGGTCGCGTGCACGAGCGAGTACGGGATGCCAGAGGCCTTGACCAGCGCCTCCTGCGCGAGCTTGGCGGCGAAGTAGGCGTTGTCCGGCAGCCGCTCGGTGCCGACGATCGAGATGCCGACGTGGTGGCGGACCCCGGCAGCGTCCTCGGCCTGCAGCAGGTTCCCGGTCGAGGTCTTGAAGAACTCCATCACCGGCCCGGCCTCGAACGACGGCGAGTTCGCCACGTCGACGACCACGTCGGCGCCCTTCAGCACGTCCGCCAGCCCCTCGCCGGTGATCGTGTTGACGCCGGTGCTCGGCGCGGCCGGCACCACCTCGTGCCCGGTGAGCAACGCCGCCAGCTTCGTACCGATCAGTCCGGTGCCGCCGATCACGACGATCTTCATCGCAGAACCCCTTTGCTTGTCTGAACTGTCTTATAGCTGTCACCAGATAAGACAGGGCACCCGCCGGGCGTGTGACAGTCAGGCAGTAAGAGCTGCGAGATTCTTCAGCGTCGCCTGGAGGACGTCTCCGATCGGTACGTCGTCCGGCGCGGCGATCCAGCGCTCGAACGAGACCCGGAACACCGCGACGCCGGTCTCGGCCGCCAGTGCGGCGACGTCCGGGGCGACGCCGCGGGCGAGCAGGCCGTCGGTGAGAGCTGTCGTCAGCGTGGCCATCTTGATCAGTTCACGCTCGCGCAGCTCCGGCGTCGACGTGATGACGGCGGCGCGCCGGCGGGAGTAGTCCCGGCGGATGTCGTCGAAGAACTCGGCCGTGGCGAGGACAGCCGCGGTGACCGCCTCCATCGGGGACGCGTCCGGCGGCGCCGCGGCCAGCGCCTCGACCATGTGCCGCTCGAGCTGCTCGGATCCGGCGAACAGCACCTCCCGCTTGTCCGCGAAGTGCCGGAAGAACGTCCGCGCGGTGACCCCGGCCCGATCGGCGATCTCGGCGACGGTCGTGCCGTCGTACCCGCGCTCGGCGTACAGCGCCATCGCCGCCTCCCGCAGCCGCCCGGCCGCGTCCGGCTCCCACCGTCCCATACGGTCGATCCTAACCGATGTCATCGAGTGACATCAGAGGTGTAGCATCGGTGATGTCAGTCAATGACATCACTCGAAAGGTACGTTCATGCGCGTCTTCATCACCGGAGCGTCCGGACACGTCGGCTCGGCCCTCGTCCCGGAGCTCCTGCACAACGGTCACCAGGTCCTCGGCCTGGCCCGCTCCGACGAGTCGGCGAAACGGCTGACCGAGTGGGGCGCCGAGGCGGTCCGCGGCGACCTGGACGATCTCGATCGGCTCCGTGCGGCAGCGGCCGCCGCGGACGGCGTCATCCACCTCGCCTTCCGGCACGACCTGATGGTCGCCGGAGATCTGGCCGGCGCAGCCGAGTCCGACCTCGCGGCGCTGCACGCCCTGGGCGACGCGTTGGCCGGCACGAACAAACCCTTGGTCAGTACGTCGGGCACGGGAATGATCGCCGGTTTCGTCCAGGGCCGCCCGGGCACTGAGGCCGACGTCTCGCCCGCCGGTGGATACCGCATCGACGCGGAGAACCTGGTCGTCTCGCTGGCAGACCGGGGCGTCCGCTCGTCGATCGTCCGGCTCCCCCAGGTGCACAGCGAACTCGACCACAATGGCTTCGTACCGTCGCTGATCCGGTTCGCCCGGCAGAACGGCTTCGCGGCGTACGTCGGCGACGGGTCGAACCGGTGGCCGGCGGTGCACACCCTGGACGCCGCCCGGCTCTACCGCCTGGCCCTCGAGTCGGCGCCCGCGGGTTCCCGCCTGCACGCGGTCCACGACGAGGGCGTCCCTCTCCGCACCATCGCGGAGGCCATCGGCCGCGGGATCCATGTCCCGACCCGCTCGATCACCACCGAGCAGGCGCCGGAGTACCTCGGTTTCCTGGCCGGCTTCGCTGCCATGGACAACCCGACCACGGCGACGTCGACGACCGAACTGCTCGACTGGCACCCGACCCAGCCGACCCTGCTCGACGACCTCGCCAAGCCGTTCTACTTCGAGGAGGCCCAGACCTCGGCCACCTCCCAGTGACTGGGAACAGGCAATGGTGAGTGGGGACAGGTAATAGCCGGTGCCCACTCACCATTGCCTGTTGCACGTTCCCGCCGGTCAGACCTTCAGGACCGGGGCGATGACCTTGGCCTTCGAGCCTTCGTACGCGGCGAGCAGGATCCCGAGGACGGCGATGCCTTCCTCCTCGGTGTGCAGCGGGCGCGTCTGGCCGGCGAGCGAGTCGGCGAAGTGACCGATCTCGGCGACGAACGTGTCGACCGGTTCGAACTCGAAGGTCTCGGTCTCACCCGACCGGAGGCGGTACGACAGCGTCGTACCGTCGCTGGTCAGCGAACCGAGCTCGCCGACGGCCGAGAACCGCTCGGTGCCGACGGCCGGCTGGTACGCCCAACTGGTCACCAGTTGGCCGACGACGCCGTTGTCGAACCTGATCAGGACCTGCGCGGAGTCCTCGCCCTCCATGAACTTCAACCGGTGCGTGGACAGCATCGCGGTCGCCTCGACCGGCAGCCCGCCGGCGAGGTGCAGCATCAGGTAGGTGGGGTGGTACCCGGTGTCGATGAGCTCGCCACCACCACTGGTCTTGCTGCTCGCCCGCCAGCCCATCGAGCTCGGGTCGAAGTCGTTGTAGAAGCTGTCCGTCGTCCGGACCTCGTACACCGTGCCGATCGTCCCGGCCTGCAGCAGCTCCCGGGCCTTCGCGACCGCCGGCATGAACAACTGGTTGTGCGCGCACATCAGCGTCACGCCGTTCTCGGTCACCGCCTTGCGGACATCCGCTGCCTCCTCGGCGGACAGGCACAGCGGCTTCTCGCACAGGATGTGCTTGCCCGCCTCGGCGGCCGCGACGATCGCGTCCCGGTGCAGGTGGTGCGGCAGACAGATGTCGACCGCGTCCAGCTCCTCGTTCGCGAGCATCTCGCGATAGTCCGTGTACGCCGTGGCGCCGAGCTCCTCGCCCCGCTTCTTCGCGGTGTCCGCGACCGCGTCCGCGACCGCGGTGACACCGATCCGGTCCGCGTGCTGCTGATACCCCTTGATGTGCGCCGACGCGATTCCCCCGGCGCCGATCAGACCGACCTTGATCATCGGGACGTCCTCTCAGCTGTAGGAGATCACTCGGTTGGACTCGGCCGCCGCGTTCGCCGCGACCACCAGACGGGTCAACTCGACCGCGCGTTCGATGTTCTCGTCGGCCCGGGTCCCGTTGGTGATGTGATCGACCCACTGCGCGAACGGATCCGGCGAGTGCTCGGGCACCGGCAGCTGCTCGCCGTTCACGGTCAGCAGGTTGCCGGCGTCGGTGTAGGTGAGCGTGCCCTCGGTGCCGAACAGCTCGATCGTGAACGGGTTGCTGCTCGCGAACCCCGCCTCGATCACCCCGATCTTCTGGTCGCCGTACCCGGCCACCACGACAGCGTTGTCTTCCAGGCCGCGATCCGCGACCGAGCGGTACGTCGCGCTCACGGTCTCCGGCGTCGCGCCGAGGAAGAGCTGGATCAGGTACACCGGGTGGCAGCCGAGGTCGGTGAGCGCGCCGCCGATCGCGGCCTTCGGCTCGAAGAACCGCTGCGGGAGCCAGCCGTCCTTGCCGTCGCGCGCGATCGCCCCGTCGTGCGAGAGCCGGACCCGGCCGTAGGTCAGCTGCCCGAGCGTGCCCTTGTCGAGCACCTCCTGGATCGCGGTCGTGTACCCGTGCGCGAGCCGCGGCAGCGAGACCGTCAGCTTCACACCGGCGGCGTCGGTGGCGGCCACGATCTCCTCGGCCTCGGCGACCGTCGGAGCGAGCACTTTCTCTGTGTAGATGTGCTTTCCGGCCTGCGCGGCCTTGACCATGATGTCGCGGTGGACGTCGGTCGGCGTCGTGATCACGACCCCGTCCAGGTCGTCCCGCGCAAGCAGGGCGTCAAGGTCGCCGGTGAACTCGACGCCGAACTGGTCGGCACCGGCCTGGCCGCGCTCGGCATCGTCGTCCCAGACGGCCACCAGGTCCGTCCCCGGATGCGCCTGGGCCTGCCTGGAGTAGTCGCCGGCATGGACGTGCCAGAAGCTGAGCGTCGCGATCTTCAGCGGGTTGGACACGCTGGTCCTCCTCAGTGGAAACCTTCGGAAACGTTTCGGATCGACCGTCGGCAGATCACGGTACAACGTTGTCAGGAGAGTGCAACAGACTTCCGGCGCGCCCGTTCACACGGTGAGACTCGCGCGCAAACGGGATGCTTATAGTTATCCAGGAGTCCAGGGATATGTGGAGGGTCGCGATGAGTGAACAGCCCGCCGGCGGGGACCTCTCGCGGTTGCGGCAGCTCAACGCGTCCGCCGTACTGCGGGAGTTGCGCGGTGATCAGCCGCTGACGCTCACCGAACTGTCGAAGCGAACACGGCTGTCGCGCGCTTCGACCGAGGACGTGGCGCGGGACCTGGTCGGGCGCGGGTGGCTGACCGAGGTGGCGCCCGCGTCCGGGTCGGTCGGGCGGCCTGCTCGGCGGTACCGGTTCAACGCCGGGGCCGGGCGGTTGCTCGGGATCGACATCGGCGGACACAAGGCGCTCGCCCTGGTCACCGACCTGGACGGCGAGGTGCTGAACCAGAGCCGCATCGAGATCCCCGCCGACGCCGGCCGGCGCGAGCGACTCGCGGCCCTCGACCGCTGCGTGGCAAAAGCGCTCGCCGGGGGTTCGGGCGGGGAGATTTGGGCGACGGGGGTGGCGACGACCGGGCTGGTGGATGGGACCGGGAAGGTGATGCTGTCCGATTCGTTGCCGGAGTGGACCGGGGTCGATCTGGGTGCTCATGTACGGCGGCTCGCGCCGGGGCCGGTGCGGGTGGAGAACGACTGCAAGCTCGCAGCGCTGGCGGAGACCTGGCGCGGGGTCGCGCGCTACGCGAAGGACGTCGTGTTCCTGCTCGCCGGCCTGCGTACCGGCGCCGGCCTGATCATCGACGGCAAACTCCACCGAGGCTTCGCCAACTGGTCCGGCGAGATCGGCGCCCTCCCAGCCGCCGGCTGGCAGCAAGCCCCCGAACATCTCACCCAATGGCTCGATACAACCACCCAGACCACCAGTCACAGCTCGGACGGAGTGGACGGGTTTGAACGGGTGTTCGTGGCGGCTCGGGTGGGTGATCGGGGGGCTCTGGCGGCGGTTGAGGGGTATGTGCGGGATCTGGCGGTGGGGGCGTCGGCGTTGGTGCTGACACTGGATCCGCAGTTGGTGGTGATCGGGGGTGGGTTTTCGCGGTCGGCGGACGTGATGGTGGAGCCGTTGCGGCGCGAGCTGGACCGGTGGTGCTTGCGGACGCCGGAGATCCGGGTATCGGCGTTCGCCGACGAAGGGGTGGCGCTCGGCGCCGTCCGGCTGGCGCTCGACGAGGTCGAGTCGACCATCACCACCGGCCTCAGACCTTGACATAATTTTCCTGGACTCCATGATTATCCCCATCGCCCCGCCCAGCGAGAGGAAGCATCGTGATGCGTCCGTACCGTCTGTTCACCGCCATCGCCACCGCCGGCGCGCTGCTCGCCGCGGTCCTGTCCTCCCCTGCCCACGCGACGATCGGCGGCGCCACCGCGACCAACACCGCAACGACCGTCACCTACCGCTTCTCCTACACCGGCACCCCTCAGTTCCTCCGCGTGTACGTCGACACGGACCGCAACCCCGCCACCGGTTTCGCCCAGGCAGGCACCGGTGCTGACTACCTCCTCGAGAACGGCAGCCTCTACCAGCACACCGGCACCGGCTGGAGCTGGACGCTGGTCCGCGCGGTCACCTTCACCAACACCGGCGGCGTAGCCCAGTGGACGGTCGACCGCGCCGACCTCGGCGAGACCGCCACACCGAACGACGCCGACCTGATCTTCCAGGCGGAGGCCCCGCTCGAGACGTCTACGAAATACACGCAGACCTACACCGGTGGCAGCAGCGGCGGCGTGACCTACACCCCGTCGACGGAGAACTTCGCCAACCCCGAGCGCGGCTTCTACCACCACACGGGTGACTGCGACAAAGCCGACTTTTCTCAGTCCACCCTGGAGACCTACCGCACCAGCCAGGGCATCTCGCTGGTGATGTGCGTCTTCTACCTCGCCGAGTACAAGAACGGCCCGATCGCCCAAGCGGCTCTCGACCAGTTGCAGCAGCAGCTCGCCACGGTCCGCGCGGCCGGTCTGAAGATGGTCCTCCGCCTCGCGTACACCACCTCCACCACAGGCGACGACGCCACGAAGGACCGTGTCCTGGCGCATCTCGACCAGTTGGCGCCGTACCTGACTGCGGGCAAGGACGTGATCGCCGTCGTCCAGGCCGGTCTGATCGGCGCCTGGGGTGAGTGGTACTACACGCAGAACTTCGGCAACGCCGGCGTTGTCTCCGCCACCGACTGGGCGAACCGCAAGGCCGTCACCGACAAGCTGCTGAGCGTCGTGCCGTCCACGCGGATGATTCAGCTCCGTACGCCGAAGTTCAAGCGGACCATGTACTCGACCACCCCGGTCCAGCCCGGTGACGCCTACAACGGATCGAGCCTGTCCCGGATCGGTCACCACAACGACTGCTTCCTCGCCAGCGCAGACGACTTCGGCACGTACGAGAACCCGTCCGTCGAGTACCCGTACCTGCAGGCGGAGACGACGTACGTCGCGATGGGCGGCGAGACCTGTGGTGTGAACGCACCGCGCTCGAACTGCCCGACAGCGACCGCTGAGCTCGCGCAGTTCCACTGGTCGTACCTCAACACCGACTACGAGCCCAATGTCCTCAACTCGTGGAACAGCGGCGGCTGCCTGACCACGGTCACCAAGAACCTCGGCTACCGCTTCCGCCTGGAGTCCGGCACCTACCCGGGCACCGCCTCCCCCGGCGGCAGCCTGCCGATCAGTTTCACCGTCCACAACGACGGCTACGCCACGCCGTTCAACCCGCGAAACCTCGAGCTGGTGCTGCGGAACACCTCCACCGGCTCCACCTACAAGCTCCCCATCTCCTCCGACGCACGCCGCTGGACCGCGGGTACGTCGACCACGGTGTCGCAGACCCTCACCGTGCCCAGCAGTCTTCCGGCCGGCTCGTACGCCCTGTTGCTCAACCTGCCGGATCCGCTCCTGTCCACTCGCCCCGAGTACTCGATCCGTCTAGCGAACCAAGGCACGTGGGACGCGGCGACCGGGATGAACTCGCTCCTGCACACACTCACTGTCAGCTAGGAGATTCAGATGAGACGGCTTGTCACAGCCCTAGCGGCGATCGGTCTGTTGCTGCCGACCCAGGCAGCCATGGCGCACGAAGCCCCGGCGACGGCTCGCACCTACACGACCAGCGACGAGGTGTTCGCCAACCCCGAGCGCGGGTTCTATCACCACACCGAGACGCACTACAAGGCCGACAACACCGGCTACGTCCCACTCGACGTCACCACGTTGCGGAACTTCCGGACCCAGGAGCACATCACGCAGATCCTCCGCGTGTTCTACCTGGAGAAGTTCGCGAGCCGGGACGTGATCGACAAGCAATACCTCGATTTGGTCCGCGCCGACTTCCGGACCGCCCGCGCGGCCGGGGTCAAGGTGATCGTCCGGTTCGCGTACGCGCTGCCCGGAGCCGGCTGGCCACCGCCGACGCCGTACGGCGACGCGCCGGTCGCCCGGGTCCTGAAGCACATCCAGCAACTCACCCCGGTGCTACGCCAGAACGCCGACGTGATCGAGGTCGTCCAGTCCGGCTTCGTCGGCCTCTGGGGTGAGGGCTACTACACCGACCACTTCAGCAACCCGCAGGACCCGAGCCAGGTCTCGGACCAGAACTGGGCCGACCGCAAGGCAGTGACCGACGCGCTCCTGAAGGCCCTCCCGAAGGACCGGATGATCCAGGTGCGGACGCCGTACATGAAGCAACGGATGTACGACGTACCGACCGGGACCGAGGGTGCGCTGACCGCGGAGCAGGCGTACGACGGTTCGCCGCCGGCCCGGATCGGGCATCACAACGACTGCTTCCTGGCGAGCCCCGACGACTTCGGGACCTATCTCAGCGACCCGATCGAGCTCGACAAGGATTTCGTTGCCCAGGACACCAACTATGTGCCGGAGGGCGGCGAGACCTGCACGGTGAACCCCCCGCGCTCGGAGTGGGAGTCGGCGTCGGCGGAGATGGCGCGGCTGCATTTCTCGTACCTGAACACCGACTACAACAAGGACGTGCTCGGCAGCTGGGGCGCCAACATCGAGGTCGCGAAGCAGAAGCTCGGCTACCGGTTCGCGCTCACCGAGAGCACTGTCACGAGCCGGCGCGGCAAGGTCGAGGTCGCTCTGCAAGTACGCAACGACGGCTGGGCTGCGCCGTACAACCCGCACCAGGTCCAGCTGATCTTCCAGAACGCCAAGCACACGTTCAAGGTGGACGTCCCGGCCGATCCGCGTCGCTGGGGAAGCGGTACGACGACCAACCTCGACTGGAAGGTCGCCGCACCGCCTGTCCCCGGCAAGTACCGCGTACTGCTGAACCTGCCGGATCCGCTCCTGTCCTCTCGCCCCGAGTACTCGATCCGCCTGGCCAACGTCGGCACCTGGCAGCCGAGCACCGGTTACAACGATCTGCAGCAGACGGTGACGATCGGATAGCGTCCACGGTCCGTACGGTGCCGGCGGACTGGGCACAGCAAACGGTGGTTGGCGACAAGGTATTGCTTGTCGCCACCCACCGTCGCCTGTCTCCAGTCCCGAGTTACGCGCGGTCGCGTGGGGCCGGTTGGGGTTCGGGGGTTGCGGGGGGGGTGGGGGGGGCGTGGGTGATGCCGGCGGCGGCGTAGGCGTCGGCTTCGTCGAGGGTTTCGTGTTCGAGGAGCTGGGCGGCGATCGAGTCGAGTTTGGGGCGGTTCTCGCGGAGCAGGCGGCGGGCCTCGGCGTAGCACTGCTCGATCAGGCGGCGTACCTCCTCGTCGACGGTGTTGAGCAGTTCGTCCGACACTCCCGCCGTACGCGCGTCACCCTCGGCCGGAAGGATCGACACCGGACCGATCGCGTCCGACATCCCCCACCGCCCGACCATCGACCGGGCGATCCGGGTCGCCGTCTCCAGGTCGCTCTCGGCGCCCGTCGTCACGACACCGAGCACCTCCTGCTCGGCCGCCATCCCGCCGAGCGCCCCGATGATCCGCCCGCGCAGATAGTCCACGTCGTACCCGTACCGATCGGACTCCGGTGTCGACAGCGTCACCCCGAGCGCCCGCCCGCGCGGAATGATCGACACCTTCCGCACCGGGTCGGCACCCTTCTGGATCATCCCGAGCAAGGCGTGCCCGCCTTCGTGGTACGCCGTGCGCCGGCGCTCCTCCTCCGGCATGACCACGTTCCGCGCGGTCCCGAGCTGGACCTTCTCCAGCGCGTCGGTCAGGTCGCGGTGACTGATCTGCGACTCGCCCTGCCGGGCCGCTGCGAGCGCCGCCTCGTTCAGCAGGTTGGCGAGATCGGCGCCAGTCATCCCGGGCGTGGACCGGGACAGCGCGGCCAGGTCGGCGTCCGGCGCGAGCGGCTTGCCGCGCGCGTGCACCTTCAGGATCGCCTCGCGGCCCGGCTGGTCCGGTGCGTGCACCGTGATCGTCCGGTCGAACCGGCCCGGCCGCAGCAGCGCCGGATCGAGGACGTCGGCACGGTTCGTGGCGGCGAGCACCACGACTCCCTCGGTCCCGGAGAACCCGTCCATCTCGGTGAGGATCTGGTTCAGCGTCTGCTCGCCCTCGTCGTGCCCGCCGACCGACCGGGCGCCGCCGCGGGCGCGCCCGATGGTGTCGATCTCGTCGATGAAGATGATCGCCGGCGCCACCTTCCGCGCCTCGCCGAACAGCTCCCGCACCCGGCTCGCGCCGACGCCCACGATCATCTCGATGAACTCCGAGGCGCTCGCGGAGAAGAACGGCACCCCGGCCTCCCCCGCGGTCGCCCGCGCGAGCAGCGTCTTCCCGGTCCCGGGCGCGCCGGCCAGCAGCACGCCCTTCGGCGCCCGCGCCCCGAGCCGCCGGTACTTCTCCGGGTCCTTCAGGTAGTCGACGACCTCCTCGATCTCGGACTCGACCTCGTCGATCCCCGCGACGTCGGCAAACGTCACGCGCACGGTGCTCGGGTCGACCGGCTTCTTCTGCCGGCCGGCGCCGCCGCCGAGCAGCCCGCCGAGGCCACCGCCCGCCCGGCTCCGCCGGAACAGCCAGAAGTAGAACGCGGCGATCAGGATGAACGGGCCGAGCGAGATCAGCAGGTTGACGAGCACGCCACGCTGCGCGACCACCGGCGTCGCCCGGACCGTGGCGCCGCCCTTCTGCAGGTCGCCGTACAGGTTGTCGTTGGCGAACGTCGGCCGCTCGGTGGTGAACTTCGTGTACGTCGACCCGCTCTTGCCCGGAACCTCCGCGGCCTGCTTCAACCGGCCCTCGATGGTGTCGCCGCGGGCGAAGATCTCGGCGACGTTCTGCTTCTGCACCTGCGCGGTGAAGTCGGTGTAGGCGATGGTCTGCTCGCCGCCGGACATCTGGTCCTGCATCGTGGTGAGCAGGAACAGCACCAGGTACCCACCGACGATCCACGCGGCCCACTTCCACCACCGCGGCCGGCGAGGCTTGTCGTCGTCACCGTGCCCGGCCGGCAGCCCCTCGGTCCGCCATGGCTTGTGCGATCGCTGCGATCCGTCGTTCTTCCGGTCCCCCTGGTCCCCGCCCTGACCCCGGTCGGCGCTGGACTCGTCCTTCGCCGGCGGCTCCTTCTCGCTCATGAAGCCAACATAGGACCTGAATCGTCACGGACCCAGCAACAACTCCGTGCCACGTATCCTGGCGCATGGCCACGCCTCTCATCCTCGACTGCGATCCCGGGCACGACGACGCGCTGGCGATCCTGCTCGCGGTCGCCGATCCGGCCGTCGAACTGCTCGCCGTGACGACCGTCGCGGGCAACCAGACCGTCGACAAGTGCACCGTGAACGCGCGCCGCGTCCTCTCCCTCGCGGGCGCGTCCGACATCCCCGTCGCGCGGGGCGCCGACCGGCCGTTGGTACGCCGGTTGCGCATCGCCGCCGACGTCCACGGCCGTACTGGACTCGACGGTCCGCAGTTCACGGACGAGCCGTCGGTCCCGGAGTCTGCTTCGTCGGCTCATGAGCTGCTGGTCGACGTACTGCGAACTCGGCAAGCCACCGTCGTCGCGACCGGGGCGTTGACGAATATCGCACGTCTGCTCACCGAGGAGCCCGATCTGGCCGCGAACATCACCGAGATCGTTTGGATGGGCGGATCCACCGAGCGCGGCAACATCGCACCGCTCGCGGAGGCGAACGCGTACGTCGATCCGGAGGCGGCGGATGTGGTGGTCCGTTCGGGGGTGCCGTTCACGATGTGCGGGCTGAACGTGACGCATCAGGCGCTGGTGACCGACGACGTCCTCGCGCGGCTCGAGCGGATCGGGACGCCCCTCGCGCGGATCTGCGGCGAATGGATGACGTTCTTCGCGTCGACGTACCGGGAGCTGTTCGGGTTCGCCGCGCCGCCGCTGCACGATCCGGTCGCGGTGGCGCGGGTGATCGATCCCGCGATCGTCCGGTGCGTCGAGGCCAATCTGGTGATCGAAACAGCCGGTGAGTGGACCGCGGGCGCGACGGTCGTGGACCTGGACGGCTACACCGGCCGGCCCACCAACGCGCGGATCGCCGTGGGCCTGGATCAGGACGCCTTCTGGGACCGGCTGCTCACCGCGATCGCGAAGCTCCCCGTCTGCTGACAGCGGAACAGCCTTCTCCCCAGTCCCCCACTGCCTCAGGGTGGAGGTGTCGAAGGAGGACATACATGTACGTCGAACAACACCCAACCGCCTCAACTCAGCCGGGTCCCGGGATTCCGGGGCGGCCGTGGCCTGAGATTCCTGGGGTGCCGCGGCCGGGGGTTCCGGGGCCGCCCGAACGGCCGGCGCCGCAACCGATCCTGCCGTCCTGGTACGAGCCGACGTCGATCACGCTCGAGCGCGAGCTGGCCGACCGGTTGCTGGCGGAGCGGGTGATCCTGATCGGCGGACTCCTCGACGACAGCCTCGCGAACCACATCGCGTCGCAGCTCCTCCTACTGAATGCCCAGGGCAACGACCCGGTGACGCTGCACCTGTCGTCGACCGACTCCGAACTGGAGGCCGCCCTGTCCGTCGCGGCCGCGATCGACCTGATCAGCGCCCCCGTCCACGCCATCGCCCGCGGCACGGTCCGCGGCCCCGCGATCGCCGTACTCGCCGCCGCCGAGCAACGCGAGGCCCACCACCACACGACGTTCGTCCTGTCCGCGCCCCGCTTCACCGCCGAGGGCACGGCCAACGAGCTGGCCGCGCTCTCCGAAGCACACGATCAGCAGTCCGCCCGGCTCCGGGACCTCATCGCCCAAGCAACCAACCGCCCGGCGGACGAGGTCACCACCGACCTGGAAACAGGCCGAGTGCTCACCGCCGAAGACGCGCGGGCCTACGGCCTGATCACCAACATCCGCTGACGTTTCAGGAGAAGGTCAGGACCAGACGACCGGGCGTGTTGCCGGTCGTCTGGCGCTTCCAGGCGCTGGCTACGTCGGCAAGGGTCACCGTTTCGTACGCGACGGTGATCTCGCCGGTGGCTGCGTGCTGGAGTACGGCGGTGAGCGCGTCGCGGCGTTGATCCGCGGTGAGCGCGTTGTTGGTGTAACCAAGGATGCTCGCCGACTTGCTCCGCAGCACCGCGGACGAGAACACAGCCTCGTCGTTCGACGACCCACCGAGGTTCACCAGTCGGCCGCCCGGAGCGAGCACCCGCGAGGCGGCCGTCGCGGCGACACCGAAGACCGAGTCGACCACGACGTCGTACGTCGGCTCGCCCAACCGGCCCGTCAACTCGTCGACATCGGTGCTCAGAGCAACCACCTCGTCGGCACCGGCCGCCAGCGCCCGCTCGCGCGACGCATCCGACCGTACGACGGCGACAACCTGCGATGCTCCGAGCACCCGCGCCGCTCCGATCGCCACCTGCCCGACCGCGCCGCCGCCTCCCAGCACAAGCACCCGCTCGCCCACCTGAATCCGCGCCCGCCAGGTCAACACCATCCACCCGGCTACCCCGGACAGCCCGATCGCGGCGACCGCCGCGTCCCGCACCGGTGCCTCCAGCACGATCAGATCGGCGTCGGGTACGGCGGCCCGCTCCGCGAAACTCCCGTCGCCCGCCGCCATCCCGGCCGAGGTCGCGAAGAACACTCGCGTGCCGGGGGCAACTGTCGCGGACTCCTCCACCACACCGACGCCTTGCACACCTGGTACGTACGGGAGCGCCGGCGGGCCGAAGTACGACGTACCGGAAGCGCACAGCAGGTCGAGAGGCACGATCGGGGCCGCGGTGACGCGGACGACCGAGACCCCGTCGCCGGCCACGGGATCGGGGTGTTCGGCGTGGGACGGCGGCTCGCCGTGAGTGTGCAGGACAGCGGCTCGCACGCGGTCTCCTCAGGTAGCGATGTCCGGATACGGTAGCGCGTGGTGCTGCAGCGCACGCCCGTACGCCTTCTGGTACTCGAGCGGCCCGTGGTCGCGCTCGAACATCGCGATGAACAACGTCAGCGTCAGGAACGGATGCGCACCCAGTCCGAACAACGCCACGTGATCGTGCTCCCGCAACGCGCGCCGCTCCTCGTCGGTGAACTCCAGCCAGGTCGACTTCTCCGCCACTGCGCAGTTCAACAGCTGGTTCGCCATCTCCTGCTCCCACCAGCTGACCGTCCCGGCTGCGTCCGAGCGGTAGCGTTCGACGAGCGAAGGATCCCGGTCGACGGTGTACAGGAACTTGTTCAACAGGTACTTGCTCATGCCGGCACTCCGTTCGGGTACCAGGTGAAATACGCCTCCATCGTGTGGAACAGGTCGAGCGAGTCCACGTGATCCGCCTTCGCTCCGGCCCCGGCGACGCCCATCATCAGCATGAAGTCCATGAAGCCGTGGGTCGCGTTGCCGGGCAGATGCAGGCTGTCGAGCGTCACCTCCGCCAGGCAGCCCTCGAGGTCGCCGCTCGCGATCCAGTCGACGGCCTTACGGTCGAACTCCGGGTCCGGGCCGTGCGCGCCGAACTGGCGCGGGCCGCCGAGTTCCAGCGACAGATGCCCGGTGCCGATGATCGCGACCCGTTTGTCGATCGGCCACGACTCGACCAGTTGCCGGATCGTCCGGCCGAGTTCGACGAACCGTCCGGGCCGCGGCAACGGCGGCGCGAAGATGTTGGTGTAGATCGGCACGATCGGCAGGTCCGCCTCCGGGCGGAGCGTGATGATCGGGCACGTGATGCTGTGGTCGATCCGCAGTTCGTTGCTGAAGGCAAGGTCGAACCCGGCGTCCAGCCCGTTCCGCAGGATGTGCCCGGCGAGCTGCTCGTCCCCGGCCAGCCGCATCCGCGGCAGGCCGAACTCGCGTTCCTCGTTGTACCAGTTCGCGTCGAAGTACGGCGCCTTGCCGACCAGGAACTGGGGCATGTTGTCCAGCCACAGCTGGTGGAAGTGATCGCTGCCGACCATCACCAGGAGGTCCGGCCGCGCCTTCGTCAGGGTCTCCCGGAAGGCCTCGATCTTCGCCACCCACGCGTCGGCGAACGGTGGCCGGTCGGCGCCGGTCGCGGTACTGGCGCGGTAGTAGAACGGATGGTGCGTGGAGGCGATCACCGCGGCGACTATGGCCATGTGGGTGCTCCTTGGTGTCAGGATTCCGGATCGACGTACACGGCGTTGCGATCGACGGTCAGGTAGGCGTCCATGCCGATGGGCCGTCGGCGTTCCTCGGCGAGCTGGCCGAGCAGACCAGCAGCCCTTGCCAGCAAGGCGAATCCGCGCAGCAGCTCGACCGGCAGACCGAGGTCGGCCAGCGCGGCACCGCAGACACCGGCGCCGTTCAGCGGCAGCTTGCGTCCGAGGACCTGCTCGTGCACCCGCCCGATCGCCTGGAACAGCTTCAGGTGCGGGCCCTCGAGTCCTTCTTCACGAGCGATGCCGATGAGTACCGGCGTCCGCGGATCCTCCACCTTGTGCACCGGATGCCCAAGCCCCGGGATGTACTTTCCCTGCACCCCGCGCACGACCTCGAGCGCGAACTCGTCCCAGCCGGCGTCATCCGTCGGCAGCTCGCGATCCTCGATAGCCTCGTGCAGGAACATCCCGCAGTCCTCGGTGACGCCGAGGAAGCGGGACCCTCCGCCGAGCAGACCGGCCGCTAGTGCGCCCTGCAGCGAGTCGGGCGCGGACAGGTAGGTCAACCGGGCGGCGATCGCCGTCGGTGTGAACCCGTGGTCCGCGAGCGCAACCAGGACCGCTTCGAACACCCGGGTCTCGGACGGTGTCGGACGGCGTAGGGCGACCAGCCAGAATGCCAACTCACCGAATCCGACCTTGCCCATCAGGTCCGCGGTGAGATCCTGTCCGAGCAGGCGGATCTCGTCGGCCGTCGACGTACCCAGCGAGGTCGGGAACACCGGTTCGTCGCTCATTCGGACAACCACTTCCTCAGCTCGGCGCCGTGCTCGTCCAGCGACGGCGGGGGCAGCCGGTACGACGCCGCGCTGTCCGAGAACGTGATCGGATTGCGGACCGTCGGGATGTCGCCGACGGTCACCACCGGATCCAGCCCGATGTCCTCGGCGAACGCCACGCCACCGTCCACCGTGTTGATCGGCCCGCACGGCACGCCGGCGGCGATGATGTCGCGGAACCAGTCCAGCTTCGTCCGCGTCATCAACCGGTCGACGAGCAGCGGCCGCAGCTCGTCACGATTGGCGGTCCGCTTCTCGTTCCGGTCGAAGCGCGGGTCGTCGGCCAGCTCCGGTACGCCGAGAACCTCCACCAGCTTGCGGAACTGCCCGTTGTTCCCGGCCGTGATGATCAGCTCCCCGTCCGCGCACGGCAGCGGCTCGTACGGGAACAGGCTCGGGTGGCTGTTCCCCATCCGCAGCGGTACGACGCCGCCCGCGACGTACGCGCTCGACTGGTTCACCAGACCGGACAGTGCCGACGACAGCAGGTTCACCTCGACGTGCTGGCCGCGCCCGGTCTCGTGGCGCAGGTTGAGGGCCGACAGCACCCCGATCGTCGCGTGCAGTCCGGCCATCACGTCGAACACCGAGATCCCCGCCCGATACGGCTCACCTGAAGGATCACCGGTCAGGCTCATCAACCCGGAGATCGCCTGCACGATCAGGTCGTACCCGGGCAGCTCGGCGCCACCCGGCCCGGACCCGAAGCCGCTGATCGACGCGTAGACCAGTCTGGGGTTGCCCTCGGCAACGGTTTCGTAGTCGAGCCCGAAGCGCGCCAGCCCGCCCGGCCGGAAGTTCTCCAGCAGCACGTCCGCGCGACGCGCCAGCTCCTGCGCCGCCGCGAGGTCGGACGGGTCCTTCAGGTCGAGCGCGATCGACCGCTTGTTCCGGTTCACCGCGAGGTAGTACGTCGAGACGCCGTCGCGGACCGGCGGCTGCCAGGACCGGGTGTCGTCGCCGCCCGGAGACTCGACCTTGACCACGTCGGCCCCGAGGTCGGCGAGCAGCATGGTCGCGTACGGACCGGCCAGGATCCGCGAGAAGTCGGCCACCAGCAGCCCGGACAGCGGTCCCGTCACACGACCTCCCGACGCCATTTACGGACATCTGTCCGCGCCTCAGTCTCAAACGCCCGCGACCAGCCTGTCAACCACTCGCCACGAACCCTTGACACCGCCTACCGGCACTCAGAGTATGAGCCTGACCGCCCCGTTGACCGTCATACGGACGTATGTCCGGGCACTTCTTGGAGGCATCGATGACCACAGTGCTGTTGCGGGGCGGGACCGTGCTGACGATGGACGACCAGCACACGGTGGTGCAGGACGGCGACGTACTGGTCGACGGCGACCGGATCGCCGCCGTCGGGCAACCAGGTCAACGCCTCGATGCGCCTGAGGGCACGCAAGTCGTCGACGCGTCCGGCGGCATCGTGATGCCGGGCATGATCGACACCCACCGGCACATGTGGCAGACCGCGATGCGCGCGTACGGCGCCGACTGGACGCTCACGCAGTACTTCGTCTGGTACTACCTGGAGCACGGCAAGATCTTCCGGCCGGAGGACATCCACGCGGGCAACCTGACGTCCGCGTGGGAGTCGCTCGAGGCCGGCGTCACCACCACGGTCGACTGGTCGCACGGGCTGCAGAGCGTCGACCACGCCGAGGCCGCGGCCGACGCGCTCAAAGCCGTACCCGGGCGGTTCGTCCTTGCCTACGGCAACATTCAGGCCGGGCCGTGGGAGTGGTCCGCGGATCCGTCGGTGCGCGCGTTCCTGGAGCGGTTGCGGGACGACGAGCAGCTCGGTCTGCAGCTGGCGTTCGACGTGACCGGTGACCCGGCCTTCCCGGAGCGGTCCGCGTTCGAGGTCGCGCGCGAGCTGGGGCTCGGTGTCACCACCCACGCGGGGGTCTGGGGTGCGACCAACGACAACGGCATCAAGCTGATGCACGAGAACGGCTTCATGACGCCGCAGAACATCTACGTGCACGCGGCCACTCTGACCACGGATTCGTACCAGCGGATCGCCGCGACCGGCGGCTCGATCTCGGTCTCTACCGAGTCCGAGCAGAGCGCCGGCCAGGGCTACCCGCCCACCTGGCAGGTACGCCGGCACAACATTCCGGTGTCGCTGTCGATGGACACCAGCGTGTGGTGGAGCGGCGACCTGTTCAGCGCGATGCGGACCACCCTCGGCGCGGACCGGGCACGTGAGCACCTCGAGGCGCACATGAAGGGCGAGACCGTGACGCACAGCCATTTGCGCGCCGAGCACGTCGTCGACTGGGCCACCCGCGGCGGCGCCCGCGCACTCGGCCGCGACGACCTCGGCAGCCTCGAACCGGGCAAGAAGGCCGACGTGATCCTGATCAAGAACGACGCGTCGCCGGTGTCCTTCCCGCTGATCAATCCGTACGGTCAGGTGGCGTTCCAGGCGCAGCGCGGCGACGTCCACACCGTGATCGTCGACGGCCGCATCGTGAAACAGGACCACCAGCTGGTGGGTTGCGACCTGCCCGCCGTACGCCGTGAGGTCGAGGCGACCGTCGACCACCTGCGCTCGGCGCTCGGCGAGGACGCCTGGCGGAGCGGGATGAACCCGGAACTGCCGGAGGGCGAGGTGCTCGACAACCCGTACCAGTACACGGCCTACAAGTCCGACTCGACCCGCGAGGCGCGTGGCACCATCTTCGGTGAGCCGTAATCGATCACCAGGAGGACGACTGATGGCAGGGCGTGGCGCAGGTCCGGACTTCGTCGAGTCATTGGCTCGTGGGCTGGACGTGCTCGCCTGCTTCGACGTGGACCACCGCACGATGTCGCTCACCGAGGTCGCGGCCGCCGCCGGCCTGGCCCGTCCGACCGCGCGCCGGCTGCTGCTGACGCTGGAGGAACTCGGCTTCGTCCGCACCACCGGCGGCGCGTTCCAGCTCACGCCGAAGGTGCTGACGCTCGGCATGGCGTACGTCGGTTCGCTCGGCCTGTGGGACATCGCGAAGCCACACCTCGAGACCCTGGTCGCGCGCACCGGCGAGTCGTCGTCGATGGCGCAGCTCGACGGCTCCGACATCGTGTACGTCGCCCGCGTGTCGGTACCGAAGCTGATCGCCTTGCGCGTCGACATCGGCACGAGGTTCCCGGCCGCGCAGACCTCGCAGGGCAAGGTCCTGCTCTCGGCGCTGTCCGCCGCCGAGTTGGCCGACGTACTCGCGCAGCCGAGTCGCGCCGGACTTCCGCCATACATCGGCCGCACCCCGGACCAGCTGCGTGACGAGCTGACCGAGATCCGGGCGCGCGGCTGGGCGCTGGCCGACGAAGAGCTCGCGCCGGGCGTCCGCTCGGTCGCCGCGCCGGTACGCGACGGCACCGGGACGGTCCGGGCCGCGATGAACGTCACCGTGCACGCTGCCGAGACGTCGGTCGACACGCTCCTGCACGACCACCTCCCGTTGCTGCTGCGGACCGCCGGAGATGTCAGCGCGGAGTGGGCGCTCTGGCAGTCTCGCCCGCACGTCGAGGTCGAGCAGCGGGACGAAACGACTGCTTGAATGGAGTTATGACTGTTCTCGACTCGCCCATCCCCCGGTTCCATCTCGCGATGCCGATCGACGACCTGGACGCGGCCCGGCACTTCTACGGCGAGGTGCTCGGCCTCGAACAGGGCCGCAGCTCCGACACGTGGATCGACTGGAATCTGCGCGGCCACCAGTTCGTCACCCACGTCGCGCCGGAGAAGACGAAGCGCATCCACAACCCGGTCGACGGGCACGACGTACCGGTGCCACATTTCGGGCTGATCCTGACCGTCGACGAGTTCCAGACCTTCGCCGAGCGGCTCAAGGCAGCCGGCACCGAGTTCGTGATCGAGCCGTACGTGCGGTTCCAGGGCCAGACCGGTGAGCAGTGGACGATGTTCTTCCTCGACCCGGCCGGAAACGCCCTGGAATTCAAGGCGTTCGCGGACGACTCCCAGGTGTTCGCAGCCTGAGTCGCCGGCCTAGGGCGTGACCCAGCCGGTGAGGATCGTCGTACCGGATTGCGTCGTGCACACCAAGCGGTAGGGAATGTTCGGCGGCGGGCCGAGCACGAAGAACCCGAGTTCGTCGATCTCCGCCTCGGCCAGCTTGCCGCCGTCGCCGCGGGCCGTGACCGTGCCGACCTCGGGCGGGTCGAGCTGGCCCAGGACCGCGGTCGGTGTCAGCTCGAGCTCGACCGTCCAGCCGTCCGAGGCGAACGTGAGCGACCGCAGGATCGCGCTCTCCGACCGGATCGCCAGGGCGTCGATCGGATCCTGTGCGGAGTCGTAGGTGAGCGCCGCCAGTTCGGCGTCGATGGTCCGCCATGCGAACGCCGCCTTGCCGGCTTCGACGAAGGCGGACGGAACTTCGTCCGCGGACGCCAGCGCGTCCCGCAGGGCTTCGATCAACTTCTCGTCGTCGTGCCAGTCCGGATCCATCACGGTTCTCTCACCCCCTCGTCCTGTCATCGGGTCCGTCCGCCGCCAGCCGTGCCAGCGCGGGAGTTTGTCGTAGCCGGGTCAGGCACCGGGCCCGGTTCGGGCCGATGCTGCCGACCGGCACCTGGAGCCGCCGGCTGATCTCGTCGTACGGCGCCGGCGGGTCCTGCATCAGCAGTGCGAGCAGGACCTGGCAGCGCCGCGAGAGTTCCGCGAAGGCGGTGCGCAGGACGGTCTTGCGTTCGTGCCGCAGTACTTCTTCCTCGGCGATCGCCTGCTCGGGAACGTCCGGCGCCTGTACGAAGTCCACCGGCTCGACCCGGCTGCTCGCGCGGATCAGCCGAAAGCACTCGCGCTGGGTCGTGGTCGCGATCCAGCCCGGTAACGCGGCCGGCTCCCGCAGACCGGGCAGGTGCTCGACCAGCCGCAGCCACACGCTCTGCCCGACGTCGTCGATATCCGGCTGCGCCAGGCGGCACCGCCGGCACACCGAATAGACGAGCGGCGCGTACCGCTCCACCAACTCGTCCCATGCACCCTTGTCGCCGTCCCTGGCCCTGGTGACCAGGTCGACGACTGTCGGATCATCCCGCATGCCGTCCCCCTTCCTCACCGGACCGCCGTACCTCTCTACTGGTACAGAGCGATCCGGACAACCGCTGATACATCAAGCGCCGAGCGCGACGAACGAACGACCCGCAGCATCGGCCACCGGATCACCTCGCGTCCCTCTGCGAGCCGCTGCGAACGCTGCCGCGAGTGATTGGCCTGCCTGCAGGTTCTCGTGCATCGCGAGCATCAAGGGCGCGGTTGCCGGGTCGTTCACCGGTACGACGCTCGCCAGGATGCCCGCCGCGCCTAGTGGGATCAGGCTGCTGCTCAACCCGAGCAGCTCGTCCGCGCCGACCGGCTTCGCGAGTCCGGAGTCGCAGCTCGACAACACCATCCGGTACGGCGCTCTGCGCAGCCGCTCGAAGTCGTACACCGTCAGCGGCCCGTCGTCGAGCCGCAACGACGAGAACAGCGGACTGTCCGCGCGGAACGTGCCGTGCGCCGCGATATGCGCGATCCAGGCACCGTCGAGTTCCCGCAGTACCTTCTCCGCGGTCGCGTCGCCGTCTGCCAGCACGGTCGCGTCCGGGTACTGCTTGGCGAGCTGCATGACCTCGGCGCGACCCGCCGACAGCCCCGGCCCGAGCACCAGCACGACACGACGATCCGCCGGCGGCCGCACCCGCCGCGCCCGCAACCAGACCGCGGCCGACGGCACGACGTTCACGGGCCGATCGACCAATACCGGTACCAGCCCCCAAGGCAACGCCTGCAACCTCCCCGGCGGCACCATCACAACTGGCCGATCCCCCAGCAGGTCCTGTGCAGACCCAAGAATCGCGTCCCCCAACCGCGCCCCCAACACCTCCAGCGAAGGCCCCAAATGCCCCGAGTGGGTGTGCGGGCGGGCGTGGGCGAGGCGGCGGAGGCGGAAGCGGGATCGCTCGATCTCGAGCGCCGCGGCAGCCAGCGGACCGACCTCGTGCTTCGTGATCCGCCCGTCCCGCACCACCACCGCATGCAACACACCGTCCACCTCGACCAGCTCCACGAGCACGGTCTCCCCCAACGCCTCCACCAACTCGTCCACATCGAACCGCCAGGCACCAGCAGCGCCGCCCCGCGGACCGGCTGCGGTGCGGAGGGCGCGATCACGGACTGTTTTCTCCAGGCGTCGGCGTTCCTTCTCCAAGGACGGATCGGGGGAGGCATCGAGCCGTCGTACGACGTCGCGTAGTGCCGCGAGTTCGCCGGTGAGCTGCTCGTCGTCCGGTGGTCGCACCGGCGGCACCCCGAGTGCGGTCGCCCGCCACCGTTCACCCCAGCTCAGCAACCGCCGCGGATCGTCGCGCCGCAGAGCGTCCCGCAACGCCAACTCAGCCAGCTCGGCCCCGTGCCCCGTCGCCAACGCCCGCAGTTCGGTCGCACCCATCGCCAGCCGGTGCTCGTCCAACGCATCGAGCCCACGACCGCACGCCGACAACATCCCCCGAACGTCGCCCCGCGCATCAGCCCGCAACGCCTTCCCCAACCACGCCGCGCTCCGGGCGATCGGCGGCGCGTCCTTACTGTGCCGCCCAGCCAACTCCAACTGCCGATCAGCCGCCCGAGCCCGCCCGACATCCAACGCCAACCGCCCCGCCAGCAAATGCGCAGCCGACGCCTCAGAAGCACCCAAAGCATCCAACCGCGCCGCCACCGCACTCACGCGCCGAAGCAACCGCTCCCCACGCTCCCCCGACTGATACCGAGCCTCCAGCAGCACCATCGACGAACGCACCGACCACCGCTCCCGCCGCTGCGCCGAAAACAACCGTCGCGCCCGCTCGGCGCGCTCCCGCGCCGCCGCCGGATCTCCTGCCGCCAACGCAGCAGTAGCCGCCGCGAACAACAGCTCCCCCCGTTTGGTCGCCGTACCGCCCTCGGCCGCGACAGCCTGATCCATCTCGGCCAACGCCTCCGTACTGAGACCAGCCGCAAGCAGTACGGCGCACCGATCGATCGCCAGATCCGGCCACACCACACCGACCGCGGCGAACCGCCGACCCGCTTCGTCGAGAGACCGCAGCGCCGCCGGCAGATCGCCGCGCGCATACGCGCCCAGACCCCGATTCTGCCGCGCCTCGGCGTACTCGAACTCCTGCCCGGTCGCCGCATACAACTTCTCGGCAACCGCGAAATCCGCGTCCGCCCGCTTCGTACCACCCAAAGCCAGCTGGATGAATCCGCGATAGTTCCGCGACCGCGCTTCCCAGACCTGATCGCCCGACCGCCGCAACCGGGTGATCGCCGACCGCAGATCGTCGAGCGCCTCGCGATGCCGCCCGAGCACCAGCAGTACGTCGGCGCGCCGCAGCAGCACCCGCCCGGTCAGCGCTCCGCGGCTGAGGTCGACCGCACGATCGAGCCGCGCCAGACCCTCGCGGCTCCGCCCTGCCCGGCCGAGCGTTGCGCCCAACGTGGCAAGGACATCCGCCTGCCGCTCGGACCGCCCGGACTGCTCCGCCAATCGCAGCGCGGTCCGCAACCGGCGGACCGCGGTGGAGACGTCGCCGAGCTGCCGTAGACCGATGCCCCAGGCCTGGTACGCGATCGACGCCTCGACCGCCGGCGGCGCACCGGCCAGCAGTGAGCGCGCCGACGCGATCGCGTCGTGCGGACGTGACAACGCGAGAGGCAGTAGATTCTCTACCGCCCCGGCACTCCCCCCTGCCGTCGGCATTCTGGAATAGTATCGGGCATTTCGACTGTCCAGGGGGGATGTAAGGAAATGGAAAATCAAACGACCGAACCGAAGTACATTGCTCAGATCAAACTGATTCTGGCCGCCTACGAGCGTCAGGTCGAGGTGTTCCCGGAGGACTGGGAGAAGCGGCCGGAGGGCGCCGACTACCTGTACCGCACCGGCGTCGTCCTGGTCCGCGACGAGGACGTCCCGCGGGTGATCGAGCTCTTCCAGGGCGGCCGCCCGGACGAGGGCGGGATCGGCGGTGTCACCCGGCTGCTGCTGCCGGACCGCGTGCCGCCCGAAGCGCCGGAGGATCGTTCGCTCACCCAACGATTCCTGAAGTACGCCGACCTGCGGCTCGGGCGCGGTGTCGTCACCCCGGAGCACCTGTTCTACGTCACGCCGAGCGTCAGCCCGTGCCCGGCGACCGAGCCCGAGGAGGTCACCCCGGGCACGCCGCCGGACCCGGTGCTGCCCACGCCGTTCCTGTCCGCGGGCGCCGCGGACGGTCGCGGGGTCAAGGTCGTCGTACTCGATGTGGGCTGGTCCGACGCACCGGCGGCGTACTGGCTGACCGGGGTCACCGGTGACCCGGAGAACGCGTTCGACGGCGCCGGGCACATCCGGCCGTACGCCGGTCACGGGACCTTCATCGCCGGGGTGATGCGGGCGATCGCGCGCAACGTCGAGATCGTCGTGAAGAGCTACTTCACCACGGCCGGTGCGATGTGGGAGTTCGATCTCGCCCAGGCACTGGACGAGATCCTCGATCTGGCGCCGGACATCATCAGTCTCTCGGCGGGCACCAGGACGCGGTTCGACCTGGCACCACTCGCTCTGGACGTCTTCGTCCAGACCCGGTTGAACCGCGTCAACGGCCTCACGCTGGTCGCCGCGGCGGGCAACGAGTCGTCCAGGGACTACTTCTGGCCGGCCGCGTTCCCCGAGGCCGTCGGCGTCGGGGCGCTGGCGGACAACGGGCGGGCCCGGGCGTCGTTCAGCAACTTCGGCGGCTGGGTCGACGTCTACGCGCCGGGCGAGCACCTGGTGAACGCGTTCCTGACCGGCGACTACGTGTGCACCGAACCACCGAACACCGGCGAGCTGCGCTCGTTCCAGGGCATGGCGCGATGGAGCGGTACGTCGTTCGCGACGCCGCTCGTGGCCGGCCTGATCGCGGGCCGGATGTCGGTCACCGGTGAGAGCGGCAAGCAGGCAGCCGACGCACTGCTGGCGTTCGCGCTCACGCAGCCCGAGCCGGGCACCGGGCCCGTCCTGCGCGCCGGCGACGCGCTCGGGTCACTGGGCCAAAACTGATGGGCCAGATCTGATGGGCCAGAACTGATCTGACCCGGCAGAACGTACGCGCTGACGCGGTGCGGATGTCCGGCCTGACCGCCCGGACCTCACGCACCACGTCAGCTCCCCCTCTTGCGTGCCCCGCGCCGCCCTCCCCCCTGCAACGGCCCGAAGGCTCCCCCACTTCTGCGGAGTCACCCTCGGTACCGGTTGATACACCCAGTTATCGAGAAAGTTTTCAACGGCTGGGCGGCTGCGGCTGCTCACAAAGGAACGGCGCCCGGTGACCGCCGGAGTGGTAGCTGTACTGCTTCCCGCCGGCCTCGAGGACCGTCCGGTTCCCCGGCACCAGCGCCTGGGTGTAGCGCATCCCCGGCTCCGGGCAGCCGAGGCTGCCGTCCGGCCAGGTGACCTCCTCGGAACTGACGACGGACACCTCGGCCGCGTCCACTCCCAACCGCTTGGTGAGGTCGGCCTTGGCTTGGTCGACCACACTCCCGGCCGGCTCCGAAGCGCTGCTGCTACTGCTGCTACTGCTCGGCGTCATCGACGGTTGTCCTCCAGTCACGGATTCATTGCCACACGCAACCAAAAGTACGGCTGCCGCCAGCACGGTCGTCACACTGCGCATCATGATCACCTCCCACAGTAGACGTCCGCCCCAGAGGATTCGTTGCAGATCTTTTGTTCAAGTTCCGTTTCCCCTCCGTCAGCCGTCGGCGTGAAGGATCGCGACAACGTCCCGTCCACGTAGTCAGCAGGAGTAAGCCATGTCTGTCGATCGTCGTTCCGTCCTCCGAGGTGCCGCCGTCGGCGCCGCCGGGGTCGGCTTCACCACCGTCGGCGCCGTGCCGACGCTCGCCGAGGCCGCGCCGGCCTCGCACGGCGACCGTTCCCCGTTCCCGCAGCACAAGCCGTTCCCGCCGCTGCTGGACGACCCGAAGGGCATCCTCGCGCTGCCGCCCGGCTTCAAGTACAAGATCGTCACCCAGGCCGGTGAGACCAAGCTGAAGACCGGTCAGCCGACCCCGAACGCCCACGACGGTATGGCGGTCTTCGCCGGCAGCCACGGTGGCTACCGCCTGATCCAGAACCACGAGATCAGCAGCAACGGACCGCTCGGCGTGGCGCCGATCGAGGGCACCGTCTACGACAGCGGCGTCGGCGCGGCCGGCGGCTGCACGGTCATCGAGGTGGGCCGCGACGGCAGCAATCGCGGCGAGTGGGTCGGCATCTCCGGCACCCTGACGAACTGCGCCGGCGGCCACACCCCGTGGGGCACCTGGATGACCTGCGAGGAGACCGAGAACAAGGCCAACGGCACCACCCGGCTCAAGGACCACGGCTACGTCTTCGAGGTCTGGGGCGACGGCAAGACCGCGCACCCGGTGCCGCTGAAGGCGCTCGGCCGGTACGCCCACGAGGCGCTCGCGATCGACGAGGACCGGACCCACATCTACCTGTCCGAGGACGCCTCCGGCCCGAACGGCACCTTCTACCGCTGGTCGGCGCCGCGCGGCTACCGGCTCAGCTCGCGCAGCTGGCAGGACCTGCAGAACAAGGACTTCGGCACGCTCGAGGCGCTGGCGATCCTCGGTGACGACGGCAAGCCGATCCCGGACGTCGCGTACCTGACGTCGGCCCAGCTGCTCCGCCCGTTCCGGGTCAAGTGGGTGCCGGTGCCGGACCGCGACGGCGCCACCACGTCGGTGCGCAAGCAGTTCACCGACGGCCAGATCACCCGCGGCAAGAAGTTCGAGGGCGTCTTCGGCACCAAGCAGGGCGTGTACGTCGTCAACTCGTACGCCGAGTCCGGTACCGCGGACCTGCCCGCCGACGCGGTCCCGCACGACGGCATGGTCTGGTTCTACGACTACGACGCCGAGACGATCCAGCTCGTCACCTACTTCCCCGAGAGCGCCATCGCGGACAGCGGGGACCCGGCGAAGTACGACGACTACAACTTCGACGGCCCGGACAACGTCACCGTGACCCCGTGGGGCTCGCTGATCCTGGCCGAGGACGGCAGCGCGAGCAGCCACGTGCTGAGCGCGACGCCGGGCGGCCCGACGTACGCGATCGTCCGGAACATGCTGAACGACTCGGAGTTCTGCGGCCCGGCGTTCTCGGACGACGGCAAGGTCCTGTTCGTCAACATGCAGAGCCCGGGCATCACGTTCGCCATCACCGGCCCGTGGCGCGACTACCTCGGCTGAGTGCTCCCAGCGCTGAGTGCTTCGAGCAGGGTGAGCGATCGATCGTCGGGACCGACGCGCACCTCGTTCATCAGGTAGGAGAAGGCGGTCTCGCGACGCGGCCAGGCGCCGTGTCGCGAGCCGCCGGCTCCGGCGTGACCGAAGGCGTCGGCCTCGTCGCCCATCCGCCCGTCGCCGGTCTGCAGCTCGTAACCGGCGCCGTACCTGATCTCGCTCCCCCACGTCGGCTCGGTTCCCCGCCGAATCTCACGGCGGCCGAGCGCGACAGTCTCCGGCGCCAGAACGCGCACGCCGTCCACCTCGCCGAGGAGCGACGCGTAGAACCGGGCCATCCCGCGCGCAGTCGCGTAACCACCGACCGCGGCCGGCCCGGCGGTGCGGTACTCGGCACTGTTCCAGATCTTCTCCGACCCCGGGATCCACAACGGATTCGGCCGGTTCAGCTCGGTCCACGGCCCGTCGACGAGGACTCCGTCCGGCGCGACCATCGTCGCCACCCGCCAGTGCAGTTCCTCCGGTACGCCGATCCACACCTCGAGCCCCAGCGGTGCGGCGAACTCGTCCGCGAAGAGCTGCCCCACGGTGCGCCCGTCCACTCGCCGTACCAACTCGTCCAGCAGCCAGCCCCAGGTCACCGCGTGGTACATGAACCCGGCCCGCGGATCGGACGCGGGCGCCTGCGCGGCCAGCTGCATCGCCATCGCGTCGTGGTCGAGCAGGTCGGCGTACCCGGCCTCGACCCACGGCAGCCGCGCCTGATGGGACAGCACCTGCGCGATCGTCGTATGTTCCTTGCCCTCGGCACCGAACTCGGGCCAGTAGCGGCTGACCGGATCGTCCAATTGCACCTGGCCGCGCTGCACCAGCAGCAGAACGCACGCGCTCGTGAGGCCCTTGGTCCCGGAGAACATCAGATGCACCGTGTCGCGATCCCACGCCCGGCCGGTGTCCGGGTCCGCCGTACCGCCCCACAGGTCGACCACCAACTCGCCCCGGTGGTACGCCGCGAACGCCGCGCCCAGCTCCCCGCGCTCGGTGAAGTTCCGCTCGAACGCCTCGGCGACGTCCTCGTATCCCGCTGCTGTCCACATGAGAGATGATGGTACCGATCGTTCTTAAGTAGGTCCAGCTCGATAAGATGGTCCGTGGAGGTGGTGGCCCGATGCCGGTCAAGGCTGGGGAACGGCTGGATCCGGAGGCGACGAAGGCCCGGATCCTGAAGGCGGCGGCGGAGGTGTTCGGCCGGCGCGGAATCCATGCGGCCGGGATCAACGAGGTCGTCGAGGCGGCCGGCGCGTCCAAACTCACCATCTACAAGAACTTCGGGTCCAAGGAAGGGCTGGTCGAGGCGGTTCTCACCGACCGCACGCAGCGGGTCCGCGCGTGGCACCAGCAGGCCGTCGAACAAGCCGGTGGAGACGCGCGCGAGCGTGTTCTCGCGGTCTTCGACCTGGTCGCGAGCTGGTACGCCGAAGCCGGGTTCCGCGGCTGCGCGATGATGAACGCGGCCACCGAGGACCGCGGGCAGGACGGCGCCCCGCGACGGCTTGCGCAGGACCATCTCGCCTTCTACCGCTCCCTGTTCGAGCGACTGCTGAGCGAGGCGCGTGAGCCGAAAGCATCGGCGCGGCAGCTGGTCGTCGTACTGGAGGGTGCGACGCTGATCAGCGCGGTGGACCAGGATCCCGGGCTGGGCGCGGAGGCACGGGTCATCGTGGAGACACTGCTCGACGCGGCATTCTGAGCAGTATGGCGACGCACGCGAGGCCGGCGCCGGCCGCCACCAGGAACGCCGCGCGGAAACCTGCGTGTTCCGCAACGAATCCGCCGAGCGGACCCGCGGCCATCACCCCGAGATCCCAGAACGACGTCATCACCCCCATCGACACCCCGGGCCGCAGACCCCGGACCCGATCCAGCGTCATCGAGACACACGCCGGGTAGACGAGCGCCAGCCCGAGTCCGGCCAGTGCGGTGAAGATCGTGGCGCCGACCGGGCCGTTCGCTTCGGCGATCCCGATCAGCGCGGCAATCTCCACGGCGATTGTCGAGGCCGCGACCACGCGTCCGCCGTACCGATCGACCATCGGGCTCCCGGCGAACCGCACCACCAGGAAGGCCGCCGCGAACACCGCCAGCGCGACGTCGTCGACACCGATCCCGTCGGCCCGCAACCGCAGCACGAGCAGCGCCGCCACCGTGCCGTAGCAGTACGCCGCCAGTCCAATAATTGCCCCTGGCAACGGGACTCCCCGCGGCACCATCTCCCGGATCGGCGTCAACCGCTCACCCCGATCCGGATCGCGCCGCGTCGTCAGGACCAGCACGGCCGACGCAGCGGACAGCGCGACGACCACCCACCAAACCCAATCTCCCACGAGAGTTCCCAGTAGTGGGCCGGCGGCCAGACCACCCCACATCGACAAGCCGAACCAGCCCGCCACTCGACCGCGCTGCGCCGTCCGCGTCCCCGCCAGGACCCAGGGCAGAGCGGCAGAGAACAGCGCCGCCTCACCCGCCCCCATCACCAGACGAGCCGCCATCAGCACGCCAAGGCTCGGCGCCAACAGTTGCCCCAGGCCCCCAAGAGCGGCCAGCACTCCCCCGATGACGACCACCGGACGCGACCAGCCCGCATCCGCCAGCCACCCCGCAACCGGTCGGCCGCACGCGGTCGCGAGGAACGCGATCCCGACCGCGGTCCCGCTCGCCAGCGCCCCGCCGCCGAACCTCTCCGGCACGTACGACGGCAACGCCTGCAAGGCGGCCCCGAACGCCAGGTACCCACACAGCACCGCCACCCACAACCGCCGCACCGGAACCGTCACCCGCAGATAATACCGCTCGTTACTATCTCCCGCCAGGCACCACCTCCCGCGCGCCCCGCCCTCGCCGAACCCCCGCCTCCTGGATGCGACCTTGGGCACCCACCAACCATTTCCATCACCGTCATTTGGTTGACCGGCGCCCAAGGTCACCGCCCCATGGTTGGCCGGAGCCCAAAGACACGCCACCCGCTGGCGTTACCTGGGTCGGTTGAGGAGGACGATCTCGCAGTCGTAGTGCTGGGAGGCGGTCATGTGGCCGCGGAACCACAGCAGCGGGACTCGTGCCGGGTCGCCGGGAGCGACGATCGGACGGAGGTTGTCGGCGGTCGAGTTCTCGGTGACCGGCGTCCACGCCCACGTGGTCCCGCCGTCCGCCGTACGGGCGTGAAAGATCTCGTGGTGTTTCAGCGCGGCGCCGTCGCGGGGGTCGATAGGGGTGGAGACGTAGAGCGAGTCCAGGTCGTAGGGGTCGATCGCGACCAGGCCGGTGTAGTCGTTCTCGTGCGGCAGGAGACCGTGCCCGGCCTTGGCCAGTTGATGCACCTGCCAGGTCCCGCCCGGAGCAAGGCGCGCGTAGAAGAAGCGGTGATCCGGCACCGGATGATCCCGCGCGAAAGCGTCTTCTGGTGTTTCCGGTACGTCGTGGCGGGCGAGCAGGATCGCCGCGACGGTGCCGTCGCCGGTGCGGCGGATGTCGACCGTCCAGCAGTGCGTCATCGGCTCGCCGTCCCAGACCGAGTCGGCAGCGAGGACCGTGGTCAGTTCGACCTGCGACGGCGCGTCGGCGTCCAGCGCGCTGTGATCCAGGGCTCTGGCATCCACCACCGTCCCGTCGGTCCGGTGCAGCGCCCCGGCCTCCAGGTACCCGTGGTAGATCGAGTTGTTGTAGTCGCGCGGGTGGTGATCCGTCGTGATCAGATCTACGCGCGTCGGCGTGGAGACGTAGCGCGTGTAGCCGTTGACGTAGCCGATCTTCGGGCGGGTGAAGAGCTTCCCGGCGTACGTCCAGGTGTCACCCTCGTCGTCCGACACCAGCGCGCACGGGTCGTCGTTGACCGCTCTCGCGAAGCAGTACAACCGGCCGTCGAGTTCGTGCAGGTTCGAGTACGTGACGCCGCGGCCGCCGGTGAACTCGCTCCAGTCGAACGACTGCTCCGGGCCCCACTTCCGCGGATCGCCCGGCTCACTCACCCGCCACCGCGTCAGGTCGTCGGTCTTGTGCTTCGTGTACACCGCCAGCCAGCGCCCGTCCCGGCGTCGCCACAACGCCGGCACGTCATGATCGTCGGCCTCGAACCGCTCATGCAGTATGACGACCTCCACCGATCCGGTGCGCAAATCCACCACACTCAGCTCGACATTGCCGGCCCGTGCGTCTCCCCCGGGCCCTTCCGGCGCCGCGATCGACCCGACGACGAGCACGCCGCCCTCCGGATCCACCACCGCCCGCTCATCCTGGAACCAGCACCAAGCACCGTTGTCGTTGATCACCCGAGCCGCATCCATGGCCACTCAGTCTGGCAGCAAACCGGTCTCATGGGTAAGCGCTTGCCACGATGTGGTCATCTCCTCGTGCGACGATCGGAGGATGCCGATCGATCAGCACCTTCTGCTCGCGTTCCTGCTGACCACGACGATCGCGATGATCACGCCCGGACCGGACATGCTGTTCATCCTCGGCTGCGGGATGCGGAGCGGGCCGCGGGCAGGGCTGCTGGCGACGGCAGGGGTCGCGACCAGCGAGGCGGTGCACGTCGCGGTGGCCGCGGCCGGGTTGGCCGCGTTGTTCGCGGCGGTGCCGGTCGCGTTCACCACGGTGCGGATCGTCGGCGCGGCGTACCTGGTCTACCTCGGTGTGCAGATGATCCGGCACCGCAACGATCCCGTCGACGAGACGCCGGCCGGCCAGGCCGCGATGTCGGGGCGGAAGGCCTACCTCGCCGGGCTGACCACGAACCTGCTGAACCCGAAGATGGTCACGTTCACGATCGCGTTCCTGCCGCAGTTCGTGGTGCCGTCGCGGGGTCAGGTGTGGCTGCAGTTCGTGGTGCTCGGGGCGATCCTGATCGTGCTGGAGTTCCTGGTCGACGGGACGGTCGGCCTGCTGGCCGGGCGGATCGGGAACTGGCTGCGCACCCGGCGTACCGCCCGGCGCCGGATCGACACCGCCACCGGCGGCATCTTCATCGGACTCGGCGTCCGTCTCGCCCTGCTGCGTTAGTCAGTTCAGGCTGAATCCGCCGGTCCACGCGACCTGCTCGCCGACGGCGAGTGTCAGCTGGAGGAAACCGGCCGCTTCGAGCTCGCGGGCGCGCTTGAGCGAGCCGGCGTCGACGGCCTGCAGACCGCCGGCGGAGACGATGCCCACCAGCAGCGCCTTCGCGTCGGCGTCATCACCCGCGACCAGGACGGTCGTCGGCGCGTCGCCGGCCTTACCCGTGGCGACCGTGGCGGCGAAGTTGGTGTTGAAGGCCTTCAGCACCTTGGAGTCCGGGAGCTGCTCGGCCAGCTCGGCGGCCGCGGAACCGTCCGCGGGAACCACCAGCGAGTCGAAGGTCTCGAAGTTCAGCGGGTTGCTGATGTCGACGACGACCTTGCCGGCCAGCTGATCGGCGCGGTCGGCGAGCACCTGACCGAAGGCCGGGTACGGCGTCGCGAGGATCACGACCTCACCGGTGACCGGCTTGTCCTTGTCGGTGGAGTTGAACAGCTCGACGGTGTTGCCACCCTTCGCGACGACGGCCGCGATCGCCTGTCCCATGTTCCCGCTGCCGATGATGCTGACGTGCGTCATACTCGCTCCTTTTGGTTGTACCTTCAACCATCACGATAGCGCAGGATGGTTGTAGCTACAACCATTACGATGGTGTCGTGAGCACACGGTGGCTGGACGACGCGGAGATGACGGCCTGGGTGCGGCTGGCCGCCGTCCTCGAACTGCTGCCCGGTGTCCTCGACTCGCAACTGCGACGGGACGCCGAGCTGACCCACTACGAGTACTACGTGCTGGCGATGCTGTCCGAGGCGCCGAAGCGGACGCTGCGGATGACCGCGCTGGCGCAGCGGACCAACGCCACGCTCCCCCGGCTGTCACATGTGGTGAAGCGCCTCGAGGACCGCGGGATCGTCGAGCGGTTCCCCTGCCCGGAGGACGCCCGCGCCACCAACGCGCGGCTGACCGCGGCCGGCTGGAAGAAGATCCGCGCGACCGCGCCCGGTCATGTCGAGACGGTCCGGCAGCACGTCATCGACGTACTCACGCCCGAGCAGATCACCCAGCTCGCCGCGATCACCGGCGCGATCCTCGAATCGGTCGACCCCGACGGCAACCTCAGCGCGGTGTATCGCCGCTGAGATCCAGCATGACCTTCGACGCGACGGCGCGGTCGTCTCACCGCGCCTCGAGCAGCTCCTTCAGGCGCGCAAGATCCTTGCCGTTCGCCCGCCGCATCGCCGCCGCCATCAACGGCCCCGCCACCCCGGCGAGCCCGCTCGGCTCACCACGGTTCCGCAGTGTCATCCGGGTCGCCGCCTCGCCCACCGGCACCCATTCGTAGCTGGTCTCCATCGGAAACGGCCCCTGCGCCGTACGCATCACCAGCCGCCGTCCCGGGACCAGCTCGACCACGTCGTACGTGTACGCCAGCCGCCGCCCCAGGAACTGCGCGACGAAATCCATCCGCGACCCCACCGCGACCGGCGGTTCCGTCTGCCACACCACCGACTCGATGTTCGCGTACCACTGCGGCGCGTTGGACGGATCCCCGGCGTACTCCGCCACCGTCTCCACCGGACGCTCGATCACGATCTCGGTCAGTACGTCGACTGTCATGGCCGCCTCCTGCAACCGAATGTATCGCCGGGAGCCGCGGATGCCTCCGTTCGTGTAGGGGGAGGAACCGTCATGAGCAACACAGTCGGGCCACAACGCAAGCGCACCACCACCGGCGTACGGCGGAGCTCGCGGCGCGTGATCGTCGCGATCAACATCATCGAGGCCGTCATCGCCCTGCCGTGCCTCGTCGCGGCGTACGGGCTCGCGGAGCACCTCGTCGCGGCCCAGGAGACCGCCGGACCGCACCAGGTCGTCAGCCAGTCGGTCGCGCATCTCGCGATCACGCTGAACATGAGTCTGCTGATCGTCGGCGCGGCCGCCGGGGCGGTCGGCAGCGTGATCCAGCAGAGTATGGCGTTCGCTCGTAACGCCGCACCGGATCATCCGGTCGCCTGGTACGTCATGCGGCCGCTGTGGTCCGCCCTGCTCGGTTCGGTCTCGGTGATCGCCGTCAACACCGGCCTGCTCAGCATCGGCGACGACACCACGTCGAGCGCCGCGGTCGCCGTCCTCGTCCTGACCGGCTGCCTGGCCGGCCTGTTCACCGACCAGGTCTTGCGCCGTCTCCGCCGCATGCTCGACCGCGGCCCGCGTCCACGTACCAACTAGGGGGAGCACAGAATGGCCACGACGTACAAGATCCATCCGGCGATCGGCATCGCCCGGGTCGGCAACAGTCCGGACGAGTTCTTCGTCGGACCGGAGCACCTCGGCGAACGACCGGAACCACCGGGCGGGTTCAAGGACGCCCAGTGCCGCGTCAAACGGCAGGCCGCGCGCTTCCGGATCTTCGCGCACCACGACGACGGCAGCGTCGAGGAGATCGACGACGCCGCCGCCGAGATCTCGTGGACCGTTCACCTGGTGAACGCCAAGGCCGCGCACCCGAACCGCGGCAACAGCGAGCCGATCGGTCAGCTCACGATCGACCCGGGTGCGCGGACCCTGACCGGGCCCGATCAGCGCGAGCTCTTCGACACCGGCACGATCGATTTCTCCGGCGAACCGTCGGTAACCGTGCCGCTCGGCGAGATCCGCAGCGACGACGACAACCACCTGCTCGTCCTCGGCGGCCACGGCGCCGCCGCGTCACCGGCCGGCAACGTGATCGGCAGCTTCTGGGGAAACGCCGGCTGGTACGACGACGTGTCGGACGGACCGGTGACCGCGACGGTCACCTTGCGCTCGGACAACTCGACGCCGTCGGTCGAGGGCGCCTGGGCGATCGTCGCGCCGCCGAAGTTCGCGCCGCACCAGGACAGCGTGACCACGCTCTACGACCGGGTCCTGCAGCACATGATCGACCTCGGGCACGTGCCCGCGCCGACCACGACGTCGTACACGAACGACGTCTATCCGATCCTGCAACGCGCCCGCGACATGCGGTGGGTGGAAGGGATCTTCGGCGCGCACAGCTGGCCGGATCCGGTGACGTCGCAGCCGCTTGTCGACGCGATCTTCGCGCGGCTGGACCCGCCCGGCGACATGCCTGCGCTGAACGGGAGCGACTCCGCGCTGACGCCGACGCAGTACGCGCACATGCAGCGCTGGCAGGCCGGCAACTACACGGCCGACTGGGCCGGAGTGCCGGAACCGCAGACCGACCTGACCCCGGACGGGATGGATCGCGCAGCCCTCGAGGCCTGCGTCGGCGGCGCGTTCTTCCCCGGGATCGAGGCCGGCGGGCTGTCCGCGGGCGACCGGCCGATCATCGAGACGACGTACACCGCGGCGTTCCGGATCTCGTCCACCGCCGGCGCGATCAGCCAGGCGATGGCGCTGCCGTGGCACGCCGACTTCAAGGCGTGCGGTGACAACTGGTGGCCGGTGCCGCGGCCGAACGACGTGATCGTGCAGGACACCGGCAGCCCGGGTCGCTGGGATCGTGACGTCGCGAGCATGGACGACATGGTCACGCTGTGGCACACGCTCGGGTTCGTCGTCGAGCAGGGCGCCGAGCACGTCGAGGTCGAGCACTGCGACGAGTCGTCGATCACGCTGCTCACCCCCGAGCTGCGTTTCGTCGACGTACCGCAGGGGCCGATGGGCATGGTGCGCGAGGCCGCGCTGGCGGTCAGCTTCGAGGTGCTGTCGCCGGGATCCGCCGTCACGCTCGACTACGCACCCGGAGGTGCGCCGGCGCATCCGCAACTGGTGGCCGCCACCACGTCGGTCACCGTCGGCCCGACCGCGCCGAACGGCGTGGCGACCGCCCGGTTGTGGGTCGTGTACCGGACCGGCACGGCGCCGTCGTCCATACCGCCGCAAGTACTCACGGTTCGCGAGGCCGCGTCCGGCCAGACCTGGGACGTGACAGTCACCGGGAACACGGTCGCGCGTACGACGGCCGCCACCGCGCTGGTACTGGATCGCTCGGGCAGCATGAGCGAGGACCGCGGCGACGGTCAGAGCAAACACGTGGCGCTGCAGCAGGCGGCGAACATCTTCGTCGACCTGATGCTCGAAGGCGACGGTGTCGGCATCGTCCGCTACAACGAGGACGCGCAGCCGTTGCAGTCCGTCCTCGAGCTCGGCGCGGGCGGGCTGTCCGACGTGAACCGCAACGCGACCCACGACACGATCAACGGCACCGGCCTCGATCCGCAGGGCGCGACCTCGATCGGCGACGGCATCTTCGAGGGCCGCGCGCTGCTCGACGCAGCACCGCCGTACGACGTGAAATCGCTGGTCGTCCTCACCGACGGCATCGAGAACAGTCCGCGGATGATCTCGGACGTCGCCGCGCAGATCAACGAGCGCACGTACGCCGTCGGACTCGGTCAGCCGCAGAACATCAGCGTGCCCGCGTTGCAGACGATCTCCGGCAACAACGGCGGGTACCTGCTGGTGACGGGCGCGATCACCACCGACAACAGGTTCCTGCTGCAGAAGTACTTCCTGCAGGTGCTGGCGGGGATCAGCAACGCCGAGGTGGTGCTCGACCCGGACGGTGAGCTGAGTCCCGGCGCGGTGCATCGCATCCCGTTCCAGCTCTCCGACGGTGACTCGGGTGTGGACGTCGTACTGCTGACGCCTCGTCCGGAAGCCGTCGACTTCCGGCTGCAGACACCCAACGGTCTGCTGATCGAACCGTGGCGGGCGCAGGCCGAGCCGGCGATGCGGTACGTGACCGGCGACGGCGTCGCGTACTACCGGATCACACTGCCCGTCCAGCTCCGGCCGGGCCGTTTCGACCAGGCCGGGACCTGGCACGCGTTACTGACGATCGGGCGACCGCATACTGGGAGGACCCCTGATGACTCCGATGGCGTCGACCTGTCGATCCTCCGCGGCCGGGCCAACCAGCCGGTGCGACCGGCCGCACCCACGCGGCGCCCGTTCGAGTTCGAGCGCGCCTTCGCGGTCGCGAACGAACCGGCCGGAGACGAGCAGCAGCCGGGACGGCGTGGCCTTCCGTACAGCCTGGTGGTGCACTCCTACTCGAACGTGTCGCTGCGCGCCGTGGCCGACCAGCGATCCTTCGAGCCGGGCGCCCAGGTGACTGTGGGAGCCACGCTCACGCAGTCCGGCGTGCCGGTCGAGGGCGATCCGTCGGTCTGGGCCGATGTCACGCGCCCGGATGGTTCGTTGGTGACGCTGAGCCTGGCTCCGGTTGGGCCCGGGGAGTTCGCGGGGACCTTCGGTACGACGCTGCCTGGCGTCTACCGGATCCGCGTACGCGCCCGCGGCCGTACTCGCGTGGGCCGGCCGTTCACGCGGGAACGTACGCTCACCGCGGCCGTGTGGCGCGGCGGTGACAACCCACCAATTCCTTCTGGTGGTGACACCTTCTGCGAGTGGTTGTCCTGCCTGTTCAAGGACGGGGTCATCGACGAGAAGCTGATCGAGCGGCTGCGGCGGCTCGGGTTCGACCTCGACGCACTCCGCAAGTGCCTGCGCGGTTGCGGCTGCTGACGTGATCGACACGGTCACGACGTACGACGTCGTTGTCGCCGGCGGAGGCCCCGCCGGCGCAGCGACCGCCCTGCGACTGGCACGTGCGGGACACACTGTCGCGTTGCTGGAGCGCAGCCGGTTCGACCGTCCGCGGGTCGGCGAAACGCTTGCCCCGAGCATCCAACCGTTGCTGCGGGATCTCGGGATCTGGGAGCAGTTCGTTGCCTTGGGCCCGTTGCCGTCCTGGGGCACCCGGAGCATCTGGAGCAGCACGGAACCGGCCGCGCACTCGCATCTCGAGAACGGCTACGCCAGCGGCTGGCATGTCGATCGCCGGCTCTTCGACCGGATGCTCCTTGACGCGGCCGCCGACGCCGGGGCATGCGTGTCCCTCGGCACGTCCCTTGTCGGCTCCCGGTACGACGCCCTGTGGCAACTCACCTGTTCTGGTGGCCGTCGCCTCACAGGCCGGGTCCTGATCGACGCGACCGGCCGCTCGGCCACTATCGGGCGGTCGCTCGGTGCCCGTCGCATCGCCTTCGACCGCCTGGTCGGGATCACGGCCCAATGGAACGGCGTGGACGTCGCCGCCGAGCAGTACCTGCTGATCGAGTCGGTCCCTGACGGCTGGTGGTACACCGCGCCCCTTCCCGGGAACGCGATGGTCGGCATGTTCATGACCGACGCCGACATCTGCCGCCACCACAACCTCACCGCCCCGAACCCCTGGCGCACCCACCTCGCATCCACCACTGCAACCGCCCTCCGCCTCGACACCGCCCTCCGCCTCGACACCGCGCTCCGCCTGGGCACCGCGCTCCGCCTGGGCACCGCACTCCGCGGCGACACCGCAACCCACCTCGGCCCGACAACCCGCTCAACTACGTCCGACGGCGTACGCCTGCCGACCACTCCCCGGGTGTACTCCGCTGCCAGTCATCGGCTCGTCCGGCCCGGCGACACCCGCCCCTGGCTCACAGTCGGCGACGCGGCGCTCGCCGTCGACCCCATCTCAGGCAGCGGCGTACCCCGGGCCCTCCGCACCGCCGAAGCCGCCGCAACAACCGCCGCCCGCCTGCTGACCCACCCCGCCGACCCCGCCCCCCTCACCACCTACGAGTCCACCCGCAACGCCGAGTGCACCACCTACCTATCCACCCGCGCGGACTACTACGCCGTAGCCCTCCCCCACCCAACCCCCTTCTGGACCCGCCGCCGAACCCTCACACCAGCCTGAAGCTGGTGTCTTGCGCCGCAAGTTCGCGTCGTCAGTCGATCCTGACGCGATCGCGGCCCGCCCCACAGAGCCCGCACCCCGACCAGCACGGCTCCGTCCATCAACCTCCCCAAACCGGTTTGGGGAGGTTCGCGGACGGGACTGGGGAGCGCTACTGCCCGTTCCGGGAGGGTAGAACTCCCCAAAGCCCCCTTCGTCGCATTGCCGGTCGTCTTTGTGCACGGCTCGACCACGAAACTGGCCCGGGGATGGTTGGTGGGTACACAAAGATGCCATGGGCACTGGACGCCTCCGGCTGAGGACGCTAAGGGTGGAGGGTCGGGCGGTAGGTGAGTTCTTGGGTGTTGCCGTCGAGGGTGCGGGTCTCGAGCAGTTCGAGGTCGAAGTCGGCCGCGCCTCCGAACACCGGATCCACCCCGGTCCGGCCGGTGATCACCGGAAACACCGTCACCTGAACGCGATCGACCAGGCCGGCGGCCAGCAGCGCCCGGTTCAGCGACAAGCTGCCGTGCGACCGCAACGGCACATCGGACTCTTCCTTCAGCCGGGCAACGATTTCGACGGCGTCTCCGCTCGCCACCGTCGCATCCGGCCAGTCGAGCGGCTCCCGCAGCGTGCTCGACACGACCGTCGCGGGCAGTTCCCGCATCCGGGTCACCCACGCATCCCGAGCCTCGTCGCCCTCGGCACTCGCCGCCAGCATCTCCGCATGCGCCCGGTACGTGGTGGCTCCGAGCACCATCCGCAACTCCCCCGCGTACAAGGCCAGCCGCCGCTCGAGCAACTCCGGCCCCTGCTTCCCCCAATACCCACCCCAGTCACCGGTGTGCGCCCCGAACCCATCGAGGCTGGAAAAGACGTCGAACGTATAGGTAGCAGTCATCACGCTCTCCTCAGGTACGTCGGCCGTCAGCAGCCGCTCACCCCTGCAACGAACTCCCCACGCCCGATCCGACACCGAGACGCAGATAGAGATCCCGAAGCAAGCAGATCTCCGCGCCGTGGTGGATCAGTTCGATGTTGGCGTACAGCATCTTCTTCGCCATCGGCGCGTGGGCGAACGCGAGCGGTTCCCCCTGCGGCTCGGCGAGTCCCGCCGTTCCCATCCGGCGTACGCCGTCGATCCAGATTCCGTACTCCGCATCAAGCTGCCGCAACGCCTCCTCGGCAGTCCCCGCGTAACAGTACGTCTGCTCACTGACCGCCGTACGGCCGAACTGCTTCCCGTTCGTCGACGCCAGTCCACCGATCAGGTGCGCCATCCGCCAGGCAATCGTCGTCACCGGCTCCAGCTCGTACGGCGGCTCGGCGTAGTCCATCGTGAACTCACCGGCGCCGAACGAGATCGGCGCCGAACTCTCCCCACGCCGACTCACCGTCCAGCAGTCAGCCACCGGCTCCCAGAAATACTCGTCATCCCCCAGCCCCTCCAACCGAGGCCTCAGCCGCCCCTGCCAATGCGCGTCGATCTGATCAACCACCTCAGCACCCCAGTCAACATCCATCCCCAGACCGTACTGTCACGAGGTCAGCGGAAGTCGCGGGATTTGGTGCGGGCGGCCAGCGGGAGGCGTTGGAGGTGGTCGGCGGAGAGGTTGGTGACTTCGCCGGCGCGTTCTACGCGGCCGCGGATGATCATGGCGGCGGCGTTGCGGGCCACGGCGGCGTGGCGGTGCCAGCAGCCGACGGTGATGACGATGTTCGCCATGCCGGTCTCGTCCTCGAGGTTCATGAACGTGACACCCGAGGCGGTGGCGGGGCGCTGGCGATGGGTGACCACACCGGCGACCCGGACGCGGGCGCCGTCAGGAGCCTGGCGAAGTTCGGCCGCGGACAGGATGCCGTCGGCGCGGAGCCGGTCGCGGACCCGTTGCATCGGATGGCTCGCGGTGGTGATCGAGGTTGACCACAGATCCGCCATATCGGCCTCGATGTCACTCATCCCGGGCAGCGTCGGCGGCGGGCCGGCCGCGGTGATCCCGGCCAGTTGCCCCGGACGCTCCTCGGCCGCCCGGCCCGCCTCCCACAAGGCCTGCCGCCGGTCGAGCCCGAAGCAGTCGAACGCCCCCGCGGTCGCCAGCGCTTCGACCTGTGCCGCGGTGATCCCGGTACGCCGGACCAGGTCGGCCATCTCGGTGAACGGCCCGCCCCGCTCCCGCTCCTCGACGATCAGCTTCGCGCCCTTCTCCCCCACGGTGCGTACTTCGGCCAGCCCGAGCCGGACCGCGAACGCCCCGTCCCTGCGATGCACCGTGGTGTCGAACGGCGCCCGCGGATCGAACGGACCCACCAACGGTTGCGGATCGGCCAGACACGCGTCGAGACCGGTCGGCCCGGTCAGTTCCTGCCCCTCGACCAGCAGCTCGAGCCCCGCGTCGACCCCCGAGAGCTCCAGGTGCGGACGGCGTACCTCGACACCGTGCCGGCGGGCGTCGGCGACCAGGGACTGCGGTGAGTAGAACCCCATCGGCTGCGCCCGGAGCAGCGCGGCCAGGAACGCGGCCGGATAGTGCAGCCGCAGCCACGTGCTGGAGTAGACGAGCAGCGCGAAGCTGATCGAGTGCGACTCGGCGAACCCGAAGTTCGCGAACGCCTCGATCTTGGCGTAGATCTCGTCGGCCAGCTCCCCGGTGATCCCGTTACCCGCCATCCCGGCGTACAGCTTGTCCTTCAGGGACGAGATCTTCTCGATACCGCGCTTGGACCCCATCGCGCGGCGCAGCAGGTCGGCCTCGTCGCCGTCAATCTCGCCGACCGCCATCGCCATCTGCATCAGCTGCTCCTGGAACAGCGGCACGCCCATGGTCCGCTCCAGCACCGGCTGCAGCTTCGGGTGCAGGTAGGTGATCGGTTCCTCCCCGGTCCGGCGGCGGATGTACGGATGCACGGCGCCGCCCTGGATCGGGCCGGGCCGGATCAGCGCGATCTCGGTGACCAGGTCGTAGAACCGCCGCGGTTTCAGCCGCGGCAGGGTCGCCATCTGCGCGCGGGACTCCACCTGGAACACCCCCACCGAGTCCGCGTGGCAGAGCTGGTCGTAGACCCCGGCCTCCTCCCGCGGGATCGTGTGCAGCTCCCACGACTCCCCGATCCGCTCGCGGACCATGTCCAGGCAGTACTGCAGCGCGGCCAGCATGCCGAGCCCGAGCAGGTCGAACTTGACCAGCCCCATCCACGCACAGTCGTCCTTGTCCCACTGCAGGACCGTGCGGTTCTCCATCCGGGCGTGCTCGATCGGCACCACCTCGCCGACCGGACGCTCGGTCAGCACCATCCCGCCGGAGTGGATCCCCAGGTGCCGCGGGAACTTCAGCAGCTCGGTCGCCATCCCCACCACTTGCGGCGGGATGTCGTGCTCGGTCGACGTGATCTCCGGGCTCCAGCCGTCCACCTGTTTCGACCACGCGTCCTGCTGACCGACGGAGTACCCCAGCGCCTTGGCCATGTCCCGGACGGCGGACTTCGGGCGGTACGAGATCACGTTCGCCACCTGGGCGGCGTTGTGCCGGCCGTACTTGGAGTAGACGTGCTGGATCACCTCCTCGCGGCGTCCGGAGTCGAAGTCGACGTCGATGTCCGGCTCCTCGGCGCGAGTGGTGGCCAGGAACCGCTCGAACGGCAGGTTGTAGAGGATGCTGTCCACCGCGGTGATCCCGAGCGCGTAGCAGACCGCGGAGTTCGCCGCCGATCCCCTGCCCTGACAGAGGATCCCGTGATCGTGGGCGAACCGGACGATATCCTCCACGATCAGGAAGTACCCCGGGAACTCCTTCTCCTCGATCACGGCCAGCTCGCGGGTCAACCGCTCGTACGCGTCCGGGCGTTGTTCGCGGGTCCCGTACCGCTTCGCGGCGCCCTCGAAGGTCAGGTGCCGCAACCACGACATCGGGGTGTGCCCGTCGGGTACGTCGCGCAACGGCAGCTTCGGTTTCGCGCGGGCGAGGTCGAACGCGAGCTGGTCCGCCAGCGTCACCGAGCGCGCCACCGCCCCGTCGTACCGCTGGAAGCGGGCGGTCATCTCCGCGCCGGAGCGCACGAACGCCATCCCGCTCGACGGCAGCCAGCCGTCCATCGCGTCCAGGTCGCGACGGGCCCGTACGGCGGCCAGCGCGGCCGCCAGCTTGTGCTGGGCCGGGGTCGCGTAATGAACGTTGTTCGTGGCAACTACCGGGAGGCCGCGGTCGGCGGCCAGGCCGGCCAGGACCCGGTTCCGCGTGGTGTCGGCGGGGACGTGGTGGTCGATCAGCTCGACCACCACCCGGTCCTTGCCGAACAGCGCGGTCAGCCGGTCCAGCTCGCGGCCGGCCGCCGCCGGACCGTCGGCATGCCCGCCGAGCTCCAGCGCCTGCCGGACCAGCCCCTTGCGGCAACCGGTCAGGATCACCCAGTCGCGACCGACCGAGGCCAACTCCTCCAAGACGTAGACCGGCTTCCCCTTTTCTCCGCCGGCAAGCTGCGCCTCGGTGATGGCGCCGGCCAAGGCGTGATACCCCTCCTGCCCCTCGGCCAGCACCAGCAGGTGACTGCCCTCAGGGTCGGCCACCCCGTTCTGCGGACCGGTCAGCCCCAGCGACAGCTCCGCCCCGAACACGGTCGGCATCGAGTACGCCGCGGCGGCCTCGGCGAACCGCGCCGCGCCGTAGAACCCGTCGTGATCGGTCAGCGCCAGCGCGTGCAGCCCTTGCCGGACAGCGGCCTCGACCAGATCCTCCGGCTGCGAGGCGCCGTCCAGGAAGGAGAAGTTCGAGTGGACGTGGAGCTCGGCGTACGGCACCGAATGCTCCGGCCGGGCAGCCTTCGAAGCCACATACGGCCCCCGATGCTGCGACCACGCCGGACTGTCCCCACCGTCCCCCGTCACCGGCCGCCCACCGTGACTACCCGGCCGCGACCGATCCGAGAGCCGACGCTCCAACTCGGACCACTTGATCGGCGGGTTGTTGTACCCCATGACCACATATTAGAACAAGTGTTCGACGGCCGCAAAACCTGAGGCCTGACACTCCACCCCACTCCATCCACTCCAACCTCCGAGCAGAAGACCGGCTCTCCCCTCATGGGGGTTCTCTGCTCATACACGAGGGGAGAACCCTGTACGCGAGGGGTTACCCGGCTCTCCTGCTCGATGTGTGGGCGGTGGCTGGTATGCGGAGGGCAGGGTCGGGGTTCGCGGGGGCTTGAACAGGTTATTGGGTATCTCCTGTCACCAGTTCCTGTCCGTGGCCACCAGTTCCTGTCTCCCCTGATCGGGCTGTGTTCTGAACGGGCGGAAACCCTCCCCACACACCTCAGCCCGCTCCACCCCACACACGGCAACCGCTCAGAAACCCACGACTCGCCGGACACCGGCACCTGCGGTACCCCGTAAATGCCTGGGCGGGCCGGCAACCGGACTGATACCGTGCCGTGGTCCGTGACATTCGCGCTTGGAGGTGAGGCCCCGATGAACGCTGTAGCGCTGTGGGTGCTCCCCTCCCCGTGGTCACGGGCGGGCGATTGACGTAGGTGTCGTCGGGAGCGCCACGAGACTCCCGAAAGGAAACACCTATGCACACTGTGCGTTTCACGATCTCTCGTGTTGCCGACAACCAATGGCACGCGATCGAGAACGATCTGGTCGTCGGCCGCGGTCATGCGACGCGGCGGCTCGACGGGCGGACCTTCCTCAGCATCGACACCTGGCGTGATGCCGTCTTCCACCGGCTCGCCGCCGCCATGGTGGCCGACCAGCCCCACGACCAGGTCCAGTACACAGTGGTCGACGAGACCGACCGTGACCTGCTGACCAATTGGGTACTCGCGGGATTCGCGACCTGGCGCCGTGAAGCCGAGTTCGCCGTACCCACCGGACCTTCCCGTGCGACTGTGCGATCGGGGCCGTCGGGGGTGGTCATCACGACCGCCGACGAGGCACCGCTGCGTGAGCTGGACCGGGCGATTCGCGGCGAGGTCGAAGCCGCTGCCGGCTGGCACACGATGCCCCCGGAGGTGCTGCCCTGGCAGGGCGGCACGAGACCGATCGATCCGTCGCAGTACACGATCGCCGTCCGGGATGGCCGGTACGTCGGACTGGTCCGGGTCGCCACGATGACCCGGCGCCCACGCATCGGGCTGGTCGCCGTACTCGCGGCCGAGCAACGGCACGGCATCGGCCGAGCGCTGCTCGATCACGTGCTGGACGGTCTGCACGGCTGCGGATTCGAAGCCGCCACGGCGGAGGTCGACGAGACCAACACTGCCGCGCTGGCGCTGTTCGAGGGGCTCGGCGCGCGCCGTACGGGCACCACTCTGGAATTGATCCGCCGGCCGGGAAAGGCGGTCTGACATGCCCAGAGCAGCAGGCGGTATCGAGGTCGAGGGCATCGTCGTCGAGTGTCTCCGGAACGCCAGCTTCCGGGTCGAACTCAGCAACGGCCACAAGGTCCTCGCCCACATCAGCGGCAAGATCCGCAAGAACTACATCAAGATCGTCCTCGAGGACCGCGTCCTGGTCGAACTCAGCCCGTACGACCTGGACCGGGGCCGGATCATCTTCCGCTACCGGAACTGACTCGTCGCACACACCACCTCACCCGATCAAGACTAGAACATCTGTTCGAAGACGCGGTAATCTGAACCCATGCTTGGTCGGTTCACGGTTCGCCCGTCCGACGACGGATCCAACAGGTTCGGCGTCTGGGACGGTGCGGTCAACGGGTGGCGCGCAACAGGTATCGACGACGAGCGGAAGGCCCGGGAGCTGGCAGCCGATCTCGACGTGCAGTACGACGCCCACGGGCCGCGTGCGGCGGACGCCGTACGGCACGTCGATCCTTCCCAGCGGGTGCAGCGCGCGACCTGGTCGACCGGTGAGCTGGACGTCTGGATCCGCGACAACGGCGTCTGGCTGGGCCGGTTCCGGGACCAGGACGGCGAGATCGTCTGGGTCCCGGGATCGGACCTCAGACCCCTCTAGCGTCGTGCGCCGCGAGTTCGCGTCGTAAGTCGATCCTGATGCGATCGCAGCTCAACCAACAGCCTCCGCAGCCCCCCAAACCGGTTTGGGGAGGTCCGTGGACGGAACCGGGGAGTGCTACAGCCCATTTCGGGAGGGTAAACCTCCCCAAAGCACCTCGCACAGTCTTTGCTTCGGGCGTGGGCTCAGCACACGAACGTCCGGCTCGGGACACTAACGGGGCTTGGGCTTGGGCTTCGGATCGGGTTTCTTCTCGGGGTCGGCCGGCTTCGGGTTCGGGTCGCCGATCAGCTTCTTCGGCGGTGCGACGAACCGTTCGACCGGGAGGCCGCGGAGGGCGCCCTGCATCGCGGTCTGCCAGAGCGGGCCGGCGGTACCGGAGCCGGTCGGGTCGGCGATGTCCTTACCGTCCAGGGTGTGCCGGTACATCAGGTTGGTGTACGGCAGGTTCGCGTCCGCGACCACCGAGGCCGCGGCCAGGTTCGGCGTGTAACCGGCGTACCAGACGGCCAGGTTGTCCTGGATCGTTCCGGTCTTGCCGGCCATGTCGCGGGTGCCGAAGCGCAGCCGGCCGCCGGTCCCGCCCGGCATCATCACCGCGCTCAGCACCCGGTTCACGCCGTCCGCGACCGCCCGCGGGAGGACCTGCTTGCAGTTGAAGCCGGGACCGGGGATCGGACGCCCCGCCTTGTCCCGCACCGATGTGACGACCAGCGTCTCGCAGTACTTCCCGCGCGCCGCGAACGTCGCGTAGGCGTTCGACAGCATCAGCGGCGTCACGTACCCGACCCCGAGCGTCATCGAGATCACCTGGTCGAGCGGCTTCAGCGTCTGCGCGTTGTACATCCCGAGCTTGGCCGCGATCGTCGCGATCGAGCACAGCCCGGTCCGCTGCGACAGCTGCAGGAAGTAGGTGTTGGTCGAGTACCGCGCGGCCTCGACCATCGTCACGTTGCCGCCGCGCGTCGAGTTCTGCGGCTGGTACGTCGGGTCGCGCGTCCAGCCCTTGCAGGTCCGGAACTTCTTGGTGCGCAGGTCGATCTGCTCCGGCGAGTTGATCCGGGTGTCCATCGGGATGCCCTTGGACAGCGCGGCCGCGATCGTGAACGCCTTCATCGTCGAGCCGTTCTGGAACCCGCCGTACCCGCCGGCGTACGACTTCTCGACGTTGTAGTTGTAGTTCGTGTGGAAGCTCCCGTTGCCGTACGGGCGGCTCTGCACCATCGCCTTCACCAGGCCGGTGCCGGGCTCGACGATGCTGATCGCGGCGATCGCGGAGTCGGTGCGCTTGGTGTGCGCGTCGATCGACGCCTGCGCCGCGGCCTGGATCTTCGGGTCGATCGAGGTCCGGATCAGCAGGCCGCCGGTCTTCAGGTAGTGGTCGCGGTCCTTGACGGTCGCACCGAGTGCCGGGTTGGCGAGCAGCTTGGAGACCACGTAGTCGCAGTAGAACGGGTACCGCGAGTTGGCGCACCCGTTCGGCACCGGCTCGACCTTCGCCAGGTCGATCACCGGCGTCCGCAGCGCCCGGTTCGCCTGTCCCACCGTGATCACGCCGAGTTCGAGCATCCGCTTGATCACCACGTCCCGGCGGGCCTTGGAACGGGTGAGGTCGTTGGTCGGGTCGTAGCCCGACGGGTTCTTCACCAGTCCGGCCAGCAGCGCGGCCTGCGGGAGCGTGAGCTTGTCGGCGGTGGTCCGGAAGTAGTGCTGGGCCGCGGTCTGGATGCCGTACGTGCCGTCGCCGAAGTTCGCCAGGTTCAGGTACCGCTCGAGGATCTCGTCCTTGGACAGCTCGCTCTCGACCGCGATCGCGTACCGCAGCTCGGCGATTTTGCGTTCGTACGAGACCTCGGTGGCCTGCTGCCGCTCGGCCGCGGTCCGCGCCTTCTCGACCAGGCTCATCTTCACGTACTGCTGGGTGATGCTCGACCCGCCCTGCTGCACCTCACCCTCGGTCTGGTTGCGCACCATCGCGCGCAGCGTGCCCTTCAGGTCGAGCGCGCCGTGGTCGTAGAACCGGGAGTCCTCGATCGCCACGATCGCCTTGCGCATGATCGGGCTGACCGTGGACAACGGCACCGGCACCCGGTTCTGCTCGTACAGGGTCGCGAGCAGGGTGCCGTCCGCGGCCAGGATGCGGCTGCGAACGGCCACCGGATCGATCTCGAGTTCCCGCGGCAAGCTCTGAACGGAGTCCGCGACCTCAGCTGCGCCACGCCCGGCGAAGCCGGCGAACGGGACCGCGAGCCCCGCCGCCAGCGCACCAGAAAGCGCGCTCACGCCGATGAACGTGATCAACGACCGAGCCCAACTGCGACCGCCCCTGTCGGTACGCACCCGTCCAGGGTAGGCGAGAGATCAAACTCCCGGTACCCCGGAATTGATTGCCTCGATCAACTTCGGCCGCAGTTCCCGGGCATTGATCACGGCGTCGACGGACCCGACCTCGCGGGCCCGCTCGATACTGTGCACCCGGTCGAACTCGGTCGCGACCTCGCCCAGTTTCTCTGCCCGTACGACGGTTCGGACGTCCGCGAGCTCCGTGGCCAGTGCCGCCCGCTCCGCGCCGGCGGCCTCGCCGACCCGCTCGGCCAGTGCCGCGACCCGCGGGTCCGCGGCGGTCCGCGCGTCCACTTCGGCCGCGAACACCACCGCGGCGGCCGGCGCGCCGCCGAGCACCGAGGCGAACGATCCCTCCACCGCGAGCACCGTCATCGACGGGTTCAGCGACTTCGAGAACACCACGAACGCGCCGCCGTGGTACCGCGAGACGACGCAGAACACGATCGGCCCGCGGAAGTTCACGATCGCGCGCCCGATCTCGGCGCCGTACTCGAGTTGCAGGTTCCGCATCGAGTCCGGTGATCCGTCGAACCCGGACAGGTTCGCCAGCACGACCAGCGGCCGGTTCCCGCTGGCCGAGTTGATCGCCCGCGCGACCTTCTTCGACGACCGCGGGAACAGCGTGCCCGCGGTGTACGTGTCCGGACCGTCGGTGGGCGGGAAACCGCGCCGCGGCACCGAGCGCGACTCGATCCCGACCAGGCAGACCGGGAACCCGCCGAGCCGCGCGTCCTGCACGACCGCGGTGTCGGCGTCGGCCATCCCGGCCCAGCGCTCCAGCACCGGGTGGTCCTGGTCGGTGACGGCCCGCATCAACGTGCGGATGTCGAACGCCTTCTTCCGGTCCGGGTTCGTCGCCGCCGAGAAGATCTCGCCGATCGTCTTGAAGTCGCTGCCCTCGACGTCGTGCGGGTACGGCGTCACGTCCCGGTCGGCCGGGTCGTTCGTGACCGCCCGCCGGGGACCGCTCTCCCCCGCCGCGACGTACGTGTGGTCGTAGTGCGTCATCAGCACGTCGCGGGCGCCCTTCAGGTCCGGGGCCCAGTACTGCGCCTGCCCGTTCGGGCCCATCACCCGGTCGTAACCGCCGATGCCGAAGTTGTCCTCGGCCGAGACGCTGCCGGAGAAGTCCAGCGTCTGCTTGCCGGTCAGCACCATCGCGCTGTCCGGCGTCATCACCAGGATGCCCTTGGTGTGCATCAGCATGGTCGCCTCGGCGTTCCAGTACGGCTGCGCGCCGACGTTGATGCCCGCGACCACGACGTTGATCTCGCCGCCGGCCTGGGTGAACTCGACGATCCGCTTCAGCGCCTTCGCGACCCAGTCCATGTTCTCGGTGCCGGAGTCCATCGAGATCCGGGCGCCGGCCGACAGCGAGTACCACTCGACCGGCACTGACATTTGCTCGGCCAGGTCAAGTGCCGCGATGATCCGCGAGCACTCCGCCTCGGCGACCGCGCCGAGCGCCATGGTCGGGTCGCCGCTCATCGCGACCCGGGTGACGCCCTCGGGGTACCGGGTCGTCGGCGTGGTGACGATGCCGACGATGATGCCGGCCTTGTTCAGGCCCTTCGCCCGGTCCACCGGGACCAGACGGCCGCCGTCGTCGAGGTCGTGCTCGACGAACGAGCCGCCCTGGCCGGCGACCATACCGCTGACCTCGTACGGGTAGATCGTGTTCCGCCGCCGGGACCGCTGCACCTTCTGCGCGTAGTCGTCGAGCGGCAGCAACCGCCCGGTCGGCGGCTGCTCGATCGACGTGACGACGCCGGCGCCGTGCTGGTAGTAGAACCGCGCGGCGACCGGGTTGACCGAGCCGTCCGGCGCCGCGACGTCGCCCTGGACCAGAACCTCCTCGATCCCGGCGCCCGCGGTCATCGGGGCGATGTTGCGCTGCAGCGCGGTCACCTCGTCGACCTGGACGTCGACCACCGGCCAGATCTGCACCCAGACGTGGTTCATGTCGAGCTTCGCGCCCGCCGCACCGCGCGCGGAGCGGGCCCGGCGGATCGCCTCGAGGCAGTTCGAGATCGCGCGCTCCGCGTGCGGCAGCGACGTGACCTGCCCGTCCTCGTCCCGGACCACGGCGAACTGGCGGACCTGTGCCAGCGCGACCAGCCGCCGGTCCGCCTCGTTGTCGCGGGCGACGCAGTAGTAGAGCAGTACGTCTTCCGGCGCGTCGAGGCGGGTGATGCGGAAGTCGCGCAGCCGCCAGAGGTTCAGGCGGCGGCCGACCATCGGGTGGACGCCGCGGACGTTGTCGTCCTCGGCCATCGATCCGCCGGCCGGGCGGTACGTGAAGTACGAGACCGGCCGTCCCTGTCCCGGCGCGATGGCGACCGAGATCCGGCGTACCCGCTGGGCGACCGGCAGGTCGGCGACCATCCGGCGGTACAGGTCCGAGGCGTCCTGCTGTGAGTCGGGCAGGTCCGGGCCGTACAGGTAGAGCTCGACGACGGCCTCGTGGCCCGCCGTCCGGGCCTCGATCCGATCGGTCAGCGCGCGCACCAGGCCGCTGTCGCGATCGGCCAGCTCGGCGACCGTGCCGACCGTCGTGACCAGGTGGCTCGGGCGGTCGTCGATCGAGTAGTCGGCGGTCGCGAACGGCCGTCCGTCGACGGCGAACGCGCGCAGGTCGTGCAGCTCGTACTCGCGGTAGTGCCGCCGGACGAGCACCTCGAGCATCGGCTCGCGCTCCCCCCAGCCGCCCTCCAGCCGCTGGGCGAGGAACCGGACGATCGGCTCGGGGATCGCGGCCAGCGCGTCGATCCGCCGCTGCCGCTCCGGCGAGTCCGGGAGCGTCGCCAGGTCGGCGACCTCGTCCCCGACGCCCGCGATGATCGACGCCCGCTCGGCGTCGACCTGCGGCTGGTCGAACCACCGGAACCGCACGCTCCGGGCCAGGTCGCCCACGACCGGGAACCGCAGCTGCGTGGCCAGCACCAGCCGGTCCAGCAGCTCGTGCACGCACTCGTCCAGCGGCGCCTCCGGCAGCGGCTCGGCGATCCACCGCTGCAGCACGGACGTCACCAGCAGTACGTCGGGACTCGACCGCTGCTGCGCCAGGAAGATCCGGAAGACCGCCTCCTCCAGCTCGGGGCTCCGCTCCAGACCGGTCACCCCGTAGTGGCTCAGCACCCGGGTCAACCGGGCCTGGAACTCGCCCGGCAGGCCGCCGCGATCCGGGTCCAGGCTCTGCAGGTACGTGTAGAAGTACTCGCGCGGGCTGTGCACCCGGTTCTCGAGCGTGGTGTCCGTCCCGGCCGGCCGGTTGCGGCTCAGCTCGGCGAAGTCCGCGAACACCGTCAGCAGCTCGATCTCCGGACCGATCGGCGGCCCGGAGCGCTGGTGGGCGAGCTCGGACCGGGCGGCGAGGTAGTCGGCCAGCATGCCGCCCTCGTCCTGCGGGTCGATGTCGAACCCGAGCAGCATGCTCCGCAGGTCGTCCAGCCCGCGCTCCAGCCGCTCGGCCGCGGACTTCTCCCCGCTCCCGTTCGGCAGATCCAGCTGTACGCCGTTCTGCACCGGAGCAGCAACCTCCGCGGTCTCGTCCGCGACGGGCTCCAGCCGGAGCAGGGGCGCGCCCGTCTCCACCTGGCTGCCCGTGGAGACCAGCAGTTCGCGAACGGTCGCCTTGAACGGCGCGTACAGCACCGTCTCCATCTTCATGCTCTCGAGCACCAGCACCGGGGCGCCGGCCTCGATCTCGGCGCCGGTCTGCACCGGCGTCGCCACCACGAGCGCCGGAGCGGGCGAACGCAGTACGCCGCCCTCGTCGCGACTCACGCGGTGGGTGACGCCGTCGACCTCGACGAGATGCACCGGGCCATGGGTCGCGGTCACCAGGCGGAACCGTTGCCCGCCGACGACCAGTCGGCTCGTGTACTCGTCGAGCCGCTCCAGCTCGGCGTCCACGACTTTCAGCTGCCCGTTGCCGACCCCGACCCGGAACCGCTCGGGCCCGATCCGCGCCACGGTGACCTGGTAGCTCGCGCCGCGCAGCTTCAGGTCGATCGCGCGACCGACCTCGTGCTGCACCTGCGGGCGGCCGCCGTGCGCGGTCTCGTACAACCGGGTGCGCTCGACCTGCTCGGCGTCCTCGTACCCCTCGATCGCGGCCGCGACCAGGGCGATGCCGGAGTGCCGGTGCGAGACCAGGCGGCCCTCACCGCGGACCCGGTCGATCCAGCCGGTGTCGGCGCTGCCGTCGATCACCTCGGGCTGGTCGAGCAGCTCGAGGATGAAGCTCTTGTTGGTCGCGCCGCCCTCGATCAGCACGGTCGTGGCCTGCATCGCGCGCCGCAGCCGCGCGAGCGCCTCCTCGCGGGTCCGTCCGTACCCGATGATCTTCGCGATCATCGAGTCGAAGTCCGCCGGGATGCTGTCGCCGGCGCTGACACCGGTGTCGACCCGGATGCCGGGGCCGGCGGGCAGGTCGAGGACGGCGATCCGCCCGGGCGACGGCGCGAAGTCCCGGTCCGGGTCCTCGGCGTTCAGGCGGGCCTCGACCGCGTGCCCGCTCTCGACCGGCCGCACGCCGTCCAGCCGGCCGCCGGACGCGACGTGCAACTGGGCCTTCACCAGGTCGAACCCGGTGGTCAGCTCGGTGATCGGGTGCTCGACCTGCAGCCGGGTGTTGACCTCGAGGAACGCGAACGACTTCTCCCCCGGGTGGTACAGGAACTCGACCGTCGCGGCGCCCCGGTACCCGACCGCGATCGCCAGCCGCTCGGCCGACGCCTTCAGGTCGTCGACCTGGGACGCCGACAGCAGCGGCGACGCGGACTCCTCGATCACCTTCTGGTTGCGGCGCTGCACCGAGCAGTCCCGGACGCCGAGCGCCCACGCCGTACCCTCGCCGTCCGCGATCACCTGGACCTCGACGTGCCGCGCGCCGGTGACGAGGCGCTCCAGGAACACCACGCCGCTGCCGAACGCACGGGCCGCCTCGTCACTGGTCCGCGCGTACGCCTCGGACAGCTCGTCGGCGGAACGGACCACCCGGATGCCGCGGCCACCGCCGCCGGCCGTTGCCTTGAGCATCAACGGGTACCCGATCCGCTCGGCCGCCGCGAGCGCCGCGTCCAGCGACTCGACCGCTCCGCGGCTCCACGGCGCGACCGGTACGCCGACCTCCTCGGCGATCAGCTTCGAGCCGATCTTGTCGCCGAGCTTGCGCATCGCCTCGGCCGACGGGCCGATGAAGGTCACGCCGATCCGGTCGCACAGCTCCGCGAACGCCGGGTCCTCGGCGACGAAGCCCCAGCCGACCCAGGCGGCGTCCGCCCCGGTCTCGCGGAGCGCCCGCTCCAGGACCTCCAGGTCCAGGTACGGCCGGGCCGACGCCGGCCCGAGCGGGTACGTGATGTCCGCCGCACGCACGAAGGTCGCCGTCCGCTCGCCGTCGGTGAACAAGGCCACGGTCTCGATCGGGTCACCGCCTTCGGCGTTGACTTCGCGGACCGCGTTGATGAGCCGCATCGCGGCTTCACCCCGGTTCACTATTGCGATACGCTTGAACATCGACCGCCTCCGTGTCTCACCCTGAGCTGTGCGGACAGACCTCTCCCCTGGATCGCAGCGGACAGGTGTCGCTGGCACAGGCTTTCAGCCCAGGGCCGTTACCGTCGAGTCGGCCCCCCGATCAGGCGTGTTTCCACCCTGACCCCAGGGTGTGGAAACCTCCAGGGCAGGGCTTCTGGGAGGGGATGAAGGACGTGACCGACGCGTTGATCGACCGGCTGCGGGGCGAGGTCGCCGGACCGGTGCTGGCACCGGGTGACAAGGGGTACGACGAGGAACTGGCCGGGTTCAACCTGGCCGTGACGCACACGCCGGACGTGGTGGTCGGGCTGATGTCCGAGGACGACGCCGTCGCGGTGGTCCGCGCTGCGGCCGAGACCGGTACGCCGGTCCGCGTGCTCGCGACCGGCCACGGCATCCCGAACCCGATGCAGGGCGGGATCGTGGTGACCACGCGGCGGATGACCGGCGTGAGCGTGGACGCCGACGAACAGGTCGCGCACATCACCGCGGGCACCCAATGGGCCGAGGTGATCGCGGCCGCCGCACCGTACGGGCTGGCGCCGATCACCGGCGCGTCCGACGCGGTCGGCTGCATCGGGTACACCCTCGGCGGCGGCCTCGGCCCGCTCGCCCGGACGTACGGCTTCTCGTCCGACTGGGCGCGGGCGTTCCGCGTCGTGACGGCGGCCGGTGACGTGGTGACCGCGAGCGAGACCGAGCACCCGGACCTGTTCTGGGCGTTGCGCGGCGGCAAGGGCGGTTTCGGCATCGTCACCGCGATGGACTTCGGGCTGGTCGAACTGCGCACCCTGTACGGCGGTTCGGTGTTCTTCGACGCCGAACACATCGCGTCCGCGCTGACCAGCTGGGCCGAGTGGACGCGGTCGCTGCCGGAGAGCGCGAACTCGTCGGTCGTGATCCTGCGGTTGCCGCCGCTCGAGTTCATCCCCGAACCGCTGCGCGGCAAGACCGTACTGAGCGTGCGGTTCGCGTACGTCGGTGACGCGGCCGACGGCAAGCGGCTCTTCCAGCCGATCCGCGACGCCGGCCCGACGCTGATCGACGCCGTCGGCGAGATGCCGGCGAGCGACATCGCGCTGATCCACAACGACCCGAAGGACCCGACCCCGTCGTGGGACCGCGGGATGCTGCTGGACGAACTGGACGCGGAGTTCGTCGCGGCGTTCCTGGAGGTGGCCGGCCCGGAGCAGCAGATCCCGCTGGTCGCGGTCGAGCTCCGGTACCTCGGCGGCGCGACGGAACGCGACGTCCCCGAAGGCAGCGCGGTCGGCGGCCGCAGCGGGGCGTGCACGCTGACGCTGATCGGCGTACCGGATCCGAACCTGTTCGACAAGGTGCTTCCGGCAACGGTCGACGGGATCCTCGGGCGGCTCGAGCCGTGGGTGTGCGAGGAGACCACGGTGAACTTCGCCGGCGGTTTCGCGCTCCCGGGGTCGTACGAGAAGTCGTGGCCGGCCGACACGTTCGCGCGGCTGGCCGAGGTACGGGCGGCCTACGACCCGGACTCGCTCTTCCCGTTCGGGCCCCGCCAGGAGAACTCCGGCTCGTAACCGAGCAGGCGGCGCGCCTTCTCGATCGACAGCAGCGTCTCGTTCGGGCCGAACGGGTGCTTCACGGGTACGCCGGGGAACACCTCGGCGAGGAGCTCCTCGTTCGGCCGGGACATCACCGTGTCGGCGTTCGCGACGATGAAGACGTCCGTCCCGGTCACGCCGTACTCGAGTGCCTTGCGGACGGCCTGCGCGCCGTCGCGCGCGTCGATGTAGCCCCAGAGGTTCCACTTGCGGGCGTGCGCGTCCGCGTCGAACGCCGGGAACCGCGCGTAGTCCTCGGGGTACATCACGTTGGAGAAGCGGAGCCCGATCAGCTTCAGGTCCGGATGCCACCGACAGAGCTGGCGGGCCAGCTCCTCCTCGAGCGTCTTGACCAGCGAGTACGTGCTGTTCGGCCGCGGCGGATAGTCCTCGTCGACCGGCACGTACGGCGGGAACTCGTCGAACGGCAGGCCGAGCACGGTCTCGCTCGACGCCCACACGATGTTCCGGACACCGGCCCGCAGCGCGGCGGAGAACACGTTGTAGGTGACGGTCATGTTGTTGTGGAACGTCGCCGCGTTCGGCCGCAGGCCAGGCGCCGGGATCGCGGCCAGATGCACCACCGCGTCGACGCCGTCGTGCCGGTCGTCGATCCCGGCGATCGCCTCGTAGGTCTGGCCGAAATCGGTCAGATCCAGCCGCGTCGACGTGACGTCCGCCCGCGCCGGTGCGGCCTGGTCGAGCGCGACCACTTCCCACCCGTGGTCCGCCAGATGATCGACGACGGCCTTGCCCAGCTTTCCGCTGCTTCCGGTAACCGCTACCCGTGCCACGTAGCAATCCTCGCAGAACTAGGGTGGTTGCCGTGAAACTTGCTCAACGGATGGACCGCTTGGGGACCGAATCGGCGTTCGAGGTGCTCGCGAAGGCGAAGGCCCTGGAGGCCCAGGGCCGCGAGATCGTGCATCTCGAGATCGGCGAACCGGACTTCGACACGCCGCCGCACGTGATCGCGGCCGCGCAGCAGGCCCTGGACAAGGGCTACACGCACTACGTGCCGGCGCCCGGTATCCCCGAGCTGCGGACCGCGGTCGCGGACTTCCTCGACCGCACCGGCCGGCTGCGCACGACACCCGACCGGGTGCTGATCACGCCGGGCGCGAAGCCGATCATGTTCTTCACGATCCTCGCGCTCTGCGAGGAGGGCGACGAGGTCCTCTACCCGGACCCCGGGTTCCCGATGTACGCGTCGATCGCGGCGTTCGCCGGCGCGCAGCCGGTGCCGGTGCCGCTGCGCGAGGAGAACGGGTTCGTCATCGACCCCGCCGAGCTGCGCTCGCTGGTCACCGAGCGAACCAAGCTGCTGATCCTCAACTCACCGCACAACCCGTGCGGCAGCGCCTCCACGCCCGAGCAGCTGGCCGAGATCGGCGAGATCGCGATCGAGCACGACCTGGTCGTGCTCAGCGACGAGGTCTACTGGGCGCTGCGGTACGACGGGGAGCACCACAGCGTGCTCGACCTGGACGGGATGGCGTCGCGGACCGTCCTCCTCGACGGCTGGTCGAAGACGTTCGCGATGACGGGTTGGCGGCTGGGCTTCGGGGTGTTCCCGGAGCCGCTGGTGGAGCCGGTGACGCGGCTGATGATCAACTCGGTGTCGTGTACGTCGGCGTTCAGCCAGCACGCCGCGATCGCCGCCCTCGAAGGGCCGTGGGACGACGTCGACCGGATGCTCGAGGCGTTCCGCGAACGGCGCGAGGTGATCGTCTCCGGGCTGAACGCCGTACCGGGCGTCTCGTGTGTGGAACCGGGCGGCGCGTTCTACGCCTTCCCGAACATCAGCGAACTCGGCGTATCGGCGGCGACCCTGTCGGACCGGTTGCTGGACGAGGCCGGGGTCGCCTGCCTGCCCGGTACGTCGTTCGGCGCGTACGGCGAGGGCCACCTGCGCTTCTCGTACGCGAACTCGGTCGAGAACATCCGCCACGCCCTCGACGCCTTCACCGACCTGGTGCAGCGGTCATGAGCGAGCAGCACGGGCACACGCATCGGCTCGATCTCGACGACGCCTCGGTGCGGGAGTGGGACGCGACGGTCGTCGGCGTGGATCCGGAGCGCGGGATCGTGCTCGACCGGTCCGCGTTCTACCCGGGCGGCGGCGGGCAGCCGCCGGACCAGGGCGTGCTGCTGTGGGGCGGCGTCCGGACCCGGATCGTTGGGACGACCAAGGGCGACGACCTGTACCTGACGCCGCACGAGGGCGACCCGGTGCCGCCGGCCGGGACCGCGGTCCGCGGTGCGCTCGACGACGAACGGCGTACGCAGCTGATGCGGACGCACTCCGGGCTGCATGTGCTGACCGGCGTGGTGTTCCGCGACTTCGGCGCGCTCGTCACCGGCGGGAACATGGAGCCGCTGTCGGCGCGGATGGACTTCGATCTGGCCGACGTACCGCCGGACTTCAAGGACCGGGTCGCCGAGGCGGTCAACGCGGAGATCCGCACCGACCGCCGGATCACCGTGAGCAACCTGCCGCGCGACGAGGCGTTCGCGATCCCGGACATCATCCGGACCGCGACCAATCTGCTCCCGCCGGACATCGAGGTCGTCCGGATCGTCGACATCGCCGGCCTCGACACCCAGGCCGACGGCGGCACGCACGTCGCGTCCACCGCGCTGATCGGGCGGATGGAGGTCGTGAAGATGGAGAGCAAGGGCAGAGGCTTCCGGCGCCTCCGCGTCCGGATCACCTGACGACTACCGGCGCGGCTTCTTCTTCTGCTCGGCCTCTTGCCGGCGGACCTCCGCCAGGGTGGCGCGTTCGTGCTCGAGCCAGTCCGGGTTCTCGTCGCGGATGGCCTCGATGTCCTCGGTGGTCAGCGCCTCGGTGATCCCGGCCCGGGCCAGGCCGCTGATCGACACACCGAGCCGGGCCGCCACGACCGAGCGCGGGTGCGGCCCGTTCCGGCGGAGTTCGCGGAGCCACTCCGGCGGGTCCGCCTGCAGCGCGTCGAGTTCCTCGCGCGAGACCACGCCGTCCTGGAACTCCGCGGGCGTCGCCTGGAGGTACACCTCAAGCTTCTTCGCCGCCGTCGCGGGCTTCATGGTCTGCGTAGTTTTCTGGGGAGACTTACGCGCTGTCATGGCAGCAGCGTAACGCCCGGTAACCTCAGAACCGTGACCGGATTCCGGCTGGGCTGCGTCCCCGGCGTAACCCCCGCCAAATGGGTTCGGATCTGGACGGAGCGACTCCCCCGCGTCCCGCTCGAACTCGTCCAGGTCTCCGCCGCCGAGGCCCCCGATCTGGTACGCCGTGCCGAGGTCGACGCCGTCCTCCTGCGCCTCCCGATCGACCGCACCGGATTGCACGCGATCCCGCTGTACGTCGAGCAGACCGTGGTCGTCGTACCCAAGGACCACCTGATGACGGCGGCCGAGGAGGTCACCGTCGACGACCTCGCCGACGAGCTGATGCTGTACCCGCAGGACGACGTACTGGATTGGGACCGACCGCCGGGGCGGCTGATCGACGAACGCCCGGCGCAGACCGGCGACGCGATCGAGCTGGTTGCCATGGGCACCGGGCTGCTGGTGGTACCGCAGTCGCTGGCCCGGCTACACCACCGCAAGGACCTGACCTACCGCCCGCTGACCGGCGTACCGGAGTCGCAGGTCGCACTCAGCTGGCCCGAGGACGAGACCACCGAACTGGTCGAACACTTCATCGGCATCGTCCGCGGCCGCACCGCGAACAGCACCCGCGGACCGGCGACCCCGAAGAAGGTCGCCAAGAAGCCCCGCCCAACCACGCCGCAGAAGAAACCCCGCCGCCGCCGCTAACACCCGCCTTCCGCCCCTCCGCCCCTCCGCCCCTCCGCCCGAGGAACGGATAACCGGCTCTTCTGCCGTAGGTGTGGGGAGTTGCGGGGGCTTGAGACAGGTTGTGGTGGGCGGGGACCTGGTATTTCTTGTCCGCGCGTCCCAGATCCTGTCTCCCGTCCCCGGCGGTCTGTCGGTGTGGTCCCCAGGCTGGGGACTGCTGCGCACCTGCAAAGACCTGCCGGACTCCCCAACTCCAGGCCTGGCCGCGCGGGCTCGGCTCGCCGTCCGGCGTTGGTGGGCGCGGGCACTGGTGTTCAGTTGAGCTTTCAACTATTATGGGTGTATGGCGATCTTCCGGTTGAACCACGCGGTCCTGTACGTGCGCGACGTCGCGGCGAGCGTCGCGTTCTACCGAGACGTCCTCGGCTTCGGGTACACCGAGACCGGCGACGCCATCCCCGGCGCGGCGTTCCTGCGGGCGCCCGGGTCGAGCAACGACCACGACCTCGGCCTGTTCCAGATCGGGCCGCAGGCGGGCCCGTCGGGCGCCGGACGGACGACGGTCGGGCTCTACCACCTCGCGTGGGAGGTGGACACCCTCGGCGATCTCGAGGACCTGGCCGGCGCGCTGAGCGAGCACGACGCCCTGGTCGGCGCCTCCGACCACGGGACCACGAAGTCGCTCTACGGCAAGGACCCCGACGGGCTCGAGTTCGAGATCGTCTGGATCATCCCGGCCGACCTTCTCACCGACGACGACCGCAACAAGACCGGCATCTCCCGCCTCGACCTCCCCGCCGAAATCACCAAGTACGGCCGCGAGGCCCGCAGCGGCGTAGGCATCTCCCGCGTCGCCTGATCGAGCGCCGGCGCGAAGGGTGCTTTGGGGAGTTCTACCCTCCCGAAACGGGCAGTAGCACTCCCCAGTCCCGTCCACCAACCTCCCCAAAGTGGTTTGGGGAGGTTGGTGGACGGGACTGGGGATCCGGGCAGGTTCGTGGCGGGCTCGGGCGGACGACGGCATGTACGTGGAGGTCTACGTCGTTACGGCACCTTCAGCCACGCACGAGGTGGTCTGCGATCCGGAGGGCTCCGGCGAGGACGGTGAGGACGGGGTTGACGCCGCCGTTGGTGACGTGGACGGAGGCGTCGGTGATCCAGACGTTGTCGTGACCCCAGACCTGGCCGTGGGGGTTGGTGACCGATCGGGCCGGGTCGTCGCCCATCCGGCACGTCCCGGCCTGGTGCTGGCCGGTGCTGGCGGAGCCGACGGTGCCGATCTGGCCGACGGACGTGCGGATCGCGCCTGCTTCCTCGAGCCAGGCCTTGGCCTTGGCGCTCATGAAGTGGTGGGCCCGGAGGTCCTCAGGATGGATCGACCCGCTCGTCACCACCACCGGATTGCCGAACCGGTCGACGACGGACGGATCGACGCGGACGCGTGAGTCCGCCGACGTGACCTCCTGGATCGGGCCGACCACCCGGAGCATCCGCCGCACCTCGCGCCGCATCGCCCGCACGCTCTCCGCACCGGCCGCCGGAATCAGCCCGGCCCCGGTCAGGTAGTCGTACACCGACGCGGGCGTCGGCACGAACTCGTTCGCGAGCATGCCGCCGCCGACGATCCCGGCGTTCCCGTGCCGGAAGTCGCAGGTCGCGATCGAGACGCCGGGCCCGACGAGATCGACCACCTCGTCCTCGAACAGCCCGACCGCACCGGCGTAGACATGCGCCTGCAGATGCCGCCCGACCTGATCCCGGTTGTTGCCGATCCCGTGCGGCTCGCCGTCGTGCGCACTGTTCAGCAGCAGCCGTGGCGTCTCCGAAGCACCTGCCGCGACCACGACCTCGTCACAGGAAACGGTCCGGCGCCAGATCCCGCCGTACCCGTCGCTCGCGACCAGCGCGACGCCGACGACCCGGCCGGTCGGATCGGTGACGAGTCGCTCGGCTGTCGTCTCGGTGACCAGCGTGCAGTTCCCGGTCGCGAGCGCGGCGGGCAGTGCGGTGTTGTGCGTACCGCCCTTCGCCTCCACCGGGCACGCGAACCCCACGCACAGGCCGCACCGCACGCACCCGGAGCGCCCTTGGTAGTCGACCGAGTTGATCAGCAGCGGTACGTCGAGAGTTCCCCAACCGAGCCGCTCGGCGGCTCCCGCCAACAGGTCGGCCGGCCCTGTCCGCGGCAGCGGCGGCATCGGCAGCGGGATCGACCGTGGCCCGTGCCACGGGTCCAATCCACCGCCACTCACCCCGAATCGTTGCTCCGCCAGCGAGTAGTAGGGCTCCAGTTCGTCGTACGAGATCGGCCAGTCAGCGAGCGCGCTTCCCTCCGGTACGCCGTACGTCGTGGCCATCCGGAAGTCCTGCGGTACGAACCGCCACGCCTGCGCGCCGTACACCCGCGTGCCGCCGCCGACCGTGAACGCGTTGTTCCCCCAACCACCGTCCGGGGGCAGCACCTCGCTCCGCACACCGTCCACCACCGACACCCGCGGCCGCCCCGCCGGGTCCGGATCCGTCACCGCCGGCAGACCCGCCACCGATCGCGGGTTGCGCAGGTGATCGCGCGCCAACGACTCCGTCGACGGGTAGCTGCCCAGCTCGACGACCAGCACCGACCGCCCCGACTCCGCCAGCACCTGAGCCGCCGCACCCCCACCAGCACCCGAGCCGACGACCAATACGTCGTACTGCTCTCCCAGCTCGTCCCGAGGCGTCACCCGCAACTCGGTGTGCACCGGCGCAATCTCCGCACTCCGCCACCCGACCGACTCCCAGCTCGCCGGCTCCGCGTAGTACCCCTGCGCGATCAACCGCACCAACCAGGCCCGGTCCGCATCTCCCGAGCCCGCCAGCGCACGCTCGATCCGTCTGGCCCAGTCCGGCCGATCCTCGGTCAGCACCCGCTCGACAAACGGCGTCGCCGCCCATCCCTCCCCCGGCAGCACGTACTCCGCCAACCGCTCCAGCTCACTCCGCTGCTCCTCAGACAAGCGCACGCCCAAATCCTTTCACGCCCATACTTTGTACTTGCCGGTCCATTTTTCCCGAGCAACGCTGTCGGCATGGCACTTGACGACTACTACCTGCTCGGGCGATCGGGGCTGCGCGTCAGCCGGCTCGCCCTGGGCACCATGAACTTCGGGCAGTCCGGTTTCCACGCGCCGTACGGCAAGACCGAGGACGAGGCCCGGGCGATCTTCCGGACCTATGTCGAGGCCGGCGGCAACTTCATCGACACCGCCGACTTCTACACCGCGGGTGAGAGTGAACGGATCCTCGGCCGGCTGATCGCCGAGGCCGGTCTCCGGGAGCGGATGGTGCTCACCACGAAGGCGACCAACAGCGTCGACTCCGGCGACCCGAACGCGGGCGGCAACAGCCGCAAGCACCTGATCCGCGCGCTGGACGAGTCCCTGCGCCGCCTCGGCACGGACTACGTCGACCTGTTCCTGCTCCACACCTGGGACCGCATCACCCCCGTCGACGAGGTACTGCGAACCCTCGACGACCTCGCCCGCGCAGGCAAGATCAGGTACGCCGGACTGTCCGACGTCCCCGCCTGGTACGCCGCTCGCGCGCAGACTCTCGCCGACGCGCACTCGCTGACCCCGATGGTCAGCCTGCAACTGCCGTACTCGCTGATCGAGCGGACGATCGAGACCGAGCACGTACCGGTCGCGCAGCAACTCGGCCTGGGCGTCACCGCCTGGAGCCCGCTCGGCGGCGGGTTCCTGACCGGGAAGTACCAGCGCGACGATGCCCGGGAGCTGGCCGGCGAAGGCCGTCTGACCGGTGACGGCGCCACCGGTCGGACTTGGACCGACCGGGACTGGGACCTGCTGACGACCGTTCGCGACGTGGCCGAAAAGCTCGGCGTGACGATGGCGCAGGTAGCGGTCAACTGGGCCGCCACGCAACCCGGCGTCGCGTCCGCGATCGTCGGCGCGAGCCGCCCGGAGCAGTTGGAGTCGAGCATCGCGGCGCTCGGTTTCGAGATCCCGGACGAGTTGCGGGCCACGCTCGACCAGGCAAGCGCCGTACCGCCGTCGTCGGTGTACCGGATGTTCACGCCGGAGTACCAGGGCTGGTTGGTCAACCCGGGGGCGAAGGTGGCGGACAAGCCGGTCGGGTACCAACCGTCGGTGCTCAACTGGCGCTGAGGTAGTCCAGACACAGGTCGAGCGCGTACTCCAGATGCGTCGACGTTCCCGACGACATCAGGATCGCGACGCCGCCCTGGATCGCGGCGATGAGGGCGGCCGAGGCGCGGGCGGGATCCACAGCGGCACGGATCTCGCCCGCGGCCTTCATCTCCTCGATGCCGAGCTCGAGCCGGTGCTGCCACTGCGCGAGCAGCTGTGCGGTCACAGCCTGCGCGGCGGGAGTGTGCCGGCCGATCTCGGTGATCAGTACGCCGAGCGGGCAGTGCACGCCCTGCCGCCGGTACTTCTCGACGACCGCGTCCCGCCAGTCGTGCCACGCCTCCCAGCTGGTCAGCTGCCCGAGGTGCGGCTCCTGATCCTCGAGCACCTGCTCGGCCTCGCGCTCGGCGACCGCGAGCAGCAACTGCTCCTTGCCGTCGGGGAAGTAGTGGAAGAGCTGACTCTTGCCCGTCCGGCTGCGCCGGCCGATGTCGTCCAGCTTCACCGAACTGATTCCGCGCTCGCGGATCTCGGCCGCGGCCGCCGCCACGATCCGCTCCCGCGTCGCCGCACCCTTCGCTGTCAGCACGCCCTCAAATGTACCCGCAGGTTCACTTGACGGGTCTGCGGAACCAGGCCACTGCTCCGGCGACCGCCAGGTAGGTCAGCGGGATCGCTGGGGATGCGCCGAACAGGAAGATGTTGGTGGCACTGGCCCCGATCATCAGGGCAACCAGGCCGAGGGCGGCGGGGCGGCAGAGGCGCGGGACCAGGAGGCCGACGGCGCCGGCGAGTTCCAGGACGCCGACGGCGTACCGCAACCACTGGCCGACGCCGATCGCGGCGAACATGTCGACCATCACCGGGTCGCCGGTGAGCTTCGGCAGCGCGGCCATCACGAACAGCGCCGCCAGCAGCGCCTGCACCACCCAGAGCACCACCGTGCCCGCCCGGACCGTCCTGCGCGTCGAGACCGACGTACTCATGACTTCCTCCTTCGTCGTTTGCTGGTACGACGAAGGTCCCGCGAACCGCCCGCAGCAGGCATCCGTGGCGGCTACTGATCCGCTACGGAGTCAGGTAGGTGGCGATCGTCCGGGCGCAGTCGACGGATTCCGCGCGCGAGCTGTCCACCTCGACGTCGTACGTGACGCCCTCGTGGACGACGTACGCCTGCTGCTCGGCCATGCCGCGGGCGCGATCGCCGCGCGCGAGTTCGCGACCCGCTGCGACCTTCGGATCGCAGTGGACGCCGACGAAGAGAGTCTCGAGGTCCCCGGCCGCGTCCAGCCAGCGCTGCTGCGAACCGGCGCCGCCGAGGAACACGTCGTCGACGATCACCCGCCCGCCGGCCCGGCACATCGCCACGATCCCGGCGGTCCAGGCCGCGTCCAGCTCCCGGAACGCGGGCCCGACCGACACCTCGCCGCCGGGCCCGATCTCGATCCCGCCGTCCATCACGGCGGGCAGCGCGTCCACGAAGTCGTCCACACTGAACCCGAGCCAGGGTTCCGGCAGCACCGCCTGCAGACACCGCACGATCCCGGTCTTCCCGGAACTGGACCCACCGTTGATGATGATCAGTCGAGCCTTCACGCCCGCAAGGCTAGGGCCTCGCCTGCCGGGTCCTCGACAGATTTCCGCCGGGCCAGCCCGAGGAACGGCACGGCCAGCACCTGGATCCCCGCCGCCACCAAGTACGCCGGTCCGTACCCCCAGACGTCAGCGGATCGACCGAGCGCCGGCTGGATCACGACTCCACCGGCCGAGCCCAGCAGGCTGTCGCACGACAGTACCGTCGCCCGCTGCGCCGACGGGATGTGACTGTTCAGGTACGCCTGCCGCACCGGCGACATCGCCGCGAACAGCGTGCCCCACACCATCAGCAGCACCAGCGCCACCCCGAACGACGTCACCACACCCATCACCGCGATCACCGTCCCGGACGCGACGATCGCTCCGATCAGGATCCCGATCCGGTCGTGGACCAGCCGGGAGACGTACGACGCGGACGCGCCGCCGGCGATCTGCGCACCCGCGACGATCCCGGCCGACAAGCCGGCGATCGCGTACGAGCCGGTGTGGCCGTACAGCTGCAGCAGATACGGCTGCGCGGCGTAGAAACCGTAGACGCTGACCCCGGCCGTGAACGGCCCGGCCAGCATCACCCAGCGGACCCGCCGGTTCAGCAGCCCGTGCCGGAGCGACGCCCGGACGATCCCGGCCATCTCGCCCCGCACCGACGTCCGCGGTGCAGGAGCGAATCCGATGTCGCGCATCGACCGCCACGCGACCAAGAAGGTGGCCGTCAGCAACAACGCGCGAGCGACGTACGGCGTGCCAAGGTTCGTCAGCTGGGCCAGCACTCCCCCGCCGATCGAGCCGGCCATCATCGCGATCCCGTTCACCACCTGCCCCTTCGCGAACGCCGCGTCCAGCGAACCGTCGTACCCGGTCGCGTGCAGTCCGTCGACGAGCCAGGCCTCGGTCGCGCCGCTGAAGAACGTGAACCCGAGACCGAGCAGCATCGACACCACCGCCCAGAGCACGAACGGCGCGTGTGTCCGCCACAGCACCAGGTAGAGCAGCGTGGTCCCGATCAGGGTGGCCGTGCCGAGGAGGTACGACGTACGCCGCCCGACCGTGTCCGCGACGACACCGGTCGGCACCTCGAACAGCACCATGCCGGCGGTGAAGAACGCGTTCGCGGCGAAGGTCTTCCCGATGCTCAGTCCGGCGTCGAGCAGGAACAGCGTGTTGATGCCCCAGATCATCGACGACGCACCCGTCGACACCGCGACCAGGGTGAGATAGGTCCGCAGTACTCGCTCGGCTGTCATACCCGGTACGTCGGAGCCGCCGTGGACGGCTCGACATGCACAGCGCTAGCTCCCTGGACGGGTATCGTGCCAGGACGTGACGGAACAGAAGGCGGAGACGGTCGGGCCGCAAGGCGACCGGCCCACCGCCCACAGCACGGCCCACGACACGGCGCTCCACACCGCGAAGCTCGCAGTGGTGGTCGGCGCGCTCGGGGTCGTTTTCGGTGACATCGGCACCAGCCCGATCTACACCCTGCAGACGGTCTTCAACCCCGAGGACCCGCACCCGGTGCCGCTCAGCGACCACAACGTGTACGGCGTGGTGTCGCTGATCTTCTGGTCGGTGATGATCATCGTCACTGTCACGTACATCCTGCTCACGATGCGCGCGGACAACAACGGCGAGGGCGGCGTGGTCGCGCTGATCACGCTGCTCCGCAAGTGGCGCCGTACGCATCCGAGCCGGAAGGCCGCCGCGCTGCTGGCGACGGTCGGCCTGTTCGGCGCGTCGCTGTTCTTCGGCGACGGCATGATCACGCCGGCGATCTCGGTGCTGTCCGCGGTCGAGGGACTCAAAACCGTGGAGCCGTCCCTGGGCGAGTACGTGGTCCCGATCACCGCGGTGATCATCGTCGGGCTGTTCATGGTCCAGCGCCGCGGGACCGAGTCCATCGGCCGGGCGTTCGGGCCGGTGATGATCCTGTGGTTCGCCGTGATCGGCGCGGCCGGGATCGGCGGCATCCTCGAGCACACCGCGATCCTCAAGGCGCTCTCCCCGACGTACGCGATCAGCTTCCTGGCCGGGCATTTCCACATCGCGTTCTTCGCGCTGGCGGCGGTCGTGCTGTCGATCACCGGCGCCGAGGCGCTGTACGCCGACATGGGGCACTTCGGCCGGAAGGCGATCAGCCGCGGCTGGCTGTTCCTGGTGCTGCCGGCTCTCACGCTCAGTTACCTGGGCCAGGGCGCGCTGATCCTGAAGAACCACGAGAACATCAGCAGCCCGTTCTTCCTGCTGGTGCCGGGCTGGGGCCGGTTGCCGCTGGTACTGCTCGCGACCGCGGCGACCGTGATCGCGTCCCAGGCCGTGATCACCGGGGCCTATTCGGTGATGGCCCAGGCCGCCCGGCTGGGGTACCTGCCCAGGCTCCGGGTGACGCACACCTCGGCGACGACGATCGGCCAGATCTACGTGCCGTTCGTGAACTGGCTGCTGTTCGTGTCGGTCCTGACGCTGATCTTCGCGTTCCGCAGTTCGGCCGCGCTGGCGTACGCGTACGGCATGACCGTGACCGGGACGATCACCATCACCACACTGCTGTTCTTCTACGTCGCGCACTACCGCTGGAACGTGCCGCGGTGGCTGATCCTGGCCGGCGCCGTACCGCTGCTGCTGATCGACGGGCTGTTCATCGCGGCCAACCTGACGAAGCTGCTGCACGGCGCGTGGCTGCCGCTGCTGATTGCGCTCACCTCGTTCACGGTGATGACGACCTGGCAGCGCGGCCGGGAGGTCGTCACCCGGGAGCGGGAGCGCGCCGAGGGTTCGCTGCAGGAGTTCATCGACGAGCTGAGGTCCGGCAAGCTGCCGGTCCGTACGGTCCCCGGTACGGCGATCTTCCTCAACCGCGGCGGCTCCAGCGCACCGCTCGCGCTCCGGGCGAACGTCGAGCACAACCAGGTCCGGCACGAGCACGTCGTGATCGTCGCGATCGAGACCGAGCCGGTCCCGCGGGTGCCGGACGACCAGCGGGTCACCGTGAACGACCTCGGGTACGGCGACGACGGGATCACGCACGTCACGATCAGGTTCGGGTACATGGAGTCGCCCAACGTCCCCACTGCCCTCGCACGGCTCGAACCGGACGAGTCGGAAGGCCCGCTCGACCTCGAAAAGGCGTCGTACTTCCTGTCGAAGATCGAGCTCCGGCGGGGCAAGGAGCCGACGATGGCGGGGTGGCGCAAGCAGTTGTTCCTCGCCACGTCGCACATCACCGCGGACGCGGCCGAGCACTTCGGGCTGCCGCAGGACCGGACCGTGATCATCGGCTCGCACATCGAGCTCTGATGGACCAGACGTACGACGAGAGCGCGCCGGTGCCCGCACTGGCCGGTCTCGTCCGTACGGTCTGGATCCAGCGCACCGGATCGCAGCCCTACCCGCAACGGGATCTGCCGACGGGCGGGGTCGAACTGCACTGCCCGATCGGCGGCGTACCGCGGCTGATCGGGCCGCTGACCCGGGCGCAGCTGCAGGTGATCCCGCCGCGGACGACGATCGTCGGCGTGCGGTTCATGCCCGGCGCGGGGACCCCGATGCTCGGCGTACCGGCGGACGAGCTGGTCGATTGCGCCGTGGAGCTCTGGGGTCCGGCGGCGGACGCGCTCGGGTCCGCGGTGGCTGAGGCGGCTGATCCGCAGGCGGCGTTGCTCGCGGTGCAGAGGTACCTGACCGCGCAGCCGCTACGGCCGGATCCGGTGGTGGCGGAGATGGTGCGGCGGTTGATGCCGTGGGAGCCGACTGGGATTGCGCCGCTGGCGGACTCGTTGGCATTGTCGGAGAGCCAGCTGCGGCGGCGGTGCCTGGCGGCGACCGGGGTGGGGCCGAAGACCTTGCAGCGGACACTGCGGTTCCAGGGGTATCTCGCGCTGGCACAGGCCGGATTCGGGAGCGGGTTGTCGGACCTCGCGGCCGAGACCGGGTACGCCGACCACGCGCACCTGACCCGGGAATGCGTACGGCTGACCGGCTTGACACCGCGCGAGTTGCTCGGCGACAAGGCGGACCGCTGCGACTGCGGTCACGACCATTCGGCGTCGTACCGGCCGTTCCTCGCCGAGTGGTACGCCCGTTTCGTTCAAGCGCGACCCGATCGCCGCGTCCTAACGTCGGCCCATGGACCTGCTCGGGCCTGACCACCCGCTGTACGACGTACTCCGGAAGCCGGCGCTACCGCAGTACGACGACATCCGCCCCGCGGCGATCGCACAGTGCTCCTCCACGGCCGACGTGATCGAGGCGCTCTCGTACGCCCGCTCCGCCGGTCTCCCGGTCACCCCACGCGGCGGCGGCCACTGCTTCGCCGGCCGCTCCTCCACCACCGGCCTGATGCTCGACCTGTCCCCGCTGTCGTCCGTCTCAGTCACCGGGGCGTCGGCGACAATCGGGGCGGGAGCTCGGCTTGCCGCGGTGTACCGGGGGTTGCACGAGTACGGGCTGACGATTCCGGCCGGATGTGGGCCGACGGTCGGGATCGCGGGGTTGACCTTGGGCGGCGGGCTCGGGCTGCTCGGGCGCCGGTACGGGCTGACCTGCGATCGCCTCGTCGCCGCCACTGTCGTCCTCGCGGACGGCAACGTCCTCACGTGTGACGCGGACCGGAACCCCGACCTGTTCTGGGCCCTCCGCGGCTCCGGCGGCGGCCAGTTCGGCGTGGTCACCTCCCTGACCTTCGCCGCCGTACCGTCGCCCACCGCGACCCGCTTCAAACTCACCTGGCCACGCAGTCACGCCGCGGAGGTGATCGCGGCCTGGCAGCTCTGGGTCCCCGACGCACCTGACGACCTCACCGCGAGCCTGACCGTCAACGCCGCCGAGGTGCAGATCTTCGGCGCCACCCTCGCCACCTTCGATCCGGGCCCTCTCGCCGCCCCCGAGATCGACCTGCGTACCGATCTCTCCTGGCCTGCGCTCAAGGCCAGCCTCTCCGAAGGCGATCCGGACACCCGCATCATCCACAGCAAGTCCGAGTTCTTCCGCACCCCGCTACCGCCGGACGCGATCACCGAGCTCCTCGGCACCGGCTGCGACCTCAACTTCACCCCGATGGGCGGCGCCTACAACCGCGTCCCCGTCGACGCAACGGCCTTCGCGCACCGCACAGAGCGCTTTCTCCTCGAACACGCGGGCCCCGACCGGAACGCCGTACGCCGCTCCTGGTCCATTGCCCACCCGTACGCCTCCGGGGCCGTCTACCCCAACTTCCCGGACCCCGACCTGACCGACTGGCACACCGCCTACCACGGGCCGAACTATCCCCGCCTCCGCGACCTCAAGGCCGAGTACGACCCCGCCGGCGTGTTCCAGTTCCCCCAATCCTTAGGAGGTTCCAGATGATCCGCCTCTACATGTCCATGTCGCTCGACGGCTTCGTGGTCGGTCCCGACGACAGTCCTGAGAACCCGATGGGAGTCGGCGGGTTCCGCCTGTTCAACTGGCTCGACGACCGCAACTCCGACGGACCGAGCGGGCAGGTGGTCCGCGAGTCGCTGGCCACCGGTGCGCTGATCGCGGGTCGCCGTACGTACGAGCACGCCGGCCGCTGGAACGGCGACCACCACGACGGCGTCCCGATGTTCATTCTCACCCACCACGTCGACGACGAACCGCCGGGCAGCGCCGTCTACGTGACCGACGTCGCCGACTGCGCCGCCCGGGCGCTGGCCGCCGCCGGCGACCGCGACGTGATGGTCCACGGCGCCGGCGCCGGCCAGGCCCTCCTCCGCGCCGGTCTCCTCGACGAGCTCGAACTGCACGTCGTCAACGTGCTCCTCGGCCAGGGCCGTCGCCTCTTCGACAACCTCCCAGCCGAGTACATCGAGCTCGAACAAGTCCGCCAGCTCCCCGCCCGCGACGTCACCCACCTCCGCTACCGCGTCGTGAAATGACCCCCGAGAAAGCCCAGCTGCTCGAGGTAGCCGCCCGTCTTGATGGTGGAGGCGGGAGTTGGTTCCGCCCAAGCACCTCCGCCGCACTGCCTGTCGTCGTGTGTCGTCTTTGTGCACGGCTCGACCACGAAACCGGCCCGGGAATGGTTGGTGGGTGCACAAAGATGCCTTCGGCAGACCGGTTAGAGCCAGGCCGGAAGAGGCTCTGCGGGCTCGCCGTCCGGTCCCGTGACGTCAGCGTACGAACGGCCGGCCAGGTAGGCGGCGATCTCGGAGACCGGGCCGTGGACCTCTGGTACGTCGCCGCGCTGCGTGCGGATGTCTGCGCACAGCGCCTCGAGGAAGTCGGCCGGGAGATCGGCGAACGTGATCCCCGCGCCGAAGTCGACGGCGTGGATGAGAACCTCGCGAGACCGCATCCACCGGATCTCGGACGCCGGGATCGGGGCGCCGCGCGAGGTCCGGACCTGCGTCCGCCACTGCTCGTCCGTCAACGTCGCCATCGCCGCCGCGAGCCCGGCCGCCGACTCGTCGAACCAGTCCCGCAGCTCGCCTGCCGGTCGCGCGGTGGCCTGCTCGATATCCGCGTTCCGCGCCTCGGCGGACGGATACATCGGCCGTTCCTCGCCGGTGCGGGCCCAGTGCACCAGGTTCCCCAGCGCCTCGGCGTTCAGCGACAGGTGGGCCGCAACATGCCGCCGCGACCAGCCCGGCAGCGACGACGGCGCCTCCAGGTCACCGAGTGCTCCGCGGCACAGCGCCGTACCTTCGTCGATCCACTCCAGAACGCGCTCCATGAGGCGAACGTAGCCGACCACGGCGCGGGTTCTTGCAGCGGTGCGGTGTTGTGGTGAGACTGACCCCCATGGAGGGGACCCGCGCGTGGTGACGACGATCGGAGTAGTAGGACCGTCGGACCTGGTCACCTCCACCAGCCGCATCATCAAGGGACTGCGCGGCGTCGAGGTGGTCCCGCTGCGGTACCGCCGGGAGACCGACACGCCCAAGGTGATGGCCGACGCGCCGGGCAGCGTCGACGCGTGGCTGTTCACCGGCGTCGTCCCGTACCAGATCGCCGCCGCGCAGGACCTCCTGGACCGCCCGGCCGCGCACGTCGAGTACACCGGCGCGACGCTGATGCGCGCCCTGGTCCAACTGCTCCGCGAGGGTCACGACGTGACGTCGCTCAGCATCGACGTACTCGACGAGGCCGATGTCCGGGAGACGTTCGACGAGGTCGGGCTCCCGATGCGCGGTGTCCGTGTCCTGCCGTACCGGCCGGGTCTCAGCCTCGACGAGATCGTCGAGTTCCACCACGAGGCCGGCGCGACCGTCGCGATCACCTGTCTGCGGTCGGCGTACGAGAAGCTCCGGACCGAGCAGACCACGCTGCGTCTCGCTCCGTCGGTGCACTCGGTACGGGCCGCGGTCAACAGGTTGCTCCTGGTTCACGACGCTTTGCGCAGTGACGATGCGCAGATCGCGCTCGGCCTGGTCGAGATGTCGCCGGACGCAGAGAGCGCTCTCCAGCGCGAAGCGGGCTCACTCGGCGGCAGCGTCATCCGGTACGACGACAAGCGGTGGCTCGTGGTGGCCACCCGCGGACCGCTCGAACAAGCAACCGCGGCGTTCACGGAACTCGGCATGCTGACCCGGTTGAAGGAGCAGTTCGGGCCGGTCCGGATCGGGTTCGGCATCGGCGGGTCCGGGACCGAGACCGAGGCGCTGGCCCGCCGGGCACTCGGCCGCGCGAAGACCGCCGGACGGACGGCGGCCGTCGTGTCGCTGCGCAACGACATCGATCTCGTGCTGGTCGGCGGCGCGCCGCCACGCGCCCAGCAGCGCTCGAAACTACAGCTGCTCGCGCAACGCGCCGGCCTCTCGAAGGCAACGCTCGAACGGCTCCAGGAGCTGGTCCGCGCCACTCCCGAGGACGGTTTGACCACGCGCTCCGTGGCCGATTACCTCGGCATCCAGCCGCGGACCGCGCGCCGCGTCCTGAACCGCCTCGAGCGCGCCGGACTGGCCGATGCCACCGGCACCCAGCTCGGCACCGGCAGCGGCCGCCCGCTCGTCGTTTATCGCGTTCATCTCTGATTGTTTCCCGAACGGTTGACGCACTGACGCACGTCCGGCTAATTTCAGCCATGACCGTAATTCGGTGCGTACTGTCCCGGGAGGCCTTGTGGACAAGCGATTCGCACGGGGATTGATCGTTGCTCTGGTCATCTGCGCAGGTTTGGTGAGCGTTTCTGCTCCGGCCGACGCCACTATTCCGGTCGGGACCGAAACTCCGACCGTCACCAGCCTCGGTCCGGCGTCCGCCGTGACCTCGACCAGCGTCGCCGAGCAGGTCGGTGACCGGATCTGGACCATCACCTCCGGCGTCGCACCCGTCCAGGTCGGCGCGTTCGACCCGGTCGGCAAGACCGTCGACCGCAAGTTCTCCCTGCCGACCGGCGCCGGGGCGTGGGCGATGACCCATATCGGCACCGACCTGTACATCGGCCTCTACACCCCCGGTGACGTCTACAAGGTCGACACGACGACCGGCACCGCGGCCAAGGTCGCGCAGTTCGGCTCGTTCGTCTGGTCGATCGCCGCCACCCCGGACGGCAAGATCGTCGCCGGGACCTATCCGGACGGCGCGGTGCACGAATACGACCCGGCCACCGGCGCCACGAGGTCGTACGGCGCCGCCATCGCCGGCGAGCAGTACGTCCGCAGCATCGCCGCCGACGCCACCACGATCTACGCCGGCGTCGGCACGAAGGCGCACCTGATCGCCATCGACCGCGCGACCGGCGACCGGCGCGACGTGCTGCCCGCCAAGTACGCGGACCGTACGTTCGTCGCCACGCTCGCGCTCGACGGGACGAAACTCGCCGCGGGCCTCTCCCCCACCGGCACGATGCTCGTCTTCGACACCACGGACCTGAGCAACCCGGTCGAGGTACAGACACCCGGCGGCGACCAGTACGTCACCGCGATCACCTTGAGCGGCGCTGACGTCTACCTCGGCACACGCCCGTCCGGCACGCTCTACCGGTACCGCGACAACGCGCTGACGCGCCTCGGTTCGCCGTACGACGGTGCGTACTTCAACCGGATCTTCGTCGAGGGTTCGACCATACGGGCCGAGCTGACCAGCCAGGTCGTCGACTTCGACGAGGCGAGCGGGACGTTCAGCGGCACCGACCTGGGTCAGGCCGGGCTGCCACCTGCGCCCGAGCAGCCGATGGCGATCGCCGCGACGCCCACGTCCGTGCTGGTCAGTGGCAAGGCGGGCATCCAGGTCCATGACCTCGCGACCGGCGCCAGCACCCGGACCTTCCTGCCCGGCGAGGCCAAGACCATGACGCCGGTCGGCCGGCAGGTGTACCTCGGTGTGTACACGCTGGCCCGTCTCTGGCAGATGGAACCGGACGGCACCGGCCTGCACGAATTCGGCCGGATCGGCAACGAGCAGACCCGCCCGACCGACGCCGCGTACGACGCCCGCTCACAAACGTGGCTGCTCTCCACCGAGCCCGACTACGGCAAGTACGACGGCACGCTCGTCGAGCAACACCTCGACACCGGTCAGCTCGAGGTGCACCGCGGCGTCCTCCCGCACCAGTCGGTCCGTTCGGTGACGACCGCGGACGGAATCGCGTACCTCGGCGGCGCGACCCGGAACAGCCTCGGCACCGACCCGATTCTGCCCGAGGCGACCGTTGTCGCGTTCGACCAGCGCCGCAACCAGGTGTTGTGGGAGACCGCCGCGCTTGCCGGAGCACAGAGTTACAGCGCCGTCGCGCAGTACCGCGGCCGTCTGTACGTGACCACCGACGACGGCCGCCTCGCAGTCCTCGACCCGCGCACCGGCACCCTCGTCGCCGGCGCCACGCTCGGCACCAGTCAGAGTCGACTGACAATCGCACGCTCCGGCCTGTACGGGACGGACAGCAAACGTGTCTTCAAGATCACGCCGACCACCACCGGAGCCCCGACCGTGAGCACCGTGGTCGACGGGCTCGCCTCGCAGATCTACGGCTACCCGCTCATCACCACGTCGCACGACGGCGCGGCGCTCTACACGATCAAGGGCCGCGACCTCGTCCGCATCGGAGGGCTCCGATGATCATCTCCCGCCGTACCGCTCTCGCCGGCGCCCTGGCCACCGGCGCGCTGACTGCTCTCCCCACCACTGCTCACGCGGAGGACGGACCCATCGACGGTTCAACCCTGCCCACTTCCGGCCCCGCGGTCGTGACGGCCGCCGTCGTTGCGATGGCGGTGCTCGACGGTCATGCGTACGTGATCAGCCGCGGCATCGTGCCGCCCCGGCTGACCGAGGTCGATCTGACCACCCGCCGCGTGACCAGGACGGTCGAGCTGCCGACCGGCGAAGGCGGCTGGGGCATCACGGTTGCCGCCGGCAAGGTCTACTGCGGGCTCTATCCGACCGCCGACGTCTACTGCTTCGACCCGGCCGACGGATCCGTGGTCCACGTCGGAGCGCTCGCCGGTCCCGGCGGATTTGTCTGGGACATGACGACGGCACCCGACGGCCAGGTGTTCGCGGTCAGCTACCCGAACGGCGCGGTCTGGCAGATCGATCCCGCGACCAACGCGGCCACACGGCTCGGAGCCCCGGTCGCCGGAGCGCAGTACGGCCGCTATGTCGGGGCCGCAGGCAACTACGTGTACGCCGGGATCTACACGCCGGCGCAGGTGGTCGGGTACGACCGGAGTACCGGGGTCTTCCGCGACCTCACGCCCGAGACGTCCCGTGGACAGAACTTCGGCCCGTTCGCGGGCGCCGGCGACCGGATCTACGTCGGCAGCAGCCGCGCGTTGCTGAACATGGCGCTCGACGGCAGCGACGTACGGGCTGTGCCGCTACCCGAGGGCCAGTCCAGCGTCGACGCGATCACGGTCGCCGCGGACGGTACGGCGTACCTGACGACCCGGACGTCGGGGACGGTTTGGTCGTGCGGACCGGAGGACACCAGCCTCACCGCGGTGGCGACGCCCGCGCCGTCGGACGAGCATCGCCGTCTCGTGATGCTCGACGCGAGCACGCTGCTCGGCGCGACCGGGTCCGGCGTCCTGTGGTGGCTCGACGTCGCGACCGGTGAGTTCGAACTGCTCGATCTCGTCGACGCCGGGTTCACGCCCGCGCCGGACAAGCCGCAGTCGATCGTGATCGGCGACCCGCATCTGTACGTCGGCGGGCACTGGGTGGTCACCGAGCACGCGATCGACACCGGCGTCACGCGCCGCCTCCGCGTCGCGGGTGAGGCCAAGACGCTGAACTGGGTACGGGGCGAGCTGTACTCCGCCCTGTACCCGAGCACCGAGGTGGTCCGGATCAACCCGCGCACCAAAGAGGTGCACAGCTTCGGCAAGATCGGTCACGAGCAGATCCGGCCGTGGCAGGCCGCGTACGACCCGAAGTCGAAGCTGCTCGCGATCGCGTCCGCACCAGGCACCGGGAAGCTGACCGGCGCACTGACCTTGCTCGACGTACGCACCGGTGAACTCGACGTGCGTTTCGGCGTGCTCCCCGATCAGGGCCTGCTGTCGGTCTCGATCGTCGACGGCATCGCGTACGTCGGCGGGGACGTGGTGGGCGGCGGTGGCGTCCCGCCGACCCGCACCTCGGCCTCGATCGCGGCATTCGACCTGTGCCGTCGCGAACTGCTCTGGACCGCGGAGCCGCTCGCCGGGGAGCGCTCCATCCAGAGCGTCGCCGTCCACGACGGCATCCTGTACGGCGTCCTGAAGCGCACCAGCGGCGGCTGGTTCACGTACGACCTGCGCACGGGCGCCGTCGTCCGCGGCGCGAACAAGCTGTCCGGGTACGGCCAGATCCACACTGACCGCACCGGCGTCTACTGTGAAACGAACTTCGGCGGGAACCTGTACCAGCTGGGCCCGGGCCTCAGCAGTGCGAAGCTGCTCGTGAACAAGCTCGGCGACGGGTGGTACACCGTGCCGCAGCTGACCCCGGTGCCTGGCGTCCGGCACAGCGTCTGGGGCCTGGCCGACCGCGATCTCGTCCAACTGCCGTTGCCCTAAGCAAAGGATTCCTGATGGAGAACAGTCAGCTCGCCCGTGACGGCGGGACGCCGGTCCGCACGGAGCCGCTGCCGTCGGTGATGAACGCCAGCGGCCGGCGCTTCGGCGACGACGAGGTCAAGGCGGTCGAGCGAGTGCTGCGCAGCGGCATGCTCTCGGCCACCTGGGGAACGGAGGTTCCCGCGCTCGAGCTGGAGTTCGCGTCGCTGCTCGGCGCCGGGCACGCGGTCGCCTGCAGTTCGGGAACGGCGGCGCTGCACCTGGCCGTCGCCGCCGTGAACCCGGATCCCGGCGACGAGATCATCACCACGCCGATCAGCGACATGGGTACCGTGTTCCCGATCCTCATGCAGAACGCCGTACCGGTGTTCGCGGACGTCGACCCGATCACCGGAAACCTGACGCCCGAGACCGTGGCCGCCGCGATCACCCCGCGCACGAAGGCCGTCATCGTCGTACACCTGTTCGGGAAGCCGGCCGCCGTCCGGGAGTTGCGCGCGCTCTGCGACCAGCACGGGATCCTGCTGATCGAGGACTGCGCGCAGGCATACCTCGCGCCGGTCGGCGACACGTACGTCGGCCGGATCGGCCACATCGGGTGCTTCAGCCTGCAACAGACCAAGCACATCAGCGCCGGCGACGGCGGTCTCGCGGTCACCGACGACGCGCAACGCGCCCGCCGGATGCGGTTGTTCGCGGACAAGGGCTGGCCGCGGGACACCGACGAGCGGACCTACCTGTTCCTCGCGCTCAACTACCGCATGACCGAACTCGTCGCCTCGGTCACGCGCGCGCAGCTCAACCGGCTGCGCGGCGTCGTCCAGGATCGTCGTACGGCGGCGCTCCGGGCAACCGCAGGGATCGCGGACCTGGCCGGGGTCACAGCCCCGCCGGACGGGCAGGACCACGTGTACTGGCAGTACCCGCTCATCATCTCCGAGGCGGCCGGCGACATGCGTGAATGGGCCGCGGCGCTGACCGCCGAGGGCATCCCGGCGAACGGCGGCTACCTGACCAGCCCGCTGTACGCCGCACCTGCGGTCCGCGAGCGGATCACCTACGGCCAGTCCGGGTTCCCGCTGCGGGACGTCTCGTACCCGGTCGGGTTGTGCCCGAACGCAGAGGAACTCATCGACCGGAAGCTGCTCGTCCTCGCCTGGAACGAGAACTACACCGAGTCCGACGTCGACGACATCGTCGCCGCGATCCGCAAGGTCCACAACGCCCTGTCCCGGAAGGCATCATGACCGATACTCCCCTGCTGCTCGACTGCGACATCCTGGTCGGGCACGACGTGACAACGGGGCGCTGGGGCCGGCCCGAGAACGTCGCGAAGGTGTTCGCGGAGAGCGGGATCTCGGGCGGCGTCGTGTCCGGGCTGCGGGCGGTGCACTTCGACGTACGGTCCGGGAACGACGAGGCGCGGCAGGTTGCCGATGGCAACGGCTGGACGACGTGCCCGGTGCTCGACCTGCGCGATCCGCTCGGCGCGGAGAAGGAACTGGAGCGGCAGCTGGCCGGCGACACGCCGCCGCGGGCCGTCCGGCTGGCGCCCACCGCGCAAAGCGTCGAACCGACGTACCCGGCTTTCGGTCATGTGGTGCAACTGCTCGTCGACGCCGGGCTGACGATCTTCACCGAGGGCGACGTCCGCAAGGTCGGCCCGGCGCTGCGCGGGCTCGGCGCGCGCGTGGTGTTCCTCGACACGCATTTCTACTACCTCGGGGACTTCGTGCTGCTGGCCCGGTCCGAGCCTGGGTTCCACACCTCCACCCGGATGCTCACCGGACCGGACGCGCTGGAGATCGTGGCCGCGGAGGTCGGCGCCGAGCGGCTCGTGCTCGGGTGCCGGACGCCGTTCCACGAGACCCGCTCGGTGATCCGCCGGCTGCTCTCGTCGAAGCTCAGCGCGGACGAGATCGCCCAGGCCGGAAGCCGCAGCCTCACGACCTTGCTGGAGCCCGCATGCTGATCGACGTACACGCCCACTGGGGACCGTGGTTCTTCTCGATGGACGTCGCGAGCATCGACACCAACATCGACGGACTCGACCGGTTCGGCATCGACCTCCAACTGGTCTCCGCGATCGAGGCCATCGTGTACGACGCCCCGCTCGGCAACCGCTCGCTCGCGGAGCAGCTTCCGGCCGATCCGCGGCTGCGCGGGATGATCGTCGTCGACCCGCGCCGCCTCGACGAGGCCCGCACGGATCTCGACGAGTTCCTCGCCGGCGACGGGCGGACGCGGTGGGTCGGCGCGAAGATCCACACCGAGTACAGCCGGACGCCGATGACGTCGCCCGCGATGCAGGCGGCGATCGAGCTCACCACGGAGTACGGGCTGCCCACCCTCGTACACACCTGGGGCGACACCGTCGTCGATCTCGCCGACGTCGCCGCCCGGGTCCCGGGGGCGCAGGTGCTCGCCGGTCACATGGGCGCGAACGGCTGGCCCCGGGTCCCCGAGGCGGCGGACCGCTGCGACCGGATCTGGTTCGAGCCGTGCTGGTCCGCGCCCGAGGCCAACCGGATCCGCTGGATCCTGGACCGGATCGGTCCCAGCCGGATGATGTTCGGCACCGACGCCACGCTGATCGACCCGTCGATCGCCCTCGGCGCCCTCGAAGCCGCCGACCTAACCCCCGCCGAACACGAGGCCGTCACCCACCGCAACGCCCTCGAACTGTTCGGCCTCTGAACCTCCGCATCCACCGTCAGGGGGTGACGAAGACCACGATGTCGGTTTCGGGGCCGCGGACCTCGGGCTCCTGCCAGCCGAGGTGCCGGTAGAACGCGAGCGCATCGTGGTTCTGGTTCCAGGCGAGGAGCCAGGCTCGCTGGTGCTCTTGGGCGGCCGTTTCGAGGAGGCGGCGGGCCAGACCGGTGCCGCGGGCCTGCGCGAGGACGCCGAGCTCGTCGACCTCGTACGCGCCGATCAGCAGCTCCTCGACCTGCTCCCTGCCGAGCCGGTCGAGAACGCTCCCGTACGCCCGGTCGGTCCGGAACGGCGCCGGCGTCGTCCACCCGGTCAGGAACCCGGCGATCCGCCCGTCCTCCGACCGCTCGATCCACGCCTGGAACCCGTCGCGCTCGACGTCCGTCTCGAGCCGTTTCCGGAACGCGATCCGGGTCTCCTCACGATCGCGCTGCTCGAAGGGCGGCGCCGTGAACACCTCGACGTACGCCGTGGTCAGTTCGTCCGCGATCTCCAGAAGGTCCCGCCCATACGTGTGCACCGCTCCAACCTACCGATGGAACGGTGCGTGCTGCTGGTGCCGCGGCCTCAGCTGGTCGAGGCGGCCGCCGACTGGAGATCCGGCGCAGCGCTCTCCGAGTCCTCCGGAGCCCCGGCAGAAGACCTGGTCGCGGCACCGGGCGCTCCCGGCGTCGCCGCGATCGTCTCCAGTTCGGCGCGGAACTGCGGAAGCATCCAGCGCAGCGGCTGGTCCAGAACACGTGCGATGGCCGCCTCGTCGACCTTCAGCAGGCCGCCGATCCGGGCGAGCGCGTCCGGCTCGTCGGTGGCGGCGTACAGCAGGTGGACGACCTCGTGCCGGTGCGCGAACACGGCGAGTGCCGCGGCCGCGAGACCGGCGTCGATCTCCGGCGGATTCGTGATTTCCCCGTTGACTGTCACGTCATCCTCAACCCGTCCGGGGGCCGATCGGTTACGTGTCAGTCTTTACAGTTGCCCAAACTCTCGCCTGCTAGCTCGGCAGCCAGGACACCTTGCCGAGCAGGTACGTCGCCCCGATCAGCGCGGCCGTGTCGATCAGGGTGTGCGCGACGACGAGCGGCATGATCCGGCCCCACCGCCGGTACAGGTAGCCGAAGATCACGCCCATGATCACGTTTCCCGCGAACCCGCCGAGCCCCTGGTAGAGGTGGTACGAGCCGCGCAGCAACGAACTGGTCCCGATCGAGCGGCGGACCGACCAGCCGAGCTGGTCGAGCCGGTGGTTCAGGTACCCGAGCACGATGACTTCCTCGAGTACGGCGTTCTGCACCGAGACCGCGATCAGGATCGGGATCCGCCACCAGTCGTCGGGCAGCTGGGACGGGTCGACGGTCAGGTTCACGCCGGTCGCGTGTGCACCGATGTAGAACAGCAGCCCCGCTCCCCCGACGGCGGCAGCGATCGCCGTACCGCGCCCGAGGTCGCGGAACCTGTCGCGCAGGTCGAACCCGATCGTCCGGAACGACTCCTTGCCCCGCGCGAGCAGATGACCGACCAGCGCGACCGGCACCAGGGCGGTGACCACCGCGAAGATCTGCCAGGCCAGATCCAGCCACGGCCGGCCCGGCGCGCGCGAACCGACGATCACCGCGGTCTGCCCGCTGATCGGCTTGGACGAGGTCAGCACTCCCGTGAACGAGATGATCGCCGCCACCCCGGACGCCCCGAGCGACAGCGCCAGCACGAGCCAGATCTCCTTGGTCAGCACACGCCGATCCACACCTACCTCGAGTTCGGGCAGGTCAGCAGGCTTCGTCATGGTTCAACTATCTCGCAAGGCCCTAGCGGAACGGCACGGTGCGCCAAGGGCTCTGCTCGACGCTGAGGAGCTGCTCGTGGATGCCGCGGGCCTCGGTGTACCAGTTGCGCGAGTCGTCATCGTCGAACTGGATGCAGCGGCCGAGGATGTAGCCGACGCCGAACTCCTCCCAGGAGGTGTAGCGCCGCTGGGCCTCCTGACTCAGCGCGCGGAGGGCGTCGAACATCTCGGCCTGGGTGCAGAAACGGGTGCTCCGGCCCCAGCGGGCCATGGCGGAGGCGCGGCCCAGGTCCCACGCGGCGGTCGAGCGTACGTAGCCGCCGTCCGGGAGCAGGCGGTCCTCTCGGAAGCGCTCCTCGTAGCGCAGGATCCGGGTAATCAGCTCACCGCGGGCCGCGACGACGGCGTCGAGCTCGGGGTTCGCGCCCGGCTGGGCGGGAGCGCCGGTCTGCGCGACGTACTGGCGGAACCCGGACTCGTCGTACTGCTGCCACTGGGCGGCGTCGACCGGTCCACCGAAGTGGTCGACCAGCCGGTTCCGCGTTCGCAGTACGTCGTCCCACGCCGATGAGCCGACGCCGCGGTCGAGCAGCCGCTGCTGGATCTCCAGCCAGTCCTCGCGGACCTTGACGTCCCACCATCTCTCGATCAGTGCGAGTTCCGCGCTGTAGCCGTTGCCATGGTGCTCCGTCGTGTTCCAGGCGTAGCCGTTCGTGACGCAGAGCTGTGCGCCACAGGCCAGACCGTGCAGGAGGGCGCCCGGCTCAGTGGCGTTGCTCTGACGGGTGATGATGCGGCCGGAGAAGTAGCCCGGCTCCCAGTACTCGTCGTGCAGCTCGAGCATCAGCTGGGTCATCTTGTCACCGAGTTGCAGGGCGTTCTGGCACGGCGTCTCCGGGTTGACGAGCAGGACGTCGACGTCGCCGAGCAGCTGGACCAGGCCGCGCAGCGTGGTGAACTCGTAGACGACTTTCGGGTGCGGGCGAGGCAGCACATCCGCGGTGTAGACCGACATCGCCCGGAGTTCGTCGCCGAGGTCGGCGATGATCGGCTGCCGCTTCGCCGGCTCGTGGTGGGCATGCGTGATCGCCACCGGGTGGTAGACACCGGCGGTCGCGAGAATCGACAGGTACGCGGAGACATCCGGGTCGTCCTTGTCCCGGTAGAGCAGTCGCTCGACCGAGGTCGGCGGTACCCACGCGCCGTCCGCCGGCTCTTCGATCCTCGGGAGCACCTCGTCGTGGTCGTCCGCCTCGCCGACGGCATACCCGGAATCGACCAGGTCGTTGACGATGTCGAAGTCGTCGAAGGGGCCCGGGCCGTCGTCACTCGTGGTCATACCGCAAACCTAGGCGGTGGAGCAGGTCACGCCTCGACGCCGGCCAGAAGGTCGAGCAGGTGGCTGAAGAGGGCGGCGGTGTCGGCCTGCAGTTCGTACTGCGACTGGACCTGGAGGCCGTCGGAGAGGGCGATCAGCAGGGTCGCGATCGTTTCCGGGTCGGCCGCCGGGGTCAGTGTCCCGGCTGCCTGGCGGACGCGGACCGCGTCGGCGAGCGCCTCCCGAATCGCGGCGTACCGCTCCACGAAGTACTCGTGCGAGCCGTGCTCCGGATCGCCGGCCTCGGCGGAGAACGTCGAGTACAACTGCACGAGACCCGGCACCGACCCGTTGTGGCGGATGATCGCGGTCAGGTTGTCGATCGGGTCACCGGCCTCGAACCGGGCCCTGTCCGCCTCGTCGCGGGCCCGCAGCACCGCCTCGAACAGCTGCTCCTTCGAGCCGAAGTAGTGCAGCATCCCGGCCTCGCTGAGCCCGGCCGCGGCGGCGAGCTCGCGCGTCGACGTCTTCCGGTACCCGTGCCGCGCGATCACCTCGAGCGCGGCCCGCAGGATCTCGGCGCGCTTGGCGACACCCTTCGCATAAGGACCCCGGGAACTAGCCATACCCAAAACCTAGCATCACTTGGTTTTCGGACGTACAGTTTTCGCCATGAACTTCGACGACCTGCTCGGCCGCCTCTCCCTGGAGGAGAAGGTCCGGATCCTGACCGGCCAGGATTTCTGGTCCACCCACCCGCTGCCCGCGATCGGGCTGCGTTCGATGGTGCTGTCCGACGGCCCGAGCGGCGTCCGCGGCGCGGTCTGGGACGAGCGCGACCCGTCCCTGAACCTCCCGTCGGCAACCGCCCTGTCGTCGTCCTGGGACGTCGGCATCGCTCATCGGTACGGCGTGGTGTCGGCGCTCGAGGCGCGCCGCAAGAACGTCGACGTGGTGCTCGGCCCGACGATCAACCTGCACCGCTCCCCGCTCGGCGGCCGGCACTTCGAGGCGTTCAGCGAGGACCCGGTGCTGACCGCGGACCTGGCCGCGGCGTACGTCGCCGGCGTGCAGGAGCTCGGCGTCGGCGCGACCCCGAAGCACTACGTGGCGAACGACTTCGAGACCGACCGCTTCACCGCGAACGTCGAGGTCGACGAGCGCACGCTGCGCGAGGTGTACCTGCTGGCCTTCGAGAAGGCGGTCACCGAGTCGAAGGCGTGGCTGGTGATGAGCGCCTACAACTCGATCAACGGCGCGACCGCGTCGGAGAACGACCTGCTCGAGACGCCGCTCAACACCGACTGGGGCTTCGACGGCGTGGTCGTCAGCGACTGGACCGCCGTCCGCAGCGTGGAGAGCGCCAAGCACGCGCAGGACCTGGCGATGCCCGGTCCGGTCGGCGCCTGGGGTGACGCGCTCGTCGAGGCCGTCCGGTCCGGTGAGGTCAAGGAAGACGCGATCGACCGCAAGGTACGCCGCATTCTGGCGCTCGCCGCGCGCGTCGGCGCGCTCGAAGGCACCGAGAAACCCATCGACCCACCGCAGATCGACGGAGTGGCCTTCGCCCGTACGGCAGCAGCCGAAGGCACCGTCCTGCTCCGCAACGAGAACGCGCTGCCCTGGAGCAGCGACGTACAGAAGCTGGCAGTCATCGGCCACAACGCGCGCGACGCGCGGACCCAGGGCGGCGGTAGCGCGACCGTCATCCCGGAGAAGGTCGTCTCGCCGCTCGACGGGCTGCGCGCGGCGCTCCCGGACGCGGAGATCACGTACTCGATCGGCGCGGTCGTCCAGGAAGGTGTCGCCGAGCTCCCGGCCGCCACGATGACGAACCCGCAGTCCGGTCAGCCGGGCGCCCGCGTCCGGTTCCTGAGCGCCGACGGTTCCGAACTGTTCGCCGAGGACCGGTTCTCCAGCGCGCTCGTGTACCTCGGCGGCAACGCGCCGATCGGCGAGTCAGCGGTCTTCGAGTTCCGCACCACCTGGACGCCGAGCGAGTCCGGCGCGATCCAGCTCGGTTTCGCGTCGGTCGGCCACGGCCGGATCTTTGCCGACGGCAAGCTCCTCCGCGAGGACACGGCGGTCCCGGTCGGCAACGACCTGGGCGCCGCGCTGCTCTCGCCGCCGTCGATCTCCGCGCCGCTCGAGGTCACGGCCGGAACGCCGGTCGACGTCCGCGTCGAGCTCGACCTGCCCAAGGTCGAGGGCGGGCTGAGCAACGCGCTCAGCATCACGGTCGGTGTCGAGCCGGGCAACGACGACCCGCAGGCCCTGATCGACGAGGCCGTCGCCGCGGCCCGGGCCGCCGACGTGGCGCTGGTCGTCGTCGGCACCAACTCGAAGGTCGAGTCCGAGGGGTACGACCGGACCTCGCTCGCGCTCCCGGGCCGGCAGGACGACCTGGTCCGTGCGGTCGCGGCCGCGAACCCGCGAACGGTCGTGGTCGTCAACGCCGGCTCCCCGGTGCTCCTCCCCTGGCGGGACGACGTCGCCGCGGTGCTCGCGACGTACTTCGGCGGTCAGGAGTACGGGGACGCGCTCTCCGACGTCCTCCTCGGCCGTACCGAGCCGGGCGGCCGTCTCCCGACCACGTGGCCGCGTACGCAGGAGGACGTCCCGGTCATCAACGTGACCCCGGAGAACGGCGTCGTACGGTACGACGAAGGCATCCATATCGGGTATCGCGCCTGGCTCAAGGCGGGCACCGAGCCGGCGTACGAGTTCGGTCACGGTCTCGGGTACACCACCTGGGAGCTGTCCGACCTGCGCGCGAACGACCCCTCGTCCGTCGCGCTGACCGTGCGCAACACCGGCGACCGGGCCGGCAAGCACGTCGTCCAGGTGTACGTCGAGCGTCCCGGCAGCGCCGTCGACCGCCCGGTGCGCTGGCTGGCCGGTTTCGCCGTCGTACGCCTCGACGCCGGTCAGGCCCGCGAGATCACCGTCAACCTGCACGAGCACGCCTTCGAGCACTGGGACACTGCCGAATCAACGGGCTGGACCACCGAACCCGGCGCCTTCACGATCCGAGCCGGCTCGTCGGTTTCGGACCTACCGCTCTCCACGGAGCTCCAGGTCCGTTAGCTGCCCGGCTGCACGAGCTCAACGGGGCTCGGGGCGGTTCGACGCCGGTCGCCGTACGACACGGCGGCCGGTGTCGGACTGCCAGTACAGCACCGACCGGCCGGAACGGCGGCGTTCGAGCAGTCCGGCGTCGGTCAGGACGCGCAGGTGGTCCGAGACGGTGGCGAGCGACAGACCGGTGGTTGCCACGAGCAACGTCGTGCTCACCGGCTCGGCGGCCTCGGCCAGGATGCGGGCGCGGTTGCGGCCGAGCAACTGCACCAGCGGTTCGTCCGGCGTTGTGGTGGTCGCGAAGATTCCGGTCACGGGGTAGGTCAGTGCATAGCGGTCCGGCAGCCGCCAGCTCACGTTCACACGTTGCGTGTGCGCGGCGAGGAACATCAGATCGCGGCCGCGGACGTCGGTCGGCGGGTAGTCCCAGCGGTTCACCTGGATGCGTCCGTCGCCGAGCCACCGCACATCGGGTCCGAGCCCGCGCAGTACGCCGGACCATCCCTGCTCGCTGAGCCGCGACGTCCGCGACACGACATCGGCCTGCAGTACCCGCAACCGCCGGCGCCAGTCCGGCTCGACCGTCACCCGCCACACCCACCGCAGCAACTCCGCCGCCGCCGCGGACAGCCCGGACGTTTCGCGGACGATGGCCGGCAACGGCGTCCGTACGACGCTGAGATCCGCGCGGATGTGGTCGTCGTCCAAGGATGTCAGGTACGCGAGCTCGGCCTCGATCGTGAGATCGGGCGCGAGCGGCGGAACGGTCAGGAAGTCCGCGGCCCAACTGTCACTGAAGGCGCTGTCGAGCAGCGCTGTCCAGAGCGGATCGGCCGCCAACGCCGCTTCGAACGAAGCCACGTGCGTGTCCTTCCACGGCCGGAACCATGGCTCGACCGGCCGGAGCAACAGCTTCAGCGCGGACACGGTCTCGGTGAGTTGCGACGTACCGAACCGTGCGTTCGCCAAGGTGTCGGCATCGACCATGAACTCGGACAACGTTTCGCCTCCACCCGAAACTGTAGGCGACGCCGGGCCGGCGGTCGATGCTGCCGACCATGAGCACGTACCGGGCGATCTTCGCCAACCCCGAATTCCGGAACCTGTGGATCAGCAGCGCGCTGGGCAACGCGTCCTCGACGATGACCAGCCTGACGCTCGCGATCCTGGTCGACGCCGCGACCGGATCCGCGTTACTCGCGGCGACCATCATGTTCGGACCGTCGCTGGCCCAGGTTCTCGGCGTCTCCACCCTGATGTCCGCTGCGGACACGGCCCGCCCCCGCCGGGTGCTCACGCTGCTCGCGGCGCTGTCGGCGGTCGCGGTCGGCGTCCAGGCTGCAGCCGACCTCTCCCCGGGTCTCCGACTGGTCCTGTCGCTGGCGGTCGCGTACGGGCTCTCGATCGGGGGCGGCGTTCGCTGGGGACTGCTCGGCGAGGTCGTGCAGCCGGACCAGTTCGTGCTCGGCCGATCGGCGATGAACCTGTCGGTCGGCGCGATGCAGATCGCCGGCTTCGGTGTCGCGGGCGTGCTCCTGCAGGCAGTGAGTCCGTCGACCGTGCTCTGGATCGCGACCGGATTCGCCGTACTCGCCATCCCGGTCATCCGCTTCGGCCTCCACGATCGCGCACCGCGCCGGGTCGCGCGCACCGGCCTCGCCGAGACGTGGCGCGGCAACCGCACGCTGCTCGCGCAACGCCGTACGCGCCCGCTGCTGCTCGCACTCACCCTCCCGAACGGCCTCATCGTGGGCTGCGAGGCGCTCTTCGTCCCGTACGCCGGTTCGCGCGCCGGCTGGCTACTCGCGGCCGGTGCCGCCGGGATGATGACCGGCGACCTCGTCGTCGGCCGCTACCTCACCCAGCAGCGCCGCCGTACCGTGGCCCGCTGGCTGCGGTTCCTGCTCGCCGTACCGTTCCTGGGTTTCGCGTTCGATCTCCCCCTGGCGGTGCTCTGCGTACTGGTCGCGGTCGGCAGCAGCGGGTACGCCGCGTCGCTCGCGCAGCAGGAGATCCTCGTCGACCTCACCGCCCCCGAGCTGCGCGGCCAGGTCCTCGGGCTGGAGTCCGCGCTCCGAATGACGACCTTCGGCGTGACCGCGATCCTCGCCGGTGCGATGGCCGACCTGACAGCCGCCGCTCCCACGATGACTGCCTTCGCAGCGGCGTCACTGCTGGTGTCCGTCGCCCTGAGTCGACCGCTTGCCCGGATAGGCTCGCCGCATGGAAGTGGTCCGGCTGCGAAAGGTCTCCAAACGGTTCGGGCGGCGGGAGATCCTGGCTGACGTCGACCTGCACCTGAACGCGGGTGAACTGCTGGCTCTCGTCGGCGCGAACGGTTCCGGCAAGTCGACCGTGCTGCGCTTGATGGTCGGCCTGTCGCGACCGTCAGCGGGAACGGTGCATCGCAACGCCGCCGTGGTGAGCTACGTGCCCGACGTGTTCACGTCCCACGACCGCCTGTCGGCGTCGGCGTACCTGCGGCACATGGGGCGGATCCGCGGACTCAGCACGAGAACGGCGCGCGACCGCTCCCTCGAGTTGCTGGACCGCCTCGCGCTCTCGGGCGGCGCGGACACCCCGATGCGCAAACTGTCGAAAGGCAACGCCCAGAAGGTCGCGCTCGCCCAGGCACTCCTCGATCCGCCGCAGCTGCTCGTCCTCGACGAGCCCTGGGCCGGCCTCGACGCGACCGCCCACTCGACCCTCCGCGAACTCCTCACCGAGACCGCGGAGCAAGGCGCCGCGGTCGCCTTCACCGAACACTCCGCCGAAGTCGTCCGCTCCACCGCAACCCGCGTCTGCGAACTCGACCGCGGCAAACTCACCTCACCGCGCCAGCAGACCGCTCTCACCGAGCTCCACCTGCTCCCCGGCGCCGACCTGGACTGGGACCACCACGCCGACGTCCTGGAGGTACGGCGTACCGAGGCCGGCGTGACCGTGCTGCTGCCGACCGGGACTCACGACGCCGCCCTGCTGACCGCCCTGAACCACGGCTGGTCGGTCGTCAGCGTGCGGCAGGTGAAACCCGAGTGAGCGCGCTCTACCGCTACCTGCTGACCAGCGTCCTGCTCTCCCAGCGGTACCTTCCGCCGACGCTGATCTTCCTCGCCGCGATGGCCGTCGGTACGACGTCGGACAACGGCCCGCTGCAGTCGTCGTACTCGTTCTGTGTGCTGGCGATGCTCGTCTGCACGACCTGGCTCACCGTCAGCATCGTCAACCACGAGGATCCGACCCAGCGGAAGATCACGCTGGTGATGATCGGGAGCTCCCTGCGCGTCCTGACGATGACGGTCGCCGTGGTCATCACCTGGTGCGTCCCGCTGCTGCTGATCGGTCTGGTCTACCCGATCGTCACCGGCAAACACGTCGTCACCGCAGGCGACCTCGCCGTCGGTGCGGCCGCGCAACTCGGCGCGGCGATGACCGGGGTCGCGATCGGCCTGCTCTGCTCACGGCTGGTGATCCCGCGGATCGGCGTCGCGATGCTCACCGCGGCCGCCGCGATCCTCGCCGTCCTCCTGCTCCGCTGGATCTCTCCGATCCGCCCGATCATGACCGTCCTGTCCGACGAGAAGACGGCCGGCGCGAACGCCGTACCGCTGACGCTCCTGGCCGTGCTCTCCGCGATCCTGCTGGCGGCCGCTGTCCTCGCGACAAAGCTCCTGGCCGACCGCAAGGAATGATCAGACTGCGCCCACTGATCAGGACGCCGCGACCGACGACAACCCGTGCGGGGCGGCCGAGCCGCGGATGATCAGCGTGGTGGCCAGCTCGACGTGATGCGAGGCGACCGGCTCCCCCGCGGCGAGCTGCAGCGCGGTCCGTACGGCGACTGCGCCCATCTCACGCAGCGGCTGCCGAACCGTGGTGAGCGGCGGCGAGGCGAGCCGTGCGACCTCGGTGTCGTCGAAACCGACCACGCTGAGATCCTCCGGCACCCGCAGGCCGCGCGCCCGCGCCGCCTCCAGGATCCCGAGCGCGACCTCGTCGCTGCCCGCGAAGATCGCGGTCGGCCGCTCCCGCAGGTCGAGCAGCTTGGTCCCTCCGGCCAGCCCGTCCTCGTACAGGAAGTCGCTCATCCAGACGTACTCGGCCGGGACGTCGGCGCCGACCGACTCCATCGCGCTGCGGTAGCCGCTCAGCCGGGCCTGGTTGCAGCCGGACGTCGGCGGACCCCCGACGTAGCCGATCCGGCGGTGGCCGAGGGACAACAGGTGCTGCGCGGCGGCCATCCCGCCGGCGAAGTTGGTCGAGCCCACGCTGATCACGTCGGGCTCCGGGGTGTGCGCGGGGTCGATGACCACCAGCGGCAACCTGGCGCGGGCCAGCGCGGCGAGGTCGGCGGCGGACAGCTCGCTGGTGACGCCGATCGCGGCCCGGCGCCCGGTGGCAGTCAGCTGCCGGATCCAGCCCGCCGCCCGGCCCGGGGTCGCGCCGCCGCCCGCCGTCGGCGGATGCTTCGGGTGCGAGGTCAGCACGACGTCGACGCCGGCCGCCTGACCAGCGTCGACCACGCCCTGGATCACCTCGACCGAGTAGGCGTTGACGACGCCCTGGTAGAACAGCTCGATCGTGTCCCGGTGCACCGTGTCCGGGCGGCGTCCGACGTACCCGTGCTTCTCGAGGACGTCCTGGACGCGGGCGCGGGTCGACGGCGAGACGTCGCTGCGCCCGTTCAGCACCTTGGAGACCGTGGCGACCGAGACGCCGGCCGATCCGGCCACGGTCGCCAGGGTCACGCGACCCTTCACCGGCGACATCTCATCATCACCCTCCTCCGCCAACCTCGCCGACCGTCACCGGAGTCGTCAGGACCCGGTCGTGTCCGACCACCCTCACATCCCCGGTGATCCGCAGCATGGCACGACACGGCAGGTCCAGTGACGACGTGCCCACCATCACCTCGACGTCGCCGGGCTCGACGATCCGGCGCAGGTCGGGCGCCGTGTACGCCGTGCGATCGGCGTGTACCCGGAACGTGACCTCGGCCGCCTGGCCGGGTTCGAGCGACACCCGGGCGAACCCGGTCAGCAGCGTCAACGGCCGCGCGACCTGGGCGACGACGTCGCGCAGGTACAGCTGCACGACCTCGTCGCCGCCCCGGTCGCCCGTGTTCGCCACCCGCACCGTGGCGGTGAACTCGCCGTCCGTGCCGATCTCCGGCACGCTCAACCGGAGATCGGCGATCGTGAAGTCCGTGTACGAGGCGCCGTACCCGAACGGATACAGCGGCCGGGTCTCGAGTCCGCTGATCCCCGCGCTCTCGACACTCCCGAGCGCCGGCTGCAGGTACGTACCGGGCTGCCCACCCACATGCCGCAGGATCTGCACCGGCAGCTTCCCGCTGGGCACGATCCGCCCACTCAGTACGCCGGCGATCGCCGCCGCGCCTTCCTGTCCGGGGATGAACGCCTGCACCAGCCCTGAGAGGCGCCCCGCATACTCGCCGAGCGCGTACGGCCGCCCCGATACCACCACCAGAACAACCGGCTTCCCGGTCTCCAGCAGCGCGTCGACCAGCTCCCCCTGCACCCCGGGCAGCCGCAGATCCTCCGCGTCACACCCTTCACCAGAGGTCCCGTGCCCGAACAACCCGGACAGGTCACCGACGAAAGCCACACAGACATCGGACTCCGCGGCCAAGGCCACTGCCTCGGCGAACCCGGAGCGGTCGTCCCCGGTGACCGCACACCCCTTGGCGTACGAGACCTCCGCCAACTCGTTGCGCAAGGCATCCAACGGCGAGGCGATCTCAACGCCGAGTCCACGCTCGGGATACCGCGGGAGCACGTGGTTCGGGAAGGCGTAACACCCCATCAGCGTGCGCGGGTCGTCGGCGCACGGACCGACCACGGCGACCTTGGCCTGCTTACTCAGTGGGAGAACGGAGCCGGCATCCAGGAGCACCACCGACTTCTCGGCCAGCTCGCGTGCGATCGCCCGGTTCTCCGCCGAATCCAGATCCACACCACCGGCCTGCACCGAGCCCTCGGGCGTCCAGTCCTCGTCGAGCAGGCCCAGCTCGACCTTCTGGAGCAGCACGCGGCGGGCCGCCCGGTCGATCAGGTCCTCGGAGAGCTCGCCCGCCTTCACCTTGTCCAGCAGGCCCGCGAACCCGATCGTGTCCGGCAGTTCCACGTCGGTCCCGGCCGTCAGCGCCAGCGCACCGGCGTCCGCGTCGTCCGCCGCCACCCGGTGCATCGACGCCAGGAACGGCACCGCCCAGTAGTCCGAGACGACCGTCCCCTCGAATCCCCAGTCGTCGCGCAGCACGTCGGTGAACAGCCACGGATCCGCGCTCGCGGGCAGCCCGTCGAGGTCGGCGTACGAGCTCATCACCGACCCGGCGCCGGCCGTGGCGATCGCGGTCTCGAAGGTCGGCAGGATGATGTCCAGCAACTCGCGACGACCCATCGACACCGGTCCGTGGTTGCGTCCGGCGCGCGACGCGGAGTACCCGGCGAAGTGCTTCAGCGTGGCGACGACGCCCGCGCTCTGCAGGCCGCGCACGTACGCCGACCCCAGAATCCCTACCAGATAAGGGTCTTCGCCCATCGTCTCCTCGACGCGGCCCCAGCGGTAGTCACGGACCACGTCGAGCACCGGCGACAGTCCTTGATGCACACCGACCGCCGCCATGTCCCGCCCGATCGCCGCCGCCATCCGCTCGACCAGCGCCGGATCGAACGTCGCACCCCACGCGATCGAGGCCGGATAGACCGTCGCGCCGTACGTCGTGAACCCGGTCAGGCACTCCTCGTGGACCAGCGCCGGCACACCGAGCCGCGACTCCTTCAGCACCACCTCGTGCTGCCGGATCACCTCGGCGACGCCCTGCTCGACCGTCTGCGGGTAACTGCCCCACACCCGGGTGAGATGACCGAGCCCGTCGCGACTCGCGTCCTCCAGGGACAGCGAACCGCCGACCGAGAACACGTCCTCCATCGGCGCCACATTGATCGTCTCGTCCTCGGGTCGTGCGGTGTCGGCCATGTCGTTGCCGGCCCAGCGGCTCCCGAGCTGGGCGATCTTCTCCTCCAGGGTCATCGCCGCCAGCAGCAGCCCGGCGCGCTCCGCAGCGGGCAGCGCGGGGTCGCGCCAGGGCCGGTCAGTCGAGATGGACAAGAAAATCTCCCTTGATGAACGTTCCAAACGGTGAGGAATTATCGAAAAGTTTTCGATGCTCTCCGTCGACCCGACCGTTCGGCCAGCGGTTCGTCATTCCCCTGTAGCAGCAGGCGATTACGTGACCTCACTGTGACCCCAAAGTGGGGTTAGTTCAAGTCTTGACAGCACCATTCACGAAATCTATGTTTCGAAAACAAGTCATATCGGCAGGTGCTTCCGCAACCTGTGGGGGCAGCACGGAGTACGGAGATCACTGTGGATCCCATGACGACATCCCGGCGTACCTTTCTAGGTTTCGTCGGTGGCGGTGCACTCGCGGCCGGCCTGGCCGCCTGCGGAAGTTCCGGCCCGTCGAGCACGCCCGGTTCGACCACCGGAGCCAGCGGCGCGGGCGGCGCCGGCAGCGGGGCGACGTACTGGTTCCTCACCGGACAGCCGCAGCAGGGCATCCGCGAGGCGCAGGTCAAGCGGTTCAACGACGCGAACCCGGACACCAAACTCAAGACCACCGAGTTCCAGAACGACGCGTTCAAGGCCAAGATCAAGACCGCCATCGGCGCCGGCCAGGGCCCGACCCTGATCTGGGGCTGGGGCGGCGGCGGCCTGAAGGCGTACGTCGAAGCCGGCCAGGTCGAGGACCTCACCGACTGGCTGAACAAGGACCAGGCCGACCTGAAGAACTCGATCTTCCCGTCCGCCTTCACGGCGGCGACCGTCAACGGCAAGATCTACGCGGTGCCGGGCGAGACTGTGACGCCGATCGTGCTGTTCTACGACAAGCGCGCGTTCGAGAAGATCGGCGCCGAGCCGCCGAAGTCCTGGCAGGACATCATGTCCCTGGTGCCCAAGTTCAACGAGAAGGGCATCGCGCCGTTCTCGCTCGGCGGCCAGTCGCGCTGGACCAACATGATGTGGCTGGAGTTCCTGTTCGATCGGATCGGCGGCGCCGAGGTCTTCCAGAACATCTTCGACGGCAAGAAGGACGGCTGGTCCGACCCGTCCGCGCTCAAGGCCCTCGAAGAGATGCAGAACCTGATCAAGGCGAACGGGTTCATCAAGGGCTTCTCCTCGATCACCGCCGACTCCAACGCCGACCAGGCGTTGCTCTACACCGGCAAGGCCGCGATGATGCTGCACGGCGCGTGGACCTACGGGAACATGAAGGCGTCTGGTGGCGACTTCGTGACCGGTGGGCACATGGGCTACATGAACTTCCCGCCGTACGACGGCGGCAAGGGCGACCCGAGCGACACGGTCGGCAACCCGGGTCAGTACATGTCGATCTCGTCCAAGGCGACCGACGGCGAGAAGGAGACCGCGAAGAAGTTCATCGCGAACAACACCCTCGACGACGCCACGGTCGAGGCGTGGGTGAAGTCCGGCAACATCCCGGTCGTGAAGAGCGCGAAGGACAAGCTCTCGTCGATCACCGACAAGAACGACTCCGCGTGGCTCAACTTCGTCTACGACACCGCGGCGAACGCCAAGAACTTCGCCCAGTCCTGGGACCAGGCACTCAGCCCGACCCAGGCCGAGACGCTGCTCGACAACATCGCCAAGCTCTTCCAGCTGTCGATCTCGCCCCAGCAGTTCGCAACGAACATGAACGCGGTGATCGGCCAGTGAGTGTCGCTCCGCCCGTACCGCCGGGCAGTCTGCGTAACAAGCCCGCGTCCGGCGTCGGGCGGAGCGGTCCGGTCGCCTGGATGGTGCTGCCCGCGCTCGTCCTGTTCACCGTGTTCGGGGTCGTCCCGCTGATCGGCGTACTCGTGCTGAGCTTCACCCAGTGGGACGGCCTCGGCGCGATCCACGCCGCCGGTCTGTCGAACTGGAAGTCGGTGCTGTCCGACTCCCAGTTGCCGCACAGCATCCTGGTGACCTTCGAGATCATGATCCTGTCGTGGCTGGTGCAGACCCCGATGAGTCTGCTGCTCGGCACGTTCCTCGCCGGGCGGCAGCGGTACCGCGCGTTCCTCGCCGTCCTGTACTTCATCCCGCTGCTGCTCAGCTCGGCCGCGATCGCGATCACCTACAAGGCCCTGCTCGACCCGAACTTCGGGCTCGGCCCGGGCCTGCAGCTGGGCTTCCTCACGCAGGACTGGCTCGGCAAGAGCAACCTGGCGCTCGGCGTGGTGATCTTCATCGTGTCGTGGCAGTTCATCCCGTTCCACTCGCTGATCTACCAAGGCGGCGTCCGCGCGATCCCGACCACGATGTACGAGGCCGCCGCGATCGACGGCGCCGGCCGGATCCGGCAGTTCTTCAGCATCACCGTGCCGCAGCTGAAGTACACGATCATCACGTCGTCGACGCTGATGGTGGTCGGATCGCTGACGTTCTTCGACCTGATCTTCGTCCTCACCGCGGGCGGTCCCGGCGACGCCACGCGCGTACTCGCTCTCGACATGTACAAGCGGGGCTTCATGTCCAACCAGATGGGTCCGGCCAGCGTGATCGCCGCCCTCATCGTGCTCCTCGGCCTGGCCCTCGCACTGCTGCTGCGCCGCCTGGGCGGCAGTACGACCGCAAGCCAGCAGGAAGGTGCGTGACATGGCCTCCGATCTGACCACGGCCACCAGCAGCTCAGGTACGGCGACCCGCCCGGCGCGCAACTCCTCGTTCAACGGCCGCAAACTGCTGCAGCTGAACTGGTTCGGCGGACTGGCCGGCTGGATCTGGCTGGCGATCGTGCTCGTCCCGCTCTACTGGATCGTCGTCACCAGCTTCAAGGACCAGAGCGCGTACTTCGCCCAGAACCCGTTCGCGTTGCCGTCCGCGCCGACGACGAACAACTACAAGCTGGTCATCGAGTCCGACTTCCCGCGGTACTTCCTGAACAGCGTCATCGTCACCATCGGCACGATCCTTCCCGCGGTCGCGATCGCGTTCATGGCGTCGTACGCGATCATCCGCGGCGCCGGCAGCAAGTTCCTTGCCGGGGTCAACGGTCTGTTCCTGATGGGGCTGGCGATCCCGCTGCAGGCCACCATCATCCCGGTCTACCTGCTGATCATCCGGATGCATCTGTACGACAGCCTGCTGGCGCTGATCCTGCCGTCGGTCGCGTTCGCGATCCCGCTGTCGGTGCTGGTGCTGTCGAACTTCATCCGCGACGTCCCGAAGGAACTCTTCGAGTCGATGCGGGTCGACGGCGCAACCGAGTGGGGCATGATGACCAAGCTCGCTCTGCCGCTCACTCGTCCCGCGCTCGTCACGGTCAGCATCTACAACGGCCTAGGCGTCTGGAACGGCTTCCTGCTCCCGCTGATCCTCACCCAGAGCCCCGACAAACGCACCCTCCCACTGGCCCTCTGGACCTTCCAAGGCCAGTACAGCGTCAACGTCCCCGCAGTCCTCGCCTCCGTAGTCCTGACCACCCTCCCCATCGTCATCCTCTACGCCGTAAGCCGCCGCCAACTCCTCAGCGGCCTAACCGCCGGCTTCAGCCGCTGACCACCCCACCCACGGTTCCTCGAGTCGTGGACTTGGGCGGTCAACCGCAGCCTCGATCCACGACTCAGCGTTCCCAGTCCCGTGCCGAACTGGTGGCCGTGGACAGGAACTGGTTGCTGGAGACACGCAATAACCTGTTCAATCCCCCGGGAACCCCGACCCCGCGCACCAATCACCGCCCACACATCGAGCAGGAGAGCCGCGAAAACCTGTTCTCAGACCCGGCGGGTGTGCTCAGTCCCGTTCTGAATCTCTTGCGGTGAAATGCCCCGGAAAGGTACTGTGGGGTGTTTGTGCCGTAAACGAAAAAGAAGCCCTCTTCGGGCTTCTAGGTTCAGATTATCAAACTCTTCGGGTTTGTGCAAGGGATCGGGGGCAGGGTGCTGGAGCAGGAGATCGCTGTAGAGCAAGGCGAAGTGACGGCTATGTACGAGCGGCTCGACGTGCTGCGGGAAAAGGCGCGCGGTGAACTGGGACGGGTGCAGGGCGAGGAAACCACCGGGACGGATCAGGCCTGGTCGGAGCGGGAGTCGTTCACGGATCTGTTCTCCGGGCGGTTCTCGCAATTGTCGTCGGTGGAACGCGGATTGTGTTTCGGGCGGATCGACGAGACCGCGGGCGAACGGTTCCACATCGGCCGGATCGGGTTGTTCGACGACGACTACAACCCACTGCTGATCGACTGGCGGACGCCGGTCGCGCAGGTGTTCTACCGGGCCACCGCCGCCCAGCCGCTCGGCGTCAAGCGCCGCCGGCACATCCGGCTGCACGGCCGCACGGTGATCGGGGTCGACGACGACCTTCTGGACGCCGCCGCGATCGACGACGGCGAACGCAGCACGCTGATCGGCGAGGCGGCGTTGCTCTCCTCGCTCAGTGCGAGCCGCACCGGCCGGATGAACGAGATCGTCGCGACGATCCAGTCCGAGCAGGACGAGATCATCCGGTCCGGCCTGCCCGGAGTGCTCGTGGTGCAGGGCGGCCCAGGTACCGGAAAGACCGTGGTCGCGCTGCACAGAGCGGCGTACCTGCTCTACACGCATCGCGAGCAACTCGGGCGGAGCGGCGTACTGGTCGTGGGCCCCAACAGCACGTTCCTGCGCTACATCGACCAGGTACTCCCCTCGCTCGGTGAGACCGACGTCGTGCTCGCGACGATCAGCGAGATGTTCCCCGGCGTCGCCGCGACGGCGCCCGAGCCGGCCGAGGCTGCGCGGATCAAGGGCAATCTGGCGATGGCCGACGTGATCGCGCAGGCGATCGCCGGCTTCCGGGTCGTCCCGGCCGAGCCGATCCGGCTGAAGGTCAACCAGGACGAGCTTGTGCTCCGGCCGGGCGCGATCCGCAAAGCACAGCAAGGCGCGCTCGCGGCACAGCCCCTGCACAACCGGGCTCGGCCGTTGTTCGTGCGGCGCATCCTCAAGACCCTCACCAAGCAGGTCGTCGACCGCATCGGCCGGCAGTACGTCGGGGACGCGGACATCGAGGACATCCAGCAGGAACTGTTCGACGACGACCGCGTCCTCGAACTCCTCGACCGGTTGTGGCCCGAGCTCACACCGCCGCTCCTCGTCTCGGTGCTGTTCTCCTCGGACGACCGGCTCGCCGCCGCCGCGCCGCATCTCAGCCCCTCCGAGCGTTCCGCCGTACTGCGTCCACTCACCGCGGACTGGGCTCCGTCGGACGTCGCGCTGCTCGACGAAGCGGCCGAACTGCTCGGTGAGACCGCGGACGTCGTCGTCGGCCGCAAGCGCCAGGCGGCCGCGGACGCTGCCGCCGAGGAGGCCGGACGGGAGTACGCGCACGGCATCGTCGACATCGAGCTGACCGCCGAGCGGATCACGATCGAGCCGTGGGAGATCGAGCAGTTCAAGGATCTGATCGCCCAGCGCACGCGCGTGTTCAACCGACCTGCTACTGGCGCCGAGAGCAAAGCCTACGACCGCGACTGGGTGTTCGGCCACGTCATCGTCGACGAGGCCCAGGAGCTGTCCGCGATGGACTGGCGGATGCTGATGCGCCGCTGCCCGCGCCGGTCGATGACGATCGTCGGCGACATCGCGCAGACGGGTTCGGCCGCCGGCGTCCGGTCCTGGGCCGAACTCCTCGACCGGTACGCCGCCCGCCGCTGGCGCACCGCCGAACTGACCGTCAACTACCGCACCCCGACCGAGATCATGACGGTCGCCGCCGACGTCCTCGCCGCCATCGACCCGGCCTTGAAACCGCCCACCTCGGTCCGCGAGACCGGCGTCGAACCGTTCATCGACCCGGTCCCGGCCGGCTGCCTGACCGACGCACTCCGGGAGGCGATCAAGTTCGAGCAGAACGCGATCGGCGACGGCCGCCTGGCCGTGATCGTCCCCGCCTCCCGGTACGACGAGTTCGCCGCCGTACTCCCAGAAGTTGCCCACAGCCACGACCCGTCCGTCCTCGACGGCACGGTAGCCCTCCTCGACGTACCCCAGTCCAAAGGCCTCGAATTCGACGCGGTGGTGATCGCCGACCCCGCCACGATCACCACCGAATCCGACCGAGGCCTCTCCGACCTCTACGTCGCCATCACCCGCGCCACCAAACGCCTCACCATCCTCGGCAACCTCCCGGACGTGCTCAGCCGGCGAGGGTGATGGAGGCGCTGGCCTTGTCGACGACCTTGGTGAGAAAGGTGCGGTCCTTGAGGCGGCCGCCTACTGTCATTTCGACGTTGGCGGATTTCAGGTTCCACATCGCGATGTAGCGGGTTGCGACCCAGCGGGTGGTGGAGCCGCTGCGGTAGGTGTAGACGAGGGTTGTCACGGTGAGGGGGCCTTGGCCGGAGGTCGACTTCATCGTGGTCGTTTTCCGGCTGAGGATCTTGAGGCCGCGGGTGCCCTTCAGCGCGGCCTGTTTGCGTTTCGCGGCGACTGCGGTGCTGGGGCCGTTGACGATGTTCATTCGGATCCGGATCATCCGCGGTGCGGTGCGGTCCGCGAAGCGGTACTCGTTCGTGCCCAGGCGGATCGCCCGCCAGGTCTTCGGCAGTACCGCCGTCGCGAAGCAGCCCTCGTCGTAGTAACAGTTGAAGTACCGCTTCACGAACACCGGCTGAGCCGTGGCGGCCGCGACAGACGCGGCTGTCCTGTCGACCTTCGCTTCCGCCGGCCCCGTGTGAGGTGCTGGTTGGGGGTGGCATGATCGTCGGGTAGTGAGGCTCCGATTACCGACGGTGAGATCGTTGAGCAAATGTGTAAATTCCGTAACGAGGAGACTCCCGGAAAGCACTCTCCTCACGTAATCTGCCCAACCATGCACAGAGGCGAGCGGCGGGCCAAGCGGCCCAATGTCGTGTGGTCAGTGTTCGTGTTCCTCGTGGTCAGCGCGCTCGCCGGCGCACTGACCGCCGGTCTGGCCCTACCCTTTGCCGGGCTGGCCGGAGTGACCACGGCCAAGGCCCACGACACCGTGCAGTTCCTGCCCCAGGACCTGCAGACGGCGCCGCTGGCGCAGAAGTCGATCATCCAGGCCGCGGACGGCAAGACCATCGCGACGCTGTACCAGCAGAACCGGACCCCGGTCTCGCTGAAGGCGATCAGCCCGGTGATGCTGAAGGCGATCGTCGCGATCGAGGACGACAGGTTCTACGAGCACGGCGCGCTGGACTTCAAGGGCACGCTGCGCGCGCTGCTGCGCAACCAGTCGTCCGGCGGGGTCTCCCAGGGCGGCTCGAGCATCACCCAGCAGTACGTGAAGCTGAGCCTGATCAACAAGGCCCGCACGCCGGAAGAGGTCAAAAGCGCCACCGCCGAGACGTACGAGCGGAAGATCGCCGAGCTGCGCTACGCGATCGCGGTCGAGAAGGAGACCCCGAAGTCCGAGATCCTGAACCGCTACCTGAACCTGGCCTTCTTCGGTGACCGTTCGTACGGCGTCGAGGCCGCCGCGATGCACTACTTCGGCGTGCACGCTGCCAAGCTGAACCTGCCGCAGGCCGCGATGCTGGCCGGCCTGGTGAAGAACCCGACCGGGTACGACCCGATCGACAGCCCCGTGCGCGCCAAGGCCCGTCGCGACGTCGTCCTGCGCCGGATGAACGAACTGAACATCATCACCGCCAAGCAGGCCCGGGACGCGATCAAGACCCCCGTGATCGACCTCAAGAAGGTCCGCGTCATCCCGAGCGGCTGCGCGAACTCGACGTACCCGTTCTTCTGCGAGTACGTCGTCTCCAAGCTCAAGGCGAACAACGCGTTCGGCAAAACACCGGAGGAGCGCGAGAACTACATCGAGACCGCCGGCCTGGTGATAAAGACCTCGCTGGACCGGAAGATGCAGGCCGCCGCCGACATCGCCGTCGCCAAGCACTCGAAGGCGACCGACGACGTGGTGGCTGCGATCACGATGGTGGAGCCCGGCACCGGCCTGGTGAAGGCGATGGCGCAGAGCCGCCTGTACGGTTCGAAGAAGGGACAGACGGCGTACAACTACAACGTCGAGAAGTCCTACGCCGGCGGGTTCGGCGGGTTCCAGAACGGTTCGACGATGAAGGCGTTCACGATCGCCGCCGCGATCGGCAAGGGCGTGCCGACGACCTACCGGATCCGCTCGCCGCAGACGATCAGCCTGGGCGGCCAGAACTTCAGTACCTGCAACGGCCCGATCTCGGTGCCGTCGTACGACCCGAAGAACTCGACGCGCACCGTTCTCGATCCGTCGATGGTCCAGGCGGCCAAGGCCTCGACCAACACCTACTTCCTGCAGCTGTCGCAGCAGATCGGTCTGTGCCCGATCACGACCATCGCGTCCAAGCTCGGCATGTACAACGCGCAGACCCTGAAGCCGCTGGAACAGGTCGTCTCGTTCACGCTCGGTTCGGCCGGTCTGATCACGCCGCTGATGCTGTCCAACGCGTACGCGACGTTCGCCGCCCGCGGCATGTACTGCAACCCGCAGATCGTCACGTCGATCGCCTCGCTCAAGACCGGCAAGTCGATCCCGACGCCCGGCCCGAACTGCCACCGGGTGTTGTCGCCGAGTGTCGCGGACGGCGTCAACTACGTGCTGCAGCAGGTGATGGCCAAGGACGGGACCGGCGGGAAGCTGAAGTTCGGCAAGAGCGACCTGGCCGGCAAGACCGGTACCACCAACGAGAACCAGGCGGTCTGGTTCGCCGGCTACTCGTCGAGGCTCGCAGCGGCTTCCGTGGTCGCCGACGCCGATCCGAAGCTCGAGAACATGATCGGCCAGGTCTTCAACGGCAAGAAGCTCAAGGACGCCTCGGGTTCCGGCACCGCCGGCCCGATCTGGGAGGCCGCGCTGCAGGGTGCCTTGCAGGGGTTCCCGACCACCAAGTTCGTGAAGCCGGACGACATCATCATCCGCGGCAAGGTGAAGGACCTGCCGTACCTGAAGGGCATGACGCCCGCCGACGCGGCCGCGAAGCTGCTGTCGATGGGCTTCAAGGTCCAGATGAGTCACGGTCCGCAGGTCGACTCGGACGCGCCGGCCGGGACGGTCGCCTGGACGAACCCGCGGCAGGAGGACGGCGCACCCGAAGGCGCGATGGTCCTGCTGTACATCTCCAACGGCAGCAAGGCCAAGCCACCAACGCCACCGGTCACCCCGCCGACGCCGCCGGGGACCATCAAGCCGCCGCCGGGGATCCCGACCTGTATGCCGTGGGACCCGCGCTACCCCAAGTGCAGACGCGGCTGACCCGCCCTGTTTCCGCGCTCCGTCGGGTCATCACTAGGCTGGGGGCCAACACCTAGTACTTGGGAAAGGACTCCCCCGTGAGTGTCGATGAGCTGACTGGTCAGGTTGAGCGTGCGCGTCTGGATTACGAGGCGCTGGTGGCCAAGGGGCTCAAGCTCGATCTGACGCGGGGGAAGCCGTCGCCCAAGCAGCTGGACGCGGCGAACGGTGTGCTGGAGCTGAGCGGCGACCCGGTGAGCGCGGACGGGACGGACCTGCGGAACTACGGCGGGCTCAACGGGCTGCCGGAGGTGCGGGCGATCTTCGCCGAGGACCTGCAGGTACCTGTGGAGCAGCTGCTCGCGGCCGGGAACTCCAGCCTCGAGCTGATGCACGACGCGATCGTGTACGCCCTGCTCGGCAAGGTGCCGGGCGCCGAGCGGCGGTGGGCCGACGTGGAAGGGCTGGCGTTCCTCTGCCCGGTCCCGGGGTACGACCGGCACTTCGGGATCTGCGAGCGGTACGGGATCAAGATGATCCCGGTGCCGATGACCGCCGAAGGCCCGGACATGGACGTCGTCGAGCGGCTGGTCGCCGAGGACGCCGCGATCAAGGGCATCTGGTGCGTGCCGAAGTACAGCAACCCGGACGGCACCGTGTACTCCGACGAGACGGTACGGCGGCTCGCCGCGATGCAGACGGCCGCGCCGGACTTCCGGATCTTCTGGGACAACGCGTACGCCGTGCACCACCTGACCGACTCCCCCGCGCAACTCGCCGACGTCCTCGCGCTGTGCGCCGAGAACGGGAACCCGGACCGGGTGTTCGTGTTCGGGTCGAGCTCGAAGATCACGTTCGCCGGCGCCGGGGTCGCGTTCTTCGGGTCGTCGCCGGCGAACATCGAGTGGTGGCTGAGCCACACGGTCAAGCGGAGCATCGGGCCGGACAAGATCAACCAGCTGCGGCACGTGCAGTTCCTCCGCGACGCCGAGGGGCTGCGGGCGCACATGCGGACGCTGGCCGCGCTGATCCGGCCGAAGTTCGACGCGGTCGACAAGATCCTCACCGCCGAGCTCGGCGGCACCGGCCTCGCGTCCTGGACGGCGCCGGCCGGCGGGTACTTCGTCAGCCTGCAGGTCCCCGAGGGCTGTGCCCGCGAGGTCGTCGCCAAGGCGAAGGCGGCCGGCATCGCGATCACACCGGCCGGCGCCACGCACCCGTACGGCGACGACCCGACCGACCAGGTCATCCGGATCGCCCCGACGTACCCGGAGCTGCCCGAGGTCGAGGCGGCGATCACCGGCCTGGCCACCTGCGTCCGGCTGGTCGCTTCGGAGAAGCTCCTCGCCGATCAGGCCGGCTGAGCCGATTCAGGCGTGCGGTAGTTCGAAGATCAGACAGGTCGACGTCGCGTGGGCGAGCAGTTTGCCGCGTTCGTCGTACAGGTGGGACTCCGCGACCGCCGTACGGCGACCGCGGCTGACGATCCCGCCCTCACACCGCAGCAGGCCCGAGTCGACGGTGACCGGCTTGATGAAGCGCGTCATCAGGTCGAGTGACGTGTAGCCGACGCCGGCCGGCAGCGTCGAGTGGACGGTGCAGCCGGCGGCGGTGTCGAGCAGGGTCGCGATGACGCCGCCGTGCACGGAGCCGAGCGGGTTGTAGTGGAACTCGGCCGCGGGCATCAGCACCGTGACCTTGCCCTCCTCGGCCTCGAACCCGGTCGCCCCGACCAGTTGCAGGATCGGCGGCGCCGGGATCAGCCCGTCCCGCATCGCCTGCAGCATCTCCAGCCCGGTCGAGCCCCCGACCTGCGCCGCGGTCTCGGCCGGGTCGGTCCAGGTGAAGGTCCGGCTCCGCGCCGCCTGCTGAGTCTCCGTCATGGACCGAGCCTCACACCACCTACCTGGGTCTGTCAACGAGACTTAGCACTCAGTGACTGGCAAACGTATGAAATACAAGGGATTCAGCGGGTGGGGGTTTCTCTTCGCGGCGGGGTGGCTAGGGTGCTGCTGGGAGGATGGAAGTGAGGCAGTTCAATACGCCGCCGGAGTGGCCCGACCCGCCGACACCGGACTGGCGACCACCGCGACGGTGGCAGCCGCCGAAGTCGTGGCCGGCCGCACCGGCGGGATGGAGATTTTGGGTCGACAAGCACGGCCGAGCGGTGCGCGGACCGATCGGGAGGTACGGCGGACCACGTCCGCTGGCGGCCGCTGCGATCATCGCGGTGCCCGTGACTCTGATGGTGCTCGTGCTGCTGAGCCCGTTCGGTCGCGGCAGCGAATCCACGAGTACGGCGCCGGCGATCCGGCCGAGCGCGCCCGTGACGACACCGGTGCCATCGGCCCCGACCCGTAGCACCGAGCAGCCCGTACGGATCACCGCTCGAACGCCGACGCCGACACCATCGGAGTCCAGGACACCGTCGCCGTCCGAGGCGACCACACCGACTCCGACACCCACGCCTGTACCGACACCGGCACCGACGCCCACCGCCGTACCGACACCGACGTCCGCGCCGACGACCACGACAGTCGTGTTCCGGAGCTGTGCGGAGGCTCGTGCGGCGGGCAAGGCGCCGCTGCACCGCGGCGATCCGGGCTACTCGGCGGCGCTCGACCGCAACGGCGACGGCGTAGCCTGCGACCGCGGCAACTCCTGACGCCCCTGCGTTCAGGGGCGTACGACGAGGGGGCGGAAGGCCGCCTGGACCTGAGCGTTGCTCGGGGTCACGCTCTCTTCCTCCGTGGAGATGTTGTCGATGCGGTACGGGCAGGCCTCGCCCGACATCGTCACGACGGTGTTCAGCACCAGGCGCCCGGTGCGCAGCTCGTACACCTTGGCCGGCACTGTGACTTTGCGGAACGTCACGTAGCTGATCTCTCCCCCGTACGGGTTAGATTCCGGTACGTACGGGCAGGTCTGCACCGCGGCGCCCATTCCCGCCGCCTCGGTGCACACGACGATGGTCGCCCGGTACGGGTCGTCGATCGACCACGCGGCCGGCAGCTGGTCGGCGTACTGGGAGCCGTCGCCGAGGAAGATCGCCGGGTTGAAGCCGCGGCGGTACGGCTTCGCGCCGCTGTACTTCGCCGGACTCTCGCAGTACGACCCGCCCTGCACCAGGCTCCGGACGTTCTCCAACTCGATCGCCAGCGTGGCCTTCGCGAGTCCGGCGCGCGCCCTCGCGGTCTGCTTGGCCTTGGGGTACGTCGCGACAAGCCGCTGGTACGTCGCCCGCGCGGTCACCCAGTTCTCGCGGGACGCGTACCCGTCGGCGCAGGCCAGCAGGGCGTTCGGCTCGATCCGGGGTACGACGGCATTCGCGCGATCGAGCAGGTTCTTGGACAGCGTGCGGGTCCGCAACCAGGCGGTCATCGTGATCTGCCCGCACGGCTCCATCGCCTGCAGGTCCTTGACGAACCGATCCATCACGGCACCCGCGGTCGCCTGCTGCCGCGGGTCGGAGGCGATCGGCCCGAGGACGACGTACGCCTGCTGGAGGGACCTCACGTCGGTCAGTCCAGTGGCCGCGGTGAGGTTCCCCTTCGCCGTGTCGATCCGGCCGCAGGTCTCCACGTCGCTGTCGCCACGATCCATGTCCTGCCCGGCGACCAGACGGTCACCGAACCAGACCTTGTCCTGCGCCTGCACGACCTTGGTGCAGTCACCGGCCCGTCGCGCCGCGGTCACCTCGCCGGCGACGTCATCGGCGCCACGCTTCAGCACGACGCCCGCCGCCACGACCGCGAGCGTCACGACAGCGGCGACGATCCGCTTCGGGATACTGGCTTTCCGCACCGGTGGCCGGGTCGCGAGGTACAGACCGTGCAGCACCTGCAGCAGTCCCCACCCCAGCAGCCCGAACTGGTACGCCAGGTCCTTGCGCTGGTACATGAGGACGAGGAGTGCCGCCGTACCGGCGAGGCCGAGGAGACCGAAGATCCAGCGGCGGATCAGGAAGTAGCCGAGGCCGAGCAACGAAGCGTTGCCCAGGGCAACCGCCAACGGGTCGTGCGGACGCAGCCGCTTCGGCGGCTTTCCTGGGTACGGCGTGCCCTGCGGCGGAGGTGGCGGTTGCTGGTAGGTCATCTGTATCGCTCTCAGTCACGAGTGGTCACCGCCCACTGTGACGTCGTCCACCTCCGCCCGCGGCCCGCTGGCCGGTTCCTGTCACCCGAGCCGGATGGACTTCTTGTTCATGAACTCCTCGATACCGGCCGGGCCGAGTTCACGGCCGAGGCCGGAGCGTTTGATGCCGCCGAACGGGAGGTCGGCCTGGGAGCCGCCGGCGCGGTTCAGGTAGACCATGCCGGCGTCGATCCGGTCGGCGACGCGGCGGTTGCGGTCGGGGTCGGTGCCCCACACCGACGCGCCGAGGCCGAACGGCGTGTCGTTCGCGAGTTCGACCGCGTGGTCCTCGTCCGTCGCCTTGAAGACGATCACGACCGGACCGAAGATCTCCTCGTAGTACGCGTCCATCGCCGGCGTGACATCGGTGAGGACGGTGGCTTCGAGGTAGGCGCCGGGCGTGATCCGGTGCCCGCCCGCGCGCAGCGTCGCACCCTGGTCGACCGCCTTCGCGACCTGGGCGGCGACCTCGTCGGCGGCAGCGGCCGAGGCGAGCGGCGGGAGCTTCGTCGCGGGATCGGCCGGGTCGCCGGGGACGTAGTACTCCGTGACGCGTTTCGTCAGCCGGTCGACGTACTCGTCGTACAGGCCGGCCAGGACGATCATCCGCTTCGGGGCGTTGCAGGACTGGCCGCAGTTGCGCATCCGCGCGGTCGCGGTGGCGTTGACGGTCTCGTCGAGGTCGTCGGTGTCGAGGACGATCAGCGGGTCGGAGCCGCCGAGTTCGAGCACGGTCTTCTTCAGGTTCTTCCCGGCCTCGGCCGCGACCGAGATCCCGGCCTGCTCGCTGCCGGTCAGCGAGACGCCGGCGATCCGCGGGTCGGCGAGGATCGCGGGGATCTGCCGGCTGGACGCGTACGTGTTCACGTAGACGTCGTCCGGTACGCCGGCCGCGTGCAGGATCTCCTCGATCGCGCGCGCCGACCGCGGGCAGATCGAGGCGTGCTTGAGCAGGATCGTGTTCCCGAGCACCAGGTTCGGCGCGACGAACCGGGCGACCTGGTAGCACGGGAAGTTCCACGGCATGATCCCGAGCAGGGCGCCGATCGGCCCCTTGGTGATGACGGCCTTCCCGTCCCTGAGGTCGATCGGTTCGTCGGCGAGCAACGCCGTACCGTGCTCGGCGTAGTACCGGAAGATGTCGACCACGATTCCGACCTCGCCGCGGCCCTCGTTGACCCGCTTCCCCATCTCGAGCGTCATGATCGCGGCCAACTCGTCGGCCCGCTCCGCGAACAACTCCGCCGCCCGAGCGACCACCGCGGCCCGCTCCCCCACCGAGCGCCCGCGCCACCCCGGATAGGCCCCGGCCACCCGCCCGATCGCCGCCCGCACCTCCTCCTCCGTCGAGTTGGCCACTTCCTCCACCAACACCCCACGCGCCGGATCGGTGACTGAGTACATGGGCTACCTCCATCCAAATCCACGAAACGCCACCATACTGTATACAGCATCCCCTCGATCTGTCGCCGTCCAACTTTGGCAGCGCGCCGTGTGCTGTTGTGACATTTGCGTCCTGGGGGCATGCTCATGGCTGGTCCCGTTGTCCCGCCTCTTGATCGGATGCCCGCCCGTGTCTGAGCAACGGAAGTTTCGTCGTGTTGTGCGGCTGGTCGCTGTGCTGGCCGTTGTTTCGGTGCCGTCGATGGCGCTCGCCGCGCCGAGTGCACCCCCGGACCCCGCGAACGCATGGCAGTACCCGCACTGGCCGCAGAAGCAGCCCTGGCAGGAGTCGGGGCCGGACGCCCGCGTCGCGAAGACCCTGTCGAGCGGGTTGCCGGGCCCGATCGACCCGCAGAACTGGGAGAACCCGGACCACATGACGTGGGACGACTACGTCAAACCGCCGGGCACGAACTGGGCCGACCCCAACGTCAAGGGGTCCGAGCGGACCTTCAAGGGCGCGCTCGTCCTGCTCGACTACCCGAACCAGGACTTCGTGGTCACCAAGCCCAAGGGCTCGACCGTGTTCGGCAACCCGAGCGCGGCCGCGAACGGCGTACCGCGTGAGCAGGTCGCGAGCTTCTACCACGACTTCCTCAACAAGCCCGAGCCACTGAACCACGGTCACACGCTGCACGAGTACTGGATGGAGGACTCCGGCGGCCGCTACGGCGTCGACCTCACCGCGTTCGGCCCGTACCGGATGCCGGGCAAGTCGCACGAGTACGCGATGGAGTTCCAGGGCGGCACGGCCTGCCCGGCCGGCGACAGCTGCAACCGCGACATCCGTACCGACGGCCGCGCCGCGTGGGTCGCCGACCAGGGTCCCGACGTACCGGCGGGGTACGACTTCGTGTTCTTCCTCAGCGCCGGGCAGGACGAGTCGTCCACCTGGCAGGAGTTCGGGATGATGAAGTTCCCGACCAAGGAGGACGTCACCGACGACTTCGGACCGCCGGACCCGGCGCTGCCGAACTGGTCGAACACCCGCTACGTCGACTGGACCTCGTGGGCGGCCGGCGCGTCGATCTGGCCGAACGCCGGCGGCGGCTCCTCCACCCAGGCGGAGAGCTCCGGGATGGCGGTGTTCGCGCACGAGTTCAGCCACATCCTCGGCATCGGCGACAACTACAACAACCCGTACGGCGTCCCGCCCAGGCGCGCGTACACGGGCATCTGGGAGATGCTCAGCCGGGGCAGCTTCAACGGCCCGGGCGGCCCGCACAGCCGCTGGATGATTCCCGCGACCGGCGGCGCGTCGATGGGCGCGCAACACATGCTCCGGAACAAGATCAAGCTCGAGATGGTCGACGAGCAGAACGTCCTGCGGCTGTCCCGCGAGGCGCTCGCGACGTCGGGTGTGGTGATCGCTCAGGTGACGGCGCGGAGCGTGAACCCGGGCGCTCGCGATCTCTCCGGCGTGAACATCGAGCTCGGCGGCGCCGGTGATCTCGACGCGCCGTGCGACGCGACGAAGGATCCGCTCTGCGACGGCCGCGGGTACCAGAACTACACGGTCGAGGTCGTGGACCGGATGGGCACCGACTCGTTCACGCCCGATGCCGGCGTGCTGCTCGCGAAGACCAAGAACCAGGACCGCGCGCCGTTCGAGTGGGTGATCGACGCGAACCCGCAGGACATCAACCTGACCGACTACGTGCTGCCCGACGGCACGAAGGTCCCGATCACGATCGGCGACTACCGGCAGTTGTCCGACGCACTGTTCCACGCAGGCACGAACTCCGGCAGCGAGTACGAGTACACCGACACCGCCAACCGCCTGCACTTCTATATCACCAACGTGCACCGCAACGCTCAACGCGAGCTGTCGTACACGGTCGCGATCCGCTCGCTCGACGGCGCCGGCGCGCAGAAACGCGGCGTACGGCTGCTGCCCACGGTCGCGAAGCCGGACCGTGGCGGCGTCCAGACGTGCAACTTCACACTCACGAACACCGGCAAGGCCGGTACGACGTCCGGCCCGGAGGACATCACGCAGTACGTGAAGGGCGACGTCTACCGCCTGTCCGCGAAGTCCAACGGCTGGCCGATCTCCCTGCCCAACGCCCTCGCCACCGCGAACGCGGGCCAGCAGGTCACCGTCCCCGTCCACACCAAGGCCGGCACCGGCCCCCTCGCCAAGATCACCCTCACCGCCACCTCCGAAAGCGACCCGACCAAGTCAGCGTCCGCGACCTGCATCGCCGTCAAGGGCTGACAGCAGCGCGCCGGGTGTCCATCCGAGTTGGACACCCGGCGCGGCGTGCAGGTAGTCGACCACCTGCGCCAGCCCCCATCCGTGCGCCTCGATCAGCCCGGTCGCGATCCAGTGCAGGTACGACGCGGTTGGCGCGACCGGAGCGAGGTCGGCGACTGTGCCGTGGGTGACGGTGAACATCGGCAGGCCGTCCAGTTCCCCCAGTCGTACGACGGTCTCGTACCGGCCCGCGCCGAGTGAGTGGAGCTCGGCGACCTCCGGAACGAGAGCAACGAGCTCCCTCGCGTAGGCACCGCCCGGCTCGCGCCACATCTCCTGGGCTGCCACATCGGCCAGCTGGTCCAAAGTGACGAGATAGGCGCGGCCGGCGAGCTGCTTGGGTGCGGCTGCGTTGTAGAACGCCGAGCCACCGCCCCACACCTTCGACGCACCCGCGAACACCAGCCCGCCCGGCACTGTGACTGCCGCGGTCCGCTGGGGTGAGGTCCGATCGCGGCAGCCCGGATAGACGCGAGCGCCGCCGCGCGGGCGGCCGCCGTACAGGTAGCAGCTGAACCGTTCGAGGGCGAGGTTGGACCCGTAGGCGACGTACCAGACACGTTCCACGGAACCTCTGTCAACTCCTCGGGCTTCTGATTGCTATGGGCAACAACAAGCTGAGCGCCGCCTTGTAACACTACATGCTCACCCTCACGCGTGGACACGGAATCGCACTCTGTGGATAACTCGGATTCCCTTGAAAACAAGGGCATCTGGCTTTGAAAACTGTCGGAGGGGGTGTCTACGCTGTGGGTATGGAGATTCTCGGGGACCGACCGGTGTGGTCGATGAGCGGCGACGAGATGGTGTCTGCTCTCGACGCAACGTATGCCGAGATCGCCCGCCTGAAGACCTACGCCCTGCACCTGACCGGCGGCCTCGAGACGATCGGCTACGCCAAGGAAGTCGGCGCCGGCACCACCGCGCGGTTCCTGACCTTCCGGTACCGCATCGACGCCACCGAGGCGCGCCGCGACGTCCACCTGGCCAACGCGCTACCGAAGTATCCCGCTGTCGCGGCCGCGCTCCCCAACCCTGCCCCCGAGGCCGCCGTTGACGACGCCGCCGAGGGCGATACTGGCCGTGGGGTGCTGTTGCATCCAGCACAGGCCGAGGCGATCGTGTCCGCGTTGGACAAGGTGCCCACCACGGTGCCGGTCGAGGACCTGGCAGTCGCGGAGCGGGAAATGGTGGAGCTTGGCCGCACCCATGGTCCGCTCGACCTCCGCAAGGCCGGCGTACAGGTCCGCAACCGGCTCGACACCGACGGCCCCGAACCCGCCGAACAGGAGGCGTACGACCGCGAGACCCTGACATTGAAGACCGTCGACAACGGCGTCGCATTCACCGGGTTCCTGGCCAACGAGAACGCCGAACTGTTCCGCACCCTGATCGACACCCACGCCAAACCGCACAGAACCGTCGACGGCGCCCTCGATCCCCGCTCCCGCGACCAGCGCCAAGCAGACGCCCTCACCACCGTTCTCAACACCGCCACGAGCGCCGTCACCAACACCGCTCCCAGTCCCGCCACTGGCGGGCTCATCCCTGGGCACGGGCAGAAGCCGCAGATCATCGTCACCATCGACTTCAACGACCTCAAGGCCGCCGACGCGACCGCGACCGGTCAGCTGATCTACGGTGACGCCCTGTCCGCGGCCACCATTCGGCGCCTGGCCTGCGACGCGCACATCCTGCCCGTTGTGCTCGGCTCGGACTCCCAGCCACTCGACGTCGGCACCACCGTCCGCCTGGCCACCGGCCCCATGCGCAAGGCTCTCATCACTCGCGACAAAGGCTGCGTGTGCTGCGGAGCCCCACCTCTGTACTGCGACGCTCACCACGTCATCAGCTGGATCGACGGCGGCGAAACCAACATCACCAACCTCGTCCTCCTGTGCAAACGCTGCCACCGAGACCTGCACGCCGGCCACTGGAACATCAACATCACCGACGGCACCGTCCACGTCACCCGCCCCACCTGGGCCACCCCGGCCCCGGTCCCCCGTGGCAGATACCGCCCACCGACAACCACTCGCCACCCCACCGAGACCCCACCGGCTACAGCTCCACCCGGCCCAGGCACGTCCGGCGTACCGGCACGCGCCTGGCCTCGGGACACCGATCCACCCTGGATCACCCCCGAAGCCGCCGCACGCCTCAACCCCTGGGGCGACACCCCCAACGAGCAGCCGACGGGGATCGATGGTGGGCTCGGTACGGAAAGTGAGTTGGACGCGACCGTCGATCGCCGAAGCAAGGCCGCGCTGGACAGCGACGGCGTGTTCGACCCGTGGAGTGATCTTGCCCCAGGATGCGCTGAGGACCTGAACGCCGTTGCGGACGGCTCGGAAACCGCAACGGCCCCCTGGGATGAGGTCCGCGATTCACGCGGCGACGGTGCAGCGGCGTAGAACGACGTACCGACTTCTGACGAACCCACCGTCGCGCCGGCGTGCCCATCCGAGCCGTTTGCGGGCCGGCCGGGCGCCCAGCACTAGCATCAGCGCATGCCTTTGCTCGTGGATCCGGCCTTACCTCAGGGGACGTTGCGGGACATCGCACAGCCGCGCCTGGTGATCGATGGGCTGGTACTGCGGCCGTGGCGGAGGAGCGACGCCGCAACGGTGCGGGCCGCATTTGCCTGTCCCGATATCCAGCGCTGGCACGTTCGACGGGTCGACAGTCTCGACGAGGCTGATGAGTGGATCACGCAGTGGGCCGACCGGTGGGCCAGTGAGACCGCGGCGAGCTGGGCAGCTGTCGATGGAGACGACCAGCCGCTCGGCCAGGTCGGGCTGCGCGACATCTCTCTCGCCGAGGCGTCAGCCTCGCTGTCCTACTGGGTGGCCCCGGCCGCCCGGCGCCGATCCATCGCCGCGAGATCCGTGGATGCCCTGTCTGGCTGGGCTTTCGGGCTGATCGGCTTCAACCGGCTGAACGTCCACCACTCCACCGCCAACACCGCGTCCTGCCGGGTCGCCGAGCGCACCGGCTACCGGCTCGAGGGCACCCTGCGGCAGGCGATCAAGCACGCCGACGGCTGGCACGACTGGCACATCCACGGCCGCCTGCGCACCGATTCCTGAGCAGCAACCGGCGGCCCCACTTCGATAGTGAGCCACCAGATCATGCTTGGAATAGTTTGAAAGTCACCCGGTGTGGACAGCAGAGTTCATCTACCGTCGGTTAATCGTTCAGGCTAGGGTGCCAGCCACGCCGTACTGGTGACACAGACTCCATCCGCCCCGTTAGGAGACTCGCATGCCAGCTATCAATCGTCGTAGGTTTCTGCAGATGGCCGGAGGGTCGGCCGCGTTTGCCGCGATGGCGAACAGTATCGAGCAGGCCGCCGCGATCCCCGCGCACCGCCGGTTCGGCAGCATCCAGGACGTCGAGCACATCGTCGTCCTGATGCAGGAGAACCGGTCGTTCGACCACTACTTCGGCAGCCTGAACGGCGTCCGCGGGTTCGGTGACCCGCGACCGGTCACGCTGCCGAGCGGCAAGCCGGTGTGGTACCAGAAGAGTGCCCTCGGCCAGGAGACCCTGCCGTTCCGGCCGGAGGCGGACAACCTCGGCCTGCAGTTCATCCAGGATCTCGCCCATGGCTGGTCCGACGGTCATCTGGCCTTCAACAACGGCAGGTACGACCAGTGGATCCCGGCGAAGAGCACCACCACGATGGCGTACCTGACCCGCGAGGACATCCCGTTCCATTACGCGCTGGCGGACAAGTTCACGATCTGCGACGCGTACCACTGCTCGTTCATCGGCTCGACCGACCCCAACCGCTACTACATGTGGACTGGCTACACCGGTAACGACGGTACGGGCGGCGGCCCGGTCCTGGGGAACGACGAGGCCGGCTACGGCTGGACGACGTACCCGGAACGCCTGGAGCAGGCCGGTGTCTCGTGGAAGATCTACCAGGACATCGGCGACGGCCTGGACGCCGCGGGCAGTTGGGGCTGGATCGACGACGCGTACCGCGGCAACTACGGCGACAACTCGCTGCTGTATTTCAACAACTATCGCAACGCCCAGCCCGGGAATCCCCTGTACGACAAGGCCCGCACCGGCACGAACGCGAAGGCCGGCGAGAGCCTGTTCGCGCAGCTGACCGCTGACGTGCAGGCGAACCGGCTGCCGAAGATCTCCTGGATCGCGGCGCCCGAGGCGTTCACCGAGCACCCGAACTGGCCGGCCAACTACGGCGCCTGGTACATCTCCCAGGTCCTCGACGCGCTCACCGCGAACCCCGAGGTGTGGAGCAAGACGGCGCTGTTCATCACGTACGACGAGAACGACGGCTTCTTCGACCACGTCGTACCGCCGTACCCGCCGATGGATGCCAACCAGGGCCTGTCGACGGTCGACCCGAACCCCGATCTGTACACCGGTTCGAAGGCCGCGCACGGCGCGTACGGTCTCGGCCAGCGGGTGCCGATGCTCGTGGTGTCACCGTGGAGCACCGGCGGCTACACCTGCTCCGAGGTCTTCGACCACACGTCGATCATCCGGTTCATGGAGTCCCGGTTCGGCGTCCACGAACCGAACATCTCGCCCTGGCGGCGGGCGATCTGCGGCGACCTGACGTCGGCGTTCGACTTCGGTACGGCGGCGACGCGGCCGGCCACGCTCCCGGACACCAGCGCGTACGAGCCGCCGGACAACAAGCGGCACCCGGACTACGTGCCGACGCCGCCCGCGGTCGGCAAGGTCCCGGTGCAGGAACGCGGGCGCCGCCGTACCCGGCCGTTGCCGTACGCACCGGTCGTCGACGGAGCCGTTGCCGACAGCAAGTACAGGTTGACCTTCAGCTCCGGCGCGCAGGCGGGCGCGCAGTTCCTGATCACGTCCGCGAACCGCTCCGACGGCCCGTGGACGTACACCACCGAGGCCGGCAAGACCGTCGCCGACAGCTGGAACCCGATCTACTCGGCAGGCGTCACCGACCTCACGGTCCACGGCCCGAACGGCTTCCTCCGCACCTTCAAGGGCAAGCCCGCCACGGGCCTGGAGATCACCGCCCGCGAGAAGGCCGCCACCGGCAACGTCGTCCTCACCCTCACCTCCGACACCGCCCGCCGCGTCACCATCACCAACACGTACGCCGGCACCACCCAGACCCTCGACCTCCTCAAGGGCACCACCACCCGCACCATCACTACCACCAGCGGCTGGTACGACGTCTCGATCACCACCACCGACCCCACCTACCTCCGCCGCTTCGCCGGCCACGTAGAAACCGGCACCCCCAGCCTCAGCGACCCCGCCATCAAAACGGTCTAACTCAACACCGCGACCCCGGCCAGGGTCAGGTACACACCTCCGGTGGTGTGCCTGATCCTGCGCCGGGCTCGCGGTGAGTGGTGGAGCCGCGATGCGACGGTGCCGGCGATGGTCGCGTAGGTTGCGTCGCAGGCGGTGGCCAGGAGGACGAAGCAGGTGCCGAGGACGAGGATCTGCGTCGGTCCGGACCCCTCCGCCGGACGGACGAACTGTGGGAGGAACGCGAGGAAGAACAGCACCGTCTTCGGGTTCAGGAGGTCGACGAGGAGACCATCGCGGATCATCCGGAGGCGGCTCCTCGGTACGGCGCGGTGCTTGGGTGTGCTGTCGCTCGGCGGGCGGAGTTCGCGTACTCCCATCACCAGCAGGTAGGCGGCGCCGGCGTACCTGATCAGCCGGAACAGGTCGGGAGACGACGCCAGGACCGCGCCGAGCCCCGCGGCGGCTGCGATGACGTGGACGAGTGCTCCGAGTTCCAGGCCGACGACCGACGCGAGGCCGGCTGCTCTGCCGTGGCGCAGGGTGCACGCGACGACGTACGCGACCGACGGCCCTGGTACGACGAGCACCACCAGAGCTGCCAGGCTGAAGGACAGGACTGTTGTCCCGCTTGGCATGGTCCCCCCGATCCGGGCCTTTGTTCGCTTGCGAAGGGACGGTACGGACGGGCGCTGCCAGTTCGCTGTCAGTCCGGGACCCGATGGATCGGTAGAGTGGGTGGCCATATCTCTCGGGGGTGAGATGGGACATCTCGACATTCGGCTGCTCGGCCCGTTCGAGATCCGGCGGGATGGGCTGGTGGTCCAGGTTCCGGGCCGGAAGGTGCGGGCGCTGCTGGCGATGCTCGCGCTGAGTTGCGGGCGGACGGTGTCGTTCGACGCGCTCGGTCGCGCGCTCTGGAGTGACGATCCGCCGCAGCGGCTGCGGGGCAGTCTGCAGACGTACGTCGGGCGACTGCGCCGCGTGCTCGGCGACGACGCGGTGACGACCGAGCCGGCGGGGTATCGCCTCGACGTGCCGGTGGAGAGTGTCGACGTACTGCGCTTTCATCGGCTGCTCGACGACGGGAAACTCGAGCAGGCGTTGGAGTTGTGGCGCGGCGAACCGTTCGAGGGCTCGCTCTCGCAGTGGTTCGAGGAACACGAGGCTCCCGCCCTGGTGGAGCGCTATCTCACCGCCTGGGAGCAGCGAACCGACGCCGACATCGCCGACCTCCAGAAGCTCACCACGCGCTACCCGCTCCGGGAGACGTTGTGGCTAAGGCTTCTGAGCGCACTACGCGACACCGGGCGGCAAGCCGAAGCGCTCGAGTACTACGAGGCGTTCCGCGCCCACCTCGCCGACGAGCTCGGAGTCGATCCCGCGCCGGAGCTCCAAGCCATTCACCGGAGCCTGCTCGGCACCAAGACAGCGGGCATCCCCCGCGACCTCACCCGGTTCTTCGGGCGCGACGAGGAGCTCGCGCAGCTGGGGCAGGCACTGCGCGACTCGCGGCTGGTCACGATCGCCGGCTCCCCGGGCACCGGCAAGACCCGGCTGAGCCGTGAGGTGGCCGCGCGGAACGGTTCCCGGTACGCCGATGGCGTCGTACTCGTCGAACTCGTGTCCACGCCGCCACACGCACTGCTCACCGAGATCACCGAGGACGCCGACGTCCTGGTCGTCTTGGACAACTGCGAGCACGTCGTCGACGAGGCGCGCACAGCCGCGATCCAGGTTCTCGCGACCTACCCCTCGGTCCGCATCCTCACCACGAGCCGCGTCCCGCTCGGCGCCCCCGGCGAGCAGGTCTTCCGGCTAACGCCCCTCGCACCCGCACCGGCGAACCGGCTCTTCGCCGACCGCGCCGCCCTCGTGTCCGGCGCGGCGCCCGCTGACGAATCGACGGTCGACGCGATCTGCCGGAAACTTGACGGCCTGCCGCTGGCGATCGAGCTCGCGGCCGCCTGGAGCCGGGTCCTGTCTCCGCGCGAGATTCTCGAACGGCTCGACCCGCTGTTGCAGGACGCCGACGGCACCATGCGCGCCGCGCTCGACTGGAGCTACCACCTGCTACCCGCACCACAGCAACTGCTGTTCGAGCGGCTCGCGGTGTTCTCGGGCAGCTTCGATCTCGCCGCCCTGGAGTACGTCGCCGACCTCGGCGACGAACTGCTCCGCGCTCTCACCGGACTCGTCGACCACTCCCTGGTGATCACGGACCGGCTGCCCGACGGAGGGATCCGCTACCGGCTGCTGGAACCGGTGCGTCAGTACGCGGCGACGGCCCTCGGCGAAGCACCGTCGATCCGGGCCCGCCACGCGACACACTTCCTGGCCGTCGCACAGCAAGGCGACTCCGATCTGCACGGGAACGACCGGGGCCGCATCTTGATCGGCCTGCAACGCGACGAGGGCAACTTCCTCGCTGCGCTGAGCTGGGCGCGATCGCAGCCCGGGGACACCGGGTTGCGGCTGTCCACGGCCCTCGCCTACTACTGGGAGGTCCGCGGGTTCGTGAACGACGCGCGCACCTGGTTGGAAGAGTCCCTCGACCGTGGGGAGCCGGCGCTCCGTGCGGTCGCACTGGCAAGGCTTGGCCGGCTGGCGTGGCGTCAACGCGACTACGAAGCCTCCACACTCGCCTACCAGGAGAGCCTGGACCTGAATCGGCAGCTCGGCGATGATCCCGGGACAGCCCGGGCGCTGCGCAATCTCGCACTCGTCGCAGCGGCCACAGGCCAGGCGCCGTACGCCGTCGACCTGTGTGCGCAGAGCATCGCCAAGTTCCGCCAGTACGGCGACGAACGCGGCCGCGGCTGGACCCTGTCCGTGCTAGGTCTGGCGTACTGCGAGCAAGCGGCGTGGGCCGACGCCGGCCCCTGTTTCCACGAGGTACGCGAGATCGGCCGATCGACCGGTAGCGCGGCACTGACGTTCGCCGGCCGTCTCGGCGTCGCCTACATCGCGGCGGAGGGCGGTGAGGTGCGGGTCCACCGCGAAGAGCTGTCCGCGATTGTCGCCGACCTGCGCACGGCATCCGGTCTGATCGAGGATCCGGAGTGGTTGTGGGCCAGCATGAGCCTGGCGGCCAGCGAGGGGCGGGTGCGTGCCTCGCTGCGCCTCGCCGGGGCCGCGACCGCGCTGAGCCGTCGCGGCGGCCGCATGTCGGACGCGACCACAGTGCACTGTGATGCCATCGTCGAACGGCTTCGGCGGCAGGTCGGCGGCAGAACGGCCGATCGGCTGATGGCGGCCGGCCGGCGACTCACCCAGGACGAGTTGATGGCCGAGGCGCTGGCGCCACCCACGCCGACCGACAGGCCGCTCAGCAGCCGGGAGCTCGAGGTCGCCGACCTCGCCGGACAGGGCCTCAGCAACGAGCAGATCGCGTCCGCGCTGGTAATCTCCCGTCGTACGGTCGAGTCGCACCTCGAGCACATCCGGCAGAAGCTCGACCTGTCCGGCCGGTACGAGATCATCGCCTGGGCGCTGTCACGATCCGGGTGATCACGGATGTGCCGGTCGACGGTGTCCGCGCAGGCTGGAGCGATGAACGACTACATCTTCGACACCGGCAGCGAGCTCGGGCACCATCACCTCGACCATCTCGGCAGGCTCCTGGACACCCCGACCACCTGGCGCCTGGAGCGGCTCGGCCTGACACCGGACCAGCGCTGCCTCGAGCTCGGCGCGGGCAGCGGTTCGATCGCGAACTGGCTGGCCGCACGCACCCGCGAAGTGGTTGCCGTCGACATCGACACGACCCAGCTGTACGACGTCGCGCCCGGCGTCCACGTGATCAAGCACGACCTGCGCGACGGTCTCCCGGTGGACGGACCGTTCGACCTGATCCACGCCCGGCTGCTGCTCCTCCACCTGCCCGAACGCGAGCAGATCCTGCAACGGCTGGTCACCGCGCTGGCGCCCGGCGGCCACCTGATCCTCGGCGACATCACCGACCGGCCGCTCGAACTCCTCGCCGTACCCGAGCCGGCTGACCGGGACCTGTGGGAGAAGATTCAGCACCTGTCCCATCACGTCGTCAGCCCGGCGCGCGGGGTCAGCTGGACCTGGGCCCGCGAGACGGCAGAGCGGATGACCGCGGCCGGGCTGGTGGATGTCGACGTGATGGACTACTCGCAGACGGCCGCCGGTGGCACCGACGGGTGCTTGCTGCACCGCAACCTCAACCAGCAGGCCGAACCTCTCCTGCTCGCGGCCGGCGCCACGGCTGACGAGCTCGCCCGCTACCGCGAACTGATGCTCGATCCGCGCTTCCGGGCGTGGTTCTACCAGCTGCTGTACACCAGCGCCCGGAAGCCCGGTTAGAGGATCGGCGCCTCCGGTGCCGGGGCCGCCTGGGCGTCGGTCTCTTCGAGGTCGTCCAGTTCGTCGACGGCGATCCGGCTGGTCCAGCGCTGGTCGGGGTCGGGTTGCGGGATCGAGTCGAGGAGGAGCTTGGTGTACGGGTGCGAGGGCTCGTGCATCACCGTGGAGACCGGGCCGCGCTCGACGATCTGGCCCTTGGTGATGACCATGACCTCACCGCCGAGGTAGTAGACCGTGGACAGGTCGTGGGTGATGAACAGCGTCGTCATCCCGTGCTCGGTCTGGAAGTCGAGCAGGATGTCCAGGAAGTGCTTGCGCACCTGGGCGTCCAGCATCGACACCGGCTCGTCGGCGATGATGAACGACGGACGCAGCATGTGGACGCGGGCCAGCATGATGCGTTGCCGCTGACCGCCGGAGAGCTGGTGCGGGTACCGCCCGAGCACGTTCTCCGGTTCCAGCCGGACCGCGCGCAGCGACTCCTCGATCAGTGTGAGCCCGGCCTCACGGGTCGAGGCGAGCTTGAACTTCTTCACCGCCTTCCAGAGCACGCGATCGACCCGGTAGAACGGGTTGAAGATCGCGTACGGGTCCTGGAACACGGGCTGGACGTCGCGCCGGTACTCGTCGTACTCGGCCCGGTTCAGCTTGAAGATGTCCTTCCCGCCGTACAGCACGGATCCGGCCGTCGGCTTCTGCAGGCCGAGGACGTTGCGGGCGATCGTGCTCTTCCCGCTCCCGCTCTGGCCGACCAGGCTGACGATCTGCGGCGGCGACGCGGCCAGGCTGAAGCTCACGTCGTCCACCGCGGTGATGTAGCCGTCGGCGACCCCACGGGCGTGGAATCGTTGCTGTACGCCACGAAGTTCGAGTTCAGACTTCATGAGGCCCTCCGTCCGACCTTCGGGATCGACTCGATCAGCTGCCGGGTGTAGGCATCCTGCGGGTCCTTGAAGACCTGCCGTACGTCGCCGACCTCGACCAGCTGTCCCTCGTACATGACCGCGACCCGGTCCGCGAGCTGCGCGTGCACGCCCATGTCGTGCGAGATCACCATCAGCGTCACCCCGAAGTCGGTCCGCAGATCCGCGAGCGACTGCAGGATCACCCGCTGGATCGTCACGTCCAGCGCGGTGGTCGGTTCGTCCGCGATCACCAGGTCGGGTTCGAGCGCGACCGCGATGGCCATCAGCACCCGCTGCTTCATCCCGCCGGACAGCTCGTGCGGGTACATCCGGGCCACCCGCGGCTCGAGACCGACCTGTCCGAGCAGCCGCGGGATCAGCTCGTGCAAGGAGTTCTTGCGATCCGGCGCGTGCTCCAGGATCACGTCCTTGAACTGGTCCTGCACGCGCATCACCGGGTTGAGCGAGCTCATCGAGCCCTGCGGGAGGTACGAGAGCGCGCTCCACCGCAGTACCCGCAGCTCCTCGCCGTGCACCTTCAGCAGGTCCACCGGCGAACGGCCGGCCGGGTTGAACAGCACCGAGCCGCCGGTCACCTTGCCCGGCGCCTTCAGGAGCCGGAGCAGTGCGACCGCGAGCGTGCTCTTCCCGCTGCCCGACTCCCCCGCGATCCCGAGGATCTCACCGCGGCGTACGTCGAGATCGATCCCGCGGACCGCTTTCACATCGCCGCGGTTGGTGGAGTACGCGACCTCGAGGCCCTTGATCTCCAGCACTGAGTCACTCACCGGCCACTCCTCTCAACCGCGGGTTGTAGACCTCTTCCAGTCCGATGTTCACCATGTTGAGCGCCGCGAACAGCAGCGTCAGCAGCACGATCGGGACGACGAACATCGGCCAGGCCCCGAGCGTCAGCGCGCCGGTGGTGATCGCGTTGAAGATGATCTGGCCGAGGTCGACGACACCGCCCGGTCCGAGGCCGATCACTTCCAGGCCGACCAGTCCGAAGATCGCGCCGAGCGCCGAGGACGCGAACCCGACGCCGATGAACGGCAGCAGGTTCGGCAGCAGTTCGGTGACGATGATCTCCAGGTCGCGGGCCTTGCTCACCCGCGCCAGGTCGACGTACGGCCGGGTCCGCAGGCTCAGGACCTGCGAACGGATGGTCTTGGCCGCGAACGGCCAGGCGAAGATCGAGATCATCACCCCGACCTGGAACAGCGTCACGTTCTTCGCGTACGCCGAGAGCGCGATCAGCAACGGGAACGTCGGGATCACCAGCAGGATCCCGGTGAACGTCGACAGGATGCCGTCGATCCAGCCGCCCTTGTAACCGGCCACGAACGCCACGATCACCCCCACGACGGTGGAGATGATGCCCGCGATCGCCCCGATCTGGAGCGAGACCGAGAGCGCCTTCACCACCATCGCGAACACGTCCCGGCCGAACTGGTCGGTGCCCAGCAGATGCCCGGGTCCGGGCACCAGCCATTTCTCGTACGCCGCCACCTCGATCGGGTCCTTGCCACCCCCGATCGCGTTCACGATCAACGGGCTGAACAACGCCAGCAGCACCATCACCCCGAGGATGAGGAGACCGATCGCGAGGCGCCGGCTGTTCCGGATCGTCCGCAGTACCGCGGTCAGGATTCTCATCGTCATCACTTCCAGTACTTGACCCGCGGGTCGAGCAGCGGGAGCAGGAGGTCGAGGAGGAGTACGGCGGTGAGCACCGAGAAGATCGCGATATCGGTGACCCCGAGGATCGTGTTGAAGTCGAGCTGCTGGATCGCGGTGACCAGCGTGGTCCCGAGACCCGGGTAGTTGAACAGCTGCTCGACCAGCACGTTGCCGTTGAAGATGAAGCCGAGCGAGATGCCGAACGCGGTGATCTGCGGCAGGTAGCAGTTCCGCAGCGCGTACCGGGTCAGGATCCGCCAGCCCTTCAGGCCCTTCGCCTCGGCGTACACCAGGTAGTCCTCGCCGAGCACCGGGACCATCAGCATCCGGGTGGACAGGATCCAGCTGAGCGTCCCGATCACCACGATCGACAACCCCGGCAGCAACCCGTACTTGAGCACGCTGCCGATGAACTCGGGCGTGATCCCGGGACTGATGTTGGAGTCGTACGCCGATCTCGCCGGCAGCACACCCATCGAGTACGCGAAGATGTACACCAGGATCAGCGCGACGAAGAAGTACGGAACGTGGGAGAGCGCGATCGACAGGTTGGTCGCGATCGCGGAACCGAGTTTCCCGCGCCGCCAGCCCGCGATCGCGCCGAGGAGCACGCCGAGGATCCAGGACAGTACCGCGGAGATCCCGAGCAGGCCGATGGTCCAGGGCAAGGCTCTGAGGATCACGTCCTGGGCCGGCGTCGGGTAGTTGATGAGGCTCGGGCCGAGGTCGCCGTGCAGAACGAGTTTCTCCATGTACTTCACGTACTGGGAGAACATGTTCCCGGTGAGACCGAACTCCTGCTGGTAGCGGGCGATGAGCTCGGTGCTCGCCTGCTGGTTGTACATGTAGTTCTGCTGCAGCGTCTGGATCAGCGTCTGGACCGGGTCGCCCGGAATCAGGCGGAAGAAGAAGAACGCGATGGTGAGCGCTCCCCAGAGCTCCACGAAGTAGATCCCGACCCTTCGGATCGCGTACGCCGCCAGCGGATGCCGCGACAGCCAGGCCCGCACCCCCCGAGAAGGTGCGGAGTCCTGGCTCTTGTCGACTGCTACCACCGGCGGGGCATCCGCCGTCACGCCGGTCCCTTCTGGCCGGTGGCCTGGATCTTGCCGAGCACCAGGGTGAAGTGCGGCCACCAGTTCAGCGGCACCTCGTACAGGTTGTCGTCGGTCGGCCAGTCCTTCCAGAACGCGGTGTTGAAGAACTGCGGGTACCCGGTCTGGATCACCGGCAGCAGCGGCAGTTTCTGGAAGTAGATCTCCAGGGCCTGCTTGAGCAGCGGCTTGGCTTCCTCGCTGTCCGGGTCCATCCCGGACAGCTTCTGCGAGATCGCGTCGAAGGCCGGGTCCCGGAACCGCATCTTGTTCTTGCCTGCGGCGTTCTTGCCGATCGGCTGCGCCTTGCTGCTCTCCCAGTCGGTGTACAGCTGCTCCGGGTCGATGGCGAACCCGGCCCAGCTGGAGTCGATGTCGTACTCACCGCGCTGGAACTTCTCGTCGTGCACGCTGCCGGACAGGCTGCGCAGCGTGCAGGGCACCCCGATCTTGGCGAGATCGGTCTTCAGCACGTTCGCGATCGCGTACTCGGCCTTGTCGACCTGCGCGGGCGTGATGATCTCGAGGTTGATCTCCTTGCCCTTGTAGGTGCGCTTACCGGCGGCGTTCTTCGGCGCGATCTCGTCGAGCAACTGCGTCGCCTTGTCGAGGTTGTACTCGAACTTGTACTTTCCTGCGAGCTCGTCGTCTTTCCACTTGTCGTTGGTCGGGTAGTCGGCCCACGGGTAGATCGCGGGCGGCACCTTGACGTCCCACACCGACGTACCGATCTTCTCCCGGTCGAGCGCGTAGTTGATCGCCCAGTGCATCTTCTCCTCGGCCATCACGCCGCGGGTCGGGTCGCAGTTCAGCCACATCACCCGCGGGTTCGGGTCGTGGAACTGCGTGGTGACCAGGTTCGGGTACCCGGTGTTGGCCAGCTGCGTGGCGTGCTGCGCGTCGATCGAGCCGACGTCGAACTCGGCCCGCTCGAACGCCAGTGACGCCTGGTCGAGCTGCTTCGAGGTGCTCTGGAAGATCACGTACTGCGGCTTGACGTCGAGCTTGTCCTTGTTCCAGTAGTTCGGGTCTTTCTCCCAGACGAACATCTTCTGGTTCCGGATCGCCTGCTTCAGCTTGTACGGGCCGGAGCGCACCGGCGGGTTGTCCTTGTACTTGGTCAGGTCCTGCGACTTCCAGATGTGCTCGGGCATGATGTTGTTCGGCGCGCCCGCGATCGCCGCGATGAAGTTGTAGTGGAACCGCGGCGTCGGCTTCAGGAACTTGACCACCGCGGTCTGCGCGTCCGGCACCTCGACGGTCTTGACGAACTCCTTCAGGTCGCCGCCGCCGCCGAACAGGTCGGGCCGGTCCTTGAGCGCCATCACGGTGAACCTGAAGTCGTTCGCGCCCAGCGGCTTCCCGTCGTTCCAGTGCGCCTTCGGGTCGAACTTCAGGGTCAGCTCGGTGTGGTCGTCGTTGTACTTGTACTCGGTCGCGAGCCACGGCGTGAGCTTGCCGGTGGCGAAACTGAGGAAGAACAGGGGCTCGGTGGCCAGCTCCACGCCGGCGCCGCCCGGTGATCCGTTGGGGATCATCCCGTTGAAGCTGTCGAAGACGGTGTACTCGACCTGACCCACGATCACCGTCTGCTCCCGCGGGACGGGGATGTTGGCCTTGCCGATCTGGATGGACTTGGTGGCGACCGGCTTGTTGGTGTTGGCCGGCTTGTCGGAGTAGGAGCCTCCGCCGGAACAGGCGGCCAGGAAGGCGGTCAGCGCCGCGGCGCCGCCGCCGATCATGCTGCGCCGGGTCAACTGGTACCGGACGACGTCCTCGACATCTTCGTACTGGTCTTGCGGGCGCGGCGCTGGGGCTTCGTTCATGACGAAGGTCACCTCCGTTTACGTTGCGTGGACTGGCGGATCACCGACCGAGAGGTGTCACGGACTATAAGTAGGCCTGACAACGTTGACAAGAGTTCGCTACCACGTTGAAACCGAGACGTCATAACCGCAGATCAGTCGATATATCAAGCTATGACAACGTTGCTCGCTCTACGTGACTCCCCCAGGCGGAAACGCTTCCGCCGATCGTCACGCCGTGTAGATCTCGGGCCGGGCGGCCGATTCCGGTCAGTCGTAGACGGCGTCGACCAGAAGTTCCACGGATCGGTCCGGTTCGTTGAGAACCGCGCGGATCACATGCCGCCGGTCCCAGCGCCCAGCCGACCACGCGAGGGCCTTGGCGAGCCCGTCGAACGTCGCCGCGTGCGGTGCGCCCTCGGCGTCCACCCACCACGAGACCTCGACGCCGTCGACGGTGAGCTCCTCGTGTTCCCACCAGGTCGCCGGGACCTCGGGGACGAGCTCGCGGACGAGCGCCGGCACGTCGGCCGCCGTACCGTCCCCGTTGATCTTGCCCTCGGCAACTTCTTGGGCGAGCGGTACGTCGAACAGGTCGCTGAGCCCGTCCGCCGCGGCGCCGGACCCGATCACGAACCCGCCGAGGTCCTCGCGCTGTACCCACATCGGCCCGTCGACCACCACCGCGCCGTCCGCGCCGGTCACCCGGGTCCCGCCGTCGGCGTCCAGCACGCGGACCTGGGCCGGCGCGGCGCCCGGGAACAGCTTGAGGGTCCCGAGCCGGTTCCACAGCCGCAGGATCGACGCCTCGTCGACGTCTCGCTCGGGGTCGGCGAGCCGGTCGAGGACGAGTTCGATGCCGTCCGCGTCGAGATCGCCGACGTCACGGACCAGGCCGACCGCCGTACGGACCTCGGGATCGAGTCCGGCCGTCCAGGCGGGCGCCTCGTCGAGGAACGTCGCGAGCACCGGTTCGGCGTCGGGGTCCGCGCGTCCGGCGAGCGGTTCGCCGTCGTCGAGCAGGACGTGTTCACGGATCCACCAGGCGGCGTACGACGGTACTCCGAGCGGCCTGTCGTCCGGGCCGACGACCCGGACCTGGGTGACCAGCGCGCGGCGCAGTTCGGGCTCAGAACCCAACAGCTGCAGGGCTTTCGGCCAACTGCCGTCGGTGACCCAGTCGAGGTCGCGGATCGCTTCGAGCTCGCCGACAGTGGCACCGAACCGGGATCCGTCGGGCGCGACGTCGTACGCCCAGTCCTCGATGCCGTCGAGATCCTGGAGGGCTTCGGGAAGCCGGTCGAGTGCGACGTCGGACGCGCTGACGAGGCCGAGCGAGGTGAGAACGCCGACGGCTTCGAGCGCGGGCAGGCCGTAGCGGTCGAGGACGTCGCCGGCGATGGGCGCGACTTCGTCGGCGTCGAGCACGGCCTGCGCGCCGGAACCTTCGACCACCAGGGCGTTCGCGGGAACGAGCTCGCCGTCCGCGTCCCGGAGTACGAGGTCGGACAGCCACCACAGGCCGTCCGCCTGCGTCGGGTCGGCGGCGACCAGGCTGAGGACGGCGTGCGCGATCGCGTCCGGGTCGTCGGCGTCCGCGGAATGCTTGACGGCGGCACGCACGGCCCCGTCCTCGAGGAGCGAGCGTGGGGTGGCGGGGATCGCGCCGAGGCGTTCGAGGACGGGGTCGACCGCCTCCGGGTGGACGACGCGAACGCCGTACGCACCGAACGCGGCGAGCGTGTCGAGAGGGATCTCGGGTCCGGGGAGGAGGAGTCCGCGGGCGCCGCGGACGAGCCGCCCGTCGGCGAGCGGGACGGGGAGGGTGCCGAGCGATTCGCGGATCAACGGGTCGGTGACCATGGTCGCGAGGGAGCCGTAGAGCGCGCGCCACCAGTCGGGCGACTCCTGCCCCCCGAGCTGGTCCACCACCTCCGCGAGCTCGAGACGCCTTACCTGCAAGGCATCCAGGGCTAGGCGGTCCTCACGGCGCGCGTGAATCAGCCCTGGCAGGAGCGGCGCGAGTACGGCGTTGAACGCTTCGTCGGCGCCCTCCACCACGACGGCTTCAACCGGGCGCAGCTGTCCACCTTGGAGGATGGGGGTTGTGGGCAGCACCGCGAGGATCGCATCCCGAAGCATGCGATCCAAGGGGCCCGCGGCGAGTCCGGTCGGCACGAGACGCAGTACGTCGTCCCCAGCCGCGGCCCGCTCCGCCAACATCTCCGCGTACGCCGCCGCGGCTTCTTGGACGAGCCGGTCCGTCAGCGGGCCTTTCGCGACGTGGCGACGGGTGGAATCGAGCGGAAAAGTTGCCAGGAGCAACGCCGGGAGGGAGAACGGTTCGTCGGTAGGAGTGGGTGCGTGGACGACTGGTGACAGTTCAGCGTGCGGGTTGCGAGGGAGGGCCCAGACGACGGACCAGGTGGGGCGGGTGCGTTCCTCGGTGGGGCGGTCGGCGAGGAGGTGTTCGCGTTCGGCGGTGGTGAAGGTGCCGGCGGCGCGGTGGATGTGCCAGCGGTCGGCGGCGTTCTCGAGGATGCGGTGGGTGTCGCCGGTCTCGATCTCGATGCGTTCGAGGCCTGGGAGGGCGAGGAGGAGCGCGTCGTCGGCTTCGGTGAGCAGGCGGCGTACGAGGTCGGCGGCGGCCTCGTCGCGGAGCGGCAGGATGACCGCGGTGTCGTAGCCGGCCGGCGGTTCGCCCTCGGTCGCGAACGGCAGCCGCAGGACCGGCACCTGACCGTCACGACGCCGCAGTTCGGTGTCGAGCGCCGCACTGTTGAGGTCGGCGATCGCCGCGGCGGTGTCGGCCTTCGAGAACCGCACGCCCCCGGTCCGCGACAGGACCACCGGCTCATCCGTCACCGCAAGCACCGCGGAGAACCCAACCCCGAACCTTCCCACCGCGGCGCCTCCGCTCTCCCCAGCCGCCGCGCTCTGTGCGGGGCGCTTGGCGGAGGCTCGGAGGGTGGCCAGGGATTCGACGCCTTCTGCGTCCAGCGGTGTGCCGGTGTTGGCGACGACGAGGGTGTTTTCGCGGAACTCGTACAGGACGCGGCCGGGGGTGCCGGCGCGGGTGGCCGCGTCTGCGGCGTTCTGGGCGAGTTCGATCACCAGCCGGTCGACGTACCCGCCGAGAGCGAGTTCCTCCTCGGCGTTCGCGTCCTCCCGGAACCGCACCGGCGCCGCCGCCCACCCGGCCAGCACCCGCTCGCAAGTCCCCGCAGTACCGAACACGTCGTCAGTCACCGGGGCACCGTACCCCCGGGCACCCGGTTCGTCCCGAACGGGCAGCGGTTACTGGAACGGACAGCCCGGGTTCGGTGCGTCTTCGGACAGCGGGCTGCCCGTCGGAAGCACATAGAGGACGTCCAGCACGAGCGGTTTCGTCCCGAGGTTGCGCCCGACGTGCACGTGGTCCGCCCCGCTCGGCTCGGTGAACGCGGCGCCGGCCTTGTAGATGCCGTCCGTTGTGCAGTCGTGGTTGGAGTGGGTCAGCGTGCCCGCCTTCACGAACGCGTACAGCGTGCCGTCGTGGAAGTGCCACCCGGTCGTCCCGCCGGGCTGGATGGTGATCTCGCGCAGCACGTAGTCGGTCCGCCCGACCGTCGTCTTGGACAGGATCGTCCCCGTGACGCCCGATCCCGGCGTCGCATCGGCGGCGGACGGGCTCAGGCCGATCACGAGACCGCCGGCGGCGACCGCGGCGAGTGCTCCCCGAATGCGCATCGAGGTATTCCTTTCGTCCGGTAGAGAGTTCGGCTCATCATCTATCGTGGTGCGGTGATCCCTTCCGGCAGTCGGTACGTCGCACTCGGCAGCTCGTTCGCGGCCGGACCGGGGATCCGCCCGATCGTGCACCCACCCGCGGGCCGCTCGGGCAACAACTACGCGCGGCTCGTCGCGACCGAGCTCGGCCTGGAGCTGGTCGACGTCTCGTACTCCGGCGCGACCACCGCGCACGTGCTGGACACCCCGCAGGACGAGGCGCCGCCGCAGCTCGACGTCCTCACGCCGGAGACCGCTCTCGTGACGATCACGGTCGGCGGCAACGATCTCGAGTACGTCGGGACGTTCCTGCGCGGGAGTTTCCTGAACACGGTCGCGAAACCCGCGACGATCCTCGGCCGCCGGGTGGCGAACCGGATCCGCGCGCGGGTCAGCTACCTCAAGGACGACGCGGCGTACCAGACGGTCACGGATTCGCTGACCAGGGTGGTCGAGAAAGCCAGGGAGCGCTCTCCGGAGGCGCGGATCCTGCTGGTCGACTACCTGAGTCTGGTCGGGCCGGCGACCCGGCCGCGGCTCGACGTACCGCTCAACGAGGAGCAGCTGCCGAGCATCGCGATGATGGCCGACGGTCTCGCGGGCGCGTTCGCGAAGGCGGCTGCCGCGTCCGGCGCCGACTTGGTCGCGGCGTCGGCGGCGAGCCGGGAGCATGCGATCGGATCGGCCGAGCCGTGGACCACCGGATTCACGCTGCGGCCGTCGTACCTGGGCGGCCATGTCTCGTACCACCCGAACGCGGCCGGTATGCGCGCCGTCGCCGACCTGATCCTCGAGACGCTCCGCACATGAAGGTGCGCGAGGCAACCATCGCGGATGTCGACGCCGCCGTCGCCACGCTGACGCGCGCGTTGGCCGACTACCCGATGAGCCGCGCGTGTTTCGACCCGGACGGATACCTCGAACGACTCACGGAGTACCACCGCTTGTTCGTGAGCGGTATCGGGCTGCCGCACGGTCGCGTCTGGGTGACCGACGACGTCAGCGCGGTCGCGGTCTGGCTCCCGCCCGACCTGCCGGCCGATGCGTTCGCGCCGTACGCGGCCGCGTTTCAGGAACTCGCCGGATCCCAGGCCCCATTGACGGCGGAGTACGGCCAGGCGATCGCGCTCTTCCATCCTCGCGACCCGGTCTGGCTCCTCGCACTCGCCGCTGTCGACCCGGAGCACCAGCGCCAGGGACTCGGCCGCGCAGTCATCACCCCCGGCCTCGCCACCGCGGACGCCGGGCACTCCCCCGCCTTCGTGGAAACCCAGGACCCGGCGAACATCACCTTCTACGAGTCACTGGGCTTCACAGTCATCGCCGAACTCGAACTCCCGCACAACGGCCCAATGCACTACTCCCTCTATCGCGCCGCGCGCTGAGCCGGTGTGTGGACGTACGGCGTCGTGGTGGTAACTGCGAGGAAGCCGAGCCGCTGGAGGATCGGGGAACTGTCGTCGGAGGCGTCGACGTGGAGGTACTTGTAACCGAGCTCGACCGCTCGCGCCGCGCGGACCGCGACGAGCGCCTTGTAGATACCCTTGCCGCGCCACTCGGCAAGCGTCGAGCCGCCCCACAGACCCGTGAACTCGGTGCCCTTCTTGTAGACAGCCCACGCGGCGGAGACCACCTGTCCGTCGGCCTCGGCGACGTAGACATCAGTACCGCCCGCGTGCCGGCGTACCAGGTCGTCGGTCAGCCAGGACCAGTCCTCGCCCCAGACTGCTGACTCCATCGCGGCGATGCGTTCGAAGTCCGCACGCTCGCTGACGCACCGGATTGTGATGCCGTCGACCGCGCCGCGGCCGTGGAGGCGCTCCGCGACGGCTGCGCTCTCGGCGACGAGAACGGTCTCCTGGTCCTCGGGCTCGAACCCGGCGGCCTGCAGCCGGTCCGGGAGGTCGGCCGGCTGGTCGTGACCGCGCAGCTTCCACTCGACGGCCTGGCCCTTGGCAGCGAAGTAGTCGCGCTGCCGGGCGATCAGGGCGTCGATCTCGGCGCCGTCGAGACCGTCGAGCGAGCGGTAACTCACGAAGCCGCGGCTCGAGTACTCGACCCGGATCACCGGCCCGTCGGTGCTCGTCGGGACGTCCGCTGTCTCACTGGTCCCCCGTAGCTGGTCGTCGTACGCCGCGAGCAGGTCGTTCTTCAAGGCATCGGTCACGGGAGGACTTTGGCATGCCTCACCCAGATCCGCCGCACATTTCGGCCGGTTGCGAGCTTCCGCGCCTTCCGGCTCGTACGGCGACCGCGCCCGGCCGGCTGGCTGAGGCCGTGCTCGTTGTCGCGCCCGGTGTTTGCGAAGTGGCTCAGTGACACCATCAGGTTCAGCGGTTCCATCGGTCCGTCCTCCGGTCTCTCGGTGCTTACACGGGGACGTCGGATCCGGTCGACCGAACTTGACATGGAGCAGCTAGGAATCCTTCTCGGTGACGAGGACGAGGCGCCGGAGCAGGCTGTCGAGGCGGGTTCGGTCGGCTGTCGGCAGGTGGTGGATCAGTTCCTCCTCGACCCGGAGGATGTCGCCGATCCCGCGCTCCCAGAGGGCATTCCCCGACCGTGTCAGGGTGGCGACGACGTTGCGGCGGTCGTCGCGGTCGTGCGTGCGTTCGACGTACCCGCGGCGCTCGAGCGCGTCCAGCCGGTTGGTGAGGGCGGCCGGCGACATCCCGAGCTGCCGGGCCAGTTCACCGGGCGTCGCGCGGTACGGCGTACCGCCGCGGCGCAGCATGTGGAGCGTCTTGAACTCCCACAGTTGCAGCCCGTACGCCGCCAGCACGGCCTCTCGCCGCCGCTCGAGGTACCGCGTCAGCACCTGGAGGCGGACGGTGATGCCCTCGACGTCCCGATCGAGGCCGTCGAGCTCCCCGGCCCACAGGTCGACATGTGCGTCCACGAAGTCTTTCACCCGGTGAAGCTTAGTTGTCATATATTTCGATGTCGAAATACCGTGGCGTACATGAGCCAACTCGCAGCCACCGAGGTTGCCACCGCCGCCGCCCACCTGATGCGTGCCGGCCAGTGGGCCGCCGCAACCGATCTCCTGACCGCCGCAAGCCCTGCCGACCCCGACGAGCGTCAGATCCTCGCGCTCGCACTGGCCGAGGTCACCGTCGACCAGGACTTCGGCCAGCAGACCGACTACGCCTCCGCCGCGCTCGCCGCCGTGCCCGGCGATTCGTGGGATCTCGCGATGCTCAACTTCCGCAAGGACTACGGGAGCGCACTGTTCCGGGCCGGCAGCAAGGACCTGAGAGAGCGCGCGCTCACACTCATCGAGGAGGCACCCGACGACGGCCGACGCGGCACCGTGAACTTCTGGGCAGGTGCGATGGCCGACAACGTGTACGAACAGCCGGCGGAGGCCATCGAGTACTACCGGATCGCGCTGGAACTGGGTGAGAAGTGCGACGACGAGTGGCTCGTCGCGATGGCGCTGAGGCATCTCGGGTACCACGCGCACGTGGCCGGCGATCTGGCGCTTGCGCGGTCGCAGTGGGAGCGGTCGACCGAGCTCCTGCAAAAGGCCGGGTACCTGCGTCCCGCGCTCGCCCAGCAGACAATGCTCGCGGTCCTGCTCCGCGACGAGGGCGACGCGGCCGGATCACGCGCGCTCGCGACCGAGGTCAACCGGTGGGCCCGGCAGCTGGGTATCCCGTTCATCATCCAGGAGACCGCAGAACTCATGGCCTGAGCGGTACGCCGAACTCGGCGGGAACCCCGGCGCTGAACGCGACATGATCCGGCGGGCGGTCGGGCGACACGAGGCCCACGGACCGCAGCAGCGCGTCGGCGTCCAGTGCGGTGAGTCTCGCGCTGTGGAGGATCCAGGGCGGGTGCTCGTTCGGCAGGTACCAGGTGCGACCCGCACGCTGGACGTGCAGCCCCCACCGGGCGGTGAGGAAGTCCTCCAACGGGCCGGCCCGCAGGCGTTCGCCCATCTCGACGCCGACAAGCGCTTGGACGCCGGACCGGCGAACGGTCGACGTGTACGTGTGGTGGTTGCCGTGCCGTTCATGGCACATCCGCGCCCAGCGGTACGGCAGCCCGAAGACCGTCCGCGCAGTCGCCACGACGGCCAGCCGGTTCGCGTCGAGACTCAGGAACACCACACCACGCCGGCCGGTCTCGTCGACGGAGTACAGCCGGATGTTCGTCTCCAGGAACGAGCCGAAGTACGGAACGGCCGGGCCGTGCGGCAGCCCGGTCCCGACCATCCGGAACGGGACCAGGCCGACGTACGTCCGTCCCTCGAACGTGTCCGGCCTGGTCCCCGGCGGGAAGAAGTGCGCGATGTCGGCCGGTGCGAAAGCCCAGTGCACAAAGGTCAGATCCAGCCACCGCTGCCGCAGGATCCGCGGCCGCGACAACCCCGGCGCCACCGGCCAACTCATGTCATCGAGCGTAACCTCCTACGACGAGAACGCCGCGTCGAAGGATGCGGTTGGCGGGTCGAAAGCGAGCGAGCGGACGAACTGGACGGCTTCGGCGGCGCCGACCAGGCGGTCCATGCCGGCGTCCTCCCACTCGACCGAGATCGGGCCGTCGTACCCGATCGAGTTCAGCATCCGGAAACACGCCTCCCAGGGGACGTCGCCGTGCCCGGTCGAGACGAAGTCCCAGCCGCGCCGCGGGTCGCCCCAGGCGAGATGCGATCCCATCCGGCCGTTGCGGCCGTTGCCGACCTGGCGCTTCGCGTCCTTGCAGTCGACGTGGTAGATCCGGTCCTTGAAGTCCCACAGGAACCCGACCGGGTCGAGGTCCTGCCAGACGAAGTGCGACGGGTCCCAGTTCAGCCCGAACGCCTCCCGGTGCCCGATCGCCTCCAGCGTCGCGGTCGTCGACCAGTAGTCGTACGCGATCTCCGACGGGTGCACCTCGTGCGCGAACTTCACACCCACCTCGTCGAACACGTCGAGGATCGGGTTCCACCGGTCGGCGAAGTCGGCGTACCCGGCCTCGATCATCGCCGGCGGCACCGGCGGGAACATCGCGACCGTCTTCCAGATCGACGACCCGGTGAACCCGACCACCACGTCCACGCCGAGTGCCCGGGCTGCCCGCGCGGTCGTCTTCATCTCCTCGGCCGCCCGCTGCCGGACACCTTCCGGGTCGCCGTCGCCCCAGATGTGCGCGGGCAGGATCGCCTGGTGCCGCTGGTCGATCGGGTCGTCGCAGACCGCCTGCCCGAGCAGGTGGTTGGAGATCGTCCACACCTTCAGGTTGTGCTTCTCGAGGATGTCCAGCCGGTCCCGGACGTACGCCGGGTCCTCGGCGGCACGCCGTACGTCGAGATGGTCGCCCCAGCAGGCGATCTCCAGCCCTTCGTAGCCCCACGAGGACGCCAGCCGGGCCACCTCCTCGAACGGCAGGTCGGCCCACTGGCCGGTGAACAACGTGATCGGTCGTGCCATGTCCTTCTCTCCTTGTCGAGTACTACTGCAGAGGTGTCCCCGGCGGCGTCCGGAGCGCTTGTCCGCCGCCGGGGACTGTCACCGTGGGTCTCGCTGGGCCGTCGCCCGTCTGGGGCCGAACCAGCCGGGGCGGCGGCAGGTGTACGGCGGCGAGTCCCCACGGCGACGTCATCGGCCGAGCCGCGCCTTCAGGTCCTGGCCGACCGCGGTCAGCAAGGTCCGCGCCGGTACGTCGGCGACCGTGCGGGCCGTGGCCAGGTACAGGGTGAGGGCGACGGACGCGGGCACGACCTGGTTGCGGGCCGCGGCGCGCTCGGCGGTTCTCAGGTGCGCCTTCAGCACCACGGCAGTTGCCAGCGGCACCTTTCCGGCGGCGCGAAAGCGGTCGACCAGCTTGACAGCCTCGGCGTACGACGCAACGACCGTGAACGGCACGTTCTTCACCGAGGTGTTCCCGGCGAGATCGGTAGCCGTAACGGTCAACGCATGCGCCCCGAGCCCGAGCACAGCACCATCGACCGCTCCCGTTGTCGCCTTTCCATCCAGGGCCATCACCACGGTTCCCGGACCGGAGAGCGCATCCGTAGCGGTTGCCTGCACCGTGGCGGTTGACGCGACTCCGAGGGTCGCCGCCAGTCCGGTGACCGTGCTGCTGGGCGGTGTCTGGTCGATCTTCACCGTGACCGACGAGGGTTCCGACACGTTGCCGGCGGTATCACTTCCGCGCACCGCCAGCGTGTGCGTTCCGTCGGCGGTCAGGGCGACCGGGGCGGTGTACTCGGACCAGTTGCCGTCGCCAACCTTCTGCTCCAGGTACACCTGGCCGGCCTGATCATCCATGCCCATCGCGGTGGCCGTCACCGGTCCCGTCCACCAGCCTGCTTGCCCCGAAGGCGTCGACGGGTTCAGCCCCAGGGTGACGGTGGGCGCTGTTGTGTCGGTAACTCGCTTGAAGTAGTCGAACTTCGCGGTCTTCGACGCCGCTTGGTCGACACCGAAGGCGTAGACGCCGAACTTCGCCGAACCCAGCGCGGTGTTCGTCACCGGCGCGAGCGCCGTCCAGGACAACCCGTCGGAGCTGTACGACCCGGTGAAGGTCGAACCCGCCTTCGACAGCCTGAGGTACCAGACGCCTTGGGTTGGGCTAGGAGCGTTCGGCTGGGGCGACTGGACCACGTCGGCCAGTTCGCTGCGCAGTTCTATGCCTCGGGTGACCGTGCTGCCTGCGACGTTCGTGGTCAGGTAGTCGAGCTTCACGTAGTTCGCGTCGTCGGCGTAGACCAGCAGACCAGCCTGCTGGTACGCCTCGTCGAACGTCGACGCGTCCACCTTCGTCTCGATCGTCCAGTCGCCGTCCGGTGCCTCCTGGAGCACCAGGTTCTTCGGGCCCGAGTTGTCGCTGCCGTAGATATCGCCGCTACTCGTGTCGATCTCCAGCCCGCCGCCGGTCACCCGGTACGCGGCTGGATCGGGCCGTACGACGTCCGTCCAGCGGCACGCGTCGAGCGTCGTACCGTCGAACTCGTCGTCCGGTGCGGGCTGCTCGGCGGTGTCGTCGGGCGTGATCGCGAAGTAGTCGAACGTCGCCGCGATCGGCAACGCCTCGGTTCGGTTCGTGAGCCCGAACAGCCCGATGCGGGGATTCGTGATCCCGGCGAGCTGCTTCGTCTCCGGCATCTCGGTGAACGTCGCGCCGTCGGCACTGTACGAGGCCTTCAAGTTCGCGCCGTCCGAGGTGAACCGCACCCAGACCGTGTCCGGGTAGGCCGCGCCGAGGTTCGCCGTGTTCGACGCGGCGACCTCGTTCGGTGCGCCGTTCTCCTCGCGGATGAACTGGAAGATCCGGTCAGCGGCGGACGCCGTGGTCGACCGGCCTTGCAGAACCATCTTGGCGTAGTTGTCGTCGTCGCCGTAGACGATCAGCCCGGCCTGCTGGTAGGCCAATCGCGCGGGCAACGTCACTTTGGCGGTCGCCGACCAGGCACCGGCCTGCAGCGGTTGCAGAACGATGTTCGGTGTGCCGGTGTTGCCGGTGCCGTAGATATCCGTTGCCGTCAACGGGATCGACAGCACACCGTTCGCCACCGACAGTTCTTGGTTGCCGCGGACAACTGCCGACCAGCGGGCGGTGTCGAGCGTCGTGCCGTCGAAACCGTCCGAGCGACCTGTCAGGCAGGTCGGCGCCGACGGCGAGTCGACGGTCACATCAACCTTCGCCACACCTACCGCTCCCCGCGCATCGGTTACCGTCGCCGTCACCGTGTGTTTGCCGGGAGCTGTGAAGGTGTGCGAGGCGGCCGGGCCGGTGGCGGTCGAGCCGTCGCCGAAGCTCCACGCGTAGGTGAGGGGCAGGTCGCCCTCGGGGTCAACGGCCGCCGCGGTGAAGTCGACCGCCAGCGGCGCCTTGCCTTGGGTGGCCGAGGCCGTGACCGTGACTGCCGGGCGCTGGTTCTCCGTGACTCCCTTGCCGATGAACTTGACCCAGTTGACGTTCAGCTGCCCGGTCGTCTTCACGAAGTACAACGGACCGCTGTCGAGTGACGCTCCACTGACCGCGCCGGTGAAGTCGCCGTACGTCTGCCAACCGCCCGTCGGCGTCACCTGGATGGTGGCTACGACCGGGCCGCCGGTCGGCGAGCCCTGGCGAACCTGCACCGTCGCGCCGGCGTCGGGTGACGCGGCCCGCAACTGGATCTGGTCGATGTTGGTCAGGTTGGTCGGTTTCCAGCCCCACCAGTCGCCGTCCTCGATGAACCCGATGTTCTTCCCACCGCCCGCGGTGTCACCGGTGTCCTCGACCTGCACACCGGGCGCCGACCCAGGCCCACCGGTTTCGTTGAAGAACTCGGCTTCCCGCAGCTTGGGCTGGAGCTGGACGATCTTCTGCGTGGTGATCCTGCCGGTCCCGGGCGCGCCTTTGTCGGTGTAGGTCACCTTGACGATGCCGAAGATGTTCGCCCCGACGTGCCCCTGGTCGCCGGGCAGCGGGAACGTGCCTTCACAGCCGTGGTACTGCTCGTAGTCGTGCGCGTGCTCGTCATGCCCGAGCGCGGGCTGGGTGACGACGTCGTTGCAGTCGACCGTCCCGTCCTCGGGGTCGGTGACGGTGACCTTGTAGCGGATCGTGTCACCGAACTCGAAGAACCCGCCGTCGACCGGGGCCTCGATCGTGACCGTCGGCGCCGTGTTCCCGGCCGTGATGGTCCGGTTCGAGACCGCCGTCCGGCCGTCCGGATCGGTGACGGTCAGCCGCGCGGTGAAGACACCGGCGGTGGCATACGTGTACGACGGTTTCGCGTCGGTACTGTCCGTCGTACCGTTGCCGTCGAAGTCCCAGGCCAGCGTCACGGGTTGCCCGTCCGGATCCCGCGACCCGGTCGAGTCGAACGCGACCGTCAACGGCACCGGACCGGACGTCTTGTCGGTCGCGAGCTGCGCGATCGGCGCCCGGTTCCCTTGTACGTAGTCGATCCGGTAGATCCCCGAGTCGGCGTTGTTCCCGCCGAACCCGCTCCCCCACTCGATCACGTACAGCGCGCCGTCCGGCCCGAACTGCAGCGCGTGCGGCCGGACGAAGTTCAGTGTCTGGAACATCCGCGACACGTCGGCGACGCCGCTGCGGTCGTCGTTCAGCTGCACGGAGAACAGCCGGCTGTCGTTCCAGTCCGCCCAGACCGCCTTGCCGTCGAAGTACTGCGGCCACTTCCGGTCCGACGGGCTCGCCGCGTCGTACCGGTACGCCCCACTCGTCATCGGCGCACCGCTGCCACCGATTTCGGGCGTGCCGGTGGTCGACTTGCCCTGCCACATCGTCGCGGGGATCGCCGCGGGCAGTTGGGTGATGCCGGTGTTGTTCGGCGACTCGTTGACCGGCGCGTTGCAGTTGAAGGTCGCGCCAGAGGTTCCGGTCGCGAAGTCGTAGTTGTTGTACGGCGTGTTCGCGCCGACGCAGTACGGCCAGCCGTAGAAGCCTGGCTGGGACAGGATGTTCCACTCGACGCGACCGTCCGGCCCGCGCGTCGGCGACACCGCGCCGGCGTCCGGTCCGTAGTCCGCGACGAACAGGTGATTGGTCGTCGGGTCGATCCCGATCCGGAACGGGTTCCGGAAGCCCATCGCATAGATCTCCGGCCGCGTCTTCGCGGTACCTCCTGGGAAGAGGTTTCCAGCGGGAATGGTGTACGACCCGTCGTCCGATGGGTGGATGCGGAGGATCTTCCCGTTCAGCACATTGCTGTTGGCCGCCGACCGCTGCGCGTCCCACGCGGCGCGTCCGGCCCGCTCGTCGATCGGCGCGTAACCGTCGGAGTCGAAGGGATTGCTGTTGTCGCCGGTCGCGATGTAAAGGTTGCCGTTGCCATCGAACTCGAGCGCGCCGCCCGCGTGACAGCACTGGTCGCGTTGCGTGTCGATCCGCAGCACCTGCTGCTCGCTCGCGAGGTCAAGGGTGTCACCAGTCACCTTGAACCGCGAGACCCGGTCGAACGGCTCCGCGCTCACCGGCGAGTAGTACAGGTAGACGAATCCGTTCGACGCGAACCCGGGATCGAGCGCGAGTCCGAGGAGCCCGAATTCCTGGCCCGTGTAGACATTCAGCGTCCCGGCCGTCACCACCGAGCCGTCGGTCTTGACGATCTTCACCGCACCGTTGCGGTCGATGTAGAAGACCCGGCCGTCGTCTGCGATCGCCAACTCCATCGGGTTCGACGTGTCGTCGTCCAGCGTGACCTTCTCGTAGCTGGCGCTCAGCGACGCGCCGCAGTCCGCCGGCTGCACACCGGCCGCGGTCCTGATCCCCCCGAGCAGCTGCTTGCGGAACGTCGGATCGGCGTACGACTCGATCGTGTGGCCCATACCCGTGTACCAGGCGCGGCCGCCGTCGTAGTCCTGGCACCACGTGATCGGGTGCTCGGGGCCCATGTTCCCACCGCTGTACGACGACTCGTCGAGCGACGCGAGGACGTGGACGGTGCCGCGCGGATTGGTCCGGTAGTTGTACCACTCGTCGGTGCGCTGCCACAGCGTCGGCGCATCGACCGTCGACGGGTGCGCGTGGTCCTCCACCTTCACCGTCGCGGTCGGCGTACCGGCGGGGTGGCTGTCGAAGTAGCTGCCGACGAGCTGCCCGTACCAGGGCCAGTCGTACTCCGTGTCGGACGCGGCGTGGATGCCGGCGTACCCGCCGCCGCCCCGGATGTACCGCTCGAACGCGGCCTGCTGGTCCGCGTTCAGCACGTCACCGGTCGTGGACAGCCAGATGACGACCTCGTACTTCGCCAGCTCGGTGTCGTTGAACATCGTGGCGTCCTCGGTCGCGGTGACCGTGAAGCCGTTCTCGGTCGCCAGGTCCTTGATCGCCTGGATGCCGGCCGGGATCGAGTCGTGCCGGAAACCGGCGGTCTTGCTGAAGATCAAGGCGTTGAAGGTCTCGTCACCGTGCCCGGGATGCGCCCGGGCCGGTGAGGGGGTCAGTAATGCCGCGAACAGGGCGAGCACGAGTAGACATGCCATCGTGCCGTGTCTGCGTAGCTGGATCATGCGGAGCTCCTCATGGGACGGACAAGGGTGCGCGCTCCATCAACTACAGTTCCCGTGCTCTGCCCTGCGCGGGATGTACTACCGGTCAGATCAACGGACGCCGAGCAGGTGCTCCATCGCCAGCTGGTCCAGCCGTTCGAACCCGAGACCGCGCTCGGCCAGCGCGTCCGGGTCGTACGTCGCGTTACGAAGATCGTCCAGCGACTCACCCTCGGCCAGGGTGGACTCGGACAGCTCCGCGACGCGTGCGGCGGCGAGTGCCTCCGCGACCTCCGGGTCGGCACGGAACGCCTGCACCTTGTCGCGCAGGATCAGGTAGTTCCGCATGCAGCCGCGCGCGGTCTCCCAGACGCCTTCCTCGTCCTCGGTCCGCGGCGGCTTGTAGTCGAAGTGGATGTAGCCCTCGTACGCCGGGTAGCTCCCGGCTCCCTGCAGTACGTCGACGGTCCAGAAAGCCTCGCGCAGGTTCCCGGCCCCGAACCGCAGGTCCTGGTCGAACCGCGGACCGTGCTGCCCGTTGAGGTCGATGTGGTACAGCTTCCCGTGCCACAGCGCCTGCGCGATCCCGTGCGCGTAGTTCAGCGACGCCATCTGCTCGTGCCCGACCTCGGGGTTGATGCCGACCAGCTCGGGGTCGGCGAGGTCGTTGATGAACGCGATCGCGTGCCCGATCGACGGCAGCAGGATGTCGCCGCGCGGCTCGTTCGGCTTCGGCTCGATCGCGAACCGGATGTCGTACCCCTGCTCGCGCACGTACGCGCACAGCAGGTCCATCGACTCCTTGTAGCGGTCGAGCGCGGCCCGCACGTCCTTCGAACCGCCGGACTCCGCGCCTTCACGACCGCCCCACAGCACGTACGTCGTCGCGCCCAGCTCGGCCGCGAGGTCGACGTTGCGCAGTACCTTCGACAGCGCGTACCGCCGTACCTGCCGGTCGTTGGCGGTCAGGCCGCCGTCCTTGAAGACCGGGTGCGCGAACAGGTTCGTGGTCATCATCTCGACGACCATGCCGGTGTCGGCGAGCGACTTGGTGAAGCGTTCGAGCGTCTGCGCCCGGGTGCCGTCGTCCGGTACGACGTCGTCGTCGTGGAACGTGACCGCCGCGGCGCCCAGTTCCGCGAGCTTCTCGACCGCGTGCACCGGGTCCATCGCCGGGCGGACCGCCGTACCGAACACGTCGACGCCCTGCCAGCCGACGGTCCACAGCCCGAAGGAGAACTTGTCGTCCTTGGTCGGGGTGTAACTAGTCATTCCGGAATCTCCTGCCATTGTCGGGATGCCGAGCTGGCCTCGACCGCGGCCAGCACGCGCTGGACTCGCAGCCCGTCGGCGAACGACGGTTCCGGATCGGCGCCTTCGGCGATCGCGGTGACCAGGTCGACGACCTGATGGGTGAACCCGTGCTCGTAACCGAGCAGATGTCCCGGCGGCCACCAGGCGGCGACATACGGGTGGTCGGGTTCGGTGGCGAGGATGCGGCGGAAACCCGCCGTCCTCGAGTCCTCGGTGGCGTCGTAGTAGTGCAGGAGATTCATGTCCTCGAAGTCGAACGCCAGACTGCCGAGGCTTCCGTTGATCTCGATCCTGATGGCGTTCTTCCGCCCGGTCGCGAACCTCGTGGCCTCGAAGACCCCGAGTGCGCCGGAGCGGAACTGCGCCAGGAACACCGCAGCGTCGTCGACCGTGACCGGTCCGCGCTCGGTTCCCGCCGTACCGGCCAGGCCGGAGTGCTCGGCCGCGACCGGGCGTTCCTTCACGAACGTCTCGAGCCGAGCGCTCACCTCGCCGATCGTGTCGCCGGTGATGTACTGCGTCATGTCGATGATGTGCGCGCCGATGTCACCGAGTGCGCCGGAGCCGGCCTTCTCCTTGTCCAGCCGCCAGGACAGCGGCGCCTCCGGATCGGCGATCCAGTCCTGCAGGTACTGCGCGCGGACGTGCCGGATCGTACCGAGCTTGCCGTCGGCAACGAGCTGGCGGGCGAGCGCGATCGCCGGCACCCGGCGGTAGGTGAACCCGACCATCGACCTGATCCCCTGGGCCTTGGCCTTCTCGGCGGCCGCGGTCATCGCCTCGGCCTCCTCGACGGTGTTGGCCAGCGGCTTCTCGCACAGGACGTGCTTGCCGGCCTCCAGGGCTGCGATCGCGATCTCGGCGTGACTGTCGCCCGGCGTGCACACGTCGACCAGCTGGACGTCGTCGCGCGCGATCAGCTTGCGCCAATCGGTCTCCGTCTCCTTCCAGCCGAGCTTCGTCGCCGCCGCTTGCACAGCCTCGGCGTTGCGACCGCCCAGCACGTTCATGGCCGGGTCCAGCGGCAGGTCGAAGAAGCGCGGCGCGCTCCGCCAGGCCTGCGAATGGGCCGCTCCCATGAACGCGTAGCCGATCAGGCCGATGCCCAGGTTCGTCATTGCTCTCCTCTTAGCTCTCGAATGCGGTGGGCAGGTACTGGTCCACGTTGTCCTTGGTCACCACCGGCGCGTACAGCTGGACGGTGCGCGGCACCTCGACCTCCACCAGGTCGCCGAGGGCCTTCTTCTGCACCAGCAGCCGCGCCAGCCGGACGCCGTCGGCGCCCTGCGTGGACGGGTAGATGACGGTGGCCTTGAGCAACGAGCTGCCGGACTTGATGTCCCGCATCACGTTCGCCGAACCGGCCCCGCCGACCACGAAGAACTCCTTGCGGCCGGAGTTCTTGATCGCGGCCATCACGCCGACGCCCTGGTCGTCGTCGTGGTTCCAGATCGCATCGATCTTCGGCGCCGCCTGCAGCAGGTTCGCCGCGGCCTTCTCACCGGACTCCACGGTGAATTCGGCGGCCACCCGGTTGCTGACCTTCAGGCCGCAGTCGGCGAGCGCCTCCTTGAAGCCCTTGCTGCGGTCCTGAGTCAACGGCAGCGAGTCGATCCCGGCGATCTCCGCGACCACCGCGTCCTTCTTGTCCTTCAGCTGCTGGCAGACGTACGTACCGGCCGACACGCCCATCCCGTGGTTGTCACCGAGGATCGTCGTACGGGCCGCGAACGGACTGTCGAACTCGCGGTCCACGTTCACGACCGTGATGCCGGCCTCCATCGCCTTCGTCGCGACCGGGGTGAGCGCGGCCCCGTCGAACGGCAGCAGGACGATCGCGTCGACCTTCTGGTTGATGAACGTCTCGACCTGGCTGATCTGCAGGTTCACGTCGTTGGTGCCTTCGGCGACGACCAGCTCGACGTCGGAGTACTTCTTCGCCTCGGCCTGGGTGGCCTTGGTGATCGCACCCATCCAGCCGTGGTCGGCGGCCGGTGCGGAGAAACCGATCTTGACCTTCTTGCCGGGCTCGTCGTTCTTCACGGCCGCCTGCTCGGCGGGCTTGTTGCCGCTGTCCTCCTCGGCCTTCGGGGTGTTGCTCGTGCAGGCGGCCAGTGCGACCACGCTGAGGCCCGCGATCACCAGGGTGCGGGCGGAACTTCGGGACATCTTTGTCCTCCTCTAGGTGCCGGTGGTACGACGCGCCAGCCGTTGCTGGAGGAGGACGGCGACCACGATGATCGCGCCCCTCGCCACCGACTGGGCGGAGATGCTCAGGTTGTTCAGGGTGAAGACGTTGTTCAACGTCGTGAAGATCAGTACGCCGAACACGGTGCCGACGATCGTGCCGCGGCCACCGGACAGCAGCGTGCCGCCGATCACCACCGCCGCGATCGCATCGAGTTCGTACAACTGACCGTGGGTCGAGCTCCCCGTGGTCGTCCGCGCCATCAGCATCACCGCGGCGATCCCGCAGCACAGCCCGGCCAGGACGTACAGCGCCACGGTGTGACGCTGGACCTTGATCCCCGCCAGGCGAGCGGCTTCGGCGTTCCCGCCGACGGCGAACGTCCGGCGGCCGAACGTGGTCCGGTTCAGCAGCACCCAGCCGGCCGCGGCGACCAGCAGGAAGATCCAGACCAGCACCGGTACGCCGATCAGCGAGCCGCCGAAGAAGTCTTCGAACGAGCCGACCGTGATGATCTGGGTCTTCCGGTCGGAGATGATCTCGGCCAGACCACGCGCCGACGCCAGCATCGCCAAGGTCGCGACGAACGGCACGATCTTGCCGTAGGCAACCAGCAGGCCGTTGACCAGACCGCACGCGGCGCCGACCGCGAGCGCCGTACTGACCATGAAGATCCAGTGGTAGTCGGCGGCCAGCTGCTGGGTCGCCAGCGTGGTCGCCCAGACCGACGCCAGCGCGACCATCGCGCCGACGCTCAGGTCGATCCCGCCGCCGGTGATGACGAACGTCATCCCGACGCTGACCACCCCGATAACCGCGGCCAGCCGCAGGATCGTCAGCACGTTCGCACCGGTCGCGAACGTGTCGCCCGCGGTCGCGATGCCGACGAGACACAGCAGCACCAGCGCGACCACGAGGCCCAGGTTGCGGCCGAAGCCAGACCTCAGCAGATCCGTCCTCGACCGCGGGATCGCCGGCTGGGTGACCGTGTCCTGTCTCGATGGTGTCGTGATGTCCTCACTCATCACCTCGCCCCTCCTTTCATCAGATCGAGCCCTCCATCACCAGGTCCAGGACCTGGTGCTCGTCGATCTCTTGCGCGGGCCCCGTGTGGACGGCTCGCCCCTCCCGCAGTACGACGACCCGGTCCGACAGACCGAGCACTTCCGGAACTTCGCTGGACACCAGCACGATCGCGACCCCGTTGGACGCCAGCTCCCGAATCAGCGCGTAGATCTCCGATCGCGCACCGACGTCGACACCCCTGGTCGGCTCATCGAGCAGCAGCACCCGGCAGTCCCGGAGCAGCCAGCGCGCGAGCACGACCTTCTGCTGGTTGCCTCCCGACAGGTTGCGCACCGGTTGATCCACACCCGCCGGACGGACATCCAGCGCCACCGCCAGCTTCGAGGCCGCCTCCCGCTCGGCCCGGTTGTTGAGGAATCCGGTGCTCGCGAACCGTCCGAGCGTCGACACCGTGATGTTCTTGAACACCGCCTCGTCGAGCAGCAGCGCCTGACTCTTCCGTTCCTCCGGTGCGAGTCCGACACCGGCCTTCACCGCGTCCTGCACACGCCCGGGACGCAGTACGGCACCGTCGACCCGGACGAATCCGGTCGCCGCGCGTCGCGCGCCGTACACCGTCTCCAGTACTTCGGAACGCCCGGAGCCGACCAGCCCCGCGAGGCCGAGGATCTCGCCGGCGCGCACCTCGAACCCGATCCCGGCGAACTCACCGGGCCGGCTCAGATCCACGACCTCGAGGACGACCGGCGCTGCGGCCCGGACCTCGGTGCGGGGCGGGAACACGTACTCGATCGAGCGCCCCGTCATCAGCTGGATGAGTTCCTTGGTCGGCGTCTGGCGGGCGTCGAGGCCGGTCGCCACGGTCGCGCCGTCCTTCAGCACCGTGACCCGGTCGCCGATCTCGCGGATCTCCTCGAGCCGGTGCGAGATGTAGACCACCGCGACCCCGCGGTCGGTCAGGCCGCGGATCACCCGGAACAGGTTCGACACCTCCTCCGGATCGAGCACCGCGGACGGCTCGTCCATCACGATCAGGCGGGCGTCGCGGGACAGCGCGCGAGCCATGCTGACCACCTGCTGACCAGCGGCCGGCAGCGAACCGACGGTCCGGTGCGTGGGGATCTCGGCGTGCCCGAGGCCCTGCAGGATCGCGCGTGCCTTCGTGTTCGCCTCGTGGATCCGGCTGAAGCCGTAGCGGGACGGTTCGTGACCGAGAAAGATGTTCTCGGCAACGGTCAGGTCCGGTACCAGGTCGAGCTCCTGGTAGATCGCCGCGATCCCGCGCTGGATCGCCGCGGTCGGGCTGTTCAGCTGGACCGGCTCGTCGTTGATCCGGATCATGCCCGCGTCCGGCTGGTGCGCGCCGGTCAGCACCCGGATCAGCGTGGACTTCCCGGCACCGTTCTGCCCGAGCAGGCAGTGCACCTCACCGGCCCGTACGTCGAGATCCACACCGTCGAGCGCCCGTACGCCGGGGAACTCCTTGACGATCCCCATCATGTTCAGCAGGTCCGTCATGACGCCGCCCCGATCCGCGTCGGGTCGACGAAGACCTGGTCGAGCGAGATCTGCGCACCGCCGCGGACGGCCGCCGCGAAACCGAGCTCCGACCGGACGACCCGGCAACCGCCGCCGTCCGGTGCGATCACCCGTTCCTGGATCGCCTTCTCCAGTGGTTCTTTCAGCCACGGCCCGAGGACGGCGAAGTAGCCGCCCAGTACGAGCACGTCCGGGTTCAGGATGTTCACCAGGATCGCTCCCCCAATCCCCAGCCAAGTGCCGACGTCCTTCAACGCGGACAGCGTCCGCGCGTCCCCCGCTTCGGCCCGCCGGGTGATCCCGGCCAGCCGTTGCTCCACGTCCAGCGACGGGTCCCGCACCGGGTCGTCCCTGTCCGTTGCCTTGTGCAACAGTGCGGTCAGCCCGACGACCGTCTCCCAGCACCCGGTCCGCCCGCACCCGCACGTCCGCCCGGGCGGAGCAACCGGCATATGCCCAACCTCACCGCTGTACCCGGCGCCCCCGTGCAGCAGGTGCCCGTTGGACACAATCCCCCCACCCACACCAACCGCCCCGGTCAACAACACAAGATCATGCGGGACACCCCCGCTGCGGTCGTCCTCGGTCCGATGCAGCTCGGCGTACGCGGCGAGCGCCGCGAGGTTCGCCTCGTTCTCAACGTGCAGCGGGTAGCCGGGGTCGCCGAGCCGGGTGCGCATCTCCTGGGCGACCGAGACCTCGCCCCACCCCAGGTTCGGCGCAAGCTTCAGCTCCCCCGTCTCCCCTTGCACCAGTCCAGGCACAGCGAGCGTGACTCCGGCGAGCTCCCCGCTCCGAGCCTCGACGGCGTCGACGGCTTCGCGGACCAGTTCGGCCAGCCGGTCGAGCGTCGTACCGGGTTCGAGATGTGCGACGTCGACCGGGACCCGCTTCTCGAGCACCACGTCGCCGGCCAGGTCGAGGGCCGCGACCGCGAGGTAGTCGACATTGATCTCCGCGCCCACCCCGCAAACACCGGTGCCGTCCAGCTCGACGAGCTGCCCCGGCCGACCAAGCGCGCGGCTGGAGTCCGCCGGCCCTTCGCGCAGCAGACCGCGATCGACGAGCTCGGCGACCAGGCTGCTGACGGTCGCCTTGTTCAGACCGGTCTCGTCCGCGATCCGGGCCCGGGACCGGGGGCCCAGGTCGCGGACGTGCCGCAGTACCACGGAGAGGTTGTTGCGCCTTAGCGACACGTGATCGGCGGCAACGCCCCGGCTCCCCGGGCGACGGCCGTCCGTCAGCGTCATCTGGGCACCCCTCTCCAGATTTTGTCTGTTGACCCAACAAACTAAGTTCACGCCGCGAGGTCGTCAAGAGTTCCGCAACAGTCAAGTTCTTGCAAGAGTTTGTCGACGTTTGTACGCTCGCCACACGCTCTCCTGCCCGCCCCCACCAGGAGCACCCCATGAAGCTCACGCGCCGTACCCTGCTCGCCTCCACCGCCGCGGCCGCTCTGGCCGGCAAGTCCCAGTTCGCCCCCCAGGTCGCCGCCGCCGCCAGTCCCCCGGGCGACGTCGTCGGGAAGGTCACCGTCGGCTACCAGGGCTGGTTCGCCTGCGCCGGCGACGGCGCACCGATCAACGGGTGGTGGCACTGGAGCCAGAACTGGGGCCAGCCGCCGTCGCCGACGAACACCGCGATCGTCAGCTGGCCGGACGTCCGGGACTTCACGTCGACGTACCAGACGGCGTACGCGAATCTCGGGAACGGGCAGGCGGCCCGGCTGTTCTCGTCGTACGACCAGCAGACGGTGAACACGCACTTCCAGTGGATGCAGCAGAACGGCTGCGACACGGCGGCGCTGCAGCGGTTCAACCCGACCGGCGGCGAAGGACCGACGCGGGACGCGATGGCCGCGAAGGTGCGGCAGGCCGCGGAGCAGTACGGGCGGAAGTTCTACATCATGTACGACGCGACGGCCTGGACGTCGATGCAGTCGGAAATGAAGGCGGACTGGACCTCGAAGATGAGCTCGTACACGTCGTCACCGGCGTACGCGCGGCAGAACGGGAAGCCCGTCGTCTGCATCTGGGGGTTCGGGTTCAACGAGCCCAACAAGGCGTGGCCTGCCGACGTCTGCCTGGACGTCGTGAACTGGTTCAAGGGGCAGGGCTGCTACGTGATCGGCGGCGTACCGACGCACTGGCGGCCGGGCAACGAGGACTCGCGACCCGGGTACCTGGACGTGTACCACGCGTTCAACATGCTGTCGCCGTGGATGGTCGGGCGGATCAGTGACATCGCGGGCGCCGATCACTACTACAACAACGTGAATCAGCAGGACCAGGCGGACTGCAACGCCCATGGGATCGACTACCAGCCGTGCGTGATCCCCGGCGACCTGCAGTCCGGGCACCGGCGGCACGGCGACCTGATGTGGCGCCAGTTCTACAACCTCACCCGCGTCGGCGTGCAGGGGCTGTACATCTCGATGTTCGACGAGTTCAACGAAGGCAACCAGATCGCCAAGACCGCCGAGACGTCGGCCTGGATCCCCGCGAGCTCAGGCATCCGCGCCCTCGACGAGGACGGCACCCCATGCTCCTCCGACTACTACCTTCGGCTGACCAATGACGGCGGCCGCATGTTCAAAGGCCAAGCACCGTTGACCTCGGTGCGCCCGACCGTACCGATGCCGGTCCAAGGACCTGCCGGCGTGATCTTCTACGAGCACGTGGACTACGACGGCGCTGCCGGCGCGGCGCTCTCCAAGGGCACCTACACCCGGGCGCAACTACAGGCCGCCGGCGTGCAGGACAACTGGGCTTCCTCGGTGAAGATCCCGTCAGGCTGGACGGTCACGATCTACGCCGAGGACAACTTCAGCGGGCAGTCCTGGGTGCGTACGGCGGACACACCGAACTTCGTCGCGCTGTCGCCGAACGCGAACGATCACCTGACGTCCTGCCGGATCTCCTAGAAGAGCTCCATGCTGTCGGCGGTTGCGGTGATGACCGGGTTGTCGAAGTAGAGACGGCAGGCGATCGCGTGGCCGGCGCAGGTGAGGAGGGACGGGCCGGCGGCGTCGACGACGCGGTACCCGACCGGGTGGACGCAGCGTTCCACCTCGCCCTCGTTCTCGCGGCCGCAACCGAGAACGTGGCAGGTGACGGTGTCACCGACGTTCATCAGGGTCAGGCCGTGCTCGGGACACACACCCCAGCCGACGCCGCACGCCTGCCCCTCGTTCGCGGCCAGCCGGACGAGTTTGCCGGCGGTGACCTCCAGCTTGCTCGCCAGGTCGCGGAAGGTGGTCGCGGCCTGGTCGAGGTCGCGCCGGAAACGCCGCAACTCGACGGACTCGGGCATGTTCTGCGTCGCGGCGTGCAGATCCTCGGCCAGCGTCATCGCCGCGACCGCGATCTCGTCGACCCGGACGGGCGTGTTGAACTGGCGCAGCGTCGTACCGCTCTGCTGCCGCGGCCGGTCGCGCACCTCGGACAGCCAGTCCGAACGCGGTACGACGTCCTGCGGCTGGTCCAGGCGGATCTCACCGACCTGCTGCTCCGCGTGCCACTCCGATGGTGGTTCAAGGTCAGTGGTCGGTTGCGGAGCGTGACCATTAGCTCCGTTGGCCGGTCCGATCCCGTTCATCGGGATCCGGCTTTCCTGCGCTGTCCGCCCGTTCATACAGCCTCACTCGTCCAGTGCATGACACCCGCCATTGCGCGTCCCCTGTAGTGCCTCTGGTGGCTGATCGTGCCATGTATGCGGTACCCACGACCAGAGGAACAACAACGGCGTGACCCACCGCTCCCCCGCACTTGCGGACCGCAACGATCAACCCCCAGGCAGTGCCAGAATTCCCCATCCCAGGGGCACCAAATCACACCGTGCGGGTTACCCAACGTGGTTTTGACATTTCCCCACGGACCGTCGCCGGGCCGTTGCTGTCAGGAGCTTCTTTCGAGGTGGTGGCGGAGGAACGCCACGGTCCGCGTCCGGGCGTGGTACGCCGAGTTCGGAGGGTCGTCGCGCAGGTCCCGGGTGAGCACCGAATGCGCGCCGCGCCCGTACCCGTCCGGGTTGCCCGGCGCCGAGTCCAGCTCGATCACCTCGAACGCGTCACCCAGCTGTGCACGCAGCGTGACGAACCGCTCGGCCGGCGCCATCCGGTCCTTGCTGAACCGCATCCCGAGGACGCACAGCCCATCCGTCCGCGTGCGCTCCTTGACCACCTCGAGCTCCTGTTGCGACAGTCCAGGATCACGCCGCAGCTTCGCGCTCACCGCGAACGGTGTCGACGGCTGGCTCAGCACCGGCGCCTTCACCACGTCCTCGACCGCGGTCGCGAGCGCGAACCCTCCGGTGAAGCACATCCCGATCACACCGACCCCGCGGCCCGGTGTCCGCGCGGCCAGATCGGTCGCGACGGCTCGCAGGTACTTCGTGATCGGGCGCTCGGCGTTCGCCGCGAAACACCGGAACTCCTTCGAGACACACAGTCGCGCGATCACCCCCAGCGCGTACCCGGTGGTCTCCGGGCGTCCCGGCGTACCGAACGGCGACGGGATCACGACCGTGAATCCCTCGCTCACCAGATGCTCCCCGAACGCGGCCACCTCGGGCGTGAGCCCAGGGATCTCCGGGATCAGCACGACACCAGGTCCCTCACCCTTCTCGAAGCAGTCATAGGTCAGGCCGCCGCCGGTGAACGGCGCCCTCCGCCAGGAACCCAGGTCCGCATGCATAGGGAGAAGTGTGCATCACGGGGCGTAGTGCTGGACGGCACCGCCTTGGGAGAGGTCGACGAGGGTGTGGGCCAGGTCCTTCGCTTCGGCCAGTACTTCTGTCAGGTCCATGGTCGTGAGTTGGCGATCGCGCACCACGACCTGGCCGGCGACGAGCACGGTGACCACGTCGGAGGCTCGCACGGAGTACACGAGCGCAGCGCGCGGGTCGTGGATCGGCTGGTTGTGCGGTGCGCTCAGGTCGACCAGGGCGATGTCGGCTTGGCGGCCGGGCTCGAGTACGCCGATCTGGTCCGTCAGCCCAGCGGCCGCAGCGCTTCCCCTCGTGGCGAGGCGGAGAGTGTCGGAGAGGGTCATCCATTCGGCGTCGTGTTCACGCTGCTTCTGGGTGAGGGCGACCATGCGGATCGCTTCCCAGACATCGAGAGTGTTGTGTACGGCGGCCCCGTCCGTCCCGACGCCCACGTCGACGCCGGCCGACCGCAGTCCCTTGATCGGGGTCACCTCGCCCATCGCGAGCTTGAGATACACCTTCGGGCAGGACGCCACCGTCGTACGGTCGGCGTACCGCTGGAGAATCGGCAGATCCTCCTCCCGGATACCGCAGCCGTGCGCGATCAGCGCCCCGGCCTCGAGAACACCGGTCCGCTCGAGCACCTGAATCGGCGTAACACCGTGCTTCTCGACCGAGGCCCGCGTCTGGTCGACGGTCTCGGCCGCATGCAGGTGGATCCGTCGCCCGTCGGCTCGATCCGCCGTACGCCGCAGATCCTCGTCGGTCACCGTGTACGTCGCGTGCGGACCGAGACTCGCGGTGATCCTTGGATGTCTTGTGCTCAGGTCGCGGGTCATCTCGAACGCGGCGTCGATCGCGTCCTGTCCTGCCGAGGAGAAGAACGTCGGGGCGAGATCCGCCCTGATCCCGGACTCGATCGCTGCGGCGGCAATCTGGTCGGCGTGGAAGTAGTGATCGACGAACGTGGTCACACCACCGAGCAACATCTCCGCACACGCCAACCGCGCACCGACCCGCACCCGCTCCGCCGTCAAATTCACCTCCATCGGCCAAATCCGCCGATTGAACCAGTCCTCAATCGCCAAGTCCTCCGCCGCCCCCCGCATCATCACCATCGGACTATGCGTATGCGAATTGACCAACCCAGGAACCGCCAACAACCCGTCCCCGTCGATCACCTCGAAGAGCGGTTCCCTCGTACCCGGCGCTCCTGGCGCGGCTAGGCCGCCTGTTGGCGTGATCGCGACGATCCTGTCGTCCTGCACATGGATGTCCTGCGCCTCGTCGACCCGACACTCCCCCTGCTCAGGAACGACCAGCACAGAAACATTGCGGATCAGTACTCGCGACATTCAACCTCCCGACACGCTGCCCTCGACATAAAGCAGTCTTGTCGATCCACAGGTCCACCCCCGCGACGCTGCCGGCGGCCTGAGCCAACTCGTTGGTGACCGACGACGTCCACACCAGACTGCCCACGCGTTCCCGCACAAGACCCCTCCCGGCCATCCGGTCGCTCTGCCCATCACGCTTGCAGGCGTACCACCGCAGGCGCCCCGAGCCTCACGGGATAAGTCACGCAGCACACGCGTTCACGGGTCAGACCACGGGCCGCGGCAGAAGAGAGATGGGAGGTGGGCGCGAACGGGGTGAAGCATGAACAGCTGAGGACGAGTTGAGGCAGGAAGTGCTGAGGCAGAGCCCGCGGCGCAGGAGACGACGGGCGGCGGGGGCGGGCGGCGAGGGCGGGCAGCGGGCAGGACGAGGGCCCGGGGCATCGACCTAGCCGCGCGCAAGTTGAATGCGGCGGCGACCCAACGGGGACTGACGGGGACTCATGGGTCGGTTCGGTGGGTGCCGGTGGGGTCGACGTGGAAGGTGAAGCCGTGGGGTGTCTTCCATTCGAGGGTCTTGTTGTCGATCCGGCGCACGCTCCATCCGCGCGCGTGGGTCTTCACTCGGTGCCCGAAGCGTCCGAGGGGTGCGAGGTTGGTGGTGCTGGTCTGTCCGCTGGGTCCGTGTGGGTCGTAGGTCTTGATGTGGTCGAGGTCGATGGTGTTGGTGGTTTCGCGGGTGCCGTAGGGGAAGAGTTCGACGGGGTGGGTGAATCGGACGCGGTCGCGGATCCGGGTGGGGATCTCGTACGCGTCGACGCTGACGGCGTCGTTGAGGTCGATGACCGGTTTGACGGTGTACGGGCCGTACCCGACAAGCTCGCCGAGCTGGGCCGCGAGCAGCGGCCCGATGTCCTCGGCACGCAGTACGCCACTGCCGGTAGCCAGCGTGTAATCGGTGAGATGCACAACCACCTCGGTCTGCCCCGGCCGCACCTGCCCAGCCCGCGCCCGGTCTACCCGCCCCGTACCCGGACGCACCTGTCCCCTGACCTCGTCACCCGGCCGCGCCGGCACATCCGAGCACCCGCCTTCGCCCGACTGGCCCGGATCACCTGATCTACCCGAGCCACCCGAGCTGCCCGGCTCGCCTGACCTGCCCGGCTCGCCTGACGTGCCCGAGTCACCCGAAGTCTCCAGGATCGGCGGCCTCGGAGATCCCGGCGACCTGTCACGCGGACTGCCTGGGCTGGCCGAGTCAGCCGGGTCGTCCTGGACGCCTGGGGTGCCCTCGGCGCCCTGGGGAGCCGTGCTACCCGAAACCACCGGGTCCACCGGGTCCACCGGGTCGGCCGGACGGACTGTGCCGGGCGGGATGGTCGGGACGACGGGGCCGGTGGGGCGGCCGGGATAGCTCGGGTCGGTGTAGGCGTCTTGCTTGATCTGCGCGAGCCGGGCGCGGAGTGCTCGCAGCGCGGCAGCATCCATCGCCGAACCCTGGTCGGGTTCGGTTCGCGGGTCCGCTGGACCGGGAGATGTTCGCCGGTCGAACGGGTCGGTCGGTGAGTCGGGATCGTGGGGCGCGGCGGCTTCCAGCCACGGATCGTCCGGCGGACCCACCGGCTCCACGTCCTCCATCACCACCGAGTCGTCCTGCACCACGTCGTCCTGCACCACGTCGTCCTGCACCACGTCGTCCTGCACCACGCCGTCCTGCACCACGCCGTCCTGCACCACGCCGTCCTGCACCACGCCGTCTTGCAGCGGCAGAGCGTTCGGCATTGCCGCCTCGTCCTGAACCACCGAGGCGTTCTGCGCCACCGCGTTCTGCGCCACCGAGTCGTCCTGCACAGCGTCGTTCTGGGCCGCGGGGCTGTCGGGGGTTGTGGGGCTGGTTGGTTCGGGCGTGTTTGGTTCGGGGGTGGCTGGTTCGGGGGTGGCTGGTTCGGGGCTGGTGGGGCTGGTTGGTGGGGTGGTGGGGTTTGGGTGGGGGTGGTTGCGGGCTTGGTTGAGGAGTTCTTGGGTGTAGCGGGGGTCGGCGAGGATTTCGATGGCGTCGGCGCGGCGGTGTTGGACGGGGCGGGTGTCGCCGAAGGTTTTGAGGGCTTCGGCGATGTCGGTGATGGTCGCGTTGCAGCGGTTCACGGCTGCGGCGGCGGCTTTGATGTAGATGGTTTTGTTGCCGTGGCCGTCGCCGCGGCCGATGTGGACGCCGCGGTCGTCGGCGGCCGCCGCGGCTTCGTCGGCTGCGGCG
>NZ_SJKA01000017.1 GCF_004331435.1 Kribbella sindirgiensis
CGGAAGGAACGCCCACGCCGGCGCCTTCAGCCGCAGCATCTCGCGTTCGGCCTCGTCCTGTTCGGCCCCGGCCCACAACTCCCACTCCAGCCCGTCCACCCGTGACATCGGCGGCAGGTCGTCGTACAGATCCTCTTCATCCAAGAACCGCGGACCACTCGCACAGTCCGGATCCTCGGGGTCGTAGAGGTCATCGGGTCGAACCAGCGAGCCCGTGGCCTCCATCGCAGCCGTCTCCGCCGACAACTCAGCGGTCATCCGGGCGGCCAGCTCGGGCGTGAGCCACGAAGGCCACTGCTCCTGTGCCACGCCAACCGCTGTCATGCGTCTATATTAGAACAAATGTTCGAACACGACAAATCGCAAAGCCGCCGCGATTCCGTTGTGAGGCAAGGCATCCGGAGATGCCGTTGCCTTAAGCAATGCCGGCGTCAGGCGTCGAGATACAGCGCGGCGAGCCGCGGCAGGAGCGTCTGCAGATCTTCTTCGTCGTCGAAGTCGATCTCTTTGCCGGCCGGAAGATCCGGGGTGTCCGGGGCATCGCGGTCGACGGCCTTCCAGTACGCCGGCTCGTCGCCCGTCAGATTCTTGTAGGCGTGACTGCCGACGTGCAGCATGCCTTCCCCGTCGAAGCCTTCGAACCCCTCCGGCCGGTCCTCGTCCACCACGTCGGCGAGCGAGTCCGGTTCGGCCAGCGCCGCTTCCCACACCTCCCGGCCTTGGGCGAGCAGCCAGCCCCGGAACGAGTCGAACCCGTCTTCCGAAGCGCCGGAGTTGATCAGGTACGCCGCCGCCCACAGATCCCAGCGGTACGACTCGACCTGCAACCGCGCGAGCTCGGTCCCGAACCCGACGATCTCCTCGGCTTCCGCCGTACCCAGCACCTTGGTCAGCGCGTCCGCAACCCCGTCCGGATCAGCCACGGTGTCATCCACCGAGGCCCGCGCATCCTCGACCAGACCCCAGAACGAATCCCTGTCCACCCATAAACCATCTCACCGATCCCGGGTCGAACGGGAGCGTTGATTGAGGATGATCTTCAGAGAGATGGTTCAGGCGTTCCAGGCCAGCTACTGGGCAGACTCGGTGCGGAAGGCCCGGCACCGTCCGTGTTCGGTGGCGCGTCCGGGCCGAGCACCTGACCGTTCTCGGGCTGCCGAAGTATCTCGTCGGATGCGGCCGCGGCCTCAGACGACAATTCGGCTCCGTCCTGTGACGACAACGCGGTGGATGTCAGCGACGGTCGTTCGTCCGATGTCTCCGGTACCTCGCGCAGTCGCGGCGGCACGGCCGTCCACGCCCGCAGGTCCTGCACGATGTCGCCGTAGAAGGAGTTGATCGCGTTCTCCACCGAGTCGATGAACGAGCCGCGACCTCGCCCACGCTTACTGCCGAGCGGTGATCCGAGCGCGATCCGGAATGAGCGGAGGTCCTTCTTCGGGTCCTCGATGAGCAATGCCGGTTGGTCACGGACAGCACGCAGCAACTCCGCCGTACCGGCCCCGCGACCATGCATCACGAACGCTTCGAGTCTCGTCGAGTCAGGTGCGTGCCTGAGCTGGCGCAGCAGCCAGTTGACCCGGGTTGTGGCCCGGCCATCCCGCGGTGCGGCGATGTCGACGTGACAGGTGACAATTCCTGCCCGCAGGTCCGTGGTGACCATCAGCGGCCCCACCGCGTTCGGGATGTTGATCGCACCTTGAAGGGTCCCGTGAGTACTCATCGACTGCACCAATGACTGTGAGCGCAGTACGGGATCGGCCAGCTCCTTTCGGGACAACGACGGCGTGACATCGTCACCGAGCTTCCGGCCGAGTTGAAGGCTGACGTACGTGAGGAGCGCATCGAACCGAGCGGCAACCTCGGGTGCGCACTTGTCGCCCGGGCGGAGTGTGCCGGAGGCAACGGCTTCCCGGGTTGTCACCCACGAGGGGCCCATGTCGTCGAACTGGAGCGCTCCTGACCGCGGATGCTCGAGGTAGCGGATCAGCTCACCGAGGATCCAAGCCTGGTCAGGGTCGGCGACGCCCCGATGTTCCTTCTGCAGCACGGCCTCTGCGAGAACCATCGACCAGGACCAATGGTGCAAGGCGACCCGTTTGAGCTTCCGCTTGTCGACCGTGGTCGGATGCAGCCCGGCGACGGCCGGAATCTCGTTCGAGATCGTGATGACGGCATCGAATCCCTGCTCACGGGCGATATCGAGGTAGGCCTCGAGTTGTTCCGCGTCCAGTGCATTGACGCCTGTCTTCACCTCGACGAGCGCCGTCCATTCCTTCTGGCCGCGCCGCGACCGCAGAAGTCCGTCCGGGTACAGGCGCCGCTCGCCTAGGTAGAACGGCACCTCGATGTAGGTCTCCAGCTGCCCTGCTGGTGCCCCCAACGGCTGGGTCAGAACCCGGCCGAACTCGCGCACCGACGACATCACGGCGAGCAGAGCGGAGGTCGCCCGGCGCTCCTGTTCGTCGGCACCGTTGATTCCTGAGGTCGGTATCAGGCGTGCCTGATGCCAGCTTTCCTCTGCCATTTGCCATCCCCCACGAACTCGTCACGGCAGACCCCCCACAGGCCCGCATCACCGTGATCACCCCGTTGAGCACGGCACCCTACGCCTGTCGTCACGCAACGTGAAGAGGTGACGTGGAATCTGGTCTCTACCAGACCTCGTCGAGTTGGCGGTGTTGTTCCGGGGTGAGGGTGAGGTGGGCGGCGGAGAGGGCGGTGGTGAGGTAGGTGGGGGTGCTGATGCCGACGATGGGGGTGATGGCGGGGGTGCCTGCGGTGAGCCAGGCGAGGACTACTGCGGAGCGGGTGGTGTTGAGGGTGGTGGCCAGGTCGGTGAGGGCTTCCAGGCGGCGGGTGGTGCCGGGGTGGTCGAAGGCTGGGTCGATGGGGCGGTCGGCGCGGTTCTCGTAGGCGCCGGACATCAGCGGGCTGTAGGCGAACAGTTGCTGCTCCGGGTTGTTCTGTGCGTAGTCGAGGACCTCGTCGGTGATCCAGCCGAAGCGGTGGTCGTGGGCGTGGTCGCGGACGAACGGCCGCGGCTGCAGGTACGAGTAGCGCAACTGCAGCGCACTCGGCGCCATCACACCCAGCTCACCCGCCAGACCGCGCATCCGCTCGGCACGCCACAGTGCGTAGTTCGACAGCCCGAGGCGCCCGATGGTGCCGGCCGCGGCGTGCTTGCCGAACGCGGCGACCGTCTCCTCCTGCGGAGTGGACCTGTCGTCGCGGTGTGCCCAGTAGAGGTCGATGTGGTCGACACCGAGACGACGGAGCGAGGTCTCGAGGGCGGCGTCGATCGCCTTCGCGCCAAGGCCTTCCGCGTGCTCGGGGTAGCTGCCGGGCCAGAGCGGCTCGCACCCGACCTTGGTCGCCAGCTTGACCCGGTCTCGTACGCCGGGCCGCTGCGCGAACCACCTCCCGAGCAGCTCCTCGCTCTGTCCACCGTGTCCGCTCGGGTCCTGCCAGAACGCGTAGCAGTTCGCGGTGTCGATCCACTCCCCGCCGGCGTCCACATACGCATCCAGCAACCGGAACGAGGTCTCTTCGTCGATCCGCGTCCCGTACTCCATCGCGCCCAGCGCAAGATTCAGCATGCGCACGATCCAACAATCTGGAGTGCGCTCTAGGTCAAGTCCGCGAACTCCCGCAGTACCGGAGCCAGCGTCGCCGCCTCGGTCCCGTGGTTCTCGCCCGGGATCGCCCGCAGCGTCGCAGTCGGTAGGTGCTCGGCCACGGCCGTGGCGCCGGCGGAGAGCGCGGGCCAGGTCTTGTCGCCGTACAGCACCAGGACGGGTACCTTCACGTCGGCCCAGCGGTCCGCGGGCAGCGGGTTGCCCGACATCGTGGTCCCCATGATGCGGCCGTCGTACGCGATCGTGTGCGCGACCTCCTCGACCGGCGCCCAGTACGGCGACTGCTTCATCCCCGGGATCGCTTCGGCGGGCATCATGGCGGCCGCGGTCATGAACAGCTCAGCGGCCTTGTCGCGACGCCCCTCGGCGACGAACGCATCCAACTGCTCGACGTAGTCGGACGGCAGTGGCGGCCGTACGTCGTCCACGACGACCGGCGGCTCGAACAACACCAGCCCGGCGACCGGTAGCCCCGCGGCCGCGGCGTCCAGAGCCAGCAGGCAACCCGACGACCAGCCGAAGAGGATGGCCGGCTGGCCGCCACTCTCAACCGATGCAGTCTCGATCAGGGCGGCGAGGTCCTCGATCTCCCGCTGGATCGCGTACGGCGCGGTGTCGGTGCTCGCGCCGCGGCCCCGCCGGTCGTACGCGTACGTCCGGAAGCTGTCCGTCAGCAGCTCGCCGACCTCGCCGTTCAACGGGTTCACGGCGCGGTGCGCGGTCGCACCGTCGATCAGGATCAGCGGTCTGCCCTCGCCGTACGCGTCGAAGTCGATGGTGGTGCCGTCGGCCGAAGTCACGGTGCTCATGGTCATTCTCCTCACTGGATGGGAACTGGACCGTACAGTACTAGGCAGAGAACTGGACTGTCTAGTATGATTTTCGGCATGGAACCGGAAGAGGGCCGGACGCCCCGCAAGCGCCGCGCGATCCTGGCCGCGGCGACCGAGGTCTTCCTCAGTCACGGGTACCTCGGCGCGAGCATGGACGAGGTCGCGGCCAAGGCCGGCGTCTCCAAACAAACCGTCTACAAGCAGTTCGAGAACAAGGAGCGCCTGTTCGCCGAGATCGTCCTCGGCACCAGCGACCAGCTGCTGGACGGCCTCCACCAGGCGTACGTCGACACGCTCGAAGGAGCCGTCGACGCGCGCGAAGCCCTGCGTGCGTTGGCGCATCGCCTGCTCCAGAGCCTCACCGCCGACAGCGTCCTGCAGCTCCGCCGGCTCGTGATCGCCGAGGCGGATCGGTTCCCCGAAGTCTGCGGGGCCTGGTTCACCAGCGGCTTCGAGAAGTCCCTCGACGCACTCGGGCAGGCGCTGACCCGCCTGAGCGACCGCGGTCTGTTGAAGCAGCTCGACGACCCGACGCTGGCCGCGTACCAGTTCGCCGGTCTGGTCATGTACAAGCCGATGAACCGCGCGATGTTCGCGGGCACCAGACAGCGCCCGAAGCCCGGTGAGCTGGAAGATCTCGCCGACCGTGCGGTCGACGTCTTCTTGGCGGCGTACGGACTAGAGAGTCCCGCGCGCTAGAGAGTCCCGCGCGTTGACGTGCGGACCACCAGCTCCGGTGTGAACGTCACGCGCTGGTGCTCGTGGTCCGGGTTCGACGACTCGTCCAGCAACAACTCGGCGGCCGTCCGGCCGAGCAGCTGCCGCGGCTGACGCACCGAGGTCAGCGGTACGGCGGCCGCCTCCGCGAACTCGATGTCGTCGTACCCGACGATCGCGAGATCCTCCGGTACCCGCAGCCCGAGGCTCACGCACTGCTGCAGCAACCCCAACGCCAGTAGGTCGTTCGCGCAGAACGCGGCCGTCGGCCGGCGATCCGCCGGGAGCCCCGCAAGTCGTTGCCCTGCGCCCCTACCTTCGGCGACCGTGAGCGCGCCGGTGGTCAACTCGATCAGATCCGCCGTCGGCTTCCCCGCGGTGCGCAGTGCGCGCCGGGCGCCGTCGCGGCGGTCGATGACCTGCCCGATCGTGTTCGGTCCGCCGACGTACGCGATCCGCTCGTGGCCGAGCTCCAGCAGATGCGAGATCGCGAGCTCACCGCCGAGGATGTCGTTCACCGCGACCGAGCAGTGCGAGGCGTCGTCGAGTGCCCGGTCGACCACGACCACCGGCGTACCGCGGGAGGGCAGTTTGCGCAGCCGGGACGAGTTCTGGTCGATCGGCGTGATCAGGATGCCCTGGACGCGTTGCTGCTCGAGCAGATCGAGGTACGCCGCCTCGCGGTCGGCGTCCTCGCTGCTGGTACAGAGGAACACCGACAGGCCGGCCGCCTGCGCCGCCTCCTCGACACCCTTCGCGACATCGGTGAAGAACGGGTTGCCGGCGTCGAGCATCACGTACGCGAGGATCCGGCTGGAGCCGGCCCGCAGCTGGCGCGCCGACTCGTTGCGGACGAAGCCGAGTGAGGCCATCGCCGCCTCGACCTTCGCCCGGGTCAGCGGGCTGACCACCTCGGGACGGTTCAGGACGTTCGACACGGTCCCCAGCGAGACGCCGGCGGCCGCCGCGACCGCCTTCACCCCGGCCGCGTGCGGCTTCGGCGTACGGCGCCGCCGGGTGCGCTCGGGCAGGGCCTCCGCATCGTCGACCGACACGAGAACCTCCCTCCGCACCTGAAGCACACTGACAGCACACCGGCAGCACACTGACAGCACTTGAAACGTCTTAGCGGCCGCAGAATACCCGCTCCGCGCGGATTCTCCGCAGCACGAGTCCAGGATCGGCCGCAAAACCTGGGCGGGCTCTTGACGGCCCCTGGGGTGCGAGCTTAGCGTCAGTGCACTCTCTTGAAACCTTTCATCCAAACTCCTGGCCCGGGACGGAGGTGACCATGCCCGACGGTTCCCCGATCTTGCGGGTGCGAGAGGTGTCGAAGTCCTTCGGAGCGGTCGCGGTCCCGGACCTGTCCGTGGCCGAGAACATCGCGACGGGCAGCCATCCGCTGGGTCGTTTCAACACCATCGACCGGACCGCGATGGTCCACCGCGCCGACCAGAGGTTCGGTCGCCTCGGCGTGTCGATCGAGTTCACCGCCGCCGACATCGACCAGTTCAACTTCTGAGGGCTCCTTCGTGAATCGCTACTGCTTCTGCCTCCAGGTCCGTCCGGACCGCCTCGACGAGTACGTCGAACGGCACCGCGACGTCTGGCCCGACATGCAGGCCGCGCTGCGGGACTCGGGCTGGCACAACTACTCGCTCTTCCTCCGCGACGACGGCCTGCTGATCGGGTACGTCGAGTCCGCGGACCTGGAGGCGGCGCAGAAGGCGATGGCGGCGACCGACGTCAACACCCGCTGGCAAGCCCAGATGACCGAATTCTTCACCGGCACAGACGGCAGGCCGCCGGACGAGTCGTTCCTGCTCCTGCCCGAGATCTTCCACTTGAAAGAGGACTGAAGCATGACGACCGAAGCCGTGAAGGCCGCCCTCAGCCGCCAGGAGATCGAGCTGCCCTCGTGGGCGTTCGGGAACTCCGGCACCCGGTTCAAGGTGTTCAGCCAGCCCGGGGTGCCGCGGTCGCCGGAGGAGAAGATCGCCGATGCGGCCGTCGTCCACAAGTACACCGGCGTCGCGCCGAGCGTCGCGCTGCACATCCCCTGGGACAAGGTCGACGACTATGCGGCGCTGGCGGCGTACGCGAAGGAGCAGGGCGTCCGGCTCGGGGCGATCAACAGCAACGTGTTCCAGGACGACGACTACAAGCTGGGCAGCGTCACGAACCCGGATCCCGCGGTCCGCCGGAAGGCCACCGACCACCTGCTCGAGTGTGTCGACATCATGGACGCGACCGGGTCCCGCGATCTGAAGCTGTGGTTCTCCGACGGCACCAACTACCCGGGCCAGGACGACATCCAGGACCGGCAGGACCGGCTCGCGACCGCGCTGAAAGAGGTCTACGACCGGCTCGGCGACGACCAGCGGATGCTGCTCGAGTACAAGCTGTTCGAACCGGCCTTCTACACCACGGACGTGCCGGACTGGGGTACGTCGTACGCGCACTGTCTCGAACTGGGGCCGAAGGCAACGGTCTGTATCGACACCGGGCACCATGCGCCGGGGACGAACATCGAGTTCATCGTGGCGTTCCTGCTCCGGACCAAGAAGCTCGGCGCGTTCGACTTCAACAGCCGGTTCTACGCCGACGACGACCTGATGGTCGGGGCCGCGGACCCGTTCCAGCTGTTCCGGATCATGAACGAGATCGTCCGCGGCGACGCGCTGGACCCGGACCGCGGGATCGCGTTCATGCTCGACCAGTGCCACAACATCGAGGAGAAGATCCCTGCGATCATCCGCTCGGTGATGAACGTCCAGGAGGCCACCGCGAAGGCGCTGCTGGTCGACCGCGACGTACTGCGGGCCGCGCAGCAGTCGGGTGACGTCCTCGGCGCGAACGCGGCGTTGATGGATGCCTACAACACCGACGTCCGCCCACTGCTCGCCGAGTTGCGCGAGTCGCAGGGCCTGGACGCGGACCCGGTCGCGGCGTACAGGCGCAGCGGCTACTTCGAACAGATCACCAAGGACCGCGCCGACGGTCAGCAAGCCGGATGGGGAGCATGACAGTGAGCGACACCGCAGCCGAACTCGTTGCGCGGAGCAACCGACTCGGTGCCGATCCACGCAACACGAACTACGCCGGCGGCAACACCTCGGCGAAGGGCACGGAGACCGATCCGGTCACCCGGCAGCCCGTCGAACTGCTGTGGGTGAAGGGGTCCGGCGGCGACCTCGGCACGCTCACGTCCAAGGGTCTCGCAGTACTGCGGCTCGACCGGTTGAACGCACTGGTCGACTCCTATCCGGGCGTGGACCGTGAGGACGAGATGGTCGCCGCGTTCGACTACTGCCTGCACGGGAAGGGCGGTGCGGCGCCGTCGATCGACACCGCGATGCACGGACTGGTTGATGCCCCTCATGTCGACCATCTGCACCCGGACTCCGGGATCGCGTTGGCGACCGCGGCGGACGGCGAGAAGCTGACCGCGGAATGTTTCGGCGACCGCGTGGTGTGGGTCCCGTGGCGGCGGCCCGGGTTCCAGCTCGGGCTGGACATCGCTGCGGTCAAGCGAGAGAACCCTGCCGCGATCGGCTGCGTGCTCGGTGGCCACGGGATCACCGCATGGGGCAACACGTCCGAGGAGTGCGAGGCCAACTCGCTCGAGATCATCCGCACGGCGGAACGCTTCCTCGCCGAGAACGGTAAGGCCGAGCCGTTCGGCGCGGTCGTCGAAGGCTTCGAGGCGCTGCCGGCCGACGAACGCCGGGAGCGAGCGGCCGCGCTTGCCCCGGTGATCCGCGGTCTCGCATCGACGGACAAGCCGCAGGTCGGGCACTTCAACGACTCCGACGTGGTGCTCGAGTTCACCGCTCGGGAGAAGCTGACCGAGCTGGCCGCGCTGGGCACGTCCTGCCCGGACCACTTCCTCCGTACCAAGGTACGTCCGCTGGTGCTGGACCTGCCGCCGTCGGCCTCGGTGGAGGACGCGGTGGCGCGGCTCAAGGAACTGCACGAGGCCTACCGCGAGGAGTACGCGGCGTACTACAACCGGCACGCCGAGCCGGACAGCCCGGCGATGCGGGGCGCCGACCCGGCGATCGTGCTCGTCCCGGGCGTCGGGATGTTCAGCTTCGGGAAGGACAAGCAGACCGCGCGGGTGGCCGGCGAGTTCTACGTGAACGCGATCAACGTGATGCGGGGCGCCGAGGCGGTGTCGACGTACGCGCCGATCGACGAGCGGGAGAAGTTCCGGATCGAGTACTGGGCGCTGGAGGAGGCGAAGCTGCAGCGGATGCCCAAGCCGAAGCCGCTCGCGACCCGCGTCGCCTTCGTGACCGGTGGCGGGTCCGGGATCGGCAAGGCGATCGCGCAACGGCTGGCCGCCGAGGGTGCGTGCGTTGTCGTCGCGGACCTCGACCAGGCCGCGGCCGAGGCGGTGGCGAAGGAGATCGGATCCACCGACGTGGCCGTCGCGGTCGGTGCGGACGTGTCGTCGGCGGCGGCGGTCGAGGCCGCGTTGCGCGAGGCGGTGCTGGCGTTCGGCGGTGTCGACCTGATCGTCAACAACGCCGGGCTGTCGATCTCGAAGTCGTTGCTGGAGACAACGGATCGCGACTGGGACCTGCAGCACGACGTGATGGCGAAAGGCTCGTTCCTAGTCTCGCGGGCGGCCGCGAAGGTGCTCATCGACCAGGGTATGGGCGGCGACATCGTCTACATCTCCAGCAAGAATGCCGTGTTCGCCGGCCCGAACAACGTCGCGTACGGATCCGCCAAGGCCGACCAGGCGCACCAGGTTCGGCTGCTTGCGGCCGAGCTCGGCGAGTACGGCGTCCGGGTCAACGGCGTGAACCCCGACGGCGTCGTTCGCGGATCAGGCATCTTCGCCGGCGGCTGGGGCGCGAAGCGGGCCGCGGTGTACGGCGTACCGGAGGAGGAGCTCGGTGCGTACTACGCGCAGCGGACCCTGCTGAAGCGTGAGGTGCTGCCGGAGAACGTCGCAGCCGCGGTGTTCGCGCTGACCGGTGGGGACCTGACGCACACGACCGGCCTGCACATCCCCGTCGACGCCGGCGTGGCCGCCGCCTTCCTCCGCTAGGTATCGGTATGAAGCGCGTCGCGGCGGTGGATCTCGGGGCCTCGAGCGGGCGGGTGATGCTCAGCGAGGTTGGCGCCGACGTACTCAAGCTGCGTGAGCTGAACCGCTTCTGGAACGGTCCGGTGCGCGTGGGCGGCCGGCTGCACTGGGACGTCCTGCACCTCTACCGTTCGATCCTCGAAGGTCTCGCCGTGGCCGGCCCGATCGACAGCATCGGCATCGACTCCTGGGCCGTCGACTACGGACTGCTCGACGACGCCGGCCGTTTGCTCGGCAACCCCGTCCACTACCGCGACTCCCGCACCGACGGCGTGATGGAACGCGTCCTGTCGACGATCCCCACGACCGAGCTGTACGCCGTCACGGGTCTCCAGCAACTGCCCTTCAACACGATCTACCAGCTTGCCGCCGAGAAACTGCCGGCTGACGCCATCACCTTGCTGATGATCCCTGACCTCCTGGCCTACTGGCTGACGGGCGAGATCGGTGTGGAGCGGACCAACGCCTCCACCACCCAGCTGTACGACGTGCTGGCCCGCGACTGGAGTGATGAGTTGATCGGGCGAGCCGGGCTGCCGCGGCCGGTGTTTCCTGCACTGCGCGAGCCCGGCGAGGTGATCGGCAGTGTGCTGCCCGATGAGACCGGGCTGGCGGCGGGGACTCCGGTGATTGCTGTCGGATCGCATGACACGGCGTCGGCTGTGGTCGCCGTACCCGCTGTCGGTGAGCGGTTCGCGTACATCTCCTCCGGTACCTGGTCGCTCGTCGGACTCGAACTCGACGCGCCCGTGCTGACCGACGACGCTCGCGAGGCGAACTTCACCAACGAAGGCGGTGTCGACGGACGGACCCGGTTCCTGCGGAACGTGATGGGGCTGTGGATCCTCCAGGAATGCCAACGGGTCTGGGGCGCCGACCTCGACGATCTGCTCCGCGCGGGCGCCGATGCCCCGCCGTTCGCCGTCCTGATCGATCCCGACGCACCCGAATTCCTTGCACCCGGCAACATGCCGGCCCGGATCGACGAACAGTGCCTCCGGACGGGGCAGGAGCCACCGCGGAACCGTGGCTCGGCGGTGCGCTGCATCCTGGAGAGCCTCGCGCTCGCGTACCGCCGGACGTTGCGGGCCGCGCAGACGATCGCGGACCGAGAGGTCGACGTACTGCATGTGATCGGTGGTGGCTCACAGAACGAGTTGCTCTGTCAGCTCACCGCCGACGCCTGCGGCGTACCCGTCCTCGCCGGGCCCGTCGAGGCCTCCGCGCTGGGCAATGTCCTCGTCCAAGCTCGCGCCCTCGGCGAGCCCTTCCCGGACCTGAGCGCGATGCGCGCCCTGGTCCGATCCACACACTCTCCGCGGCGCTACGACCCGCAGGGAAAACCGGCCGACTGGGACGCCGCCGAGTCCCGGGTGTTCGGAACAAGGTGATCAGCATGACCGTCCTCCCCCAGGAACTTCGACCGCTCGCGCGACGGGTGCCGCCGCGCGAGATCAGCCACGACGACCTGCAACTCCTCCGATTGCTCGCCACCGGCCTCCCGGTCGACGGCGTCGCCCGGCGCCTCGATCTGTCCGAACGCACCGTCCGCCGGCGCACCCGGCTGATCTGCGACCGCCTCGGCTTCAGCACCGCCATCGAAGCCATCGTCTGGGCCGCCCGCCGCGGCCTGGTGTGAGGGGGCGTCCGAGGAGGAGTTAGGCGGCGACGGCTCCGGGTACCGGGGGTTCTGATCATCAAGCCGAGGAGGACCGATGGACGGAATGACCATTGTCTGGATCGTCGTCGCGATCGCCGTACTGGTCATCGTGGTCGCACTGATCGCGAGCGCGATGTCGCGCAAGTCGCAGCATCGGGCCGAGCAGCAGGCGTACGAGCACGAACAGCAGGCGCGAGCCAGCGCAACCCACGCCGAGAAGCAGCGTGCGGTCGCCGACGAGGTGGACGCGCGGGCCCGCAAGGCGCAGGCCGCCGCCGACGAGAAGACGGCCGAGGCGCGCCGGCTGTCGGCGGGAGCGACCGAACGCCGCGATGCCGCCGAGAACGCCCGCGCGGAATCGGACGAGCACCGCAGTCAGGCCCAGAACCTCTGGCCGGACGACGGCTCCCAGAACCGCGAGGGCCAGCCGGTCGACCCGGACTGGGACGACGGCCGGCATCCGCACGACCCGCGGAACCCGAAGCACACGCGGGGTTGAGCAACGTCAGATCAGGTACCTGAATTCTGGTGAGTTCGGGTTGATGCGTTCGATGTCGAGCGGGGCGGCCTCCATGCGGGACAGCAGCAGCGGGAGGTCGTCCCGGGCACTGATCTCGATCCCGACCAGGGCGACGCCGGTCTCGCGGTTGTTGCGCTTGACGTACTCGAACAGCGTGATGTCGTCGTCGGGGCCGAGCGTCTCGTCGAGGAACGCGCGCAGGGCGCCGGGTTCCTGCGGGAACGTCACCAGGAAGTAGTGCTTGAGGCCTTCGTACACCAGCGAGCGCTCGAGAATCTCGCCGTACCGGCTGACATCGTTGTTCCCGCCGGACAGCAGACAGACCACGGTCTCACCCGGACGCACGTCGAGACCGTTGCCCAGGGCACTTGTCGACAAAGCGCCCGCCGGTTCCGCGATCAGGCCGTCGGTCTGGTAGAGCGCGAGCATCTCCGAGCACACCAGCCCTTCGGGCACGGACATCAGCTCGACGCCGGCCTGCTGCACGAGCGGCAGGGTCGCGTCACCGACCCGGCGTACGGCGGCACCGTCGACGAAACTGTCCAGCTGCGGCAACGTCACCGGTTCGCCGGCCGCGATCGCCGCCGCCATACTTGCAGCGCCACCCGGCTCCACCCCGACGATGCGTACGCCGGGATGCCGCTCGGCGATCCAGGTTGCAACCCCTGCAACGAGACCGCCGCCGCCGACCGGAACCACGAGTACGTCGGGAGCGTGGCCGAGCTGCTCCACCAACTCGATCGCCACGGTCCCTTGCCCCGCAACGGTTCTCGGATCGTCGAATGCCGGCACCATCGTCGCCCCGGTCGCGGTGCTTTCCGCGATCGCTGCGGCGGCAGCGTCGTCGTACGTGTCGCCGGTGACGATCACCTGGATCTGCTTGCCGCCGAGCGCCCCGATCCGGTCCCGCTTCTGGCGCGGCGTGGTCCGCGGCACGTACACCTTGCCCTGGACACCGAGAATGTGGCACGAGTACGCCAGCCCCTGGCCGTGGTTGCCGGCGCTCGCGCACACCACGCCGGCGGCCTTGGCCGCGTCGTCGAGCTGCGCGATCAGGTTGTACGCGCCGCGCAGCTTGTAGGAACGGCCGATCTGCAGGTCCTCCCGCTTCAGCCAGACCTGGGCGCCGGTGCGCTCCGAGAGACGGAGATTGCGCTGCAACGGTGTACGGACTGCGACGCCGTCCAAGCGCTTGATGGCGGCCTCGATCGCTTCGGCGTCAACCGTTGACCGAGTGCCTGAACCACTGCCGTGCATGACGTTCCTTCCCGTGCATTTGCACGATCTTCGCCGATTCGCTCGCTGCACAAGACGATTCGCGTCCACAGTCCGGACCGGCGGATACCCATTGCGTATCAGACTCTTGCACCATGCGTGAAACGGCTCTTCACTGGGCAGTCTAGTTTTCATACGCTCACTCGGTGTAACGGCCAGGGCCTTGAAAGGGATGAGCCGTGTAAAGCCGGTCAGTGAGGACTGGAGGGCACATGGAACTGATTCCGTTCAGTCTGTGGGGCGACGCATTGTGGTGCGGTCAGGAAGTCGTGCGGGAGGCCCCGCACGAGCAGGCGATCCGAAGCCTGTTCCCGGACCCCATCCCCGCGCGCGGCGCAGATCTGGACACCGAGGCGGACCTCGTCCCGGAACCGCACAACCGTTTCGACCCGCGGTCGATCGCCGTCCGGGTGCAGGGCAAGGTTGTCGGCTATCTGCCGAGGGACGACGCGCACCGGTACCACCCGGTGCTGTCAGATCTGGTGGCACAAGGCCTGCAACCGCAGGTCCCTTGCCACCTGTGGGTCAGCGAGTGGGAGCCGGCGGACTGGGACGGTAAGGGCACCCAGGGCACCGAGTTCCACGCCAGTGTCGCGGTCGCCCTCGGGCAGCCGCACATGCTCATGCCGGTGAACCTGCCCCCGCCAGGCAGTTTTCACCTGCTCCCGCCCGGCAGCGGCATCGTCGTACCGGGTAGCGAGGTGCATCCCGACGTACTGGCGCCGTTCTTCCGCGCGGAGGGCGAGTGCTGGGCGTACGCCACCATGCACGCGATCGAGGAGGAGGACAGTTTTCAGGACCGGCACCGGATCGTGGCCGAGATCCGGCTCGACGACGAACCCGTCGGCCGGCTCAGCCCGCGACTGAGCGCCGAGTTCCTGCCCGCCATCCATTACCTCGCCGACATGCGGGCCGAGACCGCCGCCCGGGTCGCCGTCCGTGGTGACCGTTGCGCATCGGAGGTGATCCTCTACGCGGCGCGGAGTCACGACCTGCCGGCCACCTGGCCGGACGGGCTGGCCCGCTCCCCAGTCGCTTCCCCGCAATGGCACTACTGGGCAACAAAAGAGGCCAATTAGGCGGCTGCGCAGTACTGACCATGCCTCACCAGGCCGGCACTGCGGAGCTACTTGGTTTCACGACGCCGGGCACCTCTCCTCGGAGAGCTGCCCGGCGTTCTCCGTGTTTGGTGGCCGGGGCGTGACGTACCTTGGCGGTATGGCGAACGTTCCGGTCTGCCCGGTGTGCGGAGAGCGCGGAATTCCGATCCTCTACGGTCTGCCCACGCCTGTCGCACGGGAAGCCGCCGCGGCCGGTCGGGTCCGGTTGTTCGGCTGCGTGATCCCAGCCGAACCCGACAACTGGACGTGCGCGCAGGACCACACCTGGCAGGCAGACGACGACCAGGTGCTGTCCGCCGCGATCGACGCCGCGCTGCACCGCGGATGAAGCAGCCGTGGAACCACAACATTCACTACCACCCGCAGATCCTCAAAGCCGTCCCGCACGGCGCTGAACGGGCGCTGGACATCGGCTGCGGCGAAGGCATGCTCGCCCGGAAGCTGCGCCGCGTCGTCCCGAAGGTCACCGGGATCGACCTCGACACACCCAGCCTCGAGCTGGCGTCCGCCCGCGGGGACGAGATCGAGTACGTGCACGGCGACTTCCTGCAGCATCCGTTCGAGCCCGAGTCGTACGACCTGGTCGCGTCGGTCGCCACGCTGCACCACGTCGACGCCCGCGCAGGGCTGCTTCGGATGCGTGAGCTCGTCCGTCCGGGAGGGGCGTTGGTGGTAGTCGGTCTGGCGCGTACGACGCCGCGCGACCTCCCGTACGCGGCAGCTGCCGTCACCGCGGCGTGCGCGCACCGAGCGACGAAGGGCCACTGGGAGCATCCGTCCCCGACGGTGTGGCCGCCACCCGTCACGTTCCACGACATGCGCGCCCTCGCCGCGGAACTCCTCCCCGGCTCGACCTACCGTCGCCACCTCCTCTTTCGCTACTCGATCACTTGGCGGAAATGAATGACCGTTGTCACGCCGGACGCCGAGCTGCTCGCACGCGCCATGCGGACCTTCATGAACGCGGACGCCGACGCCGACTACCTGGAAACACCAGGGACTCTGACCTTCGTGGCCACCGCTGCCGACGACATCACCGGCTGGTGCTGGGGCTACCAGCTCGCTCGGCCCGACGGCGCTTGCATGCTCTATCTGCACCAGTTGGAGGTCGTTGAATCCCATCGTGGGCGGGGCATCGGGCGGGCTCTGATGGGTGCGTTCATGGCCGCGGGACGGGCCGCTGGGGCGGGGAAGATGTTTCTCACGACCGGGGCCGAGAATGCTCCTGCGCGGGCTCTGTACGACTCGCTCGGTGGTGGGCTTGCCACTCAGGGGGCGACGGTCAACTACTGGTTCCTCCTCTAGCTGCTGTTTCGGTGTCCCAGGTGGAGAGGCAGAACGGGTGGCCGGCGGGGTCGGCGTACACGTAGCAGTGGTCGGAGTTGGGTTGGTAGTCGAGGAGTTTGGCGCCGGCTGCGATGACGCGAGCGCCCGTTGCGGTGAGGTCGTCGACGAGGAAGTCGAGGTGCATCTGCATGGGTACGTCGTTGCCGGGCCACTCTGGCGGCCGGAAATCCTCGACCTGCTGGAACGACAGCACCCCGTTGGGACCCGTGACGGACGCCCAGTGTGACGTGCCGCTGGCGGTTCCGCCGGTGATCTCGGCGTAGAAGTGGGCGAGCTCGAGGGCGTCGGGCGCGTTCACCGTGGTGCCCTCCAGCTTGATGCGGTCAGACATCGGTCTGCCGGTACGCCGGGGTGAGTTCGGTCCAGCGTGCGTGCCAGGCCGGGGCGGGCGTCTCCGCCGACCACCGGCTGTCGTGCGCGGGACCGTCGTTCGCCAGCGAACGGCCGAGGTCCTCCAGGTGGACCTGCCAGCCGGCGCCGTGGAAGTGCAGCGAGCCGACCGGCAGCCCGCGCTCCTCAACCACCAGTTTGGTTCGCGAGCCCACCGGGGTGAGCCAGGCCTCGAGTTGGCCTTCGTCCTCAGTGCCCGGCTCCGTCGTGAGCAGGAGATGGTGCGGCGCCTCGCAGACCTCGATCCGCACCGGACCGCTCCACGTGCTGGTGAAGACGGCATCGACCGTCCCGCCTTCCTGCAGCGTGCCGGACACCTGCGCGAGCCAGCGCTCGAGTCGCTCGGGCGTTGTGCAAGCCGCCCACAGGTCCTCGATATCCGTGTCGTACACATCCTCGACGCGCACCGCACCACGCGTTTCGTCGAGCGCCCGCATCGTCCCCAGGATCTTCATGACCGTGCCTTCTTTCCGCGAGCGACCTCTGTGTGCAGCGCATCCAGCCGGTTCCGCCACAGCGCGCGGTACCCCTCCAGCCACTCGTCCACCTCGACGAGCGCCTCCGGCCGCAGGCTGTAGATCCGCCGCTGCGCCTCCTGCCGTACGTCGACCAGCCCGGCCTCCCGCAACACCCGAAGATGCCGCGACACCCCCGGCCGCGCAATCGGCAACGCATCCGCCAACTCCCCGGCCGTCGCCGGATGATCCCGCAAGATCCCCAACACCGTCCGCCGACTCCCATCCGCCAACGCCTGCAACACCACATCCATGACGTCGAATGTACCCAATTGGGTACGTAACCGCAAGGGTACATATGGTCAATGTGCGGGCTCGAGGCGCAGCTCAGGAGAACCCTGCCATCGCGCGGATATCCGGCGCCGAAAACGGCAGCTCGACAGGACGTATGCATCTACTGCCCGCCCGTCCGCACCGGACGGCAGGCCGGATCGCCGGACAGTGGACGTATACGTACTGTCGACCTGCACAACCCGCAGCACAACCCACCCGAGCCCTAACCCGGCATCCTCGCCCACACATCCAACACAAGGCCGGATATCCGGCTCTTGTGGCGCATGTGTGGGTCGGCAGGGCTGAGTCGGGAGTCACCAGGTGGCCGGTGGTCTGGGCCCGGAGTTTAATGCCGGGGGCGCGGACAGCGTCAAGGCGCAGTGGACACGAAATACCGTGTCCCAGCCCACCAGAACCTGTCTCATGGCCCGACAACTCACAGCGCGGCGTGGGGGGGCGCACACCGCCCGCGCCGCGCCGCGCTCAGACACCCACACACACGGCAGGAGAGCCGGATCTCCCTTTGAACGGATGGGCTGGTCCCAACCGCGGTGCTCAGAGTTTGGTGCCGATCAGTTGGTAGATGTCGTCTCGGGCGCCTGGTAGGTCGTCGTGGCCGAAGTCTGGGTAGGTGCGGAGCTCTTTGGGGGAGGTCACCTTGTTGTAGGCGGCGAACTGGGTCGACGGTGGGCAGATCTGGTCCTCGAGGCCGGTGAAGAGGGTGAGCTCGGCCTGGATTCGGGGCGCCAGGTGCTGGATGTCGATGTAGCCGAGGGTCGTGAAGACCTCCTCCTGCCGGAGGTGCCGCGGGTCGCGTTTGCGGAACCACGTGACGATCTCGTCGTACGGCGACGTTTCCAGGTTCAGGTCCCACGTCCGCTGATAGTCGGACAGGAAGGGGAACACACTCGCGACGTACTTGATCGACGGCGTCAGCGCCGCCGCAACCAGCGACAGTCCACCGCCCTGGCTCCATCCGGTCGTCGCGATCCGGGACGCGTCGACCTCCGGCAGTTCGCCGATGAGGTCCGCCAGGCGCCGCGTGTCCAGGAAGACGTGCTTGTAGAGCAGCCCGTCCGGCCCGTCGTCGAGCCCGTGCACCAGGTGGTGATGCAGCGAGAAGCTGTTCGAGGCCTGCGACGACGTACGGAACCCGACCTGCTCGCGCACATCGAGCGCCGCGACCGTGAACCCGCGGGCGGCGTACGGCAGGAGGTCGACCCAGGCCGGCTGTTCACCGCCGTACCCGTGGAAGAGCAGCACGGCCGGCCCGGTCGGCTCGGCGGGTCGCAGGACCTTCGCGTGCACGCGGTACCCGCCGGTCCCGGTGAAGTAGAGGTGCTGCGCGGTCGCCGTCGTCAGCGGGAAGTCGACGGCGTCGACGAACTCCGCCTCGGCCGGCACCGAGTCGAGATCTAGTAGCGCCTTGTCCCAGAACGCGTCGAAGTCCGCGGGCCGCGGGTTCGTGCCCTGGTACGTGAGGAGTTCGTCGTACGACAGCTCGAAGGAAAGCACCGCATCATTCTGCGCTGCCGGTGTCCTCCGGGGCAGTCCCGTCCCAGATCGTGTACCCGTGGGCCGCGTTCAGCTTGTCCCGCAGCGCGGTCTCCAGGCTCTCGGCCTTCCCGGGCGCCAGCCACGACACCGGCAGCAGGACCGGGTGGTCGGGGTTCTTGGTACGCAGCACGATCGCCTCGCCGTGCGTGGTCTCGACCCGGCCGACCTCGGTGATGTCGGTCCAGGGCGTGCGCAGGCCGCGGACCTCGAGGTCGCCGTCGCGGAGCCGCGCGACCTTCGGCGGCCGAACCAGGATCCACAGGCCGGCCAGCGCGATCATCCCGCCGAGCGTGACGAACACCGAGACGGCCACACCCGGCAGCCCCAGTGCCCAGAGCACCGCGGCCACCCCGAGAATGATCAGTCCAGCGGCCAGGATCCCGAGGAATCGTCCGGCCCGCATCCGGTACGTCGTACGCATCGCCACAGGATCTCATCCGGCCGGGGCGACCGGATCAGAAGGCTTCCGTCTCGGACGCCTGGGTGTTGCCGGCAATCGACTTGAGCGTCAGCGTCCACGAGAACGACCCGTCCAGGAACCGCTCGAGCTTGGAGTACGAACAGTTCTCGGTGAACCGGTTGTTCCTCGCGTCCCAGTTCGTCCCGGTCTTGTAATAGACCCAGTAGTCGCCGCGGATCCCGTTCAGCGTCGCGGACTTGTTCGCCCGGACGTAGATCGACGCCTGTGGCTTGCGCGGATTGCTCGCCGTGACCACGACCACGATGTCCGAGCCGGCGTTGATGATCCGGAGCGAGCCGGAGCCGCGCGAGCCGGACCGCTGGAAGACGTCGCCGTTCTCGCCCCGGCCGCCGAACACGGCCGGCTGCGCCAGCTTCGCGGGCACCGACAGCCCACCGAACTTCACACCCTTGCCGATCGACGTCTGCACACCCTGCGCGAGCTGGGCGTAGGCGAGCCGTACGCCGCTCTTCGCCTCGTACAGCCGGACGTCCAGCGCCTTCGGCAGACCGCAGCTGGTCTTCGTCTCCCCGGCCTTGGTCAGCTCGGTCGCCACGTTCCCGGCGTACGCGTCGAAGGCGTCGAGGACCTGGGGATGCGCGGACACCAGGCCGCGCGGCGGCGTGATCTTCACGAGCTCACGGCGTTCGAGTACGACGGCGCCGGCGAGCTGGGCACGGGACGCGTCGAACGCGGCGACCGTCTGCGCGTTCATCACGCGCGCGACGTACGGCTTGAGGACCTTCTCGACATTGGTCAGTGCCCGCTGGTACATCGGCACCGAAAGCGCGACGGGAGTCGGTGTCGGCTTGGGGACCGGCTTGGGTGCCGCTGACGAAGGCGGTGGCGGGCTGGAGCTGGTCGTCGTACCCCCTGCCGAGGGCGCGTCCGCACTGTCCGCGTTGCTGCTGCAGCCTGCGCAGAGCAGAGCCGCAACTCCGACCACAACCGCTACCGAACGCCTCACAGTCACCCCCAGGTGTGACCAATCTTCACTTTGGTCCAATACTTCCCTGGGAGAGGTTCACCAAATCCGGATCAGTTGGTTCCGGTCTGGCTCGGGTTGTACGCGCAGGCGTCGTTCAGGTTCTGCGCGGCGCCCGGGGTGGCGGTCGTCTTCGGCGGAGTCGTCGGCCGCTTCGTGCTGCCGGAGGTCGGCGCCGTGGTCGGCTTCTTGGTCGCCGTCGGCGTCGACGCGACCGGGGCGGTCTTCGGGGAGATCGCCTTCTGGATGATCTCCCGCATCGCCTCGTAGTCCGGGTTCTTGCCGCTCGGGAAGTTCTTGTCCTTGTCCAGGTCGATGTTCGCGACCTTCGCGTTCTTCACCTTCAGCCCGAGCTGGATGAACGCCGGCAGGATCTCCTGCGGGATGTCCGTCCGCAGCAGCTGCTTCCCGGCCTTCGCGATCTGCTGGTACGACGTGACGAGCGCCTGCGGGCTCGCGCTGTTCACCAGCGCGTGGATCGTGCAGCGCTGCCGCTCCTGCCGGGACGGGTCGCTGAGGCCGTAGCGGCCGCGCGCGAACCACAGTGCGTGGTACCCGTCCAGCTTCTGGTTCGGGCCCTTCTCGATGTACCCGCTCGGCTTCTTCTCGCTGTTCGACCCAGGGCCGGCGCCGTAGTCGCCGCCGATCGGCACCCGGTAGTTGACGTTCACGGTGATGCCGCCGAGCGCGTCGATCATCTGCCGGAAACCGGCCAGGTTGACCTGCATGTAGTAGTCGATGTCCAGGCCGAGCGCGGCGCTCGCGGCCAGCTTGACCACGTCCGCGCCCTCGTTGTCGGTCTGGCCGAGGATCCCCGGGTGCGCCTTCGGGACGTTCTCGTACATCGCGTCCAGGTAGTACTCCGGCTGCTCGACGTTGCCCAGGTTCGGGTCCCAGAAGCCGTCCGGGTACGCCTTGTGCAGTGGCGAGTTCTCCGGGAACGGCATCCGCATCCAGTTCCGGCTCAGCGAGATCAGCGCGGTGTCACCGGTCTTGGTGTCGATACTCGCCACGATCACGGTGTCCGTACGGGTGCCCTCGCGGCCGACGCCGTCGTCGGCGCCGAGCAGCAGCAGGTTCAGCCGCGGGATCTTCGCCCACGGGTCGCTCGCGTTCGCGACCTTCGGCCGGGTCGCGCTCTTCGAGTTGCCCTCGGACTGGAACACGCTGCCGATCAGGTCACGCTGCGCCATCACGGTCTGCGCCGCGACAGTCGTCGGTACGGCGATCGCGAAACACAGCAGCCCGACGAACATCGAGCCCGCCAGCCGGCCGGTGTAGGTCATGCTGACCGGGCGGAGCAGCTTGTGCGACGCGACCACGGTCCAGATCCAGCCGATCCCGAGCAGGACGACGGCACCGGTCGCGACCAGCAGCTGACGCGGGGAGACGAGCAGGGCGAGGACGGAGTCGCGGTGCGTGAGACCGACGTACGCGCCGATCAGCAGCAGGCCGATGCTGATCGTCAGGACGAACGCGCCGAGCTTCTTCCGGCCGCCCATCAGCAGGCCCGAGCCGGGGACCAGGGCGCTGAGCAGGGTCAGGCTGATCGCCTTCGACGCCGTCCGGGCACGGTGCGTTCGGGCCCGGGACCGGCTGGCACGAGGCGCTGCCCTCCGACCGGCTGCGCGAGTACTCCGCGACATGGCTCCGTTCCCTGATCGACGACGTCACGACCCTTCCGTCGGCCGCGCCAGGCAGCCCACGGTACTTCAGACGCCCACGACACCCAGTTGGTTGACGCGTTGGTTGACGTGATGCTGGCGACCCCCGTCGATGTTCGTCAGGGTACAGGGGCTGTGGGCTACTACCGCAACGTGCCGTGTCAGCGACCCAGCGTGCCCGGCGACCCGCTTTGCTCCCGGACCGGTCGAGCGGATACTCTTGGCCGTCGTCGTGTCCGCTCCCTGAGTGGACCGTCGGAGGAGGCGTCGCCTAGTCCGGTCGATGGCGCCCGCCTGCTAAGCGGGTTGAGGGTTACCCCCTCTCGCGGGTTCAAATCCCGCCGCCTCCGCTCCTTGGAGCTCCCTGTCTGCGGAAGCGCAGACCAGGGAGCTCCTTCTTTTCACCGTTAGCTGGTCAGCTCTCGTTTGGCTTCCGCTATGCGCTCTATCGAGCGGGGGGTCATGGGTTCTGGGGAGACGATCAGGTGGTTGACGCCTAGCTTCTGGTACGCCTCGGCGGTTTCGGGGAGGGCTTGTACCGGGATGGCGTTGGGGTTGGGGTCGGGGGCTTGCTGGTCCGGGTCGCGGACGATGATGCCTGCGGTGCGGGCTACTGCCTCTGCGGGGCGGTTGGCGGTTTGGAGGGCTTGGCGGAGGGTTTCCAGGCGCTCCTCCACCTGCAGGTTCGGGGCGCCGTACCAGGCGGTGTTCCAGGCGTCGGCCCACTGGGCGATCAGCTGCATCATCCGGGGCCGGTGGCCGGCCACCAGGATCGGGATCTGGTGGGGTGGGGCTGGGTCAAGGTTGGCTTCGCGCACCTTGTAGTACTTGCCTTCGTAGGTGACCGTCTCGCCACGGACCAGGCGCGCCACGATCTCGAGCCATTCGGCGAAGCGGCCCACTCGGTGGTCTGTGGGAAGGCCGAACGCCTCGTACTCCGGGTCGTGCCAGCCCGCGCCGACGCCTAGCGTCAGGCGGCCGCCGGAGACCTCGTCCAGCGTGGCGGCCATCTTCGCGGTCAGGCCGGGGTCGCGGAACGACGCGCAGAGCACCATGTTGCCGAGCTCGACCCGGGACGTCACCGCGGCGATCGCGCTCAGCAGGGTCCAACTGTCGTGCATGCCGAAGATCTGGCCCTCCGGATCCCGGTAGAGGAAATGGTCCGCGAGCCAGACCGAGTCCACCCCGCCCTCGTCGGCCGCCTCCGCAGCCGCCCGCACGTCCTTCCACCCGGGCATCCCGCCATCGGGCCCGTCCCCGGCTCCGAGCGGAAGCATCACACCGATCTTCATGTCCACGGTTCGCATGCGGTCAACGTACGTGGATCATGGGCGCTATGAGGAGGCCGTACCCGGATCGGGCGGCCGCGGGCCGCGTGCTCGCCGACGAGCTCGGATCGGTCGGCGGTTCCGTCCTGGTCCTCGGGCTGGCGCGGGGCGGCGTACCCGTCGCGGGTCCGGTCGCGGACGCCCTGGACGCGGAGCTCGACGTACTGATCGTGCGCAAGCTGGGGCTGCCCGGCCAGCCGGAGCTGGCGATGGGCGCGATCGCCGGCGTCGGCGAGGAACTGCACGTGGTCCGCAACGAGTCGATCGCTGCGGAGGTCGACCCGGAGACGCTGGAGGCCGTACGCCGGCAGGAGGTCCGGGAGCTGCGCCGGCGCGAGCAGGCGTACCGCGGGGACCGGCCGCCGATCGACGTACGGGACCGCGTGGTCATCCTGATTGACGACGGCCTCGCGACCGGTGCGACGATGCGTGCCGCGGTCGAGGCAGTACGACGCCATCGGCCGGCGCGCGTGATAGTCGCCGTACCCGTGGGCGGCATCGAGAGCTGCCGGCGGCTGTCGCGGGTCGCGGATCAGGTGGTGTGCGCCTGGATCCCGCGGTACTTCACCGCGGTCGGGCAGGCGTACCGCGACTTCTCGTCGGTGAGCGACGACGAGGTCCGGCGGGTGCTCGCGGACAACACAGCGCGGCGCCCCGGCGGATGATCCAGGGCGCCGCGCTGTAAGGCCCTGTCTGGATCACCAGACGGGGCCTGGCCCGGCCGCCGGCTTCCGACTCGGCGGCCGGTGCTCGTCAGGCCAGCCGGGCCTTCAGGTGGTCGAGCTCGACCTTGAGCTCGGTCGGAACGGTGTCGCCGAGCTTGGCGAACCATTCCTCGATCAGCGGGATCTCGGCCTTCCACTGCTCGACGTCAACGTCGAGCGCGATCTCCAGGTCCTGCGCCGTCATGTCCAGCCCGGCGACGTCGAGCGCGTCCGCGGCCGGCACCCGGCCGATCGGCGTCTCGACCGCGTCCGCCTGGCCCTCGATCCGCTCGATGACCCACTTCAGCACGCGGCTGTTCTCACCGAAGCCCGGCCAGACGAACTTGCCGGCCGCGTCCTTGCGGAACCAGTTCACGTAGAAGATCTTCGGCAGCTGCGCCGCGTCGTGCTGCTTGCCGACGGTCAGCCAGTGGTCGAAGTACTGGCCGGCGTCGTACCCGAGGAACGGCAGCATCGCCATCGGGTCCCGCCGTACGACGCCCACCTCGCCGACCGCCGCGGCGGTGGTCTCCGAGGACAGCGTCGCGCCCATGAACACGCCGTGCGCCCAGTCCCGCGACTCGGTCACCAGCGGGACCGTGGTGGCGCGGCGGCCGCCGAAGATGATCGCGGAGATCGGTACGCCGTTCGGGTCGTCGTACTCGTCGGCGATGATCGGGCACTGCTTGATCGGCGTGCAGAACCGGCTGTTCGGGTGGCTGGACAGCTCGCCCGAGGCCGGCGTCCACTCGCGACCCTTCCAGTCGGTCAGGTGGTCCGGCGGAGTCGGCGAGTAGCCCTCCCACCAGACGTCACCGTCGTCGGTGAGTGCGACGTTGGTGAAGACCGAGTTGCCCTTCTCGATGGTGCGCATCGCGTTCGGGTTGGTCTTCCAGCCGGTGCCCGGGGCCACGCCGAACAGGCCGAACTCCGGGTTCACGGCGTACAGCCGGCCGTCCTTCCCGAAGCGCATCCAGGCGATGTCGTCGCCCAGCGTCTCGACCTCCCACCCCTCCAGGGTCGGGTCGAGCATCGCCAGGTTCGTCTTGCCGCACGCGCTCGGGAAGGCGGCCGCGATGTAGTGGACCTTCTTCTCCGGCGAGATCAGTTTCAGGATCAGCATGTGCTCGGCCAGCCAGCCCTCGTCGCGCGCCATCGCGCTCGCGATCCGCAGCGAGTAGCACTTCTTGCCGAGCAGCGAGTTGCCGCCGTACCCGGAGCCGTAGGACCAGATCGTCCGCTCCTCGGGGAACTGGACGATGTACTTCTCGTCGTTGCACGGCCACGGCACGTCCTGCCGGCCGGGTGCGAGCGGCGCGCCGACCGAGTGCAGGCAAGGGACGTACGACGCCGTGTCGCCGAGCTTCTCGAGGACGTCGGCGCCGGTGCGGCACATGATCCGCATCGACGCGACGACGTACGCCGAGTCGGTGATCTCGACGCCGAACATCGGCTTCTCCGCCGTCAACGGACCCATACAGAACGGGACGACGTACATCGTCCGGCCCTTCATGCTGCCGCGGTACAGCTCGGTCATCAGCGCCTTCATCTGCGCCGGGTCCATCCAGTTGTTGGTCGGACCCGCGTCCTTCTCCTCGGCGGAGCAGATGAACGTGCGCTGCTCGACCCGGGCGACGTCCGACGGGTCGGTGCGGACCCAGAACGAGTTCGGCTTCTTCTCGTCGTTCAGCCGGACCATGGTGCCGGCCGCGATCAGTTCGTCGGTGAGCTTCGCGTACTCCGCGTCCGACCCGTCGACCCAGTGGATCCGGTCGGGCTGCGTGAGTTCGGCGACCTCGGCCACCCAGGCCAGCAGGCCGGCATGGCGGGTCGGTGCGTCGGTCAGGTCGTACGGCGCTGCCGGGAGGGGTTCCGTTGCGGCTGCTGAGGTAGCGGTCTCGGTATGGGTCGGGCTGGCGGTGGTCGTCATCGGCGGCTCATTCCCTCTCGGCTGTCGGCGCCGGCAACCGTGCGGCCCCTCGACGCTGAGGGGGTACGGCTCCGGCCGCCGGGGTCTCCGGCGGTTCGATTCAGCTGGCTGGCGGTGTGATCTGTCGCAGACCAGTGCGTCCAGTGGACGTATACCAGTGTGCAAGTGGTACTACGGTACGGGATCGACGCGAGTGCTGAGAACCCCTAGAACGTGAACCCGGTCACAAAGTTTTCGCGACAATCGCTTTCCGGTTCGGCTTGTGAAAATGAGAACGGCCCGCGCTGTTCGCGCGGGCCGTTCCAGGAGATTTTCCGGTCTGTCAGGCGGTCTGCCGCCAGATGTCGTTCACCAGCCGCTGGATGTCCGCGGCCTCACCGGGCTGGCCGTAGACCATCGCCCCGACCAGCCACCACTGGCCGCCGCTCTGGAACGCGCGCGTCATCGTGATCGTGTACGGCGCCTTCGTCGACACCGTCAGCCAGGTACGCGCGTCCTTCGCGGCCGCCGGCGCGGTGGTCTTGTAGATCTGCGTCCACTGCTGGTCGAACGTCGTCCGGTCGGACAGGCACTTGGCCAGGCTCGCGCACGGATGCAGCGCGAGCTGCGCGCGGAACGCGTTCTTCAGACCGCCCTGGTCGTACTCGGTCGAGGTCACGATCCGCCGCAGGATCAGCTGCGACGACTCGCCCAGGAAGTCCACCTGCGGCGGCCGCGGCCAGCCGATCGCGAACGGTAGCTCGGCGTTCGCGACGACCTGGACGTCGGCACCGGCGGGGTACGTCGCGCCGAAGACGCCCGGCGATCCGTCGGAGCGCTTGTACGGCGCGGTCGTCACCCGGTGGATCGGCGGGATCAGGACACTCGAGGCGATCGGCTCCGGATTGACGGCCGGCGGCGGGGCGGCCTCGGCCGGCTCCTCCTTGACGCTGCCGCCGATCGCGGTGCCGATCGAGTAGGCGATGCTGAACACGATCAGCACGGCGACCGCGACGACGCCGTAGATCCAGGCCCCGATCTTGCGCCGGTACTGGCGGGCGATCTCGATCTTCGTCTGCGCCTGCTGCTCTTCTACCTGTTCCGGTGCCGGCTGCTCGGGGCGATCGACGTACGACGGGATGCTGCCGCGCTGGGTGTTGTCGCCGGGCACGAGGACCGGCGGCGTCGCGCCGAAGCCGACGAGCTGGTTGCGGACCGCCTCCAGCGACTCGTCGTCGTTCCCGAGTACGCCGTCGAGCGGGTCGACCAGGCGCTCGGCGCCGGTCTCGCCGTGGACGAGCTGCGTGATCGCGTACGGACGGCCCGAGGCGAAGTTGGCCGCCCAGAGCGGGGTTTCCTGCCGGCCGGGTTCGAGCGCGGCGCCCCGGCTCGCCCGGGTCAGGCGGTCGACCACGGTCGGGTTCCGGGCGCCCTCCTCACTGAGGACGAGCGCGATCACGTCCGTCCCGGTGAACGTGCGGCCGTGCCACATCTCCGCCAGCGGGTGCAGCAGGATCCGCTGATCGAACTGGTAGCCCGGGATCTCCGGCGTGCTGTTCGTCATCACTGTTTGCTTTCCCAGATCGCCCGGTCCGCGAGGGCCAGCGCCGCCTTCTGCGCCGTGTCCGCGTCCACAGGGTTGGCCTTGTAGTCCACCTGTACGACGATGTCCGCGCGTTGCACCAGCGTGTGGACGGCCCACGACTCACCGGCCAGCCCGCTCGCGGTCCGGCTGACCTTGGTCGGGTACGGGCGGGCCTCCTCGTACTTCGTCATCGTCGACCGGCTGAACGTCCGCTCCGCGACCTGGGTCGGCGAGAACGGCGCATTCCCCGCGCCGGCGTCCAGACCGCCGTACGCCGTGATCGTGACCTTCAGGCTCGCCGACGTGTACGCCCGGATCTTCTGGCCCGAGGCGGCCGCCGTACAGCTGACCGTCGACGTACCGCTCTGCGTCATCGTCACCGGACCGGACGATGCCTTGGGCAACAGGTTCGCCACGTCCCCGATCCGCGCACACAGATCCGCCGGCAGCGCCCGCGCCGGCAGGATGTCCTTCGGCGTCACCGGCTCCCCGACCGCGAACCCCACCCCACCCCCCACCAGCGCGGCCACACCACACCCGATCGCCGTACCCCGCACCAGTCGACTACCCATGCCCGCGACCCTAACCACGCGAAGGTCCTCCGCCGCCCCCAACCTCCGCGCCGCGCGCCGACTGTGAACAAGAAATGGTGACTGTGAACAGGAAGTGGTGGCTGTGAACAGCAAATAACCTGTCCACAGCCACCGCGGGCGTGGTCACGCCCCCAAACCCGGCCCGGCCCAGCGAGCGGGTCGGCGTACCGGAGTTGCCTGCCGTGTCAGCTGAGGAGCGTCTTTACCGAGCCGCCGGACTCGGTGAGCTTCGTACCGAGCCCGTTCAGCGCCTCGCCCACCGTGGCGAGGATGCCGGAGAGGTCCTGCAGATTCCCGGCCAGCGCCTCGATCTCGGTCGCGACCCCGCCGATCTGCCCACTCCCGTCGTTCAGCTTCTTCGCCGCCGCGTCGCCGATCCCGGGGATCTTGTCCAGCTCACCCGCGAGCCCTGCCAGCATCCCGGCCGCGTCGTGCAGCTTGTCCTTGGCCGCGTTCATCGTCCCGGCGCTCCCGGCCAGCGCCTTCCGCGCGCCGCCTTCGCCGTCGTCCCCGACCAGCGCCCCGGCCGCCTTCGCCGCCTGCTCACCGGCCTCCGCCAGCCCCGACCCGATCGTCTTCAGCAGCTCCGGCAGCTTCCCGATGAGCCCGAGCGCGTCATCCGGCAACCCGCGCACCAGATTCAGCACCTTCTGGAAGTCGTCCGAGTTCTCCATCACGAACCCGACCGCCTTCTTCACATCCCCCAGATCCCGCCCACCGAGCAAGTCCTCAATACCCATGCGCGGATCGTAAACACCCCTCCCCGGACCCGATTGGCAAACATCCGCCCGCGCCATGTATCGTTACTCGACGTTGTCCAGCGCTCGTAGCTCAACGGATAGAGCATCTGACTACGGATCAGAAGGTTGGGGGTTCGAATCCCTCCGAGCGCGCAACTTTGAAGCCCAGGATCAGTCCGCTGACCTGGGCTTTTGTATTTCCCGGGACGTACCGGAAGGGCGGCCCAACCGCTCGGCCGCCCTCCCTGGGTAGATGGTTCAGCTGCAGGTTCCGTCGCACGGTTCGACCCAGGCGGTGCCGCAGCCGCTCGGGCGGTAGTCACAGTTTCCGGGGTAGCAGTGCAGGTCTCCACACCAAGCATCGGTGGTAGCGCAGGGGCAGGTGTCCGCGGTGCCGGTTCTCGCGGTCTGGGTCAGCGAGGCAGGGGCGGGGCCGAGCGTCGCGATCGCGGCGTACGCCTCTGGCTTGCTGAATGCTTCGATCGCCGCGTTCCTCAGGGCGCGGAGTCTCGCCGTGACGGCGGACCGCCCGGCCTGCTCCGGTTCCCAGATCTCGTGCCGGGTGACGAGGGCACGGGCCTCGTCGAGGACTTTGTGCTGCTCGGGAGTAAGGCTGGGCCGGGCGGCGCGGAACTGGTCGAGATGGGCTGTCCACAGCCGGCTGCGGACCTCGGGCGCGGAAGCGGCGAAGATCTCCCGACGGAAGGTCAGCGGATACTTTGCGAAGGTGTCGTAAGTATCGGGCAGCGGGTTTGCCGCGACCCAGTCACGGGCCGATTGCTTCTCGATGTCGGCAAAGGCAGGCATCGTGCCGGTCAGGGCCATACCTGCCAGGACGCCGACCCCACCCGACAGTCGCAGGAAGCGCGCTCGGCTCAACTGCACCGCACCGGTCGGGGCACCCGGTAGTTCATCGGCCCGGCCGTCAGCGCGGCGGCGAAGCCTCCCCAGTGCCTGGATGACCCGGGCGCTCGCGGCCGGCCCGAGTCGACGGGCGAGTGGCAGCGCGATCGCACGCCCGGTCCAGGCCCGGACCCGATCGCCGTCTACCCGCAGCAGGGTCGGTGCCCACACCGGGTCAGGGCCCAACGCCCGAACCCGAAGGGTTTGTACGTCGGCGTCCCCCAGCGGTCTGATCTCCAGGCCCGGTCCGCATGCTTCCGCAACCGCATCGGACACACTGGTGCACGTTCCGCACGATGCGTCGAACGCAAGAATCCACTGCTGAACCATAGGCATCCCTTCTCAGCCGATCATGCTGGAAGACCAGCGTGATCGATCACGCTACAAGGGCCGGAGGTCACGCGTTGTGGTCAAGCGGCTGCTCCCGGTACTGGGCATGAGGCGGGGCCGGATTGCGCCGATGAACTCGGGATTCGCTGTGTCCGGGGGTCGTCTCTGGAAGAATGTCTGGCGTGCCGGTCGATCGTCCGAGGGTCGTTTGTCTGTGCGGTTCGCTGCGCTTCGGACGGGAGTTTGCGGCCGAGCGCAAGCGCTTGACGCTCGAGCTGGCGATCGTCCTGGCCCCGGAGGCCGCTGACGTGCCGGTGCCGGACCCTTCGCTCGTGCGGGCGTTGGGCGAGCTGCATCTGCGCAGGATCGACCTCTCGGACGAGGTGCGCATCGTGAATCCCGGGGGCTATATCGGAGCGGCCACCCGCCGCGAGATCGGATACGCCACCACCTTGGGCAAACGCGTGACGTACCTCGAACCGGACAGCTAGCCGATTCCCCGGTAGTGGTCGGCCGCCGCCTGAACCCTGGCGACGTACGCCTCCCATCTGGCCGGGTCACCGAAGTCGCCGTAGTCGGAGCCTGCTCGCCCGTCGACCAACTCCCGGACGACGTCGATGTGACCCCCATGGCGGCATTCCTCGCCGAGCACGATCACGATCATGTCGCCGAGAGTCGTCGACCTGTGGTTCTCGTCCCAGTGGGGTACTTCGCCGGGTGAGTCGAAATCGAGGTCCTGGATGGTTTGATCGGCCTGCTCACACGCCGCGTGGTACCAGGCCAGGACCGCTTCGCTCGACTCCGTGGAGCGAACCCACATGTCGCCGTTGTGCCAGAGCTCTTCGTCCCAGTCGTCCGGTAAGGGCGGTGGCGGAAGGGGGCGGCCGAAGGTCTCGCAGAGGTACGCGTGTTCGATACCGCCGAGGTGCCTGAGAATCCCCAGAAGGTTGCTTCCCGTCGGGGTCAGCGGCCGGCGCAGGTCGTACTCCGTCAGTCCTTCGAACTTGCTGAGAGTGGTCTTTCTCGCCCCGCGGAGGGAGTCGTGCAGCCGGGACTTCAGATCCATCCCTATCACCCTGTCTTAGGCCGTGAGGCGGTCGGCTTCGGCGAGGAGCAAACGGCCGAAGGGCTGGAAGTTGATGGTGTAGGCGTAGACGCCGCTGAAGACTCGGTGGATGGTGCCCCATTCCCAGATGGCGGTGGCGTCCACGTCGGTGCGTGCAGCGAGTTTCTCGGTCCGGGTTCGGAGGTCGTCGCCGAGGTCGGGGTTGCAGCGCACGATGGTGCCGAGGTCGCACGCCGGTTCGGCCCGGAGCCCGCCTGGATCGATGAGTTTGTAGCTGCCGTCACTCGCCTGCAGCGCGTTCATCTCGTGCACATCACCGTGGACGAGGACCGCGGACCGGTCATCATGTGCAAGGCGACGATGATTCATGCATTCCAGCGCGTCCGCCACAGTGGCCGGTGAGCACGGTCGGCCCGCCTGCTCCCACAGTTCCGGCAGCCGCTCGGCGTACAGCTCAGCCAACGTCGCGCCGGTTGGAAGGTCGACGTCGGGACTGATCGGACGCCACAGGCGAACCGCCACGTCGCACAGCAAGGTATGGCGGGTCGCGGGGTCGGCCACGATGTCGTACATCGGAGCCCCGAGCCGCTCCAGCAGAAGGGCTCGCCGAGCCAGGTCCTCGCCCAACAGCCTGGCGCATCCCTCGCCGTTGGCCAGGCGCAACGCCATGGCCTCCGGCCCGATGTCCAGGCCTGGCACACCGATCTTGAGGACGGCCGGAGTTCCGTCATCCAGCGTCACCTCGACGACCAGGGCGACGTGACCACCCTCCAGACTGCGCCCGATCGTCAGAGACCACTCCTTGGCCAGCGAGTCGACGATGCCCGGCAGTTCGTCCAGCCAAGCTTCGTTGCCGTCGGCGATGACCGTCTTGCGGACCTGCTCAGGAATGTCGAGGCTCACACCGCCACCCTAGGACGAGCGAACACGGGCTACCCGGCAATTTCCGCGACGGTGGCCAGGTACTGGTGGGGGATCTCGGCGCGGGCCTGCAGCTCGAGCGAATCGGCGTACGGGACGAGGCGCAGCCACGAGACGAGCCTGTGGACGCCGACCAGCGCCTCGGTTGTGGCGAGGTCCTGCCGGAGGACGTACGGGTCCGCGTCCAGGCGATCACGCCATACGGCCAGATAGGCCTCGTACAACGCCTCGCGGTGCGCGTGCGACAACGACGCGCCGGTCCACTCGACGACCGAGTCGAGGAAACCGTGCAGCGAGACGAACGGATGACCCCGGACCGCGTTGCCGAAGTCGAAGAACCGGAGCCGCAGTACGCCGGTTGAACGGTCCGCGAAGATGTTCGCCGGGTACACGTCGTTGATCTCCAGGTCGAGCGGAGCGGCGTTGCTGAGGGACGCGGTTCGGCGATCGAGTACGTCGGCGGCGCGCGCAGCTCGTCTGAGTAGGGCGGGCTCGGGTCGCAGCGGATGGTCGGGCTGTAGTGCCGCCCACTCGTGGACCACGGCACGCACGCGGTCGCCGGCCGTGATGGGCGCCAGCTCGATGATGCCCGGATGCTCGGCGGTGTCGACGCGGCCGAGGAGCGTGCACTGAAGGCGGGCCAGGGCCTGCACGACGGTGCGTCGCGTGGCCTGATCGGCAACGTCCGGACGTGTCAGCGTCGACCCTTGATCGTCGGACAGCATCCGGCTGCGCTCGCGGTCCACTGCGATCGGGACGATCACGTCGTCCGGCGCGAGCTGTGCCAACACCGCGACGAGACCGGCCTCGAACCGATGCCCCGGATTGTTCTCCTTCAACCAGACCAGGCCTTCGACGGTCGGATAGCACCGCACGACAGACCAGAAACGGGCCCGGTAGGTGACCGGTACGCCGCTGATCCGGCGACCGTACTCGGCCAGCCGGCAACGCACCCAGTCGTCCGCGGCCTGCGTCCACTCCGGCGACGTCCAGCGCTGGACCCACTGGCCTCGGGCATCCGGTCCTAGCGGTCTCGCGGGCAGCATCCGGTGACGCTAACGCCCGGCTCCGACAGTTCCGGCGTACATCTGAAGGCGTGCTTCTGGCAGGGTGTCGGATCTGGGACGTGGCGTTCGTAGAACAGATGAACGGCGGCCGGCCGAGGACGCCGAGACAAGGAGTCAGGTATGCGTCTGCTTCTCACCTCCGGAGGAATTACCAACCCGAGCATCAATGACGCGCTCGTCGAGCTGCTGGGTAAGCCGATCTCCGAGGCCAGTGCGCTCTGCATCCCGACGGCCATGTGGGGGCATTCGATGCTCGGGCCTGTCGCGGTGCGCGGCTCCGTCACCGGCGAGCCGCCTTGGCACATGCCGCGCCTGGGTTGGGCGTCCGTCGGCGTACTCGAACTCACCGCGTTGCCCACCATCGGCGAGGAGCGGTGGGTGCCGTGGGTGCGAGAGGCCGACGTACTGCTGGTGGACGGCGGCGACGCGACGTACCTGTGCCACTGGATCCGGGAGTCGGGCCTGTACGACCTCATGCCGTCGCTCCCCGACACAGTCTGGGTGGGGGTGAGCGCCGGCAGCATGGTGATGACACCGCGCATCGGCGACGACTTCGTCTCGTGGGCGGCCGCACCCGACGACCGCACATTGGGCGTCGTGGACTTCTCGATCTACCCGCACCTCGACCACGAGAGCATGCCGAACAACACCCTCGCCAACGCCGAAACCTGGGCCGCCGGCATCGAAGGCCCCTCCTACGCCATCGACGACCAAACCGCGATCCAGGTCACCAACGGCACCACCAAAATCATCTCCGAAGGCCACTGGAAAGCCTTCCCCGCCTAGCCACCGTGCCGCTAGCTCCGCTCGCGGGACGTCGGTCGATCAAGGTGACGTACGGCTGAAGTCTCCGCGCGATCGGTCGGGATCGCGGGAGCGAAGTCGGCCGTGCTGTTCGTCAGCAACCGCTCGGCCCGCACGGCGAGGAGATGGATTTCGCGATCGACGTCATTGCCGTCCAGGATGAATTCGAGCGCATCCTCGTCGGTGTAGTAGCGGCGAATCACCTGTTCGAGGTCGGCGGCCGACGCATCTGCCAGGTCGAGGCGCCTGGCGAGAGCAACGATATCGCTGGCGTCCTTGCGGCGCTGGGCAACCAGCTTGGTCGCCAACAGGAACTCGTCGGTGGCGTACGTAATGTGCAGACCGGGCGCATCGCTGCGTTGCAACGCACCTTCCGGCAAAGGTGGCATCCACGCGCCGGCTCGGGTGTTGAGCCAGTCTTCGGGGAGTCTGTGTTGGCTTGCCATCGCGCGGGCTTCGTCGACCACGGCCTGGTCGCGGGTGATGGCGTCGATATCTTCGGTACGGCGTGGATCGTCGTTCGAGGTGACGGCGATCGCAGCGCCTCCGACGACGAAGATCGATGCGGAGATGCCACGTGCTTTCAGGCGGTTGTCGAGTTCGGAGAGGAGGTCGACGATTTCGCCTGCTCTGAATTCGTTGCGGGCGTCGGTCATGCGGTTGCCAGGTCGCGGGCGGGGATGAAGATGTTGGCTTGAGCCAAGTAGTCGGGGGTTCGCTGGATGATCTCGTCGCGGTCCATGAACGGATGTTCAGGGATCCAGCGCTCGGGGAGTGGATCGACCTTGGTCCAGTCGGGCGGGTCCTCGCCGGCTGCCTCGAATTCGTGCGCTGTCAGGACGGCGAGGAGCGTGTCGAAGCCTGCGTGGCCGGTCGTGCCTGGCGCTGCCTCCCAGGCGGCTTCGGAACCGTCGTGACGACGGAGCAGCAGGCGCAGGTGGTCGCGGCCCTGGAGCAGCATTCGCCACGCCCAGTCTTCGTCGTTCGCCTCGCGGATGGCCGTCGCGGTAGCCGGGGCCGTCATGATCCGATACTCACGCGCCGCGTGCAGGGCATGCGCAATCCGCCCGGCCCGCAGGAAGAACTGCGCCGTCGGCTTGGTCCTTCCTGAGCGGTAAGTGGAGAAGCGGGAAGCGGACGTACCGAGAGCAGTGGCGAACGCAGCCTGAGACAGCCCACTCTCGGCGAGAGCATGGGTCAGTTGCTCGCTGACCGCCTGACTGTCCTTGTCCACGTCAGCACTCCTCGACTCGTTATCTAATCAGATAATAGTCTGGCCGTCTGCCAGGGCCAAGGTCAAGAAGACCGGGTCTGGTGCTTACGGTTCGGGGATGGTTGGGCGGAATGATCTGGAGTTTGTGCGGTACGTCGTTGGGTGGCTTGAGGCGGCTGGGGTTAGGGCCTGGGTGTTCGGGGGATGGGCGGCGGAACTGCTCGGGTTGAGTGCTCCGCGGGCGCATCGGGACGTTGATCTGTTGTATCCGGGTGACGGGTTCGCGGTTGTGGATGAGTTTCTTGGGCGTGACGACGTACAGGAGATTGCCGCGAAGCGGTTCCCGCACAAGCGGGCGTTCGAGGTCGACGGGGTCATGGTCGAGCTGTTCCTGGTGCAGGCCGACGGGGCCGGCTCGTTCACCGACTTCTGGGGTGTTGCGCGGCATGAGTGGCCCGCGGACGTCTTCGAGGTTGAAGCCGACGGCCTTCGAGTGGCCAGCGCGACTGCCGTGAACGGGTATCGGGCAGGGTGGGACGAGCTACAGGCGAAGCTGCAGCGCGGTTAGTTGTCGTACGGCCCTGTCGGCTCAGTCGAGGCAGAACTCGTTGCCTTCGACGTCCTGCATGTTGAGGCAGGACTCGTTGAACTCGTCGGCGAGGAGTAGTTGGCCGCGGACTGCGCCGAGGGGGAGGAGACGGGCGCATTCGGCTTCGAGAGCTGCCAGGCGTTCTTCGCCTCGGAGGCCGGTGCCGACGCGTACGTCTAGGTGTACCCGGTTCTTCACGACCTTGCCTTCGGGGACGCGCTGGAAGAACAGCCGCGGGCCGACACCTGTGGGGTCGACGCACGCGAACGCGGACCCCTGACGGTCGGCCGGCTGCGCGCGGTCGAACTCGTCCCAGCTCGCGAACCCGGGCGGTGGCGGCGGTACGACGTACCCCAGCACCTCGCACCAGAAACGAGCGACGCGCTCAGGATCCGCGCAGTCGAAAGTGACCTGAAACTGCCTGACCGTTGCCATGCGACCACCGTAAAGGTGCGGCGGGCAAATGTCTGTCGAGATAACGCGACCGGGCGGGCATGATGACGGGCGTGGAAGCCGAAGAGGTCCTGACCGGAGGGAACGTCTCGGATCGGGTCGTGCGGGTCGGCGCGACGGTGCGGAAACCCGCGCTCGTTCAGACGGCCGGCGTCGAGGCGGTGCTCACCCATCTCGCCGACTTCGACGGAGCGCCTCGCACGCTGGGGCGGGACGAGGAGGGGCGGCACGTTCTCGAGTACATCCCTGGCGAGCTGGTCGATGTCCCGCCATCGTTCTCGCTGGACGAGTTGGCTCGCGTCGGTCGGATGGTTCGGGAGCTGCATGACGCGATGGAGAGCTTTCAGCCGCCGGCCGGCACGGTGTGGGACGTCGCGGTCCCGGACCCGAGCGGCGGCGACCTGATCTGCCACAACGATCTCGCTCCGTGGAATCTGGTGCGCGACGGTGAACGCTGGGTGTTCATCGACTGGGACAACGCGGGGCCGGCGACGCGGTTGTGGGACCTGGGGTACGTCGCTCACGGGTTCGTACCGTTCACGGCGAGGGGCAGTGTCGAGGTGGATGGGCGGCGGTTGCGTGCGCTCGTGGATGCGTACGGGCTCGATCCGGAGCAGCGGCGGGCGTTCCCGGCGCAGATCGCGGCTCATACGCGGGGCATGTACGACCTATTGGTGCGCGGTCATCAAACGGGCGAGCAGCCCTGGGCCCGGTTGTACGACGAGGGCCACGCTGAGCACTGGGGCCCGACAGCCGAGTACATCGAGGCCCACCACGACGACTGGGTCAAGGCACTCCTGTAGGCGGACCTGCACCACTCACCAACCTCGCTCCCGACCCACCCGCCCCGCGTGCACTTGCACCTCAGGCCACGGTTGGTGAGTGGTGCGCGTCCGCCGTAACGCTCCGTGGGCGTTTGCCGATCTAGCGGGTAGGGGGTGGGGGAATGACTGTGCTGCGAATGTTGCTTGCTGCGTTCTTCGTTCTCGCCGGGCTGGGAGGCACGGTCTCGGCCGTTCGCCGGGGCAACCTGTACGACCTCGTCGCAGCCGTGGCGCTCTTCGCGATCGCCGTCGCACTCTGGCCGCGGCAAGACCGGAGCAGCGCTTAGTCGACGGGTGACGGCCAGTCGGTTTCGGGGAGGAGGGTGCGGAGGGGCGTTGTGCGGCGCCTGCCCAGGATGACCTCGGTGTCGAGGTTCGACGGGTCGATCTGGCGGATGAACTCTCGGCAGCGGCCGCACGGTGCCAGTACGTGCAGCGGGCCGTTGTCGCGCCACACGGCGACGATCTTCGCGATCTTGTACTCGCGTGCGGTCACCATCGCGGCGATGGCGGCGTGCTCGGCGCAGAAGCCCGTACCGGAAGCAGTGTCGATGCACACCCCGACGTACACGTTGCCGGCCTCAGTGAGCAGTGCCGACGCCACGTCGCCGAAGAGCCGATCGTCGACGTGATACGGATGCAGCACGGCGGCGGCCGCATCGATGAGTTCGTCGTTGATCATCCCGGAACCTAGCAACGCTCGCCCAGCTGAAACCACCGGATTTGCGTGTGAGACTGCGGTGATGATGGTGCTCAACGGGGTACGGCACTGGGTGCGCGTGGTCGGTGATCCACGGGCGGGTACGCCGATCGTCGTCGTGCACGGCGGACCCGGCGGGTACATCTACGACTTCGAGCGGTTGACGGGACCGGCGCTCGAGCAGCTCGGCCCGGTTGTGTACTACGAACAACGTGGATCAGGCCGCAGCGATCCCGCCGAGAGGTACGCCGTACCGCTGCTGGTCGACGATCTGGAACAGCTGCGGCGCCATCTCGGCCTACCGCGGATCACGCTGCTCGGCATCTCGTTCGGCGGGGACCTCGCGGCCGAGTACACCGTCGCGCACCCGGATCGCGTCGACCGGCTGATCCTCCAGGGCACTGCGCTGGCCGGCCCGCTCACCCCGTCGCCGTGGGGAGCCGGGTTCGAGGCGGTCGCCGCGAGCGACGAGATGCGGGCCGCGATTCGTACTGCGGTTGCGGACGAGGGGCCGGGTGCCGTTTGGGACGTCGTCGACCGGCCGACCGTCGATCGTTTCCTGTTCCACCAGCCCGCGGCTGCCAGGCGGGTCCGCGAACTGTGGGCGGAGAGCGGCCTGATCAACACCGGCGAGATGGCGGCCGCGCTGGCGAAGGAGCCTCCGCGATCGGTGCCGCTCGTCGACGAGCTCGCCGCGCTCGACGTACCGGTCCTGGTGCTGATCGGTTTCTGGGATCGCAACGCCGGCGTCGACGCGTGCCGCGATCTGGCCACCCGCCTGCCGGGCGCGCGACTCCGCGTCTTCGACGAGAGCGCACACTTTCCGAACGTCGAGGAGCCCGAGCGGTACGTCGCCGAGATCGCGGCGTTCCTTCACACGGACTGACGCGGCAGGAACGGTTCAGCAGGACCGGGCGGTACGGCGTCCTGGAGGTTGAGCTCGTGGACGCCACAGAACTCGACGCGGCGGGCATCCGTGAGTGCTTCGATCACCATGCTGTGGCACACGGCAACGAACGGTTCGGCGTCGACGGCGGCCTGGCGGCGGAGCGCTCCGAGTGCGCGTCGGCGTACCGAGGACTTTGGCTCCCACATCCGCGTCTCGCCCGGCGGCCACTCGCCGCCGTGGCGGTGGAAATCCTCGGTCGCCGCGATCGCCTCCGCCGAACGCCACGAGAGCGTCGCGTCCGGAAGCCACTCGCGAAGATCGAACTCGACCGCCGTCAACGGGAGCCGGGTCTCCGCCGCGATCAGGCTCGCGGTCTGCATCGCTCTCGTCATCGGCGAGGCGACGATGCGCCGCGCCCCGCAGTCGCGCAGCCGTCGCCCGGCCGCCTTCGCCTGCTCGACACCCCGCGCGGACAACGGCGAGAGATCGCGCGCCGGGCCCCACCAGCCCTCCGCGTTCAGCTGACTGCCGTCGACCTCGCCGTGCCGAACGAGCAACACCCGAGTCAATCGCCTACTCCTCGCCCGAGAAGCGTTCCCAGGCGGACTGCCGGCTGATGCCGAGGGCCTCGCCGATCCGGGCCCAGGTCACCGAGCGGGAGCGCAGGCGCAGTACCCGATCCTGTACGGCGGCCTCGACCTGCCCGCGCGACTTGTCGAGCCGCACCATGTCCGCCAGCAGCTCCTCGTCGCTCTTCCCGTCCAGCGGCGGGAACGACGGGATCGGCTGCTCGTTGATGACCCGCACCGACAGGTCCACGCACTCGTTGCAGATGAACACCCCCGGCCCCGCGATCAGCTGCTGGATCTCGTCCTTGGTCTTCCCGCAGAACGAACACCGCAACACGTTGTCCGGCATCCCAATCCTCCTGTCTGTCAGGGTTTCCCTGACATGCTTGTCAGGCTAGACCTGACAATGCGACGGGTCAAGGAGAATCTGCGGGGTGGATGTGTTCGTGCGGTATCAGAGTCCGGTGCCGGATCGGCCCGGGCGGCGGATCGGGATCTTCGGGTTGGTGAACATGCTCGGGAACCGGGGGTATCTGAGTGCGGAGGAGGAACGGTTCCGGCGTACGACGAACGACTGGTACGACGCGACGTACACGAACCCGGCGACCGTCGACCCGACCGTCTACGCGGACAATCCGTTGGCGGCCGCGTGGTTCAAGCCGTCGGCAGCACACTTGATGGACCCGATCCCCGGCTACCTGGCGATCCTCGCGACCCACAACGTCCCCTGCGAACGCTACGAGTCGCCCACACCAGGCCGAGTGCTCTACGAGGACGAGCACCAGGTAGTCGTCATTCCCCAAGAGGACCCCAACTTCACCTCGATGCTGTGGCTACGTTGTCGGGTATGACGGATGACTGGGAGAGTGTTCGTGCAGGACAGCGGTGAGCACGCCGGACGTGTACCGGGTGACCGCGTGGCGGAGTTCCACGAGCGGTTGCTGAGTCTCGTCGGGGAGTACTTCGCTCCCGACAAGGTCGATCGCGCCGCAACCCCGAAGTACGGCTTCCGCTGGGTCCTCACCCCCGTCGACCTGCACCCCTTGGACGACGCGGTGGGGTGAAGTGGGCTGGTGGATCACTTACCGTGATCCTCATGGCGTTTGGTGCGAAGGGGAGCAAGGGGGAGTCGTTCCTTGCGGTGGTGGTGGGTGGCGGGGCGGCGTTCGGGTTGGTGGTGCTGACGTCGCGGGCGTGGAAGGCATGTCAGGTGGACGTCACCGGCAGTGTGCCGAACGGGCTGACGCTGCTGTTCCTCGGCGTACCGATCGCCCTGATCGTCAACCTCGTCCTGTTCAACGTCGTCTTCCGGTACGCCGGGAAGGCGTTCCTGTTCTCGCTGATCGCCGCCGCTGTCGCGATCACGATCGCCGACCTCGCGCTGTTCTCCTGGCAAGGCACGCCGGCCACCGCACCCGGCACCTGCCCCGGCAACGTCCCGCCGTGGTGGCCGACCTGGATCCCGACCTGACCTGTCAGAGCAACCGGAGCAAAGCGGCAGCGCGTTCGGGGTCGCCGATGTGCGCGGCCGTCGGGAACAGACGGGCCCACGAGCCGGCGCGAGTCAGCTGACTGAGCCGGCGGGCGAGCTCGGCCGCGCGCCGGAGCTCGGCCACGCTGTGCCCTGTCCATCCCTCGAGGTACGCGTCCTCCAGCCGAGCGACCACCTCCCGACCATGCTCCTCCGCGACCCGCTCGAGCGCGACCAGCAGACTGCAGAACGGATGCCCGACGTTGGCATCCCCCCAATCGAAGAACGTGTACCGCCCGCTCCCCGCCACCAGGATCTGCCCGTCGTGCAGATCGGCGTGATCCAGCGAATCCGGTACGCCGATCGCGGCCAGTTCCTCGCACCACGCGACCAATCGCGGCCGGAACAGCCGCAGCCGTTCACGATCCGCTGCATCCAGCGTCTCGTTCCCGGCGACGGCCTCGTCGAACACAGCCGGCAGTCCGCCGACCCGAGCATCCGGTACGCCGAGACGCAGCAACTCCTCGGCCCGCGGTACGAGTGCCCGCTGCAGGTCGGCGTACTGCGTCAACGCGTCCTCCCACTCGCGCGGCCCCGCCCCCAGGCCGCGGAGCACCGGCCCGCCGGATGGCAGCAGCGACCACCCGCGCGGGGCGTCGACGGCGTACGGCGTGAGGACGTGCTCGGGGGTCCATCGGGACAACGCCTCGCCCAGTCCGGCCTCGAACGCGCTTCCGGGCGAAGCCGCCTTGAACCACACCGGGTCCACCGCCTCGACCCGGACCAGCACCGACCACGGCCGGACCCGAATCTGCCGCGGTCCGGTCTCGCGGACGCCGAGCGCGTCGAGTCGCGCATCCAGCCAACCGAGCGCCGCCGTACGCCACGACGGATCCTCCCAGGGCGTCAACGCGTCCGGATACGCGCCGCGGTTGATGTCCATGCCGGGACCATAATCGAGGGATGACGCGCTGGCCGGACTCCCCGTACCGAGTAGGGATCTCGGGCTGGCGCTACCCGCCGTGGCGGAAGGTCTACTACCCCGACGGGCTGCCGCAGCGCGCCGAACTCGAGTACGCCTCGTCCCGGTTGAACTCGATCGAGCTCAACGGCTCGTTCTACGCCCTGCAACGCCCGGAGTCGTACCAGCGCTGGTACGCCGAGACGCCCGACGGGTTCGTCTTCTCGGTCAAGGGGCCGCGGTTCGTCACGCACCTCAAGCGGCTGGCCGACGTGGACGCGCCGCTGGCGAACTTCTTCGCGTCCGGAGTGCTTGCACTAGGCAACAAACTCGGGCCGGTGCTCTGGCAGCTGCCGCCGAACTTCCGCTACGACGCGGAGCGCTGCGCGGACTTCTTCGCCCAGTTGCCGCGGACCACGGCGGACGCGGCCGAGCACGCCAAGCGTCACGATGAACGGATGGAGGGTCGCGCGCTGCTCGAGGCCGCTGTCGACGGGCCGCTCCGGTACGCGATCGAAGTACGGCACGACAGCTTCAAGACGAAGGAATTCGTCGAGCTCTGCCGGGAGCACGACATCGCGGTGGTCTGTGCGGACACCGCGGGCAAGTGGCCGATGTTCGACGACGTCACGGCCGGCTTCGCGTACGTCCGGCTGCACGGCGCCGAGGAGCTGTACGTCAGCGGGTACGACGACAAGTCGCTCGACCGCTGGGCGCGGAAGATCCGCTCCTGGAAGTGCTCGACCTACGTGTACTTCGACAACGACGCGAAGGTGCACGCGCCGTACGACGCCGAGCGGCTGGCCGACCGCCTCGGGATCAGTTCGGCCGCCGACGAAGTATGACGGCCTTAGCGTCGGCCGTATGACACAGAACCCCGGAGAGCTCGTCGAGCAGGCCGTCGAGCGTTGCCTCAAGCTGGTCGTGACCTGGCCTGCCTGGGACGGCGTACCGCGGACGTCCGACGACGACCGCATCTTCACACCGCACAAGGCGGTTCGCCGGATCGCCGACCACCTGATCGATCACCTGGCCGAGGTCGAGGCGCTGCTGGCCGGCGTACCGACGCAGCCCGACGAGTGGCAGGCGAGTGCGCTGACGAATGCTGCGGACCTCGCGCCGTTCACCGAAGCGGACGTCCGCGAGGCCGAGCAGCGACTGCATCGCCTCGGACGGACCTTCGCGCTGCGGTACGCCGCCCTCGACCCGGCCGAATGGGACAAGGATCGCGCCCCCAACTGGACGCTCCGCCAGATCGCCGAACACCTCACCGAACTCGACTGGTACGCGGCACAGGTGGGCGAGTTACAACTGAACTAGTTGCACTGTAACTAGAACAATCGAGCGCCGACCGGCTCCTCCAGGTCGAGCAGGAACTGCTTGCGCTTGAGCCCGCCCGCGTACCCGGTCAGTGACCCGTTCTTGCCGATCACCCGGTGGCACGGGACGACGATCGACAACGGGTTCTGCCCGACCGCCTTCCCCACCGCCTGCGCCGCGTGGACCGGTTCGCCGAGCCGCGCCGCGATCTCGCCGTACGTCGTCGTCTCGCCGTACGGGATCTCCTCGAGCACCGACCAGACCCGGCGCTGGAACGCATCGCCCTCCAGCCGGGTCGGCAGGTCGAACGAGACCCGCGAGCCGTCGAAGTACTCCTCCAACTGCTCGACGACGACCGCGATGAGCGGGTCGGACGCCTCGACCCGCTCACCCAGCGTCTCCGCCGTCGGCTGCACCCAGTGGTGCGGGAAGTAGACGCCGACCAGCACGTCCTCCTCCGACACCACCACCGCAAGCTCCCCGATCCGGGTGCTGACCACCGCATGCCTGTTCATACAGACAGAACGCGCCGGCACCCGAACCTGTGAGGGCTACGAACCGATGCGCTCCCGCGTCCGCCGCCGGAACTCGCGACCGATCTGTGTCGTCTCGTGGTGATGCACCTCGGCGACCACCACCGCCGGAGAGCCGTCGATCGGGGCCTGCGCGACCCACTCACCACGTGGGTCGACGACACCCGACGCCAGCCCGTCGTCGGGGTTCGCCGGCACGGCGAGGCTGATCCAGGACGTGTTGTTCACCGCGCACCCGCGCGCCTGCACCGCGATGTGCTCATGTCCCGACACGCGGTGCGTCGCGTACGACACCAGTACGCCGTCGGCGCCGAGCTCGTCGTACTCGACGAACAGCTCCGGGAACAGCACGTCCAGCCCGAGCGCGAGCCCGAACCGGAAGCCGTCCACGTCGAACGTCACCGGCTGCTTCCCCGGCGTGTACATCCACTTGACCTTGGTCGTCGACAGCGTGCGCTCGTCGTAGCGGGCGACAACCTTTCCCTGGTCGGACACGACGTACATGCTGTTGTACGGGCGTCCCTCCGGCTGCTGGTGCACCGACGGGATCACGACCCAGATCCCCAGCTCCCGCGCGAGTGCGTTGATCTGGTCGAGTTCGGACTGCAACACCGACCACTGCGCCTTGGTCCAGTCGGAGGCGCCCACCTCGTCCGGGCCGAGCGACGACATGATCCGCTTGCTCGGCCAGCAGATCGCGCCCTCGGTGAAATGCACCAGGCGGGCGCCGGCCGCGGCCGCCTGCCTGATGAAGTCGCGGAGTTCGGCGCCGCCCGCGCGCAGCTCGTCGGCGTTTGTCGGGTCGTGGCGCATCGACGACTGGACGACCGCGAACCGCAGTGTGGTTTGTTCCGGCATGTCTGGTTCTCCTTGTGGAGTCGGACGGAAGTGCCGGAGGGCAGTGGTGTAGGACTCGCCGGTTTTCGCGGCGCGGGCTCGGACCCGTTGCTTGAAGTTCCTGTGCGCTGTCATCTGGCCTTCCACGCACTCGCACGCGATCCCCCAGCGATCCCGTCGAGGCGAATGACCAGGACGAGCGGCCCGAGACAGGAAGTCCCTTTGCCTTCTCGGATGTGACCGCGCTGGGGCCGGTCGACGAAGGTGAGGCGCGGGCCGCGCCGGGACCCATATCCTCTCCGAGCCCCGCGGCCGGAGTCAATCAGGCTCTCCGGGTCAGCGCAGATGGACGTCGTCGGCCGCGTCCATCGCGACCCCGACCAGTTCGGGACTGAGGTCGACGACAGTGTTCCCGTCGGCGTCGACCTGCCCGCGTTTGGCGATCGTGAGACCGATCAGTGCGAGCGTGCCGGCCCGTTGGCGACGTACCCGATCTTCCGGACGCTCCAGCTCCGGTACGGCGTCCTCGGCGTCCCGCTGCCACGCGGCGACAGCCCGCTCGGCGAGCGCGGCCGGCACCGTGACGCGGATCGCCGGCAGCTGCGCCGCGCGGAACGTCGTACCGATCAGACCGAGCACCCGTGCTTCGCTTGCGTTCACGATTCTGGATGCTAGCGACCTCGGGCGGCATAAAGTCGGACCCGGGCGCGGTTGTCTTCCGGAGTACGCGCAGACGACGTTGGGAGCAGAGGGTGAGCATTCGGGTCGGGTACAAGGCTTCGGCGGAGCAGTTCGGGCCGCGGGATCTGGTGGAGTACTCCGTTCGGGCCGAGGAGCTCGGGCTCGACAGTGTGACCGTTTCGGACCACTTCCTGCCGTGGCGGCACGAGGGCGGCCACGCGCCGTTCGCGCTCGCCTGGCTGGCGGCGGTCGGCGAGCGGACCAACCGGGTGCTGCTCGGTACGTCGGTGCTGACGCCGACGTTCCGGTACAACCCGGCGGTGATCGCGCAGGCGTTCGCGACGCTCGGCGAGCTGTACCCCGGGCGCGTCATGCTCGGTGTCGGCACCGGCGAGGCGCTGAACGAGATCGCGGTGTCGGGGCGCGAGTGGCCCGAGTTCAAGGAGCGGTTCGCGCGGCTGCGGGAGGCCGTCCAGCTGATCCGCGACCTGTGGACGAAGGACGGCGTCAGCTCCGAGGGGCCGTTCTACAAGACCGTGGACGCGTTCATCTACGACCGTCCGGAGACCCCGCTGAAGGTGTACGTCGCCGCGGGCGGACCGCTCGTGGCGAAGTACGCCGGTCGCGTGGGTGACGGATTCATCGCGACGTCTGGGAAGGGCATGGAGCTCTACACGGACAAGCTGATCCCCGCGGTGAAGGAGGGCGCCGAGAAGGCCGGGAAGAAGTTCGAGGACATCGACCGGATGCTCGAGGTCAAGGTGTCGTACGACCGCGACCCGGAGCAGGCGCTGGAGAACACCCGGTTCTGGGCGCCGTTGTCGCTCACTCCGGAGCAGAAGCACAGCGTCACCAGCGCGACCGAGATGGAACGGCTCGCCGACGAGCTGCCGATCGAGCAGGTCGCGAAACGGTGGATCGTGGCGTCCGACCCCGACGAGGTCGTGAAGCAGTTCCAGCCGTACCTCGACGCCGGCTTCAACCACTTCGTCGTCCACGGTCCGGGGAACGACCAGGAGCGCTTCCTCACCCAGTTCACCGAGGATGTCCTTCCGCTGCTGCGCAAACTGGGCTGACAATCTCTCCGTGGCCGAATACGAGATCGTTCAGGAAGGCGACCCGCGGTGCGCCGAGCTGGAAGCAGCCGGGTACCGCGTGGTCGCCGAGTCCTGGGCGGTGCGGCTGTTCAACCCCGACCGTGAACTGCTGGAGGCCGCCGTACGCCGGGTGACCGCCGGCGGACTCACGCTCCGCGAACTCGGCGCCGAGTCGGCCAAGGACCTGTACGCGCTGGAGAAGACGAACGAGTCGGACTACCCGTACACCCCCGCGACGCACCACGTCGTCGGGGAACTCGCCGACGTCGCCCGGCTGTGGCCGGAGAACCGGGTCTTCGGCGCCTTCGACGGCAACCGCCTGGTCGGCGCAACGGTGATGCGCGAACGCGACGGCTTCGGCGACACCGCCTTCACCTCCGTCCTCGTCACCCACCGCCGCCGCGGCGTCGCCCAGGCCGTCAAAGCCGCCTCCATCCTCGCCTTCCTCGACATCGGCATCACCCGCTTCAGCACCGGCGGAGCCGCCGCCAACCAAGCCAGCCTCCAGGCCAACCAGTCCCTTGGGTACGAGCTCACGGAGCAGTGGCGCACGTACGCGCCGTAAGAGACGTCGTACGGTCGGGGTATGCGGACGCCTCAGCGGTATATGCGTGGTGAGTTGGTCGTGGTGGTTGATGTGGGGGATTTGGAGCGGGCGGCTGCGTTCTGGGGCGGGGTGCTCGGGTATGAGCGTGTGGGTGAGCCGGGCGTGTATCTGAGTCTCGTGCCGGCTGACGGGGTTGGCGTCGAGGTGCTGCTGCAGAAGGTGGATGATCGGAAGCACGGTAAGAACCGGGTTCATCTGGACCTGCGGACGGCCGACTTGGACGCCGAGGTCGCTCGAGTCGAGGCATTGGGCGCCAGCCGGTTGACCGAGGAGCCGGTGGTTGAGGCGGGGTGGGTGTGGCACGTGCTGGCTGATCCGGACGGGAACGAGTTCTGCGTTCTGCAGCCGCCGTCTCGCTAGCGAGCGCTGTGACCGGACAACCGTCAGCGGCCGCTGATCACACCCTGAGGTCTTCAGACAGGGACTTGGCGGCGTGGGTCAGGAGGGGGATGGCTTGTTCTACGAGGGATTCGGTCATGCGGCCGGCGGGGCCGGAGATGGAGATGGCTAAGGGGGTGGGGGCGTCGGGGACGGCTACGGCGACGCAGCGGACGCCGACTTCCTGTTCGCCTTCGTCGGTGGCGTAGCCGGCGTCGGAGGCGTGGCGGAGTTGGGTGGTGAAGGCGTCGGGGGTGACGATCGTGTTGTCGGTGTGTTTCGGCATGCCGGTGCGGTGCAGGAGGTCGCGGACCTCGGACTCGGGGAACTGGGCGAGGATCGCCTTGCCGACCGCGGTGCAGTGTGGGAGGACGCGGCGGCCGACTTCGGTGAACATGCGCATCGAGTGCCGCGACTGGACCTGCGCGAGGTACACGATCTGGTCGCCGTCGAGCATCGCCATGTTGGCGGACTCGCCGAGTTCGTCGACGAGCCGGGCGAGGTGCGGCCGGGCGAACACACTCAGCATGTGCGACGAACTCTCCCCGAGCCGGATCAGTTTCGGTCCGAGCACGTACTGCCGCGACGGCTCTTGACGCAGGTAGCCGAGGTCGACCAGGGTGCGAACCAGCCGGTGGATCGTCGGCAGCGGCAGGCCGGAGGCGGCGGCCAGCTGGGACAGGCCCATCATCCCGCCCGCGTCGGCCATCGTCTCGAGCAGCCCGAAGGCCCGCTCGATGGACTGCACGCTGCCGGTGCGTCCTTTGCCGTTCGGCTCCGTCATGACAACCACCTTTCCGGATCACGGAAGTTTAGCGCCAGATCTCGGAAGCTCGAATGGTTGTGTCTTCCGCAAGGTAGATATTAGTCTCCACAATACGGAAAAGGAGGTCGCAGTGAGCCTGGATGACCTGGTGACCGAGCTGGACCGGCGGCTGGCGGCCGCGGATGCGGCGCTGACCGCGGACTATCGCGGCGATCGCGGAGTCCGGCAACCGGTCCACACCGTGTACGTTCCGGCCGATCGGTACGACGTACGCACGGTGGCGGACTGGGGTGCGCGGGCGCGCGCGGCCCTCGACGAGTACGCCGGATCGGCTGCGGATCTCGCGAAGATCCTGAACGTCGAGGTCGGGGACGACGTGTACGACCGGGTCCGGGCCAAACTCGAGCGGGAGCCGATCGAGGACCTCCGCGTCGACTTCGAGGACGGCTACGGCAACCGGCCGGACGACGAAGAGGACGCCGCGGCGATCGCTGTCGCCCAGGCCTTCGCGGCCGGCGTGCCGACCCCGTACCAAGGGTTGCGGATCAAGTCCCTCGAAGCGCCGACGCGACGTCGTGCGGTGCGGACGCTCGACCTCTTCCTCGAGCATCTGGGGGCGATCGGCGACGGCTTCGTCATCACGCTCCCGAAGGTGACGTCGGTCGAACAGGTCGAGGCGATGGTGTTCGTCCTCGAGACGCTCGAGCGCAAGCACGGCAAACCGCCGCTGAAGTTCGAGATCCAGGTCGAGACCCCGCAGGCGATCCTCGGCGCGGACGGCAGCGCGCTGATCGCCCGGATGATCAAGGCCGGCGGGGCGCGCGTCACCGGTCTGCACTACGGCACCTACGACTACTCCGCCTCGCTCGGTGTCGCGGCGGCGTACCAGAGCATGGAGCATCCGGTCGCCGATCACGCCAAGGACGTCATGCAGCTGGCCGCCGCCGGCACCGGCGTGTTCGTATCCGATGGTTCGACCAACGTTCTCCCGGTCGGCGACGCGGTCCACGACGCCTGGCGCCTGCATTTCCGCCTGGTACGTCGTTCGCTCGCCCGCGGCATCTACCAGGGCTGGGACATGCACCCCGCGCAGCTCCCGACGCGGTTCGCCGCGACGTACCTGTTCTATCGGGAAGGCTTCGACCAGGCCGCCCAACGCCTCCGCGCGTACCTGGGTGACGGCGAGTCCGGCTACCTCGACGAGCCCGCGACAGCCGCCGCGCTCGCCGGTTTCGTACTGCGCGGCATCGAGTGTGGCGCGATCGAGACGTCGGAGTTCGACAACGGCGACCTCGCCAGGCTGGCGCGCCGGGCAGTGCCCGAGGGTTAGCCTCGCACCATGCGACTGGTTGCGGAGTTCACCACCGAGCCCTTCGACGTGGAAGGTCGACCGCCCGCGCACGCCACCGAGGCGTTGCGTGCGGCGGAGGCGGCCGGGCTCGACTGCGAGTTCGGCCCCCTCGGTACTCAGGTCAGCGGTGAGCAGCACCTCCTGCTGTCCGCCCTGCCGAAGGTGCTCGAAGCCGCGCTCGCCGGCGGCGCGAGCCAGGTGACCCTGCAGGTACGACGCGATGCCTGAGCAGCACCCGCTGGTGCAGGCGATCGCGCCACTCGTCGAGCGGCTGAACGCCGAGCTCGTCGACGCGGCGCAGGCTCGCGCGGACGACGTGACGCTCGCCTGGGACGGCAAGCCCGTGGTTGCCGTACGCCTGCCCCCAACCAGCGCTCCTGAAAAGCCCGCGCCTGAAGGCGGCGTGCAGAGTCTGCTGGCCGGTGTTGCCGAGGAGTTGGGTGGTTCGTTGCGCGACCTGTCGCGGCACGACAAGCAGCAGGCCGTGCTGCTGCTGGAGGCGCGCGGCGCCTTCGAGTACCGCAAGTCGGCCGAGATCGTCGCCGAGGCGCTCGGTGTCACGCGCTTCACCGTCTACAACTACCTGAACCGCGCCCGCTGATTTCAACAAACTGTTGACGGCAAGCCGCCCACCTGCCACTCTCGTCATACGGAAAGTCGATTTCGGGATTCGAGAAGGTGTGATCCGTGGACCTGGAGGAGTTCAACTCCGCTCCGACCGACCGGCTGCGGCCGGCACTGGCGGCCTGCTGTGACGTGCCCCGCTGGGTCGACGCGATCGCGGCCAAGCGGCCGTACGGCGATCTCGCGGCACTGACCGCGTATGCCGACCAGATGCTCCGGGAGCTCGACGACAGCGAGGTCGATCGTGCACTGCAGGCGCACCCGCGGATCGGTGACCGGCCGCAGGGCGCGAGTACCGAGGCCGCCTGGTCGCGCACCGAGCAGTCGGGGGTCGGCGACGACGCCCGGGTTCGGCAGGAGCTTGCCGAGGGCAACCGTCAGTACGAGAACCGGTTCGGCCGGGTGTTCCTGATCTGCGCCACGGGACTGTCGGCGGCGCAGATGCTCGACAACCTGCGAACCCGTCTCACCCACGACGACGCAACCGAGGCAACCGTCGTACACGAGGAGCTGCGCAAGATCGCGCTGCTCCGCCTGGGGAAGGTGGTCGCATGAGTTCGCTCAGCACGCACGTTCTCGACACCGCGCTGGGCCGCCCGGCGCAGAACGTCCAGGTCCGGCTCTACCGCGGTGACGTTGTCGAAGCCACCGGTACGACGGACGCCGACGGCCGCATCGCCGAGCTGCAGCCCGAGCTCGAGCACGGCACGTACCGGCTCTGGTTCGACGTCGCGTCGTACGCCGCCGAAACCGGCCAGGACATCTTCTTTCCCGAGGTCTCCGTGACCTTCACGGTCGCCGACGAGCGGCATTACCACGTCCCGTTGCTGCTCAGCCCGTTCGCGTTTTCCACCTACCGAGGGAGCTGATCTCAGATGGCGATCCACCTGGGAGCCAACCAGTACGGCAAAGCCGAGAACCGCGTGGTCCGCATCTACCGCGACACGCCCCGCCACCAGATCCGCGACCTGAACGTGTCGACCGCACTCCGCGGCGACTTCGAGGACGCGCACACGACCGGCGACCAGTCCGACGTGCTGCCGACCGACACGCAGAAGAACACCGCGTTCGCCTTCGCCAAGGAGAAGGGGATCGGGGCGATCGAGGACTACGCGCTGACGCTCGGCGCGCACTTCCTGGACGCGTCGCCGGCCGCGCAGGGCGCCCGGATCGAGGTCGAGGAGTACGCCTGGGACCGGATCCAGGTCGACGGACAGGGCCACGACCACTCGTTCGTCCGGACCGGCGGCGGCGTACGGAACACGGTCGTCAACGTGGAGGGCCGGGGTGCCGAGCGGAAGACGTACGTCGTGTCGGGGATCAGCGATCTCGTCGTCCTGAAGTCGACCGGGTCGGAGTTCCACGGGTTCCTGAAGGACGAGTACACGACCCTGCCGGAGACGAACGACCGGATCCTGGCCACGTCACTGGTCGCACGGTGGCGCTACGACACCAGACGAACCGGAGATGGCTCGGTCGACTGGGACAAGTCGTACGACGAGATCAAGGGACTGCTGCTCTCGCGCTTCGCCACGATCCACAGTCTCGCGTTGCAGCAGACGCTGTACGGGATGGGGTCGGCGGTGCTGGAGCAGCACCCGGAGGTCGCCGAGATCAAGTTCTCCGCGCCGAACAAGCACCACTTCCTCGTCGACCTGTCGCCGTTCGGCACCGAGAACCCGGGCGAGGTCTTCATCGCCGCCGATCGCCCGTACGGCCTGATCGAGGCGACCGTCACGCGCGACGACGCGAGCGACGCCGGCAGCGCCTGGCACGCCGTCCCCGGATTCTGCTGATCATGTCGAAGATCGTGATCGAGGGCGCCTACGTGGCGACCCTCGATCCGGCCCGGCGCGAGTTCGGCGGGCACGTGGTTGCCGAGGGCAATCGCCTGACAGCGGTCGGGCCCGGACCCGCTCCGGCGTACGACGATGCTCGGGTCGTGGACGGACGCGGCTGCCTCGTCACGCCGGGGTTCGTGAACACGCACCAGCACCTGTACCAGTGGGTCACGCGCGGTCTCGCCGCGGACGCGACCCTCTTCGAGTGGCTGACGACCCTGTACCCGGTGTGGGCGCGGATCTCCGAGGAGACCGTGTACGTCGCGGCGCGGGCGGCGCTCGCCCAGCTCGCGCGGACCGGATGCACGACGGTCGCCGACCACCACTACGTGTTCCCCCGCGACGGTGGCGACCTGCTCGCGGCGGAGATCGCCGCGGCGAGTGAGATCGGACTGCGGTTCCATCCGGCCCGCGGGTCGATGGATCGCGGTCAGAAGGACGGCGGGCTGCCGCCTGATTCCGTGGTCGAGAACCGGGACGAGATCCTCGCCGCGACCGAGGCCGCGATCGACCGCTGGCACGATCCGGCGCCGGATTCGATGCTGCAGATCGTGGTCGCGCCGTGTTCGCCGTTCAGCGTGAGCGGTGAGCTGATGCGCGAGTCGGCCGAGCTCGCGCGGCGTCGCGGCGTACGGATGCACACGCATCTCGCCGAGACCACGGACGAGACGGACTGGTGCCGGGAGACGTTCAACTGCACGCCGCTCGAGTACGCCGACCGTCTCGGCTGGACGGGTCCGGACGTGTGGTTCGCGCACGGGATCCATTTCGACGACGCGGAGATCAAGCACCTGGGCAGTACCGGCACCGGCGTCGCGCACTGTCCCAGCTCGAACGCCCGCCTCGGCGCCGGCATCGCCCGTACGGCGGATCTCCGGGCCGCCGGTTCGCCGGTCGGACTGGGTGTGGACGGTGCCGCGAGCAACGAATCCGGGAGCCTGGTGGAGGAGCTCCGCCACGCCCTGCTCTTCGCCCGCGCCCGCGGCGGCCCGCAAGCCCTGACCGTCCGCGCCGCCCTGGAGATGGCGACCCTGGACGGCGCCCGCATCCTTGGCCGCTCCAATGACATCGGCTCACTCGAACCCGGCAAACAAGCCGACCTGGCGGTGTGGAACCTGACCACCCTCCCACACGCCGGCATCCCCGACCCGATCGCAGCCCTCACCCTCTCCACACCCCCACCCCTGACCCTCCTCCTGGCCAACGGCCGCCCCGTGGTCGAACACGACGTACTCCAAACCGCCGACACCGACACTCTCGCCACCCAAGCCGCCCTCCTCAGCTGACTTGCGACAACCCCCGGGCACTGGGAACACGCAATGGCCTGTTCCCAGTCCCCGGGGTTATCCACAGTTGAGCGATCGCCTGTCCGCGCGGCGCGTGACACGTGCACCTTCTTGGGCATGAACAGACGATTGGAAGTGATCGCGGCCGGCCGGGGCGGGTGGTTCACGCGACCGGACGCGCACGCCGCCGGGTACAGCGACAGTGAGCTGCGGCAACGCGTGCGCAGCGGGCAGTGGCTCAGGATGAGCTTCAACTCGTACGTCGACCCGCGGGCCTGGCCGGATGAGCCGCCCTGGGAGCGGGCAGCGAGGCTCCACCTACTGCACGTGCGGATGGCCAGCGAACGGCTCGGTGACGTCGTCGTGAGTCACCAATCCGCTGCCCTGCTCCACGGCTTGCCCGTCTGGGGCACCGATCTGTCCAGGGCGCATTTCACCCGCAGGGCGTCCGGCCGGCCCCGCACTGGCCGAGGGGTCCAGGTACACCGCGGCAGGCCCGCGGCGGACGAGGTCGTGGAGCTGGGCGGTCTCCATGTCACCAGCGTCGATCGAGCGATCGTGGAGACCGCTTGTACGACGTCGTACGAGGTCGGGGTCGTCCTGGCTGACGTCGCCCTCCGCCGGCTGACGACCCGTGAACGGTTGGCTGCCGTCGTACGTCGTCATCGGCACTGGCACGGCCTGCCGGCCGCACAGGCCGCCGTACTGTTCGCCGATGCCCGGAGCGAGTCGGTCGGCGAGTCACGCTTCCGCGTCCTGCTTGCGAACCACGGTCTGCCGACGCCCGAGCTGCAGGGTGGAGATCCGGGACGCGGATGGTCGCCTGATCGGTCGGGTCGACTTCCTGCTCGCCGGAGTCCTGATCGTCGAGTTCGACGGCGCGATGAAGTACGGCGACAACGCAGACGCCGTACTGGCGAGAAGTGGCGGGAGGACCGTCTCCGCGAGCGCGGCTTCGGCGTACTGCGTTTCGGCTGGGCCGACCTGGACCACCCGCACGACACTGCCGCGCGGATCAGGAGAGCGTTGGCGGCACATGCCACGGGGACTGGGAACAGGCGATTGCTTGTTCCCAGTCCCCGGCGTGGGTGATCAGTGCAGGAGGTCGCCGTTGATCCAGACGGCCTGGACGTCGGCGGGGGTGCCGAGGGTGAAGATTCGGGCCAGGGCTTCCTCGGTGTCTTCGGCGTGGGTGATGCCTACGGCCAGGGGGGAGCCTTCGGAGGGGCGGAGCAGTTGGGCGTCGAAGTGGTGGCCGACCGAGAGGTGGCCGACCTGGGGCAGGTCCAGGGCTTCGGCGCCGGCTGTGGTGGCTAGGTAGAGCAGGTGGGCTGCCGACAGCGGGCGGCCCTGGTCGCCTTGGAGTTGCTGGCAGAAGTACGCCTGGAGCCCTTCCTTCAGGAGCGAGAAGCCCGTGCCCGCGCCGACATCCGATCCGAGCGCCACGCGGACGCCGTACTGCAGGTGCCGTGTCAGCGGGAACAGCCCGCTGCCGAGCGCCGCGTTGCTCGTGGGGCAGTGAGCAACCGTCGCGCCACTGGTCGCGAGCGTCTTCAGCTCGACGTCCGTCGGGTGGACGTTGTGCGCGAGGACGGTACGCCGGTCCACCAGGCCGTGCCGGTCGTACGTCGTCACGTAGTCGCTGCCGTTGAACAGATCGGCGACCGAAGCGATCTCGGCCTCGTTCTCGTTCACGTGCGAGGTGAACAGCGCGCCGGGGATCGCGTCCATCAGTTCGCGGCACGTCGCGAGCAGTTCGTCCGTGCACGAGAGCGAGAAGCGCGGCGTGACGGCGTACCGGTTGCGGCCGACGCCGTGCCAGCGGTTCGCGAGGGCGAGCGATTCGGCGTACGCGCGGACCGGGGTGGTGAGCAGCTCCGGCCGGAGCAAGCGGTCGCTCAGCACCAGCCCGGAGGTGATCCGGAGGCCGACCTTGGACGCGGCGTCGAAGAGTGTATCGACCGCGTCGGCGTAGTGCGCGCCGAAGACGAGCGCGGACGTCGTACCGGCCGCCGCCAGTCCCCGGACGAATTCGTTGGCCACGCCGGACGCGTAGTCGACGTCCGCCATCCGCGCCTCCTCGGGGAGGGCGTACCGGTCGAGCCACTCGAGCAACGGCAGTCCGAGCCCGCCGACCGCGCGGATCTGCGGGAAGTGCACGTGGGTGTCGACGAATCCGGGCAGTACGACGCCGTCGCGCAGATCCACGACCTGCTCGGCGGGGTGCGCCTCGCGGATCTCCGCGAACGGGCCGCGGGCAACGATCATCCCGTCCTCGACCAGCAGTCCCGCGTCGCTGTCGACCCGCAGGCCGCCGCCGTCGAACGGGTTCTCCGGCGTGTCGATGAACGTGCCACGATAAAGAGTCATGCCTTTGCCTCACGCTGAGCCGAGGCGGGGCGACCTTCGGCGGACTGTGCCGACACGGGATGCCGCTCGGCGGTCTGGGCCCGAGCGGATTGCTCGGCGGTGAACTGCTGCAGGAGCCAGGCGGCGACGCTGACCGCGATCATGGCCGGCTCCTTGCCGGGAAGATCGGACAGCCCGATCGGGGTGGTGATGCGAGCGATCGCCTCGGCGGAGTTGCCGTCCTCGGCGAGCTTGCGCTGGAACCGGGTCCACTTCGCACTGGAACCGATCAACCCGATGGTCGCCAGCTCCGCGTTGCGAATCGCGGCGTCACAGAGCGCCGCATCCTCGGCGTGGTCGTGGGTCATGATCAGAACGTGCGTACCGGGCGGCAGTTCGCTGACGACGAGCTCCGGTAGCACCGGCACGTTGTGGACATGGACGTTCGCGATCGCGTCGTCCAGCACTGCCAGCCGGTCGGTCGTCAGTTGGTCGGCGCGCGAGTCGATCAGATGCAGCTCGAGATCGTGCCGCGCGAGAACCCGCGCCAGCTCCAGCCCCACATGCCCGACTCCGAAGATCGCCACGGACGGCACCACGGGCAACGGTTCCAGCAACAGCTTCACCTCACCACCACAACACTGAACCCCGTGCTGGTACGTCGCTTTGTCGGACAACGCCGCCGTCAGCACCTCAGGAGTCGTGGCACCGTCGGCGATCATCTCTCGCGACCGCTCGACCGCCAACGCCTCCATGTTGCCCCCACCAACAGTCGACCAGACGTTGTCGGCAGCAACAACCATCTTCGCCCCAGCCTCCCGAGGCGCATGCCCACGAACGGACATCACGGTGACGAGAACCCCCGGCCGGCGACTGGATCGCAACAGTTGGACTGCTTTCATCCACTCCACGAGACACCTCCTCGGGCTCGGTCGACCGCCCAGTAGACGGCCTCGGGTGTGGCGGGTGAAGGGAGGTCGACGCTGGTGCCGGGTGGGCCGAAGGCTGCTGCTGCGTGGCGTAGGGCTTCTCGGACGGAGAAGGCGAGCATGAGTGGGGGTTCGCCGACGGCCTTGGAGCCGTAGACGGCGCCTTCCTCGTGGGCCTTCTCGAGGAGGGTGACGTTGAAGACCTCGGGCATCTCGGAGAAGCTCGGGAGCTTGTACGTGCTCGCCGCCTGCGTGGACAGCCGACCGCGACGGTCTCCGGTGCTCTCGTCCCAGCGGAGGTCTTCGAGCGTCAGCCACCCGGCGCCCTGCACGAGGCCGCCCTCGATCTGGCCGATGTCGATCAACGGGCTGAGGCTGTCCCCGACGTCGTGCACGATGTCGACGCGGCGCAGCGTGTACGACCCGGTGAACCCGTCGACCTCGACCTCGGACGCCGCAACGCCGTACGCGAAGTACTTGAACGGCTCGCCGCGCATCGCGTTGGCGTCCCAGTGCAGGCCCTCGGTCCGGTAGAACCCGGCTGCCCAGAGCTGCACGCGCTGGTGGTACGCGAGATTGACCAGCTCGTTCCAGTCGACCCCGTCCCCGGACAGCCCGCGGGCGACGCCGTCCACGAAGCGCACGTCCGACGGGCTGATCCCGAGCCGCCCGCCGGCGACCTGCGCCAGCCGTTCCCGGATCTGCTCGCACGCGTTCTTGATCGCCGCGCCGTTCAGATCAGCACCCGACGACGCCGCGGTCGCGGACGTGTTCGGCACCTTGTCGGTCCGCGTCGGCGCCAGTCGTACCCGCGCCAACGGCAACCCGAGCGTGGTCGCCGCCACCTGCAGCATCTTGGTGTGCAGGCCCTGTCCCATCTCGGTGCCGCCGTGGTTGATCAGTACCGAGCCGTCCTTGTAGACGTGCACGAGCGCGCCGGCCTGGTTGAACGCGGTCAGGTTGAACGAGATCCCGAACTTCACCGGCGTCATCGCCAGCCCGCGCTTCACGTGGTCGTGCGACGCGTTGAACGCCTCAATGGCCCCCAGCCGCGCAGCCACCTCGCCACCCGACAGCACCTGCGACCAGCACGACTCCAGCCGGTCCGCGTGCCGTACCGGTTGCCCGTACGGCGTGGAATCGCCCGCCTGGTAGAAGTTCCGCCGACGGAGCTCCAACGCGTCGTACCCGAGGAGCGGGGCGCACCGTCCGAGGATGTCCTCGATCACGAGCATCCCCTGCGGCCCGCCGAACCCGCGGAACGCGGTCTGTGACGTCTTGTTGGTCTGCGCGATCCGCCCGTCCACCCGGACATGCGGAATCTCGTAAGCGTTGTCGATATGGCATATCGCGCGCGCCAGCACCGGCTCCGAAAGGTCGAGACTCCACCCGCCATCGGCCGTCAGGGTCGCGTCCAACGCGACAAGCTTGCCGTCGGCCCCGAACCCGACGGTCCACGAGCTGTGGAACCCGTGCCGCTTCCCCGACATCGTCATGTCCTGCGTCCGGTTCAGCCGCAACCGCACCGGCCGCCCGGTCAACGTCGCGCCCAGCGCGGCGATCGCGGCGAATCCGTGCGGCTGCATCTCCTTGCCGCCGAAGCCGCCGCCCATCCGCAGGCACTGCACCGTCACCGAATGGCTGGCCAGCCCGAGCACATGTGCGACGATTTCCTGCGTTTCCGACGGGTGCTGCGTACTCGACTGCACGAAGATCTGCCCGTACTCGTCCACGAGTGCCAGCGCCGCGTGCGTCTCGAGGTAGAAGTGCTCCTGCCCGGCGAACTCGAACTCGCCACGGAACACGTGTTCCGCGCCAGCCAGAGCAGCCGAGACATCGCCGCGCTCCAGATGCCGCCCGATGCCCTGGAAGCTTCCCGCGTCGATCGCCTCGCGCACGGTCACCAGCGACGGCAGCGGTTCGTACTCGACCTCCACCGCCAACGACCCGAGCCGCGCGGCCTCCAACGTCTCCCCGAGCACCCAGCACACCGCATGCCCGTTGAACATCACCTCACCCGGGAACAACGGCTCGTCGTGCTTCACGCCGGCGTCGTTCACCCCCGGTACGTCGTCCGCCGTCAGCACACGCACCACACCCGGAACGTCGTACGCCGGCTTCACCCGGAGCGCGGTGACGCGCGCGTGGGCGTGCGGCGACTGCACCGGCCAAGCGTGCAGTACGTCGCGGGTACGCATCACCAGATCGTCCGTGTACAAGGCGGCCCCGGTCACGTGCAGCGCCGCGCTCTCATGCGGCATCGGTACGCCAACGACCGCCGCAGCAGGCCGTTCCGACAACGAGCTCATGCGCCGACCTCCTGGTAGTAGAAGCGCAGTAGCGACTGGCCGAGCATCGCGGAGCGGTACGACGAGCTCGCGCGGTGATCGTCCATCGGCGTACCCTCCGCGGCCATCACCCCGGCCGCGATCCGCACCGTCTCCTCGGTCCACGGGCGGCCGACCAGCGCGGCCTCGGTCTCCCGGGCGCGCAACGGGGTCGCCGCGACGCCGCCGAGCCCGATCCGCGCCGCGCGCACCACGCCGTCCGTCACCTCGACGGCGTACCCGATCGCGACGCTCGAGATGTCGTCGAAGCGCCGCTTGGCGATCTTGTGGAACGCGGTCATCGGTGCCAACGGCAACGGAAGGACGATCGTCTTGATCAGCTCGTCGGGTGCCTTCAAGGTCTCCCGGTACCCGGTGAAGTACTCCGCGAGCGGCACGGTCCGCTCCCCGCGGCTGGAGGCCAGCACCAACGAAGCATCCAGCGCCAACAAGGCAGGTGGCGTGTCGCCGATCGGTGAACCGGTGCCCAGATTGCCGCCGATCGTCGCGCCGTTCCGGATCAGCCGCGAGGCGAACTGCGGGAACATCTGGGCGAGCAGCGGAACCCGGCCGGCCAGCTTCCGCTCGATCTCGGTCAGCGTCAGCGCCGCACCCAACCGAACCTCGTCCGCCCCGAAGCTGAACTCCCGGAGCTCTTCCAAGCGGTCGATCGCGATGGTCAACGGTGGGCGGGAACCGAAGATGTTCACCTGGACACCCAGGTCGGTCGACCCGGCGACCACTACCGCGTCGTTCCGCTCGCCCAGGACACTGAGGACTTCGGCGAGCGTCGCGGGCCGGATGAACTCCCCTTCGGGCGAGACCATCCCGGTCGCCGCGGGAGCAGGCGGGGCCGCGTCCCGGCGTACGGCGAACGCGTCGTTCTCGGCCGGAGCGTCCAACGCGTACGCGGCGTCCCGGATCGGCCGATAGCCGGTGCACCGGCACAGGTTCCCGCTCAACGCGTGCAGATCGAACCCGTTCGGCCCGTGCTCATGATCACCCTCTCCACAAGCACGTCCTGGCCGGTAGTACTCCGCTGCCATGCTGCAGATGAAGCCCGGTGTGCAGTACCCGCACTGGGAGCCCCCGCGGACCGCCATCTCCTGCTGGACCGGGTGCAGCTCAGCCGGAGAACCCAGGCCCTCCGACGTGACCAGCTCCTGGCCGTCCAGCGACGCCACCGGCAGCAGGCAGGCGTTCACCGCGGTCCACTCGGTCTCCGAGTCGGTGCCGGGGCGGGCGACCATCACCGAGCAGGCACCACACTCGCCCTCCGCACAGCCCTCCTTGGCGCCGGTCAGGCCGCGATCCCGCAGCCAGTCCAGCACGGTGGTGTGGACAGAGATGTCGCCAAGCGCGGTGAGTTCACCGTTCACGGTCAGCGCAGGGGCGCGGAGGGCTTGCGTAGTCATCGGTTCGTGCTCCATCGGGTGCGTGCACTGTGGATCGGGTTGGCGTCGGAGACGAAGTCGTCGAACCGGTAGCCGGCGATCTTCGCGATCTCGAGCAGCGCGGCGGCGTGCTCCTGGTTCTCGCAGTTGCCGAGCCGCTCACGACCCTGCTCGACGATCCGTTCGTACGACTCAGCGTCGCGCACCGAGATCACCAAGGGGAAGCCGAAGCGGTCCTCGTACGCCGAAGTGATCGCGGTCAGCTCGTCCCGCTCCGGGTCGCCGAGGAACGTCAGCCCCTTGTCCGACTGGTCCCGCAACGACGCCTCGCCGCTGCGGCCCTCGGCCACGACCTGCGAACCGAGCTGTGGGTACGCCTGGATCAGGTCTCGCTGCTCCTCCCGGGAGCCGGAGAACAACGCCTCCTGGAACGAGCGCCGGAGCGCGTGCGTGTCGGCGTACGGGCGCATGTCCCAGGCCCGCTCGACGGCCCAGCGCGGACCCTGGAACAGGCTGCCGAAGGTCTCGACGAACTCCTCGCGGGTCATCTGGTTCACCTGGTCCAGCCGGACGCTGTCACCCGGCTGGCCGGCCACCGCCGGGCCGAAGTTCTTGCCGACGTGGTGGAACAGGATGTTCAGGAAGATCGCGGTCAGGCTGCCGAGCGTGATGCCGCTGCCGAAGATGATCTCGGCCCAGTCCGGGACGGCCTGGGCGACCTGCGGCTGCGCGGTCACGTACATCGCCAGGCCGACGCTGGTCGCCACGATCACCACGTTCCGGTGGTCGTGGAAGTCGACCTTCGCGAGCGTCTGGAACCCGACGACGGCCACGGTCGCGAACATCGCCAGCGCCGCGCCGCCGAGCACCGGGTGCGGTACGCCGGCCACGACCGCACCGGCCTTCGGCACCAGCCCGATCAGGATCATGATCGCTCCCGCGGTCGCGACCACCCACCGGCTGCGGATCCGGGTCAGCCGGACCAGCCCGACGTTCTCGGCGAAGCAGGTGTACGGGAACGAGTTGAAGACGCCGCCGATCGTGGTCGCCAGGCCGTCGGCCCGCAGCGCCCGGGCGATGTCGTCGCGGCCGATCCGCTTCTCGACGATCTCACCGGTCGCGAACACGTCACCGGTGGTCTCCACCGCGGTGATCAGCATGACCACGATCATCGAGATGATCGCGGCGATCGAGAACTTCGGCCAGCCGAAGTAGAACGGCGTCGTCACGCCCGCCCAGGCCGCGTCGCCGACCGCGCCGAAGTGCGCGTCGCCCAAGGCCCAGGCCACCAGCGTCCCGACCACCAGACCGACCAGGACCGCGATGGTCGCCATGAAGCCCTTGAAGACGCGCTGGATCAGGACGATCAGCGCGAGCGTGCCGAGTGCGTAGGCCATGTTCTTGCCGCTGGTCGGCGCGGCGGTCGGACCGGCGCCGCCGACCGCGTCCCCGGCCGCGACCGGCAGCAGCGCCAAACCGATGATCGTGATCACCGAGCCGGTCACCACCGGCGGGAAGAACCGGATCAGCTTGCTGAAGAACGGTGCGATGAAGAACGTCGCCAGACCGGCCACCAGAACGGCGCCGTAGATCACCAGCAGACCGTTGGTCCCGCCACCGGCCGCGAGACCGATCGCGATCATCGGCGACACCGCGGTGAAGGTCACGCCCTGCAGGAGCGGCAGCCGGACGCCGACCTTCCAGAAGCCGACCGACTGGATGATCGACGCGATCCCGCAGGTGAAGAGGTCGGCGTTGATCAGGTGGATGAGCTGCTCGGTGGTGAGTCCGATCGCACTGGCGAGCAGGATCGGTACGATCACCGCCCCGGCGTAGAACGCCAGTACGTGCTGAGCGCCGTACACCGCGAGCTTCCCAGGTGGCAGCACCTGGTCGACAGGATGGCGGTTGGTATGGCGGCTCGGTCGCAGGACTGCCTTCATCGGGACACGCTCCTCGGCTGCGTGGGGCGGCGGGGATTTGACCTGCACCCGAGCATCGGCTCACCGAGCGGTGGATTGCACCCCGTGAACCTCCGAAGATGAACGCCCGGAGAACGCTCCGTTTTGTGTGATCACACAACTACAGCGATTTGCAGGCGAGGAACACGTCCACCCGGTCCTCGAGTGTCGACAGATCGCGTCCGGTCAGTTGCTCAACGCGTTCGATCCGGTAGCGAACGGTGTTGACATGCAGATGCAGGTACTCCGCCGTACGGGTCCAGGAGCACGAGCAGGCGAGGAAGGCCTGCAGCGTCATGAGCAGGTCGGCATGGGTACGGCGGTCGTGGTCGAGGACCGCACCGAGGACGCGGTTGCTGTACGTACGCCGGACGTCGTCCGGGAGCGTGCCGAGGAGGAGGACGTGTGAGGCGACCTCGTCGGAGGTCACCACCGAGACCGGTGCCCGGGCCGCCCTGGCCGCCCGCTGCGCGAACCGGGCCTCCTCGAGCGCACCGGCGAGCGCGTCGATCGACGTCTCCCCGCTGATCCCGACCGTCAGGCGGGCTCGGTTGAGGCCCGGCCCGAGGCGCCCGAAAGCCCGGCGCAGGTGCTCGGGAAGCTCGGGGGTGAAGGGCAGGAACCCGACCAGCAGATCGTCGCGGCCCGGCGCGACGACGGCCGGTCCGACCGTGAGGGCGACGTCCTCGAGCAGGCTCAGCGCGACCTCGCCAGGGCTGTCGTCGCGCAGTTCGGCGACCGCGACGACCATCGGCCGCTCCGCGTGTGCGCCCGCCTGCCGGAGCCGCGCGGCGACCTCGGCCTGCGGGGCGCCGGACTCGACCAGCGCGAGGGCGTCGGCCACCAACGGGCGCAGCGCGCGACGGCCCTCGTCGCGGCGGGCACGGTCCAGCGCGGCGATCGCGCTCAGCTCGTGCACCGCCTCGACGTGATCGCGGGACCAGGTCGTGTGATCCCCGTCGATGACCAGCACCCAAGCGGTCAGCCTGTTCCCGAACCCCGACCCAACCGGAAACAGGCTGTACGAGTTGTCCGGAGCAACCGCCACGGCGGGCATTCGGTCCGCGGTCAGGAACCGTCGCGTCACCGCGTCGACCGTCTCGGCGTCGAGCTCGCTCGGCCCTGGTACGACGTGGCGCCCGGTAGGGGTCAGCACGCGGCAGTCGTGCCCGATCTCGGCGGAGATCCGCGCCGCGAGCTCGTCCAGACTCCGCCCGGCCGCGATCGACGACAGCAGTTGCCGTTGGCGCACCAGGCTGGCCGACAACCGTGCGCCGGTCTCGGCCGATCCCGCCGCCGCGACGTACTCCGTCACATCCGCGAAGGCGACCTCGATCGGCACCTCGACCAACGTCACGTCGTGCCGCCGGCACGCCTCCAGGAGATCCGCCGGCACGTCACCGAGCTGCGCCTTTCCCGCCAGGATCGTGGTCGCTCCGCGGCCGGCCATCGACGCGACGAACACCTCGCTGTCGGCCGCCTGCCGCCGCCAGACCAGCCCGGTCAGCACCACTTCGCCGCCGCTCAGGTACCGCCCCGGCTCCAGCAGGTCGGTCGTCACGAGCCGTCCGATCGGCCGGTCCAGCATCCCGCCCGCCGAGTGCATCAACCGCAGCCCGAGCTCGGGCGCATCCAGCAGCTCGGCCAGCAACACGACGTACCTCCGATCCCTTTAGAGGAACGTACAACGCGCGCGCCCGCGTAAGACAGTCCCCGGTCTGCGCGGGCCGGGCGCCGGCGTCTTGACGCTCCGATGCTGTGAGCTTATGGTCATTTCACAGAGCAGAAATCAAGTTCCACAATGCGGAAATTGGAGTCGGGATGAGTCACCAGCTGAAGTACACGGTGAACTGTTCTTTGCTCTTCACCGAGTTGCCTCTGCTCGAGCGGCCGGCGGCCGCTCGGCGGGCGGGGTTCAGCGCGGTGGAGTTCTGGTGGCCGTTCGTCGAGGCCGTCCCGCCGCAGCGGCAGGTCGACGCCTTCGTGACCGCGGTCACCGACGCCGGCGTCCAGCTCACCGGCCTGAACTTCTTCGCCGGTGACATGCCGGGCGGCGACCGCGGCCTGGTGTCCTGGCCGAAGCGGTCCAGCGAGTTCCGCGACAACGTCGACGTCACCGTCGGCATCGGCGAGCGGCTCGGCACCCAGGGCTTCAACGCCCTGTACGGGAACCGCGTCGACGGCAGCAGCGAGCAGGAGCAGGACGACGTCGCCGTCGAGAACCTCGCTCTCGCCGCGCAGGCCGCCGCGCGGATCGGCGCCACGGTCCTCGTCGAGCCGGTCAGCGGCGCCGAGCGGTACCCGCTGAAGGTCGCGTCCGACGCGCTGAGCGTGATCGATCACGTCCAGGCGGCGTACGACGTACCGAACGTCGGACTGCTCGCGGACCTGTACCACCTCGCGGTCAACGGCGACGACGTCGACCGGGTGATCGCCGAGCACACCGACCGGGTCGCCCACGTGCAGATCGCCGACAACCCGGGTCGCAACGAGCCCGGCACCGGCACACTCCCGCTCGACCACCAGCTCACCGCCCTGGAGGGATGCGGTTACACCGGCTGGGTCGGGCTCGAGTACAAGCCGTCCACCACCTCAGAAGCAAGCTTCGGCTGGCTGCCGTACGAGCGCCGCTGACCTTCCCCAGGAGAACTGACATGACGAACATCGCCTTCATCGGCCTCGGCATCATGGGCAACCCGATGGCCGTCCACCTCGCCAACGCCGGCCACACCGTCGCCGGTCTCGACCGTTCGCCGGAGCGCGCGGAGGCCCTGATCGCCGCCGGCGGCCGGGCCGCGACCTCGATCGGCGACGCGGTCAAGGGCGCCGACGTGATCTGCGTGATGGTGCCGGACTCGCCCGACGTCCAGGACGTCCTCGAAGGTGAGAGCGGCGTCTTCCAGAACGCGGAGACCGGCGCGCTGATCATCGACTTCTCCAGCATCCGGCCGGACGTCACGCAGCAGCTCGCCGAGCAGGCCCGCGCGATCGGATTCCGGCTGCTCGACGCTCCGGTCTCCGGTGGCGAGGCGGGCGCCAAGAACGCCGCGCTGTCGATCATGGTCGGCGGCTCGGCGGACGACTTCGCCGAAGCCAAGCCACTGTTCGACGTGGTCGGCAAGACCGTCGTGCACGTCGGCCCGAGCGGATCCGGCCAGACGGTCAAGGCCGCCAACCAGCTGATCGTCGCCGCGAACATCCAGGCCGTCTCCGAGGCGGTCGTCTTCCTGGAGGCGTACGGCGTCGACACCAAGGCGGCCCTCGATGTGCTCGGCGGCGGTCTGGCCGGCTCCACCGTGCTGAACCAGAAGAAGCAGAACATGCTGTCGCACACCTTCGAGCCCGGGTTCCGGATCGACCTGCACCACAAGGACATGGGCATCGTCACCGCGGCCGCGCGCGAGGCCGGCGTCGTCGTACCGCTGGGTGCCCTGGTGGCACAGCTGGTCGCGTCGGCCCGGGCGAACGGCGACGGCGGCCTCGACCACTCCGCCCTGCTCCGTGGCGTCGAGCGGCTGTCCGGAAAGAAGGTCAGCTGATGGCCCGCATGCGCGCGGTCGACGCCGCCGTACTGATCCTGGAGAAGGAAGGGTCGACGCAGGCGTTCGGGTTGCCCGGCGCCGCGATCAACCCGTTCTACAGCGCGATCCGTGCCCACGGCGGGATCAAGCACGTGCTCGCCCGGCACGTCGAGGCCGCGTCGCACATGGCCGAGGGGTACACCCGGGCCCGCGCCGGCAACATCGGCGTCTGCATCGGCACGTCGGGACCGGCCGGCACCGACATGATCACCGGGCTGTACTCCGCGTCCGCGGACTCGATCCCGATCCTGTGCATCACCGGCCAGGCGCCGGTCGCGAAGCTGCACAAGGAGGACTTCCAGGCCGTCGACATCTCCGCGATCGCCAAGCCGGTCGCCAAGTGGGCGGTCACGGTGATGGAGGCCGCGCAGGTCCCGGGCACCTTCCAGAAGGCGTTCCAGGTGATGCGCGAAGGGCGTCCCGGTCCGGTCCTCATCGACCTGCCGATCGACGTCCAGCTGGCCGAGATCGACTTCGACATCGACACCTACGAGCCGCTTCCGGTCTCGCGTCCCGCGGCCACCCGTGCGCAGGCCGAGAAGGTGTTGTCGATGCTCAAAGCCTCCGAGCACCCGCTGATCGTGGCAGGTGGCGGCATCATCAACGCCGACGCCGCGGACCTGCTGGTCGAGTTCGCGGAGATCACCGGGATTCCCGTCGTACCGACCCTGATGGGCTGGGGCGCGATCGCGGACGACCACCCGTTGAGTGCGGGCATGGTCGGGCTGCAGACGTCGCACCGGTACGGGAACGCGACGATGCTGGCGTCCGACCTGGTCCTCGGCATCGGCAACCGGTGGGCCAACCGGCACACCGGCGGGCTGGATGTCTATCGGGGCTCTCGCAAGTTCATTCATGTGGATATCGAGCCGACGCAGATCGGGCGGGTGTTCGCGCCGGACTACGGGGTGGTGTCGGACGCTCGGGCCGCGCTGGAGGTCTTCGTCGAGGTCGCGCGCGAGCAGGCCGGTTCGTTGCCGGACCGTACGGCGTGGGCCGCGGAGTGCCGGGAGCGTCGTACGACGCTGCAAAGGAAGACGCACTTCGACGCGGTGCCGATCAAACCGCAGCGGGTGTACGAGGAGATGAACCGGGCGTTCGGTCCGGACGTCCGCTATGTCAGCACGATCGGGCTGTCGCAGATCCAGGCGGCGCAGATGCTGCACGTGTACCGGCCGCGGCACTGGATCAACGCCGGCCAGGCCGGGCCGCTCGGCTGGACCGTCCCGGCGACGCTGGGGGTCGCGGTCGCGGATCCGGACAGCACGGTGGTCGCGTTGTCGGGTGACTACGACTTCCAGTTCCTGATCGAGGAGCTGGCGGTCGGGGCGCAGTTCAACATCCCGTACATCCATGTGGTGGTGAACAACTCGTACCTCGGCCTGATCCGCCAGGCGCAGCGGAACTTCGACATGGACTACTGCGTGCAGCTGTCCTTCGAGAACATCAACAGCCCCGAGGTCAACGGGTACGGCGTCGACCACGTGAAGGTCGTGGAAGGCCTTGGCTGCAAGGCGTTGCGGGTCTCCGAGCCGGACGGGACCCTGCCGGCCCTGGAGCAGGCGAAGAAGCTGATGGTCGAGCACCAGGTCCCGGTCGTCGTCGAGATCATCCTCGAGCGGGTCACGAACGTGTCGATGGGGGTCGAGATCGACAACGTCATCGAGTTCGAGGACCTGGCCATCTCGCCGGAGGACGCGCCCACCGCCCTCGCGTTGCTGGACTGATGGTGTTGCGGTTGGTAGTTGCCTCGGACAAGTTCAAGGGCACCTTGACGAGCGCCGAGGTCGCGGACGCGGTCCGCGTCGGGGTACGACGAGTCTGCCCCGGCGCGACCGTGGTCTCCGTGCCGGTGGCCGACGGCGGCGACGGCACCCTCAGCGCCGCCGTCGCCGCCGGCTACACCCACGTCCCGGTCGTTGCCTCCGGCCCCACCGGTGAGCCGGTCCGGAGCGGGTACGCCAGGTCGGGCGACACCGCAGTGGTCGAGCTGGCGGACGTCTCCGGCCTGGTACATCTCCCCGGCGGCATCCCAGCGCCCCTCACCGCCACGTCGTACGGCACCGGCGAACTGATCGCCGCAGCCCTCGACGCCGGCTGCACCCGCATCATCCTCGGCATCGGCGGCAGCGCCTCCACCGACGGCGGCACCGGCCTGATCGCGGCCCTGACGCACTCCCCGGGGTCGCCGACGACAACCGCCGGGGACTGGGAACAGGCCATTGCTTGTTCTCGGTCCCTGGGGCTTGTCACCGCGAGGCTCGACGGCGTGCGGGTGGTGGTGGCGTGTGATGTGGACAACCCGTTGACCGGGCCCCGGGGTGCGGCTGCTGTTTACGGGCCGCAGAAGGGTGCCACGGCCGAGCAGGTCGTCGAGCTCGACGGCAGGCTGAGCGCGTGGGCCGACCTGGTCGCCGAGCACACCGGCCGGGACCTGCGGGATGCGCCGGGTGCCGGTGCGGCGGGCGGGGTCGGATTCGCGGCGCTAGCACTGCTGGGCGCCGAACTCCGCCCAGGGATCGACCTGGTCCTGGACCTCGTCCGCTTCCGCGAGCACGCAGCCGGCGCCGATCTCGTGATTACCGGCGAAGGCGCCCTCGACGAGCAGACGCTCCACGGGAAAGCTGTAGCCGGCGTCGCAGCAGCCTCGACTGTCCCGGTGGTTGCGGTGTGCGGCGTCAACCGCCTCGAGCCACAGCAACTCCAGGAACTCGGCGTCTCCGCGGCGTACGCGCTCACCGACCTGGAGCCCGACGTACGGCGATGTATCGCCGAGCCACGCCCGTTGCTCGAACAGCTCGGCGAACGGATCGCGGTCGATCACCTTACGATGGCACGAACGGCGAAAGGACTCGCATGAGTGCTCTGGATCTCGTGATTCGGGCCCGCCGGGTGGTGCGGGCGGGCGGGGAGCAGCCGGCCGCGGTCGGGGTGCGGGACGGGCGGATCGTCGCGATCTCGCCGTACGACGCCGAGTTCGACGCCGCGACGGAACTCCGGCTGGGTGACGACGAAGTACTGCTGCCCGGTCTCGTCGACTCGCATGTGCACGTGAACGATCCCGGCCGCACCGACTGGGAGGGGTTCACCTCCGCGACCAAGGCCGCCGCGGCGGGCGGCGTCACCACGATCGTCGACATGCCGCTGAACAGCATCCCGCCGACCTGCGACGTCCCGGCGCTCACGCTGAAACGCAAGACCGCCGAGACCCAGTCGTACGTCGACGTGGGGTTCTGGGGCGGCGCGATCCCGGGCAACGTCCCGGACCTGCGCCCGCTGCACGACGCCGGCGTGTTCGGCTACAAGTGCTTCCTCCTGCACTCCGGCGTCGACGAGTTCCCACCCCTCGACGCGGACCAGCTAGCGGCCGCGATGCGCGAGCTCAGCACGTTCGACGGCCTGCTGATCGTGCACGCCGAGGACGCCCACCGCATCGACGAGGCGACCGAACCGAACGGCGCGAGCTACGAGGCCTTCCTCAACTCCCGCCCCCGCGCGGCCGAGAACGAGGCGGTCGCCCAGGTCATCGAGCTCGCCCGGGAGACCGGCTGTCGCGTGCACATCCTGCACGTGTCGAGCGCCGACATCCTCCCGCTGCTCACCCAGGCCCGCAACGACGGCGTACGGATCACGGCGGAGACCTGCCCGCACTACCTGAGCTTCACCGCCGAGGACATTCCCGACGGCGCCACGCAGTACAAGTGCTGTCCGCCGATCCGAGAGGCCGCGAACCGTGAGCTGCTCTGGGAAGGGCTGCGCGCCGGCACGATCGACCAGGTCGTGTCCGACCACTCGCCGTCCACGATCGACCTGAAGCACCTCGACACCGGCGACTTCGGCACCGCCTGGGGCGGGATCGCGTCGCTCCAGCTCGGCCTGCCCGCTGTCTGGACCGAGGCGCGCCGCCGCGGCTTCACTCTGGCCGACGTCGTCCGCTGGATGGCCGCCGCCCCGGCCGCGCAGACCGGTCTGACCACGAAGGGCGGGATCGAGGTCGGGTACGACGCCGACTTCTGCGTTCTCGCCCCTGACGAGACCTTCACCGTCGACGCGCACCAGCTCGAGCACAAGAACGCCATCACGCCGTACGACGGACGCACGCTGACCGGCGTCGTCCGGAGCACCTGGCTCCGCGGCGCATCCATCGACATCGACGTCGACCCGCGCGGCCGCCTGCTGACCCGAGGAGAACGATGAGCTACTACGCGCCGAAGGGCGGCCTGCCCCCGCAGACCGACCTCACCACCGACCGCGCGGTCTTCACCGAGGCGTACGCCGTCCTGCCGCGCGGCACCATGCGCGACATCGTCACCAGCCGGCTGCCGTTCTGGGACGAGACCCGGTTGTGGGTGATCGCGCGGCCGCTGTCCGGGTTCGCCGAGACGTTCTCGCAGTACATCGTCGAGGTCGGCCCGGGCGGTGGGAGTGACAAGCCGGAGACAGATCCGGCTGCCGAGGCCGTGCTGTTCGTTGTCTCCGGCAACCTTGTGCTGACGGTCGCGGGGGAGAAGCACACGCTGGTCGAGGGTGGGTACGCGTACCTGCCGCCGGGCGGCGACTGGACGGTGCGGAACACCAGCGACGCGGCCGTGACGTTCCACCTGGTGCGGAAGGCGTACGAGCGGATCGACGGGATCGACGTACCGCCGGCGCTGGTCACGAACGAGGTGGACGTCGAGGGCCGGGAGATGCCGGGCACCGAGGGGCGCTGGAGGACGCAGCGGTTCGTGGACCCGGACGACGTACGGCACGACATGCACGTCAACATCGTGTCGTTCGAGCCGGGCGGGGTGATTCCGTTCCCGGAGACGCATGTGATGGAGCACGGGTTGTACGTGCTTGAAGGTAAGGCGGTCTACCTACTGAACAAGGACTGGGTGGAGGTCCAGGAGGGCGACTTCATGTGGCTGCGGGCCTTCTGTCCGCAAGCCTGCTACGCGGGCGGCCCCGGCCGCTTCCGCTACCTCCTCTACAAGGACGTCAACCGGCACCCGAAGCTCACGCTCTGAGGGGGGTTGAGGGGAGAGGGACGAAGCTCACGCTCTGACGCTCACCGGGCGTTGGGGGGCGGGGAGGGGGTCGGTGATCAGGCGGGCGTGGCGTTCTACGTCGTAGCGGGTGCCGTCGTAGGTGAGGCGTTGGCGTTCGACGCCTTCGGAGAGGAAGCCGGCGCCGGCGGCGACCGCGCAGGAGGCCGGGTTGTTGAGGCGGTGGCCTAGTTCGAGGCGGTAGAGGCCGGCGTCGTGGTGGGCCCAGTCCGCGAGGGCGCGCAGCGAGTCCCGGGCGACGCCCTGGCCGCGGACGTCCGCGAGCGTCCAGTACCAGGTCCAGCCGACCCGGTGCCGGTCGATGTTCGTCACCCCCACGCACCCGATCGGATGGTCGTCGGCGTCCGCAACGGCGTACACGTGCCCGTTGTCCAGGTCCGCGACCCGCCCGATCCAGTCGACCGCGGACGCCCGGTCCACGATCCCACCCTGATTCACCATCTCCGGATCGTCATGGGCAACCACCAGCCGCAGCGCATCACCAGTCCGCCACCGCCGGAGCCCCAGCTCCCCGAGCGCGTATCCCATCCCTCGAAAATACCCCCGCCCGACTCCCGCCATCCGGCCGTCCGGCGCGTTCACGCCGGCGGCGGGAGAGGATAGGCCGTATGGCATATCTGGATTTCAGGGATCAGGTTGTGGTGGTGACCGGGGCCAGCAGTGGGATCGGTGCCGCGGCGGCGGTCGGTTTCGCGGAGACCGGGGCGAATCTCGCGCTGCATTACCACCGCAACGAGGAGGGCGCGAAGCACACCGTTGGCGCGGTGCAGACGGCTGGCGGTACGGCGTCCTTGCACCAGGCGGACCTCGCCGACCCGAAGGCCGCGGACGCGTTCGTCGAGGAGGTGCTCGCGCAGCACGGGCGGATCGACGTGCTGGTGAACAACGCCGGCGACCTGGTCAACCGGTCCGCGATCGCCGACGTATCGGACGAGGAGTTCCACCGGATCCTGGACGTCAACCTGTCCTCGGTGTTCGCGCTCTCCCGGCGGATCGTGCCGGTGTTCCGGGCGCAGGGCGGCGGCTCGATCGTCAACGTCACGTCGATCGCCGGACGGACCGGCGGGGCCGGCGGTTCGGTGGTCTACGCGACGTCGAAGGGCGCGGTCAGCACGTTCACCCGCGGTCTGGCCAAGGAGCTGGCGCCGGAAGGCATCCGGGTGAACGCGATCGCCCCCGGTGTGATCAAGACCCTGTTCCACGACCGCCACACCGGCGACGCCCAGATGCAGGCCATGCTCACCACGATCCCGATGGGCCGCACCGGCACCCCGCACGAGTGCGTCGGAACCATCCTGTTCCTCGCCTCCGAGCGGATGGCGTCGTACGTCACCGGCCAGATCATCGAGATCAACGGCGGCCAGCTGACCCCATAACCCCACTTTGTGCACCGTTCGACCAAAAATCGGCGCCGCGAAAATGATCGAACGGTGCACAAAGTCGCCTTGCTAGCGGGACAGCGTGCGGTAGCGGTGGGCTGAGAGGGGTAGGAAGACGGCGATCAGGACCGCGGGCGCGATCAGCGCGGCGAGGCCGGCGTGGGTGCCGATCCAGGTTGCGGTGGCTGATGGGTCGGGGTTGCCGAACAGGGCGCGGGCCGCCGTGGCGGTGGCGGACAGTGGGTTCCATTGGGCGATCGTGCCCAGCCAGGCAGGCATCGTCGACGTCGCGACGAACGTGCTGGACAGGAACCCGACCGGCCAGACCAGCACCTGCACCATCGTCACGCTCTGCGCGTTCTTCACGGTGAGACCGATGAAGATCCCGACCCACAGCAACGCGAACCGCAGCAGCAACAGCAGCCCGAACGCGGCCAGCGCCGACGGCAACCCTTCGTGCCACCGCCAGCCGAGTGCCAGCCCGGTCGCGGCCAGGACGACCAGTGTCACCACCGAGTCGAGCATGTCCGCGATACACCGCCCGAGCACCACCGCCGCGGAACTCATCGGCAGCGACCGGAACCGGTCCGTCACCCCCTTCGAGACATCGGTCGTGACCGCGGTCATCGTGCCCTCCAGCCCGAAGAGCATCGACAGCGCGAAGATCCCGGGCACGAGCAGTTCGTAGTACGACGAACCTTCGGGGGACTCCATCGCCCCGCCGAGCAGCCCGCCAAATAGCAGCAGCATCAGCACCGGGAAGAACCAGTTGAACAACACCAGCCCCGGCTGCATCCGCCAGTGCAGCAACGTCCGCCGCGCGATCGTCCAGCTGTCCGCGAGCGCCCATCCGAGGCCGGTCATGCGGCGTCTCCGGTCAGGTGCAGGAAGACCTCGTCCAGGGTCGGCCGCCGCAACGTCAGGTCCTCCGGTTCGATCTTTGCCTCATGCAACGAGTTCGCCATCGCCACCAGTGCTTTCGTGCGATCCTTCACCGGCACACTCACCCGGACGTCCTGCACCCGGATCTCCCCGTCCGCGAGCGGCCCGGCCAGCTCCACGACCCGCGGTACGTCGGCCGGGTCCGTGAGGACCAGGTCCAGCCAGTCCGACCCCAACTGCGTCTTCAACTCGTCCGGTGTCCCTTCCGCGACGACCTTCCCCTCCTTCAGCATCGAGATCCGGTTCGCCAGCTGATCCGCCTCCTCCAGGTACTGCGTCGTCAGCAACACCGTCGTACCGCCGTCGACCAGTTGCCGTACGGCGGACCACACCTCCATCCGCCCGGCCGGGTCGAGGCCCGTCGTCGGCTCGTCCACGAACAGCACCCGCGGCGCCACGATCAGGCTCGCGGCCAGGTCGAGCCGCCGCCGCATCCCGCCGGAGTACTTGCTCACCGCCTGATCCGCCGCCTCCGTGAGGCTGAACCGCTCCAGCAGTTCGTCCGCCCTGCTCTTGTGATTCCTCAGGTGATTCAGCCGTCCGAACATCACCAGGTTCTGCCGCCCGGTGAGCACCTCGTCCACCGCGGCGTACTGCCCGACCAGACCGATCCGCCGCCGTACCTCCGCCCCTTGCCGTCGAACGTCGAATCCCGCGATCGTCGCCGTCCCGGAATCCAGCTCCAGCAGCGTGGACAGGATCCGCACCGCTGTCGTCTTACCGGCGCCGTTCGGGCCGAGCAGGCCCGTCACCGTGCCGGCCGTGACCTCCAGGTCGAAGCCGTTCAGCCCCGCACCATCAGTACCGCCCTTGTAGTTCTTCCGTACGCCGGCGGCCTCGATCACTCGCTCCGTCGTCACTTCCCACCTCTCCGCTGGTTGGACCGTAGAGTGTACCGTACATTGTACGGCTCAGGTACGATGAACCCAACGACGAGCGGCGGAAGAAGGTTCCGGGTGGCGGGTAGGAAGGCGGCTGCGCCCGATCCGGCGCGCAGTCTGGCGCTGCTCTGGGGGAGTCACACCAAGCCTGGCCGCTCCGGTCTGACGGTGCGCGCGATCGTCGACGCGGCGATCGCGCTCGCGGACGTGTCCGGGCTCGAGGCGCTCTCGATGCGGACCGTCGCCGAGCGGCTGAAGGTCGGCACGATGTCGCTCTACACGCACGTCCCCGGCAAGGGTGAGCTGACCGACCTGATGTTCGACCAGGTGTACGGCGACCTGTACGCCGACCCTGATGAACCGTTGAACCAGCCCGGCGGCTGGCGCGGCGCCCTCGAGTTCATCGCCCACCGCAACTGGGACCTGCTGACCGCGCACCCGTGGATCCACGAGGTCCCGACGATGCGGACGGCGCTCGGGCCGAACATCACGCTGAAGTACGAGACCGAGCTACGTCCGCTGGACGGCCTGGGCCTGACCGACGTCGAGATGGACTCGGCCCTGACCCTCGTCCTCACCCACGTCCAGGGCACCGCCCGCGCCGGCGCCGAACAACTCCGCACCCAGCGCGACTCCGGCCTCTCGGACGAGGAATGGTGGCGTCAGATCTCCCCGACCCTCACCACAGTCATGTCCGGCACCCACTTCCCCACGGCCGGTCGCGTGGGCACCTCGGTAGGCGAACACTTCCAGTCCGCCATGGACCCTGCCCACGCCCTCACCTTCGGCCTGACCACGATCCTCGACGGCCTCACCCCACTGATCACGTCGCGATCAGCTGTTCAGTAGGTCCTCGAACGGGGTCGGGTTCTCGAACGGGTCGGCCTGGGTGGGGGTCTCGTGGTGGAGGGCCGAGACGAGTTCGCCGGCGGCCTGGGCGATCCGGGGGCGGAGGCCTGCGGCGTTCGGGCCCCAGTCGGTGGAGGCGGCGTACACGCCCGTGGGCACAGGGAGCGCCTTGAGGTAGGCAAACAGCGGACGGAGCGCGAACTCCAGGACCAGCGAGTGGCGCTCGGTGCCGCCGGTCGCGGCCAGGAGGACGGGCTTGCCGGCCAGCGCCTGGTCGTCGAGTACGTCGAAGAACATCTTGAACAGGCCCGAGTACGACGCACTGAACGTCGGACTGACCACGATCAGCGCGTCGGCGCCCGTCACGGTCTCGAGGACCTCGCGGAGCTTCGCCGGCGGGAACCCGGTGAGCAGGTTGTCGGTCAGCTCGTGCGCGTGATCGCGGACCTCGATCAGCTCGATCCGGGTCCCGATGCCGCGACCGGACAACTCGTCGCGGACCGCGTCCGCCAGTTGGTCCGCGAGCAGCCGGGACGACGACGGCGTCGTCAGCCCGGCCGTCACCACGGCGATGACTTTCTCGTTCATCGGATCGGCTCCTCGATCGTCTCCAGGTCCCGCGCCCGCTCGGCCGCGGCCTTCAGGGAAGCATGCGTCGGTGCGTCCGGGACATGCGCCGGCTTCAGCGCGGCGAACTCCTTCCGCAACACCGGAACCACCTCTTCGCCGAGGATGTCCAGCTGCTCCAGTACCGTCTTGAGGGGCAACCCGGCGTGGTCCATCAGGAACAACTGCCGCTGGTAGTCGCCGACGCTCTCCCGGAAGCTCAGTGTCCGCTCGATCACTTCCTGCGGGCTGCCCACGGTCAACGGCGTCTCCCGGCTGAAGTCCTCGAGTGACGGCCCGTGCCCGTACACCGGCGCGTTGTCGAAGTACGGCCGGAACTCGCGGACCGCGTCCTGAGAGTTCTTGCGCATGAACACCTGACCACCGAGTCCGACGATCGCCTGGTCCGCGGCGCCGTGCCCGTAGTGCTCGAAGCGCGTGCGGTAGAGCTCGATCATTCGCTTGGTGTGGCTCATCGGCCAGAAGATGTTGTTGTGGAAGAACCCGTCACCGTAGTACGCCGCCTGTTCGGCGATCTCGGGTGACCGGATCGAGCCGTGCCAGACGAACGGCGGTACGTCGTCGAGCGGCCGGGGCGTCGACGTGAAGCCCTGCAACGGCGTACGGAACTTGCCTTCCCAGTCGACGACGTCCTCGCGCCACAACCGGCGCAGCAGCGCGTAGTTCTCGACAGCGAGCTGGATGCCGTTGCGGATGTCCTGCCCGAACCACGGGTACACCGGGCCGGTGTTGCCGCGCCCCATCATCAGGTCGACCCGGCCGTCGGCCAGGTGCTGCAGCATCGCGTAGTCCTCGGCGATCTTCACCGGGTCGTTGGTGGTGATCAGGGTCGTCGAGGTGGACAGGATGATCTTCGACGTCCGGGCCGCGATGAATCCGAGCTGGGTCGTCGGCGACGACGGCACGAACGGCGGGTTGTGGTGCTCACCCTGCGCGAATACGTCCAAACCGACCTCTTCGGCCTTCAGCGCGATCCGGACCATCGCCTTGATCCGCTCGCCCTCGCTGACCGTGGTCCCCGTCGTCGGGTCCGTGGTCACGTCCCCCACGCTGAACACGCCGAACTGCATCCGTCCTCCTCGGTAGGTAGTTAACTATTAAACCATTAGAACGCCGGTCGGCGGCAACTCATTCCGGAGACGGCGAAGGCCTGCGATCGGGCGATCGCAGGCCTTCGCGAGATCACAGCGAGTGGGGCTTCAGCAGCTCGTCGTCGCCGGTGAGGGCGGCGGCGATCCGGCGATGTTTGCCGGCCTCGTCCGGACGGGACTGCCGTTCGAGCGTGCGAGCCATCATCAAGTGCGCGTAGTACTCGGTGGGTTCGCGTTCGATGACCGCGAGGAGTTGCTCCTCGGCGGGCTTGAGGAGGGCGGCGTGGTAGTACGCCCGCGCCAACAGCAGCCGGGTGCCGACGTCGTCGGGCGTGTCGTCGACCACCGGCTGCAGCGCGCGGATCGCGCCGCGGTAGTCACGTTCCTCGAAGTACTGCTGTCCGAGGCCGTAGCTGAGTGCGCGCATGTCTTCCATGCGCAGCTCAACAGCGGCAGCGCGGCGAATATGCCCAGGTCAGGCGGCATCCAGGAGCGCGACCTGGTCCGCGGTCAGCTCCAGGTCGACCGCGGCGTACGAGTCGCGGATGGTTTCCGGGCGGCTGGAGCCCGGGATCGGGATCACGTACGGCGACTTCGCGAGCATCCACGCCAGCGTCAGGCGCTGTGGGGAGACGCCGAGCTCCTCGGCCAGCGTGTGGAAGGCCGGGTGCTTCGCTCCGAGGTCCCCGGCGCGGGTGATGCCGCCGAGCGGCGACCACGGGAGGAAGGCGATCCCCAGCTCGTCGCACAGCTCGAGCTCGGGCTCGCTGGACCGGAACGCGGGCGAGAACTGGTTCTGCACCGACACCAGGCGGCCGCCGAGGATCTCCTGGGCCTGCTTGATCTGCGCGGGGTTCGCGTTCGAGATGCCGGCCATCCGGATCTTGCCCGCGTCGAGCAGGTCGCGGATCGCGCCGACCGAGTCCTCGTACGGCGTCTTCGGGTCGGGCCGGTGGAACTGGTACAGCCCGATCGCCTCGACACCGAGCCGCTTCAGCGACGCCTCGGCTGCCGCGGCGATGTACTTCGGAGACCCGTCCAGCGTCCAGCTCCCGTCGCCGGGCCGGAGGTGCCCGCCCTTCGTCGCCACCAGGACGTCCGAGGTGTCACCGCCGTACGACGCCAGCGCCTTGGCGATCAGGCTCTCGTTGTGACCGTCGTCGGTCGCGGTCAGGTGGTACGCGTCGGCGGTGTCGATCAGCGTGATGCCGGCGTCCAGCGCGGCGTGGATGGTCGCGATCGACCGGTCCTCGTCGGGCCGTCCCTCGATCGACATCGGCATCGCGCCGAGCCCGATCGCGGACACCGCGACGTCACCGATCCGGCGGGTCTTGTTCGTGTCAGCTGCCATACACCTAACCTCCCGCGCCCTGACTGCGAAATCCAACAGGAATCTCCGCAGGGATTCAGTGCTCCGAGTGGTCAATGTAGTCAGGGGCTTACAAATTGGAGAGAGGTTACGTAAGAATGTGGCGGAACTCGCCCGAGGAACGGAGCCGCCAGTGCCGTCCCGTCGTACCTTTCTCCAGCTCACCGGCCTGAGCGCGGCCTCGGTCACGCTCGGCATCGCCGCGCCGACCACGGCCGACGCCACCCCGGCGCGGCCGATCCCGGACGGTGCGTTCGCGCTCGGTGTCGCGTCCGGTGATCCGCGACCCGACGGGTTCGTGCTGTGGACCCGGCTCGCACCCACCCCGCTCGCCGTCGACGGCCACGGCGGTATGCCGGCCAGTCAGGTTCCGGTGCAGTGGGAGGTCGCCGAGGACAGCCGCTTCCGGCACGTCGTGCGGCGGGGACTGGCGATCGCCTCACCCGACCTCGCGCACGCCGTCCACCCGGAGGTACGTGGTCTCCGGCCGGGCCGTGAGTACTTCTACCGCTTCCGCGTCGGCACGCAGGTCAGTCCGATCGGCCGCACCAAGACCCTGCCGGCGTACGGCGACCAGTTCACCTTCGCGACCGCGTCTTGTCAGGCCTGGTACCACGGCTACTTCGCCGCGCATCGCGACATCGCCCGCCGCGCTCCCGACGCGGTGTTCTTCCTCGGCGACTACATCTACGAATACGGAATCGTTGCCGGTGACAACCTTTGGCGCGCGGGCGTCACGGTCGGACCCGAGCACGGCGTCGAGATCGAGACGCTGGAGCAGTACCGCCTGCGCTACAGCCTGTTCAAGAGCGACCCCGATCTCCAGGCGGCCCATGCCGTCGCGCCGTGGTTCCTGGTCTGGGACGACCACGAGGTGCAGAACAACTACGGTGCGGCCAACTCGCTGTACGGCGTACCGCCCGAGCTCTTCGTCCATCGCCGGGCCGTCGCGTACCGCGCGTACTACGAGAACGCCCCGCTCGCTCTCGACAGCCTCCCGCAGGGGCCGAGCAGCCGCGTCTACCGCCGGTACGACATCGGCTCCCTGGCCCGGGTCCACCTCCTCGACACCCGCCAGTACCGCGATCCGCTCCCGGTCGACGAGGCCGATCGCGTCTCGGAGCAGCGCACGATCATGGGCGCCGAGCAGGAGGCCTGGCTGTACGACGGGCTTCGCCGCTCGCGCGCACCGTGGAACATCGTCGCGGGCGGCGTCGTACTCAGCGCCGTCACCGACGACCGCACCGAGCAATGGGACGGCTATCCGGCCAACCGCCGCCGCGTGCTCGAGGCGATGGGCGGAGCCGGGACGTCGGTGATGCTCACCGGCGACATCCACCGCCACGTCGCGTCGGAGCTCAAACTCGACTTCGCCGATCCCGCCTCGCGGACGGTCGGGGTCGAGCTGGTCTGCTCGTCGGTGGGCTCTAACGGCGACGGCACCGACACCGACGCGTACGCGAAGGATTGGCTGCAGCACCCGTACATGAAGCTCTACAACGCCCGGCGCGGCTACGTGCACAGCACGATGACCCGCTCCGAGCTGACCACCGAGTTCGTGAACTTCCCGTACATCCAGGCCGACGCTGACGCCCAACCGAACGTCGTCGCCCGCTTCCGCACGCCCGTCGTCGATCCCCGCCTGGAGGCACTGTGATGCGTCGACCACCAGCCATCACCGGCCTGCACGGCGCCGGCGGCATCAGAATCGTGACGCTCGACTGGAAGCCGGTCTCGTGGGCGACCGTCGTCGACCACTACGCCGTGTACGCCGACGGCGCCCTGATCGGCAAGACCGTCTACCCGCACTTCGTGCACCGCGGCCTCGGCTTCACCGGCGTGACCAGGTCCTACTCGGTCGTCACGGTCGATGCCGCAGGCAACCGATCCGCGCAGTCGAGCCCCGCGGCCGTCGCGAACCTGACGTCCGTCACGATCTCCGGTACGCCGATCGCGACGGTCGGCACGTTCGACGGCAAGGGCTCCGAGCTCGCCCTCTCGCCGAAGGGGTACGCCGAGTACCCGACCCGCTTCCCGGCTGGCGTCGACTACACGTACGGTACGTCGACGCCGGCCGCGGACTGGTCCTATCTGCTGCCCGGTCCCGCGGACAAGTGGGCCGGCACCAAGAACCACCGCGCCACGTTCCGCTTCGACCTGCCCGCCGTACCCGAGCAGGATCTCGACCTCGCGCTGTGGCTGATCGACAGCCACGCCAGCCTCGCGGCGTCGGCGCTCCTGACGGTCAACGGCACCGAGTTCGGCCGCCTGACGTTCGCGAACGGCGCCACCAAGGGATCGACCATTGCCGACAGCACCTATCCGGGGTCGCCGCTCAAACCGTCGTACCTGGAGGTGCCGTTGCCGAAGGCCCTCTTCCGTGCCGGTCAGAACGTCCTGGAACTCTTCAAGGACCAAGGTTCCTGGATCGCCTACGACGCGCTCGGCGTCTTCGGTCGGTGATCAACCAGGAAGGTCGAGGCGCTGCGTGCCGACCACGGACAGGAGCTTGAGCGCTTCCTCCGACGGGGAGCCGGGAGTCGCGGTGTAGATGATCACCTGCTGGTCGCAGTCCGGGATCGCGAGCGCATCGCAGGTCACCGTGACGAGGCCGACCAATGGGTGCTGGAACGACTTGCACAGGGTCGGCTCGGCCGCGATGTCGCGGGCCTCCCACAGCTCGGCGAACGCCGTACTTCCGGCCAGCAGGTCGGCGATCAGCTCCTTGATCTCCGGATCGTCTGGGTAGCGGGCCGCGGTCGCCCGCAGCTGGTTGACCGAGCTCCGGGCGAAGCGGCGGCCGTCCACGACGGAGTACACGTGCTGATCCTCGGTGAGGAAGGCGCGCCGGATCAGGTTCCGGTCGCGGCGGGAGCGGACCGAGAAGTCCTCCATCAGCGCGGTGGCCAGGTGGTTCCAGGCGATCACCTCGTACGACGCCGACAGGACGATCGCGGCCGCGTTCGGCAGCCGGTCGAGGAGGTCGAGGATGCTCTGCCGCACCTCCCGCGGCGGTCCGGTCGGCCGCACCGGCGGAACCCCGGCCAGATGGTGCAGATAGTTGCGCTCAGCATCGGTCATCCGGAGCGCCCGGGCCAGCCCGGCCAGAACCTCGCTCGACGGATGCGGTGCGCGGGCCTGCTCGAGGCGGGTGTAGTACTCGGTGGAGATGTACGCCAGTTGTGCGACCTCCTCGCGGCGCAGACCCGGCGTACGGCGGCGTCGCCCGGCCGGCAGACCGACGTCCGACGGGGTCACCCGCTCCCGTCGGCTGCGCAGGAATGCCGCCAGTTCTGGCTTGTCCACGTCATCCAGTCTGCCTCGCTGCGCCGGGGTAACCAGGTACTACCGATGCCTGGTTACCGATCCGCGCAGCGCCAAGGCTCGAAGACATGGACAAACTGCTCGACGACAAGGTCGTCTTCATCACCGGTGCGGGTCGCGGGATCGGCGCCGCGGCCGCGCGGCTGTTCGCCGCCGAGGGCGCTCGGCTGATGCTCACCGCCCGCACCGAATCCGAACTCGCCGCCGTCGCGCAGGAGACCGGCGCGCGGTACGTCGTCTGCGACCTGGCCGACCCCGACTCGGTCCACGCCGCGGTCGACCGGACCGTAGCGGAGTACGGACGCCTCGACGCCGCCTTCAACAACGGCGCGATCGGCCAGCCGCCCGGTCCGATGGACGGGCTCAGCCAGGAAGCCTTCGACCAGGTGTACGCCGTGAATCTGCGCGGCCCGTGGTCCGCGATCGTGGCAGAGGTCGCCGCGATCCGTGCCACCGCCGGACACGGCAGCATCGTCAACACATCGAGTGTCGGCAGCTTCGCCGGCAACCCGGCACTCCCGGCGTACGGTGCGATGAAGCGGGCTCTGAACAGCCTGACCGAGTCCGCCGCGATCACCTACGGTCCCGAGAACATCCGGGTGAACGCGATCGCTCCCGGTACGACGCTGACCGAGATGCTGCAGGACTGGGATCGGGCGACGCCCGGCGTGATCGACGCCCTGAACGCGCGCACGCCGCTCGGCCGGGGCGCACAGCCCGTCGAGGTTGCCGAGGCCGCCGCCTGGCTGCTCAGCGACCGGGCGTCGTACGTGACCGGTGCTGTGCTGCGCGTGGACGGCGGCCTGGGGGTGTAGTCAGGCCGAGTGGACGTGCGGGCGGCGGTCCTCGACGACGTACGTCGCGCGCGTGCTGATCGTGGCGCCTGGGGTCTCGACGTACGGCACGACCCGGAAGTCGTTGCGCCACTCGTGCTGGTTGATCGTGACGCGCGAGTACCCGCGCTGGGAGTTGAAGAACTTCAGGTGCGGGTTCGCGGCCAGGAACTGCTGACCCTGGTCCGTCGTGTCGGCGCCGTTGCCGCCGCTGGTGATCGACGTACCGACGAACTCGGTGCCGACCGTCGCGGAGTCCGGGTTCGCGAAGTCGCGCTTCAGCTCGAGCGCGTAGTTCTGGTGCCGGTCGCCGGTGATCACCACCAGGTTGCGGACGCCGCTGTCCTGCGCGGCCGCGAGTACCTTGTTGCGTTCGGCGACGTACCCGTCCCACGGGTCCAGCCACACGTGCGTCTCCGGGCCCGGCGTCCAGTCGGTCTGTCCCATCGGAGTCTGGTTGCCGATCACCTGCCAGCGCGCCTTCGACCGGCGGAACCCGTCCAGCAGCCAGGCACGCTGTTTGCCGCCGAGCATCGTGTTGTCCGGGTCGAACCGGTCGTCGCAGGTGGACGAGTCGCCGTCGCCGCACGGCTGGTCACTGCGGTACTGACGGGTGTCGAGGATCGTGAAGTCCGCGAGCCGGCCGTACGGGAGCCGGCGGTGGTAACGGATCTCGGGTCCGGACGGCATCTGCTCGTGCCGCACCGGCAGGTTCTCGTACATCGCCTGGAACGCCTGGGCGCGGCGGGCCCGGAAGACGGCCGGGTCCTGGTCCGGCTCGGTGTCGATCTGGGAGATGTCGCCGGCCCAGTTGTTCTCCACCTCGTGGTCGTCGAACGTGTGGATCCACGGGTGCGCGGCGTGCGCCGCCTGCAGCGGGGCCTCGGTCTTGTACAGCGAGTACTGCAGCCGGTACCGCGCCAGGTCGAACGTCTCGGTGTGGAACCGCGGGTCGGTGGTCACGCCGCGCTTGTTCGTCTTCACGCCGGACTCGTACAGGTAGTCGCCGAGGTGCACGACCAGGTCGAGGTCCTCGTTCGCCAGGTGGTCGTACGCCGTGAAGTACCCGTCCTGCCAGGCGTTGCAGGACGCGAACGCGAACCGCAGCTCGCGCGGGTTCGCCAGCGGGTGCGGCGCGGTCCGGGTCCGGCCGGTCGGCGAGACCTCGTGACCGGTGCGGAAGCGGTAGTAGTACACGTGGTCCGGCAGCAGGCCGCGGACCTCGGGGTGGACGCTGTGCCCGAGTTCGGGGGTCGCGACGACGCTGGAGCGACGTACCACGTGGCGGAAGTTCTCGTCGTACGCGACCTCGTACTCGACCCGGACCGGGCGCGCGGGCATGCCGCCCTTCCCGTCGACGGCGTACGGATCGGTGGCCAGACGGGTCCACAGCACGACCCCGTCGTACTGCGGATCGCCCGAGGCGACCCCGAGCGTGAACGGGTTGCCGGTGCCGGACGGCGCCGCGTACGTGGTCGAGGCGTCCCAGGCCCCGGTGCCGAGCAGTACGGCGCCGGCGCCCGCACCCCCGTACCCGAGGAAGCGACGGCGGGAGACAGGCATGTGATTCCTCCAGGGGAAGGGCGGGTTCGGAGCGCTTGTCAGTGTTCAGCCGGTGGGTGGCGGTCGCTTGTCGCGGAGGTTAACGGTCATGCTCGGTAAATTAACGAGAGCGAACGGTACGATCCGGGGCTTCGCTAGGCTGGCCCGAATTGCCGACTACACGGGGAGCTGACAGATGCCGTACGAACCGTGCCGCTACGCGCGCCGGTGGCCGGACCTGTTCGACCAACTCGACGACGAGCAGAAGCAGCGGGTCAGTGACGCGCTGGCGAACAACCGCCTCGAGGGCTGGGAGCCCGGGCGGGACGACGTCGCCGATCTGATCGATCGCGAACTGGGCCGGATCGACACCGCGGAGTACATCCGCCGGACCCTGTCGAAGGTGACCGGCGGCGGACCCGCGTGACCGAGGAGGTCTCTCCGGAGGAAGCCGCCGAGGCCGCCGCGCGGAAAGAGCGCTGGAACGCCTACCTGTGGGAACCCGGCAGCTGCCTGAAGAACAAGCTCGACATCAAGAACCCGATCGAGCTGCACTTCGCGGAGTACAGTCTGCGCGCCGTCCGGCAGGGCGAGATGGACCGCGGTGAGGTCGACATCCCGCGCACGTACGACAAGGCGCACCTGCAGGCGATCCACAAGCACATGTTCCAGGACGTGTACGACTGGGCCGGGAAGTTCCGGGACGTCAACATCTCCAAGCAGGGCAACCCGTTCGTACCTCCTGAACACCTGGACAAGTGGACCGGCAAGGTCAGCGCGAAGGTCAACGAGAAGGACTGGTCGACGATGTCGCGCGAGGAGTTCGTGCAGAGCATCGCCGAGGTGTACAGCTACCAGAACCTCACCCACCCGTTCCGCGAAGGAAACGGCGCGACCGCCAAGCAGTTCATCAGCCACGTGTCCGAGATGTCGCCGTACCGCCTCGACTTCGACCGCGTCGAGCGGGACGAGTGGAACGCGGCGTCGAGCGCGTCGTACCCGCCGGACCTGGAGAAGAGCACCGACCCGGACCCGCGCCAGATGTACGCCGTCTTCGACAAGATGACCGTCGAACGCGGCGCCGTACTGCGCGCCGACCCGGAACTCGCGGCCGCCCTCGCACTCCAGAACTCGACGTACGCCGGCGTCGAAGAGTCCGAGCACATCGACATCGACGACAAACGCCCAGGCACCCACGCCGTCGAACTGGAATCCGAGGCGGAAGCCGAACAGCACCAGAACTGACCTCTCGGGCGGACGGATCCGGTCGTCGGTGCAGGATAGGCCGTATGCACACCGACGAACGGATTCGCCGTGCCCGGCCGGACGACGTACCAGCGATCGTGGAGCTGGTGTACGCCCTCGCGGAGTACGAACGGGCCCGCGAAGAGTGCCACCTGACCGCCGACCAGCTGCAGACCGCCCTCTTCGGAGACAAACCCGCGCTCTTCTGCCACGTCGCCGAACACGAAGGCCAGGTAGCCGGCTGCGCCCTCTGGTTCCTGAGCTTCTCCACCTGGCGCGGCGTCCACGGCATCTACCTCGAAGACCTCTTCGTCCGCCCCGAAACCCGCGGCACCGGCCTAGGCAAAGCCCTCCTCACCGCACTCGCCCAGGAATGCGTCAACAACAACTACGAACGCCTCGAGTGGTCCGTCCTCAACTGGAACACCCCCGCCATCGACTTCTACAAGTCCCTAGGCGCCAACCCCCAAGAAGAATGGACCGTCTACCGCCTGACGGATCAACCCCTGAAAAACCTGGGCTCATAACAAGACGCTCCCAACCACCCCGAACTGCTTCCCCGCACTAGGCGCACCATCCCGGGCGAGCCGACCGCCCCGGTTCGGCGCATGCGCCGCGCGGTCGGCCGGTTGTCGGGGGAAGCGACACCCGCCGGGGGCGGCGGACAGGTTATATCGGGTCCTACCCCACCAGAACCTGTCTCACGGGCCCCGCAGCGGGGGTTCGACCAACCGCTCACGAAGCTGAGCTGCTGAGGAACACCTCACGCAGCTCGCCCGGCAACCGGCTTTTGTCGGCGAACGGGCCTGTGGACAGCCAGACCGTTCCGACTGCTGCGTGGAACGGGTCCTCATTGAACGTGGCGGTGACGACCGTCTCGGCGTTCTCGAAGGGGGCGCGGTGGTCGAACCACCCATGAACGCGGGCGACGAGCTGATGGACGATCGGGACCGCCGCCGCCCCGGGCTGGATCTGCGGTGGCGGCCCGTTGAGGGTTTCGAGCCAGCCGGCGCCGCGGTCCATGCGATCGAGGACGCCGGAGATCCGCTCGTCGCCGCCGTACCCCGCTTCCTCGCACGCGCGACGCGCTGCCCACCGCGCGATCGCGCGTAAGGTCTGCGGGTCAGTTTGTTCGAGCGCATCCACCAAGGCTCGGTCGAGCGCCGCCAACTCCCGGCAGAATGGCGCGCGCTCCATCCGCTCGCTCGGCATAGCCCCACCCCAAGCCGCCGCGCGCTCTGCGCGTCGTTGCTCCTCGGCCTGCCGCGCCTTCTCCAGCTTCATCTCGGCGAACTGGGCAGGTGTCGGCTGCTCACGCGCGAACTTGTGCCAGTACGCCGCCTGCTTGCTGGTCTCCTTCACCACCCGATCCGGCGCAGGCCGAGCCGGCCAGAACTGCAACAGATAACGGTCGACGAGCGGCTCGCCGTCCATCGGCGGACCGGCCTGGTGGCCAGCGTCCATGTTCCAAGCGGAGTACCGCACGCGGTAGTCCACCCCGGGCTCAAGCTCCAGCGGCCACGATCCGCCGTCTCCTCCCCAGGTGACCAAGGCCGCGTCACCGATCGGCCGGTACGCCGCTTCGACAACGTCCTCCGCGCTGTACTCGACCGAGGGCATCCTCTCGTGCACCTCGACCGTAAAACCGACCTTGCCGGTATGCAGCCCGGTGATCAGAAACAACTTCCCTGCCACGGCCGCCCCGCACAGCCCATTCCGCTGCCCGGCGAAACACTCCCCGAGGTCGGCGTAGTTCTCCGCGCTCTCCACATAAATCTGGCCGTACGCGACCCACGCCCGTCCCGTCATAACCGTTCGCATGATGCCCCCAGGTAGTACGACTGCGACCTTCGATCACATTAGACGCGGGGGCCTACATGCGGCGGTTCTTGGCGGTGTACATGGCTTGGTCGGCTTCGTGGAGGAGGGTGTCCAGGTCTGTGGTGGTGGGGGTGATGGGGACTGTGCCGACGCTGGTGGTGACTTGGACGGCGATGTTGGGGAGGGGGCGGCTGACGGCGGTTTCGAGGCGGGTTATGAGGGTGGTGAGGTCGTCGCCGGCGATGTCTTCGGCCAGTACGGCGAACTCGTCGCCGCCTAGCCTCGCGACGGTGTCGCCGTGGCGGACTGCTGTGCTCAGGCGGGTGGCGATCTCGCGGAGGGCGCGGTCGCCGGCCTCGTGCCCGTAGCTGTCGTTGACGAGTTTGAAGTGGTTGAGGTCGCAGAACAGCAGGGCGCCGGGGCGGCCGGTGGCGCGGGTCTGCTCGAGGACTTTCGTGAACCGGTGCTGCAGGAGGCGGCGGTTCGGCAGGCCGGTGAGTGGGTCGTGCGCGGCGTGGTGCCGGAGTTCGCGTTCGGCGTCCTTGCGGGCGGTCACGTCGTCGATCTGGACCAGCAGGATCCGCGGCAGCCCGGCGCCTTGGGTGACGAGCGCCGCCGTACCGGCGAGCCAGATCGCGTTGCCGGTGGGCTGGGTGAACACCCTCTCGAACCGGTACGTACCGTTGCTGGCAGCAACCTCTTCCAGTTCGGCCCGGGTCTGCTCCGGCTCCTCGTCCCGCAGGAAGGTCACCAGCCGCGTCCCGAGCAGCTGATCCGGCGGGTAGCCGGTGATCCGGCAGAACGCGTCGTTCACGCGCAGGATCCGGCCCAGCTCGGGTCCGTCGAACGCGACCGTCGCCATCCCGTTCCCGGCGCCCTCGAAGACCAGCCGGAACGTCGCCTCGCTCGCCTCCAGCCGGGTCTTCTCGGCCAGCAGCCGATCCGTGAGCCGCGCCTTGTCGATCGCCAGCCCGGCCTGGGTCGCGAAGATCTCCAGCAGCTCCCGGTGGATCGGACCGGGCCGCCGCTGGTCCTCCGGCAGGTCGACCGACAGCATCCCGACCAGGTCGCCGTCGGAGGAGTACAGCGGCGCGAACAACGCGTCCAGCGGGTGCCAGGCGTCCGGTGCGTCGGACACCGGTACGTCGGGCACCCAGCCGGTCACCTCGCCCTCGGGGAGCCGCTCGTGCGGCACGAACCGGAGCTTGCCCCAGGCGTCCGCGATCGCGAACTCGGCGTCGAACAGGTCGGACGCGCTCACCTTCCCGAGCAGCGCCGCCCGGGCCTCCGGCGACCCGGCGACCGCGATCACCTCGAACTTCCCGTCCGGGTGCCGCAGGTTCAGGACGGCGATCCCGAATCCGAGCCCGTTCACGACACCGTCGACGACCGCCTGCAGCGTCTCGGCAAGGCTGCGCCCGGCGCCCATCCGCGCACTCACCTCGTACAGGCGACGGACGGCGGACAGCCGGACCGCGGGCTCGTTCTGCACCCGTTGAGAATAGGCCGATTTCACCAGGCGTGAGCAGTCGTATCCACAGCTGACCCGGTTAAGCGTTTGTTGTCACAGCGAAATCAGTACCTGAGCTCGGTCAGGCCCCGGTAGCTGCGCTCGGCCGAGTGCCAGGCGTCCGTGGGCTTGTCGTGCTCGACCAGGTACTGCTCCACGCCACCCGACTCCGCGTGCGCGAACATCGCGCCGAAATCGAGTTTCCCGGCCCCGACGTCCTCCCAGGACCCGTCCTCGGCCATGTCCTTGACGTGCAGTGCCGGGAACCTGCCCGGGTGCTCCTGGAACAGCTTCGCCGGGTCGTGCCCGCCGTCGACCGCCCAGTACAGGTCCAGCTCGAAGCCAAGCAACTCCGGGTCCACGTCGAGCAGAATGTCGTACAGCACCTGCCCGTCGACCTCGTCGAAGTCCCGGCCGTGGTTGTGGAACAGCAGCTTCAGCCCGGCGTCCCGCGCCGCCTTCCCGGCCTCGGTGAACGCGGCCGCGGCGGTCTTGAACCCCTCGACCGAGTGCAGTTCGGAAGGAATCGACGGTACGACGGCCCACTGCGCCCCGAGCGTCTGTACGTCGGCCAGCGCGCCCGCCCAGTCGTCGCTCATCCGCGCGTACCCGACATGCTCCAGCACGATCGACAGCCCCGCGTCGTCCGCGAACCCCCGGATCTCCGGCGCACTGTGGCCGAACCGCCCACTCACCCCCACCGTGCGGTACCCGATCCCCGCGAGCCGCTTCAGCGTCCCCGGGTAGTCCTCGGCCAGCACGTCCCGCATCGTGTAGAGGTGCATGCCGATTCCGTCGGCAGGAATGGTCCGGTCAGTCATACAGGTAGCTCCTTGTCAGAGAACGTGTTCCTGATACCTCGCCAGCGCCAGGTCGAAAACCTCCTGTCCCGGCGCGTCCCACAGTTGCTGGTTGAAGATCTCGACCTCGATCGGCCCGGCGTACCCGGCCGCGTCGCAGGCCGCGCGCAGCCGGCGCAGCTCGATCGAACCGTCGCCCATCATCCCGCGCCCGAGCAGTGTGTCCGCGGGCAGCGGGACCACCCAGTCGCTGACCTGGTACGACAGGATCCGTTCGCCGGCCCGCTCGATCTGCTGGTACACGTCCGCGTCCCACCACAGGTGGTACGCGTCGACGATCACGCCGACCTGCGACGCCGGGAACTGCTCGGCCAGATCGAGCGCACCGCCGAGCGACGACACCACGCACCGGTCCGAGCAGAACATCGGGTGCAGCGCCTCGACCGCAAGCTTCACACCGCGTTCGGAGGCGTACGGCGCCAGCTCGGCGAGCCCGTCGCGCACCATGCCGCGGGCCCCGTCGAGATCACGCGATCCGGCCGGGAGCCCGCCGCTGACCAGGACGAGGACCGACGTACCGACCGTGGCGGCCTCGTCGATCGCGCGCCGGTTGTCCTCGATCTTCGCTTTCCGTTCGGCCGGGTCGGCCGCGGTGAAGAACCCGCTGCGGCACAAGGACGAGACCTTCAGGCCGGCGTCCGCGACGAGACGAGCAGCCTTCTCCACGCCGTACTCCTGGATCGGCTCGCGCCACAGCCCGATCCACTCGAGGCCGGCGTTCGCGCTCGCCCCGACGACGTCCTCGAGCGGCCAGTACTTCGTGGTCGCCTGGTTGAGGCTGTACCTGTTCACGCGTCGATCCCGCCGACGCGCAACAGTTGCCGGAACCGGTCGACGGCCAGCTCGGGGTTCGTCAGTACGCCGGCCTGGTCCGCGAGCCGGAATGTGTCCGCGAGATGCGGCAGCGACCGTCCGGTCTGCAGGCCGCCGACCATCGTGAACCCGGGCTGGAACCCGTTCAGCCAGGCCAGGAAGGCGATACCGGTCTTGTAGTAGTACGTCGGCGCGGAGAAGATCTGCCGAGCCAACGGAACCGTGGGCGCGAACACGCGTTCGTATTCGTCCAAGTCACCGCGGTCCAGGGCGCTCAGTGCGGCTGCTGCCGCCGGAGCGATCGCGGCGAAGATCCCGAGCAGCGCGTCGCTGTGCCGTTCGCCGTCACCGCGGATCAGTTCCGGGTAGTTGAAGTCGTCGCCGGTGTAGAGCCGGACACCCTCGGGGAGGCGGTTGCGCAGGGCAACTTCCTTCGAGGCGTCGAGGAGCGAGATCTTGATGCCGTCGACGTGGTCCACGTTGTCGTTGATCAGTTCGACGACGGTGTCCACGGCGGAGTCGAACGATCCGCTGCCCCAGTAGCCTTCCAGGGCTGGGTCGAACATGGGGCCGAGCCAGTGCAGGATGACCGGGCGGGACGACTGGCTCAGCAGTCGGTCGTACACCTTCCGGTAGTCGTCGGGGGACTGCGCCGCGGCACACAACGCCCGGCTGGCCATCATGATCGGCTGCGCGCCGACGTCCTCGGCCACAGCCAGCTGCTCTTCGTAGGCCGCAATCACCACGTCGAGCGAGGAACCACCCCCGGTGAGTTGGTCGGTGCCTACGCCGACGGCGATTCGGCCGTCGGGGGCTTCTGCTGCTGAGCGGCGGATCAGTTCCTGGGTGGCCTGCCAGTCGAGGCCCATGCCGCGCTGTGCGGTGTCCATCGCCTCAGCGACCGACAGGCCGAGCGACCACAGGTGCCGCCGGAACTCCAGCGTGTGCTCCCAGTCGATCACCGCGGGCGCGCCCGGCGAGTTGTCTCCCAACGGATCCGCGACAACATGCGCGGCCGCGAACGCCAACCGCGAACTCGCCGGAGAGTAGGTGCCCTGAGCAACCGGTTCGCCAACCAGCCGATAGCTCTCCAGCCCACCCTCGGCAGGAAGCTTCAGGTCCATCACTTGGCCCCGAGATCGAGCGCGGGTACGTCGAGCTTGCGCCCCTCGTGCCAGGACTTGAGGCCGAGTTCGGCCAGCTGGACGCCCTTGGCGGCCTCGACGAAGTCCCAGGTGAACGGGGTGTCGTCGACCACGTGCCGCAGGAACATCTCCCACTGGACCTTGAACCCGTTGTCCATCGGCTCGTTGTCCGGCACCGTCGCCCACTGGTCGCGGAACTTCTCGGTGACCGGCAGGTCCGGGTTCCACACCGGCTTCGGTGTCGCGGACCGGTGCTGGGCGCGGCAGTTCCGCAGACCGGCGACCGCCGACCCCTCGGTCCCGTCGACGTGGAACTCGACCAGTTCGTCGCGGAACACCCGCGTGGCCCAGGACGAGTTCAGCTGCGCGACGATCCCGCCCTCGAGCTCGAACACGCCGTACGCCGCGTCGTCCGCCGTCGCGGTGTACGAGTCACCGTTCTCGTCGACCCGGGTCGGGATGTGCGTCGCGCCCTGGCAGTACACGGACTTCACCGCACCGAACGTCTGGTCGAGCACGTACCGCCAGTGGCAGAACATGTCCAGGATGATGCCGCCGCCCTCTTCGGACTTGTAGTTCCAGGACGGCCGCTGCGCCTCCTGCCAGTCGCCTTCGAAGACCCAGTAGCCGAACTCGCCGCGCACCGACAGGATCCGGCCGAAGAACCCGCCGTCGACCAGCCGCTTCAGCTTCCGCAGGCCGGGCAGCGACAGCTTGTCCATCACGACGCCGTTCTTCAGGCCGGAGTCGACGACCAGCCTGGCCAGGTCGACGGCCGCGTCCAGGCTCTCGGCGATCGGCTTCTCGCAGTAGATCGCCTTGCCGGCCTCGACCGCGGCCCGGACGCCCTTCTCGCGCAGCTGGGTGAGCTGCGAGTCGAAGTAGATCTCCACGTCCGGCGCGGCCAGCGCCTCGGCCAGGTCGGTGGTGTACCGCTCCAGGCCGTACTGCTCGGCGATCCGGCGCAGCTTCAGCTCGTTGCGGCCGACCAGGATCGGTTCGGGGATGATCATGGTGCCGTCGGCGGCGGGGATTCCGCCCTGCTCCCGGATCGCCACGATGGAGCGCTCGAGGTGCTGGCGCAGGCCCATCCGGCCGGTGACGCCGTTCATCACGATGCCGATGCGTCGCTCGTTCACAGTCGTACCTCTCGCGCTTGAGTGTCATAAACGTCGAGGCGGCCGCACATGCCGTGCCGGCCGGACTCGGTGGGGGTGGAGAGTCGGTGGAGCTCGGCGGACTGCAGGTGCGGCGCGGTGCCGGCCTCGAGTGCGTCGAGCGCGGCGCCGGTCTCGTCCGCGAGCCGGCGGGCGCCCTGTTCCCAGCGTTCGCGCCAGTCCGCGAGCTGCGGCCGCACGATCCGGATCGCCGCCGCGAAGAAGTCGTCCAGCGCCGCGGGGCCTTCGGCTTCGTACCGCTCCCGCAGTACGGCGTACCCCTGCAGTGCGAGGTCGCGCCGGGCCATCGCGGACGCCGTACGGTCCTCGCCCTCGCCGGTGAGGGCGGTCGCTCGCTGGTAGGTCTCGCGGTCGGTGAGGTGCTCGGGCGGCAACGTCAGGACGGCGTCGCCGGCCTCGGGGAGTCCCGAGTTCGACATCAGGGTGAGGATCTGCAGATCGCCGCCGTTGACCAGCCGGTGGATCGTGCCCGGGTCGAACCAGACCACGGCGCCGGCCTGCAGCGGGGTCTCGGCGTAACCCTTCGTGTTCAGGGTCTGTACGGCGCCGGTGCCGGCGACCACGTAGTACCCCTCGGAGCAGGCCAGGTGCACGTGCGGCGTACCGCCGACCAGGCCGTCGGGAGCCTCGATGTCGTACACCGCCAGCTTCGAGATGCCGATACCGCCGGGCAGCGCCACCGCCGATCCGGGCTCGAACTCACACATGTACACCTCCCTCCGAGCCTGGGAAAGGGCTTTCCAGAGCTTGTGACCGTAACCATAGGTGGGCGAAAACCCCACGTCAACCTGTAACGGAAAGCGATCTCCAACACTCTGGTGGAACGGCTGTGAGGTTGGCTACGTCGTAGCCCGTCAGCAAGACATTCGCCCTCCGGCCCGCTCGGCCGGACTCTTGTGGAGGTGTTCATGGTCGACAGATTCAGCCGGCGACAGGTGCTGGTGCTCGGAGGTGGAGCGCTGGCCGCGCTCGGCACCGCGGGTGCAGCCCAGGCGGCACTACCGAACGAAGCGGCCCGGGAGTCGGCGACCGGGTGGTTCCGGCTACCGGTGGTGACCGCCAACATCGGACGGAAGCGCCTCGGAGCCCGCGAGGCGGCGATCCGGGCCGTCCGCGGCGGCGATCCGGGGCACCGGCCGTTCGTCGGCTGGCAGGAGATCAGTGAGGGGGACTCGGGTGAGCCGCCGATGATCACGCGGCACTTCGGGCCCAAGTACCACAACGCGTTCCTGCGCGACCCCAAGTCCTTCCGGGTGCCGATCTCGGTGCCGGTGCCGTGGAAGATCGTGAACTCCAAGCGGACGTTCGTGCACGGCGGTATCGCTCACGTGACCCCGCCGCGCTTCATCAACGAGGTCGTGGTCGAGCACACCGCGCACCCGGGGCTGAAGTTCGCGCTGATCAACTCGCACTACATCGCCGGCGCCTACAACGGCAACGACAACCCGAACCTGCGCGACGAATGGCAGCTGCACAAGAAGCTCCACCGCGAACGCGTGATGGCCCACCACAACAACGGTCACCTGGTGATCTGGACCGCCGACACCAACAACCCCGGCTACGACCGCGCGACCGGCCAGAACGCCGAGCGCAAGGTGTTTGCCAAGGGCATCGACCGGATCAACTGGCTGCCCGGCGACGGTACGGTCCGCCTGGACCTCGTCGGGACGAAGGCGATCCCGATGAACGTCGACGGCCACGACGCGCGGCTGGCCGTGTTCCGGATCAAGCTGGCCTGACCCGTACCGAGGCGACCGCCTGGGCCCATTCGGCGCGCCGCCGGTCACGATCGCCGGCGTCGATACCGGGATCGAAGGTCCGGAAGGACCGCTTGCCGGCCCAGTCGGTCGTCTCCCCGAGTGTGGTCCAGGCCAGCTCGGCCACACCCAACGCGGAGATCTCCGGTACGTCGGCAGCCTCGACCGGATGACCGAGCAGATCCGCCTGCGTCTGCATGAGCAGGCCGGACACCGTCGCGCCGCCGTCCGCGCGGAGGCTGCTGAGCGTGCCCGGGATGGTGTCCGTGATGTCGCAGATCTGGTGAGCGACCGCGTCGACCGCCGCCCGGGCGATGTGCGCCCGCGTGGTCGAGCTGCTCATCCCGGTCAGCGCCGCCCGCGCTTCACGGTCCCAGTGCGGTGCTCCGAGCCCTGCGAAAGCCGGTACGAGTACGACGTCTTCGGCCGACTCGACGGTCGCCGCGAGCGTCGTCAATGCGCCGACATCCGGCAGGCCGAGGAGGTTGGCCGTCCAGGCGAGCGCGGCCCCGGACGACACGATGTTGCCTTCCAGTGCGTACATCGGGCGGTCGGTCAGCCAGGCGAGCGTGCATCCGCTCGGCTCGAAACCGGCGATCGGCGTCATCACCGACGATCCGGTCCCGTACGTCGCCTTCGCCGTCCCCGCCTGCGTGCAGCCCTGGCCGTACATCGCGGCATGTGAGTCGGCCAGTACGGCGACGATGGGGATGCCGTCGGCGAGTCCTGGTACATCTTTCGTGACTCCGAAGCCGGCGTTCGACGGTCGTACGTCGGGGAGTGCGGCTCGGGGGATGTCGAACGCTTCGAGTAGTTCTGGCGACCAGTCGAGGGCGACGGTGTCGTAGAGCAGCGTGCGGGACGCGTTGCCGGCTTCGGTCAGGTGCTCTTGGCAACCGGTCAGGCGATGGATCAGCCAGGCGTCGACGGTGCCGACGTACGCGTCGGATCGGTCGAGGAGCCAGCGCATCTTCGGGGCGGAGAACATCGCGTCGACGCGGAGGCCGGTACGTCGGCGTACCAGGTCGTCGACGTACGACGGGAGCTGCGCGCACCATTCGGCGGTCCGCACGTCCTGCCAGCCGAGGACGGGTCCGACGGGTTCGCCCGACCGGTTCCAGCCCACGACGGACTCCCGTTGGGTGGAAAGTGCGATCCCGACCACCTCCACGCGACCGCCCTCGAACGAGGTTGCTGTGGAGATCGCGTGCAAGACGCTCTGCCAGAGGTTTTCGGGGTCCTGTTCGACCCAGCCGGGGTGCGGGGTGGAGAGGCCGACGGGGGCGGAGCCGGTGGCGAGGAGGTCTCCTCCGGCGGTGACCAGGGCGGCTTTGGAGTTGGTCGTGCCCTGGTCGATCGCGAGTACCGCCTGGACCATCGCCCCTCCAAGTTTCAACTGAGCTCTTGACGTGACTCTAGCCGCGTGGTGACACTCGTGGCGACAGGCTATGCACTACTGAATATCTATTCAAACATCAAGGGATCGAGGAGCGCGCGTGAGGCCGAGTAGACGCCGGGTGATCATCAACACCGATGCCAAGAACGAGGCGGACGACCAGTTCGCGATCGTGCACGGGCTGCTGTCGCCGACCTTCGACGTCCGCGGCCTGATCCCCGCGCACTTCGGCACCCACCGGTCGGAGCGCAGCATGGAGGAGTCCCGCGAGGAGATCGACCTGCTGCTGGACCTCCTCGACCTGACCGGGAAGGTCCCGGTCGCGAACGGCGCGCCCACCGGAATCGCCGACGAGCAGACGCCGCTGGACTCCCCGGGCGCGCAGCTGATCGTCCAGGAGTCCAAGCTCGCGTCGAAGGGCGACCCGCTGTTCGTCAGCTTCCTCGGCCCGCTCACCGACATGGCGTCGGCGATCCTGCTCGACCCGGAGATCGTCGACCGCGAGGTGATCGTGGTCTGGATCGGCGGTCGCGGCTACAACGGCTACGCGGCCGATCACCGGCTGGAGTTCAACCTGTCCAACGACATCCACGCCGCCAACGTGGTGTTCGGCTCCGGGATCACCGTCTGGCAGGTCCCGAGCGACGTCTACACGAAGGTCTCGGTCAGCTACGCCGAGCTCGAGGAGAAGATCGGCGACGCCGGTCCGCTGGGGAAGTACCTCATCGAGCAGCTGATCGAGTGGAACGCGACGTACCACGGCGAGCCGATCGAGTCCCGCTCCCTCGGCGACTCGCCTGCCATCTCCCTGATGCTCTACCCGCACAGCGGCAACTTCCGGACCCGTCCGGCGCCGCGCTTCGGTGTCGACGGCTGGTACCTGCCCGGCACCGACAACCCCATCCAGGTCTGCGAGCAGGTCGACGTCCGCTTCCTGCTGGAGGACATGTTCGCCAAGATCCGCCGTTTTGCCCGCCAAAGGAGCACCTCATGAGCACGTCGTACACCCGCCGGGGATTTCTCGGTCTCACGTCCGCCGCCGCACTCGGCGCCGGTCTGTCCGCCTGTACCGGCGGCGGTGCGTCGAGCGGCGGGGGAGCCACTCAGGCGGCGTCGAACAACCTCCGCCTGTTCACCTACGAGGGGGACGAGACGATCGGGCTGCTGAAGGCACAGGTCAAGAAGTTCGACGAGCAGAACGGTACGACGACCACCGTCGACAGCCTGCCCGGTTCGGGGGCCGCGGTGTACCCGGACAAGCTGCGCACCGAGCTGCTCGGCGGCAAGGGCCCGGATGTCTGGCGGATCTGGGGCGGCCAGATCGGAGCACCGTTCGCGAAGGCGAAGCAGGCGCTGGACCTGTCGCCGTACTACTCGAAGTACGGCTGGGACGCGAAGATCAACACCCAGGCGATCGGCGGGATGACGTTCGAGGGGATGAAGGCCGGGGTGCCGTTCGTGTCCCTCGGAATCGGTGCCTGGTACAACAAGTCCCTGTTCGCGAAGGCCGGCGTGAGCGCTCCGCCGAAGACCTATGCCGAGCTGGAGGCGATCAACGACAAGCTGGTCGCGGTCGGCGTGACGCCGGCCGGTCTCGGTGGGAAGTACGGCTGGGACATCATGCGCCTGTTCGAGTACCTGCTGGAGCACACCGCGGGACCCGAGCTGCACGACAAGCTGCTGACCGGGGCCGAGAGCTGGGACCGGCCCGAGGTGGTCGAGGCGTTTTCCCTGTTCAAGAAGTGGCAGGACAAGAAGTGGCTGCCGCAGGGTGCGCTCGGCCTCGACCCGGCCGATATCGAGCCGGCGTACGTCCAGGGCAAGACGGCGTACACGATCACCGGGCCCTGGACCGAGGCGGCGGCGATCCTGTCGGCCAAGAAGAGCTCGTCCGCGTTCGGCAACTTCGAGCTGCCGACCGACAAGACCCCGGCCCGGCACTCCGGTTTCGTCGAGGGCTACATGATCAACGCGAAGTCCGGGAACGCGGACAAGGCCGCGGCGCTGATCGACTTCATCGTCCAGCCGGCGACCCAGAAGGCGCTGCAGGTCACCGCCTCCACGGTCAAGGGCGCGGAGCCCGACCCGAAGACGCTGCCGCTGGCGGCCGAGTGGGCGCAGAAGTACGGCAGCAACCCGTTCTACACGATCCAGGACCAGGCGTTCCCGAAGAAGCAGGCCGACCAGTACTTCAGCGTGCAGAGCGACCTGCTGCAGGGCAAGGTCGCCCCGGACGCCGCCGCGAAGAAGATGCAGGAGATCGTCTCCGCCTGGGCGAAGAGCTAGCGGATGGCAACGACAGCAACACTGGTCAAACCCAAGCGTGGCGGCCGTTGGTCCCCGTGGTTGTTCGCCATCCCCGCGCTGGCGGTGTACGTCGGGTTCCTGGTGTACCCGGCGTTGTCGTCACTGTGGTTCAGCCTGACCAACTGGGACGGCCTGAGCGCGACGTACAAGTTCGTTGGCCTGGACAACTACTTCAAGCTGCCTCAGGACCCGGTCGTGGTGGAGGCGGTCCGGAACAACCTGATCTGGACCGTGGTGACGATCGCCGTACCGACCGTCATCGGTCTGCTGCTGGCGATCGCGCTGAACGGGAAGGTGCACGGCAAGCCGATCCTGCGGCTGATCTTCTACACGCCCGCCGTCCTGCCGCTGGTGTCGATCGCGAGCATCTGGGGCTGGCTCTACAACCCGCAGTACGGCGCGATCAACTCGTTCCTGCGGATGATCGGGCTGGACGGACTGGCCCAGGCCTGGCTCGGGCAGGACTCGACCGCCCTGTGGGCCGTGATGGTGCCGGCGATCTGGTTGCGGACCGGATTCCCGATGCTGCTCTACCTGGCCGCGCTGCAGGGCATCCCGAACGAGCTGTACGAGGCGGCGACCGTCGACGGCGCGACGAAGTGGCAGCAGTTCTGGCACGTGACGATGCCGAGCCTGCGGCCGGCGCACTACATCGTGCTGGCGCTGTCGCTGATCGATTCGTTCAAGGTCTTCGACATGATCTACGCGATGACGTACGGCGGTCCCGGTACGTCGACGCAGGTGATGGGGACGTGGATGTACTTCAACGTCTTCCAGTACTACCAGGCAGGTTACGGCACCGCGATCGCCGTCGTGATCACGCTCGTCGCCATCGCGGTCGGCATCCCGTACGTCCGCTCCCAGACCAGGGAGGCCTCATGACCCTCACCGCCCAAGCCCCGGTAGAGCTGCCGCTCGAGTCCACTCCATCCGAGAGTCCTGGACCCAAGGGGCGTCGCGGCCTGGTGATGACGCTGGTTCTGGCGGTGATCGCCCTGTTCTGGATCTCACCGCTGGCGCTCCTGGTGATCACCGCCGTACGCCCGCTCGCGGACTTCGTCGGCAACGGTCCGCTCTCCTGGCCCGACCAGCTGACGTGGACCAACTTCAAGGACGCGTGGGGGATCGGCAACTTCGCCACGACGTACAAGAACAGCGCGATCCTGGCCCTGATCAAGGTGCCGCTCGGGGTGCTGGTGTCGGCGATGCTCGGGTTCGCGCTGGCCAAGCTGCGGATGAAGTTCCGCCGGACGGTGATGTTCACCGTGTTCCTCGGGCTGACCATCCCGATCTACATCACGATCGTCCCGGTCTTCATCATGATGCGATCGGCCGGTGCGACCGACAGCATCTTCGGGCTGATCGGGCCGTACCTGGCGTTCGGCATCCCGTTCGAGGTCCTGGTGCTGCAGTCGTTCTTCCGGCAGCTCCCGGACGAGATCATCGAAGCCGCCCGGGTGGACGGCGCCGGCGACTGGCGGGTGTTCTTCACGATGATCCTGCCGCTCTCGGTCCCGGCCCTGGTGACCGTGGCGATCCTGGACGCGGTCGCGACCTGGAACGAGTTCCTGTTCGCGCTGATCCTGCTGAACTCGGACGCGCACAAGACCATCCCGGTCGGTCTGCTGAACTTCCAGGGCCAGTTCGCCAACAACAACACCGGTCTCGCGGCAGGCATCCTGATTGCCGTGGTGCCGATTCTCATCGCCTACACGCTGCTGCAGCGCTGGATCGTCGGCGGCCTCACCGCCGGCTCGCTCAAAGGATAGGAATCCCATATGACTGACATGCCGGTCTTCGGCGCGGGTATCTGGCACTTCGCCACCTACAAGGACCGTTACGCGACGGACGGGTACGGCGAACCGGTCGGACTGCTCGAACAGATCGACCGCGCCGGAGCGGTCGGCGACCTGTCCGTCGTCGACCTGAACTGGCCGTTCGCCGGGTACGACGGGACGCTCGACGAGGTCAAGGACGCGCTGCAGCGGAACAACCTCAAGGCGATCGCGATCACGCCGGAGATCTACACCCGCGACTTCGTCAAGGGATCGCTGACGAACCCCGACCCGGCCGTCCGCAAACAGGCGCTGGAGCTGTTGCACCAGGCAACCGAGCTCGCCAAGGACCTGGGCTGTTCGTACGTGAAGCTGTGGCCGGGGCAGGACGGCTGGGACTACCCGTTCCAGGTGAACTACCACGACATCTGGAACCTGGCGCTGGACGGCCTGAAGGAACTGGTGTCCGCGCACCCGGACATCAACTTCGTGATCGAGTACAAGCCGCGTGAGCCGCGGGTGAAGATCATCTTCCCGAACGTCGCCCGCACGTTGCTCGGGATCGAGAAGATCGGCCTGCCCAACCTGGGCATCCTGCTCGACTTCGGCCACTCGCTGTACGGCCAGGAGACCCCGGCCGACGCGGCGCAGCTGGCGATCGACTACGGCCGGCTCTTCGCGATCGACGTCAACGACAACCTGCGCGGCTGGGACGACGACATGGTCGTCGGCTCGGTGCACCTGGTGGAGACGTTCGAGTTCTTCCACACCCTGCGCAAGAACAACTGGGAAGGCGTCTGGCAGCTCGACCAGTTCCCGTTCCGCGAGGACAGCGTCCAGGCCGCGAAGCAGGCGATCACCTTCCTCAAGGCGATCCACCACGCGCTCGACGTACTGGACGAGGACGCCCTGGCCGCCGCTCAGGCCTCGCACGACGCGCTCGCCGCGCAGAAGCTGGTCCAGAAGGTGCTGCTGAGTTCGATGGCGGAGATCGTATGACGCTCACAGTCGAGCACGCCACGATGCCGGTGCTCGGACGACTACCGATCCACTCCAGTCGCGCCGAGCAGGTCGCGCACATCGCCGAGGCCGCGAAGCAGATCCGGATCCAGGACCTCAAGCTGGTCCACCACGCCGGCGCCGGGCACATCGGCGGCGACTTCTCCGCGATCGACATCCTGGCCACGCTGTACGGCGCCGTGCTCGACATCACGCCCGCGACGGTGAACGACCCCGAGCGAGACCGGTTCATCCTGAGCAAGGGACATGTCGCGGGCGCGCTCTACACCACGCTGGCCGCGTTCGGGTTCCTGCCGGTCGAGGAGCTCGCGACGTTCCTCAAGCCGCTGTCCGCGCTGAACGGGCACCCGAACCGGAACAAGGTCGCCGGCGTCGAGGCCAACACCGGTCCGCTCGGGCACGGGCTGCCCGTCGCGGTCGGTCATGCCCTGTCGGCGAAGCTCGACGTCTCGATGCGCCGTACCTATGTGCTGGTCGGTGACGGCGAGCTGCAGGAAGGCTCGAACTGGGAGGCGATGATGGCGGCCTCGCAGTACCAGCTCGACCGGCTGACCGTGATCGTCGACCGGAACCGGCTGCAGCAGGGCGCGACCACCAAGGAGACCAACGACCTGGACCCGTTGCCGGAGAAGGCGGCCGCGTTCGGGTTCGCGGTGGTCGAGGTGAACGGTCACGATCACGGCGAGCTGCTCGACGTCCTGTCCGCCGTACCGTTCCGGCCGGGCAAGCCGACGTTCGTGATCGCCCACACGCACAAGGGGCACCCGATCTCGTTCATGAGCAACAACGTCGCCTGGCACCACCGGGTGCCCGACGCCGCGGAGTACCAGCAAGCCCTGAAGGAGCTGGCATGACAGTGCTCGAGACCCGTTCGATCGCGGACCAGCCGCGGTACGACTGCCGGGACGCGTACGTCGAGACACTCGCCGAGCTGGCCGAGGCCGATCACCGGATCGTTGGCGTTGTCAACGACTCGGTCGGGTCGAGCAAGCTGAACAGCTTCCGGAAGGCGTTCCCGGACCGGCTGATCAACGTCGGGATCGCCGAGCAGGACATGGTCGGCGTCGCGTCCGGGCTGGCCAACGGCGGCCGGATCCCGTTCGTGTCGGCGGCGTCCTGCTTCCTCACCGGCCGCGCGCTCGAGCAGATCAAGGCCGACGTCGCGTACTCCAACACCAACGTGAAGCTCTGCGGGATGAGCCCCGGCGTCGCGTACGGCGAACTCGGGCCGACACACCACTCGATCGAGGACATCGCCTGGCTGCGGGCCATCGCCAACATGACGGTGATCGTGCCCGCCGACCCGATCGAGACCGCGGCTGCCCTGCGCTGGGCCGCCGCCTCGGAGGGACCGGTGTTCATCCGGGTCAGCCGGATGAGCGTGCCGAAGGTGTACGCCGACGACTACTCCTTTGAGCTCGGCAAGGCGATCACGGTCCGCGAGGGCAACGACGTCACGGTGATCAGCAACGGGACCGTGCTGTGGCGGGCGCTGGCCGCCGCCGAACGGCTCGCCGAGGACGGGATCTCGGCGCGGGTGCTGTCGATGCCGACGGTGAAGCCGCTGGACACCGAAGCCGTGGTCGCGGCCGCGCGGGAGACGGCCGGCATCGTGACCGCCGAGGAGGCGGTGTCCGGCGGCGGCCTCGGCGGTGCCGTCGCCGAGACCGTCGTCCAGCACCATCCGGCGCGGGTGAAAATCCTCGGCTTCCCCGAGTTCGCGCCCACGGGGTCGGCCGGCTACCTCCTGGACCGGTACGGCCTGTCCGCGGAGGGCATCGCCGACGCCGCCCGCAAGCTCATCACGACAGGTAAGTGACCAGGTCGGCGATCGAGATCATCGCGAAGCCATGAGCGTCGGCGAACGCGCGCAGGTCGGCACCGGCCATGAGTGTGCCGTCGTCGTTCATGAGTTCGCCGATCACGCCGACCGGCGGCAGTCCGGCCAGCCGGACGAGTTCGACGGTGGCCTCGGTGTGACCGGGTCGCTGCCGCACTCCGCCGTCGACGGCGCGCAACGGCAGGATGTGACCGGGCCGGATCAGGTCCGCGGGCTGCGCCGAGGGATCGGCCAGCACGCGGACGGTCCGCGCCCGGTCCGCGGCCGAGATGCCGGTCCCGACACCGGTCGCCGCGTCCACCGACACGGTGTACGCCGTCCGCAGGCTGTCCTGGTTGTTCGGGACCATCAACGGCAGCTCGAGCTGGTCCAGGATCTCCGCTGCCGCGGGCGCGCAGACGTAGCCGCTGGTGTGACGAACGAGCAGAGCCATCAGTTCGGGGGTCGCGAGGCTCGCGGCGAAGGTCAGGTCGCCTTCGTTCTCGCGGTCCTCGTCGTCGACGACCACGACCGGCCGTCCGGCGGCGAGCTCGGCGACCGCGTGGTCGATGGTGTCCAGGCTGGTCACGGTGTTCACGATCGTTGTCCTCTCGGAAATGCATTCGTGAGCACTCCGGGGCAACGACAAGCTCCACGCCCCTTCGCAGGGACGTGCAGCTGCCACGTGCGTCTTCCCATCCGGACTTTCACCGTCGGTCCCGGAGTTCCACCAGGTCAACCGCTCCTCCTTGTGGAGTCACGGGTCGCGGACTGTCACCGCCGGCTCGGAATTTCACCGACCCCAGAGCACGTGTGTTCTCACCAGTAGCTTAACGGCAACCAGCACCCCGGGAGTGTCATGTCCATCTCATCCGTCTGGCGAGAACTCGAACTGCCGGCGACCGGCGAATGGGTCGAATTCGAGCACGAGAGCGGTCTCGCACTCCGCCGGCCAACGTTCCGGGATGGGCAGGTCCGAAAGGTGCGGTTTGCGGCGCCTTTGGCTGGGCGGTGGCAGTGGGCGGAGGGAGAGTTCGACGTACAGCCCGTGGCTGCGGACGAGGTCAATCCGTTCTACGCGCACGGCTTCTGGCGGATGTCCCCCGGCGGCCGCAGCCTCATGCACGCCGACGGCACACCTGCGGTACTGGTGGCCGACACCGCCTGGGCTCTGCCCTGGCGCGCCACCCCCGAGCAAGTACGTGAGTACGCCCTGGACAGACAGTCCAAGGGTTTCAACGCGGTCCTGCTGATGACGGTGCAACCGGACATGCGCGCGGTCGGCCCGCGGGACCGCACGCAGGACGAGGGCTTCGACGTCGGGTTCGAAGACCTGCCGGACGGCCATCTCAATCAGCTGAACGACGAGTACTTCCAGTACCTCGACGAGCTGCTGACGATTCTTGTCGAGCACGGGATCGTCCCGGTGCTGCAACCCGTCTTCCAAGGGTTCGGCTGGAAAGGCCTGGATGTCGCGGGCACGGTGGTTCCGGAGCCGGAGTACGCCGCCTACTGCCGCTATCTCGTCGCGCGGTACGGCGCCCGGCCGGCGATCTACCTGGTCGGCGGCGACGGATCCGGCACCGAAGCACAGACCGCAGCGGGCGGCGCGGAGGTGCACGACGTGGACTGTTACGAGCAGCCGACCGGCATCCACTACCGCCCGCACATCCGCGCGAACGCCCATCAGGACGCGGACTGGCTGGACTTCCAGTGGTGCCAGACCGGGCACACCGGGGAGCACGTACCGGAACGGGTCGCGGACATGTGGCGCAACGACCCGGTCAAGGCAGTCGCGAACGGCGAACCGACGTACGTACGAGCACACCGGCCGGACCGGCGTGGCCGAGGGCTGGTGGCAGGGTCACGAGGCGTGGAGCAACCTGTGCGCGGGCGGCACGATGGGCGTGGTCTACGGCGCGGGCAGCCTGTGGCAGTGGCGACTGCACGCGGAGGAGCCGGGGCACTCCGAGTTCTTCCTTGCGCCGGGCGCGGGCTGGCGCGAGGCGATCGGCTTCGAAGGGTCGACGTACGTCGGGATGCTCGGGAAGATCCTGAACGGGTTGCCGACCACCGACATGGCGCCGGACTGGACCCGGACGATCTCGGGGCGGGCGCTGAGCACGACCGGCGGCGGCCTGATCGTGTACCGCGAGAACGGCGGGCCGGTGATGGTGTTCGACGAGACCGTCTCGCTGGCGTACACGATCGTCGACCCGCGGGACGGCTCGGTGGTCGCCACCGGCACTCGGGACACGCCGGAGAGTCCATTGCCTGAGGCCGGTGGCGCACCGAGGGTCTACATCTGCCTATAGTCCAGTTTGATCGTCTCGAGAGGTGGTGTCGTGAACAGCAACCGCGCGGTGCGCCAGCCGGGGCTGGACGAGCTGCGGCTGCTCGCGAAGGTGGCGCGGATGTACCACGAGAAGGGCATCCGCCAGCCGCAGATCGCCGCCGAGCTGAACCTGTCCCAGGCGCGGGTCTCCCGGATGCTGAAGCAGGCCGTCGAGGTCGGCATCGTGCACACCGTGGTGACCATGCCGAGCGGCGTGCACAGCGACCTCGAGGACGAGCTGCAGGGCCGGTACGGGCTGCGGGACGCGGTCGTCGTCGACACCCTCGGCGTCGGGGACGACGTACTGCCCGCGCTGGGCTCCGGCGCGGCGGCGTACCTCGACATGACGCTCACCGGCGGGCACGTGGTCGGGATCTCGTCCTGGAGCGAGACGCTGATCAGCGCGGTCGACCGGATGCCGCGCAAGAGCGTTCCGGTGGTGGACAAGGTGGTCCAGATCGTCGGCGGTCTGGGCGACGCGGCGGTGCAGATGCAGGCGACCCGGCTGACCGCGCGGTTCGCCGAGCTGACCGGTGGGATGCCGGTCTACCTGCCTGCTCCCGGGCTGGTCGGGACGCCCGCCGTCCGCCGGGCGATGATGAACGACGTGTCGGTTCGGGACGTTCTGGGCACGTGGGGACAACTCACCGACGCCCTGGTCGGGATCGGCAGCCTCGAGCCCTCCCCGCTGCTGCAGCGCAGTGGGAACGCGGTCGCGGAGGCCGACCAGGACGAGCTGCGCCGGCTCGGTGCCGTCGGGGACGTGTGTTTCCGGTTCTTCGACGAAGAGGGAAAGCTCGTGCGCTCGACGTTCGACCAGCGGGTCATCGGGGTGACCGCGAAGGAGTTGCTGGCGGTGCCGCGCCGGATCGGGGTGGCCGGCGGCGACCGCAAGTACTCCGCGATCCGCGCCGCGATGCTCGGCGGCTGGGTCAACATCCTGATCACCGACCTCGCGATGGCCCACCGGCTGCTCGAGCAGTAGATGGAGCCTGACGAGCAGCGGGAGGTCTACGCCACCATCGACCTGGCCTTGCGGGTCGGTGAGGTGCTGCTGTCCAGCGGCGCCGGTACGGCGGACGCGACCGCGACGATCCTCGGTGTCACCGCGGCCGGCGGACTGCGCGGCTGCGAGGTCGACATCACGTTCACGTCGATGGCGGTCTCGTACCAGGCCGCACCGGACGTCGCGCCCGAGACGCACATCCGGCTGGTCCGCTACCGGTCCCAGGACTTCTCCCGGCTGACCGACGTCGACCGGCTGGTACGACGGTTCGCCCGCGGCGATGTGACCCGCGAGGAGGCGTCCCGGGAACTCGCCCGGCTGACGTCCGCCGGTCCGCCGTACCCGCGCTGGACCGCGGTCCTCGCCTGGGGCGTGATGGCCGGTGGCGCGACGCTGCTGCTCGGCGGCGGCTGGCTGATCACGTTGGTGGCGGTGCTGACCGCGATCGTGATCGACCTGAACAACCGGTGGTTCAACCGGCAGCGACTGCCCGCGTTCTACCAGCAGGTCGCCGGAGCGTTCGTGGCGACCGCGGTCGCCCTGGTCCTGTACGCCGTGCACGCGCCGGTGAAACCGTCGCTGGTCGTTGCCGCGGGCATCATCATGCTGCTGGCCGGGATCGCACTCACCGGTGCCGTGCAGGACGCGATCACCGGCTACTACGTGACCGCCGCCGCGCGGAGCCTGGAGGCGATGCTGCTCACCGGCGGGATCATCGCCGGTGTCTCGCTCGGGCTCGGGCTCGGTCTGAGGTTCGGTCTGAAGGTCGGCATCGAACCCCAGACGATCCAGCTGGCGAACCTCCCGATCATGGTGATCTCCGGTGCGGTGATGGCCGTCGCGTTCGCCTACGCGTCGTATGCGCCGCTCCGCGCGTTGCTGCCGGTCGCTGTCATGGGTGCACTGGCCTCGCTGATCTTCACGTTGATGACCAGGGCGTCCTTCGGGCCGGCCTGGTCAACGGCTGCCGCTGCCTTCGTCGTCGGTCTGTGCGGCTACTCCAGCGGCCGGCGGACCGGCGTACCGCCGCTGGTCGTGGTTGTCGCCGGTTCGATCCCGCTGCTGCCTGGTCTGACGATCTACAAGGGGCTCTACGAACTGACGGCCGGCGGACAGCTGATCGGCATCGTCAGCCTCACGACCGCGGTCGCGATCGGCGTCGCACTCGCCTCGGGCCTGATCCTCGGCGAGTACGTCGCCCAGCCCATCCGCCGCGAGGCCCGCCGTCTCGAGGACCGCCTGGCCGGCCCTCGTCTCGTCGGCCCTCGCCGCCCGGTACGGCGCCGTACGACACGCACCCGTCGCCGACGCCGCGCCGCCTAAAGCTCTTCCAGTACGACGTCGTCGAGCTGCAGCCACACGTCGTGACCATGACCGAAGAATCCGCCGTACAGCTGGATCAACGACTCCCGACCGGAGTCGAAGTCGACGCTGACCTTCGTGTACTGCGGGTGCGCGCCGCCGGTGTGTTGCGCGATCGTGCGCCCGCGCAACGTGCGGACGCCGAGCATCGTTTCGGAGTTGTACTCCGCCGTCCGGATCCAGGCGGACAGGCGGTACCGGTGGTTGGGGCGTACGGCAACGGTTTGCTGCAGTTGGTGGGTGCCGATCGAGTCCCGGACGAAGGCGTTGTTGGTGCCGGTGTGGCCGAGATTCGTGCGGTCGATGCCGCCGGTGCCGCTCAGTTGCCAGGGCGCGGACGGCGTACCGCTGGTTTGGCTCTCGAAGCCGGGATCCGTGACCAGGTTGGTGGTCTGGCCGTCCTCGGTGAGCTTGGTGCGCATCAGGTAGACGTTGTACGGATCCCACTGCGACATCGTGAAGTACAGATCCTGGCCGGACGACCAGGGATGTATGAACGCTCCGTACAGGCCCGGGTATTCGGTGCCTTTGACAACGACCTGTTCACCGCTCCACGGGCCGGTGAGGTCCTTCGCGGAGCGCAGCACGATCGCGGCACGGCGTTCGTCGAGGTACATCATCAACCACTTGCCGGTGTACGCGTTCCACTGCACCGACACCTCGCTGATCGGACCGGCCGCGACCGGTACGGCGGCCGACTCCTGCGGTGACCAGATCCGGCCGTCCCAGTACCGCCAGGCCTTCTTCTGCAGTACCTGCTGCTCGGGGACCCTGGCCAGGTGCGCGTTGCCGAACCGGCCGTTCGGCGTACCGATCATGTAGACGTAGCCCTTGTCCTTGACCAGGGCAACCATCTGGAAGTCTTCGCCCCAGGCCTTCGTGTTCTGCCAGCGGGCGTTCGGATCCTTGGTCCAGTTCTCGCCGTTGTCGTCGGAGTACGCGAAGCCGGAGTAGTTCGTGTACCAGCTGCCGGCCGGACCCCAGTAGTTGACCGACATGTACTGCACGTACTGGCGGTTGCCGACCGAGATGCCCGCGGTCGGGATCACCGTGTGCTCGTCGCGGTCGATCTTCTTGCAGGGCAGGAACTCCTTGGCGTGACCGGGCCGGTCCTCGGCGGCCGAGTCGAGCGTCATCCCGTCGGCCAGGTCGCGGTCCTTGCTGCGGAACAGCAGGTTGCACCGCCAGTCGATCGTCGCCTGATCGCCCGCGCCGCCGCCCGGTCCGGTCCAGCCGCTGCCGTAGCTGTCGCCGAACGCGGTCAGGATCTCGCCGGATCCGTTGTCCCAGAGGATGCCGAGATCGGTCGCCTTCAGGGCGAAACGCGCCTCGGTGTCGTTGATCGACTCCGGACCGGTGAGTTTGGCGATCCGCTCGACGGCCGACGGTACGGCTGCCTGACCGGGGTGGTGGCGTGGGGTCAGTGATGGCACAGCTCGGGCGGGTTGGGACTGGTCGGCAGGCACGATGGCCGCTCCGATCAGGGCAGGCAGGACGAGCAACCATCGTTTCCGCATCAGGGGCTCCTCGGGCGGTTGCAGAGAGCTGGGTCGAGAAATCGATTGCCGAACGACCGTAACCGCGGGCTGTCGGGACGGTCAACGGGTGGCGTGTGGTTTACTGCCGAGTGGTGCGATTCCACGGTGTGACGGTTGGACGTTGAGCCAGGCCCGTCGGCTCTGCCGGAAGGCGGAGTGACCCGGTGCGACCGGGGCCACGCGGTGATACCCCGCTTCAGCTCGGACTGAGTGTCCCTGGCCATCAGCTAGTGGTGGAGAGCGAAGCATGTTCACAGGACGTATCGAGCACGTAGGCACCGTCGCGGAGGTTCCCGGCGAGTTGCTGCGGGTGACCTCGGACGTGGCGGTCGCGCCGGGTGGCGCGGTGTGTCTCGACGGGATCAGGTTCACCGCGGAAACGGGTCCGCCCGGTGAGATCCGCGTGGTGGTGACCGACGAGACCAGGCGCCGTACGACGCTGGACCGGGTCGCCGTCGGTACGACGCTGCACGTCGAGCTGCCGGTGGCGATCGGCGACCGGATCGACGGGCACCTGATCCAGGGCCACGTCGAGGGCGTCGGCAAGGTGCTGCGGGTCGACGTGGAGCCGGCCGGGCACCGGGTCTGGATCAAGCCGCCGGAGCGGTTGCTGGCGCGGTTGGTGGCGAAGACGTCGGTCGCGATCGACGGCGTGAGCATCACGGTCGCAGAGGTGCTCAAGGACCGGTTCTCCGTCGTGCTCGTGCCGAACACGCTGGTGAAGACGACGCTGGGTGCCCTGGCGGCCGGGGATCGGGTCAACCTCGAGAGCGACCTGCTGGTGCGGATGGCTCGCGACGGGAACGGGCCCGAGTTGATGCGCGCGGTGGCACGGCTGCCGTGGGCGAGGCAGCTCAGCGGCGAGATCGGCGTACAGAAGGTGGTCGCGCAGATCGCCGCCGGCGGCGGGGTCGTCGTCTGGGATCCGACCGCGGAAGGCGAAGGCGACGTGGTCTTCGCCGGCGAACGCTTCCGCCCGGAGGCCATGCGCTTCCTGCTGACCCAGGCCTGCGGCCACACCACGATCCCGTGCGACGCCGACGTACTGCGCCGGCTGAAGATCGATCCGATCCCCGGCGCGGGCGACCGGCAGGGCACGGCGATGCACGTGCCCATCGACCTCGCGTCGGCACCCGGGACCGGTGTGTCCGCAGCGGAGCGAGCGGCGACCGTACGACGGCTCGCGGCGCCGGATGCGGTACCTGAGGACTTCCTCCGTCCGGGCCACGTGTTCCCGCTCGCGGCGCGTCCAGGGCTGCTGGCCGAACGTCAAGGCCACACCGAGGCGACCGTTGCCCTGTGCAAGGCGGCCGGTCTCGCCCCGGTCGGCGTCTGCTGCGAGGTGATGCGCGCGGACGGCGTGATGGCCGGCGCCGCGGACCTCGAACAGTTCGCTCTCCGCTGGGAGCTTCCGATGATCGACATCCACGACCTGGAGCGCTGGCTGTGAACGCGCTCTACGACGATCCGGAGTTCCTCGACGGCTACCGGCGCTTGCGCCAGTCAGGGCAGGCGCTCAACGAGCCGCTGGAGATCCCCGCGATGAACGCGGCGCTCCCACCGGTCGCCGGAGCGCGGGTGGTGGATCTCGGTTGTGGTGAAGGTGGTCTGGCTGTTCGGCTGGCCGAGGCCGGCGCGGCTGAGGTCCTGGCTGTGGATGTGTCGGAACAGATGCTCGCGGCGGCGCGGCTGCACCCCGCGGTCCGCTACGAGCGCGCCGACCTCGCGGATTTCGAGGTACCAACTGGTACCGCGGATCTGGTCGTGAGCAGCATGGCGCTGCACTACGTCGAGGACTTCGATGACCTGGTGGCACGGGTCGCGCGGTGGCTCGTGCCTGGAGGCTGGTTGGTGTTCACGATGGAGCACCCGATGGTGACGGCGCCGGTGGTCGCTGCGGACTGTGTGGTCGACGACTACGCCGACGAGGGGCGGCGTGAACGGACCTGGTTCGTGGAAGGCGTGATCAAGTACCACCGGACGATCGGCTCGATCGTCGCGACGCTGCTCCGCCACGGCTTCCAGGTGGAGCGGCTCGACGAGCCCATGCCGAACCCCGAACAGGTCGTGGCACAGCCGTCACTCGCCGTGCATCGCCGCCGCCCGCCGATCCTGCTGATCGCTGCACGCGTACGTTAGAGTTACCGACGGGGAACATCGGCGAGGAGGATCGACGTGGCACTGGGTAGGACGTCCCCACGGGACCTGCCGCTGTTCGCGGATCTGTCCGGACGCGACATCCGGGACATCTTCCGGGCCGGCGAGGAGGTCTCGGTGCCGGCCGGCTGGTCGCTGATCCTGGAGCAGACGCCCCCGGACGCGGCGTACCTGATCCTCAGCGGTACGGCGGCGGTGCGCGAGAAGGGCCAGGAGATCGCCGAGCTCGGCCCGGGCGATATCGCCGGCGAGGTCGCGGTCCGGAAGAACACGTTGCGAACGGCAACTGTCACGGCGAAGTCGCGGCTGCAGCTGCTGCACTTCACCCGGGAGAAGTTCGACGACCTCACCCGCCGGCTGCCCGCCTTCCGCAACGCCATCGACGCCACCATCGCCGAGCGCCGCGGTGGTTCCTGAACCTCAGGTCGACCTCGCCGGACTGCAGCGCGAGTTCGAGAGGACGTTGCTGGGCGGTGAGCGGAAGTTCACCCGGATCCAGGTGTCCGAGCGGGCGGGGATCTCGATCCAGCGTGCCGAGCGGATGTGGCACGCGCTCGGGTTCGCGACCGTGCCGGACGACGAGGTGGCCTTCACCGACGACGACGTCGAGGCGTTGCGGCTGGTCGCGGCCCTCGAGGACGACGGGTTCATCGAGGCCGAGATGGAGTCGTCGCTGGCCCGGAAACTCGGGCAGACCCAGTCCCGGCTGGCGTCGTGGCAGTCGGCGATGTTCGTCGAGTTCCTCGCCGGGTCCAAGCTGTCCGCGGACGAGTCGATCGAGGTCGCGGGATTGTTGCTGCCGGCCATGGAGCGGCTGCAGACCTACGTCTGGCGGCGGCACCTGGCCGCGGCGGCCGGGCGGGCGGTGGCGGGGTCCGACGAGCTGGCGCGTGGGGTGCGGGCAGTCGGATTCGCGGACATCGTCAGCTACACGCGCCTGACCCGGCGGTTGACCGAGGCCGAGCTCGGCGAGCTGATCGAGAAGTTCGAGGGCATGGCCGCCGACGTGGTCGCGCTGAACGGCGGCCGGGTGATCAAGTCGATGGGCGACGAGGTGCTGTTCGTGACCGACACCGCCGCGCAGGGCGCCGCCGTCGCGCTCGCGCTGCAGGACGCGGTGAACGCCGACGAGAACCTTCCGGAACTGCGGATCGGGCTCGCGTACGGCACGATCCTGATCCGGCTCGGCGACGTGTACGGCGAAGTGGTCAACCTGGCCGCCCGGCTCACCACGGAATGCAAACCCGGCCGGGTCCTCGCCGACCGCGAACTCGCCGCAGCCCTCGACGGCCACTCGTCGTACGCCGTCCACCGCCTCCGCCGCGTCGCCGTCCGCGGCTATCGCCACCTCGTCCCGTACGCGATCCAACGTGCATGAGCTTCGGACACCCGCGGCGCTGGCAACGGCAGCCGCGGACGATCCGATGATCATCTGGGCGGCGCAGGGCTTCGGTCCCGGCGGGATCGGCGCGGCCTTCGGCTGGATGGACACGCGGACCTGCACCACTCAGCAAACCCAGGCGTCGTCCTCGCCGCACGCTCAGCCGGAGCCGCAGCCGCGGCACAGCGGAGGGTTGATGAGTGGTGGAGGTCCGGCCTGGCTGGACAGCGAGAACACGGCCGCGATCAAGGTGTACGAACGCCTGGGCTACGCGTATCGCCGGGTCGCCGCCGCGTCCGTCCGTTCCTAGCGACCCGCTGCGGCGTTTGCGACGATGTTCCGCTCGGCGAAGGTCGCCGGGCGGATCCACAGCACGCCGGGCGCCTCGGAGATCAGCAGTCCGGGCAGGATCATCCGCAGCAGGTCGATCGGCGACGTCTGCGGCTGCGCCTCCCGAGCGGCGCCGTACTGCTCGAACACCCGCGCCAGGTCGACCGCCACACGGTTGGGCTGCTCGTTCGGGTCCGCCTGGACGAAGGTCTCGACCAGACCGTCGCCGTTCCACGATCCGCCGGTGACTCGCCGGTCGGAGTGCTGCATCAGCACGTCCATCACCAGGTCGGCGAAGGCGGCCGTGTCCATCCCGTCCACACCTTCCTCGGGGAACCAGTCGTTCCGCAGGTGCAGTACGCCGGGCTGCTCCTTGTCGGCGCACTCGTCGAGCAGCTTCCCGACCGAGCTCATCGGGTACGACACCGCATCCGGGCCGAGGGCAACGAATCGGTCCGCCAGCAGGTACAGCGAGATGACGGTGTGCGGCGCGAACAGCATGACCTCGGCGTGCTCGCTGTGGACGGAGATCGGGCCGTCCTTGCTTTTGTGGTAGGACTTCAGGCCCTCCATCAGGGCCTTCTCCTGCTCCACGGTGAGCTGGGCCTCCCACTCCCACTTGCGCTCCACCGCAAAGTCCTCGGCGTTGTCGTCGTCAGGGCCGCGCGACGCCCACCACAGCACCAGAGCGACAACAGCGATGGCGACGGCGGCAACGACACCGAGAATCCACACGGGCGGATACCTCACAGAGCAGGGCGGGCAACGAGTCAGTCACCCTAGTCCGCGCGCCGGGTCACCTGGTCGGCTGCACGGTGAGCGTCACGCCCGGCGTACCCGTCGGCTTGACGGTGGTCGGGGCGACGGTTGGTGTGGGGGATGTGGTGCGGGTGGCGGGGGCGGGTGGCGGGACGAAGGGGGCCTTCGTGGTCTCCTTGCAGTTGTCCGGGCTGGTGTCGCCGTTCTCGTCGGGGACGACCACGACCTGCGGGAACAGGTTGCTGGTGGTGTCCCGCGACGCCTGCCCGTAGCTGGTCGCGCAGTCCTGCAACTCCATGCTGATCGGGTTGCCGTCCTGGTCGTACAGCCGGACCGCGACCTGCTTGCCCTGGGCATCGAACGGGTAGATGTTCGACACCGTGGTGCCGTCCACCACCACGCCCTTGGTCGGCGGCTCGTAGCCCCGGGCGCTGCCGCGGTAGTCGTTGTAGTTGTTCAGGAACCCGAACGAGGCACCGACGTACGCCGCGGCCAGGAACGACGGGATCGCGACCGCCGCGACGACGTTGAGCGGTACGACGTACCACAGCCACCGCCGGTCCTGCTGGGTTCGGCGGCCGATCCAGATCGACACCGCCGCGCCGGCGACGGCGCCGACCACGGTCACCGAGGCCGCGCCGAACAGCGCGAAGAACCCGCCCGCGCCGATCATGCCCCGCGCGACCCACCAGACCGGCTGGCCGATCGTCACCAGTTCGTGCCGGACGTTCGGCGGGATCTGGTCGATCCAGCCGCGGACTGCCGTCGCCCACTGGGCGCCCCGCGGCGTGTCCAGGACGATCCGCGGGTCGTTGCCGTGCAACGCCCGGACGCCGAGGAACGCAGCGACGAACAGCACGCCGAGCCCGAGCAGCCCGAAGAACGCCGTCTCGTCGTGCGACCACGCGAAGATGCTGACAGCAACGAAGAACGGTCCGACCGTGCCCGCGATCAGGCCCCAGCGCAGCGCCTTCCAGCCGGACGCGAGGTAGTCCTGGCTGACCGGCTCGCTGCGTGCCGGATAGCCGGCCGCGGCCCGCAGTTCGTCGGCGTACTGCCTCGGCGTCCCCAGGCGCACCTGCAGGTCGCTCAAGGTCGGCTCGTCGTCGAACTCACCCGCTACTTCGGTCAGGTGGTCGGTGACGTCCTGGAGCACGTCCTCCAGTTCACCAGGCGGCAGGTCGCTGAGCTCGGCGCGCACCTGCGTCAGGTAGATCGCGACCGCTCCGGTCAGGGTGCTGTTCACGCGGCCTCCTCCTCCAGCAGCACCGACATCGTGTCGGCGAAGTGATTCCAGGTCTTGGTCGATCGGGCCAGCAGTTCATGGCCGGTCTTGTTCAGCCCGTAGTACTTGCGGTGCGGGCCTTCCTCGCTCGGCTGCACGTACGACGTCAGCGCGCCGGCCTGGAACAGCCGGCGGAGCGTCCCGTACACGGAGGCGTCCGCGACGTCCTCGAGTCCCGCGGCGCGCAGCCGGCGGAGTACGTCGTACCCGTAGCCGTCGGCGTCCCGCAGCACGGCCAGCACCGCGAGATCCAGCACGCCCTTGAGTAGCTGGCTCGTATCCATCGCGACCTCCTCCAGTGTTCTGCCGAGGAGACTACTACACATTGCGGAGTACTCCGCAAACCAGTCCGAGCGTTCCGCAATTTCGATCAAGTGCGCGGCGGGTGAGTGGGGGCACAGTGGTGGGCATGGCGGATGTGTTCGAGGAATTCGTGGCGGTGGTCGCGGCCGGTCTGCGCGGTCCCGACGGCCCGGTGGACGGTGCCGGGCTGGCGGGGCGGGTGCATCTGTCGCGGTTCCACTTCGACCGGGTGATCGGTGCGGTGGCCGGCGAGTCACCGTTCGCGTTCCGGCGGCGGGTGCTACGCATGCTGCTGGAGCGGGCGGCGTACCGGTTGCTGGCTGAGCCGGTCCCCTGCATCTAAATGTCACTGCACTCGAGGTCGCGGTCGAGGCCGGGTACGGGTCGCACGAGGCGTTCACGCGGGCGTTCGCCAGGGCTTATGGGATGTCGCCGCGCGCGTGGCGGCGAGAAGCGTCGCGGGTGTTCTTCCTCGCGGCGCCGAGTGGAGTGCATTTCCAGCCGCCGGCCGGACTCCGGCCGCCGGCACGTCGAAAGGTGAGAGGCATGGACGTACTTGTCAAGATGGTCGAGCACCACGTGTGGCTGACCGGCGAGCTGATCGAACGCGGCGCCCGCCTGGACGCCGCCACCTTGGACCGGCCGATCGAACTGTCCGTCGAAGGGATCGACGACGACATCTCGATCCGCTACCTCCTGGACCGCCTGGTCTGGCAGGAGGAGATGTGGCTGGCCTCCGTCGAGGACCGCCCCTTCCAGGTCCCCGAATGCGGCCGCCAGGTTGTCACCCCGATCCCCGAACTCCGCACCCGCCACGCCGACGCCGGAGCCCGCTTCGTGGCACTCGTCAACCAACTCAACGAAGACGGCCGCTTCGACGAGTCCTTCGTGGACACCACCTGCGAACCCCCGAGAGTCTTCACGTACGGCGGCATGGTCGCCCACGTCCTAACCTTCGCCGCCCACCGCAGATCCCTCCTACTAGGAGCCTTCCACACCGCCGGCATCAAAGACCTCTCCTCCGGCGACCCAATGCACTTCGTAGCCGAAGGCAACTAACCCGCCGAGTCGTGGAGTTTGGTTGTGATGGAGAACCGATCTTCACGACTCGAGATTGGGGGTTGGAGCCATTCGCCACGACTCGGCGAGGTGCAGTGGGTCAGGCGGCGAGCCGGGGGTGGTGGCGGGTGTGGAGGTCCTCGGCGATGCAGGCGACGACGGTGTGGGGGATGTTCAGGACGTCGTAGGCGGTAAAGACCCGCACCAACCAGCCTTCGCGTTCGAGGTTCTCGCGGCGGCGGATGTCCTGGCGCCATTGCCGGGCATCCACGAGATGGTGCCGCCCGTCGTACTCGATCGCCAGCTTGATCTGGGGATAGCTGAGATCCGGTTTCGCCAGCCAGCCCCCCGGCGGCGCCAGGTCGAGGAATGTTCGCTCAGGTGGAGTCAGCGGGAGTCCGTCTCGCACCGCCCGGTCGAGGTGCTGTACTTCGTGGACGCGCAGACCGTTCACCCGCGGAAGGTTCCGATGCGGATCGCGCTGGACCGTCACATGTACGACGTCGTCGGGGTGGTCGTTCGCGGTCCACAGACTCAGTGCGGTCTGGTGACTCGCCACCGCCTCGGGTGTCAGTAGCAGCGCGGCCTCGGCCTGCAACCGGGGCGTGACGGGGACCTTCCCGTCGACGTACACAGAACCCAGCACCCGCCGGTACTGCGTGCCGCGCAGCACGCCCCGCGAGATCCCGGACGCCTGGGCATCCGCCACCGTGAACAACACCGCATCATTGTCCCGATTTCCCCGACCCCACGACGGCCGTTGTCCACAGCCTCGCCCAGTCGTGGCGATTGGTTCCCGACCCATTCATCGAGTCGTGGATTGCGGCTGGTTTTCACAGCCGATATTCACGACTCGGCGGGGCGGGGTCAGTTCTTCGGGTCGTGGAGGTTGGGGCGTTGGGTGGGGGTTTTGATTTGGACGTTGATGGCGGGGATTTGGGTTGGGGCGGCCAGTTTGCCGGAGGAGATGGGGATGTTGAGTTTGCTGCCGGCCAGGTCGATGTCGATGGTGGCGCCGGTGGTGTTGGGGCTGGTCCATTCGGTGTCGGACAGGGTGATGGCCAGTCCGACGATGCGGCCCTTGGGGATGATCTGGTCCTGGGCGCGGAGGGGGACGTTGACGGTGGTCCACTGGCCGGGCTTGAGCGGGGCCGGCTTCGACAGGGACTTGCTGTGGGCGGCGTCGATCCAGCCGCGGCTGACGATGCCGTGATCGCTCTGGGTGGTGACCTTGTCGACGGTGTAGTAGCAGCTGTCGTCGTAGTCGGTGCTCGAGCCTTCACAGGTGCTGTCGTCGGTACGGCGGACGCCGGAGTACCGGGCCGCGTCGCCGTACTCGATGAGGCGCGCGGTCACCGGTGTCGTCGGCGAGTCGGACTTCAGCCGGAGCGTGACCGACGGCGTACCGCTGATCCGCAACGGTGCGGTCAGCGGTGCGGACAGGAACATCTGCCGTCCCGCGATCACCTCCGACGGGTCCGCGACGATGTCGTCCTCGGTCAGCTCGGGATCGTCCGTGACCATCAGCGAACCCTTGCCCGCGGCACCTAGTTTGCCGACCGACAGCGGTACCGACACCGGACGGTTCACAGCCGGCCAGGTCTTGTAGTCGCGCCACACGTCGGGAGTCGTCTCGACCGAGACCATCGGTTCCTTCATCACGCCGTTCTGCAGGCCCTGCAGCCAGTAGTCGAACCACTTGTGCAGTTCGTCCACCCACTCGTCGCGCCGGAACTCGAACGGGTCCACGTGGTCCTCGAGACCCAGCCACAGCTTGCGCGGCACGTTGTTCCGCGACAGCGCCGACCACCACTGGGAGAAGTGGTTGGTCTGCACGTTGTAGTCGCTGAGGCCGTGCGTCATGAAGACCGAGGCCTTCACCTTCGACACGTTCTTCGTGTAGTCGCGCTCGGCCCAGAACGACGTGTAGTTGCCGGTGTCGTCATCGTCGTTGTCGCCGAGTTCGCCGCGGACCTCGTCGCAAGCGGCGCTGTCGTGACCGACGTACCCGCCCAGCCAGGGCATGTAGTCGTCCGAGTACGGTACGCCGCCGGACCGGGTGTAGTCGTACCACGACGAGATCGCCGAGATCGGCACGATCGTCTTCAGGCCCTTCACCCCGGTCGCCGCGACGCCGTTCGCGAGCGTTCCGTCGTACGACTTGCCGATCATGCCGACCGCGCCGGTCGTCCAGGACGCCTTCACGGGTTGACCGTCGGCGGTGTGCGCGGTGTTGCGCCCGTTCAGCCAGTCGATCACGTCGACGACCGACTGGATCTCGTCGCGGCCGCCGACGTCACCGCAGCCGGTGGAGCGGCCGGTGCCGACGATGTCCACGCCGACCATCGCGTAGCCGCGGGGGACGAAGTAGTTGTCGTAGAACAACGGCATCTTGCGGATCACGCCGTCGCCGTCGTACGTCTTCTTCTCGCTCTCGTTGCCGCGACCGCAGCAGGAGTAGTACGGCGAGGCGTCCATGATGACCGGGATCTTCGTACCGGTGAGGACGGTCTCGCTCGGCCGGACGATGTCGACCGCGATCACGTCGTCCTGGCCGTCGGAGTCGGTGTCCATCGTGGTGTCGACGTACACCGACTCACGGATCGCGTTCGCGTAGTCGTAGACCGGCTGCGTGCTCTTGGTGCGCGTGTCGACGTGCTGCGGCACACTGGGAGCAGCCGGGGCCGGCGTCCAGGGTCCGTCCGGGATCGGCGAGGCCATGGCCGGACCGGTGAGGGTCGTCAGGCTGAGCACGACGGACGAGACCAGGATCGTCACCCTGGCGTGGACGGTCCTCATGGCTGGGAAGGCTAGTCACTCCCGCGCCGCAAAGCCAGGTTCTGACCGGATTGGCAGCGACCTGCCCGATACTCAGCGTGAGAACGGGGGATTCGGTAGGGTGACCGCCACCGCCCCCGGGGGGACGCACGAAAGGGTAGGCCAGTGAATCTGCGAGCACCGGTGACATTGCTGGACGTGGCACAGCGCGCGGGCGTGTCGGTCGCGACCGCCTCCCGTGTGCTGAACGGCGGGGACCGCGTGCCCCGTCCGGAGTTGCAGGAACGGGTCAAGGCCGCCGCCGACGAGCTCGGCTACACGCCGAACGCGCAGGCGCAGGCGCTGGCCAAGTCGTCGACGAACGTGGTCGGCATCCTGGTCCACGACATCGAGGACCCGTACTTCGCCGCGATCGCGAACGGCGTGATGCGGGCCGCGGACGAGCGCAACCTGCTGGTGATGATGGCCAGCACGTTCCGTGACTCCGACCGCGAGATCGCCTACCTGTCGTCGTTGCGCGCGCAACGAGCCCGGGCCGCGGTGATGATCGGCAGCCGGCGGACCGACAGCGAGAGCCTGGCGCGGACGGCGACCGAGGTGGAGACCTTCCTCAACTCCGGCGCGGGTCTCGCGCTGGTCAGTCAGTCCGGGATGCCGGCGCACACCGTTGAACCGGACAACCGTTCGGGGTCGGCGGATCTGGCCCGCGAGCTGGTCGGTCTCGGCTGGCGCAAGTTCGCCGTACTCGGTGGGCCGGAAACCCTTGCGACGGCACGCGATCGGCGCGACGGGTTCGTCGCCGGACTGGCCGAGGCGGGGCTGCAACCGGTAGCGGTCGTGGCCGGTGATTTCACACGCGACGGTGGGTACGCCGCCGCGGAGCAGCTGCTCGATCGCCAGGCCGATGTGGACTGCGTGTTCGCGGTGAACGACGTGATGGCGGTCGGCGCGATGTCGGCGTTGCGGGCACGCGGTGTCGACGTACCGGGCCGGCTCGGTGTCGCCGGGTTCGACGACATCGCGACGCTGCGCGACGTGTGGCCGGGACTGACGACCGTACGGCTGCCGCTGGAGCAGATGGGCCGCCGGGCGCTGGAGCTCGCGATCGAGGGCGGCGACGCGACGACCGAGACGTTCAAGGCTGAAGTAGTGCTGCGGGAGAGCACCGCCCGCGGCTGAAATATGCTCGACGGGTGACCGTCTCCGAGATCTTCGACCCGTCGGCCTGGAAGCAAGTGGACGGCTTCGAGCTGACCGACATCACGTACCACCGCGCGGTCGACGCCGGTGTGGTGCGGATCGCGTTCAACCGGCCCGAGGTGCGCAACGCGTTCCGGCCGCAGACCGTCGACGAGCTGTACCGCGTGCTCGACCACGCCCGGATGTCCACGGACGTCGGCTGCGTCCTGCTGACCGGCAACGGTCCGTCGCCGAAGGACGGCGGCTGGGCGTTCTGCTCCGGCGGCGACCAGCGGATCCGCGGCAAGGACGGGTACAAGTACGCCGAGGGTACGACGGCCGACTCGATCGACCCGGCGCGTGCGGGCCGGCTGCACATTCTCGAAGTCCAGCGGCTGATCCGCTTCATGTCGAAGGTCGTGATCTGTGTCGTCCCCGGCTGGGCCGCGGGTGGCGGGCACAGTCTGCATGTGGTGGCAGACCTCACGCTGGCGTCCGCGGAGCACGCGCGGTTCAAGCAGACGGACGCGGACGTGGCGTCGTTCGACGGCGGGTTCGGGTCGGCGTACCTGGCCCGGCAGGTCGGGCAGAAGTTCGCCCGCGAGATCTTCTTCCTCGGTGACGAGTACTCCGCCGAGGACGCGTACCGGATGGGCATGGTCAACAAGGTCGTTCCGCACGCCGAGCTCGAGGCCGTGGCGCTGGAGTGGGGCCGGAAGATCTGCGCGAAGTCGCCGACCGCGCAGCGGATGCTGAAGTACGCGTTCAACCTGATCGACGACGGTCTCGTCGGGCAGCAGCTGTTCGCCGGCGAGGCGACGCGGCTCGCCTACGGCACCGACGAGGCCGCCGAGGGGCGCGACGCGTTCCTGGAGAAGCGGTCGCCGGACTGGTCGCCGTACCCGTACGCGTTCTAACACTATCTGGTGGTTAGTTAGCAGAAAAATATGCGCGAACTGATGACAGTTCGCGGTAAACCGCTTACGGTCGGGCGCTATGAGGAATCTTTCCCGCCGTGGGTTGTTCGCTGGTGCCGCCGCTGTGGTTGTCGGTGGAGCCCTGCCGGCCGCCGCCAGTCCGTCGACCTTGACGCCCACCCGGCGGTTCGCGCTCGACGGGCCGGGTGGCGAGGTGTTCCGCGGCAAGCCGCTGGCGGACGTGACGGTCATGCAGTCGATCGCCTTCGACAGCGCGAACCAGCGGCTCTTCGCGGGGCAGCTGCGGGCCGGATCGCCTGCTACCAGTGGTGATCTCACGCTGACCCAGCTCACGCTCGCCGGCGACGTCGTCGGGCACATGTACCTGAGCGGGTTCGGCCACGCGGTCTCGATCGGCGCGGAGACCGTCGGGCGTACGACGTACCTCTGGACCGAGACCGACGTCGACACGGCGAACGCGCGCGGCCGGCAGATCGCCCGTTTCCGGTGGCAGGACGGCGCGACGCTGACGAAGGACTCCCCGGGACTGCGCAGTTGGAAGCCGGTCGCCGACGGCGCCGTGTTCACGCCGTCCGTGGATCAGCGGCACGGCCGGATCGGCATCCGGCACACGCTGGCGGACGGGTTCCACATCAACGTGTACTCGCTGGCCGCGGCGCGCGCCGGGGACTTCTCGCGGGTGCTCGCATCGTTCAAACAGCCCGCGATGACCGCGGGTATCGACTTCCAGGGCTGGGCGCTGTACGGCTCGTACGTCTATCTGTGGGAAGGCGAGGCGTACGCCGGTACGCCCGACCCCGCGGTGGCGACGTCGCGGCTCTGGACGTACGACATCGTCAAGGGCGAGGTTGTCGAGTCCGTGAAGATCGTGGACGGCGCCGACCTGGTCTACCGCGAAGCCGAGGGTGTCGGGGTGTACGTCGACCGGCGCGGCTGCCCGCAACTCTGCTTCGGCTTCGCCTCCGGCGTGACGCGCGACCGTCGCGCGAACCTGTTCTATCGCAACAGATTGGTCTGACCCATGGACAATTTGTCCCGTCGTGGATTGCTGACCGGAGCCGGCGCAGTGGTTGCCGCCGGCACCCTCGGCGTACCCGCGGCCACCGCCCGGACCCTGTCCCTCCCAACCTCCAAGCGCTTCGTCATGGGCGGAGCCGGTGGCGAGATCTTCCGCAGCAAACCGCTGCAGGATGTGACCGTCATGCAGTCGTTCGCGTTCGACACCCCGAACAACCGGCTCTTCACCGGCCAGGTGCGTGCCGGTTCGTCGGCCAACAGCGGCAACCTGACTCTGACCCAACTGAGCATCGACACGGGCGCCATCCTCGGGCACATGTACCTGACCGGGTTCGGTCATGCGGTGTCGATCGGTGCGGAGGCCGTCGGAAGTACGACGTACATCTGGACGGAAACCGATGTGGACACGGCCAACGGGCGCGGGCGGCAGATCACCCGCTTCCCGTGGCGGAACGGTACGACGCTGACGTCCACGTCGGTCACCAAGTGGAAGCCGGTTGCGAACGGCACTGTGTTCACGCCTGCGGTCGACCAGCGGTACGGCCGGCTCGGGGTGCGGTATGCGCTGTCGGACGGGATGCACATCAACGTGTACTCGCTGGCTGCGGCACGGGCCGGGGACTTCTCGACCGTGCTCGCGTCGTTCAAGCAGCCTGCGCTGACGTCCGGAGTCGCCTTCCAGGGATGGGCGCTGTACGGCTCGTACGTCTACCTGTGGGAAGGCAACGCCTATCCGGGCAGCCCGAATCAGGACGACGTGACGTCGAAACTGTGGTGCTACGACATCAACGCCGGTCAGCTCGTCGACTCGTTCCGCACGCTGGCGGGGTGGAGCCTGACCTATCGCGAAGCCGAAGGTATGGCCGTCTACGGCTCCACCGACGCGACGGCTCGTCTGTACTTCGGTTTCGCCTCCGGCGTCGCCGGCGACCGCCGCGCCAACCTCTTCTACCGCAACGAGCTCACCTGACGTACCACCTCGCACTGGGCGACTCGCTGGCGTGCGGATTCCAGCGCCCCGGCGAGACGACCGAAACCTTCGTCACGGGTCAGTGCCCGTGGAACGCGGCCGACCTGATCACGATCTCACTGTGGGGCAACGACGCCAACGCCTTCGTTGCCTCCTGCAACGGAAACGTGCAGTGCATCATCGACGGCGCACCGGCCGCGATCGCCCGCGTCGCCGGGAACCTGCGCGCCATCCTGCAAGCCCTCCGAGCGACCGCCCCGGACGCCGCCCTGGCCGACCTCACCGAATCAGCCCTCAACTGACCATCCCGCCACCACGACCGGGGCGATTACTGGGCTACGCCGTACAGGCGGTCGCCGGCGTCGCCCAGGCCGGGGACTATGTAGCCTCTTTCGTTCAGGTGGGAGTCCATGCCGGCGATGACGAGGTTGCACGGTACGTCGAGGTGGGTCAGTTCGTTCTCGACGCGTTTGACGCCTTCGGGGGCGGCCAGGAGGCAGATCGCGGTGATGTGGTCGGCGCCGCGGTCCACCAGGAACTGGATGGCGGCGGCGAGGGTGCCGCCGGTGGCGAGCATCGGGTCGAGGACGTAGCACTGGCGTCCGGACAGGTCGTCGGGGAGGCGTTCGGCGTACGTCGACGCGGTCAGGGTCTCCTCGTTCCGGACCATGCCGAGGAAGCCGACCTCCGCGGTGGGAAGCAGCCGGGTCATGCCCTCGAGCATGCCGAGGCCGGCGCGCAGGATCGGGACGACGAGCGGCTTCGGGGCGGTGAGCTTCACGCCCTGCGCCTCCGCGACCGGGGTCTGCACCGTGACCGGACCGGTGCGCACGTCCCGGGTCGCCTCGTAGGCGAGCAGCGTGACGAGTTCCTCGGTCAGCCGCCGGAACGTAGGTGAGTCCGTGTGCTCGTCGCGCAGCGCGGTGAGCTTGTGGGCGACGAGCGGGTGGTCCACGACGAGGATCTGCATAAGGCCGAACGGTACCTGAGAGGGCGTCTGAGAACCCTGCGTTCTCAGACGCCCTCTCGGCGATTCGCGGCGGGAAGGCGCGCTCGCTGCCAGACTGGAAACTGCATTGGATTCTGCCCTGTTCGCCCACCAGGGAGTAGTTCGATGACCGAGAAGACGCCCGAACAGCTCGAGCGGCTGCGGCGCCGTGCCGCCTTTCTGCGTGAGCTGGACGAAGCACGCGCCCTCCGCGACCGGATCGCGCCCCGCCGGGCCCGGGTCCGGCAGCTGCGTGAGGCGATGCGCAGAGCGACGTACCATCACTGAGCGTTGACCGGTGTTGGTGGATCTGATATCGGCTTGAGATCGCCGGGACGCCGCAGGTCTGGGACGATGATGCGGTGTCTGATGCCACGGTTACCGACCTGGACTTCGCGGTCGCTGCGTACACCGAGGACGGGAACTGGACCGTCACGCCGCTGGTACTGCGCGGTGAGCCCGATCTGTCCACGCTGGTGTCCGCGCTCCGCCGGTATCCCGGTGAGGCCGGGGTGCTCGGCCTGGTGTCGGTCGACGAGGACTTCTTCGTCCTGGTCAGGGTGCTCGGCGGCCGCGCCCGGCTGCTGATCTCCGACGTGACCGCCGCGACCGAGTGGCCGCTGGCCCGGCAGGTCGTGGACGAGTTGGACATCCCGCTGGCCGATGACGACGACGAGCAGGTGCCGGCCGGCGACCTGGCGATCGTCGCGGACCTCGGGATGGCCGCGATGGATCTCGGCGCGCTCTGCGACGACGTCGATCTCTACCCGTACGAGATGCTCGAGGAGATCGCCGAGACGCTTGGCTTCGGCAACCAGTTCCACGACGCGATCGAAGCCGTTGGCTAGCCCGATCCTGCGGCAGGCGTGGTCGCGGTTGATGACGCTGGCCCTCGAGGAGGCCGAGCGGGCGTTGCCCGACGTACCGATCGGGGCGCTCGTGGTGGACGAGGCCGGCGAGATCATCGGGCGCGGGCACAACGAGCGGGAGGCGACCGGCGATCCGACCGCGCACGCGGAGGTGCTCGCGATCCGCGACGCGGCCCGGAAGGTCGGCGAGTGGCGGCTGACCGGGTGCACGCTGGTGGTCACGCTGGAGCCGTGCACGATGTGCGCGGGGGCGATCGTGCTGTCCCGGCTGGACCGGCTGATCTTCGCGGCGTACGACGAGAAGGCCGGCGCGGTGGGGTCGCTGTGGGACGTCGTACGGGACCGTCGGCTCAACCACCGGCCCGAGGTGATCGGCGGTGTGATGGCCGACGAGGCCGGTGCGCGGCTGCGCGATTTCTTCATCGGCCACAGACCTTGATATTGTCCTCGGCGGTGGCGTGTCCGAGCGGCCGAAGGAGCGCGCCTCGAAAGCGCGTGACGGGCAACCCCCGTCCGAGGGTTCAAATCCCTCCGCCACCGCCATTCGCCCTCCGGGGCGGCCAGATAGGCCGGAGACCCTGATGCTGTGTGATGCGTCAGGGTCTTCGTCTCTCTGGACCTGACTCGGGACGCTCGACGAGAGGGCCCCTATGGATGTTGCGGAGCTCGACCGGATCCTGCTGGGCGGTGCGGCGGTTCTGCTGGTCGCCGTGGTCGCGGTGCGGTTCTCCGCGCGGCTCGGGCTCCCGTCGCTGCTGATCTACCTCGGGATGGGGCTGCTCCTGGGGGAGTCGGGCCCGGGGCACATCCACTTCGAGGACGCGCAACTGGCGCACGCGCTCGGGTTCGCGGCGCTGGTCGTGATCCTCACCGAGGGCGGTCTGACGACCCGGTGGAACGAAGTACGGCCGGTGATGCCGCTCGGGCTGGTGCTCGCGACGGTAGGAGTCGCGGTCAGTGTCGGTGTCGTCGCCTGTGTGGCGCATTTCGTGCTGGGGCTGAGCTGGCAGCTGTCGGTGCTGCTCGGGGCCGTGACGTCGCCGACGGACGCGGCGGCCGTGTTCTCGGTGCTCAGACGGGTGCCGATCCGGCCGCGGCTGCGGGGCGCGCTCGAGGCGGAATCCGGCCTGAACGACGCTCCGACCGTGCTGCTGGTCACACTCGTGAGCACCGGCGAGGTCGGCGAGAAGGGCCTGCTGTGGTTCAGCGGCCTGGTCGTCTACGAGCTGGTCGTCGGCGCGCTGTTCGGGCTGCTGATCGGGTGGGTGAGCGTCGGGCTGATCCGCCGGATGGCGCTCGGCTCCGCCGGCCTGTACCCGCTCGCGGTGCTCTCCGTGGCCTTCATCTCGTACGCCGGTGGCTCGGTGCTGCTCCACGTGTCGGGGTTCGCGGCCGTGTACGTGACGTCGCTGGTGCTGGGACGGGCGGAGCTGCCGCACCGGATGGCGACCCGGTCCTTCGTCGACGGGATCGCCTGGCTCGCGCAGATCGGGTTGTTCGTGATGCTCGGGCTGCTGGCGTCGCCAGGGGACTTCGAGCTGAACGACGTACTGGTCGCACTGGTGATCGGGGTCGCGGTGACGGTCGTCGGGCGGTTCGCCTCGGTGGCGATCTCGGCGGCGCCGTTCCGGTTGCCGTGGCGGGAGCGGACGTTCATCTCGTGGGCGGGTCTGCGGGGTGCGGTGCCGATCGTGCTCGCGACCATCCCGCTGGCCGAGGGTGTGCCGCAGGCGGGGCGGATCTTCGATGTGGTGTTCGTGCTGGTGCTGCTGTTCACGCTGCTGCAGGGGCCGTCGCTGCCGTGGCTGGCGAAGCGGCTGAAGGTCCTCGACGAGAACGCCGCGCACGAGGTGGACATCGACGTGGCGCCGCTGGAGTCACTCGGTGCGGACATGCTCCAGGTGTACGTCCCGAGCGAGTCCCGGCTGGCCGGGGTCGAGATCGCCGAGTTGCGGCTACCGGCCGGTGTCTCGGTCGCGCTGGTGATCCGTGGCGAACGAGCGTTCGTCCCGGACCGTCGCACCGTGCTCCGGGCCGCCGACAACCTGCTCGTGGTCGCGCCCAGCCCGGTCCGTGAACAGGCCGTACGCCGCCTCCGCGCCGTCTCCCGAGCCGGTCGCCTGGCCGGCTGGTTCGGCGAGCGCGGCCGCGAACAGAGCTAGGTGCGGGTGGCCGCGGCGATCACCTTGGTGAGACGGGCGTGCAGGTCCATCAGTTCGTCGACGTCCATGCCCAGCCGCTCGACGATCGCCGGCGGCACCTCGAGTGCTTGGTCGCGCAGTGCCCGGCCCTTGTCGGTGAGCGCCACGGCGAGGGAGCGTTCGTCGGCTCTGGAACGGTCGCGGCGCAGCAGGCCGGCCGCTTCGAGGCGCTTGAGCAGCGGCGACAGCGTCGCGGGCTCGAGCTGCAGCATCCCGGACAGGTCCTTGACCGAGACCGGCTCGAACTCCCAGAGCGCGAGCATCACCAGGTACTGCGGGTGGGTCAGGCCCATCGGCTCCAGCACCGGGCGGTAGAGCGCGATGACGGTCCGCGCGGCGACCGCGAGACCGAAGCAGACCTGGTGCTCCAGCGCGAGGGGGTTGTCCGGCGGCGTGATCTTCGTCCCTGCCATGCGGTTAGTGTAGCAACATTATGTACACTAACTATTAGTGCGATAAGTCAGTGAGGGAGTGAGGATGCCAGCGATCCGCCGCCGGACCCCGCGGCCGATGAACATCGAGACCGTGCAGCGCTGGGTGGTCTCCGCCGTGCTCTTCCACGTCGGCAGCGTTCCCGCCGTCACGCTGGCCGTCTACAGCATCGGTGTCGCCGGCGACACCTTCGGCAAGGGCGTCGGCCTGTGGCTGATGTCCGGCGTGATCGGTGTGCTGACCGCGGCCGGCATCCTCGCCATCCATCGGCGCAGACTGGTCTCGGCCTGGCTGCTGCCGGGCATCCTCCCGACCGCGGTCACCGGGTTCTTCATCTTCTGACCGCGGCCGGACGAGTCAGTTGGGGTTCTGCCCCGACGGGATCGGCTTCGGGGTGTGGATGACCGGAAGGCAGACCGTGGTGCCGGGGGCGACGGTGACGGACGGGATGCCCTTGAGCTTCACGGAGCCGAAGCCGGCGCCGATGACCAGGTCGACGGTGTGGTCGGTGCGGCCGTCGGCGATCATCACGGCCTTCTGGTTCAGCTGACCCGCGACCAGGAGCATCTCCGGCGCGTTCGCGGCGGCACCGCGCAGTGCCACCACGTCGACCTTGTCGCCCTTGGGTTCGTTCGCGATCTTGTCGATGTTGAACCCGCGCTGCTTCAGCGCGTCGGCCACCCGGCCGGCCGAGCCCGCGCGGGCGCCGCCGTTGTAGACGTTCAGCACGACCTGCTTCGGGACCAGCCGGTTGTTCGCCAGCTTCTGCTCGGTGCAGGTCGGCTCGGCGCTGCTGTTCACGAGCGAGTTCCAGCCCCACCAGCCCCCACCGACGAGGATCCCCAGCAGGATCACCATCGTGATCGGCGTACGCCACCGGATCCGCGAATGCGGTCTCGGTTGCGGATGGATCGCTGTCATTTGCTCCACCCCCCGTGAGCGGCAGCCATTGGTCAGTCCACTACCAGTACCCGTGCGTGCAGGACCTGACGCTGCTGCAACGCGGCCCGGAGCGCGCGGTGCAGGCCGTCCTCGAGGTACATGTCGCCCTTCCACTCCACGACGTGCGCGAACAGATCGCCGTAGAAGGTCGAGTCCTCGTCGAGCAGCGCGTTGAGGTCCAAGGTGCCCTTCGTCGTGACGAGTTCGTCCAGCCGCACCTGCCTGGGCGGCAGCGAAGACCAGTCCTTCGGCCGCAGCCCATGGTCCGGGTACGGCTTGTCGTCCCCGACACGCTTGAAGATCACCCCCCGAAGTCTAGCGGTGTGAAAGGTCCTACGAGGAGGTCATGAATGTCACCGGAATAGTCCGCTGACACGACGCAACCTTTTGCGGCCGTTGGGCGTCCCACGGAACAGGGAGCAGTGGGCGCGGTCTCGCGCCCATGAGCATGGGGGTGAACGGTATGCGAATTCTTCCGAAACTCGGCCTCGCGACCGCGGCGATCACGGTGATCGCGCTCGGTACGACGGCGCCGGCCGAGGCGATCACGGTGTCTCAGGTGAAGGCGGCCCAGACCCGGCTGAACAAGCTCGGCTGTGCCTCCGGTCCGGTCGACGGCAAGGCCGGTGCGATGACCCAGGCCGCCACGGTCCGGTTCCAGTCCGCCAACGTCCTGAGCCAGACCGGGTCGCTGAACAGTACGACGTACTCCCGGCTGATGGCCTCGACCGCGAAACGCTGCGACGTCCGCGCGGTACCGGGCCGGTCGGGGACCGGGCGCCGGATCGTCGTCAGCCAGACGCAGAACTGGGTGTGGCTGATCGATGGCCGCGGCAAGGTGGTCCGGCAGGGCGGGATCATCGACAACCCGACGTACCTGAGGGCCGGCACGTACACGAGCGGCTCGAAGTGCGGGCGGGCGGCCCGGGTACTGCGGAACACCGACGGCGGACGGCTCTACCTGAACCATTTCGTCCGGTTCGCACCGTGCGGCATCGGGTTCCACCAGATCCCGACGTACAAGTCGAACGGGCAGCAGATCCACGCCGACTGGCTGCTCGGGACGAACTACCGCGCCTCGCACGGCTGCATCCGGGTCTCGGCCTCGATGTCGGTCGCGATCTGGTCCTTCGCGGCCGGCGGGACGCGTGTGGTCGTGATGCGCTGACTCCGGACGGCCGAGGGCATGGCCGGTGATTCCGCGCCTACTGCGGGGCACTCGGCACGGCACCTCGCCGCGCGGGTGCAAAGGCCACGATGCTCCGCATCGAGACCTTCGCCCCCGCGCGCCGATGCACCGCGCCGAGCACCTCCTCGCTACGGCGCGGAATCACCGGCCATGCCCTAGCATGCCGACGGGTAGTTCCGTCAACCGGGGAAAGGCACGCTCAGATGGCCGAGAAAGCCGACGTCGTGGAGACCGTGAAGCAGGGGTACGCGTTCGAGGGGGCGGCGCTCGAGCTGGGCGCACTGCTGGTCGACGGCGAGCCGAAACCGGACGCGGCGGTCCGGATCCCGCTGGGCATGATGAACCGGCACGGCCTGGTCGCGGGCGCCACCGGTACCGGTAAGACGAAGACCCTGCAGTTGATGGCCGAGCAGCTGTCCGCGGCCGGTGTCGCGGTGTTCGCCGCCGACATCAAGGGCGACCTGTCCGGCGTCTCGCAGCCGGGTGAGGGCAACGACAAGCTGCTGGCCCGGACCAAGTCGATCGGCCAGGACTGGGTCGGGACCGGGTTCCCGACCGAGTTCTACGCGCTCGGCGGGCAGGGTTCGGGCGTTCCGATCCGCGCCACGATCACGTCGTTCGGCCCGGTGCTGCTGTCCAAGGTGCTGGGGCTCAACGACGTCCAGGAGTCGTCGCTCGGGCTGATCTTCCACTACGCCGACAAGGCCGGGCTGACACTGCTCGACCTCAAGGACCTGCGCGCCGTCATCACGCACCTCACGTCCGACGAGGGCAAGGGCGACCTGAAGGAGCTCGGCGGTCTGTCCGCGGCGACCGCGGGCGTGATCCTGCGCTCGCTGATCGGGTTCGCGGACCAAGGCGCCGAGGCGTTCTTCGGTGAGCCGGAGTTCGACACCGCGGACCTGCTGCAGCAGCGCGACGGCAAGGGTGTCATCTCGCTGCTCGAGCTGCCGAACCTGCAGGACCGGCCGGCGCTGTTCTCCACCTTCCTGATGTGGCTGCTCGCCGATCTGTTCCACGACCTGCCCGAGGTCGGCGACGTCGACAAGCCGAAGCTGGTGTTCTTCTTCGACGAGGCACATCTGCTGTTCAACGACGCCTCGAAGGCGTTCCTGGACTCGATCGCGCAGACCGTCCGGCTGATCCGGTCGAAGGGCGTCGGCGTGTTCTTCGTGACCCAGACGCCGAAGGACGTGCCGGACGACGTACTGGCGCAGCTCGGTTCTCGGGTGCAGCACCAGCTGCGGGCGCACACGCCGAACGACGCGAAGGCGCTGAAGGCGACGGTGTCGACGTTCCCGAGTTCGTCGTACGACCTGGGTGAGGTGCTGACCCAGCTCGGGATCGGCGAGGCGATCGTGACCGTGATGAACGAGAAGGGCGCGCCGACCCCGGTCGCGTGGACCCGGCTCCGGGCGCCGCAGTCGCTGATGGCGCCGGCGTCCGCGGAGCAGCTGACCGCGACGGTGCAGGCGTCGGCGAACAACGCGAAGTACTCGCAGACGCTCGACCGTGAGTCGGCGTACGAGGTGCTCGCGGCGAAGGTGCAGGCCGGGGCCGCGCAGGCCGAGGCCGAGAAGCAGCAACAGGAGCAGGCCAAGCAGCAGGAGGAGCCGCGGCCGCGGGCGCAGAAGCAGGAGAAGTCGATGGTCGAACAGGTCGTCGGGTCCTCCGCCTTCAAGCAGTTCGCCCGCTCAGCCGGCCGGGAAATCGTCCGCGGCCTCTTCGGCGCAGCTCGCCGCCGCCGCTGATTTCCTTTGCGTGCAAGGGAAAACCTGCGTTTGATTGTTGATCAAACGACTGAATGCTGAGACGCCGGGGATCGTTCTCAAGTCGTCATCCACAGCCGCGCCGTCACCGATTGGGACCTGACGCCTACTCGTCGTACCGTGTGAAGTGATGGTTGCACAGAGTAGGCGAGCGATACGTTCCTGGGCGCTCTGGACCCTGACGGTCCCGGCGTTCGCCGTTGTCGTGCTCGTCGACCTGGCCGCGATCGGGTACGGCGCGCACGCGTTCACCGACCGCCCGAGCTGGCGCGGACTGGACGTCGTGTTCGCGCTGACCGTGTCCGCGCTGATCTCCGTCGAGGGCGCTCGCCGGGTGGAGAGCCGGCGGCGGCGCGGCGGCGCGCTGCACAAGGACTTCGCCCCGGCCTGGATGATCGCCGCGGCGCTCATCCTGCATCCGGCGCTGGCGATCCTGGTCGCGGTGCTGCTACGGATCTGGTGGCGGATCCGGGCCGGCAAGTGCATCCCGTACCGGTGGGCCTTCTCGACCGCCGTCCACGTCCTGGCGGTCGGCGCCGCGCACGCGGTCTTCGTCTCCGCACGCGGCCTGACCGGCGGCAACCTCGGCCTGGTCGTGTCGATGGCCGCCGGCGCGATCGCGTACGTCGTGACCGACACCCTGCTCTGCGGGCTCGCGATCTCGCTGATCATCCCGGGCAGCAACCGCCGCGAGACGGTCGGCGGCCTCGACGACCTGTGCACCGACGCGACCGCCGCCACCTTCGGCTGCCTGCTCGCGGCGGCCTGCCTGATCAGCCCGTGGTTCGCGTTCGTCGCGATCCCGATCACGCTGACCGCGCAGCGTGCGCTGCTCCTCGGGCAGTTGGAGACCGAGGCCCAGACCGACCCGAAGACCAGCCTGACCCGGGTCGACTGGTGGCGCCGCCGGACCGAGCAGATGCTGCGCACCGCGCGGAACCAGCACGAGCCGATGGCGGTGCTGCTGATCGACATCGACCACTTCAAGCAGGTCAACGACCGGCACGGGCACCTGGTCGGCGACGAGGCGCTGCGTGCGGTCGCGACGATCCTGCGCAGCGCGATCCGGGTGAAGGACGTGATCGGCCGGTTCGGCGGCGAGGAGTTCGTGATCGCGCTTCCGGACACCGGGCTCGACGAGGCGACGGTGACCGCCGACCGGCTCCGCAACGCGGTGGCCAACTGCCCACTGGCCGCGATGTGCGCCGGCGTCCTCGACGACCCGGACCTGGACCCGGACACCTTCCACCTGACCGTCAGTATCGGCGTCGCGGTGTACCCGACCGACGGCACGACCGTCGACGACCTGCTGCTCCGTGCCGACCGCGCGATGTACGCCGCGAAGGACGCCGGCCGGAACCGGGTCCGCCTGGCCGCCGACACCGTCCCGCTGCCCCGGCTGACCGCCTCCACCCAATTCTCGGAACACACAGAACCTTTGGCACCCGCTCAGCGTCCTGTGAGGTGAGGACGGCAGGACGGAGTGCAGATGGCGGCAACGGGGAGTCGTGACGACGACTTCACGGCGTTCGTGCTGGCCAGATCCGCGCGGTTGGTGCACTTCGCGCGGGTGCTGTGTGGTGATGCGGGCCTCGCCGAGGATCTCGTGCAGACCGCGCTGGAGAAGGCGTACCTGCGCTGGGACCGGATCGAGATGGCCGACCCGTTCGCCTACGTCCGGCAGGCGGTGGTCAACCAGCACCTGTCCTGGGTACGTCGGCGGCCGTGGCGTGAGCGACCGACCGGGGATCCGGCCGAGCTCGACCAGCTACTCGAAGCGGAGGTCGATCCGAGTGGCGGGGTCCATCGGCGGGTCGCGGTCGGGGCCGCGCTCGCCACGCTGAGCCGGCGCGAGCGAGCGGTCGTCGTACTGCGGTACGTCGAGGACCTGACCGAACGGGAGACCGCTGCGGTGCTGGGGGTCGCGATCGGGACGGTGAAGAGCGCGAACGCGCGGGCCCTGGACAAACTACGGGCCGCGCCGGAGCTGAGCGGTGTGGGGGAGCGAACATGAACGACGAGCGCGGGACGCCGGCCGAGGAGGAGCTTCGGGTCGTGCTGGCGCCGGACGACTCCATCGCGCCGCTCGACCCGGCGCGGGTGATCGCCGGCGCGCGGCGTCGGCGGGTGCGGGGACGTGCCGCGGCGTCGGCCGGGGTCGCCGCGGTGGTCTTGATGGTCGGCGCTGTGGTCGGTGTCGTGGGCGGTGGGCGGTCTCCGGGGGAGGTGCCGCAACCAGCGGGGCCCGGGCCGACCGTTTCGCAGTGGTCGCCGAGTCCGGCGCCCGTTCGTCCTCGGCAGACCCCGTCGAAGACCCTGCCGACGGCGACACCGACGCCGACGACGCTGCCGCCGTCAGCGCCACGGACGGTGCTGCCCGAGGCGACACCGACGCTGCCGCCGACTGCCCCGGCTACTGTGCCGCCGACTAGTTCGGGGAACTGACAGAACCATTTCGCGGTGCTGTCGCGTCCTTCAGCCCGACCGAATACCAAACAGGTGCGGAGGGCAACAATGAACGAGGCAGGCCGGAAACGACAGGCGACCCGCTTACTGGTCGGCGGCATCGCAACCGCCGCCGTGATCGGCGTCGCAGTCGCCGGTACGGCGGCCGCGCGCAGTAACGGCTCGGGCGACGACGCCGGCGTGACGGGCGGACCGACCGCATCCACGCCGTCGCAGGCGGTCCTAGCGACTCCGACACCCGCGCCGACGATGCCCCGGGCGGCGACCTCCAGCCAGCGCCCCACGACCCCGAGCCCAGCTCCGACTCTTCCGCGCGGCGCAACCCCGAGCGCGGTTCCGACTGTTCCCAGTGCCGCGACCCCGAGCCCAGCTCCGACTCTTCCGCGCGGCGCGACCCCGAGCGCGACGCCGAGCCTGCCGCCGACTCTCCCGCCGACCCTTCCGCCGACGGAGTTCCCGGCCGGCCAGTAGCCCGGAGCGCCACCGTCCGATCTCGTGGGTTTACCCACCAGATGCCGGGTGTGCGACCGAAATCCCGGCCGCACACCCAGCATCTCGGACGCCAACCCATCATCGTCTGTTCGATGAGCGGCTGAGGTTCAGCAGGCGCCGAAGCTGCCGGCTGACACCCAGGCCTTCGCGACGTACATCCCGGCGTGGACCCGCAGCCACACATTGCTGGTGCCCTGCGACCCGGTGACGCTCTGCCCAGTGGTCTGGCACTCGACAGCGACCTGCGCAGACTTCCCGGCCATCCCGACGACCGCGCCGGTCGAGTTCGGCGCGTTCCGCACGTTCAGGTACCCGGACGAGATCGACACCGTCCCGCGCCCACCATCGCCGGTCCACAGGTACGTGACGTCGACCCACGAGTTGTCGGCCAGCTTCAGCGCGTCCCAGAACACCCCGTCCGCGAGGTCGATCCCCGCCGGGTTGGCGACCGTCCGGCCGAACTGGTCCTTCCCGCCGTTGTACCCGTCCTGGTACGCCGCCTGCGCCTCGGGCTTGCCCTGCGGCAGGTCCTTCCACATCTCACGGGTCGCGCTCGGGTTCCAGTAGTCGTCCTTGGTGTTCCACGGGCCGACGTCCCACACCGGCTCGAACGCGCAGCGCGAGGCGGTGCAGACCTTCACCGAGTACGTACCCGATCCGGCGCTGGACAGCCCGCGCCGTGACGGCAGCGCGACGAAGTGGTCCCGGCTGACGATCACGTGGCCGTTGGCCGTCGTACCGCCGACCAGGCCTTCCCGCGTGGCGAAGACGCGCGACTTGAGCGGCGCCGCCTGAACCGTCATCAGCGGCGCGGCGGCCTGGTCCGTGGGCTGCACGGTGACGTCGCCGACCCACGGGCTCGCGCCGGTCGACGGTGCGCTGACGATGATGCGGACCTGGACCTGGTCGCTCGCACTCGGCAGCGCGGTCGGCGTACCGGCCTTGGCGGCCGTCCACTCCGACCACCTGTTGTTGACCCACGCCCGTACGTCGACCTGCGCCGACGAACTGTCCGGCGTACCGGCGGTGTAGCCGACGACCACGGCGGACGTGGGATCCGTGAAGCGGACCGGCGTGAGTTCCGCGAGGCCGGAGCGTTGCTTGATCTCGGTCGATCCGATCGCGGCCGGCGCGTCGCCGAGGACGATGCGGCTGCCCTCGACCTTGACGTTGCTGGATCCGGCGACCGGCTGGGCCGCGACCGCGACGGGATCCGGGGTGGCGGCGGTGCTGGGCAAGGTCCCAGGAAAGGACACGGTAAAGATCGCGGCGGTCATCGCCAGACAGGCGGTGAGCGCGGTTGTACGGGTGATACGCATGGGCGGAACCTCCGGGGCGGTGAAGGCTTGAGCACCCAATGTGACTCACAAACACCTCTTCTGCATAGACCGTGAATAAATTTCTCGTGACTGCACAGAACCCGATCGGTCACCCAGCGGGTTTGGACCGGTGTGACAGAGGCTGAGGAGAATCGATGACCCGGACCGCGGACGCCGACTTCGAGCGATTCGTCGTAGCGCAGTCGACCCCCTTGCTCCGCTTCGCGGAGATGCTGTGCGGCGATCGGCACACCGCCGAGGATCTGGTGCAGCAAGCGTTGATGCGGTCCTACCCGAAGTGGCACCGGCTGGAGGGCGACCCGTTGCGGTACGTCCGGCGGGTGCTGGTCAACCGATTCCTCTCCCAGGCCCGCCGGCGCTGGAACAACGAAGTGCCCAGCGATCCGGTAGCAAACGATTGGGACCAGCGAGCGGTGGCGGACTTCGCCGGGGCGGTCCAGACCAGGGAGGCCGTGCTCTCGGCCCTCAGCGGTCTGACCGTCCGGGAGAGAGCCGTGGTCGCGCTGCGCTACTCGCAGGATCTCTCCGAGGCCGAGACCGCCGAGCTGCTCGGCATGGCGGCCGGGACCGTGAAGAGCACGGCCTCCCGGGCGCTGGCCAAGTTGCGTCTGGCACCCGACCTGATCGATACCGGAGTTGGAGGAAACTGATGAGTGACGAGCAGCGGGTACACGACGCGCTCACGTACGAGATCGAGCCGTGGCAGCCGGACGCCGGCGACCTGATGCGGCGCGGCAAGCGGCTGACCTGGCTGCGCCGGGGACTGGCCGCGGCGGGTGTCACCGCACTGGCCGGAACCGTTGCGACGGTGTCCGCCGCGGTCGGCGGACCGGCCCTGCCGGTGAAGAACCTGCTGGCCGGCGGGGGAAAGCCCCCGGTGCCGGCGGTGGTTCCGACGGGTACGCCGACGGCGCCGTCGGTGGACCCGACCTGCCTGCCGCAGAAGCCGGAGAACCCCGAGAAGCCGCAGTTGCCGAAGGCGACGGTCTCGGTCAACAAGACCATCGACCCGAACAACCCGCCGACGGCGAAGCCGACGCTCCCGGGCAAGCCCAGCCTGCCGACCGCGAAGCCGTCGTTGCCGACCACCCCGCCGTCGCTGCCTGGTAAGCCCCAGGTCCCGACGACCAAGCCGACGCTGCCGAGTAAGCCGAGCGTCCCGACGACCAAGCCGAGCTGGCCGACCGCGAAGCCGACGCTGCCGGGTACGCCGACTGTGCCGACCGCGAAGCCGACGCTGCCGGGCAAGCCGACCGTGCCAACGGCCAAGCCGACGCTGCCCGGTAAGCCGCAGCTCCCGGGCAAGCCGACTGTTCCGACAGCCAAGCCGAGCCTGCCGACCACGGTTCCGTCGGGCAAGCCGGTGCCGACGCTGCCGGACTGCGTGGACGGCGTACCGACCGCGAAGCCGACCGCTCCGAAGCCGTCGCTGCCGACCGTGCCGGGCAAGCCGACCGCGAAGCCGACTGCGCCGTCCCTGCCGACGGTGACGGTCTCCGGTGGCGTCGAGGTGACCGTCGACCCGGGCAAGCCGCAGACCACCCAGCCGACGCTCCCGAGCAAGCCGTCGGTGCCGACGACCAAGCCGACGTTCCCGACGGCGCAGCCGACCTTCCCGTCCGAGAAGCCCAGCGTCCCGACGCCGAGCTTCCCGACGCCGAGCTTCCCGACGACCTTCCCCACCGGCCAACCCTCCTCAGGCCGGTAGGGCACTCCGCCACCGGCGAGTAGGTCACGCAGCCCTACTCGCCGGTGGCACCATCCGCGAGTTCGCGGGCCACATCCAGGTGGCCCGCGTGCCGTGCGTATTCCTGCAGGACGTGGAACAGGATCCAGTTCAGCGTGGGCCGGTCGTTTGTCCCGAAGCGTCCACCGGCCGCCGCGACCGTCGCCGGATCCTCGCCGGCCACCACGCTCCGGGTGAACTCGCCGCCCGCGTGCAACTGGGCCAGCAGCCCCTCGAGTGTGTCTCCCGCCTCGACCCTCCACGGGCCGTCCGGGTCGTCCGCCGAGTCACCCCACGGGTGCTCCACCTGCTCGCCCGTGAAGCCCCAGCGCAGCCAGCGCCGTTCCATGAAAATCAGGTGCTTCAGCAGCTCCAGCGGTGTCCAACCCGATGGCAGCTTGCTGCTGCGCAGGTCGGAATCGCTCAACCCGACGAGCTTCTTCTCGATGATGTCGCGGTAGCGGTCGAGGTACTGCAGGTGCAGTTCGAGGGTGTCGGCGAGATCGCGGGCCGGCTTCACGACAGTGCTCGCAGGTACTCGGCGGTCGCGTCGTCGGCCGGGTAGAAGGACTCGATCATCAGCTCCGACACCGTGACGTCGAGCGGGGTGCCGAACGTCGCGATCGTGGTGAGCAGCGACAGTTCGCGGCCGTCGTGGGTGAGGTTGAACGGTACGACGACCTCGGCCGGCCCGGGTGGCGCCGGCTTGTCGTCGACGGCGTACCCGCGAAGTTCGTCGTACAGGTCCTGGAGGTCGGGGTCCGCGGTGCCGGCGACCTGGCGTTGCAGGCTCGCGAGCGCGGCGGACCGGACTTCGGCGATGTTGGCGATCCGCCGGGCCAGGCCGTCCGGATGCAGGGTCAGCCGGAGGGCGTTGATCGGTGCCTGCAGCAACTTCTCGTCGACGTCCGCGGTGAAGATCGCGATCCCGGCGTTCGCCTCGACGATGTTCCACCAGCGGTCGACGACCAGTGCCGGGTACGGTTCGTGGGCCTTCAGCAGGCGGCGCAGCGTCGTCCGGATCGCGAGCATCGACGGCGAGTGCAGCGACGCCTCGCTGTAGACCGGCGCGAACCCGCCCGCCAGCAGCAGCTGGTTGCGGTCCCGCAGCGGTACGTCGAGATGCTCGGCCAGCCGCATCACCATCTCGCGACTCGGCTTGGACCGCCCGGTCTCCACGAAACTCACGTGCCGCGTGGACACCTCGACGCGGTTCGCCAGCTCGAGCTGACTGAGCCGCCGGCGCTCCCGCCAGCCGCGCAGAAGCTCACCCACCGGGCGCTGGAACGTCTCCTCGATCGTCGCTGCCATACCCCTGACCGTAGCGGTCCGCGTAGACAGCTCCATTACCTCTGACGTCATCGACGGTACGCCGGGCGTGGCGGCAAGGTTCTGGTCATCGCAACGAACCGAGGAGGAAACACCATGAACGCAACCGCTCTCGCCGACCAGTACTTCGCGACCTGGAACGCCGCCGACGCCGACCGCCGGGCCGAGCTGATCGCGGCGAACTGGACCGCGGACGCGACCTTCCAGGACCCGAGCTTCGAGACCACCGGCCACGACGAGCTGAACAAGCTGGTCGGCGCCGCGCAGCAGATGTTCCCGGGGCTGTCGTTCGTCCGGATCGGGGACATCGACGAGCACCACAACTACCTGCGCTGGACCTGGCACCTGAAGGCCGAGGGGCAGGAGGCGGTGGCCGGCGGCACGGACATCGTCGTCCTCGACGCCGACGGCAAGATCCAGCAGCTGATCGGGTTCCACGACTTCGCCCCGGCGCACTGAACGTTCGGGCACAACCTGTGGCGCATCCGACTTGCGGCTGCTCCTGGATAGCCGATCGGCGGATGCGACGAGCCACACCCGCCGCCTAGGTTGGCGGGCATGTGGAAATCGTTGACAGCGGCATCGATCGTGGGGTCTCTGGTAGCGGCCGCCGTTCCGGTGAGTACGGCGGCCGCCGCGGGGACCCTGGACTGGAAGGCCTGCAAACCCGGCGCGGTCGAGCAGTGCGCGACGCTGACCGTGCCGCTGGACTGGTCGAAACCGGCCGGCCCGACGACGAACGTGTACGTCGCCAAGGTCCCGGCGAAGGATCAGAAACACAAACTCGGCGCGCTGTTCTTCAACCCGGGCGGGCCTGGTGGCGCGGGCGGGTCGATCTTCGCGGCAGGGCTCGCGGACGTTGTCCTGCCGCAGTACCGGGACAGGTACGACCTGGTCAGCTTCGACCCGCGTGGGACCGGGAGCAGCAGTCAGCTCGACTGCGGTCCGGTGCTGCGTCGCGGCGTACCGGTGTTCCCGAAGTCCAAGGCGCAGTACGACGCACTGGTCGCGTCGAGTCGCGCTACCGGGGAGCAGTGCCTGAAGCAGCACGGCGACCTGATGCGGAACCTGGACACGCGGACCGTCGCGCGCGACATGGACGCGATCCGGGCAGCCCTCGGCGAGTCGAAGTTCAACTACATCGGGCTGTCCTACGGGTCGTACCTGGGCACCTTGTACGCGCAGCAGTTCCCGCGGCGCGTCGGCCGGATGGTGCTCGACGGGATCCTCGACCACAAACAGGGGCCGGTGCGGCTCATGCTCGACGAGGCGAAGGAGATGGAGGCCGGCTTCAACCGCTTCGCCGCGTGGTGCTCCAAGGGCGTGTCGTGCGCCCTGCACGGGCAGGACGTCGGCGCCGTCTGGGATGCGACCGTCCGCAAGGCCGACAAGACCCCGCTGACCGGGCCGCACGGTCCGGTGAACGGCGACGTACTGCGGATGGCGCTGCCGACTTTGTTGCCGTTGACATCAATGGTCTCGGACAACTGGCCGGTGCTCGCGACCGCGCTGGCGAAGGCGGCGAAGGGCGACGGCACCGACTTCGCGAATGTCAGCTACGTCGGCGATCCCGAGACCGCGTACGCCGCGGTGTCCTGCATGGATCTGCCGGGCGAACTGCGTGGGTACGCCGATGCGCGCGCCCGGCTCGCACTCGCCAAGGCCGTCGCGCCACGGGTCGGTGCCGCGGTCGAGGCCTGGGCGATCACGGCCGCCTGCGCCGGCTGGCCGATCCCGCCGAGCAACCCGTGGGGTGCGACGCCGGTGCACGGTACGCCGCCGATCCTGATCACCTCTACGCTGCACGATCCGTCCACGCCGATCACCAACGCCCGCAGCCTGGCGCGGCAGATCGACAACAGCCGGCTGCTGACCGCCGACACCTACGGGCACACGGCGTACTTCAACTCGGCCTGCGCGCGGGACCGGATCGCCGACTACCTGCTGGACGGGAGGCTGCCGGCCGCGAACTGCTAATTCGGTGGAACGTGCTCGCCGGTCGTGCGCAGGATGGACCATGCTCACCACCGAAGAGCTGGACGTTTTCGAGCGCGACGGGATCGTGAAGATCCCGTCCGCGTTCACCTCCGACGAGGCCGCGGGGATGCGGGACGTGCTGTGGAACGAGCTGTCCGCGCGGTACGCCATGGATCGCGACGACCGTTCGACCTGGACGCCGTTGCGACCGACCGGCCTGAAGACCACGAAGTCCTCACGCGGGGCCCACGCGATCCTCGGTCCGCGCGTGCGGTCTGTGCTCGACGGGCTGCTCGGCGAGTGGATCGAGCCGAAGGACCAGGGGCAGGTGCTGGTCACGATGCCGGAAGGCGTGCCGTGGGCGGTGCCGCATCGGCAGTGGCACACGGACGCCGGCTTCGAGACCGAAGTCGGCGCTGTCAAGATCTGGGCGCTGTACGGCGATATCGGGCCGGGCGGCGGCGGGACTCCGCAGGTCGCGGGCTCGCACAAAGTGATCGAGCGGTTCTTGGGCACGACGGACGAGCGGGAGTTCAAGGCGGTTCGCGATCAGGTGCTGCGGTCGGATCCGTGGTTCCGCAACCTGACGTCGGAGGAGCGGACGGTCGACCCGATGGAGCCGGCCGATCTCGACGGATTGCCGGTCCGGGTCGTCGAGCTCGCCGGTCAGGCCGGCGACGTGTACCTGACCCATCCGTGGATCCTGCACTCGATCGCACCGAACGCGGCCGACACCCCGCGGATGATGCGCAGCCGGTTCATCTGGAGAGCGCAGTAACCAATCGCGCGCAGCGCACCGGGTCCTCGGTGAGGCCGACGGACAGTCCCCAGAGCCAGTAGTCGACCGTCCGCCAGATCACCCAGTCGCGCGCGTGGTCCCGGTCCAAGGCGGCTTCCCGGACCGCGCTGTCGAAGTACTCGATGATGTTCGGCATCTCGTCGAGCCGCGTCCACAGCACCCGGCCGAGGTCGTACTCGATGTCGCCCTGGAACAGGACCGGGTCGACGGTGAGCCACGGCTCGCGGGTCCCGGCGAGCACCTGCGCCGAGTGGAGGTCGCCGTTCACCGCCGCGGTCGAGGTGGTTTCGGTCGGCGCGATGCGCAGCGCCTCGCGGAGGATCGCCTCTTCGAACGGTCGGCCGAGGCGCTCCCATTCCGGCTCCAGCTGCGCGGATCGCGTGGTGACGATGTCCGCGGTCGACCGCGCGTCGGCCGGAGCCGGTACGGCGAGTCTGCGCATCAGCTGCCCGAGTACGGCGACCGCTTCGTCGACGGGCCGGGTCGTCAACGGTGTGGACAGTCGTTCCAGCAGCATCGCGCCGGCGTCGACCTCGGCGTCGTACAGGTGGGCCATGCCCCGACCTGCCCACCAACGGAGCGCCCAGGTCTGCTCGGCGACCTCCTGTCCGGGCGGCGACATCCGCAGTACGAACTCCTCGCCGCGGCGCGTGACCGGTACGACAACGGCGTTCGACCCGTGTGCAACCGCTCCCACGACCGTCAGATCCCACTGCCGGCACTGCCGCTCGACCGCCCTCGGCAGCTCCCGCAGCCAGTCCGCGCCCTCGGTCCACCACCGCGGCATCCGCAGAAATTCGTCGGGCAACTCGATCATCGGGTCACCGTAACTGGGGCAACCCGGGGCATTCATCCGATTTCCAAATGCCCTCCCCGGCGGCGCGATCGAGGATCATGATGTTGGGCATGGGCGGAGAGGTTGACGAGGACGGGTTGCGGTTCGACGCGGCGGTGTCCCGGCAGATCGAGGCGGTGTACACCACGTCGGACGTGGTCGAGCAGCGGCGGGTGGTGCGGGCGGCGCTGGCGTTGCGGCCCGGCGACCGGGTGCTGGACGTCGGTTTCGGGCCGGGGTTGCTGGCCGCGGAGATGGCCGCCGAGGTCGGGCCGAACGGGCGGATCTGCGGGATCGACATCAGCGAGAGCATGCTGGCGATCGCCCGCACCCGCGCCGATGTCCCCGGCGGGCCGGGTCTCGAGCTCGAGCTCGGCTCGGTCGCGCGGATCCCGCACCCGGCGGAGAGCTTCGACGTGGTGGTCTCCACCCAGGTCTTCGAGTACGTCGACGCGGTCGCGGACGCGCTGGAAGAGGTACGACGGGTGCTCCGGCCGGCGGGTCGCGTCGTACTGCTGGACACGGACTGGGGTTCGGTGGTGTGGCGATCGAGCGACGACGAGCGGATGGCGCGGGTCCTGACCGCGTTCGAGGACCACCTGGCGGATCCGCATCTGCCGCGGACGCTGGCCGACATACTGGCGAAGACCGGTTTCACGCCGACACATCAGCAGGTGGTGCCGATCCTCAACACGGCGTACGACCAGCACACGTACAGCGGCGGCCTGATCGACATCGTGTCGGAGTTCGTCCCGGGTCACGCCGGCGTGACGGAGGAGGAGGCCCGCGCCTGGGCGGATGATCTGCGCGGTCTCGGCGCGAGCTACTTCTTCAGCCTGAACAGGTATCTGTTCGTCGCGTCGGCGCTCTGAGCCGTCCGGTTGGACGCTGTGCGACCTCGGCGGGTGCGTCCTGGGAGAGACACACCCGCCGGGCCGGTCGTTCTCCCGCCCCTCAGTGGGAGAACTCGCGGCTCGGTGAACACCACCCATGCCCGAATGGCACTGACCGAACCGCGGGACCACCTACAGGTACCCCAGTTCGTGGATTCGCACACACCCCGGCACGCGGTTCGGCCGGAAAACTTCACATTCCTCAAACCTTCGCCGGTAGTACCTGACCTGACAGCGGCCTAGGCTGGTTCGCGATTTTCGTGCGCCCGGGGTCGGTGCGCGGATGCCCAGGGGGAAGGAACGGCAATGCCGGAAGTGTTCGACGACGAGTTGACCGAAGAGCAGCTGGACGAGCTGGAGGCGCTCGGCGCGGCCGAGGACGCGGAGCGGATCCTCGGGGCCGGGGCCGGTGGAAAAGATGCCTGAGGCAAGGATTTCCTGGCGGGGCTTCACGATGAACAGGCGCACCGTGGCGATGGTGGAGGCCGCGGAGCAGCTGTACCACTCGAAGTTCGCGATCCTGCAGGGGTCGTACAACGCCGGCGGCGTGGACGCCTCGGCCGGTACCCACGACGGCGGCGGCGCGGTCGACGTCGACGTACGGACGAAGAGCGCCGCACAGCGGGTCGCGGTGGTGAAGGCACTGCGGCAGGTCGGTTTCGCGGCCTGGCTGCGGACGCCCGCGCAGGGCAACTGGCCGTACCACGTGCACGCGATCGCGGTCGGCGACAAGGACCTGTCCCGCGGCGCGGCGATCCAGGTGGTGGAGTACCACCGGAAGCGGAACGGGCTGGCCAACCGCGGCCCGGACGACGGACCGCCCGGGTACTACGGGATGACCTGGGAGCTGTACCTGAAGGCGCACCCGCCGAAGGAGCCGGTGCCGGACTCGACGATCTCGCTGGCCGCGATGGAGTACGCGCGGACGCACGACGCGATGACCGGCGTGTGGGGCGCGGACCGGGCCCGGGTGATCGCCTGGGCGGCGCATCCGCGGGTCGGTGCGATCACGAAGGCCGAGACGGTACCGGCGGCCGGCGTGCCGTGGCACCTGCACTTCCAGCGGGTGATCCGGAAGGTGCAGCTGCACTTCAAGCTCGAGGTGACCGGCATCTTCAACACCGCGGTCGCCGGCGTGATGAAGCGCTACGGCTACAAGATCGTCGCCTGAGCCCCTGCTTCCTTCAACTGAACCAACGACAAGGCCCCACCGGTAGCAGCCGGTGGGGCCTTGGTGGTCCACTACCGCCCGGGCATCCCCGGTGCAGCTGTGGAGGTGGAGAGCGGAACCGACGCCGATGCAGGGGTCAAGACGTCAGCTCCGCTTGCCTGTGTGGAGTTATCTCGAGTCGGCCGCCCAGACGTGCGCCTGGTGGAACTCGAGGTGCTGCCGCATCGCCGCCGGAGTACCGCCGGGGCTGACGTACCCGAGGTGGTTCATGGTCGGTACGACGACCGCGTGGACGTCGGACCGCTTCACCTCGTCGAGCAGTGCGTGGAACGCCGCGGACTCGGCCGAGTCGCGCTCGGTGTAGACGGTTCCGAGGGTGAACCCCTCGGCGCTGGCGAACGCGGCGAGTGCATCGGTCGCCGCGGCCAGCTCCTCCGCGCAGTTCAGCGCGTCGGCCCGTACATACCCGAGCAGCGTCGGCCGGGTCGTCATCGGTCTGCGTCCACCAGCACCGGCTCGCTCGTCACCCGGAGGGACGCGAACCGGCGGCGCATGGCTTCTTCGTACTGCACTGCCTGCTCCGCCATGGCGGTGTGATCCGCGATCGGGTGAGCGCCGAACCAGACCCGCACGCGACGGTGCGTTGTGGGGGTCTCCAGCGTCTCGGTCATCGCAGTTCCTTCGGCAGTCTCGGTCAGACCCCGGACGGCTTTGTCCGGCGTTGAGATAAAGAACACCTCACCGGTGGGTACCTTCGGAACACTTTGGTAGGGACCTTTACAGAGGCCTAACGCAGAGTAGGGAAACCCTACGAACGTGCAGGTCAACGCCCTCTCAGCCGGATCGTCAGGCGGACCGGAAACTCTGTCAAGAATGGCTGCAGCTATTTGCAGATAACGATTCGGCGTCGCGAATTGTTCGGCGGAGAGAGAAATTCGGATGTCCTGCTAACCGTTTGCAGCAGACCGCTCACGCACCGAAAGGTAACTCACCACGACACCGAGTGCAGCGGCCGCCAGAGGTACTGCGAGGCCGGCGCGGAATCCCCCGGTCGTCAGCTCCTCGCCCGCCGCCAGAACGGCCGCCACCGCTGCCAGCCCGAGTGCGGATCCGAACTGGAACGACGTCGTCAGCACGCCGCTCGCCAGTCCCTGCTCGTCCTCGGCGACTCGCTCGGTCGCGGCGATCGTCAACGGCCCATAGGTGAGCGCAAAGGCGAGCCCGAGCAGCAGGAACGCCGGAAGCATGACCGCGAAGGTCGTTCCCAGCGGCAGAAAGGCCGTGTAGGCGAAGGCGGCGAGCACGAATCCGCCGAGCACCACGCGTCCGTTGCCGAACCGGGCCACCAGCCGTGGCGTGAGGGTCGGAGCGAGGACGGCGTCGATGCCGATCACCATGAGGGCTAGCCCGGTTTCCAGCTCGGACCAGCCGCGCAGTTCCTGCAGGTAAAGCACTGCGATGAACTGGAATCCGACGAACGATCCGACCAGCAGGATCGCGCCGAGATTCGCGCGGATCAGGGCGGTGTTCCGCAAGAGTCCGAGCCTGATCAACGGCGTGGTGGCACGCTGCTCGATCCGCACGAAGGCTGCGAGCAGCACCAGCCCGGCGGCGGCGGTTGCCGACGTCTGTGCCGCCGGTACGTCGGGCGCGCGCACAACGGTTGTCACCAGCAACAACATCGCACCGGTCAGCGTGAAGGCTCCCGCCAGGTCGAAGCCGCCGCGATGGGCAGTCCGCGCGGGGTCCCGGGGAAGGAGCGCGACGGCGCCGGCCAGGATGACGGCCGAGACGATCACCGGCGCGAAGAACACCCATCGCCAGTCGATCGCGCTGAGCAGTCCGCCCGTGACCATGCCCAGCGAGAATCCGCCGGCCGCGGTTCCGGCGTACACCAGTAAGGCCTTGGTGCGTTGGGGTCCTTCCGGGTAGGTCGTCGTGATGATCGACAGGCCGGCCGGGGTCATGAAGGCGGCCGCGATCCCGGTGGCGAAGCGGGCCAGGATCAGTACCCAGCCCTCGGTGGCGAACCCGCCGAGGCCGCTGAACAGCAGGAACACCACCAGCCAGCCGACGAACATCCGGCGCCGGCCGAGGAGGTCGGCGGCACGGCCGCCGAGCAGGACGAACCCGCCGTAGCTGAGGGCGTAGGCGCTGACGATCCATTGCAGTTCGCTGGTGGTCAGGCCGAGTTCGGCCCGGATGGACGGCAGTGCGACGCCCATCATCGAGACGTCGATGCCTTCCAGGAAGATCGCGCCGCAGAGGACGAACAGAACGGCCCAGGCGCGGCCGGTCAGCCGTTCCGGGGTGACGGTTGACGACACAGGAGACTCCTTCTCATGGTTACCTCTTGTAACTGACCCCATCATCAGGAACCATCGGGAGTTGTGGAAGAAGGCACTTCAGAGGAACCGAGTCACTCCTGCTGCACCGAGGAGGCGTTCCAGTGGGACACCCGGGAGGACTGTGAAGTCCGCCAGATCCTGGACCGGATCGGCGACAAGTGGTCCCTGCTGGTGATCGCGCTGCTGGACACCCAGTGCATGCGGTTCACCGAGCTGAAGAAGACGATCGACGGCATCAGCCAGCGCATGCTCACGGTGACGCTGCGCCAGCTGGAACGCGACGGTCTGGTCAGCCGGACCGTTCACCCGGTCGTGCCGCCGCGCGTCGACTACGAACTCACCCCGCTCGGCGTCACGCTGCACGCGACGATCCAGTCGCTCGTGACCTGGACGGAGACCCACCAAGCGGAGATCGCGACCGCGCGGGCCAGGTATGACGCTCTCAGCTCGGGGACCGTGTGAAGCTCGCCGGATGACCTGGTACGACGAACAGCGTCAGGCCCGCGGCGCAGACCGCGAGTCCTGCGATGACGTTCAGCGTGATCGGCAGGCCGAGCGCAGTCGTCGCCGCGGGGGCTGCCAGCGCACCGATCAGCAGCGCCAGTGAATCGGCGGCGAAGAAGATCGCGCTGACACTCGCGAGCACTTCCCGTGGGGCGGTGCGCTGGATCGTCGTCTGGGCAGTGACGAGGAGGATGCTGCCCGGCAGGCCGATCAGTGCCGCGGCGACGATCGCGAAGGGGATGTTCGGGGCGTTGAAAAGCGTGAAGTACGCCGCTGCGGTGGCTAGTTGGGTCAGGGCGAGGAGCTCGCGAGTTCCGAGCAGGCGGGCGGCTTTGGTGCTCAGGGCGGCGCCGACCAGGTATCCGGCGCCGAGGCCGGAGATCAGGTAGCCGACGACGTACCCGGGCGCGTGCAGGCGGCCGACCGTGAACGGTACGAGGAGCGCGGTGAGGCCGGCGTTGGCGGTCAGAAAGACGGTCTGGCCGATCAGGATGCCGCGCAGGGCGCGATGCCGGATCGTGGTGCGGAGTCCTTCGAGTGAGCGCGGTGGAGCGCCCGTGGTCGCGTGCCGGCGGGTGCGGACCGTCGCGATCGTTGCTGCGGACAACAAATAGCTGGCGATGTCGACGGCGAGTACGAACTGGATCCCTGGACCGGCCAGCAGCAACGCGCCGAGCGGTGGTGCGGCCAGGCGGATCACGCTGCCGGTGACGGCGTTGATCGAGTTCGCGGTGGCCAGTTCTTTGCCGGTTCCGACGACCGCCGGGAGCAAGGCGCGGGCGGCCGGACGGAACACTGTGGTCGCGGTGTTCTCGAGCAGGATCGCGAGGTAGATCGGCCAGAGGCGGTCGCTGTCGGCGAACAGGATCAGCCCGACCGCCGCCGCGCTGACGAGATCCGCGATCCACATCGCCCGGGCCAGGTTCCAGCGGTCCAGCAGGACGCCGGCCCAGGGGCCGATGAGGAGTGCCGGAAGAGCCTCGAGTGCCAAGGTCAGGCCGGTCGCGACGGCCGACCCGGTCAGCGCGAACACGTGGAACGGAATCGCGACCACGAGCAGCCAGGACCCGATCCCTGAGACCGCGCCGCTGAACCAGAGCCGCCGGAAATCTCTCACGGCGCCGGAATCTATCCTGTTGAGATAGACAACGGCAAGAGTGTTCTGTGAAGATAGGTCGTATGGAGCTTGGTGAGGTCCTCCGCGACCGGCGGAAGGCGGCCGGGCGGACGATCGCGTCGGTTGCGGTCGACGCGGGCTTGTCCGTGCCGTACATCGCGAACCTCGAGAACGGGCGCGGGAACCCGACGATCGCCGCGCTCGATCGGCTCGCGACCGCGCTCGGGGCGCGGCTCGACGTACGGATCGGCGATGAGGAACCGGTGTCGTCGCCGTCGGTCGGTGCCGAGCTCGTCGCGGGCTCCGACCGGGTCGACAAGGTCCTCGCCGCGGTGGCCGGTGGGAGGTCCCGGGCCGCTACCCGGCGCGAGTTGATCGCGACGCTCGACGCCCTCGCCGTACTCCTGGGCCGACCGCCGGGGCCTGCCGACCTGAGCCGCCTCCTCGACCTCCTCCAGCTCGCCTGACCCGGTCCTGTGGTGATCTGGGTCGCGAGTGGGATCATCTTGGTCGCGCGGGGTGATCGGCGGGCCGTAGGGTCGCGGTCATGGACATCGGTGCACGGATCGCCGCGGCTCAACTGACCGGAGCCGCACGATCGAAACGTCAGGTGATCGCCGGCCCGCTCGCCGGTCTGCTGCACGACAAGGACGACTGGTACCTGTCCGGCCTGCTCGCCGCCGAGCCGGGCCGGCCGTTCTCGCCGGACGACCTCCCGTGGGCGCTCGACACGATCCGCCAGGCGTTCGCGGCCGAAGGACGCTGGCTGAGCGCGGAGCTGGTCGAGGAGGCGAACCCCGGCCTCGCCGAGGCGCTCGCCGCGAACGGGATGACGCTCGTGTCCCGCCTGCCGTTGCTCGTCGTCTCACCGGCCGAGTTGGTCCTTCCCGAACTGCCGGACGGCGTGACCGTGCGCGTCGTGGCCTCGGAGTCGGATCAGGAGGCGGCGAATGCGGTGTCGGCGGACGCGTACGAGATGGACACCGCAGGCTTCGTGTTCAGGCCGGATGCCGCCGACGGCGGAGCAGTTCTCGTGTACGCCGACGACGTACCGGTCGCGACCGCGGCGTGGACCGCGGTGGCCGACGAGGTGACCGAGATTGCCGGAGTCGGGACGGTGCACAGTCATCGACGGCGCGGGTTCGGAGGTATCGCGACGGCGTACGCGACGTTGAAGGCGTTCGAACTGGGCGGCGCGACGCTCGCTTGGCTGACGCCTGGGGACGACGGTGCGGACCGGGTGTACCGGCGGCTGGGATATGGGCCTAGGGCAACGGCCGTGCACCTCGGCGACCCCGGTGGCCACCTGGCCGACTTGCGCTGATCATGGCGCTGCGGGCGGAGGATCCGGGATGCTGCCCTGCTGCTGGAGGATTGGCGTAGCTGGGTCGGGGTCGAGAACGGCGGGTGGCCGGACCTCGGTCATGACGGCCCATGGCTGGAACGCAACGCTCTCGGCCTGACCATCTGGCCTCGCGGTGACGAGGATGGCGCTCGAAACCCGTGCGTGACGGGCTGCCGGTGCGGGTCCTCTACAGCCAGGTGCCTGAACTGCGCCGCTCGCTACAGACCGACCTCCGCGGTCTCCTGGACAGCCTCCGCCGCTGGGCCGACACCCACTACCCCGACAGCGCCACCGCCCTGGTCGCCCACGTCTTCGCAATCACCGACCCGGTCCCACTACACGTTTCCGGTACGCCGATCCTGTGACGTTTCCCCTTGTGGATAAGGAAAAACAGGCTGTCCGTGGCTTGAACCACCCGCGCGTCTTGCATAGAATCGAACACATGTTCGAGCAAGATCTGGATACGTTGACCACCCGCGACCTGCTGGAGCGTGCCGCGGACTGCCGCACGGTGGCCAACCGCGCCGACGCGCACCTGCTGGAATGCGCCCAGACCTACGCCGACCGCTTCCACCCCTCCGTCTGCCCCACCCGCCCAACCCGCCGCGCCAACGACGGCCGCGAACGCGCTGTGATCCTGGGCGGCGAGGGCTGCCCCGAAATCGCCGAGTTCGCGATCGCCGAGTTCGCCGCCGTAGTCGGGGTCTCACCCGGCGTCGGCCGCGCCCTGCTCGCCGACGCCCTCGCCCTGCGCCACCGCTTCCCC
>NZ_SJKA01000018.1 GCF_004331435.1 Kribbella sindirgiensis
CGGAAGGAACGCCCACGCCGGCGCCTTCAGCCGCAGCATCTCGCGTTCGGCCTCGTCCTGTTCGGCCCCGGCCCACAACTCCCACTCCAGCCCGTCCACGCGCGACATCGGCGGCAGGTCGTCGTACAGATCCTCCTCGCCCAGGAACCGCGGACCGCTCGCACCATCAGGATCGCCGGGGTAGAGGTCGTCGGCTCCGACCGGTGCGCCGGCGGCTTCGATCGCGGCGGTCTCCGCGGCGAGTTCGGCGGTCATCCGGGCGGCCAGCTCGGGCGTGAGCCACGAAGGCCACTGCTCCTGCACAGCGCCGATGGTTGGCCACGGAGCGGATGCGGCACCGGCGGGTTGGTGCCCGTCGGTGTGCTGGTTGACCCACGCCACTGTCATGCGTCTATATTAGAACAAATGTTCGAACACGACAAATCGCAAAGCCGCACGCTGTGGACCCACGCCGTGGACCCGCTGGATGCCGCACCAGCCGAGTAGAAGTTGCCATCAGCAACCTCTACTTCGGGTCGACCGACACCGGTGACCGGTTCCCCCCACGGCAGTGGGCTGTCCAGCACTCCTGACTGATGCGTCGGCGCGGTAGGACGTGCGGGGACAGTCCGCTCAGTGGCGTAGCGGTTCGGTTGACAGAAGAACCGCCCGGGTCGGCGCGCGCTGTCATGGCGTCACCACGTCTAGGCCGCACGCCAGTAGCCGAGGGATTTCACGCGGTGCTTGGGGACGGCGAGGTCTTTGAGGACGTACGACGTGAGTTCGCGGGTGGTCGTGGTGTCGCACGCGATCCACACGTAGGTGTCCGGGGCAACCAAGTCGTGCAGATCCGCCTTCACCTGCTCGAGCATTTTCGGCCGCGGTACCGTCCGGAGGTCGTGGTGGTCCTCGATGCGGAACGGCAGTTCGCCGTCGGCGTCGTGCGTGGTCTCGAACCAGATCGTGGCCGGCAGCTTCGGGGCGACGGCGAGCAGCGAGTTGATCGCGGGCAGCGACGCCGGGTCACCGACCACCAGCATCCGCGGCGGCAGCGGATCCGGCATCTCGAACCCGGTCCCCTGCACCGTCGCCTCGATCGTGTCGCCGGGCTCGGCATTGCGGGACCAGTCGCTCGCACAGCCGTCGTGGAGCGCGAACTCCAGGCTGAACGTGCCGGCCGCGACGTCCGGATCGACCAGCGTGTACGCGCGCTGGTGTGGCTTGCCGGCGTTATCGAACCAGAGCCGCACCCACATCGTCGGATGCACGCCGAGCGTCGCCAGCAGACCGCCGTCGGTGAAGCGCACCCGGCGGTAGCGCTCGGTGACCTGTTCGGCACCGGTCACGGTGAAGGTGAAGTCCTTCCCGCGGAACAGCTTGAGCACCACGCCTTCCCAGCCGTGCCCCACTGCACACCTCCAGCGACAATTGCTCTTGCGACTCGGATTGCTGCTTTGTAAGTTAGCGCAGCCTAACCTAACCGAAGTGGGGATGTTTGTGAACGCGAGGGTGTTCCGGGACACGTACGGCGTACCGCACCTGCAGGCCGGGGATCCGCTCGCGTTGGTGTACCTGCAAGGCGTGAACGCCGCCCGGGACCGGGCGTGGCAGATCGAGCTGGAGCGCCGGCGGTACCTCGGGACGAGCGCGGCGTTCCTCGGCGCGGAGGCCGTCGGGTGGGACGTGTTCGCGCGGCAGGCGCGGTTGGCGGACACCGCGCAGCGGTGTTTCGAGTCGCTCGACGACGAGACGCGCGAGTGGGTCACGGCGTACGTCGAGGGGGTGAACCACGCGCTGCCGGGTGGAGCGATGCGCGCGCCGGAGTTCGCCGAGACCGGGCTGACGCTGCAGGAGTGGGAGCCGTGGACGCCGCTGGGGATCTGGCTCGCGGTGCACATCCTGTTCGCCGGCTTCCCTTCGAAGTTGTGGCGGACGCATGTTGCCGAGCACCTCGGGGATGCGTCGCTGGAGCTGTTCTCGTCGGAGGGCCCGCATGGGGCGGGGAGCAACGGGTGGTTGATCCCCGGATCGCACACCGCCAGTGGTCAGGCGATCGTCGCGGGCGATCCGCATCGGTACATCGAGAGCCCCGGTGTGTACCAGCAGATCCGGCTGACGTGCCCTGAGTACGACGTACTCGGGCTTGCTGTTCCCGGTATCCCCGGGCTCGCGCACTTCGGGCACACGGGCAGCGTTGCCTGGGCCATCACCAACGCCATGGCCGACTACCAGGACCTGTACGCCGAACAACTCCGGCGGACCGAGTCGGGTGTCGAGGCGCTGGGTCCGGACGGCTGGCAGCCCGCGTCGGCGCACACCGAGGTGGTCGAGGTCGCCGACGCACCCGCCCTCGAGATCGAGGTGATCGAGACCGACCGGGGCCCGATCATTCAGGACGGCATCAGCCTTCGTTATCCGCCACGAGTCACCGGTCGGCTCGGGTTTCAGGTGATGGCTCGGTTGCTTCGGGCAACCAGCGTCGGCGACGTCGATGCGGCGTTCGACGAGTGGGTCGAGCCGGTCAACGTCGTACTGGCGGCCGATACCTCCGGTGGGCTGTTGCATCGGACGGCTGGGGTGGTGCCACAGCGTCGACACGAGAACCGGTTGCGGGTCGTACCGGCGTGGGAGGCCGGCTACGAATGGGACGGCTGGCATGACATGCCACGCGCGGAGGTGGACGGCCCGGCTGTGATGGCCAACGCGCGGGGACTGGCGACGCCGCTGGGGGTCGAGTTCGCCGCGCCGCACCGCGTCGACCGCATCCGCGAACTGGTGGAAGCACGCCGAGACTGGACGCTCGACGACATGCCGACCATCCACCGGGACACGTACGTCGGCTCGGCCGGCTCCGTCCTGGACCTGCTGACCGGCCTCGAAGACCTCTCCTCACCAGCAGTTGCCCTCCGCACCGAACTGCTCGCGTGGGACCGCCACATGGACGCCACGAGTACGACGGCTTCGTCGTACGCCGCGATCCGCAAAGCGCTCGTCTCCCGCCTCACCGACCACTTCACGATGCTCGAGAACGCCGACGTCGCCGAGATCTTCACCCCGTGGATGGATCCGCTCACCCACGTCTCCTACGCGCTCGAGAACCTCCTCGCCACCGACCTGATCCCGCACGTCAACGTCGAATGGCTGGCCCGCGAGGCCTTGGAGGAGGTCGCCGCCAACAGCCCGCGCCCGCCGTGGGGCGAGACGCACCAGCTCACACCGCTGCACGCGTTGCGCGGACCGGTGTTCGCGCCGGGCGAGGAGCCGTACGACCTCAGCTTGTCCGGAGACCACCACTGCGTGATGTCGACGTCGAGCCTGCCCGGGCTCACCGACGTCTGCATCCGCGCGTCCGCCGCCCGCTACGCGTGGGACGTCGCGGACCGCTCGGCCAGCCGGTGGGTGGTGCCGCTCGGCGCGTCCGGCGTACTCGGAGATCCGCATCACCACGACCAGTTGCCGTCGTGGTTGCGCGGTTCGCTCGTACCCGCGGACGGTGCGGTGGTGCGGGAGGATCGCACGTACTCGGTCGCTGTCGACGGGTTCGGGACCGTGCGGATCGAGGAGGCGGATCCGGCGCGCGACCTCGACCTGATCCACGCGTGGGTGACGGCGGAGCGGGCCGCGTTCTGGGGCATGGGCGCGTTGTCGCGGGAGGAGATCGCGGCGACGTACGAGTTCCTGGATTCGGTGCCGACGCATCACGTGTACGTCGTACGGCTGGACGACGTACCTGTTGCGCTGCTGCAGACGTACGACCCACAGGCGGATCCGGCGGGTGCGGCGTACGACGTGGCGGCCGGGGACCTCGGGGTGCATCTACTGATCGCGCCGGGGCCGGCCCGTGCCGGATTCACGGGGCACCTGATCGGCGCGCTCGGGCAGTTCGCGTTCGGCCACCTCGGGCATCCACGGATCGTCGTCGAACCCGACGTACGCAACACCCGGGCGATCGAGCGCTTCCGGCGCAGCGGCTTCGTCCTCGGGCCCGAGGCCAAGATCGTGCAGGCCGACGGCAGCACAAAAACAGCCCAATTCGCGTTCCTCACGCCTCAGCTGGGCGATTGAGATCTGCGGGCCACGGCGTCGCGGAGTTCGGTGGTGAGGGGATTCTGGGCGAGGCCCGGGTAGCGGGCGGTCAGGTCGTCCAGGACGGCCGGGACAAAACGGCGTACGGCGTCGGACAGTTCGGGCATGGTGGTGGTCAGGACGCTGTCGGTGAAGGTCGCGCTGATCCGAACCAGCTCGCGGCTGCGCTCGAAGCGCAACTCGTCGGCGGACTCGGTGAAACTGTAGGTGGCGACGGCGCCCGGATCGGTCAGCCGATCGACGATCGCGATCAACTCACCGGCGATGTGCAGCAGCGGGACCCAGTCGAACCGCGTCCTGATCTCGGCCTCGGACGTCGTGATACCGACGTCACCGGGGAACCCGGACCAGAGCAGGTCGGAACCGGGCGCGCCGGCAACCTCGTGGTGCTGCTCCCAGCCGGGAAGTACGGCCGGGTCGGTCAAGGTGTAGCTGAACTCGATCATCATCACCGATCCACCGGAAACATGGTGCGGACGTTACCAGCGGGATCGACCCAGACCCGGACCTTGCCGGTGCCGCTCGCGCCGATCACCACCCCGGGACCGAAGTCGTACTCATGGGCGTTGTTGGCACCGGAGTCGCTCTCGACCGGGACCGGCGCCCGGGACACCACCTCGCGGGCGAGCGCTTCGAGGGTGCTGATGTCGAAGTCCTCGTGGAATTTCGTGCCGGCGGACGGAGTCCCGTGGCCGTGCCTGGGGAGAATGTGGATCGCCACCGTCTCCTCGCTCAGCCGCACCGGTCCCGGGTACGGCGACAACCCCTCGTCCGGCGCGGAACGGTTGCGGTTGACAACGTCTCCGACGATCGGGTCGAGGTCCGCCCGGCGGGCCGGATCGGACAGCCTGAGTTCCTCGATCAGTTCCCGCATCTTCGCCTGGTACCGCTGCCGCCGGACCGGGTCCGGCCCCTCGTAGTGCTCAGTCGTCTGGAGCTCCTGATCCAGATAGATCAGCTCACCCATCCGCCCTTGCTCGTGCGGTGTGAACGTCGCCTCGCCCGCCGGACTCGACAGCTCCCGGATCTCGTGCACGATCGCCCGGAGTACGTCGTCGGCCTTGATCCGGTCGGAGATCCGGACCACGGCAGGTTCGGAGCCTCCGGTCCGGTGGTACTCCGCGGGATGTCCGTCGGCCACCGTACCGACGGTGAACTCGATCAGCATCCGCTCGCCGGTGCGGGTCGTGACCTCGACCGTCGTTCCGTCGCCGATCGGTTCGACGGCAGCCACCGCGGCGTATCTCGCAAGACCGGCGTCGCGCAGCGCACGGACCACCTCCCGGATCAGGACGCCGTGATCCTGAACAGGGCCGTCAGCAACGAATTCTCCCCGCTGGGCGGCGTTTCCGGACGGCGGGCGGACATGATGATTGCCTAGGGCATCGATCATGTCCGGCAGGCTGAGATTCCGGTAGATCTTCGTCGCCGCGGTACCGGCATCCGTCACCGACACCGTCAGCACCAGCGCGAGTCGACCGTCGGTCCCCGGGAGGGCCCGCAGTACGACATCGAGCTCCTCGCCTGCGGCGAGCAACTGGCGGAGCTGCTGCTCCAGCGCGATGAACGCAGACTCCGGAACCTGGACGCCCGGCGGAATCAGCGCCCGCACCTGATGGCGCGCGAACGCCCACTCCAGCGCCAACGGCGGCAACCGGACCGGCGCCCCGTCTGGCATGGGCAAGGGCTGCGGCGCATGCACTTCCCGGAGCTCGAGCACCACCTCGTCCGGCTGCCCCGGACGGCCGAAGCTCCAGGTCGCCCGATTCCGCGAGTCGTTCGCCGACACCACCCCCGACATCGGGCCGTCCGCCGCATTCACCACCGCCGGCGCCACATACGGCGGCGGATTCAACGCCCGCACAATCTCCGGCACGGCCGCGGTCCCGGCCGCGTCGGCATCCTGGCTCGGCGGTCCCGGAGCGGTCGTGGGCGCCGGGACGGTCGTGGACGGCCGGCCGCCAGGTGGGGTGGGTAGCGGGTCCGGTGGATTCGGATCCGCGGTTGCCGGGCCGGCGTCGGGCGGTGTCTCCGGACTGATCGCGGGCCTCGGGAACCTGCCGAGGACCTTCGCCTTGTCCTGTAACTTCTCGAACGCGCGGATCCGCTCGGCGAGCTCTTCCAGCAGGTACCGATGCGATTCCTCGGTTCCCACGCCCGTCGTCGCGTGGTCGGCATGCGCATCGACCGCGTTGGCGGCCTCGTTGATCGCTTCCAAGGCCGCCAACCGCTCCGCCGGCAGCGGCTTGCCCGCCGGTTCACCGAGCATCCGGCCGAGCGCCCGCCGTACACCGGCACGCACCTGGTCCATCGGCCCGCCCGTCACCCGCTGCCCCCGCGCGGGAGACACCTGACGCAGATCGGGGAATGCCTTGGTCGACCCGTCCTCGGCCACGATCGACTCGTAGAGGCGGATCGCGAGCGCGAGTCGTCCCCGCGCGTCCGCAGCCTCCGCACTACCGGGATCGGCGGCGTCCGCCCAGTCCACGGCCGCAGCCAGACGATCGATTCGCTCCAGCTCCGCAACCCGTTGCCGCCGCACGTCGAGGTCGTACGCCGACTCGCCCGGCCGGGCCGTCTGGTTGTCGAGGTAGGCGCGTTCGACCGCGGCGCGTACCCGATCGGTGTAGCCGGCGTCGGTCGGCGACACACTCACCGGCATCTGGCCGAGCAGCTCGCGCAGCTGATGGATCTGATCCATCAATTGCGCGATGAGGTACTTCGCGATCCCGGCCTGCTCGGCCAGCTCCGCCTGATCGACACCGTACTTGCCGATGGCCTTCGCGTTGGCGTCCTTCCGCATCAGCTCGGCCTTGCGAAACAGCAGCCGCGCGATCGGTCCGCCGGTGAACGCACCGACCGCGCCGGCGATCGCTGTCGCCACAGTCAGCGGACTCAGACCGAGAACCACATGCAGGCCATAGATGCCACCCGCCACCCCGAGCGCCGCCATCCCCGCCTGGAAGACGAAAACGCCGTACTTCATCAAGCGGCTCGGCCGTTCGCTGTGGTCGAGTTCCGGCGGCGTCGGCACCGTACCGCGACCGGCCGCCCGATCCGTCAGGTCGGGTGCGGCACGGTGGGCACCCGCCTGCCGGGCGAGCTGCTGGAGCGCCTGGTCCAGCTGCTGCAGCGGTTCGGCGAGTACGTGGATGAGCGCCTTGCCGCGAACCGCTTCGCGCCGCGCGTGGTCCCAGACCTTCTGCGCGGCGGTGGCGGCCTCTTCCAGGTCGGTGAAGACCTTGTCGCCGACCGCACCCAGGAGACCGCCGAGAATCGCCGGACCGAACGCGGCAACGATGCCTTCCGCGACCGAGTCGAAGTGCCTGGACAGGTCTGTGGGATCGAGGTCTGTCCCGGCCGGCTTCACGTTCGCGGCGCGCGCGGTGGCTGCAGCGTCGTTGTCGACGAGCTGTACGGCGCCATGGACCACGACTGACGGCGGAGTCGGCGATTTGCTGTCCGTGGTGGAAGTAGCCGGGACCGTGCCGTCGGTCGGCTCGCCGATGATCGCGGCTCGCAACGCGGCGAGTCGCTGCTGTTGCTCGTCGAGCGCGCGGATGAGCTGGTTGCGCACCGAGTTCGGATCGGCGGCCTCCTTCCGCATGCTGTCCTTGACCCGCTCCCGCCGGTAGTCGCGTTTCCGCGCGTCGCTGATTTGTTCCGTGACCGCCCTCGCGGCCGCCGTGCCCGCGACCACGGCGACGGCTGGAAGCGCCGAGAATCCGAGGAGGGCCAGCACCCCGCCGACACCGCCTGCGGCGATGAACGGGACCGTCTGCCGTACGAGGTACCGCCATCGCTCGGTTGACCGCGGGACGTTCGCGGCCGGATCCAGCGGTGCCGGCGGCGTACCGTCGAGTCTCCCCTCGAGCCCCGGGTTCTCGCGTTCCAGCTCCGCCCGGTCGGCGGCGTACGCCGGTTTCGCGCTCGCGCTCTTGTGCGCGTCGAGCCACCGTTCGGCCAGGGCGCCGACCAGTCCGTAGACGATGCCCGGAGCGGCCAGTGCGATTCCGGCCGCCGGGCTGCCCGTCATGCCGTACGCCGTTGCTCCGGTCAACAATCCGGACCAGACCGAGGTCCGGACGGCCTTGGCGACGTACGCCTTGGTCGACGGCCGGTTGTCCTTCGGCGAACGGCGGTCCTGGAACCGTTCCGCCAGCGCTTGGTCATCCGGCCGGACCAGCGTCGACAGCAGCTCGGTGTTCGGCTGGTCCTTGCCGAGGCCCATGGACGCGATCAGCTGAGCCAGCGCACGGCGGATCCGGAGCCGACGACCCCATCGCGTGCGACCTGCTTGTTCGTGTTCGAAACGGAGCATGTGAGCTTCGGCGAGGGCTCCGTGATCCTCGGCCTTCAGCCGCGGATCGTTGCGTGCATCGCCGGCCGGGTTGAGGATTTCGCTCTCTTCGGTGCCCGCGAGTTGGGCGGGCGACGGGTTCAACGTCGCGGACGCGGTCTCGGCGAGGATTCGCGCGAGCACGCCGCGTACCTCGTCCAGAGCAAGCCGGTCGGACAGCGTCACCTCGGCGGTCCGCGACGCACCCGGTACGGCGACGTACTGCGCGACTGTGCCTGCCGGGAGTACTCCGACGCGCTTGATCAGGATGAACGTGTCACCGGCGACGGTCGTGACCTCGCACCGACCGTTGCCCAGATCAACAACCTCGAGAATGCCTGCCGCCGCCAGCACGACCGGATCAAGCATCGCCTTCCCGGACTCGGCACTGACCACCAGGAACCCGGGCACGAACCCCTCCGCGCGGCGGCGTGGCTGCGGTCCACGGCCCTCGTCGTCGGATTCGCCGACGGGGCCTTGCGCCGGTGGCGGTGGCGGGTTGTCCGTCGGGCCCTTGGGCCCGGTCTGTCCATCCGGCGCTGCGGTCGCGGGTGGAGTCGCAGGGGTCAGGCCGCCTCGATCAGCACCGTCCCGTTGTGGATCGCCGCCGCGTGCGCCCGATCGATCAGCAGCGTCTCCCGGCCGGCGGAAGAGTGCGTCTCCACGCCCAGTACCCGGATCGGCTCCCCCGTGCTCTCGACCCGCAGCATCGTCCCGCCCCGGATCACTCCGGTCAGCAGCTCGCCCACCGCGAGAATCCCGGTCCGGCTCGGGAGATCGAACGTCGTCTCGACCTTGAACCTGATCGCGGTCATGTGCTCGCATCCTTTCCAGTGCGGGAGCCTCACTCGCATAAGCCTCCGTCTCGAGGTCCGCGCGGTTGTCCGTCCCCACATCGATCCCCGCGCGGTACTGGTCGACATGGGTCTTCTCGTGTGCCAGTGTCGCCACCAGTGTCTCCCGGGTGGCGAAGCTTGCCGGGCCGAGCCGAATCTGGTTGGGCAGGTCCATCGGCGCGTAGGCCACCGCGCCTTGGTAGTCCAGGTACCGGATCTCGTCCGCGTCCGAGACGATGACGACCTCGACGCCGCTGAGGTCCACACCACCGGCAGCAGCCGCCTCAGCAACCGCCTCCTGCGTCATCGGCACCTCCCCACCGTTCTCGAAGACGTCCTGATTGCTCCGCTCAGCCCCCCGCGAGAACAGGTGCACGTGCTCCCCCTGCGAATGCCCGTCATGTCCCGCAGCCCCGTGCGCCGCCTGGCGGTGATTCGGCGTACGCGGCGCTGTGGAGGTGCTGGTGTGCGTCGGTACCACCGGCGCAGCACCCTCAGGCTGAACCGGGGCAGCGTCTGACGCGACAACCGCTGCCGCTGCGGGTGCCGCTTGCACGGCACCACCTCCGCCCGGGTCGCGGCCGTTCGGAGCCAGGCTGTTCGGAGCGAGTCCGTTCGGGGCGGTGGCTTCGGATTCCGTGGTTGCGTCTTCGGTCTCTTCGTTCCTCGTGGAGCGGGTGGCGTCGATGGACTGGTTCGACACCGGCCCGTGCGCGTTGGCTCCGGCGGGGCCCGAACTCGCCTGCGCAGCCGCCGCCCCCTGTCCCTGCCCCTGGGCCGCACCCTGCGTCGCACCTTGAGCCGGACTCTGGCCCGTGCCTTGGGCCGGGGCTTGGGTTGTGGCTTGGGCCGGGCCCTGCGTCGTGGCTTGGGTTGGGGCTGTTTGGGTGGGTGCCTGGGTTTGTGGTGGGGTGGTGACTTGTTGGGTGGCGGGGGCCTGGGGTGAGGTTGTGGGGGCGGTAGTTGGCTGCGGTGTTGTGATGTGGGCTGCGTGGGTGGGTGGGGTGTCCAGCAACGGGGCGGCGGCTGGGGTTGTGGCTGTGGTGGTGGCACTGTGGCTGGCTGCGACTGTTGCCAAGGGGACGCGTGCGGGGATTGTCTGGGTCTCGCTGGACTGGTCTGTGTGGTTGGTGTCGGCGGTTCGGTGCGTGGTTGCCTGGTGTTCGGTGCCGGCGTTGGCGATCTGATGAGCCGCTTGGTGCGCGGCCGAGGTCGACGCGGCGTGACTCGTGCCCGCCGCCGCAGCTGGGCGGCCCGCCGTGCCGTCTGCGGTCTGATGCGCCCCGGCCGGGTGCCCCGCCGTACCGTCTGCAGACTGCGACGCGCCGGCCTCGGCCAGACCGCCTGGTGGATTGTCCGGTGGATCGATCGGTGGCGTCCCCGTGTCCTGCACCACCGCGGGATTCGAACCGTTGTGGGACGGAAAGAGGTGGTTGCCCAGCGTGCCTCCGATGTGTTCCGCCGAGACGCGGCCGCTGGCGAGCAGCCCGGAACCGGCGAACTGCTCCTTGATCGCCTTGCCGTAGTCGGCCGCGGTCAGCTGATCGAACCTGCCGTCGGCGATGCCCTGCGCGGCTGTCGACGAGATGGGGGATGTCAGTCCGTTGACGACGAACGCCTGAGTGTTGTTCTCGACGAATTCCCCGATGCCGTCACCATGCCGCGGTAGTCGCCGCGCGGCCGCCCCGAGAGGTTTGGAAGCCAGCCATCCGACCGGCGCGAACGGCAAGGCCAGCACCGCACCGCCCGCACCCGCGCCGGCAGCCACCTGGAACTGCTTCAGGTCGTACCCCTGCCGGTACCCGCGAGCAATGTCCAGCGTCTCGGCAATGCCTTCGGCCAAGACTTCGTCCAACGGCTCCTTGACCGCGGCTCCGAACACGAACGACGTCGGTACCCGGACCGCCGCCGACATGGCGCGGTACGCCGTGGCAAGCGTCCGGATCAAGGATGCGATCCGCGCCACGACACCGCCCGCGATGGCGGCCCCGGCCAGGGCCCCGATCCCCGGAAGAGCGATGCCGGCGACGAACGCAAGCCCGTTCAGGGCTAGTTCGGCGTAGATCTGGTCCTTGATCTGCGCGATGTTCTTCGCGTACTCGTGCGACATCCCCGCCATGTCGCGCATCATCTGGATCAGTACGTCGTACCCGTCGGTGGCGCCGACGCCGTTCACGAGCTTGCCGACATTCGCGTGGTAGAGCACGCCCCTCGCGTCCGGCCAGGCACTCGGCAGTTCGCCGAGCGCGGTGTTCGCCCGGTCCCGGGCCGCGGTCAGGTCGTTGGCGGCCAGGCCCCAGTTGTCGCCGATCCGCCGGGCGGCGTCCTCGTTGACCCAGACCGGGAAGAAGTCGTCAAAGTTCTCGCGGATGTATCTCCACAGCTCCGACGAGGTCGGTTCGGGTATCACAGCAGGGTACGCATGTAGGCCGGCTGCTGCTGGTTGCTGAGTTCCAGGTAGCGGGCGACGCTTTCGTTGCCCGCATTGCCGGCGTCCTGCAGCCCGGGCATCACCTGCTCGGCCCAGGGCAGCACGGCTTCGGCATACTTGTTGTAGGCACCGCGGAACTCCCGGCTGACCTCGTCGAATCCGACGTTGACGGCCTGCTCGTCACCCTGGATCGCGGTCCGCCGGCCCGGCCAGGTCTGCCCGAAGGAGGCGCCGGCCTGATAGATCTGCTGTGCGGCCCGGAAGGTCTGGTCCGGATACATCGCGATGTCGGCCGTTCCGGGTGAGTTCACCGGAGCCGGTGCGGGTTCGCTCATCGCCGGTTCCTCCCTTGCAGGCGGTCGAGTTCGGCCAGGAACGGCCCGAACGCCGGGTCGTCTCGATCCGGCCAGTCGACGGGCAGTTGTTCGGCGAAAGCACGCACCGCCCGCTGCTCGGCGTCTCGATGGGCGTTGTTGACCGCGGCAACGATCTCCTCGGCCAGTTCGCCGGCGCCGAGATCGCGGTACACCCGCGGATCCAGGAACAGCTTGGTCAGCTCGCCACGGGCGGTGACGGTCACCTCGATCAAGCCGTCGGCGGCTTCCGCGGTCCCGGTGCCTGCATCGAACAGTTGCTGGGCCTTGCGGGTCTGGCGTTCGATCCTCTCCAGATCGTCCAGCCAGCCGCCACCGATGGTCTGCTTGCTGTCCATCACGCCTCCTGTCACTGGACGGCCGCCTTCACGGTGACCGACAAACCAGCTGCGCCGGACGACATGGCCGCTTCAGGCCATCAGGGGCGGTACGCCGATGGCCGGCCGGAGCATGCTTGAGTGACCACCACCGTGTTCCCCAGTCGATCGAGCGGCCGGCCCAGCGTGCTGACCGCCGGAATGCTCGCCGGCGGTTTCCTTCTGCCCGCGCTGATGCCGAACGCGGCGGCGGCCGCGCCACCCCGTGGCGCGTGCTCGAATCCGGAGCCGGGCCGCGGCGTCATCCGGTTGTTGCCGTGGGCTCAGGACACCCTGATGCCGCAGCGCGCCTGGCCCCACAGCACCGGGTCCGGAGTGACCGTTGCGGTAGTGGACTCCGGTGTGGACGCGGACCACCCGCAATTGCGTCGCCCTGGCAAGGTGCTGCGCGGGCGCGACTTCTTCCTGGTCGGCAAGCTGCCCGGAAACTACGACTGCATCTCGCACGGCACCGGCGTGGCCAGCATCATCGCCGCGGACGCCGCGGACGGCATCGGGTTCCGCGGGGTCGCGCCGGGCGCCCGGATCCTCCCGGTGCGGATCACCGACCGCGAATCCGGCGACTCCGGTGCGACGAAATACATCGATCCGAACATCCTTGCCAAGGGCATCGTGTACGCCGTCGACCAGGGCGCGAAGGTGATCAACCTGTCGCTGGCCGGTCCGGACGACGACGCACCCGTCCGGAAGGCCATTGCGTACGCGGTCCGCAAGGACGTGGTCGTCGTCGCGGCGGTCGGCAACAACCAGCAGACCGGTTCCGGCGTACTGCCGTCGTACCCCGCCTCGTATTCCGGCGTCCTGGGCGTCGGCGCCGTCGATCCGTCCGGCGCCCGTACGAGCGGTTCCCAGATCGGCCCGTACGTCGACCTTGTGGCGCCGGGTGACGGCGTTCTTGCCGCGACGCGGCGGAGCGGACATGTCTACGGGTCCGGGACCAGCTTCGCCGCACCGTTTGTCACAGCGACGGCCGCACTCGTGCGGTCCGCGTGGCCGAAACTCACCGCACCACAGGTGATCCAGCGGTTGCAGGCAACCGCGACTCCCGCGCGCGGCGGACGAGCCAGCCAGGAGTACGGCGCCGGCCTGGTCGATCCGTACCGGGCGGTGACCGAGGGCATGATCGCCACGCCGGCGAAGGCGATCCCCACGATGCAGAAGCCGCCACCTGACCAGCAGCAACTCGCGGTCCTCGCCTGGTGGCGGTCCGTCGGCGCACATGCCCGCAGGCTGACGTTGATCTCAGCCGGGGCAGCGGCGTTGGTCGCCATGACAGGCTCGATCCTGCTGGCCGGCCGGCGTCGTCGCTGGGCGGCCGCCCGCACCCGGATCACACCACGCAAGACCGCGTCTTCCACAGATGAACTACCTCCGGAGTACTTGTTCACCAAAGCCCGCCAATAGCAGAAACAGGCCCCGGCCACCTCAAGGTGGCCGGGGCCCGCTGTACAGGGACTACAGAATGCTGACGATCCCCTGAACCTGGTTGGAGCAGGAGACGCCGAGCTCGGTCACGGTGTCCAGACCGGTACCGCGGTTGCAGTGGCCTTCACCCTCGGTGACGGCATCGTTGGTCATGCCAAGCATCTGACCGTGGAGCGCATAGAACTCCGGGCTCGTCCAGTTCGCGCCGGCCGTGTTGATGGAGGACAGGTGATCGGATGCGGTCACCTGCTGGACCTGGCCGATGTTCTTGTACGCGCTCGCGGACTCGAACATCGGACCGAAGTTCTGGAACAGAAAGTCGCCTTGCATGTGGTTTCCCTTCTCGATCCGGCCGCCGACAACGCCGGCCGGTGGTTGCGGATCAGACGTTCAGGTGCCCCATCATCACGTGCGTGCTGTCGGTGATGCTGCCGTTGATGAGGTTGGACGAGGTATGCAGCCCGTCGCCCTCGTTGCGTCCGCGCTCGATGATCGCGGCGCGGATCCGATCGGAGGCGTTGACGACGCCCTGCTCGTTGACGTTCGCCGCCGTGCACTGGAACGACGTACCGAGGTTCTCGGTCTCCGACATCAGGCGTGCCACGTGGGCCTGATGCTGGTCGGCGGTCGCGTGCGCGTCGACTCCGAGTCTGGCGACGTCACCGGCGAAGACATGGATGAATGGATTGGCCATTGGTCGTGTCCTTTCTCAGCTGGGTGTGACCGCCTTTCACGGTAGGAACCCGCGGTCCGCCACCGGAGTCGACGGCACGTTCCTGCCAGCCCGGCAGCGGCTCGGCCGCCGCGCGTGATGATCGGTGCGCGATCCCGGCGAGGAGATGAGGTACGGCATGGCAACGATGGTGGTACGTCGGCCGGAACGGCGGCCGGCACCGGAACTGCCGGGTGGGGAGCTGTTGCTCGCGGCACCGCCCGAGGTACCGGAGCCCGGCGGCCGGCAGTGGATGCAGGCAATGATGGTCGTACCAATGGTCGCGATGATGGGCGCGATGATGCTGATGTTCTCCGGCAGCATCGCGGGCAGCCTGAAGTACGTCGTCTTCGGCCTGTTCGGGCTCGCTATGATCGGGATGGTCCTGGTCGGGCTGCTCGGCCGCTCCGGTGGCGGGAAGACCGAGATGGGCCACGCCCGCCGTACCTACCTGCGCCAGCTCGCGCAGCAGCGGACGCGGCTGAATCGCTCTGTCGACCGGCAGCGGACCGCCTTGTGCTACCTGCATCCGGAGCCTGACAGTCTGTGCACACTGGCCGGAAGCTATCGACTCTGGGAGCGCCGGCGTGACGACGGCGACTTCGGCGTCGCCCGGATCGGCGTCGGGCCGCAAGGTCCCGCGGTCACCGTCGTACCGCCGGAGACGCAGCCGCTCGAACGCCTGGAACCTCTCTCCGCGCTGGCGTTGCGGCGCTTCGTGTCGACGTACGCGACGATCCCCGGCCTGCCGCTCGCGATGGCCGTCACCGGCTTCGGGCGGATCTACCTGCCTGGCGATCGGGACCGCTCGACGGCAGTGGTCCGGGCAATGCTCGCCCAACTGGTGACCCTGCAGGCACCGGACAACCTGCGGGTGGCGGTCTGCACAGGCGAGGAGAGCCGGGCCGAGTGGGACTGGGTGAAGTGGCTGCCGCACGGGCTGCACCCGGAACGATCGGACGCCCTCGGGCCGCTGCGGCTGATGTCCGGCTCGATCACCGCGATCGAAGCGATGCTGGACGATGTCCTCGCGAACCGGCCCCGCTTCGACGCCCAGAACGAGACACGGGTACCGGGACCGCATCTGGTCGTCGTCATCGACGGCGGCCAGACGCACGGCTCGGACCATCTGCTCGCCGGCCCCGGCTTGGAGGGTGTGACCGTCATCGATCTCGGGACGGTACCGCCCCGAGCGACCGACAGCGGCACGATCGTCCTGTCTGTCGACGCCGACGGCACGCTGATCAGCGAGACCATGGAAGGCGAGACCCGGCTCGGTGTGGCCGACGGGCTGGACCTGGTCAGCGCCGAAGGCCTGGCCCGCCAGCTCGCGCCGCTGCGGTTGACCGCAGCCACGCTCGGCGAGCAGCCGCTGACCGCGGACCTCGGACTGGCCGAGCTGCTCGACCTTGGCGACCCGTACGACTTCGACCCGGCTGACACCTGGCTGCAGCGGCCGAACCGCGAACGGCTCCGGGTGAAGTTCGGGATCCGCGCCGACGGCCGGCCGATCGAGCTCGACCTGAAGGAGTCGGCGCAGGAAGGCATGGGGCCGCACGGTCTGTTGATCGGCGCCACCGGTTCAGGTAAGAGCGAGCTGCTGCGCACCCTCGTGCTCGCGCTCGCGATCACGCATCCGCCGCGGTCGCTGAACTTCGCGCTGATCGACTTCAAGGGCGGCGCGACGTTCACGCGGCTCGACAAGCTGCCGCACACCAGCGCGGTGATCACCAACCTGGCCGAGGAAGTTCACCTCGTCGACCGGATGACCGACGCGATCAACGGCGAGCTGCTCCGCCGTCAGGAACTATTGCGGGCCGCAGGCAACTTCTCGTCGTTGCGCGACTACGAGAAGGCCCGTGCCGCAGGTGCACCGTTGCCGGAGGTCCCGACGCTGTTCGTGATCTGCGACGAGTTCAGCGAGCTGCTGACCCTGCGACCGGACTTCATCGAGATCTTCGTCCAGATCGGCCGCGTCGGCCGGTCGCTCGGCGTACATCTGCTGCTGGCCAGCCAGCGTCTCGACGAGGGCCGGCTGCGTGGCCTGGAAGCACACCTGTCCTACCGGATCGGACTGCGCACGTTCTCCGACATGGACAGCCGGACCGTGCTCGGCGTCGGCGACGCGTTTCGATTGCCGAGGGCCCCCGGTCACGGCTTCCTCCGGATCGGCACCGAGGAGCTCGACCGGTTCCGTTCGGCGTACGTCTCGGGGGTGCACCGCCGCCCGACGGCGGACGCGCTGCCGGCCGCCCCGGACGACTCGCTCGTCCTGCACGACTACACCAGCACGTACGTCGCCTCGCAGGTCGAGGAGGAGGACGACGACGCGGATCCCGCCGTCGCATCCGACGATCCGTTCGACGACGCCGTCGGCGAGTCGCTGATGGACATCCTGGTCGACCGGCTCGCCGGTCATGGCACGACCGCACACCAGATCTGGCTGCCCCCGCTGGACGACTCCCCGTCGCTGGACGACGTACTCGGAACGCCCGCAGCCGACGCCGAGCGCGGGCTGCAGGCGGGTACGCCGGAGCAGCTGGGCAGCCTGACCACGATCGTCGGCATTGTTGACCGCCCGCTCGAGCAGCGCCGGGATCCGTTGCTGCTCGACCTGTCCGCGGGCGGTGGCCATATCGCGGTCGTGGGCGGCCCGCAGAGCGGCAAGAGCACCACGATCGCCTCGATCATCGCGGGCCTCGCGCTGACGCACACCCCTCGCGAGGTGCAGTTCTACTGCCTGGACTTCGGCGGTGGCGTACTCGGGGCGCTGCGCCGCCTCCCGCACATCGGCGGCGTCGCCGGTCGTCAGGACGTCAACGCCGTACGCCGGACCGTCGCGGAGGTGATGGGCATCATCGCGGACCGGGAACGACAGTTCGCTCAGGACGGGATCGACGCAATGGCGGCGTACCGGAAGCTCCGGCGCGACGGCGCGTACGCCGACGCGCCCTACGGTGACGTGTTCCTCGTGGTGGACGGCTGGCTGACCATCCGCAACGACTTCGACGACCTCGAGCCGGTGCTCGCCGACATCGCCACCCGCGGACTCGCGTACGGCGTACACCTGGTGATCGGTGCTGCCCGCTGGTTCGATCTGCGGACCAACATCCGGGACCTCTGCGGGACCAGGCTCGAGCTGCGGCTCGGCGACCCGACCGACTCGACGGTGGATCGCCGGGCTGCCGCCTTGGTGCCGGCGGATTCGCCTGGTCGCGGGCTCACGGCGGCCAAACACCACTTCCTGATGGCGCGGCCGCGGCTCGGCGCGGACGCGTCCGATCGCGCCGCCGGGCTGGCCGAGCTGGTCGAGCGGATCGAGACGGCGTGGTCGGCCGAGGCCGCACCGGCCGTCCGGCTGCTGCCGTCCAGCCTTCCGTTCGAGCAGCTTGCCGGCGAGAGCGATGCCGAACGCGGGCTCGCGATCGGACTGGCCGAAAGCGATCTGTCGCCGGTCCGGCTGAATCCGGAAGAGCACCCGTGCTTCATCGTGCTCGGCGACACAGGCACCGGAAAGAGCAGCTTCCTGCGGGCAGTGGCCCGGCGGGTGCAGGAGACCTACACGCCCGACCAGGCCAGATTGCTGGTGGTGGACCACCGGCGCAGCCTGCTCGGTGGTGTGGAGGGCGAGCATCTGGTCGGGTACGGCACGAGCCATCAGAGCACCGCACAGGTGATCTCCGACGCCTGCCACGCGCTCAACGCACGTCTGCCCGGCCCGGACGTGACACCCGACCAGTTGCGTGACCGCTCGTGGTGGCGCGGCCCCGACCTCTATGTCCTGATCGACGACTACGACCTTGTCGCCGCGGCCGAAGGCCATCCGTTGATGCCGCTGTTCCCGCTTGTCCCGCAAGCCGCCGACATCGGTCTGCGGGTCATCGTCACCCGCCGGATCGGCGGCGCCGGCCGGGGCTTCTACGAGCCGCTGCTGGCGCGGATCCGTGAGGTCGGCTCACCCGGCCTGATGATGTCCGGCGGCCGCGAGGAAGGCCCGCTGCTCGGCGGCCTGCGCCCGCAGCCGCTGCCACCCGGCCGCGGCTGGCTCGTCGCCCGCCAGGGCAGCAGCCAGCTGATCCAGCTCACCCACGCCCCGGTGGACAACTGAGCCCACCGGCATGCACCACCTGACGAGAAAGGACCAGACCCATGCCACCTCCTGACAACGCCCCCGGCCCGGCCGACATGTCGTACACGTCGCCGGATGTCTTCAAGAACTTCGCCGGCGATACCCGAGCCAACAACACGGCCTTCGACAACAGCACCGCCGACGCACGGAACCAGGCAACCGGCGCGTCCGGCCAGCTGAGCGGAAGCGAAGCACTGCTGCGGCAACTGGCCGAGGCCTCCGTACTCCGCAAGACCTTCATCGAGGAAACCTCCAACGGCCTGAAGGGTTACGCGTCCGCCGGTGACTCGATGTACAGCCTTCACACGCAGCACGCGTCCGTCACCACCGTGGTCATGCAGAAGCTGATGAAGCTCGAACCCGAAGGAGGCAAGTGATGCCCGGAACCCAACCGGAGGAAGCCGTCGGGAACGCCACCCAGGCGACGACGTTCGCCGAACTGATCGCGGCCGCGACCGCCCTGCAGGTGGCCGCGCAGTCCGAGGTGGACACCACGGCGAAGGTTCTGACCGAGGAAGGGCCGCGCTACAGTCAGACCGGTGCCGCGACCGCAACTCTCGGCCAGTCGTTCCGCACGGCTACCTCGACCCTCACGGACAACTGGCACAGTCGCCGCGAGTCGGCAATCTTCGAGACCGCCGTCGCGTCGACACAGCAGGCGCTGGGCAAGTCGGCCTTGTCCCTCACCGACGCCGGCCCTGGCGGCGGAGCCGAAGGCGCCGTCGAGTCGAGCTTCCTCAGCGCGACGCACGTGATGGCGGCCAACGTCCAGGTGGCGAAGGAGGGGGTCGACGCGGTCATCGCGGCGCAGAAAGCATTCATGCTCACCTACAGCCTGTCGAAAGGCATGGATCCGAATCCCGAGGCAACCGCGATTGCCAACGGCGAGGCCGCTGACATGGGCGCAGCCGCCGCTACGGCTGCTGAGGCGGAGGCAGTGAAGGAGGCACTGCACCTCGTGACCGACGTCGGAACGGTACTGACGGCCCAGAACGCCATGTACCAAAGGATCGGGCAACAGGCGATGACGGCCGCCCAAGGACTCACCTGGGTCGGGCCGAAGGGACAGGTCGGACCGCCAGGCCCGAGTCCGCAGCCCACCGGCACCGGACCGACGGGCGCGGATCCCGGGCAGAACGGTGGACAAGATCCTGAGGCGGGCGCTGATCCAGGAGCCGACCCAGGTGCCGGCGCGGATCCGGGGGCGGGTGCCGGTCCCGGAGCCGGAGCGGATCCGGGAGCCGGCGCTGATCCGGGGACCGTTCCCGGTGCCGGCGTTGGTCCGGGGACTGGGCCTGGAGGCCTGGGTGGCACCGGGCTGGCCGGGGACAAGGCGTTCCCGCCGATGACGTCGGCGCCGCCGCAGGTCGGTTTCGACACCGCGGCGAACAGTGGACAACCGGTCCCACGCGGTGCAGGCACCGGCGTCGGTGGTGGCGGCCTCGGAGGTGTCGGGTACTCCGGACTTGGCGGCGTCGGCGTTGGCGGGGTCGGGGGCGGGAAGACCGGCAGCGGCCTGGGCAAGGGAGGTTCCGCGAACCAGCAGATCGCGCAGGCCGCCAGGCCACAACCGGCGTCTCCGCCCGGGAACGGACAAGCCCCGGCAATGACTTCCGGTACAGGCGCCGCGGTCGCGACCGGATCCGGAACCGGCAGCGGCGGCATCCCGCCGATGATGCCGCCGATGGCCGGGGCCGGCGCCGGCGCCGGTACCCGATCGGGATCGAGTGCGGTCCGTCCGACCGGGCGCGAACGCAGGCGGGCGGCCGGTGGACCGACCCCCGGCGTACCGGAAGGGCTCCGAGGAAAGTCGGGCAAGGGCGAACTCGCCACCAAACCCGCCGTTCGCCGGGAGAGGGACCGCACCGGCACCCTGGAAGTCCTCGACGAAGACCTCTGGACCGTCGACGAGGTCACTGCACCACCCGCACCGGCCCGGGAACAACGGCTCGCGCACTGACCCCGCACCAACAGCAACGCCCCGGTCGAGATGACCGGGGCGTTGGCTTTGCGGAAGAGATGTTGCGCCACATGCCGGATTCTTTCCGGAGATCTGGGGTGGCGGAGCTACTGCACGGAGCGGACGGCGGCTGATGGGTCGAGGCCGGGGCCCTGGGGGAGGCGGCTGGCCAGTTCGGCGCGGATCTTGACGGGCGTGACGTTCTCGTAGCCCAGGACCTTGAGGACGTCGGGGTTGGCGAGGGAGTACGCGCGGCCCAGGTCGGTGACGATCGCGATGGTCCCGGCCGGGGCGCGGTCGGTTGGCATCACCTCGATCACCGCCGCGGTCCCGGGCGGAACGAGCACTCGGTCGGCGAGCGCCGTACCCATCGGGCCGCGGTGCGCGGTGACCGTGGCCGGGTCCCGCGCAGGCAGCTCCGGATCGATCGAGATCGACGGTACGCCGCCGCCCGCCGGGAAGGTCGCGCAGACGGTACCTTGGCCGTCGCGGGGCGCGACGAAAGTGGGCCGGGAGCGCGGCGCCTGCCCCGGGTCGGTGTCCGCGGGCGGCGGCTCGGCCTGGCCGATGGACAGCAGGCCGATCTCGATCGGGCGCGGCGCCTTACCGCCGTACGCCGCCTTCATCGGCCGGTAGGCGAGCTGGATGTCGAGCTGCAACTCCGTGATCGGGATCGGTTTGTCCTTGCCGGCGAGGTAGTACTGCACACCGCCGCCGGGCGTCTTCACCACCAACAGCTGTCCGATCAGGGTGCGCGGCCGGTCCGGGATCGCCCGGGACGGCTGCCCGATCCCGGCGGGTTTGATCGGCGCGATCCGTTGTCCGTCCGGGAGCGCGGCGACGAAGGCCTCACCGACCCGGGCCCACGGCACGGACCTCAGCGCCAGCCCGATGATCGCGGCATCGGACTTCTCGATCTTGTGCCGGTACCCCTTGGTGATCAGGTACCAGTCGCCGGTCTCGATCACCTCCACGAGCATGGCGTCGTCGACCATTGTCTGCCCGGAGGCCGGCTGCCGGCCGACCATCAGCACGGATTCACTCGTCGGGGCGCCGGCCTGGTCGACGGCCGGCTGCGAGCAGAACGTCCAGGCGCCGGTCAGCAGCCGGTCCTTCGACGGCAGCGCGTCGGGCGCGTCGACGATACCGATCTGCGGACCACGCGGCACCGCCCGCAACGACTTCCGCGACACCCGCCTGGTGTCGGAATGCTTGCCTAAGGCAAGGAGTGCTGAGGCGTAGTTGGTGACCGGACGCAGATGGCCGTCGACGTACACATAGCGGGTCCCGGTCTCCTTCTCGACGATGACGGCGTCGCCGTTCGCCCAGGCTTTGCTGCCACCCGGGACGACCAGGCCGTACACCCAGACACCGGCGAGCGCGACGATCGCGAGCGCCACGCTGCCGAAGGCCGCGGTGGTCGGTCGCCGGAACGGTGGTTGCTCGGGGTCCGACTCGCGGGTGACGAGCGCGGACACCATCCGCTGAACCGAGAACTGGTGGGACTGCAGTTGGTCCTTCCGCGTCGCCACGTCAGCCCCCGAGCCCGCGTACGACGCCGTACAGACCGAGCACGGCGCAGGCGACCGGAATGAGCGCGAGCATCAGCAGTACTTCGACAATCTCAGCGTACCGGCTGATGTAGGGGCTGGGTGTTCTGGTGCTGTAGCGCAGTCCGAGAAACACAGCTGCTGCAGCGGTAACGATGACCAGCGGAACGACTACCGTCATCGGGTCCGAGTACTCGCGGCTCAGCGGGTAGAGGACCAGGCCCGCGGCGCCAACGAGTCCAGGTGTGAGGAGCATGAGCCGTTGCTTGACCACTGGATAGAGCCGGGAGCGGATCAAGCAGCCCACGGTGAGGAGCGCGGCGAGGATCGTGGCCGCGCGGCTGTCCGATCGCAACAGGTAGATCAGGCAGACCGACTCGGTCATCATCAATCCGCCCAGCATCCCGGTGACCAGTCCGTCGGCCCGGACGACCGCGCCGTACACCTGGTGACGCGGCGGCAGCGGATCGTCGCGGACGAGGTCCGCGGTCGTCCGCGGCAGGACCGGCATCGGCAACCGGCCGATCCTGATCGCGAGCGGCGCCAGCAACGGCGACAGGCCGAATGCGGCCGAACCGACGATGGCGGAGACGTCCGCGGCATCGGGAGAACCTGCCGTACCGATCCAGCCGCCGATCGCCCCGAGTACGCCGGCACAGATCGCGGCGGCGAAGAAGGACGCACCGTCGACCACTCCGACGTAGCAGGCGACGGCGGCGAGCAGAACGGCAGCCGAGCCTGCAAGTACCTGTGGCGCTCCGATCGCGGGCGAGGCGTGGTCGCCTGCGAAGAGCAGCCCGCCGCCGCAGGCCGCGGAAACGATCGCCTGGCCTCCGATGATCGCGCCCGCGCCGGCGTCCCCGACCACTCTGGCCAGCACGATGGCTGCCGCGACGAGCAGCAGTGTCAGCAACAGCAGCTGACCAGCCGGCTCCGACCACGGCGCGCCCGGCCGGAGCATCGTCACTCCTGCGATCGAAACGCCGATCGAGGCAACCAGCAGACCCGCCGCTCGCGTGTGCCAGGCACTCCAGGCCGAGCCGAGCCGCCCGGACCCGCGGGCGACCGCGTCGACCAGATCGTCGTACTCCAGCTCCGGCCAGTCGATCTCGCGCCGGACCAGGTACAGGATCTCGCCGTCCTTGATCCGATGCGAACCGAGGCTGCGTCCGAGTGTCAGGCCGGCGCCGTCGAACCGGCGCAGCACCCAGCCGCCGTCCGGTACACCGTCGTCGGCCAGGTGCTCCCCCGCTTTGGCGAGCAGACCGGGCAGGATCTCGGCGACCGAGGACTGCTCCGGCAGCGCGAGATCGAGGCGCCGTTGCGGAGTGGCGACGGTGACCCGCACCAGACCAGTGATGTTCATCGGATCCATTCCTCCTGCGGACATTGACGACCTGGTCCAACCCTCCGGCCGGCGACCGGCCGACGGTGTTCCGCGACAGCTTCCTGCCGTTGCCCGTACTGCGATCCGCGGTCGCCTAGCTTGGCGGCACGGCGAGATTGAGGAGCGCATTCGTGACAAGCAACGGTGAGCTGCTGATCCCGGTCGGGCACGACCTCGGTGTGCTCTATCCGGACAGCGAGTCGAACCAGCACCGGCAGCAGGTCCGGCTGGGGGTCGAGGTGATGGAACTCGAGGACGAGGACTTCGCGGTCTGGCTGCTCGCGCACGGGACCGACGGCGACGACCGGCCGACCGCGGAATCCTTGGCGGCGCAGGGCGAGAACCTGGGCCTGCACGGCGTACGGTCCGCGATCGAGAGGTTCCGCGCCGACGGGCTCCTGGTCGCCGTGGACCCGGCCGCCGACGAGGCCGTCGAGTTCGCACGCGAGCATCAGCTGTTCCCGCTGTTGCACGGGCTCGGGCCCGATCCGGAAGAGCCGTGGCTGCAGTCGATCGGCCTGATGAATCAGCCACTGGTGCAGGCGTCGACTGCCTTGTACGACGTGTGGGCCTGGGCGCAACTGGCGCCGGAACTGTGGACCGGATGCCAGGACGCGGCGGCGGTCGCTCAACAGGTCGGCGTCACGAATCCCGAGGAGATCGAGCCTCGCCAGGTCCTCACCGGTGTCCTCGCCCAGATCCACGGGCTGCTGAGCGTTCGGGCAGCCTACTTCGACCGCCGGAGGATCCGATGACGGCAGTACTGTTTCCGGTCGGCCACTACAACGGGATCCGGCCCGGTCCGGACGAGGAATCCGAGCCGTCGCACGTGATTCGGATCGGATGGAAGCAGCACCGGCTCGACGACGACGCGTTCGCGGCCTGGGTGTTGTCGCATGGGCTGCCAGGAACCGGGAAGGGACAGTGGACGGAGGCGGACGTCGTCGAGCAGGCTGAGCTGGCCGGCCTGTCGGATGCACCGGAGCACCTCGAGAAGCTGGTCACCGACGGACTGGTGATCCGCATCCCGGACGATCCCGCACCGGCCACGTGGTTCGCGCAGACCTATCGGATGGACGTGATGTTCGTCGGTCTGGGCAACGCACCGGATCGGCTCGACGGGTACGGCGTCGGGATTCCCGGGATCGGGGTAGCCGCGATCCTGGATCCGGATTGTTACGAGCTGTGGCAGTGGGGGTCGGTGGCGCGGACGTTGTGGGACAGCTGTCAGGTGCGGGCGACGGTGACGGCCGAGCCATCCTGGCGGCCTGATCCGGAGGCCGCGCTGGTCGAGATTCTCGGGGATCTGCGGTTCTTGCTGGCGCATGGATGCGCGTACCTGGACGTTGCGGGATGACAAGATGACCTTGATGGCTGAGATCTCCCCCGATGCGCTGGTGCCGCGGGCCACCGGGCCGGTGGCCACGGTGTACCTGCTGGCGCCTCCCGGCGGGCGGACGGTCGCGGTGAAGGTCTACCCGCAGCCACTGGATCGGCGGACCTACAACGGGATCGAGGTCGAGCAGGCGAAGCTGGCCCAGTTGCGGTCGGCGCCGTCGATCGTCCGGGTGGAGTCGCTGGACGACCTGCCGGACGGGCGGACCGCGCTGCGGATGGAGTTCTGCCCGCAGGCGTTGCCGGATCTGGTCGCAGGAGGTCCGCTGCCGATCGGGGACGTCATCGTCCTCGGGCAGATCCTGAGCTCGGTGCTGACCGAGGCGCACGACGCCGGACTGGTGCACGGCGGGGTGACGCCCGCGAACGTACTCGAACGGTCCAGCGGGCAGCCCGCGCTGTCGGACTTCGGGCTCGCGCTCCGGTTGCGGTTTCCGCGCGACCTGATGGGCGATGCGGCGTACACGGCTCCGGAGGTACTGCGGGAAGGTGAACTGTCCGAGGCGGCCGACGTGTACGGGCTGGGCGCCGTACTGTATCTGGCCCTGACCGGGCGGCCGCCGTTCCCGGCGCGGACCGGTGAACCGCCGGACGGCGTCGTACTGCGGGTCCTGCGGGAACCGCCCACGGAGGTGACCGGCCGGGACGTACCGCCGGCGTTGTCGGCGCTGCTGCAGCGAATGCTGGCCAAGGAACCGGACGCCCGTCCGGAGGCGGCGACCGTGCTCGGCGAGTTCGAGGCGTTGCTGGCCGGGGCGGGGGCCGTGCCGGAGGACGATCTGGACTTCGACGACTTCCGCGACGAACTGGCCGCTGGTCGGAGCGTTCCGCTGGCCGTCGTCGAGGCACCGAAGAAGAAGCCGGCCAAGCAGAAGCCGGACAAGGTCAAGCCTGCGCCCGGAAAGTCGCGGAAACCGTTGCTGATCGGCGCCGGCGCCGCGGTCGCGCTGGTGGCCGTCGTACCGGTCGTGTTTCGCCCGGGCGGCGACGACCCGGCCGATCGGGTGGCCGCACCACCGCCCGCCGTCAGTACGCCGGCCCCGACGCCGACCGCCCCGAAACAGGCCACGATCAAGCTCAACCCGCCTGTGGACAAGGGCACTTCGGTCGTCCTGACCTGGTCGGGCCCGCCGCGGCTGACGTACGCCGTGATCGTCGCGGAGCAGGGCGCCAAACAGCCGCAGACGACGCTGCGCGGCGAGATGACTTCGCTGACTGTGCAGGTCAGCAGCGGCCTGAAGTACTGCTTCCTTGTCCAGGGCACCGATGGTGTCGACAAGTTCGAAAGCGCCCCGCGGGCCATCCGCGGTGCGACCTGCAGTGGCTGACGCTGGACGGACTGTGGACCGGTTCTGGACCCCGATCGCCTAGTCTGAGTCCGTGAGGCCGATCCCGTTCCGCCCCCGGCGGATCACCGAACTGCTCCGCAGGCGTGGCCGCTCCGAGGCCACACTGGCCGCGGTGGTGGCCGGTTGCGTGGCGCTGATGAGCGTGGTCGTGCTGACCGGCGCCGGCGCCCCGGACAGCGGTGTGAAGTTCACACAGTCCGGTCACTGGGTCTACAACAGCGTGGTCGGACGGATCTTCCACCTGGACGGCGCGACCGGCAAGGTGGATGCGGACACCGAGGTGAAGACCGCGACACCGGGTGCGCAGGTCGTCCAGACCGACAAGCAGGGGTACGTGCTGTCCCGGTCGCGGATCGACCAGTTCGGCAAGTCCGACCTGACGGTCCTGGACCCGGTGCAGCCGCCGGCGACGAACGAGCAGCCGGTCGGCCTCGAGGCGGCCGGTGCGGCGTTCGCCGTGTACAAGCAGGCCGGGCGAGTCGTGCGGTTCGGCGACAAGGAGACGATCGCCTTTCCGGCCGGGCCGCTCGGCGACCCGATCGTGACGTCGGACGGAACGCTGTGGGTGCACCGCGTCGGCGAGGGCGACCTCTGCCGGCTGCCGATGAGCGCCGACCGGATGTCCTGTCCCGCGACGACTCCCAAGGGACACAAGGGCGCGCTCACCGCGGTCGGTGCGAACGCGGTGTTCGTCGACCTGACCGCGCGGCAGGTGTACACGCTGAACGCCGGCGGGATGGACACGGGCCCCGATCTGGGCGACATCGACGTACCCGACGACGCGCTCGTCGCGGGCAACGACGTCGACGGCCGGCTGGCGATCGTCGATCGGGCCCACAACCGGCTGCACCTGGTCGACATCACGCACCCGGACAAGCCCGAGGCGCCGATCAGCACACCGCTCCCGAAGGGGACCTTCGACAAGGTCGCGTCATCCGGCGACGGGATCGCGCTGCTGGACCGGAAGAACTCCCACCTGATCACCCTCGGCCGCGACGGCAAGCAGGTCGCCGAGGCGAAGATCCCGACCCGCCCGGCCGACGGGCGCGAGAAGCCCGAGCCGAACCTGTACCGCGGCGACGACTCCCGGGTGTACGTCGAGAACGGGATCGGCGACCGCGTCGTCGTGGTCGACCGCGACGGCGAGACCGAGTCCGTGGACATCGGCACCGGGGACGACCGCGGCGACAAACCCAGCCCCAAGAACACGGGTAAGCCGACCATCACGCCACCGGTCAAACCCGAGACCAAGGTTCCGCCGAAGACCATTCCGCCGAAGACGACGCCGCCGAGCACTCCGCCCAGTACTCCCCCGAGTACGCACAAGCCGGAGAAGCCGCGGCGGACCACGCCGACGAATCGGCCCGGCAACGAGCACACGCCGGACAAGCCGGATCCCGGCAAGACGAAGACGCCACCACCCACCCGCAAGATCATCCCGCCGGTCCCGCCGCCGGTGAAGCCGGGACGTCCCGGTGCGGCGCTGAACGTGGCAGCCCGGATCATGGACGGCGGCGCGGTTGTCTCGTGGGGTGCGGCCGCGGCACATGGCGCGACGATCACGTCGTACAGGCTGAGCTGGACCGGCGGATCGACGACGGTCAGCGGGGCGGCGCGGTCCGCGCTGATCCCGAGCCTGAAGACGAAAACGCCGTACTACTTCACGATCTACGCGGTGAACAGCGCCGGCAACGGTCCCGCGGTGAAGTCGAACCGGGTCGAACTGAAGTGGAACCCGGCCGAGTCACCGCGCGAACTCCTGGTGCGGAACGACGGTACGAGCGGGTCGCTGACGCTGGAGTGGATGCAGCCGACGATGGGCGACGGCACGTTCCTGCGGTACGAGGTGTCGATCGGGTCGAGGACCGCGCCGGTCCGGGTGCGGTCGACCACCACCACCGCGACGATCAGCGGATTGACCGACGGGAAGTACTCCGACTTCTACGTCCGCGCGATCACGAAGGCGTCGGACGGGCAGGAGGTGGTCGGCAAGTACACCAGCCTGAAGGCGACCTCGGTCGGCAAGGAACAGCCCACCAAACGGGTCGTGGCCTCGCGGGGCGACGGTACGACGTACGGCGACGACTGTCAGCACCCCGAGTGCGCGTACGTCCAGGTCCGGATCGAGAACCTGACACCGGACACGACGTACAGCATCAAGCCGTACACGTCCGAGTGGGGCAACTTCAACCCCGGCTACAGCACCAAGACCGACTCCAAGGGCCAACTCCTCGTCCCCGACCAGTTCCCCTGCAGCGCCGTAGGCCAACTCACCTGGGTCACCGTCACAGGCCCCGAAGGCACCTACACCTCGAACAAGTTCTTCTGGAAATCCGACAACTGACCGAACCGCGGCGTGCGGTGTTTACGGTTCGGCGTCTCTCCGTTAGTTCTTGATGGCGAGGGCTGCGGCGATCAGGTGTTGGTAGTCGGTGAGGTCGTCGGGGGCTTCTGGGTTGCGCCAGGTGGCGGCGGGGACGATGCCGGGGTCGAGGACGGTGAAGCCTTCGCCGAAGAGGGCGAGGATCTGTTCGTCGGTGCGCCAGCGGCCGCGGCCCAGGGAGCCTTGCAGGACCTGCTCCAGTTCCTGGCTGCGGGGGTCGTTCTCGCTGCGGAAGTGGCTGATGAAGACGTGGCTGCCGGAGGCGATCCGGTCCTTCCAGAAGCGGACGATGCCGGCCGGGTCCTCGTCGTCGTTCACATGGTGCAGGGTGGCGCTGAAGATCACGCCGACGGGGCGGTCGAAGTCGATCAGCCGCACGGTCTCGGGGTGCTCGATGATCGCCTTCGGTTCCCGCAGGTCGGCCTGGATGACCGTGGTGTTGTCGTTCTCGGCGAGCAGGGCGCGGCCGTGTGCGAGCACGATCGGGTCGTTGTCGACGTACACGACCTTCGAGTCCGGCGCGTACCGCTGGGCGACCTGGTGCACGTTGTCCGCGGTCGGCAGGCCGCTGCCGAGGTCGATGAACTGCCGGACCGGCGTCGTCCGGACCAGCTCGCGGACCGCGCGGATCAAGGCGCCGCGGTTGTCGTAGGCGATCACCCGGGATCCGGGCAGTTCGTTGATGAACCGGTCCCCGAACGCGCGGTCGACGGCGAAGTTGTCCTTGCCGCCGAGCAGGTAGTCGTAGGTGCGCGCGATACTCGGCCTGGTCGTGTCGAAGCCCGGGAACGGCGAGTCCGTCACGTGCTTGTCTGCATCGGCCATCGAGCGGAATCCTTCCTGTCGCGACAGATGTCACTCTATGCGACCCGGAAACTACCGCGCTCCTGGCCCCGGCAAGTCCCGGCCGACGCTAACGGGTGAACAGTGTTCGCAGCTCGAGCGACGCCTGGAACCGGTCGACCCACGGACGTCCGCGCAACGCCTTCCGCAGCTCGCGAACCCCGGTCCACGCGTCGTTCTGCACCTCCGGCGTCGTCGCTCCCCCTGACCACAGCGCGTGATCGACGGCCTGCGCGACCCGCGTCAGCCCGCCCGCGGTCTCCGGCAGCTCCTTCGCCGCTTCAGCGAGATCCCGCACCGTCATCCCGGCAGTCACAGGTACGCCGTGCGCCCGCAGCCGATCTCGCGCTTCGGCCCAGGCCCCGACCACGGCCGCGCTCCCGCCCCGCCGCCGGCGTTGCGCCGACCGGACAAGCTTCAGCAGCGGTACGCCGACCAGCCACAGCAGCAACAATCCCGCCGACACCGCGAACACGGCGGTCAGCGAGATCGGCGGCAGGATCGGCCGGCCCGTGTCGCCGTCCCGGTCGGTCTGCGGCGGGACCTCCGGGTCCTTGATCTTCTCCACCGGCGGTACGGCGGCCCGCGCTTGGCTGGTGATGTCGTCGATCGAACCAGCGACTGTGGTCTTCCCGGTGGCGGCGTCCTCGGCCGGATCCAACGGCCACCAACCAAGGCCGTCGACTGCTACCTCAGGCCAGGCAAACGCGTCGGAGTTCCGCACGGTGTAGTACCCGTCCGCCTCAGGTTTCGCGGGCGCGCGGAACCCGACCACCAACCGCGCCGGAATCCCGTTCAGCCGAGCGAGTACGACGTACGCCGCGGCGAACTGCGCGCTCGTTCCCGGCTGCTTGGTCTCGGCCTGCGCCCCGCCCGGCTTCTCGTCGAGGAGGAAACTCTTCAGCTGCGGCCACCCGTACCCGGTCGGCAGGTTCTCGCCGACCGCCAGCGTGTAGTGCTGCCGCAGGTACTTCTCCAGCGCGATCGCCGTCGCGAACGTCGCCCGCTTCCCCCGCAGCGGATCGATCGACGCGATCTCCGGCGGCACCGGAGGCAGGTCGCTCAAGCGGTTCATCACGTCGCCGTCGATCCCCGCGTCCAGCAGGTACTGCGCATCGATGTCCGGTTTCCGCCACGTCAGCTGGTAGTCGTCCGGCCGGCCCGACGCCATCAGCGTCCCGCCGATCGGCTCCACCTGCGGATCCGTCACGCCGCTGACCGTTGCCGGCAGCAACTGGCTGGGCAGCCACGGCCCGTCGAGGTCCTCGAGTTGCACGCTCGCCGACTCCAGCGACGTCGGCACGGTGACGTCCGAACCCACCTCGGACCCCATCCGCAGGAACGGGTGATCGGTCGTCCAGTTCGCCCCGTCGAAGTCGTCGAGCGCGACCTGCCGCCAGCGATCGACCGGCGTCGACGCCGTGTACTTGAAGACCACCTCGTCGCGTTCCCGCGCACTCAACCGGCTGGCGAGCTCGTCCAGCGGACTCGTCTGCCGTACGCCGGGCGCCGTCGCAGACTGCACCTTCTGCAGCGAGTACGGCGTACGCCCGGCGGGATCGATCGTGCTCACGACGAGCCCGCACACGATCGCGGCGACGGTCACGACCCCGGTCGCGACCCAGGGCGCGATCCGCCGGTACTCGAGGTTGTCCGGAATCAGCAGCGCCACCACGATCAGCCCGAGCGCGGCCGCGATCAGTACGGCGCTCCACCCGTCGGCCGCGATGTACAACTGGCTCGCACCGATGACCCCGAGCCCGGGAACCAAGGCGACCAGCGGCGGCGTACGGTCGAGCAGCTCGATCGCGAGCAGGCAGGCGATCAGCGTCAGCAGCGGCACGAAGACCACGAGTTCGGGATCCGGCCGCGCCGGCCAGGTCGACTCCAACGTCAACCGCCAGCCGGTCAGCCCGTCGCCGAGCGCGCGGATCGACGCCGCCGTCGGCAATCCGGCGACAGTAGTTGCCCGTAGCACCGTTTCGGTCACGGCCAGCAGACCACCGAGCACGATCAGGATCGGCCGCCACGCCGCGAGCCAGTGCCGGCAGATCTCCGTGACGACGAAGGTGATCAGACACACCGCTCCCACCGGCAGCCACAGGTTGCGCAGCCCGAACACCGGCCCGAAGCACAGTCCTCCGACGAGGACAGCGGCGAGCACCGCGATCGTCTGCCGGCGGCTCATCGCAGGACTCCTGTCCACTGCTGCAACGCTTCCTGGGCGGAGCCGCCGAGGACGACCTGCGCGCTGAGGATCGGCGCGACACCTTGCGCCTCGCCGAGGCCGATCACCGTCACCGACGAGTACCGGCTGAGCAGCGGCGCGAAGTCCGCGGCGGATCCGCGCGCACCGGTGACCACGACGATCGCACCGCCCGCGGACGTTCCGGTGGTCAGCACGGGAGGCACCAGACCCGACTTGTCGTCCCGCTGCTCCACCACGCACAGCTCGTCGAGGAACATCCGGGACGCGACGGCACCGCCGGGAGCGGCGAGGTCGGCACCGGCCGTCGTCACCAACCGGCAGCGGTGACCCGCCGTGGACGCGGCGAACAGGATCGAGGCCGCCACCTCGGTCGCCTCCTCGAACGTTGCCTCGGGCAATGGTTCGCGCCGGGTGTCGAGCAGCACGGTGAGTCGCGGCTGATCCGGATCGGCGTAGTCGCGGACCATCAACTGCCCGGTCCGCGCGGTCGCCTTCCAGTGCAGGTGGCGGACCTCGTCGCCGACGACGTACGGGCGGACGTCGCGCAGGTCGGCCGAGCCGCGCAGCGAGTCGTCCGCGGTCCGTCCGACATGGTGGTGCCGCGGCCGGCCGGCGACCACGGTCTTGGTCGGGTGCCGTCTCGGATGCACCCACAACGTCGCGACCTCGCCGGTCGCCTTGCGGTTGCTGGCCAGGCCGAGCGGGTCGCGGCGTTCGAGCGTCAGCGGCCCGACCGCGATCTTCCCGCGCCGCAAGGTCGGCAGCTCGTACCGGTACGTCGCCTCGCTGCCGGGACCGAGCCGCCGGATCTTGACCTCCTGCCGCTCGTCACCCGCCGAGTCGTGGGCGGCGAAGGCCGCCTGCCAACGAGGGCCCTCGTTCCGCACGCGTAACGTCGCCAGCGCCGGACGGCCGCGCTCGACCCGGTCCGGTGACAGCACGCGCTGCACGGTCACCTGCGGCTGCCGCACCGTCAGTACGGTCGCGGCGATCAACGCCCCGAGCCCGATCCCGGCCAGTGCGCGAAAGACGGAGTACCCGGCCAATTCACCCAGCACGTAGGCGGCGATCGACCCGAGCAGCACCGCCACCCCGCGTCCCGTGAGCCTCATCCGGCCGGCCACTTGAACGAGTTGGATCGGTACGGTCCACCGGGTCCGGTCGCCGTGACGTAGACCGTCTCCCCGACCCGGGAGTTGTGGAACTTCTTCTGCTCCAGGTAGCCGTTGCTGTCCGTGCTCAACGTGTACGCGTCGTGGATCTGCTTGCCGTTCGAGTACGCGCGGAACGTGTAGTCGGTGTCCGGTTCGAAGTTTCTGGCATGCAAGACCAGGTAATGACAGTCCTGCTCGGTACCCGCCGGGCAGTTCGAGTCCGGGCCGTCGTCGGCCTGCGGCCCGTAGCTGATCGAGAACGTCCCCGAACCCGGCGTCGCGGTGACCGTCGCGGCCACCCCGATCAGCATCTCGCCGTCCGACCCGGTCGTCACCGCGCGCACCTCGAACGTGTACGCCGTACCGTTGTCCAGCCCGCTCCACGTGTAGCTGAGCGACGTCGTCGTCTCCGGATCGCTGTCCTGACTGACGCTGTAGCTGACGAACGTTCCGCCGTTCAGGTTCGGGCGCCGCCAGGTGAGGGTGACCTCGTTGTCGCCTGGGGTCGCCTTCAAACCGGGCGGAGCCGCCGCCCGGGTCGCCTTCACCGGCGGCGGTTTCGGCTTCTGGGTCGGCTTCTGAGTGGGCTTGGTCGTCGTCGGTTTCGTGGTCGTCGGCTTGGTCGTCGTCGGCTTCGACGGCGGCGGTGTGGTCTTGCGCTCCGGCTGCTCGGTGCGCGGCGGTTGAGTCCGCTGCGGCGGCCTGGTCGTGCGCTTGTCCCCGCCGTCGGTGTTCTCCGGCTGCGGCGGCTTCTGCGTCTCCTCGGTCCGCGGCGGCGTCGAAGGCGGCGTCGAGGGTGGCGGGACGGTCTCTTTCGGCCGCGGCGGCTGGGACTTCTCCGGCTTCTTCGCCGGTCCGACCACCTCGACCTCGGTGACCTCGCCGTCGTCGTCGACGACCATCGAGTGCTCGCCGGCCACGCTGTCGACGTACACCCGCTTGTCCGCACCGCGGAACAGCCTCGGCTCGTCCTTCTTGTCGGCCTTCGCCTTGGGCGACGGCCGCGGGATCTGCTGGAAGGACTTCTCCTTGCCGTCCGGCCCCAAGGTCACCAGCGAGCCGCTGGTCGAGTCGATCAGCGCCAGACCGTTCCCGGTGGAGGCGATCTGCGAGTACTTGCCCGATCGCACCTTCCACGCCACCGGCGCCGCCGCCTGCTGGTCCCCGGCCACCGGGGCGGCGTCGACCAGGTGCACCTCGTTGCCGGTCGGCTCGACGATCGCGATCCGGCCGTTCACGTCGTACGGCGCGACGATCGACGCCGGTGTCATCGCGACCTCGGGGACCGGCACCTTCCGGCCGAAGCCGCCGGAGTCCACCGCGCGCAGTTCGCGGGCTGTGGTGTCGACGAACACGACCTGGTCCGCCACCACGGTGAGCGCGCCGGTATGACCGCTCGGCACCTCGGCCGGGCAGGTCAGCCGATCCGCCTTGACCGGCAGCCGGCAGAGTTCGCGGCTGGTCAGCCGGTGCACCCACAGCGTCCCGTCGGCGGTGGCCACCGGCGGACCCAGCGAACCGCTGCCGGGCAACGTCATCAGGTCCTCGCCGAGCCGGGTGATCGCACCGCTGTCGCGGTAGACGGCGTACGCCGTGCCCGCCGCTTCGAGCGCGGTCGGCTGTTCCTCGGACGGCGCCTTGACCGGGTCCTCGACCTTCAGATCGGACTTGCCGAACTCGGTGATGCTGCCGCGCGCCAGCACGAAGCCCTGCTTGTCGGTCTGCACGGTCTGGACGCCCGGGCCGAGATCCGGAACCGGCAGCTCCCCGTCGACGGCCTTCGTCCCGCCGTCGATGTGGAAGACGCGGTTCAGCGTGCTGTTGTAGATCAGGTGGCCGGTCTGCAGGAACTTCATCCCATTGGTGTCCGCGCCCGCGCCGGTCACGGCGAGCGTCGTGGCCACCACGCAGACCGTGACGACGGCGGCCAGCGCCGCCCGGGAGCGCCACGCCTCCTGCCGCAGGAACTCCTTGACGTTGCCCCTGATCTGGTGCCGCATGTCAGCTCGCGGTCGCGCCGGCCGTCGGCGCCGGTACGGCGGACAGCACCTCGTCGACCACCGACGACGGCGGCCGCTGGCTCAGCTCCGCGTCCGGCGTCAGTACCAACCGGTGCGCGAGCACCGGATGCGCGACCTGCTTCACGTCGTCGGGCGTCGTGAACGCCCGGCCGTCGGTGGCGGCGAACGCGCGGGCCGCACGGACCAGGGCGATGCTGCCGCGCGGGCTGGCGCCGTACCGGACCGCGGTGTGCTCGCGGGTCGCTCCGGCCAGTTTCACGGCGTACGAACTGATCGCGGGGTCCACGTGGACCGAGCGGACGGCGGCGATCGCGTTCCGCAGCGCCGGTACGTCGATGACCGGGGTGAGCGAGTCGGGTCCGACCCGGCCGGTGTCGCCGAGCACGATCCGGACCTCGGCGTCGTGGTCGGGGTACCCGATCTCGATCCGCATCAGGAACCGGTCGAGCTGGGCCTCGGGCAACCGGTAGGTGCCCTCCATCTCGATCGGGTTCTGGGTGCCGATGACCAGGAACGGGTCCGGTACGGCGCGGGTGTTCGAGTCGACCGTGACGCGGCGCTCGGCCATCACCTCGAGCAGCGCGGACTGCGTCTTCGGCGTCCCGCGGTTGATCTCGTCGGCGACCACCACGTTCGCGAAGATGCCGCCCGGGTGGAACTCGAACGACTCGGTGCCCTGGTGGTAGACCATCACGCCGGTGATGTCGCCGGGCAGCAGGTCCGGGGTGAACTGGATCCGGTTCCAGCTCGCGTCGATACTGCGGGCGATGCACCGGGCCAGCGTCGTCTTGCCGAGCCCCGGCACGTCCTCGATCAGTAGGTGCCCCTCGGCGAACAGCGCGGTCAACGCCAGCCGGATCACCTCGGGCTTCCCGTGGATCACCTTCGCCAGGTTGTCGGCCACCAACCGATAGGCCTCACCGGGCGGAATCGTCGCACTCATGTCAGTCTCTCCCCAGGTGTACGCCGGACTGCACTGAGTGACCATACTCAGCCGTGGTCCATCCGCCGTACAGAACCGGTCTACTACTGGACGGTAGGCAGCTGGATCTCGAAGATCGCGCCGCCTTCGTCGGCGTTGTAGACCTTCAGGTCGCCGCCGTGGGCGAGCACCACCCAGCGCACGATCGACAGCCCGAGGCCGGTCGACGCGCCGCCGGTCGTGTACGGCTCGAACAGATCCGCGCCGACCTCGGGATCGATCCCCGGGCCTTGGTCGGCGACCGTGACCCGGCCGTCGGCGACCGTCACCGTGATGATCGCCTGGTCCGCATCCGGCGCCCGGCCGTGTCGCATCGCGTTGCCCAGCACGTTGCCGATCGCCCGCTGCAGCAGCGTCGGGTCGGCACGCACCATCGTCGGCGCGGTCACCAGCGAGAACCGCGCACCCTCGGTCGGCATGTCCTCGACCACACCGGCAACCAGCTGGTCGAGCCAGACCGGCTGCATCGCGAGGTGCTCCACACCCGCCGCGAGCCGTGCGCGGACGAGCAGTCCGTCGATGATGTCGCCCATCCGGCCGGCCAGCCGGACGGTCCGGGGCAGTAGCTCCGCGCGCTGTTCCGGGTCCCGTGCCGCGGTCTCGGCGAGAGCGCGCAGTGCGGCAACCGGCGTACGCAGATCGTGGGCGGTCTCGGCGAGCAGCGTCTCCTGTTGTTCGAGAGCGGCCATCGCGGGCCGGATCGCGCGACCGGAGAGCCAGTAGCCGACAAGCGCGGCCGCGCCGATCAGGACCGCGCAGACAGCCAGTACCGCGATCGTGAGCTGCCGATGACGATGAGCCTCCGCCTCGGTGTCCTCCCAGGCGACGACGGCGCCGATGTAGCGCTCACTGGAATCCTTGAACGGCTCCGCCGCGAGGCGAATCGCGTGCCCGTTCACAGCCCTCCGGTCCTGGGAGACCGGACTACCGTTCCGCACTGCCTCGGCGGTGATGCCCACGAGCAGCTGCTGGTCGATCCTGGTGCAGCCCCGCGTGCTGAACTGCGGAGTGAAGTCGCTCGAGTTTCCCGGCATGACGGCGAAGTCCGGGCAGCCGGACGTCAGCGGGTCCCCGGTCAGCCGGGCCGTGACCAGTGCCCCGCGGCTCTCGTCGACCAGCCGCAGAACCGACTGCGTCACCACGTTCAGGTTGTGGTCGATCTCGTCGTCCGCACGGTCTGCGTCCAGGATGATGATGACCGGAGCGAGAACGATCAGGGCGACCGTGTTCGTGGCGGTGAACAGTACGGTCAGCCACCAGCGCAACCGGCGCAGCCGGTCGGCCGACGGACCGCGCATCCCGCGCCGGCTCATCCGGCACCACCGGGGTTGATCAGCCGGTACCCCTGCCCCCGGACCGCCTGGATCAGATCCGGACCACCACGCAGCCGGGCACGGAGCCGGGTGATCGTGACGGCGAGAACGTTCGAGTCCCGGCCGTCGCCGTCCCAGCAGTGGTCGACCAGCTCCTTGCTGGTCACGAGTTGCTCGGGCCGCGACATCAGGTACTCCAGCACGCAGAATTCCTTCCCTCGCAAGGTCAGCAGCACACCGGCCCGCTGCACGGTCCGCCGCGCGGTGTCGAGCTCCACGTCGGCGTGCCTGATGATCGGGGGGCGAGTGGCCGGGCCTCTGCGGATCAGGCTGAGCACCCGGACGATGAGCTCCTCGACCGCGAACGGCTTGACCAGGTAGTCGTCGCCGCCGTGCTCGAACCCGTCCACCCGGTCGGCCAGCGTGTCCCGTCCGGTCAGGAACAGTACCGGCAGGGTCCAGCCTTCCCGCCGGCGGCGGCTGACGTAGTCGAGCGAGTCGACCTTCCGGCCGTCGATCTCGAACATCCGGTCGAAGACCACGCAGTCGTACGAGTTCACGTACAGCTGCTGATCAGCGTCATCGAGGTCGACGGCCAGATCGACCGCGAGCTTGGCGGAGCGGAGGGCCGCCGGGACGGCCACCTGCAGCTCCTTGTCGTCCTCTACCACCAGTACGCGCACGGTCAACCTCGTGTGTCATCGAAATGTCATCGTCTCCCCGGATCGTATGTGTCATGAACGGTCACGCAGCGCACACACCAGACCGGTTGAGCTTCCGGGTCCTGGGCCCGCTCGAGGTCGACGGCCCGGACGAACGCCCGCTGGACCTCTGCGGCGGCAAGCCGGCGACCGTGCTGACGCTGCTCCTGCTGCACCGCAACGCCTGGGTCAGCACCGAGCAGCTCGTGGACGCGGTCTGGGCCGGCCGGGACGTACCGGCCTCGGCGCAGAACAACCTGAAGACGTACGTCTGGCAGCTCCGCCGCTCACTTCCCGAGGAGCGGATCGAGAGTCGCCCCGGCGCGTACCGGGTGCACGTCCTGCCCGGCGAGCTCGACGCCGACGTCGCGGCCGCCCTGTGCGACGAGGCCCGCGAGTTGCTCAGCCGCCGCGACGCCGCCGAGGCGGTCAACGTGGTCCAGCGCGCATTGGTTCTCTGGCGCGGGGCGCCGTACGACGGGCTGACCGCCGACGCGACCTCGGCGGTGGACCGGCTGACCGAGCTGCATCGGGCGCTCCGCGAGGACCTGGCCGACGCTCAGCTGCTGCTGGACCGGCCCGCAGAGGCGATCGCCGTACTGCGGGCGCTGACCGAGGAGGAACCGCTTCGGGAGCTGGCGTGGGCTCGGCTGATGGCGGCGTACCGTCAGGTCGGGCGGCGGCACGACGCGCTGGCGGCGTACCAGCGGGCCCGGACCGCGCTGGTCCGCGACCTGGGGATCGAGCCGGGCGCCGAGCTGACCGCGCTGCACCAGCAGATCCTCAGCGAGGAATCCCCCGCTGTCCTGCCGACGCCGGTGCCGCCGGTGAGCTCGAACCTGCCGCCGCGGGTCCGCACCTTCGTCGGGCGCGGTCCTGAGCTCCGTGCACTGCGCGGCGCGACCGGCGTGGTCACGATCGACGGCATGCCCGGCATCGGGAAGACCGCATTCGCGCTCGAGGTCGCCGCCGCCTCCGGTTTCGAGACCCAGCAGTACGTCGACGTTCAGCGCGGAGTTTCCTTGCCCTCGGCAACCGGCTTGGTGATCCTGGACAACGTCGAGCACGCCGACCAGATCCGGCACCTGCTACCGAACGACCCAGCCGCGCTGGTGCTGGTGATCAGCCGCCGGCGGCTCTCCGATCTCGACCGTACGGCGGCCATGACGCTCGCCGTACTCGCACCGGACGAGGCCGCGAAACTCACCGACCTCGAACAGATCCTGAGCTGCTGCGGCGGTCACCCGGGCGCGATCCGGCAACTGGTCGAGCGCCTGCGCAACCGGCAGCCGTGGACCGTCGCGCGGATGGCCGCCCGCCTCGAGGACCAGTCAGCGCGCTGCCAGGCGCTGGGCGAGGTTCTGGCCCGCTTCGACGCCGCGTACGAGGCGCTCCCCGGTCCGGTGCAGCGGCTGTACCGGCAGATCGGGATGACGCCGCGCTTCGACCTGCGCCAGGCGGCCCGGCTCACCGGCACCAGCACTTCCGACGCCGAACTGATGGTCGACCAGCTGATGGACCTCAACCTGGTCACCGAGCCGGCGCCGGGACGGTTCGAGCTCCACCCGATCGTCCGCGACCACGCCGGCCAGTTGCTGGTGATCGCCGGGCCTAAAGCGGAGCTGGTCGCGTGAAGTCCGCAGCTTATGGAGCGGCGCCTCAGCACGAGGGTGAGGCGAAGTACGCCGCGACCACCACGACTCTCCCCCAGGCGACCGCGGTCGGGATGCCGCTGGCCCAGCCACGAGTGCAGCAGCCGCCGACACGCACCCTGATCGCGTCGGTGGGTTCGGTCAAGCCGTCAGAACAGAAGCTGCACCTGGCCGCCGAGCCGCCCGCACCGGCACCGGTCGCCGACAAGGTCGAGCTACCGGACCGGGCCGTCCAAGTCGGGCAGATCATCTGCTGGCAGCTGGCCGTGGTGGCGGTCGGCGCGGCAACCACCGCGTCCCGGACCGTACTGATCCTGACGTCGGTCGCCGCGGTGTCGCTGGTGCTGCTCACAGCCGTCCGCATCCGCGGCCTGTGGCTGTACCGCTGGGTGGGCGTCCTGCTCGTGTTCCTGGTACGGCGGCGCAAGCACGACCTCGGCACGGACATCGCGGTCCGGCTGGTCAGTACGTTCCACGGCCGGACCTCGACCGACCAGGTGGTCGTCCGCGAGCAGCCGTACGGCGTTCTCAGTCGACCTGCTGGGGCGAGTGTCGCGCTGCGGCTCGGTCCGGAGACACAGCACCGGTTGCTGCCGCAGTTGGGGCAGCTCGCGGAGGCGTCGGAGGAGCAGCCGGTCGGTATCGGCGTACAGCTGATCCTGCACACCGGGGTCAAGCAGAACCAGCCGCCGCGGGCATGGATCGCGGTCGCGGCCGAGCGGACGCCGGACATCGCCACCGACGAGCAGTTGCGGCAGGTGCTCGCCAACACGGTCAGGCGACTCGTTCGGCGGCTGGACCGCGAGCAGGTCGAGAACATGCCGCTCGACGAGTCCGACGTACTCGCGTCCCTCGGCGCACTGGCCCACGCGAACGCCGGCCGCGGACAACTCCACGAGCGCTGGACCTCCTGGTCCTGCGGTCCGGTCCGGCAGCTGTCCGTGCGACTGGCCGGATCCGCTTCCTTGCCTGCAGCAACTACTCAGGCGTTGATCGGCGCCCTGCTCGGTACCGGCACCGGTGCCGCGCAGACGATCGCCGTCACCGCCACCTCCAGCTCCGCCCACTCGACTTCCGCCCGCCACGACGTCGTACTCCGCCTGGCCGCATCCCATCCGGCCACGCTCGACACGGCGTTCTCCGTCCTCACCACCCTGGCTCGCTCCTTCGGGGTCGAGCCCGAACGCCTCGACGGGCGGCACGCCGCCGGCGTCGCCGCCACGCTACCTCTGGGGGTCCCTCTCTCATGACTGTCACGATGCTTCCCCGCCCCTCCGGTTTTCAGCAGATCCCTGCCCACAGCGGGCTGGCCGAACTGCTCGCGTCCGCCGAGGACGAGGTGATCACCATGAGCACGCTCGCCGGTCCGACGTTCGGGCCGCGCGAGGTCAAGCACGGTGTGCGCTACCGGGCGATCTTCCCCGACCACGCGCGCACCACGCCGAGCGTCGGCCGGCACCTCGGTGCGCTGTCGCTCGCCGGTGTCGCCGTCCGGACGATCCCGCACGTGCCGATGAACGCGATCGTGATCGACGGTACGGTCGCCGTACTCCCCGCCGACACCAGCAACGGCAGCATCGCCGTACTGCGGCTGACCAGCGTGGTGGTGACCGCCCTGGAGTTGTTCGAGCGGATCTGGCCGGACGCCGTACCGCTGGCCGACCGCGACCTGCCGCACGAGGCCGACCTGTCGTTGCGTGAGCAGGAGATGCTGCGGCTGCTCGCCCTCGGCGCGACCGACGAGGTCGCCGCGGCGCACCTCGACATCTCGGTCCGGACGGTACGCCGGATGGTCGCCCAGATCATGAACCGCCTCGGCGCCCGCAGCCGGTTCCAGGCCGGCGTCAAGGCCGCCGATCGCGGCTGGCTCCTCGAGCGCGCGTCATGAGGATCCTGTCCGTCGCCGCCGATCGTCCCGGCGCCTATCAAACCGTCGGCTCGGCGCTCCTCGAGGCGCCGGACGGAGCCACGGTCGCGATCGCGGCCGGGACGTACGCCGAGACGCTCGAGCTCACCGGGCGCTCGGTGACACTGCAGGCCGAGAGCGGCGCCGACGTCGTACTGGACGGATCAGGCGCCGACTGGCCGACGATCCGGGCCGTCGACGGCACGCTGACCCTGCGTGGGCTGGAGATCCGCGCCACGGACGGGATCGCGGTCTCGGTCGACCGTACGGCGCTGACGCTCTCGCAGTGCACCGTGACCGGGAAGACGCGACCAGCGGTCAGCGTGCACGCGAGTCCGTCGTTCACCGTCGAGGACTGCACGGTGAGCGGCGCCGAGACCGGGATCGTGGTCGAGGGCGCCGGCGGACAGATCCTGGACACGACCGTCCGGGAGATCTCCGGCGACGGCATCGTCGTCGCGCTGGGCGCCGATCCGCTCATCCGCGGCTGCACGATCACCGGGTGCGGCGGGCGCGGCGTGTACATCTACCAGTACAGCCGTCCGGAGCTCGCCGACGTCGAGATCGGGCAGACCGGTACGGAGGGGATCGGCGTCGCGCATGGCAGTACGCCGACGATTCGGCGGCCGACCGTGCATGACACCCGCGGGTCGGCGATCACGTTCGCTCCCGGCTGCGGCGGGGCGGTCGAGGGGTTGCGGGCGACCAACACCGCGGAGCCCGCGCTGTCGATCGCGACCGGCAGCACGGTCGAGGTGATCGAGCAGAGTACGGCGGCTGCCGAGAACGGGCCGGTGGACGATCTGCTCGGCGAGCTGGACACGATGGTCGGGCTGCCCGGTGTGAAGGCTGAGGTCCGGGCGCTGGTCGACGAGATCCAGGTCAACGAGTGGCGCAGCTCAGCCGGGTTGTCGATCGGCGCGGTCAGCCACCACCTGATCTTCGCCGGTGCGCCGGGGACCGGGAAAACCACGGTGGCCCGGCTGTACGGGAAGCTGCTGAAGGCGCTCGGCGTACTGCCCGACGGCGGGTTCATCGAGGTGTCGCGGCGGGATCTCGTCGGTCAGTACATCGGGCACACCGCGGAGAAGACCGCGCAGGTCTTCGAGAAAGCGCTCGGCGGTGTGCTGTTCATCGACGAGGCGTACACGCTGTCCCGCGCGGCCGGGAACGGCGACTTCGGGCAGGAGGCGATCGACGCGCTGGTCAAGCTGATGGAGGACCACCGCGACGAGATCGCGATCATCGTCGCCGGGTACACCGCCGAGATGAACGACTTCCTGGCCGCCAACCCTGGCCTCGCATCCCGGTTCTCGAAGACCATCGAGTTCGAGAACTACAGCGCCGCGGAACTCCTGCTGATCACCGACCGGATGGTTGCCGGCGGCGACTACCTGCTCGACCCGGCGGCCGGCGCACCCCTCACGTCGTACTTCGACCGCATCGCCGACGGCCCCAACTTCGGCAACGCCCGCGAAGCCCGCCGCCTGGTAGAAGCCATGCGCAAGGCCCAATCCCAACGCCTCCGCACCCTAGGCCGCCGCCCCTCCACCGACGAACTCCGCTCCCTCCTGGCCACCGACGTCATCACCGCCGCCGGCTGACCAAGCGGAGGGCTTCGGCTTAACCGGAGTCTGATTGGCACGTGCGGCGATCCGGGTGCTCAACCGGTCTGGGATCAGGAACAGTCAATGGTGGGTAAGCACCTGGTATTGCCTGTCCCCGTCACCATTGCCTGTTCCTAGTCCCCAGTGCGTGTTCTCGGTGCGTGTCCTCGGTTGCCGCTATCGGCCGGGTGCATCGAGTCGTGGGTTTCGGCGGCCCCCCGCGAGCTCCCCAAACCGGTTTGGGGACGATGACGTGCCGTTGTGGGGGTGCAGGGCTCCCCAAACCGGTTTGAGGAGGATTACCTGCTGTTCTGGGGGTGCAGGGCTCCCCGAACTGGTTTGGGCCCCCCGGCGGCCTGTCGGGTCTGGGTTTCGGGCTGGGGACTGCTACCCACCTGCAACGACCAGCGGGATTCCCCAACCTCCAAGCCCGTCCCTGAACCCAGCTCGCTGCAGGCGCCGGCGGGGTGCAAGTGTGCGGTGAACTGTCGTGGTGGGGAAGAAATGGGCACTCCGTGCACCTTTTTTCCACACACTTCCACTTGCGGGCGTGGTCCAGCGACCGTCATGGTTCAAGCGACGGTCGCTGGGTTGGGGTGACCTGGTCTGGCGGGCCCTGTCACCGGGGTGGGTTCAGTTGAGGGTGTGTTTGGGTACGTCGTGGTCGCGGCGAGGCTCGCGGCGGGTTTCGTGGGTCGCGTGCTCCGAGGTGCGTGGGGCCGGGCAGACCGGGCCGCGGCGGATCGGGCCGCCGCCCAGTTTCCGGCTCTTCCACTGTTTTTCTTCGTAGTCGTAGTAAGTGTCGACGCCTCCGACTGTCATCCGGTCCTCCCGTCAAACCCCCCGACCCCTGCTGGCTCATCTACAGTCCGTCACGAGAGCCCCGGCAGCAAGCGATTCCGGAAATCACCACGGATCAACACGCTCGAACGCCGTCTTGTGTTGGAATGACCCACAAACGTGCACTTTGTTCGGAAAATCTCAGACGGCGAGGATCGCGACGCCGTGAGCGGGCAACCGCACGCCGTCGTCGGTGAGCTCAGCCCCGGCGAACGACATCACCAGGTACTCCGGGATCGCGTCGACCGGAACCACCGCGTCCGACGCGGTCAGGTTCGCGGCCACGCGCAGGCTGCCGCGGGTCACCACGAGCCAGGCGCCGGCCGGGTCGAAGGCGATCCCGACGGACTCGAGCCGGTCGTCGCGCAGTTCGGGCATCCGGGCCCGGAACGTCAGCAGGTGCCGGTACCAGGCGAGTATGTCGCGATGCGGCGCCTCGTCCGGCTCGGACCAGTCGAGCACCGAACTCCGCCACGTCTGCGGATCCTGCGGGTCCGGGATCTCGTCCGCGTCCCAATCGAACTCCGCGAACTCCCGCCGCCGCCCGGTCCGCACCGCATCAGCCAGCGCGGGCTCGGTGAAATCGGTGAAGAACCGCCAGGGCGTCGACGCACCCCACTCCTCCCCCATGAACAGCATCGGCGTGTACGGCGACGTCAGCACCAGCGCGGCACCGATCGCGAGCTGCCCCGGCGTCAACGCGGGCCGATCGCCGAGCGCCCGGTTGCCGACCTGATCGTGGTTCGACGTGTAGACGAGGAACTCGCCGCCGCGGTGGGTCCGTCGATCCACCGGCCGTCCCCAGTCCTTGCCGCGGAACGTCGAGTACTCCCCGTCGTGCAGGAACACCCGCGTCAGCGTTTTCGCGAACACGGCCGGGTCCCCGAAGTCCACGTAGTACCCGAACCGCTCGCCGGTCAGCAGCGCGTGCAGCGCGTGGTGGAAGTCGTCGCTCCACTGCGCGGTCATGCCCATCCCGCCTTGTGACACCGGCTCGACCGTCCGCGGGTCGTTGAGGTCGGACTCGGCCACCAGCCCCAGCGGCCGCCCTACTTCCTTGGACAACGCTGCGGTCTCGGTCGACAGCTGCTGGAGGAGGTGCGTCGGACTGTCGTCGACCAGCGCGTGTACGGCGTCCAGCCGCAGTACGTCGATGTGGAAGTCCCGGAACCAGCGCAGTGCGTTGTCACAGATCCACCGTCGTACCTCGGGACTGCCGGTGTCGTCGAGGTTGACCGCGGGGCCCCACGGGGTGGAGTGGCGCGTGGTGAAGTACGGACCGAAGCTGGCCAGGTAGTTCCCGCTCGGGCCGAGGTGGTTGTAGACGACGTCGAGACACACGGCGAGTCCAGCGACGTGACACCGGTCGACGAACCGCTGCAGTGCTTCGGGACCGCCGTACGGCGCGTGGACGGCGTACAGGTCGACACCGTCGTACCCCCAGCCGTGGACGCCCGGGAACGCGGCTACCGGCAGCAGAGAGACCACCTCTACGCCAAGCACAGCCAGGTAGTCCAGGTGCTCGGCGGCGGCGTCCAACGTGCCTTCCAACGTGAAGGTGCCCAGGTGGAGTTCGTAGAAGACAGCACCGCGTACGTTGCGACCTGTCCAGCTGTCGTCGTTCCACTCGAAGCGGTCCGCGTCGAAGACCCGGCTGAACCCGTGGACGCCGTCGGGCTGCCAGGGACTGCGTGGATCGGGGAGGGGATCGCTGCCGTCGACGGAGTACGCGTAGTCGGTGCCGTGGTGCGCCTCGACCACCCGGCGTTCCCACCAGCCGTCGTCGACCGAGCGCATCGGCAGCACGCCGTCCCGCAGTACCAGGTCGACGTTCGTCGCCTCAGGTACCCAGACGCGGAACGTGTGCATGGCTGTCAGCTCCTGACCAGCAGGGCAACCGGCAGGTCGGTCAGCAGGTCGACGATCCGCGCCGCGCCGCTACCGACGTCGCGGCCGGTCAGTACGTTCTTCCACTGACCACTCGGCAGCACCACAGTGCTCTCGCCCCAGCCGCCCAGACGTTGCAGGGCGGCGGGCAGCCTGGTCGCCACGGTGATGACCGCGTCTCCACGGGCGAATGCGACCGCATGCCCGTTGGACGTCGGGAGCGGCGTATAGCTGCCGGCAAAGGCTTCCGGGTACTGCCGGCGGAGGCGGAGCGCCCGCGACGTGACGAGCAGCTTCTCGTCGGACAGGTCCTCCGGCTTGCCGCCGTCGTCCAGACGCTGCAGCCGCTCGATGCGCTGCTCGTAGTCCACGGGACGTCGGTTGTCGGGGTCCACGAGGGACAGATCGACCAGTTCGGTGCCCTGATACACGTCCGGTACGCCGGGCATCGTCAGCTGCACCAGCTTCTGTCCGAGCGTCGCTGCGCGCACGTAGTCGGTCTGCTCGTCAGCAAAGCGGCGTACCGCGTCGAGCAGCGTCTCGTCTTGCAGGACTGCTGTAACGAAGGCGGCGATGGTCTGTTCGTACTCGTCATCGGGTGAGGTCCACGACGTGTGCCGCTTCGCCTCCCGGATCGCCTTCAACAGGTACGCCTGCAGGCGGTCCTCGGCGAGCGGCCCGTCGTGCCAGGTACCGAAGAGCGTCTGCCAGAACAGGTACTCCGTGCTGCCGTCCAGCAACGGGCTCCGGTGGTCTTCCGAGAGCCTGCGCCACTCACGGACCGCCTCCGACCAGGCGGCGGGCTGCTCGGACAGTACGCCGAGACGCGCGCGCACGTCCTCGGACCGCTTGGTGTCGTGGGTGGACAGTGTGGTCATCGTCTTGGGCCAGTGCTGGTTCAGCTGGGAGGCGTACGCGTGGAACTCCTCCGGCGTGACACCGAAGTGCTCCGGGTCTCCACCGACCTCGTTGAGCGACGTGAGCCGCAGCCACCGGTAGAACGCGGTGTCCTCGACGCCCTTGGCCATCACCGGTCCACAGGTCTGCTGGAAGCGCACGATCAGCTCGGCGCGCGCCTGCTCATCGATCGCGTTCGTCTCCCGTCCCAGAAGGAGGTGCAGTACGACGTCCAGCGTCGCCTGCCGGTCGTCGTCGAGGTTGGCCCGCGCCTTCTCGGCCGCGCGTTCCATCGCAGCAACCGCACTAGCCGGCGCCTCTTCTCCTGGTACGACGTACGCACGGTAGACGTCGAACTGGACCAGCAACTCGGCCACGACCTCGTGGAACGCCCGCCTGGTGTGGTCACGCAGCCGTACGTCGTCCTGGCAGATGCGGGCCAGCAACTCGACCAGCCGATGCACCTCGGCGTACTGCCCGTGCTGGACGATCTCGCGCTTCGCCTGCTCCACAACGGGTCCGAAGTCGGCCGGTGCGCCGGTGAGCTCGGAATGGAGTGCTGCAAGCGGCGCAGCACCAGCAGGGTCCACGAACAGGCCGCCGACGCGCAGCAGGGCGTCGTACCCGGTGGTGCCGGCGCAGGGCCAGTCGCGTGGGAGCTGCTCGTCGCCTTCCAGGATCTTCTCCACCACGACCCACGCGCCACCGGTGCGCTCGGCCAGCCGGCGCAGGTAGCCGCGTGGGTCAGCCAGACCGTCGGGGTGGTCGATCCGGTACCCGTTGAGCTTGCCCTCGTGCAGCAGCGCGAGCAGGAGCTGGTGCGTCGCGTCGAAGACCTCCTGCGTCTCCTGGCGTACTGCGGCCAGCGTGTCGACGTCGAAGAACCGCCTGTAGTTCAGCTCCTCGTCAGCAACCCGCCAGTGCGCCAGGCGGTACCACTGCTCGGTGACGAGCTCCTGGAGCGGCAGCTCCTCGGTCCCCGGCCGTAGCGGGTACTCGTGCTCGTAGTACCGCAGTACGTCGCCGTCGACGGACAGCTCGCCGTCCGCCAGCACCTTGCCGATCCGCTGTCCCAGCACCGCCATCAGCAACGGCTGGTTACCCGCACCCCAGTCGACGTCGAACCAGTCCGCGTACTGCGAACCCGGCCCGAGCCGCAGCACCGACCACAGCGCCTTGTTCAGACTCTCCGGCGTCGGTACGGCGACATGGTTCGGTACGACGTCCGCGACGGCGCCCATGCGGTGCTCGGTGAGTTGCGCGGACAACCGGTCGAACGCGGGACGGCCGCCCATCGGCTCGGACAGCCGGCTGTGGTCCACCACGTCGTACCCGTGGGTGGAACCAGGTGCGGCTTGGAGGATCGGGGAGAGGTAGGCGTGGGAGATCCCGAGGCCGGCCAGGTACGGGACCACCGCGGCGGCGTCGTCGAAGCCGAACTCACCGCGAAGCTGGAACCTGTAAGTAGCCTGCGGGGAATGACCGGGGCGGTGGGGCGGGGAAGAGACCGGCACCGTCATCCGGCTGCCTGCCTCGGACGGGTCAGGACCAGCGTGCTGCGGGCCTCCAGCTGAACTGTCGTCCCAGCGGCGTGGGGCTCGTCGGTGCCCGCGCCGGTGGCACTCGTCGTGTCGACGACGACCGTCCAGTTCTCGCCGTACTCCTCGGGTGGGAGGAGGAAGTCGACCGGTTCGTAGTTGCTGTTCAGCAGGATCAGGAACGAGTCGTCGACCACGGGCTCGCCGCGGGTGTCCGGCTCGGAGATCGCATCGCCGTTCAGGAACACCGCGATCGCCCGGGCGTCGTTCTGCTGCCAGTCGCCGTTCTGCATCTCGGCGCCCTTCGGCGCGAACCAGACCAGGTCGCCGAGTCCGTCGATCCCCGTGTCGCCGTGGAAGAAGCGGCGACGGCGCAGCACCGGGTGATTGTTGCGCAGGCGGACCACGGACCGGGTGAACTCGAGCAGGTGCTTCTGCGGCTCACCGAGCGCCCAGTCCACCCAGGCGATCTCGTTGTCCTGGCAGTAGACGTTGTTGTTGCCGCTCTGCGTCCGGCCCAGTTCGTCGCCGTGCGCGATCATCGGCACGCCTTGCGAGATCAGCAGCGTGGTGAGGATGTTGCGCTGCTGCTTGGCGCGCAGTCGCAGTACCTCGGGGTCGTCCGTCGAGCCCTCCACACCGCAGTTCCAGGAGCGGTTGTGGCTCTCGCCGTCCTTGCCGCCCTCGCCGTTCGCCTCGTTGTGCTTCTCGTTGTACGACACGAGGTCGCGCAGCGTGAAGCCGTCGTGCGCTGTGACGAAGTTGATGCTGGCCAGCGGCCGGCGGCTGTCGTCCTGGTACAGGTCCGAGGAGCCGGTCAGCCGGGAGGCGAACTCGGCCAGTGTGTACTGCTCGCCGCGCCAGAAGTCCCGCACGGTGTCGCGGTACTTCCCGTTCCACTCCGTCCACAGCGGCGGGAAGTTACCCACCTGGTACCCGCCGTCGCCCACGTCCCACGGCTCGGCGATCAGCTTCACCTGACTCACCACCGGGTCCTGCTGGACCAGGTCGAAGAACGCCGACAGCCGGTCGACCTCGTGGAACTGGCGGGCCAGCGTGGCCGCGAGGTCGAAGCGGAAGCCGTCGACGTGCATCTCGGTGACCCAGTAGCGCAGCGAGTCCATGATCAGCTGCAGCACGTGCGGGTGCCGCATCAGCAGGCTGTTGCCGGTGCCGGTGGTGTCGTAGTAGTGCGTCTTGTCCTGGTCGACCAGCCGGTAGTACGCCGCGTTGTCGATGCCCTTGAACGACAGCGTCGGACCGAACTCGTTCCCCTCGGCGGTGTGGTTGTAGACGACGTCGAGGATCACCTCGATATCCGCCTCGTGCAGCGCCTTCACCATCGCCTTGAACTCGGTCACCTGCTGACCGCGGGTGCCGGTCGACGAGTAGGCGTTGTGCGGCGCGAAGAAGCCGATCGTGTTGTAACCCCAGTAGTTCGACAGGCCGAGCTCCTGCAGGTGGCCGTCCTGGGCGAACTGGTGCACCGGCATCAGCTCGATCGCGGACACCCCGAGCTCCTTGAGGTGCTCGATGACGGCCGGGTGGCCGATCCCGGCGTACGTACCGCGGATGTTCTCCGGCAGCCCCGGATGCGTCTTGGTGAGGCCCTTGACGTGCGCCTCGTAGATCACGGTCTCGTGGTACGCGTGCCCCGGCGGGCGGTCGTTGCCCCAGTCGAAGAACGGGTTGGTCACCACCGAGAGCATGGTGTGCTCGCGGTTGTCCATGGTGTTCAGCTCGTCGGGCTTCGCGAACCGGTAGCTGAACAGTGACTCGTCACCGTCGATCTGGCCGTCTACGGCCTTCGCGTACGGGTCCAGCAGCAGCTTGGACGGGTTGCACCGGTCACCCTCGGCCGGGTTGAACGGGCCGTGCACCCGGAACCCGTAGCGCTGTCCCGGCTGCACTCCGGGGAGGTACGCGTGCCAGACGAAGCCGTCCACCTCGGTCAGCTGCACCAGCTGCTCGGTTCCGTCGTCGCCGACCAGCGACAGGTCCACTCGATCGGCAACCTCCGAGAACACCGCGAAGTTCGTCCCGGCGCCGTCGAACGTGGCTCCGAGAGGGTAAGGACGACCAGGCCATTTCTGCACCTGATGACAGTAGCCACCCCGACCCCCGGCCACCGCACCCCCGGGTGTTTCGGTGGCCAGAATTCACCGGGGAAGGGCTTGCAGCAAGTTGCAAGACTTGGAACGTCCCAATTCCGACTCGGTTCGACTAAGCTCTCGCGCTTGTGAAGTCGCATTCTCACCGGCGGCCGGTCTTCCTCGACTCGACCGGTCGTCGCCGTCGCACCATCCGCCGCACTGGCGCCTTCCTCGCTGTACCTACCGTCGGTTACCTCGTGCTCATGGCCAGTAGTCTGCTCGGCGGACCGCGGATGGACACCCCGCTCATTCCGCTCCCGGATGCGGCCAAACCCAAGCACCGGCCGACCGCGCCGCCGGCCGAGATCGCGCTCGAGACACCTCGCCCGACGGACACTTCCGGTACGCCGGACGACGAGCCGAGCTCCACCCCACAGTCCTCCACCAGCGGCGGACCGACCTCGAGCCCGACGATCGTCCCGACCAGCGTCCCGCCGATCACCCCGGTGCCGCCGCCGACCGTCGTACCGACGACTGCTCCGACGACGGCCACGACCACACCGCCGGGCCGGACGAACTCGCCGACGACCACGCCCACGCCCACACCGACAGCGACGACCACCACGCACGGCAACAAGCCGACCGCTCCGCCCGGTAAGACCAGGACGCCGACCGCACCGTGAGCAGACCGGTCGCACGACGCGCCAAGCAGGTCCCGCTCCGCACACATTGGATCGTGCTGACCATGCTGCTGGTCTGCCTGGCCAGCATGCTGTTGCTGAACGGCTACACGCACCACATGTTCGGTACGGAGCCCGACGGCGCGGTCCAGCCGACCGGAGGATCCGGATCGGTACCGCGGCAGATCGTCACCGGCGGAGCGGTCATCGACGCCGGCGACGGCACTCCGCGGTCCGTGTCGCCGAAGGCCCGCACCATCGCGCTCACCTTCGACGACGGCCCCGATCCGGTCTGGACCCCGAAGATCCTGGACCTGCTGCGGGAACAACACGTCCACGCGACGTTCTTCGTCGTCGGCACCGCGGTCGCCGCCCATCCTGACCTGGCCCGCCGGATCGTGGCCGAAGGTCACCAGATCGCGGTGCACAGCTTCACTCACGCGAACCTGGCGACCGCCTCCTCCTGGCGACGCTCGCTGGAGCTCAAGCAGAGCCAACTGATCCTCGCCGGTGCCACGGGCGTCAGTACGACGCTGCTGCGGCCGCCGTACTCCTCCGAGCCGAACGCCTTGACCGACCGCGACTGGAAAGCACTCCAGGAGATCCGTAAAGCCGGGTACCTGGCAGTGCTGACCAGCCAGGACAGTGAGGACTGGCGGAAGCCCGGGACCGAAAAGGTCATTGCCAACTCGATGCCACGGAGCACAGCCGGACAGGTGCTGCTGATGCACGACGCGGGCGGCGACCGCAGCCAGACGGTCGAGGCGCTGAGCAAACTGCTCCCCCGGCTGAAGGCCCGTGGCTTCCGGTTCGCCACGGTCAGCGACTCGGTCGGCCTACCGGACCCCACCCGGAAGGCGAGTGTGCTGGACCGCGGCCGCGGTCTCGCGGTGATCTGGGTGATGCGGATCAGTGACGCCGTGATGGCCCTGATCGGCTGGCTGCTGTACGCCGCCGGCGCGCTGAGCGTGCTGCGCGCGATCACCACGGTCATCGCGGCCCGGCGGCACGTGAAGATGCGCGGCTGGTCGTACGGGCCCCCGGTGACGGAACCGGTCAGTGTCATCGTTCCGGCGTACAACGAGAGCGCGGGGATCGAGGCCGCGATCCGTTCACTGGTGGCCTCGGACCACCCGCTCGAGGTGATCGTCGTCGACGACGGGTCGACGGACGGTACGGCGGACCTCGTCGAAGCACTGCACATCCCTGGGGTCCGCGTGATCCGGCAGGCCAACTCCGGCAAGCCGATCGCGCTGAACACCGGGCTGCGCGCGGCACGGTTCGAACTGATCGTGATGGTCGACGGCGACACCGTGTTCGAGCCGGACGCTGTCCGCAAGCTCATCCAGCCGTTCGGGCACCCGTCCGTCGGGGCCGTGTCGGGCAACGCCAAGGTGGGCAACCGGCGCGGTCTGCTCGGACGCTGGCAGCACATCGAGTACGTGATCGGGTTCAACCTGGATCGCCGGTTGTTCGATCTCGCCGAGTGCATGCCGACCGTGCCCGGCGCAGTCGGCGCGTTTCGCCGTACGGCGCTGGAGCGGATCGGCGGACTGAGTGACGTGACGCTGGCCGAGGACACCGACCTGACCATGGCACTGTGCCGGGACGGCTGGCGGGTGGTCTACGAGGAGAGTGCGGTGGCGTGGACCGAGGCGCCGGCGTCACTGGGCGCACTGTGGCGGCAGCGGTACCGCTGGTGCTACGGGACGCTCCAGGCGATGTGGAAGCACCGCGGGGCGATGGTGCAGGGCGGCCGGGCAGGGAAGTTCGGCCGTCGCGGTCTGACGTACCTCATGCTCTTCCAGGTGCTGCTGCCACTGCTGGCACCCGTTGTCGACGTGTTCGCGATCTACGGCCTGGTGTTCCTCGACCCGGTCCGCGTGCTGTCGGTCTGGGCCGGTTTCGTCGTACTGCAGGTGGCCATGGGCTTCTACGCGTTCCGGCTGGACGGGGAGCGGGCCGGACCGCTGTGGACGCTGCCGTTGCAGCAGTTCGTCTACCGACAGCTGATGTACCTGGTGGTCATCCAGTCGGTCTTCACCGCCCTGGCCGGCACCAGGCTCCGCTGGCAACGCATGGAGCGCTACGGCAGCCTCCAAGCACCCGTACATCCGGAGATTCGCTAACCTACTGCGATCGTTGTCGCACGTAGGGTGATGGAATGCTGAAGCGGGCTGTACTTCTTGTCGGGATTCTGCTGGTGGTCACGGCCGGTGCGAAGCCGGTGGTCGTCGGAGGGACGGTGGCGAGCACAACCGAGGCGCCGTGGGCGATCGCGTTGAACAACACGCAGTCCGTGTCATCGAGCGGCCGGTACTGCGGAGCCGCCCTGGTCGCCCCGGACAAGATCGTCACGGCCGCGCACTGCATGGACGAGGCGGTGTCGACGTACTACGCCGTGCAGGGGCGGGCGAACCTCGAGGACGACTCGGTCGGCCAGGTGTCGGCGATCAGCAAAGCGTGGGTTCACCCGGGCTACAACACGAAGGACCACCGGTACGACGTCGCGGTGCTGACACTGGCGACGCCGTTCGTCGGCGTACCGGTCCTGCCGCTGGAGACCCGTGCGCGATCGGACCGGCGAGGCGCAGTACCGACCGTCTACGGATGGGGTGACACGCAGGGCACCGGTCCGGACGAGACCCTGCAGAAGGCCGCCGTACCCGACCTCGGAGACAAGGCCTGCCTGGCGGTCAAGAGCTACGTCTCCAACGGGTACGCCGCCGCGACCAACGTCTGCGCCGGCTATCTCGCGGGCGGCACCGACGCGTGCCAGGGCGACTCCGGCGGCCCGCTCGTCCTGAACGGCCGGCTGCTCGGTGTCGTCTCCTGGGGCCAGGGCTGCGCCCAACCCGGCAAACCCGGCGTTTACACGGAGATCGCAGGCGCGGCGAAGGCGCTGCTTCAACAGGTTCGTACTGCACAACAGGTTCGTTAAGGCGAAACATACCTGGCAGTACGAGCGTTAATACGTCACGGTCCTGACACGCCACCAAAACACCATGTCCTTACCTTTCTGGTCAGCTACCCAGTTGCCCAGTGAGGAGAAACATGGCGCAGACCAGACGTCAGTTCCTGCAACAGGTCGGAATCACCGGTGGAGCAGGGGTTCTCTACTCCACCATGTCGGCGCTCGGCCTCACGGGCGTCGCCGAAACTCCCGCGTACGCCGCCCCGTCGCGGGCCGATCTCAACGGCCGTGGCGCCAAGCACGTCGTCATCCTGGGCGCCGGGATCGCCGGACTCACGTCGGCGTACGAACTCCTGAAGGCCGGTTACAAGGTCACGTTGCTCGAGGCCCGGCAGCGCCCCGGCGGCCGCAACTGGACCGTGCGCGGCGGCACCGTCGAGACGGACCTGGCCGGTAACACCCAGCGCGCCACGTTCTCGCCCGGTCAGTACATGAACGCCGGGCCGGCGCGGCTGCCGCAGCATCACGTGACGCTCGACTACTGCCGCGAGCTCGGCGTCGCGATCGAGCCGTTCGTCAACCAGAACGCCGACGCGTACCTCTATCGCGAAGGCACCACCAGCCTGTCGAACAAGCCGATCCGGCACCGCACCGCCAAGGCCGACGTGTACGGGTACGTCGCCGAACTGCTCGCCACGGCCGCCGACCAAGGCGCGCTCGACAGCATGCTGACCGCGGCCGACAAGCAGGCGCTGACCGCATTCCTCACCAGCTTCGGCTCGATCGGGAACAAGGCGTCCGGGTTCGCCTACACCGGGACCGACGGGCGGCGCGGCTACACGGTTGAACCGGGCGCCGGGATGGAGGGCGGTACGACGGCGGCGCCGTACGCACTGAGCGACGTCTTCGCCAGCGGTGTCGGCAACTACTTCTCGTTCGAGTTCGGCTGGGACCAGGCGGTGATGATGTTCCAGCCGGTCGGCGGGATGGACCGGATCCCGTACGCGTTCGAGCGCGCGATCGGCAAGGACAAGATCCGGTACGGCGCCGAGGTCACCGGGCTGAGCAACACCGGCAACGGTGTGCAGGTCACGTACAAGACCGGCTCGCGGACCAGGATGGTCACCGCGGACTACGCCATCTGCACGCTGCCGCCGCACCTGGCCGCGAAGGTCCCGTCGAACCTGCCCACACCGATCGTCGAGGCCCTCAAGTACGCCCGGCCGACGAACGCGGGCAAGATCGGCATCGAGTACGGCCGGCGCTGGTGGGAGGAGGACCACCGGATCTACGGCGGCATCACCAACAGCAGCCTCGACACGGTGAACACCTGGTATCCGTCGTACGGCTTCCACGGCGACCGCGGCACGATGATCGGCTACTACAACACCGGCGCCAACGCCAACACGTACGGCGCTCTGACGCCGGCCGCCCGGCTGGAGCGCGCGCTGATGCAGGGCGCCAAGATGCACGGCGACGTCTACACGAAGGACGTGAAGGCGTCGTTCTCGGTCAACTGGCTGGGCACCAAGTACTCCGAGGCCGCCTGGGTCAGCTGGCCGTCCCAGACCGACGGGGTCTATGCCCGGCTGCTCGATGCCACCGGCAACATCTACTTCGCCGGCGACCACCTGTCACACGCCATCGCCTGGCAGCACGGTGCGATGGTGTCCGCTCGCGCGGCCGTGACCGCCCTGCACACCCGGGTGGTGAACCGATGAAGCGACGCTCTCTGATCGCCGGTGTCGCCGTCGTGGCGCTGTCCTTCGGTGGTGGCGCCACCACAGCCGCAGGTTGGTGGAACAAGCCGAAACCGCCGGCACCCGGCACCGTCGTACCCGCCCTGCCCGCCGGACAGGCCAACCCGATGATCGCGAGCGGTGTGGGAATCGGCGCCAACACTCCGGTCTACAAGACCAGCGGCATCGGGCCGTCGGCGCTCAACACGGGCGCACCGGCCGGGTCCGAGGCGGCGTACATCGACACGGCCGTCTTCCCGGGCGGCGCGTTGCCCGCGGGCGTGACCATCACCGAAGCCCAAGGGATCAACGCACTGCGGCGGATCGGCGAGAACCTCGCGGCCGCCGGCCTGTCGTACGCCGACGTCTACACGATGCGCGTCTTCCTGCAGAACCCGGCCGGCGCGACGGTCGCCGACTTCGCCGGATGGAACCGGGCGTACCGCCAGTACTTCGCCAACACCGACCTCACCACCGGCGCCTACGTCCCCGTCCCCCTCGGTACGGCGGCACCGGCGAAACCGTTCGTGGTCAACAAGGCCCGCCCGTCGCGTTTCGCCCTGGAGATCGAGAACCTCCCGGTCGGCGGCTGGCTCGTCGAAGTAGAAGTCGACGCGGCCTACCCGAAGCGTTAGTTGCTTGGATGCCCCGGCACACCGGCCGGGGCATCCGGCTACAGCACGGCACCTCGTGGCGCGATCTCGACGGCGGCGACGCCGCGGGCGTACAGCACGATGTCCCGGTCACCGTGTCTGCACCGCAGCATGCCGTTGTCACCAGCGAGTGCTGTGACGGCATGCTGGACAGTCACGTCCTCCGCCGCCCCGGGCTCCTCGTAGGTGAGATCCAGGTGGTCACCGCTGATCAACCGGATCCGCAACACAATCCTCGCCATAGCCGAACCCTACGCGCCGGCACCACCAAGGCCCATGGCATCTTTGTGCACCCACCAACCATCTTCCGGCCGGCTTCGTGGTCGAGCCGTGCACAAAGACGATGCCGCGCGGGTGAGCCGGTTAACCTGACCGAGTGGCGACCCACGAACAGGTGACGGTCGGCGTTGTCGGCGCCGAGCAGATCGTGCACCGGATCATCAATCTGGCCCGCGAGCTGGACAACCCCGGCCTGCGACTGGTCACCGCCCAGTACGCCGACGAGCACGACGCACACGAGCAGGCGGCGCGAATCGCGTCCCGCGTCGACTCCTTCCTGTTCGCGGGACCGCTGCCGTACGACGTGGCCGTCGCGGGCGGGCTTCCGGTGCCGGCGACGTACGTGCCGAGCGGCGGGCCGGCGTTGTTCTCGACCCTGCTCCGCGGCGTGCTCGAGAAGGTCTTCGATCCCGCCCGGATCAGCGTCGACACGATGTCGCGGCGCGATCTCACCCACGTCTACGAAGAGATCGGCCTGAGCGCGTCCGGCGTACGGCTGAAGGAGTACACCGGTCCGGAGTCGGCCGAGACGTTCCTCGACTTCCATCGCTCGCTGCACGAGCGCGGGCGGACCACCGGGGCGGTGACCACGGTGCCGACCGTCGACGTCGCGTTGCAGAAGGCCGGCGTACCGGTGCTGCGGATGACACCGTCGTCGATGACGATCCGGCAGGCGCTGACCACGGCGATCCTGATGGGCAGCGGCGCGAAGCTCGAGGAGTCCCGGATCGTCACGATGATCGTCCGGGTGCCCGCCGCGTCGTTGCCGGCGCATGCGAGCGCCAGCGCGTACTGGTACCAGGAGCTGCGGCTGTCACTGCACCGCGAGCTGCTGCGCGACGCCCGGCCGATGGACGCTGCGGTGGTGCCGCGGGACGAACACAGTTTCCTGATCGTCACGACGATGGGCTCGTTGCGGCTGGCCACCGACAACCTGTCGATGGCGCCGTTCCTGGACCGGATCTCCGAAGAGCTGGGGATCCGGCTCGAGGTCGGCATCGGTCTCGGTACGTCGACCCGCGAGGCGGAGGTGAACGCGCAGTCCGCCGTCGACAAGGCGGCCGGCGGCGGTACGGCGTTCGTGGTCGGGCCGCACGGGTTCGTCCTGCAGGTCCCGGGCGAGCGCACACGCGCCGCCGAGCGTCCGGTGCCGGGCGACTCGCGCGCGCTTCAGATCCTCGCCACGCTCGCCGAGCAACTGGAGAACGCCAACGACACCGAACGGATCGTCGACGCGGAGAAGGTCGCCGAACTCCTCGGCGTCACCCTGCGAACCGCCCGCCGAACGCTGAGCACCCTGGTCGACGAGGGCCTGGCCTGGCCGATGCCCCCACCCCGCTCGAGCAAACTCGGCCGCCCTCCCCGCCCATATCAACTCTTGGTCGAGAAGATTCCGCGATAGTTATTACGGTCGTCCATAACAGCTATTTAGGCCTTGCCGAAGGGAGTCGCCTGAGGCAGGGTTGGTCGCGTGCCAGAACCCCTTCATGCAGTCGCAGTGGTGGACAACCAGGCCGCGACCGAGCGGGCCCACCGGGCGGGCCAGGACGCCTGGTGGGTCTACCTGGCCGAGGTGCTCGGGCACCTGAGGCTGCCGTACCGGTCGATCTCCCCAAGCGCAGCCGCCGCACCGCCGGACGACGTATTCGTGCTGGTCTTCGCCACCACGCCGGACGGTCCGGCCGACGGGCTCGAGCAGTGGGTGCGCGACGGCGGCGTACTGATCCTCGTCGGCGATCCCGGTCCACTGGCCGCGCTCGCGGGCGTCGCGGCGGGCGAAACGGTCGCGGACGGCCACGTCGTACTGTCCGAAACCCCCGTTTGGTCCTCCCGCCCGCCGGTCGCGCTGCATGCCGTCGGCGGTCATCGACTCATCGGTCAGGAGGTGGAGGTGCTCGCCCGCTGGCAGGACGACGACGCGGCCGCCGCCACTCTCCGCCGACTCGGCGCGGGCGTCGTACTGACGTACGGCGTCGACCTGTGGCAGACCATCGTCCGGGTCCAGCAGGGGTACGCCGTCACCGCCGACGGTGCACCGGCCGCCGACGGCACCGCGCCGATCGACGACGGCATCCTCAAGTGCGAGGACGGGATGGTGCTCAGCTTCGAGCGGGACCGCGCGATGCCACCAGGTGAGCCGGACCTGCTCCCGACGTACGAGCACACCTATCCGCCGCCGAGCGCCGTACCGATGTTCGACCAGCCGCAGGCCGACTGGTGGTGCTCGTTGTTCGCGCAGAGCCTGTGGTGGGGCATTGCACAGGCCGGCGCGGCGGTGCCGTGGCTCTGGTACTGGCCGGCGGGTGTCGACGCCGTCGCGCACATGTCACACGACTCCGACCAGAACGTCGAGGAACACGGTCAGGCGGCGATCGATGCCTTCGCCGAAGCCGACGTTCAGGTCACCTGGTGCCATGTGTTCCCGGGCGGTTATTCGCCCGAGTTGTACACGGCGATCACCGCGGCCGGGCACGAGAATGCCCTGCATTACAACGCGATGGGCGACGCGGACCTTGCGCTCTGGGGGTGGCCGCAGATGCGCGCGCAGTACGCGTGGGCGCAAGCCGTCACCGGGACCGAGCAGATCGTTTCGAACAAGAACCACTACACGCGCTGGGAGGGCTGGACCGAGTTCTACACCTGGTGCGAACGGCTCGGCATCCAGATCGACGAGTCGCGCGGGCCCAGCAAACAAGGCGATGTGGGCTTCACGTTCGGCGCTTCACACGTCTCGTTCCCGCTCGCGCCTGTTGCTGAGGGCAATCGGTTGTACGACGTGCTCAACCTGCCGCTGCACACTCAGGATCTCGCCTGGGCCGGGCATGCCTCCGTCCGGGACGTGATCCTGGACGGCGCGCAGTCCGTACACGGCGTCGCACACTTCCTGTTCCATGGACCGCACTTGCACCATCGCCCACCGACCCGGGCGGCTTGTATCGAACTCGCTGCGGAGGCCCGGCGGCGCGGGATGCCGTGGTGGACGGCGACCCGGATCAACAGCTGGGAACGCAGCCGGCGTGGAGTCGTGCTGTCGGTCGAGCCGCATCCGGACGGGCTCGCCGTACGAGCCGAGGCTGTGGAGCCGGTGCCCGGCGCTGCGGTGCTGCTCGCCGTACCGAGCACCACCGCCCCTGTCGTGAAGGAGGGCGAAGGTTCGGCCCAGGCGGTGGTGCGGCTCGGCCGGACCTTCGTCGAACTGACCGCGGATATCGTTGCCGGAGACAACAGATGGGTGATCACACCATGACGTCCGAGTGGCCGCAGTACGGCGATGACGAGGCGAAGGCCCTGCTGGAGGTGCTGAACTCCGGGAACTGGGGCAGCACCAGCGGGGACGTCGTCGCCACCTTCCAGCAGGAGTTCGCGGAGTACCAGCAGGCGGGGCACGCGATCTGCCTGGCCAACGGGACGCTCGCCATCGCGGTGGCGCTGCGGGCGGCCGGTGTCGGTATCGGCGACGAGGTGATCGTGCCGCCGTACACGTTCATCGCGACCGCCTCGGCGGCGCTGTTCGTCGGTGCGGTGCCGGTCTTCGCGGACGTGGACGCGGACACCCATCTCCTCGATCCTGCCGCGGCCGAGGCGGCGATCACCGAACGGACGAAGGCGATCGTCGTCGTTCATCTCGCGGGTCGGCCGGCGAACATGGACGCCTTCACCACACTCGGCGCGAAGCACGGGCTGACGATCATCGAGGACGCGGCCCAGGCACACGGGGCGGCGTACAAGGGGCGTCCGGTCGGCGCGATCGGTGACCTCGGCACGTTCAGCTTCCAGAGCAGCAAGAACATCACCGCCGGCGAGGGCGGCGCGGTGCTCACCGACTCCGCGGAGTTGGCGGGCGCGGTGTACTCGCTGGTGAACGTCGGCCGGGTGCCGGGCGGTGGGTGGTACCAGCACGAGGCCGTCGGGTACAACCTGCGGCTGACCGAGTTCCAGGCCGCGATCCTCCGGGTCCAGCTTCGGCGTCACCCCGCCCTGCAGGAAGTCCGCGAACGTAACGCCCGGCTCCTCACAGACCTGCTGACCGACGTCGACGGCATCCAGCTCGCCCCCGAAGACCCATCAATCACCGCCCACGGCCGCCACCTCTTCATGCTCCGAGTCCGCAACCGCGCCGCCGTACTCGAGTCCCTAACAGCAGCAGGCATCACCAGAGTCTCCAGCGGCTACGTCCCCCTCCACCGCAACCACGCCGTACTCCAAGAAGCCCAGGCAATCACCACCCGCCTAGGCCAGCCCTACCCCGAGGCGCCCTGCCCGAACGCCGACCGAGTCTCCACCGACACCATCTGGCTCCCCCAGCCCTACCTCCTGGGCACCGAAGCCCAAACCCACGCCATCGCAACCGCCATCACCGCAGCAACACAGGCAGCCGACTGAGCACGCATCTGATGGGTACACCCACCAGATGCTGGGTTTACGTCCAAGATCCCGGACGCAAACCCAGCATCTCGGACGTCAACCCATCAAAGTCCGGGGGCCTGGCGGATGGGGAGTACGGCGGAGAGTAGTTGGCGGGTGTAGTCGTCTTGGGGGGCGCGGAAGAGGTCCTCGGTGGAACCCTCCTCGACTACGCGGCCTTTGTTCATGACTGCTACTCGGTCGGCGAGGCGTTCTACGACCGCGAGGTTGTGGGAGATGAACAGGAAGGACAGGCCGAGGCGGTCTCGGAGGTCGGTGAAGAGTTCGAGGATCTGGGCCTGGATCGAGACGTCGAGGGACGACGTCGGCTCGTCGCACACCAGCAGGTCGGGTTCGAGCGCGAGCGCACGGGCGATCGCGATGCGCTGCTGCTGACCGCCCGAGAACTGCCGAGGATACAGCTCCGCGTGACCGGTATTGATACCGACCAAGTCCAGCAACTCAAGGGCTTTGGTACGCCGTGACTCCTTGTCGCCCCGTTCGTGCAGGCGTAGCGGCTCCATCACGTTGCCGATGGCACTGAAATGTGGGAGCAGGGACCCGTACGGGTTCTGGAACACCATCTGCATCCGCGGCCGCAACAGCCGCAACTCGCGAGCCGGCAGCTTGCTCAGGTCCTGCCCGTCGAACTCGACCCGCCCCGAGGTCGGGGTCTGCAGCCCCATCATCAGCCGCGCCATCGTGGACTTCCCGCTGCCGCTTTCCCCCACCAGACCGAGCGTCTCGCCGCGGTGCACAGTCAGCGAGACGTCATCGACAGCGCGGACCTCACCGGCGCGGGTCCGGAAAACCTTGGTCACCGACTCTGCATGGACCAGCTTGTCAGGCATCGACGGCCACCTTCCAGCACGCGGCGTCCCGGCCGGGACCGATCGTCAGAGTCTCTTGCTCCGTCCCGCACCTGGGCAGCTCGGCCCGCGCACACCGCGGATGGAACGGGCAGCCGTCGGGACGATGGGACAGGTCGGGCGGACTACCTGGGATCGGCCGCAACGGCAGCTCCCGGCCGCCGACCTCGACCCCCGAGCCGAGCAGCCCGACGCTGTACGGATGGCGCGGGTCGTCGAGCAGCCGGTCCATCGGCGCCCGCTCGACCACGCGACCGGCGTACATCACCACCGCGTCGTCGCAGAAGTACCGGGCGACGCCGAGGTCGTGGGTGATCATGATGACGCCGGTGCCGCGGTTCTTCAGCTCCGCCAGCAGGTCGAGGATCTGCCGTTGCACGGTGACGTCGACGGCGGTGGTGGGCTCGTCGGCGATCAGCAGCGCCGGCTCGGTCACCATCGCCATCGCGATCATCGCGCGCTGCCGCATCCCACCGGACAGCTGGAACGGGTACGTGCGGATCCGCTTCTCCGGGTCGGGGATCCCGACGTCACCAAGCGCCCGTACCGCCCGCTTGCGAGCTTCGGCCTTGTTGCAGATCCCGTGCCAGAGCAGGTGTTCGGTGAGTTGGCGCTCCAGCGTCAACGTGGGGTTCATCGCCTCCATCGCGCTCTGGAACACCATCGCGATGTCGCGACCGCGGACCTTGCGCAACTCCTTGTCGCCGATCGCCAGCAGGTCCCGTCCACCGAACATCGCCTGGCCGTCGGTGATCCGCGCGGTCCGCGGCAGGATGCCCATCACGCTGCGCATCGTGACGCTCTTACCGCTTCCGCTCTCGCCGACGATCGCCAGCGCCTGCCCACGGCGTACGTCGAACGACACCCCGTCGACGGCCGTCAGCGGCTCGGCGCCGTCGCGCCGGAACGTCGTCCGCAACCCACGCACGGACAGCAACGCCTCGTCGCTCATCGCTGCTCCCCACTCGGGTCGAAAGCATCCCGTACGCCGTCACCGATCCACGTGAACGCCAGCAAGGTAAGGGCAAAGAGCACGGCCGGCGCGACCAGCATGTGCGGTGCGGCGAGCAGGTACCGGCTGCCCTCGCTGATCATCGCGCCCCAGGACGGCGTCGGTGGCTGGACGCCGAGCCCGAGCAGCGCGAGACCGGCCTCGGCTGCGATCGCGGCCGGGATCGCGAAGCTCGTGGTGACCAGGATCGGCCCGATCGCGTTCGGCAGGATGTACCGGATCGCGATCGTGCTGCCCTTGGCGCCCATCGACCGGGCCGCCTCGACGTACTCGCGTTCCTTCAGCGTCATCACCTGGGCCCGGACCAGCCGCGCCTGGGTGACCCACGACGCGATGCCGATCGCGACCACCAGCGCGAAGATGCTGCGCCCGAGCACGGTGACCATCACGACCGCGAACAGGTAGCTGGGGAACGCGTACATCACGTCGGTGAATGCCATCAGCAACGATTCGACCCGGCCGCCGAGATAGCCCGCCAGCAGCCCGATCGCCAACGCCAGCACGAGCGCCGTCAGCTCCGCACCGAACGCCACGGTCAGCGCCGTCTGCAGACCGTAGATCAGCCGGCTGAGGATGTCCCGGCCGAGCAGGTCGGTGCCGAGCAGATGCCCCGGAGCGCCCGGCCCCGCCAGCTTGTGCTGGATGTCGGTTTCCTCATAGCCGTACGGCGCGATCAGCGGCGCCGCGATCGCGGTGAGAATCAGCAGCGCGCAGAAGATCAGACTGCCGAACGCCAGCCGGTGCTGACGAAACCGGGACCACGCCCGCGCCCAGGGCCCGCGTGCGGTGGTCCCGCGCTCGATCGGCTCCGGTTCGCCGGTACCCGTCGTACCGACCACCGCCTCGACGCCCTCAGTGGCCGTCATGGGACCCACCTCCCACGGTACGGATTCGGGGGTCGAGGAGTCCGTAGATCAGGTCCACGACCAGGTTGGTCACCATCAGGATCAGCGCGAAGAACAGCGCCGTACCCATCAGCAACGGCATGTCCCGGCTGGCCGCCGCGTTCGCGAAGTACAAGCCGAGACCGGGGATCCGCAGCAGTGCCTCGACGAACACCGTGCCGGTCATCAGCGCAGCCAGCAGCGGACCGGCCACGGTGACGAGGGGAATCAACGAGTTGCGCAGGGCGTGCCGGATGATGACGGTACGCCGCGGACCGCCCTTGGCCAGCGCCGCGGTCACGTACTCCTCGCGGAGGGTCTCCAGCATGCTCGACCGCACGTACCGCGCCAGCACCGCGGCAGGCCCGAGGCTGAGCGCGAGCACCGGCAGGATCATGTCCTCCGGGCCGTTCCAGCCGCCGGACGGCAGCAGCTTCAACGTGGCGGAGAACAACAGGATCATGAACGCCGCCGTCAGATAGCTGGGCAGTGCGTGCCCGAGCGTGACCACGAACATCGTCGTGTGGTCGGTCTTCGAGTTCTGCCGCAACGCCGCGAACACCCCGACAGGTACGGCGATCAGCAACGCGAGCAGGACTGCTAGCACCGCTAGCGTCGCCGAAACGGGAAACGCCTCCGAGATGATGTCCTGCACGTTGCGGCTCGCGTACTTGTACGACGGTCCGAAGTCCCAGACGACCGCGCCCTTCATGAAGATCAGGTACTGCTTCCAGACCGGTACGTCGGCGCCGTACCGGGACTCGAGCTCGCCGACCATCGACTCGGTGCCGACACCGCCGAAGTTGGTGGCGCCGCTGTTCACCCGCTGCAGATCGGCGAAGTTGCCGGGCGCGAGCTGCAGCAGGGTGAACGTGAGGATCGAGACCGCGATCAACGAGAGGACCAGGCGCACGGCCCGCTTGCCGATGTAACCGGCGAGCCCCACGTCAGCTCCCTACGCTCAGCGACTTGAGGTAGAAGTAGTCCGGATACGCCCGCAGTTGCAGCCCGTGCACCTTCGGCTTGACCGCGTGGAAGAGGCTCAGCCAGAGCACCGGCAGGTACAGGTACTGCTCCTCGCGCAGCTTGGCGGCCTGTTTGTACAGCTCCATCCGCTTCGCGTCGTCCCGCTCGGTGTTGGCCTTGTCGACCAGCGCGCCGATGTCTCGCGCAGGTTTCGAGGCGTGCCCGGCGAGGATGGCGTCGAGCTGCGCGGTCTTGTCTGCCGGCTTGAGTTTCTTGTCCTCCTGCACGGACTGGTACTTCTGCCACTGGTCGCTCGGCAGGCTGATCTCCTGCACGTTCTTCGGCGACCACAGCGAGCCGACCATCGTCGGCCAGGTCGGCAGCCCGGCGAACGTGCCGTAGTAGAAGCCGATGTAGTTGCCCTTCTGAACCTGCCACCGCCGCTCGGTGTACACGCCGGCCTCGACGTGGTCGACACTCGCCTTGATCCCGAGCTGCTTGGTCCAGCTGTCCACCATCGCGTCGGCGAGCGTGGTGTCCGGTACGCCGACGAGGATCCGCACCGGCGGCAGGCCCTGGCCGTTCGGATAGCCGGCCTCGGCGAGCAGCCGCTTCGCCTCGGCGACATCCTCCTTGATCCCGAGGCTTGCGTCCCAGCCTCCGGTCCGGCTGGTCACCAGCGAGACGCCAGGCTCCTGACCGGGCTGTACGCCGGCCAGGGTCTTGCGGTCGAGCGCGAGCGAGAGTGCCTTGCGGACCCGGACGTCCTCCATCGCGGCGTGCTGGCTCCGCAGCTTCGCCAGGTAGAGGATGCTGTAGTTCTCGGTCTGCTCGAGCTCCTTCGACAGGTTCGCGTCCTTCTGGAACCGCAGTACGTCGGGGCCGGCCAGCTGCACCAGATCGGTCTCGCCGTTCTCGTACGCCACTGTCGCGGTCGCCGCCGCGCTGGGCTCGACGAGGTTGACCTGGATCCGGCCGATCTTGACGTTGCCGCGGTCCCAGTACTTCTCGTTCGGCACCAGGATCAGCTTGGAGTTCGGGACCCACTCGGTCACCGTGTACGGCCCGTTGGACACGTAGTTCGGCGGGTTCTGCCAGTCCTTCGGCTTGCTCTCGACCAGGTCCATCGGCAGCGGCAGCATCGCCGGGTGGGTCAGCGCCAGCAGGAAGTCCGGGTTCGGGTTCGACAGGGTGAGGACCAGCTCGTGGTCCCCGTTCGCCTTCACCCCGACCTTCGACCAGTCGGTCAGTACGCCGGCCAGGAAGTCCTTGCCGCCCTTGATCCCGGTCGACACCTGGTAGCTGTTCGCGCCGAGCGTCGTACCGCCGGCCGACGTCGCCGCCGGGGTGAACAGCCGCTTGTAGGTCCGCTCGAAGTCCTGTGCGACGACGGGCTTGCCGTCGGACCACTGCGCGTTGTCGCGCAGCGTGAACGTGTAGGTCAGATGGTCGTCGGAGACCTTCCATTCGGACGCGACGGCCGGCAGCACGCCGTCGCCCTTCTCGTTCTGGGTCACCAGGCCCTCGGAGATCCCACGGCTGAGGATCCACATGCCGTTGGTGATCACCTGCGGGTCCAGCACTTCAACAGGGACGTAGTCGATCTTCAGCGTCGACTGACCGTCGGCCGCTTTGCTGTCGTCTCCGAACAGACCGCAACCGGTCAGCGACCAACTGCCGCCGAGGGCGGCGAGGGTCAGACCGGACAGTCGCAGGAAGTCGCGCCGGGTCTGTCCGACAGGGGGAACCGAGCTCGCGCGGTGGGCCATGGAGTGTCGCCTTTCTGGCGTCCTGAACTCGACTTATGGCGCGACCGTAGGGCCGTGGAAGCGTCGATGTCAACGCTTTACGGCCATTACCGAAATTGATCTAGATCGGTCTCCCCTGGCGGCAGACTCCAGGTCAGCCGAAGCGCTCGTACGCCGGCAGCGTCAGGAAGTCCACGTACTCGTCGGCCAGCGCGACCTCCAGGAACAGGGCGCGAGCGGCGTCGTACCGCTCCGGCGTACCGAGTTTCGCGATCTCCTCGTCGGCGATCCGCTCGACCAATTCGGTGGTGACCGTTACCCCGGTGTCGAGGGTGACCTGGTTACGGCGCCACTGCCAGATCTGCGACCGGGAGATCTCGGCGGTGGCCGCGTCCTCCATCAGGTTGAAGATGCCGACGGCGCCGGTGCCGTCGAGCCAGGCGGCCAGGTACTGGATCGCGACGCTGACGTTGCTGCGGAGACCTTCCTCGGTCACCTCACCAGGAGTGGCCGCGACGTCCAGCAACTGCTCGGCGGTCACCGCGACGTCCTCGCGCAGCTTGTCGACCTGGTTCGGGCGCTCGCCGAGGACCGAGTCGAAGACCTTCAGGGCGGTCTCGACCATCCCCGGGTGCGCGACCCACGAACCGTCGAAGCCGTCGCCGGCCTCGCGGGTCTTGTCCGCCTCGACCTTCGCGAAGGCGACCTCGTTCACCGCCGGGTCCTTGCTCGGGATGAACGCCGCCATCCCGCCGATCGCGTGCGCACCGCGCTTGTGACAGGTCCGCACGAGCAGCTCGGTGTACGCGCGCATGAACGGCACCGTCATGGTCACGCTGTTCCGGTCCGGCAGCTGGAAGTCCTTGCCGCGGGTCCGGTGCGTCTTGATCACGCTGAACATGTAGTCCCAGCGCCCCGCGTTCAGTCCGGCCGAGTGCTCGCGCAGCTCGTACAGGATCTCCTCCATCTCGAACGCGGCCGGGTAGGTCTCGATCAGCACGGTCGCGCGGATCGTCCCGCGCGGGATGCCGAGCGCTTCCTGCGCGGTGACGAACACGTCGTTCCACAGCCGCGCCTCGAGGTGCGACTCCATCTTCGGCAGGTAGAAGTACGGCCCCTGGCCGCGGTCGAGCTGGAGCTGCCCGCAAGCGCTCAGGTAGAGCGCGAAATCGACCAGCGAGCCGGAAGTGGGCTCACCGTCGACGAGGAGGTGCTTCTCCGGCAGGTGCCAGCCCCGCGGCCGGACGACGATCGTGGCCAGCTCCTCGTCCGGCTTCAGCGCGTAGCTCTTCGTGTCGGTGCTGAAGTCGATCCGCCGGGTGATCGCGTCGAGCAGATTGAGCTGGCCGCCGACCACGTTCTCCCAGGTCGGCGTGTTCGCGTCCTCCTGGTCGGCCAGCCACACCTTGGCGCCCGAGTTCAGCGCGTTGATCGTCATCTTCCGGTCGGTCGGCCCGGTGATCTCCACCCGCCGGTCGACCAGCCCCGGAGCAGCGGGCGCGACCCGCCACTCCGGGTCGTCCCGAACGTCCTTCGTGTCCGGCAGGAACCCCAGCGACGCCCCGGCCGCGATCTCCGCGACCCGCTGCGCACGCCGCTCGAGCAGCTCCCGGCGCCGCCCGTCGTACGCACAGTGCAGCGTCTCGATCAGTCCGAGTGCACGCTCGGTGAGGATCTCGTCGTACCGCTCGCCCATCGGGCCGCTGACCTCGACTGCCACAGGAACTCCTTAATCAAGTACTACGACTTCGTGATCGGTGATCCGGTCTACCCCGACCGTAATCCAGCCGTCCTGCTCCCGCACGTCCACCTCACTGCCCGAGACAAGGAGCCGCGCCCGTGATCCGTTCGCTTTGAGTTTGATCGTGAAGGGACCGGCGGGCGTCAGCTCCTGCAGGCGACCGCGCCAGGCGCCGCCTTGATCGAGGTTGACCAGGTGCAGCACGTGCCGGTCGCCCTGCCGGTACAGCTGGCAATCCAGCACGCCGGCTCCGTCAACCTGGAGCGGGATGTTGTCACGGACGAGGTTGGCCAGGACCTGCCCGTGGTCCGGGTGGTGGTACTTCGCGTACAGCCGGTCGAGATCAGCCGCGAGGTACGCCGTCCGTTCGCCGAGGACCAGTGCGGGCACGTCGGTGCGCTGCTCCTCCATCCACGATTTCTCCGGCGGGTAGATCGGGAACGGCGGAATCCACGACAACGCTTTCCGTGCCATGGACTCGATGGACTCGACCACCTCCAGCTGCCCGCCGAACGGCAGCACGTCCGTATCGCCGTCGAAAACCGATCGGTCTTCGATCCGCAGGTAGCTGTGGCTGTCGTAGTTCTCCCAGTCCGTCACCGTCCCGTCACCGAGGCGCTTCCCCGTGTGCCGTACGCCCAGCAGATCGCCCAGCACCCAGTCGTCCCGGCGATCACCCCACTCGTCGTAGAGCCCCGATTCCCCAGTAACAACAAGACGACCGCTGTACGCCTGCAGCTGCGCGATCTGCTCGTCGGTCAGCACCCCGACGTTGGGCACGACAAGCATCTGGAAGCGCTCATCCACCTCAGTCGTCGGCAGGTACGGGATGCGGGCCCTGACAAGCGCATCCACCCAGCCCCGGTAAGGCAGTTGGCTCACCGTTTCGGGATCGGCCTGTCCGTGGAAGTCCACGCTCCGCTGACTCCACAGCAGCCCGACCGTGGCGATCGGCTCCCGGTCGACCAGGAACTCCTCGTGCTGTTCGTGCCACTCGAAGAGCGGTTGTGCCGTCGCGTACTGCCGCCGGTCGTCGTGGACCGAGCCGATGTGGTGCCACCACGGCTGGATCCCGCCGGCCCAACCCTCGATCGCCCACATCCTCGCCTCCGGCTCGGGTTTGCTCCCGAGCCGGAAGGTCGGAACCCCGGCGTCGTACATCGCCGTACTTTCCGGAATCAGTGTTTCCGTTCCGAGCATTCCGTGCAGGCGTTTTCCGGCGTCGGCGTTGGCCTGGAACCCGGAATCCTCGTGCCGCCACTGCGAGTCCAGCAGGAAGATCGAAGCCCGCTTGCAGATCTCGACGTCGTCGCGCAATCTCTTGCTCTGCGCAACGACCTCGCCCCCGTTCATCCCGATCCACAGGCAGTCCGGACCGCCCGCGCGGCGGGTCACCTCGTTGTTCAGGTCCCAGACCGCGAGCCGCCGGTCGTAGCTCCAGCGGATCCATTGCCTGTACACCGGATCCGTCCAGTCCGGGGCGGCCGGCAGCTCCTGGCCGAAGCTGTCACGGCAGTTCGTGCAGTAGCAGATCGAGTCGCGTCCGAGACCGCTCCAGCTGTTGTCGGTCACGCCGTCCGGCGCGCTGCGCTCGATGATCTCCTCGAGGATCCCGGTCAGGAACTCCTGGTAGTACGGGCCCGTGACGCAGGCGACGTACAAGCGGCCGGCCCGATAGGCGTTGCCGTCGGCATCGACCGCGAACCAGTCCGGGTGCGCGTCGTACAAAGGCTGGTGGGCCCGGTTGGAGTCCATCCGGGCGAGCACAGTCAGCCCTTCGGAGCGCGCTGCCGCGACGATCTCGCCGTACAGATCGCGATCCCCCAGGTACTCCGCCCGGTGATGCAGCTCGAACTTGCTGGGGTAGTAGGCGACGATGCCGCCGGCGTTGACGATCACGCCCTGGATGCGCGTCCGCCGCCACTGCTCCCGCCACCACTCGACGTCGTACCGTGCCGGGTCCTTCTCGGTGAGGTTGGTCTGCGCCCACCGCACTGTCCTCTGGTACCAGGGCTTCACGGAAGGCTCCGGACCGCGTCGCCGGCGCCGGAAAGGTTGTCCAGCATCATTTCCGAGTATTTCCGGCTCAGTACGACGCCCTCCGCGCCGCCCTCGAACGCGGCCAGCGTCGCGTCCCGCACGGACTCGCGGGTGCACCGGGTCAGCTCGCCCTCGTTGTCGTCCCAGTTGATCTTGGTGCCGAGGTCCCGCGGCGCCTCCAGCCCGCGCTGTTTCGCCACCCCGACCGGGATGTCGATGTCGATCCCCGGGTAGATCTTGCTCTGCCCGCCGACACCCGCCACGGCCCGCTCGGTCTCCCGCCGTACGTAGTCCGCGGTGAATCCGGTCTGCGGCAGCTTCTCGTAATCTCCTTCGTCGAGCTGCAGAAGCTTCATCATCAGCGGGTAGACGTCCTCCGGCTCCGCGTCGGCGAACAGGGCACCGCAGATGCTCTTCACCCACGTGAAGAACCGCGGTCCAGCACAGTTGTTGTAGATGACGACCTTGACGAAGTCCGAGAACTTCGCCATCTCGGTGTAGTCCTGGTCCGCTCGGTAGAACGGGCTGAACGAGATGTTGTGATAAACATGCCAGCCCACCTGCACCTCGGGTGCGATCGCCTTGGCCACGCCGTAGATGTCGCGGTACAGCTGCCGCTGACTCTCGGTCCACAACGTCTGCCAGGCCAGCACCTCGGGGAAGTTCAGCAGGATCCGCCAGAACGCCACGAACGCGCCGTCCACCGGGCGCTCTCCGGCGCCCACCCGCTGGTTCCAGTCGACCAACTCGCGGTACCCGCGCAGCGCGCGGTCGACGTCGATGCCCCGCTCGCGAGCGATCCGCTGGCAGTGCTGGCAGAAGCACCCGACCTCGGGTACATCGACCGTGCCCTGCATCAGCATGTTCAGTGGCCCGGGTCGCTCCGAGCACCAGGCCAGCCCGTCGAGCTGGTAGCTCTGCAGGTAGTCCTCGACGAACCCCAGGTGCCAGTTGCGGTAGTCCGGGTTGTTGAAGCAGGGCCGCCGCCCCGGTCGTCCCCAGGCGTCGACCTCGAGCACCTTGGCGAAGTTCGGGTAGGTCCGCAGCTCGCGCGCGCCGCCGCTCTCCTCCATCCACGCGAACGACTTCATCCCGCGCTCGCGGGCCTTCGGGAGCACCTCGCCGAGCAAGTCGAATTCCGGATTTTCCGGCGCCTTTCCGACCGCGCCGAGCACGGTATTTCCGTAGTACTGCGGGTGCGGGGTCGCGTAGTTGCCCCCGACCCAGCCGAGGTCGTACTCGCCCACCCCGTGGTCCGGGAGCGGGTGCCCGGGGATCTGCCGCCCGCCGGTTCCCCGGGTCCAGGTCGGCGTGGCCAGGAACAGCGCGTTCACCGCGCCGCGTTCGGCCAGGATGTCGAGCGTCCGGTCGACACCTTCGTCGACGAACGAGATGGCTCCGATCTGCATGGCAACGAGCCGGTCCGGCACGGTGCTCACCCCTTCATTCCTGTCATCGTGATGCCTTGGATGAAATAGCGCTGGGCAAAGAGGAAGACGGCGATGACGGGAACCACCGAGACGGTCGCCCCGCACATCAGCAGACTGATCTGGGTGAAGTACTCGCCCTGGAACTGGGCCAGCGCCACCGGCAGCGTCTGCAGGTTCTCGGAATTGATGTAGATCAGCGGGCCGAACAGGTCGTTCCACGACTCCAGGAACGTGAACACCCCGATCGCGGCCAGCGCCGGTTTGGTCTGCGGCAGCATGATCCGCCAGTAGATGCCGAACGTGGACGCGCCGTCGATCTTGCCGGCATCCTCGAGTTCCTGCGGAACGGTCAGGAACGACTGCCGCATCAGGAACGTCGCGAACACCGGCGTGAGCACCTTCGGCACCCACAGCGGATACTGCGTGTCCACCCAGCCGATCTGCCGGAAAACGATGTACTGCGGGATCAGGTACGCGATCCCCGGGATGATCGAGGTGGCGAGCAGCACCATGAACGCGGCGTCCCGGCCGGCGAACCGCAGCCGCGCGAAGGCATAACCGGCCATCGACGCGACGATCAGGATCCCGATCACGTTCAGCCCGGCGAGTTTCACGCTGTTCCAGAGGAACACCGGGATCAGCTCGAACACCTGCCGGTAGTTGTCCCAGTGCGCGTCCGTCGGCAGGAACTTCGGCGGCACGCTCAGCACCTTCGCCTCCGGCCGCAGCGAGGCACTGATCATCCACACCAGCGGCGCCAGGAAAACGATGGCGAACAAGGACATCACGACGTACTGCGAGGTCTTGGAAACGAGTCTCATGTGTAGAACACCCACCTCTTCTGCAGCTTCCACTGCAGGTAGGTGACGGCCGCGATCACCGCGAAGAGGATCCACGCCATCGCCGAGGCGTAGCCGACCTTCCCGTAGCTGAACGCGTTCTGGTAGATGTTGAAGATGTAGACGCTGGTGGCGTGGCCCGGCCCGCCCTTGGTCATCACGTAGATCAGGCCGAACACCTGGAACGACGTGATGAACTGCGTGATCAGCAGGAACAGGAAATGCGGTGTCAGCAACGGCAGCGTGATGTAGCGCAGCCGCTGCCACGCACCCGCCCCGTCGATCCGCGCGGACTCGAAGTACTCGGCCGGCAGCCCCTGCAGCCCCGCGAGCAGGATGATCATCGGATACCCGATGCCCTGCCAGACGCTGACCATGATCACCGCCGGCATCGCCCAGCTCGAGCTCGACAGCCACTGCGGGCCGTGGATCCCGAGCTGGTCGAGCAGCCCGTTGATCACCCCGTTGTCCGGCTGGAAGAACCAGAACCAGACGAACCCGATCGCCACCACGTTCGTGACGTACGGCGCGAAGTACGCCGTCCGGAAGAACGCGACACCCCGGATCGGGCGGGCGCAGAGCAACGCCAGTACCAGCCCGATGCCGATCGTCAACGGAATGCTCGCCAGCGTGAAGTAGACGGTGTTCTTGAAGGTCTGCAGGAACAGAGGATCGTCGCCGAACATTTCGGTGAAGTTCCGCAACCCGACGAACTTCGGGGCCGCGATCCCGTTCCAGTCGGTCAGCGACGCGGCCATCGAGACCAGGATCGGGAAGAACTGGAAGGCCACGACGCCGACCACGATCGGGCTGATGAACAGCCAGCCGGTGAGGTTCTGCCGGCGCCGCGCCCGCCGGACGTCGGCCACCTGGACGCCGCCGCGGTCCCGCGCCATCGTGATGGTTGCCATCGACATCAACCCTTCAACGCGTTCTCCACCTGGGACTTGACGCCTTGGAGCACGTCACCGACGGGTTTCTCGCAGTTGTAGGCGGTGTCCAGCGCCGGCCGGTACAGCTCGCGGGCGCCGATCGTGTTCTTCGTCTGGTTGGTCGCGGTGAGATGCTTGGCCGCCTCGGCGAACAGCCCGATGTGCTCGGGTGCCTTCCCGTTCGGCGCCAGCTCGGCCGCGGCCTTCAGGTTGATCGGCGTGAAGGCGCCGCCCTGGAGCAGGAGCTTGCCGCCGTCCTCACTCGCGAGGTACTTGAGCAGCTCCCAGGCCTGGTCCGGGTTCTTCGCCTTCTTCGGGACGCAGAACACGATCACGCTCGACTCGGTCCTCTGCTCCACGTCACCAGGCGGCGGGGCGACGTCCCAGGTGAAATCCTTGACCGCGGACCGCAGGTACGGGACCGTGCCGAAGGTCGCGAACATCATCGCGATCTTTCCCTGAGCGAACATTTGGTTCTGCACATTGTCCTGCTGCAGCATCGACCACGGCGGCTGCACCTTGTCCTTGCAGGTCAGGTCGGTCGCCCACTGCAGCGCCTCGACCTCCTTCGACCCGGGCAGCGTGAACTGTGTGCCGTCCTTGGAGAAGATGCCAGTCTCGCTGCCGTGGTTGACGGTGAACGTCTGCTCGTAGCCGGTGTCCAGGTACACGAGAGCGCCGTACTGCTTCTTCGCCGGGTCGGTGAGCTTCTTCGCAGCCGCCTCGAAGTCCGACCAGGTCCAGCCCTGCGACGACCAGGTCGTCGGCGGCAGCGGTACGCCGGCCTGCTTGAACAGATCGGCGTTGTAGAAGATCAGCCGCGGCTGGTACCCGAGCACCCACGCGGTGTGCGAACCGTCCGGCTGCAGGGGGAACTCGAACGTCTCCTTGGCGTACTGCGACGTGTCGAGCTTGTCCTTCTCGATGTAGGGCTTCAGGTCGAGCAGCGCCCCCTGCTGGGAGAAGCCGCGGACGAAGTCGTCGTTGATCCGCATCACGTCCGGCGGGCTGCCGCCGGCGATCAGGGTGCGCATCTTGGTGTCGTACTCCTGGGTGACCGCGGGCTGGATGGTGACCTGCGTTCCCGAGTCCTTCTCGAACGCCTGGATCGCCTGCTCCAGCGGGTTGCCCTTGACCTGTTCCCAGTTGAGGAAGGTCAGGCCCTTCTTGCCGCCGCTGCTTGCGTTGCCGTTGCCACCGCAGCCGGCCAGCAGGCCGGCGGCCGTCAGTCCCGTCAGACCGGCGAGAAACCTGCGGCGGTTCAGGTTGGAGAGGTTGGTCTGCACCGGAATCTCCCATCCGCGAGGGATGAATACGTATACACTTCCAGATACTGAATACGTATACACACGTCTCTTGGCGTGGTCAACGCCTGGTGCGCACACTCTTCAGTAGGGTTCGGGGATCACGAGGGGAGGCGGACGATGACACGACCACCGACGAGTCGCGACCTGGCGCGTCTGGCCGGGGTGTCGCAGGCGACCGTGTCGCGGGTGCTGACCAACAACCCGAAGGTCAACCCGGAGACCCGAGCCCGGGTCCTGCAGGTGCTGAAGGACGCGAACTACACGCCGAACGCCCTCGCCCGGGCGATGAAGACCGGCCGGACCGACACCATCGGCGTGTTCATGACCCGGGTGACCAGCCCGTTCCATGCCGAGCTGCTCGACGAGATCGGCCGGGTGCTGAGCTCGATGGGCCTGCACATGATCCTGTGGAACATCGAGCACGATCCCGAGGAAACGGTCGCCGCGGTCCTCCAGCAGCGACTCGTCGACGGGTTCGTGCTGACGTCGGCGACGTACGACTCGAAACTGCACACGATGGCGCTCGCGTCCGGGACGCCGACCGTGCTGCTGCACCGCGGGATCGACGGGCTCGACTGCGACCAGGTCGTCGGCGACAACTGGCAGGGCGCGTACGACGCCGGCCGGTACCTCGTCGACGCCGGCCACACCGACATCGGGCTGGTGACGCTCCGGGCGACCGGGAACACCTCACGCGACCGCGACGCCGGGTTCCGCGCCGCGCTGGCCGACGCCGGCGTGAAGCTGAAGCCCAGCAACGTGATCACGGTCGGGGTCCCGCACGCCGACGGCCACGCCGCCGCCGAGAAACTACTGTCCCGCAAGAAGCCGCCGACCGCGATCTACACGATCACCGACCTGCTCGCCTTCGGCATCCTCGACGGCGCCCGCGCGATCGGCGCCCACGTCCCCGACGACGTCTGGGTGATCGGCTTCGACAACACCGACATGGCCGCCTGGGAATCCTTCGACCTCACCTCGGTCGAACAACCCGTCCACGCCATCGTCGAAACCGGCATCGACCTCCTCCGCGACCGCATCGCCGACCCCGACCGCCCCACCCAGATCGTCACCCTCCCCTGTCCCCTCGCCATCCGCGGCTCCACCGCGAACCGTCCGCTCAGTGCGGCAAAGGATTGACCCGAGTCGCGACCAGCAGACCACCCGGACACCGCCCTTCCGTCGGGAAACCGTCTGGCCCCTGGTGCGGCGCGCCGAACTGGTGGCCGCGGACAGGATCTGGTGACTGGAGACACGCAATAACCTGTGTCGCGCCCCTGCGGGCCTCGTTCATAGCTTGGTGAGTTCCGCCGGCGTCTCCGCGGTGGTTTCGTGGCCCGCGCGCCACTGTTCAACGGTCCGAAGGATCCAGTACAGCAGGAACAGCGCGAGCAAAGCGGTCTCGACCGCGAGGAGCGCCTTGCCCCAGGCGATGAGTCCGATCGCCAAGGAGACGAACATCGCAGCCGCGATCACGCCGTAGGCACCTGTGAAGACCTTCCGCTCCGGCGCTCGCGCAGGCAGGTGACGCTGCCCCATCGTGCTCAGGGAGACGATGACGATCATGACCACGAACAGGAGAGCAGCTGCCAGGTAGTGCGCCCTGCGGTCGAAGGTCTCCCGCGAAGCGGCGAACCAGATGATCCCCGCCAGCCAGAGGGCCACCGAAACCACCAGTCCCAGGTACTGCTTCCAGGTCCACTTCGCCTTCTTCTTCGAAGTCAGCCCGATGACGAGCGAGGCCAGCAGGGCCAGGCCGCCGACCACGAAGTACGCGAACATGTTGTTCCCGATGTCCGCTGCCGCCTGCCGCGAGATGACCTCTTCGGACCAGCAGCTGCCCGCGTTCGGCGTCGGCACGAAGGCGACGACCGGGGCGAGCAGACCACCGATGTTCAGCAGCACGTCCTTGAAAGTCGTCTTGCCTTTCAGGACGATCATGCACACGCCCACCGTGACCAGGCAGCCGATGAACACCGCGTGTACCGGCGTGTAGTAGTACGCACTGATCGATCCCTGCCAGCAGCCCGACGGCGCCTTGCCGTGCTCGCGCAGCACCGCCACCCCGAGCAGGATCAGGGCTGCGATCATCGCCAGCCGTAGGTAGTTGTACGTCCGCTTCTCGAAGTCCTCGGAGTCCATGAGTGTTTCCTCCCGACGAGTCTCCCCTTACCTGTTCGGAGGATCGGGAGCCCTCGGGAGATACCTTCAGACCGGTATGGAGTCGTAGCGGGACGAGACCTCCTTGCGGGCCACCGGGTCGGTGATCGCGTTGGCCGGCAGTTCGCCGAGTTCGACGAACATCTTCTCCAGGCCGCCGGGCACCATCAGCGTCAGGAACCGGCCGCCGCCAGGCCCGGCCGTGATGGTGTGCGCGGTGTCCTTCGGGACCAGGACGTACGTGCCGGCCGCGGCCGCGATCGGCTCACCGCCGACGGTGAACGTGAACTCGCCGTCCAGTACGAAGAACGACTCCTCGAACCCGTGGTGCAGGTGCGGCACCGTCCACGGCCCGCCGGCCTCACCCGCGAACTCGGTCAGCGAGAACGCGCCGGTGACGGCGTCGTCGGCGAGCACCCGCATCCGCGCCACTCCGAGGTCGACGGTCCGCCCCTCGCCCGATGTCACCACATGTGCGTGCCCTGTCATCGTCCCCACCGCCTTCGCCTGGATGTACTTCCACAGTCGTCCGGCCGCAGGTACAGGGCAACATCAAAATCTGAAGGTGCCTTCCGGCCGGGGCAGGACGACTCTGAAGGTGTGCGCGGGTACGGCCAGTTCTGTCCGATCGCCAGGAGCTCCGAACTCCTGGCGGAACGCTGGACGCCGATCATCGTGCGGAACCTGTTGAACGGGTGCCGGACGTTCAACGAGATCCGTCAAGGAGCGCCCGGTATCTCCACGGCGCTGCTCGCCCAGCGGCTCGACGTCCTCGAGCGCCACGGCGTACTGCGTCGTACCGTCGACGGCCGGTCCGTCACGTACGGGCTGACCGAGATGGGGCAGGCGCTGCGGCCCGTGCTGGATGTCATGGGGCAGTGGGGCGCGCGCTGGCTGGAGATCGAGCCGGGGCACCTGGAGCCGGCGTACGTGCTCTGGGCAACGATGAAGCTGGTGGACCTGGACAAGATCCCGGACGGTACGACCGTGGTCAGGTTCGAGCTGCGTGATCGTCCCGCGGAGCAGTACTGGTTGTTGCTTCGCCGGCCGCAACCTGAGCTGTGCAGCAGATCCAGCGGGTACGCCGAGGACCTGGTCTGCCGGACCGACGCGAGGACGCTCGTCGACCTGCACCTCGAACAGTTGCCGTATCCGCAGGCGATCCGGACCGGACGCGTCGAGCTGATCGGTCCGCCGCGGCTGTGCAAGGACTTCCCGGGATGGTTCCGCAGCAGCCCGTTCGCGGCGTACGTGCCGTCAGTTGCGCAGGCGCGGTAGTACGTCGCGGAGGACCTGGGCGTGCTCCTCCGGGCGGGACAGGCCCATCTTCATGGTGTTGACGCCGAGGTGGGTCGCGCCGAGGTCGCGCCAGCCGTCGGCGAAGGCGCGCCAGTCCTGTTCGGGTACGGCGCCGAGCGTCAGCCGCGCTTCGATACCGATCGACTGCGGGTCGCGCCCGGCCGCCTCCGCCGCTTCACGGATCATCGCCAGCTGATCGCGCGCCTTCTCGTCCGGCGGGGACTGCGGCATCCAGCCGTCGCCGATCCGCCCGGTGCGACGCAGTACGGCGTCCGCGCTGCCGCCGAACCAGATCGGGATCTCGCGCCCGGGCAGCGGATTCAGCCCGGCCTCCTCGATCTCGTGGTACTTGCCGTCGAACGAGATCACCGGATCCGCCCAGAGCCTGCGCAGTACGTCGACCTGTTCCTCCAGCAGCGCCCCACGCTGCCTGAACGGTACGCCGAGCGCCTGGTACTCGACCTGGTTCCAGCCGATGCCGACGCCGAGGCGGAGGCGGCCGCCGCTCAGTACGTCGACCTCGGCCGCCTGTTTCGCGACCAGCGCGGTCTGGCGCTGTGGCAGGACGAGTACGCCGGTGACGAGCTCGAGCCTCGTCGTGATCGCCGCCAGGTACCCGAACAGCACGAAAACCTCGTGGAACAAGGACTTGTCGGTGTATCCGGTCCATCCCGGACGGTTCGCCGGATCGGCGCCGAGCACATGGTCGTACGCGAGCACGTGGCTGTACCCGGCGTCCTCCACGGTCGTCGCCCAGTCGCGTACGGCCTTCGGGTCCGCGCCGATCTCGAGCTGCGGAAACACCGCACCGATCTTCATTTCGCTCCCAACAGGTCGACGAGTCCCTGGACGGCCAGCTCGAACGGTTCGGTCGATCCGGCCGCCCGGGCGAGCACGTACCCACCCTGCAGTACGGCGGCGATCGTCGCGGCGGTCCGCTCCGGGTCCAGCGAGTCCGGGAACTCGCCCGTACGCTTGCCCTCAGCAACCACCTCGGCCAGTCGCGTCCGCAACCACTCGAACGTCTCCGCGACCGGTGCCCGCAGTTCCGGATCCGCAACCACGTCCGGATCCGCCGCCAGCCGCCCGACCTGGCATCCGCGCAGCACGTCCCGTTCCCGCCCGAGATACCCGCTGATCCGCTCGGCCGCCGTACCCGCACCGGCCAGCTGCACGTCGGCGGCCGCCCGCAGCTCGGCCCCCGACCGCTCGATCGCCGCCTTGGCCAGCTCCGCCTTCCCGGCGAAGTGGTGATACATACTCCCCTGCCCGGCCTCCGCAGCCCGCTGAATCGCCTTGGGCGAGGTCCCCACATACCCCCGCTCCCACAACAACTCCTGCGTACTACGAATCAACCGCTCAACCGTCTCCACCTGCCCCACTGTACTCAAAGGTACAGTGGGGCAGGTCCCATCAGCTGACGGTGACGATCTTGTTGACCGTGTACGCCGGGGCGTGGTCGGCGTCGCCGGGGAAGTAGACGCGGTAGGCGATCTGGCCGCGGAGGGCGGGCTTGATGCCGAAGGCGTACTTGCCCGAGGTGCTGAGTTTCACCGAGGCGATCGACTTCCAGACCTTGCTGCCGTACTGCTGCAGGTAGACCAGTTGGCCGGCGTGTGCCGGGGCGACGTACCCGCTGAAGGCGGTGGTGGCGCCGAGGCGGATGGAGGCCGGGGACAGCGTGGCCGAGATCGTCGGCTTGACCTGGACGGTGACGTCGACGGTGCGCGTGCCCATCAGGAGCGCGTTACCGGGGAACGTCAGCATGTAGACCGACGACACGAGTGGCTTGTGCGTCAGCGACAGCGTGCCCGTCGACGACGTCTTGAGCGCCGCCAGCAAGGCGAACTTGGACGAGTTCTTCGGCCGTACGTAGACGTTCACCGGCAAGCCGGCGTACGCCACGTTGTCGATCCGCAGCGTGCTGCCCTTGATCGTGATCGCCCCGCCGTAGTTGATCAGCGTCGACGTCACCGCGATCCCCGACTTCATCCCGAGCAACTGCTTCACCGCGGGCTGGGCGCTGTAGTGGCCGGCACGGTCCTTGATCCAGGCGGCGTACGTGTACGTCGTACCTTGCGCGAGCCCGGTGTTCTTCACCCAGTCCCCGGTGCCCGCGTACACGAGCGTCCCGGTCGTCGGCGTCGGCGCCTTGCTCCCGACGTTGCGACGGATGATCACCTGGTCGAGATCCGTGGTCGGCGGGATCGTCCACGTCAGGTTGGCGGCCAGGTAGGCGCCGGTCCCGACGAGCTGCACCGGACCCGGGGCGCGATCCTCCGTACTGAACACCGAGCTGAACGGCACCATCGGCACCGTGGGATCGAGCGAGACGACACCGTCGACGACGATCCGGAACGGCGTTGCCTCGGCCAACGGGGACGTCGGCGTGATCTCCGCCTTGCGGATGTCGTGGTCGTAGGTGACGGTCGCCGGAATCACCGCACCGGTCTTGCCGTTGAGCAGTTTCACGCCGCCGTTGGTGACGCTGTTCTCGTCGACGTTCCGCGGGAAGGTGACCGTGGGCTTGGCCAGGATCGACACGCCGGAGGACAGGTTCCCGGGCAGCGCGTCCAGGACGGGGTACGGGTCGGGCTGCGCGGTGCCGACAGTGCCGTCCGCGTTGGTGATCTTCAGCGAGTACGCGCGGCTGTCCCGCGACCCGTTGGCGTTCCGGACGGCGACGTACATGGGTCCGGCCGGGACGGTGACGTACGTCGATGCGGTCAGCGGCTGCGGGATCTCGTACCCGTCGCTGTCGGTCGGAGGCTCCGGGTTCTGCACGAAGGCGAGCGGCTTGAGGTTCTCGTCGTACGCCGACACGACCGGGCCGAAGTTCTGCGCGAAGGCGCCCGAGTCGAACATCGGGCCGCTGACGTCGATCCGGACCTGGTGCGCGTAGTCGGTCGGCAGCTTGTACCAGTCGACGTCGCCTTCGACGCTGATCGTCGAGGAGACCGCGACGCCGGCGATCAGCTCACCCGCGCGGGACGGCTGGTCGTTGGTGTCCGCGACACCCTGGGCGAAGTCCGTGGTCCACCGGCCGCCGAGGGCCTGATAGGCGTCCAGGATGCCGGCGCCGTAGTACGGGTCGTTGCCGCGCGGGCCTGCGTCGCGGGCGGTTGCCTTCAGGCGCGCCATCACCTGAGCGGGGGTGTACGACGGCCACTTGTTGCGGACCAGGGCGGCGACACCGGCGACGATCGGGGACGAGAACGACGTACCGGCGAGGCCGAGCCAGTACGGCTCGTAGCCGGCCGGGGTCTGCGCGCGGGGCGCGGTGCTGGTGATGTCGTAGCCGGGCGCGGCGATGTCGACCGCAGCGCCGTAGCTGCTGAAGCTGGTCAGTACGCCGGCCGGGGTCGTGGCACCGACCGAGAGGACCTCCGGGTAGGCACCCGGGAAGTGGTTCGACGAGTCGCCGCCGGTGTTGCCGGCCGCGGCGACCAGGACGACGCCGGCGTTGACCGCGTTCTGGATCGCCTGGTGCAGGACGGGGTTGTCGCCCTCGCCGCCGAGCGACATGTTGATCACCCGGACGCCGTTCTTGACCGCCCAGTTGATGCCGTTGATCAGGTTCGAGTCGTCGCCGGAGCCGCCGTCGTCGAGCACCTTGACCGGGCGGACCTTCGCGTTCCAGGCGACACCGGCGACGCCGATCCCGTTGCTGGTACCAGCGGCGATGATGCCGGTCACCGCCGTACCGTGACCGTCGCCGTCATTCGGGGGCAGGGCCGTGTTGAACGTGTTGTAGCCCGGTAGCAGGTGACCGGCCAGGTCCGGGTGGCCGGCGTCGACACCGGTGTCGAGGACGCCGATCGTCTGCGCTCCGGCGGTCTTCGAGAGGTCCCAGGCGGTGTTGACGCGGACGGTCGAAAGGTACTTCTGGTAGTTCGTGTACAGCCAGTCGTTCGGGGTCGCGGACTTCTTCCGGATGTAGTTCAGCGAGGCGAGCTCGACCGACGGGTCGGCCTTGACCTTCTTCAGCAGCTCGGGCGCCGAGGTGTCACCGGTCACCGTGACCACGTCGGAGGTGACGGACACGTCAGGCGTGCCCTTGGCCTTCGCCAGCGCGGCCTTCCGGGCCGAGGTGGTTGCCTTCGGCTTGAACTTCACGATCACGGACTTGGCGTCGTACGCGGGGCCGTCGGCGGTGCCGGGGCGGAACTTCGCGTGCAGGACGTTCGGCCCGGCGGAGATCGCGGCGGTGCCGGACGATCCGGAGAGGGCGACCAGGCCGGCTGCGACGAGGGCCGCGGGCACGGCCAGGCGCAGCAGTTGGGTGGGACGGGACAACGGGGACCCCCAAGTTGAGTGAACCGACCACTTTCGGTCCTCGCCTTAAATCGTTGGAGCGACCCTCGGCGTTACAGCTTCCCGCGATCTATGATCCGGAGGGTGCCGACCACGGTGCTCGCCACGAAGTTGTTCCCCCCGGCTCGACGGTCGGGGCTGGTGGGGCGACCACGGCTGACGGCGCGGCTGGACAGCACTCTGGAGCCCGGTCATCGGCTCGCGCTGGTCTCCGCACCGGCCGGTTTCGGCAAGACGACGCTCGTCGCCGAGTGGGCGGCCGGCCACGAGCGGGTGGGCTGGCTGTCGCTCGACGACGGCGACAACGCGCTTCCCCGGTTCCTGGCGCACCTCTGGGCGGCCCTGCCCGGTATCCGGGTGGCGCCGCCCGCGGCCGACGTACCGACGACGGCCGCGCTGACTGCGCTGGTCAACGACTACGCCGCTCAGGCGGACCTGCAGTCGGTGCTCGTGCTCGACGACTACCACGTGATCGAAGCACTGGACGTCCACGAGGCGGTGGCGTTTCTGCTCGATCATTTGCCGGATCAGCTGCATCTGGTGGTGGCGACGCGGGCGGATCCGCCGTTTCCGCTGGCTCGGCTGCGGGGTCGCGGGCAGTTGACGGAGATCCGCGTCGACGACCTGCGGTTCGCCGGTGCGGAGGCGGGTGCGTTTCTCAACGACGTCATGGGGCTGCGGCTCACGGAAAACGACGTACGGGCGCTGGAAGGGCGGACCGAGGGCTGGGTCGCGGGACTCCAGCTGGCGGCGCTGTCGTTGCGCGGAGTTTCCGATATTTCCGGGTTCCTCCAGGCGTTCACCGGCAGCCATCGGTTCGTCATCGACTATCTGGCGGCCGAGGTGCTGGCGCGGCAACGCCCGGAAATCCGGGATTTCCTGCTGCGTACGGCGGTTCTCGAGCGGTTGACCGGGCCGCTGTGCGACGCGGTCAGCGGTACGGCGGACAGCGCCCGGATCCTTGACGAGCTGGATCGGGGAAACGTGTTCCTGGTCGCGCTGGACGCCGACCGGACCTGGTACCGGTACCACCACCTGTTCCGCGACGTACTGCGTGCTCGTCTGCTCGCCGAGCGGCCGGAGGAGCTGCCGGCGCTGCATCGAGCGGCCGGCGAGTGGTATGCCGCGGAGCGGATGGCTCCAGACGCCGTACGGCATGCGCTGGCGGCAGGCGATCAGGAACGGGCCGCGTTCTTGATCGAGGAGGCGTTGCCGGAGGTACGGCGTACGCGGCAGGACTCGTTGCTGCTGAGCTGGATCCGGTCGCTGCCGGAGTCTGTCGCACGGCGGCGTCCGGTGCTCTGCATCGCGAGGGCGTGGTCGTCGATGATGGCCGGCGAACTGGACCACATGGCGCGCTGGCTCGATGACGCCGAGGCCGCGTTGACGGCCGGTCCGGCTGTGGACGGGGCGTGGGCGGACACGGAGGATCTGCGCACCGCGCCGGCCTTGGTCCTGGTCTATCGGGCGGCGCTGGCCCAGGCGCGTGGTGAGGTCGCCGCCACGGTTCGGTGCGCCGAGCGGGCACTGGAACTGGCCGGGGCCGACGATCATTTCATCCGGGGCGCCGCGGGTGGGTTCGTCGCGCTGGCCACGTGGGCGGCGGGCGACGTCGAGGAGGCGTTGACGACGTTCGCGACGGCGGTTCGGAGTCTGCGGGCGGCAGGCAACCTGACCGATGTGCACGACAGCACGGTGGTGATGGGCGATCTGTGGATGGCGGCGGGACGGCCGTCGCAGGCGAGGAAAACGTTTGAGCAGGCGCTCGCGGCTGCAACCCGCAACGGCGAGCCGTATCCGCGGGTCACGGCGGACCTGCACGTCGGCTTGGCCGAGCTGGACCGGGAGCTGAACGACCTCGCCGGCGCGGAAGCACATCTGGAGACCTCACGGATCCTCGCCGAGCACGGTTCGATCACCGAGAACCGGCACCGCCGGCACGTCGCGATGGCACAGGTACAGGTCGCGCGCGGCGACTGCGCTGCTGCTCTCGCGCTGCTCGACGGCGCGGAGGACCTGTACCGGCGCGGGTCGTATCCGGAGCTGAAGCCGATCGCGGCGCTGCGGGCGCGGGTCTACCTCGCGGCCGGGGACCTCGTCGCGGCCGGAGCGTGGGCCACTGGGATCTCGGACACGGTGTCGTACTTGCACGAGTACGAGCAGCTCACCCTCGCGCGGCTGCTGATTCACCGAGGTGACGACGTACTCGGGCTCCTGGATCGGCTGCGCGGGGACGCCTCACGACGGGCGGGCAGCCGGCTGGAGATCGACGTACTGCGAGCGCTTGCGCTTCACCAGCGCGGCGAACGGTCCGATGCGCTCGCCGCCCTGCGTCAGGCGCTCGCCGCAGCACCGGAGCCTGACCGGTACGTGCGATTGTTTCTGGACGAAGGCGCTCCGATGCTCGCCCTGCTGCAGGACGCGGCCCCCGACGAACCCCTCGTACGCCGGCTGCTGAAGGCACCGACCGCGTTGCCGGACCCGCTGACCGAGCGGGAACTCGAGGTACTGCGGCTCCTCGACACCGAGCTCACCGGCCCGGAGATCGCACGCCGGCTCTACGTCTCGTTGAACACCCTGCGCACGCACACCAAACGCATCTTCGCCAAGCTCGGTGCCACCAACCGCTCCGGCGCCGTACGTCGCGCCCGCGAACGCGGCCTGCTCTGAGTCACCACATGTGGTGACGCGTTCTCCCCACCTCGCGGCCTACGTTCCGAGTACCACGAACGAGGGAGCTGGGAATGACTGTCACCGCAACCACACTGACCCGAGCCGCCGGCGCCGCCGCCGTCGCTGCCGGAGCGATCTTCATCGGCGTACAGATCGGGCACCCGCACGTTGACGTCGACTCGATCCGCACGACCGAGCTCGCCGTACGGAACACGCTGAAGCTGCTGATGGCGGCGCTCGCCCTGGTCGGGATCACCGGCCTGTACCTGAGCCAGATCCGTCGCAACGGCGTCGTCGGCCTCATCGGGTACGTCGTACTCGCGTTCGGCTACCTGTTGATCATCGGCACGACGTATGTCTCGGGGTACGTCCTGCCGTCGATCGCGGACACGAGCCCCGGGTACGTGCGAGACGTGGTCGAAGCCGCGACCGGCGGCCATCCGACCGGCGACATCGGGACGCTCGGGACGATCCTCAAGGTGCAGGGATTCGCTTACCTGGCCGGTGGCCTGCTGCTCGGAATCGCGCTCTTCCGCGCCCGGGTGCTGGCTCGCTGGGCGACGGTCCTGCTGGCCGTCGGCGGTCTCGTCTCGGCAGCGCTGGCCGTGGCGCCGGATTCGCTGTACCGCCTGCTGGCCTACCCGAACGGCATCGCGATGATCGCCCTCGGCTACTCACTCTGGCGCACGACGACGTCGGTGCGGCAGCCGGTCGCGGTCGGAAGTTGACCGTCTACGAGGTCCGGGTCGCCGGTCGACTCGACCCGAGCTGGTCCGGCTGGTTCGCCGGCTTCACGCTCATCCCCGAACCCGACGACACCACCACACTCCGCGGCCCGATCGCCGACCAGTCCGCACTCCACGGCCTTCTCGCCCGAATCCGCGACCTCGGCCTCCCCCTCATCTCCATCACCCCCACCAACCCCTGAGCTGACCGAACTGGGAACACCCCACGGAGTGCGGTGACACGCAATTGCCTGTTCCCAGTCGCCGGCGGTTGTTCCCGGACCTCAGACGGGCCCGTGACCGATAGTCTCGGGCGCCATGAGTCGGCGCGTGATCCGGATCGAGGCGTACGACGCCACGTGGGCCGACCGCTTCGCCGAGCTCGGCGGCCGTCTACGCGCGGCGCTCGGGAGTGTCGCGCTCCGGATCGATCACATCGGCTCCACCGCCGTACCCGGACTCGCTGCCAAGCCCGTCGTCGACATCCAGATCTCCGTCGCCGCGCTGGATCCGGTCGACCCGTTCCGCGTCCCGCTGGAGGGGCTCGGGTACGTCTACCGCGCCGACAATCCCGAACGCACCAAACGCTACTTCCGCGAACGCCCCGGCGACCCCCGCACCCACATCCACGTCCGGAAGCTCGGCAGTTTCTCCCAGCAGTTCCCGCTCCTCCTCCGCGACTACCTGCGCGCGCACCCCGCCGAACTCGCACCGTACGAGCACCTCAAACGCCAGCTCGCCGCCCAACACCCCCACGACGGCGCCGCCTACACCGAAGCCAAACTCCCCTGGTTCTGGCAGACCATCCGCCGAGCCGACACCTGGTCCCAGCCAACCGCCTGGGAACCAGGCCCCTCCGACGCCTGACGCAGTTGCTGCCGCGGAGCGGTGCCCTTTGGAGGGTGGCGCGTCATCTCACACGCGGTGGATGGGCGGTTGTTGGGTGGGACCGATAGTCTCGGGCGCCATGAGCACGAGTGTCGCCATCGCGGTGATTACCTTCAGGCGACCTGCTCTGTTGCGGGGGTTGTTGACCAGTTTGCAGGCTCAGGAGCTCCCTTCGGGCGGGGAGTACGCGATCCGGATCGTCGTGGTGGACAACGACGCGGAAGGGTCGGCCGCGCGGGTGCTGGAGGAGTTCGGGGACGGTACGCCGTACCCGATCGCGTCGGTCGTGGAAGCGGAGCCGGGGATCCCGTTCGCGCGGGAGCGTTCCGTCGAGCTGTGCTGGAACGACGACGCGCTGATCTTCGTCGACGACGACGAGGTCGCCCCGCCGGGCTGGCTGGCGACGCTGCTCGAGGCGTGGGAATCCACCGGCGCCGACGTCGTGACGGGCCCGGTGAAGGGCAATCTCCCGCCCGGCGCGCCGCCGTGGAACGCCTACAGCGACGTCCACGACTCCACCGGCCGGCACACCACCGGCGAGGAGCTCCGGAAGGCGTACACGAACAACACGCTGGTCAGCCGCCGCGTCTACCACGCGGTCACACCGGGATTCCACCCCGCGTTCCGGTACACCGGCTCCAGCGACCTGCACTTCTTCCTCCGCGTGCACCGCGCCGGGTTCCGCATCGTCTGGTGCGAGGAGGCGGTGATCGCGGAGGAGGTCCCGGTCGGCCGCACGACGCTACGCTGGCTGGTACGGCGGGCGTTCCGTTCGGGCAGCGGCGACACGATCAGCCGCCTGCTGATCCGCCCGGGCGTGATCAGCTACGTCCTGGTCCTGGCCTATGCTTCGGCCCGGGTGATCTCGGCGATCGGGTTCGCCCTCGCCGGGCTGCTGCTCGGCCGGAAGACGCACCTGCTGAAGGCAGTCCGCCGGTTCTTCTCGGGCGTCGGCAGTCTCGCTGGGATAGTAGGGATCAACCATGACGAGTACCGGGAACGGCACGGTTCGGCCGACGGTGGCGGAGCTGTGCCGGGCGATCTGGACGGTGGAACGGGACCTGGAGCTGCTCGGGTGGCAGATCCGGGGAGCGCACCCCTGGCCGATCATCCGGATGCGCGTCTTCCATGAGCTGACCCGCCGCACCGGGATCCACGGCGCGCCGCATCCGGTACGCCGTACGCGGTACGACAAGGCCGCCCTGGTCGGGAGACACGTGGCCGGGATCGTCACGCGCACCCCGTTCCCCGGCCGGTACGACGCCCTCGTCGTACCGCATCCGCGGAAACCGAACGGTGTCGAGATCTACACCGACGAGCTCCGCGCGGCGCTCGGCGACCGCGCCCTGATCCTGGACTCCGGGATCAACGGCACCCCGCTCCCGGGCAGCAAGAACCTGGACTTCTTCACGTCGGCCGCCGGCGCGATCCATCCCCGGACCGCCGACGACCGCGGGATCGCGGCCGCGCTGGAGAAACTCACCGGTGTCCAGGTCCCGATCGGCGCGCTGCTGGCCCGTGAGGTCCCGAAGCATCTACGGCTCCGGGCCCTGTACCGCGCTCTCCTCAAGAAGCACCGGATCACGACGGTCTATCTGGTGGTCGCGTACTTCCACCAGCACATCGTGGGCGCCGCCCGCGATCTCGGGATCCGCGTCGTCGAACTGCAGCATGGTGCGATCAGCCCGTTCCACCTCGGGTACAGCTACCCGGGCCGGCCGGTTGTCGCGGATCAGCCGGACGAGCTGTGGTGCTTCGGGTCGTACTGGACCGATGTCGCCGACCTGCCTGCCGGGATGCGGACCGAGGTGATGGGTGCGCCGTTCCTGCCGCCGCCCGGGCCCAAGGACCCGCGGCGGGTGGTCTTCCTGTCACAGGGCACGGTCGGCACCGAACTGGTGGAGGTCGCGGACGCGGTCGCCAAGGAGTACCCGGAGTTGGAGGTCCTCTATCGCCTGCACCCGAGTGAGCACCCCTACCCGATTCCGCCCGGCGTACAGCTGTCCACCGGCGGCAGCACGCTCGATCTGCTGGCGACTGCGACGTACCAGGTCGGAGTCTCGACCACTGCGCTGTTCGAAGGCATGGCCCTCGGCTGCCGTACGGCGGTTGCGGACCTCCCGGGCCACGAGTACCTGGACCCGGCGATCGCCGAGGGGCATGCGCTTCTCATGCAGGATCCGGGGCAGCTGATCCAGGCGCCGCTCTGCGACGACCCGAGCAGCTACTACGCCCCGAGCGACGTCTCGCGTCTTATTGCCGGCTGAAGCTGGTTCAGGGCTCGCGGCCGAGGAGGCCGAGTAGGCGGTCCTGGAGCGGCGCTTCCGGCTCGACCGGTACTTCGGCGCCGTACACCTCGATGCCCTCGCCGAACGCGCCGGGTGTCCGGTACTTGGTCATCAGCTCCGGCGGGATCGCGACCGCCGCCGCCCACAGCCGCTGGACGTCGGCCGGGTCCATCGTCTCGTCCTGATCGGTGGCGCGGGCCAGGTCCCAGCCGTGCAGCACGAGGTCGTCGGACACCACCTGGTCGATGTGCTGCTCGGTCGTCAGCCGCCCGGACGGGGTGTCGGTCTCGGTCAGCGCGGCCACCGGGTCGTCGAGTACGTCCTCGATCGCGGCCCGTGCCTCCTGGAACGCCGTCAGCGGGTCGTCCGCCGGCTCCAGTTTGCGTGCGACCGGCGTGAGCATCACCGCATGCATCGTGACCACGTGCTCGACCACGTCCCGCGCGGTCCATTTCGCGCACGGTGACTGGTTCTCCCACTGATCGGAACGCACCGCCGCGACCTTCTGCTCGAACGCCTCGGCACGCCGCCGGTACCGCTCCGCGATCTCGCCCATCCCCGCATGGTGCCGTGCCCGCGCCCGCCGAGGGAAGCCCTCACCCTCGGCAGCTCGACAGTACGTATAGATCCACTACGGGGATCGGCTTCGGCTCTCCACGCTTGGACGTCGGGCACGCAGACGGACACCTCCTGTCGAGCTGCCGACCATCGGATGTCGGTGCGGCCCTCTAGCGTCTGGGGGCATGCGGACGGTCGAGCTGGGGCGGACGGGGTTGCGGGTCAGTGAGCTGGGGTTGGGGCTCGCCTCGCTCGGCGGGATGTTCGCGGCGGTGCCGGAGCGGCAGGCGGTGGCGACGATCGATCGGGCCTGGGAGTTGGGCGTGCGGTTGTTCGACACGGCTCCGGTGTACGGGTACGGGTTGTCGGAGCAGCGGGCCGGGCTGGCGTTGCGGGGGCGGCCGCGGGACGAGTTCGTGCTGTGTACGAAGGTGGGCCGGCTGATCGAGCCGGGCGGGCCGGATGTGCAGCCGATCTGGGCGGATCCACCGGCCGGGATGGGGCCGCGGCTGGACTATTCGTACGACGCGACGATCCGCTCGTTCGAGGCGAGCCTGGAGCGGATGGGGATCGACCGGGTCGACGTCCTGCACATCCACGACCCCGAACTCGACTTCACGAAAGCGTCGACCGAGGCGTTCCGTGCCCTCGTCGACCTGCGCGGCCGCGGCACGATCCGGGCCATCTCCCTCGGCGTCAACCACGCCGACGTCGCCGCCCGCTTCCTTCGAGAAACCACCGGCGTGGACGTGATCTTGCTGGCGGGGCGCTACAACCTGCTGGATCAGTCCGGGGCCGACGAGCTGTTGCCGTTGTGCGAGAAGCTCGGGGTGGCAGTGCTCGCCGCCGGCGTGTTCCACGGCGGGGTGCTCGCTGACACCGCGGACGGGGCACCCCACGGGTACGAGCGGGTGCCGCAGAACGTGCTGCGACGCATCGACGTACTGCGGGAGGTCTGCCACGCGTACGACGTACCTCTGCTGGCTGCCGCGGTGCAGTTCCCGTTGACGCATCCCGCCGTACCGGCCGTGGTCGTGGGAGCGCGGAGCCCGCGGGAGATCGCCGAGGTGGCGGCGTGGCACGAATATGAGGTGCCGGAAGCGTTCTGGACCGCATTAAGGTCAGCGCTATGAGGTACATGCTGCTGCACAAGACCAATGACAGCCTGGAGGCCGGGAACGCGCCGGACCCGGAGATCCTGGAGCGGGCGGACGCCGTCCTCGAGGAGATGCGTCAGGCCGGGGTGCTGGTGCTCGGCGAAGGCCTGATGCCGAGCTCTCGCGGCGCCCGGGTGACGTTCCCCGTGCCGGGCCAGCCGCGCGTGATCGACGGGCCGTTCGCGGAGACGAAGGAACTCGTCGCGGGCGTCTCGATCATCCGCGTCGACACCAAGGAGGAAGCCGTCCAGTGGGCCCTCCGCTTCGCCGAGGCCGACCCGTACACCGAGATCGATATCCTGGAGGTCGCCGGTTAGAGCTTGAGGTGCAGGATCGGGTACGGCTTGCCGGTGGTGTCGTGTGTACTGCGGGACACGAAGCGGAACCCGTGGTGCTCGTAGAAGCCGACCGCGGCCGGGTTCTGCTCGTTGACGTCGACCGACGTGGCGGCGAAGTGCGTGAACGCGTGCTGCAGCAATAGGGTTCCGCCGCCGCGCCCGCGGTACGCCGGATCGAGGAACAGCATCTCGACGTTCCCGTCCGCCACCCCGATGAACCCGATCAGCAGCCCGTCGTCACCGCGTAGCCCGGCCAGCTGCGCGATCTCCGGGAACGCCGCCCGGACCAACGGCCGGAACACGTCGAGATCCGCCTCGGTGACGAACGTATGCGTTGCCCGGACCGACGCCTCCCACAACTCGGCGGCCCGGTCGTACTCGTCCGGCCGGATCTCGCTGATCTCCATGCCGCCACCGTCGCACCGCAACCGACGGCTGTCAGGCGAATTACGCCGCGCTGACGCCTTCCTCGGCGACGACGAGCGAGTCGATCGCCGCGAAGAACCGCGCGATCCCGGGCAGGTTGCCGCCCTTCTCACGCGAAGCGGCGAAATCCGCGGGGGTCGCCCAGTCGACGATGTCCAGCCACTCGTTGTCCGGGAGCTGCACCAGCCGCGCACCAAGGAAGCCGGCGCGGTCCGCTTCGAAGTCCTTCAGCATGTCCGCGCGCGCCGCGAGCAGTTCCTCGGTCAGCGACGGCAGCACACGGAATCGGGTCAGTTCGACGGTCGACATCTCGACGTACCTCTCAGGATCAGGTGATGTTGGTCGCTGCCCAGCCGCCGATGTCCTCGCGGCGGATGGCAGCGGCCATCAGGTCGGGGAACTTGTCCGGTGTGCAGGCGAACGTCGGTACGCCGAGCTCGGCCAGCGTGGCCGCGTTCTCGGCGTCGTACGACGGCGTACCCGAGTCAGCGAGCGCCAGCAGAGCAATCACCTGTACGCCGGACTCCACCAAAGAACGCGCCCGGCGCAACATCTCTTCCCGGATCCCGCCCTCGTACAGGTCGGAGATCAGCACGAGCACGGTCTCGGCCGGTTTCGTGACCAGTTCCTCGCAGTACGCGAGCGCCCGGTTGATGTCCGTGCCACCGCCCAGCTGGGTCCCGAACAGCACGTCGACGGGGTCCTCGAGCTGATCGGTCAGGTCGACCACCGCGGTGTCGAACACGACCAGGGAGGTCCGCAACGTCCGGATCGACCCGAGCACCGCGCCGAACAGCGACGCGTAGACGACGGACTCCGCCATCGACCCGGACTGGTCGATCGCCAGCACGATGTCCCGCTGCACACTGTGGTTCCGCCGCGCGTACCCGACCAGCCGCTCCGGAACGATCGTCCCGAGTGCCGGCGAGAAATGCTTGAGGTTCGCCCGGATCGTCCGGTCCCAGTCGATGTCCGAGTGCCGCGGCCGCGCCGTCCGCCCGGCCCGATCGAGCGCACCGGTCACCGCGGCCCGGGTCCGCTCGGCGAGGCGCGCCTCGAGCTCGGCCACCACCCGGCCGACCACGTCCCGCGCGGTCTGCTTGGTCTCCTCGGGCATCACCTCGTTGAGCGCGAGCAACGTGGACACCAGATGGACGTCGGGCTCGACCGCGCCCAGCAGCTCCGGCTCCATCAGCATCCGGGTGATCCCGAGCCGCTCGACGGCGTCCCGCTGCATCACCTGTACGACGGTGCTCGGGAAGTACTGCCGGATGTCACCCAACCACCGAGCCACCCTCGGCGCCGACGAACCCAACCCGGCCGACCGTTGCGTCCCCGACTCCCCCTCGGCGGCGTCGTACAACGCGGCCAGCGCCGCATCGACGGAGCGGTCCTCGGCCGACAACGTCGTACCGGTCTCCTCCTCGGCCTCACCGCCCAGTACGAGCCGCCAGCGGCGCAGTCGCTCGTCACTCATGAGACCCCCAGCAATTGTGCGACCACCGGCAACGCGGTCGCCGCCAGCTCGGCGTCCAGCTCGTTGTCGTCAGCAACGATCACGGCAGCGGGATCCGAAAGCACCCGGGCCCGTGCGCCGATCGAGCGACGCTCCGGCGCCGCGAAGGTGCCGAACGTACGCCGCAGCAACGGCAGCACCTCGACGAACGCATCGTCAGGGATCTCCGCCAGCCACCCGTCCACCATCGCCAGCAGCCGCTCGTCGTGCACCAGCAACAACCCGCCACCGGCGAGGAACCCCTCGACGTACCCAGCCGCGTCCGCTGTCGCCGTGCCAGGTGACAGCGAACGCCCGAGCCGCAGCGCCACCTCGTGATCCGGCAACCGCGACGTGTCCAGCATCAACCGCGTCAACCGACCGCGGACCAACGGCGGCACCGAGGCCCGATCGCTCAAGCCCTGCAGCGTGTTCAGCCACTCCACCCGCACGTCCTCGGCCAGCAGCACCGTCGCGTCCTGCACCCCGTCGATCAGTTCCTGTACGGCGGCGGCCGCATCCGGATCCAGCCCGTGAACGGTCCGCGCCAGACCGGCGCATACCCGCGACACCATCCGCCCCGCGACCGAGGCCAGCCCGGCTGTATCGGTCCCGCGGACGTCGCCGTACCGCGAGGCTCGCGCGAGAGCGGGCAGTGCCGCCATCAGATGCCCGACGTCGGCGTCGGCCGCCGCGCGGGTGTCGATGCCCTGAAGCAGCGGAGGGAGCGCCTCCGCGAGATCGGCGAGGAGCGATTTCTCCAACGCGGCTGTGACATCGGCCAGGGTCGGCGAGTCCGCGGCCTTCAGCATCACGGACGTCGCCGCGCCGAGCACCGTCGTACCGTGCGCGCCCGCGGCCACCAACTCGACCTCGAGCCCGGGATCCCAGGCCAGCCGCCACATCTCCCGGAACGTGCCCTGCGCTCGCCGCTCGTCGGCAGCCGGAACGCCCCAGTGAATCCCGAGAATCCGCAACCGGTGCAGGAGTCTGGACTTCTCCAGGTCGTTCGGCTTCCGCAGGTCGAGCTCGACCACCCGCTCGGCGGCATCCCGCTTCATCCGCAACCGCCGCGCCTGCGCGGCCAGGTCCGCCGCGACCGGCGCCTGCGGAGTCTCCCCCGGAACCGTCCCGAGCAGCTCGCCGACGACCGCCTCACGCGTCACGAGGTCGAGCAGTACGTCGTTCCCGCCGCACAGGACCGCCCGCGTCGCCTCGGTCACCTCGCTCAACCCGGCGAGCGGACGTTCGCGCAACGCCGCCAGCGTGTCCGCGAGCCGCACCGCCTCGATCACATGCGCGCTGGACACCGGCAGGTCCTCGTCGCGCAGTACTTGCGCCACTTTGGAGAGCCAACGGGTCGTGATCTGGTCGGGCGCGGTGAACAGGTGGTGGTACCAACCAGGTGACGTGATGCCGGCGCCGTACCCGCTCGCCGCCGCCAGCCGGCCGTGCGTCCACGGCACCCAGGTACAGGCGACCTTCCGCTTCGGCAGACCCTTCAGGATCCTCGCGTCATGTGTTGCTGGAGGCAACGGTAGTTCCAGAGCGGGCACATGCCAGGCGCCGCAGACCACCGCGATCCGTTCGAATCCTTCACGGATCGCCTTCCGGAGAACGGTTCGCATGTAGGCCTCACGCTGCGCCTCGCGACCTGTCGCTTCTTCGCCTTGGCGCAGCTCCCGCATCGCGTCGGCGATCACCGTGAACGGTTCGGCGCCACCGCGTCGCGACTCGATCACGTCGTCCCACCAGCGCTCGGGATCGTCGTACCCGCCCGCCTCGGCCAGCGTCTTCAGCGGATCCATAGCGACCGACGACCGCCCGCCCGAGGAGCCGAACTGCTGAGCCGCGGGCAGATCGCAGAACCGCACCGGCACCCCGGCGGCGAGCCCGTACCTGATCGCCTGCCACTCGGGACTGAACACCGCGAACGGCCAGAACGCGGCTCGCGTCGAGTCGTCCACCGCGTAGGCAAGCAGCGCGACCGGCGGATCCATCTCCTCCGACGCGGCCAGCTCGACGATCTTGTCGGCCTCCGGCGGCCCCTCGATCAGGACGACATCGGGACGGAGCTCGGCCAGCGCGGTCGCCACCGCCCGCGCCGACCCCGGCCCGTGATGCCGGATCCCGAGCAGGTGAACGGTCATCCGGAGATCTCTCGGCAGGCCCGGTAGAACGGCGCCCAGTCGTCGCGTTCGCGGACGACGGTTTCGAGGTACTCCGACCACACGACACGGTCCGCGGACGGATCCTTGACGACCGCGCCGAGGATGCCGCCGGCCACGTCCGTGGGACGCAGGACGCCGTCTCCGAAGTGCGCCGCGAGCGCGAGACCGCCGGTGACGACGCTGATCGCCTCCGCGGTGGAGAGCGTGCCGGACGGCGATTTGACCGCCGTACGGCCGTCCTCGGTCCGGCCGGAGCGGAGCTCGCGGAAGATCGTCACCACGCGGCGGATCTCGTCCAGGGCGTCGTCCGGCTGCGGCAACTCGAGCGCCGAACCGAGCTGCGACACCCGGCGCGACACGATCTCCACCTCGTCCTCGGCGGAGTCGGGCAGTGGCAGGACAACGGTGTTGAAACGCCGCCGCAAAGCTGACGACAGTTCGTTGACGCCCTTGTCGCGATCGTTGGCGGTGGCAATGACGTTGAATCCCTTACGGGCCTGGACTTCGGTGGCCAGTTCGGCGATCGGCAGCGCCTTCTCGGACAGGATCGTGATCAGCGCGTCCTGGACGTCGGACGGCATCCGGGTCAGCTCCTCGATCCGGGCGATCTTCGCCTCGGCCATCGCACGCTGCACCGGACTCGGCACGAGCGCCGCCTCACTGGGGCCCTGGGCAATCAACTGGGCGTAGTTCCAGCCGTACCGGATCGCTTCCTCGGCCGTACCCGCCGTACCTTGGACGAGCAGTGTCGAGTCTCCGCTGATCGCGGCCGCCAGGTGCTCACTGACCCAGGTCTTTGCGGTGCCCGGTACGCCGAGGAGCAGCAGCGCCCGGTCGGTCGCGAGCGTGGCGACGGCGACCTCGATCAGCCGCCGCGGACCGACGTACTTCGGTGAGATCTCGGTGTCGCCGGCCTTCCCACCGAGCAGGTACGTGACGACGGCGGCCGGTGACATCAGCCAGGCGGGTGGGCGTGCTTTGTCGTCCGTTGCTCGCAGCGCTTGCAGCTCCTCGGCGTATTCGACTTCCGCGTGCGGGCGCAGTACTTCGGTTGTCATGTGAGCTCCTCGTACATCTCGCGGCGGAAGGTCAGGGTTTCGACGAGACGGCGGCGCCAGGTGTCTTCGTCGCCGGTGGGTTCGCGGGTGATCGGATGGTCGAGTACGTCGGGCGGCGCGGCGCGGGCCGCGATACTGGCGAGGCGGGCCCAGGCACGATTGGTGCCGACCTGGGCGAGCTGGTCGAGGATCATGCGCGCGAGCGGAGCGGGCCACGGAACCGGCAACCCACCGACCAGCTCGGCGACGTCGACACTCTTCCGCAGTACGTCGACCGCGCTCGCCCACTCCTCCGCGGGCAGCAGCCGCAACAACTCGGCCGGACCACGACTGCCCGTATCAGCTCCGGCCTGCAAGATGGCGCGGGACCACTCGACCGATCGCTCCCGAATGGCGGCTTCGGTCCAGGCGGACTGCAGTACCTCGGCGGCGCAACCCTCGACGGGTGTCTGGAGCCAGGTAAGTTCCATCGCCGACAAGGGCGTGTTGGCAACGATCTGCTGGAACCACCAGGCCCGTTTGCCGATACCTTCCGGGTTCTGCGAGTCGATCCCGTCGCGCTCCATCGCCTGGGTGAGACTGCGCGGAAGGTCGACGGCGAGCACCCCCTGGCTCGGCAGCAGGTGCGCGTGCAGGCGTTCCGTCATCCGTACGCCGTACTGCGATCCCGGCAGCCGGGCGAGCAGCCGCGCCGCCACCCGCCGTACCTCACGCGAACGGTCGTCGAGCGCGGACTCGAGGAACTCCTCGTCGGTCGGCGCGAGGTTGTCCGCGAGCAGCCCGAGGAAATCGGCCCGGGTGGCGGCGGACTCGGTCGGCCAGACCTCTGTGAGCGCTTCGCGTGCTGCGGCTGGGTCCTGGCTGCGGGCGGCACGCAACCAGGTACGTCGCTGGATCGCGTTGCCGTGCGTCCACAACTCGGGGTCATTGCTCTCAGCAACCGCTGCGTGCAGGAATCGCCAGTCGGGGTTGACTTCCGCGAGCCAGCGCGCACGACGTCCCGCGGCGGTGATGACAAGCGGACGGTACTCCGCGCGATTGCGGGCGTAATCGGCCAACGCCGGCAGGTGCTCGGGCGGAACACCCCAGCCGTGCGCGTCCGCCGTACGCAACCACTCACCCAACGCGGACGTCTGGAACCCGCCCAGCATCGCAGCCAACCGCCGCACGGCATTTGCCCGTGGCAACGGCCGATCCTCACCAGGTGCGGCGGGAAGGGGGTCGAGATCGTGCAGCGGCTTGCGTCCGGCCCGCTTGTACACGGTCGCCAACGCGGCCGCGTCGAGCAGACTCCCGTCCCCGAGGCGCTCCTGGATGTGCTCCGGTAGTTCGTCGAAGTGCGGCGGCCGCCGGTCGGTGCCGAGCAACGCCGAACTGACCAACCCGTCCCAGCCCTTCACAAGATCACCGGCCGATCGCCGTGCCAGCAGGTCATCGGACGGAGGCCGGCGCGATTCCACTCCCCGGCGACGGTCAGCGGGTCGCCCGCCGAGACCGCGAGCAGCGTCAACGCATCCCAGCCCGGCAGGACCTCCAGCCCATCGCCCGCCTCGTCGACCAGGGCCCAGCCGTCGCCGTGCCGCGCGGGTCGGACGTCTTGCAGCACGAGCGGCCAGCGTTCGTTCCACGGGTCGGCGGCGAGCGATTCGACGTACGACGCCAACGCCTGCCGGACCGTGACTCCGGCGGGACGTGGTGCCGGCTGGCGTGGATCGGTTTGGGTCAGGAGAGCGCGCATCGGGAGAGCGCCGGGATAGAACGAGAGCGCGCCGGGGACGTACTCACCAGGGCGAGCCGGGAGCGGGTCCAACGGGCGACCAGCGGCCGCGAACGTGAGGATCAGCCCGATCCGGCCGGTCGTTGCTCCGCGCAACCATAGGCGGCGGACCGTGAGGCGGTCGTCCGGTTCGATCACGCGGCCGAGGACGAGCCAGTCGTCTTCGACCTTCTCGCCTTCCTCGCGTACGCGGGCCGTCTCGGTCGTCCAGCCGATCCGGCTCTGCACCGTGTCGGCGAGCGACGGCGGGAGCTCCGCGAGACGGCCGTGCGCCGCGACGATCAGGTGGACGAGGGAGAGCTCTTCGAGCAGTTCACCCGGCCAGCCGTGACCACGTCCGACGACACCCGCAGCCCGGCGTACCGCTCCTGCTACTCCCGGAGCCTGGGCGTCGACCATCCGTGCGGCGAGGCGGCTCAGCTCGGTGTACGCGCGCTGATCGAAACCGCCGAGTCCCTGCCGCACTTGGTCGTCCAGCCAGCCGGCGAGCTCGGCCAGTCCCGCCGACACTCGATCCGCACGCCGGGCAGCCCGCTCCTGCGCCGCGATCGGATCGGCCACCTCACCCGGCTTCCGCTCCGGCCGCTCCGCGCGCTCGGCCCGCTGGTCGATCCAGGTCGTCACCCAGTCCGGCTCATCGCCCGGCGCCACCTCGTGCTTCGCCCAGAGCAACAGCAGTCCGAGCGCGTGCTTGCACGGAAACTTCCGCGACGGACAGGAACACTTGTACGCCGGACCGCTCAGATCCACGACCGTCTGATACGGCTGCTTCCCACTCCCCTGACACAGACCCCAAACGGCACGATCCGTAGCCCCGGCGCCCGACCACTTCTCCCCCCGAGCCAACCCCTGCCCAGCCTTCGCGGACGCAGGATCAGCCGCCAGCCCGACCACCCGCTCCACATCCCACAACCCCACACCACTCCTTAACCCACCCAAAGCATGCCACTCCCCACCGACACCCCACCCCAACCACCCCACCCACCCGTCCCACTCCGCCTCCACCCGCGAGACCGCCGGTCCACCGCCCCACCCGCGAGCCCCCTTCCAGGCCCGGCCCGGCCCTCCCGCTCCGCCCGAACCGGGTATGCGCCCGCCGAGTCGTGGATTCGGGACGTCCCGGCCAACCAGTTCTCACGACTCGCGCACCCTCCCCGGAGCCGTTCTCCACGACTCGGCGAACGAACACCCGGCGCGGCACGTCGGTCCCCGGCACGTCGGTCCGTCCCCGGCACGTCGGTCCGTCCGCGGCACGTCGGTCCCCGGCACGTCGGTCCGTCCCCGGCACGTCGGTCCGTCCGCGGCACGTCGGTCCCCGGCACGTCGGTCCGCGGTCCGCGCCCTCCCCCACCGGCGCATTTGCCTGGCCCACCCACGAGATGCGGGGTTCCCCACCCTGATTGCGGGTGTGGAACCCCGCATTTGGTGGGTCAGCCAGCCAAATGCGTGGGTTGGCCAGGCAAATTGGTGGGTTGGCCAGGCAAATTGGTGGGTTGGCCAGGCAAATGCGGGTTAGCCGAAGGGTTGGCGGGTGTGGAGGTCTTCGGGGTAGCCGTTGCCGGAGGTGGTGGACGGGGCCGGCTCGTGGGTGGACGGGCCGGGCTCGTGGGTGGACGGGGCGGGCTCGTGGGTGGGCGGTGCGGTGGGTGCGGTGGGTGCGGTGGGTGCGGTGGGTGCGGTGGGTGCGGTGGGTGCGGTGGGTGCGGTGGGTGCGGTGTGAGTGGGTGGGGCGGTGGGTGGTGCGAGCTCGTGGGTGGGTGGGGTTTGGGTGAGGGTGTTGCGGACTGTGGTTAGGAGGCGGGTTTCTACGGCTTGGAGTTCTTGGATTCGGGTGCGGATTTCTTGTTCTTCGGCGCGGGCCTCCGCGAGTAGGTGGTCTGCTTCGGCTCGCGCCGTTTCGCGGAGGTGGTCCGCCTCGGTGCGGGCGGTTTCGCGGAGGTGGTCGGCGGTGCGTTGGCTGGCGCTCAGGACGCTGAGTTCGTAGCGGCGGAGTTCGTCGACCAGTTCGCCCGCGGGGCGCTGGGCGTCGAGGATCGCGGCGGCCGGCTCCGGGATCTCGGTGTCCGGCAGGGTCCTTTCCAGGTCGGCGATCTGCTGGTCCACGCGGGTGAACAGGTCCGCAACGTCGGTCCGCATCTGGCGGATCGTGTTCGCGGCGGCCTGCACCCGTTCACCGGCCTCCCGTTCACGTTCACGCGCCGTACGCTCCGCCGACGTGATCACATCCAGCGCAACCACCGCGGCCCGCTCAGCAGGATCGTCAGAAACACCCACAGCAGATTCACCCTCCGCCGTACTCATCGCGACGGCTTGACGGAGCGGGACCTCGCGGATGAACAGCACCGCCAGGAAGCTCACCACAGCAGCCCCCGCAGCGATCAGGAAGATCCGCCCGGTCGCGTCGCCGTACGCGTGCCGCACGATCTCCTGAACCGGCCCCGGCAACGCGTTCACATCCAGCAGACTGCCCGATCCACCAACTGCCGCACCGGCGCCAAGCTCACGCAGATGCTCGGTGATCAGGTCGGTCACCCGAGTGGCAAGGATCGCGCCCAGCACCGACACCCCGACCGCTCCGCCAAGACTCCGGAAGAACGTGACCGACGCACTGGCCGCCCCGACCTCGCTGACGTCTACGGTGTTCTGCACCGCGAGCACCAGGTTCTGCATCGTCATGCCCATCCCGATGCCCATGGCAAACATCCCGAGCCCGACGTACCAGTACGGCGACGTGTGGTCGATCGTGCCGAGCAACCCGAGCCCCGCGGTCAGGAACAGCGCCCCGATCACGAGGTACCGCTTCCAGCGACCGAACCGGGTGATCAGCTGCCCCGACCCGACCGACCCGAGGAACGACCCGAACATCATCGGGATGGTCAGCAACCCGGCCTCGGTCGCGCTGTACCCGCGGGCCACCTGGAAGTACTGCCCGAGGAACACCGCGCTCCCGAACATCCCCATCCCGACCGCGACGCTCGCGAGGATCGCCAGCGCCGTCGTACGTTCCCGGATCACCCGCATCGGCACCAGCGGCTCGGCCGCATGGGTCTCGACGATCACGGCCAACAGCGCGAGCACCGCCGTACCGCCCAGATAGGCGCCGGTCTGCCACGACCACCACGGGAAGTGCTCGCCCGCGAACGACACCCAGATCAGCGGCAGGCTGGCCGCGCCCGCGATGAGCAGCGCGCCGGCGTAGTCCATCCTGACCGTACGTCGAACCACCGGCAGGTGCAGGTACCGCTGCAGGACGATCAGCGACAGTACGGCCAGCGGCACGCACACGTAGAAGCACCACCGCCAACCGAGCCACGAGGTGTCGACGATGACGCCGCCGACCAGCGGACCGCTGACGGTCGCGAGCGCCATCACGGCACCCATGTACCCGGAGTACCTGCCCCGCGACCGCGGCGGGATCGCGGCGCCGATGATCGCCTGCGCGAGCGCCATCAGCCCGCCCATCGCGATCCCCTGCAGAACCCGCGAGCCGATCAGGAACGGCACGTTGTGCGCGGCGCCGGCCAGCACCGAGCCGGCGACGAACATGATGATCGCGAGCTGCACGAGCAGCTTCTTGCTCATCAGGTCGGACAGCTTGCCCCACACCGGCGTGGACACGGTCATCGCGAGCAGGCTGGCGGTGACCACCCACGTGTACTGCGTCTGGGAACCTTCGAGGTCGGCGATGATCGTCGGCAGCGCGTTGCTGACGATCGTCGAACTGAGGACCGCGGTGAAGAGCGCGGCGAGCAGCCCGGCGAGGATCTCGAGGATCTCGCGATGGGACAGCTCGGGGTCGGCGGCCGACGGTGGTGCCGTGGACGGCGCGGGGTCAGGGGCATCGGCGGCGTACCGCGAGCGGTACCGGGGCGGCGTGGAGCCGTCCGGTGTGGAGCCGGCGGCAGGTGCGACCGGCGAGGCCTGGGTGGCAGACATCAGCTTCCGTTTCGTACGGCGGGAACGCGACGACCGGACCAGCAGGGTGTGCTGCTCCGAGGCGGAAACGGCCGGCGATGCCCTCACCCGACCTGACTATTTGGTTGCAACTACCAACTTTAATCCCGCACCGTCAGCAACCGTGCACCGGGAGCCAGCAAGCGCTCGTTCGGCGCATTATGAGACGGGCCCTCCTCGGAACGCGATTTCCCACGTACGATCCGGTGCTTGTTGAGTAATCAACACCCGGCCTCCGGCGGAGCTGTCAGGGCCCGCCGGAGGTCCTCACCTGAAAGCTGCGACCAGTACGTCGATCGCGGGCGTCTGCGTCGCGGTCACGGATGACCCGGACATGACCCGGCAGTGGATCCACGACCGGTTCGGGGCGGCTGGGAACATGCCGGCCTACCGGGCCGTCCTGGACCGCGGCGGTAAGGCGGGGCCTGAGGAAACCGCTGTACTGGGCGACGAAGAGGCGGTGGCCAAGGAGATTCAGCGCTTCAAGGACGCCGGTACGACGGAGTTCCTGGTCTGCCCGGTCGGGCCGGACGCGGAGCGGGAGCGCACGATCCGGTTCACCCTCGACTACGTGTAGAGGGGGCCGCGCCTGCTACGACGTATCGGTATGGAGCTTCAGGATGTGGTGCAGCGGCGGATCGACGAACTGGTGGAAACCGAGCTCGGTCTGCAGGTCGCGGTGTATCGGCACGGCGAGCTCGTCGTGGACGCGGTGGCCGGCGACGGCGTGACCCCGGAAACGCTGTACTTCGCCGCCTCCACCGGAAAGGGCGCGTCGGCGACGGTCGCCAACGTGTTGGTGGATCGCGGCGTCCTCGACTACGACCAGCCGATCGTCGAGCTCTGGCCGGAGTTCGGAGCGCACGGGAAGGAAACTGCGACCCTGCGGCATGTCCTGACACATTCCGTCGGCCTCCCGGCGCTACCGCCTGACGCGACCCGGAAAACGCTCCCCCTCCAGGCCGATCGGCTCGCCGGCACGGAACCCTGGTGGGAGCCGGGGACGAAGATGACGTACCACGCGGAGACGTTCGGCGTCCTGGTCGGCGAGATCGTGCACCGCGCGACCGGCCGGACGATCTCCGACGTACTGCGGGAGATCCTGATCCCGCTCGACCTGCAGGACAACGTTTTCTTCGCGCTGCCCAGCGATCAGCGGCATCGGCTCGCCGAACTCGTGGAGCCTGAGGGCGCCGAGGAGACGTTCGCGATGCTGGCCGGGATGTTCGAGAACGTCGTACCGCGGGCGATGCAGCCGCGGGCCGCCGTACTGAACCGGCCCGAGCAGCTCGCGGTCGAGGACCCGTCGAGCGGGATCCTCACCGCGCGTGGGATCGCCAAGCTGTACGCCGCCTTGATCGGCGAGGTGGACGGGGTCCGGCTGGTCCGGCCCGAGGCGGTTCCGGTGATCACCGGACCGGCGCTGGTCGCGCAGGACGAACTGCTCGGCAACCCGGCGACGTTGGCGCTCGGCTACGCGATCGGGCGGCTCGGGTCGAGCGCGGAGGAGAGCCCGGCGTCGTTCGGGTGGCCGGGGATGGGTGGCAGCGCGGCGTGGGCCGATACGCGGTCAGGGGTCACGTTCGCGCTGACCAGGGCACTGTTCGACCCGACCAGGGCGGCGTCGGCGGTCGAGATCGGCAACCTGGTTGCGAAAACTCTTTGCTGAAAAGCCTTACCTGTAAGGGCTTTCAGCTTTCAGGAGGCGCGGACGGAGCTCTGGTCGATCCAGACGAGATGGCCGTGGTGACTGACGAGAACCTCGTCGGTCCCGGCCGTCCCGGTCCGGCGACCCAGCTCCTGGCCCGCGATCCAGCGGCCGCCGATGCGGATCTGGACGGCGATCGGCCGCGCCGGTGAGGGGGCTACGGGCATGGGCACCTGCTTAGGGACAGGGGCGGATGATGGAGGAAGTTTGTGGGCCGGTTTCCCGACCAGTCGCAAGCGTACAACCGCAACATGACAGACCGTTAGCGGTAACTCGAATTCGTCAGGAGCCTCATGAGCAAGCCGATCTTCGTAGTGCAGTTGCACGACGCCAGGCGGCTGCATTACGACGTACGGCTCGAGGTGGACGGGGTGCTGAAGTCGTGGGCGGTGCCGCGCGGACCGTCGCTGGATCCGATCGTGAAACGGCTCGCGGTCTTCACCACGGACCACGACCTCGAGTACGCGGCGTACGAGGGGGTGCACCGCGACGCGCAGTACGGCAGCGGCGCCGTGATCGTCTGGGACGCCGGCGTCTACACGAACCTCACCCGCGACGACCGGCGGCAACTGGTGGACCCGGCCGAGGCGATCGAGCGCGGGCACTTGAAGGTGCAACTGCACGGCGTGAAGCTGAACGGGGCCTGGGCGTTCACCCGTACCGGCGGCGACTGGCTCCTGGTCAAGGTGAAGGACGCGGACGCCGATCCGACCCTGGACCTGACCGTCACCGAGCCTCGCTCGGTCCTGAGCGGCCTCACGATCGAGGAGATGGCTGAGAGGGCATCTGAGTCCTGATCACCAGCCGTCGATGTGCAGTACGTCGTCGAGCGGCTGCCGGGGCGCCGGCTTGAAGTTCGTGCCGATCGAGTACGCCGTCGGAATCAGTACGGTCTGCCGGATGTCCTCGGGCAGACCGAGCAGCTCGGAGACCTCCTGCTCGTAGCTCAGGTGCAGCGTCGTCCACGCCGTACCGAGGCCGCGCGCACGTGCCGCGAGCATGTAGCTCCAAGCTGACGGCAGGATCGAGCCCCACAGCCCAGCCTGGTTGCCGGCCGGCAGGTTTCGCACCTGCAGACAGGGGATGACCAGCACCGGGACCTGCCCCATGCGCTCACCCAGGTAGGCCACGCTGTCACCCACTCGGCGCTGCACCGGTCCACGCTCGGGATCGTCCGCGTGGAGCTTCCCCGCTGCGCCCGGACCGGCCAGGTAGGCCTCGACAGCGCGCCGGTAGTACTCGCCAACCGCAGCGCGCTTCGAAGCGTCCGTGATCACCAGCCAGTGCCACGTCTGCCGGTTGCTCCCCGACGGGCCCTGCAACGCGATCTCGATGCACTCCCGGATCAGCTCCATCGGCACCGGCCGCTCGAGGTCGAGCCGCTTGCGGACGGTACGAGTCGTTGTCAGCAGCTCGTCGGGGTTCAGGTCGAGTGTGTACGTCACGGCAAACAGTTTGTCAGCAGACGTAGGTGCTGTTCGGGTGGACCTTCTCGCAGTAGCGGACGTGCAGGTGGTTGTCGTGTGCCGGCCAGTTCTGGGTGAGGCCCTCGCTGATCAGGGTCGGGTCGTTGAACCAGATGTACTTCACGTGCCCCGGCGCTGCGGCGCGAACGGCCTGGATGAGCTGGCGAGTGGCAGCCCGGTCGTACGTCGAGGACTCCCAGGTGATCCGGCCCGCGGTGCACTGGGCGTTGTCGGTCCGGATCGGCCAGATGTCGACGTCCATGCCGTTCTCGTGGCTGGCGTGCCCCGGGATGTCACCACCGTGCTCGAACCCCGCATCGCCGTACGGCACCTTGCCCTGGCCGGTGGAGGCGAAGGAGCGGGCTGCCGCCTCCATCTGCGCGACAGGCGCGGCAGCTGCCCAGTTGGCCGCCGTACCGTTGCCGTCCGGATCCTGGTCGCACAGGTTCGCGCTGAAGTCCGGGTAGTCGTAGTGCCAGGCCAGGTTGCGCCACGTGATCGGACCGACGACTCCGTCCGCACCGATCCCCGCATGCGACTGGAAGGACACGACCGCGTCGCGGACCGCCGTACTGAAGACACCGTCGACGGGGAGGCTGAGGCGACGCTTGGCGTTCAGCTCGACCTGCAATGCCTTCACCGCGGCATTGCTGTCACCGGAACGAATCGTGGGCGCCAACGCGGCCCACGTCTGCGGTCCGACGATCCCGTCGACGCCGAGACCCTTGGCGGTCTGGAACGCCTTTGCCGCGGTGACGGTGGTTGCGCCGAACACCCCGTCCGCGTCGACGGACTGCCCGGCATGCTGCAGCAGGAACTGGATCGCCTGTACGTCGGCACCACGGTTGCCACTGCTCTGCGTCGGGAAGAACGCGTTGGCGTAGGCCTGGGCCGACGCCGGCACGAGCGCGGTGATGACGAGAACGGTCAGAGCAAGCAGAGCACGTCGCATGAGTCCCTCCGGGGCGGATGAGGTAACTGACTAACGCTCACCCGACACGATGGGTCATTATCTTCCGCTCTGCAAGACCTCACTCGAAGGGGGTGGGGTCTCCGGAGCCGACGCGGACGACCTCGGGGACGTCGTCGGAGAAGTCGATGACGGTGGTCGGGTCGGTGCCGGCCTCGCCCTCGATGACGGCGTCGATCTGGTTGTCGAGCTCTTCCTTGATCTCCCAGCCCTGCGTCATCGGCTCCTCGTGGCCGGGGAGCAGGAGCGTGCTGGAGACCAGCGGTTCGCCCAGCTCGGCGACCAGGGCCTGGGTGACGACGTGGTCGGGGATGCGCACACCGACGGTCTTCTTCTTCGGGTGCAGCAGCCGCCGCGGGACCTCCTTGGTGGCCGGCAGGATGAACGTGTAGCTGCCCGGCGTGGCCGCCTTGATCGAGCGGAAGACCGCGTTGCTGATGTGCACGAACTGACCGAGCTGCGCGAAGTTCTCGCACACCAGCGTGAAGTGGTGCCGGTCGTCCAGGTGCCGGATCGTGCGGATCCGGTCGATGCCGTCCCGGTTGCCCAGCTGGCACCCGAGCGCGTAGCAGGAATCGGTCGGGTACGCGATCAGCCCGTCCTCGCGCAGCAGGTCCACCACCTGCCCGATCGACCGCCGCTGAGGGTTCTCGGGATGGATGTCGAAATACCTGGCCATGACCGCCGAGCTTAGGGCATGGCTCCCGATCCCACGCCGTCGCGAGGAGGTGCTCGGTGCGGTGCATCGGCGCGCGGGGGCGAAGGTCTCGATGCGGAGCATCGTGGCCTTTGCACCCGTGCGGCGAGGTGCCGTGCCGAGTGCCCCGCAGTAGGCGTGGGGTCGGGAGCCATGCCCTCACTGCGCGAGGCCGATGGGCAGGGCAGTCACCACCAAGTTGTCCTCGTAGCCGCCGCGCGACGCGTCGTACGCACCCGTGCAGGTGATCAGTACGAGCCTGTGGTCGGTGGTCTGGTCGAACGCGCCGCTCTTCGTCGCGAGGGCGTCCTTCCGCACCGACACGACCGAGACGACCCGGTACGACGCCGTATGCCCGGACCCGTTCAGTACGACGACCTCACCGCGCCGTACGCCGAGCAACCGGGAGAAGAACCCGAGCCCCTCGGTCTTCGAATCGACATGACCGGCGAGCACCACAGAACCGAACGGGTCACCCGCCTCCGCCCCACCGTCCCACCAGCCGACTCGACGCGCCCCAGGCACCTGAAGCTGGCCGGCGACGGTAGTTGCCGGAAGCACCGGTGCGCCGGCGCCGCCGGGCAGCACCACCCGCTCCGGGACGAAACGGATGCGCTGACTCGGTGCCGGCGTACCGACGCGTCCCGGTGGCGCCGACCCCGGAGCGGTCCGCTCGGTGGGTGACGGCGTCGCGCCGTGCTTGAAACTGACCGTGGTCGTGGGTGTGGGCACTGCGCCGTCCGCCTCGGCCGAGCAGCCGGCCAAGGCGAGACAGCACAGTGCCGTACCTGCGAGTCGCCGGTTCAGCGACGGACCACCTTTCGGCCCGTGAAGACCGCCACCCCGAGCGCGGCGAGGAACACCACGATCCACAAGCCGGACTGGGCGGCGGGGCTCTGCGCCTGGTCGAGCCCCGCCGCCTGTCCGCCGGTTCCGGTGTTCACCTCGGACGGCTTGGCCGACCCGGTCGCCGGAACCTTGATCGTGCCGAGCGCGACCGTCATCGTCTTCTGCGCCGGAGCGCCGATCGCGAACACCCTGGTCAGGTACCCCGCCTGCACCGGCAGGTCCAGCGGGCCGAGGACGACCGGTGACGTCGCACCGGTCGGCACGATGTCGACCTTGTACGTGCCCGCCGGAACGACCACGTCCAGGGATTCACCGTTCGCGACGTTCTGGAAAAGTACCTTTCCGTTCACCCGGATGTCAGCCGGACCGACCGCCGCATCGTGCGCGACCCGCAATCCGGCTTTGTCCTTCGGCACCGCGGTCAACTTGTTCGCGTACGTCGTGATCAGCGGCGCCCCGGTCGGCGACACCGGCTGATGAATGACGACGTCCAGACTGGCCCCGGATCCCGCGGACACCTCGCGCTGGATCACCACCTTGCCGTCCTGCCGGGCGGTGATCATGCGCTTGCCGGATGCGACCCCGAACGGCCCGACAAGCTTCCCACCTGCAACCTTGCTGGCAACCTGACGCCCGTCGACGCTGATGTCCAGGCTCCGCCCGGGCAGGCCCTGGACGAAGTACAGGTTGGCGCCGGCGGCCGCTTTCGCGGGCACCGTGAGTAGTGCCGGTGCGGCCGCGACGAGCACCGCGAGCAGCAACGGAAGTACTCTCCGAATTACCGAACCGTGAATTCTCGTAACATTTTCATGCACCGCCCGGGATTGCCCGGACACACTCCGTCTCCGCATTTTGTCTCCCCCTCGGAGTTCACCGGAAAATTGTGAAACAAACGCCCGACCCCATGAATTCGGGCGTATCGTATGCGGAAGTCCGACCCGATCGCCAGAGGTAGCGATTCTTCTTTGCGGTCAGGTCCGTTTTGGGGGGCGGAGGTGGAGGAGTCGCGACGTACGAGGACCCGCTACCTGACGGCGGTCGCGCTGTTGCTGGGGTACAGCGCGACCGTCTCCTGCTCCACCGGATCCGTCGGTCCGGCTGCACCGAGCCCGGGACTCGGCAGCTCCGGCCCGCCCGCACCGATCACCTCGACGCCGACGCCGGGCACCGGTGAGACCAAGCCGGGGATCGCGCTCACCGCGGTGCCGCGGCCGGACGGTTCGTTCGACGTCACCGAGAACCTGATGTTGCCGACGGCCACGGACATCCTGCCGGTGCAGCTGCCGGCGTCCGGTGAGCACCTGCCCGGAATGATGGCCCGGACGACACCCCGGGTGACGAACCTGAAACTGCTCGCCGACGATCAGTCCGTGCGGCTCGAGAACACCACGCTGACAGCGGCCGACTACATTCCGTTGACCGCCGCGGCGACCAGGATCCAGCTGACGTACCGGCTGTCCGGCTCGACGGTGCGCGCCTTGCCGTTGCCGTCACCGTCGACCCGTGCGGCCGCGGCCATCCGTCCCCTGACCGCGGGCACGGACAGCACGCTGCCGACCGACCTGACAGTCACCGGCGGGCTGCTGAACGCGGTCTGTCCGTTGATGACCGAGACCCGGTGCGCGGTCGGCGATCCGCCCGACCTCACGATCCAGCCCGACATCCCGGCCGGCAAGGCCCTCGTCGTACTCCAACTGGATCTGCCACGCTGACTCCATGACTGATGAGCGGATCGCGCTGGGCACGGCGCGAGGGCGGTGGGTGCTGGCCGCCACCGCGCTGGGGTCGGGGATGGCGTTCCTGGACGGGACCGTCGTCAACGTCGCGCTGCCGGCGATGGGCGAGGACCTGAACGCCGACATGGCCGGCCTGCAGTGGATCGTCAACGGCTACATGCTGATGCTGGCGGCGCTGGTACTGCTCAGCGGTTCACTCGGCGACCGGCTCGGGCGGCGGCGTACGTTCGTGGTCGGGGTGATCTGGTTCGCCGCGGCCTCGGTCGTGTGCGCGATCGCCCCGAACCTCGAGGTGATGATCGCAGGCCGCGTGCTGCAAGGCATCGGCGGTGCACTGCTGACCCCGGGCAGCCTGGCCATCTTGCAGACGACGTTCCAGCACTCCGATCGCGGTAAGGCCGTCGGCACCTGGTCGGGTCTCACCTCGGTCGCGGCGGCTGTCGGCCCGTTCGTCGGCGGCAGTCTGGTCGACAGCGGATCGTGGCAGCTGATCTTCCTGCTCAACGTGCCGCTCGCGCTGGTGACGGTTCTCGTCACACTCCGGCACGTACCGGAGACCCGCGACGAGGAGGCCGCCGGCAAGCTCGACGTCAACGGCGCGATCCTCGCGACCGTCGGCCTCGCCGGCGTCACGTACGGCCTGATCAGCGCCGGCGACCACGGTTTCGGCGACGCGATGGTGCTGACCAGCCTGGCGATCGGCGTCGTCGCCTTCGTCGCGTTCATCGAGGTGGAACGGCGCGGCGCGTACCCGATGCTGCCGTTGAACATCTTCGCCAACCGCCGCTTCACCGGCGCGAACCTGGTCACCGTCGTCGTGTACGGCGCCCTCGGTACGGCGACCTTCCTGGTCGTCGTCTACCTGCAGACCGCCCTGCACTACTCCGCTCTCTGGGCCGGCGCTGCCCTGCTCCCGATGACCGTACTGATGCTCGGCCTGTCCGGGTACGCCGGTGGTCTGGCCGACCGGATCGGTCCGCGCATCCCGATGACCGTCGGGCCGGTGCTGATGGCCGGCGGGTTCCTGTTGATGCTGCGGATCAACACGGGCACGAGTTACTACACCGCCGTACTGCCCGCCGTCGTTCTGCTCGGGCTCGGTCTGGTCGCGACCGTGGCGCCGCTGACCGCGACCGTACTGTCGTCCGTCGAGGACCACCACGCGGGCATCGCGTCCGGGGTGAACAACGCGGTCGCCCGGTCGGCGCAGCTGATGGCGGTCGCGGCGATCCCGATGGCGGCCGGTATCACCGGCGACGCGTACCGCGATCCCGTTGCCTTCCACAACGGATTCGGGCACGCGTTGTGGATCTCGGCCGTCCTCGCGGCAGCCGGCGGCGTGATCGCGTGGGTGACACTCGGCGACCGCGGCGTACCGCGCAAGCACGACGTCGTACACCACCACACCCATTGCGCGCTCGAAGCTCCGCCGTACGCCGACAGCCGCACGCCGAGCTGATTTGTCGACTTATCTCGCAAGGTAGTGCGCGCGGCTGTCCGGGTCCAGGCGCTCGATGGCGTAGCGGAGCATGGTGCGCGGCATCCGGGTCGCGTACCGGTCCAGGAAGGCGCGCAGCTCGTCCTCGGAGACCCGCTTGCCCGCCTCCCGCAACATCCAGCCGGAGGCCTTGTGCACAAGGTCTTCTCGATCGTCGAGAACCTCGGCGGCCAGCCGGTACGTGTCCGCGGTCTGCCCCTGGCCGATCAGGAACTGCGTGGCGACCAGCGCGATCCGGCGTTCCCACAGCTGGTCGGAGCGGATCAGTACGTAGAGGGGATCGCGCGGCTTGTCGAGCAGGTACCCGCCGACGACCTGCGGCGCGCTGCAGTCGACCAGGTCCCAGTTGTTGATGTACGCCGTACTGCTTGTGTACAGCTCGTAGATCGCGGTGAGCTCCTGAGGGTTCGCCGTCCGGGGCTTGAGGCTGCGGGTCGCGCGATCGGCCAGTAGGCAAAGGATCGCGAGCCGATGCTCGTGCACCGGGCTGGTCAGGGCCTGCGCGAGCTCGGGCAGCGGGAGGTCGGCGCGCAGGTACGGCTTGAGGATGCCGCGGATCGTCGAGAGCTTCACGCCGATCATCTGGTCGCCGTGGCCGTAGCCGCCGGGCTGGAGCTGGAAGTAGCGCGCGAGTACCTCCGCCACCGCGGGATCCGCGGCGGCGTCGACGTCGGCGATCAGGCCCTTGGTGCTGTTGGTGATCAGACCAGCATCCCTCCGGTCGCGCGGAGGTTCTGCCCGGTCATCCATCGGGCGTCCGGACCGGCGAGGAACGCGACCACGTCCGCGACCTCGGCCGGCTCACCCATCCGGCCGAGCGCGGTGATGCCGACCAGGGCCTCCTGCACCGCGGGCGGATTGTGGTCGTGGAACATGTCGGTGTCGGTCGCGCCCGGCGACACCGTGTTGACCGTGATCGCCCGCGGGCCGTACTCGCGGGCGGCGACCTTCACGAACTGTTCGAGCGCTGCTTTGCTCGCGGCGTACAACGAGATCCCAGGCCCCGGCATCACGGTGTTGAGGGTGGACAGCGCGACGATCCGTCCGCCGTCCGGGAGGACGCGGCCGGCGCGCTGGATCGCGAAGTACGGACCTTTGACGTTCGTCGCGAACAGCTGGTCGTAGTCCTCGACCGTGACCTCGGCGATCGGCTTCACCATCGCCTGCGCCGCATTGCAGACGAAGATGTCCAGCGTCCCGGTCGGCTCGGCCGCCTTGCCGAACAGCTCGTCGATCCCGGACAGGTCCGCCTGATCCGCCTGTACGGCGATCGCCTCGCCACCGGCCGCCTTCACCTCCGCGACCACCTCGGCCGCGGCCGCTTCGCTGCTCGCATACGTGAAAGTCACCACGGCGCCGTCCGCGGCCAACCGCCGTACGATCGCCGCGCCGATCCCCCGCGAGCCACCGGTGACCAGCGCTGCCTTACCGTCGAGAACGCCCATACCGCCTTGTCTACCACCCGGCTGGGTCCGTCGTTTGTTTGACTCTGACAGCGCTTACAACCGTCAGGTCACGCTCCGGCGTCCATCGTCGGTGCACCCGTTGTACGGCTCGCTCGTTGGGGCATACGGTGTGAGGACAGGGCAGTTCCATACCGCCAGGACCCGCGTTCGTGGCGCTACCCGGGGGAGAGACCCGCGTGACCAGCCATCCAGAGCCACGGGACGGCGAGATGATCCGGACCACCTTCGAGGCGGTCACCGAGGAGCTGGAACCCGGCGTACTGCTGGTCCGGATGTCCGGTGAGATCGACATCGCCAGCACCGACTTCGCCGCCGAGGCGATCCGCGCCGCGGTCGCGCCGCCGGCCCGGCTGGTCCTGATCGACGTCTCCGCGGTCACGTTCTGCAGCTCCGCCGGCCTCGGCAACCTCGTCGAGGCCCGCAACCTGGCCGGACAGCACAACATCACGCTCGCGCTCGTCGGCGTCGGCCGCCCGGTCGACCGCCCGCTCAGCGTCACCGGCCTCGGCGGTCAGTTCCGCATCTTCAGCACGGTCACAGAGGCGCTCACCCAGCTCTGACCGCGGATACGGTAGCTTTCGGTGTCTCCGACGAAGGAAAGTCATGGGTGAGCTAGCCAAGATCGTGGTCGTCGTACCGACCTACAACGAGCGGGAGAACCTGCCCGTGCTGGCCGGGCTGCTGTCCGACCTGAACCTGCCCGGCCTGGAGCTTCTCGTCGTCGACGACAACTCCCCCGACGGTACGGGCGACGTCGCCGACGAGCTGGCGAAGGAGTCGCCGGAGAAGGTCGGCGTACTGCACCGGACCGCGAAGGACGGACTCGGCCGCGCGTACGTCGCCGGGATCACCCGCGCGCTCGACGAAGGCGCCGACATCGTCATCCAGATGGACGCCGACCTGTCGCACCCCGCCTCGGTCGTCCCGACCATGGTCGAGATGCTGCGCACCACCGACGCCGGCGTCGTGATCGGCTCCCGGTACGTCCCGGGCGGCTCGGCCGCGGCCGAATGGGGCTGGCACCGCCGGGCGCTCTCGGCGTGGGCCAACTTCTACGTGAACGCCATCCTGCGCCTGCACGTCAAGGACGCCACCGCCGGGTTCAAGGCCTGGAAGGCCGACACCCTGCGCTGGATCGACGTCGCGTCGATCGAGAGCAACGGGTACTCGTTCCAGGTCGAGATGAACTACCGCACGGTCAAGCGCGGCCTGAAGATCGCCGAAACCCCGATCCGCTTCGAGGAACGCACCGAAGGCGTCTCCAAGATGTCCCTCAAGGTCCAGCTCGAGTCGGCCCTGATGCCCTGGAAACTCCTCTTCGGCCGCTCCTAGATCGACCGCGCAACCGAGGCCAGCATCCGGTTCGCGTCACGGAACGCCTTGTCCGCGACGTCCGGGCGGGCCTGCACACACACCGACACCGTGACGTTGTGGATCGACTCCACTCCGGTCATCGTCGTGCACCGAGCGGTCACTGAGACCGAGGCCCCGTTCTGCCGAAGCCGTCCGGTGTACGACATCTGGGCCTGGCTCTGGATGTTCGAGTTGGCCGGGCTGAGAGACTTGACCGGCCCCTTCACCACCGCCGCCAACTTGTCCAGGGCGATCAGATCGCGCGCGATGACCGGGACAGCTTTGGCGGCCGGATAGCCCACTGGGTTGACCACCACCAGCAGGAGCGATCCCTTGCTCGCAGGCCCGAGCGTCACCGTGTATTTCGACGTGTAGAGCCTCCGCCATCCACTGGCGGGCTTGATGTACACGTCGTCGTACACAGCGATGCCCTGGTCGACGTCTCTCAGCGTCCGGCGCCGCTCGGCGGGCGGCTCGGCGGTCGAGGTGGTGGATGGGGTGGTGGACGGCGTTGCCGACGGTGGCTCGGTGGACGGGCCGGCGGTTGGCGTCACCACCCCATCGGTGAAGGTCGCCGTCGGGATCGGGGCACCGGCGTCGGCCGTGTCGTTGCCACGGCCCGTCAGGACCACGACAGCACCGCCGAGCAGCGCAACCACCACAACCGCCGCGCCGACCAGTAGCCAGGGCCCCCGCGGACGTTTGGCGGGCGGCCGACCGCCGTACTGCGGTGGGCCGTACTGCGGTAGTGGAGCAGTGTGTTGGGGCGGGGCGCCGTACGGCTGAGGTGGCGGCGGGGCGCCGTACGGACCGGTCGGGTGGCTGTCGGGGTTCCAGGCAGGCGGGTGCTGGTCGCTCACGGCGGGAGCCTCACTAGATCGTTCAAAAGACAGGGCGATCCGGTCCCCGAAACCGGCCGCCAGAGGCTACCCCACCGATCCGCGATCGGCCTAGGGTCAGCCGTAGCCGAGTTCGTGCAACCGGGCGTCGTCGATGCCGAAGTGGTGCGCGATCTCGTGCACCACCGTGATGTTCACCTCATCGACGACATCGTCGACGGTCTCGCAGATCGCGAGCGTCGGGCTGCGGTAGATCGTGATCCGGTCCGGCAGTACGCCGCCGTAGTCGTGCCCGCGCTCGGTCAGCGGGATGCCCTCGTAGATCCCGAGCAGGTCCGGATCGCTCGCCGGCGGCTCGTCCTCGACGAACACCGCCACGTTGTCGATCAGCGCCGCCAGCTCCTCCGGCACCTCGTCCAGCGCCTGCGCCACGAGCCCCTCGAAGTCGCCCCGACTCATCTCGATCACCCCGCCAGTATCTCGTTTTGGAAGCTGGCGCGGTCTCCTCTATGCTTACGGCTGTCCCTGGAGCTTCGGCTCCCGCGGGTCCGAGTCCCCATCGTCTAGTGGCCTAGGACGCTGCCCTTTCAAGGCGGTAACGCGGGTTCGAATCCCGTTGGGGATACGGTCGAAAGACCGGTGCAAGAAGTACCTCGAAGATGCTGTAAGATCATCGAGTCATCTGGCCCAGTGGCGCAGTTGGTTAGCGTGCCGCCCTGTCACGGCGGAGGTCGCGGGTTCGAGTCCCGTCTGGGTCGCCAGGAGAAGGCGGCGGTGTCCACAACACCGCCGCCGAACTTTCTCCCCGGTCAGGTAGCTCAGCTGGTAGAGCGTCCGCCTGAAAAGCGGAAGGTCGGCGGTTCGAGACCGCCCCTGACCACCATCTCCAAGCGTGAATCGGGCCGATCTGGCCCAACCGCCAGTCCCCGTGAATCCCCCTGAACGACCATCCGTAGTTGCACGGATGTTGCACGCACCGTTCCCCGACTCGCAGCTCATTAAAACCGTCCTAGGTGTGTCGTACGCTGGAACTCAGTGACCGATGCGAAGGGGATACGCATGCATGTCACCGACAAGGACCTGACCGAAGCCGAAGCCGAATCACTCGACCGAGCGATGTACGTAGTGGGGAACCTGCCGCGAGAGGCACTGCTGAAGGTTGTACGTCACCTGTTGCGCGCCGGGCTGGTGTACCACCGAACCAAGAACCTCAGCATCCTTCAATCGGCGATCGACAGCCTTGGCACAACGGTCCGCCGCAGCAGCGACGACATGTACCAAAAGCATCTGCAAGGAGCCCGGTCTCGGCACGAGCGCGATCGCCGGCCAGTTACTGCCGAAGATGCGATCACGGCTCTACGGCGATAGCCACTATGGCGCGGCTGGACAGCGACTCTCTTGACGTGATGATGAGCTGGCTCCACTCGGGCCAGGCGAAAGAGGGAGATCGAGAGATCCTCGTCGAGTTGGTCGAGCTCATCGATCGCGACGAGTGGACGACTCGCTGGTTCTGCGAGCTGGACCCAAGCGAGGCGATCTGGCTATGTCAACCGCGGTCGGGTCTCCACATCCTTCTTGAGGAAGAGCCAGACCACGACGGCGAGTGGGCGGTGAACGTGCTCAGCATCTATGACGACGACACCGATCACCAACCGGGTGCGAACGACCTGCCGTTCTAGGTGGGTCGGAGAGATTCAGAGTTGCTGATCGACCGTCGACCGGGGTCCAGGCATGCATCGGGCAATGCTCAGGTTGGGCCTGCGACCCTCGGATCTCGTGACTCTGTCTACAGCCGTCCACATATCCTGCTAGCGAATCGTCCTGCGTCTGGATCAGGCACCGGCCTCTGGCAGGTTGTCGTAGACCCCGCTCGGGTAGAGGTGCAGAACCAACTTTGAGGATCGCGACGCCTCGTCCTTCGATTCACCACTCACGACCTTGAACTCAACTCCGGTCGAATCGACTGTCTGCACGAGCACGCTCAATTCCAGCTCTGCCGACCCCCAACTGATAGCTGGTGTCTCTCGCTCGCGGGTGTTGGCCTCCGTCAGTTCCTTACCCAGCTCAGCCAGGACATCCGCGAGCCCGCCAACCACATTGCCCTGATCCGCGACGGCCGACCGTCGACCGCCCCTGAACACGACGACCGCCACCGTTAGCGCGATCGTGTAGACCCCGGTGGCCGCCTCAAAGAATGAGCCTCGATCAAGTCCCAAAAGGAACCAACGCAGACCGAGGACCCCGAGAACCGCGGCGACGATCCATCGGCCTGCTTTCCAAACAAGACGTTCAGGGTTCATCCCGTCATTGTGGCGGCTGGCGGCAGGCCGCGCAGCATCTCTCGCACCGCGTCTCAGCGTCTTCCCGTCTGCCGTTCAGCCCACGCGTAGCGCGATCAGGAGACGCCAGAGGGGCCAAGATGGAGCGCCCTACCGGACGAACGATCTTGGCCCCTCTGGCGGCTCCTGATAGGTCCTGACTGGGCTGAGCGGCAGGCGGGAAGACGCGCCCCGACCCGACTCCGAACTAGCCGGCCAAATCGGACCCGTCATCCCGGAGTCGTGAGGCCCCCGCCGGAGGCATTGCCTTGAGTCGTGCGCGTCCGCTGCGCCGCCGGGGTGGACCGTGGTTCGGACGGCAGTCCGCATGGGCGCGGTCCACCCCGGCGGCGCGCCCGGCGGGCGCGCCCTTGATCCATAAGAGGTTAATCCGGCAGCCGACGATGGATCACAACTGTCCTCGGTCGGGTGATGTGCGACGGTCGTCCGCCGGGTGATCCGCGACAGTGCAAATGCGCGGAAGGTGTCGCGATGTAGACGGTCTACGCGGCCGGGAGCGCAGCGGCTGCGGCGGCGATCTTGGCGGCCACGTCGTCAAGTGAGGACTCCGCCGTGCTGAGTCCGGCGTGCGACGCGAGCATCGGGCTGACGTCGTACAACTCGTCGAAGGTCACGCCGTGCGTGACGGGAACGACACGCCTGCTATTGAGCAGCACGGCGAGTTCCTTCTCGGCGATGCCCTCGCTCCTGATGCTCTTGAGCAGCGCTGGCGTCACCAGCACAATCCCGATGCGGGAGTTCCGGAGCCCCTTGTCGATCTCGCGAGTCATCAGCGAACCGAGGGGAATGTCTTCCTCGCTGAACCACACAGTCGCCCCGTTCGCCTTCAGTTGGCGGTTGAGGTCAGCCGCGCTGCCTTGACGGTCGTCCCAGGCGTGGCAGAGGAAGAGGTCGCGACGGTCCGGGTGGGTACGAGCTTGCTCCGCCGCCTTCTCAGCGTAGGGCTCAACGGCGCGCCACTCGCTAGGGCTGTACGAGACGGACCTGCCGGTCCTGGTGCGTCGCGAGGTCGAGCCGCCGGACGAGGACGACCCGTATGTCGATCCCCGCCCGCTGCCATACGACGACGAACCGCCGTAGGAGGGGTAAGAGGAGCGGTACCGCGACCGCCCGCCGCACGCAGGGCAGTTCGCAGCCGCGGCGGCTGAGCGGTGACCACGGACGGGGGCTGTGCATTGCGGCATGAAGCTATGGTAGGCGCGCCCTCCGACAGTCGGATCACGACGTGTGGATCCGCGGGGCCCGCGTGAACGGCGGCAGACGACGTTCGTCGGCGAAGTTCTGCGCTCACTATGGCGGAATTGCGGACGCTGCTGCACTCGGATTTCGGCATCTGCGTACGTTGGCCGGCCGCCCCGGGTGCTCGCCAGGCTTCTAGCCTGTCGTGGATCAGTTGGCGGACATGTGTCGCGGATCTGTTGACGGATCACAGGCGAGGCCGTCGGCGTCCTGACATACGGATTCCTGAGGGCTGAGCACGATGTGACGCCCTGCGATACGGTCTGTCCAACTGGAAGTTGGGGAAGTACATGAGCGCCTGGATTCCATTCGAAGCAATCGTTACGACGTCGCATCGAGTCGAGAAATACGGCGGCGTGGCGCTGGCCGACGAGGCGCTGCAACAGATCGTGGACGCGCTCAACGCCGGAACGCTCCCGATGATCGGCCACCACGACTGGACTCAGCCGATTCGGACCAAAGATGTTGAAGCAACGCTGGTGACGCTTGACGACGGCGAGCGCGGGGTCAGAATGACTTGCCTTGTTGACGAGCGTGACTGGGACTCCGTCGGCCCGGCATATGGGATGTCCTTCACCACGACGGTGAAGATCGGCCGAGCGGCTGGACCACACCCGGAGAAGGATTCTCTCAACCTCGCAGCCGATGCCGGATGGTTTGATGACGAGGCCATCGCGCAGGCTGCCTCGATCATGAGCGAGGTCGCACCTGTTGACGGGGGACGACTGCTTCAGTTCAGTGCGATCGATACTGCGCGCGTAGTCCTTGAAATCGCCTACAGCACAGTCGTCGCACTAGGGCCAGGCATCGCGACCAATGCCGTGTGGGACGGCATCAAATTTCTCCTCACCCACCGCAAGCGCAGGCAAGGCTTCGACGGATTGCCCTCGCGGATCGAATTGTCCACCGATCTCGAAGCCGGCACCGTGATTGGCATCATCGACACCTCTGAGCCGGAGGTGGCGAGGCACGCGTTGAAGGCGTACTCAAAGGCCGTCGAAGCGGCTGCCAAAGTCCAGAGCGGGCGCAAAACCGTGATCGTCTGGAGGCACGGTGATGAGGACGGCGATTGGGCACCGCTTGAGATCCCGGAGGACTAGGACGAGCGTAGGTGTCCCCGACGGCACATCGCCAGGGGTGCTGTAGCGCTGCCTAGTCCGGTTGGCCGAGACCGGTTCAACGACGCGTGTCTGCTCTGTGGTTTCTCGGCGGGCGGAAGCCCAGCTCGGCGTCATTGCTCGCGCCGAGGATGAGGCAGAGGGCTGCTCGGTATTCCTCGCAGGGCCACCACACCGCTCCGCGTTCCAGCTTGGCGATGTAGTGGCCTGTGATCGGGTACCGCTTGGAGCTGACCGAGTACAGGAGCTCGGCTACGCGTTGGGCGAGTTCGCCACGGCTCATCGGTCGTCCGGGCGCGCTGCGTGACACCGTGCGCATCCGCGCGGCGGTCAGGAGATGGTTCACGCCTGACTGATTTTCGGGTGTCACACCGGTAATAGTATCGCCGCGCCGCTCTAGCAGGCGAGAGGATGTTTATCGCGGCATGCCGGTGCGTTTTGCCGCATGACGTCGGGGTGAGCGGCGCGGGAAGATCTGCGCATGACGCCGGACGAGTTGGACAAGCTCATTGCTGGGAATGTCCGTGCTGCCCGTGCTCGTCATCGGATGCGGCAGGAAGACCTGGCGGATGAGTTGGACTGGACTCGCTCGGTGGTTGGGTCACTGGAGGCGGGGACGCGGCGCGTGACGCTGGCGGATGCTGTGGCGCTCTGCGGTGCGCTCAAGATGAACCTGCGGGAGTTGCTGGAAGGTGCGCCGGAGGATGCTTTGAGGACTCTCGGGCTCGACTAGTCAGCAGCCGCAGAGGTGTGGATTGCCTCGGCTAGAGCGGTCATGTCGGTGATGACGGCATCAGCGCCGGCGCGTTGCAGCTCGGTGCCGCGCTCGGGCGTCTTGGCGTAGCCGATCGAGTGGACGTCGGCGGCTCGGCTGACCTCGATGTCGGTGACCGAGTCGCCGATCATGACGCAGCTCTGAGGTTGGCGGTCGAGGATCGCGAGCGCTCGCCGGACAAGTTCGGGGTGCGGCTTCATCAGGCTCGGTTCGCCGTAAGGCCGGCCGAGTATCTCTTGCACCAGGTCATGTAGGTGGTGCTGCTGTAGGAATGCCTCGACCGAGTCGGCCGAGTTGTTGCTGACGACGACCACGGGCCGCCGGGTTTGGTGGCAGGCGGCGAGGAATTCCGCGGCTCCTGGCGTAGGAACCGCGAGGCGGGCGGCGTCGACCTCGCCCTGCACGGCAGTCCGCTCGACGGCTTCGAGGGTGGCGGGCGCGTTGCTAGCAGCGAAGCGGAGGACGGCGAGGTGATCGCTGGTCGCGCTCACCGAATCGGTCAGCCCGGTGCCTGCTTCGCGGAGGACTGCGCGGGTCGCGTCGGCCAGATGGGCGTTGCGGTCTGCCGGGAGTAGCGGGGTGACTGGGCCGTCGAAGTCCAGGAGGACGGCGGTGGTATGCGCGAGGAGAGCGAGGAGCTGGTCAGTCATTGGGGGCGTACTCGCGGGCGATGGTGTTCCACACGCTGTCGAACCAGCGAGAGGTCTCGGTGACGTATAGCGATCCGGTCGAGTTCGGGTCCGCGTCAGCGACGTGGTGGAACAGGACCGCGTCCTTGCCCATAGGGTCGAAGATCGGGACCTGTTCCTTGCCGATCGTGACGGTGTGCTCGACCACCGGGTAGAAGCCGAAGAACAGCTCGTGGTTGTTCAGGATGTACGCCTTGAACAGCGGCGCGGAGCCGTGGACCCGCACCTCAGCCTCAGCTCTGCCGATCAGACCGAGCGAACCCAGCTCCATGACGGATTCCACGATCGCGAGCGCGTGCCGCTCCACCAAGCGCTCCATCCGCCGCCGAACGCCGGCGTCATCGCCTGGATTGTCGCCGGCGCGTGACGGCAGCGCGATCGGGTTGGACATGTCCGACAACAGAAGGCGCAGCCGCACCGACTCGGGAGTCAGACGGCCGGCGCGGATCTTGTCCAGCGGTTCCTGGATGATCCCGTTGAGGGTTTCTGCGGTGTAACCGGAGAAGTCGATCCGCACGTCAGGCGTCCCGAACACGGCCTCGACGTGTGGGCGGAGGCCGACCGGTCGCTCCGTACGTTCGCGAACGAAGACCCCACTCCCCTGGCGCGCCACCACCAGGCCTTCAGCCTTCAGGAGGCGAAGGGACTGCTGCACAGTCATGCGGGCGACGCCGTAGCGCTCAGCGAGCTCGGCCTGAGAGGGCAGCTTCTCCCCAGGCCCGATCGTCTTGGTCAGGATCGCGGCCCGAAGGACATTCGCGACCTGCTGATACGGCGGGCGAGGGTCATCCGGATCGAGCGTCGTCATGGGTCAAGCGTAGAGCACCTGGCTAGCCCTGCTGGCCAAGTTCGTGTAAATGCTTGACTTGGCTAGCCATGCTAGGTACGTTAGCGGCATTAGAGCTTGGCTAGCCAAGCTAGTTGACTAGTAGGGAGACGCAAGATGAGCATGCCGCGCCGAGTGATGGTTCAGTTCGGACTCGCCTTCCCGTACGGGTTGTACGCCGTGGGTCCGGTGGAGCCGGAGTTGGACTTCGAGCGGTCGAGCAAGGACCGGCCGGTGCAGGCTCGGGACAAGGAGACCGAGCAGCTGGTCTGGAAGGTCGAGGTCATGGACCCCGACCCGGAGACCAAGAAGAACGACCGGACGTTCGTCGTGCGCCTGTTGGCCGAGGTGCAGCCGGTGCTGCCAGAGTCGCTGCCGGGGCTGCCGTTCACGCCGATCTATCTCGACGGTCTGACGGCCGCTCCGTGGGTCGACACCCGCTCGTGCACGGGTCCGGAGAACGGCAAGGGGCACCGCTGCCGCGCTCGTCAGGGCTGGTCGTTCCGGGCGACCGATGTGAAGGCCCCGAAGAACATGCCAGGATCGGCGGCTCAGTCACGGTCCACGTCGGGCGACAAGGCGGCCTGATCGTGGACGCACACAAGGCTCCGTCGATGACCGTGGACGCGCACGTTGATGCCGATACGGGCCTCACGTACCACCTGTTTACAGAGGGCGGTGGTGGCGTCCCGTGGGTAGTGCTGAAGGTCGGCCGCTCGGGCGAAGGCGTAGGGCTGTACGTCCACGATCTGTCAGTGTTTGACGCCTTCAGTGAGGTGATCGAGCGGGCTCGTCACGACCTTGCCGGAGCCCTGGGGTTGCTCCCGAACGGCGAGCCGTGTTCGTTCGTGGACGTGTTCGGGTCGATGGAGTGGAACGAACACGATCACGACCGGTGCCTTGAGCAACTGATTGACGAACCGGTTCCATACCTGCCGACTGCGTCGATCGCACTTGGGCCGGTGGCGTGATGCAGCGCCGAGACCTGGACGCGTGGGCGCTTGCGCTCGGCGTTGGGGATGACGATGCCGCGTTCGTGCAGCTCGTGCGGGTTGAGCACATGGTGCAGGAGCAGCGCGAGGACTTCTCGGCGGTGTGCGACCGGCTGCGCGGCCTCGACGTACGGGGTCTGGCGGCACTCGTGGTGGACCGTCTGGACTTCGTGCAAGAGGGCCTGTTCTGGGTCAAACGCGACTTCCTGCTGCACGAGCGGGGGTTGTGACGTGGCCGGCCGCACGAAGGAACTCGACCGTTGGGCTCGCGTCCTCGGCGCTGGCAACGACACCGAGGCGCTTGCCGAGATCGTCCCGCTACGGCAACGACTCGTGACCTCGGCCGCCCGGGTGCTGTGGGTCGACAAGTCGCTGCGCCAGTGCCCGGACGGAGACCTTCGGCTTGCTGCCCGTCAGGCGGTGCAGGACGCCGTGAATCTCTGGTCGGAAGTAGCCGTAGTGACGCGAAAGTTCGAACTCCATCTGAGAGGAGACAAGTAATGGCTGCTCTGTTCGCGACACGCACGGACCTCGACGGTTGGGCCGACGCGCTCGGGGTCCGCAACGACGAGGACGCCTCGGGGGAGCTGCACAAGCTGATGGGCCGGTTGCTCGACGCACAGGACCGGGTTCGGACCGTGGCCCGGTCGCTGTCCAAGGCTCCGAAGGACGACGTACGGGGATCGCTGGCCACGGCGCTCGGGCGTCTGGATCTGGCAGTGGTTGCGATCGACCAGGCATTGCGCGGGTTCGCCGTTCACGAGAGGGGCTGACGGGTCGTGGCGATTGCAGGTAGGCGCCGGTTCTTGGACCAGTGGGCGCGTGCGTTGGACGTGACGAACGATCTCGACGCTATGGCGAAGCTGCGCGGCTTGATGAACGAGCTGGACGACGCACGTAGTCAGCTGCAGAAGACGACCGGGGTTCTCGCCAGTGTGCCGGACCCGGATGCGAACAGCGGTGCGGCCGGTGCGATGACCGCGCTTGAGCAGGCGTGGGGTCATCTGCTGGTCGTGGAACGTCGGTTCGCCAAGCACGAGAGAGGAGGCAGGTAGAGCCATGGGCAAGATCAAGTCAGGCAGGAAGGCCGCGGGGGACTACCCGGTCGGGCGCATGATTGCGTCGCAGCTGCGTCACCCCGGCGTGATGGTGCCGCTGCTGGGTATCCCGGCGCTGGGCGTGTACGGCGTGACGCAGGGCTGGACGCGTCCGCTGATCGGTGCCGGCGTCCTGGTCACGGTCCTGGCGGTGTGGGCGTTGGTGTGGCGGGTGTCGTTCCGCAATCAGGTCGTCTACCGGGTGAAGGCCTGGTACCGCCGTTGGTTCCGGTACGCGCCGCGCTGGTGGTTCTGGATGGGCCGCCTGGGGCTGTCGGTGACCGACGAGATGACCGGCTGGATTCTCCGTCCCCGCATCCTCAAAGTCCGCTCCACCGGCTGTATCGACTCGGTGCTGCTAGATCTCCCGCTCGGGGTGCGAACCGACCAGGTGATGCAGGCAGTCCCGGATCTGCGGCACGCGGCGAAGGCACGACGAGTTGCGGTACGGGAGCTGGAACCGGGACAGGTGTGGGTGGACTTCTTCACCGCCGACCCGCTGCGCAAGACCATCCTTCCCGCGCTGCACCCGGTGCGCCTGAACGTACGGGACCTGGACGGCCTGGTGCTCGGGTACTGCGAGGACGGTACGCCGTGGCGGCTCAAGGTGGTCGGTCGGCACGTCTTCGTCTGCGGTGTCTCGGGTGCCGGGAAGTCCTCGGTGTTGTGGTCGCTGCTGTGGGCGCTCGCGCCGTACATCAAGGCCGGCCTGGTCGTGGTGCACGGCATCGACCCCAAAGGCGGGATGGAGCTGGACTTCGGGCGAGAGCTGTTCGACCGCTACGAAGCCGACGACTACGAAGCCATGGCCGAGATGCTCGAACAGGACGCGGACTACCTGGACGACCGCACCAAGCTCCTGCGCGGCAAGGCACGCACATTCACGGCATCGCGGGAGACACCGTTCGTGCTGATCGTCATTGACGAGCTGATGCAGCTCACCGTCTTGCTGCCCGGCCCGGAGGGACGCCGACTGTCCGCTCGGATCGAGGTGGCACTCGGTCGGCTGCTCGGCAAGGGCCGCGCACCTGGGTTCGCTGTCTTCGCGACCTCGTTGCTCGTGACCAAGGACGTAGTGACATGGCGCGAGCTGTTCTCGACCAAGATCGCGATGCGCCTGGACAACGAAGCGCAGGTGGAAATGGCGCTCGGTGAGGGTGCGCGGGATCTCGGGGCCGAGTGCGACCGCATCCCCGAATCCCTACCCGGTGTCGCCTATGTCCTCCAGGAGGGCAAGCGAGAGCCGGTACGCGTCCGGGCGGCATACATGAGTGACGACGCGATCCGCGACATGGCAACCACGTATGGCCTGCGCGGTGCGATCGAACCCGTCGACAGTGTCACCCTTATCAACCCCAACACCGTTGACGGTGAAGTGGTCGAGAGCGGTGAAGCCGCATGAGCACCAAGGTTCAGATCGCCGGCCAGCTCGCCCTTCCACTCACCCCGGCGCTGCCGCTCCCGATGCGGGTCACCGTCAACCAGTGGATCATCCGCGGTTGGCGTGACCGGGCAGCCTGCCTCGGTACCGCCGATCCCGCGTTCACCAGCGAGGAACCGACTCCCAAGCAGCAGGCCGAGGCAGCACAGCGCATCTGCGGGGCCTGCCCGGTCCGCCGATCCTGCCTCGCCTCGGCGCTACTCAACGACGAGCAAGGCGTCTGGGGCGGCACGACCGATGCTGACCGCGCAGTCATCACCACAACACTCGCCGGACTCTCGGCGTACTGGGCTCGCATCGCACCCTGGCCGCTGCCGGCCGCCTGCCGCACCGAGTGGACGCCCGGTCCCACCGCGCTCGACCCAACCAAGCCTCTGCCGCTCAAGCGTGACGCCGACGCCGAACGGTCCGCAGCGTGATGACCGTTCAGATGCGGTTGTCGGGCGATCCGGCAGAGATCGAGGTCATGGTCAAGGTCCTTGCCGTGGTCTTCCAGCTCGACGGCTCCGGACTGCTCTACACCAACCGAGGATCCGCGGGCGTCCGCTGCTACCTCACCGCCCGAATCCCCAACAAACACGACCGATCCGAGCCCTCGACGCCGGATCTGCACCGGTAAGGAGGTGGTCCAGAATGACCGACACCAGAACGCACGGCAGGATCACGCTGGACCGCTTCCCGCTGGACGTCGTCCAAGACCTCGCGATCACCAACGGCGTCTGTGTCCGACCGATCCTGAACCGCGTTGTCGACACCGAGACCGGCACCGAACGCATTGTCGGCGTCTCCTGCGGATCGACGCTCACCACGAAGTGCCCACCCTGCGCCGACGCCAACCGGCGACTCCGGATGCAACAGTGCCGCGAAGGTTGGCACCGAGACACCGAACTCGACCTCCCCGACGAGGACCAGCTCGAGCACGAGGACCAGGCCGAACCCGAGGACGCCGGCACCGACGAGGAATCCACCCGCCGCGTCCGATCCACCCGTCGACGCCAGGATGCCCCGGACCTGCCGCGAGTTCCGATGGACAAGCGCACGGTCGGTACGACGTTTCGCGCACCCAACGGCAAGACCTACCGCCCGTCGATGTTCCTCACCCTCACACTCGACTCCTACGGCGCGACGCACCGCCTCCCATACCGGGTCAAAGGCAAGCTCGTCCCGTGCTCGTGCGGGGTTCACCACAGCCCGAACTCGCCCGAGCTGTCGACACCGGTCGACCCGTCCACCTACGACTACCGCCGCGCCGCGCTCGACGCGCTGCACTTCTCCAAGGGCGTCGACCGGTTCGTTCAGAACCTTCGCCGCTGTGCCGGGTACAAGGCGCAGTACTTCGCCGTAGTCGAACCACAGAAGCGCCTCGCGCCGCATCTGCACATGGCAGTCCGCGGGACCGTGCCGCGTGAGCTCGTCCGCCAGATCGCCGCCGCGACGTACCACCAAGTGTGGTGGCCAGAGCACGAGACGCCGCTCTACGGCGCTCAGACCGGCTACGACCTGCCCATCTGGGACGAGGACACCGAACGCTTCCTCGACCCCGCCACAGGCGCGCTGCTGCCCACCTGGGACAACGCCTTGGACGACCTGGCCGCCGACCCCGCAGCGCAACCCGCGCACGTGGTCCGGTTCGGTGAACAGGTCGACTACAAAGGCATCGTTGCGGACTCAGACGCCAAGGTCGGCAAGGCGATCGGCTACCTGACCAAATACCTCGGCAAGGCAATCGGCGAGACCTACGGCGACGACCCCGCCGACCTGCACCCGGCCCAGCTCGACCACCTCAACCGGCTTCACGAGCACGTCAAGGTGCTGCCCTGCTCGCAGGCCTGCGCGAACTGGCTCCTGTACGGGATCACCCCGAAGGACGCGACCGGCAACCTCGTGCCCGGCGAATGCGACAGCAAAGCCCACGACCGCGCACACCTCGGCCTCGGCGGCCGCCGCGTCCTGGTCTCCCGCCAGTGGACCGGCAAGACCCTCACCGACCACCGAGCCGACCGAGCCGAAGTCATCCGCCAAACCCTCGCCGCTGCCGGCGTCGAGATGGACGACCAAACCGCAATGTCAGTCACCCAGACCACGAACGACGACGAACAGCCGCGGTTCATCTGGACGCCCGTCCGGCCCGGCGACGAGGACGCACCCACGCAGAAGGAAGTCCTGGCCTACAGCATCACCAAACGCATCCGCTGGCGCGAGCAATACGAGGCAGCCAAACAACGCGCCCGCGACGGCACATCACCACCCAGCAACACCAATTCGGCAACTGACCAACTGACCGCCAGCTCGGCGGCATAGACGGGGAGCAATGGAGTGAGGAAGCTACTTACGGTCGCCCAAGCTGCTGAAATGCTGGGCACCACCGAGCGATTCCCGCGCAGGCTGATCGCAGAACGGCGTATCCACTTCGTACGCGTAGGCCGTCACGTGCGCATCCCTGAGGACGTGCTGTCGGCGTACATCGATGAGCAGACAGTCGACCCGATCGAGCTGCGATGGAGCGGCGGGAGGGTGGTCGCCTGATGCCCAAGGAGGAGAAGGAGAAGAAGCCGCGTCGTACGTTTGGCAGTGTCCGAAAGCTCCCGTCCGGCAAGTTTCAGGCGTCCTACATTGGACGGAACGGCATTCGGCAACCGGCTCCCGCACCGTTCAAGAATGAGCGCGACGCTGACCGCTGGCTGCTCAAGGTGGAGGCTGACCTCAGCAGCGGCGCTTGGCAGGATGAGGAGCTGGGGAAGGTCCCGTTTCGGCAGTACGCCGACGCGTATCTGACCGAGAACGAAGAGGTCGGCGAACGCTGGGAAGAGACCTGTCGACGGAACATGCGCCTGCACATGGTCGATCTGCTGGACCTGCCATTGCGGAGCATCACGCCGCCCGTCGTACGTAAGTGGTACTCGAAGGCTCGGCGCGGCACCGGTGGCCGAACGTCGATCGCGCAGTCGTATCGGTTCCTGCGAGCCGTGATGAATGCGGCGGTGCGGGACGAGGCGATCGTCAAGAACCCGTGTCAGATTCCGGGTGCCGGCGCAGACAAGGCATCTGAGCGTCCAATCGCGACGCCCGATCAAGTGGGACAGCTCATCGACGCGATCACCCCGCGGTATCGCGCTGCGGTAGCGGTGGCGGCCTGGTGCACGCTGCGCCGTGGCGAGGTCTGCGCCCTGAGAACCGCCGATATCGACACCGAGCACAAAGAGGTTTGGGTTCGGAAGAACTGGGTCGAGCTGCTCGAATCGTCGCGGAAGTTCGAGAAGGACCCGAAGACTCAGGCGGGCAAGCGGGAAGTTTCCGTGCCTCCTCACGTCTGGCCGTTGTTGACCGCGCACGCGAAGGAGTTCGCCGGACCGGAGTTCTTCTTCATCGGTCGTGACGGTCAGCGGATGCGCGGGAACGCGATCTATCAGGCGTTCGTCCGTGCGCGTAAGAAGGTCGGGCTGACACTGACCTTCCACGACCTTCGTCACACCGGTCAAAGCCTCGCGGCGGCATCGGGAGCGAGCACCGTGGACCTGATGAAGCGCGCCGGACACTCCACGGCGGTAGCTGCACAGCGGTACATCCACGCCGTCGACGGGCGTGACCGTGAGGTCGCCAAGGCACTCAGCGAGATAGCCGAGAAGGGGTCGGCCGCCCGACTTCCCCGCACGATCAAGATCGACTGATGTTGCATGTGGAGCGCACGAAAGGCGCGTACATGGCCCCTGACCTGCGGTTATGTACGCGCCTGAAAAGCGGAAGGTCGGCGGTTCGAGACCGCCCCTGACCACCACCACCCTCTCCGCACACCGGGGAGGGCTTTTCTTTTCCCACGCCTGCTCCGGCTCCGCGCCGGCAGTCTTTGCGGGCTACCGCTGGCGGTTTGCGTACCGTCATGGCGCCCGGCTTCGGGGAACCGGCGGAAGGCCTTGTGTGGTGGTGACCAGCCGGTTGCGGGGGGAGGCGACACCTTCTGGGTGCTGCGGACAGGGAATAACAGGTGCGAGCCCACCAGAACCTGTCACACGGCCCCGCATTCACCGACACAGCGGACAGGAGCGCGGATTTCTTAACTCGCCTGTCCTGGTTGTCGGATCAGCGCGCGGGTACCTCCGGTCGGCACGCCGCATGGGCCCGGAGGCTGCATACTCGGTGCATGAGCGGCAGCGACGGCGGAGAGTGGGCCGCGAGTCCGGGCGTGGCGCCCTCCAGCGTCACCGACGGCGGGGCAGCGTTCAGGCTTGAAGTCGACGGCGAGGACTTCGAGCTTCAGCCCGACGGGTTCGGCGGGACACACTACAACTGGATCAGCGGCCCCAACCCCGGTTATGGATTCAGTACCAGCCCGTCCCTCGGCTCGCTCGAGCAGCACCGGGCGAATATCCGTAACTTCCTCTCGATGGTCGACCGCACCACTGGCTACATCGAGGACGAATGAGCTCTGCCTGACATCAGCTCACATTGCAGTGCCAGTCTTGGTGTCCGGTGGACACTGCTGGAGATCGCCAGCCACTCCGCCGGGACCTCCCTCAGCGCGGCGGCTGTGGATAACTTTGACACGCGGCAGGTGTCCTCAGAGTAATCTGGTGGCATGACTGCTCAGCCGATGCAGGGCTCGCCGGACGACCCCAGCGAGATCCTCCGCCTCTTGCCGGCGAAGTGGCATGAGCAGTTCCTCAGCGAGTACCACGGCGCTCTTGACGCTGCCCACGAGGTGTGGCGCTTTCAGCAATTGCGGGATCTGTTGCACCTCTGGCACCTACGGGCGGCCGCGTACTCCGATCCGGGCTTCGATGATGCGCTGCAAGCGACCCGCGAGGATCGAGCTGACGAGTTCGTGCCGGCCGAAGAAGCGATACCAGGCTGGCCCGATCGGCTGTGAGCTACCGCGTGGAGTTTCACGCATCCGCACTGGCTCAGCTGCAAGGACTGCCTTCATCAGCCTTCGACGCCTTGGGCGAAGGTGTCGGCCAGCTGGTCGGTGCGCCGTGGGAGACTCACCCCCTCGATCGAGATGAGCCGAGCTTCCGGCAATGCACCTTTGGCGGTCTCGGACTGCTGTCCTTCCATGTCGACGACAATCGCCAGCAGATCCGGATCTTCGACGTGACCTGGGTCGGCTGAGTTATGAGTCGGCTGCCGCTGGTGCTCACGGGTGGGCCTGCGGTGGGTAAGAGTGTGACGGCGCGTGGCCTCGCGGAAGGTCGCGCGAGGTGTGCCTTCATCGACGTGGATGATGTGCGCCAACTGATCGTCGGGGGTGCTGCCGCGCCGTGGGGGGAGAGGAAGGCCGGGGACAGCAGAGGCCGGCGTGATCAATGCCTGCAGCCCGGCTCGCAATTTCGTGGCCGTGGGCATTGAAGTTGTTATGTCTGACGTGCTCACGCCGGAGACCTGCGACTTGTGCCGGCGGGAGCTGCCTCGGTGCCTGATCGTGCAGATAACGGTCGAGTTCCCGGAGGCGCTGCGGCGCGCGGCGACTCGCAAAGTCTGGTTGACCGACGATGAGTTCCGCACGCTTCACGAGGCCGACGCAGCGAACCCACCGGCAGCTGACCACCGTATCCAGGTGGACGGACTCGGCCTCCAGAACCAGGTCACGAAGGTGGCAGGACTGTGGGAGGGCACATCTGAGGTGAAGCCCTTCGGCGTGGTTTGCTGGTGTGGTGACAGCGCTGATCCGTCTTGCGACTCATGCCGATGTCGAGGAGCTCGTTGGGCTTGAGGCGCAGTTGTTTGCTGTGGATGCCGGTGAGCATGACCCTGGGGTCGATGTCACGTGGCCGCAGCGGCGTGGGGCCGCTGACTTCGCGGCGTTGTTGGAGAACGAGAAGGCGCTGGTGTTGGTGGCTACGGATGCGTTGGGGGCGTGTGGGCATCTGGTTGGCTGGGTTAGTGAGGCGAGTGAGGTACGCCGTGGTGTGGTGACTGGGTATCTGCGCAGCCTGTTCGTGGAGGAGCGTGCGCGTCGTCACGGCGTGGCTAGCGGACTCTGAACCACCCCGGGTTTGATGCACACCTCCTTCGTTGGGAAGGTGGCAGTCATGCCGAGCAAGTACGACGAGCAGACCCGGGCCAAGGCGGTTCGTCTG
>NZ_SJKA01000019.1 GCF_004331435.1 Kribbella sindirgiensis
GTTGGTGCTGGTTTCGGGTGGGGAGCGTGCTGGTGACGACGCGATGTATCGCAAGGCTGAGCAGGCGATGGATGCGGGCGGGCTCGGGTGCATTTTCGGGCGGAATGTGTGGCAGCGGGGGTATGACGAGTCGCTGGCGTTCGTCGACGGCCTGAAGGAAATCCTCGTCCAGCACCCCAGCGACTGAAAGGAATCCCCAGGAATGACTGCGATGAAGAAGTACGTCCTCGTCGGTGTGGACGAGACGCCCGAGAGCCAGGTCGCGCTGCGGTGGGCCGTCGATGCGGCCGAGGCGCGCGATCTGCCGGTGCGGGTGATTCGTGCGTACCTGAACGAGGTCAGCCGGTGGCCGGCGCTCGGGGTCGAGGGTTATGTGCCGCCGCCGATGCCGCTCGACAAGTACCAGCACGAGCTCGACGCCGCGGTGCAGTACGCGCGCGACCGGCTCGGGTACGAGGGCGGCTCGGGCTGGCTTGCGAGTGAGGATCCGTCGACCGCGATCCTGACCGAGGCCGGCGATGCGGAGATGATCGTGGTCGGGACCAGATCGCGGAACAAGGTGTCGGCGGCCGTTCTCGGCTCGGTGGCGACCGCGGTGTCCGCGAAGGCGCCGTGTCCGGTGGTTGTGGTGCGCGGTGAACGCCGTACGGGACCTGTTGTCGTGGGCACCGACGGGTCGCCGGATTCCGAGGACGCCGTGACGTTCGCGTTCGAGGAGGCGGCTCGCACCGGTCAGCCGCTGCGGGTCGTGTACTGCTGGCAGCCGCAGGCGGAACATGCCGCGTCGATCGACAGCACCGAGGAACTGCTGCAGAACTGGCTCGCGGAGAGTCTCGCGTCGTACCGGGACAAGTTCCCCACGGTGGCGGTACGCGCGTCCGTCTTGGACGGACGGGCGAGCACCCGGCTCATCAAGTTGTCGAAGAAGGCTTCGCTCGTCGTTGTCGGCTCCCGTGGCCGGGGCGGCGTTACCGGCTTGCTGCTGGGATCGGTCAGTCAGAGCCTTCTTCATCACGCGGACTCGCCGGTGGCGATCGTCCGCCGGTCCAAGGAGTCATGATGCGTCACTTCCTGACTGTCTCCGACGTGATGACCAAGAACGTCGTCACCGTCGCTGAGGACACGTCTTTCAAGGCGGTCGCCGCCGTCCTGGCCGAGCACCAGATCAGCGCCGTGCCTGTGCGTGGTGCGTACGGCGAGGTAGCCGGCGTGGTGTCGGAGACGGACCTGCTGCACAAGGAGGAGTTCCAGCGGACGCCGCGACGTGTCCTGCCGTGGACGCACCGCAAGGCCCGCTCGAAGGCAGCGGCGCTGACCGCGGGGAGCTTGATGACCAGCCCTGCGGTGACCATCGAAGGTGGCTGCACTCTGGATGAGGCTGCCCGGCTGATGGCGGCCCGTGAACTGACCCGGCTGGTTGTGACCGACGGCGACGAGCTGGTGGGGATCGTGGCCCGGTCGGACCTGCTGCGGGCCTTCCTCGGCACGGACGAGGAACTCCTGGCCCGGGTACGGCGCGACGTCGTCGACCGCCACCTCTGGGACGACCCGCTGGCCGTCGAGGTCTCCGTCCGGGAAGGCGTCGTGACACTGAGCGGACAGGTGGACAAGCGCAGTACAGTCGCGTTCGCCGAGCACTTGGTTGCCGGTGTCGACGGAGTCGTCGGCGTACAGAACGAGCTGTCCTGGAGAGTCGACGACACGACCCGCCCCACCGGCGCAACGTTCTACTAGGCCGAAGAAGTCCGGTGGGTGAGCTGATGCGGCAGCTCACCCACCCCTTGGTGTCGAGATGGTGCGTCGCGGCGGGCGGCGTACCGTTGCCGCATGACGTCGCGGCGGACTTGGGTCGAGCAGATCATGGGGCTGCCGGTCAGCGTGCTCGCCCGTGGCGAGGGTGCTGGGTCCAGCGGGGCGGACACGGCAGTGCGGGAGGTGTTCGCCGAGATGGTCGAGGTCGATCGGGCGTTCTCCCCGTTCCGGGACGCCAGTGCGGTGAGTCTGCTGGCGCGGGGCGAGGTGAGTTGGGATCGTGTTGATCCGGTGGTCCGGGAGGTTGCCGACCGATGCGTTGCCGCGCGGGAGCTGACCGGTGGGTTGTTCGACGCGGACGTCCCTCGTGGCCGGTGGGACCCCTCTGGACTGGTGAAGGGGTGGGCGGTCGAGCGGGCCGGCGAGCGGCTGCGGAAGATCAGCGACGTGGATTGGTGCCTGAACGCCGGCGGCGACGTGCTCGTGGTGTGTCCGAGCGGTGCACCGTTCATGGTAGGCATCCAGGATCCCCGGGACCCCAGCGGCGTGGCCGCGGTCCTGCCGCGGACCGGGGGATCCGTGGCGACGAGCGGGACAGCGGCTCGCGGTGCGCACCTCTACGACCCACGCACCGGGCGCGCGGTGCGGACGCGATGGATGTCGGTGTCGGTCAGCGGTCCGTCGCTGGAGTACGCCGACGTGCTCGCGACCGCCGCGTTCGTCGCGGCGGACGACTGGCCCCGGGTCGTCGGTTCGCTGCCGGGCTACGAGGGCCTCGGGATTCTTGCTGACGGCAACCTGTTCGCGACCTCCGGGTGGTCGGTGGGATGACGGCCGGGATCCTGCTCGTCGAGGACGATGCCGACCTCGCCCGGCTTCTCGAGCGGGTACTCACCGACGAGGGGTACGCGGTGACGCTGGCTGCCGACGGGCACAGAGGCCTGCACCTCGCCCTGACGCAACCGGTGGACGCGATGATCGTGGATCGTCGCCTGCCTGCCGTGGAGGGCCTGGACCTGATCGCCCGGCTGCGCAGTCGCGGGGTCGGCACGCCGATCCTGGTGCTCTCCGCACGGAACAGCACCGCGGATCGGGTCGAGGGGCTCGACGCCGGCGCCGAAGACTACTTGACCAAGCCGTTCGAGCTCGCCGAGCTGCTGGCTCGGGTCCGCGCGCTGCTCCGCCGTCACCTGGATCACGCCGTCGAGCTTGCGGTACCTGGTGGATCACTGGACCTGGCCGGCCGGATGGTGCGACGGTCCGACGGCGGGACGGTGGAGTTGTCCGAGCGGGAGGCGGCGCTGCTCGGACTGCTGGCGGCGCGGCCGGGGGCCGTGTTCAGCCGGGCTGAGCTGCTCGGCCGCGTCTTCGATGACGCCGAGTCGGAGTCCGTTGTCGACACCTACGTCCACTACTGCCGCCGGAAGGTCGGGCGCGACGTCATCAAGACAGTGCGCGGGCTCGGATACCGGTTGGGGAAGTTGTGAGCGGCCGGCTGATCGGTGACGAGGTGCTGGTACGGCGAGCCTCCCGCGGGGTGGCCGTACAGGCTGCGGCTCTGGTCGCGCTGGCCATGCTGGCGCTGATCGCCCTGGTCACTGCGGTCGTTGTCCGCGGTCAGGCAGGCGCAGCGGACGATCTTCTTCGGTCGGCTGTCGCGACGGCCGACGACGTGGGCGATCCGCCGGCTGGGACCTGGCTGGTCATGGTGGGCCCGACCGGCACGACCACTTCACCAGGTCTGCCCGGCGAACTTCTGCCTGAGCTGGACGCACTGCGGGTCCGTGCAACTGGACAGATCCGCTTGACGACGGTGGAGAACGATGGCGGCGAGTACCGCATTGCCAGCGGTCTGACCAAGGACGGGCCGGTGCAAGCGGTGCTGGACCTGGAGACCGCCCACAAGGAGCGTGCCCGTCTCCTGCAGGCGATGGGGCTCGCGGCCGTGCTCGGGCTGTTGCTGGCCGGCCTGCTGGGCGTGCTGATCGGGCGGCGCGCCGTACGGCCACTGGCGGAGGCGCTGACCTTGCAGCGGGCCTTTGTGGCAGACGCCGGGCATGAGCTGCGGACACCGCTGACGCTGCTGAGTACGCGAGCACAGGTTCTCGAGAGGGCCCTGCGCCGCAGCGGTGCCGGCGACGAGCTGCTGCGCGACGCGGGTGGTGTGGTCGGTGACTCTCGCAGACTCGCCGAGATCGTCGACGACCTGCTGGCCGCGGCCGATCCGCGGGGTGCCGAGAGCCAGGAGCTGGTCGACCTGGTGCGGATCGCACAGGACGTTGCCGCGGCGGTGGAGGCTCATGCCGAGCAGACCGGCGTACGGCTGCGGTGGACGGCGGACTCCGGCACCGCGCCGGCGCTCGGGTCGGCGAGTGCGATCCGACGGGCAACGATGGCGCTGGTCGACAACGCGATCGACCACACGCCACGCGACGGTGAGGTGCGAATCACCGTACGGCGGCAGCGCGCTGACGTGATCCTCGCGGTCAGCGACACCGGTCCCGGGATCGGTCCGGAGGCCGGCGGGCGGGTCTTGCGGCGGTTCGACTCCGGTGGTCATCGGGCCGGGCGGAAGCATTACGGCCTCGGTCTGGCACTCGCCCACGACGTCGCGAACCGGCTCGGCGGGCAGCTCCGCCTGGTGCCCGGCGACATCGGCGCGACGTTCGAACTCGTGCTGCCCGCGGTCGCGGAAGGCGGTCCAAGGAAGGTCTAAGAATCCGCGGCCATTGTCGGAGCATGACGTACCGCGGTCCAGCAGAAGAGGTCATCCGGCCGCGGACCACGCATGTCCGGAGACGGGCACCCCGGACGCCGGTGTGGTGGCGTGACGTGGTCGGCATCCTGTGCTGGGCGACCGTGCTGGTAGTGGTCTGGCTGTGGGTGTCCGGGCGGGGTGTGCAGACGCTGCTGAACGGTCCGGCCGATCTGCTCACGTCTCTCGGGCGGTTGTCCGGCCTGGTGTCCGCGGATCTGCTGCTGGTGCAGGTGTTCCTGATGGCGCGGGTGCCGATGATCGAGCGGAGCTACGGACAGGACGATCTGGCGCGCCGCCACCGGCTCGCCGGGTTTTGGTCGTTCAACCTCCTGCTGGTCCACATCGCCTTGATCCTCGTCGGCTACACGCTGCGCGATCACAGCACCGTGTTGCGTGAGACGTGGACCGTTGCCACGACGTACGGCGGCATGCTGCTGGCGACTGCGGCGGCTGTCGCGCTGACGCTGGTGGTGCTGACCTCGGTCAAGGCCGCGCGGAAGGCACTGCGGTACGAGTCGTGGCACTTGCTGCACCTCTACGCTTACCTCGGAGTCGGGCTGTCCGTCCCGCACGAGATCTGGACGGGTGCTGACTTCGCGACGTCTCAGGTGGCGCGTCTGTACTGGTGGTCTGCGTACGGCCTCGCTCTCGGCGCGACCGCGCTGTACCGGCTGGCGCTGCCGGTCTGGCGCACACTGCGGCACGGGCTCACCGTGCGTGAGGTGATCCACGAGACGCCCGGTGTGGTGACCGTGCTGATCGGCGGGCGCAGACTGCACCGGATGCCGGTCCGGGCCGGGCAGTACTTCGTGTTCCGGTTCCTCGACGGTCCGGGCTGGTCACGGGGCAACCCGTACTCGCTGTCCGCTTCGCCTGCGCCGGACCGGCTCCGCGTGACCGTGAAGGCCGCGGGTGAGGGCAGCAGCCGGCTGGCCGGGTTGCGGCCCGGAACGCGGGTTGCCGTCGAGGGGCCGTACGGCCGGCTGACCGCGGAGCGGCGGGTCACCGACCGGGTCGCGTTGTTTGCCTGCGGCATCGGCATCACCCCGTTGCGGGCGCTTCTGGAGGAGCTCGACTACCGGCCGGGCCACGCGATCCTCGTCTACCGCGCGCACAGCCGGGCCGACCTGGTGTTCCGCTCGGAGCTCGAGCAGTTGGCGCGCGTTCGCGGCATCACTCTGCACTGGCTCCTCGGCGGCCGGCCGGGCACGCGATCGTCGTGGCTCCCGGAGAGCGCCGCATCGTGGTCCGACGAGGACGCCGTACGCCAGGTGGTGCCCGGGATCGAGCAGTACGACGTGTACGTCTGTGGGCCCGATCGGTGGATGGACGCGATGTGCGCGGCTGTGTGCGCTGCTGGGTTGCCGGCGAACCAGTTGCATCAGGAACGGTTCTCGTGGTGAGAGGAGAGCGTGCGTGAGGCGCGGGATCAGACTGTGGATGACGGTCGCCTCCGCGGCGGTGGTCGCCGTCGCGTTCCGGGCGAGCATGCAGACGCACCTGACCGTCGGAGGCGCCGCGGTCGTCAGCTCGGCGTCGCCGGTGGCGCGGCCGTCCCCGCGGCCATCGTCGCCGGGGCACCGGACGCCGAGGCCGCCTACTGCGGGCGCCGGCACCGGGCAGGCGTCGGCGGTCGTGGTGACGGGCGGGGTCGTGGACACGCAGTACGGGCCGGTCCAGGTCGAGATCACCGTGCGCGGCGGGCGGATCACCAGGTCGCACGCGGTGCAGCACCCGAGCGGCGACGGGCGGACCGACCAGATCAACAGCTTCGCGGTCCCACAACTCGACCACGAGACGGTGACGGTGCAGAGCGCGCGGATCGACACGGTCTCCGGAGCGACCTTCACCTCGGAGGGATATCGCCAGTCCTTGCAGTCCGCACTCGACGCCGCGCACCAGGCCGGTGCGAGATGACAACGCATACGAAGCGGTTGCGGCGCAACCTCCTGGTCGGCGGGATCACCGCCGTACTTCTCGTTCTGCTGTTGCTCTACCCGACGAGCCGGAACCTCCGGACACTCGAACAGAAGGAACCTGAATGCAGACTGTCAACGGCCTCCCGGCCCACGTTCTCCTCGTGCACGCCGTAGTCGTTCTCCTCCCGCTGTCGGCGGCGATCCTCGCTCTGACCGCGAGCTGGCCGGCCGCCAGGCGCCGGCTCGCGGGTCCGAACGCGATCCTCGCCGCGCTCGTCGTCGCACTCGTACCGATCACCACCAGCGCGGGCGAGTGGCTCGAGCACCGTGTCGCACCGAACCCGCTGATCCGCCGGCACGCCGAGCTGGGTGACACGGCCATCTACGTAGCTGTCGGAGTCGCGGCACTGGCGGTCGTGGTCTGGTGGCGGCAACGGGAGAGCACTGCGGGGACCGCGACGAAGCGTACGTTCCTCGCGCCGGCCTCGAACGCCGTCACCGTGGTGGTGACCGTGGCCGCTGTCGTGGTCTCGGCTGTCGCGGTCTACGACGTCGTCAGGATCGGCGACTCCGGCGCCAAGGCCAGCTGGAACAACTGGGCCGCCCGGCCCTGACGTCGTCAGCTGATCGTCGTGCACACATACCGTTCGACCAGTTCGAACGAGCCGCCGTCGACGGAGACCTCGTTGCGCCAGATCATCGTCTCGTCGTCGACGATGTGCCAGAGCAGCTGAGTGCGGAGGCGTGGGCGGCCGATGCTGCGGAAGGTGAGCAGATGGCCCTCGATGTGGCCGGCCAGCAACTCGAGGTGTCCGTAGTTGTCCGCCACCGATGCGCGGTACTCCCCGGCCTGAGGGTCCCAGCCGGCGACCCAGTGCAACTGCCAGCGGAGGACGAAGGAGCCGTCGGGAAGATATTGGTCCTGCTGATACTCGCCGACGATCCAGAGCCCGTTCTGGATGGTGTGGTGCCGGCCTTCACCGGTCGCCGTCATCGCCGGGCTGCCGGGTCCCACGGCGCCGGCCCGGATCGTGCCGGTCCAGCGGACGTCGCGGTGGAAGCGGGCGAGTCGGGTCATCTCCTGACCGGCGTGGAGTGGTTGCGGGATCGAGATGGTCACTGCGTGCCTCCTGACGTGGCCGGAAAGCGAGGTGTTTCGGGGTGGTGGACGACGGCGACCGGGCAGTGCGAGTGGTAGAGAAGACCTCGCGCGACGGAACCCATGCGGAGTTCGGAGAACGCCGTACGGCCGACGCCACCGACCACCACGAGGTCGGCGTCGTGCGACTCGCGCGCCAGGACGAGCACCGGGTGGTCGGTGACGCCGCGATGCTGGACGGAGACGTCGGGGTACTTGGCGGTCCAGCCGGCGAGCGTCTCCATCAGCAACTCGTCGGCCGCGTCGACCCACGGTCGCCGCGTCGGGTCGAACCAGTTGTTGGGGTCCGGGTAGGTCTCCCGGAGCTCGATCGCGTGGACGCCGAGGATCTCCGCGCCGGTCACGTGCGCCAGTTCGAAGGCGAAGCGGAGCGCGTCCTGACCTTCGACGGAGCCGTCGACGCCGACGACGATCCGCTGGTGTGCGGGTGCCGCGGGTTGCCAGACGTCCGGGACGACGATCAGCGGGACGTGCGTCGCGAGCGCCGTACAGACCTGCGACGTCGAGCCGAGCACGAGTTCGGCGAAACCGCCCATGCCGCGCCGGCCGACGACCAGCGCCTGCGAGTGTTCGGACAGGTCGAGCAGGACCTGTGCGGGATGACCGTGCCGGACCTCGAGTGTGCCGGCGCGGAAGCCGATCCGGTCGAGTTCCTGGAGAGAGTCGTCCAGTACCTCGCTGCCGTCGTCGGGCCCATCGGGCAGGTAGCCGGCAGCGACCTGCGGTTGGTCGTCGACGACGTAGACCGCGTGCAGGGGCGCCCGACGTACGGCGGCGTACCCGGCTGCCCAGGTCAGCGCGATGAGGCCGTCGCGGGATCCGTCGATTCCCACCAGTACCGGCAGTTCGGCAGCCATGGCGCCTCCTGAGGGGCCTGTGCGTCGCGGTCAGCGGACGATGGCGATCGGGCAGTGGGTGTGGTGCAGCGCGCTCTGACCGACCGATCCGAGCAGCAGACCGGTGAAGCCGCCCCGGCCGCGTGACCCGACGACCAGCAGGTCGGCGGATTCGGAGCGACGGACCAGTGCCTGCGCTGCCGAGCCGGTGACGAGTTCGGCTGTCCACTCGACGTCAGGGTGGTCGGCGGCCGCGCCGGCCACGGATTCCGCGATCAGCAGCCGGGACTCCTCGCGGACCTTCTCCTCGTCGAACTGCAGCATCGACGCGCCGTCGGCGTACGTGAGGAAGGGACTTGTCCACGCGTGGACGGCGACGACCCGGGCGTGCCGGGCATCGGCCTGGTCGAAGGCGAAGTCGATGGCCTTGGCCGAGGTCTTCGAACCGTCCACGCCGACGACGACGGTGGGGCGTTCGTGCGCGTGGGCGCGCAGGTCGTGGGGGATCACGACGACCGGGCACTGCGCATGGGTGGTGACCTGGACCGCGACCGATCCGACCAGAAGACCGCTCCAACCGCCGAGGCCGCGGGACCCGAGCACGACCATACGGGCGTCTTCGGCAGCCTCGATCAGGACGTGCGCCGCGGAGCCTCCGACGAGGCTGGTCTCGACCACGAGGTCCGGGTGGTGCAGGCGGATGCCCTCGGCCACCGCGTCGAGCCCTTTCTGGCGCGCGGCGCGGACCGCATCGAGCGGTACGACGGTCCCGGGCGACGGGCGGGTGACGATGACGAGCTCGAAGGCTCCGACGAGTCGCAGCGGGGCCATCGTCCGGACGGCCTCGGTGGTCGCCCAGTGGAGTGCGCTCTGGCTGCCGGTGGAACCGTCGTACCCGACGACGATCGGGGCGGTCTGCGTGTTCATGAGGATCTCCCTCGTCCAGTTCGTTCGGTGCGCTCACCGAAGCGGATCAGTGTGTGGTTCAGGCAGTCGGCGCGGACGTCGCGCGACGTGGCGGTGAGCAGGACCCGCTGGAGTGCGATGCCGGCCTGGAGCTGGTCCGCGGGTTCGGCGCCGTGCGTGACGACGACTGCCAGCGAGTCGACCGGCAGCCAGGTGAGGTTGGCGTCCTCGATCGCCGCGGCCCGCTCGAGCATTCGCCGGTCCTGCTGGTCCGGTGGCCTCGGCGGCCGGGCGAGGTGCCGCGACAGGATCGCGGCGTACAGTTCCTGCAGTTCCAGGTCGGGCAGGCCGGTGGGCTCGACGACGATCCGGGCCGCGAGCCCAGGCTCGTGCGGGTACGGGTAGAGGCTGACCCAGCTGTCGAAGCTGAGTGAGGCGGCGGCGCACCGCAGGTTGAAGACCGCGGCGCCGGTTGCGACCCGCTGGATCCTTGCGACCGCGTCAGCTGTGGCCTCGTCGAGGTAGACGTCGATCAGATGACCGTTGACTTCGACGCGCCAGGGGCGCGGGACATGCAGGCCCGGCGCGGCCTCGGCTGCGTGCAGCAGAACACCGAGCGCAGTGGGCGTCAGTTGGTCGGTCAGCATCGGCCACCTCCCTGGCGTGCAGTTCCTCCGATTCCAGGATCTGCTCGGTGCCGTGCTGCGGACAGCGACCTACGTCCCGGGACGGGCGGGCCGTTCGGCTCTCAGAAGCGGCGAGAAAGGCTCTGCGAGATCGAGGATGTCGTCGACGGACTCGAGGTCTCGGTGGCGGTGGGTGATCAGGAGGGTGGCCCGCCCCTCGGTGGCCCGGGTGATGTCGCGGATCAGTTCGTCGGCGGTCGGGGCGTCGAGGTGTGCGGTGGGTTCGTCGAGGATGAGTACGGCGGGGTCCGCCAGCAGTGCCCGGGCGAGGACCAGGCGCTGGCGTTCTCCGCCGGAGATGCGTGCCCCGCGTTCGCCCACGGTGGTGCCCAGGCCGCTTGGTTGCCGCCGTACCCAGGCGCCGAGACGGACCCGGTCGAGCACGTCGAGCAGTTCCTCGTCGGTGGCGGCGGGTTCGCCGATCAGGAGGTTCTCGCGGATGGTGGCGTCGAAGACGTGGTCGTCCTGCCCGCACAACACGACAAGCCGACGGTACGACGCTTCGTCGAGCTCGGCCAGGTCAGTTCCGGCGAACGTCACCCGGCCGGCCTCCGGCGCGAGAAACCCCATGAGCGCGGCCGCCAGCGTGCTCTTCCCTGAACCGCTGGGCCCGATGAGCCCCACCCGACGCCCGGGGTGGAGGTCAAGGTCGACTCCGGCCAAGGCCGGGGTGCCGGCACCCGGCCAGCGGACTGTCAGCTGCCGTGCAGACAGCGTGCCTGCCTCCGCGTCGCGGTCGAGTTGGGGGCTCCAGGCAACCGACGGATTGGGGAGGTCGGCCAGGGCCCGGAGTCGTTCGGCGGCCTGCCGGCCGCGGACCAGGTGGCGTGCCGCGGCCGGCAGCGGGGTGACGAGCTCGAACGCGGCCAGCGGTGTGAGGACCAGAACGGCGAGTACGACGCCGGCGATCCGTCCGTCGCGGACCGCGGGGACACCGACCAGGATCTCGCCGACCACGGTGCACGCGAGTGCCGTGTTCGCCACCGCCGCGCCGACCCCGTTGGAGAACGCCGAGCGCTGAAGGATCCTGGTCAACCGGCCGTCCTGGCGCCGGATCTCCTGCAGCCGCTGATCGGTGGCCCCGTAGGCGGTCAGGTCTGCGAGGCCGGTCAGCAGTTCGTGGACGCTGGTGGTGAGCTGTGACCGGACTGGTGCGAATCGACGTTCGGTCCGGGCGGACAGGAGGAGTGAAGCCACTGGTGCGCCGAGCCCCGCGGCGGCCAGCCCGATCAGCAGGACGGCCCCGGCGGCCGGCAGGAGCGTCGTGAGCAGCGCGACTGTTGCGGCACCGGTGATCAGGCTGACTGCGATCGGGAGCAACGCACGGACGAGCAGGTCCTGGATGGCGTCGACGTCGCGCGTGACGCGGGTGAGCAGGTCTCCGGCGCGCGTGCCGCCGAGCCCGGCGGGTGCGGCTCGATCGAGGTCGATCCACGCTTGGACCCGCGTGCGGCCGAGGACCCGGAACGCGGCATCGTGGCCGACGAGGCGTTCGGCGTACCGAAGGACTCCGCGTCCGATGCCGAACGCGCGGACCGCGACGATCGCCACCGTGAGGTACAGCACGGGCGGATGCTCGGCCGCGCGTGAGATCAGCCAGGCGGAGGTGGCCATCAGCCCGATCGAGCAGGCCATCGCGAGCACACCGAGCAGAGCGGCGGCAACCAGCCGCTTGAGCTCTGGCCGTACGACGTCACTCAGCCAGCGAAAGGTGGTGACGGAGCCGGTCGGCGTCATGCGGTCACCGCCGTAAGGTCGAGCCGGATCACGTGGTCGCAGAGCTCGAGGAGAGCGGGGCGGTGCGTGACGAGGACGACGGTCCGGCCGGCGAAGGCGTGCGGAAGGGACTCGAGGAGTGCCTGCTCGGTGGCGGGATCGACGCTCTCGGTCGGTTCGTCGAGGAGCAGCAGGGGAGCGTCGCGGAGGATCGCCCGCGCGAGCGCGATCCGGCGTCGCTGACCGGCCGACACCCCGCCGCCCCGCTCGCCGAGCATCAGGTCCAGCGGTACGTCGACCCGCGCCGAGCGGGCCGCCCGCCGTACGGCGAAGTCGCTGCCGAGCTCACCGCTGAGTCTGCCGGTCGACGTCGTGCCGAGCTTGATGTTGTCGGCGACGGTTCCAGCGAACAGGGACGGGTCCTGGCTCAGCCAGGCGACGTTCTGCCGCCAGCGGAGCAGGTCGGCCTCCGCGAGATCGATGCCGCCGGCAAGGACCTGGCCCCGGTCGGGTCGGATCGTGCCGAGCAGCAGGCCGAGCAGCGTTGACTTCCCGCCACCGCTCGGGCCGACGATGCCCGTGACCACGCCGGGCGGGATCGTGAGCGTCAGGTTGTCGATCGCCGGCTCGCCCGCATCCCGGCTGTGCACGGTGACGTCCTGCAGGACAATCGGGGCGGCCGGGTCCGCGAGCTCGTGGCCGGGCTCTGGAATCACCTGTTCGATGACCTCGAACAGCTCGTCGGCGGCGGCGAGGCCCTCGGCGCTGGCGTGGTAGTGGGCACCGAGCAGGCGCAGGGGCAGGTAGGCCTCGGGCGCGAGGATCAGGACCAGGAGGGCGGTCTCCAAGGGGAGTCGCCCGTCGACGAGCCGCAGGCCGACGGAGACGGCGACGAGTGCGACGGAAAGGGTCGCGACGAGTTCCAGGACGAGGGACGAGAGGAAGGCGATCCGCAGCGTGGCGAGCGTCGTACGGCGCTGCCGGTCGGCGAGCCGGCGGATCGTCTCGACCTGGGCGCGGGAGCGGCCGAACACCTTGAGGGTCCCGATCCCCGCGAGGACGTCGAGGAAGTGGTGGGCGAGTGTCTGCAGGGTCGCCCACTGACGCGCGGTCGCCGCTTTGGTGGTGAGCCCGACCAGGACCATGAAGATCGGGATCAACGGCAGCGTCACGATGACGATCACCGCGCTGAGCCAGTCGGCGGTCAGCATCCGGGCGGCGACCACGAGCGGGACGACGCCGACGAGCACGAGCTGCGGCAGGTACCGCGAGAAGTAGTCGTCCAGGGTGTCGATGCCGCGGGTCGCGAGGGTGGTGAGTTCGCCGCTGCGTTCCCCGGTCAGCCAGCGCGGGCCCAGGGCGACGATCTTGTCGAGGAACCGCAACCGTAGCTCGGACTTGACCGCGGCGGAGCACCGTTGCGCCACGACCTCGGCGATCCAGGAAAGTGCGGCTCGGCCGATCAAGGTGGCTGCCAAGGCGATCACCCGGCCGCGGAGGCGGTCGAGGTCGAGCCCGCCGAGGAATGCGTCGGCGATGATGCCGGCCAGCAGCCAGGCCTGAAGCAGGATGAGCACGGCCTGCGCGGCACCGGTCACAGCCGACAGCACCAGGAAGATCCTGGTGCCGCGGGTGTGGCGAAGCAGCCTGCCGTCGACAGCCGGCATCAGGCCACCGTGACCTGGGGGATGTCGTCGCGGGTGAGCCGCCGGCGGAAGACCCAGTAGGTGTAGCCCTGGTAGGCCAGCACGATCGGCGTGAAGATCACCGCGACCCAGGTCATGATCTTCAGCGTGTACGGCGTCGATGCGGCGTTCGTCGTGGTGAGGCTGAACGCCGGGTCGGTCGTGGACGGCAGGACGTTCGGGTAGAGCGTGACGAACAGGGTCGCGGCGGCGAGCGCGATCGTGGCCGCCGTACCGAGGAAGCCGAGACCGTCACGGCCGGCTCGCGAGGCGAGAATGCCGCCGAGCAGGCACACGGCCGCCAGCAGTGCAAGGACCCAGGTGAGCCACGATCCGTCGTACGACTGGGTCCAGATCAGGAACGCGGCCGCCAACGGGACGGCCGCCGCGCCCAGGGGCAGGACCAGCGCACGGGCCTGGTCACGGACCGCGCCGTGTGTCTTCAGTGCGAGGAAGATCGCGCCGTGCAGCGCGAACAGGACGAGCGTGGTCAGGCCGCCGAGCAGGGCGTACGGGTTCAAGAGGGTGAAGAAGTTGCCGGTGTAGTCGTGGTTGGCGTTCAGCGGTACGCCGCGAACGATGTTGGCCAGCGCGACGCCCCAGAGCAGGGCCGGTACGGCGCTGCCGATGACGATCGCGAGGTCCCAGCGCCGGTGCCAGGCGGCGTGCTGCAGCTTGTTGCGGTACTCCAGGGCAAGTCCCCGCACGATCAGGGCGACCAGGATCACGAGTAGGGCCAGGTAGAAGCCGGAGAACAGGCTCGCGTACCAGAACGGGAAGGCGGCGAACGTCGCGCCGCCGGCGACCAGCAGCCAGACCTCGTTGCCGTCCCAGACCGGGCCGATGGTGCGCAGCGTGACCTGACGGTCGACGGGATCGTCCTTGGCGACAACGGGCAGCAGCATGCCGACGCCGAAGTCGAAGCCCTCGAGCACGAGGTAGCCGGTCCACAGGACCGCGATCAGCAGGAACCAGATGTCGGTGAGTTCCATGGAGACTCCTCAGTACAGGAAGGCGGCGTCGGGCTCGGCCGCTTCCGCATCGGGTTCGGCGGGTGCGGTCCGGGCGAAGCGGAGCAGCAGGAGCACCTCGATCACCGCGAGGACGCCGTACAGGACCGTGAAGGTGATCATCGAGGTGAGCACCGTTCCGGCGCCGACGGTCGGCGAGACGCCGTCGCGGGTCTGCATCAGGCCGAACACGATCCACGGTTGCCGGCCCATCTCGGTGAAGATCCAGCCGAAGCTGTTCGCGGCGAGCGGGAGCACCGGCAGGGCGATCGCGGACCTCACCAGCCATCGTGATGGTGATCTGTCCGGCCGGCGGATGTACCACAAGGCGATCAGCGCGATCAGCGCGGACAGTGCGCCGAAGAGGATCATCAGCCGGAACGTCCAGTACGTGACCGGGATGTTCGGTTTGTAGCTGCCTGGGCCGAAACGTTCCTCGTAGGCCTTCTGCAGGTCGTTGATTCCTTCGACCTTGCCGTTCCATGTGCCGGTGGCGAGGAACGACAGCCCGTGCGGCACGGTCACCGACCAGACCTCGCGCTGGCCGTCGAGCGACCCGATCGTGAGCAGGGAGAAGCCCGCCGGCTCGGAGGTCTCGTACAGGGCTTCGGCCGCGGCCATCTTCATCGGCTGGGTCTCGGTCATGATCTTGCCCTGGATGTCGCCGGTCACGAGGACGGCGAGGGCGGCGACCAGGACCGTCACGGAGCCGAGCTTGACGGCGGGACGGAACAGCTCTTTCCGTTCCTTTCCGCCGCGCAGCACGTGCCACAGCGCGATCCCCAGCATGAAGGCGCCGGCGGTCAGGAAACTGGCGGAAATCGTGTGCGGAAACGTCACCAGTGCGACTTTGTTGGTCAGCACCGCGCCGAAGTCCTGCAGCTCGGCCCGTCCGGTCGCTCGGTTGTAGGTGTAGCCGACCGGCCACTGCATCCAGGAGTTGGCGGCCAGGATGAAGTACGCCGACAGCTGGGTGCCGATGGCAACGAGCCAGATCGAGGCCAGGTGCACCTTCTTGGGCAGCCGGTCCCAGCCGAAGATCCAGAGCCCGAGGAAGGTGGACTCGAGGAAGAAGGCGAGCAGGCCCTCGATCGCCAGCGGGGCGCCGAAGATGTCGCCGACGAACTTCGAGTAGTCGCTCCAGTTCATCCCGAACTGGAACTCCTGGACGATGCCGGTGACGACGCCGATCGCGAAGTTGATCAGGAACAACTTGCCCCAGAACTGGGTGAGCTGCCGGTACTTCACCTTCCCGGTCCGGTACCAGGCCGTGTGCAGGCCGGCCACGAGGGCCGACAGGCCGATGGTGATCGGCACGAACAAGAAGTGGTAGACGGTGGTGATCCCGAACTGCCACCGTGCCAGGTCGATCGCATCCATGGACCTCAGCGTCGCGGTCCGCGCCCCTGACGTCCTAGAGGCAAAGGTCCCGGTGGACGGGACCCAACGACACTGGCCGGGGATTCCTGATCAGATCCTGACCCGCTCGAGGTGGCCGGGTGTGGCTGTGGTCCAGTCGAGCTCGTCCTGGATGCGGCGGGCCAGCTCGGCGCGGGCGTGGTCCTCGCCATGGACGACGTACACGGTCTCCGGCGCGCTCGGCGCTGCCGACAGCCAGCTGATCAGTTCGTCGGAGTCGGCGTGCGCGGAGAACTCGGACAGCCCGACGACCTGTGCGCGGACCGGTATGTAGCGGCCGTGGATCTTGATCGAGCGGGCGCCGTCGAGCAGGGCGCGGCCGCGGGTGCCGGGGACTTGGAAGCCCGGGAGGATCACGGTGTTTCGCTTGCTGGGCAGGAGCCGGGCCAGGTGGTACAGGACCCGCCCGCCGGTTGCCATCCCGGAGGCGGAGATGACGATCGACGGCCGGCCCGGATCGCTGATGCGCATCGACTCCTCGACCGAATGGACCAGGCGCAGGGTGCCGGGGTCGAACGGGTCCGGTCCGCCGAGGATCTCGGGGCGGAGCTCGGGTGACTTGTTCGTGACGGCCGCGCGGTAGACGTTCAGGGCGGCCAGCGCCATCGGGCTGTTGACGTAGACGGGGAGCCGAGGGATGAGGTCGGCCCGCATCAGGCCGGCGAGCTCGTGCAGGAGGACCGCCGTACGGTCGATCGCGAACGCCGGCATCAGTACGACGCCGCCTCGCGCCGCGGTCGTGCTGATCAGGCGGCCGAGCTGGGCGTGGTCGAGGGGCTGGTGGCGCCGATCGCCGTACGTCGCCTCGACCAGGACCGTGTCGACGGCCGGCGGAGGCTCCGGTGGGCGCAGGAGTGGATGCTGCCGGCGGCCGAGATCGCCGCTGACCAGGAGCCGCCGGCCGTCGACCTCGAGTTCGGCGAAGGCCGAGCCGAGGATGTGGCCGGCGCGGTGCAGAGTCACCGTTGCCGCGCCGAGGTCGGTGCGGCCGTCGGCGGGGCGGAACAGCCTGATGGCCCGTTCCGCGTCCTCGGTGTCGAACAGCGGCTGCGGCGGGTCGTGCCGGGAGTAGCCGCCGGCGCGGGCGTGCTGAGCGTCCTCCATCTGCAGGTGGGCGGCGTCGCGCAGGACGATCGCCGCGACGTCCGCCGTACCGGGGGTGCAGATCACAGGACCGCGGAATCCTTCCCGGACCAGGCTCGGCAGGTAGCCGCAGTGGTCGAGGTGTGCGTGCGTGAGGACGACGGCGTCGAGCGACGCCGGGTCGACCGGGAACGGGTCCCAGTTCCGCCGGCGCCACCGGGCCTCGCCCTGGAACAGGCCGCAGTCGAGCAGGATCCGGCGCCGGTCCTGCTCGAGCAGGAACTTGCTACCGGTTACCGTCCCGGCCGCGCCGAGGAACGTGAGGGTGCTCATCAGACGTCTTCAGGGGTTCGCTCGAAGCGGAGGGCAACCCGGCTGAGGGCGCGCAGCGCGGCGACCGTCTCAGCGATCTCGCGGTGGGACTCCGTGGGGTGAACGGTTCCGAACAGGTCGTCGCGCAGCTTTTCCAGACGACCGAGCAGATGCTCGATCTCGTCGGCGACGACCCCGTTGTGCGACTGGGTCGCGGTGAGCATCGGCAGGATGCGTCCGCGGAAGGCGAGGATGGTGTGCTGGGCCTCGGCCAGCCGGCGCTCCTCGAGGAACCAGTTGTCGGTGCTGCTGGTGTCGGTGATGTTCGCGAGGTCGGCCTCCCAGCGGTCGATCTCCTGGCGCAACGTGCTCATCGCTACTCCTCCCGATGGCTCTCCGTCTTCAGATTGGCCCGACGGGAGGTGGCGGCGCTGCAGGCAACAGTCCCTAGCTCAGAGGCCGTTCGGCCGTGCGGTGCGCGGAGCCCGGCCAGGCACCGATGTCGATGCCGTACAGCTCGTTCAAGGTGTCGTCCTGCAGCAGCCTGGTTGCCGGTCCTACGCGAACGTCGTCGGGGCCGAGCAGGAGGACAACGGTGTCCGCGAGGTATCGCGCGTGGTCGGGTTGATGCGTCGTCAGCAGCACAGCCATCTGCGCGTCGGCCAGTTCCCGTAGCAGGGTCAACAGACGGCCTTGGTTACGGAGGTCGAGCCCCGTGGCCGGCTCGTCGAGGACCAGGATGCGGGTGCCGGAGGCGACGGCGCGCGCGATGCGGACGAGTTGTTGCTGGCCGCCGCTGAGTGAACTGAACGGCGTGCCGGCCAAGTCGAGTATGCCGACGCGTTCCATCGCATCCCTGGCAGCGGCGTGGTCGCGTCGGCCGGGAGTGGCGAACGTAGGCACGTTCCGCACGCGTCCCATCAGGACCATGTCCACGACCCGGTACGCGAACGTCGACTGGTGTGCCTGTGGGACGAAGGCCGCCGGTGTGCTTCGCCGTACCGCTCCCGCTTGTGGCGACAGCAGACCCGCTGCGCACCGCAGTAGCGTGGTCTTGCCTGAGCCGTTCGGGCCGAGTACGGCGGTCACGGTGCCGGCGGGCACCGAGAATGTGACGTCACGGAACAGCCACCGGGTGTAGCGGTAGCCGACTCCGGCGAGTTCAAGCATCGTCCCAGATCCTGTTCCGGTGCCGCCGCAGCACGACGAAGAACGCCGGCGCACCGAGGAGGGCGGTGAGGACGCCGAGCGGTATTTCGCCGGCGGTGACCGTTCGGGCGAGAGTGTCGATCAGGATGAGGTACGCCGATCCCATCAGGAACGTGACGGGGAGCAGGACCCGATGATCTGGACCGACCCACATCCGCGCGAAATGCGGCACGACCAGGCCGACCCAGCTGACGACTCCGCTCACGGCAACGGCTCCCGCGACGATCAGCGCTACCGCGGTCAGCAGCAGCCACCGCGTCCGGCCCGGCCGCATCCCGAGCGCGGCGGCCTCCTCGTCGCCGAGCGACAAGACGTTGACCCGCCAGCGCAGCAGCAGCAGGACGAGCGTGCCCGCGAGCACCGGACCGACGGCGATCAGAACCTTGCCGTACGACGCACTCGCCACGCTGCCGAGCAACCAGAAGACGATCGTCGGCAACTGGTCGTACGGATCGGCGACGTACGTGGTCAGCGACACCAGCGCGGAGAAGAACGAGCCGGTGACGACTCCGGCCAGCACGATCATCAGAACGGGGGTGATACCGCGGGTGATCGTCACGGCGAACACCAGGACCAGCGCGACCAGGCCGAAGCCGAAGGCCGCGCCGACCAGGACTGTGGTGCCGAGCCCGAGCAGGAGTGCGAGCGCGCCGCCGAACGAGGCTCCGGACGAGACACCGATGATCTCGGGGCTGACGAGCGGGTTGCGGAAGGCGGCCTGCAACGCGGCACCGGCGATCGCCAGCCCGCCGCCGACCAGCAGCGCGAGCAGCACGCGTGGCAATCGCACGTACAACACGACGTTCTGATCCGCAGCGCTCAGGCCCTCGCCGCGGGACGTCAGGATCCGCACGACATCCGGCAGCGGCACCCCGAACCGGCCGACCGCGACCGCGCCGATCACCACACCGGCCAGTACGACGGCCATCGCCGCCACCGGCGGGACAGCGAGCCGCAGGGACCGCTCCGGAGCGACTGCGTCATCACGCGCCATGGAACTGCTCATAGCCGGCCGAGCCGTTGTTGATGTCCGACCAAAGGATCCGATCGAGCTGGGCGCCGGTGGTCTCGTGGTTGTAGAAGAAGCGATAGGAGTCCTTGATCTCCGCCCGAAGATCGAACCGTTCCTCGCCGGGAGCGGCCACCATCGACAACCAGCGCCACATCAGCGGGGACTCGTGGCTCGGCGGGTCCCAGCGGTAGCCGCCGAGCGGGACCTTGTACACGCGGCGATCCCTGACGGCACGGGTGTCCTTCCAGGCTCTCGAGCGGTACACGTCATCCGGTACGGCGTCGTCGAAGTTGCCCAGCAGGACGACGTCGGGGTCCCAGGCCAGCACCTGCTCGATGTCGACCGCGGCCATGCCCTCGCCCTGGAGACCGTTCGCGCCGGTTGCCGGGTTCACCGCACCGATGAGTTTGATGCAGTAGTCGTTGTAGGTGTTGTGGGTGGCGACCTTCAGTCCCTCGGTGAAACGGTTCAGGTAGAGCATCGACGGCTTGGCGGCCCTTCGCACGTCCGATGACCACTGGGCGAGGTTCTGGTGCATCCGCGCGAGCATCTCCTGGCCCCGGCCCGGCTTGCCGAGAGCGGCGGCGAAGAGGGCGATCCAGGATTCGAGGTCCCGCTGGGTGCCGTACTTGAGTCCGAGCACCGTGAGCCCGGCGTTCTCCAGCGGAGCGATGACGCCGGTTCCCTCGTCCGCCCACTGGACGATCAGATCGGGATCGAGCGCGAGGACGCTTTCGACGTTGGGGGAGAAGTCCTGCCCGGCGACGGCGTGCGGAATCTCCTTCGCCGCGGGAAAGATCTCGCCCAGGATTCCCTTCTGGATCGCGGTCCAGGACGCCTGGTGCATGCCGGCGATCCGCTGCACGCCTTGGTCGACCGCGATCAGCAACGACGCTGCCGGCATCGGGATCGTCACGACCCGGCGTGCGGGGTGGTCGAGTCGGAGCGTCGTGCCCCGTTGGTCCGTCACCTCGAGACCGGCCGCGGCGGAAGGGGCAGCGTCTCCACAGCCGTCGAGCACCAGAACGCCGCCCAACCCGAGGCCCATGGTTCGAAGGAACGAACGACGAGATCGGTCGGCCATGGCCCTCCTCGGTCGGCTGGTCCCTCAAGCCAACGGTGCCGGGCGGAGCGCTGACCAGGGTCTGAGGTCCCATCGGCAGAGGCCGGACGTCCCACGGCCGCGGTCGTACGGCCTCTGTCGGTCCCCGGCACCCGAGCAGAGACTCGGATCAGTGGAAGGAAGGTGAGACTCGTGTGCGTCGCGATTCCGGGGCTGGTCTTGGAGATCGTCTCCGCGGACGGGGTGCTGACCGGAGCTGTCGAGGTCGACGGACAGCGACGTACGGCGTCCTTCGCCTTCCTGCCGGACGTCGTGGTCGGTGAGTACGTCGTTCTGCACTCGGGGTACGCCGTCGCGCGGCTCGACGAGACGGATGCGCTGGTAACGCTGGATCTGATCAACGGGAGGGTCGGCGAATGAGTACCGCGACGATCGACGTAGACGGCCTCGGGCGACTGATCGACGTGCTGGCTGCCGACGGCTACCAGGTGATCGGCCCGACCGTGCGGGACGGCGCGATCGTGCTGGCGGAGCTCGACAGCGTCGACCAGCTGCCGTCCGGGTGGGGGGTCGAGGTCGGACCTGGGGAGTACCGCCTGCGCAAGCGTGCCGACACCGCGATGTTCGCGCACTCGGCCGGGCCGCAGTCGTGGAAGCAGTTCCTGCACCCGGCGCATCGCAAGCTGTGGTCGACCGATGCCGAGGGCAACGGGTTCGTCCCGGCCGTGGAGGAGGTGCCGAAGTACGCGTTCCTCGGTGTCCGCGGCTGCGACCTGGCGGCGATCGGCGTACTCGGAGGTGTGCTGGCAGGTGGCCGGCATCCGGACGGCTCGTACGTGCGCCGGCGCCCGTTGTTCGTGGTCGGGGTGAACTGCACCGAACCGGGCGGAGTCTGCTTCTGCGCGTCCATGGGCACCGGCCCGGCCGTGGGTCCCGGGTACGACTTGGTGCTCACCGAACTCGTGGACGACGACGGGCACCGTTTCGTGGTCGACGTCGGCAGCGCGCAGGGGCGCAGGATCTTCGACCGGGTGCCGTCGCGCGAGGCGCCGGCCGACGAGGTCGGCCTGGCGCAGGAAGCTGTGGCGTCCGCCGCGGGCCGGATGGGGCGCGAGATGCCCGCCACCGACCTGGCCGAGGTCGTGCGGGACAGCCGGGAGTCGCCGCTGTGGGACGACATCGCAGCACGCTGTCTCAACTGTGCGAACTGCACGCTGGTCTGCCCGACCTGCTTCTGTACGACGACCGAGGACGTCACCGATCTGACCGGGGAACACGCCGAACGCTGGCAACGGTGGTCGTCCTGCTTCGAACTCGACTTCTCCTATCTGCACGGTGGCGAGGTCCGGACGTCGGGCGCGAGCCGGTACCGGCAGTGGCTGAGCCACAAACTCGGCACCTGGTACGACCAGTTCGGCGGGTCGGGCTGCGTCGGCTGCGGTCGTTGCATCGCGTGGTGTCCGGTGGGGATCGATCTGACCGCGGAGGCGGCCCGCCTCTCCGCCGCCGCGAAGGGGAGCGTCGATGTGGACCGCTGAGCCGATGCTCCCGGTCCGGTACCGGGTGACCGACCGGCGCGCCGAGACCGCCGACTCGGCCACCTTGTGGCTCGAACCGGTCGACGAGCCGCTTCCGGCCATCGAGCCCGGGCAGTTCACCATGCTGTACGCGTACGGCGTCGGCGAGGTTCCGATCTCGGTCAGCGGTATCGAGGACGACACCCTCGTGCACACGATCCGGGCGGTCGGCGCGGTGAGCCGTGCTTTGCACGCTGCGCGGCCGGGCACCGTGATCGGTGCCCGTGGCCCCTTCGGAACCACCTGGCGGGTGGCCGACGCGATCGGCCGTGACCTCGTCGTCGTTGCCGGCGGCATCGGCCTTGCGCCGCTCCGTCCGGTGGTCGTGGCGGCGCTGGACCTGCGGCCGTCGTTCGCCGGTGTGACCGTGGTCGCCGGTGCGCGGGCCCCGGAGGAGTTCCTGTTCCGTGACGAGCTCGACGACTGGGCGAAGCGGGACGACCTCGAGCTGCGGCTCACCATCGACAAGCCGGCGCCCGGGTGGGACGGGCCGGTCGGCTTCGTCACCGAGCCGCTCGCCGAGGTCGCGGTGGATCCGCTGCGAACCGTCGCGTTCCTGTGTGGGCCGGAGCCGATGATGCGGTTCAGCGCGAATCTCCTGCTGCGCAAGGGTGTTCCGGCCTGTCGCATCCTGGTCTCGCTCGAACGGAACATGAAGTGCGGAGTGGGGCTGTGCGGGCATTGTCAGCTCGGCCCGGCCTTGCTCTGCCGGGACGGCCCCGTCGTCGACTACGCGTACGCCGAACCGCTGCTGAGCGTGAAGGAGCTGTGATGAGCACACCGACGTTGGGGGTCTGGAAGTTCACGTCCTGCGACGGCTGTCAGCTGACCCTGCTCGACTGCGAGGACGAGTTGCTCGCCCTCGCCGGCCAGGTGCGGATCGCCCAGTTCCTCGAGGCGTCGAGCGCTGTCGTTGGCGGCCCGTACGACGTGTCGCTCGTCGAGGGCTCGATCAGCACACCGGACGAGGCCGAGCGGATCCAGCGGATCCGGGCCGAGTCGCGGGTACTGGTGGCGATCGGCGCCTGTGCGACCGCCGGCGGGATCCAGGCGTTGCGGAACTTCGCCGATGTCGACGAGTTCCGGTCGGTGGTGTACGCCGCTCCGCAGTACATCGACACGCTGGCCACGTCGACGGCGATCTCCGAGCATGTGGACGTCGACTTCGAGCTGCGCGGGTGCCCGATCGATCGGCATCAGTTGCTCGAGGTGCTGACGGCGTACCTGGCTGGGCGCAAGCCGGACCTGCCGGATACCAGCGTGTGTACCGAGTGCAAGCGCCGAGGGCTCACCTGCGTGATGGTTGCCCACGGCACACCTTGCCTCGGGCCGGTGACGCATGCCGGCTGCGGTGCGTTGTGCCCGGCGTACGGGCGCGGCTGCTTCGGCTGCTTCGGGCCGATGACGAACCCCAATGTGCCGGCCCTGACGGCGCAGTTGCGGGTGCTGGGCATGGCCGAGGACGAGGTCGATCGGGTGTTCCGGACTTTCACCGTGAGCAGCTTCGAGAGGGAACGATGAGTCACCGGAGTCGGCAGCTGAAGGTCAGTTCGCTCGCCAGGGTCGAGGGGGAGGGCGCGCTGCGCGTGGTGGTCAATGACGGCACGGTGGAGCGTGCCGAGCTGCAGATCTACGAGCCGCCGCGGTTCTTCGAGGCGTTCCTGCGGGGGCGTAAGTACACCGAACCGCCGGACATCACCGCGCGGATCTGTGGCATCTGCCCGGTCGCCTACCAGACCAGCGCCTGCCTCGCGATCGAGGACGCGTGCGGGGTCGAGCTCGATCCGGCGGTCGCCGACCTGCGGCGGCTGCTGTACTGCGGCGAGTGGATCCAGAGCCACGCGCTGCACATCTATCTCTTGCACGCGCCCGACTTTCTCGGCTATCCGGACGCGATCGAACTGGCCAAGGACCATCGTGACGTGGTGGAGCGGGGGTTGCGGCTGAAGAAGGCCGGCAACGCGTTGATGGAATTGATCGGCGCCCGGGCGATTCACCCGATCAATGTCCGGGTCGGCGGCTTCTACCGCGCTCCCGCACGGGCCGAGCTGCAGGGTCTTCGGCCTCAGCTGAGCCAGGCGCTCCGGGACGCACTGGCCACCGTGCGGATGGTGTCCGGCTTCACCTTCCCGGACCTGGAGCTCGATCACGACCTGCTCGCGGTGCGGGTCCCGGACCGGTACGCGATCGAAAGCGGTGACCTGCACTCCACCAGCGGCCTGTCGTTTGCCGTCGGCAACTTCAGCGAACACGTCGTCGAGCGTCAGGTGGAACACTCGACCGCGCTGCACGCTGCCTTGGACAATCACCTGTACCTGACCGGTCCGCTGGCCCGGTACACCCTGAACCGCGCCAGGCTGCTACCGCTGGCCCGCGCCGCTGCAGTTGAGGCAGGCCTCGGCGTCGAGTGCCGCAACCCGTTCCGGAGCATCGTCGTCCGCGCCGTCGAGGTCGTCTACGCCCTGGAGGAGGCGCTGCGGCTGCTCGATGCGTACGTCGTGCCGGATCGCCCGTACGCCGACGTCGTACCTCGGCCCGGGGTGGGCCACGGGGTGAGTGAGGCGCCGCGTGGGCTGCTGTATCACCGGTACGAGCTCGACGAGGACGGCCTGATCCGGTCGGCGGTGATCGTGCCACCGACGTCGCAGAACCAGGCGGCGATCGAGGACGATCTGCGCCGCGTGGTCGGCGCGAACCTGGACCTCGACGACGGTCGGCTGACCGCGCTGTGTGAGCAGACCATTCGCAACTACGACCCGTGCATCTCCTGCTCGGCGCACTTCCTCGATCTGACCGTGGAGGGTCGATGACAGCGGTCATCATTGGCATCGGCAACGAGTACCGGCGCGACGACGGTGTCGGGCCGGCGCTCGTGGCGGCCATCGAGCCGTGCCTGCCGGACGGCGTTCGAGCGGTGCTGTGTGACGGTGAGCCGGCGGCGCTGCTCGACACCTGGGCCGGTGTTCCGCTGGCGATCGTGGTCGATGCCGTGCAGTGCGAGCCGTCCAGTCCCGGCACGATCCACCGGTACGAGACGGGTGAGGTACCGGGACATCCGGGGTCGGCCAGTACACACGCGCTCGGCGTACCGGACGCGCTGCGGCTGGCTCAGGCGCTCGATCGGGTGCCCGATCGGCTCGTGGTGTACGCGGTGGAGGCCGCGGACGTCGGTTTCGGGACCGGGCTGTCGGATCCGGTCCAGCTCGCGTTTCCCGAGCTTGTCGAGGCGGTGCTGGCCGAGGTCAGATGATGGCTCGGTGATGCGCGGGCTCGAGTGCGTCGCCGGTTGAGGGACGGCCGAGGGCGTTGTTGACGAGCGAGAGCTGCTCGTCGGTGATCCTTCGCAGGTTCTCGCGTTGAGCCGGTGTCAGCACGCCGCAGATCCAGTTCCAGTGCACCGATACCTGACTGCCGAGATCGACCGGCTGGTGGAGTTTCAGGTGCCGTGCGACAGGTTCGCCGAGCCGTAGCCTGCCGGAGTCGTACCGCAGGGGGCGGATCCGTACAACGGCGGTGTCGCCGGCCGCCGCGAGTACCGTTCCCCAGGAGATCCGGCAGCTGTCGAGGACGCGCAACGGCTCGTCGGCGCGGTTGCGGAGCAGGCCGACCCACGGATAGACGGCGAACACGTGGAAGTTGTGGTGCGGCCGGCCGCCGAGCACGGCCAGCGTGGCCGGATCTCTGAGGTGTGCTGGTGTGAATCGGTCGGTGAGATGCGCGGCCAGTAGCTTGCCGTTGACACAGTCCAGCAGGCGATTGCCGATCCAATACGCCTCGACGACCCGGGCGTCCAGTGGGTCGCGTCCCGAGGCGGCGGCGATCAGGCTCAGGTACGGCCATGCGCCGTGGAACTGGCGGGCCAGCGCGACGAGTCCGCGGTCGGTTGTCCCGGTGCCGACGTACTCCAGAAGTTCCTGCGAGTCGTCGGGACCGCAATACCCGAGCGCGTTCGGCGGATAGGCGTACTGCGCGAACAGCAACGGCCCGCTGACGTCGACCATGAGTCGATCGTCGGGCGGATGACGCCGCGGATCACCGGGTCGGCGGTCACCTGTCGCCAGGACCTTCGGCCCTTGTTTGCGGGCGCCGTCCCGCGACACCTCCGATCGGGCCCTTCGTGCGGGACTTTGGACCCTGGCAAACGCTTCAACGCCCAGGGGATTCTGGCGGCATGTCTGCTGACTCCGGCACGATCGCACCCGCGTCCAGGAACGGTCTGAGTGCGGCTGAGGTCGCCGAGCGGGTCGCGGACGGGCGGACCAATGCGGTGCAGGTCCGGACGAGTCGCACGTACGGGCAGATCGTCCGGGCCAACGTGTTCACCTTCTTCAACGGACTGCTGGGTGTCCTGTTCGTCGCTGTGCTCGCGACCGGGAAGTGGGTGAACGCGCTGTTCGGGCTGGTGATCATCACCAACGCGGGCATCGGCATCGTCCAGGAGGTGCGTGCGAAGCGGACGCTGGACCGTCTCGCGCTGCTGAACGTCACGCGTGCGTGGGTGGTGCGGGACGGTACGCCGACCGAGATCGACGCGGGTGATGTCGTGCAGGACGATCTGGTGCGGCTGCGTGCCGGCGACCAGGTGCTGGCTGACGGGGTGGTGACCGCTGCGGACGGTTTGGAGATCGACGAGTCGTTGCTGACCGGGGAGTCCGAGCCGGTCAACAAGGCAGCGGGCGACGAGGTGCGCTCGGGGTCGATCGTCGTCGCCGGGACGGGGGAGTTCGTGGCGCGGGCGGTGGGCGCCGCGACGTACGCCGCCAAGCTCGCCGCGGAGGCGCGGCGGTTCCAGATCACGCGTTCCGAACTGGTCGCGGGTACGACGAGGTTGCTGCGGTGGATCTCGCTGGTGCTGCTCGTCGTCGCGCCGGTGCTGCTGTGGTCGCAGTTCAGGAGCGCGGACAACAAGAACTGGCGGGACGCGGTCACCGGTACGGTCGCGGCGGTCGTGGGGATGATTCCCGAGGGGCTGGTGCTGCTGACTTCGCTGGCGTTCATGCTCGCGATCGTCACACTGGCGCGACGTCAGACGCTCGTGCAGGAGCTGCCGGCGGTCGAGGGCCTGGCCCGCGTCGACGTCGTGTGCCTGGACAAGACGGGTACGTTGACCCACGGCGACATCGTCTTCGACCGCATCGAGCCGCTGACGGACGAACCGGTCGACGAAGTGCTTGCGCTGATCGCTGACGGTGGTGACTCGAACGCCACCTCGGACGCGTTGCGCGCGGCGGTCGGCGCCGCGACGTTGACGGCTTCTGCGAGGGTGCCGTTCTCGTCGGCTCGCAAGTGGCAGTCGGTGACCGTCGACGGCACGACCTGGGTACTGGGTGCGCCCGAGATGGTGCTCCTCGACGAGGACGACGCTGCCGCGACCGCCGCGCGGGACCGTGCGAACAAGTCGGCAGCCGACGGGGAACGAGTGCTCGTGCTGGCCCGCGGCGTGCTCCGTGGTGGGCAGGCGGACGGTGCGCGGGTGTTGCCGGCGGGGTTGGTGCCGGTTGCGTTGGTGGTGCTGGCGGAGAACATTCGTGATGACGCGGCGGCCACGATGGAGTACTTCACGGCCCAGGGAGTTGCGCTCAAGGTGTTGTCGGGGGACAACCCGCGCACGGTCGGGGCGGTGGCCGCGGCGGTCGGCGTACCAGGTGTCGCCGGTGCCGGTGACGCCGTGGACGCACGGACCCTGCCGGACGACCCGCAAGGTCCTGCCGAGCTCGACGCGTTGGCCGACGTACTCGATCGCTCGTCGGCGTTCGGGCGGGTCAGCCCGCACCAGAAGCGGGCGTTCGTCGCCGCCCTGCAGCGTCGCGGTCACGTCGTCGCGATGACCGGTGACGGCGTGAACGACGCGCTGGCGCTCAAGGACGCCGACATCGGCGTTGCCATGGGCAACGGATCGCCGGCGACCCGGGCGGTCGCGCAACTGGTCCTGCTCGACGGGAAGTTCGCGCACCTGCCCGACGTGGTCGCCGAGGGACGCCGGGTGATCGCCAACATCGAGCGGGCGGCGAACCTGTTCCTGGTCAAGAACGTCTACTCGCTCGTCCTGTCGCTGATCACCGCGACCACGATGGTCGCCTACCCGTTGGAGCCGATCCAGCTCACGTTGATCTCGGCCCTCACGATCGGGATTCCGGCGTTCTTCCTCGCCCTCGGCCCCAACACGCGTCGCTACCTCCCCGGGTTCCTGGGGCGAGTTCTGCGTTTCGCGGTTCCCGTGGGTCTCGTGACCGCGGTCTGTGCCTTCGCTGGATACCGCCTGGTGCGCGTGCTCGATCCCGGCGCCGGGGTGGCCGGTGCCCGCACCGTCACGACCGTCGTCGTACTCGTCGTCTCGCTGTGGACGCTGTCGATCCTGGCGTGGCCGTTGCGGCCCTGGAAAGTTGTGCTGCTGGTCGCGATGGTGGTGCTCGGCGCGACCGCCGTGCTGGTCCCCCCGATCGGGCACAGTGTGTTCCTCCTCGACGTCACGCCGTACCGGGTGCTCGGTGCGCTCACGATGGCCTTCGCCGGTATCGGACTGGTCGAACTCGTGTACCGGATCACGCGTCCGAGCGCGCGCAACGGGCTGGAGGTCACGTGAATCCGGGCCTTTCATCCCTGGTCGTTTTCCCCGTGGAGAGCAGCATCGGAAGTAGGAGGCCTGGCTGTTCGGCCAGGACCACGAAGGGAGATGAGGGACATGGCAGACATCCAGTCGACTGCCTGGACCCGCCCGCAGGACTGGGTGAGCCTGCTCGCAGGCGGATACCTGGCACTGTCGCCGCTGTGGGTCGACATCGACACCACCGGCACCTGGGTGATGGTGATCATCGGTGCGGCGATCGGTCTGCTGGCACTGGTGGCGCTCGCTGCTCCGGGTGCGTACATCGACGAGGGGATGACCGCGGTAGGTGGCGTGGCCGCGTTCATCGCTCCGTGGGTCTTCACCTACACCGACTACAACGCCGCGGCGTGGACGTCGTGGATCGTGGGAGCCGTGGCTGCGATCGCTGCGATCGCGGCGCTGCCCGCCAGCCGGTCCGTGTCCCGCCACCAGCACCACATGGCGTGAGGAGGAGCAGTCAATCCAAGGGAGCCGCGCTCCGGCGACGCCACTGTCGCCGGAGCGCGCTGTTGGCAGGAGTCCCGGTTCCGATGGTCGTTCGGCCCTGGTTGGGAGGTGCTCGGGCCGCCGACGATGACAGGGACGGTAATGCTCCGAGCGGTGGCGCGGGCGTTGTCGGATCTGGCGCACGGGCTGCTCGACACCGCGGCATCCGACATCGAGGCGATCACCCACAAACACGTTCATCTGCACGGACACATCGCTGAGAGGGGTGACCTATGGTCGCCGAGGGCCAGGAATCGGTGGCCGGGTTGTCCAGGCGTGCCCGCGGGATGATTCGCGAAGTGGGCATCATCGTCGTGGCGATCGTGCTGTACTTCGGGGTTCGCGGACTGATCGCGACGAGAGTCGACGTCGCCTACCGGAACGCCGAGTACGTCGTCGACCTGGAACGCTCGACCGGTATCTTCGTCGAGCCGCAACTGCAACAGGTGGTGATCGACCACGGGTGGCTCGCCGAGACCGTCGGCTACATCTACATCTACGGCCATTGGCCGGTGCTGCTGACCACGTTGCTCTGGTTGCTGATCCGCCATCGTGAGGCGTACCGCAAGTTCCGCAACGCGATGCTGCTGTCGGGCGGGGCCGGGTTGGTGATCTTCACGCTGTTCCCGGTGGCGCCGCCGCGGTTCCTGGCGGCGTACGGGTTCGTGGACACGGTGACCGAGCGGACCTCGGCGTACCGGGTTCTGCAGCCGCCGGCGTTCGTCAACCAGTACGCGGCGGTGCCGAGCCTGCATTTCGGCTGGAACCTGCTGATGGGGATCGCGGTCGCCGGCCTCGGCGCGCACTGGCTGATCCGGCTGTTCGGCTGGCTGATGCCGGTGCTGATGTTCGCGGCGATCGTTCTGACCGCCAATCACTACATCCTCGACGGTGTCGCCGGGGGAGCGCTGGCTCTGGCCGGCCTGCTCGCTGCCCATCGGCTGAGTCGGCGAGGACCTTCGAAGGCAAGACGGCGAGCGAGACGGCGAGCGAGATGGTGAGGAGAGTGCTATGACGCAGTCCAGGATCGTGTGGCTGACGGATGCGGCGGGAACCGATCTTGCGGCGGTGGGTGGGAAGAACGCCTCGTTGGGCGTGATGCTCCGCGAGCTGACCGCCGCGGGCATCAAGGTGCCGGAGGGGTTCGCCACCACATCTGCGGCGTACCGGGAGTACCTCGACGCGGCCGGTCTGGGACCGGTGATCGCGCGGCAGATCCGCCGGTATCGCGGCCGCGCGGAGCTGGCGTCGGTCGGTACGGCGATCCGGGACGCCTTCGGCGCAGCCGAGCTGCCCGCCGGCCTGGTGGCCGAGCTGACCACGGCGTACCAGCAACTCGGCGGCGACGGCACCGAGGTCGCCGTCCGAAGTAGCGCGACCGCGGAGGACCTGCCGGATGCGAGCTTCGCGGGGCAGCAGGAGACGTTCCTCAACGTCAGGAACCTCGCCGAACTCCTCGACGCGTGCAGACGGTGCTATGCGTCGCTGTTCACCGATCGGGCGATCAGCTACCGGGAGGAGCGCGGATTCGACCACGCGGCGGTCGCGTTGTCGATCGGCGTGCAGCGGATGGTGCGGTCGGATCTCGGCAGCTCCGGCGTGATGTTCACGCTCGACAGCGACAGCGGCTTCCCGGGTGTCGTCCAGATCAGCGCCGCGTGGGGTCTCGGCGAGTCCGTCGTGAGCGGCCAGGTGGACCCGGACGAGTACCTGGTGTTCAAGCCGAAGATTCTCTGGGACGACCTGCGCCCGATCTTGTCGCGTCGCCTGGGTTCCAAGGAGATCAAGGTCGTGTACGGCTCGGGCGGTGGCACGACCACGGTCGCGACGAGCCCGGACGAACGCGGCCGGCCGGCGTTGGACGATGACGACGTACTGCGTCTCGCTCGGTGGGGGCTCGCGGTCGAGAACCATTACGGCCGTCCGATGGACATCGAATGGGCCAAGGACGGCCGGACCGGTGAGCTGTTCTTGGTGCAGGCCCGTCCCGAGACCGTGCAGACCCGCCGGGAGGCTGCCGCGCTGCGTTCGTACCGGCTGAAGGAGACCGGGCGTGAGTTGGTGACCGGCCTCGCGGTGGGTGAGGCGATCGCCGACGGCCGGGTGTGCCTCCTGGACTCGCCGGCGGACATCGGGCGGTTCGTGGACGGCTCGATCCTGGTCACCCGGATCACGGACCCGGACTGGGAGCCGATCATGCGCCGCGCGGCCGCGATCGTCACCGACCACGGCGGCCGAACCTCGCATGCGGCGATCGTCAGCCGCGAACTCGGCGTACCCGCGATCGTCGGTACCGCATCGGCGACCACGGACCTGCGCGACGGACAGCACATCACGGTGTCGTGCGCGCAGGGCGAGCGCGGCATCGTGTACGAGGGCGAGCTCGAGTACGACGTGACCGACCTCGATCTGGGCAGTTTGCCGCAGACGAGGACGAAGGTGATGCTCAACCTCGCGGATCCGGCGGCCGCGTTCCGGTGGTGGCGGCTGCCCGCGGACGGGGTCGGGCTGGTCCGGATCGAGTTCGTGGTGAGCAATCACATCAAGGTGCATCCGATGGCGTTGATCCACTACGACACGCTGGACGCCGACGAGCAGCGCGAGGTCGACGCCGCGACCGGCGGAGCGGTTGATCGGGAGGCGTACCTGGTCGACCGGCTCACCGAGGGCATCGCGCGGATCGCGGCATCGCGCTGGCCGGATCCGGTGATCGTGCGAACGAGCGACTTCAAGACCAACGAGTACGCGCGGCTGATCGGCGGCTCGCGGTTCGAGCCGGCCGAGGAGAACCCGATGATCGGGTGGCGCGGCGCTTCGCGGTACTACAGCCCGGGGTACCGGGAGGGATTCGCGCTGGAGTGCCGGGCGTTGCGCAAGGTCCGCGACGAGCTGGGCCTGACGAACGTCGTGGTGATGATTCCGTTCTGCCGGACGCTCGGCGAGGCCCACCGGGTCCTCGGCGTGATGGCGGACGAGGGTCTCCGCCGGGGCGACAACGGCCTGCAGGTGTACGTGATGGCGGAGATTCCGGCGAACATCATCCTCGCGGACGAGTTCGCCGAACGGTTCGACGGGTTCTCGATCGGCAGCAACGACCTGACCCAGCTGACCCTGGGGGTCGACCGCGACTCGGAAACCCTCGCCGCACTCTTCAACGAGCGCGACCCCGCGGTCGCCCGGAGCATCGAGCACCTGATCCGGACCGCCCACCGGGAGGGCCGCAAGGTCGGTCTGTGCGGACAACGGCCGAGCGACGATCCCGGCTTCGCGACCTTCCTCGTCCATGCCGGTATCGACTCCGTCTCGGTGACCCCGGACAGCTTCTTCGCGGTCAAGACGAACGTCGCCGAAGCGGAACGGTCGGACGGCTTCGTGCACCCACGCGACGAGTTCCCCGGCGATCCAGCCGCCCTGTCCGAGGGACGCCACCCGGCCCGGTACTGGGGGTAGCCGGCGCAGCCCTTCTGTGGCTGGTCGCCGGGGACGAAAGGCCCCGGTGGACGGGACCTTCGGCCCTGCGGCCGGCCGCGGGGTTCGCGGTGCACTGGAGATGGCGAGGAGGACCCGCCGAAGTTCCGGTACCGCGAGCGGGAGACCGCAACGGACACCGGAACCGCGGACCGCGACAGTGGAACCGGATCCTCCTCGTCAGGCGTTGGCGCCCTGACGGGCGCCGGGCGATCTGTTGGAGCGCTCGTTGAGGGGCTTGCTGCTCCAGCTGGCGGGTGCCGTGCGTCCGTGACCGCGCCGGTCGCGCGGCACCCAGCATCACGGCGCAGTGAATCCGGGCCTGGGCGGCGAATTCGCCTGCTGTACCGATGGCCGGAGTTCTGGGGACGAGGAGCTCGTGATGAGAGAACGGACCGCAATTGCCGTCGGCGTGGACGGGAGCTGGGCCGACAACGGGGCAGTGGACTGGGCGCTTCACGAGTCGGAGGTGAGTGCCGCCCCGATCCGGGTACTGCACGTGCTCGACGACCGGCCACCGATTGGACCGTACTTCAACTTCCCTGGTGCCAACGCCGCGGCGAAGCAGCTGATCGATGATGTTCGCGAGTACCTCGACCAGCACGACAGCGCAGCACAGCACACGGGCGCTGTGCTGTCCGGTCCACCGGCCCACACGCTGGCCGGTTCGACTGCCGGCGACCGGATGCTCGTGGTCGGAAGGCGCGGGCGCGGCGTGTTCGGCCGGCTGCTCATCGGGTCCACGGCCGAGGCCGTGGTTCACGAGTCCGACACGGCGGTGGTCGTCGTACCGCCGAAATGGAAGCCGGGGGATCCGCAGGCTCCGGTCGTCGTCGGCGTCGACGACCTCGAACGATGCGAGGCGGCCGTGGACTTCGCCGTCAGGTTCGCCACCGAGCGCGGTGCCCCGATCCGGCTGGTGCACATCTGGGACGTGCCGCGAATGTTCACCGGCGACGAGGCGGCGGCCGTGAACACGGTGGACCTCGCGCGCCATTACCACAACCAGCGGGTGGACGCGATCATCCGTCAGTGCCGTGGCAAGTACCCCGAGGCCACCTTCGCGGCTGAGCTCAGACGCGGTCATCCGGTAGCCGGTCTGACCGACGCAACCGTCGAGGCAGACGGTCAACTGCTGGTAGTCGGTGGCCGTGCCCACGGCCGGATCATGTCCACGCTCCTCGGCGGGACGGCCCGCGGCATCCTCCAGCACGCCACTTGCCCGGCCGCGATCGTCCACCAGCAGCAGCCGGCCCATTCGCGGTGAACGAGGTTGTCAGCGCAGGGATCAACGGGATCAGGAGGCTTGGCCATGGAACGACGTGGCTTCTCGCTCGGGGGCAAGGCGGCGGTAGACCCGCACCTGGCGCTCTACCGTGCCGTCTGGAGGGTTTTCGGTGGCGTGTCCGTCGTGCTCGGCATCGTCGCGGCGGGGCTGTTGCTGCCCGTGGACATCCTGGGGATCGCGCTCTTGGCCGCTCCGGTGGCAGGCGCGACGGCCTTCAGCCTGTGCAGTAGCGACGGCTTTGCCGGCTGGACAAGAAGGCAGCTCATTGCCGCCGCCGCAGCGGGGGCTGCAGTGACTACCCTCGTTCTCGGCCTGACCGCCGTTCTCGGCGCGAGTGTCTTCTGGCTGGCAGCGCTCTTGGCCGTCACCTCGCCTCCCGTCGTGCAATGGTGCTGCGTGAGAGTCGGGTTCGGTCCGGCGGCAGGCCCCGTGGACGGCCCGAAACACAGTACGGCAGCGCTCTGCAAGCAATGGAGAGACAGCTACGACGCACTGCGGGACGCGAGGACCGACAATCAGCGGCTCCGGATCGTCATGGAGCGCCAGCGGTGCCTCGACGAGCTCGGCCGGCGCGACCCGGAGGGCCTCCAGGCCTGGCTTGCCTCCGCAGCGAGCGCCGCCGGCGACCCCGCCAGATTCCTCAGGAGCCAGTAGCGCTGCGGCGGCCCTCAGAACCAGTGGTCGAAGGTGTCGTGCCAGTCGCGGCGCGGGGTTCGGCCGGTGGAGGTCGCGGGGTAGCCGATGCGGAGGATCATCTGGGGCCAGGCGTGGCCGCCGATCAGGTCGCGGACCTCGTGGCGTGATGACGAGTGTTCGAGCACCTGGTTCAGGAACGAGGTGGCCAGGTTGTACGACGTCGCCACCAGCAGAACTCGCTCGAGTGCCAGGCCGGCCCGCGTCCACCCGGCGGCGTCTTCTTCCGGTGTGCTGAGTACGGCGATCATCGGGAACGTCTCGTACTGGACACGGTCGCGCCTGGTGTCGAAGCCTGCGGACAGGTCGCGTACGAACGCCGGTAGGTCGGGCAAGGACCCGAGCGCGCTTTCCTGGACGCCGTCGTCGGAACGGTCCGAGCCGATCCAGCGCCGGCGTTCGTGGATCCGGTCCTCGTCTCGCAACTCCTCGGTGTCGGTACGCTCGAGGAGCCGGTGGAGTCGCGCCGAGGTGGCCGGGTCGAGCCAGTGCAGGTGCGCGCCTTCGGCGTCTGCCGCGTCGTCGAGCCGGTGCAGGATCTTCGGTGCGATCGGGTGGCTGAGGAGCGGGCCGCGGTACGTGTGCCTCCGGCGGAGTTCGCCGTACAGGCTGCCGAGCTCAGGCACCGGGGCGCTGCGGTCGGCGAGGAAGATCCGGGCCGCGACCCCGGGGCGCGCCGGGTCCGGGTCCACTGCGATCCGCGTCTCGTGGCCGAGCATCGCGGCCGCGACACGGATGTTGAAGGCAGCCGCGCCGATGCCGATGCGCGCGGCGCGACCGGCCGGATCCTCGATCGGGAGCACTCGTTCCTCGTCGATCAGTACGTCGATCACCGGGCCGTGCACCTCGAAACGCCACGGCTGGGTGTTGTGCTGCGACGGCGCGTGGACCGCGGCGGTCAGCAGGATCTCGACCTCGTCCTCGGTCAACGCCGCGTTCGTCCGCCCGCCGCCGTCGCCGGGCATGGTCAGCTGTTCGGCCGGCATCACAACCTCCTCGGCCCGTACCGCTCTGATCCCCCCAGACTGCGCCGGCGACGGCCCGCGTCCCAGCGGCAAGGGTCCCGAACGAGGGGGCCGTTCGGCTCAGGTTCACGAACACCCCGGACCGTTCGCACCGCGTTGTGAGGCCTCGATCACGAGATGCGACGTACTCGGGACCTTTGGCCCTAGAGCAGAGCGCGCTAGTCCGGTTTGTTGGACGGGTAGGGCTGCCGGGTGAGCGGAGGCTGAACGGGGGCCCAGATCGGCCTCCGTCGCGGTATGCCGTCGATTCGAGGAACGAGGGGGAGACACATGCGCGGGAATTTGCGCCTTGGAGGACGGAGCGGACTGGTTCTGCTGGCGGGCATCGGCCTGCTGCTGGCCGGGACGTCGGTGTCCTCCGCAGCTCAGCAGACGACCACGGGGACAGCGGCGTCGACGAGTGTGGCCACGTCGGCGGCGCTGGTGATCAAGGACAACGACTTCAACGGTGACGGCAACTCGGATGTGTTGTCCGTCGACTCGGCCGGCCGGTTGTGGCTCTACCCGGGCAACGGTGCGGCGGGGTGGCTTCCGCGCATCGGGTACAGCTACGGCTGGGACGCGATGACTGCCATCCTGGCGCCCGGTGATTTCGACGGTGACGGTAACGCGGACCTGATGTCGGTCGACAGTACGGGGTACCTGCGCCTCTACTCGAGCAACGGCGCGGGTGGCTGGCTGAGCTGGAAGCGGTTCGGCGGTGGCTGGAACGCCATGACGTCCGTCTTCGGTCCGGGTGACTTCAACGGCGACGGTTTCATGGACGTGCTGGCGCGGCAGAGCACGGGGCAGTTGTGGCTCTACCCGGGCAACGGCGCAGGCGGCTTCCTGCCTCGGGTCGGGTACGGGTACGGCTGGAACGTGATGACGTCGCTGCGTGGCCCGGGCGACTTCAGCGGTGACGGTTTCGTCGACGTGACGGCGCGCGACGGGAACGGGAACCTGTGGCTCTACCGGGGCAACGGTACGGGTGGCTGGCTGCCGGGCCGGACGCTCATCGGGTCCAGCTGGCAGAACCTGACGGCGATCGTGACGCCGTGGGACTTCTCCGGCGACGACAAGGTGGATCTGCTGGTCCGCAACGCGAGCGGTTCGCTGTACATGTACCGCGGCAGCGGGACCGGCGGGTGGATCCTGCCGCCGGTGCTCGTCGGCTCGGGCTGGAACAGCATGACCGCGATCACCGCCTGAACCGGGACCGGCGGCAGGGGCCGAAGTCCTGGTGGATCGGGACGTTCTGCCCTGTGGCGCGATCCGCCGTCGCGGTGAACTGAAATCGGCGAGGAGGATCCGTCGAAGTCGACAACACCGGGAGCGGGCAACCGCACCGGACCTCGAGACTTCGAACCGCGAGAGTGGAAACGGATCCTCCTCGTCTTCAGCGTTCGCTGTCGACCGCCGTGCCCGGTGTGGGCGGACCTTCCGGGCGCGAGGGAGGTGATTTCGATGATGTACTGGAACGGCATGGGCTGGGGCGGCTGGGTGATGATGACGATCACCGTGGTCGCGTTCTGGGGGCTCGTCGCCGTCGTCGTGGTGGCGCTGGTCCGATCGCTGCGTGGCGAGCCGGCCCGGCGGGCACCCGGCAAGAGCGCGCTCGAGCTCCTGGACGAGCGGTTCGCGCGCGGTGAGATCGACGAGACGGACTACCACCGCCGGCGCGAGCTGTTACTCGAGCACCGGGTAGACCACTGACATGGCCCTGTCGCGGCGCCGATTCCTGAGCGGCGCGGCCGGTGCCGGATTGCTTGCCATCGGTGGTTGCAGGCCGGGTACGGCGGTAGCGCCGGGATCCGAGGCTGTACGCCGTGCCGAAGCAGCACGCCGTACCGGAGCGGGTCGCACGATCAGCACCAAACTCACGCCACGGGTAACGACTCTCGACCTCGGCGGGCCGACGGTCGACACCTGGGCGTACGGCGACAGCGTACCGGGACCAGTGCTCCGGGCACGCGCCGGAGACCTGCTGCGCGTCGATCTGGTGAACCAGTTGCCGGCCGAGACTACCGTGCACTGGCACGGTGTTGCCTTACGCAACGACATGGACGGCGTACCCGGAATGACCCAGCAAGCCGTCGGTCCGAACGGATCCTTCCGCTACGAGTTCACGGTGGCGCACCCAGGCACGTACTTCTACCATCCGCATGTCGGCGTACAGCTGGACCGCGGCCTGTACGGCGTACTGATCGTCGACGACCCCGAGGATCCCGGGCAGTACGACGCCGAATGGATCCTGGTCCTCGACGACTGGGTGGACGGTACGGGCCGGACGCCGGACCAGGTGCTCGCTTCCCTGGACGGGATGCACATGGGCATGGGCGACCTGCACGGGGCGCAGTCACGGCTGCTCGGGGGTGCGGGGGATGTGGCGTATCCGTACTACCTCGCGAACGGCAGGGTCCCGTCGTCGCCGGTCACGTTCACCGGCAGCCCTGGCCAGCGGGTCCGGCTGCGGGTCGTGAACGCCGGCGCGGACACCGCGTTCCGGCTGGCGCTCGGCGGGCATCGGCTCACGATCACCCACACGGACGGTTTCCCGGTGCGGCGTCGGTCGACCGACGCGATCCTGATCGGTATGGGGGAGCGGGTGGACCTCGCGATCACCTTGGGCGATGGTGTCTTCCCCCTCGTCGCACTGGCCGAGGGCAAGACCGGCACCGCGCGTGCTGTGGTCCGTACGTCCAGCGGGCCGGCGCCGTCGCAGCAGCCGGCTGAGTTGAACCGCCAGGTGCTGCTCGCCGGCCAGTTGCTCGCGGCAACCGCAGTTCGGCTGCCTGCCACGGACCCCGACCGCACGTTGGACCTCGTGCTCGGTGGGGGGATGATGCAGAACCGCTGGACGATCAACGGCAAGGCGTTCCCCGACAGCGAGCCGTTGTCCGTCGAGGAAGGTGAACGCGTCCGGCTCCGCATCGCCAACCGGACCATGATGTTCCATCCCGTGCACGTCCACGGCCACACCTTCGGCCTCGCCGACGGCGGCGCGCGCAAGGACACCGTCATCGTCCGAGCGATGGACACCCTCACCGTCGACCTGACCGCGGACAACCCTGGTCAGTGGGCCACCCACTGCCACAACATCTACCACGCCGAGCGCGGCATGATGACCGCGCTGTCCTACCGCACACCGTGAGGGTCACACACGGTGGATGGTTCCGCAGCCGGAGCCCGCGAAGAGTTCGGTGTGGATGCTGCGGTCGGCGAGGACGTCGAGGATGTCGTGCAGGCTGATCGTCCCTACCACTCGACCGCTGGCGACGACCGGAAGGATCGTCGCCGGTGTCGACTGCATCCGGTCGATGGCCGTTGCGATGTCGTCGTCGACCCGGACGGTGACCGCGTGCGGCGTTCTGACGTCGCCGACTCGGTCCGGACGAGCTTCGTCCGGGAGCAGATCCGCGAGGCCGACGACGCCGACCAGGGTGCCGCAGTCGTCGACGACAGCCAGCGACGTGATCTGCTCGTCGCGCATCAACCGCAGTGCCGTGCCGATCGACGTCTCGTCCGTCGCCGTCACCGCCGGCATGGTCATCACGTCCCGGACCTGCATTCTCGACACCTCGCCTGGTCGCCGCTGACTACAGCGTCCAGCTGTGCGGCGAGACTCGGCAGGGCAGATGGTCACGCCGAGGGCGGGACCTTCGACACTGGCTGCTCTCGTGGGTGCTGCCGACGGTGGGGGTATGACGAAGGGTGCCCGCAGGGATCGTGGCGGTGAGTCCGGCCGGCCCGGTGGCGGCGTCGGGCAGTGGGCGGCGGCGCGGGAGCTGTTTCTCGACAACCTCAAGGTCATCCTGATCGCGGTGATCATCGCGGGCCACGCGATCATCGGGTATTCCGAGCTCGACTGGTGGTCGTATGCGGATGTTCGCGAGGTCACGCTGTCGTCGGTGACCGTTGCCGTCCTGTTCGCGGTAGCCGCTCCGTTCGCGCTCCTGGTGGTGCCTCTGCTGTTCCTGATCGCCGGCCTGCTCACTCCGCTGTCCCTCGACCGCAAAGGAGTGCGGCGGTTCGTTCGGGATCGGCTGCTGAGGCTGGGGATCCCGTTCGTTCTGTTCGCGTTGCTGATCTGGCCGTTGCTCGAGTACGCCTTGTTCCGGCTGCTGGGTAATCCGGTGGGCCTGCTCGAGGAAGGGAGCCTGGATACCGGCGTGCTGTGGTTCATCGGCGCCCTGCTGACGTTCTCACTCGTGTATGCCGCCTGGATCCGCGTCGCGGGGCCGCGTCGCGGCGTACGGCGGTCCGGTGCGGAGATCGGCCTGCGCCACCTGTTACTGCTGGTCGCCGGTGTGACTGTTGCGGCCTTCCTGGTTCGGCTGGCTGTGCCGTTCGAGGGGGACAGCAAGTACGTCGATCTCAACTTCTACCAGTGGCCGGCGTCGGTCGGACTGTTCGGGCTGGGGATCGCGATATCCGGCGCGGGCTGGCTGTCCGCCGTACCCGATCGGCTCCGCAGGCTGAGCCGGACGGCGACGTTGGTCGCCGCCGTGGCCTTCGCCGGCGCCGCGATCTACGGCACAACTCTCGAAGGAGAGTTCGAGGAGGTGTGGGGTGGTGGCTGGCATTGGCGACCGCTGGCGTTCGCAGCGGCGGAGAGCGCACTCGCCGTCTTCGGCGCGGTGTGGGTGCTCGGCGTTGCGCAGCGTCGTCTCGACCGGCGATTTCGCTGGGCGCGGCCGGCGATCAGCCGGAGCGCGTACGGCGCTTTCATGCTGCAGGGAGTCGTTCTCTTCGGACTCGCCGTCGCCCTGCGACCGTTACCGCTGCCGGCCGAGGTGAAGGCGCTCGGCGTCGCGACAGTCGGCGTTGCGGGCTGTTTCGCGCTCGCCTGGCTCCTCATCAGCCGTGTCCCCGGCGTGTCGCGCGTCCTGTAGCGCGTCTCGGGGGAGTCAGCCCTGGGGGTGGCGCCAGCGTCGGGCGACCTACAAGCGGCTCCCACGGCCCCCTCCCAGGTGCCGGAACGGCAGAACGGCCTGGTGCTCCGGGACCAAGGGCCCTGCCGCGGACGGGCTCCTGGAGCGAGGGTCATGGTGAGGGCCCAGGAGGAGACATGCAGACCGAGTTCCGCACAGTTCGTGAGCAGCCGACCGCCGTACTGCGGGCTACCTTGCGCCGGGGCGAGATCCGCGACTGGTTCGATGTCGCGTTCCCGCGCGTCGCCGGCTACCTGTACCGGCGCGGTCTCGTGGCGTGTGGGTTCCCGTTCTCGCGGGACCATCTGTTCCCCGACGGCACCTACCTGGTGGAGGCCGGTTTCCCGGTCCCAGTGGAGATCGAGGGAGACGGTGACGTACAGCCGTCCAGTCTGCCTGGCGGTCAGGTTGTCGTCGCCCGCCATGTCGGGTCGTACGACGATGTCGCGGACGCGTATCGCGCGGTCGACGACTGGCTGAAGGCGGAGCAGGCTGTCCGCGTGGGTGACGCGTGGGAGGTGTACCACGGCGCGAGCGGCGACCGAGCGGGGTACTGCACCGAGGTGATCCAGCCCTTCCGCCTCGTCCCCGTGCTGAGCACCAGCGAGTCATAGAATCCGGCGGCGCAGCAGCTTGGCTGTGGTGTCGACGAGCAGGAGGACGACGGCGGCGGCGATCGCGAGCAGCCAGCCCTGGTACGACGGCCACGCGCCGCCCAGGAGGTTCGCGAGGGTGGGTTGGCCGACGAAGAGCATGATCAGCGCGAGTTCGGCGCCGACCGCGACGAGCAACGCGCGGTTCCCCAGCAGTGGGAGTTCGAAGACCGTCCGCCGTCCGCTGCGGCAGGCGAACGCGTTGGCCAGCTGCATCAGGGCGATCACGGTGAACGTCGTACCGGATGCGACCACGAGATCAGCGGCTGCGGGCTCGGCGCCCCAGCGCCATCCCGAGCCGATCAGGATCGCCACGAAGACGCCCATCGACACCAGCGCCTCGGTCGGCCCGAGGATCCCGAACGCCCGCGCCAGCAGGCCACGGTCGACGAGCCGGCGATGCCGGGCCGGGCCGTCGAGGGTGCGTTCGCTCGGTGACTCGATGCCGAGTGCGATGGCGGGCAGCATGTCGGTGCCGATGTCCAGTGCGAGCACCTGCAGCACGCCGATCGCGAGCGGGATCGATCCGCCCGACAGCGCCCAGACCGCGAACGGCGCGAGTTCGGCGACGTTGTCGGTCAGGTGATAGGTGAGGAAGCGCCGTACGTTGGAGAACGTGGCCCGGCCCAGTTCGACCGCCCGCACGATGCTGGCGAAGTGGTCGTCGAGCAAGACGAGGTCCGCGGCAGCGCGAGCCACGTCGCTGCCGGACGCGCCCATCGCGACGCCGACGTCGGCTTCGCGGAGCGCCGGCGCGTCGTTGACGCCGTCGCCGGTCATTGCCACCACGTGTCCACGGGCGCGCAGCGCACGGGCGATCCGGAGCTTGTCCGCCGGTGTCACCCTCGCGACCACGACGCCCTCGTCGCGATCGAGGAGCCGTCCGAGTCGCTGGTCGTCGGCCGGCAGATCCGCTCCGGTGACGACGAGCCCTCCGGGTCCGAGCAGACCGACCTCGCGCGCGATCACGGCGGCGGTCGCGGCGTGATCACCGGTCACGATCGCGATCCGGATGCCGGCGCGCCGGCACGTCTCGAGCGCGGCCTGGACGTCCTTGCGAGGCGGGTCCTCCAGTCCGACGACCGCCCGCAGTTCCAGACTGCCTGGACCGAGGTCGAGCCGTCCGTCCGTCACGCGGCTGCCCGGCGCGGTGGCCACCGCGAGTACCCGGTGACCGCGGCTCGCCAGCGCGTCGACGGCGCGGGCGGTATCCTCGGCCACCCCGTCCCGGCAGTACGGCAGCAGGGCATCGGGCGCACCGATCACCAACGTGTTGCCGTTGGCAACTACCGCGCTGTATCTGGTCTCGCTGCTGAAGGCCACTCGCCGCGTGATGCTCGCCTGATCGAACGGAGGTACGCCGAGCCGCCGCGCCAGCACATCGAGCGCAACCTCCATCGGGTCGCCCTCTGCCACCCACTTGTCCTGCTTCCGTACGGCGTGGCCGCGGATGCAGGCGATCGCCGCCGCGGCGGCCTGTACCGCGGCCTCGATCGCTCGTGGGTCACCGTGCGCCGTGCCGGCCGGGTCATAGCCGGCGCCGTTCATCGTGACGATCCCTCGGGGCGTCCAGACTTCCTGGACCTCCATCTGGTTCAGCGTCAGGGTGCCGGTCTTGTCGGTACAGATGTACGTCGTCGCGCCCAGGGTCTCGACCGCGTCCAAGCGCCGCACCAGAGCGTTGCCGTGCGCCATCCGTTGCGCGCCGCGGGCCAGCGCCAGCGTGACCGTCGGCAACAGGCCTTCCGGTACCAGCGCAACCATCACGCCGACGCCGAACAGGAACGCATCGGTGAAGTTCAGACCCAGGATCAGGGACACCGCGGAGAGCGAGATCCCGACCGCGGCCGCGATGAACGCGATGATCCGGATCAGCCGGTGCAACTCGACCGTCAACGGGCTGTCCGGCCGATCGGCGCTCTCGGTCAGCGTTTGAATCCCCGCCAGCCGGGTCGCTCCGGCCACCGCTGTCACGATGGCCTCCGCTTCGCCCTGTACGACGTACGTGCCGGCGTAGACGTGGTCGTCGGAGGCGGGCCGGACCGGGACGGACTCGCCGGTGAGGGTGGACTCGTCGACGGCCAGGGCATGCACGGTCGCCAGTTGGAGGTCGGCGCTGACCTTGCCGCCGGCAGCCAGCAGGACCCGGTCGCCGACGACCAGGTCGGGTGCGTCGACGCTCTTCAGTTCGCCGTCGCGGATCACCTGGACGGAGGTGGGGAGCAGGTCACGGAGGCGCTCGGCGGCGCGGTCCGCCCGGTACTCCTGCGCGAATGCGAAGGCGCCGTTCAGGAGAACGATGACCACGATGGCAACCGCCAGCGGCGTCATTCCGGCCAGCACCGCCAGTGCCGCTGCGATCCACAGCATGACCGCGAAGAGGTGCGTCAACTGCGCGAGCAGCAGCTTCCATGCTGGTACCGGCCTCGCTGTCGGCAACTCGTTCGGTCCGTCGTGCGCGAGTCTCCGGGCCGCCTCGGCGGACGACAGCCCGCGTGGGTCGGTCCGCTGCGCGGTCGGCATGGTCAGGTCACGTCCCGGCGGATGGTCAGCGCGGTGCCCAGCGCGGCGAACGCGACGCCGTACGAGATCAGCAGCAGCCCGGACTGCCACCCGGCGAGGAACTCCACATTGGGTTGGTAGGTGTTGGCGAGCCCGCTGGACGCGCCGCCCGGGAAGAACTTGTAGTAGTCCCGGATCGTCGGCAGGGCAGAGATCAGACTCTCGATCACGAAGAAATACACCAGGGTTCCCACGATCGCGGCGACCTGGTTGCGGATCAGTGCCCCGATGCCCACGCCGAGGACGGTGTTGACGGCGAGCCCCAGGAGTACGCCGATCAGCGTCCGCGGGATCCCGTTGCCGGTGAGGGAGACGGCGACACCCTTGGCGGCGAGCCACGGCAGCGCGAGGGCGAGCTCGGCCAGGATGCCCACGGCCCCGAAGCCGACGCCCACGATCGCGTAGGCGATGACCTTCGCGGTCACCACCAGGCCACGGCGCGGGGTGGCCAGGAACGTCGGGGTGACCGTCTCGTGGCGGAACTCGCCGGTCATCGCGATGATGCCGAGGACGATCGCCAGTGCGGACGTGGCGCCGGCGACGCCGAACAGGTTGCGCTGCCCTTCCGGTGTGTTCAAGGGTGGGCTCGGGTTGCCGGCGGAGTCCGCCAGCCCGATGGTCAGGCCGACGAACAGTCCGGTCATCCCGATCGCGCCGAGCAGCAGCCACAACCACAACTTGGTGGTGAACAGCTTGGTGAACTCGGCTCTCAGCAGCCTGGTCATCATCGGTCCGCCCCCTCACCGGTGAGCGCGAAGAAGATGTCCTCGAGATCGCTGCGCTCGGTGGTCAACTCGTGGAGCTCGATCCCCTCCAGGAAGGCGAGGTGGCCGATCTCGGCGGGCTGCAGACCGTCGACCATGACCGCGCCGTCACGTCGCCGGATGCCTGGCCGGTGGTCGTACCGGCCGAGTGCCGACACCAGCCGGTCCGGATCCGGCGTACGGACAACGACCGTGCTGCCCTGCTGGCTCGCCAGGTCCCCGAGGTTGCCCTGGCGGACCAGTGCGCCCTTGTCGATGATGACGATGTCGTCGACAGTCTGCTCGACCTCACTCAGTACATGGCTGGAGATCAGGACCGTGCGGCCGTCGGCGGCCAGCCGGCGCAGGAACGCCCGCAACCAGGCGATGCCCTCGGGATCGAGCCCGTTGGCGGGTTCGTCCAGGACGAGCACGCCGGGATCGCCGAGCAGCGCCGCGGCGAGCCCGAGCCGTTGCCGCATGCCGGTCGAGTAGCCGCGCACCTTCCGGTCGGCGACTGTCAGCAGTCCGACCTGGTCGAGGACCGCATCGGCCCGGGAGGCCGGATACCCGTTCACCGTGCAGATCACCCGCAGGTGGTTCCGGGCCGAGCGCGCGGGGTGAAAGCTGGAGGCTTCCAGTACGGCGCCGACGGTCGAGGACGGCTGCGGCAGGTCGACGTACCGCAGGCCACCGATCGTGGCGGTGCCGGCGGTCGGTGTGACCAGGCCGAGCAGGCAGCGCAGCGTGGTGGTCTTGCCGGCGCCGTTGGGTCCGAGGAATCCGGTGACCGTCCCTGGCGCGACGGTGAAGCTCAGATTGTGCACAGCCCGCACCGGACCGAACATCTTCGTCAAACCCGACACCACGATCTGGCCGCTCATAGGCCCCTCCCGGTCAACTGGTGATGAGTGCGTTCAGGCGTTCCCACAGGAGTTGCTCGCGGTCGGCGATCTCGTGCAGGGGCGCGGTCGCCGGCGCCAGCAGGTCGGCAGGGTCTTCGGCCTCCGCTGCGGTCGCGAACGTCGCGGCGACGTCCTCCCAGAGGTCGCCGATCGCGGTCAGTTCGCTCCCGAGTTCGCTGAGGTGGGGCTCGCCGGTGATCACCGCGGCCTCGTCCAGGAAGCGCGCGTACATGTACCGGAAGATGCCTCCGCCGGTGCCGCCGCGGTGGTCGATGAACATCGCGGTGTTGAAGCAGGTACGGCGTAACGCGTCGGCGTCGAGTGTCTCTGGCCACTGCAGCGTCTCGCGGATCGCCTTGCGGATCCCCGCGACGCCGAGGTTGGCGATGGGTGGTTTCAGCATGCCGTCGCAGACCTCGCCGATCGCCGCGCGTACGTCGGCCTCGCGCGGTTCGCGGGCCGTCGAGAAGTCGAAGGTGTACCAGCTGTGCCTCGGCGGGAACGGCTTGTAGGTCGAGCCGCGTGCCTTCTCGAGCACGGTCCAGTCGACCGGATGCAGCTCAGCGTCCCGGTCGGCGATCAGCACCTGTCCGGTGTCCGGGTCATAGCCGGCCACGACGACGACATGTCCGCCGAAGTGGTACCCGGGCGGGAGATCGAAGTACGGGAGGAAGCCCATGTCGAGGTACACGAGGACCGGTTCCGCTGCCTCCAGGAGCTTGCGGAGTTCGGCTTCGGCGACCCGTGCGCTGGAGGTGCTGCGGGACCGGACGACGACGCCGGTACGTCGGCCGGCCGTCTTCTCCAGGCCCTCCTCGCGCGGGCTCGCGTGATTCGCCCGGCCGCCGTAGAAGGGGTCGGTGCCCTTGAAGTGGAAGTACACGAAGCCGAGCCCGCGGCCGAGCCCGAGCAGTAACTCCTCGGAGATCGGGTAGCCGTGGAAATCGTAGATGTGCTTGAGCGACCCGGTCACGCAGTGGCGGGTCGGACAGGTGCCGAACCCGGGGAAAGGACGCAGCGCCGCGGTACTGCCGACTGTGGATTGCATGGTGACGCCTCCTGATCGCCCGACGACCACCAGCCTGGTGTGCCCGGAGTGATCGCCGGGAGGTCCTAGAGACCTCGACTGACGTGACTTTCGACCCTGATCGTGGCGCGGCGGACTGAGTGCACTGGACTCATGACGGAGCCCGCGATCTCGATTTCGGGGCTGGTCAAGGACTTCGGGACGACCCGTGCCCTCGATCGGCTCGACCTGACGGTGCGTGCTGGTGAAGTGCACGGATTCCTCGGTCCGAACGGGGCGGGGAAGACGACCACGATCCGGATCCTGCTGGGACTGCTGCGCAAGGACGGTGGTACGGCGACGGCGCTCGGTCTGGATCCGTGGCGCGACGCCGTACCACTGCACCATCGACTGGCCTACGTTCCGGGTGAGGTGAACCTCTGGCCCAATCTCACCGGCGGCGAGGTGATCGACCTGCTGGGCCGGTTGCGCGGCGGGCTCGATCCGGCACGCCGAGCTGCGCTGCTCGAGCGGTTCCAGCTCGACCCGACGACGAAGTGCCGCGCGTACTCCAAGGGAAACCGCCAGAAGGTGGCGCTGGTCGCCGCCCTCGCGTCGGACGTCGAGCTCTACCTGCTGGACGAGCCGACATCAGGACTCGACCCCTTGATGGAGGCGGTGTTCCAGCAGGTCATGCGTGAGTTGCGGGATTCCGGTCACACGGTACTGCTGTCCAGTCACATCCTGGCCGAGGTCGAGGCGCTCTGCGATCGCGTCACGATCATCCGCGCGGGCCGGGCCGCCGAGACGGGCACGTTCGACGAGCTGCGTCATCTGACCCGCACGACCGTGACGGTCGAAACGGCGCGGCCGGTCACCGCGTTGCAGCGCATGTACGGCGTGCACGACGTACACGTGAACACGACGCATGCGACCTTCAGCGTCGACAACAAGCGGCTCAACACGGTGCTGGCTGAACTGACGATGTTCGGCGTACGGTCGCTGAAGAGTTCACCACCCACTCTGGAGGAGCTGTTCCTGCGGCACTACGGGGAGGACGCCGCGGTCGAAGAGTTGTCGGCCGCACGATGAACGGCTTCACCGGTACGGCGGCGCTCGCCCGGCTCGCGATCCGGCGCGACCGCTTCGTCCTGCCTGGCTGGATCATCGGCTTGACCCTCCTCCTGGCGGGGATTGTGGCCGGGCTGATCAGCGGTTTGAGCGCGCAGGACCTCCGCGAGGAGACCGAGCTGAACGTGAACAGCCCTGGCCTGCGCCTGTTCGGTCTCGCGTCCGGGGCGAGCGCCGGAAGTTACGCGATGCTCCGTGACTACCTCACCTTGGCGATCCTGGCCGCGGTGATGAGCATCCTCGCGGTCGTACGGCACACCCGGCAGGCCGAGGAGACCGGCCGCGCGGAGCTGGTCGGCGCAGCCGTCGTCGGCCGGTACGCGAGCCTGTCGGCGGCGGTCCTCGTGACCGTCGCCGCGAATGTGCTGCTCGCGGCGATGCTCGGGCTGGCGCTCGTCGCGAACGGGCAGCCGGCTTTCGGGTCCTTTACCGCCGGTGCGTCGGTCGGCGCGGTGGGCATCGTCTTCGCCGGCGTCGCCGCCGTCACAGCGCAGCTGTCGTCGACGACCCGCGGCGCCATCGGTCAAGCTGGGGCCGTACTCGGTGTGGCGTTCCTGCTGAGCGGCGTCGGGAACATGCTGGGCAGTGCTGATGCGAGTGGTCTGCGGGTGGTGAGCGCCTGGCCCGCGTGGCTGTCGCCGATCGGCTGGGGCGAGCAGGTGCGCCCGTTCGACGGAAATCACTGGTGGCCGTGCGCGGTTGCCGCCGCCGCGTTCTTCGCTCTCGTGGACACCGCGTTCCTGCTGACGAATCATCGGGACATCGGTAGGGGAGTGCTGCCGGACCGGCGTGGAAACGCAACGGCTGGACGTTCGCTTCGAGGCCCGATCGGGCTCACGTGGCGCCTGCAGCGCGGCGCAACGCTCGGGTGGGCGGTGGCGATGCTCGCATTCGGTGTGATCTTCGGTGCTGTCAGCGAGCAGGCCGGCCGGATGCAGGGGTCCGCGCGTGAGTGGTACGCCAGGTGGGGCGGTACCGACGAGATCGTCGACGGCTTCCTCACCTCGGTGATCGGCATGGCCGGGATCGCAGCCGCGATCTACGTCGTACAGCTCCTGCTGCGGATGCGCTCCGAGGAGACCGGTGGGACCTTGGAACCGATCCTCTCCTCCGCCGTCGATAGGTTGCGCTGGGCAACGAGTCACATCCTCACCGCGTCCCTCGGCGCCGCCGGACTGCTCCTGCTCTTCGCGATCGGAACGGCGGCCACCGCCGGGCCCTTGCTGGACACCCCAGGCCTGTTCGGCGACCTGACACTGGCGGCGCTCGTTCAGGTGCCGGCGTTGCTCGTCGTCGGCGCGGTCGTGGTCGCCCTCGTGGCGTTCCAGCCGCGCTGGAGCGGCGCGATCTCCTGGGCAACCCTGATCGGTGCCATCCTGCTCGGCCCGCTGTTCGGCCCGACGTTGGGACTTCCGCAGTGGCTCCAGGACATCTCCCCGTTCACCCACACACCGAAGGCACCGGCCGCCGAGATCACGCTCCTACCTGTGATCACACTGGTTCTGATCAGCACGGTCCTCGCGTCACCAGGCCTGCTGCGACTCCACCGACGCGACCTCCTGCTGCCCGCCTAGTGTCCTGCGCCCCGAAGTTCGCGACATAAGTCCAGGCCCGAAGCCCTGATCACGGCCGGCCCGCCGCACCTCATCCAGCACGACCAGCGCCGAGGGCATCTTTGTGCACCCACCAACCATTTTTCCGGCCGGTTTCTGGTCGAGCCGTGCACAAAGACGAACAGGCAACTCCCCAAACCGGTTTGGGGAGGTCCGTGGACGGAACCGGGGAGCTCTACAGCCCATTTCGGGAGGGTAAACCTCCCCAAAGCCCCGTCGCGGCGCGGCGCGGCGCTTCTTTGTGCACGGCTCGACCACGCAAGCGCCCGGAAAACGGTTGGTGGGTGCACAAAGATGCCGTCGGCGCTGGTCGTGCTGGGGAATGTGCCGCGGGCCGCCGTGATGAGGGCTTCGGGCCTGGACTGACGTCACGAACCTCGGGCGCAGGACACTAGCCGACCAGTACCTGGGAGCCCTCCCACGCGCAGGTACGGCGAGCCTCGGCGCCGTCGTGGTGTCAGCGGACGATCGCGACTGGGCAGTGCGCGTGGTGCAAGACGTGCTGGCTGACGGAGCCGAGAAGCAGACCGGCGAAGCCGCCGCGACCGCGGGAACCGACGACGATCAGGTCGGCGGACTCGGCCGTCCGGAGGATCGCGCGAGCCCGGTGGCCACTGATCAGGCGCGTCTCCCACGGTACGTCGGGATGGTCCGCGGCCACGCCGGCGACCGCTTCGGCGACCAGCAACCGACTGGACTCCTTGATGTCGTTCTCGTCGAACTGCAGCATCGACTCGCCGTCGGCGTAGGTGAGATAGGGGCTGGTCCAGGCATGCACGGCGAGCACCCGAGCCTTCAACGCTTCGGCTTGCTCGAAGGCGAAGCCGATCGCCGCGGCGGATGTCTCGGACCCGTCAACGCCGACCACGACGGTCGGGTTCTCCGTGGGCCGTGTGTCGGACGGCACCACGACGATCGGGCAGGACGCGTGTGTCGCCACCTGCAGCGCCACGGAGCCGAGCGCCAAGCCGGTCCAGCCGCCGAGACCTCGAGATCCGAGCACCATGAGGCGAGCCGGTTCGGACTCCTCGACCAACTGTTTCGCCGCGACGCCCTCCAGCAGAACCGATTCGACGTGCAGATCGGGGTGCTGAAGCCGGATGCGCTCGGCGATTGCGCTCAGACCTCTCTCCCGGAGTGTGCGCACCGCTGCGAGCGGCACGACCTTCCCGGGCGACGGGCGCGTCGCGATGACCAGTTCGAACACCTCGGCGATCCGCAAGGGCGCGTGCAGCCGAACCGCCTCGGCGGTGGCCCAGTCGAGGGCGGCCAGGCCGGCGGGCGAACCGTCGTACCCGGCGACGACCGGTGCGGATGGTGAACTCATCTGTCCTCCTACTTCACGGTTTCGGGTTGCCAGCGGGCGAGATCGGTGGCGGAGATGAGCCCGGTGACGCGGCCGTGCCCATCCACCACGGGAACGGCCCTGCACGGGGTTCTGGCCAGAACCGCCGCGAGTTCGCGGACCGGAGTGTCTTCGGTCACGGTGACGACGTCGGTGTTCATCACTTCCCAGACCCGGTGCGGCACCGGCCGTGGCGGCGCCTCGGCAAGTGCCGGCCGGACATGGTGACGCCGGAGCGAGACAGTGTCCCCGCGGCACGGCTCGAGTGCCACGACCAGGTCCGCGGGCGTCAGGATCGGCGCGCCGAGATCGGGCTCGCCAAGAGCGCGCCGGATGGTGGCGTGCAGTCGCGGATCGGGGGATCCGGACGGAAGCAGACGACGCAGCAGACGTCCCAGCGCGCGAGTGTCCGCGAGTTCACCGTTGCCCGGGTCGTCGTCGGTGTTCTGATGCTGCAGAACGGCGTCCAGGCCGGTGCCGAGAACCTTGACCAATCCTGCCTGGCTCCAGACGATCGAATCGGCGGTGAGGTGGCGGTGCTGGACCCCGCCGGCGTGGGCGGTGGCCAGTGCATCCGCGGTCTCGGCGATCAGCTCGACCGCGAGCCCTGTGCTGAGCCGGCCCGCGGCCAGCAGCATGGACAAGGTTTGGCCAGGTACCCACTCGGTGACGACGTACGGGCCGGCGACATCGAGATCGAGGATGCGCGTCAACCTGTCGTCCTGGAGCCGGCTCAGCCGGCGGACGACAGTGGCGAGTTCGTCCAGCTGACGGTCGGTGTCCGCCCGGACCAGATGAACCGCCACCGGGCGTCCCAACCGCTCGTCGACGGCCCGCCAGATCTCGACCCGGGGACGGATCGCGAGCAACCGGTCCAACCGGTACCGGCCGCTGACCCGCAGGCGATCATCGCGCGCCACCGCTAGCGGAGCTGACAGATCCATTGGTGCCCCCTGATCCGCATGCCGGTCTTCTCCGCGCAGGGTGGCGAGGAGGATCGCGCCCGGACGTCACACGGGAGCCGAACCTCGGCCCCGGTTTCGTGTCCCAGATCCCGGAGGTGCGACGTCACCGATCCTCCCCGCCGTACCCAGTCGACCTCGCCGCACCCGCCGACGCACAGGGCCCATCGGCCTCGTCCGGCGGGACCTTGGTCCCCGGGCCGGCGTCAGCCGGCGTGGTCGTGCAGGGGGTTCAGTTCCTCGGCGGTGAGAATGTGGGTGCCGGGGCCGGGGATGAAGAACGACTCGGTGCCGGTGTCGCTCCACCGGACGAGGTACGGCGGTTCGCCGCCCGGACCGTGGACTTCCAGGATCAGCCCGTGCCGCTTGTGCTCGTTCAGATGGGTGCTCTCGACGATCAGCCAATTTCCGGGTGCTGCCTTCATGACAACTCCTCTCTCTCACCTGCAAGCTCGCACGCTCGCTCTGCCCGGACCAGGTCCGTTGGTCACCGAAGTCGGGACGTTGGTCCCTGCTCCGGCGGCCACCCGGACCGTGATGCTCAGGGGGGAGGTGTCCGATGAGCACCATGCTGGATCGGCTGCGGCGCTTTCGCCCCGTCGGAACGCCGGGTGGCGCGGGACCCGTCGGCGTACCGGTGGACACCCGTGCCGGTGTGCCGACCGAACTCGTCGCCGTCTTCGCGGCACTCGACGCGGTGATCGCCGACTGTGCGGACATCCGTTCCCAAGCGACCGAACGGGCCACAGCCCTCGTTGCGACCGCGCAGGCCGACGCCGCCGGAATGGCCGCGGATGCTCGTGCCCGGGCGACCGGTGAGCGGGCGGAGGTGGCGGCGGCGATCCAGGCCCGCGGTGACGCGGCGGTCGATCGGACCCTGGCGACCGCGGTGGCTGACGCGACCCACCTCGAGCGGGCCGGCCGGCAGCGGATGGACCGTCTGGTCGCGTTGGTGCTGGATCAGCTCCGTGCCGATGTGCGGGGGACGGTCTGATGGGCGCGGGCTGGGTGGCGGCGACCGTCCGGGCGAAAGCGATGGCCCGTCGCCGGATCGGGGCCGGCGCGGCACGGCGGCTCGCGTCGTCCCCAGGATTACCCGACGCACTCCGCCTGCTCGACGGTACGGCGTACGCCCGCGCAGCCGCACCAGGTACGACGCTGCCCGAGGCGGAGCACCAGGTCGCGGCCGCGGAGGTGTGGCAGTTGCGGGTCTTGTCCGGCTGGCTGCCCAGAGCGGCGAGTGGTCTGGCTCGGGCACTCGGTGGACGCTACGAGCTCGCGAACATCGAGGCGCATGCCCGGGCTTTGGCCGCGCCGGGACAACGGCGGACGTACCACGAACTCGGCAGCCTCGCGTTGTCGTGGCCGAGGATCGTCGCGACGATGTCGGCGGACGAGCTGCGGCGTGCGCTGGCCGCGTCACCGTGGGGTGACACCGGTGAAGCGACAGCTGGGACGCTGCACGACGTCCTGGTGTTGCGCTGGCTGCGGATGGTCGCGGCCGAAGCCCCGCAGGCGACGGGATGGGTGTCGGGCGCCGCGGTCCTGGTGGCCGCAAAACAGTTGCTGGTAGCAACCAGAGGGCCGAGCGACAGCTTCGTGCGGGCAGCTGCCCCGCTGATCGGATCCGACTGGGTGCGCGCCGGATCACTGGCGGATCTGCAACGTTCGACGCCGGTCGCGGGCCACTGGGTTCTGGTCGGAGTCAGCACTCCCGCGGATCTCTGGCTGGCCGAGGCACGGCTGGCCGCCCGGATCGAGGCGGACGGATTCCGCCTTCTGCGCCAGGGCACCCCGGGAGTCGACCCGATCCTGGGTGCGGTGGCGATCCTGGCGGTTGACGGCTGGCGGGTGCGGGTTGCGCTCGGCGATGCGTCGTACGGCGCCGGACCGGGTGAGGTGCTCGATGTCTTGGCGTGACGCGGTCCGCCCGGTCCGGATGCAGCGGATCGCGCTCGTCGGGCCATGCACGCACCAGCGCGACTTTCTGGACCGGCTGAGTTCCACGGGCGTCGTCGAGCTGGATCCGGTGCGGCCCGACATCGAGCTCGCGGTGGTCGCGGACCGGCAGCCCGATTGGTCGGATCGCGAACTGGAGCTCCGCCGACGGACGGCACAGGCTGTTCCTCATGGACCCGTGACTGCGCTGCTGGGCTGGACGCCGGCCGCCGCGCTGTCGGAGGTGACGGAAGCGCTGACGCCTGCCGGAGGGGCCGCCGTACCGCTTCCGCCGCCCCCTGGTGTCCAACCGCCGACTCTCTTGCGGCAGCGAGGACGTGGCCGGTCGTTCGAGGTCCTGGTGCAGACCTACACCACGGTTCCGTACGCCGATATCGATCCCGCCCTCGTGGCCGGACTCGCCTACGTTGCGATGTTCGGGATGATGTTCGGCGACGTCGGCCACGGACTGCTGCTCCTGCTCGGCGCCGTGATCGTCCGGAGCGGGCGCTTCGCCCGGCTGGCGAAGCTCCGCCCGGCTTGGCCGTTCCTCGCCGGCGCCGGCGTTGCCAGCATCGCGTTCGGTGTGCTGTACGGCGAGATGTTCGGGCCGACCGGCCTCATTCCGGTCGTGTGGCTGTCACCGGTGGACGACGTCATCCCGTTGCTGCTGACCGCCCTCGGCGTGGGTGCGGTCTTGCTCGGAGGCGCCTATGGGCTGGGCATCGTGAACCGCTTCCGTGAAGGTGGCTGGGCGTTCGCGCTCTACGCGCGCACCGGGATCGCCGGCGCGCTGCTGTTCCTCGCCCTCGGCTGCGTTGCCGGGGGCGTCTACTTCGGCAGTGGCTGGCTGCTCGTCGGTGCGGTCGTGCTCGGGGTCGCGGGTCTGGTGCTCACTTTCCTCGGTCTGCTCGCCGCGACGGGTGGCGGCGGTGCCGGCGTACTGCAGGCGATCGTCGAGCTGTTCGACGTCGTCGTCCGGCTGGGATCGAACGTCGTCTCGTTCGCGCGGCTGGCCGCCTTCGGCCTCACGCATGCGGCGCTCGGAGCCATCGTCTGGCAAGGCACCGTGGCGTTGTGGGACAGCGGATCGGTACCGGGACGTCTGGGCGCCGGGCTGGTGCTGATCGCGGGGACGAGCATCGCCTTCGCGCTCGAGGCGCTGGTGGCGGGGATCCAGGCGCTTCGGCTCGAGTACTACGAACTGTTCTCGCGGGTGTTCGACACGGACGGGCGCCCGTTCCGGCCGTGGCGGCTGCCGGCGGAGGACACGGAGGTGACATCGTGAGGGAGTTCCTGCGTCGACACCCGTGGGCGGCGGTCCTGGTGACCGTGGTGAACCTTTTGCTGCTGACCGGGGCGGTCGCTCTGCTGATCTCCATCGTGACCGCCGACTGGGGGTTCGCCGCGGGGCGGCCCGACGCGGCGGCAGGCCAGGCGGTGCAGGCGAATGGGTCCGCGCTGCTCGGCGCGGCGATCGCGGTGGCCGGTTCGGCGATCGGGGCCGGGATCGCGGTCGCCTACACCGGTGCGGCCGCGCTGGCCGCGATGAGCGAGCGGCCGGAGCTGTTCGGTCGGGCGATGGTGGTGGTCGGGCTCGCGGAAGGGATCGCGATCTACGGCCTGATCGTGGCGATCATCCTGGTCGGAGAGGCACGATGACGAAGGTCGCCGTCCTGGGTGAGCCGATTCGTACGGCAGGCTACGGGCTCGCCGGTATCACGTTGCTCGCGGCAACTACAGCCGAGGAGGTACGGCGTCAGTGGCGCGAGCTGCCCGCGGACGTCGGCATCGTCCTGCTGACCCCTGCGGCTGCCGAGGCGCTCGGCCCGCTCGACATCTCTCAGGTACTGACGGTGGTGCTTCCGCCATGATCAGGCCGTTGTCAGCTGACGCCGCTGCGGCTCTCGCGCCGGTTCGGGCAGCATTGCTCGCCGCGGCGAGCGCCGACGCTGACGAGGTCGTCCGCCGTGCCGAGGCGCAGCGGAGCGAACTGCTCGCGCGGGCCCGCCGTACGGCGGACGAGCTCGTCGCCGCTGCGCGCGCGGAGGGAGAAGCCGACGCGACGGCGATCCTGGCGGTCCGGCTGGCGCAGAGCCGGCGGGAGGCGCGCCGGTCGGCACTGTCCGCGCAGCGCGCACTGTACGACGAGCTCCGCGACCGGTGCCGGGCGGCCGCGGCGGTGCTCGCCGGAACCGCTGAATACCAAGGACTTCGGCGGCAGTTGGCCGACCGGGCGCGGGAGCAGCTGGGATCGGACGCGGACGTGGTGGACAGTCCGGACGGAGGCATCGTGGCGTCGGCCGGTACCGAGCGCGTCGACCTGAGTCTGCCGGTGCTGGTGGATCGTGCGCTGGCCCGATCGGGACCGGAGGTGGCGGCGCTGTGGACGGCGTGACACGGCAGGGCCGGGTTCATCGAGTCGACGGCCCGCTCGTCGAGGCCCACGACCTGCCGGAGGCGTCGATGTACGAGGTCGTGGAGCTGGGGGAGCAGCGGATTCCGGCCGAGGTGGTCGCGATCGACGGCACGAAGCTCACCCTGCAGGCGTTCGAGTACACCGGCGGGCTGATGGCCGGCGACGTGGTTCGCCGTACCGGGAGGCCGCTGTCCGCGAGGCTGGGTCCTGGCCTCCTTGGACGGGTCTTCGACGGACTGCTGCGACCGTTGTCGTCGGCACCTACCTGGTTGTCCCCCCAGACTCTGGCGTCGGGTGAGCAACAGTCCACCCGCTGGCACTTCGTGCCGAACGCAGCGCCGGGGGAGGAGCTCCGTCCGGGGGCATTGCTGGGGGTGGTGGCTGACACCGGCGCGATCGAGCATCGGGTGCTGGTGCCGCCGGGAGTGAGCGGCGAGCTGAGGTATCTGGCCGAGGCCGGAAAGGTGCCGGAGGGCGCGGCGGTGGCGCGAATCGGACCGACGGAGATCGGGTTGTTCGAGCAGTGGCCGGTCCGGCGGCCACGGCCGTTCGCCTTCCGGGAGGAGACCTTCGCTCCGCTGCACACCGGGCAACGCGTGCTGGACCTGCTCTTCCCGATCGGTGCCGGCTCGAGTACCGCCGTACCCGGTGGCTTCGGTACCGGGAAGACCGTCCTTCTGCAGCAGCTCGCGAAGTGGTGCGACGCCGACGTCATCGTGTACGTCGGCTGTGGGGAGCGAGGCAACGAGATGGCCGACGTACTCGGCGACCTGGCCGAACTCACCGATCCGCGCACCGGCGGCCGGATGATCGATCGCACGGTGATCCTGGCGAACACGTCGAACATGCCGATGATGGCGCGGGAGGCGAGCGTCTTCACCGCGATCACGGTTGCGGAGTACTTCCGGGACATGGGCTACCACGTGGTCGTGGTGGCCGACTCGACCTCCCGGTGGGCGGAGGCGCTGCGTGAGTTCGCCTCCCGTACCGGCGCGCTGCCCGCGGAGGAGGGGTATCCGGCCGACTTGTCCTCGTCGCTCGCGGCGTTCTACGAGCGCGCCGGCCGAGTACGCACCGAGGGCGGCCGAGTCGCGGCAGTCACCGTGGTCGGTGCGGTCTCGCCGCCCGGTGGGGATCTGACCGAGCCGGTCACGACGGCAACGGAGCGCTTCGTCCGGGGGGTGTGGTCCCTGGATCGCGATCTTGCGTACTCGCGGCACTATCCGGCGGTCAGCTGGTCGGCGTCGTACTCGCATGACGCCGAGGCGGTGGCGGCGTGGCAGTCCGGTCACGGCAATCCCGGCTGGGCGGCGCGCCGGGCGCGGGCCATGACCGTGCTGGCGGAGGCCGCGCGGCTGAGTGAACTCGCCGAGATCGTCGGTACGAGGACGTTGCCGGGGCGGGAGCGGATGACGATCTTGGGCGGCAGGTTGTTGCGGGACGCCGTCCTCGCGCAGAGTGCCCTGAGCCCGGTCGACGCGACGTGCTCCGGCGAGCGCGGCGCGGCGCTGCTGCAGCTCGTCCTCGATGTCGTCGACCGGTGCATGACGTTGGTCGATCGCGGAGTGGCCGCGACCGAGGTCGAGCAGTTCGACTTCGGTGCGCTGGTGCGGGCCCGCGAGGAAGCTCCTGATCTGGCCGTGTGCCGGACGGCGATCACGACGGCTCTGGAGGCGTTGGCATGAACGATCTTGAGTACGGCGACGTACGGTCACTGGAGGGATCGCTGCTGGTGGTCCGGGGCGTTCGTGGGGCCGGCTGGGACGAGTCGGCGGTGATCAGGGTCGATGACGGCAGCGAACGGCACGGTGTGGTGCTGGAAGTGGCCGACGATCTCGCCGTACTGCAGGTGCTGGAAGGGACAGCCGGGATGCGCCCCGGCGGGGTGCGGGTGCGGTTCAGCGGTAGCCCGTTCCGGGTTCCGCTCGGCCGGGCCTGGCTCGGCCGGACCTGCGACGGCCGTGGCGAGCCACTCGACGGCGGCCCACCGATTCTCGGTACGGCGACGGCCGCGGTGAACGGATGGCCGCTGAATCCGGTCGAGCGCGAGCCACCGCGGGAACCGGTGCTCACCGGGGTCTCGGGGATCGATGCCCTGACGACGGTCGTGCGCGGGCAGAAGTTGCCGATCTTCTCGGTGCCGGGACTGCCACACCTGCGGCTGGCCACCCAGATCGCGGCGCAGTCGTCGGCCGCCGGTGATCCCTTCGTGGTCGTCTTCGCGGCGATGGGACTGCCGCATGCCGATATCGACTTCGTCCGTACGGCGTTGGACGAGCGGGCCGCGGCGGGCGAGCTGGTGATGGTGCTGAACAGCGCGGACGACCCGGTGATCGAACGTTTGCTCACACCGCGGATCGCGTTGACCGTTGCCGAGCAGCTGGCCTTTGTCGAGGGCAGTCACGTGCTGGTGGTGATGTCCGACATGACCAGCTACTGCGAGGCGGTCCGCGAAGTCGCGGCGGCACGCCAGGAGATCCCGGCGCGGCGGGCGTACCCGGGCTACCTGTACAGCGATCTGGCGTCGCTGTACGAGCGGTGCGGCCGGATCCGCGGGCGGCCGGGGTCCGTGACGATCATGCCGGTGCTCACCATGCCGGCCGGCGACATCACGCATCCGGTACCTGATCTGACCGGCTACATCACCGAGGGACAGATCGTTCTCGCCGAGGAGCTGAACGCGCGCGGTCTGTACCCGCCGCTCGACGTACTGGGCTCGCTGTCGCGCCTCATGCGGCACGGCGCCGGTCCGGGACGGACCCGGGACGATCATCTGGAGATCGCCGCGCAGGCCGTTGCCGCGCTGGCGCGGGCCCGGCAGGCGGCCGAGCTGGCCGACCTGATCGGGACCGGTGCGTTGAGCGACACCGACCGTGGCTACCTCGCCTATGCCACCGCGCTCGAGGACTCCTTGCTGCGGCAGCGGCCGGACGACTGCCGGACGTTCGACGACACCCTCGATCGGCTGTGGCAGGCGGTGTCCGTACTGCCCCGGCGGGAACTGACCATGGTGTCCAAGGCACTCCTGGCGTCGCACCTTCCGGCAGCAGGTGCCCGATGACCGGGGGGCCGGCGACCGGGCGGGCGGGCCGCTTGATGCTGACCGCGAGGCTCGCCACGGCACGGCGCGCGGTCGACCTGCTCGATCGTAAGCAGCGCGCTCTCGCGGTGGAGTGCGAGCGGCTCGAGCTGATCGCGGGACGCGCCACGGAGACCTTCGAACGCACCGCGCTCCTGGCGACACGATGGTTGCGGCGGTGCACCGCCCTGGACGGGGAGCGGACGGTGCTCGACTCGGCACCGCGGGCGGCCGCCGAGGTGGTCGTGGGGTACGACGTGACGATGGGGGTACGGCATCCGACCACCGCGGATGTCACGTTCGGGCCCGAGCCTGACCTAGCCGGTAGCTCCGCTCTGGTCGAGGCGATGCGGGCACACCGTACGGCGCTGGCGGCGGCCGTTCGGCTCGCGGCTGCTCGCCGCTCGGTGGCCCTGGTTTCGGAGGAGCTGGCGCTCACCCGGCAGCAGCAGCGGGCGCTCGAGCTGCGCTGGATCCCCGAGCTGGAGCGGCGGCTGACCGTGCTGCTGCAGCGCCTCGACGAGTCCGAGCGGGAGGAGAACCTCAGGCTGCGGTGGGCCGCGCGACATTCGGAGGGATCATGAAACAGTTCCTGGTGGTGGTGGACGACTCGGCGGCTGCGCTGCGGGCCGCGCAGCTGGCGATCGACCTCGCGGCGGCGACGGGTGCCGGACTGACGCTGGTCACAGTGGTCGAGGACCATGTGCTCGATGCGCGGCTGAACGCGGCCTCCGTCCCGGATGCGGCCGCCCGGCGGGCGCAGGGCGCGGTGTCGGTCCTGACCCGGATGACCGCGCGAGCGTCGCTGCGTGGGCTCCGGACGCACCAGGAGATCCTGTCCGGGCACGGCGCGGAGCAGGTGCTCGCGATGGCTGCGCGATGCGGAGCCGACTTGATCGTGGCGGGCCGGGATCCCGGCGCACCGGTCAACCTCGCCAACCTGCTGGAGTTCGCCGACGTCCCGGTGCTCGTCGTACCCGCCGAGGCCGTCTGACAACGAAGTCACCTGCCAGGACGGCCGTTTGCGCTGTATCATCGGACCGTTCATCGATGTGACCCAAGACCCCGGCGCCCGAGAAGATTTGCGCCTGGGGGGCTTGGTGCTCATGACAGTTGATCGTTCTGCCCGTCGGACCGGCGGGATGCCGTCGGCCGGAGGGACGTACCTGCGCTGCGGCCGTGGGCCGGAGTGAGGTGGCGGCGATGGAGATCGGCTATCTCGAGCGGCTCGCCGGCTCGGAGCGTCTGGACACCTGGCGGACCGAGGAGCTGACCGGTGCCCTGGCGACCCTGGATGATGCCATCGGCGAGCGCCGGCAGCCGGCCGACGGTGGACCGAGGGTGCTCAGCATCCGGCTCCAGATCTACCGGCAACGCGTACAGCGCGAACTGCGCGAACGAGGTGCGCCTGTTTGATGGTCACCATCGTTGTTACCTCCGCGTTCAGGTACTGAGGAAGCCGATGCAGTCGGACATCGTCCGGAGCCGGGGGTAGTCGTCCTCGTCGATGCGGCGGCCCGATCCGGTGCTCAGCAGCTCCACGAAGCTCAGGAAGTCGAGCGAGTCCAGTTCGAGCTCGTCCCGGAACGGTGCGTCGTCCGGCAGCGCGTCCAGGTCGGCGTCGGGGACGATCCGCAACAGCGTGTTGCCGACCAGTTCGCGGGCGTCCTGCAGGGTCAGTGTCATAGCTCCTCCGGTGTTTGCAGCAGGCGATCGACGGTGGCGAGGAAGCGGCCGCCGGTGAAGCCGTCGGTGGCGCGGTGGTCGGCGGCCAGGGTGAGGGTCAGGCACGGACGTACGCCGAGTAGTCCGTCGACCGCCCAGGGGCGCTCGACGATGCGGCCGGCGCCGACCAGCGCGACCTGTGGCGGGTAGATGATGCCGTGCACGCTCTCCACGCCTTGATCACCGAGATTGGTGATCGTGATGGTGGCCTCGGTCATCTCGGCACGGCGCAGGCGGCCGGCCCGCGCCCGTTCGACGAGATCGCGGAGCCGGGCCATGACGTCGTGGACCGGGAGCGAGGCCACGTCGTGCAGTGCCGGTGCGACCAGGCCGCCGCCGCGCAGGGAGATGGCGACGCCGAGGTGGACCTGATCCGCGGGCCGGAACGCGTCCTCGGTCCAGTATCCGTTGAGCTCCGGGTGCCGCTGTGCCGCGAGTGCGGTTGCCTTGAGCAACAGAGCGGCCGGGACCAGCCGTTCGGCGACGGGGAGTTCGCGGTTGGTCCGGGAGAGCCAGGCGATGGCTGTGCCGAGGTCCACGGTGGTTGACAGGTAGTAGTGCGGGATCTCCTGCGTGGAGCGCGTCATCAGCCGCGCGATCGCGGCCCGCGGCGACCCCTGCTGTACGACGTGCCGCGGTGCGGGCGTGGTGGTCGGTTCCTTGGTGCTGGGTTGCGTGCTCGGTCGCGGTGGGTTCGCGGCGAAGCGGCGTACGTCCTCGGCGGTGACCATGCCCCGTTGCCCGGTCGCGGGTACGGCGGTGAGGTCGACGTCGAGCGAGTGGGCCAGCTTCCGCGCGTACGGCGACGCCTTCAAGCGATCGACCGACGTGACTGTCGCGGGAGGGGCTGCCCGCTGGGCTGGAGGGTTGCCCACTGGGAATTCTGGTGGGCCACCCTGTATCTCAGAGGGCAACCCCTGAGCCGGCCGGGCAGGCACGGGTGCCGGCGTGGCCGGGCGCTGTGGGGCGGGCGCGGGCTGTGGTGTGGGGCCGGTGCCGTTGATGGTGGCGAGCGGGGTGCCGACCTGGACGCGCTCACCGACCGGGACGAGGATCTGGTCGATCGTGCCGCCGGCGAAGGTCTCGACCTCGATGGCGGCTTTGTCGGTGTCGACCACGGCGACCGGGTCGCCCTTGTGGACCGTGTCGCCGGGCTTGACCAGCCACTCGATCACGGTGCCTTCGTCCATGTCCGCACCGAGCGAGGGCATCCGGAACTCAGCCACCGCCACTCACCACCTTCCGAACCGCCGCGACGATGCCGTCCGGTTGCGGTAGCGCAGCGTCCTCGAGGTGCTTCGCGTACGGCATCGGCACCTCCGCGCTGCAGACCCGCTCGACCGGGGCGTCCAGCTCCTCGAAGGCCTGCTCGGTGATCCGCGCACTGACTTCGGCGGACAGGCTCCCGCTGCGCCAGCCCTCGTCGACGACCACGGCGCGATGGGTACGTCGTACCGATTCGACGAACGTCGCGTCGTCGAGCGGCCGCAGCGTGCGCAGGTCGATCACCTCGGCCGAGATGTCCTCGGCGGCGAGCTGCTCGGCCGCGTCCAGGCACTTGCCGAGGCATCCTCCGTACGTCACCACCGTCACGTCCGCGCCGGGCCGGCGGATCGCCGCGTGGTCGATGTCGACCGGTCCGGCGTCGTCCGCGAGTTCACCGGCGAGGTTGTAGAGCGAGCCGTGCTCGAAGATCAGCACCGGGTCCGGATCGAGCAGCGCAGGCCACAGCATGCCGCGCGCGTCCTCGAGCGTCGCAGGAGCGAGGATCCGCAGACCGGGGATGTGCGCGAACCAGCCTTCGAGGCTGTGCGAGTGCTGCGCGGCGAGCTGCCGGCCGGCGCCCGTGGTCATCCGGATCACCAGCGGTACGCCGACCTGGCCACCGGACATGTGTCGCAGCGTGGCGGCGTTGTTGAGGATCTGGTCGAGCGCGAGCAGGCTGAAGTTGACCGTCATGATCTCGACGATCGGCCGCAGCCCGGCGGTCGCCGCCCCGATCCCCGCGCCGACGAACGCCGACTCGGACAGCGGCGTGTCCCGGATCCGGTCCGGCCCGAACTCCTCCAGCAGTCCGAGGCTGACTCCGAAGCAACCGCCGTACGCGCCGACGTCCTCACCCATCAGGAAGACCCGCTCGTCGCGGCGCAGAGCGTCCCGGATCGCTTCCCGGAGAGCCTCCCGGTACGTCGTAGTCATGATTCCTCCGCGTAGACGAAGCGGGTCAGGTCCTCGACAGCCTCGAGCGGTCCGGCCTCGGCGCCGGCCACTGCTCGCTGGAGCTCGTCGTCGACCTCACGATGCAGGGCCTTGAGCGCGTCGTCGGTCAGCTCACCTGCGTCCCGCATCCGCACGGTCAGGGCCTCGATCGGGTCGCGTTCCTTCCAGCGCGCGATCTCGGCCTTGTCGCGGTAGCGGTCGGAGTCGTACATCGAATGCGCGCGGAAGCGGTACGTGCGCAGTTCGAGGAAGCACGGCCCGCCACCGGCGCGGATCGTCTCGACCGCGCGTTGTGCTGCCTGCTCGACGGCCAGTACGTCCATCCCGTCGACGGCCCAGGCCGGCATGCCGTACGACGATGCGCGCAATGCCAGATCGGTCTGCGCCTGGGCCCGGACGAGCGACGTACCCATCGCATAGAGGTTGTTCTCGCAGCAGAACAGCACCGGGAGCTTCCACAGCGCGGCGAGATTCATACACTCGTGGAACTCGCCTTCGGCGACGGCGCCGTCGCCGAAGAAGCACGCCGTCACGTGGCTCTCGTTGCGGAGCCGGTCTGCCAGAGCGATCCCGGTCGCCAGCGGCAGGCCGCCGCCGACGATCGCGTTGCCGCCGTAGAGCCGCCGCTTGACGTCGAACAGATGCATCGAGCCCCCGCGGCCCCGGCTGCATCCCGTGGTGCGACCGAACATCTCTGCCATCACCGCCTCCATCGGGACGCCGCGGGCCAGCGCGTGGCCGTGCTCGCGATACGTCGTGACGAGCGCGTCACTCGCGTCGAGGGTGTTCATCACACCGACGGCGACGGCTTCCTCGCCGATGTAGAGGTGCAGGAAGCCGCGGATCCTGGTCGCGCTGTAGAGCTCGACGCAGATCTCCTCGAACTTGCGGATTCGCAGCATCTGGCGCAGCAAGGCGGTGTGGTGCTTGGCAATCGCTGTGTTCATCGTGGGCGCTCCAGGGTCGACAGGTCACCTTCCGGCAGGCCCAGCTCGCGGGCCTTGAGCAGGCGGCGCATGACTTTGCCGCTGCTGGTGTGCGGCAGGTTCTGATCGAACGCGATCTGGCGAGGGGCGACCGCACCGAGCCGGCGGCGCCCGAAGGCGATCAGCTCGGCCCGCAACGCCTCGTCCGGCTGATAACCCGGCCGCAGCGTCACGAAGGCCTTCACGACCTCGCCCGCGACCGGATCGGGCACGCCGATCACGCCCGCTTCGGTGACGGCCGGATGTTCGAGCAGTGTGCTCTCGACCTCGAACGGTCCGACCAGATGACCGGACGACTTGATCACATCGTCGGCCCGGCCAACGAACCAGAAGTAGCCGTCGGCATCGATCCGGGCCAGGTCCCCGGTCAGGTACCAGCCGCCCGCGAACGCCTGCTGGTAGCGGAAGTCGTCGTGCAGATAGCCACGGAACATCGACGGCCAGCCCGGTCGCAGCGCCAGTTCGCCGACCTGGCCGGCGCCCAGGACGTCCACCGGTCCGTCGGCGACCGCGGCACGTCCGCTGTCACCACATCGCAGGACGGCGGCCTCGACACCGGGCATCGGCCGTCCCATCGAGCCGGGGCGAATCGGCATCGACGGGTAGTTGCTGATCATGATCGCGCCGGTCTCGGTCTGCCACCAGTTGTCGTGGACCGGCATTCCGTACGCTTTCTGCGCCCACACGACCACCTCGGGGTTGAGTGGCTCGCCGACACTGGCGATGTGCCGCAGTGCGGACAGGTCGTAGCGGGACGCCATCTCCTCGCCGGCCCGCATCAGCATCCTCAGCGCGGTCGGCGCGGTGTACCAGACCGTGACGCGGTTGTCCGCGAGCACTTGGTACCACCGGGCGGCGTCGAAGTCGCCGTCGTCGGCCAGCAACGTGACGCCGTGGGTGAGGGGCGCGATGATGCCGTACGACGTTCCGGTCACCCAGCCGGGATCCGCCGTACACCAGAAGACGTCGTGGGGTCGCAGATCGAGCGCGAAGGCTGCCGTGATGTGGTGAGCGACGACGGCGTTGTGGACGTGGACGGCGCCCTTCGGCGTTCCGGTCGTTCCGCTGGTGAAGTGCAGCAGCGCCATCGCCTCCGGACTGGTCGCGGGGATCGTCCAGTGGTCGGGCTGCGCGCCGAGCGCCCGGTGCAGGTCGATGGTTCCGTCCGGCGGCTCGTCGGGCGCGTCGATCAGGAGGATGTGCCGCAGTCCGTGGAGCTGGTCGCGCTGCGGTGCGATCTTGCGCCGGTACAGGGACGTCGTGGTGACCAGGACCTGGGCGTCGCCGAGCAGGAGGCGGTTGCGGATCGGCTCCGGGCCGAAGGCTGCGAACAGGGGTGACAGCACGCTGAGGTTCTTCCAGCAGCCGAGCGCCGTGACGTACATCTCGGGCTGCCGGCCGAGCAGGGTGAAGACTCGCGCCCGCGGGCCTACGTCGAGAGAACGCAGCAGGTTGGCGAAGCGGTTGCTCAGCAGGCTGAGGTCCCGGTAGGTCAGGTCGCGGGTCCCGCTCCGCCCGATCGCCCGGATCGCGACGTGCCCGCCGCGGCCGGTCGCCAGGTGCCGGTCGACGGCCTCGTGGGCGATGTTGAGACCACGCCCTTCCGGCAGCCCGCTGAGCAGTTGCGCGGCGGCGGCCCAGGAGAAGTCCTGTCGCGCCTCTTCGTAGATGGGCATCTGGGGTCTCCTCAGCTCGGGGCTGTCCAGGTGTGGCTGTCGCCCGGCTTCAGCAGCCGGGTGTTTCGGTAGCAGCGGACGGCGATGGCGGTGCCCGGCCCGGGATCGACCGTGACGGTGACCGCCGTGCTCGAGATCTCGGCGATCAGGCGGTGGCCGCGGTACCGCAGCGCCATCTCGAGTGCGCCCAGCTTGGCGGGCCAGCGCGGGCCGAACCGCAGGAGGTCGTTGGTGGTGGTGAGCCCGGTGAAGCATCGCTGGATCAGGTCGGCGCTGCCGGCCATCGCGCCGAGGTGGATGCCTTCCGCGGTGGTGCCGGTGCGGAGCGCGTCGCCGGCATCGCTGTGCAACGCTTGCTCGAGAAACGCGAGCGCGCGGTCGGGATCGAGCGCCGCCAGCCCCCAGGCATGGACGATCGCGCTCAGCGACGAGCCGTGGCAGGTGCGTGCGAGGTAGTACTCGACGGTCTTCCGGACGACGTCGGCGGTCAACGGGTAGCCGAGCCGGTGCATCAGGACGGAGAGGTCGCGGCGGGGGAGCAGGTACAGGAGCATCAGTACGTCGGCCTGTTTGGAGACCTGGTACGACGTCACGTCGCGGCCCTCGGCTTCGAGGATGCGATCCAGCCGCCGGATGTCGCCGTACGTGTCCCGATACCGCGGCCAGTCGAGCTCGCTCAGCTGCTCGTAGCCCTCGAACTGGCTGATCACGCCGTCGTGGAAGGGTACGTACATGCGGCGGGTGAGCTCGTCCCAGTGGTTGCGTTCCTCCTGACGGAGACCGAGCGACTCGATCAGCTCGGTCCGTCGCCAGGCCGGAAGCTGGTCCAGGGCGCGGGCGGCGACATCGAAGAGCCAGACGGCCATGATGTTCGTGTAGGCGTTGTTGTCGATGCCGGGTTCCGAGCGCCCCGGGTACGACGTATGGAACTCGTCGGGACCGACCACACCCCGGATCACGTAGCGGTCGCGACCGGCGTCGTACTCGGCGAGGGACGCGAAGAAGCGGGCGACCTCCACGATGACCTCGGCGGCGTGATCTGACAGGAAGTCGGTGTCGCCGGTGGTGTCCACGTACTGCCACATGGTGTAGGCGACGGCGAGGCCGACGTGCCGTTGCCGATCCGTCCCGTCCTTGGTCCAGTGCCCGGAGAGCGGGTTGAGGTGGAGCCGCTGGCTCTCCTCGCGTCCGTCGCTGCCCGACTGCCACGGGAACATCGCGCCCTGGAGACCGAGCTGCCGAGCTGCCAGCCGGGCGGCGGGGAGTCTGCGGCACCGGTAGCGCAGCAACGCGCGGGAGAGTTCCGGCAGCCGGAGCGTCAGCACCGGGAAGACGAAGAGTTCGTCCCAGAAGACGTGGCCGCGGTATGCCTCGCCGTGCAGCCCGCGCGCAGGTACGCCGGCATCCGGGTCAGCGCTGTGGGGCGAGACGGACTGCAACAGATGGAAGAGGTTCAGCCGGAGCGCGGGCAGTGTCCCGTCGTACGACTCCTCCAGATCGATGGCGAAGCGGCGCCACAACTGGGACCAGGCCAGCACATGGGCTTCCAGGAGTTCCGCGAAGCACGGCGCGCTGTCGAGAGCGGTTTGGGTCGCGAGTTGGGGTTCGGAGATCGCGTCGTCACGGCCGCCGTGGATCGCGGCGACCTTCTCGACGGTGATCACGTCGCCTGCGGTCACGTCGCCGGTGAGTTCGCCGTACGCCGAGGTGTCGTCGGTGCGGGCGTTCCAGTCCATCTCGTGGTGAGTGGCAACGGTTCGCGTGCCGACGGAGATGCGGTGGTGCGACTGACTCGTGGTCGCCGTCACGATGAGGTTGCTGTCAGCAACCAGTGGGGTGATGCCGGTCAGATGACGACTGGCCAGCTTGCGGTACCGTTCGACGCCGGCGTTGACGACGTTGCCGTGGATCGCGGATCCGATGCGGAGCCGGCCCGACCAGTTCACGGCCGTCACGGCGAGGGTCTGACCGGCGAGATGGGGGTCTGCCATGCTCACGAAGCGGCGTTCGGCCCCGCGTATCTCCCGGCCGGCCGCGTCCCGGAGATGGAACCGGCGGGTCACGACACCGCGTCGCGCGTCGAGCTCGAGCTCGTAATCGAGGACCTCGGTGTTGTCCGGTGTCCACCAGTCGCCGGTGTCGACGGCGAAAGTCAGCGGCAGCCAGTCGGGGATGTTGACCAGGCTCTCGTTCTCGACGCTCGTCTCAGCGACGGTGTCGGTCAAACGGTTGTAGTAGCCGGCCAGATAGGTCCCGGGGTAGTGGTGATCGCCGGCCACCGAGCCTGCCCACGCTCCGCGAGTGGCGCAGTAGCCGTTGCCGGTCGTGCACAGGGCCTCGCGCCGGCGCTCGTCCGCCGGGTCGTAGCCGCTGAACGCGAGCAGCCAGCCGGCCACGGTCCCACGGGCCGGCCGGTGCTCGGCAGCCGTCGCTGCGGACCCGGCGCTCATGGCACGACTGTGCGCTGCCTGCCGAGCCTCGCACAGGGCCGAAGGTCCCGTCGGACCGAACAGATCGGCACGCCTACAAAGGACACCTGCGCCTGGCCCGGCCGCGCCTGTGAATGCACGCTGGCTGGTATGGGGAGGCTGTGATGAATGCCATCAGAGTGGAAGCAATCGATCACGCGGAGCGGACGGCCCGGTTGTGGGTCGCCGGCGTCGCGATGGAGTTCGGCACCGCCGACAAGCAGTTCGCCTACCGGGTGCTGCGGGCGTGGCTGCACACGCTCCGCGACCGGCTCGGCGTGGAGGCGTCGGCCCAGTTCGCCGCTCAGCTGCCGGAGTTGCTGCGGGGCGTGTACTACGAAGGCTGGGACCCCAGCCGGGTCCCGCAGAAGCTCGGCGCCGAGGAGTACCAACAGCGGTTCGCCCACGAAGCGGTGGTCTCACTCGCGGAGGTGCCGCACGTCGCGACGACCGTGACGCATGCGATCGACAAGCTGAGTTCGCCCGGCCACGTGGCCCACGCCCTGGAGCAACTGCCCCAGACCCTGCGCTCCATCCTCACCGGAGGATGACGATGACGGCAGCACCGCTGTGAACGAGACGGTCCGGTTCGGCCGGATAGCCGGCATTCCGGTTGGCGCGCACTGGTCGGTGCTGTTGATGGTGCTGATCATCAGCGACGTGCTCGCGACGTCTGCGCTGCCCGAGCTCGTGCCCGGTCACGGCGCCGCGGCGTACTGGCTGACGGGCGTGCTGACCGCGATCGCGTTCGTCGCCTCGCTGCTCGCGCATGAGCTCGCGCACGCGCTGACGGCACGCAGGTTTCGGCTGCCTGTCCAGCGCATCACGCTGTGGATGCTCGGCGGCGTCAGCGTGTTCGGCAGTGAACCGAAGACACCGCGAGCGGCCTTCCTGATCGCAGGTGCCGGCCCGGCCATGAGCTTTGTTCTCGGAGTGCTGGGCGGTGCCGCCGGTATCGGCCTGCGCTCCGCCGATGCTCCCGACCTGCTTCTGTCCTCGGTTCTGTGGCTGGCAGTGATGAACGTCGTACTCGGGCTGTTCAACCTGCTTCCGGGTCTGCCTCTGGACGGCGGCCGGGTGCTGCGCGCGCTGCTGTGGCACTGGTACGGCGATGCCGACCGCGCGACCGCCGTGGCGTCCGTCGCCGGGCGCGTGGTCGGCGGAGTCGCCGGTGCTGCCGGTGTCCTGCAGTTGGTCACCGGCGATCCCGGAGGCTTCTGGCTGATCGCGGTCGGCTACGTGATCGTCCTCGCCGCGATCGGCGAGGGCGCCCAGGCCCGTGCTCGCCGGATGACCGCCGGTCACCTGATGCGCACGGCAGAGGCCACCGGGAGCACGTCGACGCCGGTCGACCAGTTCATCGGCCAGGTGCTGGGTTCTCAGGAGCTTGTCTTCCCGGTCGTCGGTCCCGACGGCGGCGTCGCCGGCTTGGTCAGCGTCGGCCAACTTGCGGCCGTACCGCCCGACAACCGATCCACGACCACACTCGGTGCCGTCCTGGTCCCGCTGCAGCGCATCCCGGTCGTCGGTCCGCGGACGCCGCTCGCGGAGCTCCGGCAACTTCTCCCCAACGCCGAGGACATCGCCGTCGTGTTCGACGGCCCAAGGCTCGCGGGCCTGATCACCGGCTACGACCTCGTCCGGGCGACCGACCACGAACTGCCGAACAAGCACTGACCTGCGCGCCGAGTTCGATGTTGCCGCGTGGGCCCGGTAGCCCGGAGTGCGCCAGCAAATACGGCTCGGCGTCGTCCAGGCCGCCGAGCGCTCGCTCGTACTCGTCGACCTTGCTCATCGCGGGTTCAGGACGAGGTGATCAGGCCGAGGCGGCCGTCGTGGCGGACGTAGAGGACATGGCCGCGCAGCCGGGCTGGGTCGCGGTAGAACACGAAAGGTTCGCGGCCGTTGCGGAGACGTTGTCTGGCCTCAGCGAGAGTCAGGACCGCGACACCAGCCGGGCCGAGTACGCCATATCCGCCGGTGTCCGTGCGGTAGGTCAGCGCGTCCGCGCCGTCGGGCCCGGTGAAGAGATAGAAGTTGTGGTCGAGGAGATCCATCTCGTACGCCGCCTCGTCGGGCGTCATCGGTTCGAGTGTGAAGGTCTTGCGCCGGATCACCGGGCGGTCGCCGGAGACCGGTCGCGATGGTTCGGGTGCATCGCCGTGCCGCCATTCGTGCTCGGTGGCGACGGCGAGCCAGCGGTGCCGCGTGCGGGTTCGTTCACGGAGCTGGACGAGCTGGCGCTGCAGGCGGTCCACGACAAGGTCAGCCGCCTCCCGGAGCTCGGTGGCATCGACTCGGGCGCGGATCGGCGTACCGTTCACGTCGATGGACACCTGGGCTCGGGCGGGGTGCTCGAGCGCCGGATTCGGTTCGTGCGTGAGCGTGACACGGACGTGCAGGACCCGGCCGGACGCCTTCGCGAGCACGTGCTCGATCCGCCGGAGCGCGTAGTCGGCGTCAGCGCGCGGCACAGTACCCCGCGCCGTGTACTGGATCGGGATCGTCGTCGGTTGCGTAGTCATCGAACCCTCCTGGGACTCGGCTCTGGTGTCGTCGCGAGCCGTCTCGGGGGAGCCAACTCAGGTCCCCGTGGACGGCTGACCGTCCATCACGCGACTGCTCAAGCGGTTGATCTGTACGCCGATCACGCCGCGGACCGTGCCGGTGAGGACTTCCGCGAGGTGGCGTTCGTGGGGATCGGCAGGGCCGGTGATGGTGACGATGCCGTCCTGCACCTGAACCTCCCAGTCCGGCGACTCGGCGTGGAGAAGGTCGGCCACCTCGGTCTGGACGCGGCGGTCGCGGCCGGCGAGGAGGTGGATCACGTCGCTGCGGCTGATGATTCCAACGACCCGGTTGTGCTCGACGACCGGCAGGCTCTTCACCATCGTCTGTCGCATCAGGTCGATCGCCGCCTCGAGATCCTCGTGCGGCCCGACGCTCACGACCAGGTGCGTCATGACGTCGGCCACGCGGCGCGGTGGGGTCGGACCGGGGATCTTGAGCACGGTCGCCGGGACGCGGTCGCCGATCAGGTTCTCGTCCTCCACGAGGTCTGCCTCGCTGACGATCCCGACCAGCGCGTCGCGCCGATCGACGACCGGCAGTGCGGTGATCTTCGCGTCGTCCATCAGTTGAAGCGCCGCTGAGATCAGGGTCACGGGGGTCACCGTGGTCACCGGTGTGGTCATCAGGTCCCGGATCAGCATCGTTCTCACCTCGTTCGTGCCGCCTCGCTCTTTGGTGCCACCGTCTCCCTGTTCGGGCCGAGCAGGTAGGGAGAGAGGTCCCGCCGCCAGAGGTACGACGACTCTTCTCCGCGATCCGAACCGCGGGACGCTTGAGGTGACCGAGCGGCGTGGAGGGCAGAGGCGTGACTACCTGGGAGCGGAGCGGACCGGTCGTCGCGGAGGTCGACGGCACGGCCGAGAGCCTGCGCGTTGTCGACTATGCGTACCTCGAGGCTCTGCGTGCGCACGCCGAGTTGTTGCTGGTCGCACCGTACAGTCCGGGTGCGAGTAGTGCGGAAGCCCGAACGGAGTCATCGGCGGACGACAGGCTCCGGGCTGCCGCCCGCCACGCGCGGCAGAAGTACGGCGACGGGCTGCGGATCGATACGGCGTCTCGGGAAGGCTCGCGTCGGCGCGCACTCGGGGAGGGTGCGTGGCACGCCCGGATGCTGGTGGTCGGCAGGAAGCGCGTCCAGGGACCGCGCCGCCTCGCTGTGGCCGAGGCGAACTTGTCCCTGGCCGGACGGGTCGGGTGCCCGCTGGTCGTCGTACCGCTGTCCTGGCGTCCGGGTTTCACGGATCGCCGGGTGGCCGTGGGCATCGACGGGACCGCGCTGTCGAACGAAGCCGTCGAGTTCGCGCTCAGTACGGCGGCCTCGCGCGACGGCGATCTGATCGTCGTCCACGCGGCTCCGTCCCGAGACGTGACCAGGCGCGCAGAAGAGGAACACCGCTGGATGACACGTGCCGATCAGCTGATCTCGGAGGCATTGGCGCAGTGGAGGAGCGAGTTTCCCGCGGTCCGCGTCACGAGGTTCGTCAGCAGCCGGCCGGTGCCGGAGGCGCTCGTGCGGGAGAGCAACGAGGTTGGCCTCGTTGTGGTCGGTGCGCACCTCGGGGCAGGTCCGACGTCCGACCCCGTGGTCCGGGCGTCCATTGCGGCCATGCCGTGCCCGGTGGCCATCGTTCCTCACCACCCGAGGGAGGCAGTCAGCGGCCCAGTAACCTGTCGAGCCAGTACACGGTCGGTTCTCACTCCGTAGTCACCGGCAGGCCTCAGAAGGAGTACCGCATGATGCAGGTGGGCGCGGCGGCGATCGACATCACTCCGGCATGGCCGATCCCGCTCGCCGGATTCGGGTCTCGGCAGGGGACCCTGGCCACCGAGGTCGCGGATCCGCTGTTCCTGCGCGTCACGGTCCTCGCGTCCGGCGGCACGGGCGCGGCGGTGGTCGCCGCCGATCTGCTCAGCTGGGGCCCGGAGCTCGTCGACCGGCTCCGGCCGCTGGTCGCCGAAACCCTCTCGGTGCCGGCCGACTGCATCACGTTCACCGCGACGCACACGCACTCCGCGCCGCAGACCGCACTGTGGCACGCGCCGATCCTGGGCCGCGCGGACCCGCGCTATCTCGAGTTCTTGACCGATCGGGTCCTCGCGGCGTCCGCCGCGGCTGTGACCGCGCTCGAGCCGGTCACGGTTCGACGGGCCAGTCGTGCGCATGACCTCGGCAGCTATCGCCGCGCCGACGTCGAGGACGGGCCTCGCGACGACGAGTTGACGACCGTGACGTTTCGCCGGGCCGACGGTTCGCTTCTCGCCGCGTGGGTGCACTACACCTGCCATCCGGTGATCAACGCCGCGAACACGGTGACGCCCGATTTCGCCGGACTTGCCTGTCTGTCGCTGGAAGCCGAGACCGGCGGCGTGATCTCGTACCTGCAGGGATGCTGCGGTGACCAGAATCCGGGGTCGTTCGCCTACGAGGGGGTGGCCGCGGCCCGGCGGGAGGGCGCACGGCTCGCTGACACGATTCGGAAGACCATGGCCGACGAGGGAGGGGAACTCTCGCCCACGGCGATCAGTGCCTCGTGGTCGACGGTCGAGTTGCCGTTCCGATCCGTACCGACCGAGGACGAGTTGCGGGTAGCCGGCAAGCAGCCGGGCGCCGAGGGCGAGTGGGGCCGCTGGTACCTGGCCCACCCCGAGCGGCTCGCACCCACGGCGAGCCTTGCGCTGCAGCGGCTCGACCTGCTCGACGGCCTGTCGCTGCTCGCGATCAACGCGGAGGTCTGCGTCGAGTACGGACTCGCCGTACGTGCCGCGGCGGCCAGCAGATATCTGCCCGTCGCGTACGCGAACGGCATCATCGGCTACTTGCCGACGGCGGCGCAGATCAGGGCCGGTGGTTACGAGCCCGTCGAGTCGGCGCGGTGCTATCTGCTCCCTGGTCTGTTCGCGCCGGAGATCGAAGACCTCACCTTGGCGGAGATCCGCAGGATGCTGTGATCGGCTCGGTCTGCCTAGGGGTGAAGACTGGGGCTGTTGCGGACTGATGCGGGACTTTGGTCCCATAGGCAGAGTACCGAACGTCAGTAATGGTGATGACCATGATGATTTCGGAGAGCGGGCGCGGATGACGTCGTCAAAGCCGGCAGCAGAAAGGACCAGGGCAGCCTCACCGGGGCTGATGCTCGCCGTCGCGACAATTGGCTTCGCCGTCAACTTCTGGGCCTGGGCGCTGATCAGCCCGCTCGGGCCGCTGTTCCGGCAGAACGGGACCCTCGGGACGCTGAGCGAGTCGGACGTCGCGTTGCTGGTCGCGGTCCCGGTGATCGTCGGTTCGCTGGGGCGCATCGTGGTCGGGGCGCTGACCGACAAGGTCGGCGGCCGGGTGATGTTCCCGATCGTGTCGGCGGTGACGATCGTGCCGATCCTGTTCATCGCGTTCGTCGCGCTCGACTCGTACGCCTTGCTGCTGGTGGGTGGCTTCTTCCTCGGTATCGCGGGGACCACCTTCGCGGTCGGCGTACCGTTCGTGAACGCGTGGTTCCCGCCCGAGCGCCGCGGCCTGGCCGTGGGTGTCTTCGGCGCCGGCATGGGTGGTACGGCGATCAGCGCGCTGACCACCGTGAAGTTGTACGACGGACTGGGAGCGCGGACTCCCTTCCTGATCACGGCGGCGGCGCTGGCGGTCTACGCGGTCGTCGCTTGGTCGGTCCTGCGCGATGCTCCGGGACGCACCGCGCCGACCACCTCCCTGGTGAAGAGGCTGGCGGCCAACGCGAGGCTCCCGATCACCTGGCAGGCCTGCGTCTTGTACGCGGTGGCCTTCGGCGGGTACGTCGCGTTCTCGGTGTACCTGCCGGCGTACCTCAAGACCGACTACGGCCTGACCCCGGCGGATGCGGCGAACCGGATGGCCGGCTTCGTCGTCGTCGCCGTGATCATGCGCCCGATCGGCGGGTGGCTGTCGGACAAGTTCGGGCCGATTCCGGTCCTGGCCGCGGGGTACGCCGTGGTGGTGGCCGGCGCCGGTGTGGCCGCGACTCATCCGCTGCTCGAGCACATCGGCACGATCGCGTTCCTGGGCATGGCCGCCGCGCTCGGCTCGGGCAGCGGCGCCACGTTCGCCCTGATCGCCAAGGTCACGGACCCGGCCCGGGTCGGTGGAGTCACCGGCCTGGTCGGCGCCGCCGGAGGCCTCGGCGGGTTCGTACCTCCGCTGGTCATGGGGTACGTGTACGGCCGCACCGATTCCTACGCGATCGGCCTCTGGCTGCTCTCGGCGACCGCGGCGTTGACCCTGCTGCTGACCCTGACCATCGTGAGGAAGACCGCTCGGCCAACCCTCCAGGACCAACGCCAGACGAGCGAGGAGCCTGCATGAGCCTGGACAACGAACTCACCGAAGCTCTGGTCCGCACCCGGCGCTTCTTCACCAGAGGCACCGTGTCGGACGACCTCAGAACCCTGACCAAGAAGGGCGGACGCCAGGCCGACGACTTCTACCGCGATCGTTGGAGCCACGACAAGGTGGTCCGCTCGACCCACGGTGTCAACTGCACCGGATCGTGTTCGTGGAAGGTGTACGTCAAGGACGGCATCATCACCTGGGAGACCCAGCAGACCGACTACCCGTCGGTCGGACCCGACAAGCCGGAGTACGAGCCCCGCGGATGCCCGCGGGGCGCCGCCTTCTCCTGGTACACGTACTCGCCGACGCGGGTCCGCTATCCCTACGTGCGTGGTGTGTTGCTGCAGATGTACCGCGAGGCCAAGAGCCAGCACGGCGGGGACCCGGTGAAGGCGTGGGCGCATGTCGTCGACAACCCGCAGCGGGCGAAGGCCTACAAGTCCGCACGCGGCAAGGGCGGGCTGGTCCGCGCGACCTGGGAGGAGGCCACCGAGCTGGTCGCGGCGGCGTACGTGCACACGATCCAGAAGTGGGGACCGGACCGGGTCGCGGGGTTCTCGCCGATCCCCGCGATGTCGATGGTGTCGCATGCGTCGGGTGCCCGGTTCACGTCGCTGATCGGTGGCTCGATGCTGTCCTTCTACGACTGGTACGCCGACTTGCCGGTGGCGTCGCCGCAGATGTTCGGCGATCAGACCGACGTACCGGAGTCGGGGGACTGGTGGGACGCGGGCTATCTGGTGATGTGGGGCTCGAACGTCCCGGTGACCCGGACGCCGGATGCGCACTGGATGACCGAGGCGCGGTACCGCGGGCAGAAGGTCGTGGTGGTGTCGCCCGACTACGCGGACAACGTGAAGTTCGCCGACGAGTGGCTGGCCATCAGGCCGGGGACGGACGGCGCGCTGGCGATGGCGATGGGGCACGTGATCCTGAAGGAGTTCTTCGTCGATCGCGAAACGCCGTACTTCCGGGACTACACGAAGAAGTACACGGACCTGCCGTACCTGGTGGCGCTCGAGCCGACGGACGGAGGAGCGTATCGGGCGGGGAAGTTCTTGACCGCGGCGGACCTGGGCCAGGACGAGGAGAACGCGCACTTCAAGACCGTGCTCCTGGACTCGGTCACCGATCAGCCGGTGGTCCCGAACGGTTCGCTCGGCCACCGGTTCGGTGACGCGGGCGCCGGCCGCTGGAACCTCGACCTGGGCGAGGTGGATCCGCGGCTGACGCTGCATGAACCAGGCGGTGCGTCCGTGGCGGTGGAGCTGCCGCGGTTCGACACCGTCGACGGCGCGCCGGGGACGGTGTCGCGAGGAGTGCCGGTCCGCCGGATCGGCGAGCACCTCGTCGCCACGGTCTTCGACCTGATGCTGGCGCAGTACGGCGTCGCGCGCGATGGGCTCGAGGGTGACTACGCCACGTCGTACGACGACGCGACCGCGCCGTACACGCCGGCCTGGCAGGAGCCGATCACCGGCGTACCGGCGGCGGCCGCTGCGAGAATCGCCCGTGAGTTCGCGGCCAACGCCGAGGAGTCGCGGGGCCGTTCGATGATCCTGATGGGCGCGGGAACCAATCACTGGTTCCACTCCGACACGATCTACCGCGGTTTCCTCGCGTTGACCACGCTGACCGGCTGCCAGGGCGTCAACGGTGGCGGCTGGGCGCACTACGTCGGCCAGGAGAAGTGCCGGCCGATCACGGGCTGGGCGCAGTTGGCGTTCGGGCTCGACTGGGCCCGGCCGCCGCGCCAGATGATCCACACCGCCTATTGGTACCTGCACACCGACCAGTTCCGGTACGACACGTTCTCCGCCGACACGGTTTCGGCCGCGACCGGTAGCGGGCTGCTCGCCGGGCTCAGCACCGCCGACGTGATTGCCAAGAGCGCGCGGATGGGCTGGATGCCGTCGTACCCGACCTTCAACCGCAACCCGCTCGACCTCGCCGACGAGGCTGCCGCCACGGGCCGGCCGGTCGGGGAGCACGTGGTCGACCAGTTGCGGTCGGGCGAGCTGCGGTTCGCGGCCGAGGACCCGGACTCGCCGGAGAACTTCCCGCGGGTGCTCGCTGTCTGGCGGGCGAACCTGCTCGGATCGTCGGGCAAGGGCAACGAATACTTCATGAAGCACCTGCTGGGCACCGACAATTCGCTACGAGCCACGGAGGCCGGTGAGAGCCAGCGTCCGCGCGATGTGGAGTGGCACGAGCAGGCGCCGGAGGGAAAGCTCGATCTACTGCTGACGCTGGATTTCCGGCAGACCAGTACGACGTTGTTCTCCGACGTGGTGTTGCCGGCGGCAACGTGGTACGAGAAGCACGACCTCAACACCACTGACATGCACCCGTTCGTGCACTCCTTCAACCCGGCGATCGCACCACCCTGGCAGACGCGCACCGACTGGGATGCGTGGCAGACGATCGCCGAGAAGTTCAGCGAGCTCGCCGCGACCCGTCTCGGGACGCGCCGCGACGTGGTCGCCGTACCGCTGCTGCACGACACGCCGGACGCGATGGCCAACCCGCACGGCGTTGTCCGGGACTGGAAGGCCGGCGAGTGCGAACCGGTGCCAGGGGCAACGATGCCGAAACTCGTCGAGGTGGAGCGCGACTACGCCGCGGTGGGCGCACGGATGCAGGCACTCGGCCCGGTGCTCGACAAGCTCGGTGCGACGACCAAGGGCGTCACGTACGACGTCAGCGCCTCGATCGACTACCTCCGCCACAAGAACGGTGCGATCCGCGGCGGTCCGGCGGACGGGCGGCCATCGCTCAAGCGGGACGTTCACGCCTGTGAGGCGATCCTGGCGCTGTCCGGCACTACCAACGGACACCTCGCAACGCAGGGATTCAAGACGCTGGAGAAGCGCACCGGTACGCTGCTGCATGATCTGGCGGCCGAGCACGAGGGCAAGCAGATCACGTTCGCCGACACGCAAGCGGCACCGGTACCGGTCATCACGTCGCCGGAGTGGTCCGGCTCGGAGACCGGTGGTCGCCGGTACTCGCCGTTCACGATCAATGTCGAGCGGCTCAAGCCGTGGCACACGCTCACCGGCCGGCAGCACTTCTTCCTCGACCATGACTGGATGGCCGAGCTCGGCGAAGGCCTTCCGGTGTACCGGCCGCCGCTGAACATGGCCGCGTTGTTCGCGGAGCCGTCGGTGGGTGATCTGCAGGAGGCGGTCGGGGGAGTGACGGTCCGGTACCTGACGCCGCACAACAAGTGGTCGATCCACTCGGAGTACCAGGACAACCTGTTCATGCTGTCGCTCAGCCGCGGCGGGCAGACGATCTGGATGAGCGACCGGGATGCCGCGAAGATCGGTGTCGCGGACAACGACTGGATCGAGGCCGTGAACCGCAACGGTGTGGTCGTCGCGCGGGCGATCGTCTCGCACCGGATGCCCGAGGGCACGGTCTACATGCATCACGCGCAGGACCGGTTGATCGACGTACCGCTGGCAGAGGCTTCCGGCAAGCGCGGAGGCATCCACAACTCGCTGACCCGGATCCTGATCAAACCCAGCCACGTCATCGGCGGGTACGCACAACTGTCCTTCGCCTTCAACTACCTCGGGCCGACCGGGAACCAGAGAGACGAGGTCACCGTGATCCGTAAGCGGTCCCAGGAGGTGACCTACTGATGAAGGTCATGGCGCAGATGGCGATGGTGATGAACCTCGACAAGTGCATCGGGTGCCACACCTGCTCGGTCACCTGCAAACAGGCGTGGACCAATCGGACCGGCACCGAGTACGTGTGGTTCAACAACGTCGAGACCCGGCCGGGCCAGGGCTATCCACGAACCTACGAGGACCAGGAGACCTGGAAGGGCGGCTGGACCCTCAACAAGCGCGGTCGGCTCACGCTGAAGGCCGGTGGCCGGCTGAGGAAGCTGCTCACGATCTTCTCGAACCCGAAGATGCCGTCGATCAACGACTACTACGAGCCCTGGACCTACGACTACGCCAACCTGACCGATGCGCCGGCGCAGGAGCACACGCCGGTCGCGCGGCCGAAGTCGCTGATCTCGGGCAAGGACATGAAGATCTCCTGGTCGTCGAACTGGGACGACAACCTGGGCGGGTCGGCTGCTACGGCTGAGCGGGACCCGGTCCTGAAGAAGGTCGGTGACAAGGTCAAGTTCGAGTTCGAGCAGACCTTCATGTTCTACCTGCCGCGGATCTGTGAACACTGCCTCAACCCGTCGTGCGCGGCGTCCTGCCCGAGCGGCGCGATCTACAAGCGCTCCGAGGACGGCATCGTGCTGGTCGACCAGGACCGGTGCCGGGGCTGGCGGATGTGCATCTCGGGATGCCCGTACAAGAAGGTGTACTTCAACCACCGCACCGGCAAGGCGGAGAAATGCACCTTCTGTTTCCCGCGGATCGAGGTGGGTCTGCCCACTGTCTGTTCCGAGACCTGCGTCGGCCGGCTCCGCTACCTCGGTCTGGTGCTGTACGACGCCGACCGCGTTCTCGAAGCGGCGTCGGTACCCGATGACCACGATCTGTACGAGGCGCAGCGGTCGATCCTGCTCGATCCGAACGACCCTGACGTCATCCGCGCGGCCGAACGGGACGGCATCCCCCGGGACTGGATCGACGCCGCGCAACGATCGCCCGTGCATGCGCTGATCAACAAGTACCAGGTCGCGCTGCCGCTGCATCCGGAGTACCGCACGATGCCGATGGTCTGGTACATCCCGCCGCTGTCACCGGTCGTCGACGTGGTGCGCGAGACCGGCGAGGACGCAGAGCGCCAGGAGAACCTGTTCGCGGCGATCGACGCGCTGCGGATCCCGATCGAGTACCTCGCCGAACTCTTCACCGCGGGCGACGTCGCTCCCGTCGACCGGGTACTGCGCAAGCTCGCCGCGATGCGTTCGTACATGCGGGACATCAACATGGGCCGGGATCCGGACGGCGCCATCCCCGCCGCTGTCGGCATGGGCGAGGAGGACCTGTACGACATGTACCGGTTGCTGGCTCTCGCCAAGTACGACGAGCGGTACGTCATCCCACCTGCGCACGCCGAGCAGGCTCATGCGTTGGAGGAGCTCGCCTGTTCGCTCGACTACGAAGGCGGTCCGGGGATGGGCGGTTCGGGTCCGTTCGGCGAGGGTTCCGGCGTACCGACGCCGATCGCGGTCGAGAACTTCCAGATGCTGCAGGACCGTCAGACCTCGGACACACTCGCCGCTCCCGACGACAAGAGCGCGCGCGTGAACCTGCTGAACTGGGACGGCAAGGGCGCTCCCAGCGGGCTGTTCCCGCCGAAGCCGGAGGGGCCGGATCAGCGATGAGCCCACTCCTGCGCAAGTCCGATCGATCCCGTCACGGTCTCGACGCCACGCAGCTCACGGTGGCCTGGCAGTCGGCGTCACTTCTGCTCGGCTACCCCGACCAGCAGTTGATCGACCGGCTCGACCTGATCGTCCGTGCCTCTCATGAACTCCCGCGCCGACTGGGGGAGTTGCTGCGGGCAACCGCCGGAAATCTCGCCGGCACTCCGCTGGCCGAACTCGAGGCCGAGTACGTCGAGACATTCGACAGTCGCCGCCGGCACAACCTGTTCCTCACCTACTTCGCGTACGGTGACACCCGCAAGCGCGGCGGCGCATTGCTGCGGTTCAAGCAGACGTACCTCGCTTCGGGCTTCGAGCTCGACGAGACCGAACTGCCCGATCACCTGTGCGTCGTCCTCGAATACGCGGCCACCATCGACCGTGATGCGGGCAGACGGCTGCTTCTCGAGCATCGAGCCGGACTGGAGCTGCTCCGGCGCGGGCTGACCGACAGCGGTTCACGGTGGGCCGGAGCCGTCGAGGCGGTCACCGCCACCCTCCCGCCCCTGCGCGGTGACGAGATGGAAGCAGTTCAGCGGTTGATCGCCGAAGGTCCACCGGACGAGGAGGTCGGACTCACGCCGTACGGCGCCGCGTTCGACACAGGCCCCGCGCAGCCGGCCAGTTCTTCACCCATCGCACTGCCGATGCCGACGTTCCCGGGAGCCCGCTGACCATGGACATCTTCTTGTGGGTTGTGGTGCCGTACATCTGCCTGACCGTCTTCGTCGTCGGCCACTTCTGGCGGTACCGGTACGACAAGTTCGGCTGGACCACGCGGTCGTCACAGCTGTACGAGGACCGGCTGCTGCGGATCGGCAGCCCGCTGTTCCACTTCGGCCTGCTCGGCGTGGTCGGCGGCCACGTCATCGGCCTGCTGGTCCCGGAATCGTGGACCGCGGCCATCGGCGTCACCAAGGAGATCTACCACCTCGTCGCGGTGGTCGGTGGAATGATCGCCGGCCTCCTGGTACTGGCCGGCCTGGCGATCCTCATCTACCGCCGCCGGACCGTCGGACCGGTGTTCTCGGCGACCACCCGGATGGACAAGGTGATGTACGCCTTCCTCGCCGCAGCGATCGTCCTCGGCATGTGGAACACCATCGCCGGCTCCATCCTGTCCGTGGGCGGCCACTACGACTACCGCGAAGGCGTGTCGGTCTGGTACCGCTCGTTCCTCGCCGTCCAGCCCCGGCCGGAGTTGATGGCCGACGCGCCGATCGGCTTCCAACTGCACGCACTCGTGGCCTTCGCCCTGTTCGCCCTCTGGCCCTTCACCCGCCTGGTCCACGTCTTCAGCGCACCCCTCGGGTACCTCACCCGCCCCTACATCGTCTACCGCACCCGCGACCCCCAACTAGGCACCCACCGCCCCCGCCGCGGCTGGGACCGCGTCCAGTGACGCCGCGCAGGCCCTGAACTCGGCCGAGCCGGAGGAGGTCAGTTAGCTTCACTCGTCGCTCCGAGCGGGCGGATGTGTACTCGGGCGCCGGTCTCGGCTGCTCGGCGGACCAGGGCTGTGACGCCGGCGGCGTCGGTCACAGTTGTGGTGGGGCCGTCCTCGCCGGGCGTGATGACTTCGTACAGCACGGGTGGCTCAGGCACGGTGATGTGGGCGGTCGACCTCGTCTTGCGGGCCGTTGTCGTTGTGGCGGTCGGCGTTCAGGATCAGGTCGTGTTCGTGGGCGAGGCGGAGGAGGCTCTCGAGTTCGCCGGCGTACACGCGTTCGGCGTCGAGGTCGCCGTCGTCCTGGGCGGTGCGGAGGGCTTCGCGGGCGCCGGTGATCCGGCGGAGCAGTTCGTCGGCGAAGGTGTTCATGGTCTCCTGTCCTCAACTCCGGCGGGCGGACTCAGCACACCGTACACGAGTTGCAGAATTCTTCAATTCATGATCGCATGCTTTCAGCAAGGCGTGAAGTGACGGAAGGCAGGCGGATGACGACACCGCTGCACCAGCTGAAGGCAGAGTTCTTCAAGACGCTGGGGCACCCGGCCCGGATCAGGGCGTTGGAGTTGCTGAGCCAGCGCGAGATGTCCGTGGGAGAGTTGCTGAGCGAGATGAGGCTCGAGGCCTCGAATCTCTCGCAGCAGCTGGCAGTGCTGCGCCGGTCGGGCTTGGTAGCGACGCGCAAGGAAGGCTCCCAGGTCTACTACTCGCTGACGAGCGAGCACGTCGCGGAGCTCCTCGCGGTCGCGCGCACGATCTTGACGACGGTGCTGACCGAACAGACCGAGCTCCTGGACGGGTTGAAGGCCGATGCGAAGACGTCGGGCCGGGCGCGCGTCCGTCGGGCCGTGCGATGAGGCAGCTCCTCAAGAAGATCCGCTCGACCGGGAGGGTCGCGGAGCCGGCGCCGGAGCGGGCGGGCGACGGGGACGTCGTACTGCGGGGCTCGGTGCAGGTGCGGCATGTGGATGCCGGGTCATGCAACGGGTGTGAGATCGAGATCGGGTCGGCGTTCGGACCGGTGTACGACGGTGAGCGGTACGGCGCCCGCCTGGTCGCCTCGCCGCGGCACGCGGACGTGTTGCTGGTGACCGGTCCGGTGACGCGGAACATGGCCGAGCCGCTGCGGAAGGCGTACGACGCGACGCCGGCGCCGAAGCGGGTAGTCGCGGTGGGGGACTGTGCGCGGGACTGTGGTGTGTTCAAGGGTGGATATGGCGTCGAGGGCGCGGTCGGTGATGTGATCCCCGTCGACGTCGTCGTGCGGGGTTGTCCGCCGGAGCCGCCGGAGATCATCGAGGCGTTGCGGGGTCTGACCGGCCGATGAGTATTGGTTGGGCGCTGGTCGGCGTCCTGGTGATCGCCGGGCTTGGTGCGTTGGGTGCGGTCGCCACGGGGTCGCGAGGGCGTGCGCTGGTCGCCGGAGTGTCGACGGCCGGGGTCGGAGTCTTCGGTGTGCTGGCCGGTGTGTCGGCGCTGGGCGGCGAGGCGTTCTCGAAGACCATCCCGCAACTGCTGCCGTTGAGCGAGGTAACCGTCACGGTAGATGCGTTGTCCGGCTTGTTCTGTGCGCTGATCGGCGGTGTCGCGGTCATCGCCGGGCTGTACAACATCGGCTACTCCGACGGCCACGGTTCGCGCACAGGGCAGAGTCTGCTGCCGTTGTTCGTGGCGGCGATGATCCTGGTGCCGGCCGCCGGGAACGTGACGACCTTCCTGGTGTTGTGGGAAGTGATGGCCCTGGTGTCGCTGATGCTGGTGCTGGCTGAGCACAGGCTCCGGCCGTCGGTTCGTGACGCAGGTGTCTGGTACGCCGCGATGACGCACGCGGGCCTGGTCGCGATCCTGCTCGGGCTGGTGCTGTTCGCGTCGAAGGCCGGTGGCGAGTCGTTCACGGCGCTGCGCGACGCAGACCTGTCGACCACGACACGATCCGTCATCTTCGTCCTGGTGTTCGTCGGATTCGGCTCCAAGGCGGGCATGGTCCCGCTGCACGTATGGCTGCCGCGGGCGCATCCGGAGGCGCCGAGTCCGGTGTCGGCGTTGATGTCGGCGGCGATGGTGAAGCTCGGTCTGTACGGAGTGCTGCGTGTCGGGCTCGACCTTCTGGGCGGCGGTCCTCGCTGGTGGTGGCTGCTCGTCCTGGTCGCGGGTGGTGTGTCGGCGCTGTTCGGCGTACTGCAGGCCAGTGTCGCGGTCGATCTGAAGCGCTTGCTCGGGTATTCGACGACCGAGAACATGGGCCTGATCCTGCTCGGTGTCGGCGCGGGAGGCATGTTCGCCGCTGACGGCAACAGGACCCTCGGCAGCCTGCTGATCGCGGCCGGCCTGCTGCACGCCCTCAACCACGCCGGATTCAAGACCTTGCTGTTCCTCGGCGCAGGGTCTGTCCTTCGTGCGACCGGTCTGCGAGATCTGGACCGCCTGGGCGGGTTGGTGTCGCGGATGCCGGCGACTACCGCGCTGTTCGGAGTGGGTGCGCTCGCCGCCGCGGCGCTGCCGCCGGGTAACGGGTTTGTGTCCGAGTGGCTCCTGCTACAAGGGCTGATTCACGGTCTGCCGGGGGCGGATGCTGTGGTGGCGGTCGCGATGCCGTTGGCGGTCGGAGTCGTTGCGCTGACGGCCGGGCTTGGAGTGGCGACGTTCGTGAAGGCTTTCGGGACGGGCTTCCTGGCGCGGCCCCGCAGTGAAGAGGCTGCCGGGGCGAAGGAATCGCCGAGGACGATGCGGTTCGCCATGCTGGTTGCGGCCGCGGTGTGCGCCGGTTTGGCGATCTCTCCGGCGTCGCTGGGGCCTGCGCTGACCAGGGTGCTCGAGGCGCTGCCGACTGTGCGCGATGGTTCGCCGCTCGAGGGCGGTGTGACGTTGCGGTTGACCGGGATCGCGGGGTCGATCTCGCCGGTCCTCATTCTCGCCGGTCTGTTCGTGGCCGGGCTGCTGGTGGTGGTGTTGGTGCGACGAGGGTTGCCGCGGCGTGAGTCGTTGGTGTGGGGTTGCGGCGGTACGAGGCTGGATCCGCGGATGGAGTACACGGCCACGTCGTTCGCGGAGCCGTTGACGCGGGTGTTCGACGACGTACTGCGACCGGAGCACGACGTCGACGTGACGCATCACGCGGAATCGCAGTACCTGATCGAGAGCGTGCGGTACCGGCAGCGAGTCGACGATCGGGTAGAGGCTGCTCTCTATCCGCCGGTTCTTGCGGCGGGCAACAAGCTGGGTGCGGTCCTGAGCCGGTTGCAGAACGGCAGTGTGCACCGGTACCTCGCGCTCGGGCTGGGCGGATTGATCGTTGTGCTTGTCGTTGTGGGGCTGACCGCATGAGTACTCTCGGGGTTGTCGTCCAGGTCGTGCTGCTGATCGTGGTCGCGCCGTACCTGGTCGGTGTGATGCGGCAGGTTCGGGCGCGGCTGGAGGGTCGTGCCGGAGCGGGTGCTGGGCAGCCGTGGCGGGATCTGCGGAAGCTGTTCCGCAAGGAGCCGATGAGCCCGGCCGGTTCGAGTTGGGTGTTCGTCGCGGCGCCCGCGGTACTGGTCGCTTCGACGCTGGTGATCGCGGCCGTCTCGCCGTTCGTCGCCACGGTGTCGCCGTTGGACGGTGTGGCGGATCTGTTCGCGGTGGTGGCGTTGTTGCTGCTGGGGACCGTGGCGCTGGCGTTGGCTGGGTTGGACACAGGTACGGCGTTCGGTGGGATGGGCGCGAGCCGCGAGATGACGGTGGCCGCGCTCGCCGAGCCGACGATCCTGCTGGCCGGGTTCGCGTTGTCAGCCCGCGTCGGGTCGACGAACCTGTCCGCGATTGTCGAGCGCGGGCAGCAGTCGCCGGGCGCCGTGCTTTCGCCGGCGACGCTGCTCGCTGCTGTGGCGCTCGCGGTCGTCGTGGTCGCGGAGGCTGGTCGGTTGCCGGTGGACAATCCGTCGACGCATCTCGAGCTGACGATGATTCATGAGGCGATGGTGCTCGAGTACGCCGGGCGCGACCTCGCGCTGGTCGAGTTCGCCTCCGCGCTGCGGCTCACCGTCCTGCTGGGGTTGTGGGCGAATCTGTTCCTGCCGTGGGGTGTCGCCACGACGGCGTCGGCACCGGCGTTGCTGCTCGGCGTCGTGGCCTTCGTCGCGAAGGTCGCCGTATTGGGAGCGGTGCTGGCCGCGGGTGAGGTGTTCATGGCGAAGTTGCGTTTGTTCCGGGTGCCGGAGCTGCTGGCCGGGTCGTTCCTGTTCGGCGTACTGGCCGTGTCGTCGTCCTTCTTCCTGGCGTGATCGTGATGACCCAGTTGCTGTATCTGATCTGCGGCGGGCTGCTGCTGTCGTCGGTGATGGTGCTGTGGCGGCGTGAGCTGTCGGCGATCGTGCGTCTGCTCGTCGTCCAAGGGGTCCTGCTAGGGGCGCTCGCGTTGGTGCTCGCCGGGCGTCTGGACAGCGTCGAGTTGGTGGTCGTCGCGATCGGTGTCGTAGCGTTGAAGGCGGTTCTCGTACCGCGCATTCTTCGGCGCGTGCTGCGGGACGGCAACGAGGCTCGTGAGACCGAGCCGCTGGTCAACGTGACTGCGTCGATCGTCGCGGCGGCGTTTCTGATCCTGCTCGCGTACGCGGCGAGTCGCCCGCTGGTACGGCTGTCGCCGTCGGCCGAGACGCAGGCCGTGCCGGTCGGGTTGGCGATGGTGCTGCTGGGGTTCTTCGTGCTGGTGACGCGGCGGCGGGCGCTGTCGCAGATCGTCGGGTTCCTCCTGCTGGACAACGGGATCGCGGCTACTGCGTTCCTGATCACGGGTGGTGTCCCGGGGATTGTCGAGTTGGCGGTGTCGCTGGACGTGTTGCTGGTCGTGCTGGTGCTGCAGGTGCTGACGGCTCGGCTGCGTACGACGTTCGGCGGCACCGACATCGACGAGTTGCGGGAGTTGCACGACTGATGACCGGTACTCCTGCCCTGCTGCTGACCTTGGCGCCGATCGTCGCACCGATCGCCGCCGCCGCTGCGGCGTACCTCATGGGCTGGCGGCGTCCGGTGGCCATCGCCACTGTCGCGGCTGCCGCGATTGTGCTCATCGCCGGCGCGTGGAGCGCCACCTGGACCGCAGACGGCGGCGAGGTTGCTGCTGGCAACTGGTTGCGGATCGATGCGCTGTCCGGTGTGATGCTGATCGTGATCGGCGCCGTCGGTGTCGTCGCGACCTGGGCCGGCATCGGCTATCTGGACGACGAACTCGCGACCGGTCACACGGACGTGGAAGGCGCCCGGCGGTACGGCGTACTTGTGCCGCTGTTCCTCGCCGCGATGGTGGTCGCAGTACTCGCGAACAACCTCGGCCTGCTCTGGGCAGCCGTTGAAGGCACCACGATCGTCACTGCGTTCCTCGTCGGCCATCGCCGGAGCAGACGGTCGGTCGAGGCGAGCTGGAAGTACGTCATCATCTGCTCTGTCGGGATCGCGCTGGCGTATCTGGGCACCGTACTGGTCAATTACGCGGCCGAGCACGCCGGCGTCGAGGGATCGCTCGACTGGACCCAGCTCGTCGCGCACGCAAGCGAGCTGGATCCGGGCGTGATGCGGCTCGCGTTCGCGCTGCTCGTCGTCGGGTTCGGCACCAAGGCCGGCCTCGTACCACTACACAGCTGGCTGCCCGACGCCCACAGCCAGGCACCCGCACCGGTGTCCGCGCTGATGTCCGGCGTACTCCTGCCCGTCGCTGTCTACGCCCTCGCCCGCTATCGGGTGATCGCCGTCGCCGGCATCGACCCCGGTTTCGTCCGCGGTCTGCTCCTCGCGGTCGGACTCGCCTCGCTGCTGCTGGCGGCCGGGTTGCTGCTGGCGCAGCGGGACTACAAGCGGCTGCTCGCGTACTCGAGCATCGAGCACATGGCGCTCGCCGTCGTCGGCCTCGCCATCGGCACACCGCTCGCGATCGCGGCCACCTTGCTCCACATCGTCGGTCACGGTCTGGGCAAGGCCGTGCTGTTCTGCAGCGCCGGCGAGATCCTCGCCCGCGAGGGCACCACGCGGATCGACGCCGTCCGCGGGTTGTTCGCCCGTACGCCGGTCCTCGCGGGACTTTTCGGAGCCGGTCTGGTCGCACTGCTCGGACTCCCGCCGTTCAGCCTGTTCGTGAGCGAGATCGGCCTGATCCGGGCAATGGTCGGTGCCGGGGCCTGGTGGGTCGCAGCCGTGGTGCTCCTCCTGCTGCTTGTCGTCTTCGTCGCGATCTCCGGAAAGGCAGCCGGCATCCTGCTGGGTGACCCACCGTCTCGTGATCCGGGAGTCAGCGCACCGGCAGCGGGCTCGTCGGGTGTTGTGGGCACTGTCGCGACGGTGGCGGGACTGCGGGCTTCGACTGTGGTGCCGTTGGTGGGGGCGTTGGTGGCGGTTGCTGTGTTGGGGATCGTGGACTGGCCGCTCGGTCAACTGCTGCACGCTGCCGGTCAGATCGTGGGGACCCGATGAGCCCTGATCCGAGGACCTACGCGAGCCGTCGGCAGATCGGTGTGACTGCTCACGGCCTGAGCGAGCGAGCCTTGGCCTTGTTCGCCGAGGGCTACCGGCTCGCGCTGGTAGCCGCCCACGACGACGGTGAAGGCTTCCGGGTCGTGTACCTGTTCGTGGCGGGGAGTCCGGATCGGCGCGTCGAGCTCATCCTGCGCACCGACCGGGCGATCCCCAGCCTGGCGACCCTCTCGTTCCCCGCGGGACGGTTCGAGCGCGAGATCGGCGACCTCTTCGGTATCGAAGCCACCAACCACCCGCTGCCGCGCAGGCTCGTCCTGCACCAGCATTGGCCCGAAGGCTGGCACCCGATGCGGCACGACGCCGGACCGCCACCGCCCTTCGGGGACATCGACGAACCGTACCCGTTCCTCACCGTCGACGGGACCGGCGTCTACGAGATCCCGGTCGGGCCGATCCACGCCGGCCTGATCGAGCCGGGGCACTTCCGGTTCTCGGTCGTCGGCGAGACGATCCTCAAACTGAAGGCCCGCCTGTGGTTCGTCCACAGGGGCATCGAGAAACTTGCCGAGGGCAAGGTCCTTGCCGACGTGCTCCCGCTGGCCGAACGTGTCTCCGGGGACACGACGGCCGGGCACGCGCTCGCTTTCTGCCTCGCTGTCGAGGAAGCACGGGACTGGCAGGTGCCTGAGCAGGCACAGGTCCTACGCGCCGTGCTGCTCGAACTCGAACGGCTCTACAACCACGTCACCGACATCGGCGCGCTCTGCAACGACGTCGGATACGGCATCGCGAACGCCCACGCCCAGCGGATCCGCGAACAGCTGCTCAGGATCAACAAACACGTCACCGGGCACCGCCTGCTCCGCGGCGCGATCGCACCCGGCTCGACGTACGTACGAGCGCTCCCCGAACCCGGCGTACTCGCCGGCATCGCAACCGACATCCAGCAGCTCGTCGACATCGCACTCGACAACAGTGTCGTCATGGACCGGATGGCGGGTACCGCCGTCTTGTCGGCGGAGCAGGCGCGTGACATCGGCACCCTCGGGTACGTCGCCCGCGCGAGCGGTATCGATCACGACGCGCGGCGCGACCACCCGTTCACGCCGCTGACCGCGGGCGTCGCCGCCCCGGCGCACACCGGGGGAGACGTCTTGTCGCGTCTCCTCACCCGAGCCGCCGAGATTCACAACTCCGTTGCCCTCATCACCGAACTCCTGTCCGGGCGCGCCGCACTCGGGGCCGAGACCACCAAGCCGACCTGGCTCGCCCGCGGTCGCACGTCCGGTGTCGGTCTGGTCGAAGGGTGGCGCGGCACGATCGCGCACCGGGTCGAGTTCGCACCGGACGGGACCGTGTCCCGGCTGAAGATCGTCGATCCGTCGTTCTTCAACTGGCCCGCTCTGCCGGTCGCGCTGGCGGACACGATCGTCCCCGACTTCCCCCTGACCAACAAGAGCTTCAACCTCTCCTACGCTGGGAACGACCTATGATCCGCCGCCGTCAACCGAAGCCGATGAACATCGAGACCGTCCAGAAATGGGTCGCCTCGGTCATCCTGTTCCACGTCGGCAGCGTCCCTGCCGTCTCTCTCGCCGTCTACAGCCTCGGCATCGCCAAGACCGACCAGGGCCGCGGCATCGGCCTCTGGCTGATGTCCGGCGTCATCGGCCTGGTCACCGTCGCCGGCATGCGCCTGATCCACCAGCGCTCACCCTTCACCCCCTGGCTCGTCCTCGGCGCCCTCCCCACGATCGTCACCGGCTTCTACCTGTTCTGACTCCGCGTCGGCCGACGGGTCCGCGGAGGTCGTCGAGGAGGCCGACCTGGTCGCTGAGTACCCCGGCCAGTATCCGGCGCGCAACGCTCAGTAGCTCCGCGACGTACGGGGAGGTCGGCGAGTAGATCACTGTGGCACCGTCCTTGCGGGACGTCACCAGGCCCGAACGCCGCAGTACGGCGAGGTGCTGGGAGAGGTTCGCGGGCTCGATACCGACTTCCGGAACCATCTCCGCCACGGTGTGGTCGCGCTCGCTGAGCAGCTCGAGGACCCGGATCCGGGCAGGGTGTCCCAGTGTTTTGAAGAACTCTGCCTTCACCTGGTACAGCGGCCGGTTCACGAAGATCCTCTTCACCCCGAAGTTGCGGACTTGCTAATCTTAGCAAGTCCGAAACTGAGGTGGGTGTGATGCTCGAGCCTGTCGTCGCCACCTACATGACCCGCTCGCCCATCACCGTGGGTCCGAATACGTCGTTCAAACAGGTCGCCTGCGCGCTCCTGGTCTCCGATGCGCCGGCGGTCCCTGTCGTGACGGAAGACCACTGTCCGATCGGCTTGGTCACCGAGGTCGACCTGCTGGCGAATCTCGAGTACCACGGCGGTCTGGATCCGCCGCCGCTCCTGGGTGGTACCGCAGCGCGCCGGCGTCGACGCAAGGCACGGTCCGGCACGGCCCGCGAGCTGATGACGTCGCCCGCGGCAACTGTCGGCTTGATGACGCCGATCAGTACCGCGGTACGTTGGCTGGCCGGCCCGTCGCCAGCTGCCTTGTGTGTGGTCGATGAGACTCAGCACTTGGTCGGACTGCTGACCCGGCGCGACTTGCTCGCGGTCTACCGGCGTACGGACGCCGAGATCGCGGCCGACGTGCACGCTGCCATCGAGACCGACCGCCGACGGCCGTTGCGGCGCGACGCGGAGATGGCGATCGCGGTCAAGGACGGTGTCGTCACGCTGCAAGGGAACCTGGTCTACCGCAGCCAGGTCGAGCATGCGATCTCGGCCGCGTCCAGGGTCGCGGGAGCCGTTGCCGTTCGCGGCGATCTGACCTACGACATCGACGACATGCTCGTCACCGGATTCTGACGGGGTGTGAACATCGCGCCATGGACCTGCGTCTGAGCACGTCGTACGCCGCTTCTCCGGAGGAAGTGTTCGCGATCATCACGGACCGGACCTTCCAGGAGCAGGTGTACGAGCGGCTCCGGGTGAGCACGTACGAAGTCTCGACGCTCGACTCCGGTGAGGACGTCGTACTGCGGCTGAGGTGGGAGACCCGATCCGACGACGTCTCGACCGACGTGCGCCGGTTCGCCGGCGAGAAGCTCGTGCTGGCGCAAACGAAGATCTGGCACCCGGCGCACGATCACGGTGCCCGCGAAGCAGACATCGACGGCGAGGCCGTCGGCGGCCGGATCAAACTGACAGGCCACACCTCGATCATCCCGACCGGCGACGCCACGACCCAAACGTTCGACCTCCACATCGTCGCGTCCACCCCAACCGCCGGCCCCCACCTCGAAGCGGTCGTCACCGAGGCCATCCGAATCCGCCTCGAAACCAAGTTCGAACTCGCCTGGTCCTGGATCGCCGGCTCGCTCTGAGTCTCAGCCACCGGCAGGGCTGCTGCGCCTTGACATGACTGAATAGCTCAGTGATCATTGAGGCAATGGACACTGAGCGGAATTTCTTGGCGGAACGTGCGCGGGTGCATGCGGCGCTCGGGGATGCGGCGCGGCTGGCGATTGTGGATGCCTTGGTCATGGGGGATGCGGCGCCGGGGGAGTTGGGGGCGTTGCTGGAGATGCCGACGAACCTGGTGGCGCATCACCTGAAGGTGCTGGAGGAAGCGGGACTGGTCGTTCGTGGGCGTTCGGAGGGCGATCATCGCCGTACGTATGTGCGGCTGATGCCGGAACGGCTGGCGATGGTTGCGGGTCCCTCGCTGGCCGATGTGCCGCGGGTGGTGTTCGTTTGTACGCAGAACTCGGCTCGGTCGCAGTTGGCGGCGGCTGTCTGGTCTCGGCGGAGTGATGTGCCGGCGGTGTCGGGTGGTACTCGTCCGGCGGATCGGGTGCATCCGCGGGCAGTGCGGGTCGCGCGGCGGCACGGGTTGGATCCGAGTGCCTGGCGTACGGCGCAGATCGCGGAGGTCGCGCGGCCGGACGATTTGGTGATCGCGGTGTGCGATATCGCGTATGAGCAGTTGCCGGCTGATGTGCGGCCGCGGGTGCATTGGTCGGTGCCGGATCCGGCGCCGGTGGACACGGATGCGGCGTTCGAGGCGGCGTACGACGAGATCGCGGGCCGGATCGATCGGCTGGCGCCGTTGGTGTCGCCCACAGTGTCGCCCGGAGTGTCGCCCGATGGGGCGGACCGTTCGAGGAGTGGAGCATGACCGAAGTTACTGGGCACCATCGGGAAGACTTGTCCATCGATCAGCAGCTCGCGTTGCGTACGGCGGCGACGCGGTTGACCGAGCAGTTCGGCGGCATCTACGGCCGGGAAACGATTGAGCGGTTTCTGCATTCGAGCTACGACCAGTTCGCGACCGGCAGCACGGTGCCGAACTTCTTGCCGTTGCTGGCGGAGCGTTTCGCGCGGCAGCGGCTGACGGCACTCGCGAAGGTCGAGGGTCATCACGATGACGGCCGGCCGGTGGTGCTGTTCTTGTGCGTGCACAACGCCGGGCGCAGTCAGATGGCGCTGGGGTTCTTCGAGCACCTCGCGGGAGATCGGGCGGTCGGGTGGTCGGGTGGTTCGGAGCCGGGGATCGAGGTGAACGAGGCGGCGGTCGCGGCGATGGCCGAGCGGGGTATCGACATCTCGGCGGAGTACCCGAAGCCGTGGACCGACGAGATCGTGCGGGCCGCGGATGCGGTGGTGACGATGGGCTGCGGTGACGCGTGCCCGATCTTCCCGGGCAAGCGCTACGAGAACTGGATCCTGGACGACCCGAACGGTCTGGACGTGGACGCGATCCGCCCGATCCGCGACGAGATCGAGCGCCGGGTCCGCCAGTTGCTGGCCGAGCTCGCCGTGTCCATTGGGTCTACTGCGAGCGGCCGGTGAGTACATCACTGTTGCGGCGGGCAGTTGCCGAAGGCCTTGGGACCGGACTCCTCGTCGCTGTCGTCATCGGTTCGGGCATCGCGGCCGCGAAGCTGTCCCCGAACGACGTCGGCCTGCAACTTCTCGAGAACGCGTTCGCGACCGCCCTCGGCCTCGCAGTGCTGATCCTGATGCTGGGACCGGTGTCCGGCGCGCACTTCAACCCGGTCGTGTCCGCGGCCGACTGGCGGCTCGGCCGCCGCAACGGAACTGGGATCACGGGGCGGGATCTGGCCGCTTACGTGCCGGCCCAGGTTCTCGGCGCGATTGCTGGTGCGGTGCTGGCCAATCTCATGTTCGGCGAGCCGGCAGTGTCGTGGTCGACCACGGATCGGTCGGCGGGGCACCTGTGGATCGGTGAGACGGTCGCGACCGCCGGGCTGATCATGGTGATCTTCTCGCTCACCTGGACCGGCAGAGCGGCGATGGCGCCGGCCGCGGTCGGTGCGTATATCGGGTCGGCGTACTGGTTCACCTCGTCGACATCCTTCGCCAATCCTGCGGTCACGATCGGCCGGGCGTTCAGCGATACCTTCGCCGGGATCGCCCCGGGGTCGGTCCCGGGATTCGTGTTCTTCCAGGTGTTCGGTGCGATTGTCGGCGCCGGCCTGGTGGTCGTGCTGTATCCGGACTTCGGTCGCTCGGCCGAGGTCGTCGTACCCCACAAGGATGCTGGAGTCGTTTCGTGAGCAAGCCTGTTGTTCTGTTCGTCTGCGTGCACAATGCCGGCCGGTCCCAGATGGCCGCGGGGTGGCTTCGGCACCTGGCCGGGGACGCCGTTGAGGTCCGTTCGGCCGGGTCCGCTCCGAAGGACCAGATCAACCCGGTCGCGGTCGAGGCTATGCGCGAGGTCGGGATCGACATCACCGGCAACGTCCCGCACCTGCTCGACACCGAGGACGTCCGCGCCAGCGACGCCGTCATCACCATGGGCTGCGGCGACGCGTGCCCGATCTTCCCCGGCAAGCGGTACGAGGACTGGGAACTGACCGACCCGGCCGGGCAGTCGATCGAGGTGGTCCGCCAGGTCCGCGACGAGATCCGCGGCCGCGTCGAGAAGCTGATCGGCGAGTTGCAGGTCTCCTGAGCCTGATCCATCCGGCTGGAGAGATGAACGTCTGGATGCATGGGATGGGCGCCGGTATCCGTGCGGCGAGTCTTCCTCGGTCACTTTCTACTCCAGACCGTAAGCTCGAACGGCGTTGCCGTGCCCCAGCATTTCGGCGTAGCGACGTGCGTCGGCCGCGCCGATCAGATCGTCGGCCAGCCACTCGTCGAGCACCCGGCCGACGGCTCGGCGCCAGAGCCATGATCCGCACGCGTACAGCTCGGGCAGGCCGAATGCGTCCGAGGCGTAGAGCACCTTGTGCATCGGAGCCATCTCCAGCGACTCCCGCACCAGCGTCTGGCTGGACGGGCCGGTATGGCTGACTGCGCAGCTGGTGTCCAGCCAAACGTGCGGGAAGAGCTGCGCGAGAACGCCGGCCTGACGGATGTACGGGTAGCAGTGCAGCAGCATCAGCTGAGCCCCTGACGTCCGCGTCGCGTGCGCGAACGCGGTGAGGTGGGACGGATCGCAGCGGTGCAGCACGATGTCCGGGTCGCCGTACCCGACGTGCAACTGGATCGGTTTACGGAGTTCCACCGCCCGCCACAGCAGATGCCGCAGCAGCACCGGGTCCGCGAGACGAGTCGGTGCGCCTGCCTCGATCGCCGTCAGCCAGCGGTCCGCGGCCGCGGTGACCTGAGCAGGTTCCGGTGGGGCCGGGTCGAAGTCGAGACCGTACCGGTAGGCGATGATCGACTTGACGCCGACGGCGTTCACGACGGCCGCCTCCAGCGCGTCGTCGAACGCGCCGGCGAAGCCCGCGGCAGTACACCCGGGGGCGATCGACTCGGCGAGCGCTTCCAGGCGCACGATCTCCTCGGTAGCAGCGCCGGTCAGGGTCGCCATCTCGTCCGGCGTCATGATCGTCCCGGCCTGGAAGCCGGTGTCGAGCAGGTATCGCTCGGTTCCGCTGGAAGCCAGCAGCCGCGCGCTGACCTCCGCGCCGCCCAGCTCGCCACGTCGCCGCAGATACTCGTCCGCGGTGCAGTGCCGCGGCAGGTCGAGCAACGGCGCGCACACCGAGCGCACCGTGATCCCGAACGGGTTGTCGAACACCGACGTACCGGGTGGAGCAGGCCAGTCCGATTCGGTGGCCAGCAACTCCACCTCCGCATCGGTCACGGTGCCGGTCAGGACGCCGTGGCAGTGGTGGTCGATCAGCGGCAACTCGGCGACCAGCTCCAGGATCGCTCCTCGATCGTTCATGCCGACCACGCGAACCGCAACCGGTCGGCCACCGCGGACGGGTCCTGACCTTCGAAGGCGGACACCTCGTGCCGCCGTACGGCCAGCAGCGCGGACAGCAGGTCTGCTCCGAGGATGTGCTTGGCCTGGGCCGAATCCCGAAGCGCGTCCAGCGCCGCGGTCTGATCGGTAGGCAGCGTCCGGTGCTGCGCGTCGGCCGGATGAGTGGTGACCTCGGCCGGCAGCGGGGTCCTGCGCCGCAGTCCGTCCACGATCAGGCCGAGCACGACCGCGGTCGCGAGGTAGGGGTTGGCGGACGGATCGACACATTTGACCTCGATGTTGGCGCTCCCCGCCTCGACCGCGCACAAACGCACTGCGGCCTCGCGATTCTCCAGTCCCCAGCAGGCGAACGCGCCCGACCAGTGCCCGGGAAGCAGCCGCTGACCCGACAGCACGGACCCGGCGAGTACGCCGACCACGCCGGGCAGCCCGTCTACGATGCCGCCGATCGCGGACTCGCCCTCCACGGTCAGACCGTGCGGTCCGGGCCCGCCGGACAGCATCGGCGTACCGTCGTGATCGAGTGAGACATGGATGTGGGCCCCGTTGCCGCTACCACCCGCGAACGGCACGGGCGAGAACGACGCGGCAAGCCCTGCGCGCCGCGCCGCGCGGCCGATCACGATGCGCGCCAGAACAGCCATGTCGGCCGCGGCGACCGGATCGCTGGGGGAGAAGGAGATTTCGAACTGGCCGTCGCCGTACTCCGCATGACACTGGACGACGTCGAGCCCGGCGGTTCGGCAGTCGTCGAGCAGCCGCAGGAGGAAGTCCTCTCTGTCCAGCCCCGCGGTCAGGCCGTAGCAGCTCCACGGGCGTTCGGTCAGCGCGGCGCCGTCGGCGGCGGTGAGTACGAACTCGACCTCGCAGCCGACGGTTGCGGTCACGCCGAGGGACGCCAACTCGTCCACCGTCTCCCGTAGTCGCCCGCGTGTGCACAGCGGCGAGGGCGAGCCGGACTGTTCGGAGAACTCCGCCGGCGCCCAGGCCAGGCCGCCGCCGAGCACGCGCAGCGCGCGCAGGTCGGGCCGCAGCCGCTGGTCACCGACCACGCCCAGCTCAGGCGTGAACGCGATGCCGTTGTCGATACAGAACACATGCCAACTCGGCGCCGCGCCCAGCCCTGACCGGTGCGTCTCCGCAATCTTCTCGCGCGTCACGAACTTCGCCCGAGGCACACCACCGGGATCGACCGCGGTCACCGCGAGCGCGGTGACCGCGGCCCGACCGAGGTCGGCATCGAGCTCAACAAGCGCACCATCACCGAGAACAGGAAGCACATACGAGGCCATACAAGAGACCGTCTCACCCCACCCACCGGTTGACCCACACGACCCCAACGAGACGGCCCCGCGTGTCTCATGGCACCAACCGAACTCATACCGCTCTGCGGAGTTGAAGGCCTTGACGGGGCCCGTGCCTTGCGGCCTGACGTGAATCGGCTCGGCGTCAGGCCAGGGCGAGGAAGAGCTTCTCCATCTTCGCGACGTCCACGTCGCTGTCCTCCTCGGTGAGGCAGTGCTGCAGGCCGGTGCTGACGATGGCGTAGCCGGCGCGTGAGAGCGCCTTGTTGACGGCGGCGAGCTGTGTGAGGACGGACTCGCAGTCAGATCCTTCTTCCATCATCTTGATGACGCTGCCGAGGTGTCCGTGGGCGCGTTTCATCCGGGTGACGATCGGCTTGATCTCGGCGGGCTCGAGGTCCATCAGGTACTTCTCCTTCGTGTGCGGTCACCTCAGCCTACATCCCCCCGGGGGGATGTGTTACTGTAGATACCGATCCCCCCGGGGGGATACGAATCGAGCCCGGGTCACCGAGAGGAAGGACTCTTGATGCGGGAGATCGACACCGACCAGCTCGCCTCCGCGCTCGGTTCGCGCGCCACGGTGGTGGACGTCCGTGAGCCCCGCGAGTACGCCGGCGGCCACGTGCCCGGCGCGGTCAACATCCCCATGGGCCGCCTGAGCGGCCGCCTCGACGAGATCGACCGGACGGCGCCGGTGTATGTCGTCTGCGCCACCGGCAACCGCTCGTCGGCGATGACCGACTACCTGATCGCGGCCGGCTTCGACGCCTACAACGTCGCCGGCGGCACCACTGCCTGGAGCCGGTCCGGGCGCCCGACCCACAGATGAGAGCCTGATGAGCGACCACCGCACACTGACCGCACCAACTGACATGCCGCACCGGGCGCAGCCGGGCGCGGGTCTGACCGTCCGCACGATCGAGACACCTTCGCTGGGTGATCGCAGCTATCTCGTCCATGACGGCGAGGTGGCGTTCGTCGTCGACCCGCAGCGCGACGTCGACCGCATCCTGGGGATCCTCGAGACCGACGGTGTTCGGTTGACCCATGTCTTCGAGACCCATATCCACAACGACTACGTCACCGGCGGTCTCGCGCTGGCGCGGGCCACGGGAGCGGCGTACCTGATCAACGCCGACGACAAGGTCTCCTTCGAGCGCACACCGATCCATGAAGGCGACATCGTCGGGATCGGCGGCCGGATGCGGGTGCGCGCGATCCACACACCGGGCCACACCTTCACCCACATGTCGTACGCCCTCACCGACGTCGACGAGCCGGTCGCGGTCTTCACCGGCGGGTCACTGCTGTACGGCGCGACGGGACGGCCTGACCTGCTCGGTCCGGACCACACCGACACCCTGGTACGTCACCAGCACGCCTCGGCGCACAAGCTCGCCGAGACGTTGCCTGATGAGACCGAGGTCTACCCCACGCACGGGTTCGGGTCGTTCTGTTCCGCGACCCAGTCCGAGGCGCCGGAATCGACCATCGGGCACGAGAAGCGCGCGAATCCGGCGCTGACCCAGAGCGAGGAGGAGTACGTTCGCGACCTGCTCGCCGGACTCGGCGCGTGGCCTGCGTACTACGTGCACATGGCGCCGGCCAACTCGGCGGGGCCGAGCGCTCCCGATCTGCGTCTGCCTGAGAAGGCGGATGCCGTGGAACTGCGTCGGCGCATCGAGGCGGGCGAGTGGGTGGTCGATCTGCGCACCCGTACGGCCTTCGCGGCCGGTCATGCACCGGGCACGCTGAACTTCGGGTTGGATGGAGCTTTCTCAACGTACCTCGGCTGGCTGATCGACTGGGGAACACCGTTGACCTTGCTCGGAGAGACCGCGGCGCAGGTGGCCGAGGCGCAGCGTGAGCTGGTGCGGATCGGAATCGATCGGCCGGCGGCGCACGCGACGGGCGGGCCGGAGCAGTGGAGCAGCGGTGTGCCCGTGTCGTTCCCAACCGCCACGTTCGCCGATCTCGAGCAGGTCCGTCATCATCGTGAGGTCGTGATTCTCGATGTCCGCCGGACCGAGGAGTACGCGTCCGCCCGGATCCGGGACGCGGTCAACGTGCCGATCCACGAGTTGCCGCGGCGGATAGCGGACGTCCCTCCCGGCGAGGTGTGGGTGCATTGCGCCGCGGGATACCGGGCATCGATTGCGGCGTCGTTCCTGGATGCCGCCGGGCGTTCGCTCGTCGCCGTCGACGACCAGTTCGAGAACGCGGCGAAGGCAGGGCTCGACGTGGTCGGACCGGAGTCGTGACCGGCCCGTGACGATCGTCCTCGCCGTTGTCGCCGGAGCGCTCATCGGGCTCAGCCTGGGCGCGCTCGGCGGCGGTGGCTCGATCCTCGCGGTGCCGGTGCTGGTGTATCTGCTCGACCAGTCTGCGGTGCAGGCGACCACGGGCTCGCTCGTCGTGGTCGGCGTGACGTCGGTGCTCGGCGCGATCACGGCGTACCGAACGGGCAACGTCCTGCTCGGACGCGGTGTCGCCTTCGGTGCCGTGGCGATCGGTGGCGCCGTACTCGGCGGCCAGGCCTCCGTGCACGTCCCGCAGAGGGTGCTGATGGCAGCGTTCGCGGTGCTCATGATCATGGTGGGCGGCATCATGGCCTGGCGTCAGTTGCACCGTTCCCGCCGTACCGGTCACCGGCTGGCTGAGCACCCGACGCTGGACGATCCGATCATCACCTTCACCCCAACCTTCGCCTGCGCGTGCCCCCGCGCAGCCAAAGTGCTCGTCACCGCGACAGCGGTGGGCCTGCTGACCGGGTTCCTCGGCGTCGGCGGCGGATTCCTCGTCGTACCTGCCCTGTTGCTCGCTCTCGGGCTGCCGATCCGGTACGCGGCCGGGACCTCCCTGGTCGTGATCACCATCACCAGTGCCGCAGCGCTGGCCGTCCGTGCCGGATCCGGCGCCGGTCCCGACTGGGGTGTGGTGCTCCTGCTCACCGCAGTCTCAGCGAGCGCGGCCGTCGTTGGCGCCCGGTTGGCCAACCGGGTCGACAGCGTTCGCCTGTCGGCTGCCTTCACCGTGCTCGTGCTCGGCGTCGCGGTCTACACCGCGATCCGGGCGCTCCCTGCCCTCGTCTGACACCGTCCACCACTCGAAGAATCCGCCGTTTGAAGGCGTCACCAAAGGAGAAGAACAATGTGCCGACCCACTACGTGCAAGACCTGCAGCAAGACCACCTGGGCGGGCTGTGGCCAGCATGTCGCCCAGGTCAAGGCGATGGTCCCCGCGGGCCAGTGGTGCCCAGGGCACCCCAAGGCCGAACGGCAAAACGGCAGCTGGCTCGACAAGTTGCTCGGACGCTGACGCACCCGCCCGGGCTTCACGACAACTTCACGGATGGCCACGGGGTTCCTTCACGACCCGGAGCTGGACTTGAAGTGTGGGAAACCTGAGGAGGTCAGAAAGATGAGTACCTGGCGCAAGACGATGCTTGTCACCGTGAGCGCGCTCGCGATCCTGCTCGGCGGAGGTGTCGTCGCGATGGCGGCGGGGCAGTCCCCGGCAGCCGACGTCAGCGTGCAGGCGGTGACGCCGGTGCAGCAGCAGGACTTGCAGTTCACCCGTGAAGAGGAGCGGATGGCCCGCGATCTCTACAAGCTGTTCGCCGAGAAGTACGACGATCTGCCGGTCTTCGGCCGCATCAGCTGGAGTGAGCAGCGGCACTTCGATGCGGTCGGCAACATGCTGGTGCGGTACGGCATCGAGGACCCGTCGGCCGGCAAGGCCGCCGGCGTCTACAGCGATGCCGCTGTCCAGAAGCTGTACGACGGCTGGAAGGCACAGGGCCTGAAGTCGTCCGACGAGGCCCTGAACGCCGCGATCGCGTTGGAGACGCGCGATATCGCGGATCTGGAGAAGCTGGTCGCCAAGGACAACCCGAGCGATGTCGAGTCGCTGTACAGCCAACTGCTCGCCGCGTCGAGGCATCACCAGTCTGCCTTTGCCGCGGTCGCTGACGGCGACCTGCTCGGTGCCGGATGCCCCGGCATGGGGAGCATGCACGACCCGGACGAGCGGGGCTCGGGCGGAGGCCCTGGTGGATGGACCGACGGCCGCGGAAACGGGACTGGGCCGATGGGTTCGCGCGGAGGGATGAACAGGTAGCCGATCAGCCGCCTCGGCCGGGCAGCGCAAGTAGCGTCACCGTGAAGGTCGCGCCTGTGGCGGGCCCGGCCGAGGCCGCCGTGATGTCACCGCCATGGGCCCTGACGATCCCGCGCGCGATCGTCAGGCCGATCCCCGAACCGCCCGCGTGATCACCTCGACGGTTCCGCACCCGGTAGAAGCGCTCGAAGACACGCTGCAGATCCTCGCGCGCCAGCCCTTCTCCGTCGTCGATCACCTGAACCTCGGCCAGATCGCGCTGATGCCTGGTTCGCACCTCCACAGAGCCGCCAGGCCCCGTGGCCCGGAGGGCGTTGCCCAGCAGGTTCGTCACCACCTGCGCCAGGCGGTCCGGATCGCCCGAGACCCAGATCGGCGCCGGGGTGCCGGTCACGGTGAGTCGGACGCCGGCTTCGTCGAACTGGGGCCGCATGCGCTCGGCCGACTGCTCGACCAGCGGCATGAGGTCGATCACCTGGATCCGAAGATCCAGCAGGTTCTCCTCGGTCCGAGACAGAGCGCTCAGGTCGTCGGCGAGCCGCCTCAAGCGGTGCAGTTCGGTGGTGACTCGTTGCAGCGTCTCTGCATCCGGCGGAAACACTCCGTCGAGCATGCCCTCGACGTACCCCTCGACAACTGTCAGCGGGGTGCGCAGTTCGTGTGCGACATCAGAGATCAAATGCACCCGGCGCTCCTCGGTGTCCCCGAGGCGGCCGGCCAGATCGTTCACGTCGTGGACGAGCTCGGCGAGCTCGAGCTCCCGCGGCGCCGCGACCTGTTCGTCGTAGTGTCCCTCCGCCAGCCGCCGGGTTGCGGCCCGGACGGCCCGCAACGGACTGAGCAAGCGGTGTGCCGCCACAGCGGCCGCGGCCGCTGCGACCGCTGCACTGAGGATGAGACCGATCACCAGCGAGGTGTTCACCGCGGACACGAACGTCGACCTGAGCTCTCCGCCCTGCCCTCCGGCGCGGGGGCCCATCATCCTCATCCCCGAGTCGAAGAGCGTCGGCGCGAGGAGGCGGACGACGGCGTACGTGGTCACCGCACCGATCACCGCGACCGCGAGGTGCGACAGGAAGAGGCGAACCGACAGGCGATTCATGCCGGCTCCAGGAGGAACTTGTAGCCGACGCCGCGGACCGTGCCGATGATGTGCGGTTGCGTCGCGTCGTCGTGCAACTGCTGGCGAAGGTTGCGGATGTGCACATCGACCACCCGTTCGTCGCCGTAGAAGTCGTAGCCCCAGACGCGTTCCAGGAGCTGGCGGCGGGAGAACACCCGGCCGGGCGACTCCGCGAGTGCGGTCAGCAGATCGAACTCGAGAGCGGTCAACGTGACAGGCTCGTCGTGAACGGTCACCTCGCGGCGGAGCAGGTCCAGGGTCAGGCCCGGGAAGGTGCGGCGATGGGACTCCGGCGCCGATCGGCTGCGGCGGAGTACAGCCTTCACGCGAGCCGTGACTTCACGGGGACTGAACGGCTTCGTGATGTAGTCGTCCGCTCCCACGCCCAGTCCGACGAGTTTGTCGGTCTCCTCGGTCCGGGCGGTGACGAGGAGCACGAAGACCTGACTGAAGGTCCGGATGCGCCGAAGCGCCTCGAGACCGTCGAGGTCGGGCAGCATGACGTCCAGCAGAACCGCGGCCGGCTCCTGCCGCCGTACCCGGTCAACTGCGTCGGCACCTGTGGCCGCCTCGACGACTCGGAAACCCTCGGCCTCCAGATAGCCGCGCAGGACCCGGCGGATCTCCGGCTCGTCGTCGACGACGAGCACCTCGTGCATCCGGCTCTCCCTTCCGGTCTCTCCAGTGGACGGCGGCGCTCGGAATCGGCCCAGAGGCATAAGTCCCGTAGCTCCGAGGACTCCTTCCCTCGCGTGGTCATCGCGGAGAGCCGGTGACCTCAGGCCCTCCTGACCAGGGCCACTCGGCTCTCCTGCGGGAAGGACCCTGGCGGGTAGACCGGAGTCAGGTGATGTCGATCGAGGAGGCTGGAAATGCGCAAGAAGGTTCTGGTACTGGGCGCCAACTTCGGCGGACTGACCGCGGCGTTGGCCGTCCGGCACGAGCTGGACGGCGATGTGGACGTGACGGTGGTGTCGGCCAGCGACCAATTCCTGTTCAATCCCAGCCTGATCTGGCTGCCGTTCGGCAAACGGGACAGCGCGGACATCACGTTCCCGGTGGCGCCGACCCTGGAGTCGCACGGCATCGAGTTCATCCACGCCGCCGCCACGGGCCTGGACCCGGTCGCGAAGAAGGTGACGATCGACGGCGGCCGAGAGCTCGGCTACGACTACCTGGTCATCGCGACCGGCTACCGCAACAAAGACGACGTCGTTCCCGGGTTCAAGGAGAACGCCAACACGATCACCACGCTCCCGGCGGCCGAGCGGGCCGCCGTCGCCTGGCGCCGGTACCTCGATCGCCCGGGTGACATCGTGATCGCCGCGAGCCAAGGTGCAGGCTGCTTCGGCGCCGCGTACGAGTTCTTGTTCAACACGGCGTACCAGCTCCGGAAGGCCGGGCTGCACAAGCAGGTCAAGCTGACCTACGTCACGGCCGAGCCGTTCCTCGGACACTTCGGGATCGGCGGCCTGCCGCACGGCGAGCAACTCCTGGGCATGTTCCTCAGGAAAGAGGGCATCGACGCACGCATCTCGACCGGCATCGACCACATCGACCAGGGCGCGATGGTGCTCGCCGACGGCGAGAAGCTGCCCTTCCGGTTCAGCATGGTCGTACCACCGTTCCTCGGGCAGCGCTTCCTCGCCGGGGCGAACGGGATGGCCGACGAGAAGGGCTACATCGCCGTACGGGACACCTACCAGAGCGAGAAGTACGACGACGTCTACGCGGTCGGCGTGGCCGCCGCGGTCGACGCGCCCTGGCAGACGCCAACGCCTGTGGGAGTCCCGAAGACCGGCTTCCCGACCGAAGAGATGGCACACACCGCCGCAGCCAACATCGCCGCCCAGATCCGGGGCGAGGAGCCGACACACAAGAAGGCGTTCGGCGACATCAAAGCTGTCTGCGTGATGGACGCCGGCAACAACGGCGTGATCATCCTCGCCGACAAGATGCTTCCGCCGCGCAAGCACGGCGTACTCATCCCCGGCCCGCAGGCCCACCTGATGAAGCTCGGCTTCGAGAAGTACTTCCTGTGGAAGATGCGCCACGGCTACGTACAGCTGCCCTGACGGAGGTACATGATGACTGGTGTCGAACCTGCCGACCACACGACCGCGACGTTGCCTGACTGGTCGTCGGTTCTGGCCGTGGTCGCCCATCCCGACGACGAGTCGTTCGGGCTGGGGGCCATCCTCGACAGCTTCGGACGAGCCGGCAGCCGGGTGTCCGTGCTGTGCCTGACTCACGGCGAGGCTTCCACGCTCGGTGCAGCCGGAGACCTCGGCAGACTGCGTGCAGCCGAACTACAGAACGCGGCCAAGGAACTCGGCGTCGACTCGGCCGTCCTGCTCGATCATCCGGATGGTGCGCTCGCCGAGGTCGCCCTGACGACGCTGACGGGCGACGTTCTCGCCCAGATCAGGACGTCAGGCGCAGATGGCCTGCTCGTCTTCGACCCTTCCGGCGTCAGCGGACACCCCGACCACGCCGCGGCCACGGCGGCCGCGCTGGCAGCTGCGCGTTGCGTCGACCTGCCCGTGCTCGGATGGACAGTCCCGCGCACGGTCGCGGACCGTCTGAACGGCGAACTCGGAACCGGCTTCATCGGCCACGACCCCACCGAGATCGACCTGGTCCTTCGCGTTGACAGACAGCACCAGCGGATCGCGAGCCTCGCGCACGCCTCCCAGGCCGTCCCCACCACTGTCCTGTGGCACCGTCTCGATCTGCTCGGCGACGAAGAGCATCTCCGCTGGCTCCGGCATCAGACCGTCACAGTAACGTCGGCGCCGGTCGACGACCCCGCGGCGATGATCCGGGTCGACCACCAGGCGGGGGACAGGTTCGGCATCAGAATCCGCGGCCACGTTCTGTCCGTCGATCAACCGATCGACGTCGGTGGTGCGGACACTGCGCCGACACCGACAGAGCTGTTCGTCGCATCGCTCACCTCCTGCGTGGCGTTCTACGTTCGCCGCTACCTGCACCGGCATCACCTCGACGCCACAGGCCTGGTCGTCGACGCCTCGTTCCAGCTCGCGAACAAGCCCGCGAGGGTCGACCGAATCGACATCAGCATCCGGCTGTCCGATGCCCTTCCGCCCGTACGGCGTGACGCGCTGCTGGCTGTCGCACGACACTGCACAGTGCACAACTCGATCACCACCGAACCGGACATCTCGATCGACCTCGTCTCGTCAGCACCCGCGGGCTGACGAGTCGTTCACATCCGCCAGGGCATCGTGAGAGGACTGTGTGGCCATGTTGGAGTCCGGCGTTACGAAGGCCGACGTACGTCGATACCGTGCGATGCTCGCGGCCGAGCGTGATGCGGCAGCGCTCTACAAGGCGTTGGCGGCGGCCGAGGACGGGACGCGACGGGAGGCGTTCACCGAGCTCGCCGCGATCGAGGAGCGGCACGCCGCGCACTGGGAGGCGAAGCTGCGCGAGGCGGGTTCCGACGTGCCGCCGGCCGGGCGACCGGGACTGCGCACCCGCCTGCTGCGGTGGCTGTCGCGCCGGGTCGGCGCACGACCGCTGCTGCCGTACGTCGAGCGGATGGAGCGCGCCGACGCGAACAAGTACGACGCCGATCCGCAGGCCGCGGACGGGATGGCTGCCGAGGAACGCCGGCATGGGCGGCGTATCGCACGGATGCGCTCGGCGGGTGCCGGCACGGCGACGGAGCAGATCGCGCAGCGTGAGCGATGGCACCGAGGGGATCGGTCCGGCGGACTGCGTGCTGCGGTGTTCGGCGTCAGCGACGGTTTGGTGTCCAACGCCGCGCTGGTGATGGGCTTCGCCGGGTCCGGCGCCGGGCGGTCGACGGTGCTCCTGGCAGGCGTTGCAGGTCTGCTCGCGGGAGCGTTCTCGATGGCTGCGGGGGAGTACGTCTCGATGTCCAGCCAACGGGAGATGTTCGAGCGCGAGATCAGCCTGGAAGCGGCCGAGCTCGAGGAGAACCCCGAGGAGGAACGGCTCGAGCTGGCGCTGCTGTACGAGGCGAAAGGCATTCCCAAGGACGAGGCGGCCCGCTTGGCCGACCAGTTGATGGCCGACCAGCCGGCAGCCCTGGACTCGCTCGTCCGCGAGGAGCTCGGACTGGATCCGGATGCGCTCGGCAGCCCCTGGACCGCCGCGGCATCGAGCATGATCGCATTCGCGGCGGGTGCCTTCGTTGTGGTGCTGCCCTACCTGATCGGCGGCGGGACGTCCGCATTCGTTGCAGCGCTGGTCGCCGCCCTCGCCGCGATGTTCGCCGTCGGTGCCGGCATCGGCGTACTCAACGGTCGTTCGGCTCCGCGTTCAGGCCTGCGTCAGGTCGTGGTCGGCGCGCTCGCCGTTGCGGTGACGTACGGCGTCGGCAGCCTGATCGGCACCACCGTCGCCTGACACGGCCACCTCGCCCACGACCGTCGGGATCCCTGTGAAACAGGCGCTACACCTTCGAGCAGCCGCCTTGAGTTGTGCGCTTTGGAATACCTCCCGGGGTATGTACTGTTGATGATAGAAACACCCCGGGGGGTATCGCGAAGGGCGCGTCCCCGGGTTCGGGAGGAGAGAACATGAGCACCATCGAGATGACGGCCGCCGACTTCGAGAAGACGATCACCGAGAACGAGATCGTCCTGGTCGACTTCTGGGCGTCGTGGTGTGGGCCGTGCCGGATGTTCGCGCCGATCTTCGCGGCCGCCTCGGACCAGCACACCGACATCGTCTTCGCCAAGGTCGACACCGAGGCCGAGCAGGGACTGGCCGCGGCCGCCGGGATCACGTCGATCCCGACCCTGATGGCCTTCAAGCGCGGCGCACTGGTCTTCTCGCAGCCGGGCGCGCTGCCCGCGCAGGCACTGGATCAGGTCGTCACCGCTGTGCGCGAACTGGACATCGAAAAGGCGCGCCGCGAGGCGAAGAGCGCATGATGCCGGACTACAGCCTCAGCACGAAGGTGACCAGGCCGTACGGCGAAACCGTCGAGGCGGTCCGGTCCGCGCTGGCCGAGCAGGGATTCGGCGTCCTGACCGAGATCGACCTGCAGGCGACGCTGGCAGCCAAGCTCGGTGTCGACGTGCCGGCACAGGTCATCCTGGGCGCCTGCCGTCCGCCGCTGGCGTATCAGGCACTGCAAGCGGACCCGTCGATCGCCGTCATGCTGCCCTGCAACGTTGTTGTCCGGGCGCTCGACGAGACGACCTCCGTCGTGGAGGCCTTCAACCCCGACCTGATGTCGGCACTCAGCGATACACCGGAGCTGCGGCTCGTCGCGCAGGACGCCAAGGACCGGCTTCTCGCCGTCCTTGCCGCAGTGACCGAGGAGAAGAGATGACTGCGCTCGACCCGAGCGAGATGGGTCCGGTCGTCAACCGGATCAAGCGCGCCCAAGGGCAGCTGGCCGGCGTCCTGCGGATGCTGGAGGAGGGCCGGGACTGCGAGGAAGTCGTCACCCAACTGGCCGCGGTCTCCCGCGCACTCGACCGCGCGGGCTTCGCGATCGTGGCCGCCGGCCTGCGTCAGTGCATCGTGAACGGTGACGGCCCCGACAGCCTCGACACCAAGAAGATGGAGAAACTCTTCCTGTCCTTGGCCTGACAGCCGCGAGGTGCCGCGCGTCGTGGCGACACGGTCTACTACAGGTGCAACGCCCGTACGCTCGACGCCGGATCAGCGTCATCGTTCCGCGGACAGCTCGCCGGATCGGTTCGCTGTTCGATCCTGGCTGCAGAGAGGTGACGATCGCGGCGCGGTTGGAGGCTGGCGATTCCGCCGAGCCGAGCAGATCCGGAGGCGTACATAGACCAGTTGGGCGATGTGGGGAGCCTTGAACATCGCTGAACCGGAGGAGCTGAGCGAGCCCCACTCGTCGCTGAGACCGGCCCTGACATACGACCACGTCGACCAGAAGATCAACGTAGAGGTCGACCCCAACCTTAACCCGGAAGCCTTGGAGCCGGTCATCGAATGGACAGGTGCCCGGCCGAGCGTCCGCTACCAGCTACGACGCCCCCCCGACGACCAGGTCGATCTCGGGCACGCCGACCAGCAGGCAGCAGGCAATCAAGGAGTGGGATCACTTCATGGCGCGGAGAATCACCAACAGGTGAAGGAGGTGACCATCCGCTGTGGCGACGAACCGACCCCGGATCGGGTCTCATGGGCCAGACAGGTTGTTGAGCTCGAGGATGAGATGTCACGTTTGGTGGACATGTACTCGCACGTCCAAGGCCTGTCTTCGAATCTGACCAGAAGCTCTGGAACGAGCTCCAGCGCAAGCTAGCCGACCAAGACCCTCGATCGGCCCTGGCCGCCGGTTCCATCGAGACACATGCAGCGAAACTCAAACGTCGGCGAGACGAGGGTCGGGTCGCCCACAATTGATGGCCTACCGGCGGGGCCTACCGGCGGGCGTCGACCAGCTCGACTGCACCTGTGGGCCGAGCGCGGCTCAGTCGATCGCCGGGATGCTCGGGCGGTGTTGACCCGGCCTGATCTTGGTGCTGGTGCACCAGCACCCACTCGACCCGCTTCCATTGATCCTCGCTCACGTGTAAACGGTAGGGCGGCGCGCGGCCGTGGCGTACACGCTGAAGACCTCGCCGCGCGGGCCGATCGGAGTGTTCCGCGAACCCTCTGCTCGCGAGACTAGCGGCATGAGCCAGGAACCAGACGCCTGTCCGTACTTGGAGCTGGTGATGCGGTGCGTCGGGGAAGGGATCACCTCGCCGGCACCGGGGACACCGACGGCCGACGTAGGGCGTGCCTCGAGCTCGACGGCCTCGACTGGCACGACGACCTGTGTCACCCCGACTGTCTGACCAGGAGAGCTCACGCTCAGCGGCTCCTGGTCGCCCGGCCGCGGCTCACGCAGGCCCAACTGAACGAGATGGCCTCGCAGGCCTGGGGCGTGCTGCCGCAGAGCCGCCGCGAGGATCTCGGCCAGGACCACTGGACCGAAGGTTTCATCGAGGCTGCGAGGCCCTACTCTCGAAGCAGGCTGGGGGGGAACTGGTGATGAGGGGGAATCACGATGGGAGACGAGCGATATCAGCGGGCCGCACCGGCGGAGCCGGTGGGGGCGGGCGGGAGCTACGGGGAGCCGCCGGCGAGGAAGCCGCGGCGGTGGCGTTGGGTGCTTTTCGGCCTGAGCGTGCTCGCCTTAGTGGCGGCCGCCGTTGTCGTGACGGTGCTTCTGGTGCGACCCAACGAGCCGGCGCCCGTTCCGCTGCCGCAACCTGAGTCGTTCGCGGTGACTGGCGCGATTGTTGTGGAAGCGGACATCCTGACCTCGGCCCAGGAGGTCGGCGGGGCATGCGTGCCGGAAGACGGTTACGACGATATCCATGCCGGTACGCAGGTCACGGTCAAGGACGCGACCGCGAAGGTGGTCGCGTTGGGCAAGCTACAGGCGGGGACGGTGGCTGAGTTGTACGGGGAGGATGCCCTGCCGGCGCTGCTGGGGTTCGCGTCGAAATGCACGTTCTCGTTCACAGTGACTGATGTTCCTGGCGGCCAGGAGATCTATTCCGTGGAGGTGTCGCACCGCGGCGATGTCCGGTTCAGCCGCGAGCAGCTGAACGAGGAGCTGGCGCTGACGCTCGGATAGGCGTCAGTAGCGGTCTTGGTCAATTGAGCATGGAGGGGGAGACATGGCGAACACGGACAGATTTAGCAGGAAGGCCCGCAAGCGGCTGGAGGCCCAGCTGGGGCCCGACGAGCAGGTGCTGCACTCCGCGACGGTGGGGCCGGTCGGGTTGGTGCTCACCAACCGCAGACTGATGCTCGCGCCATATGTGCGCGGCGTCGACGACGAGGTGAACCCGCAGCTGTCGGCGATTCACAACGTAGCCTGGAGGAAGGGCTCGCTGTGGTCGCCCGGGGTGTTGACGATCTACACCGGTAGCCAGACGTTGACGTATGACAAGGTGCCGAACAAGCAGGGGGAGTCGGCAGCCATCGCGATCCGGCAAGCCATGGCCGCCCAAGGCTGAGCTGGCCTGAGGACGAACCCGAGTAGAGGCTGGTCCGAGTCGGCGTTAGTCGAGAGCTTCCCCGCTGGCTGGGTTGTGCGTCATGCTCAGTTCGGGGGAAGAGAACGGCGATGGGGCTTGCCATGGTGAGATACAGCCATGTCGGAGTGATGCTGAGCGCCGCGGTGTTGGCCGCGGTATTTGTGGCGTCGTGTGGAGGAGAGGGCCAGGCGGGTCCGCCGACGGTCACGCAGACCGTGGTGGTGGGTCCGCCGACCTCGGCGCCTACGACCAGCTATGCGCCCGAGCCGGGAGAGACCACGCCGGCTGACACGTTGGAGAGCCGCGCCGTGGCCTGCCGGGAGCTCAAGTACTACAACCTGAGCCCGGTGACCGAGAAGAACGCCGACATCAACGCGTACATCGTGTGGCGCTGGTATCTCGCGAACCAGAGCAACGACGATCCGCGTTGGCTGGGTTGTGTCGTCGAAGATCCCACCAGCCCGCTGGGCCAGTATGTGGCGTCCACGCACCTGTTCAGCGACGTCGCCAAGCCGCCGGAAGGCCCGTACGGGATGGGTTCGGAGCGGACCTTCGTCACCCAACTGATCGACCGTCAACAGCTGGACGGGAACTGGGTGAACGTGGTCGAGCAGGCCAAGGTTCACATGGTGTTTCATCGGCTCCCGCCGTACACACAGGGCGTGTGGCTGCTCCGCGGGGTAGAGATCACCGCCCGAAGCACCCTCGACAGCGGCGACATGGGCCCTGGCGGCACCTACGGGACGATGTGAATGGGCGAGGATCATTGCCATTAGCAAGGAGGTTGTGCGTTCCTAGTCGAACGTTTCGCTAATGTGCCTCTCCAGCGCCCCATCGCTCTGGTCACGCTCGGACTCTGACATCAGGCGCATGGCGAGGGGGCGCACCTTCGGCGACCACGGGACGTTTGACGACGACCCAGGACGAGCTCGAGTGGCTACGGGAGCGTCACGCCGCTGTGGGAGATCTGCTGCACCGGCACTACACGGCCGGGATGCCGATGGTGAGCGTCCGCCAGGTCGAGGCGGTCCTGTGCGGCCAGGCGGCCCCGGACCAGTTCCGCTCGGCGCTGCAGGTGCGGCCGGACCAGCAGGTGAAGGCGTGAGTGGCCTCGACGACGTGGTGTTCCCGGACCGCATGAGGGCCCAGCGCGCCGCTGTCTTGCTGGGCCTGCTGGGGAACCCGAACGTGGGGCGCCGACTTCGAGTCGCTCCACGAGACGATCCTAGGACCGGCGAACGGCGAATGTTCTCCGGAGCAGTTGGGTAAATGTATTGCGTAGGCAGCCGGTGGCTCGCAGTGACTTCCCTAGCCCCAGGAGGTGCGCCATGGCGCAGCACAGGATGGTTCTCGAGGCGGACAACGGAGCCGAACTCCTGTTTGTGTGTCCGTACGACGGTTGTGGTCGTCGCTTGGTGCTCAAGCGATCGGGAGGGCTCACCGTGATCGATCGGGGCGACTTCTTCGCCCTGCACTCCGGAGGTACGAACGGTCTGGAGATCGAGACTGGAGTCGGCAGCTGACCAGCGCGTTTCCGCTTAGCAAAGACTGAGTGCGGCCGCTCAGCGCCGAGCGGGCCGCCAGCTCAGCGGTGCCTGCGACTCTCTCGGTGAGGCTGCCCATCGTGGGCCGTCCACATGATCGAGGGAGTCGACATGAATCAGTTCGATCCGAACCTTCCCCGCCAGAACCCAGCCGATCCCGACTTGATCGTCGGCGACGTCACCGCGGTGATCGTCCGCGAGCCGGGAAACTTGCAGCCGTACGACGTGGGCAACTCGGTCCTGAGCCCGAGCAAGCCGTTCCAGGTCGTGGTGAGGTGGAAGGTCACCGGTCTGCTCGGGCCGCTCTGGCTGGCCGCGCTCGGCGGTAAGTGGAACGTCCAGGTGTACGCCGAGTCCATGGGTGCGGGTCCCGAGATCCGCCTCGCGAGCAACAACAACATTCCCGCCGTTCCGACCCAGCAGAACTACGAGGCAACTCTCGACGTTCCGGCGGGCATCCTGCCTGAGGGGAACCCGGGCAGCAGCATCAGCGGGATCTACAAGCTCGTGGTTTCGGTCTTCCTCAACAGCAATCTCCCGGCCCCGGGCTACGACATGATCGGCTTCAGCGAGGGTCCGTACATCCAGATCGAGAACCCGAACTGATCGCGGGCCTACTTCCGTTCGGAGGTGGATCCAGATGGGTGAGGCGCTCGCGAGTTTTCGTGATTTGAAGGGGATCGGTCCCGCCACCGAGGCCCGGCTGCACGAGACCGGTGTGTACACGTGGGAGGCACTGGCTGCGGCGGCTGCTGCGTTGGCATCGGTCCGTGACAGCGGTGACACCCTTCGGGAGATCGCCGGCGCCGTGGCGGCCCGGCGTACCGAGGAGAACGGGGGCGAGGCCGACGCCCACGCGCCGGGCGGTGGCGAGCGCTTGGAGGCGTTCGTACTGCGGATGTCGCTGTCGGCTTGCGGTGAACCGCGACGCTGCGAGGTGACGCACGTGCGCAGCATGGCCGAGAAGACCTGGGTCGGCTGGCGTCCGAACGAGCTGACCGGCTTCGTCCAGAAGCACGCCAAGATCCGGCCGGAACCGGCTCCACACAAGGAGTCGGCTGACAAGGAGCCAGCTGACAAGGAGCCAGCTGACAAGGAGCCAGCTGACAAGGAGCCAGCTGACAAGGAGCCAGCTGACAAGGAGCCAGCTGACAAGGAGCCAGCTGACACGGAGCCAGCTGACACGGAGCCCGTAGTGCAGTCATCACGGCAGCGGAAGGACGCTCCGTCGGAGCAACCCTCGTCCGCGGACCACCTCGTCGTTCTCGATGCCGGCAAGGCGATTGGGGGGACGAGCCGCGACATCGATCTCGTGGTCACGAACACCCGGTCGGCGGGTGGTGCGTTCGGTTATCGTGCGACGCTCGCCGCACGGGGGCTGGGCGCGGGCCAGAACGGCGACGGCTGGATCAATCTCGCCACTCGAACCGGGACAGGATCCGCAGGAACCGACCTGGCGTTGGGGTTCCAGGGGGTGCAGGTGCCATCGGGCATCCAGCGTCTGCAACTACGCCTCGAGGTGAGCTTGCCCGGATCGGCGAAGCGGCCTCCGGCGCTGTCGCTGGCGTAGTTCGATCATGACCGGGTCGCGTCCTCTGAGTGAGGTGACGCGACCTGGTCAGCGCATCTTGGCTTGCTCGATGGCGGATCCGCTCAGGATCACGTCGTACAACATGGTGGTGTCGGCTGCCGGGCTTGCGTCGATCGTGGCGCGGAGGATCCGGGTGCAGAACTCGTACTGCCGCACGGCCTGATAGGTGCGGCCTTGGGTCGCGTAGCACCGCATCAGCAGGCGGTGCGCGTCCTCGCGACACGGATCGACGTCGAGCATGCGGTGTGCGGTGGCGATGCAGTCGTCCGTCCGGCCGTCGGCGAGGTCGATGCGGCTCAGCCGGTCGAGCGTGTCGACGAGTTTGATCCGCAGGCTTTCGCGGGGGAGCAGGGTCCACTGTTCGAAAGGTGCGTCGGCCGCGAAGTCGCCGGTGTAGAGGGCGATCGCCTGGTGGTAGGCCGTTCTGGCGTCGTCGCTGAGGTGGGCCCGCTCGGCCGCGGCGGCGGTGTTGAGTCCTTGTTCGAAGGTTTCGACGTCGACCTCGACCAGGAGTTCCGGGTTGAGCCGGTACTTGCCGTCGGCGTACTCGACGACGTTGAGCGCGGTCACGTCGAGGAACGCGCGGCGCAGGCCGCTGACCGCTACCTGTAGGCGGTTGCGCGCGGCACGCGTCGGGACGGCGTGCCAGAACTCCTCGAGCAGCTCGTCCCGAGTGCAGGAGTGATGCCGGCGGAGGAGCAGGTACCGAAGCACGCTCGTACCCCGCTGTCCATTCCACGACGTCACCGGCGAGCCGTCGACCCGCACCTCGAGCGAGCCGAAGAGCCGCGCTTCGAGCACGCCTTGCCGCGTCACCGACCGCGCGGCGGGCAACGCGGGCTGGGCAGGGACTCCATGGGATATCACGCGTTGGTTGCTGAACCAGTGCTGTTTGGCAGCAGTCGGCCGGGTCAGCTCCCGCCGAAGGGATGAACCCCAGATCGGGCGCAGCCAGCCCCATTGCTGCTCCATCGGCACCAGCCACGGGCGAAGCTGGTCGGACGCGATCGGCCCGGTGCCCATTTGCGGATGCCAATAGCCGACGGTCAGCGCGACCTGTAGCGCGCTCCGCTGGTCGGGCGTCAGTTGGTCGAGCAGTCCCGCGGTGAGCCGGCCGAGCAGGGACGTCAGGCCGTACGAGGCCTGGAGCGCTTCGTCCACGAGGTCCGGCGACCAGAGTCGCGCGGCGGCCAGTACGTCGCTGAGCACAGCCGCGTGCCGTCCGGCGTACCTCACGAGCTGTGCCCGGTTCTGGGCGGACGAGTACTCCTCAAGGGCAGCACCGCCGACCAGGTCAGCCGCCGACACCACGCAGTCCGGCCCGCGGGCAACCGGCGGATGCAGTCGGCTCCCGGCGACCACGACCATCCGGACGCCCCGGTCGGTGATCGCCGGCCGAATGGCCTTGATCAGCTTGGTGACGCCTGGCGTCACCCGGCTGCCGAGCTCGAGCACGATGATCGCGCCTTCCGGAGCCGCTTGAATTTCGTCGTCGAGTCGAGCAGCCGGCAGCTGCCCGGTCCGGCGCCCCGGCTCCGCGGATGACCAGCGATGTTCACAGGCCGCTGCGAGGGACTGCGCCAGATCAGCCTGCCGGACGTCCTGGGCGCGCAGCCAGACGCAGTCGTTCAGCCGCTGCCAACTGTCGACCACACCGGCAAGTCGCTCGGCGGCGTACGAACCCGGCACTCCACGAATGACGGAGAACGGAGCCTCCGCGATGCGCCGGACCGCTGGGGTCATCGCCCCCTCGGCAGCGAGGGGGCGAAGGACCGGCGGTAGGTACACGGCCTTACACCGGCAGTAGGCCCCGGCTCACCGCGGCCCCATCTGTCCCCGTCGTCCAGTTGCCCGTTCCCTCGGCCATCGAACTCATGACAATGCTCCCCCTCCGCCCGATACGGTTTCACCTGTATAGACCCAGCGTCAGCACGCCGTGATACGTCTGCACTCAACCTCGAACCGTCCGCAACTGCGCGGAGTCGCGAACTCCCTTGTGAATCTAGCGGTCGATTTCGCAGATTGCCTATCGATGCTGCCTGTTCTTGCCTGGCAGCCACGGTGGACCCGCGATTTGGTGCGAACGCTTGCTTTCACGGGTGCCAGCCGGTATTCGCGCGGTCCGTCGCCGTCTTGAATGTTTTCAGCGCGAGTGGGACGCTGAAATGCGACGCTTTGCGTCGCGAGGGGGCATTCAATTGGCGCGGTTCTTGCCGCGGGGGTCGTGCAGTCCGACGTCCGGCTTTGCTGTGGTCGGCGGCACCTGATCGGGGCAGACATGTTCAGGAACGGAGTACGCGAGCGGTTGGGCCGTGGCGAGCGGGTGGATCTTCGCGGTACGCCGGGGGTACGCGAAGACGCCTCGACCGGTCAGCACTGGGAATCGAAGCGGACTGTGGATGCTTCGATGCTGGTGGACGTATTGCTGGTCAGAGCCGATGTAGCGGGCTGGACGCATCGACCGCTCTGGCTTGCCGGCGCCCGCATCACGGGTTCGCTCGATCTGGCTGCGGCAAGGCTCATTCGGCCACTGCAGCTCGAGGATTGCTCCATCGAGCAACTTGTCAACCTTACCGATGTCGAGGCCATGACGATCGGCCTGACCGGTTGCCACGTGCCCAGGATCGAGGCCAGCGGCCTGACGGTCCGGGGCGACCTCGTTCTGTCTGCGGGATTCACCGCGACCGACGGGGTCGATCTGCATGGTGGGACTGTCGGAGGAAAACTGAACTGCGACGGTGGCAACTTCAGCAAACCACAAGGAATATCGCTGAACTGCGGCAGTGTGGTCGTCAAGGAGAGTATGTGGACCGAGAAGGCGACGTTCGTCGGCGAGATGTACTTGCTCGATGCGCACATCAATGGCCAGCTGGTCTGTAATGGCGCCACTTTCACCAACTGGGGTGGGGACGCCTTGACTGCCGACGGCCTCGTCGTCGAGGGGGCTATGTTCTGTGCGAAAGGCTTCGCCGCGCGGGGTGCGGTGCGCCTGCCGATCGCGCACATCGGTGGCGGTCTGTACTGCAGTGGGGGCACTTTCACGAATCCGCAGGGGAGAGCGATTTACGCTGCGGACCTTACTGTGGACGGTCCGATGTCCTGCCGAGACGGTTTCGAGGCGGTCGGCGCGGTCGTGTTGACCGGTGCGCACATCGGCGGAGGTCTCAAGTTGCACAAGGCCAAGCTGAAGAATCCAGGCGGCACGGCACTGGACGCGGCGGGTCTGGTCGTCGAGGGATCCATGTTCTGCCGGGATGGTTTCGAGGCCGTCGGTACGGTCGAGCTGACCGGAGCTCGGATCGGCGGCAACCTCAACTTCTGCGCCTCGACCCTGGTGAATTCCGGCTCCGTCGGTCCGAATCCGCAGGCGCGCAGCGACGGTTCCGCACCCCCGGGCGCGTTACAACTTGTCGGCGCGACGATCGGCGGTGATCTGAACTGCACCGGTGCGACGCTGTCGGACATACAGCACGGCGCGCTCAACGCGCGCCGGGTCGTGATCCGTGGGGATATGATCTGCGCCGGGGCGTTCGCCGCAACCGGCGAAGTGAATCTGGTCCACGCGCGGGTCAGTGGAGATCTGGACTGCTCGGGTGCCAGCTTCACCAACGCCTGTGGAACAGCACTTGATCTGGTGCAGGCGGAGATCGGCAAGGACGTCGTCATGCGCCCGACCCAATTGGTCGGCGACCTCGATCTTCGGTTCGCCCGGACCGGTGGATGGTACGACTCGGCCACCACCTGGCCGTCCGCGAAAGCCCTGCACCTGCACGGATTCACCTACCGGGCGATCGACGCCATCCCACAGATCGACGTGAAGGATCGGCTCGACTGGATTGCACGCGACGCCGAGGGATTCATGCCGCAGCCCTATGCACAACTCGCAACGGTCTACAGAGGGGAAGGAAACGAAGGCAAGGCACGGCAGGTTCAGATTCGGGGCCAATGGCGGCGTCGTCTTGCGCGCAGCGACAAGAGCAACGGCAGCGGTCGTCGATGGGTTTCGTCGCTCTGGTCAGACTGGGTGGTGCGCCCGCTGCGCGTCGTCTGGAGCGCCTTGCTGTGGATCACCGTCGGGTACGGATACCGGCCTTGGCTGATCCTGGGCCCGATTGGTGCCTTGTACTTCTTCGGTTGGTGGTGGTTCGACCGAGCATTCGGTGACCGGAAGCTCGTCCAGGTCAAGGATCTCGACACCGGGGTGACCTTCAGCGGCGCGCGATACACGGCCGACCTGCTGATTCCTGGGGCCAGCCTCGGGGAGCGTGCCCGTTTCGCGGCCCTCCCGGAGATCGCGTGGTGGACGACCGGCTACACGCTTGCGGGCTGGGCGCTGGCCGCGATGCTGATCGCCGGCCTCACAGGCGTCTTCCGACGCCTCTGACAGCCACCGTCGCCGACGGCTGGCACGATCAGCACCCACACGCCTTAATCGAGGGTGACATCCCCAGTGCTTGACATGCCGGGGCGCTAGCCGCACCCTCCACCCCCGCACGCACAGGGTCATCCTTGAGCACCCACCAATCATCTGGCCGGCCCGAAATCGGTTGGTGGGTGCACAAAGATGACCAGAGCCGGGTGCAGACGTACTCCTCCCGCGACGTCTGTCGGCCGGCCACTACGGCCTCATCACACCCGCCACCGACTGACCGAACAGTCGACCGTGGGCCATCCTGCTCCCGGCATGGGACGGCGGGTTGTGGGTACTGGGTGGAGGATCGTCGGATAGCAGGCTGGAGAGTGTCGAGGGGCCGCTGCTCCAGTCGACCGGAGCCGTGCGGCCCGACCTGATGAGCCGCACGGCACGGCCTGTTCGTCGCGACATCGGGCGGTCAGCAGTCGTACGACGTGATCTCGGTCGCGAAGTCTGATGGGTGCAGGACGATCCTGTGGGTGGTCTCGGCGGCGGCGTCGGCGAGGGCGAATGCTTGTGCGGCTTGGGCGATGCTGTAGCGATGGCTGACGAGCGTCGAGGGGAGGATCTGTCCTGTCGCGACGAGTGTGATGACTTCTGGCCAGACGCCGGGGCTGCCGATGAGGGCCAGGTCGCGCAGGACGAGGCTGTCGACGTCGATCGGCACGGTGGGCTTGCCGCACAGACCCAGTATGACGACGATGCCGCCCTCAGTAGCCAGGTTCAGCGCCGCGGCGGTACCTGCTGGAGTACCGGTGGCATCGAGGATCTGCCCGAAGCATTTAAGTCGTGCCCGCCGTGGTCGAGAAGCCGAGGGCGGCTGCGAAGTCACGGCGGGCCGCGGAGCGTTCGATCAACTGGACATCCTCGATGCCGACCGCTCGAGCGGTGAGGGCGCTCAGGAGGCCGATGGTGTCGTGTCAGGCCCCCTGGGATCGGCAAGAGCACCATGGCCGAGATGATCTCGCTCGCTTTCTGACGGCTGATTATAGCGTCCATTTCGTCGCCGATGTAACCGAGTTAGAAACGACGGTACGTGAGGGGCAGAAACAGCTCTTAATTTACGATGACTTCTTAACTAGAACGAATCTCGGAGACGCGCCTGGTGCGACCGATCAAGAATGCCTGTTCATCTTCATGAGATATCTGAATCGAACGCCGAGCAAATATCTGATCCCGACTACGCGCGAGTATCTGTACCGTGAAATCTCATTCCTCGAATGAGCGTTTTGCGGCTAATTGAGCCGATGTTCTCAGATGCTTGTTGGACGTCAACGGTTATATTCCAATCAATCGTGCTCTGATCCTTTACAACCATCTCTACTGGGCAAATTCGGTCCCGCATGAAGCGTTGGATATCCCCGGAAGGCGCAAGAGGGCTATCGACTCCGAGTGCTTGCCATCGACAACGAGGCGGCAGCAGTTGTCGAGCGCATCTTTCAGCTCTACATCGACGGTTTGGGGCTGAAATCGATCGCCGAGACGCTGAACCGCGAAGCCATCCCGTGTCCTTCGGCGCATACGCCTCAGCAGAACCGACATCGCAGAGGCGACGGGTGGCAGCACACCACGGTCAAGGCGATCCTCGAAAATCCGCGGTACACCGGCTTCGCGATCTACGGGCGGTGGCAGAAGGTCGAGGAGCTGCTGGATCCGGAGGACGTGGCTGCGGGCCACGTCGTGCGGTTCCGGCGATCGCCGCAGTCGAAGATCGTGCGCTCGCGGGAGCCCGCCCATCAGGCGATCGTGTCTGTCGAAACTTTCACGCGGGTCCAACTGGAGTTGCGTGTACGTCGAGGAAGCGGGCCGGCGGATCAGGCGAAGCAGGAGCGGACACGGGTGACGACAGCGCGCGTATACCGGCTCCGCGCTCGCGTGAGGTGTGAGTTGTGCGGACGGAAGATGCAGGGGGCGGCGCGGAAGCACGCAGTCTTCTACCGGTGCAGCGCGCGGACTTTGGTCCCGGGTTCGCCGGTGGCGCACCTCCATCCTGCGAACGTGTACCTCCGCGAGGACCTCCTGACCTGGAAGGTGAACGCCTGGATCGCGACGCTGTTCGACCCGGAGCATCTCGACGAGACTGCGGAAGCGCTGGCGGCTGCCGACGATGATCACGAGTTGGCATCAGTTGCGACCAGGCTGGCGCAGAGGGTCGCGACAGCCGAGGCGGCGATGGCGCGGTTGCGGCGGGCGCTCGAGGCCGGCTGGGATCCGGCGGCGTTGACGGAGCAGTACAACGCGGCGGTGGCGGAGAAGCGGTCCGCGGAGGCCGAGCTCAGCGCGGTGAAGGTGCCGGAGTCGGTATCGGCCCAAGACATCCGGAAGATTCCAAGAGCTGGGCGACATGACGGCGGCACTCGACGAGGCCGACGCGAGCGACATGCGAGCGCTCTATGAAGCGCTGGGTCTGCAAGTGAGCTACAACCACGAGAGCAGATCGGCCGAAGTCGCTATGAGCCCCGCTCTGCGTGGCTTTAGCGTTGGTGTCCGAGGAGGAACACGCACCTTAACCACACGCCTAGAGCTTGAACCTGATCCACCAGGACGAACCCCGTAGTCGCTGATTTGCTGGCCGGGTTGACCGTCAGCCGCCATCCTTGAGCTGTCAAACCTGACCGTGTCTGCTTGGTCGCTGCCGGTCAGGCCTGATCGGCCCTGCGCACCTCGAGATCAGTAGCGGAGAGCGGTTGGGTGGTGAACCACGTGTCGACGGTTTCGGCGGTGATGATGTTGCTGGTGTGGGGGAGGTGGGAGCGGCGGAGGGCAGTCGTGGCGGTGGGGACATTAGCGGCGTACAGGACGATGGCGAGCGCCTCGGTGGCGCGCGAGGCGCAGACGTAGAGCAGACGGCGGGTTCGGTCGATGACGCTGTCTTGGCGGGCCCGCTGGCGGTCGAGGTCTGTTTTTGAGGGTGGTTTGAGGCCGAAGAGCTTGTCGTAGGAGAACTGGAAGTGATTGCCTTCGTCGTCGTCGAGGACCACCACGACGTCGGGGAACTCGGTGCCTTTGACGCCCTGTTGGGTCGAGTAGCGCGAGCGCTGGTTGATGTACTCGGAGTATCCCGCGAGGTCGGCGACGTCGCAGTTGAGGTAGGCAATCAGGGTCTCGCCGAGGTCGTCGGTCTCGGTGGGTGGGGCAGGGGTCAGGTATGGCGCGAAGCGGTCGTCGATGGTCAGGAGACCGTGGTCGCGGGCGAGGGCCAGAGCTTGGCGGATCGTGCCTGGTCCGCCGGTCGCGATGAGGGTCTGGAGTTGGTCGAGGCCGGTCGCAAGTTCGTTCAGAATGTCGGCGGTCGGCGTTTCGGCGAGAACGGCGGGCTGAAGGCGCGGGCTCGACGTGCGGAGCATCGGCAGGAGAGCGGCACGGTTGCCTGCGGCGGCTGCGGTGAGTGGCAGAAGAGTACTGAGGAACGGCGTCAACGGCCAGGCTCGTCCCTCGTCGAAGGCGTCGCGCAGTCGTGAGCCGCGGAAGACGTCGTACAGCTTCTCGAAGCCGAGGCGCCGCGCCGCCATTCGGTGGGTGATGACGAGAACCTTGGTGCGTTCGCCGTCCTGCGGCGTCCAGGCGCCAACGGTGGAGTGGGCCGCCAGCCAGGCGCGGGCGCGGTCGAGTCTTTCCACCCGTTGGCCGTCGGCCGGGAACACGAAGTAGGTCACCTCGCCTTCCTGTTGCTGTTCGGGGCTCAGGCCGGAGCGCTGCACCAAGCGATCTCCGTCGGCGCGGATTGCGTTGATGACCTGGAGTACTTGGCGCGGCGATCTGAAGTTCTCGGGTTTCTCGACCTCGCGCCAGTCGGGCTCGAGGACGATGTCGCCGGCGCCCTGGAGGTAGATCCGTTGCATGGGATCGCCGAAGAAGCCGAGGTAGAAGCGTTCTCGTTCCTGGACAGCGACGTGGCGCAGCGCGGCGACGACATCGGGGAACGTGTCCTGGCTCTCGTCGACGAAGACCAGCGGGAAGCGCCGTGCGACCAGCTGGGTGAGCAGCGGCTTGGTCCGGATGAGCTCCGGAACCATCCGGAGGATGTCGTCATGACCGACGATGCCCTCGGCGTAGTTCCGGGCGACGCCGTACCGGAACTGGGTGACCTCGTCGATATTGTCCAGGCCGTGGCGCAGCCGACGGATGCTTCCGGTCAGCTCCTGCCGCCGCTTCGGCCCGGTCCTGTGGGTCAGGTCGGCGAGCTCGGCTTCGAGCTGTCGCAGGCGGTGGATGCCGTAGTCGCGGGCCCAGGCACGAATGTCGTTCTGGAATGGTGCGATCAGTGTCCAGAGGAAGCTGTGGATCGTCGAGACATGAGCGGCCGGGTTGAGTGCGAGATCCGTTTCGATCTCGCGGGTGGCGATCTCGGTATACGTCACGCAGGCGACCTGTCGGCGGTTCGCGAGGAATTCCGCGCCCCGGGTCCTGATCACCGAGTCGAGTGCCTTGACGAGGGATGTCGTCTTCCCTGAGCCGGCTCCAGCGATCATGGTGAAGCCGGAGACTTCCGGGTCGCCGAGAATCCGCCGCACTGTGCGGTCTGCTTCGGTGTCAGGCGTTTGCAGCCTGCGGCTCATCCTCCGCCTCCGTGATCTGGGGCTCTGCGGCCGCGTCGCGCAGCTCGTCGAGTTCGTCGGCGAGCCAGTCCAGGCCTTCGAGGATGTACGGCGGGCAGACCCAGTTGCCGCCGAGGTCGATCAGCCGGAGCGCAAACTCGGTCTTGTCGAGGTTTCTGACCTTGGTGAAGATCTTGTCGATCAGGTCGCCGAGCAGCAGGTTGTCGGCGCCCTGGACCCGAAGCTTGTAGCCAGAATTGGCCTGGTCCTGGGACCAGGCCAGGTTCTCGAAGATGAAGGCTTCCTCGAAGGTTCGGCCGGCGATGGTCTTCGACGCCTTGTTCCACGCGAGTTCGGTCGAACCTTGGTAGGTCACCCGGACGGTGGAGCGTTGACTGACCAGAGTCTTGTCCTCGACCGGGACCGACAAGAGGTCCGCGACGGTCTCCTTGGCGGGGATCCAAGTCTTGAGCGTCGGGTTCGACGTGATCGCCTCCGGATGGTCGGTCCGACACGCCTCGGCGTGCGGACCTGTGACACTGTCGAGGTCCGTGATGATCAGGCAGCGGATACGGAGAAAATCGACGAGCCCGCGGAACTTGTGCGCGAAGGCGCCGCCGAGTTCCAGGATCGTCAGATGTGACGTCTCCAGCCGATCGCAGAACCGGGAGATGAGCAGGGGGAGCAGGAGTCGCTCGACGTTGCCCTCGACAAGGATCGCGGCGTCGGCGAAGAACAGATCGCAGTGCGTGAGCTTCAGGTACTGCAGCAGGAAGTCGCGCGTCTCGGGCTGGCTGTTCCCGTGGAACGTCGAGAGATCGCGTACCTCGCTGTAGTGGAACGTGTCCTTCGCGCCTACTCGGGCGAAGTAGCGGATTGAGGTGAAGTCGTCGTAGACGATGTGCGGCGAGTGTGTCGTGAGAACGAACTGCGTGCTGAGCTCTACCGGTGAGTCAGCCACGATCGTGGCGAGTTGTTTGATGAAGACCTGCTGAAGCTGGACATGCAGGTGTGCCTCGGGTTCTTCGATCAGGATCAGGTGCACCGGCGGGCGCGCTTGTGCGGCCTCGAGCCTGGCGCGGTGTGCGGCGAGGATCTGCACCACCATGTAGATGAGGTTCTTGAAGCCTAGGCCGTTGTACCGGTCGGGGAGGGTGAGGTCAGAGCCGTCCGTCGGATCCACTGGCGCGCCCGGAACGAGGTAGTGGACCTGGGCGCCGGACCTGAGCAGGCTCTCGCCCCCGAGCTCGGATCGGATTGTGAGCTTGGGGTCCGCGACGCCGGGATAACCTAGCTGATTCAGGCGCTTGAGGATCGGCTCGAACACCTCACCGAAATGCACGTTGAGGTGCTGCTCGGACGATGTCAGCGCACGTAGTGCATCGGAGTTGGGCACCGGCTTGTCGAGGTATCGCTCGTAGAACCGGCCCAGGGTCTTCGACAGGTCCTCGTCGCGTCCGCGCTGCTCGGAGTCCGACAGGTGACGCTGGGCGTTGATCGCGCTGACGCGCAGGATTCCGTCGAGGATCGTTCGTCCGTTGTCGAGCCGGTGTGGCTCGCCCCGAGCTTGTAGTACACGACGTGGTATTCGGCGGTCAGCCGTCGGCGGAGGTAGTCGTACAGACTCTTCGGCCAGTGCCCGCCCGCGGTGTCAATGCCACCGGTTGCGGCCGTGTACTTGGCGTGCAGGTCCGCCCCGTCCTTGGGTTCGTAGGCGAGGCGAATACCGACCTGGTCGGCGGGGGTCCACGAGAGATCGGGCAGTAAATCGATCACTCGATGGAGATTTTGGTCGTCGACATCGAACCAAAGGTCCAGCGTGATTGCGGGGAGCACGGCTGACTGATCCGTGGGATCGAAGGAATTGAACGCGGCCCAGCAGTCGGCGCTGAAGTCGTGGACTGTGAATTTCGGCGGCAGCAGGTTGGTGAAGAGCTGAATCACATGCATGGCAGAGGTCTTGCCGCTGTTGTTGGCGCCCACCAGGACGGTGGTCCCCGGTGTGAGCGCGACGCGGACGTCTCGGAGTCGACGAAAGTTTCTGACCTCGAAGGATCGTAAACGCATGAACTTCCCCCTAATGCTGTCGAGCAGGCTGGAATTATGCCCGTCGGATGCGTGGAGGGCAATGCATCGGCTATTTGGGCGGGTTCTGCGTGCGACTGCGGAGACTCCGCGGTCGCATGGGTGGGCTGCTTGACAAGAGAAGGCTCCGCAGGAAGTCGCCTGACCTGGAGATTTACCTCGATCGGATTGAGGACCGAGTGCTGTTGTCATGTGTGGTCCGAAGTCCCATTTCGTACCACACACGTGTCAGCACGACACCGACGCTGTGGTGCCGGAGCCATCGCTAGTTTGTCTGTCTGCAGCCCTAGAGTCGCAATGAAACCGAGCTCCCACGCGACGAGCATGGATGACGCCTCCCGACGATCGAGAAGACGAGGGTGCGGGACAGTGATCAGATAGCTCAGCGGGGACCGGTGCACCATCTCACGCCGTGACGCAAGCCGAGGGACAGTTCGCGCAGCTCAGCCGACTCCTGCTGGGTGGCGCCAGGCCGGTTGCCGTCCTCGATATCGGCCAGTTTCAGCCAACGGGTCAGGCACGACTGGGAGATCCCGAAGTCCTTCGCGATCTGTGTGATCGGTGCCTCGCCCTTGCGGGCGACCGCGACCACGTCACGATGGAACTCCTCAGGAAAGGCTTTCGGCATGACAGACATAGTTCCAGCAAGGACCCAAGCCCTCACAGATCAGGAGTCAACCATACCGGGGCAGTTGCACCGTGGAATCGGGACGCGTCCGAGCGGTGGATCGCGAGCCTGCGAGATGACTGGGCAGATCCGGCGCCTGGCGCGGGGGAGGGGATGCCCTTGCCCACGGCGGGCCGACCACGAGTCGATCCCCAGCGCGGCCAGGTTCACCTGAGGTCTCGTGGAGACCGCGCTCTACATTGCCCTTGATTCGGCGCTGAAGGGGCAGCACACCCTGGCCCGCCACGAGGACTTCCGCGAAGACCAGAACCGCTGGCGACAGCGATTCAAGGACGGCCAAGGCTTGGTCCCGGCGGTGTTTCCGACCTGGGACAACGAAGCAGCATGACCGTCGGTCGTTAGGTGGGTGCGAGCTCGAGATCGGCGGGTGGCAGTGCAGCGGTTCTGGGCGAGATGAAGATGTATTGCCATTGGCCGCCGGCGACCTCGAAGTCGTAAGGGTGCGTGCTAATGGTGATCGGCAACTCCCTCTTGAGATGTACCAGGATCTGGGCGCAGGATTGGCCGTCGTAGCGATGGATGTCACCAATGACCCTTTGGAGGATGTCCGGCTGATCGAAGGGGAGATCTGAGAGTTCGAGTTTCTCGGCAATCTCTTCTTGAGACCACCAGAGAATCTCTTGCGCGACGTCCTCCCGGGCGGCGTAATCCCCATCTCGCCATACGCCCTGAGGATCACCGTCAAGCCAGGGTTCGACGCCATCGGTCTGGCCAGCCCAGACCCTGAGGACCTTGGGACTTCTGGGGTTGCCTACCACCGGGTCGTAGCCGACTACTAGCGCCTCTATGTCGTCGGGCTTGGTCTTGATTTCTGGATCATCAGTCTGATCTACGAGTGCAATGAAACCCAGATGGAGCGCCTTGGCTATCCGCTCGACGGTGAGCTCGTTAGTAGGCAGTGAATCGAGGGCATCATTGAGAATCTGAGTGGTGACTTCAGCAGCCGGTACCTTAGCTAAGGTCGATCGTCCGCTGAGCATGACGGCCACCGGCGCGTTGGGAACCTCAACGAGCTTGCGCGTCCTGTCCGAGACCACCGCAACCTTGTCGGTCGCGGGCTCGCCAGGTCGAGCGTCCACCTTGGTGGTGCGCCCGTCAGCGATCAGGACCATGCCGTCGGCGGCCTGGATCGCGAGTAAAACGGTCATTACCTCGTCCTAGCTCGTCGCTTCTGGGATCAGGCCGTAGGGCGGGATCTCCGGATCGCGGGTGTATGCGACCACGACGTCCGCATCAACACTGGCCGGAGGCGAGTTGTCGACCACGATCAACTGGGCTCCGATGCCGTCGGTCGCCAGCCAGTTCTTCGCGTGGGCGTAGAAGTTCTCCACCAGCCGAGCGTCCGCGAAGTCGCGATCGTCCGACTTCGAGTTGTGTCCAAGGTTCTTCTGCGGACTGTCGATGACCAGCAGACCGGGAGCATCCGCGTCGCGCTCGTGCGCGATCTCCCACAACGCGAGGTTCCAGGCGAGGGCGATCAGTACCATCCCTCCGCTGCTGGCTGCTGTGTAGGGCTGACTCCGGACGTACGGTACGAGGTCGTTGCCGATGTAAGGGTCTTGCAGCTTTGGGTAGCCGATTTCCCCAAGGATCTGACCGAAGCGGCCAGAGAGAGCATGGACCAGTTCGGCCCGATCCGGGCGTTGCCGCTGCTCACGTCGTTGAGCGTTAATCTCGCTCGCCTGGCGTTGGAGATCTTCGGCCTGGGACTCCGCCTCCGCGACCCGGCGCCACACGCCCGCGCCGCTTTGTGCTGATTGCTGGATCAGTCTCGCCTGGATCAGCCGCTGGCTCAGGCCGTCGCGGATCGCCAGCCACGGAGCCGGTGCCTTGACAATTTCGTCCACCGCACGCGCAGCCGCATCCGCCGACTCGTCGGCGGAAACGCTCTCCTCGATCAGTACTTCCTGGTGAACCGTCAGGCGGTGGACATACTCGTTCAGGCTCTTGAGTCTAGTCTTGACGGCTCGCAGCTCTGCCTCGAGGACTGCGACCGAGGTGGCTACTGGACTGCCGTGAATGTCTTCGCCGGATGGATGCGAAGCGGTGCCGTCCGCTGCGCTGACCGAACCGTGGCAGAGCGAACATTGCCCGTCAATGATGCTGGGTGGTACCTCGATCGAGTTGAAGCAGGCTGGACAGGTCGTGACCTGGAGAGGGTCGAAGAGGCGCTCGGCATCGAGGAGGAAGTTGAGCTTGCGCTGGTCGTCGGCGTACTGACCTCGAAGAGCGTCCAGCCGGGCGACCAGGCTGCGGCGATCACGAACTCGAATCCGGGCGTCTCTGGCGCGCTCCTGGGCCAGGACAAGTTGCTGCCGCACCTTTGTGGACGCGAGCTGGGTGCTTCGCTGCTCCTGGTCGAGACGGCTGAGTTCAATTCCCAGCGACACGATCGCCGAGGCTGCCTCATCCAGGTCGAGCTGTAGTTGCATCGGACCACGAGGATGTTCGGACTCGGCGAACTGCCGCAAGGCCCGCGCCTGTGCCTCTGCCACCCGCGCCTTCTCGCGAGCAGCTCGGTATCGGGTCGCCAGGAAGGCTTCTTCGTTGTCGTGGATCCCGAACATGGCGTCGATTGACTGCCGAAACTTCTGCCTGACCATGTAGTTCGACTGTTCGAAGACGAGGTTTCGGTTGTCGAGCCGTTCATTGGGAACGAAGATGACCCGGAACAGATCACGGATACTCAGTAGGTCGCTGTCCGAATCGTCCTTCGAGGAATCCGGCAGCAGAACACCATCGAGGTTGCACGCGGTGAGCAGGAACTGGGAGAGACCGTCGGGGTCTCCCACCGGTTCGACGCTGAGCCTGTGCTCGTCGACGGATGCCAGGTCGTCGAGCGTCGAGCGCCACACGGAGGCAAACTTGGAAGGGCTTCCGGCTGCGGCGCGCTCGATCACTGTGGAAGCGCCGTCAAGTTCCGTCTCGAGTTGGGCGGCGCGAACGGCGCGCAGGACCTCCTCATGCTGGGGATGAGCGCTTCCTCCAAGGCAGTAGCGGATGTAGTCGATAACGGTCGTCTTACCGGTCTGGCTAGGGCCGGCGATGACAGACAGGGGACGAAAGGTCGCTCCGCCGCGGAAGTCCACGCCGTACGTTCTGCCCGAGCCGGAAGACCCGGCCAGGCGGAGCTCGTTGATGCGGATACCGGTCATCCGTTGTCTCCATTGAAGCGGCGAGGCGGGGACTCGAGCTCGGGCAGTGGAGGTGCCACCGCGTCCGTGACCTCGTCCAGAAGATCGAGCAACAAGGACGAGTGACCAAGCCAGGTCTCGACATTGGATTCCAGGCCACTGGCCGTCATAGGTCCCAGCCGGCGAAGCACTATCTCCGACGACTTCCGGTACGCATCCGCGTAGGCAGACTGCAGATCACCCGCCAACCGTGAGCCACGGGGCGTGATGACGTATCCGTCAGCGTTCAGAGTGGCAAGACCGAGAGAGACGAGTTGGGCGACGTCGTGCTGGAGGCGCCGCCGACGCGACGCGAAACGCTGGCCGGAACTCGCATAGGCGAGCTGGGCGCGGTTGAAGCCGGCGATCTCCAACGTGACCGCGTCCACCGGATCGGTCCTCTTCTGACCATCGAGCACGATGAACGGATTGTCCGAGAAGAACTCGTAGTAGCCGAGCCGGTCTAGCGAAGGGACCTTCCGGCCGGCATTCCGCGCTACGTCCAGCAGCAGGAGCATTCGGGCAAGTCTGAAACGCGTACTGTCTTCAGGTTTGAGAGCCGCCAGGTCCGGGTTGAACGACGCGTCCTGATCCAGCCCTGATGCCGCGCTCATGGCTGCTCCGTGGAAGGAGGAACTAGGCTCATCACAGCCGTGGCATCGGGTTCGGGAAGGAGCTGTTGCGGCTGGACAATACCCGTAGTAGACACCTCGGTCTGCGCGGCTTCCGGGGTTGGCTCTGCCTGCTCGTGAGATGCGGCGATCTCGCGCCAGTGGGCGACCCATCCCGCCTTCTTCTGCTCGACAAGTCGATGCGCGGTGCCCTTCTTGTGGGCTCGAGCGAGGTGCAGGCCAGGTGGATTCGGGCAGCTCGCGGCCCCTTCGATCACCAGTGGAAGCAATCGGGGCATACGGCCGCCGTCCTGGGCGGTGGCGACCTCCTGGTTGAAGTGCCGCTCCCAGATGTCGTGAACCTCCAGGTGAAGCTCGGCCATCGATGCCACAGCATCATCTTGGCCCTTCGCTTCGTAGTCCCTGATCAAGGCATCCGTAGCGAAGAAGTGAGCGCAGGCCGAATCGGTCTCGACATTGCCGGCCTCGCGCAACTGCCGCACGAACAGTGCCCCTTCGAACTGTGAGGTGTCCTCCGTCAGAGCCACCCGCTCGGACGGATTGATGCCTGCGGCAACCGTTGCCTGCTGCACAGTATGCGGGAAGTACTCCGCCCGGACGTCGAGCGCATCGCGGGTGATCAGCTGACTGCGCAGCTCGGTCCCGTCCCAGAGTTCGATGGCGATTCCGGACTTCTTCGACTCGCGCTTCGCCCAGTCCTGAAACCACTTCAGTTGCTCGGGCGCGAGCTTGCACGGGACGACAAGGGTCCATGCGGTGATCTTGTAGTGCTTCTCGTCGGCGTGTTTCACTGCACTGCGAAACGAGGATCTGACCTGCGACTGAGGAGCCGTGGTCTGCCACTCGAGGATGTACTTCGACTGCCAGATGAAGACAGAGCCACCGGCCAACTGACCTAGAACGGTATCGATTCCCCAGTCTCGGTTGCCGGGTCCCTCGACAGTCGTGGCGTCCGGGTGCTTGACCTTCACAAGGTCGGTGACCAGCATCTGAAAGAGGGCGCGCGCACCCCCGTCCGATCCGGCGTCGCTGTCGAACCTCGCGAACAGTTGTGCAACGTCGGGCATCGTTACGCCGGTCATCGCTGACCGTCTGTTCCGCTGCCCCTGACCGCCATGAGTTTCTCCTATGTCAAGCCGCGTGGGCGAGGGTGGTCGTGGTGGCTTGATCGGTGGTCAGGTGGTTGAAGACGATTCGTGTGAGTCGTCGCTTGAGACA
>NZ_SJKA01000001.1 GCF_004331435.1 Kribbella sindirgiensis
AGCTCTCGCGGCATCACAGTCAAACCGGCTTACCGAGCGGCCCACCCCATCTTCCCACCCCCGAGGAGTCGGCGAAGCAGACAAGAGCTTCTGATGTGTAACAGGGGTACGACTTCCCGGGGCCGCGGGCTCCCCGAACTGGTTTGGGGAGCCAGAGCAGCCACGGGGTGGAGGGTGCGGGGCGGTTCGACAGGGAGAGCATCGGCACCCATCGGCCTGGCCGCCGGCGGGACTGTTCGTCGCGGTCGCCTCGACAGTACGTATACGTCCACTGTCGGGCGATCCGGCCTGCGGCACGGTGCGTGGTGGCGGGTAGTAGACGTATACGTACTGTCGAGATGCAGCTTCGGGGACTGCGTCTGCAGGTGAGTGTGGTTGGTCGGTTGGCGGGGGAAGAGACACCCACCGGGGGCAGCGGACAGCGAATACCCGGTCCGAGCCCACCAGAACCTGTCGCACGGCCCCGGAGGGTGTCCACAGGTCCGTGAGACAAGCGCGTGCGGCACCGCTGTCCGATCGAGCCGAGTTGGTGGTACGACGCATGCCGATGGAAGTTACGGGCTGTGATGTTGTTGCGGTGGATTGACATGTTGTCACGAGATGATTCACGCTCAGGATGCGCGATTCGGTAACGAAGAGTGTTTACTTACTCACTCGTAGTATGTGGGTTCTTCACACGAGAGTGATGACATCGTGCACTACGCCGACCCCGGTCGCGGCGCCCAAGATGTGGCGACGCACCAGGAAAGGGGGGTCGGACAGTCATGCACGAGAGTTACGAGTTCTACTGCCTTGCGGATCGGCGGTTCTACGAGACGCCGGCCAACCGCGGCGCGCAGCATCCGGATTTCGCGATCACGCAGCGGCCGGTGCCGAGCGGCTGGCAGCACGTGCCGGGCGAGCAGTGGATGCACTACGCGCCCGACGTCCTCCGGCTTCCCCAGCAGGGCTGGAAGATCCACGTCTCGGCCCGGCTCCAGGACGTCGAGCGGACGCTCGAGGCCGTGTGGGAGTACTGCGTCCCGCGTGGCATCGCGTTCAAGTTCCTGCGCAACGAGGCCGTCCTGGTGATGACGAACTCGAAGGCCGCTCCCCGCGGGTCGAGCGGCAAACTGGTGACGATCTACCCGACCGACGACACGCAGCTCGAGCTCGTGCTCAAGGAGCTCGACGAAGTCCTCCAAGGCGTCGAAGGCCCTTATATCCTGAGCGATCTGCGCTACGCCGAGGGTCCGCTGTTCGTCCGGTACGGCGCCTTCGTCAGCAGGTACTGCCTGTCTCCGACCGGCGAGCGCGTCCTGGCGATCGAGGACGCCCAGGGCAATCTGGTCCCGGACCACCGCGGGCCGACCTTCGTCCTGCCGCCCTGGATCCAGCTCCCGGACTTCCTGCGGCCGCACCTCGACGCACGCAACGCCGTCACCACCAACGACCTCGCGTACACGATCGACGGCGTCATCCAGTTCTCCAACGGCGGCGGCGTGTACCTCGGCCACCACAACGAGACCGGCGACCGCGTCGTACTCAAGGAGGGTCGCCCGCACGCCGGTCTCGACATGGCGGGGCGGGACGCGGTCGCGAGGATCTCCCACGAGCGCGACATCCTCGAGCAGCTGGACGGCCTGGACGCCGTACCGGCGACCCACGACTATCTGCAGCTGGGTGACCACCACTTCCTCGTGCAGGAGCACATCGACTCGGTGTCGCTCCAGCGCGAGCTGGTACGGCGTTATCCGCTGACGCATCCGGACGCGACCGAGGCCGACAAGGCGTCGTACGCCGAGTGGGCGACCGCGATGATCGCCAAGGTCGGCGAGGCCGTCGGTCAGCTGCACGAGCGCGGCGTGGTGTTCTGCGACCTGCATCCGGACAACCTGCTGCTCGACGTGAACGGCAAGCTGACGCTGATCGACTTCGAGGTCGCGACCAGGGCCGAGGAGCACGCCCGTTCGACACTCGCCCATCCCGGGTACGCGGCTCCTCAGGACCGGCAGGGCGTCGACATCGACCGGTACGCGCTCGCCTGTATCGCGCTCGGAATGTACGCGCCGCAGGCGACGATCCTGCTGAATCTGCATCCCGGCAAGGCGTTCCAGCTCGCCGACATGATCGCCGAGACGTTCCTGGTGCCGCGCGCCCAGCTCGACGAAGCGGTCCGCACGATCGTCGGCTCCAACGAGAGCAATGTGCTGGCCGACCTGGCGCTACCCGGTCAGGCCGAGTGGACCGCGGTACGCGACGCGCTCACCAAAGCGATCGTGGCGAGCGCGACTCCGGAGCGCACCGACCGCCTGTTCCCCGGCGACATCGCGCAGTTCCGCGACGGCGGCGGCATCGACCTCGCCACGGGCGCGGCCGGCGTTCTCTACGCGCTCGCCAAGACCGGCGCCGGACGCTTCCCGGCGTACGAGGACTGGCTGCGGAAGCGAGCTCTCGACGCTGCTGCCGGCCCTGGCCTGTACGACGGTCTGCACGGCGTCGCGCACGTCCTCGACGAGCTCGGTCACCGGCAGGACGCACTTGACCTGGTCGACCGCACTCTCGCCGACGACTGGAGCTCCCGCGAGCTCGGGCTGCACTCCGGTCTGGCCGGCATCGGCCTGAGCCTCCTGCACTTCGACACCGAGCCGACGCTCCGCGCGAAGGCGGTCCGGGTCCTCGACCTGGTCGCAGATCGACTCGATCAGGACGTACCAGAGATCAGTGGCGGCCAGCATGCGCGCGCCGGTCTGATGTACGGCGCCTCCGGTCCGGCACTGCTGTTCCTCAACGCGTTCGAGCAGCTCGGCGACACCGGTCTGCTCGACCTTGCGGAGATCGCGATCCGGCAGGACCTCAAGCGCACCGTGCTCACCGAGGACGGGATGCGCCAGGTCAACCAGGGCTGGCGGACCCTGCCGTACCTCGAAGAGGGCTCGGCCGGCGTCGCGCTCGTCCTCGAGCGCTACCTGCGGCACCGCCCGTCCGAAGAGCTCGCCCTCACGCTGCAAGAGCTCAAGCGGGTCACACACTGCTCCTACTACGTACAGCCCGGGCTGTTCATGGGTCGCGCCGGCATTCTTCTCACTGCAGCCGCCCTTGACGACCAGGTCGACGACCTGGTGCACGGCCTCGGCTGGCACGCGATGCCGTTCGAGGGCGGCCTCGCGTACCCGGGCAACCAGCTGCTCCGTCTCTCGATGGACCTGGCCACCGGATCGGCCGGCGTCCTGCTGGCTCTGGGAACGGCGCTGCACGACGCGCCGGTGTCCCTCCCGTTCCTCGGACCTCCCCAGTGGTCCGAGTCTTCATCCCGACGATCTGCACCGAAGGAGGTGTAAAACATGGCACTTCTCGACCTTCAGGGTCTGGAGACCCCGGGTTACGGCCACGGCGGCCACCACCACGGCGGCTCCACGCTGACCGTGCTGGGCTGCGCTTCGCAGACCCCGAGCAACCTGAGCCTGCTGCTCTGCCACTGATACGGCACCTGTATGTCAGGTAGTGAGGCCCTGGGTGGGATTCCCGCCCAGGGCCGACCTGTCTCCGAACCGGTAGCCCCGAGCCCGCGGGCTCGTTGTGTTGGTGGACAAGGTGCTGTCTGGTAGTCCAGCGCCGTAGCGAGGAGGTGCTCGGTGCGGTGCATCGGCGCGCGGGGGCGAAGGTCTCGATGCGGAGCATCGTGGCCTTCGGTCCCGTGCGGCGAGGTGCCGTGCCGAGTGCCCCGCAGTAGGCGCTGGACTACCAGACAGCACCTCGAGAGAGTGAGGTGATTGTCTCCGTGCAGTCGTATCCATGCGCCGAGCGTCTGACGCTCGTGGAGCAGGTGCACGGTTGTACCGTCGCGGACCCGTACCGCTGGCTCGAGGACCCGTTGGCGTCCGAGCGCTGGCTGAGGGACCAGGACGACCTGTGGCTGACGTACGCCGCGTCGCTGACCAGCCGGTTCCGCTGGAAGAGCCGCGTCCGGCAGCTGTCCGACGTCAGCAGCGTGTCCACGCCTGTCTGGCGCGGTGGCCGCTGCTTCACCCTGCGCCGCGAGACCGGTCAGCAGTATGCCGTGCTGTACGTCGACGAGACACCGCTGCTCGACCCGAAGCAACTCGACCCGAGCGGTCTGACCACGCTCGACGCCTGGCAGCCCTCTCCGGACGGCACCAAGCTGGCGTACCAACTCTCCCGCGGCGGCGACGAGCGCTCCGCACTGAGCGTCCTCGACATCTCGAGCGGTCAAGTCATCGACGGCCCGATCGACGGCTGCCGGTACTCCCCCGTGGCCTGGCTCCCGGACAACGACACCTTCTACTACGTGCGCTTCCGTCAGGTACGCCGCCACCGCCTGGGCGACCCCGACGACGCCACGGTCCTGGCCGGCGAGGCGTCGTACGGGCTGGAGATCAGCGCGGACGGTCGCTGGCTGACGATCTGCACGACGACCGATGTATGGCTCGCCGACCTGACGACGGACGCGCTGCCGAGGCACCTCCCGCAGGAGGCGACCACGATCATGTCGGTCGGTCCGGACGGCCGTTTGTACGTCGTCACGACGCAGGACGCGCCCACCGGCCGGATCTGCGTCGGCGACCCGACCGAGCCGACCGTCTGGCACGACTACATCCGGCCGACGGCACCACTGACCGGCCTGGCCGTCCTCGACGACGTGGTCCTCGTCAGCACGGCCACCGAGATCACCGTCCACGACCGGCTGACCGGCCGCCTGCTCCGGACACTCGAGCTGCCCGGTCACGGGTCTGTCGGCTCGCTCTCGGGGCACGGTCAGCGCGCTTGGTTCACCTACACCGACAGCGTCACGCCGCCGACGGTCTGCTGCTACGACGCAGGCAAGGTACAGACCCCGCTCCGCCACGCAGAGCCCTCTGATACACACCAGCTGACAACCAGCTCCGGTGTCGAGCTGCGGGTCATCGGAAAACCGGGGCCGCGCCCAACGATCCTCTACGGGTACGGCGGGTTCGGGCAGGAGCTCACTCCGACGTACTCCGCGTTCGCGCTGGCCTGGGTCGAGGCAGGTGGCTCATTCGTCACTGCCACCCTCCGCACTCGCCACAGCAAGCAGGAGACCGTCGACGACTTCCTCGCCGCCGCCGAGCACCTGATCGCCGAAGGCTGGACCACTGCCGACCAGCTCGCCATCTGTGGTGAGTCGAACGGTGGTCTCCTCACCGCGGCCGCACTCACCCAACGCCCGGAGCTGTTCGCAGCCGCTGTCTGCTCCGCGCCGCTGACGGACATGGTCCGCTACGAGCTGTCAGGCCTCGGCGAACGCTGGACCGCGGAGTACGGCACAGCGCAGGACCCCGACGACTTCAAGAACCTCCTGTCCTACTCGCCGTACCACCGCGTCGCCGACGGCGTGAAGTACCCGGCCGTACTGCTGACGGCGTTCGGCAACGACACCCGCGTCGATCCGCTGCACGCAAGGAAGCTGTGCGCGGCGCTGCAGCACGCGACGGCGAGCACCCGGCCGGTGCTGCTGCGGTTCGAGCCGGACGCCGGACATACGACCGGCGGCGTCAACCTGGCCGCCGACATCCTCGCGTTCGTCGCCCACCAGACGGGCCTGGACTCATGATCAGCTTCGGAGAGGTCGCGAAGCATGGGCGCGGGTGGTTGCCGGTGATCGGGGTCAACGCGCTGATCGGAAGCGCCGTCACGCTCGCACTGCCGACGGTCCTCGGCCGGTCGGTCGACTCGATCGTGGCCGGCACCGGCTACACGCGCTGGCTGGTCGTCGCGGCCGCGCTCATCGGGCTCGGCATCGCGGCGAGCATCGTGGACGCGTTCGCCGGCGCGGCCTGTGTCGCCGAGACCACTGCCTGGCTGCGCCATCGGCTGGTCCGGCACGTCGTCCGCGGCGGCCCCGGCGGCACGCGCGACTTCGAGACCGGCGACCTCGTCACCCGCGTCTCGGCCAACGCCACCGACGCTGCTCAGGCCGGACCGGCCTTGGTGACCGCGATCGCCGCCATCGCCCCACCACTCGGCAGCCTCGTCCTGCTGGCGGTGATCGACCCCTGGCTGGCCGCCGCGTTCTTCGGCGGCGTGCTGCTCGTGATCCTGGTCCTCTGGACCTTCGCGAAGCGGACCGCCGATGTCAGCCTCGCCTACCAGGAGACCCAGGGCCGCATCGCCGCTCTCCTGTCCGAGTCGCTCACCGGCATCCGCACCATCACGGCCGCCGGTACGACGGAACGTGAGGAGCGCCGCATCCTCGGCCTGCTCCCCGAACTGCACCGCAACGGCGTCGTCACCTGGCGGATCCTGGCTCGCTCCGGCGCACAGGCCGCGGTCGTCGGCCCGCTCGTTCTGGTCGCCGTCCTAGCCGTCGGCGGGCTGCAACTCGTGGCTGGCAACATCACCGCGGGCGAGCTGTTCGCCGCTTCGCAGTACGCCGTGCTCGGCGCAGGGCTCGGCAACCTGACCGGTGTCCTCGGCGAGCTCGCCCGCGCCAAGGCCGGCGTCCAACGATCCGCCGAGGTGATCGCGGTCGAGCCCGTCGCGCACGGCACCTTGACCCTGCCGGCCGGTCCCGGGCAGCTCACGTTCGACGGGGTCAGCGTGGTCGCCGACGGGAACGTCCTGCTCGACAACGTAAATCTGGACCTCCCGGGTGGGATCACGATCGCGGTCGTCGGGCCGAGCGGTGCCGGCAAGTCGGTCCTCGCGGCGGTCGCCGCGCGGCTGCGAGACCCGTCGACGGGTCAGGTCTCGCTCGACGGCGTACCGCTGCAGGCTGTCAGCCGGCGCGCGCTGCGCAGCGCGGTCGGGTGCGCGTTCGAGCGCCCGCAACTGGTCGGACGGACAGTCGGCGAGGCGATCGACCCGCACGCGGTCAGCCCGATCCGTACCCTCGCCGCCGCCCGCGCCACGCACGCGCACGATTTCGTCAGCCGCCTGCCCGACGGCTACTTCACTTCGTTGCGCAAGGCACCGATGTCGGGCGGCGAACGGCAACGCCTCGGCCTCGCCCGCGCCTGGTCGGCAGGCCGCCTCCTGGTCCTCGACGACGCGACGTCGAGCCTGGACACCGCGACCGAACGCCAGATCAGCCGCACGCTCACCGAGGACCGGCATCACCGCACCCGCCTGATCGTCACCCACCGGCCGGCCACCGCCGCGCGCGCGGACCTCGTCCTCTGGCTCGACCACGGCCAGGTCCAAGCCATCGCCCCCCACGCCGACCTCTGGCACAACACGTCGTACCGAGCCGTGTTCGGATGAGAAGAGAGCTGTCGTACGGCGCTGCTGCGTTGCGGAAGCGGGCCTCGGTCAAGTTGATCGGGTGGTCGGTTCCGGAGATCCTGCCGACGGCGGTGTACGGGATCGCGGTGGCGCGGGCGACGGACAGTTTTCTCGACGGGCATGCGTGGCGAGGAATCGCCTGGCTGGGCGGGCTGGTCGCGACGGCTTGCCTGGGGGCGGCCGGCGCGCGGCAGGTGTATGGGCGGCTCGGTGAGTTGGTCGAGCCGTTGCGGGACGATCTGGTACGCCGGGTTGTCGGCGGCGCGCTCCGATCCGGGGACGACGGGGCGGTCGCGCGGCTGAACCGGCAGGTGGAGATCGTCCGCGATACGTTCGCGGGCCTGGTCCTTGTACTGCGCAGTTTCGCGGTCACGCTGTTCGGCGTACTGACCGGGTTGTTGTCACTCGCTCCGCTCGTCGCCGCGTTCGTCGTACCGCCGTTCTTGCTGGGGTTCGTGCTGTCGCTCGCGGTCCTCGGGATGGCGGCCGACCGGGTGCGCGCGTCACTGACCGCGGACGAGGAGCTCGCGGCGTCGGCCGGCATGGTGTTCGGCGGGGTGCGCGACATCTCCGCGGCCGGGACCGAGGAGTACGCCGAGTGGTTGGCCGGCCAGCCGATCGAGGCACACGCGGCGGCGGAGCGCGCGCTGGCGAAGGTCTCGGCGCTGCGGACGTTGTGTTTCGCGGTCGGCGGCTGGCTTCCGTTGCTGATCCTGCTCGCGGCGGGGCCGTGGCTGATCGGGCGGGGAGTCAGCACGGGCACGCTGCTCGGCGGGCTCACGTACGTCCTGATCGGCCTGCAACCGGCGCTGAACACGGTGATGAACGCTCTGGGGGACAGCGGCCTGCGGTACGTGATCACGCTCGGCCGGATCCTCGACACCTCGACGCCGGCCGAAGAGTCCCGACCGGTCGCCGAACTGAACGGCTACCAGGTCCGGCTGCGTGGGTTGACGTTCGCGTACGGCCCGAAGGCGGAGCCGGTACTCGACAAACTCGACCTGACGATCCCCGAAGGTGAACACCTCGCCGTCGTCGGCCCGAGCGGCATCGGCAAGTCGACGCTGGCCGGTCTGGTCTGCGGCATGCTGATGCCGACCGGCGGTCAGATCCTGCTGGGCGGCGCAGCGCCGACGGAGGTGGCCACGGAGCGGCTGGCCGGGACGCGCGTGCTGATCCCGCAGGAGGCGTACGTCTTCACCGGGACCGCGCGCGACAACCTCAGGTATTTGTTGCCTGACGCAACAGATCATCAGCTCGAGCTCGCCGTCAAGACCGTCGGCGCGGACCAGCTCGTCGAACGCATCGGCGGCCTGGACGCCGAGGTCCGGCCGAGCGCACTGTCAGCCGGCGAGAAGCAACTGATCGCGCTGGTCCGCGCGTACCTGTCCCCCGCTCCGCTCGTCGTCCTCGACGAAGCGACCTGTTTCCTCGACCCCGAGGCCGAACGCCAGGCGGAGGAAGCGTTCGCCAGGCGCCCCGGCACGCTGATCGTGATCGCGCACCGGATCAGCTCGGCCCTGCGCGCCAAACGAATCCTGGTCCTCGACGGCAACCAGGCCACCCTCGGCAGCCACGCCGGCCTGATGCGGACGTCCCGCCTGTACCGCGATCTCCACGGCAGCTGGACCTAGATGTACGCCTAGATCCAGCCCGCGTCCTGGGCCTTCCGGATGGCCTCGATGCGGCTGCGGGATCCGGTCTTGGCGAGGATCCGGGACAGGTAGTTCCGCACGGTGCCCGCGCTGAGGCTGAGCGTGCGGGCGACCTCCTGAGCCGTCGCGCCGGTGGTGACGTGCCGCAGTACCTCGCACTCACGATCGGTCAGCGGGTTGTCACCGGCCTTCAACGCCGCCACAGCGAGTCGTACGTCGACCACGGGCAGCCCCTTCGCGACATCGCGCACCGCCTGCACAAGGAGGTCCGTGGTCGCGTCGGTGGCGATCAACCCGATCCGCGGCGCCTGCTTCACCAGTGCCAGGCTGGTCGCCGCGATCGCCTCGTGGTCGATCAGCACCAGCACGCCCCGTCCGGCGAGTTTGCGGCAGAGCTCCTCGATCCGGATCCGGCCGGGGAGCTGCGGGTCGAGCAGGAACACGTCCGGACGCCGCCCGGCCACCTGGAGGACGTCCTCCGAGCGGTCCAGCTCGGCCACCACGTCCAGGTCGTTCTCCCTTGCCAGCACCGCGGCCAGTGCACCACGCACCAACGTGCCGCGATGGCCGAGAGCCACTCGGATCACCGCTTCTGCCCCCATCACAATCCGTCGCCTCATCCACCGGAAGCCGCCCCCGATCGACGGCCGGCGGCACCCGTGTCTCGATAACGAGCGAACCGTCCGGACGACACGGGAAGCGCCGTCGACATGGTCGCGGCACGCGCATTTCGGGCGGTGGCAAACCGATCGGTTCCGCGCTTCGGTCATCGGCGTGTCGGGCCCGGAAACCGTTCTGTTGTTGGGGTTTCGGAATGTCAGACCATGGAAAAAGTTCGGGGCAGATCGGAATCGGGGGTTGCGTTTCCGCCGAACCTCGCACAGGATGACTCAGGTCGCGCCGTTACCGGGGCGTGACCGTTCGGACGCCGTCCTGTGACCTGTCCGAGTGCCCCTCCCCTGCACGGGGGGCCTGGTGCGTCCCACCATGCCCAAGCTCACAAGGAGCGCATTTCAGATGTCCAAGGCCCGACATGCGCGCGCCCGGCGAAGCACTCGCCGGGTGGCCCGAACCCTCTCCATCGCCGGTCTGGGAGCCGGCATCACCGCAGCAGGCGCCGGTGCGGCGTTCGCGACCGACTACCAGGTCAAGGCCGGTGACACCCTCTCCGAGATCGCCCAGGCCAACGGCGCCGACTGGCACGAACTGGCCCGGATCAACAACCTGAAGGACCCGAATCTCATCCTGATCGGGCAGACCCTCTCGCTGGACGGCGTGAAGAAGGCCGCCACCCCGGCGCCGAAGAAGGTCACCAAGAAGTCCGAGGCGAAGAAGTCCGAGAAGACCGAGCGCAAGGCCCGGACCAGCCGTTCCGAGGACCGCCCGTCGACCGGCAAGGCCAACCTGAGCGGCGCCTGGGCCAAGGTCGCGAACTGCGAGTCCAGCGGCAACCCGCGCGCGGTGAACCCGGCCGGCTACTACGGGCTGTTCCAGTTCGACCTGCAGACCTGGCGCAGCGTCGGCGGTTCCGGCAACCCGGCGAAGGCCTCCGCGGCCGAGCAGCTGATGCGCGCGAAGAAGCTCTACGCGCAGCGCGGCGCCTCTCCGTGGCCCGTCTGCGGCAAGTACCTCCGCTGACCCGGCAGCCGGGCGGGTCGGTGGTAGACCGTCCTCCCGCCACCTGCCCGGCACCCCCCTGGACGCTTCCCGCCCATCGTGACGGGTTAGTGCGCAACTCATCCGTGAGCGCGATGGGTTGGGAAGCACCACCAGACAGGACCTAAGTGCGGGTGATGACCAGCATCTCGTCGGCGCCGACCTGGAACTCGTAGGGCACCTTGCGGATCTCAGAGGTCACGCCCTCGAGCGAGTCCAGCAGCTCCGGCAGCCAGGGGATCGACTCGCCGGCCCCCTGCAGCACCAGCGGGAAGATCCGCACCTCGGCGTTGCTGACGCGGATCAGCTCCCGCAGCGCGGCCTCGTGCCAGTCGCGGTCGTACTTGTCGGACCAGGTGAACAGCAGGTGCGAGCACAGCACCAGCTCGAACCGCCGATCACCGAACGGCAGGTCCGGCAGTCCCGCGGCGACGTACCGCTCCGGCGCGGCCGCGACGTCCTGCAGGAACCGGTCGGCCGCCTCGATCCGGTACTGGTCCTTGCGCTCCGGCGACCCGTACCAGTGCCAGACGAAGCTCCCTTCGTGTTCGCCGATGATCCCCGACGTCGCCGGCAGGCTGCGCCGGACGCTGTCGACGAGTTCGGGATGATCCAGCTCGTACGCCGGATCGACGGCGATCGCGTCGACGCCACGGGCCGCAGCCTCGGCGGTGAAGCCGGCGCCGCCCGCGCAGCAGTCGAGTACGGAGTCGGGGAGTTCCTTCAGGTCGAACATCGCTTCGTACTCGGCGTACGAGCGCGAGGTCACCAGCACGGGTCTACCTTTCGACGGTTGTCTTCCGGCGCAGGCGGCGATCGAGGGTGGTCGCCCCCGCCGCCAGAGCCAGGAACAGTACCGCCACCAGCAGACAGTTCAGTAGCACCCGCCCGTACCCGTGGTCGTCGACGTTCACGAACGGGTACGGATAGAAGTGCACGAACGCCCCGCGGATCAGGGTGAACGCGAGCCACAGCAACGGGAACACGATCGACCACCCGACGATCCGCCAGTCGGTCTGGTCCCGCGGTCCGAACAGCAGCCAGCCGAGTACGCCGACGACCGGGGCAATGGTGTGCAGCAGGAGGTTCGCCACCCACGCCCAGCCGCTCAGGTCGTCCAGCCCTGCCAGCGCCGTGTGGTAGACGATCCCGGTCACCGCGATGCACAGCACGCCGTTCAGCCGCAGCGTCTTGAACAGCTCACCGTGCGAACGGCCCGGCCACAGCGCGAGCACGAGCGCCGTACCGCCGAGCAGCAGGTTCGACTGGATCGTGAAGTACGCGAACACGTTGAAGAAGCGTTCGGGCGCGGTGGAGAAGAAGCCCTCCTCGTTCTGCGCCGACAGCGGCAACTGAATCCCGATTCCCGCGACGACCACCGCAACGGTCAGCCACGTCCAGATACGCCCCGTCATCGTCATAATCGCAATGTACGACGACCACGCCGCGCGCGTGGGGAGATCAGACCGACTGCTTCTCCCGCGCCTCCGGCTCGGCGCCCTCGAACGAGTAGCTGAACGAGACGATCGCGTCGATCACCAGCACGATGGTCCAGGTCCACGCCGGCCCGAGCGCCGCGTCGTACCCGCGGCCGGAGAGCAGGCCGAGGCCGACCATGATGCCGACACCGACGGCGTACGCGAGCAGGTGCCGGAACCAGCCCGCACGTTCGCGGCGGGCACGCTCCGGCCCCTTCTTCGGCGGCTTCACCGGACGCGGCGCACCTCCCATGTAGTGCGCGGCCCAGCCGTCCGCCCACTTCAGCGTCTGGTGCCCGAACCCGACACTGACGCCGATGAAGATCGCGGCCAGCGAGTGCTTGAACGCAGGCTCGCCCCCGCGATGGATGTCCAGGACGCTCGCGACCAGCATCACGACGTCGACCAGCGGTACGCCGGCCAGCAGTACGAGACCGGCCTTCGGCTGCCGCAGCAGGTAGCGCGTCACCATGCCGGCGGCGAGCAGGACCCAGAATCCGATCTCACACGCGGCGATCACAGCGATCAGCACAGCGTTCCCCTCCCGAGAATGTTTTCAGTACGACTGTGTTGTAAACGAGACTAACACAGATGTGCTAAAAAGGACGGGTGCCGAAGATCGTCGACCACGCCACCCGCCGCGAGGAGATCGCCGAGGCGCTCTGGCGGGTGGTACGCCGGGACGGGATCCGCGCGGCCTCGGTCCGTACCGTCGCCGCCGAGGCGGGCTGGTCGGCGGGCGCGGTGCGTTACTACTTCCCCGACCAGGACGGGCTGCTCAGCTTCGCGATGGACCTGGTGTCGCGCCGGGTGACCGAGCGGATCAGCAAGATCGAGCACAAAGGCAGCGTGCAGACCATCGTGCTGCGCTACCTCGACGAGGTCCTTCCCTTGGACGCCGAGCGCCGAGCCGAGTTCGACGTCTGGCTGGCGTTCACCGCGCAGGCCCGTGCCGAATCCGACGCCGGCGCCCTGCAGGAGCACCTCGACACGGTCCACAACGGACTGCGTCAACTCTGCGAGTCACTGCTCCGCTCACTCGCCGATGCGGGCGTCCTGAGGCAGGGTCTCGATCTGCGCCGCGAGGTCGACCTGCTGCACGCCGTACTCGACGGCCTCGCACTGCACGCGGCGATCCAGCCCGCGCGCACCACGCCGTCGCGACTGCGGCAGTTGATGCGCCACCATCTGGAGTCGCTGATGGCCGAAAACCCCTGACAAACCTGGGGTTTTCGGAGAAGAATCGCCGAGACCGGACTAAAACCTCGCGGCACGTGGCACGATCACCGCATGGAGTCCGAGGGGGTGATCGTCGTCAGTGGAATCATGGCGGCGGGGAAGTCGTCGGTGTCCCAAATGCTCGCCGAGAGATTCCAGTACGGCGTGCATCTTCGGGGGGACGTTTTCCGGCGAATGATCGTCAGCGGTCAGGCCTCGATGGCCGACGACGTACTCGAGGCGCAACGGCAGTTGCAGTTGCGCTACCGGCTGGCCTGCAAGGCCGCCGACGAGTACGCGAACGCCGGTTTCACGGTGGTGCTGCAGGACGTGGTGATCGGTGAACTGCTGCGCGAATTCCTGGACGGCATCCAGACCCGGCCGCGCTACCTCGTCGTCCTGACGCCGCGGCCGGAGGTCATCTCGACCCGGCTCGGCGGCGCGCATCATCTGGTCGACGAGCTCGACTACGAACTGCACGCGTTCAGTCCGCGGCGCGGCTTGTGGCTGGACAACTCCGATCTGTCGGTCGGCGAGACCGTGGACGCGATCCTCGGGCGTCTCGACGAGGCACGCTTCGACTGATGCGGCCCGCGCTACCCGAGGGTAGTTTGAGTGGATGACCGTACGGCGGACGTCCTGCAATCTCTGTGAAGCGATCTGCGGTGTCCTGGTGACCGTCGAGGACGGGCGCGTCACCGACATCCGCGGTGACGAGTCCGACCCGCTGTCGCGCGGTCACATCTGCCCGAAGGCGGTCGCGCTGCGCGATCTCCAGGAGGATCCCGACCGGTTGACCACACCGGTACGCCGGACGCCGGACGGCTGGCAGGAGATCGGCTGGGACGCGGCGTACGAGCTCGTCGTCGGCAAGCTCACCGGGATCCAGCGCGAGCACGGGCGGAACGCGGTCGGCGTGTACCTGGGGAACCCGAACGTGCACAGTCTCGGCGCGCTCACCCACCTGCCGACGATGGTCCGGCAGTTGCGGACCCGGAACCGGTTCAGCGCGACGTCGATCGACCAGTTGCCGCACATGCTCGCGTCGTACCTGCTGTACGGGCACCAGTTGATGGTCGCGATACCGGATATCGACCGGACGTCGTACCTGTTGATGCTCGGGGCGAACCCGTTGGCGTCGAACGGGAGCATGATGACCGCGCCCGGGTTCGGAAAACGGTTGAAGGAGTTGCGGAAACGCGGCGGAAAGCTGGTCGTCGTCGATCCCCGCCGGACCGAGACTGCAGCGGTTTCCGACGAGCACCATTTCGTCCGTCCGGGCACGGACGCGGCGTTTCTGCTCGCGGTCATCCACGAGGTGATCACGCAGGGCTTCGCGCGGCCGGCGGCGTACGTCGACGGGTTCGAGGCCGTGGAGGCTGCGGTCGAGGCGTGGACGCCGGAACGGGCCGCGGGCGTCACCGGCATCCCGGCGGACGTGATCCGGCGGATCGCCCAGGAATTCGGCGCGGCCGAGCGGGCGGCCTGTTACGGGCGGGTCGGGGTGTCGACGCAGCAGTTCGGCGCGATCTGCCAGTGGGCGATCCAGGTGCTGAACATCATCACCGGAAACCTCGACCGGCCCGGCGGGACGATGTTCCCGCGGCCGGCCGTGAACCCGTTGCTCGGGCTCGGACGCGGGCATGTCGGCGTCTGGAAGAGCCGGGTGCGCGGGTTGCCGGAGTTCGGCGGTGAGCTGCCGGTGTCGACGATGGCCGAGGAGATCCTGACGCCGGGCGAGGGCCAGATCCGCGCGATGGTCACGGTCGCCGGGAACCCGGTGCTGTCGACACCGGACGGACGGCGGCTGGACGAGGCGCTCGGGTCACTGGACTTCATGGTCGCGGTGGATCCGTACATCAACGAGACGACGCGGCACGCCGACGTGATCCTGCCGCCCGCGCCGCCCCTGGAGCGGGACCACTACGACATCGTGTTCCATCAACTGGCGGTGCGGAACACGGCGCGCTGGAACGACGCCGTACTCCCGAAACCCGCATCGGCGCGGCACGACTGGGAGATCTTCCGCGATCTCGGGCTCGCCTTGGTACGACGTACTCCGTGGAGCCGGCGCCGGGTCGAGACGACGGTGCGGCTGCGGTTGTCGCCGCGGCGGATCGTGGACGCGGGGCTGCGGATCGGGCCGTATCGGCTGTCGGTCGGGAAGTTGCGGCGTTCGCCGGGCGGGATCGACCTGGGGCCGCTGCAGCCGGCACTGCCCGGGGCTCTGCACAAGAAGTCGAAGCGGATCGATCTTGCGCAGCGGATGATCCTGGACGATCTGCCGCGACTGGACGCGTTGACCACCGTCGCGGTCGACGAGCTCCTGCTGATCGGCCGCCGGCACCTGCGGAACAACAACTCCTGGATGCACAACTCCGCGCGGCTGGTGAAGGGGAAGCCGCGCCACCAGCTCCTGATGCATCCGCACGACCTGGCCGACCGCGACCTCGCCGACGGCCAGCTGGTGACCGTCACCTCCGCGGCCGGCTCGATCGCGGTAGAGGTTGCCTCCAGCAACGACATCATGCCGGGGGTGGTCAGCCTGCCGCACGGCTTCGGCCACAACCGGCCCGGCACGCAGCTGACGATCGCCAACCGTGTCGACGGATCGAGCGCGAACGACATCACCGACGCGGCCTTCATCGACCCCACGGCAGGCACCGCGGCCGTCAACGGAGTCCCCGTCACGGTCACCGCGGGGCAGAGCTCTCCCGAATGAGCAGCAGCGGCGTCGAGTACAGGTGCGCCTGCGGTTGCGCGCCCGCCAGGACATCCAGCAGGCGGTGCATCACCTCGGCGCCGTAGCCGACCACGTTGTGACTCAGGGCCGTGAGGGTCGGATGCGTGATCCGGCACAGCGGCGAGTCGTCCCAGGCGACCAGCGTGATGTCGTCGGGGATGCGCAGGCCGAGCGCCTGAATGACGGCCAGTCCGGCGACCGCCATCAGGTCGTTGTCGTAGATGATCGCCGTCGGCCGCGGGATCGCGGCCAGTACGTCGCGGGTCGCGTCGGCACCTTGTGTCGCCGAGAAGTCGGTGTGATGGACCATCGCTGTCAGCGCGAGCCGCCGGGCGGCCACGTCGTACGCCTGGTCACGGATCCAGACGTCGCCGAACTCGGGCGGACCGGCGATCCGCGCGATCACCCGGTGCCCGAGCGACTCCACATGATCGAGCGCCGCGGTCATCGCCGCGGTGGCGTCCGTCCAGACGCACGGCATCCCGTCCGCGAGCGCGGGATCGCCGACCAGAACGGCCGGCAGACCGAGTTTGCGCAGTACCGGGATGCGCGGATCGGCGACCCGGAGATCGACGACGATCACTCCGTCGACGCGACGCTCGGCGGCCCACTTCCGGTACGTCGCGACTTCCTCGTCCAGGTCGGCGACGACCTGCAGGGCGAGCGCGAACGACTTCTCCGACAGGACCGATTCGACGCCGCCGACGAAGCCCATGAAGTACGGCTCCTCGATCAGCGTCTGCGCGGATCTGGCGAGTACCAGCCCGAACGTCTCACTGCGCGCGGCGGACAGTTGCCGCGCGGCCCGGTTCGGCACCCACTCCAGTTCGGCGGCGACCTTCAGCACGCGCGCCCGGGTCGCCTCCGACACCCCGGGCTGGTTGTTGAGCGCGTACGACACCGCTCCTTGGGAGACCCCACAACGCCGGGCGATCTCCTTGATGGTCACACGAGACACGACGACACCCTCCTCACGGGCGGCCGGATCGCTGACGGTCGATCCAGCACCCTTCAGTGTTGCGCCGTTTCCACCCTCTGTCATCACCTGGGCACACAAAGTGACCGTTTGATCAAACCTCTGCCCCGCGGGCGAAAACCGGGGATTTCGGGCTTGGTGACCGCCCAGTCGTTGGGCGGAGGGTGGTGTGGACCGGGGCGGTTGGGATACGGTTTCCTTCGTTACTTAACCGGTTCGGCTTATCAGTCGGCGTCCACCCCAGGGCAGCGGGTCACGGCGCCGCCGACAAGGAGAAACCATGGTCGCAAAGGACCACCTGTCCCTCCAGCTCTACACGGTCCGGGGCAAGCTCGAAGAGGACTTCGACGGCACCCTGGCCCGGATCGCGGAGATCGGCTACACCAAGGTCGAGCCCTTCGGTGTCACCGCCTACGCGGACCGTCTGGCCGAGGCGCTGCCCAAGCACGGACTCTCGGCCCCGACCACGCACGCCGGCCTGCTCAAGGACGACAGTGCGCCGATCTACGCCGCCGCCGAGCGGCTCGGCATCACCACGGTCATCGACCCGCACACCGACCCGGCGCGCTGGCAGTCGGCCGACGAGATCAAGGTCATCGCCGACGGGCTGAACAAGGCCGCGGTCGAGGCGGCGGCGCACGGCATCACGGTCGGCTACCACAACCACCAGTTCGAGCTCGAGTCGAAGATCGGCGGCGTGCACGCGCTCGAGATTCTGGTCGACAACCTGTCCGACGACGTGATCCTCGAGGTCGACACGTACTGGGCCGCGGTCGGCGGCGCCGACGTACCGGCGCTGCTGAAGAAGTTCGGCGACCGGGTCACCGCGATCCACGTCAAGGACGGCGACGGCACGCTGAACAACAAGGCGCAGGTCGCGGTCGGCGACGGCACCATCGCGGTCCGGGACATCCTGGCCGCCGCGCCGCAGGCGCTCCGGGTGGTCGAGCTGGACGACTTCACCGGCGAGATCCTCGACGCGGTCGCGGGCAGCTACGCGTTCCTGACCGGAGAGGGTGCACCTGAATGACGGCAGTCGGTGTTGGTGTGGTCGGCGCCGGAGTGATCTCCGACGCCTACATCAAGAGCATGCAGAGCTTCCCGGACCTGAAGGTCGTCGCGATCGGCGACCTTCGGCCGGAGGCCGCCAAGGAGAAGGCCGAGCAGTACGGCATCGAGACCCACGGGGGTCCCGAGGCGGTGCTGAGCAACCCGGACGTCGAGATCGTGGTCAACCTGACCATCCCGGTCGCGCACGTCGAGGTGGCCCTCGCCGCGGTGGCCGCCGGTAAGCACGTCTGGAGCGAGAAGCCGTTCTCGCTCGACCAGGAGAGCGGCCTGAAACTGCTGGCGACGGCACAGGACGCGGGCGTGCGGCTGGGCTGCGCACCCGACACCATCCTGGGCCCGGGTCTGCAGGAGTCCCGCCGGATCATCGAGCGCGGCGACATCGGTACGCCGCTGACCGCGCTCACCCTGATGCAGTCCCCCGGTCCGGAGTCCTGGCACCCGAACCCGGCGTTCCTGTTCCAGGAAGGCGCGGGTCCGCTGTGGGACATCGGCCCGTACTACCTGACCACGCTGGTCCAGCTCTTCGGCCCGGTCGCCGCGGTCGCGGGGATCGGCTCGAAGTCGAAGGACAAGCGCACGATCGGCTCCGGTCCGCTGGCGGGGACCGACTTCGACGTCACCGTGCCGACGCATGTCAGCGCGATCGCGAAGTTCGAGTCGGGGCAGTCATCGCAGAGCATCTTCAGCTTCGACTCGCCGCTGTCGCGGGGTGGGTTCGTCGAGATCAGCGGCTCGGAGGCGACGCTCGCCGTCCCGGACCCGAACGGTTTCGACGGTGCGATCAAGATCCATCGCCGCGGTGCGGAGGACTGGGAGACGATCGCCGAGACGAAGGCGGTCGCGCAGCGCGGTACCGGCGTCCTCGAGATGGCGCGCGCCATCCGGGCCGACCGGCCGCACCGGGCGACCGGGGCGCTGGCGTTCCACATCGTCGACGTGATGGCCTCCATCACCGACTCGATCGACACCGGCGCATTCGTGGACGTGAAGAGCACGGTCGAGGTCGCGGCGATCCTGCCCGACGACTGGGACGTCACGGCGGCCACCCTGTGAGCATTCTCCTTGATCCCCGGCGGACCGTGGTGTTCGCCGGGGACTCGGTGACCGACTGCGGCCGCCGGACCGATCCCGACGGGCTCGGCGACGGCTACGTCCGCAACTTGTACGACGATCTCGGCGAACGCCGGCCGCGGATCGTGAACGCCGGTATCAGCGGCAACCGGGCGGTCGATCTGGCCGCCCGGTGGTCCGCCGACGTCCTGGCGCACAACCCGGCGCTGGTGTCGATCCTGATCGGGATCAACGACACCTGGCGGCGGTACGACGAGGACGACCCGACGACACCCGAGGACTTCGAGGCGTCGTACCGGTCGTTGCTCGACCCGCTGTCGTGTCCGGTGGTCCTGATGGAGCCGTTCCTGCTGCCGGTGAAGGACGGGCAGGAGGAGTGGCGCGAGGACCTGGACCCGAAGCTCGACGTGGTCCGGAAGCTGGCCGTCGAGTACGGCGCGATCCTGGTTCCCCTCGATGTCGAGCTGACCAAGCACGCAGCATCCGTCGGGCCGGCGGCGCTCGCCGGCGACGGCGTACACCCGTCCGCCGCCGGACACCGTGCCCTCGCCGATCTGTGGCGACGGTACGTGCTGGACGCCTGACCTTCACCGCTCCTCGTTTCGCCGGGAGCGGTGCCGTTCTACTAAACCGGTTCACCTCTGGAGCCCGACTGTGACCTCGCTCAAGACCCTCGACCTGACCACCGACGGCGGTGCCGCCTGGACCGTGCAAGCGGTCGACGGTCCGGCGCCCGACGGCCTGATCGGACGCGCCGTGGCCGCGACCGTGCCGGGCGAGGTGCACACCGACCTGCTCGCCGCCGGTGAGATCCCGGACCCGTTCGACGGTGACAACGAGTCGGCGTTGCACTGGATCGGCCGGACCCGCTGGAAATTCCAGACAACGTTCTCCTGGGTTGCCGATGGCAACGAGCGGCAGGAGTTGGTGGCCGAGGGCCTGGACACGGTCGCGACGGTCTCAGTGAACGGCCAGGAGCTCGGCCGGACCGCGAACCAGCACCGCTCGTACCGGTTCGACGTCACCGGCGTACTGGTTGCTGGAGACAACGAGCTGGTGGTCGAGTTCGAGGGTCCGGTGGCGGCCGCCGAGGCGGAGCGGGCGAAGGTCGGCAGCTGGCCGCACACCAACCTGCACCCGTACAACGAGCTGCGGAAGATGGCCTCGAACTTCGGCTGGGACTGGGGACCGGACGTCGCCACCGCGGGGATCTGGCGGCCGATCCGGATCGAGTCCTGGTCCGGCGTACGCATCGACTCCGTCCGCCCGCTCGCCGGCGCCGACGGCGTTCTGAACACCTTTGTCTCGCTGATCTGGACCGACACCGCCGCCGAGTACGCCACCGTCACCGCGGAGGTCGGCGGGACAACACAGTCCACGAGCGTCAAGCCCGGCACCGACACCGCCGTCCTCACCAACCGGGTCCCCGCGGTGGACCTCTGGTGGCCACGCGGGCATGGCGAGCAACCGTTGTACGACGTGACGGTGACGCTGGCCGACGACACGTGGACCGGCCGGGTCGGTTTCCGGGACATCAGCCTGAACGTTGCCCCGGACAACGACGGTACGCCGTTCGTACTGTCTGTGAACGGCAAGCCGATCTACGTCCGCGGCGCGAACTGGATCCCCGACGACGCGTTCGTCACCCGCCTGAACGCGGACACCTACCGGACCAGCATCGAGGACGCGGTCGACTCCGGCATGAACCTGCTGCGCGTCTGGGGCGGCGGGATCTACGAGAGCGAGGACTTCTACGACATCTGCGACGAGCTCGGAATCCTGGTCTGGCAGGACTTCCTGTTCGCGTGCGCGGCGTACTCCGAGGAAGAGCCGCTGTGGAGCGAGGTCGAGGCGGAGGCGCGCGAGGCCGTCACCCGACTGAGCCGGCACGCCAGCCTCGCGGTGTGGAACGGCAACAACGAGAACATCTGGGGGTACGTCGAGTGGGGCTGGCGGGTCCCGCTGGCCGGGCGGCCGTGGGGCGCCGGGTACTACCTCGACCTGCTGCCGAAGATCGTCGCCGAGCTCGACCCGCGGACGCCGTACTCGGCCGGCAGCCCGTACTCGTTCGACCAGTTCATCCACCCGAACGACGACCGGCACGGGACGATGCACATCTGGGACGTCTGGAACCAGGTGGACTACACGACGTACCGCAAGTACAAGCCGCGGTTCGTGTCGGAGTTCGGGTTCCAGGGGCCGCCGGCGTGGTCGACGCTGACGTCGGTCGTGCACGACGCGCCGTTGGACCCGTACGGGCAGCAGATGCTGGTGCACCAGAAGGCGTTCGAGGGTAACCTCAAGCTGGAGCGCGGACTGGGCGAGCACCTCCCGGTCTGGAAGGACATCGACGACTGGCACTGGATCACGCAGCTGAACCAGGCGCGGGCGATCGCCTACGGTATCGAGCACTTCCGCAGCCTGTTCCCGTTGAACACCGGCGCGGTCGTCTGGCAGCTCAACGACAACTGGCCGGTGGTCTCATGGGCGGCCGTCGACGGGCACGGGATCCGGAAGCCGTTGTGGTACGCGTTGAAGCGCGTGTACGCCGACCGGCTGCTGACCGTGCAGCCGCGCGAGGACCAGCTGGTCGTTGCCGCACACAACGACACCGACGCGGCCTGGTCGACCGAGGTGACGGTCACGCGGCGCTCGACGCTCGGCGACGACGTGCTGGCGCAGGAGACGTTCGCGATCGAGATCGCCGCCCGGTCGGCGGTCGTCAACGACCTCCCCGAATCCGTTGCGGTTGCCGGCAACCCGGCGGCGGAGTACCTCGAGGTGCGCGGCGCCGACGGCGTCACGGCGTACTCGTACTTCGTCGAGGACACCCAGCTGCAGCTCGCGGCGGACGCCTACACCGCCACGGTCACGCCGACCGAGAACGGATACGACGTCACAGTCATAGCGACCGCGCTGGCGAAGGACCTGGCGCTCTTCCCGGACCGGTTGGACGCGGCGGCCCGAGTGGACTCGTGCCTCGTCACGCTGTCCGCGGGCGAGAGCCACACGTTCCACGTCACCGGCGCAGCCGCTCCGGCGGACATCGCAGTACCGGTCTTGCGATCGGTGAACGACCTAGTCTGAGGGGCGCAGGGCGGCCAGGTGGGTGTCCAGGATGCGGAGCTGTCGCTTGGGTGTGTAGGTCGTGGGGTCGAAAAGAGCCTGCACAACCAAGCCGTGCGCGAACGCGGCCAGACCGGTCGCCAGGTCACCCGGGTCGCCGGGCGGCAGGTCGCCCACTGACTGGGCCTTGATCACGAGGGGACGAAGGCGGGTCCGCCAGCGGCGGTAGCGGGCCCGCTCCAGGGCGTGCAGCTCGGGTTCGGCGAGAGCGACGTCCCAGGAACTGACCCAGACCCGGCTGATCTCGGTCACTTCCGGTGTCGTCGGCAGCACTGCCGCCAAAGCCGTGCGCAGGTCGGTCACTTCCGGGATCGACGCACGGGTCCGGTCTTCGGCGAGCTCCAGGGCGTGCCTGATCAGCTGCTGCTTCGATCCGAAGTAGTGCGTCACGAGACCCGTCGACGCGCCCAGCTCGGCAGCGACCGAGCGTAGCGTGAGCGCACCGAACCCGCCCTCGGCGACGACGCGCCAGACCGCGGCGGACACGTCGCGCCGCCGGGCGTCGTGATCGGTCTTCGCGGGCATGGGCCGATGGTACCGAACGTTTGTTGTGTACAGTTGCGTAACGGTTGTTATGTAATTGGAGGAGGGCTGATGTTCGCAGTACAGCTCGGTGAGGGCGCCGAACTCGGACCACTGGAGCCCTGGCAGGCGGGTGAGTTCGCGGCGCACGTGGACAAGGCGCGCGAGAACATCTCGCCGTACATCCCCTGGGCCGACCTGGTGACCGACGAGGAGCAGGCCAGGAAGTTCCTGCAGCGGTATGCCACCCGTCAGGCGGCGGACGAGGGCCGGATCTACGGGATCCGGCTGGACGGTGAACTCGTCGGCGGGTTGCTGTTCCGGGTGTTCGAGGCGAACTTCGGCGCGTGCGAACTCGGCGTCTGGCTGTCGGCCGAGGCGGAGGGACGCGGCCTGATCACCCGCGCCGGTCGCCTGCTCGTCGACTGGGCGATCGGGACCCGCGGGCTGAACCGGGTCGAGTGGCGGTGCGCGGTCGGCAACACCCGGAGCGCGGCCACGGCACAGCGACTCGACATGGTCCTCGAAGGCACGCTGCGGCAGGCGTTCCCGTACCGCGGCACGATCCACGACCTCCAGATCTGGGCAATCACGAAGGACGACTGGACCCACAGATCCTGGGCCTGACTTACGCCGACACCTTGACGTCAGTCGAACTTCCAGCTTCCCACTGAGCCGGCCGCCACTCTGAAACCTGTTCAGTCGACGTTGATTGCGACGTACTTGACGTCCAGGTACTCGTCGATGCCGATGGCGCCGCCCTCTCGGCCGAGGCCGGACTGTTTTACGCCGCCGAACGGGGCGGCGGGGTTGGAGACGATGCCCTGGTTGAGGCCGATCATGCCGGCCTCGAGGCGTTCGGAGACGCGGAGTGCACGGCTCAGATCCCTGGTGAACAGGTAGGAGACCAGGCCGAACTCCGTGTCGTTGGCCATCCGTACGGCCTCGTCCTCGGTGTCGAACGCGGTCAGCGGCGCGACCGGGCCGAAGATCTCCTCTTTCTGCAGCCGGGCGCTCTGCGGTACGTCGGCCAGCACCGTCGGCTGGAAGAAGTACCCGTTGCCCTCAGCAACCGATCCGCCGGTCAGCGCGCGGGCGCCCTGCGCGATCGCGTCCGCGACCAGATCGGCCACCTTGTCCCGCTGCTTGGAGTCGATCAGCGGGCCGACGTCGACGCCGTCCTCGGTGCCGCGGCCGACCTTCAGTGCGGCCATCCGCTCGGTCAGCCGGGTCGCGAACTCGGCCATCACCGACGACTGCACGTAGATCCGGTTGGCCGCCGTACAGGCCTCACCGCCGTTGCGCATCTTGGCCAGCATCGCGCCTTCGACGGCCTTGTCCAGGTCGGCGTCCTCGAACACCAGCAGCGGCGCGTTCCCGCCGAGCTCCATGCTGGTCCGCAGGACCTGCTCCGATGCTTGCTCGAGCAGCTTGCGGCCGACCGGAGTCGAGCCGGTGAAGGAGAGTTTGCGCGCGCGGCCGTCACGGATCAGCGGTTCCATCACGCCGCCCGCGTCGTGCGTGGTGACCACGTTGAGGACGCCGGCCGGGAGCCCGGCCTCGGTCATCAGCTCGGCCAGCTTGAGCATCGACAGCGGCGTCTGCGCGGCCGGCTTGATCACCATCGTGCAGCCGGCCGCGACCGCCGGGCCGATCTTGCGGGCACCCATCGCCGCGGGGAAGTTCCACGGCGTGATCAGCAAGCACGGGCCGACGGGCCGGCGCATCACCAGGAAGCGGCTCGCACCGTTCGGCGCGATCTGGTAGCCACCGTCGATCCGGACCGCTTCCTCGGCGAACCAGCGGAAGAACTCGGCCGCGTAGGCGATCTCGCCCTTGGACTCGGCGACCGGCTTACCCATCTCGAGCGTCATCAGCAGCGCGAGGTCGTCGGCCCGCTCGGTCATCAGCTCATAGGTGCGGCGGAGGATCTCGCCACGTTCCCGCGGCGCCGTCGCGGCCCAGTCGGCCTGTGCGGCGACCGCGGCGTCCAGAGCGGCCATACCGTCCGCCGGGCGCGCATCAGCGACCTCGCAGAGCGTCGTACCGGTCGACGGGTCCTCGACGGCAAAGGTCCTGGAGGCCGCCACCCATTTACCGCCGATGAACAACTCGGTCGGACACGCCTCGACAACTTCGCGCTCTCGTGACATACACCCAGACTAGGTCCTGTCTGGTGATCCAGCGCCGTCGCGAGGAGGTGCTCGGTGCGGTAGCTCGGCGTGCGGGGGCGAAGGTCTCGATGCGGAGCATCGTGGCCTTTGCACCCGTGCGGCGAGGTGCCGTGCCGAGTGCCCCGCAGTAGGCGATGGATTGCCAGACAGGGCCTTAGGCCGTGGCGATGAGAGGCGGTGCGGACCTCGGGACCGTGCGGACGACCCGGGTCAGGGCGGACGCGACGTTGCGCAGGATCGATGACCGGATCAGTCCGTCGAAGGCCAGCGGGACGAGCATGAGCTCGTCGGCGGTCGTCTCGACGACCAGCCCGCCCAGGGCGGCCGCGACGGTCGCACGGGAGCCGACGATGTGCCCCGGATAGTCCAGCAGCCGTTCGGCTTTACCGCGCTCACGACCGGTCAGCGGGGGCTCCAGCAACGCCATGAGCTCCCCCGGCGTCGCGCGCGCTCCAGCAGCGGCCAGGCGGCTCTGCACGCGGACATACTCGGCGAACCGGATGAGCGCTTCCTCGTCCGAGTCCGCCGCCACCACTCCGACCGTCGCAGCGATGTACGGCCGCGTTTTCGGCCCGGTCGGCTCGAAGTGCTCGCGGTACGCCGCCATCGCGGCAGGTGTCGTCGCCGCCGCGCAGTGATGCGCCAGGAACACAGGCAGCCCACGTGCAGCGGCTGTCATCGCAGCAGCCGGGCGATCGGCCAGTACGAACACAGGTGGTGCCTGGCCGGCCAGCGACAGCCGTACGTCGCCTACCGGCGCCCGCCCCGGCGTACCGTCGCGCAGGAACCCGCACAACTCGTCGAGCCGCTGCGGAAACGTGTTGCGCGCACCACTCGCGAGTGCAGCCGCAGTACTGGGCGCAACGGTGCTCTGCTCCGCGACACCGAGGTCGATCCGACCCGGGTACGCCGCAGCGAGCGCAGCGAACTGCTCGGCAACGACCAGCGGCTGGTGGTTGGTCAGTAGGAGCCCGCCGGCCCCCAACCGGATGCGATCCGTTCGTGCAGCCAGGACGGCTGCCAGTACCGCCGGTGCTGCACCGCCGACGCCTCGGACACCATGCTGCTCCCCTATCCAGAACCGGCGGTACCCGAGGTCATCAGCGGCCAGTGCGACCTCCGCCGTCTCCCGGAGCGCGGCCGCAGCCGACTGACCGGGCAGCTGCGGTACGACGTCCAGCACAGAGTGAGCCGAGACAGTCAAACCGGGAACAGGTGGAGTGAGCACCAGCCCACGGTCGCAGCGACGGGCCCGATCCGCATGGGGGTTCGCCCCCCATCTTCCGGCAGTTATGCCCCCATCCGCCGGGGTGTTTCCGCAGCGTGAATTTGGGTGTTCGGAGCTCTTGTTCCGGACCGTACTGCGCAGGCATCGTTCCGGTCCACCGGCCTGCTGCCACCACAGTCCGTCTAGGTGCCGATCACAGCGCAAATATGGGGGCTGACTACCCATGCCCGGGCCCAGGGGGCGGTGGCAGCCTGAGCGCGTGCTCAACTCCGCGATCCGCACCGGCCAGCCAGATATCTGGTGGTCCGCGGGCCTGCGGCAGCACGAGCAGATCCACGCCCTCACCCGGTCCGCGCCGGCCTGGGCCGAGTACGTGGAACGCAGCATCTCTCTCCCACCGAGCGCGCCTGCCGCCGGTCGAGACCCTGCAGGGACCGGTGTCACCGGCGGCCACACTTCAGGTGGGGCGGCCGCGACAGCGGATGGGTCCGGCACGGACTGGCGGCAGGCGCTCATGCGTTGCCTGGAGCCGTTGCTGGATTCGGCTCGCCAGGATCTGGCCGCGGCCGGTCATACCGGAGCCGTCACCGAGGAGTTCCTGCAACGACTCGGCCTCCGGTTGGTGACGTTGGCCGCTCGCACGCTGGTCCTGGAGCTCGCCCGAGCCCGGGACCGCGGCGAGCTGGCCGGCGACACCCCGGCCGCGCGCTTCCTGGACTTCACGCACCGGCTCGTCGGAGGGAGCGAACTGGCGGAGCTTCTGGCCGCCTACCCGGTGCTTGCCCGGGTCCTGGGCGAGTCGTGCCGGCAGAGCGTCGAGGGACACCTCGAGCTACTGGCACGGCTCGCCGAGGACCGCGAGTCTCTCGTCACCGGACTGCTGGACGGCCAGGACCCTGGTGCGCTGACCGCGATCGAGCCCAGTGGCGATCCGCACCGGGGCGGACGCTGCACCGCCATCCTCACCTTCGCGGACGGCCGACGGGTGGTCTACAAGCCCCGGCCGCTCGAGCTGCACCAGCACTTCAACACCTTCGTGGACTGGCTGAACACCAAGGCGTCGCTGGGCATCCGCACGGTCCGGCTACTCACCTGCGACGGCTACGGCTGGCTGGAGTACGTCGTTCACGAGCCCTGTTCTGACGTTGCCGGCGTACGGCGGTTCTACCAGCGGCAGGGCGCGTTGCTGGCGTTGCTCTACGTGCTCGACGGCACGGACATGCACGTCGAGAACCTGATCGCCGCAGGCGACCAGCCGGTACTGGTGGATATCGAGACCCTGTTCCACCCCAGTCCGGTGCCGGTGTCCGCGTTGGCCCTCGATCCGGCGCACCGAGCGCTCGACCGATCGGTGTACCGCACGGCACTGCTGCCGCTGCTCGTGCCGGGTGAGCACGGTGTCTCGGACGTGTCCGGGCTGGGCGGGCACACCGGCTCGCTAACAGCCGCGAGCGTGGCCGACTGGGCCGACGCCGGCCTGGACTCGATGCACCTGGTCCGGCGACCTGGGCAGACGCGGAGCGCTGCCAACCGTCCGATGCTCGACGGACAACTGATGGAGCCGCGGGATCACGAACCCGCCCTGCTGAGCGGATTCCGGGCCGCGTATGAGGCGATCGCCTGGCACCGCGACGAGTTGCTCGGGCCGGACGGGTTGCTGGCGGCCTGTGCTGCCGACCAGATGCGGTTCGTGGCCCGCCCGACGAGCCTGTACCGGACCCTGCTGGACGAGTCGACGCATCCCGACGCGTTGCGCGACGCGGCCGGCCGCAGTCAGCTGCTCGACCTGCTGTGGGACGCGGACGAATCGCTGCAGGCGATCGTCCCCTGCGAGCTGGCCGACCTGTGGGCGGGCGACGTACCGCTGTTCACTGCGCGCCCGGACAGCCGGGACCTGTGGGCGTCCGACGGCACGCGTGTCGCCGATGTCCTTGCCACCGAAGGCCTGGCCGCGGTCCAGGCGAAGGTCGCGAGCCTCGGTGACATCGATGAACACCGCCAGGCGTGGTTGGTCTCCGCATCGCTCGCCACCCGCCCGGGCCCGATCACCCACACCGGTGCGGCCACCCGGCCACACGTGGGGGCGACCGCACCGGACCCGGAGGAGATGCTGGCCGCGGCCGTGGACATCGCCGACGAAGTCATGGCGCAGGTGATCAGCGAGCCCGGCGGCCTGGCCAACTGGCTCGGCCTCGAACTGCTCGACGACCGCTACTGGGCCGTCCGTCAGATGGGCGCCGGCCTGTCCAACGGTTACACGGGTACGGCGCTCTTCCTCGCACAGGTCGGCGTACTGACCGGAGCCGGCAAGTACTGCGAGCTGGCCCGCGATGCGATCCGCCCGATCCCGCAACTGCTCGAAGCCCTCTCGGGTGACCTGGAGTCCGCTCAGCTGATCGGCCCCGGGTTCCACGGGCTCGGCGGCATCAGCTACGGCCTCAACCTACTCTCGGCGCTCCTCGGCGACAGTGACCTCACCACCTGGCTGGCCGCGTCCCTGGAGCTCAGCGAGCAGGTCGCACTGGACCCCACCGACTTCCCGTCGTACGCCGAAGGCGCGGCGGGTGGACTGGCCGCGATGCAAGCAATAGCAGGCCTTCCGGCCGCCGGCCGGCTGGCCGAGCGGTATGCAGACCTCCTGGTAGCCACAGTCGAGAGCGGGCTCCGTGGCCGAGTAGCAGCGGTCCGCGGCTTCGCTCGTGGCTACCAGGGCATCGCGTGGTCGCTCGGGCACTTCGGCGTACCTGGTGACAGGTACGCCGACGCCGCCCGAGCGGCCGCCGATCTGGACCGCCGGGATGTTCCGGGCGGCCACGGGTGGTGCTCGGGTGACGCCGGCACCGCTTTGGCCCGGGCGGCGGCAGGAGTACCCGCGGACCTCACCTCCTATCTGAGGACCGCGACAGAACGGCCGGTGCTCGCCGATCTGAGTCTGTGCCACGGCGAGCTCGGCGCGGTGGAGTCACTCGTGTGGCTCGCCGAACGTGAGCACCCAACTGCAGAGGCGGCACGGCGACGTCGTGCCGGGTTGGTGCTCGCGGCAGTACAGCAGTACGGACCGCAATGCGGGACACCTAACGCCGTACCGTCTCCAGGCCTGCTGACCGGTCTGGCAGGGATCGGGTACGGGCTGCTCCGACTTGCGTTCCCCGAACGGGTTCCGTCCGTGCTGTTGCTGGAACCAACCACCGGGCCGCGGTGAGGCACAGCACCAGAGCCCCACACTGTGACAAGGGGAACAGCATGACCGCCCAGCACCACGATGTTCAGCACGAAACTCCGGTGGACGAGCAGCACCCGACGCCGGACCGCACCGACCCGCTCGGCCCGATCACGTTGCCGAAGCTGCACAAGGTCGGCGCCCGGGCGATGGCCCTCGCCGGGGTCGTCGGCATGAGCGCCGCGGCGGTCGCCGTCATGGCCCCCGACGGCTGGCCGAACGGCTCGCTCTAGGGCCAACGATTCGCTGGACGATGCCAGCGAACGTTTGACCGAGTGGCCGGCCGCTCGCCTGATCGGCCGGTCACCGGCGAACTTCCTGCGCTGACAACCATCAGTCGTTACAGTTGGCAATCATGCAGACCCGTTCGCCTAGGGTGGTCGGCCGAGACCAGGAGCTCGAGAGCCTTGACCGCCTGCTGGCCGGAGCCCGCGACGGCCACGGCGGTGCGATCTTCCTGGTCGGCGAGCCTGGCATCGGCAAGAGCCGACTGGCCGCGACCGCCACCTCCCAGGCCCTCGACGCCGGTATGACGATGCTGCGCGGACGGGTCGGCGCGATCGGAACGATGGTTGCGTTCCGCCCGTTCACCGAGGCTCTGCTCTCGTTGATCCGGCGCGGCGAGATGCCCATGACGGACAGCCTCGGCCCGTACCGGCAAGTTCTCGGCCGGCTCGTGCCGGACTGGGACGACGGCAGCGCACACGACACGGCTGCGTCACCCGTCGTGCTCGGTGAGGCAGTGCTGCGGCTGCTCGCTCTGGTCGGCCGGGACCACGGTTGTCTGCTGGTTCTCGAGGACCTGCACGGCTCCGACCCGGAGACGCTCGCGGTGATCGAGTACCTGCTCGACAACCTGGACGAGCAGCCTATCTCTCTGGTGGCGACGATGCGGTCCGAGATCTGCGCGGCGTACGAAATGGCGCAACTGTCGGCCCAGCGCGGTGCGGCGGAGCTGATCGAGCTGCGCCCGTTGGATCGGAGCGAGGTGGCGGAGCTGGCCGCGGGCTGTCTGGAGGTTCCGGTCGACGGCGTGCCGGAGCAGCTGGCAGACCAGCTGTGGAGCGACAGCGCCGGAATCCCCTTCATCGTCGAGGAACTGCTGCAAGAGGCGAACCGCAGCGGACAACTGGTGTCCGGGCCGGACGGCAGCGTGCAGGTGGTCGACGACCTGCAGACGAACGTCCCGCCGGCTGTGGTCCGCAGTATCAGCAGCCGTACCGCCCAACTCGGACCGCAGTCGCGGGACATTCTTGTGCTGGCGGCTGTCATCGGGCACCGGTTCCCGCTGACCGTGGTCCGCAAGGCGACCGGAACCGATGAACGCTTGCTGCTGGCAACTCTTCGGGCCGGCCTCGCCGCTCAGCTAGTCGGTCCGGACGAGCCGGCCCCGGACTGGTACGCGTTCCGGCACCCGCTGACCGCCGAGTCGCTGCTCGCCGGCCTGACACCGACCGAGCGCTCGGACTTGGCCCGGCGCTGCGCGGACGCGGTCGAGGAACTGCATCCCGGTCTGCCGGGCGAGTGGTGCCCGATGGTCGCCGAACTCGCCGAATCCGGCGGCGACACGATCCGCGCCGGCCGGTTGTTCGCCCTGGCCGGACGGCGGTCGTTCGAGGAGGGCTCGACCGGGTCGGCGGCCAACCTGCTGGACCGCGCGAACACCCTGCTCGCCGGCGATCCCGACATCGGCCACCGGGCCGAGGTCCTCGGCTCGCTGCTGCTCGCGCTCAGTGCGACCGGAGGCTTCGAGCACATCGCCGCGCACACCGCGACCGTCGACGAACTGGCCGACCGCAACCTCGACAGCCGCAAGCTCGCCGCTCTGTACGTCCAGCTCGCGAACGCAGAGATGATGGCGGGACGCTCGTCGGTCGCGTTCGGCCATGTCGCGGCCGCTCGCTCGTTGCTCGGCACAGACCCCGAGGACGCCGACCTCGCGCCGGTCGACGGGGTCGCCGCGAACCTCGAGCTCGCCCGCCAGAGCCCTCGGCGGATCCAGGCCGCGACCGAGCTGGCCACCCGCGCGGCCGCGGCGGCCGAACGCGCGGAGCTGCCCGAGGTGGCCTGCGAAGCCCTGCAATTACTGGGGATCCTGGCCCGCGAGCACGACCCAGATCAGTCGATCGACTACTTCCATCGGGCGCGACAGATCGCCGAAGACCATGGGATGACGTTCCAGCGGGTCACCTCGCACTTCTTCCAGGCCGGCACCATCTGCCTCGCGAACGGCAGCATCGTCGAGCTCGAGCGGGCCCGGCAGCAAGCACTGCGGATCGGCGCGATCCCGCTGATGTATGAGGTGGACAGCATCCTCGGCCAGCAAGCGATCCTGCGGTCCGAGTACGCGCGGGCCGACGAGATCATCGCCGAGGGTGTCCGGGTCACCCGGCGACTGCGGATGGGTCGGCCCGCGACATACTTCCTGACCATCAAGGCAACGCTGGAAGCGCATCAGGGCCGGCGGTCCGCGATGGAGGCGACCCTGACCGAGGTCGCGAGCTGGGGCGGCGAGCGGGCGTCATACGAGCTCCCGTACTCCTATGGACTGGCGCGGACGTTCTGCGCGTTGCTGGAGGAGAACCGCGAGCTGGCCGACTCTGAGCTGGCGCAGGCGCTCGCCTACGACGCTCAGAACCCGACCACCTTGCACCTGACAGGCAAGAACGGTCTCGCGCTCCTGCTCGGCGTGCTGTCCGGGCGGAACGGCTGGGCGCACTTCGAGGTGGTCACTGCGACTGCTGCCAGTGGCATGCGGTGGAACAAACAGTTCGTCCAGCTGGCGCACGCCGTACTGCTCGGACGCGACGGTCAGGTGGAGGCGGCGAACGAGATGGTGCTCGCAGCGGCGGAGACCGCGTCGCTGTACCCGATGGCGCACCACCTCGGCCTCCGGCTGGTGGCTGAGCCCGCTCACGCGGACGGGTGGGGTGAACCGGTCGCCTGGTTGCGGCAGGCCGAGGACTACTTCCACAACGCCGACATCCAGGCGGTGGCGAGTGCGTGTCGCAGCCTCATGCGGCAGTTCGGTGCGACAGTGTCACAACGGCGGAGCGGTTCGGAACAGGTTCCGGCGTACCTCAGGCAGATGGGCGTCACCACGCGCGAGTACGAGGTGTGCCGGTTGCTGGTGGACCGGATCGGGAACAAGTCGATCGCATCCCGGCTGCACATCTCGCCGCGAACCGTCGAGAAGCACGTGGCCAGCCTGATGACCAAGACCCAGCAACCGGACCGGGAGGCCCTGAGCAGTTTCGCCAGGACCGTGCTTCAGGACTAAGTTGTCGACTCACGCACCGGTATCCGCCAATCGATGCGGTCAATGGACAGTATTTACGAACGCTCGCTATCTATACTGTGCGGGTGGCAAGCAAGGGGTCGGACATGAGCAAGGGAACGGTCGGCGGCGGCGGTACGACGATGCTGCGGCGGATCAACGTGGCCGCGGTCCTGGACGCGGTACGCCGCTCCGCGCCCGCACCGTTGCGCGTCGCCGAGCTGGTCGAACGGACCGGCCTGGCCAGGCCGACGGTCGCGCAGGCCGTCGACGAGCTGCTCGACGCCGGCTGGCTGCAGCAGCACGGCCCCGACTCCGCGGACCGCTCGCTCGGCCGCCCGGCGATCCGCGTCTCACTGCGTGGGCGTGCGGCGCCGGTGCTCGGACTCGACGTCGGCCCACACCGGGTCACCGTCGGCGTCTCCGACCTGGCCGGCCGCAAGCTGTCGCTGGTACGTCGCTCCGGACCCGGATGGACCGCACAGGAGCTGCTCGGCGTCATCGGTGAGGTCATCAACGAGGCCCTGGCCGAGGCCGAGGTGCCGGCCGAGGACATCGCCGCCGTGGTCGCCGCGAGCCCTGGCATCGTCGACGAGCACACCGGCCGGGTCCAGCTGGTCCCGAGTGTGCCGGGCTGGTCGGCGATCGACCTGATCAAGCACGTCCGCGGGCTGCTCGACTGCCCGGTCATGCTGGACAACGACGCCAACCTCGCCGCACTGGCGATCGCCGCCGCGCGTGGCGGTACCGGGACGCTGCTGGCGGTGCAGTGGGGTGAGCGGCTCGGTGCGGGCATCGTCATCGACGGCCGGCTGCACCGTGGCACCGGCGCGGCCGGTGAGATCGGCTTCATCGCCACCGACACGGACGACGTGATCAACCCGGAGGACAGCCGCGGACCGCTCGAGCGCGCGGTCGGTTCGGAGGCGATCGCGGCACTGGGTCGTCAGGCCGCGCTGGACAACCCGAAGTCGCGGCTGGCCGAGCTGGGTGGCGAGCAGCTGGACACCGCGGACGTGTTCGCCGCTGCGGCGGAGCGTGACCCGGTAGCGCAGGCCGTCGTACAGCAGGTCGCCCGGACGTTCGCGCGCGCACTGGCTCCGTCTGTGCTCGTACTCGACCCGACCGCGGTGGTGATCGGTGGCGGTGTCGCCCGCGCCGGCGCCGTACTGCTGGACGCCATCTCGGACCAGCTGCGCCTACTGACGCTCAATCACCCGAAGCTGGAGCTCTCTGCCCTGGCCGAGGACGCTGTGGTGACCGGTGCGATGCGCATGGCCCTCGACGAGGTCTGGCAACGCAAGCTGCCCACACCGGCGATGACCAGCACTACCTAGCCGCCACAGGCCCTTTCACGACCTTCACACCGGGCGCACCACACCAGCAGGTGTAGGTGAGCTCGTAGAGCACCTGTCCCGCCAGATCAACCCGGCGGTCCAGCCCCGTCACCATGCTCATCGGCAGCAACATGCGCCGATCACACACCGAGCACGTAATGACGATCACCAGGCACCCCAGCTGTACGCGCGGCTCACGTACAGCCGATGAATCCGCCGCCAGTGCGCCCCGACATCTTCGAGAAACCATGTCCACCGATAACTCATTGTGCCCACCCACTACAGAAAATCACTGCCACGACTGTTTCAGTGGAGCGAGCGTACGACACCCAGGGGGCGGAGCGGAAGAGGCTTGCTTCCGGGCAACACCACGAGCCTTACGAGTACTTCGTGGCCCCCACCGCAAGTTCGTCGAGAGCCGCCCATGACGCCCGACCCGGGGGAGCTGGGTAACTATTCGCCACTGCGTGACGAATTCTTTCCCAACCCCGACGGCTGGTGCGGCCAGATGGTTGCGAGTCGGTTCCTGGAGCAGGGCACCGAGGCGGCCGGTGCAGGAGGAACCGTTGTCGACCCCCGACGAACTTACGGCCCAGACCGCTTCGGTGCCGATATCGGCAAAATAGTGCCGCTATCGGGGCTGTAGTGACATTCGTGGCGGCTACTTTCGCCGTACTGCCAAGTTGCTGCTGTAAACGCACTCCAGCTATCGGCGGACGGCGGTGGCGATCGCATCGGGGCGGTCCAGGTGGACCAGGTGGGCTGAGTCGGGGAGGACCTCGACTGTTGCGTGCAGGGCGTTGGCCAGGTGTTGTTGGCCTGCTAGCCAGGATTTGGCGGTGGGGCGGGAGGTGCCGCCGGTTGCTACCAGGAGGGTTGTCGGGGCGATCGTGCTGACCGGGCCGGCGGTCAGCTTGGCCACCTCTGCGGCCAATTCCCAGCTGCTTGCGAGCTCGTCCCAGAAGAGGAGCCACGACGTGGCCTCGCCGTACCGGGCCTTGGCTGTTGCCTTTGACAACAGGTCGTGGTTCGACGTGCTGCCGAGCCGCACGATCAACCGTCGGAGCGCGGGACCGAGCAGCTGCGGTACGCCGACCCGTCCGAGGAACCGCGCCACCGCGCGAACCGCTCGGTCGCCCCGCGTCCCGGGATAGAACGCACGCCATCCCGTTTCCGACGTGAGGCTGCTGTCGACCAGCACCAGTCGGGTGACCTCGAGCGGCCGAGTCAGCGCCCAGCGCAGGGCCGCGAGTCCACCGATCGAGTGCCCGATCAGCCCGATCTCCGCATCGGGTCGCACCCCGGCAGCCGCCCGCAGCGCGTCGACGTCCGACGCGATCGGCGTACGCCACGGGTCGATGACGCGAACGTCCTCGTCCGGGAGCAACTCGACAAGCCGGCCGAACTCCTCCGGAGTCTCAGCCAGCCCGGGCACCACGATCCACGTCACGGTCATCGAGATAAAGCGTGCCTCAATGCTGGTAACACTGTCCCCAGCATTAAGCAGACGAGTGCGACCGAGACGCGCTGCAGGATGCCCGGGGCATCCAGTTCGTTGCCGGTGAGGACGTCGCTCCCGGTCTGGAGACCGAGCCACGTCTGGGTCACAGCGACCGCTCCGGCCAGTACGGCGACTGCCTTACCCCACGGACCGCCCCAGCCGTTCTTGCGGAGTACGAGGACCGCGAAGACGCCCATGGCGATGCTCCCGAGACCTGCGAGCGTCGACGTCACCTCGTGGAGCACCAAGGCCACCCCGACCTGGCCGTTCGCCTCAGATGCTCGGCACGCCGCACTGGCCGACGGCGCGCAGTCCATCGGCGAGAACGAGTCGAACAACGTACCGAGCCCGAACACCGCCGTACTGATCAGCAACCCGGTCAGCTCCCGTTGCGCTCGCGCTACCGGCCTGGCCAGCAGTACGGCGACCAGCAGCAACACACCCGTGGCCAGGTCCATCCCCCGCGCGTAGAGACTCGTGGACTGGTCCCGCGCCCCCAGCTCGCTCAGAAAGGAGCTGTGGACATCCAGCGGGAACCCGGCGGCCGCCTCGAGCAGCAGGCTGCAGTAGAGCACGCCTGCGGCAAGCATGAGGTTGCGGATGAGGCGGTAAGGGACGGTGGCCATACACAAGACCCTCCCACGTCAACCAAAGTATTGACTGTGGCGTCAGCTGTACTGTCGAGGTAGTGCTAGGTCGACCGAAGTCGCAGCGAACTAGTGGGATGATCGGCTGGTGCGGTCGGAACAAGCAGCAGTGATCCCGGTGTGGCAGCAGCGGGCCGCGGTCTGGGTCGGCCGCGTCGTCGTGCTCGCCTCGGTGTGGTCGTTCATCGCCATCCCGCTGCATGTCGCGGCTCCGAGGTTCGTCAGGCACGTCGACTTCGCGTTCGACTTCGTCGGCATCCCGGCCGGGCACACGGTCTTCTCCGCCGTCTACCTCGCGGTGGTCGGCAGCGCCTTGCTGCGCGGTAAGCGAGCTGCCCTGCTCTGGGTGCTGTGGGTCTTCGAAGCGCTCTGGTTCCTCGCGCAGGTCGCCGGGATCGCGTTCACCAGCGTCCGGCTGGCCAACCCGACCGACGCGGACCTGCTCCGCGATTTCGGGCCGGCCACCGTCGCGGACCTGGAGTGGGGCATCGTCCAGGCGATCGTGGTGGCCGCGATCGTCGTTCTGCTGTGGAAGATCCGGGGCGCCTTCCCGGCCCGGCTCGCGCCCGGTAGCCGGCGGCTCGCGATCGGCGCGCTGGTGTTCGGCATGCTGATCTCGATCGCGGTCAGCATCACCCTGACCCAGATCTTCCCGCGCACGCTCAGCGGGCAGCGGCAGAAGATCGGCTGGGCCGTGATCGCCGCGCTCGGCCAGTCGCGCAGCAAGATGGGCGGTCACGAGGGCCACGGCTGGATCGGTCTGACCGTCGGCGCGATCTCGGCGGCCTCGCTGGTGCTGGCGTTCTGGATCTTCCTCCGCTCGGTCCAGCGGGTCCGGTACCTCACCCAGCCCGAAGAACTCGAGGTACGGCGCCTGCTCCTGCTGCACGGTGAACGGGACTCTCTCGGATACTTCGCGACCCGCCGGGACAAGGCAGTCGTGTTCGCGCCGGGCAACGACGCCGCGATCGCGTACCGGGTGGTGAACGGCGTCAGCCTGGCGAGTGGTGATCCGCTCGGCGATCCGGTCGCCTGGCCGGCCGCGATCCAGCGCTGGCTCGAAGAAGCCCGCCGGTACGGGTGGTCCCCGGCGGTCCTGTCGGCCAGCGAGGAGGCGGCCCAGGCGTACGTCGACGCCGGCCTCCGCGCGCTGTCGATGGGCGACGAGGCGATCATCGACGTCGCGGACTTCACCCTCGAAGGCCGCACGATGCGACCGGTGCGCCAGGCCGTGACGCGGGTCCAGCGCGCCGGGTACCACGCCGAGGTCGTCCGGCACGGAGACCTGTCACCGGACACGCTGGCGCAGTACGTCCACCTCGCGGAGAAGTGGCGCGGGGCCCGGACCGAGCGCGGGTTCTCGATGGCGCTCGGGCGGCTCGGCGATCCGGCCGACGCGCGCTGCGTGATGGTGATCGCGCGGGACGCCGACGGCGTCGTCCGCGGGCTGCTGTCGTTCGCCCCGTGGGGTGTCCGGGGTGTGTCGCTGGACCTGATGCGGCGCGATCCCGAGTCCGTGAACGGGTTGATGGAGTTCATGGTGACCTCGCTGATCGATGCCTGCGGCGACCTCGGGGTGCATCGGATCTCGCTGAACTTCGCGATGTTCCGGGAGATCTTCAGCGACGCCGAACGGGTCGGCGCGGGACCGGTACTGCGGCTCACGAACGCGTTGCTGACCGCGGGATCGCGCTTCTGGCAACTGGAGAGTCTGTACCAGTCGAACGAGAAGTACCTGCCGCGCTGGTCGCCGCGGCTGATGTGCTACTCGCGCGGCGCGTCGCTCGCGCAGGTGGTCCTGGCGGCCGGTACGGCGGAAGGCTTCCTGCCGGCGCCGCGGCCGTGGACCCGCGTCGACAGTGTCGAGACGGCGGAGCGGCACGCGATCATGGCCGCGGACGGTCGCGCGTTCGCAACCGCCGTACAGGAACAGGAAGTGGAGTTGCTGCGGCCGGCGTTGCCGACCCGGAAACTCACCGAGCAGGAGCAGATCCGGCGTACCAAGCTCGCCGAGCTCGTTGCCGCAGGCATCGATCCGTATCCGGTCGAGGTGCCGCGGACGGAGACCCTGGAACGGGTCCGGGAGCTGTACCCGAACCTGCCGCCGGACCATCGCACCGGGCACACGGCGTCCGTGACCGGCCGGGTGCTGCGGATGCGGAGCCACGGCGGCCTCGCGTTCGCGCAGTTGCAGGACGGGCTCACGCAACTGCAGGTGATGCTGACGGCCGAGTCCTGCGGCGACGTACCGCTGGACCGATGGCAGCGACTCGTCGACATCGGCGACCACGTGAGCGTCACCGGCGAGGTCGTCACGAGCCGTCGAGGTGAGCTGTCGATCGCCGCGACGTCCTGGGTGATGGCGGCCAAGTGCCTGCACCCGCTGCCCGACAAGCGGAAGGGATTCACCGACCCCGAGGCGCGCGTCCGGCAGCGGCACCTCGACCTCGTGATGAACCCGGACTCGCTGCGGATGATGCAGCAGCGCAGCGCCGCGGTACGGGCCCTGCGCAACGGTTTCGAGACGCGCGGGTTCATCGAGGTCGAGACGCCGATGCTGCAGGCGGTGCACGGCGGCGCGAACGCGCGGCCGTTTGTCACGCACATCAACGCCTACGACACCGAGCTGTTCCTGCGGATCGCGCCGGAGCTGTACCTGAAGCGGCTGAGCGTCGGCGGGATGGGCAAGGTCTTCGAACTGAACCGGAACTTCCGCAACGAGGGCGCCGACGCGACCCACAACCCGGAGTTCACCTCGGTCGAGGCCTACCAGCCGTACGCCGACTACCACGTGATGCGCGAACTCACCCGCGAGCTGCTGATCGAGGCCGCCACCGCGGTCTACGGCAAACCCGTCGTCCGCCGGGACGGGGAGGAGATCGACATCTCGGGCGAGTGGCCGGTCGTCACCGTCCACGCCGCGGTCGGCGCGGCCGCCGGTACGGTGATCGACTCGGAGACCCCCGCGGACGAGCTCCGGGCGTTGTGCGCGGAGCACGGCGTCCACACGACCTTCGAGATGTCGGCCGGTGAACTCGTCCTGGAGCTGTACGACGAACTCGTCGAGCCGAACACCACGCTGCCGACGTTCTATACCGATTTCCCCCTCGAGACGTCGCCGCTGACCCGCAACCACCGGACGAATCCACGGCTCGCGGAGCGCTGGGACCTGGTCGCGTTCGGGGCCGAGATCGGTACGGCGTACTCCGAGCTCGTCGATCCGGTCGAGCAGCGCCGGCGCCTCACCGAGCAGTCCCTGAAGGCCGCCGCCGGCGACCCCGAGGCGATGTCGCTGGACGAGGACTTCCTGTCGGCGCTCGAGTACGCGATGCCTCCGACCGGCGGCCTGGGCATCGGCGTCGACCGGGTGATGATGATGCTCACCGGCCAGAACATCCGCAGCACACTGGCGTTCCCGTTCGTCCGTCCCGCACCACGGGACTGATGCTTTACCCTTGATTCTCACGGGTTGGGGACCTGGGGGTTGGGGTGGGGATGAAGTGCTGGGTTGCGCTGTGTGCTGGGCTGTTGCTGGTGGCGGGTTGCGGTGGGGAGCAGGAGCCTGCCCCGAGTCCTGTCGCGACCTCTTCGAGTAATGCCGCACCGGCGCCGGCGTCTTCGGTGCCGGCCGCGGGTCCGTTGGGTACGACGGCTTATCAGGCCGAGCTGACCCGGATCGACCAGGTGCTGGCCGGGCCGGCGCGGGCGCTGACCCGGGTCCGGACGCCCGAGGGTCTGAGCGACGCGGTGAGCACGCTCGCGGAGTCGCTCAACACGGTCGCGGTCCGGTTGTCCGCGCTGACGGTGACGTCCCGGCTGACCGCCGTACACCCGCTGCTGCAGGAGCGCATCGGCGTGGCGGCGACGCGGCTGACGAGTTCGGCGGAGAAGACCGAGGAGGACGCGCGCTGCGGCGGTACGGCGTACACCTCGCAGCAGGTGCAACGGCAACTCCGTGCCGACCTCGGCGCCGCGCTCGTGCAACTGCAGCGGCTCAAGCTGACGTTCGGCCGGACGCTTCCCGATCCGGGTCCCGCGCCGGAGCAGGTGCGACCCGACAACGGCGACGTCCTGGTACGGCGTGACCCGGAAGGGATGGGACGGCTCAAGATCACCAACGGTACGGCGAAGGACGTCGCGATCTCGATCGTCAGCGACGGGAAGCCGCCGGGGACTCCCCAGGTGATGGTGTATCTCCGGGCGACCGAGTCCGCGACCGTGAACCGGATCGGCGGCGCGTACCGCCTGTACTTCAAGAGTGGCGCGGACTGGGACGCGGAGCACCGCAGGTTCCGGTCGGGCTGCTCGTTCAAGAAGTTCGACCAGACCTTCGGCAAGAACCAGGCCTGGCAGGTCAACCTGCAACCCCGCCCAGGCGGCAACGCCGACACCACCGAAGTCGAGGCGTACTAGAGCCCTTAGAGGTCGTCAGGAAACAATCTGAACGACTTGTGCGGGGTCAGTGGTCGGAGCGCGCGGAAGTCACGCCGATCGAGCGTCAGAACCACGTCGGTACGGTAGTCGGCAGCCAGTGCGACAGTCACCGCGTCGGCGAGATCGAGATCCAGATCGGCATATCGGCTCATCACGGCGAGCGCGGCCGTCAGAGTCTCGGCGCCGATGTCCGCCACCTGGAAGCGCATCCTTCGCACCTGGGTGGTCAACAGTTCGAGGATCGTCGAGCGCGCTGCCGCACCGAGCCGGGCCCGGGCGAGATGATCCACCTCCGCGAGAACCAGCGGCGACAAGATGACGGTCCCGGCGTTCTGCAGAAGCTGCCTGCAGGACGGCCCCTCCGGTGCGTTGCGATCGAAGGCCGCGATGATGCCGGAGGTGTCGGCGACAAGAATCACTGGTCGGTACGACGCGCGAACTCGGCGCGGATCTCCTCCTTCGTCACCGGCTCACCGGTGCCGTCGAAGGTCGGCCAGTCGAGTGGCTCGTCCCACACCCGGTTCGCCATCGCGGCCAGGTGGATGCCCTCGCGGATGATTTCCGCCTCCGGGATCCCGCGCCGCCGAGAAGCGTCCTTGATCAGCGCCAGATCCTCCGGATCGGCGTACACGTTCGTGCGCTTCATCGACATGTACCAACCCTAACACACGTACATTCGAAACCTAGAGGCCGAGTTTGTCCAGGAGGGAGCCGAGGATGCCGCCCAGGCCTCCGGGGTTGTCAGGGGTGGTGGGAGTGGTGGGTGGCGGGCTCGGGGTGGTGCTGGTGGGTGGCGGTGCGGTGGGGGTTGTTGACGTGGTGGGACGCGCCGTTGGCGTGGTGGTCGGGTTCGTGGGCGGCGCGGTCGGCACGGTGGGAGGGCGCTTGGTGGCGACCGGGATGGTCGGGTCGGTGGTCTCGACGATCTGCGGTGTCGGTGTGCCTGGGACGAGCGTCGGGTACGGCGTACTGGTGGTACCGACCGGTCGCTGCGTCTCGCCCGGCATGGTTGCTGTCGGCAACGGGGTCGCTACGGCGGTGGCGGTGGGGAGCGCGCCGGGTGTGGCGGCCGGCGTGGGGGTGGTGCGCGGCGGGAGTACCGCGACGTTCTGGGTCGGCTCGCCGGGCTGCGGGCCGGCGATCGGGGCGGCCGGTTTCGGGCCGCCGCCCGGTAGCGGGATGAACCCGGCGCCGATCCGCGGGCCGCCGAGCAGAGCCACGAAGAACAGCACGGCGTAGCCGAGCAACAGGACGCCGGCACCGGCGGCTGCCTGGCGGCGATGCCGCGGGTTCTGCCAGGGCGGGCGGCGGGAAGCCTTGGCAGGCATCGGATTCACAAGACTCGGAGAGTATCGGGTGATGAGTCGTTTCAAACAGCCCTTGGAAGAAATTCCACGCCAGAACGTAATGGTCTAGTAATTCTGAACCATTTACGCATTCGTAGGAATGCAGTGCGTTAGCTGACAACGCGCCGATCCGCCCACCGCATCGCTGTTCCTCTGCCAACCTGCTCTCATGGCGAATCTGGTACTGCTGCACGGTCTCGGAGCCAACGGCCGCGTCTGGTCCTCCTGGCCGCAAACCAACCACGCTCCGGACCTCGCGGGCCACGGCACAGCCGCCCCGCTCCCGTCGTACACCTTCGCCGCCCTTGCCGCAGCGGTCGCAGCGGATCTCCCGGTACGCCGCGACGTCGTCCTGATCGGCCACTCACTGGGTGGCGTGGTGGCACTCGAACTGGCGAGCGGACGGTACGACGTCACCGTCAACCGCGTCGTCGCGCTCGGGGTGAAGGTGACCTGGACCGCGGACGACCTGGGTCGGGCGAACGCGCTGGCCCAGAAGCCGGTCGCCTGGTTCGACACCCGCGACGAGGCAGCGGCGAGATTCCTCAAGGTTTCCGGCCTCCAGGGACTCGTGGACCCGGCCGAGCCCGTCGTCGACCACGGCCTGCGCGAGGAGGACGGCCGGTGGCGCCTCGCCATGGACCCCGCGACCTTCGGCGTCGGCGCTCCGGACCTGGCCGCACTGATCGCGGCGAGTCAGGCCGACGTGGTGCTCGCTCGCGGTGAGCGGGACCCGATGAACAGCGACGCCGAACTGCACGCTCTGCACGACCAGGTCGTCACGCTTCCCGGCCTCGGGCACAACGCCCAGGTCGAGGACCCCTTGGCGGTTGCGGTCCTGATCAGGTGAGCGCCTGCAGCCCGATCACCGACAGGAGCCGGAGCTTCTCGGCGGCCTCGGTGTTCGGGGCGGCGGTGTAGACGACCATGCGCAGGTCACTGCCCGGGATCGCGAGCACGTCGCAGTCGATGTCGAAAGTGCCTACCTCCGGGTGCCGGATCGTCTTCTGCTCGCTCTGGTGGAAGCCGACGACGGGCTGGTCCCACAGTCGCGCGAAGTCGTCGTACCCGGCACGGAGTTCCTCGATCAACGCCCGAAGGTCCGGATCGCGGGGATACCGGGCGAGGGACGCGCGCAGGTCGGTGACCATCGCGGCCCGGAAGTTCTGCTGCTGATCCGGTGTCATCACGACGCGGTCGCCCGGGTCCACGAAGTGCCGGTAGATGATGTTCCGCCACCGCCCCTGCCACGGCGACGGGTCGCCGATCAGCGCCGCGAACAGCGGGTTCCAGGTGATCACCGTCCAGGCGGCGTCGGTGACGCACAGCGGCGCGCCCGCCAACTGGTCGACGATCCGCTGCACGCCGGGTGGAAGGTACGCCGACATCCGCCCGGGCGACGGCAGCACCTCGCCGGCGAGCACGAACAGATGGTTGCGCTCGGCATCGGACAACCGGAGCGCACGGGCCAGCGCGGTCAGTACCTGGACCGACGGCGAGTCCGACCGGCCCTGTTCCAGCCGGACGATGTAGTCGACCGACAGCCCGGCGAGGTGTGCCAGCTCCTCACGCCGGAGGCCCGGCGCCCGCCGTTTCCCTCCGGCCGGCAGGCCGACCTCCGCAGGCGTCACCCGGTCACGCCACGCGTGCAACGTCCTGCCGAGCTCGCCCATGTCCCCAGTATCCCGGGCGGCGGGCGGTTCAGCCTGGTACTGGTGTTACTAGCATTCGATGACGTTGACGGCGAGGCCGCCGCGGGACGTCTCCTTGTACTTGATCTTCATGTCGGCGCCGGTCTCGCGCATGGTCTTGATGACCTTGTCGAGGGTGACCACGTGCACGCCGTCGCCGTGCATCGCCATCCGGGTCGCGTTGATCGCCTTCACCGACGCCATCGCGTTCCGCTCGATGCACGGGATCTGCACCAGCCCGCCGACCGGGTCGCAGGTCAGGCCGAGGTTGTGCTCCATCGCGATCTCGGCGGCGTTCTCGACCTGTTCCGGCGTACCGCCGAGCACCTCGCACAGGCCGGCGGCGGCCATCGAGCAGGCGGAGCCGACCTCGCCCTGGCAGCCGACCTCGGCGCCGGAGATCGACGCGTTCTCCTTGTAGAGCACGCCGATCGCCCCGGCGGCCAGCAGGAACCGGACCGCACCGTCCTCGGTCGCCCCGGGCACGAACCGCCGGTAGTAGTGCAGGACGGCGGGAATGATGCCGGCGGCACCGTTCGTCGGGGCGGTGACGATCCGGCCGCCGGACGCGTTCTGCTCGTTGACCGCGAGCGCGAACAGGTTCACCCAGTCCATCACCTTGAGCGGATCGACCGACCACGGATCCTGGCTGAGCTTCTTGTGCAGGGCGTGGGCGCGCCGCGGCACCTTGAGCCCGCCGGGCAGGATGCCCTCGGTCTCGCAGCCTTCGCGGACGCAGTCCTGCATGACCTGCCAGATGTGCAGCAGACCGTCCTTGACCTCGTCCTCGGTCCGCCAGGCGAGTTCGTTCGCGAGCATCACCTCGCTGATCGAGAGCTGCGACTCGCGGCACCGGTCGAGCAGCTCCGCGCCGGTGGTGAACGGGTACTTCAGCGGGGTCGTGTCCGGCACGATCCGGTCGCCCGCGGCGGCCGTCTCGTCGACGACGAATCCGCCGCCGACCGAGTAGTAGGTGCGCTCCCGCAGGACGGCGCCGGCGGCGTCGCGGGCGACGAAGATCATCCCGTTCGGGTGGTACGGGAGCGCCTTGCGGCGGTGCATGAGCAGGTCGGTGTTCTCGTCGAACCCGATCTCGTGGGTACCGGCCAGCAGGATCCGGCCGCGTTCGCGGATCGTCTCGACGCGGGCGTCGACCGAGTGCGTGGCGACCGTCTCCGGGTCGGCACCCTCGAGGCCGAGCAGGACGGCCTTGTTACTGCCGTGCCCGTGCCCGGTGGCGCCGAGGGAGCCGAAGAGCTGGGCCTGGACGGTCGTCGTCGCGGCCAGCAGGCCGTCGTCGGCGAGACCGCGCGCGAACGTGCGGGCCGCACGCATCGGTCCCACGGTGTGGGAGCTCGACGGGCCGATCCCGATACTGAACAGGTCGAAGACGCTGATCGCCATCGTGTGGAGGTTCCTTCCGGTCGTCGTTGACCGTTTGGTGTCCTCCCCGCTCTGTCAGGCGGATGCCTTCCAGAGGTGCCTCGCCCGCGCGGTGAAGGTGCCTGAGAGATTCTTGGGGAGAGTTGCTCCTACGGCGCCCGGATCGTGTCCGGGTCTCTCCCGCACGGGTTCATGCGGCTGTTGAATTGACTGACGTCTGGGACGGTACGGCGGTCTCACCACCGACGTCAATCCGGCCGGTACGGACCGCCCAGATCTCGAAGAACCAGGTGAACAGCGGGGGAATGCCGGCCGCGAGGGCCGCCAACGTGACCGGCCACGACCACCGCAACGGCCCGCGCACCGCCAGCACGGTGATCACGTAAGCGATGAAGATGCCGCCGTGGATCGGGCCGAAGATCTGCACCCCGATCTCGTTGTCGGACAGCACGTACTTGAACAGCATCCCGATCAGCAATCCGGTCCACGAGACCGCCTCGGCGATCGCCACCGCCCGGAACCACGCCGCATGTCTGGTAATCATCAACGCCGACCCTAACAATCCCCCCAAGCCGCGTTCGGGGTCGCCCGAGGGCGGCTCCCTGATGCCGGTAGCAAGCGATTGCCGAAGGATCGGCGGCATGACGTTCACCCAGCGCGCCGTCACCGGCGCCGTACTGCTCGGCGTCGCAGCCGCCGGGCTGACAACTCTGCCCACAGCTGCCACCACGACCGGGGTGCAGTGGACCGACTGCAAGCCCGAGGGCAAGGACGACCCCGCCGAGGTCCGCGGCTCGCAGTGCGCGACGCTCCGGTTGCCGGTCGACTGGCGTGATCCTGGCGGCGCCACGTTCGAGCTGGCGATCGCGCGCCGTCCGGCGAAGGTGCCGAGCGAACGCGTCGGCGTCCTGGTGTTCGGGCCGGGCGGTCCCGGGGACTCGGGAGTCGACCGGATCAAGACTGGCATCGACCGGTTCAGCACCGATCTGCAGAACCGCTTCGACATCGTCAGCTTCGACCCGCGCGGAGTGGCGCGCAGCAACCCGGTGCGCTGCTCGGCCGACCTGCTGAACAAGCAGCCGTCGCCGATCATCAAGAACTCCGCGGAGTTCACCGCCACAATCACCTACAACCGGCGGCTCGCGACGGACTGCCGCGAGCACACCGGGCCGCTGTACGACCACATCGACACCTGGCAGACGGTCCGCGACGTCGACGCCGTACGGCGAGCGCTCGGTGAATCCACGATCTCATTCCACGGCAGCTCGTACGGGACTGTGCTCGGCGCGCAGTACGCCGAGACTTACCCGCACCGGGTCCGCGCGATGGTGCTGGAGAGCGTGAGCGACCACAGCTCGTCGAGTACTGGTGACTTCCTCGATGACCAGGCGGCCGCGGTACAGGACTCGTTCGACGAGTTCGTGAAGTGGTGCAACGCCACAACGGCCTGTGCGCTGCACGGTCGCGACATCCACGCGCTCTGGGCGGATCTGCTCGCGAAGTCGCCTGACCCGTTCACACTGAGCTTCGCCGTGTTCCGGGCGCTCTACGGACCACAGTGGTCTGCGCTGGCCGAGATGCTGAAGGTAGGTGTCACGCCCCCGAAGCCCGTGCAGACGGGAGTCGCGCCGTACCCGCTGGCGGTGTTCTGTCAGGACTGGAACCTCCCGGTCCGCAGCTACCGCGAGTACGCCGGACACCTCCAGCGGCTCGCACGGAACAACCAGGACCTGCGCTACCCGGGTCAGCTGATGGCTGTGTCGATCTGTCTCGGCTCACCGCCCGCGAACAACCCGCAGCACGTGCTGAAGGTCCGTGGGCTCAAGACGCCGGTACTGCTCGCCAACGCGATCCACGACCCCGCCACCGGGTACGCGTGGGCCCAGAGCGTTGAGCGTCAGCTCGGACGGTACGGCGTACTGCTGACGTACGAGGGGTGGGGACACGGGAGCTACTCGAAGAGCCCGTGCATGGAGAGCACGATCGACAACTACCTGATCGCGCGGGACGTACCGGAGCGCGGCAGCAGCTGCGCCGCCGTACAGCCCGCCGGGTGACGGGTCAGACCGGTACGCCGGTCACTTCGAGAACGCGGTCGAGGTGATCACCACGGACCAGCCGGCCCGCCATCAGCCGGAGCTCGGCGCAGGCGCTCTCCAGCGCCTGTGCCTGGGTCCGGCAGTTGTCGACGTACCAGAACGGGTCGTCCGGTTGCGGATCGTCGGCGTCGTCGATGTCGGCGTACCAGTGCCGGCTGCCGCAGTTCATGACTCGCACTCGTAGGTTCATGCTGACTACTCCCCGTGCCCAGGAATCCTGGGTCCCCCCTGGCCCCAGTTGAGGCCGACTCGGCCGGGCGCGTGATCCGCGGCCCCCCACTTGCCACGCGCCGGGCCGAGTCGGCCCTCCCCCCGCCCTGTACATCGTCGGGCGGCGGCGAACGTTACTGTTCGTGACGGGTAATTTTGATTACCTGGAGTTGAGGTGCGACCGGGTCCACTGCTCGAGACCGTCGGTCGTGATCGGGAGGTCCTCGGTGAGGATCTCGAGACGGTCCTGGTGGACGACGACGTTGTCCTCGATCCGGATGCCGATCCCGCGCAGCTCCGGCGGGACGGTCTCGTCGTTCGGGTGGAAGTACAGCCCCGGCTCGACCGCGAGTGCCATCCCGGCCTCGATGGTGCCGGCGAAGTACGCCTCCGGCCGGGACGCGTCGCAGTCGTGCACGTCGAGGCCGATGTAGTGACCGGTCCCGCAGACGATGTACCGGCGGTGCTGCTGCCCGTCCGGGCCGAGAAGCTCGTCGAGCGAGACGTCGAGCACACCCCAGTCCCGCAGCCCTTCGGCCAGCACCCGCAGCGCCTCGTACTGGAAGGCGCGGTACGGCGCTCCCACCTTGACCGCCTCCAATGAGGCGAGCTGCGCCTTGTGGACCAGGTCGTGCACCTGCCGCTGCGCCGCGGTGTACTCGCCGCTGGCCGGGAAGGTACGGGTCACGTCGGCGGTGTAGAGCGTGCGGGTCTCGACGCCGGCGTCCAGCAGGATCACGTCGCCCTCGTTCACGGCGCCGTCGTTCCGGACCCAGTGCAGCACCGGCGCGTGGTTGCCGGCCGCAACGATCGACGCGTACCCGACGCCGTTGCCCGCGGTCCGCGCGCGCCGGTCGAAGGTGCCCTGCAGCCAGCGCTCGCCGCCGCCGCGGATCGCCTCCGGCAGCTCACGCGCCACGTCGCCGAACGCCAGCACGCTCGCCGCGACCGCCTCACGCAGCTGGTCGAGCTCCCACTCGTCCTTGATCCGGCGCAGCTCGGCGAGCGTCTGCCGCAGCGCGTTGCCGTCGGTGGGCGACGTACGGACCAATGCGTCCAGCATCGGCTCGACACCGGGCACCGACAGCATGAACGGGACCGCGCCCCGGACCGCGGCCGGCAGCTCCTCGATCGGGCGGCAGGCGATCTGCAACGCGTCCGACCAGTCCTTCAGCCCCGGTACCGGGCCGATCCACAGCTCGCCGTCGCGCGCGTTCGAGAAGAAGTCCGCCTCGTCCGGCCCGGCCGTCTCGCGAAGGTAGAGCGTCGCGTCGCCGTCCGCCGAGATGACCAGTACGGACCCCTCGGCCTGGCAACCGGTCAGCCAGACGAAGTCGCTGTCGGCGCGGAACTGGTAGTCGGTGTCGTTCGACCGGACCGGCGCACGACCGGCCGCGAGCGCGATCCGGCGACCCGGCAGCGCGGCGGCGAGCTTGCGCCGATGCTCCGCGGCCGCTTCCGCGAGCCCTTCCGGCACCGACACCGAACGGTCCACAGGCCCCCAGCCACGCGAGATGAACTCCCGGAATCCCTTGGCGTCGATGGGGCGGTAGGACTTCGGCGTCTGGTCGGTCCGGTCGTCATCGGTCATGAGCTGAGCTCCCCTTTGCAGCTGACGTTGTCAGTTCATCAACTCAGGTTGTCCTGGGGCTTTGCAAGCCCTTATCCCGGAACGCCGTGAGGATGCGTCGTTCGGAGTCGATCAGGTACTCGTGGAGGTCCGCGGCGGCCTCGTCGTACTTGCGGGCCTCGAGCAGTTCGAACAGGCTGCGGTTCCGCGCGATGTACGGCTCGTGCAGCTCGCGCGGGGTCGCGATCACGTGGAAGAGGAGCCGCAGCTCCGCGAGCAGCCGGCCGGTCATCGCGTCCATCCGCGCACTGTCGGCGAGCCCGATCAGGTGCTGGTGGAAGCGCATGTTCGCCGTACCGACGGCCGGCCAGCGGTCCGCGCCGGCCGCCGCCTCGGCAGCTTCGACATCGTCGTGCAGGGGCTCGAGCCGGTCGGCCGGGAGCTCAGGGTCACGGTCGGCCAGGCCGCGGACGACATCCACTTCGAGGGCGCGACGCAGCCGGTACAGGTCGATCACGTCGTGCTCGTCGAGCTCCGGCACGAAGACGCCGCGGTGCAGCTTGTAGACGAGCAGGCCCTCGTGGGTCAGCAACCGGAAGGCCTCGCGCAGCGTGTTCCGGCTGACCTCCAGGACCTCGGTCAGCTCGACCTCGGAGAGCTGGGCGCCGGGCGGCAACGCGCCTTCGGTAATACTGCGGCGCAGGATGTCCGCGGCGCGCTCGGCCGAACTGCTCCGGTCCAGTCGCGCGACATCGGCGGCGACGGTTCGCAGCCAGGACTGCCTGCCGGTCTCCTCGGCCCCACCCGTGCTCATCTCCGCATCATCTCAGCTGGGCAGGAAAAGTGGAACAAGCCTCTTGCAGGATTGTTCAACAATCCCTACGCTCGGGGCCAGGAGGTGGCGGATGGACCTCAACGCGGACATGGGTGAAGGATTCGGCTCCTGGTCGATGGGTGACGACTCGGCGCTGCTCGAGGTCGTGACCAGTGCGAACGTGGCCTGCGGCTTCCACGCCGGCGACCCGTCGATCATGCGCCGGGTGACGGCCGAGGCGGTCGAGCGCGGCGTCGCGATCGGCGCGCACGTCGGGTACGCCGACAAGGCCGGCTTCGGGCGCCGGCACGTGGACATCGAGCCGGCCACGCTGCGCGACGAAGTCCTGTACCAGCTGGGAGCCTTGGACGCGTTCGCACGGATCGCGGGCGACCGGGTGCGCTACGTGAAGCCGCACGGCGCCCTGTACAACACGATCGGCCACCACGTCGATCAGGCCACCGCGGTGGTGACCGCGGTGGCGGAGTACGACAGCACCCTCCCGGTCCTCGGGCTGCCGGGCTCGGCCTGGCTGCAGCTCGCGATCGAGGCCGGTCTGACCGCGGTCCACGAAGCGTTCGCGGATCGCGCGTACACACCGGCCGGCACGTTGGTGTCCCGGCGCGAGACCGGATCCGTGCTGCACGACGCCGACGAGATCGCGGCCCGCTGTACGGCGATGGCGACCGGGCAGCCGATCCAGGACGTCTGGGGCGGCACGCTGGTCGTCGAGGCCGCCTCGATCTGCGTGCACGGCGACACGCCAGGCGCTGTAGACATCGCCCGCCAGGTGCGGGGCGCGTTGGAGGGAGCGGGCGTCACGGTGCGCCCGTTCACCGGCTGATGCGCGTTCTCCCGTCCGGCGACCGGGCGCTGCTGGTCGAACTCGCCGATCTCGACGAGGTGCGCGGCTACTACGCGGCGCTGATCGCGGACCTGCCCACGGACGTCGTCGACGTCGTACCGGCCGCGCGGACTGTGCTGGTCACCACCGCCGGCAGCCTCCAAAGCCTGTCACGCACGCTTCGCGCGGTGTCGCCGGCCGTGGGCTCGCGGATGTCGGCCGACCTCGTCGAGATCCCGGTCCGCTACGACGGGGAGGACCTGGAGGACGTGGCGGAGCTGCTCGGCTGTACGGTGCACGAGGTGATCGCGCGGCACACGGCCGACGAGTGGACGGTGGCATTCTGCGGGTTCGCGCCCGGATTCGGCTACCTGACGTCCCCCAGCACCTGGGAGATCCCGCGGCGTGAGTCACCCCGGACGAAGGTGCCGACGGGCGCCGTCGCGCTGGCCGGCGAGTTCAGCGGTGTGTATCCACGGGAATCGCCCGGCGGGTGGCAGCTGATCGGCCGGACGTCTGTGCAGATCTTCGACTCCGGCCGCGACCAGGCCGCTCTGTTGCACCCCGGGCGCCGGGTCCGGTTCGTCGACGCGGGTCGTGGATGAGCAGCCTGACCGTTCTCGAACCAGGGCCCTTGGCAACGATCCAGGACCGGGGACGATCCGGCCAGGCCGCGCTCGGCGTACCGGCGTCGGGCGCGTGCGACCGCGCGTCCTACGCGCTGGCGAACCGGCTGGTCGGCAATCCCCTCGGCGCAGCCGCGATCGAGGCGACGTACGGCGGTCTGGTGGTGCACGCCGACACCGATCTCGTGGTCGCGATCACGGGAGCGCCGTGCACCGGCGTACCGCTCAACGCACCGACCACACTGCGTGCGGGGCAGGTGCTACGCCTCGGCGCACCGGCGAGCGGCCTGCGGACGTACGTCGCCGTCCGCGGCGGGATCGACGTACCCGAGGTCCTCGGCTCCCGCTCTACCGATCTGCTGTCCGGACTCGGACCGGCGCCACTGGTCGCGAACCAGACGCTGCCGATCGGGTCGTTGGTCGAACCCATGCCCGGCGTGGACCTCGCGCCCGTCGCGCATCCCACCGGCGGGAGCGTCGTACTGCGGGTCACTCCGGGACCGCGCCGGGACTGGTTCACCGACGCCGGGTGGGCGGCGCTCGTGTCGCAGGTTTACACGGTGAGCAGCAACAGCAACCGCGTCGGCGTACGGCTCGACGGCGACCCACTCGAACGCGCCCGCACCGGCGAACTCGCCAGCGAAGGTATGACCCGCGGCGCCATCCAGATCCCACCCTCCGGCACCCCCGTCATCTTCCTCGCCGACCACCCCGTCACCGGCGGCTACCCAGTCATCGCGTACGTCGCCGGAGCAGACCTGGACGCCTGCGCCCAAACCCGCCCCGGCCAGCCGGTACGACTGCTCAGTTCGTAGTGCGCCTGCGCATCTCGTCGGCGAAGGTGTCCTGGGCGTGGCGCATTTTGGTGGCCTCTTCGGGGTTGGCGAACAGGGCCGGGATGGTGCTTGGGTCGACGTCTTCGACGTGCGTCTGGAGCCACCAGATGTTGCCCAGAGGGTCTCTGACGCGGGCGCCGCGGTCGCCGGTGATGCCGGAGTACATGAGGTCGGTCACGACGGTTGCGCCGGCGTCGATCGCTCGTTGGAAGGTCCGCTCGACGTCGTCGACGTACACGCTCAGGAAGCTTGGGGTGTCCGGCCAGTCCGGTGCCGCGTCGAACGTCATCAGGACCGACGCACCGACGGTGATCTCGGCGTGGCCGATCGTGCCGTCCTGGTTCGGGAACCGCCCGCTCGTCCGGACCTCGAAGGTCTGCTCCACGAAGTCCAGGAACTTGTCGGCGCCCTTCACCACGACGTACGGCGTGATGGTCGACTTACCGCCCGGGATCTGCTGTGTTGTCATGTCTTCAGTCTGGACTGGGTAGCGGACAGGTTCTGTCCTATACGTTCCTGAAACGGCGAAGGTACTCCGTCGGCGTCGCACCGAGGTGGCGGGCGAAGGCGCGGCGGAGGGTCTCGTCGCTTCCCAGTCCGCTGAGGCGGGCGGCCTTCGTGATGCTGTGGCCGTCGAGGAGGAGCTGCTGCGCGCGGTCCAGCCGCACACGTTCGACCCAGCGGCCGGGCGTGGTGCGGAACTCGTTCTGGAACAGGCGGGCCAGATGGCGAGGGCTGACCGCGGCCGCCGCGGCGAGATTCGGCAGCGTGTGGTCGCCGGCCGGGTCCGCGACGACCGTGTCGGTGATCCTGCGCATCACCTCGGTCCGCGCCGGCGGGGTCGCCATCGCGGTCGAGAACTGCGACTGTCCGCCCGGGCGCTGCATGAACACCACAAGCTCGCGCGCCACCGCCCTGGCCACGTCGGCTCCGTGATCCGCCTCGACCAGGGCGAGAGTGAGGTCGATGCCGGCGCTGATGCCGGCCGAGGTCACGTAGCGCCCGTCGGTGATGTGCAGGGCATCCGGAACAACCTCCACCTTCGGGTACTGCCGCGCCATCGCCCCCGCATGCCGCCAGTGAGTCGTCGCTTTCCGCCCGTCCAGCAACCCAAGCGCCGCCAACACAAACGCCCCACTACAAACCGAAGCCACCCGCCCAGCCTCGGCCACCAGCCCCGCCGTCACCTCTAGCACCTCGCCCGGCACCCCATCCACCAGATGATCAGCCCCCGCAACCACCACGGTGTCCACCACCCCAGCCTCCGCCACACCCCGCACCCCCGCCAACACCAACCCCGCCCCCGTCACAACCTGCCCACCAGTCGCGTCGGCCGACGGGGCGACCAGCACCGTCTCGTAGCGCCGCACGCCCGTCCGGCTCTCCGCCACCTGATTCGCCTGGTGCAGTACCTCCAAGGGACCGCTGACGTCCAGCAACGTCACCCCGTCGTACACGACGAAGGCCACCCGCTGTGTCCGAATCTGTGGTTCTCCTGGCGAAAAGGACATGGCATCAGCCTAACCTCCCCGCCGAACCTGGACCCATGCCTGAAACCATCGCCGGCATCCACATCCCCGACAGCACCATCGCCCGCGAAGCGACCGAACTCGTCCGCGACGCCGCCTCACCGCTGCTCTTCGACCACTCCCGCCGCGTCTTCCTGTTCGGCTCCCTCCGCGCCCAAGGCCTCGCGTACGACCCCGAACTCCTCTACGTCGGCGCGATGTTCCACGACCTCGGCCTGACCGAGCGCTACCGCCGTACCGACCAGCGTTTCGAGATCGACGGCGCCGACGAGGCCCGCCGCTTCCTGCAGCGGCACGGCATCACAGGCGACGCAGCCGACCGCGTCTGGACAGCCATCGCGCTCCACACCACTCCCGAGATCCCGCTGCACATGCCGCCCGAGATCGCCCTCGTCACCCGCGGCGTCGAACTCGACGTACTCGGCATCGGGTACGACGCCATCACCGAAGCCCAACGCACCGCCGTGACGACCGCCCACCCACGCCCCGGCTTCAAGAACCGCATCCTCGAGGCGTTCACCGAAGGCATCCAGGACCGCCCGGCAACCACCTTCGGCAACGTGAAGGCCGATGTCCTCGAACACTTCGTCCCCGGCTTCCACCGAACCGATTTCGTGGACGTCATCAAGAACTCTTCCTGGCCCGAATAACCCGGGGGTTCCTTGTCCAAGGGTCTGGGGACGGGACAGGATGGGCGCTATGACGGAGAGTTCTGGAACGCCAGGTATCGACAGCACAGTTCCCCCGAGCGGCACCGGATGCGTTGAGTGTTTGCAGGTCGACGGCTGGTGGTTCCATCTTCGTCGGTGTGCGCAGTGCGGTCATATCGGGTGCTGCGACTCCTCGCCCGCTCAGCACGCCTCCGGCCACGCCAGCCAGACCGGCCATCAGATCGTCCGCAGCTTCGAGCCCGGCGAGGACTGGTTCTGGCACTACGGCGAATCCCAGTACTACGACGGCCCCGACCTCGCCCCACCAGCCTCCCGCCCCGAGACCCAACCCGTCCCCGGCGGCAACGTCCCCACCAACTGGCAATCCCAACTCCACCGCTGACCGTGCTGCTGGCGGCGCTACAGGACGAAGCCTGTGGGGAAGGGGTCGTCGGGGTCGAGGAGGTAGTTGGCGGTGCCGGTGATCCAGGCTCGGCCGGTGACTGTGGGGACTACGGCCTGGTGGGAGCCGACGGTGGTTTCTTCGATCAGGCGGCCGGTGAAGCGGGTGCCGATGAAGGACTCGTTGACGAAGTCGGTGTCGAGGGCGAGCTCGCCGCGGGCATGAAGTTGCGCCATCCGGGCCGACGTACCCGTGCCGCACGGTGAACGGTCGAACCAGCCCGGGTGGATCGCCATCGCGTTCCGGGAGTCGGCGCCGTCGAGCCCGGGTGCGGTGAACTGCACGTGTTTGCAGCCGTTGATCCCCGGATCGAGCGGATGCACCGGACGGTCGGTGGCGTTGATCGCGTCCATGATGTCCAGCCCGGCCTTCAGGATCCGGTCCTTCTCCGCCCGATCGAACGGGATCCCGAGCTGCTCGAGCGGCAGGATCGCGTAGAAGTTCCCGCCGTACGCCATGTCATAGGTGACACGCCCCAGCCCGGGCACCTCGACCGACGCGTCCAGAGCGTGCGAGTACGCCGGAACGTTGCGCAAGGTCACGTGCTCGGCGCGACCGTTGCTTACGGCAACGTCCACGACGACGAGGCCCGCCGGCGTGTCCAGCCGGACCTCGGTCACCGGCTCGGTCACCTCGACCATGCCGGACTCGACCAGCACGGTCGCGACCCCGATCGTGCCGTGACCGCACATCGGCAGCAGGCCGGAGACCTCGATGTACAGCACGCCCCAGTCCGCGTCGGCCCGGGTCGGCGGCTGCAGGATCGCGCCGCTCATCGCCGCGTGACCGCGCGGCTCGTTCATCAGGAACAACCGCAGGTCGTCCAGGTGCTTGATGAAGTACTCGCGCCGCTCGGCCATCGTCGCACCCGGGACCACGCCGACCCCGCCGGTGACGACGCGGGTCGGCATGCCCTCGGTGTGCGAGTCGATCGCGGTGATGGTCCGGACGGACCTCATCCCCGCGCTCCACCACTCAGGGACTCCACTGCCTTCTTCATGTCCTGCTCCAGCTGCGCGACGTGCTCGGGAATCAGCGGTCCGCGCGGCGGCCGGCACGGTCCACCGAACCGGCCGACGTAGTCCATGCCGTACTTGATCGCCTGGACGAACTCGGTGCGCGAATCCCACCGGAACGCGGCGACCAACGGCTCGTACAACGCGCGGGCCTCCTCCAGCTTGCCCTGCGTGGCGAGCTCGAACAACTGAACGGATTCCTTCGGGAACACGTTCGGGAAGCCGGCGAACCAGCCCGTCGCACCCATCAGCAGCGCCTCGAGGGTCAGGTCGTCGGCGCCGGCGATCACGGCCAGGTCCGGCGCCAGCTCGCGGATCTCCAGGATCCGCCGGACGTCACCGGAGAACTCCTTCACCGCGACGATGTTCTCGATCTGCGCGATCTCCGCGAGCAGGTCCGGGGTCAGGTCGACCTTGGTGTCGAGCGGGTTGTTGTAGACCATCACCGGCAGGCCGGCCTTCGCGACCTCGGTGAAGTGTGCGATCACCTCGCCGCGGTTCGCCCGGTACATGGTCGGCGGCAGGCACAACACACCGTCCGCACCGTCCTCGGCCGCCTTCTCCGCCCAGGCGCGGGCCTGGTGGGAACCGACGCCGTGGACGCCGATCACCACGACGCCGTCGTCACCGACTGCCTCGATCGCGGTCTTCGCGACGGCACGGCGCTCGTCGTCGGAGAGCGACGAGTACTCACCGAGCGACCCGTTCGGCCCGACACCACGGCAGCCGTTGTCGACCAGCCAGCGGCAGTGCTCGGCGTACTTGTCCAGGTCCGGACGCAATCCGGCCGGCGCCGACGCGTCCTCGGCGTACGGCAGCGCGGTCGCGACAATCACGCCGTCCAGCTTCTCGCTCATTGTTCCTCCATCGTGTCCAGCACGGTTTCCGGTGATTCCTCGGCGTTCGCCAGATCCCGCAGCCTCACTGGTACGGCGATCGGTCGTTTCATGCTTGGTTTGGGTACCTCGCCCGGCGCGGCCAGCAAGGCTGCGACGGTGCGCGAACACACGCGGCCCTGGCACATTCCCAGGCCCGCGCGGCTGGTGAGCTTCATCGCTCGCCCGTCGTCGAGCCCGCGCTCCTGGGCGGCGGCTTCGAGCTGTCCGCGGGTCACTTCCTCGCAGCGGCAGACGAGTGTGTCCGCAGTGCTCCAGCTCTTCCACCCGTCCCGCACGGGATAGGCCCGGGCCAACGCCACAGCAAACCGCCGCCCCCGCTCAACAGCTCTCCGAGCATCTGTCGCACGGGAGTGGTCGACTGCCGTCGTGAGGGCGTGGTGGGCTGCGGTGGTGCCGGCGAGGGTGCCTTCTGCGGTGGAGAGGGCGGCGCCGCCGATGCCGGTGAGTTCGCCGGCTGCGAAGACGCCGGGGGTACTTGTTTGCTGGTGGTCATCGACGGCTACGGCTGGGCCCCCGTCGGGCCCGGTGGTGAGCGTGCAGCCGGCGGCGACTGCGAGCTCCAGGTTTGCGGTGAAGCCGAAGCCGACACAGACGGCGTCGACGTCGACCCGGCGTTCGCTGCCGCGGATCGGGTGCCAATCGCTGTCCAGGCGAGCGATCGTGGCCGCCTCGACGTGGTCGGTGCCGTGCGCGGCGATCACGGTCCAGCCGTGGCGGAGTGGGATGCGATGGCGGGCGAGCAACGCGCCGTACCCGACGGCTTCGCGGAGCTTGCTTGGGGCAACTAACGGGTCGGTTGACCAGCCTTTGCGGACAGTGGTCAGCGTGTTGGCTTCGAGGAGCGCGATGACGTGTGCACCGACGCCGACCAATGACTCGGCGACCGGCAGCAGGAACGGGCCGGTGCCGGCGACGAGTACTTTGCGGCCGACGGCGATCCGCTGGCCCTTGGCGAGAGCCTGCGCGGCACCGGCGGTGTAGACGCCGGGGAGATCCCAACCAGGGAACGGAAGGACGCGATCGTAGGCGCCAGCCGCGAGCACGACGGACTGTGCGTCGATCGGAAATGGTTGCCGGCCGCTGGCGTCTGCTGGACCGGTCTGGGCCCAGAGTCGGAGGCCTTCGATGGCCCACACCGACGTGTCGGACAGGTAAGTGATCCGCGGATGGGCGGCCAGCCGGTCGCGCTGCTCGGCGAAGGCCTTCCACTCGTGTTGCAGGCGGTCCGGTCGCTGGGCGGCGAACTCTGTCGGCAGCTGCCGGTGGTACTGCCCACCAACCGCACGCCCGCTGTCAACAACCAGCACCTGAGCCCCTGCATCCCCAGCAGCAAGAGCAGCCGCCACCCCCGCAGGCCCAGCCCCCACAACCACAACCTCAACCACCCGAGCCGCCACCTGCGAGGAGACGGTCGGGGAGGTGGGGGTTGTTGGGAGGGTGGCGCCTGTTTGGGTGGTGATTTTGTCGCCGGGGGTGATTGTGCGTTGGCAGGCGCGGATGTCGGGGAGGCCGTTGAGGGTGACCAGGCAGTCCTGGCAGGCACCGATGCCGCAGAAGATGCCTCGGGGGCGGTCGTTGACGCGGGTGGTGCGCCAGGTGTCGCGACCGTTGGCGAGGAGTACGGCGGCTACCGTCTGCCCCGCGTGCGCCGCGACCGGGCGCCCGTCAACGGTCACGTCCACCGACGTCGGCGTACCGGGCTCGGCCGGGTCGCCCGACTGCGGGCGGAGGTAGGCGGTCATGCGGCGATCACCGCCGGGCGGTCGACGCGGAAGGGCAGCGGGTCGAGGTGCGGTGACAGGCCGAGGAACAATTCGGTGATCAGCCGACCGGTCGACGGGGCGAGACCGATACCGGCGCCTTCGTGGCCTGTCGCGTGCCACAGCCCGTGGACCCGCGGGTCCGGACCGATGACCGGCAGGTGATCCGGCGCGTACGGGCGGAAGCCGCCGTACGTCCGCATCACCGGGACGTCGCCGAGGAACGGGAACAGGCCGACTGCCTTCCGCGCAAGCTCTCGCAGCACCCGCACGCGGACCGCGTCGTCGAACCCGATCCGCTCCCGGCTCGATCCGATCAGCACCGTCCCGGCCCGCGTCGACTCGACCACCGTGGAGGTCTGCAGGTCGGCGTCACCGCTGCCGACTGCTCCGACGTAGTCCGCGTCGTACACCTTGTGGCGCACGCATTCCGGCAGCGGCGCCGTCACGAGGATCATCCCGCGCCGCGGCAGCACCTCGATCGGTGCACCGGCCGCGGCACTGAACGCGCCCGCCCACGGCCCGCACGCGTTGAGCACCGCACCGCAAGCGATGTCGCCGTCCGAGGTGTCCACACCGACGACGCGGCCTCGCGACTGCCGGATCCCGAGCGCGGTGACCCCCGATCTCACCTCGCCGCCGCGCTCGCGAACTGCTGCCAGCAACGCCGTCGCCGCCAGCACCGGCTGCACCTGCGCGTCGTCCGGGTAGTGCACCCCGACCGTCACCCTTGGCGTGACCAACGGCTCGAGCTCGAAGACCTCCGCGGGCGTGATCACGCGGGCGCTGACCCCGGCCGCGCGCTGCTTCGCCGCGAACGCCGTCAACGGCTCCGGGTCGCCGGTCGCCACCACGACGCCGCCCTTCGCCTCCCACTCCACGTCGGCAACCCACTCGGGCAGCCGGCCACGGACGATCTCCCACTCGGCCCGGGACGCGACGGCGAGCTCCAGCTCCGGCCCCGGCTCCTTGTCCGACACCAGCACGTTGCCTTCGCCGGACGCCGTCGTACCGGCGGCCGGGCCGTCGCGGTCGATGACCACCACCCGCACGCCGGCTGCCGACAGCGCCTCCGCGCACGCGGCGCCGACCATGCCCGCGCCGACCACCACCACGTCGGGTGTCGCGGACCGGTGCATGGCAGGCCTCCTCGGCAGGCGTTCGCTAAAATGAACGATACCGAGCGTACGCGTGCTCCGGGCGGCCGGTCAATGCACGCAACCGGACCTCATCCGGACCTTTGGAGGAACTATCCCGGCAGGTGCGGCCCGCCGGCCGCCGTCGGATAGACATCCGGCGGGTACTCGAGCAGCAGCACCGACCGCACCGGCCCGTCCACGGCCTCGTACGAGTGCGGCCCGGCCGCCCGGAACGCGAGGTAGTCACCGGGCCCGAGGTCCTCGATCTGCCCGTGAGCATTGATCCGCAGGCATCCGGACAAGACGATATGGTGCTCGGTCCCGGGATGCCCGTCGGAGTGCTGGACCGCGTCCGGCCGGATCTCCTGGTTGTAGATCTCGAACAGCCCGCCCGGGTGCTCCAGCCGCCGCAGCATCCGCAGGTCGATCGCGTCGCCGGACAGTACGTCGACGTCCGCGGACCGCACGAGCACCACGTCGGAGGCCGGCGTATCGGCCAGCAGCGCAGACACCGGTACGCCGAGAGCGTTCGACAAACTGAACACTGTCTCGATCGTCGGGTTGCCCGCGCCGGACTCGAGCTGTGACAGCGTGCCCTTCGCGATCCCGGACCGCCGGGCGAGCTCGGACAGGGAGATGCCCTGCTCGTCCCGCCGCGCCCGCAGGTTCGTCCCGAGAAGTTTTCCCGCACCCATCGCCGTCACAGCCCGGAGCATGCCACATCGAGGCGGCGTACGGCGCGGAACCAGTTCTACGGACTCAGCAACGGGACGGTGCGCCGCTGGGTCATCAACTCGTTCGGCTGGACCCGACCGTCCGGCTGCCGCTGACCAGGACGATGACGCCCGTGGTCAAGCAGGTCCGTTCGCGCACCTGGCAGGCGTTCGACTACCTGATCGCCCAGCGGTGCGGTCAGCCGCACCAACGGGACCTATCTTCGCGGCGAATGATCACGGTATGACGCGACGCCTGCGCAGGTCGGCGAAGATGCCGTAGAACATCTGCTCGGTGTCGACGTACTCGTGGAAGCCGGCCCGGCGGGACTTCGAGGCGTCGGCGAAGAAGTCGTAGTCCCACCCGAACACGAAGTCGGCGAACGGCCACGACGACACCTCGGCGAACGACGTCGAGGTCAGGCCGTGGGACACCTGCAACTGCTTCCAGACCGGCTCCTTGTCCGCCATCACGTCCTGCAGCGACATGTGCAGCGGCGGCGCGACCTCCAGCCCGAACCACGCGCCGAGTTTGGGCCACAGCTCGCTCCACCGGAACAGGTCGCCGTTCGTGATGTTGAACGCCTGGTTCGCCGCGGCCGTTGCGGTCGCGGCCCAGACCGTTGCCTTCGCCAACAATCCGGCGTCGGTCAGCTCGAGCAACGAGTGGTACGCACCGGGCTTGCCGGGAAAGCGCAGCGGTACGCCGAGTTCCTTCGACAGCGACGCGTAGACGGCGATCGCGACCGCGAGGTTCATCGGGTTGCCGAGCGCGGATCCACCGACGACGGAAGGGCGCAGCGCCGACCACGTCCACGCCTTGCCCTGCTGACGTTCCTCCAGGAAGCGCTGCTGGTCGACGTTGAACTCCGGCGGCAGGTGCGGCGGATCGTCCTCGCGGGCCGGCGTCTTGAACGGCCCGAGATGCGCGCCGTACACCTTGTAGCCCTGCATCAGGCTGATGTGCCGCAGCCCGCGCGCGACCGGCTCGATCGCGTCGACGACGTTGACCAGCATCGCCAGGTTCGGCGCGACGAGCTCGGCCCACGTCGGCCGGTCCTGGTACGCGACGTAGAACACGTGCGTCACGTCGGTCAGCCCGGACAGCTTGTCCCGGGTGTCGTCCGGGTCCAGCAGATCGACCGCGACGTGCCGCACCCGCCCGGGTACGTCGGTACCGCCGCGGCGCGACAGCCCGATCACCCGCCAGTCGGGCAGCGACGCCAGATGCTCGACCAGATTCGTCCCGATCACACCGCGGGCACCGACCACCAACGCAACGTTTTCCATACCGACCAGCCTTGCTGACCTGCAAGGATAAAACCAACGCATAGTTTTCACCGATCTCATAAGCTGAGAGCATGGCAACGCTCCGGCAGCTCGAGTACCTCGTCACCGTGGTCGACCAGCGCTCGTTCACGAAGGCCGCCGAGCTCCTGCACGTCACGCAGCCCGCGCTCTCCCACCAGATCCGCACCCTCGAACGGTCGGCCGGCGGACCGCTGCTCGAGCGACTCCCCCGCGGTCTCCGCCTGACGCCGACGGGCCGAGCGATGCTTCCGCACGCCCGCGCCGCGCTGGCCGACGCGGAACGAGCACGGTGCGCCGCCCGCCAGGCCGCCGGACTCGAGGTGGGCGAGCTGCAGATCGCGACGCTCTACTCGATCACCTTGGGCGTCCTGCCGGCCGCGCTCCGGGAGTGGCGACGGACCCGCCCGAACGTCGGCATCCGCCTGTTCGAGCACCGGCACACCGACGAACTCGTCGACGCGATGAACGCCGGCGAGGCCGATCTCGCTGTCGGCCCCGAGCCGTCGAACTGGCCCGGTGTCACCCGCGTACTCGGCACCGAGGAACTCGTCGTCGTGGTCGCCGCCGACGATCCCGCCGCGACCGGAGACACCGTCAAGCTCAACGACCTCGCGGACCGCTCCTGGGTCCACTACGCACCAGGTCACGGCCTCGCCGACGTCCTCGACAACGCTTGCGCACAAGCGGGATTCGAGCCGCGCATCGCCGTACGGACCGAGCAGACCGCGGCCGCGCCCGCGCTGGCTGCGGCAGGTCTCGGGCCCGCGTTGGTCCCCTACAACATCCTGCCGAAGGACTTCGACGGCCACGTCCTGCACCCTGAACCGGCGGTACGCCGGACGCTCACGGCGTACACGCGTGGTACACCAGACCCGCTCGCCGCCGCCTTCATCGACGTCCTGTTTCGATCCGCGGGCATCCGGGCACGCGAAGGTGATGCCTGACGAAGAGTCGGACGTCACAGTCCTCCTGGCCGGTACGGCGAATCTCGCGATCGCGATCGCGAAGGTCGTCGCCGCTGCGCACTGTCGTCCGGTTGCGGCGCGAGGCCCGCGCGGCAGGCATACCGCTCAGCAAGCAGCTGCGCGTCGCCGAGCCTGCCGTGAAGACGGTCGCCTTCGAGGACTCGGCCGCCCTGATCGGTCTCCTGATCGCCGGGGTCGGCGTCACCATGGCTCTGGTCTCTATCTCGACCCGACCCCCGCCGACGCGCGTCAGCGTTTGTCGTGACCCCAGTTCGCGACGATGGCGGCGATCGGGGGCAGTACGGCGGCGACTGCGCTCATCCCGACGGCCGCCGGGATCGAGAACAGGCGCACGACGAACCACGCCAGGATGATCAGCGTCAGGCAGCTGCCCATCAGCAGGATGTAGAGCTTGCGGTTGTCGTAGCGGCGGGCCATGTCACACCGTCAGCGGAAGCTTCCCCAGCGCGGTGACCAGCGGGGACAGCTCAGGTAGCTCGGCGGCACGCTCCAACGCGGACGTCAGTACGGCGTCGTGGGTCGGCTGCGCCTGGTCGAGCAGCTCACGGCCGGCCTCGGTGACCTCGGTGTAGATGCCACGGCGATCTGTCGGGCACAGGTACCGCTGGAGCAGGTTGCGGTCCTCCAGCCGGTTGACCAGGCGCGTAGTAGCGGACTGGCTGAGCACCACCGCGTTCGACAGCTGGTTCATCCGCAGGTGGTAGTCGTCCTGCCGGGCCAGCACGTCCAGCACGCTGTACTCGCTCACCGACAGCCCGTGCTGCTTCTGCAGCGCGCGCTCCAGCTCGTCCTCGATCCGGGCGTGCAGCGCCGCGAGAGTCCGCCAGCCCTGCGCCCGCGCCTCCGCGGCGTCATCCGGTAGTCCCACGACACCTCCACTTGAACATCACGCTTGCATGCGCAATCATAGCGCTTGTGCAATAGCCCGCGTGTGCAACTATCGCGCACGCCGGTAACAGTCTTCAGACTACATTCAAAGGAGCGTCATGCCAGCGGCCCTGCTCGCACTCGCCATCGGTGCGTTCGGCATCGGGACCACCGAATTCGTCATCATGGGCCTGCTGCCCGAGGTCGCCACCGACTTCGGCGTCAGCATCCCGTCCGCCGGACTGCTCATCTCCGGCTACGCGCTGGGGGTCGTGGTCGGCGCCCCGCTGCTCACCGCGATCGGCTCGAAGGTCTCCCGCAAGACCGTGCTGATCGCGCTGATGGGCGTCTTCATCGCCGGCAACCTGGTCTCCGCGGTCGCTCCGTCGTACGGCGTTCTGATGACCGGGCGGATCGTGGCGGCGCTGTCGCACGGCGCGTTCTTCGGCGTCGGGTCCGTGGTCGCGGCGTCGCTGGTTCCGAAGGCGAAGCAGGCCAGTGCGATCGCATTGATGTTCACCGGACTGACGGTCGCCAACGTGCTCGGCGTACCGGGTGGGACCGCGCTCGGCCAGCAGCTCGGCTGGCGGTCGACGTTCTGGGCGGTGACCGCGCTCGGTGTGATCGGGCTGCTCGGCATCGTGTTCCTGGTGCCGCGGCAGAACACCGCGGAAGGTCCTGGTCTCCGTAGCGAGCTCGCGGTGTTCAAGAGCCTGCAGGTGTGGCTGGCGTTGGCGATGACCGCACTGGGCTTCGCGGGGGTGTTCGCGTCGTTCACCTACATCGCACCGATGATGACCGAGGTCGCGGGCTTCTCCGCAGGTGCGGTGACCTGGCTGCTCGTGCTGTTCGGCGGTGGGCTCGTAGTGGGCAACCTGCTGGGCGGTAGAGCAGCGGACCGCTCGCTGATGCCGAGTCTGTACCTGATCCTGACGCTGCTGGCCGCCGTACTGGTCGTCTTCGTGTTCACTGCGCACGCCAAGCTCCCCTCTGCTGTGACGATCGCGCTCTTCGGCGCCGCTGGGTTCGCCACCGTCGCTCCGCTGCAGAAGCGAGTGATGGACAAGGCCAAGGGCGCTCCGGCACTGGCGTCCGCGGCCAACATCGCCGCGTTCAACCTCGGCAACGCGGCCGGGGCCTACCTCGGTGGACTCACCATCGAGCACGGCCTCGGCTACACCGCCCCCAACTGGGTCGGCGCTGCGTTGGCGGTTGCCGGTCTCCTCGTCGCTGTCCTGTCCGGCGTGCTCGACCGTGGCCGGGTTCCCGCACTAGTACTTGAAGGAAGCCACTGATGATCCCCACCGTGAAGCTCAACAACGACGTCGAGATGCCTCAGCTCGGGTACGGCGTCTTCCAGGTCCCGAACGACGAAACGGCCGCTGCCGTGACGCAGGCGCTCGAGGCCGGCTACCGCAGCATCGACACCGCGGCGGCGTACCAGAACGAGGCAGGTGTCGGGCAGGCGCTCGCCGCGTCCGGGCTCGACCGGAGCGATCTGTTCGTCACCACCAAGCTATGGAACGCGGACCAGGGCTACGACTCCACTCTGAAGGCGTTCGACCAGAGCCTCTCCCTGCTGGGCCTGGAATACCTGGACCTGTACCTCATCCATTGGCCGACCCCGGCACGCGACCTGTACGTCGACAGCTGGCGCGCACTGGAGCAGTTGTACGCCGACGGTCGCGTGCGAGCGATCGGTGTGTCCAACTTCCAGCCGGAGCATCTGGACCGTCTCGCGCAGTCCTCCCGCATCACCCCGGCCGTCAACCAGGTCGAGCTGCACCCGTACTTGCGGCAGGACGAGGTGCGCGCGTACGGCGGTGACTTCGGCATCCGCACCGAGGCCTGGAGCCCGCTGGCCAAGGGCGGGACGCTGCTCGACGAGCCCGTGGTCGCCAAGCTGGCAGCGCTCTACGGGCGCACACCAGCCCAGATCGTCCTCCGTTGGCACCTGCAGCTCGGCAACATCGTCATCCCGAAGTCCGTCACCCCGGCCCGCATCCGGCAGAACCTGGACGTTTTCGACTTCACGCTGACCGACGACGACCTCACCGCGATCAGCACCCTCGACCGCAACGAACGCACCGGCCCGGACCCCGACGCCTTCAACGTCGCCTAGGCGGTTATGTCTTGGGTACGGCGATGACGACGGCGTTGCTGAGGTACGCCGTACCGTCCCAATCCTCGCAGGTGACGAGGACGAGGCGGCCGGGGACGGACTGGTCGAACACCTTGGCCGCCTGCTTCGCCAGGGCTCGTTTGCGGTAGACCGTGACGGAGGTGACCACGTAGCTGATCGCTCCGCGTCGCGTCGTCACCGCGACCGCGTCGCCGGCAGTCAGCCGGTCCAGATCGTCGAAGGCCCCGCCGCCGGTGTGCACGGTATGGCCGGTGATGATCGCCGAGCCCTTGGTCGCGCCCGGCCTGGCGCCGTCGGACCACCATCCGACGAGTAGCGGGTTCGAGGGCGGTACGAGGGTGCCGCCGCGGGCGCGGATGCTCAGTACCCGCGCCGAAACGCCCAGCCGGGGCACTGACAACCTGATCGGGTCACTGGGTTGCGGTCGAGCCGTACTGCGGACCTCTGGAGGCGGACCGCTCTGCTGAGGCTGCGTGGGGCTGGTCTGCTGCGTGGAACCCGCTGACGGCGACGGTGCGGTTGTCGTTCTACGCGGCGCGCTGCCAGTCGTGCCGACGGGCGACGTCGTAGCGCCGCCCGCCTGCTGTCGGTTCTCACTGCCGTCGGTCCTCAACTGGAGGTATCCGCCGGTCAGGAGTAGTACGCCGCCGGCCGTCCAGGCCGCGATCGCCCACCAAGAGGGGCGTGCGCGACCCGGACGGCGACGCTTGGGCGACGCGTCAGGCAGAGTGCTGACCCCGCCGCTGCAGCAGCTTCGCGGCACCGGCGATCAGCAGGATCCCGCCCAGGGACAGCAGGGCGATACCCCAGGTCCCTTGAGTGCTGGAGAGCGCCGAGGTGTTCCGCGCACCACCGGACAGACCGGCGTCGACCTCGGTCGGAACACCTACCGGGGTGCTGCTCGACGTGTCGCTCGGGGTCTCGGACGGCGTCGTGCTCGGCGTCTCGGAAACGGTCTCGCTCGGCGTCCCCGACGGCGTCGTGCTCGGGGTCTCCGACGGAGTCTCGCTAGGCGTCTCCGAGGGCGTCTGGCTCGGGGTCTCCGACGGGGTCGTGCTCGGGGTCTCCGACGGGGTTTCCGACGGAGTCTCGCTCGGCGTCTCCGACGGAGTCTCGCTCGGGGTTTCCGACGGCGTCTCGCTCGGCGTCTCCGACGGGGTAGTCGTCGGAGTCTCCGTCGGCGTCGGCGTCGGCGTCGTGGCCTCACCGACGCAGAAGCTCAGGTGGCTGAGCCCGTAGTACTTGCCGTTGTCGTTGAGCGGCGTGTGCAGCCCTGCTCCGGCGATCGTGCCGCCGGGACGGTAGTCGTAGAAGTTCGCGTTCGGACCACCCTTGACGATGGCGCCGAGCACTGTGCCGCCGGTGGCGGTGAAACTGATCAGGTCGCCGGTCTTCGCCCAGGTCACCGTGACGCCGGCGCCCTCCTTGGAACCCGGGGTCGGCGGGTCGAACTTGATCTCCGTAGAGCCCGGGATCAGGTCCTTGCACTTCGGGTTGCCCGGAATCGTGGTCACGGTGTCCGCCGACGCGGACGGAGCCGTGGCCAAGGCGACGCCGCCGACGGCAAGTGCGAGTGCGCCCACGCTGCCGAGCAGCGCGATCACGCGTGAGTTCTTGGAGCGCCCACGTGCGCCCGCCGAAATGTCTTCCACAGTCTCCCCTAGTTCTGAGGCCAGTCCTTCGCGACCAGCAGATCGCCGGTGGGCCCAGAGCGGTGTCCCGCATCCGGACCAGGCGGTACAAGCCTTCGTCGTTCCAAAGCCCGGTCGAACAGGCTTCCCCCAACAGGAACCTGACCTTCGAGAGTGTGGTGATCCAGACCATCGAGCGCAAGTCTCAGCGCGACGACTCGCCGTGTTCCTTACGTTTCGCAACAGATCGTCGCCGATCCGGACGAAGAGTAGTTGCCAATCGCTACTAAAACACCGTTTTAGGCTCTGACACGCTGTATTCGCTATGCTCCCGCGGGTGGCACGCGAAGCGGACCGGAAGACCGTGCTGGGGTCGGTGTGGCTGCGGGAGGAACCACCGCCCACCCGGGCTCCGCTGAGCCGCGACGACATCGTCCTGAGCGCGATCAAAGTGCTCGACCGCGAAGGCCTGGCAGCGTTCTCGATGCGGATGATGGCGGCCGAACTCGGCACCGCGGCGACGTCCGCCTTGTACTGGCGGGTCGCAACGAAGAACGACCTGCTCGAACTGGTCGTCGACGAGGTCTTCGCGGCCGCGTTGGTGCCACCAACGGACGAGGGCGACTGGCGGGATCAGGTGACAACCGTTGTCCGGGCGGCTTATCAGGCGTTGTCGGACCACCCGTGGGCGTGCGAGTTGCTGGCGTCGCACGCCGAGCTCGGTCCGAACTACCAAGGGCTGACTGAGCGCTTGCACATGATCCTGAGGTCTGCGGGTTTCCGGGGCACACACCTGGACTCGGCGGTGTCCGCGATCTTCCAGTACCTGATCGGCTCGGCCGTCACAGGTGCCGCCTGGCTCTCGGTGGTACGGCGCAGCGGGATGAACGGATCGCGCTGGGCTTCCGAGTCCGCCGACCGGATGGGCGTCGACGCGGAGCATCTCGCGGCCTACCTGGACCGCGGAAGCCACGGCGGCCCGGAGGCGCGCTTCACCTCCGGGCTCCGGGTGATTCTGGTCGGGTTGCGGCCGCGGCAGATCTCCTAGAGATCGGCGAATGCAGACGCGGGGTTCTCGAAGGCGTCGGCGACGAAGCGGAGGAAGGCGGCTGCCGTGCCGCCGTCGCAGACGCGATGGTCGAAGACCAGCGACAGTTGGGTGAGCTTCCGGATCGCCAGTTCGCCGTCGACCACCCACGGCCGGTCGATGATCCGGCCGACACCGAGGATCGCGACCTGTGGGTGGTTGATGATCGCCGCGCTACCGTCGACCCCGAAGCTGCCGTAGTTGTTCAACGTGAACGTGCCGCAGGTCAGCTCCTGCTGGGTCAGCTTGCCGTCGCGCGCCGACGCGGTCAGGCGGCGGATCTCCGCGTCCAGCCCGCGTGTCGTCAGCGCGTGCGCACCTGCGACAGCCGGCACCACGAGACCGCGATCCGTCTGCGCCGCGAGTCCGAGGTTCACGCCGTCGTACTGGACGAGTTCCTCGCGCTCGGTGTCGACGTACCCGTTGAGTTCCGGATACTTGAGCAGTCCGGCGACCACGAAGCGCGCCATCAGCGCGAGCAGGCCCGGTCCGCCATCCGTTGCCGATCGCAACGATTCGCGGAGCTCGATGAGGGCGGTCGCGTCCACGTCGACCCAGGTGGTCGCCTCCGGGATCTCCGCGCGGCTCCGGCTGAGCGTCGCGGCCACAGCCTTACGGAACCCGCTCATCGGAGTACGGCGCAACTCGGGCAGCCCGGTCACGGACGGCGCCTTCACAACGGGAACAGGCTCCGGCTGGATCCGCTGTGCGATCGCCAGCTCCACGTCGCGGCGGACGATCAGGCCGTCGGGGCCGGAACCTGACAACGCCCGCAGATCCACCTCGGCATCGCGCGCCAACCGGCGTACCAGTGGGGAAATGACCAGCGGAACGCGCCTTTCCGGAACCTTTTCCGCAGCAGGCGCAACATTTGTTCCGGAAACCCGAGGCCGCCTACGACGTGCCGCCCCGGACGACTCGGACGTCCCGTACCCGACCAGCACGTTCCCCGACCCGGCCCGCTCCTCGACGCGGTACGCCGCCGCGTCCGGATCCCCGACCGTGACGAGCGGCTTCCCCACTGGGACCGTCGTACCGGGCTCACCGTGCAGTTCCTCGATCACACCGGCATACGGGCACGGCAGTTCGACGACCGACTTCGCGGTCTCGACCTCCGCGATCGGAGTGTCGACGGCGACCACATCACCGACCTTCACGAGCCACCGGACGATCTCCGCCTCGGTCAGCCCCTCACCGAGGTCCGGGAGAAGGAACGTGTTCACGAGTCCTCCCACTGCAGGTCGTCGACCGCGTCGAGGATCCGGTCGACGCTCGGGAGCTGGTACTTCTCCAGCTTCGGCGGCGGGAACGGAATGTCGAACGCGGTCACCCGCCGCACGGGTGCGGCCAGCGAGTGGAAGCACTTCTCGGTGACGCGGGCAACGATCTCCGACGACACACTCGCGAACCCGCTCGCCTCGGCCACCACGACAGCCCGTCCGGTACGCCGTACCGCCGCGCACACCGTCTCGTCGTCGAGCGGCGCCACCGACCGCAGATCCACCACGGTCAGCTGCCGCCCCTCGGCCGCCGCGACCTCCGCCGCCTCCAGAGCGACCGGCACCGCGGGACCGTAAGCGATCAACGTCGCGTCCGCCCCGTCCCGGCGTACGACGGCCTTGCCGATCTCCGGCTGCGCCTCGGTGAGGTCGACCTCTTCCTTGGCCCAGTAGAGCTTCTTCGGCTCCATGAACACGACCGGATCCGGGAATTCGATTGCCTTGCGCAACAATCCGTACGCGTCCGCGACCGTTGCCGGGGTCACCACCGTCAGCCCGGGTGTGTGCGCGAAGTAGCTCTCCGAGGAGTCGCTGTGGTGCTCCACCCCGCCGATGCCGCCGCCGTACGGGATCCGGATCACCATCGGCAGCTGCACGCGGCCGCGGGTCCGGTTGCGCATCTTGGCGACGTGCGAGACGACCTGCTCGAACGCCGGGTACCCGAACGCGTCGAACTGCATCTCGACCACCGGGCGCATCCCGTTCATCGCCATCCCGACCGCCATCCCGACGATGCCGGCCTCGGCCAGCGGCGTGTCGAAGCACCGCTGCTCGCCGAACTCCGCGGTCAGCCCGTCGGTGATCCGGAAGACGCCGCCGAGCGCGCCGACGTCCTCACCGAACATCACCACCGACTCGTCGGCCGTCATCGCGTCGCGCAGCGCCTGGTTGAGCGCCTGCGCCATCGAGATCTTCGTGTGCGTCATCAGGCCTCCTCACGGGCGAGTTCGTCGCGGAGGAACGCGGCCTGCTCGCGCAACTGCTGGGTTTCCGACGCGTAGAGGTGCGCGAACAGGTCGGCGGGGTCGACGGACGGCTCCGGCATCAGCCCGTCACGCAACTGCGCGGCGACCTCGGCCGCGCCCGCCTCGGCGGTCGCCCGAATCTCGCTGGACAGCCAGCCCTGCTGCTCGAGGTACGTCGTCAGGCGGGCGATCGGATCGCGGTCCAGCCAGGGGGTGACCTCGTCGTCCTGGCGGTACCGGGACGCGTCGTCGGCGTTGGTGTGCGCCTGCACGCGATAGGTGTGCGCCTCGACCAGCTGCGGTCCTTCGCCGGCCCGAGCCTTGTCGACGGCTTGCCCGAGGACGGCGAGGAGGCCGGCCATGTCGTTGCCGTCGGCGCGTTCGCCCGGAACGCCGTACCCGATGCCCTTGTGCGCGAGGGACGGCGCGGCGCTCTGCCGGGCGAGCGGCACGGAGATCGCGTACTCGTTGTTCTGAATGAAGAACACGACCGGCGCCTGGAAGACCGCCGCGAAGTTGAGCGCCTCGTGGAAGTCGCCCTCGCTGGTCCCGCCGTCGCCGACGAGCGCCATCACGACCGTGTCCTCACCCTTCAGCCGGGCCGCGTGCGCGACACCGACCGCGTGCGGGAGCTGGGTCGCGAGCGGCGTCGCCTGCGGCGCCACCTTGTGCTCGTACGGGTCGTAGCCGCAGTGCCAGTCGCCGCGGAGCAGCGTGAGCGTCTCGATCGGGTCGACGCCACGGCTCATGATCGAGACGGTGTCGCGGTACGTCGGGAACAGCCAGTCGCTGTCGCGCAGCACCATCGTCGCCGCGAGCTGACAGGCCTCCTGGCCGAAGGACGACGGATAGACGGCGAGGCGGCCCTGGCGGACCAGCGCGCTCGCCTGGTCGTTGAACCGGCGGCCCCGGATCAACTGTGTGTAGCCGTCGAGCAGGGCTTCCTTGGTGGGCAGCCGGTACGACGGATGGTCGTGCGGTACGCCGTTCTGATCGATCAGACAGACGGGTTCCGCGGAGGGGAGCAAGTGCTCCTCGACGGTGGTCATGGACCCTCCAGCGCAGGAGACGGACGGTAGCCACATCGTCGTCCCTACTGGCCAAGTTGATCCATAGCTGGAAATATTGAGAGACGTTTGGCCGAACACCGAGCCGAGGAGGTCGTGCGAATGTCCGACGAGGTGATGGTCCACCGGGCCGGTCCTGGACGGATTGTCGTCGCTCCGGCACTCGACGAGATCGATCGGCAGATCATCGAGGCGCTCGGACGGGACGGACGGCTGTCGATCCGGGCCCTCGCCGACGAGGTGCACATCTCCCGCGCGAACGCGTACGCCCGCGTCGAACGGCTCACGAACACCGGCGTGATCACCGGCTTCACGGTCACCGTCGACCCGCTCAGACTCGGCCTCGCAACGTCGGCGTACGTCACCCTGAGTCTCCGGCAGAGCTCCTGGCGGACGCTCCGCAAACAGCTCCAGGCGATCCCGGAGATCAAGCACATGGCGCTGGTCGGCGGCGACTTCGACGCGATCCTGCTGGTCCGCGCCGCCGACAACGAGGGCCTCCGCCGCCTGGTCCTGGAGAAGCTCCAGGCGATCCCCGAGGTCCTGGCGACCCGGACAGCGCTGATCTTCGAGGACGTCGGGACCCTCTAGCAGCCGCAGGACCTGCGCAGGATCAGTTCCGTCGGGAACGTGAACGCCTCGACCGCCTGCGCCCCGTCGATCAGCCGGCCGACGGCGGCCTCGGCCATCCGCTCCAGCGGCTGACGTACGACGGTCAGCGGCGGCCAACTGTACTCGGTTTCGGGGGTGCCGTCGAACGCCACCACCGCAACGTCGTCGGGCACTCGCACACCCGCCTCGTGCAGGGCACTCAGGACACCGACAGCCTGCAGATCGGAGCTGGCGAAGATCGCCGTCGGACGGTCGGACGACGCCAGCAACTCCCGGCCGGCCGCGCGCCCGCCCGCACGGCTGAACGTCGCGTGGGCGACGGGCCCGGGTGCGAGACCAGCGGCCGCGAGCGCGTCGCGCCAGCCGAGCTCCCGCTCCGGGTGACCGGCGCCGCCGATCACCAGGCCGATGGTGCGATGCCCGTGTGAGATCAGGTGCTCGACACCGATCCGGGCGCCCTCGCGGTACGCCGGCCGTACCGAGCTGACCGTCGGCAGGACCCGGTTGATCGCGATCACCGGGACCTCGACGTCGTCCAGCGACGGATCCGCTGTCGGCGCGACCAGTAGCAGGCCGCTGACCTGGCGCGTGAGCAGTTCGGCGATCTTCGCCCGCTCGGTGACCGGGTCCCCGTCGGCGCTCGTCTGCAGTACGACGTACCCCCGCGCCGCGGCCTCCCGGTCGATCGCCTTCGCGAGCCCCGCGAACAGGGGGTTGCCCCCGTCCGGCGTGATCAGGCCGAAGGTCCGCGTCGTACCCATCCGCAACGCCCGCGCGGTCGCGTTCGGCCGGTACCCGAGCGTGCGGATCGCGTCCAGCACCCGCGCGCGGGTCTCCGGGGCGACCTTCCGCGGGCCCTCATTCACGACGTAGCTGACGACGGCCGTACTGACCCCGGCGTATTCCGCCACGTCGTTGCGGGTCACCGGATCCTTGGGCATGCAGTGATGGTACGACGGTTGACCCGTCCGGAAAGCGATTGCTAGCGTTCGTGTCTACACGAGTAGAAGGAGTCCACCGTGGCCAGACGCTATGCAGTCGCCGGGACCGGTTCGCGAGCGCAGTCCTATATCCGCGCGATCCTCCAGGAGCACCCCGAGGAGGCGGAGCTGGTCGCCCTGCTCGACTCGAACCCGGGCCGGCTGGCGTTCCACCAGCGGAAGCTGACCGAGCTCGGCGGCTCCGAGCTCCCGGAGTACGGCGCCGAGGACCTGGAGCGGATGGTCAAGGAGCAGGCCGTCGACCGCGTGGTCGTCACCAGCCCCGACTACACACATGCCGCGGTCGTGTCGCGGCTGCTGCGGGCGGGCGCGGACGTGATCGTCGAGAAGCCGCTGACCATCGACGCGGACGGGACGCGGCAGATCGTCGACGCGATGAACGAGTCGGGCAAGTCCGTCGTCGTCACGTTCAACTACCGCTACTCGCCGCGGAACAGCGCGCTGCGGCAGCTGATCCAGGACGGCGAGATCGGTCAGGTCACGAGCGTCGAGTTCCAGTGGGTGCTCGACACTCGGCACGGCGCGGACTACTTCCGCCGCTGGCATCGCGAGAAGAAGAACTCCGGCGGTCTGCTGGTCCACAAGGCATCCCACCACTTCGACCTGGTGAACTGGTGGATCGCCTCGACGCCGACCCGAGTGTTCGCGTCCGGCGGGCTGGCCTTCTACGGCGCCGACAACGCGGCGGCCCGTGGCCTCGGCGAGCGTCCGGCGCGCGGCACGATCGACGGCGCCGCCGACGACCCGTGGCTGCTCGACCTGCGCACCGACGACACGAATCGGCAGCTGTACTACGAGAACGAGAAGTACGACGGGTACCTGCGCGACCAGGACGTGTTCGCGCCCGGGATCACGATCGAGGACAACATGTCCGTGATCGCGGAGTACGCGAACGGCGCGCGGCTGAGCTACTCGCTGAACGCGCACTCGCCGTGGGAGGGGTACCGCGTCGCCGTCAACGGCACGCTCGGTCGCGCCGAGCTGGAAGTGGTCGAACGGGCCGCGGTCGTCGACGACCAGATCGACCCGAGCTACCCGTCCGACCGCGTGATCGCCGGTGACGTGCGCACCAACGGCGAGCGGCTCGTGCTGCAGAAGCACTGGGCACCGGCCGTCGAGGTCGAGATCCCGCGTGGCGAAGGCGGCCACGGCGGTGGCGACCGGCTGATCTACGCCGACCTCTTCGTTGGTCCCGGCAACGATCCGTTGGGGCGCGCGGCCGACGTCAACGACGGTGTCCGCGCCGTCGCGGTCGGCATCGCGGCCAACCAGTCACTCGCCAGCGGCCAGCCGGTCGTCGTCGCCGACCTCAACCTCGGCGGCTGGGGCTCGTAACCCCGCTCCCCGCCGCCTGGCTCGGACGTTGCCCCGGACAACAATCGAGTGCGACTACCAGGCGGCGGGAAGGCCGGGGCGGTGCGTGCCGAAGGTCCATTCGTAGCCTTCGGGGTCGGCGACGCGGCAGCGGTAGTTGCCCCACTGGGTCAGTTCGGGCTTCCACACCACGTCGGCTCCGGCGGCCGTGGCTTTCGTGAAGATGGCGTCGACCTGGTCTTGTGTGTCGAAGCCGACGTACATCCCGTGACCGACCGTTTCGCCCTTGCGGGCGGGCCGGTCGTAGCCCTCCTCGTCCGTGAACAGGGTGAACGCGACACCGCCGTACCGCATCTCGGCGTGCATGACGCCGCCCTTGCCGTCCGGCACCTCCATCGTGGTCTCGAAGCCGAACGCCTTCTCGAGCCAGCGAAGGGCACCGACCGCGTCGCGGTAGCCGAAGTACGCGTAGAGCGTTGCTGTGTTGGTCATGTGTCCAGCTTGGAGCGGGTAGCGGTCGGGAGCTGACCGCTACCCGATCCGATTACTTGCGGAACTGGCCCGGACCGAGTACCTGCCAGCCCTTGGCGGCCGGTGTCTGCAGTGAGCTCAGCGGCATGCTGAACGTGTGGACGAGCCGATTGGGCCGGCTGATCGCCCAGAAGGTCGGGTGCCTCGGATCCGAACGGTCCCAAGCGATGCCCTGACCCTGTACGTCGGGCAGCTCGACGGTGGCGATCCAGCGCAGCTCGGCGCCCGCGACCGGCAGTTCCATCACGTAGGCCTCGCCGAGGTCGTGGCCGGTGAGCCAGAGCCGGCCGTCCGGCCCCCAGGAGCCGCCCGAGTTCGACATCGGCTTGAAGCGGTCCAGGATCGGCTTCGGGATCGTCCAGGACGCGAGCGGCTGGAACTTGTCGTTCAGCTTCACGATCTGGGTGTTGTACGTCTGCCCGTACGGCTGGTTCGTCTCGTCGGACATGTCGTCGTAGTTCGCGAAGCCGGCCCACCACGCACCGTCGTGCCAGTCCAGCCAGGTCAGCGAGCCACGGTAGATCCCGAACGAGTACGAGTCGACGTGGCGCATCGTCTTGGTGTCGAACACCTCGATCGAGCTCTCCATCGGCCACTCGGGGTAGTTCGAGTGCACGGCGTACAACTTGGAGCCGACGACCACACCGCTGTCCATGTGCTTGAACGGGCCGTCGGTGTCGCCGGCGAACTGCAGCAGCGGCGCACCGGTGCGGCGGTCGTGCTTGGTGATCGTGCGGTTGTTGACCGCGTAGAAGTACTTCGCGTCGACGGCGATCGCCTGATTCGCGTCGAAGGCCGGGTACGACGCGAGCGGTGTGGCGTCGTACGTCGGGGGCGTCGCGGCCGACGTACTGACGTCGACTGTGCGCACCGGAACTGCGGACGCCGGGGACAGGGCGACCGCGGCCAGTACTGCCGTCGCGACGACGAGGGCGGGGAGCTTTCGCATCACAACCTCCAGGGGATGTGGTTCTTGCTCCCGACCCTCGGCTCGCCGGCGGAACACCGTGTGAATCAGGCCGGTCAGGTAGCTTGCCGTCGGGCTGCTCGTTGGCGGCGGAACCAGATCGCCAGCGCGATGCACGGAATCAGGAGGCCGCCGATGCCGAGGGCGAGAAAGTCCCACTCGGCGCCGATGTGGTCGACCAGCCAGCCGAAGTTCTGGCCGAAGAAGCCGGTGACGAAGGTCAGCGGGAGGAAGACCGTGGCGAGGATCGTGAGCTGCTCGATCGTCGCGTTCTGCCGGACGCTGACCTTGGTCTGCTCGACACCGATCACCGCCATGTTCGCCTCCAGGACGGTGGCCAGCAGGTCGCGCTGAGCGGCGACCTCCTCGTTCACCAGGACGAGGTGATCGTGGACATCCCGGAAGTACGGCAGGAGCGCGGTGTTGCGGGCATCGCGTTCGAGGGTCGCGAGGACGGCGATCAGCGGGTGGACGGCGCGGTAGAAGTCGGTGACCTCGCGGCGCAGGAAGTAGATCCGCTCGGTCGGGGCGACCGAACCGGCGAACACCGTCCGCTCGACCTCCTCGATGTCCCGCTCCAGCTCCGCGACGACCGGGCCGTACCCGTCGACGACCTGGTCGAGGATCGCCCAGAGCACCGAACTCGTACCGCACTCCAGCAGCTCGGGCCGCTGCTCGAGCCGGATCCGCGCGCCGTGCAGGTCACTCGCGACACCCTGACGGACGGTGATCACGAACGCCGGCCCGACGAAGACGCTGACCTCACCGAAGTCCACTTCCTCGCGCTCGTCGTCGTACCGGGCGGTGCGCAGGATCACCAGGCGGATGTCGCCCTCGTACGGCTCGACCTTGGGGCGGAGGTGGAACGTTTGCGCATCCTCGACGGCCAGCTCGTGCAGACCGAAACTCTCCCGGACCTCGGTCAGTTCCTCGGCGGTCGGCTCGTACATCCCCAGCCAGACGAACCCGCCGGCGCGGCAGCTCGCGGCGGCGTCCGCGACCGACATCGCCTCGACGTGCTGGCGGCGGCCGTCCCGGTAGTAAGCGCAGTCGATGATCATGGTGACCTCCTCACCCTGATCGTCGTCGTTCGGGCGCCGGGGCGACAGTGGCGTCGGGCGAAGCGGGGATGAAGGTTCCGGTTCAGATGCTGGTCGGGTTCCTGGCACGGGTCGCGGCCGTCGACAAAGATGAGGCCATGGGACTACCAGTCGTGTTGATGCCAGGACCGATGCACGAAGCCGTCGCCCCCGGGCTGGACGGTCACTGCGAGCTGATCCGGCTCTGGGAGGAGAGCGACCCGGACGCCGTCCTCGCGGCCCGCCGGGACGAGATCGTCGCCGTCGCCACGGGCGGTACGGCGATCGACGGCCCGTACCTCGACCGCCTGCCCGCGGTCCGCCTGGTCGCGAGCTTCGGCGTCGGCTACGACCGCATCGACGCGACCGCCGCCGCCGAGCGCGGTGTCGTGGTCACCAACACCCCCGGCGTCCTGGACGACGAGGTCGCCGACACCGCACTCGGTCTGCTGCTGATGACTGTCCGCGAGCTGGGGCAGGCAGAGCGCTACCTTCGCGACGGCAACTGGGCCGACGGCGGGCCGTACCCGTTGACCCGCGCGACCATGCACGGCCGCCGGATGGGCATCCTCGGCCTCGGCCGCATCGGCCAGGCGATCGCCGACCGCGTCCAGCCGTTCGGTATCACCGTTGCCTACCACAACCGCAGCCCGAAGGACGTCGAGTACCAGTACTACCCGTCCCTGGTCGAGATGGCCGCCGCCGTCGACATCCTGATGATCGTCATCCCCGGCGGCGACACCACCCGCCACCTCGTCAACGCCGAAGTACTGAAGGCACTGGGCCCCGACGGCATCGTCATCAACGTGGCGCGCGGCACCGTCATCGACGAGCAGGCCCTGGTCGACGCCCTCCGCACCAACACCATCCACGCGGCCGGCCTCGACGTCTTCGAACACGAGCCCAAGGTCCACCCCGACCTCCTCACCCTCCCCAACACCGTCCTCCTCCCCCACGTAGGCTCCGCCACCGTCCCGACCCGGACCGCCATGGCCAACCTGGTGGTCCAAAACCTCACCACCTACCTGACCACAGGCACCCCACTGACTCCCGTCCCCGAATCCACCCGCCTCCTCCCCTAACCAACCACTCCACGCGTGCGACGGCTATGTGCACGCCTCGCAGCCAAGATCGCGACGACGAGGACTGCGCACTTGAGCCTGGCGTGGCAAGCTGCCTCTCGTGGACGAGGCCGCCTGGAGACAGACATTGCATGCTGTAGGCAACCGCCTGAAGTTGCAGCCACCCGCCGACCCCGGCGAGATCGCGGCCGTCGAACGTCAACTGGGCATCGCGTTCCCCGCCGAGCTGCGTGCGCTGTACGCGGCGACGAACGGCATCTACGACAGGCCTGGCCAGTGGTTCGTGATGTGGCCTCTCGCGGACGTTGCGAACTCGAACCTTGCCGCCTGGAGTGGAGGGGCACCAGAGGCCCGCCAGAAACTCTTAGGCTTCGGCGACGACGGCACGGGAGCCCCCTTCTGCATCGCAGTAGACGGCGAGCCCATCGTCCTGACCTGGTCACCAATCGCACAGGAAGTGCGGCCACTCGCTGCCACCCTGCACGAGTTCTGGTTGAGCTGGCTGTCGGGGGACATCAGGACCTGACGCTCCCGCGTGGGGTCAGCTCAGCTTGGTCGGGTGGCCGTACTGGGTGACGTATGCCTGCTGGTTCGGGGTTAGTGACGTTCGATCGACGGCGGAGTGGTAGAAGATTTCGTTGTCCATCCACCAGCGCCAGGTGAATTCGGCGAAAGAGTCGGCGACTACGACGTACTCGGTGGAGTCCAGCGGAGGATCGTCGGGGTCGGGGGTGAAGCCGGCGGGGGACATTGTGCCGACTACAACGGAGGTGCCTTCGTCGCCCAGGTAGAGGAGCCAGTGATAGACCCATTGGGAGTCTGAGATCAGGTGCAGGAGGCGACCGCCTTCGACGGCGACGATGAAGTCACCTAGGTCGAAGTACGAGTCGGTGGCGCTTCTCAGGCGGTCGCGGAGTCCTTCGTCCAGGAAGCGCGCGAAGTCGTCGGGGATGGTCGCGTCGTCCCCGAGAAGCTCCGCCACAGTCTGCGCCGACAAATCCCGTACGGCGTCGTCCGAGGCGTCCGCGAGGTGGTCCTCGGGGTGGCGGGGTGCGTTCCGGAGCCATTTGAAGTCGCCTACGTCGGCGGGGGCGGGAGGGCGTTCGTCGTAGCCGACGTACGTGGCGAAGGACCGCTCCGAGTACGTGCCGGGGACCTGGATGGTTACCCACCGGTGCGGGAGCTGGGTAAGGAAAAGCACGGGCCTACCGTCCCACAGCGTTGTTAGTGTTCCTGGGGTGTCTGGTCTGTTGCCGCGTTCTGCGCCTGGTGCTGTGGGGGTCTCGGGGCGTTCGGTTCTCGAGTTGCTGGATCGGCTCGAGGCGGAGTCCGTTGAGTGTCACTCGATCATGGTTGTACGGCGGGGGCACGTCGTCGCGGAAGGCTGGTGGGCGCCGTACTCGGCGGAACGCCCGCATCTGCTCTACTCGCTGACCAAGTCCTTCACCTCGATCGCGGTGGGCCTCGCGGTCGCCGACGGGCTGCTCGCGCTGGACGATCGGTTGGTCGACGTACTGCCTGATCACGTTCCGGACGACGTCTCGGAGCAGGGTCGCCGGATCACCGTTCAGCACCTGCTCACGATGACGGCCGGCCACGCCGAGGACAGTCTCGAAGAGGCCTGGCGACGGGAACCGGGCGATCTGGTGAAGGGCTTCCTCCGTACGCCGTTCGCCGCGCCGGAGGGATCGCAGCACACCTACGACAACTCGACCACGTTCGTCCTGGCCCGGATGGTCGAACGGGTGACGGGCCGCGGCCTCCCGGAGTTCCTCGACGAACGCATCTTCAAGCCCATGGGCATCGACCACGCCGAGTGGGACCGGGTGGCGAGCGGTGCCGCGTTCGGGTTCCACGGGCTGCACCTCACCACCGAGGCGGTCGCCGCGTTCGGTGAACTGCTCCTCCGCGGCGGTGTGTGGCGCGGCCGCCAACTGGTCCCGCGTGAATGGATCGAGCTGGCGACCCGCCGGCACGTCGACACGTTGCCGCTCCCGAACTGGCGGCGGAACCCGGAGTTCCTGTTCGGGTACGGCTACCAGTTCTGGATGTCGCAGCACGGCTTCCACGGCAACGGCGCCTTCGGCCAGTACTGCGTGGTTGCCCCGGCTCACGATCTGGTGATCGTCGTGACCGGCTCCATCGAGCAGGAACACGCGCTGCCCGGCCTGTTCTGGGAGTGCCTGTTGCCCAGCCTCGACGCCCCGGAAAGCGCGGCGGACGACGAACTGCTCGCCGACCGGCTGCGGCAACTGACGTTCACGCCGGTGCAGGGTGAGGCCAACCCGGAGCGCTCCGCCAAGGCCAGGCTCAAGGCGTCCACGCCGGACTCGCCGCTGCCCGACGGCACCACTGTCACCGTCGATCCCGCGGGCGACGGGTGGCGCCTGCGACTCGGAGAGCTCCTCGATTTCGAGGTCGGTCACGGCGAATGGCGGGAGAGCTCGCCACTCGGCCGTCCAGTGGTCGCGACAGGTGCCTGGCAGGACAACACGTTCGTCGCCGAACTGTTCGTGATCACGAGCCCGCACCGGGTCCGGGTGGTGGTCGACGCCGAGGCGGGGACCGCGGTGGCCACCTGGAACACCCTGCCGCTGACCGGCCCCAATCTGGTGTTGCACGTCCAGTCGCCGCTGATGACCCGCCCCGACGTCTCCTAGGCCCTAGCGGGTCAGGAAGGTCTCTTCCGTCAGGTGGGCGAGCTTGGCGGGGTTCCGTACGGCGTACAGGCCGGCGATCTTGCCGTCCTCCACGTGGAGAACGGTGACCGTGTCCACCTCGTCGCTGAAGCGGAGGATCAGTGCCGGTTGCCCGTTGATCTGGGTGATCTCGAGGGACCCTTCCGCCAGACGCTCGACAGCCAGCGCGAGCAGGCGGGCGACCTTCTCGGCGCCGACGACCGGACGCGGGAGGGCCTGCACCACGCCGCCGCCGTCGCCCAGGAAGACCACATCAGGGGCGAGAATGTCGACCAGGCCCTGGAGGTCGCCGGTGTTCACGGCACGCTGGAACGCCTCCAGCGCGTCGCGGGTCTGGTTGGCGGAGACGACGCCGCGCGGGCGGCGGGCGGCCACATGAGAGCGGGCCCGGTGCGCCACCTGGCGAACGGCTTCAGGTGTCTTGTCGACCGCCTTGGCGATCTCGTCGTAGTCGAGACCGAACACCTCGCGGAGAACGAACACGGCCCGTTCGGTCGGCTTGAGCGTTTCGAGGACCAGCAGCATCGCCATCGACACGCTGTCGGCGAGTTCGACGTCCTCGGCGACGTCCGGCGCGGTGAGCAGCGGTTCGGGCAGCCACGGTCCGACGTACGACTCCTTGCGGCGGCCGAGGGTGCGGAGGCGCTGCAAGGCCTGGCGGCTGGCGATCCGGACCAGGTACGCGCGGTGGTCCTGCACCGTGTCGAGGTCCACCTTGACCCAGCGCAACCAGGTCTCCTGCAGGACGTCCTCGGCGTCCGCGGCCGAGCCGAGGAGTTCGTAGGCGACGGTGAACAAGAGATTGCGATGGGCAACGAAGGCCTCGGTGGCCCGGTCGGTACCGGTCATGACTTGGCTCCTTCTGCGCGCGTGTGTCACCCACAAGATGCCGCCCGCGCCGATCTTGTGACATCGGAGCCGGTATGGCGCTCGTCACGCCGGCCGGCTGTCACGGGACCGGGGCCGGTGGCATCTCGTGGTCATCCAGTAGATCGCACAGTGAGGACGACGACGATGGAACCCCGTATCGACCTGATGCAGAACGAATTCGGCGGCAAGCTCGCGAAGCGGATGTACGCGGTCCACAGCCTCGTGCAGCAGACCGGCCTGCCGACGGCGACCCAGAACCTGGTGATGCTCCGGGCCAGCCAGATCAACGGCTGCGGAAACTGCATCGACATCCACGCGAAAGAGGCCGCGGCCGAGGGCGAGACCACGACTCGCCTGAACCTGGTCGCCGGCTGGCGGCACTCGACGGTGTTCACCGAGGAGGAGCAGGCCGCGCTGGCGATGACCGAGGAGGCGACCCGGCTCGCCGACGCGTCCGACGGCGTCTCGGACGAGACGTGGGCCCGCGCGGCGAAGTACTACGACGAGAACCAGCTGATCGGGCTGGTCACGCTGATCGCCATGATCAACGCGACCAACCGGATGGCCGTCACCCTCAACCAGCTCGGCGGCTCCTACGAGCCCGGTCTGATGGCGGCCGTTGTCAGCAGCTGAACTACTCCGCGGCGGCCGCGGCCGGGAGGTCCCAGATGCGACCGGATGTCCAGGCGTACTCCCAGGCCTGGATGTCCGGGGGCTCGATGCCGAGGCCGGTGAGGATCGCGCAGACCTGTTCGCGGTGGTGGTTGGCGTGGTTGATCGCCTGGGCGACGAAGATCCCCGCGCGCGTCTCCCGGGTGTTGTCGTCGATGACGATCACGCGGTCGACGTCGAACGGCTGGGTGAGGAAGTACTCCCAGAGCACGCCGGCCTCGGCGTTCCAGGTGGCCAGCGTCTCCAGATCGGTCGCCGGTTCGGTGTCGACGTACTCGAGTGGCCGGTCGACGATTCGGCGCAGGTAGCTGCCGTCGCACCGGACGATGTGGTCGAGGGTCGCGAGGATGCCGCCGTACGTGCCGACGCCGGTGATCTCCAGCTGCTCGGCGGTCAGGTTCTGGGCGCGGCAGAACTCGATCAGGCTGCCGGTCGCCCAGTTGTTGTGCCGGATGGGGTCGTAGAGCAGATCGTTGAGTCCCATACTTCACGCTAGCCGCGCCCGCCGGGCCCGGGGTACCGGTTTTCGTCCCCGAGCACGGCGTACGTCGTCGTCAGCTCGCGGCGATGTTGACCATCCAGTTGATGCCGAACCTGTCGGTGACCATGCCGAACTCGTCGCCCCAGATCTGCTTCTCCAGCGGGACCGTCACCTTGCCGCCGTTGGCGGACAGCTTCTCGTAGTACCCGCGCAGCTCGTCGCCTTCGCCACTGAGGCTGATCGCGATGTTCTCGCCCGGGTTGTACGGCATGCCCTGCGGTGTGTCGGCGGCCATCAGCGTGAACCCGCTCGGGGTCTCCAGCTGGCTGTGCATCAGCTTGTCGTCGTCGTCCGGCCCGTGACCGGTGCCGAACTCCTTGAAGGTGTTCGAGGACAGCTCGCCGCCGAAGACCCCCTGGTAGAACTCCATCGCGGCACGCGCGTCGCCGTCGAACTGGATGTACGGATTGAGCCGAGATGCCATCGAACCTTCCTTCCCCCAAACGGCCGGACCCTCTGGCCCGGCGCCCATGCTCCGCACAGTAGACCCGGCCGCCGACAGTCCGCGACCCCTGGAAACTCGCCATCCAGTTAAGGTCTCGGCATGTTGCTGCGACACATCACGATCGATGCCGGAAACCCCTACAAGCTCGCGCAGTTCTGGAGTACCGTGACCGGCTGGCCAGTGGCCGACGGGGACGTGCCGGGAGACGACGAGGTCCTGGTGCAGGCGCCGGCGCCGCTTCCCGGGCTCCTGTTCATCGCGGTCCCGGAAGGAAAGTCCGTGAAGAACCGGGTGCACCTCGACTGGAGCCCGACGGAGCGGACGCGGGATCAGGAGGTCGACCGGATCCTGTCGCTCGGCGGCACGATCCACGAGGACCATCGGGTCCCGGACGGCCGCGGCTGGGTCACGATGAAGGACCCCGAGGCCAACGAGTTCTGCGTCGAACGCAGCGAAGCGGAGCGCGCCGGCTGAGCAGACCAGCTCGTACGCCGCTCGTCCGCACCACCCGTCGTGATCGACCCCCCACGTCCCGTCAACCTATCCAGGAATTGCCTCTTCGGGGATCCTGGTGTGGGGAACCGGGGGGTTCGCTCCGGGGTGTTGGGGGTAGGAGCATGCAGCGAATTCGGGGGTCACCGCGTCATGTCAGTAAAGGGATGCGGAGGCTGGGGGGCGTCGAGATGTTGCAACAGGTGCGGGACAAGCCGGGGCATGGGCACCACAGGAAGCCGTCCGCGTGGCGGGCGTTCCTGGGGTCGGTCCTCGCGATCGGTGTGACACTGCTCGTGGTGGCGTTGCTCGGCGGCGTCCTCGTCGTACTGGACCCGCGGTCGACGAGCGCCGACACCGCCGTCAGCGGGTCGTACAGCGTCCCGTCGGGCGGGCCGGGGCGCTACGGATCGGGCACCCTCGGTCCGTGGCAGAACCTGATCCACCGGATCAGTCCCGAGGACCAGATCCGCGAGGTGCTCGCGTTCGACGGGGTCTTCATGTTCGGCGACAGCATCGCCGTCCAGGACAGCGCCGCGCTCGAACGGCTGCTGGCCGATCGCACCGGCGACGCGATCGCCTTCCACGACTGGTCCGGGCAGCCGGCGTCCGCGGCGGTCGACGCGCTCGAAGAGTGGTCGCGGACCTACGGTCTGCCACGGCGGATCGTGATCGCGGCCGGTACGAACGACATCTTCGACCCGCCCGCGTTCGCGGCGCAGATCGAGCGCGCGCTGCGGATCGCCGGTCCGGACCGGACGGTGTACTGGGTGAACGTGTACGTCGACCGCACCAAGCTGCCGGCCTCCGTACGGGCTGCCGATCGCGCCAACAGCGCGTGGATCAACCAGCAACTGCAGGATGCGGAGATCCGGCACCCGAACCTGCGGATCATCGACTGGGCCGGGTTCCTCACGTCCCAGCCGAACGGCCCGGCGCAGTATCTACGGGACGGCGTTCACACCAGCCAGCCGGCCGGCGGGTCCGCCCGCAACGAGCTGATCGCGGACGCGATCCGAAATCGCTAGGCGCGTGCCAACCTCGACGCCGGTGTGCGCGTGAACAGAGCTGAGGAGGTAGGCATGTTCATCAAGCGCTGGTCGACCTCGGCCGCCGTCATCGTGGTCCTGACCGCGTTCCTCCTGGCGCTGCTGCATCTCGAAGCACCGTCCGCGCATGCGAAGGCCGCCGCGCCGGTCGTCAGCTCGGGGGACTACGGATCCGGCGCGCTCGGGTCCTGGCAGGCGAACAACCGGGTGATCTCGAGCAGCGCGGAGGTCCGCCACGTGGTCGCGTCCGACGGCGTGGTGCTGTTCGGGGACAGCATCGCCGTACAGGACGGCGCGGCGCTCGGCCGGCTCCTCGGGCAACAGCTGGGTACGTCGTTCGCGCAGTACAGCTGGGCCGGCCAGCCGACGTCCGCCGCGGTCGACGAGATGGCAGTCTGGGACCGCGAGTACGGCCTCCCGCGGCGGATCGTGATGGCGGTCGGGTCCAACGACATCTTCGATCCGCCGGCGTTCGCGGCACAGGTCGAGCGGGCGCTCCGGATCGCCGGCCCGCAGCGATCCGTGGTCTGGGTCGACGTACAGGTGTCCCGGACGGACGAGCCGACCGTGGTCCAGGTCGCGGATCAGCGCAACAGCGAGTGGATCAACCTGCAACTGTCGCAGGCAGCGTCGCGGCATCCGAACCTGCGGATCGTACATTGGGCCGAGTTCCTCGCGGCCCGGCCTGAGCGGCTGCACACCGACCTGCGTGACGGCCGGCACACGACCGTGCCGACCGGTCAGAACGCGCGGAACGCCCTGATTCTGCGGGCGATCCGGACCAGCTGACGCTGCCCTTCCGGGCAACCGGAAACCGGAGTCGCCGATCCGCGCAACTTTTCGGAGCACTCACGACATCTATGAGGTAGAGGAAACAATCTGACCTCGGGGGGAACCGATGGCGACGTACACGACAGGAGCAGACCGGCGGATCTGATGCCGGGTGCAACCTACGGCGACGCGCTCAGCGTTTTCTGAAGCGACACCACCACTTGACTCTGTCCCGGGGATCGCCCCACCCGAATTCAGGTCTAGGCCAGAATAGTCATGCCCTCGGGCATGTGGGGAGGACCAACGATGCCGGCGAGACATCTCCGCACGTCCAGTACGACGCTCCGGCTCACGATCGCGTTGCTCGTGAGCGTCGCCGTACTGGGCGCCGTGCTGATGATCCCGTGGGGCGGCTCCGAGCCGGAGGCCGCTCCGGACCCGACCGTGAGCCACACGCCCGAACCGCCCACACCGCCACCGGCGCCGGTCCGGCAGAACGTCTACACATGCCCGGCGTACAGCGGAATCGACCACGCGAACCCGGTCGCCAACCTCTACAAGGACACATTCAAGTGGGGTACGACGCCGCCCACCAAGGTCGGTGACGGCAAGGGGAACATCAACTGGCGGATGAACCCGGCCAACAACCCCAGCTGGTACATGTGGCTGCACTCGCTTCGTTGGCTCGGGCAAGGAATCGACGCCGCCGCGCGCGGTGACAAGGCTGCGCTGCAGCGGGTCAGCGCGATCGTCCACGACTGGGTCAAGGACAACCCGTACTCGTGGAAGTCCGACGTCGGCGCGTACGAGTCGACCATGCACCGCACCAACGTGCTGATCTGCCTGCGGCAGGCGGTGCTGTCGGGGCTGAAGGTGGCGCGGCTGCCGCTGACGTACGCGTGGCTGGACAAGGCGCTGCTGGAGCACGCGTGGTTCCTGCAGAAGAACTACAGCGGCGACTGGAACCACGGGACCGACGAGAGCCTGGCGTTGTTCGGCATCGGCTGCACGCTGCAGCGCGACGACCTGAAGAAGATCGCGTCCGACCGGCTGACGAGCGCGATCAAGACGTCGATCGACACGCAGGGGTCGACGAACGAGCAGTCGACGGCGTACGCGCAGTTCAACTACGTGCTCTGGGGACGGGCGATCGACGTACTGCGCAAGTGCGGCGCCGACCCCGGTACGACGATCACGGCCCGCCGGCGGGAACTCGCGAAATGGCTCGCGCTGGCGACCAACTCGCTCGGGAACCTGCCGCAGCTCGGCGACTCCGAGGTGGTGCGCACGGCGCCCGTCCCCGGGACCGTTCTGGAGTACGCCGGGACGCGTGGCGCCCGCGGCATCCGGCCGACGCAGCGGATCGGGATCTTCGACGCCGGGTACATCTTCGGGCGGACCGGCTGGGGCGAGAAGCGGCCGTTCACGCAGGAATCGACGTACAGCATCCGGTTCGGGCCGACGCGGAAACTGCACGGCCACGAGGACCACACGTCGATCACGTACACGTCGCGCGGGCGGGACATCCTGATCGACGGCGGGCACGCCGGGTACAAGGTGGACGACTGGCGGAGCTGGGCGAAGAGCCAGTTCGCGCACAACGAGCTGACCGTGGCCTCGGCCGCGGCCGAGCACCCGGACACGAAGCTGGTGCGGTCGTCGATCAAGGACACGTCGGAGTTCTACGAGTTGAAGGACAAGCTCGGCGCCGTCGACCGGACGCGGGACGTACTGGTGCTGAAGGATCCCGACCTGATGGTGGTGCTGGATCGCGGTTCGTCGGCCGCCGAGCAGGAGTACTCGACGCTGTGGCATCTGCCCGCGGACCAGACGGTAGTTGTCAGCGGCAACGACCGGGCGACGGCCGCGCGGCCGGGTGACACGGTGAAGACGACGCTGCTGCAGATCCCGTTCCAGCAGCAGACGACGCCGATCGAGGTGACGACCGGGCAGCAGGACCCGATCCAGGGCTGGCACTACACGACCATCGACAAGCGCCTGCCGTCGCCGGTGGTGAAGTTCAACCGGACCGGGCAGAACGCGAGCATCCTGTCCGTGATCGCGCCGACCCGCACCAACGCGACGGTCTCGTACACCACGTCGATGCAGGGCTCACGGATGATCGTGAACCTGACCGTCGACGGGGTGACAACGGTGATCGGGGTTTCCGCGGACGGGACGCTGCAGCGGATCAAGTAGGTTTCGCGGACCGCCAGCACTCAACAACTGCCCTCCTCGGCACGCGCTGAGCGTGAACCGGGGTCGCCGAGGCAGGTTATGTAGTGGTGGCGGTCCGCTTCGGGCCGACCGGCTTCCAGTCGTGGGGTGGGTCCTCGCCGACGCGGCCGTCGACGGCCTCGCGGATCAGGTCCGCGTGGCCCGTGTGGCGGCCGTACTCCTCGATCAGGTCGCAGACCAGGCGGCGGAGGCTCGCGTGCCTCCCATCCGGCCAGGCGATGTCGGCCGGCTGGTCGAGCCCACCGTCGGCGATCGCCGCCGTCAACGTCGCCCGCGACCGGGCGACCGCGCCGTCCCACAGCGCGTACAGCTCAGCCGGCGTGTTGTCGACGGCGGAGTTGAACTCCCAGTCGTTGTCGTCCCGCCAGCCGTTCTCCAGCCACGGCCCGCTCATCGGCCTCCCCTGGAACTTCACGTCGAACAGATAGTCCTCGTTCGCCGCCAGGTGCTTCATCAACCCGCCGAGCGTGATCGACGACGCCCCGATCCGCGTGTTCAACCCGTCCGCGTCCAGCTCGTCGACCTTGTACCGGAACGTCGTACGCAACCGGTCCAGCGCACCGACCAGATGCTCGACGTCACTCCCCGCCAACGGCGGCTCCCACCACGGCGACACCCACGCAGTTTCACTCATGGCAGCACGGTAGGCCCGGTTCCGGACACTCTCCTTCCGGAACCTGCAATACTCGCCCGCATGCAGCGATACGCCGGTGTGATCGCACGGTACGACGGGATGGTCGCGGTGGTCCGGGAGCAGTACGAGGCCTGGGACGCGCCGTACTGGAACCTGCCGAGCGGCGCCGTGGAGGACGGTGAGACCCCGGCGGACGGCGCGGTACGGGAACTGCGCGAGGAGTCCGGCCTGGTCGCCGCGGCGGGAGACCTGGAGCTGGTGTGGACGACGCGCACGACGGCCGACGGCCGCATGACGTCGCGGTCGTGGAACTACGTCGTGGACGTGCGCGATCCCGCGTTCGCGGTCGACGATCCGGACCGGTCGGTCATGGAGGTGCGGTGGGTCCCGGTCGAGGACGCCGTACGGCTGCTGAGCAAGCTTCCGTACCCACCGATCGCCGTACCCGCGGTCGACTACCTCGCGTACGGCATCCGCGGGCGGGACTGGGGGTTCACCCTCTACGGAGAGACGTGGAGCTGGGATCAGTAAAGGTCCGGCGGACGACAACGTTGCGTTTGGCCGACGTACGGTCCTCGGCGTACGTCGTGAAGCCGGCGGCGAGGAAGGTGCTGAGTACGCCGCGGCCGGGGTCGCCGGGCATCGCCTTCACCGGGTACGCCTCGACGATCCGCGCACCCGAACTGCGCGCGTAATCGACGGCCGCATCGACCATCGGAGACGTCAGCCCCTGCCTCCGGTACCCGCTCTTCACGAACAGGCAGTTGATCGCCCAGATCGTCTCGTCCTCCGGCTCGTCGATCGGCAACACCCGCGAGTGGACGATCGCGGCGTACTCCGTCCGCGGGGCGACCGCACACCAGGCCGCCGGGCGCTCATCGACGTACCCGATGAGCCCGACCGGGACGCCTGCCTGAACGAAACCCTCGAGCGCGGCGCGGTTCTCGGCACTTCCGTTCGCGGCGACGGTCGACGCAGGCAGCCGGCGGGCCATGCACCAGCATCCCCGCGTCCCACCACTCGTCCCGAACAGCTCGAGCAGGTCCTCCCACCGCCCCTGGTCGACCGGATACGCCTCCACCCGCGCATTCAACCACGCATGTATCGTCCGGACGCACGTCGGATCCGGCGCGCTGAGCTACGACGACCGCGACGTGGAACACGCGGTGGTCGGCACCGACGGCCTGGTCACGGACGGCCCGCCCCTGAAGGGCACCGCTACAACGCCCTGGGCACCGAACAATGGCCAGGCCTCTGGCGCGGTTAGCTGCAGGTCCGGGTGTTGTACGACGCCCACGTCCAGCCGCTGCCAATGTTGAACTGGTAGTTTCCGGCGCTGCTACGACGAACGTAGAAGGCATGCTCGGGACCGGAGTACAGCCCGTTGACCCAGCCGGACGCGTCGAAGGTGTGAGAGATGATGCCCGCCGCAGTCCAACTCTGGCGGCCCGCGGAACCGTCCGCAGACAGACCGTTCGCCCGTTGGAACGCCCGCGTCGCCGTATCGGTCCGGTCGCCGAAAATGCCGTCGATCTCGCTCTTCGCCAGGAAGCCGTTGGCCCAGAGCACCGCCTGCCACAGGCAGGTGGCGTTCGAGTACCGATGGACGGCGACGCTCACCACACCCTCGTCGTACCAGTCGGTCTGCATCGCGCCTGACCCGGCCACGTAAGCCCGGCCGGTGTAGCTGCCACTGGCCTGCGCCGGACCTGCGACCAACAAACCGGCAACCACCGCCGCGATCCCCACCACGGCGCTCAGAATGCGCGTCTTCACCAAATCCTCCAGAAGTGTCCTCGAGCCTGCGCCGCGACGGTACGCGCCACCTCCGCCGCACTACTGCCCGTACCCGACCCGTACCGAGCGCCCAGAAAGCCTGCTAACGCCGAGCCGGACGAATACGACAAGACAGACGAGGACGAGGGGCCGGAGGCGTCCGCGCTGGTGCCCAGTTAGCACGCGCGTTGGCAAACCCGCACCATGAGCGGCACGACGAAGCAGGCGAGACATGCAGAACCCCAGGTCGATGTTGCTCTGACCTGGGGTTCTCCGAGTGCGGGAGTGGAGCCGCCTGTCGGAATCGAACCGACGACCTTCTCATTACGAGTGAGACGCTCTGCCGACTGAGCTAAGGCGGCGGGTTGCTGCGGCAAGAGTGTAGCGGGAGGTGGGGGAGGATTCCGAATCGGATCCTGGGCGGAGGGGTACGGCGGGGTACCGCGGGGGCGGGGTGTGGTCGGGGTCACTGGGGAAGGGAGCGGAACCGGGGTGGGGTGGTGGGCGTCGGAGGGGTGGCTGAATTGCTTGGGAACAATTGTTTTGCGGAAATGCGTTGACTTCGTTGTGGGTGCTGGGTGAGACTATTTCCCGCGAGACCAAGACCTTGAGGAGAAGATCGTGTACGGAACGCACATCCTGAACGAAGCCTGGCGGCCGGGCCGCGTGGCTTTGTCGGCGTGCCTGCGATCCGTGGGCGACGACACCGCCTACCACCAGCTCAGCCTGTGCACGGACGGCCCACCTGGGTGATCTCCGCGTGGAGAGACCTCCAGGAGCCGTCTGAGCCGGGTACCGGCAGCAGGCGGCTCTTTCTTTTGCCCGAACCACGGGCCATCGCCGATGCGCAATGGTTGCGGACCGGATTCCAAACCCGCGTCATGAGGGTTCGACTCCCTCCATCGGTGCTTTCCGGTATTCACGGATATCGGCACGAACAATTGACAACTGGACATTCATCGCATTTCTCCCGGCGCCTTGTGGGGCCGGGAGAGGACCAGTTGTAGGCCAGCGGCCAGGCCACCTCATTTGGGTTGAGGAGATCGGGGGTTCGAGTCCCTCCAACTGGACCAGGCGCCCGCAGGATGCTCAGCTACCGGCCGAGCGAGCGCCACAACCAGGTCGGCGTCTGCAGCCAGGGGAGGCTCTGGACTGCCGCTGCCGACCCACCCATGCGCCCTGCGCCGGAAATCCGCAAGACATCCGGCGCAGGGCCGGTGAACGCCCGTGGCTCAACCGGACAGAGCGCCTGCCTACGAAGCAGGAGGGTGCAGGTTCGAATCCTGCCGGGCGTGCTGTGTCCGAGGCAGAAGCGGGCGATGCGCCGGGACGTGGCCCCGGAGGAAGCGGGTTCGAGCCCCGCCGGACACCCTCGAGTACGGCACGCTCACGCAGCGTACGCCGTACTCCCCGCGGCTCTGGCCCAACTGGGAGAGGCGCCTGGCTTAGAACCAGGAGGTTCAGGGTTCGAATCCCTGGGGCCGCACGGATCAACCGAGACCGACCGACACCGAGATCGCCGACCTGCTGACCGCGGGTCGGGCACACTGGATGGGAGGAGGAACCACATGAGCGGTGTGATCGTTCTGAATGCCTCGTACGAGCAGCTGCACGTCGTGTCGATCCCGCATGCCATCCGGATGCTCGTCCGGGAGGTCGCCGTCGTCGAGGAAGCACATGACGGCGCCAGCATCGGACCGTTCCCCCTCCCCCGCGTCCTGCGTCTTGTCCGGTACGTCGTGATGAAGTGGCGCTACGCCTCCGGCCGGCTGCAGTACACGCGGGCCGGCGTACTGAAGCGCGACAAGTACACGTGCGCGTACTGCGGCCAGCTCGGCGCCACCACGATGGACCACGTGATCCCACGATCACGCGGCGGTCGGGGAGAGTGGCTGAACGCCGTCGCCGCGCACGCGCGCTGCAACGAGAAGAAGGGCTCGCGCACACCGGAAGAGGCCGGCATGCCACTGCGGTGGCAGCCGTGGGTCCCTTCCCGTGCCGAGATAGCGCTCTGACGCGACACCCACCGGTGCCGCCGACGAGCGCGATGCCAGGTGGGCGCCGGTGACCCACCCTCGGTTCTGACCCGAGGCCCCGCAGGTTCGAGCCCTGCCCTGGCAGCTGCATGCAGACGAATCGAGGAGGGGAACGTGGAGCTTCCAGTTGAGCTGAGTGGGGCGAAGAGCTCCACCCTGATGTGGGCTCAGGAGTACGACGTCGACGCGAAGGCCCTGCAGCAGCTGCGGAACATCGCGGCGCTGCCGTGGGTGCACGGCGTCCGGGTGATGCCGGACGTGCACCTCGGTAAGGGCGCGACCGTCGGGTCGGTGATCGCGATGAACCAGGCCGTGTCGCCGGCCGCCGTGGGCGTCGACATCGGGTGCGGGATGGAAGGTGTCCTGACCTCGCTGACGGCTTCGGATCTGCCGGACGACCTGTCGGCGATCCGGTCGCGCATCGAGGCCGCCGTACCGGTCGGCTTCCGGGCTCACGAGGACCAGGTCGGCGTACGGCGGCTCGGGCTGGACCCGCGTCCGTGGGACAAGCTGTGGGGCGAGTTCACGAGTCTGCACGACGGTGTGCAGGACCGGGAGCGCAAGGCCAAGCAGCAGATGGGGTCGCTGGGCGGGGGCAACCATTTCATCGAAGTGTGCCTCGATGACGAGGACCGTGTGTGGCTGATGCTGCACTCCGGGAGCCGGAACATCGGCAAGGAGCTCGCGGAGCGGCACATGCGGATCGCCCGGGACCTGCCGCACAACGCGGATCTCCCGGACCGTGACCTGGCGGTGTTCCTGTCCGGTACGCCGGAGATGGACGCGTACCGTCGCGACCTCACGTGGGCCCAGGAGTACGCCGCCCGGAACCGGGCCGTCATGCTCGCGCTGGTGATGGAGGCGGTGCGCGGGTCGTTCGAGGTCGACGTACGGTTCGAGCAGCCGATCTCGTGCCACCACAACTACGTGGCCGAGGAGCACATCCACGGGCTCAACCTGCTCGTCACCCGCAAGGGGGCGATCCGGGCCGGGCGTGGCGACCTCGGGCTGATCCCGGGGTCGATGGGCACCGGTTCGTACGTCGTTCGCGGGCTCGGCTCGGAGCGCTCGTTCTACTCGGCCTCGCACGGGGCAGGCCGGCGGATGAGCCGCAACGAGGCGAAGCGCCGGTTCACCGTGGACGACCTGGTCGCCCAGACGACCGGCGTCGAGTCCCGCAAGGACGCCGGCGTGATCGACGAGATCCCCGCCGCCTACAAGGACATCGACTCGGTCATCGCCGCCCAGTCCGACCTGGTCGAGGTCGTCGCCCACCTCAAGCAGGTCATCTGCGTCAAGGGCTGAAGAGGTTCCTGCCGTGGTCAGGGGACACGGCAGGAACCTCGAGGTGCTCGCTGGTACGTGGTTGTTCGCAGGTGCGCCGAGGGCGGTGTGGGTAGTTCTTCGGAAGCGGAAGTGCGGCGTCGAGGCCTACCTTGGCGGTATGACGGTGCGCGGGCGGCTGCTGCGAGGTCTGCCGGTCGACGAACGGCGGGGCCAGGTCGGCGGTGTGGCGACGGTCGTTCTCGAGGGCGGGGACGGGCCGCCGCTTGTTCTTCTGCACGGCGGTATCGAGTGTGGCGGGGCCTACTGGGCGCCGGTGATCCCGCGGCTCGCGGAGCAGCACCACCTCGTCGTACCGGATATGCCGGGGCTCGGGGAGTCCGATCCGGTCGCTCGACTGGACCAGCCGACCTTCGACGACTGGCTGAAGGCGCTGCTCGAGCTGTGCGATCAGCCGCCGACCTTGATCGCGCACTCGCTCGTCGGGACGTTGGCGGCGCGGTTCGCGGCGACTCACCCCACGCGCCTGCAGCGGTTGGTGCTGTACGGCGTACCCGGGATTGGACCGTACCGGATGCCGATCGGGCTGCGGGGGATCGCTGTCCGGTTCGCGCTGCGCCCGTCCGCGGCGAACATGGAACGCTTCGAACGGTGGGCTTTCGCCGATCTCGACGCCGTACGACGCCGCGCACCGGACTGGATGGACGCCTTCAGCACCTATACGCGCAGCCGCGCCCGCGTACCGCACGTCAAGCGGACGATGCGTTACCTGGTCGCCACCTGCACCAAACAGATGCATGACCGGATCGACGTCCCCACGACGCTGATCTGGGGTGCGCAGGACCGCTTCGTACCGCTGGCCCTCGCCGAGGAGGCCGGCCGCAGGCTTGGCTGGCCGCTCAAGGTGATCGACGACGCCGGGCATGTCCCGCACATCGAGCGACCCGGCGCGTTCCTCGAGGAAGTCACACGAACGCCGCGCTGAGGAACCTCCCGATCCCCGAGGCCAGTGTGGCCGGGATCGCGGCCGGGTTCGCGCTCGAGCAGCTCCATCCGTGGTGTGTCAGACGACGGCCCGGCGGATGGGCGCTGATCGCCGCCGGCGGCATCGTCATCGCGGGCGCCGTGCGGGCAGCCGCAACCAACGACCTCGCGAGGCCCGAACGGCTCGTCACCAGCGGGCCGTATGCGCTGAGCCGGAATCCGATGTACGTCGGCTGGTTCATGGCGCAGGTGGGGATCGGGCTGGTGACCGGCTCCGGCTGGGTGCTGGCGACGTTGCCGGCCGTCGGGGCGGGGCTGCACCGGGACGTCGTCCGTGAGGAACGGCGACTGGCCCGGAGCTTCGGGGACGAGTACGAGCGCTACTCGGAGAAGGTCGGTCGCTACCTCCCCAGGCGATGAGCAGGAGCGCCGCCGCTGGAGGGGCGGGGCGGGCTGTAAACCCGTTGCCTTCGGGCCTAGCAGGTTCGAATCCTGCCTTCTGCACGCAGGACTGCACAGCTATGACAACAGATATGACAAGAGAGGAGGACCGGCCATGGCCGACCTCAGGAACAGGAAGCGAGTGCCTGGCGGCAGGACCGGTGCTCCGGTCCAGCAGGGTCACTCGATGCGCCGCGTGCTGCTCGCCTGCGGGCATGTGCAGCGCGACCGAATCGCCCACCGTGGAGATCACGTCTGGTGCGAAGCCGACTGCTCCGACTGGATCCGCGTGGTCTCGGTCCAGGAGTAGTCAGCACCAGGGCCGGCAGTGTCCCGCAACGGCCGGCCTAGTACCCATAACCCTCCCCAAACCAGTTTGGGGAGGGTTAGCGGGACACGTCGTCGTGTGGGCGTACGGCGTCTGGTCGGTGCGCTGCGCGTATTCCCCCTGGTGACGGATTCTCGCCGGGCCCTCCGAAGGCTCGGTTCCTGGTTCGACTCCGGGCAGGGGGACTACAACAGTGGATCGAAGTGGACGGACAAACTCACTTCGGCATCAGCGCGCGCCGAGAGGATGCGGAGGCGTACGTCGTTCACCGTGACAGGCGACTCCAGCGGGAGGAGCCGGCGGTGGCCGATCGTTGTTCCACGGGCGATCTCCTGCCAGGACCCGTCGACCAGACCGTCCACAGCAAACGACTCGACCTGCTGACCGGCCGTGATGTCCTCGCGCAGATCGACCACGTTGACCTCACCCGGCAGCGCGACAGGCGTGTCGTAGTACTGCCGCACAGCCGCACCGAAGGCGGTCAGCGCCTCGACGTCCGGATCCGCGAACAGCCCGCGCCGGTCGGGCGGGATGTTCAGCAGCAGTACGGCGTTCCGCCCGACCGACTTGCGATAGATGTCCAGCAGTTCCGGCACGGACTTCACCGCCGTGTCCTCGGCCGCGTGGTAGAACCACCCGGGCCGGATCGACACGTCTACTTCAGCGGGATACCACCGCAACTCGTCAGCGCGAGCCAACTCCTCCGGGCCGGCCACAGACGCCGCGGTCTGCTCAGCCACCATCTGCCCGTTGAGGAACGGTACGACGCTCCACTCCGTCTCCCGCGCGAACCCGTCCTCGTTCCCGACCCATCGCACGTCCGGCCCGCCGATCGCGATCGTCGCGTCGGGGGCCAGCCGCCGAATCAGGTCGAACCAATCGTCATAAGAATAGGTCTGCGCACTGTGAGTCGGATTGGCCCCGTCCAGCCAGACCTCGGCGATCGGCCCGTACGACGTCAGTAGTTCGTGCAACTGCTGCATGTAGAACCGGTTGTAGTCGTCGACCACGTACGTGAACTCGCCGATCTGCGCGGAAACCGCTGGACTCCCGTTTCCGTAGTACCCGCCCGGCGCCTTCTCCTGATAGAGATCGGCCGGCGACAGGTACACCCCGAACCCGAGTCCGCCGGCCTCACAAGCCGCGGACAGCTCACCCACGACGTCGCGACCGAAGCCGGCGGAAACCGTGTGCGGAAGGTACTTGCTGGGCCACAAGCAGAAGCCGTCGTGGTGCTTGGCCGTCAGGATCACGCTCTTGAATCCCGCGGACACCAGCGCGGCAACCCATTGCGAGCAGTCCAGCGACGACGGAGCGAACGCCGCCGGATCGTCGACGCCGGTCCCCCACTCCAGGTCCGTGAACGTGTTCGGCCCGAAGTGCACGAACGCGGTCAGCTCCTGCCGCTGCCACGCGAGCTGCCGCGGCGACGGGCGGACGGCGGAGGGATCGATCACAGCAGTACCTTTCCAGGATTGAACAGGTTCCCGGGATCGAACGCGGCCTTGATCCGCCGGTGCAGTTCGAGCCCGACCGGCCCGAGCTCGGTCTCCAGCCAGCGCGCCTTCAACGTCCCGATCCCGTGTTCCCCGGTGATCGTCCCGCCGAGCCGCAGACCGAGTTGCATCACCGCGCCGAACGCCTCCAGCGCCCGCGCCTCGGCCGCCGCGTCGGCGGGGTCGAAGACCACGGTCGGGTGCATGTTCCCGTCACCTACATGCCCAGGGCAACAAATCAGTACGTCGTACTTCGCGCCGATCTCCGCGATCCCGCGCAGCAGCGTGATCAGCTGCGACCGCGGTACGGCGACGTCGTCGATCAGCGTCGTACCCAGCGGCTCCAGCGCCGAGTTCACCAGCCGGCGCGCCTCGAGCAACATCCGGGACTCCTCGGCGTCGGACGCCTCGGCGACCTCGATCGCGCCGTGCGCCGTGCAGATCTCGGCGATCCGCGCGACGTCCTCGGCGGCACGCGTCCCGCGGTCGGACTGCGCGAGCAGCATCGAGCCGACATCTTCCGGGAGACCCATGTCCCGGTGGTCCTGGATCGCTCGCAGCGTCGGCTGGTCCAGGAACTCGAGCAGCGACGGACGCAGGCCCGAGGCCATCACGGCCGCGGCCGCCGCGATCCCGTCCTCGATGGACCGGAACGTCGCCGCCGCGGTCAACGCCGCCTCGGGCGCCGGGCGCAACGCCAGCGTCGCCTCGGTCACCACTCCGAGCGTGCCCTCGGACCCGACGATCAGCCGCGTCAGGTCGTACCCGGCGACGCCCTTCGCCGACCGCCGTCCGGTGCGCACCACCTCACCGGACGCCAGCACCACTTCGAGTCCGCGCACGAAGTCCGAGGTCACGCCGTACTTCACACAGCACAACCCGCCCGCGTTCGTCGCGATGTTCCCGCCGACCGTCGACATCTCCCACGACGACGGATCCGGCGGGTAGAACAGGTCCTGCTCCAGCACAGCGCGCGACAACTGAGCGTTCACCACGCCCGGCTGCACCACGGCGACCTGGTCCTCGACCGAGATCTCCAGGATCTGCGTCATCCGCGCGGTCGACAGCAGCAGGCACCCGTCGATCGCGTTCGCGGCACCCGAAAGCCCGGTGCGCGCGCCCTGCGTCACGATCGGCACGCCGAGCTCACCGGCAGCCCGAACCACCTCGACGACCTCCGCGGTCGACGACGGACGGACGAGCGCCCGCGGCGCCCCGGCGGTACAGAACTTCGCGTGATCGTTGCGATGGCTGTCCAGTACGTCGGGATCGTCGACGACGGCGTCGTCTCCGAGGGCGGACCGGAGCCGCGCTACGAGCGGATCGGTCATCCTTCGTCTTGTTCGGCGAGGAGCCGCAGGATCAACTCCGCCCGGCGCACCCGTTCCCGTCCGAGCGCTTCCGCCGTACCGGTCAGATGCGCCCCGACCGGGTAGATGTTCGGGGCGTTCCGCAGACCCATCTTGAGGTACACCGGGGCCGCGGTCCGGACGATCTCCGGTACGTCGTAGAAGCGGACGTGGCCGCCCTGGTCGTCGGGGACCTCGATGTACATGTCGATCGGGACCGTCGTCACCGACCTGATCTCCGCGAGCACCGGCACCGGCAGGTCCGTCGACACGTTCAGGCTGGTCGCGCCGAGCCGCTCGTACAGCCGGGCGGTCGGTGCGTTCGGCAACGGCATCAGCACCGAGGTCTTCAGCACCAGGTCCGCGGGCAGCTCCCCCTCGATCTTCAGCTGGCCCAGGATCTCGAGTACGCCGATGTCGCCGACCAGCAGGCTCCGTACGCCGAGCTCGACCGCACGGTACGCGTCACACAACGACGCCGCCACCTGATCGTTGCCCCGCGCAACACCACCGACCGCGGCCGACACCTTCGCCTGGCCGCCGATGTCCCAGGAGCCCCGCGGCCCGAGGAACAGGCAGACCTCCACGCCCGCGTCGGCGCCCAGCGAGAGCATCTCCTCGATCTCGCCGTCGGTCAGCATCATCACACCGCTGCCCTGCGACACCCGGTCGATGGTGACGCCGCGGTTCTTGGCCTCCTCCAGCACCGCGGTCATCACCCGCGGCCCTTCACAGGAAGGGATCTCGACCTTGTACGGCGATCCGTCGGAAAACGTTTTCGTCGACGTCTCACCCGGCCGGAAACCGCGGTCGGCCAGCAGGGCACGTGCTTCGCGAAGGTTCATGTCTCGCTCCAAGGTCCGAGTCGCCCGGCCGGCGTCAGGTCCCGCGCCGTACCGGTGATCTCCAGGTCGAATCGTTCGGCCGCCTCGGTCAGCAGGGCCGGTGTCACCATCAACTCGTTCGGCGACAGCGTGTCCTTGATCCGGGCCAGCCGGAGCTCGGACCAGTGCCGCCGTCCGCACATCGTCACGGCCGCCAGTACGGCGGCCTCGTCGTCCTCCATCACCATCGGCAACCGCGAACGGCGTGCACCGCCGGCGCCGGAGGTCAGCGCGTTCACGTAGCTCGCGCGCAGGTCGATCTGTTCCAGCAGCCGCGCCGGAATCACGTCCGCCAGGCCGAGCCCGGACGCGTTGCCGTGCGAGGCCGGCGACAGCGAGTGGACGCTGATCGCGGCGATCGTTGGCGACTCGAACTCCGGGATACCGTGCACCCAGCACCGGCCGATCACGTTGGTGTCCATGCCGGCGCCGGACTTGTCCTTGCCCAGCTCGTCGACGACCAGGACGTCCAGTTCGTCGAACGGCAGCCGTCCGAGCAGGCTGGAAGCTCTTTGCAGCAAGGCGTTCTCGGCGGTTTCGCCGATCCCGTCCGCGGTGAGCAGCTCGACCGACGCGGTCTGCTCGTGGGCGTTCTCCAGGATCGCGAGGCCGCCCAGGATTTTGCCCTGGGCAACCACCATGCGGGCGGCGGCCTCGATGTTGGCGCCGAGCGACGGGATGCCGCCGGCGTGCAGGGAGGCCGCGCCGAGGTGGTTGCCGAGTCCGATTGCGAGGATCTTCGCGATCCCGCTCTCGATCGGGCCGCGGAAGTCGGTGTGCGGTTTGATCCGGTTCACCAGCAGGACGCCGTCGGCCTTGGCGGCGATCGCGTCGTGGTGCACCTCGGTGCCGTCGTCCAGCGCACCCACGACAACGGTTTCCATCGTCGCCTCGATGGGGCAGCCAACGGTTTCCGGCGTGATTCCGAGACCTTCCAGCATCTCCCGCTGACCGTCGGCGGTGGCGCCGCCGTGCGATCCCATCGCCGGGATCACGAACGGCGCGGCCCCGGCGTCGCGGAGCCAGTCCACGGCGGCCTTCACCACCGGCACCAGATCGTGAATCCCCCGGCTCCCCGCGGTCACCGCGATCCGCGCACCGGGCAGGATCCGGGACCGCAGCGGTTCGAGCGCCGCCCGCGCGTCGGCGTACGGATCCGCCGACACCGGCAGATCCGTGAGAATCCGCCGGACCGGCGTCACCTGCGGAAGCGTCCCCGCGGGCCGCAGCCCGCGGATCTGCTCGAACGGTCCCCAGCTCATCAGTGGCTCTGGCGGGCCACGGCGGAGCCGGTGCGGCCTACCAGGAAGTCGAGGTCGCAGCCTTGGTTTGCCTGGGTCACATGGTCGACGTACAGGCGGGCCCAGCCTCGGTCCGTCGGCGGTGTCGGCGGCTGCCAGTCGGCGCGGCGCTTCTCCAGTTCCTCGTCCGGTACGTCGAGGTGCAGCCGCCGCGCCGGTACGTCGAGCTCGATCCAGTCACCGGTCCGCACCAGCGCCAACGGCCCACCGACAGCAGCCTCCGGCGTGACATGCAGGACGACGGTGCCGTACGCCGTACCGCTCATCCGCGCGTCCGAGATCCGCACCATGTCGTCGACGCCGATCTCGGCGAGCTTGCGCGGGATCGTCATGTTGCCGACCTCGGGCATCCCCGGGTACCCGCGCGGGCCGGCGTTCTGCAGCACCAGCACGGTGTCCTCGTCGACGTCGAGATCCGGGTCCTCGACCGCCTTGTCGTACTCCTCGATGCTGCTGAACACCAGCGCCTTGCCCCGGTGCCGCAGCAGCCGTTCCGATGCCGCCGACTGCTTGATGACCGCACCGTCCGGCGCGAGATTCCCCTTCAGTACGGCGGTTCCCGCGCCGCTGCCGAGCGGATCGCCGACCGGGCGAATCACGGCGTACGTCTCGCTGCCGGGAGCGCCACCGGGGTACGTCGCCTCGATCCGCTCCGCGTTCGCGACGTTCTCGCCGATCGTCTTGCCGGTGACCGTGATCGCGTCGGTCTTGAGCAGCGGCAGGATCTCCTTCAGGACCGCGGGCAGGCCGCCGGCGTAGTAGAAGTCCTCCATCAGGTACTTGCCCGACGGCTGCAGGTCGACCAGCCACGGGACACCGCGCGCCCACTCGTCGATGTCGTCCAGCGTCACGTCGACGCCGACCCGGCCGGCGATCGCGAGCAGGTGGATGACGAAGTTCGTCGAGCCGCCGATCGCCGCGTTCGCCCGGACCGCGTTCGCGAACGCGTCCCGGGTCAGCACGTCACTGATCTTCAGGTCCTCGCGCACCATCTCGACGATCCGCTGCCCGGACTTCTGCGCGATCACGTACCGGCGGGAGTCGACCGCCGGGATCGCGGCGGACCCGGTCAGCTGCAGGCCGAGCGCCTCGGCCATACAGGCCATCGTGGACGCCGTCCCCATCGTCATGCAGTGGCCGTTGCTGCGCGACTGGCCGGCCTCGGCCGCCGCGAAGTCCTCGGCCGACATCCGGCCCGCGTTGAGGTCCTGCGTGAACCGCCAGACCGCCGTACCGGAGCCGATGTCGCAGCCGCGGAATTTACCGTTCAACATCGGACCGCCGGTGACGACGACGGTCGGCAGGTCGACGCTGGCGGCGCCCATGATGGAGCCGGGCGTGGTCTTGTCGCAGCCGGTCAGCAGGACGACGCCGTCCAGCGGATTGCCGCGCAGCGACTCCTCGACGTCCATGCTGAGCAGGTTCCGGAACAGCATCGCGGTCGGCCGCAGCAGCGTCTCGCCGAGCGACATCACCGGGAACTCCAGCGGGAACCCGCCGGCCTGCCAGACCCCGCGCTTCACCGAGTCGGCGAGCCGGCGCAGGTGCGCGTTGCACGGGGTGAGCTCGGACCAGGTGTTGCAGATCCCGATCACCGGGCGCCCGTCGAACGCCTCCTCGGAGAACCCCTGCGACTTCATCCACGACCGGTGGATGAACCCGTTGCGGCCGTGCTCACCGAACCAGTGGTCGTAACTCCGCCGTCCGGTCGACGCCGGCGCCGCCTCACCGGCCAGGACGTCGCCCTCGGCAGGGTCGTTGGTCGGAGGTACATCAGTCATCGCGACACCTCACCTGTGGTCACGGTTCCGTTGACCCGGCGGGTGATCCCGGCCGGGTTCGAGTCCTTCAGTACGTCGGGCAGCACCGCATCGGGGGCGTCCTGGTACACGACCGGACGCTGGAACCGGCGCGCCGCCGTCACCCCGACGCTGGTGTGGATCGAGCCGACCGTCGACGGGAACGGCCCGCCGTGGTGCTGGGCCCACGACACCGCGACCCCGGTCGGCCAGCCGTTCCACAGCACGCGCCCTGCACGGGCGGTCAGCAGCGGGAGCAGGTCGCGCGCGAGCTCGGCGTCCGCGTCCTCCGCGTGCAGCGTCGCGGTCAGGTTGCCGTCGAACGCCTCGACGGCCGCACGCAGCTCGTCGGGCGAGGCGTACTCGACGACGACCGAGACCGGGCCGAAGCACTCCTCGAGGATCTCGTCGCGGCGGGCGAGCAGTTCGGGCACCGTGGTCTGCAGCAGGGTCGCGCCGCCGGAGGCCCAGACCCTTACGCCGTCGACCTTCTCCAGCCGGTCGAGGCCGGAGCTGAAGCCGTCCTTGATGCGGTCGTTCAGCATCGGCGCCTCGGCGACGGCACCGACTGCCTCGGACAGTTGATCCTGCAGGCCGTGGCCGGCCGGGAGGAAGAGCAGGCCGGGCTTGGTGCAGAACTGCCCGACGCCGAGGGTGAACGAACCGGCGTACCCGGTGGCGATGTCCTTGCCGCGGGCATCGATCGCTGCCTGCGTGACGAAGACCGGGTTCAGGCTGCCGAGCTCGCCGTAGAACGGGATCGGCTCCGGGCGCGTGACGGCGATCTCGTGCAGTGCCTTGCCGGCCGGGACCGAACCGGTGAAGCCGGCGGCGGTGATCCGTGGGTCCTTGAGTGCTGTGACGCCGACATCGAAGCCCGAGATCAGGCCGAAGGTCCCGTCCGGCGCACCGGCGGCCTTCAGTGCCTCGATCATCACCTCGGCGGTGCGGACGGAGAGCTCCGGGTGACCCGGGTGGGCCTTGACGATCACCGGGCAACCGGCCGCGAGTGCGGACGCGGTATCGCCGCCGCAGACGCTGAACGCGAACGGGAAGTTGCTGGCGGCAAACACCAGGACCGGGCCGAGCGGGACCAGGACGCGGCGGAGGTCGGGGCGCGGGACCGGCTTCGCCTGCGGATCCAAGGTGTCGATGGTGACTTCCAGCAGGGAGCCTTCTTCGAGCGCGTCCGCGAACATCCGCAGCTGGCCGGTGCTCCGGGCGACCTCACCGGTCAGCCGGGCTTGCGGCAGCGAGCTCTCGCGCATCGCGATCGGCACCAGTTCATCGGAGGCCGCGTCCAGCGCGTCCGCGACCGCGCGGATCCAGCCCGCCCGAACCGCGGGCTCGGAGGATCCAAAGGCCGGCGCGGCCCCAGCAGCCGCAGCAAGCGCGTGCTCGAGCTGAGCGGGCGTGGTGTCCGGGGTCATCGGAGTCCCTCCAGGTTGTTGGTGGCGAGGAACTCGAACGGTTCCCGGCCTACGGCCACGGTATTCGTGAGGGTGCCGACCTCGTCGATGGTGATGGTGATGATGTCGCCCGCGGCCAGCGCGAAGTCCAGTTCGGGGACGATGCCGGTGCCGGTCGCGAGGATCACGCCGTCGGGGAAGTCGTTCGGCAGGAACAGTGCGTCGATCAGGTCCTGCAGCTCGCGCACCAGCTTCTCGGTGGACGTCGTACCGCTGAACACCTCGTCGCCGCCGCGGCGGATCACCAGGTCGATCCCCAGCTTCTTCGGGTCCGCGACCTCCCACACCGGCCGGATCCCGGCCGCCAGCGCGCATCCGCCCGCGAACAGCTTCGCCTGCGGCACGTACAGCGGGTTGACGCCTTCGATCGACCGCGAGCTCATGTCGTTGCAGACGGTGAATCCGACGATCTCACCGTGGCTGTTGGCGACGACCGCCAGCTCCGGCTCGGGGACGTCGTGACCGGAGTCGGACCGGATCCCGACCGGCTCGCCGTCGACGACGACCCGCCAGGCCGGCGCCTTCTGGAACAGCTCGGGCCGGTCGGCCGTGTAGACCTTGTCGTAGACCGACTGCTCGCTGCTCTCCTCCATCCGGGCGCCGCGCGAGCGCTCGTACGTCACACCCGCGCACCACACCTCGCCGCGGCCGTCGATCGGCGGGAGGAACGACAGCCCAGCGACGGGCAGCGCCTCACCGGCCTTGTCGACCTCCGCCTGCAGCTCCTCGCGGGTGAGCCGGAGCAGTTCGGCGAAACTGTTCACCCCGGGCAGCGGAGCCACCGTGCCGGACTCTGGGTCCCCGGTGCGCACACCGGGGATCGGGCGGCCGTCGACCGGGGACAGATAGCGGACCAAATGCATGGACAGACCTCTCACATTGACGTTCCGAGCAGACCGCGGGTGATCTGGAATCCGACGTTGCCGGAGGCAACAGCCTTGGGGACGAGCCGGCGACCGGCGACCGCGGCGACGACGTCCAGCCCGATCCGCGCCTGCTCGGCCGCGTCACCGGTGGCCACGGCGTCCAGGTCGTCGCCGTACGTCGCGACCGTCTCCGGGTCGTTGCTGAACTCGACGACCGGGACGAACCGCTGCGCCGACAGAGTGCCGCCCGAGACATGGGCCAGGATCTGCTGTACACCGGTCGCGCCGAAGCCGGTCGCGGTCTCCATCCAGTCCGTTCCCGGCATCCGCATCACGTGCCAGCCCGGCACCGCGAGCCGCTGACCGTGCGCGACCGTCGGGCCCACCGGGTCCGACGAGCCGAACGCCGCGGTACGGAAGCCGTCGTGTGCCAGCAACGCGCCACGCGACGACAGTACGACGGAACCGCCGGAGCCCACGATCTCGCGACCGATCAGCGCGAGCGCCTCGGCGGTGGTGTCCGAGAACGGTCCGCGGGCCTCCAGGCCGATCGTCAGCGCGCCGAGATCACCGGTCTGGGCGAGCGGTGCGGGCAGGTCGAAGCTGCCGAACCAGTCCCTGACCTTTTCGCCGACCGCGTCCAGGCCGCCGTCTGCCTGGATGCTTGCCCAGCCGAAACGGGACGGATCCTTGCCGGCCTCGACCAGCCGGGACCGGAAGTAGTCGTTGTGCGTCTTCTCGCACCCGTGCTCGAGAAGCAGGGCCATCCGGGTGTTCGGGTGCAGGAGGTAGCCGAGCATGATCCGCGCGAACGTCTCCTCGGACGCGCCGCCGCTGCTGCCGCACCCCTCGGTGTGCGGCAGTGCGACCATCCGCGTGACGGCGTCACCGGCCCACTTCTCCAGCTCTGCCTGGGCCGCGATCCGCAAGGCGATCTGGCCGGAGCAGAGGCTGGTCGGCAGGATCAGGCCAACCGCCTCGGGCACCAACCGGTCGTCGACGCGCAACAGTTCCGCGGGTGTCCGGCTGTCGGAGGTCAGGCCGCGGTGCGGGAGGCCGTCGAGCGGAGCGTCGCGGTCCTCGCTCGGGAGGTCGACGAGTTTCCGGCTCATCCGGCCGTCCGTGGTGATCGAGATGCCCTCGCGGTGTCCGGTCTGCTTCCAGTTCCGCCAGATCGACACCTGGCTGTGGCCGGCGCGCTCGCCCGCGCTCTGCTCACCGGATGCGACACGGACGACGAGATCGAAGGTCTCCGCGGTCAGGTCCGCCATCGACGTACCGGTCAGGTACTTGCCGGCGTCGACGTCCATCTCGGCGTGCAACCGCTCGTACCGCGCGCTGGTCGTGACGAACTTCAGCGTCGGAACGAACGGAAAGTTCGTGATCGAGCCGTTTCCGGTGGTGAAGAAGATCAGGTTGCAGCCGCTGCCGATCTGGCCGGCCACCGACTCGAGGTCGTTACCGGGGCTGTCCATGAAGACGTAGCCGTCGCCGGGCAGCGGTTCGCCGTAGTCGATCACGTGGTCGAGCCGGACCTCGCGCGGCAGTTTCCGGGCCGCGCCGATGGACTTCAGCACGATGTTGTAGAGACCGCGGTACACGTTGCCGCCGGACGGGTTGCCCTCGGCGGTGTGCCCGTGCCAGCCGACCCGTTCCTTGAACGACTTGATCGTCGCCAGAAAACGTTTCGCGGTCGCCAGGTCGCGGACGTTCTTCAGCACGTACGGCTCGGCGCCGATCAGTTCGTCCGTTTCCGCGAGCACGGCCGTACCGCCGTGCCGGATGACCTCCGCGCTGACCTGCCCGGCGAGCGGGTTCGCGGAAATTCCGGAAAACGCGTCAGAACCACCGCACTGCAAGGCGATCTTGAGGTCCGCGAGCGGGACCTCCTGGCGCTGCTGCGCGTCGACGACCGGCAGCCACGGCTCGATCAGCGCGCCGGCGGCCGTCAGGTCGTGCTCGAAGCCCGCGCTCCGGGTGAAGTAGGCGTGCGGCACCTTGATCGGCGGGTAGCCGTTCTCGGCCAGGAAGTTCTTGATCGCCTCGCCGGAGACCACATCACCCTCGGTGTCGACGATCAGGACGGCGCCGACGTTCGGATTCAGCGTGAAGCCGCCGAGGGTGGCGAGCAGGAAGTGCAGGTTGTTCGGGACCTCGTCCTCGCCGCCTTCGGTGTGCGCCACCGGTACGACGCCGTCGCCCGCGGCCGCGCCGTCGAAGCGCCGCGCCAACTCGGTGACGAACCCGCTGCTGCGCGAACTGGTCGCCAGCAGTACGACGTGATTTCGCGTCCCGGCCGGACCCCGCTCCCGGGGATAGCCGAGGAACGTACCAGGCTGCTCGACGCTCGTCACCTGGGCGCCGAAGTGCAATGCCGACTCGTCCAGCTCGAACGGGTCGAGCGGTTCGTTCGTGGCCGAAGGCTCCGCGGGCAGCCCCTCCACGCCACGGGCCGTGACCGCGGCGAGGCTGGTCGGCGTACAGACGTAGTCGCCGGGGACCAGGTCACGGGAGGCGCGCGCGAACGCCGTGTTCCAGGAGGTCAGTGCGTCTTGTGCGCTGACCGGTGCGACCACGAAGCGGTGTCCCTCGAGCACGGTGTGCGGCAGCGTGATCGTCGTACCGTCGAGCTCGACCTCCGTGCCGGCCTCCAGCCGCCGCGAGGCGATCGCGACGTTGTCGCCGGGCTCGGGCAGGACGCCGATCTGTTCGAACCGCACCATCGTTCGCGACCTTCCCTAGCGTGCCCGTGGCTTGACCATAGCTTGCCGAGCCCAGAATCGTGCATGATGCATGATTACCAGTGTTACCCTGCCGAAACCTGACCGGTGGGGTCAAGCCCGCGACCAGAATCCGGAGACACCTGATGAGCGAGCCAGTGGCACCGGTGGACCGGCGGCTGCTCCGGCGGCAGATGCTCGCCGACGACGTGTACGAGGCCATCAAGACGATGCTGATGGACCACGTCATCCGGCCCGGGGCGCGGATCTCGATCGACGGACTCGCGCGGGAGTTCCAGGTGTCGTCGACCCCGGTCCGGGAGGCACTGGCCCGGCTGGAGTCCGAAGGGCTGGCGGTCAAGGAGCCGCTGAAGGGTTATCGCGCGACCCCGCTCCTGTCGCTCGAGGAGTTCGACGATCTCTACCGGTTCCGGCTCTTGCTCGAGCCCTGGGCGGCCCGCCGCGCGGCCGAGCTGATCTCCCCTGAGGGCGTGGAACGGTTGCGCGCCGAGCTGGCGACCGCGGTCGAGCCGACCTCGATCGACTACGCCGGGTACAAGTCGCTGACCGTGCACGACAACCGGTTCCACTCGCTGATCGCGTCGCTGTCCGGGAGCGAGCAGGTCCGGTCGGCGTTCGAGCGAACCCACTGCCACCTGCACATCTTCCGGTTGCACTACGACCGCGACATCGGCCCCGAGGTCCTCACCGAACACCGGGTTCTGGTCGAGGCGATCAGCTCCGGCGACCCGGCCGCCGCCGAGTCCGCGATGACTCGCCACATCGAGAACTCGATGACGCTGCGGCTGCGCCGCCTGTACGAGTGACCCGCCGCCCGTTCCCGCTGACGGTGCCGGCGGTGCTCACGGCGTACATCCTCGACTTCCACTGGGACGTCGAACGGCTGCACGCCCTCGACCTGCCGACGGTCGAGCTGCCGGTCGCCGACCTGGCACACCATCTCGACCTGCCGTTCTGGGCGTACGACGACCGGCCCTTCCAGGTCACGCCCCGTCAGGTCGCGGCGGACCCGGTCACGTACCGGGCGCAGTACGAACGCACGCTGGCCGCGGACCTTCGCCATCCCATCGACACCGTTCGCCGACCCGACAACCGGATCACGATCCTGGACGGGGTCCACCGGCTGCTCCGGGCAGAGCTCGAACACCGTCCGACCGTCGCCGTTCGACTGCTCGACTGGGCCGACCTGGACCGCATCGCCGTACCCGACTGACTGTTTGGGTGTATCAGCACCGGGCACCGCGTGAAGATGGATCTGCCTGCGCCGCGCCCTGTCCTCTGGCCGCTGCGTCCGCTCGACAGCGCGGGCGTCTCCACCTCGTCCGACGAGAGCCGAACCCTCGTCACGATCGCCCACGCGCCACTCGAGCAGGTGACGCCGGAGATGCTCGCCTGGTGGTACACGCACGTCCCGGGAGACATGCGGTACGCCGGGACGACCTGGCCGCGGTACCTGGTCTGGCATCCGCTCGACCACATCTCCTACGAGGCGACCACACCCGGCCTGATCGGGCCCGGCACGCGGCTGCACATCACCGAGGCACTCGGGCGGGATCCGTCGATGCTGCTCGACCTGGAGGTGATGATCGAAACCGTCGACAGCCAATCGGCGGTGATCACCAAACGCATCCTCGGCAGCTCACTGGTCCAGCTCGAGAACGAGTTCACTCGCACGAACTCCGGCTGCCGCTACATCACCCGCCTCACCATCGGCGACACCACCACGCTCGGCCGGCTGTTCCTGAATCGAACCGCCCACCAGCGCGCGTTCCCACCCGCCAAGCTGAGCGCGTGGATCCGGCACCACATCGAGGAGATCGGCAACCTGGAGAACTTCCTCCCCGACCTCTACCGCTACCACTCCGACCGCGAGCCCTAGGCCACCGGCGCACCACCGTACGAGACCTCGTTGCCGTCCGGGTCGTAGAACGTCGCGTGCCGTACGCCGTTCTCGTACGTCTCCCGTACGGCCGGCTCGAGCCCCCGCTCCGCGATCCCCTTCAAGGTCTCGTCGAAGTCCTCGACGAACAAGGTGTGCTGAGCATGACCGGCATGCTCAGGCACCACCTCGATGTAGAGGTACTGGTGCTCGCCGAGCTCCCACACCGCCTCGATGTCGTTGGGAAGGAAGCTCGGCGGCGCTCCGAGAAGCTTCTCGTACCAGGCGACCGCGCTCTCGTAGTCACGGACGGAGATTCCGGCAAAGAGGTCCATACCGGATACTACCGACCGAAGGGTGTCAGGCGGGGGCGTCGCCGTGGTCGGGGATTTCGAGTTGTACGCCGCCTTGGAGGGCGGACTGGTGGGCGTAGATGCCGGGGAGGGTGTAGCGGGCGGAGACCCAGGCGTTGATCGGCGGGAGGGTCTTGTCGGCGACGGCGCGGACGAAGTCGTCGGCGAGGAAGTGGTGCGAACCCTCGTGGCCGTTGTGCAGGCCGGCGAACTCCTCCGGCAGGCGGGAACGGTCGTGCACCGGGGACAGCCCGGAGCGGAACGCGTCCCGCAGCGCGGGATCGACGTTCTCGAGGTCGGCGTCGTCACCCGTCGCCTTGGTCTCCATCAGATGCGAGACGTCCTCGACGCCTTCCTTGTTCTGCCACAGGGTCGTGGTGGCGAGCTGCTCGAAGCTGCCCTCGGTGCCGAACACCCGCAGCCGGGACTCGCGGATGTGCGACGGGTACCCGACCCGGCGCATCTCGTTCGTCCGCATGATCCCGCCGTCGGCGAGCTTGAACAGGGCGGTCGCGTTCGAGAAGTCGTTGTCGAACTGGCTGACGTCCTTGTCGAAGACGCCGTCGCCGCGGTCGTCCTTGACGCCGATCGCCGACACGTGGGTGGCGTGCTGACCGGTCACCGAGAGCACGTTGCCGACGGCGTGCGTCGGGTAGAGCAGCGGCGGGAACGACGCGGTCTTCTTCCAGTCCTCGCCGCCGGAGTACTGGTACGCCGCGTAGAACCCGAGGTCCATGTCGTGGACGTAGTCGCCCTCGGTGTAGAACACCCGGCCGAACTCGCCGTCGGCCAGCTTCTGCCGGCAGTACACCGAGGACGGGTAGTAGAAGCTGGTCTCACCCATCATGTAGGTGAGCCCGGTCTCCTTCACCAGTTCGATGATGCGGGCGATCTGGTCCGCCTCGATCGCCATCGGGACCGTGGAGTACACGTGCTTCCCGGCCTCGAGCGCCTTGATCGCCATCTCGCCGTGCAGCCAGCGCTGCGTGAAGATCGCGACCGCGTCCACGTCCGACTCGAGCATCTCCTCGAACGACGTGTGCGTCACCGTGATGCCCTGCTTGGCGGCCATCTCCGCGGTCCGCTCCGGGATGACGTCGGTCAGCCGCACCTCGGACACGTCCGGGTGCGCGGACCACAGCCGCAGGAACGAAGGAGCGAACTGGCCGGCTCCGGCCACACCGATGCTGATTCCCATGCAGAAGACCCAACCACACATTTATGTTCCACGGAAGAACATATTCAGACGTTGGAACGTGTGCCCCACCCATCCCCAGCGCACTTTGAGCACCCACCAACCATTTCCAGCCCGGGAAAACGGTTGGTTGGTGCTCAAAGTTGGGTGGTCAGTGGTGGGTGAGGAGGTGGGGGTTGTCGGTGGTGATGCCGTCGGCGCCGAGCGTCACCGCCGTGGCGAGGGTTTCCGTGTCGGGGACGGGCCAGGCGGTGACGTTCAACCCGGCGGCGTGCAGTTCGGCGACCGCCTCGACGGTCAGGCCGGCGATGCCGCACAGCGCCCAGCTGGCGCCGGCCGCGCGGGTGCGGGTGATGACCTCGGCGATCTCCGGCGTACGGCCGAAGATGTGTCCGGTCGTCACGTCCGGGAACGCCTCCCGGACCGCGAGCAGGATCTCCGGGTGGAACGACGTGACCAGGGTCCGCTCGGCCAGCGACCGGTCCGCCTTCAGCGACTGAGCGAGGAGCGGTACGGCGGCCTCGGCCTTGATCTCTGCCTGGAACCGTACGTCGATCGCCGCGACGGTCTCGGCCCACGTCGGGACCTGCTCCCCGAGGCCCGCGTCCAAGGCCCGGATCTCCGCCAGCATCAGCTCCTCGACCGCGCCCGACCCCGACGTGGTGCGGTCGACCGTGGCGTCGTGCATGATCACGAGTTCGCCGTCCGCGGTGACGCGGAGGTCGAGCTCGATCTCGTCGCAGCCGTCCGCGACCGCCCGCCGGAACGAGCGCAGCGTGTTCTCCGGTTCGGTCCCGAGCGCGCCCCGGTGGCCGGTGATGATCACAGCACCTTCTCCTCGTAGAGCCGTTTGACCTCGTCGCCGATCGCCTCGAGCCGGCGCCCGACCGAGGCGAACACCTTCTTCGGCTGCGCGTTGTCGGCGTAGATCTGCTGCAGCCCGGTGTAGATCTGCACGTTCGCGTTCCGCCCGTACAGCCGGATCGCGTCCTGCTGCCGCGCGTTCTCCAGTTGCGCGATGGCGACGCCGTAGTTCGGCTGCTCGGCGATCAGCTTCTTCAGCTCGGCGTCCTCGCGGGCCTTGTTCACCACCGGAAGGTACCCGGTCTGCGTCGTCCACCAGGCCGAGTTCTCCGGCAGCGCGAGGAACTGCAGGAAAGTCGCCGCGGCCTGTTTCCGCTCGTCGGAAATGTTCCGCAGCATCCCGATTCCGCCACCGCCGGTCGCGAGCCCGGAGGCGACCTCGGACGGAATGAACCCGGCGCCGACCTTGAACTTCGCCTTGCTGCTGATGGTCTTCATGCCACCGGTCGACTCCTGGATCACCGCGACCAGTCCGTTGGCGAAGTCCGTACTCGGGCTGCTGGCCATGTACGCCGCGCCGAGGTCGTGCACCATCGACCGCTGCCACTCCCCCGCAGCCACCGCACCGGCCTGGTCGATGGTGATGTCGAGGCCCTTGGAGTACGCGCCGCCGAACTGCCACACGTTCCCCTGGAACTGCCAGTCGCCGTCGATCTTCGCGAACGCGATCGTCCGCAACGACCGTCCACCCGACTGCACCTTGGCCAGCGAAGGCACCCAGGACCGCAGCTCGCTCCACGTCCGCGGCGCGCGGTCCGGCAGCCCGGCCTTCGCGAACGCGTCCCGGTTGTAGTACATGATCGGCGTACTGCGGGCGAACGGGACGGCCCAGCTCTGCCCCTTCACGACGTACTCCCCGAACAGCTTCTCCTGGTAGACACCGGGCCCGAATCCGTCGGTGAAATAACCGTTCAACGGTTCGAGCGCGTCGTTCAGGAAGAACCGCTCCCAGGTGACGTCCGACAGTACGGCGAGATCGGGCGCCTGCTTCGCGACCAGCGCGGCCGCGACCTTCTGCGCCACGTCGTCGTAGCTGCCCTGGAACTGCACCTCGACGTACACGTCCTGCTGCGAGTCGTTGAACTTGGCAACGAGTTTGTCGACCGCCTTGCCGTTCACACCGCCGTACGGCGACCAGAACACGACCCGCGTGCGCCCGGCGTACTGCTTGGGCACCTCCCCGTCCGGCTGTGAGTAGGTCGCGTCGACGGAACGGTAGCCGCAACCGGCCAGCGAAAGTCCTGCGGTGACTCCGAGGAAAGTACGACGTAGCATGCTCATCCCTTCAGAGCTCCGGCCGTGATGCCGCCGACGATGTAGCGCTGGGCGATCAGGAAGATCAGCAGCATCGGCGCGAGCACCAGCAGCGTGCCGGCCATGATCGTTCCCCAGGCCGCCAGGCCTTCCTCGTCCTTGAGGATCAGCAGCCCGACCGGCAGTGTGCGCATCGACGCGGTGTTGGTGACGATCAGCGGCCAGACGAAGTTGTTCCATTCCTCGACCGCGGTGATCACCACGACGGTGATCAGCATCGGCCGTGACATCGGCAGGACGACGCGCCACAACGTGCGCAGGTGTCCCGCGCCGTCGACCGCGGCCGCGTCCGTCACCTCGGTGGGCAGCGTGAGGAAGTGCTGCCGCATCAGGAACGTCGCGAACGCGGACCCGATCCCGGGGATGATCAGGCCGGCGTAGGTGTTGATCCAGCCGAGGCTCGCCACGGTCAGGTAGTTCGGCAGCAGGGTCACGTGGCCGGGCACCATCATCGCGCCGAGCACCGCGAAGAACAGGATCTTCTTGAACGGGAACCGCAGGTAGGCGAAGGCGTACGCCGTCAGCACGGCGTTGACCACCTTCAGCGCGGTCCCGATCACGGTGATGATCGTGGAGTTCAGGAAGAACCGGTCGAACGGCGCGGCCTTCCACGCCAGGCTGAAGTTCTCCCAGGTCAGGTGCGGCCACCAGGCCGGCGGCCACTGGTAGATCTGGGTCGGCTGCTTGAACGCCGTGGACAGCAACCAGTACAGCGGTCCGAGGAACACGGCCGCCACACCGATCAGTACGACGTACTGGATCGCGCGTGTCTTCATCGGTAGTGCACCCGCCTCTCCATCACCCGGGCCTGCACGGTGGTGACGAGCAGCAGGATGACGAACATGATGATCGACAGCGTCGCCGCGCGGCCCGCGTTGAACGCCTGGAAGCCTTCGTTGTAGATCGACCAGCTCAGCGTGGTGGTGGCATCACCAGGGCCGCCACCGGTCATCACCGCGATCACGTCGAACGCCTGGAAGGTGCCGATCACCGTGGTGATCAGCAGGAAGAAGGTGATCGGGGCCAGCAACGGGAGCTTGATCGAGCGGAACCGTGTCCAGGTCGACGCGCCGTCGATCGCGGCCGCCTCGTCGAGCTCCTTCGGCAGGCCCTGCAGGCCGGCCAGGTAGATCAGCGCGGCGAACCCGACGTTCTTCCACAGGTAGACGATGACGAGTCCCGGCAGCGCCCAGTCGGAGTTGTTCATCCAGTCCGGCGGCTCGGCGCCGAACGGTTCGATCAGCGCCCGCATCAGGCCGTACCCGGGGTCGAAGATGAACGCCCAGATGGTCGCGACCGCGGCGCCGGACAGGATGTGCGGCGCGAACGCGATCGTCCGGACCGCCCCGCGGCCCTTCAGCGGCAGGTTGAACAGGAACGCCAGCGCGAGCCCGATCACCAGGCTGCCGACCACGATCAGGCCGGTGAACACGACGGTGATCCACAGCGTCTTGTGGAACGCGGGGTCGGTCAACGTGCGGCCGTAGTTGGCCAGCCCCACGAACGTCGGGCGCGCCGCGATCATGTTCCAGTCGGTCAGGCTGAGGAACGCGTTGTAGATGATCGGCCAGTACGCGAAGACCGCGATCACCAGCAGGTTCGGCGCGACCAGCAATGCGAACAGCCCGTACTCGCGCCGGCGTCGGCGCTTCCGCTGATCATTGCCATCGGCAATCGTTCGTTCGTCCGGATGGGTCCGGGCCGGCAGGTCTACTACCGTCACACCGACCTCCTCATGAGTAACTCTTGCAGTGGGGTGGCCACCGAGGGGGCGGCGGCCAGGATGCCTTGCGGGAAAAGGGGTCCGCGGACGACGGTGGCGCCGGCCTCGCGGACGATCAGCGCACCGGCGGCGACGTCCCAGGGCTGGATCAGGTGCTCGTAGTACGCGTCCGCCGTACCGTCGGCGACCGAGCACAGGTCGAGCGCGGCCGATCCGCCGCGGCGGATGTCGCGGACGGCCGGCAGCAAGTCTTGCAGAAGCGCTGCCTGCTCGGCCCGGCGCTCCGGCAGGTACGAAAAGCCCGTACACACGAGGGAAGCCTCCAGCCGGGTCTGCCGCAGCGGACCCAGGCGCCGACCATCAGACGGGGCGTCGGCACGATAGGCGCCCGCGCCGCGGACGGCGGACCATGTCGTACCGGTGCGCGGTTGATGGACCACGCCAACGAGTGCGCCGTTCTCGTCCTCGACGGCGATCGACACGCTCCAGTCGACGCGGCCGTAGAGGTAGTTGACCGTGCCGTCGAGCGGGTCGATCACCCAGGTCAGCCCAGTGGTCGAGGGCCGTGAAGCGCCTTCTTCGCCAAGGAGTCCGTCGCCGGGGCGGTCTGCGGTCAGACCGTCCGTGATGAGCTTCTCGGACGCGCGGTCGGCCGCGCTGACCGGGTCGTTGGCGGAGCTTTTGGTCTCGACACCAGCCGCGTCGATCGACAGACTCCGCTGACGGGCCAGGAGCTCCGAACCTGCCGCGATCGCCAGCCGGACGGCGAGTTCGCGCAGGTCAACGAGGTTCGGTACAGCGGGCATGCCGGTGAAATTATCACCGAACGATGGTTACGTATAGATAATCTGTGTGATTTTCTCATCTAAATCACATTCGTAGCTCAATCGTCATCGTCGTTGCGGAGCCGTACGCCGGTGACGCCGTCGAGATCGTCCAGGGCCAGCACCAGGTTCTGCAACGGTGGGCGCCCGGAGAACCGCATAGACGCCCGTACCTGCGGGCGCGCCCCGTCCCGATGGACCTCGGTGCCGAGCACCGAGGCCTCGAATCCCATCGACGTGGCAGTCGCCAGGATCGCCCGCAGTACGCCGGCTCCGTCGTCGTACCGCACTGTGACGACGCGGCGGCGGTCAGGCGACGGCAGGAACCGGCCGAGTCGCGCGAACGGGCCGACGGCAACCAAATGCAGCATGGTCGCCGCCAGCGCGAGGAGCGGCATCCCTGCGCCGCAGGCCATACCGATCGCGGCGGTCATCCAGATCGTGGCCGCTGTAGTCAGCCCGCGGACCACGTCCCGGCGCATGAAGATCACGCCGGCGCCGAGGAAGCCGACGCCGGACACGATCTGCGCCGCGATCCGGGACGGGTCGAGATTGACGTCGGTCCCGAGGACGGCGTTGAAGCCGAACCCGGACACCAGGGTGAACAGCGCGGCCCCGGTGCCGACGAGCGTGTGCGTTCGCATACCGGCGCTCTTCTGCCGTACCTGACGCTCGATGCCGATCACCATCGACAGCACGAAGGCGATCAGCAACAGCAGAAGCTCGGTCCAGGTCGTGGTGGTTGCTAACTTCATGATCCCTGTCCTGTGCCCCGCCTACGCCGAGACCAGTCCAGCGGGGTCCTTTCCGTTGAGGAAGGCGGCGACTGCCTCCGCCGCGATCGATCCGGCGCGGTGGGCCGTCTGCCGCGTGGCACCGGCGAGGTGCGGTGTCATCACGATGTTGGGCGCGGTCAGCAGCCGCGATCCCGCGGGCACCGGCTCGGACGGGAACACGTCGAACGCCGCCGCTCCCAGCTGCCCGGACTCCAACGCGTCCACTGTCGCGTCGTAGTCGAGCAGACCGCCACGGGCGGTGTTCACCAGTACGGCGCCGCGGGGCATCGCGGCGATCTGCTGCGCACCGATCATCCCGCGGGTCTGATCGGTCAGCCGCGCATGCAGGCTGACCACATCCGACTGCCGCAGCAGCTCGTCGAGTTCGACGAGTTCGATGCCCTCGGGCGCTTGGTCGACGTACGGATCGGCGACCAGGACGCGAGCGCCGAACGCCAGCATCACCCGGGCGACCCGTTGCCCGATCGCGCCGTACCCGACCAGGCCCACGGTCGAGCCGTCGAGTTCGCCCCCGCACTCGTCGTACGCGTAGAGGTCGGAGCGCCACTCGCCGTGTTCCAGCGTCCGTTGCAGGCGCGGAAGGTTGCGCAGGGCACCCATCGTCAGTGCGACCGCGTGCTCGGCGGCCGCCACCGCGTTCCGTCCGGGCGTCGACGCCACCGCGATCCCGCGCTCGGCCGCCGCGGCGACGTTCACGTTCACGGGGCCGCCTCGGCAGACCACCAGGAACCGCAGGTCGGGCGCCGCGTCCAGCACGCGCTCGGTGAACGGCCCCATCTGCGTGACCGCGAGCTCGACCCCGGCCAGCGCCTCGATCAGCTGGTCCTCCGCGTCGCTCGCCTCGTCCACCTCGGCGACACGTCCGTACGGCGTCAGCGGCCAGGGCAGCGTGACCTCACGGAACTCGAACGCCACGTCCGGAATCGTGCTGAGCGCCGCGGCCAGCAGGTCGTTCCGCACGAAATGGTCGCCGGCGAGCAGCGTCTTGACGGTTCTCATCGATCTCCTGTGAACGTAGGTGCTGGGTCGGACCAGCGTGGGCGGGCCGACTCGATGCGGCGCAGGTAGTGGGCGTAGCCCTCCGCGTAGAACGCGGCGCGCGCCGGGTCCGGGTCGACCTGGCGGGTCTCGGCGATCCACTCGGCGCCGGCGCTGTCCGGGTCGATCGCACGACGCGCGCAGATCACCGCACCGCGGGCGGCGACCTGTTCGGCCTCGGCGGTGTGCAACGGCGCGTTCAGTACGTCGGCGAGGATCTGGGTCCACTCGCTGCTCCGGGCGCCGCCGCCGCACACGGTGACGCGACCGGTCCAGCCGGCCGCGTCGAGGCAGTGCCGTGCGGCGTACGCGATGCCTTCGCAAGTCGCGCGGACCAGGTCGGCCGTCGTCGTGGACAGCGAGATGCCGTCGATCGTGCCGCGGGCCCGGGTGTCGACGAACGGGGCCCGTTCGCCCGCCTCCGACAGGTACGGCAGGACCGTGACGCCGGATGCGCCGGGCGGGCTGTCCGCGAGCAGCGACGGCAGCTGGTCGGTGGTGACGCCAACAAGTGCGAGGACCCGGTCGAGGGCAGCCGTACCGACCATTGCAGGCATCGCGCGGAGCCAGACCCCTGGCGTCCAGGTGCCTAGGAACAGGCCCGCGGGTTCGCCGTCGACGGGCAGCTCTCGCGTGATGACCTGGCAGGCCAACGTCGTACCCACCGTCAGCAGCGCGTCACCTGGCTCGGTCACTCCAGCGCCGGCTGCCGCGGCCGGGAGATCGTACGGACCGGCGGAAACACGTGTTCCGGGTGCCATCCCGGTCGAGTCGTCGCGCAACTCGCCTACCGGTCCGGTGGCCGCAACGGGCGCTAGCAGCCCGCGCACGCCCGACAACCCGGTAGCCTCCAGCGCCGCGTCGTCGTACTCCCCGGTCCTGGGGTCCAGGAACGGTGCGGAGGCATCGGACACATCCGTCGCCCGGACACCGGTCAGCGCCTGCATCACCACGTCCTTGCAGTACGCCGCCGTACCGGCCCGCTCGACGACGTCGGGTTCTTCCGCTAGCACGGCGGCCAGCAGCGGACCCGATGCGCCCGGAAACATCCGGTTTCCGGAACGGCGGAACACGTGTTCCGCGACCCCGTCGGCGGTCCACTGCTCGAGGATCGCGCTGCTCCGCGCGTCCAGCCAGGAGATCGCCGGGCGCACCGGCGTACCGGCGTCGTCGACCAGCCACAGGCCGTCGCCCTGCGCAGTGATGGCCAGGACCTCGGGTCGGGTTCCCACAGCGGCCGCCAGCTCACCGACCACCTCGTTGACCGAAGCAACTATCTCGGGGGTCTCGTGCTCGAATCGCCCAGGGCTGCGGTGCAGCAGCCTGGTCGGTCGCGATGCTTCGGCCAGTGGGCGGCCGTCGGCGCTGAACGCGACTGCCTTCGTGACGGTGGTGCCGACGTCAACGCCTACGTCCATAGATGCCCCCTCCTAGAGTTTGGCGACCTCCACGGTGGCGCCGTGGTCGCGCAGCGGTTCGATCAGGTCCTTCGGGGTCTTCTCGTCGACGATCACGACGTCGAAATCGGTCAGCGGAGCCAGCCGGTGCAGTGCGGTGCGCTGCAGCTTGGCGTGATCGACCAGCAGCACCTTGGTCCGCGCCGAGCGCAGCATCGCCCGCTTCACCAGGACGATCTCCTCCTCCTGGTGGAACGCGTGCGTCGACGACACCGCGGACACCGAGCAGAACAGCAGGTCGGCGTGCAGCGCCTCGACGGCCTCCGCGCACGGCATCCCGCCGAACGAGTCGTGGGTCGCCGAGTAGATCCCGCCGAGGGCCAGCAGCGTGACGTCCCGCAGCTGCGCCAGCTTGGTGATCGCCGGCAGGAAGTTCGTTGCCACGGTCAACGGAGCGATGTCCTCGAACAGGTCGACCAGGGCCAGCGCGCTGGTCGAGTCGTCGAGCATCACCGACATCCCGGGCTCGATCATCGCCCGCGCGTGCCGGGCGATCGCGGCTTTCTCCGCGTGCGCGGTGTTCAGCCGGTACGCGACATTGCTCTCGAACACGCTGGTCGGCTGCGCGCTGACCCCGCCGCGGTACTTCCGGACCACGCCCTGCCGCTCGAGCTCGTCCAGGTCGCGGTGCACGGTCATCACGCTCACACCGAACGCCTCGACCAGATCGTTCGCCGACACCGAGCCGTGTTTCACGACGTACGCCGCGATCTCGGCCTGCCGGCGCGCGGGACGACTCAGTTCGGTGGTGTCGCCGTCGACATCCGTTGTCATTCCAGGGTCTCCATTCGCACAGGAGGAACGTTGAACGCCTCGAGACCCACTGTGCCGTTCTGCCAGCGCAAACGCACGAGCGCCGCGGGACCGAGCGCAGGTAGCAGTCTGCGGTAGTCGTTCAGTCGCAGACCGAGCACCCTGCACACGAGCAGCCGGATGAGCGTGTTGTGCGCGACCACGAGGACCTTCTGGCCCTGGTGCCGCTGCCCGATCTCGTCGAAGACCTCGCGGACCCGATCGGCCGCCGCGGCCGGATCCTCGCCGCCCGGAAAGTGGTCGCGCACCGGGTCGAGCTCGAACGCCTTGCCCACCGCCGGCGGCAGCTCACTCAGCATCTTGCCCTCGGCCGACCCGAAGTCGACCTCCCGCAACCGGGCATCCAGCGTGGGCGTGAGGCCGAGCAGTTCCGCCGTCGGCGTGATCGTCTGCCGGGCCCGCAGCATCGGCGACGCCCACAGCGCATCCGGCGCATAGTCCGCCGCCCAGTCCTTCAGTTGCTGCGCCTGCCGTACGCCGACCTCGTCGATCGGGAGGTCCGTGGACCCGGTGTAGCGGTTGCCGTGGTGCCATTCGGTGCGGCCGTGGCGGGCCAGCACGATCGTCGTTCTCATCCCCTGTACCCCCGGCGGTCGAGTTCGGCGACGAACTCGCCGTACAGATCGTCCAGTCGTTCGCCGCGCGGCTCGAGGACATGGTCGACCCGGACCATCCGGCGCGCCGTCCCGGTGAGATCGGTCCCGCCGGACGCGGCCAGCACCGCCATGCCGTACGCCGGGTCCGGGATCGCCGGAAGCTCTACCGGTACGCCGAGGACGTCGGCGCGGAGCTGGTTCCAGTACCCGGCCTGGGTGGCGCCGCCGGTCAGCGAGACCGAGCGAACCGGGTCCGCGCCGAGCGTCTCCAGGTGTTCGAACGCGAGTCGCTCGACGAACGCGACACCTTGCAGCACGGCGGCGTACGTCTGCAGGTCGTCGTTGGTGCTCCCGAGGGTGAACCGTTCGGCCTGTGGTGCGACGAAGGGGAATCGCTCGCCGGTCTTGGTGATGGGGTAGATGACTGCATCGACCGGGTGGGCGGCTCGATCCAGGGCGTCGAGGTCGGCGCCGGGAAGGAGCTCGGTGAGTACGCCGGCGCCGGTGCTGGACGCGCCGCCAGGTAGCCAGCCACCGTCGGGGTGACGGTGGCTGTAGACAGCTCCGGTGGGGTCGGTGAGCAGCTCGGTGCTGACGCCTTTGAGGACAAGTGTGGTGCCGAGGACCGAGTTCCACGCGCCGGGAGCGAGGGCGCCGGCGGCGATCTGGGCCGCGCAGCCGTCGGTCATACCGGCGTACACGGGGACGCCGTCCGGCGTGCGGCCGAGCTCGGTGCCCGGGCGGACGACCTCGGGGAACGCGGTGAGCGGGAGACCGAGTTTGTCGAAGGCCGCAGTCGGCCAGGCGTCGGCGATCAGGTCGTAGCCGGTCTTGAGGGCGTGGCTGGTGTCGGTCGCGACCGGGTGCCCGACGAGGTGCGCCGCGACGAAGTCGGCGCTGTGGACGACGTGACGGTCCGTGAGGTCGAGGTCGAGGATCTTCGGGAGCGCCCACGTCGGTTGCATGCTGGTCGCCCAGCGCTCCGGATCGGCGTCCACGATGTGGTCGCGACGGGCGGTCGCGCGCGCGTCGTCGTACATCAGGGCCGGTGTGACGGGGCGACCGGCGCGGTCGGTCAGCAGGAACGTGCCGGAGGTGGAACAGATCGCGACGCCGTCGACGCCGGTCGATCCGACCTCCGCGAGGACCGCGTCGACGGCGGTCAGCCAGGCCTGCGGGTCCTGTTCGTGACGGACGCCGTCACGGTGGCTGGTAAGCGGACGCGTTGCACGGGACAGAACGTGACCCTTGGCATCGGCCAGCACGGCACGCACACTTTGCGTGCCGAGGTCGAGCCCGATCCAGCCCACGAAGCGCCTCCCAGGTGAGTGTTATCTGCATTGATAACATAACACCAGAAGACGATAAGAACGCACCAGCCCCTGACCGAAGGCGGACAGAAAACGGCCCCCGCAAGCCGGTCGGCCTACGGGAGCCAGGAGCGTCGGGTCAGGAGTGCATCAGAACCAGGGCAGTGTCGGCCGTGGCCAGCTCGAGCCGGCCCGCGTCGACCGCGCCGTACGCACCGATTGGGCCGCTGCTGCGACGACCGCTCCGGTTGAGCCAGAAGCGCCAGCCCGCCGGGGCCTCGGGCCAGGTCGGGTCAGGCGTCCATCCGGGCGGCGGACGCCAGCCGTCCGTCGGCGGCTGCGGCCACTGCGGCGGCGGGTTGAACTTGTGCACTAGCGGTCCCTCCGGATTCCCCAGCGATCCGCTGAGCGGAACTGTCTGACAGATCAACGATCTGGCACACCGAACGTCACGGATAAATCTTCGTAAAGTTTCAGCCCGTACGAGGACCCATCTCAGCACCGAAACAGCGCTCCGGCAACCGTTCTCTCAACCACCGGACTGCACGTGCATCCTCAAAGGATTTTGTTGCCCCTTCCACAGGCAACACCCCGGTTGTCCACAGCAACAGCCCCTTTGTCCACAGTCAAGACTCGTTATCCACAGGAGAATCTGTGGACAGCTCGCTGGTTACACGTCGTACAACCGGTCGTGCACTCGGTGATGGTCGACAAGGGACTCGGTGAGGGCGTGGCCGAGGGAGCGGTAGGCCTCGAAGTCCCACTCGTCGTAGAACTGGTCGCCGGTGGTACGGCGGGGGAAGTCGGCGTGCTCGACGGCGTACTGCTCGAGGTCCCAGTCGAGGTGGCCGGCGAGGACGGCCTTCACGAAGAAGATCTCGGTCTTGTACGGCTTCTCTTCACCCTCATCCAACGGGTGCGTCGCGATCCCGTACGCCCACGCCCGGTCGGCTCGGGGCTTGGTGCCGCGGATCATCGGGGACGGGTCGAGGTTGATCTCGATGCCGTGGTCCATCCGGGCCGTGGCGATCGCCTCGGCGAGGGCGGTGAAGCGGTCCTCGGCGTCGTTCGAGGCGTCGATCACGATCACCTGGGCGGGCTTGCGGCGCAGCGCCTCGACCAGGCCGAGGTTGTCGTAATGACCACCGTCGGTGACGTAGATCCGACGTTCGTACATCGACGGAGACCCGACCGCCTCGTGCAGCAGCCGGTACGGGCCGGGTTTGTCGATCACGCTGCCGACGTACCGCCGTACCTTCGCGACGAACCCGCGCCGGTCCGGGAACGCGGCCTCGGCGCGGTTGTTCCAGTACGGGTTCGGCAGCCACACACCGAGCCGCGCGTTGAGTACGGCGAGCAGCAGCCGCACCGGCCGCGTCCGGGCATTCACCCGGCCGGTCAACGGGCTGAACGCGGCGCCGCTGATCGCCATCGCCGCGGGCACCGTGACCTCGCGCTTGAGGACGTCGGCCTCGCGCTCGTAGTCGGCCGTCTCGCGCCGGCCGCCGTCGGGCAGCGACCGGTCCCCGACGATCCCGATCTGCTCGGCGTCGAACACGAACGGCACGCAGTCGCGCTGCGTCGGCACGAAGTCCGGGTCGTCGACGTTCGCGACGCCGGCGATGACGAGCTGCGGCCCGCCGTCGATCGGCTTCGCCCAGTCCGAGTACCGCAGCCGCAGGTGGTAGTCGAGTCCGACCGCGGCGCCGTTGTCCTGCCGCTTCACCAGGAACGCGCGCGACAGCCGCTCCCGGTAGAAGGAGTGCAGCGAGGTGCGGTTCGCGTCGGTCAGCACCTTGATGGCGAGCGCGATCGCGGCCAGGATCAGCGCGACGTTCCAGTCCTCCTGGTACGTCGCATCGGTCGCGTAGCCGCCGGTCCAGCGCAGCAGCACGATCACGGCGGCGATCACGATGATGGCGCTCCCCGCCCACGGCGCGAGCTTGGTCCGCGCGAACACCAGCAACCGCGCGCGCAGTCCGGTCGCCGCCTTGCCCTCGACAGTCAGCCCGTTCCAGACCGATTTACCCAGGCCGATCAGTACGACGACCAGCGCGCTGAACGACGCCACGCCCTGTTTCGTGGGGTCGACCAACGCCAGGAGCGCCGACGGCAGACTCGGTTGGTCGATGGACTCACCGGGGACTTTCCCCAACAGGTAAAGGCCTCCCGGCACACCGAGCAACAGCACGGCGACCGGTACGCCGTACCGCAGGGTCACGTTGCCGATCGTGGTGAGGATCGTGCGGACCAGGTCCGGCATCCGCGCCCACCGGTCCCAGACCTTCTCGATCAGGAACATCAGCGCGCTCACCGCGAGCAGGAACACGGACATGCCGACGAAGAACCAGGAGTCGTTCGGCTTCCAGTCCACCCGGAGCCCGTCCATGATGACCTTCTGGTCCGCGAGGAACCAGCCGAGGATCCAGGCGATCGCGCGCAGCGTGATGCCGATCAGCAACAGGTTCACCACCAGGCCGAACAGCACCGACAACGCCGCGCGGAACATCGCCCGGCCACCGGACAGGAGATAGCGGGTCTGCCGTCGCAGGCGGGCCAGCTCGGGTGATCCCGGCGAGAACGGGTCGGCGCAGGTACGGCGAAGTACGTGGAAGGCGGCGGCCAGGTATCCGCCGCCGCTGACGCCGATGACTGTCGAGGCCTTGTCGTACAGACCGCGTTCGCGCAACAACTGCAGCGCACCGAGGCAGAACGACGCCGAGCGGATCCCGCCGCCGGAACAGGTGATGACGAGGCGGCCGCTGTCCTTGTCGTCACGCTTCGCCCGGCGGAACGTCGCGGGCGGCGGCGGCTCCGCGCCGTACCACTTCCGCTGACCGAAGCGGCTCGTCGCGAACAGGCTGACAGCGAGGATCAGTACGCCGGCCACGACGACGGCCCGCGCCAGCCAGGTGAACCAGCCGGTGGAGAGGTCAGCGCACGGAGCGGACGCGAAGTCGCCCCAGAGGGCCAGGTTCTCGGCGATGTCGAGGACGGCGGCGACAAGGACGAGCCACCACCCGACGACCGCGACCCGCCGCCAGGACTGGAGGTTCAGGAACTTGACGTACTTGTACGCCCGGTACGCCGCGTACACGCCGGCCAGCACGAACGCCGAGTCGACGAGGATCGAGAGCCGTGCCGGCGCCGCGCACTCCGCCGCCGAACCGGCCGCTTGCTGGACGGCGGCCCGCATCGGCACCTGCACGATCGCGAGGACGATGGCGAGTTGGAGCGTCTTGGTGAAGGTCCGCCGGCGCCCGATCTGCTCGATCGTGGCTTCGCCCCTGGTGCCGTCCGAGTCCCCGAGCATCGCCCCATCATGCCGGGGCGTGAGGGTCTATGCGGCGTTCACGCGCGTCTCGCTCAAGCGGCACGGAGGGACGTCGCCGGCCTCGAGGGCGGCGAGTTCGGTGCAGGCCAGCGCGATGGCCTCGGCCTGGGTCCGGCAGTCGGCGTACCAGAAGGGGTCGTCGGGCTGCCGGTCGTCGGCGTCGTCGATGTCGGCGTACCAGCAATCGTGCCGGTAGTGCACGACCCGAACCTTGAGCTTCATGTGCGGTGTGACGCCGGCTGCCGGCCTCAGGTTCCTGGCCGAAAGGTTTACAACGTTGGAAGTAGCCGGTACAAACGAGAGCGAGACCGGTCCGCCCCAGGTTTCGAGAGGTGTGTCATGAGGATCTTCCGTGCCGCCCTGGCCGCCGCACTGCTCTGCGGCCTGCTCGCTCCGACCGCATCCGCAGCCGACCAGCAGGAGCACGCTGTGACGTCGCAGACGTTCCGGAACCCGGTGAATCCGTCCGCGGATCCGTCCCTGATGTTCTACAACGGCAAGTACTACGTCGCGACCACGCGCGGCGACCGGATCGGGATCTGGTCGTCGACCAGCCTCGCGACGCTGCTCGTGCAACCCGAGCAAGTCGTATGGCGGGACTCGGACACGAGCCGCAACACGCAGATGTGGGCGCCGGCGTTCCGGCACGTCGGGAACCGCTGGTACATCTACTACACGGCCTCCGACGGCGTCGACGCCAACCACCGGATGTACGTGCTCGAGTCGGCCGGCGACGACCCGCTCGGCCCGTACAGCTTCAAGGCGAAGATCGCGGACTTCGGTGAGTACGCGATCGACGGCGAGCCGATCACGGTCAACGGGCAGCAGTACTTCGTCTGGACCGGCCCGGGCCGCGGACAGGGCGGACCGGCGCAGCTGTACATCGTCCGGATGAGCAACCCGTGGACCGCTACCGGCGGCCGCGTCGCCATCCCGGCCGACGGCGGGTGCACCGAAGTACGGGAAGGACCGACCCCGCTCTACGGCGCGACGCGCACCTTCCTGACCTACTCGACCTGCGACACCGGCAAGCCGGACTACCAGCTGTGGATGAAGAGCATCGCGAACGGCGCCGACCCGATGGTCGCGGCGAACTGGGTGCAACATCCCGGCCCGGTCTTCTCCCGCAACGACGAGACCGGCGTGTGGGGTCCCGGGCACCACTCGTTCTTCAAGTCACCGGACGGGACCGAGGACTGGATCGCGTACCACGGCAAGAACACCAGCACCTACACGTACTCGTACCGCACGACGCGGGTCCAGAAGATCACCTGGAACGCGGACGGTACGCCGAACCTCGGCCGGCCGCTCGCCGCGGGCGCGACCCAGAACCTGCCGTCCGGCGACCCGGGTTCGGCGAACTACTGGATCAACGACACCGACGCGACCGTCGCCTACACCGGCGCGTGGAGCTCCGGGTCGGGCTGCGGAAACCAGTGCTTCTGGGGCAATGACCACTGGAGCTGGGAGCCGAACGCGGCCGCGACGATCCAGTTCACCGGCACCCGTGTGGCCCTGCTGAGTGTCGCGGACACCGGCAACGGCATCGCCGCCATCTCGGTCGACGGCGGACCGGAGCAGCGGATCGACTACTACAGCTCGATCCGCGTCGGCGAGCAACTGATGTACATCAGCCCGGCCCTGCCGCCCGGCCCGCACACCCTGAAGGTGCGCGTGACCGGCGACAAGAACCCCGCCTCGACCAGCGCGGTCATCAGCCTGGACCGCATCGAGGTCTACTAGACGAACGTCTTCACGATGGTGCGGCCGTTGATCAGCAGGAAGTGGCCGTCGTTGCGGATCTGGACGACGGTGCCAGGCCTGTGGGTATGGAAGTCCCAGGTGCCGTCTCCGTCGCGGCTGTAGGTGCCGAAGAGACCGTTAACGTCGATCCAGGCGGACGACTCGGGCCACTGGGTCTTGCCAGTGCTCCAGAGGACGGTCGTGCCGTTCCTCAGGAAGACCATGTTCCCGTTCGTCAGCAGCTTCAGCGTGTAGACGTGGTTCAGCGAGTACATCGTCACGTCGCGGCCGAGTGCGTCAGGCGCACGCAGCATGGCGCCCGCCATCAATGTGCCGATCACCATGTGCCGGTTCCAGACCGCCTTGCCGCGGGTGTTGTAGATCGCCAGCAGACCGGTGTTCGGCAGCACCAGCTTCGCCTGCGGGCTGGCCGCACCCATCGACCAGATCTGCGTCCGCCCGTAGATGATCCGCATTGTGCCGTCGGCCGCCATCACGAGCACCGACCCCGGCCGATACGTTCCGGACATCCACAGCGCCTGCGCCACGCCGCGCTGGAGCAGCGTCACGTTCCCGTTGCGTTGCATGGTCAGCGTGAAGACCCCGCTCGCCGACTTGATCGACTGCAGCGTCATCAACTTCTGCCCCGGCAGCAGCGTGTCCGACACCGCCACCGTTCTCGCCTCGGCCGGTGCACTTTCCACCAGCACAGCTCCACTCAGCATTGCCCCGACGGCCAGGACTCCGGCCAACAAACGACGTACCATCCCACTCCCCTTGTCTGTCAGTGGAACGTCTTGACGACGGTCCGGCCGTTGACCATCACGAGGTGGCCGTCGTCGCGGAGTTGGAGGACGCTGCCCGGGCGACGGGTCTCGTAGAAGAACGTGAGGTCCCCGAAGGCGTTCACGGTGGCGAAGTCGCCGTTCGGGCCGACCCAGCCGTACGCCTCGGAGGCCTTCGTCACGCCGGTGCTCCAGAGCGCGGTGGTGCCGTTCCTGAACAGCACGAGGTTCCCGTTCGGCTGGAACTTGAGCGTGTAGACGCGGTTCACCGAGTACATGATGACCTCGTCCCAGTACGCGTCCGCCGCGGCGATCTTGCTCTGCGGCATCAGCGTGCCGATCACCATGTGCCGGTTCCAGTTCGCCTTACCGCGGGTGTTGTAGATCGCCAGCTTGCCGTCGTTCGGCAGTACCAGCTTGGCGCCGACGCTCTTGATGCTCATCGACCAGACCTTCGTCCGGCCATAGATGACCTGCAGCGTCCCGTCCGTGCCCATCACGAGCACCGAGTTCGGCCGCCACGTGCCCGAAGCCCACAGCGGAGCCTTCACTCCGCGCTGGTACAGCTTGGCGTCCCCGCGCGGCTGCATGATCAGCGTGAACACGCCGCTCTTCGAACGGATGTACTGCCCGGCCATCAACTTCTGCCCCGGTAGCAGCGTGTCCGACACCGCCACCGTCTTCGCCTCGGCCGGTGCGCTTCCCACCAGCACGGCCCCACCCAGCAGCGCCCCGACGGCCAGGACCCCGGCCACGAGTCGACGTACCATGTCGATCCCCCTCTGTTCGCTTGTAGGTGCTCAGTGTCCTGGGCGGAGAGGTCATCCCTTCAATCCGGAGGCGAATCCGCGGATCACGTAGCGCTGCAGGACGAGGAACAGCAGCAGGATCGGGAGCGCCGCGAGGACCAGCCCGGCGGCCACCAGCCCGTAGTTGGACGTGTACTCGTTGACGAAGGCGAAGACCCGGACCGGGACGGTCTCGCGGCCGGATCCGCCCAGGTACAGCAGCGGGGTGAAGAAGTCGTTCCAGATGTGTACGGCGTTCAGGATCAGGACCGTGCCCGTGATCGGCCGCAGCAGCGGGAAGATCACGTGCGCGAACGCCTGCAGATGAGAGGCGCCGTCGATCAGCGCCGCGTTGGTGTAATCGGCCGGCAGTGAGCGGATGAACCCGGTGTACAGGAACACCGTGAACGGCAACTGGATGCCCGTGTAGAACAGGATCATCCCCTGGTACGTGCCGAGCAGGCCCAGGTCGTTGACCATCTGGTAGAGCGGGATCATCCCGAGCTGGAACGGCAGGATGATGCCGACCAGGAACAGGATGTAGAGCGTGTAGCTCAGGCGCGTCGCCGTACGGGCCAGGAAGTACGCCGCCAGCGATCCCAGCACGATCAGCACCAGAACACTGCTGACCGTGATCAGCGTGCTGTTCAGCAGCGCCGAGCCGAGTGACGCCGACTGCCACGCTTCGCCGAAGCTCCCGACCGACGGCGGATCCGGCAGTGACAGCGGCTTGTTGGCGATCTGGCCGGGGTCCTTGAAGGCCAGCGTGACCAGCGCGTAGACCGGGAAGAGGAAGGCGATGGCGACCGCCACCATGACGACTTCCAGCACGAAGGTACGGGGCTTGTACTTCCTCATGCCGCGGTCTCCCTCGAACGCAGGTACCCGATCTGGATGAAGGACACGGCCGCGACGAAGATCGCCAGGACCAGCGCCACCGCGGTGCTGTACCCGAACTTCCCGAACACGAAGGCCTGTTTGTAGAGGACCGTCGACAGCGTGTCGGTCGCGTACCCCGGCCCGCCGTTCGTCATCGCGATGATCTGGGTGAACAGCGTCAGGCCGCCGACCGTGGACAGCATCAGGTTGATCGTCACGGCCGGCGCGAGCAACGGCCAGGTGATGTGCCGGAACCGGGCCACGGTGCCCGCACCGTCGACCATCGCGGACTCGTGCAGCTCGGCGGGCACGCCCTCCAGACCTGCCAGGAAGATGACCATCGAATACCCGGCGCACTGCCAGATCACGGTGAAGGCGACCGACCACAACGCGATCGACGGGTTGCCCAGCCAGTCCTGCCGCAACCCGCCGAGACCGATCGCCCCGAGCGCCGCGTTCAGCCCGGCGTCCGGCGCCGGGTTGTACACGTACTTCCAGAGGAACGACACCATCACCGGACTCACCACGACGGGGGCGAAGAAGATCACCCGCAGCACCATCCGGCTCTTGATCCCCGTGTGGACGCCGAGCGCCAGCAGCAGCCCGATCCCGTTCTGCACGACGACGATCGCCACCGTCAGCAGCAACGTGTTGCGCAACGCCCCGAGCGCCTGGTCGTCGTGGAACAACTGCTGGAAGTTGTCCAGCCCCACGAACGACCGCTGCGCCCCCACCCCCGACCAGTCCGTGAACGCCGACCCGGCCCCGGAAAACGCCGGATACAAGACAACCAGCACATAGATCAGCAACGCCGGCACCGCGAACAACCACGGCGGCGCGATCCCGCCGCCGCGGCGCCGCGGTGCCTTGACAGCGTCCCGGCGTACGGCCTGAGCTGTGACCGTCATGCGCTCTTCCGGTAGGCCTCGTCCATCTTCTTCAGTGCGGCCGGGACCGTGCTCTTGCCGCCGAGAAGTTCCTGGACGACGGCGAAGTGGGTCGGCTGTACTTCGGCGTTCGGCCAGCGCTGGTCCATGAACGGGACCGCCTTGTTGTCCTTCAGGTACGGGAGGAACGGCTTCAGGACCGGGTCGACCTTGGCGTCGCCGTCGGAGTACAGCGGGACGCACGCGACGGCTTCGGCCCAGGCGTTGACGACCTCCGGCTGGCCGCAGTACTCGATGAACTTCTTCGCCTCCTCGGCCTTCTTGCTCTTCGCGCTGGCCGCGATACCGACCACGACGCCGCCGGGGATCCAGTTGTCGGCGGCGACATCGGTGGCCGGGAACGGGAACATGCCCAGGTCGTCCGGCGTCGGCGACGCCGCGCGGAACGCCTGCAGGACCGCCGACACCTGGACGGCCATCGCGGCCTTGCCGGTACCGACCATCGAGGTGGCCTGCTCGTACGTCGTCCCGTTCGGGTTGTCGTTGAAGAAACCCTTCTTCTGCAGCTCGAGGTACTTGTCCATCGCGTCCGCCCAGCCCGAGTCCGCGAACGACGCCGTACCGGCGGTCATCTTGTCGTCGAAGTCCGGCGTCTTGGCGTAGACCGTGCCCGGGACCAGCGCGTAGTCGATGAGCTGCGTGACCCACGGGGTCTGGGCGCCGAGCGCGATCGGCACGATGCCCTTCTTCTTCAGCTTGTCGCACACCGACAGCAGTTCCGACCAGGTGGTCGGTACGTCGACACCCGCGGTCGCGAACGCCTTCTTGTTGTAGATCGCGCCGAGCACGCTGGTACCCGGCGAGAAGATGAACGTCTTGCCGTCGTTCTGGAAGGCGCCCTTGAAACCGGTCGGGATCTTCTGCGTCCAGGACTGGCTGCTGAGGTCCGTGAGCAGATTCGCCTTGCTCAGCTGGACCATCGACATCGCGCTGCCGTTACCCGGGTAGACCGCGTGCAGGTCCGGGGCGTTACCGGCCGCGAGCTGCGCGCGCAGCGCGGTCTGCAGCTGGTCGGCCGGCGAGAACGAGAGGTTGAAGTCGAAGTCCGAATGCGCCTTCTTGTAGTCGTCGAGAGCCTTCCGCAGGCCGGCCTCCTGGCTGCCGGCGCCGATCACCTTGAGCGGGCCGCCGGACGACGAACTGCCGTTGCCGCCGCCGCAGGCCGCCAACGCACCGGCCAGGGTCGCACCACCGGCGAGTTGCAGGAGCCGCCTTCGGCTGACGGATCGATCGAGTGCCATGGTTCCTCCTGAGCGCCGAAGTACCGGCCAAGAATGTGAAGTAACCGCAGGATCGTGTTACTTTTGTCACGGGGACGGTACGTACGGCCCGGGAGGGTGTCAAGACCTCGTTGAAAGGATTCAGTCCGGCCCGGTGTGAAAAGGCCTCCGCCGGGGTTTTGGGGCCCGGCCCACCTGGCCTGAGAAGATGGGCTACGTGCCCGTGACCGCCTGCCCGCATCCGGCCGGTACGACGTCTGTCGTGCCGCCCGCGCCGACCTGTGGACGGGTGCGAGCGTGAGACGAGTTCTCCTGGCCGGCCTCCTGCTGCTGGCCCTGGCGCTCGGCGCCGGCAGTGGCTACTACGCGGGCGACTACCTCGACACCCCGGAACCAACCGCCTCCGGCACAGCCGGCCCCCTCGGCGAAATCTCCCCGTCCCCCACACCGTCTCCGACCGAGCCCTCGACCCCGGTCAAGACCCCGATCCCCAACAACGAGGAGCCGCTCGAGCCCGGGCTGGACTACACCGAACGCTCGTTCTCCGTGCAGACGAAGGACGGTCAGACCGTGCGGCTGTCCCTCGAGGTGCCACAGGGCTGGCGGCTGACCAGGGACACGAAGCGCCCGGACCAGGTCAGATATGTCGAAAAGGTCGAACAACGCGGCGTGCGGGTGCAGGCCGACCAACCCGCCGAGGGCACGCCGGCGGACGAGATGGCCCAACTGATCGTCGACCTCAAGAAGAGCCAGGCGCCCGAGAACGACGTCCGCGTCCTCGACCACACGTCCGAGGTGATCACCGGCGACGACGGCGAATCCCGAACGGTGTCGACACTGGTCTACACGTACATCCCAGGCGAGACCCTGTGGTACGTGATCGTCCGCTGGATCGCCATCAACGGCGAGAACACCAACATCGAGATGAGCGTCACCGGCCTCCCCCAGGACGCGGACGCCCTCAAAGAAATCCTCGACAAGGCCAGCACCTCGGTCAACGAGACCGGCTGACCCCCTTTTCACGGAATCGTTACTTAGTCGGTGCAACCTCTGTGGGGGCTGAGGTGTCTTCTTTTAGTAGATCTCTGGGGAGGTGGGGGCGTGGCGGGGACGGTGAGCAGGCGCGCCATGCTCGGCGCCGGTCTGCTGACGCTCGCGGGCGTGGGCGGAGCGGGCGGCTACGGCGTAGGCCTGTTCCTCACCAAGGAACCCAGCCTGGCCGGCACCGCAGCCCCACTCGCCGTGAGCCCTACCCCGGGCACGACGCCGACGCCCACGCCGACACCCACCGGGCCACCGCGCAAGGTCACGTACGACAAGTCGCCCGCGCTCGATGCCGACGACCTGAGCTACGCGACCCGGACCTTCACGGTCACCGACATGGTCAGGTCGCGGATCTCGGTCCGCGTGCCGTCGGACTGGGTGTACACCAAGCAGACTCCGCCGAAGAGCGGCCGGTTCACCGACCGGACCAAGAAGCGCTGGATCCGGGTCGAGGCCGGCTTCACGATCACCCGGCCGCCCGCCGACTCGCTGGCCGCCCGGCTCAAGCAGCTCGCCGGCATCTCGGCGAGCCAGATGGTGAAAATCCTGTCGCAGGAAGTGGAAGCGAACTACGCCACACTCAGCTACACCTACGTGCCGGACGAGGAACTCTCCCCCGAAGGCGTCCTGCGTCATGTCATCGTGCGTTGGGTTGCGGATGACACTGGGAACTGTGCTGTCGAGATGAGCTCCACAGGACTCCCTCAGGACAAGGACGCGTTGCTCGACGTGCTTGACCATGCGACCGACAGCGTTCAGCGTCGGGATACTCCGCTGTCGGGCTAGAGCAGTTGGGCGAGGCCGCGGCGGCGCCCTGCTTGCCAGTGAGCACCTTGAGCACGGGTCAACCAGAATTCGCCGCGAATGCCGGTTGATCGGTGCCCAAGGTGGGCAAAGCCTAGAGTTCACGGTTGCGGGTAGTGGGCATGTACGTACTGTCGAGCTGCAGTTCTTGCGGTCTGCATCTCCAGGTGAGCGCGGTGTCTCCACATGTTTGCGCTCGCCGGACTTCTGCGGGTGCTCGCCCGCTGGTGACCGGAGGGGGTGTGACGTCAGTCGGCCGGCCAGATGGTGCGGAAGATGGTGGAGCGGAGCCGGTAGAACCTGCGACGGGCGGACTGGAGCAGCGCCGGCGACGGCCGGAGCCGTTCGGTCGGAAAACGCATGGGGACTTCCTAGGACGTGTATTGCACCGAATCGGCGATCTCCGTGGCCCGGAGGACATCCGATCCGGGCACGACCACCTGTACGAGGAGCGAGCCGCCGTCCCCGTGATCGACGACCCGTTGGAGGAGCACGATATCGGCACCGAAGCAGTCCGCGGACAACCGGTCGGTTACTGAGAGTTCACGGACCATGTGCGGCTGCACAGTGCCCTCGTTGCCGCACTGCTTGCCGTCCGGCACCGCCAGCTTCGACTTCGACACCCCGATGAACACGCCTGGCGTCTTCCCCGACCAGTCCGGGTCACGGCTGACGCGGAACGCCGGCGCGCTCCCCGTGCCGCCGGGCGCGGTCCAGTTGGACTTAGCCATCGACTGCGCCCAGGCCTCGGGCAGGGTCACCGAGAATTGGCCCTCCGAGACCTGAATCATCTTGCGGCCCGAGAGGTACCAATGACCGCCGTACCCGACGCCGCCGCCGACCAGCAGCGCCAGCAGGGCGGCGACCACCCATCGCCCGCGCCGCCGCTTCCGGGGCGCCGTCGTCGCGACCGCGGCAGTCTCTGCCTCGGCGCCCGCAGACTCACTGACCTCGGGCTCCGCCGCAGCCTTCTCCCCCGCGGCGCTCCCAACCCCAGCGCTCTCCACGGCGACGGTCTCCGCGTCCGCGGGCGCGGTCTCCGACGGATCGGCCGGTTTCACGATCGTCGGCTGGTTCTCGTCGCTGAGCGCCGTCTTCGCGTCCAGGTCCTCGGACGCGACGACCACCGTCTCGCGGGTCGACAGCGGGAAGTCGCGCGTGGTCTCGTCGAGCGCGCCCACGAGCTGCCGCGTGAACGTCTGCACGTCCGGCCAGCGCTTCTCCCGGTCCGGGTCCAGCGCGCGGACGATCGCCGCGTCGACCTGCCCCGGCAGCTCGAACCCGAGCGAGCTGGGCGGCGGCGCCACCTTGACCCGGCTCGCGGCGCCCAGTCCGTCGACCTGGTGCGGGGACCGGCCGGTCAGAGCGGCGTACGCGACCGCGCCCAGCGAGTACTGGTCGGCGCGCTGGTCCAGCCGCTCACCGAGCGCCTGCTCAGGAGCGACGTACGACGGGGTGCCGCCGGGCATCGTGATGCGGGAGATCTCGTCGAGGGACTTGCCCAGCCCGAGGTCGGACAGCACCGCCCGCTCGCCGTCGTCGGTGCTGCGGAACAGGACGTTCGCCGGTTTCACGTCGCGGTGCAGGAGGCCGCGCCGGTGCAGCGCCTGCAGGCCGCGACCGACCTGGACGACCACGTCGACGGCGTCCGGCAGCTCCAGCGGCGCCTTCTTGAGCCGGTCGGCCAGCGTGCCGCGGTCGGCGTACGTCAGCACCAGGAACGGGCGGCCGTCCTCGAGTTCGCCGACGTCGTGCACCTGGACGACGTGCTCGGACTCGACGCGGCGCAGGAACCTGCCCTCCTCGAGGAACCGCTGCCGGACCGAGTCGTCGTGACCCCAGTTGTCGGCGAGCACCTTGATCGCCACCTCGGCGTCGAGCTGCTCGTCATGAGCCAGCCACACCGTGGCGAAACCGCCTGAGCCCAGGCGTCGGCGCACGACGTACCGACCGAGTCTGGTTGGGACCCCCATACAGGGCATTATGGGTCATTGGAGTGTCCCTCACCGGGGCCGATCGAGAGCAAAGGCGCAGATGAGCGAGAGCACCAGTCCGGCCGACGACCTCGCCGCCCTCGCGGAGCAGGCGCAGGCGGGCGACAAGAACGCGATGGACGACCTGCTGCGGCAGGTGTATCCGCGCGTCCTGCGGATCTGCCGCAGCGTCCTGCCGTACTCCGCCGACGCGGAGGACGCCGCTCAGGAGGCGCTGCTCAACATCGCCACCAAGATCAACTCGTTCTCCGGCCGCAGCAGCTTCTCGACCTGGGTCCACTCGGTCGCCGCGAACTCCGCGCGCTCGACGTACCGCAAGCTGAAGCGCACCGCCCAGGCCGCGCACAACCCCGAGCAGATGGAGAAGCCGGACCCGCGCACCACGAGTGTGATCGCCGGCACCCGTCTGGACCTCCTGGAGGCGCTGGAGACCCTGGAGCGGGACCGTCCGCAGATGGTCACCCCGCTGGTACTGCGGGATGTCTACGGCCTCTCGTACGAGGAGATCGCCGCCGAGGTCGGCGCTCCGCTCGGCACCGTCAAGTCCCGGATCCACGACGCCCGCGAGGTCGTCCGCCCGCTACTGCGCCCCAAGGACTGACCTCCCCCTTTGCCTGGCTGACCCACGAATTTGCCTGGTCCGCCAGTGAAATGAGGGGTTCTGCACCGTGAATCTGGGTCTGGAACCCCCGATCTCGTGGGTCAACCAGGCAAATGCGGTTCTTGTGGTTCGAGGGGGTTCGGGGCCCTCAATTGGGTCGGTGGTGGTGACGGGCGGAGTGCGGGGGCTCCCGCTGGCTTCCGGGGTGTGCTCAGATGGGGGGCATGAAGAAGCTCATCAACGACCCGGCCGATGTTGTGAGTGAAGCGCTGCAGGGGATGGCGGCGGCGCATCCGGACCGGCTCCGGGTGGACCTGGAGAACCGGATCGTCTACCGCAAGGACGCGCCGAGACCCGGCAAGGTCGGACTGATCTCCGGTGGCGGGTCGGGGCACGAGCCGATGCACGGCGGGTTCGTCGGGCTCGGGATGCTGGACGCAGCCTGCGCGGGTGAGGTGTTCACCTCCCCGGTGCCGGACCAGATGATGGCCGCGACGAAGGCAGTCGACGCCGGCGCCGGCGTACTGCACATCGTGAAGAACTACACCGGCGACGTGATGAACTTCGAGATGGCCGCCGAACTGGCCGCCGCCGATGCCGGCACCGAGGTGCTGTCGGTGGTGACGAACGACGACGTCGCCGTCCAGGACAGCCTCTACACGGCCGGCCGCCGCGGCGTCGGCGTGACCGTACTGCTGGAGAAGATCGTCGGCGCGGCCGCCGAGGAGGGCCGCCCGCTGCAGGAGGTCGCGGACCTCGCTCGCAGGGTGAACGACAACGGTCGCAGCATGGGGATGGCGCTCACGTCGTGCACCGTCCCGGCCGCGGGCAAGCCGACGTTCGAGCTGGCCGAGAACGAGATGGAGGTCGGCATCGGCATCCACGGCGAGCCCGGCCGGCAACGGTTGCCGCTGGCCCCCGCCCGCGAGATCGCCGCGATGCTCGTCGACCCGGTGGTCTCGGATCTCCCTTACCAGCAAGGCGATTCAGTGATCGCGTTCGTCAACGGCATGGGCGGTACGCCGCTGCTCGAGCTGTACCTGATGTACCACGAGGTCGCCCAACTCCTCGACCGCGCGGGGATCACGGTCGCCCGCTCACTGGTCGGCAACTACATCACCTCGCTGGAGATGGCCGGCTGCTCGGTCACCCTCCTGAAGGCGGACGACGAACTGGTACGCCTCTGGGACGCCCCGGTAAACACCCCCGGCCTACGCTGGGGCGCGTGAGCATGGGAGTGGATTCCTTCGTCAGCTGGTTGCGTGATGCCGCTGGTTCGTTGCACGAGAACGCGGCGTATCTGACCGAGCTGGATTCGGCGATCGGGGATGCCGATCACGGCGCGAACATGGATCGTGGGTTCCAGGCGGTGGTCGGGATGCTGGACGAGACATCGTTCGGCGGGGCCGACGAGCTGCTGAAGAAGGCCGGGATGACGCTGGTCAGCAAGGTCGGCGGGGCGAGCGGGCCGCTGTACGGGACGTTCTTCCTGCGGTTCGGGACCGCGCTCGCCGGGGCCGACCTGACGCCGGAGACGATCGGGAAGGGGCTGCACGCCGGGGTCGAAGGCGTGCTGGCCCGCGGCAAGCCAGAGCTCGGCGACAAGACCATGTACGACGCCTGGGCGCCGGCGCTGGACGCGTACGACGCCGCGGTGGCGGGCGGATCGGACCTCGGTACGGCGCTGGGCGCTGCCGCCGAGGCCGCCGCGAAGGGCCGGGACGCGACGATCCCGCTGGTCGCCCGGAAGGGCCGCGCGAGCTATCTGGGTGAGCGCAGCGCCGGCCATCAGGACCCCGGCGCGACCAGTACGACGCTGATCTTGGAGTCCGCAGCCCGAACGCTGTCATGATCGGGATCGTGGTGGTTTCGCACAGCCGCGCGCTGGCTGATGCGGCGGTCGGGCTCGCCGCGGAGATGGTTGCCGAGGACAAGCGTCCGGTGATCGCGGTCGCCGCTGGGCTCGACGCGACGACGTTCGGGACCGATGCGATGGCGGTGTCGGAGGCTATTGGCACGGCGGACAGTCCGGACGGCGTACTGGTGCTGCTGGATCTGGGGAGTGCGGTGCTCAGCGCTGAGATGGCGCTGGAGTTTGTTGATCCCGAGGTTGCTGCGCGGGTGCGGCTGACGAGTGCGCCGTTGGTCGAGGGGTTGGTAGCGGCTGTTGTCACCGCGTCGACCGATGCGTCCCTGGATGCGGTCGCTGCGGAGGCTGAGCGGGGGTTGGTGGGTAAGCAGGACCACCTCGGCGTTGCCACCGCAGAGAGTGCTCCGGTTGTTGAAGCTGATCGCGCGGTCGAGGTGGTTGTCGGCAACGAGCATGGCCTTCATGCGCGGCCGGCGGCGCGGTTGGTGGGTCTGGTCAACGGTTTCGATGCGGTGGTGACGCTCACCGACCTGGACACCGGCAAGGGGCCTGTAGACGCGAGCAGTTTGAGCATGGTCGCGACGTTGAACGCGCAGCAGGGGCACCGATTGCGAGTGGGCGCGAGCGGTACCGAAGCCGAAGCGGTGCTCGCGGCGGTCGAGAACCTCGCGGCGGAGAACTTCGGTGATGCGGTCGTGGAGACGACTGTTCCTTCCCCTGGTGGGTCCGGGCTGGATGTGGCTCTTGGGCCGGCAGTGCTCGCGGGCGCAGGCGTCGACCTGGGCGCTTATGTTGCCGGGGACAACGAGCTTCTCCGGCTGGACGACGCTCTCGCGACCGCGCGCGACCAGCTCCGCGAACTGCAGGACGTGCACGGCGACATCTTCGCGGCGCATCTCGCCTTGCTGGGCGATCGCAAGGTGCTCGACGACGTCCGTGCTTCGATCACCGCTGGTGCATCCGCGCCGACGGCGTGGAAACAGGTGTACGACGGGTTGGCGGCCACGTTCGAAGGGCTCGATGACCCGTACCAGCGGGAGCGCGCCCAGGACGTCCGCGCCGTGCGGGACCGCGTACTGCGCTTGCTGGTCGGAGTGACTGCGGAAGCGCCGACGGACGGCATTCTCGTCGTACCGGAGCTGGATGCGGCGACCGCCGCCACCCTCGACGCGACCCGGATCGCAGGCATCGCGGTCCGGGCGGCGGGCACAACCGGCCATGGGGTGATCGTGGCCCGGTCGCGGGGGATCCCGCTGATCACGGGGATCGGGGACGTCGACGTGCCGCCGGGCGTGGTCGTCTTCTTCGATGCCCGGACCGGGTCGTTCGAGGTCGCGCCGGACGAGGACCGGGTCCGCGCGACCATCACCGAACGCGAGGGCGAACGTACGCGAGCGATCGCGGACGCCGAGCAACCAGCCACCACCCGCGACGGCCGGACCATCGATGTACTCGTGAACGTGGGAGTCGTTCAGGACGCCGTCGACGCGCGCGGTGCGGACGGGTCCGGTCTGGTGCGGACCGAGGTGCTCTTCGGGGATCGCCGTACGGCGCCGACCGTCGACGAACAGGTGGACGCGTTCCGCGCGATCGCACGGGCCCTCGGCGGCAGGCCGATCACGATCCGGACCTGGGACATCGGCGGCGACAAGCCGCTCCCGTTCCTCCCGCAGGACCGGGAGGCGAACCCGTTCCTCGGCGAACGCGGCCTCCGCGTCTTCCGCCGCCGCCCACAACTGCTCCGCGATCAGCTCGAAGCGGTCCGGCGTACGGCGGCCGAGACGCAGGTGCACGTGATGTTCCCGATGGTGACGACCGCCGACGAGGTGGAGTGGGCGTTGCAGGAGCTCGGCCCGCGGGACGGTCTCGAGGTGGGGATCATGGTGGAGGTACCTGCGGCCGCCCTGCGCGTCAGCACCCTCGCCAGGGATCTCGACTTCGTCAGCATCGGCACCAACGACCTCACGCAGTACACGACAGCTGCCGACCGCACCAACGCCGCGGTCGCACCGCTCGCCGACGGTCTCGATCCCGCTGTACTCCAGCTGATCGACCATGTCGTCCGCAACGCCGGCGTACGCGTTGCAGTCTGCGGTGACCTGGCCAGCGACCCACAGGCCGCCGTACTGCTTGCTGCCCTGGGTGTGACCGAGCTGAGTGCTGTTGGACCACAGGTGCCGTTGGTGAAGGCGCAGCTACGGCAGGCCGACCTGGGACGGGTCGACACTGCCGCTGTGCTGGCGGCTCGGGACGCGGCTCAGGTGCGCGGGCTGCTGTAGTAGCGCAGCTCGACGAGGTTGAAGCCGGACGTACGCTCTGGCTTGGCTGGGAGTGTGTAGGACTCCCCTGGCTCCAGGTAGGTCACGTCTGGGTGCTGCAGGTCCAGGTCGACCACCAGGGCCGGGTAGGCACCGGTGTGCCAGGTGTAGGACTCACCTGCGTCGGGGGTGACGTGCTGGACGCGTACGTCGTCCTCGTCGACCACGACCTTGGTGGGGATCTCTCCGGCCTGCTCGAAACCTGCCGCGGCGGTGTCGATCCCGAAGTACGGGTCGCCGGAGGCTTCCTCGCCCAGGTCGAGCACCTCGATGAGGCGGTTGAGGTACAGCGTGTCGCCGTCGTTGGTGAGCATGTGCACCGGCGACACGGGACGGTAGACCGAGCCGCCGACCGTCTCGTTCAGCTGGCGCGCCGGGCTGCCGTCCAGCCAGTCCATGTGGCAGGGCGAGGTCGAGAGGCACAGGACGACGTACGGGTTGTGGTGCAGGTGCCAGCCCTGAGCTTCACCCGGCTGCAGCTCCACCTCCCAGACGCGGACGCGGGAGTTCTTCAGCAGCACGCGTGTCCCGATCTCACCGAGGACGACCTCCGTGCCGTCAGGGGCGGTGACAGTAGTACCGGCGGTCATGCAATCTCCTCGATTGGTCGTTCCATAGCGACTCCAGCCAGGATGACGCCGTCGGGCATCGGTAGCTGGGCGGGCTCCACCTCGATGAACCCGAAAGCCTTGTAGAGCGGTACGCCGGGCAGCGTCGACATCAGCGCCAGCCGGGTGAACCCCTCCGCGCGGGCCGCGTCGGTGCAGGCGGTCAGGATCGCCCGGCCGAGTCCACGCCGCGTCCAGTCCGCCCGGACGAACATCGCCCGGATCCGGGCCGGCTCGGTCGCGGGGTCGAGCAGCCGCTCGTCCGCTCCCGCCGTACTCGCGTTGAACAGCTTGTTCCGCCGGCTCCACCCACCACAGGCGACGACCTCACCGTCCGCCTCCAGCACGTAGTAGGTGCCGTCGTCGATCAGCGCGGTGTCCAACGTGGTGATGTGCTCAGCCGCACTGGCCGTCTGCGCCTCGTGGTAGTACGCCGGAAACTGCGCCTCCACCGCGGCCCGAGCCAACTCAGCCACCGCAGGCCCGTCCGCCGCCACCGCCAACCGCAACCTAGCCTCCACGCCTCACAGGCTAGTTCACTGCGAACGGCCCTTCTTGGCCCAGTCTCGGTACGCCTTGAACATGTTGCCCCCGGTCACGACAAGCAGCACCAACAGCAGCACCATGCTGGGGTTCGTCGCGATGATCACCCCCGCGAACACCAACCCGACACCGAAGATCTTCGCGAGGCTCACGACCAACTCGCGGTCCGTCCGTTCCGGCGAAGCCGCGAACGTCGCTGCGGGCTCCGGACGGGGCTGTGGACGGGGCTGTGCCGCGACTGCTGCCGAACGGCGGCCGCTTCCGCGGAACTTCCAGGCCACGGCACCGGCGGCGACGAGGACGAACAGCACCGCGGTGGAGAGATGCCCGGACGCGATGGATCCACCGACGATCAGACCCACGACCAGGACCGGCAGCAGCATCCAGCCGATCAGCCCCAAACCTGCCCGCCGCACCTCCCTCGGGTCCGCCGTCGGGGAATACCGTGGCCGGATCGTTTCGGCAACGGTCGCGGCGAACACCTTTCCCATGGTCTTGAGTGGCTCGTGGGTGAGGTCGAGGATCACGTCCAGCCGGCCGGCACCGGCCTCGGTCAGTTCGTAGTCTTCGGGGCCGTCGTCCTGGAGGCGCCGTACGACGAACTTCTCGCGGACCAGTGTGTCCAACGCGACCTGGACCCGTTGGCTGCTCGTACGGGTACGACGGACCAGCTCCGCCCGGGTCAACGGTGCGAACCGCAGGTGCTCCAGGAGCGTGTTCTCCAACACTGGGTCATGTGCCACAGGTTCCCCCCTCGACTGGCCCCGGATGATTCTCTCAGGACTGGCGGTCATCGAACCCACACGGAACGGTGCAGGAAGCTGCAATCTCGGTCGGGTGAAATGGGTGGACGAGCTGGTGGACATCTACCGGGTATGACGCTGATACCGATCGAGGCTCGAAGTGGGCCGGTGAGTGAGGGAGTCGTGCACGACCCACCACCGAACGCGCACCGGGAGCGGTTCGAGCAGGTCTTCGCCACGCATCGGGAGGCGGTGCTCGGGTACCTGCGCCGCCGGACCGACAGCGGCCACGACGCCGCGGACCTGCTCGCCGATACCTTCCTGGTCGCCTGGCGCCGGCTGGACGACGTACCGCTCGACCCACAGACCAGACCATGGCTGTACGGCGTGGCGCGCCGGGTGCTCGCCAATCACCGCCGGGGTGAGGGCCGCCGGCACGCACTGGCCACCAAACTGCGTGGCGAGCTCAGCGACACGCCACCGGTGCACCCGCTGCAGGAGGACACACCCACGGCACGTGCCTTCCGTGCACTGCCGGAGCAGGACCGGGAACTGCTGTCGCTGGTCGCGTGGGAGGAGCTCGACACAGGCCAGATAGCCACGGTCCTCGGCATCTCACGCAACGCCGTACGGATCAGGCTGCACCGCGCCCGGAAGCGGTTCGCCAAGTTGCTCACCGCCCCACTCGCGAACCGCACCGTGGTCGCTCTCACCGAAGAGGTGTCACATGAAGACGCATGACATCGACGCCGCGGTCCGCGGCCTCAACCCGCAGCAGTCCGCCGACAGCGTCTCGGACAACGCCTGGAGCGAGCTGGCGGACGCCGTCACCGCAGACGCGTCGACTCCGGTGGTACACCCACTGCGCCGCTCGCAGCCCAGCCGCCGTCTCGCGCTGGTTGCCGCCTGCACCCTGCTGATTGCCGGCGTGGTCGCAGCGACTGTGGTCAACCGTCCGGACCAGAGCCAGCCGCAGGCCCTCTCGTTCACCGAACGCGGCGACAAGCTGATCGTTCGGGTGGTCGACCCGAACGCGGACCCGAAGCGCTACAACGCCGAGTTCAAGAAGATGGGCCTGGACGTGACAGTGCTGAGCGTCGCGGTCAGCCCGCCGTGGGTCGGCAAGATGATCAGCTTCTCCGGCCGCAACGAGAAGGACATGAGCCAGCTCAGGATGCTGGAGCCGGGTGAGCAGTGCAACGGGACGCTGAACGCCTCGGACCCGGGCTGCCAGGAGGGTGTCGAGCTGCCGAAGAACTACGACGGCAAGACCGAGATCCAGTTCGGCCGCGTGGCGAAGCCGGGCGAGATGTACGTCCACACCTCGTCGTCGGCGACGGACAAGGGCGAGGTGCTGGCCGGGCTGACGGTGAAGAACAAGACCATCGACCAGGTCCTGCCGCTGGTCAGGTCCCGCGGTGTCCGCGAGATCGAGTACCTGACCAGCGACGGACCGAAGCACGAGCCGGTGAAGTCACCGCCCGGCAACTGGTACGTCGACGACGCCTCCACGTACGCAGAGGGCGTGGTCTCCCTGTACGTCAGCCCGACACCCGTCAAGTAACCAGGAGCTGCAGCAAGCCTCCGGAGTACGTCGGACGCAGCACGACCTCCACCCGGACGTGCTGCGTCCGCACCGGCGTGAACGTCGTCGTGTTGAGCCGGTCCACCGCTACGTCGTACGGCGTGGTGTTCTGGACCGGCCGCCACGTCTCACCGTCCAGCCACAGCACCTGCCAGGACTGCGGGACACGGCACTGACCGGAGCCGGTGTCGTCGAACCAGTACGCCGAGACCGCCGACAGCTCCCGTACCGATCGCAGGTCGTATTCGATCCATTCCGTCGTACCGCGGCGGTCCCACCAGGTGAAGCGCGGTATCGACGTGTCCGCAGAGGATTCCGGCGTACGTCCGGAGTCCGGCGCCTCGAGCGAGTCTCCGTCGTTCACGTGGGACGCGGTGATCCTGGTGCGGTAGCTCCACGCCTTCCCGTCTGCAGCGACCTGTGGGAACGACGTCACCCGCAGACGAGCCGCGCCCATCGGGATGAGGGTCACGGTCTCCACAGGTTCGTCCGACTGCGCTGGACCGGGCTGGAGCAGTCCGACCACGTCCTCCGTGTCTGTCTCCCACTGCGGGATCCGCCGGGCCAGTGTGGTCAGTGTGAGCGGCACACCGTCCGTGGTGAACGGGTTGTCGCCCTCCTCCCGTTGTACGACGTCGAACGGCGCGTCAGCGACCAGACCGTAGTTCCACGGCGATTCCGGGTAGACAGAGAGCTCCGGCCACTCGTCGGTGCCACCAATGCGCTCGTAGCGCTCGTCGATCTGCAGCGAGTACGTGAGAGGACCTCTGTCGACGGACACCGAGTGCTGGTTGTCCTCCCATACACGCGTCGTCGTGCGCATCGGCAGGGTGAGCTCCACACGATCCCCTGTGTGCCAGGTGCGTTCCAGCTTCATCCAGTCACCAGACACATGCACCCGCTGCCCGTTGACCTTCAGTGTCGCGTCGTCAGCCCAGCCAGGACGCCTTAGATAGAAGGGGAATCGGACCGGTCGCTGCGTCTGCACCGTGAACGCAATGGTGTCCGAGAACGGGTACTCCGTGTCCTGGACGACACTGACCGTCTCGCCGGCTCCGATCGTCGCGGTCACCTTGCTGGCGGCGTACATCGACGCAGCGAGACCGTTGTCCGTCGTGGCCAGCCAGAGCTCCTGCGCGTAGTACGGCCAGCCCATGCCGTAGTTGTGCGGGCAGCAGCGGTACTGGTGTACGCCGTACTTGTAGGACTGCATCGCGAACGGGTTCTGGAACTGCCCGTGCTTGCGCCGGTCGTCGAGCTGCACGCTGTTGGCACAGGTGATGTAGTGCATAACCTGCTGCTGCGGGTCGTACGACGCCGGCAGCGAGTTGAACGCCAGCTCCTCACACCTGTCCGTCCACGCGACGTCACCGGTGAAACGGGTGAGCAGCTCGCAGCTGTGCATCAGCTCGACGATCCCGCACGTCTCGAACCCCTGCCGCGGGTCACCGAACCCGGGCCGCGAGTTCTCGTCCCCCGCGAACCCGCCACCCGGGAACTGGCCGTACAGCCCCATCACCGTCGCATAGTTCCGGTACGTCGCGTCGCGGTGCTTGGCGTCTCCGGACAGCAGCCAGTACTGCAGCGGCTCCCGGAACCCCTGCGCCAGGTTGACGTTGTGCCAGTTGGGGATACCGCTGACGTAGTCCGCGGACCCGTTGTGCATCTTCGTCACCAGGTCGAGCAGCCACTGCTCCCCGGTGCGGTTGTAGAGCCAGTACGCGCTGTCGATGTTGTCGCCCCAGCGGAACGCACCCCACGACCGGTTGAACACCTCCGGCGGCTGCGTGTTCTGGAACCGCAGGTACTTCGTCATGAACGGAATGACCCGCTCGTCTCCGGAGTACTCGTACCAGGACCGGAACGCGGCCAGCAGCGGCATACCCGGCCAGAAATCGGGCCCGTTCTCCAGCGACGTCCGCAACCGCTCCGGACCGAACCACCCGTCGTCTGCTTGGGTCGCGAGGATCCCGTCCATCCACCGCTGTGTCCGGGTCAGTACGCCGGTGTCGCCGGTGACGTAGCCGAGGTCGCCGAAGCCACGCAGCCAGTACGGCAACTCCTCCCAGGCTCCCAGCGCCGGGTCGACCCAGCCGTTGGTCTCGTACACCAGGAAGTCCGAGATCTCGTCGTACCGGCCACACAGCCCGTCGACCTGCAACGCGAGCTGCTGCGCGAGCCAGCCGCGCGGCTCGATCGCACCGGGCGGGAGCTTCTGGAACGGGACCGGCCGGAGCGGTGCGCGCTGCGGGACATAGTGCCCGCTGCGGCCGGCAGGTTCAGGCATGGCCATGGTTGTCGGACCTTTCGGGTCACAGGGCTTCGACGGAAAAACGGCACACGTTTTCCGTCGTAGACTACGCTGGACCGAACGACCGGAAGGAAACAGGAATGAAGAGGCCAGGCGTGCGGATGGTGGATGTTGCCGCGCTCGCCGGGGTGTCCGCCGGGACCGCGTCGAAGGCCCTCAGCAACACCGGCCAGCTGAGCCAGGAGACACGAGACCGGGTACGCCGGGCCGCGGCGACGCTCGGCTTCACGCCAGACGCCCGTGGTCGCGCGCTCTCCTCCGGCCGGACGTACACCGTGGCGCTGCTGACCACCGACAGTTCGGGCCGTTTCAGCATCCCGATCATGCGCGGCGTCGAGGACGTGCTCAGCGCGGGCGAGCTGGCGACTGTCCTCTGCGACACGCGCGACGACCCGCTGCGCGAGCAGACGTACCTGCGTTCTCTCGTCGCGCGCGGCGTCGACGGCATCGTCGTCACCGGTCGCCGGACCGAGCCGCGGGCGCCCATCGACGTACCGCTGCCGGTTGTCTACGCGCTCGCCGCCTCGACCGACCCGGCCGACGCCTCAGTGATCGTCGACGACGCAGCCGGCGCCACCGCCACGATCACCCACCTCGCCGGCCTGGGACGCACCCGCATCGCCCACATCACCGGCCCGTCCGACCACCGCTCGGCCGCCGAACGCGCCCAGGCCATCACGCCTGCGCTCTGCACCGAACCGCTCTTCGGCGAGTGGAGCGAACGCTGGGGCCGCCAAGCCACGGATCTGGTACTGCGTCAGCACCCGGACGCGATCACCTGTGGCAGCGACCAGATCGCCCGCGGCGTCTGCGACCGCCTCCGCGAACTCGGCCACTCGGTCCCCGACGACATCGCGGTCACCGGCTACGACAACTGGCCCGTCATGGCGCTCGCCAGCCGCCCGCCGCTCACCACCGTCGACCTCCGCCTGGAAGACCTCGGCCGCCGCGCCGCGACACTCCTGCTGGAAGCGATCGACGGCAAACCGCACCACGGCGTACTGGAACTCCCCACGCAGCTGATCACGCGCGAGTCGACGCTAGGAACCTGACTCCCGCCGCGGCTTGGAGGCCCACCGGTACGCGTACGCGACCCAGACCACCGCTGGTACGCCGAAGACGGCCGCCGCGATCTCCCGCCCGAACACCAGCAACAGCAACCCCGCCAGCACGAACGGCACCGCCAGCCACACCGCGCCGGCGAACGCGGCCCACCGCCACCGGCCGGACTTCCGCGCGGGCGGCGCGTACAACGACGACACCGGCAACCCAGCCAGCACCGGCTCCAGGTCCCCGTGCGTCACCGCACTGTTCAGCAGATCGACCCGCCGGTGCAGCTCCGCCTCGTCCAACCGCCCGACCGCGAACTCCTGCGCCAACTCGTCGGTGAGAATCCGCCGCTGCTCATCCGTCAGCCGAATCTGAGCCATCCGCCGCCGAGCCGCCACCACCCGAGCTTCCTGCCCGGCAGCCGCAGCCATCCCCACCAGATCAGACGGCTTCACCGGTCGCCGCTCCGCCATCCGCCTCACCTCACTCGTCCCCTCCGAGTGTGCCAGACGCTCAGAAGGCGTCTTCTGACGCTGCGTCGGGTGCGCTTGTTGCCGGGTCCGGCGGAGACGCTGATCACAGATCCGGCACTCAACGTGGCGGCGGGATCAAGCCATCTCTGATCCCGACGGGCCGAACGGAGCCCCCTTGACGATGGAGACGAGAAACCATGAAGAAGACCCTCACTGCCCGCGTTCTGGCCGGCGCCGCGATCATCGGCGCCGCGGGGCTGTTCCTGGGGATGGCGCCGAGCGACGCCGCCGTACCGGCTCGTACCGCCGCCGTCAGCGCGCACGCCAAGCCCGCGCTCAAGCCGGCGAGCTTGCACTTCAGCTACAAGTGCTGGGGAACCGGGAGCCACTGCAACGTCGCGGTCCACGCGCCCACCGGATGGAAGTTCACCCAGCTCAGCCGGCAGCACGCGAAGTTCACCGACAGCTCGAACACGTGGATGCTCCGCGTCAACGGCGGCCTCGGCGGCAAGGTCAGCACCAGCCGCGCCGCCGACCAGCGGGTCCACGCGCTGCACGGCGTCGCCGGCTTCAAGCTGACCTACCGCGGCAACGGCACCACGGCTTCGAAGGTCGGGTGGGACGCACCGCGCGTCGCCTACACGCAGATCACCTACACCTACCGTGACGGCGCCCGGGGTCAGCGCTGGGTCTCCACCCGCTTCGTCGACACCTACGAGAACGGTCGCCGCGCGTACATCGAGATCACCGTCTCGGGCCGTCCCCAGGACCAGGCCGGACTCACCAAGGTGCTGACCGAGGCGACTCAGCGAGTCGCCCTGGTCGGCTGAGGATCACACCGTCAGTTGAGAACCGACGGCAGCGTGGAGGTCCAGGCCACGCGGAGTTCGGTGAGGGGGAGTTCGAACTGGTCCTGGACGTCGAGGGTGTCGCCGGTGATGACGCCGATCTTCGCGTGCGGGAAGCGGCGGGCGGTGCACATGTCGGTGAACCGCACCTCCTCGGTCCGCGGTACGGCGACGACCGCGCGGCCGGCCGACTCCGCGAACAGGAACAGGAACGGGTCGAGACCGTCCGGGGCCCACACCCGCGCGCCGATGCCGCCGCGCAGCGCGGACTCGACCAGCGTCTGGGCGACGCCGCCGTCGCTGACATCGTGCGCCGCGTCGATCAGACCGTCGCGGGACGCGTTGATCAGGATGTCGGCCAGCTGCTGCTCGGCCGCGAGGTCCACCGCCGGCGGCCGCCCGCCGAGGTGACCGTGGACGACGTGCGCCCACTCGGACCCGGACAGCTCCTCCTCGGTCTCGCCGAGCAGGTACAGCTGGTGGCCCTCCATCTCGGCCGTGAACCCGATCGGCGTCCGGCGGGTGACGTCGTCGATCACGCCGAGCACACCGACCACCGGGGTCGGCAGGATCGCCGTCTCGCCGGTCTGGTTGTAGAACGACACGTTGCCGCCGGTGACCGGGATGCCGAGCTCCTTGCAGCCGTCGACCAGACCGCGGATCGCCTCGGTGAACTGCCACATCACCGCAGGGTCCTCCGGCGAGCCGAAGTTCAGGCAGTCGGTGACCGCGACCGGGCGGGCGCCGGTGGTGGCGACGTTCCGGAAGGACTCGGCGAGCGCGAGCTTGGCGCCGGTGTACGGGTCGAGCTTCGCGAACCGGCCGTTGCAGTCGGTCGACACCGCGACGCCGAGGCCGCTGGTCTCGTCGACCCGGATCATGCCGCTGTCCTCGGGCTGCGCGAGCACCGAGTTGCCGAGCACGTACCGGTCGTACTGGTCCGTCACCCAGGACTTGTCACACAGGTTCGGCGAGGCAACCAGCTTCAGCAGCGTGTCCCGCAGCTCCGCCCCACTGCTTGCCCGCGGCAACTTCTCGGCGCCGTCGGCCTGCAGCTCGTCCTGCCACTCAGGACGGGAGTACGGACGGTTGTAGACCGGACCCTCGTGCGCGACGGTCTCCGGCAGTACGTCGACCACTCGCTCGCCGTGCCAGTCGATCTCCAGCCGCCCGGTGTCGGTGACCTCACCGATGACGTCGGCCTGGACGTCCCACTTCTCGCAGATCTTCAGGAACGCCTCGACGTTCTCCGGGGTGACGCAGGCCATCATCCGTTCCTGCGACTCGCTCATCAGGATCTCTTCGGGCGACAGCGAGGCGTCCCGCAGCGGCACCTTGTCCAGCGACACCCGCATCCCGCCGTCGCCCGCGCTGGCGAGCTCCGAGGTCGCACACGACAGTCCGCCGCCGCCCAGGTCCTGGATGCCCTCGACGACGTTCGCGGCGAAGAGCTCGAGCGTGCACTCGATCAGCAACTTCTCCATGAACGGGTCGCCGACCTGGACCGCCGGCCGCTTGGTCGGGCCGCCCTCGGCGAAGGTCTCCGACGCCAGCACCGACACCCCGCCGATGCCGTCGCCGCCGGTCTTGGCGCCGTACAGGATCATCTGGTTGCCGACGCCGGTCGCGTTCGCGAGGTGCAGGTCCTCGTGCCGCATCACGCCGACGCAGAGCGCGTTCACCAGCGGGTTGCCCAGGTACGTCGGGTCGAAGACGACCTCGCCGCCGATGTTCGGCAGGCCGAGGCTGTTCCCGTAGCCGCCGACGCCGGACACGATGCCCGGCAGCACCCGCTTGGTGTCCGGGGCGTCCAGCGGGCCGAACCGCAGCGGGTCCATCACCGCGACCGGGCGGGCGCCCATCGCGATGATGTCGCGGACGATGCCGCCGACCCCGGTCGCCGCGCCCTGGTACGGCTCGACGTACGACGGGTGGTTGTGCGACTCGACCTTGAACGTGACGGCGTACCCCTCGCCGATGTCGATGACACCGGCGTTCTCGCCGATCCCGGCCAGCATCTTCCCGGCCGGCGTCTCCTGCGGGATCTCACCGAACCGCTTCAGGTGCACCTTGGACGACTTGTACGAGCAGTGCTCGCTCCACATCACCGAGTACATCGCCAGCTCGCAGCTGGTCGGGCGCCGCCCGAGGATGTCCCGGATCCGCTGGTACTCGTCCGCCTTCAGCCCGAGCTCGGCCCACGGCTGCTCGACCTCGGGCGTGTTACCGGCAACTGACACGGTGTCTGTCGACATCAGGACTCCTGCACTAGGTGGGGCTCAGGTGAAACGGTAGCGGGCTGGTAGGCGGCCATCAGATGGGCCACCAGCAGAGGAAGGGCGAAGCCGACCATGATCGCGGGCAGGGCGACGCCGGCGTCGTTGAGGAGCATGCCGACGAGGCCGCAGGTGGAGAGCGCCAGGAGGGTCGGGCGGACCATCGGGAGGCTGTTGTAGAACTCCTGGTACTGCTTGGACGGCACGCGGTGCGGCAGGAGGGTTGCCAGCATGCAGAGGATGACCGCGATGAGCATGGCCCAGCCTGCTGGACCGCTGAAGAACTGCACGGCCATCTCGAGCTTGCGGATCAGTACGTCGCTGACGTCGCCGTCGAGGAGGCGGGCGACGAACGCGCCGAAGTGACTGCGCTCGTCCGGTGGACGCAGGTAGTCGAGGAACGCGACCGCAGACACCGCCAGCACACCGGCCACGCCCACGCCGATCAGTGCGCGCAGTGAGATGCTCCCACGCCACGTCAGCCAGGCCATGAGCAGCACAGCCGGCGTCAGCGCGATGATGCCGCCGAAGTCGGTCCCCCAGCCCGGTCTGCCGTCCACAACGATCGCAGCACCGCCGACGACCAGTACGGCGATCGCAGCCTGCACCCTGCTCTTGCTGATGAGCTTCTGCGCCGCGAAGCCCGCAGCAACGAGTGCACCGACCGCGAGCGTCGCAAAGGTGGAGTTCCCGAAGCCGTAGAACCGCCCACCGATCACAGGCCCGTCAGCGAACATGCTGCCGACCTGTAGCGGCGTACCGAGCACGCCGTCGACCAGCAGGATCAGGTACGCCGCTATCGCGAGCCCGAGGTACGCGTACTTCTTCAGCACGACCTGTGCCGCCAGAGCAGCCAGTGCGCTGATCCCGATGATCACGCAGTACAAGGAGAAACCAGGCGACGGCCAGCGCCACCAGACGGTCAGTGTGGACAGGAAGACCGCTAGGTAGAACCCGCCCTGCATCAGCAGCGTGAACACCGCGGTACGTCGGGACGCCGGCGAGCGCCGGAACCAGAACCAGAGCAGCGCGAGGACCTCGGCCGCGACGATCGTCAGCGATACCGCGAACAGCATGGGCCGTGGCTGCTCGAACCGCTCGTTGGCGTCCAGCCGGTCCTCGATGACGGCCGCGGCGTCGGTGTGACGGTCTCCGGTGAAGTGGATCTCGTTGCCGTCCAGCGGGCCCGCCTCGGCGGACCCCGCTGGGTCGACGTTCGCCGGAGTGCGCTCCTTGAGGATGGTCGCGGTCACGTCGGTGAGCTGAATGAGGCCTGGACGGCGGGTGCTGTCGCTGGTCAGCCAGCGCGGTCCGTTGTCCGGGGGCAACTGCATGGCGACCAGCGGCTCCTGGTGCGCGTTGGCGAGCTCCTGGCCGATACCGACCAGCAGGACCCAGCCATCGGCCGCGCGGGCCTGTGCAACCAGTTGGGCGACCTTCTGACGCGCCTCTGCCCGTCCTTCACGCGGCGGCATCGCACCGCCGTCGATGATCGCGTCGCCACAGTCCGGCTTCGCCAGCACGGAGGCGTCGAACTCGGGCTGCCAGTTCGCGACGGTGCCGTCCGTCCGGGCCAGTGCGATCGCGGCGCCCGGACCGAAGCCGCAGATGGGGTACCCGGTCTGACCGAGGCGGCCGATCGGCGCGCCCGTGTGGTGCTCGGCCTGCCGGTCGACGTACGTCTGCCAGTCGGCCACTGTGCCGTTGGTCACCGCGGGCAGGTCACCGCACGACTGGTCGGGCACACTCCCCCACGCCCGGGTCCCCGCGCTGATCGTCAGCCACCCGTCGATCGGGCAGGTGCGGGGGCCGGCCGTCTTCACCGAGATCGAGCCCACGTGCGACTGGTTCACCAGCGCGGTCAGCTCCGGTGACGCCTTCACGTCGTTCCAGGTCAGCCCCGGTACGCCGATGACCACGACCTTCGCGAACAGGCCCGCCGGCTGCGCCGACGCCGTACCACTCACCCCCACCACCACCGCGAGAGCCCCCACCACCACCGCTAACGTCCGAAGAAGTGGCGACACCTCCCGCCAGTTCTTCGGACGTAACAGGTTCATCAGGAGGCGACGACGGCCTTCAGCACCGAGGTGAAGAAGCCCAGGCCGTCCGTGGTCGGGCCGGTCAGTGTCTCGACGGCGTGCTCCGGGTGCGGCATCAGGCCGACCACGTTGCCGCGCTCGTTGGTGATGCCGGCGATGTCGCGGTACGAGCCGTTCGGGTTGCCCAGGTAGCGGGCCACCACCCGGCCCTCGCCCTCCAGCCGGTCCAGCGTCGCCTCGTCGGCGACGAACGAACCGTCCTGGTTCTTCAGCACGATGGTGATCTCGTGGTTGGCGTCGTAGTCGCTGGTCCAGGCGGTGGTGTTGTTCTCGATCCGCAGCGTCTGGTCCTTGCAGACGAACTTGCGGTGGTGGTTCTTGATCAGCGCGCCGGGCAGCAGGTGCGACTCGCACAGCACCTGGAAGCCGTTGCAGATCCCGAGCACCGGCATCCCTTCGCCGGCCCGCTTGATGATCGTCTCCATCACCGGCGCGAACCGGGAGATGGCACCGGCCCGCAGGTAGTCGCCGTACGAGAAGCCGCCAGGCAGGACGACCGCGTCGACGCCGTGCAGGTCCTCGTCGCCGTGCCAGAGCGCGACCGCCTCGGCACCGGCCACCGCGGCCGCGCGGCGGGCGTCGGCGTCGTCCAGCGAGCCCGGGAAGGTGACGACCCCGATCTTCACTGGTTCTCCACGTGCAGCGTGTAGTCCTCGATCACCGGGTTGGCCAGCAGCGTGTCGGCGGCCTTCCGGATCTCGGCGACGCGCTCCTCGGTCGCCTCACCGTCCAGGGTGATCTCGAAGCGCTTTCCCTGCCGGACGTCGGCCACGCCATCGAAGCCGAGCCGGCCGAACGCGCCGTGCACCGCCTTGCCCTGCGGGTCGAGGATCTCGGGCTTGAGCATGACGTCGACGACAACGCGAGCCACTGACTACTCCAGGTTCGTTGCGGGGTGACGGCTGAATCCTACCGACCGCGCGACGGAATGCCGCATCCTGGACTATTCACTGAGTACATACACGCGATGTATAGTTCTGGTCATGGCCACTGCTGAGCTCGTCCTCGGGCTGCTGTCCGCCGGCCCGGCGCACGGGTACGACGTGAAGCGGGGCCATGACGCCTGGTTCCCGGACAGCCGGCCGCTCGCCTTCGGACAGGTGTACACGACACTCGGCCGACTGGAGCGCGACGGACTCGTCGAGGTGGTCGACAAGACCTCCGGCGGCGGACCGGACCGGACCGTCTACGCGCTGACGAGCAAGGGCCGCGACCACCTGAGCGACTGGCTCAACGACCCGGTGCCGCCGGCCTGGGGCAGTGCCGACGAGGTACTGCGCAAACTCGTCGCAGCGATCCGGACCGGGGGCGACGCGGCGGGGTTCCTCGCCCGTCAGCGCGCCAGTCACCTGCGCCGGATCCGTGAGTTGCGGGAGACCCCGGCCGACGACGACCCGACGTCACCACTGGTCCGCGAGTACATCGTGGCCCACCTGGACGCTGATCTGCGCTGGCTGGACGGCGCGCTGGACCGCATCTCCGAGCAGAGGGGGACTCGCTGATGAATGCTGCTCTGGAACTGGAACGAATCGAGTACGCCTACCGGCGCAACACGGCCCTGCGCGGTGTCAGCCTGCAACTCAAGCCAGGTGAGGTCGTCGCGGTCACCGGTGCGAGCGGATGCGGCAAGTCGACGCTGCTGCACTGCGCGGCGGGAATCCTCACCCCGGACGCCGGTGCCGTGCACGTGGACGGCCAGGACCTGGCCGCTCTCCCGGAGGAGCAGCGCGCGGCGCTACGGCGTACGAAGGTCGGCATCGTGCTGCAGTTCGGTCAGCTGGTGCCGGACCTGCCACTGGTCGACAACGTGGCGTTGCCGCTCCTGCTGGGTGGCCATGAGCGTGGTGAGGCGCACAAGGCCGCCATGAACTGGCTGGACCAGGTAGGTATCGCTGACGACGCCGACGCGGTCCCTGGTGAGCTGTCCGGCGGCCAGACGCAGCGTGCCGCAGTAGCGCGCGCACTGGTCACCGGTCCGTCCGTCGTACTCGCCGACGAGCCCACCGGCAGTCTGGACAGCCGCGCCGGCCAGGAGCTGCTCGGCGTACTGCTGGAGGCCGCCCGCCACCGGGGCGCTGCTCTGATGATGGTGACGCACGACAACCTGGTAGCCGCGTCAGCAGACCGTGAGATCAGGCTGCGTGATGGCCTGATCCAGCACGAGGTGGCGCTCTGATGACGCTCGAGACGCTGGTACAGCTGGCGCGTTCACGGACGCCGGCGGACCGTAGTCGGGTCCAGCTGGCCACTGCGGCACTCGCGTTCAGTGGAGCCCTGCTGCTCGGCGCACTGCGTATCGCCCGCCTGGGTAAAGGTGAGCTGAGCAACGATGTCTACAGCAATTACATCGCCGAGAGCGGCCTCCGCTCCGGGCTGATCGCGATCCTGATCATCCTGGCCGCGCTCACCGGAGGCCTGGCGGTCCAGGCCTTACGACTGGGTACGGCGGCCCGCGAACGGCGACTGACCGCGCTCCGGCTGGCAGGCGCCTCCCGGAAGCAGCTACGACAGCTGACCGTTACTGACGCGGCCATCGCCGGTCTGGCCGGCGGACTGCTCGCTGGACCGGCCTACCTGGTCCTCAGCCTGCTCTTCGGTGCCCTGCCCCTGATGGCCCGAGTCCTGCCCGGTGCAGAGCTGCTGGACGCGCTCCTGTGGATTCCGGTGGTCGTGATGATGACGGCGGCCGGTGCGGTGATCGGGAGCGTCCTGCACCGAGACGGTCCGGTCTTGCGGCAACCACAGTCCGTCGCGCAGCGTCGTACCGGCATCATCGCGGGACCGGTACTGATCGCGCTCGGCCTGCTCGCCTCGCCGTATATGGGGTACGTAGGTTCCACGATCCTGCTCACCGGCCTGGCGTTGTTCTTCCTGAGCACCTCCGGAGTCTGGATCCTTGCGCTGGGGCGGCGGCTGCAGCGGTCCGGCGACCCGGCCAACCTGCTCACCGGCCTCCGGCTGGTGACCGACTCCCGGCCCGCCTCCCGGATCTGCATGCTGCTGGGCTGCTGCGGCTTCCTCGTCGGCACCCTGGCGAACGGGATCGCCGGCGTCCAGACAGACGACCATCTGGGCGGCACTACCGCGTTCTACACCACCGGTTTCGGGCTGACCATCGCCGGACTCGTCCTGGTCGCCCTGACCGCGATGGCTGCGCTGATCGTCGGCGTCGCGGACCAGCTGGTCGACCAGCGCCGCCAGTTCGCCAGCCTGACCGCACTGGGTGTGGACCTGCCGTTCCTCCGCCGGGTCATTCGCCGGCAGCTCACTGTGGTCGCGGCTCCCGCACTGGCCGTCGGCCTGCTGCTCGGCACCGTGACCGGCATCAATCGGGTCGCCGGCGGCGCGGTCGGGCCGTTCGAGCCCGGGACACTGCTGCTCGGGGCGATCCTGACGATTACAGGCTGGCTCCTCGGCCAGCTCGGCGGCGCCGTCGCCGGTTTCCTGCTTCGCAACCAACTGCGGGACGCACTCGATCCCGAGAATCTGAGGGCGGCCTGATGACCTCTACACCTTTGGCGGTCCGGCCCGCGTTGCTGCTCGGCGTGCCGAACCGGATCACGTTGATCCGGACCGTGATCGCAATGACGCTCGCGACCTACGCGTTCAGCACCGGCGAGCTGCTGTGGCTGGTGATCGGGTACGTCTCCTACTGGTTCGGCGACAGCCTCGACGGCTGGGTGGCCCGGATCCGGAACGAGGAGTCGCTGTCCGGTGCGGTGTTCGATGTCGTCTGCGACCGGGCGTGCTCGTTCCTGCTGGCGGCCGCGTTCATGGCGACGTACCCGGACACGATCGGGCCGCTGGCGATCTACCTGGTGCAGTTCGGCGTCCTGGACACCATGCTGACGTTCTCGTTCCTGCTCTGGCCATGGGTACTCAGCCCGAACTACTTCTACAAGGTCGACCGGCCGATCTACGTCTGGAACTGGTCCAAGCCCGCCAAGGCGCTGAACACCGGCGCTGTGGTGGTCTCGCTGGTCGTGGCCGGCCAGACCGATGCACACTGGCTGCCGTACGCCGTCGCGGTCGCGGCCCTGCTGGTGAAGGTCGTCTCGTCGTACCGGCTGGTCCAGATCCTCAGCGGCCGCCGCGCCGCCGCCCCGGGCGAGGCACGATGACAGGGTGGACCCTGGTCCACCCCTGGAAGGGGGCCTGAGTTCCGTGGCAACGGCCGGAATCGCACTTAGCCTCGGTGTCATGTGGGTGTGGCAACTGGTACTCGCGGTGGGCTTCGGCATCGGCTCCGCCGTCGTACCGTTCATGAACGCGGAGGCGTACGTCCTCGCGCTCGGCGCCACGCACGCCCTGAACCCGGTGGTCGCCGCGATCGGTGTCTCGATCGGCCAGACCATCGGCAAGGTCGGGATGTTCCTCGCCGTCCGCTACCGGCCCGGCTACGCGGCCCGCAAGACCAAGAAGGAGCCCAGGCCGGTCAACCTGGACACCCGCTGGGGCCGCTTCGTCCAGTGGAACCGCGACCTGACCAAACGGCTCCTGGACGCCATGAGCGACAGCCGCTGGGGCGCCCCGGTCACGCTCCTGAGCGCGTTCGTCGGCATCCCGCCGCTGTACGGCGTGGCGCTCATCGGCGGCGCCTCGCGGATGCGGACTGTCGTCTTCACGCTGTCCGTCCTGGTCGGCCGCAGCGGCCGCTTCATCCTGCTCGCGCTCGGCGTGGGCCTCTTCTAGGCCTCGAACTTCAGCCCGGTCAGCTGCTCGTACGCCGCGATGTACGACGACCTGGTCCGCTCGACGACCTCGTCGGTCAGCGGCGGCGGCGCCTCACCGGACGTGCGGTCCCAGCCGGACTCGAACTGCAGCCAGTCCCGGACGATCTGCTTGTCGTACGACGGCTGCGGCTTGCCCGGCGCCCACTGGTCGGCCGGCCAGAACCGGCTCGAATCGGGCGTCAGCACCTCGTCGGCGAGCACCAGCGTCCCGTCCGCGCGGGCGCCGAACTCGAACTTCGTGTCCGCCAGGATGATCCCGCGCGCCTCGGCCATCGCCCGCGCCGTCGTGTAGATCTCGAGCGTCGCGTCCCGCAGGGCGGCCGCCGTGTCCGCGCCGACGGTGTCGACCACCACGTCGTACGACACGTTCTCGTCGTGCTCGCCGAGCTCGGCCTTGGTGGCCGGCGTGAAGATCGGGGTGTCGAAGCGCGAGCCCTCGACCAGGCCGCTCGGCAGCGGGATCCCGCAGACGGCGCCGGTGGCGTTGTAGTCGAGCAGGCCGGTGCCGCTCAGGTACCCGCGGGCGACACACTCCACCGGGTAGATCGCGAGCTTCTCGCACACCACGGCCCGCCCGGCGACCTCGGCCGGCACGTCCGTGGAGATGATGTGGTTCGGCACGTCGAGCTGCTCGAACCACCACAGGCTCATCGCGGTGAGCACCTTCCCCTTGTCGGGGATCACCGACTCCAGGATCCAGTCGAACGCGCTCATCCGGTCGCTCGCGACCATCAGCAGGTCGCCGGACTCGAGCTCGTAAAGGTCCCGGACCTTGCCGGAGTGGAGGTGCTTCGCACCGGGAATCTCAGGCGCCTGCGGAAGTATGGTCACGGCGCCGATTGTTCCATCCGCCTACTTGCGCGCTCGCAGGGCCACCAGCTTCCCGCCGACGGCGAACAAACCGTCACGGACCGTGCAGAGCACCGGGTTCTCGGTCTGACCCAGGCGGCCGACGGCGCGGGAACGCTTCACCAGCTTGGTCGTCGCGGGCCGCCGTTCGGCGTCGTACGCCGTCAGCGCCGCCCGCAGCTCGCCCGTCCGCCCGAGGTGCCGCACCAGCGCGCCCGCGTCCTCGATCGCGGAGCAGGCGCCGCGGCCGAGGTTCGGCGTCATCGCGTGTGCCGCGTCGCCGAGTAGCACGATCCGCCCCTGCGCGAACGGCACCAGCGGCAATGTCAGGTCGTAGATGTCGTTCTGCAGGATCTTCTCGGTACCCGCGATCAGCCGCGGCAGCGGATCGTGCCAGCTCTCGAACACGGTCGGCTCGCTCGTCGCACCGGCCGGCTGGTTCGCGGTCGCGTACCAGTAGTACCGCCCGTCGATCAGCCGCGCGAACCCGAACAGTTGCCCACGGCCCCAAGTCTCGCCGCCGCCGTCGTCGAGGTCCACATCCGCGATCCCGCGGTACCCCGTGAAGCCGGAGTACCGAGGCCCCGCGTAGTGCGGATACATCGATCCCCGTACCGCACTCCGGATCCCGTCCGCGGCCACCAGCAGGTCCGCCCGCAGCTCACCGTTGACCGTGACCCCGTCCGCGTCCTGCGTGACCGTCCGTACGTCGTACCCGGTCCGGACCGTCACCGCCGGACCGAACTCGGCCGTGACCAGGTCGTGGAGCTGGGCGCGATGGATCATCACCGGGAGCTCCATGCCGAGGTCGGCCGCGCTGACCACCCAGCGACCGTCGGGCTTGCGCATCCCGGCCGGCTTGGACTGCACCGACGCCTTCTCGACGCCCTTGACCCCGAGCTCCTCGAGTACGGCGACCGCCGCCGGCCAGACCGAGATACCGGCCCCTACCTCACCAAGCTCCGGAGCACGCTCCAGGACTGTGACCTGCCAGCCGCGCCGTTGCAGCGCGACAGCGGCCGTGACCCCTCCAATACCCGCCCCGACCACGATCGCCGTACTCATGACCTTGACTCTACATCTGTAGAGTTCGGTTGGGAAGTGCGAGACTGGGCGACGTGACGAAGCGAGTTCCGCGGGGTGCGGATCGGCAGGAGGCCATCGCTGACGCGGCGATCCATCTCGTCGCGACTCGCGGGCTGCGCGGGCTGACGCACCGCGCCGTCGACACCGAGGCAGGGCTGCCGCCGGGCTCCACGTCGTACTACCTGCGGACGCGGAACGCCCTGCTCACCGCCTGCGTGCACCGGATGCTCACCCGGGACGTGGCCGGGATGCCGCCGCCCGGGGCGGATCCGGTCGAGCTGATGGTGGCGATGACGGCGGGACTCGCGCAGGACCGGCCGGACGATCTGGTCGCGCGGTACGAGTTGTCGCTCGAGGCGAGCCGTCAGCCGGAGCTGCGGGCCGCGATCGTCGACGGCGGGCGGCAGTTGCGCGCGATGCTCGCGCAGTTGCTCGCCGGGCTCGGCGTACCGGATCCGGAGGCGGCCGCGTGGCCGGTCGCCGCGATGCTGGACGGGCTGATGTACGACCGGGTCGCCGGGACCGGGACAACGCTCTCACCAGAAGCGTTCGAGGCCGCCGTACGACGCTCCGTCACGGCGCTGATCGCCGGACTCAGAGACGGTCCGTGACCGTGACGAAGGTGAAATAGCCGACGCCGAGCAGCATGCCCACGTGGCCGAGGACGGACAGGCCGGCGCCGGAACCCCAGGCGTCACTCTGCGCATCCTCGGAGTGCTTGCCGGCACTCGGCAGCCAACGGGCCAGAAGCAACAATCCGATGACCGTCAGCAACCACCAGCCGGCCAGCATGACCAGGGCGATCTCCCGCCGACCGGTGACCAGGGCAACGACCCAGCCGATCAGCGTGATCACTCCGACCACGGTGTGCAGTCGCAACAGCGTTGCGGAGTACCCGTGCCGGCCCGCGCCGTGACCGGTGCCGTCGACAACAGTCCCACCGAGCCGGACGCGCGTGATCAGTACGACGACCGCCCCGAGCGCGGTCAGGAACCAGGTGACGTTCGACCATTCCACGTCCCCGTTCCTACCCCACCCCACGCCCCGGCGAACCATTCCGCGTGTCGTTCCACGCTTGACGGTCGTCCAGAAACCGCGCCCGGCGGGCCGAGTGTCCGCTCAACGCCCGCCGGGCTGCCTTGATTCAGGCGAGGGGTCAACTGGTGCGGGTCTGCCCCGGGACCTGCTGCGTCCCATTTCCCTGGCCCTGCTGGGTTCTCTGCCCTTGACCCTGGCCCGGGAGTGTGCCCTGCCCTTGCCCGTTGCCCTGCTGGAACCCACCAGGGAAGCCGCGGCCGCCGCCGAACTGACCCTGCTGGTTGCTGGTGCCGTCCCACGAGTGCCCGACCGCCATGCCACCGAGGAACGCCAGCACAGCAACGATCGAACCGGCGCCGGCCAGCATCAGATTGCTGGGCCGCCCACCACCCTTCGTACCCTCCGTCTCCTGAGCCGGCGGTGCGGGTGGTGCGGCCGGGTTGTTCTGGGCGGCCTTGGCCGCCTGGAACTGGGCTTCTGCGGACTGTGTCATCTTCATGCTCCTGTTCCGGTGGAAAGGTCGTAGACGGTGGTGCTGCCGACGGTCTGGGACTGGAAGTTCTCACTGACCCAGGTGGCGATCTCACTGGAGCTGCCGTTCCGGCCGCCCATCATCCCGCCGCCGCCACTCCCGACGAAGTAGTGGACCTTGCCCTGGGCAACCAATTCCTTGAACTCCTCGAGCGACGGCGCCGGGTCGGTCCCGTTGAACCCGCCGATCGCCATGATCGGTACGCCGGACGCGATCTGCATCGGCGCGGCGCCGTTCGCGGTGACCGCGGCCGCCGCCCAGGTGTACCCCTTGGCGCCGTTCTGCAGCAGCGTGATCAGCTCACTCGACACCCCGCTGATCCCACCACCGCCGAGGAACCCGCCGACACCGCCGGTACCACCCGTACCCCGCCCGGTCGTGCCGCCGGTCTGACCGGGCGGCGCACCCATCTGACCGCCACCAGGTCCGCCGCCGCGCATCCCACCGCCGCCCATACCGCCACCCATGCCGCCGGCTCCCGAAGGACCCGCGGACGGCAGCGCTCCGGTGTGTGCGGAGTTGATCGTCGCCACGGAGTACGCCGTCGGCCCGGTCAGGGCGCTGACCGCCAGCAGAGCCGCCGCGAACATCCCGGCCCGGCGAGCCGTCGTACGGTGCAGCTTCAGCTCCGGCAGCAGCATCAGCGCACCCGCGCCGGCCACGCCGGTGATCAGCACGACCCACCGGATCCAGGGATGCCAGGTCGGCGTCTGGTTCAGCAGCGCGAAGCTCCACCCGGCCGTCAGCAGGATCCCGCCGGCCAAAGTTGTCCGCGGCAACCATTCCGTACGCCGCTTCCAGAGCACCGCCATCGCCGCACCGATCAACGCACCGATGGCCGGCGCCAGCGCGATCATGTAGTAGCTGTGGATGATTCCCTGCATGTAGCTGAACACCAGACCGGTACCGAGCAACCACCCACCCCACAGCAGCACGAATGCGCGCTTCCGATCCGTCCGCGGAGCCTTGCCCGCAGCAACCACCAGTACGACGGTGGCGAGCAGCGCAGCCGGAAGCAACCACGCGATCTGCGACGCGAACTCGCCACCGAACAGTCGCTGTACGCCGGCCGCGCCGCCCCACATGCCACCGCCGCCGTTGCCGCCACCTCCGCCGCCGACCGAGCCGGTCTCGTTGCCGTTGAGCCGGCCCAGGCCGTTGTAGCCGAGCGTCAGCTCGAGGATGCTGTTGTTCTGGGAGCCGCCGATGTAGGGCCGCGCCGAAGCAGGCATCAGCTCGACGATCGCGATCCACCAGCCGGCGCTCACGATCAGCGAGACGGTCGCCAGCCCCAGGTGCAGGAGACGCTTCCCCAGCGCCGGCTTCCCGGCGACCAGGTACGCGATCCCGAACGCCGGCAGGATCAGGAACGCCTGCAACATCTTCGTCAGGAATCCGAATCCGACCAGGGCCCCGGCGAGGATCATCCAGCGCGCCGAGTACTTCACAGAGTCGATCGCCCGCGTCACCGCCCACGCGCCGGCGCAGAGCAGCAGGACCAGCAGCGCGTCCGGGTTGTTGAACCGGAACATGAGGACGGCAACCGGCGTCAGCGCGAGGATCGCTCCGGCCAGTAGTCCGGCGTTCGCGGAGAACCAGCGCCGTACGGACACGTAGACGAAGCCGACGCTCGCGACGCCCATCAGCGCCTCGGGGATCAGCATGCTCCAGGTGTTGAAGCCGAAGATCCGCCCGGACAGGCCCATCACCCACAGCGCGGCGGGGGTCTTGTCGACGGTGATGAAGCTGGAGGAGTCGAACGACCCGAAGAACCAGGCCTTCCAGCTCGTCGACCCGGCCTGTACCGCGGCGGCGTAGTACTCGTTCGCGTAGCCGTTCTTGGACAGGCCCCACAGGTACGCGATCGCGGTCAGCGCCAGCAGCCCGCCGTACAGGACCTTGTCCTTTCCGAGCGTGTACTGCGTGCTGATCGCGCGAGGTCTGGTGACCTCGACGGGATCGGTGAGTGTTGCCATGTCAGTTGCTCCGGGTGTTTTCGAGAACCGCCGGGGGTTCGAAGGTCGGGATGGTGGGTGCGTCGTCGTCGAAGACCCAGGCCTGGAAGAGGCTGAACCGAACGACGGTCGCCGCGAGGTTCGCGATGGTCAGGACCGTGATCTCGACCGCCTGGTGCGGGGCGGAGACCGCGGTGTGCAGCAGCCAGAGCGACGCCGCGGTCAGGCTCCAGCCGATCCCGAAGGTGACCAGGCCGCGCAGATGATGCCGCCAGCGGCCTTCCACACCGCGCACTCCGAACGTGATCCGCCGGTTGAGCGCGGTGTTGCCGACCGCGGTGATCAGCAGCGCCAGCAGGTTCGCCACCTGGGCCGGCATGCCTTGGCGCAGCACGAGATACAGCAGCGCGTACGCCGCCGTACTCAGCACGCCGACGGCGCAAAAGCGCAGTACCCGGGCGGCCATCGCGGTCCGCGGATCGAGGATCTGCGGCCGGCCGTACTTCTGCCGGATCGGCTCCAGGTCGACGCGGCTGCGCATCAGTCGGGCGATCCCCCGCAGGTCCTCGCCCACCGTCTTCGCGATCGCGACCCGGGAGTCCAGGTCGTCGACCCAGTCCACCGGGACCTCATGGATCCGCAGCCCGGCCTGCTCCGCGAGCACCAGCAACTCGGTGTCGAAGAACCAGCTGGTGTCCTCGACCAGCGGCAGCAGCTCGCGCGCCACATCGGCCCGGATCGCCTTGAAGCCGCACTGCGCGTCGGAGAAGTGCGCGCTCAGTGTTGCCCGCAGCAACAGGTTGTACGAGCGCGAGATGAACTCCCGCTTCGGCCGCCGGACCACCCGGGAGCTCTTCGCCAACCGGGTGCCGATGGCAACGTCACTGTGCCCGGCGAGCAACGGCGCGACCAGCGGCAGCAACGCGTTCAGGTTGGTGGAAAGGTCGACGTCCATGTAGGCGAGCACCTCGGCGGTGCTGGCGGACCAGACCTGCTTCAGCGCGCGGCCGCGCCCGGACTGCTCGAGCCGGACCACTCGGACCCCGGGCAGCTCGGCGGCGAGCAGCGTGGCGATCTCATATGTCGCGTCCGTACTTCCGTTGTCCGCGACGCAGACCTCGGCCGGAAACGGGAAAGCGGTGTCGAGGAACTCCCGCAGCCGTCTGATGTTCGGTCCGAGGTCGTTTTCCTCGTTCTTGACGGGTACGACGATCTCGACCCGAGGATGACCTGGAATCTGCATGTCACCGATGCTGTCCGGCGAACCTGAGTCAGCCCCTGCGCATGGCTGGCAGTTTCCTGGCAGTTACCGAGTGCGACGCAACCAGAGCAGGCCGAGCACCGGCAGCACCAGCGGCACGAAGCCGTACCCCTGGCCGAAGTGCGACCACACGGTCGCGTCCGGGAAGTCGTCCGGTACGGCGTAACTGAAGGCGCCGATCCCGATCACGCCGGCCAGCTCGATCGCGATCGCGACGGTGGCGACCTTGCGCGACACCACGGTCGCCTTCGCCAGCGCGAACGTCGCGGCGCAATAGATGACCGCGGCAACGGCCGACAACAGGTACGCGATCGGGGCGTCGCCAAACTTCGTCGCGATCTGGACGCCGGCCCGCGCGGTGGCGGCCAGCGCGAACACGCCGTACACCGCGATCAGGATCCGTCCGGGCCCGTGTTTCGTGGCCGCCGGATCGGTCATTTCAGACCGCCCACAGGTCGTGCAGCCGCAGCTCGAGGATCGGGATCACCAGACAGGCGACAGCCAGCGCACCGGCACCCCAGCGGCTGCTCTCGGCCAGCGCCCAGAACGCCCCGATCGGCAGGATGATCAGCGACCCGACCAGGTACCCGACGAAGAACGGACCGGACACGTCGCGCTCGGTCCCGCTCAACTGCACGATGCCCACGACGAGCTGAGCGAGCAGCGCGACCTCGACGACGCCGACCGCGCCGAGCACGGGCCAGTCGATCCGCTTGTCCCGCGCCGCCAGCACGACGGCGTACACCATCGCCAGCAGCGCCAGCGCGACGAGAAACCAGGTGAGCGGTGCGAACACGGGTTAGAGGATGTCACCCGGGGTGTAGGCGGCTGCTTCCGGGTGGCGCTTGGCGAGTTCGTCGATCTTGGCGACGACCGCGGCGACCTGGGCGACGGCCGCGCCGGTGAAGGACAGCGGCTCGCCGACGATGCCGACGATCTGCTCCTCGGTGAGGCCGAGACGGCCGTCGGCGCCGAGGCGGTGGAACAGGTCGTTCGCCGCGAGACCCTTGCGCAGGTCGAGCGCGGTGGCGACCGCGTGCTCCTTGATCACCTCGTGCGCGGTCTCCCGGCCGACACCGTTCTTCACCGCGGCCATCAGCACCTTGGTCGTGGTCAGGAACGGCAGGTACCGCTCGAGTTCACGCGCCACGACCGCCGGGTACACCCCGAACTCGTCCAGGACGGTCAGGAACGTCTCGAACAGCCCGTCGAGCGCGAAGAACGCGTCCGGCAGCGCGACCCGCCGTACGACGGAGCAGAAGACGTCGCCCTCGTTCCACTGGTTGCCGGCCAGCTCACCGGCCATCGACGCGTACCCGCGGAGGATCACCGCGAGACCGTTGACCCGCTCGCAGGACCGGGTGTTCATCTTGTGCGGCATCGCCGAGGAGCCGACCTGGCCCTCCTTGAAGCCTTCGGTGACCAGCTCGTGGCCGGCCATCAGCCGGATCGTGGTCGCCAGGCTCGACGGCCCCGCGGCCAGCTGCACCAGCGCGGACACGACCTCGTAGTCGAGCGACCGCGGATACACCTGGCCGACGCTCGTCAGCGTGTGGCTGAACCCGAGGTGCTGGGCGATGTCCTGCTCCAGCTCCTCCAGCTTGGCCGGGTCACCGCCGAACAGGTCCAGCATGTCCTGCGACGTCCCCACCGGGCCCTTGACGCCACGCAGCGGGTACCGCTCGATCAGCTCCTCGATCCGGGCGACCGCGACCAGCAGCTCGTCGGCGGCCGACGCGAACCGCTTGCCGAGCGTGGTCGCCTGCGCGGCCACGTTGTGCGAGCGCCCGGTCAGCACCAGCGCCGCGTGGTCGGCCGCCAGCTGGCCGAGCCGTACGGCGGTTGCCACCGCACGGTCCCGGACCAGTTCCAGGCCGGCGCGGATCTGGAGCTGCTCCACGTTCTCGGTCAGGTCACGACTCGTCATCCCCTTGTGGATGTGTTCGTGCCCGGCGAGTGCGCTGAACTCCTCGATCCGCGCCTTCACGTCGTGTCGCGTGACCCGCTCGCGGTCCGCGATCGACGCCAGGTCGACCTGGTCGACCACTCGTTCGTAGTCCTCGACGACCCCGTCCGGAACCGCGACCCCGAGCCGGCTCTGGGCCTTCAGTACGGCGACCCAGAGCTTCCGCTCGAGCACGATCTTGTGCTCCGGTGACCACAGCTCCGCCATCGAGAGACTGGCGTAGCGCGCGGCGAGAACATTGGGGATCCGGGGTTTGGTCACGAACCCCATTCTCCCAGACGGCGACTAGCTGACGGTCACCAGACCGCAGAGCAGCGCACCGGAGAGCGTGCACACCCGGTACGAGCCGGCGGGCAGGCCCTTCGGCATCCCCAGCGTGTACGGGCCGGCGCTGGAGAACGACGGGATCGCGATCCCCATCTCACCCGTCATCCGGATCGCGTACGGCGTGGTCGGGTCGCCGGGGATCTTCGCGACCAGCGTGTACAGCGACTTCTCCGGCTGGGACGCCGAGGCCAGCGAGAACGTCACCGCGCGGACCTGCTTGTCCGGGAACGTGGCGACGAACTGTCCGCCGGCGAGCGTGGTCACCGACTTCGCCGCCTTCAGCCCCAGCAGGCCGGCCTTCGGGAGCTTCGGCGCGGACGGCATCGTCGACACCTGCGGCGGAACGACGGCGGTCGTGGGCACCGGGCTCTCGGCCACGGGCGTGTTCGAGGCCGGACGGAGCGTCGGGACGATCGCGACAGCGCCGACCACAGCGGCGGCACCGATCACGGTCAGACCGGCGGTCCGGCGGCGCTTGCGGGTCTTGGCCGTGGTCAGAACGGAGTCGAAGTCTCCGGTCGACTCGGCGGCGCGGCGGTCGGCCAGCGCCTGCAGGTCCTCCTGCAGCTCAGGCATGGTCGTCACTCCTCAACAGCAATGAATCGGACAGGGCGTCCCGGGCCCGCGAAAGGCGCGACTTGACCGTGCCTTCCGCGATCCCGAGCGTGTCCGCCACCTGAGCCACGCTCAGATCACAGACGTAGTGGAGGACGACGACCTGCCGGGTCGGCATCGGCAGGCCGGCGAGAGCCTGCTCGAGGTCACCGGTGTACCGGTCGGCGGGGTCCGGGACGTTCTCGGCCGGCAGCCGGTGGAACAGCTGCGTGAACCGATTGCCGTCCCGATGCCGGTTCGCGGCCAGGCGCAGGGCGACCAGGCGAACCCAGGCCTCCGGAGCGTCGTACCGCGACACCTTCTCCCAGCGGGGCACGAGCCGCACGAACGCCTCTTGGACAATGTCCTCGGCCTCGGCACGTGACCCGGTCAGCAGCGAGATCACACCCACCAGCCGCGGCTGGTGGGCGCTGTAGAACTCTCGCAACCCCTCCGTCTCCATACCCACCAACACCCCCGACCTGTCGATCCGGTTCCATCGAATTCTCGACTTTATCCCGGCCGGGCCGGCGGAGGGGTCAGACGGTGATCTCGCCGCGCTCGGCCTTGAGGGCGATGTCGGTGCGGTGCTGGGAGCCCTTGATCCGGATCTGACCGACCGCGGCGTACGCGCGCTGGCGGGCCTCGGCGAGGTCCTTGCCGACGGCGCTCACCGCGAGCACGCGGCCGCCTGCCGTCACCAGTTCCTCGTCGTCGAGCGCCGTCCCCGCGTGGAAGACGTGGACCGCGTCGCTCTCCGCCTGCTCGACGCCGGTGATCGCGTCGCCCTTGCGCGGGCTCGCCGGGTACTTCTTCGCGGCGACCACGACCGCGACCGAGGACGCGTTCCGCCAGCTCAGGTCACCGTGGTCGGCGAGCTTTCCGGTCGCGGCGGCGTACAGCAGGCCGCCCAGCGGGGTCTTCAGCATCGGCAGCAGCGCCTGCGTCTCCGGGTCACCGAAGCGGCAGTTGAACTCGATCACGCGGACACCGCGGGACGTCAGCGCGAGACCGGCGTACAGCAGGCCGCTGAACGGCGTACCGCGGTGGCGGAGCTCGTCGATCGTCGGCTGCAGGACCTTCTCGGTGATGTCGGCGACCAGGTCGTCCGGCGCCCACGGGAGCGGCGTGTAGGCGCCCATGCCACCGGTGTTCGGGCCCTCGTCGTTGTCGCCGAGGCGTTTGAAGTCCTGCGCCGGCTGCATCGGCAGCACCGTCGTACCGTCGGTGATCGCGAACAGCGACACCTCGGGGCCGTCCAGGAACTCCTCGATCAGCACCTGGTCGCACTCGGCCGCGTGCGCGAGCGCCTCCTCCCGGTCCGAGGTGACGACCACCCCCTTGCCCGCGGCGAGCCCGTCGTCCTTCACGACGTACGGCGGACCGAACGCGTCGATCGCCGTCGCGGCCTCCTCGGGCGTGACGCAGACGTACGCCCGCCCGGTCGGCACGCCCGCGGCGGCCATCACGTCCTTGGCGAACGCCTTCGACCCCTCGATCTGCGCGGCCTCCCGGGACGGCCCGAAGACCGCGAACCCGGCGTCCCGCAGCGGGTCGGCCAGCCCGGCCACCAGCGGCGCCTCCGGTCCGACGACCACCAGGTCGACGTCCAGCTCCCGCGCCAGCGCGACGACCGCGTCATGGTCGGTCACGTCCACCGAACGGCACCCGACCGACTGCCCGTCGTACGCCGGCCGCAACGCAGCAATCCCCGGATTACCCGGAGCCGCCACAACCTGCTCAACCTCCGGATCCTGAGCCAACGCCCAAGCCAGAGCATGCTCCCGACCACCCGTGCCGACCACCAAGACCTTCACGGGCGCTCAGCCTAGCGTGCCACCGAAGGACTGTGATCAGCCCACGCGCGCTACGCAGACGCGATCGCCCAACTCCACAACACCCTCGTTCGACATCACACGCTGATCGGAGGCTGCGAGGCGAGCCGGCCGTTTCGATCTCCGTGGCGGAAGCTGCTACAGACGATCCAAGCTTGGCGCGTACGTCGGCGCGGACGTCCGGGCCTAGTCAGGCTTGTGGCGACGAGCGGTTGCAGTTTCCCTGCTCGCCGTTTTGCTGCGCGCTGACCTGCCGGACTTGGCCGATGACCTGAGCTGCGAGACGCGCTGGTGACTGATTCCCAGCAGCGGGCCGGCATCTCTGACGCTGAGGCCTAGGTCACGAGTCAGCTTGGTGGCGAGCTCGCGCGTCTCCCGCTCCAACTGCTTCTCTTTGACAGCCAGCTCCTCGCGCTCGGCTCGGAGGGCGTTGGCCTGCTGAACAAGCTGATCGCCGAGGTCGTACGACCAGTGCAGCGTGAGATCGGCCGCCTTCGACGCCGGAAGGTCGGCAGCGAGAACGACGATCTCGCGGACGTACCTGTCCAAAGCGGTGAGGTTCGAGGCATAGGTTTGTGTGCCCTCGAGGTCCGGAACGTCGGCCAGCCAGTGATCACCTTCACGGCTGACATGCACCTCATACGTAGTCATCCCCTGAGCCATCCCTTCCCCAGAGCCGGTTCCAGCGCCTTCTCGATCGAGGCGAGGGTTCCGATCGGTATGTCACCGCCATGGTCGGGAACGGTCGTGAACACAGTGCCTGTCACCCCGTCCGCCTTCGTGTACTCGACGCAGAACCGCCGGTGCGAGCCGACCTGACGGATCTGCTTGCCGCCTGCTCTCTGGATCGTCCGAATGACCTCGCGCGCCTTCACAAGGATAAGTCTAGTGACTAGACAATGCAAGCGGCAAATCGCTAGACACCAGCTGCACACTCATGTCATGGCTGAAGCCATCTGCCCAGGGCCGGCAATGCGACAGATGCGAGTCATCACTAGGCGCGGGGCAGGCAGCATCTCTTGTACTTGTTTTCTGAGCCGCACCAGCAGGGGTTGTTTCGGCCTGGAGGCCAGGGGGTCTGGGGGATGCCTGTGTCGACCAGGGAGTCGCGGTAGGCCTGGATTGTGGCGGTGTCGATCTGCTCGCTCCCGGACGATCTTGCGAACTCTGCCAGGGCGTCGGCTGTGCCGGGGATCATGGCCAGCCCGCTTGCCCCGTATTCGGCGCGGAGGCGGAGGTCTTCCTCTGTGATTGCTCGGTGTTCGTCCCAGGTTGCGCCGTGGTCGGCGGCGAGGGCCGGCCAGCGGCGTAGCGCCAGGTCGTACTCGGGCTGCGGCAAGAACAGGACCACTGGGCCGTCGTCCAGCGAGTCCTCCAGTTCCTGCATCATCTCGTCCGCGAGATCGTCGTACTGGTCGTGCGGGAGCCCGAGCTCATGCCGCACACCGTGCCGGGCCCGCAGTACTTCGAACGAGATCATCGCGACGTCGTCGTAGGCCGGATCCGAAGGCTTTGACTCGAGTTCGTCGTGACGCTGGAGAACGGTGTCCAGGGCCTCGGTCAGCCATTCCTCCGCGATCTCCGCGTGCCCGTTCGCCACGAGGACCTCACCGACGAGCATCGCCGCATCGGGGTCCTCGGTCAGCCGTTCACGCAGCACCCCGAGCTGCGTCATCGCCTCCTCGTCACGGCCGGCGAGGAACAACGCGTCCGCGCGAACGGCCGACGGGTGACTGGTCGAGGTGTCTCCGGATCGCTCGCAGGCCTCGATGGCACGCTCGGCAAGCGCGATCGCGACCTCGGGTTCGTCGGTGTCAACGGTGATCTCAGCCGCCACAGTCAGCGCATACCCGGCGTCGGCCTCGTCCGCCAACCGGCCATCATCCACCGCAGCGACCAGGGCTGCCGCCAGTGTCTCGGGGGTCTCGCTCTCGCTCGCCTCCGCCGCGATGCGATCGATGTCTTCGGTCGACAAAACGTCATTCACAGGCACATCCAACGGTATCGCGAGAGTCCGTCAGTAGTGCCAGTAGTAGCGGCCGTCGGCGTTCCACTCCAAGGGGTCGGTGGTGCGGTTGGTGAAGGACATGCCGAGGCCCTTGGCCAGCTCGACGGTGCGGGTTAGTTGGAGGGCGTAGGGGTGCTGGTTGTCGTCCCACCATTGTTCGTGCTGGGTGATGCAGGTTTGGTTGGAGTAGTACGGGTTGTTGCAGGGGTGGGGTGGGAGCCATTTCTGGAGGTGGCGGAAGTGGACGGTGGTGGAGCCGTTGGGGGGCTTGATGGTGCCGGTGGCGTCCAGGCAGTAGCCGGCTGCCGGGATGGTCCACTTCACGTAGTGCTGGCGGCCGCCGGCTGACGGGATGGGCTGCATGTTGGTGCAGTTCGCGTCGCCGAGAGTTTCGGTGGTGACGCGTTGGATCTGGGTGAGCGGGCGGCCGGGGCCGTCGTTGTAGCCGTCGAGGAGGACCCAGTCGCCGTCATGGACGAAGCGCTCCGCAGAAGAAGGCGGCCAGGCCTTCGGATCACCCCAGGAGATATCGGACTCGGTCGCGGTCAGTGGGCTCCAGGCCCACTGACCGGCCGCCGTGCCGCCGGCGAAGTACTGGCCGGCGGACTTCTCGAACATCAGCGAGTACTGCGCATACGTTTCCGGCGCGGGTGCAGTCAGCAGGCCAACCACTAAAACGAGCGCTTTGATCACAGAGCGCTACTCTAGAACCTCGCGCAGTGTGGCGGCGAACTCCGCGGGCTTCCCCGGCTGCCCGTACTCGTTGCCGAGGAAACCGCCGTGCCCGCTCGGGAACATGACCGGCGTCAGCCCGAGCCGCTCGGCCACAGCCTTCCCGCCACGGCCCGCGAGTGCGTTGCCCGACTCCTCTCCGACCCCGACCACGATGCGGCCCCCAACCTTGCCCAGAGCGTCGAAGTCCGGCTGGTACGACGTACAGCCGCGAAGGTTCTGCCCGAGGAGAGCGTCGTCACGCGACCCGTCGTCCTCCCCCGGCAGGCCGAACATCGCGGGATCCGGCGCGGGGCGCTCCGTGTAGTCGGCAGGAATCTCGCCGTCGTACATGACCAGCGTGATGAACTTCGCCATCCCGGGCCCGAGTCCGTCGCGCTGGTACGTCTCGTACATGTCCGCGACCGCGGCGAGCGCGGACGAGCTGTCCGGGAGGATCCCGGCGAGCGGCGGCTCGTGCGCGACCAGCTTGTTGATCAGGTCGGGGCGGCGAGCGGTCAGGGCCAGCGCGTTCACCGCACCGCCGCTGCTGGCGAAGATGTCCACCGGCCCGGCGTCCAGGTGCTCGATGAGTGCCGCGAGGTCAGCGGCGTGGTCCTCGGGCGACAGCTCACCCGGCGAGCCGCTCCGGACGCTGCGCTCCACACCCCGCGGGTCGTAGGTCACCACGGTGCGGTCCTCGAAGTGCGAGGCCAGCGTCGGGAATCCACTGGCCCCCATCGGCGAGCCGATCATCAACAACACCGGCCGCTGAGCCAGGTCACCGCGGACGTCGTACGTCAGCGTCGCCCCCGATACCTCGAGTGTCTGCGTCACAGGCTCCGGCATCACAACACCTCCAGGTCCGGCCCACCCCCATTGGTCAGCCTCCTGACCGAGAGCCTAGGGCAAGTCTCCCGACTCCACGCCGTCGCGAGGAGGTGCTCGGTGCGGTAGCTCGGCGTGCGGGGGCGAAGGTCTCGATGCGGAGCATCGTGGCCTTTGCACCCGTGCGGCGAGGTGCCGTGCCGAGTGCCCCGCAGTAGGCGTGGGGTCGGGAGACTTGCCCTAGAGCAGTCTGGTTAGCTGGTGGCATGACTGAGAAGCCAGAGATCGACTTTCCGGATGGACCGCCGCCGGCGGATCTGGAGATCACCGACATCACCGTGGGCGAGGGCGACGAGGCCAAGGCCGGTTCGCGCGTGAACGTGCACTACGTGGGCGTCGCCCACTCCAGCGGCGAGGAGTTCGACGCGTCGTACAACCGCGGCGCCCCGCTGGCGTTCCAGCTCGGCGTGGGCCAGGTCATCCAAGGCTGGGACACCGGCGTCCAGGGCATGAAGGTCGGCGGCCGGCGCAAGCTCGTCATCCCGCCGCACCTCGGGTACGGCGACCGCGGCGCGGGCAGCGCGATCAAGCCCGGCGAGACCCTGATCTTCGTGGTGGACCTGATCAGCGTCAGCTGAGCAGACACACAACAGCCGGCAGTGACCACCTGGGTCACTGCCGGCTGTGTCATTCCGGGGTCATTCCGGGGTCATTTCGTCACCGGATCGCGGCCGCCCGGATCACTTCCTGGCTGACCTTGTTCCCGGCGTCGTCGGTCGCCGTTGCCCGCAGCGAGAGGTACGACACACCCTTCGGCAGCCGTACCGTGGCCGCCCACTCCGCACCTGCCCGCGAGAGCGGAGCGGCCTGCCAGGTGGCGCCGTCGTCGTACGACACCTCCAGCGTCGCGCCGTTGACCTTGCCCGCACCTTCGACGCCCGTGAACTGGAACGCGGACAGCCCGATGCGCTGCCTGCTCCCACCCGCGAACGCGCCGTTGAGGTCCGTGGCCAGGTGGTAGTCGAGCTGGATCAGCGGCAGGTAGACCCAGTCGCTCGACTCGGTCGTCTGGGCCCGGAAGTCCCACGCGCTCTTGGTCTTCGTCCCGAGCTTCCACACCTCCGGCCGCGCGGTGTCCATCTCGAACCGGTAGTCCGCCCATCCGGACGTCGCCGGTACGCCGGTCTGCACCGCCTGGAAGGAACTCTTCCGTAGCAGCGTCCCGTTCTGGAACAGCCGTGTCTCCACGGTCGACTCGTCGTCCATCGACCCGGTGACACCCTGATCGCCGCTGCTCGTCGTCGGCACGTTCACCGCGAAGAAGTCGCCACTGCGCCGCGGGTTCCAGTACCCCGAGCCGACTCGCGGCCGGGCGGCCGGAGCGAACCACGAGTTCGTCTGCACACTCCGCGGCGTGTAGATGTGCCGCTCGCCCCGCTGCTCCCAGCCACGCGGGTGGTTCGTCTGCTCGTACCAGTCCGTGCCCGCCTGCGTGGACACGAAATCGATCCGCTGCGTTCCGAGGTGGATCGGCTCGGTCACCTGCAGACACGGGGGCCAGAACCCGATCCGGCAATCGGCGCGGCTCTCGAACGCGAGCTCACCGGTCGGCCCGACGAACCGGTTGACGACCGTGGCGAGCTCCCCGGACCGCGGCGCGTACCGCAGGTCCGCCGGCAGCGCACCCGTGTAGGCCTTCACCAGGTCGTACAGGTACGGCGGAGCCTCGGTACCCAGCACCCGCAGCCGAACGTTGCCCCTAGCAATCAAGGGCTCGCCTTCGGCAGCCGTCAGCGAGTACACGGGCAGATCGGTCCCGCCGGCAAGATCGTAGTACTTGCCCGCGCCGTTGTTCACCACGATCAGCAACCGCGCACCGGCGTCCCGAGCAGCCGTCGCCCGCGCGCTCGGCGTGACCGCATCGCTCGCCGTCACGAGCGCAGCCTTCCCGCGAACATCCTTGCCCACGTAGTCCTCGGCCGCACCAGCACCGACGTACGCCGTGGTCAGCGTCGCCTTGCCGTCCCAGCGCTTCGAACCGCGCTGCAGCAACGGGTGCAGCTGCTTGAAGTCGACGGTCATCGACACCAGCGGCGACGTACGGCGCCAACGGGACGAGAAGTCGTACACGCCACCAGGGACCGCGCCGGTCGGGGCGGCGTACACCTTGGTGACCACCGGCGTCGGCACGTACTGGCCGAGGAAGGTCGCGTAGTCACCGCCGATCCCGGAGTCGTGGTACCAGCCGGAGCGGCGATACACGTCCTCGCCGGGCAGCGGCGTGCTGAGCGTGATCGGGTTCGCCTTCCGCGCGTCGAGGGCGAGGTCGGTGTTCTTGCCGATCACGAGGTGCGGGTTGCCGACCAGCGCGACGCCGTCCTGACCGTCGACCGGCAGCCAGGAGTACGCCGCGTACACGCCCGGCTCGAGGCGCTGCTTGGCGACGGTCCCGGTGGCGGGGTCGATCTCGAGCGTGCTCACGAACTGGTCGCCGTACTTGTACAGCGTCAGGAACCCGCCGGCGGGCTTACCGTCACGCCCGGTCGCGTGGACGTTGAGGTCGTACCGCTCCGGTTCCATGACGAGGCCGACCGCGGTCTGTGCGATCTGCTTGCCGTCCTGCATGGCGACGACCGTGCCCGAATAGGTCAGTCCCGGCGTGGCCAGGTTCGGCGTCGCCGTGACGGTGACCGAGGCGGTCCCATTGGCGGGCACGGTGACCTGGGCCGAGCCGAGCGCGAACAGTCCGGCGGGCGCCGGCGTCGTACCGTCGCTCGTCACGTCGGTCGACAGGTCGAGGGTGGCCGCGGTGTCGCCGAGGTTCGTGTAGGTGATGGTGCGTTCGACCGGCGCATCGTCACCGTGCGGCCAGGTGTGGAGGCCGAAGTCGCGGGTCGCGGTCGCGGTGATCTTCCCGAAAGCCGCGGCCGGTACGTCGAGGCGACCGCCACCGACCTGGTACGCCGTCTCGCCCGCGAGCGGCTTCGCGGTGCTGACCAGCGCGGCCTTGACCTGCTCACCCGTCCAGTCGGGATGCTTCTGGACGAGCAGCGCCGCGGCGCCGGCCACGTGCGGCGTCGCCATCGACGTACCGCTGAGCGACTTGTAGTACCCGGTGCCCGAGGACTTCGCCGCGCGGGCCGCCAGGACGCCGACTCCCGGCGCGACGATCTCCGGCTTCACCGTGGCGTCGCCGAGGCGCGGACCCATGTCCTGGAAGTACGCGCGCTCGTCGTTGTTGTCCACCGCGCCGACCGTCAGCGCGGACGCGGCCGCACCCGGCGAACCGATCCCGCCGACCCGGCCGTAGTTGCCTGCGGCAATGACGAACAGCGCGCCGGTCTCGGCGCTCAGCTTGTCGACGGCGAGCGCCATCGGGTCGGTGCCGTCGCTGGCCTCGGTGCTGCCGAGGCTCATGCTGACCACCTTCGCGCGGTGCGCGGCCCACTCCATCCCTTCGATGATCCAGGACTCGGCGCCGGATCCGCCGTCGTTGAGCACCTTGCCGATCGCGAGCTGCGCGGCCGGCGCGACGCCCTTCTCGACACCGTCCGACGCGGCGCCGGTACCGGCGACCGTGGAGGCGACGTGGGTGCCGTGACCGTTGACGTCCTCGGTGGTCTCACCCGGGACGAAGCTCTTGGTCTCGGCGATCCGCCCCGCGACGTCGGGATGCGTCTGGTCGATACCGGTGTCGAGGACCGCGACCGTCGTACCGGTGCCGTCGAGGCCCTGGGCCCAGGCTTCCGGCGCGCCGACCTGGGCCACGCTCTCGGCCAGGCTGGCCTTGACCTTGCCGTCGAGGAACACCTTCTGGATCCCGGAGTTGGCCGTGATGCCGGACCAGAACTGGGAGGCCTCGGCCTTGTGCGCGGACAGGCCGAGACCGCCGATGCTCTCCAGCGTCGCGCCACGGTCGGCGTGCTGCGGGGTCACCGCGGCGGCGCGCACGCCCGGGCGGTACTGCACAATCAGCGGGATCGATTTGACCGACGCGTCGTCGTACCCCTGGTCGACGAGCGATGTCACATTGAAGAGCTCGGGGTCGAGACGGCCCGCGGCAAGGTACGGCAGCGCGACGTCCGGTACGACGTGCAGGTCATCGCCGACCTGCTGGATCTGGACGCCACCGGCGTTCCCGGCCGCTTGCTCGACTTCGGCGGTCGGCGGACCGCCCGCCGTTTCGGTCAAGGTGACCACGTCGCCGGTGAGGAGCGTGACGCGGTGGGTCGACTGGGTGGGTGGCGCGGCATCAGGTACGGCGACGCCGTCGGCCTGCGAGGGCGTCGTCGTGACCGCGGCGAAGGCCACGAGTACGGCGAGCCCACCGGCGACGGCGCGGGCGGATCGGGACATGGGCGGACCCTTCCTGGGGGGACCTGGCGGAACGGATGGCATGAACATGCCATGCCGCCGTAGACTGCTCAATGGCGGGATTGCGGCATGACAGGTGTCCGCCAGGCCGGACTTCACCGCAGGGCCTTCGAAGGAGCGCACGATGCTCGACGTGCTGGGATTGGATGCGATCGAGGAAGGCGCCTACCGGCGGCTGATCGCGCTGCCGTCGGAGTCGTTGGAGACCTTGGCCGCCTCGATGCAGGTGGAGGTCGCCGACGTCGCCGCTGCCCTCGACGGGCTCGAGGAGAAGGGCCTGGTGGCGCGGTCGACCGCGATGCCGGGCCATTTCGTCGCGTCCCCGCCGACGCTCGCCCTCGGCTCGCTGATCGTGCAGCGCCAGGAAGAGATCCGGCGGGCGCAGCTCGAGCTCGGGCGACTCGCGGAGCAGTACCGGGGCGTGATGGCGGATCGCTCCGACACCGACGTGATCGAGGTGGTCCGCGGCGCGCAGGCCGTGGCGCAGCGCTTCGGTCAGATGCAGCGCGGGGCGTCGGAGGAAGTGCTGGCGCTGGTGAAGGCGTCGGTCGCGCTGGTGTCCGCGGACGAGAACGTCGACGAGGACGCGGCCCTGGCCCGCGGCGTCACCTACCGGGTGGTCGTCGAGCGGGCCGCGTTCGCCAAGCCCGGGTTCGTCGACCTGGTGGCCGAGTCACTCAAGGCCGGCGAGCTGATCCGGGTCACCGGCGATCTTCCGCTCCGGCTGATCATCGCCGACCGCTCGCTCGCCTTGTTGCCGTTGGCACCTACTGCGGCGAACGCGGCCGGAGGTGCGCTCCTGGTGCATCCGTCCGGGCTGCTGGACGCGCTGCTGCACCTGTTCGACCTGGTCTGGGCGTCTGCCAACGAGGTGCTGCCTACCGCCGACGGCCCCACCGAGCTCGCCGCCGAGCGCCTCGACGAAATCGACGCGCGCATCCTCACCCTGCTGCTCGCGGGCCTCACCGACCACGCCATCGGCGGCCAGCTCGGCATGTCGCTGCGCACGGTCCAGCGCCGGGTCAGCCAGCTGATGGACCGGGCGCAGGTCGTCACCCGGTTCCAACTCGGTCATGAAGCCTCGCGCCGCGGCTGGCTTGGCGTTTAATGATGAGGTAGTTGTACTCATCCGCCGGACGCGGCGGGCCGATTGACTGGTGGTATGAGGTTGACCAGGTACGGCGCACTGCTCGCGAAGGTACTGCTGCTGGGGTTGTTGCTGTCGGCACTGATCTGGCCGGACCTCAGTGGGATCAAGGGGAAGGCGTCGACCGCTCGCCTGGTCGTGTATCCGCTCGGCGCGATGGTCCTGCCGCTGTGGTGGTGGGCCTACGGGCGAACGCGGAGCAAGCTGCACCGCACCTTCCCGTGGTCCGCGGACCTGCTGATGACGCTGCCCTGGCTGATCGACCTGGTCGGCAACCGGCTCAACCTGTTCGACACCATCGGCTGGTGGGACGACGCGATGCACTTCGTCCTGTGGGGCTTCCTCACCGCCGGCGTATTGCTCGCGTTCGCACCCGAAGGCCTGCCCCGCGGACTCACCGTCTTCACCGCCCTCGGCTTCGGCACCACCGCCGCGGTCGTCTGGGAGGTCGGCGAGTACGTCACCTTCGTCCGCAACTCGCCCGAACTCCAGACCGCCTACACCGACACACTCGGCGACCTGACCCTGGGAACGCTCGGCGCCCTGCTGGCCGGCCTGATCGTCCACCGGTTCCGCCGAACTCCCTCTACTTCCAACGTATAGCGGGTCGGGGGACTTGCCGCAAGCCCCACTTCGGCCCGCAGAATTGAGGTCGATCAGCTCGCGGGGAGCTGGGGGAAACGGAGATGATCAGTGCGTTTTGTGTTGGCAACCTGGGGATCGCGCGGCGATGTGGAACCGTTGGCGGGCCTTGCCGTGGCGTTACAGGAACTGGGCGCCGAGGCAACGGTCTGCGCGCCACCCGAGGACGATTTCGAGGCCCTGCTGGAGCGCGCCGGCGTGCCGATGGTGCCGCTCGGCCCGTCGGCGCGCTCCGTGGTGACGGCACCGAAACCCACATCGGGCCACCCTGCGTTCGCACTGGCCCCGCGGCTCGTCGCCGCGCGGTTCGAGACGCTGTCAGCCGTAGCGCCGGGATCTGACGCGATCGTGGCGACCGGTCTGATGCCGGCCGGTGCGCGGGACGTGGCCGACAAGCTCGGCATCGGCTACGTGCTCGCGGGCTTCCACCTGGGCGGGATTCCGTCGCAGCACTTCTCGCCGGGGGCACGACCGGGTACGCCGTCGCCGCCCGGCGAGACCGATCGGCGCGTGCTGTGGGAGCACGATGCCCAGCGGGTGAACGAGTTGTACGGGCCGTCGCTGAACAGCCAGCGCGCCGCGATCGGACTGCCGCCGATCGACAACGTCCGCGACTACGTGTTCACCGATCATCCCTGGCTCGCGGCGGACCCGACGCTGTGCCCGTCGAAAGGCATGACGGACCTCGACGTCGTACAGACCGGCGCGTGGATCCTGCGTGACGACCGTCCGCTGCCGGACGAACTGGAGGCGTTCCTCGACGCCGGTGAGCCGCCGGTGTACGTCGGGTTCGGCAGTATGGCCGCACATGCGCCGAAGGACATCGCCCAGACGGCCATCGAGGCGTGCCGCGCACACGGGCGCCGCCTGCTGCTCAGCCGCGGCTGGGCCGACCTGGCTGCCGACGGCGAGGACTGCTTCGCTGTCGACGAGGTCAACCAGCAGGCGCTGTTCCCGAGGGTCGCCGCGGTCGTGCACCACGGCGGTGCAGGTACGACGACCACGGCCGCGCGGGCCGGCGCGCCACAACTCGTCGTACCGTTGATCGCGGATCAGCCGTACTGGGCTTCCCGGGTCGCCGCATTGGGCATCGGTGCCGCACACGAGGGCCCGGCGCCGACCGTCGATTCACTGTCTGCCGCGCTCGACACGGCTCTGGCTCCGGAGACGCGGGATCAAGCCGCGAAGGTGCGCGAGTTGGTCAAGGCCGACGGTGCGACGGTAGCCGCCAAGCTCCTGCTCGACGGCGCGGCAGGAGGTCAGTCGACCGGGCGGTGAAGGGCGTCGACGAGCTGTGAGACGACGGCCTCCGGCGAGCGCGTCCAGTCCGTCGTCAGGACGTGGTGGACGCGCCAGCCGGTGGTGGCCAGGGCGCTCGGGTGGGTGGTCAGCCGTTCCAGGAGGGTGTCGGCGGCGACCCGCTCGGGCGTGTCCACGAGGACCGCGAGCCGGTACCCGGTGTCACCGGGAACCTTCAGCGCAAGGTCGCAGCGGAACACCGACTCGCCCACCGCGAGATCGACGGCGACACCGCGAGCCTCCAGTGCGGCAGCGAGTTGTTCGACGACCGGAGTAGGACGCACGCCGGCCGAGCGCATGGTCCGCAGGCTGTACGACGTGAGCGCGGACTTGGCAGCGACCTGATCGCCTCGGGACACGGCGGCGGCGTACCCGAGGAACCGGCGCAGCGTGTTCGCGCCGTCGTTGTAGGTGTTGGTGATCGCGTCGGGTTCGATACTGCTGACGATGACCATGTGCTCGCGCGCGCGGCTGAAGATCACGTTCAGGCGCTTCTCGCCGCCCGAGGTGTTGATCGGGCCGAAGTTCATCAGCATCCGGCCGTCGGGTCCCGCGGCGTAGCAGACGCTCATCAGGATGATGTCGCGCTCGTCGCCCTGCACGTTCTCCAGGTTCTTCACGAACAACCCGGCGTCCTGCTCGCCGTGCGTCCGCACCTGCTCCGCCTCGTACAACGCGGCGAAGGACGGATCCTGCTCCGCCAACTCGTCCAGCGCCCGTTCGATCTCCCCTTGCTGCGCCTCGGAGAACGCGACGATCCCGAGACTCTTGCCGGTCCCACGCACCAGCAGCTCCCGCACCAGCGAAGCGATCCACCGGGCCTCGGCCGGATTGGTACGCCGGACGTACACCCCGTCGACGAGCCGAACCGCCGTGATGCTCCCGGCCAGCACGCTGTCGCACACCTCGGACACCGGCGAGTCGGCCCGCAGCGTCCACGGCGGCGCCGTGTTGGGTGGCAACCGGTCCGGAACCGTGGCCAGCTTGCCCTGGTAGAACGCCGCGTTGCTGAACGAGATCAACGCCTCCGAGCGACTCCGGTAGTGCCAGGTCAGCATCGTCGACGCCAGCCGCAACGCGCTGATCGAGAGGAAACTGTCCTCGGTCAACGCGATCCCGACCTGTTCGGCGGCCTCGTCGTCCGCCTGGAGATCCGCCTGGAGGTCATCGGTTTCGCTGCGCACCCGGAAGTACTGCGTCGGCGGCAGCTGCATCTGGTCACCGACGACGATCACCTGCGGCGCCCGGTGCAGGGCCGGGATCGCCTCCTCCACAGGGATCTGGCTCGCCTCGTCGTACACCACGACGTCGAACGAAGTGGTCAACGGCAACGTGTCGGACACCGAGGACGGGCTCATCAACCAGACCGGCCGCAGGACGGACACGACCTCGCCGGGAGCGCCGGAAGCGACGTCGCGGATCGACCGGTACCGCATCACCTTGCCGAATTCGTGTTCCAGCTCGCGCCGCCCGGTCGCGAACGTCTTCTTGCGTTCGCGGTCCTCCGGCGACATACCGGTCACGCTGCGCTCGGAGTGGTCGACCTCGGCGAGGAACCGGCGCCGGACCTGGGCGACGACGACTTCCGCGTTCAGCGCGGTGAGGTCGTCGTACACCATGCTCAGCTCGCCGACGATCGCGTCGACGCGGTCCGAGGACAGCTGCAACGGCGCCGCCGAGCGAGCCCGCTCCCACTCTGCGGCGCATACGGCGTACTCGAGCTGGTCGGGCGTCGCGTCCAACCGTCGGAGGGCCGTTAGCGTGGGAGGGCTCAGCTCCCGGATCTTGGGTTCGACAGCACGAACGACGGGGCTCTGGGACGCCAGCCGATCGGCGAGGTCGCGGAGACCGTCGACGGTCAGTGTGTCCCAGTGATCGGCCAAGAGGTCGCTGGTGAGGTCCGAGGCGTCGTCCAGGGCGTCTGCCAGGCGGGCGAGCTCGGCGGGGGCGCCGTCGTCGAGGACGAAACGCCAGTCGGGGATGCTCTTCCGGGCGGCGGCGAGTTGGTCGATCAGCTCGCGCGGATCGTCGGCCGCCCAGTCGCGGCGGGTCTGTTCGGTGTGTTCCGCGACGGCGGCCGAGGCGGAGTGGGCGGCGACCAGGTCGGCGAGGATCTCGGTGACGGACGGCTGCACCGAACGCGCCGTACTGTCGAAGCGGCTGCGGACGAGGTTCTTCACGCGGCGCCAGTCGCCGCTGAGGAACGCGAACACGCCGCCTTCTTTGCTCTGGGCAACCTTCAACGCGGTCCGCGCGTCAGCCGGCGCAAGCGGCTCCTGCCACCCCGCGGCCTCCTTCCACGCAGCCCGCTCAGCGGCAGCAAGCTTCTTCCGCTCCGCACCGGCAGCCGACAACTCCCGAGCCACCGCAGACCGCGGAACAATCGCCTCCACCCGATCCAACGCGGCCAACGGCTCCAACAACCGCCCAAGATGAGCCAGCGCCCGAATGTCCCGCACGGTCGCCTGCCCACCCTTCGTTCCCGGCGCCGTCTGCTCGACCGCGTCCCACCTCGCGCGGAGCTGTCGGGCAGACGTTGTTACGTCGGCGTCCCACCGAGCGAGGTAGGCGAGCGGGCTGCGCGCCAGCACTCCGCCGGTCGACGGGTCAGCCGCCGCCAGCGCCTGCGCAACCTCTCGCACCGCCGCCTCAGCCGCGAACCACTCCTCCACAGCAGGCAGATCGGATCCCTCAGGCGGGTCCCACGCGTGATCATGCAGCGAGGCAAGCCGATTGACGAGGTCTCGAAGGCGAGGACTGCCGGTCGCCAGCTGCTTCTCGAACGCATCCACCGTAGCCAGCAACCGATCGACCCGCGCCACCAGCTCAGCCCGCCGCTCGGTCAACGCATCCAGATCGTCCTCAGCCGCCAACCACGCCTCATACGTCTCCCGAAGCCCATGGATGAACGCCTTCTTGTCCCCCTGCGAGTCGTGGATCAACGCACACAACCCGTCCAACCGCCGACTGGCCAACCGCGCATGCACGACATCCAGCGCCGCCCGCTTCTGGCAGACGAACAGCACCCGCTTCCCGCGCGCGACAAAGTCCGCGATCAGGTTCGTGATCGTCTGCGACTTCCCCGTCCCCGGCGGTCCCTGGATCACGAAGCTCTCGCCCCGCCGCGCCCGCGCGATCGCCGCGACCTGTGACCCGTCAGCAGGTACGACGAGATGCCGGTCGGCAGGCGGCAGCTCCGGCAGCGCACTCCCCACCGGCCGCGGCCGGTCCGAGAACAACTGGTCGAACGACGCCGCCGACTCCCCGGTCGTCAGCAGCTCGTCATAGTCGCGAACCAGTCCGAGCGTCCGGTAGTTGAAGTTCGCCAGCGACACCGCGCAGAGGTCGACGTCCCAGGAGTACGGCCCGCCCTCGGTGTCGAGCGAGTACACATCGGTCTCGAGCGCCGCCGGCCGCCGCGGCTCCGCACCGAGCGCGATCCCGAGCGGCAGCGACTGTTGCGCGATCTGGGCCCGGAAGATCTGCACCCCGAGCGGCTGATAGTCCGTCCGCCGGTACGAGTACGGATACTGCTTCCCGCCGAACCCGGTCGCGACGTTCCCGTGCCGGCGCCGGTTGTACGTCCGCAGCCGCGTCATCGCCCGCTGCCGCACCAGATCGATCCGCGGCTTCTCGCGTAGATGCAGCTGCAGACCCGGCTCGGTCGCCTGGATCTCCTTCGCCAGCCGCTCGTGCAACTCCCGCAGCGCGCCCGGAACCGACAAGTCGACACTCTCCGGCAGCGAGATCCCATACAGCTGCCGCAAACTGTGCCGCAGCGTCGGGTTGATCTCGGCGATCGGATCCGTGACCCGCACCGTGTACGAGTCCCGTACACCGCGCTTCTTCGTCAGCTCCACCTTCGCCAGCACCAACGGCGACGCGAGCCGGGTGTCCCGGTCGTTCTTCAGGTCGTGCCAGCGCAGGAACGCCGGCACCAGCCGCAGCTGATCCTGCCCGTAGTCGGCGCGGTCCCGGCGTGCCGTGGAGATCAGCTTGTCCAGCGTGTTCGCGGCGTACGGCGCCTCGTCGTACCGGATCCACTTGCCCAGCGGCTGGGCCTTCTTCAGCAGGTGTTCCGCGATGTCGTCGCGCCAGGTGAACAGCTGCTCGGAACGAATCGTCCGGACGTCGAGCATCAGCGGCACCGAGACCTCGGTGAGGTTCAGCGTCTGGGCGGTCGGGCGGAAGTTGATCAGCCGGTTCCGCCGGGAGAGGTCGAAGAGCCGGTCGCGGAGCGCGCCGAGCACCGCCGTACGCCGGTCGGCGGCGCCCTGGACGATCGCCTCGACGTCGAAGTCGAGCGGCTGGTCGCGGTAGTTCTCGAGCTGTTCGATCAGCGAGTGCAGGTCCTGCGCGCGCCGGTGCCGGTCCGGCTCGACCATTTGCGCGGCGACCGAGACGATCACCGGATGCAGGTCCGGATCCAGCCGGTACAAGTTGCCGCGGGCATCGATCAGGGTCGCGACGTCGGCCGTCCTGGACAGGTCGAGACCGCAGCCGAGCGCGAGCAGCAGCTGTCCCAGGCTGAAGATGTCGGTGAGCTGATCGTGGTGCCCGACCACGTGCTCCCAGCTCTGCCATCCGGCGACCAGCGTCGGCGCCGCGATCGCGCCCGGAACCGGATCGGGTATGACGATCGTCTCCTGGCCGCCGCTCTCGCCCAGGTCGAGGTCGGCCTGCCGATGCGCCACAACCTCAACGGCAGAAGGGCGTTTGCCCTGCCGGGCATCGATCTCTTGCGTGGCGAGAGCCGGCCGGCCAGCGTCCTCGGGCGCGAATCCCAGTCTATTCTGCTCGTCGACCACGATCCGGTCCAGGCCGCGCAGCGGCGCGACCAGCCCGCGCTCGTGCACCGCCGCCGTCTCGTGGAACAGCGGCAGCACCGCCGCAAGCAACGCGTCGTTGCCCAAACCGCCCTGCGAGACGGCCAGCGCGACGAGATCCTCCGCACTCATCCGACCACCTCCGCGGCGGCCTGCACGAACCGTGCGCGTTCTTTGTCGCTCCACCCGAGCTCGTCGTCCGCGACATCGACGTACCCAGGAAGCCCGGACCGTCGTGCGACAGCCAGTGCCGCGATCAGTCCGGCGTCACCGGCCTCGGGGTCGGCCGTCGCGAGATCGAGCAGCAGGTAACACAGATAGCGTTTCGTGGCCGCGGTCAACGGGCGGGGGCGCGGCAATGGCGCTCCGTCCACCGGACGCACCGCCAACGGCTCGTCGAAGCGCACCGATCCTCCTGGCACGCCGAGAGGTCCAGGCGGATCCGCGAAACCGGCCGCCGCCGTGGCGATCGCATCGGTCCGGAGCCCTTCCGTGTGCGCGATCGCCGCCGCGAAGTCCCGCGACAACTCACGCAGCAACACAGCGTCGAGCAGGTCGGGCGCGTCCACGTCGAGCGGACCGGTCACCAGGACCTCGACGTCCTCGCCGTCGAGCCAGTTCTTCAATGCCCACGCTCGCCCGACGGCCTCCGGGTGCGATGTCCCGCGGCTGCCGGAGCGAAGGTCCAGGGACTCCGCCTGCCGCAGGTACGCCGCGGGGTCCGCCGTACTCAGGCCTGTCTCCAGCTTCAGCAACGCGCGGATCGCCGTACTCAGATCGCCGCACGCCGTCAGCGCTCCCCGGTCCGCGAACAGCTCCGTCGCGAGCGACCAGCGCCGATGCGTCTCGAGGTACTGCGACGGCGTCCGAGCGTCACCGGCCGCCGCGTCGAGCAGCCGATCGACCGCCAGGAACCCACCGTCCTCGGCCTGCCACAACAGCCGGTGCGCCAACTCGTGCCCGATGACCGCCGTCAGCTCGTCTTCGTCCAGCCGATCGAGCAACGCCCCTTGGAACAGGATCACCGCCTTGCCGGCCTGATGGAGGTACGCCGCGTTCGGCTCGCCGCTCACCTGGTAGAAGTCGACGCCCTCGTCCAGCTCCAGCGCACGAGCCGCCCGCTCCCCCGCCCGGAAGACATCGGGATGTACGTCGGCCTCCAACCGGTACGCGTTCCGCAGCAAGACCTCGTCGAGCGACCCCTCCGGCCCGCCGTGCAACGCCGCCCAGGCACGCTCGTCCACCTGGCGAACAACCGCCAGAACAGACCGGTGATACCCGAGCGCCGACAACATGCCCGCCACGATAACCACCCCAACCGACGAAAACCGAGCCCCGGTGTACGACGGTTTGCGGGTCTAGCGGTCTGAGGGGCGGCAGACGCCGTTGGCTGCTGCACTGGCAGCCAGGGCTGCGGCTACTGGGCTGGTTGTCGTTGGCGTGTCCTGGACAGTCGTGTGCCGGCCGATCGGGACCACCATCGGCGTGCCCGCAACCGGGTCCGGGACGACCTTGACCGCCAGGCCGAACACGTCCTGGACGACCTCCTCGGTGATCACCTGCGCCGGGTTGCCCTCGGCAACGATCGCGCCGTCCTTCATCGCGATCAGGTGGTCACCGAACCGGCAGGCCTGGTTCAGGTCGTGCAGGACCAGGACGATCGTCCGGTCCTCCGACCTGTTCAGGTCGACCAGCAGATCGAGCACCTCGAACTGGTGGGTCAGGTCGAGGAACGTCGTCGGCTCGTCCAGCAGCAGGATGTCGGTCTCCTGCGCGAGCGCCATCGCGATCCACACCCGCTGCCGCTGACCGCCGGACAGCTCGTCGATCGGCCGGTCCGCGATCGACAGCACGTCGGTCGAGGTCATCGCCTCGGCGACCGCCTCGTCGTCGGACCGCGACCACTGCCGGATCCACCGCGTCCGCGGATACCGCCCGCGCCCGACCAGGTCCGCGACCGTGATCCCTTCCGGCGCGGTCGGCGACTGCGGCAGGAGACCGAGCTTGGTCGCCACATCCCGCGTCGGGATCTGCTGGATGCTCTTCCCGTCCAGCAGCACGGTCCCGCGCGACGGCTTCAGCAACCGCGCCAGCGTCTTCAGGAGCGTCGACTTGCCGCAGGCATTGGCGCCGACGATGACCGTGATCTTCCCGGTCGGGATCCGCACCGACAGGTCGTGGATGATCTCCCGCTGGTCGTACCCGACCGCGAGTCCGTCGGCTGCCAGGCTGTGTTCCACAGGGTTCTCCATCTTTAGGGTGTGTCTCTCAATCCCACGCCGTCGCGAGCAGGTGCTCGGCGGAGTGCCTCGGCGAGCGGGAGCGGAGGGGTCGATGTGGTTTCATCGTTCCCTTCGCTCCCGCTCGGCGAGGTGCCCGCCGAGGGCCGCGCAGTAGGCGTGGGATTGAGAGACACGCCCTAGCCACCACTCCCGACACGGTTGGCCCGCGCCAGCAGGAACATCAGGTACGGCGCTCCGACCACGCCGGTCACCACGCCGACCGGCAACTGGGTCTCACCGAGGGCGTGCTGCGCGACCAGGTCCGACAGCCCGACCACGAGCGCCCCGAGCAGACCGGACGTGATCATCGCCGGCCCCGGCGACCGGGTCAGCCGGCGCGCGATCGGCGGCGCGACGAACGCCACGAACCCGATCGGCCCGGCCGCCGCCGTCGCCACCGCGGCCAGCAGTACGGCGACCACGATCAACCCGAGCCGCGCCACCTCGACCCGCAGCCCCAGCCCGTACGCCGTCTCGTCGCCGAGCTGCAGGATCCGCAACTGCCGGACCAGGAACGCCATCACCGGCAGCAGGACGGCGAACGTGATCGCCAGCGACCGTACGTTCGACCAGTCCCGCCCGTTCAGGCTGCCGGTCAGCCAGATCAGCGCCTGCTGCGCGATCTCCACCCGGGCCTTGGTCAGCAGGTACGACGTGATGCTGGTGGCGATCGCTCCGATGCCGATCCCGATCAGGATCAGCCGGTAACTCGATACCCCGTGCCGCCAGGCCAGCACGTACATGATGAAGGCGGTCAGCACCGCGCCGACGATCGCGAACGCCGACACCGCGACCCCGGTGAGGCCGAGGGTGACGATCGCGAACACGGCGAACGCGCTGGCGCCGTACGTCACGCCGATGATGTCCGGGCTGGCCAGCGGGTTGCGGGCGATGCTCTGGAAGATCGCGCCCGACAGGCCGAGCGCCGTACCGACCAGCAGCCCGGTCAGTGCCCTGGGCAACCGCAGCCTGTTGACGATGAACTCGGTTGCCCGGTCGCCGCCGCCGAACAAGGTCTTCACCACGTCGATCACCGGGATCTTGAAGTCACCCAGCGACAGCGAGACGCAGAAGGTCGCGAACACCACGACGGCGAGGACCGCGATGACCACGAGGGTGCGGGCCTGCCGGGCCGCGCGGGCACGCGAGATGACCTGGACAGCTTCGACCGTCGTCATAGGTCGGCCAGCTTCCGGCGGCGTACCAGGACGATGAAGAACGGAGCGCCGAGGACCGCGGTCACGATGCCGACCTGGAGTTCACCGGGCAGTGCGACGACGCGGCCGATCACGTCGGACCCGAGCAGCAGGATCGGCGCGAGCAGCATCGAGTACGGCAGGATCCACCGGTAGTCCGGCCCGGTTACGAGCCGCGCCACGTGCGGGATGGTCAGCCCGATGAACCCGATCGGCCCGGCCGCCGCGGTCGCCGCGCCGCAGAGCAGTACGACGACCACCGCGACGAAGGCGCGGGCGAGTCCCACTCGCTGACCGAGTGACTTGGCCACGTCGTCCCCCAGCGACAACGCGTTCAGCACTCGCCCACAGAACAGGGCCAGCACGATCCCGACCAGGATGAACGGCGCCACCTGTTCCGCGATGTCGGAGCCGCGCCCGGCGAACGACCCCACGGACCAGAACCGGAACTGGTCGAAGGTGTCGACGTCACCGATCAGCAAGGCCGTCGTCAGCGACCCGAGCATCGCGGTCAGCGCCGCACCGGCGAGCGCGAGCTTCACCGGTGTCGCGCCCTCGCGCCCGAGCGAACCGAGGAAGTAGACGGCGACCGACGCCGCGGCCGCACCGAGAAAGGCCAGCCAGACGTACGCCGTCAACGACGACAGCCCGAACCAGTAGATGCCCCCGACAACGAACAGCGCGGCGCCGCCGTTCACGCCGAGGATGCCCGGATCGGCCAGCGGGTTCCGGGTCACGCCCTGCATCAGGGCCCCGGACAGCCCGAGCGCCGCGCCGACCATCAGACCGATCAGCGTCCGCGGTACGCGCAGTGACCTGATGATCACGTGATCGGTGTCGGACTCGTTGTAGTGGCGGAGGGCATCGAGCACCGTGGACAACGGGATCTGTTTGGACCCGACCGCGATGCTGAGCAGCGACACGAGGACCAGCAGGACGACGCACACCACCAACCCGAGAACGAGCGTGGTCCGCCGGGTCCGACGGCGTGGACGCGGCGGAGCGGCCGTCTCTGGGCCGACGTCGACCACGGCGTTAGGCGGGGGCATTGGACTTTCGGGATCCTCTTAGGTAAGGCTAACCTCTAGATGCCTCAGAATAACCCGGCCGCCCTCGGGTCCGCATCTGAGTCCCCCTGCGGAAGTTTATGGAGAAACCACGGCATGACGACTGTGCTCGAGCGACCGATCGTTTTCGACTCGCTCCTGGCCACCGTGGCGGCCGTTGACGACCTGAGCCCGCACCTGCGCCGGGTGACGTTCGTCGCACCGCGGATCGCGGAGGCGGTCACCGCCGGCCCGGACCAGCGCATCAAGGTCCTGCTGGCACCGCCCAACGGCAGTGCGATCAAACTGCCCTCCGGACCCGAGTGGTACACCGAGTGGTGCGCCCAGCCGGTCGAAGAGCGCTTCATCATGCGGACCTACACGGTGCGAGCACTCCGGCCGGAGGTGGCCGAGCTGGACGTCGAGTTCGTCCTGCACGGCGTCAACGGGCCTGCGTCCGCCTGGGTCAGTGAAGCCGCGCTGGGCGACCAGGTGGGTCTGCTGCTGCCGTTCGCGGTCGACACGACCAGCACGAAGGGCCTGCTGCACTCTGGCGTCGACTACGTCCCGCCGGCGTCCAGTGTGCGCCGGATCCTCGTCGCGGACGAGACGGCGTTGCCGGCACTGGCCGGAATCCTGGAGGAGCTCCCGGCCGCAGTACAGGCCACGGTGTTCGTCGCCGTACCCGATGCTGCCGACGTACGGCCGCTGGCCGGTGCTGCCGATGTCACGTGGGTGACCGACGGGTCGCTGGTGGACGCGGTGAAGTCAGGAGCACTGCCGTTCGACCCTGACTACGCCTGGGTCGCGGGCGAGTCGTCGATGATCAAAGAGGTACGTCGCCACCTCGTGAACGTCGTCGGGATGCCGAAGAGCGCCATTTCCTTCCAGGGCTACTGGAAGCGCGGCGAGGCGCACTGCTGATCCGGGAGAGCCGGAGGGCAGAGTTCCGGCCCTCCCGGAAGTTCTTCTAGGACGGGTTCTCCGCATGGGTCAGCGTCTCCCACGCGACGAACAGGTTGTTGGAGCCCGCCGGCCGGCGGGACTCGGTCAGCGCCTGGGTGTTGGTCATCGCGATCCCCAGGCGGGTGTGCAGCGCGTTGTACCCGACCTCGGTGATCGGCCCGAGCCCGCGCTTGAGCGTGCCCTTGCAGAGCCACGACGGCACCGGCTCCAGGTTGCGCTCCCACTTGGACTGGAAACCGAGCGCCTGACGCAGCCGCTCACCGAACTCGGGGTACATGTCGATGCCCTGGATCCGCGCCGTCTCCAGCACGTGGGAGATCGACGAGATGCCGTAGCCGGTGTGGGTGAAGTCGCGGCAGGTCTCCTGAGTCAAGCCTGTCACGAACGTGCCCTGGCCCTGCCAGTAGCTGACGATCTTCTCGCGGGTGTTGAGGTTCTGGCTCGGCACGGTCTTCGGCAGCGCGCCGTCGGACTCCAGATACACGTACGCCGGTACGCGGAGCCGGTAGAGCGCGATGGCCTTGTCGTAGATCGCCTTGTCCTCCAGGAACACCCCGATGCCCTGCAGCGCCTCGATCATGCTCAACTCCCAGTTGCCGTTGGAGTTCGAGCCGTTGATCATCTCGGGGACGTAGACGTTGCGGAGCATGGTGGCGAAGCGGCCGGAGTTCGGCCAGTTCCCGTACGCGTGCTTGATGATCTCCGCGGCCTTCGGCCACGACGACGCGGACCAGGCGGTCTGCAGCGGCGCGTTGCTGTTGGTGTGGTCGCGGATCGTCGCCGACCACGCATCCATCAGCTCGATGGACTTCTGGGCGTAGCGGTCGTCGCGGGTGAGGTACCAGAGCAATGCGTCGGTGTACGCCGCGATGGCGTCCTCACGTTCGTCGGTGCAGCCGTAGTTCGGGTTCGAGTACGGACCGCACTCCACGACCGCGCGTGGTTTCGGCGTACGGGAGAGCGAGGCGTACGCGCTGTTCTTCGCCTGGTTGAAGGCGTTGGTCCACGGTTGCGCGCCGGCCTGCACCTTGGCGCGGACGAAGTCGAGCTGGGCCTGACTCGACCCGACACCCGGATGCGTGAACGTGGCCGGCGCGTCGACTGCTTGCGGCGAGGCAACTGCCGGAGCACTGACGCTCCCGGCCACCAACGCGGCACAGGCGACGGCCAGGACCAGGGGTTTCTTTCTCATGGGCGGTGTCCTGTTCTTCGGGGCGGTGGACACTTGCGCTTCCCCCCACTAGCGCAGGGTCTTTGCGAAAGTGTTGACGACGTTAAGTAAGGGCGTCAACACCACAGCCGAAACGGAACAGGCGACGAACTTTTCCCAGGTCAGCGGAACAAAGTGAGGGTTTGTCCCAGAACTAGTGGCCGAGCTGGCTGGTGATCTTCTCGACGACGATGCTCGTCGCGTAACGCGTCGTACCCGGCGGCTCGACATCGGTCCAGCCGCCGGTGTACTTCCGGGCGACCGCCTGCTCGAGCGCCAGCTCCGGATCCGGTACCAGGTCGTCGATCCGGCCGCGCAGCTCGACGTAGTACGTCGGCCGGGCCGGATCGACGATCACCAGCGAGATCAGGGGATTCCGCTGCAGGTTGCGCAGCTTCTGCCGCCCGTCCACCAGGCTGATGCGCACCCGCTCGCCGTCCCACAGATACCACAGCGGCGTCACCTGCGGTTCGCCGCGTTTGCCGATCGTCCCGACCAACGCGATCGCCTTCGAAGCCAGCAGGTCATGAAACTCGCCAGGAATCTCCACGTGGCGAGAATAGGCTCAGCTGAGGGCGAGCTCACCGGCGTGAATGCCGGCCGCGTCGAGAAGAGCGGCCGCGGTGACCGCACCGATGCCGCCGAGCGGCTGCGCGCGGACAACCGCCCGGGCGGCCGCACCGTCGAAGATCATCGTCAGCTGGACGGCCAGCGTGGACGGATCCTCCGCGCCGGCCTTCACCAGCTCACGGTGGAAGAAGTCGGTGAGCTGCTGCTTGAAGTGCCGCGCCACCACCGATCCCGGGTGCTCGGGGTTCTTCAGCTCCACCGCCGTACTCACGTACGGGCAGCCGAGGTAGTTGTCAGAAGCAACCATGGCGTCCTGCCGGTCGAACACGGTGAGGATCCGCTCCCGCGGCCCGCGGTCGTCCTCGGCGCCCGGGTACAGCATCGTCTGGTACGCCGGGCCGCGGCTGGCCAGGCTCTCCGCGATCAGCTCGTCCTTCGACCGGAACAGCTGGTACATGGACTTCTTCGACACCCCCGCGGCCTTGCAGAGCGCATCCACGCCGATGTTGACGCCGTCGCGGTAGAAGAGTTCGCCCGCGGCGTCCAGGAGCCGCTCACGGGGAGTTGCGGAAGTGCTCATGCCTTGAAGGGTACCGGCTGGATTTGAATTCGGAAACCGATCGGTTTACTGTGGCTGAAACAGATCGGTTTCCCACTTCAGGAGTTTCAGATGACCACACTCGAAGGCGCCGTTGTCCTGGTCACCGGCGGGCAGCGCGGGATCGGCAAGGCGATCGTCGACGACCTGCTCACCCGCGGCGCGGCCAAGGTCTACGCGACCGCCCGCACCCCGCGCCCGAGCACCGACCCGCGCGTCGTACCGCTGCCGCTCGAGATCACCGACCAGGCCTCGATCGACGCACTGGCCGCGGCCGCGCCGGACGTCACGGTGCTGATCAACAACGCCGGCGCGGGCTCGCCGGATACCTACCTCGACGCCTCGATCGACGACGTCCGCGCGGTCTTCGAAGCGAACTTCTTCGGCCCGCTCCAGCTCACCCGGGCGTTCGTCCCGATCATCGAGCGCAACGGCGGCGGCCACATCCTGAACGCGCACTCGGCCCTGTCCTGGGTCGCCCGGCACGGCGCGTACTCGGCGACGAAGGCCGCGTTCTGGCTGCAGACCAACGCGATCCGCCTGGAACTGCTGAACCGCGGTATCGGCGTCACCGGCCTGCACATGGGGTACGTCGACACCGACATGACGACCGCGGTGACGGCGCCGAAGTCCCGCCCCGAGGACATCGCCAAGCAGGCCCTCGACGGAATCGAGTCCGGCGCGCACGAGGTCCTCGCCGACGACACCGCCCGCGGCGCGAAGGCAGCCACCGCCATGGACCTGACCGCCGTCTACCCCGAGCTAGCCGGCTGACACGTGGACGTCGCGGTCGCGGGTGTACTCCATGGCGCCCGCGATCCCGTCGGCCACGTCGGCGCCGAGTTCGCGCTCGACGACGTACAGCGCCAGGTCGATCCCCGCGGTGATGCCGCCCGCGGTGACGAGCGTGCCGTCGTCGACGACGCGGTTGGTCTTCAACTCGGCGCCGAACGCCTCCAGCTCAGCCCACGCGCCGCGGTTCGTGGTCGCCGCTCGACCCTTCACCAGGCCGGCCTCGGCAAGCAGCATCGAGCCCGTGCACACCGAGCCGATCCACTGCAGCGACGGCGCCAGTTCGGCGATCCGCGCCGGCATCACACCGCGTCGTGCCTCGGCCCACGCACCCTTCTCCGCCCGGTTCATCCAGCCGCCACCTGGAACGAACAGCGCATCCGGCTGCCCGAGACCCTCAGGCGCCTTGAATTGCAGGCCGTGCAGTCCGGTCACCTCGGCCGGCCCGTCCAGCCCCACCAGCGCCATATCGAACCCAGGTCGCCGCGAGGCGTGACTCCACACCTCGAACGGCCCCATCACGTCCATCTCGTCGACACCGTCGAACACCAGAATCTCGATCCGCATACCTCTACCCAACTGGGGCGCTTCGCAGTGAGCCAGTGGCCACGAGGCCGTGGTTCGCAAGATTCTGGCCACCTCTCGGCGCACGGTTGGCACCACTGAGCGCTTGCTGCTCGCACCAAGGGTCACCGGACAGCTACATCTAGTGGGGACATCCCGCCGCCCCTGGAGGTCCACTGTGAGACGTCCTGCCGCCGTTGTCCTGACTCTGCTCGCCACGTCCCTTGTCGTCGTACCGACCCCCGCCAACGCTGCGACGGCGTGTGATGCCGCAGCCGCCGGGTTCACACCCGTCCTCCAACTGGACCTGCCCGAACGGGCGAACTACCTGAACACCACCCCGCCCTACAGCCTCGACCGGACCGCCGAAATCGGGTCGAACTTCGACCGCGTCGGCTACTGCCTCGAACTCGACGGGCAGTGGGTCTGGACCGCGATGGAGCCGTTCAGCACGGATGCCCGGCGGATCGGCCTGCCGACCCGGCCCGGCGAGATCGTGCGCCAACGCGTCGGCGATCTCGACGTACGGTCCAACGTGCCCGGCGTGACCGAGGGCACCGGTCAGGCCGGCTACCTGGAGATGTGGCCGAACCAGTACGCGAAGACAGCGAGCGCCCAAGTGGCGAACGCGTCCGCGGCTTCGTACGACGCCGACGACAGCCCGACCACGCCCCTCGGCTACGGCTCGTTCCAGGTCTCGCAGGTCGGGCCGACGCGGCCGTCGACGGTGCCTGCGAAGCCGGTGTTCGCGATCAACACCTTCACGCAGTCGAGCACCAGTCTGCTGTCGCTCGGCATCGGCGCGAGGCCCACCGCCGATCCGGACTGGACATTCGCGGGCAACGCGGCGCAGTACACCCAGCGCAGGTTGACGGCGTACGTGCGCACGTCGCTCGTCAGCCTCACGCAGGCACCTCAGGACCGGCAGCTGATACCGCGCGATGCGACTGGACGCGCGACGGTGCCTGTCGCCGGACGGATGACGGATCCGCGGGTCAAGAGCGTGCAGCTGACGGTGACCGGGAACGGCGAGACGGAGGTCTACACGTCGGCGTCGCGAGACTTCCGCTTCACGCCGCGGATCAAGGCGGGGCTGCACGAGTACACGTTCGAGCTGAAGGCGCTCGGACGTGTCGTCGCTCGGCGTGAGGGCATCGTGTCCGGCGATGCGTACGTCGTGCAAGGGCAGTCCAACGCGGAAGCGTCGATGTACAACGGCGCCGCGAGTGGCGAGGAGTCGCCGTACCTGCGCAGCTTCGGCAGTCCGGTCTCCGATCCGTCGATCTCCGCCGCGGACCGGGTCTGGGGCTACGCGACCGGTGACGTGTCCCGGCAGTCGGGCTCGGTCGGGCAGTGGGCGATCCGGATGGGGCGGCAGCTCGTCAACAAGTACAAGGTCCCGATCGCACTCATCAACGGTGCGCACGGCGGGCAGCCGATCAGCTTCTTCCAGCGCAACGACGCTAGCCCCGACGACATCACGACCAACTACGGCCGGCTCCGGCAGCGCCTGACGGCGGCTGGCGTCATCGGCCACCTCCGCGGCGTTCTCTGGTACCAGGGCGAGTCCGACAACGACAACGCGGCTGTGCACGTCAGCGGCTTCACGTCGCTCCTGCAGGACTGGCGTTCCGACTTCGGGACGACACCGAAGTACTACGTCTACCAAGTCCGTACGTCGCCCTGTAGCAACTCGACGTTGACCAACCTGCGTGAGGCACAGCGTGAGATGGGTGACACGCTCGGCGTCACCGTACTGTCGACCACAGGGCTCTCCGGCCACGACGGATGCCACTACGCGTACGCCGGCGGCTACCGCGACATGGGTGACCACACGTACGCCGTACTCGCGCGCGATCTGTACGGCGGACCGTCCGCCGGCGTGGCTCCGCCTAACCCGCTTGATGTCACGGCCAGCGGCTCGCAACTGACCGTGCGGCTGCGCTCCAACGACCCGCTCACTGTGCAGGACGGAGTGGCTGCTGACTTCCGAGTGGATGGTGCTGCGGTCACGGTGACGTCTGTCGCTTACCAGCCGGGCAAGCTGGTGCTGCAGCTGTCCGGTCCGCCAACCGGAGCGACTGCCCTCACCTATCAGGCCCACCTGCGCGCGGGTCCGTGGATCACGAACGCCATCGGAACGGGTCTCCTGACCTTCACCCTGCCGATCAGGATGGATTGGTCTGATGTCGACGTACCGTAGAAGGCATGTCAGTGACAGGGGGGCCGCCTTCCACCCGGGAAGAGGAGGTGGAAGAGCGGGTCGGGCCGTACCGACTGATCCGACGGCTCGGACAGGGCGGTATGGGTGTTGTCTACCTGGCCGAAGGGCCGGAACGGCAAGAGGTCGCGCTGAAGGTGCTGCGGTCACACGTGGCGCACGACCCGATCGCGCGGGCCCGGTTGCAGCGCGAGGCGACCACACTGCAGAAGGTGAATCACCCTGGTGTGGCCGGCATCCTCGACCACGACCTGGAGGGCGAGCGGCCCTACCTGGTGACCCGCTTCGTTCCTGGCCGCCCGCTGGACGAGCAGGTGGACGAGCGCGGACCGCTGACCCCGCGCAAGTGGCTCCCACTGGCCGGCTGCCTGGCCGAGTCGCTCCAGGCGATCCACGCGGCCGGAGTGATCCACCGCGACCTCAAGCCCGGCAACGTGATGATGTGCAACGGCAAGCCGGTGATGATCGACTTCGGCATCGCACAGGCCGCCGACGACCTGCGACTCACTCAGACCGGCCTGGTGATCGGTACGCCGGGTTACCTGGCACCTGAGCTCATCGAGGGCGAGATGGTGTCGCAGTCCGCGGACTGGTGGGGCTGGGCGGCCACTGCGGCGTTCGCCGCGACCGGACGCCGGCCGTTCGGCAAGGGACCGTTCGAGGCGGTGCTGGCCAGGGTGCACTCGGGCCAGGCCGACCTCGACGGGCTGGACCCGCGGCTGAAGTCACTGCTCGCGGCGGCGCTCTCACCCAACAAGGCCGATCGGCCGACGCAGGAAGAGATCATGACCGGCCTCAGCCGGTACGCCGAGGGTCGCGACGCGCTCCCGCCACGTGAAGCTCAGACCGTGGCCGCCGTACCGCCGACCAAGCTCGTGACGAAGCTCATGCCGACGGAGGAGCCCGCGGTCGAGGAGGAGCCGAGCGGCCCGACACCGACCGAGGTGGCGCAGTTGGTTCCGCCGGTGATTCCGCCGTTGTCGGCGTTCACCCCGATCCGGGACAAGATCCGCGACGCTGCCACGAAGAAGCCGGTCGAGGAAGCACCTCCAGCCGGCTACAACCCGTACGCGCCGACGCCGTACCAGAGTGCGCCGCCGTACCAGAGTGCGCCGCCGTACCAGAGTGGTCCTCCGGCGCCGTATCAGCAGCCTGCTCACCCGGCGCCGGTCCAGCCGGCCCAACCAGCTCAACCAGCTCAACCAGCGAAGTCTCCTCCGACCGGTCGGCGTACCGCGGTCATCGTCGGCTTCATGCTCGCGCTCACCGGCCTGGTCGCTCTGACTCCGGGTCTCGGAGCGGTAGTGGCAATCCTGCTGCTGGTTCTCGCCAGGACGGTCGACCGCTCGAGTACGGCGCTCATGCGGCGCCGGCAGGTCCGCGGCCGGTCCGGGAAGTCGGACGGCGTCGTCGCGGCGGCAGCGAGCCCGCTGCAGCTCGCGACCGCGGCCCTGATCACACTGCCGTGCCTGATCCTGCCGCTGCTCACAGCGGTTGTCGTCGGCGGCATCGTCACCGGTCTCGCCGCTTCGGCGTACGACCTCGATTGGCGGCCGCTGTCGGCTGTCGGGTTCGGGAGCGCGGCCCTGACCGCGTTGTTCTGCTGCTGGTGGGGTCCCGGCGGCAGCTCCTTGCGCCGCGGCGCACACATCACGGCACGCAACATCTTCCGCCCGCACTGGCTGTCCGCACTCGTCGCCGTCGTCCTGCTGGCGATCGGCGGCCTCATGTTCTACAAGGCCACCCAAGGCGCCGGCGCCGACTGGGCACGCTCGCCGATCCAGACCCCGAACATCGAGCGCCCAACCCTCGGCGACCTCCGCAACGCACCGTTCATCCGAGACCTCCCCATCATCGGCAACTGACGAGGAGACCGGATCAGAGCGAGATGATCGGGACCTTCCATCGGGTGTTGCCTCGCCAGGCTCCCGTACGCGCGGCCTCCGCCAGATCAGCGATGTCCCCGCGGTCAGAGGTAACACATGTCGCCGCTGCCTCGAAACAACAGGCAACGACCTGCGCATCCACGACATCAGCCCGGTCCGCGACAGCCAGCAATTCCCCGACCCTGGTCGCCAGATCCTGTGTGAGCGGAACAACCTCACATCCGTCGACGAGACGTCTCAGGTCCCGCTGCTTGTGCCCGCGCCAAACCTGGGCCAGCACCGCGGCGGGAACGCTCGGCTCGACACCACGCATCAGAGCGCGCAGGTGAATCGCCCACAAACGCGGGTCGTTGCGCTCTGCCGCGATCAGCGCCCCGGCGTCGTAGACCAGCTGTGTCACGCGCGCGGACCCCGGTCGTCGTTCTCGACGCTCGACGTCGTGTCGGCGACCGACTCCCCCTGTGCGTCAGCCAGTGCGCGATCCGCCCAGTCGAGTTGCTCCGCGGTCAGCGCGCCATGCTCGGACTCCCAGTCCGACACCGCCTCCAGTCCGCGGTACAGGCGCTCGCTCTTGGCCACCAGTTCGTTCACGTAGGCCGAGGGAGTCGTGTGAGCCGCACGGGCCCGACGCTCGACCGCCGACCAGAGCTCCTCGTCGAAGGACAAGGTCTTCTTCTTCACCGCCATGACACGATGGTATGACCGCGGTATGACGATCGCCAACCCGGCCGGACTCAAGTGGTCCGACCGGGTCTGCGCGTGGTTACAGCTGGACGATCTGGCTGCGCTCCGGGCCCACGCCGATGGCGGAGATCCGGGCGCCGCTGAGGGACTCGACCGCGCGGACGTAGGACTGCGCTTCCTTCGGCAGGTCCTCGAACGAGCGGCAGGAAGAGATGTCCTCCGACCAGCCGTCGAACTCTTCGTAGACCGGGACCGCGTGGTGGAAGTCGGTCTGGGTCATCGGCATCTCGTCGTGCCGGACACCGCCCACGTCGTACGCGACGCAGACCGGGATCCGCTCGCGACCGGTCAGCGTGTCCAGCTTGGTGAGGACGAAGTCGGAGACGCCGTTCACACGGGCTGCATACCGGGCGATGACCGAGTCGTACCAGCCACACCGGCGTGGCCGGCCGGTCGTCGTACCGAACTCGAAGCCCTGCTGCCGCAGCCACTCGCCGTCCGCATCCAGCAGCTCGGTCGGGAACGGACCCTCGCCGACCCGGGTGGTGTACGCCTTCACAACGGCCATCACACGGTCGATCCGGGTCGGCGGGATCCCGGTGCCGGTGCAGGCGCCCGCGGAGATCGCGTTCGAGGACGTGACGAACGGGTACGTGCCGTGGTCGACGTCGAGCAGCGTGGCCTGCCCGGCCTCCATCAGCACGGTCTTGCCGTCGTCGAGCGCCTTGTTCAGCAGCAGGCTGGTGTCGGCGACCATCGGCTTCAGTCGGTCCGCGTACCCGAGCAGCTCGTCGAGGACCTCGCGGATCTCGACCGCGCGCCGGTTGTACACCTTCACCAGCAGCTGGTTCTTCTGCTCCAGCGCCCCGGTGACCTTCTGCTCGAGGATCTTCTCGTCGTACAGGTCCTGGATCCGGATCCCGATCCGGTTCATCTTGTCGGCGTACGTCGGACCGATACCGCGGCCCGTCGTACCGATCCGGCGGCTGCCGAGGAACCGCTCCGTGACCTTGTCGAGGGTCCGGTTGTACGGCGGGATCACGTGCGCGCTCGCACTGACCACCAGCCGCGACGGGTCCACTCCGCGCGCCTGCAGCGCGTCGAGCTCCTCGAACAGCACGCTGAGGTCGACCACGACCCCGTTGCCGATCACCGGGGTCACACCCGGTGTGAGGATGCCGCTCGGGAGCAGGTGCAGCGCGTACTTCTCGGACCCGATCACGACCGTGTGGCCGGCGTTGTTGCCGCCGTTGAACTTCACCACGTAGTCGATGACCTCGCCCGTGTTGCCGAGCAGATCGGTCGCCTTGCCTTTGCCCTCATCGCCCCACTGGGCGCCGACGAGCACGATTGCGGGCATCTCAGCCCTCCTGTGCTGGAAACGGTGAAGCCCGGAGACGTTCACCGGACATTCATCCGGCAACGCATCCAGGCTCTTGCGACCAAAGCCTACCGGACTGCGGCGTCAGCCTTTCGGGCTTGTCCACAATCTCGAAGCGACCGTTTCAACTATCTGTTTCATCAGGTGACGGGTTGCCATTTTCCGTGATCGCGTGCACACTCTTAGTCAGCGGCCCGCCGAAACTGCCGCAGGGGACGGTTCCGGCGGGCCGCTTCCTCATGTCCGGTCTATTCCAGGCCCTCCGGGTTCGTGGCCAGCCACTCCTTCACCCGCCGGTCCGCCTCCTCGCGGGACACGTCCTCGACCTTCGTCAGGATCGCCCAGCGATGCCCGAACGGGTCGATGACCGTGCCGAACCGGTCGCCGGTCATGAAGGTCTGCACCGCCTCGACCGACGTGGCCCCGGCCTCGATCGCCTTCGCGTACGTCGCGTCGACGTCCGGCACGTAGTGCACCAGCGAGGAGTGCACCCACTCGCCGTTCGGCGCCCGCAGCCCGATCTGCGGCATCTCGTCGCTGAGCTGCAGCATCGAGTTCCCGAACTTGAGCTCCGCCTGACCGACCCGCCCGTCCGGCATGTCCTGCCGGCTGATCACCTCGGCGCCGAACACCGACGTGTAGAACTCGATCGCCTTCGGCCCGTCGGCGACCGCCAGGTACGGGGTCAGCGAGTGATAACTGTCGGGGATGGGGTTTACGGTGTTCGTCGTCATGACTCACAGTCAATCCGCTGAGCCCCGCACGGTCTTGGAAGAAAGCGACAGCCGGCGTTGACCGAACCGACCAACAGCGAGAAGGGGATCCTGCACCCCCGCGAGCAGGCCCGGCACCGCTCGCTGAACCGGCTCGCCGCGGGGCCGGAGGCGGGGCGGTTCGTTGAGTGGTACTGGATCGTCGAATGGGATCTCGACGAGCCGTACACGGCCGAGGTGCTGCCGTTCCCGGCGGTGAACGTGACGTTCGAGCAACCCGGCGGCGCCTTCGTGAACGGCGTCTGCACGCGTAAGTTCGAACGCGAGCTGCGCGGCCGCGGGCGCGCGTTCGGGGTGAAGTTCTGGGCCGGCGGCTTCGGCGCGATCACCGGTCTGGACGTCGGCTCGTTCCGCGACGAGGTGCTGCCGCTGAGCGCGGTGTTCCCGGACGGCGACCGACTCACGGACCTGGTCTTCGAGGCGGAGTCCGACGTCCGGCGGCGTGCGGTGTTCGAGGCGTTCCTGCACGATCACCTGGCACCGCCCGATCCGTCGTACGAGCTGGTGCGGGAGATCGTCTCGACGATGGCCGCCGACCGCTCGCTGGCCCGCGTGGACGAGGTCACCGAGCGTTTCGACGTACCGATCCGCACGCTGCAGCGGCTCTTCCGCCGGTACGTCGGCGTGGGCCCGAAGTGGGTGCTGCGGCGCTACCGGCTGCACGACGGCGCCGAGCTGCTCGCCCAGGGCGAAGTCGCCGAGCTCGCGGAACTGTCCGCTTCCCTCGGCTACTTCGACCAGGCGCACTTCTCCAACGAGTTCAAGCAGCAGATCGGCCTGACCCCGGCCGAGTACGCGGCACGCGCCGCGGCCGAACGTCAGATCACCTACCGCTGACCTTCACGGTCACCGCCATCGCCGTTGCCGTCAGCGCCGCTCCGAGCGCTACCCCGAAGCCGTACTGCGGGCTGTGCCCGTCGACGACCCAGCCGGCGAACGCCGAGCCCAGGGCTATGCCTGCCGCGCCGCCCGAGTTCAGCCAGGTGAACGCCTGAGTCAGGACGGCAGAGTCGACCGTCGCCTCGGCCAGGACAGCCGACAGGGTCTGGAACGGCGCGATCGCCAAGCCAGGAAGGGCCAACGCAACAGCTGCGGTCAGTGGTGTGTGCGCGAGGATCAGGGGCACACAGCTCGCGGCCAGCCAGACGAAGGCGATGACGAACTGCGTCTCCGGAGCGGTCCGCCAGCGCCTCGCGCCGTACAGGAGTCCGGCGAACAGACTCACCAGGCTGGTGATGCTGTAGAGCGGTCCGGCGAGACCCGGCGTACCTCGCGAGACTGCGAACGCCGTGACGGACACCTGCATGCTGCCGAAGAACAGACCGACGCCGATGTTGGTCCCGACGAGGCCGACGAACCGCTTGTGCAGCAGGCGTTTGGGGCTCTCGTGCTGACCTGCCTTGCTCGGCGGCGGCGCCGTACCGCGCTGTGATGCGAGCAAGAAGCCACCTGCCATCAGCAGACTGGCTGCGAGTGTTGAGCCTGTTGCCGGACTGCTGGACGAGCTCACCATGCCGACCAGCACTGGACCAACCATGAAGGCGACGCCGACACTGAGCGACTCCAGTGCGAACGCCGTCGACAGGAGCGGTGTGTCCCGGAGCGCATGCGACCACCGTGCGCCGGTCTGCGCACTGACCTGCGGCAGTGAACCGCCGGCCAGAACTCCGGCCGCGATCAGCGCGGCGAGCGGCGCACCTGACACGGTCAGACCGATCAGGACGGCGACCGCGGCCGCGTGCGCGAGCAGGGTGATCGGCAACATCCGGGTCTGGCCGAAACGGTCGATGAGCCGGGCGACCTGCGGTCCGGCGACCGCCTCGGCGACCGCGAAGCCGCCGGTGACGCTACCGGCCGCGGCGTACGAGCCGGTCGATCCGTGGACCAGCCAGACGATGCCGAGGCCGGTCATGGCGATCCCGATCCGGGCCGGGGCCGCCGCCAGGTAGAACTTCCACGCGCCAGGAGTACGCAGTACCGCTGCGTAGGTGTTGGCGGGCGCGTCGATCCGTCCGGTGAGAGCCGGCACGGTGAGACCTTCCGCTGCCCGGAGGGGCGGGGACCCGACCGTGGGCGTCCAGCTTCGCCGGTCTGTCCGTCCGCCTAGAACCGTCCATGTTCGGCAGGAAACGGGGACGCTCGCCGCCTGCCGGCACTGTCAACGGGCAGAATCTCGATGCTTCAAGTTGACCGGAACATCATACCGTCCCGGAGCACGGGCACGCTGCGGCTCTGATCCACCTCGGCCGCGATCGCCACGTCCTCCGGATAGCCGTACTGCGTGAGTTCGCGACCGCCGGCGCACTCGTGCAGCAGCTTGGGCAGCTCGCCGGCAACAGCGTCGTACGCCGCGACCGCCGCTCGCGCTTCCGGGGAGAGGTCGTCGCTCCGGAGGGCGCTCAGGAACCCGCCGGCGCCCCACAGGTCCTCGACCGCCGGCCGGAGCGACCCGTCCTTCCATCGCTCGCCCGCGGCAATCGCCACGACCTTCGCCGCCGGCCGCCCGGCCAACTGCCTCGTCACCCACTCAGCAGCCGCAAGCCGGTTGCGCAGCGACACCGCGATCACCGTCGCGCCGGTGTCGCTGAGCAGCTTCGCGATCGTCGACCCGTTCGGCGACGGCAGCACGAGCTTGGTGATTCCGGTCACTCGCCGGATGGAGACAGGCGACAGGCTGACGTCGCCGGGACCGGCCTCGGAACGGCCGACGGCCAGCTTCGCGCCGTACTGCTCGGCGTACGCGACTGCCGTCTCGTCTCGCCACCGGTACGGGTAGACGTCGACCCCGAGATCGGCCGCCACCGTCACCGCCGTCGTGAACGACAGCACGTCGACGACCGCGACGATGTCACCGGCAACGACTCCGGCGCCGACCGGCCCCCAGTCGAACCCGACGCCGAATCCGTCCTGGGCATAAGGGCTGGTCACCCGGCAGATCATTCCGCCGGGTGCCCAACCCCACAAGCGGGTTTCAGCTCAGAGCGTCGGCTGCGGCCGGCGACGAGTCCCGCAGGAACGTGACGCAGCGCTCGGCCTCGTCCTTCTCGTCGATCAGCGCCGCGGCCTTCCCGAGCGCCGCGAGCGCGCGCAGGAACCCACGGTTCGGCTCGTGCTCCCACGGCACCGGTCCGTGACCCTTCCAGCCGTTCCGGCGGAGCAGGTCCAAGGCCCGGTGGTAGCCGGTGCGCGCGTACGCGTACCCCTCGATCGTGCGCCCGTCCGCGAGCGCCGCCTCGGCGAGCACGGCCCAGGCCAGGGACGACGTCGGGTACTTGGCCGCGACGTCCGCCGGAGCGGCCCCGTCGGCGAGTTCCGCCGCGGCCGGGTCGACCGGTAGTAGTGTCTCGGGTGGACCGGACAGCAGATTGTTCAATTCCATAAGCACATCTTCGCCGATCACGCAGCCGTACCGGCACGTGACCGTCTGGCGAAATCCGTTGACCGTTCACCCGGCGGCCACGGATGCTTGAGACCCTGCATCAACCGCCGTGGTTCCCAGCTACGGCCGGAAGGAGGCACCGGATGAGCGTCATAGTCCTGAACGCGTCGTACGAACCGCTGCACACCGTCTCGATCCAGCACGCCATCCGGATGCTGGTGCGGGAGGTCGCAGTGGTGGAAGAGTCGCACGGAGAGCGAACGATCGGCCCGTTTCCGGTTCCTCGAGTCCTCCGCCTGGTCCGGTACGTCGTGACGCACTGGCGCTACGCGGCCGGCCGGATGAAGTACAGCAAGCACGGCGTCCTGCGGCGGGACAAGTTCCGGTGCGCGTACTGCGGTCTCGAGAACGCCGACACCATGGACCATGTTCAACCCAGGTCCAGGGGCGGCCGCACCGAGTGGCTGAACGCCGTCGCGGCCCATGCCTCCTGCAACGAGCGGAAAGGCAACCGCACCCCGTCCGAGGCCAACATGCCCCTCCTCTGGCAACCCTGGGTACCAACCCGCGCAGAGCTCGTCATAGACACATGACGGGCCTTTTTTATGCCCGAACTGCGCTCCGGGCGCACCCTGGAGATCACCTCCGTCGCTGATCGCCCGGATCTCGCTCATGCGGATATCGACGTGGGCGACTGGCCGGCCTTCATGCGCCACAACCGCGTCTCCGAGGCGTACTTCGCGCAGACGGTCGAGACGTTCGCCGAGACCTGCCTGATCGCCACCTCGGACGGCGAACCCGTCGGCGACGCGCACGCGGTCCAGCTCGCCGGCGGCACCTTCCCGGCCGGAGGTTGGGAACAGTCGGTCGTCCGCGCCTTCACCGACGCCCGCCACGGCGTCCGGCCCGACACTGCCTGTGCCCTGAACATCAGCGTCGCCCGGGATTTCCAGGGCGAGGGCGTCGCCGCCCTCCTCCTCGCCGCGCTCCGCAACGCGGCCGCGAACCTCGGCCTCGACGCGCTCGATGCCCCTGTCCGCCCGACGCGCAAGCACCTCCAGCCCTTGGTCGCGATGGACGACTACGCCTCGCGCACCCGCTCCGACGGTCTCCCCCTCGATCCTTGGCTGCGCACCCACGTGCGCGCCGGCGGACGGATCGTCTGCGTCGCGCCGGCCTCGTGGGTGATCGCGGGATCCCTTGCGGAATGGCGCTCCTGGACCGGACTTCCGTTCGACCGCAGCGGTCCCGTCGAGGTTTCGGGCGCCCTCGTTCCGGTGGAGTGTGACGTGGTCGCCGATCGCGCGGTGTACGTCGAGCCGAACGTCTGGGTGCGGCACGAGTTCTCCACAGATTGAAAATCGTGGGTCCGAGCGACGGTGGATCGCGGCACCTTCTGGGGCATGAATCCTCAACTCGCTGTGATGGCGTCGATCCGGGGCGGTGTCTTCACCCGGGCCGACGCACGTGCCTGTGGTTACCCCGACGCTGACATCGACTCCCTGCTCCACTCCGGCTCCTGGCGCCGGATCCGGCGGGGCACCTATGCCGCCCACCGTTCACTGATGCTGGTCACCGACGAAGTCCTCTACCTCCGCCGGATCCACAACGTCCTGCGCTCCAGCGGACCGAGCGTCTTCGCCAGCCACCAGTCCGCGGCGGCTCTGCATGCCTTGCCGGTCTGGGGCCTCGACCTGACCCGAGTTCACGTGACCGCGCCGGACGGACGCTCCGGCCGGCTCCGCGGCGTGCACCGCCACATCCGCGACCCAGTGGGCCCCGGCCTCCAACTGTGGAACAGGCTCCGCCTGGCCTCGCCTGCCCGCGCGATCGCCGAGGTCGCCGCGACCGCACCACCGGAGCCCGCGGTCGTGCTCGCCGACGCCGCGATGTACGCCGGACTCGTCAACCGCCGCACGCTGAATCACGCGATCACCCGGCTCGACCACGGCAGCAAGCGCGCCCTGAAGGTTCTCGACCGGCTCACCGGCTCGGCCTCGATCGCGGAGTCCCGCCTGCGCTTCATCCTCGCCGATGCGGGCCTCCCGGTGCCCAGCCCCGCACCACCGCCCGACGCCGAGCCGGCCGATCCCGGCGTCTCCGCGGCCGAAGGTCTGTGGTTCCCCGACGAGCGCACTGTCGTCGAGTTCGAACCGCGTTTCCCCTTCTGGTGCGAGGAATTCGAGCCTTCCGTCGACGAGCCGATCCCGGAGCCGACCGCCGCCGAACCCGACGGGCCGCAACCCGTCGAGCACTGCTGGATCTCCTGGGCCGACCTCGCCGACCCACCGACCGTGGCCGACCGCATCCGCACCACGTTCACCCGAGCCGCCCGCCGCACCGGAATCCGCCACTTCGCCCGGATGTGACAGAAGGACCCACCGCCAGTGGCGGTGAGCCCTTCGCAGACCCCCTACAGGAGGATCAGATGATGTCAGGCGTTCAGCGACGTTCCCGTCGAGCGAAGGTCCTCGCAGGCCTCCGCGACGCGCTTCGCCATACCTTCCTCGGCCGCCTTGCCCCACGCGCGCGGGTCGTAGGCCTTCTTGTTGCCGACCTCGCCGTCGACCTTCAGCACGCCGTCGTAGTTGGCGAACATGTGCCCCGCCGCCGGCCGTGTGAACGCGTACTGCGTGTCGGTGTCGACGTTCATCTTGATGACGCCGTTGTCGACCGCCGCCCGGATCTCCTCGAGCGTCGAGCCGGACCCGCCGTGGAACACCAGGTCGAACGGGCGCTCCTTGCCGACCTTGGCGCCGACCGCGTCCTGGATCTCCGCGAGGATCTCCGGCCGCAGCTTGACCGCGCCCGGCTTGTAGACGCCGTGCACGTTGCCGAAGGTCAGCGCGGTCAGGTAGCGGCCGTTGTCACCGGTGCCGAGCGCCTCGACCGTGGCCAGGCCGTCCTCGACGGTGGTGTACAGCTTCTCGTTGATCTCGTTGGCGACACCGTCCTCCTCGCCACCGACGACGCCGACCTCGATCTCCAGGACGATCTTCGCCGCGGCCGTCTGGGCCAGCAGCTCCTTGGCGATCTCCAGGTTTTCGGCCAGCGGCACCGCCGAGCCGTCCCACATGTGCGACTGGAACAGCGGGTTCTCGCCCCGGGCGACGCGCTCGGCGGAGATCGCCAGCAGCGGCCGGACGAAGCCGTCGAGCTTGTCCTTCGGGCAGTGGTCGGTGTGCAGCGCGATGTTCACCGGGTAGTTCTTGGCGACCTCGTGCGCGTAGGCGGCCAGCGCGACCGAGCCGGTCACCATGTTCTTCACGGTGGAACCGGACAGGTAGTCGGCACCGCCGGTGGAGACCTGGACGATGCCGTCCGAGCCCGCCTCGGCGAAACCGCGGATCGCGGCGATCAGCGTCTGCGAGGAGCTGACGTTGATGGCCGGGTAGGCGAAGCGGTTCTGCTTGGCCTTGTCCAGCATCTCGGCGTAGACCTCAGGGGTTGCAATAGGCATGTCTCGCGGTACTCCTCACAACACAGTTCTTGTGGGTTCGGCTCCAGTATTGCTGCCGGGCACTTCGTCGGATCCGGCGGCCCACCTGCCGAACCGGCCCGGTGGCCGGGGAGCATTCGACAGGGATGTAGACCAGTTGATGAACAGGACAGGTCCAGTTCGTTGCGGCCCGATGACGGCCGCGCGTCAGGCTCAGGCCGACCCGGTGCGCGGGCCGCGGGGGGTCAGGGCCATGTGCAGCCGGTAGCGGTCGGCACGGTAGGCCGACCAGGACAGCTCGACGACCTTGCGGCCGGCGAAGGTGGTGCGCTCGAGGACCAGCAGGGGTGCCCGCCGGGCCACGCCGAGCACCCGGGCGACATGACCGTCGGCGTTGTCCGCCCGGACGGTCTGCTCACCGGAGGTGACGACGACGTCGTACTCACTGGCAAAGACGTCGTAGAGGGTGCCGAGCTCACGGCCGAGCAGGCCGGGGAAGAGCGCGGACGGGTAGTAGCCGACCTCGTAGGCCATCGGCGACGCGTCGGCCGTGCGGAGCCGCTCGACCCGGATCACCTTGGTGCCCTTCGCGACCCGCAGGCCCTTCGCGGTCTCGTCGGAGGCCTCGATCTCGCTGGCCGACAGCACCACGGTCCCGGGCTCGAGCCCACGGGCCCGCATCTCCCGGGAGAACGAGGTCAGGTGCAGCTGCGAGTCGACCTGCGGACCGGTGACGAAGGTCCCCTTGCCGTGCACCCGTTCCAGGGCGCCGGACTCGACCAGGTCGCTGATCGCCTGCCGGACGGTCACCCGGGAGACGTTCAGCTTGTCCACCAGGGCGCGCTCGGAGGGGATCGGGTCCCCGGGATGCAGCTCGACGTCGATCAGCCGTTCCAGCACCGATCGGACCTGGGCCCGCTTCGTCGCCACCATGGAATCTCGATCCTCCAGACCTGGGCGGGCCTCGGGGGTGCCCCGGGGCGCCGCTCACTGCTATCGTGCGCAGCATACCTGTTAAGACCAGATAGGACCAGTGATCGTAGTGGTGTCTGTCCCCGCCCAGGAAACCCGGATGGCGGCCGAGATCGCCGAGCAGCCGGCCGCGCTCGCCGCGACCTTCGAGCATGTTCTGCCGCTGCGGCACGACATCACCCGACTGGCCGCCGGGCGCCGGAACGTGATCTTCGTGGCGCGCGGATCGTCCGACAACGCAGGGGTCTACGGCCGCTACCTGACCGAGATCCACGCCGGCCGGCAGGCGTCGCTGGCCGCTCCGTCGGTGGCCACGCTGTACGGCGCGAACCTGGACCTCTCGAACTCGCTGGTCGTCGCCGTCAGCCAGTCGGGCGCGACCCAGGAGATCGTCGACACGGCCGAGTGGGCGAAACGGAACGGCGCGGCGATCGTCGGCATCACGAACGACGGCAACAGCCCGCTGGCCTCGACGGCCGACGTCGCCCTGATCACCCAGGCCGGCCAGGAGCTCGCCGTACCGGCCACGAAGACGTATACGACGCAGCTGGCCGCGATCACGGTCGCCGTGGACGCGCTCGCGCCGCGGCCGGGGACGCTCGACGCCGATATCGCGCGGGTCCCGGACGCCGCGACCAAGATGCTGTCCGGCTCGGTCGAGGCGGCGGCAGACCTGCTGGCGGCGGCGCACGACGTGCTCGCGAGTGGTCGCGGTCTGACGTTCGGCACGACGCTCGAGGTCGCGCTGAAGCTCGAGGAGACCTGCCTGCAGCCGGTCCGCGGGCTCTCGTACGCCGACCTGAAGCACGGCCCGATCGCGGTCGTCGACTCCGACCTGGTGACCATCCTGGTCGCGGCCGGCGAAGGTCCCGCCCTGCCCGGGATGACCGAGCTGGCCGGCATCGTCCGCGAGAAGGGCAGCAAGATCCTCGGCATCGGCGGCGACCCGACCTTCGCCTCCCGCTGCGACGTGAACCTGGCCGGCCCCGACCTCCCGGAAACCCTCGCCCCGCTCGCGCTGGTCATCCCGGCCCAACGCGCCATCGAGCTCCTGGCCCGCAAACTCGGCCTCGACCCCGACGCTCCCCGCGGCCTCCGCAAGGTCACCCAAACCGACTAGGACCGACCTGAACAAAGTGCTCACTCGGTGAGCACTTTGGGTGGAATCGTGGTGGTCGTCAACCGGGGAAACACCTGAGAGAGGACCACCACGATGTTGCGAGGGCTTGCGACTGTCAGCTTCTACGCGAGTGACGTGAAGGCGGCGCGACGCTGGTACGAAGAGTTGCTGGGGATCGAGGCGTACTACGCCGTGCCGACTGCGGAGGAGCCGGCGTACGTCGAGTTCCGGTTCGGGGACTTCCAGTGCGAGCTGGGGATCATCGACGCCAAGTACGCGACACACCAGGTCGGTCCGACCGCGGCGGGGGCGATCGTGAACTGGCACGTCGACGATCTGGAGGGCACGCTCGCGCGGCTGCTCGAGCTCGGGGCGACGCTCAACGAAGGAATCGTTGAGCGCGGCAACAACACGGGCTTCCGCACCGCGTCGGTCGTCGACCCGTTCGGCAACCTGATCGGCATCATGAACAACCCGCACTACCTGCAGATCCTCGCGGAGCTGAAGGCCTGACGCGCGGGAAGTTCAGAAGTCGATCCGCATGACCGCGCGGCGCCTGCCGGGCCGGGCCACCTCGGCGAAGCCGGCGTCCGCGAACGTGCCGAGAGTGCCGACCGATCCGCCGTCGACGAAATCGGGGTAGCCCTCCACAGCGCGGGCGCCGCGATCACGGGCGAAGTCGGCGGCGGCACGGGCGAGGGCGCGACTGATCCCACGACGCCGGAAGCCGACGCGGGTCACGAAGCAGGTCACGGCCCACACCGTCGTGTCGGCCTTGTCCTCGTTGCGATCCATCCAGGGGATGCGGTTGTCGCGGAGCAGCCTCGGGTGGTCGGCGCGCGACGCGACGGCGCACCAGCCGACGGGCTCGCCGTCGAGGTACGCCACCAGACCACTCGTGGTCTTGGCCTCCGGGGTTCCACAGGCGGTCTGGTCGCAGAGCCGCGCGGCCAGCTCTTCGGGGCCTTCCGAGGCCCAGGATTCCTTGGGAAGCATCCGGAACCGCTGGCACGAGCAGCGGGCAGTGTCGCCACGGGTCCCGAAGACCGCCTTGAGATCCTCAGCAGTCGCCTCGTTCGCAGGGACGATCGTGAGCTGGTCCGCGGCGATTGGTTCGCGGGAGCCCGTCGGGCGCGGGACGGGTGCCCTTGGAGGCGCAGGGCGCTTCTCCCTGTGGGGCAGCGCGTCCAGCATCAGCCGGACATCCACCGTGTCGCCTGCATCCAGTCCCTGCGGCTTGCGCACTGCGTCCTTCAACGGGAGCAAGTAGCTGCCGTCCTTGGGGTACAAGGAGGTCTTCCACTCGGTGCTGCCGATCCGGGCGCGAATCGGCAGCATTCCCCAGCCGTAGCTGGCAGCCGAGGCGAAGGTCCGCAGCGCGTCGCCCTCCTCGTCCGGCACGGGGACGAAGTAGTACGGCGCCGGACCGCGCCACTCGATCACCTCGCCGCTGAACGACTGATCCATGCATTCGATGCTAGGCCCGGTTCCGGACAGACCGCTTCCGGATTCGGCGCCGATGTCAGAAGTTGCCGCGGTGAGTCAGGGCCGTCGTGATCTGCCTGGCGGCCTGCTGAAGATGTGGGAGGAACTCCTCACAGAGGGACGTCGCGGTCGAGCGGGACGCGTGGGCGGAGATGTTGAGCGCGGCGATCACACGGCCGCGGGAGTTGTGGATGGGGGCGGCGATCGAGCGGAGGCCGAGTTCGAGCTCCTGGTCGACCAGGGCGTATCCGTCGGCGCGCGCCTGGGTGATGCTGGCGCGCAGGTCGTCCGGGGCGGTGAGCGTGCGATCCGTGAGCGGCTCGGCCTGCACGGTCTCGAGGTACGCCGTGAGGTCTTCGTCGGGCAACGCAGCGAGGAGGACCCGGCCCATCGAGGTCGGGTACGCCGGCAGCCGGGCGCCGACTCCGAGGGCAACGGTCATGATCCGGCTGGTCGGTACGCGGGCGACGTACACGATGTCCGGGAGATCGAGGGTCGCGATCGAGCAGGATTCGCGGGTCTTGGCGCTGAGTTCCTCCATGAACGGGCCCGCGAGTTCGCCGAGGTCCAGGGAGGACAGATACGCCCAGCCGAGGGCGAGGACCCGTGGAGTGAGGGAGAAGCGGCGGTTGTCGCTGCGTACGTAGCCGAGTTCTTCCAGCGTGAGCAGGATCCGGCGTGCGGTCGCGGGAGTGATGCCGACGGCGCGCGCCACCTCGCTGAGCGTCAGCGAGGGTGCCTCGGTCGAGAACGCGCGGATGACCGCGAGACCGCGCTCCAGACCTTGCAGAAACGTGCCCGTAGACGCGTCACCCGGCATCGGCTAGCCTGCTCTTCGTTGAAAGAAAAACTATTCGCTGAGCGAAATCCTAGCGGAGCTGCCGATGCCACGTCCAGTCGATGCGGCGCCGCCTGGTGCCGGGTTCGTGCACACGTTCCTGCCCGGGCGGGTGGTGTTCGGTGCCGGTGCCCTCGACCGGGTCGCGACTGAGGTCGAAGCGCTCGGCGTACGGCGGGCGCTCGTGGTGGCGACGTACTCCGCGCGTGCCGCGGCCGACGTGGTCGAGGCGCAACTGGGCGATCTGTTCGCGGGCCGGATCGACGGCGTGGCCCAGCATGTCCCCACCGAGGTCGCCGAGCAGGCGCGCACCACAGCACGCGAGACCGGCGCCGACGCCGTCGTCGCGATCGGTGGCGGCTCCGCAATCGGCCTCGCCAAAGCCATCGCCCTCACCGCCGAACAGGTCGTGATAGTTGCCGTACCTACTACCTACGCAGGGTCTGAGATGACGCCAGTGTGGGGTGAGACAGCAGCTGGGCGTAAGAGCACAGGGACTGACATGCGGGTGCTGCCGCGGGTGGTGATTTATGACCCGATGCTGAGCCGCGGGCTGCCGTTGAAGGTGACGGCGGCGAGCGTGGCGAATGCGATCGCGCATTGCGTGGAAGCGACCTGGACACCGAAGGCCGATCCGATCACGGAGCTGACCGCGGTGGAAGGCCTGCGGGCGTTGAGCACAGGCTTGCGGGACGTGCTACTCGCACCCGACGATTTGGATGCTCGAAGCAACCTCCTGTACGGCGCCTGCTTGGCGGGCTCAGCGTTGGCGACGGCTGGAACCGGACTGCATCACAAGCTGTGCCACTTACTGGGCGGCACCTACAACCTGCCGCACGCCGAGACGCACGCGGCAGTCCTTCCACAGGTGACCCGCGTCAACGCACCCGCTGTTCCGCAAGCAGCAGCACGTCTCGCGGCCACCCTAGGCACAGAGGAGCCGAGCAGCTTGGCGGCTCAGCTGTTCGACTTGTACAAGGCGGCTGGCGTGGCGACGAGCTTGCGGGAGCTGGGACTGACCGAGACACAGGTCACGGAAGCCGCCGCAGCGTTCAAGCCGACAGACAACCCCGTCCCGGTGACGGAGGACCTGATGCGGGGGATCTTGACCCGCGCCTGGTCCGGTACGCGACCTTGATGAGCGAGGAGACCGGATGGACCTGCAAGGAGATGAGCTGACCGCGGCGGTGGTGGCCAGCTTCGGGGACAGCCCCAGCGGCCGCTACCGGGAGGTGATGAGCGCCCTCGTGCGGCACCTCCACGCGTTCGCCCGCGAGGTTGACCTCACCGAGGACGAATACTTCACCGCGATCGACTTCCTCACCCGGACCGGTCAGATCTCGACCGGCACGCGACAGGAGTTCGTGCTGCTGGCCGACGTACTCGGGCTGTCGATGCTCACAGTCGGTCTGGGGAACCGGAAGCCGCCCGAGGCCACGCAGTCCACTGTGTTCGGGCCGTTTTTCGTCGAAGGATCTCCCGAGGTACGGCTCGGCGGCGACATCTCGAACGGCGCTCCTGGACAGCCGTGCCTGGTGAGCGGGCGTGTCCTCACCACCAAGGGCCAGCCGATCCCGCAGGCGCTCGTCGAGACCTGGCAGGCCGACGAGGACGGGTTCTACGACGTACAGAAGGACCTCGACGGTCCGCAGAATCGCGCCCATCTGACAACCGATGCTGAGGGCAACTACCGGTTCTGGGCGGTCAAGCCGGTCGCCTATCCGATCCCCGACGACGGCCCAGTCGGCGAGCTGCTCCGGGCGGGCGGTCGCGGCCCGATGCGCCCGGCGCACATCCACTTCATGGTCACGGCGCCCGGGTACAGCCGCCTGATCACGCACGTCTTCGCGGCGGGCGACGAATACCTCGACACCGATGCGGTGTTCGGCGTCAAACAGTCGCTCATCGCCGACTTCACCGAACACCCCGCCGGCACCGAGGCCCCCGACGGCAGTACGCCGGAGCGGCCCTACTACACCGTCGACTACGACCTGGTGCTCGCCACGACCGAGGAGGCCCAGCAGTGATCACCACGGACGTTCTGATCGTCGGCAGTGGCCCGGCCGGCGGCGCCGCCTCCCTCTTCCTGTCCACGTACGGCGTCGACAACATCGTCCTGGACATCGATCTTCCGATGGCCGGCGCGATGGACATCGAAGGGTCGACGAACATCGTGTTCGAGGCCGATCTCAGCCGGTACGTCGCCCATCGCCCGAGCGTCCTGTACTGGGTACTGCAGCCCGGCGCGCAGATCGGCGGGATCGGCGCGGGCGGATCGTTGACCGTGCCAACAAGAGCCGCAACCAGTTCGGCCAGATCTTCCGCGCGCTCGGCATGACGCCGGACGCGCCGGCCGGACGGACGATCGAGTCGCGCAAGGACGACACGCCAACCGCAGCCGCGCAGCGCGAGGAGCTGCGGAAGGCGATCGAGCTGAAGGATTACGAGTTCAACGCGCACGGCGTCGAACTCGGGCAGCGTTACCGCTCGTCCGCCGTGATCGACGACGGTACGCCGGAGCCGCCGTACGAGCGGGATCACGAGCTGTACTACCACCCGACGACGTGGCCCGGCGCCCGGATCCCGCACTGCTGGCTGACGCGCGGATCGGACACCGTGAGCACGCTGGACGTGGTCGGCAAGGGCCGGTTCACCGTGCTCACCGGCATCGGCGGCGACGCCTGGGTGAAGGCGGCGCAGTCCGTGTCCGAGCAGCTCGGCGACGCGACCGAAACGCTGAAACAGGCCGTCAGCAGCGTGCTAGGCCGCTGACGACGCCTCCGAACGGAGGATGCGGTCGAGGATCGCCGAGATCTCCGCGGTCTCGGCGTCCAGCAAGGTGATCAGCGCGACCCTCGAGGTCTCCGACCGCGCTTCCAGAGCCGCCGCGCTCAACGCGCGCACGGTGCCCAACTCGTGTATCAGTTCGTCCCACAGAGCGTTCATCAGCAAACCCCCATGTGTCCCGTCACCGAACCCAGCGCGACGAGAAGCCTCACTTCTGTCTTACCGAGAACAACGGGCGCAAGCGGCGGAAGGTTACGGACTTGTCAACAATTCCCAGCTGTGGGCGGGGACGGGCGGGGTGCTGTCGAGCGGGAAGCGCTGCTCCTCGTCGGAGATGTTCAGCAGCAGCAGGACCGACTCCTCGCCATGACTGCTGCGCAGCGCGAGCGACTCGTTGGTGAGGTGCTCGACGGTCGTCCGCGCCCGAGTCAGCCACGGGTGGCGACGCCGTACGCCGATGAGCTCCTGATGCAGGCGGTACGTCGACCGGCCGTACGGCGCCAGCTCGTCGGGCGACGCGGGGAACGCCGGCCGGATCGCGTCGTCCCCGCCGGCGCGGTCCTCCTTGAGACCCCGGAACGCCTGCTCGTCGCCCGAGTAGACGCTCGGTACGCCGGCGACGGTGAACAGGATCGCCAGCGCGTGGCCGAGGTGGCGTTCGTCCTCGAGCCGGGTCGCGAGGCGGGTCACGTCGTGGTTGCCGACGAACGTCTGCGGGACGAACGTGTCGAGCAGCGCGTTGTGCCGGCCGAGCGCGTACGAGAGCTCGTAGAAGTTGCGATCGTTGAGCGAACTCCAGATCGCCTTCCAGAGCTCGTACTGCGTCACGGAATCGAGCCCGCTCTTCTCGACGTACCCCGCGTAGTCCCCGTGGATCATCTCGCCGAAGTACCAGCTGTCGCAGTCCCGCGGCAGAGCATCACGCCAGAACTCGGGCGGTACGGCGTACGCCACGTCCAGGCGCCACGCGTCGACACCGCGATCGATCCAGAACCGCACGACGTCACCGACGTACTGCGCGACCTCGGGGTTGCTGTGGTCGAGGGCAACCAGCTGTTCGTGCCCCTCGAAGGTGTCGAGGCCACCGCGGCGGAACCACTCCGGGCGCGCGAAGGAGCGCGCGACATGGTTGAAGACACCGTCGAGGGCGACCCGGAGTCCTCGGGCGTGGGCCTGCGCGATCAGCCGGTCGAAGTCGGCGTCGTCGCCGAGGCGCGGGTCGATCCGGAAGTGGTCGACGGTGTCGTAGCCGTGCGTCTCGGAGGCGAACACGGGCCCGAGCAGCAGCCCGTTACAGCCGAGGTCGATCGCGTAGTCGAGCCAGCTCTCCAGCTGCGGCAACCGATGCACGACCGTCGCCTGCGCCACCGGCGGGGCCCCGGTGAACCCAAGCGGATAGATCTGCCACCAGACCGCGTGATCAGCCCACATGCTGATCGAAGGTGTGTCGGCGGATCCAGGCGTGCATGGCGATGGCGGCCGCGGCGCTGGCGTTGATGGAGCGGGTTGAGCCGAACTGGGCGATGGAGAGGACGGACGTACAGATCTGATGCGCGTCGTCGGTGAGCCCGGGGCCTTCCTGGCCGAAGAGCAGGATGCACTCCCGAGGCAGGTCGTACGTCTCCAGCGGCACGGAGCCCGGCAGGTTGTCGATGCCCAGCACCGGTAGCCCGCGCTCAGCGGCGTACGTAGCGAGGTCGGAGAGCGTCGGTTGGTGGCGGACGTGCTGGTAGCGGTCGGTAACCATCGCGCCGCGGCGGTTCCACTTCCGGTGGCCGACGATGTGCACCTCCGAGGCGAGGAACGCGTTCGCGGTCCGGACGACCGAGCCGATGTTGAGATCGTGCTGCCAGTTCTCGATCGCGACGTGGAACGGGTTCCGCTGCCGGTCCAGGTCCTCGACGATCGCCTCGAGCTTCCAGTACCGGTACCTGTCCACGACATTGCGCCGGTCCCCGGCCGCGAGCAGCTCCGGATCCAGCCGCGGATCGTCCGGCCAGTCGCCCTCCCAGGGGCCGACTCCGACCTCGCTCGGGCCCACCATGTCCGCTCCCCGTACGTCGCTGCTCAGCTCATGCACAGGTTGGGACGCTACCCTGTCCGCGTGCTTCCTCTCGTCGCGATGCTGATGCCCAACTGGATGGACCCTGAGTACCTCCTGCACTGGATGGGGAACTGGGCCCTCTGGGGCACGCTCCTGGTGGTGTTCATCGAGTGCGGGGTGCTGTTCCCGATCCTGCCCGGTGACTCGCTGCTGTTCGCCGTCGGCCTGTTCATCGCGCAGGGCACCATCGACGTACCGCTCTGGCTGGCCTGTGTGCTGCTGACCGTCGCCGCGTTCCTCGGCAACGTCTCCGGCTACTACATCGGCCGGGCCCTGGGTACGTCGTTGTTCCGCAATCCGAACGCCCGGTTCCTGAAACCGAAGTACATCGAGCAAACGCATGAGTTCTTCGAGCGGTACGGTCCGCGCGCGCTGGTGATGGCGCGTTTCGTGCCGATCGTCCGGACGTTCATCACGATCGTGGCCGGCGCCGGGAGGATGGACCCGAAGAAGTTCTTCGTCTGGACCGGGGTCGGCGCGGTGATCTGGGCGCCGGGCATCACGCTGCTCGGCCACGCGCTCGGCAACGTCGAGTTCATCCACAAGAACCTCGAGGCCGCGCTGATCCTGCTGGTGCTGATCTCGCTGATCCCGATGGTCGTCGAGTACTTCCTGGCCCGGCGCCGCAACCGCAACAACGCCGCGGACGCCCCGAAGCACGCCGCTCCGAAGCACCCGGTCAGCAACGGTCAGTGACCGAACGGAAAGTGCGGCTCGGACCAGACCCAGTCGGTGCCGAGGAGCGACAGCTCGGCGGCCTCGACGGGTCCGGTCGGTAGCGGGCCGACCACCTGACCGGAGCCGAGTGAACAGGCCACCCGGATCCGGTCGGCCGCCTGGTACCAGACCAGCGCCCCCCGTGGCGCCGCCCCTTCACGGAGCAGGCCGTGGTGGTCGAGCCACCGAACCGCGTCGGCCGCGTCGTGCCAGCCGCTGTCGTGCGCATAACCGAAAGCCATCCGCTGGAACTTCAGCGGCCAGTCCAGCCAGGCCGCCGATCCGACGCGCTCCAACTGCCAGTTGAGCGCCGCCTCGGTGTCCCGCGGGTTTGCCACCCGCGGGACGTTCCGGCGTTCCACGACTACGTCCCCCCAGGCCATAGGTCCTCCCCGATCCCCCGTCCTCGGCCTACGTGCCGTGGCATGATCAGAATGTTGCCGGAGCCGAATACACCGGCCGTACATTCGCAGGCTCAGCCGGCCGCGGCCCCGGCTTCGAACCCGGCGAGCATCCGGCGGCACTCGGCCGCGGCCCCGTCGTTCCCGGCCTGCTGCCACACGCGGGCAGCGCGTTCGAGGGTACGGCGGGCGTTGTCCAGACTGCCTGTGGACAGATAGAGCTCGCCGAGGTGCTGCGCCGCCTCACCCTCCACGCTGCGATCGCCGAGCCGGTGCCCGATGTCGATCGCGTCCAGCAGGATCTTGCGCGCCGCGGCCACCTCGCCGCGCTCCATCAACGCCTGCCCGAGCAGCGCCCTGGTGTACGCCGCGCAGTGGTCGTCGCCCATCCCGTCGAAGATCGCGAGCGCCTTCCGCAACTGCCGGACGGCCTCGTCGTGCCGTCCTTGGTGGACGCGGAGGTCCGCGATCCGCCGTCGTACCTTCGCTTCCCGGTGGGCGTCGGCCCGCCGTACGGCGATCAGGAACGCCTGGGCGAGGAGACGCCGGGCGGTGACCAGGTCGCCGCGGGCCAGGTAGATGTTTCCTGCCGCGGTCCGTGCCAGGGCCTCGGCGTTGGCGTTTCCGTCCTCGACGAACGCCTCGATCGCCTTCTCGTACTGCTCCAGGCCCTTGTCGCGTTCACCGCGTTCCCGCAGCCAGGTGCCGAGCCCGACGGCCGCGACACCTTCACCGAGCCGGTCGCCGACCTCCGCGAACGCCTGCGCGGCCGCGTCGAAGTGCCGGCGCGCCGTCTCCCAGTCGTCCTGGTAGACGGCGAGCTGGCCGAGGTTCCGGTGCATGATCGCCTCGCCGCGCCGGTCCCCGCAGGCGATCGCGCTGAGCAGTCCCTGCTGGTGCGAGCCGTTCCAGTCGTCGAACCCGGCCCGCAGGTCGAGGTAGGGCCCCCAGGCCGCCGCGATCCGCCACGCGTGCTCGTGCAGCCCGTTCTGCGCCGCGGCCCGGATGGCCGGCACGAACGTACTGCGCTCGCTGTCGAACCACGCGATCGCGTCGGTCTCCGTGAACGGCGACGGGTCCGGTGCCGTCAACGGGCCGATGTGCTCCAGTACGCCGAAGTACTCGAAGGACAGCCCGTTGTTGGCGCGCCGGATCTTGTTCAGGATCGCGTCGACCACGGCCTCGACGTCGCGGACCGCCTGCGCCTTCTGCTCGTCGTCGCCGACACCGAGCGCGTGCAGCCGCAGGAGGTCGTGGACGCGGTAGCGCGCCGTACCGCGCTGGTCGACCGAGCTGATCCGGACCAGGTTGACCTCGATCAGCCGGTCCAGGCTGCGCCGTACGGCGGCCGGCGACGCGACTGCCTCGAGTGCCCGCGCGGAGAAGACACCCACCGCGAAGTGACCGATCAGCCGGTACAGCCGGGCTTCCTCGGAACTCAGCGCGCCGTAGCTGAGGTCCGCGCTGGACCGTACGGCGAGCTCGCCGATGCTCAGCTCGTCCAGCCGCGACGTCTCGTCTCGCAACCGCCGCGCCAGCTCACGCGCACTCAGATCGGGCCGCTGCGCGAGGCGGCTGCCGACGATCCGGATCGCGAGCGGCAGGTTCGCGCAGGCCGCCAGGATCTCCTCGGCCTCGGGCGAGGACGGGTCGATCCGGCCGGCACCGGCGACCGATGCCAGCAGGAGGGCCGCCTCGCGGTCGTCGAACGTGTCGAGCGGCGTACTGTCCGCACCCGCCAGGTCCATCAACCGGTTGCGACTGGTCACGACCACGGCCGACGCGCCGGTACCGGGCATCAGCGGAGTCACCTGACCCGCGGTCGCGACGTCGTCGAGGATGATCAGCACGCGGCGGCTGGCCAGCTCCGACCGCAGCATCGCGGACCGCCGCTCCGGGTCGGTCGGGATCGCGTAGTCGGGCAGGTTCAGGCTGAGCAGCAGGTCGGTCAGTGCGGCGGCCGGGTCGCGCGGGTGGGTCGCGCCGTGCATGTCCAGGTAGATCTGCCCGTCCGGGAAGTACTCCCGGACCATGTGCCCGAGCCGCACGGCGAGCGAGGTCTTCCCGGTCCCCGGAGCGCCGGAGATGACAGCGATCGGGGGCCGAACCGGGTCGCGGCCGCAGACCAGGTCGCGGAGCTGGTCCAGGAGGTCCTGCCGGCCGCTGAAGTCGGCCAGGTCGAGCGGGAGCTGGCTCGGGGGCCGCAGCGGATCGGTGAGCTCGGGCGCGGCCATCGGTCCGGGCTGGGCGGCCGGCCCCGGGCGGTCCGCCGTACGGTCGGCGGGAATGCCTGGGTTGGGCCAGTTGGCCGAGCGGCCGTTCTCGGCGCGGGCGCCGGCGGCCTCCAGTTCCGGACCGGGCTTGATGTCCAGTTCGTCAGCGAGCGTCTGCACTGCCTTCGCGTACGCCGCTCGCGCCTCACCCACTCGCCCCGCGGCAACGAGCGCGTCGACGAGGCGCCGCCAGAGCTGCTCGTCGTACGGGTCCTCGGTGAGGCGTGCACTGAGCAGTACGGCGGCCCCGCTCGCGTCGCCGTACTCGAGCCGCAGGTCCAGCAGGTTGTCGACCAGCCCGCGGTGCTGCGCCTCCAGGCGGGAGATCGAGCCCTCCCAGGCCGCGGGCATCGGCAGGTCCTCGAGCGGACGGCCGCGCCAGAGCGAGTACGCCCGGGACAGCACCTGCATCGCCTGGCGTCCGTCACCGACGTCCCGCAGGTGACCGCCTTCGGCCAGCAGGGACTCGAACCGGCTGGCGTCGAGCTCGTCGACGCCTACCTCGATGCTGTAGCCGGCGGCCGAGGTGTCGATCGGCGCGGGCAGTCCGGCGTCCTGCAGCACGCCGCGGAGCGCCCGGACGTACGTCCGGATGTTCGCGGTCGCGGACCGCGGCGGGGTGTTCTCCCAGAGTGCGTCCGCGATCAGGTCGGTCGAGACGAACCGGTTCGGGTGCAGCAGCAGCGTAGCGAGCAGCTGGCGCGGTTTGGCGGCCTTGAGCGGTTGACCCGGGACGTGAACGAGGCGCAGAGGTCCGAGGATCCCGTACCTCAGACTGTCCACTCGCCCGACCTCTCCACTCTTGAACCGACCTATCGTGGCATCCGGTTGTACGCCCCGGCCACCCCGATGTACGCCGGATGTATCTCACTCCGGCACTGTTGACACAGGTACCGGGGGGAGGGCAGGCCCGGAGGTGGCGACTTGACCGCCGTCACACCGGGCCTGGCACTGGGAGAGAGTCCGGGATCGGGGGTCCCGGACTACGGGGAACCGGTGCCTACTGGCCACCGGTGAATGGCGGCTGTCCGTCCTGTGGCGCGGGGGAACCCGCAGGCGGCCCGCCCACCGGTGGCTCTCCCTGGTACCCCTGAGCCGGGTACTGCCCCGGCTGACCCTGACTCTGCTGGCCTTGGTAGGGCGCCTGCTGGTAGCCGCCCGGGATCTGCTGCGGCGGCGGATAGTTGCCCTGGTCCCCGGGCATCTGCGGGTGGATCTGCCCCGACGACGGCGCGCCCGGCTGCATCTGCGGCGGCGCCTGCTCCCCGGCGACCGAGCCGATGGTGCCGAACGACACCTGCGGCACCGCGCGGACCTGCTCGTCCTTGACCTCGAAGTAGCCGGCCTTCTCGAACTTGAAGCCGCCCGCGATCAGGTTCGACGGGAACGCCTCGATCCGGGTGTTGTAGTCGCCGACGTTCGCGTTGTAGAACCGGCGGCCGGCCGCGATCCGGTCCTCGGTGTCGGTCAGCTCGCGCTGCAGACCGAGGAAGTTCTGGTTCGACTGCAGCTGCGGGTACTGCTCGACCGAGATCATCATCTGACGCAGCGCGCCGGACAGCTGACCCTCCGCAGCGGCCCGCTGCTCCGGGTTCGAGCCCTGCACGTTCACCGCCTGGGTGCGCAGCCGGGCGACCTCCTCGAACACGTGCCGCTCGTGCGCGGCGTACGCGCGCACGGTCTCGACCAGGTTCGGGATCAGGTCGTACCGGCGGTGCAGCTCGACGTCGATCTGCCGCCACGACTCCTGGATCAGGTTCCGTTGCTTGACGAACCGGTTGTACGACGTGATCAGCATGATCGCCAGAACGACGATCACCGCGACGATCACGATGATGACCCAAACCATGACGAGCTCCCGAGAGTTGGCAGTGCTGGCAGTGCTGGGAGCGACTCTACGGGTAGCCGGGTCCGCCCGGAGGCGGCTGCTGACCGCGGGGGTCGACGCCGGCGTAGTCGCGCCAGACGTACCCGGGGACGTTCAGAACGACCTGTTCGAGCAACGCGAGGCGGTTCAGCACCTCGTTCGGGTTGTGCGCGCCGTTGTCCCAGCCGACCAGCGAGTTCCCCTCGATCCGCCAGCCGATCTCACCGCGGGCGAGCAGCATCTCCATCATCCGGGGCGTCACCACCGCGTGCCCGAAGCGTTCGTCGTCGGCCTTGACCCGGAACGCGCGGTTGAACTGCTCGCTCTCGAACTGGATGTCCCGGAAGCCGAGCGCGTTCGCCACCGCGCCGCCGAAGATCCCCTCGTGCGTCACCTCGAGGTGCGGCAGCGCACCCGGCAGCTGCAGGACGACGACCCCGAAGTTGTGAGTCGTGGTCCGTCGCTGACCCTTACCGTTCGTGGTGTGGGTCTGGTAGCTGTAGTCGAAGGCAACCATCTGGTGACCGTTGTACGGCCCGGACAGCACGTTCTTCACGCGCCGGTTGTCGCCGGTGCGGAACGGCGTACCGGCCCATTGACCGGCGAGCGAGTTGTTGGCCGGCACGTACGACCAGCCGTACTGGGCGGCGAGAGCGGCGAACATCTCGCGGCGCTTCTTCGCCCGGTAGATGTTGAAGTAGGCCAGACCGCCGCCGATGACCAGCGCCAGCAGGATGAACAGGACTGTGCTGCTCTGCATCAGTTGAACCCCAGGTCCTCGAGACCGAACACGGACCGGTACTCCAGGCCCTCTGCCTCGACCCGCTCCTGCGCTCCGGTCGACCGGTCCACGATCACCGCGACCGCGACCACCTCGGCCCCTGCCTCGCGCAGCGCCTCGACCGCGGTCAGCACCGATCCCCCGGTCGTCGAGGTGTCCTCGACCGCGAGCACCCGGCGGCCCTTCACGTCCGGCCCCTCGATCCGCCGCTGCAGACCGTGCGTCTTCTCGGCCTTCCGTACGACGAACGCGTCCAGCGTCCGCCCCTCCTGCGCCGCCGCGTGCAGCATCGACATCGCGACCGGGTCCGCGCCGAGCGTGAGCCCGCCGACAGCGTCGTACTCCAGGTCCTTGGTCAGCTCGAGCATCGCCGGGCCGATCAGCGGCGCGGCCGCCGCGTCGAGCGTGATCCTGCGCAGGTCGACGTAGTAGTCGGCTTCCTTGCCCGAAGCCAGCGTCACCCGGCCGTGCACGATCGCCTTGCTCTTGACCTGCTCCAGCAGTCCGTCCCGGTCGTAGCTCATGAGCCTTGAGCTTAGATCACGAGCGGGGCGCACCTATTTCTTGCTGACCTTGACCAGTTGACCGAAGGCGACCGAGCGGTCCGGGGAATGGAACAGGTCTTGGCAGGTGGTCAGGGTGATGATCGAGCGGGTGGGCGTCTGGCTCTTGCCGGGGACCGGGTCGAGGACCCAGGTGTCGGTCGGTTTGACGGTCAGGTCGCGGGGTGAGCCGTCCAGCTCGTAGGTGTAGACGGCCTCCGCGGTCTCGACGACGACCTGGTCGCCGGCGCGCAACTCGAGAAGCTTGCGGAACGGCGAACCGTGCGTGACCCGGTGCCCCGCGATCGCGAAGTTGCCAGGCTGACCCGGCAGCTGCGTATGCGGGTAGTGCCCGATCCCACGGGCCAGGTCACCGGCGTCGACCCCCTCCACGACCGGCTTCTCCCAGTCAGCGCCGAACTTCGGGATCCGGATCAGTACGAACGGCTTGCCCGTGGACGGCTTCACCGCCGCAGGCGCCTTCCACTCGTCCCGGAGCGCACTCTCCGCCTTGTCCATCTGCCGGTTCGACACCACACCGGTCCCGAAGTACTGCCAGCCGACCCACCCGAGCAGCCCGGCCCCGACCACGAGGAACACGATCCCGAGCGCCCTGACCACTCCCCGCATGCGGACAAGTATGCAGTTGGGCTGCAAAGGCTGTGTACGACGTGTCGATGGACGGCGGTGGTTGCCGCGGACGACGATGTGGGCATGAAGGCGCTCGTGAAGGCCGAGGCCCGGCCCGGTCTGTGGTTGCAGGATGTTCCAGAGCCGAAGATCGAGGCGGACGAGGTCCTGATCAAGGTGCTCCGCACGGGACTCTGCGGCACCGATCTGCACATCCAGAGCTGGGACCACTGGGCGCAGAAGAACGTGCCGGTGCCGATGGTCACCGGGCACGAGTTCTGCGGTGAGGTGGTCGAGGTCGGCGTCGGCGTCCGGGACGTCGCGGTCGGCGACCTGGTCAGCGGTGAGGGACATCTGGTGTGCGGGCGCTGCCGCAACTGCCGGGCCGGGCGCCGCCATCTGTGCATCAAGACCCGCGGCCTCGGCGTCCACGTGCCGGGTGCGTTCGCGGAGTACGTCGCACTTCCCGCCATGAACGCTTGGGTCCACAAGGACCGGGTGGACCTCGACGTCGCCGCGATCTTCGACCCGTTCGGCAACGCCGTACACACTGCTCTTTCCTTTCCCCTCGTCGGCGAGGACGTGCTGATCACCGGGGCCGGCCCGATCGGCGTGATGGCCGCGGCGGTCGCGCTGCACGCCGGCGCGCGGAACGTGGTGATCACCGACCTGTCGGAGTACCGCCTGGACCTGGCCCGGAAGATCGGTGTGACCCGGGCGGTGAACGTCGCCGACGAGACCATCGCGCAGGCTCAGCAGAGCCTCGGGATGCGGGAGGGGTTCGACGTCGGGATGGAGATGTCCGGGCAGCCGGCCGCGCTGCGGGAGCTGCTCGCGAACATGACGCACGGCGGGAAGGTCGCGATGCTCGGCCTGCCGTCGGACGAGATCGCGATCGACTGGGGCACGGTGGTGCTCAACATGCTGACCATCAAGGGCATCTACGGCCGGGAGATGTTCGAGACCTGGTACTCGATGTCGGTGATGCTGGAGCGCGGGCTGGACCTGACCCCGGTGATCACCCACCGGTTCGGGTACGGCGACTTCGAGCGGGCCTTCGACGTGGCGCGCCAGGGGCAGTGCGGCAAGGTGATCATGGACTGGACGGCTGAGACGCTGGAGGAGAAGCACTGATGTTCGGGCGGATGCGGGACGACCTGACGACCACCATCGGCGAGATCCGGGACGCCGGGCTCTACAAGTCCGAGCGGGTGATCACCTCACCCCAGCAGGCGCTGATCTCAGTCGCCACTGGCAACGACGTACTCAACTTCTGCGCCAACAACTACCTCGGGCTGTCCGACCACCCCGAGGTCGTCGCGGCGGCCAAGGAAGCCCTCGACCGGTGGGGCTTCGGGCTGTCCTCGGTGCGCTTCATCTGTGGCACCCAGCAGATCCACAAGGACCTGGAAGGGGCCTTGAGCAACTTCCTCGGGACCGAGGACACGATCCTCTACAGCTCCTGCTTCGACGCGAACGGCGGCCTCTTCGAGACGCTGCTCGGCGCCGAGGACGCGATCATCTCCGACGAGCTGAACCATGCCAGCATCATCGACGGCGTCCGGCTCTCGAAGGCCCGCCGGTACCGCTACAAGAACCGGGACATGGCCGACCTCGAGGCGCAGCTGAAGGACGCCGCCGATGCGCGGTACCGGCTGATCGCCACCGACGGCGTGTTCTCGATGGACGGGTACGTCGCCCCGCTCGACGAGATCTGCGACCTGGCCGAGCGGTACGACGCACTGGTGATGGTCGACGACTCGCACGCGGTCGGTTTCGTCGGCCCGGACGGCGCCGGCACCCCGTCGCTGTTCGGCGTGAAGGAGCGCGTCGACATCGTCACCGGCACGCTCGGCAAGGCCCTGGGCGGTGCATCCGGCGGCTACGTCTCCGCCCGCCGCGAGATCGTCGAGTTGCTCCGCCAGCGTTCCCGCCCGTACCTGTTCTCGAACTCGCTGGCGCCGTCCGTCACCGCCGCCTCGCTGAAGGCACTGGAGCTGATCGGCACGTCGAGCGACCTGCGCGACAAGCTCGCCGCCAACACCGCACTCTTCCGCACCAAGATGACCGAGGCCGGTTTCGACGTACTCCCCGGCGATCACCCCATCGCCCCCGTGATGATCGGCGACGCCGCCGAGGCCGGCCGCCTGGCCGACAAGCTGCTCGACCTCGGCATCTACGTCATCGGCTTCTCCTACCCCGTCGTCCCGCAGGGCAAGGCGCGCATCCGCGTCCAGCTCTCCGCGGCCCACTCCACCGAGGACGTAGAACGCGCCATCGCGGCCTTCATCCAGGCCCGCGCGGCCCTGGCGGGGTAGCCCGGGCCGGACGCCGCTAGGGTTGTCCGGTTCGCACTGGGTGAGGAGCTTTATGCGCCAGATGCTGGCCGTTGTCGGAGTACTGGGTTTGGTGTGTGTTGCCGGGTGTGGGGCGGACGAGGGCCCGGCGGTCACGGCGCCGTCGCCTGCGTCGTCGAGTGCGCCGCCGGTGACTCCTTCGGAGCCGGCCGGGGCGTACGCGCCGCCGTCGCCGGTGCGGAGTGTTCCGGTCGTGCGAGCGACGCCGCCGTTGACGCTGGCCGCTGCCGGGCAGAAGTACCTGGCGATCACCCGGCCGTACAACGTCGCGCTCGAGAGCTTCGAGAAGGCAGCGAACGAGAACATGTCGCTGTCGACGTTGCAGAACAGAGCCAAGGCGGTCGCCGCGACGAACCTGGCCGAGTACAGCGCCCTGAGATCGACTGTCTGGCCCGCCAGGGTCTCGACCCAGATGCGCGCCTTGGCCAAGGCAGACGCGGCCGCACGCCCGCACTGGCTCCAAGTCGCCGCCAGTGACAGCAAGTCGGAGATGGCCGGCCACCTCGAACTCGCCATGACGGCAGGCAGCAAGGCTCCCTCCGCCCAGATCCGCCAGCTCCTCGGCCTCCCGAAGTACGACGAGAAGGACTACAGCTGACGGTACCGTCACGGTACCGCCGCGATACCGTCAAACCATGGCAATGAACCTGCGACTCCCTTCCGAAGTGGCGACAGCCCTTCAAGCCGAGGCTGCGCGCACCGGGCGGTCCCAGCAGGAGATCGTGCGGGACGCGCTCGGCAGGCACCTGCATCTGATCGACCACGAGGCAGTGGAGGCTCTGATCACCGACCGCGCGCGCCGCCGGCGCCGTACAGCCCGCGCGGGTCGGCTATCGCAAGGTCGAGCCGCAGCTCCGGCTGCCGAAGGGAACCACCAGTCTCGAGCTGCTCGATCGCGACGACCGCTTCTGATGCGTGTCTATTTCGACAGCAGCGCCCTGATCAAGCGAGTGGTGGCGGAGGAAGAGTCCGACGACCTGATCGACGGCGCGATGTCCGGTATCGACGAACGCCTCGCGGACGTGTGCCGCCGCAACGCACTCGCCGTCGCCTCACCGGGACGCAGCTGACATTTGTCGGTGCCGGCGGGCAGGATGCCTGCATGGCGGTGATGAGTGCGAAGGCGGTCAACCGGGCGACGTTGGCGCGGCAGGTGCTGTTGGGTAAGGAAGCGGTGCCGGCGGTTGACGTGGTCGGGCGACTGGTGGGGATGCAGGGGCAGGAGGCCAAGCATCCGTACGTCGGGTTGTGGTCGCGGATCGACGGGTTCGCGGAGTCCGAGCTGGACGAGGCGGTCCGGAAGCACGACGTCGTACGGGGCACGCTGTTTCGGGGGACGCTGCATCTGGTGACTGCGGCGGACTACGTGCGGTTCCGGGTGACTGTGGCGCCGGTGCTCGAGGCGGGGTTGAAGGTCCTGGGGGAACGCGGCGCGGGGTTGGAGCCGGAGAAGGTGGTGGCCGCGGCGAAGAAGCTGCTGGCGAAGGAGCCGTTGACGTTCACCGAGGTGCGCGACGCGTTGCAGCAGCAGTTCCCGGACGTGAACGAGCGAGCGCTCGGGTTCTGCACGCGGATGCTGGTCCCGTTGGTGGTCTACCCAACGGATGTCCGCTGGTCCTGGACGGCGAACTCCAGGTTCACACCGGCCGAGGAGTGGATCGGGAAGAAGCTCCACCAGCGGTCGGCGACGAAGGAGCTGGTCACCCGCTACCTGCAGGCGTTCGGTCCCGCGACGCCGGCGGACTTCCAGACCTGGTCCGGTTTGCAGAAGGCCAAACCCCTGTTCGACGAGCTGGAGCTCGAGACGTTCACGGACGAGGCCGGCAAGAAGCTGTACGACGTACCTGACGCGCCTCGCCCCGATGCGGACACGCCGGCGCCGGTGCGCTTCCTGCCGGAGTTCGACAACGTGCTGCTGTCGCACGCGAAACGGGAGCGGATCATCGCGGACGAGCACAAGCCGGCCGTGTTCACGAAGAACCTCCGGGTCAAGGCGACGTACACGGTCGACGGCCTGGTCGCCGGGCTGTGGACGGCCGGGAAGAAGCGCGGTGTGGCCACTCTCACGCTCACTCCGTTCGGCCGGACGCTGAAGAAGACGCAGGCGGAGCTGGAGCGTGAAGGCGACGGGCTGCTGCGGTTCCTGGAGCCCGATGCCAAGTCCTACGAGTTGGTTACTTCCGGTTAATGAGGTTGTTGTCACACGTCAGAGGACTGGGCCAGAAACCCTTTGCCGGGTGGAATAGGTAGATGAGCACAGTCCCCTCCATCACTCTGGACAACGGCGTCGAGATCCCGCAGCTGGGCCTGGGGGTCTGGCAGGTCGAGGACGCGATCGTGACCGACGTCGTGGCGTCGGCGTTCGAGACCGGCTACCGGCACATCGACACCGCAGCGATCTACGGCAACGAGACCGGCGTCGGCAAGGCGATCGCGGCGTCCGGCCTCCCGCGTGACGAGCTGTTCATCACCACCAAGCTGTGGAACTCCGAGCAGGGGTACGACAGCACACTGAAGGCCTTCGACACCAGCCTGGAGAAGCTCGGCCTCGAGTACGTCGACCTGTACCTGATCCACTGGCAGTCGCTGCAGCGGGACCTGTACGTCGACACCTGGAAGGCGTTCGAGCAGCTGTACGCCGACAAGCGGGTGCGCGCGATCGGCGTCTCGAACTTCCACGAGCCCGCGCTGCGGCGGATCTTCGAGGAGACCACGATCCGCCCGGCGGTGAACCAGATCGAGCTGCACCCGGCGCTGCCGCAGGACGAGCTGCGCGCGTTCAACGCCGAGAACGACATCGTCACCGAGGCGTGGAGCCCGCTCGCGTCCGGCGAGCTGCTGGCGAACCCGGCGCTCGCGACGATCGGCGCGAAGTACGGCAAGTCGGCGGCCCAGGTGATGATCCGCTGGCACCTGCAGCTCGGCAACGTGGTGATCCCGAAGACCGTCACGCCGAGCCGGATCCAGGAGAACTTCGAGGTCTTCGACTTCCGCCTGGACAACGACGACATGGCCGCGATCGCGGACCTGGAGACCGGCGTCCGCACCGGCGGCGACCCGGACGTCTTCGGCTGACGACCGCCCAACCCCACCGGCCCGGAGCCCCGTCAACCCAGCGCCCCGCCCGTTCCGCATTTGGCTGGCTGACCCACGAATTTGCCTGGCCAGCCAACGAAATGCGGGGTTCTGCACCCATAACCAGGGTGTAGAACCCCACATTTGCCTGGTCTGCCAGGCAAGTGCGGTCGAGAGACCGCCGGATCGGCGGGGGTCGTGGGGTCAGATGAGTTCCAGGAAGCGGGACAGGACGGGTGAGCGGTTGTCCGGGGACCAGGCTACGGAGAGTGGCCACGGTGGTAGGTCGTCGGACAACTCGCGGTAGACGACCGTGTCGGGGTTGGACGGCGGTGTCGGGCTGATCAGCAGTGAGATCCCGAGGCCGGCCGCGACCAGCGACACGATCGTCTGGACGTCGGCGGCCTCCTGCTCGATCCGCGGTGTGAACCCGACCGCCCGGCAGTACCCGACGATCGTGTCGTGCACCGCTGGCCCGCTCGGCCGCGAGTAGAACACGAACGGCTCCTCCGCGAGCTCCTCCAGCCGCAGCCGTTTCCGCCGCGCCAGCCGATGCCGGGCCGGCAGCACAGCCACCAACGAGTCCTCGGCAACCACTCGCGACGTCAGCTTGGGCGCGAGCTGTACGACGGCGCTCGCACCGGCCGGCGTACTGGGCCGAAGCAGCCCCACGTCGATCCGCCCGTCGCACAGCGCCTCCGTCTGCCGCAGCGTCGTCCACGACTCCAGGTCCAGCACCACCTCGGGATACGCCTGCCGGAACGCACCGAGCAACCGCGGCAGGGCGTCGAACGTCGCCGACTGCACGAACCGCAGCCGCAACGTCCCCAGCTCACCGCGCTGCGTCCGCTGCGCCGTACGGACCGCTTCGTCGGATCGCCGCAGCAGGTCCCGCGCGTCGGCAAGGAACGCCGCGCCCGCAGCCGTCAGCACGAAGCGACGCTTTACGCGGGCGAACAGCTCGACGCCCAGATCGTGTTCGAGCGCCGCGATCTGACGGCTGAGCGACGGCTGGGTGAGGTGCAGCCGGGTGGCCGCACGCCCGACGTTCATCTCCTCGGCGACCACCACGAACGACCTGAGCTGGCGCAGTTCCATACCGACATCATGCACCAATCACATCAACTCCGCCCAGAACTTTCATTGGACGTATCAACGCGTGCTTCCTAGTGTCGATAGCAGAGGAAAGGAACACCGATGTACGTCTTCCCGACAGAAGTGATCAAGAAAGTCCACGACGAAATCCACTCGGCCTGGCCGAACGCCCCGGTTGTCCCGCACCGCCCGCCCCGGCACCCGCTGCGCACCTTGCTGCGGCCACTGCGAGCAGTACGCCGCGAGACCAGGTCGCATCCCGTCACCGACGTGTGCCGCAGCACGCCCTGCCGCACAGATATCGCGAGCTGAGCATGTACGTCACCTTCACCGTCATCAAGTCGATCCACGAGCAGACCCACTCCGCGATGCCGGACGCCCCCGTGCGTCCCTATGCCCCGACACGCCAGCTGATCCGCGACGTCGTACGACTGTGGCGCGAGCGCCGTACGCCGGACCGTCCGGTCGTCCAGCTGAAAGTGATCCCGGGTGACCTGTGCCAAGCTGAGCTTCGTGATCGAGGTACGACGCCTGCGGGTGTTGCGCGCGCTTGCTGACCACGGGACTGTGACAGCAGCCGCCGAGGTGCTGCATCTGACGCCCTCGGCGGTCTCGCAGCAACTGGCCGCGCTGGAGTCCGAGGTAGGCCAGGAACTGCTCGAACGCCGCGGCCGCCGGGTCGCGATCACCTCGGCCGGCCGCCTGCTCCTCGCCCACGCCGACACCATCCTCGCCGAGGTCGAACGCGCCGAGGACGCGATGCGGCTGCATGCGAACGGCGCGAACGGCGAGGTCCGTGTCGTCGCCTTCGCGACCGCGATCACCCTGCTGGTCGCACCGGCGCTGACCAGGCTCCGGGAGACCACCCCCGGCCTCACCCTCGTCGTCCGCGATGCGGAGGGCCACCAGGGCATCACGCATCTGCTCGACGGCGACGCCGACCTCGCGATCGCCGTCGAGCACCGCGGATCCCCGCGGCACGACGACCAGCGACTGGCCCGGATCCCGTTGTACGCCGAGCCGTTCGTCGCCGTCCTGCCGCCGACGCACCCGGCCGCGGACCGCGACACGATCGAACTGGGGCTGCTCGAAGGAGACGACTGGGTGATGACCGCACCCGGCAACCCGATCCGCGACGTCGTACTGCTCGCCTGTGAGCAGGCCGGTTTCCAGCCGCGGATCGTCCACCAGTCCGACGACTTCCGCGCGGTCGCGGCGCTCGTCGCGGCGGGTGGTGGCGTCTCGCTCGTCCCGCGTCTCGCCGTACCCGAGCCGACGCTCGCCCTGATCCGCCCGCTGGCGGACCCCGCGCCGACCCGCCGCGTGTACGCCGCGGTCCGCAACAGCCGCGCCGACCACCCCCTGATCACCGCAACCCTCGCAGTCCTCACCGAGGTCGCGGAGAAGTTGTAGTCAAGACTCTCGACGGGCCCCCGCAGCCGACCGCGCGGGACGGCGGCCGTCCAGGCCTACGGTCGAGACCCGGGCGATGAGCGCTCGGGGGGTGAAGCGGGCGGCGATCATCAGGAGTTTGTAGCGACGGCTCGGGATCGAGATCGCCTTGCCGCGCAGCAGATCCTTCCAGGCGGCGGCGACCAACTCGTCCGCGTCCAGCCACATGAAGGACGGGATCAGCGTCTTGTCCATCCCCATCCGCTCGTGGAACTCGGTGTGCACGAATCCCGGGCACAACGCCATCACCGCAACACCCTGCGCGTGCAGCCCGGTCGCCAGCGCGGCCGAGAAGCTCGTCACCCAGGCCTTGTGCGCGCTGTAGATGTTGCGCTGCAGGAATCCGGCCACCGAGGACACGTTGATCACCGCACCCGAGCCGCGCTCGATCATCGGAAGCACGGCGGCATGGGTCAGGCGCAGGACGACGCGCACCAGCAGATCGAACTGCTGCTCCTCGACCTCGACCGGGTTCTCCCAGAACGGCTTCTTCTGCCCGAAGCCGGCGTTGTTCACCAGCAGTTCGACAGGCCCGGTCCGGAACCGCTCCTCGACCCGCGCCAGATCGGCCGCGTCGGTCAGGTCGGCGGCCAGCACCTCGCACTCGACACCGTGCAGCCGCGAGATCTCGGCGGCGACCTCCTTGAGCCGCGCCTCGTCCCGCGACACCAGCACGAGGTCGTACCCCTCGAGCGCGAGCTTGTCCGCGAACGCCCGGCCGATCCCGGTCGCCGGCCCGGTAACGAGCGCAGTCGGCATCGCAGTCCTCCCGTCGGTGACGGACCTAGTGTGTCACTTACCCTGGTCGGGTGCTGGCGGACATCGACACCTGGGTGCTGGACCTCGACAACACCTTGTACCCCGCGGACTCCGCACTGGCCGGCCAGCTCACCCACGGCATCCTGTCGACGATCGCCGAGCACTACGGCACCGACCTCACCGGCGCCCGTCGCATCCAGTCCGACCTCGTCGCCGAATACGGCACCTCGCTGCGCGGCGCGATGGTGACCGGAACGATCGACCCGCACGAATTCCTCGGCTTCGAGCAGCGGATCGACTACTCGACGATCGGTCCCGATCCGGTGCTGGCGGAAGTACTCCGCGGGCTGCCCGGGCGGCGGTACGTCTACACGAACGGCTCGGCGTACCACGCGGAGCAGGTGCTCGGGCGGCTCGGGCTGACCGAGTGCATCGACGGCGTCTTCGACATTCTCGCCGCCGACCTGATCCCGAAGCCGTACGACGAGAGCCTCGACGCGTTCCTGGCGTCGTTCGGCATCGACCCGGTGCGGGCCGCGATGTTCGACGATCTCGAGGTGAACCTGACCGGGCCGCACGAGCGCGGGATGACGACGGTCTGGGTGGCCGGCGGGACGCCGTACGAGCAGCTCGCGGCGCGGCGCTGGCGGGCGGCCGACCTGCCGGGGTTCCTCCGAGCAAACATCTGATGAATCGCCGCCATGGTCCCGGATGGACAGGCTGAGCATGGACAGATATGACCAGAAGTGGTCTGAGGACTTACGCTTCGGGAGGAGGTGAGGGGATGGCTGCTACGGACAAGGCGCTGGCCGGGTTGCGGCAGATGATCGCATCCGGGGAGCTCGGGCCGGGGGCGAAGTTCCCGCCGGAACCCGAGTTGTGCGACCACTTGGGCGTGTCCCGGAGTTCGCTGCGGGAGGCCGTGCGCTCGCTCGGCGCGCTCGGGGTGATCGAGTCCCGGCACGGCTCGGGCACGTACGTCTCCGCGCTCGACCCGGCCGCGATCATCGGCAGGTTCTCGTTGTCGGTCGAGCTGATCCCGCTCGAAGGGGTGCTCGAACTGCTGGAGGTACGCCGGGTGCTCGAGGCGCACGCGACCGCCGCCGCGGCCGCCCGCCAGGACCCGGAGCTCGCCGCGCGCCTGGGCGCGGTCCTCGACCAGCTCGAATCGACCACCGACGCGACCGAGATCCAGCACCTGGACGCCGAGTTCCACGGCCTGATCTGCGCGGCCGGCGGCAACCCGACCGTCACCGCGCTCACCGACGTGATCCGCGGCCGCGGCGGCCACTACCGGATCTTCGAGCCCGGCGCCGACTTCGACGCGATCAAGCAGACCAGCGACCGCGGCCACCGCGCGATCCTGGCCGCGATCACCACCCGCGACCCCGCGGCCGCGGCCACCGCTGCCTCCGCCCACATCGCTCAGACCGAGCTCTGGCTCCGCGCCCTCCGCCCCGACCCACAACCGGCGCTGCCGTGAGCTGGACCCTTCGCCCGGCGACTCTCGCCGACCTCGAGCAGCTCGCGGAACTCCGCGCGGTCGTCATGCGCCCCGACCTGGAACGCCTCGGGCGGTACGACGCGCAGCGCGTCCGCCAGCGTCTGCGCGATTCGTTCGCCCCGGAGCACACCCAGATCATCGAGGTCGGCGGCGAACTCTCAGGCTCTGTCAGCATGCGGCCCGCCGAGGACGGCCGGTGGCTCGAGCACTTCTATCTGGATCCGCGCCACCAGGGCCGGGGTCTCGGGACCGCGGTGCTGCGGAGTGTTCTGGGGCGCGCGGACGGGGACGGCGTGACCGTCCGGCTGAACGTCCTGCAGGGCAGCCCGGCCCGCAAGCTGTACGAGCGCCACGGCTTCGTGGTCGACGACGAGGATCCAGTCGACGTCTTCATGGTTCGGAAATTTCTCTGAGCTGTCGAGATCTTGCGCCCCGATCGTCGGGTGCATAACCTCCAGACACATTCGTCCGGGAGGGGATCCGCCAATGTCCCGTTCGCCCTTGATCGCGGTCGCCGTGACGACCGCGCTCCTCGGTGCCGCGCTCACGTCCCAACCAGCCGCCGCGGACCCCGCGCCGCGGATCACCAGGGCAGGGCTCGATCCCGCACTGGTGACCGGCCGCGGCGCCGACGTACCGTTCGTCGAGCAGGAGGCGGAGAACGCCGTCTTCACCGGCGAGCAACTCGGCCCTGGGCGGGAGGCGTACACACTCCCGGCCGAGGCGTCCGGGCGCACCGCCGTACGGCTGCAGCCCAAGCAGTACGTCGAATTCACGCTGACGCAGCCCGCGAACGCCTTCACGTTGCGGTACAGCATCCCGGACGCGCCGGCCGGTGGCGGGATCACCGCGCCGCTGGACGTGAGCGTCGACGGGAAGCACCGGCGGACGATGACGCTGACGTCGCAGTACGCCTGGCTGTACGGGATGTATCCGTTCTCCAACGACCCGAACGTCGACCCGATCCCGGGCTGGTGGAAGCCGGAGCCGGATCCGGTCGCGAAGCCGTTCCGGCCGAACCACTTCTACGACGAGCAGCGCGTGCTGCTCGACCGGACGTACCGGGCCGGCTCGCGGATCCGGTTCGCGGTACCCCGGACGACTGCCGCGGCGTGGACCGTGCTCGACGTCGCGGACTTCGAGCTGGTGAAGGCGCCGTTGAAGCAGCCGGTGAGGTCGTTGGACGTGCGGTTGTTCGGCGCCGACCCGACCGGTCGGCGCGATGCGGCGCCTGCGATCGAGCGGGCGATCACAGCAGCTCGAAAGCTTGGCTGGTCGGTGTTCGTCCCCGCGGGCACCTTCCAGGTGAACCGGCACATCGTCGTCGACCGGGTGACGATCCGCGGCGCCGGCAACTGGTGGACGATCATCAAGGGCAAGGTCCTTCCGCTCGCGGAGCCCGCGCCGGACAAGTCGGTGCACAGCGCGCCTGGCTTCTACGGCAAGTACACCGGCAGCACCAACGTCCACCTGTCGGACTTCGCGATCGAGAGCGATGTCCGCGAACGCATCGACACCGACCAGGTGAACGGGATCGGCGGTGCGATCGGCGGCGGCTCCACGATCGAGAACCTGTACCTGCACCACACCAAGGTCGGCATCTGGCTCGACGGCCCGATGGACGGGCTACTGATCCGCAACAACGTCATCACCGATGCCATTGCCGACGGCATCAATCTGCACCTCGGCGTCTCGAACGTCCGGGCCACCAACAACTTCGTCCGCAACAGCGGCGACGACGGGCTCGCGATGTGGTCGGAGTCGAACGCCGACGGATTGGTCAACCACGACAACGTCTACGACCACAACACCGTCCAGACACCGGTCCTCGCGAACAACATCGCGATCTACGGCGGCCGCGACAACGCGGTCACCGACAACCTGGTCGCCGACCCGATCCGCGAGGGCAGCACCTTGCACGCCGGCTCGCGGTTCAACGCGACACCGTTCGAGGGCACGCTGACGTTCGCCCGCAACACCACGGTCCGCGGCGGTCCACGCGATCTGAACTGGAACATCGGCCTCGGCGCGATCTGGCTGTACGCACTGCAGTCCACGATGTCCGCGTCCGTCCAGATCACCGACAGTTCGTTCCTGGACTCGACGTACAACGCGATGATGTTCGTCGTCGACTGGCCGGTGAAGGACGACTACGCGATCACCGGCGTCACCGTCCGCGACATCAAGGTCGACGGCACCGGGACCAACGTGGTGAACGCCCGGGTCGGCGGCTGGGCGACCTTCGAGAACGTCGACGCCCGCAACGTCGGGGCGCCGTTCGTCAACAACTGCGGCACGTTCCACTTCAACGGCCCGCCCGAGTTCGACGTCCGGCTGCTCGGCGGGAACGACGGCGGCTGGACCGGCGCCACCTGGTGCGAGGACCGCCCCGCCGTCGTCCCGCCACCACCGCCGTCTCCGTGGAACTGACGGTTCCCCAGGTTCGGTGCGACACGCCTGGCTGAGCATGCGGTCCGCGCGCCCGGCTTGCGCAGATGGTCGCGGCCGTCGAGGGTTGAGGAATGCGTCCTGCTGAGCGGTTGAACGGTCTGGGTACGACGATCTTCGCGGAGATGTCCGCGCTGGCGGTGGCGACCGGGTCGGTCAACCTCGGTCAGGGCTTCCCCGACCGCGACGGGCCGGACTCGCTGCTCGAGGACGCGATCGCGGCGATCCGGGCCGGCGCGAACCAGTACCCGCCGGGTCGCGGCGTACCGGCACTGCGGCAGGCGATCGTCGACCACCAGAAGCGGTTCTACGACCTCTCCTACGACCCGGACACGCAGGTCCTGGTGACCACCGGCGCGACCGAGGCGATCGCGGCCGCGCTGCTCGCGTTCGTCGAGCCCGGCGACGAGGTGATCGCGCTCGAGCCGTACTACGACTCGTACGCGGCCGGGATCGCCTTCGCCGGCGGACGGCGCGTCCCCGTGACGCTGCGCGCACCGTCGTACCGGCTGGACCTCGACGAACTGCGCGCCGCCGTCACGCCGCGGACGAAGGTGCTGCTGATCAACTCACCGCACAACCCGACCGGCACCGTCCTCGACGACGAGGAACTGCGCGGCATCCGCGACGTCGCCGTCGAACACGACCTGGTCGTCATCACGGACGAGGTCTACGAACACCTGGTGTACGACGGGACGCACCGGCCACTCGCGACGTACGACGGAATGGCCGACCGGACCGTGTCGATCAGCAGCGCCGGGAAGACGTTCGCGGTCACCGGATGGAAGATCGGCTGGGTCACCGGATCACCCGACGTGGTGACGGCCGTGACGACCGCCAAGCAGTTCCTCACCTTCACCTCCGGCGCCCCGTTCCAGCCCGCCGTCGCCAACGCCCTTGCCCTGGGCAACGACTACTACGACGCCCTGCGCGCCGACCTCCAGTCCCGCCGCGACCTCCTCGCCACCGGCCTGACCGACCTGGGCTTCGAGGTCCACCTCCCCGCCGCCACCTATTTCGTCACCACCGATATCCGCCCCCTCGGCCACACCGACGGCATCGACTTCTGCCGAATGCTCCCCCAGAAGGCCGGCGTGGTAGCCATCCCCCACCAGGTCTTCTACGACAACCCAGCCCCCGGCCGCCCCCTGGTCCGCTGGGCCTTCTGCAAACAACCCGACGTACTCCAAGAAGCCCTGAACCGCCTCCAGAAACTCTGACCGGAGGCCGTCAGCGGTGGTGGAACCAGAGTTTGGTGGGGCGTTGGAGCATGAGGGTTAGCAGGGTGACGTGGATGGCTAGGCCTAGGAGGCTGGAGGGTAGGGCCATCAGGCCGCCTGCGATGCCCATGGCGGCGACAGCGATCAGGACGTAGCGGGACCAAGGGCGACGCTTTCGGAGATACAGCGCGGGGACGAGGTAGACGACGGCGCAGACCAGTGTGGCCGCGACCGCGACCGGTGTGTTGCCACTTGATCCGGTGAGTACTTCGGAGATCTGGTCGCCGGCCGAGGTGAGTGTGAGGGCCGCCACCAGCAGACACAGCACGCCGAGCCCGATCGCGATCACCGAAGCGACGGTGACCTGCTTCGGCGTCGCCGTCGGGTAGCTGTACGTGTCCGGAGTGGCACCGAACAGCCCGCTGTAGGGACCCGGCCCGTCCCGCACCGGCTCGTCACCACGCTGCCCAGTCATCCGACGTCCTTCCAACTACCCCCTGCCCCGATCCTCCCAGATCGGCCAAACAACGCCGGAGAGCCGGGCCGGTCTGCATGACCGGCCCGGCTTCGGAAGCGAACCTCAGGAGGTGGCGCGCCGGCGGAGGAGACCGGTGGCGCCGATGGCGACACCGAAGACGGCCAGGCCGACGAGCAGGCGGATCCAGCTGCGATCGCCCTCGCCGGTGGCCCCGGCCAGCTTGAGCGAGTACGCCGTTGCGCCGGTCGCACCGTCAGGAGCACCGAACGGCATCGACTCGGTCTTGGCGCGGTCGGCGGCGGCGGAGAGCAGGCCGTAGCGGCGGCCGAAGTCGCGTGCCGTGTCGGCGCCGTTCTTGGTCAGCACCTTCGCACCTTCCTTCGAGAGCCGCCCGGCGCCGTCGGGAATCGCGGGCGCTTGTTCGGCGGCGGTGCTGAGACCATCCGCCAGCTTGCCCGAACCCTCGGCGGCGGAGCCGATGCCGGTCGCCAGATCCTTGGAACCCTGCGCCAACTGGTCCGATCCGGTCTTGGCCTGGCCGACGCCATCGGCCAGCTTGCCCGTACCGCCGGCCAGCAACCCGAGCCCGGTGCCGAGCTGCCCGGTGCCGTTCGCCAGCACGCCGGCACCCGCCTGGAGCTTGCCAGTGCCCGCAGACAGCGCACCCGCGCCGGTGTCGAGCTGGTCAGCACCGTCCGACAGCTGGTTGAGGCCGGCCAGCAGCGTCTTGCCACCTGCCTGGATCTGTCCGACGCCACCCTGCAGCCCGTTGACGCCACCACGCAGCGTCTTGCTGGCCGGGGTGTCCTTCGAGGTGCCGATACCGCGCTGGACACTGGAAACCACGCCCGACACCAGCTGAGTCACGCCGGCATCCACGGCCGCGAGCCCCTGCATCAGACCAGGCTCCGAGCGCGGGCAGCCCGAGACCCGGTTGTCGAGCCCGCACTGCAGTTGCGCGATACCCGGTACGGCGCGCTGGGTCAGCCGGCCCTTCAGGTATGCGAGCGCCACCTGCAGTTTGGCGGAATCCGGCAGCGGCCTGTCCAGATCGGGAACGGGGTCACCCATCGAGCCCATCTGGGCGATCACCGAGTCGAGGATCATCTTCTTGACCGGGTTGGTCTCCGGCCCGACGTTCAGCGCACCGGCCGGCCCGTTCAGCTGCGCGGCAGCGGCGCCGTAGCAGGCCTCGTCGTACGTTCCGACCGGCTTGCCGTTGCTCACCGCATTGAGCGCGTCCGCGGCGCAGTGCACGCCGCCCCGCATCTTGTCGATTCCCGGCCCGGAGGCAGCGAGCTGCTTCTTCAGCTTCTCCAGTCCGCCGAGCAGCGTTCCGTCGGTTCCGACCGAGCCGATCCCCGCGCGGAGCTGCGCCACACCGTCGTGCAGAGGTTTCGCCTTCGCGGGCAGTTGACCAACCCCGCCGTACATCTGACCGAGCCCGTCCTCGACGCTCTTCAGACCGCCGCTGACCTGGTTCAGTCCGTCGATCAGGGCAGGTGCCTTGCCGGTGGCCTGGTCCAGTCCGGAGGCGAGTTTGCCGGTGCCGGCCTTCAGCTTGCCGGCACCCGCGGCGAGGTCCTTCGCACCTTTCCGCAGCTCACCCGCGCCCTTGTCGAGCTTGTTCGCACCCTTGGCAGCCTCGCCGGTCTTCGTGCGCAGGACAGATGCACCCGACTCGAGCTCGGCCATGCCGTCGGCCAGCCGCGACGCACCGCCGGAGAGCTTCGCGGCACCGGGCGCGGCCTGATTGGCAAGGCCTTCGTTCAGGGTCTTCGCACCGGCGTTCAACTGGAGGAGGCCGGCGAGCAGCTTCTGCGCGCCGTCCCGCAGCCGGAGCAGGTTCGAGTCGAGCGTCGTACCGCCCTCGACCAGGTCGGCGCCCTTCTCGGCGCCGCTCTGATACCCGGAGACCGCGGTCTTGAAGGTCGGGCTCTCCAGCGGACTGACCGGCAACGCGGTCAGCTCGGCCTCGGGGACGATCGCGTCCTTGACCTCGGCTGCCCAGCCGAACTCCGCCTTCGCGGCGCCGACGGGCGGGAACAGTGTGGCGGTGAAGCTCAGCTTCGTACCGCCCTTGCCGTCGCCGGCCTTGTTCGCCTCGGCCGAGGTCACATCGCCGAACTCGGGCGGCAGCACCGTCGTGAGCTGACCGACCATCGGAATGACGACCTCGGCCTCCTCGACGACCTGCTTGCCGTAACCATCGGTGATTGTCACCGACTCGGTCCTGGCCGAGGTGTTCTCGACGACGTAGTGCGCCTCCAGCCGGCCCTTCTTGCCGACGACGTCGCTGGGCTTGGACAGCTTCTTGCCGTTCAGGGTGTAGGTGACGGCGACCTTGATCGGCAGCTTCTTCTTGTCGAAGTCGCTGACGGTGCGGATCCGCTGCTCGCCGTCGACCGACAGGTCCACGGCCATCTTGCCGTCCTTGACCGAGAAGCCGCCGAAGCTGTCCAGGTTGCGCAGGCTGTCGGTCGACACCGGGTTGGCGACCTTCACCTGTCCGGCGCCGATGAAGGCGAGTTGCTCGTAGACGCGGGCGCCTTGGACCTTGCCGCTGGGGTCGAGTCTGGCCTGCACCGTCTCGGTGTTGGTGACCGTGACAGGTCCGGCCGAGAGTCCGCTCGATGTGGCCAGTGCCGGGGACGTCGACAGGACGAAAGCGGACGGTACGGCGACGGCGACAGCCAGTCCCCGGGTGATGCGTCGGGCGGTCACGCACGGTCTCCTTCGGTCGAGGCGAACTCACGGGTGTCGTCGGCGGGAACCTCGGCCGCCGGAGTCTCGGCGGCCGGCGCCGGTCGCGGCCGCTGGAGCGAGGTCACCAGGAACCCGATCCCGGCCGCCAGCAGTACGCCGGTGGCCGCCGTCGGCGACTGCGCCAGGAAGGCGGGGCTGTCCGCGGTGTAGGTCTCCTCGTACACGGCGACCATCGCGGCCGCGCCGAGGAGCAAGGTCCACAACGGGATCCGGTCGGCCGAGCCGGCCGTGAACGCCACGCACACGGCCACCACGGCGACGGCCGCGACAGCCCGGCCGGACGCCGAATCAGGCAGGTAGAGCGCCCGTACGGCGAATCCGAGCCAGGCGACGAACAGCCCGATCAGGAAGCCGGTCGCGCGCATCGCCGGAGTGCGATCCTGCACCAGCCCCACCACACCTCCCAGGGCCCCGCCGACCAGCGCCACGTGCTGCGTGTTCAGACCGAGAGCTTCTCCGACCAGACACAACAGACCCGCGACGACGGCCAGCAGCGCACCGGATAGCAAGGTACTGCGCTGCATTGAGTCCTCCACTCAGTGCCGGAATCCGGGGACCCCCCGCCGGAAAATCCAAGTTTCAGGTACTTGAACTACTGTTCAGTACTTAGCTGACGGACGTTCCTACCAAGCAGTAACCACAGGTTTCAAGAGCGGAGAGATACCGACTCGCAACGGCCCGAAGTTCAAGTGTTTGAAGGCATTCGCGGCCAATACAAAAGCCGGGCCGGTCAGATGGACCGGCCCGGCTTCCGCGGTGATCGTCAGGCAGCGACGTCCAGCGCGTCCTTCGACTCGTTGACAGTCACCTTGACGGTTACGCCGTCACGGATGGTGCCGTTCAGCAGGCCGCGGGCGAGTTCGTCGCCGATCGCGGACTGGACCAGGCGGCGGAGCGGGCGGGCGCCGTACACCGGGTCGTACCCGGTCAACGCGAGCCACTCCATCGCGCCCTCGTCGACGTCCAGCGTGATCCGCCGATCGGTCAGCCGCCGCTGCAGCGCGGCGATCTGCAGGCCGACGATCTGCGTCAGCTCCTCGCTGCCGAGCGCGTCGAACAGCACGATCTCGTCCAGCCGGTTGATGAACTCCGGCTTGAACGACTGCCGCACCGCGGCCATCACCTGGTCGCGCTTGACCTTGTCGTCGAGCGTGACATCGGCCAGGTACGCCGAACCCATGTTGCTGGTCAGGATCAGGATCACGTTCCGGAAGTCGACCGTCCGGCCCTGGCCGTCGGTCAGCCGGCCGTCGTCGAGTACCTGCAGCAGGATGTCGAAGACCTCGGGGTGCGCCTTCTCCACCTCGTCGAGCAGGATCACCGAGTACGGACGACGGCGGACCGCTTCGGTCAGCTGGCCGCCCTCCTCGTACCCGACGTACCCGGGCGGGGCGCCGACCAGCCGCGCGACGCTGTGCTTCTCGCCGTACTCCGACATGTCGATGCGGACCATCGCCCGCTCGTCGTCGAACAGGAAGTCCGCGAGCGCCTTCGCCAGCTCGGTCTTCCCCACGCCGGTCGGGCCGAGGAACAGGAACGAACCGGTCGGCCGGTCCGGGTCGGAGATGCCCGCGCGCGCCCGCCGCACCGCGTCGCTCACGGCCTTGACCGCCTCGCGCTGACCGATCAGCCGGTGCCCGAGCTCGTCCTCCATCCGGAGCAGCTTGCCGGTCTCGCCCTCGAGCAGCCGGCCGGTCGGGATACCGGTCCACATCGCGATCACCTCGGCGATCTCGGTCGGCCCGACCTCCTCGTTCACCATCGCTTCGGGGCCTTCGGCAACCTCTTCCTCGGCGTCGGCCTCCTCGAGCTCCTTGGCGAGTTGCGGGATCTCGCCGTACAGCAGCCGGGACGCGGTCTCCAGGTCGCCGTCGCGCTGGGCGCGCTCGGCCTGGCCGCGGAGCTCGTCGATGCGCTCCTTGATCTCACCGACCCGGTTCAGGCCGGTCTTCTCCCGCTCCCAGCGAGCCTCGAGCGCGCGCAGCTCCTCCTCGCGGTCGGCGAGGTCGGCGCGCAGCCGCTCCAGCCGTTCCTGCGACGAGGCGTCGTCCTCGCGGGACAGCGCGAGCTCCTCCATCTTCAGCCGGTCGACGGTACGGCGCAGCGAGTCGATCTCGACCGGGGACGAGTCGATCTCCATCCGCAGCCGGGACGCGGCCTCGTCGACCAGGTCGATCGCCTTGTCGGGCAGCTGGCGACCGGTGATGTACCGGTTGGACAGCGTCGCCGCGGCGACCAGCGCGGAGTCGGAGATCGCGACCTTGTGGTGCGCCTCGTAACGCTCCTTCAGGCCGCGCAGGATCGCGATCGAGTCCTCGACCGACGGCTCGCCGACGAACACCTGCTGGAAACGGCGCTCCAGCGCCGGGTCCTTCTCGATCCGGGTCCGGTACTCGTCCAGGGTGGTCGCGCCGATCATCCGCAGCTCGCCGCGGGCCAGCATCGGCTTCAGCATGTTGCCGGCGTCCATCGCGCCCTCGCCGGACGCACCGGCGCCGACGACGGTGTGCAGCTCGTCGATGAACGTGATGATCTGACCGTCGGACTCCTTGATCTCGGTCAGCACCGCCTTCAGCCGCTCCTCGAACTCGCCGCGGTACTTCGCCCCCGCGACCATCGCGCCGAGGTCCAGGCTGATCAGCCGGCGGCCGCGCAGCGACTCGGGCACGTCACCGGCGACGATCCGCTGGGCCAGCCCCTCGACGACGGCGGTCTTGCCGACGCCGGGCTCACCGATCAGGACCGGGTTGTTCTTGGTACGCCGGGACAGCACCTGGACCACTCGCCGGATCTCGGAGTCCCGCCCGATCACCGGGTCGAGCTTCCCGTCCTTGGCGCGCTCGGTCAGGTCGACGCCGTACTTCTCCAGCGTCTTGGTGGTGCCCTCGGCCTCCGGCGAGGTGATCCGGCGGTTGCCGCGCATCTGGTCGAACGCCTGCAGCAACGCGTCCGGCGTCACGCCGAGCGCGCTCTTCGCGGGTCCGTCCACGGTCGCGAGCGCGATCAGCAGGTGCTCGGTGGAGACGTACTCGTCCCCGAGCCCGAGGGCCCGCTGCTCCGCCTGGTTCAGCACGTCGCCGGTCTTCGGGGACAGGCTCGGCGCCTGCACGCTGCCACCGCTCGCCTTCGGGAGACGGCTCAGCTGCTCGGCGGTCTTCCGGCGTACGGCGTCGAGGTCGCCTCCGGCCGCTTCGAGCAGGCCGATCGTCGTGCCCTCGGGCTGCGCGAGCAGTCCGGACAGCAGGTGAATCGGTTCCACGGTCGGGTTGCCCGCCGCGGAGGTCTGACGGATCGCGACCGACAGGGTTTCCCGGGCCAGCGTCGTCAACCGCTGAACATCCATCTGGTTTCCAGCCTTTCGGTTCCAGCAACAACAGTTACCAGACATAACCTATCCAAAGTTGAGTCCATTCCACTCAACTCTGAAAAATCCCAGGGTCATCTCAGGGTCCCGCGGCATGACGGAGGGGTGGCACCGGTGCGGCGCCACCCCTCGCGGACAGGTTCAGGCGGTGAACTCCGAGGCGCGGATCCGGTACACCTGCAGGTTCAGGTCGTAGTACTTGTCGGTCTCGCCGACCCATTCCATCCCGATCCGGCGCGCGGTGGCGATCGCGCGTTTGTTGGCCGGCCGGGCGACGGCGAACAGTTCGTCGACCTCGCCGTCGCTGAACGCCCAGGCCATCAACGCCCGGCTGGCCTCGGTCGCGTACCCGAAACCCCACGCGCTCGGCCGCAACTGCCAGCCGATCTCGAGATCCTCCTCGTACGGCGGGAGCAGGCGGATCAGCAGCGCGCCGACGACCTCGCCGTCGTCGCGACGGGTGATCGCCCAGCGGCCCGCGGGGACCACGAAGTTCGGCTGAGCCTCGATCCAGGACTGCAGGATCAACCGCATGGTCGCGGCGTCCGGCACCTTGTCGATGGCCGGTGACAGCCAGGGCGCCACGTCGGCGGAGCCAAAGATCTCCAGCGCGGCGTCGGCGTCATCTTCCTCCCAGTCCCGGATCAGCAGCCGGTCGGTCTCCAGCTTCAGCGTCACCTCGCCAGGGTATGCGGTGCCCGCCGGAAGGCAACAGGACAACGAGAACCGCAGGGCGGTCCTGTGACGGACCACCCTGCGGGGGCCGAAGGCGGCTGGGGGGTTAGCACGCCTTCGGCTGTGGAGGCGTCGGGGGGAACGACGACCTCCACCGGACCGGAGGCTCCGAGGGGGTCAGAGCACTCCGGTGGCCGATGAGGTGTAGGGCGGGGGATCAGCGGGAGCCGAGTTCCAGGGGCTGGGTGCGGATCCATCGCGTCGTCGTCTGCTGCCGGCCCATAGCGATCACATCGCCGGCGGGACCGGCCGAGAAGACGCGGCTGGCGGCGGGACGCCGGGAGGCACCGACACCGCGCTGGACTTCGGCCAGGAGCTGGTTGACCCGCTTCCGCAGGTCCTCCACCTCCGACTGTAGCGCGAGAATGTGCCGAATCCCCGAGAGGTTGACGCCCTCTTCCTGGGACAGGTGCTGCACATAACGCAGCCTCGCCACGTCGTACGCCGAGTACCGCCGGCCGCGGCCGGACGCCCGGCTCGGCACCACCAGGCCGAGCCGGTCGTACTGGCGCAACGTCTGCGGATGCATACCGGCCAGCTGGGCCGCCACCGAGATCACGTAGATCGGGGTGCGGTCGTCCCAGGTCGGCACCTGGCTGAACGGGATGCCCATCACGAACTCCCGAACAACCCGGCCCGCAGATCAGGCTGATCCGACGCGGAGCTGAACTCCTGCAGCTTCTCTTTCTGCTCGTCGGTCAGCTCGTGCGGGACCTGCACCTGGAGCGTGAGCATCAGGTCGCCCTTGGTCCCGTCCCGCCGGACCGATCCCTTGCCGCGGACGCGCAGCTTGCTCCCGTTCGCCGTACCCGCTGGGATCCGGACCGTGACGGGCAGGCCGTCCAGGGTCGGAACCTTGATCTCGGCACCCAGCGCCGCCTCGGTGAAACTCACCGGGACGTTCAGGGTCAGGTGCTCACCCTGCCGGCCGAAGATCCGGTGCTTGTGCACGTGGACCGTGACGTAGAGATCGCCCGCGGGGCCACCTCGTTCGCCGGCCGCACCCTTGCCCTTGAGCCGGATCCGCTGGTTGTCCTGGACACCCGCCGGGATGCGGACCTGCATGGTCTTGCTCGACTGGCCGCGGCCGGAGCCGTGGCAGGTCTCGCACGGCTGGTCGACGACCAGACCGCGACCCTTGCACTCGGTGCACGGCTCGGTCATCGCGAACACACCGCCCTGCACCGAGGTCTGCATGCCCGTGCCTTCGCACTTCAGGCAGACCTTCGGCACCGTGCCGTACTTCGCACCGGTCCCGCGACAGGTCGCGCACGGCTCGTCGCTGGTCATCCGGAGCCCGACCGTGACACCGTTCACGGCCTCGGCGAACTCGATCGTCGCCTCGGTCTCGATGTCCTGGCCGCGCCGCGGACGCGCCGTGGTGCTGGTCGTGGTCCGGCCGCCACCGCCGAACATGCCGCCCAGGATGTCGCCGAGCCCGCTGCCGCCGCCCTGACCGCCGCGGTTGAACAGGTCACCGACGTTGAAGTCGAAGCCACCGCCCTGACCGCTGCCGGTCGGCATCCGGAAGCCGCCGCTGCCGAACAGCCGGCGCGCCTCGTCGTACTCCTTGCGCTTCTTCGGGTCGCCGACGACGTCGTACGCCTCGGAGACCTCCTTGAACTTGGCCTCCGCCTTGGTGTCCCCGGCGTTGGAGTCCGGGTGGTACTGCCGGGCCAGCTTGCGGTAGGCCTTCTTGATCTCGTCGGCCTCGGCGGTCTTGGAGACGCCGAGAACCTTGTAGAAGTCCTTCTCGATCCAGTCCTTCGTGCTCATCTGGCGCCTCCCCTCCCGTCTAGACCTGTCTTACTCCGCGGACCCGTCCGCGTCTTCATCTGTGTTCTCCACCGGTACGTCGGCCTTGGCGGCGTCGGCCGGCAATTGTTCGGTCGGCTCCGACACAGCCACCCGGGCCGCCCGCAGGATCCGCTCGCCGTGCCGGTAGCCCGGCTGCATGATCATCGTCGCGGTCGGACCGTCGACCTCGTCGGAGTAGTTGTGCAGCAGGGCCTCGTGGATCCGCGGGTCGAAGGTGTCGCCCTGCTCGCCGAACTTCACCAGCCCGAGCTTCTCGGTGACCCGCTCCAGCGACTCGGCGACGGCCTTGAAGGCGCCCTCGAGCTCACCGGCTTCGCGGGCCCGGCCGACGTCGTCCAGGATCCCGAGCAGCTCGGCGAGCACCGTGCCGATCACGAGCTCGCGCGAGGCTTCCCGCTCACGATCCACGCGGCGCTTGTAGTTCACGTACTCCGCCTGCAGTCGCTGCAGGTCCGCCGTACGCTCCGCGAGCGCCTCGGTGAGCAGGGCCTCCTGGGCGGACGGACCGATCAGGTCGGACGGGTCGCGCGGCGGCTGTCCGGCCGGGCCGGCGGCCGCGGGAGGCGCGGACTGCTCCGCAGGCTCCCGCAGCTTGCCGGTTTCCGGGTCGATCCGGCGCTTGTCCCGGACGACGGGCTCGCCGTCACCGAACTCGCTGCCAGTCGGTCGATCCGTCACTTGTCCTCCGTCTTGTCCTGCGGCCGGTCCTCGTCCACGATCTCGGCGTCGACGACGTCGTCGTCGTTGGTGGTGCTGCTGCCGGCCGTGTCCTCGGAGGTGGCGCCGTCGTCGGTCGAACCGCCGGCGGCCTGGGCGTTCGCGTACATCGCGGCGCCCATCTTCTGGCTGGACTGGGCGAGCTTCTCCGAGGCGGCCTTGACCGCGTCGGCGTCGTCACCCTCGAGGGCCTTCTTCAGCTCGGCCACGCCGTCCTTGACCTCGGTCTTGACGTCGTCCGGAACCTTGTCCTCGTTCTCCTGCAGGAACTTCTCGGTCTGGTAGACCAGCGACTCCGCCTGGTTGCGGTTCTCCACGGCCTCGCGGCGCCGGCGGTCCTCCTCGGCGTACTGCTCGGCGTCGCGGACCATCTGGTCGATGTCGGTCTTCGGCAGCGCGGAGCCACCCGTGACCGTCATCCGCTGCTCCTTGCCGGTGGCCAGGTCCTTGGCGTTCACGTGCACGATGCCGTTCGCGTCGATGTCGAAGGTGACCTCGATCTGCGGCACGTTCCGCGGCGCCGGCGGCAGGCCGGTCAGCTCGAAGTTGCCGAGCGACTTGTTGTCGCGGGCCATCTCGCGCTCGCCCTGGTAGACCTGGATCATCACCGACGGCTGGTTGTCCTCGGCCGTGGTGAAGATCTCCGAGCCCTTGGTCGGGATCGTGGTGTTGCGCTCGATGATCTTGGTGAACACGCCGCCCTTGGTCTCGATGCCGAGGCTCAGCGGGGTCACGTCGAGCAGCAGGACGTCCTTGACCTCGCCCTTCAGCACACCGGCCTGCAGGGAGGCGCCGACCGCGACGACCTCGTCCGGGTTCACACCCTTGTTCGGGTCCTTGCCGCCGGTCAGCTCCTTGACCAGCTCGGCGACCGCGGGCATCCGGGTCGAACCGCCGACCAGGATCACGTGGTCGATCTTGGCCACGTCGATCCCGGCGTCCTTGATGACGGCCTTGAACGGGGCGCGGGCGCGCTCCAGCAGGTCGTTGCTCATCTTCTGGAACTCGGCCCGGGAGAGCTTCTCCTCCAGGTGCAGCGGGCCCGCGTCAGTGAGGCTCAGGTACGGCAGGTGGATGGTGGTCTCGGCGGCGCTGGACAGCTCGATCTTCGCCTTCTCGGCGGCCTCGTTGAGGCGCTGCATCGCCATCTTGTCGCCGGACAGGTCGGTGCCGTTCTTGTTCTTGAACTGCGTCACCAGCCACTGCACGATCCGCGCGTCCCAGTCGTCACCACCGAGGTGGTTGTCACCGCTGGTCGCCTTCACCTCGAAGACGCCGTCGCCGATCTCCAGCAGCGAGACGTCGAACGTGCCGCCGCCGAGGTCGAAGACCAGGATGGTCTGCTCGGTGCCCTTGTCCAGGCCGTAGGCGAGCGCGGCCGCGGTCGGCTCGTTGACGATCCGGTGCACCTTCAGGCCCGCGATCTCGCCGGCCTCCTTGGTCGCCTGGCGCTGCGCGTCGGAGAAGTACGCCGGCACGGTGATGACCGCGTCGGTGACCTGCTCCCCGAGGTACGCCTCGGCGTCCCGCTTCAGCTTCTGCAGCACGAACGCGCTGATCTGCTGCGGCGTGAACTTCTTGCCGTCGATGTCGACGCTCCAGGCCTCGCCCATGTGGCGCTTGACCGAGCGGATGGTGCGGTCGACGTTCGTGGTGGCCTGGCGCTTCGCCACCTCGCCGACGAGGACCTCGCCGTTCTTGGCGAAAGCCACCACCGAGGGCGTCGTGCGTGCTCCCTCGGCGTTGGGGATGACGGTGGGCTCGCCACCTTCCAGTACGGCGATGACGGAGTTCGTCGTACCGAGATCGATTCCGACCGCGCGGGCCATTCTTTACCTCCACGAAGTTGAGTGATGCAGACTCAATGTTGCCGTTCGTCCGCCTCGGTTTCAAATCCGTGACTGAACAAACTTGAGTTCACTAGGCTCAACATTGCACGACGCCCAGGTCATTCCCAAGGGCGCCCCCCGATTTCGGGGTCCGAGCCAGGGTGCGGCCAGGGACACCCCTCCCGAAGCAAACGTTTACCGTGTGATCCTGACTGGTGTGAAACTCCGCCCGATGACCGCAGCCGACCTCGGCGCGGTTCTCGCGCTGAACGGCACCGCGGAAGGTCTCGTCGAACCCCTGAGCGCCGACCGGCTCGACTGGCTCCGGCTGATCGCCGCACACGCCGTCGTCGTCGACCTGGACGACGTACCCGTCGGCTTCGTCCTCACCTTCACCCCCGGCTCGGCCTACGACGGCCTCGCGTTCGAGGCCTTCACCCAGACCTACGCCGACCGCTTCCTGCTGATCGAGCGCATCGTGGTCGCGCCCGACCACCGGCGTACCGGCATCGCGACCCAGGTCTACCGCGCCATCGAACGCGCCGCCAAACCCTTCGACCGCGCAGTCGCCGCCGTCCCCACCAACACCCCGGCCATCACCTTCCACACCACCCGCGGCTACACCGAGATAGCCGAACAACGCCTCCCCAACGGCACCACTACCGTCCTCGTCTCCAAGGAGCTAGCGGAGTAGGACGTGGCTTGCGGACCGCCACCACTCACCAAGTAGCCGGCGAAGCACGGCTGCCCACTGAGCTGAGCGTGAAAGGCGGGCACTGTGCCGGGTTAGTGAGTGGTGGCGGTCCGGCTGTGGACAACGCCCGCCTCGCAGCGCCGGAATTCCCCATCATGGATCCATGGCTGACGTGGCCGAAGTGATCGGCAGGCGAGGCGGATCCGCGACCTTCGCGGACCTGCGCGCGGTGGTATCCGGACGTGCCATCCGTGGTGCGCTCGCGGCGGGAGTGATCAACAGGGTGGCGAAGGGCGTCTACGCCCTCCCCGCAGCTCCGTCGGCGTTGACCGCCGCACGGAGCCAGGGAGGTGTCGTCTCCCATCTCAGCGCGGCAGAGCACTGGGGTCTCGGCGTGATCACCCCGCCGCCCCTACCGCATGTCACGCTGCGACCAGGCCGGGTGCGGCGGCAAGCCGGGCTGCCCTGCGTCTTGCACTGGGCCGACGTTCCCGCGCTGGACGACGTCACCACCCCGCTTCGTACCGTGCTGGACTGCCTTCGCATCTTGCCGCCCGCCGAGGGACTGGCGATCGCAGACTCGGCCTTGCGCCTCGGCAGCGTCGACCACGACGAACTCCTCGCCGCGGCAACACGGCTTCGAGGACCACATCGCCTGCGCATCCAGCGCGTCGTCGCATCCGCCGACGGGCGGTCGGAGTCGGTTCTGGAGTCCGTCCTGCGGGCCTTGTTGATCAGCCGCGGAATCGAGGGTTTCGTCCCCCAGTTCGTTGTGCGGGACGCGGAGTTCTCGGCCCGCCTCGACCTGGGCAATCCCCGGCTGCTCCTCGATCTGGAGGCGGACGGGTTCGAGTTTCACGGAAGCCGTCGGGCCCTGGTCAAGGACTGCCGCCGGCAGGCGAACCTCACGATCCGCGGCTGGCGAGTGCTTCGGTTCAGCTGGGAGGACATCATGTACGACCCCGACTGGGTGATCGCCACGATCGAGCGCGCCATCGGACTCCCACCACTCAGTAACCGCCTGCTGCACGCCGCCTGACTCGGTCAATGAGCGTGCGGGGGCCACGCGGCCGGAGGTTGGTGAGTGGTGGCGGTCCGCCTACACCAGTCGCCCGCCGATGAACGTCTGGGTGACCAGAGGTACGGCGGGGCGGTAGGCGAGGTGTAGGTAGGTGGGGGCGTCCAGGACGGCCAGGTTGGCTGGGGTGCCGGGGGTCAGGTGGCCTAGGTCGGGGCGGCGGAGGGAGGCGGCTCCGCCGGCGGTGGCGGACCAGAGGGCCTCGGCGGGGGTCATGTGCATTTCGCGGACCGCGAGGGCGATGCAGAAGGGCATCGAGGACGAGTAGCCGGAGCCGGGGTTGCAGTCGGTGGCGAGGGCTACGGTGACGCCGGCGTCCAGGAGGCGGCGGGCGTTCGGGTACGGCGACCTTGTGGAGAACTCGATCGCGGGCAGGAGCCCGGCGACGACTCCGCTCGAGGCGAGGGCGTCGACGTCGGCATCGGTGAGATAGGTGCAGTGATCGGCCGAGGCGGCGCCGACCTCGGCGGCGAGCTGGACGCCGGGACCCTCGCCGAGCTGGTTGGCGTGCACTCGGGCCTGGAGGCCGCGCGCGATCCCGGCCTGGAGGATCGCCCGGCCTTGGTCCGCGTCGAACGCGCCGCGCTCGACGAACACGTCGACCCACTTCGAGTGCCCGGCCGCCGCGTCCAGCATCGGCCCGGTCACGAGCGCCACGTAGCCCGCCGGGTCGTCGGCGTAGTCGGCCGGTACGACGTGCGCGCCGAGGTACGTCGTCTCGTCGGTGAACTGCCGTGCGATCCGCAGCGCCCGCGCCTCGTCCGCGACCGTCAGCCCGTACCCGGACTTGATCTCGACCGTCGTCGTCCCCTGGCGGCGCATCTCGGTGACGAGGCGGGACACGTTCGCGGTGAGCTGCTCGTCGGTGGCCTCGCGGGTCGCCGCCACCGTGGTCCGGATGCCGCCGGCGGAGTACGGCGTACCGGTCATGCGGGCCGCGAACTCCTCGGCCCGGTCGCCCGCGAACACCAGGTGCGAGTGCGAGTCGACGAACCCCGGGATGACCGCCCGTCCGCCGAGGTCGAGCGCACTGTCGGCCGCCGGCGCGTCTCGTCGTTGGCCGGCCCAACCGATGGTACTGCCGTCGATGACGAGGGCGGCGTCGTGGAGTTCGCCGAGCAGCCCGCCGTGGGCGGGATCGTTGGTCACCAGCGAACCGATGCCGGTCAGCAGGAGGGAGCTCACGAGGTCACCGCCGCGATCGAAGTGGACAGAGCGGACGGTACGTCGAGCGTCGAATGCTTGCCCGCAGCAACTACTCGCCGGCCGGAGACGACCACGTCGGTGACGTCGGCGGCCGTCGCGGCGAACACCGCTGTCTCCACGGTGCCGCCGGTGCCCGCCGTACGAACGCTGTCGAGGCTGACCGCGACGAGGTCCGCGCGGGCGCCCACCTCGATCGCCCCCGCGTCCTCGAAGCCGATCGAGCGGTGGCCGTCGACCGTTGCCGCCTTGAGGAGTTCCGCCGCGGACCAGTGACCGCGTTCCTGCGACGCCAGCCGCTCGTCCAGCTCGACGGCTCGCATCTCCTCGAACAGATCGATCACCGCATGACTGTCCGAGCCGAGCGTCAGCGGCGACCCCGCATCCCGCAGCTGCACCGACGGGCCGATCCCGTCCGCGAGATCGCGCTCGGTGGTCGGGCAGAAGCAGGAGTACGTCGCGGAACTCCCGAGCAGCCCGATGTCGACCGAGGTCAGATGCGTCGCGTGCACCGCACTCGTCCGCCCGGAGAGGAAACCGGCCTCGTCGAGCACCTGCGCCGGGGTCCGGCCGTACGCCGCGAGGCAGGCTTCGTTCTCGGCGACCTGTTCGGAGAGATGAATATGCAGCGGTACGTCGGGGAACGCCGACGCGACTGCACCGAGCTGATCCTGCGGAACGCCGCGGACCGAATGCGCCGCCGCACCGATCACGACGTCGTCCGCGCCGCCGAGCTGCGCAACCCGGGAGGCCCAGGCCGTCGCGTCGCCGTCGCTGAAGCGTTGCTGGACCTCGTTGAGCGGCTGGTCGATGCCGCCCGCGACATAGCAGGTGTCGAGCAGCGCGATCCGGAGGCCGGCATCACGAGCCGCGGCGATCAGCGCCGTACCCATGGCGTTCGGGTCGTCGTACCGGCGGCCGCCGGGTGCGTGGTGCAGGTAGTGGAACTCCCCGACCGCGGTGATCCCGGCGAGCAGCATCTCGGCGTACACCGCGCGCGCGAGTTCGTAGTACGTGTCAGGGGTGAGCGCGGCGGCGACGGCGTACATCTGCTCGCGCCAGGTCCAGAACGTGCCGCGTTCGGTCTGCGTGCGGCCGCGGAGCGCGCGGTGGAACGCGTGGCTGTGACAGTTCGCGAGCCCGGGCACCACGAGACCGTTCAGCACCTCGGCGTCGCCGGGGTCCACACCCGCCTCCACCGTCGCGAACCGGCCGTCCGCGATGGTCACGAGGACGCGCGAGGCGAGGCCAGTGGGAAGCAGAGCAGCCGAGCACCAGTACGACGTCCCCGCGCGAGATGTCACTGTGCGAGATCCTTCAGTACGGCGGCCAGTGCGTCGACGCCGGCCAGGCAGTCGTCCATCTCGGCGTACTCGGCCGGGGAATGTGAGATGCCCGTCGGGTTGCGGACGAACAGCATCGCGGTCGGGATCCCGGCGTCCGAGAACACGCCCGCGTCGTGCCCCGCGCCGGTCGGCAGCACGGGTGCGCCGTCGAGCACGTTCACCAACCGGTCTCGCATGCCGGCCGGGAAGTCGACGATCGGCGAGACCGATTCGGGCGTCACCTCGAGCGTCGTACCGTCCCGCTCGGCGCGTTCGGTCGCCTGCTTGGTGATTGCTGCGAGCAACGATTCCAGGGTGGCGGTGTCGGCGGCCCGGGCGTCCAGCCAGGCGGTGACCTGGGACGGTACGGCGTTCGTCCCGTTGGGCTCCACCGAGATCCGGCCGAACGTCGCGCGGGCACCGGCGAGCCGGGCCTGCTTGTTGGCGGCGAGGGCGGTCATCGCGTACGTGAGCATCGGGTCGTGCCGGTCCTCCATCAGCGTGGTGCCGGCATGGTTGGCCTCACCACCGAACGTGAACCGGAACCGCCCGTGCGGCCAGATCGAGCTGGCCACTCCCACCGGCGCCGTCAGCCCGCGCCCCTGCTCCACGTGCAGCTCGACGAACGTCCCCATCCGCTTGAGCAACGGAGAAGGACCAACTCCGGCCGGGTCGATCCCAGCCCCTTCCAACGCTTCGCTGAGCCGCACTCCGCCCCGGTCTGTCAGCTGCAGAGCCTTCTCCGCGGATAACACCCCAGCGGCAACCCGAGACCCCAAACAGGGCATCCCGAAGCGCGACCCTTCTTCTTCCACGAAGGCGCCGATCCCGATCGGTACCCCCGGCTCGAACCCCTCCGCCCGCAATTGATCCACAGCCGCCAAAGCAGAAACCACCCCGAGCGGACCGTCGAACGCCCCACCATCGATCACGGAATCGAGATGGCTACCCGTGACGACGCCAGGTCCGTCGGAGGCGCCCCACCACGCGATGAGGTTGCCGATGCCGTCGGACTCGACCGACAACCCGCGGGCGGCGCACTGGTCCAGGAACCAGTGCGTCGCCTCGCGTTCGGTGGGGGACCAGCCGCCGCGGGTGTAGCCGCCGGTGTCGGGGCTACGGCCGATGGCGGACTCGTCCGCCCACAAGGTTTCGAAGCTCAAGACAGACTCAAGACAGGGGGTTCTTCGACAGCCAGTCCTTCGCGACCGCGTCCGCGCTCTCCTTGCCGACGTCGATCCGCTTGACCAGGTCGGTCAGGGCGTCCGTGGTCAGCTTGGCGTCGACCGCGTTCAGCGTCGCCACGATGTCGTCCGACTTGTGGTCGGTCCGGATCAGCGGAACGATGTTGTTCGGCGGCAGGATGTTCTCCGGGTCGTCGAGCTGCACCAGGCCCTGGTCCTTGATCACCGCCTGGGTGGTGAACAGGTTCGTCACCTGGATCTGGTTGTCGGTCAGCGCCTTGATGCTCAGCGGGCCGCCCGCGTCCAGCGTCTTGTACTCCTTGAACTCGACGCCGTACTTCTCCTTCAGGCCCTTCAGACCCGCCGACCGGACCTTGAACTCCGAGCTGCCGCCCGCGACCAGGTCCTTGCCCTTGAGATCGCCGAGCGACTTCAGGCTGTACTTGTCCGCGGTCGCCTTGGTGACCACGATCGTGTCCTCGTCGGCGGCCGGCGACTTCTCCAGCACCTCGAGACCGGGCGTCAACGCCTTCTTCAGCGCCTCGTACGCCTTGTCGGGGTCGGTCTCGGTGGAGTTCTTGTCGAAGTACGCCAGCGCGGCGCCGGTGTACTCCGGGACCAGGTCGACGGACCCGTCCTTGATGGCGGCCATGTAGGTCTCGCGGTTGCCGATGTTCGGCTTCTTCTTCACCTCGATGCCCTTGGCGGCCAGCGCCTGGCCGTAGATCTCCGCCAGCAGCTGGCTCTCGGAGAAGTCGGCGGACCCGACGGTGATGCTGGTCACCTTCGAGGGCGCGGGCGAGGAGCCCGCGTTGTCGCTGCCGAGCTGGTCGCCCCCACCCCCACAACCGGCCAGGCCGAGTACAGCCACCCCGGCGATCGCAGTACGGATGAGCGTGGATCTCAACACGAGAGCCTCCAGTGTTCTCGTTCAGCCATCGACCGGTGCCGATGGATGTCTCTCAAGTTCATCAGGTTCGTCGGACAGTTCAGCTGATCTTCAGTCCTGGCGAGACGGCGATCCGTCCGATCAGCGCGAAGAGCGCGTCGAGGGCGATGGCGAGGAGTGCCACCAGCAGGGCGCCGGTGAACATCTGGGGGAAGTCGCGGAGCTTGAGCCCGTCGACCACGTAGCGGCCGAGCCCGCCGAGCGACACCAGTGCGGCGATCGTCGCCGTGGACACGATCTGCAGGGTGGCGCTGCGGATGCCGGAGATGATCAGCGGCAGCCCGATCGGGATCTCCACCTTGGTGAGGATCTCGCGCCCGGTCATGCCCATTCCCCGCGCGGCGTCGATCGTGGCCGCGTCGACCCCGGACAGACCGGCGTACGTCGAGGCCAGGATCGGCGGGATGCCCAGCGCGACGAGTGCGATCAGCACCGGCAGGAAGCCGATCTGATCGGTCAGCAGCACCGCGATCATCAGCAGGCCGAGGCTCGGCAGAGCGCGGGCGGCGTTGCCCAGGTTGATGGCCAGGAACGCTCCGCGCCGCGTGTGCCCGATCCGCAGCCCGATCGGCAACGCGATCACGACGGACAGGCCGAGCGCGGCGAACGTGTACCAGAGGTGCTCGACGATCCGCGCCCAGATCCCCTCGTTGCCGGACCAGTTGAACGAGTCGGTCAGGTATTCCCACATGTCAGGCCACCTCTCCGACCGGGGTCGCGACCCGCGCCCATGGCGTCAGGATCCGTTGCAGTGTGACCAGGATCAGGTCCGCGACCAGCGCGAGCGCCAGCGACAGCACCACGCCGACCACGACCGGGGTGAGGAAGTCCTTCTGGAAGCCCAGCGTGAACAGCTCCCCCAGTCCGCCGATCCCGATCACCGCGCCGACGCTCACCATCGAGATGTTCGCGACGGTGACGACGCGCAGACCGGTGAAGATGACCGGTACGGCGATCGGCAGGTCCACCGCGACCACCCGGTGCAAGGCGCCGTACCCGACCGCGATCGCGGACTGCCGGACGTCGGGCGGTACGGAGCGGAGTCCGTCGATCACGTTCCGGATCAGCAGCGACACGGTATAGATGGTCAGCGCCACGATGATGTTGACCGTGGACAGCACCTTGGTGCCGAGGACCGCGGGGATGACGATGAACAACGCGATCGACGGCAGCGAGTACAGCACACCGCCGAACGCGATCAGCGGGTTCGCCAGCCAGGAGTAGCGCGTCGCGACGTACCCCAACGGCACCGAGATGATCAGCCCGAGGATGACCGGAACGATCGCCAGGTAGAGGTGCTCGCGCAACTGTTCCCAGATCAGTCCCAGGTTGTCGCCGATCCAGGTCATGAGCGCAAAGCTTCCGCGACCGTCGCTTGGTCGATGACGCCGACGGCCTTGCCGTCGTCGTCCACGCAGACTCCGCAGCCGGTCGGCGAGGTGAGTACGGCGTCCAACGCCGCGCGCAGCGAATCGCCGCGCTTGAAGACGGCGCCGACCGGCAGCAGCTCCTCGGACCCGTTCCGCCACCCGAGCGGTACGCCGTCCTGCAACGCCAACTCGTCCGGCAACGGCTTCACCGGCAGCTCTTCCGGGTGCACGAATGTCAGCGCCCGGTAACCCCGGTCCTGCCCCACGAACCCGCGGACGAACTCGTCGGCCGGGTTGGCGAGCAGCTCGGCCGGCGGTGCGAACTGGGCGAGCTTGCCACCGACCCGCAGTACGGCGACGTTGTCCCCGAGCTTGATCGCCTCGTCGATGTCGTGCGTGACGAACACGATCGTCTTGCCGATGTCGCGCTGCAGCCGGAGCAGCTCCTCCTGCAACTGGTGGCGGACGATCGGATCGACCGCGCTGAACGGCTCGTCCATCAGCATGATCGCGGGATCGGCCGCCAGCGCACGGGCGACGCCGACTCGTTGCTGCTGGCCCCCGGACAGCTGGGCCGGATACCGCTCGGCCAGCTTGACGTCGAGGCCGACGCGTTCGAGCAGCTCCATCGCCGTATCGTGCGCCTTGCGCTTGTCCCAGCCGATCAGCTTCGGCACGGTGGCGACGTTGTCCACGACCGTCTTGTGCGGGAACAGGCCGGCGTTCTGGATCACGTACCCGATCCCGCGGCGCAATGTCACGGCATCTCTGCCGTTGATGTCGTCGCCGTCGATCGAGATGGTCCCGCTGGTCCGCTCGATCGTGCGGTTGATCATCCGCAGCGACGTGGTCTTACCGCAGCCGGACGGGCCGACGAACACGGTGATCTGGTTGCTCGGGATCCGCAGGGACAGCTTGTCGACGGCGACGGTGCCGTCCGGATACCGCTTGGTGACGTCCTCGAACTCGATCATGGCGCCCCTTCGCGCTTGTCGTCGGTCGCCCGAAAGACCCTAGCGGACCGCGAGACTGAAGCCACGCGATCGGACGGTTTCTCGGTTCGTGGGAAAGTGCACTGTAACGATAGAGATACATAGAGATACCGAGGGTGGTCAGCTCTCCCGCATCGGAACCCTGACACCCTTGTCGTCGGCGACCTCGACAGCCTTGTCGTAGCCGGCGTCGACGTGCCGGATGACCCCCATCGCCGGGTCGTTGGTGAGTACCCGCTCGAGCTTCTGCCGGGCCAGATCGGTGCCATCGGCAACCGACACCTGGCCGGCGTGGATGGACCGGCCGATGCCGACGCCGCCGCCGTGGTGGATCGACACCCAGGACGCGCCGCTGGCCACGTTCACCATCGCGTTCAGCAACGGCCAGTCCGCGATCGCGTCCGAGCCGTCCAGCATGCCTTCGGTCTCCCGGTACGGCGACGCGACGCTGCCGGTGTCGAGGTGGTCGCGACCGATCACGATCGGCGCCTCGAGTTCACCGGAGGCCACCATCTCGTTGAACCGCAGCCCGGCCTTGTCGCGTTCGCCCTGACCGAGCCAGCAGATCCGGGCCGGCAGCCCCTGGAACGCGACCCGCTCGCCGGCCATCTTGATCCACCGCGACAGGTGCTCGTTGTCCGGGAACAGGTCCAGGATGGCCTGGTCCGTCTTCGCGATGTCCGCCGGGTTGCCGGACAGCGCGGCCCACCGGAACGGGCCCTTTCCTTCACAGAACAACGGCCGGATGTACGCCGGAACGAAGCCGGGGAAATCGAACGCGCGGCCGTAACCCGCTTTCCGCGCCTCGTCCCGGATCGAGTTGCCGTAGTCGAACACCTCGGCGCCCGCGTCCTGGAACCCGACCATCGCCTCGACGTGCCGGGCCATCGACTCCTGCGCGCGCTGGGTGAACCCGGCGGGGTCCTTCTCGCGCGCCGTCACCCAGTCCTCGAACTCGACGCCGACCGGCAGGTACATCAACGGATCGTGCGCCGACGTCTGGTCCGTCACCACATCGATGGGAGCGCCCCGACGCAGCAGATCGGGCACGATCGTCGCCGCGTTGCCGAGCACACCGATCGACAACGGCCGCCGCGCCGCCTTCGCCTCTTCCGCGAGCCGCAGCGCCTCGTCCACGGACGACGCCCGTACGTCGAGGTAGCGGTGCTCGATGCGCCGGTCGATCCGTGAGGAGTCGACGTCGACACAGATCGCGACGCCGTCGTTCATCGTGACCGCCAGCGGCTGCGCGCCACCCATACCGCCGAGGCCGGCGGTCAGCGTGACGGTACCGGCCAGCGTGCCTCCGAACTTCTTCTCCGCGACCGCGCCGAACGTTTCGTAGGTGCCCTGCAGGATGCCCTGCGTGCCGATGTAGATCCACGACCCGGCCGTCATCTGGCCGTACATCGTGAGCCCCATCGCCTCGAGCTTGCGGAACTCCTCCCAGGTGGCCCAGTCGCCGACCAGGTTCGAGTTCGCGATCAGCACCCGCGGCGCCCACTCGTGCGTCTGCATGACGCCGACCGGGCGCCCGGACTGCACGAGCATCGTCTCGTCGTCCTTCAGCGTGGTCAGCGTGCGCACCATCGCGTCGAACGAGTTCCAGTCGCGGGCGGCCTTGCCGGAACCGCCGTACACGACGAGTTCGTCAGGGTGCTCGGCGACCTCGGGGTCGAGGTTGTTCTGCAGCATCCGCAGCGCGGCCTCCTGCTGCCAGCCACGGGCGGTGCGGGTGGTTCCGCGGGGCGCGCGTACGGGACGGGGTCCGGACATGGGTGATCCAGCCTTTCTAGAGGAGCGGGCCGGTGACGGCCTCGGCGGCGGTGACATAGGTGCCGTCGGCAACAAGCCGGACGGAGTGCTCGAGTTCGGGCGCGAGATGCCGGTCGGTGCCCGGACCTTCGACGTACTCCCGGAGTGCGGTCCGGACGGCGGCGGTGGCCGGGGCCGGGTCCAGCGGCGCGCGCAGGTCGAGCGCCCGCGCGGCCGTGAGGATCTCGATCGCCAGCACCCGCTGCAGACCGTCGACCGCCTTGCGCAGCTTGCGCGCGGCCGACCAGCCCATCGAGACGTGGTCCTCCTGCATCGCGCTGCTCGGGATCGAGTCGACGCTCGCGGGTACGGCGAGGCGCTTCAGCTCGGAGACGATCGCGGCCTGGGTGTACTGCGCGATCATGTGGCCGCTGTCCACGCCCGGGTCGTCGGCCAGGAACGCGTTCAGGCCGTGGTTGCGCGCGATGTCGAGGAAACGGTCGGTACGCCGTTCGCTGATACTCGCGAGGTCCGCGACAGCGATCGCGAGGAAATCGAGCACGTACCCGACCGGAGCGCCGTGGAAGTTGCCGTTGGACTCGACCCGGCCGTCCGGGAGCACGACCGGGTTGTCGATCGCGGCGGCGAGCTCACGGCCGGCGACGCTCGCGGCGTGCGCGGCGGTGTCGCGGGCGGCACCGTGGACCTGAGGTGAGCACCTGAGGGAATAGGCATCCTGCACCCGGTTGCAGTCCGGACCGCGGTGGCTGGCGACGATGGCGCTGTTCTTGAGGATCGCGCGCAGATTGGCGGCGGAGGCGGCCTGGCCGGGGTGCGGGCGCAGCGCCTGCAGGTCCTCGGCGAACACCCGGTCGGTGCCGAGCTGAGCCTCGACGCTCATCGCGGCGGCCAGGTCGGCGGACTTGAACAGCCGGTCGAGATCGGCGAGCGCCAGGAGCAGCATGCCGAGCATGCCGTCGGTCCCGTTGATCAGCGCGAGGCCTTCCTTCTCGGCCAGGACGACCGGCTGCAGACCATGAGCTTCGAGGGCCTCGCCCGCGTCGCGAAGGTTGCCGTCGGCATCGCGGACCTTGCCCTCACCCAGGATCGCGAGGGCGACGTGGGACAGCGGGGCGAGGTCGCCCGAGCATCCGAGGCTGCCGTACTCGTGGACCACCGGCGTCAGGTGCGCGTTCAGCAGACCGGCGTACGCCTGGGCCGTCTCGACCTTCACACCGGTGCGGCCCGTGGCGAGGGTCGACAGCCGGAGCAGGGCCAGCGCCCGGACGACCTCGGTCTCGACCTCGGGACCGGAGCCGGCCGCGTGCGAGCGGATCAGGCTGCGCTGCAGCTGGGCCCGGAGCTCCGGCGCGATGTGCCGCGTGGCGAGCGCACCGAACCCGGTCGAGACGCCGTAGTGCGGGGTGTCCGCGTGGGCCAGCGCCTCGATCGCGGCGCGCGACTTCGCGATCTCCTCGAGGGCCTGGTCGTCGATCCGTACCTGCGCGCCGTACCGTGCGACCGCGACCACTTCGGCCGGGGCCAGCGGTCCGGTGCCGACATTCACCGTGCCGTTCACTGTGTGTTCCACCCGATCATTGGACCGCGCCCGGTCCCTCCTGGACAGCAGCGCCGTACCACAATTCGTCTCGGATCTGAGACAGCCTTCGCGACCCTCGGTAGCCGTAGAGTCCTGCCATGGTGTTCGAGATCCGGACGGCGCGGCCGGAGGATGCGGTGGGGATCGCCCGGGTCTGGGCTGCGGCGGTGCCACACCTGGTGAAGACCGCGGGGGCCATCGAGCTGCAACTCAAGCACGCCAAGAGCCAGGAAGTGCTGATCGCCGTCGACGGCGCGGAGGTCGTCGGGTACGCGAACATCTACCTGCCGCCGGCGGACGCCGAGGCGCCCCGGGTGCGGGTCACGATCCAGGTGCCGCCGGAGTACCGGAGGCGCGGGATCGGGAGTGCATTGACGACCACGGTCACAGATCGGTGCACGGGGTTCGGCGCCGGACGGCTGCTGGTAGTCGTGAGTGACGACTCTCGGGACTTCGCGACCAAGCGCGGGTTCACGATCGGCCGGCGGATGTCGCACTCCGCCGCCGACCTGACCGCGGCGCGCGAGCCGGTCGCGCCACCGGAGGGTTTGCGCGTGGCGACGTACGACGAACTGGACCCGCGGCAGGTGTACGACGCCGAGGTCCAGGTGCGCGACGACGACCCGAGCGGGCTGTCAGGCGGACCGGCGTACGAGGAATGGGTCCGTACGTCGTGGTCGAACCCGGACAACCGGTACGACCTGAGCGTCGCCGTACTGGACGGGGACCGGGTGCTGTCGTTCGTGACCACGACCGCGGATCCGGACCGCAAGCTGATCTGGTCGAATCTGACCGGGACGATCCCCTCGGCGCGTGGCCGCGGGCTGGCGAAGGTGGTGAAGTCCGTGGCGCTCGCCCGCTCACGGGATGCCGGGTTCACGGTCGCGTCGACCGGGAACGACGCGGCGAACGAACCGATGCTCGCGGTCAACCGGTGGCTCGGCTACCGCGAGACCGGCGGCGCCTGGACCGCGGAGAGGGCACTGTGAAGCGCCTCGCGATGTCACTGACCTTCTTCCTGGTGCTCGCGCTCGTCATCGGGTACATGGTGTCGGGCCCGTCCTTCATGGACTGGAGCGTGGCCGGCGGGCTGTTCGCGGTCGCGATCGCGGGCGAGGGCTTCCGCTTCTGGCTCCAGCGAACCCGCGCGAAGAAACGCTCCAACGTCTGAGACCCACTACGTCCGAAGAAGTGGCGAGGCGTCTCGCCAGTTCTTCGGACGTAAGAGGTCGCGGGGTTAGGGTGCCGTTGTGAGCGGCAACGTTCCCGCCTCGACCCGGACCCTGCGGGTCCTGACGTTTCTGGCCACGCAGCCTGGTCCCGTACCGATGGAGCGCATCGCCTCCGCGGTCGGGTTGCCGCGCTCGTCGACGTACCACTTGCTGCGGGCAATGATCGACGAGGGGTTCGTCGTGCATCTGCCCGAGGAGAAGCGGTACGGGCTGGGGGTGGCCGCGTTCGAGATCGGGTCCGCGTACCTGCGGCACGATCCACTCGAGCGGCTGGCGCGGCCGCTGCTCGTACAGCTGGTGCACGAGGTGGGGCAGACCGCGCATCTCGGCGTACTGCACGGTCGGGAGCTGGTGTATCTCCTGAAGGAGCAGCCGCCGCGCCCGGTCACATTGGTGACCGACGTCGGCGTACGGCTGCCTGCCACCCTGACCGCCTCCGGTCGCGCGTTGCTCGCCGAACTCCCGCCTGCCCAGGTACGAGCGTTGTTCCCGGCGCCGGAGTCCTTCGTCCGGCGTACCGACCTGGGACCTCAGACGCTCACCCAACTCCGCCGCATCCTCGCCGACGAGAAACGCCAGGGCTTCGCCGTAGAGGACTCCTTCATCACCCCCGGCGTTGCCTCGGTAGCCAGCGCCGCTGTAGACCACGCCGGCCACCCGGTAGCCGCCATCAGCGTCACCTTCCGCACCGACGCAGTCCCCACCACCGACCGCCCCCACCTGGCGCACAAAATCCGCCAGGCCGCCAAAGCCCTAACCCGCCGACTGCACGGCTAGAGCCGGCGTCGGCTACCAGGAGGATTTGGTGATGCCGGGGAGTTCGCCTCGGTGGGCTAGTTGGCGGAAGTTGATTCGGGAGAGGCCTGCTTTGCCGATGTAGCCGCGGGGGCGGCCGTCGACGGTGTCTCGGTTGCGGATTCGGGTGGGGCTGGCGTCGCGTGGGAGCTTTTGGAGGCTTAGTTGGGCCTCGGCGCGGTCCTCGGGGGACGTTGCCGGGTTGGCGATGGTCGCCTTCAGGGTGGCGCGGCGGTCGGCGTACTTGGTGGCGGTTCGGCGGCGGTGGTTGTTGCGGGCGATCTTCGCCGTGGTGGCCATTACCGCTCTTCGCGGAAGTCGACGTGAGCGCGGAGCTTGGGGTCGTACTTGCGGATCACCAGGCGGTCGGGATTGTTCCGGCGGTTCTTGCGCGTTACATAGGTGAAGCCGGTGCCTGCGGTACTGCGGAGTTTGACGATGGGGCGGAGGTCGTTGCGCTTGGCCATGCCGCCCAGTGTACTTTGTATTGGTTATCGTTTTCAATAAGACGGGAGAGCAGATGCTGCCGGTGACCTTGCTGACGGGTCTCGACGACGGGTTCCGCGGCGCCGTCGCGGGGAATCTGCTGGCCGCCGCCGGCCCGCGGGGCGTCCTGGTGGAGTACGACGTGAGCGCCCTGAGCACCGGCTCCGTGGTCCGGGTCGCGCGCACCGCCGCCGGCGTGATCGACCGCGAGGTGATCACGATGGACCACCCGTGTGTCTCCTGCGCGATGCGCGGCTCGCTCGTCCAGCTCCTGGCGAGCATCGCCGCCGTCGAGCAGTACGACGTCGCGATCGTGAACGTCCCCACCGCCGGCGACACGCACGCGATCGCGGCCGAGATCGATCACGACACCGACCTGACCGTCGACGCGGCCATCACCACCGTCGACACGGCGACCGCGACCGCCGACCTGACCGGCGAAGACCTGATCCGGGAGCGCGGCATCCCGACCGCGGCCGAGGATGGTCGCGCGATCGCCGAGGTCGTCGTACGGCAACTCGAGTCCGCCAACGCCGCCGTCCTGAGCCGCGACGACGACACCGTCCGCGGGCTGCTCCAAGCGATCAACCCGCAACTCCTGATCAGGACCACACCGGCCGGCCTGCTCGGCCTCCGCCTGAACGTTCCCACCGTCGAAAACGGCTCGATCGCCGCACCGTCAGAGCGCACCTTCGTCTGGCAGGCAGCGCGTCCGTTCCACCCGGAGCGGCTGTACGACGCCCTCGAGGACCTGGTCGCCGGCACGGCGCGCGGCCGCGGCACGCTCTGGATCGCGACCCAGCACCGCAGCCGGCTCAGCTGGGACAGCTTCGGCACGAACATCTCGATCGGCGTCCTCGGCCCGTGGCTGGCCGATCTCCCGGCAGACCGCTGGGCAGCCGTCGGGCAGCAGCACCAGGCGCGGTCGGCCCTTGAGTGGCATCCCGAGTACGGCGATCGCGCGTCGTACCTCTCGCTGACAGGCGTCGACCTGGACGCCCGGGAATTACAGGAGCGCCTCGACGGTTGTGTCCTGCGTGCGGACGAAGCGGTCCACCCCCTGACCGATCCGTTCGCTCCCTACTTGGAAGGAAGTACCGCAGCATGAAGAAGGACATCCACCCCGACTACCGCCGGGTCGTCTTCCGGGACAAGTCCGGCGACTTCAGCTTCCTCACCGGTTCGACCCGCGAGAGCAACGAGACCATCGAGTGGCACGACGGGAACACCTACCCGGTCGTCGACGTCGAGATCTCGTCCGCGAGCCACCCGTTCTACACGGGCCAGCAGCGCGTGATGGACACCCAGGGCCGCGTGGAGAAGTTCAAGAAGCGCTACGGCCAGAAGTAACCACTGGCCTTCAACGGCCCGTTGCCTCCCGAGGCGACGGGCCGTTTCGCATGATCAGGACTTGTGGCAGAAGGCCTGCAGCCACCGTCCGCCCGAGCGCACGTAGACCTGGCTGATCCATTCCTCGATCTCGTACGGCGTCCCGTCCCAGTGCCCCGAACTCGCCTTCCGGGCGGTGAGAACGACCGTGTCGCCGACCCGAGCGATCCGCTCGTCACCAACGGTGGTCATCGTGTGGTGCTGCAGCCGGCCGGACGCGATCCAGCCGATGATGTCCGCCTTGGGTGTGACTCCCCGGGCATCGACGGCGACCCAGTCGTCGGTCCAGCAGCTCGCGATCAGCTCGGCGTCGTTGCCGATCAGCACCGCGTCCGACGCGGCCGCCTCGGCGCGTACTTCGTCCTCGACTGTCATGCGTCCGATTCTGCGCTCCCACAGGTCAGCGTCTCGAATCCGAGACGTTGGGGCGGGCGCGGCGCTTACTCCAGAGGCCGGGGCGGTTCCACACTGTGGGGATGGAGCCGGTTGAGCTGACGGGTGCCGGGTTGAGCCCGCTGGAGGCGGTGGCGCTCGGGCAGCGGCGTACGGCGGTGCGGTTGGGTGACGACGCCCGGAAGCGGATGGACGAGTCGGCGCGGGTGGTGGCCGAGGTCGCGGGGCGGCGGCCGGTGTACGGGCGGACCACGGGCGTCGGGGCGAACCGCGACGTACTGACGTCCGACCCGGAGCACGGCGCGCGGTTGCTCGGATCGCATTCCACCACCGGTACGACGTCGTACCCGAAGGACGTCGTACGGCTCGGGCTGCTGATCCGGGTGAACCAGCTCGCGGCGGGCGGGTCCGGGCTCGACCCGGCGGTGGCGGACGCGATCGTCGAGCTGCTCAACGACGACGATCTCCCCGACCTGCACCGCGGCGGCGCGATCGGCACCGGCGACCTCGGCCCGCTCGCCGAACTCGGGCTCGCGCTCGGCGACGTCATCGACGGGACCAGTGCGCTCCCGCTGCTGTCCAGCAACGCGCTCACGCTCGCGGACTGCTGCCTCGCGTACGTCGAGGCCGCCACGCTGATCAACGTCGTACCGCTGGTCGGCGCCCTGTCCCACGTCGCGCTCCGCGGCAACGCCGAGGTGTACGACGTCCGCGTCCAGGAGGCCCGTCCGCAGCCGGGGCAGGTCCGGGTCGCGCGCCGGATGCGCGAACTGCTCGACGAGCTGCCGCTGCCGCCTGCCCGGATCCAGGATCCCTTCGGGTTAAGGGCTTTCGCACAGGTCCTCGGCCCCGCCGTCGACCACGCCGATGCCTTGGGCAACAGTGTGCGGATCGACATCAACGCCGCCGCGGAGAACCCGCTGGTGAGCGGCGGCACCGTGCTCCACAACGGCAACTGGCACGCGATGCCGATCGCGCTCGCGCTGGACTCGCTGCGACTCAGTCTGCACAGTGTCGCGACTCTCTCCACCACCCGGGTCGCGAACCTGGTCGACCCGGACTACACCGGCCTCAGCCGCTTCCTGGCGAGCGGCGCCGAGGCGAGCTCGGGCGTGATGATGATCGAGTACGTCGCCCATGACGCCCTCGCCGCGGTCCGTTCGGCCGCGCAACCCGCGACTCTCGGTACGGCGACGTTGTCCCGCGGCGCCGAGTTGCACGCCAGCTTCGCGCCGCAAGCCGCCGTACTGACCAAGCAACTCCTCGACGCGCTCCGTGAAGTCCTCGCCAGCGAACTCGTCACCGCCGTCCGCGCAATCCGCCTGGCCGGCCTGACACCCGACGACCTCGCCCCGGCAGCCGTCGCCCCGTGGCTGACCGACGCCCTCGCGGCGCTCCCCGACGACCTGGCCGACCGATCACTCCGCGAGGACCTGGAAATCGCCCGCGGCCTCCTCACCCAGTGGGGCGACCGCCAGGTCGAGCACCCGGCCGAATCGGGCTAGCTGGCACGGACGACAGGAGGTGTCCGCGCCCGCCGGGCACATTCACGCTCAGCGCACACCGCCAAGCGGCGATTTCCGCCGATACCTCCTGTCCTGCGTGCACACATCTACAGCCGAACGAGCATCTTCCCGACGTTCTCGCCGCGCAGCATCGCGAGGAACGCGTCGACCAGGTGCTCGAACCCCTCGACCACCGTCTCGTCGGAGGTGACCGCTCCGGACCGCAGGTGCGGGGTCAGGAAGTCGATCAGCTCCGGGCGCAGGTCGAGGTGGTTGCGGACCAGGAATCCTTCCAGCCGTAGCTCCTTGTCGACGATGTCGAACAGGTTCCGCGGTGCGACGTCTGCCTGATGGTTGTAGGTCGACACCGCGCCGCACCACGCGATCCGGCCGTTCTGCTTGAGTACGTCGATCGCGGCGGCCAGGTGCTCCCCGCCGACGTTGTCGAGGTACGCGTCGACACCGTCCGGTGCCGCGGCCGCCAACTGCTCGACCAGATCGCCGCGCCGGTAGTTGATCGCGGCGTCGAACCCGACCTCGGCAACCAGGTGCTTCGCCTTCTCGTCCGAGCCGGTCGTGCCGATGACGCGCCCGGCGCCGAGCAGTTTCGCGATCCGCGCCGCCGCCGTACCGACTCCGCCGGCGGCCGCCGAGACCAGGAGGGTCTCGCCGGGTTGAAGGTTCAGGATGCGCTTGAGGCCGACGTACGCGCTCAGCCCGGTGCCGCCGAGGATCCCGAGATGGGCGGACAGCGGCACGCCGGGCGCCTCGTCGATCCGGCGGCTCTCGTCGGGAGTCACGACTGCGTGCGTCCGCCAGCCCTGCCGGTGGAACACGATGTCCCCGACGGCGTACGCCGGGGTTTCGCTCTGGAGGACCCGACCGAGCGCACGTCCTTCGCCCGGGGTGTTCAACGGCCACCACTCGTCGGCATCCATCAGCTGGCGCATGTACGGATCGACCGACAGCAAGACGTTCTCGACCAGGACCGTGCCAGGCCGGGGCTCGAGGGTCGGCGACTGCACCGACTCGAAGAGGTCGGCGGTAGGGACGCCGTCGGGACGGCCGATGAGTTGGATCTCTCGCATCGGGCCAGCCAAGATCAACCGACGGCGGCGACACCAGAGAGTTAGCGTAGTGCTTAATGATCAGCTACCGGCTCGGCGTCGACGACCTCGCCGACATGCGGTTCGCCTGCTCGCCGCTGCTCGAGACGGCGACCAGCCTCTGGGCGCTCTACGAGCCGTCCAGTCACGTCGTACACCTGCCATGGATCCGGCCGACCAGCACTCTGCTGCGCAACCACCCGGAGCGGGACCTGCTGATGGCACTGGTCGCTCCGGAAGTTCAGTGGCTGCCCGACTTCATCACGCCGCGACCCACCTCGCCGCTGCCGGACGTCGAGGAGGAGCTCGCGAAGGTCCGCGCGACCCCGCCTCGCCGCGCGGTCGCCGACGTGATCCGCGCGTACGACGGTCGTCGACTCCCGCCCGTCCTCGAGCAGCTGTGCGCGAACCCGCGCCGGCTGCGCGACCGGGTCGGTTCGGCGATCGCGTCGTACTGGGAGTTCGCCGTGGAGCCGCACTGGCCGCGCATGCGGATGCTGCTCGAGGCGGACATGGTCCACCGCGCGCAACTGCTCGCCCGCGACGGCGCGGCGGCCGTCCTCACCGGATTGGATCCGTCGGCACAGTGGTCCGACGGGGTACTGCGGCTGCGAGTCTCGTCGTACCGACTCGACTACGACGCCGAGGTCCGTGGCCGGGGCTTCTGGCTGGTGCCGACGCTGTTCGCGAAGCACGCGATCAGTCCCGTCGACCCGTCCGAGCCACCGACCGTCGCGTATCCCGCACGCGGCATCGGCACCCTCTGGTCACCCCCAACCACACCGGCGCCGCGCGCGCTGGAGGACTTGCTCGGGAAACCCCGCGCCTCCTTGCTGACGGACCTCACGGCCCCGACATCCACCCGCGAACTGGCTCGTCGTCGAGAGGTCTCCCCCAGCGCCATCTCCCAGCACCTGGCCACGTTGCTCGCCAGCGGCCTGGTCACCCGCGCCCGCGCCGGCCGCGTCGTCTTGTACGCGCGAACTCCCCTTGCCGATCAACTGATCGATCAGAGCCGGTTGTAGGCCTTGAGCGTGCGCAGTGCGCCGACCGTGACGATGCCGCGGTACTCGAGGTGGGCGGCCGGTCCGGGGGGTTCCCAGGTGATGGCCCAGCCGCCGTCGTCCTGCTGGTCCTCGATCAGGCGATCGAGGTGGGCGTCGAGCTGGGCGTCGGTGAAGAGCGGTCGCCAGAAGCTGTCCGGGGTCTGGGCGAGATGGAGCGGAGTCACGCCGTACGTCGGGTCCGCGGCGTCGGCGCGGAACCACTGGAGCTTGGGCAACCAGTCGCGGATGCGATCCAGGTCGACGTCATCGGTGTGTTCCAGGAACTCCAGAGCCTCGTGCAAACCGTGGGCGTCCTCCGGGAACCCGTCCGCCAGTTGCGCCGCGCACCAAGCACCGGCCCGGTCGCGCCAGGGGTGTTCGAAGCCGAGCTTGTGCAGGCGGCCGACCAGGCCAGCGGTGGGGTTGATCCCGGGCTGGTAGGTCCACTCGGTGATGTGCTCGGCGCGCGGGTAACCCTCGACCGCCGGACCACACAACGGCACCGCGCCGTCGGAGTTCGCGGTCCGGTCGAGCCAGTCCGCCGCCCGCCGCACCATCTCCTCGTCCCGGGCCTCGGCCGCGAGCAACGTGTCGAACGCGACCTCGACGTCCAGCGGCAGGCTGTCCGGACACCGCTTGTCCGGCTCCAGTCCCTGCCCGAACCCGCCGTCGGCGTTCTGGAACCCACGCAACGCGTCGACCACACCCTGCGGATCAGCTCCCTCGAAAACAGTCGCGAAGAGCCGCCGCTCGAGCACCCGAGCGTCCCGCCGTACAAAGTCCCGACCTGCCGTGAAGATGTCCATACCCGTACCTTTACCCATCCCCACCGACAGGTCTTGAACGAATCGGACGTCACGGCTCGAAGCGGTAGCCCATTCCTGGTTCCGTCAGCAGGTGTTGTGGGCGGGCCGGGTCGGGTTCGAGTTTGCGGCGGAGCTGGCCCATGTAGAAGCGGAGGTTGCCGCTCGCGGTTTCGTAGCCGGGGCCCCAGACCTCTGTCAGGAGCTGGCGCTGGGACATGAGCTTGCCGGGGTTGCGGACCAGGACCTCCAGCAGATGCCACTCGGTGGGGGTGAGGCGGACGTCCTCGCCGTTCTCGAGCGTGACGCGCTTCGCGGCCAGATCCACGACGGCGCCGCCGACGGTCACCACCGGCTGGTCCTGGGCGAGGTTGCTGCGCCGCAGTACGGCGCGCATCCGGGCCAGCAGCTCGTCGATCCCGAACGGCTTCGTCACGTAGTCGTCCGCGCCGGCGTCCAGCGCCTCGACCTTGTCGGTCTGGTCGGTCCGCCCGGACAGCACCAGGATCGGCGCGTCGGTCCAGCCGCGCAGTCCGCGGATCACGTCCACGCCGTCGAAGTCCGGCAGCCCGAGGTCGAGGATCACCAGCTCCGGCGGATGCTGCGCGGCGACCTTCAACGCCGACGTACCGGTGCCGGCCAGATGCACCTCGTACCCGCGCGCCTTCAGGTTGATCTGCAACGCCCGCACGATCTGCGGCTCGTCGTCGACCACCAGAACTCTGGTCACTCCGTGTCTCCTGATCTCTCGCGGGCGCCTGGAACCGGGGCCTCCGAAGCCTGCGCCGTCGGGATCGCGACCACCATGGTCAGTCCACCACCTGGGGTGTCCTCGGGCTGCAAGGTGCCGTGCATCGCCTCGGCGAGTCCTCGGGCGAGCGCCAGCCCGAGCCCGACGCCGACGGTGTTGTCGGTGTCGCCGAGCCGCTGGAACGGCGCGAACACCCGGTCCCGGTCCGCGCGCGGGATCCCGGGGCCGCGGTCGATCACCCGGATCTCGACGATGTCGCCGAGGGCGCTCCCGGTGATCAGCGGCGGCCGCTCGGGCGGCGAGTAGCGGATCGCGTTCGCCAGGAGGTTCGCCACGACGCGCTCCAGCAGCGCCGGGTCCGCCTCGACCAGCGGCAGCGTGTGCGGGATGTCGACGGTCACCCGGTCGGCGTCGTCACCCAGCTCGGACAGTACGCCGGGCACGATCTCGTCCATCGCCATCGGCCGCGTGAAGACCGGCAGTACGCCGGCCTGCAGCCGACTCAGGTCGAGCAGGTTGTCCACCAGCCGCGACAGCCGGTCGAGCGACTCGTCCGCGGTCTCCAGCAACTCCTTGCGTTCGGCGTCGGTCCACTCGACATCGTCACTGCGCAGGCTGGTGACGGAGGCCTTGGCCGAGGCCAGCGGCGACCGCAGGTCGTGCCCGACCGCGCGGAGCAACGCCGTACGCAGCTTGTCGGCCTCGGCGAGCGGCTTCGCTTCGGCCGCGGCCTCACTCAGCCGCCCTCGGTCCACGAGCGCGGCCGCGTGCGCCGCGAAGGCTCCGACCAGCCGGCGCTCGTCCGCCGCCAGCTGATGCCCTTGCAGCACCAGCACCAGGTCATCCCGGGCCGGGATCTCCGCGTCGGCTTCCTCCGGACGCGTGCAGGTCAGGGTCCCGGCCGATGCGAGCGGTCGCCATACCTCGGTCAGCTCGTCGTCGTCGACGCGCTCCATCAGGCACGCCCCGGTCATCCCGAACGCCTCGCGCACCCGCTCCAGCAGGGCGGGCAGCGCGGTCTCACCGCGCAGTACCGATCCGGCCAAGGTCGCCAACGTCTCCGATTCCGCGGCCGCCCGGGCCGCTTGTCTGGTACGCCGTGCCGCGCGGTCGACGACCGTACTGACCATGGCCGCGACCAGGATGAAGATCAGCAACGCCAGCGCGTTGTTCAGCTCGGCGATCGTGAACGTCCGCTTCGGCGGGGTGAAGAAGTAGTTGAGCACCAGCGATCCGGCGATCGCGGTCACCATCGCCGGCCACATCCCACCGACCAGCGACACCACCACGACGGCGAACAGGAACGCCAGCACGTTGCTGGTCAGGTTGAGCGTGTCACCGCCGAGCCCGAGGAGCAGCGCGAGCAGCGGCGGCAGGGCGACGGCCAGTACGAAGCCCTGGATCTTCCGTTTCCGGGACAGACTGCCCCGGAGCCTGGGCAACCGGCCGCGGCCCATCAGCGAATGCGTGACCAGGTGTACGTCGATATCGCCGGAGTCGCGGATCGTCGTCGACCCGATCCCCGGGCCGGTGACCAGCGTCGACAGCCGGCTGCGGCGCGAGCCGCCGAGGACGAGCTGGGTGGCGTTCTCGGCCCGCGCGAAGGTCAGCAGCGCGGCCGGAATGTCGTCACCGACCACCTGGTGGTAGGTCCCGCCGAGTTTCTCGACCAGGTTCCGCTGCTCGGCGAGCTTGGTCGGGTTCGCGCCGGTCAGCCCGTCGGAGCGCGCCACATGGACCGCGAGCAGGTCGCCGCCGGACGACCGCGCCGCGATCCGCGCGGCCCGCCGGATCAGCGTCTCGCCCTCGGGACCGCCGGTCAGCGCGACCACCACCCGCTCGCGGGCCTCCCAGGTGGAGTCGATGTCGTGTTCCGCGCGGTACTGCTGCAGACCGGCGTCGACCCGGTCGGCGAGCCAGAGCAGCGCGAGCTCCCGCAGCGCCGACAGGTTGCCGACCCGGAAATAGTTGCCCAGGGCAGCGTCCACCTTGTCGGCGGCGTAGATGTTGCCGTGCGCCATCCGCCGGCGCAACGCCTCCGGTGTCATGTCGACGAGCTCGATCTGGTCCGCGGCCCGGACCACGCGGTCCGGGACCTTCTCCTGCTGCGGTACGCCGGTGATCTTCTCGACCACGTCGTTGATCGACTCGAGGTGCTGGATGTTGACCGCCGAGATCACGTCGATCCCGGCGGCCAGCAGCTCCTCGATGTCCTGCCAGCGCTTCTCGTTCCGGCTGCCCGGGACGTTGGTGTGCGCCAGTTCGTCGACCAGCGCGACCTCCGGCCGGCGCGCGAGCACCGCGTCGATGTCCATCTCGGTGAAGCTCGCGCCCCGGTAGTCGAGGATCCGGCGCGGGATCGTCTCGAGCCCGGCCAGCATCTCCGCGGTGTGCTCGCGCCCGTGGGTCTCGACGAACCCGACCACCACGTCCGTGCCCCGGGCCAGCCGTCGCTGACCCTCGCCCAGCATCTTGTAGGTCTTGCCAACGCCGGGCGCGGCACCCAGGTAGATCCGCAGATGCCCGCGGCCGCCAGTACTCATACTCGAATGATCGCAGGTCAGCCGAGCGCGGCCAGCGCGTTGTTCAGCTTCACCACGTTGACGGCGGGCTCACCCAGGAATCCCAGCGTGCGGCCCTGCGTGGCGTCCTCGACGAGTTTCTGCACCGTGGCGACCGGCAGGTTCCGCTCGCGGGCGACCCGGTTGACCTGCAGAGCGGCGTACGCCGGACTGATGCTCGGGTCGAGGCCGCTCGCGCTGGCGGTCACCGCGTCCGGCGGGACCTGGGACGGGTCGACACCCTCCAGCTCCGCGACCGCCTTGCGGCGCTCGTCGATCGCCGCGATCAGGTCGGCGTTGTTCGGCCCGAGGTTCGAGCCGCCGCTCGCCGCGCCGTCGTACGCGCTCGCGGACGGCCTGGTCTGGAACCACTTCGGGTCGGCGACCATGATCGCCTTGCCATCGGCGTCCTTCTTGCCGCTGTCCATCGTGTACGCCTGGCCGATCAGGTCGGAGGCGACGTCCTTGCCGTCGATCTTGACGATCGAGCCGTTCGCGTTGCCGTGGAACAGCGCCTGGGCGGCCCCGGTCATCACCAGCGGGTAGACGATCCCGAGGACCGCCGTGAACACGAGCAGCGCCCGCAGCGCCACCCCGAACTGCCGGACCGAGCCGGGCAGATTGCTTGCCATGAACAACTACCTCTCAACGAAGCCCGGGGATCAAGGAGATCACCAGGTCCAGGAGCTTGATGCCGATGAACGGGGTGATCAGGCCGCCGAGGCCGTACACCAGCAGGTTGCGGCGCAGCATCGCCGACGCGGACGACGGCCGGTACCGGACGCCGCGCAGCGCCAGCGGCACCAGCAGCACGATGATGATCGCGTTGAACACGATGGCCGACACGATCGCCGACTGCGGCGAGTGCAGCCCCATGACGTTCAGCTTGTCCAGCCCCGGGTACGCCGACGCGAACAGCGCCGGCAGGATGGCGAAGTACTTCGCCACGTCGTTCGCGATCGAGAACGTGGTCAGCGAACCGCGGGTGATCAGCAACTGCTTGCCGATCTCGACGATCTCGATCAGCTTGGTCGGGTTGGAGTCGAGGTCGACCATGTTGCCGGCCTCCTTCGCGGCCGACGTCCCGGTGTTCATCGCCACGCCGACATCGGCCTGCGCCAGCGCCGGGGCGTCGTTGGTGCCGTCACCGGTCATCGCGACCAGGCGACCGCCCTCCTGCTCCTTCTTGATCAGCGCCATCTTGTCCTCGGGCGTCGCCTCGGCCAGGAAGTCGTCGACCCCGGCCTCCTCGGCGATCGCCTTCGCGGTCAGCGCGTTGTCACCGGTGATCATCACGGTCCGGATGCCCATCGCGCGCATCTGGTCGAACCGTTCCCGCATCCCTTCCTTGACCACGTCCTTCAGGTGGATCACGCCGAGCGCCCGCGCCGTACCGTTGATGCTCTCGGCAACGACCAGCGGCGTGCCGCCGGAGGCCGAGATGCCGTCGACGATCTCGCCGAGCTTCGGGTCCGTGGTGCCGCCGTGCCGGCTGATCCACGCGTTCACCGCACCGGCGGCGCCCTTGCGGACCTGCCGGCCGTCGACGTCCACGCCGCTCATCCGGGTCTGCGCGGTGAACTCCACGAACGTCGCGTGCGGAAGCTCACCGGTGTGCCGCTCACGCAGCCCGTAGCCGGTCTTCGCGAGTACGACGATCGACCGGCCCTCCGGCGTCTCGTCCGCGAGGCTGGACAGCTGCGCCGCGTCGGCCAGCTCGGTGTCGCCCACGCCCCGAACCGGGATGAACTCCGACGCCTGCCGGTTGCCCAGCGTGATCGTGCCGGTCTTGTCCAGCAGCAGCGTGTTCACGTCACCCGCGGCCTCGACCGCACGGCCGGACATCGCCAGCACGTTGCGCTGCACCAGCCGGTCCATACCGGCGATACCGATCGCGGACAGCAGCGCACCGATCGTGGTCGGGATCAGGGCGACCAGCAGGGCCACCAGGATCACGATGCTCAGGTTCGTGTGCGCGTAGTTCGCGAACGTCGGCAGCGTCGCCGTCGCGATCAGGAACACGATGGTCAGGCTGGCCAGCAGGATGTTCAGCGCGATCTCGTTCGGCGTCTTCTGCCGCGCCGCGCCCTCGACCAGTGCGATCATCCGGTCGATGAAGCTCTCGCCGGGCCTGGTGGTGATCTTCACGACGATCCGGTCGGACAGCACCTTCGTCCCGCCGGTGACCGCGCTGCGGTCGCCGCCGGACTCGCGGATGACCGGCGCCGACTCACCCGTGATCGCCGACTCGTCCACCGAAGCCACCCCCTCGACGACGTCACCGTCGCCGGGGATGATCTGGCCGGCCTCGACGACCACGAGGTCGCCGAGCGTCAACTGGGTGGCCGGGACCTCTTCCTCCCGGTCGCCGACCAGGCGCCGGGCGGTGGTCTCGGTCTTGGCGCGACGCAGCGTCTCCGCCTGCGCCTTGCCCCGGCCCTCCGCGACGGCCTCCGCCAGGTTCGCGAAGATCACGGTCAGCCAGAGCCAGACCACGATCCACCAGACGAACACGCTGGGATCGGTGACCGCCTTGATCGTGGACGCAGCCGCGCCCACCTCGACCACGAACATGACCGGGTTCTTCACCATCACCCGCGGGTCGAGCTTCCGCAGCGCGTCCGGCAAGGACGTCAGCAGCATCTTCGGGTCGAACGCACCCGACGGCGCTTTCTTCGGGGTCACCGCCGGCTGCTGCGCGGGCGGTGTCATTACGGTGGTCACAGTCCCTCCGCGAGGGGTCCGAGAGTCAGTGCGGGGAAGTAGGTCAGGCCGGTCACGATCAGGACGACGCCGACGAGCATCGTCACGAACAAGGCCTTGTGGGTGGGCAGCGTGCCCTGGGTCACCGGTACCGGCTGCTGCTGGGCGAGTGAACCCGCGAGCGCCAGCGCCAGCACGATCGGCACGAACCGGCCGAGCAGCATCACCAGCCCGAGAGCGGTGTTGTAGAACGGGATGTTCGCACTGATTCCGGCGAACGCGCTGCCGTTGTTGTTACCGGCCGACGTGAACGCGTACAGCACCTCGGAGAAGCCGTGCGGGCTGTCGGTGTTCAGGATCGAGGCCCGGGCCACCGCCAGTCCCATCGCGAGCGAAGCACCGACCAGTACGACGGTCGGCGTCGCGAGGATGTACAGCGAGACCAGCTTCATCTCGCGTGCGGTGATCTTCTTCTGCAGGTACTCCGGTGTCCGGCCGACCATCAGGCCCGCGACGAACACGGCCAGGATCGCGAGGATCAGCATGCCGTACAGCCCGGTGCCGGTACCGCCCGGTGAGACCTCGCCGAGCATCATGTGGAACAGCGCCGTACCGCCGCCGAGTGGGGTGAACGAGTCGTGCATGGAGTTCACCGCTCCGGTCGACGTACCGGTCGTCGAGGTCGCGAAGAGCGCCGACGCCCATTCGCCGAACCGGGTCTCCTTGCCCTCCATCGCGGCGCCCGCGGCCCGGGTCGCCGTACCGGCGCCCTGGTTCTCGAAGAACGTCGCGGAGAACGTGAAGGCCGCCCACAGCGTGCCCATCACGCCGAGGATCGCGTACCCCTGGCGCTTGTCCTTGATCATCAGGCCGAAGGTCCGGGTGATGCAGACCGGGATGAGCAGCAGCAGGAAGATCTCGAACAGGTTCGACAGGCCGTTCGGGTTCTCGAACGGGTGCGAGGAGTTCGCGTTGTAGAAGCCGCCGCCGTTGGTGCCGAGCTCCTTGATGACTTCCTGGCTCGCCACCGGGCCGCCGGGAATGTGCTGGGTCTGGCCGACGACCGAGGTCACCTCGTGACCGCCGGAGAAGTTCTGCACCACGCCGGTCGCGACCAGCACCAGCGTGCCGATCACGGCGATCGGGAGCAGGATGCGCAGCGTGGTCCGGGTCAGGTCGACCCAGAAGTTGCCGAGCCGGTCGGTCTTGGCCCGGGCGAACCCGCGGATCAGCGCGACCGCGACGGTCATACCGACGGCCGCCGACAGGAAGTTCTGCACCGCGAGGCCGGCGAACTGGACCAGGTGGCCCATCACCGCTTCCGGCACGTAGCTCTGCCAGTTGGTGTTCGAAACGAAGGACGCGGCGGTGTTGAACGCCAGCCCAGACTCGACGTTCGGCAGGCCGAGCGACAGCGGCAGCCAGTGCTGCAGGCGCTGGAGCAGGTACAACAGCACCACGCTCAGCGCGGAGAAGGCGATCAGCGAGCGGGCGTACACGGCCCAGGTCTGATCGGCCTTCGAGTCGACGCCGAACAGCTTGTACGCCCAGCGCTCGACGCGCAGGTCCTTGTCGGACGTGTAGACCCTGGCCATGTAGCCGCCGAGCGGACGGTAGACGGCCGCCAGGCACACGAGGAGAAGGCCGACCTGCAACAGGCCGGCAGCGGTGTCGGACATCAGAACCTCTCGGGAAAGACCAGGGCGGCGATCAGGTAGAGGACCAGAGCAACGGCCACGACCAGGCCGGCGATGTTCTCGGCGCTCACAGCTTCTCCACTCCACGTAGCGCGAGCCAGACGGCCGCGAACACGACGACGGTGACGGCGAGGTAGATCACGTCGTGCATGACGGCGCCACCTCACAGTGAAAATTGCTCATGAGGTCAACTGGACACCCGCTAGCTGCCTGGTCAGGAGGGTTCTCGCAGGCCTCTCACACCCGCTGACACAGCTCTCACAGGCTTCTCACATACTTGCGCTGGTATTCCGCACACACAGACAAGGGACAATCACCCACGTGACTGAACTGGACACCCCCGCCCCCGCCGAGCAGTTCTTCTCCGCGGAGACCCGGACCGCCCTCGCCGAAGCGAGCCGCAAGCTCGCCGAACGGCTCCAGGCGCACACCGACGCCCTGCTCGCGATGACGGGCGACGAGGAACACACCACGCTGTACGAGCACAACGCCGCGCTCGAAGGCGTGGTCGAGGACTGGAACGACGCGGTCTTCGAGCACACCGGTACGTCGCCGTTGCTGCTGGACGACGCGGCCGACGACGAGGAGGACGAAGACGTCGAGCAGGACCACGTGATCAGCGTGGTGTCGCGGTTCGACCTGCGCGTGGTCGACCTGGACGCGCTGATCGAGGCCGGCCGCGCCGCCCAGGAGCGGCACCCGGCCGAACTGGACGAGTCCGGTGACCGCGAGCCGGTCGACTCCGCCGAGCAGGCGATCTACGAGATCAGCCGTGAGGTCGGCGAGGCCTGGTTCGAGCTGCCCGGTATCGAGATGGTGGCCGGCGCCCGCGCGTACGTCGTACCCGAACCGCCCTTCGAGCCGCTCGACGCGGACGCCGAGGACGTCGTCACCGAGCTCATCGCCCCGAACGGCGTGGCCACCCACGCCGAGACCTGGGCCTAGACGAGCAACTCTCCGTCCAGCACGGTGATCGCCTGGCCCTTCAGGTAGACGCGGTCGCCGGACGGTACGACCTGGACGACACCGCCTCGGGCGGACGCCTGGTAGCCCACCAGTTCGTCCCGCCCGAGGCGCTCGGCCCAGTACGGCGCCAGGCTCGTGTGCGCGCTCCCGGTCACCGGATCCTCCGGGATCCCACTCCCCGGCGCGAAGAACCGCGACACGAAGTCGTACGCCGAACCCTGCGCCGTCACGATCACGCCCCGCAGCTTCTCCCGCTGGATGATCACCGTCATCACGTCGTAGTCCGGGACCACCGCACGCACCGTCGCCTCGTCACGGACGACGACCAGGAGATCGCGGAGTTCGCCCGCGATGTAGACCTCTGAGGGCTCGACCGCCAACGCAGCTCGGAGCCCCTCCGGAACCGGCGCCGCGATCGGCCGGTTGATCGGAAAATCCAGCGTGATCCCGTCGTCAGCGACCGTCGCGGTCAGGATGCCGCTCAGCGTCGCGAAGGCGATCTTCCCGGAAACCTTGCCGTCCGAGGCCAGCGCATGCGTGGTCGCGAGCGTGGCGTGGCCGCAGAGCACCTCTTCCTGCGTCGGCGTGAACCAGCGCAGGTCCCAGTCCGCGTCGGCGCGCTTCGACGGCCGGGCGAACGCGGTCTCGGCGTGATTCATCTCAGCGGCAACCGACCGCATCCAGTTCTCGTCCGGCCAGTCCCCGGCCTCGAGCACACAGACGCCCGCCGGATTCCCGGCGAAGGCTCGGTCAGCGAACGCATCGACCACACGGATCCTCATGCCCTAGACGCTAACGGCTGCCACGACCCCCGTTCCATAACCACTTCTCCTCCCAGTGGCCTTGAACTCTAGAGTTCCTTTTCGAACCAGTGGTGGGCGTAGAGCTCGGTGTTGAAGGCCGGGACCTCCTGGTAGCCCGCTGAGCGGTACAGGGCGATCGCCTCGGTCAGGTTGCGATTGGTTTCCAGCCGTACGGCGGGGGCTCCGTAGGCGATCGCCTCGCGCTCGAGCTCGGTGAGAAGGCGGCGGCCCAGCCCGAGGCCGCGGGCCTCGGGAGCGACCCACATCCGCTTGATCTCGGCGGGGTCGCTCCCGTGGAACTTCAGTGCGCCGCACCCGACCGGCTCGGTGTGAAGTGTTGCTATCAGCAACAATCCGGCGGGAGTTGTCAGCTCGGCATTGTCCGCGGAGATGCTGCGAGACCTGTCGAAGCCGGCGTCGAAGCGGTCACCGAGCTCGGCGAAGTACGACTCCAAGCAGTACTGCGCCACCGGCAGCCGGGGATCCACCACCGCGACCCGGACCATCGACGCGGTCAGCAATCGCGTCACCTCGCCCATCGCAGCGACCAGCCGCTCCTGTTGCCGCGCGTCGAGCGGTTCGAGGATCGATGCCGCGAGCTCGTCCGACCGTTCGTCCAGGACCTGCCGCTCGGCGAGCCCGTCCTCGGTCAGCCGCGCGATCCGCACCCGGCCGTCGTCCCCGCTCCGCTCGACCCGGACCAGACCGGCGTCCTCCAGCGACCGGAGCAGCCGGCTCACATACCCGGAGTCGAGATCGAGCCGGGCCCGCAACGACCGGACGTCGCATCCGTCGTTCCCGATCTCCCACAGCACCCGGTCCTGCCCGAGCGGCCGGCCGCGCGACAGGTAGGCGTCGTGCAACGCCCCGACCCGCTGCGTGACGACCCGGTTGAACCGCCGTACCTCCACAACACCCATCCTCTGACCTTAGTCAGAGAACGGGTGCCGGGTAAACGTTCGTCAGTCGATCGGGCGGAGTTCGTCGGCGTACGAGACGGAGACCCGCCGGAGTACGCCGTCCTTCACCGAGTACTGCCCCATGCGCCACAGGGGCGGGCTGTACGCGTGAACGGTCACGCTGCCCTTGTCGAGGCCGGTCAGGCGGTGGATGTGGTCGGGACCGAAGCCGTAGACGTCTCCGGCCTCCACCTCGGTCTCGATGGACTCGGTGCCGATTGCGAGGTTGTGCTCGACGAGCCTTCCGCGGGCAACGGCCACCGCACCGGACGAGACGTCGTGATCGTGCCAGCCGGTGTCGTTCACCGGCGTCCAGCAGATCAGCCAGACGTCGACGTTCGCGTCCCGGTGAAGCGAGGCGAAGACCCGCTCCTCGTCGCTGTACGCGACCTGGTCCTCCCACAGGTGCGGCTGCGCCGCGATCGACGCCGCCAGTTCGGCCAGCTCCGCGGGTGTGAGATCACGACCCGGAAGGTCGTCCAGCGACAGACAGTTGTTGAGCTCCACGAGCCGGCTGGCCTGGCGCGCCGGGACGTTGGGTACGTCGATTGGCTGAGCAGTCATTGCACTCCCCTCTCAGGAGTAGATGTACCGGAGCCGAACAGCAGCCGGTGTGGATTGTCGTGGCGGATCACCGCGGTCGCGGCGTCGCCTTGGCGGAGTTCGGTGGTGTCGGCGTACGGCCGGTCGGTACCGTGCACGACCTGGTCGATGCCGAGGACCCGCGCGACCGCGTCGATCCCTTGCGGGCCGTAGCTCGACGTGTCGACGTACAGGTTCGGGTCGATGGTGCCGAGCCGGCCGCCGCGCGCGGTCAGCCGCTCGTGGTGCACCGGCGCGAGACCGGCGGCGGCGACGAAGCACAGCCGGAGATCCGGGTACGAGCGTCGCCCGCCGAAGGCATGCCACGCCCACCAGGCCGCCTGCAGCTGTGTCGTGTAGTCGACGACCGGCGCCCACCACCCCGGCGCCTCGGTCGGCCGCGCCGTACCGGGATGCACCAGGATCGGCCTGCCTACCCGCTCGGCGACACGCAGCAATTCCGCCTGTGCTTCCCAACCTCTGGGCGTTCCAAGGACGTGCGCGGGCAGCTGCAGGCCCAGAAAGCCCTTGTTCAGAAGGGATTCCAGCCCATCGACGTCAGGCTCGAGCAGGTCGACGGAAGCCCACGCCCGGAACGGCTCCGGGAACTCCGCGGCCCCGTTGTGCCAGGCCGCGAGCAGGTCCGCGTCGCCGAGTTCCTCGACGCCGAGCGGACTCGACAGCGACACCGCGGCCAGCGTCGTCCCGGAGTCCTGTTCGAGCGCGACCCGTTTGCCCAGCTCGTGCGCCGCCGGATCCACGTCGTACGGCGCTTCGCAGGTGGTGTGCAGCGTCCAGCCATCGAGGTACGGCGGCTCGCGGCGGGCCCGGAGGCGATCGACGAAAGCTTCCGGCCAGAGATGCTGGTGGACGTCGATCATCGAACCCTCCCCTTTTGATCAGATTGAAGCGCTTCAGGATGATTAGAGTGAAGCGCTTCAAAGGCCGGTCTGTCAAGTTTCTGTCCGAGGCGCGGGCTAGGGTCATGGACATGTCCGGAACCAGCCGGAGGCCGACCCTCAAGGACATCGCCGCCGAGACCGGGCTCTCGATGGCCGCCGTGTCGTATGCGCTGCGCGGTCTGCACGGCACGCCCGAGACCCGGCAGCGGGTGCAGGACGCCGCCGACCGCCTCGGCTACCAGGCCGATCCGGTCGCCCGCGCGCTCGCGTCCGGTCGCAGCGGATCCATCGGCGTACTCTGCGCCTCGCTCGAAGACCTCTGGCAGCAACGCGTCGCCGCCGCGCTCGGCCGCGAACTCCTGGCCCCGGACCGGAACGCCTGGATCATCGACTCCGCCGGCGACGCCGACCGGCAACTCGAGCTCGCCCAGCACCTGGTCGACCACCGCGCCGACGCGATCGTTGTGATCCCGATCGACCCGGCCGCGAAGGCCTGGGCCGAGATCACCCGGCAGGCGCCGGTGATCGCGATCGGCGACGCGCTGCCCGGCGCGAAGGCGAAGTCCGAGGTGATCCTCGACAACGAGACCGGCGTCAGTACGGCGCTGCGCCGACTCGCGGACGCCGGCCACCGGGACATCGCCGTACTGAGCCCGACCCGCCGCCTCGAGGTCGAGCGCCCTGCTGAGGAGATCGCGCAACGCGTCGCGGACGTTCTCGGCCTGAAGATCCGCCTGCTGCAGTGCCCGCACGACCTGGCCGGAGCGACCGCCGTCGCCCGCGCACTGCTGTCCGGCAGCACCCGCCCGACCGGCATCCTCGCCCTCGCCGACTCGATGGCCTTCGGCGTGTACGCCGCATCCCGCGAGCTCGGCCTGCGAATCCCGGAAGACCTCTCCCTGCTCGGCTACGACGACCAGCCGATGTCCCAACTCCTCACGCCACCCCTGTCGACCTTCCACTGGCCCCTCGACGACCTCGTCGCCCACGTCGTCTCCCGCGTAACCTCCGCCGTAGACACCAACCGCCGAGTCCGCCGCACCACCCTCACCCCCACCCTGATAGAACGCGGCTCGGTCGCCGCCCCACCCCACTGAGCGAGACGACGACCGATCCACAACAGGTTCCACCCCGTCGAAACTAAACTAATTCACTACACTTACTTTCCCTTGTCCAAGATCCGGACACCCGCGGACTCCTGCCGGGTGGCTGCGGGGCCGTTTGACAGGTTCCGGTGGGCTTGCACCTGATATTCCCTGTCCGCAGGACCCAGACGGGGTCTTCTCCCCCGACAACCGACCGACCGCTCCACCACACGAAACGCCGGAAGGCCGGTCGAGCGGGGTGCTCGGCCGGCCTTCTGGGAGGGTGCTGTGGTTACTTGGTGCCGAAGACCTGGAGTTCGGTCATGTCGGTGAACTGGCAGCCGCCGAAGGCGCCGGCGGGGCAGTTGGTTTCGAAGTCGGGGACCTGGGGGCTGAGCATCCAGAAGCGGACGTACTGGACGCCGGTCGTGTTGCCGGTCGGAGTGACCAGGTTGTACTTGCCGCGGTTGGTGGCGTCGAACGTGCCCTCCGCCGCGGTTGCCCAGGTGGTGCCGTCGGCCGACGTCTCGATCCGGTACTTGCCGGTCGAGGCACTGCCCGGGTCACCGCAGGTGTTCGACGGGTCGACGTTGAAGGCGCTGATGGTGACAGCCGCCGGCAGCTTCACGTCGACGTGCTTGTCGATCATCTTGTTGGTCGGGGTGCCGTTGTCGTCACCCGTGGTGCTGCCCCAGCCGGTGCCCTGGGCGTTGTCGATCGCGCCGGACGGGCCACAGTTGAAGGAGCTGAAGTCCGGGCCGTTGAAGCCGGCGATCGTACCGCCGCCGGACGCTGCCGCCCAGTTGCGGCGCGGTACGAAGTTCGCCTGCGTACCCGGGGTGATCTTGACCGGCTGCACGAGCAGCTCGTAGCCCGGTGCGGACACGACGACCTTCGGGTAGGTACCGGGGGCAACGCCGGTGATCGTGTACTTGCCGGTGGCGTCGGTCGAGCCGGCGTAGTCACCGGCGTACCCGGAGGAGTGACCGCCGACGTACACGAGCGCGCCGGCCACCGGAGCACCGGTGTCCTTGTCCTTCACGGTGCCGGTGAGGGTGGTGGTCGCACCTGTCGGCGGCTTGTGGAAGTCCTCGGCCGGGAACGCGTCGCCGCCGTCGATGACGCCGGCGTACCAGCCCATGCCGCGGTTGGCGAACACGGTCCAGATGACGTCGGCGTTCTTGCCGCCGCTGGCGACCAGGTCGGCCTGGACGATCGCGTTGCGCATGTCGAGCATCGTCGGGTCGGCCGGCGACAGCTCCATCGCGCGGGTGATGATGCTCAGCGCGTAGCTACGGCCGAAGCGCTCACGCAGGTCCCACAGGGTCTGCGCCCAGACCTCACCGGACGCGTGCACCTCGGGCGTACCGCCGATGGTCGGGAAGTCGCCGTACGTGTAGCCGCCCTTCGAGCCGTCGAGCGCGACGCAGTTCGGGCTGACCGCCTTGACCCGGCAGTCGTTCGCCTGGGTGCGGATCGTGCCGCCACCGGTGACGTACTTGCCCTCGAGGACCTCACCCGGAGCGGTGGTGTCCTTCTCCAGGCCGTGCGAGACCAGGTAGTCGAGTGCGTAGAAGTCGCTCCAGGCCTCGCCCATCGAGCCGGCCTGGATGCTGTTCAGCGTCGAGTTGCCGGTGGCGTCGACGACGAGGCGGTTGGACAGGCCGTGGGTGTACTCGTGGTACAGGATGTCCGCCGCGTTCGACGAGCTGGTCGCGACAGTGCTCTTGTCGCCGGCCGTGCCGAACAGGTACATCTGCATGGTCGGCGGCGTGCCGTCCGGCGGAGTGTTCATGTTCGCGTTGTTCACGTGGTTCACGTCCGGCCCGCCGTCGGCGCCGGTCGCCGCGCCGTCCAGCGCGTTCAGCAGCACCGGGTCACCGCCCGCGGCGTCGAACGAGCCGGCCGCCGGGGTGAAGCTGATCGGCGCCTTCGCCAGCCAGTCGTGGAAGTTGCTGGCCAGGTAGAACCCGTTGGTGACGTCCTGGTTCAGGTTGGTCTTCCAGGAGTCGGGCTTCGCCGGGTCCCAGGTGCAGATGTACGAGGTCGAGCAGAGCGCCTGCGCGTCCGGGAACGGCGTCAGCTTGTACTCGGCGGTGGTCTTGGTGCCGGGCACCTTGACCGTCTCACCGGCGTTCGGCTGGTTGTCGTCGTTGACATCGGCGAAGGCCGCGACCGACGTACCTTCCAGGAGGGTCTTCGCGTTCTTCGGCAGCCACTTGTTGTAGGTCAGGTTCTCGACCCGCTGGGTGCCGCCCTTCGGCGCGCCCGGGTAGTTGTCCGTGACCAGCGCATCGCCGTTGCCCTCGCTGGACAGGTTCCGGCGGTACAGCGTGGCACCGGTCTGCGCGTCGACGACGTGGCTGTAGAACCGGGTCCCGCCGGAGTTCGTGTAGGTCTGCCAGCCCTTGCGGAGCCCGTCGGCGGTGTGGAACCACACCTGCTTGGCGGTGTCGCCGTTGCTCCACTTGGTGCTCCCACCGGAGGCGGTCGCGGTGGCGGACTTCGTCGTACCGCCGACGTCGGTGATCGCGGCGGTCCGGGCGCCCGCGGCGGTGAGCTTCGACGCCGCGGCGGCGGACCGGCTCTGCGCGGCGGTGGCCAGGCCGGAGACCGGCGAGCCCATCACGGAGATCAGCTGGCCGTTCTTGGTGACGTTGGCCTTCAGGCCGTTGCCGAACACCTCGACGCCGTCGACCACCTGCGACCAGAAGATGTGGTGGGTGCCGAGGTCATCGACGTAGTCCTTGCGCAGCTTCAGCGTGCTGAGGTCGGCATCGGAGAGCTTGAAGACCTCCGGGTGGGCCTTCACGTAGCCGAGGGCAACAGCCGTCGCCTTCTTGGCGCTCTTGCCGGTGAGGAAGCCGTTCAGCTTGGTGACCTGGGCCGGGGTGCCGGTGTTCGGGTCGACCTCGACGACGCCTTGGCTACCGAGCGAGTCGCGGAACTTCTTCGCGGCAGCCGTCTCGTTGCCCTCGACCTTCGCGGAGCGGGCGTAGGTGGTGCGCGCGTTCGGCGTGCGGGCGTCGTAGTTGCCCTTGCGCTCTTTGCCCGCGGCCGGTTTCTCGGCCGGCGCGGGTTTCTTGCCTTCGGCACCGGCGTTCTGGGCGGCGTCCGCGCCGCCGGCGGTCATCGCCAGCACGGTCGCGGCAGCGGAGACGGCGGAGACTGCCAGGAGCCCCCGCCCTCTGCGTGATGTCGTCACAGCAAATTCTCCATGGAGTTCGTGTGCGGGTCGCCCTCCACGACCCGTCCCGGGGGCTGACCTTAAGCCTCCCGAAGGTCCCGGGGAAGGGAAATCACCGGAATGCCGCGGAGTCGAGGGTTGTCCTTCGTGTTCGGAACAGTACTAGGAGCGATCGGGTCGTCGCACGCAGCCACGACCCGATCGCTCCGAGTGTCGGATCAGAACGCCCCGGCGCCGTTCGGCGTACCGAGACCGGTCGGACCGTCCCAACCCGTACGGGCGTTGCACCACTGGGTTGTCGGGCAGGTGCCGTTGCTGCCGCTCGTCACGTCGAACAGCGAGCCCGGGTGGGCGTACGGCAACGCGTTGGCGTACCCGGTCGTGTTGCCGGACAGCGCGTAGACCGCCGCGATGATCGGCGCGGCCTCACTCGTCCCGCCGAACTGCGCCCAGGTCGACACGGTCTTGCTCGTCGGGTAGTAGATCGCCATGCCGCCCTTGGACGGATCGGCCGCCGCGGACACGTCGGCCATCGCACGCTTCGAGCAGCCGGTGCTGAACGACGCGGCGCCCGGGAGGGCGGTGTTGTACGTCGAGCAGCCCGAGCCGGCGCCGTCCCAGACGCTCTCGCTCCATCCACGAGTGTTGCTGGCGGCAACCAACGACGTACCGCCGACGGCCGTCGTGTACGACGAGGACGCCGGGTAGCTACCGCCCTGGTAGCCGTCGTCACCGGTGGAGGCAGTGACCGCGATACCCGGGTGGTTGTAGTAGGCGCCGTACGTCGCGTCCGACGCGTCACCACCGCCGTAGCTGTTCGAGATCGCGACGACGCCGGCCTGCTTGGCAGCGGTCTGTACCGCGGTGCCGAGGTCTGCGAAGCTCGCCGACTTGGCCTGTACGACGATGATCTTGGCGTCCGGCGCCGCGGCCGAGACCGCGTCGACGTCGAGCGCCTGCTCACCGGCCCAGCCCGCGTTGAACGTCGGCAGCGTCGTACCGCCGGTCTGGTTGATGATCTTCAGGCAGCCGTTGGCCGTCGTACACGCCGACAGACCGAACTGGGAGCGGTAGACGCCGAGGTCGCGCTCCAGGTTCGGGTAGCCGTAGGCGTCGACGATCGCGACCGTCCGGCCGCCGGCACTCAGACCGTTCAGTTTGTAGGCGTCGCGCAGGCCGGTCGGGGTCAGACCGGTCGCCGGCGGCGTGGTGGACGCGGGCGCAACACCCTTGTCGTTCACCAGCTTGATCGCATTGCAGGCCGCGGTGTGAGCGGCTTTGGTCGCCGAGCAGACCTTGGCGGAATGCTTCCCGGCTGTGTAGGGGGTGGGCGCCGCGACGGCTCCCGATGCGCTCGACACCGCTGCGGTCAGTCCGACGACGGCAAGTGCGCCGGCACTCAGGGCGGAGACGAGAATCCGTTGCCTCAACTGGACTCCTCGAGGTTGGAGCAGGCCTCCGCAGATGGTCCCGTTTGGGCCGGAGGGCGGAGGCCGGCTCGATTTGGGGGTGATCGCATCGTGCGTCCGCCGGAGCACCGGAAGCCAGCGATCGGACCGCTGACAAATGTCACGGACCGACCCATGACAGCCGCCCTGCCGAGGGCCGGATTCCCGCGTGATCACGGGGTCACCGAGGGTGGTTCGGCCGATGAAGGTTTCCCCCTGCGTTTCCTCCACGCCCACCCTTGACACGGTTTCCGCACCCAGGGCTATCCTGCCGGGAACACTGAGAAATCGATTTCCCTGCTGGAAGGCCGGCCCCGCGCATGACCCACCCCGCCGCCGAGCCCCATTTGCCTGGCAGACCCACCAAATTGCCTGGCAGACCCATCAAATCGGGGGTTCCTCACCCTGAGGTTGGGTGCAGAACCCCTCATTTGCCTGGCAGACCCATCAAATTCGACGGGTGGGCAGGAGGCGCGGGTTGGGGTGGGATCGGCTTCCGGTTGCGTCCGGTGCGCTGTGGGGTGAGCTGCCGCTGCTCGCGACGTCCGGATTCTTGTTCAGTACGGCGGGAGCGCTCGTTGTGCTCCGAGTGACAGCCGGCCTGCGCGGTAGGACACTCTGGTTCACCGCGCTCCACCTGGTACCCCGTGCCCCGCTGGTGCCACTCGGCGTACTCGCACTCGTCTTCGTGGCTCTGCTGCTCGCCCCCGGTCCGGTGGCGTTGTTCGCCTCTACTGGTACTTGGACGGAGAAACATGCACTACACCGGTGAGAACCTTCGACACTTCGCGCTGCCGCTGGGAGGTCTCGGCACCGGCACCGTGGCGCTGGCCGGCAACGGTGCACTGCGGCAGTGGCAACTGCACAACATCGGCAACCACGAAGGACACGTGCCGGACAGCTTCTTCGCCCTCCGCCTGTCCCGCGTGGAACCCCCGCTGGACGAGATCCGGCTGCTGCAGGGTCCGCCGCTGGAGCCCACCGACACCCCGCTGGTCACCGACGACGTCGTGCCGGCGGGCGAGCGGCGACTGCACGAGGTGATCCCGCCGATCGGTCCGACCAAGGTGTCCGCGACCTACCCCCGGGCCCGCGTGGAGTACGAGACGGAGCTTCCGGTCGAGATCAGCCTGGACGTGTTCAACCCACTGGTGCCGTCCGAAGCGGCCGCCAGTTCGCAGCCGGTCGTCGGGTTCACGTTCACGCTGCACAACCCTGGTGACATCGCCGTGCACGGCAAGCTCGCCGGTGCCCTCCAGAACTCGGTCGGCTGGGACGGTGTCACCCCGATCGACGGCACAGCCTGCAGCTCGTACGGCGGCAACACGAACCGGGTCCGCCGGACCGACGACTGGACCTACCTGGTCCTCGAGAACACCACACTGCCTGTCGACCACCCTGGCGCCGGTCAGCTGGTGCTTGCAACGGACGCCCCTGGACTGGTGTGTGCGCAGTGGACCCGGCCCGAGGAGTTCGTTGCCTTCCTCAACGGTCCCGTGACCCCGGCGAGCGGCGCGAGCGCACCTGGGACCACCTGGAACGGCGGGTTGGCCGTCCCGTTCGACCTCCAGCCGGGCGAGACGACCCAGGTCCGGTTCCTGATCGCGTGGCACTTCCCGAACCGATATGTCGACTTCAATCAGTTCGGACCGCACACGGAGTACGGTCACAGCCGCTTCTGGCTCGGCAACGCGTACACCCGTCGTACGCCGGACGCGGTCGCGGCCGCCGACTCCTTCATCGCCAACTGGTCACAGCTGCACACACAGACCACAGCGTGGACCGAGGCGTTCGAGCAGAGCAGCCTGCCCGGCGAGACCGGTGCACGCCTCGCAGCGCTAGCCGCCGACGTACGGAGCCCAACCGTCTTCCAGACCGCGGACGGCGACGTACTCGGGTTCGAGGGCGTGCTGGGCGCGTCCACCGCGATGTGGGGCGGCCGGTACGGCGGCTCGTGCCCGCTCAACTGCACGCACGTGTGGAACTACGAGCAGACGTTGTCGCGCCTCTTCCCGTCGCTGGATCAGAACATGCGCGACACGGAGTACGACGTCATGCAGGCACCGGAGGGGTACATCCCGCACCGGGTGCGCGCGCCGCTCTACATGAAGCAGTCGTGGGACGTGGTGATCGGCGGACCGGAAGAGCCGGCACTGGACGGGATGCTGGGCAACGTACTCAAGACCTACCGAGAGGTGCGCCAAGGAGCCGGCCTGGACTGGCTGCGCGGGCGCTGGTCGAACGTAGTGCGTCTACTCGACCACATCCACGGCAAGTGGCTGCGGGACGGCGTACTGCGTGGCATCCAGCCCAGCACGCACGACATCGACCTGTGTGGCGTCAACTCGTTCATGGGCACGCTCTGGCTCGCTGCACTGCGTGCCGCGGAGGAGATGGCGCTCCTGCTCGGTGAGGACGCCAAGGAGTACCGCAGCCTGTTCGACGCGGGCAGCACGGCGTACGACGAGCTGCTGTTCACAGGCGAGTACTACCGGCAGATCCTGGACCCGGACGAGACCCGTGACTTCCAGTGGGGCGACGGCTGCCTCGCCGACCAGCTGATCGGGCAGTGGTGGGCGCACCAGCTCGACCTCGGTTATCTCCTCCCGGAAGACCACGTGCGTACGGCGCTGCGCAACGTCGTACGGCACAACCTGCGGACCGGCTTCCGCGACTTCGACCACCCGTACCGCGTCTTCGCCGACGGAGACGACACCGGCCTCCTCATGTGCACCTGGCCCCACGGCGGCCGTCCCGACATCCCCACGCGGTACTGCGACGAGGTCTGGACCGGCTCGGAGTACCAGGTAGCCGCCCACTGCCTCTACGAAGGCCTCACCGACGAGGCGATGTCCATCCTGCAAGGCCTCTGGACCCGCTACGACGGCACCCGCCGCAACCCCTTCAACCCCATCGAATGCGGCGACCACTACATCCGCAACGCCGCCGGCTGGTCCACCCTGGAAGCCCTCACCGGCTACCGCTACAACGCCATCACCAAGACGATCACCTTCGCCCCACTCGCGCTCGCCCGCTCAGCCGGCACCTGGCAATTCCCCTTCACCACCAACACCGGCTGGGGAGTCGCCACGGAGTCCGACGACACGCTCACCATCACCTGCCACGCCGGCGCCATCGACGTACGGGAGATCCACGTCGACGGCACGCCGTACCCGATCGACGCCCCGATCCACCCCGGAAAACCCTTGGTCATCACGACAACCTGACCCCTACCGTCGAAGGCATGTCCCTCGTCGAGCAAGCACATGCGCTGCAGGTCGAGGCTCAGGAGCTCTATCAACTCCTGGACCTCGGTACGGCGTTCCCGTGGCAGCCGGTGCTGATCGGCAGCGCGCTCTCCGGACTGATGGTCGACCGCGACCTGGACGTCATGTTCGACGCACCGGACGCGACAACCGCTACCGTCCTCAGCGGGCTGGTCACGCTGAACGGTCGAGTAGAGCTGCGCAGTGTCGACTTCCGGGACGAGCGGGGTGAGAGGCGGCCGACGCCGGCCGTCACCGACGAGCGGTTCTACGCGGTGCTGCACACGGACGCCTGGAAGATCGACCTCACGTTCTGGTTGCACGTGGTGGAGCGGCCGCATGTGGCTGATGCGTTGCGGGTGCGGAACGCTACGGACGAGCAGCGACTCGAGATACTGCGGCGCAAGGACAAAGACAACGAGCGGGACAGTTCCGCGATCTACGCCGCCGTACTGCAGGAATAGAAGAGTGCCGGCCGTCCGGCAACGCCACCGGACGGTCGGCACTCGATCAGAGGAGTCCTAGTTCTGCGGACTCTTGGTCGGTGAAGAGGCGGGAGCGGATCAGGAAGCGGACGCCTTCGGGGGCCTCCACCGAGAAGCCGCTGCCGCGGCCCTTCACCACGTCGACGGTGAGCTGGGTGTGCTTCCAGTACTCGTACTGGTTCGCGGACATCCAGAAACCGATCGGCTTCTCCACGCCGTCGACGACCAGATCACCGAGATGCACGTCCGCCGACCCCGTACGAAATTCCCCGTCCGGGTAACACATCGGCGCACTGCCGTCGCAGCAGCCACCGGACTGGTGGAACATCAGCGGACCGTGCATCCCGGTGAGGCGGCGCAACCACTCCGCCGCCTCGTCGGTGAGCAGCACCTTCGCGACCACTCAGAAGAACCCGAGCTTCGAGGGGCTGTAGCTGACCAGCAGGTTCTTGGTCTGCTGGTAGTGGTCGAGCATCATCTTGTGGTTCTCCCGGCCGATGCCGGAGTTCTTGTACCCGCCGAACGCCGCGTGCGCCGGGTACGCGTGGTAGTTGTTCGTCCAGACCCGCCCGGCCTGGATCTCCCGGCCGGCCCGGTACGCCGTGTTGATGTCCCGCGACCAGACGCCCGCCCCGAGCCCGTACAGCGTGTCGTTGGCGATCTTCATCGCGTCGGCGTAGTCGTCGAACTTCGTCACCGCGACGACCGGACCGAAGATCTCCTCCTGGAAGATCCGCATCTTGTTGTCGCCCTCGAAGACCGTCGGCTGGACGTAGTACCCGCCGGACAGGTCCCCGCCGAGCTCGGCAGGCGCGCCACCGGTCACCACGCGGGCGCCCTCGGAGCGACCGATCTCGAGGTAGGCGAGGATCTTCTCGTACTGGTCGTTGCTGGCCTGCGCGCCCATCATCGTGTCGGTGTCGAGCGGGTTGCCGAGCTTGATCGCCTGGGTGCGCCCGACAGCGTCGGCGAGGAACGAGTCGTAGATCGACGACTGGATCAGCGCCCGCGACGGGCAGGTGCAGACCTCGCCCTGGTTCAGCGCGAACATCGTGAAACCCTCGAGCGCCTTGTCGTAGAAGTCGTCCCGGGAGGACGCGACGTCGGCGAAGAACACGTTCGGGCTCTTGCCGCCGAGCTCCAGCGTCACCGGGATGATGTTCTCGGACGCGTACTGCATGATCAGCCGGCCGGTCGTGGTCTCACCAGTGAACGCGACCTTCGCCACTCTGTTGCTTGAGGCAAGCGGTTTGCCGGCCTCGACGCCGAATCCGTTGACGATGTTCACCACGCCCGGCGGGAGCAGGTCGTGGATCAGCTCCATCAGCACGTGGATGGAGGCCGGGGTCTGCTCGGCCGGCTTCAGGACGACGGCGTTGCCCGCCGCCAGCGCGGGCGCCAGTTTCCAGACCGCCATCAGGATCGGGAAGTTCCACGGGATGATCTGCGCGACCACGCCGAGCGGCTCGTGGAAGTGGTACGCGATCGTGTCGTCGTCGATCACCGACACCGAGCCCTCCTGGGCCCGCAGCGCGCCGGCGAAGTACCGGAAGTGGTCGACCGCCAGCGGCAGGTCGGCGGCCAGCGTCTCGCGGACGGCCTTGCCGTTGTCCCAGGACTCGGCCACCGCGAGCAGTTCGAGGTTGGCCTCGATCCGGTCGGCGATCTTGTTCAGGACGTTCGCGCGCTCGGCCGGTGACGTCCGTCCCCAGCCCGGCGCGGCACCGTGGGCGGCGTCGAGGGCGCGCTCGACGTCGTCCGCCGTACCGCGCGCGATCTCGGTGAAGGCCTGACCGGTGACGGGTGTCGGGTTCTCGAAGTACCCGCCCTTGACCGGCGGCACCCATTCGCCGCCGATGTAGTGCTCGTAGCGCGACTTGTACGTGACCGGGCTGCCATCCTGCCCAGGAGCTGCGAAGATCGTCATTGGTTCTCCTTCGGATACCCGACGTTGAACCGAAGGTAGGAGAATGAACGTTGCACCGACGTTGCAGCGTGGAGTGAGGCGGCATGGACGCACCGGATCAGGCCCGCCGGTTGAGTGAGTTGTACGACGAAGTGCTCGGCGGTGGCCGCGCTACGGCCGACCCGCGGCCACTGGTCGCCGCTTCCTGGGAGCGCTCTCTGGCGGCGGCGGTGGATCCCGAGCTCGACGCGCCGCCGGTGATCGTCGACCAGGACATGGTCGCGGCGCTCCGCGAGAACCACCCGTTGCAGGCCGTCCTCCCGGTGCTCCGGCAGACGCTGACCACGATCGCCGACGAGGCGTCGCACATCATGATCATCACCGACGCCCAGGGCACGATCCTGTGGCGCGAGGGATCGTCGGAGGTGAAACGCCAGGCCGACCGGATCGCCCTGTCCGAGGGTGCGATCTGGTCGGAGGAGAAGATCGGCACGAACGGCATGGGTACGTCGCTCGCCGTCGGCCGGCCGGTCCAGATCCACTCGGCCGAGCACCTGGTCCGCCGGATCCACGAGTGGACCTGTGCCGCCGCGCCGGTGCACGATCCCGACACCGGCAAGCTGCTCGGCGCGGTCGACGTCTCCGGACCGCTGCGCACGGTGCATCCCGCGATGGTCGCGCTCGTGACCGCGGCGGCTCAGCTCGCCGAGGGACAGTTGAAGGTCCGGATGGCCGCCGCCGACGAGATGCTGCGCGCCCGCAACATGCGGCACCTGATGGCACTCGGCGACGCACCGGGCGCCTTGCTCACTCCGACCGGCCGTGTGCTCGCGGTCCAGCCGCTCGAATGGTTGCCCGACCGCCTCGTCGTACCGGACGGTGCGGACCGCATCGACCTCGGCGACGGCCGCGAAGGTCTGGTGGAGCGTCTGGACGAGGGCTTCCTGCTCCGCATGCCCGGTACGCCGGTCCGCCGGACGCGACCGTCCTTGCGGTTGAAGCTGCTCGGCGCGGGCCAGCCGATCGCGATCGTCGGCGGCCGCGAGATCGCGCTGACGTTGCGGCGCGCCGAGGTACTCGCACTGTTACTACTGCAGCCGACCGGACTCACGGCCGAGCAGCTGATGCTCCAGCTGTACGGCGACGAGGGCAACCCGACCACGGTCCGCGCCGAGATGCACCGCCTGCGGAACCTGCTCGGCGGCGGCGTCCTCGACACCAAGCCGTACCGCATCATCGCGGACGTCACCGGCGACGTGACCGAAGTACAAAAAGCCCTCCGCAGCGGCGACCTCCCGAAGGCCCTCGAGCTGTACGCCGGTCCGCTGCTCGCCCGCTCCGACGCGCCCGCACTGCGCTCCGAACGCGACGAAATCGACGCCACCCTCCGCCGCGCGCTCCTCGACGCCGGCAACGCCGACCTGCTGTGGCAGTTCGCGCAGACCAGCACCGGCGCCGAGGACCTGGAAATCTTCGAGGCCCTCGCCACCGGGCTGCCGACGGACGACCCACGCCGCGCCGCCGTCTCCGCGCGCCTCACCAGACTGCTCGACTGACTTACTCGCGCCCGACGAGGATCCACATGTAGTCGCGGTTCTTGGTCGGGAAGGTGGCGGTCTTGTTGCTGACCTCCTTGGTCTTCTTGCAGTCGCTGGTGGTGTACTTCCAGCGCACGACCTGGACCCGCCAGGACTGCTTCAGCTGGTGCAGACGCCGTACCTTTCCGGCCGGAACCTCGGCCGTGTACGACCAGCTGTCGGTAACGGCGTGGGATTTCCCGACGGTCTTGGAGTACTTGTTCTGGATCTCGGCGATCACCAGCGGGATGCTCACGCCGAGGTCTCCGGACCAGGACGAGTTCGACTCCGAGGTGGCGGTCTTCTGGTAGGTGATCCGGCCGGGACCTTCCATCCAGTCGCTGTACAGGTTCGTTCCGACGTACACCTCGTGCCCGCCTCGTGCATACCAGTAGACCGTGCTGGTGTTGCACTTGGCCGCGGCCGCCGTCCCGGCCGGCACCACCACACCGGTCGCGATCAGTACTCCAGCAGCGATTCCCCGACGAAGACGCATGGTTCTCTCCCACCGAAACCGATTGACAGGTACTGCGGTTGCAGTGGTTAGAAACTTACGGATCGGTCGACGGCAGGCGCAACGAACCTTCTGTAACGCTGTGTGTCGATTTGGTGACAGCGGCAAGTGGCGGCGTGACGAGCCCTACACAGACATGACTGACGGGTAACCGACCAATAACATCGCTGGTATGCAGATCCTCGCCATCGTCGTCTCGCTCGCGATCGCCGCCGTCGGTGTCGCGTTGTTCGGCAAGACGATCGGGCACATCGTGTCCGTCATCAAGCTGGGCCAACCGGTCAGCCGGACCGACCAGCCCGGGCAGCGCTCGGTCACCCTCGCCAAGGAGACGCTGCTCCACACCCGGATGCTGCAGTGGAGCCACATCGGCGCCCTGCACTGGTTCGTGGCGTTCGGTTTCATCGGGCTGTTCCTCAGCCTGGTGACGGCGTTCGGGCAGCTGTTCGACCCGCACTGGGCGCTGCCGGTGATCGGCCACTGGTTCGTGTTCGAGTGGGTCAGCGAGTTCCTCACCTGGACCGGCCTGGTCTCGATCATCGGGCTGATGGCGATCCGGTTGCGCAACCTGCCGAAGGGCGAGAAGGGCCGCTACAGCCGGTTCTTCGGCTCCACCGCCTGGCAGGCGTACTACGTCGAGTACACGATCCTCGGCGTACTGATCTGCATCCTGCTGCTCCGCGGCCTCGAGTACGAGCTCGGCGCCGGGACCAAGTTCCACTTCCCCAGCACGTTCTTCATCGGCACCGGTCTGTTCGGCGGCCTGTCCGAGAACGCGCTGGAGAACACGGTCTACCTGGTCGCGATGATCAAGATCCTGATCTCGTTCGCCTGGATGATCACGATCTCGCTGAACGCCACGATGGGCGTGGCCTGGCACCGGTTCACCGCCTGGCCGAACATCTGGTTCAAGCGCAAGGCCGATGGTGGTACGGCGCTGGGCGCGTTGCAGCCGATCATGGTCAACGGCGCTCCGATCGACTTCGAGAACATCGACGAACTCGACGAGGACGCGGCGCTCGGGGTCGGCAAGGTCGAGGACTTCACCTGGAAGGGCCTGCTCGACTTCACCACCTGCACCGAGTGCGGGCGGTGCCAGTCGCAGTGCCCGGCATGGAACACGGACAAGCCGCTGTCGCCGAAGCTGATCATGATGGGTCTGCGCGAGCACGCCTACGCCAAGGCGCCGTACCTGCTGGCCGCTGAGGACGACCGCAAGTCGCTGTCCCAGTTGGTCCTCGACGAGCAGGAGAAGCCGTTGGTCGGTCCCGCGGACGTCGCCGTGATCGACGAGGAGGCGCTGTGGGCCTGTACGTCGTGTGGCGCGTGCGTGCAGCAGTGCCCCGTCGACATCGAGCACGTCGACGCGATCATGGACATGCGCCGGTACCAGGTACTGATCGAGTCGTCGTTCCCGTCCGAGCTCAACGGGCTGTTCAAGGGCCTGGAGAACAAGGGCAATCCGTGGAACATGAACCCGTCCGGCCGGATGGACTGGGCCAAGGACCTGCCGTTCGAGGTCAAGCAGGTCGGCTCGGACGTCGAGACGCTGGACGAGGTCGAGTACCTGTTCTGGGTCGGCTGCGCCGGCGCCTTCGAGGATCGTGCGAAGAAGACCACGCAGGCGGTGGCCGAGCTGCTGAACATCGCGGGCGTTTCGTTCGCCGTACTCGGTGACGGGGAGACGTGTACGGGTGACCCGGCGCGGCGGTCCGGTAACGAGTTCGTGTTCCAGCAGCTCGCGATGCAGAACGCCGAGGTCTTCAAGGAAACCAACGTGCGCAAGGTCGTGTCGACGTGCGCCCACTGCTTCAACACCTTGAAGAACGAGTACTCCCAGCTGGGCGTCGAGCTCGATGTCATCCACCACACCCAGCTGCTGAACCGGCTGGTCCGCGACGGCAAGCTCACCCCGGTCGCCCCGGCCGACAGCTCGCTCAACGGCCAGAAGATCACGTACCACGACCCGTGCTACCTGGGCCGCCACAACCAGGTGTACGACGCCCCGCGCGAACTGCTCGACATCATCCCGGGCGCGGAGTACGCCGAGATGCCGCGGAACCAGACGAAGTCGTTCTGCTGCGGCGCCGGCGGCGCACGAATGTGGATGGAGGAGAAGCTCGGCACCCGGATCAACCTGAACCGGACCACCGAGGCGGTCGAGACCGGCGCCGACAAGATCGCCACCGGCTGCCCGTTCTGCCGGGTGATGCTGTCCGACGGCCTCACCGCCAAGCAGGCGGACGGATCGGCCCGCGAGACCGTCGAGGTTCAGGACGTCGCCCAGTTGCTCCTGGCTTCTGTAAAACGTGGCGAAAGCTGACCTGCAACTAGCTGCAAATCCCTTCCGCCCCGGGTGGTCCAGACCATAGGATCCACCGTCTGCATCACCTGGGGAGGAAAACGCATCATGAAGTTCCGCGCCGCCGTGGCCACCGCGGCCGCAGTACCACTCGCCCTCGGCCTGGCCGCCTGCGGCGGAGAGCCGAAGGCCACCGGCTACAAGCCGTCGACCCCGGCCACCACAACGGCCGCACCGAAGCCGGACGTCACCAACACGGCCGCACCCGCGAAGCCGGCAACCGTCACCCACCTGAACCGCGTGACATTCGTCCCCGCGATGACCTCGGCGATCGCCAAGCAGCGGTCCTGGCACATCACCGGCACGATGACCGCCAACGGCGCCCCAATGCTGACCATGGACGGCTACCAGACCGCGAACCCGGTCGCGATGTCCATGGAGATGACTGGCGCCGCCTTCGACGGCAAGACCGCGAAGACCATCGTGATCAAGAACATCGCCTACGTGTCGATGCCCGGGCTGACGCCGGCCGGGAAGTTCGTGAAGTTCAAGTCCGGTCTGAACAACCAGCTCTCCGAACTGGTCGAGGGCGGCGACCCGACCAAGATCTACAAGTCCTTCGGCTCCAGCATGATCGACGCCAAGTTCGTCGGCACCGAGTTTGTACTCGGGGAGACGCTCGACCGGTACGACGTGACCGTCAACACCGCGAAGGCGCTCGCCGCGCAGGGCAAGAAGGTCCCAGCCGGTGTCCCGTCGACGCTGACCTACTCGATGTTCATGGACAAGGCGCACCTGATCCGGCGGCTGACGTTCGACCTGAGCGGTGTGTCGATGGTGATGGATATGACCGGCTACAACAGGCCGGTGGAGATCACTGCGCCGTCGGCGAGCCAGATCGTCTCTCGCTAACGGCCGGAATCGGTCATTTTCCCACCCCATGGTGTGAACTTCTCGTAATCTCCCGTTACGGATGTGATCACCTCAGGATGATCGGGTGGGTGGGTGCCGATGCCGACTACACGACGCAATTTCCTCACCGTCAGCGGAGCGGCGGCGGCGCTCGCGCTGAGCGGCAGTCTTCCGGAGATCAAGACGGCCGCAGCGGGCTGGACGGGCCGGGTCGACCGGCGGGATCCGTTCACGCTCGGTGTCGCGTCCGGCGATCCGTTGCCGGACGCGGTGGTGATCTGGACCCGGCTGGCCCCCGATCCACTCGCGCCGTTCGGCGGGATGGACCGGCGGCCGGTCGAGGTGCAGTGGCAAGTCGCGGAGGACGAGCGCTTCCACCGCATCGTCCGCTCCGGCACAGCCAGAACCGGTCCCGAAGCGAGTCACTCGGTACACGTCGACGTACGAGGCCTCCGGCCTTGGCGGCAGTACTGGTACCGCTTCCGGGTGAACGGGCAGCTCAGCCCGGTCGGGCGGACGAAGACAGCACCGGCGTACGACGCTGTCGTTCCTGAACTCTCGCTGGCGTTCGCGTCCTGCCAGGCGTGGTGGGAGGGCTGGTACACGGCGTACGCCGATATGGCGAAGCGCGACCACGACGTGGTGTTCTTCCTCGGCGACTACATCTACGAGTTCGGGATCGACCGTGGCATCCGGCCGCATTCGAACGAGCCGTACATCACCCAGCAGACCGTGACGCTGGACGAGTACCGGCAGCGCTATGCGGCGTACAAAATGGATCCCGACCTGCAGGACGCGCACGCTCGGGCGCCCTGGATCGTGACGCTCGACGATCACGAGGTCGTCGACAACTGGGCCGACGAGGCGCATCCGAGTGCGCCGCCGGCCCAGTTCCGGGTACGCCGGGCCAACGCGTTCCGCGCGTACTGGGAACACATGCCGCTGCGACTCGCGCAACTGCCGAAGGGCCCGGACATGCAGCTGTACCGGCGGATCAGGTACGGGCGGCTCGCGGAGTTCAACGTGCTCGACACGCGGCAGTACCGGTCGGACCAGGCGTACGGCGACGGCACGAAGGCGCCCGGTCCGGAAACCAAGGACCCCGCGCGCACGATCACCGGTGACGCGCAGGAGAAGTGGCTGCTCGACGGCTGGGCCGCGTCGCAGACGCGCTGGAACGTGCTGGCGCACCAGACCGCGATCGCCCGGCTGGACACGAAGGACGGGCCGGAAGTGCTCGTCCCGATGGACACCTGGGACGGGTACGAGGCGTCCCGGAACCGGATCCTCGGCGGCGCGGTGCAGCGCAAGGTCCGCAACCTGGTGTCGATCGCGGGCGACCTGCACCGCAGCGTGGCGTCGGACCTGAAGCTGGACTTCGACGACCCCGCGTCGGCGACGGTCGGCGCCGAGTTCGTCGGCACGTCGATCACGTCCGGGATCGACGGTCAGGACCTCGATCCCGGCGGCGCGACCTTGCTGCGGGAGAACGCGCACATGAAGTTCGGCAACTTCCAGCGCGGGTACGTCAGCTGCTCCGTCACGCCGCAGCGATGGATCTCCGACTACCGCGTCGTCGACAAGGTGTCCGTCCAGGGCGGCACCGTGAGCACCCGCGCCAAGCTCCTCGTCGAGGACGGCCGCCCCGGCATCGCGGAGGTGCAGAAATGAGGATCCCCCGACAGACCGTCGTCGCGGCCGGCACGATCGTCGCCGCCGCCCTGCTCGGTTCCAGCTCGATGCCTGCGGCAACCTCTTCCCCCTCCTCCGATGTGGCGGTGAGCGTCGCGCCGGAGCAGCTGAGCGTCGTCGGCCTCCCCTGCTTCCCCAGCACCCTCAACCTGACGATGACCAACACCGGCAGCCAGGACCGGTACGCCGACCTGACGCTCGAGCCGACCGGTCCGCTACAGCTGTCCCGCACGCTCTTCTCGTCGTGGCTGCCCGCGGTCGATCCCGATCAGCCGGTGTCCGCGCCGGTCGAGGTCCGGGTCCCGCGCGACACCAAGCCCGGTGCGTACAAGATCGACGTCGAGGTCGACCGGAACCGCCTGACCGTCCCGGTGACGGTCGAGCCGCTTCCGTCGAAGGGTCCCGGCGACAACCTCGCACTCGGCGAGCAGGCGACGGCGTCCTCCACCCACGGCAACTTCACGCTCTGCGGCGCCGTCGACGGCGACAAGGACCCCGAACACTGGGACACCCTGACCGGCTGGAACGACGGGACCCGCGCGGTCTTCCCCGACACGTACGACGTCGCGCTGTCAGCACCGGCCACGGTGAACCGGGTGGAGCTCTACACGCTCGACTCGGTGAAGTACCCGGCCCGGCTCAACGGCCTCCGCGACTGGGATGTCCAGGCGAAGGTCGGGGGCGCGTGGCAGACCGTCGCCCAGGTCCGTGGCAACACCCTGGGCCACGTCACAACGACCTTTGACCCGGTGCAGGCGGAAGCTGTACGCATCCTCTGCCTCGACGGCAACGACCACACCTACTCCCGCATCGTCGAACTCGAGGTTTACGGAACCTAGGTCAATCATTTGAGTCATGCCTAGTGCAGAAGGAATCGCGCTCGCATTCGAGCTGGGCGCACCGGACGGTGACCTCATCCATGTCCGGCGCGGCGACGCGGACACCTGGCGGCTGAACACCTCAACCGGCAGCTACTTCGTCAAGGGGTATCTGCCGGCTGTGGATGTGCATGAACTGACGGTCGCGATGGAGTTCGAGCGCCGGGCACTCGCGTCCGGCGTGCACACGCCGGACCCGGTCATGCCGATCGACCCTCTCATCGGTTGGGTGAGCCGCGTCGAGGACCAGCTGTTTCGGGTCTACCGATGGATCGAGCCCCGAACGCGCGTACCCGACATCTCAACCTGGCTCGGCCGGACGATGGCGCAGGTCCATCAGTTGCAGCCGCTCGGTCGCGCCGGCTTGCCTCAGTGGTGGCGGCAAGCGGTCCATCCACCGGAGACCTGGGAGGCCTGGTTCGCCGAGACCCGGAAGCGTAACTGGAGACTGGAGAGTGACAGCCTTCCGCACATCCTCGCGATCTCCGCGCGCATTGCCGAGCTCTGCGACGACGTACCGGACCTCGTGACAACGCATGGCGACTTCAAGACCCACAACATCGTCATGTCACCGTCAGGCCCTGTGCTGGTCGACTGGGACAGCGTGCGGACGGATAGCGCAGCCCTCGAGGCCGGTAGATCGGCGTACATCTTCGGCCGCGGCGAACCCGAGCAGATCAAGCGAATCCTCACCGCGTACGTCGCAGCGGGCGGCGAACTCGGATGGGCCGGCCAGGACCTCTTCCTCAGCGTGGCAAGAAACGTCATCCAGGTCCTCGCCGAACACATCCGAGTCGCCCTCGGCGAGACAACCGCACCCCGATGGATGGGCAACCACACCGAAGTCGAGACCGCGATCAGCAACACCCTGCGGGACCTACCCGCCACCCTCGACAAACTCCACCGAACAACGCAAACGCTCGATTCACTCTGAAAGACCGAAGTGCCGCAAGGTGCGTGCGGCAACCTCCTCCGGCCCGATCCTGCTGGTGTCAATCACCAACTCGTCCAGGTCCGCAGCCTCAAGCCGCGCCGCGATCTCATCGCATCGCTCCAGATGCCACTCCAAAGCCGCCCGCTGACTCGCGCTGTACCGCCCCCGCAATCGTTTCCTGGTGACGTCGCCGTCGGCAGTAAGCCGAACCAACCGAACAGGCTGCTCAACAGCTGCCGCGTATCGCTCCCAAGCAACCGTGCTACTGATCACTCCACACATCACCAACTGCCGCGGACCCACTGACCGATAGCACTTCCAGACCGCGGCGATGTTGTGTGCCTCGATCAGAGCATTGTCCTGCTCAGCAGGCGGCCAGGACCGATGGAACCAGTCCACATCCATCAAGCTGAACGGCCGGCCGCCGTTCGCGAGCAGATCCCCGACATGCTCGAGCGTCGACGACTTCCCGACGCCATATCCACCGTTCAGAAAGACTGCGTAACCGGACGACACTGTCAGCTTGGGAACTGGTCTGCCCCCCGAAAGGCGCCTGAGCGTTTCCCGAGGACTCGTCGTACGTGAGCAATCGCCCCGTTGACGGCTATGCGGGTCAACCAACCGAGAGCGGCCGTGAAGATGGGCGGCCAGGCGATCGGCCCGAAGGAGTAAACGATCAGCACCACAAGCGGAATCCAAACACGGTGCACGGCTTGGTACACCAACCCTGGCGGGCGAACGCCCACGAGCCGGGCTACGTCGGGCAGCGCGAAGAACGCCAGGGCAGCGGCTATGGCCGACACGCCGTACTTGAGGCTCTCGAAGACTGCGAACGCGGCAAGAAAGATCGCGAGCGGCGGCCACGGACTCCGAGCCATGAACAAGAGATGCCATCCGTGGCCGCGCGATTCGTCAGTCCTCACGGCCGCAGCCTAGTCACAACGCCAGGTCAGAAACTGCCCTCTCTGACGCGAAGATTCACCACGGTGGTCTTCGCGTCGGAGGCGTTTCAGGACGCGTTGTTGAGGGTGACGTGATAGCCCATGGCTTCGAGTTGGTGGATGGCGCGTTCGGGGTTGCAGGCCATCGCCGCGGCACCGAGGGCGGGCCACGCGAGCACCCGAGCCGCCGTCCGGTACATCCACACCCGCGACAGTCGGCAACGGTTCCTCGCCCAAGCCATGTCAGAACATCTGGACGAACTGCGCACGGCGGACAGGGACGACCAGGACGGAGACGACGAGGACGGCGCGTTCGCGGTCACATCGGGCACGCGGCCGGTTCAGACCGGTGACACGACGAACCCCGCAGGTCGGAAACTGGCCTCTGACCTGCGGGGTTCTCTGCTGAGCGGGTGACGGGAATCGAACCCGCACTGTCAGCTTGGGAAGCTGATGTTCTGCCATTGAACTACACCCGCGCGGCCGGTCTCCCGACAGCGGTGACGAGCATAGCTGATGTGCCAAGGTGCCGGCACCACGGGCCCGGCGCGCCGCGCCAATCAGCGGCGCCGAACCGGGCCAGGACTACCCCCGCGGGGGCAGGAGACAGGTTATTGCCTGTCTCCTGGCCCCGGCGCCTGTGCCCTGGCCGCGCGAGGTCCGGTGGGGGGCCGGGGCAGTTGTTGCCGGGTCAGGGGGAATGGGGTGGGAAGGTGCCGAGCGCATCGAAAAGAGGGGGATGAACGGTTTGCACCGGGGGTTCTTGGGCAGTTTTTCACAAAGGGCACGTTCAGGACTGGGCAGGTTCGTCATCTTCTGGCAGATTAGAACGCGTTGCCGGGGGCAACATTCGACGCAACGTGAGGATGCGGTCCTCGCCGGGACCGGACAAGATGGTTGCGGGGCAACTGGATGAAGGGGTGAACGGTGGCAACAGACACAACTGACGCGGTGGACAACCTGGAGAAGGAACTCGTCACGTTGGCACGGCGGCTGCGCGGTCTGCAGCGGACGCTGTCCGACGAGGCGCATCCGGACCTGGAGCCGGCGCAGTACGCGTTGCTGAACCACGTGGAGGAGCTGGCACCGGTGCGGATGGCCGACCTGGTGGCAGCACTCGAGGTGGACAAGGGTCCGGTCAGCCGGGCCTGTGCGCGACTCGAGGAGGAAGGTCTGCTGAAGCGGGCCGCCGACAAGTCGGACGCGCGGGCGACCCTGCTGACGCTGACCGCGGCCGGCAAGCGCAAGCTGACGGCGGCCCGGAAGAAGCGCCACAAGGTGATCGAGGACCTGCTCAAGGACTGGTCGCCGGCGCAGGTGAAGACCTTCGCCACCCAGGTGTCGAAGTTCAACAAGCTGGCCAACTGAAGATAGTTGCCTCAGGCCCACGGTCTGGTGGTGTGCTCCCGCCGGGGAGCTGAGGGCTCCGGACGACTCACCACCAGGCGCGGGAAACGGGCCTGACCGGCAACTCGAACTGTGCGGACGAGCGGCACGCTGCTAACGTGCGACCGTGCTGCTCTCCGACCGTGACATCTTGGCCGAGCTCGACGCGAAGCGGGTCCAGCTGGATCCGTTCGATGCTGCGATGGTGCAGCCGTCGAGCGTCGACGTACGGCTGGACCGGTTCTTCCGGGTCTTCGAGAACCACAAGTACCCGCATATCGATCCGGCCGAGGAACAGCCCGATCTGACCCGGCTCGTCGAGCCCGAGGGCGGCGAGGCGTTCATCCTGCATCCCGGTGAGTTCGTCCTGGGATCGACGTACGAGCTCGTCACGCTGCCCGACGACGTCGCCGCCCGGCTCGAGGGCAAGTCGTCGCTGGGCCGTCTCGGCCTGCTGACCCACTCCACGGCGGGCTTCATCGACCCCGGCTTCTCCGGCCACGTGACGCTCGAACTCTCGAACGTCGCGACGCTGCCGATCAAGCTCTGGCCCGGGATGAAGATCGGCCAGCTGTGCTTCTTCCGGCTGTCCTCCCCCGCCGAGCACCCGTACGGCTCGTCGAAGTACGGCTCCCGCTACCAGGGCCAGCGCGGCCCGACACCGTCCCGCTCCTACAAGAACTTCCACCGCACCGACGTATAGACAGGCAAGGCCCCGAGACTCTCGTCCCGGGGCCTTTCGGCCAGGTCAGGCAGTCGGCTTGAGGAAGATGCAGACCGACTCGACCCGGGGGGAGCCGTAGTTGTCGCCGGTCGGCAGCTGACGGTAGACACCGCCGTACGGCGAGACGGCCTGCGGCGAGCGCATCTTGCCGTCGAACAGACCGAGGTCACCGTTTCCGGGGGACTCGTTGCCCGTCGGCGAGTCATTGCCGGACGGGGTGTCACTCGACGAAGGCGTGTCACCGGAGGAGGGGGTGTCGCTCGAGCTCGGGCTGCTCGAGGAGGATCCGCTCGGCAGGTCCGCACCGGTCTTCGCGTCCAGCAGCACCGGCTGCGCCTCAGTCTGCGCGTAGATGACGCCGTGGAACGCGGCCGTCACGTTGGGTACGACGCGGGAGCCCGCGGTTTCCGTGAAGCCCCAGGTCTTCTTGCCGGTGGTGTCGTCGAAGCCGAGGACCTCGAGGGGACCGCTGCGAATCGACTTGATGAGGCAGACGACCGCGGAGGCCTGGTCCGGGAGACACTCGATGGTGACATCGGACTCGAACTTGGTCGCGGGTGTCGTCGGCGCCACGGCGCCGGTCGACAGGTCGACCGAGAAGATCGTGTCGGCCTTGGTCCCCTGGCCGTAGTCCGTGTACGCCATGCCGTAGAAGTACGCGTGCTTGGCGCCGCCGGTCAGCGGCGTCAGGTAGGCCTGCTTCAGCGGGAGCTGCTTCGTGACCTTGCCGCTCGCGCCGTCGACGAGCAGCGCGGTGCCGTCGGCGCTGTTGTCGGACTGCGAGCCCTTCGATCCCGCAACCACGCCGGCGTGCACGGCGGCCGGGTTCATCCCCGGGACGATCGTGGACTTCTGCGTGGCGGGATCCGCATACACCGTCTGGTACTCGCCGTTCATGACACCGGCCGTGGTCACGCCGATGGCGACCTGGCCGGTCTCCGGGTCGTATGCCTGGGCCCTGAGGTTCGGGACGCCGCTGGTGTTGCCGGTGTCCTGCAGCGTGCTCACCTTCGCGGTCACCTCGGCGACCTTCTTCCCGGACGCCACGTCGATCCAGTGGACAACGACCAGACCCGCCGGCTTCTGCGTGCCGCTGCCCTTGTCGGCTTCGGCGTACGCGACGATCGCGACGTCCTTGCCGTCGAGCTTCGCCGCCATCGGCCTGGAGGCGTCGTAGACCTCGGTGGTCTCGGCCTCGGCGGACTTGACCGTCCAGGTGTTGGTCGGGTTGGCAACGTCGTGGCCGCTCAGGCCCGCCCAGCTACCGACGAGCGCGACCTGGCCGGCGATGCCCATCTGGGACTCGTCCACGGTGGACCGGCCCTTCTCCTCGATCGCCGGGTACGCTGCCGCGGGGGCGAAGGATTTCGGCGGGTCGAATGACGGGGCGGTCGGGGTGGACGGCGTGCTCGAGGCGGCTGTGGACTGGCCGCCGTTGTTCTCCGACCCCGAGTCGGCCTTCTTGTCGTCGCCGCCGCAGCCGGCCAGCAGGATCAGAGCAGCGGTGACAGCTGTGGTTGCCACCATCGGACGCAACATCGTTGGTATCTCTCCCAGGTCGACCGAGAATGATCGACTGAACGCTAGCAGTGTTCACGGGTCCGTCCGGGCGGTTATCCACAGGCATTGCAGCAAGCTGCAACTACTGGCGGCGGAGCGGCGATCCGGCGCCGACCAGGCCGAGCCGCTCGAGGACGGCGCAGATCGCCGCCGGTACGCCGGTCAGCGGTACGCCGTTCACCGGACGATCGAGAGACCGGTCCCGCGGTGGCGGGGCTGGGACTCGGTCAGCGGCCGGATGGCCGGCTCGGTCAGGCGGCGGGAGGCGGGCTCCAGCCGGTCGGCCAGCTTGTGCAACCAGCCCGCGAACCGCGTCCGCGTCCTGATCCGGGGCTTGCCGTTGTACCGCAGTGCTCGTGCCTCGATCCTCCGCAACTGGTCCTCGACGCGGTAACGGGCAACTTCCTGCTGTTCGCTCAACATGATCGTGCTCCCCTTCGCTCGGTCCCCGTGCTGTGGTTTCAGGCAATGCTTCGCCCGGGTCCCGCCCCCAGTGGCGGGACCTCGTGCGGTGTTGCTGGTGGTGGTCGGGTCAGACCTTGACGACGGTGATGTCGCCGGAGACCGTGCGGGCGCGCAGCATCAGGGCGCGGTCCCCCTCGGCCGGCTTCTGGCCGGGCTCGAGATCACACCGGATCCGTCCGGTGACCGTCTTCAGGTCCAGGTACGTCGGAAGTCCGTCCGGGACCCCGATCTGTACGTCGCCCCGGGCCGTCTCGGCCTGGACGCTCGGCCCGTCGGCGATCTCGACCTTCACGTCGCCGGAGCCGGAGGTGGCGACCGAGTGGTCGCGGATCCGCTCGATGGTGATGTCCCCCGAGCCGACCTTGACGGAGGTGGGACCGGCCGCGTCGCCGATCGTGACATCGCCGGAGCCGGTGCTCAGGCCGAGCGCGTCACCGGCCTCCTCGATGTCGATCGAGCCCGAACCGGTACCGGCCCGGACCGCGCCGGCGGCCGACTCGACCTTGACGTCACCGCTGCCGGTGTTGACGCCGAGCTCGTTCTCGACCCGGGTCAGCCGGACGTCGCCGGAGCCGGTCGAGAGCCGCGCCGAGCCGAGCGGCACGTCCGCGGTGATGTCGCCGGACCCGGTCTTGACCCGGGCGTCGAGCACCGCGGAGGTGGCGATCCGGACCTGGATCTCCGGCCCGCGACGAACGTTCCGCTGCGGTCCCTCGACGATCAGCTCGCCGTCCACGACCTCGACGGTCACGTCCTCCTCGGGCCCGCTGTCGACGTCGACCGAGACCGCGGTGCCCTTGCCGTCGGCGTTGGCGGTGATCTCGACCAGGCCGGAGCCGATGTCGATCCGGATCCGCTCGATCGGGTCGTTCTCGTCGTCGACGATCTGCTGGCTGAAGCCGCTCATCATTCCGCCCATCCCGTCAGTCGCTGGCCCGGGCCGTGTCCGCCGCGGCGGCGTTCCTTGTCCTCGCGGCGCCGGTCCTTGTCCTCGCGGCGGCGGTCCCGGTCGTCACGGCGCCGGTCGCGTTCGAACCGGCCGCGGTCCTGGCCGAAGACGCCTTCCTCGCCGAACGGGCCGTTCGGGCCGAACACGCCGTTCGGGCCGAAGACCCCGTCGGGGCCGAGCGGTCCGTTGGGACCCAGTGGGCCCTCCGGGCCGAACACCGGGCCACGCGGCGGGCGCGGCGGCCGCGGCGGGCGGGGGCCGCCGCGGCGGCGCTCGCTGAGCTCGGTCATCACGGTGCGCATCAGCCACGCGTTCGAGGAGATGCCCTCGGCGTTGGCGGCCTCGTCGACCTTGTTCTTGATCGACATCGGCAGCCGCAGCGTGATCCGTGCGGTCGGCTCGTCGGCGTCGAACACGAACTGCTCGTCGGCCTCGGCGTCGGTGTCGTCGTCGATGTCTTCTTCGGTCTCGTCCGGACCGGTCAGCTGGCTGGGCGCCGGCGTGACCACGAACTCCGGGCGGCCGCCGGCCATCCGGAGCTCGACCGAACCCGGGGACAGCTCGCGGCTGATCTCCCCGGCGGCGTCGGACAGGGCTGAGATGAGGGCCAGGCGGCCCGCGTCATCCAGCGTTGCCCCGAGGCGCTGAGCCACGGAGCGGGTTTGCTCGTCGGCCAGGGCGGTGGCGTTCTCAACGCTCCGCCGGACCGACTCGAGGTAGTGGTCAAGTTCCATGACAGCAAGCATGACGTCATCGTGACGTCACTGTCAACCCCCGCTGATGTCACCGTGCCGCCAAAGGCACAATGTGGTGCAGTCATCGACAGGAGGAACAGTGTCCAGAGGAGTACTGATCACCGGCGCGTCCAGGGGCGTCGGCGCGGCCGCCGCGCAGGCGTTCGCGGCGGCCGGCGATCGTGTCGTGCTGCACTGCCGCGGTGCCGTCGACCGCGCCGAGGAGATCCGGTCCGCACTGCCCGGCGACGGTCATGCGGTGCTTGCCGCCGACCTCGGCGATCCGGCCGCAATCCCTTCCCTGGTTGAGGAATCGGCCTCCGTGCTGGGTCGCGTCGACGTGCTGGTCAACAACGCCGCGATGTACGTCGACGAGCCCGTCGAGGGATCCCGCCGGGTCGGTCATCCGCTGGCCGAGACGTCGTACGACGAATGGGTCGCGGCGTGGCGTCGTACCCTCGCCGTCAACCTCGAGGGCGCAGCGCACGTGACCTGGTGCGTGGCCCGGCAGATGCTCGACAAGGAGCCCGCGGACGGTGTCCGGCGGGGTGCGATCGTCAACGTCGGGTCCCGCGGCGCCTACCGGGGCGAGCCCGACGTCCCGGCGTACGGCGCCTCGAAGGCCGGGCTGCACTCGCTCGGGCAGTCGTTGGCGGCATCGCTGGCGCCACATGACATCACCGTGACGTCAATCGCGCCGGGTTTCATCGCGACCGACATGACCGAGACGTTCCTCGCGGGTCCCGGCGGCGACGCGATCCGGGCGCAGAGCCCGTTCGGCCGCGTCGCCACCGCCGACGAGGTCGGGAACGCGATCTACTGGCTCGCCTCAGCCGAGGCGAACTGGGCGAGCGGCGCGGTCCTCGACTTCAACGGCGCGTCGTACCTGCACTGAGCTGACCGCCACGGCGGCGATCGTCCAGACCACCGCGAGGACGGCCATCGGGAACAGGTTGCCGTCCTCCTCGGTGAACAGCAGGATCAGCGAAAGGTTGACCGCGGCGTGGGCTGCGGTGGCGACGACGAGGTTGGTACGCCGCGCGCCCCGCAGCACCGCGCCCATCACCACCGACAGCGCGGTCGCCATCACGACGAACAGACCCATGTACGCGAGCCCGTGCTCGAACCCGCCGAGGTGCCAGAACCCCCACAGCACGCCGACGACGAGCGAGGAACGCAGTACCGAGAAGCGGGTCTGCAGATAAGGCTGCAAGAACGCGCGCCAGCCGAGCTCCTCGCCCGCCGCGCCGACGATCATCGTGATCACCAGCACCCAGAACGGGAACGGCAGCCCGTCCGCGCGCCACGGCCGGCCCGCGATCACGTGGACGAGCACCGAGACGGCCATCGCCGCCACGACGATCCCCACGATCAACGCACTCCGCCCCAGGGCCGGCGGCGTGAACCGCGCGTCGACCCGAGTGGTACGGCGGAACAGCAGGAACATCACGCCGACGCCGAGGGCCGGCGCGAACTGGACCAGCTGGATCAGCTCAGGACTCGGCCCGGTCGCCGCCTGCAGCGCGTTGAGGATCCCGCTGAAGACCATCGTGACCAGGTAGAAGACCAGAACGCGCAGAAACACCGTCACTCCTGAGATAGGGGGCGATCATCAGGTCGAGCTGCTCGGTGAGGAACTCGGACAGCGAGCCCCAGCCGTTCACCGCCCAGACCTGGAGCGCGCCGTTGAAACAGACAAGGGTGTGCCGAGCCAACGCCGGTACGTCGGTCTCCGCGCGGAGCTCACCGACCTCCACCGCGGCCCGGTAGAACGTGTCGCAGCTGTCGACGATCGCGGCGGAGTGCGCCAGCGCGTGCTGCCGGAACTCCGGATCCGCGACGTCGAGCTGGACGAAACCGAGCCCGTTGCCGAGCTCCTCGCGATGCTTGATGTGCGCGACCGCCGACAGTGCGAAGTCCCGCAGCGTGGCGAGCGGCGAGACGTTCCGGGCGGCGGCCTCGTCGGCCGCGAGTTTGACCATCAGCGGCGACCGGGCCGCGGACGCGAGCAGCAGACCGCGCTTGGAACCGAACCGCTGCATCAGCGTCGGCGGCGCCAGCCCGACCCTGGCGCCGACCGCCGCCAGGGTCAGTTTCACCGGTCCGAGCTCGGCCAGGACCTGGCGCGTGGCATCCAGGATCACGTCGTCGCTCACCAGCCGTGGCCGGGCCATGTCAGCGCCTCCTGGTTTGTGAACGGCCATTCGTTAATACACGAAATCGTAACAGATCCTTGTTGGCTCAGTTATTCAGTGACAGCGGGTGAGCTTCCGGACACCTGGAGAGGGGTCCGGACCAAGGCGCCCGCCGTCCGGTGCACCCGTCCGTGGGCCGGGCTCGTCGGACAACGGGAGCCTCTTCATGCGTTTCGCCCGCATCACCCTGGGTCTGCTGCTGGCGCTGTCAGGCCTGCTCGCCGCCATCGCCGGAGCCGTCGCCGCCTTCTGGCTCGTCGGCCCGGACAACACGATCACGACACCTCGCCGAGAGCTCGCCAGTACGGGCCTCGCGGTCGTCACCGCACCGTCCCTCCTCGACCGGCACGGCCCGACGCTGCGCGTGAGCGCGTCGGGCGACAAGCCGCTGTTCATCGGCGTCGGGCAGGACCTGGACGTGCGCGACTACCTCGCGGGGACCGCGCACACCCGGCTGGTCCAGTTCGACCCGCCGGCCACGTTCGGCACCCAGGAGCTGCGCGGCGACACCAAGAAGCTGACGCCGCCCGGCGAGCTGGACTGGTGGGTCGCGCAGTCCGCGCCCGGTGCGCAGGCCGTCAACTGGCCGATCCAGGACGGGCTGTACGACGTGGTCGTGATGAACGCGGACGGTACGCCGGCGGTCGGCGCGCAGGTCTCGTTCGGGATCGAGGTGCACCGGCTGTTCGGCATCTGCCTGCTGGTGCTCGGGGCGGGGGTTGTGGTGCTCGCACTCGGCCTGGCCCTGGTGCTGCGCCGCCGCCCGGTGGTGCAGGAGATCGCGGACACGACCGAGATCCCGGTCATCACGAACACCCGGATCCCGGTCCTCGTGCCAACGGCCCCGGTCCAGCGCGAAGAGGTGGAGGACGCCCCGGCATACCGCGTCTCGCCCTTCGCCCCCGACCGGGTCAGCCCGTTCGCCCCACTCGCCGCCAAGCAAGAGCTTCGGCCGGGTCCGGCGGTGCCGGCCGCGCCGATGTTCATGTCGCCGGCGGCGGTCGCGCGGGCGAAGTCGCCGGTGCTGCTCGGGGCCGGCGCCTCCCAGCGGTACGACGAGCCCGCGCAGCCGACGTACGCCGAACCGGTCGAGGAGACCCGCACGGCCGACGAGTCGACCGAAACTGTTGCGGCCGAGACCGTCCCGCTGGCGGTGTCACCGGAATTCGAGAAGAGTGACGAGGCCGTGCGACGTACGGCGGCGCTCCTGGCCAGCGGCGCGTTGCTGCTGACCGCGACGAGCTGCGGCCTCGTCCCGCCGAAGAACACGATGACCGCGACGGACTCCCGCCCGGCCGTCACACTCGCCGACGCGCAGGCTGTCGTCCAGCGCTACAACCAGCTCAACAACCAGGCGAACAAGACCCGGGACGGGAAGCTGGCCGCGACGATCGAGGGCAACCCGACCCTCGCGCAGACGCAGGCGGGCTTCCTGATCGGCCGGAAGCTCGACGCCGCGGGCAAGGACGTGTCGAAGCCGTTCAGCTACACCGACCCGGAGATCGGCGCGCCGCAGTTCACGTCGTACCCGATGCGGTTCGTGGTCAGCTCCGGCGTCTCGGACGCACCTGGCAACCATCAGCTCGGCGTCTGGCAGCGGGAGAACGCCGGCAGCCCGTGGCTGCTGACGCATTCGGTCTACCCGCCGAAGGCCGTGGAGCTTCCGTCGGTCGACGGACTCCGCACTCCGAGCGCAGCCGACCTGAGCAAGCTGCAGGGCCGGCCCGAGGCAGTCGCCAAGGACCTCGCGGCGTACCTCACCGGCGGCAAGAACGCGCCGCAGTCGAAGCTGTTCACGCCGACGCCGAGCCTGACCAACATGCTCGACCTGCGCGCGAAGTCGAAGGTCTCCGACACCGCCCAGCCGTACATCGCCGGCGTCACCGACACCTTCGCACAGTCCGGCGCCCCGCTGACCTTCATCACGGCGTCCGGCGACGCGCTGGTGTTCCTGACGCTCACCGAGCGGTACCTGCAACGGGTCGAGCCGGGCTCGAACGCGTACTGGACCAGCGGCGAGGCCACCGCGTTCAGCAGCATGGTCAAGTACACCCAGACCCTTCACCAGGACTACCTGCACCAGGTCGCCGTGGTCATCCCGGCCAAGTCGACCGGCGACGCCGTACAGGTCCTCTCGATCGACCCTCAACTGGTGGGTGCCGGCGGCGCCTGACGAGGCGGCCGTACGCCCGGCGGGGCGACGGCACGGGCGGATGGTTGTTGAGAAGTCAGCGGCAAGCGGTTGCTGAAGGATAGTGGCGGCTGATTGACTTCGCTGGTTAGGTTTTCCCATCCGCCCGGGAGTACCAGTGGATCTCACCCGCCGCCGTCTGCTGTCCTTTGTTCCCGCGACCGCGTTGCTGACCGCGGTCACCCCGGCTTCGGCCGCGCGCGCCACCCCGGGCGCGATGAACGCCGACCCCAGCCGGCTGCTGGCCAACGTGATCGCGATCTACGCCGGTACGGCGGAATCGAACGCGCGCCCCGAGGTCGCCGCCAAGGTGACCGCGATCGACAACACCGCCCGTACCTGGCTGGCCGCCCTCGACCGCGCCGGCACCGGCGAACTGTTCGCGGGCCTCCCGCTCGGAACCAGCGATCCGAATCTGAGCGCGTCGTACCAGCACCTCTACGAGATCGCCCTCGCGTACCGGCGGCCAGGACCGGCGTCGGACCTGCAGGGCAACGAGCAGGTGCGCACACGGATCGCGGAGAAGCTCGTCTGGCTGCACGACAACTACTACGGCGACCAGTCGAAGGGGTACTACGGCAACTGGTTCACCTGGGAGATCGGCATCTCGACGTTCGTGTCGAAGACGCTCACCCTGATCGACGCCCCGGCCGACCTGATCACGCGGTACGTCGCCTCGATGGACGCGTACCTGCGCAACGGGAAGGACAGCGATGTCGATCTCGACTCGCGCTTCCACACCGGCGCGAACCTCGTCGACATCACCTCGAACCGGGTCCTCCAGGGGGCCCTGCTGAACGACGACGCGCGGATCCGGAAGGCGCTGCAGGACCAGTTCACGGTGTTCGCGACCGTCGACCCGTACAACCTGCAGCACGGCGTCACGGACGGGTACTACGCGGACGGCTCGTTCATCCAGCACTCCTCGGTCGCGTACACGGGCTCGTACGGAAAAGCCCTGCTGAGCAGGGTTGTGCAGACCGTCAAGGTGCTCGCGGGGACGGAGTACGCGCAGAGCGACGACCTGGTCGGCGTGGTGCAGGGCTGGGTCGAGCACGGGTTCGCGCCGCTGATCTTCGAGGGCTGGATGATGGAGATCGTCAAGGGTCGCGCGGTGTCCCGCACCGGCACCGGGTACGACGACGTGGCAGTGATCGTGGAAGCGATCGTCGACCTGGCCGACTACGCCGCCGGCGCGGACGCGGCCCGGTTGAAGGCGTTCGCGAAGTTCACCGCGCGGCCGACGATCAACGTGAACTCCTTTGTCTCACCGGTGAGCATCGGGCGTTTCGCGGACCTCAAGAACGATGCCGCGATCGTCCCGGCCGACCTCAACCCGGCGGCTCTCAGTACTGCGTTCAACGCGATGGACCGGACGGTGCACCGCCGGCCGACGTACGCGTTCGCGCTGGCGCGGAACTCGTCGCGGATCAGCAAGTACGAGTACATGAGCGGCGAGAACCTGCTGCCGTGGTTCCAGGGCGACGGCGCGCACTACCTGTACCTCGCGGGCCAGGATCAGACGCAGTCCTTCGGCATCGACTACTTCACCACGGTGTCGCCGTACGCGCTGGGCGGCGTGACCGCGCCGGTCGAGACCCGCAAGTCGATCCCGGAGCTGTACGGGACGGCGTACTACGACGACCCGCCGACCTTCACCCCGTCGTCGGAGGCCCAGAACACGTACGTCTACTTCCCGGTCGGAACCAACGCGTACTCCGGCGGCGCGACGCTCGATGCGTACGGCGCGGTCGGCTGGGTGCAGTCGGACGATTTCGCGTACGCGTCGCGGGACGCCCTGCCGGACGACTTCGTGGTCTACAAGAACGCGTCGGCGACCAAGTCCTGGTTCCTGCTCGACGACGAGATCGTCGTACTCGCGGCCGGTGTCGGCGACGCGACCCGCGCGGTCACGACGACCCTCGACACCCGAATCGCGGGCGCCACCGATCCCGTCACGATCATCGGTGCGCTGCGCGACGGCAGCCCGTGGACCGGCACCGGCTCGATCACCCCGCGCTGGCTCCGCTACACCAACGGCGCAGCCTCAGTCGGTTACCACTTCCTCCAGCCAACGGCTCTGTCGGTCGATCTGCAGACGGTCACCCGAAGCCGGCGGGTAGTGCGTACGTCGAACCCGGACACCGCAGTCACCAAGCAGGTGTTCGCGCTCACGGCCGCCCAACCGGCGGACTCGCAGCGCTCGCTCGCCTACGCATTGGTGCCCAACGCAACAGAATCCGCGCTGAAGTCCTACCAGCACGGGCGGATCGCCCTGCTCGCCAACACTCCTAGGCTCCAAGCCGTCCAGCACCTGGGCCTCCGCCTGACTGCCGCCAACACGTTTACCCCGGGCTCGCACCATCTTCCTGGGCTGACCATCGACGGCCCGGCGTCGGTGATCATCCGCCGTCAGGCTTCCAGCGTGCAGGTTGCCGTGTCGGATCCGACCACGCAACGCGACAGCATCACGGTCAACCTGCGGGCCCGGTACCTGAAAGCCGCGGCGCCGGTCGCGGGGGTTCAGGTGACACGCACGATCACCGGGACGCGGCTGACGTTCAGCACGCGGCACACCTACGGGCGGAGCCTCGCGATCACGCTTCTTCCAGCTTGGTGATCAGCGTCTGCAGGGTGCTGAGCGTCGTCCGGAGATCGTCGAGGTCGACGGACGTCGCGAGCTCGGAGGTCCACGGGTGCTGGGCGACCGCGATCTTGCGGATCGCCCAGTAACCGGCCTCGGTGCAGGCGAGCAGTTTGGCGCGGCGGTGCGCCGGATTCGGGCGGTACTCCGCGAGACCACGCTCGACCAGCAGGTCCGCGATCCGCTGCACACCCTGCCGGCTGACGCCCATGATCCGGCCGACGTCGGCGACCGATCGCGGCTCGTCGAGTACGCCGCCGAGCACCTGCCACCAGGCCGCGGTCAGTCCGCCGTTCGCGGCCAGTCCCTGCGCGGCCTCCATCAGCCGCGCGTTCAGCCGGAAGGTGGAGAGGACGACATCCGTCAGCACCGCACCACCTTCCGACTGCGGCCCGGGCTTCGGCCACTCCTCCCGCGGTGGAACAGTCATCCCACCAGGGTGGCGTAGGCCGCCGGGTCGGCGCGGTGGAACACGCCCTCGTACGCCTCCCGCTTCCGCTCGTCCGCGAGCTCGAGCCGCTCCATCACAGCCCGCGCGAACTGCACCGGCGAGTCCGGTCCCGCCGTGATCAGATCCCGGTCGACGACCGCGCGCGCCTCGACGTACCGCTCCGAACCCTGATACCCGGTCGCCTGCAGGTACTCCTTGGCCGCGCTCGTGTGCTTCCGCTCGTCGAGCAGCCCCGCGCGCGCCAGCCCCGCCGTCGCGCCACAGATCGCCGCAACCGGTACGCCGGCATCGAGGAACTGCCCCGCCAGCTTCGCGAACGCCTCGCCACCACCCATGTCCCACTGCCCCGACCCGGCGAGCACGAGCAGATCGCCCGCGTCAGGCGCGACGTCCGCAACCGTCACGTCCGGCACAACCCGCATCCCACCCATGGTCACCACCGGCTCCAACGTCTCCCCCACCGTCACCACCCGCCACGGCTCCCCGGTAAACCGCCCAGTCCGCAGCTCCACCGTGAGATGCCCGATCTCCCAGTCCGCCAACGTCTCGTACACCGCCACATATGCTGTCCTCATAGACAACATGCTGTCATCACGACAGCATGTTGTCAATAGGTGGTTGTGCACGCAGGCAGAGACCCACCGAACGGCGCGTTCCGGGCTCAGATCTGTGGGTTCTGCGTGCGTGCAGGTCCGCCCGCGGGGTGACTGGCCGAGGTTGCGAGTTTGAGGAGGATGAGGCCGGCGAGGGTTGTTGTGGTGGCGGTGAGGGTTAGGGCCTGGTGGATGGTGAGGGTGGCCAGGAGGTTGGTGGAGGCGATCAGCGGGACGGTTTGGGCCAGGGAGAGGAGGGACTGGAGGCGGGTCAGGTGGGACTTTGGGGTGCTGCGGATGAAGAGGGGTGCCAGGTGTGAGGTGAAGAGGCCGATGCCTACGCCTTGAGTGAGGGTTGCGGCGATCGCGGTCGGGACCGTGGGGGCCAGGGCGAGGGCTGCGATGCCGAGGGCGGCGACGAGGCAGCCGACGCCTGCGGTGAGGTCGGCGCGGGAGAAGGTGCCGAAGCGGGCGACGAGGACTGTGACGAGTAGTCCGCCGGCGACGCTGCCTGCCACCACGAAGCCTGCTTGTTTGGCTTCCCAGCCTTGTGAGCGGGCCAGCAGCGGGACGCAGAGCGACGTGACCGGCAGGACGAAGGCCGCGACCAGTGCGACGACGGCGAGGATCATGCGCAGGACGGGATCACCGACAGCCACCCGGAGTCCGTCGACGGCATCCTTCAGGACCGACGGACGGTCGCGTTGCGGGTGGACGTCGTACGGCGGTTTGAGGAGCAGCAGTACTGCGAACTGGACGGCGAAGGTCAGGCCGTCGAGGGTCAGTGCCCCGACCAGCCCGACGGTCGCGACGAGCAGGCCGCTGAGCGGTCCGCCGGCGAGGGTGATGACCTGCGTGGCCGACGTACGCAATGCCATTGCTCTGGGCAACTGGTCGTCGGGGACGAACAGCCGCGGGAGTACCCCTGCGGCCGGGAGCGCGAAGGCATCGACGGTGCCGACGACGACGGACGTCGTGAGGAGCAGCCCGGCCGAGACACCGCGCAGTCCGACGGCGACGGCCAGCAAGAAGCAGCAGCAGCCGACGATCGCGGTGCAGGCGAGGAGGAGGCGGCGTGGACCGATGCGGTCGCCGAGTACGCCGCCGAGCAGGAGGAGCACGGCGCGCGGCAGGGTGAACCCGGTCAGCACCAGCGCGGCGACCCGCGGGCCGATGCCCGTTGCGGCCCAGCCGAGCGCGAAGAACAGCGCGGTGTCGCCGAGAACCGAGAGTGTCGAACCTGCCAGCCAGCCGTAGTAGGACCGGTTCACCCGTCCAGCCGGACGGGCATCACCAGGGTGGTGAACGTGCCCTGGTCAGCCGACCGTACGACGACCGGTCGCGCCGGTTCGCAGATCTCCAGCAGCACGTCCGGCCCGACACTCGCCTCGAGTGCGGCCGCCAGTAGGCTCGCGGTGAACCCGATCCGCACCGCCCCGGACCCGATCGCGTCCAGCCGCACCTCGTCGTCGATCCGGAGACTCTGCTGATCGATGTCAAAGGCAACGACATCGCGGCCGGTCAGTGCGTTCAGCAGTCCCAGCCGGTCGACGACCACCCGGCACGCCGGCGGCGTCAGCCCGTCGAGGATCTGCTGGTACGCCGGATACTCGGCGTCGACCACCTGCAGTTCCCGCGACTCGTCTCCGCGCGCGAACACCAGCCCGCCGTTCACCTCCACCCGAACGACGTCCCCCGCCGCAGCCCACCGGCTCACCTCAGCCAACTCGTCGGCCCGCACCAGCACCCGCGTCCCCACCCCACCGAACTCCACCGGCCGCACAGTCCGCACCGCCAGCCGATACCGATCGGTCGCGACAAACACCACCTCATCAGCCGACAACTCGACCAACACACAACTCAACACCAGCCCCATGTCGTCCTCCCTCGGCGGGGCTGCGGTGGGCGTCACCTGGCGGATGGCGCTGGCTAGTTCAGGGCCGCCCAGGGCGGCTGTCGTTTGTTGGGAGAGCAGTTGGGTCAGGAGGCGGGTGGCGGCTTCGCGGGTCGCGGTGGACTTGGCTTCGAGGGTGCGGAGGTGGGCGCGAACCAGGTCGGCGACCCCCGCCGCGGACGCGTCCAGGGCAAGGCGGACGTCGGGGAGTGGGAGGTCGAGCTCGCGCAGGTCGCGGAGGAGCTGGGCGCGTGGTTGTTGCGACTTGTCGTAGTACCGGTAGCCGTTCGTCGCGTCGACCTCGGCGGGTGGGAGCAGACCGCAGTCGTCGTAGAACCGCAGCGCACTCGGCGCCAGTCCCACCAGCCGTGCGAACTCACTGATCGTCAGCCTCATGGGCCCGACCTTCATCCCTGCACCAACTCGAAGGTCAACTCCGGAACCGGCCCCACAGGCTGAGGGTCTTGCCGAACCGTTCACCGCGGATCCAGTCCAGGATGCTCCTCGCGACCCGCTCCGGCGACACGTCCCCGCGCACCGACCGCGGTACGAGCTTGCGGATCTCGGCGGCGTCCGCGAGCGCCTCGTCGATCTGGGACTCCGGCCACCCCCGTCGCGCCAGCCGCTTCCGGCGTACGGCGTCCGGGCAGTCCAGGTGCAGCCAGCGGCCCTCGGGCAGCTCGGCCGGCTGCGCCGGGGACAGCAGCAGGACCGGTATGCCGGAGCGCCGGATCAGCTCGGTGATCCGCAGCCAGAGCGCGTTGTACGCCGGCCAGATCGGCGCCGCCATCGGACTCGCGATGTCGAGCCCGAGCAGCCGGCCGTTGTCGTCCAGCAGCTCGTCCATGTCCATCACGACCAGGTTCCCAGGACTCAGCCGCACCAGCTCCGGCACGACTGTGGTCTTCCCCGAACCAGGTGCCCCAGTCACCACGAACAGCCTCGTCATAGGGACTAGTGTGCGGTCACTCCACCAGGAGGCGCATGGGTGGTCGTGCCTCGCCCGCGATCGTCGGTAGTCCGCTGCGGCCGGGGGTGATCGAGCCAAGGACGCTGGAGTGCCCGGCACCGGTGCAGCTCGGGACTGTTCCACCGAGGCCGTGGACGGTGAGGAATCCGAGGACGGCGAACGCGTACGCCTCCTTCGCCGCCGACGGGATCCCCAACTCGTCGGTGGTCCGGACCGGAACCTCCAACTCGTCAGCCAGCAGATGCATCAGCGCCGGGTTCCGGATCCCGCCACCCGAGGCCACCACCTCGGTGCCGCCGTACCGCCGTACCGCGTCGGCGACGGTCCGCGCCGTCAGCGTGGTCACCGTCGCGACCAGGTCCTCCGCCGGGATCACCGGCAGCCCTTCCATCGCCTGGGCCAGGTGCGCGAGGTTGAACAGTTCCTTCCCCGTCGACTTCGGTGCCGGCCGCGCGTAGAACGGCTCGGCCAGCAACCGCCCCAGCAGGTCCTCGTGCACCTGCCCGCGCGCCGCCATCACCCCGTCCGCATCGAACGGCCGCCCGGTCAGCTCGGTCACGACGGCGTCGATCAGCGCGTTCGCCGGACCGGTGTCGAAGGCAACCGGTTCGTCCTGGACGACGGTAATGTTCGCGATCCCGCCGAGATTCAGCGCCACCGGTACGCCGGGACGCCCGCGCAACCACAGCACGTCGATGATGCTGACGAGCGGCGCACCCTGCCCGCCCGCCGCGACGTCCCGCGCCCGCAGGTCCGACACCACCGGTACGCCGGTGGCCTCCGCGATCCAGGCGGGCTGTCCGAGCTGCAGCGTCCCGCGCACCGACCCGTTGTCGACCCAGTGGAAGACCGTCTGCCCGTGCGACACGATCAGGTCCGCGTACCCACCGCAGAGCTGCTCGACCGCCTGCCCCGCCACCGCCGCGAACGCCTGCCCGATCCCGGTGTCGAGCTTGCACACCTGTTCGACCGAGGTCGACGCCGGCGGCAACGAGGCCGCGACGGCAGCCCGCAGCTCCGCCGAGTACGGCTGACTCAGCATCCCCAACGGCGTCAGCACCAGCTGATCGCCGTCCAGCCGCAGGTCCGCGGCCGCGGCGTCGATCGCGTCGTACGACGTCCCGGACATCAACCCGATCACTCGCATGTCAGTCCCGCAGCTCCCGTCGATGGTCGTCGCCTCGCAGTGTGAGCAATGCGATCACACTGACCGCACAGGTGACCACCACGTACCAGGCCGGGATGTCGATGTTCTTCGTGCGCTTGATCAGCTCGGTGATAATCAGCCCGGCCGAACCCGAGAAGACCGCGTTCGACAGCGAGTACGCCAGCCCGAGCCCGGTGTAGCGCGCACGGGTCGGGAACATCTCCGCCAGCATCGCCGGCCCGGGTCCCGCCATCAGCCCGACGACGAGGCCGGCCACGAACACCGCGACTCCCTTGGCCGCGTTCCCCGACTCCTTGTCCTGCAGCAGGTTCATCAAGGGGAACGCCAGTACGACGACCAGCGCCGCGCCGGCCACCATCACCGGCCGCCGCCCGATCCGGTCGCTCAACCACCCGGCAGGAAGAATCGAGACCGCGAACCCGGTGTTCGCGAGCACGGTCGCGACCAGCGCCTGCTGGAAGGTCGCGTTCAGCGTCGCCTGCAGGTACGACGGCATCACCACGAGGAACGTGTAGCCGGCCGCGGACCAGCCCATCAGCCGCCCGATGCCGAGGGCGATCGCCTTGGCCACCTCACCGGCCGCGGCCGGCCGCGGCTGCTCCTGGACACGCGTGAAGCTCGGCGTCTCGTCGAGCTTGAGTCGCAGCCACAACGCGACCAGACCGAGCGGCAGCGCCACCAGGAACGGCACCCGCCAGCCCCAGTCCGACAACGCGTCCTTGCTCAACGTGGTCGCGAGAGTCGCGGCCAACCCCGCGCCCGCGAGCAGGCCAAGCGCGACAGTGAACGACTGCCAGGCGCCGTACAGGCCGCGCTTCGTCCGGGGCGCGAACTCCGTCATGATCGACACCGCACCGCCGAACTCACCGCCCGCCGACAGGCCCTGCAGCGCCCGAACCAGCGTCAGCAACCACGGGGCCGCCGCGCCGACGCTCGCGTACGTGGGCAGCAGACCGATCAGCGTGGTGGACAGCGTCATCAGCAGCAGTACGAGGATCAGCGTCGGCCGCCGCCCGATCCGGTCGCCGACCCGGCCGAACACCGCGGCCCCGATCGGGCGGAAGAAGAACGCCAGCGCGAACGACGCGTACGTCTTGATCAGACTCTCCGCGTCGCTGGTCGCCGTACTGCTGAAGAAGTTCGCGGCGATCACGGTGGCGAAGAAGCCGTACGCCCCGAACTCGTACCACTCGACGAAGTTCCCGACCGTCCCGGCCACCAACGACCGCCGCGTCCTGACCTCGACAGCGCCACTCATCCGAACCTCTTCCGTAACTTTCTCCCACCCACCACGACCATCTTGGTCTATCTTTTCCCAATCCCGCGACCCGCAGTGCAACCCTCCGGACACCGTCAGATCTTCTTGCGTCACAAAGGAGTGGTGAACCGGCCAGACGCGGGAACGACTTCGACCGCGGCAACGCGGCGCGCTTGCCGCAGACGGTGGCACTGCTCACCGCGGCTCGTGGAGAGACAGCTTCACATGCGGCTCATGCGTCAGCCATCGACTCGCCACGCCGTCACGGGCGATCCCCTCGAGCCACACCGCAGCACCACCCATCCGCGGATCCGCCCAGCACGACCCGGCACGCCACCATCGCCCGATCGGGACCGAGCCGCTCTCGGACCGCTTCGAGACCGAGCTCGTCCAGCCGGGCGAACATGGTCAGGCAGGGCACCGTGACCGACGCCCCACCCTCAGCTACGAAGAGCCGGATTATCCAATGCTCGCGGTCACCGGTCCAGCCGCTCCCGGTTGCAACAAGTTGCAACTTCTTTCCGATCCAGACCCATTGTGACGGGACTCCTTGACGGATACCTTCTGTAGTCACTCGCCTCGGGGGAGTAGCGGGAATCCGTCCATCACTCGCTAAGGGGACTGAATGTCGAAATCACGTTTGATGCGTAGAAAGCTCGCAGTCGTAGCTGCCATTGGGGTAGTTCTGGCTGGGTCGGCCGCACCGGTGTCCGCTAGCGCAATCGCCGATGGCCCGACAGGGCCCCTCGCCGGCGAAATGCGCCGGTTACTGAAGCTGCAACCCGGTGGCGTGCAGGTCAGTGACAACGCGCTGGTCTGGGAGGCGACCGGCACCGTCGTCGTGTGGCCCAGTCCAGGCGAGCGCGTAGCACCGAAGGGCCTTGGCAGCAACGTGCGGCGCGACGCCGCCCGTCGCATGGGCGTGGAACCGCTCACGGAGAACAGCATTCAAGATGTGTACGGCTGCCCGTCCGGTATCACGGTCAAGGATTACTACTGCTTTTACACAGACATAAATTTTGGTGGGAGGAGACTTCAGTTCACCGGTGCCACGGGCTCGGGATATGCCAGCAGTTGGGGTTTCGACAACCAGACCTCAAGTTGGGTGAACACTGACAGTGACGTGACGATCCATGCTTACGATGCAACAACAGGTACTGGATGGCTGTGGGACGAGCCAGAGAACGCCCGCGTTTCCTACGTCGGTGACACGAAGAACGATCGTATGTCGTGGTGGACCACATAAACCTAGACTAGTAGTAGACGCGATAACTGACTGCAGCCGGAATACGAATCCCGAGGCTGCCTGCATGCTTGGTTAAAATCTCTTCGCTGGCCAGGAGGCTGCCTGTCTTCGGGCTGAACATCACAACCTGTCGCTGCGGAAGGCCGGTCAGGGCGCTGTCGATCGCGAAGCACTCGGCCGGCCGACCCGCGCGGTCAGTCATACGTCCGAGATAGATGATGTCCGGTCGCGTAGCGAGCAGTCGCAGGAGACTCGCTCGAACCGCTGAACTTGGCTGGCTCTCGTTGTACAGGTCGTTGATCGCGATGATCAGTTCTCCGGTGCCGAGTTGGTCAACCGGATGAGCCGCTTTCAATGCAATGAATAGGCGGTCAACGTCCGAGGGCAAAGGCAGGTTTGGGAACATTGGCGAATATCCGCCCGGCTGCCAGGATTCGTCCCGGACGACCGTCCCTTGCTTTCCCGGCGAGCCGCCGCCTTCCCAAGCCGACCGGTATTCAGAATTGGGGAAATATGGCTTACCTGTCCTTGTCGTGATATGACCCGAGCGGTCCGCATTCCAGGTGAGCTCGGTGATCTCCGGTACCACGGCGGAGCGGATCTGCGTACCGTTGATTCGTGTCGACAGCGACCACGACTCAGTTCGCACAATGTGCGGACCAGAGCCGTCGCCGGGTAGTTCGGTGTCAGTTTGAGCCACGGCGGCGAGGCGATGCAGTGCGTCCCTGGCTGGTTGCCCGCTGGCCAGGACCTTGTCGAGCAGGGGCGGCGTTGCCGCCGTAGCAGGTTGCGTCGCGCCAAAGGGATCGGTAACCACGATGGCGACGGCTCCTGCGGTTACCGCTGCAACACCGACAAGGAGCGAACGCCGGCCGATCCATCGTTGGCGGACAGATATCCGGGCGGGTTCGCCATGCAGAATGTGCTCGAGATCTTCGCGAGCTCGCCGATCCAGTGGCCCGCCACTGGGCATATCCGCGGCGGGATCGGCCCGACGGAGCGCTTCAATCTTGTCTGTCGAGGTCATCAGTAGTCTCCCTTGGTACCTCTGAGGGCCGATGTTTGATCGCCTGCTTGCCTGCCGCCATGGATAGCTGCGTCTAGCCTGCGGCGCGCGCGATGCAGCCGGACGGACGCGGCGGCGGCCGAGCAGTCGAGGGCGATGCCAAGGTCGCGGCCGGTCAAGCCTTCCCATGCGTGGAGCATCAGAACCTGCTGGTCGTCAACGCTAAGTGTGTTGAGAACCCGCAGAACCTCTTCGAGAGCATGCGACCACTCCGCTCGCTCAGCCGTGTCGGCTTGGTAAGCGATCGAGGAGTAGCCACCAAGCGTCCTGTATGCCTCTGCGGTCCGCTGGTCTCGGCGTCGCTCGTTGGCCAGTACGTTGGCGGCAATCTTGTAGAGCCAAGGCAATGCCCGAGCGGTCGGCAGCGTGCCACGCCGCCGCCAAGCGATGGCGAACGTGTCTGCGACGAGGTCGCGAGCACGCTCGGGGTCACGCGTGCGGCGAGCGGCGAACCGTAGCAGGGCCCAGTAATGATCCCTGTACAGATCCTCGAACGCCGTCCGGTCGACTTCCGTCATCTGCTCCACACCCTCATATGTCTCAACGACCCGATTCATTACACCCGGCACGATCGTTCGACCCATGGTGACCCCACACCCTCAGCTGTGAAGCACCCCCATTGCCTCTGACAAGACCTCTGTGTTCCGTTCGGCGACATCGGCGGCGGTCAGCCAGCCGGTTCGTCGCCGTCGGCGCCGTCGCACTGACCATGGTCATCGTTGGCGGGGTCGCCGTCGTCGGGCCGACTGTCCTCGACCACCTGTCCGGACGCCACCGTGGCGGCGACTCCTGGGCGAGGGTGATCCGGACGTGTTCAGATGAACGGATCGACTCGGGGCGACCTGGCCGACGATACGACGTGCCTTCGCGAGGTGCTCGCCGTCTGGAACTCCTCGCACAGCAGGTCGGCCAACCACGACTGCGGCGGTCGGTCACACACCGGTCAGTCGCGCGCGATCGTGGTCGAGAACGCGGACCTCCGTAACCTCGAGAACGTGCGGCTCCACCGCGAGGGCGTCGCCGCCCTGGCCGGGTGCGGGCGCGACCCAGCAGGCCGGCTTCGACGTCGGCCAGAACAGCTCGCTGGCGATGGGTCCTGCGGATGCCCGGCAAGCCGATCACCTGGGCGGCGGAGCGCACGTACGCCGACGACGGTTCAGTCAAACGCACCGGATCGCCCGCCGGCGTCCAGGTGCAGGACGGCACCGAACCCACGTCGTACCGTTGCAGTGTCCCCTTGACACCGGGTTCCCGCGGCTCGATGATCGGGTCGCTGTACCGGTTTATCTCCAGTTGCTGACTCCCCAGTTCGCCAGGCGGCGACGAGTACTTAACCGATATAGCGACCCGCCCACCTGTGACGAGGAGTCGATCAGCTCATGAAGCGAAGGACCCTGTTGTCAGCCCTGGCCGCCGGAACCGCCGCGGCCGCCACCGGCGCCGCGCTGCCCGCCGCGGCCGCGGACAAGCGCCGCCCGCGCGCGAAGACCGGACCGGTCACCGTCGCGTACATCGAGGTCAACGACCACAGCATGCTGAACGCCGGCAAGTACACGCTGGCCAACGGCGGCGCCCAGGTGATCGACGTCGCCGTGATCTTCGCGGCGAACATCAACTACGACGGCACGAACGCCTACCTGCACTTCAACGACCAGGTGACGAGCGTGCTGAACAACGTCGCCACCCAGGTCCGCCCGCTGCAGCAGAAGGGCATCAAGGTCCTGCTCTCGATCCTCGGCAACCACCAGGGCGCCGGTTTCGCGAACTTCCCGACCCAGGCCGCGGCCGACGCGTTCGCGCAGCAACTCGCGGACGCGGTCAACCAGTACGGCCTGGACGGTATCGACTTCGACGACGAGTACGCCGAGTACGGCAACAACGGCACCGGTCAGCCGAACGACTTCTCGTTCGTCTACCTGGTCCAGGCGCTCCGTGCGAAGCTCCCGAACAAGCTCATCACGCTCTACGACATCGGCCCGTCCGCCGAACGCCTGACGTACAACGGCCAGAGCATCGTCGACACCTTCGACTACGGCTGGAACCCGTACTACGGCAGCTGGGGCGTCCCGTCCGCGCCGAGCGTGAAGTCACGCCAGTCGCCGGCCGCGGTCTCGTACACCGCGACCAGCTCCAGTACGGCGGCCTCCCTCGCGCAGCGCACCGTCAACGAGGGGTACGGCGTCTTCCTCACGTACAACCTCACCGAGTCCGACACGTCGGCGTACATGAGCGCCTTCACCCAGAAGCTCTACGGCAGCGCGACGGTCTACAAGCCGTAGACCCAGCCGGGCTGCCAATCGAACGGCTCCTCGATCAGCTCCGCCAGCGGGGCTCCGCTGCCCAGGAGGTGGTCGAGGGCCCATCGGTTGGCCGAATGCGCAACCACAAGCACTGTGCCGGCGTCATACCAGCGCTTCAGATCAGCAAGGAACGACCGGGTCAGTTCTACGACGTCTGCGTACGACTGACCGCCCGGAAACGGGGTGTGGACGCGCTCGACCCTGGGGGCGAGCGCGTCCCGCGGCGCGCCGTTCAGCTCGCCGTAGTTGCACTCGCGCAGCCGCCAGTCCTGGAAGTGCGGCACCGTCAGCCCGGACAGCTCGACCGTCTGCACCGCGCGTCGCAGGTCCGAGCTGAAGACCAGGTCGACACCGCGCCGCCGGTCCCCCAGTTCCCGCGCCTGCTCGCGGCCCGCGGCCGACAGCTCTCCCGGCAACCAGCCGGTCGCCACTCCGTGCTCATTGTCGACCGTGGTGGCATGGGTCTCGTAAATCAGCTTCATAACCTCACAGTCAATCTCCCTTTGCCCCGGTTACCGGCGGGTATATACTCAAGTTACTGGCGAGTTAAGTTGGGAGCCTCTGTGAGTCACTACAAGTCGAATCTGCGGGACATCGAGTTCAACCTGCTCGAGGTCCTGGGCCGAGGTGACGTGCTCGGTCAGGGCCCGTACGCCGAGATGGACGTCGACACCGCCCGCGAGGTGCTCGCGGAGGTCGACCGGCTGGCCAAGCACGAGCTGGCCGAGTCCTTCGCGGAGGCCGACCGGAACCCGCCGGTCTTCGACCCCGAGGCCCACGAGGTCCGGATGCCCGAGGCGTTCAAGAAGAGCTACCACGCCTACATGGACGCCGAGTGGTTCAAGCTCGAACTGCCGGCCGAGCTGGGCGGCCAGCCGACCCCGCCGTCGCTGCGCTGGGCCGCCGCCGAGCTGGTCCTGGGCGCCAACCCACCGGTGCACATGTACGCCGCCGGCCCGAACTTCGCGCACGTGCTGTGGCGCAACGGGACCGAGCGGGACAAGAAGATCGCGCACCACATCATCGAGCGCGGCTGGGGCGCCACCATGGTGCTGACCGAGCCGGACGCCGGCTCCGACGTCGGCGCCGGGCGGACCAAGGCCACGCTGCAGGACGACGGGTCCTGGCACATCGAGGGCGTCAAGCGGTTCATCACCTCGGGCGAGCACGACATGACCGAGAACATCGTCCATCTGGTCCTCGCCCGGCCGCAGGGCATCGAGGGCGTCGGCGGTCCGGGCACGAAGGGGCTGAGCCTGTTCGTGGTTCCGAAGTACGACTTCGACCTCGAGACCGGCGAGCTGACCGGTGAACGCAACGGCGCCTTCGTCACGAACGTCGAGAAGAAGATGGGCATCAAGGTGTCCACCACCTGCGAGATCACCTTCGGCGACAGTAACAACGGAGGGCCGGCGAAGGGCTGGCTGCTCGGCGAGGTGCACGACGGCATCGCGCAGATGTTCCAGGTGATCGAGTACGCGCGGATGATGGTCGGCACCAAGGCGATCGCGACCCTGTCGAGCGGCTACCTGAACGCGCTCGAGTACGCCAAGGAGCGGGTCCAGGGCGCCGACATGACGAACCCGGCCAAGGACGCGCCGCGGGTCACGATCACCCACCACCCGGACGTACGGCGGTCGCTCCTGACCCAGAAGGCGTACGCCGAGGCGCTGCGGGCGCTCGTGCTGTTCACGGCGACGTACCAGGACCGGGCCGAGCAGGCGCGGTACGCCGGTGAGCACGACAAGCTGGCCGAGGGCGTCAACGACCTGCTGCTGCCGCTGGTGAAGGGCTACGGCTCGGAGAAGTCCTGGACGCTGCTCGGCACCGAGTCGCTGCAGACGTTCGGCGGCTCCGGCTTCCTGCAGGACTACCCGATCGAGCAGTACGTGCGGGACGCGAAGATCGACACGCTCTACGAGGGCACGACGGCCATCCAGGGCCAGGACCTGTTCTTCCGCAAGATCATCAAGGACCAGGGCAAGGCACTCGGCCACCTCGCCGAGCAGGTGCAGGCGTTCGTCGCCTCCGAGGCCGGCAACGGCCGGCTGAAGGAGGAGCGCGGGCTGCTCGCCAAGGGTCTCGAGGACACGCAGAAGATCCTGGGCATCATGGGGCAGGCCCTCATGGCCGCCAACCCGCAGGCCGAGAACGGCGACCCGCGGAACGTCTACAAGGTCGGCCTGAACACCTCGCGGCTGCTGTTCGTCCTCGGCGACGTGGTCTGCTCGTGGCTGATGCTCCGGCAGGCCGAGGTCGCGCTGGAGAAGCTGGGCGGCGAACTGTCCCCGGCCGACCAGGACTTCTACACCGGCAAGGTCGCGGCCGCCCAGTGGTTCGTCCGCTCGACGATGCCGACCGTCCGCGCCGAGCGCATCAAGGCCGAACTCACCGACCTCGACGTGATGGACCTGCCCGAGTCCGCCTTCTGAGGCCGCAACCTGCCCGTACTCCTCCGGCTCGGCCACTTGCGCGGGCCGAGCCGGGGGTTCGGGGCCGTCGGCAAGCATGCCCCGAGTGAGGTCGGGGCATGAAATCGGCTGATCTGCCCCGGGTTGCCCCACGATCTGCCCTGTTGCGGAGCGTGGCGGTGTAGCAACGTTTCTGCCCTGAAACACCGCGACCCTGGCTTGGCCTCCCCTGTCCGGGCCAGGGTCGCGCCCAAACCTCCCCGGGTGGAACCAGCAGATGTGTCCGTACGTCGGTGTGAATGTGTCGAGACCCGGTCGTCGTAGGCTGTCCGCGATGCGCCTCCGACTTCTCATCGCCCTGCTCGCGGCCCTCGCGTTCCTCCCCGCCCTGCCGGCGCGCGCGGAGACACCCGAGCTGCCGGACCGGATCGCCGCCGCCTGGCGAACCGATCACCTGTCCGTCGACGGGCGACTCGCGATCCCCGAGACCGAGCTGGACCGGATCCGGGCCGCGATGCGTACCGCGGGCATCCCGGTGTACGTCGCGCTCGTGCCGCGGACGCCGTACCTGCGGGGCAGCAGGTCGGACCTGCCCACCCTGCTGCATGCACGGATCGGCGAGCCGGGGGTGTATGTGGTCGCGATCGTGGACGCCGACTACTGGTCGACGACCGCGGAGCTTTACCGGCCGGCCGGACTCCGGGGCCGCGACCTGACCAGCGTGCGGTCCGCGGACAAACAGCGCCTCGCCATCGTCTCGGATCGGCCGGCGCCGCAGGTCGTCCGCACGATCCAGCAGGCGTCGACGGCGTACGACGGCCGCGCCCTGCCGCCGGTCCCGGCGGCAGACCTGGAGCCGGACCGGGACGGCAGTCGCGACGGCGGCCTGTCGGTGAGCGACAAGAAGGACCGGGCGACGGCTGTCGGTGGCGTCATCGGCGGGCTGCTCGCGTTCGTGCCGATGCTGGTGGCCGCCCTGCGGTACCGGCCCGGCTCGAAGAGCACGAAGCGCGGGTCGGTCGACAAGCCGCCGATCGAGCCGTCTCGGGTACGACGGCAGGCGGACGGCAAGATCAGGCAGGCCGAGCAGGCACTGGCGCGCCTGGACAGTCGCCGTACCAAGTCGAACGCACAGCTGGACCAGCGCGACGACGCCTACCGCCGGCTCGATGCGGCACGGGCGGTGCGCGCGGACCAGCCGGACGACGTACTCGCCCTGGCCGGTGCGTTCGTGCTCGCACGGCAGGCGGAGCGGGTCGCCTCCGGCGCGGCGCTGCAGCCGCCGTGCTTCTTCGACCCGATGCATCAGCCCGGCACGATCAAGGTCGACTGGTCGGACGACGTCGAGGTCCCGGCCTGCAAGTCGTGTGCGACCGCCGTAGGCCGGGGCCGGACGCCGCGTGGTCTGCGGGTCCTGGCCAAGGCGGGGCTGCTCGGGCGCAAGCCGGTGCCGTACTGGACGCTCGACCCGGAGGACAGCCCGATGGTGGCGAGCGGATTCGGCGCGCTCTCCGACGATCTGCCCGAGCGGATCGGCGCCCGGCAGGACGAGGTCCGATGAGGCGGCTCATCCTGTTGCTGGCGGCAACGGTCTTCGCGCTCACCGGGAGTGCGCAGGCGGCCACGCCGACCGATTCCCGGATCGCCGCGGCGGTCGCGATCTGGGCGGAACGGCCGCTGTACGTCGATCCGGATTTCATCTCCGTCACCGACAGCGCCGAGACGCTGCGAGTCATCTCAGGCGCGAAGTATCCCGTGTTCGTTGCCGTCGTGCCGAGCGGCGAGTGGTTCCCCGAGCAGGGCGACACCAAGTTGCTCGCCGGCCGGCTGGCGGCCGCGAACGGCAAGCCCGGGCTGTACGTCGTGATGGACGGCACCCGGACGGACGGCGTAGCGCACCAGCTGGGCGTGTCCACGCCGAGCTGGACCTACGGCGACTACGAAGAGGCGCTCAGCAAGCAGCTCACGGAGTACCTCGACGGGGTGAAGGAGTCGACGTACAGCACGCCCGAGCCTGCCCGGACCGAGCCGCTGCCGCCCGACCCGGAGGACTCGTCCCCGCGGAAGCCGGAGAAGTTCACCGTCGGCACAGCGATCGGGCACGGCGCCGGCGGTGTCTTCATCGGGCTGATCTGCGGCGCCCTCCTCGGCGTCATCGTACTGACCGTGGCAGCGCAAGCCCGTGCACGGAAGAAAGGACGCGCGTGAGAACCCGGATTCTGCTGAGCTGCTTGGCCGCGGTGCTGACCCTGCTGGTCGCCGCCCCCGCCGAGGCCGGTCCGACGCGGACGCCGGCCGAGCGGGCGCGCGAGATCGCGACCGCGCTGGCCAAGGACCCGTTGTACATCGACCCGGCGTACAAGACGGCGCTGCCCGCGAACCTGCAGGAGGACGTCAGCAAGAAGGCGGGCGCGCTCGGGTACCCGGTCTACACGATGGTGCTGCCGCTGACGCCGAGCGACGAGTTCCAGGGCCAGGAGCAGAACGTGCTGACCCTGGTGATGGACGCGCTCAAGCGGCCGGGGCTGTACGTCGTGGTCGACGGCGGGAGCCGCTTCCCCTGGTACGAGGCGAAGAACGTGCCGCAGGTCAACGAGGAGAAGCTCGACGCGTCGCGGACCCGCGCGCTGGAAGACACCGGGTACGACGCGGGGCCGACCGAGGTGCTGGCCCGGATGTACGAGCTGCTCGCGCAGCCGGGGATCCCGAAGACGTCCAAGCGGCCGTCCGGTTCGGTGTCCCCCGTGCTCGACCCGGAGGGCCGCGGGTGGGGCGTCGCGCTGTCGATCGTCGGTGGACTCGTCGTCCTGGTCGGGCTCGGCCTGGTGATCGGGCGCCGGCGCGGCGCCGGCCGCGGCAAGACGTTCCGGATCCCGCCGCACGTGGCCGCGACGGTGGCGGCCGAGCGGCGCCGCCGGCTGACCCGGGAGACGAACGCCGAGCTGACCACGCTCGGCTCGCAGCTCGCCGCGCTCCCAGCGACCGCAGGCGCGGGCCTCGTGCACCAGCACCAGCAGGCCGCTCTCGACGGCCATGCCGCCGCGTCGAAGGTCCTCGACTCGTCGCCGGGCCTCGTCGACCTGGTCGGCGCGATGGTCCTGCTGGACAAGGCCCGCCGTGAGTACGCCGCCGCGGTCGCGATCGCGGCCGATCGCAAGGTGGAGGTCGTACCGGACCTGTGCGCGTTCAACCCGCTGCACGGTCGCTCGTCCGGTCGGCCGACCAAGGTGGAGTCCGACGGTACGACGCTCACGCTGCCGCTGTGCGACGAGTGCCGGCAGGCGCTCAAGCGCAAGTCGGCGCCGGCGTCGCTGCCCGGCGAGGACGGGCCGTACTGGTACGAGGACTCGGTCTGGGCCCGGACCTTCTTCGGCACCACCGGCGACGATCTGGCCGCTGCCGTCGCCAGGGGCGAGCTGAGCCGCTGACAGGGTGCCCCTGAGCGCGGCTCAGGGACGCCTCGGGGGATCTGCCGGATCCTGGGGCCTGGCCCCGGAGCCTACTGTCGTTGCGACAACGTGGGTGGGCTCGAGAAGAGGCGGACGATGGCGGAGAACAAGCAGCTCGGCGTGATCCTGCTGGTGGCGGCAGCCGGGCTGGCGTTCTGGCAGTTCGGGGATCGGGACTCCGACGACACGCACAAGATCGACGACAAGATCACCACGGTCCAGCTCGCCGCGGGCCACGCCGACATCACGATCAACGTGTCCGACGACGACCAGGCCAGCGTGCGCGAGAAGCGCAAGTTCTGGTTCTGGAAGCACGGCGACGCGTACTCGGTGAAGGACGGCGTACTCAAGCTCGACGGCGACTGCGGCTGGCAGTGCACCGCCGACTTCGAGGTGACCGTGCCGCGCGGCACCAAGGTCACCGGCGACAACGGCAGCGGCGACCTCGAGATCACCGGCGTGGCGGGCATCGACGCGAAATCCAACTCCGGCAAGGTCGAGCTCCGCGAGGTCAAGGGCGACGTCAACCTCGACGTCACCTCCGGGGACGTGAGCGTTCAGGACCTGACCGGCAAACTCGACGTCAAGGCCAACTCCGGCGACATCGAGGCCCGGGACCTGCGCGGCGGTGCGGTGAACGTCGAGACGACGTCCGGCGATATCGAACTCGACGTCTCCGAGGCCAACGACATCCGCGCCAAGGGCACCAGCGGCGACATCGAGATCAGCGCCCCGACCGGCGCCTACAAGGTCACCACCGAGAGCAGGCACGGCGAGGTCGAGGACGGCCTCGGCAACACCACGACCGCCGGCCACACTCTGACGGCGACCACCACCTCAGGGGACATCGAACTCAACAGTCGCTGAGAACTACTCCTTGATGTCGCGGTGGTGTTCCTCGACGACGCGGTACTCCTCCTCGACGGCTGGGTCGATGGCGTCGGTCTCCACGCGCCGGCGGCGGTTGGTGATGTAGAAGGAGAGCACGATGCCGGCCAGGCCGGCGAGTAGCAGGATGTAGCCGACGACCTGCAGGTTCACGGCGTCCCAGGTGTCGCGGACGGCGAACGCGAACACGGCACCGACCACCATCAGAAAGATCCCCACACCGATGCTCATCCGAGCCTCCCAGCGAGTCCTTTGACCTACACCTTCGACGGTACCCCTCAGTCAAACAAGTTACTTACTGCCGGAGAGGACGAGTTCGACACGGTTCGGGCCGTCGGGCGTGATGCGGACGGGGACACCCCAGTCCTGGCGGTGCATGTGGCAGGCGGGGAACTCCACCTCGGCGGAGTCGTCGCACGACGCGGCCTGGACGGCCACGTGGAGGACCCCGGATCCGGCGTGTGGGTCGATGACGAGACGGCGTACGAGATCCGTGGAGTCGCCCGCTCCGTCGCGGAGCAGGTTGTCCGGCGTGGAGGACACCAGCAGCCGCGTGGACGGGCCGTAGCGGTCGTCCAGCTTCTGCCCCGGCGGCGGGTTGAACACGACCTCCAGCGTGACCTCGCCGGCGGCGAGATCCATCGGCGGGCGCTGCGTCCGCGTGCTGAACTCGTCGGCGGTCGCGGAGGCGCCGAGCGGGATCCGCGTCAGGCGATGCGCAGCCGACTCGACGACGAGCAACTCGTTGCCCACGACAACGGCACCGCTCGGCTCGGCCAGCCCGGTGGCCATCGTCTCGACGGTCTCGGTCCGCGGGTCATAACGCCGTACGGCGCCGTTGTAGGTGTCGGCGACCGCGACGGACCCGTCCGGGAGGACGGTCACCCCGAGCGGGTGCTGCAACAACGCCTCGCTCGCCTTACCGTCGCGCAGCCCGAAGTCGAAGAGCCCGGTGCCGACCGCGGTGTGCACCTCGGTGTCGATCCACCGCAGCGCCGAGATCTCCGAATCGGCCAGCCACAGGCGTTCGCCGTCCGCCGCGAGCCCGCTCGTCTGCGCGAACCACGCCTCGCCCAACGGCCCGTCCTTCAGCCCTTCGTTGGTCGTACCGGCCGCGACCGCGGTCTCCCCGGTGAACGGATCGAACGTCCACACCTGGTGTACGCCGGCCATCGCGATCCACACCTTGCCGCCCCACCAGGCGACATCCCACGGCGAACTCAGTACGTCGGTCCCGTCGCCGTCCATCCATTGCTTGCCGGTGCCAACCAACGTCGTCACCTGACCGTCCGCGAGGGACACCCCGCGCAGCGCGTGGTTGACGGTGTCCGCGACCACCACGTCGTACCCGACCTCGGCGGCCACGTCCGACGGCAGGATCACAAGCCCGTTCGGCTCGGAGAAGCTCGCCTGGTCGGGAGCACCATCTGCGAAACCGCGATGCCCCGTTCCGATCCGGCGTACGACGGTGGTCGCGTCGGCGGCAAGCTCGACGATGCTGTGGTTGCCGGCGTCGGCGACCAGGAACCCGTTGTCCACCGCAACGACCTTCGCGGGGAAGCGGAGATCCGACGGCTCGGGGGTCGGCGCGACGTACGGCGATTTGCCGCGGGTGAGCGTGCCGGCCTCTTCGTGCTGCACGATCAGCTCGGCCAGCAACGCGTCCAGGGCGTGCTCGTGACCTTCGCCGGAGTACTGCGCGACGACATACCCGTTCGGATCCACCAGCACCAGCGTCGGCCAGGCGCGTGCGGTGTAGTTCTGCCAGGTGATCAACTCCGGGTCGTCCAGCACCGGATGCCCCACCTCGTACCGCTCGACAGCGGCCCGCACCGCCGCCTCCTCCCCCTCGTGCGCGAACTTCGGCGAATGCACCCCCACAATCACCAACGCGTCCCCGTACTTCTCCTCCAACGGCCGCAACTCATCCAGCACATGCAGACAGTTGACACAACAAAACGTCCAAAAATCCAGCAACAAGTGACGACCTCGGAAGTCCGCGATCGAGTACGATTTGCCACCCGTGTTCAACCACGACCGGCCGCGAAGCTCAGGGGCGCGAACGAGAGGACGGCGTTTACCGGGGACCGGAGCGGAACTCATGCCCCCATTGTCGCCGAACCGTCCAAGGGCTCGGCCCAGCTGATCACCAGACGATCGTTCGGCACGAAGCGCGCACCGCGGCGACCTCGCGACACAGCGACTTCGTCGATGGCCAGTTTCAGCAGGCGGCGGCGCTCGTGAACCGTTGCTTCCGACCACTTTTCGGCTCGGAGCACAGGAGAGTAGAGCCATCCTGTGTCGACGACCGGGGCCGGAAGACTTGCCAAGCTCGATTCGAGATCGCAGATACGACGTGTGAGCGCCTCGTGGAGTGGCAGGTACCGGTCGCGGTCGAGGATACGGCGCAGGTAATAGTCCTGATCGAGCACTGTACGTGCGGTCTGCTCGTCAACCAGAGCAGCCTGGATCGATGCGCGCCTGAGGACTGTCTCGGGGTCGACTTCCGCCGCCAAGCGTTCGACAACCGCCTGTCGCAGCGGATCCCCGTCCTTGAGTGCGTCCAGACGGTCCATCCAGAGCTGTGCGACGGCGGCGTCCAACGCGGGCTGGTAGGCACCACCAGGCGCTGTGCAGCGATGACCGACCCGTACCGACTGGCAGCGATACGAGTTGCCTTGCTTGCTCATCCGCTCGGCGCAACCTGCGCAACGCAACAGGCCCGTCAGCAGGTATTCGCTGTCTGGGGAGCGCCGGCCCCGCCGTACGCCGTACTTGGACAGCCTGGTCCGTTCCGCGAACGCTGCGGCGAGCTGTCGCTGCTCGACAGGTGATATCAACGGCTGCTGGCCCGGCGCCATGACTGATACCGGCTGCCCGGTGGCAGGGTCCGTCCACGGCCGGACGATCCCACGGTACCGGCCATCGGCGTGCTTGAGCGTCTCTGGCAGCAGACCTGCGAGAGCGGGCGAGCGAAGGAGCTGCGCAATGGATCCAACACCCCACCTGTGGCCCCTCGGCGACGGGACACCACCATCGTTCAACCAACGTGCCACCTCGGCGAGCGATGCACCCCCGAGAATCCTGTCGACGATCTGCCGAACGACAGGTCCGGTTGCCGGGTCTACCGCAAGCCGTCCGTCCTGTACGACAAGACCGTACGGCGGAGCCCCACCGATCCATTGTCCCTTCGACCGGAGATATCGCTTGGCGGATCGAACTCGCAGACTGAGATTCTCCGACTCGGATCGAGCACGCTCTGCGAGCATCTCGACCAATCGCCGATCGGATTGCTCGGAAGTGTCGAGGCCGTCGTGCACCGATATCAGTCGGCCACCCACCGCTCCGATCGTTTGCAGGAACTCGCCGACCTGCCCGATTCCCTGTCTGGACAACCGATCGAGCTTCCAGACCACAAGCGTCCCGACTACACCGGAGGAGACGGCCGCCAGTGCTTGTCGGAGTCCCTGGCGGCGTCCGGCGGCGTCGAGGTAGGCGGACCGTCCACGATCGACGTGGACCTGACGCACCTTCAGTTGCTGCTCGCCGGCCCAGCTCCGGCAGTCGGCTTCCTGCCGTTCGATTGCTGTTTGTCCGGCACGATCGATGGAGACCCGCAGATACAGGTCGGCGTACTCGTTCCTCGTCATCGCACTGTCCCCCATGAAGCTCCGCACCGCAACTACCGCGAGTGAACAGGTCTATCGGATCCCTCCGACATTCTTGGCCTGACGGGTGTGACGATCGGTCAGGCTGCTAGATCGGCAGGATCAAGGTGTCTGTCAGGAGTTTGGCGGTTTTGCGGAGGGTTGCCGGGGAGGAGGAGAGGTCGGTGGCGAGGGTGTAGGGGGTGAGGGTTTCGCCGGGGCCTACCAGGCGGTGGCGGTGGGCGAGGAGCCAGACGATGGCTCGGGGCCAGGTGGAGAGGCGGGCCTTGGCGAGGAGTTCGGGGGCGTCGCGGACCAGGCGTTCGGCGATGTCGAAGGCGTCCGGTGCGTACGACGTACCGAGGGTTTCGCCGGCCATCAGCCAGGCGTGCGGCGCGAGGACCGAGAGCGTGGCGGCCTGGTGGTTGTCCAGGCCGCGGAGGTCGGGCTGCGGTGGGGAGCCGAGGCCGGCCAGCGCTCGGTAAGCGTCTTCCAGGTCGTTGGTCGCGTCGTCGAGGAAGACCCGCTCACCCGGTTTCGAGCCGACCGGGTCGATCATCGCGGCGGCTTCCAGCGCCGGCTGCCAGACGTCGACGGCGTCGACCGCCTCGTCGACGGCGTCCAGCGGCAGGTGCGTCCGCTCACCGGCGAACTCGAGCCACGCCTTGACGACCACCGGGACCGCGTCGAAATAGGTGCTGTCAGCAAGCACCTTGCGGGGCAGCCAGTGCGCGAGGAAGAGCTCGACCAGTACGGCGCTGACGCGCTGCGGACCGCCGACGGTGTGGTCGACCGCGTGGTCGATCCACAGCCGGGCGATGTCCGCGGCATCGTCGGGCAGACCAACGGCATACCGCGAGTCGAGGAACTCCTCGACCAGCTGCTCGCGCTGGCGTGGGGTCATCAGCGGGCGGATCGGCGGCCGGACCGGGCGCTCCGGCATCTGGGTCAGCCGATTCACCAGCAGGCCGGTGAAGAACTCGAAGTCCTCGCTGACCGGCGGATCGTCGTAGTCGCGGGTCTCGCCCAGCGCCTGCAGGATGATGCCGGCCGCGATCGGCGGGCGCACGGTCCGGATGGTGACCCGGCCGCCGCGCTCGTACGCCTCCAGGACGCGGTCCACCGGCGGGCCGACGAAGACGTCCTTGATGATCGCGCCGAGGTTGTTGTCGATGAACACCACCACGGTGTGCGGGTGCTGCTCGTCGTCGTAGTCGAGCACGACGCTCAGCCCGTCACCGGTGATGTCCTCGGACACGATCGCGCTGGTCAGCCGGAACCCGGCGATCCGGGTCACCCACTCCGGCACTTCGTCCTGCGTCCGCAAGCGGGACACATGCGCCCGCTGCAGCGGCAGCCGCCCGGCCGGGCCGACGGTCCGCGCCAGGCTGGTCAGCAGGACGAACGACTCGAGGTCACGGCGCTCGCCGAGCACCCGCGCCGCGTCGGCCCAGAAGAACCGTTCCACCTCGCCGATCTCGTCCGGGAGGCCGGCCGGCCAGAGCTGGTCGGCGAGCATCGCCGCCGAGCGCGCCACCGACGCCTCGGCGATCACCGGGTGCAGGGCGGCCGGCACCGCGGCCATGTCGAGGGCAAGCGTTTCCAGCAAGGTCTCGAGCACGGCGACACTCGGCGTCGTGTCGACGTCCACAGCCGTCGGCACGGGCTGCTCACCCGGGTCGGAGCCGACGAGCCGCAGATGGCTGCGCCGTCCGTCCCGTCCACTCGGAGACTTGGTCACCTCCGTGAGATTACCGTCCGCACCCCGTCCCCCGCAGTCCTGCCAGCGCGCCCTGTGGACAACCCCGCCGTACGACTTTGAGAACCCACCAACCGTTTCCCGAGTGGAAATGTGGTTGGTGGGTTCTCAAAGACGGTGTAGGTCAGCCCTTGAGGGCGCCGGCCATCAGACCGCCGATGAACCAGCGGCCCAGGAGGATGTAGACGAGCAGCGTCGGGAACGACGTGATCAGCGCGCCCGCCATACTCGCCGCGTAGTCGACCTTCTGGCCGCCGGCGAGCGCTGCCAGGCCCAGGGTCACCGGGCCGTTGTTCTGCTGAGTCAGGAACAACGCGAACAGGAAGTCGTTCCAGACCGAGGTGAACTGCCAGATCAGGGTCACCACGAACCCGGAGATCGAGATCGGCAGGATGATCCGGAGATAGGTCTGGATCAGCCCGGCGCCGTCCACCCGGGCCGACTCGATGATCTCGTTCGGCACGATCGTGGCGTAGTAGTTCCGGAAGATCAGCGTGCAGATCGGCAGACCGTAGATACAGTGCGCGAGGATCAGCGTCGGTACGCCCCGGGTCACGTCCAGTTCGGTGAACGTCGTCCGCAGCGGCAGCATCACCGCCTGGTACGGGATGAACATGCCGAACAGGATGAACGCGAACACGATGTTCGCCCCGGGGAACCGCCAGCGGGCCAGCACGAACCCGTTCGCGGATCCGATCAGCGACGAGATGATCGCGGCCGGGATCGCCAGCGACAGCGACCGGATCATGTACGGCTGCAGGACGTCCCAGGCCTTGCGCCAGGGCTCGAGCGTCCATTCCTTCGGCAGGTTCCACTGCGAGGCCGCGGTGGTGTCGCCGGAGGTCTTGAAGCTGGTGATCACGACGACGTACACCGGGGTGAGCACGAACAGCAGGAAGAAGAGCAGCAGGATGTACCGCACGGTCCGGCTGCGCCTGGTCGACCCGTCCGCGATCACGCCGCGCTTCTGCGGTTTCCGGCTGATCGCCGCGGCAGCCTGGCCGGTGGCGGCGGCGGTCTCGGCGCTCATTCCTCGTTCTCCTGCCGGACGGTGTACGCGATGTACGGGATGACCAGGACGGCGACGACGGCGAGGAGCACGATCGCGATCGCGGCCGCCTTGGCCTGGTCGCTGCGCAACAAGGTGTTCCACATGTAGACCGAAGGCACCTCGGTGCGGAACTGGTTCGGCCCGGTGATCGCGTAGATCAGGTCGAACAGCTTCAGCGACATGTGCCCGAGGATGATCAGCGCGGACAGCGCGATCGGCGACAACTGCGGGAACAGGACGTGCCGGTACAGCTTGAACTCCGACGCGCCGTCCACCCGGGCCGCCTCACGCAGCTCCGGCGGGATGCCCCGGAAACCGGCCAGGAACAGCGCCATGATGTACCCGGACAGCTGCCAGACCGCGGGCAGCGCGATGGACGCCATCGTCGTCCATCTACTCCCGGCGGTCCACCACGGATTCTCCAGGAAGTTCAGATGGAGGATCTCGAACAACCGGTTCAGACCGCGCGCGTCCTCGCCCTGGGACGGGTTCAGCAACCAGCCCCAGACCACCCCCGAGGCGATCATCGAGATCGCCATCGGGAACAGGTAGACCGACCGGAAGATCGACTCGCCGGGCACGCCCTTCTCCAGCAGCAGCGCCCAGAGCAGGCCGAAGATCAGCGTGCCCACGATGAACGCCACCGTGAGCACGCCGAGGTTCTTCAGCGAGTTGATGAACCGTTCCTCACCGAACAGGTGCCCGTAGTTCTCGAACCCGACGTAGTCCGCCGGGCCCTTGCGCGCGGTGTGCCGGTTCGTCAGCGAGGTGTTGAAGGACCACGCGATCAGCCCGTAGACGAAGTACCCGAGCAGCAGCACGGTCGGCAGCAGCACCAGGGCTCCAGGTCCCCAGGTGCGAATTCTTCCGTGCACCGCTCAGTCCTCCGACTCGGATCGGTTCCGCAACTCGACGTGCATCAGCTCGTCTTCATCGCGGTACCGAGTGCGGTCTGCAGCTTCGCGACGTCCTGGCCGCCGCTGAACTGGCTGAGCGCGGACAGGATGTCGTTGTTCTGGCCGAGGGTGCACGCGGCACCGTGGGCGCAGGACGGGACGATCTTGTCCTTCTTCCAGTCCGCCATCGCCGACTGCTGGTACTTCGGGTAGTCGGCCGGGTTCGCGTCCGAACGCGCCGGGATCGAGCCCTTCTTGGTGTTGAACGCCTTCTGGCCCTCGGCCGAACCGGTGACCTTCAGCCAGCACTTCGCGCCGTCCGGGTTCTGCCCGTTGGTCGGCAGCGTGAACGAGTCCGACAGGAACTGGAAGTTGCCCGCCGTACCCGGGGACGGCCAGTAGGTGTACGCCGTGTCCGGCACCTTGTCGGCCAGCTGCTGCGCGGCGACCCAGTCACCCATCACGAAGTACGCGGCCTGGCCCTTGTTCAGGTAGCCCAGCGCGTCCGGCCAGTCGACCGACTCGCGGTCGGTGTTGGTGTAGGTCAGGAGCTTCTTGTACTTGTTCAGCGCTGCCGTCACGTTCGCGCCGGCCCAGTCGGTCTTGCCGTCGAACAGACCCTTGAAGCTGTCCGGTCCGAGCTCGGCCAGCAGCACGACCTCCATCACCATCTCCTGGGCGAAACCCTTGGAGATGGCCAGCGGCGCCTTCACGCCGGCGGCCTTCAGCTTGTCCATGTCGGCGATCCACGCGTCCACGCTGGCCGGAGCCGTGGCGGCGTCCAGGTTCGCCTTCTTCAGGACGGCCGGGTTCGTCCAGACGATGTTGGCGCGGTGAACGTTGGCGGGGATCGAGTAGATCTTGCCGTCGACGGTCAGGTTGTCGATCAGGTTCTGCGGGAACGCCTTGTCCAGCCCGAAGTCCTTGTACAGCTGGCTGACGTCGTCGACCTGGCCGGCGTCGATGTAGTCCTTCAGCTCCGCGCCGGCGTGCGCCTGGAACGTGGACGGCGGCTTACCGGCCTGCAGGTCGTTGGCCAGCACCTGCTTGGCGTTCGAGCCCGCGCCACCGGCGACGGCGGAGTTGACGAACTTGTAGTCCTTGCAGTCGGTGTTGAACACCGAGACCATGCCGTCCAGACCGGCCTTCTCGCCACCGTCGGCCCACCAGGTGAAGACAGTGACGTCCTTGTTCGCGGACGAGTCTCCGCCGCCGCTGTCGTCGCTGTTCCCGCAGGCGCTCACCGCGAGAAGACCCGCCGCGCCCACCAGCGCCAGGGTCTTACTCAGACCACCACGCATGATTCACTCTCCGATCATTAGATGGAGCCGCCTGTGACAACGATGCCCCCTTGACGGTGCAACTCTGGGACGGCACGCAGCGGGTGTCAACGATCTGCGCAGCCGCGTTGCGCAGCCGTGACCCCGCGCACCTTGACAGTGTGAGAGCGCGCACATTCGTTGTTCGAACGGGCTTTGCGCGCAGTTGGGTTGCGCAAACGCTCAGGGCCGGAGCAGCACCTTGATCGCCCGCCGCTCGTGCATCGCCGTGTACCCGTCGGCGACCTCCGCGAGCGGAATCTGCGCGTCGAACACCTTGCCGGGATCAATCACACCGGCCAGCACGTCGGCCATCAGGTCCGGCAGGTATGCACGGCACGGCGCCGCCCCGCCGTTCAGGCCGACATTCCGGCTGAACATCGTCCCGATCGGCACCTCGACCCCGTGCGGTACGCCGACGAACCCGACCGTGGCCCCGGCCCGCGCGACCTCGAACGCGGTCGTCATCGACTGCTTCGTCCCGACGCATTCGAGTACGGCGTCCGCACCGACGCCCTGGGTGAGTTCGAGGACGGCGTCCCGCGCCGCGTCGCCACGTTCGGAAATGATGTCCGTGGCACCGAACTCCTTCGCCAACTTCTGCCGTGGTTCATGCCGCGACAGGGCAACGACCCGCTCCGCACCCATCCGCGAGGCCGCGAGTACGCCGCACAGCCCGACCGCGCCGTCGCCCACGACAACGACCGTGTCGCCGGCCTTCACCCGCGCCGATCGCGCCGCGTGCCACCCGGTCCCCATCACGTCGGACAGCGTGAGCAGCGACGGGACGAGCGAGTCGTCGGGCACCTCGGGCGTCGCGACCAGCGTGCCGTCGGCGTACGGGAGCTTCACGTACTCGCCCTGCCCGCCGTCCGCCTTACCGCTGCCGTACCCGACGAGATTCTGGCAGGCGGTCTGGTAACCGGCCTGACAGTGCGGGCAGGTGCCGTCGCTCACGACGAACGGCGCGACCACGAAGTCACCCGGCTTGACCGTGCGGACCTCGGACCCGATCTCCTCGACGATCCCGACGAACTCGTGCCCGATCGGCCGCGGTTTCTTGACCGGATTCTCCCCGCGGTACGGCCACAGGTCCGACCCACAGATGCACGAGGCAACCACCTTGACGACCGCGTCCCCCGGCCCGTCGATCCGCGGATCCGGACGATCTTCCAGCCGTACGTCGAACGCTCCATGGATCACTGTGGCTCGCATGGAGCCAGGCTAGATCAGGCCGGTGCGGGTACGGGCGCGACCCGCTTCGCGTCCCAGGCCAGCCACACGCAGGCGACCGCGAGGAGTACGCCGTGACCGATCCGCAGGGCGGGCGGCCCGAAGAACTGCGGCAGGAACAGCCCGAACCCGACCGCGAACAGGATCGCCGGCACCGTACGCAGCCGGATCGCGAGCACGATCGCGCCCGCCGCCATGGTCAGCAGCCCGAGCCCGAACATCGTCATCGCGAACGGGTTGTAGCGCACGTCCTCGGCGAGGTCGAGGATGTTCGGCTGGTGGGCGATCGCGTGCAGGCCGAAGTCCTCGGCGCCGTAGTACGGCAGCGTCAGGCCGGCGCCGATCCAGAACACGGTGGCCGCCCTGCGGTCGAACTGCAGCAACGCGACCGCGACCACGATGAACCCGATCATCGCGCACAGGTGCGCGACCACCCACGCCGTGCCGCCCATCGCGGCCGCGGCGCCCGACGTGGTCGTCTCGTCCTCCCACGGACGGAGGGCGGGATAGAGCAGGAACAGCACACCTGCAACGGAGAGCGGAATCCTCATGAGTCTTTCCTCAGGCTGTCGAGATACATCTGGATGAGTTGGTCGTAGGTGAGGTCGAGGTCTTCGGGCAGACCGAAGCCACCGCCGGACTCGATGGACGCGAAGCCGTGCACGAGCACCCGCAGGCGCCGGGTCGCGTGCACCGCCGCCGGGCCCTCGAGCCCGTAACCGCGCAGCGTGGCGTACATGACACCGACCAGCTTCTTGCCCGCCGCCTCCTGCACCGGATCGTGCAGCGGATCCATCGGCATCGCGGCGTACCGCTTCGGATGGGCGGCGACGTACGAGCGGTAGGCGTGCATCAGCGCGACGACCGCCTCGTCACCGCCCATGCCCAGGACGGTGGCGGTGAACTGCTCGGTCATGTCGTCCAGCACCCGCACACCGACGAGCGCCTTCAGCTCGCCGAGGCTCGCCACGTGCTTGTACAGCGACGGTGTGGCGACCCCGCAGCCCTGCGCGACGGCGGCGAGCGTGAGGCCGTCCGGTCCGTGCTCGTCGACGATGCCCAGCGCAACCTCGACCACGGCAGCAGGCGTCAGCGAGCGTTTAACTACCATAGCCAACAGGCTAATAGCATTAGCCTGTTGCGATCAACTGATTAGACCGTCACGTACCGTCCGCGGCGGTGGACCAGGGCCGGTACGTCGTCCGCGGCGAACTCCACGTGGGCGATCTCGAGTTGCACCTGCAGGCCCCATCCCACTTGGGGCGGGTCGGGGTCGACGAGGGTGCAGCCGGCCCAGGTGCTGACGCCGACGGGCGCCGGGCCCCAGGTGGTGTCCGTCCAGTCGATCATCCGGAACGGTCCGCCCGGCGCGGGGGCGACGTACCCGAAGGCGTCGGCCAGTTGGCGGTGCGGTTCGCCGAGCAGCGACACCACCGCGGTCCTTGCCTCCCGCAACGTTTCCCACAGGTCGGAGTCCGGGTCGAGCAGCCCGATCACGTACCCGGGCTCGCCGTCGGCCACCAGCATCGACGACACCGTGAGCCCGGCCCGCTTCCCGTCGTACTCCGTCGTCCACAACCCGACCGGCGACGCCAGCCGTCCCCGCAACCGCCGTACCGGACTCCGCTCGGACTCCGGAGGAAGGAACGGGTGGTCACCGTGGATCGTCATACCTGCACCGTACGTCGGGCGCTATCGCCCCCGCCCGACGACGCGGCCCGACCCGGACGGACGCCGGAGGTGGCCGGGTCGCGCGCCGTCCGGGGCGCGGGACGGGGCGGATCGGACCGGGTCCGTTGGGGCCTCGGCCCGGACGCGTTGCGGCAGCGTGAAGTGCTCAATCGGCCGGGACAGCAGCCCACCGGCGGTCCGGACCGATTCCACCGTGCCGTCGGGGCGGAAGTTGTACCGGTAGCTCTCGCCGTACGCGCCGAGTCCAGGGCCGTCGACAACCTTCAACGTGTCACCGATCGGCTCGAGCCGAATCACCTCGGCCGCCGGGTCGGCGCCGGCCGGGTTGATCCCGTACAACCGGCCGCCGAGCTCGACGACATCGCCGACGCCCCACAGGCTGGCGAATCGCCCGGTGAAGCGGCCCAGCCCGGCGGTCTGCTCCGGCCGCTCCTTCGACTGGGCCAGGTCGTGAAGTTTGTAGAAGCCCTCGACCAGCTGGCTCGCGGGTGCGTCGATCGCGTTCGTCAGCGCCGCCACTGCGATCCCCGCCTCGGGGTCGACCAGGGTGCGGGAGATGTGTCCGGGATAGCCGCCGCCGTGGCCGAACACCTGACGCTCGCCGACCTTCGCGACCTGCAGGCCGAGCCCGTACTTCGGCCACTCGCCCGCACCGATCTGCCAGACCGGGTGCTGCATCTCCCGTTTCGATCTGTCGGTGAGCAGCCGCCCGTCTCCCGGAAGATGTGCGGAGAAGTAGGTGACCAGGTCGCGGGCGTTCCCGTAGAAGCCGGTCGCCGGCGCGAGCGCGCGGGTGTCGGTCTGGTCGATCGGCACCCGGTGGTCGGCGTACGCGAGCCCGCTGTATCCAACGGCGTACTCCGCGCTCCGGGCCGGGTCCAGTTCCGGGCCGAGGTTCGTCAACCCGAGCTTCTCGACGATCTCGGTCCGGACGTGCTCGTTGTACGGCGTACCGGTCGCACGCTCGATCACCAGGCCGAGCAGTCCGTAGCCGACGTTGGTGTACTTGAAGCGCTCGTTCTCGTCGATCACCGCCGCCTCCGGCTCCCGCAGGAGCGCGAGCAATCGTTCGCGATCCGGGAACGCCTCCGCGAGCTGCCACCAGTCCGCGTCGGTCCCGTCCCGCGTGATCCCGGCCGAGTGCGACAGCAGTTCGCGCACTGTCCGGCCGCCAAGCGGAACGCCCGCGAGCTCGGGCACGTACTGCTCGGCCTCGTCGTCCAGCCGGAGCCGGCCCTGCTCGCACAGCCGCAGCACCGCGGTCGCGGTGAACGTCTTCGACTGCGACGCGATCCGGAACAGATGCCCTTCGGTCAGCGGTACGTCGTTCTCCAGGTCAGCCGACCCGTGCGCCGCGGAGAACACGACCGACCCTTCGGCGAACACTGCGACCTGAACGCCCGGAATCCGCAGGTACCGCTGGTTGTACTCGAGCCAACGGCCGTAGTAGGCCAGGACTTCACCCAGCGACTCCGCATCAGACATGCCGTCTAGAGTGGATGACAGTTCGGTCGCTCGCAAACGTCAGCTGACGGTAACGCGTTCCCCGAGCGTGAAGGTGTCGATGGGGTGCAGGGTCAGGCCGCTGGAGCCGTGGACGGACTCGATCGCGCCGTCGGCGTCGAAGGTGAAGCGGTACGACTCGCCGTACGAGCCGTAGCCGTTGCCGCCGGTGACGCGGAGGGTGTCGCCGTCCGCTTCGAGCGGCTGCGGCTCTTCCGCCGGGTTCGGGCCGGACGGGTCGGTCGCGTAGAGGCGACCGCCGATGACGACGAAGTCCGTGACACCCCACAGGTTCGCGAAACGGCCGGTGAAGCGGGCGAGGTCGCCGTCGCCGCGGTCCTTCGACGCGGCGAGGTCGAGGAGCCTGAACAGACCTTCCGCGAGCTGCGACGCGGGCCCGTCGATCGCGTTGGTCAGCACCGAGACGACGATCCGCTGCTCGGGGTCGACGAGGGTCCTGGTGATGTGGCCCGGGTACCCGCCGCCGTGGCCGAACACCTCCCGCTCGCCCACCTTCGTCACCGCGAGACCGAGTCCGTACCGCGCCTTCTCGTCCGCCCCGGTCGTCCACAGCGGGTGCTGCATCTCACGCTTGGACTTGTCCGACAGCAGCCGGTTGTCACCGGGCAGGTGCGCGGAGAAGTACGTCACGAGGTCGCGCGCGTTGCCGAAGAACCCGGTCGCCGAGGCCAGCGCGCGGGTGTCGACATGCTCGATCGGAACGCGGGTGTCGGCGTACGCCAGCGCGCTGTACCCGGCGGCGTACTCGTTCAGCCGGGCCGGATCCAGTTCCGGACCGAGGCCCGACAGCCCGAGCTTGTCCACGATCTCGGTCTGGACGTAGACGTTGTACGGCGTACCGCTCGCCGCCTCGACGACGAGTCCGAGCAGGCCGTAGCCGATGTTCGAGTACTTGAAGCGCTCGTTCTCCGCGATCACGGCCGACGACTCGGCCCGCAGGACGTCGAGCAGCTGATCGCGGTCCGGGAAGGCTGTGGACAACTGCCACCAGTTCGCGTCGAGGCTGTCCCGGGTCACGCCGCCGGCGTGCGCGAGCAGCTCCCGGACGGTCCGTTCGCCGACCGGCGTCCCGACGATCTCGGTGACGTGCTGCGACGCCCTGTCGTCCAGCCGCAGCCGGCCCTGCTCGACCAGCTGGAGGATGGCGGTCCCGGTGAACGTCTTCGAGTGCGAGGCGATCCGGAACAGGTGCTGGTCGGTCAGCGGTACGTCGTTCTCCACGTCGGCCAGCCCGTACGACGCCGAGAACGCGATCGCGTCCTCGGCATACACCGCGACCTGGACGCCGGGCACCCGCTGATACCGCTGGTTGAACGCCAGCCAGCTGTCGTAGTAGGCGAGTGCCTCGGTCAGAGTTGCGGCGGATTCCAGATCATCAGGCATGACGCCTAGATTGAATGACTCGGAAGCGACTCGCAACGTATGCGCCGTCGGTGTATGTCGCGTTGGCGGCCGGGTTCGCGCCGGTGCCGTGGAAATCGCTGAAAGCAGCCGATTGATTGACGAACACCTGGCCCGTCAGGTTCTCGGACAGCGCGACGCCGGCGTCGAGGGCCGCGTCCCGGGCCTCGTCCAGGACCTTGGAGTCGGTCGAGTAGATCCCGGCGGTCATCGCGCCGCCCTCGGTGACGGTCGAGCGGAACAGGTCAATCGATTGCGCGGTGTCGGCCGTCTTGACCAGGAACGAGACCGGGCCGAAGCACTCGCGCCCGTACACCTCGGCGTCGTCGGCGTCGATCGCCACGAGCAGCGGCGTACGGACGACCGCTTCCGGGAACGCCGGGTGCTGGATCGCGCGGGACTCGAGCACCACGTCGCCGTACTCCGGGGCGAGCTCGAGGCGGCTGATCACGGCCTGGTTCACGATGCCGCCGAGGATCTCGACCGCGCGGGCGTCGTCGCCGAGCAGCTTGCTGATCGCCGTCGCGAGTGCGGCGCCGACCTCCTCGAAGGACTTGTGCCCCTCGTCGGTCTCGATCCCGCCGGCCGGGACGAACAGGTTCTGGGTGGTGGTGCACATCTGGCCGGAGTACAGGCTCAGGGTGAAGGCGAGGTTGTTGCAGAGCGCCTTGAAGGAGTCCGTGGAGTCGATGAGGACCGCGTTGACGCCCGCCTTCTCGGTGAAGACCGTCGCCTGGGTCGCGTTCTGCTCCAGCCACTCGCCGAACTCGCTGCCGCCGGTGAAGTCGATCAGCTTCACCTCGGGCCGGGTCGCCAGCGGCTTGGCCAGGCCGTCGCCGGCGCGCTCGGTGGCCAGGGTGACCAGGTTCGGGTCGAAACCGGCCTCGGCGAGCACCTCGCGACAGACCTCGACGGTGATCGCCAGCGGCAGCACGGCCAGGGGGTGCGGCTTCACGACGACCGCGTTCCCGGTGACCAGCGAGGCGAACAGACCGGGCCAGGAGTTCCAGGTCGGGAACGTGTTGCAGCCGATCACGAGCGCGACGCCGCGGCCGGTGACCGTGAACGTCTTCTCCATCCGGATCGGGTCGCCCTTGGCCGGCTTCTCCCAGGTCGCGGTCGCCGGATAGCGGCCCATCTCCTCGTACGCGTACGCGACCGCCTCCAGCGCCCGGTCCAGCGCATGCGCGCCGCCGGCCTGGAACGCCATCACGAACGCCTGACCGCTGGTGTGCTGGACCGCGTTCGCGAGCTCGAAGATCCGCTGGTGGAGCCGGTCGAGAATCTCCAGCGTGACCCCGGTCCGCCCGTCGATCCCGGCCCGGCGCCAGTCCGCGAGGCCCTGCTGCGCCGCGGCGAGCAGCTCGTCCAGACCGTCCTCGACGACCCGCGGGTACGAGACGTCCAGCGCGATCCCGTACGGCGACTGCTCGGTGACGACGGTGCCGCGCGATCCGGGGATCTCGAGCGCGTACGTCGTACCGAGGTGGGCCTCGAAGGCCGCCTTGCCGTCGGCCGCCGCGGTCTCGCCGTACACCCGGGGGCTCGGGGACTCCGGGAACGCGGAGTGGTAGCCGCGGTCGTGGATCGCCTTCAGCGCACCGTTGAGGCGCTCGCGGTGGGAAGAGAGCAGGTCTGCGGTCATGAGGGCGATGTTACAGTCGTTGACGCGATTCGTACTAGGGTGTCACAAGGCTCTTCTCGATTGGGCAACGCATGGACGACTTGGCGGCGCGCGTGGCGGCGGCGATGTGGGCGGAGGACACCGCCAGCGCCGGGCTGGGTATGCGGCTGGTGGCGGTCGGCGAGGGTACGGCGCGGCTCGAGATGCCGGTGCGCGAGGACATGGTCAACGGGCACGGGATCGCGCATGGTGGATTCGTGTTCTGTCTGGCCGACTCGGCGTTCGCGTTCGCCTGCAACTCGCGCAACCAGGTCACGGTCGCGCAGGCCTGCGACATCGTGTTCGTCGCTCCGGCGCACCGCGGCGACCTGCTGGTCGCCGAGGCCCGGGAGCGGACCAGGTTCGGCCGGAACGCGATCTACGACATCACGGTCACCCGCGACGACGAGGTGATCGCCGAGTTCCGCGGCCGCAGCCGCCAACTGTCCGGAACCATCTTGGAGGAGTCATGACGCGCGAGGCGTTTCTCGTGGACGGTGTTCGGACGCCGATCGGGCGGTACGGCGGTGCGCTCGCCATGGTCCGCCCCGACGATCTCGCCGCGCACGCGATCTCGTCGCTGCTGAACCGGACCGCGCTGGACCCGGCCCGGATCGACGACGTGATCCTCGGCTGCGCGAACCAGGCCGGCGAGGACAACCGGAACGTGGCCCGGATGGCGGTACTGCTCGCCGGGCTGCCGGACTCGGTCCCGGGGACGACCATCAACCGGCTCTGCGGATCGGGTCTGGACGCGGTCGCGTCCGCGGCCCGGTCGATCATTGCCGGGGACAACGAGATCGTGGTGGCCGGCGGCGTGGAGTCGATGTCACGGGCGCCGTTCGTGATGCCGAAGGCAACGACCGCGTTCGCGCGGCAGGCGGAGGTCTTCGACACCACGATCGGCTGGCGCTTCGTGAATCCGGTATTGAAGGCGCAGTACGGGATCGACTCGATGCCGGAGACGGCGGAGAACGTCGCCGCGGAGTTCGCGGTCTCTCGCGAGGATCAGGACCTGTTCGCGTTGCGCTCGCAGCAGCGGGCCGCGAAGGCGCAGGCGAACGGGCGGCTGGCCGAGGAGATCGTCGCGGTCGACGTACCGGGCAAGCGCGGGGCGGTCACCGTGGTTGATACCGACGAGCATCCGCGCGAGACCTCCCTCGAAGCTCTCGCGGGTTTGAAGACTCCCTTTCGATCGCCCGGGACTGTCACGGCCGGAAATGCGTCCGGGGTGAATGACGGAGCAGCTGCCTTGCTCGTGATGAGCGGGGAGGCCGTGGAACGGTACGGCGTGACTCCGCTGGCGCGGGTCGTGGGGACGGCGGCAGCCGGCGTACCGCCTCGGATCATGGGGATCGGACCGGCGCCGGCGACCCGGAAGCTGCTCGATCGCACCGGCGTCGCGTTGTCCGACATCGACGTGATCGAGTTGAACGAGGCGTTCGCGGCGCAGTCGCTCGCCGTACTGCGGGAACTCGGCCTGCCCGACGACGCCGAGCACGTCAACCCGAACGGCGGCGCCATCGCCCTCGGTCACCCACTGGGGATGTCCGGCGCCCGCCTCGCACTCACCGCGGCCCTGGAGCTTCGCCACCGCGACGCCCGGTACGCGCTGGCCACCATGTGCATCGGCGTCGGCCAGGGCATCGCGACCCTGCTCGCCCGTCCCTAGGAGTCGTCATGCTGGGTGATGCCTGCCCGTTGGAACTGCGCGACGCCGGCGAACAGCTGTCCGTCGACGAACTGCGGTCCCGTCAGCTGTCGTTGCTGCAGGCAACCGTACGACGGGCCTACGAGAACGTCCCGCACTACCGGGCCGCGTTGGAATCGGTCGGCTTCAAGCCCGGTGACCTGCAGTCGTTGGAGGATCTCTCGCGGTTGCCGTTCACCGCGAAGAAGGACTTGCGCGAAAGCTACCCGTTCGGCATGTTCGCGGTGCCCAGGGCTGAAGTGGTGCGGGTGCATGCTTCGTCCGGGACCACTGGGCAACCGACGGTGGTCGGGTACACGCGACGCGACCTCGACAACTGGGCCGACCTGATGGCGCGCTCGATCCGCGCGGCCGGCGGGCGCGCGGGCGATGTCTGTCATGTCGCCTACGGGTACGGGTTGTTCACCGGCGGACTGGGCGCGCACTACGGCGCCGAGCGGCTCGGGTGCACCGTCGTACCGGTCTCCGGCGGGATGACCGAACGGCAGGTGGACCTGATCCGCGACTTCGGCGCCCGGATCATCATGGTCACGCCGTCGTACTTCCTCTCGATCGTCGACGAGATGGAGGCGCGCGGCCTCGACCCGCGGGACACGTCGCTGCGGATCGGGATCTTCGGCGCCGAACCGTGGACCGAGCAGATGCGCACCGAGGTCGAGGAACGCACCGGCATCCACGCCGTCGACATCTACGGCCTGTCCGAGGTGATGGGGCCGGGCGTCGCGCAGGAATGCGTGGAGACGAAGGACGGGCTGCACATCTGGGAGGACCACTTCTACCCGGAGATCATCGACCCGGTCACCGGCGAGGTCCTCCCCGACGGCTCCGAAGGCGAACTGGTCTTCACCACCCTGACCAAGGAAGCCTTCCCGGTACTCCGCTACCGCACGCGGGACCTGACCCGCCTGCTCCCCGGAACGGCCCGCCCCGGCCTGCGCCGCATGGAGAAGATCACCGGGCGCACCGACGACATGATGATCGTCCGCGGCGTCAACGTCTTCCCCACCCAGATCGAAGAACAGATCCTCCTCGTCGAAGGCCTCACCCCGCACTACCTCTGCATCCTCACCCGCCCAAACCGCCTCGACGAGCTCACCGTCCAGGTAGAGGCAGCCCCTGGCCTCGCGGACCGCGCGTCCGCCGCAGCAACCTTGTCCCGCCGCATCAAGGACCGCGTCGGCGTCACCGCAGCGGTGGACGTCGTCGACCCGCACGCCCTGGAACGCTCCCTAGGCAAGGCGAAACGCATCAAGGACCTCCGCACCCGCTAGCGCAGGCCCCGGTCAGCTCTGGGGGCATTGCACCCTTTGCCGGGGCAGTGGACAGGTTATTGCTTGTGCAAGGCCCCGGCTTGGGGTGCACTGCCCCATCACAGCAACGCTTCCGTCTGGCCGCTTGGATGCCGCGTCTTGTGGAAGGCGGGTGGGCGGATGTGGGGGCGGACGAGGGCTTCTACTTCGAAGTCCTCGAGGTTGAACTTGGTGGCGATGTCTCGGTAGGGGGTGCCGGTGCGGATCTGGGTGATGACGTCTTCCACCTGGACGTCGTCGACCATCGGGCGGCCGTGGGAGCGTTCGGGGTCCACGATCACGTCGATGTCGTGGTAGATCACGAGCCGGAGCGTTCCTGCGTACCCGTCGTCGGACCAGCCGATCGCGGCCGAGCCGCGGCGGAGGACGCCGGGGAAGCCGCCTTGGCTGTCGCGGATCCGTTCCCAGCCCTGTTCGCGGCCCTCGGCGGCGATCTCGACCAGCAGGTCGCGGCCGTCGTGGGCGAGGCCCGACCAGGCCAGTGGATAGCGGCGGCCGGCCCGGGAGCGCAGGGCGATGGCGGCCTCACCGATCGCGTGCAGGGACAGGCCGGTACGACGCAGGTGCCGGAGCATGTGCGTCTCGACCAGGCCCGCGAACGTGATCGTCGGCTCGCCGCGGCTCCCGCTGCTCGCCTCCAGCGCTCCCGACCGCAGCCAGTCCCCGAGCGTCGTGGCCGGCAGCCCGAGATGCAGCGCTGCCTCAGCCCGCGTGTACAAGGGCAGGTCGAACCGTGGATCCACGTCTCACCTCTCAGCGAAGGCGGTCGCCGACACACCGAGCATGCCATCCCACCAGCCGACTTTGAGCACCCACCAACCACTTCGGGCCGCGGAGAATGGTTGGTGCGGGCCCAAAGCGCTGCACGTCGTGCGGACCCGGTTACGCCCGGGCCGAGGGGTGGATAGGATGTCCGGGATCTGGCACGGGGTAGCGACAAGAGGTGTGATGAGGGAACCCTCCGTACGCCGTTATTCCGGGCGGTCAGTCGAGGAGTGGAAGGCCGCGCGCCGGGAACGGCTACTGGCTGCCGCGCTCGAACTCTTCGGGACCGAAGGATATCCGGCGACATCCGTGGAACGCCTGTGCACACAGGCGAAAGTGTCCACGCGGCACTTCTACCACGAGTTCCAGAACAAGGAAGCGGTGCTCCTCGCGGTGCACGCGCAGGTCATCGAGACCGCGGTCCGGACCACTGGGGACGCGCTCCGCCGGACCGCCGACCGGCCGGTCCGGGAGCGGATCGCCGCGGCCGTCGACTCGTACCTGCGCACCATCATGGCCGACCTCCGGCAGGCCCGGATCTCGTTCGTCGAGGTGGTCGGCACCAGCCCGGCGGTCGAGGAGCAGCGAATCGCGTTCCGGGAGCTGCTGATCCGCAACGTTCAGGCCCTGGGCGACTCCGCGGTCGAGCGCGGCGAGATCAAGCGCAAGGACTTCCGGTTCCTCGCGCTGGCGTTCTTCGGCGCGGTGAACACCGTCGTCTACGACTGGATGCTCGCCGACCCGCGCCCGCCGGAGCAGACGATCCAGCAGTCCCTCCGCGAGCTGGCGGTCCAGCTGATCACGGCTTAGTCGACGAAGCGTTTCCGGAGTTCGGCGACCGCGTCGACGCGGGTGAGGGCAGCGCCTTCGCCGTACGCCGTCTCGTACTGTTCGTTGCCCAGGGCATCACGGAGCCCGTCGACGAGACGCTGTACGTCGGCGTCCGGGATCGCCCGCATGCCCTTGATCGCGGCCGCGAGACCGAGCGTGCGGGCAGCCACTGCCAGCTCGGCTGTGCGGTTCCCCGCGGCTGCGACGAGCGCGTCCGTCGCAGCTTCGACCACAGTCGCCGCAACCGGCATGTCCTCGGTGCTGAGCGCCAACTGGATCGCCTCGCGGCCGCAGCGCTGCGCCTCTTCGACGTCACCAGTGGACGCGTAGATCCGGCTCAGCTGCGACAGCAGAGCGGCCAGTCCATGCGGTGCCACGTGCTCCGCAGCGAGGTCGAGCATCGAGTAGCCGCGCTCCGCCAGCTCCTTCGCCTCGTCGAAGCGACCGGTGCGGTGCGCCAGCCGCGCGAATCCCATGTACGCCATCGCCTGCCCGCCCCGCGAGCCGGTCTCCTCGGACAGCCGCTGCGCCTGCTCCAGATCGGCGCGGGCCCCGTCGTAGTCGCCGAGCTCGGTGCGGCTCACCGCGGAGCCACCGAGCAGTTGCGCGACGCCTTCCGTCGTACCGAGCTCCTCGACCAGCCGGAGTGCCTCGGTCAGTGACTCCAGGGCCTGGGCGTGCTCACCGTTGCTGGCCTGGTAGCCGGCGAGTCCGCGCAGCGCCATCGAGGTACCGAAGCGGTCTCCGAGTTCGCGGAAACCCTCGAGCGCGATGGTGAGGTTGGCCGCCATCTCGTCGACCTCGCCTTCGTTCTCGCGGAACATCGCGCCGGTCATCACACCCATGTTCCGGATCCAGGGATCCGGATGCCGGCCCGCGGCCTCGAGCTCGGCGAAGCAGGTCACCTTGTCCCGCCGGATGGCCGCCCACACCGCGTTGGTGAACAGTCCGATGCCGGAGTCGACGAGGATCCGGTGCCGCCGGGTCATCCAGCGGACCGTGGCGAGTCCGCGGATCATCTGCTGGAACGAGGTGGCCGGATCCTCCTCAGTGGACATCCGGCCGAGTGCGAGCAGGTACAGGGCCTCGGCCTTGTCCAGCGGAACGCTCTTGCCCGGTACGGCGAGGGCCGCCTGCATCCAGCTGACCGCTTCGGCCGGGCGGCCGCTCATCGTCCAGTACTCGCCCAGTACGGCGACCATCTGAACGGCGACCCGCGCCGACCCGATGTCGATCGCCGTCCGGAGTGCGTCGATCAGGTTCTCGTTGTCGGCGGTCAGCCGGGCGATCCACTCGGTCTGCTCACCGGTCCGCAGCTTCGGCCGGGCCTTGCGGAGCATGCGGCTGAAGTACGTCGTGTGCGCGTGCCGGAAGCGGTCGTACTCACCCGAGGCCCTCAGCTGCTCGGCGCCGTACGCACGGACCGTCTCCAGCATCCGGTAGCGCACGGACCGTTGGTCGGCCGCGGCCTCGACGAGTGACTTGTCCACAAGGGATGCGAGCACGCCGAGCACAGACTCCGGCGGGATGCTCTCGTCACTGCAGATCTGCTCGGCCGCCTCGAGCGTTGCGCCGCCGGAGAAGAGTGAGAGCCGCCGGGCGACTGCCTGCTCGTCAGGGTCCAGCAGGTCCCAACTCCACTCCACCACAGCCCGCAGAGTCTGGTGACGAGGCAGTGCGGTCCGGGAGCCGCTGGTCAGCAACCGGAAGCGGTCAGCGAGCCGGTCCACGATCTGCGGCGGGTTGAGCGCCCGCAGCCGAGCTGCCGCGAGCTCGATCGCCAGCGGCATCCCGTCGAGCCGCCTGCAGATCTCGGCGACCGCCTCCTGGTTGGCGTCGGTCAGCCGGAAGTCAGGACGTACGGCGCGGGCGCGGTCGACGAACAACTGCACCGAGGGGTACTCGTCGGCGGGCGCGTCCTCCGGGGGCATGCCGAGCGGACCGACCGGATGCAGGTGCTCGCCGGGGATGCTCAACGGCTCACGGCTCGTGGTCAGCACCCGCAACCGCGGGCAGGAGGCGAGGAGCGAGTCTACGAGTCCGGCGACCTCCTGGACCAGGTGTTCGCAGTTGTCGAAGACGAGCAGGATGCGACGGTCACCGATGACCTCGACCAGTCGCAGCGTCGCGGCCCGGCTGGTCGGGATGTGCTTGGGCGCGAGGCGTGCGGGCGCCATGTCGACGTACTCGCTGGCACCGAGGGTGGACAGGACCGCGGGTGCCACGTCGGCCGCGTCACCGAGTGGTGCGAGCTCTATGAACCAGATGCCGTCACCTGACTGGCCTACCAGCGTTCGACCGGTCTCAGTGGCCAGTCTGGTCTTTCCTGCGCCGCCTGGTCCGACCATGGTCACCAGACGGGTCCCGTTGCTCAGCAGCCGGGTCAGCTCCGCCACGTCCTCGCGGCGGCCGACGAAGCTCGTCAACGGCGCCCGCAGGTTGCTGCGGGGCGCTGCCGGCGCTGGTACGGAGGCTGTCTTCGCCGTCGGGTCCACCGCGTCACCACGCAGCACCGAGACGTGCAGGTCGCGGAGACGAGCGCCGGGGTCGGCTCCCAGTTCGTCAGCCAGTGTGGTGCGGACACGTTCGTACGCCGCCAACGCTTCCGCCTGGCGGCCGTCGGCGTACAGGGAGCGGATCAGGAGCTCGTGCACGCGCTCGCGGAGCGGGTGGGTGACGGCGAGATGCTCGAGGTCGGTGATCAGGTCGCGGGCGTGACCGCAGCTGACGGCGGCCTCGGCCTGGTCCTCCGAGGCAGCGAGCCGCAGCTCGGCCAGCCGGTCCGCCTCGACCGCGGCGAACGGGAGGTCGCGCAGGTCGGTGAGGGCATCGCCGCGCCACAGTTTCTCGGCCTGCGTGAGGAGCACGTGCGCTTGCTCCGGGTCGGACGTGAGGTGCGCGCGCCCCCGCCGTACCAGCTCCTCGAACTGGAGCGCGTCGACGCAGTCCGGGCCGATCGTCAGCGTGTAACCCGCCGGACCGGACTGGACGGAGATGCTCGACTCGGTGGCCGGCAGGCTCGCCCGCAGCCGGGACACCAGCGACTGCAGCGCGTTCGCACTCGGAGCCTCACTGCCCCACAGCCCGTCGACCAGGGTCTCGACGCTGACCGGCCGGCCCGCGCTCAACGCCAGGCGCGCGAGCAATCCGCGCAGGCGGACCCCGCGGATGTCGAGCGGAGTCCCATCGGCCGCCCACATCGCGAGAGGCCCAAGCACCGCTATGCGCACCCCACCAGCCTCGCACATCCGCCCGACCAAACACCCGTGCCTTTTGTCATTCGGCCCTCTAAGGTCGGGGGTCGTGACTGAAATCGCTGCGCAGACTCAGGTCGCGCTCTCTCGTATCGTCGCCGAACGTCAATCGAAGGGCCGGGTTCCCGGAGTGGTGGGTGCTGTTGCCCGCGCCGGGGCGCTTGCCTGGTCGACCGGGGTCGGGTCGGCCGACCTGGAGAATCCCGGCGTACCGCCGACCGCGGACTCGCAGTTCCTGATCGCGTCGCAGAGCAAGACGCTGACCGCGGTGACGGTGATGGCGTTGCGCGACGAGGGCAAGCTCAGCCTCGACGACCCGATCGAGAAGCTGATCCCGGACAGCAAACACGAAGGCATCACCGTCCGGCAGATGCTCAGCCACGCCAGCGGGATGCAGCGTGAGCCGATCGGCGACGTGTGGGACCTGATGAAGTTCCCGTCCCGCGAGGACCTCGTGCCGGGCTGGAACGGGGCGGAGCGGATCGGCAAGCCGCACCACCGGTTCCACTACTCGAACCTGGTGTTCTCGCTGCTCGGCGAGATCGTCGCGCGGATCGACGGCCGGTCCTGGTACGACGCGGTCAAGGCGCGGATTCTGGACCCGCTGGAGATGCGCCGTACGACGGTCGGCATGGACGGCGGGCCCGCGCAGACCGGGTACTACGTGCCACCGTGGACCGACGTACCGGTCCGCGAGCCGCTGCTCGACATCGGCGCGATGGACGCGTGCGGCGGGCTCGCGTCGACCGCGGAGGACCTGGCGAAGTGGGCGATGTTCGTCGCGAACCCGGTCGACGAGGTGCTGTCGAAGGACACCCTGGACGAGATGTGCCAGGTGCAGATCATGGCCGACGTGGACCGTTGGCAGCTCGCGTTCGGGCTCGGGTTCATGCTGCTGCGCCGGGGCGACCGGCTGTTCGTCGGCCACGACGGCGGGATGCCCGGCCACATCACCTCGACGTTCGTCGACCGCGCGTCCGGTACGGCGGGGATCGCGCTGTTCGGCGCCACGTCGTCGCCGGCGCCCAGCGCGCTGGCCACGGACCTGATCATCAAGGTCCTCGAGGACGACCCGCTCCCGCCGGAGGCCTGGGTTCCCGGCACCGAGGTCCCCGCCGAACTCGCCGGCGTCCTCGGCACGTGGTTCACCGAAGGCAGCCCGTTCGTCTTCTCCGTGAAGAACGGCGTCCTCGAAGCCAAGTCCCCCGCGGCCGCCGAGTACCAGTCACCCGCCGTCTTCGAACGCGTCTCCGAAGACACCTACCGCACCGTCTCCGGCCGCGAAACCGGCGAACTCCTCCGCATCACCCGCGACCCCGCCGGCCACCCCACAAAGTTGCACTGGGCAACCTACCTCTGCACCCGCGAACCGTTGTCGTTCGGCGAGATCAGCGGCGGCTGAGAACGACGGTCAGGCCGCCTGCCACCGCGAACGCGAGCAATGTCCCAGCGAACGCGGTCGTGCCGGCGGTCAGACCGACCGAGTCCGTGAGGTAACCGGCCGACACCGGCAGCAGCCCGGCCGGTATGTAGCCCCCGACGTTCAGCGCGGCATTCGCCTCCGCCAACCGCTCCGGCGGGACGGAGGAGTTGAGCAAGGACAAGCCACCGAGCTGGCCCATCCCCTGTCCCGCACCGGCCAACAGGGCGGACCCCACAAGTGCGACCACCGACGACGCATGGACCGCCAGAACCAGCGCGACCATGCCGAGTGAGGTACTGGCGGCTCCGAGCGCCAGGATCCACCGCCGCGGCAACCGACGTACGGCGAACTGGACGGCGGTCGCGGTGAGAAACATCGTGAAGGCGGTCGCGCCCGCGACGATCCGGCTGGTCGTGCCGAGCAGCCCGGACAGCAACGACGGCCCGAGTGACAACACGAACGACGTTGCCGTGATGCCGGGCGCGAAGACCGCGACCCCGAGCAGCAACTGCCGGCCGGTCCCGTACGGTACGCCGGGCACACGGATCCAGGCTCCCGACCGGTACGGCGGACGCTCGATCGGCAGTCGCAGGACGACGGCGACCGCGCTGATCAGCAGAGCCGCCTCGACGACGAAGACCGTGACGGTCGGGCCCGGAAGCGTCTCGGAGAGAACGCCCGCGAGCAGCGGACCTGTGCCCGCGCCCAGGACCATCGCACACGAGGCGAGCAGTGCGGCGAGCGGCTTGTGGTTCCGTCCGACGTCGGTCACGGCGGCCATCCCGGCCGAGACGACGGCTCCGACCGCGATGCCGGTGAACAGCCGGGCGATCATCAGCATCGGGACGCTCGTGCTGGTCGCGAACACCGCGCAGGCGGCGAGAGCGAGACCGAGCGCGGGAAGCAGCACTGGTTTGCGGCCGACCCGGTCCGAGACGACGCCGGCCACGAGGAGCGAGCCGAGCAGTCCGACGATGTAGCTGGCGAAGACGACGGTCAGCGTCCCTTTCGAGAACCCGATCTCCCGTTGCCACACGACGTACAGCGGTGTCGCCGCGTTGGACAGGACGAAGACCGCGGTCACCGGCCATGCCGCCAACCACACCCAGCCTGTCTTCATGAGTGTTCCTCCTCAGTACGACTTTTTTCGAACTTAACACGTAGTACGATAAAAGTCGTACTGAGGAGGAACGGATGTCACGCACTGGACGGGTGTTCGCGACACCGCCGGCGCCGGCCGAGCTGCCGAAGCCGCTGGTGGAGCCGGCTCGGGACGAGATCCGGCTGGAGCAGGTGTTCGCCGCACTGAGCGATCCGCTGCGCCTGGAGGTCGTGCGGCGGCTGCTCTTGGAGTCGGAAGCGTTCGACCACACCTGCGGCTGGTTCGGGTTCGACCGGCCGAAGTCGTCGCTCACCCACCATTTCAAGGCATTACGCGAGGCCGGCGTGATCCGCCAGCGTCAGTACGGCCTCGAGCGGCGCAGTCATGTGCGCGTCGACGATCTGAACACTCGCTTCCCCGGGCTGCTCGAACTGGTGGCGGCGAGCTAGACGACGCAGAAGTCGTTGCCTTCGGGGTCTTTCAGCCAGAGGTGGTCGAGGGTTGTGGAGTTGTCCATCGGGACCTCTTGGAAGAGGGTGGCGCCGGCGGCGATCAGGGTGGCCGCGGTGGTGCGGATGCGTTGTTCGCGGAGATGCTGGGGTACGGCGCGGCCGCCTGCTACCTGGAGGTCCAGGTGCAGGCGGTTCTTGGCGGTGCGGGGCTCGGGGACCTTGAGGAACGAGATGTTCGGGAGTACGCCGTTCGGATCCGAGATCGACGCGCCACCGTTCCAGTCTTCCTTGGGGACGTTCAGGTCGATGAGCCAGTCCTCCCAGGTGTCCCAGCCCTGCGGCGGATCCGCCTCGATGTAGCCGAGCGCCGTACACCAGAAGCGCGCGACGAGCGCCGGATCCGCACAGTCGATGGTGAGCGTCCAGTTGGTCGTCATACCCACACTCTGCTGGACGCCATGGACAGTTCTGCTCAGCCGAGACCGGATCGGGCGATGACGCTCGCGATGTCGATGCGTACTGCGGTGAAGCCGCCCTGGACGAACGCTTCGGCCACTTGCTCCGCGAGCTGCTCGGGGTAGTAGCGGTCGGCGATCCCCGCGCCCACGAGTTTCACCTGGTCCGGATCGGACGAGATACGTGCGGTTCCTTCGATCGTCACGAAGCTGTACGGCTGCACGTCGTCGCTCACGCAGGCCGCGATGCGCCGATCACGCGCCAGGCTCTTGCCCTTGACGCTCCCGGGCGACAGCGCGAACGCGAGCTCGTCCCCATCAAGAACGAAACACACCGGAGTGACATGCGGCCGCCCGTCGGCACGCGTGAGCGCGACATGAGCAAGCCTCGTCCCCTCGGTCACGAAGGATCGCCATTCGTCGGTGGTCATGGTTGTCATTGGTAGTCACCTTTCGGTTCAGCAGCGCCAGCGAGTGGCAGTGAATCCGTGCTCCTTGCCGAACGCGAACACCTGCGCCGGCTCGAGCGCGTAGACATGCCGTGGGTCGGTGTCGGCCGGGTCGTAGAACTCGCCGTCCCGGACGACCGGGTGCCACCACGGGTACTTGGCCGGGAACAGGTCCGCGATCGCCTGCAGCCTGGCAACGTCCTGAACGCGATGAGCCGCGCCTTCGAGAACCAGGTCGACGTCAGGACCGGGCACCGTGACCGCGCAACCGCTGTTACGTTCGAGGTTGCGGGTCTTGCGCGAACCCCGGAAGGTGACGAAGCAGACCGTGCCCTCGAGAGACACCGCGAGCACCGGTACCACGTGTGGTCGCCCGTCCGGGTCGGTGGTCGCGAGCAGGAAGTCGTCGGCCTCGGCTACCCGTGTCTGTGCGTCCGCCCAGTCGAGTGCCGTCAGCGGCGTACCTCGAGGGCTCGAGAGTTGCTCGGGAATCGGGTGCATGACAACGACACTAGGTGCGGCGGGAGCATGCGGAAAAGCGATGGTTTCCGATCGATGCGATCGCCACAGGCGATGAAACGGCGAGGGGCCGGGGAAACATCCCCGGCCCCTCAGTGATCAGGTGATCAGGTACGGCGGCGGTAGGCGCGGATCGCCAGCGGGGCGAAGACCGCGACCAGGCCGACCATCCAGGCCAGCGTGATCAGCAACGGCTTCTGGAGTGCTCCGCCGCTCATCAGGGCCCGCTCGGTGTCCACGAGGTAGGTGATCGGGCTGACTTTCACGAAGGCCTGCAGGAAATCGGGCAGCGTGCTGGCCGGGACGAAGATGTTGCTGCCGAAGGTCAGCGGGAACATCACCAGGAACGCGATGCCCTGCACGCCTTGGGCGGTCTTCATGACCAGGCCGAGCCAGACCCAGATCCAGCACATCGACAGCGCGAACAGCAGCACGATCAGCATGCCCAGGAGGCCGTTGCCGACCCCGTTGTCGAAACGGAAACCGAGCACGAAGCCGCTCACCATCAAGACGGTGATCGACAGCGAGTACCGGACCGCGTCACCGAGAACCGCACCGATCAGCGGCGAGATCCTGGCGATCGGCAGACTGCGGAACCGGTCGAAGACACCCTTCGCGAAGTCGTCGTTCAGCCCGACCCCGGTGCCCATCGTCGCGAACACCACGGTCTGGACGAGCAGGCCGGGCAGCAGCTGCGGCAGGTACCCGCGCCAGCCGCCGCCCTGCGAGATCGCGCCACCGAACACGAACAGGAACAGCGCCAGGAAGATGATCGGCTGGAACGTCACGTCCGCCAGGGCTTCCGGGTTCTGCCGGATCCGGACGATGTTCCGCCAGGCCAGGGTCAGGCTCTGCTGCACCCAGGCGAACGGCCGGGACCGGTGGGCGGCGGGTTCAAGAGTTGCGGTGCTCATCGGCTCGCTCCTTCCAGGACGGCGTCGGACTTCTTCTCTTCGGCGGTGTGGCCGGTCAAGGCCAGGAACACCTCGTCCAGGCTGGGCAGTCGCAGCGACAACTCGGTCACCGCGATCCCGGCCTCGTCCAGCCGCCGTACGACGACCGGCATCGACGAACCGTCCGTCACCGGGACACTGACCAGCGTGTTCACCACGTCGACCGACGGGCGGGTACCGACCGACTCGGCGACGATCGCGGCGACCCGCTCGAGGTGGGCCGGCTCGGCCGGGCGGACGTCCAGCGACTGCTTGCCCGCCTGCGCCTTCAGCTCGGCAGGCCGGCCGTTCGCGACCACGGAGCCCTTGTCGAACACGACGATCGAGTCGGTGAGCGCATCGGCCTCTTCCAGGTACTGCGTGGTGAGCAGCACCGTGGTCCCATCAAGCACCAGGTTCCGGACCGTCTCCCAGACGCCGTTGCGGGCGTGCGGGTCCAGACCGGTCGTGGGCTCGTCCAGGTACAGGATGCTCGGGTTGCCGACCAGGCTCGAGGCCAGGTCGAGCCGGCGGCGCATACCGCCGGAGTACGTCTTCGCGATCCGGTCACCGGCGTCGACCAGCTCGAACCGCTCCAGCAGCTCGTCCGCCCGGGCCCGGGCCTGCGTCCGCGAGTAGCCGAGCAGGCGGCCGATCATGATCAGGTTGCGGCGGCCGGACATGTCCTCGTCGACACTCGCGTACTGCCCGGTCAGGCCGATGATGCTCCGCACCTTGCCGGCTTCCCGGACGACGTCGTACCCGCCGACGGTGGCGTGGCCGCTGTCCGGCCGGAGCAGCGTGCCGAGGATGCGGACCGCGGTCGTCTTGCCGGCGCCGTTCGGCCCGAGGACGCCGAGAACCGTGCCGGTCGGCACGCTCAGGTCGACGCCGGCCAGCGCGGTCGTACTGCCATATTTCTTGACCAGACCGACCGCCTCGATGGCGACCTGGTTCGTTGTGGTCATCGGGTTCCTCCCAGAGTTCTGCATTGCACTGGGACTACCGTGCCGCGCGGCCCTGGCACCGCTCTGGCACTCGGCTGACAGGCCGTGACAGGTGACGCCCCTTTCGTGCCAGTACGGTGCTGTTTCGCGGCTGTTCGCGCGTTCGACGTGAGGAGGGGCGCCGTGCGACGTGGTGCTGTGGTGGGGGTCGCGGTGGCAGTGGTCGCCGCAGGGGCGATCGGGTACGCCGTGTTCGAGCCGGAGCCGTTCAAGGTCGCGGACTACGCCCGCATGTGCGAGTCACCACGGTCCTTCGACCAGGCAGCGGCGTACCAGGGTCCGTCGCCGCACCCGATCGAGATCGTGAACGGCGGCGTCTCACTGCCCAGCGACGACCCGGAGATCCGCGTGTGGTTCCCGGAGGACCCGGCCGCGGTGCAGCTGGTCAGCTGTGTCAACCGGGTCGAGCGGGGCGGGTTCGTCAAGCGGTGCGAGTACTCGAAGGGAGTACGGACCATCGACCTGTACCAGGGCTTGTACTCCGTCCTGGTGTACGAGGCGCGGTCGGGCAAGAAGCTGGCGGAGGCGGAGGTCGCGGGGAACGGGTTCGTCGGCAACGTGCTCAAGGAGGACGCGGACCCGTGCCAGACGTTCCTGCGAACGACAGGCACGGGTCACTCGGAAGAGGAGAGCAGGCCGTCCTCACGTCAGCTACGTGCGGTTCTCGAACCGCATGTCCACAAACAGGGTTAGCCCTTCAGCGGGACGATCTCGTTGGCGAGCAGGGCCTGGTAGGCCTCGGGGTTGTACCGCGCCAGGTTGCCGCGGGCCTTCCGCCGGTACTTGAGGATCTGGCGCGTGCCGATCGCCCACAGCACGTACTGGAACGCCAGGGCGAACTTGAAGTCGTCGATCGCCATCGGTGCACCACCTGACGACGCGTCCAGCAGTACGCCGACCATGCCGATGCAGATCAGGGTGGCGATGAACCCGCCGGTGTTGACCATCCCGTTGGCCGCACCGAACCGCGTTGTGGGGTTGAACGTCCGCGCGTAGTCGAGCCCGAGCATCGACCCCGGGCCGCCGGCCGCCTGTACGACGATGAGCGCCAGGAGCACCGGCAACGGCGCACGACCCGGCCAGAGCAGTACGACGGTCCACATCACGACCGAGCCCGCGATCACCGCAAGCACGATCCAGGAGCGGTAGAACGGGAACTTGGCGGCGTACCGCCCGACGAGCGGGCCATAGCAGAGCCCTGCCAGCACAGGGATGATCAGCATGGCCGCAGCGGTCGTCGGAGCGAGGCCCTGTCCCTGCACGAGGAACGGGTAGCCCCAGAGTAGGCCGAACGTGCTGCCGGAGAAGCTGGTGGTGAAGTGCGTCCACAGCCCGAGTCGCGTACCTGGCTCCTGCCAGGCGCGGCGCAGGTTCCTCTTGACCTCGTACAGCGGCTGCTTGGCCCGGCGGAGCGGTTCGTCGTACGGCGAGTCCTTGATGAGGAACAGCACGAGCAGACCGGCCAGGAGACTCAGCACACTCGCGCTGGCGAAGGTGGTCGTCCAGCCGAAGGCATGGAAGGCAGCGGCCATCGGAACGGTCGACATGATCGCTCCGAGACCACCGAGCATTCCAGTCGCCTGCGACATCACCGGCTGCCGTAGCGCGGGGAACCAGGACATGACTACGCGCAGCACGCTGATGAAGACCAGAGCGTCGCCTACACCCAGTACGGCGCGTGCGGCGAGCGCAGCGGGGTACGAGTCGACCAGGCTGAACGCGGACTGCGCTAGGAACAGCAGACCGGACGCAGTGATCAGGAGGCGCTTGGAGCCGTACCTGTCGAGTAGTACGCCGACGGGCACCTGCATAGCGGCGTACACCGTCAGCTGCACGACGGTGAAGCTCGCCAGAGCGGAGGCGGAGATGTCGAAGCGTTCCGCGGCCTGGAGGCCGGCCACGCTCATCGAGCCGCGGTGCAGCACGGTCACGAGGTACGTCAGGACAGCAGTGGCCCACACCGCCCAGGCTCGCCGACCGCCCAGGGGGAAGAGGAGTTCGGTCACCGAGTGCCCCGTAGATCCGTCGCGGCGGTGTCGATGTGGGCGACGACGAGTTCCCGGAAGCGCTTGACGCTGTTGCCGCCGAGCGCGTCGATCATCTCCTGGTGCGCGGTGATCGACTTGTCCATCCGGACCGGCTGGACCTCGATCCCGGGCACGCCCATCCGGACCTGACGGTCCCGCAGGCTGTTGTAGAGCTTCGCCAGGATTTGGTTGCCAGCGGCATCGACGATGGCCTCGTGGAAGGCCCGGTCGGCCTCCAGGAAGCTCTTCGCGTCACCGGTCCTGCGGTGCGCGCGCATCTCGTCGACGCGCGCGGTCAGAGTCTCGACCAGTTGCTTGCGGCGCGGCCAGACCTTGGCGGCGGCGTGCGTCTCGATCAGCTCGCGGGCCTCGAGGACATCGTCGATCTCCTGCGGCAGCACCGGGAGGACGAGCGCGCCACGCTTCGGGTACAGCTTGACGAGGCCGGACTCCTCGAGGCGGAGCAGCGCCTCGCGCACCGGCGTACGGGAAACGCCGACCGCGGCGGCCAGCTCACCCTCGGTGAGCAGCTCGCCGCCGGGATAGACCCGGTCCAGGATCGCGGCCTTCACGTACGCGTACACGCGCTCGGCCGCGGGGATCTTCTCCACCCCCGGCGCCGCCTCGACGACCACACGGGCGATCTCCGCGGTCTCGTCACCCAATACCAACGCATCCGGCGCCTGCGCCGGGTCCCCGCCTACCACTGAACTCCCACCCATACGGCTCGTATCTCTGTTGTATCTATCTTACACACCTCAATCCACCGCTTCGGCCGGGTATTCCCCAACTTTTCCACGAGTTATCCACAGGCTGATCCACAGGGTGTGGGGGACTGAGCGTGATGCAGGGTTTCCCCTGCGTTGTGGATGAAGGACTCCGCGCTTCCCGAATCCGCTCTAAAGTCTCGGCATACCGGGCCCGTCCGCCCGGCCGGCCCTGAGGAGGCACCTTGTCCCGAACGTCCCGCCCCCGCCGAATGGCGGCCGGCCTCTCCGCCATCGCCCTGGCCTGTGTGTCCCTGGGCGCCGCAACCACGGCGCAAGCCGACCCGGCTCCCGGCCCGCTGATGAACTACGTGGTCAACACGAAGGCCACGCCGGGTCACGTCCGCAAGACCGAGGACGCGGTGAAAGCGGCCGGCGGGACCGTCCTGGTCTCGTACAAGCAGCTCGGCGTGGTGATCGCGCAGTCGACGAACCCGGACTTCAAGACCAAGGTCCGCAGTGTGCGTGACGTGCAATCCGTCGGCGCCACCCGGACCGCCGCGGTCAGCGAAGGCCCCGGCGGGCTGAACTCGAACGACCTCGCCGAAGCGACTCCGGTCGCCGACCCGCGCGAGGGCGAGCAGTGGGACATGGTCCAGATCAAGGCGGATCAGGCGCACGCGATCACCGACGGCTCCCGCAAGGTGCTGGTCGGCATCAACGACAGCGGCGTCGACGACACCCACCCCGACCTCGCACCGAACTTCGACGCGGCCGACTCCGTCAGCTGCGTGAACAACGGCGTACCGGACACCACCGCGGGCGCCTGGCGGCCGACGACCAGCGCGCACGGCACACACGTCGCCGGCACAGTCGCCGCGGCCCGGAACGGCGTCGGCATCGTCGGGGTCGCGCCCGGCGTACGGATCGCGTCCGTCAAGGTCGTGAACGACGCCGGCTACATCTACCCGGAGTACTCGATCTGCGGGATCGTGTGGGCCGCGCAGCACCGGATGGCCATCACGAACCACAGCTACTTCATCGACCCGTACGAGTTCTGGTGCAAGGACAACGGCGACCAGGGCGCGGTGCAGGAAGCCGTACGGCGCGCGTACGCGTGGGCGACCGGCCAAGGCACGCTCTCGGTCGCGGCCGCCGGTAACTCGAACTACGACCTGTCCAACAAGACCACGGACAGCAACAGCCCGAACGACTCGACCGCCGTCACGCGGACGATCAACAACGACTGCCTCGACATGCCCACCGAACTCCCCGGCGTCATCACCGTCGCCAGCACCACCCAAGCCGGCGCGAAGAGCAGCTTCTCCAACTTCGGCTTGAACAAGATCGACGTCGCCGCCCCCGGCAGCTCGATCCTGTCCACAGTCCCCGGCGGCTACGCCAAGTTCAGCGGTACGTCGATGGCGTCGCCGCACGTCGCCGGCATCGCCGCCCTGATGAAGTCCACCCACCCGTGGTGGGGCCCCCGCGACATCGAACGCGCCCTCCACCGCGAAGCCGACGACACCGCCTGCCCCACCACCCCCGACCCCCGCTGCACCGGCACCCCCACCAACAACGCCTTCTACGGCGAAGGCATCGCCGACGCCCTGGACGCCGTAACCCCCTGAACCGAGCGGGGGTCCCCCGCCCGGGACCCCCGCTCACAGCGGACTGTGGTGTGCGGGAGAACGTGGTCGGTGCTACGCGCCCTCAGCGGACACGTCTACGGCGCGACTGATCTATCTCCTGCTCCGCCGGGCCGCGCTCGTGTTATTCGACGGATGTTGTGGTGCGGTGGCCGGTGTGGGGTTGAACAGGTTATTTCCTGTCCAGCGCCCCCACAGGATGTCTCCCCAGACCCAAGCGATCCCAGTTCAGACCGCTGCAGTCGGGTCTGGGTTCGGCGGTTGTCAACGAGAGTGCGTTGCGATGTCGGCGTCGGGGAGTTGGCGGAGTGTTCGTAGAGGGCTGAAGAGGGCGAGTGTGGTGCTCAGCAGCATGATCAGGCTGCTGATGACGAGGGTGGTGCGGAAGCTGGTCAGGGTGGCGAGGGTGCCGCCCAGGAGGGCGCCGATTGGTTGCGTTCCGTGGACCAGGAAGCGCCAGGTGGCCTGGGTTCGGGCGAGGAGGGCTGGTGGGGTCAGGGTTTGGCGGATGGTCTGCTGGTTGATGCCCCACAGCGACGGGCCCCAGCCGCGGAGGAGTTGCGCGATGATCACGACCGCCAGGGCCAGTGCGGGTGGCCCTCCGGCGGCGGCCATCACCAACCCGGCCAGGCTCGACAGCGTCGTACCGACGATGAAGGCGGGTCCGTTGCCGAGCCGGCCGGTGATCTGTACTCCGATGGTGGCGCCAACGATTCCGGCGAGGCCGGACACCGCGAAGGCCAGGCCGACCAGGCCGGCCGACAGACCGAGATCGCGGACCAGGAACAGGACCACGATCACGCCCTGCATCTGACCGGCCAGCGCACCGACGGTCGCGGCGATCGTGGTCGCCCGGAGCGCGGGGTGCTCGAGCGCGGCCCGGAAGCCCGCCCAGATGCCCTTGAACATCGACTCCTTGGCCGAGTCGGCAACAGATCGGCCCGCGACAGTGATCCGCGCGTTCGACAGCGCCGACAGCAGGAACGAGACGGCATCAACGGCGATCGCCACCGGGGCGGTGAGGAGCTGGACCAGCACGCCGCCGAGAGCATTGCCGCTGGTGGCGACGACGGAGTTGCTGAGCGCGAGCGCGCTGTTGGCCGCCAACAATTCGCGGCGTGGAACCAGGACAGGCGCGAAGGACTGCGCCGCGATCACCGAGAACAGGCTGCAGGTCCCGGTGACCACAACAACGACGTACAGCTGCCACATCTGCAACAGTCCCGTCGCCGCCAGAATCGGCACTGCTGTCAGCGCGGCCGCGGCCAACAGATCAGCACCGACGATGACTCGGCGGTACGACAGCCGGTCAACCCACACTCCTGCTGGTAGACCCAGGACGAGGTGCGGCAGGAACGAGACCGCCCCCAGCAACCCCATCTGCACCGGCGAGGCGCCGAGAACCAGGACCGCGGTCAAGGGCAAGGCAACAGTCGTCACGCTCGACCCCAGCAGAGAGACCGAGTTGCCGACGAACAACCGCAGAAAGTCCCGATGGTCGACCAACACACGCCACTGGACCTTCACCGATTCTATTTAACCCGCGCCGGCCGCATCTGCCGGTAGCCCAGCTTCGCCGAGTCGTGGCGATTGGCTCAGGTCCGGATCGCCGAGTCGTGGATCGGGGCTTGGATCTCCAGCCAGATCCCACGACTCGGCGGAGGGGTCAGCCGGTGGTGATGAGGATGATGCCGGCGACTACGACGGCTGCGGCGGCGGCTCGTTTGGGGCCGAAGCGTTCGTGGAAGAAGATCGCGCCGATGATGGCGCCGAAGATGATGCTGGTTTCGCGGAGGGCGGCGATCGCGGCCAGGGTGCCGCGGGTCTGGGCCCAGAGGACGAGGCCGTACGCCGCCATCGAGACGACCCCGCCCGCGAGACCGGAGAGGATCGCGGGGCGGGGTAGGTCGAAGGCTCTTGGACCGCGCCAGGCCAGCACCGCCAGCGGGACCGCGAACCCTTGCAGCATGAACACCCAGCCCATGTACGTCGCCACCGGCATCTTGTGGACGGCGAGCCCGTCGACGACCGTGTACGACGCGATCATCAGCCCCGTCCCGATCGCGGCGAACAGCGCGGGGACCTGTCCGCGTCCCGGGCGGCCGATGAACACGAGCGCGATCAGCCCGGCCGACACGAGCAGTACGCCGGCCAACTCGAGGACGGCCAGGGTCTGGTGCAGTACGACGATCGACACCACGGCCACGACCCACGGCGACGTACCGCGGGCCAACGGGTACATCTGGCTGAACTGACCGAGTTGGTACGACGCGAGCAGTCCACCGAGATACGCGAGATGCAGCAGCGCGGACGCGATGATGTACCACCACGTCCCGGCCGGCGGCAGCCCCATGACGAGCACCGCGACGAGCCCGATCACCCCCGCCGCGAGCTCGAACAACGCCAGCCCAGCAACCCGATCCGGCGCCCCGTGAGCCATCGCGTTCCAGGTGGCATGCAACACCGCCGCCCCAAGCACGACCACGACCACCAGCACCCCCACACCCTCTCACCGGGCGTTCGGGGTGGTCAGCTGGATTACCGCGATGATGGTCACATGGAGACCTCAGCCAGGCAGCGCCTGTACGACGCTGCAGCGCGCTGCTCCGTGGATCCGCACTGGGCCGACACGGACCGTCCGATCGAGGCTGCTACCCGGGCCCTCGTGGACGGCCTCGACTCCCCTGCCCTGCGCGAGCTCGCCGGCATGCCGCGCTCCTCCAGGCCCGGGCCGCTCCGCCAACTGCTCCTCGACGCCCTGGACGAGCTTGACGTCCCGCAGCCGGACCCCACATCACCCGGTCAGCGCGTCAGCGGTACGTCGTACGCACGTCTGCCCACCGACCGCCTCAGCCTGCACATCACGCCGAACGACGAAGGCTTCGAGGTGCTGATCCACGTCAACGAACTGGAGATCACCCAAGTCGGCGCCGGCATGGGCATGCACCCTTTCGATCTGTTCGTTCCGGCCAATCAGCTCGTCGCGACCACCGAGCCGCGGCGCGTGATCGTGGCCCGATGCGAGTGCGGCGAATCGGGCTGCGGCTCGACCGAGGCCCGGATCACCCGCGACGACGGCGTAGTCCACTGGGACTGGTCGGTCGACGTACCGCTCGGCCATGGCGTCTCCTTCGAAGCCGAGGCGTACGACGCTGAGGTCGAGCGGATCGGCGTCGACAACAGCTGGCAGCGGCCGGCGGACACGGCGTCGCGGCTGGTGCTCGAGGGCGCTGACCGCAACCACCTCGCCGCGGCCGGCCTGACACTCAACTGGGCTGCACAGGACCATCGAGACCCCCAACGGTTCCTCGTGGCGCTGGTTGCCAAGGCCGAGATGTTCCAGGTGTTCCTACGGTTCCCGATGAAGGAGCCCGAGCGGCTGGCCGCCGAGGTACTGCAGACCCTTCGGCAGCCGCCCGGAAAGTGGCGCGCGACGTTCCACTCGATGGTGGTCGGGCGTCGCGCACGGCCGTCCATGGCGAGCCGGCGTTGGAGATCAGAGGACCCCTGGGGGTAGCAGCCCCAGGTCGCGCAGGCTCTCAGCAGTTTCGACGACGGTGGTTTCGACGTCGCGAGGCTGCCAGCCGAGGGCGCAAGCACGGTCGTTGTGGATGATCGGGCGGGGCAGATCAGGCCCTGGGGCCTCTTCGGTCGGGGTCGCGACGCCGAGGCGGCGGTGCAGCATCTGGGCGATCTCGAGGAAGCTCACCGTCGGGTCGTCGGCGACGGCGAGGTAGCGGTTGCCTGCGGCGTCGGGTGTGGTCATCGTGCGGATGTGCAGGTCGGCGACGTCGCGGACGTCGACCACGCCGAAGCGGGCGCGCGGTGCGACCGTCATGGTGCCGTCGAGGATCATCTTGATCAGGTGGGTGGACGAGCGCAGGTCGGTGGTCAGGGTCGGGCCGAAGATTCCGGTCGGGTTGACGACCACGAGTTCGGTGGCGGCGTCGCGCATCAGGTCCCAGGCGGCGCGTTCGGCGATCGCCTTCGAGCGGGGGTACGGCGCGAGGCCCGGCGTATCGGGATCCGTCCAGTCCTCCTCGGTGAACTCGGACCCGGGCTTCGGCGTGTATCCGATCGCGGCGAACGACGACGTCAGTACGACGCGTCGCGCGCCGGCGTCCCGCGCCGCCCGCAAGACGCGCAGCGTCCCCTCCCGGGCCGGGACGATCAGCTCGTCCGGATCCTCTGGTTGTACGACGGGGATCGGCGATGCGACGTGATGGATCTCCGCACAGCCTTCGACCGCGGCCTTCCACCCGTCGTCGGACATCAGGTCGGCCTCGACGATCTCGAGGCCGGTGTCGTCGGCGTCACCACGCCGTACGGCGGCCCGCACGCCGGCGGCGGAGCGTGCCGCCGAGCGCACCGTCGTACGTACCTCGTGTCCGTCGCGCAGGAGCCGCGCGATGAGGTGGGTCCCCAGGTATCCGGATCCGCCGGTGACCAGAACCGGGCTCATCGGAGCTCACCGACCACGCTGACGAGCCGCTCGATCGCCGCGGTTTCCGCGGCCTCGTCGCCGCGGTCCCGGGCGTCCCAGAGTTCGGCTTTGCCGCGGAGATAGGCGAGCCGCACGTGCTGGGCGGCGATCTCCGCCTCGATCCGTACGGCGTGCCGCAGCAGCAGGTCACGTTGCTCGGCCGCCGCTTCCCGGCCGCGAGCGCGGTTGGCGAGGTACGTGCGCATGTCGTCGATGCTCACGCCGGCCGCGCGCAAACAGGCCAGTGCTTCGAGCGTGTCGACGTCCGCATCGCCGTACCGCCGGTGCCCGCTACTCGCGTCCCGATCGATCGGGCCGACCAGCCCGACGTCCTCGTAGTACCGCAGCGTCGGCTCGCTCAGCCCACTCCGCCGCGCGACCTCTTGAATGGTGAAGCTCGTCATGCCCACCACGCTCACACACTTCAAGCGCTTGAGGTCAAGACAGGAAGGTGGGGAGGCTTTTCTACCCGAAACGGGCAGAAATCCTCCCCACCTTCGCGGAATCTAGAACATCAGTGCGCGGGCCGGGTCCTCCAGGATGGCTGCTACGTCGGCGAGGAAGGTGGAGCCCTTTTCGCCGTCGATGAGGCGGTGGTCGAAGGACAGGGCGAGGGTGGTGATCCAGCGTGGGACGATCTCGTCGTCCACCACCCACGGCTGCTTGCGGACCGCGCCGAACGCGAGGATCGCGGCCTCGCCCGGGTTGATGATCGGCGTACCGGCGTCGACGCCGAACACGCCGACGTTGGTGATCGTGAACGAACCGCCGGCCTGGTCCGCCGGCTGAGTCTTGCCCTCGCGGGCGGTGGCGACCAGGTCGTTCAGCGCCTTGCACAGGTCCGGCAGGGTGCGCGAGTCGGCGTTCTTGATGTTCGGGACGATCAGCCCGCGCGGGGTGGCCGCGGCGATGCCGAGGTTGACCGCGCCCTTGTACACGATCTCCTGCGCCTGCTCGTCCCAGGCCGCGTTGACGATCGGCGTACGGCGAGCCGCCAGCGTGACGGCCTTCGCGACGATCAGCAACGGCGAGACGCGGAGATCCTTGAACGCCTTGTCCGACTTGAGCCGTTCGACGAGGTCCATGGTTGCGCTGACATCGACGGTGATCCACTCGGTCACATGCGGTGCGGTGAACGCACTGGCGACCATCGCCTGCGCCATCACCTTCTGCACACCCTTGACCGGAACGCGCGTGTCTTCGCGCCCGCTCACCACCGGAGCAGGCTCGTACGCCGGAACGTCCGCCACCGCAGGCGCCGCGACGTACCCCTCGACATCGGCCCGCGTGATCACTCCACCCGGTCCGGTCGCCGTCACCACGGCCAGATCGATCCCCAGATCCTTGGCCAACTTCCGCACCGGCGGCTTCGCCAGCACATGCACAGACCCATTGCCCCCAGCAACCGGTGCGCTGGGAGCGACCGCCGCCGGGGTGGTGGGAACAACCGCCGCGGCCGGGGTCGGGGGAACCTGCGCTGGGGCAGCTACTCCCGCAGCCGGAGCCGGCGCCGAGCCGGCGGAGGCTGCGGGCTTGCGCTGGCGGCGTTTGGCTTCGGTGGTTTTGGGGCCGTAGCCGACGAGGACCGCCGTGCGGCCGCCCGCCTCCTCGGGCTCAGGGAGAGTCGGGACCAGGTCTTCCGGAGAGCCCTCGGCGGACTCGGTCGTCACCGAGATGATCGGCGTACCGACCGGAACCGTCTCGCCCTCCGGCACGAGCAGCTCGGTGACCACGCCGGCGAACGGGACCGGAAGCTCGACCAGCGACTTCGCGGTCTCGATCTCGACGACGGTGTCGTTGAGCTTGACCGTGTCGCCGGGCTTGACCTTCCAGCTGACGATCTCGGCCTCGACGAGTCCTTCACCGACATCGGGGAGGCGGAACTGCTGGATGCCCATCAGTACCCCATCACCCGGTCGACGCCGTCCAGCACCCGGTCGAGGTCCGGAAGATAGTCGTCCTCCATCCGCGACGGCGGGTACGGAGTGTCGTACCCCGTCACGCGAAGCACCGGCGCCTCGAGGTGGTAGAAGCACTCCTCGGTCACCCGCGCCGCGATCTCCGACCCAGGACCGAACGAGTACGGCGCCTCGTGCACCACGACCGCACGCCGCGTCTTCTTCACGGACGCGAAGATCGTCGCCAGGTCGAACGGCGCGATCGTCCGCAGGTCCACGACCTCCAGGTTGCGGCCGTCCTCGACCGCGGCCTCGGCCGCCTGCAGGCAGGTCTTCACCATCGGGCCGTAGCAGAGCAGCGTCGCGTCGGTGCCCTCCCGGACCACCTTCGCCTTGTGCAGCGGCAGCGAGGGCGGCGTGGACTCGTCCAGCTCGGCCTTCTCGTGGTACCGCCGCTTCGGCTCGAAGAACACGATCGGATCGTCGGACGTGATCGCCTGCTGGATCATCCAGTACGCGTCGACCGGGTCGCCGCAGGAAATCACCTTGAGCCCCGGCACGTGCGCGAACAGCGTCTCCGGCGACTCCGAGTGGTGCTCGACCGCGCCGATGCCGCCGCCGTACGGGATCCGGATGACGATCGGCATCCGGATCTTGCCCATCGACCGGTAGTGCATCTTCGCGACCTGGTTGATGATCTGGTCGTACGCCGGGAACACGAAGCCGTCGAACTGGATCTCGCAGACCGGGCGGTACCCGCGCAATGCGAGGCCGACCGCGGTGCCGATGATCCCGGACTCGGCGAGCGGGGTGTCGATCACCCGGTCCTCGCCGAAGTCCTTCTGCAGACCTTCGGTGACCCGGAACACGCCGCCGAGCTTGCCGATGTCCTCGCCCATCACGATGACCTTCGGGTCCTTCTCCATCGCGGCCCGGAGTCCGGCGTTGATGGCCTTGCCGAGAGTGATCTTGGTCATCGCTCAGCCCTCGCCTTCGAACGAAGCGGCGTACGCGACGAACTGGTCCCGCTGCTCGGCCAGTTGCGGAGTCTCCTCGACGTACACGTTCTGAAAGAAGTCCGTGAGCACCGGGTCCGGGAGTGCGAGGCAGCCGGCGCGCAGCTCGGCGGCGATCTTGTCCCCTTCGGCGTCGATCTCGTCGAAGAAGTCGTGGTCGACACCGGCGTGCCGGCTCAGGTACGCGTGCACGCGCTCGATCGGGTCCTTGAGCTTCCAGTGCTCGAGGTCTTCGTTCAGCCGGTACTTCGTCGGGTCGTCGGAGGTGGTGTGCGCGCCCATCCGATACGTGTACGCCTCGATCAGCGTCGGGCCGCTGCCCTCGCGGGCCCGCTTCAGGGCCTGCTGCGTGACGGCGTACGTCGCGAGTACGTCGTTGCCGTCGACGCGGATGCCGGGGAAGCCGAAGCCGGCGGCGCGCTGGTACAGCGGGATCCGGGTCTGCCGGTCGATCGGCTCCGAGATCGCCCACTGGTTGTTCTGGCAGAAGAACACCACCGGCGCGTTGAACACCGAGGCCCAGATGAACGCCTCGTTGACGTCACCCTGGCTGCTGGCGCCGTCGCCGAAGTACGCGATCGTGGCCTCGCCGTTCTCGGCGTCGCCGATCGCGTGGTCGCGCTGCTGGCCCATCGCGTACCCGGTCGCGTGCAGCGTCTGCGCGCCGATCACGATCGTGTAGAGGTGGAAGTTGTTGTCCTTCGGGTCCCACGCACCCTGGTCGACGCCGCGGAACAGGCCGAGCAGGTTCAGCGGGTTGACACCCTGACAGAACGCGACGCCGTGCTCACGGTAGGTCGGGAAGACCATGTCCTTCTTGTTCAGAGCGCGGCCGGAGCCGATCTGCGCGGCCTCCTGGCCGAGCAATGACGCCCACAGCCCGAGCTCACCCTGGCGCTGCAGGGCGGTCGCCTCGCTGTCGATCCGGCGGACCAGGACCATGTCCCGGTAGAAGCCCTTGATCGTCTCGTCGTCCAGGTCGAACTTGTAGTCCGGATGCTCGACGCGCTCACCTTCGGGCGTCAGGAGCTGGACGAACTCGACCTCTTCGGAGGCCTGGGGCGGACTGACCGGCGCCTCGTGGGGCGCGAACACTTCCGGGGCAGGGCCCGGCACCGACTCACTCACATGCACTCCTCGGGTTCGAGCGCGGGATCGCCGCGACCGCAACGTTGCACGGGTCCCCCCGCTGTTGCCGGGTGCGGCTTTCGCAGGCTGGTCCGCGTGATTCCAGGGGTTGATGCACTGCTGGCAGTGGACCTCCTCACCGGTCTCACTCCCATCTTGCCGGACACCGTACCGACGAGGTGCCTGATTCGCTAACTGTCTGGACTCCGGCGGGTACGGCGGTACCGAAATCGGTCCTGCGATGAGACACCAGTCCATCCACTGGTCCTATCGGCAGGCTCATATTACAGAGATCGGCCACCTCGACGACAAGTGTCACAAATGCGTCTCGACCTCTACCAGGGTTGGCGGAAATCCGTGGATCGGTGGCCGGATACCGCCTTGCGCGGGAGTCGTCGCGAGCCATAGCGTAAGCATCGTTCTTACAAGACACCCCTGACAGTCTCGAGGAGGTTCCTGATGGTCGCGTCGGCTCCCGCCGGAGTGGTCGAGTCCGGTTCCCGGACCGCCTCGGGCGCGATGATCTGGACCGCTCTCGCGGTCGTGTACGTGGTCTGGGGTTCGACGTACCTGGCGATCCGGGTCGTCGTCGAGGCGGAGATCCCGCCGATGCTCGGGATGGCCACCCGCTTCCTCACCGCCGCCTTGCTGATGGCCGCCGGCCTCGCCCTCAAGTCGGGCTGGCAGCGGCTCCGGATCACCCGCCGCGAGGCGATCGGCGCGGCCACGGTCGGGATCCTGCTGCTTGCCTTCGGCAACGGGGCAGTGGCGATCGCGGAGCAGACCGTGCCGTCCGGGCTGGCCGCGTTGCTGGTCGCGGCGATCCCCTTGTGGCTGATGCTGCTGCGGGTCGGCGGCGGCGAGCGGCCGCGGTCGATGACCTGGGTCGGCGTACTGATCGGATTCGGCGGGGCGGCGCTGCTCGCGTTGTCAGGTGGCAACACGAGCGCCAAGCCGCTGTCGGTGGCGATCCTGGTGGTCGGCACGATCTGCTGGGCGACCGGCTCGCGGTACGCGCCACGCCTCGGGCTGCCGCGGGATCCCCTGGTGACAGCGCTCTACGAAATGGTCTTCGGCGGTACGGCGATGGTGCTGCTCGGCGTACTGCGGGGAGAGCCGGGGCGGCTGCACCTCGACCGGATCCACGGTTCCGGGTGGATCGCGCTGGGCTACCTGGTGGTGTTCGGGTCGCTGCTCGCGTACACGGCGTACTCGTATCTGCTGGCGAACGCGCCGATCTCGCTGGTGGGCACGTACGCGTACGTGAACCCGGCGGTCGCGGTGTTCCTCGGCTGGCTGATCCTGAGCGAGAGCCTGACCTGGCAGATCCTGCTCGGCGGCGCGGTGATCATCGTCGGCGTCGCGCTCGTTGTCACGTCCGAACGCCGGCGCTCGTAGCGCTCCTGCAGCACTCCTGGCAAAGGAAAGACCCGGGCCCAAAGGACCCGGGTCTCCCACCGCTGCCGATGCGCGCGGCAGCGGGTCTGGCTGCCGGTCGCGCCGTGGCCCGAAAAACACGGCACGAAACTCCGGCAATGGTTCCAACATATTCCGACGAATCGTGCTATTGCCAATTCGGCAGCCACCGAGCCCACCGAAACAATCTTCCGATTCAGCAGGCATCCATCACCCGCGCTGACTCAACGACGTACCCGAAGCTCGGTTACGGGACTTTCCGTCTCAATTTTCGCTCACTACCATCACCGGTAAGTTGCCTGGTCAGCGGCAGTTTCGCTGCTCCGTCAGGGAACTCACCACCGGACTACGCTGCGCACCAGTACCTCGGAAAAAGTTGACGAAAAAGTTTGTAACCGCCTGTGCCAGGTGTCGTTACCACTAAGACGAATCCGTCAAAACCCGAAAGGAAACCTGGCATAATGCAGGTAACTCGTAAGATCGTCGCCGCTGCAGCGGTGGCGACTGTCGCCACCCTCGGTCTGGCCACCGTCGTGAGCGCCAACGTTCTCGACGACGCCCAGCAGAAGGCTCAGGTCACCGGCCTGGCCGACGCGGTCTCCTCGGCCTCCAAGGGCTACGACAAGGGCCACGCTCGCTGGTGGGGCATGCACAAGGACGGCTCGCTGGTCGCCATCGACCGCAACGACCTCGGTGCGTTCCAGGCCTGCCACAACCTCGGTGCCGGCACCGGCATCGGCGGCACCGTGCCGGCCAACGACATCACCGGCATCGTCGGCTGGGGCAACGACGGCAACAGCGTGACCGCCGTCAAGACCTGCGAGCAGGAGAACGAGCAGAACCGCAAGTGGTACAAGGCCGACGGCAACGGTGTCGTCTCCGTGTCCGACAACAAGGTCGGTCCGTGGCAGGTCTGCCACAACCAGGTCGACATCACCGGCATCGGCGGCACTGTCCCGCTGTCGAACCCGACCGGCATCCTGGGCCTGGACAACGACGGCAACTCCGTCGACTCGCTCAAGACCTGCGAGCAGAGCAACGAGCAGAACAACTGACCCTCCCTGGTCAGTGATGCAGGACCCGAACCAGTCACCTCGGTGGATTGACTGACTCGGAGCACCACAAGCGGCGCCGGGAGCAAGCCTCACTCCTCCCGGCGCCGCTTCTTTGCGTCTGGGGCCGGGGCTGTGAACAGGATCTGGGGGCGGTGGAGAGGCAATAGCCTGTTCAGCGGGCCGGATGGGGGTGCACTGCCACGGTTGGTGTCAGAGGACGCGGAGATCCAGACGAGAGCGCTCACCGGCGCCACGTGCGGGCGACGGTCAGGAAGAGGTTGTTGGCTTCGGGTTCGCCGATGGTGACGCGGACGCCTTCGCCGGGGAACGGGCGGATCGACACGCCTTCGGCCTGAACGGCTTCGGCGAACCGGACGGTGTCTTCGCCCAGGTCGAGCCAGACGAAGTTCGTCTGCGTCTCCGGGACGTCCCAGCCGGCTGCCTGGAGTGCGGCGACGACCCGCTGACGCTCCTCGACCAGGGCGTCGACGCGCTCCAGCAACTCCTCTTCGACCGCGAGGGACGCGATCGCGGCGGCCTGCGCCACGTAGCTGACTCCGAACGGCAGCGCGCACTTCCGGATCGCGGCGACCACGGACGGGTGACCGATCGCGTACCCGACCCGGAACCCGGCCAGTCCGTACGCCTTCGAGAACGTCCGCAGGACCAGCACGTTCGGGCGGTCGCGGTACAGCTCGACGCCGTCCACGACGTCGGTCTCCCGGACGAATTCGCGGTACGCCTCGTCGATCACGACCAGCACGTTCGACGGTACGGCGTCGAGGAACGCGAGCAGCTCGTCGCGGCGTACCACCGGGCCGGTCGGGTTGTTCGGCGTACAGACCAGCACGACCTTGGTGCGGTCGGTGATCGCGGCCTCCATCGCCTTGAAGTCGTGGCGGGCCTCCGCGGTCAGCGGCACCTTGACCGAGGTCGCGCCGGTCAGCTGGACCGCGATCGGGTACGCCTCGAACGAGCGCCAGGCGTAGACGACCTCGTCACCTTCCGCGACGGTCGCCTGCAGCAGGTGGTACAGCAGCGCGACCGACCCGGTCCCGACCGCGAGGTCGCTCACCGGTACGCCGAACCGGCCCGACAGCGCCTCGAGCAGGTCGACGGCGCCCATGTCCGGGTACCGGTTCATCTGCGCGGCGGCCTCGGTCGCGGCGGCGAGCACCCCCGGCAGCGGCGGGTACGGGTTCTCGTTGCTGGACAGTTTGTACGTCGGGCGACCGTCGGAGCGCTCCGGCGGACGGCCCGGCTTGTAAGCCGCGACATCGTCCAGGCAGGCGCGAAAGCGAACCTCGTTGTCAGGGGTCATGCCCGCAGGTTAGTCCTTACCCCACCCCGGAACCACCGTCGGCGGAAGCGACCTCGCGCACACCTTTCAACCGGTGGTGCAGCGAGTTGACTAGCGGTGCACTGAGCCTCAAACTGACTGATTGTCGGACAATCAGGGGATCTGGCAATCAGGTCTCACCGTAGTCAGGAGGGTGTTCATGGGGCAGCCGCTGGAGTGGGGTCGTCGCTACCTGATGGTCCGGCCGGACCACTTCCGGATCGACTACGTGATCAACCCGTACATGTCGACGCACGACCAGCCGGACCCGGCGCTGACGCTCAAGCAGTGGGAGTCGCTGCGGCAGGCGATCGTGGACGCCGGCGGCGAGGTCGAGGTCCTCGAGCAGCGGGCCGACTCACCGGACATGGTGTACGCGATGAACCTCGGGCTGGCGGCCGCGGACGGCCGCGCGATGCTCTCGCACATGCGGTTCGAGCCGCGCCGGCAGGAGTCGCTGAGCGCCGCCGAATGGTTCACCGATGCCGGATTCCGGCTCGACCGGACCGGCGGCGAGGGTATCGGGCCGCACTTCGAGTCCGGCGACGCGTTCGTGTTCGGCGACAGCCTGGTCGTCGGGTACGGGCCGCGGACCGAGGAAGCCGCGCTCAAGCACCTGGCGACCGAGTGGAACATCCGGGTTCGCGGGCTGCGGATCGCCCACGAGGGGATGTACCACCTCGACCTGCCGTTCTGCCCGGTGGACAGCACGCACGCGATGATCTACCCGCCGGCGTTCGACGCCGCGAGCCAGGCCGAGCTGTCCGGGATCGTCCCGGACCCGATCGTGCTCACCGACGAGGAGGCGTTCGCGTTCAGCGCGAACTCGATCGTGGTCGGCGAGACGATCATCATGCCGGCCTGCTCACCGCGGCTGTACGACGTGTTCACGGGCCTCGGGCTGCGCGTCGTCGTCCTGGACCTGTCGGAGTTCCACAAGGGCGGCGGCTCGATCCGCTGCCTGACGAACCCGCTGGACTTCCCGTTGTCCGCGATCAGCACTCCAGGCGGGGAGCTCGTCCTCCCCGCCTGAGCGGCGGCCGGCCTACTTGCCGGTGGTCCAGATGACGTCGAGGGTGTTGATGTCCCAGCCGTAGCCCTTGATCCATTGCAGGGCCTTCTTCTTGCCCTGAGAGCCGAAGACCTCGATGACGATCGAGATCGCCTCCGGGTTCGTCGGGTCGGTCTTGGACTTCGTGTACGTCGCCTGGAAGCCGTCGCCCACGTACGGGAGCTGGCTGATGATCGGGTACTTGCGCTTGATCCGGTCCTGGAACTGGTCGTACTTCCGGCCGGCTTCCTCCTCGAGCTTCTGCTCCTGCTCGGGGTTGTTCTTGGTCCACTCCCGGCCCTCGGCGCTGTTGGCGTACAGGTACATCTTGTAGCTCAGTGCGTCGTTGCCCGAGGTGAAGGTCTGGCTGTAGCTCTGGAAGCCGCGCCGCGAACCCTCCAGGGTGTGCGTGCCTGCCTTGATCTTGACGTTGCCGTTCGCCGGGATCTCGTGGCCGTCCAGCTTCAAGGTCAGGTCGTTCGGAATCGACTGCACCGACAGCGTCGTCTCCGATCCGCCGCCGCGGAACAGCACGACCCCGCCGATCAATATCAGGACGACCGCCACCACGACGACGCCGATCATGAAGGGCCGCCGGTTCTCGTCCAGCATTCGCTGCTCCTGTCCTTGCTCAGCTCGCCGGTTGCGACGCGTTCTTCAGCCGGAAGACCCAGAACTGGCCGCCGACGTCGTACAGGTGACCTGCCTCCGGCACGTGGTCGCCCAGGGAGCCCGAGGCGGAGTCGTACCCGCCGCCTGCCGCACCCCAGGGCCCGACATACAGGTAGGTGTGGCCGGGCCCGTTCAGGATGTCACCCGGCTTCATGCCGCCTGGCGGCACGGCATGCCAGTAGTCGTACTTCCCGGAGTCCTTCATGTAGTCGAACTGGACCCCGGTCGACACCTTCGGGAAGTCCTTGTCGGCGCCGCTCATCCGCATCACGGTCGCGACGAAGCGCCCGCAGTCGCTGTAGGGGACGTAGCCGCTGGAGCCGTCGTTGAACTTCTCCATCGCTTCCACGAACTCCGGTTTCGCGATACTCGCGTCCGTGCCGTCGTGACCGTCCTCGGGCCAGGCCAGGTTCTTCGCGACCTCGGCGATGTTGCCGCTGCCCGCGCCGCACCCGCCGGTGGCGCCGGCGTTCTGCGCGCCGCCTCCCGACGCGGGCGCCGAACCGGCGAACTGTTCGAACACGTGCCGCGCGTTCGCCTTCCGGTCGGCGTACGTCGGGTGGTTCGGGTCCTCGTGCCCGCCGAACCGCTCGAACTTGTCGCCGAACTCGTACGCCGCTTCATCGACCGTTGTCGCGGCCTTGATCGCGCGCCCGGCCGCGGCTTCCGCGATCGGCCCTTCGCCGTTGAGCTGCTTGACCAGGAATTCCAGCTGATAGCCCAGGGACGCGATCTTGTCGTCCTGGACACCGGCGTCGCGGGACGGGTTGACCATCTTGCGGGCGGGTGTCCACTGCACGATGCCCCAGCCGAGCTCGGTGGTGAGCACCTCCGACGGCGGCGTCACGACACCCGGGTCCGTGTTCTGCAGACGCGCCGGCTCGACGCTGGACTCCGCGATCATGTTGCCGACGATGCCCGCGGCCTGCTCCTTGGTGTAGCCGTTCTGGACGAGGAAGTTGAAGGCCTTCTGCTGGTTGTTGGACCCGGAGAGGTCACCGTCGATACAACTGCACGCGCCGGAGGTCTCCGAGTCGAGCACGAAGGGGTTCTCCTCGGGCTGCGGGACGATGGACCACTCGTTGTTCTGCTCCTGGTCTGCCCACATCTCCCAGTGGATGTGCGCGCCGCCGATGCCGATCGGGGCGCCCTCGGCGTCGGTGCCCTCGCTGCCGGTACCGGCGGTGCCGATCTGGTCGCCGCGCTTGACCTCGGCGCCGTTACTGACGGTGATGGTCTTCATGGGCCGGTACCGCGTCTCGACGCTCTCGAGACGGATCCGGACCTCGTTGTCCTTGGCGTAGACGACCTTGCCGTCCTGGGACGCGTAGACCTTGGCGTCCTCGTCCACCCTGAAGTCGTAGCCGCGGTGCACGAAGGTCCACTGGCCGTCGATCTCGTGCCGGTCGGTCGGCCACCCCATCAGGGGCTTGTCCTGGGCGCGTTGCGCGCACTGCGCTTCGGCCGAGGCCGACCCGGCCAGCGCGCCGAGCAGCAGGAGCAGCACAATGCCCAACGACAGCGCCAACGCCAGCACGATCCCGGCGGCCATCTGCAGCAGCTTGCCGGCGCCTTCCACGCTGTGCTCCTCGCTCGTTCGAGTGGCTTCCTGCGTCGGTCCGCGGGAAGGGGCGGCCACTAAAAGGAAATGCTGCCCGAAAATCGGGTCATGCGTCGCAAGTTATCCACAGGGAGGCCGGGTGGAGCCGGGTCGGGCGCGACAACGGACCGGGTCTGGACGAGAATCACATCATGTACGAACGGCTGCGGGTGGACCGCTCGACCACGGTGGACCGGGTGGTCGACGCGCTGCGCGCCGCCCTGTTCGCCGGCGATCTGGAGCCCGGTACGCCGCTGCGTGAGCAGCCGCTCGCCGAGGCGCTCGGGGTCGCCCGGAGCACCATCCGCGAGGCGATGACGATGCTGGTCACCGAGGGCCTGGCGGTCCGTGAGCCGAACAAAGGGGTCAGCGTCGCGATCCTGCACCCGGAGGCCGTGGCCGACATCTGCCGCGCCCGGTTCGTGCTCGAGTCCGCTGGGATCCGGGCCTGGTACGACGCCGACGAGGCGGCCCGCGAGCGGGTCCGGGAGGCGATGCGGGTGTTCGCCGCGACCGCCAAGGACGGTGCCGACCCGGAGGCTCTGACCGAGACCCACCTGGCCATCCACCGCAGCCTGGTGGCGCTCACCGGCAGTGACCGGCTGATTGCGACCGCCGACTCGGTCACCGGCGAGGCACGGCTCGCGCTGGCCCGGGTGGACGCGCTGCGGCAGGACGCGCGGCAGCAGGTCGCGTCCCACCGCAAACTCGTCCGGTTGCTCGAGCGGGGCGAGCTCGACGAGTGCGTCGAGGAGCTCCGCCGGCATCTCGCCGGCGCCGAGGAGTCCCTCCTCGAAGCCATCGCGATGCCACCCGCCTGAGCCCTCGGACCAGCCTCAGACCAGTCCGTCGGCCGTCACGTCGTACGTCTGCGAGCCGACCCGGAGGCCGGTCAGGCGGGCGTTCGGGTCGAGTGCCGCGACCTGTGGGCTCGCGGTGACGGTGCCGTCCAACGCGACCTCGATGCCGAAGACGCCCTCCAGAACCAGGCTGACCCAGGCACCGGACGACGAGCAGGACCAGTCGATCAGGTACGGGAACTGCGGCGGCGACTTCCGCGCGCCACCGGCCATCGGCGGCTGCGCCTCCTCGACGAAATGCGCCTGACCGCACGGACCCTGGTTCGCGGACTTGGCGAGTCCCGGCAGCCAGTCGAGCAGTACGTCGCCGCGCCCGAGCGCGAACAGTGCGCGCCCCGCGTCCGCCGGCCACGCCGGGTATGCGCCGTTCCACTGGTGGTCCGGACGGACGCTGAACGCGGCATCCGCGTCGTACGGCGACAGCGCGCGCATCCACGTGGGCGTCTGCAGCTCCCGCTGGAAGAACGACACCATCTCGGCGCACTGCGACTCGGACAGGTCGTCCGGGATCGTCGTACCGATGATGTTGAAGTCGTAGCAGTGCCGGACCGGGACGAGCGAGCCGTCCGGCTGCCGCGCGTGCCAGAACCCCTTGCCCTCGACGTACAGCTCGTTGACGTGCCCTGCCTGCTCAGACGCCTCTTTGCGGAGCAGAGCGGCTCGGTCCGCGTCACCGGACCGGTCCGCGAGCTCAGCCGCCACCCGCAGGCACCAGACGTTGGCCGCGTTGAAGCTGGCCACCTCGTGCACGTAGCTGCTCACACACTCCAGCAGGTTGTCGATGCCGCCGTAGTCGGCCAGCGCGTGCTCACCGCGCAGTCCGCGCCAGGCGGTCGCCCAGTCGTGCACATGCTCCGTGACTGGCTTCGGACCAACGGAAACGTCCAGGAACGCCGAGTCTCCGCTGAAGCGCACGTAGTCGCGTACCAGCCGGGTCATGGCGAAGTCGTTCACCGAGTACCAGTAGCCGACCGGTCCACCGGTCAGCCACTCGGTACCGAAGTGCTTGTGGGTGTCCAGCTCGATCCAGTGCTCGATGTGCTTCCGCATCGGCTCCGGATCCAGCAGCGCATGCGCGAGCGAGGACAGGCTGTAGTCCCAGATGAACGTCGTGGTCTGCCAGTACCGCGGCATCAACGTGTCGTACGTCCGCCCGAGCACACTGGCCGGGTTGTCCCGCCGGAACCAGATGACCCCGAGCACACCCCACCAGTACAGCTTCCGCAACGCCTCGTTGGACGTCTCCAGCACGGGCAGGGACCCGCTGAAGCCGTCGCTGGACGGGTCGAACGCGTCGGCGATCGCCACGTCCCACATGCTCTCCGCGACCGAGATCACCGCCGGTACGTCGGCCACGCAGACGTCGAAGTGCTCCGTAGCCTCCTCCAGCGTCCCCGCCAGCACATGGACGTACGACAGCCGCCCGCGCCCCGCCTCGTCCAGGACGACCGTTGCCTCGAGCATCGCCCTGTCCACGGTGCTGGGCACATCCAGGCCCTGGATGCTCACGGCGGATCCGGATTCGCCGGTGCCTACAACCCGATTGTCGACAACCGACAGTGCGTTCACCTCGGACGGAGGCTCCGGCTTCAGCCAGCCGCTGCCTGAGCGAGTCGCCGTACTGTCCAGGGCGAGGCCTAGGTGGACCGAGCGGCCGGGTGCGCCGGAGACCTCCAGCTGGACAACCACCGCCGGTCGGCCGGGCGCACAGGCGGTGGTAGTACGGAGGTCGAGGCCGTCGACCGTGGTGGAGCGGATCACGCAGTCCGGGCGCCACACGACCTCCACTGTGCCGCCGTACGAGCGCGCCAGGCGCCCGTCGACGTACAGCTGGCCGGTGATGGTGTCGCCGTGCGAGTACGGCGGGAAGTTGACGCTCCGAATCGCCACGACGTCGTGGTCGACCTGCGCCGTCCCCAGGAAGTTGGTCAGCCCCGGCGGGTTGAACATGTCGTCGTACGTGTGGACAAGGACGTCGCTCGCCAGGTCGGCGGAACGCGGAATCATGACGGGTCGGCCCAATCGGAGTTCGGGAGCAAGGGATACCAGTCCGGGCGGGCCGGATCGCGGTCGTAGGGGTACGGGCCGAGTTCGCGGAAGAGTTCGGCGTACTCGGCCAGCTTGTCGCGGTCCAGCTCGACGCCCAGGCCGGGCGCGTCGGGGACCGCGATCGCGCCGTCGGCGTACGGCAGCTTGCCGCCGGCAATGATGTCGTCGCGCAGGTGGTGGTAGTGCGCGTCCGCGGCGAACGACAGGTTCGGTACGACGGCGCCGAGGTGCAGCATCGTCGCGAGCTGGATGCCGAGCTCGCCGGACGAGTGCACCGCGACCCCGAGCTGGAACGTCTCGCAGACGCCGGCCGCCTTGATACACGGCCGGATACCGCCCCAGAACGTCGTGTCCAGCAGGATCACGTCGACCGCGGGATCACGGACGTTCGCAGCGAGCTGCTCGAAGTTCACCACGACGGTGTTCGTCGCGAGCGGGATCGGGGTGTTCTCGCGGACCCGGCGCATCCCGTTCAGGCCCCAGGTCGGGTCCTCGAGGTAGTCGTTGTCGAGGTCCTCGATCCCGCGGGCGAACCGGATCGCCTCCTCGACGCTGAACGCGCCGTTCGGGTCGAAGCGCACGCGGTGCCCGGGGAACGCCTCGGCCAGCGCGCGGAAGCACTCGCGTTCGTAGTCCGGCGGGAACACGCCGCCCTTGAGCTTGTGCACGCTGAAACCGTGCTGGTCGACCAGTTCGCGGGCGTGCGCGACCAACTGTTCCGCCGTACGGATCTCGCCGGTCCCGTCGTCGTTCGGGTGCCGGAAGAACAGGTAGCTCGCGAAAGGCACGTGTGAGCGCACCTTTCCGCCGAGCAACGCGTGCACAGGTACGCCGAGCTCTCGGCCCTGCAGATCGAGACATGCGAACTCAATTGCCGCCAGCAACTGGGTCCGGTTGTTGTACAGGCTCGCGGTCGGGTTGGCGAGCATCCAGCGCAGCGCCTCGGTGCGCGCCGGGTCGTGACCGACGAGATACGGCTTGAGCCCGGTGACCGCGGCCTCGGCGCTCTGCCCGCCGCCGCCCATCTCACCGAGACCGATCAGCCCGTTGTCGGCCTCGACCTCCACGACGGTCCGTACGAAACGTCCCCAGTGCGCTCCGTTGCTGTGCCGCAGCGGCGCCTCCAACGGCATCGTCACCGTGGTCGCCCGAATGTCGACGATCTTCACTTCGCGTCCTCCGGCAGTACGACGGCCAGCCCGGCGGTCAACCCGCCGTCGACCTTCACGTCGGCTCCGGTCACGAACGACGCGGCCGGCGAGGACAGGAAGTAGATGACCTCGGCAACCTCTCCCGGCGTCGCGACCCGCCCCAGCGGATGCGAGCGCCCCCACTCGGCGACGACGTCGTCCGTCGAGCGTCCACCGCCGAACTGCGCCGCGGATGTGCGCAGCATCGGTGTGTCCACAGAGCCCGGACAGACCGCATTCACCCGGATCCCGTCCGGAGCGTGATCCACCGCCATCGCTCGTACGAGACTCAGCAACGCGCCTTTACCCATCGAGTACGCCGCGACGCCCGTCTGCGCCGCATACGCCTGCACGGACGACACCACCACGACACTCCCGCCGCGCGACATCCGCGGGACGAACGCCTGGCATGCGAAGAACACGCCCCCGACGTTCACCGCCATCACCTCGTCGTACACGTTCGAAGGCGTATCAACCACGGTTCCGTACCGTTGCACGCCCGCCGCGCATACCAGCACGTCCACCGCGCCGATCTCCTCGGCGACGGATGCGAGCGCGGCCCGGTCTGCAACATCCACCTGCACACCGGTGACGCCGCTCAGACCGGCCAGCGCCTGGGCGTCCCGGTCCAGGGCGATCACCCGGTCCCCGGCGGCGATGAAGCGTTCGACTGCACCTCGTCCGATGCCGGCGGCACCACCGGTCACGACGACTGTGCGACTCATATGTGTCCTCTCAGAACTGGCCCAGGGCGAGGCCCCGGGAGAAGAAGCGTTGGGCGGCGAGGAAGAGGATGACCGTGGGCAGCGAGACGAGCAGGCCACCGGCCAGCACGGTCGGGAGCGACGCCCCGCCGTACGTGCTCTGCAGACCGGTGAGGGCCGGCATGATCGGGCGGACCGAGTCCGACTGGCTCAGGGTCAGGCCGAGCAGCAGGTCGTTCCAGACGAACGTCGCCTGCAGGATGAAGATCGCGGCCAGCGCCGACCCCGCCATCGGCAGGTAGATGCTGCGGAAGATCCGGAACAGCCCGCCGCCGTCGACCACCGCGGCCTCGAACACACTGCGCGCGATCCCGGTGAAGAAGTTCCGCATCACGAACGCCGAGAACGGCACGCTGATCGCGGTGTAGACGATGATCATCCCGGTCCGGGTGTCGTACAGCCCGGAGTTCGCGTACCCGGAGAACAACGGCATCAGGATCATCTGCAGCGGAAAGATCGTCCCGCCGAAGATGAACACGAACCACAGGAAGCCGCGTTTCAGCCGCAGTACGACGATCGCGTACCCGGCCGCCGAGCCGATGAGTACCGCGAGCACCGGCGCGATCACGCTGTACATCGTGGTCGCGACCAAGGTGTCCCCCAGCGCCGCCTTGCTCCAGGCGTCACCGAAGTTCGCGAACAACGAGAACCCGGCCGGCTTCCACACGGTCTTCGCGTCGTACCCGTCGACGGACTTCGACGCGTTCACGACCAGCAGGTAGACCGGCGCGAGCCAGATCAGCCCCAGCACGATCAGAACCGCCGTCTTAACCCTGCTCACGGGCGTCCCCCAACTGGTAGCGCAGGTACAGGATCGAGGCCGCGAAGGTGACCAGGCTGAGGAACAGCGCGATCGCGGCGCCCTGGCCGTAGTCGTTCAGGACGAAGGTCTCCTTGTACATGGACAGTGCCAGCGTCTCGGACGACGTACCCGGGCCGCCTTGTGTCATCACCCACACCACGTCGAACGTCTTCAGGCTGCCGACGATCGAGAGTCCGATGACGACGGTGGTGATCGGGCGGAGCTGCGGCCACAGGTGGTGGCGGAACAGACTGAAGCCTTCGGCGCCGTCCAGCCGAGCGGCCTCCAGTGGCTCAGCAGGGATCGACTGCAGGCCGACCACGAACAGCAGCGCGTTCACGCCGGCCGCCTGCCAGGTGACGGCCACGATCATCATCAGCGTGTTGCCGGGACCTGCCTGCAGCCAGCCGGTGTGGGCACCCGGGAGCCCGAAGAACCCGAGTGCCTGGCCCAGTGCGCCGTCCGGCTGCAGTACGAAGCCCCAGATGACGCCGACGGCCACACCGGAGATCGCGTACGGCAGCAGGAACGGCAGCCGCAGCCACGTGCCCCACTTGTGCCCGTAGGTCAGTACGGCGATCAGTAGGCCGAGTGCGACGGGCAGGGTGACCATGCCGACCACCCACAGCAGCGTGTTGACCAGTGCCCCGATCAGATCGGGGTCACTGAACATCGCCTTGTAGTTGGCCAGCCCGGACCACATGGGCGACGCGAGCCCGTCGTAGTCGGTGAAGCTGACATACGTGGTCCACACCAACGGCAGGTACAGCAGGAGTGCGACGACCGCTACAGCTGGTAGGCCGAACAGGGGCGCCTTACGCGCCCCTGTCCGGTCCAGGGCCTGATTGCTCACTTCTGCTTGGCCCAGTACGCGTCCGCCTCGGCCTGGATCTTCTGCAGGCCCGGCATCGGGTCACCCGGCTTGGTCACGAACGCGCCGAACACCTCGAGGGCCTTGTTCGCCACCGGAACCGGTGTCGCCTCGAACCACCTGTTGATCAGGCGGTATCCGTTGACGTCCTTGTTCAGCTGCGCCAGCCCCGGGTCCTTGACCTCGGCCTTCGGGTTGAACGACAGGTCGCCGCGGGAGTTCGCCCACGCGGTCTGCGCCTGCGGCGTGACCCACCAGTCGGTCCACTTCTTGACGGTCGACGCGTGATCCGACGCCGCGGCCGAACAGACCGGGCCGGTCTCGAAGATCATCGAGGTCTTCGGCAGCGCCGGATTCACGTTCGGGATCACGAAGAAGTCGTAGTCGGTACCGGCCTTCATCTTCAGCGTGTTCAGGTTGCCGCTGAACCAGGTGCCGAAGTTGATCATCGCGACGTCGCCGTTCTTCAGCTGCGCCTGCGGCTCGGTCTTCGCGCCCGGGTCACTGAAGTACCCGGCGTCGATCATCTTCTTCCACTCGTTCATCACCTCGACCACGCCCGGGTCGGTGTACTTCGCCTTACCGGCGGCGAGCGCGTCGTACAGGTCCGGGTCCTTGCCGGCCAGCAGCGTCTCGAACCAGACGAACGAGAACAGGATGTTGGTCTGGTAGAACGGCTTCACGCCCGCGGCCTTGACCTTGTCGGCCACCTGCAGGAGCTCGGCCCACGTCTTCGGGGTCGCGGTGATCCCGGCCTTCTTGAAGACGGCCTTGTTGTAGTACATCACCCAGTAGCCGGCGTTCAGCGGGACGCAGTACTGCTTGCCGTCGAACGTGAAGTACTGCTTGAGCTGCTCCGGGATGTTGCCGTCAGCAACCGCTTTGGTCCACTGGTCGGTGGTCTCGGCGACGAGCTTCTGGTCCACCAGGTCCTGAAGTTCCTTGCCGGTGTGCCACGTGAAGAGGTCGGCCTTCTCCTTGGTCCGGAACGACGACCGGATGAAGGCGGTGTACGTGTTCGAGTCGGAGTACCCGACCGGTTCCATGCCGACGCCGACGTCCTTCTTGCTGGCCGCCCCGACCTGGGTGAACGCGTCCTTCCAGCCGCCCTTGTCGTTGTAGAACTTCAGCGAGTCGACCGGCTTATCCTCGCCCTTCTTCGGAGCAGCGGCGCCGCCACCGCCACAGGCGGACAGAGCCAGCACTCCGGCGACGGCCAACGCGGTCAGCGCCTTCCGGTGAATCATGGTGTTCCTCTCAGCTCAGGGTTGCTGAAAACGTTCGTTGATGACGGCCAGTACGCCGTCGAGGTGCTCGCGGGTGAGCAGTTCGGCCAGGTCCGCGTCGCCGGACCGGACCGCGTCGTAGATCGCGCGGTGCTCGTCCAGGTCGGCCTGCCGGTCGCCGTGGATGTGCAGGATCTCCAGCTGCTCCCGGGCGTTCACGACCGTGACCGACTCGACCACCTCGGCCAGCGTCGAGTTCCCGGACGCCTGCGCTAGTGAGCGGTGGAAGTCCATGTTCACTTCGGCCAGTTGCGCGTGGTCGCCGGACGCGATCAGCTCGGCCGCGGTGTCCAGGTCCTTGGCCATCTGCTCCAGCGCGGCCTCTGCACGCGTCTGCGCTGCCAGTGCGGCTACAGGTGGCTCGATCAGGGCACGGGCCTGCAGGAGCTCCACCAGCCGGTCCGGACTCGGTGCCAGCGCGAGGGGGTTGGCCAGAACCAGCCGGCCGACGTTCGGACCGACGTACACGCCAGAGCCATGTCTGAGCTCGACGGCTCCGGTGGCCTCCAGCCGACGCAGCGCTTCCCGCACGGTGGGTACGGCGACCTTGAACCGTTCCGCCAGCGACCGCACGGCCTCGAACTGGTCACCCGGCGCCAGCTTCCGCTCCGCGATCAGGGCCAGCATGGACGTCGCCAGATCGTCGAGCAGACTCCGCCGTACGACGCCTCCCGTGGAGCTCACTTGGCCGCCGCCAGCGTGACCCACACGAACCGCGGGCGGTAGATGCTCACGTCGCCGTACAGCTCGTCGCTGACCAGGCTGTTGACGTTGTAGCTCACCAGGAGCGAGGTACCGCGTCGCAGGTCGGGGTGGTCGTGGGAGTTGTACGTGATGATGTTCCCGCCCGTCTCGGGGGTCTGGTACAGCTCGATCGGCTTCACCCACGGACCGGTCGGCGAGCAGGAGAAGTACCCGAGGACGCGCTTGCTGAACAGCTCGTTGGTGTCGTGCGTGACCAGCAGGTAGCCGTCACTCCAGCGGGTCACACTGTGCTCGTTGGCGACGCCCTGGAGCACCCGGGCGGACGCGGTCTCGTCGCTGGACCAGCCCGAGCCGGTCCAGTACTCCCACGGCTTCGCGGTCAGGTCGTCGCCACGGACCCGGGCGACATGCTGGTACTTCGCGGCGCCCAGGTCCTCGACGCCGTAGACGTACGTGTACCCGCGGTCCCTCAGCAGCCAGCCGGACCACTGCACGTTCGCACCCGACGGAATCGGGGTGAGGCTCTTGAGCTTGTACGTGGTGCTGTCGAACCGAGCCAGGTAGTTGCTGGCCCAGCGCCAGTCCCACTGACCCGTCCCGGTCTTCTCGAAGCGCAGCGCGACCACGTCGAGGTCACGGCCGGCGTGGCTGGTCTGCGCCGCACCGAACCAGTACCAGCCGTTGGACGGCGGCGGAACGAGCGCGGTCGGGTTGGTCGCCGTACCGCCGGTGACCGTCTTCAACCGACTGCCCTGCTGGATCACGAACGAGTTGTTGAGGAACGGCGTGGTCTTCGGACGGCTGCCGTCCGGGTTCACCGGGCCGAGGAACGTGTCGGAGAAGACCCACGCCGTACGGCCGCCGGGAAGCGGAACGGAGTAGGTGCTGTCCGCACCCGTCCAGCCCTTCCCGGTGTCGGAGTACGCGTTCAGCAACCCCTCGGGGGCCGCGTGGGGGGTCGTCTGAGCGGTCCAGTTCGTCTGGACAGCGCTGCAGCTCGACGGGCTTGCAGCGGCGGGGACAGCGAGGCCTGCTGCCGTGAGTGACAACGCGACTACCGCAACCAAGGGACGGGACATGAAAATGATCAGATCACTTGGTCATTTTGGCTGTCAAGAGTCAGGGTTGGATCAGGGCGCGTACTGAGAGTGGCGTTACCCGGCGGGTGGGAGGATCGACGGCATGAAGAACTTGATCATCAGGTTGCTGGTCAACGCGGTCGCGCTGGCGGCGGCGAGCTGGCTCGTCTCCGGAATCACCCTGCAGGGCGCGACCACCGGCAAGCGGGTGCTGACGCTGCTGATCGTGGCCGCGATCTTCGGCGTCGTGAACGCGATCGTGAAGCCCGTGGTGAAGGTGCTGTCCTTCCCGCTGCTGATCCTGACCCTGGGGCTGCTGACCTTCGTGATCAACGCGGTGATGCTGTGGCTGACGTCCTGGATCACCGGCAAGCTGGATGTCCAGTTCCACGTCGACGGCTTCTGGGCCGCGCTCTTCGGCGCACTGATCATCAGCGTCGTCGGCATGATCCTCAACGCGGTCCTGCCGGAGAAGGCCGAAGTTCACTAGTGCACGTCGAGATCGTCTGCACGGGGAACATCTGCCGGTCGCCGATGGGCGAGGTGGTGCTGCGCGCCAAGCTCGCCGAGGCCGGGCTCGCAGGCGTCGAGGTGACCAGCTCGGGCACCGGCGGCTGGCATGTCGGCGACCGGATGGACCCGCGTGCGGCGGCCGCGCTCCGGCGCCGCGGGTACGACGGCAGCGCGCATCGGGCCCGCCGGTTCCAGCGGACCTGGGACCGGGATCTCGTCCTCGCGATGGACTCGGGACATCTCGCGGAGCTGAGCGGTACCGAGGCGCAGTTGTTCGCGCGCGACGACGTACCGGATCCGTACTACGGCGAGGACGACGGCTTCGACGAGGTCCTCGCACAGATCGAGAAGGCGGCCGACCAATGGGTCGACCGCCTACACCGGTGAGGGTGCAGGGAGCTAACGATGAGGTCAGCCGGATACGGTGCGGAGCGGTCGACTACGCGCGGGCATGAGTCGGTTCTTATCGGGCGACCGGTAGCCGGCAAGTTCGGCCACCTCAGTGTCGTCGAGACCGCGACTGCGGAGATGAGCGTTGATGTGATCGAGGAGTTCAGTCTTCTCACGCGCGATCTCGTCGCTGGCTGGCTCGCGGATGCGCCAACCCCTGGCGGACAGTTGCTTGAAGAGGCTGGTACGGCGCGCGTCGGAGAGCACGCCCAACTGATGGGCGCGTTGGATCAGGGCGGCGACGGACACGCCCCACTCGCGTTTCAGGTCGACCGCCTTGCCAAGAGTCAGGTTGGTCAGTTCAGTCCGGATGAGGACCTCAGGCATGAGGAACTCGGCCGCGAAAGTGTCAGCCTCGCGCTCCATGTCGTCGGTGGCATCTTCGCGATGCAGGACCAAGTGCCCGACCTCGTGGGCTAGGGTCCAGCGGATACGATCGGTCGGATTAGCCGAGTTGACGACGATCACCGGATGGTCTGCGGTCCATTGGGACAGCCCATCGATGCGCTGGTTGCCGAGGTCGGTCACCAGAACGACACTGCCTGCCGCTTCAATCCATCGCACGATCGTCCGGGCCGGCCCAGATGGCATCCTCCACTGAGCCCGAGTCATCCTCGCGGCGTCAGCTGGGTCGACGGTGAACGGGTCGAACCCTGGCATGGTGAGACTCGCCGCGAGCGCGACTTCTTCTCGGAGTAGGTCCGAATGCATGCGCAGCATGTTGAGTTGTGCCTCGAGTTGCCGCCAGACGGTGGGTTTGGCAGTAGCACGGCGGCGCATATGGGCGTCGACAGCCAGTGCTGCTGTCGGTCGGCTTGCTCGCTCCAGGAACCGGACGGTGACGCCAAGGGCGTCAGCAATCCGGTTGATGATGTCGGTGTCGGGCTCGCGGAGGTCGTTCTCGTAGCGAGACAGCGCGGCCTGGGTGACGCCTACGGTGTTCGCCAGGTCGGCTTGAGTCATTCCAGCAGCGACGCGGGCGGTGACGATGACCTCGCCAAGGCTGCTCATTGTGACCCGGCATCCTTCTCGATCTCGACGGACTCGACGATCTGCGGCAGCGCAGGAAGACTGGTGTCGGGGGTCTGAGGCTGGAAATGCACGACATCACTGTCGCCTGCGGCAGTTTCCGCGAGTTCCACGACCCACAGGACACTTTTCTTGCCGTCCCGGGCGGACAGAACTGCGGTGCCAATCTCGCGGATCTCGGGATCCCACCGGTAGCCGCCGATGAGGCGGATCTCCTGGATCAACTGCGGTGGGTCCTGCAACGCGAAGGCAAGGAACCCATCGGTTGGGTAGGAGGAAACCATGTCGTCGCTGGCGTGCTTCTTGAACCGGAATCGGAAGTTCTGCCCAACGAAGATGTCGCGAGTGGGCTCACGGTCGAGAACTTTGGTGCTCTTCACGTTCGCCTCGAATTGAGCGCGGACGTGCGCGAAGAATTGGTCGTGAACCCAGTTGAGGATGCCACGCTGGCTATGTCGGGCCGCCATGGCGGGGAGTGTGGTCCGGTAGGTCTTCAGATCGGTTCGCGTGTCACGCACCGCGGCGCCGATGGCGTCGAGCGGTGACTGGCCGAGGGCGTCAACCACCGACTGTGTATTTCGCGGGTCAATCATACCGGAGAACATACCACTCGCCTCGGGGAGTGAGTTACACCTGACGCGCCGAGGATGACCAATCCACCGACAGAACCATCTGGAACAGATCGGCGGGCCCCCGGTCCTGCGAACGGCATCTGGGCCTCGCGATGGACTCGGGCATCTCGCGGAGCTGAGCGGTACCGAGGCGCAGTTGTTCGCGCGCGACGACGTACCGGATCCGTACTACGGCGAGGACGACGGCTTCGACGAGGTCCTCGCGCAGATCGAGAAGGCGGCCGACCAATGGGCCGACCGCCTCCGTGATCAGGCCTGACCGATCTCCGACTTCAGGCTCACGAACCAGTCGGCGGTCGGGTCGAACTCCTTGCCGCCGGCGATCCGCGGGAACTCGATGGCGCGCAGTTCGTCGCCGCGCTCCTCGTCGTGGCCGACGACGCCGGACTCACCGCGCAGCGCCGCGTCGACCGCGTAGTCGGTGCACTCCTTGATCAGCGCGAGGTCACGGTCGTTGGCCGCGGCCGAGCGGCTGAAGTACCCGCTCTTCTGCACCATGGTCTTCTCCGCACCGATCCGCTCCGCGAACTGCTTCGCGAACCACGCGCCCGGGTTGATGGTGTCCAGCTTGACGTGCCCGAACGGGTCCCGGCCGACCTCCTCGCCACGGGCCTCCATCTCCGCCACGATCGACGGCACGCCGGCCCCCTCGGACAGGAAGATGTTGACGCAGTCCTCCTCGTCCATCACCTTCCGCAGCCGCTCCGCCTCGGCGTCCAGGTCGATCGTTGCCTCCGGCACGTACACGGCGTGCACCGACCAGCCGGCCTTGTCCAGACCGATCCCCGGGTTCCACTCCTGCTCGTCGACCCACTGCTGGTAGGCCTGAGCCGTGGCCGCGGTCAGCCAGCCGCAGTTCCGGCCCATCACCTCGTGGACGATCAGCATCCGCGGGTTCGAGGTGTGCTCGGCGATGATGTTGCGGGCGAACAGCGCGCCCTGCTCGGCCGCGGTCCAGGCGCCCAGGCTCTGCCGGATCGGGACCACGTCGTTGTCGATCGTCTTCGGCAGGCCGACCACGGTCAGGTCGTAGTCGTGCTCCTGCAGGTACGCCGCGAGGTCGGCGGCCGTGGTGTTGGTGTCGTCCCCGCCGATGGTGTGCAGTACGTCGACACCGTCCGCGACGAGCCGCTCGGCCGCGACCTGGAGGGCGTTCTGCCCGTCCTGGATCAGGCCGCGCTTGACCAGGTCGGCGGTGTTGGTCAGCTTCACCCGGCTGTTGCCGATCGGGCTGCCGCCGAACTTGTGCAGCACCGGCGCCTTCTCCCGGACCTCCGGCGTCACGGTCAGGAACCGGCCGCTGAGCAGGCCGTGGTACCCGTTCAGGTAGGCGATGATCTCCACGTCGGGCGCCACGTCGGTGTAGCGCTCGATCAGCCCGCCGACGGCGGACGACAGGCAGGGCGCGAGCCCGCCGGCGGTGAGCAGGGCAACTCGGCGGACAGACTTGTCGGCAGCCATGAGCCAGGGTCCTTCCCGGAGACGAAATCGCCACCAGACTAGTGATGCAGACCACTCTCAGCGGTGGTTGGGGTTCATCCTGCGGACAGCGGCACGCTGCGGGGCGGCACCGGCGTGGAGACGACGAACGAGCTGGTGGTCTGACCGTGCACCAGGAACTTGTCCAGCACGTCCTCCAGCGCGGCGATCTCGGCGACCTGGACGCGCATCAGGAAGCAGTCCTCCCCGGAGATCCGGTGGCACTCGACGACCTCCGGCGTCCGGCCGGCCAGCTCGATGATCTTCGGGATCTGGTTGGGGCCGGGGCGCAGCCGCACCCAGGCGGCGACCGGACGGCCGAGCGCGGCCGGGTCGATGTCGACGCGGTACCCGCGAATCACCCCGGACTCCTCCAGCCGCGCGACCCGCTCGCGCACCGTCGGCGTCGACACCCCCAGCCGTCGCGCGAGCTCGGTGGTCCGTAGCCGAGGGTCGGCCGTGAGCTCGGTCAGGATCCGGGTATTGAGGTCATCCAGGATCTGACTTCTCGTTTCGGTAAGCACAACCGCCTCCTAGGCTCCGATCCGTCATAGATCCTCGCATACTTCGTTCCTACTCTAGTGAGCGTGACAACCCTTACCGAAGCTCCGCCGCGGGCCGGCCGGCTCGCTGCGGGCGCCGCCGCCGTCACGGTCGTCCTGTGGGCGTCGTCGTTCGTCGCCATCCGCCACGTCGGCACCGAGATCTCCGCCGGCGCCCTGTCGCTGGCCCGGCTCGGACTGGGCAGCATCTTCCTCGGCGCCCTCCTCTTCGCTCGTCCCCGACCGGCCGCGACCGTACGTCGTTGGCCCGCGCAGCGCGACTGGCTGCCGCTGATCGCATGTGGCGTGCTCTGGTTCGGCGTCTACAACCTGGCGCTCAACGAGGCCGAGCGACGGCTCGACGCCGGGACGGCGGCCATGCTCGTCCACATCGCCCCGCTGCTGATCGCCGTCCTCGCCGGAGTCGGTCTCGGTGAGGGCTTTCCACGGCAACTGGTGATCGGCGGCCTGGTCGCGTTCGCCGGCATCGTCGTGATCGGTACGTCGACTTCGAGCGGCCGCGCCGAGACGTGGGGTGTCGTGCTCTGTGTCGTCGCCGCGATCTCGTACGCCGTCGGCGTGGTCACGCAGAAGCCGCTCCTGAGCCGTCTGCCTGCTGCTGAGGTCACCTGGCTCGCCTGCACGATCGGAGCGGTCGTCTGCCTGCCGTTCGCGCCCAGACTGCTCGAAGAGGTCCGCTCGGCCGACGTAGGCACCATCTGGTGGATGGTCTACCTGGCGGCGTTCCCGACCGCGCTCGGCTTCACCACCTGGGCCTTTGCGCTCCGGCGTACGAGTGCCGGCCGGATGGGAGTCACCGTGTACGCCGTGCCGGTGGTCGCGATCGTGCTGGGCTGGCTGCTGCTCGGTGAGGCTCCGACCGTGGTGGCGCTGGCCGGCGGTGCGCTGTGCCTGGCCGGCGTCGCTATCTCCAGGAGAATCACATGAAGTTCGGCGTTCGTTTACAGCGGTTCGCCGAGGAGGTCGGGCCGCTGTTCGGCGAGGTGCTGGTGAATGCCGTCGTACGCCGTGACCGGCGGGAGTAGGCGCTTGGGGATCTTGGTGACCACGCTGTAGTTGGCGTCGACCACGTTCGCCAGTGGGACCTCGCTGACCTGGCTGAGCAGCTGGTACGCGTCCAGCTTGTCCAGCCCGTACAGGTCACCGAGCCAGCGCACCATGTCCACCTGACCGGCCCGCCACGCGTCCTCGAGCGGCCGGCTCGACCCGATCACGGACAGGTACTCGTCGCTCTCCAGCCGCGGCCAGACCGGTCCCGGCGTCTTGAGCAGCTCCACGATCAGTACGACGTTCATCGCGCCCTCGACCGCGGTGCCGCAGGACTCGCCCTCACCCTGCCGGTAGTGGCCGTCGCCGACCGAGAACAGTGCGCCCTCGACGTTGACGTTCAGGTAGCAGGTGGTCCCGGCCCGCATCTCCGGCGTGTCCATGTTGCCGCCGAACGTGTCCGGCACCAACGCCGAGCGGACCTCACCACCCGCGGGCGCGACGCCGACGGTACCGAGCATCGGCTCGAGCGGCAGCGCCACCTCCAGCTCACTCCCCTGTGCCTGGAACCCGACCGTCCGGCGAGCGCTGTCCACCTCGTAGATCCAGGTCCGCTCCGGCAGCGGGTCCTGCAGCGTCGCGGTCCGGTCGGTGCTGGTCAGCCCGCCGAAGAACGGGATCGTCGCCGACGCGCCCCAGCTCCGGGCCGGGGTCAGCTCGACGAAGTGCAGCACCAGCGTGTCACCCGGCTCGGCGCCCTCGACGTAGAACGGCCCGGTCTGCGGGTTGACGAACGGCATCGTCAGCGAGGCGCTCGCGAGGTCCGTCGTACTGCGCAGGCTCCCGGCGAACGCGTCCTCGGTCCACAGGCGGAGCGCGGTGCCCGGCTTGACCCGGCGGACCGGCGCGACACCCCCGAAGGTCCAGGCGAAGTCGGCGGGCTCGGGGGTGAATTCCAGAACGTCCACGTCTGGCAACCTAAGGTGTCCTGGAGGTGTTGTGCGAGCGATCAGCGGGTTCTCAGGCGATTCTCACAGAAGCGACCTACTCTCGGCTGAGCGGAACTTCGAGCGGAGCGGGGCAAGACGATGCGGGTACTGGTGGTGGACGACGACCGGGCGGTCCGGGACTCGCTGCGCCGTTCGCTGGAGTTCAACGACTTCGAGGTGGTGACCGCGTCCGACGGCGCCGAGGCGCTCGCGGTGATCGGAAACGTCGAGCCGGACGTCGTGGTGATGGACGTGATGATGCCGCGGCTGGACGGGCTGGAGACCACCAAGGCCTTGCGGGCCGCGGGCAACAATGTGCCGATCCTGGTGCTCACCGCGCGGGACGCGGTCGCAGACCGGGTGGACGGCCTGGACGCCGGCGGCGACGACTACCTCACCAAGCCCTTCGCGCTGGAGGAGCTGCTGGCCCGGCTGCGTGCGCTGCTGCGCCGCAGCACCACCCCGGGCGAGGGCGGCCAGCGCGGCGAGGTGCTGCAGTACGCCGACCTCGTGGTCGACGTCGACGCGCACGAGGTGCACCGCGGCGACGTGGCGATCCAGCTCACCCGGACCGAGTTCTCGCTGCTCGAGCTGCTGATCCGCAACCCGCGCCGGGTGCTCGAGCGCGCGGTCATCCTGGACGCTGTCTGGGGCTACGACTTCCCCACCACCGCGAACTCGCTCGAGGTGTACGTGGGCTATCTGCGCCGTAAGACCGAGGTCAACGGTCTGCCGCGCCTGATCCACACCGTCCGCGGCATCGGGTACGTACTGAGGGACACCCCGCCGTGAGTGAGCAACACCCTGAGCAGTTCCCCTCGTACGCCGATCGACCGCAGCAACCGCAGCAGCAGCCGGCACCGTCCGCGCGGCCCGTTGCCAGCAGCAACGGCAATCGTGTCGCGGCGACCGCTGCCCGGACCCAGACCTGGTGGAACGAGACGCTCCACAAGCTCACGCTGCATGCCCGCGTGACGCTGCTCGCCGCGGTCGCGGTCGGCCTCGCGGTGGCGATCGTCAGCGTCGCGGCCTACGTCACCGTGCGCCAGCAGATGTACCAGAACCTGGACGACAGCCTGATCCAGCGGGCCGGGCAGGCCGCGCAGAAGGGCGTCCTGACCAACCTCGACAACCTGCAGAAGGCCTCCGCGGACGCGTTCGGCCTCAGCGACATCCGCGTCGGCGTGCTGAGCGCGACCGGTGACAAGTACGCACCGATCAACAGTCCGCTGCCGCCGATGGGCGACGACGAGCTCCAGATCGCCCAGAACCAGGGCGACCAGGCCAGCCTGCGAACCGTCGGCGTACGCAACGGCGGATCGCATTTCCGCGTGGTCGCCGTACCCGCCCGGTTCTGCCCGGTGCGCGAGCCGTGCAACTACGACGACGGTCTGTACCAGCCCGGCGCGCTGGTCGTGGCGCAGTCGCTGGGGCCGATCGACCAGACCCTGCACAACCTGGGGATCGTGCTGTGGGCGTTCGGGCTGATCGGCGTGATTGGTGCGGCGCTCGCGGGCAACGCGGTCGCACGGTCCGGTCTGCGGCCGTTGGCGCGACTGACCGGAGCCGCGGAGCACGTCGCGCGGACCGAGGACCTGAAGCCGATTCCGGTGGCCGGGACCGACGAGATCTCGCGGCTGGCGATGGCGTTCAACGCGATGCTCGGCGCGCTCGCGCAGTCCCGCGACCGGCAGCGCCGGCTCGTCGGCGACGCGGGCCACGAGCTCCGGACGCCGCTCACCAGCGTCCGCACGAACCTGGACCTGCTCGCTCAGGCGGACAAGCGCGGCGGTCTCCGGCCCGAGGACAGGCAGCAACTGCTGGACGACGTACGCGCCCAGATGGATGAGCTGACGCAGCTGATCGGCGACCTGACCGAACTGGCCCGCGACACCCCGCAGGTGCGGAACGCGGAGCTGATCGAGCTGTCCAACGTCGTCGAGGACGCCGTCATCAAGGTACGGCGACGCGCGCCCGGGCTGGACTGGCACGTGCAGCTCACGCCGTTCCCGGTCTGGGGTGACGAGCGACTGCTCGGACGCGCGGTCACGAACCTGCTCGACAACGCGGCGAAGTACAGCGTTCCGGAAGGTACGGAGAAGCGCAGCGACGGACAGCCCGTCGGACACGTGACAGTCCGGCTGCTGGACGGCGTACTGACTGTGACCGACTCCGGGCCGGGCATCGCCGAGGCCGACCTGCCCCACGTCTTCGACCGGTTCTACCGCTCCAGCGAGGCCCGCAGCCGTCCTGGATCGGGCCTCGGCCTCGCGATCGTGAAGCACGCGGCAGAGCAGCACGGCGGCATGATCTACGCCCGCAACGTGCCGGGCGCGGGCGCGCAGTTCACCCTGTGGCTGCCGCACGCCGCGACCCAGACTCGGTAAACCGGCCGTGGTCCCGGGACACCGGGCCCCTTGATCAGCCTTCCTCGTCAGCTGCGCTGAGCTCGGCGTTGATCCGCAGCGCTTCGGCCAGTTGGTCCTCCAGGATGATGATCCGGCAGGCGGCTTCCAGCGACGTCCCGTTGTCTACCAGTTCGCGAGCGCGGCCGGCCAGGCGGAGCTGGTAGCGGGAATAGCGGCGGTGTCCGCCCTCGGAGCGCTGGGGGGTGATCAGTTTCGCCTCGTCCAGACTGCGCAGAAATCCTGGCGTGGCGCCGAGCAACTCGGCGGCCCGTCCCATCGTGTAGGCGGGGAAGTCCTCGTCGTCCAAGTTCGTTGCGGGTGTTTCAGGGTCATCTGACATCGTCTGCTCCACTGGCCGGCCTGGGGTCATCGCACCTCCGTGTCGAGGGCCCCGGTGCCGAAGCACCGGGGCCCTGGGTTTGGATTGTCACCATCTACCGACCCTCGGGCCGGCCTCTACTTCCGCGGTCCGCCTTGAAGGCCGGACTCCGCTGGGATCGCACAATGCGTAACCGAGAACCACCTTCCAATCACGATGGGACTGCGGTACCCGCCCGGCGAAAGACAGCCAGAGCGGGCGATCCTGATGATGTAATCCACTCCTCTTCTTCAGTGTTCCGACTTCTTACTTCGTTACTGCTGGTACCGCGTTACTACTGGTACTGCTGATACTGCCTGGGCGGTCGATCGCCACCCGCGTCGGCTTCTTTGTTCTCTCTTGGCAACAACAGAGACTCTAGCCAGCAGATCTGCGAATGTCTACCTTCGCCAACGCAGGTTTTTGTTAGCGGCGAGTTAAGACTTTAGTATCGCCGGATCCCTCTTCAGAGGATCTTCATGGAGTTCTTCGGTCACTCCGAGGGGATCTTCAGGGCCTTCTCAGGTCTGGCCGACAAAGTACTTGCCATGACCGAGAACCAGCCGCAGCAGCCGCAGAACCAGCCCGGCCAGAACGCACAGGGACCGCAGGGGCCGGAGCGGACGCAGCAGCTGCCGATGTACGGGCAGCATCAGCAGCAACAGCACGCGCCGCTTGGTGGGCTGCCGCGGCTGGACTCGGGGCCGCAAGGGCAGCGGCCGGGACAGTACCCCGCAGGTGGGAGTGCTTATCCGCAGTTCGGGGCGCCGGGGACGCATCAGGGGACGTCTCCGGGCCCGAACTGGCCCATCGGACCGCAGCCGGCCACCGCGACCGCGGTGAAGCCGAAGCGCCGGGCCGGACTCGCCGTGGTGGCGCTGACCGCGCTGCTGGTCGGCACCGCAGGCGGTGTCGGCGGCGCGGCCGTCTACTCGGCGACCACGGACCACACCTCCAACTCTCCCTCGGTGACCGCCCCGCTGACCGGCAACCAGGCGGCGCCCGCGTCGGCGCCGGACGGCTCGGTGCAGAGCGCCGCCGCGAAGGTCCTGCCGAGCGTGGTGAAGATCGCGGTCGCGACCCAGCAGGGGCAGGCGACCGGGTCCGGCATCGTGATCAGCAAGGACGGACTGATCGTCACGAACAACCACGTCGTGTCCGGCGCCGGGCAGGGTGCCGAGCTCACCGTGATCCTGAACGACGGGCGGACCGTGACGGCCACCGTCAAGGGCACCGACCCGCTCACCGACCTGGCGGTCATCCAGGCGAACGCGACCGACCTGACGCCGGCCACCCTCGGCCAGAGCGGGAAGCTCGCGGTAGGGCAGGGCGTGGTGGCGATCGGCTCGCCGTTCGGCCTGGAGGCGACCGTGACCAGCGGCATCGTCTCGGCGCTGAACCGCCCGGTGACGTCGGGCGACGAGGAGCAGGACAGTACGACGGTCTTCCCAGCAATCCAGACGGACGCCGCGATCAATCCGGGGAACTCCGGCGGCGCCCTCATCGACCTCGCCGGCCAGGTGGTCGGTATCAACAGCGCGATCAAAACCGCCGGCGGATCGGGACAATCCGAAGGCGGGAACATCGGCCTGGGGTTCGCGATCCCGATCGACCAGGCCAAGCCGATCATCGACGAGCTGGTGGCCAAGGGCAAGGCCACGCATGCGCGGCTCGGAGTGACGGTCGGCGACGCGCAGTCCTCCGACGGGCTCACGAACGGAGCACGCCTCGGCGAGGTTACGTCCGGCGGTGCGGCGGACAAGGCCGGTCTGCAGTCAGGTGACGTGGTCACCGCTGTGGACGGTAAGGCGATCGCGTCAGGGGACGCGTTGGTCGCCGCGGTCCGTTCGCACCGCCCGGGCGATCAGGTGACGCTCACTGTCACCCGCAACGGCAAGCCCCAGTCCATCAAGGCCACTCTCGGCTCCGACAACGGGAACCCGACCGGCTGACCGGACGTCTCAACCAGTAGACCGGACTGCGCCGCCCACCGAGCGGCGCAGTCCGTTTTTAATGCGCTGCGACGATCGGGGGCATTGGCTACCGTCCCGCCATGACATTTTCGCGGGAGAGACCGCCTTTTGTTGCCGATGAGCGAACGCAGGTAGTGGGCTGGCTGGACCAGCAGCGCGCGCTGGTGCGGTGGAAGCTGGAAGGACTGGCCGAGGCCGACGCGTACCGGGTGGCGCTCCCGGACTCGCCGCTGATGACACCGGCCGGGCTGGTGTCGCACATGCGGTGGACCGAGCACTGCTGGTTCAACGTGCTGTTCCTGGGCGAGTCGTACGAGGGCAACCCGCAGTTCCAGGAGGAGCCCGAGGACGCCGACATGATGGTCACCGGCGTACCGCTGGCACAGCTGCTGGACGAGTTCGAGGCGCAGTGCACGCAGTCGAACGGGATCGTCGCGACCCACTCACTCGACGACGTCGGCAAGCACCCGGACTTCAAGGCGGCCCAGGCCACACTGCGCTGGATGCTCCTCCACATGATCGAGGAGACCGCACGCCACGTCGGCCACCTCGACGCGATCCGCGAACTGCTCGACGGCCACAAGGGGTATTACTAGACTTGTGGAGATCCATCGGGCGGACGACCGCTTCCGGACCGCGAGCGAGTGGCTGGACTCGCGGCACTCGTTCTCGTTCGGGCCGCATTACGATCCGGCGAACGTCGGGTTCGGGTTCCTGCTCGCGCACAACGACGAGACGGTTGCCCCCGGCACCGGGTTCGGTACGCATCCGCACCAGGACCTGGAGATCGTCACCTGGGTACTGCGGGGCGCACTGGCTCATCGTGACTCGCAGGGGAACAGTGGGAGCGTCCACCCGGGACTCGCCCAGCGAATGAGTGCGGGCACCGGGATCCAGCACTCCGAGTGGAACGACGGCGACGAACCTGTGCACTACGTGCAGATGTGGGTTCGGCCGGACCGTTTCGACCTGCCACCGTCGTACGAGCAGGCTGAGCTCGACCTGACGACCGGGGAACTGATTCCGGTGGCGTCCGGCCTCGCCAAGCACGCCGCCGACAGCGCGATCCACCTCAATCAGCCGGCCGCCGGTCTGTCGGTGGCCCGGCTCGCTCCCGGCCAGTCGATCGAGCTGCCCGCTGCGCCGTACCTGCATGTCTTCGTCACGTCGGGTACGGCGAACCTCGAAAGCGCGGGCGATCTCGGGACCGCGGACGCCGTACGGCTGACCGGCTCGGACGGCGAACGCATCACCGCCGGCCCCACCGCAGCCGAGATCCTCCTCTGGGAAATGCGCGACTGACCATCACCGACCAGCCCGTCGCACGCACCTGAAAACCCGACCTTGTGCGCCACGTCCGCGTTTTCCGGGGCCGCCGTACGGATCCGGTGCACAAAGAGCGGTGCGGGGGCGTGCGGCGGGGGCGGGTCAGATGGCGCCTGTCAGGTGGAGCCAGTGCGGTACTTGCGGGGATGATGCCTGCGTGGTCCGGAGACCGACGTACCCGTCCGGGCGTACGGCGAGCAGGCCGTGGCCGTTGCGGTCCAGCAGCCGGTGCACGTGGATCGACTCGTCGGCCGTCTCGACCGTCGGCGCGTCGCGCAGCAACAGCAGATGGGTGCCCGGCTGCGCGGTGAGGGTCTGGAGCCGGGTGTCGCCGCGCGCGACGGTGACCGGCAGGTCCGGCAGCCGGTCACCGACACGAATCGGCAGCGACTCCGGCCGGCCGTCGTCGATCGACAACCGACTGCTCGGATACGCGACACGGAGCTGCGCAAGGATGCGGAAACCCGCGGCCGGCAGCTGCCGCCGGCGCAATACTGTGGGCAGTACCAACGGTGCGCCGACCGGCAGCAGCACGGTGCGGATGAGCGACGCCACCGGATCCAGACCGGATTCCGCCCAGAAGACCAGGTTCGTCCAGGCGGTCGTGACACGCGCGACGGGCCGACGCTCCAGCTCGTAGGAGTCGAGCAGCGTCTGCGGATCGGTTGCGTACGCCGCCCGCGCCAGCTTCCAGCCGAGGTTGATCGCATCCTGGAGACCGGTGTTCATCCCCTGACCTCCGGCCGGTGAATGGACATGCGCCGCATCGCCGGCCAGGAACACCCGATCGTGCCGGTAGCGATCGGCCAGCTGGTAACGCATCGGCACGACCTCCGACCAGGCGAGCCGGCTGACCCGGGCCTTCAAACGCGCCGCGTCCAGCAGTTGCTGCCCGTCGCGCGACGTCATCGGCCCGCCGCCGACCGCCCGGGTTGCGAGCAGCCGCCAAGTCGCCTGGTCGCCGTGCGGGAACAGGAAGATCAGCCCGGCGCGAGTGGTCGACACATGCGCGGTGTCCGTACCGAGCTCGCCGTCCAGTTCCAGATCGCCCTGCACGACCTCCCGGTCGTACGCGCCGCCGGTCGTCCCGATGCCGACCGCCTGGCGAACGACGCTGTCCGCACCGTCACAGCCGACGAGGTAGTCGAAACTCGCCGGCTCCGCAGCCCGAAAACGTGCTCGTACGCCGCTCCTGGCCGCCGTCAGATCCGTGAGCTCGACACCTCGCTCGATCCTGACATCGCGACTCTCCAGCGTCGCCGCGAGGACCCGCTCGACCTGAGCCTGCGGCAGCAAGGTCAGATGCGGGTACGGCGTGTCCGGCACCGCGAGCTCCGCGATCGTCACCGGGAGGACACGCCCACGCAGGTGGAGCCGGACGGTCGGCGCGGTGTCGGCGTACATCAGCAGCGAGTCGACGACGCCGAGCGGACGGAGTACCTCGAGCGATCGAGCGTGCAGCATCATCGCCCGCGACGGCCGGGCCGGCTCGGGGCGCTGGTCGACGACCCGGACGGAGGCACCCGACGCATGGGCCTGCAACGCAAGAGCGAGGCCTGTCGGCCCTGCGCCCACAACCAGGACGCGTGTCACCAGGACTCCGTCGGTCGCCACCACTGGCTGGGCTCTGCCGGGCCGCCGGAGCAGGCCGGGTCGGCAATCACGTCATCGCGGCGCAGACCCGGCAACACGCGGAACTGGATCGAGTCGAGCTCGGAGACGAGGGCGAGCGGCCACCACAGCGCGCGGACGTACGCGTCGGCCCGGTCCGGACCGTCCCAGTCGTACAGGCCGCGGTACACGCCGGACTCGTCGGCAGCGAACCAGAGCTTGGACACGAACCCCGGGAAACCTGCGAACAGCGGGGTGTTCAGCCAGCTCTCGGCGCGGAACGCCCGATGCCCCAGCCCACGGACGCGCCGGAGCCGGAACTGGACGATCAGCACACACGGCTCAAGTGGCGCCGGCCCCTCGAGCACGGTCTCGCGGTAGACCCACGAGGTCGACCCGTCCGCGAACCGGACCCGCTGCCCGACGTGACCGCGCGGGAACCGGATCCGGCGCCGCACCAACTGTACGGCGGTACGCCCGGCGCAGACGGCCAGCCGCGGCAGCGCTGCGCTCCATCGCAAGTGGTCCACGACACCACCGTCACCCGGCGGTCGACGGCCGGAAACGGCAGAAAGGCCCGAACCTCGGGGCCGTTCGGGCTAGGTCCTGTCGGTCTGCTCGCTCATCGTCCAGACGTGGCGCAGCGACTGGCCGGCCACGCCCTCCGGGTTCTCGGCGAAACCCTCGACGAACTGGCTCATGTGCTGCTGCCAGCGCTGGTCGATCGGGTCGTTGCGCAGGTACGCGACCGCGGCCTCGAAGTCGTCGGTCACCACCAGGTGGAAGAGGTCGCGGCCGCTGCGCCAGATCGACCAGTCGCTGATCCCGGCGGTGCGCATCACGGTGATCAGCTCCGGCCAGACGCGGGCGTGCTCGGTCTCGTAGGCCTCTTCGGTCCCGGGAATCAGGCGGCTGTGCAGAGCAAGGCGGGTCACAAAGGAGCAGAATACGCTGGCAGCCGCGACTCTGGAACGCGGTTCCAGAATCCGGGTCCGTCGATTCGCGCAACATCTCGGTCCCGATTCACCGATCATCTGCTGCCAACTCCTGAGCGGGTGCACGCGTCGTACTTGCGTCGGTTGAGTAGGTTTCCGAGGGAGCCACACGCCGAAGACCGTCCCCCGGTGTCCATCCGTCGTCGTGCGAGAGTTGGGATTGTGAAGCGAACCACTGCGATCGTCTGCCTGAGTAGTCTGCTGATCACCGCTGGTTGTTCGGACAGCAAGTCCGGCGGCGGCGGTAAGTCCGGCAGCGACGAGCAGCAGGCGTCCGGCGCGGTCATCAAGCAGTTCGCCGACGCCTGGGTGAAGGCCTGGGCGCCGAACGGGAAGCCCGACGCGGCCGGAGCGCTCACCGACAACCCGACGGTGTTCGCCAAGCGGCTCGACGACGTCGACAGCGCGCTGGTCGCGAGCACCGTGACGGTCACCCCGCAAGGCGAGCCGAAGTGCACCGACGGCAGCTGCACGCAGGACCTGGCCGTCGAGGCACAGCTGCGCGGCATCGGCGCGATGAAGTGGACCAGTACGGCGACCGCGGCCAAGACCGGCGACGCCTGGAAGGTGAAGGCCTCCGGCGACACGATCTACCCCGGTCTCGGCGAGAACAACTACCTCAAGCGCGTGCGCGCGCTGCCGGCCCGGGCCTCGATCCTGGACCGCAACGGCGTCGCCCTGACCGCGAACCGGCCGGTGGTGATCGTCGGCGTCGCCGCGGGCACCAAGGCGACGGCAGCGACGTACGCCGCGTTCACGAAGTACCTCGACGTCGACGGCGCGAAGCTCGCCGCGCGGGCGAAGGCCGCACCGGCCGGGCAGTTCGTGGACGCGATCACGATCCGCGCCGAGGAGTGGGAGGCGCTCCGGCCGACCATGAGCAAGCTCCCGGGCGTGCTGACCATGGGCGGTACGCAGTCGCTGCCGCCGACCGCGACGTTCGCCCGGTCGCTCCTCGGCACCATGAAGACCGCGACCGACGAGACCCTGAAGAACGCCGGTCCGACCGCTTCGGCGCAGGACCAGGTCGGCACGACCGGCCTGCAGTACGCGTTCCAGCAGCAGCTCGCCGGTACGCCGGGCGGCACGGTCGCGCTGCGGGACGGCAAGACCAAGCTGACGATCAAGACCGTGTTCAGCCAGAAGGGCACCGCCGGCAAGCCGGTGAAGACCACGCTGGACACGAACATGCAGAAGGCCGCCGAGGCCGCACTGGCGACGAGCAAGCTGCCGGCGTCGCTGGTCGCCGTCCAGGCGTCGACCGGTCAGATCCTCGCCGCGGCCAACGGGCCGCAGGTGGCCAGCTACAACCGGGCCTTCCAGGGCCGGTACGCGCCGGGTTCGACGTTCAAGATCGTCACCTCGGCGGCGCTGCTCGGCAGCGGTGAGACCGCTGCGACGCCGTTGCCGTGCACGGACACGATCAACGTGTTCGGCAAGACGTTCAAGAACTACGACGCGCTCGCGGCGTACGGCAACGGCACGATGCAGACGGCGTTCAACAAGTCCTGCAACACCGCGTTCATCTCGCAGCACGCGCGGCTGCCGAAGGACGGGATGACGAAGGCCGCGGCGATGTTCGGCATCGGGCGGGACCTGAACCTGTCGATCTCGGCGTACGGCGGCCAGGTCCCGGCGCCTAAGGACGACGTCGAGGAGGCCGCGTCGATGATCGGTCAGGGTACGGTCACCGCGAGCCCGCTGGCGATCGCGCTGGTCGCGGCCACGGTCGACCACGGTACGGCGATGAAACCGGTGCTCGTACCGGGCAAGGACGCCGCCGGCGCGGCCGCCTCCCCGTTGCCCGCGGCAACTGTTGCGGCGCTGCGGACGTTCATGCGGACCACGGTCACCGGCGGTACCGCCAGCGTGCTCGCCGGGAACGGGGCAGTCGCCGCGAAGACCGGTACCGCCGAGGTCGTGGTGAAGGGCAAGGTGACCACCAACGCCTGGATGGCCGGCTACCGCGGCGACGTGGCGTTCGCAGTCATCGTCGAGGGCGGCGAGTCCGGCTCACACACCGCCGGCCCCCTCCTGAAGAGCTTCCTCAGCAGCTTCAAGTAACCCGAATCGCCCCGTCGGCAGATTGTCGGCGGGGCGTCGTACTGTCCGCCTGCCGGTTGTCGGTAGGAAGTTCCTGAGAGTTCGCTGAAAGCGCGCCGTGACGGGGAAATCGTCACTTAGGGTTGCTGGATGGAGAGCTTGGTTTGCCCTAAGTGTCACGGCGCGATGCGGACGTACGAGCGCAGCGGGATCACCGTCGACCAGTGCGGTGACTGCCGCGGGATCTTCCTCGACCGGGGTGAGCTGGAGCGGCTCGTCGACGCCGAGGCGCGGTTCAACGCGCCGCAGCAGTCGCAGCAGGCACAGCAGCCGCGGTACGAGGAGAAGCGCTACGAGGAGAAGAAGCGGTACGACGACGACCGCCGGTACGACAACGACCGGCGCTACGACGACGACCGCCGGTACGGGAACCAGTACCCGCACAAGAAGAAAAAGAAGTCCTTCCTCGAAGACCTCTTCGACTAACGGGCGATGATCGTGCCCTGGGCGATCGCGCACAGGGTCGACGTACCGGCGTTGTCGAGCGTCGTGAGTTCGCACGTGCAGGTCGCCTGCCGCCTGCTCGAGTAGGCAACCTTCGCCTCGGCCCGGAGCACCATGCCCCGGGCCGGGCGGAGATAGCTGATCGTGAAGCCACCGGTCAGCACCTCGGGGCCCAGCGCCGTACCGCCGGCGAAGGTGAGCGCGTTGTCGGCCGCGTAACTCAGCAGGCCGCCGTGCAGAAACCCGTTCTGCTGCTGAAGGTCCGGCCGGATGTCGACCTCCAACGTCGCCCCACCGCCCCCGAACGCAACCACCCGCGCCCCGACCAGCACACTGAACGGCTGCGCGGCCAGCAACTTCTGCGCCATCTCCAACGTCAGATCCGCCACCTGCGCACGATATCTGGTGCTCGCAGGTGCGTGCAGGCGAGCCGTTGCCCGCGGACCGAGGGTTGCCCGCCAACCGGAAGCAGCCAAGCCTTTGGTGGGTAGGCGTCCGAGATGCTGGGTCTGCGCCCGGTATTTGGGTCGCCAACCCGGCATCTCGGACGTCTACCCACCACATGACGCGACAGGCGACCCGGCGCAGAGCGCAATCCTTGACATGGCCGCCCTTTCCGCTCACCGAACGGCGAAGGGATATCGTCAGCCTCGTGACCACGCCGCCAGTGCTCCTGCGCCCGATCACCGACGCCGAGTACCCGAGCTGGATGGAGCGTACGGCTGCGTCGTTCGCTGCGGCCGTCGGACCGGCCCGCGGGCTGACCCCGGACGAGGCGCTCGCAGTCGCGTACGAGGAGACCGAGAAGCACCTGCCCGAGGGACCAGCCACCGATCAGCAACTGATCTGGATCGCGGTCGCGGAGGACAAGCCGGTCGGAAGTCTGTGGATCAGCACCAAGTCGAACGTGCCGTTCATCTACGGCATCGAGGTGGACAGCGGCCAGCGCGGCAAGGGGTACGGGCGGGCGATCATGCTGGCCGGCGAGGAAGAATGCCGTCGACTCGGCTACAAACAGCTGGAGCTGAACGTCTTCGGGGACAACACCACCGCGATCGGCCTGTACGACTCACTCGGCTACGCGGTGATCTCGCAGCAGATGCGCAAGGACCTCTGAGAAACCGACTGGACGGCGCTTTCCGGGGCGGCATACCGTGGTTGGTGGCAGCCGCACGTCGGAAGGACCCACAGGGAGCGATGTCGACACGCCGTCGAGATAAGGGTTGAATCCAACCCCCGCGGTCGGACCGGACCGCGTAGCCGGGACGGACCTCAGTGTCCGCCTGGCCGATCTCACGTGACGTGAGCGGCCTGCGCTCTGCGCGTTTTGCGCGGTGACGCTGCCCGGTCCTGACGTTCTCTCGAAAGCGGTGCATTCCCGATGACACCTGTCATTTCGGCCCATGATCTGACCAAGACCTACACGTTCCACCAGCAACGCGCCGGGCTCGGCGGCGCGCTGAAGAGCCTGGTGCGACGCAAGTACGAGACCCGGCTCGCCGTCGACCGGGTCACCTTCTCCATCGGCCGCGGCGAGGTCGTCGGGCTGCTCGGCCCGAACGGCGCCGGCAAGACGACCACGCTGAAGATGCTGTCCGGCCTGCTCTACACCACCTCCGGGGAACTGCAGGTGCTCGACCACACGCCGTCGGACCGCAAGCACGACTACCTGCGCCGGATCGCGCTCGTCATGGGCCAGAAGACCATGCTGTGGTGGGACGTCCCGGCGATGGAGAGTCTCCTGCTGCACAAGGACATGTACGGCCTGTCCACCGCGGCGTTCGACCGGAACGTCGCCGAACTCGCCGAGTTGCTCGAGGTCGAGCACCTGCTGAACGTGCAGGTCCGCAAAACCTCGCTCGGTGAACGGATGAAGCTCGAACTGATGGCCGCGCTGGTCCACGGCCCGGAGATCCTGTTCCTGGACGAGCCGACGATCGGTCTCGACGTGGTCGCGAAGGCCCGGGTCCGCTCGTTCCTCGCCGACGTCAACCGGCTCCGCGGGACCACGATCCTGATCACCAGCCACGACATGGACGACATCGAGGCGCTCTGCTCGCGGGTGATGATCATCGACCACGGCCGGCTGCAGTTCGACGGCGGTCTCGACGACCTGGTCCGTACGGCGCAACCTCGCAAGCTGGTGCGTGCGACGTACGCGGCACCTGTGGAAGTCGGTCACCTGGACGGGGTCACCGGGGTCACCGGGGTCGAGGTCTCCGGGCCGACGGTCACGCTCGAAGCGGATCGGGAACGCGCCGGTGCCGTGATGGAGCAGCTGACCCGGCTCGGCCCGCTGGTCGACCTCGACGTCGCGGACGCCGACATCGAGGACATCATGCGCGACCTGTTCCTGCGCCGCAGCACGCTGGGGGACGCATGAGCACCGTCACCCGGAACCTTCGCGTCGTACGGCGGATGACGGCGGCCGACATCGCGCAGCAGTCCGTGTACCGCGGCGCCTGGATCATCTTCATGCTGGCGAACATCACCATGCCGATCATCTCGCTGCTGATCTGGCGGACGGCGCTGGCGAGCGGTGCCCAGTTGCCGGTCGACGAGCGGTACGTGACGACGTACTTCGTGCTGCTCGGGTTCGTCACGATGGCGACGTCGTCGTGGATGGCCGGGTTCCTCGCCCAGGACATCCGGATGGGGAAGCTGTCGAGCTGGATGATCCGGCCGGCGTCGCTGCTGACCGGCTTCGTCGCGAACAACCTGTCGGAGAAGTTCCTGAAGCTGTTCGCGCTGGTGCCGATGATCGGCATCGTGTGGTGGATCTTCCGGGATTCGATGAACATCCCGGCCGGCCCGGGACGCTGGGTGCTGTTCGCGCTCAGCATCCTGCTCGGGGCGATGCTGGTGTTCACGATCGACATCCTGATCGCGTCGCTGGCGTTCTGGATGGACGACGTCAGCGCGCTCGTCCAGGCGCGCGTGATCATCGCGAGCGTCCTGTCCGGTGCCGTCGTACCGCTGGCGCTGATGCCGTCGTGGTCGCGAGGATTCGTCGACCATCAGCCGTTCCGCTACACGGTGTCGTTCCCGGTCGAGATCGTCGCCGGTCAGCTGACCGGGCGCGAACTGCTGGTGGGGCTGGGGATCCAGCTCGGGTACGTCGTGGTGTTCGCGGCGATCGCCCGGCTGGTCTGGTCCGCGGGGATCCGCGCGTACTCGGCGGTGGGCGCATGAGCACGTTGGATCGGACCTGGTGGCACAAGCAGTGGCGGCATCTGCGGTTGTGGCGGCGGTTCTTCGCGCAGGCCGTGGTGCGGGAAACTCATTTCCGTGCGCATTTCCTGACCACGCTGCTCGTCGGGCTCGTGCAGCTCGGGCTGGGGATCGTGCCGACGTTGCTGCTGTTCGGGTTCACGGCCGAGGTGCACGGGTGGTCGCGGGCCGAGGTGATCGCGCTGGTCGGCGTGTTCCAGATCGTCACCGGTCTGATGGCGACGTTCATCGCGCCGAACCTGAACCGGATGACGACGTACCTGACCGAGGGTGAGCTGGACAGCGTCCTGCTGCGGCCGGTGTCGAGCCAGTTCTACCTGACGCTGCGCTGGATCAACGTCGCGGAGCTCACGAACGTCGCCAGCGGCATCGTGGTCCTGGTGATCGGGCTCGTGCAGGCCGGTATCGGCTTCGGTCCGGGGCAGGTCGCGCAGGCCGTCGTACTCGTCGGCACCGGGTTGGTGCTGCTCACCGCGGTGTGGTCGGCGATGTCGTTCCTGGCCTTCTGGCTGCAGTCGGTGAACCCGATCGGGTTCGTGTTCCTGAACCTGATGGAGGCCGGGCGGTACCCGCTGGTGTTCTTCCCGGCCGCGGTGCGGACGTTCCTGACGTTCGCGTTCCCGGTGGCGTTCGCGACGACGTTCCCGGTACGGGCGCTGACTGGCGATCTCGGCTGGGGGACGGTGGCCGTGGGGCTCGGGCTCGCGGTCGTGGCTCAGGGCCTGGTGCGGTTGCTGTGGCGGCGCGGGCTGCTGACGTACTCCAGCGCGTCCAGCTGATGTGGTTACCTGTGAGCTATGAGCTGGTGGCTCCTGCACGTGGACATGGATCAGTTCATCGCGGCCGTCGAGATCCGGCGGCGGCCTGAGCTCCGCGGGCTGCCTGTCGTGGTGGGCGGGTCCGGCGACCCGACCCAGCCACGGCAGGTGGTCGCCACGGCGTCGTACGAGGCGCGGGCGTTCGGCGTACATTCCGGGATGCCGGTGCGGGCGGCGTACAAGAAATGCCCGGACGCCGTTTTCCTTCCGTCGGATCCGACTGCGTACGACGCGGCGTCGGCCGAGGTGATGGACACGCTGCGGTCGTTCCCGGTCGTGGTCGAGGTCTGGGGCTGGGACGAGTGCATGGTCGGCGCCGAGACCGACGACCCCGAGGCGTTGGCCGCGGAGCTCCGGGCCGCCGTCGAGTCTCGCACCTCGCTGACCTGCGCGGTCGGCATCGGCGACAACAAGACCCGCGCCAAACTGGCCACCAACTTCGCCAAGCAGGAACGCTCGCACGCCGCGCCTTTCGAGGGCGCCGGCCCCGCCACCGGGATCTACCGCCTCACCGTGGCCAACTGGCGGGAGGTGATGGACCACCGCCCCGTCCGCGACCTGTGGGGCATCGGCTCCCGGATGGAACGCAACCTCAACGAGCTAGGCGTGCTGACGGTCGCCGACCTCGCCGCGGCCGATGTCGAGGTCCTGAAGAAGCGGTTCGGTCCGAAGATGGGCACTTGGTACGCCGCCCTCGGCCGCGGGCTCGGCGACAAGGAGGTCACCGACGTACCGCGCGAACCCGTCTCGCGCAGCCACGAGGAGACGTTCCCCGAGGACCTCGTCGAACGCGCCGACATCGAGCGCGAACTCCGGCGCATCGCGATCGAGGTCACCGAGGAAGTGGTCGCCGACGGCCGCACCGTCCAACGCGTCTGGGTGAAGGTCCGGTTCATCACCTTCTTCACCCCGATCAAGAGCCGCAAACTGCCCGAGCCCACCCAGGATCCAGAGGTGATCGCAACCACGGCTCTCGCGCTCCTGGAAAAGTTCGAGGTCCGCCGGCCCATTCGGTTGCTGGGCGTCCGTGTCGAGTTCGTGCCCGGCTAGGAGAACAGCTGCCAGCGGCCCTCGGAGATGACGTCGACCTTGCCGTCGGTCACCTTGATCGCGGTGTCGTCGTCGATCGCGTACGTCGGCGCCGGGATCCGGGATGCCCAGATCTCCGCGTTGGCCGGCGAGGCATCGGGGTGCTGCGGGTTCTCGAAGTGCGGGATCACCGCGAAGTCGACGAGTCCCGCCCCCTGTCCCGTGACCAGGGTTCTCCTGACGTCGCCCTCGGGTGTGGCGAAGACCGTCTCCTCCGACTTCAGCGGTCCGTCGGCCGCGCGAGGTGGTTCGGTGTACGTCTCGACAAACGTGGACGTAGCCGCGATCGCTCCCGCGCTCACGCCGACGTACACCGCCTCGGAGCGCAGCTTCGGCAGCAGGCCGGCCACGCCGGACTGCCGCATCCAGTTCGCGAGAAACAGCGGGTCGCCGCCGCCTACCAGCAGTGCGTCGGCCTCCCTGACCGTTGGCACCCAGGCGGCCTCCTCGATGCTCGGCAGCACCGACAGCTCCAGGATCCCCAGCGATTTCCAGCCCAGTTCAGCCAACCGCGACCGCCCCTGGCCCGAGATCGCCCGCCATGCCGCCCCGGCCCCGCCGGGGAAGGGGTAGATGGCGGTCGGGATGAAGAGCGCGTTGGACTCGGCGATCGGTTTGCCCAGCAGATCCACCAGCGCGTCTTCGATGCTCGGGTTCGTGATACCAGCGGAAGTCAGAAGAAGTCTCATGTCACCACCACGAACAGCCCTGCCCCAATCCGACAACCTCGTCGACCGAAGGCTAGCCGAGTTGGGCGAGAACCTTTGCCAGGGCGGCGTAGCTTTCATGAACGAGTTCGGATTTGGCCAGGCGGTGGCGTTCGAGGCGGATTGCGGCCAGGTGGCGGGCCTCGTAGATCCTGGATCTCCAGCGGGCGGCGGGTGTTTGGTTCAGGGCGCCGTACGACTCCCAGAAGGACTCTCGTTCGTCGTCCTTCGACTGGGCCATGCGGATCGTCCAGTCGGCGGCTGGGTCGCCGAACTCGGTGCGGTCGAAGTCGAGTACTCCGGAGATCAGGGGCTCGGGAGCCTCGGCGTCGAGGAGGCAGTTGACCGTCCAGAGGTCGCCCGTCAGCAGCTGCGGTTCGTCGATTTCGTCCAGCGTCGCGTGCCCTTGTGCGGCCAGGTCGGCGGCTTTCCGTACGTCGGCGTCGTCCAGGCCCGCTTGCTCCAGGTCGTCGGCGATCTGCGTGAACGATGCGATGACCGCCTCACTCCAGGACGCGTACGCCGGACCGGAAACGCGACCGAAGTGCGGTCCGCGTACGTCGTGCACGGTCCGGGTGATCGCGCCGAGTTGGCGGAAGAACGTCGTACGGCCGGACCGCGGGTACCGGCCGAGGTGCTCCGGAGCGGGGACACCGGGTAGGTAGGTCTGAATCATCCAGTCCCGGTCGACGACGTCGTGCGACCAGTCCACCGCCAGCACCTGTGGCATCAAAGGCGCAATCACCGCGAGCCACGGAACGCTCGCATACTCGTTCCGCATCAAGTGCAACTCGGACCCGAACTGCACCTGCTCCTGCGGCGCCGCCCGCAGAATCACCGGGGCATCCGACCCACCCAACTCCACCCGGTAGACGCTGTTGTACCCCCCGAGTCCCAGCTCGACGGCCTGCACCACCACGACGCCGGAGCCGAACGCCTGTCGGCAGATCACCTCGATCTGCGCCGCGTTCAGGCCGCGCTGGAACGCCTCCGGCTCGCGCTCGATCGCCCGGAGCTCCACCTATCCGCCGATCGCTGACTGGACCGCACCGACGAGCTCTTCGTTCATGGGCAGGACTCTAGGTCAGGTGGTAGGTGCGGGTGGCTGTGGTGGTGAAGACGGACTCTTGGTCGGAGGGGGACAGGGTGGAGGTGAGGGTTTCCGCGGTGGTGACGACGTCGGCGTAGGAGGCGGCGAGGAGGCAGACCGGCCAGTCGGAGCCGAACATCACCCGGTCCGGGCCGAAGGCTTCCAGGACGGTGTCGGCGTACGGCTGGAGGTCTTTGGCGGTCCAGGTGGCCCAGTCTGCCTCGGTGACCATGCCGGAGAGTTTGCAGGTGACGTTGGGGAGGGCGGCCAGCTCGCGGAGTTGGGTGGCCCACAGGTCCAGCGGCTCGCCGACGACCGGTTTGGAGATGTGGTCGACGACGAACGTGAGCTGCGGGAGGTTGCGGACGGTCTGGATCGCGGCTGGCAGGTGCGGTGTCTTCGTGAGAAGGTCGTACGCGAGTCCGGCGTCCGCGACCGCGGCCAGACCACGTTGTACGTCGGGACGCACCAGCCAGTCGACATCGGGCTCGTCGTGCACCTGATGGCGGATCGCCTTCAAGTACGAGCCGTCCGGACGCGCCTGGAGCGATGCCAGCGTGTCAGCGACGTCGGGAGCGGTCAGGTCGACCCAGCCGACCACGCCCGCCACCAGGTCGTTGCCAGCGGCAATCTCCAGGAACTCGGCTGTTTCCGCAACCAGACCGACTGTTTGCACGAGTACGGTCTCACTGACGTCGGCAGCTGCGGCGAGCGGCGCCAGGTCTGCGATCGAGAAGTTGCGCCGGATCGGATCCATCTCCGGTCCCGCCATCCACGTCTGCTCGCGGACGGTGAGATCCCAGACGTGGTGATGCGCGTCGACTCTTGTCATGCGGGTGTGGTCCCTTCACTCAGGCAACGCGCCGGTCGTCGATGGCATCAGCATTCCAGTCGATCCCCAGACCCGGTACGTCGGGCGCGACCGCATGCCCGTCGGCCACAGCCATCTCCGAGCGCGTGATCGCCCGCAGTTGCGGGATGTGCTCGACGTACCGCCCGTTCGGCACAGCTGCGGTCAGACTGACGTGCAACTCCATCAGGAAGTGCGGACACACCTCGAGATTGAACGTCTCCGCCAGATGCGCGACCTTCAACCACGGTGTGATCCCGCCGACCCGCGCGACGTCGACCTGCACGATCCCGGCGCCGCCTGAAGCGACGTACTCCCGGAACTGCGAGACGGAGTAGAGCGACTCCCCCACAGCGATCGGAATCGAGGTCGACTCGGCCAAACGCACATGCCCCGTCACATCGTCGGCCGGCAACGGCTCTTCGAACCAGGACAGGTCCACGGCTTCGAACGCCGCAGCCCGTCGTTTCGCCTCGGCGTACGTCATGGACTGGTTGGCGTCGACCATGATGTCCAGCGACGGACCCACTGCGTCCCGCACTGCCCGCAGCCGCTCCACATCCTCGTGGACACGCGGTTTGCCGACCTTCAGCTTCACACCGGGCCAACCGGCCTTCTGTGACGCGAGAGCGCCCGCCACCAGCTCATCTGTTGTCAGATGCAACCAGCCGCCCTCTGTGTCGTACAGCGGCACCTGCTGCCGGTACCCACCTGCCAGCCGCCACAGCGGCTCTCCGGCCCGCAGGCACCGCAGGTCCCACAGAGCGGTGTCCACGGCAGCTAGAGCGAGTGAAGTGATCGCACCGACCGTCGTAGCGTGTGTAGACCAGAACAGGTCCGACCAGAGCCCCTCGACGTTCCGCGCGTCCTTCCCGACGAGTCGCGGCAACAGGTGGTCCCGCAGCAACGCCAGTACGGCGGAGCCGCCCGTGCCGATCGTGTACGAGTACCCGAGCCCGGTCAGCCCGTCGGATGTCGACAAGGAGACGAAGATCGTTTCCTGCTTCAGGAAGGCCTGGACGGCGTCGGTGCGGACCGTCTCGACCTCCAGGTCGACAAGGTACGCCTCGGCCCCCACGATCGTAGAGCTCACCGATTTCCTCCAAGATCCTATAGGATATTGCGTACCTGATGCTCCCGCTTCACACTGGACCCGTCAAGGCGGACTGCGAGTCGGGCAGAATGAGGCCCTTCGCGGGTGGAGCACGGTGCGGGAGGAGCGGGCGACAGTGACGGATGCGCATGTGGGCCTGGCGGGGCAGCTCGCCCGCCTGCCGCAGCGACAGGTGCTGAGTGACGACGTCTACGAGACGGTCAAGGGCCTGATCATGGACAGCGTGGTCGAGCCGGGCACTCGGTTGAACATCGATGCACTGACCCGTGAGCTGGGCATTTCCCAGACCCCGATCCGGGAGTCGCTGGCCCGGCTGGAGTCCGACGGCCTGGTGATCAAGGAGCCGCTGCGCGGGTACCGGGTGTCGTCGCGGCTGACCCGCGACGAGTTCGAGGACCTCTTCGAGTACCGCCTGCACATCGAGCCGTGGGCGGCCGGGCGCGCCGCCGAGCGGTCCGGCGCCGACGACCTGGCCCGACTCAAGGCGGAGATGCTCAGCTACACCGACGTACCGGACCGTCCGTCGTACGACAGCTATCGGGCGATGGCGGCGCACGACCAGCGGTTCCACGACCTCGTTCTCGAGCTGGCCGGCAACGAGACCGCGCGGCTGTCCTTCCAGCGGACACACTGCCACCTGCACCTGTTCCGGCTGTACTACGGTGGCGGCATCGCGACGAAGGCGTTGCGAGAGCACAAGGCAGTGGTGACCGCCGTCCGTAAGGGCGAACCGAAGGAAGCGGCCGCGGCGATGCGGTCCCACATCGAGGCCTCCCGCGCCCGGCTGCGGCCCATCTTCGACAAGTCGTAGGAGACAGTTGTGGAATTGCTGCGTCTCGGCGCGGTCGGCGAGGAGCGCCCGTACGTGCGCGCCGCCGACGGCACCGTTCACGACCTGAGCCCGCTCACCGCCGACATCGACGGAGCGTTCCTCGCCGCCGACGGCATCGCCCGGACCCGCGCCGCGTTGGAGGCCGGCGAGCTGCCCGTCGCCGACGCCGAGGGCCTGCGGATCGGCGCGCCGATCGCCCGGCCGGGCGCCGTGGTCTGCATCGGCATGAACTACGCGGCGCACGCGGCCGAGGGCGGTGCCGAGCCGCCGAAGCAGCCGATCGTCTTTTTCAAGCACCCGAACACCGTGGTCGGCGCGTACGACGACGTACTGGTGCCGCGGGGTTCGGTGAAGACCGACTGGGAGGTCGAGCTCGCGGTCGTGATCGGCCAAGAGGCGCGGTACGTCGAGACCGACGAGGAGGCGCTCGCATGCGTCGCCGGGTACGCCGTCTCGAACGACGTGTCCGAACGCGCGTTCCAGATCGAGGTCTCCGGCGGCCAGTGGTCGAAGGGGAAGTGCTGCGAGACGTTCAACCCGCTCGGGCCCGCGCTGGTTCCGGCCGACGAGGTCGATCCCACGAACCTGAACCTGCGCTCCTGGGTGAACGGTGAGCCGCGGCAGGACTCGAACACGGCCGACATGATCTTCTCGGTCGCCGCGCTGATCCGCGACCTCTCGCAGTACATGGTGCTCAGCCCCGGCGACATCGTGAACACCGGCACGCCGGAAGGCGTCGCGCTGTCCGGCCGGTTCCCGTACCTGTCCCCCGGCGACACGATGGAACTCGAGATCGAAGGCCTCGGCCGCCAGAAGCAGTCCCTCGGCAAGGTCTGAAACTGTCCCCGGCTGGTTCTAGGGTCGGCTGGGTGACCTACTTGGACGACATCAGCAGCTCGTACGACACCGTCGCACCGTCGTACGCCGAACTTGTCGTGACCGGCGCCGACTGGGAAGACGCCGCTTTCGACCTCCTCGCCGAGCTCCTGCCCGGCGACTCGAAGATCGTGCTGGATGTCGGGTGTGGACCGGGGCGGACGACCGGACTGCTGGCTGCGCGCGGGCTGCAGGTTGAGGGAATCGACCTCTCGCCCGGGATGATCGAGGTCGCCCGCCGCGATCACCCGGAGCTCAGCTTTCGCGTCGGCTCGATGACCGCCCTCGACGTACCGGACGACTCGGTCGCCGGCGTCGTGTCGTGGTGGTCGATCATCCACCTGCCCCGCGACGTTGTACCGCAGGCGTTCGCCGAGTTCCATCGCGTGCTCGCCCCCGGCGGCGTCCTCCTGATGGGTTTCCACGTCGGCGAGGAATCGACCCACAAGACGTCCGGCTACGGCGGCCATCCGATGAACATCTACGTGCACCGCTGGACCGCGCCCGCCCTCACCGAGATCGCGGTCGCCGCGGGCTTCACGCCGTACCTGGACCCGGAAATTCCCGAGGACCGGCTGTTCTTCCGGAAGTAAGAGGGCGTCTGAGAACTCTGCGCCGTCGCGAGGAGGTGCCGTGCCGAGTGCCCCGCAGTAGGCGCAGGGTTCTCAGACGCCCTCTACCCTCTGCCCATGACTTCTCGCGTGCGGACGGTGACGTTCGATGCCCACGACCCCTACGAGATCGCCGGCTTCTGGCTGCAGGTCCTGAAGGCCGAGCGCCCCGACGACGACCACCCCGGCGACCCGTACGCCTCGGTCCCGGCCGACGGCCTCACCGTGCTCTTCGAGCAGAACAACGACGAGAAGGTCGTCAAGAACCGCGGCCACCTGGACCTCGAGCCCGAGACCACCCGCGACGAGGAGGTCGCCTGGCTCCTCACGCTCGGCGCCACCATCGCCCACGACCACCGCGAACCCGACGGCACCGGCTGGGTCACCATGCAGGACCCTGAAGGCAACGAGTTCTGCGTCCTCCGCAGCGCCGCCGAACGCGCCGCGACCAGCTGACCCCGGCTACAGGTCGTCGACGTACGGGGTCTGGCCGGTGAGGTTCAGGCGCCAGTCGGTGGTTTGGGCGGTGGCGGTGAGGTCGTAGCCCTGGCGGCGGGCGGTCAGTTCGTGGCGGCCCTCGGAGGCCTCGGAGATGGTGACCTTCCAGCCGCGGGACTCGAGGGTTTCGGCGGCGAAGCCGATCTGGGCCTCGGGGTCGGGTGTGGTCGTGGGGTCGCCGGTTTCGACGGTGATCGTGCAGACCGACTCCGGTCCGCGGTCGTCGGACAGGGCACCTTGGTCGATCGGCCCGACGTCCTGGGCCACGACCGGCGTCTGACCGGGTACGACGATTGCCGCCACCGCAAGGAGTTCCGAGCGGAGGTAATTGCGGGCTTCGGTCAAGGTCACGCTTCCGTGATACACCGTACGGCCAAGCCCCGCGAGGGCACGCCGCGTTTCGGCGTCAAGAAACGACCGGCGTCTCCCCGGTGAGCGTTATCCGCCAGTCCGCCTCCCACGCGTGGACGGCGACGTCGAAGCCGTCCCGCTGGGCGGCGACGCGGTAATGACCGTTCTCCGGAGGTACGACGTCCGCTGTCCAGCCGCGTGCCCGCAGCGCGTCCGCGGCGGCCTCGACCTCGGCCACCGGATCCGGCGACCGCGGATTACCGGTCTGAACGGTGACCCTGGACACGGTCGCGGGCCCACGACCGTCGAACAGTACGCCGGGATTGATCGGCCCCGGGTCATGCGTCACCACCGGCCGCTGACCGGGTACGACGGCTGCCGCCACCGCAAGCAACTCGCTCCGCAGAAACTCGCGATCCCCTGTCATCGCCGCCGCCCTTCCGAACCCCGCCCCGCACCACCCGCGCCTCGTCCCGCAGCGTCCGGCGGGCGGCCCGCGGCGGTTTGGCCGGCGGCGGCTCCGGCGGACTCCTTCGACGGTTTGGTGAGCGCCACAACTCCGTCGTACACCTTGGACGCCATTCCCGCGACCGTGTTGAGCGGACCGCCCCACGAGGCCCCGAGGAGCAGTTTGGTCTCGGTGGACCGGCTGGTGTTCGTGGTCGTGATGCTGTCCAGGTCGCCCCGGATCACCCGCCCGATGTTGCGCAGCGCCTCGCTGTTCTCCCGGTAGTACTCGTTGTGCCAGTGCACCGACACCGGGTCCTCGCCCCGCGGGTCGACGGTCGCCATCCGGATCGCGTCCGGAAAGTTCGCCGGATCCGGCCCGTGCCACTCGGAGTAGGAGACGTAGTCCCCCGCCGCGCGCTCGGTGAACAGCCGGGTCGGCGGCTGGACGAAGTCAGCGGCCTCGTCGACGTACTTCGCGATCCCCGGCGAACCCGTCATCACCAGGTACTTCGGCCGGGCGCCGGCCCGCACCGCCTCCGCGCCCACGTCGGTGCCGTAGGAGTGCGTGACCAGCGAGACGTCGGCATCGTCCGCCTTCAGTTCGTCGACCTCGTCGAGGAACGCCGCGAGCCGTGGACCGGCCTCGACCGCCGCGTCCTGGCTCGCGGCCTCCAGCAGGTTCTTCGGTGAGTCGTAGTCCATCCACACCACGACCGCCGTGTCCGGTCCCGCCTCGGTCCGGATCAGGTCGCCGCGATCCGCCTGGCCGTTGAACGTGTCCAGGCTGTTCCCCATCCCGGGAACGAGGACCGCGATGTGCTTCGCCTTCTGAAGATCGCCGAGGACCTCGACCGCACGCCCTTGTCCCTCGGGATCCACCGAGTAGAACTGCCGCGGCCGCTGGACCTCGACGACGTTGCCGTCGGCATCCGTTTCGGACACCGTGACCGGAGTGAGCAGCTCCTTGACCGTCTCCAGCCGCTTCTGCTGGTCGTCACTCGCCGTGCCGGCGTCGACGGCGGCCTGCAGCCGATCGCGCGCCGCGACCAGCACGGCATGACTCGCACGGAACCGTTCGGCAAGCTCGTCGAACTCAACCATCGTGACTCCCCGTGACAGCCGGTCACCTGGGCGTGCAACCGGGCCAGTCGCAGTTTGTCAGGCCTAAGGCGTCAAGGCCAGTGACCAGTTGCCGGAGTGGTACGAGAGGTTGATCGCGGCCAGGGGGCGTACGTCGACGTGGCGGAGCGATTCCGCCGGCGCGTCGACGACGTACAGGACGATCGCGCGGACGACCGCCGGATGGACGATCGCGAGCGTGGAGCCGTGCTCTCGTGCCGCCAGATCGCCCAGCCAATCAGCGACCCGGGTGAGTACGTCGTTCTCGGTCTCGCCGCCGGGCGTGGCGGTGTGCGGCCGCTCGAGCCACGCCGCCACCTGTGTCGGCTCGGCCGCGAGCAGTTCCTCCAGCCCGCGTCCGGTCCACTCGCCGTACTCACGGTCCCGCAACGCCGGCTCCACGACCGGGTCCAGCCCGAGTACGGCGGCTGTGCCTACGGCGGCCCGCTCCGGACCGGCGTACACGGCGTCGGCGGACAGCTTCAGCTCGCGCGCCGCCTCGACACTCGCCGGATCCGGCTCGGCGTCTCCACCGAGCACGAGTCCGCGCAACGCGGGCGTCAAGACATGCGCGAGCAGCGTCAGAGACTGGGGTGCGGTCAAGCGGCAGCAACCTTCGATCGGCTCGGCCGGCGGTCCACCGCGACCGCGTACCCGAATCCGAGCAGGAGCCACAGCGTCGCCTGCGTACCGAGCGAGGCGAACCGGAACTGCCACAGCAGCGTAGCGGGAAACGTCTCCGGAACCTCGTTGATCCGCGGCAGAATCAGGTACGCCGCCACGACGGTGACGACCAGCCCGACGACACCGCCCGCGAGCCGGGCGACCTCGCCGTACCGCGCGGCCCACCGGGACAGCGCGACACCGGCCCAGACCGCGAGCAGGCCGATCACGAGCGTCAGGAGGTACGTGACCGTCCGCTTCGTGATCGTGTCCGGATCGCCCACCGCGGGCGGATTCGGCGGGTACTTGAGGAACGGGACCAGCACGACGCCGACGAAACCCGCCGCGGCGAGCCCGAGCGCGGCGTACGCGTCGTTCCCGGTCCGGAGCTTGCGGCGCAGCAGCGTGAACGCGACCGCGAACAGTCCGCCGAGCGCGACGCCGTACAGACTGGTGGCGAGGAACAGCCCTGCCCGCTGGCCGTCACGGCTGACGAGCGGCTCTTCCTCTTCGGCGGCAGCAGGCTCGGTGTTGTCGCCATGGTCATGGGTGTGCGCGTGACTGCCGGCCTCTTCGATCGCGATCGCCGCGTCGACACGCGACTCGCCCAGCACGTAGGCGAACGTTCCGGCCAGCAGGCCGGCGAAGAGTCCGACGATCAGTCCGCGCACCAGGAGCGATCCGAAGGTACGCATGATTTTCGTCGTCTAGTGGCTGTGCTAGTGACAGGGCACGCCGAGAAGATGCCGGCCGTCGTGCATCAGCTCGTGCAGGTACATCCCGGACCGGGACACCGCACCCTGGTCGAACCCGACCAGATACGCGAGCAGCAGCATCAGGCCGACGCTGAGCAGCGCGGCAGCGAGAAGCTTGGGCGAGAGAGCCGGTACGGCGACCGACTGGGCAGGAGCTGCCATCTGAACTGAACCTCCTGGGGAAGTGCGCGTCCCCTTAGAAAGGCTGCGAGTGCCCGAGCGTCCTGACTTACGAGCCGAAACTCGATCACAGTGGCGCGGCCGCGCCGGCTTCTCACCGGCTTCCCTCATGGCACCGCAGGTTGACCCCCGAACCGTAGAGCCCCCACCACACCCCGGTCAACGCACCACGACCCCCCGGTGACCTATCCCACCCACACCAACGAAGCCAGGACGAATGCAGGAAGCCCACGCGTGCTCCGCGACGCGTGCGCGGCTGGTTTGGGGAGTTCTTCCTTCCCGAAATGGGCTGTAGTGCTCCCCGGTCCCGACTCGGATGATGTCGTCGTCCGGCAGGTCGCGTTTGCGGTAGCGCGTGTCCGGCTGCGTGGTGGTCACTTTCCAAGTAGCAGGCGTTACTTCACAAGCGCTGCACCGTCGCGGTTCAGTGGCTGCGGAGCGCTCTCCTGAACTACTCTGGGGAGATGCCGTCCGCTCATCATCTGTTGGCGTTTGCTGTTACTGCGTTCATCATCATCGTTGTGCCGGGGCCCAGTGTGTTGTTCATTGTGGGGCGGGCGCTCGCGGTGGGGCGGCGGGAAGCTGTGTTGACGATGGTGGGGAACACGGTGGGGGCGGCGGTCCTGCTGGGTGGGATCTCGGTGGGGCTGGGGACGTTGATCGCGGCCAGTGCGGTGGCGTTGACCGTGGTGAAGCTTGTCGGGGCGGCGTATCTGATCTATCTCGGGGTGCAGGCGTTTCGGTCGCGGAAGTCGCTGGTCGAGGCGATGCGCGGTACGGCGACGCCGAGCACGACCCGGCGGACCATCCGCCAGGGGTTCCTGGTGGGGGTGACGAACGCGAAGACGGCGGTGTTCTTCGCTGCTGTGCTGCCGCAGTTCGTCGACAAGGGGGCCAGTGCGCCGGCGTCGGCGCAGATCCTGATCCTCGGGCTGATCTTCATTCTGATCGCGCTCGCCTCTGACAGCGTCTGGGCGTTCGTGGCCGGTACGGCGCGCGAGTGGTTCGCGCGCTCACCGCGCCGGCTGGAGATGGTCGGGGGCGCCGGCGGTCTGATGATCATCGGTCTCGGCGCGAGTATCGCGGTCACCGGCTCCAAGGAGTAGCGGTACGGCGCCCTGCGGGTACTCCGAGCAGTGCGAGCAACGCGGGAAGCCCGAAGGCGACCAGGTACGCGAGTACGGCGGAATGCGGTTCCATGGCCGCGAACAGCGACCCTCCGATCGCCAGGATCGTTGCTGTCGACAACGAGTCGCTGAGCTGCAGGGCCGAGCTGTTGGCACCTTGTTCGTCGCGTTCGGAGTACTCCAGGACCAGCACCGACAGGGTCGGGAACACGGTTCCCATACCCAGACCGGTCAGGCTCCAGCCGACAATGCCGACCAGTACCGGGACGTCCGGGTTGAGCGTCAGTGCGGCCGTGATGATCCCGACCAGGATCGCGAGCATGCCGGCCTGCAGGAAGACCGCGTGGGAGAACGGCTGGTGCGGCCTGCCGCGGTACCACGATGCGGCGGACCAGCTCAGTGCGCTGACCGTCAGCACGAGACCGGCGAGCGCCGGCGACAGGCCACGTTCCCGGGTGAGCATCAACGGCAAGAACACCTCAGCGCCGAACCCGGAGGCCGCGACCAGCCCGCGCAGCGCGATCACCGATGGCAGTCCGCGCCCGAACGCGAACGTCCCCGACGGCAGCAGCCGCGGTCCGAAAGCCACCACCCCGCCAAGACCGATCACGAGCAGAACGATCTGTACGACGCCACGCTGCTGTCCGCCGTAGTGCAGCAGCCCGACACCCACCGCGGCCGCGGCCGCCCACAGCGCCCGCTTGTCCCACAGCTTCCCTGGACGTACGTCGTACGCGCTCCCGCGGGCCAGGCCGGGACGCATGACGAGCGCGGCCGGGATCGCGATCGCGGGTACGGCGAGGAACACGAGCCGCCAGTTGGCGTGCTCGACGACAAGGCCGGCGATCGCGGGACCGACGAGGGACGGTACGACCCAGCCGGTCGCGAACGCGGCGAAGATCCGCGGGCGGAGGCGGGCCGGGTACAGCTGACCCACGACGACGTACAGCGCGACCGTGAGCAGACCGGAGCCGAAGCCTTGGATGATGCGGCCCGCGACGAGGACCTCCATCGACGGCGCCAGGCCCGCGATCAGCAGTCCGGCGAGGAACCACGCCGTACCGTGCCAGAGCGGCCGGGTCGGGCCTTTCAGGTCGCTCCAGGTGCCGGAGACAACCATCGCGACCACGCCGGAGGCGAGTGGGCCGCCGAACGCGAGCGCGTACAGGTTGAGGCCGTCGAGCGCCTGCGCGACGGTCGGCATCGCGGTCGCGACCGCCAGGGACTCGAACGCGACCAGGGTGATCAGCGCGACCATCCCGACGGTCAGTGCGCGGTACTGCGGGGAAAGGACGCCGCCTGTCTCAACGGTCGGCTCGGCAACGGTGGTCATGTCGACGACCATCGCTGCTCAAGTGCACTTTAAGTCAACTAGAGAACTGCGGCGAGGACGAGAGCGAGGATCGGCGGTACTGCCTGGGGGGCGGCGGCGCGGATCATGCGGCGGTCGGAGGCGACGAGCACGATGCCGGCGCCGGCCATGCACGCGCACGCGAAGAGCGCGATGGCGTGGCCCTTGTCGCCGCCCCAGATCAGGCCGCCGAGCGCGCCGATCGCCAGGAACAGGTTGTAGAAGCCCTGGTTGAACGCCCACGGCCGAGCGGTCTCCACCTCGGTGTCCTTCACCAGGAACCGCCGGTAGGTACTCGGCGTACGGAACAGCACGCTTTCCATGGCGAACACGACCACATGGAACACACCCGCGATGCCGACGAAGATCTGCGCGATCACGCTCATGCCGGGAAAGTACCGCTACGCGCGCCAATCCGTGGCGAAGGCGCGCGCTGGGTTGTTCCGGAACACCGCTTCGGCGATGTCCGCACCGAAGTACCGCGTGATCCGCGGCCTGAGGTGGGTCAGCAGGTACGGCATCCCGGGCCCCTCGCCGGTCGCGGCGCGGGCACGGGCCGTCGTGGTGTCGCCGCCGAGCAGCAGGCGGTCGGCGTACCCCGCGTCGATGAGCGCCGCGAGGCAATCGGTCAGCCGTGGATCGGTCGCGTTGTTGGCCCGCGACGGCCCGTCGAACGCCAGCCACGCACCCCGCTGCGCCAGCTCGAGATGCACGCGATGATCGGGAAACCGGTTGAGATGCCCGAGGATCACAGCGGCCGGATGGACGTCGAGCGTGTCGACGAGCAGATCGAGTACGGCGTCCGCTGCGGAACCGAGCTCGTGATGGACGGCGATCGGCGCGTTGGTCGCGTGATGGGCCTCGGCCGCTGCCCGCAGGACGAGCTCGGCATGCCCGTCGAGGACGTGGAACCCGCCGGCCACCTTGATCAGCCCGGCGCGGACCGGTGTGTCTCCGATTCCGGTCGTCAGCTCGCGGACGAAGATCTCGGCCAGCTGGTCCTGCACCTTGTCGACGTACCCGTCCGGGTAGTGCTCGCGCCGGTGCAGGCCGGTGGCCGCGACGATCGAAACGCCTGTGCTGGTGGAGATTCCGGGCAGCAGACCGGCTTGCCGGTTCAGTCCGTGCGGGGTCCATTGCACGATCGCCTGGCCGCCCGCGTCCGCGAACGCCCGTACCTCGGCAATCGCTGCCGCCTCGTCGTCCAGCTCCTGCCCGGGAAGCACAGCCGAGCGGAAGAACAGGTGGTCATGCGAGTCGGTCACGCCGAGCGCTTCCGGCACGAGGTCGTTCAGGACCGTACGGATCCGCATCAGAACCTCTCTGTCAGGTCACGGCACCAGCAGTGGAACCGTACCCGTCGGGTCAACCGCGGAGGGCAGTCAGTACCGCGAGAACCCGGCGGTTCACATCGGCCGAGGGTTCCAGTTGGAGCTTGCGGAACAGGTGAGCGCAGGTTGCCTCGACGGTGCGCTCGCTGATGTGGAGTTCCCCGGCGATAGCCGAGTTGGACCGTCCCTCCGCCATCAGCGCCAGAATGTCTCGCTCCCGGCTCGTGAGCTGGGTCAGGGGCGAGTCCGGTCGCCGTCGCCGCATCAGCCGCGACACGATCGTCGGGTCGAGGACACATTCGCCGTCGGCGACCCGCCGGAGTGCATCCACGAGTACGGCGATGTCGGACACGCGTTCCTTGAGCAGATAGCCGACGCCACCGGGTTGATCCGCGAGAAGGCGGGATGCGTACCGGCTCTCGACGTACTGGCTCAGCACGACCACCGCCGTAGCGGGGTACTGCTCGCGGATCCGGCGAGCGGCCACCAAGCCTTCGTCGGTGTGGGTCGGCGGCATCCGGATGTCCACGATCGCGGCATCCGGCGTACCGAGTGCGACCAGGCGGAGCAGTTCGTCGGCATCAGCGGCCTCACCGATGACGTCGATACCGGCGTCACCGAGCAGGCGCGCGAGGCCCGAGCGGATCAGCATGACATCGTCCGCGATCACGACTCGCATGGGATCACCGCCGTCACCATGTAGCCGCCGGCCTCGGGATCGGACCAGGTGACCTCTCCCCCGACCGCACCGACCCGGTCGCCGATCGCCGTGAGATCCGGTGTCCGGATGGTCGCGGACTCCGTCTCCACCCTGACGGTCAGCGACTTCGCGACCTGGCGGACCTCGATCCGGCACCGGGTGGCAACAGATGGTTGTACGACGCTACCGACTGCGGCAGCGACAGTCGCATAAGCAGCCATCGCCACCTCCGTTGTCAGCGCGTCGGTGACCTGCGTCGTAAGCTCCGCCGGTACGTCGGATGCCGCCACGAGCTCCACCAGAGCCTGCTCGAGACCCTCGTCGGCGAGCACGCTCGGAAACACTCCGTGCGCCAGCCGACGCAACTGGCTGAGAGCGTCGCCGACCTTGTTCTCCACCCTCTCGATCGTGATGCGGGTGTCCTGGTCGGCCTCGGCGCGGGCGATGCGCAACTGGAGACCTACGCCGACCAGCCGTTGCTGCGCGCCGTCGTGCAGGTCGCGCTCGATCCGCCGGCGTTCGCCGTCCGACGCGACGACGACCCGGCGCTGTGACGCGCGGACCTCTGCCATCCGCGACCGAGCGACCGTCGACAACTGTGCATTGTGAAGCGCCAACCGGGTGACCGGGGACAGGCCCGCGAGGATCTCCGCCGGGTCCACGGTGCGAGCGGCGACAAGCCGAACGGTCGGCGCCGAGCCGTCGGTCAGGACCACGGTTCGGGCCGGCTCGGGTGGTTCCACGACGGCCGCGCCGGCCGGGTCGAGCCAGCGGTCCTCACCCAGGACAGCGAACTGGACATCGACGACGGCTCCGCGCCGTACGGACTCTGCCGACAGGCCGGCCACCACCCTGTCGACGGCCGCGCGGGTCCGCAGAACACGCAGGTGCAGCAGGCACACCGCTGCTCCGACAGCGGCGACGGCCAACGGCTCCAGCGGGAGTCTGACGGCTGACGGCGTCATGTTCTCGAAGGTCAGCCACCGTACGACGGCCAGCCCTCCGAGCGCCGTCAGAGCAGCCAGGGCCGCGCCACTCACCAGCCGAGCCGAACGGGTCCTGAGAGTCGCGGCGACCGCGACTCCACCGATCACAGCGATGCCGACGATGACCGCCGTGGTGATCGCCATCGTGGAGCGGGTCCCGACCAGCTCGCCGAGGAGTGGCGAGAGGTCGGCACAGGTCTGGGCGCAGCCCGGATCGGCGAACGGGTCATACGCCAGCACGTGCACGCCGGCAGCAACGACTGCGATCCCGGCGATGACGATCACGAGCCGGTCCGCTCGTGGCTCTACTCGGGCCGGCCAGAGTAGAGCCGTCGCGGCGATCGCGGCCACCGCCAGTGGTCTCGTTGCGAGAATAGCGCCGCGCAACGAGTCCGGCAGCCACTCCTGAGAGGCCCACAGCGGCAGGATCGCCGCAACGCCGGCCAGCGCGAGCGCTGCTGAGGCGCGGCCGCTGTGCGACCGTGCGGCCCAGGCCCCAGCGACGGAGACCGTGGCGGCCACGGCGACGACCAGCACATACCAGGCCGGCAGCCGCTGAACCGTGGCTGCGTTCGGGTTGGCGAACGCGAACGGCAGCACGCAGAGCACCACGACCGCGGCCGACAGCACCGTCGCGGACACGGCCATACCTGCACTGCGCACCGCTACCACCGGGCCTGCCCCCGCCACCATGGTCACGCTTCCCATTGTGCGCTTGTGAAGTCACAGTTGGGTGCAGTGGTAGCCACATTCGATCCGCGTGCCAACACGGTCGGCAGAAGACAGCGCCACTCGTAGCGTCCGGAGTACTGGACGTTACTCAACGTCCAATCTTCTGGACGTAGGGGGAGAAACCATGAACGTACTGCGCAGGCGCGGTCTCAGCTACAGCCTCGTCGGCATCATGCTGATGGCACCGCTCGGCTGTAGTGGTGCGAAGGCAGTCGACAAGGCCGGTGGGGACAGCGCCGTACTGACGCTGGCCACCATCGACGACGTGAACGACAACGGTCAGTCGTTCGGACCGCAGGCCTTCGTCGACAACCTCCGCACGGTGTCCGGCGGCAAGCTGAAGGTCGAGATCAAGAAGAACTACGGCGAAGGCGACGCACAGGCCGAATCCGCCATCGTGAAGGCGATCGCGGCCGGCGAGATCGACGGTGGCTGGCCGTCGACGCGGGCCTTCGCGGGAGCCGGGATCACCAGCCTCAAGGCCGTCGAGGCGCCGATGACCATCACCAGCTATACCGCGGAGAAGCAGCTGGTGACAGCGCCGGTCGCCAAGTCCCTGCTCGCCAGCTTGGACAGCACCGGAGTCGTCGGCCTCGGACTGGCCGTCGGACCGCTTCGCCGGCCGTTCGCCGCGAAGAAGCCGCTGCTCGGACCGGCTGACTGGACGGGTACGCGGTTCCGGACCTACAACTCGCCCGTGCAGGAAGATGCCATCCGGGCGCTCGGCGGTACGCCGGTGAACTTCGGGATCGAGTGGGGCGGTGAGGTCAAGGCCGGTCGTCTTCGCGGCGCCGAGTTCGACGTTCCGCAGTACGCCAGGAACGACACCGTTCTGGCCCTCCAGGTCACCGCCAATGTCGTGCTCTGGCCGAAGGTCTTCGTCCTGAGCTTCAGCCGGCAACGGTTCGAGGCCCTGACCGAGCAGCAGCGAAGCTGGATCCGGGATGCGGCACAGCGAGCGACGAGGGCGTCTGTCGAGGCCACCTACGAGGAGTCGGCCATCGCCGGCGAGATGTGTAGCGACGGCATCCGTTTCATCACCGCCACACCAGGTGAGGTCGCCGGCCTACGCAGGAAACTGCAGCCTGTACTCGACCGGCTTGCGGCCGACCCGAAGAGCGGGCCGATGCTGAAGGACATCCAGGCCATCGCGACGGCCAATCCCCTGGCTGACGTCCCGAACGTGCCAGAAGCCTGTCGGCAGACGGGTAAGGAAGCTCCTGCCGCCAAGATCCCTCAACAGGTCTCCGCGCTGCCGAGCGGTGTCTACCGGGTGGAAATCACCCTCGAGGACGTGCACGCAGCAGGTCTGGACAACAGCGACGGAAATTCGGGGACCTGGACCCTGACTGTGCGGAACGGAACGTTCGAGGTCCGCTGCCGGCCCATCGGCGACCCAAGCGATGACTGCGGTGGCACCATCACCGACGGTGTGCTCGGCGCAGGAGATCTCCGCGGCACCGGTCACCAGGTCTGGCTCGTGCCCAAGGGAAAGGACCATCCGGTCCAGTTCACCTGGGCGGTCGACGGCAACACTCTCGTTCTCAGCGAGTCGTCCGCCCCAAAGGGGGCGGAGATGATCCTCGAGCCGTGGCAGAAGATCGGCTAGGACAGACGGCGTCGGCAAGGGACGGTGGCAGTCACCGTCGTACCGGCTCCGGGTGGACTCTCCACCCGGAGCCTGCCGTCGAGTACAGCCAGTCGGTCGGACAGGCCGGTCAGTCCCGATCCGGACACGTCGGCTCCACCGCGCCCGTCGTCGGTGACGCTGACCTGCAGCAGATCGCCGTACCGGCATACGTCGATCTTGATCCGGCCGGCGCCGGCGTGCTTGGCCGCATTGGCCAATGCCTCTGAACAGACATAGAACAACGCGGTCTCGGCAGCGGCGTCACCGGCAGAGTCGTCGCCGTAGCTGATCACCACCTCGGCCGGAGCTCGCGCCGCGAGGATCTCGAGGGCATCGCGCAGCCTTCCCTCCCCCAGCGTCGCCGGTGGAATGCCTGCCACCAGGTCGCCGATCTCCGCGATCGCAGCTACGAGTTCTGATCCCACAATGCCCAAGGCGGTCCCTGTCCCGACGCGCACGTCGGCGAGTTCAGCCTGGGCGTCCCTCAAGAAGGCTGCCACCTTCTGCCCCAGCTCTTCCGCCACCTCCTCCCGCTGACGGTCTGCGGCTGCGACAACTCGCGCACGCGCCGCCTCCAGCTCGCGCAGCCGGGCCAATTGCTCCTCCTGCAGCCGGATGTTGGCCACCGCCAGCCGCACGGCTGTCGCGACCGCCCGGGCAGTCAGCGGATCCTCCAGCGCCGCCGACTGATGCACGACGACAGCCACCGGTACGTCGTCCTCGCTCACCATGAGCAGCTGTCGATCTGCCTGCCCACCAGCGAAGTCCTGCCAGCGATGGACTCTGAGGCTCGGATCGCCGAGCGCCTCTCCGAGCACGGAGGCGAAGCCGTCGAGTCCGGCCAACGGTCGACTGACCAGGACCGCGTCGGCGAGCCGTCGCCGTACTCGTAGCGCCGACCAGTACGCGACGGGGAAGGTCACGGCGACGAGCCCGAGGACGACCTGGTAGTCAAGGAGGGCGAGCGCCGGATCGAACGACTCCTCGCCGCGGGCGAGCGACCAGCTGATGCCAAGTGTCACTGCCACTGCGACGGCTGCCGTCACCGGGTACCACCGAGCGCTCGGTGGACGCATCACGGCGCAGACGGCGACCAGAGCGAAGAGCAGAGCCACCCCGGGTTGCGGGACGAAGCCGAGAGCCACCACTCCCGCGAGCGCGGCCACCAGCCAGGCGAATCGGCCGCGGATCAGGCCAGTCGGAAATGCCACCAACGCCACCGCAAGCACTGCCTGATGCAGCGGGAGGGCCTGCAGGAAGACAGATCCCAGCAGCCATGCACCACCTACGACGGCAACCATCACTCGCTGACGAGCGGGCCCGGTGGGCAAGGCCCCGGCAAGGATGAAGGCGCCACCGACAGCGACGTCCACAGCCATCCGCCAGCCGTCGACCTGGGATGCCAGGTCAGCCCGCACGGCCAGCATCACCAGCCCACCAGTTGCGACCACCCCAGCCGCGAGCCTGATCATGCCTCCGACTGTCGTCCGGCCGGCTTCCAAGAGCAAGCGGACGGAAACGCACAAAAGGCCCAGTCGCGGTGACTGGGCCTTTCAGCGGGTCAGTGGGTCAGCGGCCTCGGCGGGAGGTGCCGGCGCGTGAGCCTGCGGAGAAGGCGGCGGCTCCGGCGGGGCGAGTTGTCGATCCCGGAGTGCTCGTGCTGTAGCTCTTCGGGCTCCCCGAGCCGCCGCGGGACTTGGAGCGACCGGAGCTCCGCGAGCCACCGGCCGCACGAGTCGCCTGGCCGGAACCGTTCTGGCCGGACCGCTTGCCGGTCGTCTGCTGAGCGGTGCCCGAAGCGCGCCGACGTCGATTGCCGCGGCCCGAGCCGCTACCGCCCGAGCCCGCGACGCGTTCCTGCTGGACCGGCCTGGCCGTCGGCTCGACGAAGGTTCGTTCGCCCGGCGCGAGCTCAGACAGCATCGGGTGATCGGCGCCGAGCTTGGTGACCTTCGGCGCAATCCCGGCCTTGCGGGTCAGGTCGCGGACGTCGCGAACCTGGTCGTCGGTCATGAGCGTGACCACGGTGCCGTCAGCGCCTGCGCGGGCCGTGCGGCCGGAGCGGTGCAGGTACGCCTTGTGCTCGATCGGCGGGTCGGCGTGGATCACCAGCGTGACCCCGTCGACGTGGATCCCACGAGCGGCGATGTCCGTCGCGACCAAGGTCCGCGCGGAGCCGTCGGAGAACGCCTCCAGGTTCCGCGTACGGGCGCCCTGGGACAGGTTGCCGTGCAACTCGACGGCGGGGACGCCTTGGGCGATCAGCTTCTTCGTGAGCGACTTGGCGCCGTACTTCGTCCTGGTGAACACCAGCGAACGACCCGGCGCGGCGGTCAGGTCGACGAGCACCGGGAGCCGCGTGTCGGGCTGGACGTGCAGGACGTGGTGCGTCATCTGCGACACCGGCGAGCGGGCCGAGTCGACGCTGTGCGTGACCGGGTCCGTCATGAAGCGCCGGACGAGAACGTCGACGCCGGCGTCCAGCGTGGCCGAGAACAGCAGCCGCTGGGCCGTGGCCGGGGTGGCTTCGAGAATCCGGCGTACGGCGGGCAGGAACCCGAGGTCGGCCATGTGATCGGCCTCGTCGAGCACGGTGATCTCGACCGCGTCGAGCTTCGCGTGACCGGCCTGGAGGTGGTCCTCGAGCCGTCCCGGGCAGGCGACGACGATGTCGGCGCCCTTGCGCAGGCCGCTGATCTGCGGGCCGTGACCGACCCCGCCGAAGATCGTCATCGAGCGCAGGCCGAGCGTGTCGGCGAGCGGCGTGATCGAGGCCTGGATCTGGGTCGCGAGCTCGCGGGTCGGAGCGAGGATCAGCGCCCGCGGATGGTTGGGACGGCGCTTGGTGCCGCTCGCGGCGAGCCGCGCGAGGACCGGCAGGACGAACGCGTAGGTCTTGCCCGACCCGGTGCGTCCGCGGCCGAGGACATCCTTGCCGGCCAGCGAGTCCGGCAACGTGGCCGCCTGGATCGGGAACGGCTTCTCGACCCCGGCAGCGGCCAAGGTGGCCACCAGCCGAGCGGGTACGCCGAGCTCCGCGAAGCTGCGGTTGTCCGGGGCAACCGTTTCGGTCACCTCGTCATCGTTGCTGATGGCAACTTCGAAGAGCTGCTCGGTGGCAGCGGGCTGCTGGTTGCGAGCGGCACCTGAACGGCGCCGGCGCCGCGGCCGGGACTGCCCGGCCGGGTTGTCGCCGGCGGACTTGCGGGACTGGGAGGCGGATTGGTTGGACGTGGTTGTAGACGTGAGGCGGCGGGCCGCCATAGTGGTACTCCAAAAGTTCGGGGGTCGTCCTGCCCGGCGCGGCCGGTGGGCCGCGGCGCGTGGTGGTCGACTGCTGGCGCACAGTAATTGCGCTCACCGGCCCGAGGCAGAACTGGGCGGGCCGTCCTGAGCAGTTTACGGCACAACCGGGCCGTTTCTTACGGGACGCTCGTCACACGGGTAGGTTCTGCACGTGACTGAACAGTCTCGGGTCGACCCGCCGACGGTCGCGGACGAGCGGGCGTTGCTGCAGGGATTCCTCGATTTCCATCGCGGGACGCTGCTGTGGAAGCTCTCCGGGCTCACCGGCGAGCAGCTCGTCGAGCGCGCTGTCCCGCCGTCGACGATGTCGTTGATCGGGCTCGTCAGGCACATGAGCGAGGTGGAGAAGTACTGGTTCCACCGCGCGCTGGCGCTGCACGACTCGCCGCCGAAGAACTGGTCCCGCGAGTTCCCCGACGGCGACTTCGACCACGTCGACCCCGAACTCGTCGAGCAGGACCTCGAGGAATACCGCCAGATCGTCAAGACCTCGGACGCGCTGGCCGCGAACTACGCGCTGGACGACACGTTCCTCCGCCCCGGCCAGGAACCGCCGCACTCACTCCGCTACCTCTACAACCACATGATCCAGGAGTACGCCCGCCACAACGGCCACGCCGACCTCCTCCGCCAACGCCTGGACGGTGCCACCGGCGAATAGAACTACGGCTTGATCGAGTTGATCAGGGTGACGATGTCGGTCGTGACGCCTCGGACGCCGGGGATGCGGGTCAGGCGGAGCAGCCGGTCGACGAGCGGGACCGCGCGGTCGATCAAAGCGCGGCTTCGGCGGACGTCCTCGGACTGGTCGTGGACCCAGAACAGGACCACGCCCATCTGCAGCAACCAGAGCAGTTCGGGCAGTTCGGTCTTGAGGTCGGCGGCCAGCTTCAGGTCGGAGCCGTCGATGACGCGCCGGAAGATCTCGACACTCGCGTCCCGCGCCGGGCGGGATTCCTCACTGAACGGCGACAACGGGCTGCGCGGATCGGCCGCCGTCTTGAAGAACGTGCCGGCGAACTCGTGGTACGGCGCGGACACGTCCAGCCAGGTCCGCAGTACGCCGGTCATGCGCGGCACGAACGCCTTCTCGGTCGCGAGGATCGGCTCGACCGCCTCGCGGTGCTGGTCCTGCAGGAGGTCGTAGTACGCCTGCATGAGGTGGTCCTTGGAACCGTAGTAGTAGTACGCGTTCCCCACCGACACGCCCGCCTCGTTGGCGATCGCGCGCATCGTGGTCTTCCCGTACCCCTGTTCCCGGAACAACCGCAACGCGGTCGACAGGATCAGCTCACGCGTCTGTTCACCCTTCGCGGTCGCACTGTCCGTCACACCCGTCAGCGTAATCACCTCCACTCATCCGCCGCAGCCCCGCCGCCGCCTGAACCATCGCCCGCGCCACCGGCCGCATCGCCGGACTCGCCAGTCGTACGGCGGTGTGCCGGTGCTCCCCCGTGGCCCACAGGCACACGATCCAGGCGCGATCGCCGACGTACACGGACCCGTCGTCCGCGACCACGGTCACGTCCCGCAGCGTCGCGTCATGATCCAGCGTGGGGTAGAGCGTCCGCGCGTCCGTCGACCCCGCCGCGACGAACCGCAGACGCACCACCCCGCCGTACCCGTCCGGTGCCGGATGCTGGGCCGCCAGCCACTCCTTGAAGCGGCGGCACAGTCCGCAGTGGGCGTCGTACAGAACCGTCAACTCACGCACGGCCGGGCGGCCTTCAATATCCGTACTGGGTGGCCTGCTCGGCCGCCGTGAGCGGCTGCACGGTGTCGTTCGGCGGCACCGGCGGGCGGGTCATGCTGTCGAGCCGGCTGCGGGTCCGGATCTTGTTGAAGATCCACACGTTCGTCAGGTGCACCACCCCGAGCACGAGCATCACGATCCCGAGCTTCACGCTGAGCTGCTCGAACACCCCGCTCGCGTCCAGCACCGGGCTGTCGCTGCGCAGGAACAGCGTCACGAACCCGAGGTTGATCAGGTAGAACCCGACCACCAGCAACCGGTTCACGGCATCGGCGAAGGCGGCGTTGCCGTGGAACACGTCGACCAGGAAGATCCGCCCGTTCCGGCTCAGCGTCCGCGCCACCCAGATCGTCAGCGGTACGGCGATCAGCAGGTAGACCAAGTACGTCGTGACTGTCATGTCCATCTCTCGTCCCCACTCTTGAACATGTTCAAATCTTATGGCCCTGACGGTACGCCGCTCTTTTGAACATGTTCAAGTCGAACAGGACGTGATCTGGGTCTCGGCTGCGGCAAGATGATGTTCATGACCTGGGTCTTCGAAGGAACCGTCCTTCCCTCCGGCGACACCGCCCGCCTGACGTTCGGCCAGGACCCGTCCGGCGAGCAGCTGCCCGGGCGGTACGCCGTACCGGGTCTGGTCGACTCGCACTGTCACCTGACGCTGGCGCCCGGTCCGCGCGGGCCGGTCCTGCGCGGTGCGGACTTCGCGGCCGAGCGACTCGGGGAACTCGCCGACGCCGGGGTGAGCGCGGTCCGGGACGTCGGCGGCAACCGTGAGGTCACGCTCGAACTCGCCCGGACGGCAGACCCCGACCGTCCGCTCGTCCTCGCGGCCGGCCGGTTCCTCGCGCCGAACGGCCGGTACTTTTCGGACGCGTACGAACCGGTCGCCCCGGAGGACCTGCTCACCGCGGTCGAGGCCGAGATCGCCGACGGCGCGACCTGGCTGAAACTGGTCGGCGACTTCCCCGAGGTCGGCCCGGACGGCCCGATCCGCGGCAGCAAGGTCGCGCCGTCGTACGAGATCGAGGTGGTCGAGGCGATGGTCGAGCTGGCCCACTCCCGCAACGTCCGCGTCGCGGCGCACGTCAACACCGATCACGTCAGCGAGTTGATCCGGGTCGGCATCGACTCGGTCGAGCACGGTACGGCGCTCACCGAGCAGGACCTGCACGCGCTGGGCGCCCGGGGCGGCGCGTGGACGCCGACGCTCTGCGCTTCCGTCAGCCCGAGTCCCGACGAGACCCCGGAGCGCAAGGCCCGGCGCGAGGAACGATCGGCGTACCTCGCGTCGGTGCTGCCGCTCGCCGAGCGGTACGGCGTCCGCGTGCTGACCGGATCCGACGCCGTCGGCACCGTCGCCGCCGAGATCGACCAGCTTGTCAAGCACGGGCTGACTGTGGAGCAGGCGATCACCGCGGCCTCGACCGGCGCGCAGGACTTCCTCGGGCTGAGCGGCGCCGGCAACCTGGTCACGTACGAGGTGGATCCGCGCGAGCATCCCGGCGTACTCGCGACCCCGGCGGCGGTCGTCCTCAACCACCGGAGGATCTTGTGAAGGAGAAGGACCTCGACCGCTGGGTCGAGAGGTACCGGAAGGCGTGGGAGAGCAACGATCCCAAGGACATCGCGGCACTCTGGACCGAGGACGCCGCCTGGTACCGGCGGCCGGACGAAGCCCCGGTGACCGGCCGAGACGCGATCGTGGCGGCCTGGCTCGAGATCGCCGACGCACCCGGCGAGACGACGTTCGAGTACGAGGTGCTCGGGTTCGGCGACGGTGTCGGGTTCGTCCGCGGCTGGACGACGTACCTGACCAATCCGCCGGGCGAGTTCAGCAACCTCTGGGTGATCCGGCTGGACAAGGACCGCGCCTACGAGTTCACCGAGTGGTGGATGGAAAAGCCGCGCTGAGCTAGGCTCCTGAGTAGGCGCTCAGGGTGCCACCGGTCCGCGGGAAGGGCTCAGCCCACCTGATAGATCGCTGTGGTGTGGCACCAGTTCACCTCCTTTCTCGCCTGACGACGCGGACAGCAGGCTCGTAGAGAGGAGGTCGGCGATGCCGACCCGAAATCTTCCCGACGACCCGCACCTCGATCACCTGCGCGGTCAGGCCAAGACCCTGCTCAAACAGGTCCGCGCCGGTGACAGCGCGGCGCTCGCACTGGCCGCGGAGTTCCATCCCGTACAGACGCTGGCGGACGCGCAGCTGGTGATCGCGCGCAGCTACGGATTCCCCAGCTGGCCACGGATCGTGCGCCACCTCGAGCTGGTCGACCACTACAGCCGGTCACCCCATCGGCAGTCCGTCGGCGGCCCGCTCGACACGCCCGAACAACGTTCCGACGAGTTCCTGCGCCTCGCGACCTTGCACTACGGTCAGGACGATCCGGCGCGGCAGCAGTCTGCGCGCGAACTGCTGGAGCGCTACCCGGAGATTGCCGAGAGCAACATCTACACGCAGGTGGTGGCCGGCAACCTCGACGGGATCGACGTCAGTCAGGCGAGTGTCGAAGGCGGACCGTACCGCTGGGAACCGCTGCTCTACCTCACCTACAACCGGCTCGAAGCGCCCAACCAGGTCGAGATCGCCCGGCTCCTGCTCGAGAACGGCGCCGACCCGAACGCCGGCTACCTCTGGCAGGGCCTGCCGTCACCGTTCACGGCGCTCACCGGCGTCTTCGGCCGCGGCGAAGGCGACCAGCCCCCGCACCGGGATCGCGTCGAACTCGCGCGAGTCCTCCTCGACGCCGGCGCCGACCCGAACGACAGCCAGACGATGTACAACTGCGGTCCCGGCTGTCCCCCGCCGTACGACGACGTGCACCTGGAACTGCTGCTGGAGTACGGGTTGGGGCGCGGTGACGGCGGACCGTGGCACGAACGGATGACGACCGCGCACCCGACTCCGCGGCAACTGCTCGAGGACGAACTGGTCTTCGCGTCCTCGGCCGGTCTGCTCCACCGGGCCGAACTGGTACTCGCCCAAGGCACCGATCCGGAAGGTCTCGGTACCAGGCACCCGGGGTTCGGCCGCCAGCGCCCGTACGAACTGGCAGCTGTGCAAGGGCACACGGAGATCGCCGACCTGCTCCGCGCACGCGGCGCGGCGCCGCTGGACGAGATCCACGAGGTGTACGCCGCGGCGATGCGCGGTGAGATACCGGACGTCGACGCCGCCCTGGCTGCCCGCGCCGTCGCTCGCGTCCCGCATCTGCCAGTTCGCGCCGCCGAGGTCGGCCGGGCGGAGGCGATGGAACCGTTGCAGCGGCTCGGGTTCGACCTGAACCGGATCTCCGGCGGCGCCGCGCCGATCCACCGGGCCGCGCTCAACGGGCACCTGGAGACGGTGCGCAAACTCGTCGAACTGGGCGCCGACCCGTCCGTACGCGACCCGAACTACAACGGGAACGCGCTGGGCTGGGCCGAGCACAATCACCAGCAGGCGGTAATCGAGTACCTCAAGGGCTTACCGCAAGGAACAGGAACGCACTGAACACCGCGAGGTGAACAGCACCCTGGAGCAACGTCGCCCGGCCGGTCGAGAGGGTGAACATGCCGGTCACGACCGTCAGCGCGAACAGCACCAGCTCCTTGCTGCCCAGCCCGAGGACGAGCGGACCGCTCAGCCAGATCGAGGCGATCGCGATCGCGGGGATGGTCAGGCCGATGCTGGCGAGCGCTGAGCCGAGCGCCAGGTTGACGCTGGTCTGGAGACGGTTCCGCAGTGCCGCGCGGACTGCGGCAACCGTCTCCGGCAGCAGCACGAGCAGCGCGATCACCACACCGACGACGGCCAGCGGCGCGCCCGCCGACTCCACCGCGGACTCGAGCTTCGGCGACACGGTCTTCGCGAGCCCGACCACCGAGACCAGGCAGACGAACAGCAGCCCGAGACTCAGGAGCGCGGTCTTCCCGCTCGGCGCGGCCGCGTGGTGGTCCTCGTCCTCGTCGACCTCACCGTCCGGAGCGACCGGCAGGAAGTAGTCCCGGTGCCGGATCGTCTGGATGAACACGAACACGCCGTACATCACCAGCGACGTCACCCCCGCGAACGCCAGCTGCGCCGAGCTGAACTGCGGCCCCGGCGCGCTCGTCGTGAACGTCGGCAGCACCAAACTCAGCGTGACCAGCGCGGTCGTCACCGAGAGCGCGGAGTACGACGCCTGCACCCGGAACTCCTGCACGCGGTGCCGCAGCGAGCCGACGACGAGCGCCAGACCGAGGATCCCGTTGCAGGTGATCATCACCGCGGCGAACACGGTGTCGCGGGCCAGCGACGCGGCCTTGTCGCCACCCGACGCCATCAGCGTGACGATCAGCGCGACCTCGATGATCGTCACCGCGAGCGCCAGGATCAGCGTGCCGAACGGTTCACCGACGCGGTGCGCGACCACCTCCGCGTGGTGCACGGCGGCGATCACCGCGGCGCCGAGACCGAGACAGACCAGGATCAGCAGCACCGCGCCGAGGTCGCGATGCCAGGTCCCGGCCAGGACGACGAAGGCGAGCGGCGGCACGGCCAGCGTCCAGCGCGGCAGCCCTTGGATCACGGAGTTTGTCATCCTCAGACAGCCTATCCGGAATCCTCTTGGCATCCGGCGAGCCTCGGGTGATGCTTCTCTCGTGCAGATCAGGAACGCGACCGCTGACGACTGGCCGGCCATCTGGCCGTTCTTCCATGACATCGTCACCGCCCGGGAGACGTACACCTACGACCCGGAGCTGACCGAGGAACAGGCCCGTGCGCTCTGGATGTCGCCGTCCAGTTCGCCGCTGGCCCGGACCACGGTCGCGGTCGATGCCGACGGCACCGTTCTCGGCAGCGCGAACATGTACCCGAACCGCCCCGGTCCCGGCGCGCACGTGGCCAGCGCGAGCTTCATGGTCGACGGGAAGGCCCGCGGCAAGGGCGTCGGCCGGCTGCTCTGCGAGGACATGATCGCGTGGGCCGGCCGATCCGGGTTCCGCTCGATCCAGTTCAACGCGGTCGTCGAGACGAACGAACCCGCCGTACACCTCTGGCAGTCCCTCGGCTTCCGCATCGCCGGCACCGTCCCGGAAGCCTTCGACCACCCCACACTCGGGTACGTCGGCCTGCACGTGATGTACCGCCCGCTGCCATGAATCGCGCCCGGCGGATGTGGAAGGCGCTCGAGCCGTACCACGCGATCACGTACTTCTCCCCCGAGACGCGGAAGGCGACCGACGCACTCGGGCTGAAGGGCGGATGGATGAGCTACTTCGGCTGCCGCGCCGCGCCCCTCGGCCCGGTCGGTCCCGAGATCGTGGCCGCCGTGTTCTACAACTTCCATCCCGCGATGGTCGCCCGATCACTCCCGGACGCGTGGACCTACGCCACCCCAGCCCAACTCCTCGACGCACGCCTCACGGCCGTGGACAACGCCGTACGCCGCCTGTTCCCGGACGCTGATGTCGCGCGGGCCGCCGAGCTCGGGCGGCGCGCGGCAGAGGTCGCACCGGTTGCGGGACGGCCGATCGCGGCGGCGAACGCTGCGCTGGAGTGGCCGGACGAGCCGCATCTGGTGCTGTGGCAGGCGACCACGATCCTGCGCGAGTCACGGGGTGACGGGCATGTCGCGACACTCGTCGCCGCGGGCCTCAGCCCGTGCCAAGCGCTGGTGACGATTTCCGCCGCCGGCGGACCCTCGAAGGAGATCTTCCAGCTCAACCGGCGATGGAGCGACGAGGAGTGGTCGGCTGCCTCCGAGGATCTTCGTGCGCGTGGTCTGCTCGATGCTTCCGGCGCACTCACCGAGGCCGGGCGGGCGTTGCGGCAGCAGGTCGAGGACACCACCGACTCGTTGGCGGATCAGGGGTGGCAGGCGTTGGGCGACGAGCTGACCACCGAGTTGCACGATCTCGTCCGCCCGCTGAGCACCGTACTGATGTCCGACGGGCTGATCCCGCCGGACAACCCGATGGCTCTGCGCTGGGACTGATCGAGCTCACGACGGACGAAGGCCTGCCTCAGCAGCACGCAGTACGGCGGCCGTGAGTGCGTCGAGGACGCCGGACTCGAGCTTCCAGTGCTGCCAGTACAGCGGTACGTCGATGTACTTGCCTGGAGCAACTTCCACCAGGCGGCCGGCGGCCAGCTCGGGGCCGGCCACCTGATCCTCGATCATCCCCCAGCCGAGCCCGATCCGGACCGCTTCGTGGAACGGCGCGGACGCCGGGATCGCATGCGACGGCGGATCCAGCTTCCGCCGCGTCACCTTGCGCACCAGCCGGTGCTGCAACACGTCCTTCTCGTTGAACACCACCATCGGCGCCTCGGCCAGCGCCTCCGGCAGCGGCTTGCCGGCCAGCCAGCGTTCGGCGTACTCCGGGGTGGCGAGCGGCAGGTACCGCATCTTCCCGAGCCGTACGACGCGGCAGCCCTGGACCGGTCGCGGGTCCGCGGTCACCGCAGCCAGGACCGTACCGTTGCGGAGGTACTGCGCCGAGTGCTCCTCGTCCTCCTGGTGCACCAGGAACCGGGCGTGATGGGTCCGGGACAGGTCGAGCATCGCGGGCAGGAACCAGTTGTTGAGCGAGTCCGCGTTCACCGCGATCGGGATCCGCTGCGCGTCGACCGTGCCGCGGACGGCGGCGATCGCCTCCAGTTCGAGCAGCGACACCTGACGGGCGAGCCGGAGCAGCGCCGCACCTGCCGCGGTCGCTCGGGCCGGCTTGCCGCGCATCACCACGACCTGGCCCAGGCGGCTCTCCAACGCCTTGATTCGTTGGCTGACCGCGGACGGCGTCACGCGCAGCCGCCGGGCCGCCGCGTCGAAACTGCCTTCGTCGAGGACGGCCACGAACGTCTCGAGTTGCACGGAGTCGAACTGCATGATGAAGCAATCCTAATGGTGCATCAGAATCTTTAGCTGGTTTGAAGGCGGTCGGCTGCTTACCGTCGACAGCATGCCCCTCCTCGCCGGTTTCGCCACGGCACTGTCGCTGATCGTGGCGATCGGCGCCCAGAACGTGTTCGTCCTCCGCCAAGGCCTGCGCCGCGAACACGTCCTCCCGGTGGTCCTGACCTGCGCACTCTCCGACGCCCTCCTGATCTCCAGCGGCATCCTCGGCCTCGGCGCCCTCCTCACCCGCAGTCAACTGGCCCTCGACATCGCCAAGTTCGGCGGCGCCGCGTTCCTCTACGCGTACGCGTTCCTCGCCGCGAAACGCGCCTTCAACCCCGGCGCGATGACAGCCGCCGACCACGCCCCGTCCGCCCTCCGCAGCGTCGTACTGGCCTGCCTGGGCTTCACCTACCTCAACCCCCACGTCTACCTGGACACCGTCGTACTCCTGGGCTCCCTGGCAAACCAACGAGGCACCGACGGCCGCTGGCTCTACGGCCTGGGAGCCGTCACCGCCAGCTTCACCTGGTTCTTCTCCCTGGGCTTCTTCTCCCGCAAACTAGCCACCCTCTTCGCCCGCCCCCGAGCCTGGCAATTCCTGGACACCTCCATAGCCCTCCTCATGACCACCCTCGCCACCTGGATGCTCCTCACCTGATATCCACAGGCCCAGAATCTGGCGTGGTCGCCACCCGCACATCCGGATAGACTGTCAGTAGCAAGACCAGCCCCTCTGCCCACTCGGGCACGGGCTGGTCGTCTTTCCGGGGGATTTCACGTGCTGCCCTACACCAAGCCACACCTGTCCTTCGACGACCAAGTCCAGCTTCTGAAGAGCAGGGGCATGGCCGTCGACGACCCCGCCGCAGCGGCCGAGCTGCTGAGCGTGGTCGGCTACCACCGATTGAGCGGCTACTGGTACCCGTACCGTCGCCAGCTCGGCCATAGACAACGCGCCGATCAATTCATTGGAGGTACCAACTTCAGCACGGTGATTCGGCTGTACGACGCCGACCGCCGGCTCAAGCTGCATGTCCTCGACGCCGTCGAGCGTGTCGAGATCGCACTTCGTGTCATGATCGGCTTCACCCTGGGCGAGCGCGGTGCCTATGCGCACCTCGACCGCGCCAACCTCGATGGACAGTTCACTCAGGCCAACGGCGGACACCGGAGCAGGTACGACGACTGGATCGCCAAGGTGCTGGATGCTCAGCGTCGATCATCGGAGGACTTCGTCGTGCATTTCCAGACGAAGTACGACGGACGCCTCCCGGTCTGGGGCGTCACCGAGATCCTCGACTTCGGATCCACCGCCCACCTGTACCGCGGTCTGAAGGCTGTTGACCGTACGGCGATCGCACAGGAGCTGGACATCGTCGACGGCCTCGGTCGCGGCAATGGGCACACGTTGGGCAACTGGCTGCGGGTGCTGAACTACGTCCGCAACATCTGCGCACATCACTCCCGGCTGTGGAATCGGCACATGGTCAACAAGATCGGCGCACGTCAGCTGGCCACCATTCCCGAGTTGCGGCACCTCAGCGCGCCGGAGGTGTCTCCTCACAGGATCTACTCGACGCTGTGCGTCCTGGCGTTCCTGCTCCATCGGGTGGGCGAGGGCGACTGGGCTTCGGGGGTGCGCGAATTGGTCCCCGCAGAGATTCCGGCGTGTGGGCGAAGTCTGTCGGAGATGGGGTTTCCGGCTCGGTGGGAGGAGTGCTGGCCGTGGATGTGACGGTGTTGTGTGATGCGGTGGCTGTGTTTCCTGAGGGGGTTTCCGAGGCGTTGCCTGGGTGGGGTGTTGAGGAGGCGGCATGGACTGGGCGGGTGATGCCGGGGAATGTTCGGGGGGACGGGTGGCTGCTGCATTTTCATAGTTACTTGGTGGTGTCTGACGCGGGTGTGGTGTTGGTGGATGCGGGGGTTGGGCCGGCTGGTGGGGAGGCGGCTGAGTGGTTGGGGGTTGTGGGGCGGTTGCCTCGGTTGATGGGACAGGTGGGGGTGGAGGCGGCGGATGTGGATGCGGTCGTGTTGACGCATGTGCATCTGGATCATGTGGGGTGGGTGTCCGACGGCGTCGAGCCGGCGTTTCCGCGGGCGGAGTACATCGTGCAGCGGGACGAGTTGGAGCATGTGCGGGGCGGGGCGACGTACTCGCACCGGATCCGGCCGATCGAGGAGGCCGGGCAGCTGCGGGTGGTCGACGGGGAGGTCGCGCTGCGCGGGATGCGGGTGCTGCCTACGCCGGGGCATACGCCTGGGCATCAGTCGGTGGTGACCGAGCGGGCGATCCTTGGTGGTGATGTGCTGGTGCATCCCGCGCAGGCGCGGTGGCCGGAGCTCACGTACGTGTACGAACGAGACCCAGCCGTCGCCGTGACCTCCCGCCACGAACTCCTCGCCCTGGCGGCCACAACAGGCGTCCCCATCGCAGCCGCACACCCCCACGCACCCCTCACGGCCAACGCGTCGCCTGTGGCGGTTCCAACCGACGGGACCGAAGCCTGCCCGCCGTACAAGCTTTAGCGGTAGCCGGTGGTGTCGGCGGGTTTGCCCGGTTGCTCGACTTCGACGATGTACCGCCAGGCGTCGGGGCGGGAGCCGTCGAGGTCGGTGAAGTGGTAGATCTGGGCCAGTTCGCCGCTGGACGTGGACTTGCCGTTCCAGCGTCGTACGTCGGGGTCGGCCGCGAGGGCGGCGACCGCGCGGCCGACGTACGCGGGGCTTTCGGAGATCGCGAAGTGCGGGATCCGTTCGGTCGCGTCCCGCCAGTTGTCCTCACGGACGCCGAACCCTTCGAGCATCGCCTCGGACCGCAGCCAGCCAGGGGTGAGCAGTACGGCGGTCGCGTCGTACTTGTCCAGCTCGTGCGCCAACGCGAACGCGATCCGTCCGACCGCGCCCTTCGCGACGTCGTAGAAGAACGAGACGCGGTAGTTGTCGGCGTTGTACTCGCTGGTGCCGTCGGTCATCTCGATCACCAGTCCGCCGGGTGACTTGATCAGCAACGGCAACGCGTAGTGGCTGGTGATGACGTGCGTGTTCACGCCCAGCTGCAGCAGCCGCAGACCGCCCTCGAGGTCGCTCTCCCAGACGGTCTTGTCCCATTCGGGCTCGCCGTGCTGACCCCAGATGTCGTTCACCAGGATGTGCAATGCGCCCTGCTCACGCTCGATCCGCTCGACCAGGGCTCGGACCTGCGAAGGATCCAGATGATCGACCGGTACGGCGATGCCGTGGCCGCCGGCCTTGTCGACCAGTTCGGCGGTCTCCTCGATCGTCTCCGGCCGATTCATCTCGGACCGCCGGTCCCGCGTGCTCCGCCCGGTCACGTACACGGTCGCGCCGGCCGCGCCGAGCTCGACCGCGATCCCCCGGCCGGCTGCCCGGGTCGCGCCGGTCACCAGCGCCACCTTCCCTGCCAACGGCTGCATGCCGCCCTCCTTATCCATACGTTGTACGATTATGTACCATACGTCGTATGATTAATGACGGCAAGCGCTCCGGGCGGCCCCGCGCCGGGGAGGAGCGGCTGAGCCGGGAGGTGATCCTGACCGCCGCGCTCGGGATCGTCGACGACGAGGGCATCGACGCGCTGACCATGCGACGGCTGGCGGCCACGTTGCAGGTCAACCCGATGTCGCTGTACCACCACCTGCCGAACAAGGCCGCCGTGCTCGCCGGTCTCGCGGAGCTCGTGTTCGCCGGCCTGGAACTCCCGGACCCCGGTGACGCCGTTCCGTGGGACGAGCAACTCAAGCAGGCTGCCCGCGCCTACCGGGACGGTCTCCGGCAGCACCCGAACCTCGCGCTCCAGGTGCTGTCGGACGCTTCAGCGGTGTCGGACGTCGTCGTGGTCACGATGGAGCCGTTCTACCGCGCCCTCGACCGGGCCGGCCTCGCACCGCGGGAGATCTTCGAGGCCGCGAATACCCTGATCGACTTCATCCACGGTTTCAGCCTCGGCGAGGCGTCGGTCCGTGCGGAGACGTTCGAGCTCGCCCCCGACCTGCTCACCCGGGTCCGCGCGCTGCCCGCGCACAAGGCTCCGACCCTGACCCGGATCGTCAACGAGCTCGGCGCGGACGGCCTCGCCTACGACTTCGACAGCGGCTTCGAGTCCGGGCTGTCCACCTGGGTCGCCGGCATCCGCCGGTAACGCGAGAGCGCGACGCCGCCCAGGCACAGCACGCCTCCGGCGTACGCCGGCAGCACCGGGCTTTCGCCGAGCAGCAGCCAACCGAGGAAGATCGTCAGCGGCGGCACGAGGTACGTCGTGGCGCCCATCCGGCCGGCTGTGGTCCGGGCCAACGCGTAGGCCCAGGTGGTGAAGGCGATCGCGGTCGGAAACGCACCGAGGAACACCACCCACCACACCGTGGACGGGCGCGCATCAGCCACCTCGCGCAGCAGCGCCGGCCCGAACGGCAAGCAGGCGACGGCTCCGATCACGCAGGACAACCAGGTGACCTCGAGCGCGGGCAGGCGGCCGAGCAACGGCTTCTGGGCGACGACACCGATCGCGTAGGCAGCCGCAGCTAACACGCAGAGCAGCACGCCCCAGGTATCGGCACCGCCGTGCGATGAGGACAGCCCGATCACGATCACTCCGCCGAACGCGACCAAACTGCCGATCACCAACTGCCGCGGGAAGCCTTCACCCAGCAACATCCCGGCCAGCAGGGCGATCAGCAGCGGCCCGGTGTTCACCAGCATCGACGTGGTCCCCGCGTCGAGGTGCTGTTCGGCCGCGTTCAGCGCGATGTTGTAGACCCCGAACCAGAGCAACCCGCACACCAGCAGGAGCTTCCAGTCTCCAGGAGCCGGCCGGCGCCGCGGCCGGGTGAACACGAAAATCCCCAGCAGCACACTGCCGACCAGGAGCCGCCCGAGCGTCAGCGCACCGGGCGACATCTCCTGGCCGACGTGGCGGATCGCGACGAACGCCGACGCCCACAACACCACCGTCACCGCGGCCGCGCCGCCGGCGAGCACACCCTGCTTCCTCATACCGATGAAACGTCCTTCCCGCTCATGATGTGAGGCTAGGTATCGGACGCTTCGGTGCTCACCGAACTACGCGGTGACGGCAGCGCGAACGGTACGACGAACGCGGTCAGCAGCACCGGGATGGTCAACGCCGCCACGAGGATCGACATCGTGAACCACACCGATCCGAGCGCGAACCCGCCGTACACCGCGATCGCGGAGACCTCGGCGAACAGCCCGGACACCGACGTCACGGTCGCCCGCGCCGGGCCGGTGATCGCGTCCTGCAGGCGCGACTCGGACACCACGATCACCAGCTGCATGAGCCCGTACCCGAACGCGATCGGCAGGAACCCCCACGCCGACCCGCTCAGCGAACCGGTCGCAATCAGCACCGCGGTCGCCGCGAGCGCCGTCGCGAAGATTGCCACAGGCAACTTGTACGCCGGTCCCGCCAGCGCACTGCCGATCGCCTGCGCGGCCACGGTTCCCGCGATCAGCAACGGGATCACACTCGTCGCGGCACCGGTCTCCCGGGCGAGCAGCGGGAAGTACTCGTCGAACGCCAGAAACCCACCGAGCAACGCGACCAGAAGAACCGCCCGCCGCACCAGCCGTCTGGTCAGCACTTCGGCCACGCCGGACCTCAACATGTGAAGGTACGCGGCGAAGGCCGCGCGGGCGCCTGGTTCGTCCGACTCCCGCGCCACCTCCACCGCGCGCGCCTCGGGCAACGACCACGCCACGACCGCTTGCAGCAGGCAGCTGAGCACGCTGACGACTCCGGCCAGCGTGTAACCACCGAGCGCGAACAGCGGAGTGGCGAGCGCCGTCGCCGCGAGGTTCATGACGAACGAGGCGGAACGGGCGCGACCGAGCACGGTCGGGAAGCGATCGGCACGGTCCCGGGCCGCGAGTTCGTCGTACACGAACGCCTCGTAGGTCCCGGAGATGAGCGCCGACGACATACCCCACAGGACGAAGCCCAGCGCGAATCCGGCGTACGACGGGAGCGTGATCCAGGCGGCGTACCCGAGGGCGCTGAGCAGCGCGCCGAGGATCAGCAGCTTGCGCCGCGAGTACGAGTCGGCCCACGCGCCGGACGGCACCTCGAGAACGAACCCGGTCGCCGACCAGATGACGAACAGCGTCGAGATCTGGGCAGCCGACAACCCGTGGTCGGCGAACAGCAACTGGTACAGCGGGTAGAGCGGGATGAAGTCCTGCAACGCCTCGAAGGCGATGATCCGGACTGTCAAACCTCGGTCAGTGCGTCAACACGGAGGACTCATACCTCCGAAGGTACGGCAAAAATGGTGCGCGGATAAGGGGAATTATCCGTCAGAGTAGAGCGATGGGAGACGTCAGCGAACGATTCTGGGCCAAGCTGCCGGACGGCAGCCGGGACGCCCTCGTGGACCGCTTGAGCCAGTCCGAGTTGCAGTCCGTCCTCCTGGACGTGACGCGTGAGCGCGCGGCCAAGGTGACGCCGGCGCGGCTTCTGCAGCGCTGGCAGCAGGACCGGTTCGTGCAGCCGTCGACCATCGATCCGCGGGAGCTGGTGCAGACGCAGCAGCGCTTGTGGGAGCTGCTTCCGGAGAAGTTCGACGGCGTGCAGTTGTCTCCGGTGACGCCGTTGGGTACCTGTTCGGCGATCGCGACGATCAACCAGCACCAGGTGGTCAGCACGATCCGCGGCACCGAGGTTGCCAGCGATCCGACCAACGAGCTGGCGATCGAGGCCGCCGTACGGCGTCGCGCCGGGCAGGACCGGGTGCACCTGGCGGCGTGTCAGCGGGTGGTGCGCGCGCAACCGTTCGACGGTCCCGGGATGTCGGCGCACTTCGAGCTGTTCGTGCTGGTGTCGAGCGCGCGGGACACCGGGTCGTGCCGGACCGAGGCCGAACTGCTGATCGACCACCTGAGCTTCTGGCATGCCGTGCTCGGCGACAAGGCCGAGCTCACGTTCACGGCCTTCACCGAGTCGGCGCTGCGCGACCGTATCGAGGACACGGTCCGCCCGGCGCTGGATGTCGCGTTCACGGAGGACGCTGGGCGTACCGCGAGTGCGAACTACTACGCCGGGACAGCGCTGGGCATCGGCCTCGGCGGCGCGGGTCTGGGCAGCGGCAGTGCGGGTCTGGGCGACGGCGGCTTCACGACGTGGACGGCCGACCTGCTCGGCGACGCGAAGGAACGCTGCCTGACATCCTGCATCTCGACCGAACGCCTGACGGCTATCGGAGCTTGAGCAGACCGGCATCCGTCGGGCGGAAGCCGCAGGCGTCCTCGTAGAAGGCTTTGAGGTGCGGCTCGTAGTCGACATGCAGCCATTCGCACCCGGCCTTACGGGCTTCCTCGGCCGCGGTCAGCACGAGTTGCTTGCCGATCCCCTGCCGACCGTGATCCGGATGGACGGCGGTGTCCAGCACGAACGCATGCGCACCGCCGTCCCAGCACACCTGCACGAACCCGACCAGCTGATCGTTGCTGAAGGCCCCCACCCAGGTCAGCGCCCACCGCTCCAGCCGCTCGGCCCACGGCTGCACGTCAAGCTCACCCTCGAACGCGGCAGCGTGTAACGCCGACAGCTCCGGATCATCGACCGGAAAACGTACGACGTACCTCACAACCTCACCGCCGCGGCTTCGAGTCGGGCGTTCCACTCTGCGCCCTCACCGTCGGGCAGATCGGACATGCTCAGGTACCCCTGCACCATCACCGACGGCAGCACCACGTCGAGCCCGTCGATCTCGCCGTACGCCGTCAACGCTTCCGGCCACCGGGACGGTTCGACGGACGACACCAGGAACCACGCGAGATCCAGTACGCCGGGTGCCGCCGACACGTCTTCCCAGTCGAGCAACGCCACCTGCCCGTCGGGTCCCGTCCGCATGTTCTGCGCCGAGGCGTCGCCGTGGACCAGTGTCAGCTCTCCTGCCCGCGCGACGTCTGCCTCAGCCTGCAGCACGCTCCCGACCAGGCGCTCGCCGTACGCACGAACCGGCGCGGACAGATCGGACCGCCGCGCCAACGCCGGCCAGGTACGGTCGTAGAGCTCTGCCACCAACTCGTCGCCGGCGCCGACCCGTCGCAGCCACGCCCACTCGTGGTCCGCTCGTCCACGCCAACGGTCGTGGAGTACGCGGAGCGCCCGCGCGCCGGCGGCCGGCTCCGCGCCCGGCGTCCACGCGGACAGGTCCTCCAGAACCAGCAGTGTTCCATCCGCATCGGACTCCGCCTGGTAGCACTCCGGCACGCGCACGCCGACGACCGGCGCGATCTCGCGGTAGAAGCGGACCTCGGACTCGAACATCTTCAGGACGGCCGGGATCGAGCCCGGTGCGGCGGGCGCGCGGCGCTTCACATGGTTCGGCACCAGGTCAGGCTAGAGACATCGGCCGCCTGGCGGGACTGATTTCTAGGCGACGAGGGTGTAGGCCGTGGGCAGGCTCGAGTACGCGCGCGGGCCGGACGGGATGCGGCGGGATGCGGCGTCCTCGACGCGGATCGCGGCGGTCTGGAGCCGGACCGGCAGCGTCGACCGGACCGCGGTGGTCAGGTCGAACTGGACCTCGGCGAGCAGGTCGGACAGCTCCAGGTCGAGCGCCCGGCAGATCGCGGCGAGGATCTCCGAGGACGGCTCCTTGCGACCGCGCTCGATCTCGGACAGGTACGGCACCGACACCTGGGCCAACTCGGCGAGCTCACGCAGGGTGATTCCCCGCTCGCGCCGCAGCCGGCGGAAAACGCTTCCGATCACCTGGCGTAGCAACACGTCTGGCCCTCCTCGCCTCCGGATCTCCTGTACCGAGTGTGCCACCCCACGAAGGTCCACCGCTCCGAATCTGCCCTGAGCAGACTCCCCGCCGCGTTCTGCCCGCAGCAGAATCCGTCTTTGAGCACGCACCAACCACTTTCGCGGTCGCGATGTGGTTGGTGCGTGCTCAAAGAGCGTTTCAGGCGAGGGTTAGGGCTTGGGCCAGGTCGGCGGTTAGGTCTTCGGGGTCTTCCAGGCCGAGGCTGAGGCGGAGCAGGGCATCCGTCGGCTTGGCCTCCGACGCGACCAGGCGATGGGTCAGGGCGGCCGGGTGCTGGATGAGGGTGTCGACACCTCCCAGCGAGACGGCGTGCGTGATCAGCTTCAGGCCGCTCGCCACCCGGGATGCGGCCTCGTACCCGCCGCTGAGCGTGAACGCGAGCACCGCGCCCGGTCCCGCCTGCTGCCGTCCGATCAGACCGGCCGGATCGGTCAGGCCTGGGTAGTGGACCCGCTCGACGGTCGGCTGCGCGGACAGCCAGTCCGCGACCTTGATGGCGGTTGCCTGCTGCGCCCGTACTCGAACCGGCAGCGTCTGCAGTCCCCGGTGCAGTTCGTACGCCGCCAACGGGTGCAGCAGGCCACCTGTTACTGCGCGGATCTGCCGAAGCCGGCCGACCCACTCCACGCCGGCCGCGACGACGCCACCCATAACGTCGCCATGACCGCCGAGGTACTTGGTCGCCGAGTGCAACACCAGGCTCGCCCCGTGCCGAGCCGGTTGCTGCAGGACCGGCGTCGCGAAGGTGTTGTCGACCAGGACCGGTACGTCGCCGGCCGCGGTCGCGACGTACGCGATGTCGACGAGGTCGACGGTCGGGTTCGCCGGGGTCTCGACGATCACCAGGCCGGTGTCCGGGCGGATCGCTCCGGCGACCTCGCTCGGCTCGACGTAGCTGACGGTTGTCCCCAGGAGGCCTGTGGACAACAGGTGGTCGGTGCCGCCGTACAGGGGCCGTACGGCGACCACGTGTGGACGGCCCGCGGCGACGGTGGCGAGCAGACACGCGGTGAGCGCGGCCATGCCGGAACCGAAGGCGACCGCGCCGTCGGTGTGCTCCAGTTCCGCGAGCGCGTCCTCGAAGCGCGCGACGTTCGGGTTCCACAGGCGCTGGTAGACGAGGCTCCCGCCATCAGGACCGCGGCCCTGCGCGAGTTCGTCGTACGACGCTCCGCCGGTGTGGACGTCGGGGAGCGGATAGGTGGTGGACAGGTCGATCGGGGGGACGTGGACGCCGAGAGCGGCCAGGTCGTCGCGGCCGGCGTGGACGGACCGGGTGTCGAGCTGGGTCATCGCTGCCTCCTCACCAAGTGGACTGGAGGTGAGGATGGAATCTTCTGCGATTGTCACGCAATAGTTCCGAAGAAAATTCGTCCACAGGCTCATCCACACACTGTGGATTCTGTGGATGAGCTCTACAGTGGTGGCATGCCGAAGGATCGTCGGAGCCCCGGACCGGCTCCGAGGCCGGTGCCCGAAGGGCTCGACGAGGTCGATCGGAAACTGGTCCGGTTGCTGACCGCCGACGGGCGGATGGCGAACAACGCGCTCGCCGAGGCGACCGGGATCGCGCCGTCGACGTGTCTCACGCGCGTGCGGTCACTGCGCGAACGTGGGGTGATCCGCGGCTTCCACGCGGACGTGGACCTGGCCGCGCTGGGTCAGCCGCTGCAGGCGCTGATCGCGATCCGCATCGGCGCGCACTCCCGCGACGAGATCGACCGCTTCCGCACGAAGGTCCCCCGGCTCCCCGGAGTGCTGTCGCTGTTCCATGTCAGCGGCGCGAACGACTACCTACTGCACGTCTCCGCGGCGACCCCGGACGCGCTCCGGGAGTTCGTGCTCGACCACCTGACCGCCGATCCAGCGGTCAGCCACGCGGAAACGAGCCTCATCTTCGAACACGTCCGGGCGACCCACCTCTGATGGGTGGACGTCTGAGATGCAGGGTTTGCGTTCGAGATCCGGGCCGCAAACCCTGCATCTCAGACGTCTACCCACGAAATGCCCGGGGGCGGGTGGCGGGTGCGCTCGGGGTGTGTGTCAGCGGGGCTTGAGGCCCCAGGTCTGGGCGAGGAGCTCGAACGAGCGGCGGCGTTCTGCCGGGTCGTGGATGTTGGTGGTGATGATGAGCTCGTCGGCGCCGGCCGCGGCGGCGCGGCGCTGGAGGTCGGCGGCCACCTGGTCGGCGGTGCCGACGGACACCAGGCCGGCCCACTCCTCGACGGCGGCCTCTTCCGCCTCCGACCACGGGTAGGCAGCGGCTTCCTCGGGCGACGGGAGCGGGCCCGGGCGGCCGGTGCGGAGGCGGAGCATGGAGAGGGCGTTCGCACGGGCGAGTTGCTGCGCACGTTCCTCGGTCTCGCCGACGATCGCGGCCAGCGCGAGGATCGCGTGCGGTCCGCCGTCGTGCTCGAAGCGCTGGTAGTCCCGCTTGTACGCCGAGATGACGCCGGCCGGATCGAGTGTCCCGAAGTGGCCGGCATACGCGAACCCGGTACCGAGCGCGGCGGCCGCTTGACCGCCGTACGTGCTGGACCCGAGGATCCACACCGGCGGCAGCGGTACGTCGTCCGGTTGTGCGCTGATCGGCTCGAACGGATGCCCCGCCGGGAACCCTTCGGCGTACGCGCGGAGTTCGGCGTACTGCTCGGTGAAGTCGTCGGCGCCGAGTGCTTCGCGGCTGCGGCGCAACGCGAGCGCCGTGCGCTGGTCCGTGCCGGGTGCGCGCCCGAGGCCGAGGTCGATGCGGTCCGGGTACAGCCCGCCGAGGACGCGGAACGTCTCGGCGACCTTGAGCGGGGAGTGGTTCGGCAGCATGATCCCGCCGGATCCGACCCGGATCGTCGACGTCGCGGCCGCCACCGCCGCGATCATCACCTCAGGGGTGGAGCTCGCCACGCTGGGGATGTTGTGGTGCTCCGCCAGCCAGAACCGGTGATACCCGGCGGCCTCCGCGATGCGGGCCAGTTCGAGCGTCTCGTGCAGGGCCTGCGACGGCCGGGTGCCCGCCGGCACCGGCGAGAGGTCGAGCACAGACAGGGGCATCGGTTCGGCGGTCACGTTCAACTGCCAACCACCGCCGGCGAGAACCTATTCCGGGTACGGCGTCTCCGCGCGCGCGTCGCGCAGCGAACGGGCCCACCAAGCGAGTTGGCGGAGGAGGGCGGCGGCGGCCGTTGACGTCGTCGGGTCGGCAGGCTCACCGTCGGCGGTGAAATCCTCTTCGCGGAAACCGAGGCTGTCGCGGATCGTCACCGCGTGCAGCTCGCCGAAGACGAGTCGCAGCTGCTCCGCCGCACGCAGTCCGCCCGAGCGCCCGCCGTACACCACGAACCCGATCGGCTTCGCGTACCAAGGCCGGCGTACGGCGTCGATCGCGGTCTTCACGTCACCCGGGTACGCGTGGTTGTACTCCGCCGTGACGATCATCACGGCGTCCGCGTCCTCGATTCGCCGCGGCAACTCGGCGAGCGGCACCGCACTCAGGTCGATCAGGTCGAGCTTGAACTCGTCAGCGCGCTCGACCTCCCGCGCGAACCACCGCGTGACCGCCGTCCCGAACCGCCCGGCGTCGAGGTTGCGCGTCAGCACGACGAGCCGGAGCGGATGAACTGTCACGACCAACGACGCTAATACCTCAACAGGACTTGAGGTCAACCCGTCTCATCGGAAGGACGAAGGGAGGGAAGGATTAGAGAGGAGAGGGGAGGGGTGCGGACCGCAACCCCTCGATCGCCAGTCCCGCGACCACCAGCGTCACGGCCCCGAGCGGCCAGCGCACCGCCCCGATCAGAACCTCGCCGAACAGCACCAGCATTCCGGCACACGCCGCGGCGGCACCGATCGCCACACCGAACCCTGACCGCCTGCGACCGTTCAGCAGGCCGAGGGCGATCAGCGCGACGATCACCACGAACGCCGTCGGGAAGACGCTGAAGATCGCCACGTAGCCGTGCGGATCACACATCGGATCGTCGCAGGGCCACGTCAGCATCGTCACCGGCTGCAGGATCGCGGCGACCGCGATCACCAGCATCCCGACCGCGTTGACCGGCCAGAGCCACGCCTTCGTGTTCACTCGACGGACGACGGCTGGTCGGGCGGGGCGGCGGGTGGGGTGCTGGTTTCGAGGTTCGTCTGGGCGGCGTTCATCAGTGAGGTCGAGTCTCCCAGGACACCGACGGTTTGCCAGGCCTTGGTGACCGCGGCGAGTTGCGGCGACTCGCCGCCGTAGAGCTCACGCGCCACCGCCTGGGTCACGGCGGCGAACTCCTTGAAGCCGGCCGCCGACGAGAGGCTGCCCGACGTCAGCGTGCCGTACCAGATCTTGCCCGCGTCGTCGTACGCGTTCCCGCCGAGCTCCGCCGCGACCAGGTAGAACGCGCGGTTCGGGATCCCCGAATTGATGTGTACGCCGCCGTTGTCGTCCTGCGTGTCGACGTACGCCGACATCTCGGCCGGCTGTGGATCCTTCCCCAACCGCGGATCGTCGTACGCCGTCCCGGGCGCCCTCATCGACCGCAGCGCGACACCTTGCACACCGGGCTGGAACAGTCCCGCCCCGATCAGCCAGTCTGCGTCGGCGGCACTCTGGCCGAGCGCGTACTGCTTCGCGAGCGACCCGAACACGTCCGACATGCTCTCGTTCAGCGCGCCCGACTGCCCCTCGTACGTGAGGTTCGCCGTGTACTGCGTGACGCCGTGCGTCAACTCGTGGCCGGTGACATCGATCGCCGACGTGAAGTTCCCGAAGATCTCGCCGTCCCCGTCGCCGAACACCATCTGGGCGCCGTCCCAGAACGCGTTCGCGTACCCGCGGTCGTAGTGCACCGTCGAGGTGAGCACCAGGCCGGCGTCGTCGATCGAGTCGCGCCCGAAGCACTCCTGGTACAACGTCCAGGTCGCGCCGGTGCCGTCGTACGCCTGGTTCGCCGCCTGATCCTTGACCGGGTCGTCGCCCTCGGAGCGGACCAGGGTGCCGGGCAGGTCGGTCCCGTTCTCCGCGTCGTACACCTTGCGCTGCCGGCCGCCGTCAGTCGCGGTCACCCGCTCCCGGCCGGCCGCGGGCCGCGTTCGCAGTACGGCGTCGTGCTGCAACGACTGCCTGATCCGGGCCCGAACTCCTGGGTCACCCGCGGATCGCTCGAGCTGCTCGAGCAGGTACGGCGGGACGATGGCGTGGAACACCACTACAGGAAAACCCGGGCACCGGATAAACTCAAGGATTTGTGGCTGCCGCTCGGAGAATTCCAGAAATGCGGCTTGAACCAACGGCACGGATTTTAACACAAGGGACAGGAATTGCCGAATCCAGTCGACACCGAACAGGCCAACCTGATCACGTTCTACGCGGCGCTGGACGCCGAGCGGGAGCGCACCGACGCCCGCGCCGACGACGAGCAACTGGTCCACACCCGCAACGCCCAGGCCCTGCACCAGCGCGACGGCCGGATCCGTGACCTCAAGCTCCGGCAGGCCCGGCTGAACGCCGCCGAGGAGGGTCTGTACTTCGGCCGCCTGGACGCCGCCGACGGCGAGATCCTGCATCTCGGCCGGATCGGCCTGCACGACGACGACTACGAACCCCTGCTGGTGGACTGGCGTGCACCGGCGGCGCGGCCGTTCTACATCGCGACCGCGGTGGCCAACCACGGCGTCGTCCGCCGCCGGCACATCCAGACCCGGCTACGCCGCGTGGTCGACGTCCAGGACGAGCAGCTCGACCTCGGGCGAGAGGCCGCCGACGCGTCCAAACCAGGCACCGGCGTGATCGGCGAGGCCGTCCTGCTGAAGGCGCTGGACGCCCGCCGGACCGGCCGGATGGAGTCGATCGTGCAGACGATCCAGGCCGATCAGGACCGGATCATCCGCTCCGAACTTCCCGGAATCCTGGTCGTCCAAGGCGGCCCGGGCACCGGAAAGACGGCAATCGCACTGCATCGGGCGGCATTTCTGTTGTACACGCATCGTGAACAACTGGAAAAGCGCGGAATTCTCGTTGTCGGGCCGAATGCGGCGTTCCTGCGGTTCATCGGCCAGGTCCTCCCGTCACTCGGTGAGGACGGCGTCCGACTGGTCACGATCGCCGAACTGTTCCCCGGAGTGCACGCGACCCGCCCCGAGTCGCCGGAGAGCGCCGAGGTGAAGGGCCGGACGGTGATGGCCGACGTGATCGCGAAGGCGGTCGCCGATCGGCAGTGGCTCCCCGAACGCCCGGTCCACGCGACCGTCGAACGCACCGAGCTCACCCTCGACCCTTCCGTGTGCGAGACAGTCCACGCGCGGGTCCGCAACCGCAACCTCACCCACAATCAGGCGCGACCGTTCGTCCTCAACGAGATCACCGACCACCTCACCACGCAGTACGCCGAACTGATCGGCACCGATCCACTCGACGGTGAGCAACTGCTCGACGAGTACGACCTCGCCGAACTGCGCAGCGAGGTGCTCGCGGAGCCCGCCGTCCAGGCGCTGCTCGAACGGCTCTGGCCGTTGCTCAGTCCGCAGCGGCTGCTGGAAGATCTGTACGGCGACGAGGACCGGCTCGCGTCCGCGGCGCCGCAGTTGTCGGCGCTGGATCGCGAGCACCTGTTGCGGTACGGCGACGACTGGAGTCAGTCCGACGTACCGCTGCTGGACGAGGCGGCGGAGCTGCTCGGTGACGACGGGTCCGAGGCGGCGCGTGAGCGGGCGGCGCGGGCGCGCGCGATCGCTTATGCACAAGGGGCTTTGGACGTGCTCTCCGGTTCGGGGTCGACGGACTTCGACGAGGACGACGAGGCGGAAATCCTTACTGCGAAGGACATTCTCGATGCCGAGGCGTTCGCCGAGCGGTTCGAGGCGGAGGACGACCGGACGCTCGCGGATCGCGCGGCCGCGGACCGGCGGTGGACGTACGGTCACGTGATCGTCGACGAGGCGCAGGAGTTGTCGCCGATGGCGTGGCGGGCGATCGCGCGGCGGTGCCCGCTGCGATCGATGACGGTGGTCGGCGACGTGGCGCAGACAAGCTCGATCGGCGGCGGTACGTCGTGGTCGTCGGCGCTCGGTGAGACGTTCGGCGATCGTTGGCGGCTGGCGGAGCTGACGCTGAACTACCGCACGCCGGCCGAGGTGATGGAGCTCGCGCACGCCGTACTGCGTGAGGTCGACCCGTCGGCGCAGGCGCCGCAATCGGTCCGCTCCACGGGCGTGAAACCGTGGCACGTCGACGTACCGGCGGCCGAACAGCCCTTGTACGTCTACAAGATGGCGGCGGAGGAGACGGCGTACGGCGAGGTCGGCGTGATCACGTCCCGCAGCCGGCTCGAGCTGATCCAGGAGGCCGTCGACGGACTGACCGGCGTCACCGTCCTCACCGCCCGCGAAGCCAAAGGCCTCGAATTCGACTCCGTCCTGGTCGTCGACCCCGACGGCATCGTCATCGAATCCCCCCGCGGCCTCCGCGACCTCTACGTCTCCCTCACCCGCTGCACCCAACGCCTAGGAGTAGTCGGCGAACTACCCGAAGTCCTCGAGCACTCGTCCGCGTGGGAAGCGCGCCACTGACGGCTGTTCGGCACTGTCTCGCGCGCCTACCGTCGAGAGATGAAGAAGCCGCTTCGATGTCGGCTCCACCTACACAGGTGGAAGACCGAACGGAACGAGGAAGGGCAGCGCTACCAGCTCTGTCTCGGTTGCGGGATCACCCGCGACAAGATGTCGCTGAACGATCACGGCTTCGGGGGCTAGTGGTCGGCGCAGCAGTTTTGTTGGTGTTGGAGTTCGAAGGGGATGAGGAGGGCGCCGGCGGAGGGTTGGACCTGGAGGATCAGGCGGCCGTCGCGGCGGAGGGGGCGGAGGAAGTCGAGCGTGTCGATCAAGGTGTCGTCCGCGATCGGGACGCCGCCGATCGCTTCCAGGTGGTCGATACCGCAGCGGACGCGGAGTTCGGCAGCGGGCAGTACGCCGTGCGCCTGCTCGTGACCGGGCCAGCGGACCACGCGTCCCGCCGTACCGAGGGCCGCCTCGACCGCCGCGACGTACGCGCCGCGGACCAGGCGGCTCGGTCCGGCCAGCTCCGGTTCGGACGCGCCGGGGCGCGTGACCGCCAGCCCGACGTTGCGGTCGGCAACCATCGCGCGGATCGGCTCGGCGAGGTCCGCCGTACTCGTGAGTGACACCGCGACATGCGGACGGTCGTCGCCCGACACCATGTGGGTGAGGGCGACGACCGGCTGGTCGACAGCAGCGACCAGGTCGTACACCAGATGATCTGCCGCGGCCGTGTCCAAGCTGTCGGCGTCGACCGCGACGATCACTTCGGCAGCACCCAGATCGGGTTGGTGTAGAACCACAGGTCGACCCACGGATCCGCGTCCCCGACCACGTCGAGCTTCGGACCGGCCGGGTCGACCACCGCGCCGAGGTACCCGGGCTGGCTCCGGTTCCCGTCGGTGCCACGGACCCGCACGTACTGCGCTTCCTCGGCGCGACCGAGCGGATACACCAGCTCGAACGTGCCGCGCTTGCCCGCGGTGTCCCACTGCTTGACGACCCTGGTGTTCGGCGCGGTCATCGTGTCCTTGTCGCCGACCGGCCCGGTGACCGAACCCCGGATCACGTCGACCCGGTTGAGCGCCGGGACGAAGTTCGCCCAGTTCGGGACGGTCTGCGTCGTGATCCGTACGACGAGTTCGATCGGCCGGCCCTTGTGCACGATCAGCGCGCCGCCGAGCGGTTCGCCGTACCGTTTGCCGACCTCACGGACCTCGACCTCGACACCCTTCACCAGCGCGCCGTGGTCGACCCAGACGCGGCCGTGGCGCAGGCCCTCCATCACCGCGAGGTAGTCACGGCGGTCGGCGCCGACGTGGGTGCGGCTGTAGAAGCCCGGCCAGAAGTCGCTCGCGGTGGAGTTGACGGTGTTGCCGTACACCGGATCCATGTACCGGCCGTCGCGGTCGAACTGCTCCTGGCTGGAGCCGTCCGGGCGGCGGGAGGTCTCGTTCCAGTTCACGTGCGAGTCGGAGTTCGCGGTGATCCACCACGGCTTGCCCTCGGCGAGCAGGCTGTCCCACAGGCCGCCGACGGTCGCGGTCATCCAGTCGAATCCGCCCCAGGTGCGGTAGCTCTCGGCCGGGTAGCCGGGGAACGAGTTCGGGTTCGGTGCGTTGCCGTAGATACCGCGGGCGTTCCCCGCGCCGATGCCCTTCGGGAGGCCGCCGGCCTGATGACCGGGTGCGCCCTCGAAGCCGATCGCGATCCGCGGGTCGGCGTCGCGCCAGTTGCGGATCTCGTGCGGGCTGTCGATGCCGTTGCGCGCCGGGTGGTTGGCGAGGAACAGAGCGTCCGCGACCCGGCGCTTGTCGACCTGCTGACCGAGCCACTGGATGCCGGACACCGCGAGCGCCTCGTTGGCCGGCGAGTTGGCGCCCGCGTTGTTCACGCTGCCGTCGTACCCGTTCTCGAACTGCTTCAGGACCTCGACCTCGCGACTGCCCGGCGCGACGAAGACCGTCCCGTGCTCGGCGGCCGGGATGTTCCACTCCAGCCCCTGGAAGATCAGCGTGTCGCGCAGCTCGGCGCGCGCCGCCTTGATCTGCGGGTTGACCAGGTCGACCCCGATCCGCGCGTGCGTCGCGCCACCGTGGTCCGTGATGACCAGCCAGTCCAGCCCGTACGCCGTGGCGTGGCGGGCCTGGTCGATGACGCGGTACAGGCCGTCGGAACTCAGCTGCGTGTGAATGTGGTGATCACCCGCCAGCCACACGGTCGGCCGGTTCCCGTGCTGGAAGATCCACCCGTCCCTGGGCGCCGTCGCCGCCGCGAACTGAGCCCCGGTCACAGCCAGCGCAGCCGTACCCCCGAGAATCCCCGCCGACCGCAACAACGCCCGTCGCGAAACCTCCGCCGGCGACAGATCACTGTCCGGCACCGACTCGTCCAACGCCGCGAGCGTCCCCAGATCCAACTCGGCATTCGGGTGGTGATGGTCGTGCTCGTGCGAGTGCGGGTGGTCGTGCGAGTGATCGTGCGAGTGCCCCATCGACAGTCCTCTCCCAGGCGGATTCGGCGCGATCATCGCCGCCCCCTGTGACCAACAGATGTGCGCCGAATGAACAGAACCAGGCCCACCCCGTAGACAACGGAGAGTGACGGGGCTTCAATGGCTGGCGGGGGGAATCATGAATGGAGAACCATATACACGCACGCATTGTCATCGGCGGAACGAGCGCGGTAACACGACGCTGGCAGCCCTGGGAGGGGTGGCGGTCGGCGTCATCCTGGTGCTGCTGACCTGGCTCGTGGTGCTGATGACGAAGGACGATCCGGCACCACGGGCGGCGGACAACTCGCCGTCGACAGCGGTCGCGACCTCTGCGCCGGTCGCGTCGGCGCCGGTGTCGGTGACCACGAAGACCGTCGTACCGAAGCCCACGGTGAGGGGGACGTCGAACTCGGCGCCGGCGGTCGGAGATGTCCGGTCGTTGCCGGCCGGGTTGTTCTGCCGGGACCTGAAGGCCAAGGGATACAGCTACGTTGCGGCGATCGACTACTGGCGACTGCACGGTCAACCGAACCAGATGGATGCCGACCGCAACGGAATTCCGTGCGAGACGGTATATCCCCGCAGTGACGTCGCCGCGTACTGGGGCGGGCGCGAGATCAGCGGCGTCGTGTACTGGACGGCCGGGTTGTACTGCCGGGACCTGGCCGCGCTGGAGGCCTCGTACGCGGAGGCAGTCAGATATTGGTGGTACTACGGCATGCCGGACCGGATGGATGCCGACAAGAACGGGATACCGTGTGAAACCGTGTACTCGTCTGCAGCAGTCAACGCGTTCTGGTATCCGTGACGCGGCGCCTCTGGGCGGTCTTTCTCGCAGCGCTGGTGGTCGTCACCGGCGGTGGCTTGTTCGCGCTGTCGGCAGCCGGCGGCTTCAACCGCAGTGCACCTACCGCCGACCCGATATCAACCGCATCGACACCACAGCCGGCACGCAGACCGCAGCCGGCCACCGCATCGGCGGCAACGAGCACCACGACGCCGCCGGCCGCGCAGGCGCGACCAAGCACTCCGCCATACCCGAGCAAACCTGCGCCGACGAGGCGGCCTTCCAGCCCTGCGCCTTCGCACCCATCAGCGCGGTATGTGTTTCCCGTCGGTGGTTGCCGGGCGGACGCTTCGCAGAGTCATCATGACTATCCGGCGTCGGACATCTTCGCGCGGGTCGGATGTCTGTTCGTTGCGCCGGTTGATGGGCGGGTCGACGAGGTGACGCGGGTGGACTCGTGGGATCCGGGGACCAATCGCGGGGCTGACCGGGGTGGCCTGTCGGTTTCGGTGGTAGGGGTGGACGGGGTTCGGTACTACGGCTCGCATCTGTCGGCGATCCAGGCCGGGATCGCGCCGGGGGTCGAGGTGCGGGCGGGGCAGCCTCTTGGGCGGACGGGGAAGACGGGGAGTGCGCGCGGGACACCGCCACACCTGCACTTCGGGATCAGTTGGCCGACAGGGCCGAACCGGTGGTGGGTTCGGCGCGGGGCGGTTGCGCCGCAGCGGTTCTTGAACAGCTGGCATGAGGGCGGGCAGTTGTCACCCGTGGCGTTGGTCGCCGCGAGTCGCCGCGCGTACGGCGCAGACCGCGGCTGCCGCTCGTACTGCTGACCGTCGGCACGGTCGCCCGTGGAGGTGAGTCAGCGGGCGCGGCCCTCGTGGAGGGCGGTGATCGACTTTTCGATGCGGCGGGTGCGGGTGGCTTCGGTTTTCGCGGAGGTCACCTGGAGGGTGTGCCACTGGCGGTTGCTGTAGCTGAGGGTGTCCCAGAACGCCTTGGCGTCCGGGTCCGCGGCCAGAGCGGTGGCCAGCGGTTCGGGGATCTCGAGTTCGCGCGGAGCGGTGTCGAGTTCGACGTCGACCTCGAGGACGTCGCCGGGCGTCACGCCGGCCTCGGTACGGCGGTCCGCGCTGAACCCGAGCAGGTACCGGCCGCCCATCCGCGCGATCGACGTACGGAACGTGTACCCGTTGACCGTGACGCTGACCTTCGGCCGGCCGCCGCCACCGAGCGACTCCACGACCGTGTCGGGCACCTCGAAGCCGGCGGTGTTCTTGCCGGTGGACAGCAGTTCGGCGGTGAACTTCATCTGTTCATCATCCGAGCCGAGCAGGTCATGTCGAGAGCCGACAGGCCGTTCCGACGTACCGAGGTCAGAGTCAGGCGGAGAGGACAGATCGTGATTCTCAACAGCATGTTGCTCGGCAGTACGGACGCGGAGCGGTTGAAGGCGTGGTACCGGGACGGGTTCCGGGCGGAGGTCGACGGGTACGGGAACCTCGACCTCGGCGGGTTCGGTCTGGTGATCGAGCAGCGCGACGACGTCGCGGCCAAGAACGCCGAACCGGGACGGCACATCGTGAACTTCGCCGTCGACGACATCCAGGCGGCGGCCGCGCACCTGCGGACGCTCGACGTCGACTGGCTGGTGCACCCGGAGGACCGTGGCATCGGCTGGTTCGCGACGCTGATCGACCCGGACGGTAATTACGTCCAGCTCATCCAGATGAAACCGGAGTACTACGCGCAGAAGTGAAAAACGTTCGCACCGGAGCTGGGGGATCCGGTGCGAACGTGGTTTGTTTTCGTCAGGCGCATTTACAGGGGAGAAATCGGCGGCAAGCGAGGGGCAGAACGCCCGCACTCGCTTGCCGCCGCGTGCTCTTGGAAGAGCACTGCACCGGTTCCTTCGGGTGGTCGAGGTGAGGCGACTCGACCTGGCGACGTTCCGCGTGGGTTGTCTGGTGAGTACGGAACGCGGAAGGGACCGGAGGTTTTCTCAGCGGGGCGCTACGTCCCACATGCGCTCGCCGGGCAGGGGGTCGGGGAGCTTGTCGACGGCGGGCATCGGGTCGTTGGTGACCCGAAGTCCGGCGAACCGACGGCTCATGGCGTCTGCGTACCGCTCGGCCAACGCCGGCTCGGCGTTGTAGTCGGCGATCACGTGCTCACCGAACCAGACACGCACGCGACGACGCGAAATGGTCTGGGTGGCGGTGGCGGTTGTCACTGGTCCTCCTGGCTGATACATCGAGGGTGGACGGCCTGGAAAACGCGGGCGAGCGCGGTGCCGGTGCGCCGTGTTGTGTTCACCGTCACGTCACTTCCAACGGAGGACGCCGAGCCGAGGTCACGCCCGGATCCGGAATTTCTGGCCGACCCACAGAACTTTTTCGGACCCGCCAGGATCCAATTCTTTCGCCACTGTGTTCGATTACCCGAACGGGCCGCGCACGGAGACGCCGCCGTCCAGCACGAGCTGCTGTCCGGTGATGTACGACGCCGCGTCGGAGGCCAGGTAGACCACCGCCCGGGCCACCTCCTCGGAACGTCCGAACCGGCCGACCGGGATCTCCTCGACGACCTCGGCGTCGACTACTGCGTTGGCGACGGCCGTCGCGATCGCGCCGGCCGCGGCGACGTTCATCCGGATCCCGTCCCGCGCGTACTCGGCGGCGACCGTGCGCGCCAGGCTGAGCAGACCGGCCTTCATCACGCCGTACGCCGCCTGTTCGGGCGCGGCCATGAACCCCGTGACGGATCCGACGCTGACGATCGCGCCGCCGGTGCCCTGGTCGAGGAAGACGCGGAGCGCGGCCCGGACCGCGCGGACGACGTACCGGAGGTTGACCTCGTAGATCGTGTCCCAGTCCTCGTCGGCCATCTCGTGCAGCTTCACCGCGGGCACGAACGCGACCTGCCCGCCGACGACGGTGACGAGTACGTCGAGTCCGCCGAGCTGCTCGACCGCGCCCGCGACCATCGCCTCGACGCCGGCCGCCGAGCGGACGTCACCGGCGATCGGGTACGCCGTACCTCCGGCCGCCCGGACCGCGTCGGCGGCTTCGGCCGCACGGTGTGGATCGAGGTCCGCGACCATCACCGCGGCCCCTTCGTTGCCGAAGGCGTCGGTCGTCGCGCGACCGATCCCGCCTCCACCGCCACCGATCACCAGAACTCGTTTCCGCATGGGCGGAGCGTAGATCAGTGATGTCATGAGATTCACAGGGATTCCTCAGGAAAGACACGCCGAACCTGTCAGAACGGCTCCGTACGCTGGGGGACGTGACCATCGAAGACGCTGGTATCAGGCCGCTGAGCAACGGATCCACGGAGAGGGGATCCAAGGACGAGCCGGTCGTGGCGAACGCCCTCGTGGTGCCCGAGCGGGTCATCGGCGGCGTCGTACCGTCTCCCGTGCGGCCTGGTCCGACGGGGATCGCGGCCGTCCAGACCGAGCACCTGATCAGTGACATCGGCGACGCGCTCCGGCTGCTCGACGCGGTGGAACGCGTGCGTGGTCACGCGCATCCGCTGATCCTCGGTCTGCAGGAAGCGATCGGGATCAAGATGCCGGCCGCTCTGGTGCTGAGCGCGATCGCGAACGGCCGCACCACGGCGCACGAGGTCGCGAAGCAGGTGGGTATCACGCCCGGTGAGGCGGAGCTGGCGATCGCCGACCTGGAAGCGCTCGGGATGGTCCGGACCACGCCGGGGCTGATCGTCACGTCGACGGGTCAGGCCCGTCTCTCCCAGCTCGACGGCCTCACCGTCCGGGTTCTGGACGTCGTCACCGGCATCCTCGGCCCGACCGACGCGGCTCATCTGGTCCGCCTCCTGCACACCGTCGCCGACGGCCTCGAGTCCGCCTCGGTGGCGGCCGCAGTGAACCCGACCCTGCCGCAGGTCCTGCACAACTGACCCGAGGCGTGTCGAAAACGGCCCGGCGGTCTCGACGTAGCAGGTGTCGAGTCGATCGGGAGGCATCAGATGTTGAAGGACAGCAAGGCGTTCAGTGGGTTCTCGGTGGATGACCTGGCGCGGGCGAAGGAGTTCTACGGCGCGACGCTGGGGATCCACGTCCACGAGGAGAACGAGTTGTTGCACCTGCGGACAGGCGGCGGGAACACGGTTCTCGTCTATCCGAAGGACAATCACGTGCCGGCGGAGTACACCGTGCTCAACTTCCCGGTCGACGATGTCGAGGCGACGGTGCGGGAGCTGACCGCGCAGGGCATCACGTTCGAGCGGTACATCGACGAGCAGGACGAGCTCGGGATCAACCGTGGACCGGGTCCGTTGATTGCCTGGTTCAAGGATCCGGCGGGGAACGTGCTGTCGATCATTCAGGAGTGAGGGACCGGGTCGTCGTACTGACCTAGGCGGCCGCTGTAGCGCGTGCCGTTCAGGTAGGGCCAGGCGTACGCGGTGCAGCCGTGCAGGCCGAGGGTTTGCTGTTGCATGACCGGCGCCGGTCGGCCAGGGCCCGGGCACAGCTCGTGGCCGCGGCCGAGCCGGTGGCCGGTCTCGTGGTTGACCATGTACTGCCGGTACGTCGTCAGCGGCGCGGCGTAGTTCCGTACGCCGTGCACCCACCGCGCGACGTTCAGCACGACCCGGTTCCCCATCCGGCAGCTCGTGTACCGGTCCGGCCCCGCGCCGCAGAGCAGGTCCCGCGTCGTGGGCGTGACCAGCATCGAGGTGAAATCGGGGCTCGTCCCCGGCCCTACCTGCTGGAACCGCCACAGCCCGCGGGACGCCCACCCCTGGGCCCCGCCGTACGTCGCCCGCACGAACCGCGCGAACCCGGCGCGGTCGATCCCGGTGATTCCGCCCTCGATCGCGATCTGGAACCGCATCAGCTTCCCCGCCCGCCCGATCACCGCGGGATCCCCGGGCAGTACGGCGTACGACCGCGTCCCCGCGACGGGGTAGGAGATCGCCTCCGGAGGCCGCTGCGAGACCACAGATCGTCCCGCCGACCGAGCGGGCTGGGCAGGCTGGTCCGACTGCACCGACGCCGGTACGACGCCACGCCCCGAGTACCCGTGCCGGCCCGCAGGCAGCAGCACTCCGCCCGCGACCACGACTGCGATCGCGACGACAACGGTCTTGCGACGCATCCGGTGAGCTCCTCCCAGCACGCCCGGGCGGGCGCGTTCTCACTCCCTCCTTGCCACTGTGCCCCGAAACCCGCCTCCGACACGAACAGTGCTACGCCCGGGTGGTCCGGAAACGCAGGGTCGGGTACTTCGCTTCGGTGAAGCCGAGGCTGCGGTAGAGGTCGATGCCGTCGTCGGTCGCGTGCAACTCGACCTGGCCGACGCCGGTCTCATCCCGGAACCACTCCATCAACGCACCCACGCACGCCCGCGCCAGACCGCGGCGCCGGAAGTCCGGTTCGGTGCTGACGTTGTACAGGTGGCCGCGAACGGTGGTCAGGTCGTTCGGGCCCGGCGGGTGCGCGTACACGTTGCCGGTCGCGCCCGCGACCACGCCGGCGCTCGGGTCGTCGACGACGTACGCCGCGAACGTGTCCGGCGACGCCAACTGCTCGGTGAACCACTTGAGCGCGGTCACCCGCCACGGGGCGTCCGGTCCGCCGATATCGGTGCCCATCGACGAGATCATCAATCCCCGTAAGCGGACCAGCGACTCCGCGTCAGCGGCTCCCGCTCGTCGTACCTGAATGTCGGTCACTTGGTCGATCATGCCAACTTTTTGCCGGGTCAGTGAATCGTAGGAGTCATGGCCCCGAGCAGAGCGACGCGCGGTACCCGGGCACGTCGGCCGAGTCCCCGCCGACGGTCCGCTCTCGCGGCGCTGGCGATCGCGGTCCTGGGCGTGCTGCTACCCGGTACGGCGTACCTCGTCGCGCGCCGGACCAAACTCGGTTCGACGCTGGTCGTGCTGAGCCTCGCGCTGTACGGCGGCGCGGCGTACGTCGGACTGCGCAAACGGGACGCGGTGATCTCGTGGGCGCTGAATCCGACGTTGCTGAACTGGATGATCATCGGCCTGGCGGTGATCGGACTCGTGTGGATCGTCGTCCTGGTCACGTCGTACAAGATGCTCCGTCCGCTGACCGTCGGCCCGGGATCGCGGATGCTCGGGGCGCTGGTGATCGGCGTGATCTGCTTCGCGATGACGGTGAGTACGGCGACCGGTGCGCAGACGTTGATGGCCCAGCGGAACCTGGTGACGAAGGTCTTCGGGGGCGACGAGACGAAGAGCCGGACGCGGCCGACGATCAGTGCGAAGAAGGACATCTGGCAGCAGTTGCCGCGGTTGAACATCCTGCTGCTCGGCGCGGACGACGGCGAGGGCCGCGGCGGCACCCGGACCGACACCGTGATGGTCGCGAGTATCGATACCAAGACCGGCAACACCTCGCTGATCTCGCTGACCCGGAACTTCATGCGGATGCCGTTCCCGGAGAACTCGCCGCTGCACAAGAAGTTTCCGACCGGGTTCTGGGATCCGAACGGCGACGAGGAGCAACCGGAGTTCTACCTGGACGCGATGTACCGCAACATCCCGAAGCTGTGTCCGGGCTGTGTCGGCCCGTCGGACAACGAGGGCGCGGACATCCTGAAGGTGTCGGTCGGCGAGGCGCTGGGGCTGCAGATCCACTACTACGTGCAGATCAACCTGGCCGGGTTCGCGCAGCTGGTCGAGGCGCTCGGCGGGATCACGGTGAACATCAACTACCCGGTCCCGGTCGGCGGCAACGACGACAAGAAGATTCCGCCGAGCCGGTACCTCGAGCCCGGACCGAACCGGCAGCTGAACGGCACCGACGCGCTCTGGTTCGCGCGCGGCCGGTACAAGGTCCCGACCGCGGACCTCGCCCGCCAGGCCCGGCAGCGCTGCACGATCAAGGCGATCGTCGAACGCGCCACCCCGCAGAACGTGCTGACCAACTACGACGCGATCGCGAAGGCCGGCGAGAAACTGATCCGCACCGACATCCCGCGGAACCAGCTGGGTGCGTTCGCGACGCTGGGAGCGCGGGTGAAGACGGCGAAGATCACCAACGTCGACCTCGACAAGAAGAAGAACTTCCCAACCGGCCGCAACCCGAACTACGCCGGGATGCGCGAGATCGTGGCCAAGGCGCTGAACCCTGCCGCCCGGACGACGCCGATCCCCCGCAAGGTCAGCTCACCCCGGCCGTCCACCGCGACCCAGCCGAAGACCACGCCCAAGCCGGCCGCGGACGACCTGACCTCCGCCTGCGCCTACAACCCCGGTATGCCTGGTTAGAGCTCTAGGCGTAGCGGACGCCGAGGCCGCCGTCGACGGCCCAGTTGGCGCCGGTGACGAAGGCGGCCGCCGGGGACGCGAGGAAGCAGACCACCTCGGCGACGTTCTCCGGCGTACCGATCCGGCCGAGCGGGTGGACGCCGAGTGCCTTCTCGCGTTCGCCGGGGATGGTGTCGAAGAACTCCTCGAGCAGGTCGGTGGAGATGTAGCCGGGGCTGACCGCGTTCACCCGGACGTCGTACTGCGCGACGTCCAGGGCGAGCGAGCGGGTCATGCCGACCAGTCCCGACTTCGCGGCGGCGTACGGGAACATGCCGGCCGTGGTCAGCTTCGAGTGGATCGAGGCGATGTTGACGATCGCGCCGTGCCGGGCGTCGATCATCGGCTGCAGCACCTGGCGGGACATCAGGAACGCGCCCTTCAGGTCGACGTCGAACACGTCGTCCCACTCGGACACGGACATCTTCGCCGGGTCGGCGTACGAGTTCTTGCCGGCGTTGTTCACCAGCACGGTGATCTGCCGGCCGAGGTCGTCGGTCAGCTTGCCGACGGCCTGGCGGACCGACACCTCGTCGGTGATGTCGCCGACGGCCGCGGCCACCGTCGCGCCGGTCCCGGCCAGTTCCGCGGTCGTCGCGGTCAGTTCGTCGGTCAGGATGTCGACGAGCGCGACCGCCGCGCCCTCCTCCGCCGCCTTGACCGCGACAGCCCGCCCGATCCCCCGGGCGGCACCCGTCACCAGCACAACCTCGTTCGCCAACCGACCAGTCACCAACGTCTCCTCAACCTAGACAGTCGAGAACGACCCTAGTCTGAGCAAGCCGTCAGGCCTGAGGAGTGGTCAGGATGCAGAACTGGTTGCCGTCCGGGTCGGCCATCGGGATCGCGTCCGCGCCTTCCTGACCGCTCTCCAGCCGGGTCGCGCCGAGCCCGATCAGCCGCTCGACCTCGGCGTCGACGTCACCGCCGGCGGGGACGACCAGGTCGAAGTGCATCCGGTTCTTCGGCGGCTTCGGTTCCACGGGCGGTCCGCCCCAGGCGATCTTCGGTCCGCCGGACGGCGCCTGGATCGCGGTCTCCTCGTTCTGGTCCCAGACCAGCGGGTAGTCGAGCGCCTTGCTCCAGAAATACCCGACCTCCCGCGTGCCGTCCGAGGCCACCTCGCCGAAGAACGCGGTGTCCGCGAGGAACTTGTTCCCCGCCTCGATCACACAGAACTCGTAGCCTTCCGGATCCGCGAGGACGATATGTCCTTCTTCCGGCTTCTGGCCGATGTCGATGTGCCGGCCGCCGAGCTCGACCGCCCGCGCCACCGTCTCCTGCTGCTGCTCGGGCGTCTCACTGGTCAGGTGGAAGTGGATGTAGCACGGACGATCCCGCTCGACGTCGCTCTGCAGGAACCGCAGCCGAAACGGCGTCTTGGCGTCGGGGAGCAGTTCGGTCGCCCCTGCCTGCTCCCACCCGAGCAGTCCTGCCCAGTACCGCGCCAGCCCGGCGGGATCCTTGGCGTCGACGGACAGTGCATGCAGGCTGATGCTCATCGGATCTCCCAATCGGCCGGGGCTGTCACCGTACGGTGGGGCGGATCAGGCCCGCAAAGCAATTAGCGGACCGACGCCGCAGCGATCCGCGCGTGCTGATCAGCCTGGTCGCGGGACATCGGCTGCCTGAGCAGGACCAGCTGGTGATAGAGCGGCGCGGTCGCGGTCAGCAGGAGCTGATGGGGATCGGTGCCGCCCGGGATCTCGCCGCGCGCGACGGCCCGGCTGACGACCAGCGCGGTGCGCTCGTAGCGGTCCTCCCAGAAGCGGGTGAGTGCGTCGGCGGCAGCCGCCGTACGGAAAGAGGCCGCGATCACCGCCTGGGTGATGGACGGCCGGGCGGTCAGCGCGGCGTGGATCTCACGGTTGACGGCGATGAGATCGCCTTCGAGCGAGCCGGTGTCGGCAGGCTCCCACGCGTCGTCGGCACCGGCCTCGAGCAGGTCGACCAGCAGGCCGGGCACGGTCTTCCAGCGCCGGTAGAGCGTCGTTCGATGTACGCCGGAACGCGCCGCGACCGCGTCGATCGTGAGCCCGTCGTACCCGTGCTCGGCGAGCTCGGACTCCACCGCCGCGAGCACGTCCGCGCGCACCCGGGCCGTCCGTCCTCCCGGCCTGCTTGCGTGCACCTCGGCGATCATGGCATCATCTTAACGCAACGTTCGTCGCATTTAGGGAGTAGCCAGTGATCTTCTGACCCGCCGTTCGCCAACCACGAACCCAGCGAGAGGTCAGGAGATTCCTCATGTCTGCACAGCTGTCCCTGCACGACGTCACCAAGTCCTACGACCACCGCCTGGTGCTCGACCAGGTCACCTGCGCCTTCCCACCCGCGCAGGTCAGCGGCCTGATCGGCGAGAACGGCTCCGGCAAGTCGACACTGCTGCGAATCCTCGCCGGTCTCGAGCCGGCCACGGACGGTACGGCCCAGGCCGCCGGGAGCGTCGGCTTCCTGGCGCAGGACAACCCGCTGCCGCTCGACCTCGACGTTCAGGCGCTGGCCGATCACGCGCTCGCCGACCTGCGCCGGATCGAGGCGCGGATGCGTTCGCTGGAGGCCATGCTCGCCGAGGGACGGGACGACGTCCTGGGCGAGTACGGCGAACTCCAGACCGTCTTCGAGATCCGTGAGGGGTACGACGCGGACGCCCGGTTCGCCCGCGCGACGTACGGTCTCGGGCTCTCCACCTTGCCCGGTGATCGCCGGTTGTCGGAGCTGTCCGGCGGCGAGTTGGCGCGCTTGCACCTGGCCGCCGTACTCGCGTCGTCGCCCGAGATCCTGTTGCTCGACGAGCCGACGAACCACCTGGACGTGTCGGCGGCCACCTGGCTGGAGGACCACCTGCGATCCCGGCGCGGTACGACGGTTGTCGTCTCGCACGACCGCGCGTTCCTGGAGCGGGTCGCCTCGACGCTGTTCGAGGTCGACGGCGACACGCACCGGGTCACGCGGTACGGCAACGGCTTCCAGGGTTACCTGCTCGAGAAGGCGGCCGAGCGGGCGCGGCTCGAACAGGCCCGGCAGCAGTGGGAGGACGAGGTCGCGGAGATGCGCGTACTCGTCCGGACCACCGCCGATCGGGTCGCGTACGGGCGACCGATGAAGGACAGCAACAAGGTGGCCTACGACCGGGCGACCGGTCGCGTCAACGAGGCGGAGCGGAGCAAGATCCGCAACGCCAAGGAACGGCTGCGCCGCCTGGAGGAAGACCCGCCGCCGGTGCCGGCGAAGCCGCTCCGATTCACGGCGTCGATCCGCACGACCGGTGCTCCGGCCGGGCTCGAGGCGGTCGACGTCGCGGTCGCGGACCGACTGCCGCCGACGTCGCTCGACGTACCCGCTGGCGGTCGCGTCCTGCTCACCGGACCGAACGGCGTCGGCAAGTCGACCTTCCTCGACGTCCTCGCCGGTGCGCTCCCGCCGGACTCCGGGTACGTCGAGCGCCACGGACGGATCGGCTACTTGCAGCAGGAGGTGACCGAGGCGCGACCTGACGAAACGCTCCGCGCGGCACTCGCACGGCATCCGGGCGCGGCGGCGCTGGGGCTGTTCCGTCAGGACCAGTTGCAGACACGGGTCGGTGCGTTGTCGACGGGGCAACGCCGGCGGCTCGCGTTGGCACGCGTGCTGACCACGCCGTACGACGTACTGCTGCTGGACGAACCGACCAACCACTTGTCCCTGGTGCTGGTGGAGGAACTGGAGGCGGCGCTGGACCGGTACGCCGGCGCACTCGTCGTGGTCAGCCACGACCGCCGCTTCGCTTCCCGCTGGCGCGGCACCGTCATCGATCTCGAGGAGAGCACCTATGTCAGTCAATGAGTTCACGGTCGACGGCGCGCCGTACGGCGTGGTCGCGGCGGGCGGTGAGGTGTGGACGACGCTCGTCCACACCGGACGCGTCGCGACCGTATCGGGCCGCGTGTTCGACCTCGACGCACCCGGGTCCCGCCCGAGCGTGATCGTCGACGGTCCCGACGACGCCGTCTGGTTCACGCGCAACGGCGACGACCGGATCGGACGGATCGGGTACGACGGAACGGTGTCGGCGATCGAGCTCGCGGGCGCGCCGTACGGGTTGTGCGTCGGTCCGGACGGCGCCTTGTGGTGCACGTTGATGAGCATCGACGCGATCGGGCGGATCACGGTGGACGGCGAGGTGTCGACGTACCCGATCGGTACGGCGGGCGCGTACCCGGGGATGATCACGACGTTCGCGGGTGATCTGTGGTTCACGCTCAACCAGGCCAACGCGATCGGGCGAATGACCACCGGCGGCGAGGTCACGAGCTATCCCCTGCCGACACCCGCCGCGGGTCCGGTCGGCATCAGCGCGGGACCGGACGGCGTCTGGTTCACCGAACTGCTCGCGAGCCAGGCAGGCCGGGTCAGCCTCGATGGGTCGATCTCGGAATTCGCCCTGCCGGCCGATTCGAAGCCTCATGCCGCCGCGGCGACAGCTGACGGTGGCTGCTGGCTCACCCTGTGGGCGGCGGCTGAGCTGGTCCATGTCGATGCCAAGGGCAACATCACCGACCAGGTGGCCTTCGGTGAGGGCGCCGAGCCGCACGGCCTCGACCACGCCGACGGCTCGGTGTGGGTCGCGCTGGAGAAGGGTTCCGTGGCTCACATCCAGCCGGGCGGGTGAGGAGGTTCACTCGGTGGAGGGAGGACACGGGAGCCCGTCCGGGAGCACAGTGGTGATGTGAGCACGGACGTGCAGGTACGGGGACCGCGGGTGCGTGACGTGATCGCGGTCGGTCGCCCGGCGTTCTGGGTGGTGTCGATCGTGCCTTACTACACGGGGATTCTGCTCGCGACGCATCGGCTGATCCCGCCGTTCGAGGAGTGGCCGCGGCTGATCGTCGGGGCGGTCGTGATGGGTCCGCTGGTCTGGCTGGCGGTGCTCGCGGTCAACGACGCGTACGACCTGCCGAGCGATCGGCTCAACCCGCGGAAGGCCAAGTCGCCGCTGCTCGACGGACGGATCACGCTGCGCGCGGCGAAGCGACTGGCGTTCGCGGCGGCCGTGGCGGCGGTCGGGCTGAGTCTGCATGTCGGGATCGTGTTCGCGCTGGGCGTTCTGCTCGCCGTACTGCTCGGGTACGCGTACTCGGTCCCGCCGGTGCGGTTGAAGACCCGCGCCGGCTTCGACGTCGCCGTCAACGCCGTCGCCCTCGGTGCCTTCGGGCCGCTGGCCGGCTGGGCCGCGATCAACCCGGACCTGAGCGACTTCCCGTGGCTGATGGGCCTGCAGGGAACGCTCGCCGCGATCGGCCTCTACCTCCCCACGACCCTCGCCGACCTCGACTCCGACCGGGCCGCCGGCTACCAGACCATCGCAGTCCGCTTCGGCCCGCGCACGACGTACCTGATCGGCTACACCGCCTGGATCGCAGCAGCCGCCCTGTCGGTCGTCCTCGCCGCCACCAACACGATCATCCCCCGCACCATGCTGCCCCTCGAGGTGGTGATGGTCCCGGTCCTGATCGCGGCCTACCGCAAACTCATCGGCCCCCACCAATCCTTCAAAGGCATCATCACCCTCGCCACCCTCTTCCTCCTCCCCTGCGCCACCTTCGCCCTCACGTACACAGGAGTTCTGTAGGCCGTGCACGTGCACGTGCACGGCGGGCAAAGATTTGATCACTGATCTTTACAGCGATGAAACGTTCATGAACTCTTGGGTCCCATGACTCTGACCCGCCCGGAGCTCGAGACCGACTACGCCCTCAGCCGGTCCGATATCGCGCACTTCAAGCAGCACGGGTTCGTGAAGCTGAAGAACGTGCTGAGTGCGGAGACGATCGCGGAGTACGAGCCGGAGATCACCGGCAAGGTGATCGAGCTGAACACCCAGGAACAGCCGCTGGACGAGCGCGACACCTACGGCAAGGCGTTCCTGCAGGTGACGAACCTCTGGCAGGACAGCGAGCGGGTGCTGGAGTTCGTGTCGTCGCCCCGGCTCGCGCGGATCGCGGCGCAGCTGCTCGGCGTGCAGTCCGTACGGCTGTACCACGACCAGGCGCTCTACAAGGAGTCCGGCGGCGGCGTCACCCCGTGGCACGCGGACCAGTACTACTGGCCGTTCGCGACCGACCGGTGTGTGACGCTCTGGGTCCCGCTGCAGGAGACCCCGATGGAGATGGGGCCGCTGTCGTTCGCGGCCGGCAGTCACACGTTCGAGTACGGGCGGGACCTGCCGATCAGCGACGAGTCGGAGCGCGTCCTGCAGGAAGTGCTGGCCGAGCAGAACTTCCCGGAGGTCTCCGAGCCGTTCGAGCTCGGTGAGGTCAGCTACCACCTCGGCTGGACCTTCCATCACGCACCGGCGAACACCACCGACATCCCGCGTCGCGTGATGACGGTGATCTACGTCGACGCCGCGATGGAGATCTCCGAGCCGTCGAACGCGAACCAGGTGCTGGATCTGGCCAGCTGGATGCCCGGCAACCAGCCCGGCGAAACCATCTCCTCCCCGCTCAACCCGATCGTCTACTGAGCGACCCACTCCGCCGTACGTCGATACTCTCGCGCGTTCTGTACCTATTGGTATGTACGATGCTGCCATGAACTCATCGATCAGCCGCGTCGTCGTCCTGGATCAGCACCTGCCGGAGGCGCTCCCGGTGCAGCGCGTCGAGGTCCGCCGGATCACGATCGACCCGCACACCGCGCTCGGCGCCCACGTCCACAACGGCCCCGTGTTCGGCAACATCGTGTCGGGATCGGCCGTCTACCAGCAGGCCGAGGACGCCGAGCCGCAGGTCCTGCACCCGGGCGACGTGTTCTACGAGCCCGCCGTCGAACGGATCGCCCGCTTCGACACCGAAGAAGAAGGCGTCACCTTCCTGGCCTACTTCCCGCTCACCGCCAGGCAGGACGCGACCCTCGACCTGGTTTAGAGCGTCCGCTTCTGCGGGTAGATCGTCTCGCCGCGCGCCAACTGCTCGACGTACAGCGCGATCCGGCGGGCGCGGGTTTCGGGGCGTTTCGCGTCGTTGACCCGGAACACGACGGCGAACCGGTTCGCACTGGTCAGGATCTCGAACATCGCCTGCGCCCGCGGCTCCGCAGCCAGCGCTGCCGCCAGATCATCGGGGACCTCCTGCGTGCTCGAACCGCCGTACGCCTTGTCCCAGCGGCCGTCGGCCTTCGCGCGCTCGACCTCGGCGCGTCCGGCCGGTCGCATCCGCCCTTCGGTTTCCAGGCGAGCGATCAGGCCGACGTTCCGCTGCGACCACAGGCTGCGCGCGCGTCGCGGTGTGTACCGCTGGATGAACGTCTGCTCGTCACGACTCCGCCGCTGCCCGTCGATCCACCCGTGACACAGGGCTTCCTCCAGCGCTTCGTCGTACGTCAGGCTCGTCGGCGTCGTCACGTGCTTCTTGGCCAGCACTAGCCAGACACCGTCCGATTCCTCGTGGTTCTGGTGCAGCCACCTCAGCCAGGCGGCAGCATCCACGACGATCAGTTCAGCGGTCACGAAGCTGCCTCCCGATAGCGCGCGGCCAACTGTGTCGCCGCATCCTTCAACTCTTGCGGTCCGACGAACTCCAGATCGCACTCGAACATCCCGAACGTCGCAGCCAAACCCGTCCACGACCAGCCACTGAGCGCGAGCCGGCAACTCGTCGGCGTGAGCTCCTCCACCACGGCGCCATGGCCGGCCCATTGCGCGATGTCCGACGCCTTCGCCTGCAGGATCGCCTCACCACGGCACGGGTTGCGGTCCTGCCCGCGGAACTTGCTGGAGATGTACGTCGCCACGTCCGGAGCCGGCAGTTCGCGCGGCGCGAACCGCGGACCGGTCGGCGTCTTCGGCGTCATCCGATCCACCCGGAACGTTCGCCAGTCGTTGCGATCCAGGTCCCAGCCGACGAGGTACCAGCGCCCGCCCCACGTCACCAGATGATGCGGCTCGACCTTCCGCGGCGGCACCCATTCCTCGTCCGCTGTACGAGGCGCGGCGTAGTCGAACCGCAGTACCTCGTTCGCGCGGAGCGCCGTACCGATCGCGATCAGCTGGTCCGAGTCGACCGTCGTACGGCGATGGGCGTAGCGGTCGACCGTGGTCACCTGGAGGGCGTCGACCCGTTGCCGCAGCCGCGCCGGCATCACCTGCCGGACCGTCGCGAGAGCCCGCAGCGCACCCTCTTCGATCCCGGTGACCGTGGTCGTCGCGGTCTGCAGTGCGACCGCGACCGCGATCGCCTGATCGTCGTCGAACAGCAGCGGCGGCAGATCCGCCCCCGCGTCCAGGCGGTACCCGCCGTCAGGTCCTTTGGTCGCACGCACGGGATACCCGAGGTCGCGCAGCCGGTCCACGTCCCGGCGGACGGTTCGCGGGCTGACTTCCAGGCGGTCGGCCAGCAGTTGGCCCGGCCAGTCGCGGCGGGCCTGCAGCAAGGAGAGCAGCGCGAGCAATCGGGCTGAGGTCTCGGACATGACTTCAGATTGCCATGAGTAGCGGCCAGAACCTGTCCTCTTTCACTGGAAATGTCGGTCCTAGAGCCCCTGACCGAAGGAGAGATCGTGATCAGCACCCGAGCGCTCACCCGGGACTTCGTGGTGAGCCGTACCGAGACCGTGCACGCGGTCCGCGGCATCAGCCTGGACGTCGAACCCGGCGAGCTGGTCGCCGTCCTCGGCCCGAACGGCGCCGGCAAGACGACCACGCTGCGCATGCTCACCACCTTGATCACGCCGACCTCGGGCACCGCGAGGGTCGCCGGGTACGACGTGACCACGCACCCCAGCCAGGTCCGGCGCCGGATCGGGTACGTCGGACAAGGCAACGGCGCCGGCCACTCGCAACGGGTCGGCGACGAACTCGTCGGGCAGGGCGTGATCTACGGCCACGACCGCCGTACCGCCAAGCTGCGCGCCGGTGAACTGCTCGAAGCCCTGGAGTTGAAGGACCTCGCACAGCGCAAGGTGTCGGACCTGTCGGGCGGGCAGCGCCGGCGGCTCGACGTCGCGATGGGTCTGGTGCACGCGCCGTCGCTGCTGTTCCTGGACGAGCCGTCGACCGGCCTCGACCCGCAGAACCGGGCGAACCTGTGGGACCACATCCTGCGGATGCGCGAGCAGTACTCGATGACGATCGTGCTCACCACGCACTACCTGGACGAGGCCGACTCGATGGCCGAGCGCGTCGTCGTGGTGGACCACGGCGAAGTGATCGCCGACGACACCGCCGACGGGCTGAAGGCCAAGCTGGCCGGCGACCGGCTCGCGGTGACCGTTGCTCCTGGCAACATCGCGCGGTTGAGCGAGCTGGCCGAACAGTTGCCTGGGGCCCGTGAGGTGATCGCCGTCGGCGACGAGGTCAGCGTCCGGGTCGCGGACGGACCGGCGGCGCTTCCCGAACTCGTCGCGGCCGCCCAGCGCGGCGGCGTACCGATCGCGGCGGCGCAGGTGCACCGCCCGACCCTCGACGACGTGTTCCTCAACCTCACCGGCCGCAGCCTGCGGGAAGACTCGAACGGAAAGGCAGCCTGATGACCACCCTGACCCTGTCGGCAACCTCGACGCAGACCTCGACCCAGCCCTCCCGGAACCTGCTCCGCGACATCCGGATCGTGATGCTGCGGGAACTGCAGCCGGTACTGCGGGACCCGTTCAGTCTGCTGTTCGGGATGATCCAGCCGCTGGTGTTCCTGGCCCTGTTCGGCCCGCTGCTGTCCGGATCGATGGGCGGCACGTTCGGCGACGGCGTGTGGCAGTGGTTCGTCCCGTCGATCCTGGTGATGACCACGCTGTTCGGTACGTCGACCACCGGCGCGAACCTGCTGTTCGAGTTCCAGACCGGTGCGCACGAACGGATGCTGGTCACGCCGTTGTCCCGCTCCTCGTTGCTGATCGGCCGGGCGCTGAAGGAGATGGTCCCGCTGTTCGGGCAGGCGGTGATCGTGATCGCGGTGATGACGCCGTTCGCGTTCGACCTGCACCTCGGCGGCGCGTTGATCGGGCTGGCGCTGCTGGCGGTGTTCGGCGTCGGGCTCGGTTCGTTCAGCTACGCGCTGGCGATCGCCGTTCGCAAGCAGGACTGGATGTTCTGGGTGGTGCAGCAGACGTTCCTGTTCCCGTTGATGATCCTGTCCGGGATGCTGCTGCCGCTCGAGACCGGTCCGGGCTGGATGCGGGTCGCCGCGAAGTTCAACCCGTTGTCGTACGTCGTCGACGCGGAGCGGACCCTGTTCTCGGGCGACGTACTGTCCAGCGCGGTGCTGTGGGGCTGGGTGGCGGCGATCGTGACCGCGGCGCTCGGGCTGACCGTCGGCATCCGCACGATGCTCCGCTCGGCCGATTGACCCAATTGGGCCACTGTCCCCGCTGGGCCGTCCTCGTCGAGAGAAATCACCTACGGTAGCGCTCAGATCACCCACCGCCCCCGAAGGAGATCTGATGAGGCCCCGCCCCGCCTTGTTCGCCGTACTGACTTCTCTGGCCGCCGCCGCGCTCGCCGCCTCGAGCGCGGTGGCGGCGCCGTTCACCAACACCGACGCCGACACCGCCGTCGCCAAGCGGGTGGTCGCGACCGACACCGACGGCGACTCGCTGCCGGACACCTGGGAGACGAACGGGTACGACGCGAACGGTGACGGCGTCGTCGACGTCGACCTGCCCGGGATGGGCGCGAACCCGAAGAAGAAGGACCTGTTCGTCGAGATGGACTACATGGCCGGCCGGCTCACCACCACGGCGGCCCTCGACCGGATCGTCCAGGTCTTCGCCTCCGCCCCGGTAAGCAACCCCGACGGCAGCACGGGAATCAAGATCCACCTCGACGCCGGCTCCGCGCGCGGTACGACGTACAACCTCGGCGGGGGCAACGAGGTCGCGTACGACGCCGACCTGAACCCGTCGGCCACCCAGACGAACGCGATCAAGGCCGCCAACTTCGCGTCGGCGCGGAAGGCCGTTTTTCACTACATGCTCTGGGGTGACAGCTACGACGGCGGGTGCAGCAGCGGCCAGGCGTTCAACATCCCGAACGACACCTTCATCGTCACGGTCGGTCCGAAGTGCAACTGGAACGCGACCGACGACATCAACGTCGGCACGTTCATCCACGAGCTCGGCCACAACATCGGGCTGAAGCACGGCGGCACCGACAACCTGAACTACAAGCCGAACTACCTGAGCGTGATGAACTACTCGTTCCAGCTCGGCGGGGTGCTCAAGGCCGACGGCACCAAGTACTGGGGCTACTCGAGTGTCCAGCCGACCTCGATCAACGAGGCCCGGCCGGACGAGACGGTCGGCCTCGGCAGCCTGGGCGCCGCGTACCGGACGAGCTGGAAGTGCCCGAACGGCTCGACCAGGACGACGGCGGGCGCCGCGAACCAGCCGATCGACTGGAACTGCGACGGCGACACCACCGACACCACCACGGCCGCCGACATCAACGGCGACAAGACCACGTCGATCCTGATCGCCCAGAACAACTGGGCCAACATCGTCTTCGGCGGCGGCGCCGTCGGCGGCGGCAGCGCCACCATCGCGAAGACCCCGGCGTCGGAGCTGGAAGAGCTCACCCACGACGAGTGGACCGAGATGCAACACCGCTGACCGGATCCGCCTCCCCGCACCTCAGGTGGGCGGGGAGGCGGATCTCCAGCACTCATCAATTGGCCCCGGCGCGGGGTGCTGAGCGTGGCGATGTCTGTTGGGGCGCACTTGTGGAGTGCTGGGCGTCCGCCCTCACACCGCCCAGACCCCGGTCGCCGCGGTTTCGCGGGCCCAGTCGGTGAAGTCACGCGGGGCGCGACCCAGGATCTGCTCGACTCCGTCGGAGATGTACTCGGAGCGGTGGTTGCGGATGACGGCGAAGAGGTCGCGGACCGCGTCGGCGTCCTCCGGCGTCAGGCCCTGCTCGATCAGTTCCGCGACGTGCGCTTCCGGGGCGAGGTCGACGTACGAGATCTTGCGGCCGGTCGCGGTGGTCAGCTCATCCGCGATCTCGCTCATCGTGAGCGTGCGTGGGCCGGAGATCGCGAGCGTCTGGCCGACGTACGACTCGTCGAGCAGCGCCGTCGTCATCACGTCGCCGACGTCGTCGGTGTCGATCCACGCCTCCGCCCCGGTACCGGTGGACACCCGGATCTCACCGGCCAGCACGTGGTACCGCAGGAAGTCTTCGCTGAAGCCCTGCGCGAACCAGGCCGGCTGCACGATCGTCCAGTCCCGGCCGCTTGCCTTCACGACGTTCTCCAGGTCGAGCTGCCCGTCGTACACCGCGAAGTCGCGCCCCGGGCTGCCGACGCCACGGCCCGACAGCAGCACCACGCGCCGCAGCCCCTCGGCCTGCTCGACGAACTTGCCGGCCTGCGCGAGCCCGGTCGGCCCGACCGGCGGCGCGAGGTACGCCGTATCGGTGCCGCGGACCGCGTCGGCCCAGGTGCTCTCGTCGTACCAGTCGAACCGCCGCTCGCTGGACCGGGACGCGAGCCGGTACGGGATGCCCCGCGCGTCGAGCTGCGCCGCGACGCGACGGCCGGTCTTGCCTTTGCCACTGAGGATCAGAATCGGGTTCATGGCTCTAGTCCACCGGAGCGCGGTGAGACAAACCATGGCCGTACGCCGCAATTCGATGTTCGGAACGCTCAGTCTGACGTAGGCTCGCCCCATGGACGTGCTCGACGAACTACTGGCCGGGACCCGCGCGCAGGACGGGGTGTTCAACCTGACGATCCTGGATCTGCCCTGGGCGCTGGAGATCCGGGACGAGGCGCCGCTGGCACTCGCGATCCTCGTCCGCGGTTCCGGCTGGCTGGCCCGCGACGGGCTCGAGCCGCTGCGGATGGAGCAGGGCGACGTCGCGATCGTCACCGGCCCGGAGCCGTACGTCGTCAGCGACAGCCTGAGCACCGCGCCGCAACTCCGGATCCACCCCGGCGGCATCTGCGAACCGTTGCCCGGGGCACCGATCGACTACTCGGCCCGGCTCGGCGTGCGGACGTACGGCGCCCGCAAGTCCGGCGAGGTGATGGTTGCCAGCGGCACCTATCAGGTCGCGGGCGACGTCAACCGCCGGCTCATCACCGCCCTCCCGCCGGTGCTCGTCGTACCGGCGGCCGAGGTGGCGGGGTCGGTGATGGACATGATCACCAGCGAGATCCAGCGTGACGCGCCCGGTCAGCAGAGCGTGCTGGACCGGTGGCTCGACCTGGCACTGATCACCACGCTGCGCGCGTGGTTCGCCCGGCCGGATTCGCACGCGCCGGGGTGGTACCAGGCGCAGACCGATCCGGTGGCGGGTACGGCGTTGCGCCTGCTGCACGAGGATCCGGCGTACCCGTGGAACGTCACCGAGCTCGCGGATCGGGTCGGGATCTCGCGCGCGTCGCTGGCCCGGCGGTTCAGCGCGGTCGTCGGCGAGGCGCCGATGAGCTACCTGACCGGCTGGCGGATCACGCTCGCCGCGGATCAGCTGCGATCGACGCGGGACACGGTCGAGACGATCGCCCGGCGGGTCGGGTACGCGAACGCCTTCGCGTTGAGTGTTGCGTTCAAGCGAGTCCGAGGGGTCACACCGACCGCGCATCGCCGGGCGGCGTGATGGGACACGAAGAAATCCCGCTGAGTCTTGACGAGTTACGGCAGCTGAGTCTGTGGACGGCTGACTGTGCTGAGCAGGCGCTGCCGCTGTTCGAGGCGGCCGCGCCGGGCGATCGGCGAGCGCGGGACGCGATCGAGGCAGCCCGCGAGTTCGGCGCCGGAGGCAAACGAACGAAGGCCATCCGAACCACTGCGTTCGCAGCACTGAAGGCGGCCGGTGAGATGAAGGACGCAGCCGCCGAAGCGGCTGCGCGGGCGGCGGTCGGTGCGGCTGGGTCGGCTTATCTGCATCCGTTCGCGGCGGCTACTCAGGTGAAGCACATCGTCGCGGCGGCGCAGTACGCGGCGTACGCGCAGGAGCTGGCGACCGGCGATCCGGCCGCGGCCGACACGGTCATCCGATGGGCGGTCGAACGCGTCCCGCCCACTGTCCGCGAGATCCTCGGGCGCTACCCCGAAGGCACTCCCGGCCGTAGCCGCCTCGGCGAGCTGCACCGCCAACTGGAAGCCGAACTCAGGCGACCGTCGACCGCATGAACGCGAGCGCCTGCGGCCAAGCCAGCCGGAACGCGTCCGCGTTCACATCCTTGTCATGCCGCGACTTGTCCGAGAACCCATGGTCCGCACCAGGAAAGTACTGCGCGAACGTGGCGCCGGCGGTCCGCGCCTGCAACACGGTCTGCAACGTCTCGAAGTCCGCATTCGGTACGGCGGCATCCGCGCTCGGGTAGCTCACCAGCACCGGCGCCGTCACCCCGGCGGCCTCGGCGATCGCGTCGTACGTGTGATGCGGCGGCCGGTTCGACGGCACCGTCGGGTGGAAGGCGACGACGTTCGCCACGCGCTGGTCGCGCGCCCCGAGCAGGAACGCGAACCGTCCCCCGAGACACCAGCCGATGACGCCGACCTTGCTGCACCCGAGGTCGTCGAACAGGTAGTCCAGCAACGCGCTCTGCTCGGCGAGAGCGGCATCGTCGTCCATCTCCCGCAGCAGCCCGCTCAGCTCTTCCCGGGTGGCGTTGTCGGTGCTGCGCCCCTTGAACGGGTCCCACACCAGCGCGGTGATCCCTTCCCCGGCCAACTCGTCGGCCCACTCCCGGATCTGCTCACCGATCCCGGTGATCATCGGTAACAGCAACATGCCGGCCCGCCCGACCCGCGCGAGATACGCGTCCTGCTCCCCAACCGTCACCGTCACACCCATGCGCGCATCTTAGAGGGCATCTGGGAGCTCTGGCTGCCAGATGCCCTCTCGGGTCAGCTGACCTTGACCGTGACGATGATCGACAGTCCGGCGGCATGCTGCTTGGTCGCTGGGCGATAGACGCGGACGTACCACGTGCCGGCACTCGGGAAGGCGTACCCGAAGCGGGTGATGCGGGTGGTCGGAACCGCAACGGTCTTCGCCGAGGTCCACTTGGTCGCACCCACCTTGCGGACCTGGAGGATCGCGTACGCTCCGGCGTCGTACGGGTTCGCCAGCGCCTCGTAGGCGACCGCCCGGCCGTGGACGGCCGTCCGAGGCGCGATCCGCCAACTGACGACCGAGCTCGAGACTGCTCCGATCGCGCGGGTGATCAACGTTTCGCCGGGGACGCTGGAAGCCAGGACCGCACGGAACGCGCCGTTGATCGCGCTGACGAACGGGATCGACGCGACGCCTCCGGCCACCGTCTTCGCGGATCCGAGCGTCACCCAACGGGTCGTACCGACGGCCTGCCGCTGCAGGTAGACGGTGACACCCGACGGCGCAGCGGACCAGACGTTGAGGCTTCGCATGTCCTGTACGACGACCTTCGCCGTACCGGTGCCGCCGTACGGAACGGCCGGCGCCGAGACGGTGGCCCGGCGCGCGGCGTACACCGTGGCGGGCACGGCGACGTTGCGCGCGTAACCGTCGGTCGTGTGCAGGAAGAAGGTGAACTTGTTCGCACCGGCGAGCCGCGGCGTCACAGTCGCGGACTTCCGCAGACTGGGCAGGGGGTTCGGCACCGAACACCAGCTGCCGACGGCAACACTGGTGGAACTCGGCCCGGCCAGACCGACCTCGCACGAGTCGAGCTGCTTACCGGCCGGCGGATCCGCGCTGAACGCGACGGTCGACGCCCGTCCGACCACCAGCTTCGGGGCCGACATCGCGGCGCTGAAGTCCGTGACCGTGATGGTCTTGGCGGCCGGCGCGCCGATCAACCGACCTGCAGTGTCGAGCAGGCTCAACGAGATCTGGTGTGTACCGAGCGTGAGCTGCGGGTCGCCCATGACGAACTGGACGTTCTGCCACGAGGTGGCCGGGTCCTGCCAGTTCACCGTCTTCCACGCCGGCGTCACGGACACCGCCCGGTCAACCCCGTCGACGGTCAGCTTCACGACATCCGGCTTGCTCCCACTGAGCAGTGGTCCGGTGATCTTCAGATTCCCACCGACGTACGCCGGGCTGACCTGCGTCCCGGTCCCGGTGTCGAACAGCACCGGGTCCTGATGGTTCACCCGGACGAACGTGTACTTCCCGGAACCGTAGAAGCCCGACGCGTCGCGCGCTTTGGCCTCGACGCGGTAGAGACCGTCCGGCACCGCGGCGAAGCCGAGATCGATCACAGCATCGTGGTCGACTCCGCGGGGCACGTCGAACGGCGCTGATCCCGTCAGGACGGGCGCCCCGGTCGCGAGGTCGATCACCCGCAGCTCGGCGACGTCGTCCCGCGGGTACTGCGAACTGACCCGGAACGTCCCGGTCGTGTCGACGACGGCGTCGCTGAACAGCTGCCCGTCGCGGACGTGCCGGAGGTCGGAGATCGACGACGGCGAGGTCACGTAGACATTCCCGCCGCCGAACGCCTGGCCGCCGGACGCGGTGGTCAGCTTGGCCGTCAGCATCATCGCGCCGAGACCGGGGTGGTTCCAGTCGCCGACCTGCAACGGAACGGTCACCTGGCATCCGCTGCCGCAGGTACCGGACGCGATCTCCACGGATCCCTTGACGTCGTAGCCGAGGCTGACATCGACCCGGCCGGACGCTTCGCCGCCGAGTTCGACCGACATCTTCACCGGCAGGTCGCCGAGCGCGACCGTGCTGTCGACGGCCGGGCTGTCCACGGTGACGGTCGGCGTACCGTCCGCGGCGTACGCCGATCCGGTGCCTCCGGCTACCACGGCCAGCACCAAGGCAGCTGTCACGGAACGCATCACTGAACGCATTCGCGAATCTCCCCAGAACCCCAAGTGGCGAGTTCCAGATGACTCGCGTCCACTGGATATCGTCAGCGGCGCGCGGACGTTACAGCTCAGCCGACGCCGACCGTCTGGTGGTCCACCTCGATGACGCCGACGACGCGTTCGACGTCGCGGCCGTAGGGCCGGCCGATGTACTTCTGGGCGATCTGATCGACGAGGTCCCAGCCGGCGTCGCCGTCGATCCACTCGACGACGCGGCCGCGGACGATGACCGGCTCGTACGGGTTGTCGACCGGAGCGAGCGACAGCGCGACCCGCGGATCGCGGCGGAGGTTGCGGGCCTTCTGGGAGTTCGGGCCGGTCAGGAAGATGATCTTGTCGTCGATCGAGCTCACCCAGAGCGGGATGGAGTGCGGCGACCCGTCCGGCAGAACGGTGGCCAGGTGGGCGATGGACGTGCTCTCGACAGCGCTGCGTACGGCGGGCTTCAACATGGCACTGCTCCTTCAGCGGACGATCTCGTAGTGGAGGTGGGTGACGCCGGGCGCGGGCACGGCCTCGATCAGGTTCAGGCGGATGTGCTCGGGAAGCTCCTGGAAGAACGGCCGGCCGCTGCCGAGCAGGATCGGCACCTGATGCAGCACGATCTCGTCGACGAGACCCGCCTGGAGTGCCGCAGTCGCGACTCCCCCGCCCATCAGGCCAACGTCCTTCCCGCCGGCCAACTCACGCCCTGCCGCGATCGCGTCCTCGATGGTGTTGGCGAGCGTCTGCTGTTCGCTGATCTCCGCCACGGGACCATGACTCAGCACGACCAGAGGAGCCTTCGGGTGCGGGCTCCCGCCGCCGAAGTGGCCCGAGTCGTCGTACGTCTTGTGCCCAGCGACCATCGCGCCGACCCGACCGGCGAGCGCGTCGAAGACCCGTGCGCTCGGTGCGCTCAGCTTGAAGCCGTCGAACACCCGGCTCGGGGTGTCGCCGTCGAAGTACCAGTCGAACAGCATCGAGGCGTCGCCGAGACCCCGCTTCGGACCGGAGCCGCGTCCGGTGATGTACCCGTCGACCGAGACGGCGAGGGCGCAGACCACCTTGCTCATCGTGTTCACCTTCCCTTGGGGTTCCTTGAAGGAACGCTAACATGTTGGAGTTTCTTTAGGGAACCCCAAGAGCTAGACTGGTTTCATGCAGCGAACGGACTTCAGTGAGATGGCGTGCTCGATCGCGCGCACGCTGGACGTGATCGGCGAGCCGTGGTCTCCGTTGATCCTGCGCGACGTCTGGGTCGGGTTCTCCCGGTTCGAGCAGCTCCAGGCGGATCTCGGGATCTCCCGCAAGGTACTCACCGAGCGGCTGAACCACTTGGTCGACCGGGACGTCCTGGAGCGCCGGCCGTACGACAACCGGCCGCGGTACGAGTACGTGCTGACCGACCGCGGCCGGGAGCTGGTCGACGTCCTCATGGTGATGGTTGCCTGGGGCGACAAATGGCTGGCCGGCCAGGCCGGACCGCCGGTCCTCTACCGGCACCACGCCTGCGGAGAGATCAGCCACGTGGACCTGGCCTGCGCGCACTGCGGCAAGCCGATGCACGCCGACGACATCGACATCCTCCCCGGCCCCGGCGCCGCGGTCTAGCTGCAGTACTCGCGAAACACCTCGAGATCGCTGTCCACGCGGGCGATTCGGTCGAAGCCCCAGGTGTCGACGCCGGGTCGGTCGACCTCGGTCAGCACCCGGGCGGACATGTCCCGCAGACCGCGGGCGAGCAGCGCGAACTCGAGGTGGTCGGCGTCCAGGTCGTCGGCGCCGTACTCGTCGAGGAACTCCGCCAGCCGATCCCCATCGGCCGCGACCCACACGTCGTACTCCCGGGGCCCGATCACGGCGTTCTCCCAGTCGAGGATCGCCGCGACCTCACCGTGGTCGTCGATCAAGACGTTCAAACCATGCAGATCCGTGTGACACAGGACGTCGCGCACCGGTTTGAGTCGCGTTCGTACGTCGTCCAACCGCGCGATCGCCGCCGCCACCACGTCCGCCCGGTCCGCGATCCACGGGTGCTGCAGGTGCCGCCCCAGGGTCCGGATGTGCGGCTCGCTGACGTCTGCGGGCGGCAGCGTCACCCGCACCGGCGCCTCGTGCACCTGCCGCAATGCCCGCGCCACCACACGCCAGTCGCTCCAGGTCGCCGTACGCCCTTCGATATAAGGGAAGACAGCGACGTTCTTCGCGGACAGCTCACCCTGCAGCGTGCGCAACGGCTCCACCACCGGCAGCCCGAGAGCGTGCAACTCGGCCAACTGCAACAACCCTGACGGCTCCTCGCCTTCCTTCCACACCTTCACGAACCATCGGCCGTCTGCCACCCAGCCGTCGGTCGCGAAGCCGCCAGGGTGCGGCTCGAGCGAGGAGACGGTCAGTCCGTAGTCGCGTTGCAGGTCCACACCCGCATCACATCACCTGTGCTGGGCGGCGAGCATCCGGATTACGGCGGCGTTCACCAGGATCAGGATCAGCGCCGAGAAGAGCAGCAGCGCGACCTCGGCCGGGAGGAGCGCGATGCCCAGGCCGATCGCGAGGACCGGGATCGCGAGTCCGGCGTACGCGATCAGGAAGAGGGCAGCCAGGACCTCACCGCGGGACGACGGGTCGGCGAGCGCCGCGGCGGTCGCCACGGCACCGCGGAACACCAGGCCCACCCCGGCACCGGCGACGACCCCGCCGATGACGAAGAGGTACAGGTTCGGGAGGAGCCCGCCGACCGCGACGCCCACCAGACCGACGGACATCGCGACCAGTCCGAGGCGGAGCTGCGCCGGGCGCGAGAGGCGGACGAAGACGGCCTGGCTCACGGCACCGGCGATGAAGACGGCGAAGGTGACGACCCCGGCGAGCAGACGGGACGTGTGGTGCAGGACGCCGGCCAGGAACGTCGGCGCCAGGGACGTGAAGAGACCGAAGATCGCGAACGCCGCGAAGGCGCCGATCGCGGACGCGAAGAAGAGCGGACGCGCGGACGAGGGCAGTGCGACCCGCTGCGGCCGGTACGCCGGACGTTCCTCCAACCGCTCCACGGTCTCCGGCACCAGCGCGATCCCCACCGCGCTGATCAGCAGCAGCACCAGGAAGATCTCGTACGGACGCTCCAGCGGTGCCGACACGTACTGCGCCAGCAGACCACCCACGAGCGGCCCGAACGCCAGCCCGCCGAGGTTCACCATGCTCGAGATCAGCGCGGACCGACTCGGATCCTCACCGGGACGCGCGACCTGCCGCAGCTCGGACAGGTGCGCGGTCGCGGTCGCCGTCAGTACGCCGACACCGACACCGCAGATGAACCGCGCCAGCAGCAGCCCCGGAACGTCCGGCCAGATCAGGAAGATCGCCGCGGACAACACCTCCGCGAGGACGGCGAGCAACGCGACCCTCCGCCGCCCGAGCCAGTCACTGACATGCCCGGCCAGGTACAGCGCCGCCATCACCCCGACCGCGTAGCTGGCGAAGATCACCGTGATCACGTACGTCGGGAAGCCGTCGCGCTGCTGGTAGATCGCATAGAGCGGTGTCGGGATCGTCGAGAAGGCCATCGTGGTGAGGAAGGCCGCCGCGATCACCCAGAACCCCGGAGCATGAGCGAACCGGATCCGTACGCCGGTTCGCGAAGACGTCATGGTGGACATGGTTCCAGCGTGCCGCGCCGCATCTATCGAGTCCAACGAAAGTTCTTGCACGCTCTTATCGGCGAATCCGATAATTGGAGCTGTGGACAGTCGCCAGCTGGAGTACTTCGTCGCCGTCGCCGAGGAACTGAGCTTCACCCGCGCGGCGCACCGGTTGTTCACGGTGCAGTCCACGGTCTCGGCCGCCGTACGAGCGCTGGAGACCGATCTGAAGACGACGCTCTTCGATCGCTCGACCCGGCGCGTCGTGCTATCGGCGGCCGGTCAGGCGTTGCTGCCGGAGGCCAAGGCCGCACTCGAGGCGCTGGACCGCGCGCGGGCCGCCGTGGAGGAGGCTTCGTCGGGGTTGCGTGGCAGCATCCGGATCGGGACGCTGGCCCGCCTCAGCCTGGTGAACATGGCCGAGCTGCTCGGGGCGTTCCATCGCACGTACCCGCTGGTCGAGGTCCAGGTCGCGACCTCGCCGACCGGGTCGACCGGCCTCGCGGACGACGTACGGCACGGCCGGCTGGACATCGCGCTGCTCGGGCTGCCGCGGCCGGAGCTGTCCGGCCTGGAGGTCCGCGACATCGCCACGGTTCCGTTCGTGGCGCTGGTCCCGTCGTCGCATCCGCTCGCCGATCGCACCGGGATCGAGCTCGGCGACCTCGCGACCGAGCGGTTCGTGGACATGCCGACGGGTTTCGGGAACCGGAAGATGGTCGACCGGGCCTTCGACGCGATCGGGAGGCCCCGGCGGATCCAGGTCGAGGTGCCGGAGCTGACCACGATCCCGGACTACGTGCGCGCCGGTCTGGGCGTCGGCGTCGTCCCGGACCTCGAACTGGCCGCGGAGCCGGGCGTCGCCAAACTCCCGATCACCGGCGCCGACCTCACCTGGACGCTGTCCGTGGTGACGATCGCCGGACGACGACCGAGCAGAGCGGTCACCGCCCTGCTCGATCTGATCGGCGACTCGACCCGTGCAGAAGGTCCGTACTTCTGACGTTCGCGAGACTTACATCACCCGGGAATGTAAGTTCCGGTTCGCTCGTTGTACACGACGCTTGGTGATGTATCACCAAGCAGACACCCAAACCTGGGGGCCTTTGCTACGGATCGTCCGGCACGTTCCAGCCGGCGAAGGGAAGGAAGCGCGACATGGCAACTGTCTCGTTCAAGGGAGCCACCCGGGTCTACCCGGGCACCGACCTCGCCGCGGTCGACGCACTCGACCTGGACATCGAGGACGGGGAGTTCATGGTGCTCGTCGGCCCGTCCGGCTCCGGGAAGTCGACGGCGCTGCGGATGCTCGCCGGGCTCGAAGAGGTGAACGAGGGCGCGATCTTCATCGGCGACCGGGACGTCACCAACGCCCCGCCGAAGGAACGCGACATCGCGATGGTGTTCCAGAACTATGCGCTGTACCCGCACATGTCGGTCGCGGACAACATGGGCTTCGCCCTGAAGATGCAGGGCATCCACAAGGACGAGCGCGCTCAGCGCGTGCAGGAGGCCGCGAAGCTGCTCGGTCTGGAGGAGTACCTCGACCGCAAGCCGAAGGCACTGTCAGGTGGTCAGCGTCAGCGCGTCGCGATGGGCCGCGCGATCGTCCGTAACCCGCAGGTCTTCCTGATGGACGAGCCGCTGTCGAACCTCGACGCCAAGCTCCGGGTCCAGACCCGCACCCAGATCGCCGAACTGCAGCACCGGCTCGGCGTCACCACGGTCTACGTCACCCACGACCAGGTCGAGGCCATGACGATGGGCGACCGGGTCGCCGTCCTTCGCGACGGCGTGCTGCAGCAGGTCGACACCCCGCTGAACCTCTACGACCGTCCGCGGAACAAGTTCGTGGCCGGCTTCATCGGATCGCCCGCGATGAACCTGATCGAGGCCGAGATCGTCGAGGGCGGCGCGAAGGTCGGCGACTACGTGGTCCCGATCGCGCGCGACGTACTGGCCAAGGCCGGCGACGACACGACGCTGACGCTCGGCGTCCGCCCGGAGGCGCTGCATCTCGCGGACAACGGTCTGCCGGTGAAGGTGTCGGTGATCGAGGAGCTGGGGTCGGACGCGTTCCTGTACGGGACCGCCGAGCACACCAGTGACCAGATCATCGCCAGGATCGGCACCCGGCTGCACAACGACAAGGGCACCGTCGTCCACCTGGCGCCGGACCCCGACAAGCTGCACCTCTTCTCCACGTCCACCGAGGAGCGGCTTGTGTAGTTTGGCCCCGTGGGCCTTTGGATCAAGGACGCACCAGGTGTGATGGAGCTGCCGTCGGGCCGGCTCGTGCGCGGACGTGGTCTGCGCAACGGCGCGGCGGCGGAACCGTTCCCGACGTACGGCGTGTATCTGCTCGGTAAGGAACCGCCGGACGTGCCGTGGGAGACGCACTGGATCAAGTGGCCGGACTTCCGGCTGCCCGTGGATCGCGCGCAGGCGCTGACGACCTTTCGCGAGGCGCTGGAGCGGACCGGGACCGGGCGGGTCGAGTTCGCGTGCGGGGGCGGCCGCGGGCGGACCGGGACAGCGCTCGCGTGTCTCGCGGTACTGGACGGGCTGCCCGCGGATCAGGCAGTCGACTATGTACGACGGCATTACGACAAGCACGCGGTGGAGACGCCGTGGCAGAAGCGGTACGTGCTAAATCTGTTGACCCAGGGCTGAGGGATCGCGTTGGGTCGAGGCGTGACGATCGAGCGGACCAACCCCGACGGGCTGCATGCGACGCCTGGGTACCACCACGTGACGCGGGTGCAGGCGAACACCACGGTCTACCTCGCCGGTCAGTGTCCGTTGCAAGCGCCCGGTGACTTGGCCCCGGGCGGCCTCCAGGGTCAGACCGCGCAGGTGATCGCGAACATCCTCACCGCGCTGAAGTCGGCGGGCGCCACGCCGGAAAACGTCGTACGCACGGTGATCTACGTGGCCAGCCCGGATCGTGAGGACCTGAGTGCGGTGTGGACGCAGCTCAACGAATCGCCGCTCGCGCCGGCTTTCACGACGGCGAGCACACTGCTCGGTGTGGCCCAACTCGGATTCCCCGGCCAGCTCGTCGAGATCGACGTGACAGCAGCCCTGTGATCGTTCCCGCCGAGGTTGCGCGTTGATCGCTAGAGCGGGTGGCTCGCGTGCAGTCGGCGGGTCGGGTCGTAGCGGTGCCTGAGGGCGGCGAGGCGCTCGTAGTCGTCGTACGCCTCGGCGATCTCGTCGTCGGTGAGTTTCGCGAAGGTGAAGTTGAGGGCGCGGCCAACGGTTGACGCGGTCCACGGTTCGAGCACGTCCCGCCCGGCGTCGCCCTTGCCCGGGGTGAGGACGGTCAGCGAGTACGCCGCATCGCGGTGACCGATCGCGTTCGGGACCTCCGGCGGTCGGGCGAGCGCGCCGCCGAGGTGGCGGATAGCGATCACGTGCATCCGCGACGCGCCCGGCCCGGCGAGCTCGGGCAGCGTCTCGAGCGCATCGAGGTCCTTCAGCAGCACGTTGAGCGAGGTGTAGCTGTCGGGGCGCTCGGGCTCCGCGAAGATCTTCCCCGAGTCGACGTACGGCAGCTCCCCCACGGTGTCGAGGGCCGGCTTGCCGATCGCCCGGAGCGGCCCGATCAGGTCCTCACCACGGTCGCCGAGGATCGCGAGCTGCACCTGTCCGATGTACTTCCCGCGCAGCGGCGCCGGCACCTGCGGGATGTTCGGCATCGGCAGGATCGCGATCGCCGACGTCACCTCCTCCGGCACGGACCTGGTCCAGTCCCGCCACAGCTCCGGCACCGTCGGGTGCTCGGCGAGATCGAAGTACAGGCTGCCGCCGTAGAGCGTCGGTACGTCGAAGAGCTCGATCTCGATCCCCGTCACGACACCGAAGTTCCCGCCTCCGCCACGGAGCGCCCAGAACAGGTCCGGGTCCTCCTCGGCGTCGCGTCGTACGCCGTCCGCGGTCACGACCTCGATCCGGCGGACGTGATCCGCGGCGTACCCGAACCGTCGTGCCATCAGTCCGAGGCCACCGCCGAGCGTGTACGAGATCGCGCCGACGCCTGGTGCGCTGCCCGACAGCGGCGCAAGACCGTACGGCGCGGTCGCGTCGAGCACGTCCCGCCAGGTCGCGCCCGCGTCGATCCACGCCGTCTTCGCCTTCGCGTCGACCGTCACGTTCTTGAAGCTGCCGGTCGCGATCAGCACGCCACCGTCGATCCCCTGCGTCAGGCCGTGCCCGGACGCCTGGACCGCGATCCGCAGGTCGTGGTCGATCGCGTACCGCACCGCCTCCTCGACCTCAGCTGTGCTCGTCACCGGAAAGATCACGGCCGGCCGATGCGAGTCTCGCCGCTGGAAGCCGAGCCGCGCCTCGTCATACCTGTTACTGGTCGTCGTCAACATCATGCAGATCACGCTAGACACCCTTGCGGACACATCTTGTCCTCAAGGCATGATCGGTCCATGAGCGCTCGCAAGGAGATGCCGGGCCGGATGCTGCGGCTGTTGTCGCTGCTGCAGAGCCGGCGCGAGTGGTCCGGTCACGAGCTCGCCGACCGGCTCGGCGTCACCGAGCGCACGGTACGGCGAGACGTCGAACGGCTCCGGTCCCTCGACTACCCGGTGACCGGCACGACCGGCACCGCGGGCGGGTACCGACTCGGCTCCGGGACGCACCTGCCACCGCTGCAGCTGGACGACGACGAGGCGATCGCCGTCGCGCTCGGACTCGTCGGCGCGGCCGGTGGCGGGGTGAGCGGGATGGCCGAGAGCTCGATGAGCGCGTTGGCCAAGCTGGAGCAGGTGCTGCCCGCGCGCCTCCGGCCGCAGCTCGCGGCCGTGGGTTCGGCAGCGGAGGCGATCCCGCGACCCGGCGTACCGCAGGTCGATCCGGAGGTTCTCGCCGTCCTCGCGCGCTGCTGCCGGAACCACGAGATCGTTGCCTTCGACTACCACGGCCGGCAGCGCGGTACGACGCGGCGCCGGGTGGAGCCGCATCAACTGCTGACGTTGGCGGGGCGGTGGTACCTGCTCGCGTTCGACCCCGACCGCGACGACTGGCGGATCTTCCGCGTCGACCGAATCGCCTCCGTGACCCCGGTGCTGCACCGTTTCACGCCACGGGTGCTGGACGGGCCGTCGTACCTGCTGGAGTCGTTCGTGTCGGCGCAGTACCAGCACACGATCGAGCTGACCGTCGACGTACCCGCCGCCGACGTCACCTCGACGTTCGAAGGGATCGTCCGCGGCATCGTCGAACCGGTCAGCCCGTCGTCGTGCAAGGTCCGCTTCAGCGCCGACACCCCGGCCATGCTCCTCACCCAGGTCGCCGCGATCGCCGCCCTCGGATCGTTCACGGTCGACCAGGCCTCACCGGAGACGGCCGCACTGGTCACCGAGGCCGGCGGACGCCTCGCCCAGGCCTTTGCGCTAGGGGGTGTGTGATGGTTCGACGCCGTCGCGAGGAGGTGCTCGGCGAGGTGCCGTGCCGAGTGCCCCGCAGTAGGCGTGGAACCATCACACACCCCCTAAGCAACGATCAGGCCGATGCCCAGGGTGAGCACACCGACGGCGAGTGACGCTGCGCCGAGCCAGAGGATCCACAGGAACTGGTTCGGCGCGGTGCGGTCCTTGCCGGCCGAGGAGGCGAAGAAGCCGCCGGACATCAGGATCGCGGCGACCGGGATCCCGAGCCGGCCGACCCACAACCAGAAGCCGGTCAGGCCGGTCTGGTCGACGTACAGCAAGCCGACCAGGCTGAAGATCACCAGGACGCCGGCGTGGGCGTGACCGGCCCGCGCGAACGACTTCTGGAACCCGGTCATCGGGACCTGGCCGCGGACGATCCTGGTCATGAAGTAGCCGCCGAACTCGATCGTCACGACGGTGAGCAGGATGACGCCGGCGATGACGCGGGACGCGTCGCTCATGCGTAGACCTCTTCCTTGACGGGCGCGGCTGCGCGGGCGGTGCGCGCTACCCAGAGGGCAACGGCGAGGTACAGGATCTGTTCGGGAATGCGCTGCCAGAGCGGGGTCGCCTCGCCACCCGCGAACGGTACGTCGGCGACCGCAGCGTGGATGTTGGCCGGCAGCAGGCCGACGAAGAGCGCGGCCAGTGCGTACCCGGCGAGCCTGCGGGTCGCGGTGAGCACCAGGCCGGCGGCGCCGAGCAGTTCGAGTACGCCGGTGAGGTAGACGAGCGCGTCGGCGTACGGCAGGAACGGCGGGACCATTCGCACCATGTCGGCGTGGTTCGGCATCACCGTCACGCTCGCCGGGACGAAGTGGGCGCTCGCGGTCAGCACCAGCATCACCGCCATCGCATGCGCCGCGGCCACCGGCCAGGTCGTGAACCGCCGGACGCCGAGCGCGCCCAGGGCGCGGAAGCCGACGGCCCCCAGGATCAGTACGAGCGGGATCATCCTGAGCTCCTTATGGATAGTTGAAGTATCCGCTTATGGATACTGATACTATCCATCACAGACAACAGGAAGGCAAGCGATGCGAATCGGGGAACTCAGCAAGGTCACCGACGTCCCGGTGCCGACGATCAAGTACTACCTGCGCGAAGGCCTGCTGCCCGCCGGCGAACTCAGCAGCCCGAACCAGGCGTCGTACGGCGACACCCACGTCCGCCGGCTCCGGCTGATCCGCGCACTGATCGAACTCGCACAGGTCCCGGTCGCCACGGTGAAGGAGATCCTCGAATCGCTCGACTCCGACACCGAGCCCTTGCACGAGCAGATCGGCCGCGCCCACCGCGCGCTCACGCCCACCCGCCGCCTGACCGCCACCGACGAGGCGCGGACGGCCGCCGCCGCGCAGGTCACCGACCTCATCGCCGCCCGCGGCTGGGCCGTCGAGCCGTCGGCCCCGGCTCTGGCGACCCTCATCGACACCGTCGCCGCGCTCCGCAGCCTCGGCCAGGACAGCCTCGTCGCCCACCTCGATACCTATGCGGACGCGGTCGAAAGCTTCACCCGGCTCGAGATCGATGCCGTCACCTCGAACCCGACCCGCGACCAGCTCGCCGAATCGGTGGTCATCGGCACCATCCTCGGCGAGACCCTGATCGCCTCGCTGCGCCTACTCGCCCAGGAGTCGATCTCCGCGGATCGCTGGAAGAACCGCTAACAGTCGCCGAGGAGCCCGGGGAGCAGCTTCGTCATCGCCCGGTGCAGCGCACGGCGATCGGTCTCGGTCAGCGGGTCGAACACCAGTTTGCGGACCCGTTCGACATGTCCCGGAGCGGCCTTCACGAGTTCGGCGTACCCGTCGGGGGTGAGGATCGCGTTCGTGAACCGTCCGTCATCCGGGTCGGGTTCACGCCGTACCAGGCCGCGGTTCTCCAGGCGGCGGATGAGGTGGGACAGGCGGGAGAGCTCGGAGTTGGCCAGGATCGCGAGGCGGCTCAACCGCATCGTGTGATCGGGCTGATCGGAGAGGCCGGCGAGGACGTAGTACTCCAGGAAGCTGAGGCTGGAGTCACGTTGCAGCTGCTCACCCAGCTCCCCGGTCAGCAGCGCCATGACGAGCTGCAGCGTCTTCCAGGTCTCCAGCTCGTCGGCCGTCAGCCAGCGCGGCTCCTTCCCCATGCCTGCAGCATAGCCACCACGGCAATGACTTGAACGTTCACGTCAATCGACCTATCGTGGCCGTTGACATGAACATTCAAGTCAACCCTGTGAAGGAATCATGAGCGACCTGAAGATCGCGATCATCCTCGGCAGCACCCGCCCCGGTCGGAACGGCAAGGCCGTCGCCGACTGGGTACTGACCCAGGCCGAGCGGCGCGACGCCACCTATGAGCTGATCGATCTCCTCGACTACCCGCTGCCGCACCTGGACGAGGCGATCCCGCCGTCGGCCGGGCAGTACGCCGGTGAGCACACGAAGGCCTGGGCCTCGACGATCGCGGCGTACGACGGGTTCGTGTTCGTCACCCCGGAGTACAACCACTCCACGTCCGGCGTGTTGAAGAACGCGATCGACTATCTGTACGCCGAGTGGAACAACAAGGCTGCCGGCTTCGTGTCCTACGGCTCGCTCGGCGGAGCCCGCGCGATCGAGCATCTGCGCGCCATCAGCGCGGAGCTCCAGATCGCCGACATACGTCAGCAGTTGTCGTTCTCGCTCTTCACCGACTTCGAGAACTTCTCCCAGTTCCGCCCCGGCCCGCAGTACGCCGACCAGGCAACCATCCTGTTCGACCAGCTCGAATCGTGGGCCGCCGCCCTCAAGCAGGTCCGCGTCGGGCAGCCGGTGGCGGCATGAGCATCGTCGTCTGGATCGTCTCCGGTCTGCTCGCCGCAATGTTCCTGATGTCCGGCGCGATGAAGGTGCCGGCCACGAAGGCCTCGCTGGCCGGCAACCCCCGGATGGGCTGGGCGGCCCCGTTCCCGATCGAACTGATCAAGGTCATCGGCGTCGCGGAGATCGCCGGCGCCGCCGGCCTGATCCTCCCCCGCCTCTTCGACCTCGCCACCTGGCTGGTCCCCACCGCGGCCGCCGGCCTGGCCGCCATCATGATCGGCGCCATCATCACCCACACCCGCCGCTCCGAGTTCTCCAGCGTCGCAATCAACGCCGTACTGCTCGCCCTAGCAGTCTTCGTAGCAATCGAACGCCTCTGAGCTACCCGTCGTGCGCCATATCCACGAACCGTGAGTAGTGCCCCTGGAACGCAACCACCACATCCGCAGTCGGCCCGTTCCGGTGCTTGGCGACGATGAAGTCGGCCTCGCCGGGGCGGGTCGACTCGCGTTCGTAGGCGTCCTCCCGGTGCAGCAGGATGACTACGTCGGCGTCCTGTTCAAGACTGTTATGCAGGGCGATTCCGTTAGCCACGAAATTGTGGGTGCCTAGGACCGTTGCGTCGTACACCTCTTGGTCGCCGAGGCTCTCGATCGAGGTGATGGTGTCCCAGAAGATGTCGTTGGTGGCTACGACTTCGAGGTCGGCGTCGTCGAGGATGTCGGCGACCTTGGCGAGGCGTTGCCGGCTCGGAGCGTGCTTCCACATCGTCGAGCCGGAGAACTTGGTGCCCATGGCCGCGGCGAACTCGCGGTGCGTGACGTTGCGGTTGGCAAGCACCTGACGGACCTGCGCCCAAACCTCCTGTGGAACCGTGTCGAGGTTGGTGTTCGCCTTGACGTCCCGCAGAGCAGTCGCAACCTCCAGCACCTTCAGTCCGCGGAGTCCGTGGACGCCGATGCCGGCGCAGAACCGCAACTGGTTCTCTACACCGTAGATGTGCAAGTGATAGCTGTCGCGGTAGCCCGCCTTCTTCGCGGTCTTGATGCGGCTGAAGATGTTGTGGCGAAGGAGGAGGCGGGCGAGGTCGTCGACGAGGCGGCGGCTGGTGCTGGCGTAGTAGATGCGTGCCTGGTCGGCCTTCTCGTCCCAGCGGACCGAGCCGTCGGTGGCCCAGAGGTGGCGGATGAACTGCGCGACCTGTTCCTTCGGGAGGCCGAACACACCGTCGGGTACGAACTTCTCGTGGCTGCGCAAGCCGAACAGACCGAGGCCGTCCAGCCAGGCGGCGATCGGGTTCCGTTTGCCACGAGCGAGCCGGTACGGCGCCGGTAGGCGGAGAGTGGTGACTCGCGCGGCGGCGTACTCGTCGCGGACGGCGGTGATGCCGAACCGCCGCTCAGCAGCCTCGGTCACCGCGGTCAGGTTGGCCTCGTCGATGCTCGCGTAGCGGATCGGCTGCCGCTTGACGAACGAACCGTCGCCCAGCAGATGAGCGAGAAGCGTGATCTCGTCCTCGTCCCACGGCTTGACGTCGAGCGGAGCCGGAACGTGCCGGAGCGAACCGACGCGAGCGCCCGGCGCCAGCTCGCCCAGCGGCTTCCATCCGTTGTAGGTCAGAAACGGGTGGTTGGCGGTGGCCTTGATCTCACGGCCCGAGGCGAGCTTCAGCCGGAAGACCTCCTTCACCCCACTCGGGAAGGCGTGGGTCAACGTGCGCGGCACCAGCTTCAGCCGGTCGTCGAGCGACCAGACCGGGATGTCACGACTATCAGCCGCGAGCAGCTCTCCGAGCGAGATCTCCGCACCGTTGTCGGCCCGCATCAGCCGGGTGTCCGCGGTCAAGCAGCCCGATTCGCGGAGGTCGGAGGCCATGGGGCGTTTGTCGGAGCGTTGTTCGGAGCCTCGGTTCAGCTGGCAGATGGCTACGACGGGGAGTTCGAGTTCTTTGGCCAGGAGCTTGATCGAGCGGGAGAACTCGGAGACTTCCAGCTGGCGGGACTCGACCTTCTTGCCGGACGTCATCAGCTGGAGGTAGTCGATGACGATCAGTTTGAGGTCGTGGCGCTGTTTCAGGCGGCGGGCCTTCGCGCGGATCTCCATCATCGTCAGGTTCGGCGAGTCGTCGATGAACAGCGGGGCCTCGGAGACCTCACCCATCTTCCGGGCCAGACGGGCCCAGTCCTCGTCGGTCATCTTGCCGTTGCGCATGTGGTGCAGCGGGACCTTCGCCTCCGCCGACAGCAGTCGCATGGTGATCTCGTTGCGGCTCATCTCCAGCGAGAAGATGCACGAGGTCAGGCCGTGCTTGATCGAGCAGGAGCGCGCGAAGTCCAGGCCGAGCGTGGAGTTGTGGGTCGGGATCATCGTCTTGCCGGCCAGGTACAGATGGTCGGCGTTGTCGACCTCGACGCAGCGCACCGGCACGCTGTCCACCGGGTCGACCCACTCGAGCCGCCGCTCGCCCTCGCCGTACAGCGCGGCCGGGAAGCCGTGCCCGGTGATCTGCCGCGGCGCCGACCCGGGGATCGGCGGTGTCAGCCCGGGACTCGCCGACATCGCCGTGTACAGGTCGGCGGTCGTGCAGACCACCGGGCGGCCGCCGTCCTCGACGCGCCACTGGTGCTCGGCGTCGGCGACGATCGTGCTGCCGTCGGAGAACGACAGCCGGAAGCACGGCCGGTCCACCATCACCTCGGTCGCCGCGACCACCGTGGTCGGCAACCCGTCGGCGTCCAGCAGCTGGTCGCCGACCGCGACCTCGGCCATCGTCGTCCAGCCGGTCGGCGTCGGCAGCGGGGTGTCGAGCGCGAGCGCCTTCCCCATCGCGGGCCGGGCGGCGACGATGATCATCTGGCCGGGGTGCAGGCCGTTGGTGAGCTCGTCCAGGTCGGTGAACCCGGTCGGTACGCCGACCATCGCGTCACCGCGGGAGTCGATCGCCTCGATCTCGTCGAGGGCGCCCTCCATGATGTCCTTCAGCGGCGCGTAGTCCTCGGCGGTGCGCTTCTCGGTGACCGAGTAGATCTCCGCCTGCGCCTCGTCGACGACGTCGTCGACCTCGCCCTCACCGGCATACCCGAGCTGGACGATCTTGGTACCGGCCTCGACCAGGCGGCGCAGGATCGCCTTCTCCCGGACGATGTGCGCGTAGTACGAAGCGTTCGCCGCGAGCGGGACGGAGGCGACCAGGGTGTGCACGTACGGCGCGCCGCCGATCCGCGTCATCTCGCCGCGCTTGTTCAGCTCGGCGGCGACCGTGATCGCGTCGGCCGGCTCACCGCGCGCATACAGGTCGGTGATCGCGTCGAAGACCGCTTCGTGCGCGGGCCGGTAGAAGTCCGTGCTGCGCAGGTTCTCGATCACATCGGCGATCGCATCCTTGCTCAGCATCATCGCGCCGAGCACACACTGCTCGGCCGCGAGATCCTGGGGAGGGGTGCGGTCGAAGCCCATCTCCGGACGCCGCTCTTCGTGACCGCCGTCCTGGCCCCCGCGGAACTCCGCCACGCTCACTTCGTCCGACCTCCTCGTCACCCGCTGCCCAGCCACCGCCGGCCGGGTTCGAACACCTGATCGAACTCTAGCCAGGCCCACCGACAGTCTTCGGCGACAGGCCTCGCGACCGTACGCCGGACGCGTCGCCGATGGCCACTCGGTCGTCCACACCCCCTGTGGACGAATCGTGGATAACCCCCGGCAGGGGTGTGCACAGGTTGGGCACAACCCTGTGGATATCTGTGGGCAAGAACCCACAACAGGCCCGTGACCTGCGGTTTCTCCAGTTCACAACTGTGGAGAAGAAAAAGTCTGAGACCAATTTCCGACGCGCCCGCGCGTCCTGGGTAACCTCGCTCCGGTGAGACCGCGACGGTGGGTGGGCGAACAGGACCGGGAGATCCTCCGGCTTGCCGTCCCGGCGTTCTTCGCCCTGGTGTCGGAGCCGCTGATGCTGCTCGCGGACTCCGCGATCGTCGGCCACCTGGGCACTCCGCAGCTCGCCGCGCTCGGCGTCGCCGGCACCATCCTGCAGACCCTCGTCGGCATCTGCGTCTTCCTCGCCTACGGCACCACGTCCGCGGTCGCCCGGCGGATCGGCGCCGGCGACCACAAGGGGGCGCTTGCCCAAGGCATCGACGGGCTCTGGCTGGCGTTGCTGCTGGGCGTCGTCCTCGCCCTCCTCGGGCTGGCGCTCGCGCCGCAGGCGATCGCGGCGTTCGACCCGTCGCCGGAGGTGGCCGACCACGCGGTGACGTACTTGCGGATCTCCTGCCTCGGCATCCCGTCGATGCTGCTCCTGCTCGCCGCCACCGGCGTACTCCGGGGTCTGCAGGACACGAAGACCCCGATGGTCGTCGCGATCACCGCCAACCTCGCCAACATCGGGCTGAACGTCCTGTTCGTGTACGGCCTCCGCCTGGACATCGCGGGCTCGGCGCTCGGTACGGCGCTCGCGCAGACCGGTGCCGGTGTGGCGCTGGTCGTGGTGGTGGTCCGTGGCGCCCGCCGCGACGGCGCCAAGCTCCGCCCCGATCGTCCCGGGATCCTGGCCTCGGCGCAGATGGGCGTACCGCTCGTCGTCCGCACGCTGACGCTTCGCGCGGCGATCATCCTGCTCACGTTCGTCGCCACCGCTCTCGGTACGACGTCCGTCGCGGCCCATCAGGTCGCCTTCACGCTGTGGTCGTTCCTCGCACTCGCGCTGGACGCCATCGCGATCGCCGCACAGGCGCTCACCGGTCGGGCCCTGGGCGCCGGCGACGTCGCCGGGACCCGCGCGATCACCCGCCGGATGATGTGGTGGGGTCTGTTCTCCGGGCTGATCGGCGGCCTCGCGCTCTGGGGACTGCGCGACGTCTACGTCCCGTGGTTCACCACAGACCCCGAGGTACGTCGTACGCTCGCCGCCATCCTGATCGTGTCCGCGTTGTGGCAGCCGATCAACGGGGTCGTGTTCGTGCTGGACGGCGTACTCATCGGCGCCGGGGACGGACGGTACCTGGCCGCGGCCGGAATCGTCGCGCTCGTGCTGTACGTGCCGCTCGCGCTGGCGGTGCTCTGGTTCGGCGGCGGGATCGTGGCGCTGTGGTGGGCGTTCGGCGGGTACATGCTGCTGCGATTCCTCACACTCACCACCCGTGAGCGCCGCGATGCCTGGCTGGTGACCGGAGCTACCCGCTGACCCTGCGGTGCGGCATCGTGGAAACAGAAGGAAAGGAGCGGCATGCCCGACACCGACGACGACCAGTCCGTCGAGCTCGTACCCGATCAGCGGGAGCAGGGCGACGACGACACTGAGGCCGCGAGTGAGCGGCGGGCCGCCCAGGCACGAGCAGAGGCCGACAAGTTCCCGACCCACGACCTGGCGGAGGAGTTGGCCGAACGCGAGGACGCGGAGGACGAGCAGGCGCTCCTGGACGAGGAGGCCGAGGCTCGGAACGACCGCCTCGAGCTCGCCGCCAAGGACGAGCAGGTCCTCGACGAGGTCCGCGACCGCAAGAACCTGCTGGACGCCACCGCCGAGACCACCCGGGCGATGCAACTCGCGTACGCCGACGAGCAGGCGCGTGACGTGCACCGGCAGTACGCCGCGAACGACAAGCAACGCGGCCTCGCCGACCGGGCCCATGGCCGGCATGAACTCGACGAGGCGGCCGCTCACCCTGACGAGGTCGGCTCGGCCGGGCTCGCCGCGGAAGGCCGGCGCTTCCAGAACCTGGCCACCACGGAAGAGCGCAGATCCACCGGCGAGTACCGGATCGCCGAGCAGTATGAGGCGTCCGCGCGCGACCACCGCGAAGAAGCCCGCGAGGCGCAGCCGAACCCGAGCGAGGCCGTCCGCAAGGCGCCCGAGGAGACCCCGGAGGCCCAGCTCCCGCAGGCGCGCCGCCATGTCCGCGGCCCCGGCAAGGTCCGGAACAACAAAGGCAAGGTCGTCAAGCCGAACCGCGCGAGCGAGCCGGACCTAGAGCTCTAGCCACCCTCCCGGACGGCGAAGATGCCTAGGGCAACCAGCTCGGCCAGGAAGGCCAGCAGGAGGTTGCCCCCTCAAATCGAAGCGCAGTCATATCGGGCTACTAGCCTCGGGATTTCATGGGGTGTCTGGCGACACGGTGGTGTAAAGCACGGAAGTGCCTGTCCTGCTTGGAAGAATCTGGCTTGTCGAAGGTCAGTTTCGTTCCGAGTGGAAGGCACTCCGCGGGTGAAGTTTAACTCTTTGTCGGGTCTGGTTCTGGATGGTCGGCGCGAGTCGCTGGTCTCGTCGTGCGGGGCGGTGTTGTTGCGGCAGACGGCGCGCCGGGCCGGGCTGGAGCGTGGCTTGTCGGCGCAGCTGGCGCCGTGGCGCCCCGAGCGGGCTGTGCATGATCCGGGCAAAGTGCTGCTCGATGTGGCCACAGCGGTCGCGTTGGGTGGGGATTGTCTGGCCGACGTGGCCGCAGTCCGTGCACAGCCCGACCTGTTCGGCGCGGTTGCTTCCGATCCGACGGTCTCGCGGCTGATCGCGGCGCTGGCCGTGGATGTCGACGCTGCCGTGGCCGCGATCCGCGCGGCCCGCGCTCAGGCCAGGGCCGCCGTGTGGGGGCTGCGTCGCCCGTTGGCCGGGACGCCGGGCAGTCGTGATGGTGGCCTGGTGATCGTGGACCTGGACGCCACGCTGGTCACCGCGCACTCGGACAAGGAACTCGCCGCGGCCACGTTCAAGCGTGGCTACGGGTTCCATCCGATGTGCGCGTTCGTCGACCACGGCGAAGACGGCACCGGTGAAACCCTGGCGGTGATCCTGCGGACCGGTTCGGCCTCGGCCTTCGCGCCCGGCGACCACATCGCAGCCCTGGATGCCGCGCTGGCGCAACTACCGGCCCGCGAGCGGGGCCAGGTACTGGTGCGCACCGATACCGGTGGCGCGTCCAAGAAGTTCCTTCGCCACATCACCGATCTGGGCCTGGAGTACTCGATCGGGTTCGCCGCCCACGACACCGTCAAGGCCGCGATCGACACCATCCCAACCCAGGCCTGGCGGGCCGCGATCGACAGCGACGGCAACCCCCGCGACAGCGCCCAGGTCGCCGAACTCACCGCCTGGATACCGGCCACCACCCGGGCCGGCGGCCCCGACGACTGGCCGCCCGGAATGCGGATCATCGCCCGCCGCGAACGCCCCCACCCCGGCGCCCAACTACGACTCACCGACCACGACGGCTGGCGCGTCACCTGCTTCGCCACCAACACCACCGGCTGGCGCCTGGCCGACCTCGAAGTCCGGCACCGCCAACGAGCCCGCGCCGAAGACCGCATCCGCGCCCTGAAAGACACCGGCCTGCGCAACCTGCCCCTGCACGGCTTCGCCCAAAACCAGATCTGGCTCGAGATCATCACCCTCGCCGCCGACCTGCTCACCTGGACCCAGACCCTGGCCTGGCACAACCAGCCCGCCCGTCGCTGGGAACCCAAACGACTCCGCTACCGGCTCCTCGCCGTCGCCGCACGAGTCATCCACACCGGACGAAGCCGACGACTACGACTACCCAACAACTGGCCATGGAACAACCTCATCGACACCGGCTGGGCAGCACTCCAACCCGACTGAACCACCACACCAGACCCGACAACCAGCACCACCGGAGAACCGGCGGACCCAGCGCCGGAGACCACACCTGCCCACCCGGACAAACCAACCCACCAACCAAGCCAGCCACACACTCAGACCGCAAGACGAAAGATCGAGGCTAGTGTCCTGCACCGCAAGTTCGCGTTATAAGTCAATCCCGATGCAATCGCGGCTCGACCGGCGCGGCCCGCAGTCCCCGACCGGCACGTTCGGTCCGCAGACCTCCCCAAAGCCCCGTCGCGGCGCGGCGCGGCGCTTCTTTGTGCACGGCTCGACCACGAAACCGCCCGGAAAACGGTTGGTGGGTGCACAAAGATGCCCTCGGCGCTGGTTGTGCTGGGGAGTGTGCCGCGGGCCCGCCGTGATGAGGGCTTCAGGCCTGGACTTATCTCGCGAGCTTCGGGCGCAGGACACTAGATCCCGCGGATGTTGGGCTGGCGCTGGTCGAAGAAGAGGCCGGCCGGTGGCTCCTGCACCGGGAGCGGCGGGATCGGGTAGTCGGTGTGCTGGTTGTTCCGGCAGGCGGCGAACGGGCCGTCCGGGTCCAGCAGCGACATCATGTGCGGGTCCGCGTGGTCACGCCACCAGACCGACATACCGGTCGCCGGGTCCAGCCGCAGGTGCTCCCACGCACGCCAGATCGAGTCCAGCCGGCTCAGTGCCTCCGCGTGCCGGTACCACTCCGGGCACCAGATGAACTGTTGCCCGAGCCGGCGCGTGTAGAGGTAGACGAGCCGGTCTTCCACGAACGCCGCGACGTGCGGGTAGAACAGCTCCTGCTCACCATCCACCGCGGTTGTCTCCCTCGCTCTGCTGCTCCCAGACCGGTCGCTCCGGTCCACGCTGCGGAGGAGCCTGAGTACTCGAGGCAACCCACGGGTTGTTGCTCACCGGCACGCTCGACGCAGCTCCCGGATCGTACTTCGCCAGCGACGCCTTCACCGCACCGGCATCCGGCCGGGTGAACCACGGGACCGTCTTCACCAGCGTGGCCGGGATCCCGGACGGGAACACGACCGCGCGGCCGGGTGGCATCGAGGCGAGGTCGGAGACCTCCATGATGTTGTGCCGCTGGACCTGCTGGCTGGTGCCGCGCTTGCCCTCGTTGTACGACACCGAGCTCGAGCTGATGTCGTAGTCGCCGATCATCTTGCTCAGACTCTCGAGGAACGTCGAGTCGGCCGCGCCACCGCCGTACACGCGGATGTTCGCCGAGCCCCAGAGCTTCTGCATGCCGTGGTCGCCCCAGCACTCCTGGCCCTGCGCCCAGGACTGCAGGATCGTCATCAGCACGATGCCGCGGGAACCGAAGTGCGAGTACAGGTCGGGCAGGTTCTTCCACCGGCACACGTTGGCGGCCTCGTCGAGTACGCCGACCAGCGGGCTGGGCATCCGCCCCATCGGGCAACCGCGGGCGTACTGCTCGGCGGCCTCCACGACGGCGACGGTCAGCGCGGTGACGAGCGGACCCGCCGTACCGGCGCCTTCCTTGGACAGGCTGTACAGCGTGCCGCCCTGACGGACGAACTCGTGCGGGTTGAACTGCGGCCGGTTGTCGTTCGGGCCGTTCGGGATGACCCAGCGGGTCACCTTGCGGTTGACCAGGAACTGGGCGCTCTGCTGCGCCGTGCCGTAGACACCGGCACGCTGCTTGTCGGGCGCGTTGATGACACCGGACAGTGCGTCCGCGGACAGCTGCAGACCGGGGGTGTTGCGCAGGATCCGTTCCGGCTCGTCGTTGCGCTGGTCGGCCAGCCAGCTGTAGACCTGCGTGATCGGCCGCTTGGCGACAGCGGCCGCGAGCAGCAGGCCGGCCAGCAGGTCCGTACCGGCGGCGTCGAAGAACGCGTCGGTTTGGGCGCCCACCTGGCGCTGCGAGGCGACGAAATGCTCGGCCAGCTCCCGCGCCTTGGTCTCGTCGGTGATGTAGGTCAGCGGGTTCCACCACCAGTTCGGCGGCTCCTCGCAGACCTCCTGCGGGTCGAACACCCACAGCGGGCCCTTCTCCGAGCGCGGCCCGCGGGTCGCGTCGACGATGTCCCGCTTGTTCGACGTGGCAACGACGCAGCCGGGCGCGTCCAGGATCGCCGGCACCGCGCGCGATGTGGTCTTACCGGTTCGGGGACCCCAGATGTCGACGTGCATGTCTTCCCAGTTGCCGAAGACCTCGAGGTTGTCCCGGACGGTCCGGCCGATCAGGATGCCCGGACCCGCGTGCCCGGCGCCGAGCTGGTTCGCCTTCTCCTGTGCGCCTTCGCGGGTGAGCTTGTAGATCTCCGACCGCTTCGACATCAGCTGCGCCTGCCGGTCCACCCGGCCGATCGAGCGCTCCCGGTTCCGGAAGAACATCCAGCCGCCGCCGACCAGGCCGAGCAGCACCACGATCTCCACGACCAGGATGCCGGTGGCCGCACCCGACCACTCCAGGTTCCCCTTCGACAGGTCGACGATCGCGTCGAACGGGTTCCCCGCCGGGCGCGAGCCGTTGATCGCCGAGGCGACCTTGAGCGCGATCCACATCGAGAACACCACCAGCGCGACCACGCCGATGATGGCGAAGATCAGGACCGACTCGGGCGACAACCCGCCCGGTCCGGTGCTCTTCCTGCCCTGGGCCATGACTCGTCAGCTCCCCACACGGGTGGTCGGATCGGGCGGCGGCAGCAGCATCGGGTCGTCGAGGTTGTACTCGCCGACGACCTGCTCGGTCCCGTCCGGTGCGACCTCGACCTTCTGCGGCTGCCCGTCGTTACCCGTCGTCCACAGCTTGTTGGTGTCGTTGATCTCGCGTTCGACCGAGGTGAGCCCGACGTGCACCGGGATCCCCGGCCGGCCGCCGACCTTGACCAGGAAGTTGCCTCGGCCGGGCGGGGCGGCCTCCTTGCCGGTGGCCGGGTCCCACGCGGGCGGGTCCTGCCAGCCGACGAGCATGTTCTGCTCCTCCATGGACATCGACACGACCTCGGTCAGGTTGTCCATCTCCGCGCGCGGCAGACCGCCGCAGATGACCATGCCGGAACGCTCGACGAAACCCTTCGCCTTCATCCGGTCCTCGGGGTTCGGCAGGGCCAGCAGGTCGGACATGGTGTGCGAGATCATCGCCATGCCGACACCGCGCTGCCGGTTCAGACGGGTCAGCGCGTCGACGCGGTCGACCAGACCGCTCCCGGCCCGCAGCACCCGCCACAGCTCGTCCAGGATGACGAAGTAGTGCCGGCGCGGCTCCAGGCCGGCGTCCGCGAGCGCCTGCGAGACCGCGACCGCGCCGAACCCGTACGACCAGCAGGCCAGCAGTACGGCGGCCTGCAGGCTGGTCTCGGAGTCGTCGACGTTGGACACGTCGAAGACCACCGGACGGTCCATCTGCATCGGGTTGTCGGTCTGCTCGGAGAAGATCTCGCCCAGCCGGCCACCGCCCACGAGACCGATCAGCGACGCTTCGAGGCCCTCGGTGATCTGCCGGTAGCGGTCCAGGCTGCCGCGGTCCAGGGCCACGTTGCGGACCCGGTCCGGTGCGTCCTGGATGACCTGCAACAGGTCGCGGAGCACCGGCGTACCTTGGAAGCGTTCGTCCAGGACCTTGAGCGCCTCGTCGAGGATCGTCTCCTCGCGGTCGTTCGGGTTCTGGTTCCGCATGATCGCGATCAGCGCCGAGACCATCGTCTGCCGACGGCCGTGGGCGTCCGCCTGGATCGCCTCGCGGGCCTTGCCGGTCAGCCGGAGCGCGGCCTCGCGGGACTCACCCGGGTCGAGCACGTTCAGGTGCCCGCGGCCACGACCGAGCTGGATGACCTGCCCGCCGAGTGCCTCGATCAGGTCCTTGTAGTCCGGCTTGAGGTCGCCGAGCACCAGCGGCTGCACGCCGTACCCGGCCAGGCCGAGCGCCATCCGCCGGGTGATCGTCGACTTGCCCAGACCCGGCTTGCCGAGCACGAACATCGACGGGTTCGAGATCAGCTTGGCGCGCATGAACCAGCTGATCGGGTCGCAGCACATGGTCGCGCCGGAAAGGATGTTCCGGCCGATCGGTACGCCGACCATCGGGCTGCCGGTACCGGCAGCGAACGGCCACATGCCGCAGACCTGCACCGTCGTACCGCGCCACTCCTGCGGAGCCTGCAGGTAGGTCGAGTAGCCGCCGCCCGGGCCGGGCCAGCCTCGCGGCATCGGCCGCCGGCCGCGACGGGACGGATCGACCGGCTTCTTCTGCTTTTTGCTCACTGTGACTCCCCAGGTGCCACTGTGCTTTGTTCAATCATAGGGATTCCCGGAGGCCCGCGGGGACCGAAAGGTGGTTCTGGACCACGATGCCCAGCGGCAGCGCGGCGACGAACGCGGAGTCCTGGGAACCGTACGCCGGACGCAGCAGAACTCGCGCGGTGGCGCCGAGGTTGTCGACCGCGGCGATCATGTCCGGAATCTGCTCCGCGTTCATCACGGTGCCGGTGACGACCATGCCGAAGTTGACCAGGCCGGCGCCCCGCGCCTCCTCCTGCGCGGACCGGTCGGCGGCCCGTGCTTCGGCCAAGTTGCGCGCGGACGGCCGTGCCGACGCGGTGGCGCGGAACGACGCGTTGCGCTTGTCGGCCTCCACCATGCGCGCCGCCGTACCGGCGTCGAGCGGGCGGTAGAGCAGCGTCACGCGCTTGCGGTCGATGTCGGCGTGCGGCGCGACCAGCTGCGACAGCACCGACGAGAACACCTCACCGCGGGGCGCCTGCGACATCTGCCAGGTCACGGACCACGCGGAGTCGTGGCGGTACTTGTCCCAGAACGCCTGGGTGGCCGCCGGGCCGACGTCGGTCCACTGCAGCTCGGGCGGCATGCCCTGGCCGCGGGCCTCGTCGATGAGCATGGCGGACGCCGGGTCGTACGCGATCCGGATCGCCTCGCAGAGCTCCTGCGCGCTGACCGGTCGGGCAGCACCCGCGCCGGTCGCGTTCAGGCTCTGGGTGAGCGCGGGCAGCCGGGCGGCGAGCTCGCGGCCCATGTCGTCTTCCTTGCGCCGCTTGCCGCTCCGGTCGGTGCCCTTGAAGGTCAGCGCGACCCGCGCCGAGACCAGCGCCGAGCCCTCGGGGTAGCTCTGCACGACCTCGGTCAGCATCGCGCGGGCGATCGGCGGCGTGCCGTCCATCATGTTGTTGCCGACCTCACGGCGCAGCCGGATACCGGTGTCCGGAGCGCTCTCCACCGTCACCGACGCGGCGACGATGCCCGGCTCGTGACCGAGCGAGGCGAGCCACTGGCCCCAGTGCGCCACCCAGATGTCGACCTGCTCCTCGTCGACCAGCGAGGCACCGTCGGGCTCGGCGTTGATGACGACCGTGAAGTGCCGCGTGCTCGGGTAGTACAGCAGCGCGAACGGCCGCCCGTACGAGTCCTGGTACTCGCTCAGCTGGGAGGCTGCGGCGAGACCGGGAAGCTGGAACTTGCCCCAGGCGGTCCGGCCGAGCGGGCCGGAGCGGTAAATGTTGTGCTTAGCCATCTTTGCTCGTTGCCATCCAATGTGGGTCGAGAGCCGTTGCAGCGTGGAGTGCCCGTGCTTGTCCTTCGTGATCAGCAGCCCGAGCGCCGCGCCGACGATCAGCAAGCTGACGAGGGCGGCCCTGATGCCGCCCACCATCGTTGCGATGACGACCAGCAGCAGGCCACCCATCATGATGCCGGTGCCGAGCATGCCCAGGCCGGCGATGCCCGCCGAGGCGGGCCGTCGCCAGTTGCCGTAGGTGCGAGGTGCGCGTCGTACGTTCTCAGCCGCTGCCACTTGGTCCGTCCGGTGGTGGTGGTTGGTTGTTTCGGTCGTCGTCACGGTAGTCGCGGGCACGGTCCCGCTCGCGGCTCATGTCGCGGCCACCGGCGCTGCCGCTGGGGCCGCCGCCGTCATCGCCGCCACCCCCGCCGCCGCTGCTCTGGGCGCCCGACTCGCCACCGTCTCCCATGGCCTCGCCGGCGACCTCCTTGGTGCCTTTCACAGCCGCCTGGCCGACCTTGTACGCCGCAATCGCGACGGCGACCGGAATGCCGACCCCGGTAGCCGCTGCACCACCGGCCGCGGCACCACTAGCTGCGCCACCGCCGGCTGCGCCACCGGCCGCACCGCCCGCCGCACCGCCCGACGCGCCACCGGCCGCACCGCTGGCACCGCTGGCACCGCCGGCCGCACCTTCGCCACCGGCCGCGCCGCCTGTCGGGCCACCGCCACCGCCGCTCGGGGCCTGTTGCGACGCGCGACCGACGTTCTGCGCACCGGACGGACCGTCACCGCCGCCACCGCCGCCGTCGTCCGCGCCTTGTTGGGCGCCCTTGCTGACCATGTCACCGGCCTTGTCGGCGCCGACCATCTTGGCGGCCAGCATGCCGGCGCCGGCTGCACCCGCGGTCGCTCCGACCATCGGCACGATGAAGCGCATCAGCGCCGGCATCGCGAACAGCGCGAGGATCAGCATCGTGAGACCGGTGATCACGTTCATCACCATGTGGCCGATGTTGTCGGGGTTCAGCAGGCCGTCGCCTTCCGTCACGTACTCGAAGGACAGGTCGCCGTTGTTCGAGACCAGCCGGATCGCCGTCGCGTAGATGATCGCCGCCACCGGTTTGTACAGGATGAAGGCGAGCAGCCAGGCGATGATCTTCTTGAACCAGTTGCGGCCCATCTCGGTGTTCGTCGCGGCGGCCGCGATCGGCAGGACGCCGACCAGCAGGATCAGCATGGCGCTGCGGACGACCATCAGCACGATCTGGATCAGGCTGGCGAGCACGCAGAGGATGCCGACCGCGATCATGATGCCGATCAGCAGCGGCGAACCGGCGATGGCGGCGGCCGCACCGAAGCCGAGCACCAGCGACATGGTTCTGCCGAACGCCGTCGCGTCACCCGACCCGATGTTCTGGCAGCCGGTGACCCAACTGCCGTCGCTCGAATTCGTGTCCAGTGCGGTGCTGATGATGCAGCTCGAGAACATGTCGCCGGCGCTGATCAGCGCCTGCGCCACGGCGATCGAGAACGCCGCCGCGACGGCGAGGGTGATCAGCGAGCGGAGCAGTTCGCGGGCCGACTCACCGCGCTGGGTCCAGGCCATCTGGATGGCACCGAAGACCAGCGCGAGGGCGGCGATGAAGAGGGCGATGAACTGCGTGTGGTCCCAGACCCAGGTGATCGTGCCGCTGGCGGGCTTGCCGCTGGTGTTCGGATCGCCTTCGTTCCCGATCGGGATGGTCGGCACATAGACCCAGAAGGTGGCGATCGTGCTCATCAGCGTCCCGACCGCCGAGGCGATCGCATCAAGGATCGGCTTGAACACGAACTTCATCACCACTTCCATGATGGGGGCGAGGACGACCCCGAGGATGTCTTTCATCAGGTCGATCGCCCAGTCGAGGACGGAGAGCGGCACCATGTCAGGACGTCCTTGGAGAGACGAAGCGAAGGATGGCGGGCAGAGCGACGATCGCGACGATCATCAGCGTCACGCCCATGATGACCTGGAGGATGGGCGATTCGCCGCCCCGTTCACCCATCAGACTGAGCGCGGTGGCGTAGATGATCGCCGCGACCGGTTTGTAGATGATGAACGAGACCAGCCAGGCGATGGCGCGCTTGAACCACATCATCCCCATCTCGGTGTTGGTCGCCGCCGCGGTCAGCGGAAGCATGCCGACCAGCAGCACGAGCATCCCGTAGCGGACGATCATCAGCGCCAGCTGGATGATGGCAGCGATCACCATCAGGACGCCGGCGAAGATCACCAGCAACCAGCCGAAGTCTTCGTCCAGCACGGCGAGCAGGTTCCGGGCGTAGGCGTGATCATCCTTCTTCAGCGCCTCGTCGATGATCCATTTCGAGAACCCGTCCCCGGCCGCGATCAGTGTGCTCGCGAAGACCGCCGCGGACCCCGTCACCACCACCAGGGTGATCAACGACTTGAGGATTTCGCGGGCCGGCTCACCGCGCTGCGAGATCGCCATCTGGATCGCGCCGACGATGACCGCGATCGCGGCGACGAACAGCGTGATGAACTGGAGGTGTCCCTGGACCCACAGCGCCGGGGTGTTCTCCGCGATGTTCGGGGTGGGGATGTAGACCCAGAGCAGGCCGATCGCCTTCAGGACCGAGTCGACGGCGTCGATGACGACCTTGGCGATCGCCTCGAAGATGAAGTCGAAGAACGTGCCGAAGGCCCACTCGATCGCGGCCTGCAGGCCCTCCTTGAAACAGTCGTCCCAGTTCCAGGGCCACCCGTCGCACCCGAGCACAATCATGATGAACCACTGAACCTAACGTAGCCACTGAGACTGGACAGGATGTCCGGCTCGACGGAGCCGTTGAGGGTGCCGTCCTCCTGCAGTTCCACGTACCAGTCGCCCTTGTACCACCGCAGGGTGACCGGCATCGCGCCGTACGCCTTGTTGTTCAGGTCGGCGACGACCTGGACGATCGCCCGGGTCGCGTTCGGCGGATAGTCGAGCACCTTGAAGGCGGCGAACTGGACCTCGCCGTTGGCCGTCTTCGGTGTCTTGGCCGACTCCTGGGACGCGGCGATCGCCGCGTCCCGGCCGGGGCCGGGGACAACCCGGGCTTTCAGCGCGGCGATGCCGACAGCCTGGTTCTGCAGCTGGCCGAGCAGCACCATCGCCGCGAGCACCGCGCCGGTCGGCGAGTGCGCGAAGCAGGAACGGACGCCGTTCGGGCTGGTGGTCGCCGGACCCGACGCCGCCTGCAGCGGAATCAGCATCGCGCCTTCGAACTGCCAGGTGACCAACGGAGGTGCGGCGAGCCGCGGGATCGCCTGGTTCGGGTTCTTGTTGTGGCAGCCGCCGGTGCTGCTGTTCGGCGGTGGCGGTGTCGTCCGCGTGGACGTCGGCAGTGCGGTCGGCGTCGCGACGGGCGGCTCGGTCGACTCTTCCTCGGTGGGCTGTCCGGTAGGAGCACTCGTGCTCGGTGTCTGGCTGGGGTTGGCCGTCGGATTGTCCGAACGGCCACCCAGCATGAACCAGACCACCAGGCAGATCAGCACAGCTCCGACGACGATCGCCGACGCGATGAAGCCACGCTCCTCCATGAAGCTGGACTTCGCGCTGTCCGAATCGTCGCCGGAGTCGTTGTCCCTGCTGAACAGTCCCACCTACGATCAGCCTCCGAGCAACTCGCCGTACGCCTGCGTCACTTCAGGGCGTCGACGAGGGCGGTCGCCGCACCGATGACGATGCAGGCGGCCAGGACCCAGCCGAGCCGGGCGGCGTGCTCGCCACCCTCGCCGCGACGCTGACCGATGGCCATCATGCCGCCGGCGATGATGATGCCGAGGGCACAGATCAGGTACGCGATCCACTTGACCCAGCCGAGGACCTTGTTCAGGCCCTTCGTCACCTCTACGGGCGGCGCCTCCAGGGGCAGCGAGTTCGGAAGCTCGGTAACCAGGTGGTGAAGCAACATCATTGTCTTGGTGCCTTTCAGTACGGGGCGGGGTAGTCCGCTGGGTTTGACGCGCGAAGTGCGTAGATGGATTCAAGTACTTCGAAAACCTCGTCCGGCGTGTTGTCAGGCGTGGGAGCCTCCCCTCTGCGCCACTCCTCGATCCACGGGATGTCCCAGACTCGCGGAACACCTCCGCCGACGATGTCCGCGAAGTCGTCGAGCACGCGGGGCAACCGTCCAGGAGCGTCCGAGATCAGCACCAGGCCGAGCACGGCGACACCTTGGACGACACCCGAGGCCCACTCGATCGCGGCACGCTGCGCGGCGCGCAGACCGGACCCGTGCGTCCGGGCAACCAGGATCACCGGCGTCGGCACCGGCGGGGGCGGGATCGGCCAACGATGGTTGGACGCCCGGGTCCCCGGCAGCAGGACCGACATCGTGGTCTCGCCGGAGCCGCCGTGGACACCGACCCACCACAGGGTGTCGGCAGCCGGAATCGCGAACTTGGGCAGGCGCTGATCCTCCGCGGGCGCCGGCACCCCGTGCTGGGGCGCGGACGGCCCCCGCGGGGTGATGTCCGGCTGAGGTCCGGGGCCTGGCTGCGGTTGCTGCGGGCCCGGAGACTGCTCTCGTGTCCACGGGTTCTGTGTCATGGCCCCTCCTCTCGCGGTCCGTCACAGGCTGTTGCCCACCGTATTCTCTCGCTTTCCGGGTGTACTTGCGTGACCCATCCACAGGCGAGGATGTTTCTACCCCCTTGTCGGGGTCAGTCGAGCCGACAGGCCCGCGTGGTTTCTGCATGCCCGGAATCCCCGGCATGCCCTCATGCGGGGGACATGCTAGAACGAGGACGCCGGAACTTGATGAACGAGGGAGACCTGTGGCTGGAATGAGAGGACATCGTGGCTGAGAAGATCCCCTCCTGGCCCAAGGTCACGATCCGGCTGTACGACGACCACAACGCCGAGGTGAAGATCGCCGGGCGCAGTCACCCGGTCAACCACCACGATCCGCGCGCCGCGGCGATCCAGCTCGTCAGCGAGCAGGCCGCGCAGCTGGGCCGCGCGGTGAAGGCCACCGCGGTCGAGGCCGACGGCGCCTCCTGGCCCCTGGTCATCCACCCGGACGGTCAGGTCGAGGCGATCGACACCGATCCCCGCAAGGGCAAGAAGCCGATCTGGCCGATCGTGCTCGCGATGGCCGTGGCCGTCGTCCTGATCGCCGGTACGACGCTGTACATCACCGTCTTCAGCAAGCTCGGCGAAGGTACGCCGCAGGTGACCGAGTCGCCCAAGCTGCCCGAGCTTCCCGGGCCGAACGTGCACCCGGACGAGTTCGCCCCCCGGACCCAGCCGACCGGCTACTCGTCGCACGCGAGCTGGACGGTCGACCTCGCCGAGGACAGCACGCCGGCGATCAAGCCGGACGGCACCGAGATCGCGATCCTGACGACCGACGAGAAGGTCGCCGTGTTCGATGCGAACGGCAAGGTGCTGTGGCAGGACAAGGTGCCGAAAGACGCCGAGAACCCGGTCTATACCACTATCGACGGCAAGCAGGTGCTGGCGATCGCGACGCCGTCCACCCTGTATTACTGGGCCGGCGGCGGCGCCGAGGCGAAGACGGTCGAGCTGCCGGACAGCGCCAAGGTGCAGTTCTTCGGCAAGTCGCCGCTGATCCTGCTGGGCGACGAGTCCGGGGCGATGGTGATCTCGGGCGGCGAGCTCAAGACGGTGCCGGATCAGCCGCGGAGCTCCACGATCCTGCTCGCCGAGGGCGACCGCACGTTGATGGCGCAGTACCTCGGCCCGCTCTACTGGACGCAACCGGGCAAGAAGCTGCTGCAGGTCAATCTCCAGCCGCCCGGCGGCGCCGGCGCCATCATCCAGGTGGTCTCGGCGAGCCCGGACTACGCCCTGGCCCTGTGGACCAACGCCAAGAACCCGGAAGAAGTGATCCCGGCGGTGCACTCGACCGCGAGCGGCAAGATGGTCGCGAGCTGCGGCCTGGTACGCAACGGCGACACCGACGGCTGGGACTGGGTCCCCGACCCGAACCGCAAGTTCGCCGCGTGGGGCGAGTGCCTCGTGAACCTCACGCTGACCAAGGCCAACACCAGGCGGCTCCCAGGCTTCCAGCCGCTGTCGGTCAGCGGATCGATGTTGTACGGCACGATCAGCAGCCAGCTGTGGGCCGTGTCGCCGAACTGGAACAAGTACTCGATGAAGGAAGGCACCACGCGGCCGTGGGGCGTGATCGGCAAACGCGCCGTCCTCGTGTACAACTCCGTTCTCTACGCATTGGACCCGGGGAAATGAGCCGGCACACGCGTCGCTGGGCGCGGATCACCGCCGCACTGCTCGCCGTCGGGGTACTGCTGGTGCCCGCCGAGGCGCTTGCCGAGAGCATCGAACCGGAGCCGACCGACTGGCCCGCGGTCAAACCGGCCACCGGACAGGCGGTCGAGCCGCAGCCTGTCGACTGGCCGACGCCCACGAAGACCTGACGCCGGATCCGGCAACGACAAGGCCCGCGCCCCCTCACGGGGAACGCGGGCCTTGATCGTTCAGGCAGAAATCAGCCGGCCGCGACCTCGAGGCGGACCGTGGCGGCCACCTCCGGGTGCAACTGGACGGCGACCTGGTGCTTGCCGGTGGTCTTGATCGGCGACGCGATCGCGATCGCGCGCTTCTCGACCAGCGGGCCGCCGGCGGACTTGATCGCCGTGGCGATGTCGGCCGGGGTGACCGAGCCGAACAGGCGGCCGGTGTCGCCGGCCTTGACGGCCAGGGTGACGGAGAGCTGCTCGAGCTGGTTCTTGACCTCGCTCGCGTGCTCCTTGCCCTGGATCGCCCGGGCGTCACGCGCCCGCTTGATCGTCTGGATCTGCTTCTCGGCGCCGCGGGTCCAGCCGATGGCCAGGCCGCGCGGGACCAGGTAGTTACGGCCGTAGCCGTCCTTCACCTCGACGATGTCGCCGGGAGCCCCGAGGCCCTCGACCTCCTGAGACAGGATGAGCTTCATGGTCCGCGCCTCCCTCAGCGAGCGGTGCTCGTGTACGGCAGCAGGGCCACCTCACGAGCGTTCTTGATAGCGGTCGCGACATCGCGCTGGTGCTGCACGCAGTTCCCGGTCACCCGGCGGGCGCGGATCTTGCCGCGGTCCGAGATGAACTTGCGCAGCAGCGCGGTGTCCTTGTAATCGACGTACGTCGCCTTGTCCTTGCAGAAGCCGCAGACCTTCTTCTTCGGCTTCCGAATGATCTTGGCCATTGTGGTGCTCTCTTCCTACTTCCAGAGCCCGGCACGGATGCCGGAATGGTCACTAACGGAATTGCGGGCCGATCAGAACGGCGGCTCCTCCATCGAGCCGCCGCCCTGGCTGGCCCAGGGGTCGTTCTGCGGGGCGGACTGGCCGCCACCGCCTTGTCCTGCACCTTGCGGGGTCGCCCAGGGGTCGTTCTGCTGGCCGCCACCCTGGTTGCCGCCCTGGCCGCCGCCGTAGCCGCCGCCCTGGTTGCCACCCTGGTAGCCACCGCCACCCTGGTTGCCGCCGCCACCGAAACCGCCACCGTCGGAGCGCGAGGTCTTGGAGATCTTCAGCGTCGCGTAGCGCATGCTGGCGCCGATCTCTTCGACATCACACTCGAACACGGTGCGCTTGTTCCCGTCGCGGTCGTCGTAGCTGCGCGCCTTCAGGCGCCCGTGCACGACGACCCGGGAACCGCGGGTCAGCGACTCGGCGACGTTCTCGGCGACCTGCCGCCACACGGCACACGAGATGAAGAGGGTTTCGCCGTCTTTCCACTCGTTGCTCTGCCGGTCCAGCGTCCGCGGAGTAGAGGCGATCGTGAAGTTCGCGACCGCGGCCCCGGACGGCGTGAACCGCAGCTCCGGATCACCTGTCAGGTTTCCGATCAGAGTGATGGGTGGTTCACCGGCCATGACAACTTCCTCCTGTACTGCAGACGATGGGTGGTGTGACGCCAGACCACCTGACGCCCGAGGTTCAGTGCTGGTCCGGCCGGATGACCTTGGTGCGCAGGATCGACTCGTTCAGCGTGAGCTGACGGTCGAGCTCCTTCACAACCGCCGGCTCGGCGGTCAGGTCGACGACGGCGTAAATGCCTTCGGACTTCTTCTTCACGTCATAGGCAAGCTTGCGACGACCCCAGATGTCGAGCTTCTCGACCGTGCCACCTTCCTTGCGGACGATGTTCAGGTACTGGTCGATGGACGGCTCCACGGTGCGCTCATCGAGCTCCGGGTCGAGGATCACCATGACTTCATAACGACGCATGCGCGAACTCCACCTCCTTCGGACTTGGCGGCCACGGTCTCTCCGTGGCAGGAGGGCGATGCGGACTGCTCCACGCCGGCACTTGCCGCCGACGCCAAGCAACGAGCCCGGTCGATGGACCGGGCCACATCAAAGAGAGTACCAGCGTTCGGACGGCCGACCGACCATATCCACAGGCCTGTTCCGACGACTCTGAGTCATCGGCCGACGACCTGCGGTGCGGAACGACGGAGTACGGCCACCAGCAACGGTACGGCGAGGACGGCCGAGATCACCGTCAGGAGCGGGTACCCGCCGAGCGTGTAGAGCCACGGCGAACTGGCCGCCGAGAGCGCGGAGATGGCCCAGATGGACGACTCGACCTTGCTCTCGAACGGCGTGCCGAGCAGTCGGGCGCTACCGCCCAGATAGCAGAGGTTCCACGCGTACCCGAGGAGGAACAGCGCCGGCGTGAACGCGGGCTCGGACCGCGTGGTCAGAACAGCCGCCACGATCAGCAGGACCAGGCCGGTCAGCATCACCGGCCGCGGACCGGTGCGGTCGATCCACCAACCGGTCAACGGCGACAGTGCGAACATCCCCAGCGTGTGGGCGGACAGCATCACGCCCAGCACGCCCAGGCCGGCGCCGTGGTGGTGCGTGTGTACCGGTACGGCGGACATCAGCGCCACCATCACCAGGTGTCCGGCGACCATCACACCGGCGGCCAGAAGGACCGACGTACGACGGGATGCGGCCGACGGCTCGTGCCGGGTCTGCGCGGGCTGTTCCGCGGCGCGGACGGTCCGGATGTAAGTCGACGCGACCAGGGCGCCGAAGACGGTCACGACGGCGAGCAGGAACGGACCGGCGACCGCGGGCAGGCCCAGCCCCGAGGCGAAGGACTGGGACGGCGCCATCAGGAACGGCCCGCCCACGGCACCTGCCGTGCTCGCCCAGACGACGGCGCTCATCGCCGACGCCCTTCGCGGCTCGGGCACCGCCTCACCGGCGGCGTACCTGGACAGCAGGCTCGCGGCGTTCCCGGAACCGAGGAGGAACATGCCGACGAAGAGCAGCCCGACCGGCGCGCCCACCGCCGCGATGACCGTCAACGCCGCACCGGCGACGCCCACGCCGTACCCGAGGCGGAGGGCGTGCGCGCGGCCGAGCCGGGTGGTCCAGCGGCCGACGGCGATCGCGCCCGCCGCGGTCCCCAGGACGCCGGCCGTGTTCGGGACGCCTGCCAGGCTGGAGCCGAGTTCGTCGGCGGCCAGGATGGTGCTCACCGCGCTCGCGGCGATCATCGCGGCGTTCATCAGCGCGGCGGCGAGAACGACAGGAACCAGCACGGCCACCACGTTAGGAAGGTGCCCGTTCTGGCTGAATGCATGATGCAAAGCATTCGGCCTTGCGGACCACCGCGATCGAAGGTGTTCTGGGGCGATGACCTTTCAGGGGCGTGATCTGGACTCCACGGATTGGCAGATCCTCACCGAACTGCAGTCCGACGGCCGGCTGTCGTTCAACCAGCTCGGCAAGCGCGTCAACCTCTCGCCGCCCGCGGTGGCGGACCGGGTACGACGCCTGGAGGAGGCCGGCGTGATCACCGGCTACCGCGCAGAGGTGGATCCGGCGAAGGCGGGACAGCCACTGTCCGCGTTCATCCAGATGCGCTGTACGACGGGCCGCTGCCTGCTCAAGACCACGCGGGCCGAGGACTTCCCCGAGGTCCTGGAGATCCACAAGCTGAGCGGCAACTCCTGCTCGATGCTGCGCGTCCGCGTCACCTCGATGCACCACCTCGAAGGCCTCTTCGAACGCCTCGGCGAACACGGCGAGATGAACACCCACATCGTCCTGTCCACAGAATTCGAAGGCCGCCCCGTCCAGCCCCCACCCCCCGGCCAACGCCAGGTCACCCGCTCAGCCGGCTGGTCGACCGACGCGGGTTGAGCCTTCCGGCGTCTGCTGCGGAACTTGTCGGCGGGCGGTTCTAGGGTGGGGGTATGACTGTGAAGCTTGGTGCGCATGTGGACCAGGAAGACCCGTTGGCCGAGGCGGCCGATCGGGGAGCTGATCTGGTGCAGTTCTTCCTGGGGAATCCGCAGGACTACAAGGCGCCCAAGCTCGCGTACGCCGACGGCGAGGAGGCACTGAAGGAGCGGGCCGCCGCCGCGGGCGTCGACCTCTACGTGCACGCGCCGTACCGGTTGAACGTGGCGAACACGAACAACCGGATCCGGATCCCGAGCCGCAAGCTGTTGCAGCAGACGCTGGACAAGGCGGCGGAGATCGACGCCAAGGGCGTGATCGTGCACGGCGGGCACGTCGGTGACGAGGACGATCCGGAGGCCGGGTTCGACAACTGGCGCAAGTGCATCGAACGCGCCGAGCTGCCGGTGCCGCTGCTGATCGAGAACACGGCCGGCGGCGAGAACGCGATGGCCCGGCAGCTGGACCGGATCGCGCGGCTCTGGGACGCGGTGCAGGCCTCGGGCAACGACCGGCTGGAGAACGTCGGGTTCTGCCTGGACACGTGCCACTTCCACGCGGCCGGCGAGGAGCTGCCGTCGATCGTCGAGCGGGTGCTGGCGCTCACCGGGCGGATCGACCTGGTGCACGCGAACGGATCACGCGACGAGTTCGGCTCCGGCGCGGACCGGCACAGCAACTTCGAGGACGGGCACATCGACCCGGCCGACATCGTCGCGGTCGTGCAGGCCGCCGGCGCCCCGGTCGTCGTCGAGACCCCGAACGCCGACAACGGCCAGAAGACCGACCTCGACTACCTGCGGGCGCACCTCACGTAGTCGAGGGCTTCGTCAGGCCGTGCAGCCAGTAGGTCACGGCCCAGGGCAGCAGGATCGCGAGAGCTGCGCTGTTGTTGGTCGGCATGAGCAGTCCGCAGATCACGACGACGGCGACCACCAGCGTGCTGACCTGAAACAGGTCCACAGGGCCGACGACCTTGGTGCGGAGCGTGATGCGGTTCAGCGCGCAGCCGGCGTACGCCGCGATGAGTGCGAGCAGGCCCAGGATCGCCACCACCGCGCCGAGCCAGGCGAGACCGTCCCAGCCCTCGTCGGCCTGGAAGATGCCGGTCAGCAGGAACACCCCGACCAGGACGCTCAGCCAGGTGCTGGTCCACATCAGGCGGTCGACCGCACTGCGAGCCTTCTCGGGATCCGGCTTCGGCTCAGCCTCCTCCTCGTCCCCGGCCTCGTCCCCGGCCTCGTCCCCGGCCTCGTCCCCGGCCTCGTCCCCGGCCTCGTCCCCGGCCTCGTCCCCGGCCTCGTCCCCGGCCTTGGCCCCGGCCTTGGCCTCGGCCTCGGGTTCTGCGACCGGCTCGGGATCGCCGGCCGCGGCGGGCTTGGGATCGGGGTCTGGCTGCACCATGGCAGCGACGGTAGCTCACAATGAGGTTATGCAGACCTGGGCGGAGCGGTTCCCCGACCTGTTCGCACCGGGCTACTGGGAGTGGGGCGACCTCGACGTCCGGTACACCGTCGAGCAGCCGCCGGACGAGCTGATCAGCAACGTCCACGTCGTCGGCCGGACCACCGGCGGAATCGTTGTCTGCACCAACGACCTGGGCTGGCGCTTCCTGCCCGGCGGAACTCGCGAGCCGGGCGAGACGATCGAGGAGATCGTCCACCGCGAGCTGCTCGAGGAGGCCGGCGCACGACTGACCGGTCCGCTCACCTGGCTCGGCGCCCATCGCGCCGACCACCGCCGCCCCGGGCCGTACCGCCCACATCTCCCGCACCCGGTCTCGTACTGGGCGAACTACGTCGCGGACGTCGTCATCGAGCAGGAGCCGACGAACCCCGAGGACGGCGAACAGGTCACCGACGTACTCGTACTGCCACCGGACGAAGCCGCCGCGTACCTGGACGGCCAGCCGGAAGAAGTCGGCTCAATCGTCAGGCTGGCTCAGGCAATGCAGCTGGTTTAGGCGGTGTCTGCCCTGACCGCCACGGCAGCAGTACGGCGCTGAGGGTGCAGCAGATGCCCGCGACCCAGAGCGCTCCGCGCATCCCGACCACTGTCGCGAGCACGCCGCCGAGCGCCATGAACGCTGGCTGCACGCACCGCGAGCTGATCGACCACGACCCCACGACCCGCGCCATGAACCGGTCCTCGGTGACCTCCATGCGGTACGTCGCGAACGACGGGTTGAACGCACCGGCCCCCACCAGCAGGCCCGTCTCCGCCAACGTGAGCAGTACGAACCCGCCCCACCCATGCGGCGCTAGCGGGAAGAGGAGCAGCCAAGGCGCCCGCAGTACGCCGAACACCAGCAGCATCCACTGCAGCCCGTACCGCCGGGTGAGCCGCGGCGCCATCCGCGCGCCGATGACGCCGCCGATGCAGGAGACACCGAGCATCACCCCGTAGCTCCACGCGGACAGCCCGAGGTCCCGCAACATGAAGACCGCCAGCAACGGCGACGTCATCATCACCGGCCCGCCGAACACCTGCGAGTTCCAGAAGAGGACGCGCAGCCCGCGGTGCCGCAGGATGTACCGCCATCCGGCCGTGATGTCCCGCTTGCCCTCCCGCTGCACCGGCTCCGGCTCGGGCTGCTGGATGCGGCGGATCCCGAGCGCCGATCCGAGGAACGAGACCGCGTCGACCGCCAGCGTGACCGTCGCACCGACCAGGCTGACCAGCGCACCGCCGATCGCCGGGCCGATGCTCAGCGAGACCCAGTTCGTCTGCTCGAACCGGCTGTTCGCCTCGGCCCGTCCCTCGGCCGGCACCAGTGCCTTCAGATGCGCGCCGCTCGCCGACTGGAACGCGATCGTCCCGGCCGCCTGCAGCACGCCCGCGACACACAGATGCGCATAGGTCAGTACGTCGAACGCCGCCGCGACCGGCACCGAGACCAGGGCCGCGAACCGCACCAGGTCGGACGCGATCATCACCGGCCGCTTGCGCCGCTGCTCGATGAAGTCTCCCATCGGCAACGCCAGCGCCGCGCCGGCCACCGCGGACAACGCGGCGAGCATCGAGACCTGGAAGGTGCTGGAGTCCAAGGCGAGGACGGCGACCAGCGGCAACGCGCCGAGTCCTACCGCCGATCCGAACGCACTGACCGTGAACGCGACCCACAACCGGCGGAAGTCTCGACCCAAAGACATCCCGCGATCGTAGAAGTGGTCACCGACACAAATTGAGGCCGCCGTCGAGCATGATCACTTCACCGGTCAGATAGCTGTTGTGGACAACCGCCGAGATCAGGTCGGCGACGTCCGCCGGCTGCGCGGCGCGACGCATCGGACTCGAGGTTTTCCACAGGTCCTGGGCCGCGGTCCACGACGCGGTCAACGGAGTATCCACAAGGCCGGGAGCGACCGCGTTGACCCGTACGTCAGGGCCGAGAGCGGCGGCCAGCAACTTCGTCACGTGGTTCAGCGCCGCCTTGGACGCGGCGTACGCGATCGAGCTGCCCTTCGGGCGGACGCCCGCGTGGCTGGTGACGTTGACGATGGACCCGCCGGACGAGCGGAGCGCCGGGAGTGCCGCCGTACACAACAGCCAAGGGGCGATCAGGTTGACGTCGAGCAGCCGCCGCCAGTCATCGGCCGACAACGCGTCGAGGTCCGTGTGCGGGACCGGCCAGCTGATGCCCGCGTTGTTCACGAGTACGTCGAGACGCCCGTGCTCACGCACAACCTCCGGGACCAACGCCTGAGCAGCTGCGTCGTCGGAGAGGTCAGCCTGGTGGTACGACCCGCCCAGCTCCGCGGCCAGCGCCTCTCCGGTGGATCGGCTGGAGCGCGAGTGCACCGCGACGGTCATCCCGTCCGCGGCCAACCGCCGCACGGTCGCGGCTCCGATGCCGGACGTGGATCCGGTGACCAAGGCAACCTTCATGCGCGGTACCGGAGGCCGTCCATCAGCAGATCGAGCAGGCGACCCGCCTGCTCGCGGTCGTCGGCCGCCGCACCGCCGACGCCGCCGATGCTGGCCAGGAGGTCCTTGGCCGAGATGTCCGACCGGATCTGGCCGGCCGCGGCGCCCGCGTCGAGCAGCGGCTGCACCGCACCCATGAGGAGCTCCAGGCTCTGCGCATACGGGTTCGCACCGGAGGCGAACACGGCTCGCAGCGCGTCCGCCATGCCGCGCTTCCGGGCCATGTAGTCGATGAAGCGGTCCATCCACGCCCGCAGCGCCTGGTCCGGCGGCAGCTGCTCGAGCAGCTCGGCGGACGCGTCACAGACGGCGGCCAGCTCGTTCCGGTACGCCGCCTCGATCAGCAGCTCGCGCGTCGGGAAGTGCCGGTAGAGGGTGCCGATGCCGACGCCGGCGTCCTTCGCGATCCCTTCCAGGGTCGCCTCCAGACCGCATTTCGTGAACGCGCGCGCCGCCGCGGCCACGACCAGGTCCCGGTTGCGCTGGGCGTCCGCGCGCAGCGGACGCTCGCTGGTGCCGGTCATCTCCCCCACCTCCCGTGAGCCCACAAACTTAGCGGACTTGATAACCGGAGAAACCTCCGGTTATCAACCGTAACCGAAGGCCCTCTGATGGAGCCGGCCGCTACTTCGAGGACAACAACGAGGCGCTGCCGCGGACGGCAGGCGATCCGATGCACGGCGTCGCGGAGTACGCGCTCGATCCGGAGTCGGCCACTCGGTTGTAGGAGCTGTCCGAGAAGCTGGTTTGATCAGAAACCGGCTCAGCTACGGATCACGTGGCTGGGCCGGTAACCTGACCCACCGTGAGTGACTTGAGCATTCGGACCATCTCCGCGGACGAGCACGCCGCCTACATCGCGGCCCAGCCGTCGGCGAGCTTCCTGCAGACCCCTGGGTGGGCGGCGGTGAAGAGCGAGTGGAAAGCTGAGTCACTCGGCTGGTACGAGTCGGGAAACCCCGGCAACCTGGTCGGCGTCGGTCTGGTGCTCTACCGGCAGATGCCGAAGGTGAAGCGGTACCTCGCGTACCTGCCGGAAGGTCCGGTGATCGACTGGGACGCCATCGACCTCGGCAGCTACCTGCGCCCGCTGGCCGCGCACCTGCTGGAGCGCGGCGCGTTCGGCATCCGGATGGGTCCGCCGGTCGCGACCCGGCGCTGGACCGCACAGACCATCAAGGATGCCATCGCCGGCGGTCAGCAGCCGCGCCTCGGCGACGTCCGGCCGGACGTGATCGAACCGTCCGGCGCGACCGTCGCCGACAAGCTCCGCAAGCTGGGCTGGAAGCCGCCCCGGATCGCGGAGGGGTTCGCGGCCGGACAACCGCAGTACGTCTTCCAGGTGCCGCTGGCCGGCCGCACCCCGGACGATCTGCTCAAGGGCATGAACCAGCTCTGGCGGCGCAACATCAAGAAGGCCGACAAGGCCGGCGTCGAGGTGACGCAGGGCGGCACCGAGGACATCAAGGCCTTCCACCAGCTGTACGTCGAGACCGCCGAGCGCGACCACTTCACACCGCGGCCGCTGCCGTACTTCGAGAAGATGTACGCCGCGATGGCCAACCAGCCGGCCGACTGCTGTGACTTCCGGATCTACAACGCCCATCACGAGGGCGACCTGGTCGCGTCGACGATCTGGGTCCGGGTCGGCGGTCATTCCTGGTACTCCTACGGTGCCAGCTCGACCGCCAAACGAGACGTCCGCGGATCGAACGCGATCCAGTGGCGGATGATGTCGGACGCGCTCGCGGCGGGCGCGTCCGTGTACGACCTACGGGGCATTACCGACACCTTGGACCCGAACGACCCGCATGTCGGGCTGATCCAGTTCAAGACCGGGACCGGCGGCGAGGCCGTCGAGTACGTCGGTGAGTGGGACCTGCCGTTGAACAAGGCGCTCTACACCGCATTCGACCTCTACATGAGACGGCGTTGACACCATGCCCCTAGTCCTGCACGTCGATTCCGATCGATGGCGTGATCACCTGCGTTCCACGTGGAACCCCGACATCGTCCCGGTCGCCAAGGGCAACGGATACGGGTTCGGCAACCACCGCCTGTTCGCCGAGGCGCGCGCCTTCGGCGCTCGGACGATCGCGGTCGGCACGTACTTCGAGGTTCCCGCGACTGATTCTCATTCATCTGGACGCGAGGACGTCGTGGTCCTGTCGCCGTGGCGGCCGTTCCTCGAGGTACCGCAGAGCAAGAACGTGATCCACACGGTCAGCCGGCTGGCCGACCTGGTCTCGATCCCGGCCGGCAGCCGGGTGCTGATCGAGGTGATGACCTCGATGCGCCGGCACGGCATCGGCGCCCGCGAGCTGCGGCACACGATGCTGCTGAACGCGCTCGACCGGATCCGGTTCGAGGGCTGGTCGCTGCACTTCCCGATGGGCGCCGGCGGTACGTCGGCCAACCTGCGCGAGGCGCAGCAACTGGCGAAGGCGGCGCTCGACGTCCGCAAGGGCACGCTGTGGGTGTCGCACGTACCGGCCCAGAAGCTGGCCGACATCGGTCCGGACGTGAAGCTCCGGATGGGCACCGGGCTGTGGCTCGGCGACCGCGGCGCACTCTCGGTCCGGGCGACCGTCCTCGACGTGCACTCGGTCCGCCGCGGCGAGCGCGTCGGCTACCGGCAGCGCCGGGTCAGCGGCGACGGGCACATCCTGATCGTCTCCGGCGGTACGGCGCACGGCGTCGGCCTGGAGGCCCCGACCGCGGCCGCGAGCGTCCGGCAACGCGCGATCGCGATGGCCAAGGGCAGCCTGGACGCGGCCGGTATGGCGTTGTCCCCGTTCACCATCGAAGGCAAGCAACGCTGGTTCGCCGAACCGCCGCACATGCAGGCCAGCATGCTGTTCCTCCCGTCCTCGGTCGCCCCGCCCGCAGTAGGCGACGAGGTCGACTTGGACGTCCGCTACACCACCACGACCTTCGACAAGGTGTCGATGGACTAGGGGATCGTGAGTTTCTGGCCGATCCTGAGCCTGTTCGGGTCCTTGCCGATGGTCGGTCTGTTGGCGTCGTACAGCTTGCGCCACAAGCCGGCGTTGCCGTAGAACCTGGCCGCGATCTTGCCGAGGGAGTCGCCGGAGACCACCTTGTAGACACGCAGCGCCGGGGCCTGCCGCGCGATGAGCGGTGTGGGATCCGGCGCCTTCGGCAGCAGGCGGCACTGGAAAGCCAGCACGAAGACGTCGCCTGGATCAGTGGTGGTGACAACCGGAGGGTTGGGGACCGGCTGCGGCCCGGGCTTCCAGATGATCGGCGGACCCTCGCGGACCTCCACGGAGCGTCGGATGGCCGGGACCATCGGCGAAACCGGAGCGCCAGTGGCCCGCGCTGACAGGGCGGCAGGCGCAGTCAGCATCTCTGCTGAGGTGTTCGTCTGCACCGGGACGAACCCTAGACTCCCGTCCGGCGGAGTGCCGCCGACCGTGCGGCGTTGCACGGTGACATTGCGCGCCAGCACCAGCCCGCTCACGTACGCCGTACATTGGCCCTTCGGCGGACTGCCGCCGTCGGACAGGATCCGGGACGCGTCGGCGAAGCGCCACGCGTGCGACGCGAACACCTCCGGCGCGAACCAAGGCCTGGTCACGGTGACGAACGAGTACTCGAACGTCAGCACCTCCGTCCCGGAGTCCCCGCCGCCGGCCAACCTGGATCGCAGGTCGGCCGGCGCCTGTGCGACGAGCTGCGCCAGCTCGCCCGCGGTGACAGTGATCCGGGCCCACTCCACCTGGGTCACGTTGGACGGCAGGATGCCGGTCGGCAGGTATGTCAGCCCGTCCGGCGTGGTCAGCGACGGGTCCCCCGCGCCGGTCGGGTCGTACAACTGCCGGTACTTCTCCCACATCAGGATCGGCGAGGAGGAGCCGAGATCGGCGATCGTCCGCTGGGCCTTCTCCACGTCGGCGCGCCTGCCCTGGACGGTCCAGGCCGTCGACGCGTCGGTGACCGCCGCTGCCAGCGCCGGCTCGTCCGCCGACCACTTGGCCTTGACCGCCGGATCGGTGGACAGCTCGGCCGCACCCCGCCGGTTGTTGTACTCCTGACCGGCCGCCAGAAACGCGTCCCGGTACTGCTGGTAGGCGATCATCGTCGGACTCGGCACGAGCCGGCCTCCGTCCTCGACGTACAGCAGCGCCGAAGCACTCCGGTACGCCGCCTCCTGCGCGGGCGTCCGCGGTACGTCGTCGACGTTCGCGCCGAGCACGTCGGCGTACACCGTCCACAGGCGATCACCGTCGGGCTGCCACAGCGGTCCCTCCGGGATCTCGTTCACCAGCAGCGAGAACTGCGCCTGCGCGGCCGCTCCGGCACCGAACGGGTCGTTGGCCATCGCCATCAGGCTGTCGGCCCGGATCCCGATCGGCGCCATCGGGAAGCCGTGATAGGCCCCGTCCTCGGCGAACACCTGCTCGACCTTCGCCGCCATGCCGAGCACGACCGTCGCGTCGATTCCTGTCATCGTTCCGACTCCCCCAGTGGTTACTCGAAGTCCGCGTCCTTGAGCTCTTCCAGCGGGTTCGGCGCCTTGCCGATCAGGTGATTGACGAACCCGATGATCTGCATGCCGGGAACCCGCAGGGTCTCGCCGTCCACGGTCGCCTTGAAGTCCTCGTGGCTGCTCGACCGGCTGTAGCCGCCGGAGAGCCGGAACGGTCCCCAGCCGACACCGCCGGACACCTCGGTCTTCGACGTGGTGGCGTTGTACGCCGAGACGAAGTCACTCGACGTCACCTCGAGGTTGCGCGCGAAGATCGCCTGCGTCGCGTACCCGATGAACTCGCCCTTCGGCGGGCGGGCGCCGTCCGACGGCATGTCGTCGAACGTCCAGCCCTCGCCCTTGCGGAGGATCCAGCCGCGGTTGGCGAAGAACTCCGGGTAGAAGCCGGCCCGGACGATGACGGCCTGCGCCAGTTCGAACTTCAGTTTGAAGTCGTTGACCTGATGGTTCTCGGTGTACTCCGTGTTGTCCTGGCGCACGCCCGCGTTGAAGCTGAAGAAGCCCCAGCCGACCCCCGCGCCGGCATTCCAGCTGGTGTTGGTCTGATCCTTGGACCACTCGGTGTAGTTGTGCGTGACACCGATCTCCGTCCAGCCGGCCGACTTCGCGATGTCACCCGGAACGAGCGTGGTGTACGGGAACGAGACGCCGACTTCCGGCGTGGCGATCAGGGCCGCGTCGTACCGCTCCTCCAGGGACTGCTTCCACAGCGCCAAGCTGCGTTCGGTGGTCTGGTTGATGTAGGCGTTGATCTTGTCGACCTCGTTGCGGTACCCGCCACTGGTCCAGGCGTCCATCGCGGCCTTCACCTTGAGGGCGTAGTTCTTCTGGTTCAGGATCCAGTCGGCGGAGGCCACCTTGCCGTCCGGGCCGGTGGCTCCGGCCGCCGCGGCGCGCTTGGAGTTGTACTCCGCCGCCGCGTCGAGGTACGCCGCCATCTTCTCGGAGTAGGCCAGCATCATCGCGCTGGCCTCGGTCACCTCCTTCTCCTCGTCGGTGATCAGGTCCTTGACGGTCTTCTTCTCCCAGAGCAGGTTGTTGAACTTCTCGAGCTTCGCCTTCTCCGCGTCAGTGAGCTCGTAGTGCGCCACCTTCGAGAACCGCAGGATCTGCCGGTAGATCTCGCTCAGCCGCTTCTCCGCGTCCGGCTTGTACATCGCTTCCTGGCGCTCGACGCCGTACGGGCCCTCGACGTCGGGGATGAAGTCGAGCAGGGTCGACAGGTTGTAGGCGTGCATGACGCGCTTGTTCTGGGTCTCCGCGTCGGGGGCGGAGAAGATCCCGTCGGCGGCGAAGTCGAGTTCGTTCTCCGTGAACGGCAGCCCGGGAGTCACCCAGGTGAAGAAGGTGTTCGGCGACGGCTTCACGGTGGCGTCGCCGCCGACCACCGTCTGGTAGATCTGCGCACGGACGGCGTTGCCGAGGTCGTTCAGTGGAAAAGGCATGGTGTCCCCCAGGTTCAGAGTGCGGTCGGGTAGTAGACGAGCGTGCGGTCGATGCCGCGGGCAACCACCGCGGCGGCGTTCGAGAAGAGCTGCCGGTTCGCCTTGTTGCGCGGAGCGATCCCGGGGTTGCCGGCTTCGGACAAGGTGCAATGGGTCACCGCGGCGGCCCAGTCCTGGGCGTTCGCGGCGGCGTTGAAGTTGGGCCATTTGGCCGGGAAGTACGCTCCGGCCCACGCGATGCTGTGGGCGCCGAGCCGGGCGTCGGCCGGCCAGTTCGCCCAGTCCGGGTAGAAGGCGGCGAGCCGCTTCTCGTTCGTGTCGAACTTCGCCTTGACCAGTTCGTCCATCGCGAGTTCGGTCATCTTCAGGGTCGCGATCTTCTTCGCCGCGAGATGGCCGCCCTTGGCCAGGCCGGGCGCGTTCTTGATCCGGTGCCACTCCGCGACGATCTCGTCGCGGGTCGCGGCCAGACCGGTGGCGATGTGCACCCAGGACAGTGCCGCCGCGTCCTCCGGCCGATCGATCAAGTTGCCGACGGCAACCGTCACGAGTCCCTTGACGTCCTGGTACATGTACGGGACCCGGCCCTCGAGCGGCTGGGTGAAGGTCGGGAAGTAGTCCCGGACCGAGATCGCCTGCCCGTCGGGCTGGGTGCTGGGCGGCACGATCGCGCCGATCGGCAGTCCCGGCCAGTTGCCCGCGATCGGCAGCGGGTAGCCGTCGGCCACTTTGTCCGCCTCGGCGTCGTACTGCGCGTACTGGTCGCCGGAGAAGAAGTAGGCCTTTCCGCTCGGCCACCACAGGGCCGCGTCGATACCGGACTCGAACAACCCCGGCCAGTTGCCCGCGATCGGCAGCGGTCCGTCCACGGCCTGGTTCGCGACGGGGTCGTACTTCACGTACTCGCTACCGGAGAAGAAGTAGGCGTTGCCGCTGTTCCACACCACTCCGGCATCGACACCCGACTCGAACAGCCCTGGCCAGTTGCCGGCGATCGGTTGCGGGTAACCGTCCGCGACCCGGTCGGCTTCCCAGTCGTACTTCGCGTACTGGTCGCCGGCGAAGAAGTACACCGACCCGTCCGGCCAGCACACGGCCGCGTCGATGCCGGACTCGAACAGTCCCGGCCAGTTGCCCGCGATCGGCAGCGGGTAGCCGTCGTCCACCCGGTCCGCCGCGACGTCGTACCGGACATAGTCGCTGTCGGTGAAGAAGTAGGCCTTGTCTCCGGCGGGCGAGACGAAACCCGTGAGCTTGCCCATGGCACCAGTCCCCCAGTTCGCTGTGGCGGTCCGCGTGATCGCGGGGCCGCGTCCGGAACACTGTGCCGTCGCGCTCGTGCCGTCAGGTATCCCTGAATTCAGGTATTCAGCCGGCCGGACGCGACGAGCGCCGCGAGCTCTGCCCGCGAGGACAGGCCGAGCTTCCCGAAGATCCGCTTGAGGTGCGTCTCGACCGTGAAACGCGACAGGAACAGGTGCTCGGCGATGCGCCGATTCGACAGTCCGCGCGCGACGAGCTCCGCAACCGCCGTCTCGGCAGGCGACAACTCGACGAGTGGTGCGGGACCGGCCCGCAACTCCGTCGCGAGGGCGGCGGGCAGCACCACGACAACCAGAGGCTCCTCACCCGGTATGCCGTTGTCCTCGAAGACCATGGCTTGGCGACCCAGCAGGTCGCGCAATCTGGTGACAAGCCGGGTTGCTGACGCTTCGTCCACGGGCATGGTTCCCCCCGACACCCTGAAATTGGCACTCACAGTGTGTTGTCATGACCACGCAGTGTCAACGAACCTGTGCAAGAGGTGCCCTTTCGGCCCCGGTTGACTTAAGGTCCACCTGAAGTTGCAGCGTGGACGTATGAGTTTTCTGGAGCGGATCGAGGAGCGGGCCGGGGCGGCGGAGTTGCGTGCGGCGTCGTACCGGATGCTGGGGCTGAAACGCGGCGCGGCCTGCGTCGATGTCGCGTGCGGGGCGGGTCATGCGGTGGCCGAGCTGGCGCGGAAGGGCCTCAAGGTGACCGGGGTCGACGCCGATCCCGACGCGATCGAGGCCGCCCGGGAGCGGGCGCCCGGGGCGATGTTTCACGTGGCACATTCCGACGGCCTGCCGCTCGAGGACGGGTCGATGGACGGCTACCGCGCGTTACGGCTGTTCCATCTGCTCGAGGATTCCGGTCCGACGGTGGCCGAGGCCTATCGGGTACTGCGTCCCGGCGGGCGGATCGTGGTGGGCGGGCAGGACTACGGCTTCGTCCTGATCGACAGCTCCGACCAGGACCTGACCGACGTGATCCGCCTCGGTCTCGAGTCCCGAACGGTCTCTCCGCGCGCCACGCGCACGTTGCGCGACGTCCTTCTCGACACGGGCTTCACCGATGTCGAGGTCGCCGTACACACCGAAGTCGTCACCGACTACGCACTGATGGCCCCGCAGTTGGCCGGGGCCGCGGAAGCCGCCGTCGACAAGGCACTGATCACCCAGGAGGACGCCGAGGGTTGGCTCAAGGAGCAGGCCGGCCGCGGGCGCCGGGACCGCTTCCTCGCCGTCCTCCCGACACTTCTTGTCGGTGCACGCCGTTAGCGTGTCGTGGATGAGCCACAAATACGCGTTGAAAGGTGTAGTGCTGGACGCGCCGGACCCGCGGGCGCTCGGGGAGTTCTACAGTCAGTTGCTCGGCTGGGACCTGAACGCCCACGACGACACGTGGGTCACCGTCTGGAATCCCGACCTCCCGACCGGGTTGTCCATCCAGCTGGAGCCGAACTATCAGCCGCCCACCTGGCCGAGTGAGACCGGCGTCCAGCAGATGCAGCTACACCTGGACATTCAGGTGGATGATCTCGAGTCGGCGCACCAGCGGGCGATGGACGCCGGGGCACGGCTGATGGAGTTCCAGCCGCAGCCCGACGTCCGGGTGTACGCCGACCCGGTCGGTCACATCTTCTGCTTCTTCACCGCTTGAGGTGACCCTGCCAGCGGACCGTCGGCAGTAGCGCCGCCGCGTCGACGCGGTCCTTGTTGGCGGAGACGATGTCGAACATCGACTCGATCAGGGTGTCCGACAGCAGGTGCGGCTGGAGGCCGAGGCCGACCAGACCGGTGTGCTTGACGTTGTAGTAGTGCTCGGCCAGCTCGACCCGTGGGTTGTCCAGGTGCTCGACCTGGACCGGGCCGGGGAAGCACTCGGCGACCAGGCCGGCGAGCTGCGACACCGAGTAGCTCTCGGTCATCTGGTTGAAGACCCGGAACTCGCCCGCGTCCGCCGGGTTCTCCACCGCGAGCCGGATGCACTCGACGGTGTCCCGGATGTCCAGGAACCCGCGGGTCTGCCCGCCGCTGCCGTAGACGGTCAGCGGCTCGCCGAGCACCGCCTGAATGACGAACCGGTTGAGCACCGTGCCGAACACCGCGTCGTAGTCGAACCGCGTCGCCAGCCGCGCGTCCCGCACGGTCTGGTCGGTCTGCTGCCCGTACACCACGCCCTGGTTGAGGTCGGTGACGCGCATCCCCCAGATCCGGCAGCCGAACTCGAGGTTGTGCGAGTCGTGCACCTTGCTGAGGTGGTAGAACGAGCCCGGCTTCTTCGGGTAGAGCATCCGGTCCTTGCGGCCGTTGTGCTCGACCTCCAGCCAGCCTTCCTCGATGTCGATGTTCGGCGTGCCGTACTCACCCATCGTGCCGAGCTTCACCAGATGGATGTCCGGGTTGATCTCGGCGATGGCGTACATCAGGTTCAGCGTGCCGACCACATTGTTGTGCTGGGTGTAGACGGCGTGCTCGCGGTCGATCATCGAGTACGGCGCGGCGCGCTGCTCGGCGAAGTGCACGATCGCGTCCGGGTTGAACTCGGTGAGCACCCGGTAGACGAAGTCCGCGTCGAGCAGATCACCGACGTACGCCGGGATCCGCCGGCCGGAGACCTCCTCCCAGGCCGCGACCCGACTCTCGAGATCCTCGATCGGGACCAGGCTCTGGACGCCCAGCTCGCGGTCGTAACCGCGCCGGGCCATGTTGTCGAGCACGGCCGTGTCATGGCCGCGGTCGGAGAGGTGCAGTGCAGTCGGCCACCCTAGGTAGCCGTCACCGCCCAGGACGAGTACGCGCACGGCTCGGCCGCCTTCCGGTCGGGAAACGTCGTCATACTCCTTCCTATCCCGAGTACCCACTCCAGTAACGTGACCAGTCCCACCTATTCGCTGGCAATCGGCTGAGAATTGCCGGCGTACTGCCGCAGGCTGGTGTGGGGGTGCAGAATAGGCCGCGATGCGCGTACTCACCAAGGCCTATCTCTCCCGCAGCCGATTGTTGCTGTGGGCGAAGTACTCTGCGTCCTCCGTGATCGCCACCGTGGTCAGCCAGGTGGCGTTCGCGCTGTGTTACTGGTTCGGTACGGCGGCGATCGTCGCGAGCCTGGTCGCCTGGGTCTCCGGCGTGGTGCCGAACTACGTGCTGAACCGCCGCTGGACCTGGGGCCGCAGCGGGCAGAAGTTGCCGTACACAATCATCGTGGTCGGGTCGGCGATCATAGCCGCGGTGGTCACGTCCGTGACCGATCACCTGGTGCAGCCCCTCGAGTCGCATCTGTGGAAGACCGCTCTGGTGACCGGCTCGTACCTCGGGACCTATGCGGTGCTGTTCATCGTGAAGTTCGTGCTGTTCGACCGGCTGGTGTTCGCCAGGACCGGCGCCGCCCCCGCCGAAGCACGTACTCCCGTAGCCACGTCGTCGTCATGACCCGCCCGTAGTTCGCGCCGTACACAAGGCCGGGGCCCTTCTTGCTGCTGCCGTCTCCACGGCGGCGCATCGTCATCGGCAGCTCGACCACGCGGGCTTGCAGCGCGAGCGCGCCCAACAGGAGTTCGGACGACTGGTACTGCGCTTCACGCAGCGTCACCGCCGTCGCCAGCTCAGCCCGCATCGCACGGAACCCGAACGACGTGTCGGTCAGCTTCTGGCGCGTGAGGACCGACGCGAGGACGGCGAACACCCGGACGCCGACCCAGCGCAGCCGGCTGTCCGCGTCCTCCGCTCCGAGGCGGCGCGACCCGGTGACGAAGTCGGCCCGGTCGAGCAGGATCGGCTCCAGAAGGGTTTCCAGCTCGTCGTTGTCGTACTGACCGTCCGCGTCGGTTGTGACGACGTACTGCGCTCCGCCTTGCGCTGCCAGGTGGTACCCGAGCCGGAGCGCCGCGCCCTGACCACGGTTGCTCTTGGCAACACATACGTAGGCCCCGTGTTCACGGGCGACCTCGGCGGTGTTGTCGGTGGCGCCGTCCACGACGACGAGCACATCGACCGGGAGCCCCGCGCAGGTCTTCGGCATGTTGGTGAGCACGGGCCCGATGCCGTCAGCCTCGTTGTAGGCGGCGATGACTACTACGACTGGAGCGAACTCTGTTGTTTTCAGGTCCTTTGCGGCTTCGGAGTCCACGGCGTCCGGGTAGTCCGCCATCGGAGGTCGTGCCTGGTCCTTGCCGAGCACCGCACGTAAGCCGATGGCACCTGCCAACGGGAACAACACCAGGCCCGGCAGTTGGTAGCGCCAGGAGAACTCAAAGGCCGCTGAGCCAAGCAAGAGGATCGCTCCGGCCGCAACAGGCAGGAGCGCTGCTGCGCGGAGTCCAGATCCCTTTGCTCGCCCCAGCCCGGCTACTGCGGCCAGTGCGATCAGAGCGCTCAGACCGAGCAGTGTGCCGGACGTGTAGCCGCCGTGGAGCTGGTAAGCGCGCAGAACGACCGCGGGCCCGTGAGAGACGTGTGGCTCGGACCCTCCCCATTTCACCGCGGCCTTTGCGGTGTTGGGGTCTTTGAGGTTCGGGTAGGTCAGCTGGAACTGCCAGCGGTCCAGCGGTACGTCGTTCGGCTCGCTGGTCCGAGTAGGTGCGAATCCCTTCGCGAAGTCTTTCAGCGCTGCCCAGGTCACGTCCAGCGGCTGGTGCTTGATGACCTCGTGTGCGAACTCGGTCGCCAGTTGACGCTTCGTCGTACCGGGTGGAAGCGGGCCGGGCCAGTTCGGGTCGCCGTAGTGGTTGTGGGCGTAGTTGTCCACGCCTAGGCGTTGGCCGAGCGGTTCCTTCGGGCAGAACAGGCGCGTGCCCTCGTTGAGCGGCAGCTTGGCGCAGTTCGCGACCGTGGCGGTCCGCCCGTACAGGATCTGGTTCTCGGCGCCGGTGAAACCCCAGCGGCCCGTTTCCGCGTGGTAGTAGCCCGCGTACGCGGCGAAGACGATGCCGAATCCCGCGACGGCGGCTGCTGTACGGCGTACCTGCTGTTTCTTGGTGGCGAGGAGGTAGAGCACGACTGCGATGAGGAGGACCAGGCCGATCGCGCGGACCGTGAAGGCGGCGCCGACCAGTACGCCGACAGCGCCCGCGCGCCGCCAGCCCGGCACGCCCTTGGCGAGGAGGAGCCAGAGGATCGCCACCAGGATCACGTCGAACGTGGTCTCGGCCATGATGTTCTGCTCGATCTGCACCTGGTACGCGTCGAGCAGGATCGGCGCGGCGGCGAACGCAGCCAGCCAGCGGTAGACCGTGAGCCTGCGCGCCAGGGCGTAGATCGCGACACCGAGCAGCAGACCGGTCAGGTGCTGCACGATCACTACGAAGGTGAGTCCCCCGATTGCAACCAGTGGGCCGAGCACGAAGTCGTACCCGATCGGGTTGAGCTTGTCCGGGCTGAGCTCACCCATGTTGGTCAGGTACTGGACGGAGTCGGTGTAGATGATCGCCGGCCGGTACGCGACGACCGCGAGCACCCGCAGCACCATCCCCACCACCAGGAAGACGGCCAGGAGCCAGTGCTTCCTCAGTGCTCTTTGCAGCTTGCTCACTGCGTTTTGAAGTACTGCCACGTCCGGGCCAGACCGTCCTCCAGCGACACCGTCGGCCGATAGCCGAGATCGTTGGCGATGTCCACGACCACGGCCGGCATCTCGCCCGCCGGCGCGTCGATGTGCTCGGCCGGCACCGGGCATCCGGTCACCGCGCGTACCGCATCGATCATCTCGAGCACCGACACCGACCGCCCGGACCCGATGATCGCGCGCCCGTCGTACCTGCTGTCGAGCGCCAGCAGCACCCCGTTCACCACGTCGTCGATGAACACCAGGTCCCGCCGCTGCCGCCCGTCGCCGTACACCTTCACCCCGGTGCCGCTCAGCGCCGCCCGCATCATCCGCGGCACGAAGCTGTCCTTGTGCGACATCCCCGGCCCGTACACATTGGTGAACCGCAGCGCCGCGGTCGCCATCCCGTAACTCCCCGAGTACGCCGACAGCAACATCTCACCCGCCGCCTTCGTCGCGCCGTACGGCGTCAACGGCCGCAACGGCAGGTCCGCGGTGATGGTCGACGTACCGACATCCCCCACAACCGCGTTCGTCGACGCCAGCACGAACCGGTCCACGCCACTACCGCGACTCAACTCCAGCAGAACCTGGGTAATCGTCACGTTCTGCGCGAACGTCTGCATCGGCGCGTCCACCGACCGCAACACCGACGTCAACGCCGCCAGATGCACCACCGCCGTAGGCCGAGTCTCAAACGCCGCAACACAAGTCTCCTGCTCCGCAAGATCCCCCGTCACCACATGCACCCCGGAATCCCACGAAGGATCCGGCGGCTCCCGATCCACCGCAGTAACCAACACCCCCCCCCCCCGCAACGCCCCCACCAAACCCCGCCCCACAAACCCCGACGCCCCCGTGACCAGCACACGTTCGTCCATACCCTCAACCTACCCGCGCCCCCACACCGCGGGCCACGGACCGCCTCTCAGCCACAGTGCCGATACAAGCCGTCACTGACCGGACGGAACTGGCTCGTTCGGATACAACTGCTGCCACAACCAGAGAAGGAACTCGTCATCTGTGCTCCAGTCGTCGCCGTCGGCGGCGAGGCCTATCGCGTCGCTCGGCAATCCTTCGCGGTCGCCCGCCAACAGCCGCGACAGCTCCGACCTGAAGGTCTGCAACTCCGCGTCGTCAGGGCGATCGCTCTGCGCCCGGCGTTTCAGGGCGGCGAAGTTGTCCGGGTCGGCCTCGGAATGAAGATGGGACTGCACAACCGCCAGGAAGGTGGCGAACGGCGCATCGCTGTGCTTCAGCCAGTACTCGCCGGAGTAGCTCACGTGGATCTCCTCAGTCATTCTTCGAACGGACGCGGGAAGAGCGTGTAGATTCCGTACCTCTTGGCTTCAAGATTCCGCTTGAAGACGATCTTGATGTCGCCGCCTTCGAACGTCGGAATCCGTTCGACCTCTGGTTCGGGCATCTCCGAGAGATCCCCGCCGGCCCTTGCGACTTGCAACCATTCTTTCCGAGCAGCCTTCGCCTCCGGCCAGCCCTTCAGCGTGAATCCCGAACAGAACTCGTGACCGTCCGACCCCAAGAGCTCCGCGATGGGTACGGCGATGTCACGAGGCTGGACGTTCTCGTCGAAGGGCCTGTCCAGCACCGCGCGCACCTCAGGGTGCTCCGCCGCCATGACATAGACCGCGGCAAGAGCCGTCGCGTCATGAACCCTCGTCGAATCCTTGCCGCAATAATGCTGCTTGGAGTCGTCGATGCCGTCGACGCCAAGCGCCCGTTTCTCGGGGTCCGGCTGCGCCGGGTCTTCGTTGAAAGCGACCCTGCGGGCTTGCATCTCGTCGGAGCCCATCGCGCCGTGGCGGATGTGACCATGACCGTCCGACTGGTCGATCGAGGCGTACACGCTCTGGACGATCGGCTCGCATTCCGCGGCCGGCGCCAGCCAGGGACGGGTGTCCTTGCTGGCGGCGATGTAGGCCACTCCATTCCGTTCGTCCTCCGCCCGTCGGTCATTTCCTTCGGTCCGGTCATCAGGCTGAACGTCGTCCGCCTCGGATACCTCGGGTTTCGGCGGTCGCGCCATCGCCAGCCTCTCTGGATCCCAACGGTCGAAGCGGGACTTGATCGGCTCGCTGTCGACCTCGGTGTCGACCGAGAACGGCACGGATACATCTGCTGCCTCCTCGGCCGGATCCCCGCTGTTGTCCTCGGCATCGGTTGCTGCGCCGGACGATTCGTCCTCCATCTGCTCTGCAACTCGTCTGCCGGTCACGGTTTCCTCGGACTGATCAGACTCGGCGTCGGCCACCGGCTGTGCGGCCTCCCTCGCGACGTACTGCTCCTCGACGCCAGGCTCGGCGCCCCAACCCAGGCGCGTGAATCTCGGGTCGCGGAGCATCTGCTCGCGCAGGTCGGCAGACAGGTGATCAGGCGTCTCTTGGCTGGTCGTTTGAGTGCCGTCGGACAGCCTGGCTTCGACGGGCCGGTCTGCTTCGGCTCGGCCTCGTTCGTCAGCGGGCTCGGCCGCTTCCGACACGACCCGATCCTCAGCAGGTTCCTGTCGCCTGTCGATCTCCGCGTCCGGTCGTCGGTCGACCGGGGCCGGGTCGAGACGCGGCTCGTCGGGGTCGCTCGGCTCGATGGGTTCCGATGGTCGAGACGGTCGATCCATGCGCTACTCGCCCACCGTTTCGAGCATTCGGAAGACGTAGCGGTGCCATCCGCTCGGCACGGTCAGTCCGCGGGTCGCGGTCAGCAACTGCAGGTACGGCTCCGAGGCTGTCGACAGCCGGGCGGCCGCGCTGAGAAGTCTTCCGTCGCCGAGTAACAGATCAGTGGAGGTTTCGGGCGAGCGGCACTTCAGGAAGCTTCCGATCTGTTCCTCGATCGTCGCTCCCGAAACCTTCAGGCCTCGGGCCTCCCACTCCAAGGTCAGAGGGTGCGGCGCATCCCATGGCCCGCTGTACGACCGCAGTGCGTCGGCGACGTCCGCGTACCTGAAATCACCAGCCTGCCACTCGATCTCCGTTGCCGGGCATTGCAGCTCCTGCCCCCTGAGGACGCCAAGCACGGTCCGGGCAAGATGATCGATCAGAAGAGCTGGTGAGATGTCGGTCTCGATAGCGGTGACCCGTCCCGTCACCGCACGACCCACGACCTCGGCGATGGCGCACTGCAGTGTCTCTGGCGAGATGTCGGTGAAGGACCACGCGGTTGTCGGAACCGGTTTGGGGAGAGCGGCGAGGTGCGCCACCGTCAGCAGTTCGACCCAGAGAACGAAACGCGGATTGTCCTCGAGGAACCGTGCGGCGTCTGCGATCTGTCGTAGTGTGCACAGCCGGTCTTGGCAGCTCACTCCGCAGATTGGACTTCGCCGACCGGCCGCCGCAACGGTCGGAGGTGACGCAGCGCGGCGTTCACGTTCCTCGCCGGGTGGGATTCGGACGAGGATGGGGCGGTCCATGCCATCGGTGAAGGTGGCGGCTTGGCCGGGTGGGAGGGAGACGACGGCTCGGGATTGGGGGGTGTCGAGGTTCATGGTGGCGCCGACGGTTTCGCGGTCGTCGGCGGCGGGGAGGCGGTGCAGGATCTTGAGGGCGGAGTTCTTGACGACGTCGGGGATGACCTTGGCGGGGATCTGTTCGGCGACGACCAGGCCTTCGCCGTAGGCGCGGATCTCGGCGAGCAGGCCGGCGAACATCTCGACGGCGTGACCGGCGGTGCCGTCAGTGCTTGCCTTGAGCAAGCGGTGGGCCTCTTCGACGACGGTGACGTGTCGCAGGGTGGACGACGGGCCGCGGCGGACGCGGAGGTGTTCGATCAGGCGGATCAGTACGACGCCCATGCAGAACGCCTTGTCCTGGTCGTCGCCGACGTCTTCCAGTTCGAGTACGACGTTGCGGCTGAGGAGGTCCGCGACGTCTAGCGGGTGCCCGCCGCCGAGGAATCGGCCGGGTGTCCCGAGCAGCAAGGAGGTGAGGCGGACGTCGACGAAGCCGCGGACGTCGGCGGCGAGTTCGGCGCCGTACCCGATGTCGTCGACGACCTGGCGTGCGGTGAGCTGCAGATCTGCGAGCGTTGGGTACTGCGGGCCGCCGGTGCTGAGGGCGAGGTCCCAGCCGTACGACGTGTAGCAGCGGGTCAGCGCTTGGCTGAGGACCTGTGGGAAGGGTTCGTTCGCCTCGAACGCGGCGAGGAAGAGTGCGCGGACGAGGTCGAGGTGCGTCTGGAGGGGGAACCCGGCTTCCGGTTCGAGTGGGTTCAGGCTGAGCGGTACGGCGTCCGGGTCGCCTAGCCGGACGACCGCGACACTTGAGTCCGGGCCCAGTCGGCCGGCCATTCCGGCGTACTCCGCCTTTGCCGGCTCGATCACCAGCCACGGTACGGCGGCCGCGGTCAGGCCCTCGAGCAGGTGGCGGATCGTCTGCGATTTGCCCGAGCCGGTGGCGCCGGCGACGAACGCGTGCCGGTTCAGGGTGTCCTGGGAAACGGTCATGGTCCCGACCGCGCGCCCGGACGCGTCGATGACGTCGCCCAGCGGGATCCCGTCCGCAGGCGTTTCAGGCGTCAGGTCGAAGCGCACTTGTTCGACGACGCGAACCCCGGCGATCTCCCGCACCGGCGGCCGCGCAACGGCCGCCAGCAACTCCCCGGTCGCCGCGAAGCCAGTCGGCTCCAAACCAGTGGTGTTGTGAAGGGTATACGGCGTGGCGTGCAGGTCGGCTGTGCCGGACAGGGTTTGTGCGATCAGGTGAGCCGTGGACTCGTCGGTGGCGCCGGCGAGGATCTGTACGGTCCACAGACCGCCCTGGGCGGCGGAGAAGTCGCGGTACCGGGCGCGATCGCGCTCCAGTTCGAGCGCATCACGCCCCGAGATCTTCTCGCGGTCCAGCCCGATCGTCATCCGCAGGTGAAGATCGTCGAGCAACTCGCCCCGATCCTGCGCGCCGAGCGGCGAAGCCCGCACCAGCCACGCGAACGCCGGCAACGCCTCCGCAAGATCCTCCAGCGTCCCGGCCGGCTCCACCTCAGCCTCAGGAAGCGCAGTGAGTACGTCGTGCGCACCGTCCACACCCACCCAGTAAGCGAAGTCGACCGCGTCCGCAGCGACCGCCCGCGCGCCGACCGGGTACGAAACCGCGCCGTCCACAGGCTCGATCCCGACCCGAACCTCGATCGGCCCGCCGGCCACCGGACGCGTCCAGCAACAACTGAACGCCCGACCAGCCGCCGCCTGCACACTCAACGCAGGCAACAACCCGCGCCGCAGCGCCGTCAGCCGCCCAGCCGCCTCTGTCTCCGGACCACCCGCCAACGGCACCGAGCTGATCCGCCACCGCGGGACACCGGACGCGATCACGAAGCACCCAACCGCGGATCGCAATCACCCAGCCGCGGACTGGCCGGATCCAACGGATCCACCATCACAAAGGCCGTCGGCGACAACCCCTGCAGCACCGTCGGCTCGACGGAGTACTCGTACGTGCGCTGATACCCGACCGACGTGCTCTCCGTGGTCCCGCTCGACGCGGACGTCGACGCCGACTCCGACCACGACGTACCGCCCGTGGTTGACGACGAGGACTGCTCGCCCGAGGTCTTGGACCCGGATCGATGCCGTCGACTGAACAGCAGCCCGAACGTCGCCTGCCGGCTGTCCGACGTCTGTACGCCGACCGAATCGCTCGTCGACGAACTGTTGCCGCGCGTGGTGCTGTCCGATGTCGACGTGGACGTGTTCGTCCCGTGCGAATACGTGAACTGGCTCGCCACCAGCCGGTGCTGCCGCCCGATGAAGGTCGCGGCCTGCTCGGCCTCCTTCGCGTTCCCGAGGCGCATGAACAGTACGGCGTCCCCGCCGCCGAGGAGCTCCACCGCGCTGTCCCGCAGATGCGCGAACAGCAGCACGAGGCGGATTCCGTTGCGTCGGCAGATGGCGTCGAACCGCTCGAGCTCCGGACGCGCCACCGCGTCGGCCCCGGCGATGACGACGATCCGCTCGCCCCGCCCCGACAGCTGACCGCGCTGGATCCGGACCATCGTGATCTGGAACAGCAGGTGCCTGAGCAACGACGCAGTCAGCTCCGGCTCGCGATGCGACAGCTCGAACACCCGCAGCGAGACGTCGTCGTCCTCCCACCCGTCCATCGGCGCATCACCGGTGACCGCGGACAACCGCTGCACTCCGGCCGCCAGCCGGAACAGCCGCGCCTCCGCCGTACGCCGGGCAGACTCACTCAACAGATCGGACAGCCTTGCGTACTCGGACCGAGTCAGCGCGTCACGCTGGTCCAAAGGCAGCTGCCGCAGCAGCACCTGGAACGCCAGGTGCAGCCGAGTGAAGGTCGCCGGAGCATCCGTCAGGCACTCGACGACCTGCTGCACCAGGGTCGCGTCGACACCACGCGACTCGGTCTGCTCGGGCTCGGCCGCGCGCAGCCCTTCCGCGACCGCGACACCGATCTCATCAGCGCTCAGACCGGTGAGCGGGTTCAGCGAGCGCGCCTCGTCCGGTACGACGGCGGACCGGATCGGTGCACCGTGGTCGGAAGCCATCTGGCGCAGCGGCTCGATCACGGCGTTCTGTGTGAGGTCGAGGACGACCAGACGCCCGCCGGCGCTCATCAGCGAGCTCCCCATCGCGAGCAACGCGGAACGCCAGCCCGCGGCAGTCCCGCCGTACAGGTCGACGCGCTCTTTCGTCACTGGGCCGACCGGGACCCACGGGCGTACGGCGCTGACCTGCAGGGACTTGGTCTGCTCCCGATCACTCAGGTCCTGCTGCCACGCCTGTACGTCGCGCTCGAACCGGGCCATCGTGCTGACGCAGTGGGCCAACCACAGCTGATGCTCCTTGGCGCTCGCCCGCCGTAGCAGCTCCGGCCGCCCCCAGCACAACCAGCCGAGGCCGAGCGCTACCGCCGCGGGCACCAATGCCACCAACGGATCGACCACGACACCGACCACACCGGTGGCTACGACCGCAGCGACCACCGTCCAGGTGAGGACAGGCCGCATCCGTACGGCGGCAGCCCGCTTGGTCTCGAGCGTCGCGAGCTCCGACGGCGGCGGTACGGCGGGTACGGGCGGGTCCTGCTGCTCTACGACCACTACCTCTCGCCCGCGGTACTCCCAGCCCCACTGCTCGGCCTCACGCGTCGCGACCGCCGGCTCAGCCATGCTGCACACCAGCCGGGGCACCGTTCAACCGCTCCAGGACCACGCCACGCGCCAGATCCGCCAGGATCGCCTCGGCTTCCTGGACCGTTGCCGAAGCACGGCTGACGGTCGAGTCACGTTCAGCGTCGTCAGCTGTGGTGAACCGCCGGCGACACCCGGCACAGTGCGTCGCCGACAGGTCGGACCACGAGCCGCAGTACGAACAACGGCGGGCCGCTAACAACCGCTCGGCTGTGGACAACCGTCGACGTTCCAGCAGGGCGCGCTGCCAGCGCGCCTGGGCCTGCGGCAGGTACTCGACCAGTTGCTGGTCCGTGAAGCTCTTCCCGCCGCCGGCCAGCACCGCCGAGGTCAGCCTCGCGGCGGCGTCCCGGTGGACAGCGGTCGCCTTCCCCATCGGTCCCACGGTCACCAGCAGCGGGAACCAGCCGAGCGTCTGCACTCGCAGAGCCGCGTCGCCACGGTTCCAGCGCAGGGACATGGTCGAGGTGTCGTCCAGATCCGCCGTCCAGCCGGCCGGGCGCAGTGCCACCTCGAACAGGGCTCGCTGCGGGGCGTCCAGGGAGGCATGGGGTAACAGCAGGTGGGTGTGCTGCCGACGGACCAGCCCGGCACGTTCGACAGCCACTACGTCCTCCCGAGAACGTGCGGTCTCCCCAGCGGACCGCGCAAGGTAACTGTAGTTACCGCCTGTGCCTGTCGCAGCCCGATCGCGTTGCCACTTGTGGAAAACTCCGGCTCGAAGCGGACCGAACGCGACGAGGCCTTGACCGCGCGTGATCGGCGGGAGACGATTCCGGCCGGGCGTGGGCTGACAACCTTGTCATCGGGGCCGCGTACCCACACCGGCGGACGGGGGTCGCGTCGGTCCGGCCGTGCAAGGAGCGTAGATGGATCTCCGCCGCCCACTGGGTCTCGTCACGTCTCTCACGTTGGTTGTGACAATGTCTACTGCCATGACGCCAGCGCACGCTGCTCCGGCCTCTCCACAGGAGGTTGTCAGCGGTACGTCGTACTTCACCTCGTTCGAGCCGGGCCAGCCACAGCCGGGCTACACCGACACCGTCGAGACCGGTCCGGACGGGAAGCCACGCACCGACGGGGTGCGCGGGCCGACGCCGACCGGGATCGGCGGCAGCGAGATGGACAAGGTCACCAAGGTGACCGCGAACGGCGAGAACACCGGTGGCGGCGAGATCGCCACGAACGCCGCCGACGGTGACAAGTTCACCAAGTGGCTGGTGTTCGAGCCGACCGGCTGGTTGGTCTACCAGACCTCGGCCCCGGTGGTGATCAAGAAGTACGCGCTGACCTCCGCGAACGACGCGGACGGCCGCGACCCGCAGAACTGGACCATCTCGGGTTCGAACGACGGCACCACGTGGACCACGCTGGACACCCGGACCGGTCAGAGCTTCGAGAACCGGTTCCAGACGAAGGAGTACAGCTTCGCCAACGACACGGCGTACACGTACTTCAAGCTGGACATCACGCTGAACCACGGCGAGAACATCGTCCAGCTCGCCGACTGGTACCTGTCGAACGGCGCCCCGCTGCCGCCACCCGGCCCGGTCGCCGAGTCGCGTCTCGACTCCGGCCCGACCAGCGCGTACAACGCTCGCGCCCGCGTCGGCTTCACCGGGGTCAAGTCGTTCCGGTACGCCGGGCACCAGGACGCCGAAGGCCGCGGGTACACATGGAACAAGGTGTCCGACGTCGACCTGAAGGTGGGTAAGGACACCCGCCTCTCGTACAAGATCTTCCCGGAGCACGTCGAGGGCGACCTCAGCTACCCGAGCACGTACGCGGCGCTCGACCTGGCGTTCTCCGACGGCACCTACCTGAGCGACCTGAAGGCCAAGGACCACCACGGCTTCGAGCTCAGCCCCCGCGGGCAGGGCGACTCCAAGGCGCTCTACACGAACCAGTGGAACAACGTCGAGGCCGATCTCGGCAAGGTTGCCGCCGGCAAGACGATCACGCGGATCCTGGTCGGGTACGACAAGCCGTCCGGGCCGGCCGAGTTCCGCGGCTGGATCGACGACGTCCGGATCGCCGCCGCGATCAACCCGGACCGCGCGGCTCAGAAGACCGCGGCCAAGCACCCGTCGGATCTCGCGCTGACCACCCGCGGCACGAACGCGACCGGCGGTTTCTCGCGGGGCAACAACTTCCCGGCGACCGCGGTACCGCACGGCTTCAACTTCTGGACGCCGGTGACGAACGCCGGGTCCACCTCCTGGCTGTACGACTACGCCAAGGGCAACAACGAGGCGAACAAGCCGACTATGCAGGCGCTGTCGATCAGCCACGAGCCCAGCCCGTGGATGGGTGACCGGCAGACCTTCCAGGTGATGCCGTCCGTCGCGGGCACGCCGACCGCGGACCGGAAGGCGCGCGCCTGGTCGTTCAGCCACGACAACGAGATCGCCCGTCCGTACTACTACGGCGTGACGTTCGACAACGGCAACGCGGCCGAGATCGCGCCGACCGACCATGCCGCGCTGCTGCGGTTCAGCTTCCCGGCCGGCAAGGCGTCGCTGGTCTTCGACAACGTGAACAACAACGGCGGGCTGACGCTCGACCCGGCGACCGGCGTGGTCACGGGGTACTCCGACGTCAAGAGCGGACTGTCCACGGGCGCCGGCCGGTTGTTCGTGTACGGCGTCGTGGACCAGAAGGTACTTGCCTCGGGCAAGCTGTCCGACGGTGGCGGAGCGAACGTCGGCGGGTACTTCATGTTCGACGCCAAGACCACGCAGGTGCAGCTGCGGCTCGCCACGTCGCTGATCGGCACCGAGCAGGCCCGGAAGAACCTGGAGATGGAGCTTCCCGCGGGATCGAAGTTCGGCAAGGTCAAGGACGCCGCACAGGCCGCGTGGGACGCCAAACTCCACACGATCGAGGTCGAGGGCGCGACGGCCGACCAGCTGACCACGCTGTACTCGAACCTCTACCGCCTGTTCCTCTACCCGAACAACGGCTCCGAGAACACCGGGACCGTCAAGGACCCGGTGATCAAGTACGCGTCGCCGACCTCGCCGAAGGTGGGCACCGACACCCCGACCACGACCGGTTCGAAGATCGTGGCCGGTCAGACCTATGTGAACAACGGGTTCTGGGACACGTACCGCACCGTCTGGCCGGCGTACTCGCTGTTCGCGCAGGACGAGGCGGCGGACCTGGTCAACGGATTCGTCCAGCAGTACAAGGACGGCGGCTGGATCTCCCGCTGGTCCTCCCCCGGCTACGCGAACCTGATGGTCGGTACGTCGTCCGACGTGGCCTTCGCGGACGCCTACCTCAAGGGCATCAAGGGGATCGACGTCCAGGCGATGTACGACGCCGCGGTCAAGAACGCGTCCGTCGTACCGCCGTCGCAGAACGTCGGCCGCAAGGGCATGGACCTGTCCACGTTCAACGGCTACACCGCCAACACCACCGGTGAGGGCTTCAGCTGGTCGATGGACGGCTACATCAACGACTACGGCATCGCGAACATGTCGAAGGCCCTGTACGACAAGGCGAAGAAGAACGACCCGCGCAAGCAGGAGTACCTGGACAACTACAAGTACTTCCTGAACCGGGCCCGCAACTACGTCACGCTCTACGACCCGACGGTCGGCTTCTTCCAGGGCAAGGGCCCGGACGGTGTCTGGGGCAACTCCCCGAGCACCTTCGACCCGCGCGACTGGGGCCACGACTACACCGAGACGAACGCGTGGAACATGGCGTTCTCCACTCCGCAGGACGGGGCCGGCCTGGCCGCGATCTACGGCGGACGGGACGGTCTGGCGAAGAAGCTCGACGAGTTCTTCAGTACGCCGGAAGACGCGTTGCACACCGGTGGGTACGGCGGCACGATCCACGAGATGCTCGAGGCGCGTGACGTCCGGATGGGGCAGTACGGCCACAGCAACCAGCCGTCGCACCACATCACCTACATGTACGACGTGGCGGGCCAGCCGTGGAAGACGCAGGCTCTCGTCCGTGAGGCGTTGTCGCGGTTGTACACCGGCTCGGAGATCGGGCAGGGGTACCCGGGTGACGAGGACAACGGCGAGATGTCGGCGTGGTACCTGTTCAGCTCGCTGGGCTTCTACCCGCTGCAGGTCGGCTCACCGTCGTACGCGATCGGCTCGCCGCTGTTCACCAAGGCGACCGTCCGGCTGGCCGGCGGCAAGAAGCTGGTGATCAGCGCACCGCAGAACTCCTCTCGCAACATCTATGTGAAGAGCGTGAAGGTCAACGGCAAGAACTGGACCTCGACAGCGTTGCCGCACGACCTGATCGCCAACGGCGGCAAGATCGAGTTCGAGATGACCGACCAGCCGAGCAAGTGGGGCACCGGCCGGAACGACGCCCCGCCGTCGATCACCAAGCCCGGCGAGGACCCGATGACGTGGCGTGACTCGACGTCCGACACCGGGGCCGTGATCGGTGCGGGTGGTGCCGACGTGTCCGCCCTGATCGACAACGACACGAAGACCCAGGTCACCCTCACCGGTGCCCAGCCGACCGTCACGGTCGCGCTGCCTCAGGGTCGTCCGGTCGGTATGTACACGCTGACGAGTGGTGCCACGGGTACGGCGCCGTCCGCGTGGACGCTCGAGGGCTCGAACGACGGTACGACGTGGAGCACGGTCGACCGGCGTACCGGCGAGAAGTGGCCGTGGACGTCGTACACGAGGTCCTTCAGCATCGCCTCGCCCAAGGCGTACACGCAGTACCGCCTGGTGTTCACTCCGCCCGCTGACGGCGTCACGCTGTCGGAGATCGAGCTGCTGGGCACCCTGCAGGGCGTCGAGACCGGTACGCACCCGAGCGACAAGCGCGTCGCCGAGACCAAGCCGAGCCCGACCCCGTCCCAGTCGATCGACCGCAACTACGGCTGAGAGATGACCAGAGGGCGGCGGCTGGTGCCGTCGCCCTCGGTGTGGTCGGCGGAGCCTGCCCCTGAGAGGTTCCGCCGGAACTTAAGGAGGGGTGGCGGTCCCCGCCCGGACTGCCACCCCTTCACCCCTATCGACGCTCGAACCCCGTCGAGGGTTGCCTCACTCCAGAACTGTCCACATGCCGGACAACGACAGGAACCAGACCAGGTTCACGGCCAGCACTCCGGCCGTCGCGGCGACCGCGAACACCCATCCGAGACCGGCCCGCAGCGCCAATACGGGCAGCGCCAGCGCTGTGGCCACACCACCGAGCTGTACGGCGAACAACGCGCCACCGCTCTCGACGGTGCAGCTCGCCCCGGTCGGCGGGCACAGCGGCGCACCGAACTGACGCATCAGCGCGTACGCGACGCCTGCGATCACGCCGACGACGAGCGCCTGCAGGGCGACCCTGCCGACCGTCCGGGCTTCCATGGGACCACGGTAAGTACGCGACAGGGCCAGCGCCTGAGCAGAACTACTCAGCCGGACCAGCGGCCGGTGAAGAAGCCGGCGGCCCAGATCGCCGCCAGCGGTATCGCCACGGCCAGGTAGAGGCGACCGATCCACGGTCTGCGTCTGGCCAGGACCGCGAGACCGATCCACAGCGGCCACATCAGCAGGGTGGCCCGGGTGAGTGAGTAGATCCAGAACGACGTACAGAACGCACCGATCGTGGCGGCGACCCAGGCTGCCTCGCCCCAGGACCGGCGCCAGAACAGCCAGGCGAGCAGGACCAGCCCGATGAACAACGTGACCAGTTCGGCCCGGAACATCCAGGTCCAGTCGCTGCGGTCGGCCGGGAAGTGGCCCTTGCTCGCGGCCTCGAAAGTGTGCATCAGCGAGATCCACGGCCAGGTGAACTCCCGCGCCCAGCCCTTCTCCTGCGCGTCCTGCCAGGCGAACCAGGAGCCGTGGATCTGCTTCAGGTACGCCATGAAGCCGAGCACCGGTACGACGGGCAGCGCCAGCCACGGCAGCGACAACCAGTCCCGCTTCTTCGAGGTCACGAACTCGACGAGCAACGCGAAGATCAGGAACAGCCCGGACACCCGCACCGTGGACGCCAGCGCGACGAAGACGGCGGCGCGCGCCCACCGCCCCTGCCGCGCGGCCAGCCACGCCGGGAACGCGAAGGCGCAGAACAGCGCCTCGGTGTACCCGGCCGCGAGGAAGACCCCGACCGGAGCGCCGTACCAGACCATGGCGGCGTTCGGGCCGATGCCCTTCAGCTCCGGGAACTCGTACTGCGCCAGGCGCGCGAGGTACACACCCGCCACGGCGCTGGCGACGGCCGACACCACGATGCCGGCGGCAACGTAGCCGATACCGGTGTAGCTGACCAGCCGGACCAGCACCGGGAAGCCCGGAAAGAACGCGGCCAGCGGCGCACCGGACGGCTCACCGTGGTTGTAGCCGAACTCAGCGACCGCCTTCAGGTGCCAGACGTCCCACTGCAGCCAGGCCTTCCACACGTTCGGGTAGTCACTGCCCCGGTTGAACATGAGCGGCGCGGAGACCGACAGCACGAACAGCGCCACCCGGGTGACCAGCCACCACCCGAGCACCTCCCGAGCCACCGGCGTCGGCATCCACCGCTGCCAGCCCACCCCGTCGACCCGGGCCCGCCGAGCCTTCCCCGGCCTGGGCTCACCGGCAGCCGAGCGCTCAAACACGCCCCCACCGCCGCACACCACAGTCCACCCGAGTCACAGCCCCATCGTCCCTCATCCAGGTTGCACTGGCCGGAGCCAGTGCGCGGACGCCACTAGCCGCCGGGTGTTCTCGGCGTGTCGGTGGGTTTCGGTTTGGTGGTGCCGCCGGTCGGCAGCGACGGGATGACCGGGGTCGTCGTCGTTTGCGTCGGCTTGGTCTTGGTCGGGGTGTTCGTCGGCTTCGACGGCGGCGGCGTGCTCGGCGGCGGAGTACTCGGGGGCGGAGTACTGGGCGGCGGCGTGCTCGGCGGCGGAGTACTCGGCGGCGGGGTGTACGTCGGGGTCGACGTGTCCTTGATCTGGTCCTTGTCCGGATCGGCGAACTCGGCTTCGGGCACGCCGTCGAGGGCGGCCTTCATGAACGCCAGCCAGGTCTTCAGCGGCCAGTTGCCACCGAAGAAGGCCGGGTCGTCGCTGTACGGGTCGAGGTCCGACTCACCGGTGGCGCCGGCCCGGTACAGCACAGAGGTGGACTCCTGCGGCGTGTAGCCCGTCCACCACGAGGTCAGCGTCGCCGAGCCGTCCTTACAGCCGTCGCACGCCGCGTTCTCCTTGCGGTCCTCGACCGCGACACCACCGGCGGTACCGGTCTTGCCCGCGACCGGGCGGTCCAGATCCTTTGCTCCCTCGCCGGTGCCCTTCTCGACCACGTTCTGCAGGGCGAAGTTGACCAGGTTCGCGATCTCCGGCGTGAAGGCCTGCTTCTGCTGCTTCATGACACTCGCGTCCGACCACAGCACCTTGCCGTCGGGACCGCGGACTTCCTTGATCACGTGCAGCGGCGTGTACTTGCCCTCGGCAGCGAACGTCGCGTAGGCGTTCGCCATGTCGACCGGCGACGCGTACGCGTCCGGGCCGAGCACCGTCGCCGGCGCCTGCCGGTCCTTCTCCAGCGTCTTCGACGCCGGGATGCCGGCCGCCTCGGCGGCGTCCACCACCTTGCTCGGGCCGTCCTCCATGGTCTTGTCGACCAGCTCGTAGAAGGCGGTGTTGATCGACTGCTCGGTCGCCTTCATCAGCGTGACGTCGCCGTAGTCGGTGTTCAGCTCGTTGCCGAACTTCTGGCCCTGGATCACGATCGGGCTGTCGCCTTGGTAGGTGTCCCAGAGCGACTTGCCCTCCTTCAGCGCCGCGGCCAGTGCGAACGGCTTGAACGACGAGCCCGGTCGCGCCTTCGTCGTTGCCCAGTTCAACTGACTCTTCAGGAAGTCCGGCCCGCCGTACATCGCCAGCAACTGACCGGTGCCCGGTTGCACGGCGGCCATCCCGACGTGCAGGCCGGCGTTCTTCTTCGGCTGTTCCTTCGCGGCGTCCAGCATCCGCTTCTGCTGGGTGTAGTTGAAGGTGGTGGTCACCTTCAGGCCGCCGCCGGTGATCTCGTCCTCGTCGAAGCCGCGCTGTGCCAGCTCCTTGCGGGCCATGTCGAGCAGGAAACCGTTCGGGCCGGCGTACCGGCTGCTCTTCTTCCTCAGGTCCTTGAGACTCGGCAGCGAGTTGCCGTATTGCTTCTCTTGGGCCTCGGTGATCGTGCCCATCTGCTGCATACCGTCGAGGACGTAGTGGTACCGATCGATGATCCGCTTCTTCGTCCGCGGATCCGAATCGGTGACATCGAACAGCGACGGGTTGTTCAGCACCGTCGCGAGCAGGGCAGTCTGCTGAATCGACAGCTTGTTCGGGTCGGGCTGCTTGAAGTAGGCGGCCCCCGCAGCAGAGATACCGTACGCACCCTGGCCGAAGTAGATCGTGTTCAGGTAGCCCTCGAGCGTCTTGCTCTTGTCCTGCTGCCGGCCGAGCTTGGTCGCGATGAACAGTTCCTTGAGCTTGCGCGAGACCGTCCGCTCCTGGGTCAGGTACATGATCTTGACGTACTGCTGGGTGATCGTCGAACCACCCTGCAACTGCTCACCGCGGGCGATGTTCACGGCCGCGCGGACCATACCGCTCGGAGAGATCCCCGGGTTGGTCCAGAACGTCCGGTCCTCCGCCGCGATCACCGAGTCCTGAACGTGTTTCGGGATCTGCGACAGCGGCACCGTGTGCCGGTTCTGCTCGTAGAACGAGCCGAGCGGGTTGCGCTGGTCGGCGTACGTCACCGTGGTTGTGTTGGTGGCGAACTCCTTGTTCGGGTCCGGGATCTTCGTGGTCTGGTAGACGATGAAGAAGGCCGCGACCGAGCCGATGATGCCGAGGAAGAGGAGGGCGGCGAGCCAGCCGAGTACCCGGAGCGCCCAGTGCTTCTTGCGCCGGGGCGGCGGGGCGGCCTTCCTACGAGCTTCACTCACTGTGCAATCCTCGACGATCTCGCTGAAGTCATTGCCCCACAGACTACGGTGGGTGTGGTAACAGGCCCGAATCCGCTCCGGATGCTAGCAAGCACCTGCTGCCGGGCCCAAAGTCGCTGCAAGCGGTTACCCCGTGACGTGCGGTGCGAGCAATGTCACGGCGATCAGCGCGGCCGGGAAACACGCCAGGAACATCGTGAACGTGTAGCCCATGATGTCGCGCGCCTTGAGGCCGAGGATGGCGAGCGTCGGCAGCATCCAGAACGGCTGCAGCAGGTTCGCACTCGCCTCGCCGAGGTCGTACACGACGACCATCCAGCCCGCGTCGACCTTCAACTCGTTCGCGGCCTGCAGCACGTACGGCGCCTCGATCACCCACTTGCTGCCGCCGCTCGGGACGAAGATGCCGAGGATGCACGAGTAGATCGCGACCAGCGGCGGGAACAGGAACTGGTTGCTCGCCTGCACCAGCCACCCGGCGAGCCGCGCGGAGATCCCGGTGTAGGCGATCATCCCGAAAATCCCGCCGTACAAGGGGAACTGGAGCAGTACGCCGGCCGCCGCGGGCGCACCGTCGCGCACCGCACGAGCCATCCGCCACGGCCGCCAGTGCAGGAGCATCGCGAGCAGGAACAGGATCAGGTTGACCGTGTTGAGGTCGAGCGCGTTGAAGAAGCTCTTCCCACTGAAGTAGCGGACCAGGTAGATCGCACCGAGCAGCACGATCAGCAGACTGAACAACGGCGAGTGCTCGAGCCAGTCCCCAGGCCTCCGCGTTTCCTGGCGTTGGCCGTTGTACGCCGATCCGCGCCCGACGAGTGGTTTGAGTTCGATCCCGATCTGCTCCGCGGTCCGCGCGTTGTTCTCGCCGGGCGCGATGAACCACGCCATCGCGACACCGACGACGTACACGATCAGCGTCGCCACGAGCGCCTGCCAGGTGAAGATCGTGTCGCTGAGCGGGATCAGCCCGCTGGCGTGGCCGCCGGCCTTGATCACCTCCTGCACCGGCGCCGGGCTGCTGCTCGCGCTCGCCACCTGCAACGCCGCCGAACCGGACAACCCCTGCGCCCACACGGTCCCGAGCCCGAGGAACGCCATCGCACCGAGCGCGCGATAGTCCGCCTTCGGCACGTTGCGCGCGACCTCCCGCGCCAGGATCGCCGCGAAGATCAGGCTGAAGGCCCAGTTCAGGTACGACGCCAGCATCGCGACCGCGGCGACGAACGCGACCGCCGACCGCGGACTCTTCGGGATCCGGGCCAGCCGGGTGATCAACCGCGCGATCGGTCCGCTGGTGGCGACGGCGTACCCGCCGATGATGATCATCGCCATCTGCAGGGTGAACGTGATCAGCGACCAGAACCCGATGCCCCAGGCATCGATCAGGCCGAAGCCCTTGGTCGCGGCCGGGTCGTCGGGGCGCTTCAGCAGCGGCTCACCGGTGACGAGCCCGAACAGCAGCACCACGAACGTGCCGACCAGCACGAAACCGAACGCGTCCGGCAGCCACTTCTCGGTGAACGCGGTGAACCGCAGCGCCAGCCGGGCGAGCGCGCCGTCGGCCTCCACGTCGGACTTGGCGTGCTTCCCATGACTGTCGGTCATTACCGTCCGCTCCCGGGCTACGACGCTGAGTGTCATTCGATTAACGCAGATCGGCGTCTGACGTAACAGGTTTCCTGCGCGTGCCGCTCGGTGAAGGTGACAAAGGTCGTATTTGTCAAGAGTTGTCCACAGCCACCGGCTCTGCTTACAGTGGCGGCACGATGTATCGAACCGATACATCACGTCATGACAAACTAGACCGAGGGAGGTGGCTCATGGGAAACCGCAGTGGGGTCCTGGAGCTCGCCGTACTCGGTCTGCTGCACGAAGCGCCGATGCACGGTTACGAGCTCCGCAAGCGCGTCAACGCCCAGTTCGGCTGGGGACGCGTGCTGTCGTTCGGTTCGCTGTACCCGTGTCTGAAGGCGATGCTCCGCAACGGGCTGATCACAGCCGACCCCGGGACGCCGGAGTCGGGTCGCAGGCCCAAGATCGTGTACACGATCACCGCCGACGGCAAGGACTACTTCGCGCACGCGATGCACGAAGCCGGCCCGTCGGCCTGGGAGGACGACACGTTCGGCGTCCGCTTCTCGTTCTTCGGCCGGACCGATCCGGCCACCCGGTTGCGCATCCTCGAGGGCCGCAGGGCCCGGATGGAGGAGCGGCTGGCCAACTTCCGGGCGGCGATGAGCCGGACGGCGGAGCGGGTCGACGCCTACACCCTCGAGCTGCAACGGCACGGCCTGGAGTCGGCCGAGCGCGAGGTCCGCTGGCTGAACGAGCTGATCGACGGCGAGCGGCGGCAACAGCGGCCCCCTGACCAGCACCACCCGCCTACCCAAGGAGATTCCAGATGACCTCGATTCGCGTAGCGATCGTCGGCGTCGGCAACTGCGCAAGCTCGCTCGTCCAGGGCGTGCACTACTACCGTGACGCGAAGCCCGAGGAGCGCGTCCCGGGTCTGATGCACGTCCAGTTCGGCGACTACCACGTCCGGGACGTGGAGTTCGTGGCCGCGTTCGACGTCGACGGCAAGAAGGTCGGCCTGGACCTCGCCGACGCGATCGGCGCCAGCGAGAACAACACGATCAAGATCTGCGACGTACCGTCGACCGGCGTCACCGTCCAGCGCGGTCACACCCTCGACGGCCTCGGCAAGTACTACCGCGAGACCATCACCGAGTCGGACGCGGCGCCGGTCGACGTCGTGGCGGCCCTGCGGGAGGCGCAGGTCGACGTCCTGGTCTGCTACCTGCCGGTGGGTTCGGAGCAGGCGGCCAAGTTCTACGCGCAGTGCGCGATCGACGCGGGTGTCGCGTTCGTGAACGCCCTTCCGGTGTTCATCGCCGGCACCAAGGAGTGGGCCGACAAGTTCACCGCGGCCGGGGTGCCGATCGTCGGCGACGACATCAAGTCGCAGATCGGTGCGACCATCACGCACCGGGTGCTGACCAAGCTGTTCGAGGACCGCGGCGTCACCGTGGACCGCACGTACCAGCTGAACGTCGGCGGCAACATGGACTTCAAGAACATGCTCGAGCGCGAGCGTCTGGAGTCCAAGAAGATCAGCAAGACCCAGTCCGTCACGTCGCAGCTGCGCGACGAGATCGAGCCCCGCAACGTACACATCGGCCCGTCGGACTACGTGGCCTGGCTGGACGACCGCAAGTGGGCGTTCATTCGGCTCGAGGGCCGCAACTTCGGCGACGTACCGCTGTCGCTGGAGTACAAGCTCGAGGTCTGGGACTCGCCGAACTCGGCCGGCATCATCATCGACGCGATCCGTGCGGTCAAGATCGCCAAGGACCGCGGTATCGGCGGCCCGATCCTGTCCGCGTCGTCGTACTTCATGAAGTCCCCGCCGGAGCAGTACGCCGACGACGTCTGCCGCGACCTGGTGGAGAAGTTCATCCGCGGCGAAGTCGAGCGCTGACCCTTAGGTAGCAGAACCGCCCCGACACCCACCCCGGGTGTCGGGGCGGCGTGCCATCATGACCCCGGATGACCGAGATCCGTGAGTACCGCGACGAAGACGAGCCCAGCTGGCTGCGCTGCCGCCTCCTGAGCTTCTTCGAAACCGAGTACTACGACGACATCATGGTGAACCGCCCCACCATCGACGTACTCGCCGTACGCCCCGACCACACACGCGCCGGCATCGCCTCACAGTTGCTCGAGGCAGTCGTGCCCCTCTTGCGTGTCGACGTACTCGACGCCTGGACGCGCGGGGACGTGTCCGCGAACGAGTGGTACCAGCGGTCCGGGTTCGTGGAGAACTTTCGCTATCTCCATGTCTACAAGTCGTGGCAGGACGACGCCGACGGTTTCGAGACGCCCGAGGGTCTGGGCAAGCCGGTGAATGCGTTTATGCACGCACCGATTTCGCTCGAGGCCTCGATGCGTGCGCGTTTCCGGCGGGTGCATGTCTGTCGGCAGTACGTCAGGGCGTTGTGAACCTGTACGTCGGTTGCGCGCAGTGGACTCATGCCGCGTGGCCGCAGCCTTCGCGGGACAAGTTGCGTTCGTACGCCTCGTGGTGCAACGCGGTGGAGAGCAACACGACGTTCTACGCGACGCCGTCCGCGTCGACGGTGGCTTCCTGGGCCGCGCAGACGCCGGCCGACTTCCGGTTCGTGGTGAAGTTGCCGCAGGTCATCACGCATGAACACCGGCTCAACAACGTCGACGCCGAGCTCCGCGCCTTCCTCACCGCGATCGAGCCGCTCGGCCCGCGCAACCACGCGGTCTGGATCCAGCTCCCGGCCGCGTTCGCACCGACCGACCTCGGCGCGCTGGCCACGTTCCTCCATCAGGCGCCCCGCGACCACCGGTACGCCGTGGAAGTCCGGCACCGCGATTTCTTCGACGATCCCCGCGCCGCGACGAACCTCGAACGCGTCCTGGCGCGGGCGAACGCGGAGTGGATCCCGTTCGACACCGGCACGCTCTTCGCCCACCGCCCGACCAGCCTGGCCGAGCGCGATGCCTGGATGAAGAAGCCGCGGGTCGCCCGCCGAACCCGCGCCCTGACCGGCCACCCGATCGTCCGCTACATCGGCCGCGACTCCGTGGCCGAGACCGTCGACGGCTGGGCGTACCTCGTCGACCTGGTCGTCACCTGGCTCTCCGAAGGCCGCTCCCCGACGATCTTCCTGCACACCCCCGACAACGTCGAGGCCCTCAACCTCGCCCGCCACTTCCACACCACCGTCGCCGCAGCCGTCCCCACGCTCGCGCCCCTCCCCGACCCGATCGAACCCGACCCACCAACCCTCTTCTAGCCCCGCCGGGTTATGCCCTCGAATGGCGGGCTCTCCGCTCATGTACCGGGGGCTAACCCCAACGCCGTTCGGTGAGCGGAAAGGGCGGCCATGTCAAGGATTGCGCTCTGCGCCGGGTCGCCTGTCGCGTCATGTGGTGGGTAGACGTCCGAGATGCCGGGTTGGCGACCCAAATACCGGGCGCAGACCCAGCATCTCGGACGCCTACCCACCAAAGGCTTGGCTGCTTCCGGTTGGCGGGCAACCCTCGGTCCGCGGGCAACGGCTCGCCTGCTCACGGTCGGGGTCGGGTCGGCTCGACGGGATGCCGCGGACCGTGACCTGAGACAAGCAACGATCACTGGACACAGGCAATACCAGGTCCCCACCCACCACGTCTTGTCTCAGCCCACAGCAGCTTGACAACACACTGCCCCGCCTAACCGAACGGCGTTGGGGATGACCGGCTCTCGTGTCCGATGTGTGGGCGCTTACGAGCCCGATCTGGTGACTGGGGACAGGCAATGGTGGGTCGGCGCCTGACATTTCCTGTCCTCAGTCACCAGGGCCTGTCCCCACTCCCGGCCCTCGCTTCGCCGGTCGGCCGGTCGGTGCAGCTGAAGTCCACGACTCGAGAACCACGAGTGCGGGCGGCAATGCGGGCGAGAGGTCGCCAGCAGCCCAACCAACCACCCGTGCGTCAGGAGAGCCGGAGCACCCGTCTTGTGACCTGCGGTGGGTCGGGTTTCTGCGTCTGGTGCTGCGCGTCCCCTGGAGTTATCCACAGTTCCGAACTTGCCTGCAGATTCGGGCTCTGATCTCCGTATGTTCTCCGCCGACTTCACGACTCGGGAGGACATCTCATGGAGCATTCGACAGGTACGCCGACCAACGCCGCGGCGCAGACACGCGCTGAGCGGCAGGCCCGCGCCGACTGGCTGATCACCGAACTCGGCCGGCTCGCGGCGCAGGCCGAGGACCCGAACGACAGGGTGCGCATTCGCCGCACCGCCGACTCCCTCGTCCGGCTCGCGACCGCCTACCGCTCGTGACGACGACTGCGGTGGCGCCGCATCCGACCTCGGTCCTCGAACTGTTCGCGATCAGCGGGGAGACAGCTCGCGCACTCGCCGGCGCGGATCGGTCCGCCTGGAACGGTCACATCATCGAGTCGTCCAGCGCGATGCTCGGCCTCGCCCACTGGGACGGCACGCTCTACCTCGATCGCGAATCGATCGTCGACCCACTCCGCCACCTCTACGAACACGCGGGCGCGAAACGTCCCACCCGCACGCTCATCGCCTACCGCGAGTCCTTGGCCACCCTGCTCCACGAGCACGCGCACTTCCTCGGGCCGGCCGACGCCACCCAGGAAGCGGCCCGCGAAGCGTTCACGAAACTCGGCAGCCGCCAGCTCGAGGAAGGTGTCACCGAAGCCTGGGCCCAGGACCACCTCGACGACTTCATCCACCGACTCGGCATCGACAAGGTTGCCCCAGGCATCGATTCCGTCCGGTCCGACGGTTACTACGCCGCGTTCGTCCCCGCGATCCGCGAGATCACCACCGACCTGGACACCCGCAACGGCCTCCCACCCGGCGAGACCCTCAGCCTCCTCAACCGCCAAACCGCCGCCGGCCAGTTCCCGCTCCTGGTCGACTTCGTCTACGACTCCACCCGCCTCCCCGACCTCGAACCATCCGGCACCGACACCCGATCCCGCCTGGAGTCGATCCTCCGCTCCGGCCTCGCCCACCTGGAAGCCTACGAACTCGACCCACCCGGCCTCGCCACCAAGCACTCCCACGCAACCGCCGCCCAGATCCTCACTCACCTCCACCACGAGACCCACACCACCGAAGCCACCTACTCCTTCAGCCAACCCGACCCCTGCGCCCTCCCGCATCCCGCCCGCCGCATCCCGTCCCCTCACGAAGCAGCCCTCTCAGGTGTGACTCCTCCAAGACCCACCCAACCCTCAGCCGCCCTCCACCCAGCCGTCCTACCCCCAGCCGCCCTCCACCCCGCTCACACCCGCAGATCTCCGGCGTCCACGCGATCGCTGGAGAGCTGTGGATAGCCGACCGGTGATGACGTGTGTCGGGGATTCTGTTTCACTGGCGTTCATGGGGCTGGAGAGTCACATCGTCAGTGGGCCGATGGGGCCGCTGACGCAGATCTGGTCGGCGGAGTGCGACAGTCCGACGGCCTTCAGTTCGCTGGCATCGGTGACCGCCGGGATCGGCTTCGCCCGCATCAGAGGAACCTGGGCCGTGCACCTCCGCGGTCCGGCGACGAAGGCAACGACCATGGTGTGTTCGGCGGACTCGGAGTACTTCGGCGCCGACTTCCGGGTCGGCGCGTATCTGCCCCTCTTCCCGCCGGCGCGGTTGACGAACCTGCGTGACTCGGTCCTGCCGACGCTGCCGGACGGCCGCATCCTGCTGGACGGCCGCCCCTGGGAAATGCCGACGCCGCAGAACATCGACGTGTTCATCGATCGGCTTCGGAAGGAGGGACTGCTGCTGGTCGACCCCATGATCGAAGAGCTCTGGTACGGCGGCCTCCGGACGATGCCGGCACGAACGGCGCAGAGCCGGTTCGTGCGTGCAGTCGGCCTACCGCTGCGGACGCTGGGACTCATCGAACGCGCCAGGCACGCCGTCCGGATGCTGCACGCGGGCCGAACGATCGCGGAAGTGGCGGTCGGGGCGGGCTACTACGACCAGCCCCACCTGACCCGATCGCTTCGGCGGTTCATCGGACACACCCCTGCGGAGGTGGCGCGAGGCAGTGTGGTCCTGGGGCTGTGAGTGCGGCTGCCGGCGCGCGTGAATTCGTTGCGCTTCGGTACAAGACGAGCCCTCAGCCGGGCGGGTAGCTTCCGTCGCCATGAGACTCATCGAATCGACGTACATCTCACTGGACGGCATGGTGACCGGCGATGCGTTCTGGGGCGCTCAGCAAGGTTTCCAGGGCGATGCTCACAACCAGCACGCCGCGGCGTTGCTGGAGACGGCCGATGCCTTGCTGCTCGGCCGGCAGACGTACGACGTGTTCGCCACGTCGTGGCCCGAGCGGTCCGGCGAACTCGCCGACCTGATCAACCCGCTGCCGAAGTACGTGGCGTCGCGCACGCTGACCGAGGCGACCTGGAACACCGAGGTCCTGCAGGGTGACGGCGTCGAAGCGGTCGCCGAACTCAAGAAGTCCCGCGAGGGCACACTTCTGAAGTACGGCACAGGCTCCTTCAGCCGCGCCCTGGTTGAAGCAGGCCTGCTCGACGAACTCCGGCTCTGGGTTCACCCCTTCGTCGCCGGCTCCGGAGAAAGTCTCCTCGCGGGAATCTCGCCAACCCAGCTGGCCCTCGCCGCCGTGACGGAGGTCGGCAACGGTGTCGTCGTCCTGACCTACGCCCCGAAGCACTAACGGGCAGGCCGTCCGTCAGGAGCGTCCTGCGGTCAGACGGCGGGTCGGTGGGACAAAGGCGGCGTGGTGGCCGCTCGGGGTGAGGGTGTGGCCCAGGCGTTTGGGGAAGCGTGGGAGCAGCCAGCGTTCCTCGGTCCGCGCAGTCGGAAAGGCGCGCGCGATCTTGGTTTCGACAGCGTCGAGATCACGCAGGCTGCGGAGCCAGAAAGTGACCGCGAGGTTGGCCCGGTTGACCACCGAGCAGCACATCCGGGTCTCCGGCATCAGGGCGAGTCCGGCACCGACCATCTCCAGCTGATGATGCGGCACGCTGAACCACACCATCACCGACGCGTTGTACCCGACAAGGTTGTGCGCGAAGTCGACCCGGGTGCGGGCCCAGGGCGCGTGCAGGATCTGCCCGATCGCACGGGTGACGGTGGCGACACTCCGGCCGATCTCGTCCGCGATCGAGGTCGCGGATCTGCGGACGTCACCGGCCAGGGCGTTGATGACGAGCTCGTGCAGACGGGTGGGTACCGCGGGCGCGTCGATGCCGGTCGCGGGGAACGCCTGCAGGGCCTTGACCTGACGTTCGCTGAGGATGCCGGGCCGCCAGCTCGTTCCTTCCTTGAAGAACGTGCGGGTGAAGTGGGTCCGGGTCCGGCGTACGCCGGGATCCGCGGCCAGCTCGATGGCGACGTAGGCGTCGACCTCGGCGACCGACGGGCAGGACAAGGTCAGGATCAGGTCGGGCCCGCCGGAGGTGCATTCGACGGTCAGCACCGACGGTGTCTTCGCGATCCCCGCGATGACGCTCTCGCGGCTGCCCGCGGTGCAGTACACCTCGACCATGGCGAGGACGCCGGTCAGCGGATGCACCGCGGAGTCGAGGCGCCCGTCCGGGCGATCAGGATCACCCGGGCTCACCGCGAAGCACGAACTCCAGACCAGGCCGCTGTCGACGAGCCGGCTCCAGCGGCGCGACAGGGTCGACGCATCGCCGCCGACGATCGCCTCGAGCTGGGACCAACTCGCGCGCGGCCGGTGCTGTAAGGCGTTAACCAGCAGGAAATCTACGTCGTCCACAACTCAAAATCCCCGCATGCGTCACGGCCCGCACGCAAGTTCCCTGCGATGTCATGACAAGGATTTGATCGATCACGCGGAGGGAGGAGCATCCTGAGTGCGCGGATGACAGTATCCAATGTCCAGAGCCATCCGTTCCGGCTCCGGACAGTGAGTTCTTCGACGCCCCACGGAGGATCGCTTGTCAGTTACGCCTGCTGTCGCTGCGCCGTCCCTGCTGCGGGTCGACGGTTTGCGGACCGAGTTCACGACCGATGAGGGTCCGGTCACCCCGGTGGACGGAGTCGGCTTCACCGTAGCGGCCGGGGAGACGTTGTGCCTGGTCGGCGAGTCCGGCAGCGGGAAGTCGGTCTCCGCCCTGTCGATCATGGGGCTGCTGGCCGGGAACGGCCGGATCACCGCGGGCTCGGTGCTGTTCGAAGGTCAGGATCTCGCCGGTCTGCCGGAGCCGGAGTTGCGCCGGATCCGCGGGCACGCGATTGCGATGATCTTCCAGGAGCCAATGACGTCGCTGAACCCGGTGCTGACCATCGGCGACCAGTTGTCCGAAACGATGATCCTGCATCTCGGGCTGACCAAGGCGGAGGCCCGCCAACGGGCGATCGAGCTGCTGGAGAAGGTCGGCATCCCGCGGGCGGGCGCGGTCGTCGACGACCATCCGCATCGGCTGTCGGGCGGCATGCGGCAGCGGGTGATGATCGCGATGGCGCTCAGCTGCCGGCCCAAGCTGATCATCGCGGACGAGCCGACGACCGCACTGGACGTGACGATCCAGGCGCAGATCCTGCGCCTGATGCGGGAACTGAGCGCGGAAACCGGTACGGCGACGATCTTCATCACCCACGACCTCGGCGTGGTCGCGGAGATGGCCGACCGGGTCGCGGTGATGTACGCCGGGCAGGTCGTCGAGGAGACCGACGTCTACACGCTGTTCGACCAGCCGAAGCACCCGTACACGGTCGCGCTGCTGAAGTCGATCCCGCACATCACCACCCCGGCCGGAGACCGGCTCACCCCGATCTCGGGTTCCGTCCCGAGCTTGGTGCACCTACCGGCCGGCTGCCGCTTTCGAGAGCGATGTCCACAGGCGATGGACCGCTGCGCGACGGAACTGCCGGCGCTCCAACCGCTGGCAAGCCGCAACGCGCACTCGGTCCGCTGCTGGCTGTACGGCGAAACCGGAACGGCGGTCCCGGCATGACGGCCGTGGAGGACGTCAGCCCCTTGCTGCAGGTGCGAGATCTCCGGCGGTACTACCCGATCCGCACGGGTGTCATCGCCCGGACGGTCGGACATGTGCGCGCCGTCGACGGCGTGAGCTTCGATGTGTACCCGGGTGAGACGGTGGGCATCGTCGGCGAGTCCGGGTGCGGGAAGTCCACCACCGGGCGAGCCGTCGTCCGGCTGGAGCCGCCGACGTCGGGCTCGGTGCTGTTCGACGGGACCGATATCGCGACGCTGTCGACCGCGCGGATGCGGCGGTTGCGGACCGAACTGCAGATGGTGTTCCAGGATCCGTACTCGTCGCTGAATCCGCAGATCCGGATCGGCGATCTGCTGGCCGAGCCGTTGGTCGCGCACAAGCGTCTCGATCGCGCCGGCGCGCGGGCGAAGGCCGCCGAGATGCTGGCCACCGTCGGACTCCCGAAGCTGTCCCTGGACCGCTATCCGCACGAACTCTCCGGCGGGATGCGGCAACGGGTCGGCATCGCGCGGGCGCTGATGCTCGAACCGAGGCTGATCGTGTGCGACGAGCCGGTGTCCGCGCTCGACGTCTCGATCCAGGCCCAGGTCCTGAACCTGCTCAAGGACCTGCAGGGCGAGTTCGGCCTGACCTACGTGTTCATCAGCCACGGGCTCGGCGCGATCAAGTACATCAGCGACCGGATCGTGGTGATGTACCTCGGCAAGGTGATGGAGACCGCGACCACCGCGGAGATCTTCGCCCGCCCGAAGCATCCCTACACCGAGATCCTGCTCGACGCCTACCCCGAACCCGACCCGCGACTGCGCGACCGGGAGCGGATCATCGTCGAAGGCGACGTACCGAGTCCGGCGAATCCTCCGCCCGGCTGCGTGTTCCACACCCGCTGCCCTTACGCACAGGACATCTGCCGGACCGAGGTTCCGTCCCTGAACGCCGCGGGAGGTGCCAGGCATCAGGTGGCCTGCCACTTCCCGCTGGCCCAGGAGGCGAGCTGATGGTTTCCTACCTCATCCGGCGCATCCTGATCGGAATCCCGGTCCTGCTCGGCGTGACCCTGATCAACTTCCTGATCATCAACCTCGCGCCCGGCAGCCCGGCCGACCTGTACCTCTCCCCGACCGCGACCCCCGAGGACGTAGCCCGCACCGAGGCAGCGCTCGGCCTGGACAAGCCCGTCTTCGTTCAGTACCTCAACTGGCTCACCCAGTTGCTGCACGGCAACCTCGGCGTCTCGTTCCAGAACCGCGAGCCGGTCACCCAGCTGATCGCCGACCGGATCGGCCCGACCCTGCTGTTGATGGGTACGTCGCTCGTCGTCGCCTATCTGGTCGCGATCCCGATCGGGATCTTCGCGGCCCGGCGGCGCAACACGGCCGCCGACTACGGGGTCGTCGGGGCGTCGTTCCTCGGCATCTCGGTGCCGCACTTCTTCCTCGGCCTGGCGATGATCTACGTCTTCGCGCTCACCCTGGGCTGGTTCCCGACCGGCGGCATGGTGACCCTGGGACGCGGAGGCGGGTTCGCCGACCGGGTCTCGCATCTCGTCCTGCCGGTCGTCGTGCTCGCCACCGCGGTCGCGGCCGGCATGGTCAGATACGTCCGGTCGAGCATGATCGACGCCTTCGGCCAGGACTACATCCGGACCGCGAAGGCGAAGGGCCTCGCGGCGTCGGTGATCACCAACAAGCACGCCCTGCGGAACGCGCTGATCCCGGTCGTGACGGTGATCGGGATCGACCTGTCCGCGCTGATCGGCGGCGCGATCGTGACCGAGCAGATCTTCCAGTGGCCCGGGATCGGGCTGCTGACCATCCAGTCGATCGGCGCCCGCGACTACGCCGTACTGATGGGCATCAACCTGATCGCGGCGATCGCCGTGTTCGCCGCCAACCTGCTCACCGACATCGCCTACGCGGTGGTGGACCCGAGGGTGGCCTATGCATAAGCGGCTCGAGCCCGAGACCGGCCAGTCGTCCGCCCGGCTGATGTTCCGGCGGTTCCGGCGGCACCGGCTGGCGGTCGCCGGGCTGGTGATCGTCGTCCTGATGGTGCTGATGGCCGCGCTGGCGCCGCTCCTCGCGCCGCACGACCCGAACCGGATCTTCGACAAGTTCGAGTCGTCGCCGTCGGGCGCACATCTGCTCGGCACCGACTCGGTCGGGCGGGACGTGCTCAGCCGGCTGATCTACGGTGCCCGGGTGTCGATGAGCGTCGGCGTCGGGGCGGTCGTCGTGTACGTCGTGATCGGCGTCCTGCTCGGTCTGCTCGCCGGGTACTACGGCGGCTGGGCGGACCAGGTGCTGATGCGGATCACCGACGTTTTCATGTCGTTCCCGTACTTCATGGTGATCCTGATCCTGGTCAGCGTGCTCGGGCCCAGCCTGCTCACGATCATCGTGGTGATCGGTGCGCTGGCCTGGCCGATGATCGGCCGGCTGGTGCGTGGCAGCGTGCTCTCGATCAAGGGCAGCGACTACGTGCAGGCAGCGGTCGCGCTGGGGTACCGCACGCCGCGGATCCTGTTCCGGCACATCCTGCCGAACGCGTTGTCCCCGATCGTCGTGAACGCGACCTTCGGTGTCGCGCAGGCGATCATCCTCGAATCCGGCCTGAGCTTCCTCGGGATGGGCGTCCGCCCGCCGGCGGCGAGCTGGGGCAACATGCTCAGCGAGGCGCAGTCGATCACCGTCCTGTCCAGCCAGCCGTGGATCTGGATCCCGCCCGGCCTGATGATCCTGTTCGCCGTGCTCGCCATCAACTTCGTCGGCGACGGCCTGCGGGACTCCATGGAGTCCCGCTCCGAGACCTGATCCATCCTTTTCGAGAAGGGACCCGCTATGTCTGCACGGACCACCTACCGGCTCGGCGCCGGACTGGCCGCGATCGGCCTGCTGGTGATACCGACTGCGTGTACGGGCAATGCCGGCAGCAGCGGGGGCGGCGGCGACACGCTGTACGTCGGCACGGTGAACCCACCGGCCAGCTTCAACCCGATCAACCAGTCCGACGTCGGCGGCCAGTTCGCCGTACGGTTCGCGATGGACACGCTGCTGGACCAGCCGGAGCCGCTGAAGTTCGTGCCGAAGCTGGCCGAGTCGATCGAGAGCAAGGACAACAAGACCTTCACGGTGAAGCTGCACGCCGGCGCCAAGTGGAGCGACGGGCAGCCGATCACCGCGAAGGACGTGGTGTACACGATCAACCTGATCGCCAATCGAGAGTCGCTCACCACCCTCGGCGGCAACGTCACCGCGCTCACCGGGGTCGATGCCACCGGCAAGCTTCCGAAGGGACAGACCGCCGTACCGGGGCTGACCGCGCCGGACGACACCACGGTCGTGTTCACCACGAAGACCCCGGTGGACCCGAACTACGTCAAGGAGATGATCGGCACCAAGGTGGTGATCATGCCCGAGCACACGCTGGCGAAGACCGCGCCCGCGCAGATCGACGACAGCAAGTTCGCACAACTGCCAGACGTCACGAGCGGACCGTACAAGTTCACGAAGTACACCCAGAACGCGAGTATCGAGTACGCCGCCAACCCCGACTACTACGGCGGTGCGCCGAAGATCGCCAAGCTGATCATGAAGATCATGCCGGCCTCGAACCTGGCCGGTGAGCTGCAGACCGGGTCGATCATGATGAACTCCGGCGGCGGGATCGGGAACATCCCGTTCCAGGACCTGAAGACGGTCCAGGGGTTCAAGGACGTCAACACCAAGGTCAACCCGACGATCGGGTTCCAGACGATCCAGTTCAACGTGAAGACGTTCGCGGACCCGCGGATGCGGGCAGGCCTGGCGCACGCGATCAACCGCAAGCAGATCGTCGACGAACTGCTGCTCGGCAATGGCGAGGTCATCGACGGCCCGTACACCAGCCAGAGCCCGTTCCTGGACAAGAGCCTGAAGACCTTCAGCTACGACCCGGCGCTGGCCAAGAAGCTACTCACCGAGGCGGGCTGGGACTTCAGCCGGAAGATCAACTTCGTCGTACCGACCGGGAACAAGATCCGCGAGCGGTCGGCCGACATCCTGCTGCAGAACTTCAAGGCGATCGGCCTGAACGTCGTCCAGACCAACTACGACTTCCCGACCACGCTGGCCAAGGCACGGGCGAAGGACCACGACATGGTGCTGATGGGCCTGACCTTCAACATCGACCCGGACGTGTCGAACATGTACTCCTCGACCGGTTCGTTCAACCTGACCGGGTACAACTCGCCGGAGAGCGACAAGCTGCTGCTGGCCGGCAAGTCCGAGGCGAAGACCGACGCCCGGCACAAGATCTACAACCAGTTGCAGGCACTGTGGCAGGCTGACATGCCGGTCCTGACGCTGTACTCCGACCACGCGGTCGCCGCGACCAGCAAGTCCGTGGCGGTCGGCGGAGCGACCCCGTTCTGGCCGGGAACCGTGGCCAACGTCGGCCAATGGGCATTCGAAGGAGCGAACTGATGAGTCTCGTCGAGGAAGCCGCCGCGATCGCGCCCGGGCTGGTCGAGTTGCGGCGGGAGCTGCACCAGGTTCCCGAGGTCGGTCTCGAGCTGCCGAAGACTCAGGCTCTGGTGCTCGACGCGGTGGCCGGGTTGCCGCTGGAGATCAGCACCGGCAAGGAGCTGACTTCCGTGGTCGGCGTACTGCGCGGCGGTCGGCCCGGGCCGACTGTGCTGCTGCGCGGTGACATGGATGCGTTGCCGGTGGTGGAGGAGACCGGGCTCGCGTACGCCGCCCAGAACGGGAACATGCACGCCTGCGGCCACGACCTGCACACCACGGGCCTGGTCGGAGCGGCACGGTTGCTGAGTGCACATCGCGACGAGCTGAACGGGAACGTGATCTTCATGTTCCAGCCGGGCGAAGAAGGCCTCGGCGGCGCCGGGTACATGCTCCGGGAAGGTTTGCTGAACGCCACGGGCGACAAGCCGATCGCGGCGTACGCGTTGCATGTCTGGTCGCAGGCGGCGAAGGGGACGTTCCAGCTGCGTCCGGGCACGATCATGGCCAGTTCGAACCAGTTGCACATCACGGTGCACGGCAAGGGCGGGCACGGGTCGTCGCCGGATCGGACGATCGATCCGGTGCCGGTGGTGGCGGAGCTGGTGCTCGCGTTGCAGACGTACGCGACGCGGCGGGTGAACGTGTTCGACCCGGTGGTGATCACGGTGACGCAGCTCGAGGCGGGCGTCGCGATCAACGTCATCCCGAACACGGCGCGGCTCGGCGCGACCGTGCGGACGCTGTCGGACGCGATGCTCGAGCAACTGACCCGCGAGCTGCCGGCGCTGGCGGAGCGGATCGCGGCCGCCCACGGATGCACGGTCGACGCGCGGCTCGACCCTCAGTACCCGGTGACGGTGAACGACGCCGGGCGGACGGCGGAGACCGCGGAGCTCCTCACCGGCCTGTTCGGCGCGGAGCGGGTGCAGCAGCTGGACAACCCGCTGATGGGGGCCGAGGACTTCTCGATGGTGCTGCGGGAGGTGCCGGGCACGTTCGTGATGGTCGGCGCCCGGCCGGACGACGTCTCCGAGGAGGAGGCTCCGTCGAACCATTCGAGCCTCGTCCGGTTCGACGACGCGGTCCTCGCCGACCAGGCGGCCGCCCTGAGCCAACTGGCCGCCAAGCACCTGATCAGCTAGCCGGTCCCGCGAGGTGGGTGTTGACCCGGTTGAGGAGCGCGAACAACTGGTCACGCTCCTCGCGGGTCAGCGGCGCGGTGATGTGGGCGTTCACCCCGGCGAGCACCTGATCCAGTTCGGCGAGCCGTCGTACACCGCTGTCCGTGATCGTGATGACGTTGCGGCGCTTGTCGGCGGGGTCCGGCGTACGGCGGATCCAGCCGCCGTCGGCGAGCTCGTTCAGGACGGCGACGAGATCGCTCTTGTAGACGCGGGCGCGGCCGGCGAGGGCAGATTGGCTCGCCGGGCCGAACTCGGCGAGCGCGGCGAGCACCACGAAGTGGTCCTTGTGGGCGCCGACGGCCCGGAGCGCGTCGCCGGAGGCGCGGGCGGTCTGTGCCGCCGTCAGCCCGACCAGGCGTGACAGCTGCGCCTTGATGCGCTCCGGCGTCTCGGCGCCGTGGTCGAAACGCAGCTCGTCCTCCATGGCGTCAGCATACGCCGCTTGCGTTAGTCGGACTAACGATCTATCTTCATTGGTAACGCCAACGTTAGTACGCCTAACCATTCGAGGAGTTCGTGATGACCGCCACCGAAACCCTGATCCGCGAGCTCGCCGACCGCAGCGAACTGACCGACCTGGTCTCCCGCCACAGCCTGTGGGTCGACGAGCACCTGTACGACGAGAGCGACCGCCTGTTCACCGAGGACGTCGAGGTCACGTCCCGTCGCGGCACGGCCCGCGGCCTGGAGGCACTGGTCGCGCTGGTGCGGAAGGGCCACGACGACTTCGACCGCACCGTGCACAACAAGTCCAACCTGGTGATCGAGATCGACGGCGACACGGCCACCGTGCGCGCGCACGACCTCGCCGTGTACGCCATCGACGACAAGCAGGAGGCGATCGCGGCCGCCGTACACCACTACCGCGCACGCCGGACCGCCGAGGGGTGGCGTTTCGATCGGCTCGAGGTCGACCCGGTCGCACTGACCGCGGCGCTCGACCGCGCACTCTAGAAGGTGCCTGTGGCTGGTCGGTCCGCCAGAGGCCGACCAGCCACAGGGTTCAGGAGGGCGAAACTCCGAGGGTGTAGGCGCCGCGACTGCCGTACGTCGAGTAGCCCGTGTTCAGCGGGTCGCCGTAGCCCACGTTGTCGATCCGCAGGTAATACGTACCCGGCTGAAGGCTGCCGCTAACACTCGCACCGAGACCCGTCGGCGTGCCGGCGTCGCTCTGTCCGGATGCCGGGTCGTTCGAGGCAACGACCGCGCCGGAGCTGTCCAGCAGGTCCAGCTTGACGTCGAGGTTGCCGCCGCTCGGTGCGGAGTTCGCCGTCGCGGTGTAGTTGCCGGCAGCACTCACGTCGACGCGGTAGACGTCGGTGTCGCTCTCGGCCGCGATGACACCCGACGCAGGCGTGCCGACGGTCAGCGCGGCAGCGTCGCCGACGGTGTCACCGGCCTCGTCCCCGCGCAGTGCGAGTCCGTGCGAGCCGACGACCGCGTAGTCGTCTTCCGTGTTGTTCGCGTCGGCGTACTCGCCCTTGCTCCATTGGCTGATACCGCGGTAATACCCGACGCCCATGATCGGCGCCCACGCGCCGTGGCCCTGGTAGTACCCGACCGTCGACGTACCGTCGTGCGACAGACCGACGTTGTGCCCGGCCTCGTGCGAAGCGGCCTCGGCAAGGTTCTTCGCACCGGTGCCGACGCCCTTCGTGAACACGAGTGCCGGCTGGTAGTAGTCGTGCTGGCTGGTGCTGTCGTACACGCCGACGTATGCCACGCCGCCGCAACCGCAGCCGGACTGGTACCAGGTGTCCGGATCGATCAGTACGCGCGTCCCGTATTGCTCGTCGGACGCGCCCGACCGGTCGATCGCGGACTGCGCCGGCTCCTGCGTCGTCACGTCCACGTCGAACGCCGCGTAGTCCTCCGCGACCCGAGCCCACACCTCATGGACGACGTCCTGCTCCGCCGTACTGAAGCTCGCCGGATCGCCGTCGGTGTCGTACGCCGAGACGTTGACGGGATCGACGCCCTTCGACGCGTTCCACGCCGTACCGGTGATGGTGTGGCCGTCGAAGTCCAGGTAGATGACCCGGTTCGAGCCGGGCTTGCTGTGCAGCTCGAACGCCGGGCCGGTTGCGGCGGCGGCCGCCGTACGCGCCCAGCGTGGTGACGCCTCGGGAGCCTTCTGCGCGGTGGTCAGACCGGGCTCACGGAAGAACAGTTTGCTGTCGGCATCGAGCCACGCAGTCTTGTCGGTGGCAAGGATCTGCCGCAACTGGCCGGTCGGGAGGCCGTTGTGCGCGGCAACCTCGGCCAGCCGCGACTGGACCTTGCCGAGTGCCGAGCCGCCGGCCAGCGGCTGCGACAGCAACTGGTCGATCGGCGTCTGTTGCGCATCGGCCTGGCTGCCGAGCGCGACAGCCAGCCCTCCAAAAACAACAGCACCGGCACACACGAGTGCACCGGTGCGGCGAATTCTGTTCATTACGGGTTCCTCCTCACGTCCCCCCGATGGGCGGAGCCCCCCAAAAACCCGGGGCCGTCGATCTCGGTGGGATCGACGGCCCCAGGTGGCTCACATCAGCCCGCGGTGACGCGGACTGTGTACCTGCCGCTGCTGCCGTACGTCGAGTAGCCGGTGTTCAGCGGGTTGCCGTACCCGGTGTTGACGACCTTCAGGTAGTACCGGCCGGCCGCGACCTGACGGCTGATGCTTGCGCTCATTCCGGTTGGGGTGCTCGCGCTCGACTGTCCGGACGCCGGGTTGGCGGTGGCGAGGACGGTTCCCGCCGAGTTCAGCAACTGGAGTTTGATGTCGAGGTTCGCACCGATCGCGGCCGCGTTCGCGGCGAACTTGAAGGTCCCGGCCTTGAGATCGACGCGGAACATGTCGACGTCGGAGTCGACGGCGTACATGCCCGGCACACTCGTGCCGAGGGTCAGGGCCTTGGCGGTAGCGGTGGTGTTGCCGTAGTCATCGGCGCGCAGCGTCATGCCGTTGCCGTTCATCACGGTGTAATCGTTCTGCTTGTTGTTGGCCCCGGAGTACTCGCCCTTGCTCCACTGGGTGATCGCCTTGGTGTAGCCGGAGCCCATGATCGGCGCCCACGCGCCATGGCCCTTGTAGTACGCGGCCGACGCCGTACCATCGTGGCTCAGCCCGACGTTGTGCCCGGCCTCGTGCGACGCAACCTCTGCGATGTTCTTCGCGCCGGTGCCGACGCCTTTGGTGAAGACCAGCGCAGGCTGGTAGTACGCGTGCCTGCTGGTCTGGTCGTACACCCCGATGTACGCGACCCCGCCGCACCCGCAGCCCGACTGGTACCAGGTCCCCGGGTCGATCAGCACGCGCGTACCGTACACAGCGTCAGACGCGTCCGACCTGGTGATCGCCGCCGCAGTCGGCTGCTGCGTGGTCACGTCCACATTGAACGGTGCATAGTCTTCGGCGACGCGGGCCCAGACCTCGTGAACGACGTCCTGTTCGGCAGTACTCCAGGTACTGGTGTTGCCGTTGGTGTCGTACGGCTTGACGGTGACCGTCGAAGGCTTGCCGTTCGTGTTCCACGCCGTACCGGTGATCGTGTGACCGGTGAAGTCCAGGTAGATGACTCGCTTCGATCCGGGTTTGCTGTGCAACTCGAACGCCGGTCCGGTTGCGGAGGTGACCGCGGTCGTGGCCCAGCGCGGGGAAGCCGCGGCGTCGGCCGCCCGCTCCGTGGCGGTGGCAACCGGCTCGCGGTAGAACAGCCGTCCGCCGTCATCGAGCCATGCGGCCTTGTCGGTGGCGAGAATCTGACGGAGGTTGTCGGCGGACAACTGGTTCCGCTCGGCGACCTCGGCGAGCCGGGACTCGACTCGGGCGAGCGCGGTCTTGCCCGGCAACTCCTGGCCGAGCAACTGCTCGATCGCGGCGGGAGCGGGCTGCTGGGCGTCGGCCTGGTTGCCGACAACGACCGCGAGCGCTCCGAAAGCAACGGCGCCGGTGACGACGAGCGCACCGATCCGGCGGGGGCGGGTGTGCATAACTGGGGGTCCTCCTCAGGGACTCCGGTAACTCACGTTCTGGGCGTGGCCACGCACTGTAGCCTGCCCGAGGGTCCCGCTCGGGGGATAGATTCAAGCTGGGATTTAACGTCGACTTGGGAGGGTCTCGATGCGGTTCATGATGATTTTCAAGGCCACCGAAGAGTCCGAGGCCGGGCAGCCGCCGACCGAGGAGAGCCTGACCGCAATGGGCCTGGTGATGGCCGAGATGGCGGAGAAAGGCGTGCTGCTCGCGGGCGACGGGCTGCTGCCGAGCTCGCACGGCTTCCGGCTGCAGCTGGACGAAGGCAAGCAGCGGGTGATCGACGGCCCGTTCACCGAGACCAAGGAACTGATCGCAGGGTTCTGCCTGATCGAGGTCGCGTCCCGCGAGGAGGCGCTCGAGTGGGGCTGGCGCTGTGTCGCGGCGGACGGCCGTGACGCCGACGCGGCCGGCAGCTCCGGGCTGCTGGAGATCCGGCAGGTCCCGACCGCCGACTTCTTCGGTGACAACTACACGGACGAGGCTCGGGACCGCAACGAACAGACGTTCCAGAAGGCCGCCGCCAACCTTCAGAAGAGCAACACCTGACGGATCGAGGTGCCGGCGGCCAGGTCGTCGAAGGCCTGATTGAGGTCGTCGAGCCCGACGGTCGCGGTCAGTAGCCGGTCGACAGGGAGGCGGCCGGCTCGGTACAGGGCGACGTACCGCGGGATGTCGCGGGACGGCACCGACGAGCCGAGGTACGAGCCCTTCAGGGTGCGCTCCTCCGCGACCAGGCTGACCGCGGGCACGCTGAATGTTTGCGATGGGTGCGGCAGTCCGACGGTGACGGTGGTCCCGCCGCGGCGGGTGGCGGCGTACGCCTGCTCGAGTACTTTCGCACTGCCGACCGTCTCGAACGCGTAGTCGGCGCCGCCGGCCGTGGCCGCGCGGACCTGTTCGATCGCGTCGGTGTCGCGGGCGTCGACGACCGTCGTCGCGCCGAGCGTCTGCGCCAGCTCCAGCTTGGTGGGTACGACGTCGACGGCGACGATCGGATGCGCTCCGACGAGGACGGCGCCGAGGAGCGCTGACAGTCCGACGCCGCCGAGACCGAAGACCACCGCGCTGCGGCCGGCTCGGACCTGAGCGGTGTTGACGACCGCGCCGACCCCGGTCATCACGGCGCAACCGAAGAGCGCGGCGATCTCTGGTGGGAGGGACGGGTCGATCTGCACCGCCGAATGCGCCGAGATCACCGCATGATCCGCAAACCCGGACACGCCCAGGTGGTGATGCACTCCGGTGAGGCGGCGGGTGCCGGTGAGGAGGGTGCCGGCGGTGTTGGCGGTGGCGCCGGGTTCGCAGAGGGCGGGGCGGCCTTCGGCGCAGGGGCCGCAGGTGCCGCAGGCGGGTACGAAGGCGCAGGCGATCACATCACCTGGGGCGAAACCTGGTGCGTTCGATTCGACGACCTCGCCGGTGGCCTCGTGGCCGAGGAGCATCGGCATCACGCGTGGCCGCGATCCGTCGATCACCGAGAGGTCGGAGTGGCACAGCCCGGCGGCGCGGATCCGGACCAGCAGCTCCCCCGGACCTGGTGGCGCGAGTTCCAGCTCTTCCACCTGCAGCGGCCGCGACTCGGCGTACGGCGCCGGCAGGCCCATCTCCCGCAGTACGGCGCCACGCACAATCATCCCGTGATCTCCTCGAGTGCGGCGCGGATCTCGTCCGGGACCGGGACCGGGACGCGGTCCTGGCGCCCGACGAAGACGTGCACGAACCGGCCGGTCGCAGCCGGTTCGTCCGAGTCCTCGCGGAACAGGGCGATCTCGTAGCGCACGCTGGAGTTGCCCAGCTGCCCGCACCGCAACCCGGCGTCGACGACCCCGGGAAACTCGAGCGGCTGCTTGAACGTGCACTGCGAGTCCACGCACAACCCGATCACGTCACCGCGATGGATGTCGAGCCCACCGCGGCGGATCAGGAAGTCGTTGATCACGGTGTCGAAGAAGCTGTAGTACTCGACGTTGTTGACATGCCCGTAGACGTCGTTGTCCTTCCACCGCAGCGTGATCGCCAGGTGGTGCGGATACGCGCTGCGGCTCACGGCTTGCGGCCGACACCCACCCACAGGCTGCACATGATGTCGGTGAACTCGCCCTTGTCGACCAGGCGCTGGGTCTCCTCGTCGGGGTACCAGCGGAACGGCGACACGACGCCGGGCTCGACCAGCTCGGTGCCCTCGAAGAACTGGGTGACCTCTTCCTTCGACCGCACCTGGGCGTCGCCGCCGTCGGCCTTGTAGACCACCATCGCCCGCTCCCACAGGTCCGGCGCGAAGTCCGGCGTGCAGTGCGAGAAGATCAGCAGCGAACCGGAGGCGAGCGGCTCGACCAGCTGGCGCACCAGGTCGTACGGCTTCAGGGCGTCCGGCAGATAGTGGAAGACGCCGACGATGCTGAGCGCGACCGGCTTGCTGAAGTCGATCAGCTCCTTGACCTCGTCGGACTGCAGGATCGCCTGCGGGTCGGTGACGTCGGCCTCGAGGTACGCCGTCCTCCCTTCCGGCTTGCTCACCAGCAGCGCGCGGGAGTGCGCGAGCACGATCGGGTCGTTGTCTGCGTACACCACGTGCGCCGACGGGGTGATCTCCTGGACGACCTCGTGCAGGTTCGGGCTGGTCGGGATGCCGGTGCCGACGTCGAGGAACTGCGTGATGCCCTGCTCGGCGGCGTACTTCGCCGCGCGGTGCATCCACATGCGGTTCGACCGGGCGGCGGTGCGGAACCCCGGAAACGCCTGCAGCAGGTGCTCGGCGGCCTGCCGGTCGATCGCGAAGTTGTCCTTCCCGCCGAGGAAGTAGTCGTACACCCGGGCGCCGTGCGGCCGGTCGAGCTTCAACTGCTCGTACATCCGCGGGTCGACGTCGGCATCCTGCGATTCAGCCATGAAATTCCCATCCGCGCTGCGGCTCAGAACTGGAGAGCCATCGTAACCGGTGCACAACGGACTGTGACAGCGGCAGAACGACACTACCGCTCCCGGGCGCCCGTGCCATCAGCTCCGGCGCGTCCGCCACCGGCTTTTACAGAGGATTGAATTCCTGCCCCCGGTGCGGACCGCCAGGCCACCACAACCGGCCGGATCGGAACGGTCCACGCGAGGCAGCTGGCTGCGGCCGCGATTGTGATGGCCTGGGCGTCCGGGGCTCCGGCTATACAGTGCAGGCGTGCGGTTCATGCGGGATTTGCGGACGCTGTTGCGGCGGCGGGATTTCCGGCGGTTGTTTGCGGTTCGGCTGACGTCGCAGTGCGGGGACGGGGTGTTCCAGGTCGCGCTGGCGTCGTACGTGCTGTTCTCGCCGGAGCGGGCGCCGGATGCCGCTGCGATCGCGGGGCTGTTCGCGGTGTCGCTGCTGCCGTACTCGATCCTCGGACCGTTCACCGGCGTACTGCTGGACCGCTGGTCGCGCCGCCAGATCCTGTTCGGGGCGAACCTGACCCGGGCCGCGCTCGTCATCGGCGTCGGCGCGATCGTCGCGGCCGGGAACGCGGGCGTGCTGTTCTACCTCGCCGTGCTCCTCACGCTCGGCGTCAACCGCTTCCTGCTCTCCGGCCTCTCCGCCGGTCTGCCGCACGTGGTCGAGCGGGACGAACTGGTGATGGCGAACGCCGTCACCCCGACCTCCGGTACGGCGTTCTTCCTGATCGGCGGCGGAATCGGCGCCGGGGTGAAACTGCTCGTCGACTCCGACCTGGTCGTACTCGGGCTGACCGTCGTCATCTACACGGCCGCCGCCCTCCTCGCCCTCCGGCTGCGGCGCGACCAGCTCGGCCCGGACCTGAACGGCGACGAACCCGGCATCACCGAAGCGCTCCGGACGATCGCTACCGGTCTCGTCGAGGGCGGCCGGCACCTCCGCGCCCGCCCGCAGCCCGCCCTCGGCCTCGCCGCGATCGGGTCGCTGCGGTTCTTCTTCGGGCTGATGACGGTCGCGATGATCCTGCTGTACCGCAACTACTTCTACGGGCCCGGCCAGCTGGATGAGGCGTTCGGCGGGCTCGCGATCGCGACCGGCGCGGTCGGCGCCGGCCTGTTCGTCGCCGCGCTGGTCACGCCGTGGGGTACCCGGGTGATGGCGCTGCGGCAGTGGATCACGGTGCTGTTCGCGGCCGCGGCGGTGGTGAGCGCCGTACCTATCGGGCTCTACACCCAGCCCGCGATGGTGGTCGGCGGGTTCCTGACCGGGTTCTGCGCGCAGGGCATCAAGATCAGCGTCGACACCCTCGTACAGACGGGTGTCGACGACGTGTACCGCGGACGGGTGTTCTCGCTGTACGACATGATCTTCAACGTCGGGCAGGTCTCCGCGGCCGCACTCGGCGCGGCGGTCCTGCCCGACAGCGGGAAGTCCTACCCGGTGCTCGCGCTGATCGTGGTCGGCTTCGCGATCACCGCCGTGGTCTACTCACGTGCCTCGCAGCGCGGTGATCGGCTGAATGGCGGAGGCCTTCCAGGCGGGATAGGTGCCGGCGACCAGACCGATGAACGCACCCAGCAGGGGTGAACCGAACGCCAGCCGGTTGTCCAGGATCGGCGTCCAGTCGCGGACCCAGGAGACGCCGACGGTCAGGATGACGCCGACCGCCGTACCGAGCAGTCCGCCGAGGAAGCCGACGATCACGCTCTCCACCAGGAACTGCACCGCGATATGTCGCCGGGCCGCGCCGAGTGCTCTGCGCAGACCGATCTCCGAGATGCGTTCCAGGACGGACAGCAGCGTGACGTTCGCGATGCCGAGTCCGCCGACCAGGAGTGCGACCGCGCCCAGCAGCAGGAACAGTGCGTTCAGGTCGGACTCCACTCCCTTGCGTACGGCGCCCTGCTTCGGCGGGGCGTCGACGGTCAAGGTGCTCGGGTTGTTCGGCTCGATCGCGATCGGGGCCTGCTCCGCGATCAGTTGCGCGGCGCCGACCGCCGTACGGATCTCGACAGCGTCCGGGGCCTCGAGGTTGTAGGCCTCCTTCGCCGTTCCGTTCGGCATGATGACGGCGTCGTTCAGGTCGGCGCGCCCGGTAACGGAGTCGAGGATGCCGATCACCGTGTAGGGCTCGTCGCCGATGAACACGGCCGGCTGTGAGTCGACCCTGTTGATGCCGAGTCGCTCCGCCGCGTGTTTGCCCAGGACGACCACCTTGTCGGCGCGCTGGTCGTGACCGTCGTCGAAGAACCGGCCTGTTTTGAGCACCGCGCGGACTGCGTCCCAGAGACCGGATGATCCGGCCATCACCTGGAGCGCCTTCCCGGCACCGCCGTCCAGGCCGGTGACGTTCTCGACGAGGTCGTCACCGATTTCCAGTTTGCTGACGGTCCCGACCGCGTCGACGCCGTTCAGCCGCTTGATCCGCTCCGGCGCGTCCCACGGCAGTTGCGTCGCCGCCTCCCCTTCCTGCCCGCCCTTGTCATCCGGCTGCACCACTACCCGGGTAGCCGCGGCCAGATCGAACCGCTGCGTGATCTGCCCGGCCGCCGTCTGCCCCAGACCCACAGTCCCCACCAGAGCAGCAACCCCGAGCACGGTGCCGAGGGTGGTGAGAATCAGTCGGGTCGGCCGAGCGGCGACGCCGGCCAGGGCCTCGTCGAGAAGGTCCCGTACGGCGGGACGAGACCTGAGCCGGCGTCGTCGCCTGGACGTGGACGGCCCGCCGGTCGGGTCCGGGGGGCCTGCTTGGGTTACCACTGGAGGGTTCCGTCGACGATGCGGACCTGGCGTTGGGCGCGCCGGCTGACGTGGTCGTCGTGGGTGATGACGGCCAGCGTCATGCCCTCGGAGTGCAGTTCGTCGAACACCTGCAGGATCGCCTCCGCGTTCGCACTGTCCAGGTTGCCGGTCGGTTCGTCCGCGAGCAGGAGACTGGGTTCCGCGACGAGCGCCCGGGCGATCGCGACCCGCTGCCGCTCACCGCCGGAGAGCGTGGTCGGCGCGAACTCCATCCGGTGCGACAGCCCGACCCGCTCCAGCGCGACCCGCGCCCGCGCCATCCGTTGCCGTCGCGGTACGCCGACGTACACCATCGAGAGCGCCACGTTCTCCAGTACGGTGCGATGGTCGAGCAGATGGAACGACTGGAACACGAACCCGATCCGCTCCCCCCGTAGTACGGCACGCCGCCGCTCGCGCAGGCTCATCGTGTCCACACCGTCCAGCCGGTAGACCCCACCCGTTGGGTTGTCCAACAACCCGAGCAGGTGCAGCAAAGTCGACTTCCCGGACCCCGACGGCCCGACGATCGACAGGTACTCCCCCTGCCCGATGGTCAGGTCGATCCCGTTGATCGCCTGCACTTCGGGCGGTCCCGGGAAGAACCGCCGGACGCCGATCATCTCGACGACCGGCGCCGGTAACGCGACTGCGGTACTCATCGCCCGACCACCACCTGATCGCCCTCGGACAACTTCGCGTCGCCCTTCGGTGTGACCTGCGCGAACCCGTCCGCGGTCAGCCCGACCGTGACCGGGATCAGCTCGACCTTCCCGTTCCGCAGGACCTCGACCCGCGAGGCGCCGTCGGATCCCGACGACAGCGCAGCGACCGGTACGGCGAGAACCTTGCCGCTGGTGCTCTTGATCGGGATCGTCACCCGAACGTTCGCGTCCCGGAGCAGCGCCAACTGACTCGCGGTCAACGCGTTCGGCGCGACCACCACGTCGTACTGGTTCCCGTTCTTCGTGACCCGGCGGACCTTTCCGGGGACGGACACGCTGTCACCGAGATCGAGTGTCGCCGCCATACCTGCCTTCAGCCGCTGCGCGGTCTCCGCGTCGACCTTGACCGTGACGACCAGCGACGCACCGCTGGCCGACATCACCACACCGTTCACGGTCCCGCCGCGCTCGACCTTCACGTCGTCGACACGGCGCGGAAGCGTCTTCACGTAGACCACTTCGGACACCGGCAGCGGCGTACCGGCCTTGAACTCGGCCTCGTTCTGCGCTTCCTGGGCGTCCGCGAGGTTCTCCTCCGCGTCGTCCACCGAGCCTTGCTGCACAGACGTGTCCTTCGCCTTGGCTGCCTTGGCGGCCTTGAGCTGCGACTGCGCCTGACGGAGCTGATTCTTCGCGGCGTCGACCTGCTTCTTCGCCTGGTCGACGGCCTGGGTGAACTGCTCGTCCGCGACCGGGGCGTCGTACCCCGCGTCCTCGTACAAGCGCTCCACGGCCGCCGACGTGTCCAGGTCGTACTCGTCGTCGACCTCGCCGGGGTCGAGCCCGAGCCGGTCCAGCGTCTGCTCCAGTTGCAGCACGTCCGGGCCCTTGCTGCCCGGCGACAACGTGCGATACATCGGCAGCACGCCGGCCAACCCGATCACCGGCCGCCCGGTGATCTCCAGCAGCGCCTTCCCCTCGGTGAGCGTCGATCCCACGGCCGGGACCTTCCCGGTCACGATCGGCGCCGTCTTGATGCCGCTGGTCTCGACCCGGATGTTGACCGCGCCGTCGAACGACGCGTCGCCCCGGCCGACCACCTTGCTGGACAGCGCCTTCTTCGCCACCGGCACGGTGATCTGGGACGCCTTCGGTGCCGCGGTCTTCGCGGCGGCGTCCTCCGGCGAGCTGATCCGGCTGCCCGCCACCACCCCGATACCCAGTGAGGCCACGGCCACCCCGGCCACGCTGACCAGCACCCGGCGGCGGGACTTGGGCGAAGCGGTCACCGGTTCGCCGTCTCGTCGCGGTACGCCTCGAGCTCGGACTTGTGCTGGTCGACGAACTCCTTCTCGGCCGCGTACTGCACCTTCTTGTACGCGTCCTCGTACCCGCCCGCCCGGCACTTCTGGTCCGCGACCGCGAGCGCGATCTCGGACTTGCGCAGTTCCGAAAGCTTCGCCGAGTCGACCTTGTCGAACGACGGCGGGCCGGTGACCGTCTTGGTCTTGTCACCCTTCGCGGGCGGCTTGTTCCCGGTCAGCGCGTCAAGCTTCTGCTGGATCTGCTGACGCGGGTCGTCGACCTTCTTCAGACCGGAGTGCCCGGCGTCGGCCATGCAGTCGGACCAGGCGCTGATGGCGTCCACCACGCGCTGGTCGGTGTCGATCCGCTTCTGCAGCGCCTGGATGTCCTCGAACAGGCTGTCGAACTTCTTGAAGTCGACGTTCCGGTCCGCGCCGTCGCCGTACACCTGCTTGACCGCCTTGCCACGGCAGCCCAGGTCCTGCTGACCGCTCGTGCTCGGGCCGTCGCCCTTGCCGTTCTCGACGACGATCGCGCCGTTCCCAGTCGCGTTCGGTCCGTTCAGCGCCTTGTCGTAGGCCTTCTGCGCGGCCGGCGACAGCGCGCTCCGGATCTTGGTGTTCGGGTTCGAGTCGTCCGCTCCGGCCTTGGACCAGTCGATCGTGCTGATGCCGTACCCGTACTGTTCGGCGAACTTGTCCGGCGGCAGGTTGAACGCCTCGCTGAACTTGCTCTTCGCGTTCTGTTCGGGCGGTACGGCGACGTACTCGAAGCCGGCCGCCTTCATGCAGGTGACGGTGGCGTCCTCGACCTTGCGCTGCTTGGCCAGATCCTCCTCGGTCGGATTCTGCGCACCGCCGGCCCGGACCGCCATCCGGAACCCGCCGCCGGACGAACTGACGAAACCGTCGCCCATGTACTCCGCGAGCGGACTCTTGTCGCCCTGCTGATCGGACGCGACCGGCGCCTTGTCGTTCCCACAGGCGGCCAATGCCAGGACCGCCATCACGGCGAGGGCTTGTGTCGCGATCCCGCGCCGTCGCGAGCAGGTGCTCGGTGCGGTAGCTCGGCGTGCTGGAGCGAAGGTCTCGATGCGGAGCATCGTGGCCTTTGCTCCAGTGCGGCGAGATGCCGTGCCGAGTGCCGCGCAGTAGGCGCGGGATCGCGATACAAGCCCTAATGCTGTTCTCTTCATGGCAGTGGAGCGTGCCGCCGCGGCCGTGAAGAACCTGTGAAGGTCCCGTTTGCACCTGATGCTCTCAGCCGATCTTCATCGGATTCTCATTAACTTCAGGGACATTGAGAGCTATGCCAGCGCGGATCCTGGTCGCCGAAGACGACCTCAAGCAGGCGGAGCTGATCCGGCGGTACCTCGAACGGGAAGGGCACCTGACCGTCGTCGTGCACGACGGCCGGGAGGCGATCGACGAGGCCCGCCGGCGCAGCCCGGACCTGCTGGTGCTCGACGTGATGATGCCCAAGGTCGACGGCCTGGATGTCTGCCGGGTGCTGCGGGCGGACGGGGATGTCCCGATCATCATGCTGACCGCCCGCTCGACCGAGGACGACCTGCTGCTCGGGCTCGACCTGGGCGCCGACGACTACCTGACCAAGCCCTACAACCCGCGCGAACTGGTCGCGCGGGTCCGGTCGGTCCTGCGCCGGACCCGCAGCCGCGCCGAGGGCGAGGTGTACCGCGTCGGCGAACTCGAGATCGACCCGGGACGGCACGAGGTCCGGCTGGCCGGGGAGCTGGTCGAGCTCACCCCGGCCGAGTTCAAGATCCTCGCCTGCCTGGCGGCCTCGCCGGGACGGGCGTTCTCGCGGCAGCAGTTGCTCGAGCACGCGTTCGGCTTCGACCACTACGTGTTCGACCGGACCGTCGACGTCCACGTGATGAACCTGCGGAAGAAGATCGAGCCGTCATCGGGCGCACCGACGTACCTGAAGACCGTGTACGGCGTGGGGTACAAACTCGCGGACCAGGCGGTGAGCCATGCGTCGTAGTGTGCTGGTCCGGTTCCTCGGGCTGTCGCTCGCGGTCGCGCTCGGGGCCGTGATCGCCACCGCGGTGATCGCGACGTACAGCACGACGGAGAAGCTGCAGGGCGAGATCGACGCGAACACCGGGCAGCTGCAGGTGGACGGCGAGATCTACGGCCAGCTGTCGAAGTACGCCGCCGATCATCCGACCTGGTCGGGTGTGGACAAGCTGGTGCACGACCTTGCCGACAAACTCGGCCGGAGGGTCGCGGTCACCGCGGACGACGGCTCGGTGATCGCGGACTCGGCCCGGAAGCTCGGCGCCGCGCCCGACCTCCCGTCGGTGCCGGCGGCAACGATCGATGTACGGAACTCCGGTGGCGCCAAGCTGGCCGGCATCTCGAGCGTGATGAACGTCTACACCGCCCGCAAGGCGATCGCGGCCGACGGGGCGGGTGGGTTCGTCACGACCGCGACCGCGATCCCGCCGTTCGTGGGCGCTCTCGACTGGGGGCTGACCGAGGAGGAGCAGCGGAACCGGGCAGAACTCGCCCAGCAGGTCGCGGACTGTTATACAGCGAAGGGCAGGCCCGCGAGCGTCGCGCAGACCGGCGGGACGGTCCCGCAGGTGATGGTCGAGTCGACGCAGTCGCTCGCCGGCGCGCGGGTGATGGAGAAACCCGGTCTCGCTGCGAAGGACGACGCCTGCTACTCGCCCGGACTGTACGCCCCGAGCGCCAAGGCCAAGATCGTCAACGACGACGAGATCCGGCGCGCGACCGCGTGTCTGGACGCCGCGAGCATTGACTACCAGATCATCAACGACGTCGGGGGACTGAAGTCGGTCGAACCCAAGGACAAGGCCAACTTCACGGACAAGTTCGTCGACTGCACCACCCAGGCCCGTGCCCAGGCGCTGACGCCGTACGTCGCTCCGCCCGCGAAGCTGTACCTCGGGGCGAAGAGCACGTTCAACGTCTTCTCCGGTGAGGGACTGCTGCGGACGGCGGCGACCGCGCTCGGGGTGCTGCTGATCGCGGCGCTGGTGATGTTCTTCGCCGGACGTCGCCTGGTCCGGCCGATCGTGGCGCTGACGGGTGCGACACAGCGGATGCGCAACGGGGACCACGCGGCGCGCGTGCCGGTGAGTGGGAAGGACGAGGTGGCGCGGCTCGGGCATGCGTTCAACGACATGGCCGAGTCGATCCAGCGGCACGACTTCCAGCGCAAGGCGATGGTCAGCGACGTTGCGCACGAGCTGCGGACGCCGCTGGCGAACATCAAGGGGTACCTGGTCGCGTCCGAGGACGGTGTGGTGCCGCTCGACCAGACGCTGGTCACCTCACTGCTCGAGGAGACCGGGCTGCTCGAGCACCTGGTCGCCGACCTTCAGGACCTCGCCCTCGCGGACGCCGGCATGCTCCGCCTGCACCCGGCCTCCCGTGACCTCTCCGAGTTGGTCGAACAGGTCGTCTCCGCGCACGGGCCGGCCGCGGACACGGCCGGGATCACGCTGACGGCTGCGATCGCCGGCCCTTCGCTCGCGGTCGTCGACGGCGCGCGGATCCGGCAGGCCCTGGGAAACCTGGTCTCGAACGCGATCCGCTACACGCCGACGGGCGGCCATGTCGTGGTCGGCGTACGGCCTGTCGAGTCCGATGGCAGGCAGGGTTACAACCTGACGGTCACCGACAACGGCGCAGGTATCGCGCCGGAGCACCTCCCGCACCTGTTCGACCGCTTCTACCGCGCCGACGTCTCCCGTACCCGCACCACCGGGGGCAGCGGACTGGGCCTGGCCATCACCAAGCACCTCACCGAAGCCCACCAAGGCCACGTCACCGTCACCAGCTCACCGGACTCCGGCTCCACCTTCACGATCTGGCTGCCCGCCTAGAGTCCCGCGTCGGAGATCCGCGCCATAAGTCCAAGGTCGGGTCGACCCTGGCCGGCGGCACCGGCCCCCAAACCGGTTCGGGGAGGTCTACCCGCCCGAATTGGGCTATAGCGCTCCCCAAACTGGTTTGGGGAGCGCTGTTGACGGGCGAGGTGCCGTTTGGGCGCGGGGCTCGGCGGCATGACCTGGCGGGGCCCTCGAAACCGGGTACTGGGGAGGACTTCTTCCCGGATCGGGGCAGAAATCCTCCCCACACACCTCCGCCGCAGGAGACTAGGCTCGGGGTATGGCGGCGCGGAAGGCTCGGGTGGCGGATGTGCACGAGGTCGCCTCGGGGATGCCGCACGTCACCAAGTGGGAGCGGGACGACGGGACGGACCGGCCCGTGTACCAGGTGGGCGGGAAGTCGTTCGTGTTCTTCCGTACGCCGCGACCCGACGCGGTGGACCCGGTGAGCGGGGACAAGTACGACGACGTGATCATGATCTGGGTCGAGTCCGAGAACGAGAAGCTCGCGCTGCTGTCGGACGACTCGAACCCGTTCTTCTCCACCCCGCACTTCGACGGCCACCCGTCGGTCCTGGTCCGAGCCAGCCGGCTGGGCGAACTCACCCGGCAGGAACTCACCGAGGTGGTCCAGGACGCGTGGCTGTCCCGGGCCTCCAACCGGCGTGCAACGATGTGGCTGCGAGAGCATCGGTTGAGCTGATCGCGCTGTCACACTGAGCCTGTGAGCACACCGCCTTCCGGCCCGAACTACAGCTGGCAGCCGCAGCCGGGCGACTACAAGTCGGCGCCGACCTACGGTCAGCCGCCGCGGAAGAGCCGCGCAGGGCTGATCATCGTGCTGATCGTGGTCCTCGCGTTGGTTGCCCTCGGCGCGATCGGCGTCCTCGCCTACCGCCTCGTGAGCAACCACCGAACCTCGGACCCCAACCCCGGCACCGCCGCCACGTCACCCCGATCCGCCGCCGGCAAGCCCACAACAACCACCCGACCAACCGCGCGCCCAACCACTGCACGCCCGACCGCGCGACCAAGCACCGCGCGGCCGAGCACGACCGGCACGGGGGCAGCAGGTGCGATCGATCTCGCCCGCCGTTTCGTCACCCAACTCAACGCCAACAACTCCGCAACGGCGACCGCACTGGCCTGTGAGAGCTCCCGGCAGCTGATCCCGACGCTGATGAAGACGTTTCTCACCCCGCCCACAGAACTCACCGCCGGCAAACTGGTCGGTCAACAAACAACCTTCGTTATCCCCCTGACCGGCACCACCAAGGGCTCCACGGTCACCGGCGTAATCGTCGTCCACGAGATCGCCCCAGAACCCCTCTGCATCCGCGCCTTCCAGATCAGCCCGACCTGATCTTTTGCACGGTCCCCACTCTGTCCGGTGACTGAGATTGGCGTGCTAGGAGTGTGGACACCCGTAACGCCGTCGCAAGCGACGACGATGCACCACAAGAGGGCCCGCCAATACCAGTGGCGGGCCCTCCCCTGTTGGGTTTCCGATCTGGAGCGGGGAACGGCCCGCACCAGATTCGTCCACTACTTCTTGCTGAAGTAGTAGCCGGCCAAGGCTCCCACCGTGACCGGGATGAGAACTGCGCCGAGGTTCTTCAGCTCCTCGACGTTCTCCGCAGCTGGCAGGCGGAACGACGCGATCACAGTTCCGAGCAGTACCATGCCGACAAGGCCGACCATGACGATGGACAGCCGACCGCGGATCTCCTCACGCTTCAACTGCAACTGGAGCCAGCGGCCCTTGACGAGTACGGGATTGTCGGCGATCGGCCGGGGTTCCTCGTTCTCTCGCTCCTCCGACACGCCGGTGAGGCGCGACAGGTCGAGTTGGGCCGGAGGGAGCGGTTCACCGCGGGTGAGCCTCGCTAGGCCCTTCAGCAGCGCGGCCACCTGAGCCTCGCTGAGGGTTACTTCTCCCTCCTTGTCACTGTTCTTGTCGCCCTCTTTGGGGCTGTTCTCCTCCTGAGCTGAACCACGCCCATCGCGGGGCCGCTGCGTTGAGTCGGTCCCTTCTTCGTCCATCGGACCAGTGCTCCTTCCTATCGGTGCAAGGGACGCCCCGTTCCGGGGCAGACCGAATCGGTGAGGCTCAGCATGCCATACCATCGACGGATCCTAGGCACACATGATGCGTAGATCGTGTGGTTACGATGCGATAATGAGCGTGCCTCATGTGTATGTGTTGCACCAAATTTGATGTAACGTGGTGAATCGTGGTCGGATGACAACAGAGTGTGACCATCGGTCACCGACCTAACCCGTTAAGTAACGACGCAAGGTAAGTCGAGAGAGGAGAGATCAGCGTGCTTCCAGGAAGGGAGACCCGCATCATCGCCGTGCGCGTCGTGCCATGCACAGACTGCAGAGTCCCCTTCCGCACAGAGAAGCGTGACCACCGGCATCGTGCCCGGTACCACCTGCTGAGAGGTCGAGCTACATGACAAAGATTGAGGAGAAGACTGGCGTTGGCACCGCGATTGTGCGGCTGTCTGTCAACCTGGCCGCAGATGCCATGGACACTCTGCGCTGGCTCGCGAATCGCCGAGGGCTGTCGTTGACCGAGACCATTCGACGCGCCATCACTGTCCTGAAGTTCATCGAGGACGAAGTTGACAAGGGCAACAAACTGGCGGTGGTGGAGACCGACGCCAACGGTCAGGAGCGGGTTCGGGAGATCCTCCTGGTCGCCTGATCCGCCTAGATTGGATCGCAGACCGATGTTCCGGGGAGTCGGCACTCCCCTTGTCCATCCATTCCCCTGATCAAACGTCTCTCCGTCGAGACGTGACAAAACCGCCATCTGCGCGGCACATTGGCTACGAAGGGTCCATGCTGCGAACTGACGCCGTGGGCCTTTCGCCGTTGTTGGACCTACACGCGCGTTCAGCGGCCTTCGGACATGCTCAATCGCTTTGGCTCCGGCTCACCTCCCATCATGATTTGGTCCGCGAGACTGCGAGCCTCAAGAGCACGGTCCGCGCGCCGCCGGAGGCGGCCAGAAAGTCAGCCGCCGCGAAGCGGTGTCCTTTCTGGGATCACCCTTCGATGGATGCGAGGGAACGGGCCGTTTCCAAGAGGTTGGTGCCGGTGGGGAGGGTGGCGATGATCGGGGTGTCGAGGCCGTTCTCGACGTAGCGGTTGATGTGGGCCCGGCATTCGGCCGGGGTGCCGTGCACGATCAGGGCGTCGACGAGGTCTTCGGGGATGGCGGCCATCGCGGCGTTGCGGTCGCCGGCGGCCCAGGCGTCGCGCATCGGTTTCATGATCTCGCCGCGGCCGAGCCAGTCGTGGAAGGCGGCGTACCCGGGGACCGTCAGGTACGTCGCGATCAGGAAGCGGCCGATGTTGCGGGCCATCTCCGCGTCCTCGGTGACGCAGACGAAGATGCGGGCGGCGAGTTCCTTGTCCGGACCGAGTTCCTCGCGAACCTGGCGTACGTCGTCGGCCGACAACCAGTTCGTGATCGCGCCGTCGGCCTCGCGCGCGGCCAGCCGCAGCATCTGCGGGCGGAGCGCGGCGAGCATGATCGCGGGCGGTACGTCGGGCGCCTTCTCCAGCCGGAACCGCCGGATCGTGAAGCTGTCGAACTCCCCGTCGACCTTCTCCCCCGCGAACGCCTGCCGCAGGAACCGCAGGACGTCGCGGGTCCGGGCCAGCGGCGGGTCGTACGCGATCCCGTTCCACCCGGTCACGATCGTCTCCGACGACGCCCCGATCCCGAGGACGAACCGCCCCGGCGCGAGATCCGCCAACGCCGCAGCGCTCATCGCGAGCGCGGCCGGGCCGCGGGTGTGCACCGGCACGACGGCCGTCCCCAACCGCAGCGAAGAGTCCCATTCGGACGCGAGGACCAACGGCGTGAACGCATCCGCACCCGCCACCTCCGCCGACCACAGATCGGTGTACCCCAACAGCGCGAGGTCCGCGATCAGTTCTCGATGCTCACGCAGCGGGACGCCGGTCAGCGGAACGGTCAGACCCCAGCGCATTCAGATCATCCTCTTCAGCAACGGCAGCGGCGCGAACCGCATCACCTGGGCCAGCGGCCACCACGGCCGCGCCGGTACGTACGCCTTCGCCTTCTCCGCCTCGATCGCGGCCACCATCGCGCGCACCCCCGGCTCGGTGTCGACGATGAACGGCGCGTGCGCGACCCGCTCGTTCATCTCGGACCGGATGTACCCGGGATAGATCGTGCTGACCTTGATCGGCTTGCCCAGCAGTTCCAGCCGCAGCCCTTCCCCGAGCGAGGCGAGCCCGGCCTTCGTCGCGGCGTACGTCGTGACCGTCTTCGGGAACCCGCGCAGAGCGGAGATCGACGCGATCAGCACCAAGTGGCCGGCGTTCCGGGCCCGGAACAGCTCCATCGCCGCCTCGGCCTGGGCGAGCGCGCCGACGAAGTTGGTCAGCGCGGTGTCGCGGTTGGCGTCGAACCGCCCGGTGCCGAGCGGAGCGCCCTTGCCGAGACCGGCGTTCACGACGATCCGGTCCAACGGCAGCTCCGCGTCGACCTCGCGGAACACCTTGAAGACCTGGTCGTGATCATTCACATCCAAGCTGTGGATAACTACTGTGACCTGTGGATAACGTTCGGTCAGTTCGGCGCGCAGCGCCTCCAGGCGGTCGGTACGCCGGGCGGTCAGCGCCAGGTTGTGGCCCTTCGCCGCGAACTGCCGGGCCATCTCGGCACCGAGCCCGGAGCTGGCGCCGGTGATCAGGAGGTTCCGTCGCATCGGGAGTCCTATCTGTACGTGAGCAGGTCGGCACCGAGGTGGACATGCTCGTTGTAGCTCACCACAGTCAGCCCGCCGCGGCCGGACACGACCTTGGTGATCGCGGTGTTGATCGTCACCGGGTTCAGCTTCGCCCACAGCCCGTCGCCGCCGGACAGCAGCCGGCTCACCACGGCCGCGATCGGCCCGCCGGACGTGAAGACGAACGCCGCCTCGCCCTTCCCGAGGCGCTCGGCGGTCCGTCGTACCGCGGCCTCGGACCGGTCACAGAACGCCTGGAACGTCTCGGTGTACCCGTCCCCACCGTCCATCCAGCGCTGGGTCGCCGCGGTGAAGACGTCCTGGAAAGCACGCTTCGGATGACCGGTGCGCGCGAGGTCGGCCACCATCACCGTGTGCCGTTTGTACGCCGGCTTGTGGGCGACGAGCACCTCCTGGTGATCGAACTCGTCGAACCCCGGATCCACCTCCGCGGCGAATCCCGCCAGGGAAGCCGTCTGCTGGTGCCGACGCATTGAGCCGGACACGACAAGCTCCGGCTTCACCTCCGCCAGCGTTCGGCCGAGCCGTACCGCCTGCTGTTCGCCGAGCACCGAGAGCTTGTCGTAGTCACGCGCACCGAACGACGCCTGGGCGTGCCGGATCAGATAGATGGCTGCCACTCACGCCTGCCGCATGATCCGGCGGCAGCGCCGCTCGAGCAGGTTCACCGGAAGCCAGAAGTTCTTGAAGCGCGGGTTGCGGGTCTGCTTGTGGTGGTAGCGGTAGTAGATCTGCTGCGCGATCACCGCCAGCCGGAACAGCCCGAACACCTCGTAGAACGCCCAGTTCTCCATCGTGAGCCCGGACCGTTTCAGGTAGTAGTCCACGATCTCGTCCCGGGTGAGCATGCCGGGTGCATCCGACGGCTGCAGCCGGAACCGGCGGAACGCCCAGTCGTCATCGGCCTGCACCCAGTACGCGAGCGCACCACCGAGATCCATCAACGGATCCCCCAGCGTGGCCAGCTCCCAGTCCAGTACGCCGACCACGCGCAGCGGATCGTCCGGCGCCAGTACGACGTTGTCGAGCCGGAAGTCGTTGTGGATCACACAGGTCCGGACGTCGGCCGGCTGATGCGCGGCGAGCCAGGCCATCACGCGCTCGTAGCTCGGCACGTTCCACGTCTTCGCCTTGCGATAACGCTCGGACCAGCCGCTGACCTGGCGCTCGACGTACCCCGCGCCGCGGCCGAGGTCGGACAGACCGGCCGCGGCGGGGTCGACCGCGTGCAGCTCGGCGAGCGTGTCGATCAACGTGAAACCCAGCTGCCGGGTCTGCGTCGGAGTGAGGTCGACGCCCAGCGCGTGATGCCCGGGAATCGTCCCGACCACCCGTTCCATGACATAGAACTCGGAGCCGACGATCGTCTCGTCCTTGCAGTGGGCAACCATCTCCGGGACGTACCGGAACACCGGTTTGAGGCCGGCCTGGATCCGGTACTCGCGGCCCATGTCGTGCGCGCTCTTCGCCTTCGTCCCCTTCGGCGGACGGCGCAGGATCAGGTCATGGCCCGGATAGCTCAACAGATAGGTGAGGTTGGACGCGCCGCCCGAGAACTGCTTCACCTCGGGAAGTCCGTCCGGCACCGAGGTCTGCTGCCGCAGCCAGGCGTCCACCGCGGGTACGTCGAACGCGTCCTCGTCCCGCACCGCCCGGGCGCCGTCCGGCACCCCTGTCACCGCCTGGTCTCAGCGCGTTCGTGGGCGCGGGCGGCGATGCGGCGCATCTGCCGGGTGTACAGCGGTCGTACGAACCGCTTCGTCCAGTAGGCCAGCTGCGCCGGCCGGTCCGGGATGATCAGGTGCTGTTTCTTCTTGATGCCGGCGATGACGACGGCCGCGATGTCGTCCGCGGAGCGCGGTGACTTCTCGATCAGGTGCCGCGCGGTCGCTCCCATCGCACTGTCCGCGCCGCGGATCGAGTCGGCGAGATTGGTGCGGAAGAACGACGGGCAGACCACCGACACGTTCACGCCGTACGGACCGAGCTCGTGCGAGAGCGTCTCGGAGAGCGCGACGACACCGGCCTTCACCGTGTTGTACGAGCTCATCATCGGCGGGTGGACGAGACCGGCCGCCGACGCGGTGTTGACGATCTGACCGGAGCGCTGCCGTTTGAACAGCGGCACGAACGCGCGGCAGCCGCGGACGACGCCCATCAGGTTGATGTCGACGACCCGGTCCCATTCGTCGAGGGTTTCGACGTCGATCCGCCCACCGGTCGCGATCCCGGCGTTGTTCACCAGGATGTCCAGACCGTCCCAGTTCTCCTCGCACCACGCGACCGCGGCGTCCCAGTCCGCCGGGCTGCGCACGTCCAGCTTCAGGTACGGCGTACTCCCCGGAGCGTCCGGCGACACGTCGGTGCCGAGCACCTGGTGGCCGTCGGCAACGAACCGCGCGACCAGTGCTGCGCCCAGACCGCTCGCGGCACCGGTGACGAGAACCCGACTCACTTGGCCTCCTGAGCAGCCGCGAGGTACGACGCGAGCTCGATCCTCGCGATCACCCCACGATGCACCTCGTCCGGGCCGTCGGCCAGCCGCAACGCGCGGGCGCTGGTCCACGCGGCCGCGAGCGGGAAGTCGTCGGACAGCCCACCGCCGCCGTGCAACTGGATTGCCATGTCGATCACGTCCTGCGCCATCCGCGGCACGGCGACCTTGATCTGACTGACCTCGCTCAAGGCGCCCGCGAGCCCCTGCGTGTCCAGCAGGTACGCCGTCTGCAGGACGAGCAGCCGTGCCTGGTTGATCGCGATCCGCGCGTCCGCGATCCGCTCCCGGTTGCCGCCGAGGTTGACGAGCGGCTTGCCGAACGCGGTCCGGCTGGTGCCGCGCTGCAGGGCGAGCTCGAGCGCCTTCTCGGCCAGGCCGATCAGCCGCATGCAGTGGTGCACGCGGCCCGGTCCGAGCCGGCCCTGGGCGATCTCGAACGCCCTGCCCGGTCCGACCAGGATGTTCGCGGCCGGCACCCGCACCTCGGTGAACGACACCTCGCCGTGGCCGTGCGGTTCGTCGTACCTGCTCATCGCGGGCAGCAGGCGCTCGACCTTCACGCCCGGGGTGTCGCGCGGGACAAGGACCATGGTGTGGCGCGCGTACCGGTGGGCGTCAGGATCCGTCAGGCCCATGAAGATCAGCAGCTGGCAGTCCGGGTGGCCGACGCCCGTGCTCCACCATTTGCGGCCGTTGATCACGACCTCGTCGCCGTCGAGGACGGCAGTCGCCTGCATGTTGGTGGCGTCGGAGGACGCGACCTCGGGCTCGGTCATGCAGAACGCGGAGCGGATCGTGCCGTCCAGCAACGGTTCGAGCCAGCGCTTCTTCTGGTCGTCGTCGCCGTACCGGAGGAGGACCTCCATGTTCCCGGTGTCCGGGGCGTTGCAATTGAAGATGTACGGCGCGATGAACGACCGGCCGGTCAGCTCCGCGATCGGGGCGTAGTCGAGGTTGCTGAGACCCTCGCCGTACTGCTCGTTGCCTGGTTCCGCGGGCGGGAGGAACAGGTTCCACAGGCCTGCGTCACGGGCTTTCGCCTGCAGGTCCTTGATCATCGGCTGCGGCTGCCACGGGTCACCGGCGGTGCGGATCGCGGTGTGCAGTTCCGCCTCGACCGGCTCGATCTCGCTGCGCAGGAAGGTGTCCACGCGGCCGATCAGATCCTGAGCGCGGGCCGAAGGTTCGAACCCCATCAAGACTCCTCTCCTCGGCTTGACCGTAGCTCAGCGTCTAAGCAATGCTCAATAGCATGGATCACCGGCTGTCAGCGGAGGACCGCAAGAAGCAACTGGTCAAAATCGGCTTGATGATGCTGCGCGACCAACCGATCCATGAGCTGTCCATCGACGCCATCGCCGCCGAGGCCGGAATCTCCCGCGGGCTGCTGTTCCACTACTTCCCGAGCAAGCGCGACTACTACCTCGCCGTCATCGCCGCGGCCGGCCGCCGCCTGCTCCGCGTCACCAAGCCGGACGAGCGGCTCGCGCCAGAGCAGCAGCTCCGCGAGATGCTGGTCCAGTTCGTCGCGTTCATCGCGCGTCGGCGTACCGCCTATATCTCGTTCGTCCGAGGTGCCGCCGGCGGCGACGACTACGCGGTCGAGGTGTACGACGAGACGCGCGCGGGCCTCACGAAGCGCATCCTCACCTATTTGGGCACCCCCGAGGTCGCCGACGAGCCCGCGTCCCGCGAGTACCTCCGCGTGCACGCCTGGCTCTCGTACACCGAGGACCTGGCCATCGAGTGGTCCGGCCTTCCCGAGAAGGACCGCCCGTACACCGCCGACACCCTTATCGACCACGCGACCGAGGCCCTCCACCTGCTACGCAAGCTGTAGATCGGAGCCGACACAGGGATTGTGGGCCGATCCGCGATGATGCAACAGGCAATGGCGGGTAGGCACCTGGTATTACCTGTCCCCAGTCACCATGGCCTGTTCCCGGTCCCCAATGCGTGTTCCCGGTTGCCGCTATCGGCCGGGTGGTCGGTCACCAGCGGCATCGATCGGGTCCGGCGGCTCCTCGTGTGAGGGGCGTTGCAGGTGACCGGTGTACGGCGGACCGCGCCGGGCCGCAGGTACAAACCCCCCAAACCGGTTTGGGGAGGATCACCTGCCGTTTTCGGGGTGCGGGGCTCCCCGAACTGGTTTGGGGAGGCCTGGGCAGCCGCGGGGTTTGCGGGGGCGCGGGGGCGGCTCGACAGGTGGAGCACCGGTGGGACGCCGTACGCGCGGGCGCGATCGCGCTCAGGTGCACTACCCATCCACTCGACACGTCCTGTCAGAATGCACACTCGGCCGCCGGGCCGCGCCAACCACCCACACATCAGTCGCAAGGGCCGGATTGTGGAATCCCCCGCGTTCGACTGCGGGCTAGGCACCTCGCGCCACCGACCTACCCGAGCGTCCCGTTGGCTGCAGGCGGGCTTGGCGGCTGTGACCCGAGCCTGGTGTGCTGATTCGACGTCATCCCAGAGATTGCGTGGGCTGGGCTACGGCAGGAGTTCTGGGGTCAGGTTTGGGTCGGCCATGTCCGGGTCGAAGGGGAAGAGGGGGCGGAGTACGCCGTGGTGGCCCAGGCGGAGGAGGTCCTGGTCCACGCCGCCGGGGGTGAGGGCGAGGAGCCAGTCGGCGGCGAGGTTGTAGAGCTCTGGTTCCAGGTAGCCGATCTTGACGATGACCAGGTCGGTGGTTGCCGGGTCCAGGCCGAGGAGGGTGAAGTCGGCGAGGTGGTGGTACGGCTTGCGGCGGGTGGTGAGGATCGAGTGCAGGCCGCCGACCTGGACGACCGCGACGGTGCCACCAACGGGATCTTGGGAGATCGAGAACACGGTGCCGGACAGTGCGACCGGTCCGGCCGGACCGGAGTCGACCTTGCCGCCGGCGGTGACCTCTACCGGGTTCCCGACGCCGGCCGCGACACAGGCGGCGACCGCCTCGGCGTCGGCGATGCTGGCGTGGATCGCCGTCGCCTTACCGGCCGTCAACTCCTCGATCGTCAGCAGCTGACCAAGAGTCCACGACGTGTCGCCCGCACCACCGGCGGTCGGGTTGTCACCGGAGTCGCTGATCAGGAACGGGCGGGCCGTGCTGGCGAGCCCGGCCGTGACGCATTCCTGCAGCGTCCCGGTCGGCGCCACGAACGCGAACCCGTCGCGAGCATCCCAGTACGCTTTCGCCAACTCAGCGGCGCGCTCGGTGATCAACGCGTGGTCGTCGCCCGTGACAACCACCGCAGCACGACACCGCGGCTCATCAGCCCACGCATACCCAACCCAGACAGCGGCATCCAGTACGCCGGGCTCATCCGCGATCTCGCCCACGCGCCGATAGATCGACTTGGCCGGCTCGAGTCGCGTCGACGTCTTCTCGCCCGGCAGCAGCACCGGCACCTGGATCCACGCCTTCCCCGGCTTCCCGAGTCCGGCCCGCAGCCGCTCCACCAGGTTCCGCAGTGCCCGCTCGCGGCTCTCCATCGCGTCCTCGTGCGGCGCCATCCGGTAGCAGGTGATCAGATCGACGGCCGTACCGAGTTCGCGGGACACGTTGCCGTGCAGGTCCATCGACGCGGACACGAGGACGTCCGGACCGAGCACGGACCGGATCCGCGTGGCCAGGTCGGCCTCCGCGTCCTGCCTCCCGACGACGCTCATCGCGCCGTGGATGTCGAAGAACAGCCCGTCCAGCGGGCCGGCGTCCTCGAGGCGCGTGATGATCTCCGCGGAGAGTTCGTCATACACCTCCGGCAGCACGGCGCCGCCCGGAAGGGACCGCGCGTGCAGCAGCGGGACCCACTCGATGCCTTGCGCCCAGTCCTTGCCGAGGAAGTCGTACCGCTCCAGCAGGTGGTCACCACGCCGTACGTCGAAATCGGCCAGGCCGGCCCGGTGAGGCGAGAACGTGCTGGACTCGATGGCGATCCCGGCAATGCCGATCCGAAGGTTCATGCCCAAAACTTGCCACAACCGAGCCCTTTCGCGCATCGACTAACCGCCGATTGTGGACACTCCGGTCGATCCGCGGACGACGAGCTCGGTCGCCAGCTCGACGTGCAGCGCCTCGACCTCGTGGCGCTCCAGCAACCGGATCAGCAGGCTGACGGCCATCCGGCCCATCTCCTGCAACGGTTGCCGGACGGTGGTCAGCTGCGGTGTCGTCGCGCGGGCGAGATCGAGGTCGTCGAAGCCGGCGATCGAGAGGTCCCGCGGGACCGAGAGCCCGCGTTCGGCCGCGGCCTGCAGCGCGCCGATCGCGGCCTTGTCGTTGAACGCGACCAGCGCGGTCGGCCGGGGAACGAGGTCGAGCAGCTCGCCGGCGGCCCGGTACCCGTGCTGCGTGGTCGGCTGGTCGTGCCGAACGAGCGCCGGGTCGGGGAGGATGCCGACGTCCGCGAGCGCCGCCGAATGGCCGCTCAGCCGCGCGTCGGCGGCCAGCCACTCGCGCGGCCCCGCAATCACGCCGATCCGGGTGTGCCCGAGTCCCGTCAGGTACGCCGTGAGTTGCCGGGCGCCGGAGTGGTGAGCCGCGGACACGGACGGGATGTCGCGAGGCAGCGCCGTCCGCGGATCGACGACGACGAACGGGAACCGTCGCGAACTCAGCCGGACCAGGTCCTCGCTCGGCTCCGGCGGAAGGATCAGGATCGCCCCGCCGATCCCCCGCCGGGAGGCCAGGCTCGCGAGCGCCGGATCCTGCTGCGTGGCCTCGCCGGCGTTGAGGATCACCTGCCGGCCATGCCGGTCCAGAGCCTCGGCGATCGACGAAACGATCAGGCCGAAGTAGTCGGTGAGCACGTACGGGCAGCGGACGTAGACGGCGCCCTCGACGGGCTTCGGCGTACCGCCCCGCGGCACGGGCCCGGGCAGCCCGAGCTCCTCGATCGCCTGCTCCACCAGCCGTCGAGTCTCCGGCGCGATGCCGCCGAGCTGGTTGACCACGCGGGACACGGTCGCGAGCGACACCCCGGCCGCAGCCGCGACGTCGCGCATCGTCGCTCTAGCGCGCGGCATTTGTTACATCGCTTTGTTTCACGCTCAGCACTCTAGACCCGCGCTCCCAGACCTTGACAGTGCTCGATCACGGGCGTGTCCTGAGGCCGTTTGTTTCGTCCCTGAGGAGTGCGATGAGAACACCCGCCTTCGGCGCCGCCCTTGCTCTCACGGTGGCGTCACTCACCGGACCTGCCCAGGCCCATCCCCCGACGACCCAGGTCGATGTCTGGGTCACCACGCCCGACCGCGCCGAACTGCTCCACGAACGCGCGCCGGTCTCGTTCCACCGCGGCGCGAGCGAGCGGACCACGATCACGGTCGACCCGCGGACGACGTACCAGACCATGGACGGCTTCGGCGCCTCGATCACCGACTCGTCCGCGAGCGTGCTGTACCGCCTCAGTCCGGCCGACCGCGAGCAGACGCTGCGCAAGCTGTTCGACCCGCGGGCCGGTATCGGCGTCAGCTTCCTGCGGCAGCCGGTCGGCTCGTCCGACTTCACGGCCGCGGCCGAGCACTACACGTACGACGACGTACCCGCCGGCCAGACCGACTTCGGCCTCAAGCGGTTCAGCATCGCCCATGACGAACAGCAGGTCCTGCCGCTGCTTCGGCGCGCCAAACAGCTCAACCCGGCGCTCAAGGTGATGGCGACGCCGTGGAGCCCGCCGGCGTGGATGAAGACCGGCGACTCGCTCGTCGGCGGCCGGCTGAAGGACGACCCCAAGGTGTACGACGCGTACGCGCGCTACCTGGTGAAGTTCGTCCAGGCCTACACGCGAGCCGGCGTACCGGTCGACTTCCTCTCCATCCAGAACGAGCCGCAGAACCGCAAGCCGAGCGCGTACCCAGGCACAGACCTGCCGGTTCGTCAGGAAGCAGCAGTGATCACCGCCCTGGGTCCACTGCTGCAGAAGGCGAGTCCACGGACGAAGATCCTTGGCTACGACCACAACTGGACCACGCACCCCGGTGACATCGCCTCCACCCCGCCTGGTGAGGACCCGGAGACCGACTACCCGTACAAACTGCTGCAGACGTCGGCGGCGAAGTGGATCGCCGGTACGGCGTACCACTGCTACTCCGGCGACCCGTCCAAGCAGACCGATCTGCACAATGCGTTCCCGTCGAAGGGCATCTGGTTCACCGAATGCTCCGGCTCGCACGGGCCGAACGACACCCCGCCGCAGATCTTCCGCGGCACGCTCACCTGGCACGCGCGCACGTTGATGCTCGGTACGACGCGCAACTGGGCGAAGTCGGTCGTCAACTGGAACATCGCGCTCGACTCGACCGGCGGCCCGCATCTCGGCGGCTGCGACACCTGCACCGGCCTGGTCACCCTGCAGCCGGACGGTTCCGTGTCGACGGACGCGGAGTACTACACGATCGGCCACCTGTCGAAGTTCGTGAAGCCGGGCGCGGTACGGATCGGGAGTACGTCGTACGGGACGACCGGATGGAACGGGCAACTGATGTCGGCCGCGTTCCGCAATCCCGACGGGACGACGGCGCTCCTGGTGCACAACGAGAACGACGAGCCGCGGTCGTTCGCGGTGGCGGTCGGGGACCGGTCCTTCGAGTACGAGCTGCCGGGCGGGTCGATTGCGACGTACACCTGGGGAAGGACGTCGGCCGACGTGCCGCGCGAGCTCCCGCTCGAGAGCGCGACGGCGAGCGTGAACGGCGCCGATGCCGGGATGCTGGTCGACGCGGACGGGTCGACCGTGTGGCAGAGCAAGGCGCCGCAGGCCCCCGGTCAGTGGGTGCAGGTCGACCTTGTCAAGGCGCAGACGTTCCGGCAGGTCGCGCTGGACAGCGGCGGGAACATCGGCGACCACGCGCACGGCCAATCGGTTGCTGTCAGCAACGACGGGAGCAGTTGGCGGACGGTTGCCGGCGGTACGTCGAACAGCCAGTTGACGACGATCGATCTCCCGCCGACGCGGGCGCGCTACGTCCGGATCACGCAGACCGGTACCGCCGGCAACTGGTGGAGCCTGACCGACGTGCGCCTCTACCGCTGAGCCTCGATCCAGCGCGCTGTCCCGTACTCCGGCGGCGATCTGCTGCAACGTCCTCACTCGCACATCAGACCACGGAGAGGAAACGGAAACAGGAGCGTCATGCCAGGTTGCTACCGTCCGATGCCATGGTGATCGAGGGTGTGGAACTGCGACCGGCACCGCCGACCGACGCGGAGGTGCTGACGCTGACCACCGCGCAACAGGCCGAGCTGGCGGCGATGTACGGCGCGGACCAGCCGCTGGTCGCTCTGCATCCGGACATCGCGTTCACGCTACTGACGCTGAACGGAAGATCGGTCGGCTGCGTCGGACTCCAGCCCGTCGCGCCCGGTCTCGGCGAGATCAAGCGGATGTACGTCGTGCCGTCCGCCCGCGGCTGGGGCCTGTCCCGGATGCTTCTCGAGGTCGTCGAGGCGCAGGCCCGGGCAGCAGGACTCACCAGACTCCGCCTAGAGACCGGCACCAAGCAGGTCGAGGCAATCGCCCTCTACACGAACCACGGCTACCACCCAACCCCGCCGTACCCGCCGTTCGAGAACGAGGCCGCCTCCCTCTGCTACGCCAAGGACCTCTAGGTCCTGGCGGCCGGCGCTCCAGTCCGAACTGCGGGGCCGTGCGACAGGTTCTGGTGGGCTTACACCTGATATTCCCTGTTCCCAGCAACCGGAACGTGTCAGTTCCCCCGGCAACCGGCCGACCTCGCTCACCAGTAGCTGCATTCCGCCGAACCGGCAGCACAAATCCTCCCCGTTCACAGACGACCGGGGCACCCGGTGACTCCCGGATGGCGCGGCTGGTGGCTATTGCGGCAGGTTCAGCACCAGGTCTTCGCCTTCGCGGTGGAAGCCCAGGTTCTTGAGGTACGGCGTGGAGTCGCGCATCCGGGGCGGGGCGATGACCTGGTGGAAGCCCTGGTCGGTGAAGACGTCGCTACGGCGGTAGACGAACTCGCCCGGGGTGAAGTCGCGGTACTTCGGCACCACGTAGTCGAGGTCGATCTGAGCTCGGCCGGTGCCCGCGTCGTGGGCGAGGACGACGCCGACGGTGCGGTCGCCGTGCTGGACGAGGAACGCGTACGGACTCGCGGCGAGCGTGAACCCGGGGTTGAACCGGGTGATGTCCTTCTGGTGCCGCTGCAGGACGTAACCGAGGTACGCGTCCGCCGAGTTCACCGGCAGCACCTGGTACTCCGCGTCGTCGTGCCGGTGCCGGAGCAGCCGCCAGAGATGGACGACGTTGATGACCGCGAGGACCGCGTTCATACCGACCATCGGCCAGACGCCGACGACCGCGTTGAACCCGACCAGGATCACGCAGCCGATCAGGTTCAGGGCCCGCAACCGCAGGATGCGGGTCTGCAGCAACGACCACACGACCAGCGCGGATCCGCCCCACCCGATGATGCTCCAAACGTCCACACCGCGAGACTAGTGCGGGTGAGCGATTTCTTGCTGCTGGACGGCGCCCCGTTGCCGATGGTCGACCCGATGGTGCTGCGAGCAACGTCGTACGGTCACTTCACCTCGATGCAGGTGCGTGACGGTCAGGTCGACGGGCTGGACCTGCACTTCGAGCGGCTGGACCGCAGCACGCGGGAGGTCTTCGGCCGGCCGCTCCCCGAGGACCGCGTCCACGCCGACCTGCGCGCGGCCCTCGACCAGGCCGGCTCCGGCGATCTCTCGATCCGCGTGAACGTCTTCGCCGACGACGAACTCCACCTACTGACGCGGGTGGGCCCGCCTGTGGCTCCCGGCACCCGTCCGCTTCGTCTGCTCGCCTACGAGCACGAACGCGCCGTACCGCACCTCAAGCACACCGGCACGTTCGACCTCACGTACTACGCCCGCGCCGCCGAACAGGCCGGGTACGACGACGCCGTCTTCCACACCGCAACCGGCGAACTCTCCGAAGCCTCCATCTGGAACCTCTGCTTCGCCCGCGGCACCCACCTCGTCTTCCCGTCGGCGCCGGCACTCCCCGGCATCCGCCAGCAGACCCTCCAGCGCGGCCTGGACGACTACACGACCACCCCGGTCCCGCTCGCCGGCCTGAAGACGTACGACGCCGCGTATCTCACCAACTCGATCGACCCGGCGCTGCCCGTCGCCTCGATCACCACCAAGGACGGCACCACGACGTACGAGCCACACCCGGCCTCGGCTGCTGTCCTCGCGAAGGCCTACGCGGCCGTGCCCGCCCAGCCGATCAGGAGCGCTGAGACCACCAGTTGAGGAGTTCTTCGCGGGCTCGGTCTTCGCCGAGGGGGCCCTGGTCGAGGCGCAGTTCCATCAGGAACTTGTAGGCCTCGCCGACCTCGCGGCCGGGTCCGATGGCGAGGATCTGCATGATCTGGTTGCCGTCGAGGTCGGGGCGGAGGGCGTCCAGTTCCTCTTGTTCCTGGAGGCGCTCGATGCGGGTTTCCAGGTCGTCGTACGCGGCGCGGAGGGAGTCGGCCTTGCGGCGGTTGCGGGTGGTGCAGTCGGCGCGGGTCAGGATGTGCAGCCGCTCGAGCTGGTCGCCGGCGTCGCGGACGTAGCGGCGTACGGCGGAGTCCGTCCACTCGCCGTCGCCGTACCCGTGGAAGCGCAGGTGCAGCTCGATCAGCTTGCTGACCTGCTCGATCTGCTCGTTGCTGAACCGCAGCGCCTTCATCCGCTTCCGGGCCAGTTTCGCCCCGACCACGTCGTGGTGGTGGAACGTCACCTTCCGCGCGCCCTCGAACTTCAGCGTCTTCGGTTTCCCGATGTCGTGGATCAGCGCCGCGAACCGAACGACGAAATCGGGCGTCTCCACCGATAGCCGCGATTCCAGATCGATGGCCTGATCGAGGACGGTGAGTGAGTGCTCGTACACATCCTTGTGCCGATGGTGCTCGTCCTTCATCAGCCGCAGCGCCGGCAGTTCGGGCAGCACGTGCTCGGCCAGCCCGGTCGAGACCAGCAGGTCGAGCCCGATCCGCGGGTGGTCCGCGCAGATCAGCTTCTCCAGTTCGTCGCGGACCCGCTCGGCGGACACGATCGTGATCCGGTCGGCCATCGCGGTCATCGCCGTCACCACCGCCGGGTCGGGCGTGAACCCGAGCTGCGCCGCGAACCGGGCCGCCCGCATCATCCGCAACGGGTCGTCCGAGAACGAGTCCTCCGGCGTACCGGGGGTCCGGATCCGCTGGTGCGCGACATCCTCCATCCCGCCGTGCGGGTCGACGAACTGCCGCGACGGCAGCCGGACCGCCATCGCGTTCATCGCGAAGTCCCGGCGCGCCAGATCCCCCTCGAGGCTGTCGCCGTACGACACCTCCGGTTTGCGCGAGGTGGGATCGTAGGTCTCCGATCTGTACGTCGTGACTTCCAGGACCCACTCGCCCTTCCGGGAACCGATGGTGCCGAACGCCTTGCCGATGTCCCAGACATGGTCCGCCCAGCCGGACAGCAACCGCTCGATCACGTCCGGGTGCGCTGACGTGGTGAAGTCCAGATCCTTGCTCCCCCGGCCGAGGAGAATGTCCCGGACAGGACCACCGACCAGGGCGATCTCGTGGCCTGCGTCGGCGAACCGGTGGCCCAGTTCGTCGACCACTGGAGCGAGTTCCAGCAGGGCCTGGACGGCGCGCCGCTGTGCGGCGGGCAACGATCCGGCGGAGGCTGACTGGTCGGCAAAGGGTGACACGGGGAACTAGGTTACGGTGACGGCGTGTTCAGACGGCGACTGAGGCTCTCCGCAGTGGCGGGAGCTTGCCTTGTGGTTGCTGCTTCGGCAGCGGCTGTAGGTGCTCCGGCTGAGGCCGCACCCGCCGACGAGCCGGCCGTCCAGGTCACCATCGACACGTTCGGCCCGACCGCGCCGAAACCCGGCCAGTCGGTCGTGATCAAGGGCCGGGTGACGAACACCAGCTCGGTGACGTTCGAGGAGCCGCAGGCGCTCGCGTGTATCGACCGCACCCGCCTGGCCAGTACGGCGGCGCTGGACGCGATCTCCGCCGAGCAGAACATCCCGATGAACGACCGGGACAGCTGCAGCAACCTCACCGACGACGAGCAGACGTTCCAGCCGTTCGAGAAGCCGCTGGCGCCGAAGGAAACGGTCGCGTTCACGCTGACGGTGCCGTGGAAGGAGTGGCGGATCCTCGACGCCACCGGCGTGTACGTGGTCGGCGTCACCTTCCGCGGCCAGCCGCCGAACAGCAACCGGATCATGGCCGGCCGCGCCCGCACCCTGATGCCGGTGCTCGGGAAGCAGCCGCTGACCCGGGCGGTCAACACAGCTCTCGTCGTACCGCTGCTGCACCGCCCGACGCAGCTCGGCGGCAAGAACTTCGCGAACGAGTCGCTGTCCGCGGCGCTGGCCCCGACCGGAGAACTCGGCCGCTCACTCGCTCTCGGCCGGCAGCACAAGGTGACCTGGATGGTCGACCCGGCGATGCTGGACGAGATCCGGCAGCTGGCGAAGGGGTACGTGGTCGTCGGTGAGAACGGCCAGACCACGGCCGGCACCGGTCAGGCCGCCGCGACCACCTGGCTGAAGGAGTTCGACGCCGGCCGCGCCCGCGGCAACCAGGTCGTGCTGCTGCCGTACGGCGACCCGGACGTCGCCGGCCTGGTGGACTCCGGCGACCCACTGAAGAAGCTGGTCGCGCAGGCCCGGACCAAGACTGAACGCTCCGGCGGCGAGCTGGCTCCCGGGTTCACCAACGGCCTCTGGCTCGAGGGAGGTGCCGCCGCCAGCCGGTACCTGGCTGCCGCGGCCGGCGGTTTCCCCGGCTCCACCGCCGATGACCTCAACCTCGTCAGCAGTTCCTCGTGGTCCGCGGCCACTCGTCCAGTGCTGACCAGCACCCCTGTGTACAACGTACTCACGCCGGGTGGCACGCATCGCACGGAGCGTGCGGTGATCGCCAACTCGTCCCTGACCACCGGTGGCCCGGATCCGGAGACCGCCGACAGCCCGCTTCAGGTCCGGCAGCGGTTCGCGGCCGTCACCGCGCTGATCGCGGCCGGCGGCAAGGGCACCGCGTCGGTGGTCGTCGCCCCGCCGCGCGGCTGGGACAACGACGGCCGCGCCACGGCCGCACTCGCGGGCAGTCTGTCGCTGCCGTGGATCAAGGCCACCGACGTGGCCGGCGTGGTGGCGGCCAACCCGAGACCGCTGACCACCAGGGCACCGGCCGCGGCGAAGACCAACGGCGTACTGACCGAAGCTCAGCTGGACAGGGTCAGCCAGCTCGACGCCGCGACCACCACTCTGCAGGACCTGCTCGACGACGCGACCGCGTTGCCGGAGGTCATGACGCAGGCGCTGCTCCGGTCCACGTCATCCGGCTGGAAGGGCTACCCGGAGGAGGCGCGGCACTTCACGGCGATCGAGCTCGGTTCGGCCAACCAGCAGCTCGGCAAGGTGCACCTGGTGAACGCGAGCGTGGACCGCGGGCTGCGCAAGGAGATCAAGGTCAACCTGGCCGGCAGCAAGGGCACCTTCCCGCTGACCATCACCAACGAGACGGACTGGTCGGTCCGGGTCGGCATCGTGGTCACGTCGGTGAACCGGTCCGACCTGAAGATCACCACGCCGCAGACCGTGGTGCTCGGCCCCGGTCAGAAGTGGACGCCGCGGATCAACGCGAGCGCCGAGCAGAACGGTCTGATCCGGGCCAACGCCCAGGTCGTCACCGCGGGCGGCAAGCCGGTCGGCAAGTCCCAGGAGCTGCTGATCCAGGCCAGCCAGTACGGCAGCGTCGGCTGGGTGCTGGTCGGCGCCGCGTGCGCCCTGCTGTTCGGTACGTCGTTCGTCCGCATCTACCGCCGGGTCCGCACCGAACGCCGCAACACGGTCGCTGCGACCACCGCAGCCACCGCAGACGACACGTCTGATCCCGCCCACGATCGCCCAGCGGCGAACGGCGTACCCGAGGCTCCGGCTCCGGAGGCGTCCCTGAAAGAAGGAGTCGGTTCGAAGGATGGCTGACCGCACCCTGCGCTCCGCGGCGGTGATGGCAGCCGGAACGGTGCTGTCCCGCCTGCTCGGATTCATCCGGATCGCCCTGCTCGCGGCCGCCATCGGTACGGCGCTGCGCGGCGACATCTTCACGGCCGCGAACACGATCCCGAACAGCCTGTACATCCTGCTGGCCGGCGGCGTCTTCAACACCGTGCTGGTCCCGCAGCTGGTGCGCGCGATCAAGAACCACGCGGACGGCGGCCAGGACTTCACGAACCGGATCCTGACGTTCGGCTTCGTCGTCCTCGCGATCGTCACGGTGGCCTGTGTGCTGCTCGCGCCGGCGATCGCCGAGCTGTACCTGCCGAAGGAGCTGCACGACCCGTCCCGGGTGACCGAGAAGGCGAACATGATCATGTTCGTCCGGCTGTGCCTGCCGCAGATCTTCTTCTACGGCGCCTTCGTCCTGGTCGGGCAGGTGCTGAACGCGCGGCGCCGGTTCGGTCCGATGATGTGGGCGCCGATCGCGAACAACATCGTCGCCTGCGCGTCGATCGTGGTCTTCTTGCTGATCTACCGGGTCGGCGACAACCCCCCGACGTACAGCCACGGCGAGGAGTTGCTGCTCGGTCTCGGGCACACGGTGGGCATCGCCGTGCAGCTGCTGGTGCTGCTGCCGTACCTGAAGGCGAGCGGCCACACCTACCGGCCGAAGTTCGGTCTGCGCGGTACTGGTCTGGGGCACACTGCCCGATTGGGCATCTGGACGGTTCTTTTCGTCGCCGTGAACCAGGTGACGCTGGTCGTCGTCACCCAGCTCGCGATCGCCGGCAGCGCCTCGAACGACCCTGGTGCGAAGGCCGGTCTGTTCGCGTACAGCACCGCGATGCTGATCATCCTGGTGCCGCACGGCATCGTCACGGTCTCGCTCGCGACCGCGGCCCTGCCGCAGATGTCGGCGCTGGCGGCCGACGGCGACACCGCCGAGGTGGGGCGGCTGTCCGCCCGGTCGATCCGGCAGACGCTGGCGATCGTCGTACCGGCGGCGGCCGCGATGATCGCGTTCGCGTACCCGATCGTGACGATCATCGCCGGGTACGGCTCGGGCAAGAACAACCTGACGCTGATGTCGTACACGTTGATGACGCTGGCGCTCGGGATCGTGCCGTTCACCGTGCAGTACTTCCAGCTCCGCACCTTCTACGCCTTCGAGGACACCCGTACGCCGTTCTTCCTGCAGTGCGTGATCGCGGCGACGAACATCGCGGCGGCCGTGATCGGGGTCCGTGTCCTGCTGGACCAGGCGCACCTCCGGTTCAGCGGTGTGGTGCTCGGCGGGGCGTACGCGCTGGCGTACCTGGTCGCCGTACTGATCTCCCGGCCCGTCCTGCGGCGCAGGGTCCCGCGGGTCCCCGGTGCCGGGATCGGGCTGCCGCTGCTCGCGATGGTGATCGCCGCGGTGGCCAGCGCCGGCGCGGGCCGCGTGGCTCTGTGGCTGCTGAGCCTGGTGATCGACTGGTCCGGACCCCTCGGTGCCGTCCTCCAACTGGGGATCGCGGCGGTCGTGATGCTGCCGGTGTACGCCGGTGTGTCACGGGTACTCCGTATCCACGAAGTCAACGACGTCGTGTCCATGGTCACATCGAAGTTGCCGATCCGCCGCTGATCCGGCCCGCTTGTGCGTTAGTGCACCACCTGTCCGGTCAGTAGGGCACTACCATGGGGCCTGCGATCCGGACGTTGTGGTTTATAGGAGGGCGAGACACCGTGTCGAACCAGACCGTGAGTCCTGGTGCCCTCCTGGCCGGGCGGTACCGGATCGCCGAGTTGCTCGCGGAGATCGACGGCGCCCGGGTCTGGCGTGCCGTGGACGAGGTCCTCAGCCGCGCGGTCGTCGTCGACGTCCTGCCGGTCGGTGACCCGCGGACCAATCTGCTCTTCGACGCCGCCCGCCGGGCCGCCGCGGCGAACGACCCGCGGTTCCTGCGGGTGCTCGACTGCGACATGCACGACGGCGTGACGTACTGCGTTCGTGAGTGGGCGGGCGGCCGGACGCTGGAGCGGATGCTCGGCACCGGACCGTTGACCGGGCAGCAGGCAGGCTGGCTGGCCCGCGAGGTGTCCGAGGCCCTCGAGAACCTGCACCGCACCGGCTACGCGCACGGAGCGATCAGCCCGGCGACCGTGGTGATCACGGACGCGGGCGCGATCAAGGTCATCGGCGTCGCCACCGAGGCGGCGCTGCGGTCGTCCGGCGCCGGTTCACCGGAGGAGGACGTCCATTCCCTCGGCCAACTGCTCTACACGTCGCTGACCGGCCGCTGGCCCGGTCCGGCACCGGCGTGGGGCATGCAGCCCGCGCCCGTCGAGCACGGCCGGCTATTGAGCCCGCGCCAGGTGCGCGCCGGCGTACCGCGCTCGCTGGACGACATCTGCGACCGCCTGCTCGGTGACCCGCCGCGGCACCACGCGCCGCCGATCACCAGCGCGGCCGGCCTGTCCGCGGCGCTGTCCGGCGTCGTCGGCAGCTCACACGAGCCACCGAACCAGATGGACGAGACCGTCCAGGTCGCCCGGCAGAACGGCAGCGTCGACGACGCCACCCAGGTGGTGCCGCAGGCCCCGCCCCCGGCGATCGACCCGACCCCGCAACCGGCGTACGACTCGGAGCCGAACGGGTACCGCCAGCCGCAGGCGGCGTACAACCCGGCGACCGACACCCGTCCGGTACGCCGGCAGCCACCGCCGCCCTCGAACGGGAACGGCCGGCGCCGGCACGAGGAGCCGAAGGCCAAGGGCGGCTGGGGCGGCCGGATCCTGATCCTGCTCGCGATCCTGGCCCTGCTGTCGGTGATCGCGATGGCGCAGTTCCTGCTCAAGGGCGCGATGAACAACGACCAGAGCAGCGGCGACGGCGGAACGAAGAGCACTGCCCCGCCGCAGACCAGCACCACTCCGTCGGCGACCACCGGCGGGAAGGCGGTGATCGCGAGCGCCAAGGACTTCGACCCGGACGGCGACGACGTCGAGCACCCCAAGGACGTCAAGAACACCTACGACGGCGACCCGTCGACGGACTGGAAGACGCAGTCGTACAAGAAGCGCCCGGACCTCGGCGGCCTGAAGCCGGGCGTCGGCATCTACTACAACCTCGGCGCGAAGACGTCCGTCTCGAGCGTCGCGGTCGCCCTGCAAGGTGACGACACCAGCTTCCAGGTGCTGATCCCGAGCGGCGACACCACCAAGCCGCCGTCGTCGATCGACGGCTGGAAGGCCGTGGCCACCAAGGAGGACCAGCCCGAGGGTACGGTGAACGTGACCCTGCCGGCCGGTACGCAGTCGCAGTACGTGCTGGTGTGGCTGACCAAGCTGCCGAAGGTGTCCGACGGGTACCAGGGCATCATCTCGGAGGTCACGATCCAGAAATGACCGCTCACGTGGACTCGGGCAACCCGCCGCCCCGGCCGGACGTCCCGCGCATCGGCGCGGGTGAGCCGGTGCCGCAGGGCACGGCGCACGCTGCCCCGGCGAGCGGGCCGGTGAGCTACGACCAGCTGGACGACCACGAGCTGCTGCGGATGCACGTGTCCGGCAACCCGGATTCGTTCGGGTTCCTGGTCAAGCGGCACCGGGACCGGATGTGGGCGGTCGCGATCCGCACCCTGGGCGAGCCCGAGGAGGCCGCGGACGCGCTCCAGGAGGCGTTCATCTCGGCGTTCCGGCGGGCCGACTCGTTCCGCGGGGACGCGAAGGTGACCACCTGGCTGCACCGGATCGTGGTGAACGCCTGTCTGGACCGGATCCGGCGCCGCCAGGTGCGTGCCGCCGACCCGCTGCCCGAGGACGAGGACCGCGCCGCCGAACTGGCCGGGCCGGCCGAGGACGACCCGGCCGAGGTCCGCGAACGCCGGCTGGACGTGCTGAACGCCCTGAAGCAGATCAACGAGGACCAGCGCGCCGCGCTGGTCCTGGTCGACATGGAGGGCTACTCGATCGAGGAGGCGGCCGCGATCCTCGACTGCGCCCCGGGCACGGTCAAGTCGCGCTGCGCCCGCGGTCGCGCCAAGCTGCTCCCGCTGCTGCGCCACTGGCAGACCACCCGGCAGTCCGACGTACCCGAGAAACCCGCCGCGGAAGCGGTGGGAACCGAATGACCCGGTCGCCCGTCCTAGCGAAGTCGCCTGCCTCTGGCGACCGGACGACTGACGCCTTCGACCGGAGTTTCCCTATGACCACGCTGCTACGGCCGCGCACCTCCCGTGAGGAGGCGAGCCCCCGATGACCGATCCCGGTCTGCCGACCAGTGAGCACCTCGAGCACCTGGACACGGACACGATCGCCGACCTGATCGAGAACCTGCTGCCTGCTCCCGAGGCGCATCGCGCTCGTGAGCATGTGAAGGCATGCCCCGACTGCCAGCAGACGTACGACGCGCTTCTGCAGCTGACCGCCGACCTGGCCGAGGAAGGCCGCAGCGACATCCCGATCCCGCCCGACGTCGCCGAGCACCTGGACGCGGTGATCGTGTCCGAGTCGGTGCTGCGCGCGTCCACCGTCGGGGTGCACTCGCTGGCCCAGATCCGCGAGGAGCCGCGCCGGCACCTGCCGAAGCTGCTCGGCGCCGCGGCCGGTGTGGTGCTGATCGCCGCGCTCGGCGTCGGCGTGGTGTTCGCCACCAAGGACCAGGCGAACGACGGCGCCGCCTCTGCGGACCACAACACGCCACCGGCCGACGCGGTGGCGGTCAACACCCAGGACATCGGCTCGTCGGCGAAGCGATGGCTCGACAACACGCCGAAGATCCTGCACGGCTCGAGCGACGAGCAGTCGTGCGCCCGGTCGTTCGCGGCCGGCCAGGCGAATTCGGACGTCCGGCTGGTGCAGCCCGCCAAGATCGACGGTAAGCGGTCCACGATCATCGGGCTGCAGGGTGCGAAACCGTATGAGATCCAGGTCTTCGCGGTCACCGGATGTAGTGTCCCGGGCGGCGTACCCACCTCGTTCTTCGAGACCACGGTCACGCTGCGCAACCGCTGAGCTTCGAACGACGTGGGGTGGGTACGTTGGGAATGGTCGGCCTCTAGGATCCGTTGAGTACGACGTACTGATCTCGACTCCCCGAGGAACGCCTGAATGAGCGACTCCACCGCAGTTCGCAACGTCATCATCGTCGGCTCTGGGCCCGCCGGTTACACCGCTGCGGTGTACGCCGCCCGCGCGGCACTGGAACCGCTGGTCTTCGAGGGCTCCGTCACCGCGGGTGGCGCGCTGATGAACACCACCGAGGTGGAGAACTTCCCGGGCTTCTCGCAGGGCATCATGGGCCCGGCGCTGATGGACGAGATGCGCACCCAGGCCGAGCGTTTCGGCGCCGAACTGGTCGCCGACGACGTGACGAAGGTCGACCTGACCGGCGACATCAAGGTCGTCACCGACTCGGCCGGCGTCGAGCACCGCGCGAAGGCCGTCATCCTCGCGATGGGTTCGGGCTACCGCAAGCTCGGCCTGGCCGACGAGGACCGGATGTCCGGGCACGGCGTGTCCTGGTGTGCGACCTGTGACGGCTTCTTCTTCCGTGACCACGAGATCGCGGTCGTCGGCGGCGGCGACTCCGCCGTCGAGGAGGCCACCTTCCTGACCAAGTTCGCGAAGAAGGTGCACCTGGTGCACCGCCGCGACGAGCTGCGGGCCTCGAAGATCATGGCCGACCGGGCGTACGCCAACGACAAGATCGAGTTCCAGTGGAACTCCGCGGTCGACACGATCCACGGTGACGACAAGCTGACCCATCTGACCCTGAAGGACACCGTCACCGGCGAGACCCGGGAGCTGCCGGCCACCGGCCTGTTCATCGCGATCGGTCACGACCCGCGCTCGGAGCTGGTCAAGGGCCAGGTCGACCTGGACGACGAGGGCTACGTCCTGGTCAAGCAGGGCAGCACCGAGACCAACCTGCGCGGCGTGTTCGCGGCCGGCGACCTGGTGGACCACACCTACCGGCAGGCGATCACCGCCGCCGGCACGGGCTGTGCCGCCGCCCTGGACGCCGAGCGCTACCTGGCCACCCTGGAGGACGCCGAGAACGCGGCGGCCGCCACCCAGCCTGTCTCCGTCTGAACCTCACAACCATCCTTGAAGGAGCTACCTACATGAAGGCCGTCACTGACGCCGAGTTCGACCAGACCGTCCTGAAGAGCGACAAGCCCGTACTGGTCGACTTCTGGGCCGAGTGGTGCGGACCGTGCCGCCAGGTTTCCCCGATCCTGGAAGAGCTGTCCCAGGACCACGGCGACAAGCTCACGTTCCTGAAGATGAACGTGGACGAGAACCCGGTTACCCCGAGCAACTACCGGGTTACCGGTATCCCTACGATCAACGTCTACGTGAACGGTGAACTCGCCAAGTCCATCGTCGGCGCCAAGCCGAAGGCCGCGCTGCTGAAGGAGCTTGCCGACTTCACTTCCTGAGCACTGCCCGCCGCCACGGCAAGGAGTACTGACTGATGGAATCCCCGCACGGCGTTTACCGCATCGGCGACAGCGGTGAGGCGGTCGCCGAGATCGTCGGCAAGCTGCAACGACTCGGGCTGCTGACCGGCGGCCACGACGTCTACGACGAAGCGACCGCGCACGCCGTCCGGGGATTCCAGCAGCAACGCGGGCTGATGATCGACGGGATCGTCGGCCCGCAGACGTACCGGGCGATCGACGACGCCCGCTGGCGGCTGGGCGACCGGCTGCTGACGTACGTCCCGGCGCACCCGATGAGCGGTGACGACGTCCTGAGCCTGCAGGCGAAGCTGCAGGAGCTCGGGTTCGCGGTCGCCCGGATCGACGGGATCTTCGCCGCGGACACCCAGCGCGCGGTGACGGAGTTCCAGCGCAACATGGGTCTGCCGGCCGACGGCACCTGTGGCCCGTCGACGTTCAAGGCGTTGCAGCGGATCCGGCCGATGGCGACCGGCGGCCGCCCCGACGCGCTGCGTGCGCGCGAAGCCGTGCGCGCCGCCGGGCCGCGACTGTCCGGCAAGACCGTGGTGATCGACCCGGGTCACGGCGGCTTCGACTACGGCTGGGAGGGCTACGGCCTGCGCGAGTCCGACATCGCGTACGACCTGGCCGCCCGGATCGAGGGTCGCCTCGGCGCCACCGGCGTACGGGCGTACTTGTCGCGTGGCCGCGATCAGGGACCGGACGAGCTGGCGCGCGCCGCGTTCGCGAACGAGACGGACGCGAACCTGTGCGTCTCGCTGCACACCGACGGTTCGATGAACCCGGCCGCGCAGGGCGTCGCGACGTACTTCTACGGCAACGACCTGCAGGGCGCGAGTTCGAGCGTCGGCGAGCAGTTCGCCGGCCTGGTGCAGCGCGAGATCGTCGCCCGCACCGACCTGCTGAACTGCCACACCCACGCCAAGACCTGGGACCTCCTCCGCCGGACCAAGATGCCCGCGGTGCGCCTCGAGATCGGGTACGTGACGAATCCGCACGACTCCGCCCGCCTGGCCGACCCAGCCTTCCGCGACGTCATCGCCGAAGCGATCGTCGTCGCCATCCAGCGCGTCTACCTCCCCCCGGAACAAGACGCCGCCACCGGCATGCTCCGCTTCGGCCAGCTGACCGTCTGACCCCGGGGAAAGTGGCTACAATGATGTCAAGGGAAGTAGCCACCTGAGGGAGACCAGCGTGGACGTCGGCATTCGGGAACTGCGCGACAACCTCAGCCGCCATCTGGCCGAGGTTCGCTCCGGACGCACGGTGACAGTGACAGACCATGGGCAACCAGTCGCCCGCATCGTGCCCGTCGGAGCACCGACGCGACTGGAGCGGCTTCGCGCCGAAGGGCGTGTGCAGCCCGCCCGTCACAAGAAGCAGCCCGCGCCCGACCCGATTCGTGCCGATGGCTCGGTCGGCGAACTCATCGACGAGCAGCGCCGGTGATCGGCTATCTCGACACCTCGGCTTTCGTTCCGCTGCTGGTCAGCGAACCGAGCAGTGCAGCTTGTCGCCGATTCTGGGATGACGCCGACGCCGTGGTGTCGAGCCGACTGCTCTATATGGAGACCGCGGCCGCGCTCGCGCAGGCGCATCGCATGGCGCGCCTGGACGACCACGCGTACTCGTCGTGCCGACGGCTGCTGGACCAGTTCTGGTCGCAACTCGAGATCGCGGAGATCGATGAGGTATTGATCCGGCGAGCGGCCGAACTCGCGGATCTTCTCGCGCTGCGCGGGTACGACGCCGTCCACTGCGCTTCCGCCGAACAGTTGGAGGACGCCGATCTCGTCGTCGCGTCCGGCGACAAGCGCCTCCTCGATGCGTGGAAGTCTTTGGGGCTGGCCATCTTCGACACGAACACCCCCGACGCTACGAGTGATCCTCGAGCTTGATCTTCGGGAGGATCCGATCGAGGCTGGTCGGGAGCCACCAGGCGTGGTTGCCGAGGAGGCGGAGTACGGCGGGGACTATGACGCAGCGGATCAGGAGGGCGTCGAGGAGTACGGCGGTCGCGAGGCCGAGGCCGAACTGCTTCAGCATCCGGTCCGGGCTCAGCAGGAACGCGCCGAACACCACGATCATGATCGCGGCTGCTGCCGTGATCACGCTGCCGGTGGTTGCCAGCCCTTCGCGGACCGCGACCTGCGCGTTCCCGGTACGGCGCCACTCCTCGTGGATCCGGGAGACCAGGAAGACCTCGTAGTCCATCGACAGTCCGAACACGATCGCGAAGATCATCACCGGGACGAACGCCTCGATCGGCCCGGGCTGCGCGCCGAACCAGCCTTGCTGGAACACCAGCGTGATCACCCCGAGCGAGGCGCCGATGCTGAGCAGGTTGAGTACGGCGGCCTTCAACGGGATCAGCACCGACCGGAACACCGCCATCAGCAGCAGCGCCGACAGCCCCACGACGACCAGTACGAAGATCGGCAGCCGCTTGCTCACCGCGGCCGCGAAGTCGTCCGCGGCCGCCGTCGCCCCGCCGACCAGGTAGGTCCCTTGCAGCCTCGGCAATGTGTCCTCGCGCAACCGCTGAACGAGGTCGCTCGTCGCCGCGTCCTGCGGAGCCGACTTCGGAAACGCGAGGACGGTGGAGATCTTGCCGTCCGGCGTCACCTGCGGCGGTGTCACCGCGGCGATCCCGGGATCGGCAGCCAGCGCCTTGCTGAGCTCCTGCGTCCGGTCTCCCTCTGACACCACGACCAGCGGACCGTTGAACCCGGGCCCGAACCCGTCCGCCAACAGGTCGTAGGCCTTCCGGCTCGTCTTCGCGGGATCATCCGTCCCCGCGTCCGCGAACCCGAGCCGCATCCCCAGCGCCGGCAGCGACAACGCCACCAAGGCGAGAACCCCGAGCACCAGCGGCACCCACGGCCCACGCTGTACGACGCCCGCGAGCTTGCGCCAACCGTCGCCGGGAGTACGCCGCTGCTTCGCGGCATGTTTGCGCACACTCCGCTCGATCCGCTTCCCGAACAGCGTCAGCAACGACGGCAGCAAGGTCACCGCGGCGAGCATCGTCATCAGCACGGTCAACGTGACCCCGAGCGCGACGCCCTGCAACGAGCCGAGTCCCAACGCCAGCAGGCCGAGCAATGCGATGACAACAGTGCAGCCGGCGAACATCACCGACCGGCCCGCGGTGTCCAGGGCGATGACCTTCGCGTCGGCCTCGCCCTTCAGCAGCTCGTGGCGGTAGCGCGAGAAGATCAGCAACGCGTAGTCGATGCCGACGCCGAGACCGACCAGCATCATCACCGGCGTCGTGTACTCCGGCACCGTGAACAGGTGCGACGCGAGCATCAGCAGCGCGACCGTGCTGCCGACGGCGAACAGCGCGGTCAGCAGCGGAAGTGTTGCCGCAAGCAACGATCCGAAGAGGAAGACCAGGATCACCAGCGCGGCCAGGATTCCGGCACCCTCGGACGCGCCACCCGAACTCTCGGCAGCGCTCCGCGCCAGATCCCCGCCGGCCTCGACCTGCAAGCCCGGGTGCGCGAAGTCCTGCGCCCGGTGAATGATCGTCCGTACGTCGTCCACCGGCATGTCCGCCACCGTGACGTCCAGTCCGACCGTCGCGTACGCCGTACGTCGATCTGTCGACATGGCCCCTGGACCGGCGAACGGGTCGGCGACCGAGGCGACGTGCGGCAGACCGCGGACCACCGCGAGCATCGACGCGATCCGTGTCTTCTCCGCGTCGAGGCCGCCGTCGGCCCGGAAGACGAGCTGGATCGAGGCCGTGTCGCCCTTCGGCTGGTGCTTCGTGAAGATGTCCGTCACCCGTTGGGAGTCGGTGCCCGGCAACGAGTTGTCGTTCTTGTAGTTGGCGCCGACCACCGTCGCAGAGGCGATCACCGCGGCCAGCACCAGCACCCAGAGCAGGAGGGCCAGGCCGGCGTGCCGCATCGCCCACCCGGAAACCCGGTGCAGCAGACCGGGCCGGGTGGCTGGTCGGATCTCGGTGTCCACGGTCATGGTGCGTCCTTGATGAGTAGATTGGCTACATGTTGCCTCTCGACTGTAACAGACCTATGAGTAGACTGGCTACATGAAGGCGGATGCGCTGCGTGGACACCTCGACCCGATGATCCTGGCGGTCGTCGAGCACGAACCGCTGCACGGCTACGCGATCATGGAGGCGCTGCTGGAGCGCAGCGGCGGCGAGCTCGATCTGCCGACCGGCACGCTCTATCCGGCGCTCCGGCGACTCGAGCGGGCCGGTTACCTGGCCAGCGAGTGGAGCACGGTCGGCGGGCGGAAACGCCGTACGTACCAGCTCACCAGTGCCGGTGCGAAGATGCTTGCCTCGGGCAAGCAGGAGTGGGTGACGTTCCGCGCGGTGGTGGAAGGCGTGTTACGCCCGGGCCAGCCGTAGGCCGCGAGCGGCCTGCTGGCCGACCAGCACCAGCGGCAGCACGACGAACGCCCCGACGACACTGAGGTCGAGCAGACCGTTCGGATGCGGGCTGGTCAGCGCCATCAGGACGCCGATCCCGCCGATCGTCACGGCGTTCACCAGCGCGAAGAGCGTGGTCGCCCGAGTCAGGTGGGTCCGGACGAAAGGGCTTCGCAGACCGATGCCGGCGGCAACGACCGCGAGGACGGCACCGGCGATGGCGATCGTGCCGACGTTCCGCACCAGGACCTGCAGGAGGTCGTTCAGCGGATTCGGATCGTCCGGACCGCTGTTCCAGCTCCAGGCGCCTTCCCGCCACACGATCGGCTGGATGATCAACGCCGCGAACAGCAACACCGCCGTACGCCGGCTCTGGCTGACGGCGAGGTCCGCGCGATAACCCGGCGCGACCTCCTCGACCGTCCCGAAGTCGGCCACCGCGTGCTTCTCGGCGTCGTACCTGTCCAGCCCGTCCGCCTCGAAGGCCTCGGTGGCGTCGGCCAGGTGGTCGCGGGCCTCGGCCAGCAGGTCCGCCTTGCGTCGCCGAGGTCCCCGGAGCTCCTTGCTCAGGGCAGCCAGGTACTCGTCGATGGGCACGTGTCCAGTATGAGGAGGCCGCCGCCCCCTCACGTCCGGGGTCCCACTGACTCACCCCTGAGCTTGGTACGGCGGCGGTGCCGTACGACGAAGAAGCCGACGTACCCGATCACCACGAGCGCGAAGCCGACCTTCTCCGCGATCGGCGTCGCGCCCTCAGGCCAGATGGTGCCGTCCAGGTAGTGATTGATGAAGCCGCTTTCGTACGGCGTCTCGCCGCCCCTGCGGCGGAAGTACTTCTCCGCGCCCGTGAACGGGCAGTCGTAGTCGACGATCACGATGGCGACGTTCCAGACCACGATCCCGAGATGGACCCAGATGAGCTTCGCCCACTTCCAGGCCAGGAAACCGCCGATCACGAAGAACAGCAGGAAGGCGGCGTGCAGCACGAACATCACGTCACCGAGAAGTCGCCAGATCATGCGCTACTCCGGCCCGGCTCGCAGCGCGTCGCGGACCGTCACCGGCGCCGGCGGCGCCTTCTCGGGGCGGATGGCGCCCATCAGACGCTCGACGGCGGCCTCCATCTCGCTGCGCCACGTGATCGCCGACCGGAGGTCGAGCCGCAGCCGCGGATTGCGCGGGTGCTCGCGCACCACCCCGAAGCCGACCGCACGCAGGAAGTCCGTCGGCCAGACACAGCCCGGCCCGTCCCACCGCGAGTCCCCGAACGCCTCCACGGCCCGGAAGCCCCGCTTCAGAACGTCCTTGGCAACCGCCTGCACCAGGATCTTCCCGAGCCCGAGGCCCAGGTACCGCGGAAGGATCCGGCCGGTCGCCAGTACAACGGCGTCCGGGCTGACGGGCGCGGTCGGGAACGCCTGGATCCGGGGCAGGTACGACCCCGGCGCGTACACCGCGAACCCGGCCGGCTCGTCGTCGACGTACAGCACGATCCCGGCGGTCCCCCAGTCGAGCAGCAACTGTGACAGCCAGGCTTCCTTCTCCAGCCCGGTGTCACCGTTGCGGTCCGCCTTGCGCGCAGCCACCGGGTCGAGCTGCCAGAACACGCAGTCACGGCAGGGCACCGGAAGCTCACCGAGATTGGCGAGCGTCAGCGGTTCCAGCCGTCGGGCCATCAACGCATCCGATCGGCCGTACAGAATGTTAGCTTCGTCACGGTGCGTGTCGCCCAGAGTGTCATCGGGCGGCTGGTTCGGCCGCCGGTTCGGGGACGGCGGACGGGGTCCGCGCGTCCGTGGTGCGGGTCGCCTCGGGAGCGACGTACCGCTGCTGCACCTTCCCTGCGGGTTGCCGCCGGAACAGCTCACCGGCGAACCCGGCCAGCACACCCAGCACCAAGCCGCCGAGCGTCCAGCCGGCTGTCCTGCCCACGCTCATTCTGATCCGCCTTCCCAGTCCACCTCTCCAGGCCGCACCATTCGGGCCGGCTGTCTCAGCAGCCAGATTCCGGCATGGTCGAACCTGCCCCTATAAGGCATGGTAGTGAGAGGTCACGCCGATCCCCAGTCCCGACTGGGGTCTGTCGACGTAACCTGGTGACTTCCCCCTCATCACCGTTGGAGTGGCCCCCGTGAGTGCTGACGTGCCCGATGTCCGGCAGACCCGACTCGACAACTACGTCGAGGCGTACGCAGCCCGGACCAAGGGCATGACCGCATCGGAGATCAGGGCCCTGTTCTCGGTCGCCAGCCGGCCGGAGGTGGTGTCACTCGCCGGCGGCATGCCGAACATCGGCGGTCTGCCGCTCGACGTGGTCGGCGGCGCGGTCCGCGACCTGGTGATCGACAACGGCGGCACCGCGATGCAGTACGGCTCCGGCCAGGGCGACCCGGCGCTCCGCGACCAGATCTGCGACATCATGCGGCTGGAGGGTATCGAGGCGCATCCGGACGACGTCGTCGTCACGGTCGGCAGCCAGCAGGCCGTCGACCTGGTCACGCGGGTGTTCTGCGATCCCGGCGACGTGGTGATCTGCGAGGCGCCGTCGTACGTCGGCGCGCTCGGCGTCTTCCGTGCGTACCAGTGCGAGGTCGTGCACGTCGCGATGGACGACGACGGCGTCGTACCGGAGGCGCTGGAGCAGGCGATCGCGTCGGTGCGCGCGGCCGGGAAGCGGATCAAGTTCTTCTACACGATCCCGAACTTCCACAACCCGGCCGGGGTCTCGCTGTCCGACGAGCGCCGGGCGCGGGTGCTGGAGATCTGCCAGCAGGCTCAGCTGCTGATCCTCGAGGACAACCCGTACGGACTGCTCGGGTTCGAGGGTGAGCCGCAGAAGGCGTTGCGCGCGGCGGATCGCGAAGGGGTCATCTACCTCGGTTCGTTCTCGAAGACGTTCGCCCCCGGGTTCCGGGTCGGTTGGGCGGTCGCGCCGCACGCCGTTCGGGAGAAACTCGTGCTGGCACAGGAATCCGCGACGCTGTGCCCGCCGACGTTCAGTCAGCTCGCGATCTCGTCGTACCTGATCCGGCACGACTGGATGGGGCAGGTCAAGCAGTTCCGGGAGATGTACCGCGAGCGCCGCGACGCGATGCTCGCGGCGTTGACGGAAAAGATGCCAGCAGCAACGACCTGGACGCGGCCGCGGGGTGGCTTCTACGTCTGGCTGACGTTGCCGGAAGGGCTGGACGCGAAGGCGATGCTGCCCCGGGCGGTGACGGCGCGGGTCGCGTACGTGCCCGGAACGGCGTTCTTCGCCGACGGTTTCGGCTCCCAGTGCATGCGGCTGTCGTACTGTCATCCGACGCCGGAGCGGATCATCGAAGGCGTCGGCAGGCTGGCCGCGGTGATCAACGAGGAGCTCGAGCTCCGGCAGACGTTCGGCCCGCTGACGCCGGGCGCCGGCCATGGGTACGACGCTCCGGGGCCGGAGCTTTCGTAGTCCGGTTCGCAAAGGTTGCGCAAGGGACCTACGGGCGGGCGGGGGTCCAGGATTCGGTAGGGGTACCGTTCGAGTGGGCCTCGGGACCGGCGACCGTGCCGGAGTCGCCCACGAGTGATCGGGATATTTGTGATGAGTGATCTGGGTCGAGTGCTGGTACTGGCAGGTGGACTGTCGCACGAGCGGGACGTCTCGCTGCGATCCGGCCGCCGAGTGGCGGACGCCCTGCGCAGCGTCGGCGTCGAGGTCGAACAGCGCGACGTCGACGCCTCCCTGGTCGATCGGCTGCGCCAGGATCCCCCCGATGCGATTTTCCCCGTCCTGCACGGCGTCACCGGCGAGGACGGCGCACTCCGCCAGGTCCTCGACCTGTACGGCGTTCCGTACGTCGGAGCCGACGCGGCCGCGTGCCGTACGGCGTTCGACAAGCCGGTGGCCGCGACGGTCGTCGGCGCTGCGGGACTGCACACGCCCGCGTCGGTCGTGCTCGGGCATGACACGTTCCGCGAGCTGGGTGCGGCCGCGCTGATGGAGGCAGTGGTCCAGCAGATCGGGTTGCCGCTGGTCGTGAAGCCGGCGCGCGGCGGTTCGGCGCTCGGCGCGTCGATCGTGCGGTCAGCGGACGAGCTGCCGTCGGCGATGGTGAACTGCTACGCATACGGTCCGGTGGCGTTGATCGAGCAGTACATCGACGGGACCGAGGTGGCCGTGACGGTCGTCGACGTCGGCGACGGGCCGCGGGCGCTGCCTGCCGTGGAGATCCGGCCGGATTCCGGGTTCTACGACTACGAAGCTCGGTACACGGCGGGCGCGACGCAGTTCGTCGTCCCTGCGCGGCTCGAGCCTGAGGCCGCCGGTGCGTGCGCTGCGGCCGCGGTGCAGGCCCACCAGGCGCTGGGGTTGCGCGATCTGTCCAGGACGGACCTCGTGGTGGACGCGGCCGGTGTGCCCTGGTTCCTCGAGGTGAACGTGGCCCCCGGTATGACCGAGACATCGCTCGTCCCGCTGGCCGCCGAGGCAGCCGGGATCGAGCTCGGCGTCCTCTGCCGCGACCTGCTCGCCACCGCAGCAGCCCGCTGACAAGCACCCCCATGCCCGACCCCCACGACCCTGCACCGTCTGCTCGGCCGTTGTGGCGGACGGTTCTGACGCCTCGGTGGTCCGGACTGCTCGTGCTCGCCCTGGCGATCGCAGCGGTCATGACCGTGATGGGCGTGTGGCAACTCGGCGTCTATCGATCGAAGACTGCCGACGCCACCGCCCAGCGCGCCGCTGCCCCTCCGGTCGAACTCCAGTCGCTGTTCTCGATCGACGAGGGTCTCCCGTCGAAGGCCGTCGGTCGCCGCGTCACCATCGCCGGGACGTGGGGCCCGGCTGCGGACCAGGTCTTGATCGCCGATCGCCTGCAGGACGGCCGAGCCGGCCTGTGGGTCGTGTCGCCGCTGAAGCTGTCCGGCACCGACGCCGTGATGGTCGTCCGCGGATGGGTCGCGTCGCCTTCCGATCCAGCCGTCACAGCGCCCTCCGGCCCGGTCCGCTTGAGCGGATCGGTTGTGGCGTCCGAAGCCGAGGACTCGTCGGACGACGCCGCGAAGGGCCGGGTGCTGTCGTCGCTTCGGATCCCGACGATCGTGCACCTGGTGAACTACCGGGTGTACGACGCGTTCGTCGTACAGTCCGCCGTCGACTCAGGCGCCGTACCGTCTCCCGCACCCGCGATCGTCGCACCGCCTCCGCCCCCGACCGACCACGCCGGCCTGCGCAACGTCGCCTACGCGGTTCAGTGGTGGATCTTCGCGGCCTTCACCCTGTGGATGTGGGGCCGCATGGTCCTGGACGCCCACCGCGAACCCCACGAGGACGACCCGGATTCGGGTGACCGCGCCGCGGAGCCTGTGGAGCCAAGCGGTACCGTTTCAGCGTGACTTCCTCTGCCGACCCCGCCACCTCCGCCGGCCCGCAGCCGCTCACCCCGGCCGTCCGCGGCGCGCTGACTCGCTACCGCGTGATCGCGTACGTCGTCGGCGTGATGCTGCTCCTGCTGCTCTTCGTCGCGATGCCGCTGAAGTACCTGGGCGACAACCCCGCCGCGATGAACGTGATCGGCCCCCTGCACGGCTTCCTCTACGTCGTGTACCTGCTCGGCACGTTCGACCTCTTCCGCCGGGTCCGCTGGTCCTTCCCTCGGCTGGTCCTGATGGCCGTGGCCGGCACGATCCCGTTCCTGTCGTTCTACGCGGAGCGCAAGACGAGCCACGAACTCCTCGGTCGCTAGCCCCCACCGAGGGCAATGTTTCACATGAAACATTGCACCCAGTGCTGCGATGGATTTGTCGACATATCTCCCTGCCGATCTATCCCGCTAGTTCGGACTACGAACTAGCTCTGTGAGCGCGATCCTAAGCGCCCTCGGCGAACTTACATCCGTGTGATTCCGGGCGCCTCGGCCTCTGATCAGCTCTGCCGCACGGCGTAGTGGAGGCGAACCGCGCCCCCGGCGTCGGTCTGCGCCGAGAGCAACTCCAGACGCGTCGGAGCCTCGCCGACCGAGAGCGGCGAGCCGTCCATGACCGACGGCGTCCCCAGTCCGCCGATCAGAGCAGGCGCCAGCGTCAGGTGCAGTTCGTCGATCAGGCCGGCCCGCAACAACGCACCGTTCAGTCCGCCGCCGGCATTCGACAGGACGCACGTGATGCCGAGTTCAGTGCCCATCGCCGCCACTGCTCGATTCAGGTCGACGCGCTCCTCGCCGACCACGAGATAGCAGATGCGCTCCCGGCGGAGGTAGCTCAGATAGTCCGCAGGAGTCGACCGTGCCACCAGGACGAGTGCGTCCCAGTTCTCATGTCTCTCGGTCCAGCGCACACGTCCACGGCTGTCGACGATGGTGAACCACATGTGCAACGGTGTCCGCTGCTCGATCACCTCCGCCGGCAGGAAGTGCTCGTAGAGAGTGTCCGGGTCGCCGTCGTAGGTCGGCAGTTCAGAGGGGATCGCGTCCTCGCTCACCAGACTGCCGCTGCCCTCCAGGATGGCGTTGCAGCCGTACTGCTGTTTGACCAGCTCGGTCACGTCGATCGCGACCGAGTCCGACGACTCCGGCGTCATCGATGCCCACAGCTCCGTACTCGGCTGATGCATCAGGAGCGCGTTGCGGGTGAGCGCGACCTTGCCGTCGACGCTCGCCTCCACGCTGACCACTACACGCGGTCGCTTCTGCACTGGGTCCTCCCCGGTTCGCTGCGCAGGTGAACGCCAAGGTCTACCAGCGGCCGCCGACAATTCGACGGGCAAGCTCGGCGCGCGGGCAGCGAAACCGTCCTGCGGAGAGCCCCGCAGGACGGACCGGTGGAGTCAGGAGTCGGTGGGTTTGGTGGGGTCCATCAGGCTGACGATGCGCTCGAGGTCGTCGACCGAGGCGAACTCGACGGTGATCTTGCCCTTGGTCTTTCCGAGGTCGACCTTGACGCGCGTCTCGAAGCGGTCCGAGAGGCGGTCGGCGAGGTCGACCAGTCGCGGCGCGACCGGCTTGTTCCGGCGGCGCGCCGGGGTCGGGTCCTCGGCGTTCATGTCGCCGAGCGCAACGATCTCCTCGACCGTCCGCACCGAGAGACCCTCGGCGACGATCCGCTGTGCGAGCCGCTCGATCGCATCACCGCTGGGTAGTCCGAGCAGCGCTCGCGCATGGCCCGCGGACAGCACGCCGGCCGCAACCCGACGCTGAACCGATGCCGGCAGTTTCAGCAGCCGCAGCGTGTTGGAGATCTGTGGCCGCGACCGTCCGATCCGCGTCGCGAGCACCTCCTGCGTGCACCCGAAGTCGTCGAGCATCTGCTGGTACGCCGCTGCTTCTTCCAGCGGGTTCAGCTGGCTCCGGTGCAGGTTCTCCAGGAGCGCGTCTCGCAGCATCGCATCGTCCGACGTCTCCCGCACGATCGCCGGGATCGTCGGGAGGCCGGCCTGCTGCGTCGCTCGCCAGCGCCGCTCGCCCATCACCAGTTCGTACGTGTCGCCCTCGAGTCGACGTACGACGATCGGCTGCAGGAGGCCGATCTCCTTGACGGAGTGGACGAGCTCCTCCATCGCCTCCTCGTCGAAGACGGTTCGGGGCTGCTTCGGGTTCGGCACGATCTTGTCGACGTCGATCTCCGCGAACGACGCTCCCGGTACCGCGGCGAGCTCCGGCCCCTCCGGCTCCGCCGGCGTCACGACCGGGGGCGCCCCCGGAATCGAGCTCGACTTGCTGCCGAGGGTCGTGGTGCCTGGCGCCGGCGAGCTGGGGATCAGCGCGCCAAGTCCGCGTCCGAGTCGGGTGTTCATCGCGCTCCCTCGAGGTCGACATCCTGCTGAGCTACTGCTGGCCTACCACAACGCACACCGGACTCCGCTACTCCCGTACCGGCGGCCGTGGGCCGTTTCACGTGAAACGGCACCGTCAGGCGTTGTTCCGCATCGCGATCTCGCGGGATGCCTCCAGGTACGACAGGGCGCCGGCCGACGCCGGGTCGTATGCGAGCACGGTCTGCCCGTGGCTCGGGGCCTCCGAGATACGCACCGAGCGCGGTACGGCGGTCCGCAGTACGGCGTCCTTGAAATGGCCGCGCACCTCGGCGGCGACCTCACCGGCCAGCTTCGTGCGGGCGTCGTACATCGTGAGCAGGATCGTCGAGACGTCGAGCCCGGGGTTCAGGTGCGACTTGACCATGTCGATGTGCCGGAGCAGCTGCGAGAGGCCCTCGAGCGCGTAGTACTCGCTCTGGATCGGGACCAGCACCTCGCGGGCGGCGGTCAGTGCGTTCACGGTCAGCAGGCCGAGCGACGGCGGGCAGTCGATGAAGACGTAGTCGTACTTCTCCCCCGCGGCCTCGGTCTCGGCCAGGTACGCCTCCAGCACGGTCTTCAGCCGGCTCTCCCGCGCCACCAGACTGACGAGTTCGATCTCCGCGCCGGCGAGGTCGATGGTCGCCGGGATCACCTGGATGCCCGGGTGCTCGGCGCACGGCTGGGTCAGCTTGCTGAGCGGCTCGCCTTCGATCACGGCCTCGTACACCCCGGGCGTACCCTCGGCGTGGTCGATGCCCAGGGCGGTCGACGCGTTGCCCTGCGGGTCGAGGTCGATGACCAGGATCTTCGCGCCGTACAGGGCGAGGCCGGCGGCGACGTTCACCGTCGTCGTGGTCTTGCCGACACCGCCCTTCTGGTTGGCGACGACGAAGACTCGGGTCTGGGCGGGCAGCGGGAACTCCCGGCCCATCGTGCGTCCTTCATTCACCAGCAGGGTCCGTTCGGTGGCGGCGGCGATCGGAGTCTCGAGGAGTCGTCGCTGAAGCTCGTCCGACGTGGCCCGCGCGGCGATCTGTGCGGCAGTCATAGCGCCCATTCCAATAGGTGCGGGACTTGGCCCGAAGAGGATGTCTGTAGGGGTCGGGGCGGGTCTGCCCCCAGCTCTGTCCACAGGCTTCTGTGGACGGATTCCCGTGTGCGGGAGCAGTTTCATGCGGTCGTCATCCACAGGCGGTGGAGACTCCGAAAGGTCCGGTTCGACGTCCACCAGTGACGCCGAATCGGGCCTGGAACCATCATCCCGCATGTCCGGCGTTTCACGTGAAACGGACGCCGGATCGTCGGCCGCCGGACTGTCGAGACCGGCCGCCGCGGCGGCCTGAAGTCCCGAGGTGTCGATCGGCGGCGACAGGGGCGGTTGCTCTGCAGCCGAGGTCGAAGAGGTCTGTGCCGGGGCAGCGGGAGCGGGTTCCTGACTCACCACACGAACGGCTGAATCCGGTTCGGTCGGCCAGCCGATGCCTTGTGACGACGTCGGTACGCCGGTGCTCTTCTCGGGCCATCCGAGGGCACGACTCACCAACCCGCTCACCTCCCGTGTCTTGCGTGCCGGGATCCCCCTGCAGCACGTCCGGCCACAATACTCACCACAGTCGTGGGGTTGGCCAGTTCATCGCCGCCGAGTTGGTGAATATGACAAAGCTCTGCGCCGAGCTTCATCAATTCGCGCTCTGAGGCGTCCAGCTCCTCCTCTGCAGACGCCCCTTTCATCGCCAGCATCAGTCCGCCCTCGACACACAACGGCAGACACCACCTCGCCAGTTTGGCCAACGGAGCGACCGCCCGAGAGGTCACCACGTCGTACGACGCCGGCGGCAGGTCCTCGGCCCGTGCCCGGACGACGGTCGCGTTCTCGAGCCCGAGTGCGTCGACCGCATCCTGGAGGAAGGTCGTGCGTCGCAGCAGCGGCTCGACGAGGTCCACCTGAAGATCCGGGCGGACGATCGCGAGCACGATGCCCGGCAGTCCCGCACCGGTGCCGACGTCGGCGACCGATGACTCCTCCGGGATCAGTCGCTCGACGACAGCGCAGTTCAGCAGGTGCCGGTCCCAGAGCCGCGGAACCTCCCGCGGCCCGATCAGTCCGCGCAACGTTCCCTCGGTCGCCAGCAACTCGGCGTACGCCGAAAGCGGCACCGCCGCCCGTGGAAACAGCTTGTCCACGAGCGGCGGTGTTTCACGTGAAACGTTCTCGGTCACGGGCGTGCTGTCATGGCTGGACCACCACGCGGCGGCGGGGCTCTTCACCCTCGGACTCCGACGTCAGGCCGGCCGCCGCGACGACGTCGTGCACGACCTTCCGCTCGAACGGCGTCATCGGGTCGAGCTTCACCGGGGTGCCGGTCGCCTTCGCTTCCTCGACCGCCTTCCGGCCGACCTCTTCGAGCTCGGCCTTCCGGTTGGCGCGGTAGTTCGACACGTCGAGCATCAGCCGCGACCGCTCACCGGTCTCCCGGTACACAGCCAGCCGGGTCAGCTCCTGGAGCGCCTCCAGCACCTTCCCGTTCTCGCCGACCAGGTTGTTCAGCTCGGCGCCGACAATGGAGACCGCGGCACGGTCCCCGTCGATGTCCATGTCGATATCGCCGTCGAGATCGGCGATGTCGAGCAACTCCTCGAGGTAGTCGGCCGCGATATCGCTCTCGGCCTCGAGCGCCTTCAGGCGGTCGTCGGCGGAGTTCGTAGCGGCGGACTGCTCCGCCGTGTCGGTGTTCTGCATGCCGTCGGTCACGGCCACTCCTTCACAATGTCGGGATCCGCCTCACGGGGACCCGGGGCATTCACAGCAAGAGGGGGAATCAGGGTGGTGCGCTGGGTCAGCGCGAACCGCCCGAGCGCTTCTGCGCCGCCTTCTTCTGCGCGGCCGACTTCGCCGCGGGCTGGCGCTTGGCTCCCGTACCCTTCTTGCCGGCCGGCTGCTTCTTGGCAGCACCGGCCTGAGTCTTCTTGGGCGTGTCCTGCGGACGCGGGGTGTCCTCCGGAGCGGACGACGTCGTCTGGCCGTTGTTCGACGCGGCCGCGCCACCGCCACCGGCCGGACCGCCGGTCTTCCGGTCGCTGCGCGACTGCCGCTTCGGCTGCTGCCGCTGCGCGGGACGACGGTCCGTCGTCTCGGTCTCGGTGTCCGCGCCCTCGGTCCCCGGCACGCCCTCGTCGGCCGCGCGGCCGTGGCGCAGGTTCTGCTCACGCTTGCGGGCCTGCATGGCGTCGTACGCCGGAGTGCCCGGAGCGGGGTTGCGGCGGATCACGTAGAACTGCTGACCCATCGTCCACACGTTGGAGACGAACCAGTAGATCAGCACACCGATCGGGAAGTTGAAGCCACCGATGAGGAAGAAGATCGGGAAGACGTACAGCATGATCTTCTGCATCTGCGCGGCCTGGCCGGTGAGGGCCTCCTTCGGCATGTTCTTGCGCATCAGCTGCAGCTGCGTGATGAACATCGTCGCCGTCATCAGGATGATCAGCACGATCGCGACGACCTTGACGTTGCCGGCGCCGTCGCCGTTCGCCTTCAGGAAGGTCTGCGAGATCTCGGCGCCGAAGATCTTCGCGTGCTGCAGCGACTGGACGTGCGGGTCCATGATGCTGCTGTGCGTCTTGCCCTTCGACGCGTAGTCGAGCACGCGGAACAGGGCCAGGAAGATCGGCGACTGCAGCAGCAGCGGCAGGCACGAGGAGAACGGGTTGGTCCCGGTCTCCTTGTACAGCTTCATCATTTCCTGACCGAGCTTCTCCCGGTCGTGGCCGTACTTCTTCTGCAGCTCCTTCATCTTCGGCTGCAGCAGCTGCATGTTCCGGCTGGAGCGGATCTGCCGGACGAACAGCGGAATCAGGAGGGTCCGGATGACGATCGTCAGGCCGGCGATGGAGAGCGCCCAGGCCCAGCCACCGTTCGGGTCGAGCACCTGGCTGAGCAGCCAGTGCCACCCGACCAGCAGTGCGGATACGGCCCAGTACAGCGGCGTCATCACCGTGTTGAACAGGTCTACGATCCCGTCCCACACCGCGAGCCCGGGGATGGCCAGAAGAGTCACTCACACACCTCGCTGCACAGGCCCGGCGTCGGCTGACGGTCCGGGCTGGTTGGCGGAGAGAGACTCTCCGCGCTGGTCGACATCTCTGGGAGGAACGGGGTCGTAGCCTCCGGGGTTCCACGGGTGGCAGCGAAGGAGTCGTCTCCCCGCCAGCCAGCTACCGCGCACCGCACCGTGGCGTTCGACCGCTTCCAAGGCATACGCCGAACAACTCGGGTAGAACCTGCAGACCTGCCCGTACAGCGGGCTGATCAGCAGCCGGTACAACTTCAGGAAACCGATGATCCCGCTGCGCACGGGATTGATCCGCATCATGGCCGCAGCACCCGGCTCAGGGCGCCGTCGACGTCGGCCGCGAGCTCGTCGTACGACGCCGTGGCGGACGACGGGAGCGCGCGGACGACGGTCAGGCTGCCGGCCGGGAGATCGGAGAGCCGCGTCGCCAGGACCGCACGCAGACGGCGGTGGACCCGGTTCCGCAGAACCGCGTTGCCCACCGCCTTGTTCACAACGAATCCGACGCGCGCCGGGCCGGGTTCACCGGCCTGCGCCAGCACGTGCAGAACCACCACGCGTCGCGCCGCGCGCCGTCCGGAGCGGACGGCGCGACGGAAGTCGTCGGACCGGCGCAACCGGTTCGACGCGGGCAACACGAGGTGGTCACCGTCAGATGGGTCGCTCAGGCCGCGAGGCGCTGACGACCCTTGCCACGGCGGGCAGCGATGATCGCGCGACCCGCACGGGTACGCATCCGAAGACGGAAGCCGTGCTTCTTGTGCCGACGACGGTTGTTCGGCTGGAACGTCCGCTTGCTCACTGGAATGACTCCGGTTACTCGAGAACACAAATGTCGACAAATCCACTGATTGGATCTGTCCAAGGTGCCTGTCCTGCACACCGTCGGAGAACCAGAGAACAGGTCCCGCAGGGAGCGCAGCACGAAACGGCCGGCTCAACACCGACCGATCCACGGTACGTGGCTCCTTGTGGACAGGTCAAACCAGGTATCCCCAGACTTTTCCACAGGCTTGTGGACAGGGTAGTGGGCAACCGATCGGGCCAGGATTCGTCACTGTCCGACCGGAACGACGACAGAGAGCGATTTCGCACCACGACTACGCTCCGGCGTCCACCCGACACGCCGAAGGTTGCCCCCAATTTGCTGTTCATAGCCTGTGGATGACGGCTTGAAGGTGCCTGCTCGGACTTGTTAGCGTCACTCCCTCACACCAGAGGTCCCACACCCCGCGATCGGTAACCAACCTGCTCCGGCGGTCGTTCACAACTGTGGACAACCGTGTGGACAGACACCGCACGGTGGTCGGGTCGAACGGTCGCGCAGCTCGGGAGGAACCCCGGATCGCGCCGGCCACCGCAGCGACGAAATCGGGGAGCAACGCGTGGTCGAGGACCATTCCGCCAGTGCGGAATTCACACCGGTGGAATTCACGGCCGAGTACCGGGCGGAGTACAGCGCCGACGGCCGGCAGGACCTCAGGCCCGAACCCGACGCCGACATCCGTCCCGAACCCGAGGCGAACTTCCGCACCGAGGTCCGGCCCACGCCGGAGGCCGAGCCGCGCGCCGAGACCGGGCCGGTGACGCCACTGCAGCCGCCGCTGCCCACGCCGGCCCAGACGCCGACGCCGGCCCAGGCGCCGACGCCGCGGATGGACCCGGGTGACTATCTGAGCCCGTCGCTTCCGATCCCGATGCCCGAACCGCCGGCCGCGGGGTACCGTCCCGCACCGCCCGCAGCTCCGTACGGCTACCGCTCCGAACTCGAGCGCGCGGCCACCGATCTTCCGTCCGGCCCAGCTCAGTCCGCGGCAGGTACGACGTACTTCGGTGCGGCGCCGGCCGTCAACCAGTACCCCGGCGCGGGTCATGCCTGGGGTACGGCGGATTGGGGTACTGGCGGCAATGCACCAGGCGCGGTACCCATCGAGGGGGAGGCACGTGTGGACAACGCATCCACCAACCAGTGGTCACCCGACAACCGGCCAACGCAGGAGACCACGGCCGAACACCCTCCAGCCGACTCTCCAACTCCAGAGCCGGCACCCGACCGCCTCTTCCCCGAGGCACAGCAGCCACAGCAGCCGTCCGCTCAGCCGACCCCCCAGGAGCCCGCTCAGCAGCCGCCCGCTCCCCAGTCACTTCCGGCCACCCCGCCGGACTCAGCTCCACAGCAGCCCGCATTCCAGCAGCCGGCCCCGCAACCTCCCCAGCCGCAGTACACCCAACAGCCGGGTGCACAGCAGGCAGCTCCACAACAGCAGGCACCCGAGCAGCAGGCATCTCAGCACCACGCACCTCAGCAACAGGCGCCTCAGCAGCCCGCGGCAGTGACGGATCTTGGGGAAGCCTGGGCCCGGGTGCTTGCTGGCCTGCCGCCCAACCAACGCGCCTGGCTGACCAACTCGCGTCCGGTGACCCTGCACGAGAGCACCGCGATCGTCGCCGTACCCGACGACTTCACCCGCGGTCAGCTCGAGACGCGCCTCCGCCCCGACCTGGAGCGGATCCTCACCGAGAGCTTCGGTCGCGACATCCGCATCGCGGTCACCGTCGACCCGTCGCTCGACCCGGAGCTCCGCGAGCAGCAGGCGCCCCAGCAACCGCAGTACACCCAGCAGCCGGTGCAGCACCCGCAACAGCACTCCCAGCACGCACCGCAACAGCAACCGATGCAGCAGCCCATGCAGCCGGTTCAGCAGCCACCCGCCGTACGCGAACCGCTTCGCACCGACGGCGCGTTCCAGCCGACGATCCAGTCCGCCCTGACCGACCCGGACAACCAGTTCAGCCAGCCGGCCCAAGCCCCGCAGCAGTACCAGCAGCAGCCGCAACAGTCTTCGTTCGGCCAGCCGCTCGGATCGGTCGCCCCGCCGCCGAACGGTTCGACCCAGCCGGCCACCGAGGCGCAGGGCGAGGCCCGGCTGAACCCGAAGTACACCTTCGAGACCTTTGTCATCGGTAGCTCGAACCGGTTCGCGCACGCGGCCGCGGTCGCCGTCGCCGAGGCCCCGGGCAAGGCGTACAACCCACAGCTGATCTACGGCGACTCCGGTCTGGGCAAGACCCACCTGCTGCACGCGATCGGGCACTACGTCCGCAGTCTCTACACCGGTGCGCGCGTGCGGTACGTCTCCAGCGAAGAGTTCACCAACGACTTCATCAACGCGATCCGCGACGACAAGGCGTCCCAGTTCCAGCGCCGGTACCGCGACGTCGACGTACTGCTGATCGACGACATCCAGTTCCTGGAAGGCAAGATCCAGACCCAGGAAGAGTTCTTCCACACCTTCAACACGCTGCACAACGCGAACAAGCAGATCGTGATCAGCTCCGACCGCGCGCCGAAACGACTGGAGGCGCTGGAGGACCGGCTGCGGAACCGGTTCGAGTGGGGCCTGATCACCGACATCCAGCCGCCGGACCTCGAGACCCGGATCGCGATCCTGCGGAAGAAGGCCGCCACCGAGCGGCTGACCGCGCCGCCGGAGGTGCTGGAGTTCATCGCGTCGAAGGTGCAGACGAACATCCGGGAGCTCGAAGGCGCCCTGATCCGGGTCACCGCGTTCGCCAGCCTGAACCGGCAGCCGGTCGACCTGAGCCTCGCCGAGATCGTGCTGAAGGACCTGATCCCCGAAGGCAGCAAGCCCGAGGTGACCGCCAGCATGATCATGGGCCAGACCGCGTCGTACTTCGGACTCTCCATCGACGACCTGTGCGGTTCGAGCCGCAGCCGGGTGCTCGTCACGGCCCGCCAGATCGCCATGTATCTGTGCCGCGAGCTGACGGATCTGTCGCTGCCGAAGATCGGTCAGCAGTTCGGCGGCCGTGACCACACGACCGTGATGCACGCCGAACGGAAGATCCGGCAACTGATGTCGGAACGCCGCAGCGTCTTCAATCAGGTCACCGAACTGACCAACCGGATCAAGCACCAAGCCAAGCAGCAATAACCACACAGGCTGGGGACACAGCTGTGGAAAACTGTGGGTATCGCCGTGGAAAGGTCCGGTTGGGGTGTGGATCGCCTGTGGGGACAGATTTCGCCGTCCACGGCCGTCCCCAGCACAAGCGAGCGTCGTCCACACGGCGTCCCCACCCCAAAACAGGGTCTGACCTGCGAACTCGGCGCTTTTCCACAGTATCCACCGGTGCGAAGAACACTATGGAATCTGTAGAGAGATCGAAGGCCACAAAACGATCGAGCGGCCCGATCTGGGGAAAACCCCGATCTCGCGCCGGCTTGCGGGACCTGTCAGGCTGTTCCCGTGAGACCGCGAGGAGCAGTTCGCGGCCGCGTAGGAACGACGCCGACGCGACCCGCCCGAAGCGCCACGTCAGGCCCGATGGGCGCACAGCACCTTTGTCCGTGGCAGGATCTGCCTGGCACACAGCCGAAACAGGAGGCACCCAGCGGTGAAGTTTCGCGTCGAGCGCGACGTACTGGCCGAGTCGGTGGCCTGGGCCGCGCGCAGTTTGCCCAGTCGTCCCAGCGTCCCGATCCTTGCCGGCCTTCTGGTCGAGGCCGAGGACGGGCAGATCACCCTGTCCGGCTTCGACTACGAGACCTCGGTCCGGGTCACGGTCCCCGCGCAGGTGGCCGACGCCGGGAAGTGCCTGATCTCCGGCCGGCTCGTCGCCGACATCTCCAAGAGCCTTCCGAACCAGCCCGTGGACCTCGCGGTGGACGGCGCGAAGGCCCAGCTCACCTGTGGCAGTTCACGCTTCACTCTCCAGACGCTTCCTACAGAGGAATATCCGGCCCTTCCGGAGCTTCCGGCGGCCAGCGGCACGGTGAAGGCCGATGTCTTCGCCCAGGCCGTCTCACAGGTCGTGACGGCGGCCGGCCGCGAGGACACGTTGCCGGTGCTGACCGGTGTCCGGGTCGAGATCGAGGGCTCCACGATCTCCCTGCTGGCCACCGACCGCTACCGGTTGGCGATCCGCGAGCTGGAGTGGAACCCGCAGTCCCCCGACGCCTCGGCCGCCGCGCTGATTCCGGCGCGGGTGCTGTCCGAGACCGCGAAGGCGATGACCGGTTCGGACGTGATCGTCTCGCTGGCCGCACCCGGCACCGGTGACGGCATCGTCGGCTTCGAGGGCGAGGTGGCCGGCGGCAGTCGTCGTGCGACCACCCGGTTGCTGGACGGCGAGTTCCCGAAGGTCCGCGGCATCATCCCGACCGACGCGGCGATCGCGACCCGGGTCCGGATCGACACGGCGACCCTCGTCGAGGCGGTCAAGCGCGTCGCACTCGTTGCGGAGCGCAACGCTCCGGTCCGGCTGACGTTCGAGGACGACAGCGTGACGCTCGACGCCGGCAGCGGTGACGAGGCGCAGGCGTCGGAGTCGCTCGAGGCGCGGGTCGTCGGCGAGCCGGTGACCGTAGGCTTCAACCCGACGTACCTGCTCGACGGTCTCGGTGCGATCGGTACGCCGGTCGCGCACCTGGCCTTCACGCAGGCCACGAAGCCGGCCGAACTGACCGGTGTGACGGACTTCGACGGCGACCCCATCAGTGAGTTCCGCTACGTGCTGATGCCGGTCCGCCTGAACAGCTGAACACCAACAGAACAAGGGGATTCACGATGGAGCTCGGCCTTGTCGGTCTCGGCAAGATGGGCGGCAACATGCGCCAGCGGATCCGGAACGCGGGCCACACCGTGGTCGGGTTCGATCACAACCAGGACATCTCCGACTCCAAGGACCTCGCCGACATGGTCGGCAAGCTCACCGCGACCGACCAGCCCAAGGTGGTCTGGATCATGGTCCCGGTGCAGGCGATCGACCCGGTCGTCACCGAGCTGGCCGAGCTGCTCTCCCCCGGCGACATCGTGATCGACGGCGGCAACAGCCGCTGGACCGACGACACCCGGCGTGCCGCCCAGCTCGCCGAGAAGGACATCCGCTTCGTCGACTGCGGCGTCTCCGGCGGTGTCTGGGGCCTGGAGAACGGCTACGCGCTGATGTGCGGCGGCGACCAGGACACCGTCGGTATCGTGATGCCGATCTTCGAGGCGCTGAAGCCCGAGGGCGAGTTCGGTTTCGTGCACGCCGGCAAGGTCGGCGCCGGGCACTTCTCGAAGATGGTCCACAACGGCATCGAGTACGGGATCATGCAGGCCTACGCCGAGGGCTACGAGCTGCTCGAGGCGTCGGACATCGTGGAGAACGTGCCGCAGGCGTTCCAGTCCTGGCGCGAGGGCACCGTGATCCGGTCCTGGTTGCTCGACCTGCTGGTGAACGCGCTCGACGACGACAACCACCTGGAGAAGATCAAGGGGTACGCCGACGACTCCGGCGAGGGCCGCTGGACCGTCGAGGCCGCGATCGACCTCGCCGTACCGACGCCGGCGATCGCCGCCGCACTGTTCGCCCGGTTCTCGTCGCGGCAGGAGGACTCGCCGGCGATGAAGGCGATCGCCGCGATGCGGAACCAGTTCGGCGGTCACGCGGTGAAGGGTGCCGAGTCCGCGGACCCGTCCTACGCCACGCCCCCGATCAAGCACTGAGGTGTACGTCACCGCCCTGGGTCTGCTCGACTTCCGGTCCTACCAGCAGGCGGAGGTCCAGCTCACTCCGGGCGTGACGTCCTTCGTCGGGCCGAACGGCCACGGCAAGACCAACCTGGTCGAGGCGATCCACTACACCGCGACCCTCGGTTCGCACCGGGTGGCGAACGACGCACCGCTGGTGCGGGCCGGGGCCACCCGCGCGATCGTGCGGACGGAGATCCGCAGCCAGTACGACCGGGACGTGGTCGTCGAGCTGGAAATCAATCCTGGGAAGGCAAATCGGGCCCGGGTGAACCGCTCGCCCGTGCCGCGGCCACGCGAAGTGCTCGGTCTGCTCCGCACGGTGCTGTTCGCGCCGGAGGATCTGGCGCTGGTGAAGGGCGATCCGGCCGAGCGGCGCCGGTTCCTGGACGAGTTGCTGACGCTGCGGGCACCGCGGATGGCCGGCGTACGGCAGGACTACGACCGGGTGCTCAAGCAACGGAACTCGTTGCTCCGGAGCGCTTCACAGGCCCGCCGGCAGAACCGGTCGAGTGCCGCCGAGAGCCAGCTGCGTACGCTCGAGGTCTGGGACTCGAACCTCGCGCGCGCCGGGTCCGAGCTGCTCGCGACCCGCCTGGAGTTGCTGGAGGCGTTGCGCCCACTGGTGTCCAGCGCGTACGACGCCGTTGCCCGGGGCAAGGGTGATGCGCGGCTCGAGTACAAGTCGTCCGTACTGCTCGAACCCGGTGTGGTGTCGCGGGAGCAACTCGAGGAGCTGCTGCTCGCGGCGGTGCGGGAGAAGCGGCAGGACGAGCTCGACCGTGGTGTGTCACTGGTCGGACCGCATCGCGACGACGTCGTACTCGGGCTCGGGGACTTGCCCGCGAAGGGGTACGCGAGTCACGGTGAGTCCTGGTCGTTCGCGCTCGCGCTGCGGCTGGCGTCGTACGACCTGCTGCGCGCGGACGGAGGTGAACCGGTGCTGATCCTCGACGACGTGTTCGCCGAGCTCGACTCGCAGCGCCGGGACCGCCTGGCCGAGCTGGTCGCGCCGGCCGAGCAGGTGCTGGTGACCGCGGCCGTCGGCGCGGACGTGCCAGATGAACTGAACGGGGCGCGCTTCGAGGTGGGTGAGGGGGTCGTTCAGCGTGCCTGAACCCCCGGATTCCTCCGAGAGCGGCCCTGAGAGCGACGCCGAGCACGACAAGCAGGGCCTCGAGCTCGCGAAATCGCTCGCGGCCCGGCTGAAGCAGCAGGCGGCGAAGGGCGGCATCATGCCGGTCAAACGCCGCCGGCGGCCGCGGATCGGCGGCGCCCAGATCAGCAGCGCCCGCCCCGACGACCGCGACCCGCAGCAGCTGACCAACACCCTCGGCCGGCTGATGCGCGACCAGGGCTGGGAGGTCGACGTCGCCGTTCACGGCGTGATGGCCCGCTGGCCGTCCATCGTCGGCCCGGAGATGGCCGAGCACTGCAAACCGGAGTCGTACGACGACACGGTGCTCACCGTCCGTACGTCGTCGACCGCGTGGAAGGTCCAACTCGACCTGCTGGTCCCGCAACTGCTCTTCCGGCTGAACGACGAACTCGGCGACGGAACCGTGACCCAGGTGAAGGTCCTCGGCCCGAACACCTATACCTGGCGCAAGGGCCCCCGCACGATCCGCGGCGGCCGCGGCCCCCGGGACACCTACGGATAACGGCCTGAGTTGCTCGGAGGACCCGGCCCTCCCCTAGGATCGGGCGCGATGCGTACGGTCGTTGACGGATTCCGCGAGATGGTCCACCTGATCGGAGATACCTTCCGGCTCTGGTGGAAGAATCTCCTGCCCATGACCACCTGGTGGCTTGCCGGGTTCGTCGGGTTCACGGTCTGCGCGCAGGGCGCTATCTGGCTGGCGAAGCACCTGCACTCGAGTCTGGGCACCGGCCTGTTCGCGGTCGGCGTACTGCTCCAGATCACCGCGTCGGTCGGCATGATCCGGACCTGTGCGATGTCGCTGTACCGGTGGCGGGACGCGGCGAGCAACGAGGCCGAGGAAACGTCGGACCCGACGCAGCGTGGCCTGCTGGAGTTGCTCGCGGTCACACTGCTGCCGCTGGTCGCGGTCTGGTCGGCGTGGGGCTTCTTCGACAAGCAGGTCAGCCAGTTGAGCGCGACGTTCCTGGTCCAGAACGGACTGCAGCAGGGCTCGTCGTTCTTCAAGCTCGGCGATCACAACTGGCACGGGTACCTGCCGGCGCTGGGTGTTCTGCTGGTGCTGCGCCGGGTGTTCCAGGCGATCGACGACCGGTGGCCGAGCCGCCCGGTGAAGTTCGCCCAGGTCTGGGCCGAGGCCTTCTTCGTGCTGCTCACCTTCGTGATCACGCCGTTCGCGATCAGCCAGGGCAAGGCGTGGTTCAAGGACCGGTCCTTCTGGTACTGGTCGCTGGACTGGTGGGACGGCCTCAAGGGCTTCTTCGACAAGATCCACATCCCGATCCCGGCCGGTATCGAGTTCCTCTGGGGCTTCTTCTGGGAATCGCTCTGGCCGCTGTTCAAGCTGGGCGTCGCGGAGCCGCTGACATGGCTGGCGATCACCACCGTGGTCTTCGGCCACCGGGTGCTGTCGAGCGGTGGTGTCCTCCGGGGCACGCGGCTGGAACGCCGGCTCGGCGCGCACGTCGAGCAGCAGCAGGCACCGCAGCGGGGCCGGCTGGTCGGCCTCACCTACAAGGCCCCGGACCTGCTGCTGGCGGGTCTGCGGGAGAAGTTCTATCCCGCGATCAACGCGTTCCGCCTGCTGGTCCGGGTCGGACCGGTGTTCCTAGGTGTGGTCTGCCTCGTCTACACGTTCTGGGTGCTCGGTAGCGACTGGTCGTTCGTGGTGTTCCAGCGGATGCTCGGCATCCACGGGGTGCACTGGGGCTTGATGAACCACGAGATCGCCAACCTGATCCAGGAGATGCTCTTCGAGCCGCTGCGGATCGCGCTCCTGGCGGCCGCCTTCGACCTGTGCATCTCGGTCGGCAACGAGCGGCGCGCCGAAGCGGCGGCGATCGCCGAGGCCAAGGCGCCGGCCAAGCAGCCGGCTCCCGCCAACGCCTGAGGTTTCGTCCGGGCCCCCGGTCAGGGAGTGATGAGCACCCGCCGGTGGATGTAGAAGTCCTCGACGGTCAGACCGATCAGGTTTGGTACGGCGCTCTTCGGGACGATGTAGACCTTGGCGACCTGCCCCGGCTTGTCCATCGTGAACGGGTGGTCGTCGTCCCCGCAGTAGGTCGGCAGCGGGTAACCGTAGGCCTGGGTGTCGTCCCAGGTGTTGCCCTTGCTGTCCCGCAGGAGCGCGTCACAGCTGAACCCCTGCTCGTTGAGCCGAATACCCTTCCGCGGCGTCACCGTGAGCGTGGCCAGCACGACGATCGACCCCGCCGGGGCGTCGAGCTTGATCGCCTCGCCGTCCTCGTTCAGCAGCGCGGTGTAGGCCTTCATCGAGTCCAGCTTCCACTCGATGGACTGGACCGTCACCGGCCCCTGGCTGACGACCTCGTCGATCCGGCCCTGTTTGTACAGGTCCTCGTCGTCGCTCAGGTACGGACGGAGCATGGAGAACGTTCCGACGCCCAGCAGGGCCAGCACCAAGGGGATCTGTACGAGCAGCCGGCCCGCGCGGCTCGCGAGCTTCACGACGCCACCCGGGTGACGTCGCCATTGACGACGTACTGGTCGACGGCGCCGTCGACCATCTGCTGGGCGATGTCCTCGGTCGGGATGCCCAGGTCGACGCGGATCTCGGAGTTGTACACGTTGAAGATCATGGACGGCTTCATTCTCAGGGTCAGGCCCTTCAGATCGGCCGGGTTCGCCTCGAACACGACGGCCCCGGTGCTCGCGAAGCCGGCGTCGGGAAACTCCATCCTGCTCTCGCTCGGTTCGCTGACCTCGGTGTACACGCTGCCGCCGTCGGTGATCAGCACGGGGTCGAACGAATCGGGGTCCTTCACGCCGCGGACCGCATCCCATTCGACGGCGATGAAGACGCCGTTGGTCTCGAACGGCTTGTCGTCGTCACTCGGGTCGGACTGGATGATCGTCTTGGCGAACTTGATCCGGGTGACCTTCATCGTCGATCCGCTGCCCGCGAACGGGAGCGCCTCGCCGATGGTGCCGTGCACGACCTTCAGGTTCTGGTCGTCGCCGTAGACGTGGTCGGGACCGGCCAGCCGGGTGATCCCGCCGAGCAGGACGAACAGCAGGCCGACCAGGATGGTCGCGGGGCGGTAGAGCTTCATCCGTCCTTCCCGTCGTCGACGACAACGGTCGGCTTCAGCCGGACGACGGCAACCGGGGTCTCGCTCTGCCAGTACGGCTTCTCCTGCAGACCGAGTGCGCCGTTGTCGCCCTTGTACTGCTCCCCGAGGACGCCGATCTCGACCGTGTCCGCGGCGAAGTCCGGAGCGACCTCGAACTTGGTGCTGCACTCCACGGGCGGCAGCCCGTAGACCAGGTCCCAGTTCAGGCCCTGGCAGTCACCGCCGTTGGAGTCGACCAGGTCCTCGCCGCCGCCCGGTACGAAGACGAGCAGGTCGTTGTGGATCGACTCGCTCTTGTGTTCCTCGGAGTCGATGTTCTTCGCGGTGAAATACACCCTCAGCACGGTCTCGGCCTCGCTGTACTCGCCCTTCGGCTTCCGGATGATCTCCGCCTTGGTGAAGCCGAACTCGAACCGGCCGGCCGTCACCGTCGCCGGGGCGTCCATGGTCGGGACGACGCGGCCCTTCTTCTCTTTCCACCCGCCGGTGGCCAGGATCACCAGGGCCGCGGCCACGATGAGGGCGATCACCAGCAACCAGATCCGCCGGTGCCGGTGAATCACCCGGTCGGCGATCATCGCATCGATGACCTCGTCGAGACTTTCCACGGCTGCGATCCTAAGGGGCGGTGGGTGCGCGCCCGGGCCCCCGTCGTCCCCGGCGCCCTCGAACGGCCCTGAGCGGTCTGGACCGGTGGGTCTCGGAACGGTCAGTCGCGAAACTGCCGGAGGCCACTGAGTGCCCGTGAGCGCTTTCTGGCCCCCCACCCGCGAGAGGGGACATGGAGATGAGGGAGAAAAGACGCCCTGAGGTGAGTTTCGGGCGGCTGGTGGCAGGTTCTGGTTCGGTCGACAGGTAGAATGGTGGACGTGCCGCCGTTATGACCGTAGAGGGCGGCTCTACTGTGCCGCGATGCCTCGCGAATGCGAGGTCCGAGGAGGACAACCACCGGTGACCGACGAGCCGATCGAGATCGACGCCAACCAGTCCGCCGACCCCATCGGCACCACCGCAGCCAGCGAGGAACTCCTCGACGCCATCCCGTCGAACCTCGTCGAGCGTGAGTACGACGCGAGCGCGATCCAGGTCCTGGAGGGGCTGGACGCGGTCCGGAAGCGCCCGGGGATGTACATCGGGTCCACGGGTGAGCGCGGTCTGCACCACCTCGTCACCGAGGTGGTCGACAACGCGGTCGACGAGGCCATGGCCGGGTACGGCGACCGGATCGTCGTCACCCTGCTGCCCGACGGCGCGGTCAGCGTCGAGGACAACGGCCGCGGCATCCCGGTCGACATCGTCGAGTCCGAGGGCAAGCCGGCCGTCACCGTCGTACTGACGGTCCTGCACGCCGGCGGCAAGTTCGGCGGCGGTGGCTACAAGGTGTCCGGTGGTCTGCACGGCGTCGGTGTGTCCGTCGTGAACGCGCTGTCCACCCGGCTCAAGGTCGACGTGAAGCTGAAGGGCAAGCTGTACACGCAGTCCTTCACGCACGGCGTCCCGGACGAGGACCTCGCCGAGATCGGTACGTCGGACTCCAACGGGACGACCGTGACGTTCTGGGCGGACCCGGACGTCTTCGAGACCACGACGTACTCGTACGAGACGCTGGCAACCCGGTTCCGCGAGATGGCCTTCCTGAACAAGGGCCTGGAGATCGTGATCCGGGACGAGCGGCCGGACCACACCGAGGACGGCCACCCGGTCGAGCAGTCGTTCAAGGCGGACAACGGCCTGGTCGACTACGTGAAGTACCTGACCGGTATTCGCGAGACTGTGCACCGCGACGTGATCTCGTTCGAGGCCGCGGCCAACGGCGAGAACAGCATGAGCCTCGAGGTCGCCCTGCAGTGGAGTGGCTCGTTCCAGGAGTCCGTGCACACCTTCGCGAACGCGATCAACACGCACGAGGGCGGCACCCACGAAGAGGGCTTCCGGGCCGCGCTCACCTCACTGGTCAACTCGTTCGGCGAGGACCAGGGCATGATCAAGAAGAAAGAGGACCGGCTCACCGGTGACGACATCCGGGAGGGCCTGACCGCGATCATCTCGGTCAAGCTCAGCGAGCCGCAGTTCGAGGGCCAGACCAAGACCAAGCTCGGCAACACCGAGGTCAAGGGCTTCGTCCAGCGGGTCGTGAACGACAAACTCGGCGCCTGGTTCGAGCAGAACCCGGCCGAGGGCCGCGAGATCATTCGCAAGGCGACCGCGGCGGCGAGCGCCCGGATCGCGGCCCGCAAGGCCCGCGACCTGGCCCGTAACCGCAAGGGCCTGCTGGGCGGCGGCGGCCTGCCGGGCAAGCTGGCCGACTGCCAGTCGACCAACCCCGAGGAGTGCGAGGTCTACATCGTCGAGGGTGACTCGGCGGGCGGCTCCGCGAAGGGCGGCCGGGACCCGAAGTTCCAGGCCATCCTGCCGATCCGGGGCAAGATCCTGAACGTCGAGAAGGCCCGGATCGACAAGGTCCTGCAGAACAACGAGGTCCAGGCGATCATCTCCGCGCTCGGCACCGGGATCCACGAGGACTTCGACGAGGAGAAGCTGCGGTACCACAAGATCGTGATCATGGCCGACGCCGACGTCGACGGCCAGCACATCCGGACGCTGCTGCTGACCCTGCTGTTCCGCTTCATGCGCCCGCTGATCGAGCGCGGTCACGTGTACGCCGCGCAGCCGCCGCTGTACAAGATCCGCTGGAGCAACCAGCCCGACGAGCTCGCGTACACCGACCGGGAGCGCGACGGACTGCTCGAGGCCGGCTACGAGGCCGGCAAGAAGCTGCCCAAGGAGAACCCGATCCAGCGCTACAAGGGTCTGGGCGAGATGAACGCGAACGAGCTGTGGGACACCACGATGGACCCGGCGAACCGGGTGCTGCTGCAGATCACGCTGGACGACGCGATCCGCGCCGACGAGACGTTCCAGACGCTGATGGGCGACGACATCGAGGCGCGGCGCAGTTTCATCCAGCGCAACGCCAAGGACGTCCGCTTCCTCGACATCTGAGCTCGCCGCACACCGACGTACTGATCTGAACGGGACTTTTCATGACCGAGACCCCCACTGGCCACGACCGCATCGAGCCTCTCGACCTGCAGACCGAGATGCAGCAGTCGTACCTCGACTACGCGATGGCGGTCATCGTCGGCCGCGCGCTGCCCGAGGTCCGGGACGGCCTCAAGCCGGTGCACCGCCGCATCCTCTACGCGATGTACGACGGCGGTTACCGGCCGGACCGCGGCTTCAACAAGTGCTCCCGCGTCGTCGGTGACGTCATGGGTCAGTACCACCCGCACGGCGACTCGGCGATCTACGACACCCTGGTCCGGCTGGCGCAGCCGTGGGTGATGCGGGCGCCGCTGATCCAGGGCCAGGGCAACTTCGGTTCCCCGGGCAACGACCCGGCCGCGGCCATGCGGTACACCGAGTGCCGGATGGCGCCGCTGGCGATGGAGATGGTCCGCGACATCGACCAGGAGACCGTCGACTTCCGGCCCAACTACGACGGCAAGTCGCAGGAGCCGGTGATCCTGCCGGCCCGCTTCCCGAACCTGCTGGTCAACGGCTCGTCCGGGATCGCGGTCGGGATGGCGACGAACATCCCGCCGCACAACCTGCGGGAGGTCGCTGCCGCGGTCGACTGGGCGCTGGAGCACCCGGACGCGACCCGTGAGGAGCTGCTCGAGGCCTGCCTGCAGTCCATCAAGGGCCCCGACTTCCCGAACGGCGCGCTGATCGTCGGCTACAAGGGCATCGACGACGCCTACCGCACCGGCCGGGGCTCGGTCACGATGCGCGCGGTGGTGGACATCGAGGAAGACGCCAAGGGCCGCACCAGCCTGGTCGTCACCGAACTGCCGTACATGGTGAACCCGGACAACCTGGCGCTGAAGATCGCCGAGCTGGTGAACACCGGCAAGATGACCGGGATCGCCGACATCCGCGACGACAGCTCGTCCCGGACCGGTCAGCGACTCGTCATCGTGCTGAAGCGGGACGCTCAGCCGCGCGTCGTACTGAACAACCTCTACAAGCACACGCCGCTGCAGGACACCTTCGGCTGCAACATGCTCGCGCTCGTCGACGGCGTACCGCGCACCTTGAGCGTGGACCTGTTCATCAAGCACTGGATCGACCACCAGATCGAGGTCATCCAGCGGCGGACCCGGTTCCGCCTGCGTGAGGCCGAGAAGAACGCGCACATCTACCGCGGGTACGTGAAGGCGCTGGACGCCCTCGACGAGGTGATCGCGCTGATCCGGCGCAGCCCCGACGTGGACGAGGCCCGGACCGGCCTGATCCAGCTGCTCGAGATCGACGAGATCCAGGCACAGGCGATCCTGGACATGCAGCTGCGCCGGCTGGCCGCCCTGGAGCGGCAGAAGATCATCGAGCGGTTGCAGGAGCTCGAGGCGATCATCGCCGACCTCGAGGACATCCTGGCCAGCCCGGAGCGGCAGCGCACGATCGTCAAGGACGAGCTCGCCGAGATCGTCGAGCGGTACGGCGACGAGCGGCGTACCGAGATCATCGCGGCCGACGGCGACCTGTCGGTGCAGGACCTGGTGCCGGACGAGGACGTCGTCGTCACCATCTCCCGCGGCGGGTACGCGAAGCGGACCAAGACCGACCTCTACCGGACGCAGAACCGCGGCGGTAAGGGCGTCCGCGGCGCCGCGCTGCGGGCCGAGGACGAGATCAGCCACTTCTTCGCCACCACGAACCACCACTGGATGCTGTTCTTCACCACCAAGGGCCGGGTCTACCGGGCCAAGGTGTGGCAGCTGCCCGAGTCGGCCCGGGACGCGAAGGGCTCGCACGTGGCCGGTCTGCTCTCGTTCCAGCCGGACGAGCAGATCGCGCAGGTGCTGACGCTGCGCGACTACGAGCAGTCGGACTACCTGGTGCTCGCGACCAAGAAGGGCCTGGTCAAGAAGACGGCGCTGCGCGACTACGACTCGGCGCGGCAGAGCGGCATCATCGCGGTCAACTTCCGGGACGAGGACGACGAGCTGATCGGCGCCGACCTGGCCACCTCCGAGGACGACCTGCTGCTGGTGTCCCGCAAGGGCCAGTCGATCCGCTTCACCGCGAACGACGAGCAGCTGCGGCCGATGGGCCGGGCCACCTCCGGCGTCACCGGGATGAAGTTCCGCTCCGGCGACGAACTGCTGTCGATGTCGGTCATCCGGGCCGGCGCGGACGAGGACTCGCAGTTCGTCTTCACGGTCACCGACGCCGGGTACGCGAAGCGGTCTCGCGTCTCCGAGTACCGGCAGCAGGGCCGCGGCGGTCTGGGGATCAAGGCGGTCAAGCTGAACGACGAGCGCGGCTCGCTGGTCGGCGCGATCATCGTCGTCGACGAGGACCAGGTGCTCGCGATCAAGGCCAGCGGTCAGGTCGTCCGGAGCCGGGTCGACAGCGTCCCGGTCAAGGGCCGCGACACGATGGGTGTCCGGTTCGCCGGCGTCGGCGAGTCCGACGCGGTCGTCGCGATCGCCCGGAACACCGATCTGACCGTCGTCGGGGAGGAATCGGAAGCCGCCGAGGAGGGTACCGTCGCTGAAGGTGCCCAGAATGTGGACGGATCGACAACCGAATCCACCTCTGAGAGCGTCCAGAATGATGAAGAGCGTTCGACGGACGTGGACGGCGCGGCTACCGTCGAAGACGACGAAGCCGGCCAGGAGGGTGACTGATGACCAACCGCGCGAGGCCGACATGGCCTGAAGGTGCGGCCGACAGCTCCAACTCCCAGCGCACCGCGCAGGGTGGGAAGCCGTCAGCTGCCCCGGCCAACCCGGCTTCCAACGGTCGTTCCAACGGCGCTCCCGGCGCCAACGGCCAGAGGACAGGTACGCCGAACGGCCAGCGGCCGTCCGAGTACCGCCCGCAGGCCCCAGGGTCCGCACCGGTGCGGCCGCCCACCCCGAGTACACCCGGTCGCCCGGAGCAGTGGACCCCTCCCTCGGTCGTCACGCCGGTCGGCGGCGCCCCGTCGTACGGCGGGACCGAGGCGAAGACCGAGTCGTTCGGTGACCGGATGAGCTCCGCGCGGCAGGCCGTCCTGGACAAGGCCGCCGGGGTGAAGGCCGACAAGGCGGAGCGCGACCAGGCCAAGCAGGAGCGGCTCGCCGAGAAGGACGCCAAGTCGTCGGGCCGGCCGCAGACGCGGAAGGCGCGGCTGCGGATGTCCCGGATCGACCCGTGGTCGGTGATGAAGACGGCGTTCCTGCTGGCGATCGCGTTCGGGATCGTGACCTGGGTCGCGGTCTTCATCGTCTGGTCCGCGATCGGCGCGGCCGGGGTGTTCGACAACATCAACTCGACCGTCCAGGAAGTCCTCGGTACGCCGGCGGGCGAGCCGTTCCGGGTCGAGAACTACATCAACACCGGCAAGGTGATGGGCTTCACCACCCTGCTGGCGTGCGCCGACGTGCTGATCATCACGGCACTCGCGACCCTCGGATCGTTCCTCTACAACATCGCCGCCACGCTCCTCGGCGGCCTCGAAGTCACGCTGGCGTCGGAGGACTGATCGGTCGTGGCCGGGCCCCACGAGGCCCGGCCGTAACCGGTTTGGGAGTAGGGCACTTGGTGCGGTAATCTCTCCCGGGTTCGACACCGCAGTACGCGGGCCTATAGCTCAGACGGTTAGAGCGCTGCCCTGATAAGGCAGAGGTCACTGGTTCAAGTCCAGTTAGGCCCACCCTCACGTTGTTTTCGAAGCCACACCCGAGGAGTCTCCAGTGCTGAGAAAGATCCTGCTGGTGCTGCTGGCCGGCGTCGGTGGATACTTCGTGTACAAGAAGACCCAGCAGTCCCGCGCCGAGAAGGACCTCTGGGCCGAGGTTGCCGACCCGGTAACCCCGGGCCACTGACCACCCCAACGGGGGCGTAGCTCAACTGGCAGAGCACTGCCTTTGCAAGGCAGGGGTTAGGGGTTCAAGTCCCCTCGTCTCCACCACGCGCCGGTTGCTCCTGAGCAACCGGCTTTCGCATGTACGGCGGTTCGCTCACCGCCATGCTCCAGGCGGACTGTAATCAGCCCACTGCGGTGCTACGCGCGGCTCCTCCGTCGCCGTGCTACGCGCCGCCCCACCCGCCCCCGGCTAGCGCCGGTCAGCGCGCGCTGCCGCGCGGTGCGACTACGACGTGGTGACGCGCACTGGCAGCGACAAAGCTGACCGCCTTGGGTAGGACCAGTTGACGCAACTTCACGCAACATGGCTGACAGGCAACAATGGGTAACCCCACACTCGGCAGGGCAAGGTATCGCAACGACGGAACTAGGGGACCCATCATGAAACTGACCCTCGTAGCAGGTGACCCGGAATCGCGCCCGGACAACAGCCCGACCCTTTACAAGACCGACCGCGGAAGTTGGGTCGTGCAGGGCTGGGTCGTCGACGACCCTGAGGCACTCGCAGCGCTCAACGTCCCGGACGGTGAAACCGTCGTCGAGATCCCGGACCGCATGATCCAGTTCTTCAAGTAGGGCTCAGGTTAGTGGAAGAGATTAGCGAGGACGACTTCAGGAAGCTGATCAGGTCGTTCAAGCGAACGTCGGTGCATCTTGAGACCCGCGACGCCTACGGCACAGAGACCGAGCTGCCGCACATGGCCAAGTGGGCGGCCGGTGAGCCCGACGACTTCGAGTGGCTTCAGGAGTACTGCGACTCGCTCCGGGCACATCGGGCAGCGGGTCGCTCCGTACGTCGAGCAATGATCGTGTCGGAACCGCTCAGCGACTATCAGCGTTGGGCCCACAGCACCACGCAACCGCTGGTCGACGCAGGTGAAGACCTTCGCTGGGTACCCCGGCGTCGGGTGTCCGAGGTGTGCATCCCGGGCAACGACTACTACTTACTCGACGATGAGCGAGTGGTGTTCCTGCACTATGCAGGATCAGGGCTGAACAGCGCATTCACGACCACAACTGAGTCCGCGACGGTGGCGATGTGCCGAGATGCCTTCGCGCGCGTGTGGTCCTTGGCGATTCCGCACAGTGACTACGAACCCGAGTAGTTCAGCCAGAAAGGCGCAGGAGACCTTGGGCATACGCCTGCGGGACCTGCGCATGGATGCAGGGCTGACCGGTCGCGAGCTTGCAGCCGCGACCGGTTGGCATTTCACGCGTGTCAGCAAACTGGAACACGGCGTACAGGCACCAACCGATCAGGACATCCGCACTTGGTGCACCGCGTGCAACGTACCGGAGCAGATTCCCGACCTGATCGCACAGGCGCGAGCCGTCAGCTCCATGTACGTCGAGTGGCGGCGGCAAGCCCGCGCCGGCATGAAGCAGATGATGCTCTCGACTGTGCCGCTATACGAGCGCACCAAGCGGTTCCGCATCTACGAGTTGAACGTGATCCCTGGCTTGTTCCAGACCGCCGACTACACGCGTGCGATGCTCGCGGTCTGGATCGAGTTCCTGGACACTCACGACGACCTGGACGCAGCCGTTGCCGCGAAGATGGCACGCCAGGCCGTCGTCTACGACAGCACGAAGACGTTCGCCGTACTCCTGGAGGAAGCCTCCCTCAGAACATGGTCCGGCGGCGCAGAGACGATGCTCGCGCAACTCGATCGGCTCCTATCGGTGATGACGCTACCGAACGTCTCCCTAGGCATCGTGCCGTCTCTGATTGAACGTCAGGCCGTCGGCTCCGCAGGATTCTGGATCTTCGACGACAAGCTCGTCGGCCTCGAAACTCCCACTGCCAAGATCGAGGTCACACAGCCTCAGGAGATCGCCTTGTACGCCCGCACGTTCGAGCAGATGACACACGCGGCGGTCTACGGTCGCGACGCTCGCGCGATCATCATCAACCTGCAAGCCGAAATCGATCGGCGCAACTGACCGCAACCGTCTGGCTGAACTACGGACCGCATTCCTACGGTTCAGGTATGACAGCGGGAAGCATTGATCCCCTCGGCGTCGAGTGGGGTGGAGACCTCAGGGAGCCGCAGCCTGTCGGGCTCGGTTGGCCAACGATGCGAGCAGCCGAACGTTGCGACGGCGAGAACCCAATGACCGGGCGCGTCTGCATCAAGGGCCACCACAAGGGCTACCACCGCGACGCCAGCGGAGCCGAGTGGCTCGATGACTAGACGCCGATCCGGACGAGACCGGCAGCTTCGCCGCTGGGCCTTGCGTGTGTCGGAGATCGACCGCCGCAACGGAGTCCTGCCGGACGGCTACGACCCGCGCCACGTCGGTCAGATCCTCCCCTGGTGCGTCGAGGCGTACCTGATCCGCGTCCCAATCACGCCGCGAATGTCGACCCGGCGATACCGCCAACTCGAGTGGCGCACCCTCCACCGGCAGCCGCGGTCAACCCCATAGCCGGCAGGGCGGGCGAGGCACCCTCTGCAGCCGCGCCCGCCCTGCCAACCGGTGGAAACCGAGCTGGCGACGGCCTTCCGTGCCAGTCGCGTGATTCCGGTCGTCCTGCGTGACACGGGCCGAGAGTGATCGACCTCTCGGTCCGTGTCACGCGCGTCAGATCACGATCTCGACCGCGCCAAGGCGGATCCATTGCCCAAGACCGCGACGCATGGCGTCCTCGACCAGGCGCACCAGGTCAGCGATGCTCAGACTGTGCGTGCAGTGGCACGGCCCGAGCCCGCCGAGGGTAGCTCCGCCACCGCCACCGCCAGGGTTGCAGCGGAGCGGATCGGGCACTTCGCGGTGCACTCTCAGGCAGAACGTCGTCGAACTGATGTGGTGGTCGCGACAGCGCACGACCACATTGACGAAGTTGTGGGGGCTCAACTTTCTGTTCCTTCCTCTGTGACGCAAAGCGCGCCGAGGAAGGCGCGTTACCCTGGCGGTTGCCATGGGCAACTCGGTATGGTTCACCTTGCGCAACCAACGCAGGCGAGCCCCGGTCCTTCTCGACGCAGCACCAGGCGCGTCTTTGAGCCGGGGCTTGTCCTTGCGTGTATCGGCGATCGGCTGATCACCACCTGCCAGAATTGCAGGCGGCTCCGCATAACACCCGCATCTCGGTCAGCGTGTCGCGTCGGCACTTGCTGACGCCTATGCAACGCTCTCCGGTTACCCACCTTCGGATCCCGGTGCGCCCTGAGATACGCCATCTCCGGCAGGTCGCCCGCTCATTCGGAGCTCTGACCTGAGCTACCTCCGTACATCCGGGCAGTCTCCGACTTGCTCCTACCCGGGCTTTCGTTCCGTGATCCGGGCCCTTCGCTTCGTCTGCCGGATTGACCTCTTGACCTCTTATAGATCAAGGGCGCGCCCATGCGACCTGCCGGCCGAACCTCGCCCCAGCCCGGCGGCGCAGCGGACGCACTTGCAACGACTGCCTCCGGCGGGGGCATCACGACTCCGGGATGGGTTGTCTTCCCGTCTGCCGCTCAGCCCAGTCAGGACCTATCAGGAGCCACCGGAGGGGCCAAGATCGTTCGTCCAGTGGGGCGCTCCATCTTGGCCGCTCCGGCGTCTCCTGATTGCGCTACGCGTGGGCTGAACGGCAGACAGGAAGACGCAATGATCAGTGAGTTACATCGCCAAGCTCCCAAGGCGGTCGGCCGCGCAGGCCCTAGTCGTCTAGTGCTTCGATGGATGGATCTTGAGTAGCCCACCAAACAGGTGGCCAACCGGGCGTTGGTGGTGCCATCCCTACGTGGTTGGAGACCAGCCAGGCGTCACTCTCGCGGTGGACTACAAAGATCAGAGCGTTCGGTACCGCTGTCGCCGAGGTAACAAAGTAGCCGCCGCTTGAACCGACCGGCGCCAGAATCACCAAGTCGTAGTCTCTAGCGATACGGCGCCGATGACTCGCTGCGCCGTATCTATCTGGGTCCAGGGGCTCCCAAGTCGTGACGAACTGGTTCGTCTCGGTTTCAACGAAGCCCGCCCAGGCTTCAGTTGGCTCGTGATGGTTCGCGAGGGACGCCGCAAGGGAGTCGAGTTCTCCCAGATCCGCACCGAAACTGTCTCTGTTGTTCCAGAGCCAGGACTGGACTCGACAAAGCGCCCAGTCATGATCCGCGAAGGTGAGCCCCTCCTCATATCGCCCTTCCCGCATGCTCGTCAGGAACTGATAGCAAACCCAGACCTGGCCGCCCTCAGCAAAACGTCCGTCTAGCCCACTTGAGGCGGCGAGTGCGATCGAACTGGCGATCTGTTCGGCGGCGGTGTCAGTTCGAACCGGTGTTGCGCCCTCAGGGAGGTCACTCGAGCCGGGAGGGAGTTCGCGACCGGTGAGCTGGCCCATGATGGAGATCAGCATGAGCGCGGACGCGACGCCGGGGAAGGTGACGTACCATACGAACCCATCACGCGCGAGGTACCAGGTCCACAGTCCAAAGGCGGCACCGATGAGACCGGTAACCACGATTGAGCCCCAAGGAATGGGCTTCTTTGGGGTGCCGAGTGACCGACCCGCGAGTTTCGCCACGTCGACGGTGATTTTGCCTTGGAGCCATGCCGTCGCGAGGGAGTGTTCCCGAATGACGTCGTCCTGCTCCAACTCTTTGACGAGGGTCAGGTTCTCGCGGATCTCGTGTCGAAGACGACTTCGCCGACTTCCGACACCAATCAAGGTTCCCACCGGCACGAGAACCGCAACCGCTGCCTTGGCCAGTGCCTCAAGATCCATGGCCACACGCTACGAGAAAGATGACCCCAGTCCGACCCCAACGTCCCCTTACGACGTGCATTCCTCGGCACCGCTAGCAGCACGCGCCCAGGACGGACGGCGGCGGGCGTCGAGCATTGCAGGCTCCTACGGATCAGAAGGTCGTGCCCTCCGCGGCCCCAGCGAGAACAGGCGAGCGGGTTCGACCGGTCACCAACGGGGTCACTTCGGTGAGTGAACGCTTGGCGATTCGCCGCGCAACCCGCCTTTGCAAGGCGGGGGCTGTTTGGGGTTCATGTCCCCTCGTCTCGACCACGCGGTACTACGCGCCGCCCCACCCGACCCCGGTGGCGCCGGTCTCCGCGCGTGCGACTACGACCTGGTGCCGCGCAACTGCGGCGACACGGCCGACCTAGCCACACCTGCTGGCGTGGCTAGGTCGAGTTCAAGCAACTTTCACCACAGACTCGACAGAGCGAGTTGTCGCAACGATGGAGGCAGGGACACAAGAGGGTCATGGTGTGTGCCTCCGTCGCGGCGGGTGTCAGCCGACGAAGGCGATTGCGTTGCCGTCTGGGTCGCGGAGGATGAAGTCGGTGCCGCCCCAGGCTTGTTTGGTTAGTTTTTGGGCGATCTCGGCGTCAGTGGCCAGGTATTCCGCGTAGAGGTCGCGGACGTTCGGCGTATCGATGAACGCCATGATGAGGCCTTCTCGTTCCGTGGCGCCGGGCGCGAACACCGGCTCGTCTATGTGTTTCAGGTGCAGTATCGCGCCGTCGCGGGACACCGATCCGTAGAACGGCGGGTTGCCGTGTACGAAGTCGATCCGGAAGCCGAGCTGGTCCCGGTAGAACGTGGCTGAGGCGTCGACGTCGGCGACGTACAGCACCGGTCTGGCGTTCGCGACTGCCGTGTCCTGAGTTTCCGGCTGCTCGCTGGTGGGCGGGGCCGCTTCCGTGTTCGCCTTGAGTTCGGCCCAGTTGGCGAAGCCCGCTTCGAGGGCGATGATCTCTTGGGCTTCGGTGAGGGGAAACTTCAGTGCGAGTGCTTCGCGGTCGGACAACGTGCGATAGCGCTCGAGTTGCCGAATGCGACCGCCGATCGAGAAGTTTCCGTCGCGGTGCCAGCGAACGAGTAGTTTCGCCTGCTTCTTGTAGGTTTCGAGCTTGGGCATAGCGCTCCCTCTTCGGATTGAAGTAGGTGGGCCTTGCCCTTTCGGCTGCTGCGCCGCTGCGCCCTACGACCGGGTCTGAACCCGCGCCTGCGAATTTGAGATTACCACGACGAATCGGCCGCCCGGCTACCCAACTGGCACGCTCGGCCGCCACCTCGGGTTCGACCGGTGACCAACGGGATAAGTCGCCCGACCTGCGCTTGGCAGCTAACGGGAGGACGGGGTAGGTGTGGCATCGATGCCGTTGTCGCGTCCGATCAGAAGAGGTACTGACTCCGAATTCAGCGGATCGTACCCCGGGTCGAGGTGGATGTGGGTTCCGTCCGGTACTGATGGATCGGCCAGTGACAGGCACCAGCGCGCGAGATCGCGCAGGCCGGCCGGGTCGCCGTCCACCCGAACAACACCGTCGATCAGTTCGACGCGGATCGTTCCGCCTTCCACCGGTGCGATGACGCCGACTTCACGCCGATAGCGCGGAACTGACAGCGAGATCTCATCCACGGCGTCAGTATCTCGCCAAACGTGCAATGGCCGTCGTGTGGCTCAGGTGGGGGTGTCCCACTCGTAGTAGTCGGGTTCGGGGTCGGTGGTGAAGCGGACGGCGTTGATTGTTGATTGTCCGTTGATCCAGGCTTTGGAGATTCTGTGGCCGCCGTCCATCAGGCGGCCGTCTGCGGACAGGATGACTGGGTAGTTGAGGTCGGCTTCTTGAATGAGGGCGGCGTGGCGGGCGACCATTCGGCAGGTGACGGGGGCGCCTCCGAACCAGCAGTCTTCGTCGAACTCTTGGATTGAATCGATCGGGACGGGTTCGATCGGCAGATCTTTGGACAGGTTCCAGAGGCGTTCGGTGAGGTAGAAGGCTCGGCCGCCGGGGACGGGGCGTGAGTGCTTTTCAGGCATTAGGTGACGCTAGTCCAGGGCGGCGGCTTTGCGGAGGAGGATTTTGCGTTCGGGGTGGTTGGTGCAGAGGTGGGCGGCTAGTTCTAGTTCGGTACGGGCTTCGGTGAGGCGGCCTAGGCGGGTTAGGAGTTCGCCTCGGACGGTTGGGAGCAGGTGGGAGCCGGGGAGTTGGTCCAGGGCGATCAGTTCGTCGACGATCGCTAGCGCCTCGGCTGGGCCTGAGGCCATGGCGACCGCGACGGCTCGGTTGAGTTCGACCACTGGGGAGGGGGCGATCCGGCCGAGGGCTTCGTAGAGTACGACGATCCGATCCCAGTCGGTGTCCTCGACCGACGGGGCTGATGCGTGGGCGGCGGCGATCGCGGCTTGGAGGCCGTACGGGCCGAGGCCGTGGGGCGATGCCTTGAGGAGTGCGGCGAGTCCGCGGCGGATCGCCGACAAGTCCCAGCGTCGACGGTCCTGGTCCTCCAGGAGGATCGGCGTACCGTCCGGGCCGGTCCTAGCCGGGAAGCGTGCGGCCGTCAGTTCGAAGAGCGCCAGTAGGCCGTGCACCTCCGGCTCGTCCGGCACCAGCGCGGCCAGCGTGCGGGCCAGGCGGATCGCCTCGTACGCGACGTCCGGCCGCACGAGCCGCTCGCCCGTAGTAGCCGTCGACCCCTCGGTGAAGATCACGTAGAGGACGCTGAGTACACCGCTCAATCGCTCCCGGCGCGCATCGGCCGTCGGCAGTTCGAACGGTACGCCGGCTGCCGCGATCGTCTTCTTGCCCCGGGTGATGCGCGCCTGCACGGTCGGTACGGAGACCAGGAACGCTCGGGCGATCTCCTCGCTGGACAGGCCGCCGACCACGCGCAGCGTCAGCGCCACCTGGGCCTCGCGGGACAGTACCGGGTGGCAGCTGATGAACATCAGCGCCAGTACGTCGTCGTCGATCCTGTCCGGGTCGATCTCGTCGTCGACGACCTGGTCGGTGGCCAGTAGCGCGTACCGGTCCTTCAGGGCGGTACGGCGGCGGATCGCGTCGATCGCCCGCCGCCGGGCCGTGGCCATCAGCCAGCCGGCGGGGCTGGCCGGTTCGGACACCGGCCACGACACCAGTGCCTCGGCCACCGCCTCCTGAGCCGCGTCCTCGGCCAATCCGAAATCGCCGGTGAACCGGGTCAGCGCGGCAACGATCCGCGCCGACTCGATTCGCCAGACGGCTTCGACGCCGGCCGCGTCCATCAGTTCTGGCCGTCGCTCTCGTGGTACGCGTCTGCCTTGACGAACTTCGCGCTGTCCTGCGGGACCTCGTCCTCGCCCGGCACCCGCCGGACCTCGACCTTCGATCCGGGCACCGCCGGGACCCGCTTGGCCCACTCGACGGCTTCCTGTTTCGAGGCGACATCGACCAGGAAGTAGCCCCCGAACAGTTCCTTGGTCTCGCCGTACGGCCCGTCCGTGACGATCGGCGCCTCGCCGGTGAAGTGCACCACGACGCCCTGGGCCGGATCGTCCAGCCCTTCCGCCGCGACGTACACCCCGGCCTTGTCCATCGCCTCGATGAACTGGCGGGTCGTGGTCATCATCTCGTCGATGTCGGCCATCATCGCCGCGTTCGTCTCGTCGGTGCCCCGCATGATCAGCATGTACTGCGCCATCACGTACTCCTTGTCCGACGGGGCCGCCTCTCGGCCCTCGCACCCCCAGGTCGAACGGGCGGCCCGCGGATCGACACGGCCCCGGGAAAACTTCCGCCGCTCTCCAAGCATGCCGCAGAGATTGGTTGTGGAATGGTGTCGGATTGGGGCGTCGGCGTTCGTGGAGTTGGTGTGGCGGCCGTTCGGGTCGTCGCGCGGAGAGGAGACGACAGTGGCTGAATACCTGATCACGTTCAACGACGAGTGGGTGCCGGAGCAGACGGAAGAGGATCTGCGGACGAAGAGCGTCGCTGGGCACGCGGTGATCGCGGAGATGGAGGAGGCCGGGGTCTTCCTCTTCAGCAACGGTGGGATCGACGCGTCCACCGCGATCGGCAGCGTCGAGGCGAAGGACGGGGAGCCGATCTTCAGCGACGGCCCGTACGTCGAGACCAAGGAGCACCTCGGTGGCTTCTGCGTCATCGACGTACCGGACGACGAGACGGCGCGCTACTGGGCCGGCCGCCTGGCCGTCGTACTCAACTGGCCCCAGGAGATCCACCGCTTCCCGGGCCGCGAACGCCACAACCGCCCCGCCGAAACCCCCTGAACGCCCGCGGGTGGGCGAGCAACCGTCTCGCCCACCCCGCGCGCCACAACGGGCACGCGGATCTTCTCCGTGAGCGCATCGACGGCGCTACGGGTGAATAGCTCTAGTTCCTGAAGGCCCAGGACGCCATCAGGGGGAACTCGGCCTGCCAGAAGGGGTCGCCGTGGTCTCCCTCGCGTTCGGTGATGACCACGTCGGCGTCGGCGTCGCGGAGGGCGTCGGCCCAGCGGGCGGCGTTCTCCATGAACCACGGCTCGAGCGTGCCGGCGACCAGGTACGCGCGCGGGACCGGGCTCGGCATGACCTCCGGCGGCCGGTAGCCGCCGCCAGGTGAGGCGGCGAAGATCGCGCCGTACAGGTCAGGGTGCCGAACGCCCATGGCCAGGGCGAGTTCTGCGCTCGCCGATACTCCGCACACCGCGGTCCGTTCGGCGGGCAGCGCGACACCGAAGCGGGAGCGTACCCATTCGCGGACGTCCTCGACGAAGAACTTCTCGTGCGCCGCGAACCGTTCCGCGTTGAACGACGGCGAGTACTCCTCGATCCGCACCATCTCGTCGGAGTCGTCCGTACGGTGCGCACCGACCACCATCGTCGGCGGTACGTCGGTCTGCTCGAGATCCCTGCCCCACTGGGTGATCAGCTGGCCGTCACCCGCGAACACGATGGCCTCCGGGCGATCCGCCGGCACGTAGACGGATACCTGCCGTCCGCCGTCGTACTCGAAGGTCTCGGTGACGAGTTCTCCCATTGATCTCACCGTTCCAGTGGGCAAAGCGTCGCGAGCGCCGCGTCGATCGGGTGGAGATCGGTCAACGGCTCGCCTGGGCTCCACCAGACAGCCTCGGACATCTCGTCGTTCGGCGCGAACGGCTGGGGCGTGTCGACGGATCCGCGGTAGACGGCGAGGAACTCCAGCCGGTCGTCGGGCGCGACCCGGATCTTGGTCACCCCGGCGAAGTCGAGCGAGTCCGCGCGCTGGCCACTCTCTTCAAACAACTCCCGTACGGCGGCCTCGCGCGCCGACTCGCCCGGGTCGATCATGCCGCCGGGTAGCTCCCAGGCCTGACGGAACCGGTTGAAGACCATCAAGCACTTCTGGTCCCACCAGAGCACAACGAGGGAGGCGGTCAGCGGTACGGCGGGATCCAGGGCGCCGAGGTTCTCTTCGGGGACGGGGTCGAAGGTGAGGAGTACTGAGCCGTCGGTGTTGTGGACCGGGAGGTCGTACATGGGGAGCGAGTCTTGCAGACTGCTTGGTGTGAGCGAACTCGATTTCAGTGGTTATCAGGTGGCGGCGGCGCGGACCGGAGGGCTGGTCGCGACCGATCACCCGATCGTGTATCCGACCTTGGGGCTGGTGAACGAGGCGGGTGAGGTCGCGGGCAAGGTGAAGAAGATCTTTCGGGATCGGGACGGTGTGGTCACCGACGCGGACCGGCAGGCGCTGACGGCCGAGTTGGGTGACGTGCTCTGGTACCTGTCCGAGCTGTGCACCAGGCTCGAGATCCGGCTCGAGGACGTTGCCGAGCACAACATCGCCAAGCTCGCCGACCGCGCGTCCCGCGGTGTCCTCGGCGGCGACGGCGACCTGCGCTGAGCCGTCAGCGGAAGTGGTCCGCGGCCGCCTGGACCTGAGCTCGCCTGTTGTCCCAGAACGCCGCGTCCGCCGCGACCGTTGTGTTCCCGCCGATCCGCCCGTCGAGTTGTTCGCGGAGGATGTCGGCATGACCGGCGTGCTGCGAGGTCTCGGCAACCATCCTGATCAGCAGCACACCCAACGTGGTCTCGCGATCCCCGTCAGCCCAGTGCGCGACGTACCCCGGACTACTCAACTCGAGCGAGCCAACGGTCACATCGGAATGCGCACACGCCTGCCGATACACGCCAACGACGTACTCCCGCGATTCGTCCTCGTGCCAGTAGGGGTCAACGGGCGTCGTACGTCGTAGTCCGACAGGTCGGCCAGGTTGGAAATCAACGTGGTGCGGCTCGCCTGCAGGACTCGGGACAGTTCCGTCTTCGGGTTCACGGGCTGGACGTTAGTGCTCGATCAGGCCGCCGGCTTGGACTGGTGGGACGTGGCCGGTGAGGGGGCGGGAGTGGGCTAGGGCGACTCCGATGTCGACCAGGGCGGCGCGGCGGAGGGTTGGGATTTTGGTGGTGGGGGTCCAGACGGATTCGGCGGTTTCGCCGTTCGGTTCGGGGCGGGTGGTGCCGGCGGTGATGCGGACGGCGTAGAAGATGCCGATGTTCTGATGGTCGTCGGCGCCGGGACGACGACGTACGGCGGCCGGGATGATGCGCGAGTCGACGCCCAGCAACTGCTCGACGACCGACTCGTACCCGGTCTCCTCGGCCACCTCCCGCGTCACCGTGTCGAACGGATCCTCACACGGCTCGACCCCACCACCCGGCAGCGTCCACCAACTCCCGTCGCCGTACGGCGAGACGTACCGCGCGAGCAGCACCCGCTCGTCCTGGACACACACCGCGTACGCCGCGACCCGTCGACTCATCCCGGGACCTTAGCTCCTGCCCGATGCCCGGGTCAGGTGAGAAAACCTCACTCGGTGGACGCATCCGGCCAGGGACTGGCCGGATCTGCTGATGCCGTTCGGAGGCGATGAACCGCTGTTAGGTTTTGACCCGGCGTGTTTAGTAGATCACGCTCAGCAACCATCGTTCAGGAGGATTCGATGAAGAAACTCGCGGCACTGGTGGCCGGTCTGGTCGCGGCCGCCGGCGGCGTCTATGTCGTGGCAGCACCGGCGGCGACGGCGGACGACTGTGGAGGCACGTACACGATCGTGGTCGGCGGCACCGGCGACAACGACTCCAACGCGCCGTACTGGTCGGGCAACATCAGCCAGCGCGTCGGCTACCCGGCCCAGCCCATCGGCATCAACGCCCGGCAGGGCGTCAACGAGCTGAACCGGCTGATCCGGGACCACCGCAACGCGTGCCCGGGCCAGCACGTCAAGGCGGTCGGGTTCTCGCTCGGCGCCGCCGTGGTGCACACCTGGGTCACGGAGAACTGGCAGACCTTCGACAACGTCAACGCGGTCCTGATCGCCGACCCGAAGCGGGCCGCGGGTCCCGGCTCGGCCGGCGCCGCGGCGCACCCGCTGGTCGCCCCGGTCGTCGGCGCGCCGCTGTCCGGCGCCGACAACTTCTTCGGGAACGTCCCGGTGCTGACGCTCTGCACCGATGACATCATCTGCGACGCCAACGCCTCCTCGGGTCTGCCCGGGTACCTGTGGGAAGGCAAGCACGGCAACTACAACTTCAACGTCGACGCCTACTCCGACGACGCCCGCGGGCAGTGGTTCAACGGCGTCTTCATCCCCTGATACGTACCTAACGACAGGTAGTGCACCTGCGAGCTTGGTGAGCGGACAGTAGTCCGTTGTGAGCGAACGGTTAGTCGATGGTGAGCGCGTTCGGCGAGCCTGTGCGCGTCATCCCGTTCTGGTCCGTCGCTCGTGGCGGACCTCAGGAAGGAGCCACGATGTCCACGTTCCGCAAGACTGCTGCGCTGACCGGTGCACTCGCCACCGGTGTCATGGCGATGTCCTTCGTGACCGCCGGCAGTGCGTCGGCCAGCACGGTGAGCGGCGGCTGGTTCAGCACCAGCACCGCCTGCAACCAGTCCGGCCACAACATCACCAGCAACCCGTCCAGCCCGTACGAGGGCTGGTCCTGGCGCTGCACCTACGTCAGCTCGCACAACCCGCACTGGCACCTGGTCCTCATCAGCTGACCAGTACCTGCTGACCTCAACGCCCCCGACCGTGACCGAGAATGTGGCGTGCACTTTCGTGTTCTCGGGCCGGTCGAGGTGGCGGCCGAACCCGTCGCTCTCGGTGGCCGGGAGCGGCTCGTCCTGTCGATGCTGCTCATCAACGCCGACCGGGTGACGTCGTCCGAGCGGCTGATCGACACGGTGTGGTCGTCACCTCCGCAGTCCGCCCGGCAGCAGCTGCACAACATCATCGCCCGACTGCGCCGCAAGCTGGACGCGACCGGTGCACTCATCGTGACCCGTCCGCTGGGCTATCAGCTCGCTCTCACCGACCACGGACTCGACCTGCACGAGTTCCGGCTGTCTGTTCTCCGCGGGCGGGAGCACCTGCATAACGAGCAGTACGACGACGCCCGGATCGAGCTGGACGCAGCGTTGGCACTCTGGCGCGGGGACGCGCTCGCCGACCTGTCCGGTGACTGGGCCGTGGCGACCCGCGAGTCCCTTCACCGCGAGCGGGTCGCGGCCGGCGAAGCACTCGCCCAGGCGCAGCTCGCCACGCACGACCACGCCGGCGTGCTCGAGACGGTGCACGCCCTGCTGGCCGCCGATCCACTCCACGAAGGTCTGCACGACCTTCGGTTGCGCGCTCTGGCCCGCAGCGGCCGGCGTACCGAAGCTCTCGGCGCCTACCAGGACCTGCGACGCCGGCTCGTCGCCGAGTTCGGTGTCGAGCCAGGGCAGGATCTCCAGGAAACTCACTCCAGCCTCCTGAGGGAGGTCGACCCACCGTCGGCGTCTCCTCGTCACGTGCCCCGCCAGCTGCCCCGTCCCATCTCTCTGGTCGGACGTGACGAGCTCCTGGCCCAGCTGACCGAGGTCCTGCGGACGCCTGAACCCAGTCCGGGCACGGTGCTCCTCGTCGGAGCGGGCGGTATCGGCAAGACCTCACTGGCTGTCGCTCTTGCCGACCGCGTCCAGAACGGGTATCCCGACGGGACCTTGTACGCCGAGCTGGACGGCACCTCGCGCGACCCGCGTGACCCCGACGAGATCATCGACCGATTCCTGCGCGCCCTCGGTGCCACCGCTCCACCCGCCCACGGCCGACGTGAGGAGCGGCTGGCGCTCTATCGCAGCGCGATCGCCAACCGTCGCGTGCTGGTGGTGCTGGACGACGCCCTCGACGAACGGCAGGTTCGCGACCTGCTCCCACCGTCGCCTCGTTCGGCCGCGATCGTCACCTCACGTCACCGGCTCGCCGGCATGGCTGACGTGCTCCGCCGAAACGTGCCGACCCTGTCGACCGAGGTCGCTGTCGATCTGCTGCACGCAGGTCGGGACGTCGCCGAGCTGGAGCCTGGGCTCGCCCGGTCCGCCGTGCAGCTGTGCGGGCGCCTGCCCCTCGCCTTGATGGTCGTCGCGGCCCGACTCGCGTCCGGCGTCGTCGATCTGTCCGAGGTGGTCGACCATCTGAGCGAGGAGCACATCCGTCTGGACGAGCTCGCGATCGGGGACGTCGACGTTCGGGCCAGCATCGCGCTGTCGTACGACGGGCACCTGTCCGAACCCGCTCAGCGACTGCTCCGACGGGTCGCCGCCGCCTCGGTGACGACCTGGCCGGCGTGGTTCGCCGGCGTGCTGCTGGAGGACGACGTCGCCCTGGGTTCGCGGGCGCTCGACGAGCTCGTCGACGTCCATCTCGTCGAGCCGGTCGGTCGTGATACCGCGGGACAGCTCCGGTTCACCCTGCACCCACTGGTTGCGACATTCGCCGGCGAGCGCGCTGTCCGCGAGGAGGACGCGAGCGCCGGCACGAGCTGCCGTCGTGCCGTCGCCATGGCCTGGTTGGGACTGGCTTCGCAGGCCGACGACGGCCTCGGCCACGGCATGCGCCCGGTGACCGGTCCGGACGGTGCGACAGTCCCGGCGGGTCTCCCGCCTCGTCGGGTGACTGTCGCCGCAGACCGGCCCGCGGCCTGGTTCGACGCCGAGATCGACAGCATCCGTGACCTCGTCCACGCGCTGAGCCGCGCCGGGGAGGTCGATCTGGCGGCCGCGCTCGCACTGCGTTCGGACGGCTACCTGGTGGTCCGAGGCGAGGAGCACGTCCGTGCGGGTCTGCTGCGGCGGGCTGCCGACTGTTCGGACCCGGTGCTGCGCTGGGGCGTCCTGCGGTCGTTGTTCCACACCGCCGCCGAGGCCGGACGGTTCTCCGAGCTGGTTGATCTGGCGCAGTCGCAGCTCGCCGTCGCGCGCGAGCTCGAGGCCGGTTCGATGGAGCTGAGCGCTCTGGTGCAGTTCGGCTGTGCACTGCGCGAGCTCGGTCGCTTCGAGGACGCGGCGGCCCGGTTCGAAGAAGCCGCGTCCCTCGCGACGGCGCACCACGACACCACGATCCTGGCCCTGGCACACGGACACCTCGGCATGATGCTGGCGCGCACCGGACATCCCGCCCGGGGCGCGGAGCTGGTCGCTGAGAACGTGCAGGCCGAACGGGTGCGTGGGCCGTCCCGGCGACTGAGTATCTGGCTCATCACCTACGCCGGCTGCCTCGCGCTGACCGGCGACGTTGCAGCGGCCGAGCGGGCGCTGGACGAGGCCGAACAGCTCGCCAAGAGTTTGGAGGACCGCAACGTCCTTCTCGACCTCGCCCAGACCCGAGCGGCGATCGCGCTGCGAGCCGATGACGTCGACCGCGCCGAGCGGATCCTCGACGACAGTTCGGCGCCGTGCGGCCCGAGCGCACCGGACCCTGAGCCGACGGACGCGGAGCTGCGCCTGCGCGCCGACGTGCTGCTCGCCCGCGGGCGAGCCACCGAGGCCGCCCCGTTGCTCGAACGAGCCCTGTCGCGACATCGGCGCGAGGGCGTGCGACTCGAGCTCGCCCATGACCTTGTCCGGCTCGCAGCGGTCCATGCGGCCCTGGGCGAGCAGGATCGAGCCCAGCAACAGCACTCCGAACTCGTCATGCTGCTGCGAGATCTCGGTATCGGCATCGACGACCTGCAGCTTCCCTCGGTCGTCTCGACGGTCTTGCCGCGCCACTGACGTGCGGCTGCGAGGTTCGGGTCGGTGGAATACGTCTGCTGGGGTAGAGGTTGGGCGGGGTATGACGGTTGAGATCGGGGTCATTCTGCCGACGTCGTCGCCGGATCCGGCGCAGACGATTCTCGGCGATGTACGGGCGAGTGCGCGGTACGCCGAGGAGGTCGGGCTGGATTCGGTGTGGTCGACGGATCATCTGGTCGCGAGTGCGCCGATGCTGGACAGTTCCGTCGTACTGGCGACCGCGGCCGCGGTGACCGAGCGGATCACGGTCGGGTACAACGTGCTGTTGCTGGCGTTGCGGCCGGTCGCGTGGGCGGCGAAGCAGATCAGTACGTTGCAACTGCTGTCGAACAACCGGCTCGTGCTCGGTGTCGGGACCGGCAACCCCGCGCACGGTGACGTCGGCTGGCGGGCGGCCGGTGTCGAGTTCGCGGACCGCGGGCGGCTGACGGACGAGGCGCTCGCCGTACTCCCGGATCTCATTGCCGGCAAACCCACGACGCTCGGGACGGACCTCGACGTGACCATCGCGCCCGGGTCGCCGGTGCCGCCGATCTTCGTGGCCGGGAACGGTGTCCGGGCGCATCGGCGAGCGGCCGCGTACGCCGATGGCTGGGCGACGATCGCGATGACGCCGTCCGAGGTGCGGACGAACCTGGAGCGGATCAACGAACTTGCCGACGGCAAGCAGTTGAAGGCGACCGTGGTCGCGCCGCAGCTCGACGGCGATCCGCTCGAACAACTCGCCGCGTACGAGGCAGCCGGTGTGGAGCGCGTCATCCTGCCGCCCACCGGTGACTGGCACGACGACTACGACCAGGCCGCCGCGCTGAAAGTGGGCTGACGAAAGCCGCACGAATTGGACCTGTCGAGGGCTCGCGTCGGTGCGGAGACTGAAAGCATGTACGTTCCTGCGCACTTCGCCCCTGACGACGAGGCCGTCCTGGAGTTGCTCGCCCAGCACGGCGCGGCGGATCTGGTCACGATGACACCCGACGGGCTGACGGCGACGATGCTGCCGTTCGTCCACGACCGCGAGCGGAACGTCCTGCTCGGGCACCTGGCGCGGAACAACGAGCACTGGCGTCTCCCCGTGATCGGCGATGCGCTGGTGATCCTGCGCGGACCGGACGCGTACGTCTCCCCGACCTGGTACGCCTCGAAACGCGACCACGGCCGCGTCGTCCCGACCTGGAACTACGTCACGGCCCACGTGCACGGAACGATGACCGTGTACGACGATCCCGCCTGGGTCGAGAACGTCGTACGGCGCCTCTCGGACCATCATGAGAGCGGCCGGGCGGAGCCGTGGTCGGTGGACGACGCGCCGGCGAAGTTCGTCGCGGGGCAACTGCGGGCGATCGTCGGCGTGGAGATCGCGATCAAGCGGATCGAAGCCAAGTTCAAGCTCAGCCAGAACCGCCCGGCCGCGGATGTCGACGGCGTGATCGACGGTCTCCGCGCCGACGGCGACGACCGGTCCGCCGCTGCCGTCGCCCGGCACCGTCCCGTTTGACCTTGACCCAGAGGGCAAGGTTTACGATTCCCGCCATGTCTGGAGTCGTGGTGGTGGGAGTAGGTCCGGGGATCGGGCTCGCGGTGGCGCGGCGGTTCGTCCGGGAGGGGATGAGCGCCGGCCTGATCGCGCGCTCGGAGGCGACGGTGAAGGCCGCGGCCGAGGAGTTCGGGAGCACCGGCGTACTGCCGGTCACGGCCGATGTGACGGACGAAGCCGGCCTCCGCGCAGCTCTCGATCGGGTCGTCGAGGCGTTCGGTGTACCTGACGCGGTTGTCTACAACGCCGCTCTGATCCAGCCGGACCGGATCGGCGAACTCAGCGCGCAGCAGCATCTCGACGCGTTGGCGGTGAACGTCGTCGGGGCGATCACCACCGCGGCGCATCTCGCGCCCGCGATGGCCGAGTGCGGCAGCGGGTCGTTCCTGATCACCGGCGGTATGCCGCTGCCGAAACCCGACTACGCGAGCCTGTCCCTCGGAAAGGCCGGCGTCCGGGCGGCCGTCACCCTCCTCGATCAGCAGTACGGCGCAGCGGGTGTCCACGCCGCGAGTGTCACCGTCAGCGGCGGCGTCTCCCCCGGCAGCGGATGGGACCCGGACGACATCGCGAACCACTACTGGCGCCTGCACACCCAGGCCCCGGCCGAATGGGTCCACGAGATCGTCATCTGACCTCTTGTCGTATTGTTCAACAATCTCTATCGTGAGATCACCTGAGAGGGGGTCTCATGACGACGACCGCAATGCTCAGTCCGGCCCAGGCCCGGTCACTGTTCCGGGACGACTACAGCGGGCCGACCACCGGCTGGGCCGGCGGGTACACACAGACCAACCTGATCGCGGTCCCCGCCGACTGGGCGTACGACGTGTTGCTCTTCTGCACGCGCAACCCGCAGGCCTGCCCGGTCCTCGATGTGAGTGATCCGGGCGACCCGACGACACGGCTCGCCCGGGGCGCTGACCTCCGGACCGACCTGCCGCAGTACCGGATCTGGCAGGACGGCGAGTTGGTGGCCGAGGTGGCGGATGCGACCGAGCTGTGGCGGGACGACCTGGTCGCGTTCTCGCTCGGGTGCAGCTTCACGTTCGAGACCGCGCTGGCGGCCGAGGGGATCCCGCTGCGGCACGTCGACCAGGGGCGGAACGTCGCGATGTACGTGACCGACCGCGAGTGCGAGCCCGCCGGGCGGTTGCACGGTCCGCTGGTGGTGTCGATGCGGCAGATTCCGGCCGACCGGGTCGACGACGCCGTACGGATCACTCGAGCGATGCCCGCCGTGCACGGCGGGCCGGTGCACATCGGCGACCCGAGCGGGTTGGGGATCATCGACCTCGCGCGGCCGGACTTCGGCGATCCGGTCGACGCGGCCGCCGGGGACGTACCGATGTTCTGGGCCTGCGGCGTGACTCCCCAGGCCGCACTGATGGCCTCCCGGCCGCCGTACGCGATCACCCACGCGCCCGGCTACATGTTCATCACCGACCGCCGCGACAGCGACTACCGCGTCTAGAGCAGGTGCCGCTTGAAGCCTTCGGCCACGGCGGCGGCGCGGTCGGAGACGTCGAGTTTGGCGTAGATGTTGAGCAGGTGCGTCTTGACCGTGGCCTCGCTGATGAACAGGTGGCGGGCCGTCACCCGGTTGGTGTTGCCAGCAGCAACCAGTTGGAGAACCTCGAGTTCCCGTGGGCTGAGCAGGTCGGCATCCGGCGGGGTGCGGACGTGGTTCATCAGCGTGTTGGCGACCGACGGCGCGAGCACCGATTGGCCGTCGGCGGCGGCCCGGACCGCGCGAAGGAGCTCGTCGCGCGGCGCGTCCTTGAGCAGGTACCCGGTAGCGCCGGCCTCGATCGCGGGTACGACGTACCCGTCGGTGTCGTACGTCGTCAGCACGAGCACCCTCGACCGTACGCCGCGCTCGGCCAGCTGGCTGATCGCGGCGAGGCCGTTCACGCCGGGCATCTGCAGGTCCATCAGGATCACGTCCGGCCGCAGCGCCTCGGCCAGCCGGATCGCCTCGGCGCCGTCACCCGCCTCGCCGACGACCTCGAACCCGGGATCGGCCGCGAACATCCCGCTCAGGCCGTCGCGCACGATCGGGTGGTCGTCGGCGATCAGCAGCCGAATCATGCGCCCACTCCCGTCATCGGCAGGGTCGCCGAGATCGCCGTACCGAGACCTGGTTCGGACTCGATCTCCAGCGTCCCGTCGAGCGCCTCGACCCGCTGCCGCATCGCGACCAGGCCGAAGCCACCCGCCTCCGACGACCTGATCAGGGCCGGGGCGAAGCCGGCTCCGTCGTCCCGGACGTCCAGCGCGACCTGCTTCTCCATGTAGGACAGCGTGACCCCCACGCGGGTCGCCTGCGCGTACTTCGCCACGTTCGCCAACGCCTCTTGAGTTGCCCGAAGCAGAGTCGACTCCGCTTCGGGCGTCAGCACCCGCGGCGTGCCGGTAGTGGTCAGCTCTGCGTCGATCCCGTGCACCGCCGACCACCGCCGTACGACGTCCGCGATCGCCTCGCTCAACGTCGCCGACTGCAGCGGTTGCGGACGGAGCGCGTGCACCGAGCGGCGTGCCTCGGTCAGACTCTCGCGGGCGAGCCCGACCGCGGTCGTCACGTGCCGGCGCCAGTCGGCGGCGTTCTCCGCGGCCTGGAGTTGCGTGACGATCCCGGTCAGCCCCTGCGCGAGGGTGTCGTGGATCTCGCGGGCCATCCGCTGCCGCTCGTCGATCACGCCGGCGTCCCGGGCCTGAGTCAGCAACTGCTCGTGCAGGATCGCGTTCTCGGCGAGCGTGGCCTCGAGCCGGCGGTTGGTCTCGGTGAGGGCGTCGACGGCTTCCTTGCGCTGCCGGCTGAGCTCCTCGCCGCGGTGGCCGAGCCAGGCGGCGAGACACATCCCGACCACGTTCACCCCGACCACGGCCGTGTAGCCGAGCAGTCCGAGCAGGTTCGTCTTCGGCATGTCGTACGACTGCGCGGTACCGGCGATGACCGCGACCGCGCCGATGCCGAGCAGTTCGCCGGGCCACGGCAGCAGGACGAACGTGTAGAAGTAGCCGGCCGGGGTGAGGAAGCCGAACCACGGATCCCGCACCACCAGGATCGCGAGCAGGATCACGAAGCCGATGACGAAGATCGCCATCGCGCGGATGTCGGTCCGCCGGGCCGGGCGGAGCGTGAACATGCCGAGCGTCCACAGCGCGATCAGCGCGCACAGCCCCAGGTCGACGGCCAGTGACTCGGGCTGGTCGCGCTTGATCGGGATGGTGACGGCCGCGAGGCACGCAAGCAGCACATACGGCACCACCGTCACCCGCAGCGGCCAAACCTGCTCGCCCATGTCAACCAGTGAACACCGAGCGAAGGTGCTTGCCGTTGACCAGCAGCGCGACGCCGAGCAGCAGGAGTCCGCAGATGGCCTGCTCACCCTTCATCCACAGCGGGAACGTGCCCGGCACCGCGATGATCACCACAATCGCGACCAGCATCACCGCCGAGACGATCCGCAGCCGGAGGAAGCCCTTCCGGGAACCTCTCGCCGCGCTGCGCGCGAACAGTACGGTCAGCAGGGCACTGGCGACCACGATCGTCCCGCGAACCCAGACCGCGTCGTTGACCAAGGTCGCCTGGTGGCGCAGGGCGATGACGGCGGCCAGCGTCAGCACGCTGATCGCGAGGTAGCCGGCCAGTAGTAGTTGCACACTCCGCAACGCGGCCGTACTGCGGGGATGTCCGAGGTTCACCGGGGTTGTCATACGACGACTCTCCCGCCCGGCCCCGGGTTCACACATCGCCCGCTCGGCCCTGTCCGCCTCCACCGATCGGTTGATGCACGCACACGATCGTTGCCCTGAGCACCTTTCTTCCGTGTCAGTTTGTGCACGGACTGTCACAGACTGTCACGGCAGGTTTACGGCTGCGTGCAGATGTCCGGACAAGGCTGGCGGTAGTGGGAGCACGCGGATGATCGTCGATTCAGGAACACGAAGTCCAGAAGAGTTCGAGTCAGGTCGACCACGGGAGGGTCCGGACACGTGCTCGAGACTTATCGCGGAATCCCACACCTGCTGGACACCTGGCTCGTGCTGACCGGCATGACCCTGCCGGTTGCCCTCTCTTCGTTTCGCCGTCCGGGTGACCTGGTCCCCCGGCTGGCCGCGTTCTGCCTGCCGGCCGCGTTCGCGCTGGTGATCGCGGCGACGCTCAGCCCGACGACGCACCGCCTCGGCCAGATCGGCGAGTGCGGGACGCATCTGACCACGACCGGCGGGCTGACGTCGCTCCAGGGTCTGCTCAACGTCGTGCTGTTCGTACCGGCCGCAGGCATGCTCACGCTGGCCAGCGGGCGCCCGGGTGACGGCATCGCGGCCGGGATCGGCATGTCGGCCGCGGTCGAGGCGGTGCAGGCGCTGCTGCCGCAACTCGGCAGGTCGTGCCAGTTGCACGACCTGATCGCGAACTCGCTCGGCGCGTTCTGCGGAGTCGGCCTGGCCGCCGGCCTCCAGACGCTGACCCGACGCCTGGTCGCCCGGCCGGGCTTCCTGGTCGTCAGCCCGGCAGTGGTCGAGCACGCCGCGATGCTCGTCGTACGGCGGCCGCGACATCCGGGGCGGCACCGGCGTGGAACCCTGGCCCAGGCCGGACGCCCGGCGAGATATCACAGTACGAATACACAGTTATCCGGATAGTTATCCACAGGCTGTGGATGGAACCGTGGATGACCGCGTGACTACCTGGGGATATCCACAAGCTCAGGGACGGACCTCGAGCCCGAGAGCGGCGGCCACGACCATCGCCTGGGTAACGTCGATGCGGGCGTCCTTGAGCGTGACGGTCAGCGGATCGAGCGTCGACAGATCGGATCCGCGCAGGTCAGCGCCGGTGAAGTCGGCTTTCTGCAAGGACGCGCCGGACAGGTCGAGGTCGCGGAGCACGGCCTTCTGGGCCCGCAGACCGGTCAGATCCGCCTCCCGCATCTTCACCCCGGTGAACTCGGCGCCCTTCAGATCCGCTCCGGGCAAGCCGCTGAAAGACCAGTCACCGCCAGTCACCTTCATCAGGCTGTGGGCGCAGTCGTCGAACAGGCTGCCGACCAGCTTGCACCGGGTGAACGTCGTGTCGAACAGCGAACACCGGACGAACGTGCAGTTCACGAACGCGGCGTCGGTGTGCGTCGACGCGTTGAACCGGACCCCGCGGAACGTGCACTCCTCGAACACCCCGCCACGGTTCTCCACCTCGGTCAGGTCGGAGTCCACGAACAGCACCCGCCGGTACGTCTGCCCGGACGGGTCCGCGTCGTCCCAGTCCCGGATCGTCGACTCGGTCTGCGCCGCCGGACGCCCGCCCACTCGATCTGCCATGGCCCCACAGTGTCACGCCGTACCGACACTGTGATGCTGACGACGGAGAACGTACGGCGGACCGACAACTAACGGCCGCACGATGGAGGGGTGACCGGAACTGAGCGGGTGATGGTGTTCGGCGCGGGAGGCTTCCTCGGCGCCAGGATCTGCGCGCTGCTCGCCGACCGGGGTATCGAGTACCGCGGGCTGAGCCGGACCCGGAGCGAGCCGTACCGGCGCTGCGACCTGGCCGCGATGCACCCGTACGCGCTGGACACCCAGATCGGGATGTACAAGCCGACCGTGATCGTCAACGCCGTCGGCGCCACGTTCGGCGAGCCGGCCGACCTGGTCCGGGCGAACGTGATCGCCGTCGAGGCCCTGCTCGCCTCGGTCCGCGATCACGCCGGGCATGCCCGGTTCGTGCACCTCGGGTCCGCGGCGGAGTACGGCGGGGCTCCGCACGGCACCAGCTTGTCCGAGGAGAGCGCGCCGCGGCCGCTCGGCCCGTACGGGATCACGAAGCTCGCCGGATCGGAGCTCGTCCTCCGGGCGCAGCGGGCCGGTGCGGACGCCGTCGTCCTGCGGATCTTCGATGTGATCGGGCCGGGGGCGCCGGACAGCACGCTGACCGGGCGGGTGATCCGGGATCTGCGGTCCCGGCAGCTGATCGAGGTCGGGTCACTGGACGTCTGGCGCGATTTCGTCGACGTACGGGACGTGGCCGAGGCGGTGCTCGCGGTCGCGCTCGCGGACGGGAAGCTGCCGCCGGTGCTGAACATCGGAACCGGCCGGGCGACTCTCGCGCGAGATATCGCCGGGCAGTTGTTCGAGCTCAGCGGTCAGCCGGCGACGATCGTCGACGACACCGAGCAGGAGACCGCACTCGGCGCGCCGTGGCAGCAGGCCGACACCACGCTGATCGGGAACGCGCTCGGCTGGTCCCCCAAGATCGCCCTCGAGCAGTCACTCGCCGACAGCTGGGCAGACTATCCCTGTGGAAACCCGAGCGATCAGTGAGGTAGCGCCGGATCGGCGGCCGCCCACCGCCTTCAACGAGGACCTTGTCCTGACCGGACCTGACTTCGCCGTCGTACTGGACGGCGCCAGCGCGCCGCCGGGCGTCGACTCCGGCTGTCTGCACGATGTCGCCTGGCTGGTGAAGCGGCTCGCTGTCGAGCTCGCACCGCCGCTCCTCGCGCAGTCGGCCGAGCCGATGACGGATCTGCTCGCGGAGACGATCGCCGCGGTGCGCGCGAGCCATGCGGACACCTGCGACCTCAGCAATCCCGACAGTCCGTCGTCCACGGTTTCGATGATTCGGCTGCACCCGGATCGTGTGGAGCATCTCGTGCTGGCCGACTCGCCGGTCGTGATGCGCTCGCCCGCCGGGCAGATCACCGTCCACAGCGACGACCGGATCGCTGAGCTCCCGGATCGAAGCCGCGAGGCCACCCGCAGGTCGCGCAACCAGCCGGGCGGGTTCTGGGTCGCGAGCACCGACCCGAAAGCAGCGTACGAGGCCGTCGTCGGCAGCACGGACCGCGCCGACATCGACGTGATCGCGATCCTCTCCGACGGTGCGTCCCGCTTCGCCGAACGCTACGGGCACTCGTGGGAGGAGTTGCTCGACGTACTCACGACCGCAGGGCCGCGACGACTGATCGACCTGGTGCGGGAACACGACGCCGTGACCACCACCAACCGGAAGCAGTACGACGATGCGAGCGTCGTACTGCTTCAGGGGCCGTAGGTCGGGAAGCCCGGGCCGGGGTGCTGCGGGCGCGGGGCGTACTGCGGTGTCTGGGGCGGCGGCGGCACGAAGTCCTGGACCAGCGGCGGCGGAGCGAGCCGCGACTGCTGCCAGGTGCCGACCTGGAGCATCAGGAGTGACGCCGTGACCGCCGCGACGACGAGCAGGACGGTCGCGACCGTGAACCCGATGTCGACGGCCAGCGCGACCCGGACCATGTAGTCCTGCAGGTCGTAGATGTCGACGTACCCTTCCGCGTCCGTGTCCGCCACCTCGACCAGCCGGACGATCCAGATCACGAACCCGATCACCGCGGCCGATCCGCCGCCGACGATGATGACCCAGAAACCGCACCAGGCCACCCACCACGTGTACAGCAAGGCACGGAACCGGCCGGAGCGGGCGATCCCCGGTTGATCGGGCGGCTCGCTGGCACGGGCGACGTCCTCGACGATCTGCAGCGGGTACCAGAACTGCACGATCGGGCAGAGCCAGGCGCCGACGACCCATCCGGGCGCCCGGCGGTGCGCGCCGTGGGTCGGGACGGTCGGGTTCGGAGCGAACGGCGAATACAGGAAGTCGACGTTGTCGCGGGCACGCCACAGCCAGATCAGGTACGCGATCCCGGTCCCGATCAGCAGGTAGGTGATCAGGTTGAGCAGCGGGCCGGAGCCGGCGATCGACTCGACGCCGCGCTGGATCTCCTCGTCGGAGAGCAGGCCGTACACGAACCGCTTGACCTCGCTGTACGACTGCCAGAGCAGCACGCACTGGATCACGGCACCGAGCGCGGTCACCCCCATCAGCGAGATGCTGACGATCGCGAGCGCCCGCAACGGCCGGTACTGCGGCACCACCGGCATCGGCTGATACGGCATCGGCTGGTACGGACCCGGCCCCTGATACGGCCCTGGTCCTTGGTACGGCTGCGTCACCTTCTACCTCCCCGCAGCCAAGTTAACCCCAAGCCCGGAGTCACACGGCGGCGAAGGCCTCCCGGACGGCTGGTAGCGCGAGCGCCCGATCCGCCGCCGACAGTCCGATCCGCGTCCGCCGATCCAGGACGTCGTCCTCGGTCAGCGCCCCCTCGTGCCGGACGGCGAACCGCACCTCGGCGTACGTCGTCCGCAGCCCCGGCGCGATCGGATCCTGCAGCTCGGGCGGGCCGGCGATCACCTGCGGTGCCTCCACGCCGTACCGCTGGACGAACCGCGCCGGCGCTCGGACCGCGGCCAGGTGGACGCGATCGGCCGCACCCACGAGCGGGATCCGGTGCGTCTCGCAGGACCGCCGTACCTCGAGCGTCGACTGCGCAAGCGCCTTGTCGAGGGCGTCCTGCGCCATCCGGCGGTACGTCGTGAGCTTGCCGCCGACGATCGTCACCACGCCGTCCGGGCTGGTGATCACCGCGTGCCGCCGGGAGATATCGGCGGTCTTGTCCTCGCCGTTCTTATGGCCCGTGTCCAGGAGCGGCCGAAGCCCGGCGTACGTACCGAGCAGGTCCGCGCGCGTCACCGGCTGCTGCACCGCGGCGCTGATCGTGTTCAGCAGGAAGTCGATCTCCGCCTCGGTCGCGTGCGGTACGTCGCTCACCGGGCCAGGCGCTTCCTCGTCGGTGAGACCGACGTACACCCGGTCGTCGGGTGCCGGGATCGCCATCACCACACGCCGCACCTCCCCCGGCACAGGAACGGTCAGTACGGCGGAGAGGCCGCCGAACACGGACTGCGGCAGCACCAGGTGGGTGCCGCGGCTCGGCCGGAGCTTGATGCCGGAGGCAACCTGATCCGCCCAGATCCCAGCCGCGTTGATCACTACCCGCGCGTCCACCGACCGCCGGTCCCCGGTCAGCTGGTCGACCAGGACCGCCCCGCGGCCGGTGACGTCCGTGGCGGCGACATGGGTCAGGATGCGAGCGCCGTACTGCGCCGCGGTCCGGGCGATCGCGACGACCAGGCGCGCGTCGTCGTACAGCTGCCCGTCCCAGGTCAGGAAACCGCCGCGCATCCCCTCGGGCTTGAGCGTCGGCGCGTAGCGCAGGATCTCGGCCGAGCTCACCCGGCGGGAGTGCGGCAGGTAGTCGTCGCTGGTCCGCGCGAACGTGCGCAGTACGTCGCCACCGAGGAAGGCCGACCGCAGCAGCGCCGCCTGCACGAACTTTGCCTGTGGCAACCACGGCGCGATCTGCGGGATCGGGTGCACCAGGTGCGGCGCGGTGGTCTTCATCAGGATGCCGCGCTCGACGGCGCTCTCGTACGCGATCCCGACGTGCCCGGACGCCAGGTAGCGCAGGCCGCCGTGCACGAGCTTGGAGCTCCACCGGCTGGTCCCGAAGGCCAGATCGTGCTTCTCCACCAGGGCAACGCTCAGTCCGCGAGCGGCCGCGTCCAGCGCGACGCCGGCACCGGTGACCCCGCCGCCGATGACGAGCACGTCGACCGCACTCAGCGAATCGAGCTCACGTGAACGCCGTACCGCGTTCAGACTCGCGTTGCCCACGCTGATCATGGCGTCAGGTACCTGGTGAGCATCACCCGCAGCTCCTCGTCGAGCTTCGGGTACTCGTCCTTCTCCGCCATCACCGGGCCCGACACCGCCGACGCGAGCGAGACCAGGATGATCTGCCGCGCCAGCCACACCGGGTCGCCTTCGCGGATCGAGCCGTCGGCCTGGCCCTGGCGGATGCCTTCCTCGACCAGCGCGAGGTGCGCGACGGTGCTGCTGCCGCGGCGCTCCAGAAGGTACGGCGTGAGGAACTCGGGGTCGAGCTCGATGATCTTCCGCATCAACGGGTGCACGCGGGTCTTCGCGACCACCTCGACGACACCCTCGACCAGGCGGGCCCGGCCGTCCACGGCATCCGGCTGGAACGCGGACACCAGCGCGATCGTCCACTCCCGGGTCATCAACGCGGCGACCACGGCCTGCACGTTCGGCCAGCGCCGGTAGAGGGTCGCGCGGGAGACCTCGGCGTGCCGGGCGATGTCGGCCATCGTCATCCGGCGCATCCCGATCGCGAGCAGCAGCTCGTACGCCGCGTCCAGGATCCGCTCCTCGCCGATCGCGTTCGCCGGCGTGGGACGCGTGCTGGTTTCCTGTTCCGATTCGCTGCTACGCTGAGACATCACACGTCAGAGTGTATCAGCGACTTCACTATCCCGGAACTGTCGATGGGAGGTGGGAGCCAGGGGGTTCCACCTCCCATCGACGCTACCTCGCCGGACCACCCAAGGGGAGCCAGTGACCAACGAATCCGACCTCCCGGTGGTGCAACTCACGCCCGGCCGCTGGGGCGACCCCGCCCACCCGGTAGATCTGCCGTCGGCAGCCCGCGACGCCCTTCAACACCTAGGCGTACGGCGACCCGCCGCCGAGCCCGTCGCGCCGGCCGACCGACCTGGGCTCACCGAGGCCCAACTGTCGTTCCTTGGCGAGGTCGTAGGAACCGAGCACGTGGCCTCTGACCTGGACTCGCGCTGGTCACACACCCGTGGATACTCGACGACCGACCTCCTCCGCTTCCGCGCCGGCGACACCTCCGACCTACCGGATGCCGTCGTCTACCCCGCCTCACACGACGAAGTGCAGGAGTTGCTGACCGGCTGCGCTGCCGCTGGGCTTGCCGTCGTGCCGTACTCCGGCGGTACGTCGGTTGTCGGCGGCCTCGCACCGTCGCGCCGGTTCGTGACGCTCGACCTACGCAGGCTGGACCAAATGGTCGAGCTGGATGAGGTCTCGCGAACGGCCACGCTGCAGGCCGGCGTCCGCGGTCCGGCGGCCGAGGCCCTGCTCGCCGAACGCGGCTACACCCTGGGGCACTTCCCGCAGTCCTACGAGGGCGCATCGATCGGCGGGTACGCGGCGGCGCGGTCGAGCGGGCAGTCGTCGGCGGGGTACGGCCGGTTCGACCAGATGGTGGTGGGCCTGACGCTGGCGACTCCGCGCGGCACGATCGAGCTCGGACGCGCCCCGATGTCCGCGGCCGGCCCGGATCTGCGCCAGCTCGTGCTCGGGTCCGAGGGCGCGTTCGGGATCATCACCTCGGTCGTCGTACGGATCCGCCCGCGACCGACCGAGCGGCACTTCGAAGGCTGGCGGTTCGAGAACTTCGACGCCGGGCTGGCCGCCGTCCGACGACTCGCGCAGGACGGGCCGCTGCCGACGGTGCTCCGGTTGTCGGACGAGGTCGAGACCGCGGTGAACCTCGCCGACCCGGATGTGCTCGGCGGCGGATCGGGCGGCGTGCTCGCGATCGTCGGTTTCGACGGCCCGTACAACCAGGCGACCGCGGACGTGCTGACGGCTGCCGGCGGGAAGAACCTCGGCGCGGACCCCGGTGAGACGTGGCGGGTCGGCCGCTACCGGGCGCCGTACCTCCGCGATCCCCTGCTCGACGAGGGCGCGCTCGTCGAGACGCTCGAGACGGCCGCGTTCTGGTCGCGCATCCCGGCCCTGAAGACAGCCGTCACCGAAGCGCTCGTCGGCGCGTTGGGCGCCACACCGCCGCTGGTGCTCTGCCACATCTCCCATGTGTACGAGACCGGCGCATCGCTCTACTTCACGGTGATCTGTGCGCAGTCCGACGATCCGATCGAGCAGTGGCGGACCGCGAAACGCGCCGCCAACCAGGCGATCGCCGATGCCGGCGGCACGATCTCCCACCACCACGGCGTCGGCACCGACCACCGCGACGCCTACGCCACCGAGATCGGCCACCTGGCCGTCGAGAGCCTCCGCGCCGTCAAACAAGCCCTCGACCCGGACAACGTCATGAACCCCGGCATCCTGCTCCCCGAGTCCTGACCCCGGCAGTCGCTAGCGGTCGTTGCCCTCCAGTGCGCTGCCGATGTCCCGCAGCGCGCCGGTCTTCGGCTTCTCGCCCTTGCTCTCGGCACTCGCCTTGCCGTCGCCCTTGGAGACGCCGTCCAGCGCCGCCTTGAAGTTCTGGGCGTCGAACCGGCTCCAGCCGCCGTCCTTGTGTTCGCCGCTCTCCTGCGTGTCCGCCATGTTGTTCCTCCCGTGAAGTTCCGACTCCTGCAGCGTAGGCACGCAGCGGGTTCACCCAGGCACTCTTCGATGCCGTTGGCAACGCTTGACTTCAAGTTTGGTTGAGGTATGACGGTAGCGGCATGACTCCTGAACCGTCCGACCGTCCTGTCGCTCTCATCACCGGCGCGTCCGCCGGGCTCGGGCTCGCGCTCGCGCACGGGCTGGCCGATCGCGGCTGGGCGCTCGTGATCGATGCACGTGGCGCCGAAGCGCTCAAGGACGCCGCCGACGCACTGGCTGACCGCACCGACGTCGTACCGCTGGCCGGCGACGTCACCGACCCTGACCACCGCGCCGACCTGGTGGAGGCGATCACCGAGCTCGGCCGGCTCGATCTGCTGATCAACAACGCCAGCTACCTCGGGCAGAGCCCGCTGCAAGCACTGGCCACAGCAGACCTCGACGAGCTCCGTCGCGTGTACGAGGTCGACGTACTCGCACCGATCGCACTCACACAGGCCCTGCTTCCCGCACTCACCACAGCGTCCGGTGTGCTGATCAACATCAGCTCAGACGCCGCAGTGGAGGCGTACGAGACCTGGGGTGGCTATGGTTCCGCCAAGGCCGCGCTGGACCACGTGACTCGGATCCTGGCCGCTGAGCACCCAGCACTGGCGGTGTACGCCGTTGACCCGGGTGATCTGCGTACTGCGATGCACCAGGCCGCCTTCCCCGGTGAGGACATCTCTGACCGGCCTGAGCCCGCAACCGTCGTACCGGCGTTCCTGCAGTTGCTGGACAGTCGGCCGGAGAGCGGCAGGTACCGAGCGTCCGAGTTCGCACCTGCGGTGGCCTCATGATGGTGCACCCACACACCAGATTCGACCTGCCGGAGGCGCTGAACGCCGGCGAACCGCCGGAAGCCCGCGGCGTCTCGCGGGACCACGTGAAGCTGCTGGTCGCGGAAGGGTCGACCGTCACCCACACCCGCTTCGACCGCATCGGTGACCACCTGCGGCCCGGCGACCTGCTCCTGGTGAACACGTCCACCACGTTGCCCGCTGCAGTCGACAGTGCGTCGTACACCGTGCACTTCTCCACACCGCTTGACGACGGCACCTGGGTCGTCGAGCTACGCGACGGCGGCGCACCGATGTTCCACGGTACGGCGGGCGTCCGGGTGGAGCTGCCTGGCGGCGCGCTGACGTTGCTGGCGCCGTACCAGAGTTCGAATCGCCTGTGGATCGCTCAGCCACCGGTGGCTGACGTACTCGGGTACCTGCAGCAGTACGGTCGGCCGATCACCTACAACTACGTCGGCAAGCGCTGGCCGTTGGCGTCGTACCAGACCGTCTTCGCCCGCGACCCGGGCAGTGCGGAGATGCCGAGCGCTGCCAGACCGTTCAGCTTCGAACTGGTGAGCCACCTGGCGTCACAGGGCGTCCTGATCGCACCGATCCTGCTGCACTGCGGCGTGTCCTCGCTGGAGAGCCACGAGCCACCCCAGCCCGAGCGGTACGACGTACCGGCACACACGGCTCGCCTCGTCAACTGGGTCAAGGCCAACGGCGGCCGGGTGATCGCAGTCGGCACCACGGCCGTACGCGCCATCGAATCAGCCACGACTCCTGACGGCACAGTCGCCCCAGCGCACGGGTGGACCGACCTCATCCTCGGTCCGGACCGCCCGCCGTACGTCGTCGACGGCCTGATCACCGGCTGGCACGCACCCGAGGCCTCGCACCTGCTCCTCCTCGAGTCCGTAGCCGGCCCCGCCCAGGTCCAACGCGCCTACGACGCTGCCGTCGAGCACCGCTACCTGTGGCACGAGTTCGGCGACAGCTGCCTCATCCTGCGGTGACCGGCCGTGTCAGGAGGCCTTGGCCTGCTGCTGCTTCTGCTGGGAGATGCGGTTGGTGGTCTGCAGCGCGGTGACCGCGCTCGGCGATTCCGGTGCGGCAGGCCGTACGACCTGATGTTCGTTGCCGGGGCGGGCTCGTTTGTCCACTGCGCGTGGGCTCATGACGCTGTCCTAACCAGTCGGTCCCCCGTCGGGACGTCACTTGATTAGACGAGTCCGCCACCCCGGTTGTCACCAGCTTTTATCCAACTGAGCAGATTTTGTGGCCTAGGCCGCTTGCCGCTAGCGACCGACGTACGAGGTCAGCGGCTGGGGCGGTCGAAGATCAGCTCCAGGCCGTCCTCGTCGTCCCACTGCTCGCCGTTCGCGACGAAGCCGAAGCCGGCGATGGTGGCCAGCGACGCCTCGTTGGTGGGGCTGATCGTGGCCCGCACGGTCCGTACGTCGGGTTGGGCCGCCGCACGCTCCAGGAGCGCGGCGACGATCGCCTTCGCGAAACCCTGACGCCGGAACGGCGGGTCGACCGTGTAGCCGATCTCCACCATGCCGTTCTCATCGGGCGGACCGTGGAAACCGGCGTACCCGACCACGATCCCGTCGGCTACCACAAGCTTGACGAGCCACCCGAAGGCACTGGGATCCCGAGCCAGCTGATCGAGCCGGTACTGCCACAGCCACTTGGCCCGGTCAGTCAGAAACTCATCGCCGAGCACAAACCCAAGCTCGGCCTGCGCCGCAGCCCGATCGTCGGCGAGCAACGCGCTCATCGCGCCACTGGTCATCTCAACAAAGCGAACGGCGCGGGGCGAGGTAGTAGTCATCGCCCACATCCTCATCCCCAACGCCCCACAAGACGAACGATTTACCCCGCCGTGAACTGGGAACACCCCCTGGGAACTGACGACAGGCAATACCTTGTGCTCAGTCCCCGGGGGGTGTTCCCAGTTCACCCGCGCCGGTGTCAGCAGGCGGGGTGGTTCAGGTTCGGGCGGTGTTTCGGCGGTTGTTGGAGAGTTTTAGGTAGATCCAGGCGACTGCGGCGCCGACTACGAAGCCGCCGAGGTGGCCTTGCCAGGAGACGTTGGGGATGGCGAAGGAGAGGAAGGCGGTGACGGCGACGTACATGATGATCCAGGTGATGTCCAAGCCGCGGGCGCGGCTGATCACCAGGAGGGCGCCGACCAGGCCGAGGACGGCACCGGAGGCGCCGAGAGTTGCTCCGCCGGGGGACGACAGGAACCAGACCGCGACGCTGCCGCCCAGGGCGGACAGCAGGTAGAGGACCGTGAAGCGGAGCCGGCCGAGCATCTGTTCCAGTGGCGGACCGAGCTGCCAGAGCATGAACAGGTTCGAGAAGATGTGGAAGAACTGCACGTGCGTGAACGCCGACGTGAGCAGTCGCCACGGCTCGCTCTCGGTCAGCACCGGGACCATCACCAGGTCGCTGAGGAGCTGGGGACTACCGGCGCGGACCGCGATGAAAACGAACACGTTCAGCGCCAGCAGCGTGTAGGTGACGACCTGCTGGCTGCCGGCGCGCTGGATGCCGCCGAGTGAGGTCCGGGTCTTCGGGATCGAGCGGACGCCCTCGTTGAAGCAGTTCGGGCATTGGAAGCCGACGGCGGCGCTGTTCATACAGTCCGGGCAGATCGGCCGGTCGCAGCGCTGGCAGCGCACCCCGGCCGGCCGATCCGGGTGCCGGTAGCAGACGGTCTCGGTCACGCGGGTTGGGTCCCTCCCTGGAAGAGCGGGACCGGGTGCGACCCGGCCCCGCCCCGAAAAATCAGGCGTTCTTGCGCTCGACGACGACCTTGTTGATCACGATCGGCTCGAGCGGCCGGTCGCCGGGCGCGGTGTCCGCGGTGGCGATCGCGTCCACGACCTTCTTCGAGTCGTCGTCGACGACCTCACCGAAGATCGTGTGCTTGCGGTTCAGGTGCGGCGTCGGGACCACGGTCACGAAGAACTGCGAACCGTTGGTGCCGTGGCCGAACTGGATGCCGGCGTTCGCCATCGCGAGCAGGTACGGACGGTCGAACTGGAGCTCCGGGTGGATCTCGTCGTCGAACTGGTACCCGGGCGTGCCGGTGCCGGTGCCGAGCGGGCAACCGCCCTGGATCATGAACCCGTCGATCACCCGGTGGAAGCCGAGGCCGTCGTAGAACGGCCGCTTGACCGGCTGCCCGGTCTCGGTGTCGGTCCACTCCTTGGTGCCCTCGGCCAGGCCGACGAAGTTTTCCACCGTTTTCGGCGCGTGGTTCGGGAACAACCTGATGACGACGTCGCCCTTGTTCGTCTGCAGGGTCGCGTACAGCTCTTCGGCCACGGGAGTCACTCCTAGTCGGAATACAACACTGACAAGCTCGATCCTGTCATGTCACTCCAAGAACCCCGGCATCGACGCGGATGTGTACGGAGAGTGCGGTGGGGGCACCGGGTAATCGGCTGGGAACGACGTACGATGCAGATGAAGCCGGGTTTGTCCAGAGTCGTCACCGAAAAGAGCCCATGTCGCCGATGGGCGGGAGAGCTGTCCGCGGGGCGGGCGGCACCGAGGAGGGAACCGTGGGTTTGAGGAAGTCCAAGGGCCGGGTCGAGGTCGCCAAGGACCGGGTCAGGCCACTCGCCGAGTCGGCGTCGGAGAGGTTCGGACCGGCCGTCGGCCAGGTCCGCGACCACCTCGGGCCGGCTGTGGGCACCGCACGGGAGAAGGTGTCGCCGTACGCCGAGAAGGCTGTCGAGCGGGGCGCGCACCTGGCTCACCAGGCGGTGGAGAAGGCCGGTCCGGTGCTCGACGACGCGCTCGCCAAGGTCGGTCCGGCCACCGAGCACGCGGCCGAGAAGGCCCGCGAGCGACTGAACGACGACGTACTGCCGAAGGTGACCGCCGCGCTGGCGACCCTGGCAGCCGCCGCCGAACCGGTCGTCGAGGAGACCGCCCGCCGGGGCAAGGCCACCAAGGCCGCGCTGAAGGGTGAGCTCGACGTGCCGAAGAAGAGCCACAAGCTCCGCAACGTGGTGCTGTTCCTGGGCCTCGGCGCGCTGGCCGCGGCAGCGGTGAAGAAGCTGCTGACGCCGCCGGAGCCGGCCTGGCAGTCCACGCCGACCAGCGGTCGCGACTACAGCTCCGCCCCGGCGGGTACGTCGTCGCGCCCGACCGACACCCCGTCGTCCAACGGCAAGACCGACGCCAAGCCGGAGGCCGACACCGCGAAGACCGAGACCGCGAAGGCGGACGACCCGATGCCCGACGGACCCAAGACCGACGGTTCCAAGGCCGAGGGTTCGAGGGCCGAGGGTTCGAAGGCCGAGGCGCCGAAGGCGGAGGCCAAGCCGGAAGCGGCCAAGGACGAGGTGAAGGCCGCCTCGAACGGAGCCACCAAGAGGACCACGACCAGGAAGTCGACGGGCTCGGGAGAGTCCAAGCCCAGCGACTCCTGACACCACCGCAACGGCGAAGGTCCCGAACCCCGGCTGGGGTTCGGGACCTTCGTCTGTCCGGACGTCGCCTTGCGCGAACGACGTCAGTTGACCTGAGGCTCCGGGTCGTCGGACTTCGCGATCGTGTAGCGGCCTGCGGACAGCAACTGGGTGGCGTACCGGTGCGTGATGCACGGATAGGTGCCGCCGCAGCTCAGGCAGACCGCGTCGTTGCGGTGCAGCCAGGGGACGACCTTGAGCCGTTTGGTCCAGGTCAACGGCTCGCGGTCCGGAGCGTGCATCTTGAGCGCCGCGCGGGCGGCGTCCTGGATCTCGGGGGCAGACCATTCCTCGGCGCTCTTGTTCATCAACGCACTGAGGTCGGGGTGGTGGTGGTCGGTGGTGCGGGCTTTGTTCATTTATGTGTCTTCCAAGGCAGGTGGGAGGACGCCTTAACAACTCTGAATCACTCGCTTCAAACGTTAGTGCCCCAGGCTGGTCACCGCGCCCCGATCCGGCCCTGCCGAGTGTCAGATCTTCGTCAGGTCTGCCCGGACGGTCAGGTCCACAAGGTCTCGAACCTCACCCGGGCCTCGAGTTCGAGCAGATGGCGCTTGGTCGGGATCCCGCCGCCGAAGCCGACCATCCTGCCGCCGGCGCCCACCACGCGGTGGCAGGGCACGACGATCGCGATCGGGTTCCGGTTGCACGCCGTGCCGACCGCGCGGGCGGCGCCGGCGTCACCGACGATCTTCGCGACATCGCCGTACGTCTGCATCTCGCCGTACGGGATCCGGGTGAGCTGGGTCCAGACCGCGCGCTCGAAATCGGAGCCGTTGCGGACCGAGAGCGGCAGCGTGAAGTCCTGGAGCTCGCCGGCGAAGTAGGCCTTCAGTTGCTCGGCGGTCTCGGTCAGCAGCGGATGACTGCCGAGCGGCCGGTCGGTCGCCCCGAAGTGCAGCCGGCAGAGCCCGGTCTCGTCGACCGCGAGCGTGAGGTCGCCGATCGGCGAGTCGACCACGGACCAGTCCATACGTTCATCCTCCCCGCCCGCACCGACACTTTCTGGCAAGAATGCGCCACGGAGCAGCCGCAACGTGATGTTCTCGCTCGGTCACGCCCTGTTGTGCTATGCCTGATCCATGCCGAGCGAGGTGCCGCTGAACCGATGGTTCAGTTCCGAGCGGGCGATGGGGATCGCGGCCTCTGTGCTGATCGGACTGGTCACCGTCACCACGTGGTCGACCGCGTGGTCGGACTGGAACCTGTACCGGACCCGCAAGGTGTACGGCGAGGACCCGGACAAACTGGCCGAGGCGGACCTGATCTCCGGGTCGCTCGGGATCGTCGCCGCGCTGGCGCTGCTCGGGGCGGCCGTGGTGTTCATCGTCTGGTTGTGGCGGGTCCGGTGGAACGCGGAGATGTTCTGCCGCGGCGAGCACCGGTTCACCCGCGGCTGGGTGTTCGGGTGCTGGCTGGTTCCGGTGGTGAACCTCTGGTACCCGAAGCAGGTCGTCGACGACATCGTCGCGGCCAGCGACCCGCGGACCGATCCGCTGACCCCGGTCCTCAAGGACGTTCCGGGCACACACCTGGTCTGGGCCTGGTGGCTGACCTGGGTGGCCGGCCTGGTCACCGGGAACATCGTGCAAAGAGGCGTTCTCGTCGGCGCGTCGCAACTGGGAGACCTCCGGACGAACGTCATACTGTCCTCCGTCTCGGCGCTGTTCACCACCGGCGCGGCCGTGCTCGCAGTCATCCTGATCCAGCGGATCGACGAGCTCCAGAGCATGCGTCCGTGGGTGCCGTGGTGGGCGGTCGGGACATCGCAGAGCGGCTTCCAACCGCCTGCTCGGTAAACCAAACCGTCACGCGCCGTCGTCTCCCTCGTTACCACTGGTGATGGGCGTACGAAAAGAACACGTTAAGTCGACACCCTCCGTGCTGGGGTCGACTGCCCTGGCATACCTACTTCGTGGTATCAATGTGGCTCGGTCACGCGGGGGCAGGGCCAGGCAGAGACGCCGAACAGACGACGGAGTTCCAGCAACGCGAGGGACGCGAGACGTGAGCCACCCGCAGGCATTGATGACTGCTGTCGAGGAACAGGAAGAGTGGCAGCCGCACGCGGCTGAGGAGTTCCAGCAGGTCGGGACGGTCGGGAAGATCGCCATCGGACTGCTCGGGGCGTCGACGATCACACACCTGTTGTCCACTTGGTCCGACTGGAACACGTACTCCGTTGTGCACCGCTATCTCGGCGGGATGCCGAACGTCGACGACGCGGATCTGAACCGCGCCGACGCGATCGCCAAGGTCACCGCGATCCCGAACGTGATCATCTCGGTCGCCGCCGCGGTCGTCTTCGTCATCTGGCTCTGGCGCGCCCGGGTCAACTCCGAGGTGTTCTGCCAGGCCGACCACCGCCGCAGCCACGGCTGGGTGCTGGCGAGCTGGTTCTGCCCCGGTCCGAACCTCTGGTACCCGAAACAGATCGTCGACGACGTCTGGCTCGCCAGCGACCCGAAGACCCCCGTGTACAGCGACGACCTGCGCCGGTTCAGGACGCCGACCCTCACCTCCGTGTGGTGGGTCGCCTGGATCGGCGCTCTCGCGTTCGACGTGGTGGTTCGCCGGTTCCTGATGTGGATGGAAGCCACGGTCGGCTCGCTGCGCGGTATCGCCCTGGCCGGTACGGCGTCCCTCGTGCTGACAGTGGTCTCCGCGGTCGCCGCGACGATGGTGATCCGCAAGATCAACCACATGCAGACCACGCGCCAGTGGGTGCCGTGGTGGGACCAGGGCCCGAAGCTCAGCGCCGTCCCGTCGTACGAGGTCACGCAGGTGCCGTCGTACGCGAACGACGACACCGACGAGCAGCCCGCGATCTCCGAGCCGATCGCCACCGGGCCCGCACTGGGTCTGGTCCGCGAGCCGCAACTGGAGATGGCCGGCGGCCCGCAGCTGGGCAGCCCGTTCGCCCCGGCGCCGGCACCGCAAGCCCCGGCCGCCTACGCGCCGGCTCCCCAAGCTCCCGCGCCTTACGCGCCGGCCCCGCAGGCTCCGGCGCCGTACGCTCCGGCTGCCGAGCAGGCGCCCGTACAGAGCCCGTTCGCGCCGCAGAGCTTCCCGGGTGACGGCGCCGCCGCCCCGGCCGCGTTCGCCGGCGGTCCGTCGGGTGACGAGCCGCCGAAGTGGAGCCCGTTCGCCCCGGTCGCCCAGAGCTGGCAGGACGACGAGGCCGGTCCCGCGACCGAGCAGTTCAGCCCGATCGAGTCCTGGCGGGACGAGAAGCCGGCCGAGGAGACGACGTACGAGGCGCCGCAGCAGAGCTGGGAGGACTACCGGAGCTCGCTCACCGCGGACGTGCTCGGTACGACGAGCAGTTGGCGTGACGAGGCCGCCCCGATGACTGTGGTTCAGCCCGACCCGTACGCCTACCAGCCCGAGCCGGAACCGCAGCCGCAGCCCGCCGAGGAGCCGTGGGCGGCGCGCTACTCCGAGCCGTACTCGTACGAGTCCGACTACCTCACCTCGACGGCCTCCCCTGTGGAGGCGCAGACCGCACCCGAGCCTGAGCCCGCGCCTGTTGCGCGCGCCGGCCGCCGGGCCGCTCGGGTCGCGGTCGACAGCCCGTCGGCGATCCAGCCGGCGGTGCCGAGCCACTCGACGCACACCTCCCAGGAAGAGACGTACTCGTCGTACTCGGACCACAACGTCTACGGGCAGTCCGAGCACACGCAGCCGTCGTCGCACGTGTCCGCCTCGTCCGGGTACTACGAGCCGGCGCCGGCCCCGAGCCACCAGGAGCAGGACGACTTCCTGACCCCGTCGAAGCCGCTCCCGCCGGTGCCGTCGTACGGCCCGGAGCCGACGTACTCCTCCGGTGACAGCTACTCGAGCCAGGAGACGTCGTACACCTCGGACTACTCGTCCTCGTACAACTCCGAGTCCTACAGCTCGAGCAACTACGAGTACGACGCGTACAGCAGCAACGGTGGCTCGGAGTACACCAGCACCGAGTCCTACGAGACCTACAGCCCTAACTACGCCACTGAGTCGTACGGGTCGCAGTACTCGCCGGAGCCGGAGCAGACCGAGTACCAGCAGCAGCCGTACTCGTACGAGCAGCAGCCGACCGAGCCCGAACAGCCGACCAGCCCGCGGACCCAACCCCGCCGTGGCCGCTGGGTCTGATCAGATAGGTCTTATGCGCTTAGGTTTCGCCACCCTCGGTTGTCCCGGAGCTGCACTCGACGACGTCCTGGAACTTGCCCAGGGCAACAACTTCACCGGTCTGGAGCTGCGGGCCGCGCCGGACGAGTTCACGAACACCGGTCTGTCGGCCACGCAGCGCCGTGAGCTGCGGACCCGGATCGAGGACGCCGGCCTGGAGATCTTCGCGGTGAGCAGCTACGTGAAGCTCTGTGCGGTCGAGGAGCAGCCGCTCGAGGGGCACCTCGAACTCGCCGCGGACCTCGGCGCCCGCGGCGTCCGTGTCTTTCCCGGCGACGATCCCGCCGACGGTACGCCGGACGGCCCGAGTGCCGGTGAGATCCGCGCGCTCGATCGCGTGACGACCGCACCGAAGGACGTCCCGATCCTGCTGGAGACCCACGACTCGCACTCGACCGCCCGGCAGGTCGCCGCGTTCTGTGCGCTGCTCGACACCGACGTCCCCGGCCACAACGTGAAGGCGCTCTGGGACACGTCGCACACCTGGTCGCACGGCGAGACGCTGCCCGAGGCGTACGCCCTGCTGCGGCCGTGGCTCGAGTTGGTCCAGTTCAAGCAGGCCGACTCGCAGCAGGACTACCGCCCGGTCGCGATCGACGCCGGCGACTTCCCGATCGACGAGCTGCTGACAGTGCTCGACGGCACCGACTACCCGCTCTCACTCGAGTGGGAGCTCAAGTGGCACCCGCAACTGCCGTCGCTGGCTGAGACGCTGCCGGCTGTTCACACGTGGCTGGGATCCGGCGCGGTCAAGTAACGCGTGATGGTCGGACCCAGCCACGCGACCGCGCGGTCTGTGGACAGGGTCGCGATCGGCTCGAACACGAGGATGTAGCGGCACAGCGCGAACCCGAGCGCCTGCGTGGCGATCAGCCCCGCCCGTACGGCCGGCTGGTCCACCGCGGCGCGCTCGAACGCGGGCGTGAGCTGCCCGATGAACACCTGGCGCATGCGCTCGGCGGCGCTCTCGTTGGTCACGGCCGTCCGGAGCAGTACGCGGAGTGTGTCGTCCTCCTCCCACCGCTCGACCAGGTGCCGGACCAGGACCTCTCCCGCCTGCTCGCGCGGTACGCCGCTCAGATCCGGCAGCCGTACGTCGAACTCCGCTGCCGCCGCGAACAGCTTCTCCTTGCTGCCGTAGTACCGCATCACCATCGCCGGGTCGATCGCCGCGTCCGCCGCGATCGCCCGGATCGTCGCCCGCTCGTACCCGTCCGCGCCGAACCGCTCCCGCGCCGCCGCGAGGATCGCCGCCCGGGTCCGATCGGACTTCTTCTCCGCCATACCCAGAGCATATGCCAACACTTGTTGACTTTTCGAGTCGACCGCTCTAGCGTAAAAGTCAACAGGCGTTGACAAGAGGAGCGACGATGATTCCGGAGCAGGCAGAGGTTGTGGTGGTGGGTGCGGGTCCGGTCGGGCTCGCGGTGGCGGTCGGGCTGCGGCTGCAGGGGCACGACGTGGTGGTTGTCGACCAGCAGGCCGCCGGGGCGAACACGTCGCGGGCCTGTGTAATCCACCCGCGGACGCTGGAGGTGCTGGAGCAACTCGGCGTCACGAAGCGGCTCGTCGACCTCGGCCTGGAGCTCGAGGACTTCGCGATCCGCGCCGGCGACCGGCGGCTGATCCCGGTCGGCTTCGCGGACCTTCCGACCGAGTACCCGTTCGTGACGATGATCCCCCAGCCGGTCACCGAGCAGGTGCTGCTCGAACGCCTCGAGGAGCTCGGCGGCTCGGTACTCCGTCCGTACGCCGCGACCGGCCTGACCCAGACCGCTGACGGCGCCGAGGTCACGCTCGACAGCGGCGACGTGATCAAGACGCAGTACGTCGTGGCCGCCGACGGCATGAACAGCACGATCCGCGAACTGGCAGGCCTCCGGATGCCGGGGAACACGCTGCAGATCTCGTGCAGCCTGGTCGACGTCCGGGTGGACGGCGGCCTACCGGTCGACGAGGTCGCGCTGTACTTCGCCTCGGCCGGACTGCTCGTGGTGGCGCCGTTGCCGGACGGGAGCTTTCGGCTGGTCGCGGAGATGCCCGACGCACCGGAGCACCCCGATATTGCCTACGCGCAGCGGTTGCTGGCCGATCGCGGGCCGCGAGAGGCGCACCCGAAGGTCACCGAGGTCGTGTGGGGTTCGCGGTTCCGGATCCACGAGCGGGTGGCTGACAAGTACCGCGCGGGCCGCGTGCTGCTCGCCGGCGACGCCGCCCACACGCACAGCCCGGCCGGTGGGCAGGGCATGAACCTCGGGCTGCGCGACGCGGTCACGCTGGCGGACGCGCTGTCGACCGCGCTGGCCGGCGACGACACCGGCCTCGACGCGTACGCCGAGAACAGCCGGGAGGAAGCCGTTCGGGTGATCGGCCTGGCCCACCGCCTGACCCGGCTCGCGAACGTACCGCGCGCCATCCGCCCGGTGCGCAACGCCGTACTCACCCTGGTCGGCCGCGTCAGCAAGACCCAGAACGGTCTCGCGAAGCAACTAGCCGGCTTCCCGGAGCGCTAGCCGCCGGTCGACTCGCGGATTTCCAGGGTGTACGGGACGGTGAGGTCGCGGTGGGTGGAGCCGCCGTTTCCGGCGATGCGGTCGAGGAGGAGGGCGACCGCGTTGTCGGCCAGCCACTCCTTGTCCGGTGAGACCGTGGTCAGCGACGGCGAGTGGTAGCGACCGTCCTCGATGTCGTCGAAACCCACCACGGCGACATCGTCCGGCACCCGCAGGCCCGCGTCGGCCAGCGTCCGGAGCGCGCCCAGGGCGAGTAGATCGTTGAAGCAGAACACCGCGTCCGGCGGCTCCGGCAGCGCGAGCAACTCTCGCATCGACGCGGCTCCGTCGAGCCGGTGGTACCCGGTCCCGGCGAGCTCGAGCACAGGATCGTGCGCCATACCGGCCGCCTTGAGCGCCTTCCGGTACCCCTTCCGCCGGACCGCGCCGGTACCTGTCCCGCCGACGCCGATCGCCGCGATCCGGTGCCGGCCCAGTGAGATCAAATGCGTGGTGGCGTCGTACGACGCCTGCACCGAGTCGACTGCGACGCGATCGAACTGACCGCCGGCCGGTCGTTCACCGAGCAGGACCAGCGGCTTCCCGGTGTCCGCCGAGGTGAGCTTGGCCGGGGCGGTGGCGAGCGGGGAGAAGATGATGCCGTCGATCAACTGGCCGCGCATGCCGTCCAGGACGAACCGCTCGGCGGCGGACTCGCCCTCGGTCTGGTCGATCAGCACGGTGATGCCGCGCCGCTTGGCGGCCCGGCTGATCGCCGCTCCGAGCTCGGCGAAGTACGGCGAACCCATCTCCGGGATGGCCAGGGCGATGAAGTCCGAGCGGCCCTTGCGCAGCGACCGGGCGCTGACGTTCGGCTTGTAGTCCAGGGCGGCGATCGCGGCCTCGACCTTGGCCCGGGTGCGCGCGGTGATGTGCGGATAGTCGTTGATCACGTTCGAGACGGTCTTCACCGACACACCGGCCCGCGCGGCCACGTCACTGAGCCTGGTCGCCATCGGAGAACCTCCTGTCGCCGTCCCGTCGCCCGAGTGTGCCATTGCTCAGCCCTTTACACCGATTGTCAATCGTTGTAGACATCCACGTTAAACGTTGTAAACCGTCCCCGGGAGGGATCGTGGCGCGACTGGTGGTGGATCCGGCGTTCGTGGTCGGTGGGCTGGACCGCCGGCTGTTCGGCTCGTTCGTCGAGCACATGGGGCGCTGCGTCTACACCGGGATCTACGAGCCGGGACATCCCACCGCCGACGCGGACGGGTTCCGGCAGGATGTGCTCGCGCTGGTGCGGGAGCTGGGCGTGACCGCGATCCGCTACCCCGGCGGCAACTTCGTCTCGAACTACGACTGGGAGGACGGCGTCGGCCCGAAGGACGAGCGGCCGCGGCGGCTCGACCTGGCCTGGCGGGCGATCGAGCCGAACCAGTTCGGCACCGACGAGTTCGTCGCCTGGTCGCGCAAGGCCGGCGTACAGCCCATCTGGGCGGTCAATCTCGGTACCCGCGGGATCCGCGAGGCCGTCGACCTGCTGGAGTACTGCAACCTGCCGGCCGGCACTTCGCTCGGCGACCGCCGGGTCGCGAACGGCAGCCCGGAGCCGCACGACATCCGGATCTGGTGCCTGGGCAACGAGATGGACGGCCCCTGGCAGATCGGCCACAAGACCGCCGAGGAGTACGCGCGGCTCGCCGAGGAGACCGCGAACGCGATGCGCCGCGTGGATCCCGGCCTCGAACTGGTCGCCTGCGGATCGAGCAACGCCGGGATGCCGACGTTCGGCGACTGGGAGCGCACCGTCCTCGAGCGCACCTACGACCTGGTCGACCACATCAGCCTGCACGCGTACTACGAGCCGCGCGACGGCGACCAGGCGAGTTTCCTGGCGGCCGCCGAGGAGATGGACCGGATGATCTCCGCGGTGATCGCGACCGCCGACCACGTGAAGGCGCTCAAGCGCAGCGACAAGGAACTGACGCTGTCCTTCGACGAGTGGAACGTCTGGTACCAGCAGAACTTCCCGGGCGAGCTCGGCCTGCCGATCCGTGAGGTCGGTCCGCTGATCGAGGACACCTACACGGTCGACGACGCGGTGGTGGTCGGCAGCCTGCTGATCACGCTCCTGCGGCACGCCGACCGGGTGAAGATCGCTTGCCTCGCGCAACTGGTGAACGTGATCGGCCCGATCCGCACCGAGCCCGGCGGGCACGCGTGGCGGCAGACGATCTTCTACCCGTTCGCCCTGACCGCGCGGTACGCCGGTCCGACCGTACTGCGGACCGCGATCACCGGAGGCCCCGAGCTCGACACCGCCGCCTTCGGCCGCATCCCGGCCCTGTGGAGCACAGCGACGTACGACGAGAACACCGGGGAGACCGCGATCTTCGTGGTGAACCGGAGCGAGACCGACAAGATCGACCTGGAAATCCCGGTGACCGGGCACGTGGCCCGGCACCTTGCCCTGTACGACGAGGACCGCTCGGCCGTGAACACGGCGGACGATCCGGACCGGGTCCAGCCCCGGACCGTCGACGCCACCGAGGTCGTCGACGGTGTCTGTCGTGCCACGCTGCCGCCCGCATCGTGGCACCTGATCCAGCTCAGCAGTTGATCGAGAGGGGACCCGCCCGTGCCTTCGAAACGACTCCTTGCCGCAGTCCTGACGGTGGTCGCCGTCGCGGCCGGTACGTCGGCCGCGACCGCCGCACCTGTGGTGACAACGACCAATGCCATCAGTTCCAGCTTCGCCGACACCTTCGCCGACCCGTCGATCATCCAGGGCCGTGACGGCTACTGGTACGCGTACGCCACCTCCGACCCGTTGGTGGCCAACGGTCCGTTCGGCCTGATGCACATGGCCCGGACCAAGGACTTCAGCTCCTGGGAGTACCTCGGCACGGTGTTCAACGACGAGACCAAGCCGGCCTGGGCCGCGCCGGGATCCTTCTTCTGGGCGCCGGACATCCGGTACTTCGACGGTCAATACGTCATGTATTTCACCGTCACCGACACCGCGGCCAACCCCGGTGGCGATCCCGCGATCGGTGTGGCCACAGCCCCGACCCCAGCGGGACCGTGGACCGCTACCGGCGGCCCGGTCGTCGCCCCGAAACCGGACGGCAACGGCGGCTACTTCGGCACCATCGACCCGGCGATGCTGACCGCCGCGGACGGCAAGCGGTACCTGTACTACGGCGGCTTCTACGGCGGCATCTCCGTCACCGAACTGAGCGCCGACGGTATGCACGCGGTCGGTGAGCCGACCCAGGTCACGATCGGCGACCGCTACGAGGGCTCGTACGTCGTGTATCGCGACGGCTGGTACTACTTCATGGGCTCGTCGATGAACTGCTGCGCCGGCCCGACCACCGGATACTCGGTGTTCGCCGGCCGCTCGCGCTCTCCCCGCGGTCCGTTCCTGGATGCCGACGGTGCCGCGCTGACCGGCTCCCGGGTCGGCGGCACGACGGTCATCACGCAGAACGGCAACAAGTGGATCGGTCCCGGTCATCACGCGTTCATCACCGACGCGGCCGGTCAGGACCACATCGTCTACCACGCGATCGATCGCGGGACGCCGTGGCTGACGAACCCGTTCGGGATCAACCGGCGGCCGATGCTGATCGACAAGATCGACTGGATCAACGGCTGGCCCCGGACCCGCGCCGGCGCCGGCCCGTCCGAGGGCCCGGTCCCCGCACCGACCACCGGATCGTCGCTCGGCATCGACTCCACGGACCCGGCCGCTGGTCTCCAGGGCGCCACCAAGCAACCAGGTGATTCTCTCGGCGGCCCCACAGCCACCATCAACGGCGCAGCCCGAACCCGCGCGGCCGCCCCCGCCGGTTCCCTTCGCGTAGAAGCGGATGTTCGGCTGGGCACGTCCTTCACCACGGTTCTCGGCAATCAGGTGGTGGCGACGGTCGCGAACAATCGCGTGACGCTGACAGTCGGCCGACGTACGGCGTCCGCGAATCTGCCCGCCGACTTCGACCGCACGCAGTGGAACAAGCTGTCCGTCCAGGTGTCCGGATCGTCCGTGACGGCACGACTGAACGACGCGGGCCTCGGAGACGTCTACGCAGAGGCGCAGGTGACTGTGCCCGGGTTGAAGCTCGGGTCGGCGCCGGTGGGGTGGTTCGGATCGGCCGAGGTGGACAACCTCACGGTGCGCCCGGTAGCGCGGCCGGTGACGAGGTTGGCCGACGTACCGCGGACCGGGGACCTCTTGAGCGGTGACGACTTCAACGGGCCGCTCGGTGCGGACTGGTCGTGGGTTCGTCAGGACGCCAAGGCGACAGTTGCCGACGGCAAGCTGTCGTGGCCGTTGGAGAACGCCGACATGACCGGCTCGTCGAACAACGCCGGGCTGCTGTTCCACACGGCACCGGCCGGGAAGAGCTGGATCGCCGAGACCAAGCTGCACCTCGACACCGGGCAAGGCGACGTCCGCAACTACCAGCAGGCCGGCATGATCGCGTACCTGAACGACAGCGACTTCGCCCGGCTCGGCAGCGTGGCGATCTGGAAGACCCGCCAGACGGAGTACGGGCGGGAGCTCGTGGCACGGCCGTCGGACGGCGCGACGTCGTACGGCGCGGCGGCGATCGGGCGGTCGGCGCCGACACTGTGGATGCGGCTCGCGTACCACCAGAACGCCGCCGGTGAGCATGTCTACCAGGCCGGTACGTCGGTGGACGGGAAGAACTGGACCTGGGGCGCGTCCTGGGTGCTGCCGTCCGCGGCTCGCATCGGTCTCTATGCACACGGTGAGTTCACCGGTGCGAACCCGCCGCCGGTCGCCACCTTCGACTACCTGAAGTTCTACGAAAGCAAGTGAATGAAGGTCTACGACGGCAGCTTCGCCGATCCGCAGATCATTGCGGTAGGCAACGAGTACTACGCCTTCGCGACGAACGGGCCGCTGGGCAATGTGCAGACGCTGACCTCCCGCGACCTCGTGTCGTGGGAGGCGGTCGGCGACGCGTTGCCGTCGTTACCGGGCTGGACGGCGCCCGGCAGGGTGTGGGCGCCGGAGGTCGCCGTGCACGCACCCGACCGGTACGTCATGTACTACACGTCCCGCGACGTCGTCGCCGATCGGCAGGCGGTCGGCGTCGCGGTGGCGTCCACCCCCACTGGTCCATATGTCGACAAATCGATGAAGCCGCTGGTCAGCCAGGCCGGCGAGGGCGGCTCGATCGACGCGTCACCGTTCCAGGACTCGACCGGCCGGCGCTGGCTGTACTGGAAGAACGACGGCAACGCGATCGACGTCGACACCTGGATCTACGTCTCCGAACTCTCCGCTGACGGTCTGACGCTGACCGGTCCGGTGCATCGACTGATCAAGCAGGATCTGCCCTGGGAGGGCAACCTGGTCGAGGCGCCGTACATGGTCGAACGGAACGGGAAGTTCCATCTGTTCTACTCCGGCAACGCGTTCGACAAGGCGACGTACGCCGTCGGCCACGCGCTGTGCGAGTCGCCGATCGGCCCGTGCGTGAAGACCGGCGACCCGATCCTGAAGTCGAGCCCGGACGCCGCTGGGCCCGGACACAACATGGTCCTCGGCGACTGGTTCGTCTACCACGCGTGGGACCCTGCACAGGTCGGCACCGACCCGAAGGGCCGCACGATGTGGCTGTCCCGGCTGACCTGGGACGGCGACCGCCCGGTCGTCGAGCAACCGCGCCCCGGGAATCCATAACTTGTCCGGTCCCTCCTGCATCAAGGTCTGTGGAAGACCGAGATCCGGGAGAGATGATGAAACGACGCAACACCTTTGCCTGTTTGGCCGGGACGGTCGCGCTGACCGCGGCGGCCTTCGTACCGGCAGCTCACGCCGCACCGCAGGCCGCGACCGAGGCCTGCACCGTGGGGCTCGGGGCGGTCGACGCCGCCGGCGCCCAGACCTCGACCGGCGTGACCGCCGGCACGCCGCCGACGATGAAGGGGCCCGTAGCGGTCGACGAGCCTGTCTTCCCACCCGGCAAGGTCCGGTTGAGTTCCGTGTGGGAGGTCGAACCCAACGTCGCCGGCTTCGACCGGTCCGGCTACGTCGTGCAGGGCGATGCGCTGTACCGCTATTTCTACAACCGCAATGTCGGCGAGGACATCGTCAAGCGGATCGGCGGCGGCTGGTCGAACTTCACCGCGTTCGAGGTCGCCCACTTCGAGGACCCCAAAACCCATGTCTCGCACTTCATGGCGTACGGGCTGCGCAGCGACGGCACGCTGTTCCGCTGGAACGGCGGGTTCGGCAGGGCCGCCCAGTCGGCGCCCGGGTTCTCGTCGGTGAAGTCGATGGCGCTGATCAGCAAGACGCCGACGTACGACACCTTCCTCGCGAACACCCGCGGCGGTGCCCTCTACACGATCCGGATCCCGATCACGTCGCCGCTGAAGCCGATCGTGACACGGGTGCGGACGAGCACCTGGCAGGGTTTCGAGGCGCTGGTCGCGGACAAGTGCGGCAACTACGGAACGCTGCTGCTCGGCATCGACAAGGACACCAAGAGCGGCTACTTGTACGCCGTCGGCCACGCGAACGGCACGGCCACGGTGATCAACGCCCTCGGCAAGGTCAACAAGCCCATGCCGGATGCCCCCTACTACCGCTGGGGCGTCGTCTTCTACCTCGATCCGCTGAACGGCGACTGACAATGAAGCGCTGGGCAGTGCTGCCGGCTGCGGTGTTGGTGCTCGCCAGTGCAGGTGTCGATCCGGCGAACGCGACCGGCACGACCGCACAGCGAGAGTCGGCAACCTGTGACGTCGCGCTGAGTTCCTTCGGCCCTGAGGGCGACCCGACGACCGGTCTCGGCCCGGTCCGGTTGGCGTCGACCTCGACCCAGGTGCCGAACGGGTACGGTCTGGACGTCGCCGGCTGGGCGATCTCGGGCGACAAGGCCTACAACTGGTACTACTCGCTCACCAACGAGGCCGAGATCGATCCGGGCCTGCCGCGCGGCTCCCAGCCCGTCGGTTCCGGGTGGTCGACGTACAAGGCGCTGGAGGTGTCGCAGTTCGCGGCGAAGGGTGCGACCGCACGCAACACGGCGTACGGACTGGCCGGCGACGGGACGCTGCGGCGGTGGAGCTTCGACGTCGACATCCCGCACCGGTTCAAGGCGACCGGGTCGGCGCCGGGGTTCGCCGCGGTGAAGTCGATGGCGTTGATCAGCAAGACCGCGACGTACGACACCTTCCTGGCCAACACCCGCGGCGGCGCCCTCTACACGATTCGTATCCCGGTCGGCTCGCCGATGAAGCCGGTCGTGAGGCCGGTCCGGACCCGTACGTGGCAAGGGTTCGAGAAGCTCGTCGCGACCAAGTGCGGCCAGTACGGCACGTTCCTGGTCGGAATCGACTTCGACACCCGGACCGCGTATCAGTACGCCGTCGGTCACACCAACGGCACGGCCACGGTGATCAACGGCCTCGGCCGCCGTAGTGGCACGTTCCCGCCGCGTGCGTACTTCCGGTGGGCCACCAGTCCCTACGAGCCGCTCAACGGCGACTGAGGATTTCGGTCAGGATCGTCAGGGCTCGGTGCAGGTCGGACGTCGACGGTGTCGCGTAGCCGATCACGAGCCCTGGCGGTCCCGGCACGCTCCGGCGGTACTCGGACAGCGGCGCGACCACGACGCCGGCCTCACGGGCCGCGGCCGCGATCCGTAGGTCGTCGGCGTCGTCGGGCAGGAGCAGCGTGATGTGCAGCCCTGCGTCCTGGCCGACGACCTGGCCGTACGGCGACAGCACCGCGCAGGTGTGGGTACGCCGGTCCGCGTACAGCCGGCGTCCGCGGCGGACGGCCTGGTCGAGGTACCGTCGCGGAGCATGGCGAGCATCGCGGCCTGCATCGGCCAGCCGGGCCAGTCGCCCGAGTTCTCCCGGAACGTGGCGAGCCGATCGACCATCGCCTCGGATGCGACCAGCCAGCCGAGGCGGAGCGCGGGACTCAGCGTCTTCGACAGTGTCCCGAGGTGGACGACCCGCTCCAGGTCCAGCTGGGCGAGCGCGGGCAGCGGCGCGACGTCGTACCGGAATTCGCTGTCGTAGTCGTCCTCGATCAGCAGGCTCCCGGTGCGGCGTGCCCAGCGGACCAGCTCGTTGCGGCGGGCAACGGGCAGCCGGCCGCCGAGCGGGTACTGGTGCGACGGGGTGACATAAACAGCGGATGCGTCCGTCAGCGCGTCGACCCGCAGCCCGTCCTCGTCGACCGGGACGTCGACGATCTCGAGCCGGTGATCGCGGGCGGCGACGACCGCGTTCAGGTAGCCGGGGTCCTCGATGGCGATCCGGTCGCCGGGTTGCCGCGTGACCGTGAGCAGCAGCCGCAACCCGTGGACAGTGCCGTTCGTGACGAGGACGTTCTCCGGGCCGCAGGCGATTCCGCGGACCCGGGCGACGTGGTCCGCGAGGGCCGCCCGCAGCGCGGGAAGCCCGGCCGCGTCGTCGTACCCGCCCGGCGGTGACTGGGTGGAAACCTCACGCCATGCCCGCCGCCAGCCCGGGTCGGGCGTCGGGGAGATGTACGGGATGCCGGGACGCAGCGTCAGGAGCTTCGCGTCGGCATCGGGCCGATGCTGTGTACGTCGTCGTACGGCGGGCTGCAACGGGACGACGTCGGTGACGAAGGTGCCGGCGCCGGTCCGCCCTTCGATCCAGCCCTCGGCATGCAGTTGGTCGTACGCCGCCTGCGTCACGGACCGCGAGACGCCGAGCTCCCGCGCGAGGTCGCGCGTCGACGGCAGCCGATGACCGGCCTGGAGCCGACCGTCCAGCACGGCCGCCCGGAACTGTTCCGCGAGCTGCAGGTGCAACGGCAGTCCGGCGTCCCGGTCGATCGTCAGCGGCAGCGAAGTCTGCACCTTATTAGGATCGCAGTATGACGATGACCGCGGAGGACGTGTCCCGGTTCGAGGGATCCAGGGGCCGGCTCGAGGCCATCGCGTACCGTCTGCTCGGCTCGGCGAGCGAGGCCGAGGACGCCGTCCAGGAGACGTTCCTGCGCTGGCAGGCCACGGATATCGCCCGGATCGAGGTCCCCGAGGCGTGGCTGACGAAGGTGCTCACCAACCTCTGCCTCAACCAGCTCGCCTCCGCCCGCGCGCGGCGCGAGACGTACGTCGGCCAGTGGCTGCCCGAGCCGCTGCTCGACGGCGACCCCATGCTCGGCCCGGCGGACACCGCGGAGCAGCGCGAGTCGGTGTCGTACGCCGTACTCACGCTGATGGAGCGCCTGTCGCCGAACGAGCGGGCGGTCTACGTCCTGCGGGAGGCGTTCGACTACCCGCACCGGGAGATCGCCGAGATCCTCGAGATCAGCGAATCCTCCAGCCAGCAGATCTTCCGGCGGGCCAAGCAGCACCTCGCAGACGGCCGCGCGCGGACCGAGGTCGACGAGGCCACGGCGCGGCGGATCGTGGACGAGTTCCTCGCCGCGGCGATCAGCGGGCAGACCGATTCGATCGTGCGGCTGCTGACCGCCGACGCCGTCTCGGTCGGCGACGGCGGCGGCAAGGTCCCGGCCCGGACCACCGCGGTCGAGGGCGCGCTCGCGGTCGCCCGCTTCCTGCGCGGCCTGTTCAAACCGTCCGAGGCGAAGCGCGTGTACGTCGGCGGTACGGCGGACATCTACGCCTGGCCGGCCAACAGCGAACCCGCGCTCGTGGTGGTCGCGAACGGCGAGGTCATCGGTGTCATGTGCCTCGAGGTCGGCGCCGACGGCGTGACCGCCGTACGCACCCAGGCGAACCCGGACAAGCTGGCCCGCGCGACCGAGCTGTTCGCCGCCTCCGATCACGGGGAGCCGCTGACAACCATTCTGTGACCTGCTTCACATCGCCGACCTGTCATGAAACGCCGGCCTACCCGGTTCAAGGGTGGACACCGCATCAGACAGGAGTACGAATATGAAGCACCGCATCGTAGTTCTCGGCGCCGGGTACTCCGGAGCCGTCGCCGCCGGCCGTCTCGCCGCCCGGCTGCACCGCGACGAGGTCAGCATCACGGTCGTGAACGCCGAGACCGACTTCGTCGAGCGGGTCCGGATGCACGAGGTGGCCACCGGGCGGGACCTGAAACTGCGTCCGTTCGAGCAGATCTACGCCGGGACCGGGATCGACCTGAAGTTCGCGAAGGTCACCGGGGTGGACGTCGACCGCAAGACGGTCGCGCTCGACTCGGCTGAGCTGGATTCGGAGGGGCTGGAGTACGACACCCTCGTGTACGCGCTCGGCAGCCGCTGGAACCCGCAGGGCGTTCCGGGTGTCGCGGAGCACGCCTACGAGATCGCAAGTCGCCCTGGTGCGCTTCGGCTGCGTGAGCGCCTGGCGTCGTTGACCGCCGGACAGACCGTGACGGTTGTCGGCGGAGGCCTCACCGGCGTCGAGTTCGTGACCGAGCTCGCCGAGTCGCGGCCGGATCTCCACGTCGCGTTCGCCGTCCGCGGTGAGCTGGGCGACTGGCTGTCGCCCAAGGGACGCCGGCACCTTCGGAAGGTGGTCGACCGGCTCGGCATCACCGTGCACGAGAACGCCGCGGTGACGCGCGTCGACGCGGACCAGCTGACGACTGCCGACGGCAGCACGATCCCGGCCGCGGTCACGGTGTGGACGGCCGGGTTCGCCGTGAACCCGATCGTGCAGGCGACCGCGCTGGAGGCCACCGACACCGGGCGGATCGTTGTCGACGGCACCATGCGGTCCGTCTCGCACCCGGACGTCTACGCCATCGGCGACGCGGCGTACGCGATGGGCTCGAAGAACAAGCCGCTGCGGATGTCCTGCGCCTCGGGTCAGCCGATGGCGTGGCAGGCCGCAGACTCCATCGCGGCCCGGTTGACCGGCGGCAAGCTCCCGCACGCGCCGCTGTTCTACTTCAACCAGTGCATCTCGCTGGGGCGCAAGGACGGGCTGGTCCAGTACGTCACCACGGACGACCGCGCGGTCAACGCGGCGCTGACGGGCCGGGTGGCCGCCGTCTACAAGGAGTTCATCTGCAAGGGCGCCGCCTGGAGTGTGGAAAACCCGATGGTGGGCATGCCGACCCGCCGCCGCCACGTGACTCAGACCGCGCCGCTGGTCGCAGTGGACTAGCTGATTCGAGCCGGAATGGCCCGTGCCGCCAGTCCACTCGCGGGTGAACCTAGTTACATGACCACTACGCCGTTGCAGCCGACCGCCCGGACCTCGTTGCGTCGCTCGAAGGAACGTGCCGCCACCGAGCGGCAGGTGCTGTACGACGTACTGCTCGACGGCATGTTCTGCCACCTCGGCGTCGTGGTCGACGGCGATCCGCTCGTCCTGCCGACGGCGTACGGCGTGGATCTGGACCGTGGACCGGACGGGGAGCTGTACCTGCACGGCTCGGTCGCGGCCAGGAGCGTGGTCGCGGCCCCGCAGCAGACCGTGTGCGTGACCGTCACGCACACCGACGGCCTGGTACTGGCCCGGTCCGCGTTCCACCACTCGGTCAACTACCGGTCCGCGGTCATCTTCGGCGTACCACGGCTGATCACCGATCCGGACGAGAAGCTGCACGCTCTCAACCGGATCGTCGACCACCTCGTCCCCGGCCGGTCGGCCGCCGTACGCCCGCCGAACCGCAAGGAGCTGGCGAAGACGTCGGTCCTGGCGCTCTCCCTCACCGAGGCCTCGGTGAAGACCCGCTCCGGACCTGCCAACGACGACGAGGAGGACCTCGACCTGCCCTACTGGACAGGCGTGGTCCCCCTCCAAGTCGTCGCCGGCGCCCCGCAGAACAACCCCGACTGCGACCTGCTGGTCCCCGCCCACGTCCGCACCCGCGCGAACGTCCTGGGCGCACCCGCCTAGTGTCCCGCCCTCGGAGTTCCCGCCAGAAGTCCTGAGTGGGTTGATGGTCCGCTCGGAAATGAGGGTGGAGGCGTTGTGGGGAGTCCAACTGTCCCGATTTGGGCAGTAGCACTCCCCGGTCGGCGTCGAGAGTCTCCCCAAACCGGTTTGGGGAGACCGCAGGACGAACCGTGGTCATTGACCACCACGTGGGACCGTGCACCCCCTACGGGGGCTTTGAACAGTAAATAACCTGTTCAAAGCCCCCACCGCCCGCGCCAACCCCCCACTCCAGGCCAGCGCCACGCTGACGGCTCCGCGCAGTCCCTTCGCCAACCACGCCGACCCAGCCCTGGCCATCTTTGAGAACCTGCCAACCATCTTCGAGCCGCCCAGATGGTTGATGGGCGCTCAAAGATGACCCTGGGCAGTAGCGTTGTGCTAGGCCACGGTCCCCTTGTTGTAGCTGGACTGGGCCCAGAAATATCCGATCACCGCGATCGCGAGACACCAGCCACCGGCGAGCCAGCCGCTGCTGCTGTCCATCGGCGTACCCAGCAGGAGATGGCGCAGGCTGTCGATGATCGGGGTGAACGGCTGGTACTCGGCGAACCAGCGGATGCCGCTCGGCATCGCCTCCAGCGGGATGAACGTGTTGCTCAGGAACGGCAGCAGCAGGCTGATCGGCAGGACGACGTTGCTCGCGCCCTCCGGCGTCTTACTGGTCAGCCCCAGCGCGATAGCGAACCAGGTCAGGCCGATGGTCAGTCCGATCAGCAGGACGGCCGCCAGCAGCCAGTCCCCCACCGACGCGTTCGGGCGGAACCCGATCAGGACCGCGAAGCCGACCACCAGGGCCAGGCTGACGATCGTCACGATCACGTTGCCCAGCACGTGTCCGGTGAGCACGGCCGGCCGGAAGATCGCCATCGTCCGGAACCTGGAGACGATGCCCTCCGACATGTCCATACAGACCGCGACCGCGGGCGACATCGTCCCGGACGCGATCGACATCAGCAGGATGCCCGGGGTCAGGAAGTCGATGTAGTCGAACCCTCCCGCGCCGCCGCCGAGCCCGGCCGAGAAGGTGTCGCCGAAGACCAGACCGAACAGCAGGATCATGATCACCGGCATCCCGAGGGCGCCGAGCGACAGGCCGGGGTACCGCTGGGCGTGCCGCAGGTTGCGGCGCAGCATGGTGCCGATGTCGGCCATCGGGCGGATCGTCGTGGTGGTCGTGGTGGTGGTACTCATGCGGACACCTCTTCGGACTTGGGCTGACCGGTGACGGCGAAGAACACGTCGTCGAGGTCGGGAGTGTGGACAGTCAGTTCGTCGACCTCGAGCGAGGCGTCGTCGATGCGGGCCAGCAGGTCGCGTAGCGCGTGCACGCTGCCGTCGTTCGGCACCTGCAGGACCAGTGCTTCGTGGTTCGGTACGGCGGTCGGCAGCACCTGGCCCGCGAGCGTGAACTCCTCCGGCGAGGTGAACCGCAGCCGGATGTGCCCGCCCGGAGCGAGCCGCTTGAGTTCTTCCGCCGTACCCTGGGCGACCAGGCGCCCGTGGTCGAGGACGGCGATCCGGTCGGCGAGCTGATCGGCCTCCTCCAGGTACTGCGTGGTGAGCAGGACCGTGACGCCTCCGGCGACCAGTTCGCGGATCAGCGTCCACATGCTGTGCCGGCTGCGCGGGTCGAGGCCGGTGGTCGGTTCGTCCAGGAAGATGATCCGGGGCCGTCCGACCAGCGTCATGGCCAGGTCGAGCCGGCGCTTCATGCCGCCCGAGTACGTCGATGCGAGCTTCTTGCCGGCCTCCGCCAGGTCGAACTGCTCGAGCAGTTCGTCCGCCCGGCGGCGGGCCTCCTGCTTGCCGAGGTGGTGCAGATCGGCCATCAGGATCAGGTTCTCGCGGCCGGTCATCAGGCCGTCGACCGCGGAGAACTGACCGGTGACGCCGATCGCGGCACGCACTGCCTCGGGCGACTGGTGCAGGTCGTGGCCGGCCACCCGGATCTCGCCGGCGTCGGCGGCGACCAGCGTGGACAGGATGTGTACCGCGGTGGTCTTGCCGGCGCCGTTGGGGCCGAGCAGGGAGAAGATGGTGCCTTCGGCAACGTTCAGGTCGATGCCGTCGAGAACGAGTTTCTCGCCGTAGGACTTGCGCAGTCCGCGGACGTCGATCGCTGCTGACATGAGGGATCCTTGGGGTTTTCGGGCAGGGTGAACCTGACCCGGGGTGGTTGACGGGTCTGCTGGAGGAGGATTTGGGCGTGCCTCACCGGCCGAGCGGCCGGCTGCCGGCGCGCGCGGTGGTGGTGCGTGGTTCAGTTAGATGTCGAGGTCCTCGACCGCGGGCTGATCAGCGGCCTCCTCGACGAGTTGATAGAGGTCGTCCGGGATCAGGGCGCGGAGTTCCTCGACCGTGTCCACGACGTGCAGCGTGGCCTCGCCCTGCGCCATGCTCCAGGACTGGTCCGAGCTCCAGTTGCCGACCCAGGAACGCCACCCGGTCAGATAGCGCTCGTCGTCGGCGTTCTGCTTGAACTGGCTGCGGCGGTCTGCGTGCAGGACGAACTTCCCGGTCCGGCTGCGGTAGACCTTGAAGGCCTCGTACCCGGAACTGCTCGACCGGCCGCCTTCCGCGAGCAGTACGCCGGAGAATCGTTGCTTGCGGCCGGTGCCCCGGCCCACCCGCACGGTGATCTCGTCGTACCCCTCGAACCGGCCTTCCTCCATCTCGACGTACTTGCGCAGTGCGATCGAGATCGCCGAGGACAGGTTCCCGGCCAGCTCCTGGGCCCGCTTGTACAGCGGCAGGTCGTCGTCGGACACGTAGATCGTCTTGTTCGGCATCGCTTGTCTCCTCCTACGTAGAACTATACGCACATGTGTGCGCGGATGTCTACGTATAGCTCTACGTAGAAGTGGAGACGGCCGCGACGGGGTTCCGTCGCGGCCGCCTCGGGTGGCTGACTACCTCGGTGAGTACAGCCAGGGGTGCTCGAGGTCGTAGAACGCCGGCGGGCCGGAGGCGAGACTGTTCATCTCGTCCATCTCCGCCTGCAGTTCCGGCGGCACCTCTTTCCGCTCGCCTTCGCGGGCCTCGGCCTCGGAGGTGAAGTACATCGCCATCGTGTACTCGCCGCCGCCGTACATGGCGACCTCACTTCCGAGGACATCGGGCCGGAACGCGGCCCATTCGTCCCGGTGCTGACCCATCAGCTCACGCGCGCGCTCCGGGTCGCTGCCGGCGCCCTGCATCACCTGGACGAAACCGGCGGCGTCCGGGTCGCCGTGCGTGTCGATCACCACGTCCTCCGTGTCGTGGAAGGTGGCCCCGTCGCTGAGCAGCGACGAGAACTCGTGCCACCACTTGTCCTGCGCCGGGCTGTCGCTGTTCCGCCGTGCAGCGTCGGCGGAGTCGAAACGAGCCAGCGCGATGAACTTGCCGTCCGACGTGACCCCGGCCGTGGTCCCCAGCCAGCCGGACGCCTCGGGCGCCAGTTCCTCCATCCACCGATCCATCGCCGCATGCGCCTGCTCGGCGTCGGTGACCTTCCCCTGAATGACCTGAACGAACATGTGAGACCCTCCCCGTCTCTCAGGCCGCTAGTCGGCATTTCGAAAGTACGCCTGCCTGCCGCGCCCGGGCCAGCATCAGCAGACTCGCGAGCACCCCGGTGGCCCCGAGCGTCACCAGGCGTACGTCGCCCTTCCACAGACCGAACACGAACCAGCAGGCCAGCTCCCCGAACACCAGCCGCCAGGTACCGACCGAGATCCCTGTGGGCCGATCGGTCCGGTACGCCGTCCACAACGACGGCGTCACCTGGATGATGGAGGCCGCGGCGAGCAGCGAGCCCAACCCGACCCGCCCGCCGACCACGGCAGCCACCATCAGCAGAACGGCCCACCCGGCGATCCACCCAATAGCGCGGCGGTTCAGCGCACCGCGGCGTACCAGCAGGACCGAGACAGTGCCGGCCAGTACGGCTGCGGCCGTCGACGGGAGGCTCGCGGTCCAGTAGCCGGAAGCCATGAAGTAGGCGAACCAGGCCGCGTTGTTGATGCTCGTCAGTGTCGCCCAGGACCACGAGACGCCTGCCGTGTCGCCCGTTCGGCGGAGCTTGAAGATCTGCGGGAGGTACTGCGGGATGCCGAAGCAGGCGGCGGTGATGGGCAGGAAGTCGAGCATGGCGCAAGATTACTGCTGAAACCGGGACGGATTCTTGCAACCTCATGCTCAACGGCGGTGGATACGGATAGGATCTTTGCCGTGGATGCCATTGATCGCAAGATTCTTGCTGTGCTCCAGGAAGACGGCCGGCTGACGGTCACTGAGCTCGCGCAGCGGGTCGGGCTGAGTGCGGCGCCGTGTCATCGGCGGTTGCGGGAGCTCGAGCGGGCCGGGGTGATTCGCGGATACCGCGCGGTGGTCGACGGGGCGGCGGTCGGGCACGGGTTCGAGGTGCTGCTCTCGGTGACGATGGACCGAGAGGAGTCGGTCGCCGGCTTCGAAGCCGGCCTGGCCGAGATCGCCGAGGTGGTGCAGGCGGAACGGCTGTTCGGAGAGCCGGACTACTTCGTCAGAGTCGTCACCGCGGACATCGCCGCCTTCCAGAAGTTGCGCGACGAACGGCTGGCGCGACTCCCCGGCGTCCAGCGCCTCACATCCACCATCGTCATGAAGAAGGTCGTGGACAACCGCCCACTCCCGACATGAACGGTGTGGAAACTGGCCCCCTCAAACCTGAGTTATCCACAGATTTGAACGAGTTTCCGTCGCTTTCAGTGGAGAAGTGCACCTCGAGCTGGGGATAACTTCGCCGAATCGGTGTGCACAACTGGGGATACGGATGTGGATAACTTGGTCAGACCCACTGGGTGGAGACGACGAAGCCGACTGCGATCAGGCCCATGCCGATCAGTAGGTTCCAGTTGTTGAGGTCCTTCATCACCGGGATGTCCTGGCCGGCCACGTAGAAGACGACCAGCCAGGCGAGTCCGAGGAGCCAGCAGGCCAGCATCAGCGGCGCGACCCACACGCGACTGCTGGTACGTGGCTTCTTCGGGGTCTTCTCGGCCTTGACCTTCTCGGTCTTCTTCTTGTTGCGACTGCTCGACTCGGGCACGACTGAACTCCTTGTAAGGACGCATAAGCTGACCGCAGCAGGACCATGTTTCGGGTCCGGTCCGGGTTAGCGTAGTGCAGAGAGCAATATGGAGATCACGGGTGCGTAGGTTGAGGCGGATTTCGCTGTGGCGCGCGGGTGCGCCGCTGGCGTTGCTGTGCGCCGGACTGCTGTTCGCGACCAGCGCCACCAACGCCCGGGGCACCGACCTCAGGCCCAGCCGTAACACTACGCTCGCGGGCCTCGTCGAGGAACAGAGCCGGCGCAGCGCCAGCCTGGTCCGGCAGCACGCGGCGCTCACCCAGGACATCGAGAAGCTCCAGGCGCAGCAGGGGTCGATCGACCCGGTGCTGTCCAAGCAGCTCAAGGACCTGTCCGACGCGGTCGGCACCACGCCGGTCACCGGGCCGGGGCTAACCGTGACGCTGAAGGACGCGCCGTCCCAGGTCGTCAAGGACAACCCGGATGTCGACGCCGACTGGCTGGTGATCCACCAGCAGGACATCCAGGCAGTGGTGAACGCGCTCTGGGCCGGCGGCGCGGACGCGATCTCGATCCAGAACCACCGCGTCATCTCGACGACCGGGATCAAGTGCGTCGGCAACTCCGTCGTACTGCACGGCGTTCCGTACCTCCCGCCGTACAAGATCACCGCGATCGGGGACCGGCGGAAGCTGCAGAAGGCGCTCGACGACTCGCAGTACATCGAGAACCTGCAGGACTACGTGGTGAAGTTCCAGCTCGGGTACGACGTGAAGAACGAGTCGTCGATCGCGATGCCGGCGTACGAGGGCACCCTGGACCTGCAGAGCGCGACGGTTCCGGGCTTCCCGCGGACTCCCTCGACAAGCCCGACCGCCAGCGGGCGATAATGGACCGCATGCCGCGGATCCTTGTCGTCGACAACTACGACTCCTTCGTCTACAACCTGGTGCAGTACCTGCAGCAACTGCAGGCCGACACCACCGTCCTGCGCAACGACGAGGTCACCCCTGACGAGGCCGCCGAGTACGACGGCGTTCTGCTCTCCCCCGGCCCTGGTACGCCGGAAGAGGCCGGTGCCTGCGTCGACATCGTGAAGGAGAAGGGCCGCGAGGTCCCGATCTTCGGAGTGTGCCTCGGCCTGCAGGCGATCGGCGTCGCGTACGGCGGGGTTGTGGGCCGTGCGGACGAGCTGCTGCACGGGAAGACCAGCCAGGTGTTCCACGAGGGCGCCGGCGTCCTGTCCGGGCTGCCGTCGCCGTTCACCGCGACCCGGTACCACTCGCTGGCGATCGCGCAGGACACCGTGCCCGACGAGCTCCAGGTGACCGCACGGACCGAGGCCGGCGTGATCATGGCGGCCCGGCACCGGGACTTCCCGGTCGAGGGCGTGCAGTTCCACCCGGAGTCGGTGCTGACCGAGGGCGGCCACCGGATGCTCGCGAACTGGCTCGAGATCTGCGGCGACCCGGACGCGGTCGCCCGCTCGGTCGGCCTGGCGCCGGTCGTCAGCTGATCCGTAGAACGGAAGAACCCCCGGAGCGAGTGCTCCGGGGGTTCCGTCGTCTCAGCCGCCTGGGATCGTGATCGGCGGTGTCGTCGGGTCGCTCGACGGGGTTTCCGACGGCGTCGTCGAGGACGGCGGCGGGGTCGGCTGCTCCTGGTGGTTGTTGATCGTCAGCGTGATCAGCGTGCCCTTCGGCGCCTTGGTGCCGCCCTTCACGCTCTGCTGGAGAACGGTCTGGTCCGGCGCGTCCGGATTGTCGGCCGAGGCGTACCCGACCCGGAAGCCGAGGTCCTTCAGCGTCTTCGTCGCGTCGTCCTGGGTCTGCGTGACGACGTTCGGTACGTCGACGTTCACGACGCCGTTGGACACGGTCAGGGTGAACTCGGTCCCGGACGCGTACGAGCCGTTCGGGTCCGGGCTGATCGCGATCACGGTGCCCTTCTTCTGATCGCTGTCCGCTTCCTTGACGTCGTCGTTGACCTTGAACTTGCCGCTGGACTCCTTGAGCGCCTGCTTCGCCTTCGACTCCGTCATACCGATCACGTTCGGCACCGGGAACGCGCTCCGGCCGGACGAGAACACCACGGTGACGGTCGAGCCCTGCTCGGCCTCGGTGCCCGGCGCCGGGGTCTGCCGGATGGCGGAACCGCGGCCGACCGTGTCGCTGGCCTCCGACGGTCCCTGCGCGAACTTCAGGCCCTGCGCGGACAGCAACGCCGTCGCGTCGGCGACGGACTTGCCGCTGACGTCCGGTACGGCGACCTTGGCCGGCGGTGTGGCCGTCGTACCGCCGCCGGCCTTGTTGTCGTCGTTCATGTTCGAGAACAGCGCGTACGCGCCGACCGCGACCGCGACGATCGCGAGGCCGAGCAGGAAGTAGGCCAGGCCGCGGTTGCGGCGGGACCGTGCGTCCTGCGCCTCGTCCAGGTCGTCGCCGCCGGGTGGCAGCAGGTCGTTCGCCGAGGTCTGGTGGTACTGCTGGGTCGCGGCCGTCGGCGCCACCGCGGTCGGCGCCATCGACCGGGTCTCCGCGACCGCCGCCATCGGAGCGGTCACCTGCTGGCCGGCCAGCACCCGGTGGATGTCGGCGCGCATCTCGGACGCGCTCTGGTACCGCTCCTCGCGGCTCTTCGCCAGCGCCTTCAGGACGACCGCGTCGACCTCCGGCGGGATGTCCGGGTCGAACGAGGACGGCGGCAGCGGCTGCTCCCGGACGTGCTGGTACGCCACCGACACCGGCGATTCGCCGACGAACGGCGGGCGTCCGGTGAGCAGTTCGTACAGCAGGCATCCGGTCGAGTACAGGTCGGAACGGGCATCCACGGTCTCGCCGCGGGCCTGTTCCGGGGACAGGTACTGCGCGGTGCCGATCACCGCCGCGGTCTGGGTCATCGTGGAGGACGTGTCGGCGACCGCGCGGGCGATGCCGAAGTCCATCACCTTGACCTGGCCCTGCGGGGTCAGCATCACGTTTCCGGGCTTGATATCGCGGTGCACGATGCCGGCCCGGTGGCTGTAGTCGAGCGCCTCGAGGACGCCGGAGGTGATCTCCAGCGCCCGCTCGGGCATGATCTTGCGACCCTCCCGGATCAGGTCCCGCAGCGTCTTACCGGTCACCAGCTCCATCACGATGTACGGAATGGTGACGCCGGAGCCGTTCGGGTCCGGCTCCTCGCCGGTGTCGTACACGGAGACGATCGTCGGGTGGTTCAGCGACGCGGCCGACTGGGCCTCGCGCCGGAACCGTGCCTGGAAGGTCGCGTCACTGGCCAGGTCGACCCGCAGCCGTTTGATCGCGACCGACCGGCCGAGCCGGTTGTCCACGCCTCTGCGCACCTCGGCCATGCCGCCGCGGCCGAGCGGTTCGCCTTCTTCGTACCGGCCGCCGACGAGACGTGCCTGCGATGTCATGACCTCAGCCTTCCAACCTGTCCGGAAACACACTCAACTTGCCCACGGTAGCGGCAGCCACACGCGGATCCCCGTTGGAAAGACGCTCTGTCATCGCATCATTCCGTATGGTGCTCATCGGCCGTTCATTGGCCCAGCACCGCCTCCATCACCTTCTTGGCGATCGGCGCCGCCAAGGTTCCGCCCGCGATGTCGTTGCGCGGGATGTTCGCGTCCTCGATGAGCACCGCCACGGCCACCTTCGGGTCGTCGGCCGGCGCGAACGCGGTGAACCACGCGAACGGCGGCCGTTCCCTCGAGGTCTGCGCCGTACCCGTCTTGCCGGCCACCTGGACGCCGGAGATCCGGCCCGGCCTGCCGGTGCCGTTGTTGACGACGTCGACCATCATCGCGGTCAGCTGCGCGGCGACCTGCGGGGTGACCGCCTGGTGCAGCGACTCCGGCTTGGTCTCCGACACCGTCTTCAGGTCCGGGGTCTTCACGTTCTGGACCAGGTACGGCTTCATCACCTCGCCCTTGTTCGCGATCCCGGCCGCCACCATCGCCATCTGCAGCGGGGTGGCGCGGACGTCGAACTGGCCGATCGCGGACTGCGCGGTCTGCGGCTCGTTCGGGTCGCCGGGGAACTGGCTGGTGGCCACGGCGGGCAGCTCGGTCAGCGGCTTGGCGCCGAAGCCGAACTTCGCGGCCTGCTCGTTCAGCGCGTCCGCGCCGAGCGCCATGCCGACGGTGCCGAACGCGGTGTTGCACGAGTAGCGCAACGCGATCGTCAGGGTCGCGTTGTTGCTGCCGCCGCAGTTCTTGCCGTCCTCGTTCACCAGCGGGACGGTGGTCTGCGGGAGCGGCAGCTCGGCCGGCGAGGCCACCTTGGTCTCCGGCGTGTACTTGCCGCTGGACAGCGCGGCCGCCGCGGTGACCAGCTTGAACGTCGACCCGGGCGGGTACAGCTCCTGCACGGCGCGGTTCGACAGCGGCTTGTTCTTGTCGGCGTTCAGGCTCTTCCAGGCCGCGCCGACCTTCTCGGTGTCGTGCGACGCGAGCTGGTTCGGGTCGTACGACGGCCGGCTGGCCATCGCCAGGATCCGCCCGGTCTTCGGCTCGATCGCGACGACCGCACCGGTCTTCCCGGCCAGGCCGTTGTACGCCGCCTGCTGCGCCGCGGCGTTCAGCGTCAGGGTCACGCTGCCGCCCTGCTGCGGCCGGTTGCTGATCACGTCGATGATTCGGCGGAACGCCATCGACGGGTCCGAGCCGTTCAGCTCGGCGTTCATCGTCAGCTCGATACCGCCGCGGCCGAACAGGTACGAGTAGAACCCGGTCACGGGTGCGTACACCATGCCGTTGGCGTAGGTCCGCTGGTACTTGAACCGGTCGTCGGACTCCTTGCTCTGCGCGACCGGCGTACTGCCGATCAGGATCGGGCCGCGGTTCACCGAGAACTGCGAGTCGCGGACCCGGTTGTTGTCGTTGCGGCCGTTGATCTCGTTCGCCCGGAAGGCCTGCAGGTACGTCGAGTTCGCCATCAGCGCGAGCATCAGGACGATCGCCGCCACGGCCAGTCGCCGGATCGCTGAGTTCATGCCTTCTGCACCGCCATCGCGATCGTGTCGTCGGAAACCGGAGCGGCCGGGGTCTGCGGCCGCCGGGCCTGGTCGCTGATCCGCAGCAGCAGCGCGATGATCGCCCAGTTCGCGACCAGCGACGTACCGCCGAGCGCCATGAACGGGGTGGCCAGACCGGTCAGCGGGATCAGGCCGGTGACGCCGCCGACGATCACGAACACCTGCAGCGCGAACGACATCGCCAGGCCGGTCGCGATCAGCTTGCCGAAGATGTCCCGGCAGCCGAGCGCGGTCCGCAGGCCGCGCTCGATGATGAGGGTGTAGACCAGCAGGATCGCGATCAGCCCGGTCAGCCCGAGCTCCTCGGCGAACGACGAGATGATCATGTCGCTCTGTGCGTAGAGCGTGGCCTCCGGGTGCCCCTGGCCGAGACCGCGGCCGAGGATGCCGCCCCAGGACTGGCCCATCAGCCCGAGCTTCACCTGGCCGCCGTCGATCGCCCACGGATCCAGCCAGTCGGTGACGCGGCGGTGCACGTGCCCGAAGGTCGTGTACGCGAAGAACGCGCCGCCGGCGAACAGCAGGCCACCGATGATCAGCCACCCGGCCCGCTCGGTGGACACGTACAGCAGGAACAGGAACAGGCCGAAGAACAGCAGCGACGACCCGAGGTCGCTCTCGAACACCAGGACGCCCAGGCTGACCACCCAGGCGATCCCGATCGGGCCGAGGTCGCGGGCCCGCGGCAGGTCGAGTCCGAGGAAGCGGTGCCCGGCCAGCGTCAGGACGTCGCGTTTCACCACCAGGTAGCCGGCGAAGAACACGACCAGGCAGATCTTCGCGAACTCACCCGGCTGGAAGGACATCCCCGCCAGCCGGATCCAGATCCGGGCACCGTTCAGGTTCACGCCGAGGCCGGGGATCAACGGCAGCACGAGCAGCAGCAGACCGGCCAGGCCGGCGGTGTAGGTGAGCGCCTGCAGCCGGCGGTGATCTCTGATCACGAGGATGACGACCAGGAACAGCACCACGCCGACCGCGGTCCAGGTGATCTGCTGCGGCGCCGCGGGCCCCTTCGGGACCTTTCCCCTCGCCTCGGCGACGATGGCCAGGCCGAGGTCGATCCGGTGGATCATCGCGACGCCCAGACCGTTCAGCAGCACCGCGCAGGGCAGCAGCACCGGGTCGGCGTACGGCGCCCGGTAGCGGAGCGCGAGGTGTGCGATCAGGGCGAGCAGCCCGATCCCGGCCGCGTAGTACCCGGTGCTGGCCGGTACGGCGTTCTGCACGGTGACGCCGATGTTCACGTAGGCGGCGACCGAGACCGCGATCGCGATCACGAGCAGCAGCAACTCCACCCCACGCCGGGTCCGCGGGATGATCTGGATGACGGACGTGGACGCGATGCTCATCGGACCCCGTCGCAGTCGTCGGGGTCGACCGGCGTACTCGGCGACGCCGAACCGGTCGGGGCCGTCGACGGGGGCGGCGTCGAAACGGGCGCGGTCGTGACCGGTGGCTTGGATGCGGGCGGCTTGGACGACGGCACTGGCGTGGACGGCTTGGGGGTCGGGGTCGGCTTGGCGGCGCACTCGGCAGCGGTGTGCTGCAGTTCGGCGACGATCGAGCGGGCACCGGCCAGGTCGTCGGCCTGGATGTTGCTCTCGACCTGCTCCCGGCTGTACGTCGGCAGCTTGTCGACCTGCAGCGTCTGGCGCTCGTACACCTTCGACAACGACAGACCCGGGAGATCCGCCTCGATGCCCTTGAAGATCGCCACGTAGTCGCCGTCGGTGCCGACGTAGTACTGCTTCTGGGTCCAGCTGTACGCGAACCAGCCGCCTCCGCCGATCAGGCCGAGAACGACGACCAGTACGGCGATCCGCCGCAGCCACGCGAAGCGCTTCGGCGGGCGCGGCGCGTACCGCAGCTCTTCGGGGTCGACCGCACCGCCGTGACCACCGCCGCCGTGACCCTCACCACCGCTGGTGCGGATCGCGACCGTCGGCTCGCCGCGCCCGGTGCTGCCCTGGGCCAGCTCGGCGGCGGCTCCGACGAGCTGCGGCTGGATGCCACTCGCGGGCTCGGTCTCGACGACGTCTGCGACGAGGACGGTGACGTTGTCGTTGGAGCCCGCCTCGAGCGCGTGCGTGATCAGGTCGACGACGACCGAGTCCGGCGTACCGGAGGCCATCGAGGCCGCGATCACCTCGTCGCTCACGTAGTCGGGCAGGCCGTCGCTGCACAGCATCAGCCGGTCGCCGGCCTGGACGTCGAGCATCTCCAGGTCCGGGTCGGAGTCGGGGCGGCCGTCGAGGACGCGCAGGATCAGGTTGCGGTGCGGGTGGGTGAAGGCCTCTTCCTGGGAGATCCGGCCCTCGTCGACCAGCGACTGTACGAAGGTGTGGTCGTGGCTCAGCTGGTACAGCTGGCCGTCCCGCAGCCGGTACGCGCGGGAGTCGCCCAGGTGCGCGAGGCCGAGCTGCTTGCCGTCGAACATCAGCGCGGTGACCGTCGACCCCATGCCCTCGCGCTCGGGGTCCTCCTCGACCAGCTCGGACAGGCGCTCGTTGGCTCGGTGCACCGCTCCGGCCAGCGCCTCGATCATGTCCTCGCCGCTGATCTCGGCGGTGTCCAGCCGCCGGATCACCTGGACCGCCGCCGCGCTGGCCACCTCACCGGCTGCCGCCCCGCCCATTCCGTCGGCGAGCAGCAGCAGGTGCGGACCGGCGTACGCCGAGTCCTCGTTGTTGCGGCGTACCCGTCCGACGTCGGAGAGGGTTGCGTAGTCGAGCGACAGGGTCATCGAGGCAGGCCTACTTCGCGATGTTCAGCGTCGTCCGGCCGATCCGGATCGAACCGCCGATTTCGGCCGGGACCGGGCGGGTGACCCGCTGGCCGTCCAGGTACGTGCCGTTGGTGGAGCCGAGATCCTCGACCCACCACTGGCCCTCGGACAGGAACAACCGGGCGTGCCGGGTGGAGGAGTAGTCGTCGTCGAGCCGGATCTGGCAGTCCGACCCGCGGCCGATGATCACCGGCTCATCGCCGAGCGACGCACCGACCCCGGCCTGCGGACCGTCCGCGATCGTCACCGACCCGGGCAGGCCCTTGCGCTTCTTCACCGGCTTCGCGGCTTTCGGCGTACGGGAGTTCTGCGGGACGGTGGCAGCCGCGGCGCGGCTGTCCACCTTCGCGCCGAACAGGTCGGACCTGATCACGGACAGCACCGCGAGGACGAACATCCACAACAGGGCCAGGAACCCCAGTTTGATCAGGGTCAGGGTCAGTTCCGACATGGAAGGTCAGTCACCACCCGCTGCTCGGCGGCTGGGCCATCGGCTCGTCCGCGAGACGCAGCGTCATGGTGGTGTTGCCGATCCGGACCGTCGAGCCGTCCACCAGCTCGGCCTCGGTGGTCCGGCGGCCGTTCACCAGCGTGCCGTTGGTGGAGCCGAGGTCGACCATCACGACCCGGATACCGCCCGGGCCCTCCGGCATCAGCCGGATCTCGGCGTGCCGCCGGGAGACACCGGGGTCGTTGATCTGGATGTCCGCGTCGGTGCCGCGGCCGAGCACCACGCCGGGCGGGTTCACCGGGCGCCGGCGGCCGTTCACCTCGAGCATCACCTGCGGGTGCCCGCGGCGCGGTACCTGCTGCTGCGGCGGCGGGGGCTGCTGGAACTGCTGCGGTGGCGGCGGCGGGGTCTGCACGACCGGCTCGTTCGGCGGCACGTAGGGCTCCTGCTGGTAGGGCTGGGGCTCGTAGGACGGGCGCCGCTGGGGCGTCCCGACCGTGGCGCTGACCACCCGGAACTTACCGGTCGGGAGATCATCCTGCTGGACCAGCTCGATGTCGATGGGCCCGGAGAACGTGTACCGCTGGATGTCGGCGTGGTCCCGCAGTTCGTTGGCGAGCTCGTGGTTCAGGGTCCGGCCGTAGGCGTTCAGCCGCTCGAAGTCGTCCGGACCCAGCTCGATGGTGAAGCTGTTCGGCACCAGCCGGCGGTCCCGGGACAGGATCCGCGCGGTGTTGTCGATCTCACGCTTGAGGGCGGCGGCCAGTTCGATCGGCTCGACGTCACCCTTGAAAGCGCGCGCGAAGACACCGCTCACAATGCCTTCCAGGCGTCGCTCGAAGCGCTGTAGCGGTCGCACGCCTCCTCCTCCACGGTCGGTACGCCAACAGATGTCCACCGGTCAGGCGGACACACCGGGTACGACGATCGATCGTATCGGGAGGTTCGACCGAACCCGCAATGTGAAGCACCGGCAGAACCCGTGCTACTGTTCCTTCTCGTCGCCAAGAGATGTATCAGGCGGCTGCGCGCGGGTGGCGGAATAGGCAGACGCGCACGGTTCAGGTCCGTGTGCCCGAAAGGGCGTGGGGGTTCAACTCCCCCCTCGCGCACAACGAAGTCCCGGTCGAATCGACCGGGACTTTTGCGTTGCCCGGAACTTTTCGTCCTTTCGGATGATCCTGCCGGACAGAAATTGCCCGAGCCGCACCTGAGCCGCCCCTGGACCGCTCAGCCGATCAGCTGACGGGGGCGGTCCACCGTCAGGGTGACGCGGTCGCACGGCGCTCGGTGGCAGGGTTCCTCGCATGGAGGAAGCGCTGGAGTTGGTGGGGCTCACCAAGGTGTTCGGGGAGCAGCGGGCGGTGGACGATCTCAGCCTGACGGTGCCGGCCAGGTCGTTCTTCGGGGTGCTGGGGCCGAACGGGGCCGGGAAGACGACGTCGTTGTCGATGGCGGTCGGGCTGTTGCGGCCGGACGGGGGTACGGCGCGGATCTTCGGGGTGGATGTCTGGCGGGACCCGACGCGGGCCAAGGCGCTGGTGGGGGTACTGCCGGACGGGCTCGGGATGCCGGAGCGGCTGACCGGGCGCGAGGTGCTGACGTACCTCGGTCTGTTGCGCGGGCTGCCCGAGGACGAGGTCGCGCGGCGGGCCGCCGAGCTGCTCGAGGTGCTGGAGCTCGACCACGAGGACGACAAACAGGTGATCGGCTACTCGACCGGTATGCGGAAGAAGCTCGGGCTCGCGGTGGCGCTGCTGCACGCGCCCCGGCTGCTGGTCCTGGACGAGCCGTTCGAGGCTGTCGACCCGGTGTCGGCGGCCACCATCCGGACCATCCTGCACCGGTTCATCGCGGGCGGCGGGTCGGTGGTGATGTCGAGCCACGTGATGGCGCTGGTCGAGCAGTTGTGTGACCGGGTCGCGGTGGTCGCGGACGGGAAGGTCGTTGCCGCGGGCACCGTTGCGGAGGTGCAGGCCGGCGGCAGTCTGGAGGACGCGTTCGTGTCGCTGGTCGGTGCGTCGACCCGTGGCGCCGAGGGGCTGACGTGGCTCTCGCACTGACGTACGCGACGTCGCGCACGCTGGTCCGGATGCGGCTGGCCGCGTTCCGGCACGGGCTGGACGACCAGTTCCGGCGGTCGTGGATCGTCACGGGCGGATTCGTCGGGCTGGCGCTCGCGGGCGGCACGCTCTGGCTCGCGGGGCGGGGCGATCACGACGTACTGGCCGTCGTACTCGCGGTCTGGATGCTGGGCTGGGTGGTCGGGCCGCTGTTCGCGGGTGGTGGCGACGAGACGCTGAAGCCCGAGTACTTCACGATGCTGCCGCTACCGCCGCGCACGCTCTCGGCCGGACTGCTGGTGGCCGCGCTGGCCGGTGTGGCACCTGTCATCAGCCTGATCGCGTTGCTCAGCCTGGTCGTCGTGAGCGGAGGTGTCGCCGCTGCCCTTGTTGCGGTGCCCGCACTGTTGCTGCAGCTGCTCTGCTTCCTCCTCGCGTCCCGGCTCGCAGTAGCGGTGTACGGCGTACTGCTGCAGGTGCGGGCCGGTGCCGTGATCGCAGCGCTGGTCAACGCGTTCATCCTGGCGTTCACCGCACAGGGGTGGGCGTTGATCGTCGCGTTCGTGTCCACCGACGTACAGGGTGCATTCGCGACCGGTGCGCGGATCGCCCCGTCGGGATGGGGTCTGGTCGCGGTAGAGGCTGCTGGCCGCGGCGAATGGCTCGAAGTTCTTGCTGCGTTGGCAGGGCTTGTGGTGCTCGCTGTCGTGATGCTCCTGGCCTGGAGTGCCTTGTTGGTACGGCGCACCACGGGTAGTCGGACCGGTGGGACGGTCAGGCGGCAACTGTCTGCGAGGACCGGGGCGGGTGCTGCGGGAGCCAAGGAGCTCCGGTCATGGACACGCGACCTGCTGTACGGCCACCGCGCTGTGTTCGCCGTAGCCTACGGGTTGTTCTTCTGCATGATGCCGTTGGCGATCGGGATGAAGTCGATGCTGCCGTGGGCCGGTCCGGCCGCTGTGGTGATGGCGGGCTCGATGACCGCCAACCTGTACGGCGCGGACGGTACGGCGTTCTGGACCACCCTGATGACACCTGGCTCCAGCCGGGCGGACGTGCGGGCGCGCCAGCGTGCGTTCCTGCTGGTCTTCGGTCCGTCGACGCTGCTGATCACCCTGCTGCTCACCTGGTGGTCCGGCGACACCAGGGCCTGGCCGCTGGTGCTGAGCGCGCTGCCCGCGCTGCTCGGTGGTGCAGCGGGTCTGGTGGTCGCCTGCTCGGTGTACGCCGCCGTACCGACGACTGATGCGCACAAGCGGTCCGGGAACCCGCTCAACTCGGGTGAGAACGAAGGCGAGACCATGGGCATCGTCTACGTGATGCTCGTGCTGGTCGCGGCGACCTGTGCCCCGGCACTGATCCTGGCGCTCTACACCGGCTGGTGGGGCGTGCCGGTCGGCGTACTGTCCGGTGTGCTCGCCTGGTGGTACTTCGGTCGCGTGGCGGCCCGGCGTCTCGACGCACGGGGTCCTGAGCTCCTCACGTTGCTCAGGCATGGGCGATCGCCCGCGGAGCAGGCCAAGAAGACCGCGGGTTTCGATGCACTCCCCAAGTGGCGGCGTACGTTGGCCGGGTTCTGCCTCGGGTTCGGGGCGATCCCGTTGTTCCCGCAGGCCGTCGTACCGGCGATCTTCAAGCTCACCGGCAATCACGACACCAAGTCATGGTTCCTGGCCCTCTACCAGGACGGCCCGTGGCAATGGATCGTGATCGTGCTGATGGCCGTGCTCGGGTTGTCGATGTACGCCTACGGCGGGCTTACCTACTACTACGCGAAGAAGAACGCTCCGGATGGGTCGGTCGCGGTAGCCGCAGGGTAGGCGCGCCGCGATGTCTGGCCGTGGGGGCCACGGTGCGGTGGTTGCGGAGCATCCAGATCGCGACGGCGGCCGCGGCGATCAGGCCGGCGATGCCGGCGTAGTCGGTCAAGCTCATCATGGCGTCTCTTCTCCAGGGCGGTGGTACTGGGCGGCTGGCGAGTTCCGCGGGCTTCTGACCGGAAAGTGACGGTCCCTCAGCACAGCCGTGATGACACAAACGAGACACGGCTCAACAGTGCCAATGGGAAAGCGCTCGCTTCCCGATCGAAATTCCTGGTTAGGTGGTGCCCGGGAGGTGGGGCCGATGCCGGATGGTCCGTTGCTGGACGAGCGGGAAGAGCACGCCTACCGGCTGCTCGTCGGCCTGTCGGCCGCCAAGTCCGGTGACCTTGCCGAGGTCGCCAGGTTGCCGCAGCCGGAGGCCGACGAAGTGCTGCAGCGGTTGCAGGCCAAGGGCCTCGTCACGGCGCAGCCGGCCGACGATCCGGTGTTCCGGCCGTTGCCGCCGGACGTCGCCTTCGGTACGACGCTGCTGCGCCGCCAGGAGTCGCTCGAGGCGGCTCGCAAGACGGTGAGCGCGCTCAGCGAAGAGTTCCGGGCCAGCGTGAGCCGGCGGGACGCGCACCACCTGGTCGAGGTGATCGTCGGCGCCGCCACGCTCAGAGAGCGCCTGCGCGACCTGCAGAACGCGGCCCGCGAGGAGATCCTCTGGTTCTGCCGCGCGAACCCGCTGGCGATGCAGGGCGCCGAGAACACCGAGGAGTACGGCGCCTTGTCCCGCGGCGTCCGGTACCGCGCCATTTACGAGCGCGCACTGATCGAGACACCCGGAGAGCTGGACTCGATCGCCGAAGGCGTCAGCTGGGGCGAGGAGGCGCGGGTGGTGCCGACGCTGCCGGTCCGGATCGCGATCGTGGACCGGTCGACGGCCATCTGCCCGCTGGTCCGTGACGACGAGCAGAGCATCGGTGAGCCGTCGGCCGCGATCATCAGCCGCGGCCAGCTCCTGGACGCGCTGCTGGCGCTCTTCGAGAGCTACTGGGAGCTGGCGACGCCAGTACGCCTGCAATCCGACGAGCCGGCGGAGCCCGAGGGCCTCGACGACTCCGAGCGGCTCCTGCTCTCCCTGCTCGTAGGCGGCGTACCGGACAAGTCGATCGCCAACCAGCTGGGCATCAGCCGCCGCACCGTCCAACGCCGCCTGGACCGCCTGATGGCCTTAGCCGGCGTAGACACCCGCACCGGCCTAGCCTTCCAAGCCGCGAAACGCGACTGGCTCTGATCAACCACACCCGTTACGTCCGAAGAACTGGCGGTACGTATCGCCAGTTCTTCGGACGTAAGCGAGTTACTTGACGCCGTACGCGCGGATCACCGTCTGGGTGATCTTTGAGCCGTTCGGGCCGGTGGCTGCGACCTTGAGGGAGACCGTGTCGTGGGCGTTCGGGACGACGGCCAGGAAGTGGCCGAGGGCACCGATGACTACGAGGCGCTGCCAGGTCTTGCCCTCGTCGAAGGACGACCAGGCCTGCAGGGACGACGCACGGGGTGACTCGAAGCCGACCACGTGCGTGCGGGCGCTCACCCGGCCGGTCAGGTCGACCGGAACCGTGTAGGCGACCTGCTGCAGGGCGAGCGGCGTTGCCTTGTCGTCCGCCTGCTTCGCCGAGCGGAACTCCCAGGAGGTCTCAGTACGCGTCCCCCAGTTCCACTCGCCTTCCTCGTCGATGCGCTCGGTGGACAGGTCGAGCTTGTACGCCGCGTTGTCGCTGGAGGTGATCACGTCCTCCCACGCGTCCGGAAGCTCGGCCACGACCTGACCGTTGCGGGACAGCGTCGCCGAGTCCTTCGTGGCCTCACCGATCGTGTAATGCCCGCCCGCGTCCACGAAGGACGGGATGCGAAGCGAGAGCCGGTCACCGGTCCGCGTGGACTGGATGCCGGGCGCAGCCGCGGGCCGTACGACCGGACCGAACCAGGTCTCGTCCGACGAACCGCTCCGGTAGCTGCGCGGTACGGACGTCATACCGCTGCCCAGCGGGTTCATGGTGTCCCACGTGTACAGGTGGGACACCCGGTGCTGCCAAAGCGAGTCGCCCGACGTCACCCACTCCTCGCGGACCTTCGGCGTCTCGACGAACCGCTGGGAGTCGTTCCACGAGTACTCCTGCCACGGACGCCACCCGAACCGCTGCTCCTTGGCCCAGTTGAACCCGCCGTTGTCGGCGTACCGCGTGGTGATGCGCGCGCTGTTCGCCGCCGTCACCCTGTAGACGATCTGCGCCGGGATGAACCCGGTCGAGACCTGCTGTACGTCGTACAGGTACGGGCTGGACGTGGTGAGCGTGAGGTCGATCGTCGCCTTGCCGCGCCGTACCCGGTCCACGAGCTTCTGGCCGTCCTTGAACGTGGTCACCATCGCCGGGATCGGCTCCCGGTCACCGACCGGTCGCCAGACCGTCCACGCACCCCAGTCGGCCGGCCGGACCAGGATGACCGCCGCTGCGCCGGCTGCCGCGGCCGCCTTGATCTGCTCGTCCTCGTCGTCGGAGTCGAGCACCACCAGGGCGCCCTTCGCGTCCTCCAGCGAGGTCACGAGCCGGAAGCGCTTCTTGCCTTCGTACGACGGGGATCGGTGCAGCAGGTTGATGTCGAGCGGACCGGACACACCGGGGATCGACGCCTGCACCAGCGGGGCAACCAGCTGCCAGCGGGACGAGAACTCGAAGCTGCCGTCCTTGACCGGCTTGGTCGGTGTCACGTTGACCTGCTGGACCGTGCTGAAGTGCATGACGCCGTGGCTGATGGACCGGCCGTTGCCGTACTCCCGGTGCACGTAGTAGCTCAGCACCGCCTGCTGCTCCGACGGCTTCGGCGTCTCGATCTTGATCGGGACCGCCTTCCGCGCGTCGATGACGATCTCGCTGTCCTTGCTGACCACGATGTTCGGGTCGGTGAACAGGCTGACCTGCTCGTTCTGCGGATCGTTGTTCTCGACCAGCGAGTGCAGCAGGTAGGTGCCCTCCTCGACCTCGGCGGTGTACGTCGCACCGTTCGGGATCCACGCCAGTACGTCGGAACGCGAGTTGTCGCCGAACAGCGAGATCACCGGGACGCCGGTGGGCTGACCGTCCAGCCCGACCGCACGCAGCGTGACCTTGTGCTTCGGGCCGGACCGGAGCGCGCCGACCGCGGTGTGGGTGATGACGCCGTCGGGGCCGGTGGCAACGATCCAGCCGCTGTACTGGCCGCGGCCGAGCTTGGCCGGGTCCAGTGTCAGCGGTACGTCGGCGGTGCCGTTGGCCGGGACCGTCACGGTCGCCGGCAGGCCGAAGCCGTCGGTCTCCGGCTGCTTGTCGTCGAGGTTCGTCACCTGGACGGACAGGTTCAGCGTGACCGGGCTGCCGGAGTCGTTCCGGTAGGTGATGGTCCGGGTGCCCGCCTCCGCGGTCTGGACGCCGAAGTCCGCGACGCCGCTGGCGGTCACCTTCTGCGCGACGGCGCGGGTGAGGTCGACCCGGCCGGCACCCTGCTGATAGACGGTCTGCTGAGCCTGGGTCTTCGCGGTGCTGACCAGCGCGTTCTTCAGCTGGTCGGCCTTCCAGTCCGGGTGCTGCTGCGCGAGCAGGGCCGCCGCACCGGCGACGTGCGGCGTCGCCATCGACGTACCGGAGGCGGCGGTGTAGAGCTCGTCCACCGGGTCACCCATGTCGGTGCCGGTCGCGCGGGCGGCGATGATGCCGACGCCTGGGGCGGTGATCTCCGGCTTCAGGCCCGCGTCACCGAGCCGCGGTCCGCGACTGGAGAAGTCGGCGAGCTTGTCCTCGCGGTCCACGGCGCCGACCGTCAGCGCGGACGCCGCGGCGCCCGGCGTACCGACGGTCTCGTCCTGGCCCTCGTTGCCGGCCGCAACCACGAACAGGGTGCCGGTCTGCGCGGTGATGTCGTTGACCGCCTGGCTGAGCGGGTCGGTGCCGTCGGTGGCCTCGCCGCCGAGGCTCATGTTCACGACCTTCGCGCCCTCGGACGCGGCCCACTCCATGCCGGCGATGATCCAGGAGTCGTAGCCGTACCCGTCGTCGCCGAGCACCTTGCCGACCAGCAGGTCGGCCTTCGGCGCGACGCCCTTCCGGGTGCCGCCGGCACCCGCGCCGGTCCCGGCGATGGTCGCGGCGACATGCGTACCGTGGCCGAAGTGGTCCTCGGTGCCGGTCGGGCTGCCGGAGAAGTCCTGGCTCTGTTTGACCTTGCCGTCCAGGTCCGGGTGCGTCGCGTCGACACCGGTGTCCAGTACGGCGACCTGCACGCCGGAGCCTTCGTGCCCGGCCTTCCAGGCGTCCGGCGCGCCGATCTGCGGGACGCTCTTGTCGAGCACCGGACGGACCTTGCCGTCCAGCCAGATCTTGGTCACGCCGCTGTTCAGCGAGCGGGCGCCGGCACCCGGATTCAGCGATCTCCACAGCTCTGGCAGCTGGTCATTCGCCGCGGTCAGGGCGCGACCGCCGATCGACGGGAGCTGTCGCGTCGTCGTCGTACCGGCGAGGTTCTGCGCGGTCCGGGCGCCGGGGGTGTCCTTCACGATCAGCGGGAGGCTCGCGGCCTCGCCGTACCCGTCGGCGATCAGCTCGTCGACGTCGAACAGGTCCACGTCCAGGACGCCGTTCGCGACGAACGGTACGGCGTCGCTCGGCAGCACGCGGAGTCCGCCGTCGGCCTCGATCGTGTGGAACGAGACGCCTTCGCGGCCGGCCGCCGGGCGGACGGTGGCGGCCTTCTTGCCGGCACCGGCGTCGGTCAGTTCGACGACGTCACCGGTGATCAGCGTGACCGAGGACGACTTGATCACGGTGGATCCGGTCGGAGGGGCCGCGGCGGACGGGATCACCGTCGCCGCGCCGAGAGCAAGTACCGCCGCGGTGGTGAGCGCGGCGGCACGTCGGGGGGAGGACATAGGCGGCATTCTCCTTCGAGAGGTTTGGGGCAGGCACACCTCTTCTTCCGACCGAGTTTGCAATCACGTCACAGGAATCCGCCCTGTCCATCACTGCCGTCCCTGCGACATGGCGCAACCACGCCATGAACCTGGCACCATCTGAGGCATGAGCGCGAAGGCGGTACGCAGGTGGGGATGGCTCGGAACCTTCGTGATCGGCGGCGCGCTGTACCTCGCCGTCCTGGCCGTGCTGACCGACACCGGGAACCCGAATCTCTTCCCGACGATGATCCTGCTCGGCGCGCTCGTCGTCCCGCTGACCTTCGTGACGTTCGCCGCCGGGCGGTCCGGGCGCTGGCTGATCGACGGGCCGACGCTGGGCGGTTGCCTGCTGTTCGGCGGGGTGGTCGGGGTGGTCGTCGCGGGCCTGCTCGAGTACGACGCGATGCGGCGGCTCGGGACGTTGCCGATGGTCGGGGTGGGGCTGATCGAGGAGGCGGCCAAGCTCGTCGTACCGGCGATCCTCGTGGTGTTCTTCGGGCACCGGTACCGGACGTCGATCGGGCGCGGGATCGTCATCGGGGTCGCGGTCGGCACCGGGTTCGCCGTCCTGGAGACGATGGGCTACGCGTTCGTCGCGCTGCTGCAGTCCGACGGGAACGTCGGCGCGGCCGAGCAGACCCTGTTCATCCGCGGCCTGCTCTCCCCGGCCGGTCACGCGGCCTGGGCTGTGCCATTCGCAAACCCACCCCACCAGCCCGATCTGGCCTGACCTGCTGGGGTCTGTGGCGGTTCGTTCTCGAGCCGACGGGCAAACGGTTCGCCGGCTTCCTCGGCATGTACGCGCTGGCCGTCGCTCTGCACTCCACCTGGGACGGTATCGGCGGCCGCATCACGTACGCCGTCGTCGGAGCGATCTCGATCGGCCTGCTGCTCTACGGCCTCAAGCGCGCGCAGCGGTCGGACAATGTCGTCGTACCGGCCTGACGAAATCAGCCGAGGCGGGTCCAGGTCGGGCCGTCGGCGGTGTCGGTGACCTGAATGCCCAGCTCGGTCAGCTCCGCACGAAGCGCGTCGGCGCGGGCCCAATCGCGCGCGACCCGAGCCGCCTCGCGGTCCGCGACCAGCTGCTCGACTGCGGCCTCATCCACCTCTGGTAGATCAGATGCCTGCTCGAGGTCCGCCGGTGTGAGCTGACCGAACGGCAGCCCGAGTACGGCGGCACACGCGGCGACAACGGCTCGCTGCCCCGCTTCGGACAGCGTCTGATCACGCAGCGAGTCCTGCAGCAACGCGAGGACGCGCGGTGTGTTGAGGTCGGCGCTGATCGCGTCGTCGATCTGGTCGATCACCGCGACAGCCGCGGCATCGTCACCGGCCGCCGCGCGGGCCTCGTCCGCGGTGGTCACCAGCGGCAGCTCGCCGAGTGCCGACGTACGGCGGACCAGCCGGCGCAGCGTGGACTGGGCGCTGTCGAGTCCGGCCAGGGTGAACTCCAGCTGCGCACGGTAGTGACCGCCGAGCAGGAAGAGCCGGTACGCGAGCGGATGGAACCCCTGCTTCGCCAGATCGCTGACGGTCAAGATGTGCCCCGAAGACTTCGAGATCTTCGCCGACCCGAGCTGCAGGAACTCGTTGTGCAGCCAGAACTTGACCCACGGCTGCCCGTCACCGAGGTACGCCTCGCTCTGCGCGATCTCGTTGACGTGGTGCAACTGCCGGTGGTCCACCCCGCCGGTGTGGATGTCGAAGTGCTCACCGAGCAGCAGCATGCTCATCACCGAGCACTCCAGGTGCCAGCCCGGTGCTCCCCAACCCCACGGCGAGTTCCAGCGCATCGCCCGCAGCTGCCCCGGAGCCTCCGCCCGCCACAGCGCGAAGTCGGTCTTGGCCTGCCGCCCGGGGACCTCCTCGACGCGGGCGCCCTCGAGCTGACCGCTCACGTCGATCAGTCCGAGCTGCCCGTACGTCGGGTCCTTCGACGTGTCGAAGTACAGCCCGGACTCGATCTCGTACGTGAAGCCGCGCTCGACCAGGCGCTCGGCGAACGCGATCATCTGCTCGACGTACTGCGTGGCGCGCGGATAGTGGTGAGCGGGCAGGATGTTCAGCGAGGCCAGGTCCGTGAAGAACGCCTCGGTGTACATCGCCGCGATCTCCTCGACCGAACGGCGTTCCCGGGCGGCCGCGACCTCGAGCTTGTCCTCGCCGAGCTCGGCCTCCGCGACCGCGTGGCCGACGTCGGTGATGTTGATGACGTGCTCGACCCGCAGGCCTTTCCAGAGCAGAGCCCGGCGCAGGGTGTCCGCGAACGTGTACGCGCGCAGGTTGCCGATGTGCGCGTAGCTGTAGACCGTCGGCCCACAGCTGTACAGCCGCACGACACCGTCCGTGGCCGGCGTGAAGTCCTCCACGCGGCGTCCGAGCGAGTTGAAGAGCCGCAAGGTCACCCGCTGGATGCTACCGGTCTGGAGAGTGAGATGGCGTCCGCGAGGCATGGACAACGCGTGCTGGAATGAGTACGGTCCGTAAACGGCGTCCGCACCACGCCGACCTCGACGGTGAGGTGCTGCCCGCCAGTAGCGCCTCGCTGGTGTGTGGGCAGAGCGGGCTGCGGCTGTGCGCTTCGGCCTGATGGGGGCCCATTCACCCAGGTGGGGTGGTGAACGGCACTCACTCGTTCACCGCCCCACCGGTTCAACTCTTCACCTGCAGTTTGTTAGGTGGCCCGGCAACCGGGGCAGACTGACCTGCGTCCGGTCCCCAACCGCCCCTGGGAGTAGCCGTGTCCCGACTCTTCCGTCCGGCGCTGCTCGTCACCGCCGTTCTCGCACTGCTCGGCTTCGGCATTACGCCGTCGAACGCCGCCACCTCGATCACGGTCGCCACGGCGATCGGCCGCCAAGACGGTTCGACCGCATCCGTCACCGGGTACGTCGTCGGCCAGCCGACCGCGACCACCACGGTTGTCCGCAGCAACTTCCCGAACGACTACGCGCTGGCACTCGCCGACTCGGCGTCCCAGACCAGTACGTCGGCGATGCTCTACGTGCAGATCCCGACCGCGTTCCGCGCGTCGTACGGACTGCAGAGCAACCCGAGCCTGCTCGGCAAGCAGATCACTGTCACCGGCACGCTGACGGCGTACTTCTCGCACCCCGGCCTGAAGAACGCGACCGCCTTCACCGGCGGCGGCGGCACGGACCCGGGGCCGGATCCGGGTGACTACTACGCCGGCGCCGAGGGCAAGACCGGCGCGGCGCTGAAGTCCGCGCTGCACACGATCATCTCGAGCCAGACCAAGCTCAGCTACGACCAGGTCTGGGACGCGCTGAAGGTCACCGACCAGGACCCGAGCAACAGCAGCAACGTCATCGAGATCTACTCCGGCCGCTCGATCAGCAAGACCCTCAACGGCGGCGACGCCGACGACTGGAACCGTGAACACGTCTGGGCGAAATCGCACGGCGACTTCGGCACCGCGACCGGCCCGGGCACCGACATCCACCACCTCCGCCCCGAGGACGTGACGGTGAACTCGGCCCGCGGCAACCTCGACTTCGACAACGGCGGTACGGCGGTCGCCCAGTGCTCCGGCTGTACGGCGGACTCGGACTCGTTCGCGCCCCGGGCAGCGGTCCGCGGTGACGTGGCCCGGATGATCTTCTACATGGCCGTGCGCTACGAGGGCGACGACGGGTTCGCGAACCTCGAGCTGAACAACTCGGTCGGCAACGGCACCGCGCCGTACATCGGCAAGCTCACGGTGCTGAAGGCCTGGGCCGCGGCCGACCCGCCGGACGCGTTCGAGAAGAACCGCAACGAGGTCATCTACAGCCAGTTCCAGCACAACCGGAACCCGTTCATCGACCACCCGGAGTGGATCGCGTCGATCTGGCCGTAAGAGGGCCTCGGAGGCTCAGCGGTTCTGCTGCACGTCCTGTTTGGCGCCGAGGGCGGGCCGGTGTTCTCCGGCCCGCCCTCCGGTCGTCGTGAGCTGCGCGTGCGGCCTGGCCGGTGCGGCGATGCCGGACAGTGCGGTGGCTGTGCCGAGCCGGGTCTGTACCCAGTCCTGGAAGCCTGGGTCGGTGACGTGGATCCGGAAGTCGGTCCGGGTCAGCAGGCCACGGGAGATCAGTGCCTTGGACGCGTCGTCGAGGTCCCAGCGATCCGGGCCCGCGGTCCGGGTCGGGATGGGCACCCCATGGGAACCGTGCGCCGCGGTTTTCGCGAGCAACGCCATCTCGTGGTTCGAGCAGTTTCTCCAGGCAGCGGCGTACAGCGACTGGGACCGGGTGTTCAGCCGGGAGGCCGCGGTCGCGGCGACCTCGGCGGTGATGGTGTTCTCGCCGGGCGGAACGAGCTCGAGGGCCGCGCCGGCGAGCATCCGCAACCTGCTCGGGTGACCTTGGGCGTCCTCCATCAGCTTGTCCACAGCACCCGGCTCGCACTGGTAACCGGCCTTGGCCAGCGGCGTGACGAGTGCCTTGCGCATCTCGGCGGCGTTCATCGGCACCAGTGCGCGGACGTCGAGCTTCAGCTCGGTCTCCGTCCCGGAGGCGCCACCTGAGGCCGACAGCAGCCGGGACTCCATCTGGTTGCCGCCCGCCGCGATCAGGAACGCCGGTTTCCGGTTCTCGTGCAGGGTGGCCGACAGCCCGACCAGGGCGACCAGGTCGTCGCGCGACGCGCCGTCGCGCGACGCGGCGTCCAGGTTGTCGACCATCAGCACGATCGGCTCGCGCCGCGGCCCGGCCATCTTGCCGAGCTGCTCGCCGAGCTCACTCAAGGTCCGGCCGACCGAGTCCTTCGTGACGCCTTCCCAGGCCGTGTGGACGCCGATCTTCGGTCCGGGCGCGAGGCCGGCCCGGATCTGCGCGGTGTTCATCGAGTTCTTGGTCCGGACCGCCATCCGGTTCAGGATCTCTTTCAGTTCCTTGACCTGGTCGGCCGGGTACCGCCGCTTGAAGGTGTCCATCTCGTCCTGGACGGCGCGAATGATCCTGGCCTCCACCGACTCGCGTCGGGAGGCGCTGAACCGGATCGTGATCCAGCCCTCCTGGTCGGCCAGCGCCTTGGCCCGGTTCAGCTCCTGGCTGGTGCCGATGCCGGGAGGTCCGGTGAACAACACCGTGGTGCCGATCGGGAGTCGCTGGTCCAGTGAGATCGGCCGGCCGTCCTTGTCCTTGCGGTCGATCGGCTCGACGAGCTGATCGGACGTGCCGAACACCTTGGTGACCGCGGCCCGGTCCCCCGCAAGGTGGACCGGTGCCAGGTTGGCGGCCGGCCGGCCGACTTCCGGCCCGTGGGGCGGTGCCGGTGTCTGGTCGAGGTGCTGGTTGAGCCAGTCCCGGAATCCCTTGTCGGGGATCGTCACGAGTTGGCCGTCGTGCTCCCGGAGCATTCCGCGGGCGACCAGCTCCTGGCGCGCCTTGTCGACCTGCTGCCACTGGTCCGACTGGTCCGTACGGGTCTCGGCCGGCATGTACAGGCCGTTCGTCCCCTGCGCCGCGACCTTGGCGAGCAGATCCTTCTGGGCGTGGGTGGTCTCCGGCTGGTCCCACCTGCTCTGGTAGCTGTGTTCCGAGTCCCTCCAGACCCTGGCTGTCGCGGCTTCCGCAGCCGCCGCCGTGATCCCGCGCTCCGGGTCCCGCATCGCGACAGCGGCCAGCGCGAACTTCCGCAACTGGCTCGGGTTGCCGTTGGCGGCGCGGACCAGGACGTCGATCCCGGCGTACTCGTACGGGATCTGCTCGTCGTCGAGCGGCTCGGTCAGGGACACGGCCAGGTCCTCGTCGGACAGCGGCTCGAGCTCGCGGACACTGAACTGGTTGGTGATCGTGGTGGCGATACCGGACATCCGCCGGGACGCGTGCATCAGCGAACTCGTCGACTTGGTGCCGCCGGCGATGACCAGCCAGACCGGGCGATCCATTTCCTCGAGATGGATCGCGAGGTCGTTCACGCCCGCCTGGTCGTGCTCCGACGCCGCGTCGATCTTGTCGATCAGCAGCAGGATCGGCTCGTTCTCGTGGCCGGCGATCCGGCCGAGCTCGTCGGCGAAATCGTTCAGCGTGGTGCCGAGCTTGTCGTGTGCGGTGGTGTCCTTCTCGTGCTTACCGACGAACTCGACCGGGACCGGGCCGCCCCCGAGCCGCGCTTCCCAGCCCCACCGGGTGTTGCGGCCGCTCGCGGTCAGGTCGCGGACCGTCTTGCTGAGGTCGCGGACCTGGCGCTTGCCGAACCTGTCCCGCAGGTCGTCGAGCTTCTGCCGGAACGCGGTGGTCAGGTGGTGCTCGAGCGGGATGTTCTCGGACGCGGTCACCCGGATCGTGGTCCAGCCGTGGACCTCGGCCAGATCTTCCACCCGGTTGAGTTCGGTGGTCTTGCCCATACCGGGCGCGCCCTGGAAGAGGATCGCCTTGCTCTCCGGAAGTACGCCGCTCAACGAGAGCGGTGCACCGAGCTGGTCCCTGCGCGTGATCAGGTACGCCGGGTGCCCGTCTGCTCCGAAGACCTGGCTCATGGGGACAGCGTGCGGACCGTAGCCGTCGCCGACACGGTCGGTGAGTTACTTACCGGTTAACAGTCGGCTCCCGGAAGTTGAACCACGGGCTCGTGGCAACCGGTCTACACACCGCGACCCGATCGCGCATACCTGGGCCGAAATGCTTGGAAGCGGCCTGTACCGCTGTCACCCTCAGTGCATGAGAATCGGACGAGTGCTCGCGGCGCTACTCGCCGTACCCCTGGCCGGCCTGCTGCCGGTCGGTTCTGCGCAGGCCGACCCGGATCCGGACCTGACGATCTCTCAGGTCGTCCTGGACCGCACCTCGGTCGCGGTCTCCGGGCTGAACACCTACCCGATCAACGTCACCGTCAAGGGCGGCTACTCCGGCGAGGACACCAGCGTCGTGCTGAACGTCGTCCTGAAGCGCACCGGCGGCACCGGACCGCGCGACAGCATCGTGTCCGCCGATCTCAAGCTGACCGCCGGGACGGTCCAGAACGGTACCTGGACCGGCCGGCTCAACGTCGCGTCCACCGCGAACGGCACGTTCAAGGTGACCGGCGTGATGACCGGTCCGTACGGCGCTCCGGACCCGGGGACCCCGGTCGACCCGACGCCGTACTCGGGCCAGACGATCACGGTGAAGGGCACGAACCTGCCGAAGATCACCGCCTCGGTGAATCCGAAGGTGGTGCCGTGGGACAAGCCGTACTCGATCACCTGGGCGGTCACGAACACCGCGACCGGCAAGCCGTACGGCACCCAGATCCCGATCGGGCTCGGTGTCGACACGCCGTGCGCCGAGGGCGGCAGCCCGATGTACAAGACCGGGACGAACGGCCTGATCACCAAGTCGTACACCGCGTACGACGGCGGCGCGATGAACTGCGCGCACATCTACGCCGACCCGTACTACATCGTCGGCCAGTGGCTGTTCGTCGCGCACCCGGCGATCGTGTCGGCGGTCCCGTCGAAGACCAGTGCGCCGGTCGGGACCGTTGTCCCGGTCAACGGTTCGGTCTACCGCGTGGGTAGTTGCTCTGTGCATCTGCAGCGGCTGTACGGCGCCTCGCAGTGGCGGACCGTCAGTTCGGCATCGGTGCGGCAGTCCGGGCGGTTCACGGTCAACGCGCAACCGTCGTACCAGGGCCTGATTCCGTACCGGGTCTACTTCCCGACCTGCTACAACATCGCCGCGGGCGTCAGCAAGACGTTCTACATCCGAGGAACCTGATGAAGCGAAACCGAGTTCTCGCTGCGCTGCTCGCGGCACCGCTGCTGCTGGCCCTCTTCCCGGCCGCGGCCCAGGCCGCCCCTGATCCCGACCTCAAGATCGACTCGATCACGCTGAACAAGACCAGCGTCGCCGTCAGCGGGCTCAACACCGCGCCGGTCACGGTGACGGTCAAGGGCGTCTTCGACACCGGCTCGTCGACCGACGAGAAGGTCCCGGTGAACGTGCTCCTCGAACGGACCGGCGGCACCGGCCGGCAGCGGGTCCTCTGGTCCACGAACCTGGTTCGCAACACGGCGGCCGGCACCTGGACCGGACCGCTGAACGTCCCGTCGACGGCGAACGGCACGTTCAAGGTGACCGGCGTGATGACCGGCCCGTTCTTCCCGGGCAGCGGGAGCATGACGGACCCGACGCCGTACTCCGGCCCGTCGCTCGCGGTCACCGGGACGCATCAGCCGAAGATCACCGCGTCGGTGTCCCCGAAGGTGGTGCCGTTCGGCTCCGGGTTCAAGATCACCTGGGCGGTGACCGACGCGCAGACCGGCAAGCCGTACGGCAGCAAGGTCCGCGTCGTCCTCGGCACCGACAACATCTGCGCCGAGAACTTCGGTCCCGGCTACACGCACCTGACCAGCACCAGCGGCGTGGTCACCAAGTCCTACGCGGCGTCGGACGCCGAATGGGTCAACTGCCTCATCCTGCCCGGAAACCCGGCGTCGATCGACGGTCAGGGACTCGTCGTCGCGCGGCCCGGCATCGTGACCGCGACACCGTCGAAGACCAGCGCACCGGTCGGCACGATCGTGCCGGTGAACGGCGTCGTCGCAGGAGCACCGTCCGCGTGCAAGGTGTACCTGCAGCGGCTGTACGGCGCCACGCAGTGGAAGACGGTCAGCCCCGCGGGCAACATCCGGTCGTACAGCGGAAAGTTCACGCTCAACGCGCAGCCGGCGTACAAGGGTCTGATCCCGTACCGCGTCTACTTCCCGAAGTGCTACAACTACCAGGCCGGCGTCAGCAAGGCCTTCTACATCAAGGGGACCTGACCCATGCGACGCGTGCTGGCCGCCCTGCTCGCGACACCTCTGATGGCCTCACCGCTGGTCGCGCAGGCCGCGCCGGATCCTGATCTGCACATCGAGTCCGTGACCTTGAACAAGACCAGCGTCGCCGTCAGCGGACTGAACACGGCCCCGATCATGGTGACGGTCAAGGGAAAGTACGACGCCAACGCGAACACCCCGGTGAACGTGATCCTCGAACGTACCGGCGGCTCCGGCCAACTGTCGCAGATGCTGTCCACCAATCTGGTGCGCAACGAGGCGGCGGGCACCTGGAGCGGACCGCTGAACGTCCCGTCGACGGCGAACGGCACATTCAAGGTCATCGGGCTGGTCACGGGGCCTTTCTTCCCGCCCAGCCCGCCGATCTACGACGTGACGCCGTACGCCGGCCCGTCCATCGCGGTGACCGGGACGCACCAACCCAAGATCACCGCCGTGGTCACGCCGAAGGTCGTGCCGTTCAACCAGCCGTACTCGATCAAGTGGGCAGTCAGCGACGCGCAGACCGGCAAGCCCTACGGCACCCGGGTCCGGGTGTTCCTCGGCACGAACAGCAGTTGCGTCGAGTACTTCGGTCCGCGCTCCACGAACCTGACCGACACCAACGGCGTCGTGACGAAGGCGTACCCAGGTGTGTCGATGGCACCCATCACCTGCCTGCTGCTCCCGGGCACTCCGGACGCGATCGGGTGGCTCTCGTTCGTCCCGGCCCGTCCGGGCATCGTGTCCGCGGCTCCGTCGAAGCCCAGCGCACCGGTCGGCACGCTCGTTCCGGTCAACGGGTCGGTCCAGGGCCCGCCCTACAGCTGCCCGGTGCACCTCCAGCGGCTGTACGGCGCCACTCAATGGCGGACCGTCAACTCCGCGACGGTGCGGCAGTCCGGCCGGTTCACGGTCAACGCGCAACCGGCGTACAAGGGGACCATCCCGTACCGGGTCTCCTTCCCCAGGTGCCGCAACTACCAGGCCGGCGTCAGCAAGGTGCTCTACGTCCGCGGGACCTGAGCCTTGGGGCGGGTGGGTTAGGCTTACTTAGGTTCACCTAACTTACCCGCCCGAGAGGACCGTGGTCGCGTGACCAGCCCCGCACCCCGCCGTAATCGCGTCTGCAAGCGCGCCGTCGTCCTGAGGACCGAGCGGATCACCCCGCACATGATCCGGGTCGTGCTCAGCTCCGACGACTTCGCCGACAACGGCTTCACCGACCATTACGTGAAGCTGCTGTTCTGCAAGGACGGCGTCGAGTACCCGGAGCCGCTGGACATGGGCGTGGTGCGGGAGACGTACCCGGCCGAGCACTGGCCGACCATGCGGACCTACACCGTCCGCAGTTGGGACGAGGCGACGCGGGAGCTGACCATCGACTTCGTCCACCACGGTGACGAGGGCGTCGCGGGTCCGTGGGCGGCGTCCGCGCAACCGGGTGACGTGCTGTGGTTCAACGGCCCCGGCGGTGCGTACTCGCCGGACGAGGCGGCCGACTGGCACCTGCTCGTGGGTGACGAGAGCGCACTGCCGGCCATCGGCGCCGCGGTCGAGCAGTTGCCGCCGGGTGCGCGCGCGACGGTTCTGGTCGAGGTGGCGGACGAGACCGAGGAGCAGAAGTTCGGCGGCTCGGGCGAGACCGACGTACGGTGGTTCCACCGCGCGACCGCTGACGGCGAGCGCGGTGACGGACTGGTCGCGGCCGTCGAGGCCCTCGACTTCCCGGACGGTACGCCGCACGTGTTCGTGCACGGCGAGGCCGGATTCGTCTTCCGGATCCGCAAGAACCTGTTCCAGGACCGTGGACTCGGCCGGGACCGCGTTTCGTTGTCCGGCTACTGGCGGCTCGGCAAGAACGAGGACGGCTGGCAGGCGGAGAAGGCTGAGACCGCCCGCCAGCAGTCTTCCTAGAGCCCTCGGATGTAGAACACCCGGCTGACACCGGCCAGGTAGCGGTTGCACTTCGGGAAGTAGACGCGGTACGGGATCAGACCCTTGTACGCCGGTTGCGCGGACACCGTGAAGCGTCCGCTCTGGCGCGTCTTCGCGGTGCTGACACCGCGCCACTGCGAGGCGCCGTACAGCCGCTGGAGGACGACCGGGCAGAAGGCCGCCGGGCCGAGCACGCTGCCGTTGACCGGCACGATCGTGCCGACGGGCGCGCTCGTCTTCGACGGCACGGCCGACACGACGCCGGGCCGGATGACGGCGAGACCGAGACCGGTGATGTCGAGCGGGGTGCTCTTGATCCGCAGGCAGTTGATCGACTCGCCGGCACTGGACGGGTACGAGTAGGAGATCAGGCCGCCGGTCGTCGTCAGCACGTTGATCCCGCCGGCTTCCTCGGCGCACTGGTTGTCGACGCCGAGCATGGCCCGGAGGCGGGTGCCGTACGGCTTGCCGGTCGTGCGGTCGGTGATCGCCCAGGTGATCGTGTAGTTCGGGCCGAACGGCACCACCGGCGGCGTCACCTTGGCGGTGATCTTCGGCTGGTGCGTGCCGGTGATGGTCAGCGTCGGACCGTCGACCGGGGTCGGGTCAGGCAGCATCCCGCCCGCCTGCCAGGTGAAGAACGGGCCGTACGAGACGCCGTACACCTTGTAGGTCCCGTTCGCTGTCGACGGGATGTACACCGGGCCGGACCAGACGCCGTTCTGCACCGTGCCCGAGGTTCGTGGCAGATCTGTCGACAGGAGCTCGGTCATCGGGCCGGTCCCGCTGATCCGCTTGATGTAGACGAGCAGGACCAGATTCTCGTCGTCCGGGCTCGTCGTGTTGTATTTCGCGGCGACGGTCAACTTCACCGGGACGGTGTTCAGCCCGGATACCGCGATCGTCGTTCGGTCAGCTGTCACGCTCGTGACCGTCAATTTTGGGTCCACCGCAGCTTCAGCTGCTGTGATCCCAGTCCCCACCACTGCCGACGCCAGAAGCGCCGCAACCACTCTGTGCCCCCACATATCAGCAGAGTGACACCCGGCGACGTACCTGCCTAGACCTCAACCACCGCGGCGCTCGGTCAGTACGTCGATCAGCGTGCCGGCCTGGTTGGTGGGGAGGACCCAGTCCTCGCCGTTCGCCTGCAGAATCACGGCCGGGCCCTGGCTGGCGACCGCATGCGTCACGGCGATCGGGAACTTCAGCCGCTCCGAACCGGAGAGCGAGAACTCGTACGTGCCGGTGATCGCGGTCAGTGGATACGTGCGGAACTGATGATCGGCGCGCGGCACCGGGTGCGACTGGACGGTGACCGAGTCCGCCCCGACAAGGACAGCGGCGAGCGGGATGCCACGGAGCCGGAAGACCAGTTCGTACGGCGTACCCGCGAGCTCGGGCACGAACGGGACCAGCAGCGCACGGTCGGCCGCCCGCGCCAGCGCCAGTCCCCCGATGATCCCGAGGATCAGACCGGGCAGCGCAAGAATCGCCGGCCACCAGACCCCGACCGCCAACGGAAACAGCGTCACCATCAGCCCGGTCAGACCGCCGAACAACCCAGCAACGCCGAGCCACCACCGCGGCTGATGCCGATGCCGCCGCCGCAACACGAACCCGGTCACCAGCATCGCGACCGGCACGACACACCCGATCCACGCCGCCGGCGAGCCGGTCACCGCGATCAACGCGACCACCACCAGCAGCGCTACCGGGATCCCGAGGTAAATCGCCGTCACGATCCGCTGAACCCGCCGAAGCCTGCTCTCCACGGCAGAACCCAAGCACAACTCTGGCGAAGCGCCTACTGGCGACCCGTCCTCAGCCCAGCTCGGGAGACTGCCCGGGGCGCCCCCGGGACGAGCTCCCGCGCCGGGCAGCGGTGCTGCTTCCCGGTTGGGTGGTCCGGGTCGGCGCCTCGCTCGGATCGAGCCCGGCGACCCGGCGGGCCTCCTTCAACTCCGGCGAGCGGCGGCGTGGGCTCGGCGGAGGTACTCGTCATCATCGATCAGGCCGCGGGCGCGGTCGACGAGGTTCTCGACGTCCGCTCGGTTCGGTTCCCAGCCTTCGTGCCAGATGTTCGCGAGTGATTGCACGACGGCACGTCACTGGTTGTCGTCGAGCGGGGCGAACAGCTCGGGCCAGCGCTGCTCGATGTCCAGTTCGTCGGCCATGCCGCCAGTCTACGAAAATCGGGGCGCATCGAGCTCGAATCACCTACTGTGCCGAGGGTGATCGAGATTCCCGCGAAGCTTGTCCGGAATCACAAGGAGAGTGCGCCCGACTGGCTGGCCGGGCTGCCCGGGGCGGTCGAGCGGTACGTCGACGAGTGGCAGCTGACCGTTTCCGGGGACCCGTTGAGCGGTGAGGCTTCGCTCATCCTCCCCGTCGTACGGCGGGACGGGACCGCGGCGATGCTCAAACTGCAGAGCGTCAACGACGAGTCCGAGAGCGAGGCGCTCGCGCTGCGGACCTGGAACCACGACGACGTCGTCGAGGTGTACGAGGACGACCCGGAGACGTCGACGCTGCTGCTGGAACGCCTCGAGCCCCGGACCCTCGACGATCTGCCGGACGACGTCGAGGCGACCCGGATCCTCGCCGAGCTGCTGACCCACCTGATGGTCGTCCCCGCCCCGCCCGGCATCCGCCACCTCTCCGACATCGCCGCCGGAATGATCGAGGACGCACCGCGGCTGATCCCTCGCCTGTCCGATCCGGCCGAGCAGGCGCTGGCCTGGCGGTTCGTCGCGCAGGTGACCGAGCTGCTGCCGGAACCCGGGGACCGCCTCCTGCACTGGGACCTGCACTACTACAACGTGATGGCTGCCAGGCGGCAGCCGTGGTTGGTGATCGACCCGAAGCCGCTGGCCGGTGACCCGGCCTTCGAACTCATGCCGGCGGTGTGGAACCGCTGGGACGACCTGGTGGCGACCGGCGACCTCTCGCAAGCGATCCGCGACCGGTTCGACCTGATGCTCGAGGTGACCGGCATCGACCGGGATCGTGCGCTCGGCTGGACGGCGGGGCGGATCCTGCAGAACGTGCTGTGGTTCACCGCAGACGGCGATACCCGGATCGAGGACGAACTCGCGGCGGTGTCCGCGGCCCTGTTCGTGTGATTACATGATTACGTGACTACTCCGACGTTGTACGAGTGGGCCGGCGGGCACGAGGCGCTGCGCCGGCTGACCGAGGTGTTCTACCACCGAGTGCTCGAGGACCCGATCCTCGCACCCGTCTTCGCGCACATGAGCGAGAACCACCGCGAGCACGTGGCGATCTGGCTCGGCGAGGTGTTCCGCGGCCACAGCCGGTACACCGACGAGCTCGGCGGCTACCCGGCGATGCTGTCGCACCACCTGAACCTGAAGCTGACCGAGGAACAGCGGTCGCGCTGGGCCGCCCTGATCGCGAGCAGCGCCGACCCCGCCGGCCTTCCGGACGACCCCGAGTTCCGGTCCGCGTTCGTCGCGTACGTCGAGTGGGGCACGCGCATCGCGCTGGCGAACTCCCAGGCCGGTGCGACCCCGCCGCCGAAGGCCCCTGTTCCGCACTGGGGCTGGGGCGAGGCGCCGCCGTACCAGCCCTGAGGCCGGCCCCTTGGATCAGCCCTTTGGATCAGTTCCGCGCTGCCCAGGTCCGGCGGACGTGACGGACGACGAGCAGTACGACGAGTGCTAGGGCGGCGAGGCCCGTGACGAGCCCCACGACGAGCGACACCACGAGTGCGCTGCCCAGCGCCCCGGCTACGATCCCCGCCAGGGCGCCCACCAGAACGGCGACGATCACGCTCACGAGCAGTGCGATGCTCGACAGGTACTGCGTGGCCGGGACCCGCGTCCGCCGGGCGCCGTACGTCCGCATCACTCCGGCGATGTCCTCCCCGTGCCCGGTGACGAAGTACTTCTCGAGCTCGGGCGCGATGTCCAGGTAGCCGCGCCGGAGCCGGTTCATCCCGGCCACCACCTCGACGTCCTCGGCGTTGAGCTGGACGAGCCGGATCACCGTCGCGATCCCGATGATCACCAGCACCGGGATGATCAGCAGCGCGAAGACCCGGAAGCCGGCCCCGAAGTCGGTGCTGTCCGCGACGAGTGCGAGGGCGACAACCGCCGCCGAAACTACCGTGACGAACCAGCTGGCACGGCTGAAGCTCTCACTCCACGCCAGACTCCGGGTGGCCAGCAGGCTCCAGTGCTCCGTGGACAGGATCTGTGCGCGCACACCAGGCGGAGTGGGCTCGTCGGGCTTCGTGGTCTCCTCGTCGGGCATATCAGCCTCCTCGCGATCCGTCTGGTCAGTCTTGCGGACGGTAGGGGCTTCGGCGAACTGGAGGTTGGGTAGAGTCCCGGTTCACGTTGTGTCTGCCAGCGGGGATGCGAGGGTTTACAAGTGACCGCTCAGCTCGAATACCCCGACATCCAGGATTCTGACGCGCTGCTGTCCGTGCAGGGCCTGTGGAAAGTGTTCGGACCGAAGGCCCAGCGGGTCCCGCACCGGCCGGAGCTTGCGGGGCTCGACCGGGCGGACCTGTACGCGAAGACCGGCTGTACGGCGGCTGTTCGCGATCTGAGCTTCGACGTCGCACCCGGTGAGGTGTTCGTCGTGATGGGGCTGTCCGGTTCGGGGAAGTCCACGCTGGTCCGGTGCCTGACGCGGCTGATCGAGCCGACAGCGGGGCGGCTGGTGTTCGAGGGCGAGGACCTGCGCGCGGCCGACGAGAAGCGGCTGCGCGCACTGCGGCGGAGCAAGTTCTCGATGGTGTTCCAGCACTTCGGGCTGCTCCCGCACCGCAAGGTGATCGACAACGTCTCGTACGGCCTGGAGATCCGCGGCGAGAGCAAACCGGACCGGCGGCGCCGTGCCCAGGAGGTCATCGATCTGGTCGGTCTGGCCGGCAACGAGCACCTGTACCCCGAGCAGCTGTCCGGCGGCATGCAGCAGCGCGTCGGCCTGGCGCGGGCGCTCGCCAACGATCCCGACGTACTGCTCTTCGACGAGCCGTTCTCCGCGCTCGACCCGCTGATCCGGCGTGAGATGCAGACCGAGGTGGTGCGGCTGCATCGCGAGGTCGGCAAGACGATGGTGTTCATCACCCACGACCTGTCCGAGGCCCTGAAGCTGGGCGACCGGATCCTGTTGATGCGGGACGGCGCCGCGGTCCAGCTCGGCACCGGCGACGAGCTGGTCGGGGCGCCGGCCGACGACTACGTGCGCGAGTTCGTCCGCGACGTCCAGCGCGCCGACGTACTCACCCTGCGCTGGATCGCCCGGCGGCCGCGCGACGGCGAGCCGCTGGACGGACCCGAGCTCGGTCCGGACGTTCTGGTCCGCGAGGCGACCCGCCTGGTGCTGGAGGCCGACCGGCCGGTCAAGGTCGTCTCGAACGGCACGCTGCTCGGTGTGATCGGTGACGAGGAGATCCTCGCCGTCGTCGCGGACAACTGATGGCCGCCATCACGAGTGACCTGGAAGTCGAGGTACGCCGGCCTCGGCGGAGCGTGGTCGTCGGCGTACTGCTCGTCGTGTGGGTCGCGGCGTACTTCGTCCTGCGCGGGATCGACACGCTCGTCCTCGGCGGGCAGGAGACCACCTCGCTGCATCGCTGGCTGACCGAGCACCGCGACGACGTCGGCCAGGGCAACGCGTTCTTCGATGCGATCCGGATCGTCGTCGACCACTTCGTCGTCCTGCTGCAGAACCTCATCTCGCAACCGTCGTTCGACCGTCCGGTCCCGGTGATCGGGTGGCTCGGCGTGGTCGCGATCGCGGCGTACTGCGCGTGGGCGTTCGGCAACTGGAAGGTCGCCGTACTGACGGCCGCCGGGCTCGGCTTCGTCGGGTTGCAGGGGTTGTGGCAGGAGAGCATGGACACGCTCGCGCTGACCGTCGCGGCTGTGCTGCTGTCGTTGCTGGTCGCGATCCCGCTCGGTATCTGGGCCGGCCTGTCGAACCGGGCGTTCCGGGTCGCGACGCTGGCGCTCGACCTGATGCAGACGCTGCCCACGTTCGTGTACCTCGCGCCGCTCACGCTGTTCTTCGCGATCGGCCCGGCCGCGGCGACGATCGCCACCTTGATCTACGCGGCGCCGCCCGCGGTCCGGCTGACTGCGCACGCGATCCGCTCGGTGCCGCCGGAGAGTGTCGAGGCCGCGCGCTCGCTCGGCTCGACCCGCGGCCAGACCTTGCTGAAGGTCCTGCTGCCGATGTCCCGGTCGACCGTTGTCGTCGGCATCAACCAGACCATCATGGCGGCGCTGTCGATGGTGACCGTGGCCGCGCTGATCGACGCGCCCGGCCTCGGCCAGACCGTGCTGAAGGCGCTGCAGACGCTCGACGTCGGCGTCGCATTCAACGCCGGGCTCGCGATCGTGGTGATCGCGATCGTCCTCGACCGTGTGACGACCGCAGCGGGCGACCGGCCGTGGCGTACGGCGAGCGTGCGGCGCAAGGTGCTCCTCGGCGCGGGTGCCGTCGCGGTGCTCGTGGCGGTCTGGTTCTCGCGCACGTACGTGTGGGCGGCCGAGTTCCCCTCGGACGTGAACGTCGGTTCGCGGATCGCCGTGGTCGCGTCCGACGTGACCGCGTGGGTGCAGGACGTGTTCGGCGGGTTCACGTACGGCGTGCGGGACGCGGTCACCATCGGCCTCCTGAACCCGCTCGAAGGGCTCCTGACCGGGTCGCCCTGGTGGCTCGTCAGCGCGGTCGTCGTCGCGCTGGCTTTTCTGCTCGGCGGCTGGCGAGGTGCCGTGCCGGCGGCGGTCTGCCTGGGGTTGCTGGTCGCGACCGGCGTGTGGCAGGACAGCATGGTCACGCTGGCGTCGACGTTGCTCGCGACCGTCGTGGTCGTGGCCGTCGGCCTCGCGCTCGGTGTGTGGGCCGGGCGGAACCACCGGGTCGACATCTGGATCCGGCCGGTGCTCGACGCGGGGCAGACGATGCCGCCGTTCGTGTACCTGGTGCCGTTCCTGGCGTTGTTCGGGACCAGCCGGTTCACCGCGATCGCGGCCGCGGTGGTGTTCGCCGTACCGGTGACCACCAAGATCGTTGCGGACGGCATCAAGGCGGTGCCGGTCGTGACTGTGGAGGCGGCGAACTCGGTCGGGTCGAGCACCTGGCAGGTGATCAGCAAGGTGCAGCTGCCGGTGGCGCGGCGGGCGATCACGCTCGCGGTGAACCAAGGGCTGATCTACGTGTTGTCGATGGTGGTCTGTGGTGGCTTGGTCGGTGCGGGCGCTCTCGGGTACGACGTGGTCGCGGGCTTCGCGCAGAGCGAGCTGTACGGCAAGGGGCTGGCCGCCGGGCTCGCTATCGTCCTGCTGGGCGTCATGCTCGACCGCATCACGCAGGCAGCTGCCCGGCGTACTCAGAATTTCCAGGGTGTCCAAGGTAGAGGAGACAAGCGGTGAAGAAGCTCCGGTACGCCGGTGTGCTGACGGCGGTCGCGCTCGCGGTCGCAGGGTGCGGCGGCGAGAAGGTCGGCTCACAGCCGCAGCCGAGCGCCGGTAAGGAGTGCGGCACCTTCAACCTGACCGTGAGCCCGTGGGTCGGGTACGAGGCGAACGCCGCCGTGGTCGCGTACGTCGCGACCAAGGACCTCGGCTGCAAGGTGGTGAAGAAGAACCTCAAGGAGGAGATCGCCTGGCAGGGGTTCGCCACCGGCGAGGTGGACGTGAACCTGGAGAACTGGGGCCACGAGGACCTGAAGAAGAAGTACATCGAGACCGACAAGGTCGCGGTCGAGGCCGGGTCCACCGGGGTCAAGGGCGTGATCGGCTGGTACGTGCCGCCGTGGATGGCCGCCAAGTACCCGGACATCACCGACTACAAGAACCTCAACAAGTACGCCGCGCTCTTCAAGACGTCGGAGTCCGGCGGCAAGGGGCAGCTGCTCGACGGCGACCCGTCGTACGTGACGAACGACGAGGCGCTGGTGAAGAACCTGGCGCTGAACTACAAGGTCGTGCAGAGCGGCAGCGAGACCGCGCTGATCCAGGCGTTCCGCGACGCGGAGAAGAACAAGCGGCCGTTGCTCGCGTACTTCTACGAGCCGCAGTGGTTCTTCAACGAGATCAAGCTCGTGAAGGTCAACCTGCCCGCATACAAGGCCGGCTGCGACGCGGTCCCGGCGAAGATCGCCTGCGACTACCCGCCGTACGACCTCGACAAAATTGTCTCGAAGAAGTTCGCCGACTCCGGCAGCCCGGCGTACGACCTGGTCAAGAACTTCCAGTGGACCAACGAAGACCAGAACGCCGTGGCCCGGATGATCGCCGTCGACAAACTGACCCCCGACCAGGCCGCCGAGAAGTGGGTCAAGTCCAACGAGTCAAAGGTCAACACCTGGCTCGGCAGATCGTAACCAGATGTAGTGGGACTCTCACTAGAACGATAGTACAAGCTGGTTGTGATACAACTAATTTGTACTACGAAGATCTAGGGAGATGCAGTGGACGCCATCGTGGGTCGCCGCGCCGAGCTGGGCGAACTGGAACGCGCCTGGAACCGGGCTCGGCGCGGCGAACCTCAACTGGTGGCGCTGTGGGGCAGGCGCCGGGTGGGCAAGACCTACCTGCTGACACATTTCGCCGACGGCAAGCGCACGGTGTACTTCACAGCGACCCGGCAGGACAGCGAGGAGCGGCAGGTCGCACGGTTCGCCGCCGCCGTCGGCGAGCAGTTGGGCGAGGACACGGCGGATCTGATGGGCGGCGGCTTCACCGACTGGGAGGCCGCCCTTCGCTTCGTGCTTCGGATCTCGGTCGACGACCCGTTGCTGGTGGTACTCGACGAGGTCCCGCGGTTGCTTGCCGGGCGTCCCGACTTCGCCGACCTGCTGTCCGCGGTCTGGGAAGGCCGGTCCAGCGGCAGCCGTATCCTGCTCGCGCTGAGTGGCTCGGCGGTCTCGGTCATGGAGCAGATGCTGGGACCGGACGGCGGACTACACCGTCGTCCGACGATCGAGCGTCGCCTTGATCCGTTCTCGTTCGTCGACGCACGAGCGTTTCAACCACAGTTGCCTGCTGCCGACTATGTTCAGGCCTATGCGGCCTGCGGCGGATATCCACTGCATCTCCAGCGGTGGCAGCCTGAGTTGAAGCCGGCGGCGAACCTGCGTCGGTTGGCCTTCGAACCCGGCGGGATGCTTCTGCGGGACGCGATGGACATCCTGAGTGAGGATCTCGACTGGCGCGGTGGCTACGAACGCGTTCTCGCCGCCCTCGGATCGGGCGTACGGCGGAGATCGCGGATCGCGAGTCGTGCGCAGCAGCGAATCGACTACACCCTCGACCGACTGCGCCGGGCCGGATACGTGCGGGCGACGCGCCCGCTCGGCGCGGCGTCGAGCGCGGACCCCCTGTACGAGATCGCCGACCCCTACCTGGCCTACTGGTTCGCGGTCCTGCGGGATGACGCCGATCTTGTCGAAGGTGGCCAGGGGGAGGCGGTTCAGCAACGGGTGCAGGGTCGTTGGCAGTCTCACCTCGCCCGCGTGTTCGAGGAAGCCGCGCGGGATCACGCCATCCGGCTTGTCCAGGCAGGCGAACTTCCGGCAGGTACGACAGTCGGAAGGTGGTGGCGTGATGAGGTCGCCGAAGTAGACGTTCTCGGACTCCTTGACGGGCAGACCCGGCTTCTCGGCGAGGTCAAGTGGCGCGAAGGCGGTCCGACTCCTCGTGACCTGCACGCTCTCGTCGGCAAGGTGGCGTACCTTCCGCCCGCACACCCGGATCTGGAGCAGGCATTCTGGACACGGAGCGGCGGCACATCAGTCGATGGCCGGGTGCGTCACTACACGGCTGCGGACATGGTCTGAGTTCGGTCAGGGCGGTGGGACCCTGGCCTGGATTCGTTCCACGTCGAAGCGTTCGGCGGGTGGGAGTGGGGTGCCTAGTTGCTGGCGTAGGGCTGTTGCTTTGGTTAGTAGGGCGAGGAGTGGGGGCTCTGACGCGCCGGCCAGGCCTTCCAGGGCGAGGGCTATGGCGCGTTGGTCGCCGATTTGCTGGGCGAGTTCTAGGCCGCGTTCGTGGAGGGTGCGGGCTGTGGCGTAGTCGCCGCGTTGTTCGGCGATGAAGCCGAGTTGGTTGCTGATGAACGCGATGCCGGGTGTGCCGCCGATCTGGGTCAGCCAGTCGAGCCACTTCGTGAAGTACCGTTCGGCGTCGTCGAGCCGGCCCTGGCGTCGCGCGGACAGGCCGAGGCCGACCTCGGCGTACTCCTCGGCCGACTTGTTCGACTGCTCGACCGCCAGCCGCCTCGCCTGCTCGTGCAGCTCGTCCGCACGCGCGAGGTCGCCGGTCAGCAGAGCAATCCGGCCCAACCCAGCGGTCCGGAAGGACACCTCCGTCCACAGCCCGAGATCCTCCGCGTGCTGGATCGCGTCCTCCAGGTACGCCGTAGCGGTCGGATAGTCCCCACTGATCTCCGCGGCGACGATCAGCGCGTACGTCGCCTGCAACCGGCCCCAGTCGTCGTCGAGCGCGTCGAAGAGTTCGAGGCTGCGCAGACTGTCGCGGCGCATGGCTGGAAGGTCCGCGCGCACGATGTTCAGCTGGGCGCGGGTGCTGAGCGCGGCCGCGAGCCCCCACTGGTCGCCGCGTTCGGTGAACGCCTCGATCGCCCGGTCGATCCGGGGGAACAGCACGGTCGCGTCGCCGTACGCCCAGCGGGTCATGGTCAGGAACCAGAGCGCGTGCGGGTCGTCCCCCACGGCCCGCAGCGCCTCCTCGCCGGCCGCCGCGACATCGGTGCCCTGGGCATCGGTCGCCAACATGCCTGCCAGCCAGACCATCGCCTGCGCACGAAGCTCCGGCTGCTGGTCGGGCAGCGCGAGAGCGGCCGCGAGCTTACGGCGTGCTTCGCCATGGCGCCCGCGCAGGTACCAGTACCAAGCGAGCGCTGTCGCGAGTTCCAGCGACAGCGGGGCGGCCCGGAAGTTCGCCGCCTCCAGATCCAGCCGTCGGAGCCACTCCCGCTGCCCCGGGCCGTGCAGGTCGGCCTTCCGCGCAAGGGCGAGGTAGTAGTCGGCGTGCCTGTGCCTGAGGTCTGCCTGCTCACCGGCCTCGACCAGCTTCTCGAGGCTGTACGCCGCTACTGATTCGAGCAGGCGGTACCGCCCGGCGCTAGCCACCACGAGCGACTTGTCGACAAGCGCCAGCAGGAGGTGCTCGGGCAGCTCGCTCACCTGGGTCGCCGCCTCCAGTGAGAACGAGCCGGCGTGGACCGCGAGCCGCCGGAGCATCCGGCGCTCCTCGTCGTCCAGCAGGTCCCAGCTCCAGTCGATCGTCGCCCGGAGCGTCCGCTGCCGCTCCGGTCCGCCCTTGGCGCCGGCCAGCAACCGGAAGCGGTCGTCCAGCCGTTCCGCGAGCCCCTGGACGCCCAACGCACGGACACGAGTCGCAGCCAGCTCCAGCGCGAGCGGGATGCCGTCGAGCCGCTCGCAGATCGCCGTCACGTCGTCGGTGACACCCGCCCGGGTCTGGAAGAGCTCAACTGAGGCTGCTGCGCTCAGAGGCGGTACGTCGAGTACTCGCTCGCCGGTGAGCCCCAGCGGCTCCCGGCTGGTTGCGAGTACACGCAGACCAGGAGCTGCCGCGAGCAACCGGCGTACGAGGTCTGCCAGGTCCAGGTGCTCGCAGTTGTCGAGGATGAGCAGGAGCTGCCTCGTGCTGAGTGAATCGAGCAGCCGCGGGAGGAGGTCGCTCGACTCGTCGCGGAGACCCAGTGCCGTGGCTAAAGCGTCCAGTACGTCGTCTTGCCGTAGCGGAGCGAGTTCCACCAGGTGGGCGTTGGGTGAGCCGAGCTCGAGCGCCAGCCGGGTCTTCCCGACGCCGCCCGGGCCGACCAGGGTGACCAGTCGGTTGGCAGCCAGCTGCTGGTGTGCCTCGGCCAGCGTCTCGTCCCGGCCGATCAGGTCGTTCAGCGGCTCCGGGAGAGTAGCCGTGCGGCGGAGGGACGGGTCGTGGCGCAGGATCGCCTGGTGCAGCTCGGCAAGCGCAGGGCTGACGTCGGCGCCCAGCTCTTCGGCCAGCGCATCGCGGAGTTCGGCGTACTTCTCCAGAGCCTCATGCTGCCGACCGGCGCGGTAGAGAGCCTTGAGGTGTACCGCGTGCAGACGCTCGTCGAGCGGCCGCTGCTGGAGCAGTGCGGTTGTCTGCTGGAGTACGTCGTCGCCGTGCTCGATCGCCGTCAGGTAGAGGTCCTCCAGGTGCTCTCGGGCCGGACGGGCGAACTCGTGGTCAGGTACGTCGGCGTACGGCTGCCCGCGCCACAGTTCGAGCGCGTCGCTCAGCCGGCCGGTCCGCACGTACTGCTCGAAGACGTTGCTGTCGACAACCTCCGCGGTCAGCGTGTACCCCGCCGGCCCGTGCTGCACCAGGCTGCGCGCACCGGGCTCCGCGCGTTCCAGTGCGGTGCGCAACTGGGACACGCGGGCCTGCAGCGTGCCGGTCGCGTTGCGGGGCGGACGGGTGCCCCACAGGTCGTCGATCAACCGGTCCGCGCTGACCGGCCGGCCCTGGTTCGCCAGCAGGTCGAGGAGCAGGGTCCGGACCTTCGTGTCCGGTACGGCGACCGGTACGCCGGTGTCCGTCCGCACGAGCAGCGGACCGAGCACCCCGAAGTACATACCCGTAGTAAACCCGTAGCGCGTTCTTCGAGCATCGGCCGTATGAGTTCACGTGAAGCAGTGACAGTGATCGGGCTCGGCTCGATGGGGTCCACGATGGCCCGCACGTTCGTCGCCGCGGGCCATCCGACCACGGTCTGGAACCGGACGCCGGGCAAGGCGGACGGGCTGGGGGCGGTACCGGCGGCGACCGCGGCCGAGGCAGTGGCCGCGAGCAAGGTGGTGGTGATCAGCCAGGTCGACTACGCGGCGATGTTCGAGTCGCTGGCCGACGCGGACCTGAACGGGCGGGTCCTGTTCAACCTCAGCTCGGACAGCCCCGAGCGGTTGCGGCAGGCGACCGAATGGGTGGCCGAGCGCGGCGGGACGCTGGTGACCGGCGGCATCATGGTGCCGCCCCCGGGGATCGGGCAGCCCGGTTCGTACGTGTTCTACGCCGGACCGGCGGAAGCGATCGCCGCGCACCAGGCGACGCTGGAGGTGCTGGGCCGGGCCGACCACGTCGGCACCGACCCCGGACAGGCCATGCTCTACTACCAGGCCATGCTGAACATCTTCTGGACCACGTTGATCAGCTACTTCTACTCGGCGAGCCTGGTCGGCGGCGCCGAACAGCTGCGCCCGTACGCCGCGACGATGCTGAAGGACCTGACCGAGGACGGCTCGATGGGCTTCCTGCGCATCCTGACCGCGGAACTGGAATCCGGTGAACACCCCGGCGCCGAGAACAACCTGCACATGCAGGCCGTCGGCTCCGAGCACATGGTGCAGGCGTTCACCGAGGCCGGACTCGACGTGACGGTGCCGGGGGCCGTGGCCGCGCTGTTCGCCCGCGCCGACGCCGCCGGGTACGGCGCCGACGGCCTGAGCGCCCTGGTCGAAATGGTCAAGAAGGCCGGCTAGCCAGCGTGCCTCCGGCGGAGGACGACCACGCTGCAGGTGCCCAGCAGCAGGACCGCGACGGCCGCGGCGACGATGATCCAGGTCATGAGGTGCTCCTTCATCGGGGGGCGATTTCGGGAGTAAGAGGCACCGGGCGGGCGAAAGGATTCAGGCTGAAGCGGGCTTGAGCTTGTTCACACGGGCCGGGGGCAACTATCACGATCTTCACGGGCAACGCCGATGACACGCCGGATTTCGGACAAAACCGGGTAAGTTCACTCCTATGATCATCGTGACAGCTGCACTGAAGGGCGGGGTCGGAAAGACAACCACGTCGGTGTACTTGGCCGCGCTGGCATCTTCCAACCGTCGCACAGCCACTCTGATCGACGCCGATCCGCAGGGTAGCGCCGCGGACTGGATCGCGGAGTCCGAGGACGACCACCTGGACCGGATCGAGATCGCCGAGGCGCCGACCGAGCGCCTCCTGAGCAAGGCGGTGGACAAGGTCCCGCCGGAGGGCATCGGCATCGTCGACATGCCGCCGTCCCACGAACGGATGCTCAACAAGGCGCTCGAACGGGCCCGGATCGTGATCCTGCCGACGCGGGTCGGCGGGGTCGAGACACCGCGGGTCAAGGCGGTGCTGGAGCTGGTTCCCGACCACATCCCGGTCGGCCTGGTGATCTGCTCGGCGCGGACCTACACCCGGTCGTACCAGGAAGCCATGCAGCAGTACGCCGAGGAGAACATCCCGGTCTGGGGCACCATCCCCGAGCGGGTCTCCATCACGGCCGGTCCCACCGGGCCGCTCGCGGCCGACGGCCTCGAGTCCTACAAGAAGGTCTGGCGCAAGATCCTCGCCGCGGCCCGCAGTTAGGTCCCGCGTTCCAGGGGTGGCTCGCCGCGGACGTACGAACGGATGACCGTGGCGGCCGCCCCTCGCGCCCAGTCGTCGAAGGTGTGGGAGCGGAGCATCAGCCGGCAGTCCCCGGCCGCGCCGAACGCATGCTCGGCGAACGCGCGCCGCATCCGCTCCTCGTACAGGTCGTACTCCGCGACGCCCTCGCCGGCGATCATCACCAGCTCCGGCCCGACCAGGTTCACCATCGCGGCCAGGGCGGCGCCGATCACCTCACCGGCCCGGTCGAACGCCTCGCGCGCGTGTTCGTCGCCCTCGTGCGCCAACTTGATCGCACCGGCCAGGTCCAGGTCCGACCGTCCGGTGGTCTCCCGCGTCCGGGTCAGGATCGCGTCCGACGACGCCACGGTCTCCACACAGCCGCGCCGGCCGCAGGTACACACCAGGTCGCCCGGCGCGAGCGGCAGGTGGCCGAGTTCGCCCGAGACGCCGTACGCGCCGGACACCACCTCGCCGTTGATGTAGAGCCCGCACCCGATACCGGAGCCGATCGTCACGACGGCGAACGAGTCGGCGTTGACGCCGGCCCCGAACCAGTGCTCGGCCACGGTCAGCGCGCGGACGTCGTTCGTCACCACGATCGGGACCCGGACCCGTTTGCCGAGCAGTTCCGCGACCGGGACGCCGCGCCAGCCCATCAGCGGCGAGTCCCGGACCACGCCGTGCGACGCGTCGACGTCGCCCGACACCGCGATCCCGATCCCGGCAAGCGGACCGGCCACCGCCGTACCGGACTTGAGCGCGGCGATCAGCGCCTTCACGTGCCCGGCGAGCTGCTCGATCACCGCCTCGGGGTCGGTGCTGTCCAGCTCCTCGTGGCGCACGTTGAGGATGCCCGCGGTGAAGTCGGTCGTGACCCCGATCAGGCTGGTCGGCGTGACCTTGACCCCGATCACCGAGACGCTGCTCGGTACCACGGTCAGCGGGCTCACCGGCCGCCCGATCCCGAGCTGGCCGTCGCCGTCCGCCGGAGCCGACTGGTCGGTGACGAACCCGGTCTCGATCAGCGGCGCGACCGCCTTCGTCACGGCCGCCTGCGACAGCCCGGTCCGGCGCGCGATCTCCACCCGCGGGATCGGCCCCTGGGTCAGGATCTTGGTCAGCACCTCGACTCCCGCTGGAGTAGCCAACGGGAGAGGACGATGAGGACGCAGCGGCACGAGAACAACTTAGAGGACGTCTGGGCTCTGTGCTGCGAGTGTTGGTGAGGCGAGTGCCCACCGGATGGTTCGAGTGAGTCCGTCGCCGGCGGCTCGTACGACGGTCTGCTCGGCCAGCGGGAGGTACGGGAGCCGGAGCGGGAGCCTGGTCCACCATGGGAGCAGACCGACCGCAGCTGCCGTCAGTACGCCGTACGCGGGTCGTGCGGCCCACGGCACGGGCGGGTGCACCAGCATGAAGCGGGCGGCCTGGCGCGCTTCCGTCGTACCGCGGAGCTCGGGCTGGTACTGCTTCAGGAGGTCGTGCAGCTCGGCCACCGTGGTCGGCGGGTCGATCACGCCGAGCTTGCCGGCCACGAGCGCCGCATCCTGGACGTACTGGTCCTGCTCCGCCGAGGTGAGCGGATGCGCGCCGTACCGCTGGTGTGCCGCGAGGAAGCTGTCGACCTCGGCCACATGCACCCACTTGAGCAGGTGCGGGTCCGACGCCCGGTACTTCACGCCGTCCGGGCTGGTCCCGCGGACGCGCTCATGCACGGACCTCACGTGCTCGATCGCCGCCTCGGCGTCTGGGATCGCGCCGTACGTCGTGATCGCCAGGAAGTAGCTCGTACGCCGCAGACGCCCCCACGGATCGCCCCGGTACCCGGAGTGCGCGGCCACGGCAGCCATCGCCAGCGGGTGCAGCGACTGCAGCAGCAACGCCCGCAGTCCCCCGGCGAACATCGACGCGTCCCCGTGCACCCGCCGGATCGGTGCGTCGGGCGGGAACCAGCGCGGACCGGGGGTGTCGTGCACCCGCCCGCGTTCAACCTGCGGATCCGGCCCGGCGACCTTGGTCAGGATCATCCGTGCCAGCCCGTCCCGCAGCGTGATCAGGTCGGTGGCTCCCATGCCCCCAGTGTTGCTCAGCTGCTGATCTCGAGCAGCGTGCCCTGGTCCATGACCGCCTGCCAGCGACCGCGCTCGTACACGTACGTGACCACGGTCAGCGCGCGCTGGTGGTACTCGTACTTCGGGATGTCGTACGTCGCGTCGTACGTGATCACCGCCGACCGGCAACCGTCCACCCGGCGGTTCAGCTCGGTCCACGACCAGACCGCGTACTTCCTGGTGAAGTGGTTCGCGGCCGCGGCCATGATCGCGTCGATGCCAGTGAACCGCTCGCCGGTCGGATAGATGCTCACCGCGTCGTCGGCGTGCACCCGGCGGAAGGTCGCGGCGTCGAAGTCCCGGAAGGACTCCATGTCGGCGCGCTGCGTCGCGTCGAACTCGCGTAGACAGTGCGCGTTGCGTTCCTCGGCGTCCGCGTCCCGGGTGGAGGCGGAGGCCGCGGCGCCCGTGGTCAGGCATACCGACACCGCCGTACCCCAGGCCAAGTGCTTCATCGCTCGTCTCATCTGGCACCCTCCTGCTCGTGTAGTGGTGGCTGAACAGACTGGCCAGACAGCACCCGGAGGACCACGTTTCCGTCCAGCCGGAAACGTCGGTGCCGGCCGCCGGGACGCCACTACAGTGAGCGGCACCTGAACGCCGGGAGGACACGTGGCACTGCGCATCGAGCTCGGAGCCTCCGGACTGGGTTCGGTCCGGCTGACCAGCGACGCGGTGTGGGAGACGGTCGCCAGTCTGCACGTACTGACCTTTCCGCGGCAGCACGCGGTGCATCTTCGCCTGCGCAGCCGGGTACCGTCCCGGCCCGGCTACGACCTGCCGTTCCTGCTGGCGCTCACCGACGACCCGCAGTGGTTCCCGGACATCCTCGCTCCCGCGCCGCGGGTCGACCCTCTGCATCCGCTCACCCAGATTGCCGCGCTCCGCGAGACCGCCGACGCAGTACTGCGTTCTGACCTGGAGCAGCTGTCCCGTCGCTGTCCGGACCTGACGTTCACGAGTACGGCGCAGTACGCCGACAAGGTCGCCACCGCGCTGGCGGCGTACTGGCGTGACGTGCTGGAGCCGATCTGGGAGCGGATCGAGGGTGTCGCGTCGGACGACCTGACGTATCACAGCCGGCAGATCGCGCGGTCCGGCGTCGCGCAGGCGATCAACGAGGTGCACCACGAGCTCTCGTACGGCGACGGTGGCCTGACCGTGGATTTCCACCGGACCAGGGCGACCGTTCCGTGCGGACCGGACGGGGTATGGCTGGTTCCGTCCGCGTTCCGCTGGCCGTGGGTCGCGGTGGGCAAGACAGCGTCCAGTTGCGTCATCAGCTATGCGGCTCGTGGTTCGGCTCTGGTGTGGGAGCCGAAGGGTGCTACGACAGAGCCGGATGCACTGTCGGCCCTGCTCGGCCGTTCCCGCGCCGCGATCCTGCATGCCCTTGATCTGCCGCGGACCACGACCTGGCTGGCCCGCGAGGTCGGCCTGTCAGCCGGCACGGTCAGTGATCACCTGTCGGTGCTGGCGGCGTCCGGTCTCCTGGTCTCGCACCGGCAAGGACGCCGGGTGCTGTACGCCCGGACGCCGCTGGGCTCCGATCTGGCCGAGGGCGGGCCGGCGGCGTGGCGAGCGGTGCCCTAGCCCGGGTCAGCCGGCGTGCTCGTCTTCGAGCAGGGAATAGAGCAGCGAGTCGCGCCAGGCGCCGTTGGTGAAGACGTGGTCGCGCAGATGGCCCTCGTAGGTGAAGCCGAGGCGCTTGACGACCGCGATCGACGCCTCGTTCTCGGGGCCGATCGCGGCCGTGACCCGGTGGGTGCCGAGCGTGCCGAAGGCGAACCCCAGCAGCACCCGGGCCGCGTCCGTCGCGTACCCGTGGCCCCAGTGGTCCGCGCCGATCGCGTAGCCGAGCTTGGCGGTCCACGACCCGCTCGGCGCGATCCGGCCGAACCCGATCACGCGATCGTCGTCCGGCCGGGTCACGGCGAGCATGTAGTCGGGACGCTTCTCCTGCGCGGCCCGCGTCACCATGGCGGCCAGGCTCTGCTCGGCCTTGGCGCGGTCGTAGCTGTCGAACGCCATCCACGTGGTGACGCGGTCGTCGCCGGCGATGGCCAGGTAGTCGTCGAGGTCGGTTGTCCGGAATTCACGCAAGACGGTCAGGGTCCCGTGGAGCGGTTCCATCCGGGCAGGCTACCGGGGGTAGGTCTGCATCGGAGTCCGGGTGAAGGTCTCGATTTCCTCCTGGAGCTCCCGGGCGTCGTCGGCGCGACCGGACTGCCGCAGCGCCTGGTGGACCCGGCGGGCCGAGTGCACCACGCCGTTGATCCGGCGCTCGGTCGGCAGCGTCAGCACCGGCGCCAGCGCGTCCGCCGCGCCGTCCAGCTCACCGCTCGCGATCCGGGTGATCGCCATCGCGGCGTGGCTGCCGGCGGCGTCGCCGAAGGCCCACTCCGGGTGGTTCTGGTCGGTGTACGCGTCGACGGCCTGGCTGGAGTACCGCTGGGCCTGGTCGACCTCACCGGGCAGCTGAGCGAGCGCGTCGGCGGCGTAGTACAGCTGGCGGTTGCGGCCGAACGTGCACAGCCCGCCCATGTCGTCCAGGTCGTCGTTGTGCACCGAGTTCCACGCCTCTTCGGCGCGCTCCAGCGCGGCGCGGGTGGCCTCCGGGTTGCCGAGCGCGGCCCAGGCGCGGGCCTCGCTGACCGGCAGCCAGACGCTGGTGGTGCTGTTGGCCTGCTCGGCGTACCCGGCGCCGAGCTGCGCGTACCGCACCGAGTCGTGCGGGTTGCCGGCCCAGTAGGAGACCAGGGACTGCAGGCCGCGCACCCAGGCGCGCAGGCCGTGGTGGTCGGCGTTGTCGGCACACATGAACGCGGTCCGTGCCTGGGTCAGCGCGGCGTGCGGGTTGCCGAGGTCGTGGGAGGCCTTGGCGAGCAGGCCGCCGGTGACGCCGGCCAGGAAGTACAGCTGACGGTGGGTCTCGGGGCGCTGGCGACTCTCCAGCAGTCCGAACACCAGGTCCTGGGTCTCGACCAGCTGGCCGAGGATCTCCGGGAGGGGGCGCTGCGGGTACGCCTGGGCGGCGTGACGTACGTCGTCGTACACCTGTTCCATGGCCTCGCTTCCGAGACCGGACTGGGCCGCGAGGGCAAATGCCCTCGCGCGGCTGGCAGCCATGTCGAGAACCTCCATCTCATTACCTGTCGTGATCCGTCCACTCGCGGCAGGTGCCGGCACCACCTGGGCGGTCTGTTCCGGCTGGTACGGCGCGAGGAGTTCCTCGACCGGTTTGCCGAACAGACGTTGCAGGGTGCGCCGGGTCTGAGGAGTGGTCCCTGCGCGCTCGCCCGATGCGAGTCGACGCAGGTGCCGCTCGGTGATGGTTCCACCCAGCTCGACGAACTCGGCGACGATCTCGGAGTAGGTCTGGTTCCGGCGCTGGATCAGGTGCGCCAGGACCGTCTTTGGCGCGTACCTACCCGCCATCGTTCCTCCCGTTCACGTCAGTCAGACGTTGTCTCGACTTGTGCCCCACGACAAGGTGCTGTCCCCCAGATGTCCGCGAGAGGACCGGAAGAGGTCCGGCAAAGGTCCGGTCCAGGTCCTAGAGCGGTCACGTTGGGCTCGTGCACCATTACTGCCATGACAACCAGTAAGTCCAACTGGTTGCAAGGCCTGAGAGTTACGGGGTGAGAGGTTGTGACCATCGCGGAAATGACGTCGAGACAGCACCGGCGCAGAGTCCGGGTCTGGTTCGGCGAGCACGTGATCGCGCAGTACGTCGCGGAGGCGCCGCTGGCGGCCCGCTACGAACAGGCGATGCGGCGCCGTTTCGCCGGTCTCAAAGTGACGAACGACCTGCTCGGGCCGCTCGACCCAACCGACTGAAACACCCGTTCCGCTTCCGGGTCCTCCTCAGACCCGGTCTGCTGACCCTGGAGTCTCCTCACGTTCAGGGTCGGCGCTTGGAAGGTCCGTGGCACTCCTCAGTCCCGGACGAAACCCAAAGGTGCGGTCCGGAGCACTCCTCAGCTCCGGACCGCACCGCCCACCCGACCCGGCTGGGCCTGGCGGCTGAGTTCCCTGTATCGCCGCCGCCCAGCCGTTCCAACCCCACCTCCTGGCCGACACCTCGGGCCAGGCAGGGCCGAGTGTCCTGGGCGGTAGGACACCGGAGGCTCCCGACACCTCACCGGGAACCTCCCCCTTGAGGTGGTCGGCTCCGAGTGTGACCGCCGCGCCTGGGCGGTCACACTCGGAGCCTTTTCACGCCAAGCTGGGGCGGTGGACAGGAACTGGCGGCGCGAGACCCTGAATAACCTGTTCAAGGGCCCCGCCAGGTGGTCAACGGGTCGTGACATAGACGGCGAACGGGGCGTCCGGCTGTACGTCGGGGACTCCCTCGGCCCAGCCCTCCGCGTGGATCTGGCCGGCGTACTGCATGCCCAGGCGCTTCATCACGGCCTGGGAGGCGGTGTTGACCTCCTCGGTCAAGGCGATGACCGAGGTGGCGTTCAGGGTGGTGAAGGCGTAGTTGAGGCCCGCGCGGCCGATTTCGGTGGCGAGGCCGCGGCCGCGGGCGGACTCAACGAGGGCCCAGCCGAGTTCGAGGCCTGTCCACTCGGGTCCCACCAACGCCGCGATGGCCTCGGCGATCGGCGTACCAGGTGCCATCCGGGACATTCCGCCGCGCCCGGCCAGTTCGCCACTCAAGCGCTCGTACGCGATCCACTTGCCCACCGAGTCGCGGTCCCAGTTCGCCTGCTGCGTGGCGGCTTGCGCGGCCGCCTCCTCCGGTGACCACGTCGCGTCGTACCAGCGGGCCACCCACGGGTCCGCATACAGCCGCTCGAGGTCCGGTCCGTGTCCGGGCAGTACGCCGTTCGGGCCGGTGATCGGCTCCAGTCGGAGGCGGTCGGTTAACCGTGTCCGGACCACATGCGCCACCAGGTCCCGCAGGCGCCGGTCGCCGTCGGTCCGGTTCTCCATCAGCAGGTCAAGGTCGCCCGGTCCAGCCCAGGCGGACGCATCGTGCTTACCGGCTTCGAGGCGCGGCTGGGTGAGGTCTCCGTCGACGGTGACGAGGTAGTCGACCTCTCGCCGTACCCGGCCCTCCCACTCCCATTCCCAGTCCGCGACGGTCCGGACGATCTCGCGGACCTTCCAGCCGGTCTCTTCCTCGACCTCCCGCGCCAGCGCCTGCTCAGGCGTCTCGCCCGCCTCCAGATGCCCACCGACGATGTCCCAGATCCCCGGCAGCAACCGCCGGTCCGCCGTACGCCGCTGCAGATAGACGCGATGTTCCGCGTCCTGGATCAGTGCCCCAACACAGTCGACCGCGCGCATGGCCCCAACCTACTGAGCTAGCTAGCGGACGGGGTGCTCGGTAATTCGGTTGGGCATGAAGAGAACGGCTACGACGAGGAGGAGGGCGGCTGCGGCGGCACCGTAGTAGACGTCGTGGATGGCGGGGGCCAGGACCCCGGCGGGTACCTTCTCCAGGTCCGCGTGGTCATCACCCAGGCGAGCTGCGACGACCCCGTTCGCCACCGCGCCGAAGACCGCGACCCCGACCGCACTGCCGACCGAGCGCGCGAACATGTTCGCCCCGGTCACGACACCGCGCGTCTGCCACTCGACGGACGACTGTGCCGCGACGACCGACGGTGACGCGGAGAACCCGAGCCCGATGCCGATGATGAAGCAGGCGGCGGCGAGGTGCAGTACGGCGCTCGTGGCGTCGACCGTGAGCAGTACGCCGGATCCGAGGACGACGATCAGTGCGCCCATCGACATCGTCGTACGGAAGCCGACGCGCAGGTAGATCCGCCCGGCGAGGGACGCCGCGATCGGCCAGCCCAGCGTCATCGCGGCGAGCGTGAACCCGGCGACGAGGGCCGACGTACCGAGGACGCTCTGGGCGAACAGCGGCACGTACGTCGACAGCCCGATCATCAGCAACCCGATCAGCAACGCGGCCGAGTTCGCCGAGTTCAGGACCCGCTGGCCGAGCACCCAGAGCGGCAGGATCGGTTCGGCGGCGTGCCGCTCGACCAGCACGAACGCGGTCAGCAGGACGACGGCCGCGGCCAGGATCACGATGCTCGCCGGCGAGTCCCAGTCCCACATCACGCCGCCCTCGAGCAGCCCGAGCAGCAGCAGCGAACCGCCGACCGCGAGCAGGATCGCGCCGGCGTAGTCGATCCGGTGACTGGTCTTGTCCGCCACCTTCTCGTCGAACCGGCGGACCAGCACCCAGGCGGCCGCCATCCCGAGCGGGATGTTCACGAAGAAGATCCACCGCCAGGAGATGAAGTCCGAGAACACGCCGCCGAGCGTCGGGCCGACGAACGACGAGATCCCCCAGACGCTGGCGATGTAGCCCTGCACCTTGGCCCGTTCCGCGACCGTGTAGATGTCGCCGACGATCGTCATCCCGATCGGCTGGATCGCCCCGGCGCCGAGCCCCTGGATCAGCCGGAACGCGATCAGCGCGGGCATGCTCCAGGCGAACCCGCACAGCACCGACCCGAGCAGGAACAGCCCGACGCCGAGCAGCATGATCGGCTTCCGTCCGCGCTGGTCGGCGAGCTTGCCGTAGATCGGCACCGACACGGCCTGCGCGAGCAGGTAGATCGAGAACAGCCAGGGGAACTGGGTGAATCCGCCGAGGTCGGCGACGACGGACGGTACGGCGGTGGCGAGGATCGTCGCGTCGATCGCGACCAGCCCGACGCTCAGCATCACCGCGAGCAGAATCGGCCCTCGCTCCGAGCGAAGTCCCACACCTGTCCGGTCGATCCGCTCTGTAGTCATATCACCAACCAATGTATGTGAATCGACAGATGTTCCCCACCCCGCGGCCGCCCAGTGGACGTCCGTGGAGACGACGACGCAGCGGGCGCAGGTGCAAGGGCCGAGGGGACGCGCTTCGCCGGGACGGTGGGCTCACGGACCGTTACGCTCCGAGGGTGAGGATGCGGGTCGTGCTGCGTGGCGTCGTGCTCGTGGTCACGGTCTCGCTCGGGCTGGTGCTGCTCCCGATCGCGATCAACGTCGGCACCGGCGGCACCGCTCCTGCGTTCCTTGCGCCGTACGTCGGCTGGGTCTGGCCGGCGATCGGGGTGCTCTGGCTGGTCGCCGTGCTGACCGCACTGTTCGAGCTCCGTGACCGCCGCCTGCCGCGGATCTCCCGGCGGGCTGCCGACCAGCCGCGGAACCGCCCGAACGCGCTCGCTCGCATCGACCGGTACTACTCCGAGCGCCGGGCCGGCTCGCTCGCCGCGCGGACCCGGATCGCGCTGGCGCTGGACGAGCATCCGGGCGTCGTGGTCCGCCCGTACGACCTGTTCGTCCAGCCGCTCGACAGCGCACCGCGGCGCGTCCCCAACGAAGCGGACATCGCAGGCGTCTTCGACGAACTGCAGGACTCCATGCTGATCCTCGGCGCACCCGGTGCCGGCAAGACCACTCTGCTGCTGGACCTCGCCCGGAACCTCGCCGAGCAGGCACAGGACAGCAAGGACCAGCCGATGCCGGTGGTGGTGGATCTCGCCGGCTGGTCCGCGCAGACGTCGTACCAGAAGGACGACGACCCGAGTGACAGCCCACTGCTCGCGGGCTTTGTGCGCTGGCTGCTGTACGAGCTCGACGAGCGCTACGGCATCCCACCCGCTGTCGGACGGACCTGGCTGAGCGACGGTCAGCTGACCCTGCTGCTGGACGGACTGGACGAGATCGCCGAGCCGCACCGCGCCAAGCTCGCCCCGGCGCTGGAAGAACTCCGCCACAACTACCGGATCGGCCAGCTCGCGGTGACGTGCCGGACCAACGACTACGAACGCCTCCCGCAGAAGCTGCGGCTGTTCGGGGCGGTCCACATCAGGCCGCTCACGAAGGAACAGGTCCTGGGGTACTTCGCCGAGGTCGGGCCCGCGCTCGACGGTGCGCGCGCAGCGATCGAGCAGGACGCCGCACTCTGGGAACTGGTCAACTCGCCGCTGATGCTCAATGTGATGGTCCTCGCGTACCAGGGCCGCGCGCCCGAGGACATCAACGCGCGGGGCGTCGCGGACCTGCGCCGGGAGCTCTTCGACACCTACATCTGCGAGGTGCTCGCCCGGAACCGCCAGACCGCGCGACAGTACGACGCCAAGACCGCCGTGCGGCGTCTGTGGTGTCTGGCCTGGTGGACTCGTCGCCGAGCGGGGGACCGGACTGCAGTGCCTCGGTGGATGATGCCCGACGGCTGGTACGGGTTGTCGCTGCCGGGGGTGGACTACCTGACGCATGCCGTGTGTCTGCCCGCACTGTTCGCGTCACTCACTGCCGGCGTGACGCTGGTGATGGTCGCGCAGTACGGCGCACTCGCGGGACTCGCTGCGGCCGGCTCTGCCTTGTTGCTCGTGCATCTGTTGCCGCATCCCTGGCAGAAGCACGAAGGGAGCGGACCGGACCGCGTACCGCTGTTCGCGCTCATCCTCTTCGGCGGTACGGCGGTCACGGTCGCTGTGACCGTTGCTGCGCTCGGACTGGTCGAGCTGCTCACAGCGAAGCCGACACTCGTTGTCGAGGCTGCTGTGATCGCTGGAGCCTATGGCGTCGAACTGCTCGTCTTTCACAACAACCGGCGGCGGCTGCTGCTCGGCGTACGGGTAGCTGTGGTTGCAGTGGCGAGCTGGATAACCCTGAGCTTCGGCGATGCGACTGCCTTCGCCTGTGGGGTAGCGGTCGGGCTGCTGGTTGCTCAGGGCATCCGGATGATCAAGTCCCTACCGACCGACCATCTCCCCAGCACAGGCGACAAGGGGTGGCGGATGGACCCATGGGTCGCCGGTGGAGCTGTCGTCGCGTTTCTGGTCGCACTGCTTCTCGGAGCGGACCTGGCGTCACCGCAACTGGAGGCGGTCGCCGGAATCGTGGTCGGCACGGTCGCCGCGAAGGCGTGGCGTCGCCGGCCACCTGTTCTCGCTGGACCGATGTCCCGCTTGCTGCACGACTCACTGCTGCGCTGGAGCGGCTACCTGCCGTGGCACCGCAGGGCGTTCCTGCAGTACGCCGCTGATCGCTACGTGCTGGCCCGCACCGGCCATGCGCAGTACTCGTTCATCCACCTGCTCGTCCGCGACCACCTGGCCGAGTGCGTACCGGACGAACTCGCCGCCAAGGTAGACCTCCGCATCGCCGAACGCGCCGCCCGCCGTTAGTCATTCCGTGGCGGGCTCGGTGAGGGCGTGGGCGATCAAGGTGCTGCACAGAGCCAGTGCGATGAGGGTGCTGAGGGCGAGGCGTAGTGAGGTGTGCTCGGCGATGGTGCCGAGGAGTGGGGTGGCGACGCCGCCGATGCTGACGGCGAGGCCGAGGGTCATGCCGCCTGCGGTGCCTACGCGGCCGGGGAGGAAGTCCTGGCCCAGCGTCACGTGCAGCGAGAAGGGGATGGACATCGCGATCGCGGTCGCCGCGAGGAAACCGAAGAACGCCGGTCCGGGAACGAAGACCAGGCACGCGATCGCGGGAACGGCGACGGCGTACGACGTCCGGAGGGTGCGGACTCGTCCGTAGCGGGTGGCGAGGCGGCCGCCGAGGAGGGTGCCGAGTGCGCCGGCGGCGAACAGGACGAACAGGGCGATCCCGCCGGTCGTCGTACCGCCGCCGACGCGTTGGCCGGCGTACAGCGCGATGAAGGTGCCGAGACCGACGAACACGATCGACCGGCAGACCATGATCAGCGACAACCGCAGGAACGACGGCCAGTCGTCTGCGCCTTCACCATTGCCGCAGGTGACGGCGACGGCGGTGCGCGAGCGGACCGCCCACGTGGTGACTGTCGCGCCGAACAGCGCCGGTACGACGAGCAGTGGCGTGAGCGACAGCCCGCCCGCGGCGATGATCGGGGTGACGAGGACAGGTGCTAGTGCGAACCCGACGTTCCCACCGACCGAGAACCAGCTCATCCCCACGTGGCTGCCACCGCTGACGACGCGGGCCATCCGGGCGGCCTCCGGGTGGTATGCCGCGACGCCGAGCCCGGACAGCGCGGCCGCCAGCCACATGAGCCAGTAGGTCTGTCCGACGCCGATGAGGGCGATACCGAGTCCGGCGGTGGTCATCGCGACCGGAATCAGCCAGGTGAGCGGACGGCGATCGGTCAGTACGCCGAACACGGGCTGGACGACCGAGGAGAGCAGGGTCGCCGCGAGGGTGATGCCGGAGACGGCGACGTACCCGAGGCCGCGCTCGGCGGCCAGGAACGGTACGAGCGCCGGCACGCAGCCCTGGTAGATGTCCACGCACGCGTGGCCGGCGGCCATCAGCCCGATCGATCTCTTCACCTGTCGATCGTCACTGCCGGGTGGCCTGTCCGGCTTCCGATAAAATGCCAAGTCATGCCGGAAACCCGCCAACGTCCCGCGACGACCGGCCACCAGCCGATCCAGGCCGGTGGCGGGATCGAGCCGCACTGGCACGACCGGAACCAGATTGTGTACGCCGGGCGCGGTGTTCTCTCCGTCACCACGGACGCCGGCAGCTGGGTGGCCCCCGCCACCAGAGCCATCTGGATCCCGGCCGGCACCCTCCACCAGCACCGCGCGTACGGCGAGACCACCCTCCACACCATCGGCCTGGAGGAGAACCCGCTCGCCCTGGACCAACCGTCAGCCCTAGTAGTCAGTCCCCTCCTCCGCGAACTGATCCTCACGTACACAGGTCCCACAGATAGCCACCCAGATGAGTCACAGCGCTTGCGCGCAGTACTACTGGACCAGCTGCGGCGGTCGCCTCAGCGTCCTACGTACCTGCCGACGCCGCGTGACCCTCGGCTCGCAGCTGTCTGCGACCTGCTGCGGGACAACCCAGCTGAGGCCAGGACTCTGACGGAGCTCGGGCGGGAGGTTGGTGCGAGTGAGCGGACTCTCAGCCGGCTGTGCAGAACCGACCTAGGGATGACCTTCCCGCAGTGGCGAACCCAGCTGCGACTGCACGAGGCTCTCCGGCTGCTAGCGGGAGGAGAGTCGGTGACTCGCGTGGCGCACCGGTGTGGTTGGGCGTCGACCAGTGCGTTCATCGACACGTTCAAGAGCGCCTTCGGTCACACACCAGGGTCACGCAAGGCCTGATCGAGGATGCGGCTCCACTGCCGCACGATGCCTCTCCGCCGCGCGCTGTCGTCCGTCAGCAGGTCAGCCAGCCCCAAACCACGCGCCATGTCCAGCACGCCCTGCACGGTCTCCCGCACCCCAGGCGTCCGTTCGTTCACCTCGAGTACGTCGAGCAACGCCCGGTGCGCCTGCCGCCCCACATATGACTCCAGCCGAACGATCTGCTGCCGCAACGCCTCCTCTGTCGACGCCGCCACCCACAGGTGCAGTGCGGCCCGGAACAGCGGACCGGTGTACACATCCGCCAGCATCCCGACGATCGCCTCGGTACGCCCCGCCCCGCTCGGCAATGCACCGGCCTGCGCGCGGATCTCCGCCAACCGCACCTCGGTCATGTACTCGACCGCCGCCGCGAACAGGTCCGCCCGGGTCGGGAAGTGATGCTGTGCCGCACCCCGCGACACCCCGGCCCGCGCCGCGACGACCGACACCGTCGTCGCGGCGTACCCGACCTCGGCCAGCGACTCGACCGAGGCCTCCAGCAACCGCTGCCGCGTCGCCCGCGACCGGTCCTGCTGGGGTGCTTTCAGAACTTCACTCACGCGCGGCCTCACGGGCCCGCAGTTCCCGCCGCAGGATCTTCCCGGACGCAGCCTTCGGTACGGCGTCGATGAACTCCACCTGCCGGATCTTCTTGTACGGCGCCACCCGCGCAGCGACGTACTCCATGACGTCGTCCGCCGTCAGCGTCACGCCCGGCATCGGCACCACGAACGCCTTCGGTACTTCGTTGCCGTCCGCGCTGACGCCGATGACGGCCGCGTCCGCGATCCGGTCGTCGGTGAGCAGCACGGCCTCCAGTTCCGCGGGCGGCACCTGGTACCCGTGGTACTTGATCAGCTCCTTCACCCGGTCCACGACGTACAGGTAGCCGCGTGCGTCCACCCGGCCGATGTCGCCGGTGTGCAGCCAGCCGTCCGTGTCGATCGTCGCGTCCGTCTCGGCCTGCCGCCCGAGGTACCCCTTCATCACCTGCGGGCCGCGGATCCAGATCTCGCCCTCGTCCGCGTCGTTGCCGTCGGCCCCGACCAGCCGCATCTCGGTCGACGGGAACAGCTTGCCGACCGCGCCCGGCGGCGGCTCCGGGTCGTCCTGCGGTACGGCGTGCGTTCCCGGCGACAACTCGGTCATCCCGTAGGCCTGCGTCACCGCATGCAGACCGAGTCGCTTCGCGCACGCCTCGGCCAGTTCGCCGTCCAACGGCGCCGCGGCCGACATCACGTGCTGCAGTGCGGACAGGTCGAACGAGTCGACGGCCGGGTGCTTCGCCAGCGCCAGAACCACCGGTGGTGCGACGAACGCCCGCGTGATCCGCTGGTCCTGGAGCGTGGTCAGGAACTGCTCCAGGTCGAACTTCGGCAGCACCACCACCGTGATGCCGAGCCGCAGCGGCAGGTTCATCAGGACGGTGAGCCCGTAGATGTGGAAGAACGGCAGGATCGCGATGACCCGCTCGTTCTCGCCCAGCTTGATCGTGGCCTCGGCCTGCGCGATGTTCGTCGCGATGTTCCGGTGCGTCAGCATCACGCCCTTGGCCGCGCCGGTGGTCCCACTGGAGTACGGCAGTACGGCGACATCGGCCGCCGGATCGATCGTCACCACCGGCTCCGGGCCCGTCGACGCGAACAGCTCCTGCACCGACCTATACCCCTCGGCTTGATCGCAGACAAAGATCTCCGAGACGTCGGTGCCTTCGATCGCCGCGGTCGCGACCGGCAGGAACAGCGAAATCGTCACCAGCAACTTCGCCTTCGAATCGATCAGCTGCTTGTGCAGCTCGTCGGCGGTGTAGAGCGCGTTCACCGTGGTCACGGTCGCGCCGGCGCGGGTGGCGCCGTAGAACACCACGGGGTACAGGATCGTGTTCGGGCTGTACAGCGCGATCACGTCGCCGTGCCGGATGCCGAGCTCCGCCAGGCCCGCCGCGACCCGACGGGTCAGGTGGTCCAGTTGGGCGTAGCTCAGCTCTTTGCCGGTGACACCGTCGACCATCGCCGGCCGGTCGCCGTACTCCTGGGCTCTACCGAGAACGGCGTCGTGGATCGGTACGTCGAGCACCTCGACGGGCGGGAACTCACTGGTGATGATCATTGCCCCACTCCTTAGTACGACTTGGGCAGTCCCAGGCTGTGTTGTGCCACGAAGTTCAGGATCATTTCCCGGCTCACCGGCGCGATCCGGGTCGCGCGGGCGGCCGCGACGAGCGACGCGACGCCGTACTCGACCGTCATACCGTTCCCACCGAGCGATTGCACGGCCTGATCGGTGGCTCGTACCGCGACCTCGCCGGCGGCGTACTTCGCCATGTTCGCGGCCTCGCCCGCGCCCATGTCGTCGCCCGCGTCGTACAGCGCGGCCGCCTTCTGCATCATCAGCCGGGCCAGTTCGAGCTCGATCTTGATCTGCGCGAGCGGGTGCGAGAGGCCCTGGTGCGCACCGATCGGGGCCTTCCAGACCTGCCGTTCCTTGACGTACGCCGTCGCCTTGCCGAGGGCATGCCGCGCGATGCCGATCGCGAACGCGGACGCCATGATCCGCTCCGGGTTGAGCCCCGCGAACAACTGCATCAGCGCCGCGTCCTCGGACCCGACGAGCGCTTCCCGCGGCAGGTGTACGTCGTCCAGGAACAACGCGTACTGCTTGTCCGGGCTGATCAGATCCATCTCGATCCGCTGGAACTCCACGCCCGGCGCGACGATCGGGACGATGAACAGCGCCGGTTTGAGCTTCCCGGTCCGGGCGTCCTCGGTGCGTCCGACGACCAGGATCGCCTTCGCGACGTCGAGCCCGGAGATGAACACCTTGCGCCCGGTCAGCGACCAGCCGTCGTCGGTCCGGCGGGCCGTGGTGGTGATCTGGTGCGAGTTCGAGCCGGCGTCGGGTTCGGTGATCGCGAACGCCATGATCGTCGTCCCGTCGGCGAGTCCCGGGAGCCACTGCTGTTTCTGATCGTCGGTGCCGAAGCGGGAGATCACGGTGCCGCAGATCGACGGGGACACGACCATCATCAGCAGCGGGCAGCCCGCCGCGCCGAGCTCCTCGAGCACGATCGACAGGTCGGCCATACCGCCGCCTCCGCCGCCGTACTGCTCGGGCAGGTTCACGCCGAGGAACCCGAGCTTGCCGGCTTCCAGCCACAGCTCGGTGGTGTGCCCGCCGGTCCGAGCCTGCTGGTTGAACCACTCATAGCCGTACTTCTTGCCGAGCTCGCTGACGACCTTCCGCAGCTCCCGACGTTCCTCCGACTCGACGAAGCTCATGCATCCTCCCCAACCACGGCCAATACGGCGCCGACCTCGACCTGTTGTCCTGCTTCCACCGTCAACTCGCCGACCACGCCGTCTGCCGGGGCGGCGATCGTGTGCTCCATCTTCATCGCCTCCAGCCACAGCAGCGGCTGTCCTTGTTTCACCACGTCACCGACCGCGACGCCGACCCGGATCACGGTCCCCGGCATGGGCGCCACCAACGACCCGGCGGCCACCTGATCGGCCGGATCCACGAACCGCTCCACCGGTGTCAGGCTCACACTTCCGAGCGACGAGTCCACACACACGAGCCCGCCGTACGCCGCGACGCCGAACACCCGGCGTACGCCGTCGACCTCCAACACCACTCGCTCCGGGCCGCTGTCCAGGAGCGTGATGTTGCCGTCCACAACCAACCCGTCCCGCGTCAGCCGGTACTCGACCTCGTGCACCGCGTCGCCGGCCCGGTAGCTCTTGCGTTGCGGCTGCGACGGCAGGTTCCGCCACCCACTCGGCACCCGCACCGGCCCGCCGGCCTTGCGCCCGTGGACACCCGCCTGCCGGCCCGCAGCATCGGCAAGCGCAGCCGCCAGCGCCGACACCCGCACCACCGCGTCATCGGTCCCCGGCCCCACGCCGTACTTGTCGAAGAACGCGGTGTCGGTGTCGCCCGCGAGGAACGCCGGGTGCCGGAGGATCCACGCCAGCAACTCGCGGTTCGTCCCGACCCCGTGGATCGTCGCGCGTTCCAGTACGCCGGCGAGCCGCCGCGCGACCGCCGTACGATCCGGCCCGAACTCGATCACCTTCGCCAGCATCGCGTCGTAGTACGGCGACACCTCCGACCCGTCCTCGACTCCGGAGTCGACCCGAACCTCTCGCTCCAGTGTGAAGCGGTGGAGCGTTCCCGTCTGCGGTTGCCAGTCGTGCAGCGGATCCTCCGCGTACAGCCGGACCTCGATCGCATGCCCGACCGTGGGCGGCGGATTCACCGGCAGCCGCTCGCCCGCGGCGACGGCGAACTGGAGTTCGACCAGGTCCAGCCCGGTGGTCTCCTCGGTCACCGGATGCTCCACCTGGAGGCGGGTGTTCATTTCGAGGAAGTAGAAGTTGCCGCTCTCGTCCGCGAGGAACTCGACCGTCCCGGCCCCCACGTACCCGATCGCGGCCGCCGCTTTCCGTGCCGCGTCGAACAGCTCCGCCCGCATCGACGGAATCCGTTCGACCAGCGGCGACGGCGCCTCCTCGACCACCTTCTGATGGCGGCGCTGGATCGAGCACTCGCGTTCGCCGACCGCCCAGATCGTGCCGTGCCGGTCGGCCATCACCTGCACCTCGATGTGCCGCCCGGTCGCCAGGTACCGCTCGCAGAAGACAGTCCCGTCCCCGAACGCCGACAACGCCTCCGCCGACGCCGCGTCGATCTCGGCGGCAAGATCCTCCAGCCGCGACACCACCCGCATCCCACGCCCGCCGCCACCGGCCGACGCCTTCACCAGCACGGGAAGGTCGGACGCCGCCACCGCGGCCGGGGTCAGCTCGGCGAGGACCGGTACGCCGGCCGCCGCCATCAGCTTCTTCGCCTCGATCTTCGACCCCATCGACGAGATCGCATCCACCGGCGGCCCGATCCACGTCAGCCCCGCGTCGATCACCGCCTGCGCGAACGCCGCGTTCTCCGACAGGAACCCGTACCCGGGATGTACAGCGTCCGCGCCCGCCCGTCGGGCCGCGTCGATGATGAGCTCGGCCCGCAGATACGTGTCACCCGGGGCGTTCCCGGGGAGATGGACCGCGGCGTCCGCCTCGTCCACGAACGGCATCCGGGCGTCCGCGGTCGAGTAGACGGCGACCGTGGACAGACCGAGCGCCCGGGCAGTGCGGAAGATGCGCCGAGCGATCTCGCCGCGATTGGCCACGAGTACAGAGGTGATCATCGGGGCTCACATCCTGAAGACGCCGAAGGACGACGTACCTTCGACCGGGGCGGAGTGGATGGCGGACAGGCAGATGCCCAGAACCGTTCGGGTGTCGCGCGGATCGATCACGCCGTCGTCGTACAACCGGCCGGACAGGAACATCGGCAACGACTCCGCCTCGATCTGGCCCTCGACGTACGCGCGCATCTGCCGGTCGCCGTCCTCGTCGTACGGCATCCCCTTGGCCTCCGCGGCCGCCCGCGCGACGATCGACAGCACGCCGGCGAGCTGCTGCGGACCCATCACCGCCGATTTCGCCGAGGGCCACGCGAACAGGAACCGCGGATCGAACGCCCGTCCGCACATCCCGTAGTGCCCGGCGCCGTACGACGCCCCCATCAGGATCGAGAGGTGCGGGACCTTCGAGTTCGACACCGCGTTGATCATCTGCGCGCCGTGCTTGATGATCCCGCCCTGCTCGTACTCCTGCCCGACCATGTACCCGGTCGTGTTGTGCAGGAAGATCAGCGGCGTATCGGACCGGTTCGCGAGCTGGATGAACTGCGCCGCCTTCTGCGACTCCTCGCTGAACAGTACCCCGCGCGCGTTCGCGAGAATCCCCACCGGGTACCCGTACACCGACGCCCACCCGGTCGCCAGCGACGACCCGTACAGCGGCTTGAACTCGTCGAACACCGACCCGTCCACCACGCGAGCGACTACGTCCCGCGGATCGAACGGCACCTTGAGGTCCCCCGGCACGATGTCGAGCAGGTCGTCGGCGTCGTACAGAGGTTCGTCGTACGACGGCTTCGGCGCCGGACCCTGTTTGCGCCAGTTCAGTCGCGAGACGATCTGCCGTCCGAGCCGGATCGCGTCCGGCTCGTCCACCGCGAAGTAGTCGGCCAGACCGGACTTCCGCGCGTGCATCGCCGCGCCGCCGAGCGACTCGTCGTCGGCGTCCTCACCGGTCGCCATCTTGACCAGCGGCGGCCCGGCCAGGAACACCTTCGCGCCGCCGTCGACCATCACCACGTAGTCGCTCATGCCGGGGATGTACGCACCGCCCGCGGTCGAGTTGCCGAACACCAGCGCGATCGTCGGGATCCCCTCGGCCGACAACCGGGTCAGGTTCCGGAACATCGCCCCGCCGGGGATGAAGATCTCCTTCTGCGTCGGCAGATCCGCGCCGCCGGACTCGACCAGGCTGATCACCGGAAGTCGGTTGGCCCGCGCGATCTCGTCGGCCCTGAGCGCCTTGCGAAGCGTCCACGGGTTGCTCGCACCGCCCTTGACGGTCGGGTCGTTCGCGGTGATCAGGCACTCGACGCCCTCGACCACGCCGATCCCCGTCACCAGGCTGGCACCGACCGTGAAGTCCGAACCCCAGCCGGCCAGCGGTGACAGTTCGAGGAAGTACGAGTCCGGGTCCAGCAGCAGCTCGATCCGCTCCCGCACCAGCAGCTTCCCGCGCTTGTGATGCCGCTCGACGTACTTCGATCCGCCGCCGGCCAGCGCTTTCTCGTGCTCGACGTCGAGCGCGGCGAGCTTCTCCAGCATCGCGTCGCGGTTGCTCATGCCGTGTACCCCCGTCTCTTGGCGGCGAGGCCGGTCAGGATCTCGGTGGTGCCGCCACCGATGGCCAGGATCTTCTGGTCGCGGTACTGGCGTTCCACCTCGGCTTCCCGCATGTACCCGAACCCGCCGTGCAACTGCAGCGCCTGGTCGCAGACCCATTGCCCGGCCTCGACCGCAGTGTTCTTCGCGAAGCACGTCTCCGCGATCACGTCCTCGCCCGCGCCTGCCCGCCGCGCCACCTCGTGCACATAGACCCGCGCCACGGAGATCCGCCGAGCCATCTCGGTCAGCGTGTGCTGCACCGTCTGCCGTGAGATCAACGGCCGGCCGAACGTGTCGCGTTGCCGGCACCACTCGACCGTCAGATCGAGCGCCCGCTGCGCGCCGGCGTACGCCTGCACAGCCAGCGTGAGCCGCTCGGCCACGAAGTTCACCGCCAGCTGCACGAAACCGGAGTCCTGGGCCCCGACCAGATTCTCGGCCGGCACGCGAACATCCATGAACGACAGCTCAGCCGTGTCCGAGCACAACCACCCCATCTTCGCCAGCTTCCGAGACACCGCGAACCCCGGCGTACCGCGCTCGATCACCAGCAAGCTGATCCCGTGCGCTCCAGGTCCACCAGTGCGTACGGCGGTTGTCACGAAGTCCGCGCGGCAACCTGAGGTGATGTAGGTCTTCGCGCCGTTCACCACGAACACCTCGCCCTCGCGGCGCGCCGTCGTACGGAGGGAAGCCACATCCGATCCGCCACCAGGCTCCGTGATCGCCAGCGCGCCGATCAGCTCACCGTCCAGCGTCGGCCGGACCCACCGCTCGATGTGCTGTTGATTGCCTCCAGCAACGATGTGGGGAAGGGCGATACCGCACGTCAGAAGGGAGGAGACGAGTCCGCCGGACCCGCCGGCGTAATGCATCTCCTCGACGACGGCGATCGCGTCGAGGAGTGACCCGCCCCCGCCACCGACCTCCTCCGGGAACCCGACGCCCAGCAACCCCAAGGCGCCGGCCTTCTTGTGCAACTCCCGTGGCAGCTCGCCGTCCCGCTCCCATTGATCCAGATGCGGCAACACCTCAGCCGCCATGAACCGCCGTACCGACTCCCGCAGTGCTGTTTCTTCGGCACTCACAACAGCACCTCCGGTACGTCGACGTACCGCGACCGCAGCCACTCACCCAGCGCCTTCGCCTGCGGATCGAACCGGGCCTGCGCCGCGACGCCCTCGCCCAGCAGACCCTCGACGACGAAGTTCATCGCCCACAGGTTCGGCAGCAGGTGCCGGGTGACGATCAGCGGCTGCGTCTCCGGGAGAAGCTCGGTGAAGAGCTCGACCGTGAGGGTGTGCGCGAGCCAGCGCCACGACTTCTCGTCGCGGGCCCACACACCCACGTTCGCGTCGCCGCCCTTGTCGCCCGAGCGCGCGCCGACGATCCGGCCGAGCGGAACCTCGCGGGTGCGCGGCGGTCCGCTCGAGAGCTGCAGCAACGGCATCGGCGCCTCGATGTCGTCGACCGGTTGCAGCGGTTGAGTCTCAGCGGCCGGTTCGATCGGGTGCCGCGAGCCGTCCGGCAGTACGACGACGTGCTGCACCTCGTGAATGTCGACGTACCCAGCACGGAAGACGCCGTACGGCGAACCGTCGCCGGGCGGCGCGGTGACGTGGAATCCCGGGTAGCTCGCGAGCGCCAGCTCGACCGCGGCGTTGCTGAACGCGCGGCCGACCACCTTCGGATCCGGGTCCTTCACCGCGCAGCGCAGGAAGACGCTCGCTTCCTCCTCGGACTCGGCGTTCGGCTTCTCGGTCCAGGCCAGCGTCCACTTCAGCTCGGCCGGCCGCTTCGGCAACGCCTGCTCGAGCTGCCGCTGCACCAGCTCGGCCTTCTGCTCCAGCTGCAGCCCGGTGAGCACGAAGTCGACCTCGTTGCGGAACCCGCCGACGCTGTTCAGCGAGACCTTGTACGTCGGCGGCGGGGCCTCACCGCGCGCGCCCGAGATCTTGATGCGATCGGGACCGTCCTCGTCCAGCTCGATCGCATCGAGGCGGGTCGTGACGTCCGGACCCGCGTACCGGGCGCCGGTGATCTCGTACAGCAGTTGTGCCTTGACCGTGTCGATCGTGACCGCGCCGCCGGTGTTGTCGTGTTTGGTGATCACGCTGCTGCCGTCCGCGTGGATCTCCGCGATCGGGAACCCGGGGCGCCCGAAGTCCCGGATCTCGGTGAAGAACGCATAGTTCCCGCCGGTCGCCTGGCAGCCGCACTCGATCACGTGCCCGGCGACGACGGCCCCGGCGAGTTCGTCGTACTGCGTCCGCTTCCACCCGTGATGCGCCGCGGCCGGTCCGACGATCACGGACGCATCGGTGACCCGACCGGTCACCACCACATCCGCCCCGGCCTGCAACGCCTCCGCGATTCCCCACGCGCCGAGGTAGGCGTTGGCGGTCATCGGCGTACCGAGGCCCAGCTCTTCGGCACGGCCGAGGAGATCGTCGCCCTCGACGTACGCGACCTTCGGCTGCAGCCCGAGCCGATCGGCCAGCTCGGTGATCGCTTCCGCGAGACCGGCCGGGTTCAGGCCGCCCGCGTTGCTGACGATCTTCACACCTCGATCGAGCGCTTCGCCCAGGCCCGTCTCGAGCTGCTTGAGGAACGTCCTCGCGTAGCCCAGTCCTGGGTCCTTCAGGCGATCCCGGCCGAGGATGAGCATCGTCAACTCGGCCAGGTAGTCCCCGGTCAGCACGTCCAGCGGCCCACCGGTCAGCATCTCCTGCACCGCGCTGAACCGGTCCCCGTAGAAGCCGGACGCGTTCCCGATCCGGATCGGCTCAGTCATGCTGTCCTGCCTTACGGCCCTTTCCGGGTAGACCGGCGAAGGCCTGGATGATTCCCATCCATTCCTCGGCGTCCGCGCCCTCGGCCCGCACGTCCAGGTCGTCCCGGTGGCGGCGTTGCGTGGCGAGCAGACAGAAGTCGACCGCCGGCGCGGTCACCCGCTGGCCGGCGTCCTCCGGACCCCAGGTCCACAGGTCGCCGTCCGGTCCGGTCAGCTCGACGCGGAACTGTTCGGCGGGCGGCGTGCGGTTGTTGAGCAGGTACGCGAAGTCGCGCGTGCGGACCGCCAGATGGGCGACGTGCCGCAGACGGTTGCTCGGCTGCCGTTGTACGCCGAGGGCGTCGAACACGTCCTGCCCGTGCGCCCACGTCTCCATCAGCCGCGCGGTCGCCATCGACGTCGGGCTCATCGGCGGTCCGTACCACAGCACCTTCTCGCCGGCCGGCACCTTCTTCAACGCCTCGGCGACCTCGGCCCGCGTCTCCCGCCAGTACGTCAGGAGCTGGTCCGGCGGCAGCGCGGCAGTCTCCGCGGCACCGTCATCGACGTACGTCGTGGGACTCGCAGCCGCTGTTTGCAGTGACTCCTTGAACGACTCAGGATCGGTCGCGGCCAGATGGGTGGCCTCGTCAGTCCAGGCCAGGTGAGCGATCTGATGCGCGATCGTCCACCCCTCGGCCGGCGTCGGCGTCGCCCACTCACCCGCGGCCAACCCACCCACCAGCCGATCCAGTTCCGCACTCTCGGCCCAAAGATCCGCCAGCACTTCGTCCAGTCGCACGCTGCACTCCCTCGCGAGGGGCTCGTGCAGCCGAGCGTCCCACGGGCGGGAAAAAGAATCAAGCGTGCTTGTTTTTGCGCAGTGGCTGGAGGAGCGCAAGCCGAGTAGCAGACGGTGTAGGAGGAGGGAGGAAAGAGAACAGAGAAAAGAAGAGATTTGAGTGGTGGCTGGCCTCAGCGGTCAACCGGAGGTTTTGACTGGGTGTTGCCAGCCTGTCAGGACAAGGACCCGACTGCGCTGTGCGGCGGCGACGGAGCTCAGTCGGGGTGACAGACTGCTCGTATGGCGGTTGATCGCGAGGCGGCGTTCGTGGTGGTCCGAGCGGTCGCCGCGAAGCTCGGGCTCGACCATCGGGAGATCGAGCTATTAGGGCCGATCGCCGATAACGCGGTGTTTCGGTTGCCGGGGCGAACGGTAGTTCGGATAGCGACATCCGCAGCGGGGGAACGGGCTCTCCGCGAGGTTCGCACCGGGCGATGGCTTGCAACTCAGGGCCTCCCGGCAGTGCAGCCGCTGGAGTCGATTCAGCAGCCGCTGAGCGTCGACGGCCACGTCGTCACGCTGTGGCATGAGATTCCCGAGGCATCCATCGCAAGTACCTCGGAACTCGCAGTCCTGCTGCGGCAATTGCACCGACTGCCGATACCGACGGACTTTGACGTCCCCGTGCTGAATCCGTTCGTGCGACTGAACGAGCACCTCAAGGCCGCCGAGTCCGAGCTGAGCCCGAGCGACCGTGACTTCCTCGCCAACCGGCTCGAAGAACTCAAAGTCGACTACGCATCCGTCAGCGATGGACTGCGGGTCTGTGTGATTCATGGCGATGCGAACCGCAAGAACGCGATCCGCGGCAGCGACAGCCGAGCTGTGCTACTGGACCTCGAGCGCTTCAGCATTGGCCCACGACAGTGGGACCTGGTCGTACCGGCTGTCTATCAGCGCCTGGGCTGGTACTCCGACTCCGAATACGCCGCTTTCGTCGAGGCCTACGGCTGGGATGTTCGGAGCTGGTCAGGCTTCGAGACCTACACCGCCCTCCGCGAGTTCCGCATGACCGCCTGGCTGCTGAGTCGCCTGACCCGCGAACCACGGCTCAGAAACGAAGCGGCCAACCGCCTCGCCTCACTCCGCGAGCCTGACGCACCACGCTCCTGGACGCCGGGCACCTGACGATCAGGAGGCCAACAGCGTGCCGGCGCGCTCACGAAATTCCGTGATGGACCGCTGAGATCCGAACTCGTTCAGGCGACGATCGAAGACCCGCACATAGTTCCGGATCCTCGCGGATTTGATCCTCCCGGCGGCCGTCACAGCTTCGATTGCCGTGTCGCACGCGCGCGGTACATCACCGGCGTCGAGGTACGAGGTGGCGAGCGAGACCCGGCAGAAGGTGCGGCTCCGCGGATGCAGATCTGAGGACTGGCTCAGGGCAAGGTTCGCATGATTCTCGGCGTCTCTCGGCGCCCGGAGCGACGTGAAGCAATGTGCAAGCTCATCCTGAAGCTCAGCTTGGTCGAAGTACTCGATCCAATCCGGCTCGTCATCCCCCGAGGCCTGAGCGAAGCTCGCGTCCGCTTGCTTCATCATGCGCAGGCAGGCGCGTTTGTCGCCGATGCTTGCCAGGCCCCGTGCCTCCATGGCGGCGTACATCGCCCTGGTCCGCGACGTCGCCTCACTGCCTGCGCCGAGCGCGGCGGCTCTCGCCAGATCAACGGCCTCCTGGTATTCACCGAGGTAGTTGGCCTGATGACTCATGAGCGCCAGAACCTTCCCACCCAGCGGGCGGTCACCGGATGCATGAGCCAGGTTCAGAGCCTGGACGAAGTATCGACGTGCCAGTCCGTGCATGCCGACGTCATACGCCATCGCGCCAGTCTTGTAGGTGAACTGAGCCGCGACCGAGAACAACTCTCGCCCGATCGCATCCGTGTAGCGCGCGTGCAGCAGCGGTGTCACCGCGTCACTCAGGTATTGGACTGCTGCCGAGCGAGCATGTCCACCACCGAACTGGTGGTCGAGACTCTCGAACATATGCAGCGTCGCACGTACGGCAGCGACGTCGTCGGCGCCGACTCGTCGCGAACTCCCTGTGCCGTACGGCGGATCAGCCGGGGGTGAGATCAGCCACCGCGCCAGCGGAGTAGTCAGGGAGCCCGCGCTGACCGCCATGCGGAGGAACTCCGAGCGTTTCAAGTCTTCTGTCCAGAGCATGCGAGAGGTTTGGATCGTTACGTCGCGCGACTCGGAGAACGTCAGCGCGAGCGTCAACGGTGGTCCGCCGGAAAGCCCAGATCGTTCAATGACACGGCACGGCCGAGGCGTCGGCCAAGTGCCTCGGCGATCAGCGCAGGCTTCTCGCCACGCGGCACCATCCCTTGCAGCCATCTGCCAACGTCGACGTGGTCGCAACGGATGTTGTTGAGTCCTCTGGCTGCAGCCAGCTCTCGAATGTCCTTGGCGAGAGCACTTCGCGAGCAGCCGGCGCTGTCCATCAGTGCGGCGAACAACTCGTTGGGCGAACTCATGCAGCCTCTTCGGGATCCTGGACCAGACCACTCACTGTAGCCGGAAGGTAGCGCCGCGAACACTCCTCTTCCTGCGGCGATTTGGTGTGCAGTGCACAGGTTCTGCACCGGTCGTTGCCAAGTGCACGGCCTTTGCTCCTCCCCGTCGGCGGTTGCGTCGGGTGGACTTGTGTCGTTCCCCTCGATCGGCGGGACCGGCGCCGTGAAGCCCTGAGACCGGCGCCGGCCCCGTCAACCACGACGGATCTGGAGTTCAAGGGCATTGCAATCTAGACGAGGAGTGATGTTGATGAATGACAGCGTGCCGACACCCTGGGGACTCAGCCGCGCCAGCGACTTCGCGGAGCCTGCGCCTTTGGGCTACAGCACCGTCGACGTCGATCCGGTGACACAGTTGGGTCGGTTCCGGGACGGCAACGGTGTGGTGGTCGATCCGATGATGGCGTCGCCGAAGCACGGCTCCGGCACGACGACCAACCCGCGCACTGCCACCGGTCAGGACGGCGGTGGCGGTCCCGCACCGGACAGCGACTCAGGTTTCGACAGCGATCGCGACTGATGACTCTTCGCCAACTTCACCGGCCGATCGTCATGGTGATCACCGAGGCGGATGATGTCACGGCCGATGCAGTTATCGCTGAGCTGAACAAGCGCGGACGCTGTGAAGTTGCCCGGGTCGACCCAGGCGAATTCCCACGCGATGTCAGCATGTCGGCATCGCTGGATCCCGAATCGGGGCGATGGACCGGGCCGATCGGTACGTCCAGCCGCCAATTCGACCTCGCCGACGTGACTTCGGTGTACTGGCGCCGGCCAACTCCGAGCACGTTCCCCGGGTTGGATCAGGCAGCCGCCGAGTTCGCCAGGGCACAAGTGCGAGAAGGTGTGGGGGGTGTGCTTGCCAGCCTCCCGAATGCCCGCTACGTGAACCACCCTCACCGCAATTGGGCGGCCGAATACAAGCCGCATCAGCTGGCCGTGGCGGCCGAACTCGGATTCAACGTGCCGGCAACGCTCATCACCGCGGATCCAGCAGTGGCGCGGTCATTCGCAGACAAGCACGCACCGATCGTCTACAAACCACTGCGAGTCACGTCGCTCGTGCGGGAGGGGCGGGCGCAGGCTATCTGGACGCGGCGCGTGGAGCCTGGCGAACTGGACGATTCGATCGCCGGCACCGCGCACCTGTTTCAAGCCGAAGTGGTCGACAAGGTCGCCGACCTGCGAGTCACGATGGTCGGGGACGAGGTGTTCTGCGTCCGCATCGATTCATCGGTCGATCGCTTGGACTGGCGCTCCGACTACGACACCCTGTCCTACCAGGCCGTCGAGCCGCCCGTCGGAATCAGTGAGCGCATGCAGTTCTACCTTCGGCGGTTCGGCCTCATATTCGGTTGCTTCGACTTTGCACTCGACGCCGGTGGCGTGCCGTACTTTCTTGAGTGCAACCCCAACGGCCAATGGGCGTGGATGGAACCACCGACCGGGCTGCCGATGGCAGCTACCTTCGCCGATGCACTGGAAGGAAACCTGTGACCTCCAACCAGCCCACCTGGCACGCGGCCGAGCTGCGAGCACGACTCGCCATGGACCTCGTCGGTGCCGGTCATGTCCGCTCGAAGGAATGGCGAGCCGCAGTCGAGGACGTTCCTCGGGAAGAGTTCATCCCCGAATTCTTCGCCAAGATCGATCGGACGGACGGGCCGACTCTGTGGGATCCAATCTCGGCCGAGCGGTCCGGCGCTGAGAGGTGGCTCCGACTGGCCTACGAAGATCTCTCGCATGTCACTCAGCTGAACGGCCAGATCTCACCGGCCGATGTCTTGGAACCTGTCGACGGCAACCCGACCTCGTCGTCCACGATGCCAAGCTTGGTGGTTCGGATGTGGGAAGACCTGGATGTCGTCGACGGAAGCCGCGTACTGGAGGTCGGAACCGGCACCGGGTACTCCACCGCGCTCGGCTGTCACAGGCTCGGTGAAAGCAACCTGACGTCAGTGGATGTCGACCCCGAAGTGGCTGGACGGGCTCGTCAGGCGCTCGCCCGCGCTGGTTACCACCCGCAACTGGTCGTTGGCGACGGCGAGGAGGGATCACTCCGCGGAGCGCCGTATGACCGGATCATTGCGACGTGTTCGTTTCGGTACGTCCCGCAGGCCTGGCTTCAGCAATCCAAACTGGGCGCGATCATTCTGGTTACTCTGTCGGGCTGGCTCGGAGGCACCGGCCTCGTCAAGCTGACTGTCACTGGTGACGGAACCGCGGAGGGACAGTTTTTGCCGGGGTACGTGAGCTTCATGCCTTCCCGGGCGCACAACCCCCAGCCCGTCGTCATCCCGGACCTATCTGAAGGTGGGGTCTCCCGTGAGACTACGCTCGCGCCAGATGTGCTCACGACCTACGGACCTGGCCAGCTTGTAGCGCAGTTGGCAGTTCCAGAAGCTCAGCATGTGAGCTTTGGCCCAGACAGCGACCTTCCCGAACATCTGCTGGTCCAGCCAGACGATTCGTATGCTGCCTTCCGTGGAGGACCGGGCCGTCGGATTATCGAGCAGGGCGGCCCTCAGCGTCTCTGGGACCAAGTCGAGAGCGCAGTGGAGTCATGGCACTCCTCCGGCGAGCCGGACATCCAAAGCTTCCGCGTCACCGTAACGCCGCACGAACAACGCATTCGCATCCCCAGCGGGAAGAGCTGGAGACTACCGGTGCCGTAGGGCCATCGCTTCCGGTTTGTCGATCACGCGTTCGGGCACGACAGGCGGCTTTGACGGCTGCGGTTGCGCGGCATCACGGGGCGGTCGAGGCGCGCGGCAGCACGCGTGGACAGACCACAGTCGTCTACTCCACCTTAGTTAGAGGTAGCTGACGTGTCATGGTGATTACTGGCGTGGTCGGGTGATCACTAGGGTCGGGTCATGGATCTGAACAGTCCGATCAGCACGGTCGTGCCGTCGTTGGACGGGCCGGTGTTGCGGGTGCTGGCCCAGGCCGAGGACGGCCTGTCGGGGCGGCAGATCCACAAGCTCGCGGGCTCCGGAAGCGTCGCGGGCGTGCGCCTCGTACTGCAGCGCCTGGCAGCAACCGGTCTGGTACATGTAGACGACCTGGGCAACTCGTTGCTCTATCGCCTCAACCGCAAGCACCTGGTCGCCCCGATCGTCGAGCAGCTCGCGAACCTCCGCAGTACGTTGATCGCCCGGCTCGCCGACGAGATCAGTGCCTGGCGGATCGCGCCGGTGCACACCAGCGTGTACGGCGCGGTCGCGCGTGGTGACGGTGATCTCGACAGCGACGTCGACCTGCTGCTGATCCGTCCGGACCGGCACGAGTTCGAGGACGTGCTGTGGGAGGACCAGGTCGGACGGCTGATGCAGACCGTCGTCGACCTCACCGGCAACCCAGCCCATGTGTTCGAACTCAGCCAGACCGAGTTCTCGGACCACCTGGCCACCGAGGACCCGATTCTCAACGACTGGATGCAGCCGAGCGTCCAACTCACCGGTGTCCCGCTGGACGTGCTCCTGAACGACCTCGAGGCAGCCCTTCCCCGGTAACCGGAGCCTGTGGGTACGCCGCCTTTCATCATTGTCAGGACTATCCACCTGGGACCACTCAATGACCCGCATCGCCATCGACGGCGGCCAGTCGGCGCTCCGTCTTCGTGTCCTCCCGTCCCGACGTTCCGGCAACGGCCCCGGCTACACGCACGGACCGGACGCCGTGTCCAATCTCCTCGAGGCCATTCGGGCTGCCGCGTCCGAGGCCGAGCTGACCGATCCGGTCGAGGTCGTCGCACTGGGCCTGACCGGGTATCCCCAGGCGCACGGCGCCGCGGAACGGTTCGCGGCCGATGTCGGTGAGGTGCTGAACGCGGACGAAGTACGCCTCACCCAGGACATGGTCACGGCACACGCCGGCGCGTTGCCGGACGGGTACGGCGTCGTTGTTGCCGCGGGCACCGGGCTCGTCTGTCTCGCCGTGGATCGGGACGGTACGTGGCGCAAGCTCGACGGGCACGGGTACCTGTTCGGCGACGCGGGCAGTGCCTTCGCGATCGGCCGCGCCGGACTGGTCGCCGTACAGCGTGCCCGGGACGGCCGTGGTCCGGTGACGAAGCTCGCGGACACCGCGCTCGATCCGGTCGCGCTGTACCGGTCGTCCACGCTGGTCGACGACGTGGCCCGCTTCGCCCCCGAAGTACTGCGCTGTGCGGCCGAAGGCGATCCGGTCGCGCTCGACCTCCTGGTCGCCGCGGCCGGCGACATCGCCGAGACGATCGGCGCCGCGGTCGACCAACTGGCCGGTGAGGGGCCTGTGCCGGTCGCGTGTGTCGGCGGCCTGTTCGACGGCGCGGGTGAGCAGTTGCTGACACCTGTCCGCGAGGCGTTGCCGCCGCGGGCCAAGCTGACACCGGCGGCGGGCAACTCGCTCGACGGCGCGGAACGCCTCGCCGACGGACCAGCCGGAACGTATGCCGACCTGATCATCACGCACCGTCGAGCGCGACCTCGATAATTACGGTGTAGGCCGTTATCTTGGCCGTACCTCGTCCGATCAGTCCCGGTACGACAGCTGGAGACTTCACGTGACCGAACTCCTCCTGGCCGCGACGTCCCTGGACGTCACCCCGCCGCCCGGCCACCGGCTCGATGGGTACGCCGCCCGCGCCGGGCTCTCGACCGGTGCCGCGGACCCGCTCCGAGCCACCCTGATCTGGTTGTCCACCGAGGACGATCCGGGCGTGCTGTGGCTCACGCTGGATGCGATCGCGGTCGGGAGCGCGCTCTCATCGGAGCTCGCCGCGGCCGCCGGTGCCGCTGCCGGCATCCCGCCGTCGCACGTCGTGGTGTCCGCATCGCACACCCACTCCGGTCCGTCCGGATGGACCGGCGAGATTCACCCCATCATTCCGGCCGAGCGGGAACGCCCGCTGGTCGAGTCGCTGGTCGGCGCGGTCCGGTCGGCCGTGCTCGAGCGGCAGCCGGTGACGGCGAGCTGGCACTCGATCGAGGTCATCGGCGTCGGTACGAACCGGCACCGCAAGAACGGTCCGCACGACACCACCGCCGGCATCCTCGCGCTGCACGGGCTCGGCGGTTCCCTCGAGGCGGTCCTGCTGGACTTCGCGTGCCATCCGACGACGTACGGCCCGGAGAACCTGCAGTACTCGGCCGACTGGCCCGGAGCCGCGCGTGCCGCTCTCGCTCCCGCCGTGGTCGGCTTCCTGCAAGGGGCCGCGGGTGACGTCAGCCCCCGCTTCACCCGCCAGGGTCGCGGTGCCGCCGAGGTCGCGCGTCTGGGCGGTCTACTGGCTTCTCGGGTCCGTGAGGCTCTCGCTACGCCCGGTCTCGAGCTACCTCAGTCCGCGCCGAGCATCCGTCGTACCACTCTGACTCTGCCTGTCCGGTCCGTACCGCCCGTCGACGAGTCCGAGAAGCTCGCGTCCGTCGTGGAGAGCCGCGTCGCCGAGTCCCGTACCAACGACGCCGGCGACCCGTCCGGCCGCATCTCCCTAACCCGCCTGGAGGGCGCCCGCGGCCAGGCCCTGATGGCCGCAGCCGACCTCCCACCGGCCCTGGACCTCCCGGTCAGCACCGTGACGATGGGCGACGTGTGCTGGATCAACCTCCCGGTAGAACTCTTCGCCGTCCACGGCGCCTGCCTCCAGGCCGACAGCACCCACCCCATCACCCGAGTCATCGGCTACACCGACGGCTACTACGGCTACGTAGTAGACCCCTCCGCCGCCGAAGCCGGCACCTACGAAGCCCTCATCACCTTCTTCGACCAACCCACCACCAACACCCTCCTCACCGAAACCGCGACCTTCGTGAACAGCTAGAGCGCCAATTCGGGCTGGAGTTTCTTTGCTGGCCAGACGCGTTGTTTGCGGGCGGCGAGGGTTGAGGCTGCCAGGGCTGCGGTGAACCAGGCTGCTAGGGCGAGGAGGTCTCGGCCGAGGGAGGTGCCGGGGCCGCCGTACATGAGGTGGCGGACGCCGTCGATGGCGTAGCTCATCGGGAGGGCGTGGTGGAAGAAGTAGAGGGGTTCGGGGATGGTCTGCCACGGGAAGGTGCCGCCGGCGCTGACCAGTTGGACGACCATCAGGACCAGGCCGAGGAACTTGCCGACGGCGCCGAACCACGCGGACAGCGCGTGCAGGATCGCGACGAACGTGAACGACGTCAGGATCAGGAAGCCGACGGTCAGCCACGGGTGCGCGGCGTGGATGCCCAGCCCCAGGACGACCGCGACGAAGACCAGCGTGGCCTGGATCGCGCCGAAGAGCGCCGGAGGCAACCACCCGCCGAGCGCGACACGGAACGGCGACTGCAGCGCGGCCAGCGCGCGCGGTGACAACGGACGGACCAGCAGGAACAGGACGTACGCCCCGATCCAGCACGCGAGGCTGAGGAAGAACGGGGCCAGACCGGCACCGTAGCTGTCAGCCGTGGCCTGCGAGACGTTCTGCAGCGTGACCGGCGCACCCAGTGTCTCGGCGACCGCCTTGCGCTGATCGGCGGACGGGTTCGGGATCTGCTTCACGCCGCTCTGCAGACCGGTGTTCAGCTGCGTCGCTCCGGTCTTCAGCTGACCCACACCGGTCGCGAGGCTGTTCACACCGGTCAGCAACTGCCCCTGCCCAGCGACAGCCTGCTTCTCGCCCGCAGCAAGCTTCTGCGCACCAGTCTGCAGCGTGCCCAGCCCGGTCTTCAGCTGCCCAGCACCTGTGCTGAGCTGATGCGCCCCACTGGACGCAGTACTGATTCCACTCGTCAGAGCCGGCGTCGCCTTGGCCAGCGCCGACGCGCCGTTCGACACCTTCCGCGCACCGCTCGCTAGCTGGTTGAGCTGCTTGGACGTCGCCTGGATCTTCGTGTTCGCCCGTACGACGGGAGCTCGCAACTTCGCCGTCTCGAGCAGAATCACCCTGATCTGGTGCTGGCTCAGCCCCTGCTGCTTCAACCGTGCAGCCAGCTGTGTGTCGAACGTCTTGAGGTCCTTCACCAACGTGCTGGACGCGGTCGCTACCTGTCGCCCCGTGCCGGCGATCTTCTCGTTGCCATCGGCAACCTGGTCCGCCCCGGCCGCCAGCTGCTTCGTCTGGTTCGGCAGTGACGCAGTCTTGTCCTCCAACGTCTCCAGACCGTTGTCCAGCTTCGCAGCACCGGACGCCAACGACGACGCACCCTGCGACGCCTGTGCAGCGCCGGTGGCCAACTGTGTCGCTCCTGCTGACAACTGCTTCTGCGCGGTGTTCAGCTGCGTAGCACCGGACTGCAGCTTCGCGACACCTGTCGACGCCGACGTCAGCCCGGTTTGGAGCTGGGCAGCACCGGCAGCCGCAGAGCTCACCTGCTTGTGGATGGTGTTGTAGCCGGCCAGGAGCTGCGATGCCGCGGTCTCACTCACCTGCGAGGCGACGGTCTTCGTCACCTGCGCCACGACCTGGTTGGCGATCGTGTGCGCGATGTAGTTGTTGGCGTCGTTGGTCAGGAGTTCCAGCTCCGCCTGCCGCGGCGTGAAGTCCGCACTCGACGCCAGGTCGGACGAGAACGACTTCGGCAGCACCAGCGCGAACTCGTACTTCCCGTCCGACACCCCTTTCGTCGCGTCCGCGCGGTTCACCTGATGCCAGTCGAAGCTCTTCGACTTCACCAGTTCGTCCGCGACCTGCGGTCCGACGTTGAGCTTCTCGCCGGTCGCGAGCGTCGTACCCTCGTCCTCGACGACCACCGCGGTCGGAATCTTGTTCAGTCGCCCGTACGGGTCGTGGTTCGCATAGAGGTACAGGCCGCCGTACAGCACCGGGACCAGCAGCAGCGCGACCACGGCCAGCTTGGGCAGCCGCCCGGCCGTCAGGCGACGCAACTCACTCAGGGCCATCCGCAGCGCGGTCACGCCTCTGTCTCCTCTTCGTCTTCAATTGCAGTCACAGGCTCAACAGGAGCTATCGGTGTGACCTGCACCGGGTCGGGCTGATCTGTCTCGCCCATCCGAGCGGCCTTGACGTCCAGCAGCCGTGCTGACGCATCAGCACACGTGATGATCACGCCGTACCCCTGCGCCGCCAGCCCGCGTCCGAACTCGTACCACTCATGTGGATCGCCCCCGTGCCGATCCGGCATGGTCAGAATGACCACCTGTACGTCGGGACGCGCCACGGTGAGCTCCGTGAGCAGCCTGGTCCGTACGGCGACCGGCAGGTGCTCGAACCGCTTGTCGGCGTGCTCTGCCGCGTCATGCTCGTTCAGCCACTCCAGCACGGCCTTACGCCCCGCCTTGCGACCGGCGATCGCCAGCTCCTCGCCCACCACGGTCTGAACAGGTAGTGCGTCATCAGGCTCGGTGATGCCGGGTGCGTCGACCACGGCGACGCGGCGACGCAGCAGAGCGGGGTCGGATCTGCCGTCGAACCGGACCCTCCCGGTGTCGGGCTTCAGCCGCCCGGACAGACCGAGCGCTGCGGCGACGTGCCCTGCGCCCGGATACCCGGTCAGGAGCACCACCTGATGATCCGCGACCGATACCGACGTGGCGTGCAGCATCGGTGCGTGCGGTCCACGCACGCTGATCCCGGCGGCCTCGAGCTCCATCCTGCATCCCCGTTCAATACGGTTGTGTATTCAATACAGAACTGTATCCTACTCGTATGGAACCGCCCAAGCGCCGCCGCTCCAACACCCGGGCCCGACTTCTCGAAGGGGCGCTGGAGGTGTTCGCCGAGCGCGGGTTCCACGGCGCGTCGGTCGAGGACATCTGCGAGCGGGCAGGGTTCACCCGCGGCGCCTTCTACTCGAACTTCGGCTCCAAGGACGAGTTGGTTCTCACCCTCTTCCAGGCCACGACCGACCGGCTCCTGGAGCAGATCGAGGCGCTGCTCCCCGAGCTCGCCAATCAGCCTGGTTCACTCCTGGACGCCGTCCTCGGACTACTCGACGAGACCGCGCCGGACCAGCGGCAATGGCATCTGATCTCGGCCGAGTTCACGCTGCACGCGCTGCGCGACCCGGACGCCGCGAAGGCTCTGAACGAGCAACGGGCGATGTTCCGCGAGAGCCTGACCCGCCTGGTCGAGCAGATCGCCGAGACCGGAGGGCTGGAGCTCACCGTGCCTGCGGAGCAGTTCGTGCGGATGGTGATGGCGTTGCACGAGGGCGCGCGCTCCCAGAGCCTGCTCGAGCCACGGGAGGTCCCGGCCGGGTCGCTCGAGCACACGTTCCTGCCGATGGTGCTGGAAGCGGTCAGCCGACCTTCACGCTGACCGTGTGCAGGCCGGTCGCGCCGTCCGGGGCGGGCGGTGCCGAGGACTCGACCTGTGGATTGCCCTTCGCGTCGAACGCCCGTACCTGCAGCACATGCGTGCCGCGCGACGCGTCCCACGGCCAGTGCCACTGCCGCCAGGTGTCGATCGACGGGTCGGCCGCCAGGGTGGCTTGTTGCCAAGGGCCCCCATCGACGCGGACCTCGACCTTCGACACTCCGACATGCTGGTCCCAGGCCACGCCGGCGACGGTCACGCGTCCCGGTTCGACGTTCTTCCCCAGTGGAGTGTCGATCCGCGACGACAGCTTGATCGGGCCGAGCGCCGACCATCCGCGCGGTGTCCAGTACCCCTCGAACTGGTCGAACCGCGACACCTCGATGTCCACCAGCCACTTCGTCGCCGACACGTAGCCGTACAGCCCGGGTACGACGATGCGCACCGGGAACCCGTGCTCCACCGGCAACGGCTCCCCGTTCATCGCGAACGCGAGCATCGCCTGCCGGTCGTCCAGGAGCGTTGGAAGCGGCGTACCGGCGGTGAATCCGTCCTTCGACGTCGACTTGATCGCGTCGGCGTTCTTCGCCGGGCCGGCTTCCTCCAGGAGGTCCTTGAGCAGTACGCCGGACCACAACGCGTTCCCGATCAGGTCGCCGCCGACCTCGTTGCTCACACAGGTGAGTGTGACCCACTTGTGGATGACCTGGCGTTTCAGTAGATCGTCGAAGGACAGGTTGAGCTCGCGGTCGACCATGCCGTGGACGCGGAGCTTCCAGTCCGCGGGCACGATCTGCGGCACCGAGAGCGCGGTGTCGATGCGGTAGAAGTCCTCGTTCGCCGTCGCCCACGGTACGGCGCCGGCGGCCTGGACGCCGGCGGGCGGGGCGAGGGTCGGCGGCTGCGGAAGGTTGAGCTGCTCGCGGGCATTCGCCACCGCGGCGCGGTTCCCGCCGACGACCCTGCCCAGTGCGCCGATCGCGGCCGAGCCGATGGCGACACCGGCAGACAACTGCAGGAAGCCGCGGCGGCTGACCCCGTCGTCGGCGCTGTTTCCGTTGATTGTGGCGAGCAGCGGTTCGAGCCGGCGGCTGAACAGTCTCAGGATGATGAGCGCGGTGATTCCCGCGAGCGCCGACGGGAGAAAGCCGGTTTGGCCCGAGTCGGCGCGTGTCGTCGCGGCGGCGACGGCGACACCGGACAGGGCGATCGTGATCAGTGCGCCCGCCCAGTAGCGTCGTACGGCGAGGATGCCGCCGACTGCGGCGAGGGCCGCGACGACGATCAGGATGCCCACTCGGAGCGCATCCTTGTCGTGGGTCCCGAACCAGGAGATGGCCAGGTCCTTCAGCCACGGGGGCACTCGGTCGATGAAGGCGGACCCGATCGCGACGACCGGCGTCTGCGCCGTACCGAGAATCCCTGCCGCCACACTCCCAACCGCCAGCCCCGCGAGCGCAGCAAGCACCCCGCCCACAGCACCACGCCACCGGATCGCCCGTGCCGCCGAGCCTGGTCCCACCGAGCCCGGTCCCTCGACTGCCGGTCCCCCGGCTGCCGGTCCGTTACCGCCGGATCCACCCGGCCCACTCGACTCACCGTCGAGCCCGCGCGTGCTCCCGCCCACGGCGGTGTCCGAATCGGGGGCGGTTGTGCTCCGGGTGGCGTAGGTGGGCCACTCGTCGGAGGTGCTCGTCGTGCCGGGTTCCGGCTGGTCCGAGGGTTGTTTCACTTCTCAACCATTGCGCGATGGGGCGCCCGACACCAGTCGGGCGCCCCATCCGTTAGTCGCGGGTAATGCTCTTGTGTAGTTGTGAGGTTGGTCAGATCCGGTCGGGTGTGATGGGCCCGAGCCCCGGGCGGCCGTTCGGCCAGCGGCGGGCGTTGTCCCGCACTCGACGGAGCTTGCCGAGAACGACGTCCTGCTCGTCGGCCAACTGGGACATCCAGAGGCTGTCGATCTCGAGCAGGTGGTCCGGCAGTGCGTCGCGCAGCCGCCGCTTTCCCTCCTCGGTCAGGACCGCGAACGAGCCGCGGGCGTCGTCGGGACAAGGCTCCCGGCGGACCAGTCCGAGGTTCTCGGCACGGTCGACCAGCCGGGTGATGCCGCCGGTGGTGACGGTCAACTCCCGGGCGAGGGAGGTAAGACGCTGCTTCTCCCCGGTGCTGCGGGCCAGCCGCAGCAACAGTTCGAACATTGCCATTTGCAGTCCACTGCGCTTCAGGGAATGACGCATCAGGTGATCCAACTCGGCTGCTGCTTCTCGCAGCAGGCCGTAGGCCGTCAGTACGTCGCTTTCCCAGGGTTCGGCAGCGCGGGTGGGTTCTGCATCGGCGAGCGCTAGGGGCGAGCAAAGCGAAGGCGCGATGGTCATGCGCGGACTCTATTAGCTGACTAGGTCACTTCGCTACACGGGGTGACCCTTCGGCTACAGATCGACCCAGAACCGCAAGACCCTGAGCGTAACCGGCCGACTGCGGACAGATCCGGTCTAGAACGGTGAATTTCAGACTGCGGCGACGCCGGATCGGTGGGAGGATGACCATTCTGCGCTCGCTGGGGAGGGTACGCATGGCGGTGATCGAGGCGGCTGACCTGGTCAAGGAATTCAGCCGGCCGGCCGTGCTGGAGGGCCGGCTGCCACGACTGCGGGGCCTGTTCAGCACCAAACGCGACATCACCCGCGCGGTGAACGGGGTGAATTTCGAGGTCGAGCCCGGTGAGCTCGTCGGGTACCTCGGACCGAACGGCGCCGGCAAGTCGACCACGATCAAGATGCTGACCGGGATCCTCACCCCGACGTCCGGGGTCTGCCGGGTCGCCGGGCTGGAGCCGTCCCGGGACCGCGCCCGGAACGCCCGCAACATCGGGGTCGTCTTCGGCCAGCGGACCCAGCTCTGGTACGACCTCCCGCTCCGCGACTCGTTCGAGGTCCTCTCAGACCTCTACAACCTCGACCGCACGACGTACCGCAAGCGCGTCGGTCTGTTCACCGAACTGCTGGACCTGTCCGCCTTCCTGGACACGCCGGTCCGCTCGCTGTCGCTCGGCCAGCGGATGCGGGGCGATCTGGTGGCCGCGATGCTGCACGAACCGTCGATCCTCTTCCTGGACGAGCCGACCGTCGGCCTGGACGTCGTCGCGAAGGCCCGGCTGACCGAGTTCATCGCCGAAACCAACCGGTCCGACGGGACGACGGTGGTGTTGACGACGCACGACATGGAAGACGTCGAGCGGCTCTGCCAACGGATCATCGTGATCGACTCGGGCACCGTCCTCTACGACGGCGACCTGTCGCGGTTGAAGGAACGCTTCATGCCGTACCGCTTCCTCGTCCTCACCCTTGCCGAGCGCAGCATCCGCCGGGTCGCGGACATCCCGTCCGCGACCGAGGTGGAGCCCAGCGCGGTCGGAACCGTCCTGCCGTACCCGGACCGCAGCGTCGTCCTGCGTTTCGACCCGCGGGAGGTCACCACGCCCGAGCTGATCGCGCGGGCGTCGCAGGTGTACCAGGTCGACGAGTTGTCGATCGTCGATCCCCGGCTGACCGACGTGATCTCCCAGCTGTACGACGGATTGCTGACGTGAGCACGGCGGACCAGGTCAGGGCGTTCCGCGGGATGACCCGTGCCGGAACCCGATCCGTCCTCATCTACCGAGGCGATCTGATCACCGGCGCGGTGGCCCTGGTGATCCAGGTCGTCCTGGCGATCGCGGTCTGGCGAATCGTCTACTCCGGACGCGGGCCGGTCGACGGCGTGGACGCCCGGACGGCGGTGGCGTACGCGGCGATCGCGGCGTGTCTCCAATCGGTTCTCCTTCCGTGGCAGTTCTCGACGTTGCCGATGCGGATCCGCAACGGGCAGATCGCGACCGACCTGACCCGGCCGCTCGGTCTGATCTGGCAGGTCTTCGGCCAGAACCTCGGCGTACTGCTCGGCCGGCTCCCGCTCGGCGCGATCGGGCTCGCGGTCGCGGCGGTCCTCGGTGCGCTCACGCTGCCGCCGGGATGGGCAGCGGGTCTCCTTTCGCTGGTGGCGACGGTCGGTGGCGCCCTCGTCGCGATGCTGTGCAACCTGATCGTCTCGATGGTGACGTTCTGGACGTTCGAGGTCAGCGGGCCGTTGATGGTGTACCGGTTCGGGAGCGCGTTCCTCTCCGGATCGTTGATCCCGTTGTGGTTCATGCCGGGGTGGTTGCGGGGCTCGGTCGAGTGGCTGCCGTTCCAGGCGCAGGTGTACACACCCGTGTCGATCTATCTCGGTCAGACCCGGGGCGGTCAGGCCCTCGCGCTGGTCGGCGTACAGCTGGTGTGGGTGGTCCTGTCGACAGTCCTCCTCGAACTGGTCTGGCGACGGGCGCGGTACCGGGTGGTGGTGCAGGGTGGCTGAGCAGACCTGGCTGCGTCAGTACGTCGTCCTCGAACGCGCGGCGTTGCGGGCGCAGCTGCAGTACCGCGTGAACTTCTGGACCACTCTGATGGGCGGGGTCGCGTACCAGGGCACGCAGTTGCTGTTCCTCGGCGTACTCCTCGGGAAGTTCGGCCTGATCGGCGGCTGGGGGTTCTCTGCGGTCGCGTTCGTGTTCGCGATGCGGCTGGCGTCGCACGCCCTGTACGTCGTCCCGTTCGGGGCGCTGCGGTTGACCGACGAGATGGTCCGCGACGGTGAGTTCGACCGGGTCCTGTTGCGACCGGTGAACCCGTTCCTGCAACTGGTCACGCGGATGTTCCCGCTGATGTCGCTCGGGGACGCACTGCTCGGCTTCGGCGCGCTGGCCGTCTTCGGCTGGCAGGCACCCGTCGACTGGACTCCGGCGAAGATCGGCTACCTGATCCTCGCGGTCGTCGGCGGCGGCCTGGTCGAGACCGGCATCCAGACGTTCTTCTGCGGACTGTCCTTCGTCGCCACGTCCACCTTCTCCCTGCGCATCTTCGCCGACAGTTCGATCACCCAGTTCTCCGGCTACCCGCTGACCATGTTCGGCCGGGCGACCTTCTACGCGTTCTGCACGCTGTTCCCGATGGCGTTCATCTCCTTCCTGCCGGCGACAGTTCTGCTCGACCGCACCTCCGACGTCCCGCTCCCGACCTGGCTGACCACCCTCTCCCCGCTCGCCGGCGTCATCGTCTTCGTCCTCGGCTACACCTTCTTCACCAAGATGATGCCGAGATACACGAGCCCCGGGAGCTGAGCTTTCGGGCCTGTGGATAACTTCCGCGGCGGTCCGGCGATTTTTGCGAGCCTTGATCCGTGAGGTTGCCAACCTTCGGATCGGGGAGTCGGATGAGCAAGGACAAGGACGAGAAGTCGCCGTACGGCGCTGGATTCATCGCGGCCTGCATCGTCGTCGGTGCGGTCCTGATCTGCGGGATCGTGATCATCTTCGCGGGCGGGGACCGCTCGGCCCACGCGATCGCCCCGGCCCAGCAGCCGGTCGAGGCCGCCTCGGTTCAGCCCACGGACGAGCCCGCCACCGCACCTGCCAGTGGGCCGGCACCGACGAACAGCCCCGAGCGGCAGACGGGTTCGTGCGGCCTTCCTGCCGGTGACCAGACCGTTCCCGCCGAGGCGCCGGCTGTCGACGGGTGGGAGGTCAGCCGGAAGGTCGTCGTACCGCGCTCCTCGACGTACGGACCGGGCACGACCGACTCCGACGGGTTCCGGCACTGCTTCGCGCATTCGCCGACCGGCGCGGTGTACGCGGCGTACAGCGCGATCGCGGCGATCGCGGACCAGAGCAAGCTCGTGCCGACCGTCAAGAAGCTCATGGTTCCCGGGTCGGCGACCGACAGCCTGCTCCGCCAGGCCGCTGCGGGCGGGTCGTCGAGTGACGCCTCCACGGTCCAGGTCGTCGGCTACCGGGTCATCGCCGCCGAGCCGGATCGAGTGACCCTGATGCTCGCCATGCCCGTCGAGTCCGTGTACATGAGCGCCAACCTGACCCTCGTCTGGCACCAGGGCGACTGGCGACTCCAGCCACCCCCTCCCGGCGAGGCCGTCGGAGCCCCCTTCTCCCAGCACCGCGACCTGAGCGACTTCGTGAAATGGAGTGGTATCTGATGTGCTCCCCCATGGACATGAAGTGCCACGTCGTCGAAGGCGTCCAGTCGGCCGCCAGCAACTGGATCGCCAGCGCCAATCAGATCTCGACGGACTTCTTCTCGACGATCCTCAACTCACTGGCGACCTTCTGGGTCAAGCCGGAAACCCCGGTCTCACTCGCGACCAGCACCGACGACGGCCACACCTGGACCGACAGCAAGACGGTCGCGTTCGTCCAGGGGCAGACCCTCAAGCTGACCCTCACGATCCTTGCCCTCGCGATCGTCATCGCCGGTATGCGGATGGCGTGGGAGCAACGGGCGAAGCCGGTCCAGGAGCTGCTCAAGGCGCTGCTGACCTTCATCGTCGTCTGCGGGGCCGGGACGGCCACGGTGCAACTGCTGATCGCCTGGTCGGACGCCTTCTCCCTGCAGGTCATCAACGCCGCCATCGGAGGCGAGGGCTTCGAGTCGACCATGAAGAACCTGCTGACGAATCCGACCGAGCGCGGCGGCGGTGCGGGGATGACCTCACTCCTGATGCTGATCCTGATCGGCCAGGTCGCGGCGTGGTCGTCACTCATCCAGATCGTGCTGATGCTGATTCGATCGGCGATGCTGGTGTTGCTCGGTTCGACGCTGCCGCTCGCAGCCGCGGCGACCAACACCGAGGTCGGTAAGGCGTGGTTCAAGAAGTACTGCGCGTGGACCCTGGGGTTCATCGCCTACAAGCCTGCGGCGGCGCTCATCTACGCGGCCGCGATCAAGCTGAAGGACGACAAGATGCTCGGGGCGAGCACCGGGCTGATGCAGTCGCTCACCGCCTTGATGATGATGTTGCTCGCTGTTCTCGCCATGCCGGCATTGCTGCGCCTCGCGGTGCCGATCACCGCGGCTGTCGGGGGCGGGTCGGCCGGAATGGGCAGCACTGGCCCCGACACGGGTTCGTTGGCGTCGGGTGCGGTCAACGTCGGTTCGTCCGGTGGTGCTCGCGGGGGCAGTCTCAGCGCGGCCTCGTCGGGCGGTGGCGCCGGGGCTTCAGGGGCTGGGGCTGGTGGGGCTGGGGCTACTGGGGCTGTGACGGCTGGGGGGAAGACTGCGGGTGGGGCTGCGCTTGGGCCGGCGGGGGTTGCTGCGGCTGCGGCGAAGAAGGCTGCGGGGGCGTTTGCCGGGGCGGCGGCGCATTCGGCTGGTGAGGCGGGTGGTGGTAGTTCTGGGGCGTCGATGCCTCGGTCGAGTGGCAGTCGGTCAGGCGGCGGTCGCGCGAACAGCCGAAGCCCCGGCGGGCGGACCAGCCCGAGCCCAAGCCCTAAGGTCCCGGCCGGTTCCACAACCGGCGGAGACACCGGCCCCTCCGGCAACTGGTAGCCAACTCAAGGACCATCGCGGGAACCGGTCGTCAGGTCGCGGACCGGTGGGGGTGAAAGCATGCCGGCATGGGGCTGGAGCGGATTGCGTTGATTTCGGATGTGCATGGGAATCTGACGGCGTTGGAGGCGGTGCTCGCGGATATCGAAGGGCGCGGGATCCAGCGGGTGTTCAATCTCGGGGACTACGTGGGGAAGGGGCCGCGAGGGCAGGCGGTCGTGGATCGTTGCCAGGAGGTCTGCGAGGTGAACATCCTCGGGAACTGGGACGACTTCCTGCCCGATCCCGAGCGTGCCGAGGACAGTGAAGGTCTGCGGTGGTGGAAGAACGAGCTCCGCGAGGACCAGTGGGCCTGGTTGCGGGGACTGCCGTTCTGCCACGACTTCCTGCTGAGCGGCCGGCAGGTGCGGCTGTTCCACGCCTCGTCGGCGGATGTTCATCACCGGATCGTGTTCGATCACGACGCGGAGCAGTACGCGAGCTTCTTCGAGAACACCCCGGCGACCGGAGACGGGCCGGTGCCGTCGATCGTCGGGTACGCCGACATTCACGACCCGTTCTACGAGGAGGACCGCGGGCGGACGCTCTTCAACACGGGCTCGGTCGGCAACAGTCTCGGTGACCCGACGCCGGGGTACGTGATCCTCGAAGGGGTGCTGGACTCACCCGATCCGGCGCCGTACTCGATCCAGTTCGTCCATGTCCCGTACGACGCGCACGCCGAGCTGGCGATCGCCCGGGAGCTCGGGATGCCGGAACTCGACGGCTACGAGGCCGAGATCATCCGCGGCGTCTACCGCACGACCTTCTACGCCGGCCGGGAGCCCCGGTACCACCGCCCGGCACTCAGGTGATTGTCCCCAGGGTTTTCCACAGCTGTGTATTGGGTGCTGTCGGCAACAATCTGTTCACTTGCCGGTCACTTGAATCACACGCCGTTGGCACTGTCCTCCAGATCCGGCCTCTCGCCATTCGACCGAGCGCGCTCGACCACTTCGTCCGGTGTCAGCGGACTCGGTGGATGGTAGCTGAGGCACATCGGAACCTTGATCCGCTCGAATTCAGCCCCCTCGCCGGCCGCGTAGAAGTGACCGGTAGGAAGTCGGGCGATGTCGTCGACCCGTCCGCCCTTGGCCTTGGCGAGCTCAGTGGCCGCGTTGATCTGCGTCCCTGAATTCAGCAAGCCGAAGAACTGCGTGGTGGCGTTGCCGGGAATCCGGTTGTGCAGCCCCCGAGGAGCTTGAGTGGCAAAGACCAGGCCGAGTCCGTACTTCCGTGCCTGAGCGGCCAGCGCAAGCGTGCTCGCTGTACACGCTGTTGCCGCGCCGGACGGTGCGTAGGTCTGAGCTTCGTCCATCACCAGCAGCCCGCCCAGAGGCCGATCGCCGGCCGGGTTCCGTTTGATCCAGGCGAACAGTGCCATCTGAAGCTGGTTGACGAAGCTCTGCCGCTGCTCCTCGCTGGGAAGCCCGACGAAGCTGATCACCGAGACCCGGGCGCGGTAGCCGTTGACGGGAGTGAGGAGGATGCCCGGATCCAGCGCCTGGCCGGCTCCGCCGAACAGCGGATCGTTCACCATCTCCACGTTCAACGCCTCGGCGATGTCGGCGGCGACCTTCTGCGCACTGCGAACGCGGCTGATTCCGATCGGCAGGTCGGAGAGGAGATCGACGAAGGCATTGAGGTCCTTGCCGCCGCGGCGAGCAAAGTACCGCAGGGCCTCGGTGAGCACTGCTTGCCCAGTCTTGACCTTCCGGCCGGTCAGTTGAGTCCTCGGTACGAGACCCGCGACCGCCGCGTCGACGGCGTCGCTGAACTCGTCTGCGTCCTCCAAGACATCGGAGAAGTCAGGAAGCGGCCGGAACGCCAGCGGACGTCCTCGCGCTCGCCGCGGCGTCCACACGACGACCTCCGTGCCAGCCAGGTAGGCGCGAGCCTTGTCCGGGTCACCGGGTCCCCAGCCGCTGGGCGGGTCCGGCCAGGCATCTCCCAAGCGGGCGAGGTCGTTGTTCGGATCGAGCACTATCGAGGAGACACCGTGCAGGGCACATTCTTCGATCAGCCGGCGGAGCAGCACTGTCTTCCCCGATCCGGATCCGGCGAACGCAACCGCGTGCTTGCGCAGCTGTTCCAGCGGTACGGCGAACGGCCGGGGCCTGCTCGTGCTAAGCCCGATCGGCACCTCAGGGGCTGCCGCCACTGGATCGGCCAGACCGGCCACCGGGGAAGGCGCGGTTGTTCTATCGGACGTCGCCGACCTGGCTCTGCGAGCTCGTGCCGTCGGCCGGGTGTCCGTTGGCGGTTCGCCTGCCCTCGGATCGGTGCCGCCGAAGACGCGCCGGAACAGTTCGGACGAGCTGGCCGGTCTGCGCGCGGCCAGCCATTGGAGGAAGCCGGGATCCGGATGCCGACGCAGCGCGTCCAGTGCCGCGAAGGTCTTCAGATCCTCGACGGTGATCGGCAGCGACAAACCACCAGCGGCGGTGAACTCCGCGATCTCCTCGCGCGTCTTGGGCCCACTCGACCACCGGGTGTTCCGCAGGATCACCAGCTGGCGCTTGCTGACGCCCTCTTCGAGTCCGGCCTCCGTACGCGCGGCACGCAACCTCGTCAGCGCAGCTCGGGCGTGCTCGGTCGCGATCGCCCGGAAGCACCAATGCATCTCGTCGTCGGTCTGCTCGTCGAGCGTTCTTCGCAGCCGCGCATGCAGCGCGGGCTTTGGTCCGGGTGCTGGATCGAGTTCGAAATCCTGTCCGTCGTCGCCGAGCTCGGCGATGTAGGAGGTGAGCGCCGCGGCCAAGAGCACAGGCACCTGCTGGTCCTCGGTCTGATGGTCGAGTGCTCCGCTGATGTCGGCGGCGTCGCGGAGCTCCGCGAACCTGGCGTCGAGTCGGCTCAGTCCGGTCGGCGCAGTGTGCTTGCCGGGACGAGCGGGTTCTGGCTCCGGCTGCTCGTCGAGACTGGCGAGCTCCGTCAGGCTGTCGCTCTCCAGGCATCGTCTGACGTGACTGTCGACCCGTTGCAGGAGCCGTCGCGGTGTGAAGTCGCGTGCGCCGTCGTTGGCGAAGGCCGAAGGCAGGATCGGCCAGGTCGGGTACGGCGGTTCGAAATCTGCCGCGGCGTACAACGGGGCTAGCCGGCGCGCGATCAGATCGTTGGCGATCTGCGCATCCGGTAGCTGGCTTTGCATGGTGACGACGCGGAAGCGGTCTGCGGCCGGGCTGGTGGCCACGGTGTTGATCAGCCGCCAGGTGGCCGGTATGCAGGCCACCACAGTCAGCGTCCGCTGCGTCGACTCGCGAAGCTCCATGAGTCCGTCGGCGAGCTCGTTGACCAGACGGTTCCGTGCTTCCTGAGCCCCCGTCTTGTCGGTGCGACCGGTCGACACCTGCGCCATCACGCTGTCGATCTGGTCGACGGCCAGGACGGTCGGACCGGTGAGTGCGAGCAGCCGCGACAAGTCGCCCAGGATCTGCTGTGGCAGGCGGCGTCCCCGGCGGAATCCCCACGTGTCGCGGTCTTTGTCCTCGACATCGCCGTCCAGCTCGAAGTAGCTGTAGCCGATCTCCTGCGCTGCGGGGTCCGGGCTCCGGTAGAGAACGAGCGCCCGCGCGGTGTTCTGGCAGTCGGCCCCGACCCTGGCGTCGATGCGTTTCAGTCCGGCGACGAACGCGTCGAGATCGACGCGGGTGGCGGCGCGATCACCGCGCAGGGTCGCCTGTAGGTCGGCATCGAGATCGGCCTGTTCGCCAAGCCGTCGCAGCAACACCGTGAGCTGATCGCCTTGGCCCGGGTGAAATCCGTCGAGGATGCCCCGGACGGCGCTTGGCCAGAAGGACGCGCCGTTCACCAACTTGATCAGGAAGAAGTAGCCCTCGGTCCCCTGAACCCGTTGTCTCACCCAGCCGAGTAGGTGAGTCTTGCCGACACCCTTCTCACCTTCGAGAGCGATCCCGATGGGACTCCCGCCGGTACTGCGACGTGCGGCGGCGACGGAGGCGAGCACAGTCTGGACGACATTGGCGTGCAATCGGTCGACGTGATGCTCGGCGGGACTCCAGATCGCGTCCGGTGTCACCGCCCAGTTGAACTGGACTGCGGCGAGTGCGGCTCGCTCTGCGTTCTTCATGGATTCTCGATCTTCAACAGGTGACGGCTGCTGCCGCCGAATCGAACGGCGGATTCGTGGTCGGCGTCGGTCAGCGCCTGCTGGTTCGCCTCGGCCTGGACGTGGATGCCGGGCTGTCGCGACAGCTGCTGCAGCGCCGAGTCGAGCTCTTCGCGAGCCACATCTGCCAGTTCGTTTCGCAGCGCGACCAGACCCACCCACGGCAGGCCCGAGTCAGCGCTCAACGTGCGGTACGCCGATCTGATCCTCGTCTCGAGATCGGGTTCCGCGGCGGGGAACAGCTCGACCAGCCGCAGCCCTGTCCGCTGCAAGTACCGATGAAGGCCGGCGAGCAGCGCGTACAGCGCTCCACCGACGGAGCCGGCCCGTTCCGGTCGTTCCGCGCTCAGTTCGTTTTCGCACCACTTGGTCCCATCCTCCGTGAGTTCATGGACGAAGGAACGGCCCTCCTTCTGGCTGATCACGAGCTTGAGATCGTTCAGCTTGTACCGGCTCGCACCGTCGAGCGTTAGGCCCGCGGCTTCGCGCAGCTCGACGTTCGTGATTGGTCGTGCCTCGGCCAGCAGTGCGAGCAGGACGGCTCGCTCCTTCAGGGTCAGCGATTGAGCGGGCACAGGTCGGTCCTCCGGTGGGATCTGTCGCTTTGATCGGGTACGTCGGCTCACTGCAGGTCCTGCTCGTCGACGATGCGCACGCCGTCGGGGTCGGCGATCATCCGGACGTTCTTCTCGCGGCTGGTCCACAGGCCGTTGATCGCGAGCCTGGTGTGGGTGCGATGAGCTGAGAGCGCGATCTCGTAGGTCTCCTGGTCGGGAAGCCGGATCCACACGGGCCTCGTCACTGGTCGGCGGTCCCCGATGGCCAATCGACCGCGAACCCTCACCCGGCGCCGGTCGTCCCCTGTCTCGCTGTCGTGGAGTGCTTCGACCAGGCCCGTGATCACGGCCGGGCCCGGTTCTTCCGACGCCTTCGCGGCCACCGGGCGTGCTGTCGCGAGCTGCAGCCGTCGCGAGATGTCCTGGATGACCTCGCCGGCTCCGGGCGGGAACTCCACGACCTGATCGGGCACCTCGGACGGCACACCGCGACCCCAGCGGAACCCGAGCTGGAAGGGCATCGTCAGCTGCTCGCCGGCCAATGTGCTCAGCGCTGTGCAGAACTCCGGTCCGACCGCCGTCCCAGGATTGCGATCCGGCCGGGTTAGGGCCTGTCGCACAGCAATTGCTGATTGGAAGACGTGTAGCAGCACTTGTCGACCGACTGGTGTTGCGTCGGCTTCGACCTGGATCGGTACGAGAAACGCCCAGGCGATCTGCTGAGCGGTCACGGTGCCGAGTTGAACTCCTCCGAGCAGCTCGGATACCGCGTGCGTCGTACCGCGCTCGAATCTCGGTGCGGCCAGCACGTCCGAGGCTGCCGTACGCAGCATCTCCTGGATCCCCTGCAGTGCGTTGAGGCCGGACGGAAGCGGTACGAAACCTTCCGGACCGCTGCTCGCGGGAGCCTGGTAAATGGCTGCGTCGACGAGTGGGTAGGCGATCTCGCGGGCGATCTCATCAGCTGAGCGATTCTCTACATGCTCCAGCGCGTCCAGGAGCTCGCGGAGCCGTGCGGCGCTGTCTCCCATTCCGTCGCGAGGTGGCACAAGCACCTCGTCCGCACCGTTTGACCAGATCGCGGCACCGTGCCACGTGCGTTCCGTGCGGGACCAGCCTGCGTCCGCCAGGTAGTCGTTGACCTCGGTGATGCCGAATTCGGTCATGCGGAGTCCTGGGTCGACTGGGTCGCACCGCCGGTTTCCCCGGTGATCAGGTGCCGCAGCGTGGTCACCGTCAGCACGTTGGCCGTCGGCACGGCGACTCGGATCCGCCTGTCGCTCCTCGGTTCGTCGATCGGCGTGTGGTCCCGGAGCGAGACGTAGTAGCCGACATCCCGAAGGAGTAGGCCGCCGGTGTCGAGGGCGGCGTACTCATCAGCTCGCTTCGGCACGATCACGAGGAACAGATAGCGATGCACGAGAAAGTCGGGCCCGGCGAGTCGATTGAACTGTGACTGGTTCAGTCCGTCGAAGTCGAACGCGGCGGCGCGACGCCTGGGGCGTGAGGTGGTCTTGACTTGTACGTCGATCCGTGGGGACCAGCCGAAAGCCGAGCGTCCCGGGAACTTGATGCACAGGTCGATGCCGTCGTGGTCGACGTCGTCCTTCGAGACCAGCAGACCGGCCGCGGATGCAAGAACGCGGACGTAGTCTTCGCCGAACTTGCCCTGGTGAACAAGCGCATCAAGCATTCGACCCCCGGAACGCTGCCGTGCCTATCCCCCGCGATCCCTGTCTGAGTTCGACCCTATGGGGTCGCGCTCCTGTTGTCAGCCGGTGGCGTTTCGTGCTCAGCCGACCAGCAGGGCCTCGGACCCCACGGGCTTGAAACCGGCTGCCAGGAAGGTTCGCATCGATGCGGCGTTGCCTGGAGTGATCTGGGCCCAGACGGATGCGTCTGAGCCGATCAGCGCGCGAGCGGTGCGGGCCAGCCGGCGGCCGTTGCCGTGGTCGCGGGCCTCCGGCGGCACCTCGATCGCGCATTCCAGCCGGCCGGCGAGGCCGTGGCCGATCACCACGAGCCCGCGGTGCGGGTCGCCGTACACCCGGACGTCGTCGCGGTACCGCAACGCGTGTTCGACCCGTGGATGCTCGGGGTCGACGAGCTCGGTCAGGCCCGCAAGCGCGGCGTCGCGCGGCGCCGGATCGGTGAGGGCCGGCGCGAGCAGCATCGCGTCGATCGTGTTGACCTGGCGACCGGTGAACTCCTGCAGCGCGGCGAGGAACCGCGGGCTGGTCGGCGCGAACGGATCGCCGTCCGGGACCCGCTGCGCGACCCACGCCGGATCGATGTCCGCGGCGATCACGATGTGGCCGGTGAACGCGACCACGCACGACCCCCGCTCCGACGGCGCGGGGACGACGGTGAGCCCGAGATCCGGGGGCGGGAACGCGCCGCGCTCGACGCCCCGCAGAATGGCAGCAAGAGATGTCATCACGAGCATTGTCGCGGAGATCCCGTGTCAGGCTCGCAGAGGAGGCGACAGGATGCGCGAACCGCAGCTGGTGAAGGCCGACGGACTGCCCGACCGGGTCACGATCTACGAGGTCGGGCCGCGTGACGGGCTGCAGAACGAGTCGGCGATCGTCGACGTCGCGGTCAAGGCCGAGTTCATCCGGCGACTGTTCGACGCGGGTCTGACGACGGTCGAGACGACGAGCTTCGTGCACCCGAAATGGGTCCCGCAGCTGGCTGACGCGGCCGAGCTGCTCGACCACCTGGAACTGCCGGACGGCGTCCGTGCCCCGGTCCTGGTCCCGAACGAGCGCGGCCTCGACCGTGCGCTCGCAGCCGGGGTCGGGGAAATTGCGATCTTCGCGAGCGCGACCGAGACGTTCGCGGCGAAGAACCTCAACTCGACGCTCGACGACCAGTTCGCGATGTTCACGCCGACGATCCAGCGGGCGCTCGCCGAGGGTCTGTCGGTGCGTGGGTACGTGTCGATGTGTTACGGCGACCCGTGGGAGGGCGACGTACCGATCGACCAGGTGGTCAAGGTCGGTGCGCGGCTGGTCGACCTCGGGTGCCACGAACTGTCGCTCGGCGACACGATCGGTGTCGCGACGCCGGGCCAGGTAAGTGCGCTGATCGCCGCGTTCGGTGCGGCCGGGGTGGATGTGGACAAGTTGGCGGTGCATTTCCACGACACGTATGGGCAGGCGCTCGCCAACACGCTCACCGCGCTGCGCGACGGTGTGACCACGGTCGACAGCTCCGCCGGCGGGCTGGGCGGCTGCCCGTACGCCGAGAGCGCGACCGGCAACCTCGCCACCGAGGACCTCTTGTGGCAACTCAACGGCCTCGGCATCGAAACCGGCGTCGACCTGGAGAAACTCGTTTCCACCAGCGCCTGGATGGCCGAACAACTCGGCAAACCGTCGCCGAGCCGAGTAGTGCAGGCCCTCGCGGGCTGAAAACCGGCTGAAACTGTCGGTGGCGCCTGCCACCCTGGCTAGGTGAGTGCGCAGCGAGCTGAGCTCGGCGAGTTCTTGAAGGCTCGGAGGGCGCGGGTGACGCCGGAGGACGTCGGCCTGCCCAGCGGCGGGCGGCGGCGGACGCCTGGGTTGCGGCGGGAGGAGCTGGCGCTGCTCGCCGGTGTCGGCGTGACTTGGTACACGTGGCTCGAGCAGGGACGGCCGATCAACGCCAGCGGGCAGGTGCTGGACGCGGTCGCGTCGACGCTGCAGCTGACGCCGGTCGAGCGCGAGCACCTGTACCGGTTGGCCGAGGCGACGCCGGTGCGGTTGCCGCGGACGACGGACTGCGCGAGCGAGAGCGTGTTCGAAGAGATCGTGGCGGCGCTCGACCCGTTGCCCGCGGTGATCACGAACACCCGCTTCGACATCATCCGCGCGAACGAGGCGTACCACGACCTGTCCACGACTGGCACCAACTGCCCTGTATCCACAAGAACCTGCTCTGGTGCATCATCACCGAGCCGTCCGCCCGCGAGAAGTTACTGAACTACGACACCGAGGTCCCGTATCTCGTCGGCCGCCTGCGCTCGGCGTACGGCGAATACGTCGGCGACCCGGACTGGGAGACCGACCTCGAGCGGCTGCGGTCGATCTGCCCCGAGTTCGCCCAACTGTGGTCACGCCACGAGGTCGCCGCCTGTACGCCGCGCCTCCGCCGCATCCGCAACCCGATCGCCGGAGAACTCCACCTGACCGTCACCGAACTGGCAGTGACGGCCCACCCGGACCTGGTCCTCTACGTCGAGACCCCGGCCGACGACGAAACCCGAGCCAAACTCCAGCTCACCCGCGGGACGGCTACTGCTCGATAGGCCGGCGGATGCGCCGGACCAGGCTCTGGTCCGCGAACTGACCGACGCGGTACGTCGTCCAGCCGTCGACACCGGCGCCCACGGCGCCACCGAGCAGCGGGATCCGGCGGGTGACGGTCAACGCCATCCGCTTGCCGCTGATCCGCCCGATCAGCTCCGCGACGACCTCGCCGGAGATCTGGCGATCCAGCTCCGGGTCGAACACCGGCGCGGTCGCGATCGCGAGCGGGGACGAGACCAGGCTCGACTTCCGGAGCCGCGCCGCCACTCCCTCCTCACCGAGCAGACAGGTGATGACCGCCGTCCGGACCCGTGGGTCGTCGAGGTCGTACCCGCGCAGGTGCGCGATGGCCGCGACCATCCGGCACTGGACGACCGCGAGACCGGTCAGGTTGGCCGGCAGCGCGACGGGCAGGGTGACGAGACCGCCGATGCTGGTGACGAATCCCTGCACGCCGGCGAGCCGGATGTGCTGGTCGATCACTGCCTCGATCGCGTCCGTGACGTCGCCGTCGCATCGTTCGAGCTTGTTGTCGGCGATCCGCTCCGCGCCCGGGAACCGCTGGTACCCGTCGATCGCGATCTCGAGGATCTGACGCAACACGCCGCCCGCTGCCGTCGGGGCGAACCGCTGGGCGGCGGGCGCGAGACTACTGGCGACGAACCTGGCTACTCCGGCCACGGTGCTCCTTCCCGCCCGGCCCCACGCGTCAGAACCCGGACGTGCCTCAACTGTACGTGGCTCGCCGGCCCGCGGCACTCGGGACAAACCCTGAGGTGTGCCCTGGTGCAGGATGGTGTCGTGCCGATCGAACCTGACCCGTCCCACTGGGACTTCCCGCCGGTCGGTGTGGCCGGGGCGAGTGATGTGGTGGCGGGCGGCGCTGACCTGGAGCCGGGGACGGTACTCGCGGCGTACCGGCGGGGCCTGTTCCCGATGCCGGACCATCGCGGTTCGGTGCTGTGGTGGTCGCCGGTCGACCGCGGCGTGATCGAGATCGCCAACTACAAACCGTCGCGGTCGCTGCGGCGGGCGCGCGGGAAGTTCGAGATCCGGGTCGACACCGCGTTCGACCAGGTCATTCGCGCGTGCGCCGACCCGCGCCGCCCGGGGTCGTGGATCGATTCCGGCATCATCGCGGCGTACACCGAACTGCACCGGCTCGGCTGGGTGCACTCGGTCGAGGCGTGGGACGGCGACGAGCTGGCCGGCGGACTGTACGGCGTCGCGGTCGGCGGACTGTTCGCGGGCGAGTCGATGTTCCACCACAAGACGGACGGCTCGAAGGCGGCCGTCGCGGGCGCGATCGAGCTGCTGAACGACGAGTACGCCGCCGACCGGGTCTTCGACATCCAGTGGGTCACCGATCACCTGGCCACGCTCGGCGCGGTCTCGATCCCGCGCGAGACCTACGTACGTCGCGTCGCGAAGGCGCTCGAGGTCCCGCTGCCGAAGGCGTTCAGCTGAGCCCGACGAACGCCGCCATCTGCCGCGAGGCCGACGCGAAGAACTCGTCCGCCGGGTCCATCGACCCGACCAGCTGACCGAACAGTTCGAAGCTGAGCATCCCGAACAACTGCGTCCACACGATCACGGTCCGCACCAGCACCGCCGGCGGCACCCCTGGCGCCAACGCGACCAGCACCTCCGTCTGCTGAGCCAGCGCTCCGGACGGCGTGGGCGCGTCCGGAGGCGTCACCAGTCGCCCGGACTCCTGAGCACGCTGCAACAACCCCAGCAACAGCAACGGCACCCGCGACGCCGGCTGCACCGTGGTCTGCGGCGCCTGGTAGCCGCTGATCGGGGAGCCGTAGATCAGCGCGTACTCCTGCGGATTGGCCCGCGCCCAATCGCGTACGGCGGCATAGATCGCGATCCAGTCGCCGACCGGATCACCACCGGCCGGAGCCGCCTCGGCCGCCGCACCGAGCGCGTCGTACGCGTCGATGATGAGCGCGGTCAGCAGCTCGTCGCGGCTCGCGAAGTACCGGTACAGCGCCGACGACACCATCCCGAGCTCGCGGGAGATCGCCCGGAGCGACAGCGCCTCGGCGCCGACGGTCGCCAGCTGCTGCCGGGCAGCGGTCTTGATCTCCTCGGTCAGCTCGGCCCGGGCTCGTTCACGGGCGGTACGTCCGGCGTTCATGGAGCCAGTGTGCCACAGAAACGAGAGCAGTGCTCTTGACAGTGAGCGGCGATCTGATGTTCACTGATCACAACAGAGAGCACCGCTCTCGCAGGACAGTGAGGAAGCACCGTGACCGAGTACAAGCAGACCTACGACAGCAAGCGCGTGATCACCGCCAACGAGGGCAGCATGCGGGTCTTCAACCGGATCGTCGCGCGGCTGACGAAGCTCGGTCTCAGCCTGATGGGCAGCCGGGTGCTGTCGGTCCAGGGCCGCAAGTCCGGCGAATGGCGCAGTACGCCGGTGAACCTGCTGGTGATCGACGGGCAGCGCTACCTGGTCGCGCCGCGCGGCCACACCCAGTGGGTGAAGAACCTCCGGGTGAGTGGCGAGGGCCGGCTGCAGCTCGGCGGAAAGATCGAGACGTTCCGCGCCGAGGAGCTCGCCGACGCCGACAAACTGCCCGCACTCCGGCTGTACCTGAAGCAGTGGGCCTGGGAGGTCGGCGCGTTCTTCGAGGGCGACGTTTCGAAGAACTCCTCCGACGAGGTCCTCCACCACGTCGCCCCCGGCGTACCGGTCTTCAAAATCAACTAGTGATAAGCCGCTGCCTGGATCCGGTACAGGTCCGCGTAGTGGCCGTTGCGTGCCATCAGCTCCTCGTGGGTGCCGGTCTCGACGACGTGAGCACCGTCCAGTACGACGATCAGGTCGGCCATCCGCACTGTCGAGAACCGATGTGAGACGAGGATCGTGATCCGCCCGTCAGAGCTGTCCTTCGCCGCCGCTGCGTACCGCTCGAAGAGTGCGTGCTCGGTCTCGGCGTCCAAGGCGGCCGTCGGCTCGTCGAGGACCAGCAGCAGCGGCCGGTCCCGCATGAACCCGCGGGCCAGCGCGAGCTTCTGCCACTGCCCGAAGCTGATCTCGGCACCGTCCGGCCAGGTCGCACCGAGCTGGGTGTCCAATCCCGACTCGAGCCGCTCCAGCACGTCCTCCGCGCCGGCCCGACCGACAGCAGTGGTGACGGCCGGTACGTCGTCCAGTCGCGGCAGGTCGCCGAGTCCGACGCTGTGCCCTGCGCGGAACTCGAACCGGAAGAAGTCCTGGAACGCTCCCGCGATCCTTTCCCGCCACGCCTCCGCCGGGACCAGGTCGAGCGGCTGGTCGTCGACCAGGATCCTTCCGCCCGAAGGCTCGTACAGCTTGCAGATCAGCTTCACCAACGTGGACTTGCCCGCACCGTTCTCGCCGACGACCGCGATCACCTTGCCGGACGGGAGTGTGAGGTCGACGTCCTCCAGTGCGGGACGCGACGCTCCGGCGTACGAGAACGACACGTGCTCCAGGCGGATGCCGTCGACGAGCCGTTCGGGCGCAGGCTGATCCGCTGCGCTGTCGAACGAGGCCGCGTACTTCTCCAGCCAGACCAGCCGCCGTGACCCGTCCAGCCAGATCCCGCGTAGGAACCCGATCTCGCCGACCGTCGCTCCGACGTACGCCGACAACCGCGCACCGGCGGCCAGGATCAGCAGCACCGCACCGACCGACCCGTTCAGCCCCGAGGCGACGAACAGCACAGCACCGACGTACGCCGCACCGAAGACCGCCCACGCGATCCCGTGCCACACCGCACTGATCCAGCGAGCGGCCGCGATCGGTCCGTACCACTGCTCCCACTCGCGGCGCCGTCCCGCGACGAGATCGGGGCCGATGCCGATGACCCGTACCTCCTTGCCGGGAGCAGCTGTCGTCGCGGTCCTGAAGAGGTGATCGGCCAGCCGGCTGTGCGGAGCCTGCCGCTCCTCCACCTCACGCTCGACGCCCGGTCGCCAACTGGAGCTGAGCACCGTCGGTAGTGCGAAGAGCAGCAGGAGCGCTAGCGCCGGGTGGATCGACACGAGCAGAGCGACTGTGACGCCGAGCCGCAGGAGCCAGCCGCAGGTGGAGAACAGCGACATGTACATGTGGTCGAGTACGAAGACCTGTTTGCGCAGTACGGACAGCCGGTCCAGGTAGTCACGGCGTTCGTGGTGCTCGATGGTGGCGACGGACGCCTGCAGCCGGGCGACATGCGCCTCCAGCATGATCGTCACGCGGTCCCGGAAGCGGCGTGAGATCCGTGTCGACAACGTCCGCAGGAACCAGGTCGCCGTCACCGACAACGCCAGGCCGCCGGCGGCCAGCAGTGCGGCGCGCCGATCGCCGTCGAGTACGCCGTCGGCGAGGATCTTCAGCCACAGCGCGAGCAATGCGTCCGGCACCGCGGCCAGTAGCGTCATCAGGAACGCGGCGACGAGCAGCCAAGGCTCGTGCTGGTACCCGAGCTTGCACAGGCGCCACATCGCCGGCAGCGCGCGGGGCAGGTCGTCAGAGCGTGTCATAGCTGAGCCCTTCCTCGTCGACCTCGGCCGTGAAGCGCTGTGCCTGCAGGTCGAACATCGTCCGGTACCGCCCGCCCAGCGCCATCAGCTCGTCGTGACTGCCGAGCTCGACGACGCGGCCGTGTTCCAGGACGCAGATCCGGTCAGCGTGCCGGACCGTGGAGAACCGGTGCGAGATGAGGATCGTGGTGACGTCGCGGGTCGCGGTCAGGATCCGGTCGAAGATCGCCGCCTCACCGCGAACATCCAGCTGGGCGGTCGGTTCGTCGAGCAGTACGAGGCCCGCGCCCTGCCGGACCGCGCACAGCGCCCGCGCCAGCGCGACGCGTTGCCACTGCCCACCCGAGAGATCGGTGCCATCGCCGTACCCCGTGGCCAGTCTGGTGTCGAGATCGGCCAGGTCGTCGGCGCCCGCGTCCGCCAGTGCGGCACGGATGTCCGCCTCCGGTGCACCAGCCGGCGCGACGTTGTCCCGCAACGGCAGCTCGAGCTTGAGGAAGTCCTGGAAGACAGCCGCGACGCGCGTCCGCCAGGCGTCGACGTCGAGGTCCCGCAGATCGTTGCCGTCGACCCGGATCGTCCCGGAACCGGGGTCGTACAGCCGGCACAGCAGCTTGGCCAGCGTCGTCTTGCCCGCACCGTTCTGACCGACGACCGCGAGCGACGACCCGGCCGGGATCGTCAGGTCCAGGCCGTCGAAGACCTGACGATCGGCCTGTGGATAACTGAATCTCAGCCCCCGGAGCCCGATCTCGACCGGACCCGCACCGGCCGGTCGGTGCCCGGTGCTCAACGCGCCGGCCGGCGCCATCGCGGGCTCCAGCCGCTGTACGGCGGCGACCGGGGCGGCTGCTCCGTCCAACGCCCAGTTCAGCCCGCCGAACGCGATCATGCCGACCCCGATGGCGACCTGGGCGAACACCACCAGCCGGTCGAGTGGCAGCCGTCCGTCGATCGCCGCCGACCCGAGCGCCCAGAACACGAGACCGTTGGCCACCACCACGATCAGCAGACTCCAGACCATTGGGCGTTCGCGCAGGCGCGTCGCGGCGTACTGCAGCTCGAACAGACGCCGGCGGCGCTCGGTGAAGCGCCGTACGGTCCAGTCGGCGAGGCCGAACAGGCGCAGCTCCTTCGCCGCATCGGGCTCGACGGCCAACTCGTACGCGTAGGTCGCGTGCCGCTGCGCCGCACGGACCTCGGCCGTGTTCCGATCCTTCCAGACACCGCTCTCCCGGAGCAGCCAGTGCGTCGCGGACCACGCGGCGACGAGCACCAGCGGCGCCCACCAGGTGAACCCGAACAGCACGACCGCGGACGCGATCCCGCCGACCAGCTCGACCAGACTCCCCGCGACGAAGTCGACATTCAGGTACATCGGCGGCCCGGTCTGCCCCTGGTCGAACTCCCGCGCCACCGTCAGGTCCTCACTCAGCTCCGGATCCTCGAGATGCCCGATCCCCGGCGGCCCGACGCAAGCCTTCGCCAGCGCGTCGTTCAGGTACGCCGACACTCGACTCCCCAGGTTGGCGCTGACCGCCTGATGCACCGGAGTCAGCACCTGCAGCAGGACGAACGTCGTACCCATCAACCCCAACGGCGCCCCCAACCCCTCGCCGCGCTGCACCGCCCCCACCAACCACCCCATAGCCACCGCAAACACCGCCGGCAACGCCCCCCGCACCACCAACAGCACCCACCAGGCCACCCCCAGCCGGCGATCCGCCCGCACCAACACCCCAAAGAACCGCCACTCAGCCCGCCCACGCAGCCGCCTCACCATCCCCTCACGATGACACCCCCAACCGACAGAAGTCTTGAACGTTTGCCGGATGGCACTATGGCTGGATGATCACTCCTGAGCAGCTGGTTGCGGCGCCGAAGGTGTTGTTGCACGACCATCTGGATGGTGGGTTGCGGCCGGGGACGGTGGTGGAGCTGGCTCGGGAGATTGGGCATGTGTTGCCTCGGGGGGATGCGGCGGAGCTCGGGGCGTGGTTTGTGGAGTCGGCGGATTCTGGGTCGTTGGAGCGGTATCTGGAGACGTTCGATCACACGGTTGCGGTGATGCAGACCGCTGAGGCGATCAAGCGGGTGGCCAGTGAGTGTGTGCAGGATCTTGCGGCGGACGGGGTGGTGTACGCCGAGGTTCGGTACGCGCCGGAGCAGCATCTGAACAAGGGGCTCACGCTCGAGCAGGTCGTGGATGCGGTGCGGGAGGGGTTCGAGCACGGGATGGCGGTTGCCGAGCGGCCGATCGTGGCGCGGCAGTTGCTGACCGCGATGCGGCACAAGGCGCGCTCGATGGAGATCGCCGAGTTGTCGGTCGCGTACCGCGACGCCGGCGTGGTCGGGTTCGACATCGCCGGCGCCGAGGCGGGGTTCCCGCCCACCCGGCACCTGGACGCGTTCGAGTACCTGCAGCGGGAGAACGCGCACTTCACCATTCACGCCGGCGAGGCGTTCGGGTTGCCGTCGATCTGGCAGGCGATCCAGTGGTGCGGCGCGGACCGGCTCGGTCACGGCGTACGGATCATCGACGACATCACGTACGACGAGGCGGGTGAGAAGGCGGAGCTCGGGCGGCTCGCGGCGTACGTGCGGGACCGGCGGATCCCGCTGGAGATGTGCCCGAGCTCCAACCTGCAGACCGGTGCGGCCGACTCGATCGCGAACCACCCGATCGGCCTGCTCGCCAAGCTCCGCTTCCGGGTCACCGTCAACACCGACAACCGGTTGATGAGCGGTACGTCGATGAGCCGCGAGCTCGCCCTGCTCTCGGAGGCGTTCGGCTACGGTCTCCCCGACCTCCGCTGGTTCGCGATCAACGCGATGAAGTCCGCCTTCATCCCCTTCGACGAACGACTCGCGCTGATCGACAACGTGATCAAGCCTTGGTACGCCTCACACTGACCGTTCGTAGCTGCGGAAGGTGCGGGTGGAGAGCCAGGCCGACGATACGAGTATCCGATGTCAAGTATTCAGCCAGGCGAACGCCCGGGCTCCCAGGCCGCGGACGTGAAGGCCGGCGAGGGCGCGGTACGCCGGCTCCTCGACGTACTTCGTCAGCAGCCAGGCGAGCCCGATGACGCCGAGGACCGCGCCGGCGATCTGCACCAGGCGGCCGGCGCCGAGCTCCATCAGGCGGTAGGCGATCAGGTAGCCGACGACCTGGTTGAGCAAATACAGCCCGAACGAGATCCGGGCGAGGAACTGGATCGGTCGCCGCAGCCGGGAGAAGACTGTCCAGTCCGGGCCGCGCGCAGCCAGTGCGACCAGCGCCAGCAACGCTCCGATGCCCAGCGACGACGGCAGGTCCGCGGTGTGCGCGTGCTGCGCGAAGACGGTCGCCGCGAGCAGGGCACTGAGATGAACCACGCCGATGCGTCGCTGTGCCCAGAGCCAGATCGCGATGCCGATCGCGAACAGCTGCAGGCGGTGCAGTCCGAGGCCGTTCCACGCCTGCTGCACCCAGAACGGGCTGTGGCCGATGCGGTCGTTCCACTGCAGGACGACCGGCGCGATGATCATGATCCAGAGCAGTGTGGTGATCCGCTGCCCGAGGCCCCGCGGCCAGAGCAAAGCCGCGGCGCCGAACGCCATCAGTTGCAGCGGCAGCGTCCAGTACGAGCCGTCGATGAGCTGGACGCCCGGGTCGAACGAGGCGGCCAGCGTGAGGTTGGCCCACAGGTCGCGCCGCGTCGGCATGACCCAGTTGTTGGGCCCGAACCGCACCACGACCAGGTAGGTGAACAGCACGGCGATCAGGTACGGCGGGAGCACGCGGCACACCCGTCGCCACAACCAGCGGTACGTCGAGCCCTTCCGGACCGTCACGCAGACGAAGTACGCGCTGATCACCAGCAGGACGCTGGCGCCGACCTGGAACGGGTACGGCCCGAGTGGTGCGCCCAGCTCAGGGTGCAGGAACGGGCCTATGTACGTCGTGTGCGTGAAAATCACTGCCAGTACCGCCAGGACACGCACCACGTCCCAGCTCAATCGGCGTTCGGTCCTGCCCAGGGGGCGGTCCGGCGTCGTCACAACCACTCCATCTACACATCGCTGTTACCCCCTCGTGACCTTAGCCAGAGCAGGGGGTGACGATGCAAATCCTGTGCGCGATGTCACGTGGCCGTCGGAGCAGGTTCAGAGCGGCTTCAGAGTGGCTTGACCCACCGGGACCACTCGGGCTGCGGCGCGTAGCCGGCGGTGGACCAGACGCTGTGTGCGGGCGCGTTGTCGTCGAGCACCATCGCGTCGGCGCGGGTTCCGCCGTACGTCGTGAAGCGGGCCTCGGCGCGGGTGACGAGTTCGCGGCCGATGCCCTGGCGGCGATGGGTCGGCGCGACCGCGAGGCGGTACAGGTGGCAGCGCCAGCCGTCCCAGCCGACGATGATCGAGCCGACGACCGTGTCACCGTCGACGGCGAGGATCAGCGCCTCCGGATCCCGCTCGATCAGCCGGCGGACGGCGTCGGCCGAGTCCGGTGGTCGGTGCGAATCCTCGGCGGCGGTCGCCCAGAACCCCAGTACTGCGTCGATATCGGCTTCGGTAGCGTTGCGGTAGGCAATCATCAGCCGGCGGTCCGGAAGGTGCGGCGGTAGTCCTGTGGTGGCACGCCCACCACCCTACGGAAGTGATGCCGCAGCAGCGCGGCCGTCCCGAATCCTGATTCGGCGGCGATCTGCTCGATCCCCATCCGGGTCTGTTCGAGCAGCGTGCGGGCGCGCAGGACGCGCTGGGTGGTGACCCATTTGAGCGGCGTCGTACCGGTCTCGGCGACGAAGCGACGGGCGAAGGTGCGCTCGGACATCTGCGCGCGCCGGGCCAGTGCGGGCACGGTGTGGTCGACGGTCAGATTGTCGACCATCCAGTCCAGGACCGGCTGCAGGCTCTCCCCGGACGACTCCGGCACCGGTACGTCGACGTACTGCCGCTGGCCGCCGTCGCGCTGTGGCGGGACCACCATCCGGCGGGCGATCCGGGTCGCGACCGCGCTGCCGAGCTCGCGGCGCACCAGGTGCAGGGCGGCGTCGATCCCGGCCGCGGTGCCGGCGCTGGTGATGATGTTGCCGTCGTCGACGAACAGCACGTCCGGGTCGAGCTTCGCCGCCGGGAACTGGTCGTGGAACTTGTCGATGTAGCGCCAGTGCGTGGTGCAGGCGCGGTCCTCGAGCAGGCCGGCGGCGCCGAGCACGAACGCGCCCGAGCAGACCGTCAGCAGGATCGCGCCGCGCGCCTCGGCCCGCCGCAACGCGTCCAGGATCCGGTCGTCGTACGCATGCCGCCAGGTGGTGGCCGGGATACCGATCAGGTCAGCGTCCTCGAGTTCCTCCAGCCCGTACGGCGCGACCACCTGGGAGTGGCTGCTCGTCTCCATCGGCACTCCCGGCGTGGTCGAGCACACCTTGAAGTCGAAGGGCGGCACGCCGTCGTCGGTGCGGTCGATTCCGAAGACCTCGGCCAGGACGCCGAACTCGAACAGGGCGACGTCCTCCATCAGGACGACGGCGATCTTCTGCAGCATCTGGCCAGTATGGCAGTAATTTGTCGGACTATGTCAATAGTGCCACTGGTGGCAGGATCTGATAGATAGAATCATTACTGCCATGACCGGATACATCGTTCTCGCAGTCATCGTGCTGGCCGTGATCGCGGCTCTGGAGATCAGCAACAGGCGCAACTCGACCGGTCCGGCGACCGGACCGCGGGGCACCTGGATCACCGACGATCGTGACGTGGCCCGGACCAAGCTCGACCTGCTCGCCCTCGGCGCGGCGGCCAAGCCCTTCAACCACAAGCCCGCTTCAACCACCGAGACGGTGCACAACATCCGCACCGTTCGCCTGCACCACGGCCGTCACGCGGCCTGAGTGAGTTTGCGCCAGCTGGGGGCGGTCCCATTGGTGACCGCCCGCAGCGCGCCCTCGACCGGGCCGTAGCGGTAGCTGTTCAGCCACAGGTGGCTCAGGAGCAGCTGCAGTGTGAAGATGCCGACCGCGAAGCCCACCGTCTCCAGCGGAGACACCTGACCCGCCAGTCCGAAGCCGACACCGGTGAAGATCAGCATGGTCGCCACTGACTGCCCCAGGTAGTTCGACAGCGCCATCCGTCCGGCCGGTGCGAGGAGCCGGCGGATGTCCTCCCCGCGGTCCGAGTGCATGAGCCGCAGCAGTGAAGCGACGTACGCCGCGGTCAGGAACGGTGCTGTCATCACACTCATCAGCACTGCCCTGGTGTCGCCGTTGCCGCCGGCCGCGTAGACGAGCCCGCCGGTGATACCGATCGCGAAGCCGACCAGCTGGATGAGCCGCAGCAGCGCATCGGCATCGTGGGTGTTCTGCAGCAGCCGCCGTCGACCGGCCACCATGCCGATCAGGAACGCGGCCAGTGTGGTCGGGCCCTGCACTGTCAGCAGAGACAGGCCGTACGTCGGGAGCGCCCGGACGTGCTCGCCGATGACGTCGCTGAACGACCCCGCCAGGTTCGCAGTCGTCTCCTGTGCGGCTGCTACTGCCGTGGTGGGGTCCATGAACTGGGTGCTGTCGACGAAGAGCGCAGCGACCGCCAGGGTGATGAACATGTACACGTAGATACCTCCTGCGACCAGGAGCGCCGTGCGGTCCTTCACTCGGCGCATGGCGAGCAGGACCAGGCCGATGATCGCGTAGACGCTCAGGATGTCGCCCGTGATCAGGAAGACGCCGTGCAGGGCACCGAGTACGAACAGGCCCCCGAGTCGCCGCAGCATCCGCGGTCTGAACGCCGCACCGGCCCGCTGCGCCGCCTCCATCTGCAACTGGAAGCTGTACCCGAACAGGAACGAGAACAGCAGGTAGAACTTCATGTCCACGAACGTCGACGACACCCAGTGCACCGAGTGATCGAGCCAGGAGTCGTACGCCGGGTTCTGGGCCAAATGGATCGGGAAGCCGGAGGCGGCGAAGGTGATGTTCACGACCAAGATGCCCAGCAGGGCGAAACCACGCAGCGCGTCGATGTCCTGAATACGCGTTCGATCGAGTACCTGGCTCATGCACTCCAGCACATCAGGGCAACCCTGAGTGCACAGTCGCGCTGAATCCTCCTCGAAGGTAGAGCTACCTCTACCCTCGACCGTGTGAGCGACTATCGCGAGGTGAACCGGGCCAACTGGGACGAGCGGGTCCCGGCGCATGTGGCGTCACCCAGCTACCACGTCGACGACTTCCTGTCCGACCCGTCGTACCTCAGCGAGGTGGTCCGGTTCGACCGCCCGCGCCTCGGTGATGTCACTGGGCTGCGCGGGGTACACCTGCAGTGCCACATCGGGACCGACACCGTGTCGCTGGCGCGGCTCGGAGCACAGATGACCGCGCTGGACTTCTCGGAGCCGGCCATCGAGCAGGCGCGGTCGCTTGCAACACGGCTCGGGTTGTCGGTCGACTTCCACGTGGCTGATGCGTACGACGCGGTGCGGGTGCTGGGCGCGTCGGCGTACGACTTCGTCTACACCGGGATCGGGGCGCTGTGCTGGCTGCCGGACATCGACAGGTGGGCGCAGGTCGTCGCCGGGTTGCTGAAGCCGGGCGGGCGGCTGTTCGTCCGCGAGGGCCATCCGATGCTGTGGGCGCTGGACGCCGGACCGGAGGTCCCCGAGGTGCGGTTCCCGTACTTCGAGACCGCGGCGCCGATCGTCTGGGACGAGGGCGGGACCTACGCCCAGACCGAGGTCGAGTTCTCCAGCACGATCACGCACGAGTGGAACCACGGCCTCGGCGAGACCATCACCGCCGTACAGCGGGCCGGTCTGGTGTTCGACTCACTGACCGACCACGACAGCGCACCGTGGAACGCCCTCCCCGGCCTCATGACCGAGGACGCGGAAGGTGAGTGGCGCCTGACGGACAACCCGCACCATCTGGCCGCCACCTACACCCTGCAGGCGCACAAACCCGCTCAGTGAGCCCGGCGCTGCTGCACCTTCTGGACCGCCTGCTTGATCTTCTGCTGGTTCTCCGGCTTGCTCAGCTCGCGCTGGGCGACCTGCACCAGCTTGGCGACCACAGCGCCCTTGAGCATTGTCTTCACGAACCCCATCAGGGCCTCCCTCGTCTGTTGCCACCGAAACTACCGGCCGTCACAACCCTCCTCCATAGGTGATCCTCCGGAACTGTCCCTGGCGTCAGGCACACTAGGACCATGCCGGAGTTGCCGGAGGTGGAGTCGCTGGCCGTGTTCCTGCGGGAGCGCGCGGTCGGTCACGCCTTCGTGCGGGCCGACATCACGGCCATCAGTGCGCTGAAGACCTACGACCCGCCGATCTCGGCGATGGTCGGGTTGCTGATCGACGACGTGCAGCGGCACGGGAAGTTCCTGGACATCTCCGCACAGGGTGTGCACCTGGTGATCCATCTGGCGCGGGCCGGCTGGCTGCGGTGGAAAGAGGAGCAGAACACCGGCCTCGTGCGCCCGGGGAAGGGGCCGATCGCGCTCCGGACCGTGCTGGACGACGGCGCCGGGTTCGACCTGACCGAGGCCGGCACGCAGAAGAAGCTCGCGGTGTACGTCGTGCGCGACGTCAACGAGGTCCCCGGGGTCGCGCGGCTCGGGCCGGACCCGTTCACGCTGTCGCTCGAGGACTTCGGCGAGATCCTGAAACGCCAGGGCCGGGTCCAGCTGAAGGGTGTCCTGCGGAGCCAGTCCGTGATCGCCGGTATCGGCAACGCGTACTCCGACGAGATCCTGCACGTCGCGAAGATGAGCCCGTTCAAACCGGCGTCGAACCTGTCCGGCGACGAGCTGAAGACGCTGTACGACGCGATGCGGGAAACCCTCAAGGACGCGGTCGACCGCTCCGCCGGCCTCGCCGTGCAGGACCTGAAGTCGGAGAAGAAGTCCGGTCTGCGCGTGCACGGCCGTAAGGGCGAGAAGTGCCCGGTCTGCGGCGACATCGTCCGCGAGGTGAGCTTCGCCGACTCCTCCCTGCAGTACTGCGCGACCTGTCAGACCGGCGGCAAACCGCTGGCCGACCGGAGACTGTCGAAGCTGCTCAAGTAGTAGGTTCCCGCGCATGCGGAAACTCTTCGTGGCAGCAGATGTCTACATGATCCTGGGGCTGATCAGCGGGCTGTACTACCGCGAGCTCACCAAGGCGAACGACTTCACCGGCGACACTCAGCTCAGCGTCGTCCACACCCACATCCTCGCGCTGGGCATGCTGTTCTTCCTGATCGCGCTCGCACTCGAGAAGCTGTTCACCCTGAGCGCCGGCAAGCTGTTCACCGCGTTCTTCTGGGTCTACAACGCCGGTCTCGCCCTCACCGTCGGCCTGATGATCGTGCGCGGCACGTTGACCGTGCTCGGTCACGAGGCCGGTCCCGCACTGGACGGTCTGTCCGGTCTGGGGCACATCACGATCACCCTCGGCCTGATCTTCTTCTTCGTCAACCTCGGCAAGCGCGTCGAGGCCGAGGTCAAGGAGAAGGACAAGGCCGCGGCTGCCTAGATCACAGGTGGACGACGTACGGCGATGACGCGGATCGTCGGCCCGCCTCCAGCCGGACCCGCAGTTCGTGCGCACCGGCCGGGCCCGCGATCCGCGTCGCCCAGCCGACCGACCGGCCCGGAGCGAGACCGTCGAACGTCCACACCTGCTCGCTCGCGGACCAGCCCGCCGGCACGGGGAGTTCCACCTCACCGCGCGCCGGCGTCCGGCCGAAGTTCGTGACGACCACGGTGATCTCGTCGCGGCCGGGATGGATCGAGGCCAGCACGGTGCCGACCGGCGCGACGAGCACCCGCCGTACGCCGGCCGGTACTGTCAGCGGCAGGACGCGGAGTTCCGGCATCGGGAACGGACCGATCGTGGTCCGGGTCAGTTCGTGACCGGTCACGCCGTACCTGCGACCGGCCAGCCGGATCTGGTGCCGGCTGTCGGGATCGACCAGGCCGATGAACCGTACGGCGACATCGGTCGCGCGACGTGCGACCAGGTGGGCCGGCGTACCGGTCGGAGTCAGGTCCCAGACGCCGTCCGCGTTCGCGGTGACGGTGTCCGGCGGGACGATCCGCAGCTTGCCCTGCAGCGCCACGCGGACGACCGGTGGCTCGCCGATCTCCGGCAGCCGGACGACCAGGTCGTCGCCGTCGCGGCGCCAGGTCAGCGCCTTGCCGGTGTGGTCCTCGACGACGTGCCGTGGCGTGGTGGCGAGGCCCGGCAGGCGGACCTCGTGGTCCGGTGGCCGGCGCGCGATCCGGAGCAGCAGAAGCTCACGGCTCCGCAGGATCGCCTCGCCCCAGGGTTGCGGCTCGAACTCCCCTGGGATCCCCTGAATCAGTGCCACCGCAGCCTCCTTCGAGCCACGGTCCGAAATCCGCCGTCCGGTGTCAACGCGTTATCCGGACTCCGGGCAGCCGCCTACCCTCCGGTCTGACATGCTGGGGGCATGTTCCGGAACCAGGAGATTCCTTCGGTCGTGGTGGCTGAGCTCGACGACGACCTGCTGACGGAGGCGTTCGTGCTCGACGTGCGGGAGCCGGACGAGTGGGACCGCGGGCACATCGAGGGCGCCACGCACATCCCGCTCGGCGAGTTGCAGGAGCGGGTCGGCGAGGTGCCGCTGGACCAGAAGGTGCTCTGCGTGTGCGCGGTCGGCGGCCGCTCCGGCATGGCCACCCAGTTCCTGAACCAGCTCGGCCGCGAGGCGATCAACCTCGACGGCGGCATGCACGCCTGGCAGACCTCGGGCCGCCCGGTCGCCACGAACTGAGAAGAAAACCTTCCACACGGTGACCGCAGGCGTTACTTTGTCACCGGTCGGTTGATCGACGTACACCTGCGGCTCATGAGGCGGTAGCGCGCGCGGCGTCGGATGACCGAGTCCGTCCACCGTGGGGAGGCTCCTGTGTCGCTCATCCGTCCCTTGACCACAGCGATCGGTGTGGGTGGCCTGTTGGCGGGCTTTCTCGTCAGCCCGGCTGCCGCGCGGACCGCGAGCACTGCTACCACCGGGATTCCCGACGCCGCGATCGCCGAGACCGGCGTACTGACGTCGCGGGACGACAGCCCGGTGGCGCCGGGCGTGAACTACACGTCGTTCGAGCGCCTGGACGCGAAGGGCTGGCAGCGCGGCGACATCCTCGACACCGACCTGGACACGCGCGGCGTGACCGTCGACCTGGTCAACACCGGCAAGGTGTCCGGTGGCCAGCCGCTCAGTCAGCAGTTGGCCGGCAAGGGCGCGATCGCTGGTGTCAACGGCGACTTCTTCGACATCAACGACACGACCGCGCCGCTCGGCGTCGGGGTGGAGTCCGGCAAGCTGCTCAACGCCCCCGCCGCCGGGCACAACGACACCGCGGTGATCGGCAAGGACGGCCTCGGCAAGATTGCTCAGCTGTTCCTGCAAGGGACGGCCGTCGACGGCGCCACGAAGCTCGAGCTGACCAACCTCAACTCGCCGACCGTCAACACCGGCGGTATCGGCCTCTACACCCCGGAGTGGGGTGATGCGGCCCGGACCCGGACCGTGGACGGCCTGCCTACCGTGCGCGAGGTGATCCTTCGCGACGGTGTCGTCGTCTCCATCGCCAACACTCCGGCCACCACTGCGTTGGCAGCGAACGAGCAGGCCTTGATCGGCCGCGAGGCAGGCGCCGACGCGCTCGCCGCGTTCGCCGTGGGCGACAAGGTCGCCGTCGAGTACGGCCTGCGCCCGGACGCGGGCGAGGTCGCGGCCGCGGTGAGCGGCAACTACCAGCTCGCGAAGGACGGCAAGGTCCCGGACACGGTGCCGGACGCCGACCTCGCGCCGCGCACGGCGATCGGGTTCGACGCCGACGGCAGCCGGATGATCCTGCTGACCGTCGACGGCCGGGCCACTGGGTCGCGCGGTCTGTCGCTGAAGGAAATGGGCCGGCTGATGATCAGCCTCGGGGCTGACGACGCGCTCAACCTGGACGGCGGCGGCTCTTCGACGATGCTCGCCCGCACCCCGGGCAAGGCCGCGCCGGAGGTCGTGAACGATCCGTCCGACGGCGGCGAGCGGCTCGTGCCGAACGGACTCGGCCTCGTCCCCGTGAAGGGATCGGGTCGATTGAAGGGCTTCCGCGTCGAGTCTGTCGGCACCTCCGAGGCCGACCAGGACGCCGACCTCTCCCGCAGCTCCCGCGTCCTCACCGGACTCAGCCGAGTCCTCAGCGCCACCGGCCACGACGAGACGTACGCACCCGCGACCGGTACGCCGTTCTGGTACGCCGGCAGCAACGTCCGCGTCGACCAGCACGGCGTGGTCACCGGCCGCCGCGCCGGCGACGCGATCGTCACCGCGACCCGTGGCGCGGCGAACGGAAGGTTCCCGATGACAGTGCTCGGTACGCCGACCCGCCTGGCGCCCTCGACCCGGCAGGTGTCGCTCGCCGACTCCGCCGCCAAAGGCTTCTTCGAGATCGACGGGTACGACGCCGACGGGTTCTCCACCTGGATCGAACCACGCGACGTCAAGCTCAGCTATGACGCGGCGCTCGTGAAGATCGTTGCTGTGCGCAATGGATTCGAAGTCAACGCCTTGAGCAACGACGCGGTATCGGCCGTCGTGACGGCGACGGTCGGTGGGTTGAGCACGCAGCTCAGCGTCACCTCCGGTCTGGCCGGCACGGTGGTCGACGAGCTCGACGACGTCACCAAGTGGGCAGCGAACGCCGTACCGGCCGGTGCCGCGACGGCGACGCGGTCCGCCGCGGAAGGGCATGACGGCGGGCAGGCGATCGCGCTCGACTACTCGTTGACGGGCAGTACCGCCACGCGAGCGGCGTACCTCTCTCAGACCCCGCAGCAGACGCTGCCGGGACAGCCGCAGAAGCTCGGCGCCTGGGTGTACGGCGACGGCAAGGGCGCGTGGCTGCGGGCCAACGCGTACGACGCGGCCGGCGGTTCGGCGCAGACGCTCAACCTGGCTCCGACGGTGGACTGGACCGGGTGGAAGTACGTCGAGGCGGACATCCCGCCCGGGCTGACGATGCCGCTGCGGTTCTGGCGGATCTACGTCGTGGAGACCTCGCCGACCCGGCAGTACTCCGGCCGCATCGTCGTCGACGACCTGACCGTTCGCAGTGCGCCGCCGGTGACTCTCCAGCCGCCGGCCAAGGTGATCGACCCGATGGTCGTCACCGACGGGACTGTGGCGACGAGCGGCCGCTGGCGGTTCGCGGTGATGTCCGACGCGCAGTTCACCGCCGACGACCCGAACTCGGACTACGTGAAGCAGGCCCGCCGGACGATCCGCGAGGTCCTCGCGCAGAAACCCGACTTCCTGGTGATCAACGGCGACTTCGTGGACCGCGCGTTCGGTCCGGACATCGCGCTGGCCAAGCAGATCATCGACGAGGAAGTGGCCGGCAAGGTGCCGGTGCACTACGTGCCGGGCAACCACGAGACCTACGGCCCGGGTGACCTGTCCGAGTGGAAGAAGGTCTTCGGCAACGCGACCAGCACGTTCGACCACAAGGGCACCCGGTTCGTTCTGCGGGACTCGTCGCTCGGATCGCTCCGGGCCGGAGGGTTCGACCAGATCCTCGACCTGCGCAAGCAGCTCGACGCCGCTGCGGCGGACCGGTCGATCAAGAATGTGGTCGTGATGGCACACCACCCGATCGACGACCCGTCGCCGACGCAGAACTCGCAACTCGGCGACCGCAAGGAAGCCGCGATGATCGTGAAGTGGCTGGCCGACTTCCGCGCCTCGACCGGTAAGGGTGCGGCCTACATGGCGGCGCACGCGGGCACGTTCGCCGCGACTCGTACCGACGGTGTGCTGCTCCCGCTGACTGGCAACTCCGGTAAGAGCCCCGCGGCCGCACCGGACGCGGGTGGATTCACCGGCTGGGCGCTTGTGGGCATCGCGGCCCGCCCGTCCGCGCAGCCGTGGTTCCAGGTGGAGCTGCGGCCGCACGTCGACTCCCTCGAACTGGCCGCGCCGGCTTCCCTGCGCCGCGGCCAGACCGGTACGGCGGCCGCGACCGTCGTACAGGAGAGTCGGCGGGTCCCGGTGGCGTTCCCGGTGTCGGCTGACTGGTGGGGCTCGTCCACGCTGCACATCGGCCCCGCGAAGACCGCCCCGTTCTGGGCAGTCGCCTCCTACGACCCGTCCACCGGCGTACTGACCGCACTACGCCCCGGCACGGCCCAGCTGGGCGTGACGGTGAACGGCGTCTCCAAGAGCACGACGCTGCAGGTCGGTTGGTAGCGTCGGCGAGGTGACTGACGTGGTGGTGCCGCAGCGGCTGCGGAGCGGGGACCGAGTTGCTGTGGTGGCGCCGTCGGGGCGGGTTGACCCTCTGCGGCTGGACGCTGGAGTGGTCCACCTCAAGTCCTGGGGGCTTGAGGCGGACGTCATGCCGTCGGTGCTCGCCGGGCACGAGCGCTTCAAGTACCTGGCGGCCGAGGACAAGGCACGCGCCGAGGACCTGCGGAACGCCTGGCTGGATCCGCAGTACGCCGCGGTGTTCTGCGCCCGTGGTGGGTACGGCGTGCAGCGGATGCTCGAGTACGTCGACGTCGACGAGCTGGTCGCCGTACCGAAGTGGTTCGTCGGGTTCAGCGACATCACCGCGCTGCACGAGCCGCTGAACGCACGTGGCCTCGTGACTCTCCACGGGCCGATGGCTGCTGCGGTAGAGCAGCTGGACACGTCTGACGGACGTGAACGGCTACGGGCCTTGCTCTTCGAGCCGGAGACGGTGACTGACCTGCTCGCACCAGTGGGCGCGCGCACTGTGGTGGGAGGCGTTGCCGAGGGCCCGTTGCGTGGCGGCAACCTGGCGATGCTGGCTTCGAGTGTGGGTACGCCGACGTACGCACCGCCGGCCGGTGTCGTTGTCTTGGAGGACGTCGACGAGGCGGGCTACCGGGTCGATCGGTTGCTGACCCAGTTGCTGCGTGCCGGGTGGTTCGACGAAGTGACCGGTGTGGTGGTCGGCGACTTCAGCGGCACCCAGGACCCGGGTGAGGTTATCCGCGAGCGGCTCGAGCCACTCGGCGTACCGATGGTGGAGGGTGCTGCGATCGGGCATGAGGCGCTGAACCTCGCCGTACCGCTGGGCCTGTCGGTACGGCTCGACGCGACCGCAGGTGTGCTCACGCCAGGTGGTCTCGCAGGAAGCTGAACGCCTGCGGGTAGGCGTCCAGGCGGTTCGTGAGCTTGGCCAGACCGTGCCCCTCGTCCGGGTACACGAGCAGCTGGCACGGTACGCCCCGCGTCGTCAGAGCGTCCGTGATCTGCTCTGCCTCCGACAACGGCACCCGTGGGTCGTTGGCGCCGTGGATGACGAACAGCGGCGCCCGGATGTCGTCGACGCGGCTGAGCGGGCTCGCCTCCTGAAGAAACTCCCGGTCCGTTGCCAGGTACCCGTACTCGCGCTCGCGCATCGACCGCCGGTAGTCCGAGGTGTTCTCCAGGAACGTCACCAGCGAAGCGATTCCGACGATGTCCACACCGGCCGCCCACAGGTCCGGCTGGAACGCGACACCGGCCAGCACCATGTACCCGCCGTACGAGCCACCCCAGAGCGCGGCGCGCTGCGGGTCGCCGCCGATCGTCGGCAGCCAAGCGTTGATCGCGGCCAGGTCCTTCACCGAGTCCAGTCGCAGCTCGCGGTCGTCCAGTGAGTACCAGCGCTTGCCGTAGCCGGCCGAGCCACGGACGTTCGGTACGACGACTGTGTGGCCCTCACCGGCCAGCGCCGAGATGATCGGGCTCCAGATCCGCATCGCCGCGCCTTCCGGACCGCCGTGCACATGGACCACCGTGGTCCCCAGGCTCGGCGCGGTCGGCCGGAACACGAACACCGGCACCTGTTCGCCGTCGAACGACGGAACGCGCAGACTCTCCGGGTGCTGCAGCTCGGCCGAAACCTCCACCGGGCGGATCGCCGTCAGTTCACCGCCCGGCACGAACCGGTACACGGTCGGCGGGACGACCGGGGAGTTGTAGGTGATCGCCGCGAACGAGCCGTCCGGCGACCAGATCGGATCCGGGGTGGCGTACAACAGGCCAGCGCAACCACCGGCGGGCAGGTCGAGTGGAGCGATCGCCGACCCGTCCTCCAACCGGTGCAGCGCCAGCGCGACCTCGCCGTCCTCCAGTACGCCGACCAACAGGTGCTCGCCGTCCGGGGACGGCCACCCGGCGAGATCACGGGCGTCGTCGGCCAGCAACTCGGTCCACGTCGCGGCGCTGACGTCGTACCGGCGGATCGCCATCCGGTCGCGGTCGGCGTTGCTGGACACCAGGAACGCCGATGAGTCGGGCAGCCACGCGACCGGGCCTTGGTCGTTGTGCGCGTCTTCCGCGGTGAGTTCGGTGACGCTCTTGCTGGACGTGTCGAGCAGAAGCAGTTGCATGGAGTTCGCGGGCGTGCTGGCCTTCGAGAGCACGACCCACTTGTCGTCCGGCGACGGGTCGACGCCCATCACCCAGCCGCCGCCGTCGTACAGGACGATCTCGCGGCCGGTCGCCAGGTCGCGGGTGACCAGGTCGAAGTCGGTGCCGTTGCGGCGGTTCGTCGTGTAGAGAACACTGCCGGACCGAGCTGCGACCAGGTGGTGGATGTACTCGGCGTCGTGGACCAGCGGGGTCAGGGTGGGCAGACCGGGCTCGTCGAGGTCCAGCAGCGAGAGCTGACCGCGCTCGTCGCCACCGGTGTCGTGCTCGACAACCACCCGACTGCTACCCGGAACGAACCGCGCACCACGGCACGTGTCATCGAGATCGGTGAGCGCCCGCCAGGCCCCATCCGGCCCGACCTCATTGACCTGCCGAGTCCCGGTGCCGTCATACAGAACCAGCATCCGCCCCTCGTCATCGACATCCAGCGCCATGGTCGTGGGCAGCGAGAAGAGCGTCGTCAGCAACACCCCTTCATCCTCACACGCGCAGGGTGCCCGGCGGATGGTCCGCCGGACACCCCCGCGTCAGCGGTCGCCGTGCCAGGAGTGCCAGAGGGCGGCGTAGGGGCCCTGGGCGTCGACGAGGTCGTCGTGGCCGCCCAGTTCGACGATCTTGCCGTCCTCGACGACAGCGATCACGTCGGCGTCGTGCGCGGTGTGCAGGCGGTGTGCGATCGCGACTACGGTCCGGCCCTCCAGTACGGTCGCCAGCGACCGCTCCAGGTGCCTCGCCGCACGCGGGTCCATCAACGAGGTTGCCTCGTCCAGGACCAGCGTGTGCGGGTCAGCGAGGACCAGACGCGCCAGTGCAACCTGCTGTGCCTGGGCCGGCGTCAGCGAGACCCCACCGGACCCCACCTCCGTGTCCAGCCCGTTGTCGAAGCCGGCGACCCAGCCGTCGGCGTCCACCGACCGCAGTGCCGCCCACAGGTCCGCGTCGGACGCGTCCTGCTTGGCCAGCCGCAGGTTGTCCCGCACGCTGCCCACGAACACGTGGTGCTCTTGGTTGACCAGGGCAACGTGACTACGGACCTGCTCGGCAGACATCCGGTCCAGCGCCGCACCACCCAAGGTGATGTCACCGACGCGTGGCGAGTAGATGCCCGCCAGCAAACGGCCCAGCGTCGACTTACCTGCACCAGACGGCCCGACAAGCGCCACGCGAGCACCCGGCTCGACCGTCAGCGTGACTCCGTGCAGTACGTCGCGGCCCTCCAGGTACCCGAATCGGACGTCGTCGGCCAGCACCGTCCGCCCGTCCGGCTCGTCATCGCTCGTCGTCGCGGCCGTCTCCACCTCACGGACGCCGACCAGCCGCGCCAGCGACACCTGCGCCACCTGCAACTCGTCGTACCAGCGGATCATCATGTTGACCGGCTCGACGAGCATCTGGATGTACAGCGCACCTGTGGTCAGCGCACCGACCGTCAGCCAGCCCTGGATCGCGAAACCGCCACCGATGACCAGTACGGCGGCCAACGCGACCGTGTGGGTCATGTTGATCACCGGGAACAGCACCATCCGCAGGTACAGCGTGTACCGCTCCCAGGCGACCCACTGACCGATCCGGGTGTCGCCCACGGCGATCCGGCGGCCACCGAGCCGGTGCGACTCGACGGTCCGGCCGGCGTCGACCGTCTCGGCCAGCGCCGAGGCGACCGCGGCGTACCCGGCCGCCTCCGACCGGTACCCGGCAGGTGCGCGGCGGAAGTACCACCGGCCGCCGATGATCAGGATCGGCGCCGCGATCACCACGGCCACCGCCAGCGCCGGTGCGGTCACGATCAGCGCGCCGATCAGCAGCGACGCCCAGATGATCGCGATCGTCAGCTGCGGTACGGCGTCCCGCATCGCGTGCGACAGCCGGTCGATGTCCGTGGTGATCCGGGACAGCAGGTCACCGGTCCCGGCGCGCTCCAGCACGCCCGGCGGCAGCCCGACCGCACGGACCAGGAAGTCCTCGCGCAGATCCGCGAGCATCTCCTCGCCGAGCACCGCACCGCGCAGGCGGGTCAGCCGCACGAACACCGTCTGCACCGCGAGTGCGATGACGAAGCCGATCACGACGTACGGCAGGTCCACGTCGGTGTGACCCTCGGACAGCTTCTGCACCACGTTGCCGAGCAGCCACGGACCAACCATGCCGCTCAGCGCCGCGACCGCGTTCACGAGTGTCAGCCACAGGAACTGGCGCCGGTGCCGGCGGAACAGCTCCTTGATGTAGGCACGGACGGTCGCGCCACTTGCCACCGGGAGCCGCACTACCTCCTGCGGGGCTGCCGGGTCGTACTCCGGGGGCTTCACGCGAACTCCTCGAACGTCGGTTCTTCTTCACGGGTGACTACGGCGCGGTACCGCGCATTGGTGTGCAGCAGCTCGTGGTGCGTACCGACCGCATCCACACGGCCGTCCGGCACGAACACGACCCGTTCCGCGCGGTCCAGCATCAGCGGACTGGACGTGAACACCACCGTGGTCCGGCCGCGCCGGAGCAGCTGCAGGCCGTCCGCGATCCGCGCCTCGGTGTGCGCGTCGACCGCACTGGTCGGCTCGTCCAGCACCAGCACCTGCGGGTCGACGTACAGCGAGCGCGCCAGCGCCACCCGCTGCCGCTGGCCGCCGGACAGGGACCTGCCGCGCTCGGTCAGCACCGCGTTCATAGCGTCGGACTCACCAGCAGGCAGTGTCTGCCGCAGTACGTCGAGGATGTCCTCGCACTGCGCCGCGTCGAGCGCTGTCTCCGGTGAGACCGCACCACTGGCCGGCACGTCGAACAGCTCGCGCACCGTCCCCGACAACAGCACCGGGTCCTTGTCCTGCACGAGTACGACGGTGCGCGCCGACTCCAGCGGGATCTCGTCCAGTGCGACGCCGTCGAGCAGCACGGACGCTTCGTCGGTGGCTGACGGGCTGTGGCCGCCCAGACGGTCGGCCAGCAGACCGCCCTCGTCCGGGTTACCGCAGACGACCGCGGTGAAGCTTCCAGCGGGGACATGCAGCCCGGTCACCGGGTCGAGCACGTCGCCCTCCGGCAGCTGTGCCGCACCGGTCCCCTTGGTTTCGTCGGTCCGCTGCAACGACAGCACCCGCGCGGCCCGGCGCGCCGACACCTTCGAGAAGATGAACGCGCTCGCCGTCTCTTCGAACGTGTGCAGCGGCACCAGCATGAACGTGATGAAGCCGTACGTCGTGACCAGCTCGCCGACCGAGATGTGGCCGGACGTCACCAGCCGGACGCCCATCCAGACGACGAGCACCAGGAACAGCCCGAACAACAGCACCTGCAGAGCCGCGATCAGCGACCACATCCGGGCACTGCGGACCGCACTGCTCCGGTAGTCCTGCGACGCTTCGCGGTACCGCTCGAGGAACAGCTGCTCACCGCCGATACCGCGCAGCACGCGCAGACCGGCGACGGTGTCGGCGGCCAGCTCGGTCGCCCGGCCGCCCTTGGCCCGCTGCGCGTCCGCGCGGCGCTCCGCGGGACCCATCAGCGGGACGATCGAGAACGCGAGCACCGGTACGGCGACCGCGACCACCAGACCGAGCTGCGGCTCGTACAGCAGCAGGCCGATCACGACCGCGAAACAGGTCAGCAGCGCGGCCACGAACCGGCCGAGGACCTCGACGAACCAGCCGATCTTCTCGACGTCGCCGCTGCTCACGGCGACCACTTCGCCGGCGGCGATCCGGCGGGTCAGCAGCGAACCCAGCTCCGCGGCCTTGCGGAAGAGCAGCTGCTGCAGGCGGGACGCCGTACTGATCCAGTTGGTCACGACGGCCTTGTGGAAGTACGAGTCGGCGCCGGCCTTGGCCGCACCGAACGCGAGCAGGAGGCCACCGGCCAGCATCAGCTTCGGCCAGGACAGGTCGATCGCCGCCTGAACGGCGAGACCGACGGCGACCGGAGCGGCTGCGATGCCGCCGAAGTAGACGAGACCCCAGAACACCGCGAGGGCCTGCCCGCGCAGCTGCTGGTGCTCCAGCCAGAGGATGAGTCGGACGCCGGATCGAGTGTCCGGCACACCCGGATCGGCGAATGGGATGAGGCGCAAAGACATGACGTCTCACAAAGAGGCATAGAAGGGTTGAAAGAAGGCACCTGACCAGGCGAACAGATCAAGCCTAGGCGGCCCCGCCGACAGTCCGTCAAACCGTTTTCGCGGACACCCGGGAACCGTTTCCAGACCGGGTAGTACAGTCTTCAACGGACGGAGGGAGCCGGGTGGAGGAGCTGACGCGCGGGCGGCGGCTGCTGGTGCTGGCGATCTGTTGCTCCAGCCTGTTCATCGTCGGGCTGGACTCGACGATCGTGAACCTGGCGCTTCCGGCGATCCGGTCCGAGTTCGGGGCCACGGTCGCGAAGCTGCAGTGGACGATCGACGCCTACACGCTGGTGCTGGCCAGTCTGCTGATGGTGTCCGGCTCGACCGCGGACCGCGTCGGGCGGCGGCGGACGTTCCAGGTCGGGCTGGTGCTCTTCGGGATCGGGTCGCTGCTGTGCGGAGTCGCGTCGACCGTCGACCTGCTGATCGCGTTCCGGGTACTGCAGGCCGTCGGCGGGTCGATGCTGAACCCGGTGGCGATGTCGATCATCACCAACACGTTCACGGACCCGCGCGAGCGCGCGCAGGCGATCGGGGTGTGGGGCGGTGTGGTCGGGCTGAGCATGGCCGTCGGCCCGGTCGTCGGCGGGTCGCTCGTGGACGCGGCCGGGTGGCGGTTCATCTTCTGGATCAACGTGCCGGTCGCGGTCGCCGCCGTACTGATGACTGCCTTCTTCGTACCCGAGTCGCGGGCCGCCGTACCGCGGCGGATGGACCCGGTCGGGCAGGTGCTCGTCGTACTGCTGCTGGGCGGTCTGACGTACGGGATCATCGAGGGCCGGTCCGCCGGGTGGGGGTCACCGCTGATCATCGGGTGCTTCGTTGTGTGCGTCCTGGCACTGGTGACGCTCGTGCACTACGAACGCCGTCGAGAGCAGCCGCTGCTGGAGCCCCGGTTCTTCCGGAGCGCACCGTTCTCGGGCGCCACGCTGATCGCGGTGTGCGGGTTCTCGGCGTTGTCGGCGTTCCTGTTCCTCAACTCGCTCTACCTGCAGTCGGTGCGTGGTTTCACGGCACTGCATGCCGGTCTGCTCACACTGCCGATGGCTGCGATGACCGTGGTGTTCGCGCCGGTCTCCGGTTGGCTGGTCGGCCACAGAGGCCCTCGGATACCGCTTGTGGTGGCGGGCAGCATGCTGACTGTGTCTGGGCTTCTGCTGTCGTTCCTGACCGCTACTACTGCGACCGTGTACCTGCTGATCGCGTACCTGGTCTTCGGGCTCGGCTTCGGCGTACTGAACGCACCTATTACCAACGCAGCCGTCTCCGGCATGCCACGAGCACAGGCAGGTGTCGCAGCAGCCATCGCTTCGACCAGCCGCCAGGTCGGCGCCTCACTGGGCGTCGCTGTCGCCGGTACCGTCCTCACCGCGCGCCTGGTCGGCTCCTTCGAGACAGGTTTCGTCAGCGCCGCCAAGCTCTGCTGGTACATCATTGCGGGCTGCGGAGCGCTAGTACTGGTTCTGGGACTGATCACGACATCCCGGTGGGCACGTCGTACGGCGGAGGACCTCGTCAGGGCTGGATGATCTCGGCGCGGACCAGTGCCTTCAGTCGGCCGCGGAGGATCTTCTGGCGGCGTTCCTCGTCAGGGAACAGCTCAAGGTAGGCAGGTCCCTTGGCTGCGAGCAGGTCGTCGTCGAGGCGCCGTACCGTGCCGGCTGGGGCTCGGTGCGTCATGGCTGCCTGTACTGCTTCGCTGTCGATGCCTCTGAGCAGTTCGGTGAGCTGCTCCTCCGTGGTGACGCCTAGGCGGTGCAGGACGCCCAGGATCCAGGCGTAGTGAGTGGTCTTCGCATGCGGCGCATCCGGGTAGCGGCGGGTCAGGTAGGTCGTCAGCGTGGCCGTGGTGAGGTCCAGCGGCGCCTTGTCCTCAGCGGTGGCGGCGAGCTCGCGGTACAGGCGGTCGATCTCGGTGAACTCGTTGTCGGCGAGCTCCATCAACGCCGCCGCCAGCAGGAACCTCCGGTCGAACTCCGGCTTGCGATCCGGCGGGATGTCCAGCTTGTACCGGATGTCGTGCTCGAACTCGGCCCACGCGTGCTGGACCGCCGTCCGGACCTGGATCTCCATCACCAGGTTCTTCAGTACGGCGTACTCCGGCAGCTCGCGGCGGTGATCGTTCAGCCGGACCAGGTAATGCTTGCTGGCGTACCCGAAGACGCCCTGCGCCCGGGTGTGCGCGCCCATGTCGGTGTGCTCGACGATCTCGAACTCTTCCTCGATCACCTCGCAGACCCGGTCCACCGCCTCGACCAGGAACGTGATCACCCGGGCCGCGACCAGGTCGGTGATCTGGTTCAGCGGGTCGTCGTACTTCGGTCTCGCGGGGTCGTCGGGATGCGGCTTCGACGCCTTCGCGAGGAACGACTCGGGGTCCTTGGCCCGCGCGGTCGCGGTCAGGTAGTTGATGCCTTCCTCTTCGCCGATCAGCTCGTTGATCAGCGCCTCGAGCTTGCGCGCGCCGCCGACGTACTGCTGGTGCACCCGCTCGTACAAGGCGCCGGCCTGCGGAACCCACTCCACCATGGGCGGAACCCTAGTGGTCTTCCGGTCGCTCGTGGTGTCTATCGGTTTCTAGTGATTTCACTAGAAAGCTGTAGAGACCTGTCGCGACACGCTCTCGTCGTTGATCGGTCAATCTACGGATAACGCTAGACGGCCTCATACAGTGAAAGCATGGATCCGATCCGGAATCCCTATGCGCCCGGCGCCGGTCAGCGGCCGCCTGAGCTGGCCGGACGCGACACCGAGGTGCGGCAGTTCGAGGTGGTCCTCGAACGGGTCGCGGCAGGCAGACCGGAGCGGAGCCTGGTGCTCAGCGGACTCCGGGGCGTCGGTAAGACGGTGCTGCTCAACACACTGCGCTCGCAGGCGATCAAGCGGGCCTGGGGCACCGGGAAGATCGAGGCGCGACCGGACCAGAGCATCCGGTTGCCGATCGCGCAGGCGCTGCACACGGCGATGCGGGAGCTGGGACACCGGCACCGCGACGACGAGAAGGTCGACCAGTTCAGCGCCGTACTGAAGGCCTTCGCACTGCGTACTGCGGCCAACGACCGCAAGGGCATCCGCTGGCATCCGCCGGTGGACGTGGCCGCGGCGAAGGGCCGGGCCGACTCCGGTGACCTGGAGATGGACCTGATCGAGCTGTTCACCGACGCCGCGGACCTGGCCGGTGACCTGACCGTCGGGGTCGGGCTGTTCATCGACGAGATGCAGGACATCAGTGCGGACGACCTGTCCGCGCTGTGCGCCGCATGTCACGAGATCTCGCAGCAGAGCGCACCGCTGGTCGTCGTCGGAGCGGGCCTGCCGCATCTGCCCGCCGTACTGTCGGCCTCGAAGTCGTACTCCGAGCGGCTGTTCCGCTACATCCGGGTGGACCGCCTGGCGCGGGAGGCGTGCGACCGCGCGCTGATGGTGCCGGCGGAGAGCGAAGGCGTGCAGTACGACGAGGAGGCGCTGGACGAGCTGTACGCGCAGACGGACGGATACCCGTACTTCGTGCAGGCGTTCGCGCACTCCACCTGGGACCACGCGCCGACCTCACCCATCACCATCAAGGACGTCGCCGTCGCGGGCCCCGAAGCGTCCGCCGAGCTGACCGTAGGCTTCTTCGGCTCCCGCTACGAACGAGCCACCCCCGCCGAACGCGAGTACATGCGCGCCATGGCCGAACTGGGCATCGGCGTCGACGACGGCTCCGTCCCCACCGCCGAGGTAGCCAGCACCCTCAACCGCAAACCCCAGTCCCTCTCCCCAGCCCGCGACGGCCTGATCAAGAAAGGCCTGGTCTTCTCCGCCGAACGCGGCACCGTAGCCTTCACCGTCCCCCACTTCGGAAAATTCCTGCGGACGAGGACGGCTTAACACAACCGGGGTTTCGTGCCTTGGCAGGTATCGGTAGGGTCACGTGTCATGACCACCCGGCGGAGCGGCCAGCGCGGACACACGTCTGGGCGGCGGCGGGGTGGGCGGCACAGTCGGCGGAAGTCCTACAAGGGGCAGTGGCTTGTGGTGACCGCGTTGGCGGTGCTGGGGACTGTGGTGGTGGCGCATCCGGATGTCGCGCATCGGAACAGCTTGGCGGCGCAGGCTGTTGCGGGGGTCAACGAGGTTGCGCAGGAGGAGCCGGTGGCTTCGGTGACGCCGCGAACGACGCCGGTTCCGGTGGCCACGCCGACGCAGAAGTTCACGACTCCGTTGCGGCCGGCACCGACGCTGACGCGGAAGCCGAAGGGTGCGAAGCCGAACGTCCTGGTGTCGACCGGGAAGCTCGCCGTGGTGCCTGGGTCCGACAAGGCGACCGGTGTCCGCGACAAGATGACGTACCGGGTGGAGATTGAGCAGGGCGTGTCGGTGAACGGTGCCGCGGTCGCCGCGGCCATCCACAAGACCCTGACGGACCCGCGCGGCTGGCAGGCGGTGCACCCGGTGAGTTTCGAGCGGACGGACCGCGTCGACGCCGACCTCCGGATCATCCTGGCCACGCCGACGCTGACGGACAAGCTCTGTCTGCCGCTCGACACCGGCGGTGAGGTCTCCTGCCGGGTCGAGGACCGTGTCGTGCTGAACGCGAAGCGGTGGCTGTACGCGATCCCGGCGTACAACGGGAAGGTCGACCTGTACCGCAGCTACCTGGTCAACCACGAGGTCGGGCACGCGCTCGGTCACGGGCACTCGACCTGCACGACCCCGAAGACCCCCGCGCCGGTGATGATGCAGCAGACCAAGGGTCTGGCCGGCTGCCTGCCGAACGCCTGGCCGACGGTCAAGGCCACCTGAGAAACTGGGGACGACGGGAGGAGCAAGCGATGTCGTCACAGGACTTCCCGACGTACGGCAGGGACGAGCAACCAGGGCAGCAAGGGCAGCCAGAGCAGCAGGGGCCCGGCGAGGAGCAGCACTACGCGCCACCCACGCCGTACGGCGGCGGCACGTACGGCGTCGGTCAGCCGGCCGCGCCGGAGCAGTTCCCGTATGCGCAGCCGCAGGCGTACGGAACGCAGCCGCCGACGCAGGGCAACCCGGCGTACCACCAGCCCCCGGCCTACCGCCCAGGTGCACCGTACGGCGCTCCCGCGAGCCCTGAGCCGCATGAGCTCCCGACGTACGGCCGCGAGCAGCACGAGCGTGACCCGCGTGCGGCGAGGGTTGTCGGCCTGGCCGCGTTCATCGCCGCGATCTACGGGCTGCTGGTTGTCTCCGTCCAGCGCGTCGCGCTCCGGGAGATCTCCCAGGCACCGGGCTCGCCGCTCAACCACCCACTGCGTACCGACGTGCTCGACGCGATCGGCCAGCTGCTGCTCGTGGTCGTCGGCACCGGCGCGCTCGTGATGTGGGTCCGCGACGTGCTGGCCCGCCGCAAGGCCGGTGGCCGGCCGGACCCGGCTGAGCTGGCCGGTCTGCTCCTGGTCGCGGTCTCCTTCGTCCCGATCCTGGTCTGGCTGATCATGGTGCTGTCCACAGGTCTCGGTGCCAGCGACGGCGCGGTGCACCGGCTGCCCACGGCGTACGGCTGGGGTGGTTTCGGCCTGCTCATCCTCGCCGTCGGCCTCCTCCTCGGGTACCGCGAGCTCAAGCCCGACGTATCGAACCCTGTGGTCAAGAGCGCCCCGGCCAAGGCTCCGTGGGAGTGAACGCACCCGTCGTCCTTGTGCCCGGCCTGGGCCTCGGCCCTGAGTCGTACGCGCGGACGGTCGAGCATCTCGTCACGCCGTACCACGTGGTCACCCTGCCCGGGTACGGCGAACCGGCGGGCAGCCGTGAGGACCTGCATCCCCGTGCTCTCGCGGTGAGGTTGGCGGAGAAGATCCGCGAGCGGTCCGTCCTGGTCGGCCACTCGGCGAGCTGTCAGATCGTCGTCGAGACCGCGATCCGCTACCCGGAGCTCGCCCACGCGCTCGTACTGGCCGCACCGACCGGCGACGTCCGGCTGTCGAGCTGGGTCGACCGCGCGGTCCGGCTGGTCGGCTCGGCCATCCCGGACGCGCCGAAGCTCGTCCGGATCAGTCCGCAATACGCCCGTACGACGCTGCCGTCGATCGCCCGCGCCGCGGAGGCGTCGAGGCACCACGACCTGGCTGCCGTCATGCCTGGCGTCAAGGCGCCGGTCGTCCTCGTCCGCGGCAGGCATGACCTGATGTGTACGGCGGAATGGGTCGAACGACTCGCCGAACTCAGCCATGGAGAGGCCCGCACGCTGGACTCCGGGGCCCACATGCCGGTCGTGACGAACGGCCCGGAGCTGGCCGCTCTCATAGAACGAGCAGCCGCTCTCCCGGAAAGTAGCTGACGAGTTAAACTCAGCAGCACAAACCTAAGCGGGAGCTCGCACCGAGGATGCGCGGGCTGAGAGGGCGACAGCTGGGTCGCCGACCGCCTGAACCTGACCGGGTAATGCCGGCGTAGGGAGTGGGGTCACTCATGACCGATACAGCTGTTCGTCCTGCCGGTACCACCGAGGCGCCGCTCGTTCTCACCACCGATGCGCCGCGCACGCTCGGTTTCTTCGACCAGTTCACGCTCTGGGGCAACTTCGGCATCTCGCTGTTCGGTCCGGTGACCGGTGCGCTCGTGGCGGCGTACACCGGCTCGCTGTGGCAAGGACTGCTCGCGGTGGTCGTCGGCTGCGGCATCGGTGCGCTGGTGCTCGGCGGCGCGGCCGTGTTCGGGTCGCAGACGGGGGCGCCCGCGATGGCGAGCCTGCGCGGTCTGTTCGGCCGCCGTGGCTCGATCGCGCCGACCGTACTGAACATCGCGCAGAACATCGGCTGGGCGACGATGGAGATCATCGTGATCTCACAGGCCGCGGTCGCGGTCACGAGTGAGCGGTGGCGCTGGTTGTTCGTCGTACTCGCCGGAATCATCGCGACCGCGATGGCGGTCCGGCCGCTCGGCAGCGTGCGGATCCTGCGGAAGTTCATGGTCTGGCTGGTGCTGCTCGCGTCGGTGTACCTGTTCGTGCAGGTGCTCAGCAAGCCGGTGCACGCCCTGCCGCAGGACAGCGTGTTCGGCTTCTGGCCGGCCGTCGACCTGGCCGCGGCGGGCGTCGTGTCGTTCGCGCCACTGGCCGCGGACTACACGCGGCACTCGCGGACCAACAAGGCCGCGTTCAGCGGCTCCGCACTCGGCTACGGCCTGGCGGCGATCGGGTACTACGCACTCGGTGTCGTCGCTGTGGCGACACTGGGGACCAACAGCGACGACGTGATCACCGCGCTGGTCACGCTGCCGGCCGGTGCGATCGCACTGCTGGTCCTGCTGGTGGACGAGGTCGACGAGGCGTACGCGAACGTCTACTCGACGACGATGGCCGCGCACAACCTGATCGGCCACATCGACCGGCGGTGGATCTCGATCGCGATCGGCGCTCTCGCCACCGGTATCGCGCTGTTCATCGACCTGGGCAACTACACCCAGTTCCTGTACCTGATCGGCTCGGTCTTCATCCCGCTGTTCGCGGTCGCGATCGCGGACTTCTTCGTGGTCAGCAAGATGAAGTGGGACGTCTCCGGTGCGGCGAAGTTCCGCTGGCAACCGACCGCCGCGTGGCTGATCGGCTTCGTCGCCTACCAGTTGGTGAACCCGGGCACCGTCTCCGGCTGGTCCCCGTTCTGGACAAAGATCCAGCAGGCGATCTTCAACGATCAGCCCGTCCCCGGCTGGCTCGGTGCGACGTACACCTCAATCATCGTCTCGATGGTGGCTGCTGTGCTGCTCGGCCGGATCGGTCGCCGGCAGGCTGCCTGAGCAGGATCAGCGCGGCGGCCGGGAACAGCAGCACCGACAGCAGCCCGGCGCAGACGAGAGCGGCGGCGGTGACCGGTGTCATCAGACCGGTCGCCACGCCGATCTGCGTCGCGGTCACGATGAACGGGAGCGACGTCGCCTGCAGCAGTGCCGTCGCTGCTGTCGCGCGAGCTCCCAGCGTCCGCACCGCGAGGTACGCCGGTACTCCGCGAACCGCTAGCAGTGCTAGCAGGAACAGCGGCACGCGGACGAGCGCGGCCGGGTCGTCGAGCAGACCTCGCAGATCGAGCCGGAGCCCGCTCGTCACGAAGAACACCGGGATCAGGAACCCGTACCCCAAGGCCTCCAGCTTGACCCGGAAACGTGGGTGCGAGGTGGCGTCCCGGTCGACCATCCCGACCACCGCACCGGCCAGGAACGCGCCCAGGATCGTCTCCAGCCCGAACTGCTCCGCCAGCGCAACAAAAGCGACCAGCAGCACCACAGCCGCCCGCACCCGGATTTCAGCCGTGGTGTCCTGCAGCCGAAGCAGCACCCCGCCGAGTCGCTGCGACCGTCCAGCGGTCGTGACGACCAGACCGGTGACGACCACGAGCAGAGCGAACAAGCCAATCATCACCAGCCGCTCGCCGGCGCTGCCGCCTTCGGTCGAGAACACCAAGGAGAGCAGCAGTACGGCGGCGAAGTCGGCGACTGATGCGGCGGCGATGGTGAACTGCCCGACGCTGCCCTCGGCCTTGCCCGCGTCCTTGAGCACTGGCACGACCAGACCCAACGAGGTCGCGGACAACGTCACGGCCAGCAGGAGTGCGCTCTGCACCCAGCCGACCGCGGAGAACCCGAAGCCGACCAGCCCACCGAGCAGCAACGTCACCACATAGCCCAGAACGGCCAGCCGCAGCACCTGCCCGCGTAACCGGTGGACGTCGATCTCCAGGCCGGCCAGGAACAGCAGGAAGCCCAGCCCCAGCAGCGAAACGATCTGCAGCGGCAGGTCCACGTCGACCAGTCCGAGACCGTGCGGGCCCACCACGATCCCGGCGACGATCTCCAGTACGACGGCCGGCACCCGCAGCCGCGGGGCGAGCCCGAGCAGCAGCGGGGCGAGTAACGCGATCAGAGCGACCGCGAACAGGTTGGTGAACTCAACGTCCGGCATACCGGTTCAGTGCCGTCGACGCGGCCGGGCGTTACAGGTCAGCGCGGAAAGCTGCGGAACGCCTCCAGCAGCCGATCGCGGGTCTCCGCGGACAGGTCCTCGGGCTCGACCTGCCCGACCTCGGCGGCAGTACGCCGGATCTGCTCGACGTAGATCTCGCAGCCGTCGCAGAGCTCCAGGTGCTCGACGAACCGCTGTTCGGTCTCCGGATCGAGCGCACCGTCGAGGTAGGCGGTGACGAGCTCGACCAGTTCCTCACACGTCATGCGTCAACCCCGGTGAAGTAGCGCTCGAGCCGCCCGCGAACGGTCGCCCGCGCGCGGTGCAGCAGGACCCGCTGATTGACCATGGAGATCTCCAGCAACGCGCACACGTCCTCCGCGCCGTATCCGTCGATGTCTCGCAACGTCAGCACCACCTGCTGCCGGATCGGCAGGCTCTCGACCGCCGCGGCCACGGTCGACCGGACCTCGTGCGCGAGAACCTCGCTCTCGGTGGTCGGCCAGCGGTCCGGGAACGCGCGCCAGCCGCCCGGGTACTGGTCGCCCGGCCCCCGGAACCGCTGCGGATCGACCGTCGGCACGTGGTCCGGGACCAGGCTGGTCCACGGCACCGTCCGCTGTTCCCGGGTCGCCCGCTTGCGCGCGATGTTGACGAGGATCCGATACACCCAGGTACGCAGCGAGGAGCGGCCCTCGAAGCGCCCGATCCCCTCGAAGACGGCCAGCCAGGTGTCCTGGACGACCTCCTCGGCGCTGGCCGTGGTGGACACGAACGAGCGGGCCAGCCGCAGCATCGAGCCCGACCAGCCGTTCAGCAGACACGCGAACGTCTCCTCGTCCCCGGTTCGCAGCCCGGCGACGAGTACGTCGTCCGTCGGTACCACCACCCCCACATGCCGACGGTACAGCAGCACCCCCGATGTCAGCGGTACTCCGGGTTCTCGAAGTCGAACCGGCAGCCGGCGTCCCACTCGGACCGCTGGTTGCCGTGCGCCGGGACCCCGCCGGCGTCCTTGAGCAGCCGCGCGAAGTGCAGCAGGTTCCAGGTCATGAAGGTGGTGTTCCGGTTGGTGAAGTCGTTCTCCGGGCCGCCCGACCCCTCGTCCAGGTACGACGGACCCGGGCCGGCCTCCCCGATCCAGCCGGCGTCGGCCTGTGGGGGGATCGTGTAGCCGAGGTGCTGCAACGAGTACAGGACGTTCATCGCGCAGTGCTTCACGCCGTCCTCGTTGCCGGTGATCAGGCAGCCGCCGACGCGTCCGTAGTACGCATACTGTCCGCGCTCGTTGAGGATCGACGAGTTGCCGTACAGGCGTTCGATCACCTGCTTGGTGACCGAGCTGTTGTCGCCCAGCCAGATCGGTCCGGCGATCACCAGGATGTCGGCCGCCATCACCTGCTCCTGGATCGCCGGCCAGTCGTCCTTCGCCCAGCCGTGTTCGGTCATGTCCGGCCAGACGCCGGTGGCGATGTCGTGGTCGATCGCACGAACCACGTCGACCTGGACTCCTTGTTTCTCGAGGATTCGACGGCTGACGTCGATCAGTCCCTCGGTGTTGCTGACCGCGGGCGAGCGCTTGAGCGTGCAGTTCAGGAACAGCGCGCGCAGGTCGTCGTACTCGGGCATGGTGTCTCCTTCAAAGAAGTTCGGCGTCCTGCTCGATGCAGAGCAGGGCCGGGCCGGTCGCGCCGCACAGTTCGGCGTAGGCCGCCCCTTGTGACACGGACCGTTCGACAGATCAGTGCCGGCCACCGGCCAGGCGTTACAGGAAGAGAGCCCGCCATGGACGCACGGTCGCGGAAGTCAACTACGGTGTCTCACCAGGTGACGACTACCTGGCCGAGCCTTACGCGTACGTCGACCTGGACACCGCGGACCGGTGATTTCTGGAATGCCCCGTTCGGCGCCGTCCGGCCGCTCGCCGAGCTGCCCGATGTTGTCGAGTTCTTCACTATTGGCAGATCCCTGCTGGACAACTGACCCAGAGCACCCGGAATACTGGCGGGCATGCTGAACTCCGCACTGCGTAGTCGGGCCGAGTATGCGGAACTCGGTGCCGACGGACTGGCCGCGCGTACGTCGCCCGAACGGGACGCGCTGATCGTCAAGGCGGTGCAGGAGCTGCTGGAGGGCCGCGAGTCGGTGCTCGACCTGTGCTGCGGGTACGGGCGGGTCGCGCTGCCGCTGCGTCGCGCCGGCAAGGTCGTCCGCGGGCTGGACATCTCGCCGAACCTGCTCGAGGCCGGCCGCGCGCGGGCCGCCGAGGAGGAGCTCGCGATCGACTGGGCGATCGGCTCGATGACCGATCTGCCGTACAAATGGGACTCGTTCGACGCGGTGATCTGCCTCTGGACGGCGTTCCACGAGCTGTTCGCCGAGGACGAGCAGATCTCGACGATCTGCGAGATCTCCCGGGTGCTGAAGCCGGGCGGGATCGCGATCATCGAGGGCCCGGTCTGGGGACCGGCGACCGCGGCCGAGATCGCCAACGGGATGCGGCAGGGCCCGGAGCACCGGATCGTCACCACCGAGCACGACGACGACCGCAGCAGCGTGCACTTCATCCACGACGAGATCAGCTACAGCCGGCTCTGCGCGGCCGCCGGAATCGACGACTACAAGGTCTACAAACGCGACTGGGGCGGCCGTCGCCGGCTGATCCTGGAGATCCACCAACCGGCAACTTCCTGAGAGGGTGTCTGAGGACTCTGCGCCGTCGCGAGGAGATGCCGTGCCGAGCACCTCCTCGCTACGGCGCAGAATCCTCAGACACCCTCTGACAAGTCAACAGGAGCAGATCCCCACTCCACATTGGGGATCTGCTCCTTATTTCATCGAGTCTAAATCCACTCCCGGTATTTCCGGAAAACTCAGCTTTTTGCTTCGAGATTCAGCAAGAATCGTTTAGCGTCGAGCCCGCCGGCGTATCCGGTCAGTGCTCCGTTCGCGCCGACCACCCGGTGGCACGGCAGGACGACGCAGACCGGGTTCGCGCCCAGCGCGGTGCCCACGGCGCGGGCCGCCTTGGGTTTGTCGATGTCACTGGCGACCGCGCCGTACGTCGTGGTCGCGCCGTAGCTCGTGTGGGTCGGCAGATCGTTCAGCACGAGCCGCTGGAACGGTGTCGCGAGCACCAGATCCACCTCGACGTCGAAGGCCCGGCGTACACCGGACAGGTACTCGTCGAGTTGCCGTCGTACGTCGTCCAGCGGCCGGGGCTGCCGTAGTACGCGCGGGGAGACGGCGCGGGCGAGCCGGGTGGTCATCGTCTCCTCGTCCCCGAAGGAACTGGCGACAACGCGACCGCCGGCCACCGCGAGCAGCAAAGTTCCGATCGGGGTGTCGTGCAGCGTGTAGGCGACGTCGGCGTCGGGCAGGACGGGTGGCCTCAGGCCAGGTGTGTCGAGCCGGTTCAGCCGGCTCTCGAGATCAGTCATCGTGTACTCCGAGTTTCGTGCGCAGGGTCGCCAGCGCGTCGCTGACGAGCCGGCGCGACGCGGCGGGCGTGGTGTCCAGAGCGGCGGCCACGCCGTGGTGGTCCAGGTCGCCGACGTACTTGAGCGTGATCGCGAAGCGTTGCCGCTCCGGGAGTTCGTTGACCGCCCGCCACAGGTCGGGATCCGGCCAGGCCGCGGCCTCCGGCCCGTCGACCGCGACCGGCGGCGCCTCGTCCAGCGGGCGCTGCGGTTTCCGTGCCCGGTGGACGTCGGTCGCGCACCGGGCGGTGATGGTGAGGAGCCAGCTACGCAGGTTCTTCGCCGAGGTCAGCGTCGGGTACGCCGCGTACGCCTTCTCCCAGGCGCGTTGCGCGACGTCGTCGCCGTCCTGACCGGCCATCGCCCGCGCCAGCCTGGCAACGTCTCGCCAGTGCGCGTCGATCAGCGCCTGGAACGGCGGCAATCCGACTTTCTCCCGGACCATCACGCCAGTAGAACGCACGGCTGCCGGGTGGTGTGAGGGAACCCGCCGTCGGCCGCCGGATGGACAGGTGGTCCGGATTCCGAGATTGTGCAGTTAGCTAGTAGACATTGATGCGAAGATAGCTGACATGACGACGACACTCCTCACCCGCCGTCGCGTCATCGACCTGCTGCGGACGGCGAGCGCCACCTGTCGGTGACGCGTTCTCTCGCTGCCGCCTGCATGAGGCCTGTCTGAATCACGCCTCTCACACACATCACCTGTGGTCCCTGCCCCGTTCCGAGGGAGAGACATGTCTGTACCTGCCCTGAATCGTCCTGCCCTGGCCGTAGTCCCCGACCGCTCAAGAAACTTCAGTGTGGAGCGGGTCGTGGACGCCGACGTCTACAAGTCCGTGTTCCGTCGCCACGCCGCCGGCGTCGTGGTGATCACCGCGGACGCCGGGCACGGCCCGGTCGGCTTCACCGCGACCTCGCTGGTCTCGATCAGCCTGCTGCCGCCGCTGGTCTCGTTCGCGATCGCAACCAGCGCCTCCAGTTGGCCGGCCGTGAGTACGGCGAGCAGCGTGGTGATCAACTTCCTGTCCGCCGACCAGCACGCGATCGCCGGCCGGTTCGCCACCAGCGGGATCGACCGGTTCGCCGAGCCGACCCGCTGGTCGCGGCTGGCCACCGGCGAGCCCGCGCTCGACGACGCCCCGAGCTTCCTGCGCGCGCAGATCGCGCACCGTTTCGCTGTCGGCGACCACTACCTGGTGGTCGCCCGCCTCGCCACCCACACCGAACGTCGTGAGCACGAACCGCTGCTCTACCACGACGGCCGCTACGCGAAAGCACACCATGTCTAGAAAACGCCTCTACTCCGCCCTCGCCCTGCTCGCGCTCGTCACCGGCTGCGGCAGCAACGCGGCCGCTGACAACGCCGCGAAGCTGTCCCTCGACGCCCCGCTGCCGGCGACGGTCCCGGACGGCGCCAAGATCGTCGTCGGCGATCCCGCCACCGAGGTGGCTTTGAAGCTGTCGGGCCAGTACGACAAGGTTTCGAAGTTCGTCCAGTTCGCGAACCTGAGTGGCGGTCCGCAAACCACCGAGGCGTTCCGGGCGCACGCCCTCGACCTCGGCTCGGTCGCCGAGATCCCGCCGATCCACGCGACCTGGACCGGCCTGCAGGTGAAGATCGTCGCCTCGAAGTTCCGCAAGGACCCGCTCAACCACCCGATCTACCAGCTGGGCATCGCGCCGGGCGTCTCGGTCAAGACGCTGGGCGACCTGCGCGGGAAGAAGATCGCGTACAGCCCTGGTCAGGCACAGGGCGCGCTGGTCCTGAAGGTGCTCCAGAAGGCAGGCCTGACGAAGGAGGACGTGAAGCTGGTCGAGCTGCCGAGCACGGGCGATGTGTACTCGAACGCACTGTCCGGCAAGCAGGTCGACGTGGCCCCGATCGGCGGCGTACAGATCAAGCGCTACCTGACGAAGTACGGCAAGGACGGCGCGACGACGATCCCGCACGGGATCCGCGACGACGCCGGTCACCTCTACGGACCGGTGGAGTCGCTCGAGGACCCGGGCAAGGCGGCCGCGATCCGCGCGTACGTCGCCGCGTGGGGTGTCGCGCAGGACTGGATCGACAAGCACCCCAAGGAGTGGATCCAGGGGTACTACGTGAAGGACCAGGGCCTGACCGAGGCCGACGGGCAGTGGCTCGTCGACAACGCCGGGCACCCGGACATCGGCGCCGACTGGAGCGACGCGATCGAGCGGCAGCAGCGGACCATCGAGCTGCTCGCCAAGGAGACCGGCAACAAGGTGATCCAGGCCAAGGACCTGTACGACCTGCGGTTCCAGACCGTCGCCGCGGACGCGATCAAGGGAGACGCCAAATGAGTGCGACCACGCTGCCCGGGCTCCGGCAGCGCACGACCTCGGCCCCCGTCGTACGGCGCCGGCGCCTCGGGCCCGGGAAGCCGATCAGGTTCGGCGCCGCGATCGGGCCGGTGCTGCTGCTGGTGATCTGGAGCGCCGGATCCGCCACCGGTTGGATCGACCAACGAGTACTGTCCGCGCCGTGGACCGTGGTGACCACGGCCGGCGACCTGATCGCCGACGGCCGCTTGCAGTCGAACCTGTGGACGTCCGCGCAGCGGGCGCTGATCGGTCTCGCCTTCGGCATCGTGCTGGGCGTGGTCCTCGCGCTGATCTCCGGCCTGTCCCGGCTCGGTGAGGCGGTCCTCGACGGGCCGATCCAGATCAAGCGCGCGATCCCGTCGCTGGCGCTGCTGCCGCTGCTGATCCTCTGGCTCGGCATCGGCGAGTCGATGAAGATCGTCACCATCCTGCTCGGGGTGTTCGTGCCGATCTACATCCACACCCACAACGGCCTGCGCACCATCGACAGCCGGTACGTCGAGCTCGCGCAGACCGTCGGGTTGTCGCAGTGGGAGTTCGTCCGGCGCGTCGTACTGCCGGGCGCACTGCCCGGGTTCCTGCTCGGGCTGCGGTTCGCGGTGACCGGCGCGTGGTTGTCGCTGGTCGTCGTCGAGCAGATCAACTCCACCAGCGGTATCGGCTACATGATGGAACTGGCCCGCACGTACGGGCAGACCGACATCATCATCGTCGGCCTGGTCGTCTACGGCACCCTCGGCCTGCTGTCCGACGCGGTCGTCCGCCTGATCCAGAGGAGGGCCTTGTCATGGCGACGAACGTTGGCCTCGTAACCGTGCAGGTCCGCGACCTGGTCCGCCGGTACGACGATCGCGCCGTCCTGGACGGAGTGGACCTGGACATCGCGCCGGGTGAGTTCGTCGCCCTGCTGGGCAAGAGCGGATCCGGGAAGAGCACGTTGCTGCGGGCCCTGGCCGGTCTGGATCACGACGTCGACGGATCCGGTGAGCTCGCCGTACCCTCGCAGGTCTCCGTCGTCTTCCAGGACTCGCGGTTGTTGCCGTGGGCAAGAGTGCTGGACAACGTCGTACTCGGAATCCCGGAAGCGGTGGAGCGCGGGCGGCAGAGCCTCGAAGAGGTCGGGCTGGCCGGCCGGGAGCAGGCCTGGCCGAACGAGTTGTCCGGTGGCGAGCAGCAGCGGGTCGCGTTGGCGCGGTCGCTGGTGCGGGAGCCGGAGCTGCTGCTTGCCGACGAGCCGTTCGGTGCGCTGGACGCACTGACCCGGTTGAAGATGCACGCGTTGCTGCGCAAGTTGTGCGCGGCGCACCAACCCGCCGTACTGCTGGTGACGCACGACGTCGACGAGGCGATCGTGCTGGCCGACCGGGTGATCGTGCTCGACGCCGGCCGGATCGTCGCCGCGGAGACCATCACCTTGCCCGCGCCGCGGAGTGCGGCCGATCCAGGATTCGCCGCGGTCCGCTCGCGGCTTCTCGACGCATTGGGAGTTTCGGTATGAGTAGGCAGTTGCACTTGAACGCGTTCCTGATGAGCACCGGGCACCACGAGGCGTCCTGGCGGCTGCCGGAGAGCGATCCGTTCGCGAACACCTCGGTGGCGCACTACCAGGCCCTGGCGCAGCTGGCCGAGCGCGGCAAGTTCGACTCGATCTTCTTCGCGGACTCTCCCGTGCTGTTCGGCAACGTCGGGCGGCGCCCGGCCGGGTCCCTGGAGCCGACAGTGCTGCTCACCGCGATCGCGGCCGTCACCTCGCGGATCGGGTTGATCGCCACCGCGTCGACGACGTACAACGATCCGTTCAACCTCGCCCGGCGGTTCGCCAGCGTGGATCACGTGAGCGGTGGGCGTGCGGGCTGGAACGTGGTGACCACCGCGGGCCCGGAGGCGGCGCGCAACTTCAACCTCGCCGACCAGCCGGCCCATGCGGAGCGGTACGACCGCGCGGCGGAATTCCTCGAGGTCGCGTACAAGCTCTGGGACTCGTGGCAGGACGACGCCGCGATCGCGGACAAGACCTCAGGCATCTGGGCCGTGGACGAGCGCGTCGTACCGATCGATCACGTCGGGCGGCATTTCCAGGTCCGTGGGCCGCTGAACCTGCCGCGGTCGCCGCAAGGGCACCCGCTGATCGTCCAGGCTGGGTCGTCCGAGGACGGCAAGGGGCTGGCGGCGCGGTACGCCGAGGCGGTCTTCACCGCGCAGCAGACGCTGGAGGACGCGCAGGACTTCTACCGTGATCTGAAGGCGCGTACGGCGGCGGTCGGGCGGGACCCGGAGACGATCAAGATCCTGCCCGGGATCGTGCCGGTGATCGGGTCCACGGTCGAGGAGGCGCAGGGCCTGGAGCGGCAGCTGGACGAGCTGATCCGGCCGGAGTACGCGCGGCTGCAGCTCGCGAAGACGCTGCGGGTGTCGCCGGAGGACCTGCCGTTCGATCAGCAGCTCCCGGCGGATCTGCCGGACGAGGACGAGATCGAAGGCGCGAAGAGCCGGTACACGCTGATCGTGACGCTCGCCCGGCGGGAGAACCTGACGGTCCGTGAGCTGATCGGCCGGCTCGGCGGCGGGCGCGGGCACCGCACGTTCACGGGGACGCCGGAGCAGGTCGCGGACGCGATCCAGCACTGGTTCGAGGCCGGTGCGGCCGACGGCTTCAACGTGATGCCGCCGGTGCTCCCGTCCGGTCTCACGACGTTCGTGGACGAGGTGATCCCGATCCTGCAGGCCCGCGGCCTGTTCCGCACCGACTACACCGGCACGACACTGCGCGAGCACTACGGCCTGGCCCGACCCCTCAACTCACTCGTACGACGAGCTTTCCGACCGCCTGGCCGTCCTGCATGATCCGGTGCGCCTCGCCGATCTCGTCCATCGTGAAGACGCGGTCGATCCGGATCGGGAGCTTGCCGGCCGCGACCAGGTCGACGTACCGCTGGAACGCCTCCGCGGGCAGGTCCGAGCTCTCGCCGCCGTACGCCGTCAGCCGGACACCGTTCGGGAGATAGCCGATCGGGTAGAAATCCGGGATCGTCCAGCTGTCGCTGAGCATTCCTGCGAAACACACGGTGCCGTGCACCGCGGTCGCTTTCAGCGTGTCCGGCAGGACATTCGTGCCGACCAGTTCCAGCGCCGCTTGCACGCCGTCCGGAAGAATCTCCCGGACCTTCTCGGCAACATTGCCGTCGTCAACGATCGGATGGTCGACGCCGAGATCGCGTAAAACCTGTGTGCGTTGCGGATTGCGTGTCGTCGCGAACACGGTCAGCCCGTGCTCCTTCGCCAGTACGGCGGCCGCCACGCCGACGGACGACGTACCGCCGCGGACCAGCAGCGCCTGTCCCGGTTCGATTCCCAGACCGGTGTGGAGCGAGCCGTGCGCGGTCTGCAGCATCTCCGGCAGTGCGCCGAGGGTCGCCCAGTCGAGGTCCGTCGTCACCGGGATCACCGACGCCGCCGGTACGACGGTGTACTCGGCGTACCCGCCGTCGTACTCGCGGCCCATCCCGCCCATCATCGCGACCACCTGCTGCCCCGGCGTGAACTCGCCGCCCGGCGCCAGGTCGACCGTCCCGGCCGCCTCGATCCCGGGGATCACCGGGAACCGCGCGTTCGTCGCGAGGCCCGCGCGGAGGTGGTACTCCGACCGGTTCAGGCCGAACGCCTCCACCTTGATCCGCACCCACCCCGGCGCGGGCTCGGGCACCGCAACCCGTCGTACCCGAAGTTCCTCCGGCTCCACCGGCCCGTCCAGCACGATCGCCCGCATGTCCATGTCGCCAATCATCACCCACCCTGTGAAAGAGTTTCTTTCATGGGGAAGCTCCCACGGGTGGTCGCGCACCGCGGTGCCAGCGACGTGAATCCCGAGCACACACTGGCGGCGTACCAGCGAGCGATCGATGTCGGCGCGGACGGGCTCGAGTGTGATGTCCGGCTGACCGCCGACGGCCATCTGGTCTGCGTCCACGACCGCCGCATCGAGCGCACCTCGAACGGCCGCGGCGTGCTGTCCACGATGAGCCTCGAAGAGCTCGAGAAGTACGACTGGGGCTCGTGGAAGCGCCCGTGGGCCGAGCTCGACGACGAGGCTGAACTGCCCGGTCTCGACGTCCGGAAGGTGCTCACGCTCGACACGCTGCTCGCGACCGTGCGCGACGCGGGCCGCCCGGTCGAGCTGGCGATCGAGACCAAGCACCCGACCCGGTACGCCGGGCTGGTCGAGCGGCGCCTGATCGAGGCCTTGGACCGCTTCGGCTGGGCGCACCCGAAGATCGGAACGGAGTCGCCGGCCCGGGTGATGAGCTTCTCCTGGCTCTCGCTGCGCCGGATGCGTACGTTGGCGCCCGGCCTGCGCACCGTCCTGCTGATGGACCGCGTCCCGCTGCGCTTCCGCGACGGCTCGTTACCGACCGGCGTCTCGTCCGCCGGACCGAGCCTGGAGATCGTCACCGCGCACCCGGAGTACGTCGATCGCGCGCACAAGCACGGACATCAGGTCCACGTTTGGACCGTGAACGCCGAGAACGACATCCGGCACTGCCGGGAGATCGGTGTCGACGCGGTGATCAGTGACCGCCCCGATGTCGCGTTACGCGTCCTCTCCGAAGGCCCTGAAGGGGTAGGACGTCGTACCTGACCTGCGGGTTTGTGACACACCGGGACCAGTTGGTGTGGTTTGTGTCACGCCGGTCTGGATACGTAGCGAGACGAATGCGGGCGGTTATTGCAACGTTCAATTCCGTCGATTTCGTCACGGTTTCCCAGTGTTTAGGCGTGATCTTCGCTCGGCTATGTAACGGAATATCCACTGGTGTTTTCCGGGCCGGGATCGTGGGGAGAAGTCCTGGTGGCTGAACCGATCATCGAGGAGACCCTGCTTGTCCTCTGCGACCCTGCCCGCCGACGTGAGTGTTGTGGACGTCGTACTGCCGCACGAAGTGTCCGCGGTAGCGGATGCCCGCCGCCGTCTGGCCGGCTACCTGAAGCGTCACCGGGTCACTGCCGCCGCCTGTGACGACGCGCAGTTGGTGCTCTCGGAGCTGCTGTCCAACGCCATCCGGTACGCGCCCCCGCTGCCGGCCGGTGAGGTACGGGCCGCGTGGTGGATCGACCGGGCCGGGATTCATGTCGAGGTCACCGACGGGCGCGGCGACACCGAGCCGCACCGGATCAGCGAACCGCACCCGGAATCGATCGGCGGCCGCGGCCTGGCCATCGTCGACGTCCTCACCTCCAGCTGGGACGTCCGCACGGCCGCCCGGCACCGCACCGTGCACGCGATCGTGCCGAGCTAGTTCGCACTCCGGTACCTCGGGCTGTAAGACTGCGGGGTTATGGGAAAGAAGTCGCGGCAGCGCGCGAAGAACACGACGACCGTCACGCTCGACCCGGCCGATCTGGTGGACGTCGGGCCGCGGGAACCCTGCCCGTGCGGTTCGGGCAAGCGGTTCAAGCAGTGCCACGGCAAGGAGCGGGCGCAGGCCGCCGACACCTTCGTGGTGCGGCCGTTCGAGGGACTGCCGTCGGAGTGCGACCTGATCGCGTTCCGCGAGATCGTGCCGTCCGGGACCGTCCAGGTCGAGCTGACCGGCCAGGAAGTCGGGGCAGAGCACGCGCGCAAGGTACTCAACCTCGTCACCCTGCTGCCGATGGCGATGCCGGGCGTGGTGCGCGACGACGAGACGATCTGGATCGGCATGCAGACGCACGCCTCGTCCGGCGACCCGAGCCGCGACCTCGGCCACGCGATCACGACCGCGCTGCGGACCGACCCCGGGCACCCGGTGCAGGTCGGCGACCTGATGAAGGACGGCCCGCGGCTGCAGGACCTGATCGACACCAGCAAGCCGCTCGAGATCAAGGTCCACGAAGGTTTCGAGTACTGGGTCGGCGAGAACGTCGAGGACCCGACCGGTGAGGTCGCGGCCGGTCTGGAGCGCGCGAACGCCGCGGCGGCGCCGACGGTCCGGCTGGAGTCGGTCGAGGCGGCGTACTGGACGAAGATCGGCGACCGCATCTACCTGCGCTGGGTGCTGCCGCACACCGAGGACACGCTGCTCGACGCGCTCGCCCGGCTGCACGCCGCCGGTGGATCGGCGCTCATCGACGGCAGCCGCCTGATCGGCTCGTTCCGCGCCCTCGGCGTCCTCGCGCCGGTCTGGGAGCTCCCAGCCGGTACGGAGGCCGCCGATGTCGAGAAGCCGGCCGCCGACTTCGCCACCGCGCTGGAGAAGGCTCTCGCGACCGACGCGCCGCTGAGCACCGAGGAGCGCGCGGCCCGCGCCGGCCTCGCGAGCCGCCAGCTCACCATCCGCTGAACAAGCAGAACGCCCGGCTGAATCATCAGCCGGGCGTTTCTGTTCACTCAGAGTGGTCTAGGCCATGATCGTTAAAATCGGCCGAGAACGTGGACGGCCCAAGTCCTGCTGACGGGGGAGCAACAGGGCCTGGGCCTAGGCATGAAGAGTACTCAGGCCGGGGCCTCGGCACAAGCCCCGATTTCACTCCGCGTGTCGTTGGGCTTACGGGGCTGCGGGCGCTCGCAGGACCGGGCACGACATACACCGGGGTCCGCCCCGTCCGGAGCCGAGCTCCGAGCCGGAGATCCGGATGACCTCGATCCCGGACTCCTCGAGGCGCGCATTGGTCTCGACGGTCCGCTCGTACGCGATGCAGACCCGCGGGGCGAGGGCCAGGGTGTTGTTCCCGTCGTCCCACTGCTCCCGCTCGGCCGTCACCGGGTCCAGGCCGGTGTCGATCCGCCGCAGCGTGTCGATGCCGAGCGCCTTGGCCGCCGCGACCAGGAACGGCTCGGGTTCCGCGACGTGCAGCCGGTCGCCGTCGGTGGTGACCGCGAGCGCCCGCATCTCCTCGGCCATGTTCGGGTACATCAGCACGGCGTCGGTGTCGACCATCGTGCAGACGGTGTCGAGGTGCATCGTCGCCCGCTGCTGCGCGATCGGTACGGCGAGAACGGTGTGCGCGAGGCCCTTCGTGAAGACCCGTCGCGCCAGCCGCTCCACACCGGCCGGTGTGGTCCGCTCCCCGACCCCGACCGCGAGTACGCCCGGACCGAGCGCGAGCACGTCCCCGCCTTCGACATGCTCGAGCTGGTGGTCGTACACCTTGTCGGCGCCGGCGAACCGCGGGTGGAACGTGTAGATCAGCTCGGTCAGCTGCGTCTCGCGCGCCCGGGCCGGCATCGCCAGCGAGGTGACCGCGACCGAGTCCCGGATCCAGACGCTCGAGTCCCGGGTGAACAGCAGGTTCGGTAGGGGGTCGATCAGGAAGTCCTCGTGCGCCAGCAGCGACGTGACCAACCCGCCTGCGTTCACCTCGTCGTTGCGGACGCCGGCCATCAGCGCCTCCGCCAGCCCGGCCCCGTCCAGGTCGCCGAGCGAGGCCCGCAGGTAGTCGCGCAGGGTGTCACCCAGGCGCAGGTCCTCGGTCGCGCCGGCGACGGCCTGGGTGCGGGCCTCGGGGTTGGCGAGCGACTCGGTCAGCAGCTCGCCGAGGTACAGCACCTCGACATCGCGGTCACGGAGCGCCTGCGCGAACGCGTCGTGCTCGTCCTGCGCGCGGCCGACCCAGGGGATGCCGTCGAACAGCAGCTTGTCGTTGTTGCGCGGGGTGAGCCGCCGGAGCTCGTTGCCCGGCCGGTGCAGCATCACCGTCCGCAGCGGACCGACCTCACTGTCGACGCCGTACGCCGCACTGCCCTGTCGCGTCTCGGTCATCCGTCCGCCCTTCGCTCAGCCGTGCCCACCACGCTACGACAACCAGATCAATCTGTCTGATTGTCCGACAATATGCGCGAGATCGCCAATCGCAGCTCAGGAGCGGATCCGGTCGTAGAGCAGGCAGAGCGCGCCGGACTCGGTCGGGGTCGAGTCGGTCAGCCTCCACGACGTGGCCGGCAGGCCGTCCTCGAACAGCCGGTCCCCGCCGCCGACCAGCTCCGGGTCGAGGGTGATGCTGAGCCGGTCGATCTCGTCGGCCGCCAGCAGGGCGCGGATCACGCTCGAGCTGGCCAGCACGATGATGTCGCCACCGTCCTGGTCACGTAGCTGCTGGACGACGTCCGCAGGCTCGCCGTCGGCGATCCGGGAGTTCTGCCACGGCGCCTCGGTCAACGTCGTCGAGAAGACCACCTTCTCGGTCTCGTTCAGCCAGCGGGAGAACGCGCGATCCTGCGGCGACGCGTTCTCGTCGTCGGCCACCGCCGGCCAGAAGCCGCCGAAGCCCTCGTAGTTCTTCCGGCCGAGCAGTGCCGTGGTGGCCGGCCCGGTCACCCGGATCATGTGATCGCGGGCGCCCTCGGTGATCGCGTGCGGAACGATCCAGCTCATGTCGTAGTCGCCACCGGCGCCGTTCACCCGGCCGTCGAGCGAGAGCGAGATGTTGGCGGTCACTGTGCGGGTCATCTTCCTACCTCTTTCTGATCGGTCCTGCCTGACACCTGAAATCCTGCCGCCGCGGCCATCCCGGAACATCTGCCACCTGGCCGATATCGGCGGGCCCTGGCCGATGCCGCAACCTGTCGACAGAGAAGATGCCGCGATCCGGACCCCTTCCGGCGGTTTTCCACAGGCTCGTTCGAAAGAACGAGAAATCCACAGGCAGCGGATACTGACGCGGTGGATCGGCTGGAGAGCAACTAGGCTGCGGTGCTGTGCCCGATGAAGACCTGTCCCCCGAACCGTTCGAGCGTGCCGTCGCCTGCGTGATCCCGGCGAAGGACGAGGCCGACCGGATCGCGGCGACCGTCGACGCGGTGCACAAGCTCGTCGGTGTCGACCTGGTCGTGGTCGTCGACGACGGCTCCACGGACGGTACGAAGGAAGCGGCCGAGCGGGCCGGTGCGGTCGTCGTACGGCATGAGCGCAACCGCGGGAAGGCCGCCGCGATGGAGACCGGCGCGGCCGCTGTCGCGGAGCGCGACGGCGCCCGGCCGCGGCACCTGCTGTTCCTCGACGCCGACCTGACCGACACCGCGGCCGGAGCGGGCCCGCTGCTCGAGCCGGTGCAGACCGGCCGCGCGGACATGACCATCGGGACGCTGCCGGCACAGGTCCGGGCCGACGGGTCGAAGGCCGGCGGTCACGGGTTCGTGGTCCGGCTGGCGCGGGCCGGGATCCAGGAGGCGACCGGCTGGGCGCCCGAGCAGCCGTTGTCCGGGCAGCGCTGCATCACCCGGGCCGCGTTCGATTCCGCCGTACCGCTGGCCGCCGGGTTCGGTGTCGAGACCGCGCTGACGATCGACCTGGGCCGAAAGGGTTTCCGGATCGTGGAGGTGCCGATCGAGGTCCGGCACCGCGCGACCGGGACCGACCTGCGCGGTCAGCTGCACCGCGCGAAGCAGTACCTGCACGTCCGGCGTGCGCTCGCCGCTCGCAGTGCGCTGCCCGCGGACGGTGGTGGGCCGTCGCTGCGCAGTCTGTTCCCGCGGAGACTGCGCAATGAGCACTGAGCTGGGCCTCAAGTACGGTCGCCGGGCTGTCGCTCTCTACCTGGCCTGTACGGCGCTGATCGTCGCAGTCGGCCTGCTCGGTCCGTCCGTGGTCGTGCTGACGCTGACGAACCGGCACGCCTGGCTCCCGTCGTACTGGTTCGACACCACGCCGAACGACTGGCTGGTGTCGGTGATGATCTACGTCGCGATCGCCCTCGGCGGGTACGGCGTTTTCCTTGCCACCAAGGCGTTGAAGCACGGCTGGGCGCCGCGTATCGACCGGTTGATTGCCCTGGGCATCGGTACGACGGCGGCGATCACGTTGGTGCCACCCATGGCATCGGGCGATGTGCTGATCTACGCGGCGTACGGACGCATCATGGCGCTCGGCGGCGACCCGTACACGGCCTCGCCGGCCGACACCATCCGGCTCGGGTACGACCCGGTGATCACCGCGACCGAGCGCCCGTGGCAGGGGGCGCGCAGCGTGTACGGGCCGATCGCGACGTGGATCCAGTGGCTGTCCTCGGTGATCGGCGGCGACTCCGCACAGCTCACCGTGTGGATGTTGCAGCTGTCGGTCGCGATCAGCCTGGTCGTCACGGGGCTGCTGCTGGTCAAGCTGGTCGGTAAGGACCTGCCCGCCAAGCGGCGCGTGATCATGCTCAGCCTCGCGAACCCGTTGCTGCTGTGGTCGGTGCTGGCCGGTGCGCACAACGACGCGATCGCGGTGATGTTCGCGGTGATCGCGCTGGTGCTGTTCCGGCGGCACGTGTTCCTGGCCGGGATCCTGATCGGCGTCGCGGGCTGCACCAAGCTGTCGATCGGCTTGGTCGGCGTGGCGATGCTGTGGGCGCTCCGCGCCGACCGGCGTAAGTGCCTCTACTTCTGCGGTGGCGGCGCGCTCGCGATGGGCGGGCTGTACGCGATCGTCGGGCTGCAGGCGTTCCAGCAGGCGCGGTCGCAGACGTCGTTCATCTCCACCGGTACGCCGCACAAGGTGCTGCTGAGCTTCTTCACCCTGTTCCTGCCGAACGGTCTGGTGCGGACCGTCCTCGCGATCCTCGCCTGGGTCGGCCTGATCGTGGTCGCGATCCTGCTGACGCAGGTGTTCCCGAAGTCGTTGGTGCCGCAAACGCATCCGGACGACCCGACACCGGCCGCGATTCGCTACACCGCGATCTACGCGATCGCGTGGGTGCTGACCGCGATGTACTCGCTGCCCTGGTACGACGTGATCGCCTGGGTCGCCCTCGCCGCGGTCGCCGCGTCCAAGGTCGACGGGCTGATGGTCGTCCGGACGACGATGCTCGCGATCGCGTACGTCCCCGGGCGAGATCCGAACGCGCGCCAAGTCGCCGCGAGCCTGTCGGACTCCCTGGAGTTCTTCAGCGCGCGCCTCCGCGACACCCTCTGCCCCGCGATCGAGCTGGCCGTCCTGATCGGCCTGATCGTCTGGGCCCGCCGCAACGGCGCCCAGTGGTGGCCGTACGACTGGCCCCGCCGCAAACAGAAGTCCGTCGCGGAGAACGCTGAAGCGCACTAGTGTCCTGAGTCGGAAGTTCGCGGCATAAGTCCGGCCTCGCGTTGACCCGCGTTGACACCGGCTGGAACCCGGCTTCCCCGCACCAGTCCTCCTTGAGCCCGCTCCTCCCCAAACCGGTTTGGGGCGACTTTCCACCAGGTCTGGGGAGTGCTACTGCCCGGATCGGGAGGGTAGAACTCCCCACACGCCCCGCCCTGTTGCACTTTGGCCGGCGCGGTGAGGCTGCTCTGGAGCTGTGTCGCGAACGTCCGACTCGGGACGCTAGTGGTGCGTCTGCGATCGCGCGACAAGTCTGGACACGTGGATTGCGGGCCACCTTGGTGCTGGTGATCACTTTGAGCACGGGTCAACCAGAATGTGCCGCGGAACACGGTTGACCGGTGCCCAAGGCGACCGAGGTGCCCAAGGGTGCCCCGCCGGCCAGAGTCAGGCTCCGGCCAGCGGGGCGGACGGCTCGACGGCTCGACGGCTCGACGGCTCGACCGCGGACTTATCGCGCGAAATTCCGAAGCGCACTAGCTCCAGAGGTCGTGGCCCGCTGCGACTGCCTTGGCGAGGATCGTTTTCACCGGCTTCTTCAGGGCGTTCGCGGCCGCGGCCACGTCGTCGTACTCCGGCTGTACGTTGATCACCTGACCGCCGTACCGTGCGATCTTCACGTGGATCGACTGACCCTCGACGTCGACGGTGGCGAACTCGCGGTCCGCGGCGTGCTTGCGGATCCCGAACTCCCGCAGTCCGATCGCGGAGGTCTCGGCCAGGATCACCGCCCGGACCGTCTCGGCGTTCGCGCCGCCGACCAGGACCGACAGCGTGTGCGCCGGACGGCCCTTCTTCATCAGGATCGGGGTCAGCCACGCGTCGGCCGCGCCGGCCTCCATCAGCCGGGCCAGGACCTGCGGCCAGATCCGCGGATCGAGGTCGTCGACGTTGGTCTCGTACACGAGTTCAGTGGCCAACTCGTCGGCTGACGCGCCGATCACGACGCGCAGGATGTTCGGCACCTCGACCGGGTCGCGGCCGCCCGCACCGACACCGGTCTGCTCGATCCGCATCGGCGGGAGGGGGCCGAAGTCGTCTGCCAGGGTCGCCAGCAGCGCTGCGCCGGTCGGCGTCGTCATTTCGTACGGCGCTGGGCCGCCGGTGACCGGTGCTTCGGCCTCGGACACCAGGTGCAGTACCGCGGGACCCGGGATCGGGATGCCGCCGTGCTGACCGCGTACCTGAGTTCCGCTGCCGAGAACGATGGTCGAGACGACGATGCGATCGAGGTCGAGTGAGACCGACGCGGCGGCTACTCCCACGATGTCCGCGATCGCGTCGAGCGCGCCGACCTCGTGGAAGTGCACAGTGTCCGGCTCCACGCCGTGAGCCGCGGCCTCCGCCCGGGCAAGGCGCCCGAACGTCTCCAGCGCCCGGGCCCGCACCGCGTCGTCGAGCCGAGCCTCCTCCAGCAACCGCCGAACCTCAGCCCACGCCCGAGTAGGCCCATGCCCCCCACCATGCCCATGCCCGTGCCCGGCGTCGTCGTGCCCATGTCCATGCCCGTGCCCGTGACCGTGGCCGGCATCTGGGATGTTCTCCGGGTGGGGTTCGCCGTTGACCTCGACGGTGGCTTTGGTGGCGGCGATCTGGTGACGGGCGGTCTGCGTGACCGTGACGGACAACGACGGGTCCACGGCAGCAACCGCCGCATTCACCGCGTTCAGGTCAGCACCCGCCGAGATGAACGCCCCCAGGAGCATGTCCCCCGAGGCGCCGGCCGAACAGTCGATCCAAGCGACCCTCATCACGCGTCCTTCGTCTCACGCGGAGCCGCCTGGCGCGCCACCCGTGCAGCGAACACCCCGGCCCCGAACCCGTTGTCGATGTTCACGACCGTCACCCCAGGCGCACACGAGTTCAGCATCCCGAGCAGCGCGGCCAGCCCGCCGAACGAGGCGCCGTACCCGACCGACGTCGGCACCGCCACCAGCGGCACCCCGACCAGCCCGCCGACAACACTCGGCAGCGCGCCCTCCATCCCCGCCACCACGATCAGGCAGTCCGCCGCGTCGAGCCGCTCCCGTACCCCGAGGATCCGGTGCAGCCCGGCGACACCCACGTCCGTGATGACCTCCACGCCGGCCCCGAACACGCGGGCCGTCGTCGCCGCCTCGGCAGCCACCGGCGCGTCCGACGTACCAGCAGCCACGACGGCAACCGTCCCGCGCTGCGTCGGCGGCTCGCCGAGCACCGCCGTACGACCGACGGGGTCCACCACCGCATCCGGCAGGGCCGCGGTCACCGCTGCCTGCGCCTCCTCCGTCAACCGGGTCGCTAGTACGGGGTGACCGGGATGGGTGGCGTGCAAGGTCCGCAGCAGTTCCACGACCTGAGACGGCGTCTTGCCCGCTCCGTAGACGACTTCGGCGTCCCCGGTGCGCTCGAGCCGGTCGGTGTCGAGCCGTGCATACCCGAGGTCGTGAACGCCGGGCTGTGGGCCCTGATCAGGCAAATGTGTCACGCCGCGAATCTACGTTGCCGCGGCCCGGCGTACCGCATCCGTCCCCGGTCGCACACGCTGTGCGATCACCTGAACACTCAGGCATAACACTCGATGCCTTAGGCTCTCGTGCTGTGTCTTCGACGTTAGCCGGTGCCTTCGGGGTCGCCGCCCTCTTCGTGGCGGTGCTTGCCCTGGTGTTCGCGATCCAGGCCCTCCGGGCCCGGACGGTCTCGTCGGACCAGGTGTCACCCGCCGTACTCCCGGAGCCGGAACCCCAGCCGGCCCAGCCGGAAGCCAAACCCGGCACCGTGAAGTCGGAGCTGCGCAGACTGGGCAAGGACCTCGAAGTGACCCGCGGCGAGCTCAAGGAGACCCTGCAGCACCTGGCCGTCGTCCGGTACGACGCCTTCGGCGAGACCGGCGGCAAGCTCTCCTGGTCGATGGCGATCCTCGACGACCACGGTGACGGCGTCATCCTCACCTCGATCAACAGCCGCGCCGACGCCCGCACCTACGCCAAAGAAATCAAGTCCTTCACCAGCGAATCCAAACTCTCCCCAGAAGAGGAAGAGGCCCTGGAAACCCTCCGCAAAGAGTCCGAGCAGCCCTAGCGGCGCTTCGGGACGCGGGCGGTGAGGGCTCCGGGTTCTATTTCGGTGGTGAGGGAGCGGCCGGGGCCGATGGGGTCGCCGTCCAGCTGGCGTTGCACGTCCACGGCGGCGACCAGTTCGACCTTGCGGCCGGTGAAGCGTTCCAGGTACATGTCGGTGCGGTTGGTGCGGGTCAGGAGTCGCCAGACGACGATCGGCCACTGGGTCACGCGCCGCGGGGCGATCACCACGACGTCCAGGAGCCCGTCGTCGGGGCGGGCGTCGGGGAGCAGCGGGATGTTGGCCTGCAGCATGCCGACGTTGCCGATCACGACCGTCCGGACGCGGCGTTCGATCGTCTCGGCGTCGTCGATGGTGATCTGGACGCGGACCGACGGGTGGTTGATGTTCTTCGCCGCCGACACCAGGTACGCGGTCCAGCCGATCTGCTTCTTCAGGTGCGGCGGGGCGTCGGACATGATCGCGGCGTCCAGCCCGAGCCCGGCCATCACCGCGAACCGGTCGGTGTCGAGCTCGTCGCCGTGCACTCGGACCAGGTCGATCCGCCGGTCGCGACCCTCGAGGATCCGCTCCAGGGCGTCGTCCAGGTCGAGCGGGATGTGCAGGTTGCGCGCCAGCAGGTTCCCGGTACCGGCCGGGATCACGCCGACCGGGATGCCGGTGTGCGCGAGCGCCGAGCACACCACCCGGACGGTACCGTCGCCGCCCGCGACCAGGACCAGGTCGGACTCGTTCTCGATCGCCAGCTTCGCCATCGCGTTCCCGGCGTCGTCGACCCGGGTCTCCAGCCAGAGCGGATCGTCGTACCCGCGGACCGCGAGCGCCCGCGTCACCTTCCGCCGGAACGCCACGCCGTCGCCGACCTTGATCGGGTTCACGATCACCGCGGCCCGGGGCGGAGCCGTCGTACCGTCGCCGTCCGACGGGGTACGCCGGCGGCGTCGCCGCAGACCGGGCCGTAGGCCGAACCCGATCGAGGTGGCGGTCAGGATCGCCAGCCCGAGCGCCCACCCGCCGAGCACGTCGGACACGTAGTGGACGTTCAGCGCGATCCGGTCGGCCGACGCGATCCACACCACCGCGATCACCGGCAGCAGCACCAGCAGCCGGAACCGCCGCCGCCAGCCCCGCACCGACGGCAGCACGACGCCGAGCGCACCGGCCATCACGAACGCGGCCGTCGCGTGACCGGACACGTACGAGAAGCCGCCGTTCTCGACCAACATCAACGCCGGCCGCTCCCGCTCGAAGATCGCCTTGACCGCCTGCACCAGGCCCAGCTCGAGACCGGCGGACGTGATCAGCCACACGGTCAGCAACCGGGCCCGGCGATGCCACAGGTACGCCGCGACGACCAGGATCACCGCCCGTGACGTCCAGGGCAGTACGACGGCCCCGACCACCTGCCAGAAGTCCACGACGCTCTCGTGCGCAGCGCCGTACGACGCGGCGCGCGCGGCGACCGACTGGTCCCAGCGGGCCAGCGGCGGCCACTCACCGAACACGAGCACCGTGATCACCGTGAACGGCAGCGCACCCAGCACGACCGTGAGCACACGGCCGACCGGACTGGGTGGGTGGTGGTTCATTGCCCGCTCAGATCCCCCTCAATGGTCACGTGTCCCTAGACCATCATCCCGAATAGACTTCGCCGGTTCTGACACGCCCCGATACCCTCAGGGTGTGATTGACGCGAAACTGCTCCGTGAGACCCCTGATGTCGTGCGCGCCGCCCTGACCAAGCGTGGCGAGAGTACCGACCTGGTCGACCAGATCCTGGTCGCCGACGGGGAGCGTCGATCGTCCATCTCCGCCTTCGAGGCGCTCCGGGCCGAGCAGAAGTCGCTCGGCAAGCAGGTCGCCCAGGCCAAGGGCGACGAGCGCACCGCGCTGCTGGAGCGGACCAAGACGCTGGCCACCGAGGTGAAGGCCAACGAGGCCGCCGCGAACGACGCCGACCGCCGCTTCGACGAGCTCGCGGCCGCCCTGCCGAACCTGGTGTCCGACGAGGCCCCGGTCGGCGGCGAGGACGACTACGTGGTGGTGGAGGAGGTCGGCAAGCCGCGCGACTTCGCCGCCGAGGGCTTCGAGCCCCGCGACCACCTGGCGCTGGGTGAGCTGCTCGGCGCCATCGACATGGAGCGCGGCGCGAAGATCAGCGGATCGCGGTTCTACTTCCTCAAGGGCGCCGGGATGCTGCTGCAGCTCGGCATGCTGCAGCTGGCCGTCCAGCAGGCGGTGGAGAACGGCTTCACCCCGATGATCACGCCGACGCTGGTCAAGCCCGAGGTGATGGGCGGCACCGGCTACCTGTCGGCGCACGACGACGTGTACCGGCTCGAGGACCCCGAGCTGTACCTGACCGGTACGTCGGAGGTCGCGCTGGCCGGATACCACATGGACGAGATCCTCGATCTGTCGAACGGCCCGATCCGGTACGCGGGCTGGTCGTCCTGCTACCGCAAGGAAGCCGGGTCGCACGGGAAGGACACCCGCGGGATCATCCGCGTCCACCAGTTCGACAAGGTCGAGATGTTCTCCTACTGCAGCCTGGAGGATGCGGCCGCGGAGCACCTGCGGCTGCTGGCCTGGGAGAAGGAGATGCTCGACAAGATGGAGCTGAGCTACCGGGTGATCGACACCGCGACCGGTGACCTGGGCGTCTCGGCGTACCGGAAGTTCGACTGCGAGGCGTGGGTGCCGACGCAGGGCCGGTACCGCGAGCTGACCTCGACGTCGAACTGCACGGACTTCCAGGCCCGCCGCCTGAACATCCGGCATCGCGACGCCGACGGCAAGACGCAGCCGGTCGCGACGCTGAACGGGACGCTGGCGACCACCCGCTGGATCGTCGCGATCCTCGAGACCCACCAGCTCGCCGACGGCTCGGTCCGGGTGCCGACCGCGCTGCAGCCGTACGTCGGCGGCCGCGAGGTCCTCGAACCGGTCGCCAAATGACGGAAGTACTGCGGCCGACGGCCGTTGCCCTGGACATCGACGGAACGCTGATCGACCACGACGAGGGGATGTCGCCCGCGGTCGTCGACGCGGTTCGTCGTGCGGCCGAGCAGGTACCGGTGATCCTGGCCACCGGCCGGGCCTGGTCCACCACCAGGCCGGTGGCCGAACGGCTCGGCCTGCGGTCCGGCGGATTCGTTGTCTGCAGCAACGGTGCGCGCACGCTGCGCTACCCGGACGGCGAGGTCGTCGACGAGCGGACCTTCGACCCGTCGACCGTGATCACGTCGGTACGCCGGTACGCGCCGAACGCCCGGATGGCGGTCGAGGACCAGGACGGCAGCTACCTGGTCACGGCGCCGTTCCCGGACGGCGACCTCGGCGCGAACGCGCGGATCCGGGTGGTCGGTGACGACGAGCTCGCGCCGCAACCTGTGACCCGGCTGATCATCCGGGACCCGGACCAGTCCGAAAGTGATTTCGTCCACCTGGCGGAACGCCTCGGCCTGCACGGGGTCAGTTACTTCGTGGGCTGGACCGCGTGGCTGGACATCGCCCCTGAGGGTGTGGACAAGTCGACCGGCCTGAAGGTTGCGCTGGCTCAGTACGACCTGGATCCGGCGGGTCTGCTGGCGATCGGTGACGGACGCAACGATATCGAGATGCTCACCTACGCGGGTCTCGGGATCGCGATGGACTCCGCCCCGGACGAGGTGAAGGTCGCCGCGGACGAGGTCACCAAGTCCGTACAGGACGACGGCGTGGCCGCCGTACTCAATCGCTGGTTCTGACGCGAGTCCTTTCGGTCAGAACCGAAAGGGTTGACAAACTGGCTTGCCCGAGGCAAGCGAAAGGCCCGGACTCCCTGTGTTTACAGGGTGTCCGGGCCTTTTCAGACTCCGATAGTCCGCTGGCGGGCCGAGTATCGGGTCAGGCGACTCGGCTGCTGCCGGTACGGCGTGGCTGGTGCTGCTGGTCGACGACGGTGTCGAACGCGTCCAGCACGGCGCCGACCTCTGGGCGCGGCCGCGGCGTCTTGGCTGCCGGGCTCTGACCGCGACGGGCCCGCCGCAGGTGCCGCTTGACCGTCGACAGCGAGCAGCCCAGCCGCATGGCCAGGGACTCCAGGCTGTCGTTCGGGTACTGCGTGCGCAGTCGCAGGACCTCTTCGTGGCTCACCGGGCGGCGGGTGCCGCGAGCACCGGCGAGCTGGTCGAAGTCGTCCGCCTGCACCTCGACGTCGAGCAGGTTGCGGATCGAACGCCGTTGTACAGCAGTGGTTCCGGCGACGAAGCCGCTCACGTCGTGCTCGGCGACGGCGCTGTACAGGCAGTCCGTGAAGAGCGGGCACGACGCGCACAGCGTCTTGGCCTCGCGGACGAGCTGCTCGTACCGCTCCCTGGTACGACGGGTCGCGGATGCCGGCGGCGGCTCCTCCATCAGGCGGTGCTGAAAGATGTCGGAACGAGCGATGCAGCCGGTCATGGCCCCTTCCCTGCTGGAACATGTGTCGACAGCCGCTCGGGAGCTACTGCCCCCCGGCCCCGCTAGATTGGCGCTGTTGACGATCATCAAGGCTCCCCAAGTATCAAGACCCGAATGAACGAACGGTGAACGACGTTCGTCCGCACGGATCCGCTAGCTGATGGACCTGCGCAACGTGCCGGCCCACCGTGTCGTCCCGGGCGCGGGACGCACCGATCCATAACTGTTGACGCCACCGCCGCGGTTTTGGTTGCAGCCAATTCCACAACAGTTGTTCGGCGTTTCTGTGTGCTTCTGGAGGTGGGGCGGAATCAGTCGCGCTGATCCAGAACACGCCTACGACGCGAACGAACAGCCCCCGGTTCCCCACCAGACCACCGCACTAAATCACGGGCCCGCCGGGTGGCGCAGGGGAACTTGCTGCCTTTGCAGCATCCTGCCGTAACGGTCTGATGACGTTGTCAAAAGCTCAATCAGATAAGTCAAAAAGACTTGAAACCGACGTCCGACCGCTTGCGCCCGGGGCCCTTGGAAGGGTAGTGCGCGACCAGCTCAGGCCACGGCGCTGTGGCGATATCGTTACCCGGTGACGGTTCCGCGAAACCCCCGCCTGATAGCAACCGATCTCGACGGGACGCTCGTCCGCAGTGACGGCACCGTGTCCGACCGGACCCGCGCCGCGGTGCTCGCGGCTCAGACGGCCGGAAGTGTTTTCGTGATGGTCACTGCCCGGCCACCTCGCTGGCTGCACGACCTGTCGCACCTGGTCGGCGACCACGGTGTCGCGATTGTTGCCAACGGCTCCATTTTGTACGACGTCCTGCGCCGTAAGGCGATTCGGGCCCGGTTGATCGAGCCCACGATCGCCCTCGAGGTGGCGCAGGCGATCCGCGCGGCGATCCCCGACGTACAGTTCGCCATCGAGCGACCGGACCGCTACGGACAGGAACCGGTCTACCTGAATCGCTGGCCGAAACCGGACGACACGTTGATCGCCGCGATCGAGGAACTCCTTGCGGAGCCGGCCGCAAAGCTGCTCGTCCGGCATCCGAGCCTGCACTCCGACGAGCTGCTCGGGCTGGTGAATCCGTTGGTGGGCCAACGAGTGACGGCCAGTCACAGTGGAGGTCACGGTTTGGTGGAGATTTCGGCGAGCGGGGTCTCGAAGGCCACGATGCTGGCCGATTTCGCCGCCACACAAGGGATCTCGGCTGCTGAGACGATCGCGTTCGGTGACTCGGTCAACGATCTGCCGATGCTCGCCTGGGCCGGAACGTCGTACGGCGTCGCGAACGCGCACCCCGAAGTCCTCGCGGTGGTGGACGAAATCGCCCCCACAAACGACGAGGACGGCGTCGCCGCCGTCCTCGAGGGGTTCTTCCAGCCTTTGAAATAAGGCGTTACAAGTACATCCCGCCGCTGCCCGGGCCGTCGGTGTTGCCGGCCTGCGGTGCGCCTGGGAAGCCCGGGTGCTCTTCGCCGGGCAGCTGCTGGCCGCCCGGCAGCGCGCGACGCATCTGCTCGAGCTGCTGACGCGCGGCCATCTGCTGCGCGAACAGTGCCGTCTGAATGCCGTGGAACAAGCCTTCCAGCCAGCCCACCAGCTGCGCCTGCGCGATCCGCAGCTCGGCGTCGGTCGGTGTGCTGTCGTCGGTGAAGTCGAGGCTGAGACGCTCCAGCTCCTCGACCAGTTCCGGTGCGAGGCCGCTCTCGAGTTCCTTGATCGAGGCCTCGTGGATCGCCCGCAGCCGCGCCCGGGAGGCTTCGTCGAGCGGCGCCGACTTCACCTCTTCCAGCAGTTGCCGGATCATGTTCGCGACCCGCATCACCTTCGCCGGCTGCTCGACCAGTTCGGTCACCGAGCGCGGTTCGTCGTCCTGTTCGTCGTCGGAGCGCGGCGGTCCCTCGACGGCCATGCCGTCCGGCCCGACGATCAGCACCTTGCCGTCTTCGGTGCGCGCACCGGCCATCGGAACTTCCTGGCCCTCGCTGCTGCTCTCGCTCATCTCCCCATCCTAGGCCGGGGTCACAGAGCGCGGGCGCGGTGGCGGCGTACGGCGTCCCGGTTGGCGCAGGCGGGGCTGCAATAGCGCTGGCGTCCGGTGCGGGAGAGGTCGGCGTACACGTTGCCGCAGCCTTCGGTGGCGCACCGGCCGAGCCGCGTGATGCCACGGCCGGCCAGGTGCAACGCCGTACCGGTGCTGATCAGTGTCGCGACCAGTCGCCCGACCGGAACGTTGTCCGGCCGGTAGTGCATGTGCCAGCCGTCGCCGGCGTGGTTGGTGAGCCGCGGATGCTCGGTGTACTTCGCGAGCATCGCGTTCACCAGGTCGACCCGCGACTGTTCGTCCGGTGCGTCCACCACCAGCAGCCACTCGTCGAGCGCGGTGCGTACGGCGGCCAGGTCCGCGGCGGTGACGTTTCGCTCACGGACCAGGCGGCTCTCGACGCCGCTCTCCTCGCACCGCTCGGCCAGCTCGTCCGGCGTGGTCGCCGGTCGGGTCACCAGATTCACCGCGAGCAGAACCGCGTCCGCGCCGTAAGGGTTGAGATGCATAATGCCATTACATCACGATGGATCCATGACCGACCTCCATCGCCACCGCTGGTCCCCGATCTCCAGCCACCACGTCAGCGAAGGCCTCGTCGTGTACCAGCGGTGTGCCTGCGGCCAATGGCGCATCACAAGCACACCGCCGTACGCCGTCGCCCACCCCGAAATCGCCCTAATCGATGCGGCTGACCATCGGTAGCCGGGAGCGGGTCAGCAGCCAGGCGAGGAGACCGGCGAAAAGTGGTACGACGACCACGATGCCGCCGATCTCCGCCCACGGGACCACGAAGTGCGGTGACCCGAAGGCGGCGTGCGCGGTGTAGCCGTACAGCGCGCCGACCCCCACGCCCAGCACGCAGCCCAACTGTCCGAGCACCCACGCCTGCGCCGCCGCGAGCGACCGCCGTCGCCGCGGAGGTGCGCCGATCGCCGCCAGTGTGGCCAGATCGGCCCGTCCCTCGGCGGCTGACAACGACACCGAGATCGCGACGCCGAGCAGCGTGACCACTGTCGCCGCGAGCAGGATCCCGATCAGGAAGAGCCGTGCCGGACTCTGGTACCCCTTCTCGACCTGAATTCCCTCGTCCGTCCCGAGCGTCCGGGAGACCGCGGCGAGCTCGTCCTTGGACGGCTCCCTGGTCAGTTCGAAATGCACCTCGCTGACCTGGATCGTGCCGAGCGCGCGGGCCGCCTGCGGGCTGATCAGCGCGGTGTCGCGGAAGAACTGGACCTTGGGCGGCGGACCGAACGACACCGCGTCCAGGTTCTTCAGGTACTTGTCCGCGTCATCGTTGTGCATGGCAACCTTCTGCCCGGGTGCCAGCTTGACGTCCGGAACCACCACCTTGCCGTCCCGCATCGCCGCCGCCACTTTCGCGCCGTACTCACCGAAGCGTTCGACGAAGGCCGGATCGGCCGCCTGCAGAGGCATCCCGGTCATGCCCGTTCCGGTCTCGGGCGTGGCGACTGCCAGGACCGGCGTATAGCCGTACTGATTGGGCTTCGCGTTCGCCAGCTGGACGTATCCGAGCTCGTACTGTTTTCGGACCGGCAACAGGCCGGCCACCTGCGAGGCGAGCTGCGGCGTGTACGTGATCCCACCGGTCTCGTCACCGGTGAAGCGGACGACGGCATCGCCTTCACGGGCCGCCGCGGTGTACGCCGCGGCATCGGCCGCTATCGAGTTCGAGGCCGCGAACGCGACCGCTGCGGTGCCCGCGACGGCCATCATGATCGCCGCGGTCGCCGGACCGGTGCGATGCCGGTGCCGCGCGGCGTCCCGCATCGCGATCCGGCCACTCAACGGCAGCGACCGCGCCAGGCCGGCGACCTTCACGACCAGACTCGGCAACATCCAGACCAGCGCGATGATCGACGCGGTGATCCCGAGCAGCACCAGCGCGATCGGGCCGCTCGGCGTGGCCGTCGCCTGCTGACCCAGCTGCGTGTGCCGCGCCGACCGCAACGCCGCGGCGATCATCCCGCTGCCGGCCAAGACGCACACAACCCCGCCCACGAGCAGGACAACCGCGGCGATCCGGATCCGGGCCGCCTTCGCGGTCACGGTGAACCGGCCCGCCAGCGCGGCCATCGGTGCCTGCCGACCGGCACTGATCGCCGGTACGACGGCAGCGGCGAGCCCGGCGCCGAGACCGAGGATCGCGATCGCCACGATCGTGGCCCACGGGATCTGCCACGCCGTGAAGATCGTGTCCGTCATCCGTTCCCAGAGCGGTTTCGCGCTGAACACCGCGATCCCGGCGATCACCAGTCCGCCGGCCACGCCGACCAGCCCGGCGAACAGGCCCTGCATCGCGACGATCCGCCGGACGTCACCCGGCGTACCCCCGGCCGCCATCACCAGACCGAGTTCCCGGGTCTGGCGGCGCGCGCCGACCGCGAACGCCGTACCGGCGAGCAGGACGATCTCGAGGATGCCGAAGCCGATCACCAGCGCCATCGCGGCGTACGGACCGATGTCGTCGGCGCTCGTGCCGTACGGGTCCGGTGGCGGATCGACGATGGTTGCTCGCGGCAAGAGAAACAGGCCTTGATTGACCAGATCCGTGCTGAGTTGACCGGCGTCGGCCGCGTCGGGCAGGTCGACGAGGTACTGGACCGTGCGCGTCGGATCGACGTCGTTCAGCGCGGAGTCCGGGGTGGCGAAGATCGCCGGCGTGCTCTGCGTGGTGAGCATCCGGGCGATGCCGACGACGGCGTACCGCTTGCCGCTCGTGCTCTCGACCGTGGTGGTCTGGCCGAGCTTCTCCGCGAGCGACGGTGAGATCGCGACCTCGTCGGCCTTCGCCGGCAGCCGGCCCTTGTCGAGCTTGACGGTCCCGGTCGTCAACGGGTTCGAGCCGTCACCCGTGAGCAGCGTGACCGTGGTCTTCGAGTCCGGGATCCGGACCTCGACCATGCCGGAGTCGACGAACAGGCGGGCCAGCTTCGTCCCCGCCGGGAGCAGTGGGCTCGGGTCGAACGTCGACGGTGTCCGGACCGCCTTGTCGTGACCCTCGGCCGGCGGCGGTTCGCCGTACAGCATCTCCTGGCCCGGCGGCACCTGCAGCTTGCCGTACTGCGTGACATCGAGGCGGCCGTCCGCGCGGCCGATCGTGTTGGCGGCCAGCGTTTCGCCGCTCGGACTCGCGGACTTCAGCACGATGCCCAGCCACGTCGCGGCCAGGACCGGCAGGCCGATCAAGGCGGCGACCAGCAACGTGCGGCCGAGCGATCTTCGCGCCGTACGCCGCGCGATCCGCAGCGGCGCGACCCACTTGCCCATCAGCGGCTCTCCTGCAGCAACGCATCCGCATCCGGCAGCGGCCCCGCCTGACCCACCAGTACGCCGTCGCGCAGGTAGACCACGCGATCGGCCCAGGCGGCGTGGCGAGCGTCGTGGGTGACGAGGACCCCGCCGATGCCGTGCTGATCACAGCGGTCCCGGAGCAACCGCAGTACGGCCTCGCCGGTGTCGGAGTCGAGTGCGCCGGTCGGTTCGTCCGCGAGCAGCAGGCGGCGCTCGCCGACGATCGCGCGGGCGATCGCCACTCGTTGCCTTTGGCCACCGGACATGTCGTCGGGGAAGCGGTCGGCGAGCTCCTCGATCCCCACCTCCTGCAGGGCGGTGACGGCGTACTTGTAGGCCGACCGGCTGCGGGTGCCGTCCAGTTCCAGCGGGAGCGCGACGTTCTCGGCCGCGGTCAGCGCGGGGATCAGGTTGAAGTCCTGGAAGACGTACCCGATCCGGCGACGACGCAGTGCCGCCACGGCGTTCCGGCTGAGCGTGGTGAGATCGCTGCCGTCGACAAGCACCTCGCCCGCGGTCGGCTGGTCGAGACCGCCGGCGCAGGTGAGCAACGTCGACTTGCCGGACCCGGACGGGCCCATCACGGCGACGAGTTCGCCCGGCGCGACGGCCAGATCCACGCCCCTCAGCGCATGCACGGCCTGCTCGCCTGTACCGTGCGTCCGCGTCAGCCCACAGATGTCGAGAATCATGAGCGCGCCTCCTGCTCAGCCGGTACGTCGTACGTCTGGGGAGCGGGCCGTGGTTTGCCGCGGTGGCGTAACAGCATCGCCTCGCAGTGATCGAGCCAGCGGATCTCCGCCTCGGCGCCGAAGATCATCGACTCGATGACCAGCTGCCAGGAGATCTCCCCCTCCGCGCTGTTGCGCTTCTGCCGGGTGAGTTCCTGCAGCGACTGCATGGTCGACATCCGCTGCCGCTGGACGACGGCGCTGACGTCCACGCCCGGCACCGCGAGCGCCAGGGCGAGCTTGATCGCGAGCTCGTCCCGCGGACGCGACTCCCGGGTGACCGGGGTCTGGAACCAGTTCGCTAGTTCGGCTCGCCCGGCGTCGGTGATCTCGTAGCGCGACCGGCCGCCCTCGTCCGTCGCGCCCGCCAGCACGAATCCGTCCCGCTCGAGGCGGGTGAGGGTGGTGTAGACCTGCCCGATGTTCAGCGGCCAGGTCGCCCCGGTGGCGGCCTCGAACTCACCGCGCAGCTGGTAGCCGTACTTCGGCTCGTCCTGGAGCAGCGCCAGCAATCCATGCTTGATCGACATGGATACTGAGTATGCATACCGAGTATGCGACCGTCAATCCTCTCGGGTCAGGCGGCGTACCAGACGGGCGGTGATCGCCTCCACGTCGTACGGGCGTCCGGTGCCCGGAGTGAGCTGGTCGAGGACCAGGCCGTCGATGGCGAAGTGCAGCAGGCGGATCTCCTCGGCGCTGCCCGGCAGGCCGGCGTTCGCATTGAAGGCGACGTCGGCGTCGAAGCCCTGGCGGAGCGTGCGCGACAGGATCTCGTGCAGGCCCGGGCGCCGAGCTGCTTCGAGGCGGAGCTCGAGGAGGGCGAGTGTGAGCTCCGGGCGGCCGAGTAGGCGCTCGACGATGTAGTGGACGTAATCCGTCATGAGTTCGAGGCCCGGCTCGCGGTTGGCGAGCGGCGCGAGGACGGCCTCGTCCGGGGCGAGGCGCTCGAAGATCCGCTCGCCGAGCGCGCCGAGCAGCGCGTCGCGGGTCTTGAAGTAGTTGGACGCCGTACCGGCCGGGAGTCCGGCGGCGGCGTCGACGGCTCGGTGGGTCAGGCCGCGGGCGCCGGCCTCCGCGAGCACGGCGAGGCCCGCGTCGGCCAGTTGGGTACGGCGTTCCGGATTCCGGGGCATGTTGACAAGGCTAGCAGAGTTCCACTACAACTGTCGTACACAACAACAACATCTGTAGTAGTCAGGAGAGCGTATGCAACCCGCAGCATTCGGCGCGACCGTGGTCACCGACCGTCCCTCGGACGTCGCCGCCTTCTACACGCAGTACCTCGACCTGCAGGTCGGGATCGATCTCGGCTGGTTCATCACGGTCCGCCGCGGCTCGGCGGACTGGGAGCTCGCGATCATGGAGCGCGGCCACCCGACGATTCCGGCAGCGGTGTCGGCACAGACCGAGAGCAGCAACGTCTTCGGCTTCGTCGTCGACGACGCCGACAAGATCGCCGCCGCGTTGCGCGAGGGCGGCGTACAGCTGGAGGGCGACCCGAAGACGGAGGTCTTCGGGCAGCGGCACTTCTTCGTGCGCGACCCGGCCGGCACCTGGATCGACGTGATCCAGCTCGTCGAACCCGACCCGGAATGGGCTGCGGCCAACCTGCCTACAGCGTAAGGAGAACTTTGCCGAGTTGGGTGGACTGCTCCAGCGTCTCGTGCGCCTTCGCGACCTCGGCGAGCGGGAACGTGGAGTGCACGACGGGGAAGACCTTGCGCTCCGCGATCAGCGGCCAGACGTGGCCGACGACCTCGGCGATGATGCGGCCCTTGTCCGCCACCGAACGGAACCGCAGACCGGTGGCGATCACCGAGCCGCGCCGGCTGAGCAGCCGCCCGAGGTCCAGTTCGCCCTTGGCGCCGCCCTGCATCCCGATCACCACCAGCCGCCCGTCGTACGCGAGCGACTTCACGTTGTCGGTCAGGTACTTCGCGCCCATGATGTCGAGGATCACGTCGGCGCCCGCGCCCTTCGTCGCCTCGCTCACCACGGACGCCCACTCGGCGTCCTTGTAGTTGATCGCGACGTCCGCGCCGAGCCGGGTGCAGAACTCCATCTTCTCCTTGGTGCCGACCGTGGTCAGCACCCGCGCGCCGTGCGCCACGCCGAGCTGGATCGCCATCGAGCCGATCCCGGACGAGCCGCCGTGCACGAGCAGCGTCTCGCCCGCCTTGAGATGCGCGGTCATGAAGATGTTCGACCAGACGGTCGCGACCACCTCGGGCAGCGCGGCCGCACTGACCAGGTCGAGACCGTCCGGTACGGACATCACCTGCGGAGCGGGTACGACGACCTTCTCGGCGTACCCGCCGCCGGCGAGCAGCGCGCAGCACTCGTCACCGACGGCCCATCCCTCGACCTCGGCGCCGACCGCGGCGATCCGGCCGGACACCTCGAGGCCGATCGTGCCGGGAGCGCCCGGCGGAGGCGGATAGAAGCCCTGGCGCTGGAGCAGGTCGGCGCGGTTCACTCCGGCGGCGACGACGTCGATGACGACCTCGTCGACGGCCGGTTCCGGGGCCGGGATCTCGCCGATCCCGAGAACGTCGATTCCGCCGGCACCATCCACCACGACAGCTCGCATGCTGCCCAACCTACCCTCAGCGCTCGACTCAGCGCTCGACCAGTTTTGCCAGGTCCTGCGCGATCGAGTCGAGGTAAGTGGTCTCGCCTATCGACTGGAACCAGTCCCATAGTTCGAGCGAGTGATAGAGCCGGTAGAGGTCGATCCGGTCCGCGGGTACGGCGCCGTACCCGTCGGTGAGGCCGGCGAGCTTCTCGGGGTTGTCGTGGGCGGAGTACTGGATCGTCTTCGCCAGGTCGATGAGCGGATCGGCGGCGATCGCGTTCTCCACGTCGATGAACCCGTTCACGCGCCAGGTCGCCGGGTCCACGACGATGTTGCCCTCGTGGAAGTCGTTGTGACACAGGACAGCTGCTGTGTTGTCCGCGAACAGGTGCTTCTTTTGCTCGACGTGCGCGGCGATCTTCGCGTGCAGCTCGAGGTCTCCGCCCAGCTGCTCGAACTCTTGCAGCTTCTTCGCGAACTGCCGTCGCATGTACTGGTCGTTGTCCGGCAACGGGTCGAGGATCTGATCGGTCAGATAGCCGTACTCCGGTTGCGGGATGCGGTGAACGCGCTGCAACAGGTCGCCGAGCTGCGCGTACATCGCCCGCCAGTCCGGCGGCTCGGCCTCGGACAGCGGAACGCCGTCGATCTTCGACAGCATCGTGACGCCGTCGCCGACATGCATCACCCGTGGGATCGAGCCGGCGAGCTCTTGCTCCAGCATCCCGTAGACGTGGACTTCCTTGGCCTGCTTCCAGAGCCACTCCGGCGCGTAGACCTTCACGATCACCGGGTCGGCGGACGTGCGCACCTCGTACACGGTGCTCAACTGCCCGCCGGTGCGCTCCACGACCTCACTGACGTCGAGCCCGACGACATCCCTCACCAGTTGCGCGACATCCATGCGTCGAACCTACGAACCACGTCCAGCGATTTTCAGTCGTCTTTCAGTCGTCCAAGTCCGACCAGGTGTCGACGTCGTTGCCTGAGTGGGTCGGGTCGGTCCACGCGAGGTCGAGGCCGGCGAGCGTCCGGCGTACCGACTTGTCCCTCGGATCGCCGACGTCCCGGATCGCCTGAGCCAACGCAGTACGCCGGTACGCGGCCGCGAGCTGCTGCTCCTGCCCGTCCGTGTCACGCAGCCCAAACCCGTCGCGTTCCCCAAGCCCCGCGACAAGGGCCGTCACGTCCTCCTCGGTGATCCACGGCAGGTCACAGCTCACCACCACGACCACGGGCGCCGTCCCAAACGTCAGCCCAGCCGCCAACCCCGCCACCGGCCCACCCGACGGCGGGTCCTCCACCGTCCACTCCACCTCCCGGTACGTCGTACGCACCGGCCCCACCACCACGGTCGAGGCGGCTCCCGCCGTCGCCGTCAACACCCGATCCAGCAACGACATCCCGTCCAGCACGAGCATCGCCTTGTCCACCCCACCGAACCGAGTAGACCCGCCCCCCGCCAGCACGACCACGTCAAACTCCACCTCAGCAGTCTCGCACTCGTCGCGTCGTGTGAGGTTCAAGCTGTTGGGTTCTGCGGCACCATGGGGAGATGAGGATTGCCGTGGTGCAGGCCGCCAGTAGCTATGACAAGGCTGCCAACCGGGACGCGGTCAGCCGTCTGGTCGCGGAGGCCGCGCAGGGCGGGCCTGACCTGGTGGTGCTGCCGGAAGCGATGATGTCCGACTTCGCGGTCGAGGGGGAGTCGGTGGCGGAGGCCGCCGAGGCGCTGGACGGCGAGTTCGTGACGACCCTCCGGAAGGCTGCGGTCGAGCACAGGGTGGCGATCGTGGCCGGGATGTTCGAACGCAGCTGTGACGAGCGCCGTCCCTACAACACCCTCCTGGCTGTCGGCGCTGACGGCGTACTGCTCGGCGCCTACCGCAAGATCCATCTGTACGACGCTTTCGGGTACAAGGAGTCCGACCAGCTGACACCTGGTGACGTAGCCCCAGTCGTAGTCCAGGTCGGCGGCCACTCGGTCGGTCTGATGACCTGCTACGACCTGCGCTTTCCAGAACTCTCCCGCGCGCTCATTGACGCCGGAGCCGAGGTGCTGGTCGTCCCGGCCGCCTGGGTCCGCGGACCGCTCAAGGAGCACCACTGGACCACTCTGCTCACCGCCCGAGCTGTGGAGAACACCTGCTACGTCGCAGCGGCTGCACAGAACGGCAAGAAGTACTGCGGTCTCAGCCAGGTCATCGACCCGCAGGGCATCGCGCTGGCGTCCGTAGGTGAGGTAGACGGACATGCGTTCGCTGAGATCTCTGCGGAGCGGCTGGCCGACGTACGCAAGCGCAACCCCTCCCTGCAGAACCGGCGGTACTCAGTCACGCCCAGCTGACCAGTGCGCGGACCGGGCGGTCCGTAAGAGTCGCTGACCCGTTAGCCTCCTGGGCGTGGCGGATGGGTTTGATCTGGAGCATCACGGCGATCTCGAGGTCGGTGAGGGGCTGGTCGACCTCGCCGTCAACGTCCGCGCGGGCACACCCCCGCCCTGGTTGCTCGACGCGATCACGGCGAGCCTGACCGAGCTGGCGGGGTACCCACGGCAGGACGCGGCCCTTGCGGCGGTCGCGCACCGGCACGGTGTCGCGCCGGACCGGGTGCTGTTGACCGCGGGGGCGGCGGAGGCGTTCGTCCTGATCGCACGGGCGTTCCGGCCGCGCCACCCGGTCGTGGTGCATCCACAGTTCACCGAGCCCGAGGCCGCGCTGCGTTCGGCCGGGCACCTGGTCGACCGGGTGATCCTGCGGCCCGAGAACGGGTTCACGCTGGACCCGTCCGCCGTACCGGCCGACGCTGATCTCGTTGTCATCGGTAACCCCACCAACCCGACGTCGGTACTGCATCGCGCCGACGACCTGCGCGAGCTGGCGCGACCCGATCGGATCCTGGTCGTCGACGAGGCGTTCATGGACGCCGTACCCGGTGAGCCCGAGTCGCTCGCCGGCGCGTCCATCCCCGGGCTCGTGGTGGTGCGGAGCCTGACGAAGACGTGGGGACTCGCGGGTCTGCGGGTCGGGTACGTCATTGCCGGCGCGGGGCTGATCGAGCAACTGGCCGCGGTCCAGCCGCACTGGCCGGTGTCCACTCCTGCACTCGCGGCAGCAATTGCCTGCAGCAACGAGCGTGCCGTCGCGGAAGCGGCCCAGGCTGCCCTCGACATCGAACGCCACCGTGTCCATCTGCTTGACAGTCTCGGAACAGTGAACGGACTTTCGACGTACGGCGTGGCGCGTGCGCCGTTCGTCCTCGTGCACGTGCCGGGGGCGGCGGAGGTGCGGGAATCCCTGCGTACACAGGGGTTTGCGGTCCGGCGCGGGGATACGTTCCCGGGTCTCGGGCCGGACTGGTTGCGGATCGCCGTACGGCCCGAGGACGTGACCGACGGGTTCGTGAAGGTGCTGGCGGATCTGCTGCCGCGCAATCGAGTTGGCGCTGTAACGCGCGAGGGGTTTAGCTGAGGTCCACTTTGCGCACAGGATGGCCAGTGCCCCCGGTGGTATGCCCCGGGCAACTTCTGGCCGTTCGCGAAGGGAGCAGCACAATGGGTCTCAACGATGACGACATGAACACCTCGTCCGAAGGTGGCGCCGGCGAGTACGGAGGCTCGGGCGAAGGCAACGACACCACGGCCGGCGGTTCGACCGCTGCTCCCGGCGGCGGGGGTTCCGGGTACGGCGGGGAGTCGTCGGACGGCGGCGCTGACGGTGGAGCCGATGGCGGTGCGGGCGGCGGCGAAGGACCGGCCGATGGTGGCGCCTCCCCGGGCACGCAGGACGGTGGCGCTGACGGCGGGGCCGGCGAAGGAACCGCGGACGGCGGCGCGAACCCCAGCGGAACCGACGGCGGAGCTGACGGTGGCGCCGGAAACTACGGCGAAGGCCCTGCGGACGGCGGCGCGAACGCCGGCGGGACCGACGGTGGCGCTGACGGCGGCGCCGGTGGTGAAGGCTCGGGTTCGGGTGGGTCCGAGGGTGGCTCTGATGGTGGGGCAGATGGCGGTGCGGACGGTGGCGCCGGCGGGAACTCCGGAAGCTGGTGACCACCGTGCCGGAGGCCGGGCCGTTCCCGCTAAACAACCATGGGGCCGAGCAGTCGTCGGCCGATGGCGTTGAGCAGTTGCGAGACGACCGCCCGGCACTCCGGCGCTGTGTGGCGGGAGATCTGGACGAGTTCGCGAACACCTACTGGGGTTCGCGAGCACTCCTGTCCCACGGCCCCGACCTCCCCGCTCCGTACGACGACCTGTTCAGCCTCGACGCCGTCGACGAACTACTGTCCCGCCGCGGCCTACGGACACCGTTCCTCCGGATCGCGAAGAACGGGTCGGTGGTCGGAGACAGCCAGTTCACCGGGCCGGCCGGTGCCGGCGCCGAGATCGCGGACCAGGTCCGCGACGACAAGGTCGCCGCGCTGTTCGCCAGCGGGCACACCGTAGTACTGCAGGCCCTGCACCGGACCTGGCCGGCCTTGGTCGACTTCTCCACCCAGCTGTCCGCGGACGCGGGTCACCCGGTGCAGATCAACGCCTACATCACCCCGGCCGAGTCGCAGGGGTTCTCCGCGCACTACGACGTACACGACGTGTTCGTACTGCAGGTAGCCGGCGAGAAGCACTGGACCGTGCACGAGCCGGTCCATCTCGACCCGCTCCGCAACCAGCCGTGGACCGACCACGCGCGGGCCGTTGGAGAAGCGGCACGCGACCAGGCACCGGTGATCGACGAGGTACTACGGCCCGGTGATGCGCTGTACGTGCCCCGCGGCTTCCTGCACTCGGCCAAGGCACTGGGTGGCGTGAGCGCACACCTGACCGTCGGACTCCACACCCTGACGCGCTACCTGCTCGTCCAGGAGCTGGCCGCACTGGCTGCGGACCAAGCGTCTCTGCGGACCGCTCTGCCTCTCGGCTTCGACCCTGGCGACCCAGAGCAACTAGCCCAGATCATGCCGCAAGTGGTCGAACTCTTCACGCACGAGCTCCGTACGGCGACCCCGGGCGCACTGGCCGACCGTCTCCGTCGCCGTACCTGGTCCAGCAACCGCCCAGCTCCGCTCCCACCGCTGGCGCACGCCGCGTCCATCACCTCGCTGGCCGTCGGTACGACGGTCCGCCTCCGCGCAGGTCTCCGCTGCCGCCTTGTCCCCGGCGACCCGCTCGTCCTCCAACTCCCCGACCGAACGATCACCTTCCCGCCCGCCACGACCGCGGCCGTCACAGAACTCGTCTCGGGCGCCGACTGCAAGGTAGGAAACCTCCCCGGCCTCGACGACGCCGACCAACTCGTCCTCGTCCGCCGCCTCCTCACCGAGGCAGTCGTAGTCGCCACCGCCCAGTGACCATCGGTGGTTGAAGTCGGCAACCGTATCGTGAGGTGGCGTGGACCTCGGTGACGTCAGATACCGCCCGGAGACCGGCTGCGCAGCACAAGCCGACCTCCGTCACGACTCCCTGACCGCAACCGCCCCACCCGCCGAACGCTGGCTCCTCATCGAATCCCACACCCCCTGGCCCCGCCAAGCCCTAACCGCCCTCCAGCGCAGCTCATCTGATCTTGGACTGGGTGATGTGGTTGCGCGGAGATGTCGAGAGTTGGGGATTCGGCCGGTGCTGATCCGCCGGTTCGGTCGCGTCGATCGGACTGGTCCCCGGCGGTGGGGACTGGTGGACTGCCGCCCCGGGCACGAACTGGTTCGCTGGGGCGACCTGCCGACGGACGAACACCTGCTCGAGGTCCTCGCCGGCAAGGACACAGGACAGGTGAGCACCGCGCCCATCTACCTCGTGTGCACCCACGGACGACACGACGCATGCTGCGCCGTCCGCGGACGCCCGGTCGCGGCCACCCTGACCGCCGCCTACCCAGAACGCACCTGGGAATGCAGCCACATCGGCGGCGACCGCTTCGCCGCGAACGTCGTCGTCCTGCCGCACAGCCTGTTCTACGGGCAGGTCGCACCGGCCCGCGCCGCCGAACTCGCCAAGCAGTACGACGAGCGCGCCGTCGTACCCGATCTCCTCCGTGGATCGGGTGCGTTCATCCCGCCCGTCCAAGCCGCCCAGCACTTCGCCCGCGCCGCCGGTCACTCACCCGCGGTCGACAACCTCCTCCCGCACACCGTTGCAGTCCTCGCCGAGCACCGCTGGCGAATCCTCCTCGCATCCACCAACGGCTTGATCGCCGTCGAAGTCTCGGCCCACCTCGACACCGTCGATGCCCGCCTGACCTGCGCGGGTTCCTCCCCCGCCCAGATCCGCCGCTTCGAACTCCACAACCTGACCCCAGCCTGACCCCGGCCGACTACCGCCTGACCTTCACCTGACAGGTCGGGTCTGCCGGGCGGTCCGCAGCGTGCTCGCCGTAGAACGCTGACTGGCGCGCCATGATGTCGCGCATCGGCGTATCGCGAGGGACGCCGTACACCGTGCCCGGGAAGTCCAGGTCGCGCTGGATCTGCCACAGCTCCTCGTGCCGGTCGGGGGAGAAGAGCTGTGCCGGGTCGCCGACGCCGATCCATCCGATCGGGAGGACCGTGCCTGCTTCCAGCCGCGAGTTCACGTGCAGCACGCTGTTGATCCGGAGCTCCGCGCCTGCGCCGGCGACAGAACCTGGGAACAACGCGGCGCCCGTGGCGATGAAGACTTCGTCCTCGACCGTGGCGCCGTTGACATGTGCATGGGGACCTACCAGGACCGCGTCGCCGATGAGCGCGGGATGATCGGCCCGGCCGCGCACCAGGGCGTTCTCCATCACCACACTGTTCTCACCGAGCCGGATCTCGCCGTTCTCCGCTGTCAGCACCGCACCGTGCAGGACCCTGCTGCCTTCGCCGAGGACGACGGCGCCGCAGAGTACGGCTGATGGAGCGACATACGCGGATTCGGGCACGACCGGTCGACGGCCGCGGTGTTCCAGCAACATCTGCTGTCCTCTCGTCGCGTGATCACCTCGCTCCAGCTTGTACCAAGATGGCTAGTAGTGCGGACTCTCCACAGCCCGGGTCCTCACAACCCGGGCGGCGGTGTCCTCCGGGCCGTCCACGTCGGAGGTGGCAGGCTCGGTCCGTCGGACAATCCCGGTGGAGAACCGCGAACTGAGCCAACATTAGAACAGATGTTCGATCAGATGCAACGCATCCTGACGGGTCAGGAACCGCCTGCTCAGATTCGCTCGGAGCTGAGCCGCGGAGCGACCCGGGCGAGGATGTAGATCGTCAGACTCGCCACCAGCGCGAGCGCCGCGAGCGCCACCCACGGCAGCTCGTGCTGCACCTCGAACAGCTGCGCGAAGAACGCCGGCGCCAGCACGCTCGAGAAGGTGAACGAGTACTGCCAGTACGACAGGTACTTCCCCCGCCCGACCGCGGGTGAAATCTCTGCCGAGAGGGCATTGTTCGTCGCCGCGTGCAGTACGTCGGCAAACGCGTAGCACGCCGTGGCTAGCACCAGCACCGGCACGACCCACCCAGCCGCGATATGCACCTGTAGCGCCATCAGCAGCGCCCACACGGCGTACGTGATTCCAGCGACCACCATGACGTTCGTACGCCGCCGCTGCTCGGTGTGCCGTACGACAAGCGTCTGACCGGTCGCCAGCACGACGGCCGTCGCCGCGATCAGTACGCCGACCAACCACTTGGGCACTGTCAGCGCTTCAGTGACGTACACCGGTACGCCGACGCCGAGCATCATCGTGCAGAGTGCCAGCAAGGTGTTGGCGCCGATCAAGGCCAGGAACGTCTTGTCCTTGCGCAGCAAGGGCGCCGGGCCGCTGTCCTGGTTGGTCCGCTCGTGGTGCGACGGGTGTAGCCGCATGAGCAGCAGCCCGGCGACGTAGAACGTCACCGCGTTGAGAGCCATCGCGAACAGGAACGGTGCGTCCCCGCCGATCGCCAGCAGCCAGCCGGCCACCAATGCGCCTAGAGCGAGGCCGCCAGCCTGCATCATCCCACCCAGGCCGAACCACTTGTCCCGCTCGCCCTCGTCGGCGACGTCCGCGAGGAGGCTGAAGATCGCCGACCAGAACACCCGCTGGCCGGTTGTCATGACCAGTGCACACAGAAACAGCAGCCACATCGACCGCCCGAAGAAGAAGCCCGTGAACGCCAGACCCTGAGCGAACTGCGCAGCCACGACCAGGTTCCGCGGACCGACGCGGTCGATCACCAGACCCACCGCGGCGGGCGCCGCGATGGAGAACAGCGTCGCGACGGTCAGCATCACGCCGGCGGTCCCCAGCGGGATGCCGGCGACCTTGTTGAAGAACAGCAACAGCAGCGGTCCGGCGCAGCCGCCACCGAACGAGTCGATCGCGAGACCGGCCAGCAGTGGGACCCGGCCGCGGACGTTCGGGAGGCCGAGTGACGCGGCTGCGGGCATGGCGGAGCGCTCCCATCGGGTCTTTTCGGCGGCTGGCGAACCGTAGCAAGCGCTCGCCAGCCGACTCCAACCGATTTCAGTCAGTTGCGCGCACTCGACGTACCGACACGTTCCGCAGCGGGCGCCAGGCGACCGCAGTCATCACCACCATCGCTACGAAGGCGATCGCGAACGGTGCAGCCAGACCGTACTGCTGCGCCAGTACGCCGCCAAGCGCGGAGCCGATCGCGGCGCCACCTACTGAGGCCAGCAGGTACACGCTGTTCACCCTGCCCATCAGAGCGTCCGGTGTGGCCAGCTGACGCGCTGTAGTCGAGACGATGCCCCACACCACCGCGTGAACGCCGAACACCGCCATGGTCGCGCCGGCGACCCACGGGCTCCTGGTGACCGCCAGTATGAGGTGGACCGTCGTCTCGATGACCAGTCCGACGCGGAGGAGGGTCACGGGCCCTACCCGCGGCTCGAGGAAGTGGTACGTCGGCATTCCGAGCACACCGCCCACGGCACCGACCGACACGAGTAGACCGAACTGCGTCTCACTCAGCCCCAACTGCTCGCGCGCGAACAGCACCCAGGTGGCGAAGGCCGCGCAGAAGGTGATGTTCATGACCAGGATCGACAGAGCGAGCGTCCGTACGCCGGAGTGGTGCCAGAGCCAGCGGACTCCCTCGCGTACCTCGTGCAGTACGGCCGCACGGGTGGTGTGGTCGGGCAGCGGCGGCCGTACGGCGACGCGGGCGATCAGGGTCGCTGCTGCGGCGAAGGTGATGGCGTTGAAGACCAGTGGAATGCCGGCGCCCGCAGCGAACAACAGAGCGCCCAGTGGAGGCCCGCCGAGCTGCTGAAGCACGGTTCCGCTGGCGAACAGCCGAGCGTTGGCCTTGCCGAGGTGGTCCTTCGGTACGGCGCTCACCAGCAGCGCGCCGGATGCATTATCTGCCAGCGTTTCCGCCGTACCGAGGAGGAACAGCGCGAGGTAGACCGCCCAGAGCGGCGCGGTGCCGAGCAGTACGGCGAGACCGAGCGCGGCCAGGACGATCGCGCGAAAGGTGTCTGCGGCAACGATCATCAACCGGCGGTCGAGCCGGTCGACGAGGACGCCACTGAACAGAGCGAAGAGCAGCCACGGCAACTGCTGCACGAAGGCGGCGGCACCGACCGCCGCGGGTTCCGTGGTGATGGAGGCGACGAGCAACGGGCCGGCGGCTATCAGGGCGCCGTCGCCGAGGTTGGAGATGATCGCGGCCGGAAAGATCTTGCGGAAATCAGGTCCGAGCTCGGACGGGAACGCGTACGCACCGAGGGAACGCATGGGACTCCTGAGGGCATGACGAAGCGATGGACGCCGACTGTCCAGCCCTGCGCGACCCTACCGGCCCCTCCCCACCCCCGCACTCCGTTTCCACCCGGTATCCTCAACCCGCGGCGGCAACCGCCAGGAGGGTTCGCATAGCGGCCGAGTGCGCTGGTCTTGAAAACCGGTATGGCGGGTGACCGTCATCGTGGGTTCGAATCCCACACCCTCCGCTCTGTGATGTCTCGAGACATCCCGGACAGGTGAACCCACGGGTTGTGGGTTCACCTGTTTCTTTTGGGGATGGGTCCGGGTGGTCGGCCGGTGGGTTGGTAGTCCTTGGTGGGGTCGAGGGTGAGTTCGCGCAGGAGTTCGCCGGTGGCGGCGTCGATGACGCGGATGTGGAGGTCCTGGGCGAGGATCAGGACGTGGGTTCGGGCGTGGGTTCGGCCGATGCCGATGTGGTGGAGCCGGCCGTTGACTCGCAGGGTGATGACGCCGGTTTGGTCGACGCGGTCGGTGCGGACGCGGTGGTGGACTTCGCCGGTTCGGTCGGTGCTGGGGGTGGCTTTGGGGCGGGCGGTGTAGGCGGTGGCCGGGGTTGCTCGGTGTGGGAGTGAGCGGTGCGGACGACGGTGGTTGTATTCGTCGACGAATACATCGAGCAGCCTTTGAAGCTCGGCGATGGTGGCCGGCTGGACGGGCTGGGCGCGTAGCCATTTCTTCAGGGTTTGCTGGAACCGTTCGATCTTTCCGCAGGTGGTGGGGTGGTTGGGGCGGGAGTTCTTCTGGACGATGTTCAGCTTCCGCAGCTCGGTCTCGAGGCCGTTGCGGCCGCCCTTCCCGCCGGACAGCCGGGTGGTGTAGACCATCCCGTTGTCGGTCAGCGTTGAGGCCGGGATCCCGTACCGGGCAACGGTGTCGCGGAAGCTGGTGGTCACGATCGGGCCGGTGATCCGGTGGTGCGCGGTCACGTGCAAGGCGTAGCGGGAGTGGTCGTCCAGCCAGCTGATGATCTCCACCTCGCGAACGGCTGCATGACCGGCGACGTCCAGCTGGTAGTGGGTGAAGTCGGACTGCCAGCACTCGTTGGGCTGGTCGGCGGCGAACCGCAGGTACGACGACCTGGGCCGCTTGCCCGGCGCCGGTGTGACCGCGCCGGCGCGGGTCAGGATCCGGTGGATCGTCGCTCGCGACAACACCGTCCGGTGGTGGTGCTCAAGGTGCCAGCCGATCGTGTCAGCGCCGGCGTCCAGGCCCTGTTCGGTCAGCTGCTTGCGCAGCCGAAGTACCAGCTCCACCGTCTGGGCCGGCGTGGCCCGCGGTGAAGCCTTCGGACGCCGCGACCGCGGCTCGAAGGCCGCTTCCCCTTCGGCCGCCACCGCGCCAGCAACTCATACACCCACGACCGCGCCACCCCGTACTGCGCGACCACCTCAGCCACCGCACGCTTCTCCACCACCACAGCCGTGATCACCAACCGGGCCTTCGACATGCCCGAACACCAACACCCCGTCCGGCATCTCCCGCGACATCAGTCCGGTATGTCGCGAGACACCCGTCCGGGATGTGTTGAACCACAACACCACACCCTCCGCTCCACACCCTCCGCTCAACTCGACGTTGACCTGCAGCGTGAGCGTGCCGAGGTGTCAGCCGTCGCGCTTCTGGATGCCGTAGGCCATCACGATGCCGGCGGGGTTGCCGGTGGTCGCGCAGAAAACGCTCGAGCTACGGACCGTGCTCGGGGCCATCCACGGGCCGTACACCGTCGAGGCGCTCCAGTTGCAGCGGGCCCAGACGCGGAAGGTACCGTACCCGCCCTTGCACATCGCCCACGCCTGGGCTCGGCGGTTGACGCCCGAGCTGCAGTTCGTGGGTGGCGACGGCTCACGTGCTTCGGCCGGCGCGGCGGAACCCACCGTGAATGTCACGGGCACCACGGCGAGCAGCAAGGCCGCGGACACGGCTACTCGCGCGCGAGTCGACATCGACGCGAACACTCTTCGTACGGACCGGGTCACAGACGCTCCTCTGATGAGACTTTGGAGCCGCCAAGGTAGGAATCGCCGCTGTCGCGCCACTGCCCGTACTGCGCCCGCACAACTGGGCATCTGCGGCCCAGGAGGCTGTTGCACCTGGGTCGGGCCTCCTGAAGTCAGTGGGGCTCGATGGTGTCGAGGTCTCGGGTGGCGAAGCGGTAGTGTTCCCAGCCTTCTTCGAGGATTACGCGTAGGCAGGAGCCTGTGGTTTCGGGGGAGGAGCTGTGCGGGTTCTTGCGCGGTGTCTCCAGCTCGGCAGGGGTCACTGTGGCGAGGAGGTCGCGGACCATGCCGAAGCGGCTGGCGTGGGCTTCGAGAACCTCGGCGTACGGCGGGTGCTCGGTCGAGCCCGCTACGCCGTAGCTCAGGCCGAGTGGGTGGAAGTCTTCCCGCTCCAGGACCGAGCGGCCGAGCCACAGGTCGATGGCGTGGACCAGGTGTCGCAGTGTCTGGGCGAACGACCACTCGCCGCCGACCGAGACGTCGGCCGTGCCCGCGGGCATGTTCGCGACGCGTTCGAGTGCTGCGGCCCAGGTCTGCTCCACCGCGGCCCAGGCGGCGCGGAGACCGTCGGGATCCTTGGCCCGCCGCTCCGACCGTCCCGGGAACCGGCGGTTCAGTTCGTCGTCGACGTACCCCGCGATCTCGACACCGTTCACCGTCAGGCTGCCGCCGGGCTCTACGATCCACGGCGCGTCGATGTCCGCGCCCTGGATGTCGACGCCGCGCATCACCACACCCCGCAGATCCGATTCGACGAACCGGGCACCGCGCAGATTCGCCGCTACGAACTCGGCCCCGACCAAGTCGTCGGATTCCCCGAACTTCGCCATTCCCACTCCCTCGGTAGATGTCTCGGCGAGCCTAACCGTGACCTCGGACACAAAAGTCGTGCGCGGTACCTGCGGCCCGTGGTGAGGTCGGGGGAATGACCGAGCGCGGCGGAAGGAACTGGTTGTGGACGTTCTGAGTGCGGCGGAACGAGTGGGCTTCACCAAGCGGGACCAGACGCGGTTCGAGGGCCTGGAGGGCACTACCGACCTACAGCTGCCCGAGGACGCAGACGAGTTGCTGGCGTACTGCGGTGTGCAGCCAGCTGATCGTGACGCGATGCTGGCGGCGCGTCCGGACCCGGACCGCGACCCGGAATGGTGGGCGATCACGTCAGCGCTGGCAGGCGAGGTCGAGCGGGACCTGGATCTGGCACTGCCTCCCACCGGTTTCAGGGGCTGGCCGGCCGTGCCGCAGGGTGCGTCGGCGGTCGGGCTGTTCGCGGCGGCTTGGGCCTTGCTGGCCAACCTGCAACGCGTGCGTGAGTTGCACGCGCAGCGGGGCGTCCCGGAGGCGGTGACTGTCGCAACCGTCGCGGCACTCGGTGGGGTCATGCAGACACACAGACACATCTTCGGCGAAGCAGGTGTCGGGTTGATGCCACTGTGGAGTCCGCCGCTGCGCTTCCGCGGTACCGACTACGAGATCGGCCGGCACGCGTTCACTCGCACCCAGTTGGGCATGGGCGACGGCGTGTCCGGTTATGTGCTCTCGCTCCACATCCCACCGAGTGGTCGGCTGGACGCACAGGAGTCGGAGGAGTCGGTCGCTACGGCAGTTGAGTCGTTCAAGCGCTGGTACCCGGAGGAGCCGATCGCAGGTCTTGTCTCTCACTCCTGGCTGCTGGACCCGCAGTTAGCTGAGTACCTGCGCCCGGACTCGAACATCATGCGTTTCCAGAGCCGCTTCGACATCCTCCCGCAGCTGCCAACAGAGGACCCCGCCGAGGGCGACCGTGAGCTGATGCGGCTGGGACTGCATCTCCCGGTACCTGGGGATCAGCTGACCGACGAGGACCTCAACAACGTCCCGCAGGACACCACTCTGCAAAGAGCCTTCGTCAAGCACCTGCGAGCGGGCGGGCATTGGTACGGGCGGACGGGCATGCTGAAGACATGGAGCTGACGATCCCGGTTGGACAGGACACGGTCTGGGCAGAGCATCTCGCCGGCGATGGTGTGCCGATCGTGCTGCTGCATCCGGGCATCGGGGACTCACGCGTCTGGGACCTAGTGATGCCCGGGCTCAACGGGCACCGGGTCCTTCGGTACGACGTCCGCGGGTACGGACGTTCACCGCGGCCGACACAAGAGTTCTCGCTAAGCGAAGACCTGGAAACGGTCCTGGAGCAGCTGAACCTGGAGCACGTGCTGCTGGTGGGCTGCTCGATGGGCGGCGGTACGGCGCTCAGCTTCACGCTGGCCCATCCGGACCGGGTCCGCGGCCTGGTGCTGTTGTGTCCGGGCGTCCCCGGCTTCCCGATGCCCGCGGAGCCCGAGCTGGACGCGGAGTACGCCGTACTGGAAGCGAACCGGGATGTGGATTACCTGACACCGGATCCTCCTGTGTACGACCGGCTGCATGAGATCGAGGTGCCGTCCGTTGTCATGGTTGGGGACAAGGATCGGGCGATCGTCGCGGCCGTGGCTGGTGGTACTGCCGCGCGTATCCCCGGCTGCGAGTTCGTCTGGCTGCCTGGCGTTGACCACCTCCCGAGTCTCCGTGAACCGCAGGTGGTGACCGACACCATCCTGAGGTTCGCCTAGGCCTTCACCCAGCGGTCCAGCACAGCTGCTGCTCGGCCACTGTCCACAGCCTGCTGACAGCGCTCGAAGCAATCAGGCAGCTGGTCCAAGCCGGCCTTCAGTGACAATGTCGCGAGGGCGGCGGCAGCGTTCAGCAGTACGACGTCCCGCACCGGGCCGCGCTCTCCGTCGACCAGTCCTCGCAACAGCCGCCCGTTGAATGCAGCATCCCCACCACGCAGCTCAGCCAGGGACGAGGGTCGTAAGCCCAGTGAGCGCGGGTCGAACACCACCTTCGAGGCAGAACCGCCATGCACCACCCAGAGCCGCGAATACCCAGTAGTGGTGAGCTTGTCGAGACCGTCGTCGCCACGGGCGACCAGCGCGGACCGGCCACGCCGAGCCAGGGCGCCGGCAAGCACGGGCAGCATGCGTGGGTTTGCTACGCCAACGAGTTGGTGCTGCGGGTTAGCGGGGTTCAGCAACGGTGCAAGCACGTTGAACGCGGTGGGGACCGCCAGCTCACGCCGTACCACCGCAACTTGCCGTAAGGCCGGGTTGAAGCGTGGAGCGAACAGGTAGGTCAGTCCGACGTCCGCAGCGATCCGGGCGGCGTCCGCAGCGGTCAGGTCGAGTGGAACGCCCAGGTGCTCGACCAGATCGCCAGAACCGGCTGCTGATGACGACGCGGCGCGTCCACCGTGCTTGACCACTGTGACACCGGCAGCGGCGACAACCACTGCTGCCATCGTGGAGATGTTCGCTGCGCCGGTCCGGTCGCCGCCTGTCCCGACGATGTCCACGAACGGTCCACCGATCCGCACCGGCGTCGCGTGCGAACGCAGTACGTCGGCCAGACCGTTGAGCTCGTCGGCGGTCTCGCCTTTCGCGCGCAGGGCGATCAGGAACCCGGAGATCTGGGACGGCGACGCCTCGCCCAGCACCAGTTGGTCCATCGCCCAGCCGGTGTCCGCCGTCGACAGGTCGGAGCCGGCCAGAAGCGCGGAGATCAGACCGGACCACGTCCGGAGCGTTGTTGCCATCGGCATTCCTCAGGGTGCTGGGTCGCCCACGAGGAGAACATGACACCGGCCGCCTCGCAGGAGACGGCCGGGTGGGTACGCGCGGATTCAGGCCGTCAGGTCGACGGCCCACCACATACTCGCGCGCTGGAACATGCCACCGACCTTAGCGCACCCGGATGTGGTCGACGACGAAGCTCGGGACGTGGGACCGGCCGGACTGCTCCGGGAAGTCGAAGACCGCGAGCATCAGCTGCAGCGGGTACGTCGGCGCGCCCGCGCAACTCCGGATCGCGGCGCCGTCGACGGAGAACGTCGCCGTACCGGCGGACCACTCGACCGCGTACGTGTGGAACTCCCGTACGTCGATCGGCAGCCGCACCGCCTCGAAGTCCTGCGGTACAGCGGGGTCGCGGATGGTCTTGAGCCCCATACCGACTGCAGTGGAGCCTGGAGCCAGCGCGTCGCCGAACACCTCCATGACACAGATCTCGCCGCAGCGGTCGGGCTGGTCCTCCAACCCGACCATCCAGAGCGACACCATGGAGCCTGGAGCGATGTCGGCGCGGGCGCGGAGCTCGACGTACCCACTGTCCGGTGTCAGTCCCCAGAACGGCTCCTGCTCCTCTTGGACGAGCAGGCCGTCGCGGTACGGCTGCTGGCCGACCGTGCTGCCGACAGGACCCGAGTAGTTGCCCGACTGGATCCCAGACACCCGCAGGTCCGGCTGGTGATCTCCGGCACACCAGAGGCCCTGGTCGACAGGGATGCTCAGGGTCAGGCAGGAGTCGGCCAGGTGGTACGTCGCAGCGGAGGCTGCGCGGGAGCTCCACTGAGGTAGGTAGTACGGCGACCAGACCGACAGGTCCAGGGCCGGCCCGTCGAAGTTGTCCGCGAAGGCAGTCATGCCCCTATGATCCGCTGGCTTGTCACATCATGGTGGGCTGATCCGTCAGGGCGTTGAGGAGGTACCGGTGGACGAGCATGAGCAGCTGGCGCGGCGGTTCGAGGAGAACCGCGGGCACCTGCGTGCGGTCGCGTACCGGATGCTCGGATCACTGCCCGAGGCAGAGGACGCCGTACAGGAGGCCTGGCTGCGGCTGAGCCGTACCGACGTGAGTGACGTGGGCAATCTGGCGGGCTGGCTGACCACGGTGGTGTCGCGGGTGTGTCTGGACATGCTGCGCAGCCGCAAGTCGCGGCGGGAGGACTCCCTCGACACGTACGTGCCGGATCCGATCATTGGTGCGCCAGGGCCGGAGGACGAGGCAGTCCAGGCGGACGCGATCGGGCTGGCGTTGCTCGTCGTACTGGAAACGCTGTCGCCGGCCGAGCGGCTGGCGTTCGTGCTGCACGACATGTTCGGGGTCGGGTTCGACGAGATCGCCACGATTGTGGACAAGTCGCCGGCCGCGACCCGTCAGCTGGCGAGCCGGGCACGGCGGCGGGTCCAGGGCGCGCCGGCCAGTGACGGGGATGTCAGTAGGCAGCGGGTCATCGTCGAGGCGTTCATGGCTGCCTCGCGAGGCGGCGACTTCGAGGCGCTGCTGGCACTGCTGGATCCGGACGTGCTGCTGCGCGCGGACGCGGGTACGGCGACCGCGGAGTTCGCCGGACCGGCTGTGTCGAAGCTGGTTCGCGGTGCGCGGGCCGTTGTCGAGCAGGCACTGCTGTTCAGCCGCATGGCGCCGTACACCCAGCTGGCTCTGGTCAACGGGCTGCCCGGAGCGATCACCGTCGTCAACGACCGCTTGATGGGTGTCATGTCCATCACCGTGACCGACGGCAAGATCACCGAGATCGACATCCTCGCCGACCTGGACCGCCTCGAGGTCATCCCGCTACCAGCCTGAGCACCCGCCGCGCCTGCGCTTCTGCGGTCCCCGGTGGATTGCGATGCGCGCTCGGCCCGCCAGGCCCGATCAGCGTCAGCCAGAACCCGGACCACAGGCAGCGCGCCGCCCGGAAGCGCTCGGGGTCGACGGAGAACCGGCGTACCAACGGGGTCGGGTCGGCCTGCCGCCAGGACAGGTGCTCGACCAGGTTCGCCAGCTCGACCGTGCGATCACCCGACCCGGCGTCCTCGAAGTCGACGATGCGAACCTGAATGCCGTCCCACAGGTAGTTGGCGAGGTTGGGGTCGCCGTGCGCAACAACCGGGTCTTGTACGACGTTCAGGTCGAGGGGCTCGTTGTCGAGCCAGGTGCGGGCGGCGAAGGCGATCACGTCGCCGCGGTCGGCGAGTGTGGTGAGACCGACTCGGGTGCGGTCGACCAGGGCGGTGAGATCGATTGGCTGGAGATCGTCGAAGGGGACTGACCAGAGGGTCTCGAGGGCGTTGCCCAGAGCTGTGGTCTGGGTGAGCGAAGCCTCGAGGGGGCGGCCGGGGACGAGGGTCATCGTGATCCACGGAGGGTCGGCCGTGGAGGACGTGAGAGGGATCGGGGTCAGGTCGGGCGCCGTGCGGGACAGGAGGGTGAGGGCAGCCCATTCGCGGGACGGCTCGTCGCGCGCCCATGACGTGTAGCGCTTGGTCAGGGTGTGTCCGGAGATGTCGACCGTGTGAGTCATCGAGAAAAGTTTGGCGGACGTGTCGAGTACCGGCGATCTCCTTCGACGTATGAGCAGGAAGCGGATACGGCGAAGGAGCGGGATCAGATGTCTACGCAGGCGATTGCAGCGGTTGCCAGTGACCTCGTGGCGGGACTGCTCGGGGCGGGGTTCAACGGCGCCGTCCGGCTGCCCGGAGAGCCGGAGTACGACGAGCAGCGGCGTTCCGTGATCCCGTCGGTGGACTCGCGTCCCCTCGTCGTCGCCGAGGCGTACGGGCGGACCGACGTCCAGGCCGCGGTGCGGACCGCTCGCGAGTACGGCGTACCGATCGCTGTGCAGGCGACGGGACACGGCACCCGGGTGCCTGCTGACGGCGGGATCCTGGTGAAGACGACCCAGATGACCGGCGTACTGATCGACCCGGAGCGCCGGATCGCCAAGGTCGCGCCGGGTGCCCGCTGGGGTGCGGTGCTGGACGCCGCGCGGCAGTTCGGGCTCGCGCCGTTGTCCGGGTCGCACCGCGACGTCGGCGTCACCGGGTACACACTCGGCGGCGGAGTGGGGTGGCTGGCCCGCAAGTACGGGTTCGCGGCCGACAGCGTGATCCGCGCCGAGGTCGTCACCGCCGACGGCCGCGCCGTCACCGCGAGCGCCGAGCAGCACCCCGACCTGTTCTGGGCGATCCGCGGCGGCACCGGCAACTTCGGCATCGTCACCTCGCTGGAGTTCCGGCTGTACCCGGTCCGCGAGGTCCACGCCGGCATCGTGTACTACGGCATCGACCGCGCCGCCGCGATCCTCCGCCGGTACCGCGACTGGACCGCCACGATCCCCAACGAACTCAGCACCGCGGTCGTCCTGACCCGCGTCCCGCGCACCGAGCAGCGCGCCGTCGCGATCAAGGTCCTGTACGCCGGCCCGGCGGAGCTGGCCGAACACCTGCTGAAGCCGCTGTTCGAGGTCGCCGGCCCGCGGCTCGCCGGTGAGCTGCAGACGATCGAGTACGCCGACGCCGCGATGGGCGGCACGCCCGCTCGCCATCTCGACTTCCTGGACACGCTGACCCACGAGGTGATCGACGGCGTCACCGAACTCGAGGACGCGACGGTCGAGATCCGCCACTGGGGTGGCGCGATGGCTCACCCGGGTCCCGGCGCCGGCCCGATCGGCCACCGCGAGGCGCCGTACTCACTGATCATCGACCGCGAGGTCGCACTACCTACCTCGGGGCGGACCTTCGTGAACTTCCTCGGTGACCCCGGACGGGCGGAGACGGCGTACGGCGCCGCGGAGCTGCAGCGGCTGCGCGAGGTGAAGCGGGCCTACGACCCGACGAACGTCTTCCACCTGAACGCCAACATCAGGCCATAGAAAAGCGGCCCGGGTCCCCGCCCCGGGCCGCTCTCCAAGACCTCAGACCGTGCCGGAGTTTCCGTAGACGCTGACGTGCACGTGGTCGTAGTGGTTCGCGGTCGCGCCGCCGCGGTCCTCCATCGCGCGCCAGCCCTCGCTGCTGCGCTGGACCGTCCAGATGCGCTGTGACCAGATCAGCTCGCTGATACCGAGCTTCTTGTAGTTGACCTTCAGCCAGTCCGCGACCTCCTGGCCCTCGGAACCGCTGACCATGATGTCGAGCGCGCGGCCGGTGGAGTGCTCCGAGCCGGAGTCGCCCGCCCGCAGGCCGCCGTACGACGAGATGTCCGGGAACTTCGCGCAGACCGCCCGGTGCACGCGGATCGCGTCCTGGGTCAGGCCGTCCTCGACCGACGAACCGGACTTGCAGGCTGCCTGCGAGATCGCTCCGGAGGTCGTGGCGACCGGCTTCGTGGCGGACAGGTACTGCGCCTTCACCCAGCGGGACTTGCCGTCGCTGACGACCTCGGCCCAGATGCCGTCGACCTTGCCGGAGACCGAGACCTTGGTGCCCTTCGGCAGCACGTCCAGCAGCAGGCCGGTCAGCGGCAGCGACCAGAGGTTCACGTCGGTGGTGGTGTACTTCGTGCCGGTGATCTTCGGCGGTGTCGCGTTCGCCTTCAGATCCTGCGCCGCACGGGTCTTCGCCGACGTGGGCTTCGGGATCGGCGCCTGCTTCTTGAGGTGCTTGGCCGTCGGGCTCGCCTTGGGCTTGGGTGCCGCGGACGGTGTCGTCGTGGGGTTGATCGGCGGACGCAGGGCGTCCCGGCTGATCGTGGAGTCGCGCGACAGCTGCAGGGACGAGCTGGCGATCGACGGGTCGAGCTGAACGTGCTGGCTGGGAAGTGCGGCGGCGGAACCGGTGGCAACCATCGCCACTGCCGCGCCCGGAATCGCTACCTTCACGAGACCCGGCTGGATCATCTTGGTGCGCGATTGCCGGTGCCGCGCCTGTCTATGCCGTCCTGCAGCCACTTGTCGAACCCAATCTGCCGAGACCAAAACGTTATCGACCGGAGGAGTCAAGCACACTTCGCCGCGCCGGTTCGAATCGGCCCCTAGTCTTAACGCATTACGAACATCCACTGGCGGGCGTCAGTCGTGATCCGCCCGCTATTCGGATGTGATCGTTCCGAGATCAAACGCTTGGTCGGCAGATCGCCGTCGCGCCCAGAAGATGTGATCCAGGGCGCGGCGGACGTGCGGTGGTTGCTGGTTGACTGCGCGCGTGGGATTTCGGATCGAGGGCGGGGCGGTCGCGCGGCTGGTGATCGATCGCGCGGCGAAGCGGAACGCGCTGACCCGCGCGATGTGGGCGGCCCTGCCCGGGCTGCTCGCCGACCTGGCGAGCGACGACGAGGTCAAGGTCCTGCTGGTGACCGGCGACGGCGCGAGCTTCTCCGCCGGCGCCGACATCCGGGAGTTGATCTCGGGCTCCGACCCGGCCGATCCGATGGCCGAGCTGCGGGCGTCCAACCTGCAGGCCCAGGCGGCGTTGCGGGAGTTCCCGAAGCCGACGATCGCGGTGGTCCGTGGGCACTGCATCGGCGGCGGCCTGGAGATCGCGGTGAACTGCGACTTCCGATTCGCCGCGCGGGACGCGAGCTTCGGCGTCACGCCGGCCCGGATCGGCGTCGTCTACCCGCCCGCCGCGATCAAGGTGCTGCTCGACCTGGTCGGTCCCGCGACCACGAAGTACCTGCTCTTCAGCGGTGAGCTGCTGACCGCGGATCGCGCGGAGCTGAAGGGCCTGGTCGACCGTGTGGAGGACGACCCGATGGCGGCGGCCGAGGCGTTCGCGGACACGCTGGTGTCGCGGTCGCAGCTGACGATCCGCTCGGCCAAGGAGTCGGTCAACGCACTGCTGGCGGGCGAGAACGCGGACGCGGCCGCCGTACGCCGGTATCGCGAGACGATCGCCTCGGGTGAGCTCGCGGAAGGGATCGAGGCCTTCACCCAGAAACGCTCACCGAAGTTCGTCTGGCATCCCCTCTGAGATCAGGGTGCCGCGGAGCTCGACCCGATCGGCGACCGCGACCGAGACCCGGCCTGCGATCTCTTGTGCGCGTTGGTCGTCGGGCGTGTCGACCAGGAAGAACCCGGCCAGTTGCTCCTTGGCCTCACCGAACGGACCGTCGGTGACGACCTGCTGACCTTCCCGGATCTGCACGATCCGGCCGTCCTCCGGCGGTCGCAGTCCCTCCGAGCTGACCAGTTCACCGGACTCGGCGAGCTCCTGTTCGAGCCGCATCAAGCGGTCCAGGGCCGCATCGTCGTCCGCGGTCCACACCCGGTCGACGCTCCGAAAGATCATCACGACGTACTTCATGGGCACACGGTAACGACCCGCGCCGACAGAACCCCGCGGACGGATCCGCGGGGTCCTTGTGCTGGCGTCGATCAGTACCAGTGCCTTCGGCCGCCGACCGCGCGGCCGGTGGCTCCCAGAAGCCACAGGACCGCTCCGACCAGGAGCAGCACGATGCCGATGGTCCACAGGATCGAGATGTTCAGCACGAACCCGAGGATCAGCAGAATCAGTCCGAGGACCAGCATGGAACCTCCTTCAACTGGGCCGCCTGACGGTGACGGCCACGGATGTCCGGTGCCCAGCTCCGGTCGGTCGAACCTCCAACGGTCGTTTGACGAGGAGGCAGCCGACGACGCCGATCACGAGGAAGATCCACACCGTCGCGAACGCGATCCGGTAGCCGTGGGTGAGGTCGGCCGGCGAGACCCCCGAGGTACCGGCGGTGGCGACGGCGGAGACCACGGCGACGCCGACGGCACCGCCGATCTGGAAGCTGGCGTTCTGCAGACCGGACGCGACCCCGGCGTCCTCGCCCGCGACGTCGCTCAGCGAGGCGATCGAGCCGGCGACCGTACCCGCGCCCAGACCGGCACCGAAGATCGTCAGCCCCCAGAAGGCGAGCTCGAAGTACCCAGAGGTCACGGTGACCTGAGTCATCAGCGTCGTACCTAGTCCTGCGACCAGCAACGACACCAGGGCGACCCGACGCGGTCCGACTCGAGTGACGAGGTGCTGACCGACTATGGACGCCACGACAGCGGCTGCTGCGAGTACTGCGGACATGAAGCCGTAGCGGATCGCTGACACACCCAGTGCGAGCTGTGCGTACTGCGTGTAGACGAAGTTGAGTCCGAACGCCGCCAGGCCCCAGCTGATCGTGATGAGGTTGCCGCCGACCAGTGCGCGCGAATGGAAGATCCGGAGCGGTACGAGAGGTGCAGCCGACCGCTTCTCCACTGCTACGAACAGTGCGAACAGGGCGGCGGAGGCGAGCAACAGAAGCACGGTCCGCGTCGCCGACGAGTCAGGTGCCTCGATGACGGCGTACACGAGGACCATCAGCGCGGCGGTGACGCTGGCGGCACCAGCCACGTCGAAACCGCGGCGTCCCGGTCCGCGGCTGTCCAGCAGCAGTACGGGCGCCAGTACGACGACCAGCACGCACACCGGCACGTTGATGAAGAAGATCCACTGCCAGCCGAGTCCTTCCGTGACAGGTCCGCCGACGAGCGAACCCGCCGTACCGCCGACCCCACTGGTCGCGCCCCAGATCCCCAGTGCCTTGTTGCGATCCGGACCGGACGGGAAGGTGGTCATGACGATCGACAACGCGCTCGGAGCCAGTACTGCGGCTGCGGCGCCCTGCAGCCCGCGTGCGAGGACCAGAGCGTCACCACTCCACGCGAGCCCACAGACAAGGGAGGACCCGGCGAACAGCAGAAGTCCGGTGATGAAGACGCGCCGGCGACCCAGCAGATCGGAGATCCGGCCGCCGAGCAGTAGGAGGCCGCCGAACATCAGCCCGTACCCGCTGGGCACCCACTGCGCCCCACCGGTCGAGAAGGTCAGATCACGCTCGATCGACGGCACGGCGACCAGCACGATCGACGCGTCCAGGATGATCATGAACCCGGTCAGACAGAGCAACGCCAGCGCGAACCAACGCTTCGAATGCGAAACCATCAGTCATCTCCAGTACGGCGGGACGCCCCGGCTGAGCGTCACTCGGGGAGACGTCGGCGCCGACCGGGTGCATTTCGACATTCCGGAACTGTCGAAGTCCGGCGTACCTGCTTCGACGTACCTGTTAACTGGGGGTCACAGCGGCCTCCACTCGGGACAGGATGGTGACTGTGAAGTACATGCTGCTGATCTACAGCAACGCCGAGAGCTGGGCGAGCCTGTCTCCGGAGCAACGCGACGGCCTGACCACGGCGCACGAGGAACTGGCGCGGGAGCTGACCGAGCAGGGCCTGCTGGTGAGTGCTGCCGGTCTGGCCGACCCCATCACCACACGGACCGTGCAGGTGCGTGACGACACCACGACCACGACGGACGGGCCGTACGCCGAGGCGAAGGAGCACCTGGCCGGGTTCTACCTGGTGGAGTGCGACACCATCGACCAGGCGATCGGGTACGCGGCCCGGATGCCGGACGCGGAGTACGTCGCCGTGGAGGTGCGACCGGTCATGGACATGTCTGGGTTGGAGATGTGAGCGAGCGTAGCGAGCGAACCATTGGGCGCAGCACGGGCTTCGAGCTGTTGCTGCGGGAGCAGGCGCCGCAGGTGCTCAGTGCGCTGGTCCGGCACTACGGTCACTTCGACCTGGCCGAGGAAGCGGTCCAGGAGGCTCTGCTCGCGGCAGCGCAGCAGTGGCCGACCGAGGGTGTACCGGACAACCCGCGTGGCTGGCTGATCCGGGTCGGCTCGCGCCGGCTCACCGACCTCTTGCGCAGCGAGTCGGCCAGGCGGCGGCGTGAGGAGAACGCGGCACAGCTGGCCGCTCCGGAGGAGTTCGTTGCGTCAGGCCCGGAGATCGACGACCCGGGCGGTCGGGACGACACGCTGACGTTGCTGTTCCTTTGCTGCCATCCGGCGTTGTCGGCGGCGTCCCAGATCGCACTGACGCTGCGTGCGGTCGGTGGTCTGACGACCGCGCAGATCGCGGCCGCGTTCCTGGTGCCGGAGGCAACCATGGCGCAGCGGATCAGCCGGGCGAAGCGGAGCATCAAGCAGGCAGGCAGTTCGTTCGAGATGCCGCCGGAGGCGGAGCGGGACGAGCGGATGGGCGCCGTACTGCATGTGCTCTACCTGATCTTCAACGAGGGCTACACGGCGTCGTCCGGTACGTCGTTGCACAGTGCGGAGCTGACGACCGAGGCGATCCGGCTGGTGCGTGGCGTGCGGAAGCTGCTGCCGGACGACGGTGAGGTGGCCGGGCTGCTCGCGCTGATGCTGCTGACCGACGCACGGCGGGCCGCACGGACCGGTGCAGACGGCACACTGATCCCGCTGGCCGAGCAGGACCGCTCGAAGTGGAACCGCGCCGCCATCGTCGAGGGGGAGGCGATGGTGAGCGATGCGCTGTCGCGGACACAGCTGGGGCCGTACCAGGTGCAGGCTGCGATCGCAGCGGTCCACGACACGGCGGAGCGTGCTGACGACACGGACTGGCGGCAGATCGTCGCCCTGTACGACGTACTCGAGCAACTGGTCGACAACCCGATGGTGAAGCTCAACCACGCCGTGGCCGTGGGTATGGCGGTCGGCCCGAAGGAGGGCCTCGCCGTACTCGAGCCGCTCGAGTCCGACGACCGCATGAACCACCGGCTTGAGGCAGTCCGCGCGCATCTACTCGAGATGTCCGGCGACACGTCCGCAGCGCGGGAGAGCTACCTCCTGGCGGCCCGCCGTACGACGAGCATGCCGGAGCGCAACTACCTACAGTCGAAGGCCGACCGCCTCTAGGCCTCGAGAGGCACGATCGACCCCAGAAACTCATCCCAAGAGTCCGCCAGTCGCTCGCGCACCACGGGATGGGAGACCCCGTCGTCGTCCTCTTCCAGTTCGCTGCTCTGGTACCAGACGGAACCTCGATCCTGGGCGGTCACGACAAGCAGGAAAAGACCACCGCCGGCGTCCGTGCCCACGGGGATCCAGCCGCCGGGAATCACGTCGCTCTCCTGCCCGAGGAGATACCACAGGCTCGACCATCTGGGGACTTCTCCGAGCCCGAGGATGATCTCGATACCGTGGTTGTTGTAGCCCTCGAGCGCACCGCCGTCCTGGGCGGCGAGGTACGCGCGATAGGGCTCAGGAAGCCGGGCGCCCAGCCGCTCCTCCAACTCCGTCACCCTGCTCTCGGGAACGGCTGGGTAGGTCTCCCTGTAGGCCGGTGACGTCACTGAGAGCCGTCCTTTCACGTCGTCGTACGCCGAGTATGACGCTCGCGCTGGACCGGTGGATGTGTCAGGTTGGAGGTGTGGATCTCACCAGGGCCTCACTCCTTCGGGAGATGCTGAGCGGCACCGAGCTGGGTAGCCGGACCACCGAGTTCGGCTATGCGCTGCGACGCTTCACCACCAGACGCAGCGGGCTGATGCTGTTCGGACCGGTCGACGACGAGCCCTGGCACCTGACCGCGCACCTGGACGACGAGCTGCACCGGGCCGGCGTCGAGGACCTGCGGCCGTCTCTGGTCCGCTGGGCGCCCCCGCCGGGCGCGCCGCCGCACCTGGCGATCGGCCTGGACCGCCTCAAGGACGCAGGTCGTGGTGAGTCGCTGCTGGTCGTCGCCGAGGACACACCGGCCGACACGTTGCTGGAACGCATCAGCGACGTACGACGACGCGGTACGACGATCTTCAGCATCGGCAACGGTGACAACGAGCTGACGTCACTCAGCCACGAGACGCTCGTCCCCGAACTGCTCGTACCGGACGGCTTCGGCTGGACCAGCCGCGAGGTCCTCGAACCGCAAGCCGCCCTGACAGAGGTAGAGCCGCAGACCGCCGAGGGCTTTGAAACGGCCCAGCACCTGGTCAGCCTCGCAGCCGCCGACGAGGAAGCAGGCCGCGCGGGGTGGCGCCGCCGGCTCCGCAATGCGATCGAACGGCTGAGCGGCGAACCTGCCTAGCGATCCCGGGTCCTCGCAAGGTGACTCGTCCAGCAACGGCAGTAACCACCCGGCTGGGCCCCTCGGGTGCTGCGGGCACGCCAGGGCGATCAGCCCGCCCCAACCTCTGAGGCGGCGTTCAGACTTTCTAGCAGCGCCCGCTGCTAGAAAGGTGGTGGGTCGCTTGGTGGGTGGGGTGGCTGTTGGGTGATGGGGCCGCGGGCGGGTGGGACGGTGGTGTACCGGTGGCCGGTGGGTGCGGTGAGGGTGACGGAGCCGTCGGGGTGGGCGGTGGTCTTCCAGCCCCAGGCTGGGGTGTCCTTGATGACGTGGTGGTATTCGCAGTAGGGCACCAGTCCGGTGAGGTTGGTCCGGCCGGATTGTCTGAAAGGTGTGGCGTGGTCGCGGTCGCATTCGCGTGAGGTGCGGTTGCAGCCGGGCCAGGCGCAGACGGGGTGGCGTGCGAGCAGGGTTTCGCTGACTACGGCGCCGGGGTCGTGGCGGTGGGTGGATGCTTCGAGGACGGTGCCGTTGGTCGGGTCGGTGAGGAGTCGTCGCCAGGTGCCGTCACGCGCGATCCGGCGTGCCATTTCCGCTGGAACAGGTCCGTATCCGCTCAGCTCGCAGGGGTCGTCGTCCACCCCGAGGAGGGTGGTGATCGGAATCAGCACTTCGATGTGGGGTCGTCGGCGGTGCCGGTCGGGCAGGCGACGGCCGAGCCAGTCGAGGCCGTTGTGCAGCATGTGGCCGAACACGTCGGCCACGACGTCGGCCCGCCGCTGCTCAGCGGTCCGCTCGTCCCTGGCTCGTTCACCAGCCTTCGTGCGGGAGTCGCGGGCGGTCCTCGTGCCGATGCTGTCGGTGGTGCTGAGTTCCTAAGGGATGTCAAGCCGCCGACGGATTCGTAGACTTGGTGTTGGCGGGTCGGGATGCTGGAGCGCTTTGCGACTCCTTCTGCTCCCGGCCC
>NZ_SJKA01000020.1 GCF_004331435.1 Kribbella sindirgiensis
GGGCTGTGGATCGTCCACACCGCCGACAAGATCCAGCAGATGTGGGTCACCATCCAAGCCATCGCCGCCCTCGCCAAACGCGGCACCAACCCCAACCCCACCACCAACCCCACCACCAACCCCACCACCAACCCCACCGCCGCAGGTCCCGGCGCGCACCACACCGACCCGCCCAGCCAAGACAACTCCGAGCACCACACACCCCCGGGACGGCAAGGCAGCTCCGCACCCCACGATGCTGCTGCCTCGCACGACCAGCCAACGTCCCACGACCAGGCTGTGCCCAACGACCAGCCAACGTCCCACGACCAGGCTGCGGCCAACGATCAGGCTGCGGCCCGCGACGAGTCTGCGGCCAACGATCAGGCTGCGGCCCGCGGCCAGGCTGCGGTCCGCGATGAGGCTGTGCCTCGCAATGATGGTGCGTCGCGCGGGACGGCCCAGCAAGACGGTGGTACCGGGCGCGGTGCAGCAGATGGTGTTGTGGTGACGGACTCCCTCACCACACAAGAGCCGAAGGACAATCGCACCGCCGAGCAGCGGCGCGCGGATGTGGCCGCGGACCTGTTCGAGCACATCCTGCGCAACGGGCTGGACTGGCTCGACCGCCGGCTACCCGACCAGCACCGCCGCCGCCCCCACATCGAGGTCCTCGTCCCCGCCTCGACCCTGCTCGGCCTCGACAACGACCCCGCCGAACTCACCGGCTACGGACCCATCCCCGCCGAGATGGCCCGCCGCATCGCCACCGACGGCACCTGGCGACGCCTCCTCACCGACCCCACCAACGGCACCGTCCTCGAAGCCTCCACCACCCGCCACGACCCAGGGATGCTGGTCACCGAGACCCTGCTCGCCCGCCACCCCGTCTGCGCCTGGCCCGGCTGCAATCGCACCTCCCGCGAATGCGACCGCGACCACCTCACCCCGTTCGCACATTCCGGGCGCACGAGTCTGTCCGGACTCGCGCCGTACTGCGAATACCACCACGTCATCAAAGACACCAAAACCTGGGGCTGGAAAACCACCGCTCACCCCAACGGCTCCATCACCCTCACCACCCCCACCGGCCACCGCTACACCACCGTCCCACCCGCCCGCGGACCGATCGCGCCATCAGCAACCCCACCGACGGACGACCAACCGCCTTTCTGAGCGGTCTCACGCTCCCTCGTCGACCGGCACAGCCCACGCCGAGTGCTGCGGTGAGCTCCGACACCGCAGACGGCGACGGTCCGGTCACCTGGGATCGTCACATCGAGCCGATGCGCGGACCAATGCGCGGACCAATGCGCGGACCAGTGCGCGGACCAGTGCGCGGAGGTGCAGATCACCGGCGATGCCGGCGTGCCGTCCACCCGCGGCGTGGCACGTTCACGCCGCGGGTGGCACCCGTACTAGTGCTTCACCTTGTAGATGGTGCCTGGGCCGAACAGCGGTGACGACACGTAGACGTCACCGGCCCGGCTCACCGCCGTACCACCGGGCAGGATCAGCTTGCCCGCCGCGAGCTCGCGCTTGACGCCCGCCTTGTGGTACTTGCCCGGGTACTGCAGGAACAGTGACCCGACGGTCGAACCGCCGGTCTCGGCCGCAAGCCAGCTGGCCTTGGACAGCTCCACCACGGCCAGCGTGCCCTTCGGTCCGCCTGCCAGATCCATGATCGACGTGTAGCCGTCGGCGTACCGCGTGCAGTTGCCCTTCCACGGCTTGACCGGGTCGCATACCGCGCCGACCGAGCCGGGCTTGATCCGCCAGATCTGCGACGTTCCGGGCGTGGCCGGGAAGCCACGGAGCTCACCGACGTACCAGTAGCCGTCGGAGCCGACCGTGACGGACGTCGTGACCGCCTCCGCCGGAATCCTGGAACCGGCCGGCGGTGACGGTGGCGCCTCCGGACCGGTCGGAAGGCCCGGCGGCACGGTCACCACGCGCGGCTTGAGCCGGGCAACCGTCTTGATCGTGCCGTTCGGCCAGACCCTGAGCAGGTCGTTGCCGCCGGCATCGGCGACCAGCACCGTGCCGTCCTTGAGTGCGGCCACCCCGAACGGGTTGGAGTCCGTCGGGACGTTCTCCAGGTCGTACGGATCCGGGTCCTTGACCTGGTACTTGCCGATCTCGGCGACCTTGACCGGCGACTTGCCCGGCCGCAGCCGGTAGAGCGTCGCGGCGCCCGGTGGCAGCGACTCGCCCGGACCGCCACCGCCGGTCAGCGCGTACGTCGTACCCCAGATGTTGGTATCGATCGCCGGAGCGAAGCCTTCGCCGACCTTGCCGAGAAGCCGGGTCCTGCTGCCGTACTTCGCGTACACCGAGCCGTCACCGACGCTGTAGATGATCGTCCCGCCGTGCAACGCGACGCCACGCGGCGAGTCCAGACCGGTGATCACCGGCGTCAGCGTGCCATGACTCCCACCGGCCTGTGCCTGCCCGGCGACCAGTGCCGAACCGGTCAGTGCGAGTGCCGCGATCGCGGCGATGCGTGTTCGTACGCCCATGAATCCCCCTGCTGCTACGCCTCCCCAGGCGTGGATCCCCCTCCACAGGCAGGAACCCATGGCAACATCAGATGACGATCAGGTCAACCGGGAAACTGCCGGCACGCGACCCGCGACGCTCAGTGCAGGAGCGGAGTCTCAGCGCAGGAGCGGAGTCTCAGCGCAGGAGCGGATCGATGGCCGCCGCGATGAACAGCAGCGCCAGGTAGATGTTCGAGAAGTGGAAGAGCCGCATCGGCCGCAGCGCCGCGCCGTCCGCACCGGTGTGGGCCCGGAGCAACAACCGGCGGGCCTCGCGGAGGAACACGAAACCGAGCACGACCGCGGCCAGCGGATATACGAAGCCGGTGTCGCCGATCGGCCAGAGCGCGAGCGACGTGATCACCATGACCACGGAGTACGCCATGATCTGCCGCGCGGTGGCGACGGGGGTGGCGACTACGGGGAGCATCGGCACGTCCACCGACGCGTAGTCCTCGCGGTACCGCATCGCGAGCGACCAGGTGTGCGGCGGCGTCCAGAAGAAGACCACCAGGAACAGCACGACCGGCGTCCAGGCCAGCTCGCCGGTGACCGCGGTCCAGCCGATCAGGGTCGGGAAGCAGCCCGCGATCCCGCCCCAGACGATGTTCTGCACGGTCCGGCGCTTGAGCACCATCGTGTAGCCGAAGACGTAGAACAGGTTCGCGGCCAGCGCGAGGCCGGACGACAGCCAGTTGACGTAGAAGCCGAGCTCGAGGGTGGCCAGCACGCCGAGGACGACACCGAAGATCGTCGCAGAGCGCGGGCTGACCGCGTGCCGCGGCAGCGGGCGGCGCCGGGTCCGGCGCATCTGCTCGTCGATGTCGCGGTCGAGGACGCAGTTGATCGTGTTGGCGCTGCCGGAGGCGAGGATGCCGCCGATCAGCGTGGCCACCACGACTTCCAGACCGGGCACGCCGCCGGCCGCCAGGAACATCACCGGGACGGTGGTGATCAGGAGCAGCTCGATGATGCGCGGCTTGGTCAGCCCGACGTACGCCTTCACCACGTCGCGCACCGACGGACTCACGGTTGCAGCTGATACAGCGGCAGCGTCCGGCAGCGGCGTCGGGTACGACGTCGTCGCGGCAGAACGCGGGTCGACGGCGGTCACGAACACCTCGAACAGAGTGGGTTGACGCCGGATGAGCGGCGCTGACGATTCAGCAGTCTACGACGCCCCGTAGGAGAGTTCTCGCACCCCCCTCCGATCCTTCGGGAACAGCCGGATCGGCTGAACGGTTGACAAACAGTCGAAGGGTGCACAAAGAGATGAGCGGGCCACAGTAGGCTCATCCTGAGCCAAGAGATCACCATCGAGAGGAGCGCCGCCGGCGTGACGGAGAAGACCAGCCCAAAGCTTGAATGGACCGAACTGGACCAGCGCGCGGTCGACACCGTCCGGGTGCTCGCGATGGACGCGGTCGAGAAGGTCGGCAACGGACATCCCGGGACGGCGATGAGCCTCGCACCGGCGGCGTACCTGCTGTTCCAGAAGGTGATGCGGCACAACCCGGCGGACCCGCACTGGGCCGGCCGCGACCGGTTCGTGCTGTCCGCGGGACACTCCAGCCTCACCCTCTACATCCAGCTCTACCTGGCCGGCTTCGGCCTCGAGCTGGACGACCTGAAGGCGCTGCGGACCTGGGGCAGCAAGACCCCGGGCCACCCCGAGTACCGGCACACCCCCGGCGTCGAGACCACCACCGGCCCGCTCGGCCAGGGTGTCGGCAACGCGGTCGGTATGGCGATGGCAGCCCGTCGTGAGCGCGGCCTGCTCGAGCCGGACGCGCCGAAGGGCGAGGGCCTGTTCGACCACCAGGTGTACGTGATCGCGTCCGACGGTGACATCGAGGAAGGCGTCGCGTCCGAGGCCTCGTCGCTGGCCGGCACGCAGAAGCTCGGGAACCTGACCGTCATCTACGACGCGAACAAGATCTCGATCGAGGACAACACCGACATCGCGCTGTCCGAGGACGTGGCGGCGCGCTACGCGGCGTACGGCTGGCACGTGCAGGACGTCGACTGGACCCAGGGCGGCACCGGTTACGAGGAGGACGTCCAGGCGCTGTACGACGCGCTGGAGGCGGCCCGCGCCGTAACGGACAAGCCGAGCTTCATCCGGCTGCACACGATCATCGGCTGGCCGGCCCCGAACAAGCAGAACACCGGCAAGATCCACGGTTCGGCGCTCGGCGCGGACGAGGTCGCCGCGACCAAGAAGGTCCTCGGCTGGGACCCGGAGCAGACGTTCCAGGTGGCCGACGACGTGATCGCGCACACCCGCGCGGCCCTCGACCGCGGCAAGGCGCTCGAGACCGAGTGGACCGCGAAGTTCGACGCGTGGAAGGCCGCGAACCCGGAGCGGGCCGCGCTGCTGGACCGGCTCTCGAAGCGTGAGCTTCCGGACGGCTGGAAGGACAAGCTGCCGAGCTGGGAGGCCGACGCCAAGGGTGTCGCGACCCGCGCGGCGTCCGGCGACGTGCTGACCAACCTCGCGCCGGAGCTGCCCGAGCTCTGGGGCGGTTCGGCCGACCTGGCCGGCTCCAACAACACCACTCCGAAGGGGCAGCCGTCGTTCATCCCGGCGGAGTACTCGACCAAGGAGTTCTCCGGCGACGAGTACGGCCGGGTCCTGCACTTCGGGATCCGCGAGCACGCCATGGGCTCGGTGCTGAACGGCATCGCGCTGCACGGCCTGACCCGCCCGTACGGCGGTACCTTCCTGGTCTTCTCCGACTACATGCGCCCGTCCGTGCGGCTGGCCGCACTGATGCAGCTGCCGGTGACGTACGTATGGACGCACGACTCGATCGGCCTCGGCGAGGACGGCCCGACGCACCAGCCGATCGAGCACCTCTCGGCGCTGCGGGCGATCCCGGGCCTGGACGTCGTACGGCCCGGTGACGCGAACGAGACGGCGGCCGCGTGGGCCGCCATTCTCGAGCACACCGACCGCCCGGCGGGCCTGGTGCTGACCCGGCAGAACGTGCCGACCTTCCCGCGCGGCACCGACGGGTACGCGACCACGGAGAACGTCTCGAAGGGCGCCTACGTGCTCCTCGACGCTGACGGCACGCCGGACGTGGTGCTGATCGGCACCGGCTCGGAGGTGCAGTTGGCCGTCGAGGCACGCGCCAAGCTGGCCGAGGAGGGCGTCAACGCCCGCGTCGTGTCGATGCCGTCGCGCGAGTGGTTCGACGAGCAGGACGACGCGTACCGCGAGTCGGTCATCCCGGCCGATGTCCGGGCCCGGGTCTCGGTCGAGGCCGGGATCGCCCAGAGCTGGCACGACATCGTCGGTGACTCCGGCCGCTCGGTGAGCCTGGAGCACTACGGGGCGTCCGCGGCGTACCAGACGCTGTACGACGAGTTCGGCATCACGACCGACGCGGTCGTGCAGGCCGCGAAGGACAGCATCGCCGCCGCCGCGCAGATCAGCGGTCCGGGTGTCCCGCCCGGTCGCGCCGCCGCCGGGCCGGTCGGACCGGCCGACGCCAACTGAATCAAACAACAGAAGATTCTTGGAAGAAGGCATCGGAGATATGAACGATCGCTTGAAAGCACTCGCCGACGCGGGTGTCTCCATCTGGCTGGACGACCTGTCCCGTGAGCGGCTGACCAGCGGCAGCCTGCAGGCGCTGATCGAGGACAAGCACGTCACCGGCGTGACCACCAACCCGACCATCTTCGCCAAGGCCATCTCGGACGCCGACGCGTACGCCGAGGTGATCGGCAAGCTGGCCGCGCAGGGCGTCTCCACCGACGAGGCGATCCGGGTGATCACCACCAGCGACGTCCGCGACGGCGCCGACGTGCTCAAGCCGGCGTACGACGACTCCGCGGGCCAGGACGGCCGGGTGTCGATCGAGGTCGAGCCGACGCTCGCGCACGACACCGCGAAGACGGTCGAGCAGGCCAAGCTGCTGTGGGACATCGTCGGCCGGGAGAACGTCTTCATCAAGATCCCGGCCACCAAGGCGGGGCTGCCGGCAATCACCAAAACGCTGGCCGCCGGGATCAGCGTGAACGTGACGCTGATCTTCTCGCTGGAGCGCTACAAGGCGGTCGCGGTCGCCTTCCTGGAGGGCCTCGAGCAGGCCGTCGAGAACGGCCACGACGTGACCAAGATGGCCAGCGTCGCGTCGTTCTTCGTCAGCCGCGTGGACAGCGAGATCGACAAGCGCCTCGAGGCGATCGGCACCGACGAGGCCAAGGCACTGAAGGGCAAAGCGGCGATCGCGAACGCGCGGCTCGCGTTCGAGGCGTACGAGGAGATCTTCGCCACCGACCGCTGGCGGGAGCTGGAGACCGCCGGGGCCAAGCCGCAGCGTCCGTTGTGGGCGTCCACCGGCACGAAGGACCCGTCGTACTCCCCCACGCTGTACGTCGACAACCTGGTCACCCGCGGTGTCGTCAACACGATGCCGGAGGCAACCATCAAGGCGGTCGAGGAGCACAGCGAGATCACCGGTGACACGGTCCGCGGCGACTACGCCGGCGACCGCAAGGTGATCGACGACCTGGAGCGGCTGGGCATCTCGTACGACGAGGTCGTGCAACTGCTCGAGGACGAGGGCGTCGCGAAATTCGAGGCATCCTGGTCGGAGCTGCAGGACACCGTCGCCGCGGCCCTGAAGGCGGCTGCCAAGTGACCAACGTAACCACGCAGAACGGCGACTGGACCGAGGTCGTCGAGAAGCTCGTCGCCGAGAAGATCGCCTCCCGGATCGCCGCGAAGGACGCGACGATCTGGGGCCCGGACGCCGAGGCCGAGGCCTCGATCCGGCTGGGCTGGGTCGACCTGCACGACACCTCGCGGCCGCTGCTGGCCGAGATCGAGGCACTGCAGGCCGACCTGCGGTCCGAGGGCCTGGACCGGATCGTGCTGTCCGGTATGGGCGGCTCGTCACTGGCGCCGGAGGTCATCACCCGGACGGCGGGCGTGGAGCTCGTCGTCCTCGACTCGACCGACCCGAGCGTCGTGAAGCGCGCGCTCGACGGTGACCTGTCGAAGACCGTCATCGTGGTGTCCAGCAAGTCGGGCGGCACGGTCGAGACCGACAGCCACCGCCGTACTTTCGCCAAGGCGTTCACCGACGCCGGGATCGACGCCGCCTCGCGGATCGTCGTCGTGACGGACCCGGGTTCGCCGTTCGAGAAGCTGTCGGCGGACGAGGGCTACCGCAAGACGTTCCTCGCGGACCCGAACGTCGGCGGGCGGTACAGCGCGCTGACGGCGTTCGGCCTGGTGCCGTCCGGTCTGGCCGGCGCCGACATCGCCGAGCTGCTCGACCAGGCGGCCGAGGCAGCGCCGGCACTGCAGGCCGACTCGACCGACAACCCGGCGCTCTGGCTGGGCGCGGTGCTCGCGGCGAGCGCGGGCCGGGACAAGGCGATCATCACCGCGGACGGTTCTGACATCGTCGGGTTCCCGGACTGGGCCGAGCAGCTGATCGCGGAGAGCACCGGCAAGAACGGCACCGGCGTACTGCCGGTCGCGGTCGAGGTCGGCGCACCGGAGCTGCGCAGCGAGGCCGCTGACCTCACCAACGCCCTGCTGGCGGAGAAGGCGACGAGCGGTGTGCCGACGGCGCTGACGTCCGGTTCGCTCGGCGGCCAGTTCCTCCTCTGGGAGGTTGCGACGGCGGTGGCGGGCTACCTGCTCGGCATCGACCCGTTCGACCAGCCGGACGTGGAGAGCGCGAAGAAGGCCGCGCGCGGTCTGCTCGACGCGCAGCCGGAGCCGGAGGCGGCCGCCTTCACCGACGGCGCCGTCGAGGTTCGCGGTTCCGAGGGCCTGCTCGACGGTGTGGACTCGCTGCAGGGCGCGGTCGACGCGCTGCTGGGCAAGCTCGAGCCGAAGGGGTACGTCGCGGTGATGGCGTATCTCGACTCGGAGCGCGATGCCGACCTGATCGCGATCCGCCCGGCGATCACGACCAGGACCGGCCGTCCGACGACGTTCGGGTGGGGGCCGCGCTTCCTGCACTCGACCGGTCAGTACCACAAGGGCGGCCACCCCGAGGGCGTGTACCTGCAGATCACCGGGGCGCACGCCACCGACGTGGAGATCCCCGACCGTCCGTTCACGTTCGGCACGCTGATCTCGGCGCAGGCCGCCGGTGACGCGAACGTGCTGGCGGAGCGCGGCCGTCCGGTGCTGCGGTTGCACCTCACGGACGTCGCGAACGGCGTACAGCAGCTCCTGTCCCTGTTGAAATAGGCCCTGTCCAAGTAGAGACGACACTCGGAGGGAAGCGGCTGATGACCGCTGAGCTCGGCGAAGAGCCGACAGGTCCGGTGAACCCGCTGCGCGATCCGCAGGATCGGCGGCTGCCGAGGATCGCTGGGCCGTGCGGCCTGGTGATCTTCGGGGTCACCGGCGACCTGGCCCGCAAGAAGCTGATGCCGGCGGTCTACGACCTGGCGAACCGGGGGCTGCTGCCCCCGGGTTTCGCCCTGGTCGGGTTCGCCCGCCGGGACTACACCAACCAGGACTTCGCCCAGATCGTGCACGACTCGGTGAAGGAGCACGCGCGGACGCCGTTCCGCGAGGAGGTCTGGCAGCAGCTCGCCGAGGGCTTCCGGTTCGTGCCGGGCGACCTGACCGACGACGAGGCGTTCAAACGGCTCCGGGAGACCGTCGACGAGCTCGACATCACCCGTGGTACCGGCGGCAACCACGCGTTCTACCTGTCGATCCCGCCGGGGCTGTTCCCGGAGGTCGTGCGGCAACTGTCGGAGCACGGGCTGACCGACGAGATCCCGGGCTCGTGGCGGCGGGTGGTGATCGAGAAGCCGTTCGGTCACGACCTCAAGAGCGCCCGTGAGCTGAACCAGGTGGTCGAGTCGGTGTTCCCGCCCGAGGCGGTCTTCCGGATCGACCACTACCTGGGCAAGGAGACGGTCCAGAACATCCTCGCGCTGCGGTTCGCGAACGCGATGTTCGAGCCGATCTGGAACAGCAACTACGTCGACCACGTACAGATCACGATGGCCGAGGACATCGGCATCGGCGGCCGCGCCGGGTACTACGACGGTATCGGCGCCGCCCGCGACGTGATCCAGAACCACCTGCTCCAGCTGCTCGCGCTGATCGCGATGGAGGAGCCGGTCAGCTTCGACGCCTGGTCACTGCGCCAGGAGAAGAAGAAGGTGCTGAACGCCGTCCAGCTGCCGGAGCGGCTCGACCTGCACAGCGCCCGCGGGCAGTACGCGGCGGGCTGGGCCGGCGGCACGAAGGTGAAGGGGTACCTGCAGGAGGACGGCATCCCGGCGTCGTCGGCGACGGAGACGTTCGCGGCGCTGCGGGTCGACGTCGACACCCGGCGCTGGGCGGGTGTCCCGTTCTACCTGCGCACCGGCAAGCGGCTCGGGCGGCGCGTCACCGAGGTCGCGGTGATGTTCAAGCGCGCGCCGCACCTGCCGTTCAACAAGACCGAGACCGAAGAGCTCGGCCAGAACGCCCTGGTGCTGCGGATCCAGCCGGACGAGGGCATCACGCTGCGCTTCGGCGCCAAGGTGCCCGGTACGTCGATGGAGATCCGCGACGTGAACATGGACTTCGCGTACGGCGGCTCGTTCACGGAGTCCTCCCCCGAGGCCTACGAGCGGCTGATCCTCGACGTACTGCTCGGTGATCCGCCGCTGTTCCCGCAGCACACCGAGGTCGAGCTGGGCTGGAAGATCCTCGACCCGGTGCTCGACTACTGGGCGCGGCACGGGAAGCCGGAGCAGTACGCGTCCGGCGACTGGGGCCCGGAGTCGGCGCACGAGATGCTCGCCCGCGACGGACGTGCCTGGAGGCGGCCATGATCATCGACCTGACCGACACCACGTCGAGCGAGATCGCGTCGGCGCTGCTGAAGGCCCGGCGGAACGCGGGCTCGCCGGCCATGGGCATGGTCGGCACGATCGTGGTGGTCGTCGACGAGGCGTCCCACCACGACGCGATGAAGGCCGCGAACGAGGCCGGCCGCGAACACCCGTCCCGGGTCCTGGTCGCGATCCTGCGGCCGGGGCGCGGCGCGTCCGGCCTGGACGCCGAAGTACGGGTCGGCGAGGGCATTCCCGGCGAAGCGGTGCTGCTGCGACTGCACGGTGAGCTGGCGAAGGTGCCGGAGTCCGTCGTCACGCCGCTGTTGCTGCCCGACTCCCCCGTCATCGTCTGGTGGCCGGGAGGCGGCCCGCGCGTTCCCGCCGAGGATCCGTTGGGCCGGCTGGGACGGCGCCGGGTGACCGACGCGGCTGCCACGCGGCGTGCTTCGGTGGACTACACGGCGCGGGCCGAGGGGTACGCGCCTGGTGACACCGACTTCGCGTGGACGCGGTTGACGCCGTGGCGTGCGCTGATGGCGGCCGCTCTGGATCAGTACCCGACGAAGGTGACCGGCGCCGAGGTCACGGCCGCTCGGGGCAACCCGAGTGCGGATCTGATGTCGGCGTGGTTGCAGTCGCGGCTCAAGGTGCCGGTGGAGCAGCGGAACTCTCGGGGTCCGGGCGTGACCGCCGTACGGTTGTTCACGCCGTCCGGTCCGATCGCGTTGACGCGGCCGGACGGTGCGGTGGCGACGTTCAGCGTGCCGGGGCAGCCGGATCGGCCAGTGGCGTTGAAGCGGCGTACGACGTCCGAGCTGTTGAGTGAGGAGCTGCGGCGGCTCGACCCGGACGACGTGTACGCGAAGACGCTCGCCTGCATGGTCGAGCGGGACGCGATGCCGGCGGACGCCAAGAAGGTCGCGGAAACGGCGCGGAAGTCCACCGCGGCCAAGGTGACCGCGGCCGGGAAGAAGGTCGTGGCCAAGAAGCCCGCGGCTGCCAAGAAGGCTGCTGCGAAGAAGGTTGCTGGGGGCAAGAAGGCGGCGAAGCGATGAACCAGGCCGAGCTGCTGATCCACGCCGATGCCGACGATCTGGCGTACGCCGTCGCGTCCCGGTTCATCACCCGGGTCGTCGATGCGCAGAGCACCGGTAGTGTCGCCCACGTGGTGCTGACCGGCGGCCGGGTCGCTGCCGTCGTCTACCGGGCTGTCGCGGAGTCGCCGGCCCGGAACCAGATCGATTGGCAGCGGGTCGAGTTCTGGTGGGGTGACGAGCGTTTCCTGCCCGACGGCGACCCGGACCGGAACGAGACGCAGGCCCGGGACGCCCTGCTGTCCCACCTGGACGTGGACCCGGCGCGGGTGCACCCGATGCCGGCCGACACCGGCCAGGGCGCCGAGGCCGCCGCTGCGGCGTACGCGGAGGAGCTGGCCGCCGCGGGCTCGCCGAAGTTCGACGTACTGATGCTCGGCGTCGGCCCTGACGGGCATGTGGCCTCGCTGTTCCCCGGTTATCCGCAGCTCGCGGTGACAGATGCCGCGGCGGTCGCCGTCCACGACTCCCCGAAGCCGCCCCCGATCCGGGTCTCCTTGACGTTCCCGCGGCTGGACCGGGCGCGGGAGGTCTGGTTCGTGGTGTCGGGCGAGGACAAGGCCGACGCGGTCTCCCAGGCCCTGACCGGTGGCGATGTCCCGGCGGCCCGCCCGCACGGACAGGACCGCACCCTCTGGCTGCTCGACCAGGCTGCCGCCTCGAAGCTGACCTGAGGTGGCCTGAACGCACCCTATGGTGGTCGCCGAGGGGGGCCTGCACGGCGACTGACCGGGAGCTAGGCATGCTGAAGAAGACCGTCGCGGTGGCGGCGAGCATCACGCTCGCCGCCACCGTTTTCGTTGCCACCTCAGACAATCCCGTCGAGGCGGCCGCGCCGGTGCTGATGGGCGTCCACGACGACGTCGCGCCGAAGGACCTGGGCAAGCGGTATCCCGGGGTGCGGGCGACCCGCGAGTTCGTCAACGGGGTCCAGCCGGTGAAGACCGACCTGCGGAAGAAGTACGCCGGGGTCGCGCAGGCGTCCTGGGACGCGGGGCTGATCCCGTTCGTCAGCATCAAGACCGCACCGGCGGCGACCGGCGCCGGGAAGTACGACGTACGGTTCCGGGAGCTCGCGGTGTGGTTGAAGGAGCGGCCGGACACGTACTTCATCTGGTATCACGAGCCCGAGAACGACATGGACGGGCCGGCGTTCGCGAAGGCGTTCAAGCGGGTCCGGGACGTGATGAAGGCGGCGAACCCGCAGGTGAAGGTCGGGTACTCGGCGATGGCGTTCCAGTGGGACGGCGAGCCGCGGACGAAGGACCCGAAGCCGTGGCGGGTCGAGGCGGACTTCTACGGCGCCGACACGTACAGCGGCGGCACGCAGCCCGCGACCGCGATCGTCAGCGAGCACGCGGGACACATGCGCTGGTACCGCGAGCTGGTGCAGAAGACACCTGGTGCGGCGGCGAAATGGGGACTGACCGAGCGCGGGTTCAAGCGGACGAAGAGCGATCAGGCGCGCGCGGACGAGATCGACCGCGAGACGGCGTACCTCGACCAACTGCCGGCGGGCGCGCGGCCGGCGTTCTACCTGTACTGGAACACGAAGGGCACCGAGGGTGATCCCGATCTGGTGAACGGCCCGAAGGCGCGGGCCGCGGTGGCCCGGATGGTCGGGAAGCTCGGCTGAGTTCGGTCAAGGCCGAAGCGTCGGGGTGACAGACTCGGGCGTATGACGACGTTCCGCGAGTTGCATGCCGATCGGTTCGTGATGCCGAATGCCTGGGACGCCGGGAGTGCGGTGATCCTGGCGGCGGCCGGGTTCCCGGCGATCGCGACGACCAGCGCGGGGATCGCGTTCTCGCTGGCGAAGGGCGATCACACGCTGCCCGACGGCGCGCCGGCGGTGTCGCGGGAGCAGATGTTCGACCGGGTACGCGAGATCACCGCGGCGAGCGCCGTACCGGTGAACGGGGACCTCGAGGACGGGTACGGTGCCGAGCCGGAGCGGGTCGCGGACACGATCAGGCTGGCCCGCGAGGCCGGGCTGGCCGGCGGCAACATCGAGGACTACGACGGACGGGAGCTGTACGACGTGGCGCTCGCGGTCGAGCGCATCGTGGCGGCGCGCGAGGCGGCCGGCGACGACTTCGTACTGACCGCGCGGACCGACGGGCAGCTGCTCCGTACGCCGACCTCGGTGCGCGACTCGATCGACCGGGCGAACCGTTTCCGCGCGGCGGGTGCGGACTGTCTCTACGTCCCCGGCGTCAACGACCTCGCCACGATCCGCACGCTGGTCGCCGAGATCGACGGGCCGCTGAACGTGGTCATCGGTCTGGGCACCTCCACGCTGACGGTCGCCGATCTGCAGGCGGCCGGCGTGGTCCGGATCAGCCTCGGCGGCAGTATCGCCCGCGCGGCGCTCGGCTTCGTCCGCCGCAGCGCGGAGGAGCTGGCGACGAAGGGCACCATCACCTTCGCTGCCGACCAGATCCCACAGGCTGACTTGAACGAGCTCTTTGCGCGATCATCCAAGGGTGAACACTGAGCCGAGTCTCGTGCGGCCGGTGGCCACTGTCCACGGCATCGTGGGCCTGGCCACTTGCCTGAGCCTGATCGTCTTCTACGCCGGCGCCGACTCGCTCGGTGCCGTCAACGACGTCGGGAACGCGGTGTTCGGCGTCCTGAGCTTCTGCCTGGCGTGGCTCACCCGCCCGCCGTGGCTACTGCTGTGGGTGGCCGGCGTCGGAACCATGCTCACGATCGTGGGCACCGTGCTCGTGATGAGCGAGACCACCGGCTTCTACCTAGCTGGCCTCTGGTCGGGCTTCGGGTTCGCGCTGATCGGGGGGTGGCTGGTCGGGGCCGGGAGCATCGGGCGGCTGCGGCGGGCGGGGCTGATCGCCGGCGCCGTGATGGTGCTCGGTCTGATCGGCGCGCCCGGGATCGCGATGGGCATCGACGTCATGGAAACCGCCCCGGCCTGGACCTTCGTCGCCGGATTCGGCTGGGCCGGGACGTACCTGCTGTTCCCCGCCTGGAGCCTACGGCTGGCCGGGCAGGACGTCACCGAACGCGGCAGCTAGCGGCGGGAACATCTCGCGCACGTCTCCCCCGCTGACCCAGATCCCGATCGCCAGCGCGGCGGTTGCCTCCAGCAACTTCGCGCGCCGCAGTCCGCCCGCGAGTACCGGCATACATCCCAGATCCCGCACCAGCTCCGCGACCTGGTTCACGCCGCTGTCGCCGCAGATCGGTACGCCGAGGCCGGCGGGTGGATTCCGCCACACCGCGTCGGCCGCCAGGTTGAACGCCTTCACAACGCGCACCTCCGGCACGGCCTGGCTGATCGCCTCGGCCGTGGCCGGATGCGCCAGCGTGAAGTCCCGGTGATCCAGCGCATTCGTGCAGTCGATCAACGTCGTACCGGCAGGCACCAGTCCCGCGACCTCCACCGCCACCTCGGCCGGTACTGCCAGCAGTACGACGTCGCCGTACGCCGCTGCCTCCTCCAGCGTCCCGGCCGTGGCACCGACCCGCTTGGCCACCTCGACGGCCTTGTCCGCGGAGCGCCCACCCACCATCACGTCGTGGCCCGCCTTGACCCATTGCGAGGCCAGCGCCTCGGCCATCAACCCGTTGCCCAGTGTTCCTATTCGCATGCGTCGACCGTAGACAGTTCGATGCGCACCTCCTGGTGTCCATCGGCCGACGCACAATGGACCGGTGAGATTCTTCGCCGACTGCCAAGCCCGTGTCGCGGCCGACCTGATCAGCGGGCGCTGGCCGATGGTCGTGCTGTACGCGCTCGCCGACGGGCCCGCGCGTCCCGGTGAGCTCCGCAAGCAGATCGGCGGTATCAGCCAGAAGGTCCTCACCGAGACGCTCCGCCGGCTCGAGCGCAACGGCCTCGTCGGACGCACCCGGTACGCCGAAGCGCCTCCCCGGGTCGAGTACTCGCTGACCGTCGCCGGCAAGGACCTCCTGGTCCCGATCCGCGCCCTCGGCGACTGGGCCGCCGTGTACGCCGACCGGCTCCCGACCGAAAACAAACCGTAAACGGTTCGCGGGACAGTGCTGGAGTCAGCTCGATCCCGACGGAGGTCCCCGCCATGTTCACCCTGCAGCAGATCGTCGACGCCCCACCCACCGAGGTCGTCCGGGCGTTCACCGAGCCTGAGCCGTTCGCCGCCTGGTTCGTCGCCGAAGGTTTCAGCACCCCGTCCGACCGGGTGACGATCGACGTCCGCCCCGGCGGCCTCATCTCGGCCGTGTTCGTCGCCGCGGACGGCACCGAGGTCCCGTTCACGCTCCGTTTCGGCGAGCTGGACCTCCCGCACCACCTGGCCCTGCGATTCGACCAGCCCGCCGAGGAGATCACCGTCGACCTGACCGCGCTCGCCGACGGCAGGACGCGGCTCGACTACCGCAGCGTCGGGCTGTCCGACGAGCAGCAGGTCCCGATCGAATCCGGTGTCGCCACGATGCTCGGCCACCTGGCGGCGTACTTCACCCAGTGACCTATCCGGAGGGTCCTCCGCAAAGCGATATAGGATTCCGGGTATGACAGCTTCCGATTCCACCGACCGTCCGTACGGCGCGTTCCCCGTCCGGATCGGTCTGCAGGTCCAGCCCCAGCACGCCCAGTACGCCGACATCCGGCGGACCGTGGCGGCGGCCGAAGAGATCGGCGTTGACGTTGTTTTCAACTGGGACCACTTCTACCCGCTCAGCGGTGAGCCCGAGGGTCTGCACTTCGAGTGCTGGACCATGCTGGCCGCCTGGGCCGAGGCGACCGAACGGGTCGAGTTCGGCGCCCTGGTCACCTGTAACTCCTACCGCAACCCCGACCTGCTCGCCGACATGGCGCGGACGGTCGACCACATCAGCGACGGCCGGCTGATCTTCGGCATCGGCTCCGGCTGGTTCGAGAAGGACTACGACGAGTACGGCTACGAGTTCGGTACGGCGGGCGGCCGGCTGGACGCGCTGGGCGAGGCGCTGCCGCGGATCGAGCAGCGCTGGACCAAGCTCAACCCGAAGCCGACCCGGGACATCCCGGTGCTGATCGGCGGCGGCGGCGAGAAGAAGACGCTCAAGCTCGTCGCCAAGCACGCGAACATCTGGCACGGGTTCGGCGACGCCGAGACGATCGCGCACAAGCACGCCGTACTCGACGAGCACTGCGCGACCATCGGCCGCGACCCCGGCGAGATCGAGCGTTCGGTCGCCGTCGGCGACAAGACGCCCGAGCAGGTCGGCAAGTCGCTCCTCGACGTCGGCGCCCGGCTGTTCACCGTGCACTCCTCCGGCCCCGACTACGACCTGGGCCTCCTCCGCGCCTGGGTCTCCTGGCGAGACGAGGTCAACGCCAAGTAGTCCCGGCCCCACTTTGAGCACCCACCAACCGTCCACGCGACCCAGAAACGGTTGGTGGGTGCTCAAAGACGCTGCGCGGGCGCCGGATAGGATTTCGGGCATGTCTACGTTGCCTTTGGGTGGTTCGGTGCGGCCTATTACGCGGTGGGGTACCGACGTGATGCATCGGGTCAATCAGCCTGTCACCGACTTCGGGGACGAACTGCAGACGCTCGTCGCCGACATGGTCGCGACGATGAACGCGGCCGAGGGCGTCGGCCTGGCCGCGAACCAGGTCGGCGTGGACCTGCAGCTGTTCGTGTTCGACTGCCCCGACAAGGAGGGCAAGCGCGTCCAGGGCGTCGTGTGCAATCCGACGCTCGAGCTCCCGGAGGGCAAGGACCGCAACCTGGACGAGGGTGACGAGGGCTGCCTGTCGCTGCCCGGCGCGTTCACGAAGTGCGCCCGCCCCGACTTCGCCAAGGTCACCGGCGTCGACCAGCACGGCAAGCCGGTCAGCTTCGAGGGCGACGGTCTGCTGGCCCGCTGTCTGCAGCACGAGACCGACCACACCCAGGGCATGGTCTTCGGCGACCGGCTCTCCCGCAAGTACAAGAAGCGCCTGTTCGCGGAGGCGGAGGAGTTCGCCCCCGACTACCCGACCGACTGGCCTGTCACCCCGATGGTCGAGCACGAGGACGAGCACGAGGACACCCCCGCCACGTGACCTACCAGCGAGCCTTCTCCAGGTCGATGCCGTCGACGGTTTCGGCCGCGGTCTGACCGGTCGTATCGAGCCAGAGGCCTCGGCGCGGGATCTCGTCGAGGCCGGCCTGGAGCGCCCGTACGCCGTCTTCTAGCGAGGGGCCCCAGTCGCGGTAGGAGTTCGCGCCGCCGCGGCCGATCTCCCGCTCGACGATCGACTCGACCGACGGGACGAGGACGATCAGGTACGGGTCGACGTCACGCAGCCGGGAGAACCAGCGCTCGACGTGCTCGCCCAGGACGATGTCGCTACAGACGAAGTCGAACCCGGCGTCGGCGTAGTGCTGCGCGACCAAGGCGCTGGCGTCGTACCGGAGTTCCAGCTGGCGCACGGCCTCGGCCGACGGGTCGGGCGTCATGACCTCGGCGCCCGCGACCACGCCGCGGTAGAACACGTCCCCGTCGAGCGTCGCGGCCGGCGGTCCCATCCGGGCAGCGAGGAGCGGTGCGATCGTGGACTTCCCCGCGGCCTGCATCCCGGTGACCAGGACTACTTTCGCCATTCCTCCGCCTTGAGTGAGTAGATCGTGGCGTCGAACGGTACGCCGTCGTCCTCCAGCACCGCCTCGTGGTCGAAGCTCATCCCGAGCCGGCGCATGACCGCGATGCTACGGACGTTCGGGGTGTCGGTCACCGCAATTACCCGTGACAGCCCGGCTTCACCGAACGCGTGGTCGAGCCACGACGCGGCCGCCTCGGTCGCGTACCCGTGGCCCCAGTACTCGCGCGCCAGCCGCCACCCGATCTCGAGGTCGTCCGGGTACCACTGCTCCTTGCTCAGTCCGCAAGCGCCGAGGAAGACCCCGTCGGAGCGTCGTTCGACTGCCAGGAAGCCGAATCCGTGTGCTTCGTAGAACGCGTTGATCGCCCGCGCGGTCCGGTCGGAGTCGACCCGGCTCAGCGGCGGGCCCAGGTACTGCGTGACATCGGGATCGGCATTCAGCGCGGCCCAAGGTTCCAGGTCGGACTCGCGGAACGGGCGCAGTACCAGGCGTTCCGTCGTACGCATGCTTCCCCCTCAGCGAGTGGCGTAGAACGCTACTGCTGCTGAGGATGCCACGTTGAGGGAGTCGACGCCGCCGGCCATCGGGATGCGTACGGTCAGGTCTGCCTGTTCGAGCACGTGCGGTTTGAGGCCGTGCCCTTCGGTGCCGAAGATCAGCGCGAGCTTGGGGTCCTTGCGATCCGCCAGTTCGTCGAGCGTGATCGAGTCGTCGGCGAGCGCCATCGCGGCGGCGACGTACCCGTTGTCCTGCAGGTGCCGGAGGTCGCCGGGCCAGTCCCGCAGGCGGGTCCAGGGGACCTGGAAGACGGTCCCCATCGATACCTTGATCGAGCGCCGGTACAGCGGGTCGGCGCACGTCGGCGTCACCAGGACCAGCCCGACCCCGAGCGCGGCCGCGGCGCGGAACCCGGCGCCGACGTTGGTGTGATCAACGATCTCGTCGAAGATCGCGATCCGCCGTACGTCGTCCGTGAGCAGCTCCGGCAGCGGTACGGCGGGTTGCCGCTTGTACGACGCCAGCGCGCCGCGGTGCACGTGGAACCCGGTGACCTGCTCGGCCAGCTCCTCCGAGACGACGTACACCGGCTTGTCCGGCCATTTCTCCAGCACGTCCTGCAGCGAGTCCAGCCACCGCGGAGCGAGCAGGAACGACCGCGGCTCGTACCCGGCGTCGGCCGCCCGCCGAATCACCTTGTCCCCCTCGGCGATGAACAGCCCGTGCTCTTCCTCGAGCAACCGCCGAAGACTGACCTCCCGCAACCGAACATAATCGGAAAGCCGCTCGTCCGCGGCGTCCTCGACCCGAACCAGACTCACGCCTCTCGCGCCTGCTCTGCCACGTCGACCACGTTGCCGATGACAACGATCGCCGGGGCGCCGACGCCCTCGTCCGCCATCGCCTGCGCGATCCCGGCCAGGTCCGACGTCACCATCCGCTGCCCCGGAAGGGTGCCGTCGGCAATCGCCGCCGCCGGGGTGTCAGCTGGCCGACCTGAGTCGATCAACCGCGACGCGATCGCCGGAAGGTTCTCCACCGCCATCAGCAACACCAGCGTCCCGCGCAACTGAGCCAATGCATCCCAGTTCACCAGCGAATCCGGATGCGACGGCGGAATATGTCCCGACACCACCGTGAACTCGTGCGTCACCCCACGATGCGTCACCGGGATCCCCGACACCGCCGGCACCGAGATCGAGCTCGTGATCCCCGGCACCACGGTCCACGGCACCCCGGCCGCCGCACAGGCCAGCGCTTCCTCGAACCCGCGCCCGAACACGTACGGATCCCCGCCCTTGAGCCGTACGACGACCTTCCCCTGCTGCCCGCGCTCCACCAGGATCCGGTTGATCTCCTCCTGCTGCGCGGCCCGCCCGCGCGGCAGCTTCGCCGCGTCGAACAGCTCGACATCAGGATGCAGCTCGTCCAGCAACTGCTGCGGCGCCAACCGGTCCGCGACCACCACATCCGCCTCGGCCAGCAACCGCCGCCCGCGCACGGTGATCAGGTCCGGATCGCCCGGTCCCCCACCGACCAGATACACCCCGGGCCGCCGATCCACGTCCCGCGCCGCCAGCTCCCCGGTGCGCAGCCCTTCGAGGATCGCGTCCCGTACGGCGGCCGACCGCCGGTGATCGCCGCCGCCGAGGACACCGATCGTCACGTTGTCGTGCTGCCCGGACGCCGGCGTCCACGCGGTCGCCCGGGACCGGTCGTCGGAGCGCACGCAGAAGATCCGCCGCTCCTCCGCCTCCGCCGACACCTGGTCGTTGACCGCGGCATCGTCCGTCGCGACCACGACGTACCAGGCGCCGTCGAGGTCGCCGGCGGCGTACCCGCGCTCGATCCAGGTCAGCGACGGGTTGCCGAGCAGCCCTTCGATGGTCGGCGTGATCGACGGCGAGACGAGGTCGATCCGCGCACCGGACTCGAGCAGTCGCGGCAGGCGCCGCTGGGCGACGCCGCCACCGCCGACGACGACCACGCGCCGCCCTTCGAGGACGAGACCGGACAGGTACTGGTTCGTCACGAAGTGATCCCCGCGTCCTCGAACGTGGCCATCTCGGCGAGCGCGCGGACCGCGCAGGTCAGGATCGGGTACGCGAGCACCGCGCCGGTCCCCTCACCGAGCCGCAGGTCCAGGTCGACCAGCGGCTGCAGGCCGAGCTGCTTGAGTGCGACCGCGTGCCCGGGCTCGGCGGACCGGTGACCGGCGACGCAGTAGTCGACGACGGCCGGGTGGAACGCCTGCGCCACCAGCGCGGCTGCCCCGGCGATCACGCCGTCCAGGATCACCGGTGTGCGGTTGGCCGCCGCCCCGAGGATGTACCCGGCCAGGGCGGCATGCTCCAGTCCGCCGTACGCCTGCAGAGCCTTGAGCGGCTCGGTCGCCGGTACGGCGTGCAGCGCGAGAGCATCCCGTACGACGGCGGTCTTGTGCGCCAGCGCGGCGTCGTCGATACCCGTCCCGCGACCGGTGACGGCGTCGGCGGTCGCGCCCGTGAAGGTCGCGATCAGCGCTGCCGAGGCGGTGGTGTTGGCGATCCCCATGTCGCCGGTGAGCAGGCAGCGGTACCCGTCCTTGACCAGCTGGTCGGCGAGGTCGAACCCGACCGCGATCGCCTTGTGCGCCTCGTCCTCGGTCAGCGCGTCGGTCCGCGACAGGTCGCGAGTGCCCGGGCGGACCTTCGCGTGCACGATGTCCAGCTGCTCGACCGGGGTGGCGACGCCGACGTCGACCACGCGGACGTCGACGCCGTTGTTCTTGGCGAACGCGTTCACGGCCGCGCCGCCGCCGGCGAAGTTCGCCAGCATCGCGGCGGTCACTTCCTGCGGCCACGGGGACACGTTCTGCGCGTGCACGCCGTGATCGGCCGCGAACACCGCCACCACGGCCGGGGCCGGCACGGCGTACGTTCCGGTCATGCCCGCCACCTTCACGGACAGCTCCTCGAGAACACCGAGCGACCCGGCCGGCTTCGTCAGTTGCGCGTGCCGCTCCGCCGCCGCCCGCATCGCTCCGGAATCCCCCGGGGCGATCCGCTCCAGGTACTCCTCCAGCGCGCCGTTCATCACGTCCTCCATCCGTTCCCGCCCGTTCCCGCCCGTTCCGGTCCGTTCCCGTCCTGCAGTCCGGCCGACGGTCCCGTCGTACCGCTCCGATCTTCGCATCCCCGAGTGTGTGCCCCGGGACGGACCGGCGGGATGTGGACAGTAGTGTCGGAATCACCACATCCCGCGATCTCCCGGAGGGCTCACAGATGTCGCTCGATCGTCCCGTCGCACCGGACCCGTACGAACTCCTCCCGGAGGTCGGTGCGTTCACCGTCACCAGCACCGACGTCGCCGACGGCGAGCCGCTGGCCGACGACCACGCGTTCGCGGGCGGCAACACGTCGCCGCAGCTCAGCTGGTCCGGGTTCCCGGCCGAGACCAAGGCCTTCGTCGTGACCTGCTACGACCCGGACGCCCCGATCGTCTCCGGCTTCTGGCACTGGGTCCTGGTGAACCTCCCGGCCACCGTCACCGAACTCCCCACCGGCGCCGGCACCACCGAACGCCTGGACAACGGCGCCTTCCACGTCCGCAACGACTTCGGCACCAAGTCCTTCGGCGGCGCCGCCCCGCCCGCAGGCGACCAGATCCACCGCTACTACTTCGTCGTCCACGCCATCGACGTCGAAGCCCTGGACGTCGACGCCGACGCGACCCCCGCCGTAGTCGGCTTCAACCTGGCCTTCCACACCCTCGCCCGAGCCATCCTCACCCCGACCTACCAAATCGCGGAGTAGTCCTCAGAGCGCGGTGAGGTACACCCATTCGCCGGCTTCGCGGGTGAAGGTGCTGTTTTCGGATTGGGTGCCGGGTACGCCGTTCTTGGTGTAGTGGGCGTGGAATTCGACGGTGCCTTCGGTGTGGAAGGGGCTGCCGCCGGTGGTGGCGACGATTTCCAGGCCGGTCCATTTCTGGCCTGGGGTGAAGTCGATGGTGGCGGGGCGAGTGGTGAGGGACCAGGTCCGGCGCAGGTACGCCGCGTCGCGCATCGCGAAGGCGGCGTACCTGGACCGCATCAGCTGCTCCGCCGTCGTGGCGGTCGCTTCGCCGCGGTGCAGGCGGCCGCAGCAGGCGGCGTACGGCAGGTCTTGTCCGCAGGGGCAGGTGGGAACTGACATGCCCCGATTGTTGCCCATCCGCCGTGATCTACTGCCGTGATGGTGACCGAAGCGGCGCGACGGCGGCGGGTCATGGTGCGGCCGGTGATGGACTGGTACGCCGCTGTTGACGGCGTCGACGCGGTGATGCTGGGTGGGTCGACCGCCCGCGGGGACGCCGATCGCTGGTCGGACGTCGAGGTCGGCGTGTTCTGGCAGCGACCGCCTACAGAGGCTGAGCGTCTCGCGGTGGCGGGCGCTGCTGACGTTCGGTTGGTGAACGTCGACGGGCCGCCGTGGGACGACCACCTGTACCTCGGCGAGCCGCGGCCGGACGGGCTGCTGGTCGAGGTCGCCCACACGTTGACGCAGACGGTCGAGAATGCCTTGGACGAGTTGCTCAGCGGCAAGCCCGACGGCCAGGTCATGCAGCTGGCGCAAGGGATCATCGACGGCCGCGAGGTGATCGGGCCGCGGGCGGATCTCGTCGCGCGCTGGCAGGAGCGCGTGGCGACGTACCCACGCGACCTGGCGCTCGCCGTCGTCCGGTACAACGGGAACATCGAGAAGTTCTGGCGCTGGCAGATGTTCCACGAGCGCGACAACCCGCTGCTCGTCGCGCGCGAGTTCGTGCGCATGACCAACCAGTTGCTCACCGTCCTCTACGCCCTCAACGGCAGGTACAGCGGTCACGTGCTGGCCTTCAAGCGCCTCGATGCACTCGACCTCCCGCTGGCACCACCGTCCCTCCCCACCCGCCTCCGTGCGGTCTTCGACCGGCCGGCGCCCGAAGGCGCCCAGACTCTGCACGACCTGGTCGAGGAAACCTTCGACCTCGTCGAACGGCACCTACCCGAGGTCGACGTCGCCGCCCTACGCGCCACCTTCCGCAGCGACCGCAAACCGCTGGACTGACAGCCGCGGATCGGACAACCACGCGAACACCTTCGGCGTCGTCGGCCCGAAGTGGTGAACATGCCGCCGGCACAGCTCCCGCCGCGCGTCGGCCACGTCGATGTCCGGTCGCCGCACCTCACGCGCCCACAGCGACGTCGTATCCCACCGCACCGCGATCCGCCCGCTCGCACACGCCTCACGCAGCCCGTGGATCCCGGCGCCGCGCCTCTCCTGCCCGTTGAGCGTCTCGCACACCTGCTCCGCGAGTTCGTCGACCCGCCGCGAGTCCAGCGGCATCCGGCCCAGCGTCATCACCCCGAAGTCCCGCACCGGCAACACGTACACAGCCGCCCGCGGACTGTACGTCTGGATCAGCGACGGATGCTCCCAGTCGCCCGGCGTACACCCCACCATCCGCGCGTGCAGTCCGAGCAACGCGTCCCGCGGCGCAGTGTCCTGCAACCCGACGTACGCCGCCTCCCCGTGCGACCCGACCGGTAGCCGCTCAACCAGGTGGTTCACGTGCAGGCGGTAGGCGATGGCCCGCTCCCGGGTCACAATCCGCATGACACCGACCGTAACCAGGAAACACGCCACAGACTGACCTATTTGTCAGGACACCCAGTTGGTTGCTGAGGGCACCGCTGGCGGGAAGGTCCACCGCTGGCGGGCTGCAGGGGACCAGCGGTGACATAACCCGCCAGTGGGATTACTCCTCGCGGAGCGGGAAGGCCCGGATGATCACTGCGGTGGGGGTGCCGTTCGTCGGTTCTGTGGTGGTGAAGTCGCGGAGGACTCGGTGGAGGCGGGCGCGGAGTTCGGCGAGATCGCCGTCCGTGAGGGTGACGACCTCGCTGAAGGCGAAGTCTTCGTCGTCGGAGGTCTTCGCGGCCAGCCAGCTCGCGTACGCGGTGTCCTCCAGTTCGCGGTTGAGCGTCGACTGGTCGGTCCGCACCCGGCGCCACGGCTTCACCCGGCCGGCCGCGCCCGGCTCCGGCTCGATCACGCCGAGCGCCTCCAGCCGGCGCAAATGGAACGAGCACGAGCCGGTGCTCTCCCCCAGCTCACGGGCGGCGATCGTCGAGGTCGTCGTACCGTCCCGGTCAATCAGCGTCAGCAGCGCCTCCCGCAGCGGGTGCGCGCGGACGACGTCACGTCGGTTCGGCGTACTGCTCTCCATGCCGCGCATCCTATCTCCACCTTTGCAAAGACCAGACTTTGCATAGTACGGTCTTTGTATGCTGACGGACGAGGTACGGCGGGGTACGCCGCGGCGCATCACGGAGTACGGCGAGGAGATCCTGCACCGCCCGTGCCGGCCCGTGACCGAGTACGGCGCCGCGCGCTGGGGCGAGCTGGTCGACGACCTGTTCGCGACGATGTGGATCGCCGAAGGGTGCGGGCTGGCCGCGAACCAGGTCGACGTCGACGCGCAGCTCTTCGTCTACGACCTCACCGACGAGTACGGCGACCGGCATGTCGGGCACGCGTTCAACCCGCGGATCGAGACCGCGCCCGCGCTGGTCGGCACCCAGCACGGCACCGAGGGCTGCCTGTCCGTACCCGGCGCCAACGCGCCGCTGGACCGGCCCGCCCGCGCGATCCTGCGCGCGTACGACATCGACGGCCGCCCGTTCACGGTCGAGTCCACTGGTTACTTCGCCCGCTGCCTGATCCACGAGACGCAGCACCTCGGTGGCACCGTCTACGTCGACCACCTCTCCCCCGCCGCCCGAGCGCAGGTCCTGGCCGAATCAGCCGACAGGCGTGCGGCCGTGCTGAACCATCGCAGCAACCGCCAACTGACGCTTATGGCTGGGCGGGCGCGGTGACGTCGCGGCGGAGGCCCTGGAGTACGTCGAGTTCGCGGTCGATCTCGCGGCGTTTGGCCTCGAGGCGCTGAACCTCCTGGGCGAGGAGCGTCTCCAGTACGCCGGTGCGTTCCTCGGGTGGGGCGTCGAGGCACGGTAACTGTTCGCCGATGACGGCGCTGCCCAGCCCGGCCGCGAACAGGTGCTGGATCATCACGACCCGTTCGACCATCGACTCGTCGAAGTCCCGCCAGCCGCCCGGGGTGCGGTTCGAGCGGATGAGGTCCTGTTCCTCGTAGTACCGCAATGAGCGTGTGCTCACGCCGGTGGCTTCGGCGAGTTCTCCGATCCGCATGGGTCCAGTGTTGCACCTGACACCAATGTGAAGTTCCACCCTAGGGAGGTCGCACCGTCCCTGGAAGGAACCTCATGCACTGGCTCTACCTCGCGATCGCCGTCGTGTTCGAGATCGCCGTGGCGATCTCGGCCGGCAAGGCGCAAGGCTTCAAACACCGCGGCTGGACCGCCGCAACCCTCGTCACCGGCGGGCTCGGCACGTACTTCCTGAGCCGCGCCCTTCTCACCTTCGACGTCGGCGTCGGGTACGCCCTGTGGACGTCACTCGCCGGAGTCGGCATCACGCTGCTCGGCGCACTGCTCTTCGGGCAGAAACTCACGGTGCACAAGGCCAGCGGCATCGCCCTGGTCATCGGTGGGGTCGTCGGTCTTCAGCTCTCGAGCGGGTCGTGATCGCATGAACACCAAGCCGCAGTCGTCCCGCACTGCCTGGCTCATGCTGCTGCTGGCCGGCGCCTTCGAGGTCGGCTACGCACTCTCGGTCGGAGGCAGCCACGCCTTCACCGTCTGGCAGTGGTCCGTAGCAGCCGCCGTCTTCTTCCTGCTAACCCTCTGGGCCCTGAGCCAAGCCCTACGCACCATCGAGGTAAGCATCGGCTACGCCACCTGGGCAGGCCTAGGCGCCGCCGGCGCCGCCCTACTAGGTCCGGTCTTCTTCGACGAGACCCTCACCCCCACCAAGACCTTCTGGTTGGCCGTCACCATCACCGGCGTCATCTACCTGAAACTCGCCGACCGCCAACGAAACCCACGTGACAGTTGAGATGGCGGGGAGCCTGGTGGACTCCCCGCCGGATTGGGGTCAGTCCTTGATGCCGGACTGGGTTACGCCCTGGATCAGGTAGCGCTGGAGGAAGGCGAAGATCAGGACGAGGGGCAGGATCGAGACGGCGACCGCCATGAACAACTCGTGGATGTTGATGGTTTGGGCGGTGATGAAGGTCGACATCGCCACCTGAATGGTCCACGAGGACGAGTCCTGGCCGATCACGAGTGGCCACAGGAACGAGTTCCAGTTGCCGATGAACGTGATCGCCGCGAGCGCCGCGAAGAACGGCAGCGAGTTCGGTACGACGATCCGCCAGAACACCCCGAAGTACCCGGCGCCGTCGACCCGTGCCGCCTCCTCCAGCTCCTTCGGAAATCCGAGGAAATACTGCCGGAAAAGGAATGCCGCGAACCCGCTGAACAAGGTCGGGATGATCAGGCCCCGCAGTGAGGACACCCACCCGAGCGACGACACCACGATGAACGACGGGATGAACGTCACCGCCCCCGGAATCATCAGCGTCGCCACGATCGCGTAGAAGACCTTGTCCGCGTGCCGATACGGGATACGGGCCAGCCCGTACCCCGCCATCGATGCCAGCAGCAACTGTCCCGCCGTGCCCAGGATCGCGACCACAGCGGAGTTGTACATCGCCCGGGCCATCGGCACCGTGGTGTCGTTGAACAGCTCACTGATGTTGCTCCACTGCAGATGCGAGGGGAACAACGTCCAGTCCGGCGCGGTGATGTCCTGTTCGGTGGACAACGCGTTGCGCAGGATCAGGTAGAACGGGATCAGGAACAGCACCACCGCGACGAACAGCGCGATCCAGCGCAGCACCAGGCCGACCCGGCCCCACGTGCTCCGGCTGAACCCGATCGGCTGCGGAGTTCCCGTCGTACGTTCGGAGACCGCCATCAGTCGCCCGCCTTTCCGAAGCCGAAGATCCGGTTCTGCAGCAGCGTCACGAGCATGATGATCACCGCGAGGATCAGCGCGCCGGCCGAGCCGTGACCGAGGTCCTGGATCGAGCCGAGCGAGATGCCGTACAGGTAGACCAGCGGCGGCCGCGCGTAGTTGACGTTGCCGACCAGGTTGTAGAACTCGTCGAACGCCTGGTACGCCGCGATCAGGTTCAGGATCAGTACGGCGACCGACGTCGCCCGCAACTGCGGCAACGTGATGTACCGGAACACCTGCCACCCGGGTTTGGCCCCGTCGACGTACGCCGCCTCGTACAGCGTCGGCGAGATCCGCTGCAGCCCCGCGATGAACAGGATCATGTAGAACCCGAGCTGCAGCCACAGCCGTACCGTCACCAGCGGGATCCAGTACCAGGGCGGGTCCACGGTCGACAGCCAGGCGATGTTCTCGATCCCGAACCAGCCGAGCACGGTGTTCGCGAGCCCGAACCGGACGCCGTTGAAGATCGACAGCTTCCAGATCAGCGACGCGACGACGTACGAGCACGCGGTCGGCAGGAAGAAGACCGACCGGAAGAACGCCCGCGCGATCTTCACCTGGTTGACCAGCAACGCCAGCGCGAGCGCGAGCACGAACGTCAGCGGCACGATGAACACCGCGAAGATCGTGAACGTGCCCAGGCTGGACAGGAAGTTGTGGTCGGTGAGCATGTCGACGTAGTTGTGCAACCCGACGAACTTCGACGGTGTCGCGGTGTTGTACGCCTCGAAGAAGCTGAGGACCAGGCTCCAGATGATCGGCAGGTAGGAGAAGATCAGCAGCCCGATCACGAACGGCCCGACGAAGATCCAGAACCACAGCGCGTTCCCGGCGATCCCCTTCCGACGCCGCGAACCCCGCCGCTCACCAGCTGTAGCGGGGACCGCGGACGTCTTGGCCGGAGCGCTCATCCGAACAACCGCGACAGCTCGGCGTTGACGGTCTTCTCGGCCTTGGCGATCTCGGCAGCTGGGTCTGCTCCCTTCTTGATGCAGTTGGTGAGCAGATCGGTGAACGCCGTACCCATCTTCGGCGTCCACGCCGGGTTGTCGGTGTGTCCGTAGTCCTCGTTCAGCTTGACCGTGTCGGCCGCGACGCCGCTCTGCAGCTTCGACGCCTTGGCTGCCAGGCTCTTGCGCGGCGGGATGTGGAAGCCGTAGTTGAGCGACCAGTCCTCCTGGTACTCCGACTTGTCGATCCACAGCCACTTGACGAACTTCTTCGCCGCGTCGACGTTGGCGCTCTTGGCGGACACGAACTGCGTCCACCCGCCGGAGTACACGGCCGGCTTGCCCTCCGCGTCGAGCTTCGGGAACGGGATCACGCCGATGTCGTCTCCCAGCACCTTCTGCATGCCCGGCACCGCCCACATGCCGATCCACTGCATCGCCACCAGGCCCTGGTTGATCGCGGTCGGATCCCACCAGTCCGTGGGCGCGCCGAGCAGGATGCTCTTGCTCGCGTAGAGCTCGTGCAGCTTGCCGAACGCCTTCGCCGCCCGGTCGCCGGTGAAGCCGGGCTTGTTGTCCTCGGTCAGGTAGCTCCCGCCGGACGACCAGAGCGCCGGTCCGCCCATGCCGTTGCCGCCGTCGTTGCCGACGAACATGCCCTTGACCTTGTTCGTGGTGAGTTCCTTGGACGCCGCGATCAGGTCGTCGACGGTCTCCGGCGGTTTGATGCCGGCCTTGTCGAGCATCGACTTGCGGTAGTAGATGACCTGCGGATCGATGATCATCCGGATGCCGTAGATCTTGCCGTCGATGGTGTTCGTGGCGAGGTCACCGGGCAGGAAGTCGTCCTTGACGTCGGCGATGATGTCGTCGAGCGCCACGACCTGGTTGCTCTTCACCATGCCGATGTTGAACTGGCTCTCGAACACGTCCGGGCCCTTGCTGGACAGCAGTCCGGAGGAGAGCTTGGCGCCGTAGTCGCCCGGAGTCCACTGCACGGCGACGTTCGCGTCGGTGTAGGCCTTGGCGTACTTCAGCGCCGCCTGCTGGGTCCCGGTCTCGCCGTACTGGTGGTACCACTGCGACAGGTTGACCTTCGTACCGCCGCCTCCGCCACCGGAGGACGGTCGGCCGGTATTGCCGCCACAGGCCGCGGTGAAGGCCGCGAGGGCGGCCAGTCCTCCGGTCCGCTTGAGCAGATCGCGCCGGGTCAGACCGGCGTTCGGAACATGAGCAGGCATGAATTCCACCTTCCCGCGAGAGGGAACGCCGCAGGGGTACGACGCACGGTTCCGAGTTACTTAACTGTGTTAAGCATCTCTGATGTTGGCACACGGTACTACAGGTCAATCGTTGTAGAAGTGCCTAGCACGATGACTCAAAAGTGCGCCGTGCGCAAGACCGGAATGCGACCTTCTTTGTTCGAAAGTGTGGAATGTTGTCAGGCCGTGATCACGTAAACATCTGACCAGCAGCCGACCTGCGAACCAGCGGTTCCGGCGGTTCGAAGCGTCCACCGTAGACAGCGGCCAACTCGCGCGACCGCGCGACGAAAGCCGGGAGTCCGTACGCGTTCACGTACTGCAACGCGCCACCGTGCAGCGGCGGGAAACCGATGCCGAAGATCGAGCCGATGTTGGCGTCCGGTACCGAGCGCAACACGCCCTCGTCCAGACACTTCACCGTCTCCAAAGACATCGCGAACAGCATCCGCTCCTGCAGGTCCCTCAGCGGAATCTCAGCGACAGCGGTGAAATGCTCCCGCAGCCCGGGCCACAACTTCTTCGGGCCGTCGGCCGGGTAGTCGTAGAACCCCGCACCGGCCGCCTTGCCGCGCCGGCCGAACTCGTTGACGAGCCGGTCGGTCACCGCCATCCCGGGGTGGTCGTCGAACGCTCCCGCACTGTCACCTGCCGCGCGCGCCGCGTCGCGGATCTTCTGCGGCAGCGTGAGCGTGACCTCGTCCAGCATCGCCAGCGGCGGCGCCGGGAACCCGGCCTGGGTCGCGGCGCGCTCGATCATCACCGGGTCGACACCCTCGGCGACCATCGCGGCGCCTTCCATCACGAGCGTGCCGAACACCCGCGAGGTGAAGAACCCGCGACTGTCGTTGACCACGATCGGCGTCTTCTTGATCTGCCGTACGACGTCGTACGCGCGAGCAATCGTCGCGTCGGACGTCTTCGAACCCACGATCAGCTCGACCAGCGGCATCCGGTCGACCGGCGAGAAGAAGTGCATCCCGATGAAGCGTTGGATTATGTTGGCGTCCGGCCGGTCGATGCCGTCGGCGAGCGTGGTGATCGGCAGCGTCGAGGTGTTCGAGCAGAGCAGCGCGTCCGGCTCGACCACGTCGGCGATCTCCGCGAACACCTTCTGCTTGAGGCCGCCGTCCTCGAAGACGGCCTCGATCACCAGGTCGCACCCAGCCAGGTCGTTCGGGTCCCCGGTCGGCGTGATCCGGCTCAGAAACTCCTCGACCTCGGGCGCGCCGAGACGTCCCTTGGCGACCTGTTTCGCCAGCAGCTTCTCGGAATATTCCTTTCCGCGCGCGGCCGCCTCCAACGAAACATCTTTGAGCACCACGGACATCCCGGCCTTCGCGCACACGTACGCGATCCCGGCGCCCATCATCCCGGCCCCGAGCACCCCGACCTTCCGGGCGGAGTACTTCGGTACGCCGGAGGGCCGCGACCCGCCGGCGTTGATCGATTGCAGGTCGAAGAAGAACGCCTGGATCATGTTCTTCGCGATCTGCCCGGTCGCCAGCGACACGAAGTACCGCGACTCGATCCGCGAGGCGGTCTCGAAGTCGACCTGACTGCCCTCGACCGCGGCGCTCATGATCGCCCGCGGTGCCGGGTACGGCGCGCCCTTGAGTTGCTTGCGCAGGTTCGCCGGGAACGCGGGCAGGAAGGCGGCCAGCTTCGGCGAGGACGGCGTACCGCTCGGGATCTTGTACCCGTCCCGGTCCCACGGCTGCTTGGCGTCACCGTCGTACGTCGAGATCCACCGGCGCGCCGCGTCGAGCAGGGAGTCCGCCGGTACGACGTCGTCGACGATCCCGACCGACAGCGCGTGCGCGGGCTTCATCCGCTGCCCCTGCAGCAGCACCTTCATCAGCGCGTCCTGGAGTCCGAGCATCCGGACCGTGCGGGTCACTCCCCCGCCGCCGGGGAGCAGACCGAGCGTCACCTCGGGGACGCCGAGCTCGATCCGGTTGTCGTCGGCAACGATCCGGTGGTGGCAGGCGAGCGCGATCTCCAGCCCGCCGCCGAGCGCCGATCCGTTGATCGCGGCAACGACCGGTACGCCCAGCGTCTCCACGACCCGGAGCTGCCGCTTCACCTCCTCGATCGTCGAGAACACCTGCGCGGCGTCCGACGGCTGGATCTGCGAGAGCATCTGCAGGTTGCCACCGGCGAAGAACGTGGACTTCGCGGAGGTGACGATCACGCCCTTGAGCAGCGCCTTTTCAGCCACCAGGCGGTCGACCGTGCGGCCCATCGACTCGACATAGACGTCGTTCATCGTGTTGGCGGACGCCGAAGGATCGTTGAGCGTCAGCGTCACAACCCCGGCGTCGTTCTTCCACTCGATCATGCGGCAAGCCTTTCGATGATCGTCGCGACGCCCATCCCGCCGCCGACGCACAGGGTGGCCAGTCCGTAGCGGAGCTCGCGTCGCTCCAGCTCGTCCAGCAGGGTTCCGATCAGCATCGCGCCGGTGGCGCCGAGCGGATGCCCGAGGGCGATCGCGCCGCCGTTCACGTTCACCTTCTCGTGCGGTACGCCGAGATCCTTCATGAAGTGCATCACCGCGGCCGCGAACGCCTCGTTCATCTCGAACAGATCGATGTCCGACGCGTCCAGACCGGCACGGGCCAGCGCCTTGCGGGCGGCCGGCGCCGGACCGGTCAGCATGATCGTCGGATCCGCGCCGCTGACGCCGACGGACACCACCCGCCCGCGCGGCGCCTGACCGAGCGCCTCGCCCGCCTTCTCGTTGCCGACAGCAACCAGAGCGGCGCCGTCGACGATGCCGGACGAGTTGCCCGCATGGTGCACGTGCGAGATCCGCTCGACGGTCAGGTACTTCTCCAGCGCGACCGAGTCGAACCCGCCGTGCTCCCCGATCGCCGTGAACGACAACGGCAGCCCGGCCAGCGTCTCGACCGACGTCCCGGGCCGGACGAGCTGGTCGTGGTCCAGGATCCGCAGCCCGTTCCGATCCACGACCGGTACGACGGACCGCGCGAAGTACCCGTTGGCCCAGGCTTTCGCGGCACGCGCGTGCGACTCGGCGGCGTACGCGTCGACGTCGGTGCGGGAGAAGCCGTCGAGCGTCGCGATCAGGTCAGCGCTGATGCCCTGCGGGATGAAGCCCGTCTCGAGAGCGGTTTCCGGGTCCATCGCCCAGGCGCCGCCGTCGGAGCCCATCTTCACCCGCGACATCGACTCGACACCGCCGGCCAGGATGAAGTCCTCCCACCCGGACCGCACCCGCTGCGCCGCCTGGTTGACGGCCTCGAGACCCGACGCGCAGAAGCGGTTCAGCTGCACCCCACCGGTCGTGTCGGGGTAACCGGCCATCAGTACGGCGGTCCGCGCGATGTCCATGCCCTGGTCGCCGATCGGCGTCACCACGCCGAGCACCACGTCGTCGATCGCGGCCGGATCCAGAGCGGGATGCCGGGTGCGCAGTTCCTGGAGCAGTCCGGTGATCAGCTGGATCGGCTTGACCTCGTGCAGTGCACCGGTGGGCTTGCCCTTGCCGCGCGGTGTCCGAATCGCGTCGTACAGAAAGGCTTCGCTGGTCATACGGCCGATTGTGACAGTAGTGCTGTCACGATGGCCAGGGTGACTCGTTATGATCTCCGCCATGTCGGAAGTGGCGGGGGCAGAATCACTGAGAGGCGTGACCCTGACAGTTGACGAACTGTCGACCCGGGTCGGGATGACGGTGCGCACGTTGCGGTTCTATGCGGGGCGAGGGCTGATTCCGCCGCCGATCCGGCGTGGCCGGGTCGGGTACTACGGGCCGGAGCACATCGCGCGCCTCGATCTGGTGCGGGAACTGCAGGCGCACGGGTTCACCCTGCAGGCGATCGAGGGGTACCTCGACCGGATCCCCACCGACGCGACACCGCAGGACATCGCGCTGCACCGGACCCTGCTGACGCCGTGGATGCGCGATCTCCCGGAAACACTCGATCGAGCAGCGCTGGTACGGCGTACCGGCCGGGAGCTGAGCGACGACGACATCGAGATGCTGGTGGCGCTCGGGGTGGTCGAGCCGACGCCGGACGAGGACGTGTTCCAGGTCGCGACCGCGCATCTGAGTCTCGGCGTCGAACTGCTCGACCTGGACCTCCCGGTCGAGGCGGTCCTGGACGCCGGCCGGATCTTCACCGAGCACGGCCGCGCGATCGCGGAGGAACTGACCGAGGTCTTCCGCACCAAGGTCTGGCCGCACTACCGCGACTCGGGCGGCCCTCCGGAACACATCCAGCAACTGGTCGAGCGCTTCAAGCCCGTCACCATCCAAGGTCTGGTGCTGGCGTACGAACGAGCCGTGGGCGAAACTCAGCGCGACACCATCCGCCGGACCCAGCACAAACCCCGCTAGCCCGGGGAGTTGGAGATGCGGAGGTAGGTGAGCCCGCGGAGGTCCAGGTACGTGTCATTCGTGGTGGTGACGACGCGCAGCAGCACGCCGTCGCACCCGGCGCAGCGGGCGACGAGACCGGGCGCGTCGACGTACAGACGGGCCTCCGCGAACACGCCGGTCCGGCCGCAGCCGTTGCACTGCCCGACCGCGGCGGTGATGTCGACGGCGAAGAACTCGCTCAACGCGCCTGCCGCCGCATTGCCGTCGAGGTAGTTGGCTTGAGTCATCCGAAACGCTCCGTTCTGACACGGGCCGGGTCGTGGCCGGCCGCGACCAGCAGGTCCGCCACCGTCTCCACGAACGGCGTCGGTCCGCACACGTACGTCGTCGCGCCGTCCTCGGGCTTGAACACGTACTGCTCGATCAGGTCCGCGTCGATCCGCCCGACCCGCGGCTCCCCGGCCGGGGCCTCCCGCGTGTACACGAGCCGTACGTCGACATCGTCCGACGCGGCCAGGTCCTTCAGATCGCTGACGTAGATCACCGACTCCGGCCGCCGCACGGAGTACAGCAGCCGAACCGGCGTCGTACCGGCATCGGCGTGCGCGCGCAGCATCGCCCGCAACGGCACGACCCCCGATCCCCCGCCGATCAGCTGCACCGGCCCTTCCTGCTCGGGCTTCCACACGAACCACCCGCCGACCGGCCCGCGGATCTCCAGCGGATCCCCGGCCTTCAGCACCTCGACGAGGTACGGCGACACCTCACCGCCCGGCACCTGCTCGACGGTGAGCTCGATCGTGTTCGAAGACGACACCGACCACGCGGACGCGATCGAGTAGGACCGCGACGCCCGGTACCCGTCCTCGGCGGTCAGCCGTACGTCGAGATGCTGCCCCGCGAGATGCCCCGGCCAGTCCGGTACGTCGAGCACGATCGTGCGAGCCGTCTCGGTCTCCCGCCGTACGTCGGCCACCGTGGCGACCTGCCACATCAGTCGCCGGCGTATCGCTGTTCTTTCCATGGGTCTCCGTACTCGTGATAGCCGGCGGTCTCCCAGAAGCCGAGGTCCTCGGTGTCGGACAGCACCAGGCCCCGGACCCATTTGGCGCTCTTCCAGAAGTACAGGTGCGGGACGAGCAGCCGGGCCGGTCCGCCGTGCTCCGGGTCGAGCGGCTCACCGTCGTACTCGTAGGCGATCCAGGACTGCCCGTCCAGGAGGTCGTCGAGCGGCACGTTCGTGGTGTAACCGCCGTAGCTGTGCGCCATCGCGAAGTCTGCCCCGGTCTCGACGTCCGCGAGCAGTGTGTCGAGCGAGACGCCCTTCCACGTCGTCTGCAGTTTGGACCACCGGGTCACACAATGGATGTCCTTGGTGATCTCCTCGGACGGCAACGCCATCAGCGCCGCCCAGTCCCACTTGTACTTCTCGCCGCTCTCCGTGGTGACCGTGAACTCCCAGTGGTCAGTCAGGATGTGCGGCGTCGGTCCGGCCGACAGCACCGGAAACTCGTGCGTCAGGTACTGCCCGGGCGGCAGATCCTTCCCACCCCCGCGCCGGCCCGTGAATCCTGACGACACGATCCCCATGACGACCTCCCTCGGCTCCTGGACGAAGTCAATCACGACGACTTGCCCACTGGGAGAGCCGCGCGGCACAACCAGGACTAGAATGGATCGCGAGAGCGCCGGCCCCGGACCACGGTTCGCGCACCGCGGTATGCCCGGGGAAGGACGGCGGAATGAGCATCGCGACATCGGGTACCGGTCGCTCCTAGGCGGCTGGACCGGTGGAGCTGGGGACCACATGGCGCGGCCGCGAAGAGTCTGTCGGTGACGCGCGCGCTATGAACAACATTTCGATGCTCCGGCCGCTAGGGTGGGCCATCCGCCCGATGGCGGTTCGAGTCTGGACGGATTGGGTGGATCACGACCGCAGCGCGAGGGTGTGGGGGGCAATCCGAGCCGTTTCGAACGGCGGGGCTCCTTCGTTGGCACACGCCGTGGCAGCCTGCGCACAGGCACTCTCCGCGGCAGGCGCCGGGCTCGCGATGACACGCGACGGCGGGCTGCTGGAGCCGGTGCTGGCCACCGCCTCGGAGATTGGTGAGCTGGACGAGTTGCAGTTCGAGCTCGGTGAGGGGCCGAGCGGTGACGCGGCCGCCATCAACGCGCCGGTGCTCGAGCCGGACCTTGCCGGGCTCGCAGCCGGCCGGCGGTGGCCGGCGTTCGCCGCGGGCGCCGGTGACCGGGGCATCCGCGGCGTCTTCGCGTTCCCGGTCTCCGCCGGAGCCGCGAAGGTCGGCGTGCTGACCGTTTACCGGCGGGAGCCGGGATCGCTGCAGGTCGAGCAACTGGAGGATGCGCTGACGTACGCCGATGCGCTCTTCGTGCTCGCCCTGGACGGTCGTCAGGGCATCAGCACGGATCTGGACGAGGTGATCGAGGCGGCCTTCACGGCTCGCCGGGCCGAGGTCCACCAGGCCGCGGGCAGACTCGCCTCCCAACAGCGCATCAGCGTCACCGACGCGCTGTTGCGGCTGCGCGCCCACGCGTACGGCAGTGGACTGTCGTTGTACAAGGTCGCCGTCGACGTGATGGCCGGTCGTCTGCACCTGGACGGTGACCTCGCCACCGGCGGTCATCCACCGCACCGGCCAGACCCGACAGACCCCGAACAGGACGAGAAGGAACAGGAGGAGGACTGATGAGTGCATCCGACCGTAGAGTGCGCGAGGTGTTCATCGAACTGTCGGACACGCTCGTCGACGACTTCGATGTCATCGAGTTCTTGGACCGGCTCGCCGCCCACTGCAGCGAGCTTCTGGGGGTATCGGCCTGCGGCATCCTGCTCGCCGATCATCACGGCGCGCTGAACCTGGTCGCGGCCTCCACCGAACAGGCGCGGCTGGTCGAGCTGACCCAGTTGCAGACCCGCCAGGGCCCGTGCTTCGAGGCGTTCACCACCGGCCACCCGGTGCAGCACGCGGACCTGCGGAATGCCCGCGCACGCTGGCCGCGCTTCGCCGCAGCCGCTGTCGGCGGCGGCTACCTTTCGGTGCAGGCGCTGCCGATGCGTTTGCGCGACACCGTCCTCGGGGCAGTGAATCTGTTCAGCGCGACCACCGGGGAACTTGATGCCGACACGATCACTCTGGGGCAGGCACTGGCAGACGCGGCCACGATCGGCATCGTGCACCAACGTGCGCTGGCCCGGCAGGAGGTCGTCACGGAGCAGCTCCAGAACGCACTGAACAGCCGGATCCTGATCGAGCAGGCGAAGGGATTCCTCAGCCACAGCCTCGACATCGATGTCGACGAGGCGTTCGCGTTGATGCGTTCGTACGCCCGGGCGAACAATCGCCGGCTGACCGACGTCGCCGACGACATCGTGCAGGCCAGACTCACGCTGACCCGGGCGCCAGACAGGGCCTAGTTGTCACGAGCCGTGGTGGCCTACCGCCTGACGAGTTACGCTGATCGTGCCTGTTCGGGCATGCCCAAGACCCCGGCGCCAGGTGTGTCGCGCCACGGGAGGGGTTGGGCACGACACACGGTGATACCCAGCAAAGGTCGCTCGCACCGCCTTGGCTGGTGATCAGGCGCAGGACCCGTCGCAACGGCGCCACCCGCGTGCGCACCGAGCGACGGTTCCCCTGCGTCTAGGTCCTGTCTGGTAATCCAGCGCCGTCGCGAGGAGGTGCTCGGTGCGGTGCATCGGCGCGCGGGGGCGAAGGTCTCGATGCGGAGCATCGTGGCCTTTGCACCCGTGCGGCGAGGTGCCGTGCCGAGTGCCCCGCAGTAGGCGATGGATTACCAGACAGGGCCTAGATGCCCATCGTTCTTCCGATGATTTCCTTCATGATCTCGGTGGTGCCGCCGTAGATGGTCTGGATGCGGGTGTCCAGGTAGGCCTTGGCGATCGGGTACTCGGTCATGAAGCCGTAGCCGCCGTGCAGCTGCAGGCACCGGTCGACGACCTTCTTCTGCAGCTCGGTGGTCCACCACTTCGCCATCGCGGCCTCCGCGACGGTCAGGGTGCCGGCGTTCAGCTCCTGGATGCAGCGGTCGACGAACACGCGGGCGATCTGGGTCTCGGTGGCGAGTTCCGCGAGGACGAAGCGGCTGTTCTGGAACGATCCGATCGGACGGCCGAACGCCTTGCGGTGCTGCACGTACCGCAGTGTGTCGTCGAGGATGTTCTCGCAGGCGGCGGCCGCGACCACCGCGATCGTCAACCGCTCCTGCGGCAGCTTCTCCATCAGGTAGACGAAGCCCTTGCCTTCTTCGCCGAGCAGGTTGTCCACCGGCACCCGGACGTCGTCGAAGAACAGCTCCGCGGTGTCCTGTGCCTTCAGGCCGATCTTGTCCAGGTTCCGGCCGCGTTCGAACCCGGGCATGCCGCGCTCGACCACGATCAGCGAGATCCCCTGCGCACCGGCGTCCGGGTTTGTCTTCGCCACGACGATCACCAGGTCGGCGAGAATCCCGTTCGAGATGAACGTCTTCTGCCCGTTCAGCACGTAGTGGTCGCCGTCGCGCCGCGCGGTGGTCTGGATCCCCTGCAGGTCGCTGCCGGCTCCGGGCTCGGTCATCGCGATCGCGGTGATCGTCTCCCCGGAACAGAACGCCGGCAGCCAGCGGGCCTTCTGCTCCTCGGTCGCGTAGTCCAGCAGGTACGCCGAATTGATATCGGTGTGGATGGTGAAGCCGACCCCGCTCGCGCGGACCCGGGTCAGCTCCTCGATCAGCACGGTGTTGAACCGGAAGTCGCGCGCGCCGCCCCCGCCGTACTGCTCCGGCATCATGAAGCCCAGCAGACCCGTCTGGCCGGCCGCGGTCCAGAGCTCGCGCGGGACAATCCCGGCGTCCTCCCAGCTGTCGTGGTGCGGGACGATCTCCTTGTCGCAGAACGACCGGACTGTCTCCCGGAAGGCGTCGTGATCGGCGTCGAACAATTGACGTTCCACAGGCGGGTTCCTCTCAGTTCTGCACGGCTGCGCCGGACTGCAGCAGGTCGTCGATATCGGTGATTCCCCAGTCGGTCAAGGCTTCCCGGGTGTGCTCCCCCGGCTTCGCGGGCGGCCGGTCCAGGCTGGTGGGCGTCCGGTCGAAGCGCGGTGCGGGAGCCGCCTGCCGGACGCCGTCCCGGTCCACAAAGATGCCTCGGGCAACAAGATGCGGATGGTCACCGGCGAGCGGAAGCACTGGCGCCACACACGCATCAGAGCCGTCGAAGAGTTCGGTCCACTCCTCCTGGGTCCGCTGTCGGAAGGTCTCGGCGAGCTGCTTGCGGAGGGCCGGCCAGTTCGCCGGGTCGTTCCGGTCCGGCGCGTCCAGGCCGAGTTTGCCGATCAGCTCGGCGTAGAACTGCGGCTCCAGCGCCCCGACCGCCACATGCTTCCCGTCCGCGGTCTCGTACACGTCGTAGAACGGCGCGCCGGTGTCGAGCAGGTTCGTCCCCCGCTCCTGCCGCCACGACCCGGCGGCGAGCGCACCGAGCAGCATCGTGGTCAGGTGCGCCGAGCCGTCCACGATCGCCGCGTCCACGACCTGTCCCTGCCCGCTGCGTTGCGCCTCGTGCAGCGCCGCGAGTACGCCGATCACGAGGTACAGCGATCCGCCCGCGAAGTCACCGAGCAGGTTCGCCGGCACCTGCGGCGGCCCGCCGGCGCGCCCGATGAGATGCAGCGCGCCGGACACCGCGAGGTAGTCGATGTCGTGCCCGGCCGCCTGCGCGAGCGGACCGTCCTGTCCCCACCCGGTCATCCGCCCGTACACCAGCCGCGGATTGATCCCATGACAGTCCGCGGGCCCCAGTCCGAGCCGCTCGGCCACCCCGGGCCGGAACCCTTCGACCAGTACGTCGGCCTGCGCGACCAGCCGCCGTACGACGTCGACCGCGGCCGGCTGCTTCAGGTCCAGGGCTGCACTCCGGCGCCCGCGGTTGACCAGATCGAGCTCAGGCGGGCCCATCGACATCCCGCCGCCGGGACGATCGATCCGCAGCACCTCGGCGCCGAGCTCGGCGAGCATCATGCACGCGAACGGCGCCGGACCGAGCCCGGCCAGCTCGACCACCTTCACGCCCTCCAGTGGACCCATGGGCGCTATTGTGACAGTTTTACTGTCACAGTCGTCAAGTCATCTTGCGAACTCCTAGTAGCGCACTGGCAGGCACCACGAACATCAGCGTCACGACCGTCCCGAGCACGATCGACCAGCCGACTTCGCCGTGCTGCAGATGGCTGAGGTGGAAGATCATGTGCGGCAGCGCGAACGCGACGTACGCGAGCAGGGCGACGCCCGCGAGGTAGCGTTCGGGCCGGATCGCCGCGGCGGCCAGCACGATGGCGAGACCGAGCGACGCGCTGCCGAAGTCGCGGAACGCGTGCTCGCTGAACGGCGGATCCCAGTCGACAGTCGGCACGTTGTCGTAGAAGGACTTCGGCAGGAACGTCAGCCAGGCGCCGAGGAACAGCTGGAGCGCGGCGAAGATCACGAGCACGGCGCGGACGTAGGTTCTCATCCGAGGTGCTCCGCGAACGTGATCCGCCCGTACGCCGGCCCGTCCACCATCGCCTCGCCGTTCGCGAACGCGCGGAACACCTTGCCGCCCAGACGCGCGCCGAGGATCGGGCGCCGAGAGCCCTTCGCCCGCTTCCAGAGGTGGGCCAGCTCCGGCACCGACAGGCGTTCCGGCCCGCCGATGTCCGGGGCCCGCCCCTTCACCGGGGGCTCGCCGACCAGTTCGGTCAGCCGGGCGGCAACGTCCTCGGCGGCGATCGGCTGCATCATCATCTTCGGCGCGATCACGACCGGGAGGTACCGCTGGGCGGCGAAGACGCGATCGACCAGGGCGTGGAACTGGGTGGCGCGTTGGATCGTGTACGGCACCCCCGACTCCTCGACCAGCCGCTCGACCTCGAGCTTGGCCCGGTAGTACCCGAGCGGGATCCGGTCGATCCCGGCGATCGACATCACCACGAGGTGCTTCACCCCCGCCGCGGCGGGGAGCAGGTTCCGGGTCTGCTGCGCGTCCTTGCCGCGGAGACTGGTGGCGAGATGCACGACCACGTCGGCACCTTCGAGCGCGGCTGCCAGCCCTTCGCCGGTCGTGAGGTCGGCGACCACACGGTCGGGTCCGGCCCGGCGGCTGAGCACCTTGACCTCGTGTCCAGCCGCACGTAACGCGATCACGGTGGGCCGGCCGAGGTGGCCGGTCCCACCGGTGACGAGAAGGGAAGTCATCCTGATGTCCTTTCGGTTCACCAGGAGAGATCGGACAGCCTCCCGATTTGTGACACCTGGGCGGCAGCGAAGGCGAGCTTTTCCGGATTCATCACGAACCGGAGAGCGCTGACGCCCTGCGGCCCGGCCTCCACGAAGCACACCGCCATCAGCCCGTCGGGACTCTCGGCGACCAGGACCGGCTCGCCGTTCGCCTCCGCGAACCGCAGGACGAAACCCACGCCGAACTTCTGCAGCGTCCCGATCAGGTACCGCGCCACCAGGGTCCGGCCGACGACCGGGTTCCGGGCCGCGATCACCTTGCCGCCGCCGTCCGCGGTGGAGACAACATCCTCGGCCAGCAGGCGTTCGAGCTGCTCGATCTCGCCCGACTGCGCCGCCGCCAGGAAGCGGCCGACGAACTCCCGCCAGCCGGCCCGGTCGACCGGCTGCCGGCGCGGTGAATCGGTAGTCACCCGCTTGCGTGCGCGGGACAGTAGTTGCCGGGCGTTGGCGTCCGTCGTCCCGATCAGCTCCGCCACCTCGCGATGGCTGTACCCGAACGCTTCGTGCAGGACGTACGCCGCCCGCTCCGCCGGAGTCAGCGCCTCCAGCAGCAGTAGCAGCGCGAACGACACCGAATCCCGCTGGGCGACGACCTCCAGCGGCTCGAGCGCGTCGAACTCGGACCGCCCTGTCAGCACCGGCTCCGGCAACCACTCGCCGACGTACAGCTCCCGCCGCGCTCGCGCCGACGTCAGCTGCTTGATCGACAAGTTGGTGACGACCTTCGCCAGGTAGGCATCAGGGTTCCGCACCGTCGCCCGGTCGGCATCCTGCCAACGCAGCCACGCGTCCTGCAGAATCTCTTCGGCATCGGTCGCCGTGCCGGTCATCCGGTACGCGATCCCGAACAACCGGCCCCGCAGACGTTCGAAGTCCTCCACGCGCTCAGTCTGTCAGCAGTCGCTCACGGACCTCGAGTTCGGTGAGCTCGATGAGCCGCCAGCCGCGGTGGCCCGCGTTCGCTTGACCTTGCGCAACCTTGGTCACGAGCCGGACGACGTGACCGGGGGCAGCGTCGGCGTACTCCGAGCCGAGCCGCACGGCGAGCTGCCGCAGAGCGGCCTCAGTGCGAACGATGTCCGCGAGGTTCATTGGTGCGCCACCAAGGCAAGCAGCTCCACGACCCCCGGGCCAGGTTCCCGTCCGGGAGCGGGAGCAGGCTCTGCTTCCCGCAGCCCGCTGGCGAGCAACTGGGCCGCGACCTCGGTCGGCAGACCAAGAAGGTCGGCGACGTCGTCACAGCTGTGATCTCCGAGCTGGACCAGCGCAAGCACGGCCCGCTGATGCTGCGCAAGCACTCGCAGCCCGACGATGACGATGCTCCCGACAGTGCTGTCGAAACGATCGCGCTGCGGCCTGCCGTCGATCCGGTCGCTGACGGCTCCGGCACGCAGGCAGTGCAAATAGGTCAGGCGTGCCAGCTCGTGGCGTGACGGGAGCAGCCCGCCGTCCGGCCGGGGTGGTCTCGCACAGTAGGCAGTGATCACGTCGACCACGACCGTTTGCGCAGCGGCTGCGTCGCGCAGAATCGTCGCAGCGATCCAGCGCAGTTGGTCACCGTGAGCCGACCAGATCCGCACGAAGGTATCGCCGGCATCGGACGCGCTGTTCATTTTCCCCCTGGACCACCCGCAGCGACCGATCGTCGCCAGGGGCAGGGGCGCGCTCGGTGTTCACCGTAGCACCGCCTGTGCGCAGTGACCAGGTAGTCACATCCGGCTTCAGGACTGGCGGAACGTCTCGGCCGCTCGCTGGATCTTGGCGTAGAAGTCGGACCACCCAGCCTCGTCGAGCATGTCCGCGTCCCGGCCGCCCTGGCCGTCGATCAGTTCGCGGACGATGTCCGCGTGACCGGCGTGGTGCGCGGTCTCGTCGACGACGCGGACCAGCAGCGCGCCGAACGTCGTACCGCGCTCGCCCTCGGCCCAGTGCGGCACCTCGGCCGGGTGGTCCAGGTCGAGTTCGGCGATCGAGCGGTCGCTGTGCGCGCAGGCCTCGCGGTAGAGCCCGGTGATGTACTCCGTCGACTCCTCCGGCTTCGCCCACATGTCGGCGCCCTGCCACACCGATCCGTCCGCCTCCCACGGCAGTACGTCGGCCGGCGGGCGGCCCACGCTCGTCCCGAGGTACACGTACTCGATGCCGACCAGATGCTTCACCAACCCGAGCAGGTTGGTCCCGGACGGTACGAGCGGACGCCGCCGGTCGTACTCACTGATCCCGTCGAGCTTGGCCAGCATCAACGCACGGGTGTCCTGGAGGTACTGCTGCAGGTGGGATTTCAAGGTGCTCCTGGTGGGATGAACGGGACCGGTGGTGGGCCGTGCTCGATCAGGTGCAGGAGCGCGGCGGTGTCGGCGTACTCGTCGATCATGTCGGCCAGGCGGTCCAGCCGTTCCTCGCGCAGGCCCGCGAACGAGACCGAGCCGTCGGGCGCAGGTTTGCCGGTGAGCGCGGCGACCTCGGTGAGGAACGCGTGCCGCGCGGTGTCGTCGTCGAGCAGCCCGTGCCAGATCGTGCCCCACGTGGTGCCGCTGCGGCAGCCACCCGGGAACTCCTCGGCGGCGCCGATCACGTCGACGACGCCGTGGTGAATCTCGTACGCCGTCGCCGCCGGCCGCGCCAGCGTCTTCTCCCGGGCGAAGGTGGTTGCTACCGGCAACAGCCCGAGACCGGTCGACGACCCGCCCGACTCGACGCCGTACGGGTCGGAGATCGTCGCGCCGAGCATCTGGTAGCCCCCGCAGACGCCGAGCACCGGACGCCCCGCCGCGACCCGTGCCGCGACCGCGTCGGCGAGACCGAGCGACCGCAACCACTCCAGGTCGGAGCTGGTCGCGCGCGAGCCCGGCAGGACGACCAGGTCGGCGTCGCGGACCTCCCCCGGGCTCGTGGTGAAGAACACGCTGTTCGTCGGCTCCACCGCGAGCGCGTCGAGGTCGGTGAAGTTGCTGATCCGCGGGAAGCGCACCACCGCGATCGTCAGCAGGTCGCCCGGTGCAGTACGACGTACCGGGATGTCCAGCGCGTCCTCGGAGTCCAGCCACAGCTCGGGAAGCCACGGCAGTACGCCGTACGTCGGGCGGCCGGTGACCGAGGCGAGCATGTCGATCCCGGGCTGCAGCAGCGAGACGTCGCCGCGGAACTTGTTCACCAGGAACCCGCTGATCAGGGCCTGGTCGGCGGCGCCGAGCAAGGCGACCGTCCCGAACATCGACGCGAACACTCCCCCGCGGTCGATGTCGCCGACCACGACAACCGGCGCTCGCGTGTGCTGCGCGAGTCCCATGTTCACGTAGTCCGACTGCCGCAGGTTGATCTCCGCCGGACTGCCCGCGCCCTCACTGATCACCACGTCGTAGCGAGACGCGAGATCGTCGTACGCCGCGAACGCCGCCTTCGCCAACTCCGTCCGCTCGGTCAGGAAACCGCGGGCGGACAGCTCACCCCACGGCTCGCCCATCAGGACGACGTGGCTGCGCCGGTCGCTGCCCGGTTTGAGCAGCACCGGGTTCATCGCGGCCTCGGGCTCGGCGCCGGCGGCAACGGCCTGGATCCATTGCGCGCGGCCGATCTCGGTGCCGTCCGCGCAGACCATCGAGTTGTTCGACATGTTCTGCGCCTTGTACGGCGCGACCCGCACGCCCTGCCGCGCCAGCCAGCGGCACAGCCCGGTGACGACGGTCGTCTTCCCGGCGTCGGACGTCGTCCCGGCGATCAGCAATGAACCCACGCCGTCATCTTAGGGTTCCTGGTCGCGCCGCTTCCGGTCGACGATCCGCTCGGCCTCCGCGACCCGCCCGTGCGTCATCAGCCAGCGCGGGCTCTCCGGGATGTGCCGACACGAGACTCGGTATCGCCTTGCCGTGCGCCAACGCGTGCTCGCTGCTCATCCTCGCTCCTCCCGGCCCGTGGTTGTCCTGTGGCTGCCGAAGCCTTGCGGCCGGTGCCCCCGGGGTGACGATCCGCGAACCCTGGGTGAGCGTGGCTAGAGTTGCGGACATGGAGAACGAGATCGAGGTCGTGGACGCGAAGGACCACAGCCGGTACGAGGCGCACGACGCCGACGGCACCCTGATGGGCTTCGTGGACTACCGCCTGCACGAGGGCGTCATCATCTTCCTGCACGCCGAGACGCTGCCGGACTTCCGCGGTCGCGGCGTGGCCGGGACGATCGCCGTCAAGTCCCTCGAGGACGCCCGCGACGCCGGGCTCAAGGTGCGCCCGGCCTGCCCGTTCTACCAGTCGTTCCTCGAGGAGCACACCGAATACGCCGACCTCGTCAAGGAGCCGCAGTCGTGACGGGGCCGGTGCTGGGCAAGCTCGAGTGGAAGCCCGCCGCCGAGGTGCCGGAGCTGCTCGCGGCGCCGGTACGGGACGCGCTCGGTGCGCTGCCGGCGTACGCGGCCGGGATCGACGCGGAGCTGGCCGACACCGCGGCCTTCTGCGCGCAGTACGACGTACCGATGGCCGCCTCGGCGAACTGTGTCGTCGTGCTCGGCAAGCGCGGCGGCGAAGCGTCGTACGCCGCGGTGCTGGTGCTGGCCACCGACCGGGCCGACGTGAACGGCGTGATCCGCAAGCACCTCGGCGTCCGGAAGATCTCGTTCGCCGCGCAGGACGACGCCGTCGGCTCGACCGGCATGGAGTACGGCGGGATCACGCCGATCGGACTGCCCGCGGACTGGCCGGTGCTGGTCGACGAGGCGGTCGTGCAGGCCGGGCCGGTGGTGATCGGCAGTGGGATCCGCGACTCGAAGATCCTGATCGACGGCTCCGAGCTGGCGAAGTTGCCGACCGCAACCGTGCTGGATCTCGCCCAGCCCTGAGCAGCCCTGAGCCCGGCTTCGGCCCTCTCCGGACGCTCGTTTCCTCGTCAGACATCTCGTGCGGCGGCGGACTCATCGGGCGATACCTGTGGACAGGCGGTAGCATCACCCGCTGGAATGGGTGCGTGGCTGGGCGTAGGTCGGAGTGAGTGAGCAGACGGTGAGCGGCGGCGACGGTGGGCCTACGGCGCTGCGCATCATGCTCGGTGGGCAGTTGCGGCGGATGCGTGAATCCGCCGGGATCAGTCGTGCCGACGCGGGCTGGCAGATCCGGGCGTCGGAGTCCAAGGTCAGCCGGATGGAGCTCGGCCGGGTCGGGTTCAAGGAACGCGACGTCAGCGACCTGCTCGAGCTGTACGGGATGGCCGACGAGGACGAGCGCTACCGGTTGATGGAGCTGTCCCGGGCGGCGAACAACCCGGGCTGGTGGTCCCGGTACGGCGACGTGATGCCGAGCTGGTTCGCGAACTACGTCGGGCTCGAGGTCGCCGCGACACTGATCCGGACGTACGAGGTGATGTTCGTCCCGGGCCTGCTGCAGACCGAGGAGTACGCGCGGGCCGTCGTACAGATGGGCAAGTCGTTCCTGCCGCATCAGGAGGTCGACCAGCGGGTCGAGCTGCGGGTGACCCGGCAGCAGATCCTCACCCGGCCGAACCCGGCCCGCCTGTGGGTCGTCATCGACGAGTCGGTGCTGCACCGGCCCGTCGGCGGCGAGGACGTGATGCGGGCGCAGATCGAGCACCTGCTGAAGTGGTCGGCGCAGCCGAACATCACGCTGCAGGTGATGCCGTTCAGCAGCGTCGGCTACCCGGGCGCCGGCGGCGCGTTCAGCCTGCTGCGGTTCCCGGACGGCGACCTGCCGGACATCGTGTACATCGAGCACGCGGCGAGCGCGGTCTACCTGGACAAGCTCGAGGAGGTCGACGAGTACGTCGCGATCATGGAAGGGCTGACGATCTCCGCGGCCCCGGTGTCCGCCACCGAGGGCCTCCTGGAAGAGGCCCTCGCGCGGATGTGAGCGTCAGGCGACCTTCAGGTCGACCTTGATGTTGCCGCGGGTGGCGTTGGAGTACGGGCAGACCTCGTGCGCCTTGGCGACGAGCTCCTCGGCGGCGGCGCGGTCCCCGACGCCCGGCAGGCTGACCACCAGGGCGACCTCGAGGCCGTAGCCGGCGCCGCCGTTGATCGGGCCGATGCCGACCTCGGCGGTGACGGTCGAGCCGCTCACGTCGGCGCGAGCCCGGCGGGCCACCACCTGGAGCGCGCTCTGGAAGCAGGCCGCGTAACCGGCCGCGAACAGCTGCTCGGGGTTGGTGCCGTTGCCGGTGCCACCCATCTCGGCCGGCGGCGCGACGACGACATCCAGCTTGCCGTCGTTGCTGGCGACCTTGCCGTCGCGGCCGCCGTGCGCGGTGGCGTGGGCGGTGTACAGAACCTTCTCTACTGCGACAGTCATCGTGACTTCTTCCTAGTGGGAGGGATCCAGGACGAGCTTGCCGACGGTGCGGCGGGCTCGCAGGTCTTCGTGGGCGGAGGCGACGTCGGACAGCGCGTACTCGCCGCCGACGACCGGTCGGAGCTTGCCGCTCGCGGTCAGGTCGAACAGCTCGGCCAGCGGACCGCCGAGCAGCTGCGGGTTCGCGAAGCAGTCGGCCAGCCAGAAGCCGGCGATCGTCTTCGAACCCTTCATCAACCGGCTCGAGTCGATCGGGGCGGCCGCCTGCCGGGACGCGGCACCGAACGTGACCAGGCGGCCGAAGCGGCCGAGCGCGGCGAACGACTCGTCGAACGTCTGACCGCCGACCATCTCGAGCACGATGTCGACGGGCTTGCCGCCGTTGGCTTCGAGGATGCGGTCCTTCAGGCCTTCCGGCGTACCGTCGATCGCGGCGTCGGCGCCCAGGTCGAGGACCTGCTTGCGCTTCTCCTCGGTGGAGGCGGTTGCGATCACGCGGCCGGCGCCCCAGAGCTTGGCGAGCTGAACCGCGAGCGAACCGACACCGCCGGCACCGGCGTGCACCAGGACGGACTCCCCCGGCTGCAGATGCGTCGACGTCTTGAGCAGGTGCCACGCGGTGGTGCCCTGCAGAACGAGAGCGAGCGCCTGGCCGTCGGTGACGCCTTCCGGAACATCCCAGGCGTACGGCGCGTGCGCGACGGTCTGCTCGGCGTACCCACCGGAACCCACCAGCGCGACCACGCGGCGGCCGTCCTCGGTGCGCCCGACGACCTCGCCGCCGGGGATCAGCGGGAGCTCGGTCTTGGACAGGTAACTGTTCTCGACCTGGTGGGTGTCGGCGTAGTTGATCCCCGCGCGGTCGACCGCGATCAGGACCTGCCCGTCGCCGGCGACCGGCTCCGGGACATCGCTGATCTTCAGGACCTCGGGTCCACCGAACTCGGTGATCTGAATGGCTCGCATACGCCGTACTATACACTGTACGTTAGGAGCATCGAAGGGAGCTGGGTCACATGGCCGGGTCTGATGGCTAGGACACCGCGGAACACGCTGAGCGCGGAACTGATCGTGCGCACCGCACTCGAGCTGATGGAGGCGAAGGGCACCGAGCAGTTCAGTCTGCGCGGCGTGGCCGCCGAGCTCGGCGTGGGTCCGATGGCGCTCTACACCTACTTCCGCAACAAGGACGAGCTGTACGACGCGGTCCGCGACCACCTGATGGGTCTGCTGCCGGACGTACCACGGGACGTGCCGTGGCCGGACCAGGTGCGCGCGGTGTGCGGTTCACTGCGGGTCCTGATGCTGCAACATCCTTGCCTCGCGCAACTACTGGCGAGCCGGCCGCTGGCCGGGCACGAGACCGCGCGGGTCGCCGAGGGCCTGCTCGGCGTCCTGCGTTCGGCCGGGTTCGACCCGGAGACGGCGGCGCGGACTCACACGACCCTGTTCACCTACGTGCTCGGGGCCGTGACGTGGGAGATCCAGATGGCGGCCGAGCGGCGTGACCCGGAGGCGTGGCGACGACTGCGGACGACGATGGAGTCGCTGTCGGCACGGGAGTTCCCGACCGTCGTCGAGCTCGCCCCCGAGCTCGCGCGAACGACCGGCGGCGACGAGCAGTTCGACTACGGCCTCGACCTGCTGCTCGCGGGCCTCAGAACACCATCGTGACGATGGCCAGCACGCCTATGCAGACGATGAGCGCACGGAGGGCGATCGGCGGGAGTTTGCGGCCGTAGCGGGCGCCGATGAAACCGCCGATGGTCGAGCCGACCGCGATCAGGCCGGCCGCGAGCCAGTCGATGTCGTGCACGATCACGAACAGGATCGCGGACGCGGTGTTCACCACCGTGGCGAGAACGTTCTTCAGACCGTTCATCCGCTGCAGGTTCGAGTCCAGGCCGAGGCCGAGGATCGCCATCAGCAGCACGCCTTGTGCCGCACCGAAGTACCCGCCGTACACACCGGTGGCGAAGACGGCCGGGATCACCCACCAGGCGCCGCGGTGCTGATGCGCCGGCACGCTGATCCACTTCGACAGCCACGGCTGGAAAGCGACCAGCACACAACCGAGCAGGATCAGGACCGGTACGACGGCGTGGAACGCGGAGTCGGGCAGCGTGAGCAGCAGCACTCCGCCGAGGATGCCGCCGGCCAGTGACGCCGGCACCAGACGGAACAGCCGGCCGCGCTGCCCTTCGAGCTCGCGGCGATACCCGATCGCGCCGGCCGCCGTGCCGGGGGCCAGACCGACCGTGTTGCTGACGTTCGCCAGCACCGGAGGGATGCCGACGGCAAGTAACGCGGGGAAGGTGAGCAGCGTGCCCGACCCCACCACGGCGTTGATCGTTCCCGCGCCCATCCCCGCCAGCAGGACGAACACCGCCTCGAACCATGTCATCGCTGCAGAACTCTACGCACCCGACCACACCCCCCGCCGACAAGTCCACCCGTTGAACCCCAGCCGACCCTTCGTTACGTCCGAATCGTTACGTCCGAAGAAGTGGCGGCACGTCCCTCGACATCTTCGGACGTAACGAAGCCTCCCCGAGGTTGTCGGGGAGGCTTCGGTGGGTCGGTCAGCGTTGCGGGGGTTCGGCGGCCGGCGGCTCCTGGGAAGGAGCCGGGGCCGGCGGCGGGATCGACGGCGAGCTCGGCGCGGCCTGGCTGCGGCTGCTCACGGCCGCGGACTCGGCGGCGGCGATCGCCTCGCGGACCGCGTTGTCGGCCTCGGCCACCGCGGCCGGTGCGGCGCTGTCGATCTCCGGCACCTGGCCGTTGTCGAGCTGCGGAGCCTCCCAGTTGCCCTCGGCCTGCTGGGCGATCCCGGCCACCTGGCCGACCGCGCTGCCGAGACCCTTGAGCGCGTCGCCGATCTCGCTGGGCACGATCCACAGCTTGTTCGCGTCGCCCTGGGCGATCGACGGCAGCATCTGCAGGTACTGGTACGCGAGCAGACCCTGGTCCGGCTTGCCGGCGTGGATCGCGTTGAAGACCGTGGTGATGGCCTGCGCCTCACCCTGCGCCTTCAGGATCCGGGCCTGCCGCTCGGCCTCGGCGCGGAGGATGCGGGACTGCTTGTCACCCTCGGCGGTGAGGATCGCGGACTGCTTCTGGCCCTCGGCGGACAGGACGGCCGACTGCCGCATACCTTCCGCGGTGAGGATCGCGGCGCGCTTGTCCCGGTCGGCGCGCATCTGCTTCTCCATCGAGTCCTGGATCGACGGCGGCGGGTCGATCGAGCGCAGCTCGACGCGGTTGACGCGGATCCCCCACTTGCCGGTCGCCTCGTCCAGCACGTACCGGAGCTTCTCGTTGATCTCCTCACGCGAGGTCAGCGTCTGCTCCAGGTCCATACCACCGATGATGTTTCGCAGCGTGGTCATGGTGAGCTGCTCGATGGCCTGGATGTAGTTGGAGATCTCGTACGTCGCCCGGACCGGGTCGTTGACCTGGAAGTAGATGACGGAGTCGATCGACACCATCAGGTTGTCCTCGGTGATGACACCCTGCGGCGGGAACGCGACCACCTGCTCGCGCATGTCGATGGTGTAGCGGACCTTGTCGACGAACGGGGTCAGCAGGTTCAGGCCCGGCTGCAGGCCGGTCTTGAACTTACCGAACCGTTCGACGATGCCGACGGTCTGCTGCTGCACCACCCGGACGGACTTGACCAAGGTCACGATCACCACCAGGGCGACCAGTGCCAGGACTATGAGGAACGCGGTCACTCGACCCTCCACTCGAACCCTCGGACCGGCAGTCTGCCGCCCTACCTCCGACACTACTGCGAGTAGGGGACCACTCAACGGTCAGGACTGCGGCGGGTCCTGCGGTTTCGGCGGCTCGCTGGTGCCGAGCTGGTGGTGCAGCGGATCGCTGACCGGGTACACGACCGCGGTCGCGCCGTCGATCGACATCACCTCGACGCGCGTCCCCGGGGCGATCGTCGACACCTCGTCGTACGGGCGGGCCGTCCACAGCTCGCCGCCGAGCCGGATCGAACCGCCGCCGTCGGGGTGGATCTCCTTGACCACGACGCCGGACTTGCCGATCACGTGGGCCGAGCCGGTCTTCAGCTCCTGGCCGTGATGGATCTTCCGGACGATCATCGGCCGGATCGCGACGAGCATCGCGGCGGCGGTGATCAACCCGACGACGATCTGCAGCCACAGCAGCCCGGGAAGGAACGCCGCGACACCGGCGGCGGTGAGCGCACCGGCGGCCAGCATCAGCAACGTGAAGTCCAGCGAGGCCAGTTCGGCCAGGCCGAGGACGGCCGCGATCGTCAGCCACGCCGCCCACAGATTGTCCCGCAGCCAGTCCATCATTTCCCAAGCCTATCTACCCCGGGGGCTTTCAAGCAGATGTTGGACGCGTCGACATCCTCCACCGCTCCCCCACCCAGCGCATTTGCCTGGCTAACCCACCAATTCGGGGGTTCCTGACCCGCAACCAGAGTGCAGAACCCCCAAGTTGCTGGGTCTGCCAGGCAAATTGGTGGGTGAGCCAGGCAAATTGGTGGGTGAGCCAGGCAAATTTGGTGGGGTCAGAGGGCGCGGGCGGTGTAGCGGCCGTCCTCCTGCTTGAGGGTGAGGGCCAGGTCGAACGTCTCGCTGAGGGTCTCAGCGGTCAGTGCCTCGTCCATCGGACCGGCGGCGACGATCCGGCCCTGCTTGAGCAGCAGGGCGTGGGTGAAGCCGGGCGGGATCTCCTCGACGTGGTGGGTGACCAGCACCATCGCGGGTGCGCCGACCGCGGTCGCGATCGAGCTGAGCGAGCGGACCAGTTGCTCGCGTCCGGTCAGGTCGAGACCGGCCGCGGGCTCGTCCATCAGCATCAGTTCGGGATCGGTCATCAGCGCGCGGGCGATCTGGACGCGCTTGCGCTCCCCTTCGGACAGCGTGCCGAACGTCCGGTCGGCCAGGTGCGCGATCCCGAGCTCGGCCAGCAACGCGTTGGCACGTTCGTGATCCAGTTCGTCGTACTCCTCGATCCAGCGGCCGAGAACGGCGTACGACGCCGACATCACGACGTCGGACACCCGCTCGCTCCTCGGCAGCCGGTCGGCGAGCGCGGCGCTGGTCAACCCGATCCGCGGACGCAACTCGAAGACGTCGACCGCACCGAGCACTTCACCGAGCAGTCCGGCGACCCCGGCGGTCGGGTGCAGCTGGGCGGCGAGGATCTGCAGCAGCGTCGTCTTGCCGGCGCCGTTCGGCCCGATCACGACCCACCGGTCGGCCTCGTCGACCGCCCAGTCGATCCCGTCGAGCAGCCGCGACTCACCGCGGACGATCGTCACCCCCGCCAGCTCCACCACTGCAGTCATGGTCAAAACCTAAGGGGTCGCGGTTGCCGACCTGTTGCCGGGTGGTGCGAGACTTGCGGGCGTGCTGACGACCTCTGCCTCGGTTCGGTTCACGGTGTGGACCAACGCGATGCTGACCGGTGCCTGCGACCCCGACACCGCCGCGCAGAAGATCCTCGGTGACGACGTCGGTCATCACGTCGCCGGCCTCGCCGGGCATCCCGAGCCGGCCACCCTGCCGGTCGCACTGAATCTGCTGCGCGCCGCGGGCACGACACAGGCGCACCTCGCCTTGCCGGTGCCGGGCGACCCGATCGGCCTGGCCGGACCGCCGCCGTTCAACGAGGCCGCACTGGAGACCGGCGAAGCCGTCGTCCTCACGGGGCCGGAGCTCGGCCTCGTTCCGGCGTACGTCGGTCCCGCGGTGCAGTGGACCGTGCTACCGGCTGCTTCGCCGCTGCCTGCCGACCTCGGTGAGGCGGACCGCGGGTTGCGGTTGGCGCTGATCGACGCGGCCGAGTCGTTGGCCGCTCTGGACGTGGCGCGATGGAAGCCGGAGGTCGCGGACGCGCTGATCGACATCCGGCGGATCGGCCAGGGACGCGGTGACGATCTGGCGCCGGGGTACGAGCCACGCGCTGTGAAGGCCGCGGCAACTGCCCGGCGCTGTTTGGCGATCGCGGATGCGGCACTCGAGGACGATGGTGCGGCGGTGACCGGGGCGGAGGCTGATGCCCGGCGGCGCGCGCTGCTCGGCCTCGCGGCGGCCGCCCGCCGAGCTCTGGTCGCCGCCTGCGCACCGCCGCTCCTCGCCTGATGCGCGCCTCGTTCATGCCTGAGATCTGGACCGGACACCGGACCGTCATCTCATTTAGGTAGCGTTTGGGTTCGATGACTGAGCTCAGTGAGGTTGAGACCGCGTCGGCCGACCGGCCCACGTTGCTGGTGACGTTGACGGGCAGCGACCGGCCAGGGCTGACGTCCGCCGTGCTGTCGACGCTCGCGACCCGCGGGCTCGACGTGATCGACGCCGAGCAGGTCGTGCTCCGGGGCCGGCTGGTGCTCGGCGTACTGCTGTCCGCGCCGCGGGACCACAAGAGCCTGAAGGAAGAGCTGAAGGCGCTCGCCTCCGTCCTCGACGTCGACATCTCGGTGAAGAAAGGTGTCGGCGACAACGAGCCGCGGCGCAAGGGCCGCAGCCAGGTGACCGTGATCGGCCACCCGCTGTCCGCGGCCGGACTCGCCGCGGTCGCCGGCCGGATCGCCGACACCGGCGCCAACATCGACCGGATCAGCCGGATGGCGCGGTACCCGGTGACCGCGATGGAGTTCGCCGTCTCCGGCGCCGATCCCGAGGCGCTGCGGACCGTCCTCGCGCAGGAAGGCGTCCGGCAGGGTCTCGACATCGCCGTCCAGGACGGCGGGCTGTACCGGCGCGCGAAGCGGCTGATCGTGATGGACGTCGACTCGACGCTCATCCAGGGCGAGGTGATCGAGATGCTCGCCCACCACGCCGGCCGGCTGGCCGAGGTCGCCGCCGTCACCGAACAGGCGATGCGCGGCGAACTGGACTTCGCCGACTCGCTGCGGAACCGGGTCGAGGCCCTCGAAGGACTGCCCGCGTCGGCCCTCGACGAGGTGTACGCCGCGATCGAGCTGGCGCCCGGTGCGCGCACGCTGGTCCGCACGCTCAAGCGGCTCGGGTACCAGTTCGCGATCGTCAGCGGCGGGTTCAGCCAGATCACCGACAAGCTGGCCGCCGAGCTCGGTATCGACTACGCGAAGGCCAACGAGCTGGAGATCGTCGACGGCGTCCTCACCGGCCGCGTCGTCGGCGAGATCGTCGACCGCCCCGGCAAGGCGACCGCGCTCCGCCAGTTCGCCCAGCGGTCCGGTACGCCGTTGTCCCAGACGGTCGCGATCGGCGACGGCGCGAACGACCTCGACATGCTGGCCGCCGCCGGCCTCGGTGTCGCGTTCAACGCCAAGCCGGTGGTCCGCGCGGCCGCCGACACCCACCTGAGCGTTCCGTACCTGGACACGATCCTCTACCTGCTCGGCATCACCCGCGAGGAAGTCGAAGCCGCCGACGCGGAAACCCCTGCCTGATACAGCCTGATACGGCACGATCGGGGCCATGAACTTCTCGACCCGCCCCGCCACCCTCGACGATGCACCCGCGATCCGTCAGCTGATCGCCGCGGCCGAACAGCTCTGGCACGGAGAGACCGAGCGCGCCCCGGACCAGGTGGCCGCCGACCTCCAACGGCCCCTCATCACGCTGGACCTCGACACCCGGGTGGTCGCAGCGAACGGCGAGATCGTCGCGTGGGCCTGGGTTCACGGTGGGCGGCGCGCGCAGGTCGACGTGCATCCGTCGTCCGTCGGTCGCGGCCTCGGGACCCAGCTGCTCGACTGGGCGGAGGCCCGGGCCCGCGAGCACGGCAGCGACTGGCTCGCGCAGACGGTCGACGATGCGGACGAGGCCGGTACGGCGTTGCTCCGGTCCCGCGGGTACGACGTACTCGCGACGAACTGGTTGCTCGAGCGGCCCGTCTCGGGCGCTGTGCCCACGTTGCCCGACGGCGTCACGCTGCGGCCGTTCGCGTCCGGTGACGAGCTGGCCGTGCACCAGGTTCTGCAGGACGCGTTCGACGAGTGGCAGCCGCGGCGGCACGAGTACGACGAGTGGGCCGGGATGACCATCGAGCGCTCGAGCTTCGACCCCGAGCTGTCACCGGTAGCGGTCGCCGGCGACGAGATCGTCGGCGCCGCGATCAGCCTCGATCTCCCGGACTCGCCCGACGGGTACGTCGACCAGGTCGCCGTACGGCGGGACTTCCGCGGCCGCGGCCTGGCCCGAGCACTCCTGACCAACGCGGCCCTGGGAGCAGGCCGCCGCGGTAAGCAGACGCTGACGCTCTGGACGCACTCCGGCACCGGCGCGCTGGCGATGTACCAGCGGCTGGGGATGTCGGTACGCCGCAGCACGACCGTCTACCGCACCGCGCTCTGACCACCAGCACGTCGCGAACTGTTGACACACCGCCGTGAGAGCGCTCCCATGGACTCATCCACCGCCCCTGGAGGTCGACATGCGTATCCGCCCCATCGCACTCGCCCTGGCCCTCCCGCTGCTCGCCCCGCTGATCGCCGTCGTGGCGATCGGCGGGTCGGCGGAGGCCAACGTCCCACCGCCGCCCGCCGGCTGGACCACCGTCTGGAGCGACGACTTCGACGGTGCCGGCGGCACGCTGCCGTCCGCTGCCAACTGGATCATCGACACCGGCCACGGCTACCCGGGCGGTCCCGGGAACTGGGGTACCGGCGAGATCCAGAACTACACGAACAGCCCGAACAACCTGTCCCTCGACGGCACCGGAAACCTGCGCATCACGCCGCGCCGCGACGGCGCCGGCAACTGGACCTCCGCCCGGGTCGAGACGCAACGGAGCGACTTCAAACCTCCTGCCGGCGGGGTGCTGGCGATCGAGAGCCGCATCCAGATGCCGAACGTCACCGGTGACGCCGCGCTCGGGTACTGGCCGGCGTTCTGGGCGCTCGGTGCGCCGTACCGCGGGAACTACTGGAACTGGCCGGGCATCGGCGAGTTCGACATCATGGAGAACGTCAACGGGATCAACTCCGTCTGGGGCGTGCTGCACTGCGGAGTGAACCCCGGCGGCCCGTGCAACGAGACCAGTGGGATCGCCAACAGTCAGGCCTGCCCGGGCACGACCTGCCAGGCCGGGTTCCACACGTACCGCTTCGAATGGGACACGAGCATCTCGCCGAACCAGTTGCGCTGGTACGTCGACGGACAGCAGTTCCACTCGATCAGTCAGGGCCAGCTGCCCGCGGACACGTGGACGAACATGACCTCGCACGCCGGGTACTTCGTGCTGCTGAACGTCGCGATCGGCGGAGCGTTCCCGGACGCGCTGAACGGCCCGACCCCGCGGGCCTCGACGGTGCCCGACAAGCCGATGATCGTGGACTACGTGGCCGTGTCGTCGAAGGGCGGGGGCACCACCCCGCCGACCACACCTCCGCCGGGTGGCGGCGGTAGCGCGTACAGCACGCTTCAGGCCGAAGCGTTCCAGCAGCAGGGCGGGACGGGTGTCGAGACGACCTCCGACACCGGTGGCGGCCAGAACCTGATGCAGGTCGGCAACGGCGACTGGGCCCTCTACCGCAGCATCGACTTCGGCAGCACGCCGGCAACCCAGTTCGTCGCCCGGGTAGCGTCCGGCGCCGCAGGCGGAGTCAGCGGCCTGGTCGAAGTACGTCTGGACAGCCGCACCAACGCCCCGATCGGCAGCTTCGCCATCGCCAACACCGGCGGCTGGCAGTCCTGGCGATCGGTCCCCGCCAACATCACCGCAGTCACCGGCGTCCACGACGTCTACCTGACCTTCACCAGCGGCCAGCCCGCCGACTTCGTCAACGTCAACTGGTTCACGTTCGGCCACTGAGGGTGCCAGCACCTATCCTTCGCGTATGTCTGATGTGCAGGGTGGGCCGGGGGCCCTGTTTGCGATCGGTGGCGCCGAGGACAAGCTGAAGAAGCGGACGGTGCTGCAGGAGTTCGTCGACGCGGCCGGCGGGTCCAAGGCGCGGATCGTGGTGGTTCCCACCGCGTCCGCGCTCGGGCCCGACGTCGTCGACGTGTACCGGGCGCTGTTCGCGGCGCTCGGCGCCGAGAGCGTCGTCGGCGTGCGTCCGGAGAACCGGGAGGACGCGGACGACCCGGCGTTCATCTCGCCGCTCAACGACGCCACCGGGGTGTTCATGACCGGGGGCAACCAACTGAAGCTCGCGGGCGTCGTGACCGGTACGGCGTTCGGCCGCGCGGTCACCGCCGCTCACGCGCGGGGCGCGGCCGTCGGCGGTACGTCGGCCGGCGCGAGCATCCTCGCCGAACACATGATCGCGTTCGGCCGCTCCGGCGCCACCCCGCGGCAGCGGATGAGCCAGCTGTCCGGCGGACTCGGCCTGGTGCAGGGCGCGATCGTCGACCAGCACTTCGCGCAGCGCAACCGGTACGGCCGGCTGCTGTCGCTCGTCGCCCAGTCCCCCGGCCTGCTCGGGATCGGCGTCGACGAGGACACCGCGGCGGTCGTTCGCGGCACCCACCTGGAGGTCGTCGGCCGGGGCGCGGTGACGATCTTCGACGGCACCCGGATCACGTCGAACGCCCACAACGCCAAGCGGTCCGAGCCGATTCTCGCGTCCGGCGTCGTCCTGCATGTGCTGCCGGCCACGGCGACGTTCGATCTGCAGGACCGGGTGCTGCTGTCGTACGGCCCGCAGCCGCCGGCCGAGGAGATCGCCGAGATGGCCGCCGCCGAGGCCGATCTGCGCAAGCTCGCCAAGGAGATCGCGGCCGAGGGCGTGTCGCCGAGGTACTACGAGGAGCGGAAGCGGCGCGCGGGCCGCCGTACGGCGAAGTCGGCCACGGCGGCCAGGTCCGCGATCGGGGCCGGGGAGTCCAGACCGGGGGCGACCGAGCCCCTGAGCAGATCAACACAGGCGGCCGGCGCCGACCCCGTCTCCCCCGACCCGACGCGAGCAGACAACGGAAACCCATGACCGAAACGCACGGCACCCCGGCCCCGGACCTGAAGATCATCGAGACCCGCGTCTACCGCGGCCCGAACATCTGGAGCTACGACCCCGCGATCCACCTGGTCGTCGACCTCGGCTCGCTCGAGAACTTCCCGTCGAACACGATCCCCGGCTTCACCGAGCGGCTGCTCGCGGACCTCCCCCGGCTCGACCAGCACCACTGCTCGCGCGGCCGCAAGGGCGGGTTCATCGAGCGCCTGTACGAAGGCACCTGGCTCGGCCACATCGCCGAACACGTCTCGCTGCAGCTCCAGCAGGAGGCCGGCCACGACATGCGCCGCGGCAAGACGCGCCAGGTCAAAGGCTCGCCCGGCGTCTACAACATCACCTACGCGTACGCCGACGAACCCGTCGGGCTCGCGGCGGGTGAGCTCGCCGTACGGTTCGTGAACAACCTCGTGCAGCCGGACCCTGCGTTCGACTTCACCACCGAGCTGGAGAAGTTCATCAAGCAGGCCGAGCGGACCGCGTTCGGGCCGTCCACGCAGGCGATCGTGGACGAGGCGGTGTCCCGGGACATCCCGTGGATCCGGCTCAACAAGGCCAGCCTGGTCCAGCTCGGGCAGGGCGTGCACGCGAAGCGGATCCGGGCCACGATGACGTCCGAGACCGGCTCGATCGCCGTCGACGTCGCCAGCGACAAGGACCTGACCACCCGGCTGCTCGCGTCGGCCGGTCTGCCGGTGCCGCGGTCGGAGTCGGTCCGCGCGGTCGAGGACGCCGTCTCGCTCGCCAACAAGATCGGCTACCCGGTCGTGTGCAAGCCGCTCGACGGCAACCACGGCCGCGGCGTCTGCCTGAACCTGCAGGACGCGGCCGCGGTCCGGGAGGCGTTCCCGATCGCGGCCGAGCAGTCCCGGCGCGGGTACGTGATCGTGGAGAACTTCGTCACCGGCAAGGACTACCGGTGCCTGATCATCAACGGCCGGATGGAGGCGATCGCCGAACGCGTGCCCGCGCATGTCGTCGGCGACGGCGTGCACACCGTGGCCGAGCTCGTCGACATCACCAACGCCGACCCGCGGCGCGGTGTCGGGCACGAGAAGATCCTGACCCGGATCACGATCAACAACGCGGCCCGTCAGCTGGTGCGCGACCAGGGTTTCGACCTGGACGACGTACCGCCGGAGGACGTGATGGTGAAGCTCACGCTGACCGGCAACATGTCCACCGGCGGGATCTCGATCGACCGGACCTGGGAGGCGCACCCGGAGAACGTCGAGATCGCCGAGGAGGCCGCCCGGATGATCGGGCTGGACATCGCCGGGATCGACTTCATCTGCCCCGACATCACCCAGCCGGTGCGCGAGACCGGCGGCGCGATCTGCGAGGTGAACGCGGCGCCCGGGTTCCGGATGCACACCAACCCGACGATCGGCGAACCGCAGTACATCGCGAAGCCGGTGGTCGACATGCTGTTCCCGCCCGGTGCGGTCAGCCGGATCCCGATCGTCGCGGTCACCGGGACGAACGGCAAGACGACCACGTCGCGGATGATCAGCCACGTCTTCAAGGGCATGGGCCGCAAGGTCGGAATGACGTCGACCGACGGCATCGTGATCGACGAGCGGCTGGTGATCCGGCAGGACGCGTCCGGCCCGAAGTCGGCGCGGATGGTGCTGCAGAACCCGCGCGTCGACTTCGCGGTGTTCGAGGTGGCGCGCGGCGGGATCCTGCGGGAAGGGCTCGGGTACGAGCGCAACGACGTGGCCGTCGTCCTGAACGTGCAGCCGGATCACCTGGGTCTGCGCGGGATCGACACGCTCGAACAGCTGGCCGACGTGAAGGCCGTGCTGGTTGAGGCGGTGCCGCGGACCGGGTACGCCGTACTGAACGCCGACGACCCGCTGGTACGCAAGATGCGCCGGAAGTGCTCCGGGCAGGTCGTGTGGTTCAGCATGGCCGAGCCGGGCAGCGAGGTCCGCGACTACATCGAGGGACACTGCCGCCGCGGCGGGCGGGCCGTGGTGCTGGAGCGCTCGGACCTGGGCGACATGATCGTGGTCAAGCACGGGCGCCGGTCGATGCAGCTCGCGTGGACCCATTTGCTGCCGGCAACGTTCGGCGGGCGGGCGATGATGAACGTGCAGAACGCGATGGCGGCGGCCGCGGCGGCGTTCGCGGCCGGTGCGCCGCTGCACGACATCCGGCAGGGGCTGCGGACGTTCAACACGTCGTACTACCTGTCGCCGGGCCGGCTGAACGAGATCGACGTCGACGGCCGCAGCGTGATCGTCGACTACTGCCACAACGCGCCGGCGATGCGGATGCTCGGCGACTTCGTCGACCGGCTCGGGGAGAGCCTGAGCGCATCGTCCGAGGTCGGGCGGCCGTCGCGGATCGGCGTGATCGCGACCGCGGGCGACCGGCGCGACGACGACATCCGCGAACTCGGTGAGGTCGCGGCGCAGCACTTCGACGTGGTCGTCGTCCGCGAGGACGCCCGCCTGCGCGGGCGCAAGCGCGGCGAGTCGGCAGGTCTCGTGCAGTCCGGCGTCCAGGCCGCGATGGACAGCGGTGCGCGGTGCCGCCGGGTGGACGTCGTACTGGACGAGCTCGAGGCGGTGCGGTTCGCTCTGGGGCGGTCGAACCCGGGTGATCTCGTCGTGCTGTGCGTCGACCAGCATCAGTCGGTACTCGCGGAACTCGAATCGGTGTCGCACCTCGCGCAGGCCGGGGCGCGGTCGGGTGACGAGGGCGGCGACCCCGACTTCGTGCAACCCGACGAAGAGATCACAGACGAGTCGCCGCGGGAACTTGCCTAGGGCAAGTCTCGTTGGCCGTTGCGTGAAGACGAAGTTGCTGTTGCTGCTGGTGCCGTTCCTGCTGGGCGCGTGCGGATCGAATGCGACCCAGGAGGCGGCGGTCAGCACCCCCGGCATCCTGGTCGAGGACGCGTGGGTGCGGGCGACGACCGGCGCGAAGGACACCACGATGACGGCCGCGTTCCTGTCGCTGACCAATCCCGGTGACACCGAGGTGAAGTTGACCTCGGCAACTTCACCGATCGCCGCGGTGGTGCAGTTGCACGAGATGGCGATGCAGGACGGCAAGATGGTGATGCGCGAGAAGCCCGGCGGCATCACCGTCCCCGCCGGCTCCCACACCCACCTGTCCCCCGGCGGCGACCACATCATGCTGATGTCCCTGAAACAGCCACTGAAGCCGGGCGACGAGGTCCCGCTCACGCTCAAGTTCTCCGACAACACAACCCACGACCTGAAGGTCCCGGTGAAGGCGTTCACCGAAGAGGAAGAGCACTACCACCCGACCCCCAGCACCAAGTGACTACCAGACGACAGTTCTTCGGGTACGCCGGTGCGGCCGCAGCCGGCGCCGCGGCGACCGGTGGTGCTGTCGTTGCCCTGGCCAAGGACAGCACCACACCTGAGCCCGTCTCCCGGACGATCTCGCCGTACGGGGAGCATCAGGTGGGGATTGCTCGTGGGGCGCCGGCTTCGGCTGAGTTGGTGGCGTTCCGGCTGGCCACGGATCGGGCGGGGCTCGGGCGGTTGATGCGGTTGTGGACGAGTGACATCGTCGCGCTGACCGATGGACGACCGGCGCCTGGGGACACCGCGCCGGAGCTGGCCGTGCCCAACAAGGGCGTGACGGTGACGGTCGGGTTCGGCCCGCGGGTGTTCGACCTGACCGGACAAAAGCCCCGAGGACTGGACGATCTTCCCGTCATGAAGCACGACCGGCTGCAAACCACCTGGTCGGGCGGGGACCTGCTGCTGATGGTCGGCGCCGACGACGCGGTCAGCGTGGTGCACGCCGTACGACGACTGATCGCCGACGCCAAGCCGTTCGCGACCCCGCTCTGGCGCCAGACCGGCTTCTGGGACAGCACCGGCGCGAACGGCGAACCGGTCACCGGTCGCAACCTCTTCGGCCAGGTCGACGGCACCGGCAACCCGGCCTTCGGTACGCCGGAGTTCGACGACACCGTCTGGTCCACCGAAGACGGGTTCCGCGGCGGTACGACCCTCGTCGTACGCCGGATCCGCCTGAACCTCGACACCTGGGACGAACTCACCCGCTCCGAGCAGGAACGCGCCGTCGGCCGCAAACTCTCGACCGGCGCGCCCCTCACCGGCACCGCCGAACACGACGAACTCGACCTCGAGGCCCGCGACGCCGACGGCCGGCTCGTCATCGCCCGGAACGCCCACGCCCGCCTCTCGCACCACTCCGAGAACGACGGCCGCCGCATCTTCCGCAAGGGCCTGAACTACGTTCACGACACGGGCGCGACCCGCGAGTCCGGCCTGATCTTCCTCAGCCACCAGGCCGACATCGCAGGCCAGTTCCTCCCCCTGCTGACCCGCCTGGACGCGGTCGACGCCCTCAACGAATGGACCACCACGATCGGCTCCGCGGTCTTCGCCCTCCCACCCGGGTTCCAGCCCGGCGAATGGATCGGCCAGTCACTCCTGAGCTGACTGCACGCTGGGACGCCGGGACAGCAGACGGCGGCGGGGTTCCTGCTGGTCGATCCAGTCGAGGTCGTCGGACAGTACGGCGTCGTTCGACTTGTCGGCGTACGGGTCCGGGGGCGGCGGTGGCGGCGGCAGGGCGCGGAGCTTGAGGGCCACCATCGGGATCGCGAGCAGGACGCCGACGACCATCCACGGCCAGTACTCGCGCAGCAACGGCTCGAACGACTGGAAGAAGGCCTCGGTCGACGCGTCACCGACCGCGTCCATCGGCTTCCCGGTCGACTGGCTGACCAGGCGGACGGACGCGACGATCCCGAAGCACACCAGGTAGAACCCGGTCAGCGGGATCCAGGACCCCACCGACCGCCAGCCGCGCTTCCAGCAGGCGATGTAGAGCAGGATCGCGAGACCGGCGCCGACGAGCAGGCCGTTCAGCTGCCACAGCCACTGCCAGTCGGCGAGTTGCTCGGCCGGCCGCAGCGCGGTCCAGGCCACCGGAAGGGCCAGCGCGAACGCCGCGACGACCGTACTCCTGGCGCCCAGGGCACCGAAGAACGCGCCAACAGCGCTTGCCACCAGCAACGTGATCAGCAGGTCGCGCTGCCCGAACGAGTTCCCGGTCAGCCACCACATGCCCGCGGCAACGACCAGCACGACAGGTACGGCGATCCGGATCCGTCCGATCAGCAGCCCGGCCAGCACGCCACCGGCGAACCCGCCGAGCACCACCAGGTCGATCCGCGGCGGCACGAAGTACGTCGTACCCTCCGGCAGCCCCTTCAGATACGTCGCGGAGAAGCCGCCCACGAACCAGGCGACCACCGCGGCCGGAATCGACCACAGGTAGCGCATCACACCCCGTTCCCACCCCGAGCGGGCGGGCCGACGGGGCTAGTGCTGGGCTCTCTCGACCTTGCTCTTCAAGGTCTCCGGTGTGTCGACAGTAGCTCCCTCGGACCGCAACCACTCGTCAAGACTCGCCCGATGCTGCAGAGACATGACCGCCACCACATCGCCGGGGCGTGCCTCCGCGACCAGGGCCTGGGTCGCCGCGAGCTCGGTCGGGAACGCCGGTACGTCGGTCACACCGACCGACGCGGCGCCCGCGCGGAACACCGCCTCGAGCTCCTCCGGCGGCCGACCACGCAGATAGTCGCTCTTGTGGCCGATCGCGACCCGGTCGGCCGCCCGCGCACCCATCGCCCCGAGCGCCGAGACCATGTCGTCGGCCCGGTCGCCCGGCGATCCGAGCGCCAGCATCAGCCGGCCGCCCTCCGGCCGGACGCCGTTCATGATCTCGAGCAGCGCCTCCAGCCCGGCCTCGTTGTGCGCGAGGTCGATGACGACGGTGAAGTCGCGCAGCGAGTACATGTTCATCCGGCCGGGGTTGTTCTCGTTCGGCGCGAAGGTGCTCAGGCCCTCGACCACCGCCGCCCGCGGCAGCCCGAGACCGAGCGCCGCCGACGCCGCCGCGAGGGTGTTCTCGACGTTGTAGTGCGACAGCCCGGACAGCGTCATCGGTACGTCGACGACCTTGAGCAACGGCTCCGGGTCGCGGGCGGCGTCGAGCACCGTGACGAACCCGTCGAGCACGGTCGTCGCCCGGCCGCCCTCGTCGAGCACGGTCCGGATCGACGGGGAGTCGGGGTCGCGGGAGAACACCCAGCACTTGGCCGGCGAGCCGAGCCGCATCGCGAACGTCCGCGGGTCGTCGCCGTTCACCACGCACCAGCCGCGCGGCCGGGTGATGTGCGTGATCACCGCCTTCACCTCGGCGAGTTGGTCGACGGTGTCGATCCCGCCCAGGCCGAGATGGTCCGCGCTGATGTTGGTGACCACCGAGACGTCGTTGTACGCGACTCCGATGCCGCGGCGCAGGATCCCGCCGCGGGCGGTCTCGGTCACCGCGAGCTGGATCCCTGGCTGGGACAGCACCTGCCCGGCGCCACTCGGGCCGGAGAAGTCGCCGTACTTCACCAGTTCACCGTCGAAGTACACGCCGTCGGTGCTCGACCAGCCGACGTGCAGCCCGGCGGCGCGCCCGATGTGCGCGATCATCCGCGACGTCGTGGTCTTGCCGTTCGTCCCGGTGACCGCGACCACGGGCACCTTCGGCCGTAGCGTCGGCGGCGGGTTGCCCGGCGGCTCGTCCCGCACCCGCTCGCCGACGGTGTGGATGAGTTCGGTCAGATCATCGGCGCCGAAGGCATCCAGCACCTCGACGATCGCCGCTCCGAGCGCCCGCGCGCGTCCTTCGTGCGCCCACGGGAACGCCACGACGAGCCGCCGTACGTCGGACTCCGGGCGGACCCGTACGCCGATCCGCCCGATCCCGGCCTCCCGGGCGATCCGCCGGACGACGTGACCGGCGACCCGGATCGCGAACCGCTGCCGGAACCCGGAGCCGATCCGGCCGGGGCGGGTGGCGCCGAGACCGATCGCCTGTCCGTACGCCTTCGCCGCCGGTGCGGGCGCGTCCGCGATCGCCGACACGTCCAGCGTCAGCTTGATCGCGGCGCGACTGAAGTAGAGATTGGCGCCGTCCAGAACGCGGAGCTCAACGAGCGAGGTGGCCACCTATCACGCTCCCATCGCGTGGTAACCGCCGTCGACGTGGATGATCTCGCCGGTGGTCGCGGGGAAGAAGTCACTGAGCAGGGCGACGATGGTGCGCCCGGTCGGCTCCAGGTCGGACGGGTCCCAGCCCAGCGGGGCGCGGTCCAGCCACGGCTCCTCGAACTTCTCGAAGCCCGGGATAGCCTTCGCAGCCAGGGTCTTCAGCGGGCCGGCCGAGACCAGGTTGCAGCGGATGCCCTGGGCGCCGAGGTCGCGTGCCAGGTACCGGTTCGTGGACTCCAGAGCGGCCTTGGCCACCCCCATCCAGTCGTACCCGGGCCAGGCCACTGTCGCGTCGAAGGTCATCCCGACGACGCTGCCGCCACGGCTCATCAGCGGCGCGCAGGTCACGGCCAGCGCCTTCAGGCTGTACGCCGACACGTGGACGGCCTGCGCCACGTCGTCCCACGGACCGTCCAGGAACTTGCCGCCGAGGATCGTCTCCGGGTTGCCGTACGCGATCGAGTGCACGACCCCGTCGAGGCCGTCGACGTGCTCCCGGACGGCGTCCGGCAGCGCGGCCAGGTGCTCTGCGTTCGTGACGTCGAGCTCCAGGACCGGAGGCTCGGTCGGCAGCCGTTTCGCGATCCGCTTGGTGATGCTCAGCGCGCGGCCGAAGTTCGAGATCAGCACGGTGGCGCCTTGTTCCTGCGCCACCTTGGCCGTGGCGAAACCGATCGACGAGTCGAGGGTGACTCCGGCGACCAGGATCCGCTTGCCGTCGAGGATGCCCACCGGCACGCCCTTTCTACGAGACGAGTTAGTTGCCCATGCCGATGCCGCCGTCGACCGGGATCACCGCGCCGGTGATGTAGCCGGCCTCTTCCGACGACAGCCAGCGGACCGCGTTCGCGATCTCCTCGGTCAGACCGAAGCGGCCGAGCGGGATCTGGCTCAGGTACTGCTTCTGGGTCTCCTCCGGCAGCACCGCGGTCATGTCGGTCTCGACGAAGCCGGGCGCGACCACGTTCGCGGTGATGCCGCGGCTGCCCAGCTCGCGGGCGATCGAGCGGGCCATGCCGATCAGGCCGGACTTGCTGGCCGCGTAGTTCACCTGGCCGGGTGAGCCGAGCAGGCCGACCACGGAGGAGATGAACACGATCCGGCCCTTGCGCAGCCGCAGCATGCCCTTCGCGGCCCGCCGCGCGACCCGGAACGACCCGGTCAGGTTGGTCTCGATGACCGCGTCCCAGTCGTCGTCGGACATCCGCAGCAGCAGCGTGTCGCGGGTGATGCCGGCGTTCGCCACCAGCACCTCGACCGGCCCGTGCTGCTCTGCGATCGTGTCGAAGGCGGCATCGACCTGTGCCTGGTCGGTGATGTCGCACTTCACGCCGAGGAAGCCCTCCGGCGGCGGGCTGGTGTTGTACGTGACGGCGACCTGGTCGCCCGCCTCCTTGAACGCGGTCGCGATCGCCAGCCCGATCCCCCGGCTACCGCCGGTCACCAACACAGACCTACCCACAAGCGCTCCTCACATCGTCGGACGGAGGAACGCTATCCCACCGGCGCAGCTGCTCCGGACTTAGGAGTCTTCGAGGCGGAAGCCGACCTTCATCGTCACCTGGTAGTGATCGATCTGGTTGTCCTCGATGTGGCCGCGGATCTCGCTGACCTCGAACCAGTCGAGGTGCCGCAGGGTCTCGCCGGCGCGGGTGATCCCGTTGGTGATCGCCTGGTTCAGGCCCTCTTTCGAGGTCCCGACGATCTCCGTGACCCGGTAGGTGCGATCGGTCATGACAAACCTCTCTCCATCCGGCTGCGCCAGGGCGGGCGGCGCGGCGTACCGTTGTTGTGAGGAGGATAGATGTCGAAACGCCATGAGCGGAGCGACGCGACGGTCGTCTCGGTGACGAGTGCGCAGCCGGGCCGGTCCGAGGATCTGGACAGCCGGATCGCGCGCTACGCCTGGATGATGTCGATCCGGATCGTCTGCTTCGTGCTCGCCGTCGTCACGCCGTCGCCGTGGCGCTGGCTGTTCGTCGTCGGAGCGATCGCGCTGCCGTACTTCGCGGTCGTGCTGGCGAACGCCCAGCGGTCCGCGACGACGCCCGCCGCGGACCCGTACCTGGCGCCCGCGAGGCCCGCGATCGGGGAGCGTCCGACGGTCGTCGTACCCGCTGACAACGACACTTCCCGGGACACTTCCCGGGACACTTCTGAGGACCGTCCGGCCGACACCGAAAAGTGATCTGGGCCGGGACTGGAAAACTTGGACTGATCCGTGTCAGAATCTCCCGCGTGCTCTGAAGTTCATGAGTGGAATTCAGGGACTTGATGCGGCGTCGGACGGCTCCCCCCGTGGCTGTCCGACGTCGCTTCATTTTGCCCAGGCTATTGATTATTGAGGCATCAGGAATGCAGAGGAATGGCACCCGCGGATGACTGAAGAAGGTATGCCCGCGGCCTGCTCCGCCAAGGGCTGCGGCCGGCCGGCCACCTGGGCACTGCTGTGGAACAACCCGAAGATCCACACGCCCGACCGGCGCAAGACCTGGCTGGCGTGTGACGAACACAAGGACAGCTTGTCCGACTTCCTCGGGCGCCGGTCATTCCTGCGCGAGGTCGAGCCATTCACCGGGTGAATGCCGCGGCACTGCTCAAGAGGGACTGAAAAACTACATTTCCGGATTGGGCCGGTATGAACCCGGTATGTCCTCAGCCGCCGATCGCGGACATCGGGCGGGACGGTTGCAGGAAGCTCGGGTCGTTGATGCCGTGACCCGGAAGTTTGTTGAGCATCGCGCGACGCCAGCGGTCGGCCAGTTCGGCGTCGTCGGCGCCGGCCCGGAGCGCGGTCCGCAGATCGGACTCGGTACGCGCGAACAGGCAGTCCCGGACCTGACCGTCGGCGGTCAGCCGCACCCGGTCGCAGTCGCCGCAGAACGGGCGCGTGACCGACGCGATGATGCCCACGGTCTGCGGCCCGCCGTCGACCAGGAACGACTCGGCCGGCGCACTGCCCCGCTTCGACGCGTCGTCCGGCGTCAGGTGGAACCGCTCGGTAAGCATCCCGAGAATCTCGTCGGCGGTGATCATCGTCGACCGGTCCCAGCCGTGCTGCGCGTCCAGCGGCATCTGCTCGATGAACCGCAGTTCGTACCCGCGCTCGAGACAGAACTCCAGCAATTGCGGCGCATTCGAGTCATTCACGCCGCGCATGAGGACTGCATTGACCTTCACGGGCGTCAGACCCGCGTCGTGCGCGGCCTCGAGCCCGGCGATCACGTCCTGCAGCCGGTCCCGCCGGGTGAGCTTCTCGAACATTTCCTGGTCGACGGTGTCGAGGCTCACATTCACCCGGTCCAGACCGGCCGCCTTCAGCGCGACGGCCTGCCGGGCGAGGCCGATCCCGTTGGTGGTCAGCGACACCTCGGGACGCGGCGCGAGTTGCGTCGTACGGGAGACGATGTCGACCAGGCCGCGGCGGAGCAGCGGTTCGCCGCCGGTGAAGCGGATCTCGTGCACGCCCAGGTGCGTGACCGCGACCGACACCAGGCGGACCACCTCGTCGTCCGTGAGCAGTTCCGGCTTCGCGAGCCAGTCCAGGCCCTCTTCGGGCATGCAGTACGTGCAGCGCAGGTTGCAACGGTCCGTGAGCGACACCCGCAGGTCGGTCGCGGTCCGGCCGTAGCGGTCCGCCAAACCTGTGTGAGTCGCTGCCTGGATCGTCGTCACGACCCCAGCGTACGTGCCGGGCGTCGGCCGTTTCAGGGCATGGCTTAAGTTCGAGACGTGGGTCGCCTCCTGAACATCCGTTGGATCGTCGCCGCGCTGGGCGTGCTCGTCCTCGCCGGCGTCTGCGTGCAGCTCGGTCGCTGGCAGCTGCACCGCCTCGACGAACGCAAGGCGCGCAACGAGGTGACCCGGAGCAACCTGGCCGCCCCGGCCGCCCCGATCGACCAGATCCTCGGTCCGCCGGGCGTCGTCGGAGACCAGCACGCCTGGCGCACCGTCGTCCTCTCCGGACGGTACGACGCGTCCAAGCAGGTGGTCCTGAAATACCGCAACGTCTCGGACAAGCCCGGCTTCGAGATCGTCACGCCGCTGGTCCTCGCGGACGGGAAGGCAGTGCTGGTCGACCGCGGGTTCCTGGCCCGGCAGAGCTCGGAGCTGATGCCGCTGCACGTTCCCGCCGTACCGGCCGGCGAGGTGACCGTCACCGGCCGCCTGCAACGCAGCGAACGTGGCGGCCACACCAACGGCGGTACGCCCGACGACGGTACGGCGCGACTCATCAACGGCCCGGACTACGCGAAGGTGCTCGGGCTGAACCTGTACGACGGCTACGTCACCGTGACCAAGCAGGAGCCGGCGAACGACCCGGCGTTCAGCTCGTTCCCCGGTCCGGAGATCGACGACGGGCCGCACTTCTTCTACGCGCTGCAGTGGTTCTTCTTCGCACTGCTGGCGCTCGGCGGGCTCGTCTACTTCTCCCGGCAGCAGGTGACCGCCGACAAACCCGCGGAGCAGCAGCCCGAAGCCGTCGAACGGCCCCAGGCGCACGCCGGCGCTTCCGACTGACAGCTAGCTGCCTGAGGACTCCCGTTGCCTTGCGCAACGACGGTCCTTGCCATCGGCACGAGATGCGCCGCCGGGTGTGGTGCGGCAGGATGGTGGTGTGGACCTCGGACTGCGTGATCGCACCTACATCGTCACCGGCGCGAGTGCCGGACTCGGCTTCGCCACTGCCAAGGCGCTGGCCGCCGAAGGCGCCCGGCTGGTGATCTCCAGCCGCAACGAGGAGTCGATCGCGCGGGCCGCGGCGGAGCTGAACGCGCTGCCAGGAGCCGGCGGGAGCGTCGTCGGGATCCCCGTCGACAACGCCGACCCGGACAGCGCGGAGCGGCTGGCGGCGACCGCGATCGCCAAGTGGGGCGAGTTGCACGGCGCGCTGATCAGCGTCGGCGGGCCGCGGGCCGGGACCGCGCTGGACACCGACGAGGAGGACTGGCGGTCGGCGTTCGACAGCGTGTTCCTCGGCGGGCTGCGGATCGCTCGCGCGGTCGCCCGGGCCGGCGCCGAGGACACCTCGATCGCGTTCGTGCTCTCGTCGTCGGTGAAGTCCCCGATCGCCGGCCTGGCGATCTCGAACGGGCTGCGGCCCGGTCTCGCGATGGTGGCGAAGACGCTCGCCGACGAGCTCGGACCGAACGGGATGCGGGTGAACGGCCTGATGCCGGGACGGATCGCGACCGATCGCCTGAAGGAGCTCGATGCTCGCGGCGGCGACCCCGACGCGTCCCGGCGGGCCGCGGAGAAGACGATCCCGTTGCGCCGCTACGGCACCCCCGACGAGTTCGGCCGGGTCGCGGCGTTCGTCCTCTCCCCTGCGGCGTCGTACCTCACGGGCGCCATCATCCCGATCGACGGCGGCGCCCTCCGTACCTTCTGACGGGCCGCGTCACCCCCACTGGCCGGGCACGTAGTCGCCGGCCGGCTGCTGGGTGATGACGTTGATGCGGTTCCAGGTGTTGATCCCGGCGATGGCCGCGATCAGCGCACCCAGCTGCTCCTCGTCGTAGTGCTTGGCGGCGTTCTGCCACACGTCGTCGGGCACACCGGCGGAGTCGGCGATCCGGGTGGCGGCCTCCGCCAGGGCGAGCGCAGCCCGCTCCTCCTCGGTGTAGACGGTGGCTTCGCGCCACGTCGCGACCAGGTTGATCCGGACCGTGGTCTCGCCGTGGTGCGCGAGATCCTTCGAGTGCATGTCGACGCAGTACGCGCAGCCGTTGATCTGGCTGACGCGCAGCTCGACCAGCTCGAGGGTGGCCAGCGGTACGCCGGCGTCCAGCGCGACGCGCGCCGCGGAGTTGAGGTGCTTGATGAACTTGCCGAGGACCGGGTTGGTGAACAGATCCAGACGAGCGTCCATAAGAGGTGTCTCTCCTAGCGAATGAGTACGTTGACACCCATCCGACGAGACAGCCCGGGACAGTGTGAGTTCGGCAGGGTCAGTCCGGGGCGATCCGGTTGCCCTGCTCGTCCCAGTGCTCGGCGACCTTCTTGCTCGGCTGGACCCGGGGCGGCTCCCCCGGCATCTTCGGGTAGTCCGGCGGGAAGTTCAGCTCGCCGCCGGGGAGTTCCTCCCAGAGCTGCAGCAGCGGCTCCAGCGGGTACGCCGTGTCGTCCATGTCCGCCCACGGGTCGCCGTCGGCGAGGTACTCCGGAACCGTGTGCAGGTTGAACGCCCGCGGATCGTCGACCTCGGCGAGCCGCTCCCAGGTCATCGGCGTACTCACCGGCGCTCCCGGGCGCGGGCGGAGCGACCAGGCGCCCGCGACGGTGCGGTCCCGGAGGTTCTGGTTGAAGTCCAGGAAGATCGACGCCTCGCCGCGTTCCTCTTTCCACCAGGCGGTGGTGACGCCGTCGTCGCGGCGTTCGAGCTCGCGGCCGAGGCCGATCGCGGCATGCCGGACCTCGTCGAAGCTCCACTCCGGGCGGATCCGGACATAGATGTGGATGCCGCGGTTGCCGCTGGTCTTCGGGTACCCCCGCAGGCCGAGCTCCTCGATGAGTTCGCGGGCGACGCCGGCCACCCGCCGGGCATCGGCGAAGGTCGCGCCGGGCTGCGGATCGAGGTCGATGCGCAGCTCGTCGGGGCGGTCGAGATCGCTCTTGCGCACCGCCCACGGGTGGAAGGTCAGCGTGCCCATCTGCGCCGCCCAGACCGCGGCGGCGGGCTCACTCAGGCACAGCTCGTCGATCGGGCGCCCGTTCGGCGTCAGCACACGGCAGGTCTCGAGCCAGTCGGGCGCGCCCTTCGGGAGCCGCTTCGAGTAGAAGCCGTCCCCCGTCTGACGACCGGTCGCGTCGACCGACAGCGTCATACCCTCGCGCCACCCTCCGGGCCAGCGTTCCAGCGCGACCGGGCGGTCGCCCGACGCCCGCATGAACGCGGGAGCGACCGCGGTGAAGTACTCGCAGACCTGCAGTTTGGTGACCTCCGGAGCCCAGTCGGTCGCCTCGTAGGCCACCCGATCGGGGCTGGACACCCGGACCTCCCGGTCCCCCACGGTGAGCATCACCGCTGTGCTCTTCGCCATGCCGCGACCGTATCGGAAATCTCGGAAATTCCGTGCGGCACACGGGAAAGGCAACTTTTCTCGACCTCTGGCCACGGAAGGTGACTGGGCGGTAACGTTCCTGCACCTCGTTCCTGGGGCGTGAGGCCCCCGGGACACCTGACAAGGAGCGCGAGGATGAATAGATCCGCCCTGATCGCCGCTGCCACCGCAGTGGTGACCACTACCGCCCTCGGACTGACCAGTGCCACCACAGCAACAGGTGCGCCATCGGCCTCCCCTGTCCCCACACCCGCCGCGGCCGTTGCCAAGGCCAAGGAGGCGATCAGCAGCAACCTGACCGCGCTCCGCGCCACCACGGCCGACGCGTTCGTGGTCAAGGACGTGATCGTCGACAAGGACGGCTCCAGCCACGTCCGGATGGACCGCACGATCGGCGGCCTCCCGGTCCTCGGCGGCGACGTCGTCGTCCACCAGTCGAAGGACGGTGCCTTCAAGGGCGCCAGCCTGTCACTGGGCAAGAGCGCGAACGTCGCCCGTACGCCGAAGGTCAGCAGCGCGACCGCCACCACCAAGGCGCTCGCCAAGGGCCTCAAGGCCGACGGCAAGCCCAGTCTGGTGATCGAGGCCCGCAAGGGCGCACCGCGGCTGGCCTACCTGGTCACGGCGGTCGGCACCCAGGCCGACGGTACGCCGAGCCGCATCACGACGACCGTGGACGCCCTGACCGGCGCGAAACTGGTCAGCGAGCAGCACATCGAGACCGCGACCGGTGACGGCAAGAGCCTGTACAGCGGGACCGTGCCGCTCGAGACCTCCACGGCGACCGGCGGCTACACGCTGACCGACGCCGCCCGGGGCGGTGGCTACACCGCCGACGCGAACAACAAGACCGACTCGATCCTCTGTCAGCTGTTCGGGTTCGGCTGCCCGGTCCCGACCCGGTTCACCGACGCGGACAACCACTGGGGCACCGGCGTCAACACGGACCGCGCCTCCGCCGCCGTCGACGCGCACTACGGCGCCGCGACGACGTACGACTACTACAAGACCGTGCACGGCCGGAACGGGATCTTCGGCGACGGCAAGGGCGTCCCGAGCCGCGTGCACTACGGCTCCAACTACGTGAACGCGTTCTGGGACGGCAAGCAGATGACGTACGGCGACGGCGACAACGTCGTGGCGGGTCCGCTGGTCTCGATCGACGTGGCCGGCCACGAGATGTCGCACGGCGTCACCGAGCACACCGCGAACCTCACCTACTCGGGTGAGTCCGGCGGCCTGAACGAGGCGACCAGCGACATCTTCGGAACCCTCGTCGAGTTCTACTCCAACAACGCCTCCGACCCCGGTGACTACTACATCGGCGAGGAGATCATGAAGGACCGCCCGGCGCTGAGGTTCATGGACAAGCCGAGCAAGGACGGCAACTCCGCCGACTGCTGGTCCTCCGGCGTCGGCAACCTCGACGTGCACTACTCCTCCGGCGTGGCGAACCACTTCGCCTACCTGCTGGCCGAGGGCACCGGCGCGAAGACGATCGGCGGGCTGCCGCACAACGGGTCGACCTGCAACGGCACGACGCTGAACGGCATCGGGCGTGACAAGCTCGGCAAGATCTGGTTCCGCGCGCTGTCGACGTACATGACGAGCGGTACGACGTACGCGCAGGCCCGGACCGCGACGCTGAACGCGGCCACCGACCTGTACGGCGCCAGCAGCCCGGAGCGGGCCGCCGTCGCCGCCACCTGGTCGGCTGTCAGCGTCAACTGACGTGACCGACTGAGCAGCCGGTCCTGTCCCACTGGGGCGGACAGGACCGGCTTGTTCAAACGTTTTGACCCCCTTAATGCATTGCCACGGTGTTTGTGCGGACCTACCGTCACAGGCATGGGTGGGGTACCCGGGGGTGGGCCGCGGCTGCGTTCGGCGCGGCCGGTTCTTCTCGTCGTCGACGCTGACCCGGAGCGTCTGGAACGGTGCGAGACCGAGCTGGATCGCGGCTTCGGCGCGGACTTCCGGGTCCGCGGCGAGCTGACGGCGGCGGCCGCGCTCGACTGCCTGCGGCGCGCGCACGAGTGGGAACAGCGGGTCGCGGTGGTGCTGGTCGACCATCTGCTCCCCGACGACGACCGGGCCGAGATCCTCGCGGCGTCGCGGACGCTGCACCCCGACGCGCGACGGGCGCTGCTGATCGAGTGGGGCGCCTGGGCGGAGCGTACGACGGCGTCGGCGATCCTGACCGCGATGTCGGTCGGCGACATCAACTACTACGTGCTGAAGCCGTGGATCGCGCACGACGAACTGTTCCACCGGACGGTGGCGGAGTTCGTCCAGGAGTGGTCGCGGTACGAGGTCGCCAACCTGCGCGAGGTGGTCGTGATCGCGGCCAGTACGTCGGTCCGCGGCAAGGCCGTCCGCAGCCTGCTGGCCCGCAACGGGATCCCGAGCGCCTTCCGGGACAGTGGCTCGGCGCTCGCGAACGAGGTCCTCGAGTTCGTCGGGGAGCCGGATCCCGGCGACGGGGTGCTCGTGTGGATGCCGGCCGTCGGCGGCAAGGTCCTGCACGATCCGACCGACGCGGAGATCGCCGAGGCGTGGGGCGTCCCGACCACGCTGGCTCCCGACGCGGACCGGTCGTTCGACCTGCTGGTCGTCGGGGCCGGGCCCGGTGGGCTGGCCGCGGCCGTGTACGGGTCGTCCGAGGGGTTGCGCACGCTCGTCGTGGAGCGGGAGTCGATCGGCGGGCAGGCCGGGACGAGTTCGCTGATCCGCAACTATCTCGGGTTCTCGCGCGGCATTCGCGGATCGGAGCTGGCCCAGCGCGGTTACCAGCAGGCGTGGGTCTTCGGTGCGCATTTCGTGCTGATGCGGACGGTGGAACGGCTGGAGAAACGCGGCGATCGGTTCGTCGCCCAGATCGAGGCAGTGGGCGAGGTAACGGCTCGGGCGGTCGTCCTGGCGAGCGGCGTTTCCTACCGGCGGCTCGACGTACCGTCACTGGAGAGCCTCGTGGGCGCCGGGGTGTACTACGGCGCGAGCGTGTCCGAGGCGCACGGTCTGCAGGATCGGGACGCGTGCGTGGTCGGCGGCGGGAACTCGGCCGGGCAGGCAGTGCTGCACCTCGCCCGGTACTGCCGCCGGGTGCTGCTCGTGATCCGCGGCGAGGACCTGGCGGCGAGCATGTCGCAGTACCTCATCGACGCGATCGTTGCCGCCGACAACGTCACCGTGCGGGCGTCGAGCGAGGTGGTCGACGGCGGCGGCGACGGGCGGCTGGAGTACGTCGTCCTGCGGGATCGGCGGACCGGCGACGAGGAGACGATCCCGGTCGACGGGCTCTTCGTGATGATCGGGGCGGTGCCCGGGACCGACTGGCTGCCGGCCGGGGTGGGACGCGACGCGCACGGTTTCGTGCTGACCGGATCGGACGCCGCGGCGGATCCGCGATGGCCCGAGGACCGGCCGCCGCAGCCCTACGAGACGACGATTCCGGGATTGTTCGCGGTCGGCGACGTACGGTGCGGGTCGGTGAAGCGGGTCGCGTCGGCGGTCGGCGAGGGGTCGGTCGTGGTCTCGCAGATCCACACCCACCTCAAGGTCCGCTCGGATGCCTGAGCGGAAGTTCGTCTACACGCCGGCCATGGTCGGCCTGACCGCACTGGTGCTGCTGCTACCGCTCGTCGGCCTCGCGTTGGTGCTGCAGCAGCCACGGCTCGACGTGCATTGGGAGCACCACCCCGCGCACTTCTGGCTGGTGCTGCTGACCGCCGCGCTGAGCGCCGTACTCGCCTACACAACCGGTGCCGCGGCACTGCGGCGCGGTGATGCGCGCGTTCTGTTCGTGTCGCTGGCGTTCCTGTCCGCGGCGGGGTTTCTCGGGCTGCATGCATTGGCGACGCCGAAGGTGCTGCTGGACACACCGAACGCCGGCTTCACGCTCGCAACGCCGGTTGGTGTCGCGCTGGCGTCGGTGTTCGCGTTCCTCTCGAGCCTGACCGTCTCCGGTATCGCGTGGGGACGAAGGCTGCGGATCGGTCTGCTCGTGCTGATGGCCTTGTGGGCGGCGGCTTCCCTGCTGCGGTGGTGGCCGCTGCACGCGACCTCCGTCCCGGAAGTTGCCGACGGCATCCTCACGGCGCTCGCCGTACCCACGGTGCTGCTGTACGGCGTCGCCGCCGCGCGGTACCTGCGGACGTGGTGGGCCCGGCCGTCGCTGATGCTGCTGTCGATGATCGCCGCGTTCGTCCTGCTCGGCGAGGCGATGGTCGCGCTGGTGTTCGCCCGGAACTGGGCGTTGTCGTGGTGGGAGTGGCACGTGCTGCTGCTCAGCGCGTTCGTGCTGGTCGTCGCCGGGGTGCGGATCCAGTGGTACGAGGAGCGGTTCGCGGACCTGTACCAGGAGGACACGGTGTCGGGACGGCGCGAACTGAGCGTGCTGTTCGCGGACCTGCAGGGGTTCACGTCGTTCTCGGAGCAACACGACCCGTCCGAGGTCACGGCGATGCTCAACACCTACTTCCAGGTCGTCGTACCGGAGGTCGTCCGGCGGCACGGCGGCGACGTGGACCGGATCATCGGCGACGCCCTGATGGTGACGTTCAACAAGCGCGGCGACCAGCCGGACCATGCGCATCGGGCGGCCGAGGCCGGGCTGGCCCTGCAGGAGGCGGCGGCCGTCGTCCAGGAAGCGCATCCGGGCTGGCCGCGGTTCCGGGTCGGGATCAACAGCGGGATCGCGTCCGTGACACTGCTCGGGACAGAGGGCGGGAGAACGCATACCGTCATCGGGGACACCGTGAACGTCGCGTCGCGGATCGAGGGCAAGGCGCCGGGTGGGGCGGTCGCGATCGGTCCGGCGACGAAGGCGCTGCTGCCGGAGGCCCGCACCGAGTCGCTCGGACCGGTCAGCCTGAAGGGAAAGGCCGAGCCGGTCGAGGTGTACCAGCTGCTGGCGTTGCACGGCGAATGATCACCCCTGCCTTCGGCCCTTGTTCACGTGTTGGACCTTGGAACGACCGCAGACCGGTGTGAGAATCCGGGAATGTCTGCCCTGTACCGATCACGGCGCCGCCTGGGCGCACTCGTGGTCACTTCGAGTCTCGTCTTAGCCGGCACCGCCGTCCTGATCGCACGGCCCGCCGACGCCGCGTCCACCGACGTGGTCATCACCGAGGTGTACGGCGGTGGCGGCAACAGCGGCGCGCCGTACACCAACGATTTCGTGGAGCTGACCAACAACAGCTCGGCCCCGATCGACGTGAGCGGCTGGTCGATCCAGTACGCCTCGGCGGCAGGCTCGACCTGGCAGGTCACGAAGCTGACCGGCAGCATCGCGCCCGGGGCCGCGTACCTCGTCCAGGAGAGCGGCGGCGCCAACGGGGCGCCGATGCCGACGCCGGCCGTGACCGGGACCATCCCGATGTCCGCGACCGCCGGCAAGGTCGCCCTGGTCACCAACCAGACCGCGCTGGCCTGCGGCGCCACCTGCCACGCGGACACCGGTGTCAAGGACTACGTCGGCTACGGCACCGCGGGCGACTCCGAGACCGCGCCCGCGCCGGGCCTGTCGAACACGACCTCCGCCGCGCGGACCGACCCGGCGAAGGACACCGACAACAACAGCGTCGACTTCGCCGCGGGCAACCCGTCGCCGGGCACCCTGACCGGCGGCCCTGCCGAGCCGCCGGTGGACGCGAAGATCCACGACATCCAGGGTGCAGCGCACCGGTCGCCGCTGGAGGGCAAGCTGGTCGCGAACGTGACCGGTGTGGTCACGGTCAAGGGCAGCAACGGCTTCTGGTTCCAGGACCCGCAGCCGGACGCCGACCCGGCCACCAGCGAGGGCCTGTTCGTGTTCACCAGCTCCGCGCCGACGGTCGCCGTGGGCGACGCTGTCACGGTCGCGGGCTCGGTCGCGGAGTTCCGCCCGGGTGGCTCCGGCGGTACGACGAACCTCACGACCACCGAGCTGACCAACGCGAAGATCACCGTGACCGGGACCGCCGCCGTACCCGCACCGACCATCGTCGGGCCGGGCGGGCGGGTTCCGCCGTCGACCGTGATCGAGGACGACGCCTCCGGTGACGTGGAGACAACGAGCACCGCGTTCGACCCCGCGAGTGACGGCCTCGACTTCTGGGAGTCGCTGGAGGGCATGTGGCTGGGTATCGACCAGCCGCAGGTCACCGGCCCGACGAGTTCGTTCCGCGAGCTGTCCGTCGTACCGGCCGGCGCGGGTGTGCGGACGGTACGCGGCGGGATCCTGCTGCAGAAGACCGACAGCAACCCGGAGCGGGTGCTGCTGGACGACTTACTGACGCCGATCCCGGACGCGAAGACCGGCGACAAGCTGGCCGGTCCTGATTCGACCACCGTGACGGGTGTCCTCGACTACTCGTTCGGCAACTTCAAGCTGCTGCCGACCACGACTCCGACCGTGGTCGACGGCGGGGTCAAGCGCGAGACGACCAAGGCCTCGTCGCCGGTCCAGCTGTCGGTCGCGACGTTCAACGTGGAGAACCTGGACCCGTCCGACGGTGACGCCAAGTTCGACGGGCTGGCGCAAGCGGTCGTGCACAACCTCGCGTCGCCGGACATCCTCGGTCTCGAGGAGGTCCAGGACGACGACGGTGCGGTCAACTCCGGTACGACGAGTGCGGAGAAGACGCTCGGCCTGCTGACCGCGGCGATCGTGAAGGCGGGCGGGCCGCAGTACGCCTGGAAGCAGATCGACCCGGTGAACAACGCCGAGGGCGGTGAGCCGGGCGGCAACATCCGGGTCGCGTTCCTGTACCGGACCGACAAGGCCGTGAAGTTCGTCGACACGCCCGGCGGGACCTCGACGACTCCGACCACGATCGTCACCGACCGCGCCGGCCGGCCGCACCTGAGCGCCTCGCCGGGCCGGATCGACCCGGCGAACCCGGCCTGGGCCGCCACCCGGGTCCCGCTCGCGGGTGAGTTCAAGTGGCACGGGCAGACCGTGTTCGTGGTCGTGAACCACTTCAGCTCGAAGGGCGGCGACAACCCGCTGTGGGGCCGCTTCCAGCCACCGGTGCAGGTGACCGCGGCGAAGCGCCACCAGCAGGCCGCCTCGGTACGCGGGTTCGTGGACCAGATCCTGGCCAAGGACAAGGGCGCGAACGTCGTCGTACTGGGTGACCTGAACGACTTCGACTGGTCCGAGACCGCGGACATCCTGGTCGGCTCCGGCAAGACCGCGCTGATCGACCTGCCGCGGACACTGCCGCTGAACGAGCGGTACAGCTACGTGTTCGAGGGCAACAGCCAGATCCTGGACCAGATCCTGATCTCGCAGAACCTGCGCCCGGCGTCGGCGTACGACGTCGTGCACATGAACGCGGAGTTCCCGGACCAGATCTCCGACCACGACCCGCAGGTGGTCAAGCTCATCCCCCTGCCGTCCTGGGTGCGATAACCCCAGCGGATTTCGGGAGTCTTACGTACGGCGGCCGGGCGGGGTTTTCCTTGCCCGGTCGCCGATACTGGGGTCGTGACAGATGACACCAGGCAGTACGCCGTTCAGAAGTCCGACGCGGAGTGGAAGGCCGAGCTCTCCCCCGCCGAGTTCCACGTATTGCGCCAGGCCGGCACCGAGCGGCCGTTCGTCGGTGAGTACACCGACACCAAGACGGTCGGCGTGTACAAGTGCCGGGCCTGTGACGCGGAGCTGTTCCGGAGCGAGACCAAGTTCGACTCGCACTGCGGCTGGCCGTCGTTCTTCGCGCCGCTCGCGGAGGACCGGGTCGAGTACATCGAGGACTCCACGCTCGGGATGAAGCGCGTCGAGGTCCGCTGCGCCAACTGCGGTTCGCACCTCGGTCATGTCTTCGAAGGCGAGGGCTACGGCACCCCGACCGACCTCCGTTACTGCATCAACAGCATCAGCCTCACCCTCACGCCTGCCTGACCCGCGCGTCGCCCGGTGGGGTTCTAGACTGGGTCGGCTGGTGGATCCTGGGGAAGGAATTTGGTGGCTGACGACGTCCGTAGTCCGCGGGTTCTCGATGTGCTGGCGGCGGAGGAGCCGTGGGAGGTGCCGGGCGCATGGCTGACCCGTGTCCGGGCGCAGCTCAAAGCCTGGGCCGACGATCCCGAGGCTTTGCGGCCGTTGCGCCCCGAGGCGTTCCCGGACTTCATCAAGGGCACGCCCGCCGCCGTCTGGTACACCCACCAGGTCGCTCCGCTGCTGACCGGGTGGATCCCGGTCCTGCACGGTGAGTACGCGGACCTGTCGACCGAGCTGACCCACGAGTTCTACCGGCCGTCCTCCCGCCTGGGCGGCAGCGGCCACGTCATCTACTCGGCGCCGACCGACTGGCACCTGCAGGCCATCGCCGGCGCCCGTGGCTTCCGCGAGAACGGACGCAAGCACGCCCTGCAGCTGTCCCGCAACGTCGCCGCGCTGTTCGTCGACGCTCCCCCGATGGCCGCCCGCGCCACGGCCCTGACCGCCGCGTTCGACCGCGTCCTGGCCAACCGCGACCTCACCGAACTGCACGTCACCGGCGAGTACGACGACATCGCGAAGTACTGGCGTACCGAGGCGCTCACCGACGCCGAGCGCGCCGTACTCCCCGAACTCGCCGGCCCCACCGCCGCTCTGCGCTACTCGCTGAACGCGGTCCGGGACACGCACGCGCGGATGCTGATGCTGAGCCCGGACGAGTACGCCGGCGACTTCGCCCAGGTACTGGCCGAGCTGATCCTGGCCACCGGGCTCCGCGGCATCCCGCAGCCCGTGGCGAAGATCCTCGGCGACTCCGCGATCGACGTGCACAAGGCGCTGCAGGAGATCGACCCGACGTTCTCGCTGCAGACGTGGCACGGCCACGTCAACCAGTGGATGTCCCGCGCGATCCGCAACGGCCAGGCGCCGCTCGCCCGGTCGTGGGGCGCCGCCGCCGTGCGGGTCGGCGTACACCTGTCCGGTGTGCTCAACCGGGCGCCGTGGCCGGAGCCGGAGGTGCCGGACCTGACCACGCTGTTCCGGATGCTCGACCGGGAACGCTGGAGCGCGCTGGAGAACCAGGCCGCGGCCAACCAGGAGGCCTCGCTCTCGGCCGCCTGGAAGGACGTCAAGCAGGAGGAAGCGGAGAACGCGGGCGAGGCCGAGGGCGGCACGCTCGACGAGCCGCTGCCGAAGCCGCTCGACTTCAGCGACAACCCGCTGGCCGAGCTCGACTCGCTGATCGGCCTGGAATCGGTGAAGGACGCGGTCCGCCGGATGGTCGCCGAGGTGAAGACGAACCTCCGCCGCGCCGAGCTCGGGCTGCCGAGTCACGAGCGGGCGCGGCACATGGTGTTCGTCGGCAAGCCCGGTACGGCGAAGACCACGATCGCGCGGCTGCTCAGCCGGATCTACCACCAGCTCGGCGTCCTGGAGAAGGGGCACGTGGTCGAGGTCGACCGCTCGGACCTGGTCGGCGCCGGTGTCGGTTCGACCGCGCCGATGACCGCGGCCAAGTTCCGCGAGGCGCTCGGCGGCGTGCTGTTCATCGACGAGGCGTACAGCCTGACGCCGGAGAACACGCCCGGCGACTACGGCCTGGAAGCGGTCGCGACGGTGCTGAAGCTGATGGAGGACCACCGCAACGACTGCATCGTGATCGTCGCCGGGTACCACCGCGAGATGCAGCGGTTCATGGAGTCCAACACCGGTCTGCAGTCCCGGTTCCCGAAGCTGCTGTCGTTCAGCGAGTACGACACCGACCAGCTGGTCGCGATCTTCGAGCTGCAGGCCCGGCAGAAGGGCATGATCTACGGCGAGGAAGTGCTGGACAAGGTCCGCGCCGTGATCCCGCCCGCGCCGCGTGGCCACAGCTTCGGTAACGGCCGTTTCATCCGGAACGTGCTCGAGGAGGCCGTCTCCAACCAGGCCACCCGGCTGTCGGCCAGCGACCCGGACAAGCTCACCGAGCGGGATCTGCGCGAGCTGATCCCGTCCGACGTCCGGCCCCCGACGTCGATGCGCGCCGAGGACTACCTGCTGCAGAAGCCCGGGACCTAGGGACTCCGAACCTCGGGAATCTCCGTCCCACCCGTCGACTCGCCGAACCGCACAGACTGTCCGCGGAGTCGGACGTCGTGCAGCGTACGATCTCTGAGTGCCCTCCACTCACCGCCGCGGAACTGGGCGGCTTAGGCGGCTTGTCGGCCCACCGCTAGACGGCACAACTAACCTTTTTCGGGCAATGCCCGAAGATCCCAGCGACGGCCTCCCTCTCATCGACGATCGAGGTCTGGGCATACGCGTCGGTTACGACGTCCATCCCGCTGAGGACGGTAGCCTCGAACCGATTGGTGAGGGCATGAGCGTGACGCCAGGTGATCCGCGGAGGCTGCATCCGTACGTGCGGCCCGTCAAGTACGGCGGCAACGGGAAGCACCCTGTGTGGAAGATCGAGATCCGCAAGCTCCCGGATGCGCTGAAGTTCACCCCAGACGACAGCCATCCCGACCACGGCGTTCTTGAGCCTGCGCACGAGATGAGCGTCACTGAGTTCCGCGAGCACATCGCCAGAACACGCACCGAGTGGGTGAAAGATGACTGAACAACTGTCCAACCTCCCCTCGGCTTTGCAGTATCTAAATGAGGTTTTAACCGCTGCCACACCAACACCAGTAGAACTCCATCGAGCGCTACGCGGACTTCAACTACTGGGCTTGTCCCGGTCGGAGATCGAAGTCCATGTCGAACGCGCCCGAGCAGCCAATGATGCGTCTGATATGCGTCCGGAGATTGAGAGAAATGCATTAGATGCCCTCGACATCCTCTCCGGCGTCTTGCCCAGATACCATCTCGACTGGGGAGCAGCGGAGATCGCAAGCATCAGATTGCGTCGCGTTATTACAGACGATGTCTTGAATCGTGGCGCAAAGCGAGCATACCTTTCCAACAATCTTTTACCGGGATACCTCGACCGGGACATAGATACTGATGCACTCACTCGCGCAACGACAGCTGTATATCAAAGTCTCTCGGATCTCGCTGCTAAACCACTCGCGGCGGAGTTTGTTAGGGCAGCAAAATCTGGCTTAACGAGCCGGCCAGCCGCAATGTTGCGCCCACAAGACGCGATTGTTTACGGTGCGCTCGCAGAAATTGTTGCGCGCAATCTAACTCGACATGCCCCGGACACAGTCAAACGATCCCCAGAAGGCCAGGATCCCGCCGCCTTCTTTGAGTTCAAAAAGACGCCACTCGACTGGGACGTCAACTATGTAATATCCGCCGATATCGAGAGCTTCTATGAGTGCGTCGAGCACGAACTCCTCACCTTCTTCATGCGTCGCCATCTGCGCGTCGCCGGCGACTACGCCGACGCGCTTGAAAGCTTCCTTGACGCGGTGATGGATTCACGCCAAGGACTGCCGCAGGGTCCGGCGGCGAGCGAGATATTTGCGTCCGCCTACCTGCTCCCCGTCGACCTCGAACTTAATGCCTCAGGGTGGCAGTACACGCGCTATGCGGACGACTTCCTCATCGGTGCGAGCTCCATCGGTGAAGCCCGAGCAAAGCTTCGATCACTGGAGAATTTGTTACAGGAGATTGGCCTGCGACTGAATACCGGCAAGACTTTTCTATTTCGAGCTGAAACCTATCGGAGGGCGGTCACAGATACCTCTCCAGTCCAGGAGCGAGTCCAACACGAACTCCTTCAGGTCGCGAATAGCCGAACCGAAGCAATCTCTGATGAGATTCTAAATCAGACTCTTGAGGCCATAGCCAACAGAGACTCGCTAATCTCCTCGATTAGCTATGACGATCGTGACCCGGAGCTAATTATCGACGAGCTCGAGTCCACTACCTCAGACATCCTTGTCGAAGCATACGAACGCTACTTCCTGAACGCAACCAGCGGCCTCGAAAAGCGGAGGCTCTCGGAGAGCTACGGCGAAACTGAACAGCTTATCCGAGAGAGCCTCATGATCTTAGGAGGCGCTCGGCATTTCGTTCCTCTCATTCGCCTCAGCAGGGTCATAAGCTGGTTTCCTCAACTCACCCGCCACGTTGTTGCGTATCTGGAAATCATTGCGCCGCAGCACACCAACTTAGCCTCGGCATACATCAGGGAACGCCTTCGAACATTAGAGCAGTCCGAGTGGACTCTTGCGTGGTTCTGCCGTATACCTAGGCAGGTTCCGGCACTTGTCGACTCGCAAGTTGAGTCGGCCCTTCGGGATCTACTCAGGAATTCCGATAGCTCGTTGGTTCGTGCCAGCGCCGCACGCGCACTCGCCGCAGCCGGCCGCTTGGCAGCGTCTGAGGAACGCGAGTTGCTGGATCACCTCTCCGACGTCGCCCGTGCCGACTATGAGTTTGATGCCATCCTCGGAAAGACGCGCGACCTTCCGAACGGAGTTGAGGACACGGACACCGATAGACCGTGAACGATTCGGTGCGCCTCCCTTAGACCGGGGTCGCGAGCGCCACGGGGTTGCCCTCGGGGTCGGCGAGGTACGCCTGGCGCTCGCCCCACGGCATCGTGGCCGGCTCCTGCAGGACCGGGTGGCCGGCCGCGCGGAAGCGTTCCACCTCCGCCTCGACGTCGTCGACGTACACGAACAGCTCGAAGCGCGGCGCCGTACCGACCGTGATGCCGAGCTGGGCCTCGGGCCAGTTCGCGTCGGACAGGCCGAGGGACGACTCGCCGCGCTCCAGGCCGACGTAGTGCGGGTCGCCCTCCAGCGGGAACTGGTACGTCGGTTCGTAGCCGAGGAGCGTGTAGAACTCGACGGACCGGCGTACGTCGGCGACGTAGAGCACCGGAAAGGCCTTGCGATGCATCACACCAGGTTAGCGATCAGCTCGCTGATTTCCGCTCGCTTACCGGTGTAGAACGGGATCTCCTCGCGGACGTGCCGGCGGGCCGTCGAGGCGCGCAGGTCACGCATCAGGTCGACCATCCGGTGCAGCTCGTCGGCCTCGAAGGCGAGGATCCACTCGTAGTCGCCGAGCGCGAACGACGCCACGGTGTTCGCCCGCACGTCCGGGTAGGTGCGCGCCATCTTGCCGTGCTCGGCGAGCATGAAGCGGCGCTCCTCGTCCGGCAGCAGGTACCACTCGTAGGAGCGGACGAACGGGTACACGCAGATGTACGGCCGCGGCTCCTCGTCGGCCAGGAACGCCGGGATGTGGCTCTTGTTGAACTCGGCCGGCCGGTGCAGCGCGAACTGGGACCAGACCGGCGCCAGGTGCCGCCCGAGCCGGGAACGGCGCAACTGGTGGTACGCCTCCTGCAGCGCGTCGGACGTCGGCGCGTGCCACCAGATCATGAAGTCGGCGTCCGCCCGGAAGCCTTCGACGTCGTAGAACCCGCGGATCACGACATCGTCGGCGGCGAGCTTCCCGACCAGGTCGTTCAGCTCGGCGGTCAGCTCGTCCCGGTCGGTCTGAGACTCTGGGCCACCGAGCGGCGTCTCGACCTTGAACACCGACCACAGGGTGTAGCGGATGACATCGTTGAGCTCACGGGCTTTCGGCTTACCAGTCACGATTTCATTGTCTCCAATGCGTTCAGATGCTCCCGCACCCGGGTGGCCGCCTTGCCGCCCGAGGCCACACACGCCGCGATCCCGACACCCCGGTAGGCCGCCCCGCACACCGCCAGCCCGGGTACGTCGGCGACCGCGGCCTCCACCCGGTCGACGCGGTCCAGGTGCCCGACGGCGTACTGCGGAAGACCACCGCCCCACCGCGTCACCAACGAACCGACTGGAGGCGCCTGGAGTCCGATTGCCTGCTGCAGATCGGACATCGCAAGCCGTACGAGCTCTTCGTCGGACCGCTGCAGCACGTACTCCTCGCCGAGCCGCCCGACCGAGGCCCGCAGGACCGCGAGCTCTCCCCCGGCCTCCCCGGACCACGCCCACTTCGCGTGCGAGTACGTCGACGCCTTGATCGTCCGGCCCTCCACGGACGGCACCAGGAACCCGGACCCGGCGGCTCCCGACGGCCAGTCGCGCTTCCGGACGGCGAGCGTGACGATCGCCATGCTCGCGTATTCCACCGCGGCCAGCTCGGTCGATGCCGCGGGCACCAACTGCCCCAGCATCCGACCGGCCGGAGCAGCCGGTACGGCGACCACGACCGCGTCCGCGGTGAGGTACGTCGGCGCGGGCACCGGCCCCGCCTCCAGCTCGAACCCGTCGGCGGTCCGCGAGATCCGGCGTACGGCGAGCTTGGTGCGGATCTCGACGCCGCGGGCGGTCAGGTCCTGCTCGAGTGCGCCGATCAGGCGGTTGATGCCGCCGGCGATGCCGGCGAACACCGGTTGACCGGCGCGCTTCTGACCCAGTTCGCGCAGCTCGGCCGTGGCGGCGAGCAGACTCGGCGCGGTCCGCAGCTTCGCGTACAGGTCGGGGACGGCGGCGGCGAGCGAGATCTCCTCGGCCTTCCCGGCGTACACCCCGCCGAGCAGCGGATCGATCAGCTTCTCGGTCACCGCGGACCCCATGCGCTCGGCAACGAACCGCCCGATCGCCACGTCCTCCGTCAGCGCGGGCGCCGCCAGCTCGGCCTCGTGCGCGACCTGCCCGGCGGCCGCATCTCCGAGAACGTCGGCGGTCGCGGCCGGATCGACCGGGACGCCCATCACGGTCGGCGGGATCGCGCGGATCCGGTCGCCGACCCACAGGCCGGCCGACGTCGTCGCCGGGTGCACCAGGTCGTCTCCGAGCCCGACCGCCCGGATCAGCTCGACGGCCTCGGGCCGCCGCGCCAGCACCGACTCGGCGCCCAGATCGACCGGTACCCCCTCGATCGCGTCCCCGGCGAGCTTCCCGCCGAGCCGCGGCGACCCTTCGAGGACCGTGATCCGCGGCGGGTTCGGCCCGGTCGCGAGCGCGTACGCCGCCGCCAGGCCGCTGATCCCGCCACCGACCACGACCACCTGGGTCATACCAAGCTCATTTCGTACTTCTTCCCAGGCCCCAGATCGGTGCTGCTGGGCCCGACGACCCGGAACCCGACGCGGGTCAGCACGGCCTGCGAGGCAGGGTTGTGGTCCGAGGCTCCCGCCCGGAGCGCGGTCAGTCCGTACGTCGGAGCGAGCTCGATCACCGCCCGGACAGCCGCCGTCGCGAGCCCTTTGCCGGCCCAGTTCTCCGCGATCCGGTAGCCCAGCTCGGCGGCACCGTTCTCCAGATCGATCAGATTCACCCGGCCGACGACCGCGCCGGTGTCGTCGACGAGCACGTGGAAGCGGCAGATCCCGGCCTCCTGCTCCGCCAGCAGCGCCGCGTGGCGCGTGCCGAAGTCGGCGAAGTACTCGTCGCCGCGGTCCCAGATCCACTGAGCGAAATACTCGCGGTTCTCCCGCTCGAACGCGAGTACGGCGTCCTCGTGGTCGGCGCGCATCGGCTCCAGGGTGACGTCGTGGTCAGGCAGGTACATGGGCCGACTTCGTCTGGACGTACTCCGTGATCCGGCGCAGCACCTCGGGATCCGCGTTCGGCGGGACGCCGTGGCCGAGGTTGAAGATGTGACCGGGCGCCGCCTTGCCCTCGGCGAGGATCCGGTCGATCTCCGGCTCGATCGTCTCCCACCCGGTGAACAGCAGGGCCGGGTCGAGGTTGCCCTGGACCGGCTTCGGGGCGCCCCCGGCGGCAGTGACCCGGCGGACCGCCTCGTCCAGCGGGACCCGCCAGTCGACACCGACGACATCGGCCCCGGCCTCGCTCATCAGGCCGAGCAGCTCGCCGGTGTTCACGCCGAAGTGCACCCGCGGTACGCCGTACGCCTTCATGGCCTCGAACACCTTCGCGGAGTGCGGCTGCACGAACCGCTCGTAGTCCCGCGGCGACAACCCGCCGGCCCACGAGTCGAACAGCTGGATCGCCGACGCGCCCGCCTCCACCTGCACGGCCAGATACGCGATCGCGACGTCCGCCAGCCGGTCGGCGAGCGCGTGCCACAGGTCCGGGTTGCCGTACATCATCGCCTTGGTCCTGGCGAAGTCCTTGCTGGGACCGCCCTCGACCAGGTACGACGCCACCGTGAACGGGGCGCCGGCGAACCCGATCAACGGCGTACCGCCGAGCTCGGAGACCAGCTGCCGCACGGCGTCGGTCGTGTACGGAACGTCGGCGGGGGTGACGGGACGGACGGCTGCCAGGCCGGCCGCGTCCCGGACCGGGTCCGCGACCACAGGGCCGACGCCCGGCTTGATCTCGACGCCGAATCCGGTCGCCTGCAGCGGGAAGACGATGTCGGAGAAGAAGATGGCCGCGTCGACGCCGTAACGGCGAACCGGCTGCAGCGTTATCTCGACGACGAGGTCCGGCCGCGTACAGGACTCGAGCATCGTGATGCCCTCGCGGGCGGCACGGTACTCGGGCAGCGCCCGCCCGGCCTGCCGCATGAACCACACCGGAGTGTGCGGCACCGGCTCACCCCGGGCGGCGAGCAGATAGGCGGAACGGTCCGGAGTGGAGAGTGGCGTCACTGGCACACAGCGATGATCCCACGCTGTGATCACGCGGCGATCGGCACCCGGGTGACCCGGTCGCGTGCTGTTACCGGCGCGTCTTAGCAGGCGGCGGTGAGTAATCAGTCGTAGGCTGCCGACATGGGTGCCCGCAAGCAGGTCGACGCGCCACCCGCGGAGTTCGCCGAGGCAGTCTCGCAGTTACGAGGTGCCCGGTTCCGGCCCGAGGTTTTCGTCGAGGAGATGCCCGCACCGCAGCGGATCGCACCGCATGCGGCGGCGGTCAGCGCCGACGTGACGGTCGACGGTGACGATATCGCCACCGGCCGTCTGGTCGTCCTCTACGACCCGGCCGGGAACGACGCCTGGCAGTCGACCTTCCGCTGTGTCGCATACGTGCGCGCCGCCGTCGAACCGGAGATGGTGACCGACGCGCTGCTCGGTGGCGTGGGCTGGACCTGGCTGATGGAGGCCCTGGCGGACCGCGGTGCGGACTTCCTGGCCCCGAGCGGTACCGTCACCAGGGTGGTATCGGAGAGCTTCGGCGGGATGGCCGACGACGACGCGACGGCGGAGATCGAGATCCGCGCGTCCTGGAGTCCCGTGCCTGGCCCGGGTGGTCTGGTCGACGTGACGCACCACGCCGAGGCCTGGGGCGAGGTGCTCTGTACGGCGGCTGGTCTGCCACCGGTGCCGCCGGGGGTGGTCGCGATGCCGACCCGGCGTGGACAGCGGGGCCGATGAGCCCAGCCGACACCCAGCCGTCATCCGCTCCGGACGACCCGACCGCGAACCTGCCCCTCCTGGAGCTGAGGGACGGGCTCTCCGAGGTGATCGACTCCGATCCCGCGCTCACCGACACCGTCGAGGCGTTCCGCTCCGGCACCGGTCCGGTGGCGGTCGACGCCGAGCGTGCCTCGGGCTACCGCTACTCGCACCGCGCGTACCTCGTCCAGCTGCGCCGTGAGGGCTCCGGCTCCGCGCTGGTCGACCCGATCCCGTTCGGCGACCTGTCCGCGCTCGGCGACGCGATCGTCGATGCCGAGTGGATCATCCACGCCGCGAATCAGGACCTGGCCTGCCTGGCCGAGGTCGGGATGGTGCCGCGGCAGGTGTTCGACACCGAGCTGGCCGGCCGCCTGCTCGGGTACCCGAAGGTCGGGCTCGCCTCGCTCGTCAGCGAAGTACTCGGCTACCGGATGCGCAAGGAGCACTCCGCGGCCGACTGGTCGACCCGCCCGCTCCCGGCGCCGTGGCTGGTGTACGCCGCGCTGGACGTCGAGATGCTGATCGAACTGCGGAACGCGATCGAGCAGGAGCTGCGCCGCGAAGGCAAGTGGGACTGGGCGCAGCAGGAGTTCGCCGCGATCCTGGACGCTCCCCCGCGGGAGCCGAAACCGGACCCGTGGCGCCGTACGTCGGGGATGCACCGCGTCCGGAACCGCCGCAGCCTGGCCGTCGTCCGGGCGCTGTGGGAGGCCCGGGACCAGATCGCCGAGTCCGCCGACATCTCCCCCGGCCGGGTGCTGCCGGACGCCGCGATCGTCGAGGCGGCGTCCGCGATGCCGGCCGAACGCGACACGCTGCAGAAGCTCACCGCCTTCAAGGGCCGCGGCGCGCACCGCCACATGCGGACCTGGTGGGAGGCGATCGACCACGCCCGCAAGCTCCCCGACTCCGAGCTCCCCAAGCAGGGCCCGAGGTACGACGGCCCGCCGCCGGCCCGCGCCTGGGCCGACCGCGACCCGGACGCCGCAGCCCGCCTGTCGGCCGCCCGGACCGCGGTTGCCGAGATCGCCGAGGCCCACCGCCTCCCCACCGAGAACCTGCTCGCACCGGACACGATCCGCCGCCTGGCCTGGTCACCGCCGCCGGACGTGAACCTCGAAGTGGTCAGCACCTTCCTCCGCGACCACCACGCCCGCGCCTGGCAGATCGCCCTCACCGCGGAAGTCCTCACCGACGCAATGTCCTCCGAGGCCCCGGCCAAATCCCTCGACTAAGAGTGAGAGTCCGCCGGCGGTGACCCGCGAGCCGCGTACCGTGAATTGCAGATGTCCATTCCAGGACCACTGGACTTTACGGAAGGAATGACCTGCTATGGCCAAGTTGAGCCCTGAAGAGATCAAGCGGATCCAGCAAGAACAAAATCAGGCACATGCGAAGGCCGGAGGGAAACCGAACTCCAAGCAGGTCGAGGAGAACAAGGACTGGGCAAGGGCGGGGACAACGGGGCACAAGGGGCGCAAGCTCGAGAAGTGACGAAGCCGGCGAGTCGACATGACCGCCAGGACGAGCACTCCACAACCCGCTAACGCCCCGCCGTACAATTTCTGAATTACGGCCGGTAAAGGGAGCTCTGCACGTACAGCATTACTCGATCGGGCTGAGGACTTTCGGTTTCAGGTCCTGGCGGATCTCGGTGCGGAGCGTCAGGGCGATCTGGAGGGCGCCGAGGAGGATCACGGTGGCGATGATGGCGAAGATCTGGCGGTAGCTGAGCAGGCTGACCAGGAGGCTGCCAACAGCGAGCGAGATCGCCTGGGGCGTGGACACGAGGACCTCGACCGCGGTCGACACGCGACCGATCAACTGGTTCGGTGAGCGCCGCTGCATCAGGGTTGTGAACGCCACGAACGTCCACGGCAGCCCGAGACCACAGATGCCGGCGCCCACCAGAACCACGGCGATACTCGGCGCGACCGCGCAGACGACGGTGGCGGCGGCCAGGGCAATCAGTCCGACAGTACAGGTGGCGATCTCGCCGAGGCGGCGTACGGCGCGGCTCGCGGTGAGGCCGCCGATCACCGCGCCGACGCCCTGGCACGTCACGAAGACACCCGAGAAGGTCGCCGGCTTGCCGAAGGCATCCATCAGCGCATAGATCGACGACTCGAAGAAGCCGATGACGAGGATCGAGATCGCGAGCCCGGCCAGGACATGCCGCAACACCCGGTCGCCGTACAGGAAACGGACACCACCGAGCAGGTCCGCCCGGAACGTGCTCCGGACCGGAGCCCGGGTCTCGGTGACCTTGATCGTCGCGATCAGCAGCCCGGCGACCACGAACGAGACCGCGTCGACGACAGCCACCAGCCAGCCGCCCGCGGTGGCGAAGATCGCGGCCCCGACCAGCGGCCCGAACAGCCGATAGCCCTCCTTGATCGTGGCGAGGCTGGAGTTCGCGTCGACGAGCAGCTCGTCCGGCAGCAGTTCCTTCAGCAGCCCGTTGAGCGCGGCGGGCAGGACGACGAACGAGACGCCGTACAGGAACGCGACGACCCAGATCAGCCACACGTCGCCCGCGTCCCGCACGAGCACGAGCGGGAGGACCGCGGCCGCGCTGGCGAAGTTGCCCCAGACCAGAATCCCCTTGCGGGGCAGCCGGTCCACCCAGACGCCCAGCACCGGAGCCCCGAGCGCCGGCAGCACCATGAAGAAGAACGTCAGACCTGCGAGAGCGTTGGAGCCGGTGAGGGTCTTCACCCACATGCTCAGCACCAGCAGCATCACCGAGTCCCCGAGCATCGACGTACTCAGCCCGGCGAACAGGCGCGGGAACCCGGGCTGCGCGAACAGCTTCCTCATGCCGGATCGACCCCCGGGAAGTACGTCGGCACACCCCAGGCTACGAACTCGCACAGGCGGGCGCCTGCCGGTCGCTGCGCCGGATCGGTCAACCGCTCCACATGGCGATCGAGCACCGCATTGATCGCCTCGTTCATCTCCTTGAGCTCGTCCGCGGTCAGCCAGGCGACCATCTCGGTGTTGCTATGCGCCGCGCGCCATTCCTCGGGCTCCTCGGACGCGCGCTGCTGAGCCTCCCGCAACCGGTCGATCGCGCGGCCCATCACCACCTCGGACAACGCCTCCGCGGCCCGCCGCTCGTCCATCGAGGCCGACGCGTGCTCGTCGTCCCACCGGAATCCGAGCCCCGGAACCTGCCACGGCCGCTGCCGGCCCTTCCCGCCCGCGGCCTCCTCGACGAACCCGTGCTGCGCGAGCTTGCGCAGGTGCCACGAACAGTTGGCGGGTGTCTCGTCGAGCCGGTCGGCCAGCTCGGTCGCGGTCAGCGGCCCGCTGACCGACAGCAGCTCGATGATCGCCATCCGCACGGGATGGGCCAGGGCGTTCAGTTCGCGGGGGTCGCTCAGGCGGCGATGCGGGTTCGGCATGCATCGAAAGTACTCTTTCGAAAGAGTTGTTGCAATGCCGCGCACAAAGAATCCCCGCCGCAGACCTGCGACGGGGATCCAGGGCGGCGGCTAGGCCGGGAGTTGAGCCTCGATGGCGGTGACGACCTCGTCGGATTCCGGCTCGGTGCGGGCGCGGAAGCGGGCTGCGACGGTGCCTTCGGGGGTGAGGAGGAACTTCTCGAAGTTCCACTGGACGTCGCCGGACTCGCCTTCGGCATCGGGGGTCTGGGTCAGCTCGGCGTAGAGCGGGTGCCGGCCGTCGCCGTTCACCTCGAGCTTGTCGAGCATCGGGAACGTCACGCCGTACGTCGTCGAGCAGAAGGTGTCGATCTCCTCGGCCGTGCCGGGTTCCTGGCCGCCGAACTGGTTGCACGGGGCGCCGAGCACGGTGAAGCCGCGCGACGCGTACTTCTTCTGCAGATTCTCCAGGCCCTCGTACTGCGGCGTCAGACCGCACTTCGACGCCACGTTCACGACCAGGACGGCCTTGCCCTTGTACTCACCCAGCGAGGTGGGCGCACCGGACAGAGTGGTCAGCGGAATGTCGTACAGGCTCATGCTCATCCTTGGGAGGTTGGGAGGTGACGGGCAAGAAAGTCTTCGGTACGTCGCCACGCCAGCGCGGACGCCTCGGCGTGGTGGAACATCGGGAGCGGGTTGTCGAACGCGTGACCGGCACCGTCGTACCGGTGGATCTCGACCCGATCGTCACGGCCCAACCCGGGGACGATCGCGTCGACGTCCAGGTATGCGTCGGTGTTGCCGAAGTGGTGCAGGCTGGTCGCGCGAACCTTCGGCGCGAGCTCGAGCAGCCCGGGCAGCGCAGAGCCGTAGTAGCTCACGAGAACATCCGGCGACGACACAGCAGCCACGTTGAAGCCCAGCCCGCCCCCGAAACAGAAGCCGATCACACCGGTGCCTCTACCCCGCGCCTTCAGATATTCCAGCGCGGTGACGGAGTCCTTGACCGCCTGATCCCAGTCGAGGCGTCCGACGATGCCCATGGCGCGCGGCAGCAGCTCCGGGGAGGACTCGTCCAGCTCGGTGTCGTCCAGCCGCCAGTAGATCTCCGGCGCGATCACGTAGTACCCGAGGGCGTGCAGGTCCGCCGCACGCTGCTTGATGTAGTCGGAGACCCCGAAGATCTCCTGCAACAGCAGCACTCCCGGTGCCTCGGTGTCAGCGGATCCCCACTCGTGGACCGGCAGCAGACCTGAACCTGTCTCGATCTCCGAAGTCACACGGTGAAGCGTACGACCTCGGGCGTAATCGGCTCGGGTGCGGGTGCGGGTGCGGGCACCCACGCCTTGGTCTCGGCGATGGCGTCGAGGAGGAGCTGGTACAGCCGATCGTCCGGATCCGGTACGCAGGCCTGCGAGATGCCCTCGACCGCACACGACACCGCGCGAGGCGCCGTACGCCGGGCGAAGTCCGGGGTCGCACGGCGCGCACGGGAGGTGAACGACCGCGCCCACTTGGCCGCCGACGGGACGGACTCCAGCACCGCGAGCGACTCCGGCTCGATGTCGTCGGGCGGCCGGCCGTCGAGCGACGCGAGCTGCTTCTCCCCCACCAGCAGGGCGACGGCCAGGATGTACTGGCGTTCCTGCGAGACGACCGGCAGCGCGTGCTGGATGCAGCGCGCGGTCACCCGCGGTACGACGTGCGGGTCGTCCGGGGTGAGGCCGATCACCGACGGGATCAACGGAGCCAGCCGAGATCGGCCGGAATCCGTCGTGCAGTCGTTCACGTCGCGCGCGACGCCGGCCAGCAGCGGATGCGTACACGACGGGTGGTCCGACCACGGCTCCCCGGCCAGGTAGGACGCGAACTCCATGAAGCAGGCGCCTTTACGCGGACTGCGGTGTTTCCCCCGGCTCAGGACCGGCACGGACAGATCAAGATTGTTCATGGAACAACTCCAGTAACGCGGACCTTGACCACCAGCATGCGCTCATTCCGCCCGCTTGGCCACGGGTAACGGATTTGTGAGCCGACCCACAGGCGCGGGGACTTTGGCAGTTCTGTTACCCACGGGTAGCATCGGGGTAGCTTTCCCGACCCCCAGAGGAGCGCTCGTGCCCCGTGAGATCCGCGACGTCGTGTACGTCGACGGCGTTCGCACCCCGTTCGGCAAGGCCAAGGGCCAGTACGCCGAGACCCGCGCCGACGACCTGGTGATCAAGTGCATCCGGGAGCTGCTGAGGCGCAACCCGGGTCTCCCCCCGGAGCGGGTGGACGAGGTCGCGATCGCGGCCACCACCCAGATCGGCGACCAGGGCCTGACCATCGGCCGGACCGCCGCGCTGCTGGCCGGCCTGCCGAACACGACGCCCGGCTACTCGATCGACCGGATGTGCGCCGGCGCGATGACCGCCGTGACCACCACCGCCGCCGGGATCGCCTTCGGCGCGTACGACGTGGTCGTGGCCGGCGGCGTCGAGCACATGGGCCGGCACCCGATGGGCGAAGGCGTGGACCCGAACCCGCGGATCATCTCCGAGAAGCTGGTCGACACCTCGGCCCTGGTGATGGGGTCGACCGCGGAGAACCTGCACGACCGGTTCCCGTCGATCACCAAGGAGCGCGCCGACGCGTTCGCGGTCTCCTCCCAGGAGCGCGCCGCGAAGGCCTACGCGAACGACCTGATCCAGCCCGACCTGGTGCCGATCGCCACGCGGTCGGCCGAGCTGGGCTGGGGCTACGCGACCACCGACGAGCCGATGCGCCCGGGCACCACGATGGAGGACCTGGCCAAGCTCAAGACCCCGTTCCGTCCGCACGGCCGGGTGACGGCGGGCAACTCCGCGGGCATCAACGACGGCGCGACCGCCGCGCTGATCACGTCGGCCGAGGCCGCCGAGGAGCTCGGCCTGAAGCCGAAGATGAAGCTGGTCTCGTACGGCTTCGTCGGCGTCGAGCCCGAGGTGATGGGCTTCGGGCCGGTGCCCGCGACCGAGAAGGCGCTGAAGCTGGCCGGCCTGACCATCGACGACATCCAGGCCTTCGAGGTCAACGAGGCGTTCGCGGTCCAGGTGCTGGCGTTCCTGGAGCACTACGGCATCGCCGACGACGACCCGCGGGTCAACCCGTACGGCGGTGCGATCGCCTTCGGCCACCCGCTGGCGTCGTCCGGGGTCCGGCTGATGAACCAGCTGGCCAAGCAGTTCGAGCAGCGCCCCGAGGTCCGCTACGGCCTCACCACCATGTGCGTCGGCCTCGGCATGGGCGGCACGGTCATCTGGGAGAACCCGAACTGGGAAGGTGCCGCGGCATGAGCTTGCAGGAACTGATCGACTCGGCGTCGGCGCTGTCGACCGACGAGGTCGTCACGCTGGCCCACTCGCGCGACGTCGTCCTGCCGAACAAGGCCGGCACGATGGCGCTCATCACGCTGGACAACGGGCACGACCACACCAAGCCGAACACGTTCGGGCCGAAGGGTCTGGGCGCGCTGAACGCGGCCATCGACGCCGCGCTGGCCCGGGACGAGATCGTCGCGATCGGGGTCACCGGCAAGCCGTTCATCCTGGCCGCGGGCGCGGACCTGACCGGCGTCCCGAAGCTGACCGACCGGGAGCAGGCACTGGCGCTCGGCAAGATCGGGCACGGCGTGATGCGGAAGCTCGTGGACGGCGGCAAGCCGTCGTTCGCGTTCGTGAACGGCGTCGCGCTCGGCGGCGGGCTCGAGGTCGCGCTGCACGCCACCTACCGGACCGTGTCGGTCGCCGCGGGCATGCTGTCGACGCCGGAGGTCTTCCTCGGGCTGATCCCGGGCTGGGGCGGCAACTTCCTGCTGCCGAACCTGATCGGCGCGGACAACGCCGTGAAGATCGTCGTCGAGAACGCCCTCAACCAGAACAAGATGCTCAGCGGGCCGGAGGCGGTGAAGCTCGGGATCGGCGACGTGCTGCTGGAGTCGGCGGACTTCCTCGAGCAGTCGCTGATCTGGGCCTCGAAGGTCCTGACCGGTGAGGTCACGGTGCAGCGGGCGGAGATCGACCGCGGCGAGGCGTGGGACGCGGCTGTTGCCCGAGGCAAGGGTTTCGCCGACGTCAAGGTCAGCGGTGCCGCCCCGGCGCCGTACCGGGCGCTCGATCTGATCGCGGCGGCGAAGGACAACGACCGCGATCGCGGGTTCGCGGCCGAGGACGAGGCGCTCGCCGACCTGATCATGAGCGAGGAGCTGCGCAGCGGCCTCTACGCGTTCGACCTCGTGAACAAGCGGGCCAAGCGTCCGGCCGGTGCGCCGGACAAGTCGCTGGCGCGGCCGGTGTCGAAGGTCGGCGTCGTCGGTGCCGGGCTGATGGCGGGTCAGTTGGCGCTGCTGTTCGCGCGGCGGCTCGAGGTTCCCGTCGTACTGACCGATCTCGACCAGGAGCGCGTGGACCGCGGCGTCGGGTACGTGCACGGTGAGATCGACAAGCTGCTCGGCAAGGGCCGGATCCGTGCCGACAAGGCGAACCAGCTGAAGGCGCTCGTCACCGGGTCGGTGGACAAGGGCGCGTTCGCGGACGCCGACTTCGTGATCGAGGCCGTGTTCGAGGAACTGCAGCTGAAGAAGACGATCTTCGCCGACCTGGAGAAGATCATCCGGCCGGACGCGATCCTGGCCACCAACACGTCGTCGTTGTCGGTGACCGAGATGGCCGCGGACCTGGAGCACCCGGAGCGGGTCGTCGGGTTCCACTTCTTCAACCCGGTCGCGGTGCTGCCGCTGCTGGAGATCATCCGCGCGGACCGCACCGACGACGCGTCGCTCGCGACGGCGTTCGCGGTCGGCAAGAAGCTGAAGAAGTCCTGCGTGCTCGTGAAGGACGCGCCGGCGTTCGTGGTGAACCGGCTGCTGACCCGCTTCCTCGGTGAGGTCAGCGCGGCGGTGGACGAAGGTACGCCGATCCTCGAGGCGGATCGCGCGCTCTCCGCGCTCGGTCTCCCGATGCCGCCGTTCGTGCTGCTGCAACTGGTCGGGCTGCCGGTCGCGCTGCACGTCGCGGAGACGATGAACCGGGCGTACCCGGAGCGGTTCGCCGTGTCGGAGAACCTGGCGAAGGTCGTCGCCGCGGGCAAGAGCTCGTTCTACATCTGGCCGGAGGGCAAGCCGGTCGTGGACCCGGAGGTCGAGGCGCTGGTGACGGTCGGCGACAAGCCGTCCACCGCCGACGAACTCCGTACCCGCGTCGTCACCGCCCTCGCCGAAGAGATCAAGATCATGCTCGACGAAGGCGTGGTCGCCGAGGCCCAGGACATCGACCTCTGCCTCCTCCTCGGCGCCGGCTGGCCCTTCCACCTCGGCGGCATCACCCCCTACCTCGACCGCTCCGGCATCGCCGAAAAGGTCAACGGCACCCGATTCCTCGCCAAGGGCATCGCCAGCCTCGCCTGATCCGCTGGGGGTCGGTCCGGAGCCGGAAGCCCGGTCCGGCCCCCAGCACCTTCAGCCCTTGAACTTCTTGGCGCCGGCGACGATCTGGGCTGTGGTGAGGCCGGTGTTCTTCTTCAGGACGGACTCGCCGTGTTGGGCGAGGTCTGTGTAGAGGGTGGCCAGTTTCTTTTCGCCCAGTTTGTCGGCGAGGTATTCGACGATCCACCAGCTGGTGCCGTAGGCCTGGTCGGCGTCGTCGGCGAAGACCCTTTCGCCGGGGAGTGCGGTCAGCTTCGGCAGGTACTTCGTGCGGACGCGTTTGCGGTACGGGTCGACGGACCAGTGCGGGTCGTCCTCGATCGAGCGGCAGCGGACGTACTCGGCGAGGCCCTCGACGGCCCAGATCGGGGCGTTGAGGCCGAGGGTCGCGGTGGCCACGTGCGTCATCTCGTGGACGAGCAGGTCCTTCTCGAGCTTCTTGCGCAGGGCCGGGTTGACGACGATGCGGCTCCCGATCGGGCGGCCGACCGGTTTGCCCAGCTGCTCCCCTTCGAACAGCGTCACGGCCTTCGCCGCGATCGTCCAGCCGTCGCCGCTGCCGGCCGTCCAGAGCGTCGACATCACCCGCTCCTGCGGCATCGCCACGACCAGTACCGCGCCGTTCCACGGGCGCTTCCAGTGCCTGCGGACCGACGTCACGGCCTGGTCCGCGACCTTCGCGACCTTGGCGCCGAGGCTCGCCTCGCGCTTGTCGACGACCACGACAACCTTGTCCCGCCGGACCACCTGGACCTCGTCGAAGTCCCACGCCTGGCGATGCCCTGCCTCGGACAGGAACTCGTCGGTCGCGGTGTCGTCGGCGAGCACCCAGGCCGCGTTCCGCCGGACGAACGTGTACCCGAGATCGGTCTGCACCGGCCGCGGGTCGAGCCCGGCGATCTGGTACCTCATCATGACCCGCGTCGAGTACGCCGCCGCGCCGAACTTCTCGACCATCGTCGGCACCTGCTCGAAGGTGTCGACGGTGAAGTACTGCAGTGTGCCGAAACCGAACTTCCGCAGGTTGGTGAAGAGCAGCCGCTGCCGCGCCACCAGCGCGGCCTGCTTCGGGTCGACCGTGGCCAGGAAACCTTTGAGGTCGCCCTTCTGAACAGCAACGGCCCGACGCGCGAGCACCGCGTCGACAGCCTTCTTCCGCGCGGCCTTCTCGGCCGCGCGCAACTCCCCCGGCGTCCTTCCGGCAGTGCTCGGCGTCGCCGCGACAGCGCTGCTGCCGGCCGGTCCGTCGCCGTGCAGGGCCCGGACAGCGACAACCGCGCCGGACGCGGTCAGCGCCAGCGCGGCAACGCCTGCGTACAGGCGTTTCTGGTGATTCATTGGTGTCCCCCTCGGACGGTCGGCTGATCCTAACCGCAGCCGACCGCCTCCAGGGGACCAGATCAGGCCTTCTGCTCCTCGCCGGTGCGCTCCTCCAGCCCGACGCGACTACGCCGGTAGCCGTACACGGCGTAGATGACGAAGCCGAGCGCCATCCAGATCGCGAACCGCAGCCAGGTCTCCAGCGACAGGTTCAGCATCAGGTACAGGCAGATCAGCGCCGCCAGGATCGGGATCACCGGGTTGCCCGGCACCCGGAACGAGCGCTTGATGTCCGGGCGGCTCTTGCGCAGCAGCGGCACCGCGATCGACACCAGGGTGAACGCGGCCAGCGTGCCGATGTTCACCATCTCCTCCAGCTTGCCGATCGGCGTCACCCCGGCCACGATCGCCACGACGATGCCGATACCGATCGTCAGGCGGTACGGCGTACCCCACTTCGCGTGCGTCTTGCCGAGCTGCCGGGGCATCAGGTGGTCGCGGCTCATCGCGAACACGACGCGCGCGGCGCCGATCATCAGCGTCAGGACGACGGTGGTCAGACCGGCGACCGCGCCGGCCGAGATCAGGGTCGCGAAGCCGCCGCGGCCGACCGACCGGAACGCCTCCGCGAGCGCGGCCTCACCGCTGATGTCGGTGTACTTCACCATGCCGGTGATGACGATGCAGACCAGCACGTAGAGGACCGTGCAGATGGCCAGCGAGCCGATGATGCCGCGCGGCAGGTCGCGCTGCGGGTTCTTCGCTTCCTCGGCCGTGGTCGCGACCACGTCGAACCCGATGAACGCGAAGAACACCAGCGACGCACCCGACACCAGACCCATCACGCCGAACGTCGACGGCGTGAACCCGAACAGCGCCTGGAACAACGGCGTGGTGATGGTGACCCCCGCGTCCGGGGTCTCGACACTCGGCGGGATGAACGGCGTCAGGTTCGAGCCCTTGATGTAGAACAGGCCGGCGACGATCACGAACAGCACCACGAACAGCTTGATCGCGACCAGCACCAGGTTCACCCGCAGGGACTCCTTGATGCCGATCGTCGCGAGGGTCGCCAGCACCACGACGAGCAGCATCGCCAGCACGTTGACGTTGCTGTCCGGTCCGATCGACGACGGCCAGCCCAACCCGATCTGGTCGAGGAACAAGGCGGCGTACGTCGACCAGCCCTGGGCCACGACGCTTGCCCCGAGCATCAGCTCGAGCAGCAGGTCCCAGCCGATGATCCAGGCGAAGATCTCACCGAGCGAGAAGTACGAGAACGTGTACGCCGAACCCGACACCGGCACCGTGGAGGAGAACTCGGCGTAGCACAGGGCGGCCAGCGCGCAGCAGATCGCGGCCAGCACGAAGGACAGTGCGATGCCCGGTCCGGCGTACAGCTTGGCCGCGCGGCCGGTCAGGGTGAAGATGCCGGCACCGATGATGACGCCGATGCCGAAAACGGTCAGATCGACCGCTGTGAGGCGTTTCTTCAGCTGGTACTCCGGCTCGTCGGTGTCGGCGATCGACTGCTCGATCGTCTTCTTCCGGACAAGACTCATCTGCGCCTCCTCGATGTGGACGGACCCACTCGAGATTGCTCCTCTGACAGCGCGAGGTCAAACCGCCACTCAGCGTTGTGGCCGGTATGTTGTCAGTGACGTCCAGAGGGTCGCTTCGGTGAGCCCGGTCCGGCTCAGCAGGATGCGGTCGCGGGATGCCTGGTCGGTGCCGTTGCGGGCCATGTCCTCGTAGAGCTCCTCGACCTGGCCGAGCCCGATCCGCTGGACGAGGAAGCGGACCGCGAGCCAGCTGACGCCGTACACGTCGGCGGAGTTCTGGTAGAAGCCCGCGTCGCTCGGCAGCGAGGTCAGCTGCGGTACGGCGTCGTCGACGACCTCCTGCTCCCACTTGGCGACCTCGCCCGGTCCGCTCACGGCCTCGATCCCGCGCCAGGACACGTACTCCGCCGCGCCCTCGGCCAGCCACAACGGTTCGTACCCGCCGAGGTCCGCGGTCGCGACATGGGTGATCTCGTGCGACAGCAGGATCTCGTCGACGCGGTCGCGCTCGTTCGGGTTGATCACGACGTACCCGCCGGCGACCGTGCCGTCCGCGGTGTCCTGGCCGGGCAGCGAGGAGAACGTCGTCCCGGTACTCGCCGCGGACTCGATGTCCTCGTCGGCGAACTTGGCGTCGCGGACCTCGGTCTCGTCGAGCGCGATCACGAACACCGAGCCGGTCCATTTCAGCGGCCAGTACGTCGAGACCTCGTGCAGCCCCTCGGCCGCTTCGGTGGCGATCGCCCGGCCGCGGGTCGTGTCGCCCTTCTCCACGACGACGAGGACGCGCGGTCCGCGCTGCACCTCGATCCGGCCGAGGTCCCAGGCCTCGCGATGCGCACCCGGCCCGAGGTCTTCGTCGAGTTCGTTGTCCGCGGTGAGCAGCCAGCGGCCGCCGCGGGCGATGAACGTGTAACCGAGTTCGGTCGTCACCGGCGTGAAGTCGACCTTCGGGATCTGGTACCGCATCAGGATCCGGACCAGGTACGTCGTACTGCCGTGGGCCTTGAGGACGGACGGGTTGAAGCGCTCCTCGGCCTGACTGTAGCCGAGTTCGGTGAAGCCGATCTCGACGAGGTTCGCGAACAGGATCTTCTGCGCGGCGCGGAGCTTCTTGTTCGCGGGGTCGAGGTCGGCGAGGAACAGCGCCTCGTTGCCGGTCTGGACGGCCTGGGCGCGGCGGATCAGGATGGTGTCGATCGCGACCCGCCGGGCGGCGACCGCGGCCGCGATCCGGGACGGTTTCGTGGACTTCGGTGGGGCGGGCGACACGGTCTGCGTGGCGGTGGCCCGCGCGTCGGCGTCCTGTTCGCGCTGTTCAACGGTGTAGACGACGCCGCCCGACACGAGGGCAACCGCCACCAGCAGACCCAGCCAGCGGCGGGGTCCTGGCGGACCGGAATTGGGCGTCGTCGCACTCACTTCGGGTCGTTCCCTCCGAGTACCCGGGTGGTCGCAGCCGGGCTACCCTACTCGACCCTCGCGCTTTACGCTGCCGCTGCGGCCTTGAGGGCGCGGAAAAGTCCCGCCTCGGTGATCCCGAGATGCTCGAGCATGATCCGGTCGCGTTCCTTCTGGGTGGTGCCGAGCGCGGCCAGCTCGCGGTACAGCGTGCCGACCTCGACCCCGCCGAACCGCGTGAACAGGTAGTCGAGCGCCAGCCAGGACAGCGGGTACGAGCTGTCGGCCTGGTCGAAGAACGTGGCGTCGACGGGCAGGCTCTTCGCCTTCGCGAGGTACTTCGTCCGCACGTCGAGCCGGTACTGCGGGATCGCGAGATCCTTCTGCCCGTCCATCGGCAGGAACTCGACGTACGTCGCGGCGCCTTCGACCAGCCAGCGTGGGGCGTACGGGCCGTACGGCGCGGTGGCGACGTGGGTGAACTCGTGGGCCAGCGTGCGGGCGTCGACCTTGTTCCGGTTGTGCGGGTTCACGACGACGTACGAGTCGGCGCGCTGTCCTTCGCCGGTGACCTCGCCGGGCAGCGTGCGGTACACCCAGGTCGCCATCGCGAGCGCGTCCTCGGCGTTCTTCGGCTGCGTGTAGTCGGCGCCGCGGACCATCTTGTCGTCGAGCGCGATCACCACACCGGAACCGTTCCAGCCGCCGGGCCAGTTCTTCGAGACCGCCTGCACCGCGTGGAGCGACATCGAGACGAACTTGTCCGCAAGGGCGTCCTGGCCCTTCTCGACGACCACGAGAACGCGTGCCGCGCGCTTCACGAGCACCGCGCCCATGTCCCACGCTTCCTGGTGCGAGCCGCGCGGCAGTCGCTTGTCCAGGTCGGAGTCGGAGACCAGCATCCACGTACCGTTGGGCCGCTGCGTGAATGTGTAGCCGAGCATGGCGCGCACCGGGACCAGGTCGATGCTGCGGATCTGGTAGGTCATCGCGACGGCCACGAGGTACGTCGACGGGCCGTACTTCTGGGCGATCGTGTCGTCGTACTGCTGGGCGAGCTGCTGGTAGGTGAGCTTCGCGAAACCGAACTGGCGGAGGTTCGTGAACAGGGTGCGCTGGCTCGCGACGAGCCGCTTGTTGCCGGGGTCGACGTCGGCGAGGAACGCCTGCTCGTTCCCGGCCAGGACGGCCTGCGACCGGCGCTGCAGCACCTGGTCCACGGCCGCCGACCGCGCGGCCTGGTCGACCGTCGGCGTGCTGGCGGCGGCGTCGGCGGCACGGCCGTCGGTCTGGCTCGACCGATGCAGCGCGAGGCCGCCGGCCACCGCGACCGCTACCAGGACAAGCGACAGCAGGACAGGCCAGACCCGCGATCGCCGGCGCGTGGCCGCGTGCCGGCTGTGCCGCCCTGCCTCAGCCACGGTCCCCTGCTACGTACCCGGGCGGTCGCCGGCGGTGTCCGGCTCGCTGAGAGCTGCTACGCGCTGGGTGAGCTGCTCGGTGATCTCCCGCGCCACCTCTTGGCCGGTGAGCCCGATCGCCTGCAGTACGGCGGCGCGCTTGGCGTGCTCGAGGAACTCCTGCGGTACGCCGAAGTCGCGGAACGGGGTCTCGACGCCGGCATCGCGGAGGGCCTGGGCGATCGTCGTACCGCAACCGCCGGCGCGGCCGTTGTCCTCGATCGTGGCGACCAGCTCGAAGTCCTTGGCGAGCTCGACCAGCTGCGGGTCCACCGGCTTGACCCAGCGCGGGTCGACCACGGTGACGCCGAAGCCGTGCGCGTCCAGGCGTTGCGCCACGTCCATCGCGGTCGCTGCCATCGAACCGATGCCGACCAGCAGCACGTCCTTGCCGGAGCGGTGGAGTACGTCGATCTGCCCGACGCGGTCGATCGCCTCGATGTCCGGGAACACCTCGCCCTTCGCGTACCGCAGCGCCGTCGGGCCGTCGTCGATCTCGATGGCCTCGTTCAGCAGCTCCTGGACCCGCTTGCCGTCCCGCGGCGCAGCGAGGCGCAGTCCGGGGACGAGGTTGGCCAGCGACATGTCGTAGATGCCGTTGTGGGTCGGGCCGTCATCACCAGTGACACCCGCGCGGTCGAGGACGAAGGTCACGCCGCACTTGTGCAGTGCGACGTCCAGCAGCAGCTGGTCGAAGGCCCTGTTCAGGAACGTCGAGTAGAGCCCGACGACCGGGTGCAGGCCGCCCAGCGCGAGGCCGGCGGCGCTGGTCACCGCGTGCTGCTCGGCGATGCCGACGTCGAAGATCCGGTCCGGGAACTCCTCCGCGAACGGCGCGAGACCGGTCGGGTGCAGCATCGCCGCGGTGATCGCCACCACGTCCGGGCGCCGGTGGCCGATCTTCACCAGCTCGTCGGAGAACACGTCCGTCCAGCCGCGCGGCTTGTTGACCGGGCGGATCTGGTGGAGGTTGTCCTCCTCGTCCTGCTCGGCGGCGGCGTACCCGAAGCCCTTCTTGGTCACCGCGTGCACGATCACCGGGCCGCCGAACGCCTTCGCGCTGCGCAGCGCGTCCTCGAGCGCGTGCCGGTCGTGACCGTCGACCGGGCCGACGTACTTGAGACCGAGGTCCTCGAACATGCCCTGCGGGGCGAGCATGTCCTTCAGGCCCTTCTTGACGCCGTGCAGCACCTCGTACATCGGCGGGCCGACGTACGGCGTCCGGCCGAGGTTCTTCTTGATCAGGTCGAGGACCTTCTCGTACCGCGGGTTGGTGCGCAGGCTGGTCAGGTGGGTCGCGAGGCCGCCGACGGTCGGGCTGTACGACCGGCCGTTGTCGTTGACGATGATGACCAGGTTGAGGTCCTTGGCGGCGGCGATGTTGTTCAGCGCCTCCCAGGCCATGCCGCCGGTCAGCGCGCCGTCGCCGATCACCGCGACCACGTGCCGGTCCTCGCCGCGCACCCGGTACGCCTTGGCCAGGCCGTCGGCGTACGACAGGGCGGTCGAGGCGTGGCAGTTCTCGATCACGTCGTGCTCGGACTCGGCCTGGCTCGGGTACCCGGACAGGCCGCCCTGCTGACGGAGCGTGCCGAACTCCTTCGCCCGGCCGGTGACGAGCTTGTGCACGTACGCCTGGTGGCCGATGTCGAACAGCAGCCGGTCCCGCGGGGAGTCGAACACCCGGTGCATCGCCAGGGTGATCTCGACCATGCCGAGGTTCGGGCCGAGGTGGCCCCCGGTGCGAGTCACCGTCTCGACCAGTACGTCCCGGATCTCGGTCGCCAGATCGGTCAGCTGTTGATCAGTCAGCTTCTTCAGGTCCGCCGGACCCTCCACCGTCTCCAGCACGCGCATCGAGCTCCTCCCGCAGGTCGTCCTCGAAGCCTTGAGTCTATATCTCAGACTCCAAGACGCCCGCCGGGTGTGCCTTGTTCGGAGTTGTGGCAGGTCTCACTTAGGGTGATCGGTGTGGAGATGGTGAGGACCCTGTTCCGGAAGTACGACGGGCAGCCGCATCGCCTGGTCGAGGCGGTCCGGCTCGGCGAGGACGAGCACGGCCTCTGGGTCGGCTCCGCCCCGGGGACCCGCGGGCAGCGTGCCGACGGCAGCTGGACCACGATCGACCACCACCGGGTCCGGCTGTTCCCGCACGGTCAGTGGTGGAGCGCGCTGTTCAACGACGAGCCGCACCAGACCGCGATCTACTGCGACATCACGATGCCGGCCGAGTTCGGCGTCGACTCGGTCACCACCGTCGACCTCGACCTCGACATCCGGTTGCTCCGCGACGGCACCGTGCGCGTGATGGACGAGGACGAGTTCCACGAGCACCAGGTCCGCTACAACTACCCGCCGCAGGTGATCGCGACCGCCCGGGCGACCTGCGACCACCTCGCCGCCACCATCAGCACCGAGGAGCCGTTCGTGACGGCGTACAAGCCGTACCTCGAACAGATCCGCACGCTGGGGCGGTGACCGGCTCCCGTCGGCTAGGAGCCCCCCTGAACCAACGAGAGCCGGTCCCGATGACGACCTCTGGGCCGGCACCCCACCATGCTCCGTCGCATTCCGCGATCGGTCCACTCCCCAGAGCAAAGTTGCAGGAAGTTGCAGACGCGCCGCGCCGCTGACCCGGCGGTCGATAGGTTGGGGGTCATGCGTGATGTGCGGGTGGTCTATCGCAAGTTCGACGAGAAGCTGCACTGGCATCAGTGGATGCGGTATCTGGGCGAGGACGAGTACGGCGTCTGGCTGGGCGCCCCGGCGGGGTCCGTGTCGCAGCGCGGGGACGAGCCGGTGGTGACCCAGGAGCAGGCGCATGTGCAGCTGTTCCCGCGGGACAAGTGGTTCACCGCGATCTTCAACGACGAGCCGCGGCACACCGAGATCTACGCGGACATCACCACGCCGGTCGAGTTCTCCGAGGACGTGCTGACGATGATCGACCTCGACCTGGACGTGATCAAGCGCCGCGACGGGACCGTGTTCATCGACGACGAGGACGAGTTCGCCGAGCACCAGGTGAAGTACGGCTACCCGCCCGACGTGATCGCCACCGCCCGACAGACCTGCGACTGGCTCGTCGGCGCAGTCTCCACCGACGAGCCGTTCCTCACGGTCTACAAGACCCACCTGGACAAGATCCGCTAGAGCGAGGTCCGGCCCATGGCCACGGCGATGACACCGACGACGGTCATCAGCAGCGCCGAGCCGGGGTGCATGCCGATCGAGATCCGGATGTCGCGCTTCTTCCAGGCCAGGTGCACGCCCGGGTACAGGAAGACGAGCTTGGACAGGACCGTCCACGGCGCCCAGAAGTGGTACACCGAGAAGAAGAACACGTTGAAGAACGGCGCCCATCCGCGCAGCCGCGCCAGCCGGGGCAGCAGGAACCCGCGGAAGTAGTACTCCTCGATGAGCGGCAGGAACCAGCCGGTGAAGGGGCCGCAGATCAGCAGGGTGGTCAGGAGCTTCTGCTGCGAGTAGCCGTTCAGGTACGACGTTGCGCTGTCGCCGGTGCCCTCGTAGGTGATCCAGGAGAACGCGTGGTCGTAGAGGAAGTTGTCGACCGGCAGCAGCGAGAGCGACAGGACGGTCATCCACAGCAGGCAGAAGACGATCAGCGCGGTGACCTTGCCGCGCGGGACCGGGCGGTCCAGGTACTTCAGGGCGCCGCCGCGAAGGCAGTAGCGGCCGGTGACCTGCTTACCCAGCCAGGCCAGGCCCAGCAGGAGCGGGAAGAGCACCACTGCCAGGGCGATCGCCCAGGCCAGGAACGGCGGGTAGTCGATCGCCCGGACGAGCGGCGCCGCGACGAAGGCATAGACGGCGACGATCAGTGCGCCGGGGACCAGGTGCAGCGCGATGGACAGCGGGATCGAGTGCTGGTCGGCGAGGAGGACCTCGACGAACTTCGGACGGGGCTTGGTGAGCGTCGATTCGTTCATGTCCAGAAGGTTCGCGGCCCGGCCTGACACGAACCCGCCACGACCCTGACGCGACCGCCGTTACCGCGTCAGGTGAACGTTCAGGGTCCCGTTCTTGAGCATCATGACGCCCGGGAGCGGGCCGCGCTGACCGGCGTACATGTCGGCGACCGGGGCGACCGTCAGGTACAGGTTCTGGCCGGCCGGGACATCGACCGCGATCGCGGGCAGCTCGATCGTGCGCCGGACGCCGCGGGCCGTGGACTTCTCGCGCAGCGGCATCGTGTTGTTCTGCACGACCTTCGCGGTGAGCGGGTTCTTGCCGACACTCAGCGCGAAGTACGCCGCCGACCGTGGGACGACCGTGTAGACGTCGGCGGTCAGCGTGGGCGTTCCGGCGACCGTGACCGGGCCCTTCGCGATCGGCAGGTTGACCGGCAGGCCGACGCCGGTCGGCGCGACGATCTTGCCGAGCGGGTACCGCTGGTTCGGCGTCAGGTTCCGTTGCGTGAGGCAACGGCCGTCGGCGGTCGACAGGTGGTACGTGCCGAAGCCGCTCAGCCCGGTGTCCTGGTGCAGCAGCCGCAGCCTCATGAACCGGAGCGCCAAGGCGGAGAAACTGGATGATCCGAGCGTGATCGAGCACGGGTCGCCGGCCGTCCCGTAGCCCGGCGGTACGACGCTGGGCAGCGTGTGGCCGCCGTTGTACCCGACGAAGATCGACTTGGCCCGGGCGCGGGCTGTGAGCGCCCGGTCGAAGTTCGCGAGGCCCTCGTTGAGGTTGAACAGGTTGTCGGTGATGCCCTGCCCGAACAACACCGGGATGTCGAGCTTGCGCCCCTGCCGCACGTGCCAGGCGGGGCCGTTGTGCGCGAAGAACGCGTCGAGGTCGCGGCCGGCCTTCCCGGTCGGCCACCCGCCGGTCGCGATCAGCTGGACGAACGCCGCCGACACCGCCGGCGGCAGGTGCGTACCGCCGACCGCGAACAGGCTGGTCAGCCACAGCGTCCGGGCGGCCTCCTGCGGGGCGAGGCTCTGCTTGAGGTCCCACCAGGTGATCTCCGGGGCGAGCGCGTCGAACCGGGTCCGCCCGCTGTCGCGGAGTTCGGTGAAGGCGCCGGCGAACTGGTACCCACCGCCGTACGACCCGCCGATGGCTCCGATCAGCGGATCGCCGGGGCGTTGCTGCGTCACCCAGTCCAGGCCCGCGACCAGGTCGACGAGTTTCACGACGTCGCGGCCCTCGTAGTCCGGGTTCATCACATGCGCGACGCCGGTGCTCTGCCCGAAGCTGCGCTGGTCGAAGCTGAGGACGCCGAAGCCCGCGTCGAGCCAGGCCTTGAACGCGGCCGGGTCCGTGGTCCGGCTGCCGCCCCAGCCGTGGCTGTGGAAGATCAGCGGCACGGTGTGCTGGGCCGTGGCGGTCGCCGGTTTGAACAGCGAGTAGCAGATCCGGACGGGCGTCGTCGTACCAGGCTCCGGGACCGACGCGACACATCCGTTCGTCACCGTGCTCGCGGCGGCGGCCGGAACCATCGGCGAGAGCAAGAGGGCGACTACACCGACCAGCGCAAGCACACGACGCATCTGTCACTCCAGGTGATCGACGGATCTCGCTTCGCACACGCTAGAGGACGGGCCGGGGGTTGACCAGAGCCGAGGCAGAGTACTGGGACACTGTGTGCGTGCATATCGCGATCGAGGTCGTCGCCCTCGTCGCTGTCGTCGCGGCGGTCGCCGCGCTGGCGCGACGGATAGGGATCTCGGCCCCTCTGCTGCTGGTCGTCATCGGGGTCGCCGCGTCGTACCTGCCGTTCATCCCGCGGGTCGAACTCGAGCCCGAGGTCGTGCTGGTCGGGTTCCTGCCGCCGCTGCTGTACTCGGCCGCGATCAAGACCAGCCTGGTCGACTTCACCAAGCACCGGCGGTCCATCGGGCTGCTGTCCGTCGGCCTGGTCGCGTTCACCGCGCTCGGCGTCGGCGTCGTCGCGTGGTGGCTGCTCGGTCGGGTGGCGGAGTCGATCGGTCAGGAGCCGCTGCCGTTCTGGGCCGCGTTCGCGATCGGCGCCGTCGTCGCGCCGCCCGACGCGGTCGCCGCGACCGCGATCGCCAAACGGGTCGGCCTGCCGCGCCGCGTGGTCACGATCCTCGAGGGCGAGAGCCTGATGAACGACGCCACCGCGCTGGTCTGCCTGCGGACCGCGATCGGCGCCGCAGTGGTCGCGCCGACCGTCTGGGACGTCGGGGCGGACTTCCTGCGGGCGGCCGGCGGCGGAGTGCTGGTCGGCATCGTCGTGACGTTCGTGCTCGCCAAGATCCGCCGCCGGTTCACCGATCCGGTGCTGGACACCACGCTCAGCCTGACCGCGCCGTTCATCGCGTACATCGCGGCCGAGAACCACTACATCCACGCGTCCGGCGTACTCGCCGTGGTCGTCACGGGCCTGTTGCTCGGCCACAAGGCCCCGATCATCCAGTCGGCGAAGTCGCGGATGTCGGAGCGGACCAACTGGCGGACGTTCCAGTTCCTGCTGGAGAACACGGTCTTCCTGCTGATCGGGCTGCAGACCCGGTGGATCCTCGACGACCTCACCGAGAGCCCGTTGCCGACCTGGCTGATCGCGACCACGACGGTCGCGGTGTTCGTCGCGGTGGTGCTGCTGAGGCCGATCTGGGTGATCCCGACGACGCTGCTGTCCCGCCGCTTCCTCGGCCCGTCGCGCCCCGGTCCGGTGTCGCGCCGGGCCCTGATCGTGGTGTCGTGGGCCGGGATGCGGGGCGTGGTCACGCTGGCCGCGGTCTTCACGCTGCCCGAGAACACACCGCATCGCGAAGTCCTCGTATTCATTGCCCTCGCCGTCACCGCGGGCACACTGCTCGTCCAGGGCTCGACGCTGCCCTGGCTGGTACGTCGCCTGCGCCTGCCGGGACCGGATCCCGCGGAGGACGCGCTGCAGGAGGCCGCCGTACTGCAGGGAGCTCATCGGGCCGCGATCGCGAAGCTCGACGAGATCTCCATGCCGACCGACCCGCCCGCGGTCCTCGACGTGCTGCGCCAGCGGGGTGAAGCGCGGGCACAGGCCGCGTGGGAGCGGCTGGGGCGGCCGGAGACCGAGTACGAGACGCCGAGCGAGGCGTACCGGCGGCTGCGGATCGCGATGCTCGAGGCCGAACGTGCCCACATCCTGAAGGTCCGCGACGCCGGGCTGGTCGCCGACGAGGTGCTGCAGCGGGCGCAGAACGCGCTGGACATCGAGGAGTCGATCCTGGACCGCGACGAGGACGACGACGTCGGCGGCCGCTCCGAGGACCTGAAACCGAAGACGTCGCCGGGTGGCGCCTGTGAGCACCTGGAGCAGGCACCGGTGGTGGTCACGCCGAACACACCGGACGGCTGCGAGGAGTGCCTGGCCGAGGGCGGTTCGTGGGTCCACCTGCGGCTGTGCCTGGGGTGCGGCCACGTCGGATGCTGCGACTCGTCGGTGATGAAGCACGCCAGCAAGCACAACGCCCAGACAAAGCACCCGGTGATGCGCAGCTTCGAACCGGGCGAGACGTGGCGCTGGTGCTTCCTCGACGAGAAACTGGGCTAATGGCGGATTGCTTGTTCTGCTCCATCATCGCCGGTACGACACCGGCGCAGATCGTCCTGGACACACCGGACGTCGTCGGGTTCCTGGACGTCCGGCCGGTGTTCAAGGGCCACACGCTGCTCGTGCCGCGCACGCACGTGCCGACGATGGTCGAGCTGACCGACGAGCTGACGGTGCCGCTGTTCGGAGCGGCCCGCTCGGTCGCGAGCGCCGTACGGACCGCGTTCGACGCGCAGGGCTCGTTCGTTGCCGTCAACAACGTCGTGTCCCAGTCGGTGCCGCACCTGCACGTCCACGTCGTACCCCGCACCAAGGGCGACGGCCTCCGCGGCTTCTTCTGGCCGCGCACCAAGTACGCCGACACCGCCGAAGCCGAGGAGTACGCGGGGAAGCTACGCGCCGCCCTTGGTGACTGAGTGATCTACGGGCGGGCGGTCTCCCACGCCACCGTGTCCTCGGTCGCGCTGAGCGTGCGTGCGGCCGCGGGAGGGGTGTCGCCGGTCAGGTGCAGGCCGGGCTTGCCGTCCTCGATGGTGAACTGCGCGCGGGTGAAGACCTCGGCGTCCTTGGTCTTCACCGCACGGACGGTGCGGAAGTCGGCGACCATCGACTCGCGGGTGATGGTGGTGTTGACATACCCGCGCAGGTTGTTCTGGAAGCGCAGGTGCGGGTTCCACGTCAGCCAGGGGTGCGCCGTCGTCGGTGAGTCCGCGCCGTCGCCGCCGGTGCTGATCGACGAGCAGACCAGCTCGGAGCCGACCGTGGCCGACGTCGGGTCGTCGTAGTCCAGCTTCAGGTCCGACGCCCAGTGGGCGTGCACGTCGCCGGTCAGTACGACGGCATTGCGGACGCCGGCGTCGACCCAGCCACGGGTGATCCGCTCGCGCGAGGCGACGTACCCGTCCCAGGAGTCCATCGACGTCACCTTCAGCGGCCCCTGGTTGTTGTCGCGCTGCGCGAAGAACACCTGCTGACCGAGGACGTCCCACCGCGCCCGCGAGCGGCGGAAGCCGTCGAGCAGCCACTCCTCCTGCCGCGCACCGGTGATCGACCGCTTCGGGTCGACCGCGGCCGGGCAGTCCTTGTACCCGTCACCGCAGCCCTGGTCGTCGCGGTACTGCCGGGTGTCGAGCATGTGGAACGTCGCCAGCTCGCCCCAGTGCGCGCGCCGGTACAGCTGCATGTCGATCCCGCGCGGCTTGGACGTCGCGCGCAGCGGCATGTTCTCGTAGTAGGCCTGGAACGCCGCCGCGCGACGGGCGAGGAAGTCCGGCTGCGGGATCTCCGGCTTCTCGTAGACCTCGTCGGCCCAGTTGTTGTCGAGCTCGTGGTCGTCCCAGACCACCAGCCACGGCGCGACCGCGTGCGCGGCCTGCAGGTCCAGGTCGCTCTTGTACTGCGCGTGCCGCTGCCGGTACGACGCCAGGTCGGTCGTCTCCGGCCCGTCATGATCACGGACGTTTCCGCCCGGCGCGACGTACGTGTTCTTCGTGTACTCGTACTGGTAGTCGCCGAGGTGCAGGACCAGGTCCGGCCGGTCCTCCGCCAGCCGCCGGTACGCCGTGAACCAGCCGTGCTCGAACTGCGAACAGGACACGAACGACATGTTGAGGTTCGGCGGTGTCGTCCCGCGGGCCGGCGCCGTCAACGTCCGGCCGGTGCGCGACACGTAGCCCTCGGCGCGGAAGCGGTAGTAGTACTCGCGGCCGGGGCGCAACCCCTGGATCGTGACATGGACCGCGTGGGCATGCTCCGGGCGGGCGACGGCGACGCCGGCCTTGACGACGTGGCGGAAGCGCTCGTCGGTCGCGACCTGCCACTGGACGGCGTACGGGCGGTTCGGCATGCCACCGAGGCCGTTCTCGGCGACCGGGTCGACGGCCAGCCGGGTCCACAGCACGAAGCCGTCGGGCCACGGGTCACCGCTGGCGACGCCGAGCGTGAACGGGTCGTGGCGGACGGGCGTCGCCGCGGCGGTCGCCGGCGTGGTCAGGGTCGCGGTCAGTCCGGTCACAGCCGCAGTGGAAGCCAGGCCGGCTTTCAGGACGGATCTACGGGAGGTCTGCATATGCAGACCGTTCCCGCCAACGATGTGCGGACGCTAACGCCTGGATGGCCAATCGGTGACATGAGCATCACCGGCGGATAGGTCCCGTTCGTACTCCACCTGGGGCAGCGGGTTGCCGTCGCCGAAGTCGCGGGTCTGGGTGGCGCCGGTCTCGACGAAGCCGCATTTGGTGTAGAAGCGGCGGGACTGCGGAGTGTCGCGAAGGGTCCAGAGGTGGACGCGGTCGTATCCGTCGGATTCGAGCTGTTGCAGGGTGGCTGTCATCAGCGCCGCGGAAACGCCGCTCCCCCAGCCGTCGGGGTGGGTGTAGAAGCTGTGGATCTCCGCGAACCCTGCGCGGGCGTCCGACGGCTCACACCATGAGATCGCGAGCGGCCGATCACCGACGAACCCGAGCATCACGAGCCCTTCGCCGGCCTCGAGCCGCGCGTGCCATCTGGTCCGCCGGCTCGCAATCCCCTCCCGCGCAACATCCGCCGAAAAGAGCGGCGCATAGGCAGCACCCCACGACGCAGCATGCACGTCGCCAACAGCAGCCCCGTCGGCCACGGTCGCGGCGCGCGCGGAGATGGGTCCGCCCAACCTGACGGGGCTGGGGTGGTCAGTGGATCGGTCGGTCAAGGCGTTCCTCCAGCTTGGTCAGCGCACGCTCGACTGCGGCGCGCACAGCCTGGTCAGGGTCGTCGGCCAACGGCCGGATCGCGGCGGCATGCTCGTACTCCCCCGCGGCGCCGATCGCGCGGACAGCCGCCGTACGGACTCTCGGCAGCTCGTGATCGAGCATCGGCAGCAGCGCGTCGACGAGCTGCCCGAGCTCGCGCTGCGCGGTGATGCGCGCGATGTGCTCCCGGACCCGCCAGGCCGGATCGTCCGCCACCTGCTGAAGGGCGTCAACCACGTCGTCCCGCCACACGTACAGGAACACCCGCGCCGCCCACACCCGGATCCAGTAGTAGTTGACCGGATCAACAGGCGCCTTCCACCCACCCGGATTCTCCGACCCGGTGATCGCCACCAGCTTCGGCAGCTCAGCGCCGTACGCCGCCTCCCCCGTGATCTCCCCGGTCAGGAACGCAACGCACCAGTCGACGACGACGTCCTCGCCGTACGTCGCGCACGCGACCCGCACGACGTCGCGCGGTGACTCCCGGTCGGCCATGACATGAGTAAACCGCGGGCCACCGACAGTTCCGGTGACCCGCGGCTACCAGTTGCTGCGTCAGCTCGCGATCAGCGAGCGGAGCACGTACTGCAGGATGCCGCCGTTGCGGTAGTAGTCGGCCTCGCCGGGAGTGTCGATGCGGACGACCGCGTCGAACTCCTTCACGCCGCCGTCGGCCGCGGTCACCTTGACGTGCACCGTGCGCGGGATCGAGCCGTCGTTCAGCGCGGTCACGCCGGTGATGTCGAAGGTCTCCTCGCCGGTCAGGCCGAGCGACTCCGCGTTCTCACCTTCCGGGTACTGCAGCGGCAGCACGCCCATGCCGATCAGGTTCGACCGGTGGATCCGCTCGAAGGACTCGGTGATGACGGCCTTCGCGCCGAGCAGCGCCGTACCCTTCGCCGCCCAGTCCCGCGACGAGCCCGAGCCGTACTCCTTGCCCGCCAAGATCACCAGCGGCGTACCGGCCTCGGCGTACGCCTGCGCGGCCTCGTAGATGCTCGTCACAGGCGCATCGGACTTGGTGAAGTCACGAGTGAACCCGCCCTCGGTGCCCGGCGCGATCTGGTTGCGCAGCCGGATGTTCGCGAACGTGCCGCGGATCATCACCTCGTGGTTGCCGCGGCGGGAACCGTACGAGTTGAAGTCCTTGCGGTCCACCCCGTGCTCGGCCAGGTACTTGCCGGCCGGGCTGTCGGCCTTGATCGAACCGGCCGGGGAGATGTGGTCGGTGGTGACCGAGTCGCCCAGCTTGGCCAGCACGCGGGCGCCGGCGATGTCGGTCACCGGCGACGGGTCCTTCGCCATACCGTCGAAGTACGGAGGCTTCCGGACGTACGTCGACTCGGCGTCCCACGCGAACGTCTTGCCCTCCGGCGTCGGCAGCGACTGCCAGCGCTCGTCACCGGCGAACACGTCGGCGTAGTCCTTGGTGAACATCTCCTTGCTGATCGAGCTCGCGATGGTCCGCTCGACCTCGTCGGCGCTCGGCCAGATGTCCTTCAGGAACACGTCGTTGCCGTCGGTGTCCTTGCCCAGGGCATCGGTCTCGAAGTCGAAGTCCATGGTGCCGGCCAGCGCGTACGCGATCACCAGCGGCGGCGACGCGAGGTAGTTCATCTTCACGTCCGGGTTGATCCGGCCCTCGAAGTTCCGGTTGCCGGACAGCACACTCACGACCGCGAGGTCGGCTTCCTGCACACCGGCGGAGACGGCCTCCGGCAGTGGGCCGGAGTTGCCGATGCAGGTGGTGCAGCCATACCCGACGAGGTGGAAGCCGAGCTTCTCCAGGTACGGCGTGACGCCGGCCTTCTCGTAGTAGTCGGTGACGACCTTCGAGCCCGGCGCGAGCGACGTCTTCACCCACGGCTTCGAGGCCAGGCCCTTGTCCACCGCGTTCTTCGCGAGCAGCGCGGCTGCGAGCATGACGGACGGGTTCGAGGTGTTGGTGCAGGAGGTGATCGAGGCGATCACGACGTGGCCGTGGTCGAGCTCGACCTCCTGGCCGTTCAGGCTGATCTTGGTCTTCTTCGACGGGCGGCCGTTGCCACTGCCGTGCGGCACGTGCGGCTCGTCGTTGACGTTGCCGTGGCCGTTCGGCGCGTCACTCGCCGGGAAGCTGCCGGTCTCCGACGGGTCGACGTCGAGCTCCTCGGTGGCGTAGTCGGCCAGCGCACCGCGGAAGCCTTCCTTGGCCTCGCTCAGCGCGACCCGGTCCTGCGGGCGCTTCGGGCCGGCGATCGACGGTACGACGGTCGACAGGTCGAGCTCGAGGTACTCCGAGAACCGCGGCTCGACGGCCGGGTTGTGCCAGAGGCCCTGCTCCTTGGCGTACGCCTCGACGAGCGCGACCTCGTCGTCGCCGCGGCCGGTCAGGCGCAGGTACTCCAGGGTGACGTCGTCGATCGGGAAGATCGCGCAGGTGGAGCCGAACTCCGGGCTCATGTTGCCGATCGTGGCGCGGTTGGCCAGCGGGACCGCCGCGACGCCGTCGCCGTAGAACTCGACGAACTTGCCGACCACACCGTGCTTGCGCAGCATCTGGGTGATCGTCAGCACGACGTCGGTCGCGGTCGCGCCGGCCGGGACGGACCCGGTCAGCTTGAAGCCGACGACCTTCGGGATCAGCATCGACACCGGCTGGCCGAGCATCGCGGCCTCGGCCTCGATACCGCCGACGCCCCAGCCGAGCACGCCGAGGCCGTTGACCATCGTGGTGTGGCTGTCGGTGCCGACGCAGGTGTCCGGGTACGCCTGACCGTTGCGGACCATCACGGTCCGGGCCAGGTGCTCGATGTTCACCTGGTGCACGATGCCGGTGCCCGGCGGGACGACCTTGAACTCGTCGAACGCGGTCTGGCCCCAGCGCAGGAACTGGTAGCGCTCACGGTTCCGCCCGTACTCGAACTCGACGTTGCGCTCGAACGCGTCCGGCGTACCGAACACGTCGATGATGACCGAGTGGTCGATGACCAGCTCGGCCGGCGCGAGCGGGTTGATCTTGGTCGGGTCACCGCCGAGCTCGCCGACCGCCTCGCGCATCGTGGCCAGGTCGACCACGCACGGGACGCCGGTGAAGTCCTGCATGATCACCCGCGCCGGGGTGAACTGGATCTCGGTGTCCGGGGCCGCGTTCTGGTCCCAGTTACCGAGCTTGGTGATGTGCTCGGCGGTGATGTTCGCGCCGTCCTCGGTGCGCAGCAGGTTCTCCAGCAGGACCTTGAGCGAGTACGGCAGCGTGTCCGCACCCTCGATGCCCGCCAACCTGAAGATCTCGTACGACTGTCCGTTGACCTCGAGTGCCCCCTTGGCACCGAAGCTGTCGACGCTCGCCATCAACCTGCTCCTCTGTCCAGTCCCGTGTCCGCTGCGCCCATCCTGCCGAGCGCGTTGACCGGCCACGAGGTCAGGTTCCCCTAACCTCGCGCCGGAAACTCTCTCGACATCAAGATACACGACATCGAGTCAACTTTCCCGCGATCAGGAAACCTGTGGAAGAACGTCGGCCGCGATCAGGTCGAGGTGGTCGAGGTCCTGCAGGTCCATGATCTGGACGTACTGCCGCTGCGATCCCACCGCGGCGAACCGGCCCAGCCGGTCCACGACCTCGGCCGGCGTACCGGCGATCGCGTTCGCCTTGAGGTCCTCGACGTCGCGCCCGATCGCCTCGGCGCGCTGCTTCACCTCGGCGTCGTCCTTGCCGACCACCACGGTGTGCGCGGTGGAGAGCGCGAGGGTCTTCGGGTCGCGGCCTTCGGTTTCGCAGGCCTTTTGAACGCGCTGGAAGAGCGTGTCGGTCAGCTCGACGCTGCGGAAGCCGGCGTTGAACTCGGCGGCGTACTTCGCGGCGAGCTCCGGCGTACGCTTCTTGCCCGCGCCGCCGACGATGATCGGCGGGTGCGGCTGCTGGACCGGCTTCGGCAGCGCCGGCGAGTCGCTGATCTGGTAGTGCTCGCCCTGGAAGTCGTACTTCTCCCCCACCGGGGTGTCCCAGAGGCCGGTGATCAGTTCGAGCTGCTCGGTGAGGAGGTCGAAGCGGCCGGGGGTGTCGGGGAAGTCGAGGCCGTAGGCCTTGTGCTCGGCTTCGTACCAGCCCGCGCCGAGGCCGAGTTCGGCGCGGCCGCCGCTCATCTGGTCGACCTGCGCGACCGAGATCGCCAGTACGCCGGGGTTGCGGAAGGTGGCCGAGCTGACCAGCGTGCCGAGCTTGATCCGCTTGGTCTCACGCGCCAGGCCGGCCAGTGTGATCCAGGAGTCGGTCGGGCCGGGGAGGCCGTCGTTCTCGCCCATGACGAGGTAGTGGTCGGAGCGGAAGAACGCGTCGAACCCGTTCTCCTCCGTCTTGCGGGCGACCGCGAGAAGGTCGTCGTACGACGCGCCCTGCTGAGGTTCGGTGAAGATCCTGAGAAGCATGGCGCCAACGCTATCTCGCGCTGGTGTACAGCTTCTCCAGGTACGACGGCTGCCACTCGGCACCGCGGCTGTACAGCCTGCGGACCAGCTCGTTCGCGTTGAAACGCTCCTCGACCGGGTTGTCCCACCAGTCGGGCACCTGGTCGTACCACCGGTCGATCCGCAAGGTCCGGCCGGCCGCGTCGATCCGCGCGAACAGCCAACCGCCCTGCTCATCCTTCGCCTCGGTCAGCCAGAGGTCACCGAGCAGACCGCTGAGCTTGTCGGCGGCGAACTCGGGATCGTCCACGTCCGGCGGCTCCAGGTCGAACCGGTACGACGGGGCGCTCGGGTCGAGCACCTGTACCTGGATCGTGAACCCCGACGGCACGATCGCCGTCCGCGCCCGGCACCAGTCATGCAACGCCCGCACCGCCTCCGACTCCTCAGGCCGAGGCCGCGGCCGCTCCACCTCGGCCCGCATAGCCTCCTCGAGCGACCCAGCCGGCGGCACCACCCGAGGCCCCCCACCCCCAACCAACCCCAACCCAGCCACCAACATCCCACCCAGAGCCGCCCCACCAGCTCCAACCGACTCCACCAGCCCGGCCGGCTCGTCCTCATCCACCACAGGCACAAACCCGGTAGGCATGTCATCCTCCGGGTCACCCCCGAACCCATCACCCGGGACCATCTCCCAGTCCCCCGCCAGCCGCGCCACAGCCGGCTCCAACCCATCCGCGCCAGGCAGCGGCTCGCTGTATGAGGCGCTCGCGGGCTGCCGTTCGGAGGGCGAGATCTGGTCGGGGTCTGCGTGCGGCTCGGACCACGGTTCCGGCTCCGGTTCCGGGGTCGGCTGTGGCTCGGGTTCCGGCATCGGTTCCGGGGTGGGCTCCGGCTCGGGCTCGGGGAACGGTGCCGGCTCGGGATCCGGGAACGGGTTCGGCTCGGGCTCGGGGTCCGGGACAGGCCCGGGGATCGGCTCAGGCTCTGGGAAGGGCGAAGGAACCGGCGTCGGTGTCGGGCCGGGGGTCGGTACGGGCGCCGGGGTCGGCTCAGGTCCTGGGGTCGGTGCGGGTCCTGGGGTTGGCTCGGGTGCCGGGGTTGGCTCGGGTGCCGGGGTTGGCTCGGGTGCTGGGGTTGGCTCGGGGGTTGGTGGGGTGGGCTGGGGCCAGGGTGCTGGGTGGGGCTCTGGTTGCGGCCACGGTTCGGGCTGCGGCTGGGGTTGTGGCCAGGGCTGGGGTTGAGGGTGGGGCTCTACTTGAGCTTGAACCTCGGTGACGGCGGGGATCTCAGCGGTCTGGTCGTCGTCCGCACCCGCAAACTCGTCCGCCTGGAGCGCGGAGTCGGGAGCCACTGGCTCGTGAGCCGGATCGACGGCGCGCGCGGGATCTGCCGCGGCCTCGGGGTCGGGAGCGGGAGTGGGGTCGGTGGTGGGGGCGGGGGCGAATGGGGATGGGCCGGTGAAGGATGAGAGGTCGTCTTCGTCGGCGGGGGGTGGGTCCAGGACCGCCTCGATCTCGGCGGTGGGGGCGTCGTCGTCTTCGAGGTCGGCCACCGAGGCGACCGGCGGGTCCACCGGTGCCGCATCCGCCGACCCACCGGGTGCCGCTGCGGTGGGGTCTTCTACCCATTTGCCGTTGATCCAGGCGGGGCCTGTCCAGGCTGGATCGGGGGCTGGATCGGGGGTGGGGTCGGGGAAGGGGTTGTAGGCGCTGGTGGCGTCCTGGTCGGGCCAGGACTGTTCTGCGGTTTCCCAGTCCTGGTCGGCGGCGGGGGTCGCGCTGGCGGGGGCGTCGGCGAAAAGGCTGTTGTAGAAGTCGTCGCCCTCGTACACGCCGCCGCCGACCCGCGGCGGTTCGGACGACGGCAGCCCAGGACTCGAGAGGTTCTCCGGCAGGTACGTCCCGGGCGCGGCGGGATCGACGTACGGCCGGGGCGGTGGGTCGGCGATCGGCTGGCCGGTGAAGGGGCTGATACCGGGTGGGACGACGTACGACTCCTCGTCGTCGCCTGGCAGGTTGTCTCCGATCACGGGATCTTCAACGACCGAGACCTCGGCTGTGTCAGGGTCTGTGGCGAAATTTGCCGGTTCTGCAACGTTTCGGGTGAAGTCCTCGCCCGCGGTGACGCCGGCGGGCAGGTCCGGTTGCACCGGTGACCGCGGGTCGATCCCGAACTGCCCGAAGAACGCCGCGAGCGCGCCGGCCGAGATCCCGGGCCCGGCCGCGGCGCGGATCAGCTCCACGCCGTACGGGCGGAGTTCGTCGAGGCCGCCGAGGTAGTCGCACCACTCCGCGACCCACTCGACCATCTCGTCGGCGGTCGCCTCGTCGGACGCGATCCAGTCCCCGATCGCCGCGAACCCGTCGTCCACAGGCTGCCACGGGTCACCCGGGTACGACGCGCGCGCCCAGCTCCCGTTGAACGCGCCGTACACGAACCCGAGCTCGCCGGCCGTCTGGCGCTGCCGCACCTCCGGCTGCCCGATCCAGTCCGGCGACCCGGCCAGCAGGTCCTCGCCCGCGGTCCGACTGTGCTGTGTGTGGAATCCCCACAGCACCGCCCGCCCGTCCGGCAGGCGCGCCATCCGCAGCACGGAGGCGGTCTCGTCCTGGTGGTGGTACCCGTCCGCGTCGGCGTACCAGCGCCGGTCGAAGCCCGTGGCGTGCGCGACCGCGGCGAGTGCGCTCCAGCGGGCGCGCAACTCCTCCGGGTCGTCCAGGTCAACGAGCGGCATCAGGTCTCCAAGCGCATTTGGATCCAGGCCCAGACGCTACCCGAGCCCTCCAGGACTGGCCACTTCGCTGTCCACAGGCTCGAGGATGGCGACGCATTCGATGTGGTGGGTCATCCCGAACAGGTCGAAGGCGCGCAAGGACGCGATCCCGTACCCGAGGCGGCCGAACGTCTTCAGGTCCCGCGCCAGCGCCGCCGGGTCGCACGCGACGTACGCCACTCGCCGCGGTCCGAGCGCCGCGATTCGCCGTACGACGTCCTTCCCGGCCCCGGTCCGTGGCGGGTCCAGTACGACGAGGTCCACATGCTCCAGACCCTGGCCGGCCGCCGCGTTGAGTACCCGGTCGACGTCGCCGTTCTCCAGCGTCACGCCGTCCAGGTCGTGCAGGTTGCGCCGGGCGTTCCGGACCGCGTCCTTGTCGCCCTCGATCGCCAGCACGGGGCAGCCGGCCTCTGCCAGGAACGCCGCGAACAGTCCGACCCCTGAGTACAGGTCGAGCGCGGTCTCACCGGCAGCAGGCTCCAGCCCGCTCAGTACGGCGTCCACAAGCGTCTCCGGCGCCGCCGGGTGCACCTGCCAGAACCCACCGGCCTCCACCAGGAACCGCCGGTCGCGCACCACCTCTACCAGCCGCTCCCCCGGGTCCCGGTCGGTCAGTACGGCGGTCTTCCCCTCGGACGACACCACCGCCTGCACCGACGACACGCCCGGCCAGCGTGAGCTCAGCACGTCCGGTGTCCCCGGGTGCGCGAGCAGACACTGGTCGATCTGGATCAGGTCGTGGGAGCGGTGCGCGTACATACCGGGCCGCTCGTCCACGACGGCGTACCGCATCCGTGTCCGCCAGCCGAGCCCGTCGTCACCGGGCGACTCCATCACGATGGTCCGTTCGATCCCGCCGATCCGCCGGAGCGTGTCCGACACGACCGTCGCCTTCAGCCGCCGCTGCTCGACGATGTTGGCGTGCTGGAAGTCACAGCCACCGCACCGGCCCGGTCCGGCGTACGGGCACGGCGGCTCGATCCGCTGTGGGGACGGTGTGAGTACCTGGACCGCGTCGGCCCGCAGGTACTTCGCTGTCTGTTCCGTGATCCGGGCGTGCACCAGCTCCCCCGGCAGCGCGTGCCGGACGAAGACCACCTGCCCCTCGTGGCGGGCGACACAGTGTCCCCCGTGCGCGACTGGACCTACCTCCAGCTCGACTACCGCCCCGACCAGACTGTTCTCGTCTGTCACCGATCTCCTGACGCCTTGCGGGCACCGCGCCGTACCTGGCCGGCCACCCGTTCCACCCGGTCCTGCCGTTCCTCGGCCCCCTGCGACGAGAGCAGCTGGTAAGGAACGGACGTAACCATCACACCAGGTGTAAACAAGAGGCGCCCCTTGAGCCGCAGGGCACTCTGGTTGTGCAGGATGTGCTCCCACCAGTGCCCGACGACGTACTCGGGGATGTAGACCATCACCACGTCCCGCGGGGACTGCCGCCGGATGTCGCGCACGTACTGCAGGATCGGGCGGGTGATTTCCCGGTACGGCGAGGCGAGCCGCTTGAGCGGGATCGGGATGCCGCGGGTCTCCCACTCGGCCTGAAGCGCGTCCGACTCGTCCCGGTCGACGTCGACGGTGACGGCCTCGAGCTGGTACGGGCGGGCCGCCTTGGCGAAGGCCAGCGCCCGCAGCGTCGGCTTGTGCAGTTTCGACACCAGGACGATCGCGTGCACCCGGGACGGCAGCATCAGCGGCTCGTCGCCCTCGGCCGCCATCTGCCGGCGGACCGTCTCGTAGTGCCGGTGGATGCCCTTCATCAGCAGGAACAGGCAGGCCATCGCGATGATCGCGATGTACGCGCCGAGCAGGAACTTCGTGATCAGCACGATCACCAGCACCACGCCGGTCAGCGTCAGGCCGATCGCGTTGATCACCCGGGACCGGATCATCCGGACCCGTTTGCCCGGGTCCTGCTCGTCGCGCAGCAGCCGGGTCCAGTGCCGGACCATGCCGATCTGGCTGATCGTGAACGAGACGAACACGCCGACGATGTACAGCTGGATCAGCCGGGTCACCTCGGCGTTGAACGAGACGATCAGCACGATCGCGAAACCGGCCAGGATCACGATGCCGTTGCTGAACGCCAGCCGGTCACCGCGGGTGTGCAGCTGTCGCGGCAGGTACCCGTCGCGGGCCAGGATCGACCCGAGCACCGGGAACCCGTTGAACGCGGTGTTCGCGGCCAGTACCAGGATCACGCCGGTCGCGGCGGCGACCAGGTAGAAGCCGGGCGAGAAGTGGTCGAAGATGCCCTTGGCGAGCTGGCCGATCACCGGGTCCTGGTGGTACCCCTCGCCGACCGGCACCCCGTCGCGGAGCAGCTGGGTCCCGGGGTCCTCGGCGAACCGGACCTTCATCACGTTCGCCAGCGTCACGACGCTGACCACCATCGCGATCGAAATGGTGCCGAGCAGCGCCAGCGTGGTCGCGGCGTTCCGGCTCTTCGGCTTCTTGAACGCCGGTACGCCGTTGCTGATCGCCTCCACCCCGGTCAGCGCGGCGCACCCGGACGAGAACGCCCGCAGGATCAGGAACGCCATCGCGAGCCCGCTCGCCCCGTGTGCGAACTGGTCCTCGGCCGCGATGTCGAGCCCAGAACTCGACGCGTCCGGCAGATGCCCGAACAGCAACCGCCCGAAGCCCCAGGCAGCCATCCCGAGGATCGTGAACATGAAGATGTACGTCGGGATCGCGAACGCCGCCCCGGACTCGCGCACGCCCCGCAGGTTCATCGTGGTCAGGAAGAGCACCGCGATCACGGCCGCCGTCGCCTGGTGTCCCTCCAGCGCCGGGATCGCCGAGGCGGCGTACTGCGCGGCCGACGAGATCGACACCGCGACGGTCAGGACGTAGTCGACCATCAGGGCGCTGGCGACGGTCAGGCCCGCGGTCGGGCCGAGGTTCACGTTGGCGACCTCGTAGTCGCCGCCGCCGGACGGGTAGGCGTGCACGTTCTGCCGGTACGACAGCACGACGACGACCAGCACCACCGCGACCGCGAGCGAGATCTTCCAGGAGATCGTCAGCGCCGCGAGCCCGGCGATCGACAGCGTCAGGAAGATCTCGTCGGGGGCGTAGGCGACCGACGACAGCGCGTCGCTCGCGAACACCGGGAGGGCGATGCGCTTCGGCAGCAAGGTCTCACCCAGCTGAGTGCTGCGCAGTTTGCGTCCGAGCAGCAGCCGTTTGCCGATATCGCCTAGAGCGGGAGTCACACCGGTGATGTTAGAGGCACCCGCAGGTCGGTGTAGCGTCTATCCCTGCCGAACCGAGCCAGCGGCCCGCCACGGGGCAGGGAGTGATCAGCGAGTGCACGTCGTCATCATGGGCTGCGGCCGCGTCGGGTCGATGCTCGCCCGCGGTCTGGAGAAACGCGGCCACACGGTCGCGATCATCGACCAGTCGGCCGACGCGTTCCGCCGGCTGAGCCCCGCGTACACCGGGCGGACCATCGTCGGGATGGGTTTCGACCGCGAGGTGCTGATCGAGGCCGGGATCGAGGACGCCGAGGCGTTCGCGGCGGTCTCGAACGGTGACAACTCGAACATCCTGGCCGCCCGGGTGGCCCGCGAGACGTTCGGGATCAACAACGTGGTGGCTCGGATCTACGACCCGGGACGCGCCGAGGTGTACCAGCGGCTCGGTATCCCCACGGTCGGCACCGTCCGCTGGACCGTTGACCAGATGATGCGCCGGCTGCTCCCCGAGGGCTCCGAGCCGGAGTGGCGCGACCCGTCCGCCACCGTGCGGCTGGCCGAGGTGCATGTGCACGCGGACTGGATCGGCCTGCCCGCGTTCGACATCGAGAAGGCGACCGGCGCCCGGGTCGCGTTCCTGACCCGGCTCGGTGAGGGCGTCCTGCCCCGGGCGGACACGGTCATCCAAGAGGGTGACCTGGTCCACGTCGTGATGCTGGAGCGCGACGCCGCCGCGATCGAGGCCCAGCTCGGTACCAAACCTGAAGAGGCCTGAGGAGCTGTGATGCGGGTAGCCATCGCGGGAGCCGGCAACGTGGGTCGTTCGATCGCCGGCGAACTGCTGGAGAACGGCCACGAGGTCCTGCTGATCGACAAGGACCCCCGGGCGATCAAGGCCGAGTCGGTGCCGCGCGCCGAGTGGCTGCTGGCCGACGCCTGCGAGCTGTCCTCGCTCGAGGAGGCCGCGCTGCAACGGTGCCAGGTCGCGATCGCCAGTACCGGTGACGACAAGGTCAACCTGGTCGTGTCCCTGCTCGCGAAGACCGAGTTCGGCGTACCCCGGACCGTTGCCCGGGTCAACCACCCGCGGAACGAGTGGATGTTCAACGAGGCCTGGGGTGTGGACGTCTCGGTGTCGACGCCGCGGATCATGTCCGCGCTGGTCGAGGAGGCGGTGTCCGTCGGCGACCTGGTCCGGCTCTTCACCTTCCGCCAGGGCGATGCGAACCTGGTCGAGCTGACGCTGCCCGAGGACTCCCCGATGATCGGTCTGCGGGTCGGCGACATCGACTGGCCGCTCGACACCGCGCTGGTCGTCATCCTCCGCGAGGGCCGCGTCCTCCGCCCCGACCCGGAAGGCACCCTCGAACTCAACGACGAACTCCTCTTCGTCGCCGCCGACGAGACCGAGGAACAGCTCGAAGACATGCTCTCCCCGCACCACCGCAAGTCGGAGTAGAGCGGCCCGGTGCCTCCTCAGATCCAGCAGTTCCAGGTCAATCTGTTCTGCGACGACGTTGATCGGTGCCTTGCGTTCTACCGGGGTCTCGGACTGACGGAGATGTTCCGGGCACCCGCCTCTGATCCCATTGCCCATGTGGAGGTCGAGGCGGCCGGGGTTCGTATCGGGTTGACGTCGGCGCGCGTCGCCAACGAACTCGTCGACCTCGGTGTGGCGCCTGCCGATCGCCCCGCGACGGAGATCGTGTTCTGGTGCGACGACGTGGACGCCATGTACGACGTCGCCCTAGCCGCGGGCGCCACCGCCGTCGTCGCACCGACCGATTCCCCGGACGGCCGACTGCATTACGCCTGGGTCCGCGACCCTGACGCCCACCAACTCAAGTTCGTCCAGAACCGCCGGTAGCCCGCCGGCTCCCTGGATCCTGGGGCTGGGGCTGGGCTGGGGCTGGGTCTGGGCCCAGCGGCCACTCACTGCAGACCAACGCGCCAGCACCCACCGCCGACCGCCGCCACCGAGAACGCGTACTCCGAGGCCCACCTACTCAAAGGCACCTCCTGCTCCGCCTCCTCGGCCGTGTCGAGGCGTGCCGTGTCAAAACCTCTCGCGTCGAGTCCTCCCGCGTGGACGGCGAGTGACCGTTGGTGCGTGCCGGTGTCGTCGACGACGAACCGGAACCCGTGCGGACTGACCCAATCAACAGCACCGCTGGGCAGGCGTCGGCTCCGCCACCCACCGAACGTCTTGGCACGGTGATGGATCCGGGTCAGCGGTATGAGGTTGTCGGTGCCGGTCTGCCCGGATTGACCGGTTTGACCGGTCTGTCTGGGTGGCCCGGTCCGGTCGTACGGCGTGATGTGGTCCTGATCCATCCGCCTGGTGGCCTCCGCCCCGCCGTACGGGAACATGTCGACCGGATGCCTCAGCCGCACCCGCTCACGGATCCGCTCCGGAATCTCGTAGCCATGCACACTGACCTGATCCTGCAGATCAATCACCGGCTTCACGACCACCTGGCCATGCCCCAGCAACTCACCCAACTGACTGGCGAGCAACGGTCCGAGCTCTTCAACCCGCAGCACACCGTCCCCGGTAGCCAGCGTCCGATCCGTCAGATGCACATACAACGTATGCCGCTCCCGCCGCCCGCTCCCCGCCCCCAGCCCGCTCTTGCATGCATCCCGCTTGATCGCCGCAAGCCGCCCCGGCAGCGACCCCGCCAAAGCCAGCCGCGTGAACGCATCCTCACCATCCCCACCTTCACCGGCAACGCGGTCCGCGCCATGGCCCCCACCGTCATAGGCAGCGTCACCCCAACCGTCGCACGGGCTGTCGTATGCACCGTTGTCCCCGGCGAGCGCCTGGTCCTCAGCCGTTTCATCAACCTCGAGCGGCGCGGTGTTGTCAGCTGCCGATACGTCCGGCTCAGGCTGGGCAGTGTCGTCAGCTGCCGGGATGCCCTGCTCAGCCTCGGCGGTGTGATCGGCCGCTGGTGCGTCCTGCTCGGCCTGTCCGGTCCTGTCTTCTGCCTCGGTCCACTGGGGTGCATCGTCAGCAGCATCTGAGGTGACGGGCGTCCGGTTGTGCGGTGGCTGAGGGTCTGTTGGCTGGCGGTCAATGGGCTGGGAGTCGGTGGGCTGGCGGTGGGTGGGCTCGGGGTCGCCTTGCTGGGCGCTCGCCGGCTCGGCGTGGGTGGGTTGGGTGCGGGCGAGGTAGCGGGCAACTTCGAGGAGTTGGTGGGCGGCGGCAGGGTCGGAGATCCAGCCGAGGGCTTTGGCGCGGCGCTGGTCCAGGTCGTCGGGGTCGCCGAGGATCTTCAAGGCACGCGCGAGGTCGTCGATGGTGGCGTCGAAGCGGATCACGTCACCGGCGGCGGCGCGGACCCAGATTTGCTTGGTGCCGTGGTCGTCGGACGGGGCGACGAACACGCCC
>NZ_SJKA01000021.1 GCF_004331435.1 Kribbella sindirgiensis
ACTCAACAAGTCCAGCACCACCCGCCGCCGCGCCTGCGACAACCTCTCCGCCACAACACCCTCCAAACTCAGGCGTTGCGACAATCCCCTGAAGCTGCCTACACGGAGTGACCATTTCTATCCCCACCACGACCGTTCACCGCACACCTGCACCCCGCCGGGGGCAGGTGACAGGGTCTGGGCGGCGTACAGGTGGGAGGGTGGGGTGATGATCTATCGGTTCTCGGTTGGGCGGTTGGAGTGTGTGGTGGTGAGCGACGGTCAGCCGGGGCCGCCGTTCGAGCCGCCGTTGGAGGAGTTCTTCACACCTGAGTCCGGCGTACCTGACGACGTACTGCGGGATGCGAGTCACGGCCGCTCGACGCTGACTTGCGGATACAACTGCCTGTTCGTGAGCACCCCGGACGGGACGGCGGTGATCGACACGGGGTTGGGGGCGAGTTTCCTCGGGTACGGCGAGTACATCGAGCCGCTCGTCGGGCAACTGGACGGCGGCATGGCCTCCGCCGGACTGTCGCGGGCCGACCTGGCCGCGGTCGTGTTCACGCATCTCCACCAGGATCATTCGCGCGGCGCGATCTGGTCGGGTGAGCTGACCTTCCCCGCGGCGACCGCGTTCGCGCACGCGTCGGAGGTCGCGTTCTGGTCCGGCTCCGTCGACCTCCCATCGGCGCAGCCACACCTCGAGGCCGCTCGGGAAACCATCCGGCTGTTCGGTGACAAGCTACGGCCGTTCGAGTACGACGCCGAGATCCTGCCCGGCGTCCACGCCCTCTCCGCGCCCGGCCACACCCCTGGGCACTCCGCCATCCTCCTGCAGTCCCAGGGCGAACGCCTGCTCTGCGTCGGCGACACGTTCTATGACCCGCTCCAACTCACCAACCCGGCCTGGGCCACCCCATGGGATCTGGACGCGCCCGCCTCGATCAGCACCCGCCGCCAACTGCTGTCCCGCGCCGCCGACGAACAACTCCTGATCCACGCCTACCACCTCCCGTTCCCCGGCCTCGGCCACGTCCAACGCAACGGCTCCGCCTACACCTGGCACCCCGTCGACGTACCTGACAACGGGTAGCCCTCCCGCGCCCCCAACCACCTGACACCCACGCCGACGCCCGCGTCCCACACCTGGCACGCGCACCACCACACCTCGCACCACCACACCTCGCTCCCAGCACTTCGGCGGCGGCTCCGGCGCGCCATACCGACAGGTTGCCGAGGGCGGGAGACAGGTACTGGGCGCCGCGGACAAGAAATACCAGGTCCTGGCCCACGACAATCTGTCTCATGCCCCCGCAACTCACCCACACCTACGGCAGGGCAGCTGGATGATCCCCCAGAGTTGATGGGGCGGTCGGTCACGGTGGAGCCGAGCAGCGAGAGCCGAACGCCCCGCGCCCCGTCCGCCTGGCGCCGCTGTGTTCGCTCTCCTGGTGTGCCACTACCCGTTGGTCGGTACATGCTGCCGGCAACCAGACCCGCACCCGCCGCGCAAGCCTCGCCGGGGATGTCGGCCCGATGGGTGGGTACGGGCGAAACAACCGCTAGTGGAGGCAGGTGCGGAGGGAGGTGATCAGGCGGGTGGCGCGGGGATCGCCGCGGCCGAGCATTCGGTTGGCGGCCGGGGCGACGATCGAATTACGGGAGGACCCATTTCTGGTTGAGGGCGCTGTTGCAGGTGTTGAGGATCAGCTTGGTGCCGTTGGCGGACGAGCCACCGGTCGCGTCGAGGCAGAGGTTCGCCGCGGCGTTGACGAAGGCGCCGTTCGGTTGGGGGATCCAACGTTGACCAGGTGAGTTGTCGCAGGTCCACAACACCGCGGGCGTGTTGAGAGCGGTGGCGCGCGCGGACAAGCACTTGCCCATCGTGCGGATGGTGCCGTCGACCGTCGACGGTGTCCACTGCTGGTTGACGGAGCCCTTGCAGGTGTAGAGCGTCGTCGGCGTACCGTCCGCGGTCAACGCCTGGTAGACGTCGATGCACTTGCCGCCGATCCCGGTCGCGGGCCCGGTGTCCTGGAACACCCCGAACTCCCAGAACGAGTAGTAGCTCCCGGCAACAGCCCGCTTCGTCATGACGAGCCGGACGTACCGCGCGTAGTTCGCCGTGAACTTGATGTTGTCCGTCCCGCCGTCGCCGCCCACGCTCGACGCCACCGTCTTCCAGGTGCGCCCGCTCCCCGAAACCTGGATCTGGAACGACTTCGCGTACGCCGTGGACAGCCAGTTCGTCATCACCCGGTTGACGACCTGCACCGACCCGAGGTCGACCTGGAACCACTGCGGATCCGACCGCGCGCTCGACCACGCCGTACTCATCGAACCGTCCACGGCCTTCGACGCCTCACGCCCGGCCAGATAGACGCTCGAGGCAACAGCCGGCCGGCCTCGGGCGAGGTTACGTTTCAGGCCGAAGGCGGCCGTGTACGTCTTCGGCGTCGCCGGTGCGACGAGGTTGTGGTCACGTGGCCCGCCGTCGGACCACAGGCCGAACCGGTACAGCAGGTTCGCCGCGTTCGGCGTCGGATCCGTCGCCACCGAGACGCTCGAACCGATGATCGTTGTCACGCCGAGCGGACTCGTCCCGCTCTTGTCGGAGACCGTCACCGGCAAACCGGCCGGCGTCGTCGCGTACGTCGTCTTCACCGTCTTCGGGTCCAGCCGCACGCTCTTCGAATCGGTCAGCCCCTGCGCGTCCCGCGCCGTCAGCTTCAGCTCCAGGTACGACGGATACTCGTGATCCGGCGCCGTGAACGAGCCGCTCGCCGCCCCGGTCAGCGAGGTGATCGTATGCGTGTGGCAATCGCTCGGGCAGTGGTGCATGATCAGCGACCACGTCAACGCGGACGGCGGCAATGTACCTTGCTCGGGATCCGTCGCTGACCCGGAGAAGTTGATGGCATCGCCAACCTTCCAGGTCAGCGCCGGACCAGGTGCCGTGATCGTCGCGGTCGGCGCCGTGTTCGCGACATTGATCTGTGTGGTCGTCGTACTGCTCGTCTTCCCGTCGGACACCCGCAATCGCGCGGTGACGGTCCCGGTGGTGGTGTACGTGTGCTGCGCAGTCGCGGCCGTCGAGTCGTCGTACACGCCGTCACCGTCGAGATCCCACGCGTACGTGAGCGGATCACCGTCGGCGTCGTTGGACGCGGTCCCGTCGAACGTCACCGTCAACGGCGTCGGTCCGCTGGACGGGTCGGCCTGGATGACGGCGGTCGGCGGGTTGTTCGTGCCGTTGTAGACGTAGCGCAGGATCCGGCCGCCGTCGTAGTCGACCGTGAAGAGGTCGCCACCAGGACCCGACTGCAGGCGAGTCGCGCCGTATCCGGAGGCGAAGAGCTGGATGTTCGCGGGATCCGGGAGCCCGTTGCTGCCCTTCATCATCGCCCACACGCACTTGCGGCTGTAGTCGCTGAAGAACAACGCCCCGTCGTACGCCGCCGGGTAGTTGCCGCCCTTGTAGAACGAGAGGCCGGAGATCGACGAGCTGCCGCTGGTGCAGGTGTTGGCGATCTTGTCCGCGTGCCGGTAGGCGTAGTACGGCGCCGCGACCGCGGACGAGCCCGCGGCGTACAGGTTCTCGCAGATGTTCAGGTTCGCGCCGTCGTACCCGGGCTGGCGGGCGGCGCCCTCGTAGCACGGCCAGCCGAAGTTGGTGACGCCCGCGGTCGGTACGACGACGCGGTCGATCTCCTCCCACGTCGAGTAACCGACGTCGCCGATCCACAGCTCGTTCGTCCCCGGCCGGAAGGTGAACCGCATCGGGTTCCGCAGGCCGTCGGCGACGATCCGGCGGGCGTTCAGGTCGGCGCTGCTGATCAAGGGGTTGTTCGGCGCGGCCTGTCCGGTCTCGGGATCGATGCGGATGATCGAGCCGTCCAGCGTGGCCGGATCGCCCGCGGTCCGCAGGTCCTGGGCACGCAGCGCGCCGCCTTCGGCAGTGGGCGGGGTCAGTGTCGCGCCGACCGGCGCCTGACCGTCGGCACACGGATTGTCAGGCGTCGTATCGGATGCGGTGTAGCCGTCCTGCCCGTAGTCGACGTAGTTGAAGCTCGCGCCGTCGCCACCGCCGGCGTACAGGTACCCGTCCGGGCCGAATTCGATCGAGCCGATCGAGTGGCTCGGGTACTGCTGGCACCAGTCCTCGACGAGCACCTGCTCCGCGCCGTTCGCGTTCAGCACCGAGACCCGGGCGCTGACCTGGCAGCCGTCAGCGGTCGGGCCGGGCGGCGACGGGCACGGGTCGGCGTCGGTGTCCGGCGTACCCCACTTCGGCGTCGGCCCGCCGATCAGGCCGTCGTGCGTGTACAGGACGTAGATCCGTGGATCCGTCGGGAAGTCCGGATGCAGCGCCAGGCCGAGAAGTCCGCGGTCCCAGTAGTTGTGCACCTCGGTCCGCAGGTCGGCGTACACACTCGGTGTCGGATCGTCGAGCGAGTCGAAGACCTTGATCAGGCCGCTCTTCTCGGCGACGAACACCCGGCCGTCCGGCGAGAACGCGACGTTCGTCGGACTGTTCAATCCGGTGAACACCACCTGTTCACCGAAACCGGTGGGCGTGACAGCAGCGCGTGCCGGCGTGATCGCGACCAGCGGCAGCAGCAGTACGACGCACAACGTGGACAGCGCGCAGCGCAGCCACCGGGCAGGAATCCTCACAAAAGCCCCCCAGGCCAGAAATCCGGTACCCGTCCCCTCACAACCCCCTGCGGGCACTCGGACCGCGTCAGGATGACCTCCACCGGTGACGCGGCGCAAGACCCGGCCAGCATTCGTTTCAAACAATCCACCGCGCGGTCACTCCACCGATCGGACCGGGCACACTGGGCTGATGATCCGCACTGTCCGGGAGTTGCCGACGGGGCCCGGTGTCTATCGTTTCCGGGACGAGGCCGGGAAGGTGCTGTACATCGGGCGGGCGCGCAATCTGCGCCGTCGCGTGCAGTCGTACTGGGTGAACCTCGGCGACCGTCCGCATCTGCGGCGGATGGTACGGCGGATCGCCCGCGTGGAAGGTGTCTGGTGCGACTCCGACCACGAAGCGGCATGGCTCGAACGCAATCTGCTCGAACAGTCCAAGCCGCGCTGGAACCGGATGGAGGGCGGCGCGGAGGTCGTCGGGTACATCCGGCTCGCCGACGGATCCAAGCCCGGCTTGCGTTTCGAGCACACGGTCAGCGGCGGCGGGCCGTACTTCGGGCCCTACCTCGGCGGGTTGCGGATCCGGCAGGCGATCTCGGGGCTGCATCGCGTGCTGCCGCTGCAGTACACGGTCGCGGGGGACGGGTCGGCGGAGGAGTTCGGACGGTTGTTCGGCATCGGGCCGGCGGATCGGGAGGCGTTGGCGCAGACGGCGATCGCTGTGCTTTCTCGTGACCCGGCCGCGGTGGCGGCGTTGCGCGATGCCTTGGTCCTGCGGCGAGATCGGGCCGCGGGGGAGCTGCGGTACGAGTTCGCGGCCAAGGTGCAGGGGGAGATCGAGGCGCTCGAGTGGATCTGTTCCGAGCAGAAGGTGAGTTGGCTCGAGCCGCGGGACGCGGACGTGTACGGGTGGGCGGACGGCGTACTCGTGCGGTTCGAGGTGCGAGGCGGTCGGATGTCCACGTGGACGCAGCGCGCGGTGGGCGAGGCGACGGCGCGGTCGCGGGTGGCCGCGACGCCTGAGCTGTGGCGACCGTTCGCCCGGCGCAACGCCGAACTGGCCGCGCGTCTGCTCAAGGTGACTTCCTGACTACCTAGCATGTTCTTTCATGACACAGCCGCCGAACCAGCCTTATCCGGGGCCGCCGCCGTATGCGCCGGGTCCGCCGAAGCGGTCGCGGGGCCGGTGCTCATCGTCGGCGGTCTCGTGCTGCTGCTCGTCGTACTGATCGTCACCGGTCTCGTCCTGATCATGAATCGCGGTGACGGCAAACCGGCTGCTGTGTCCGAGTCGACCCCACCGGCCCGAACCAAACCGTCCGATCCCAAGGCCGTCGAGTTCCGCCGCGTACTCACCTCGAAGCCCGGCCGCTGCGCGACCCCGTCGCCGGCCGGTACGGCGTGTGACGACCAGGGCAACCTCTACACGCTGGGCAAGGTCGAGCTCGACGGCAGCAACGTGTCCGAGGTGAAGGCCGGATACGACCCGGCCCGGGGCACCTCCTGGTACGTGAACCTCACCCTCGACGCCCAGGGCGCCAAGCTCTTCGGCCAGCTGACGGGCAGCATCGCCAAGCAGCAGCCCCCGGCGAATCAGTTGGCGATCGTCATCCACGGCGAGGTGGCCGCCGCCCCGGCCGTTCAGTCCGAGATCACCGGCGGCCAGGTCCAGATCTCCGGCGGCTACACCCGCGCCACCGCCGAAGCCCTCGCCAAGAAGATCACCGGCTGACTTGTTCGGATCAGCGGTTGGTGACCTCGAAGGCGACCACCGCGGCGGCGACCGCGACGTTCAGGGACTCGACGCCTGAGTGCAGGGGGATCTGCAGGTCGGAGTCGGTGGCGACCGTAATGCCGTTGGTCTCGCCGCCGAGTACGTAGACGGCGCGGGGGGCGAGCTCGGTCTTGAACAGCGAGTCCTGCGATCGGGCGGACAGCCCGTACACGTGGTACCCGGCGGTCCGCAGTACGTCGACTGCCGCCTTCGCCGTCGACGTGTTCACGATCGGCGCCTGGAACGCGACGCCGGCCGACGCCTTGATGACGAGCGGCCCGACGTGCGGCGTACCGGCCCGGGGGAGGATCACGCCGTCGAACCCGGCGCCGGTCGCGGTCCGCAGAATCATTCCGACGTTTCCCGGATTGGTCACGCCGTCGAGCAGGAAAACGTTGGTCGGCCGTTTTCCGCGAGCCCGCACGAACTCCTCCAGCGGGGTCATCCGGGGCGCGTCCACGTCCGCGACGACGCCCTGGTCGTGCTTACCGTTTCCGGCCAGCCACTTCACCCGGCTGGCGGTCGCCCGCTCGACCGGCGTCCCGTACCGCTCGGCCGCCCGCAGGATCTCCTGCATCGAGTGACCGGTCGCGTTGTCGGCGAGCACGACCTTCGCCACCGACAGGCTCGGGTCGTGCAGCGCCTCCAGTACGGGTTTGCGCCCGTAGACGGTGATCCACTTGTCACGAGGCGATTTCTTCGAATCCACCCGCCTACCGTAGCGCCGGGTTCGTCGGCCTACCGTAACGCCGGGTTCGTTGCTTTCCCGTCCAGCCAGAGCATGTTGCTCGGGTCCGCGTGCGGGCCGGTGCTGCCGACGTGCTTGTCGCTGATCTGCGCGCCGTTCTTGATCACCTGCACCAGCGCCATCCCGTGACCGCGGCCGAGGTCGTAGTCCGCCTTCAGCCAGTCGAGGATCGTGCCGGCCTTCACGTCGGCCGAGCCATATCCGCGCTGGTGGGCCTCGTCGACCAGTGCCCGCGGGGTCTTTCCGGTCTTTTCCTCGATCTTGTCCAAGTACGCCTGGAGCGACATCGTTTCCTCCTGGGGTGGTTTCCGTACACCCCTGCGTCGGGCGGCTCGTGCGGAAATCGACACCGACGATCAGGAAACTTTCCGCAACACCGCGAGCACAGTTTCCGCCGCGCGGTCGATGTCGGCCGGTCCGGTGGTCCAGTTGGAGACCGAGATGCGCATCGCGGCCCGGCCTTGCCAGGTGGTGCCCGACATCCAGCAGGTGCCCTCCTCCTGGACCTCCGCGACCACGCGCCGGGTGAGCGCGTCGTCATCCCCGAAGCGGACCAGGACCTGGTTGAGGACCACGTCGTTCAGCACCCGTACGTCGTTGGCCGCCAAGATGCCGGCGAACCGTTGCGCCATCGCGTGGCAGCGGTCGACGATCTCGGCGATCCCAGTACGGCCGAGCGCCCGAATCGCGGCGTACACCGGAATGCCCCGGGCCCGCCGCGAGAACTCCGGGTTGAAGTCGAGCGGGTCGCGTTCGCCGTTCTCGTCCTGGATCAGGTACGCGGCGCGGATCGACATCGCGGCGCGATGGGCCTCGGGATGCGCGCACAGGACGAGGCCCGAGTCGTACGGCACGTTGAGCCACTTGTGCGCGTCGGTCGCCCACGAGTCGGCCAGCTCGATTCCGTCGACCAGCCCGCTCAGCTGCGAGCTGACCGCCGCCCAGAGGCCGAAGGCGGCGTCGACGTGGACCCAGGCCTGCTGCGCGAGCTCGCAGATCTCGGTCATGGGGTCAATTGCTCCGGTGTTCACGTTGCCGACCTGGGCACAGACGATCTGCGGCCCGTCGTCGGCCAGTGCCTCGGCGAGGGCGTCCGGGCGCATCCGGCCCTGTTCGTCGACCGCGATCGGCACGATGCAGCTCGTCCCCAGTCCCAGGAACCGCAGCGCCCGGTCGATCGTGTCGTGCCGCTCCGCCCCGGCCAGCACGCGGATCGGAGGCGCGCCGATCAGGCCGTCCCGTTCGACATCCCACCCGGCACGCTGCAGTACCTCGTGCCGCGCGGCCGCCAACCCGGTGAAGTTCGCCATCTGCGCACCGGTCACGAAACCCACCGACGTACCGCGCGGCAGCCCGAAGAGCTCGACCAGCCAGCCCGCGGTGACGTCCTCGACCACGGCGGCCGCCGGCGATGCGGCGTACAGACCGGCGTTCTGGTCCCATGCAGTCGTGAGCCAGTCCGCGGCCAGCGACGCCGGCGTGGCGCCGCCGAACACGAACCCGAAGAACCGCCCGCTCCCGCTCGGCAGCAGCCCGTCCTCGACCCCCTCCGCGAGCCGCACGACTACGTCCCGCGGGTCCGTCGGCCCGCTCGGCAGCGGCCCGCCGAGCCTCTCGTGAAGGTCCTTGGAGCTCGCCCGCGGCCCGACCCGCCGCTCCGGAAGCCCTTGCAGGTACGCCGTCGCCCGCTCGTACGCCTCGCTGAGCGGCCCCTCCCAATCAACCATGCCTCTTTTGTACGCCTGAGAGGTCGGCTGGCCGTACAGTGCGCCCATGCAAATCCGGAGCCGGTGGTCGGCGATCGTCGGCTATTCCCTGGTCGGCGCGGCGACCCAGCTGGTCTGGCTGAACTTCGCGGGCGTCACCACTGTCGCCGCGTCCCGGTACGGCGTGTCCGAGAGCGCGATCGGGTGGCTCGCCCAGGTCTTCCCGCTGCTGTACGTCGTCCTCGCGATCCCGTGCGGCCTCGTGCTGGACCGCTGGTTCCGCGGCGGGCTGCTCGCGGGCGCCGTACTGACTGCTCTGGGCGCCGTCGTGCGGCTGATCGGCGACGACTTCGGTTGGCTGCTCGCGGGGCAGATCCTCGCGTCGATCGCGCAACCACTGGTCCTGAACGCCGTCACCGGCATCACCGGCCGCTACCTTTCCGAGAAGGATCGCCCGACAGGCATCGCCATCGGCACGGCCAGCATCTTCGCCGGCATGGTCATCGCCTTCCTCCTCTCCGCCGTCTTCACCACGTCCGCGTCCATCCCCGCCATGCTCGCCCTCAGCGCCACCTTCTGCGTACTGGCAGCAATCGTCCTCGCCATCGCCGTCCGCGGGCCGCTCGAACCCCACACCAGCCCCGACCGTGGTGCGTTGGCAGCCGCGTGGGGCGACCCGTTGATCCGTCGCCTGTGCGTGCTCGCGATCTTCCCGTTCGGCGTTTTCGTTGCCATGAGCACCTTCGCCCAGGCGCTCCTCGAACCAGCCGGCGTCGGCGGCGGAACCGCGAGCACGATTCTCCTGCTCCAGGTCATCGCGGGCGTCGTCGGCAGCGCGACCATCCCGATCCTCGTCGTCCGCCGACGCGCCGAGTCCGGCCTCCTCGTCACCAGTCTCACCGTCACCGCCGCAGCCTGTGTCCTCCTCGCCCTCGCCCCGGGCGCGGTCGTCGGCTTCGTCGCGATCACGGTGATCGGCCTGGTGCTACTCCCTGCCCTCCCGATCGTGCTCGAACTCGTCGAGCGCCGTACCGGAGAAGCCGAAGGCACCGCGGCCGGCTTGATCTGGATGGCCGGCAACCTCGGCGGCCTGGTCGTGGCGGTCGTCGTCGGCCTGCTCGTCGATCACCCGCTGGCGGCGTTCCTCGTGTTGGCCGCGATCGCGCTCATCGCCGTACCGGGGGCTCGCGCTCTTCGCGCCCCGATCGCCGCAGTGCGATCGCAGTCGCAGCTGTAGCGACCAATCCACCCACGCCCGCGGTGACGAACGTCGTACGGGCGTCGGTGCGCTGGAGGAGCAGGCCGCCGAGCACGTACGACATCCCGGCCGCGAGCCCGATCGCGCCGTACAGATTGCCGAACACGCGACTGCGCAGCTGCGGCGGTACGACGCGTTGCAGGTACGTGTTGACGCCGACGTCGATGCCCGCGATCCCGAGCCCGCGGATCACCTGCAGCGCGAGCGCCGCCCAGATCGCCCACGCGAGGCCGGTGACCAGGTTGCCCGCGCTGCTCACCGCGAACCCGAGGAGGATGAGGACCGGCATCGTCAGCCGGCCCGCGTACCGCGCCAGGATCGCGAAGCCGACGATCAGCCCGATGCCCACCCCGGCGTACAACGTCGCCGCCGCCGAATCGCTCCCGCGCAACTCGTCCTTCGCGAGGAACACCATCGCGACGTCGTCCACCCCGTTGAACGCGACGGTGGCGAAGAACCCGATCCCGATGACGCGGATCTGGGCCGTTCTGAGGATGTACCCGAGCCCGTCCCGCGCGTCCTTGAGCACACTGTGGCCGGTCGCCTCGGTCGGCGGGATCTTCGGCAGCCTGGCGAGCAGACCAGCGGACACGAAGAACGTCGCCGCGTCGACCAGCAGAATCCCGCGTACGTCGGTGACCAGGAACAACCCCGCCGCGACGATCGGACCGACCGCCTCCAACCCGCTCGTCCCCGCCCCGAGCGCCGAGTTCGCCGCCTCGAGCTGATCGTCCCGCACCAACGCCGGCATGGCGCTCCGCGAAGCCGCCTGAAACACCTGCGCCGTAACACTCCGAACCGCCACCATCACCAGCAACACTTCGAGTGGCGGCAGAACGAGGGCCATGGCGACCGTCAGCGCGCCCTGGACGAGATCGCACCCCACCATCACCCGCCGGAGATCGAACCGGTCGCCCACTACCCCCGCGAACGCCCCGAACAACCCCGGCACAAAGTCCCCCGCCAGCAACAGCAACGCGACCGCGATGGCCGCCCCGGTCGATGCCTGCACATAAAGCAGCAACGCCACCAACCCCAGCGAGTCCCCCAACACAGAGACCGCCCGAGCCCCCCAAAGAGCCCCAAACGCCCCCGACCCCCGCAGCACCCCCCACACAATCCTCTAGTATGTATCCGCACACCGGCCGGTGTGGCGCAACTGGCAGCGCACCGCTCTTGTAAAGCGGGGGTTACGGGTTCGAATCCCGTCACCGGCTCTCTGACCTGGGCATATACCCTCGGGCATGCTCCTGGAGGTCTGGGCATGGCCGAGCTGGTCGGCGACCTCTCGCGGCGTCTGCCCGGCGCCCTCGAGAATCGTGGCGGTCGTCGGTGCCGTGTCATGCTGGCGTGGTGGAGGATGGGCTGCTTGCGGAGCTGCGGTTGCCGTCGCCGGTTGTTGAGATCGACGATGACCGGCTGACCGCTGCGGGGGTGCGGGTTCTGCTGAAGCGGGATGATCTGATTCATCCGGAAGTGCCCGGCAACAAATGGCGGAAGTTGAGGTACAACGTCGCGACTGCTCGGGAGTTGGGGTTCGAGACGCTGTTGACGTTTGGCGGGGCGTATTCGAATCACCTTCGGGCGACTGCGGCGGTCGGGTCGTACTGCGGCTTCAGCACGATCGGTGTGGTCCGGGGTGAGGAGCATCTGCCGCTCAACTCGTCGCTGCGGTACGCCGTCTCGCGCGGTATGCGGCTGATGTACATGGACCGTACGACGTACCGGGCGAAGGCCACGGACGTTGTGCTCGAGGCGCTGCGTGAGGAGTTCGGCGACTTCTATCTGATTCCTGAGGGTGGTAGCAACGCGGACGCGGTCCGGGGATGTGCAGAGTTGCCGGCGGAGCTGGATGCCTCGGTCGACGTTGTGTTCTGTGCGGCCGGTACCGGCGGAACGCTCGCAGGTGTGGCCGCCGGTGTGCGGACTGACCAGGTCGTGATCGGCGTTCCGGTCTTGAAGGGTGGCGCATTCCTTGAGGGCGAGATCGCTGGGCTGCAAGAGCAGGTGTACGGCGCTCGGAGAGGGTCGTGGCGGCTCGAATGTGACTACCACTTTGGTGGCTACGCGAAGCGGACGCCTGAGCTCGGCGAGTTCATCGACGACTTCGAAGTGCGGCACGGGCTGAGACTGGACTGGGTGTACGAAGCGAAGATGATGTACGCAGTGTTCGACCAGGTGGCTCGCAACGCGTTCCCGAGAGGTACGACGATTGTTGCCTTGATCAGCGGATCTGGCGAGGTTCCAGAGATCTGACGGTCAGCCTTCGAGCCAGTCGAGGCGCCAGTCGCGGATTCAAGATCTGGGGGTAGGAAATGACGTTGGGTGAAGTCATCGAACGGCTCGCAGAATTCAACCGCGAACATACGATCTACGCGGCCAAGCCATGGACGGTCGATTCGGAAGCCCGCGTCCAACAGGATCCGCATTCGACAGCTCCGTTAGACGGATTGGACTACCTCCTGGACGTCTACACCGCACTGGATGTCATCGAGGTTTGGAGCGAACATCGAGATGGAGCGCGCCCGACCATCGCTGAGCGATGCGCGGCTGTGGTGTGTTACGCGAATCATGACGACTACTTGATTCCGGACCAGTAAGACATGTGCCCCAACATGAGTCATGGCGCACGTAGCTTCGCGGCATTGGAGTTGGCTGAGCGGGGCATGGATCACGGCGCGCGCGCCGGGCGTGGGGGATGCCGAGAGAGTTCTGGCGGAGCAGCATGTAGATATGGCGGCGAGGGATTTGGTGTTCGGGGTGGGGGACAGGGTTCGGACGTGGGGACGGTTCGTGGCCGGGGCGGACGGTGACTGGTTGGACTTGGCCCGCGTGCATGATTTGACGTGGAAAGCACCGGGCTGGAAGTCAGATCGGTCGGTTCGGTTGATCGGGGCAGATGGCGAGGCAGTCGCTGCCGGCATCGCAGCGAACCGAGGTCTGGGCGTCTCGGTGGTTGGAATCTGGGGCGACGAGAGCATCGAGGTCGAGGTCCTGTCGGCTGAGATCCCTGCTCGGGAGGCGGGTGCAGTTCGAAGGGACCCGCCGTGCCCGCCGCCGCCCGGTGGCTGGCGGCACGACGTGGTCGAGCTGGACGTTGACCTCCGCGACCGCGAGTCGTCCGGACCGATCGTCCACCTGGCGATCTTCCGATCCTCCCCGGAGCAGGAAGTGTTGGTCGTCGCTGCCACCGATGTGGACGCGGTGATCCGGCAGCTGTCGCCGAAACTGCCACGGCAGTTATGCGTGGTGCCCAGCCGGTTCACCCGCGCTCAGATCAACGAGGTGTACGACGTCCTGCACGCCCACTGGCGAGACTGGCGCCTGGAATCGTTCGGCACCGGCTCGGATGAGCAGGCTCAACCGTTCATCGCGGCGATGATGTTCCGGGTCACCGCTGAGATGGCTGAATGGGCCGACGCACTGCCCGAGGGCCTGGTCCGCCTCGAACCGACGCTGAGCCCGGCCCATGGATAACAGCCATTACGAGGCGTTTCTCGCCTATACCGACTACGACCCCGAGTACGTCGAGGCCGAGCAGTATCTCGCGAAAGCGCTACAGGTCGACCTTGACGACGACGAGCACTTCGGCGACGACTGGGTCATCGAGCCAGCAGACTGGATGCTCGCGCGATGCCGAGCGGTCGTGGAGTCTCAGCCGAAACCCGACGTACTCGACGCGCTCGTTCTCGGGCTGCACGGTTCCTATCAACGGAAGGCCGTGCACGACCTGCTGACCGCCATCGCGCGCCAAGCCGTCACGCTGTGGCGGGCAGGCGACCAAGGCCTCAGAGTCCGCGACCTGATCCGTGACACCGCACATGCCTACAAGTACGGGACCAGAGCGACGGATCTCGACTTTGTCCTGGAATTCTGCGACGAACCCACCTTCGCGGCAGAAGGCGACGACCACGAGGATCTCCGCGCGTACTGGTTCGACTCCTTGATCAAGATCAAGCAGCCGACCGTCGCCGAGTTCGCGCGCGCCATCGCGCGCACCGATCTCGGCCGCTGGGAAGACTACCGCATCACCGGCGCTCTGCGCATTATCGGCAGAGTCTGGGAACCTGGCGACGCCGAACTCTGTTCCCAGATCGCCAGCGACTACCCAGACGCCGAAATTCGCCGCGACGCGAAACGTATCCTCAAGCGCCACGGCACCTTAGGGAGCTAGGCAGCGTCGCCCGTACAGCGATCCGGTACGCCGTCGCGCGCGAAACGCCGTACTTCGCGGCGAGTTCGTCGGCCGGCGTCCCGGCGGAGAACTCGCCGGCCAGATTGTCTTCGAGCTGGGGCGTGAGCTTGCGGGGCCGGGAGCGCGGTCTTGCCGGACTCATGGGCCGACGCGACCGCTCCTGCTTGTAGATCAGCTCGACTTGACCGAGGACAGCAGCGACGCCTTGGCCATCTCGGTGGCCGGTCTGGGTTTGCGGGTGTCGAATGGGATCGGCCCGCCGACCACGTTTACGTGGATCCCGGCGTCGGTGAGGTCGGTGAACAGCTGGAGCTCGGACAGGACGACGACGTCGCCAGCCCGCAGCCGCAGCCGGCCCTGCCGGGATGCCGTAGCTGGTGAGGGTGTGGACCTGGCGGTGCAGGTCCTGCTTCTTGGTCGAGACGCGGGCATACCCCACTCGATCCCCGTACCGACTGGCTCGCTGTCGCTGTCGGGAGTCGACACTGCCGCCGCTTCGGCGAGGGTGTTGAGAAACGATCGATTCGCAACACGATCGTCGCCACGTGAGCCTCAGCGACTACGTCGCGGACATCAGTCCGCAGATCTGTATTCACCGGTCACTTAGGCGCTCCGAATGGAAGAGGGTTCGACCACGCCGCGGGAGTCGGGGAACGAGAGTCGTTCTCGGGCTGTGAGGGGGTCCGCATGAAGCGCGTCATCGGAGTTTTCGTCGCCGGAATCGGGCTGTTCCTCCTGCTTCCGTTCGCGGCGTACACCACCGCCGGGGACTACGTGATCCTGGCGCCCCAGGCGACGCTGTCCGAGGGAGGCAGAAGCGCCACCGCGGCGTACACGATCATCAACCTGACGGATCGCACGTCAGGTGAACCCAAACTCACGACGAATGACCCGAACGCCGACACCGACACGAAAGCCGCCAGGCGTGGGCTTGTAATTAGTGTCAGCATGGTTTGAACCTGAGGTAAGGCAGCTGATCGGCGCGGTGCCGATACGCCCGTATGCCGGCGTCAAGGTTACCTTGACGCTGCTACGGTGCGTGATGCCATAGACACTGGGTGACAGTTCAGGCTCACCCAGGCCACGCAGGGTTGCGGTTGCTGCGTTTATTGCGGATACTTCAGTTGTCGACCACCGATGAGCACCGGCGATCGATCACAGGAGGAGTTAGTTATGAGCCCCGCAGAACTAGCCGCCGCGCGGCCAGACGCCGCCCAGGTTCATTCCGCAGATATCGCCATGCGGCGAGTCAAGCGCTACTTGGCCAGTCACGCCGAGGAGAGCGATATTCGCGTGGTGGTCGGCGGCGATCCTGACGACACCTTGGCTGTTCCGCGGAGCGCTATGGAGCTTCTGGCCAAGATCCTTGCGCACATGGCCGCCGGCCAAGCCGTCTCGGTGGTCCCTGCCCACGCTGAGCTGACAACCCAACAGGCGGCATCCATGCTGAACGTCTCTCGGCCCTACCTTATTGGCCTCTTGGATGCCGGAGCAATCGAGTATCGCAAGGTGGGGACGCATCGCCGTGTACGAGCCGATTCCCTGATGGACTATAAGCGCAAGGACGATCATGAGCGTCGCGAGGTCGCCGATGAGCTGACTGCGCTCAACCGGGACATGGGCCTGTACTGACGTGTCGTTCATCGTCGTATACGACGCCAACGTTCTCTATCCCAACAGCCTGCGCGATCTGCTAATCCGGGTCGCGCAGGCTGGTCTTGTTGAGGCGAAGTGGACCGACGAGATCCTCGACGAGACTTTCCGGAACCTCAAGCTCAACAGGACCGATCTCGATCCCGCTAAGCTCGATCGCACGCGTGAGTTGATGAACCGAGCTATCCGGGATGTCCTGGTCACTGACTACGAACCTCTCACTGAGATCCTGGACCTACCGGATCCCGATGACCGGCATGTCCTCGCCGCAGCGATCAAGGCCCGTGCGCAAATGATCGTGACAGACAATCTAAAGGATTTTCCCCAGGAGAAGCTGGCGCCGTGGAACGTCGAAGCTCGAAGCGCTGACGACTTCGTGCTCGATCTCATCGACCTGAATCAGCAGGCGGTCTACGCCCAGGTGCAGCGGATGGCCGACGCCTGGCAGAACCCCCCAGGCAGCGTCGATGATGTTCTCACGTCCCTCGAGCATGTCGGTCTGCTCGGAAGCGTCGCCACTCTACGTGCCTGATCGCTCGGTCGAACTTGCAGACCGCAGCTGATCGAGACTGCCGATGGGGTGATCCCGCGCCCGACCGGGCACCTGGGTCTCCGGCACGCGCAGGTGGCACTCCGGGGGATGGGTGCTCCAGCGCTTGCCAGCAGCACCGCCATCCGGCGCCCGGTTGGCACCGACGGTCTCGTAAGAGGCCCGGCTCGGCGGACACCCGCAACTCGGATATGCGGGTACCCATCAACGACTACGACCACGCGATCGCCAACGTTGATGCCTCTGACGCCGCACGTCGAGTCATATGGCGGCAAGTCGGGCCCAAACCGTGATCGACGTCCGGGTCTTTTCGCCGCCACTGCCTCTTGGTGCAGTCGAACCCTCTGGTCAGGTGACGGTGAGGCCGCGGGTTGCGAAGTGGTGGCGGGCGGCGGCGGTTTGTTCGGGGGTGGGTGTGGGGTGGCCGGTGAGCGGGAAGGTGAGGCCGAGCTCCTGGTACTTCGGGATCGCCAGGGTGTGGAAGGGGAGTACGTCGACCCGCTCCACGGTCCCCAGGCCGGCGACGAAGTCCGCCAGCGGCGCGAGGTTCCCGGGTGCGTCGTTGAGACCGGGGACGAGGACGAACCGGATCCAGATCCGGCGCTCGAGGCCGGCCAGTCTCCGGGCGAACCGGAGCGTCGGAGCGACGTCACCGCCTCCGGTCACCTGCGCGTACGTCGCGGGTACGAACGACTTGATGTCGAGCAGCACCAGATCGGTGTCGAGCAGCAGGTCGTCGGTCGCCCTGGCGCCGAGCGCCCCGGACGTGTCGAGGACGGTTGACACGCCGTCCTCCTGGCAGGCCTTGAAGACGGCCGCGGTGAACTTCGGCTGCAGCAGTGGCTCACCACCGGAGACGGTGAGCCCGCCGCCGGTCCGGTCGAGGATTCTCCGGTACCGCTGCACCTTCTGCATGACCTCGGGCACCGTCGTCCGCGCGCCGTCGCGCTCGGACCAGGTATCGGGATTCTGGCAGTACAGGCACCGCAACGGGCAGCCCGCGAGGAACAGAACCAGCCTGGTTCCGGGCCCGTCCACCCCGGTGGACAGGTCCCAGGAATGCACCGCTCCGGAGCACGTCGCGCCGGCCGTGGCGGTGGCCGGCGCGACATCCAGGCCCATCGTCAGAGCCCGGCGTGGAAGGTTCGGTTCACGACGTCCAGTTGCTGTTCGCGGGTCAGCCTGACGAAGTTGACGGCGTACCCGGACACGCGAACGGTGAGCGAAGGGTACTTGTCCGGATGTTCCATTGCGTCGAGCAACGTCTCGCGATTCAGCACGTTGACGTTCAGGTGGAACCCGCCGACGTCCATGTAGCTGTCCAGGACGCCGGCCAGGTTGGCGATCTGCTCGGATCGCGTCCGCCCGAGTCCGGCCGGTGTGATCGACGACGTGAGCGAGATGCCGTCGCGCGCGTCGTCGTACGGCAGCTTGGCGACGCTGAGCGCGGCGGTGAGCATCCCGTGGTGGTCGCGGCCGTTCATCGGATTCGCTCCGGGTGCGAACGGTTCGCCCGCCCGTCGGCCGTCCGGGGTGTTACCGGTGTTCTTGCCGTAGACAACGTTCGAGGTGATGGTCAGGACGGACTGGGTCGGCTCGGCGCCGCGGTAGGTGTGCTGGGCGCGGACCTTGGCCATGAACGTCTGCACCAGGTGTACGGCGATGTCGTCCACGCGGTCGTCGTCGTTGCCGAAGGTGGGAAAGTCCCCTTCGGTGACATAGTCCACCACCAGGCCGCGGTCGTCCCGGACCGGCCGGACCTTCGCGTGCTTGATCGCGGACAACGAGTCCGCCGTGACCGACAGGCCGGCGATGCCGCACGCCATGGTCCGGTGCACCGGGTAGTGGTGCAGCGCCATCTCGAGTCGTTCGTAGGCGTACTTGTCGTGCATGTAGTGGATGACGTTGAGCGCGTCGACGTAGGTTCGCGCGAGCCAGTCCATCATGGTGCCGAGACGGTCGAGTACGTCGTCGTACCGCAGGACCTCGCCGGTGACCGGTCGGGCAGCGGTGGCGATCTGCGCACCGCTGATCTCGTCGCGGCCGCCGTTGATCGCGTACAGCAGCGCCTTGGCGAGGTTCACCCGGGCACCGAAGTACTGCATCGCCTCGCCGACCGGCGCGGCCGAGACGCAGCAGGCGATCGCGGCGTCGTCGCCGTACCGCGACCGCAGCAGCTCGTCGCTCTCGTACTGGATCGAGCTGGTGTCGAGCGAGACCTGGGCAGCGAATTCCTTGAACCCGGCCGGCAGCTCCGGTGACCACAGCACGGTCAGGTTCGGTTCGGGCGCGGGGCCGAGGTTGTACAGCGTCTGCAGGAACCGGAAGGAGCTGCGGGTGACCAGCGGCCGGCCGTCCGCGCCGATTCCCCCGATGCTTTCGGTCACCCAGGTCGGGTCGCCGGAGAACAGGGCGTCGTACTGCGGGGTCCGCAGGAACCGGATGATCCGGAGTTTCACCACGAGCTGGTCGACGAGCTCCTGCGCTTCGCTCTCGTCGATGACGCCGGCGTCCAGGTCGCGTTGCAGGTAGATGTCCAGGAACGTCGACGTCCGCCCGAGCGACATCGCGGCGCCGTTCTGTTCCTTGGTGGCGGCGAGGTAGGCCAGGTACAGCCACTGGACGGCCTCGCGTGCGGTGGCCGCGGGGCGCATCACGTCGAAACCGTAGGAGGCGGCCATCTCGGCCAGTTCCCGCAGCGCCCTGATCTGCTCCGACAGCTCCTCGCGGTCCCGGATCACGTCGGCGGTCGAGCGCCGCTCGTCGAGCGCGGCCTTGATCTGCTCGCGTTCCCCGATCAGCCGTGCGACGCCGTACAGCGGGACGCGGCGGTAGTCGCCGATGATCCGGCCGCGGCCGTACCCGTCGGGCAGACCGGTGATGATCGCCGCCTTGCGGGCCGCGCGGATCTGCGGGGTGTACGCGTCGAACACACCGTCGTTGTGGGTCTTGCGGTAGGTGCTGAAGATCCGCCGTACCGATGGATCGAGCTCACGGCCGTACGCCTGCAGGCTGTCCTCCACCATCCGCAACCCGCCGTACGGCATGATCGCCCGCCGGAGCGGGGCGTCGGTCTGCAGACCGACGATCACCTCGGCGTCGCGGTCGATGTAGCCCGGCTGGTGGCTGGTGATCGTCGAGGGCGTGACCGCGTCGACGTCCAGAATGCCGCGCTCGCGCTCGGCCGGGAACAACGCGGACACGGTGGACCACACCCGCAGCGTCCGGTCGGTGGCCGGCAGCAGGAAAGAGCTGTCACCCAGGTACGGGGTGAAGTTGTGCCGAATGAAATCGGGTACGTCGATGTGCTCCCGCCACCTGCTCCCTCCGAAGGACCGCCACGCCTCGTCTGTCCTGGGCTGTTGCTCGATGGTGTCAGTCATGACCTCTCACCCGTTGTCGTCAGCTGTCGGATTCAGACTCCGCGACAGCGACCCACCGCCCGTAGAGCCGAAAGACCCACCGTCGCGTCCATCGGTCACCAGCCGCGCCCCGGGAGCGTCGTCGAGGTCGACGACGGCAGGATCAGGCCGAGCCGGGAGTCGTGGCGCACGTAGAGGACATGGCCACGGCGCCGGTCCGGGTCGCGGTAGAACACGAACGGTTCGTGCCCGGCACGGAGGCGTTCCCTGGCTTCCGCGAGGGTGAGCACCGGGACGCCGGTGGGGCCGAGCACGGCGTATCCGTCGTCGTCCGTGCGGTACGTCAGCGCGTCCGCGCCGTCGGTCCCGGTGAAGAGGTAGAAGTTGTGGTCGAGCAGGTCCATCTCATAGGCCGCCTCGTCGGGCGTCAGCGGTTCGAGGGCGAAGGTCTTGCGCCGGATCACCGGGCGATCGCCGGAGACCGGTCGTGGCGGTTCCGGTGCGCCGCCGTGCCGCCATTCGTGCTCGGTGGCGACGGCAAGCCATCGGTGCCGCGTGCGGGTCCGGGCACGGAGCTGGATCAGTTGGCGCTGCAGGCGGTCCACGACGAGATCGGCTGCCTCCTGGAGTTCGGTGGCGTCGACGCGGGCGCGCACCGGCGTACCGTTCACGTCGACGGACACCTCGGCGCGGGCGGGGTGCTCGAGCGCCGGGTTCGGCTCGTAGGTGAGCGTGACGTGTACGTGCAGGACCCGGGCGGAGACCTTCGCGAGCACCTGCTCGATCCGTCGGAGCGCGTAGGCGGCGGCGCCGCGTGGAACGGTACCCCGCGCCGTGTACTGGATCGGGACATCGTTCGGTTGCGTGGTCATTCGAACCCTCCTGAGAGTTGGCTGCCACTACCAGCCTCCGTCTCGGACGCATCCACAGAAGGGTCCTGTGTCACTCGGGAACCGGACCTTCACCCGGGACAGGGCCCGGTGTTTCGGGACTTTGGACCCTGACCTGACGGTCGGGAGACGGCGTTCCATAGCTGGCGTGAGAACTCTCGTGGACCCCAAGGACACCGTCGCACTGCAGACCCGCCTGCGGCACCTCGCGGAGCAGTTGTCGCTCGAGTACGCCGGTTCTGTCGCGCCCGGCCGGGTGCTTCGGCTGGTGTTCACGACCGGGCACCGTCTGCGTCGCCAGGGTTACGGCTGTGAAGACCTCCTGCGCGTCACCAAGTCCAGCGTTCGCGCCGACCTGACCACGCTCATCGGCGCCGGCCTGTCGGCACGCAGCCTCGCCACCGCCTGACTGTCAGTAACCGAAGTCGCGGCGCGCCAGGCCTGCGAAGCCGGCGGTGAGTACCGCGGCGGCGAGCGCGCTCATGATGAGGAGCGGCGGTGCGGTGACGGTGTCGAGCGGGGCCTGCGGGAGGTGGACGAAGGGCGACGCCTGCCGGCTCCAGTCGGGCAGGTTGAAGGAATCGGCGAACATGGCGACCACCGCGCAGTACCCGACGAAGGTCCAGGCGACCGAGGCCGCGGCGCGGGGAAGCCATCCGATGGCCAGGACGGCGACCGCGACGAGAAGCCATACCGCGGGTAGTTGGACGAGAGCGACGCCGGCCAGGCGGAGGGCCTGGGCTGGGTCGGAGATCGCGATGCCGTAGGCGAGTCCGTGCCCAAGTCCGGCCGCGGCGACAGCCACCGCGCTTCCTGCGAGCGTGACGGTGACGTGGCCGCCGAGCCACGCCCGGCGGCTGACCCGGGTCGCAAGCACCGGTTCGGCGCGTCCGGACGTCTCCTCGTGCCGGGCCCGCATCGCTCCGGCCACTGCTGACGCTCCGGCGAGCAGCGCGCTGATCAGGATCACCAGAGCGAGGTACGAGTTGACGACCTCGGCCGCACCTCCGGGCAGGTACTGCGCGATCTCCGGGTTGTCGGCGACGTACTCCTCGACGGAGTCGGCGAACGAGCCGTAGGCGATGCCGAGCACCAGCAGCCCCGCGGTCCAGCCGATGATCGAGCCGCGCTGGAGGCGCCAACCGAGCCCGATCGGCGATCGCAACGCCCACGAAGCGGTCGCGCGGCCCGGCCGGTAGGGCAACAGGCCGTCGCCGAAGTCACGCCGGTCCAGCAGGATCAGGGCGACGCGCACGAGTACGGCGCCGGCCGCGAGCGGGAGCACCAGCGGCCACCACCGGTCGCCCGCGTACGGGAAGGTGCGTTGTCCCCAGCCGATCGGGGACAGCCACGACCAGACCGGGTTGCCGATGTCACCGGCCGCGCGCAGCACGAACGCCGTACCGATCGCGATGCCGACAGCGCCGTACACCGACCGGGGATTCTCGAACACCTGCACCGCCACCGCGGTCATCGCGGCGAAGGCGATCCCGGCACCGGCGGCCGCGGCGCCGAGCAGGACCGATCCGGCCACCGGCAACCCGGTGCCGGCGGCGGCCCCGAAGACCACGATCGCGACGGCGAGGTCGGCGATGCCTGCCACGCACAGCGCGGCGACCAGGGGAGCGTGGCGGCCCGTCCGGGTCGATCTGATCAGCTCTCCGCGGCCGGTCTCCTCGTCGGTACGGGTGTGCCGGCCGACCAGGAACATGTTCATCAGGCCGACGAGGATCGCGAGGAACCCGAAGATCTCGAAGACGACCTCGCCGCCGATCGTGTCGAGCAGCCGCTCGGGCCCGCTCATCGCGAGCAGCGCGGCGTTGCCGGTCATGGTCGCCCGCAGCTTGGCGAGAGCTTCCGGGGTGCCGTACAGGTCCTGGCTGCCGACCGACTGGTAGCCGACCAGCAGTCCGGAGCCGATCAGCCACCAGGGGAGGCCGCGACGCTCCTGCCGCAGCATGAAGCGCACCAAGATGCCTGCGCCCGCGGTGGTGGTCACGACTTGTCCGCGCCGTCGTAGTGGCGCAGGAACAGTTCCTCCAGGGTCGGCGGCGTGCTGGTGAGGCTTCGTACGCCGAGGCCGGACAGGTGCCGCACCGCCTCGTCCAGGTGCGCGGTGTCCACGTCGAACACCGCGTGCCTGCCGTCGACGGTGAGGTCGTGAATGCCGGTCAGCCCGGTGATGCCGTCCAGCGGGCGGAAGGTCTCGACCGAGATCGACGTCCGGGTCAGGTGCCGGAGTTCGGTCAACGTGCCGGACTCGACGATCCTGCCGAGCCGGATGATGCTGACCCGGTCGCACAGCGCCTCGACCTCGGCGAGGATGTGACTGGACAACAGAACGGTCCGGCCCTCGGCCTTCACCTCCTCGATGCACCGCTGGAACTCCGCCTCCATCAGCGGATCCAGGCCGGACGTCGGCTCGTCCAGCAGCAGCAACTCGGCGTCGGACGTCAGCGCGGCGATCAGGCCGACCTTCTGCCGGTTGCCCTTGGAATAGGTCGAGGCCTTCTTCCGCGGGTCGAGGTCGAACCGCTCCAGGAGGTCGTCACGGCGGCGCCGGTCGAGCCCGCCGCGTAACCGGGCCATCAGATCGATCACCTCGCCTCCGGTGATCGCCGGCCACAAGGTGACGTCGCCCGGCACGTACGCGAGCCGCGCGCGCAGTGCGACGCCGTCGGCCCACGGATCGCCGCCGAGGAGACGGACCGTCCCGGCGTCGGCGCGCAGCAACCCGAGCAGAACCCGGATCGTGGTGGTCTTACCCGAGCCGTTCGGTCCGAGGAAGCCGTGGACCTCGCCGGTTCGTACGTCGAGGTCGAGCTCGTCCAGGGCCCTGGTCGTCCCGAAGGTCTTGACCAGACCGGTCAGCGAGATCGCGGACGTCATCGGTGTCGTCCCACACAACGCGGCATCGGGGCCTCCCCAGTCGGTGAACAGCCGTCCAGTACGACGATCCGCGGCGCCCCGGGCACCGGCAAGGGCGCTTGGTCCCGATCCCGCCGGGACCTTCGGGTCCCGGGCCCGCCGCCGACCCGCCGGCCGGCGCCCCGATCCGGAGCCGGTCGGCCCTGCTCCGGATTCGTCGACCGCGCGAAGCTCGGGGCGAGATATCGATCGGCTCCGGCGGGTGCGACCGGCACGCGCGGGGCCCGGGGGGAGACAGACCATGACCATCCCGAAGTACCCAGGTTCAGGTACCGGTTCGCCTGCCGGTAGCACTGGTCCGGGCGGACCGCCGAACCCGCGAAAGGCGTGGCCGTTCGTCGCGGTCGCACTCGCGGCGGTGGCCCTGCTCGCCGTGTTCGTGGGGGCCGCACTCACCGTCGGCGGCGACGGTCCGAGGCCCGGGCCGACACCGACGACGGTCGGCCCGACGTACTCGCACTCTCCCGATCCGGCTGTACCCAGCGGGGAGATCTGGCAATGGGCGCTGGGCCGCAACCTGTGGACGGATCCCGGCCTCGCGGCGTACGCCGAGGACCTCGGCACCGACTGGGGTGATCCGGGGACCGACGCCAACGTTCACTCGCGAGGGTTCCAACTCACCGCCGACAGTTCGGGCACTGTCACAGCCGTGACTCTCTACAACGACGAATCCGCGCTCGGCTACCCAGCCGGGGAGACCAGCTTCAGCGCCTACCAGGGTTCGCTGCCGATGGGTCTGACCTGGAACACGACGGCAACCGACCTCGGCGTCGTCTACGGCGCGGCAAACCAGACCGGCGGCTACGGAACCGAGATCGCCTTCACCTACGTCACTCCTGGCGGCGAGCAGGTCAGGCTCTCCTTCGCCGCCCGCCACGAGCGGGACCTCCCGGGCTCACCGATCCACAGCATCACCGTGAGCCGCTGACGAACGAAGCTCGGCGCTCTTTCGCCCAGGTCAGGTGTGGGTTGATCTGGGGGATAGCCTGGCGGTCGGGTCATGGAGTGCGGTTGCCGGTGGAACGGCAGGGGTACGGGAGTGGGATGCTGGTCGCGGAGCGGTACCGGTTGGGCGCGTCCTTGGGGCGGGGCGGCATGGGGGAGGTCTACCGGGCGACGGACGAGACGCTGGGGCGCGAGGTCGCGGTCAAGCTGATGCTCCGGTCGGGGGAGAACACCTCGGCGGTGGAGCGGTTCCAGCGGGAGGCGCGGGCCGCCGCGCGGCTGACCGATCCGCACATCGTGGCCGTGTACGACTTCGGGCAGTACGACGGCACGTTCTACCTGGTGATGGAGCTCGTCGAGGGCCGGTCGGTCGCGGCGGAGCTGGCCGAGAGCGGCTCGCTGCCGTGGGAGCGCGCGATCACGATCGTCGAGCAGGCCGCGGCCGGGCTTGCCGCCGCGCACGCGCAGAACGTCGTACACCGTGACATCAAGCCCAGCAACCTGCTGGTCGCGGCCGACGGCACCGTGAAGGTCGCGGACTTCGGGATCGCCCATCTGCCCGGGGCCGAGACCAAGGAGCTGACGGTCACCGGGGAGATCCTCGGTAGCCCGCACTACCTGTCGCCCGAGCGCGCCAGAGGTCTGCACGGCGGCCCGGAGTCGGACGTGTACGCGCTGGGCTGCGTGCTGTACCAGTTGGTCACCGGGCGTCCGCCGTTCGTCGGCGACCACCCGACCGCGGTGCTCTACCAGCACGTCGACACACCACCGATCCCGCCCGCTCAGCTCCGTCCGGAGCTGGCCGGCGCCTACGACGGCGTACTGCTGCGGATGCTCGCAAAGGCGCCAGACGACCGTCCGACGGCTGAACAACTCACGGTCATGTCCCTCGCGGCAGAGCTGTTTCCCACGGTCCCGCTCCCCGCCGAACCACCGGACGAGCCGGGCACCGTCCCACTGGTCGTTCAGCCGGCCGGCCGCAGAAAATCGCTCCTGATCGCCGCCGCTGCCGTACTCGTCCTGGCCGGCGCGATCGCGGCCGGCATCGTCCTGCGCAACGCCGGAGACAACCTGCCGCCCACTGTCGACGTCGGCCCACGCCCTAGTACCAGCGCCCCGGCCCCTGCACCGACGACCGCACCAACCGCCACCGAGCCCACGCAGGGCGGCGAAACGACGCGGATCACCCCGTCCACCACACCTTCGGACACCCCGAGCCCCACCCCGACCACACCCACACCAACTCCCACGCCGACACCCACACCAACACCAACACCGACGCCTTCCCCGACCCCAACCAAGACGTCGACGTCCCCCACCCCGTCGTCGACACCGACATCGACTCCCTCCCCCTCGCCGACCCCGAAGACCACCAACACCCCCTCACCGTCATCCACCCCGACCCCGTAATCGCCAGCGGTGGCCGGGACGTGTTCGTCTCGGTCCTTGGCGGCGCGGTTTGCGATGGTGACTACAGCTGGGCCGAGCATCAGGGACAGGGCGGCGACGGCGCAGGCGAGCGCGAAGTCGTCCGCCGCCTTCCTCGGGCCTGTACGGCGTCCGCCGCCAGATACAGCGCGCCTGTCGCGAGGGCCGGGCCGCTGACAACCGACAACGATCCGAGCCCTGGGATGCCGCTCAGCCCGATCGCGGCAGCGGTGAGTGCGCCGAGCATGACCGTGGTCCACGCGATCCGCTGCCAGGCGACGATCGACAGGCCGATCAGTGGCACGAGCCACGTGGCGGTCAGACCCGCCGCGGGCCAACCACCGGGGTCCGCGAACGCTTCGGCGGCGATCCACAGGGCCCCGACGACCGTGAAGACCGCCATCAGCACGAACCCTGATCGCCGCAGGAACCGCGCCACCATTCACCTCCGGCCGGTCTGCCAGAGCGGAAAGCCACCACCGCACCGGGCCGTCGGAAGACTCTTGACGGGCTGGACGGCGCGGCTCTGCGTTCAGGTCTGGGCCGGGTCGTCGTCGGTGCGGTCGCTGTCGAGGAAGGTGCGGATGTCGTGCGCGATCCGGCGGCTCTGGACACCCAGGTGGCCCTTGCGGGGATAGATCAGGGTGGTGCCGCGCGGGATCAGTTCGGCGGTGTGCTCCAGCAGTTCACGGCCGTAACAGGCGTCGCGGGCGCCACCGACGACGAGTGTCGGTGCCGTGATCTCGGTCAGGCGATCACGAAGGTCGAAGGCGTCCTCGGCCTCGAGTGTCGTCAGCAGGTCGGTGTCGGGGCGGCCGAGGGCGAACGGCCCGAGGAACCAGCCCAGCATCCGCACGACCCGGCGGGTGGTGCGGTGTGCACCGATGATCGACATCATCGCGGCGGACGCCGCGCGGAGCCGGCCGGCTCGCAGGGCGTCCGCGGTCTCGCGCTGACAGCTGTGCCCGAACGGTCCCAGCCGATAGGCGGCCGAGACGACGACCAGGCGGCGTACGACCTCGGGATGATCGGCAGCCAGTTGCAGTGCCACGCTTCCGCCGGTGGACACCCCGACGACGTCCACCGGCTGACCGAACCGCTGGTGCATCACCCTCGCGTAGTCGCGGGCGAGGTCGGCCATCGAAGTGCCGGGAGACAGCCCGCAACGCCGGTTGAGCCACCACACCTCGCGGCCGTGCGCGAGCAGTGCACACTGGCCGCGCTGAAAGCGGAGGTCCAGGCCGTGAGGCGGCCGATGGTGCGCGGTCAGCCCTGGCAGGAACACCAATGGCGGCCCGTCGCCGATGCGCAGGCACGCCATCGCGTCGGCGACCTCGACGTCGTGACCGTGGCGCATGGACTGTCACCTCCTGTCGGGTTCGGGAGGCAGCTTCGACCGCTCGGCGGGCCTGTCATTCGACGACTCGTAGGGCGGCGGGGATGTCCATTCGCTGCTGGCGCCGGAGACCGAGCAGGGGAGCGAGCGCGACGATCGACGTGCCGAGGAGAAGGACGGCGACGACGGTCGTGGTCGAGAGAGTCGGTCGGACCATCAGGTCGGGGGTGACCTCGCCGAGGCCGGAGGTGATGTACCTGAGTGCGGCATACCCGCCGGCGATCCCGGCGAGCGTTCCGAGCAGGCCGATGACCGCGTTCTCGCCGACCGCGATGCCCATCACGACCCGTGGCGGGAGACCGAACGCGAACATCGTGGCATGCTCGCGGGTGCGTTCGTCCGCGGTGATGCCGGCCGTGTTGAACGCGATCAGCAGAGCGAGCAGCAGGGTGGCTATCTCGATCACGCGAAGGATGCCGGTGAACTGGGCGAGGGCGTTGTCCAGGACGTCGGCGAAGGCGGCGGCCGAATCGACGGAGGAGACCCCCGGCTGCCCGAAGACGGCGCGTTCGAGCTCGTCGACGCTCCCCGCGGGCATCACGAGGACCTGGTTGGCGGTGCCGGTCAACCCGAACTGTCCGGCGCCGGCGACGTCGAGATAGGCGAACGTCCGCCAGGGGTCGGGATGGAGTGCGCGGACCGGAATCCGGCTCGTGACGAGGCGGAAGCCGTCGGCGGACCGGACCGGGTGCCGAAGCTCGACCACGTTGCCAGGGGCCAGACCGAGGTCCTGGGCCGCCTTCTCGGACAACACGATCCCGGTCTTCGGGCCGCGGTCGCCGAGCAGCGTCGGGGTCCAGATCTTGTTGGTGAAGTCAACGACCTGGACGACCGACTCGATGTCGGCGCCTTGACCGAGCAGCGTCGCCGGCACCGCCAGTTGAGGCTGCGACGCGGCGACGGCAGGTTCCTCGCGGAGCGCTCGCAGCGGCGCGGAGTTCAGCGGATAGTAGGTGTCGAGGGTGACGACGAGGCGCCCGGGGCTGCTGTGGCCGACTTCGTCGGTATGCGCGTCTCCGGCAGCGGTGAAGGTGTCCAGGAGACCCAGGACTGCGACCAGAGAAGTCATGGCGGCGGCGATGCCGAGGGCCGTGAACACCGTTCGGCGGGGCGTGCGGAGCACGTTGCGCAAAGCCATCGACAGGTAGGTGCGTCCGGGGAGCCGTGTCCTGGAGAGCAAGGTCAGCAGGCGTCCTGCCGGCCGCGCCGACTTGTACGCACCGGTGCGAATCGCCTCCACGGGATGCATGCGTACCGCTCGCACGGTGGGGACGACCGCGGCGATCACCGGGAGGACGAGTCCGAGTGCGGCGGCCTGAGCGAAGCGGCCGACCTGGAAGCTGGTGACCCAGATCGGCAGCGGAAGCAGATCGGCCATGACGTCGCCCATCGCCCTGCCGATGAGCCAGCCGACACCGATCCCTGTCAACACTCCGACGACGGCGATCTGGACGCCGACGAGCATCGGCCGGACCGCGAGCAGTCGCGGTGGCACGCCGAGCGCCATCCCGACGCCGATCTCCCGGCGCTGTGACTCGATCATCCGGCTGATCAGGTTGAAGGTGGCGAACGCCGCACCGAACAAGATCAGGAACGCGAAGACGTTCCAGGTGGTCTGGTCGTTCTGGGCGTCCTCGTACAGTGCTCGGTGAACGGGATCCTCGGCGCGAGTGCTGACCGTTCCGCCGACCGGCGCGAGGGCGGCGGTCAACTGCCGGCGTACGGCCTCCTGATCGGTGCCGGGCCGAACCCGCACGACGAGGTCGTTGACCTGGCCGACGTGCCCGGTCACTCGCTGCGCCACGGTGATCGGCGCGAACACGACCGCGTAGCCGGTCTCGCCGAGCACCATCCCGCTGCGGCCGGTCACCTGGAAGTACTCGGGGGTGTAGCCCGTCCCGACGTACTCGAGGGTCGTGCCGGTGCTGAGCCGGAGCTTGCCGTTGGGCGGCAGCCCGTGGCCGGAGGCGAACTTGGCCTCGAGTACGGCGATGTCGAGGGCGGGATCACCGGCCGCGAGGCCCTGACCGTGCTCGACGTGCAACGCGTCGACCGGCGAAACCCCCGACGGCATGCCGACAACCTCACCAGGAAGGAGCAGTTGGTCCGTGCCGGTCGACGCATCCACCAGAGTCGGTGCGATCAGGCGCTCGACGGCCACATCGACCACGGGTGCGTCCGGTATACCTTCGACTGCTCGGAGCAGCGATCCCTGCGGAACGAACGCGCCCGCGGGCAGCTTGACCCGCAGATCGTGCATCCGAAGGCTCGCGTAGCTGCGGTCGTTCGACTCGAGCCGCCACGCCGTCGTGCCGCCGAGGCCGGCGTAGGCGCCGGTGCCGAGCGCGATGACCAGAGCCAGCGCTGTCACCAGGAGCCAGCGCCGGCGCAGGTCACGCCATGACCAGACGACCCAAAGGCGAAGCGATCCGGTGGGCATGACGACTACCAGCGGAGGTCGGCGGTACGGCTCTTGCCGCCGACGGGTGGGCCGTCGCTGACGATGCGGCCGCTCGACAACTCGATCACCCGATCGGCGACCCGGGACAACTCGCGGTTGTGTGTCACCACGAGCACGGTCTTGCCTGCCTCCGCCTGTTCCTGGAGCAGTTCGAGGATCTGTACGCCGGTTCGGAAGTCGAGCTCACCTGTCGGCTCGTCGGCCAGCAGGATCGGGTTGTCGGTGGCCAACGCCCTGGCGATCGCGACCCGTTGCTGTTCACCACCGGACAGTTGGTGCGGGAAGTGATGCAGGCGATCGGCCAGACCGACGCGTGACAGGCCGTCCCGGGCGATGTCCGCGGCCGCCGGACGGGCCGCGACGTCGGCGCCGAACTGTACGTTCTCCAGGGCGGTCAGCCCCGGGAACAGGTTGAACGTCTGGAAGATGAAGCTCACGGAACGGCGCCTCAGTGCGAACTGCTCACGCCGTGACGACCTGGTCATGTCACGTCCGTTGAGAGCGACTCTGCCGTCGGTCGGCGTGTCGAGCAGACCGATCATGTTGAGCAGCGTGGTCTTGCCGCTGCCCGAAGGGCCGAGCACCACCACGAAAGCGGCCTCGTCGACATGCAGATTCACCTCCGTCAACGCGGTCACTGTGCTGTCACCGACGACGTACCGCTTGGCCACGTCGTCGAGATCGACCCTCGTCCCCGTCGACAGGTCAGGGGACGACGCTCGCAAGTGGGTGGCGATGTCCTGGTCCATCTGTTCACCGTCCCAGCCCGGGACGGTCGGCGGCAGTGACCAAAGTCCTTCGGGAGCAGGGACCGTGGCGGTTGCCTACTGGTCGGGGGTGACGCGGAAGACCGGATAGTCCGCCGCGATCCGCTCGAACTCGGTCAGCGGGGCCGTGCGGTCGACCGGCAGATGGGCTCGCGCGCCGGGGGCGAGTTCCAGATATCGCTGCAGGATCGCTGCCCGGGCGGCCGGTTCGACCTCCACGAGACGGACCGTCTCACGATGACCGGCGCGAAGTACGGCCCGTCCTCCGGCGGCGCGGACGTTGCGCACCCAGTTCGTGTGATCGCCGAGCATGCAGACCAGGTACCGCTCGCCGTCGTACCGCGTCAGCACCAGCGGGAACGAGATCGTCCTGCCTGTACGCCGCCCGACGACCTCCAGCGTGACGGCCTGCTTGGGCGCCGCGATCCGGTACGCGTACTGGACGGCCCCGATCCGGTTCAGCACGCGCGCAAGCCGGTTCGGCCGGCCACCCCGGTACATCCACCGGTCGAGCCGGTGCAGTACTCCCACGGACTGGGTCTCGGCGCGCTTCATGACTCCTCCGCTGCGGTGCATAGGTCATTCGAGATGTACGTGGCGGCGTCGTCTTCAGCTCAGCGCGATCAGCGCGGTGTCCACAGGGCTGATCGGCCCCCTGGCTCGGGACCAACGGCCGATGCAGGCCACAGGGCGGATCCCGGGACTTTGGTCCCTGTCCCCGGGCGCCGGAGCGCGCTGTGCTGGAGGTGCAGACGGACGGGAGTTGATCGTCATGGACGAGATCGTTGTCGGCGTCGACGCTGCCTGGCGCCGAGCCGGAGCGCTTGACTGGGCCTTGCGGGAGGCCGGGCGGCGGCGCATGCCGCTGCGTGCGGTGCATGTGATGGACGATCGCAGGGCGCTCGTCGCGCCGGTGCGGATCGACGGTCAGGTGATCATGGCGTCGCCGATCCCGAAGGTGGACCGGCGGGTGGTCGACGAGGTCGAGGAGTACCTCGCGGCCGTCGGTCAGGGCCTGGAGTTGGACGCCGATGTCGTGATCGGTGCGCCGGACCGGCGGCTGGCCGACCTCAGCACCGATGCCGGGCTGACAGTGGTCGGCCGGCGTGGTGTGGGCGGCTTCACCCGGCTGCTGATCGGGTCGACCTCGGAGTACGTCGTGCACCACGGCGACGGCCCGATCGTCGTCGTACCCGAAGGATGGCAGCGGGACCGCCACGCACACGCGCCGGTCGTCGTGGGCCTGGACAGCGACGACGAGAACGTCGCCGCGCTGGAGTTCGCGTTCGAGATGGCCGCGCTGCACGGGGCGCCGCTGTGGATGGTGCTCGCCTGGGACATTCCCGCGGCGTACACCTGGGACATCGCGTCCGCCGGCGAGCTGCGCGAGGACTGGGAGCACCTGGCGCAGGACCGGCTGGACAGCATCGCGGACCAGTGGCAGCACAAGTATCCCGACGTCCACCTGCTCCGGAAATTGCGGCAGTCCCACGCCGCGGCCACCTTGCTCGACACCGCGGAGTCGACCTCGGCGCAGCTGATCGTGCTCGGCGGCCGGCGCCATCGGTTGCCCGCCCTGATGCTCGGGTCCGTGGCGCGTGGCGTCCTGCATCACGCGACGGTGCCGGTCGCGGTGGTCCACGAGCGGCCGGCGCCCGGACGCGCTCGGCCCACCACCTGACCAAAGGGGGACGAGGCGCGGCGACGCGGGAGTTGTACGGTGCCGTCGCGGACAACTTGCATCCCGGTCACTCACGTCGGTGAAACCGGCTCGCGCGGTGTGGCAGCAGGTCACGCCAGTACGCCGGGCCTGCGGCTGTAGACCGGGATGATGTCGATCGGCACGTCGCGGGTGACCATGCCGCTCTTGACGGGCTCGTTGGTCCAGACGTCGTACCAGGTCCCTTCGGGCAGATAGGTCGTCCAGGTAGTGACGCCGGGTTCGAGGACCGGGTTGACCAGGAGATCGTCGCCCAGCTGGTACTGGTACGGGTGGTGCCAGATCTCCGGGTCGTCGGCGTGGTCGAAGAACAGCGGCCGGAGCAGGGGCCGGTCCGTGGTGACGGCGCGACCGGCCTGTGCTGCCAGGTACGGGACGAGCTTCTCCCGGAGTACGGCGTACGCGCGGAACACCGGCACGACCCGGTCGTCACCTGTGGTCTCGGCGACGTGCCACGGCGTCCGGTCGCGCAACGGTCGTTGATGGTGGTTGAACTCCGAGTGGTACTGCATGATGGGCAGGAACGTCGACGCCGCGGTCGCCCGCAGGTAGAGCTCGGCGTCGGGCACCGGTCCGGAGAAGCCGGCCAGGTCCCAGCCCCAGTAGACGATGCCGCACGACGCCGCGGTCAGGCCTGCGGTGATCGACGACCGGAACGCCTCCCAGGTGGAGTCCTCGTCGCCGGCCCAGAAGATGCCGTGCGCCTGCGAGCCGGTGAAGCCCGCGCGCGAGAACGTGACCGGCGCCTTGCCGGCCGACCGGAGCAGGTCGCCGAACGCGCGCGCGTAGTGCACCGGGAACAGGTTGTTGCCGTCGTCCCCACGCCGCCCGTCGGCGTACCGCAGGTCGTGGCCCCAGGCGTGCTCGCCGCCGTCGGTCTTGAAGCCGTCGACGTCGAGGTCCTCGACCAGGTACCGGCGCTTCTCGGTCCACCAGTCCCGCGTGCGCTGCACGGACAGGTCGGGCATCAGCGCCTTCGGGAACCACCAGCCGCGGTTGTGGTACGCCGTACCGTCCGCCTCCAGCACGGCGTGACCCTCGCGGACCATGGCGGCGGCGTCCGCGGCGACCTGACCGGTGCCGAACTCGCTCTTCTGCAGGGGTATCTGCCAGAGGATCACCTTGATGTCGCGACGGTGCAGATCGTCGATCATCGCGCGCGGGTCCGGCCAGGCGCCGTCGGGCGGGTAGCCGAAGTCCGAGGCCTTGTGCGCGCTGCCGTCCGGCGTCACCTCGTACTGCGCGTCGCGCCAGATCGTGATGCCTTCCTCGTCGCTCCACGCCTCGATCACCACGGTCCCGACCGGGATACCCAGCTCGCGGTGCTTGTCCATCCGGGCCGTCACGAGGTCCTGCGTGTTCCACTCGTTGCCGGAGGCCCACAATCGGAACACCCAGTCCGGCAGCTCCTCCGCCCGGCCGACCTCGTCCAGGAACGCACTCAGTACCTCGGTCGGCGGTCCTTCGTAGATGCCGAGGTCGACGACCGGTTCGTGGCCGAGGGCAACTTCCACCGTGAGGCCGGTGTCGTCGGAGGAGAACCACGTACGGCGTGAGGTGCGCACGTGGAAACCCCAGCCGCCGTTGACCACGTGTGCGAACGGCATCGGAAGGTAGGTGCGGCCGTGCGCGCCCTGTGCCTTGTACTGTTCGAAGACGACGGCGTCCAGGTCCCGGCCGCGCTGGTCCAGATGGTCGTAGCGCTCGCCGAAACCGACCAGATGATCGGTCGGCCGCAGAGGCAGTCTGAACCGCGCCCGGTGCACGCCTGCGGCCGACACCAACCACTCCACAGCGCTGACGCGATCACCGCCACCCAGCACCTCGCCACCCGCGGCCGTCCACTCGGCGGGCGCGACTTCGAACCATCCGCTCGTCTCGGTGCCCGCACGGAAGCGGTAGCGGACCGGTTCGGTGATCGGCGGGGTGACGACGGACCAGCTGTCGTCGGAGCCCAGCGCCTTCGCCTGGGCCTCGCTCAGGTGGCCCTCACCGCCTGCAAGTGCTGCCGCGTCGGCCGCGGTCGCCTGGGCCGGTGTCAGCTCGAGTGTCGTCGTACCCCATTCGCAAACGACCGACGTGACGTCGGGGGAGGCGACGACGCCGAGCCGGACCGGCTCGCCGACGAGCGGAAGGACCGGGACGCGCTGGTCCGGGGAGCTGGCGTACGGGTGCTCGATGCCGTACGGGCGATGGGTGATCATGTCAGGCCTTCTCGGAGAGGATGCCGAGTTCGTCGGCGAGGATGAGGTACATGCCGTGCGACCACAGCAGCGGAGTGGCAACGGTGCCCCAGCGCGCGATCCACTCGTCGCGCGAGCCGGGGTGCAGCAGGTGGTGGGGCACCTGCTCAGGCAGATCGCCGTCCGGCGTCGCCTGATCGGCGATCCAGCGCAGCAGCCGCCACGCCCCGGCGGAGTCGCCGGCAGCGGCGAGGTTCCAGCCGAGCAGCGCGGACAGCAGGAGCCACTGCCCACCGCCGTAGAACACGTCGGCGGTGAACCGGTGCACCCCGCCGTCGGCGTCGAGATCACGGGCGACGGCCGCGAGCGTCGCCGTACCGGCTGCTCCCGACACCAGACCGAACGGTACGACGCAGGCGGGCAGGGACCCGTCGACGGCCGCCGTCCCCAGCCACTTGGTCAGGTGCCCGTCGTGCATGCCCTCGGCAACGACCAGGGAACGGATACGTTCGGCGACGTCCCGGACGGCGACCTGCGTGTACGGCGCGATCGCGGCGAGTCCACCGTGGATCGCGCCGAGTGTCGACACGTGCCGCTGCTCGACGTGCTCCTCCCACCAGTCGTAACACGGCCGGTCCCAGAACGTGACCAGGTAGTCGACGGCGACGTCGATCCCGCCACGCCAGCGTTCGAGGTCGAGCCCGTGCCGGGCCGCGTGCGTGACGACCGACCACAGCCACGTCCCGTAGCCGTCGGTCTGGAAGTCCCACCACGGGTCCGACCCGTCCGCGCCGTCGAACGTGAAGCGGGTCGGCAGCATCGCCGAATCCGGAGGGGTCTCGGCCCGGGTGACGGCCGCGCGCAGGTCGTCCACCTGCGCGCGACGGCTCCGGAGTACCCGGTCGACCCAGTCGTGGAAGCGATCCGCCGACGGCACGTCGCCGTACCGTGAGATCCCCTCCGCGGTGAACGACCCGTCCCGCAACCACGCATATCCCTTGTACGCCGAGAAGGTGGGCGCAGCCGGATACGCCCCACCGGCATCCTGGTACTTGGTGATGACCGCATGACTGTACTCGGCCAGCTCACGCAGCCTGCTCAGATCCACGACCTCCGGCGCCATCACTTCTTGAGCAAGCCGTTCACCTTGGACTGGGCGTCGGCCAGTGCCTTCGCCACCGTCTTCCGGCCGGCGGCCGCGGAACCGAGTTCCTGGGTGACCGCGTCCTGCATCTCCTGCTGGCGCTCGATCACCGGCGGCAGGATCGGCTCCTCCAGTGCGGTGAAGACCGCCTCCCGGTTGGCCGGCTTCGGCTGGTCGAGGTACGCCTTCAGCTTGCTCTCGTCGGCGACCGGCGGCAGTTCCCACGAGGACGCGAGCCGGGTCTTCGTGGTCTCGTCGGACGAGGACAGGTAGGTGATCCACTTCTGCGCCGCGGCGGCGTTCTTCGAGGCGGCGTTCACCACCAGCCCGTTCGCGAACATCGCCGACGCCTTCTTGGTGTTGCCCGGCTCGACCACGACGTCCCAGTCGAACTTCGCGTCGTCCAGTGCGGAGAACATCCAGATGCCGGTGTGCCACATCGCGAGCTTCCCGGACTTGAACAGCTTGGAGTCGAAGTCCGGCGTACCGGCGCCGTCGGCCTCGGTCGGCATCGTCCTGCCCACCTTGCCGACCAGGAACTCGGCCGCTTCGACACCCTGCGGCGAGTTGAAGGTGGCCTCGGTCCGGTCCGCGTTCAGGAACTCACCGCCGTTCTGCGCGAGCACCTTGTAGAACTCGTTGTACGACACCGGCTGGTAGTCGCCCCAGGTCTTGGTCGCCTTGTTCGTCAGCTTGGCGGCCGCGGCCTGCTCCTCCTTCCAGGTCCAGTCGGCGGTGGGTTCGGCGACGCCGGCCTGCTTGAACAGGGTCTTGTTGTAGAACAGCACGACGTTCGAGAACGACTCCGGTACGCCGTACTGCTTGCCGCCGGAGTTGAACGCGTCGTACAGCGTCTTCTTGTACACCGACGAGTCCACGTTCTGCAGTTCGGCCAGCGAACCGTTCGTCGCGTAGGTCACGAAGTTCTCGTAGTTGAGCTCGAAGGCGTCCGCCGCGGTGCCGCCGGCGACCGCGGTCTGCAGCTTGGTGAAGTAGTCGGCGTACGGCACGGTCTCGACCTGCACGGTGATGTCCGGGTTCGCCGCCTGGAAGGCGTTGACGATCGCGGTCAGGTCCTTCTCGTGACCGTCGTTCGACGAGAAGTTCATGTACCGCACGGTGGCTTTGCCGTCCGGTGCGGCGGCCTCCTTGGTCGCGGATCCCTGCCCGCAGGCGGTCAGCGCGAGCGCGGCGGTCAGACCGATCGCCGCGAACTTGAGTAGGCGCATGGGAGTGTTTCCTCTCACTTGATACCGGTGTGTGCGACACCGGCGATGATGTGGCGCTGCGCGAGCAGGTAGACGATGGCGATCGGCACGATCGAGACGACGGAGCCCGCCATCACGACGTCCCACTGGGTGGTGAACTGGCCCTGCAGGGTGGACAGGCCGAGCGGGAGCGTCATGAACTCCGGCGACCGGATCACCACCAGCGGCCAGAGGAAGCTGTTCCAGCTGCCCATGAACGCGAAGACGGCGACGGTCGCGAGCGCGGGCCGGATCAGCGGCAGCACGATCGTGGTGAAGATCCGCAGGTGCCCGGCGCCGTCGATGGTGGCCGCCTCGTCCAGTTCGGCCGGTACGGCGGTGACGGCCTGGCGGAGCAGGAACACCCCGAACGCGGACGCGATCGTCGGCGCCAGCAGAGCGAAGTACGTGTCCTGCAGGTTCAGGGTCTTCATCTCGATGAACAGCGGTACGACGAGCACCTGCAACGGGACCATCAACGTGGCCAGGTAGCAGCCGAAGATCACGTTCTTCAACGGGAAGTGCAGTCGCGCGAAGCCGTACGCCGCCATCGATCCGGTGATCAGCTGGAACCCGGTGGAGGCGATCGCGATCAGCAGCGAGTTCACCAGGATCCGCCAGATCGGCATCGCGTCCAGCAGCGTGTGGTACGCGTCCAGGGTCGGGTTGTCGACGATCAGCTTCGGTCCGTCGGCCGGCGACCCTTCCGGGGTGATCGAGGTGATCACGGTCCACAGGAACGGGAAGAGCATGATCGCGGAGCCGGCCACCACCGCGGCGTACAACCAGAACCTACGCATAGTGCACCCACTTCCGCTGACCGCGGATCTGGACCACTGTGATCACCAGGATCACCGCGAACAGGATCCAGGACAGTGCGGACGCCTCACCGGCGCGTCCGTACCGGAACGTCAGGTCGTAGATGTGCCCGACCACGACCTGGCTGCTGCCGGACGGCCCGCCGCCGGTCATCACGTACACCTGGTCGAACACCTGGAAGCCGTTGATCAGCGAGATGACCACGACGAAGAACGTCGACGGCGACAGCAGCGGCAGCGTGATCCGCCAGAACCGTTGCCGGGCGTTCGCGCCGTCCACCAGCGCGGCCTCGTACACGTCGGACGGGATCGCCTGCAGCCCGGCGAGCAGGATCACCATCACGAACCCGAGGTCCTTCCAGGCCGACGACAGGATCACCGCGGGCAGCGCCCACTGCGGATCGGTCCACCAGCCGGGGCCCGGTACGCCGAAGACGCCGAGCACCTCGTTGACGAGGCCGTTCGCCGGGTTGAGCAGCCACTTCCACACCAGCGCGACGACGACCCAGCTCGTCACCACCGGCAGGAAGTACGTCGCCCGCAGGAAGGCGCGGCCCTTGAGCCGCTGGTTCAGCATCAGCGCGAGGCCGAGCCCACCGGCGTACACGAGCGGCAGGTAGCCGGCGACGTAGATCAGGGTGTGCAGGAAGACCCGGCGCGTCATCGGGTCGGTCAGCAGGTTCGTGTAGTTGTCCAACCCGACCCACTGCATCGGCGAGATCAGGTTCCACTTGTGCAGGCTGACCCAGAGGCTCGACACCATCGGCACCAGGGTGAAGACCAGCAACGGGATCGCGCTGGGCAGCAGGAAGAACAGCGCCCAGCCGAGCTTCTTCCAGCCGCCGCGCCGCTGAGCGGGTATGGGCTGCGGCGGTGTGTGCGGCCGCCGGTCCCGCCGGCGCTCGGTGAGTGTCGGCGTACTCATGACGCCCCCAGTCGCGCGCGGACGAGACGGCTCTGCTCGCCGCCGTTTCCCGCCGAGTCGAAGGGCGAGGCCAGCACGAGCGAGGCCGCGCCGCGCGCCCACTGGTCCTCCGTCCAGGGCTCGACGAATACGGGCACCGCTTTGCGGGCCGGCAGCAACGATCGCCGGAAGGACGGCTCGAACCCGGCGTTCCAGTACTCCCATCCGTCCACCCCTTCGCCCAGCAGGACGACGACCTCCGGGTCGACGGTGTGGATCACGCCGGCCAGCGCGCGTCCGAGCAGGTCGCCGGCCTCGGCGTACACCGTCCGCGCGGACTCGTCCCCGGACGCGGCCGCACGCAACAGGCCGGCGAGCGTGCCGCGCGGTCCCAGCGCGCCGCGGCCGCGGGCCGTCCGGACCAGGCCGTCCGCGCCGATGTACGCCTCCAGGCAGCCGGTCGATCCGCAGGTGCACGGCGGCGGCTCGGTGCTGGGGTCCCAGACCGGGATGTGGCCGATCTCGCCGGCGCCGCCGTTCGCGCCGCGATAGATGCCGCCGTCGACCACGATCCCGCAGCCGATCCCGCGACCGATGGTGACCACGAGGTACGACGAGTGCTCGCGGCCGATCCCGTACAGCCGCTCGGCCGCGGCGAGGGTGTTGACGTCGTTGTCGACCAGCACCGGCGTACCGACGGCCTGGCGCAGCACCGGCCCGACCTGCGCGGCCCGCCAGCCGAGCGTCGGCGCGTCGACGATCCCGGAGGCCTGTGAGTCGACCGAGCCGGGGACCCCGACGCCGACGCCGAACAGCTGCTCGTCGAGGTCGGCGACCTCTTGGGTGAGGATCCGGCCGAGCCGGTCGAGGGCGTCGGCGGCGCGCGGATCGAACTCGTGCGAGCCGGACGAGCGCACGCTCCCGTCGAGCTCGACCGTGACCACGGCGACGTGATCGGCGGTGACCTTCGCGCCGAGCGCGACGCCGGTCCGGCTGACCAGCCCGAGCAGGCGGGCGGGCCGGCCGCCGTTCGACGGCACCGACTCGAGCTCCTCGACGACGCCGCGGGCGATCAGGTCCTTGGTCACCTGGGTGACCGTCGCCGGGCTGAGGCCCAGGTTGCGCGCGATCGCGGTCCGCGACGTGGGTCCGCGGGTGCCCAGCATCGCCACGATGCCGGACGGCACCAGATCGCCGCGGGGACTCTGACCGGTCACTCTCGCCTACTTCCTTCGGTACTAAATTTAGTCAAAAACTAAGCAGTGCTACTCAGGACTGTCAAGGGGTCGAGATCTTGGCTGCGGCGCCGAGCAAGAACGCTCGTGAGTGTGTTCGGGATTGTCGGTGGGTACGTCTGGTAGATGGGTACTTCGCGGCAGCGGCTTGGGGTCGCGCTTGAGATTGATGGTCGGCTTGTTGAGATCGAGCGGGGCTTGGACCTGCTGATCAACACGACGCCGGTCAATGCGGCCGAGGCTTGGGCGGACTTCGAGCGGTGTGACTTCGGTACGGCTCCTACGCTCAGGCTCAGGCCGCTGGAGTTCGAGCCGGATCTGGTACGGCGTGAGCTCTACGGTCTCGAGATCGAGAACATCGACGACCCTGCGTTGCACACGCTCTTCCGGGCGAAGCGGGACGAGATCGCGCGGCAGATCACGGCATTGGAGGATCGCGATACGTCACGGTTCGTGTACGGGTCGCTGCAGTTGTACGGCGGGGTTGCTCAGCCTCTCGTGGCGACAGCGGAGGAGCTGCTCGCGATCATCCCGACCCAGGCTCCCAGCACCCGAACCGTCACGGCCGGTGCGTTCGCGGAGGCTGCTCGTGCGGAGTTCGATCGGTATCGCGCCGTGTACGAGGGCTTTCCGGCGAACGTCGCGGTGCGCGACGACGTGTCCGAGCTGATGGTGTCGTTCGGCCGGCTGCTCATCCCGGAAGCCGCCACGTTCCGCGCGGACCGCGTCGAGCCGTTGCTGCACCACGAGGTCGGCACCCATGTCGTCACGTACCAGAACGGCGCCAGGCAACCCCTGACGCTGCTCTCGATCGGACTGCCCGGCTACGACGAGACCCAAGAGGGCCTTGCGGTACTCGCGGAGTACCTGAGCGGCGGCCTCGACCCGCGGCGTCTCCGCGTGCTCGCCGCACGGGTGGTCGCCGTCGCCAAGATGGTGGACGGTGCCGGGTTCCTGGACATCTTCGAGTCGTTGCGGGCGGAACACCGGATCCCGACGAGAACCGCCTGGACCATTGCCATCAGGGTGGTGGTCGGAGGAGGCTCGGTGAAAGACGCGATCTACCTTCGTGGCATCACCCGTCTCCTCGAATCCCTTGCGGAGGGCAACAGTCTGGGCGTGCTCTTCGCCGGCAAGTTCGCGCTGGACCACATTCCGTTGATCCAGGACCTGCTCGACCGCGAGGTCCTCGAAGCACCGTGGATCCGTCCTCGCTGGCTCGACGTGCCCGGGGCGCAGGAGCGTCTCGACAGACTGCGCGCAGGCGTGTCGGTGACGGATCTGTACGAAGGAGGTGCGGTGGCATGAGGCTGGCCTTCTTCGTCAATGACGTCGCCACCGAGATCGACGAGTACACGACTACCCGTCTGGCCAGGGCCGCGTCCCAGGCCGGGCACGAGGTTTGGTACGTCGGGGTGTGCGACGTCGAGCTCGGTGAGAGCGACGGGCAGTTGGTGGCCCGGGCCCGTGCCGCGGAGTTCGACAAGGACGACACGCTCGAGACCTTCATGGAGCGCATCAAGGAGGGCGACGCGGAACGGATCGTCCTGGACGACCTCGATGCCTTGTTCTTGCGGAACGAATCGATCGACGACTTGCAGAAGCGGCCGTGGGCCAGTCCACTGGGCGTCGTCTTCGGGCAGATGCTCAAGGCGCGAGGCGTCACGGTCGTCAACGACCCGATGTCCTTGATCCGGGCGACGAGCAAGCTCTACCTGGAGGAGTTTCCCGCGAAGATCCGGCCTCGGTCGCTGGTGACGCACGACCCCGAAGCGATCGAGCGGTTCGTCGCCGAGGTCGGCCACTCGGTCGTCAAACCGCTGTACGGCGCCAAAGGCCGGAACGTGTTCATGATCGAGGACGAGGACGAACCGAACCTCACGCAGATGACGGAGGCGGTACGGCAGGACGGCTACGCGGTCGTCCAGGAGTTCGTCGACGGCGGCGAGGACGGCGACGCCCGGATCTTCCTGCTCGAGGGCAAGCTCCTCGAGCGCGACGGGAAGCCGGCCGCCTTCCGGCGCGTACCCCAGGGAAACGACCCGCGCGCCAACATCAGCAAGGGCGGACGCCCGGTACCGCTCGAGATCGGTGCCGCGGAACGCGGCATCATCGAAGCGATGAGCGCCAAACTCGTGGCCGACGGCATGTACTTCGTCGGCATCGATGTGATCGGCGACAAGGTGGTGGAGATCAACGCGGAGAGCCCCGGCGGCATGCAGAGCGTCGAAAGGCTCTACGACGTCGACGTCTGCCCAACCGTCATCGAAGCCCTCGAACGTCGGACCAAAGCACGCCGCTGAACTGATATCAGTGCATGTAGAGGCCGCCGTCTGCGTTGAGCGTGTGGCCGGTTATGTAGGTGGATTGGTCGGACAGGAGGAAGGCGATCGCGTAGGCGATGTCGTCGGGTTGGCCCAGGCGGGTGGTCAGGAGGTTGTCGATCAGGGCTGCTCGGCGGGTGGGGGTCAGGGGGCCGCCCATGATGTCGGTGTCGATGGGGCCGGGGGCTACCGCGTTGACGGTGATGCCGAAAGGGCCTAGTTCTCTGGCCAGGGCTCTGGTCAGGCCGATGACGCCGGCCTTGGCGACCGAGTACGGAGTCTTGCTGTAGGTGCCGCCGCCGAGTTGGGCTGAGGTTGAGGAGACGCTGACGATTCGTCCGTAGTTGTGGCGAACCATGGATTCAGCCACGCGGCGGGTTACGTAGTGGACGCCGTTGAGGTTGGTGTTGATGACTCGGTGCCACTCGTCGGAGGTCAGTTCGAGGTACGGGACGGGGGAGCTGACGCCGGCGATGTTTGCCAGTGCTGCCAGGGGTGGGAGGGCGGCTTCCAGCTCGTCGATCGCTGTGCGGACCTCTGTTTCGTTCGAGACGTCGGCGCCGACGGCGTACGCCGTGACGTTGTACTGCGCGGTGATCTCCGCAGCGAGTGATTTGCCGCCGACGGCGTCGATGTCGAGGATGCCGATGTTCCAGCCTTGGCCGGCGAGGAGCAATGCGGTCGCGCGGCCGATGCCCCGTGGGGAGGCCGCGCCGGTCACGACCGCGGTGCGGTCGGCGGTCATTTGGCGGCTCCGTAGTCCTGGCCTGGTTTCCAGTCGGCGAAGACGTAGTCGGACTCTGAGACCTTCGCGCCGGCTGCCTTGGCCTTCGTCAGGGCCTGGGCGCGGTCCGCGGTGGTGGCGTCGCTCAGTTTCTTCAGTTCGGCCTTGAGATCCTTGATCGATCCGCCGAGGTAGCCCTGGACGATGTTGCCGACGTGCGGCGTGACGGGTTTGCGGAGTGCGTCGACGCGCGCGATGGCGGGGTTCTTCACGATCGCCTGCGGCATCAAGAACACGTTTTCCTTGCAGTACTCGACGCCCTTCTTGTACGCGTCGACGACGTTCGCCGACGCGACCTGGTCAAGGTTCAGCGGCGGCTGGTCCATCGCCTCGACCATCCCCTTCTGGTAGTCGTCGGACATGAACGACGCGATCAGCTGTCCGGCCGCGTCGGGATTCTTGCTGTCCGCGGAAACGAAGTACGTCGCAGCGGGACGGCCGCGGTAGCACCACGGATCCGTACCGGAGGTCGGCACCAGGATCTGACCGGAGGCGAGCTTGTCGACGATCGTCGGCGCCAAGGCCTTGGATCCACCGGCACACCAGATGCCGTCGATGAACGTCCCGACCGCACCGGAGGCGTACCGGGTCCGGGCGTCGACGACACCGAAGTTGTTCGAGCCGGGCATGATCAGCTTGTCGTCGTTCAGCTGCTTCAAGAACTCGATCACGCCTACATAGGCGTCGTGGTGGTACGCGTACTCGCCGGTGGTGAACTGCAGGCCTTGATAGCCAGGGAAGCCCGCCGCCTGGGCCATGTCGTCGACCTGGTCTCGGATGCGCCCGCCGTCGGCGCCGATCGCCAGCGTGAGCGGCTGAATCCCGGCCGACTTGAGCTTTCCCAGCGCGTCCTTGAAGGCCGCGTAGTCCTTCGGCACGTTGTTCGGATCGAGCCCGGCCTTGGACCAGTGGTCCTTGTTGACCCACACCAGCGTCGAGCTCTGCCGGAAGCTGAACATCGGGAACCCGTACAGCTTGCCGTCCAGCTGGGTGATGCCCTCGGTGAACGCGTCCTTCGGCAGCTTGGACTTCACGTCGGCAGGGATCGTCACCTCGTGCACCCATTTGCCACTCACCAGGGCAGGCAACGGGAGCCCGATCACATTGGAGTAGACGTCCGGCATCTTGTTGGCCTGGTGCGCCAGCTGGAACGCCTGGGTCGCCTTGGACGCGTCGTAGTACGTATGGCCGACGTTGGTCTTCAAGGCCGGCGACTGGGTCTTGGCCCAGTCGTCGTTGAGGCGCTTGAACGAACTGAAGTGGTCCCACCAGTCCAGCGTTCCGGTGGCACCCCCGCTCGTGCTTCCGCTCTGGGTGCTCGAACCGCTGCATCCGGTCGCGGCGCCGATGGCGGCGAGTACCGATGCGCCGAGCAGACTGCGACGTGTCATCTCGGTCATTTCCACTCCTTAGGACTTGACTGCTCCGGAGATTCCCTCGACGAAGTAGCGCTGCAGGAAGATGAAGAGCACGACCACCGGGACGATCGAGATCACCCCGGCCGCGGCCATACCGGACCAGTCGGTCGCGGTCTCGCCGACGAACGCCTGCATGCCGACGCTCACCGTCCGGAGATCGGGCCGGCTGAAGGTGAACACCAGCGGCAGGAAGAACGCGTTCCAGGTCGTGATGAAGGTGAGCACCGCGACGGTCGCCGTGACCGGCATCGCCAGCGGCAGCATCACCGAGAAGAAGGTACGGACGAACCCTGCGCCGTCGACGACCGCGGCTTCCTCCAGCTCGCGGGGGATCTGCCGGAAGTACCCGTAGTACAACAGGATCGCCGACACGTACGCCCCGCCGCTGAGCGCGAGGATCATGCCGCCCAGCGAGTCGATCAGGTGCAGCTGCATCGAGATCTTGACCACCGGGATGATCGTGTAGCCGGTGGGGACGAACAGCGTCGCGATCAGTACGCCGAGGAAGAGCTTGGACCCGCGGAATCGGTAGCGGGCCAGGACGTACCCGGCCGTCGCGCAGCGAATGGTGACGATCACGACCGTGACGAGGGTGGTGACGACGGTGTTGATCAGGTACCGGCCGAAGTGTGCGTCGTTCCACGCTCGCGAGTAGTTGTCCCAGACGAACGTCGAGGGCCACAGCTTCAGTCCGCCGGTGAACATCTCCATGTTGTCCTTGAGCGATGCCGACAGCATCCACAGGAACGGGAAGATCCAGAGCACCGCGATACCCACCAGGAAGAGCGCGGCGATCCACCACGGCGCCCGGTGCAGCAGGCGCCGTCGCCGATCCGTGCGTACGACGGCTTGCGCTGTCATCGCTGGTCTCCTCTCAGCCGGCGCCCGGCGTACACGCCCCACAGCTGAAGGGCTCCGACGACGGCGACCAGCAGACCGAAGATCACCGCGGCCGCGGAGGCGTGGCCGAGCTGGGGGATCGAGGCGGCGAAGGCCCAGCGGTAGATGTAGATCTCGATGATCTCGGTGTGGAAGTACGGGCCGCCGCCGGTCAGCGTGTACATCAGGTCGAAGTTGTGGAAGGTCTCCTCGACGGTCAGCACGGTGATGATGATCAGGAACGGCTTCAGCATCGGCAGGGTGATGTGCCGGAAGAGCTGCCCGGTGCCGGCGCCGTCGATGCGCGCTGCCTCGTACAACTCGTACGGAATGGTCTGTAGCGCCGCGAGCCAGTAGATCATCGTGACGCCGAAGAACTTCCAGACGTACAGCACGGCCGCCGTCGGCAGGGCCAGGTGCTGATCACCCAGGAAGTCGACGCCGCCGAACCCGAGCTTCATCAGCGCTGTGCTGATCGGACCGCTGGCCGGATCCAGGATGAAGCGCATCACCACGCCGATGATCGCCGTCGTGGTCACCACAGGGATGAAGAACGCCGAACGCAGCAGACCGATCAGCGGCAGCTTCGGCGAGTTGAGAACCATCGCCAGCAGCAGGGTGAGCAGCACCCGCGCCGGCACCACCAGGAGCATGAAGAACAGCGTGACCTTGAACGAGTTCCAGAACAGCGGATCGGCGAAAACCGCGCGGTAGTTGCTCAGTCCAACGAACTTCTGACCGCTGTCGAAACCGTTCCACTCGACCAGCGAGTACCAGTAGCTCGCGATGATCGGGTAGATGGTGTAGACGCCGTACAGGACGACCGTCGGCACCAGGAAGATCCAGATCCAGGTGGTCCTGAAGCGCACAGATCTGCTCGTCATGGCCGGGCTACCTGATCTGGCTGAGCGCGAACGTGCGGGGATCGTTGCCGATCCGGTGACCGCTCTCCGCCGCGGTGATCGACGCGATCTCGTCGTCGGTCAGTGCGAAGCCGTCGAGCTCGAAGTTCGCACGGATCCGTTCCGGAGCAACCGACTTGGGGATGATGAGGTGCCCTTGTTGGAGGTGCCAACGGAGCACCACTTGGGCCGGCGTCACGTGGTGCTCCTCGGCGATCGACGCCAGGACCGGAAGGTCGAGGTCGTGGCCTTGACCGAGCGGCGAGTACGCCGCGATCGCGATCGACCGCTCGCGGCACAGGGCCGTCAGTTCGCGCTGCTGATAACTCGGATGCAGCTCGATCTGGTTGATCGCCGGAACGACCTCGCTCTCCTTCGCCAACCGGTCCAGGTGCTCGGGCAGGAAGTTGGACACACCAATCGCCCGGACCCGCCCGTCGGCGTAGATCCGCTCGAGCGCACGCCAACTGTCGACATAGCGATCTACGGTCGGGTGCGGCCAGTGCACGAGATACTGATCCGCGTAGTCCAGGCCGAGTCGCTGCAGCGTGTCGTCGTACGCCGTCAGCGCCGTCTCGTAGCCGTGCTCGCCGTTGCGCAACTTGGTGGTGACGAACAGCTCGTCGCGCGGGAGCCCGCTGGCCCGTACGGCGGCGCCGACGCCGGCCTCGTTGTTGTACGCCGCCGCGGTGTCGATGTGACGGTACCCGATCTCGATCGCCTGCTCGACCACGCGCTGGGTGTCGCCCGGCGGGACCTGGAAGACGCCGAAGCCGCGCTGCGGGATCCGGACGCCGTTGTTCAGTGTGATCATCACGATCAGCTGCTCGGTTCGAGGATCAGCAACGATGCCGACGGCAACGGAAGGGAGACCTCGAGCGAGACGTCGCCGTCCGCCGTGAGACTGCGTTCCGGCTCGAACTCCTCGAGACCCTGCCGGCTCTTGATCGTCGCCAGCTGTTCGGCGGTCGGGTCTTGGGGTGAGCCGAGCTGCTGCCAGACAGTGAAGGCATTGCTGTGGTCGGCGTCGATGCGCAGGTGCCGCAACCGGTACGAACCGGCCGGCAGGTTGCGAACGGTCACCGTCACCGGCGTCAGGCCCTCGCTGGTCTGGTACTGGTCGTCGATGTGCCGCCAGACCAGCACGGCAACGCTCCCGTCCTCCGAACGCGACGCGAGGGCGTCGACTTCCTCAGGCATGCTGCTGCCGTCGGTGCCCTCGAGTTCGCCGACCTGCCACGCCGCGTCCGACGTCGTCCGCAGCCGGTCCCGGCCGAGCAGCGACAGCATCCGATAGGCGTTGAGGAACGGTTTTTCGACACCACCTGCCGTGAGGAAGGACCGAGTGCCTTCGAAGTAGCGTTCGGCCTCGAAGTAGAAGCTCCACGAGGTGGCGTAGGCGACCAGGGCCGGCTCGGTGGCGTTCAGGTCGAGGATCTTCTTCATCAGCTTCGCCTGGAAGACCGGGTAGTACTCGGTGTTCTGGAAGCTGTAGTTGCGGTTGTCGTAGCGGCCGAAATGTGCCGGCACCGCCGCGTCGCACTCGTCGACGATCACCGGCAGGTCGGCGTACGCGTCGTACGACCCGATCAGGCGGTTGAACTCGCGCAGGTCGTACAGCATCTTCGTGGACGACGGACTGAGCTGCTCGGCCGCCGGCTCGGCGAACGGGCGGTAGTCGCGGGTCGGGAAGTGGCAGCCCTTGGTGTGGTACGAGATGAAGTCCAGCGGCTCGTCGCGGCGCGAGGTGTAGTCCAGGAAACCTTGCAGAAAACCGATTCCGCCACTGGTGACCGCCGGTCCGCCGACCTTGGCCTCGGGCAGCACGCCGCGGATCGCCTGGACCGTCGCCGTGTAGAGCTCGTTGTACTGGTCGAGTGTGCCGCGCCAGTAGTCGATGTCCGGCTCGTTCCACAGCTCCCAGAGCCAGGTCTTCACCTCCGCCTCGCCGTACCGGTCGATGCAGTGCTGCACCGTGGCGCTGATCAGGCCTGCCCACTTGGCGTAGTCCTTGGGCGGATATCCCCAGGCACCGGCCTCGTAGCTCGTGTAGGCAGTCGGACTCGGTACGACGGTCAGCTCGGCGGCCTCGGGTGGCAGCAGGTCGCGCGGCGTGAAGCCCAGCTCCACGAGTAGGTGGTGTCCGGCGCCGACGATCGCGTCGTACGCCTGGTCCAGCAGCGTGAAGTCGTAGTACGGGTTGCCGTCGGCGTCCTCGTGGTAGACGTTGCCGGAACTCCAGTGCGGGATGCCGAATCCGCTGCCGGAGCAGTACATGTAGTGCGGCCGGACGAAGTACCCGGCGCCGGAGAAGTCGGCGAAGGTCTGCAGCAGGCGTTTTCCGGTGGGCGTGTACGTCCAGTTGAACTCGTCGTACCCGAAGCTCTCCCAGATGCGCGTCAACGGACCGTCGGTCTGGGCGGCGTCGACCTCGATCGTGGCCGCGGAAACGTGCAGTGCGTCGGGTTTCCGGGGAGCGGCCGGCGGAAACGGCCCGAGTGCCCTGCGTCCAGTGTGAACCGGTGTGTCGGTGGTCATCGGCGTTATGACCTCTCTCTGCCTGAGGGGGAGGTTCCCGAGTCTGCTCGGCACTTCGTTTACTGTCAATGGGTAACTGTTTACAATCTACAGTGACGCCTGGGAGGGGTTAGAGTGCATCGGATACTGGCGGTAACTGGCCTGAGGAGGTGGTCGGCTTGATCCCCGACGATGTCGTGTCCCCGCTGCCGTCGCAGCGCGCTCTCGGTGATCTGGTCACCGACGTGCTCCGGGAGATGATCACGGGCGGGCGGTTCCAGCCGGGCCAGCATCTCAAGGAGACCGAGCTGGCCGACGCGCTCAAGGTCAGCCGCGGGCCGATCCGGCAGGCACTGGCCCGGCTCGAGGAAGAGGGGCACGTCGAGCTCCGGCGGCACCGCGGGGCCTTCGTCAGCACGCTGACCAGGACCGACGTCGAGGAGGTGCACACCCTCCGTGGCGCGATCGAGAGACTCGCTGCCGGCCGCGCGTGCACCCGGATGCAGGACGCGGGATTCGCCGAGATGGACGCGGTCCTGGAGCAGATGAAGAGCGTCGACACCAAGATCGATCCGGAGGACGCCGTCCGGCTGGACCTGCAGTTCCACGACATCATCTACGCGTACTGCGACCACGGCCGGGTGCAGCGGGTGTGGGAGTCCATCCGCGGGCAGGTGACGGTTTTCCTGCGAGCCCGGAACGCGAGTTTCCCGGATTTCCTGGAGGTCGGCTACAGCGAGCACAAGGAGCTGCGGGACGCGCTGGCCCTCGGTGACCCGCAAGCCGCGCAGGACGGGATCGACAAGCACATCCTCGGGGCGTACGAGCGGCTGAAGCGACTCAACCTGCCGGACCGCTGACGTTCGACAATCAGCCGGATCTGAGCAACGCGTTCAGGCGCCTGCGACCTCGAACCGCCAGCGGGCCGGCTCCGTCGACGAGATCAGGCCGGTGATCCGTTGACGCTTTCGGCCACGGACCGCGGTGCAGGACGGGCGGCGGCCGCGGACTCGCGGTTCAGGAAGGTCCCGAGCTCGCCAATGGTGCTCATCAGCGGCGCCGGGAAGACAACCGTCGAGTTCTTGTCGACGCCGATCTCGACCAGGGTCTGCAGGTTGCGCAGCTGCAGCGCCAGTGGGTGCGCCATCATCGTGTCGGACGCCTGCCCGAGCGACGCGGCCGCCAGGGCCTCGCCTTCCGCGGCGATGATCTTGGCGCGCTTCTCCCGCTCGGCCTCGGCCTGGCGGGCCATCGCGCGCTTCATGGTGTCGGGTAGCTGGATGTCCTTCAGCTGTACCAGCGTGACCAGGACGCCCCATTCGGTGGTGGTCTCGTCGAGGATCTCGCGGATGTTGGCGTTGATGACCTCGGTCTCGGAGAGTGTCTCGTCCAGTGTGTGCCTGCCGACGACACCGCGCAGGGTCGTCTGGGCGATCTGGTCGATCGCGGCGGCCACGTTCTCGATCGCGAGCACGGACTTCGCGGCGTCGACGATCTTGTAGTACGCGACGGCGGAGATGTCGACGCTGACGTTGTCCTTGGTGATGATGCCCTGGGACTGGATCGGCCGGGTGACGACCCGCAGTGAGACTCTCCGCAGTACGTCGACGAACGGGATGATCAGCCGCAGGCCGGGCTCGCGTACCGCCTTCAGCCGGCCGAGCCGGAACAGGACGCCTTTCTCGTACTGCGTGACGATGCGGACGCAGGACAGCAACACGAGCAGCACAACGGCGACGGTGATTGCCACGATGGTCATCTTTGGTCCTCTCCTGACGGGCCGTGCCCGCGGATGCTTCGATCAGCCTCTACATCAGCGTTCGTCGGCCGGGCCCGGGACGGCAGAGCCGACAGACCCCTTGCGAGGGAGCGGCCGATCGCCGGAAGCAGGAGGTTCGGCCCTGGAGATCGGGGTCTTCCGGACCTGGTAGCAGTCAGGTCGAGAGCGACAAGATCAAAGGCATCGTCCGGCTGAGGGATCGCCGAAGCCACGGGCTCGGAGAGGGGCCGGTCATGAAGCGCACACAGGTGAGGGTCCAGCGCCCGCAACGACCACGCCGTCCGTTGACGGTCGATCTACGGACGCCGTCCGGCCGCATTCTGCGCTTCTGACCTACGGCTTGAGTTGCTGGTCGAAGAAGGACAGCACGCGGTCTACTGCTTCCTGCTGACGGTGCTCGGTCAGGGTCGAGTGTTTGCGGCCGGGGAATTCGACCGCGACGAACTTGTCACCGAGCTCACGGCGCAAGGTGTCGAAACGGTCTCCGACCGCCGGGTCTCCGGCGTAACGCAGGCCGAGCACCCGGCATCCGGCCGCCACCTTCGCCTTGACTGAGGCGAGATCAGCGGGGCTGAGTCCGAGGTCGGCCTTCCGCGCTCTGCCGACAGGCGCCGGTGAGGCCGGCTGGGCGAGTACCGGTGCGGCGATCGGAGCGTCGGCGAGCATCGCGAGCGCGAAGCCGCCGGTCATACACATGCCGACGGCGCCGACGCCGGGACCTCCGAGTTCGGCGTGCAGGTCACGAGCCAGGGACCTCAGCCAGCCGGCCACCGGGGTCGTTCGCTGGAGTGCGAACATGCTGAACTCCCGACTGACGCAGATCTGGGCGATGCTGCGGACCGATTCTCCCACTGTCGCCGCGGCGCCAGGTCGGCCGAAGAGCGACGGCATCACGACCGTGAAGCCGCGTGCGACCACCTCCTCCGCGAACGCGAGGACTCCGGGGGTGATGCCCGGGATCTCGTGGATCACGATCACAGCGGGTCCGGTTCCCTTGCGGAAGGTCGGATGCGTCGTCCCCGAAAAGCTGTGGCTACCGGCCGCGGTGTCGTGCAGCGGTTGCAGAAAGTAGGGTTGGGTCTCCTGGCCGGCAGGTTCTGGGAAGGGTGCAGGGGTGGATCCACGGGCGCAGCGGACGATTGACGCGTTGTTGGGTGCTGCGGAAGATTTGTTCGCGGCTCGGGCTGTGGCTGACGTTACGGTTGAAGAGATCGCTGCCACCGCTGGTGTTGCGGTTGGGTCCGTTTACAACCATTTCGGGTCGAAGGCCGGGCTGTACGCCGCTTTGGTGGAGCGGGCGGTTGTCGTGGATCGGCAGTTCATGGATCTCGCGTACGTCGAGGGCCGCGCGCCGGTCGAGCAGTTGTACGCCGCGGCGGACGAGTATCTCGCCTTCTATCTGGCCAATCCTGAGTATTTCCGGATGCTGGCGTTTCCCGCGGAGCCGGGGAGCTATGCCGCGGGGCAGGAGCTCGCGGACCGGTTGGCGGACTCGGTGGACGAACAGAACCGGCGGATGGTCGACGCGATCAAGCGCGGTATCAAGGCCGGCACGATCCGCAAGGTCAACGCCCAGGAGATGGCGATAGTGCTGTGGTCCTCGTGGAACGGGATCATCAGCCTGGGCTGGCGGCAGGACCGCCTGCAGCGCACCCCGCGGCAGTTGAAGCGCCTGCTCCGGGCGGCAACGGATGCCTTCGCCCGCGGCCTCCTGGTCGAACCCGACTGACATTGCGGGCGGCAACGGCCGGTGCTAGTGTGCGGACGCTTCTTGCAATGATTACAAGAAGGAGGTCGCGGTGTGTTGACGGTCCCACGCGGCTCAGCAACCCCGAACCAACCTCACCACCCACTTCCTCACCGCAATGCGCGAGGAACACCACCTCCGCAATTCCTCCCGAGCCGCCCTCCTCTGGCGCCCCAGTGCGCTAGGTCGAGGGATGTTCGATGCGGTACTGCTCGGCGAGGTCGTCGAAGTGGCCCGGGGTGGCTTCTGTGAGGGCGGTGGGGTGGCCGGTGGCTTGTTGTACGCCGGCTGTTAGCTCGGCGGCCCTTTGTCGGGTCGTGTAGATGCCGAGTACTAGGTCGTGGTTGTCGGCCAGGGTGAAGGCCCACGGAACTTCGCACGGGCCGTTGTGTTCGGCGACCGGGCACAACGCGCGCGCGGCCGGCTCCTGCATCGCCAGGGCCTCGTCGGTGCCGGCGAAGCCTTCGATCCTGATCTCGAACGTCATCACGTCCTCGAAACTATCGACTTACCGCGATCCATCACATCAGGGACAAACCGGAACACCGCCCTGACCACACCTCAGACCACAGTCGTACGACGGGCCCGCGGGGGTGGAGTCTTTGGCGGCCGGGTGCGACCATCGGCTGATGGAGGTCTTGCGGGTCGAGGAGTTGGCGGCTGTACACCTGGAGCTGGCTGGGGAGAACGACAGCGGGCGGAGTGCGACGACGTTGTACAGCCGGCCCGGGGCACGGTTGCGGCAGACGCTGATCGCGCTGGATGCCGGGCAGACACTTGGCGAACATCAGAGCCCTGGAGATGCCTCGCTGATGTGCCTGCACGGAAACGTGCTGCTGCGGGCAGGTGACGTCGAGGTCGAGTTGCGGGCGGGAGATCTCGTGGCGGTGCCCCCACAGCGTCACGACGTACACGCCCGTGCTGCGTCTGTTCTGCTGCTATCAGTAGCCCTGCACTGAGCCCGACGCGGGCAATCCCGAACAAGACAGCGTCTCGCCGGTGCTCTACCTGTCGAACCGCCGCCGGTTCCTCGAGTCGTGGATTTCGGCGACCGAACGCAGCCGTGATCCACGACTCGCGGCTCCCGGGGCCAACCAAACGCCACGACTCGGCGTGATCCCCGGACAGGGCAGTCGTTCCGGTCGGCCGCGCAGGCGGGGCGGCCGGGGACGTCTCAGACTGTATGCAAACGATTGCGCTCACTGTCGGCGACGTGCCAAGGTTGGCGCTGACATGCGGCGCGATTGACCTGTGAGGAGCGGCCAGATGGTCCGTATCGCCTTTCTTCATACCGGGGCTGTCGTCATTCCGACGTTCGCGACGCTCGCGGCCGAGCATCTGCCTGGCGTGGAGGTGCAGAACCTGCTCGACGACAAGATCGTCGCTGATCTGGGGTGCGGTGCCGCGGCTGAGCAGGTCGCGCGGCGGCTCGCTGATCTTGGTGGTGCCGCGGTCGCGGCCGGCGCCGAGGCGGTGATGTTCACGTGCTCGTCGATCTCGCAGTACGCCGGGCCGCTGGCTGATCGGCTTGGCGTGCCGGTGTACCGGGTCGACGAGGCGATGGCGGACGAGGCTGTTCGGGTGGGTGATCGGGTCAGTGTCATTGCGACGCTGCCCACGACTGTGCGGCCGACGGCCGCTCTGCTGCGGGAGCGGGCCGGGCTTCAGGGGCGCGATGTGCAGATCGATGAGGTTGTCGTAGCGGGTGCGTTCGAGGCGGCGGTTGCGGGGGACCGGGCTCGTCACGACTCGCTGGTGGCCGAGGCCATCAAGGCGGCGGACGGTGACGTGGTCGTGCTCGCGCAGGCGTCGATGGCGTCGGCGGCCGAGGGGCTCGACCTCGCCGTCCCGGTCCTCACCAGCCCCGAACGCGGCATCCGCCGCCTGGCCGAACAGCTGACCTGACGCCCGCCGGGCCGTAGCTCAGCTGACCTACCGCACCCGCTCTTGACGTCGGCGGACGCCTGCGGCATGGTTTACAGCGCTGCATTACAGCGCTGTAAATCGAGCGGAGAGCAGGTAGATGCGTCCCGACATCGTCATCGTGATGACCGATCAGCAGCGGGTGGGACTGACCCGGCGGAGCGGGTATCCGGTGGACACCATGCCGTTCGTCGACAGCCTGGCGGACCGCGGAACGGATTTCCGGAACGCGTACACGGCCGCGCCGGCCTGCGTTCCGGCGCGGACCAGTCTGCTCACCGGGCGGTTCCCGAGCGCCCATCAGGTCCGGCAGAACAGCAACGCCCAGCACGCACGGTTCGCCCAGGACCTGGTCGACGTACTGCGGGCCGCCGGCTACCAACTGCACTTCGCGGGGAAGCCGCACATGCACCGCGACGCGCAGGACTTCGACACCTACGCCGGTCCGTACTTCCACACCCACGGACCCGAGCGGAACGCCGAGGAAAACGCTTTCGACACCTGGCTCGAGCACCTGGACCACGGCGTCTCCGACGAGCCGACCCCGTTCGACGTACAGAACCAGCTGCCCTACCGGATCACCACCGACGCACTGCAGGCGATCGACGAGGCCGACCCCGGCCGGCCGGGCCTGTTCTGGGTCTCCTATCCCGAACCCCACAACCCGTACCAGGTCCCGCAGCCCTACTTCGACCTGGTCGGCCCCGAAGACGTTCCCGACCGCACCACGGGGCCGGATGCAACAAAAACCAAAGGTGGCAGCTACGCCTGGCTGCGCAAGCTCCAGGAGGAGAAGCGACCCGGGTACGACGACAACTGGCGCCGGTACGCCGCCAACTATCTCGGCATGCTCAACCTCCTCGACGACCAGATCGCCCGCCTGCACGAGGGACTCGCCCGACGCACCCGGCCGCGCCTGACGATCGTCCTGGCCGATCACGGTGACTACGTCGGTGAGTACGGCCTGCAGCGCAAAGGCGCCGGCCTGTCCGAGTTCCTGATGCGGATCCCGCTGATCATCACCGGCGACGGCGTACACCCGCAGCAGCGTGACGAACCGGTCTCGATCGTCGACGTCCTGCCCACCATCTGCGAGGCCGTCGGCCAACCGATCCCCGACGGCGTCCAGGGCCGCAGCCTGCTCCCGCTCACCCACGGCGAGGATGCACCCGAGGAGGAGTTCGGCAGCATCATCGCCGAGCACGGGTACGGCGGTCGCGCGTACGACGTGACCGCCCGGCCACCGCTGCATTTCGGGTACGACGGCCCGACCTTCGACGAGTTGAACACCGTCACGCAATCCGGCGCCGCACGAATGCTCCGCAGCGGCGACTGGAAGCTGATCGTCCATGCCGACCTGCCCGGTGAGCTGTACGACCTGGCGCAGGATCCCGCCGAGCTCGGCAACCTCTTCGACGACGACGCCCATGTGGCCGTCCGGGCCCGCCTCCTGCACCAGCTCGCCCGCTGGCAGGCACGGCTGACCGACGACCTCCCGAACGGCAACTACACCCCGCTCCGCCTGCCCCACAACTGGCGCTGGGCCTCCCAAGGAGAACCAACATGACCACTCTCAGCCGCCGGACCCTGCTGGGTCTCGGCGCCGCCACCGCCGCGGCGATCACTGTCCCTGGCTGCTCCGGCAAGTCCGGTCCGATGCGCGTTTCCTGGTACGGCCCGGATCCGGTGACCAAGGCGCTGAACAAGGCCCTCGACGCGTGGAAGTCGAGCGGCGGCGCGGAGTACACCGCGGAAAGCGCTCCCTTCGACGACTACTGGGACAAGCTCGCCACCCAGACCTCGGGTAACAACGCCCCCGACGTCCTGCGGATGTCGATGAGCTACTTCAGCGACTACGCGGGCCGGAGTGCGCTGAAGGACCTTGGTTCGCTGGGGATCGACACGTCGGGTCTGGACAAGGACGTCGCCGCCAGCGGTGTTGCCGACGGCAAGGACTATGGGATCGGCCAGAGCTCGATCAGCTACTCGATGTACGTCGACGAGGGCGCGATCAAGAAGGCCGGCGGGACCGTGCCGGCGGCGGGTTGGACCTGGGAGAAGTTCGCCGAGTTCGCCCGCGACTACGCGGGGTCGGTACCGGGCTCGTTCGGGTCGAGCGATCAGGCCGGAAACTTCCAGCTGTTCGAGGTGTACGCGCGTCAGCACGGCACGGAAATGTTTTCCGACGACGGCGGAAAACTGCTCACCACCAAGGACACCGTCCAGGAATGGTTCCAGTACTGGGCCGACCTGCGGACCGCGAAGGCCGCGCCGCCGCAGAATGTCAGCGGTGAGACGACGGCGATCGAGAAGTCGCTGATCGCCACCGGAAAGTCTCCGCTGCAGTTCGGCTGGGTCCAGCAGGTCACGTTCTACCAGCCGCTGGTGAAGAGCCCGCTGGCCGTGCTCCCCGTCCCGCAGGGCAAGGCCGGAGATCTGAGCGGTCAGTTCGTCAAGGGCCTCGACCTGTGGTGCGTCTCGGCCGCCAGCAAACACCCCGAGGACGCGGCGAAACTGATCGGGTTCCTGCTGAACGACGAGAAGGCGATCAAGGCGATCGGCATCCTGCTCGGCGTACCGCCGTCGAAGAAGGCGCGGGACCTGGTGTCCGCGGACGCGGGGTCGGCCGGTGCGCGGGCGATCAAGTACGTCGAGGACCTGGCCGGCAAGGTCGGTCCGTCGCCGAAACCGTGGCCGAAGGGGTACGGCGAGCTGCTGACCGGGTTCGGCCGGATCGCGGAGAACATCGGCCTCGGCAAGAGCAACCCGGCCGCGGGCGCCCAGGAGTTCACGGAAATGGCCGGAAAGACTCTGGGACAGTGATCGGCCGACTTCGGCAGAGCGTTCCGGCGTACCTGTTTCTGCTGCCCTGGTTCGTCGGCATCGTCGGGCTGACGATCGGCCCGATGCTGCTGTCGCTCTACTACTCGTTCACCGACTACGCGCTGCTGAACACCCCCGAGTGGACCGGTCTGCACAACTACACGGCGCTCTTCCAGGACTCGCGATACCTGCAGTCGCTCAAGGTCACGTTCATCTATGTCGGCGTCTCGGTCCCGCTCGAGATGGCGTTCGCGCTCGCCGTCGCCGTACTCCTGAACCGAGGGCTCAAAGGTCTCGCCGTCTACCGAGCGCTGTACTACGTCCCGAGCCTGCTCGGCGGAAGTGTCGCGATCGCCCTGCTGTGGCAGCAGATCTTCGGCAGCGACGGTCTGCTGAACGACGTCCTCGGCCTGTTCGGCATCCATGGCCGCGGTTGGATCTCCGAGCCGGGTACGGCGTTGTGGACCCTGATCCTGCTCCGGGTCTGGCAGTTCGGCGCCCCGATGGTGATCTTCCTGGCCGGCCTCCGGCAGATCCCCGACGAGGTGCTCGAAGCCGCCGAGGTGGACGGTGCGGGCCGATGGCAACGATTCTGGCGGGTGACGCTGCCGCTGCTGTCGCCGGTGGTGTTCTTCAACCTGGTGCTGCAGATCATCGGCGCGTTCCAGGCGTTCACACCGGCGTTCGTGATCAGCGGCGGCAAGGGCGGCCCGTCGGACTCGACGCTGTTCTACACGCTGTACCTGTACCAGCAGGCCTTCGGGAACTTCCGGATGGGGTACGCCGCCGCGATGGCCTGGGTACTGCTGCTGATCATCGCGGTCTTCACCGGACTGAACTTCGTCCTCGGCCGCACCTGGGTGTTCTACGGAGACGAAGGGGTACGTCGATGAGACGCGTACTGGCCCACGCCGGCCTGACCGCGGGCGCGCTGATCATGCTCTACCCGCTGCTCTGGATGATCACCGCGTCGCTGCGGCCGAACACCGAGATCTTCCGGCATCCCGGCCTGATCCCGGAGCACCCGACGCTCGCGAACTACGCGCTCGGCTGGTCGTCTACCGGGACCAGCTTCGGCATCTACCTGATGAACTCACTGATCATCTGCGCGGCGGTGGTGATCGGCAACCTGCTGACCTGCTCGCTGACCGCCTACGCGTTCGCGCGGCTCACCTTCGTGGGCCGGAAAACGTTGTTCGCGCTGATGCTGGCGACGATCATGCTGCCTGGTCACGTGACCCTGATCGCGCAGTACTCGATTTTCCGGAAGCTGAACTGGATCGACACGTTCTGGCCGATGATCGTGCCGAGTTTCCTGGCCACGGACGCGTTCTTCGTGTTCCTGATGGTGCAGTTCATCCGCTCGATCCCGGTCGAGCTGGACGACGCGGCCCGGATCGACGGCTGCGGGGCGTGGGGCATCTACCGGCGGATCATCCTGCCGCTGCTGTCGCCGGCGCTGGTGACGACGGCGATCTTCTCGTTCATCTGGACCTGGAACAACTTCTTCAGCCAGCTGATCTACCTGTCGACCAGAACCCGGCTGACGGTGCCGGTGGCCCTGCGCGGCTTCCTGGACGCGACCGGCAGCTCGGAGTGGGGCGCGCTGTTCGCGATGAGCGTTGTCACGCTGGTGCCGGTCGTGGTGGTGTTCGTGGTCTTCCAGCGCCGCATCCTGGCCGGAATGGCCCACACCGGCCTCAAATGAGATCCTGCCATCCATGAGGCCGCGCCTGACCGATGTCGCCGAGGCGGCCGGGGTGTCGATGAAGACGGTGTCGAACGTCGTCAACGGCGCCGAGCACGTCCGCGAGGAGACCCGGCAGCGGGTGCTGGCCGCGATCGACAAGCTCGGGTACCGGCCGAACATCGCGGCCCGCAACCTGGCCCAGGGACGCAGCGGGGTGATCGCGCTCGCCGTACCGCAGCTCGACCGCCCGTACTTCGCCTCGCTCGCGGCCCGGATGCTAGACGAGGCCGAGGCGTTCGGGTGGATCGTGCAGTTCCACCAGACCGGCGGCCGCCGCGAGGCCGAGCTGGCGCTGCTCACCGAGCGGCATCCGGCCCGCCTCGACGGCATCGTGATGAGCCCGCTCGGGCTCACCGCGGAGGACGTGCGGAACCGCGATCCGGCGCTGCCGCTGGTCCTGCTGGGTGAGAAGGCCGGCACGGAGCACCACGCCGATCACGTCGGGATCGACAACCGGGAGGCCGGCAAGGTCGCGACCGAGCATCTGCTCGAACTCGGCCGGCGCCACGTGATGGCGCTGGCGCCCGGGCCGCGGATGGACGACGAGCGGATCAACGGGTACCGCGACGCCCTCGTCGCGGCCGGCCTACCGGTGGACGAGGACATCGTGCTCGCGACCGGCGGCCTCCGCGGCCAGGACGCCGAGCGCACTCTCGGTGACTGGCTGGACTCGGGGAACCCGGCGCCGGACGCGGTCTTCGCGGCCACCGACTGGCTGGCGATGGGCGCGATCCGCGCGCTGGTCCTGCGCGGCCTGCGGGTGCCGCAGGACGTGGCCGTGGTCGGTTTCGACGACATTCCGTACGACCTCGCCACCCTCCCGACGCTCACCACCGTCGCGCCCGATCGGGTCGCGATCGCCCGCCTGGCGCTGCAGGCCCTCCGCGACCAGCGCCCACAAAGCGAACCCCAGCGACTGCAGGCCCCCTTCAGCCTCGTCGTCCGCGAGAGCACGACCGGCATCGGCTGACACTGGCGCATCACCCGTACGCATCCCAGACTGGCGGCATGGGTGGGGGAATGGTGGCGATGCTGTTCTCGGACATCGAAGGGTCGACGCAGCTGCTGCGCCGGTTGGGGGACCGTTACCTGGAGGCGCTGGAAGATCACCGGCGGATCCTGCGGGCGGTCTGGACGGCGTACGGCGGGACCGAGATGGGGACCGAGGGCGACAGCTTCTTCGTGGTGTTCGGGACGGCCGGCGAGGCGGTCCGGGCGGCCGTCGACGGGCAGCGCCGGCTGGCAGCGCATCGATGGCCGGACGACGAGCGGCTGCGGGTGCGGATGGGGATCCACACCGGTACGCCGGGTGTGTTCGACGACGACTACTGGGGCATGGACGTCCATCTCGCGGCGCGGATCGGGGCCAGCGCCCACGGTGGGCAGATCGTGGTGTCGGCCGTCACCGGCCAGCTGACGCATCTGCCCGACGGGGTCACGCTGCGCGATCTCGGGACGCACCACCTCAAGGACATCCCGGAACCCGAGCACCTGCTCCAGGTCATCGTCGACGGGTTGAAGGCCGACTTCCCGCCACCACGCACTGTCGGCACGTCGACGAGCCTGCCCTCGCCCGCGACGCCGCTGCTCGGGCGCGCACCGGATCTCGGCCGCGTCACCGGTCTGCTCGAGCGGCCCGACGTACGGCTCGTCACGCTGACCGGACCGGGCGGGGCGGGCAAGACCCGCCTGGCGATCGGCGTCGCCGCGGAGCTGACCTCGAAGTTCCCGGGCGGGGTGTACTTCGTTCCGCTCGCGGCCGTCACGTCCGCGCCGGTGCTGTGGACGACGATCGCCGAGGCCCTCGACATCCCGCCGCGGGAGCGCGGCCGGATCGTCGCCTACCTCGCGCAGCGGACCCTGCTACTCGTCCTCGACAACCTCGAGCAGCTCGCGGACGCCGGCAAGGTCGTCGCCGAGATCCTCGAAGGCGCGCCGCACGTGAAGCTCGTCGCGACCTCCAGGCGAGCGCTCGGCCTCACCGGCGAGTACCAGCACCCGGTGCTGCCGCTCCCGATCGCGGATGCCGCCGTGGAACTCTTCGTCCAGCGCGCCCAGGCCGTCCGGCCGGCGTTCGCGCTGACCGACGAGAACACCGCTGACGTGGTCGCGATCTGCCGGCGGCTGGACGGACTGCCGCTGGCGATCGAGTTGTGCGCGCCGCGGATCCGGCTGCTCAGCGTCAAGGAACTGCTGGCCCGGATCGACCAGTCGCTCGACATCGCGTCGACCAGTACGGTGACCCCGGAACGCCAGCGAACGCTGCGGGACACGATCGCGTGGTCGTACGAGCTCCTCGGTCCCGAGCACCGCCGTACGTTCCGGTGTCTTGCGGTCTTCGCGGGCGGCGCCGACCTGGCCGCCGTCGAGAAGGTTGCCACGGGCATCGACCCGCTCGACGCGCTCGCCGAGTTGCACGACGCCAACCTGATCACGGTGTTCGACGGACCCGACGGCACCCGCGTCCGGCTGCTGGAGACCATCCGCCGGTACGCCGCTGACGAGCTGCACGCCACGGACGAGGACGCCGCCGTCCGCGGCCGCCACGCCGGCTACTACGCCGACCTTGCCGAGATGATCGAGGACACCAAGAAGACCACGTCCGACCTGCCGGTCGATCGCGCCGAGATCGACCTGGACAACTTCCGCACCGCTCTCGGCTGGGCGACCGCCCACGACCTACCGACCGCTCTCCGGCTGTGTTCGGCCCTGGCCTGGGTCTGGATCGTCGGCGGCTACCTGGCCGAGAGCCGCGCCTGGCACGAGCAGATCGTCGCCGCCGCCGGTACGACGTGCTCGCCGGAGCTGGCCGCGTGTCTGCGCGGATTCAGCAACGTCCTGTTCATCCAGGGGGAGGCGGAGCACGCCGAAGAGGTGGCGGCCCGCAGTGTCGAGATGGCCCGGGAGCTCGGCGATCCGGCCGGCATCGCCTACGGAATGACCGTGCTCGGCTCGATGCAAGGCCAGCGAGGGAACGCACCTGCGGCGCGGGCGACGCTGACCGAGGCCGTCGAGCGGCTCCGGTCCTTGGACGACGAGTGGCGGTTGGCCCGCGTGCTCAACCACCTGGGCGGGATCGAGGAGGAGCTCGGCAACTTCGAGCACGCGGAGAAGCTGCTCCGGGAGTCGCTGAGGATCACCGAGTCGCACGGGGACGCGTACGAGCTCGCCATCGTGGGGCAGAACCTCGCCTACCTGCTGACCCTCGCCGGCCGGCTCGACGAGGCCGGCGAGCTGGCCCGTGGGCTGGTTCCTACCGTGCTGGCGATCGGCAGCCCGACGCTCACGATGGCGTTCTCGAACACGGTGATGAACATTCTGCTGCGCCGCGGGGATCCCGTTCGCGCCGCGCACCTGTTCGGGGCGGAGGAGGCGATGGGGGAACGGCTCGAGATCCCCAACCCCCATCTGGACGAGGAACTCGCGGAAGCCCTCGAACTCGTCGGCGACACGCTGTCCGGCGAGGACTGGGAACGTCACCGGCAGGCGGGGAGGACGGAGCGCGTCGAGGAGCTGCTCGACCGCTTGGCACTCTGACCGTACGCCGGCCCCGCGCCGTCGCGACGCTCGCCGCAGCAAGATCTCCAACAGTCATGACGAAAGGTTGAGTACAGACTTCAAACGGTTGACCACGAACAGTGGCAACTACATACTGCTTGCACCGCCGTCGGCGGAGCTGTGGGGGCAGTTGGGGGCTGGGGTTCATGGAAGGAACAAGGGGGGCACGTCATGCATGCCTGGAAGTTGATTCGTGCTGCGCTGGGGACTGCAATCGTCGGCGCGACTTTGGCGGCGGTTCCGGTGACCGCCGATGCCGTACCACCGACCAGTGCGATCGAAGTGAACACGACGTCGGTCGCTCGTGGGCAGACGTTCACGATCACACAGACCGTGTACAACGATCGGGACTTCACGATCACCGGCGGGAAGGCCGGGCTGTACGCCAAGGAGACGTCGCTGCCGGCCATGGTGGAGTTGGTGTCGTGTCCGGGGGCGTTCGCCTGTGACACGCTCGGCACCAGTGTTCGTGGCGGGGTCGCGGACGTTCCGCCGGGTGAGTCCCGCACGGTCGTCTTCACGCTCCGGGTCAAGGCGGATGCTCCGCTCGGAACGATCACGCTGCAGCACCAGTTCATCGGAGAGAACTACGCGTTCGACGTCTTCGACGGACCGGCGCTCACGATCGTGCAGCAGCCGGCGGACGTTGCGGTGACGATGACCGCGGCGGTGAAGATGGTGACGACGGCGCGGATCACGTACACGATCACGGTGAAGAACAACGGTCCGGATCCGGCGACCGACGTACGCGTCGTCGCGACCGGTCCGGCGGCGACGGCGTACTACGCGTCGACCTGTACCCGGGTCGGCACCACGCGGACGGTGAACTGCGACATCGCCTCGCTGGCCAATGGCGCCAGCGTGACCCGGACGCTCACGGTGAACACCGGGATGCTCACGGCCGGCACGCTGACGGCTACTGCACAGCGGACGGCGAGTTCGCCGAACGACCCGGTGGCGACGAACGACAAGGCGACGCGCTCCTGCACGGCCGTCACCGGGCTGCTTGTGCGCTGCTGACAACACACTGAGGTAGTACGACGGCCGGCGGCCGCGGGTTCTCGAGTCCCCGCGGCCGCTGGTTCTTTTGTGTCTACGCCTTGCATCGAGGGGTGGGTCAGGTTTACGGTCCGGGTTAACGTTTAAGTGAGTGTTAGTGAGCACTTCTTCGAAACTTGGAGCAACTATGATCAGTCGGCGACGGTTCCTGCAGGTGACCGGTGCGGCGATTGCCACCTCCACGCTGGCGGCCTGTGGCGACGGCGGGGCGGGCGGAGGGGGCGCGAAGGCGTCGGGCGAGCTCACGCTGCCGACGTACAAGCCGTTCGAGGGTCTGCACCCGGACTTCCCGGGGGCCGAGTCCGGCCTCGAGCCCGGGTTCCTGAAGTTCCCGGCGGACGCGGTCTCGAGCGTGAAGGCGCCGCCGCTGAAGAGCGCGGTCACCGCGCTGACCGAGACGTTCGCGACGCCGCCGCCGCCGATGGGCAGCAACCCGATGTGGCAGGCGCTGAACTCCGCGCTCGGCGGTGAGCTCCGGCTGACCATCGGCACCGACCCGGGCTACCCGGAGAAGTTCGCGACGCTGCTGGCCAGCGACTCGCTGCCGGACCTGATGTGGCTGCCGCCGAACCAGGGCATCCCGAACGTCGGACCGATGCTCGAGGCGAAGTTCCAGGACCTGACCAAGTACCTGTCCGGCGACGCCGTCCTGGAGTACCCGAACCTGGCCGCGCTGAAGCCGGCCTCCTGGCGGACCGCCGTGGTGAACGGGAAGATCTGGGGCGCTCCGATCCCGTCCACGCCGTTCGGCCAGGTGATGATGGGCAACCCGAAGACCTGGGCGAAGGTCGGCGGTCTGCAGTGCACCACCGCGGACGAGTTCTTCGCCAAGTGCAAGGAGCTCACCAACGGTACGAACTACGCGCTCGAGCCGGCGATCATCAACATGCTGCACATGTTCGGCGAGTGGTTCGGTGCCCCGAACGGCTGGCGTGTGAACCAGGACCGGTCGCTGACGCACCTCTACGAGACCGACAACTACAAGGCCGCCGTCGAGTACGCCGCCAAGCTCTGGGCCGCGAAGGTGTTCTACCCGGACCTCAACCTGGCCGACGCCACGCCGAAGACCGTGAACGGCCAGATCGCCGCGCAGGTCGTCGTCGGCCCGCGTGCGACCGCCGACTTCCGGACCCTGGACCCGACGCTGTTCGTGGACACGATGATCCCGTTCGGCCACGACGGCAAGGCGAAGCCGGTCTACGACATGGGCTACGGCACCGTCGGGTTCACGCCGTTCAAGAAGACCGACGAGGGCCGGATCCGCGAGCTGCTCGCCTTGATGGACTACCTGTCGGCGCCGTTCGGCACCAAGGAGTACCTGGTCAAGAACTTCGGCGTCGAGGGGCAGCAGTACCAGCTCGACGCGCAGAAGAACCCGGTGCTGACGAAGGCCGGTCAGCAGCAGGCGCCCGGTCTGGTCAGTGCGCTGCAGATCATGAACTCTCCGGAGAGCGTGATCTTCAACCCGGCGAACCCGGACGACACGCGCAAGATCTACGAGACCGAGCAGAAGCTGCTAAAGTTCGCGATGCGCAACCCGACCGCGGGCACGTACTCCGACACGTCGAGCAAGGTCGGTCCGAAGCTGACCGCGGCGTTCCGGGACACGATCGTCGACATCGTCACGGGCCGGCAGAAGATGGACGCGTACGACGCGGCGCTCAAGCGCTGGAAGTCCGGCGGCGGTGACAAGATGCGCGGCGAGTTCGCGGCCGTCCTGCCGTCGAGCGTTCCGGTGACCGGGTCCTGATCGATGCTGAAGGCCAACTCGGAGAAGCGGCAGGCCAGGAACGGCCTGCCGCTGAAGGCGAAGTGGCGCCGGGACTGGCAGATGGTGCTGCTGATGATCCCCGGCGTCGTCTTCCTGCTGGTGTTCTTCTACCTGCCGGTGCTCGGAAACGTCGTCGCTTTCCAGGATTTCCAGCCGTTCCTCGGCATCATGCACAGCGAGTGGAACGGCCTGCAGAACTTCGTCAACCTGTACGCCAACCCGGACTTCTGGGACGCGTTGCGGAACACGCTGGTGCTGGCCGGCGTCCAGTTGCTGCTGTTCTTCCCGGTGCCGATCGGGCTGGCGCTGATCGTCGACTCGCTGGTCAGCAACCGTTTTCGGCGCTGGTTCCAGACGATCGCGTACCTGCCGCACTTCCTGTCCTGGGTGCTGGTCGTGACGCTGTTCCAGCAGTCGCTGGGCGGTGCCGGGTTCGTCAACAACCTCCTCCGGCAGGCGGGTCTGGACCCGATCCCGTTCATGACCAACCCGGACACCTTCCCGCTGCTCGTCGTCGCGCAGCTGATCTGGAAGGACGCCGGCTGGGCGATGATCATCTTCCTCGCGGCACTGACCACGGTCGACGTGTCGTTGTACGAGGCCGCCGCGGCGGACGGAGCGGGCCGGTGGCGGCGGTTGTGGCACATCACGCTGCCGTCGCTGCGGACCGTCATCGTGCTGCTGCTGATCCTGCGGATCGGCGACATCCTCAGCGTCGGGTTCGAGCAGTTCATCCTGCAACGCGATTCGGTCGGCTCGGGCGCGGCCGAAGTACTGGACACGTTCACGTACTACGCGGGTGTTGTCGGTGGTGACTGGAGTAGTGGCGCCGCCGCCGGACTGGCCAAGGGCGTGGTCGGTGCTCTGCTGCTGTGGGGCGCCAACTCCCTCGCCCATCGCCTGGGCGAGCCGGGGATCTTCCAGAAACGAGGGGCCTCATGAGACCGGTCTGGAAGGAGAACCCTTCTCCTGGGTACCAGGCGATCAAAGCAGTCGTGCTGGGCGGCTTCGCGCTCGCCATCGTCATCCCGATCCTGGTCGTGATCTCGACGTCGCTGGCCAGTGACGAGGACATCATCGACGCGGGCGGGTACGTGCTGTGGCCGTCGCATCCGACGTTCAAGGCGTACCAGACGCTCTTCTCCGGCGGGCTGATGGGCCGAGCGATCCTGGTCAGCGTGTTCGTGACGCTGGTCGGTACGGCGATCGCGCTCGCGGTCACCATCGCGCTGGCGTACGCGACGTCGCGGCCGGTGCTGTTCGGGCGGCCGGTGCTGCTGATGGTGCTGTTCACGTTGCTGTTCGCGCCGGGCATCATCCCGATGTTCCTGGTGGTGAAGCAGCTCGGGCTGCTCGACAGCCTGTGGTCGCTGATCCTGCCGGGCGCGCTGGGCGCCTTCAACTTCGTGGTGCTGCGGACGTTCTTCATGAACGTGCCGGGCGAGTTGCTGGAGAGCGCCCGGATCGACGGCGCCAGCGACTTCACCATCCTGCGCCGGATCATCATGCCGTTGTCGAAGGCGGTGATCGCGGTCGTCGGGCTGTTCTACGCGGTCGGGTTCTGGAACGCGTTCTTCAACGCGCTGCTGTACCTGAACGACACGTCGAAGTGGCCGGTCCAGGTGATCCTGCGGACCTACGTCCTGCAGGGCAAGTCCCTGTCCGCCGACCAGCTCGGCGTCCATCCGCCGCCGCAACCCCAGTCCCTGCAGATGGCCGTCGTCGTGGTCGCTCTGGTCCCGATCGCCATGGTGTACCCGTTCCTCCAACGGCACTTCACCAAGGGCGTCATCACCGGCGCCGTCAAAGGTTAGGCCGTGCCTGATCTGCAAGAATCGATATATGTCCTCACCTTTGGCTGAGCGGCCGACACTGCGGATGGTGGCGAAGGAGGCCGGCGTCTCCGTCGCAACCGTGTCCTACGTGCTGTCCGGACGGCACCGCAGCCACACGATCAAGGACTCGACCGCGGACCGGGTCCGCGAGGCCGCGTCGCGCCTGGGGTATCGGCGCAACGACGCGGCCCGCGCGATCCGGACCGGCAAGTCCGATCTCGTGCTGCTGTCGCTGAACGTGCTCGCGGACCCGTGGTCGCAGGCCGTCGCGGCCACGGTCAGTACGGCGGTGTCGCCGCTGGGGAAGACCGCGCTGATCGTCGCGGACGGGGACTGGCGGACCGTGCTGTCCAATCGGACACCGGACGTGATCTTCATCGACAGCATCACACCGGACCCGGAGCAGATCGCCGAACTGGAGGCGTTCGCGGCGCAGGGCGTGCAGATCGTGGCGTTCAGCGAAACCCTGGAACCGCAGGGCTTCGACGTGATCCGGTCGGGCGCCGAGCCGCGCTGCCACCTCGCGGTCGAGCACCTGCTGGAGCACCACGACCGCGTCGGCGCACTCACCTCCCGGACCAAGGGGTTCGCCCGCTTCGACGCGTACGTGAACACGTTGCGCGCAGCCGGAAAGCCGATCAGCAGTGACCAGATCGAGGTTTTCGAGCAGCACCCCGAAGGCGCGTACCGGGCCGCGATGGCGCTGCTGTCCAAGCCGGATCGGCCCACCGCGCTGTACTGCACCACCGACTTCGCCGCGATCGCCGCTGTCCGGGCGGCGCACCGGTTGCGGATCGACGTACCGGGCGATCTGGCGATCGTCGGCGTCGGCAACACGCCCGAGGGCGAGCATCTCGACCCGTCGCTGTCCACCGTCGGCCCGGTCGGGTTCAACGAGGCGCTCGCCCGGATCATCGTGAGCAGATTGACCGACCGGGAAGGCGCACCCGGTGAGGTGTTCGACTTCCCCTGGCAACTGATCGTCCGGGAGTCTTCTTGAGGCCGAACGTCGTACTGATCTGTGTCGACGAGTGGCGGGGCGATGCGATGTCGTGCGCCGGCCACCCGTACGTCGAGACTCCGCATCTGGACGAGCTGGCGCGGAACGGGGTGCGGTTCAGCCGCGGGTACTCCGCGACGCCGACATGCGTGCCGGCCCGGGTGGCGCTGTTCACCGGGCAGTCGCAGGAGCGGCACGGGCGCGTCGGGTACACCGACGGCGTACCGTTCGACGCCGCGCATCCGGTGACGGTGCAGGGCGAGTTCCGGCGCGCCGGGTACCACACGCAGGCGATCGGGAAGATGCACGTGTGGCCGGAGCGGGCCCGGCTCGGGTTCGACGACGTGATCCTGCACGACGGGTTCCTGCACCACTCGCGGCGTACCCACCGGCAGCAGTTCGGCTTCTTCGACGACTACGTGCCCTGGCTGCGACGACAGCCGGGTGTGTCGCCGGACGCGGAGTACTTCGACCACGGGGTGAACTGCAACTCGGTCGTCGCCCGTCCGTGGGACAAGGCGGAAGAGTTGCACCCGACGCACTGGATCGGCACGCAGACGATCGACTGGCTGTACCGGCGGGATCCGACGAAGCCGTTCTTCCTGTACCTGTCGTTCCATCGGCCGCATCCGCCGTACGATCCGCCGGCGTGGGCGTACGACCGGTACGACGCGCTGCCGCCGTACTCCCGGACGCTGGGTGACTGGGAGGACGACTGGGACGAGTTCCGGCAGGACGGGGACTATCAGGCGGCGATCGGGGACCTGCCGGATCGCGTCGTGCATCGCGCGCGGGCCGGGTACTACGGGCTGATGGCGCAGATCGACCTGCAGCTCAACCGGATCCGTGAGGCGCTGGTCGACTTCGGGGTGTACGACGACACGATCATCGCGTTCACGTCCGACCACGGCGAGATGATGGGCGACCACCGGATGTTCCGGAAGTCGGTGCCGTACGAAGGGTCCGCGCGGGTGCCCCTCCTTGTCGCGGACCGGGCTTCGGCCCCTTCGGTGCGCGGTGGCGTTGTGGACCAGGTGGTCGAGCTGCGGGACGTGATGCCGACGTTGCTCGATCTGGCCGGGGTGCCGATTCCGTCGTCGGTGGACGGGGTGTCGCTGGCGCCGTTCCTGCGCGGGGAGCCGGTGCCGGTGCGGGAGTGGTTGCACGGTGAGCATCTGCATTTCGGGCAGTCGATCCAGTGGGTGACGGACGGGAAGATCAAGTACGTCTGGGGTTCTGCGCTCGGAGTGGAGCAGTTGTTCGATCTCGTCGAGGATCCGGGGGAGTTGCGGAATCTGGTGAAGACGGAGCCCGAGCTGCGGGAGTTGTGGCGGTCGCGGCTGATCCAGGACCTGACCGGGCGTGCGGAAGGTTTCGTTGCCGACGGCAATCTGGTGACCGGGCGTCCGGTGACCGCGATCCTCGAGCACACCAGGGAACGCGTTGCACGCGCCGCCGGCTGACGACTGGGAGCCGGTCGACATCGGCGAGTCCGACACGTCCGTCTACCACCGAGGCAACCTCTTCGCCAAGTGCTGCGGCCCCTCAGGCGTCGCCGACCTGACCGCCGAACGCGACCGCATCACCTGGCTCACCGGAACAGGCTTGCCCGGGGCAACGGTTGTGGACTGGATCGAGTTGTCCTCGGATGGTGCTTGTCTGGTGACTTCCGCGGTGCCAGGTGTTCCCGGCGACACGCTTCCGCCGGCGTCGTACGAGCGTGCTATGCGGAGCCTCGGCGTGGTTCTTCGTGAGTTGCATTCGCTGACCGACTGCCCGTTCGAGCGGCCGCTGGCCGACGTGATCGCGAAGGCGACCGACGTCGTACGGCGTGGTGCCGTGAACCCGGCGTACCTGACCGACGAATGGCGCCGGCTGCACCCGACCGAGCTGCTCGACCAGGTGGTTGCCGAGCGCCCCTATGTCGAGAGCGTCCTGGAACCGGTCGTCTGTCACGGCGACGCCTGCCTGCCGAACATCTTCTTCGACCCCGAGACCCTAGAGGTCACCGGCCTCATCGACCTCGGACGCCTCGGCGTCGCCGACCGGTACACCGACCTCGCCCTCGCCACGATCCAGCTCCACGACGAGTGGTCCGCCGACCCGGCGCCGTTCCACGAGGCGTACGGCGTACCGGACCCGGACCCGCGCCGCCTGCACTTCTTCCGCCTCCTCGACCCACTCACCTGGGGCTGACCCTGAGAGTCGAGCGCGTCCTCACTCTGGACACGCCTCTCGACCCGCACCTCACCCGCACACAGCTCGGGCAGCACCCACCCCCATTTGCCTGGCTGACCCATGAATTTGCCTGGTCTGCCAGGCAAATGAGGGGTTCTACACCGTGGAAGTGGGTGTGGAACCCCTGAGCTGGTGGGTGGACCAGGCAAATGCAGCCGGGGAGGGGACGTTCTGCGCGGAGACGCGCGCCGGTGTCCGCCGAGGTGTGGGCGGCGCGGGACTTTCGGAGGGTTTTCGGTGGGAAGTGGTTAGCGTTGAGGGGTGAGGCTGGTGGGCGCCCTTGTCGTGTTGGCGGTGCTGGCCGGATGCAGCGACACGGCTCCGTCCGGTAACTCGACCCTGCCGCCAACCACCCCGACCGTCACGCCAACCACACCAACCGTCACGCCCAGCTCACCGGCAGGTCCCGCCACGACCCCCTCGCCCACGCCGGCCCCGACGCCCACCCGCACCACGCCCAGTCCGGCACCCACCGTGTCGGGGCCTGTGAGTATGTCGATCCCCGCGATCGGCGTACGCAACCTGCGGGTCGTCGCCTACACCGGCACCGCCGACGACCGCCCGGGCACCCGGATCCAGGACCGCGGCATCGCCGCCAGCCCCCGCGGCCGAGCCGGCGGGGTCGGCCCCGGCGAGATCGGGAACTTCATCGTGACCGGCCACCGCGTCAGCCACGGACGACCGCTGGAGCGAGCGCCGGAGCTGAGGAACGGCGACCACGTCCTGATCAGAGTCGGCAGCACGGTGTACGACTACGTGATCACCCGGACGATGACGATCTCGTTCCGCAAGCCCGCCGAGAAGGCGCAGCAGAACGCCGCCGTACCGGGCAGCCCCGGTGCGAAGCCGACCCAGCCGATGCTCACCATCTCCACCTGCGCGACCCCTGAGGACCACGCGGCCGGCAACTACTGGCACGACGAGCTCGGCAACCCCGAACACCGGATCAACAAGATCGGCACCCTGGTCGCGACCCGCTGACCCCCGGTGAGTTTCCCGGCCTCGCGGACACCTACTTACGGCCGAACTTCCACCACTTCGGCTTGTTCATCTTGATCTCGTCGGCCGTCATCGGCGGCGGGACCGGGGGCCGGGACTCCTCGGTGAGGAAGTCACCGGACTCGGTGTCGTACGGCGTGACGCCGAGCTGGCGGCTGATCTCCATCACGATCGGGATCGACCGCGGGCCGTCGTTCAGGTAGAAGGTGATGTCGCGGACCTCGACGCCCTTGCCGATCGTCATCTCGACGTCGTACTCCGGACTTCGCAACGCCAGCCAGGACGGTTTGCTCGTGTCCACGTCCGGCACCACTTCCCGGACCTTGGCCACCACGTCGGTCGCCAGACCGACCGCCGGCGGCTCGTAGTCGACCGGAATGTCGTCGAGGCGCCGTACGCCTCCTGGCCCACGCATCGCATAAACAGCCCAGCTCATGCCCCCAGCATGCCAGGCGGTCAGCGCTTGCGGGCGGCGAGGATGGCGAAGGTCAGGTATTGGCCGTTGTCGGCCTCGAGCATGTCGAGGGCGTCATCGCGTTCGCCGCGGTACTCCGAGACCGCGTGGGACCACTTGACCCAGTCGGCCCAGCCGTTCTCCTGCAGGCGCGCGGCGGTGACGTCGACGAGCTCGGTGATCTCCCACTGGAACCGCCACCAGTCCGCGGTGTGCCAGGCGAGCGCCTCCCAGCCGACCAGCTTCTTGATGTGCTCCGGAATATGGCCGAGCTCGCGGACCTCCCGGGTCATCGCCGGTGTCGCGACGCCGAGCTGCCCGCCGGGCTTGAGGAACGACGTGATGTAGGACAGGTAGTTGTCCGCGGTACCGAAGTACTCGTAGGCGTCGACGCAGACGATCGCGTCGAAGAACCCCTGCGCGAACGGCAGCGTGTGCGCCTCCGCCTTCAGCGTCACGACGTCGTCGCGATCGATGTGCGCGGCGGCGTCCGTTGGGTCCACCCACAGGTCGGCGGCCCAGACCTGAACGCCGTACTCCTTCGCGAGGAAGACGGCGGTCGCGCCCTTGCCGGAGCCGAGGTCGAGCACGCGCATCCCCGGTCGCAGGTCGAGGTCGCGGGCGAGATCCTCCAGCAACCACAGCGGATTCGGGCCCATGTCGCGGGCCAGCAGCCAGTCCGCGTCGTACCCGTTGGACCGCGGGTAGCCGTCGTGCTTCAGGTCTGCCACCGGCACAGGGTAGCGAGATCAAAACGGGATGTGCCCGGCATTTTCGGCGGGCAGAGTGGATGGATGACTCAACTTGATCCGGTGATTCGCTCCTACTATCGCGACCGGTACGTCGAGGACGATCGGCTGGTCGTCCACGGGCACGGTCGGCTCGAACTCCTGCGTACCCAGGAGTTGCTGCGGCGCTGGCTGCCGCCCGCGTCCGTCGTACTGGACGTCGGTGGCGCGACGGGTGTTCACGCGCGCTGGCTCGCGGCGGACGGGCATCGGGTCACGCTGATCGACCCGGTTCCGGAGCACGTGCAGCAGGCGGCGACGATCGGGACCTTCGCGGCCGAGGAAGGCGACGCGCGGGAGCTCCGGCAGGCCGACGCGAGCGTGGACGTGACCCTCCTGCTCGGTCCGCTCTACCACCTGGTCGACGCGGCGGATCGCGCGCGGGCGTTGGCCGAGGCGGTACGGGTGACGCGGCCCGGCGGCGTGGTGGCCGCCGCGGGCATCAACCGGTACGGCGGCCTGCTCGAGGCCGGCAGCAACGGCACGCTCACCGAGGAGAATCTGCACCTGTTCCTCGACGCCTTCGCGTCCGGCAGTATCGACGGCTCCAGTGGCTTCACTGTCGCCTACTTCCACCACGCCGCCGAACTCGCCACCGAACTCACCACCGCCGGCCTCACCGGCGTCGAGGTCCTCGGCATCGAAGGCCCCGCCAGCAACATCCTCGAGAACGCCGCCCCCGACCGCATAGAAACCCTGCTCCCCGCCGCCGTCCTCCTCGCCCGCCAGGTCGAATCCGACCCGAACCTCCGGGCCGCCAGCCCGCACTTCCTCGCCCACGGCAGGGTAGTCGGCTGACTGCGTTCCGTGGCGGCGGTCGCGGAATGATGTCAATAGGTGCAATCCGGTTCACCGGATGGCGGTCCAGGCCGTAATATCAGCCGGCGGCCGGCACTTGGGGGTGTACCGGCCCTTCTGATGCATCGGGTGGGACCGGCGGACTGCCGGTACTGGGGAGAAGCGGGAAGTTATGGCGGACAAGCCGGCACCCAAGCCTGGGCACTTCCTGCCAGGCGGCGACGGTGACCAGATCTCGAACGACGACCGGAAGCCGGCGGTTTCGGCGCCGTCGGGGGCTCCGTTGGCGGCACCCACGCCGCGGCTCGGCGGGGAAGCGCCGCCGACGCCGCCGCAGTTGAGCGGGTCCCGGATCGACTCCCGCCGTACGACGCTGTCCGGCAGCCGGCTCGGCCCGCCGCCGGCCGACGACCCCGCCGCCGCGGCGTACCGGCAGGTGTTCCACCCGGAGCCGGTGCCGTTCATCCCGAAGAAGCGGTCCAAGGGCCTGATCGCGCTGATGGTCGCCGCGGTACTGCTGTTCCTCGCCGGCGGCGCGACGTTCGCGGTCAAGGTGCTGTCGTCCGACGGGATCATCGCGACCCCGATGCCGACCACGAAGCCGAGCGACGCGCCGACGACCACGGAGCCCGTCGGCAAGGGCACCCCGGACACCGACATCGTCGGCAAGAACCCGGTGTACGCCGTCGGGCGGCTGGCGGCGGCGAAATGCCCGGAACCCGCGTTCCGGCCGACGTCCAAGGAGAACGTCCGTTCGTACTACCAGGCGCTGACCGCGTGCATGGACAAGGCGTGGGAGCCGATCATCACCAAGGCCGGATTCGAGTTCCGGTCGCCGAACCTGATCGTCTTCGACGACGGCGACGAGACCGCGTGCGGCGTCCAGCAGGAGCTCGCGCTGTACTGCCAGGACGAGCACGGCGGCAGCGCGACCATGCCGTGGCAGAAGACCGTCGAGGACTACCCGAAGAACAAGACCGAGATCCGCGCGGAGATGGCGCAGTCCTTCGGCTTCGTGTACGGCGTCCACGTGCAGAACCTGACCGGGATGGCCGACGCCTCCGACAACCTGGCCGCCACCGCGGCGAGCACGACCGCGAAGCTCGAGGTGAACCGGCGCGCCGCGCTGCAGGCGTACTGTTTCGGCGCGGTGTTCTTCGGCGCGGCCAAGGCGAGCTTCCCGTTGCGCGGCGATCTGCTCCGGCAGTGGAACGGTTTGATCCAGCGGCGCGGCGACGAGCACACCAAGGACAAGGTCCGCGACCACGGCTCCAGCAAGAGCCTCGCGCTGTGGATGAGCCAGGGCCTCGCGACAACCAACCCGGGGGCCTGCAACACTTTCGTCGCAGCATCCGCCAAGGTCAGCTGAGCGAGATGGGAACGATCGATGCCTGACTCCGACGAAGGTGCGCCGGGACCGTCCGGTGACCCGGCGGCCGGCACCCGCCCGCTGACCCTGAAGACTGCGCAGCCCGGCGGCCTGGGGCCGGCCCGTTCGGTCTCGCTCGACGACGCCCCGCTCCGCCGCAAGGCCCGTCCGCTGCCGACGGAGCCGGGTACGACGAGCGAGTACAGCGGCCCGCCCGCGGCGCCGCAGACCGGCGTACCGCTCACGCCCCTGACCGGCACCCGCCGCGTCGGCGGCCCCCGCGCGACCGGCTGGCATTCGAACCCGTCCCGCTCCGGCGCCCAGTTCACCACCGAACCGCCGCCGGCCGCCCCGCCGCGCCAGTACTCCCGCCCGATCATCGTCGGCCTGTCCATCCTGGTCGTCCTGATGCTCACCGGCGCCACCATCGGCGGCTTCAAACTGGTCAACTCCTACGGAGTAGAACGCCCCCTGTCCCAGCCTTCCGTCAAGAAGTCCCAGGCCCCACTCCCCGTCCCACCGAACCCCACGGTCACTGTCACCGCCTCAGTAGTCCCAGACCTCGTCCGCCTCCGCCAGAACGAGCTCTACGCAGCCGGCCAGGTCGCGAGCGTCAGCTGCAAGGAGCCGGCGATCAAGCCGGACTCGCAGTCGGCGATCCTCAGGTACTACCGGGCTCTGCTGCCCTGCCTGGACAAGGCGTGGGCGCCGGTCCTGAAGCGGGCGCACTACCCGTTCCGTTCGCCGAAGGTCGTGCTGCAGACGAACCAGACCACCGCCTCGAGCTGCACCGGTGAGAAGAACGTCGCGTACTACTGCCCGGCCGACGAGAGCATCTACGTCAGCTGGAAGGCGGACCTGAAGGACTACAAGGACGATCCGCTCTCGGCGCGGGTGTGGATGATCGACACGATGGCGCACGAGTACGGCCACCACGTGCAAAACCTCACCGAAATGCTCACGGCTGCCTGGTCCCGCGAGGGCTGGGCGAACTCGAAGGCGGAGGAGCTCGAGTGGAGCCGGCGCACCGAACTCCAGGCCAGCTGCCTCGGTGCCGCCTTCCTCGGCGCGAACAAGAAGCCCCTCGGGCTGAGCGGCCGGAAGCTGGAGATCTGGGAGTGGCAGACCCAGCACAGTGGCGACGAGTACAACCCGAAGAAGATCCGCGACCACGGCTCCCGCAAGAACCACTGGCTCTGGTCCGAACCCGCCTTCAAATCCGCCGACCCCAAACTCTGCAACACCTTCACCGCCCCCGCCGCCAAGGTGAGCTGACCATGCGCGTCGCCGTGATGGCGTTCGTGATGATGATCGGAGCGCTGTCGACCGGGGCGTGTACCCAGCAGCCCGACACCGCGGAGTCAGGAGCGCCCCGGACCAGCGGACCGGTCGTCACACCGTCGCGGGCTCCGGTGGGGAAGGCGGTGCAGGCGGCGGAGCCGGTTAAGGATGGGCTTCTGTTGGACAACCCGCTGTACCGGTCGGGGCGGGTGGTGGCTGTCAGTTGTTCGCTGCCGACTGCGAGGCTGGCGAACAAGCAGGCGATGATCCGGTACGCGAGCGCCTTTGTGGCGTGCCTCGACCGAGCCTGGGAGCCGGTGATCACGCGCGCAGGATTCGATTTCGTTCGGCCGTCCGCTGTGTATTCGTCGCCGGCTGGAACAAAGACGGACTGCACGGTGATGGACAAGGAGTACTACGGTCTCTATTGCTCCTCGAACCACGGCATCTACTTCAACTGGCCGGAGTACATCGTCGAGGGAGCGTCCCAGGAAGACACGCGGGCGTCGGTGCAGTGGCTGATCGCGCACGAGTACGGGCACCACGTGCAGGAGCTGACCGGCATTCTGGACCAGTACGGCGAGCGCTACTCCTCGGTCCAAGGGTCTGCGAAGGAGGTCGAGGAGAACCGGAGCGAGATGCAGGCGCACTGTTTCGCGGCGGCGTTCTTCGGGGCCAATCGGGAGACGTTCCGGATCCGCGGCGAACGGCTCGACCACAACGGCCACCCAGGGTACGACCGGCACGCCGACGACTCGGCCAACTTCGACCGCTGGTTGGGGCAGGCATTCAAGGCGAGAGGCCCGAGCGGCTGCAATACCTGGGCGGCGCCGGCCGGCAGTGTCAGTTGAGTTTGAGTTTGAAGCCTTCGTGGGTGTTGCCGAAGCCCAGGTTTGTGTAGAAGCGGTGGGCGTCGGTGCGGGTCTTGTCCGAGGTGAGTTGGACCAGGGTGCAGCCGCGGGTGCGGGATTCTTCGACGGCCCAGCGGATCAGGGTGCTGCCGAGGCCGGAGCCACGGGCGGGGGCGGCGACGCGGACGGCCTCGATCAGGCCGCGGGTGGAGCCGCGGCGGGACAGGCCGGGGATGATCGTGAGCTGCAGTGTGCCGATCACCTCGTCGTTGCGATCGGCAACCACCAGCAGCTGGTTGGGGTCGGCGTCGATCTGCTCGAACGCCGCCAGGTACGGCGTCAGGTCGTCGAGCGACTCGCGGGTGGCGCCGAGTTGGTCGTCGGCGATCATCGCGACGATCGCGGCAACATCGGAGGCGGTGGCGCGGCGGATCACGACATCGTTCATGGGGACAGGATCGCAAACGCCTGAAGCGGTTCAGTCGGCAGGGTAAGCAGCGAAGTACGGCGATGGTAATTGCCTTACGCAAACACTTTTCGTTGCCCGCCGCGCCTGGAACGTTGTTTGCCCAAGGCATCTGAGGGTACGAGTCATACTGGACACCACTGCATCCGCCCGTGCCGGGGTTGGTGCAGTCCTGTGCCGACAGCGGATGCGGGCCAGTCCGGAAGGAACATCCGATGTCAGCGTTAGCTATCGACTTCACCCAGCCGTTCGAGGATGCGTTCAGCAAACTGCTGTCGTTCATCCCGAACCTGCTGGGCGGCCTGGTCATCCTGGTCGTCGGCTACTTCGTGGCCAAGGTACTCGGCAATCTCGTCGGCCGGTTGCTCGGCAAGGTCGGCTTCGACGGCTGGATGGAACGGGCCGGCGTCTCCGGTGTGCTGCAACGGTCGGGCACGGGGCTGACCGCTTCGGCGATGCTGGGCAAGGTCGTGTTCTGGTTCGTCTTCCTGATCAGCTTCACGATGTTCGCCTCGGCGCTCGGCGTGCCGGAGATCTCGAACTTCATGAGCGACATGCTCGGCTACATCCCGCGGATCTTCGCCGCGATCGTGATCGTCTGCCTGGCGGCGCTGTTCGCCAACTTCCTGGCCGCGGTGATCCGCGGCGCGACCGGCAACGAGACCCTGGCCAAGGTCGCCCGGTACGCCGTCCTGGTGTACGCCGCGTTCGCCGCGCTGACCCAGCTCGGTGTGGCGGTTCAGCTGACCGGTAACACGCTGCTGATCGTCCTCGCGGGCGCCGCGCTGGCTCTCGGTCTCGCTTTCGGCCTCGGGGGCCGCGAGATGGCCGGCCGGGCACTGAACAACCTGTTCGACAAGGACAAGATGGTCAAGCCGGCCGCGCAGAACGGCATGGACAACGGGACGACGGCGTACCCGCAGCAGGGCAGCTACCAGGGCGAGTACCAGGGCGGCGGCTACCAGCAGCCCACCCAGCCGACTCAGCCCGAGCAGCACCCGGCCGCGCACAGCTCGGGTAACTGGTCCAACGGCACCCCGCCGAACGGCACCTGGCAGCAGGGTCAGTAACCACAAGAGATAGACAGAGGCAAGGCGAGCGGGCGGCAATCCATCCGGGTTGCCGCCCGCTCACCTCAGGCCGGGCCGCATGCGGACGCCCACCACTCACCAACCTCCGGTGATGGGCGCCGGCGCGGTGCGGGTGAGCGTGTGGCTGCTCCGACGACGTCGGTTGGTGAGTGGTGGGCGTCCGCAAGGCGGGCGGGTCAGTTGTTGTCGGGGCCGGCTTTGCGGACTTCTTCTACCTTGGTCATGGCTTCGCGGAGGTCGGCCAGCCAGGTTTCGCTGTGTTGGGCGACGAGTTTGACGCACCAGCCGAGGGCGTCGCTGCGGGAGCGGGCCACGCCGGCGTCGACGAGGGTGTCGAGGACCTGGCGTTCGGGCTGGCGGAGGCGGGTCATCACCGGTGCGGACAGTGAGGTGAACACGGTGCGGGTCTCGCCGCAGCGCAGACCCCAGGCGACCTTCCGGCGGGTGGCGTGCTCGAGTTCGCGGGCGATCTCGATCCGGCGCTCGCGGGTGTCCTCGCGGAACTGCTTGATCCGGCCGTCCTCGGCGGCGGAGCGCTCGGCGGCGCTCACGTCCTTGTTCTGCTCGGGTGCGGGGATCCGGCCGACGATCAGGATCTCGTCCCGGTCGATCTCCAGTTCGAGGTCGCCCTCGAACCAGTCGCCCGGCAACCGTCCGGTCAGCCAGCCCCGCACCTTCTCCTGCTCTGTCTGCGTACTCATGTAATCATGATTACACCCAAACGGGTCGAGCTCAAGCAGTCACCAGTACTGCACCGTGTACGCCGCGTGCGCATCCCCGTCCGACAACGCGACATGCGATATGCCGATCCGCAGCATGCGCCCGGTCGCATCGTTCTTGTATGTCGTGTACGTCGTCCCCGCCGCGCCCTCGGCCGAGACCCGCCGCCAGTGCGCTCCGCCCTTCGCGGCGATCGCGTGCAGTTGCTGCACTGCGCGAGGCGTCGCGTAGTACGCCGTCCACTTCGCGTCACCACGACCCCACGCGCGGACCAGATTGTCCGACCACTGCACCGGGCTCCACGCCTTCGGCTCGTTGACGAACTCGGCGGTGTACGCCGCGTGCCAGCCGCTCGCCGACCGCAGGTCGACGTTCTGGACGCCGATCGTCAGGTTCCCGCCGCGAGCGTCGTCGTGGTACGTCACGTAGATCGTGCCGGCGGCGCCTTCGGTGGAGACGCGCCGCCAGTGGATCCCGCCGCGCGTCGTCTGTGCGTACAGGGTGCGTGCTGCCGCCGTGGACGCGTAGCAGTTGGTCGCCGCGGTGTCGGCGCGACCCCACGCGCGGACGAGCCGGTCGGCGTACGTCACCGCCGAGATGTTCTTGGCGGACTGCAGCTGGCTGCAACTGGTGGCGGCTGCGTTGGCCGGCGCGGCGCCGGTGAGAAGGAGCGGTGCGGTGACTGCGAGTGCTGTCGTACTGCCTAGACCAATGATCCTGCGAATCATCATCGACCTCCCGAGTGGATGTGGTCCTACTGGTGGGACGCCGCACCGCACTCGGGAGTTTGCATCGGACTCCAATGAAACAGGTCTGCAATATCAGGCAGCCGGTGGCGGCGCGAACGCGGCGCGTAACCGTTCCTGAGCGCTCGCTCCAGCGGCGGTGTGGTCAAGACCGAGCAGTGCCGCGCCGACCACCGGCGGTACGTCGACCACGCGCGGGATCGCTTTCGGGGCGACGTCGGCGAGCAGTTTCGTGACCCGGTCGAGAAGGACCGAGTGGCCTGCCGTCAGCACGCCGCCGCCGAGGACCACGGTGACCCGCTCGCCGAGCAGGTCGAGCCGACGCAACGCACTCAACGCCATCGCGACGATCTCCTCGGCCTGCTGCTGAATGATGCCCAGGGCAACGACGTCGCCGGCGGCCGCGACCTGGAACAGTACCGGCGCGGCCTCCAGTTGCCGCTCGGCCGGCAGCTCGCCGAAGTGGAACGCCTCGATCACCGCCGTCAGCGACGGCATCCCGTAGTGCATCGGCAGTGCGGTGAGCAGTGCGGTGGCCGGACCGCGACCGTCGTCGGCCCGCGACGCCGACCAGAACGCTTCCTCGGCCAGCTGCGCTCCACCGCCCCAGTCGCCAGTCAGTTTGCCCAGTGCAGTGAACCGTGCAGTCCGTCCGTCCGGCAGCATTCCGGAGCAGTTGATGCCCGCACCGCACACGACCGCGACACCACGCGGCTCGTCCACGCCGGACCGCAGTAGAGCGAAGGTGTCGTTGGTGACGTACACCGACTCGGCCCAGCCGCGGTCCTCGAAGGCAGCGGTCAGTTGCTCGACCTCGATGGGCAGGTCGGCGTTGGCCAGGCACGCCGAGATCTGCTGCACCAGAGGTACGTCGCCGACGTGTAACCCGGCTGCTGCCGCCGCAGCGCGGACCAGTGGCTCCAGTCCGTCCACAGCAGCCGCGGCGCCGATCCGCTGCGGTTCGAACCCGCCGCCACGCGCCGTACCGAGTACTGTCCCGTCGGCCGCGACGAGAGCGACGTCGGTCTTGCTGTTGCCGGCGTCGAAGGCGAGAACACCGCCTGGGACTAGCGTGCCCACGGGAGGTAGTCCTTGTTGTGCGCCAGCAGCTTGTCCGTCAGCTCTTGTGCGATGGAGATCTGCCCGACCAGTGGATGCGCCAGCAGAGCTTGGAACACCCGCTCGGATCCACCCTTCACGGCAGCCTCCAGCGCCAGGTCCTCGTACGCCGTCACGTGTGCGACCAGTCCGGCGTACAAGGGCTCCAGTGGGGACACCGGCTCCGGTTTCGTGCCCTGTGCGTTCACCGTGGCCGGTACTTCAATGACGGCGTCATCGGGCAGGAACGGGAAGGTGCCGTTGTTGAGAGTGTTGACGACCTGCACGTCGCCGGTGTCGTTCAGCAGAGAGGACGCGAGTGCGACGGCCGCCTCCGAGTAGTACGCGCCGCCGCGCTTCTCGAGCAGTGCGGGCTTCTCGTCGAGCTGCGGGTCGGCGTACATGTCCAGCAGCTCTTTCTCGAGTGCAGCGACCTCAGCGGCTCGGGACGGCTTTGTCAGCAGCTCCTGCACCACGGCGTCGTGTGCGTAGTAGTAGCGCAGGTAGTACGACGGGACGACGCCCAGTTGCCGCACCACGTCGGCCGGGAGATGCAGGTCGTCCGAGAGCTCGGACAGGTGGTCTGCCAGCAGCTGCGGCAGGACGTCTTCACCGTTGACGCGGACCGCGCGCTCCCAAGTGAGGTGGTTCAGTCCGACGTGGTCGAGCGACACCTCCTCCGGCGTCACCCCCAGCATCGCGGCGAACCGGCGCTGGAACCCGATGGCCACATTGCACAGCCCGACTGCCTTGTGCCCGTGGGACAGCAGGGCCCGTGTCACGATCCCGACCGGGTTGGTGAAGTCGATGATCCACGCGTCCGGGTTGGTACGCCGTACTCGCTCGGCAATGTCCAGCACGACAGGGACCGTCCGCAGCGCCTTCGCGAGACCGCCGGCACCTGTGGTCTCCTGGCCGACACAACCGCACTCCAGCGGCCACGTCTCGTCCTCGTTGCGCGCAGCCTGCCCGCCGACGCGCAGCTGCAGCAGTACGGCGTCCGCACCGTCGATCCCCGCGTCCAGGTCGGACGTGGTGATCACCCGGCCGGCATGCCCTTGTTTGGCGAAGATGCGCCGCGCCAGACCACCGACCAGCTCGAGCCGGTCGGCCACCGGGTCGACGAGCACCAGCTCCGACACCGGCAACGTGTCCCGCAACCGCGCGAACCCGTCGACCAGCTCGGGCGTGTAGGTGGATCCACCACCAACGACTGTCAGCTTCATCCCTTGACTCCAGTCAATGTGACGCCTTCGATGAAGGCCTTTTGCGCGAAGAAGAACAAGATGATCACCGGTGCCATCACCAGCAGGGTCGCTGCCATGGTGAGGTTCCAGTTCGTGTGGTGTGCGCCCTTGAAGGACTCCAGACCGTAGCTGAGCGTCCAGGCGGCCGGGTTCTCGCTGGCGTAGATCTGTGGGCCGAAGTAGTCGTTCCAGCAGTAGAAGAACTGGAAGAGCGCTACTGCGGCAATAGCCGGCTTGGCCATCGGCAGCACGATCCGGACCAGGGCCTTGAACTCACCGCAGCCGTCCACCTTGGCGGCGTCGACGTAGTCCTTCGGAATCGTCAACAGGAACTGCCGGAGCAGGAACACCGAGAACGCGTCGGTGAACGCCATCGGGATGATCAGCGGCCACAGCGTTCCGGACAGGTGCAGCTGCTTCGCCCAGAAGAGGTACATCGGCACGATCACCACCTGTGGCGGCAGCATCATCGTGGCGATGACCAGCATCAGTACTGCGTTCCGGCCACGGAACTTGAAGCGGGCTAGTGCGTAGGCGACTGGGATGCTCGACAACAACGTGAGCGCTGTCCCGAGTCCGGCGTACAGCAGGGTGTTCTTCCACCACGTGAGAAAGCCTGGTGTCTCCCAGACGGTCCGTAGGTTCTCCCAGTGCCAGCTGTCCGGCCACAGGTCGCGGGTGAGCGCCTGCTGGTCGCTCATCAACGCAGTGAGGAAGATGAACACGAACGGCAGCACGAAGAACAGTGCGGCGGCGATAGCGAGTGAATGGACGCCGACCCAGTGCAGGAGGCGCGTACGGCGTGCTGTGCGGGCAGCCGGCGTCAGCGTGACCGGAGTACTGATGGCGGTCGCCGTCATGCGGCACTCCTTTCAGTCATGGAGCGCATCAGGAACCCGGTGAACACCATGGCCAGTGCGAACAGCACGAGGGCAATGACGGAGGCGCCGCCGGTGTCGAAGCGCTGGAAGCCCAGGTGATACACGAGTTGTGGCAACGTCAGCGTGGACTTCTCCGGGTACCCGGGCTCGAACTGCTGGCCCGCTCCGCCGATCACACCGCTCGCAACCTTCCCGGCGATGAGCGGCTGCGTGTAGTACTGCATCGTCTGGATGACACCGGTGACGACGGCGAACAGCACGATCGGCGAGATGTTCGGCAGCGTCACGAACCGGAACCGCTGCCACGCACCGGCTCCGTCCAATGACGCCGCCTCGTACTGCTCCTGCGGTACGTCGAGCAGTGACGCCATGAAAATCACCATCAGGTCGCCGATGCCCCACAACGCCAGCATGGTCAGCGCCGGCTTCGACCAGCTGGGGTCGTTGAACCAGCCGGGCTGTGGGAGTCCGATGCTGCCGAGGATGTTGTTCACCGGACCTGTGCCTGGGTTGAGCAGGAACGCGAACGCCATCGTGGCCGCGACCGGAGGAGCCAGGTACGGCAGGTAGAACGCCGTACGGAAGAACCCGGCGCCGGTCTTCACTTTGGTGATCAGCAGGCCGATGCCGAGACCGAACAGCACCCGCAGCGTCACCATCACGACGACCAGCCACAGGGTGTTCCGCAACGCCGGCCAGAAGAACGGGTAGTCGGTGAAGACGTACTGCCAGTTCCTCAGGCCGGTCCAGGTCGGCGGCGTGAACCCGTCGTACTTCATGAAGCTGAAGTAGACGGTCGAGACCAACGGGTACAGGAAGAAGACGCTGACGCCGATCAGCCAAGGCGACAGGAACGCCAGCGTACGAGCGGTTTCGCGACGGTGTTTCTGCCGAAGCGTGGTCATTTCGCCTGGACCAGATCCTTGTCGATCTGCTCGTCGGTCTTCGCCAGACCGGCGGCCAGATCGGTGACCTTGCCGGCCTCGTGCGCGTAGCCGAAGTCCTGCAGCGTGAGCTGGTAGGCGCCGCCGTTGGGACTGGCCGGAGTGGTGCTGCTCTTCGAGTGCTGCGCGATGCCGATGAAGGGCTTGAGGTCCGCGGTGAGCTTCGGGGACTTGAGTGCGTCCAGCGTCGACGGGACGTTGTGGATCGCGTTCGCGAAGCTGACCACGGCGTCGGTGTCGGTGGTCATGAACTTCACCAGTTCCCAGGCCGCGTTCTGCTTCTGGCTGGTGCCGGCGATCCCGATCACCGTGCCGGACAGGTAGCCCTTGCCGTAGCTGTCGGCCTGGTCGTCCGGCACCGGGAACGGCGCGACGCCGATGTCGAACTTCACCCCGGCCTCGCGTGCCATGCCGAGCCGCCACTCGCCGTCCATCGTCATCGCGACCTGGCCGGTGTGGAACGGGTTCTTCGCGCCGAACTCGTCACCGAACGTCGCGCGGTACTTCTCCAGCTTCGCGAATCCGCCGAGCTGCCCGACCAGGCTCTTCTGCCACTTCAGCATGCTCGCGAAGGCCGGGTCCTTGGCCAGGTTGGACTTGCCGTCGGGGGTGAAGTACGTCGGGTTCCAGAGTGCGGCGAAGTGCGTGGTGGTCGACTCGTAGCCGTGGAAGTTCGGCATGAAGCCGAGTTGGCTGTAGCTGTCGCCCTTGACCTTGGTGAGGTTCTTGGCGACCGCGTCGAACTCGGACAACGTTTTCGGCGGGGCGGCGATCCCGGCGGCCTTGAAGGCGGTCTTGTTGTAGTACAGGCCGTACGCGTCGTTCAGCAGCGGCAAAGTGCAGCGTTTTCCTTGGAACTGCGTGTAGTCCTGCAGCGGCTTCGGGAACGTCTTGTCCAGGTCGATGCCGGACTTGTCCAGGAACGGTTTCAGGTCGCTGAAAACGTTCGACGCGCAGAACGTTCCGACGTTGTCGGTGGTGAACGAGGACACCACGTCCGGTGCGTTCGCCCCGCCGGCCCGCAACGCCTGCTTGATCTTGTCGTCGTTGATGTTGCCAACGACCTTCACGTGGATGTTCGGATGCTTCGCCTCGAACGCCTTCACTTCTCCGTCGATGGCGGCCGCCTCGCTGGGGGCGCTCCATCCGTGCCAGAAGGTGAGGTTCACGTCCTTCGTGGCATCGTCGTCGGCCTGCGGTGTGCTCGAAGTTCCGGTGCAGGCCGTCGCCAGCAAGGCGACTGCGGCGGTGCCGATGACGGCACGGGTGAAGCTACGCATCCATTCTCCTACTAGGTAATTGGTGGACCCGCCGTGTCGAAGACCTCGTCGCGGGTGGTGCTCAGGGCGGACTGCAGTGCTCCGGAGAGCACGGGGTCGGTGCTGATCGCGGTCATCAACAGCTGCGGCCGCGGTACGGCGAGATCGGCGAGCTCGTCCTGGACCAGGCCCCGCAGGCGTTCGCCGCCCGCGGTGATCACGCCGCCGGCCAGCACGATCAGCTCCGGGTCGACGACCGCGACGATCGCGGCCAGACCGACCGCGAGCCGGTGCGCGAACTCGTTCAGTACGGCGTCGCCCGCGCCCTCGGTCTGGAGTGCGATCGTGATCGCGGCTTCCGGCGTACGGGCCTTCAGGCCGTGCTCGCGGGCGAGCTCCAGGACCGGTTCGCCGCCGGCGAGTTCCTGGAAACCGCCGGCGTTGTTGCGGCCGACGTTGCGGACCAGCGGCGTACCCGGAAGCGGCAGGAACGCCACCTCGCCGGCGCCGCCGGTCGCGCCGCGGTGCAGGCGGCCGTTGATGACGATCGCGGCGCCGATGCCTTCCTCGCCCCAGAGCAGCACGAAGTTGTCGTGCTCCTGGGCGTGGCCGACCCGCTGCTCCGCGATCGCGGCCAGGTTGACGTCGTTCTCGACCTCGAGCGGTACGGCGATCGCCGCGGCCAGCTCCTCGAGCAGGTGCGGGGCGTGCCACCCGGGCAGGTGGGTCGCGTACCGCAGCCGGCCGGTCGTCGGGTCGAAACCGCCAGGCGTGCCGATCGAGACCCGGTGCAGGCTCTCACGGCTCAGGCCCGCCTCGCCGGCCGCGCCCTCGATCGCCTTGACGACACGGTCGACCGTGCCCTTGGCGCTGCGGCCCGGGGTGGCCAGCTCGTAGTGGCCGACCACCTTGCCGGTCAGGTCCGCGACCGCGGCCCGGATCCGGGCCGGCGTGACGTCCAGCCCGCCGACGTACGCGATGCCGCCGTTGATCTCGTACAGCTGCGCGTTCGGGCCTGGACGGCCGGCGGTGGTACCGCTCGGGCGGACCAGCCGGGCCGCCTCCAGCCGCGCGAGCAGCTGGGACGCGGTCGGCTTGGACAGCCCGGTCAGGTTGCCCAGCGTGGTGCGGGAGAGCGGTCCCTGGCTGAGCAGCAGGTCCAGGGCGGCGCGGTCGTTCATCGCGCGCAGCAGGCGCGGCGTTCCGGGTGTTGTTGCCATGAGCCAACCCTGCCTCCCTTCGCCGCCCGCGGGTACTCGCCGCGCTGATCACACGAACTGTTAGGAAAGTTTCCTATTAACGCGAGACCGTACGGCGGACTTCCACGGGTGTCAATCCGTTGCCGTGAGTTAGGGTTGCCTAACTATGTCCACTGGGGAGCTGTTGAGGCGGGCGATTCGGCGGCATCGGGGCCGCATGGTCGCGGGAGTGCTGGTCCTGTCGTTGCACCAGGCGACCGAGGCGGCGGTGCCGGTCGCGATCGGGATCTTCGTGGACCGCGCTGTGACGACCGGCCACGTCCAGCCGCTGCTCTGGTGCGTGCTGATGATGGTCGTCCTGTTCGCCGTCCTGTCGAACGCCTGGAAGACCGGCGCGCGCCAGGTGGTGTGGGCGATCGAGTACGAGACGCACCTGCTACGGCTCGAGATCGCGCAGCGCGTGCTGGACCCACGTGGTCACCGGACCGGGCTGCGGTCGGGAGAGTTGTTGTCGATCGCCACCTCGGACGCGGAGAAGGCTGCGCTGGTCATGCGGTCTGTCTCGATCGGGGCGGCAGCGTGTACGGCGTTGATCGTGTCGTCGGTGTCGCTGCTACTGGTCGACGTACCGCTGGGGCTCGGGGTGCTCATCGGCGTACCGCTGCTGGTGCTGGGGATTCAGGCGCTGTCGCCGTTACTGACGCGTCGTACGTCGAGTCAGCAGGAGGCGGTCGCTCAGACGACCGCACTGGCGACGGATCTGGTCAGCGGGCTGCGGACGCTGCGGGGCATCGGAGCGCAGCACAACGCGGCCGCGCGGTACCGGCGGTCGAGTGAAGCGACACTGCGGGCCACACTGCGCGCTGCGTCGACGAACGGGCTCCAGGATGGTGTGACGACCGCACTGAGCGGTCTGCTCCTGGCCGCGGTTGCTGGAGTGTCTGGTTGGTTCGCGTTGAACGGACGGATCACGATCGGCGAGCTGATCACGGTGGTCGGGCTGGCGCAGTTCGTCGCCGAGCCGGTCGGGACACTCGGCTACGCGAGCCAGGTCCTCGCCATGTCCCGAGCGTCCGCCGAGCGTCTGGCCTCTGTCCTCTCCGCACCACCACTGACCACTACCGGCACCTCAACCGTCGTCGACTCGGCTCAACCGCTTCTCACCTTGGAAGGCGTTTCGCACGGGTCCCTCTCGTCGCTGACGCTCACCCTCCAGCCGGGTGAGTCTGTCGGCGTACTCTGCTACGACCCGCGCGACGCCGACGCCCTGCTCGCGGTGATCGCCGGCCGCGCACCAGAGCACACTGGCACCGTCCTCGTTGGCGGCACCGCTCTCGAAGAGCTGGACGTCGACGTCATCAGGCGCACGCTGTTGCTGGAGCGGCACGAGACGGACCTGTTCGAGGGAACGCTGCGCAGCAACCTCCTCGTGGATGCGGGGCTTGAGCGGGTAATGACGGCTGCTGGTGCTGCCGATCTGATCGAAGAGCTGGATCGCCCGTTGGCCGACCGGGGGCAGTCGCTGTCCGGTGGGCAGCGGCAGCGGCTCGGTCTGGCGCGTGCGCTGCTGGCTGAGCCGCCGTTGCTGGTGCTCCATGATCCGAGTACGGCGGTTGACGCTGTTACCGAGGAGCTGCTGGCCGAAGGGCTTGCTGAGGAGCGGATGGGCCGCACGACGCTGGTGTTGACGAGTAGCCCGGCACTGTTGGGAAAGATGGATCGGGTTGTGGTGATCAGCGACGGGGCGGTGGTTGCTGAGGGCATCCACTCCGAGCTCGCCGCGTCGGACCTGGCCTACCGTGAGGCGGTGCTGCGATGAACCTGTTGCCGGTTGCGGGGCCGCGGGCGACGTGGGGTGTTCTGTGGCGGGAGATTCGGCGGCTGCCGGTGCTGTCGGTTGTCGCGGCTCTGGTGATCACGGGGGCCAGTGCGGCCGGGCTGGTCGCGCCGTGGGCGCTGGGTGTGCTGATCGACAACATCGACAACATGGCCGACAAGGCGGCCATCGTGCGCGTCGTCGTGCTGATCGGGCTGGCGGCCGTGCTGGCCGGTGTACTGACGGCTCTGGGCGTGACACTGGTCGCGCGGGTCGGTGAGACCGTGCTGGCGCGGATCCGGGAGCAGGTCCTCGACCGGGTGCTGCAGCTTCCCGCGCCGGTGCTGGAGAAGGTACGGACCGGTGACCTGCTCTCGCGGGTCGGTGACGACGTGGCGTCGGTGGCGTCCGCGCTGACCGAGGTCGGGCCGTCGGTACTCGGTGCGGCGTTGACGATCGTGCTGACCGTCGGCGGGATGTTCGCACTCGACTGGCGGCTCGGTCTGGCCGGGCTGCTCGCGGTACCCATGTACTACCTGGCGCTGCGGTGGTACCTGCGGCGATCGGCGCCGTACTACAAGCAGGAACGCGTCGCGATGGGCGAGCGCTCCGAGGCGATCATCGCGTCGCTGCGGGGCAGCGCGACGGTCCGGGCCTACCGGTTGGAGGACCGGCAGTTGGCGAAGATCGGCGAGACCTCCGGTACGGCGCGGGACATCTCGATCACGGTGTTCCGGTTGTTCAGCTTCTTCTCGTCGCGGATCAACCATGCCGAGTTCACCGGGCTGACGGCGATCCTGGTCACCGGGTTCTTCCTGGTACGGGAGGACTCGGTGAGCGTAGGTGCCGTGACAGCGGCAGCCTTGTACTTCCACCGGTTGTTCAACCCGGTGAACGTCGTACTGATGGAGTTCGACCAGATCCAGACGGCAGCCGCGGGATTGTCCCGCCTGGCCGGTGTGCTCGAGATTGAGCCGGCGCCCGAACCGCCCGACCACGCCGGCCCGTCCGACGCATCCCTCGAGCTGCAGCAGATCACCCACCACTACGACGGTCCTGGGGTCCTCACCGAAGTCTCGCTGCGGCTGGAGCCCGGAGAACGGGTCGCGCTGGTCGGCGCGAGTGGTGCGGGTAAGACGACTCTGGCGGCAATCGCTGCAGGTGTTCTGGCGCCGTCAGCAGGCACGGTGCGGCTCGGGGGTGTCGACATCCGTGACCTGGGTGAGGATCGGACGCGCGCACAGGTCGCTCTGCTCAGCCAAGAGGTGCATGTGTTCTCCGGAACGTTGCTGGAGGACGTGCAGTTGGCCCGTCCTGAGGCAGCGGCGGCTGATGTGGAAGCAGCCTTGGACCGCGTCGGGGCGTTGGCGTGGGTACGTGCGCTGCCGGACGGGCTGGACACCGTCGTGGGGGAGAGCGGCCATCCGTTGACGGGTGCACAGGCGCAGCAGCTCGCCTTCGCGAGGCTGGTGCTTGCTGATCCGCCGGTCGCCGTACTGGACGAGGCGACGGCCGAGGCGGGTAGTGCCGGTGCGCGTGAGCTAGAGCGTGCTAGCGCAGCAGCGACGGCCGGACGGACCACACTGGTCGTCGCACATCGGTTGACTCAAGCCGAGCAGGCGGACCGGATCGTCGTACTCGACCATGGTCGAGTGGCCGAGTCAGGGACACATGAGGCGTTGCTGGCAAGCGGGGGCCGCTATGCGCAGCTGTGGCATAGCTGGACTGGTACATCTACGCCTGATCAGCCAGGAGAGCGAACGACACCAGCCAGTGCGTCGACATGAAGTCCCCGTCGGTGACCGTTGGCAGCACGGCATCGATCTGACGGTCCGCACCAGCGCGCAGTACGTCGGCAACATCTGGCAGCGCCGGCGCGATCGTCCGCAACTGCCACGCCCGTGACAACGCCAGCCCGGACAAGTGCGCCAACTGACCGTCACCGGAGTCATCCGTCACCGGCACCTCCAGCAGATGCTGGTGGGCGTCGATACCCAGCCCTGGGAGGAACGCCGACAGCCAGCTGACGAACTCGCCGTCCGGCAGCACCCGCCGCATGAGCTCCGCCTCGGACAGCGCCGGCGACAGGAAGTCAGTACCGGACGGTTCGAACCGCGTGTCGTACGCCGTGTCGCCGCCGAACCACTCCAGCGCGCGAACTCGGATCGCTTCCACCACATCAGCACGCCCCAGTTCGCCGTACGCCTCGTGCAGCAGTGCGAGCGCGAACGCCGAGTTGAGGTGTACGCCGTGCCGCACCGGGTACGCCTGTTTCGGCAGCCAGGCAAGCACGAGGTCGGCGATGACATCACCGAGCGGAGTGAGGGCGTCTGCCCACTGGGTCTTGCGGGTGGCTGCGACCAGCATCGCCGCCCAGGCCCAGCCGTACGGGCGTTCGTACGACGGCCGCTCCCGCAGGTACGCGGCCTCGGTGGCGATCGCGGCGGGTGTCAGGCGCTGGTCGAGCACCTCGATCGGGCGGCGGCCGACCTGGTCCGGCGCCAGCGTCAGCAACCGGACCAGGGACCACTGCATGTGCGCACTGGAGTGCCAGTCGTAGGACCCGTGGAACGCCGGGTGCAGGCGATCCGGGGTCACGTCCACGTCCTCCGGGCCCTGCGACGCGTGGCCCGTGCCGTACGGGTACGGCGTCTCGAGCACCTCACAGGCGATGTCCGCCCAGGCAGCGGCGTACTTCATGGAACTCCTTAGAATGCGAAGAAATACATGATGAGGATGTTGCAGCCCAGCAGCGGGATCGCGGTCGGGATCTGCGCCTTGATCGGCCCGTACTGATCCTTCATCTCCAGCAGCGCCGCGGGCACGAGATTGAAGTTCGCCGCCATCGGCGTGCACAGGGTGCCGCAGAACCCGGCCAGCATGCCGACCGCGAACACGACCGCGGGCGTGCCGTGGAACTGCTGCACCAGCAGCGGCCAGCCGATGGCCGCCGTCATCACCGGGAACGCCGCGAACGCGTTGCCCATGATGATCGTGAAGATCGCCATACCGACGCAGTACAGCGCGACCGCGGCGATCAGCGAGCCCTTGGGAATCAGGTGATCGGTGACGCGGCCGACGGCCTTGCCGACGCCAGAGGTGTTGAACAGCAGCCCGAGCGTCGCCAGCATCTGCGGCAGGATCGCCGCCCAGCCGATGTGTTCGAGCAGCCGGCGTCCTTCGTGCAGCGGGACGGCGGGCGACTTCGGGCGGAGCAACGCCATCCCGACGATCAGCGCCAGGATCGAGGCGACGCCGAGGCCGATGATCGTGGCGGATCCGGTCTGCAGCAGCAGCTTGCCGTCACCGAGCTTCACCTTGGCGAGCCAGGCCCCGAAGATCGCCGCGACCACCGGGATCACCAACGCCGGCAGGAACAGCTTGTTGCCGAACCGGTCGGCGAAGTGCACGCGCTCGGCCGGGGTCGTCGTCCGCTCCTCGCCCTTGCCCGGGAAGCCCGAGCCGGCCAGGACCGCCAGGCCGATCACCGCGATACCGAGCAGCCAGGCCGGCGCCTGCTTGTTCACGACGAACGTGCCGTAGCCGAACGAGACGCCGAGGATGCCCCAGAACGCCGCGCTGCCGAGCCGCTTGGCGTTGCTGCGGTCGTTGAGCACCTGCAGCGCGATCAGGACGAAGAAGATGCCGCACAGCCAGTAGAACCACTCGACCTTGATCATCGCGTGGCCTCCTTCGCCGCGGCCCGGTCCGCGGCCGCGAGCTTGTCCAGTTGGCGATCGAGCAGCAGCAGCCGGGTGCCGTGGATGAGCAGCGCGCAGATCCCGGTCGGGATCGCCCAGAGCGCGATGTCGATCGCCTCCAGGTGCAGGCCGTACGTCGCGTCGACGAAGCCGGTGATCAGCAGGATCGAGCCGATCGCGACGAAGATGTCCTCACCGAAGAACAGCCCGACGGTGTCGGCACTGGCCGCGAAGCCCTTGATCTTCTCCTGGAGTTTCTCCGGGAGCTTGCCGTACCGGCGTTCCGCGGCCCCGGCGGCCATCGGGTGGATCAGCGGCCGGACCGCCTGCGCGGGACCGCCGATGCTGGTCAGGCCGAGGGCTGCGGTGCCTTGCCGGATCAGCAGGTAGATGGCCAGCAGGCGGCCGGTCGTGACGACCTTGAGCTTGCTGATCAGCTTGCGGGCCTGGTGCTGCAGGCCGTAGCGCTCGATCAGCCCGATGACGGGCAGCGTGACGATGAAGACGGTGACGGACCGGCTGCTGGCGAAGCCGTCACCGAACGCGTTCAGGATCTTGACCGGAGACAGTCCGCCGATCAGGCCGGCCACGATACCGGCCGCGGTGACGACGAGCATCGAGTTGATCCGGAGGGCGAACCCGACGACCACCACCGCGATGGCGAGCAGAACCCACATGGTTCCTCCCGGGAGGGACAGGGCGATTCCGCTCACCATAGGAGATTGTTGAACGATCCTGCAATGGATCATTCGAACAAATCTTTCCGAAACACAACAACGCACCGTGACCGCGTGGGTCCGGCGCGTCGTCGTACGGCTGTTTGGAGCGGTTAGGGGAGGCGCCAGTCCACCGGCTCGGCGCCCTGCTCGGCGAGGAGCGCGTTGACCCGGCTGAACGGGCGTGAACCGAAGAACCCGCGATCGGCGGACATCGGGCTCGGGTGCGCGCTCTCGACGTACGGCGTGCTGCCCAGCATCGGCTTGAGCGTCTGGGCGTCGCGGCCCCAGAGGATCGCGACCAGCGGGCCCCCGCGGTTCACCAGTGCGTGGATCGCCTGCTCGGTGACGCTCTCCCAGCCCTTGCCGCGGTGTGCACCGGACTTGCCGGGCTGCACGGTCAGCACTCTGTTGAGCATGAGTACGCCCTGGTCGGCCCACGGGGTGAGGTCGCCGTTGGACGGTGCCGGTACGCCGACGTCCGCCATCAGCTCGCGGTAGATGTTCGCGAGGCTGCGGGGGATCGGCCGTACGTCGGGGGCCACCGAGAAGCTCAGCCCGACCGGGTGTCCCGGGGTCGGGTACGGGTCCTGCCCGACGACGAGCACCTTCACCTGGTGAAGCGGCCGGTGGAACGCGCGCAGCACGTTCTCCCCGGCGGGCAGATAGGCCCGCCCCGCGGTGATCTCCCCACGGAGGAACTCACCCATCTGCGTCACAGTGCCTTCGACCGGAGCCAACGCCTCAGCCCAGTCCGGCGCCACCAGATCCGACAACGTCTTAGGACTCACCCGCCACAGTCTCGCAGTACCCCGGCTCGTAGTGCACCTCGGGTTGTCGCCCGTTGTTCGCGTGTCGCTCAAACGCTGGTGTGGTTGCAGACGGTACAAAGGTCGCGGCCCCGCACAGGTATGAGCTTTGCGGGGCCTTTGCTATCCGGCCAGGCGGCGCAGGGCGCCGGCGTAGCGCGTGGCGGCGTAGTGCTGGGCCCTGCGGGTGATGGGGCCGGCCAGGCGGGTGTACCAGGTCGCGGGGCGGCTGTACGCGCGGATGGTGGCGTAGATGCCGCCTGACTCGCGCGTGATGAGGAAGCACTCCTCGCCGGCTTCAGGGTGGCCTTCCAAGGTGCCGTACGCGAAGCCGATCCGATCCGGTTCGTTGACGACCCAGACGACCCTGCACGGGACTGGCAGCCCTCGCTGTGTCCGGAGGCGGCGAATCAGCATGCCGGGTCCGAGGCGGGCCAGTGAGTCGGTGCCGACCTGCGGTGGAGTGGCGGTCGCCGTCACCGGTATGCCGGCCGCGCGATGCATCCGCCACGACAGCAACGCGTCAGCGGCCCGCTGGAACACCTCGTCCCCGGTGCCGATCCGCTCCCGGTACTCCAGCCGGTGGTAGCCCTCGGGCGTCTCGTCGTACTGCGTCGAGCCCACTTCGTCGTACGTGAACCGCAACCCCGCAAGGTCTTCCAGCTTCATCAGGCTCCTTCCCGTCGCATTGCCAGTACGCCGCACAGTGCAAAGCCAACCGCATTCGCCACACCGTGGGTGGCAACCATCCACTCCAACGGCAGGTACGGCGTGTCCGCTACATGTCCCAGTGCCCAGCTGACGGCCAGCAGCATCGTCAGCACGAGCACGGAGCCCGACACCATCAACAGGATCGCTGTAGTCCGGTCCGCGCGCCGCGACCGCTTCCACAGGTTCCAGCCGACCAGCCACATACCTGTGGTCAGTACGACGGCTCCTGCGAGCTCCACCGGGTCGCCGAGAAAGAACCCGAGCAGAACGATCGCAGTACCCAGTGGAACACTCACCGCCGCTAGACCATCCGCAGCCAGGTAGGCCATCAGTGCCGCCGCGAAGCCCGCGAAATGGAAGTGGGCGACCGTCAGCGACAGCACGGTCAGGTTGAAGCCGAACAGCTCGTACGACGAACGCTCGGCGACCAGTGCGAGCGCTGCGATCGACGGCGTGGCGAGTGCGGTGTAGAGGGCCACCTGTCGCGTGCTGACCGCCCTGTGCTGGAAGAAGTGCCGTGCAGCCAGTGCGATGAGGACCAGCGTGCCGGCGAAGTACACCGACGCGAGCACGATCGAAACCGCGCCACGCGGCAGCCACAGCGCAATCGCACCAGGTACAGCGAACGCGAACCACCAGCGGTTGCTGGTGGTTCGCGTCGGCAGGAGAGTGAGTCCGAGGGGTACGACGATGAGCATCCCCAGGCTCACCACCGCGTGGACGAGGACGGTCAACTGCTCTTCAGGCCGCTGGTGTTGTCTTCCTTGAGCGCGTTGAAGAGCGCCTTCGCCTTGGCGGTGTCCCATTTCACGGCGTCACCGCGGTTGCAGCACAGCTGGAAGTTGTCGTCGCTGGTCGGCACGCTCAGCGCGACCCCGCCGCTGCCGGAGATCGCCTGCATGCCGCGGGCGAACCGGATGAAGTCGAACAGGCTCATGTCCTTGTCGACGGTCAGCGCGTCGACGCCCTTGGTCGCGACGTTGTAGTACCGCACCGGGTTCAGGAACGTGGACGGCGAGGCGGCCTTCTTCGCGACCGCGCCGACCATCTGCCGCTGCCGTTCGGTCCGGCCGAAGTCGTTCTTGCCGTCGGCCTTCCGGGACCGTACGTACCCGAGCGCGTTGACGCCGTCGAGCTTCTGGCAGCCGGCCGGCAGGTCGATGTGCGCGTCCTTGTCCTTCATTGCCTTGGGCAAGCACATGTTGATACCCCCGACACTGTCGATGACGCTGGCGAAACCGCCGAAACCGACCTCGACGTAGTGGTCGATGCGCAGCCCGGTGTTGTTCTCGATCGTCTGGATCAGCGCCGCCGGGCCCTTGTTGAAGGCGGCGTTGATCTTCTGCTTGCCCTCGACGCCGGGGATGTTGACGGCGCTGTCGCGCGGGATGCTGATCAGCACGGTCGGGCCGGAGCTCGGGACGTGCATCAGCATGATCGAGTCGGTCCGCGGCGGGCCGGCGTCGCCGCCGGTGTGCAGCCGGGCCCGCTCGGCCCGGCTGAGGTCCTCGCGGGCGTCCGATCCGACCATCAGGTACGTCGTACCGGGGGTCTCGGCCGGCCGCTCGCCGGTGGGCATCGCGTCGAGCTTGTCGATCCGGCTCCAGGCGTAGAGCGGGACGGCGATCAGCATCAGAACGAACAGCAGGACGATCAGTCCGACGGTCCGGAGGAACCAGTTGCGGCGCTTCTTCGGGCGTCGCGGCGGGTTCGCCTGTCGCGGGTCGATGGGCTGCGTTTCACTCATAGCCATGACCGTATCGGTGACCGGCCCCCGAACACGTCACCCCAGTGAATGGTTTTACACGTCGGAAAGTCGATGGCGCCTCCTTCAAAGGGAGGAAATCCGCCCCGAGATCGAACCGGACCGCCGGAACGCGACCGGCGACATCCCAACTCTGGCGGCGAACAGGCGGCTGAAGTACGCCGGGTCGTCGTACCCGACCCTCCGTGCGACCGCGGACACGGACAGGTCCTCCTCGGCGAGCAAAACCTTTGCAGAGCTGAGTCTGGTGCTCAGAACGAGCTCATGCGGGGTTGAGCCCGTCGTACGCCGTACTGCGTCGCGTAACTCGTTGACGGTGAGTCCTAGCTCACTGGCGTAGTCCTGAATGCTCATCGGCGTACACGCGAGCTCAGCAAGCCGTGCGGCCACTCCGTCACCGGAACTCGTTCCAGCCTGACCAATCAGGTCGTAGAGCGCTCCCGTCAGCTGTACGGCGTTGTGCTGCGTGCTCACGCGGAGCAGGCGGGTGAATGCGCGGTCGACCGGACGCGGGTCGCCGTACCTGCGGACTGGACGGCTGGGGTCGAGGTGCCCGAGTGAAGTGAGTGCTGCGGTCGCAGGCCCGCTGAACAGGGTCCAGGCCTGCCGCCAGCGTGTTGAGGGGCGGTAGCCGTGGAGAACGCCAGGGAAGAGCCAGAGCATCGCCGGCGCGCGTACCTCGTGCAGTTGACGGTCAGGCCCGTGCAGCAGGTGGCCGCGACCTTCTCTCAGCCAGACGAGGGCGTGACAGCCCAGCGCACGGTCCGGCGCGGGCTCGGCGCCATGCGTCTGTTCACCGGCGCCAAGACAGAAGAGTCCAAGTTGGATCTCGACAGCGCCTGGTGTCAGGTAGGTCGACCAGTTCTGCACGCTGACAAGAGTCCAAGAAGCCGGTGCGGGTGTCCATTCCGTTGAGCGCCGTACGCCGGTGGAATGGAGGTGTGCTGACGTCTAACGGATATGTGCTCGATGAGCAGCGGTTGGGTGAACTGGTCGCGGTCCCCGAGGAGGAGCGTGGTGATCGGGCGCAGTTGCGCGCCCGGTTGCAGCGGGACGGGTACCTGTTCCTCACCGGTCTGCTGGACCCCGCGGCGGTGCTGGCGTTTCGGGAGTACTACTTCGGGTTGACGGGGTCCGCTGCGGACGGAGCGTCGTACCGGAAGGTGCTGTTCGAGGAGATCGTGCCGGGGCCCGAGTATGCGGCCTTCTGTGCGCAGCCGGCGCTGAAGGGCTGGTTCGAGTGGTTCCTCGGTGGTGAGCCGTTCCTGCACCGGCGGAAGATCATCCGGCAGACAGCGCCGGGCGAGAACGGCATCGGTACGGCGACGCAAGCGCACTACGACCTCGTGTACCTGCGCGGCGGCAGCGACCAGGTGCTGTCCGCGTGGATCCCGCTGGGTGACTGCCCGGTCAGCCGCGGCGGACTGACCTACCTGGAGGGCAGTCACCACCGGGTGCTCGAGGAGGAGGCTGCCGGCCGGCTGAAGCGCCCTGCGGCGTCCATTACCGCGGACCTGCCCGCTCTGGCCGCGCAGTACGACGCCAACTGGCTGGTCGCGGACTACAGGGCCGGGGACGTCGTCGTACACACCGCGCACACCGTCCACGCGGCGCTGGACAACGTGTCGACCGAGCTCCGCCTGTCGACCGACATCCGCTACCAGCGTGCGGACGACGCGATCGACGACCGCTGGCAGAACCACTGGCACGACCGCGACGGACTCTGACGCTGACCGGATTCCGGAACCCTTCTCGCTAACGACAATCATTTCGGTTAAGGTGCGGAGCGGAAGGTCGAACCGAGTCTGAGGAGAGCCGTGAACCGGAACGAACTGATCGCCGGCGTGGCGCAGAAGGCGGGGATCCCGCGGGGCCAGGCCGAGAAGGTCATCGACGCGCTGGGCGACGTCGTCACCGAGGCCGTGCAGCGCGGCGACAAGGTGTCGCTGACCGGCCTGCTCAGCATCGAGCGGGTCATGCGCGCCCCGCGCACCGGCCGCAACCCGCAGACCGGCGAGCCGCTCAACATCCCGGCCGGCTACTCCGTGCGCCTGTCGTGCGGAAGCCGCCTCAAGGCCGCGGCCCGAGGCGACCTCCGCACCGTCCGCTGACCCTCAGCGTCGGACTGCCGTTGCCCAGTACGGCGTCGTCGGAGTCGGCGGGGTGCTGAACCGGGCGTTGGCCAGGTAGAGCCGGTGCCCGAACGCGGCCGCGGTCGTCGGGATGTCGAAGCCCGGATCGGTGATGGCCCGGGTCTGCGTGCCCGTCGTCCCGGCCCGGTTCAGCCGCACCACCGCGACCTGGTTGAGGAAGTTCTGCACGACGTACAGCGTCCGGCCGAGCAGCAGCATGCCGTCGCCGTTCGTCATCAGCGTGCCGCCGAGGTCGACGCGTTGGGTGACACCGGTCCGCGGGTCGACCCGGAACAGGAACCCGGTCGACGACTGCACGATGATCACCGCGCGGCCGTCCGGCGTCAGCGTGATGCCGTTGCCGTTGAACCCGGTCGGATCGTGCACGTAGTCGCCGGTCAGCGGCACGGTCCGTACCCGGTTCAGCAGTTGGCCGTGGCGACCGATCGGCACCTGGTAGACGACGGCCCGGCTGGAGTCCGTGAACCACGCGCTGGTCTTGCTCAGCACGACGTCGTTCACGAACGTCGCCGGCTCGGTGGTCAGCGGGTAGCTCTTCAGGATCTTCCCGGTGCGGATGTCGACGACACGCGCCGTACCGCTCGAGCCGCCGGCGATCCACAGCCGCCCGCGGTTGTCCGCCTTCAACCCGACGGACGGCGTACCGGGTCCCTGGCTGATCACCTTGCCGCGTCCAGTGCGCAGTGACGCGGCATAGATGTCGCCATCGGCCAGCGAACCGAAGTACGCCGTACTGCCGCTGATCGCGATCCCTTCCGGCTGGAACCCGTTCGGCAGGTCGATCCGCGCCGGGAACGTGTGCTTGACGGCGTGCCCCGAGGTACCGGTGGCGTTCGCCGACGTGGAGACGAGGCCCATCAGCAGGACGGGCAAGCTCAGAACGGCTGTCAAACGACGAATGTTCATGTTTCCTCCCCTTCGGCACACCGTAGGACGGGCGGCGGCGGCCGGGAACGGTTCAGCGTTCGACTGCGGTGACCCAGTACTCCGTGGTGGGAGTCGGTGACGTGGTGAAGCGGGCGTTGGGCAGGTACAACCGGCTCCCGAAGGCGGCGACGGTCGTCGGTACGTCGAAGTCCGGGCTGGTCAGCTCGCCGACCACCTCGCCCTTCGTGCCGGTGTGGTTCAGTTCGAGCACCGCGATCTTGTTCAGGCGGTTCTGGACGACGTACAGGGTGCGACCGAGCAGGAGCAGGCCGTCGCCGTTCGTCATCAGCGCGGCGCCGAGGTCGATCCGCCGGGCCACCCCGGTCCGCCGGTCGACGCGGAGCAGGAAGCCGGTCGACGACTGCACCATGATCAGCGCGCGGCCGTCCGGGGTCAGCGAGATGCCGTTCGCGTTGTTGCCGGGCAGGTGCTGGTAGTCGCCGGTGAGGGGGATCGTCTCGGGCTTCGCGCCGGCGACGCGGTAGAACACGGGTCGCTGTGAGTCGGTGAAGTACGCGCCGTCCTTGGCGAGGATCACGTCGTTCACGAACGTCGGCGTCGTGGTCGTGAACGTGTAGCTGGCCAGGACCTCGCCGGTACGGGTGTCGATCACCCGGCCGTTCCCGCCGGCGGCCCCGGCGACGAACAGGCGGCCGAACGGGTCGACCTTCATCCCGAGCGAACCGGTGCCCGGGCCCTGGCTGATCACCTTGCCGCGTCCGGTGCGCAGCGAGGCGGCGTAGATGTCCCCGTCGGCACGGGAACCGAAGTACGCCGTACCGCGGGCGATCGCGATGCCCTCGGGCTGGAATCCGTTCGGCAGGCTGAACTTGGTCGGGAACGGGGCGGCGGCTGGTGCGGCGTTCGCTGCCGAGGTGCTCGCCAGGCCCAGCAGTACGGCGGGCACTCCGGCGAGAGCGGTACGTCGGCGGACGAGGTGTGACATGGCGGGGTCCTCCCTGATCCGTGGTCTTTACCCGGGAGAACGGGAGGGTCCTGTGGATAGTTCAAAACGGCGGATTCGCGAACCGGGTATGTTCGCTGGCAGCAACTCGACTTGGGACAAGGGGTCAGGGATGACAGCAGGAATCGACGACTCGGGGGCGGTTCGCCCGCAGGACGATCTGTACCGGTTCGTGAACGGGACATGGCTGGCGGAGCACGAGATTCCGGCCGACAAGGCGATCCACGGCGCGTTCCACGCGCTCTGGGACACCGCCGAGCAGGATGTCCGCGCGATCGTCGAGAAGACCGTCGCGGCCGGGCATCCGGAGGGCAGCGAGCCGCGGAAGATCGCCGACCTCTACACCAGCTTCATGGACACCGAGCGGGTCGAGCGGCTGGGCGCCGAGCCGATCGCCGACCAGCTCGCTCTCGTCGCGGGCGTGACGGACCTGGCCGGGCTGGTGTCCGTGCTCGGGCAGCTCGAACTGCAGGGCGTGCCGGGGGTCTTCTACTACTGGGTCGACGCCGACGCGAAGAACTCCGACGAGAACATCGTCCACCTGACCCAGGGCGGCCTCAGCCTGCCCGACGAGTCGTACTACCGCGAGGACAGCTTCGCCGCGATCCGGACGGCGTATGTCGAGCACGTGGAGACCCTGCTGGAGCTCGCGGGGCTGTCCGACGGGAGCGCGGCCGCCGAGCGGATCCTCGAGCTGGAGACGCGGATCGCCGGCGCGCACTGGGACCGGGTGAAGGAGCGCGACGTCCAGCTCACCTACAACAAGCTCGACCGGGCCGGGCTCGAGGAGCTGACGCCGGGGTTCGACTGGGCGGCCTGGCTGGCCGGCGCCGGTGTGCCGGAGAGTGCGTTCGCGCAGGTCGTGGTCCGCGAGCCGGACTTCCTGACCGCGGCCGCGGCCGCGCTGCAGGAGATCGACATCGACCGGTGGAAGGAGTGGCTGAGCTGGCGGATCGTGCACAGCGCCGCGCCGCTGCTGAGCCAGGCTTTCGTCAACGAGAACTTCGCCTTCTACGGCAAGACCCTGACCGGTGCGCCCGAGCTGCGCGAGCGCTGGAAGCGCGCCGTCGGTGCGGTCGAGTCGGCGCTGGGCGAGGCGCTCGGCAAGCTGTACGTCGCGGAGCACTTCCCGCCGGACGCCAAGGCCCGCATGGTCGAGCTCGTGCAGAACCTGGTCGCCGCCTACCGGCAGCGGATCGAGGCCCTGGACTGGATGGGCCCGGACACCCGGCAGCGGGCGCTCGAGAAGCTCGGCACGTTCGTCCCGAAGATCGGGTACCCGGACGAGTGGAAGGACTACTCGGCGCTCGAGATCGACCCGGCCGACCTGTTCGGCAACGTCCGTCGGTCGGTCGCGGTGGAGACCGCGCGGGACCTCGCCAAACTCGGCAAGCCGGTCGACCGGAACGAGTGGCGGATGACGCCGCAGACGGTCAACGCGTACTACAACCCGCGGATGAACGAGATCGTCTTCCCGGCCGGCATCCTGCAGCCGCCGTTCTTCGACCTGGTCGCCGACGACGCCACGAACTACGGCGCCATCGGTGCGGTGATCGGCCACGAGATCGGCCACGGCTTCGACGACCAGGGCTCGCGGTACGACGCCGCCGGCAACCTGAACGACTGGTGGACCGACGCGGACCGCGAGTCGTTCGAGCAGCGCACCGACAAACTCGTCGCGCAGTACGACGCCCTCGAGCCGGCCGAAACCCCCGGCCAGCACGTGAACGGCAAACTCACCCTCGGTGAGAACATCGGCGACCTCGGCGGCCTGTCCATCGCGTACGTCGCCTACCAGCTGTCCCGGGACGGCGCCGACCAGGCCGACGCCGACGACCAGGCCGGCAGCGAGCGCTTCTTCGCAGCCTGGGCCCACGCCTGGGCCACCAAGACCCGCCCCGAAGAAGCCGCCCGCCGCCTCACCATCGACCCCCACTCACCCCCGGAGTTCCGCTGCAACGCGGTGGTGAAGAACATCGACGCCTTCCACGACACCTACAAGACAACCCCCGACGACACGATGTGGCTGGCCCCCGAAGACCGCGTGCGCATCTGGTAACCCCAGCCGTCAGGGGCTGACCAGGCCGACGGCCTGGATCGCTCGGAGGCGGCCGTCCGAGAGCGCGTCGACGAGGTTGTCGAGGCGCTCTCGGAAGTTGGGCACGAAGGCGTGCAGGCCGAGTGGGCCGGGTGGCTGCGACTGGATCATTCGCATCATGGCGGCAACCTGCTCGGTCAGGTCTGACCATCGGCCGACGGTGAGTCCGGCAGCTTCGATCGCGGCGCGGAGGGCCGGCGGGGTGATCAGGTGGGTGTGCTCAGGGACGTCTGCCCACGGCAACGGGTAGTCGAGCTCACCGCGGTCGCCGGTGCAGATGTCCCACACCGCGAGTCGCCCGCCCGGCTTCAGCACGCGCCGAGCCTCTCGGTACAGAAGGTCCTTGGCGGCCACGTTCATCTGGACGTGCTGGCTGAACACGACGTCGTACGACGAGTCAGCGACCGGTAACGCGGTGACATCGCCTTGGCGTACGTCGATCCGGTTGTCGAGGTCGACCAACTGGTCGAGCCAGCCGGCGATCTCGCAGTACTCGGCGGAGAGGTCGACGGCTGTCACGCGGCAGCCGAAGCGGGAGGCGACGTACCGGGCCGTTCCGCCGATTCCCGCGCCGGCGTCCAGGACCGCGCTGTCCGCGCTGATGCCGGCCAGGTCCGCGAGTTGCATCGTCGCGAGCCGTCCGCCGGTGTGGTAGTCCTCGAGCATCGCGAGATCCGCGGCCTGGAGCTCGTCCAGCTTCTTGCCTGCGGCAACGAACGCCTGCTCGATGCCGGCCCGCGACCGACCGGTCGTGTACTGCGACGGAACTGTCTGCTCGCTCATGGTGAACCCCTCACTGGAGCGGTTGGTGGACACTGTCCACATAACCATATCTAGTGGACAGTGTCCACATTGTTATCCTGGGCCGGTGACGACAGCGGAGGAAGCACCACGCTCGCGGCGACGACCGCGGGGCGACGTACGGGCCGGTCTGGTCGCGGCGGGGGTGGAGCTGGCCCGCGCAGGCGGGCCGGACGCGGTGGTCCTGCGGGAAGCGACCCGGATCGTCGGCGTCGTACCCAACGCGGCCTACCGGCACTTCGCGGACCGCGACGAGTTGCTCGCCGAGGTCTGTACCGCGGCCATGCACGAGCTGGCCGACCGGATGGCAGCCGGTATCGCCCGCGTCCGCGGCAAACGCGGCAACCCGGCGGCCGCACAACGCCGCCTGGGCGCGATCGGCGCGGCCTACCTCGAGTTCGCCCGTGCGGAGCCCGGACTGTTCGCCACCGCCTTCGCCGTGCCGCGGCAGCACGAGTACGCCGCCCGCGATACGACCGACCGAACTCCGCTGGGTCTGCTGTGCGCTGCCCTGGACGAACTGGTCGAAGCCGGCGTTCTCGATCCGCAACGACGCGAAGGGATCGAGTACCCGATCTGGTCCCTCGTCCACGGGACCGCCGTCCTCACCGGCCGGGGGCCGCTCCGGGACGCCTCCGACGCCGAACTCCGCCGGATCGAGGCCCGGACCCTCACGTTCATCGCTGCCGGCCTGGCCTGAGACGCTGCTCGACAGATGATTCGGTGAGGCTTATCGTCCGGAGATGCGTAGACCGTCGGACTTTACGTCGCGGCTGGTTCGGACTGCTGCCGCGGCGGGCGAGATGCCGCCGGTCGAGAGTGATCTGCGGCATGCGATTCTGACCGGTGATCAGCCGCCGGGGACGTCGGTGCCGATCGACGAGGTCGCGGCGTTCTTCGGGGTCAGTGCGATTCCGGTGCGCGAGGCTCTGAAGACGTTGTTCGGCGAAGGGCTGGTCGAGCATCGTCCGCATGTCGGGTACCGGGTGGCGAAGCTGACGTTCCTGGAGTTCCGCGAGCTGTACGACGTACGGCAGGCGCTGGAGTCCGCGGCGCTGCGTGCGGCGGCGGTCAACGCGACCTCCGTCGACCATGACCGGATCCGGGACGCCCATGGTTCACTGGCCGATGCGGGCGCCGCGGGGGACCGTGAGTACGCCGCCGCGACCCGCCGGTTCCACTTCGCGCTGATCGAGCCGTCGGGGATGCACCGGCTGATCCGGATGTACGAGACCGCGTGGAACATCACCGAGCCGGCCCGGCCGATGTCGCGGGTCCGCACGCACGAGCGAGCCGGTTTCCACGCGGATCACGAGCGGCTGATCGCGGCGTACGTCGCCCGGGACACGGAGACGCTGATCGCCGAGTCGGAGCGGCACTACGCGCATCTGAAGAGCGCGATCTCGGAGTTCGCCGACGACCCGGAATGCTTCGCCGACCCGGCCTGAAGCACGTTTCCTATATTTGCGCCGCTTTTCCTATATTTGAGCGGAAACCGGGCGTTCACCGTGGACGTCATTCCGCGCAACACGCTATTCCTAGCTTCGGTTCACTGGCCGCGCGATCCGCCCGCGGCCCGGTCCGGAGGAGCACAGCATGGTGACCGAACTAGCGGCGAAGCGCGACTACCACCCGCGGCTGACCAACGAGGACCTCGCGCCGCTGAAGCAGCAGACCTGGCGCAGTTACAACATCTTCGCGTTCTGGATGTCCGACGTGCACAGTGTCGGCGGTTATCTCACCGCGGGGAGTTTGTTCGCGCTCGGCCTGACCAGTTGGCAGGTATTCGTCTGCCTGATCGCCGGTATCTGCATCGTGCAATTCTTCTGCAACCTGGTCGCAAAACCGAGCCAGCTCGCGGGTGTTCCGTACCCGGTGATCAGCCGGGTCTCGTTCGGCGTCCTGGGGGCGAATATCCCGGCCATCATTCGCGGCCTGATCGCCGTCGCCTGGTACGGCGTGCAGACCTTCCTGGCGGCCGAGTCGCTGAACATCGTCTTCCTCAAGCTCTGGCCCGGACTGGCTCCGTGGGCGGACAAGGACGTGCACGGCTTCGCCGGTCTGTCGGTGCTCGGCTACGTCAGCTTCGTGATCCTGTGGGTCGCCCAGGCCGCGCTGTTCTGGCGCGGGATGGAGAGCATCCGGAAGTTCATCGACCTGGCCGGCCCGGCCGTCTACGTGACGATGCTGCTGCTGTGCGTGTACCTGTTGGTCAAGTCCGACTTCACCATCGATCTCAACCTGTCGAACCACAGCCTGTCCGGGTGGGCCACGATCGGCACGATGCTGAGCGCGATCGCGCTGGTCGTCTCGTACTTCTCCGGCCCGATGCTGAACTTCGGCGACTTCGCCCGCTACGGACGCAGCTTCCAGAGCGTGCGGAAGGGCAACTTCTGGGGCCTGCCGATCAACTTCGTCTTCTTCTCACTCCTCACCGTGCTCACCGCGGGCGCGACGGTTCCCGTGTACGGCGAGCTTCTGACGGACCCGATCAAGACCGTGGAGCGGATCGACAGCACGTTCGCGATCCTGCTCGGCGCGGCGACCTTCGTGACCGCGACCGTGGGGATCAACATCGTCGCGAACTTCATCTCGCCGGCGTTCGACTTCTCGCACGTCAGCCCGCAGAAGATCAGCTGGCGGATGGGCGGCATGATCGCGGCCGTCGGCTCGGTCCTCCTGACGCCGTGGAACTGGTACAACAACGACACGGCGATCCACTACACGCTGGGCATCCTCGGCGCGTTGATCGGCCCGCTGTTCGGCATCCTGATCGCGGACTTCTACCTGATCCGTCGGCAGAAAGTGGTTGTCGACGACCTGTTCACCCTCGACGAGGACGGCGCGTACTACTACCGCAAGGGCTACAACCCGGTCGCCGTCCAGTCCGTGATCGCCGCCGGTGTGGTCTCGGTGGCGTCGGTCCTCGTGCCCCGCTGGGTCGGCGACGGACTCTGGATCAGCGACTACAGCTGGTTCATCGGCTGCGGTGTCGGCTTCGCCGTCTACACGGTCCTCGCGCGCCGGGCCGGTGTGGCGGCCGAGCAGGCGTGACGACGATGCGGATCAAGGTCATCAACCCCAACACCACCGCGTCGATGACCGCCCTGATCGGCGACTGCGCTCGTGCGGTCGCCGGTCCGGGGGTGCTCGTCGACGCGGTCAGTCCCCGGCAGGGACCGCCGGCCATCGAGAGTCACGTCGACGACGCACTCGCCATACCGGGTCTGCTGCAGGAGATCGCGGACGGTGAAGCGGCCGGGTACGACGGGTACGTCATCGCGTGCTTCGGCGATCCGGGGCTGAAGGCGGCGCGGGAGCTCGCCCGCGGGCCGGTCGTCGGCATCGCCGAGGCCGGCATGCGTACGGCGTCGTACCTGGGCCGCGGGTTCAGCGTCGTCACGACGCTGGCCCGGACCGTCGGTCATGCGCACGATCTGGCCGAGGAGTACGGCGTTGCGCGGCAGTGCCGGGGAATCCACGCGTGCGAGATCCCCGTCCTTGCTCTGGAGACGGATCCGCACGCGCGGGGCACGATCCTCCGGGCGTGTGAGGAGGCGCTGGCGCTCGACGGTTCGGACGCCATCGTGCTGGGCTGCGCCGGTATGGCCGATCTGTGTCACGACCTGTCGGCCGCGCTCGGGGTGAGCGTGATCGACGGGGTGGCGGCGGCGACGACCACGGTCGAGATGCTGGTCCGCATGCGGCTCAGGACCGGCAAACTCGGCGAGTTCGCCCCACACCACCGCCCCGAGCGCGTCGGCTAGGAGGCCATCCAGTCCTGGATGCCCTCGACGGTGCGGGGCATGGCTTCGGAGAGGTTTTCCGGGGTGCCGTCGGTGATGAGGATGTCGTCCTCGATGCGGATGCCGATGCCGCGGAGGTCCTCGGGGACGGTGAGGTCGTCGGACTGGAAGTACAGGCCGGGTTCGACGGTGAGGACGTAGCCGGGCTGGACGGGACCCTTGCGGTAGTTCTCGTCGCGGGCCGCGGAGCAGTCGTGGACGTCGAGGCCGAGCATGTGGCTGACGCCGTGCAGGGTGTAGCGCTGGTACAGGCGGCCCTCGGGGTCGAGCGCCTCCTCCGCCGGCACCGGCAGCAGTTCCATGGCGTCCAGGCCGCGGACGATGACCTCCATCGCCGCCTCGTGCCCGGCGCGGAAGTTCGCACCCGGCGTGAGTGCCGCGATCCCGGCGTTCTGCGCGTCCAGCACCAGCTGGTACAGGTCCCGCTGGCGCGGCGTGAACTCACCGCTCACGGGCAGCGTCCGGGTGATGTCCGCGGTGTACAGCTGCCGGTTCTCCACGCCCATGTCGAGCAGCATCAGCGTGCCGTCGTTCACCGGGCCGTCGTTCTCGATCCAGTGCAGCGTGGTCGCGTGCGGACCGGCCGCGGCGATCGACGTGTACCCGACGTCGTTGCCCTCGGCCCGGGCCCGGCGCCAGAACGTGCCCTCGATCCAGCGTTCGCCGTACTGCCGGACCTTGTCCATCTCGGCGAGTACGTCGGAGAAACCACGGTGTGTGATCCCGACGGCGTCCCGGAGTTGCTCGAGCTCGTACGCGTCCTTGACCAGCCGCAGCTCGGACAGTGTCGCCGCCAGCTCCTTGTCCTTCGGGTCCTCGGTTCGGGCACCGCTCAGCAGCGCGGCGATCGACTGGTCCTCGCCCCGCCGTACCCGGGTCGGTACGTCGCCCTTGAGCGCGTCGGCCAACTGGTCGACGTACCGCGTCTCGATCCCGAACTCCTTGGCGGTCTCGGTCAGCGACGGGCGCCGGCCGGCCCAGAGCTCGCCGTACATCCGGTCGCGCCAGAACTCCTCGCCCTGCGAGCGGTCGGCGCGCGGGCGGAAGTACAGCACCGAGTCGTGGCCGGTGGTGCCGTTCGGCTCCAGGACGAGGACCGCGTCCGACGTCTGGTTACCGGTCAGCCACACGTAGTCGGTGTGCGGGCGGAAGACGAAGTCGGTGTCGTTCGAGCGGACCTTGTAGGTGCCGGCCGGGATCACGAGCCGCTCGCCCGGGAAAGCCTGCGACAGCGCGTCGCGGCGCTTCGCCGCCCACACGCCGACGTCGCTCAGGGACAGGTCGGTCCGCTCGGAGTCCGCCCAGCCGGAGTTCATGAACGCACGCAGCTTCGCGCTCGGCTCGTTGTCGTGCGAGGCCGTCTTCGGAGCGTCCTGCGCGGTGGTGTCGGTCATCGTCGACCAGTCCTCTTCTCGGCGCGGCGGTGGTGGCGCCGGTCGTGGCTACGGGTGCAGTTGGTCCCCGCGCAGCGTGCCGCTGCCGGTGCCGTTGTCCGGCAGCGCCTCGGCGGGGTCGGAACCGATGCGGGTGATCGCATTGTCCTCGTCCACGAAGACTACGCTCGGCTCGAAAACCTTCGCCTCGGCGGTGTCGAACATCCCGTACGCGATCAGGATCACCAGGTCACCCGGGTGGATCAGGTGCGCCGCGGCCCCGTTGATCCCGACGATCCCGGACCCGCGCGGCCCTTCGATCAGGTACGTCGACAGCCGCTGACCGTTGGTGACGTCGACGATGTCCACCTTCTCGCCGGGCAGCAGGTCGGCCGCGTCCATCAGGTCGGCGTCCAGCGTGCACGACCCGACGTAGTCCAGGTCGGCCTGCGTCACCGTCGCCCGGTGCACCTTCGACTTCATCATTTCCCGCCACATGGCCGCCATGATCCGGCCCACGCCGCGTCCTGTCAGTGGCCACCGTCACCCAACCGGTTCAGCCCGCTCGCACCGGGTGCGGTCGGCAGCTGTCACCACGGGGGATATCCACTCGCGTGGTGGGTTCTCCCCTCGCATAACAGCAGAGAACCCCCAACCCGAGGGGATATCCGGCCTTGTGTTGGTTGTGTGGGCGTGGGTGCTGCCGGGTTGGTGCTTGGGTGGTTGTGCTGTGGGTTTGTGCAGGTCGACAGTACGTATACGTCCACTGTCCGGCGATCAAGCCTGCCGGCCGGTGCGGACAGGCAGGTAGTAGATGCATACGTACTGTCGAGTTGCCGGTTTCGGCGGGCTGTGGCTGCCCGTGAGCGTGGTCAGCCGGTTGCCGGGGGAGCAGACACCTTCTGGGTGCGGCGGACAGGTCAGCCGGATGACCGGCTCTTGTGACTGAGCAGCTGATATGGAGTGAGCGGCGGTGGGGGCGCTGGCGCGGGGTCAGTGGTTGGCGAGTTGGGGGTTGGGGGTGTGGTCGGTGGTGGGCCGGCGGCGGAGGGAGTCGCCTTCTACGTCGACGTTCGGGAGGAGCCGGTCCAGCCAGGTGGGGAGGTACCAGGCGCGGCGGCCGAGCAGCGCCATCACGGCCGGTACGACGGTCATCCGGACCACGAACGCGTCGATCAGGACCGCGAGGGCCAGTGCGAAGCCCATCTCCCGGATCAGCGTCTCGCCGGACAGGATGAACCCGGAGAACACCGCGGTCATGATCACCGCGGCCGCGGTCACCACCCGGGCCCCGTGCGCGAACCCGTCGACGACCGCCGCCCGCGGTGCGGCTCCGTGGACGTGTTGCTCGCGCATCCGCGTCACCAGGAAGATCTGGTAGTCCATCGCGAGCCCGAACACCACCCCGATCAGGAAGATCGGCAGCATGCTGATCACCGGCCCGGTCTGTCCTGTGATGCCGAACAGCCCGGCCAGCCAGCCCCACTGGAACACCGCGACCAGCGCGCCGAACGTCGCCACGACGGTGAGCAGGAACCCGAGTGTCGCCTTCAACGGCACCAGGATCGAGCGGAACACCAGCATCAGCAGCAGGAACGCGAGCCCGATGATCAGCGACAGGTACGGCAGCAGCGCGCCACCGAGCTTGTTCGAGATGTCGATGCTGACCGCGGTCGCCCCGGTGACCGCCACCTCGGCGCGATCGCGGTCGGGCATCGACCGGATCGCCTCGACCAGGTCCTTGGTCTGCTGCGTACTCGGGCCGCTCGACGGGATCACGGTCAGCAACGCCGTGTTCCCGGCCGGGTTGAAGACCGGTGGTGTCACCATCGTCACGTCCGGCAGCCCGCGGACCGCGGCTGCGGTCGCGGTGGCGGCCGTCTGCGGATCGGTGGACGCGCCGGCGTCCACGACCACCATCAGCGGCCCGTTGAAGCCGGGCCCGAAGCCCTCGGAGAGCATCTCGTACGCCTTGCGCTGGGTCGAGTCGGGTGCGGCCGTGCTGTCGTCGGGCAGCCCGAGTTCGAGGTCGGTCGCCGGGATCGCGAGCGTGCCGAGGCCGATCACGGTCACCACCAGCACCGCCAGCGGACGGCGGGTGATGAAGCCTGCCCAGCGGCGGCCGATCGTCGTCCGTCCGGCCGCTTCCGGATCGCCGCCGCGGAGGCCGGGAATCCGGCCGCCGAGAACCCGCCGCCCCGCGAACCCGAGCAGCGCCGGCAGCAGGGTGAGGGCGATCGCGACCGCGACGACCACGGTGAACGCCGCCGCCAGGCCCATCTGGGTGAGGAACGGGATGTCGACCACGAACAGTCCGGCCAGCGCGATCACCACGGTCAGACCGGCGAAGACCACGGCCGAGCCGGCGGTACCGACCGCGCGCCCGACGGCCTCCTCGGGCTCCAGCCCGGTGCTCAGCTCGTGCCGGTAGCGGGACATGATGAAGAGCGCGTAGTCGATCGACACCGCGAGGCCGATCATCAGCGCGAGGATCGGCGTACCGGATCCGATGTCGACGAAACCGCTGATGGTCGAGATGGCGGTGACGCCGAGGCCTACCCCGATGATTGCCGACAGCAACGGTAGGCCGGCGGCGATCAGCGAGCCGAACGTGATCAGCAGGACGACGGCGGCCACGCCGATACCGATCACTTCGGTGAGCGGCTGCTCGCCCTGCCCTTGCAGCGCGTCGCCGCCGAACTCGACGGTGAGGCCGGCCGCGCGCGCCGGTTCGACCGCGTCGGCGACCGCCTGCTGCGCTTCGGGGGTGATCTCCTGAGCGGTGACCTTGTAGGTGACCTGCGCGTAGCCGGTGCGGCCGTCGGCGGAGATCGCCTTGGCGGCAAAGGGATCCACGACGCGGGCGACCTGGGGCGCGACCGCGATCCGGTCCAGGGTCTGCCGCACCTGTGGCGAGTCGGTGAGCTTCTGACCGGCAGGCGCCTGGAACACGATCCGGGCGGTCGCGGCATCGGCGCCGGCCTGTGGGAAGCGGTCGTTGAGCAGGTCCGCGGCACGCTGCGACTCGGTGCCGGGGATCGAGAAGCCGTTGGCGGTCGGGCCGGAGAGCGTGCCTGCACCGACTGCTCCGGCAGCCAGGAGTCCCAGCCAGATCAGGAGCACCAACCGGCGGCGGCGGAACGCGAATCGGCCGAGCCGATAGAGGTACGTAGCCATGCGACCGATGCTCCCGGCGCGGGGCCGTCGCTCGCGTCTGCTCCCGGTGGGCTTCTCGCCGTACCGCGTTCGCCGTACCTGCTACTACGCCTGCGGTACGCCGGGACGCACGAGGCCGGTCTGGTACGCCAGGACGACGAGCTGCGCGCGGTCGCGGCAGTCGAGCTTCACCATCGCGCGGTTCACGTGGGTCTTCGCCGTCGACGGGGAGAGCACGAGGCGTTCGGCGATCTCGTCGTTGGACAGGCCGAGGGCGACCAGGCCGACGATCTCGCGTTCGCGGTCGGTGAGGGCGTCGAGGACCGTGGGCCCGACCGGGGTGCCGGGGGTGGGTTCGGCGAGGAAGCGGTTGATCAGGCCGCGGACGGCCTTCGGGGACAGCAGGGCGTCGCCGCGCGCGACCACGCGGATGGCGTCGATCAGCTCGGCCGGCTCGACGCTCTTGCCGAGGAAGCCGCTGGCGCCGGCGCGGATCGCGTCGAACACGTACTCGTCGACCTCGAACGTGGTCAGGATCAGCACCTTCACACCCGCCAGCGCCTCGTCCGCGGTGATCATCCGGGTCGCCGCGAGGCCGTCGACCTCGGGCATCCGGATGTCCATCAGCACCACGTCGGCCCGCTCGGACCGCGCCAACTCGACCGCTTCCCGCCCGTCCGCCGCCTCAGCAACGACCTGCAGGTCCGGCGCCGATCCGACCAGCACGCGGAACCCGCTCCGGATCAACGTCTGGTCGTCCGCCAGCAACACTCTGATCGTCACCCACAACTCCCGTCTCCAGAGGCAGCACAGCATGTACGGCGAACCCGCTCGACGGGCCCGGCCCGGTGCGTAGTGTGCCGCCGACGGCGGCGACCCGCTCTCGCATCCCGATGAGCCCATGGCCGCCACCCGGTTGGGTAGTCGACTCCCCAAGCGGGGAAGCCTGGCCGGTATCGGTGACCTCGACCGTCAGACCACCTGCAGCGCGGGTGATGCGGACGCGGGCGGACGCACCGGGAGCGTGTTTGAGGACGTTGGTGAGGGACTCCTGGACGACGCGGTACGCCGTGAGTTCTATGACGTCCGGGAGTGTGCCCGTGGACGCAGGTGGTATCCAGTCGACCTTCACGCCGGCTGCGGTGAAGGAGTGGATGAGGGTGTCCAGTTCGTGCAGCGACGGCGCGGGGGCCGTAGGCAGCGGCGAACCAGACCTACGCAGTACGCCGAGGAGCACTGTCAGCTCCTGGAGCACGGTGCGGCCGCCGGAGCGCACCAGGGCCATGGCTCGTTCGGCCTCGTCGGGCTGACTCCGAAGTACATGTGCCGCGACGCCGGCCTGCACGTTCATCAGCGCGATGTGGTGCGCGATCACGTCGTGGAGTTCGTGGGCGATACGCAGTCGCTCCTCGATGACCCGCCGCTGCGCCTCTTCGTCACGCGACCGTTCGGCTCGCAGGGCCCGTTCCTCGAGTTCCAGCAGGTACGCCCGGCGGTTCCGCACCGCCTCGCCGATCGCGCCAGAGAACAGCACGAAGAAGACCAGGCCCAGGTTGTCGAGGACATCCCCGCCGACGAACAAGACCTCGACGACCAGCGTGACCAGTGCCGTGGCGATCACCGCGACACACCTGGTCAGCCGATCCTTCGACATCACGACGGTGTAGACCGCGACGCCCATGAAGGCCACGATCGGGCTCTTGGCCTGCTCGGCGATCACGAATGCGCTCGCGACGGCGGTGGTGACCACCAGGACCGCGAGCGGCGCCCGGCGCCGGAACGTGAGCGCGGCCGCACCCATGACGGCCAGCAGCACCACCGTCACGTTCAGCTCGATCCGTTCGCCGACGTGCTTGCCGCCTGGCACCAGCAGATTGATCAGCAGGAGCGCAAGGGCAAGCGCAAGGTCCAGCGCCAGCGGGTGCCGACTGCAGGCACGGCAGAACCTGATGAGCCGTTCCATTCCTTCACAGTACGTGCCCGGCCGAAGGAGCGCGTCGTCCTGCAGCCGTATGACCGCCGTACCGCAACCGCGGTACGGCGGTCAGAGGAACTCGCGGAGTGCGGCGACCGGGTCGGGGGCTGCGAGGAGGCGGGTGCCGCGCGGAAGCAGGACCAGCACTCCGCTGTGGGCGCGGGTTGCCACCAATGCGCGCTCCCAGACCAGGGTCGTCTGCAGCGCGACGGCGTCGTAGACCCCGGAGTGCGGGTCCGACCAGCGCGGGTTGCCGAAGCGGGCACGGAGTTGCTTGCGAACCCTGCCGTACGCGGTCTGGTCGCCGATCGCGACCCCCGCGAAGACAGCTCCGAAGATGCTGCCGGCGAGCTCGAAGGGGTCGGCGTCGAGCATCTGCCCGATATCGGTGTTGTAGGGCATCAGTTGAAGACCTTCGAGGCCTGTACGGCGAGTTGGCGGAGGGGCTCGTAGCGCAGGCGGAGGTCGGCGACGCGGGACACCTCGTCCGGGACCGGGGTCAGGTGTTCGCCGCCTGGTTCGGGCGACAGCCCGAGGGCGACTGCGGCTGCTCCTCGGGCGCCGACTTCGGGTTCGGCGCAGACTGTGGTGGGGCGGGCGAAGGTTGCGGTCAGGCAGCGGCGCCACCACTCGGACGCGTCGATGCCACCGCCGCCGAGGACCACGTCGAGCTGGCGGTCGAAGAGCCTGTCGAGGGTCCGCAGCCCGCGGTCGATCTCGAGCGACGCGCCTTGGAGCGCTGCCGCGAGCAGGTCGGCGGGGCTGTCGTCGAACGACAAGCCGAAGTACACGCCGGATCCGCCGGGCACCACGGCGGGAGGCCTGGTGCCGGCCATGAACGGGATCGCGATCGCGTGGGACGCCCCGATCTCGACGTCGGTCGGTTCGTCGGACTTGAGCCGCAGTACTCCGGTCAGCCAGGCGTGCAGGTTCCCGGCGGCGGAGAACGCCATACCGGTCACGGCCCGCTTGTCGTCGACCCGGTACCGCCACAGCTCCCACGGCAGCTCAGGCGCGTTCTCGATCGGGTGCACGACGCGTACGGCGGCCGACGTACCGACGGTCACCGCTGCGACGCCGGCGTCGTACCCGCCGGTCCCGACGTTGGACGCGGCGCCGTCACCGGTCGGCGGGTGCACGGGTACGCCGACCAGCCCGGGCCAGCGACGTTCGTACTCCTTGGACAAGGTGCCCGTCCAACCGGTCGGCACAATCGAAGGCAACCGGTCGGCCTTGACGCCCGCGATGTCCAGCGCCTCGGCGTCGTACGCACCGGTCGCGAGGTCCAGCGTGCCGGTCCCGGACGCGACCGAGACGGACGTGGCGCGCTCGCCGGTCAGTCGCTCGAGCACCAGGTCGGGCAGGCCGGCGAAGGCGGCCGGGGAGTCGTCCGAGAGGAGCCACGGGATCCGGCGGGTCCAGTACAGCCGGTGCAGCCAGGTGCCGGTGCGTGCGTGGAACGCCTGCTCGTCGAACGACGGACCGAGCCCGAGGTCGATCGAGCGCGTGTCGGCCCAGGTGATCACCGGCGTCCGGGCCGCGCCCCTGTTGTCGAGGGCAACGATCGAGTGCCATTGCGAGGACAGCACGATCGCGCCGATACCGTCCAGATGACCGTTCTGCTCCAGCTCGTCCAGGCACCCGAGCAGGCCCTCGACGTACTCGTGCAGGTCGAGCGTCGCGGAGCCGTCATTGCCGTACGCCGGGGAGATCTTGTGCCGCGCGAGTGCGCCGGGGATCGGTGCGGCGTCGTCGGCGGAGAGGACGAGCGCCCGCGCCGACGACGTACCGAGATCGAGCGCCAGGACGTGCTCGTCAGTCCTCGTCATGCAGCGCCTTCAGGAAGGTCTGGGCCCAGAGGTTCACGTCGTGCGCCGCGAGGTGCTTGCGCATCGCCTTCATCCGCCGGCCGAGCTGCCGGTCGTCGGTGTTCATCGCGTCGACGATCGTGTCCTTCATCCCGTTGATGTCGTGCGGGTTCACCAGGAACGCCTGCCGGAACTCGTCCGCCGCGCCCGCGAACTCGCTCAGCACGAGCGCGCCGGTGTCGTCGTACCGCGTCGACACGTACTCCTTGGCGACCAGGTTCATCCCGTCGCGCAACGGTGTCACGACCGCGACGTCCGCGGCCCGGAACAGCGCGGCCATCTCGGTCCGCGAGTACGACGTGTGCAGGTAGTTGATCGCCGGTGTACCGATCCGGCCGTGCTCGCCGTTGATCCGGCCGACCAGCAGCTCGATTTCGTCGCGCAGCACCCGATACTGCTCGACGCGCTCCCGCGACGGCGTCGCGACCTGGATGAACACCGCGTCGTCGACCGAGATCCGCTTCTCGTCCAGCAGCTCGCCGAACGCCCGCAGCCGTTGCCGTATGCCCTTGGTGTAGTCGAGCCGGTCGACGCCGAGCAGGATGTGCGACGGATTGCCGACCTCTTGGCGCATCTCGGCCGCGCGCGCCGTCGTCTCGGGCTGCCGGGCGAGGCTCTCCAGCTCGTTGACGTCGATCGAGATCGGGAACGCCTTCGCCCGGACGATCCGGTCGTCCGGCAGGTGGATCCGGTCGCCGCGGGTCCGCAGACCCATCCGGTTGCGGGCCAGCCGGGCGAAGTTCGACGCCGCACCGGGCCGCTGGAAACCGACCAGGTCCGCGCCCATCAGCCCGTCCAGGATCTGCCGCCGCCACGGCATCTGCGCGAACAGCTCGGTCGGCGGGAACGGGATGTGCAGGAAGAAGCCGATCCGTACGTCGGGACGCAGCCGGCGGAGCATCGCGGGAACGAGTTGGAGCTGGTAGTCGTGCACCCACACGTCGGCGTTGTCGTCGGCGGCCTCCGCGGCGGCCTCCGCGAACCGCCGGTTCACCGCGACGTACGACTCCCACCACTCGCGGTGGAACTCCGGCGCCACGATCACGTCGTGGTACAGCGGCCACAGCGTCGCGTTGGAGAAACCCTCGTAGTACAGCTGCACGTCCTCGGCCGAGAGCATCACCGGGACCAGATGCATCCCGTCGTTGTCGAAGGGATCGACCTTCTCGTCCGGGCTCCCGGTCCAGCCGATCCAGGCGCCGTGGTGGCCCTGCATCACCGGCGCCAGCGCCGTGACGAGTCCGCCTGGACTGCGGCGCCACGCCGTACTGCCGTCGGGCATCTCGATCCGGTCGACCGGCAGCCGGTTGGCCACCACTACGAAGGAACTCCTACCGTTCGGCATGTTCAGCGTCATCCACTCAGGTCGTCGTCGTCACCGGGGTAGCGCACCCCGATCTGGCTCCGGGTCTCGTCGAGCAGTTCGAGAATCTCGAGCGTGCCGGCGTGGGGAAGAGCCGGAACCTCGAGCAGTCCCTGGCGCAATGCACGCATCACTTCTGCCGCCTCATAGTGGTACCCACGGCCATGCGTGGGGACGGCGATCCGCTCCGCTCCGGAAGCGGTCGTGCGCACGTAGTACTCGGGGTGGTGGAAACGGTGCGGAAGCTGGAGATTGCCGTCCGGTCCGCTGATCGACGCGACCCACGGGTTCTGTGAGCGCAGGCCGCAGGTCAGCGCGGCGACCGCGCCGGACTCGTACCGCCAGGCCATCGCGACGTTCAGGTCCACGCCGTCCTCGTTGAGCGAACCGACAGCTCTCACCTCTGCTGGTCGGCCCAGGGCCATATAGGCGAAGGTTGCCGGGTAGATGCCGCCGTCCATCAGCGAGCCTCCCCCGAGCGCGGGGTCGAGCAGGCGAACCGGCAATGAAGGTTTGTGACTCTGCTTCTGAAGTTTGAAGGCGAAGTCCGCGACCACCTGCTGCGGTTCGCCGATCGAGCCGCTGCCGAGGTCCTCGAAGAGCGCCTGGATCACCGGGTTGGTGCGCATCCACATCGCCTCGGCGAACAGCGTGTTGTTCTCGGCGGCGACCGCGATCAGGTCCCGGGCCTGTTGCGCGGTCAGGGTGACGGGCTTCTCGCACAGTACGGCGACGCCGGCCTGCAACGCCGTACGGGCGACGGCGTAGTGCTGCGGATGCGGTGTGCCGATATAGATCACGTCGACCTCGCCGGAGTCGATCAGCCGGCGGTAGTCGTCGTACGCGTGCGGGATGCCGAACTCGGCGGCGAACTTCTGCGCGCTGTCCTGGGAACGGGACGCGACCGCGGTCACCACGGCGTCGTCCGGGAGCAGCCCGAGATCGTGCGTGAACTGGGTCGAAATGTTGCCGGTCGCAACAATTCCCCACCTGACGCGATCTATACCCACTGTCTGAACTCCGGGGTCGGGAACGGTCCGTCCGCAACGATTCTCGCGGTTTCGAAGGCGTGCGCCAAGCGAATGAGCGTGACCTCACTTCGCGCCGTACCACTGATCGTGAGCCCGACCGGCAGTCCGGAGACCACTCCGGACGGGACGGACAGCAGTGGATAGCCGGCCAGAGCCGCGTGCGACGACGAGCTGCCGAGCACGTGATCGCCGTTCACCAGGTCGATCGCCCAGGCCGGCGAGTACGCCGGCGACACCAGTGCGTCGAGCTGGTTGTCGCGGAGCAGGTTGTCGATCCCGTCGCGGCCGGCGCGCAGCGCGGTGAGGCGTGCGGCGACGTACACGGGGGAGCTGAGGCCCTCCGTGGCAGCGGCGCGTTCGAACAGCTCCTGGCCGAACCACTGCAGCTCCTGGTCCGCATGCTTCTTGTTGAACTCGATGAGGTCGTCCAGCGTTCGCGGGCCGCCCGGTGCGCGAGTGGCGAGGTACGCCGCCATGTCGACCTTCAGCTCGTGCGAGAGGACCTGTAGCTGGTCCTCGTCGCCACCTGGTGTCGGCAACGACAGGTGGTCGACCAGCGTGGCCCCGCACTGGCTGAGGAGCTCAAGCGCCCTCTCGGTGACCTGGTCCAGGCCGGTCGAGTAGCCCCAGAGAGGACCGCGCGGTACGCCGATGCGCACGTTGCTGAGGTCCGTGCCGCGGCAGGCCTCGGTGTAGTCCGTCTGGCCGCCGGTGAGGACAGTCAGGAGCGCAGCGGCCTGCTTGACGGTCCTGGTCATCGGGCCGGCGGTGTCCTGCGAGTGCGAGATCGGGACGATGCCCTGCTGCGGGACGAGCCCGACCGTGGGCTTCAGGCCGACGACACCGTTCAGGGCGGCTGGGCAAACGATCGAGCCGTTGGTTTCGGTTCCGATCGCGTAGTCCGCCAGTCCTGCCGCGACCGCGGCGCCGGAGCCCGACGAGGAGCCGCCGGCCGAGCGGTTCAGCGCATACGGGTTGCGAGTGAGGCCGCCGTACGCGCTCCAGCCGGACGAGGACGCCGAGCCGCGGAAGTTCGCCCACTCGCTCAGGTTGGTCTTCCCCAGGACCACACAGCCCGCCGCGCGCAGCCGCCGTACCAGCGGGGCGTCGTCCGGTGGCGGTGGCTGGTCCGCCAGCGCCAGCGAGCCGGCCGTGGTCGGCAGGTCGGCTGTGTCGACGTTGTCCTTGACCAGCACCGGTACGCCGTGCAGCGGCCCGCGGACCTGCCCCTCGTCACGCTCGGTGTCGAGTCGGGCGGCGTCGGTGAGCGCGGCGGGGTTGGGTGTGCAGACGGCGTTGACGAGTGCGTCGACCTCACGAATCCGCCCCTGCAGCTCCTCGACCAGCGCCACGCTGGACAGAGTTGAGCTCACTTGTCTGATCCTGCCAGAGTTGAGTGCGTCCGGTTGTCTTGTCAGCGACACGCTTCGTGTCGGCCGAGCGGTGAATGACATCGCTGTTGTTCAGCACGTAGAGTGGCAGGCGGACGGACGATCACCGACCGCACAGGAGTCAGCTGCACATGGACAGCGCCAACGCCAGCTCTTCCGGCCCCGCCGAAGCTGCGCCGCCTGCTGTTGCCGGGCTCTCTGAGAGGGACGGACAGATCCTCGCCTTCGAGCGGCACTGGTGGAAGTACGCCGGCGCCAAGGAACAGGCGATCCGGGACCAGTTCCAGATGTCGGCGACCCGGTACTACCAGGTCCTGAACGCGCTCATCGACCGCCCCGAGGCCCTCGCGCACGACCCGCTGCTGGTCAAGCGCCTGCGCCGCCTCCGCGCGGCCCGCCAGCGCGCCCGCTCCGCTCGCCGACTGGGCATCGAGGTCTGACCATGTCCCGCCTTCGGGCACGCCTCGCTGCCCCACGTCCGCGGGGCGAGCAGGGGCAGGTGCTGTCTTCGCTCGTCGCCGTGGCTGCCGTGGTGGCGATCGTGGCCGGGCTGCTGGTGCTGTTCGGGACGCGGGGGGACGACAGCAAGGCCGACGAGCCGGCCGGCGTCTCGCCGAAGCCGTCGGCGAAACCCTCCTCGGGCCCGTCCACCGTCGGGGCGAGTGTGCCGAAACCGTCGACGAAGCCGACGACCGAGGAGACCAGCGCGCCGCCGCCTCCTCCGGAGAGCACCAAACCGCCGTCGACCGCGCCGACTGAGACCACGCAGCCGACTCAGACCACCCAGCCGCCGAAGCCGACGCAGCCGGTGACGATCCCGGCCGAGGAACGCCCGGCGATCGAGGTCTACAACAACACCTCGCGCAAGGGTCTCGCCGACACCGTCGCGAGCCGCGCCCGGCAGGCCGGCTGGACCGTGTCCGGGTCGCCGGACAACTGGCACGGCAAGATCGCCGAGAGCACGGTCTACTACCCACCGGGCATGCTCGACGCCGCCAACCAGCTCGCCCACGACCTCGGCATCGGCCGCACCAAGGGCGCTTTGGACAACATGAAGAAGGATCGCCTGACCGTGATCCTGACCTCGGACTACAGCGGATGAGCATTCCGGTCATTCAGACCAATGCGGGACGGGAGGGCTGGGAAGCCATCGTCTCCGACCCGTCGACCGCGGTGATCTCGACCGACTTCGACGGCGTACTCTCGCCGCTGGTCGAGGACCCGGCCCGGTCCCGCCCGGTTGAAGGCGCCCTGGACGCGCTGGCCCGGCTCGCTCGGTCCGTGAACCAGGTCGCGATCGTCACCGGGCGGCCTGCACTGGTCGCCACCGAGCTTTCCGGGGTGAGCGGACACCCGGGGCTCGGGAGTCTCGTCGTACTCGGGCACTACGGGCTGGAGCGCTGGGACGCCGCGACCGGCAAGGTGACGAGCGAGCCGGTTCCGGAGGGCGTCACGAAGGCTCGGGACCGGTTGCCGGGGCTGCTGCGCGAGGTCGGCGTACCGGATGCGTTCGTGGAGGACAAGGACAGCTCGCTGGCGGTGCACACCCGTCGGCTGGAGGATCCGGCCGGGGCGCTGGAACTGCTACGGGCCCCCTTGACTGCGCTGGCTCAGGAGACCGGGCTGCGGCTGGAGCCGGGCAACCTCGTACTCGAGCTGCGGCCGCCCGGTATCGACAAGGGCGTCGCGCTCCGCCGGCTGATCGAGTCGACCGGCGCGCGGTCGATCCTGTACGCCGGTGACGACCTGGGCGACCTGGCGGCGTACCGGGCGATCCAGGCGCAGCGTGACAACGGGCTGCGCGGCGTACTGCTCGCCACCCGCTCCTCGAACGCGACCGAGCTGATCGAGGCCGCGGACATCGTCGTCGACGACCCGAGCGGCGTGGTGACCGTCCTCACGGCCCTTTCGGACGCGATTTCAGCACGCTGAACGCCTGCGTCACGGTCTTCCCGATCGGCTGGATCGGCCGCTCCACGTACCCGCCTTCCTTCAGGTCCGCGAGCCGCTCGAACGGGTTCCGCGACGCCGGATCACCGGTGAGCAGGAACGAGACCACCACGGCCACGACGTACAGCGGGAGCATCGGTAGCCCGATCAGACAGAAGTACTGCCACGAATGCCGCTCCTCGTGCCGCACCAGCGCCGGGTTGTCGAAGTAGGACCGCTCGTGCTTGCTCAGCACCACATTCCCGATCGTGAACGCCCCCGCCACCGGAAACCCGAGCTTGTACCCATTAGCAAAGAACAACCCCCGAGGCCCCCGACTGAACCGCGCCCGCCCAACCACCCCGACCAACAGCCCAGCCACAGTAGTCAGATTGAGAAAGTTCCCAACCAACTTCACCCACTGCCAGGCGGTCATACCGCTCAGTATCAAGCCGATGTCCTGATGTCTCAATTCTTAGGACATCACAGACCCGGATATCCCCTGCTGTGGGGGGTTCTCCCCTCGTGTACCAGTAGAGAACCCCCAACACGAAGGGATAACCCATCGTCTGTTCGACGGGTAGCGACCGACCTACGGGGCGAGAACGGGAGCGACCGTTCGCTCAGGCGGGCCGAGGCGTATGCGTACACACCTACGTCCTGTCGATCTGTCGGCGGCGTGGGTCAGACTGGGTGGGTGAGTTCGGTGGTGCGGGTTTGGCGGGCTGGGCGGGTGGTGGATCCGCATTCGGTGATCGGGGGGTTGCGGAAGGGGCCGGGGGATCCGGCGTATGTGTTCGAGGCGGGGCGGCGGACTGTGTGGCGGGCCACGCGGACTCCGGACGGGGCGGTGTTGTTGCGGTTGACGCCGTACGCCGGGTTCGTCGAGGCGGAGGCTTGGGGGCCGGGGGCGGAGTGGGCGCTCGACGGGGTGCCGGAATTGCTGGGGGAGCGGGACAGCTGGGACGGGTTCGAGCCGTTGCCGGAGCATCGGGTGCTGGTGGATGCGGCGCGGCGGTTCCCGCACGTGCGTGTGCCGCGGACGCGGGCCGTGTTCGAGGCGATGGCGGCGGCCGGGATCGAGCAGGTGGTGACCGGCAAGGAGGCGTTCCGGGCGTGGCGGCTGCTGCTGCGTGAGTACGGCGAGCCCGCGCCGGGGCCTCATCAGCAGGGCAACCGGGTCATGATGGTGCCGCCGGCGCCCGAGGAATGGCGGCAGATCCCGTCGTGGCAGTGGCTGCGCGCGGGGGTCGAGGGGCGGCGATCGCGGGTGGTCGTCACGGCGGCGACGCGGGCCCGCGCCCTGGAGCGGACACTCGAGCTGACCGACGGCGCCGAGATCGAGCGGCGGCTGCGATCGCTGCCCGGGGTCGGGGTGTGGACGGCGGCCGAGGTACGGCAGCGGGCGCACGGGGACGCGGACGCGTTCTCGTTCGCGGATTACCACGTGTCGCGGAACGTGTCGTACGCGCTGATCGGCGAGGAACTGGACGACGACGGCTGCGCCGAGCTGATCGAGCCGTACCGCGGCCACCGCTTCCGCGTCCAGCGCCTGATCGAGCTGGCCGGCGTAGGCCACCCCCGCTTCGGCCCCCGCAAGTCCCTCCCCACCCACACCCCGGGCGCAACGCATCGCTTGAGGTAGCCCTGGGCACTGGTCCACCACCATGACAATCAACGGGGACGGCCTGTATCTCGTGGCGGGCCTGGCGCTGCTGCTCGGTGCCGTCCTGCCCCGGCTGCTCCGCCGGTACGCCGTCTCCGCGCCGATCGCGTTCCTCGGCGCCGGGCTGCTGCTGGGTTTCGCGGTCGACCACCACCGGTTGAGCCCGATCGCCGAACCCGGCCTCACGAAGCACCTGGCCGAGCTGACGATCCTGGTCGCGTTGATGGGTGTCGGGCTGGCGATCGACCGGCCGATCGGATGGCGCCGATGGACGGTGACGTGGCGTCTCCTGCTGGTGGCGATGCCGGCCTGTATCGCCGCGATCGCCGGCGTCGGATGGCTGCTCGGGTTGGCTCCCGCAACCGCTCTGCTGCTGGGTGCGGTCCTGGCCCCGACCGATCCGGTGCTGGCCTCGGATGTCCAGGTCCAAGGGCCGACGACCGGAGAGGGCGCCGAGCCCGAGGAGGACGACGAGGTTCGTTTCGCACTCACCTCGGAGGCCGGTCTCAACGACGGCCTGGCCTTCCCGTTCGTGTACGCCGCGGTGTTCGCGGCCACCAAGGGCGCGGTGGGCGGCTGGGCGTTCGAGTGGTTCGCGTGGGACCTGGTCGGCCGGACCGTGATCGGCGTTGCCGTCGGCGTCGGCGTGGGCTGGTTGCTCGGGAAGATGACGTTCGACGCACCGTCGCGTACCTTCCGGCTGGCTGACGCTCGCGAGCCCGTACTGGCGCTTGCGATGACGCTCGGCGTCTACGGTCTGGCGCAGGTACTGCACGGCTACGGGTTCGTCGCGGTGTTCGTCGCGGCGCTGACACTGCGCGCGGTCGAGCGAAGTCACGACTTCCATGCGGAGCTGCACGGGTTCGTCGAGCAGCTCGAGCACATCCTCACCTGGGGGATCCTGCTACTGCTCGGGGTGGCGATCACGGCCGGCCTGCTCGCGCCGTTGACCTGGGCCGGCGCCGCGCTCGGATCGCTGCTGGTGCTGGTGATTCGTCCGGTGACGGCGTGGATCTCGTTGGCCCGAACCCCGATGCGCCGCTCCGAACGCTGGGTGACGGCCGCGTTCGGGGTTCGTGGGGTCGGGTCCGTGTTCTATCTGGCGTACGCCGGCGCCGGCTTCCGCACGGATCTGCCCTGGTTGTGGGCGACCGTCGGCTTCACCGTCGTACTGAGTGTGGTTGTGCACGGCGTTGCCGCGACGCCGCTGATGCGGATGCTCGAGGACCGGCGTTCCTGAGCGCGGCGGCCGGTGGCTCGACACCGTGGCGGATCGCGGACGCGGCGTGGATTCCGGCGGCGAACTCCTTCAGCTTCTCGATCATGCCTCCATCGTCCGAGCCTGCGCGCCGCCGCAGAAGTGGCGTGAACGACGACTATCGCTAAGATTTTGACATGGCTCGGTCCACGGTTTCGGTGCTCGCTTACGACGGTATGACCGCCTTCGAGGCGGGCATCGTCATCGAGGTGTTCGGCCTGGTGTGGCCGGACATCGACCAGCCCTGGTACGAGCTCAAGGTCTGCACCGAGACGCCCGACCCGATCCGGGTGATCGGCGGTGCGACGCTGAGCAGCCCGCACGGTCTCGAGGAGTTCGCCGCCGCCGACACGGTCGTCGTACCGAGCGTCGCGGATCCGCGGGCCGAGACCTCGCCCGGTCTGATCGAGGCGCTCCGGCACGCGCACGCGCGCGGCTCCCGGATCGTGTCGATCTGCTCCGGTGCGTTCGCGCTCGCGGCCGCCGGTCTCCTCGATCACCGCCGCGCGACCACCCATTGGCGGTACGCCGACCTCCTGCGCGAGCGTTTTCCGGAGATCCTCGTGGATCCGGAGCCGCTGTACACCGACGAGGGCGATGTGCTGACGAGCGCCGGCTGCGCGGCCGGGCTGGATCTGGCGATGCACCTGGTCCGCAAGGATCACGGTGCCGCCGTGGCGAACGCGGTCGCGCGCAGGCTGGTGATCCAGCCGTACCGGGCCGGTGGACAGGCGCAGTACATCGAGTCCCCGGTCCCGCCGGATCCCGATGACGCCTCGGTCGCCCGCAGTCTCGGTTGGGCGCTGGAGCATCTCGCCGAGCCCATCGGCGTACCCGATCTGGCCCGCCAGGCTGGGTTGTCGCCGCGGACCTACCTGCGGCACTTCGTCAAGGCGACCGGGACGACGCCGGGCAAGTGGCTGATCGCGCAGCGCGTGCAGGCGGCGCTGGCGATGCTCGAGAGCGGGGACGCGCCGGTGGAGGAGATCGCGCTGGCGGCCGGTTTCGCCACGCCGGTCACCCTCCGGCACCACTTCGGCAAGCAGTTGCACACCTCGCCGTCGGCATACCGCCGGACCTTCCGGGAGCGGCAGCGAGGCTGAGATCGCCTGTCTCGGATGATGGGATCACAAGACACAATATGGACCCGATTGGGTAATCTCGGGGGAGCTCATCCAGAGGGACTGAGGGAAACGGCCCGTTGAAGTCCCGGCAACCCTCCCCGTCGAGCCCCCGCCCGGGGCGCCTCGCGGTGGAACGGTGCCAAATCCGTCCCGCCGCCGAGATCCGGTGTTCGCGGGGAAGATGAGAGGGGAACCTCACTCATGAGCCTGACCGCCGCCACCCACACGATCCGTGAAGGTGCCTTCGGCAACGGTACGCACCTGAGCTGTCGCGCCTGTGGGGCGAAGTCGCCGCTCGGCCCGTTCTACGCCTGTATGGAGTGCTTCGGTCCGCTCGAGGTCGGGTACGAGTACCCGACCATCACCCGTGAGCAGATCGAGGCCGGACCCAAGAACATCTGGCGGTACCAGCCGCTGCTGCCCGTCCCCGTGGATGTGGCCAGCTTCCCGAACACCGAGCCCGGATACACCCGGCTCGTCGACGCGCAGAACCTGGCCCGCGAGCTCGGGCTGAAGAAGCTCTGGGTGAAGGACGACTCCGGCAACCCGACGCACTCGTTCAAGGACCGAGTGGTCGCGAGCGCGTTGAGCGCCACCCGCGAGCTGGGCATGAAGGTCTTCGCCTGCCCCTCCACCGGCAACCTGGCGAACGCGGTCGCCGCGGCCGCGGCCCGGGCCGGCATCCGCTCGGTCGTGTTCATCCCGCACGACCTCGAGCGCCCGAAGGTGATCACGACCGCTGTGTACGGCGGGACCCTGGTCGCCGTCGAGGGCAACTACGACGACGTGAACAAGCTCGCCTCCGAGATCGCCGGTGAGGAGGAGGGCTGGGCGTTCGTGAACGTGAACGTCCGCCCGTACTACTCCGAAGGCTCCAAGACCCTCGCCTTCGAGATCGCCGAGCAGCTCGGCTGGCGGATCCCGCAGCAGGTCGTGATCCCGGTCGCCTCCGGTTCGCAGCTGACCAAGATCGACAAGGGCTTCACGGAGCTCGGCAAGCTCGGTCTCGTCGACGCCACCGACTACAAGATCTACGGCGCCCAGGCGACCGGCTGCTCGCCCGTCGCGCAGGCGTTCCGTGACGGCCACGACGTGGTCAAGCCGGTGAAGCCGGACACGATCGCGAAGTCGCTGGCGATCGGTAACCCGGCGGACGGGCCGTATGTCCTGGACGTCGCCCGCCGGACCGGTGGTGCGATCGAGGACGTCAGCGACGAAGAGGTCGTGGAGGGCATCCAGTTGCTGGCCCGGACCGAGGGCATCTTCGCCGAGACCGCGGGCGGGGTGACCGTCGCGACGCTGAAGAAGCTGATCGCGACCGGGCAGCTCGACCCCGAGGCCGAGACCGTCATCATCAACTCCGGCGACGGGCTGAAGACGCTCGACGCCGTGGCCGACCGGGTCGGCCCCAAGGTGACCATCCCCGCGTCGTACGACGCCTTCGTGAAGGCAGGCCTGCAGTGAGTGTGAGCGTTCGCGTCCCGACCATCCTGCGGCCCTACACCCAGGGCGTGTCCGAGGTGTCCGCCGAGGGCGCGACCCTGACCGAGGTGCTCGACTCGCTCGACGCGTCGTACCCGGGGATCAAGGGCCGCGTCCTGGACGACTCGGGCGAGCTGCGCCGGTTCGTGAACGTGTACGTCGACGACGACGACGTACGCTTCGCCGACGGCCTGCAGACCACGATCAAGGACGGCGGCCAGGTCTCGATCATCCCAGCGGTTGCCGGCGGCTGATTAAGCTGCTCTGATGCGAGCTGTTGTCGTGTCGGAGTACGGCGTACTGCCTGAGGTTCGTGAGGTGCCGGAGCCTGTGGTGGCGGACGGCTCGGTGGTTTTGAAGGTCGAGGCCACCGGGCTGTGTCGTAGTGATTGGCATGGGTGGATGGGGCATGACTCCGACATCGTATTGCCGCATGTTCCGGGGCATGAGCTGGCCGGGACGATCGCCGCGGTCGGGGCCGGGGTTTCCGGGTGGGCGGTCGGGGATCGGGTCACGACACCGTTCATCTGCGCGTGTGGTTCCTGTGAGCAGTGTCTTGCGGGTGATCAGCAGGTCTGCCCGAACCAGTTGCAGCCGGGGTTCAACTACTGGGGTTCGTTCGCCGAGTACGTCGCTGTGCCGTACGCCGCTGTGAACCTGGTGCGGCTGCCCGACGACATGAACTTCGCTACCGCCGCGGGCCTGGGCTGCCGCTTCGCCACCTCGTTCCGCGCTGTCCACCAGGTCGGGAAGGTTGTCGCCGGCGAACGCGTGGCGGTCTTCGGCTGCGGTGGTGTCGGCCTGTCAGCGGTCATGATCGCGTCGTCCCTCGGCGCTGAGATAATCGCCATCGACACCAACTCCGAGGCGCTGACACTGGCCCGCGAGTACGGCGCCGTACACACCATCCACGCGTCCGCCGACACTGTCGCGCAGATCCATGAACTGGGCGGCGCCCACGTCACGATCGATGCGCTCGGCTCCAACGACGTCGTACAGCAAGCCCTGCAGGCTCTCCGCCCGCGAGGCCGTCATGTCCAGATCGGCCTGCTCCCCTCCGGCGTCAATCTCGATGTAGGCCGCCTGATCGGCCAGGAACTCACCTGGCTCGGCAGCCACGGCATGCCCGCCCACGCCTACCCCGAGATGCTGGACCTAGTTGCCAACGGCAACCTCAACCCCCAGCAACTCATCACCCGCACCATCACCCTCGAAGAAACTCCAGCCGCCCTGGCAGCCCTCACCACCGCAACCCCTGCCGGCGTGACCGTCATCACCCCCTAGCGTGCCGCTCTGGAAGTGCGCGACACATATGTCCACAGCAGGTGCCCGCGCTGGCCAGGCGCACGGGGTGGGCGCACGGGGTGGGGGCGCGTGTGGGGAGCTCTACCCTCGGCAGATTCAGGGGGTGGTCGCAACGCGGTCTAGGTCTTGGATGAGGAGGCTAGCGAACATTTCGCGGGGGGTGTGGTAGCCGAGGCGTTTGCGGGGT
>NZ_SJKA01000022.1 GCF_004331435.1 Kribbella sindirgiensis
GGCCCCGCGAACGACCACTCAGAACTCAGGAATCACCAAGGCGTTCCGGTCGGTGGTTCGGCCGCCCGCGGGGCACACACCTAACCTAAATGTCGGTGGTTGTGCCTAGGGTTTGGGACATGACCGCTGCAGTTTCCGTAGATCCGCAGGTGCATCCGCGCGGGGCGTTGTCGCCGTCCCGGGCCGCGGACTTCATGAGCTGCCCGCTGAAGTACCGGTTCCGGGTGGTCGACCGGCTGCCGGAGAAGCCGTCGGCGGCCGCGGTGCGCGGGACCGTCGTGCACGCGGTGCTGGAGCGGCTGTTCGACCTGCCGCGCGGCGAGCGGACGCTGGAGCAGGCGGCGCAGATGCTCGAGCCGCAGTGGCAGCGACTGCTGGAGGAAGAGCCGGAGGTCGCGGAGCTGTTCGCGGAGGACGCGGACGGCGAGGAGCTCGCCAAGTGGCTCGCCGAGGCCCACCAGCTGCTCGGCAAGTACTTCGCGCTCGAAGACCCGAATGCACTGGAGCCGGCCGAGCGGGAGCTGTACGTCGAGACCGCGCTGGAGTCCGGTCTGGTGCTGCGGGGGTACGTCGACCGTCTCGACGTGGCGCCGACCGGAGAGATCCGGGTCGTCGACTACAAGACCGGGCGCTCGCCGTCGGAGTTCTTCGAGGCCAAGGCGCTGTTCCAGATGAAGTTCTACGCGCTGGTGCTGTGGAAGCTGCGCGGCGTGGTGCCGGCGATGCTGCAGCTGGTCTACCTCGGCAACGGCGAGATCGTCCGCTACGTCCCCGACGAGGCCGACCTGCGCGCTTGCGAACGCAAGGTCTCCGCGCTCTGGGTCGCGATCACCCGAGCCCTCGACTCCGGCGACTGGCGCCCCAGCCCGGGGCCGCTGTGCGACTGGTGCGACCACAAGCCCATCTGCCCGGCCTGGGGCGGCACACCCCCGCCGCTCCCCGCCCGCTCCGTCGAGGAAGTCGCCGCCGAGTCGGCAGGCATAGACCTGATCACCGTCGACGGTTAGCGCTGCCCTTGACCCGGTAGAGGAACCCTGGGTGTATACGGTTCATCGCATGAGTGTGGGCGATGTGGCGGTGCGAGCGACCGACGTCTGGAAGCGGTACGGCGGTGGTCTCACGCAGGTGGACGCGCTGGCCGGGGTGAGCGCGGAGTTCGGGAAAGGCCGGTTCACCGCGATCATGGGGCCCTCGGGCTCCGGCAAGTCGACGCTGCTGCACTGTCTCGCGGGGCTGGACAAGCCGTCGGACGGCAAGGTGTTCCTCGGTGACGTCGACCTGACCACGCTGCCGGAGAAGCAGCTCACGCACCTGCGCCGCGACCGGATCGGCTTCGTGTTCCAGGCGTTCAACCTGGTCCCGACGCTGTCCGCGCTGGAGAACATCACGCTCCCCCTCGACCTGGCGGGCCGCAAACCCGACCAGGACTGGCTGACCACGGTCGTCGACACGGTCGGCCTGATGGACCGCCTCCGCCACAAGCCGTCCGAGCTGTCCGGCGGCCAGCAGCAACGGGTCGCCTGCGCCCGCGCGCTGGTCTCCCGCCCGGACGTGGTGTTCGCCGACGAGCCGACCGGCAACCTCGACTCGCGGTCCTCCGGCGACGTCCTCGAGTTCCTGCATCGCTCGGTCCGGGAGTTCAACCAGACCGTCGTGATGGTCACCCACGACCCGACGGCCGCGTCGTACGCCGATCGCGTCCTGTTCCTGGCCGACGGGCAGCTGCGGTCCGAGCTGGTCGACCCGACCGCGGAGTCCGTCCTCGACGCCATGAAGCAACTGGAGAGCCGGCACGACACCGCGGACGAGCTGGCCGGCTGATGTTCAAGCTCGGCCTCCGTTCGGTGCTCGCGCACCGGCTCCGCTTCGTGCTGTGCACGCTCGCCGTCACTCTCGGCGTCGCGTTCGCCGGCGGCGCGATGGTCTTCACCGACAGCTTGTCCTCGGCGCTGAAGAAGAACTTCGCGGTCAGTACGGCGGACGTCACGGTCACCCCGGCGTCCCCGATCCAGACCGGCACGGACCGTCCCGCGACCTTTCAGATCGACCTCGTCGACCGCATCGCCGCCGTACCTGGGGTCGCTGCCGCCGTGCCGCAGCTCATGGTCGGCAACGTGCAGATCCTCGGTCCGGACGGCAAGCCGCTGGAGAACTACGGTCTGACGTCCTTCGGCGCCGCCTGGCCGCGGGACCCCGGCGCGGCGCCGTTCAAGCTCGTCGACGGTACGGCGCCCTGGGGCGGCCGCCAGCTCGCACTCGACGAGTCGACCGCGAGCCGCGCGGGGTACCACGTCGGCGACCAGGTCCGGATCGTCACGCCGACCCGAGCCGTCACCGCGACCCTCACCGCGACCACGACCCCCGCGCAGGCCGGCGCCGCCGCGGGCGCACCGCTGGTCAGCTTCGACGGGGCGACCGCACAGCTCCTGCTGCTCGGCAAACCCGGCTGGACCTCGATCACCGTCGCGCTCGAGCCGGACTCCGATCCGAACGTGGTCAGCAAGGCGATCGCGGACACCATCGGCGACGCGGTCAAGGTCCGCACCGCGCAGCAGGTCACCACCGACGGCGAACACGACCTCGACAACACCTTCGGCGGATTCGGCACCGTGCTGCTGCTGTTCGCCGGCCTCGCGCTCTTCGTCGGCGGGTTCCTGATCGTCAACACGTTCGCGATGGTCGTCGCGCAACGGTCCCGGGAGCTCGCGATGCTCCGCGCGATCGGCGCGTCCCGCGGCCAGGTCACCGGCACAGTCCTCGCCGAGAGCGTCGTCATCGGCTTCGTCGGAGCGACGCTCGGCCTCCTGGTCGGGATCGCCGTGGCCTCCGCGATCCGGTTCGGCTACGAGCTGCTCGACCTGCGGATCCCGACCGCGTCACTGCAGGTCACACCGACCACGATCATCGCGTGCTACGTGATCGGTATCGGCGTGACGGTCGCCGCCGCGGCCCCCGCCGCCCGCCGGGCCGGGAAGCTCCCACCGGTCGCGGCGATGCGCGACGACGTTCACGTCCCGGAACGCTCACTGCTCGTCCGGGTGCTGATCGGCGCCTTCATGCTACTGATGGCCGTCCTCTTCTTCGGCATCGGCGTGGGCGCCGGCGGACTCCCCGGCACCGTCCTGATCACGCTCGGCACCGGCACCGCGGTGCTCGCGATCGTGATGCTCAACCCGGTCATCAGCCGGTACGTCGTCCGCGCGCTGATGTACCCGTTCGGCCGCAAGGCGCCGGTCACCCTCGGCCGCCGCAACGCCGAGCGGAACCCACGCCGTACGTCGGCGACCGCGTCCGCGCTGATGATCTCCGTCGGACTGATCAGCGGCCTCCTGGTGATCGGCGCCTCGGTGAAGGCGTCGATCGACAAGAGCCTCGTCGATGCACTGGGCACGGCCGAGATCCTCGTCACGAACGACGGAACGCCCAGCTTCGGCGCCGAGGTCGGCGACCGGACCGCGAAGGTCCCTGGCGTCCGGGCCGTGCAGCGGGTCCGGCAGCAGTCCGGTGAGGTCGGCCGGACGAACGTCCAGGTCACCGGCGTCAGCGACGGCACGCTGGCCGGGCCGGTGACGACCACCTTCGACGCGGGCTCCGCCGCGGCGCTGGACGCCGGCCAGGCGATCCTCCCCCGCAACCTCGCCAAGACCCTGAAGCTCACCGTCGGCAAGCCGTTCGACCTGAAGACCACGAACGGCACCCACCGCCTGACCGTCGGCGCGATCCTCGCCCCGAACCGGCAGCTGAACGCGATCGTCGTGTCGCTCCCGACGTACGGGACGCTCGGCGGGTCGCCGAGCGACAACCTGCTGTACGTCGAAGTTGCCGAGGGCAACCAGGTGGCCCAGGTCCGGACCGCGATCCTGGACCAGCTGCGCAAGGACTACCCGACGATCGAGGTCCGCGACCAGGAGGCGTACGCCGCGGTCGCGCGGGAGCCCGTGAACGGTGTCCTGATCGCGGTCGGGTTCCTGCTCGCGATGGCGATCCTGATCGCGCTGCTCGGCATCGTGAACACGCTCGCGCTCGGCGTGGTCGAGCGGACCCGGGAGATCGGGCTGCTGCGCGCGATCGGGATGGACCGGCCGCAACTCAGCCGGATGCTCCGGGTCGAGTCGATCGCGATCACCCTGCTCGGCGCGTTCCTCGGCCTGGCGATCGGCGTCACCTTCGCCGCCGCGGTGCAGTCGGCGATGGTGGACGACGGTCTCGCGGTCCGCGACATCCCGGTGCTGCAGCTGGTGATCGCGGTCGTGCTCGCGATCGTGTTCGGCGTACTGGCCGCGGTCTGGCCGTCACGTCGCGCAGCGCGACTCGACGTACTGCAGGCCATCGCCTCCGAGTGAGGTGGAGCCAGACCAGTGATTCACAGGTAGCCTGCCGGTGTGCCGGGGACCGTGCAGTCGATCGAGCGGGCCGCGGCGGTGCTGCGACTGCTCGCCGCCGCGCCTGACGGGCTGGGGGTCGCCGATCTCGGCAACGCGCTCGGCCTGGCGAAGACGACCGTGCACGGGATCCTCCGGACGCTGCACCAGGTCGGCTTCGTCGAACAGGACCGCAGCGGCGCGCACTACCACCTGAGCGACGCGTTCGGGCGGCTCGGCGAGAGCTACCTCGACCCGAACGAGCTGCGCAGCCGCGCGATCAACTGGGCCGACTCACTCGCCTCCCGCAGCGGCGAGGTGGTCCGCGTCGGCCGCCTCGTCGAGGGCAAGGTCGAGGTCGTGCACCACGTCTTCCGGCCCGACGACAGCGACCAGGACCTCGACGTCGGTACGACGCTGCCGCCGCACGCGACCGCGCTCGGCAAGGCCGTCCTGGCCTACGACACCAGCGCCCGGCCGCGGACCCTGGAGGCGTACACGACCCGGACGATCACCGACCCGGTCAAGCTGGGAGAGGAGCTCGCTACGGTGCGATCCCGCGGGTGGGCCACCGAGTTCGAGGAGCACACGGTCGAGCTCGGGAGTATCGCGGCGCCGATTCGGGGCCTCGGCGGGCTGGTCGTCGGCGCGGTCGGGCTGACCGGCCGGATCGAGCGCATCTGCGACAGCCGCCTGCGGCACCGCGCCGACCTGGTCACCATGGTCCGCGCCACCGCCGACGCCATCGCCCGCGACCTCCGGGACGACACATGACCCGATCCGAGTGGCTTACGTCCGAAGAAGCGGCGACACCTCTCTCCAGTTCTTCGGACGTAACCTGGTGGTGGGGGTGGGGGGATGGCTGAGCAGTATGTGGCTGCGGTGGATCAGGGGACGAACTCGAGCCGGTGCATTCTGTTCGATCGGCGCGGGCGGCTGGTGTCGGTGGCGCAGCGCGAGCACCGGCAGTTGTTCCCGCGGCCGGGCTGGGTCGAGCACGACGCCGAGGAGATCTGGCGGAACGTGGCCCGGGTGGTGCCGGCCGCGATCCGGCAGATCGGCGCCGCGCCGTCGCAGGTCGTTGCCATCGGCATCACCAATCAGCGCGAGACGAGCCTGTTGTGGGACCGGCGGACCGGACGACCGATCGGGCACGCGGTGGTCTGGCAGGACACCCGGACCGACCGCCTGGTCACGGAGCTGGCCGGTGACGATGGGGCGGACCGGTTCGCGGACCTGTGCGGTCTGCCGCTGACGACGTACTTCTCCGCGCCGCGGATCAAGTGGATGCTCGACCACACGCCCGGTCTGCGGCAGCGCGCCGAGCGCGGCGAGATCCTGTTCGGGACGATGGAGAGCTGGCTGATCTGGAACTTCACCGGCGGCGCGAACGGCGGGCTGCACGCCACCGACGTGACGAACGCCAGCCGGACGATGCTGATGAACATCGAGACCCTCGAATGGGACGACAGACTGCTCGAGGCGTTCGACGTACCGCGGGCGATCCTGCCGGAGATCCGTCCGTCGTCCGGGGTGTTCGCGACCGCGACCGAAGTACTCCCGGGAGTCCGGATCGGCGCGGCCCTCGGCGACCAGCAGGCGGCGCTGTTCGGGCAGACGTGCTTCAGCGCGGGCGAGGCGAAGTGCACGTACGGCACGGGTTCCTTCCTGCTGCTGCACACCGGGCAGGAGATCGTCCGGTCCAAGCACGGGATGCTCACGACCGTCGCGTACCAGATCGGCGACCAGCCGGCGTCGTACGCGCTCGAAGGCTCGATGGCGGTCACCGGGTCGCTCGTGCAGTGGTTCCGCGACGGGCTCGGGATGATCCACACCGCGGCCGAGATCGAGACCCTGGCGCGGACGGTCGAGGACAACGGCGGTGCGTACATCGTGCCCGCGTTCTCCGGGCTGTTCGCGCCGCACTGGCGCAGCGAGGCGCGCGGCGTGATCGCGGGGCTGACCGGCTACATCACCAAGGGGCATCTGGCCCGCGCCGTCCTCGAGGCCACCGGGTTCCAGACCCTGGAGGTGGTCGACGCGATGAACGCCGACTCCGGGATCGCGCTGACCGCTTTGAAGGTGGACGGCGGGATGACGGCCAACAACCTGCTGATGCAGTTCCTCGCCGACCTGCTCGACGTCCGCGTGGTCCGGCCGATGGTGACCGAGACGGTCTCGCTGGGAGCGGCGTACGCCGCTGGGCTGGCGGTCGGGTACTGGCCCGACCTGGAAGGCCTGCGCAGCAACTGGCACCGCGCCGGCCAGTGGATGCCGCACATGGACCCGGCCCGCCGCGCCACCGAGTACGCGAACTGGCAGGCCGCCGTCCAGCGCACCTTCAACTGGATCCGCACCGAGGATCAAGAGCTGTAGCAACCCTTTCGGGCAGGGGCGAAGAGCGGCAGTCGTGATGTGGCTGTCAAACGCTTGATACATCACCTGCTTAGCGTCCTGACGACACCAGCACGATCGACTCGGGAGGAGAAAGTTTCATGTCTTCAGCTCGCAAGGTTCTCGCCGCGGTAGCCCTTGGGGTGTCGGCGCTGGCGGTCGCGCCGCTCACCGCGAACGCGCAGACGCTGCACGTCACCCACATCACCTGCCACGAGCAGGAGGACAACACCGGCGCCGACGACATCTACCTGCAGGTCGACGGCGGCACCGTCATGGAGTCGATCCAGTTCGTCAAGGGGGACAGCAAGGACATCTCCGGCGTCGGCATCGAGCAGGGCAAGGTGCTCGTGATGCGCGAAGGCGACTTCCCGGACGAGGACGACAACCTCGGCCAGAAGGCGATCACCGGCCCCGGCACGTACGAGTTCACCGACGACGGCGCTCACTACACGGTGACGGTCGGCTGACCATGACCGGGGAGGGCCGTCTCAGCCGGCCCTTCCCGGCACCCGGCCGCGGAACAGGTAGATGCTGAGGGCAACGACCCAGATCCAGAAGACCGCGTACGGGACCAGCCAGACGGACGTGGTCCAGAACGCCCGTCCGAGCAGGAACCCGATCGCGGCCGCGATCGCGACCCAGCCCAGCCAGCTCGGGAGCGGCGGCGTACCGACGATGATCCACCCGGCCGCGGCCAGGAATCCCGCCAGCGCCACCCAGGCGTTGGCGAAGCCCAGGTTCCCCATGTCGAAGGCGTATCGGGCGATCTGCGGGTCGACGCCCTCGTCCGTCCGGTACCCGGCCAGTTCCCAGCCCGGACTCATCAGCAGTACCACGAACGCGATGGCCGACGTGAACGCGAACGCCGACCGCCACGCGGGCCGGCCTTCCGTCTCACGGAGGACCACGCACACCACCGAGACGAAACACGCCAGCGCCACCGCGGCGAGCAGTCCCAGGAACGTCCCGATCGCATACAGCGTGTCGTGTCGCGCCTCGAGGAACCGCAGGATCTCTTCCCCGGACGCGTCGAACGCCGGCTCGCCGCCGCCGACCTGCACCAGCGCCTGACTCACCGCGACCAGCAGCAGCCCCGCCACCCCGGCCGATCCGCCGGTGATGGACAGCGTTCGCCACTGTCCGCCCAGCTGTGTCGTCTCCCCCGCCATGATTCGTCCCTCCCGCATCGAGTAAGACACGGAAGGGACGACGGCGTCCAGATGTCAGGCCGGGGAGACGATGTCCGGTGCTTCCAGGCGGACCTTGTCGGCCGACTCGTCGTCGGGCTGGTCCTGCGAATCGCGTTCGGACTGCACTCGCCGGGTGTAGAACGAGACCTCGCGCTCGATGGTCGCCTCGTCCCAGCCGAGGATCGGCGCGACCAGCCGGGCAGCCGCCTCGGCGGCGCCGACGCCGCGGTCCCAGGCCTCGATCGAGATCCGGGTCCGCCGGGCCAGGATGTCGTCGAGGTGCCGGGCGCCCTCGGCCAGCGCGGCGTACACGATCTCGGCCTTCAGGTAGTCCTGCGTACCGGGCAGCTGCTCGCCCAGCGACGCGTCGTCGGCGACGAGCTCGAGGACCTCGTCGACCAGTGCGCCGTACCGGTTCAGCAGGTGCTCGATCCGGGCGACGTGCAGGCCGGAGCGCTGCGCGATCAGGTGCCGCTGGTTCCACAGCGCCTGGTAGCCGTCCGCGCCGACCAGCGGGATGTTCTTCGTGACACTGCGCGGCACCCGCCCGTCGAGCGCGTCCGCGGCCGCGTCGATCGCGTCCTTGGCCATCACCCGGTACGTCGTGTATTTGCCCCCGGCCACCACTACGAGACCTGGCGCCGCGTGCGCGACCACATGTTCGCGGGACAGTTTCGACGTACTCTCCGACTCACCGGCGAGCAGCGGCCGCAGACCGGCGTACACGCCCTCGACGTCCTCTCGGGTGAGTGGGGTGGTGAGGACGGCGTTGACGTGGTCGAGCAGGTACTCGATGTCCTTGCTGGTCGCGGCCGGGTGCGCCTTGTCCAGATGCCAGTCGGTGTCGGTGGTGCCGATCAGCCAGTGCCGGCCCCACGGGATGATGAACAGCACGGACTTCTCGGTCCGCAGGATCATCCCGGTGCTGGACTGGATCCGGTCCTTCGGGACGACGAGGTGGATACCCTTCGACGCGCGGACGTGGTACTGCCCGCGCTCGCCCACCATCGCCTGCGTGTCGTCGGTCCAGACACCGGTCGCGTTCACGACCTGCTTGGCGCGGACCTCGAACTCGCGCCCGCTCTCCAGGTCCTTCGCCTGGACGCCGGTGACCCGCTCGCCCTGGCGCAGGAACCCGGTCACCTTCACCCGGTTGGCGACGAGCGCGCCGTACGACGCCGCGGTCCGGGCGAGCTCCATCGTGTGCCGCGCGTCGTCGACCTGCGCGTCGTAGTACTGCAGCGCGCCGACCAGTGCGGACTTCTTCAGCGACGGTACGAGCCGCATCGCGCCGCGCCGGGTCAGGTGCCGGTGGATGGGCAGTCCGGCGCCGAGGCCGGAGCTGACCGCCATACCGTCGTACAGCGCGACGCCGGCGCCGGCGTAGAACCGCTCCCACCAGCGGTGCTGCAGCGGGTACAGGAACGGCACCGGCTTCACCAGGTGCGGTGCCAGGCGTTGCAGGAGCAGACCGCGCTCCTGCAGCGCCTCGTGCACCAGCCGGAAGTCGAGCATCTCCAGGTAGCGCAGGCCACCGTGGATCAGCTTGCTGGACCTGCTGGAGGTGCCGCTCGCGAAGTCGCGGGCCTCCAGCAGTCCGGTGGTCAGGCCGCGGGTGGCGGCATCGAGCGCCGCGCCGGTGCCGACCACCCCGCCACCGATCACCAGGACGTCCAGTTCCCGTCCGTCGGCCAGCACGTCGATCGCGTCGGCCCTTGCTTGCGGTGACAGAGCCACTACAGCCACTGTGTTTCCTCCGAACTCGTTGTTACCTGAAAATCAGTCGACGTCGACCCAGTCCAGGGTGCGCTGCACGGCCTTCTGCCAGCCGGCATACCCCTTCTCGCGCTGCTCGTCGTTCCACTGCGGCTCCCACCGCTTGTCCTCGTTCCAGTTCGCGACCAGTTCGTCCTTGGTCTTCCAGAACCCGACCGCGAGGCCGGCCGCGTACGCCGCACCGAGCGCGGTGGTCTCGGCGACGACCGGCTTGCTCACCGGTACCCCGAGGATGTCGGCCTGCATCTGCATGCAGAGTTCGTTCGCCGTCACGCCGCCGTCGACCTTCAGTACGTCGAGCCGCACGCCGGAGTCCTTCTCCATCGCGTCCGCGACGTCCTTGCTCTGGTAGCAGATCGCTTCCAGTGTCGCTCGCGCCAGGTGCGCGTTGGTGTTGAACCGGGACAGCCCCACGATCGCGCCGCGGGCGTCGGACCGCCAGTACGGCGCGAACAGGCCCGAGAACGCGGGGACGAAGTACACGCCGCCGTTGTCCTCGACCTGGCGGGCGAGTGTCTCGGTCTCGCTGGCGCCGGAGATGATGCCGAGCTGGTCCCGCAGCCACTGCACCGCGGAGCCGGTGACCGCGATCGAGCCCTCCAGCGCGTACACCGGGGCCTCGTCGCCGAACTTGTAGCACATCGTGCTGAGCAGGCCGGCCTTCGAACGGACCAGTTCGGTGCCGGTGTTCAGCAGCATGAAGTTGCCGGTGCCGTAGGTGTTCTTCGCTTCACCAGGGTTGAAGCACACCTGACCGACCGTCGCCGCCTGCTGGTCGCCCAGGTCGCCGGTCAGCGGGACGACGCCGCCCAGCGGGCCGTTCGCGAGCGTCTCGCCGTACATGTTCGGGTCCGACGACGGCCGGATCTCCGGCAGCATCGAGCGCGGGATGTTGAAGAAGCTGATCAGCTCGTCGTCCCAGTCGAGGGTCTCGAGGTTCATCAGCATCGTGCGGCTGGCGTTCGTGACGTCGGTGATGTGTACGCCGCCGTTCACGCCGCCGGTCAGGTTCCACAGCAGCCAGGTGTCGGTGTTGCCGAACACGGCGTCACCGGCCTCGGCCGCCGCCCGGACGCCGTCGACGTTCTCGAGGATCCACTGGACCTTGCCGGCCGAGAAGTACGTCGCCGGCGGCAGGCCGGCCTTCTGCCGGATGACGTCGCCCTTGCCCTCGCGTTCGAGCGCGGAGGCGATCCGGTCGGTCCGGGTGTCCTGCCAGACGATCGCGTTGTAGTACGGCCGGCCGGTCTTGCGGTTCCAGACCACGGCCGTCTCGCGCTGGTTGGTGATCCCGAGCGCCGCCAGGTCGCTCGCCTGCAGGCCCTTCGCACCCAGCGCGGTCTGGACCACGGAGCTGGTCCGCTCCCAGATCTCGACCGGGTTGTGCTCGACCCAGCCGGCCTGCGGCAGGATCTGTTCGTGCTCCAGCTGATGGATGCCCACCTCGTTGCCGGAGTGGTCGAAGATCATGAAGCGGGTGCTCGTGGTGCCCTGGTCGACGGCACCGACGAAGTCAGCCATGGAAAGTCCTCTCCTCACACGTGTGTGTCATGCCGCCTTCTCCTCGGGGAGCCGGCCGGGTTCTTCTTCCTCGTCCGCGATCGGCAGGTTGCGGCCGACCAGGAGGTCGTACAGGAACGCGCCGACCAAAGCGCCGAGGATCGGTGCCACGATCGGCACCCAGAAATAGAGATCCCCGAACTGGTCTTTGAGTGCTCCTCCGTACCCCGTGATCAGCGAGGCCACCCGGGGCCCGAAGTCACGGGCCGGGTTGATCGCGTACCCGGCGTTGGTGCCCCACGCCATCCCGATGCCGACCACCAGCAGGCCGACGAGCAGCGGCGCCATGTTGGCCGCGGGTGACGTGTTGCGCAGGTCGGTGATCGCCAGGATGACGAACATCAGGATCGCCGTACCGATGATCTGGTCCCGGAAACCGCCCCACATGCCCACGCCGAGATCCAGGCTGCCGTTGCCGGGCAGGGTGGAGAAGATGCCCTGGGTCTTGATGGTGTGGCCTGGGTCGACCTTGCCGATCGCCTCGGTGTAGTTCCAGCGAACCACGAGCGCCGCCAGGAACGCCCCGAGGAACTGCGCCACCGAGTACGGCAGCACCTTCCGCCAGCTGAACCCGCGGAACGCCGCCAGCGCGATCGTCACCGCCGGGTTCAGGTGCGCGCCGGTCATCCGGCCCGCCGTGTAGATGCCCAGGGTCACGCCGAGACCCCATGCCCACGAGATCGAGTCGTGGTTCCCGATCCCGCCCGCCACCACCTGCGCCACCACGCCGACGCCGAACAGGATCAGGATGAACGTGCCCGCCAGTTCCGCCGAACACTCCCCCAGAAGGGTCTTCGCTTTGACCGCTTCGGTCGTAGCCATACCGAACCTCCCTTCCCCGCCGTGACGACCACGGCTGGCTGGAATCTAGGAGCGATCGCGAGGCGGCACAACGCCCATCGTTCGACATTGTCGAACGCCGCCCACCCGACTTCCGGCTGCGACACCCAGTCGAGTCACCGCAGCGAGTACGTACCTCCCGGCCCGGCGACCGTCGCCAGCAATCCGGGCTCCCCCGCCGCCACCCGCAGATCGGCGTGCAGAGCCTCGAGTACGGCGTTGACCTCGCCGGGCCGTGGATGTGTCGCCCCGAAGTCGACCAGCTCCACGGACGGCAACCCCGACCCGGCCGGATGGCTGCTCGTGCCCCAGTCGATCAGGAACGGCACGATCCCGTCGTACGGCGCTGGGTACGTCCACGTCAGCCGCCAACTCAGCAACTCGCCCGTCGGCGTCCTCCGGCTCATCGCCTCGATCGCCCCGAGGTCCACCCCCGCTTCCCGGGCCGCAGCCACGCCGGCCTCGATGTCCACCGGCCGAACCGCCCAGGTCACCAGCCGCGACCCCTGAAGCCCGTCGATCCCGAACGGCATCGCCCTTTCGACCGGCCGCTCCAGATCCGGCCCGATGATCTCCAGGTACGACGTCGGCCCGAACGCGACGAGGTAGTTCCGGGTCCCGCGCCCCTCATGCCGACCGCCTTCAGCCGGCTCGACGCCGGTAGCGACGGCAAACTCCCGCACACTCCGCTCGAGGTCATCAGTGGCCAGGACCAGATGATCCAACATGCCCCGACCCTACGACGCACTCAGATCCCGTGGACCCGGTAGTTTTGTGGTCCGTTTCGCATCGCCCCGAGGAGCGCCGCCTGTGGCCGTGTCGCCGTACACCTTTCGAGGTGCGATCGACCTGCTCCATCCGGACCGGCGTACCCGGTCCGTCCTCGACAAGCTGTTCGGTACGGCGCTGTTCGCCGGAGCCGGTGTCGCGGCGGCAACCGGCGGACCGGTCGCAGGACTGACGGCGGCCGCCTGGCTCGCGCTGGCCGACCCGAAGAACGAGGCGGTGAACCTCCTGACGCCCGTCGTCACCGAGGTCACGCAGCGGCTGCGGGGCTCGAAGGAGGCCGGGCAGCTCGAGCTGATCGCGGCCGCGCACACGGTCACGGTGCTGTCGTCGTTCTTCGACTCGCTCCCGGCGATCCTCGGCAAGCCCTTCCGCCGGCTCGAGCTCACCGACGCGGAGCGGGACCGGCTGATCGCGGAGGCGCCCGCGGAACCGGACGGCTTGCTCGACGTCGTCGTGCCGCTGCCGTCTCCGCGGCTCGGGCTCGACGAGAACATCGACCAGAACATCCGCCCGTACTACGAGCGGCTCGTGGCACGCTGCATCGACTTCTTCACCGGGCTCGACGCCTGGGACCGCGTGAACGCGCCGAGCGGGCTCGAGAGCGCGATCGTCAATCACTCGGTCGGCTTCTACCGCAGCCGGATGCTCGAACTCGCTCCGTCCGAACCCTTCGCCCTGTGGCTCACGTTGAACGAGATCGCCGCGACCCGGAACGAGGTCCGGGGACAGGCGACCGCATTCGAGGAACTCCGCGAACTGCTGGCCGTAGCCGCAGCCGGCAGCGCGCTCGGACCCGGCACCTACCGCGAGCAGCTGGCCCTGGCCGCGGAGGAGGTTCTGGACGAGCCCTTGCTGCGATCGCGGCTGCAGACGGTCGCGTCGCCGACAGTGCGCGACGGATTCGTCGAACCGGCGTTCCACCATGCGATCGCGACCAAGGATTCGCGGCCGACCGACGAGGACTGGTGGTCCGAACAGCCGGAGTACTCGTCGTTGGTCGAGTTCCTCGCCGGGTACCTCGCAAGTCCGGAGAGCTCCCGCCTGCCGCTGCTGCTGCTCGGCCATCCCGGCGCAGGCAAGTCGCTGCTGACCGAAGTGCTGGCAGCCCGGTTGCCGGTGCAGTCCTTCGCGGTCGTCCGGATCACGCTGCGCTCGGTGAATCCGGACGACGACCTGGCAACGCAGATCACCAAGGAACTACAGCGGACCCTGCAGCGCCCGAACGCCGACCTCGACGTGCTCCGGCGCGAGTGCGGGCCGTGCGACGAGTGCCGCCTGGCCGGGCGTGTATGCCCGCATCAGTGCCACCTCGTCGTACTCCTGGACGGCTTCGACGAACTCGTCCAGGCGACCGGAGTGGCGCAGTCCGCGTACCTGACGAAGATCGAGGCATTCCAGAAACGCGAGCGGACGATGGACCGCCCGACCTCCGTCGTCGTCACCTCGCGCACGGTCGTCGCCGACCAGGCCGAGATCCCGCACGGAACGCCGATGATCAAACTCCGTGAGTTCGACGACACCAGGATCCAGCACTGGCTGACCGCCTGGAACGCCGTACACGCGGATGCTCCCGACTTCGCGCCGATCGCACTCGAGGAGCTGACGGCGTCCAAGGACATCGCGGAGCTGGCCCGTCAGCCGCTGCTCCTGCTGATGCTCGCGGTCTACTTGGCGGAGCTCGGAACGAACAGCCTGGGTGCGGCGGACCTGACCCAGAGCGGGCTGTACGAACGGATCCTGGACCGGTTCATCATCCGCCAGATCACCGAGAAGTCAGCGCAGTCGACGGACGATCAACTGTTGCTGCGGCGTCAGCAACGCCGTCGGCTGCAGTACGCCGCCTTCGGGATGTTCAACCGGGGCCGCCAGCACCTCACCGACGCGGAGCTCAACGCGGATCTGTCCGCACTGGAGCCCCCGGTCGTCGCAACTCCCGGGATTCAATCGCTCAGCCCGGCCGATCGCGTCCTGGGCGATTTCATGTTCGTCCACAACGCGCGCGCGGACCGCGAACAGCGCAGCGCATACGAGTTCCTGCACGCGACCTTCGGCGAGTTCCTGGTCGCGGAACTCGTCATCGAACTGCTCGTCCAGCTGATGCGCCACCGCAAGCTGGAGGCCGGCCTCCCGCACGCGGGCGGTCTGGACGACGAACTCCTGCGCCGCCTTCTCAGCCACCAGCCGCTCAGCACCCGCCAGCCGATTCTGATCTTCGCCGCCGAGCTCGCCGAGCGCCTGACCGACGACGACCGGGACTCTTTCCAAGCCACCATCAGCCACCTCCTCCACCGCGAACTCACCCGCCCGGACGCCGGCGACCAGCTCTACCTGCCACTCCCCTACGACCCGGTACGACGCCGCGCGTCGTACACCGCCAACCTGACGATGCTCAGGGTTCTGCTCGCCGACGAACCGGTGCCCATCGAGACGGTCGTGGGTCCGGATCATGTCGACCGCTGGACCCGGATGGTCCGGCTGTGGCGCGCAGGACTCGACCTGTCGTCGTGGACCACGGTCATGGGTGTGATCGCCGTCGAGGCCGTTGACGACCTCATCAACTTGTCGGTTGCACATCTCACTCCACGGCTCGACACCGGTCTCGATCCCGCCCTGAACGAGGCCGAACTGCTCGGCGATCTCAGGCACAAGGCCGAGCTCATGATCGGTTCTGTCGATTCCCGGTCGGGTGACGACCTCTGGCGGCACACCGACGTGGCTGCCATGCAGCAGGTCGCGATCATCGACTTCCTGGGTACGGCCATCCCGCAGTTCGATCGGCTCCTGCCGTTGGACGACGTGTGGTTCGACGAACTGCTGGCGACGGTCTCGTCGGCGCCGGCGGTCAACTCGAACGTCAGGCGAGCGATCCTGATCCTGCTCTCCCGAACCGCTCCGCGCTTGCCGTTCGACTATGTCCAGGAGTTGCTGACTGCCGTCCTGCCGGCTCCGTCGCCCGGGTGGGAGGTCGAACTCGCGGCCGTGGTCGGATGCCACCCGGGGCTGCTGACCGCGTTGCCCGAACTCCGCGACTACCTGTACGCCGCCGACCCGGCGCGCTCGACGACCGTTGTCGCGGTTCTGTGGCGTGCCGAAGCGCACGCCACCGGAAACGACCGGAGCGAACTTGAGGTCCTCCGGCTCGAGATCGACCGCTACGTCGCCCAATCGATGCCGATCACCTGCGACCACTACTTCGCTGCGGATTTCATCACCTATCTGCGGGCCCAGGAGCCGACCCACTGGCTCAGCCAGCACGACGTTCCGCAGATGTTCCGCGACCTGCAAGGCGAGTATCTGGAGCGGATCGCGCCGGAGGATGTGCTCTACGTCGCGGAGACCTGGCCTGACAGCTCCGGGGACTTCGTTCAGAAGTATCTGCTCAGCCGGGCGGTTCTCGTGCAGCCAGGCGAGGATCTCACTGGCGCCCTCCGGGAGCTGAGTAACCGCTGAGAGGCCCCAGGCGGGGTATGCCAACCGTTCGCTGGTGTATGGCGTCTGTGGGGTGGGTCTGCTCAGGGTTCGGAGGGTTCGATGAGTGTGTCGCTGCTCGGGGGATGGTTTCCGGTGGTGCTGGATGTGGTGGCGGTGGGGGCGTTGGTGGCCGCGGTCGGGTGGCGGGATCGGCGGTGGCGGCAGCGGGTGCCTTGGCTGGCCGGCGTGGCCGCGCTGGTGACGCTGGTGGCCGCCTATCCGGGCGCCAAGGTGGTTGGGCTGACGGATCCGTTGCCGTTCGTCGTGTGGTTGTGGTTCGGGGTGGGTGTTGGAGCGTTGGTCGTGCTCGGGGTCGGGTGGCGGAGCGCTCGGTGGTGGCGGCGGGGGGCCGCGGTGGTGGCGGCTGGGTTGGCGGGGCTGGTGTGTGCCAACGGGATCAACCAGTTCGTGGGGTACTACCCGACGATCGACTCCGCGGTGAACGACTGGACGAACGCTCCGTTGCCGGGGCAGGTGTCGATGTCGGGGCTCGCGCATGCTGCCGGTACGACGAAGATGCCGGCCGTCGGGCGGCTGGTGGCGGTGAACATTCCCGCGACGTACAGCCACTTCAAGCACCGGCAGGAGTTGGTGTACCTGCCGCCGATCTGGTTCCACGGTGCGCATCGGCCGGCTCTGCCGGTGGTCGAGTTGGTCGGTGGTGAGCGCGGCGGTCCGGGTGACTGGGTGCGGCTCGGCAACGCCGTACAGGTGTCGGACGCGTACGCGCACCGCCACCACGGGTACGCCCCGATCCTGGTCTTCGTCGACGCCACGGATCGCTTCGACAACGACACCGAATGCGTGAACGGGCCGCGGGGCAACTCCGCGGACCACCTCGACCAGGACATCCCGCGGTACGTCGAGAAGACGTTCGGGGCCTCCACCGACCCGAGGCAGTGGGCCGTCGCGGGCTTCTCGATGGGCGGCACCTGCTCCATCGACCTGGTCGTCGAGCACCCGGACGTGTTCGACCATTTCGTCGACATCTCCGGCGACCTCGCGCCGTACACGACCACGCCGGCCGCCAGCCTGCACGACCTGTACGGTGGCGACGTGGCGCTCGAGAAGGCCAACGAAGCGCTGCTCGTGATGCGTGCCCATGGCAAGTACCACGGAGTGAACGGCCTGTTCCTGACCAGCACGGCGGAACTGCGCCACCAGCACGAGGCGGAAGAGCTGTCCGAGGCCGGCGCCAAGGTGGGTATCTGGTCGCGGGTCGAGATCTCCCCCGGCACCCACGTGTGGCAGTTCGCCGCGCCCGCGTTCGCGTCGGCCTATCCTTGGCTCGCGAACCAGCTCGTCCTCCCGCAGCACGAAGGGAGCCACACCAAACCGGCGTGATCCACACACTGCGGCGACTCGCTGCCGGCTTGCTCGTGCTCGCGTTCGTCAGCACAGTCACCGGCGCGGACACGGTCGGCGAACTCCTCCCGTCGACGCCCGGCCAGGTCCGGGTAGTGGCGCTCGGCGACTCGGTCACCTCCGGCTCCAACTGCGACTGTGCCGCCTTCCCCCAGTTGTACGGCGACCTGCTCCACAACCGCTCCGCCGTACCCGTCACGGTCGACAACCAAGGCGTCGGCGGACTCGACTCGACCGGCCTGCTGCAGAAGCTGAGCCAGCGCGACGTCGAGCGGGCCACGAAGGCCGCGAACGTCGTACTGCTCACGATCGGCGCGAACGATTTCGGCGATCACCACGACGACGTCACGAGCGGTCAGTGCAGCGGTGACTGCGTGTCCGACGAGTACGAGCAGCTGACCGCCAACCTGGGCCGGATCCTGAGCCGGATCCACGCGCTCCGCGGCGACCGGCCGACGACGATCCTGATGACCGGCTACTGGAACGTCTTCAAGGACGGCGCCGTGGCCAAGCAGCAGTACACCCCGAGCGGGCGGGTCGCGAGTGACCAGCTCACCGTCCGCACGAACAACGCGATCGCCGCCGCGGCGCGGGCCGACGACGCGACGTACGTCGACATCTACACGCCGTTCGAGGACAGTGCCGACATCACCGCGCTGCTCGCCGCCGACGGTGACCACCCGAACGCGGCAGGTCACGCGCTCATCGCGCGGTTGCTTCTCGCTGCAACGCCCAACCCTTTGCCTACGTCCCCACGTCAGGGAGGGTAGACGGACCCAAGGGGGACAAATGGCCGAGGCGACCGGGTTCGCCGAGTTCGCGACCAGCAGGCACGGCGCGCTCTTCCGGTACGCGTACCTGCTGACCAGCGACCGCGGCCTCGCCGAGGACCTCGTCCAGGAGGCGCTGGTCAAGACGTACGTCGGCTGGCACCGGCTGCGCGATCCGGCCAACGCCGAGGCGTACACCCGCCGCGCGATCACCACCACCGCGATCGGCTGGTGGCGCCGGAAGTCCTGGCGGGCGGAGCGGCCGTACGACGACGTACCCGATCTGCCGGTCAGCTCCGACGACGCGACCGCCCGCGTCTGGCTGTGGCGTGAACTGCAGAAGCTCCCGCCGCGGCAACGGGCCGCGCTGGTGCTGCGGTACTACGAAGACCTCACCGAACCGCAAACCGCCGAGGTCCTCGGCTGCAGCGTCGGGACCGTGAAGAGCCAGGTCTCCGACGCACTCAAGAAGCTCCGGGCCCGCCTGGGCTCCGATGTCGTGCTGAAGGCAGGGATGACGGAATGAACGATCTCCTCAGGGACACCCTGACCGAACGCGCCGCCGCCACCGAGCCGCCACCGCTCGACCTCGACGGCATCATTGCGGCCGGCAACCACCGCGCCGCCCGCCGGCGCACGCTCGGCATCCTCGGCGGCGCCGCCGCGACCGCGGCCGTCGTTGCCGGTGGCGCGACCGTGCTGCGGCCACGTGACGAACAACCCCAGCCGGCCCGCCCCGGGCCGTTCTCCCAGCGCCGCGCGACCTTTGCGCTGGGCAACGAGATCCATTACGGGTCCGAGGTCGTCTCGGTAGCGCCGCACACGGTGACCGCGTTCGTCCAGACCGACGCAGGCTTCGTGTTCCTGAACGCCGAGAACGCGATCCACGTGGCCGACCGGTCGGGTGTGCGGAGCCTCGGAAAGAGCGCGTGGCGGCTCACCGCCGACCACCGCGGCAATCTGGTCGGCTGGGTCGAGAGCCTCAACGACCACGGCGAGTCGGTCGTGTACGACGTCGCCGCGCGCCGCGAACTCGTCCGCACCCCGATCGGCAACAAGATCCCGAAGTACGCCAGTCTCGCCCACGGCCCGGAGATCGTCGCCCTCGACGGCGGCACGGCGTACTTCGGCACGCTCGACGGCCTGTACCGCTGGGACATCCGCACCAACCGGGGTGAGTTCATGGCCAAGGTGTCACCGGTCGCGGTCCGCACCGTGACGGCCGGGCAGCTGGTGTACCAACAGCCGCTCGGGCAAGCAGGCACAGGCCTCTCACTGAAGGTCGGTCCCACCCTCACCACGGGAACCCGGACCACGTACAACGGCCAGCAGGCGTTCCTGTCGCCCCACGCGACCTACCTTGTGACGCAACCGGACGATGCCATGATGGGCATTCAGCCCAGCTGGGCCGGTCTCCAGTTGTTCGGCGTGACTGCGGATCGAGGAGGCCCGTTGCCACGCCCGTACTGGAACTTCTTCTTCGGTCAGTGGCTCGACGACACCAACTTCACCGCGGCGGGCCTCCGATCGGGAACCAACGCGGACGTGGTGGACCTGCTCACCTGCAACGCCTCCAGCAGCGCGTGCACCGTTGTCGCGAAGGAGTTCTCCAAGCTCACCTTCAGCAAGCAGCCGCCGCGGGTCGCGCCGTTCGCGTTGCCGACCGGCCGGCCGATCATCGATCGGGGCGAATGATCAGCTCGCCGGCTCCGCCTTGGCGGCGGGTGCGTCCACGTTCTCCGGGAAGTGGCAGGCGGTCTGGTGGCCGGGCTTCAGTTCGATCAGGGGTGGCTCCGTGGTCTTGCAGATCTCCTGCGCCTTCCAGCAGCGGGTGTGGAAGCGGCACGCGGGCGGCGGGTTGATCGGGCTGGGAACGTCGCCCTGCAGCCGGATCCGCTCCTGCTTGGCCTTCCGCTTGGTGTCCGGCACCGGAACCGCGGACAGCAGCGCGACCGTGTACGGGTGCATCGGCTTCTCGTACAGGCTGACCCGGTCGGCCAGCTCGACGATCTTGCCGAGGTACATGACCGCGACCCGGTCCGACACGTGCCGCACCACGGACAGGTCGTGCGCGATCATCACGTACGTCAGGTCGAACTCTTCCTGCAGGTCCTCCAGCAGGTTCACGACCTGGGCCTGGATCGACACGTCCAGCGCCGACACCGGCTCGTCGGCGACGATCAGCTTCGGCCGGAGCGCGAGCGTGCGCGCGATCCCGATCCGCTGCCGCTGACCGCCGGAGAACTCGTGCGGGTACCGGTTGTAGTGTTCCGGCGAAAGACCGACCAGCTCGAGCAGCTCCTGCACGGCCCGCTTCACGCCGTGCTCGGTCTTCACGTTCTGCAGCCGGAACGGCGCGCCGACGATCTTGCCGACCGTGTGCCGCGGGTTCAGCGAACCGTATGGGTCCTGGAAGATCATCTGTACGTCGCGGCGCAGCGGACGCATCCGCCCCTCGCTGAGGTGGCTGATGTCCCGCCCCTCGAACACGATCTTGCCCGCCGTCGGCTCCAGCAGCCGGGTCAGCAGCCGGCCGGTGGTGGTCTTGCCGCAGCCCGACTCCCCCACCAGCGACAGCGTCTCGCCGCGGGTCACGTTGAACGTCAGGCCGTCGACCGCCTGGACGGCGCCGACCTGGCGCTGCAGCAGCCCCTTGCGGATCGGGAAGTGCTTGACGAGGCCGTCGACCGACAGCAGTTCCTCGCCGATCTTGGGGACAACGGGAGTCTCTTCGGCGTCAGTAGTAGTCACAGTCGTCCCGTTCACAGCTTCGGCTTGATGTCGGTCTCCCACGCCTTCTGGCGCTCCTGCGGGGAGAGATGGCAGGCGACCAGGTGGCCGTTACCTGTGTCGAGGAGCTCCGGCCGGTCGGTCTCGCTGGCGCCGCCGTTCAGGTGCGCGTAGTTGCAGCGCGGGTTGAACGCGCAGCCCTTCGGCACGTTGATCAGGCTCGGCGGCGTGCCCTTGATCGGGATCAGCCGCTCGGTGCGCTCCCGGTCGATCCGCGGCATCGACCCGAGCAGGCCCCAGGTGTAGGGGTGCTGCGGGCGGTCGAAGATGTCCTCGGCGGTGCTGTACTCGACCGCGCGGCCGGCGTACATCACCTGGATGTCGTCGGCCAGCTCGGCGACCACGCCGAGGTCGTGGGTGATGATGATGACGGCGGAGTTGAACTCCCGCTGCAGGTCCCGGATCAGGTCCAGGATCTGCGCCTGCACGGTGACGTCGAGGGCCGTCGTCGGCTCGTCGGCGATCAGCAGGTCGGGGTCGCAGGACAGCGCCATCGCGATCATCGCCCGCTGCCGCATGCCGCCGGAGAACTGGTGCGGGTAGGCGTCCACGCGCTTGTCGGGCTGCGGGATCCCGACCCGGTCGAGCATCTCGATCGCGTGCTTCTTAGCGACCTGCTTGCTGACGTCGTTGTGCACCCGGTACGCCTCGACGATCTGCGTGCCGACTGTGTAGAACGGGTGCATCGCGGACAGCGGGTCCTGGAAGATCATCGCCATCCGCTTGCCGCGCAGCAGCCGGACCTCTTCGCGCGTCGACGTGACCAGGTCCTGGCCGTCGAGGAAGATCTGCCCACTGATGTTCGCGACGCCCGGCGGGTGCAGGCCCATGATCGACAGGCTGGTGACGCTCTTGCCGGAGCCGGACTCGCCGACGATGCCGAGCGTCTTGCCGCGCTCCAGCTGGAACGAGATGCCGTCGACGGACTTCACCACGCCGTCGTCGGTCGGGAAGTGCACCTTCAGGTCGCGCACGTCGAGGAACGCGTCACCGCGCTCCAACCGCTGCACCGGTGCGTCCTGAACCTCTTCGATCGGTTCACTCATGAGATTCGCACCCTCGGGTCGACGACGGCGTACAGGAGGTCAACGACCAGGTTCGCCAGCACGATGAAGAACGCGGCGACCAGGGTCACCCCGAGCACCTTCGGCAGGTCGTTGGCGCGCAGCGCGATGACGGCGTACTGGCCGATGCCCGGCAGCGAGAACGTGGTCTCGGTGAGGATCGCACCGCCCATCAGCAGACCGAGGTCGAGACCGAAGATCGTCAGGATCGGGGTCAGCGCCGACCGCAGGCCGTGCCGCAGCACCACGGTCCGCTCGGTGAGGCCCTTGGCGCGGGCGGTCCGGACGAAGTCCTCGTTCATCGTCTCGAGCATGCCGGCCCGGGTGAGTCGCGCGTACGCCGCGGCGTACAGGAAGGCCAGCGTCACCCACGGGAGGATCAGGTCGTACGCCCACCACAACGGGTTCGTCTCGTCGAGGGGGTTCACGCCGCCCTGCTGGGTCCAGCCGAGGCTGTAACTGAAGATCGACAGCGACAGCAGGCCGGTGAAGAAGATCGGCAGCGACACACCGGCGAGCGCCACCGACATGAGTGATCGGTCCAGCACCGACCCGCGTCTCAGCGCCGAGATGATGCCGGTGCCGACGCCGGTGATCAGCCAGATGAAGGCCGCACCGCCGGCGAGCGACGCGGTCACGGGTATTCGCGAGACCAGGTCCGGCCAGACCGGCTGCTGGGTCAGGAACGAGTACCCGAAGCACGGCGCCGGGCAGTGCTCGGTGCCGGTGCCGTAGTTGTACTCCTGGCCGACGACGAGGCCTTTCACGAAGCGGCCGTACTGCACGTAGAGAGGATCGGTGAAACCGAGCCGGACCGCCGTGTTGTGGATCTGCTCCTGGCCCGCGCTCTTGCCGACGTAGCGGCCGGCCAGGTCGTCGGCGGTGGCGCCGCCGAGTCTCGGGACGAGGAAGAAGATCGCGAACGTGACGGCCGTGACGATGAAGAGCAGGAGCACTGCTCCGATGACCCGGCGGACTAGATATGCGAACACCGTGCTCGGCGTGGTGGCCGGTGATCATCGCTGATCACCGGCCACCCTCAGCCTTCACCTACCTCTACTGGTGATTGTTGTTCAGGGCAACTCAACTGCCTCGGTCAGCCGACTGCTACTTCTGCGCGAGACCGATGCTCGCGTAGTCGTACATGTTCTGACCGTCGTTGCTGAACACGTTCGCGAGCGTGTCCGGGCGGTACAGCAGGCCCTTGGCCCAGATACCCGGCAGCACACCGGCCTGCTCCATGACCTTCTTGTCGACGTCCACCCAGATCTTGTTGCGTTCTGCGTCGTCGGTGGTGGCCAGCGCCTTGTCGATCAGCGTGTCGACCTCCGGGATCCGGATACCGAGGTTGGTGTTACCACCGGCGGCCCGGATCACCCGGCTGTCGACGATCTGGCTCAGGAAGCCGAAGCCGTCCGGCCAGTCCGCACCCCAGCTGTAGACGATCATGCCCAGGCCGTTGGCCTTCGCGTAGTCCGGCTTACCGGCGTACAGCTTGGTGTAGTCACCGGTCGGGAAGCCCTTCGGCGTCAGCTTGATGCCGACCTTGGCCAGCGACTGCTGCAGCGACTCGGCGACGGCCTTCTCCTTCGGCCGGTCCGAACGGTAGGCGATGTTGGTGCTGAAGCCGTTCGGCATCCCGCACGCCGTCAGCGCTTCCTTCGCCTTCGTCGGGTTGCCGTTCTTGTCCGCCTCGAAGCCGTAGTCGTCGAACTTCTCCGCGCCGGCGACCGACGGCGGCATCAGGTTCGTCGCGATGTCGCCACCGAACGGACCGCCGTACGCCCGCTGGTAACCCTCGTGGTCGGCGGCGTACAGGACCGCCTTGCGGCAGTCGACGTTGTCGAACGGCTTGACCTCGCTGTTGAACACCGTGAAGTTCAGACGGGTCGACAGCACGCTGTCGGTGTGCGCCTTCAGCTTCGGGTCGGCGAGCACCTTGGCCTGGGTCTCGGCCTGGACACCGGTACCGGCGATGTCGACGTCGAGGTCACCCGCGATCAGCCGGTTGTCGATATCGGCGCCGTTCACGTTGTAGGCGACGTTGATCTTGTCCGGCAGCGCCTTGCGGCCCGTGTCCGGGTCGGTGGACGCGTCGTACTGGTCGTTGCGGATCAGCGTGAAGCCCTTGTTCGCGTCGTTGCTCTCGAACTTGTAGGGGCCGGTCGCGATCGGGTGCAGCTGGTACTTCGTGCCGGTGTCCTTGGCCTGCGGGACCGGCGCGGTGGACGGCAACTGCGCGAAGTAGTCGAAGCCGGCGAACGTCTTGTTCAGATGGAAGACGATCGTGTAGTCGTCCGGCGTCGTGATCGCCTTGGACAACTGCTTCATCTGCGGGTCCTTGGCGACGCTGTAGTCCTTCGGCACGTCGACCAGGAAGTCGTTGAAGTACGTCGGGCCGTTCGGCAGCGTGGTCTTGTCCAGCGACCGGGCGACGCCGTACATGACGTCCTTGGCCTTGACCTCGGTGCCGTCCTCGAACTTGACGCCCTTGCGGATCTTGTAGGTCCAGGTCTTGGCGTCGTCGGTCGGCACACCCGGAGCCTCGGCGAGGTCCGGGACGACCTTCGCGCCTTCCTTGCCCGGAGCCGACTTGAAGGTCATCAGCGGCCGGACGTAGTTCCGCACGAGGTTCCAGGACAGGCCGTAGTAGGTGTCACCGGGATCGGTGGAGTCCCACTTCTCGGTGATCGCCATCCGGAGCGTGCCGCCCTTTTTGTCGCTCGGATTGAAGATCTTGTTGTTCGCCGCGTCGAACTCGGGCGTCGCCGCGCTGCTGCCGCCACCGGATCCTCCGGAGGAAGCCTTCGGTCCCCCGCAGGCCACCAGGCTCAAGGCGACGGCCGCACTGACGGCTGTGACCGTCGTGATGCGATTCCATCTCATCTCTTGTTGCACCCCTTCAATCGTTGAGAGCCAGGCTCCCTGGTTGATGCGAAACGCCTACCGGGATCGCGGGTCGAGCGCGTCGCGCAATCCGTCACCGAACAGGTTGAACGCCAGCACGGTGACGAAGATCGCCAAACCGGGCGGAATCATGTACATCGGGTCGACCTGGTACCAGTTCGCCGCGCCGGAGAGCATGTCGCCCCAGCTCGCCGTCGGCGGGCGGACACCGACACCCAGGTAGGAGAGGCCGGCCTCGAAGAGGACGTTGGTCGGAATCAGCAGCGTCGCGTAGACCAGGATCGGCGCGATCAGGTTCGGCAGCAGCTCGGTGAACAGGATGTACGGACGGCGCGCGCCGAGGCTCCGGGCCGCGTCCACGAACTCCCGTTCCCGCAGCGACAGCGTCTGGCCGCGGATGATCCGGCCGATGTAGGGCCAGCTGAAGAAACCGATGATGAAGACGATCAGCGCGACCCGCAGCGCGTCGCCCTGCAGCCCGAACATCTTGTCCGGGATCGCGCCGACCAGCGCCAGCGCGAACAGCACCAGCGGGAAGGCGAGGAAGATGTCCATCAAGCGGCTGATCAGCGTGTCCACCCAGCCGCCGAAGTAGCCGGCGACGATCCCCATCACGACGCCGATCACCACCGACAGCAGCGTCGCCAGGAAGGCGATCAGCAACGAGATGCGGGCGCCGTACACGATCCGCGCGAAGATGTCGCGGCCGTTCACCGGCTCGACACCGAACGGGTGGTCCCAGCTGATCCCGCCGAGCTTGCCGATCGGGGTCTGCAGGGACGGGTCCACCAGGTCCTGATGGAAATCGTTCGGGGTGACACCGACCAGTTTGCAGATCAGCGGCGCGAAGATCCCGACCAGGATCAGCAGCAGCACGAAGGCGCCGCCGGCCAGCGCGACCTTGTCACGCTTCAGCCGCATCCACGAGATCTGCCACAGCGACCGGCCCTCGATCTTGCCGACGCCTTCGAGGATCGCCTCGGGCTGCGCTGAGGATGATCCCGGCTCGACCTCGAGTGGCGTGCTCACGCGATGAGTTCCCCTGCCTGGTTCGGATGAACCGGAACGAAATCCGGAATGGCTGCCGCCTTAACCTGCCGCCATTACAGCCCGGAGTCAAACGCGGAAAGTGCTGCGTTGCCCGATCGTGATCGTCAGGAAATCGTCCCGTATCGTGGACTTTCCGCAGTAAACCACGGCGTCGCACCCACGGTCGCCGGGGCCTCGCGAACCGTTACTGCCATGGCATTTTTGTGTCACCGTCGAAGGCCGGACAGATAAAGGAACGACAACGGATCGAGCGCCGTCCTGAGGTTCTCCAGATCCTTCGTGGCGACCACCGCGACCCGCGCCTGCCAGCTCGGAATCACCGGCGCCTCCCGCGCGATCACTCCCTGTAGCTGCCCGATCAGGTCGTCCCGCTTCAGCCCGTTCTGCTCGGTCCGTTCCTGCTGCAGCAGCTTCGTCGCCGCCGCTGAGCGGTAGCCGTTCTGGAACGGGGAGTCGGTCACGAACGGCGTCAGGTAGTCGTCAGCATCGGGGTACGACGGCGTCCAGCCGGCCTGGTACATGTCGTACGCCCCGGCCTTCGTCAGCTCCTGGTACTGCGGCCACTCCGCACCCCGCAACGTCACCCGGAACAACCCGGACGCCTCCAGTTGCCGCTTCAGCTCCAGCACCTCGGCCTTGGCGCCGACGCCGTACTGCGAAGGCGTCCACCCGACCGTCAGCGGTACGGGGACGGCGATGTTCGCCTCCTTGAGGATCGCCGCGGCCGCGGCCTTGTTCGGCTGCTTGTACTCCGTCTTGAACGCGTCGGCCTGTCCGCCGTACCCGGGCGGCACGACCGAGTACAGCGGCGACACGTGGTCGCCGTACGCCTTCTTCGCGATCGCCGGACGGTCGATCAGCTGCGCCACGGCCCGCCGGACGGCCGGCTTGCGGGCCAGCAGCGACTTCATCTGGAAGGCGAACAGCCGGATCTCCGCCGACCCCGTCTCGACGACCTGGACCTGGTCGGACTTGCGCAGCTTGTCCAGCAGACTCGGCCCGAAGCCGTGGAACGCGAGATCCGCCTTGCCGGTCGTCACCGCCTGGTAGAGCGCGTTCGAGTCCTTCAGCAGGCTGATCGTGACACCGTCGTTCTGCGCCGCCCGCGGCCCGCGGTACCCGGAGAACTTCGTCAGCGTGACCTCGGTGCCCGGCTTGTACGCCGCCAACTGGTACGGCCCACTGCCCATCGCTTTCGTGTCGAGCAGCTTGTTCGCCGGGTACGACTCCTCGTCGACGATCGAGGACGCGGTCGTGGTCAGCAGGTACGGCAGGCGCGCGTCCGGGCTGGTCAGGTTGAACACCGCGGTCAGCTCGTCCGGCGTACTCACGGACTTCACAGAAGAGAACAGTGCGGCCGCTCCCCCGGTCGTCTTCAGCCGGACCAGCCGGTCGAAGCTGAACTTCACGTCCGACGAGGTCAGTTCGTGCCCGTTCGGGAAGGTCAGGTGCTCCTTCAGGCTGCACGTGTACGTCGTCGGCGAGTCGAACTGACAGTCCGCGGCGTCCGGCACCGGGGTCGGCTTGTCCGGCAGGATCGTCAGCAGCGTCTGGTAGAGGTTCGCCTGGACGGTCCGCGAGCCCACGTCGTACTTGCCGGCCGGGTCCAGCGAGGAGATCGCGTCCGTGGTGGCCAGCCGCAGCAGCATCAGCTTCGGCGTCTGCTCCCCGGGGTGCGGGGCGTTGTCGTCCGGCTCGCCGCAGGCCGCCAAGGACACGCCCAGCGCACCTGCCGCCACGGCCGCCGACACCCGGCGCACCCACTCGCTCACCGTCTCGCCCCTTCCCCAGCCGACGTACCAGCCCCAGCCCACTTACCAGACAACGCCCCCGAGGGCTCCAAGTGACGGTACTTCGTCAACGGAGCAGTGACCGCAGGGACTCCGGGGTGAGCGGCTCGAGCGACTTCACCACGAGCCGCCGCGGCGCCTCCGGGATCGTCACCCATTGCGGCACCGCGACGACGTACATGCCGGCCGCCGTCCCGGCCTGGGTGCCGGTCGCCGAGTCCTCGATCACGATGCAGTTCGCCGGATCCACCCCGAGCTTGGCGGCACCGGTCAGGTACGGCTCCGGGTGCGGCTTGCCCAGCGTCACCTCGTCACCGGCCACGATCACGGCGAACGGATCCGGCGGCAGGTGCCCGAGCACCGCGTCGATCATCGTCCGGTACGACGCCGACACCAGCGCGCACGGGATGTCTTCCTTGCGCAGCGCCTGCAGCAGCTCGAGTGCACCCGGCTGGAAGGTCACCTCCTTGCGGAGCGCCTCCACCACCTCCGAGAACATCCGGTCGGCCAGCTCGTCGGCGGTGATCACGCCTTCCGGGATCCGCGCCATCCAGACCTGTACGGCGTCACGCAGGTCGCTCCCGATCAGGGTCAGACAGTCCTCGACCGTCCAGGTCGCGCCCAGCTCGGCGAGCAGCTCCAGCTGCACCTCCGCCCAGACCTTCTCGGAGTCGACCAACGTCCCGTCCATGTCCCACAACACCGCCTGCAGCGACGCCACCCGCACTCCTCTATGTCTTCTCCACCCGATCAGCCCACTTTGAGAACCCACCAACCATTTTCGGGCGCGCCGAATGGTTGGTGGGTTCTCAAAGTGAGTCCATTGTCCCTGGTCGGGCACGACACGTTCCGCCTGGGGTGAAACCTGGCACAGGCGGACAGCTGAGCACGTAGGCTGGGCAGTCCGGTTTCCGGTGACCCCACCGGATGGCTACAGAGCCGACTACAGAGACGACAGGGGGCCTGCGAGTGGTTGACCTCGCGAACCTGAGGGACCCGGTCGTGATCGCCGCGTTCGAGGGCTGGAACGACGCGGCCGAGGCGGCCACCGGTGCGGTCGACCACCTGATCGACGAGTGGGACGCCGAGCTCGTCACGGCGATCGACCCCGAGGACTACTACGACTACCAGGTGAACCGTCCCCGGGTCGGCCTCGACGAGGACGGCGGACGGCACCTGACCTGGCCGACCACCCGGATCTACCTGGCCCGCCCGGACGACACCGGCCGTGACGTGCTCCTGATCCGTGGCGTCGAGCCGAACATGCGCTGGCGGGCCTTCTCCCGGGAGCTGCTGGAGATCGTCGACGAGTCGAACGCGCAGCTCGTCGTCGTCCTCGGCGCCCTGCTCGCGGACTCGCCGCACACCCGTCCGATCCCCGTCTCCGCGACCTCGTCGGACGAGGAGCTGACCGCGGCGTGGAGCCTGGAGCCGTCGACGTACGAAGGTCCCACCGGCATCACCGGCGTGTTCGCCGACCTGTGCACCACCCTCGGCGTGCCGGCGGTGTCGATCTGGTCCGCGATCCCGCACTACATCGCGGGGACGCCGTGCCCGAAGGCGTCGCTGGCGCTGCTCAGCAAGATCGAGGCGCTCCTCGACCTGGCCATGCCCGAAGGCGACCTCCCGGAGCTCGCACGGGCCTGGCAGCGCGGAGCGGACGAGCTCAGCGAGGAGGACCCCGAGGTCGCGGAGTACGTGCACTCGCTCGAGGAGCAGCGCGACACCGCCGACCTCCCGGAGGCCACCGGCGAGGCGATCGCCGCCGAGTTCGAGCGCTACCTCAAACGCCGCAACAAGAACCACGGCGACTAGCTCCTCCCCGTAACCGCCGCAAGGTGTGGACCGTTGTTACCAGTGGGTTTATATTCGACCGGACTACTGGGGGGTGACGGCGTGCCGTCACCGGGACCACGGGGAGCAACCAAGTGCGCAAGCGGCGCGACGAGCGAGGCGGCACGTCGATGCCTGCGCTGGCCGTGCTCGTACTGCTCGGCGTGGTCGCGGTGGTCGGGATCCTCGGTAACAAGAAGCACGAGACGGTCGACCTCACCACGCTGACGGCATCGACGACCTCCACAACGATCACCACCGCACCGCTCGACGCCGAGCCGTTCGCCGGCACCACCGGGCTCGTCGTGCACCCGCGCGCCGAGGCCGCGCTCTACAGCTCCCCGGACGCGGACGCGTTCGGCAAGATCGGCCCGACCCAGTTCGGGCCGACCTGGCTGCCGGTGGTGGAGCAGACCGACGGCTGGGTCCGGGTCCTGCTCCCCTCCAAGCCCAACCGGTCCACCGGCTGGCTCCAGGACGATGGGCTCGACCGGGCCACCTCGCCGTACCTGATCCGCGTGCACACCAGTTCGCGGACGCTCGAGCTGTTCGAGAACAACAAGAGCCTCGGCACCTGGAAGGCCGGGGTCGGCGCGACCAAGACGCCGACGCCGCCCGGGCGGACGTTCCTGCTCGGCTCGATCATCGACCACAAGCGCTCGGCGTCGCCGATCGTACTGCCGCTGGGTGCGCACAGTCCCACCTTGGACACGTTCGGTGGCGGACCTGGTACGGTCGCGATCCACGGCTGGCCGAATCCGCGCGTGTTCGGCGCCGCGATCAGCGCGGGCTGCGTCCGGGTACCGAAGACCGCACTGGCCCACCTGCAGAAGGTTCCGCTCGGGACGCTCGTCCTGATCGACAGCAAATAAGGAGAATCCGATGCGACGACAGTTGACTCCGACCGTGCTGACGGCTGCGGCCGTGGCGGGCGTCGTGACGTTCAGCCTGGTCGCCAGCGCTCCGGTCGGTAATGCGGCGGCCCGCCCGTCCTCGGCGTACGCCGTGAGCGCCGAAGGCCAGGTGCCGATCCCGAAGACGCCGTACGCCGAATCGCTGGACGGCAAGCGGCAGACGACGTCCGCGCTCGAACTCCCGAAGAACCCGCTGATCTCGGTCCGGGCCGGTACGGCGACCGCGGGCAACGACTCGGCCTCCGTCGAGCTGTTCGACGTCGTCGTCGGGCCGGACATCCTGAGCCAGGTGACGATCCCGCCGGAGCTGAAGCAGCAGTGCTCCGCGCTGCCGAAGACCGGTGCCGACAACCTGCCGCTGCCCGACATCGCACTGCCCGACCTCGGCCTGCCGCTGCCGAAGCTGAGCACCAAGGACCTGCCGGTGAAGAACCTGCCGGACCTCTGCAACCTGCTGCTCAACCCGCCGAAGTCGCTGCTCGGCATCGACTCGCTGAACGTCTGGTGCTCCGGCGACACCGGCGGCGTCGACATCGGCTCGCTGACGCTGCTCGGCCAGACGATCAAGCTGCCGAGCACGAAGCAAAGCGCTTCGTTGCCGTCCAACCCGCTCGCCAGCATCACGGTCAACAGTCAGGGCAAGCACTCGGACGGCGCCTTCACCATCACCGGCCTGAGCATCAACCTGGGCGGCGGGACCGAGGTCATCAACCTGGCGTCCGCGACCTGCGCCAAGCCGGCCGCCAAGCCGAAGCCCAAGCCGCAACCGCAGCCGCCGGCTGAGGCACCAGCCCAGGTGAACACCCCGCCCGCAGCCCCCGTGCCGACCCCGGTGAAAACCCACCACCCAGTCACCGGCTGACCCTCCCTCTCCCCCGCCCCCAAACCGGTTCGGGGAGCCTGACCCTCCCGAATCGGGCGGTAAGGCTCCCCGGTCGGTTGGTTAGAGGGTTATGCCCAGTAGTGCATCGCAGGCCTGGGCGATCAGGGCGGGGGCCTCGGAGTCATCACCTGTGCCCGCCGCCCATGCGTCGACAGCAGCAAGTGCACCTACGCTGTCCAGGTCGTTGGTGAGTGCCGCCCGTACGGCGTCGATCGCGGCCGCACCGTCCGGGCCGGCGTTCCGCGCCACTGCCGTACGCCAACGCTCGAGCCGCGCCTGCGCATCGGTCAGATCGGACTCTTCCCAGAACCAGTCGGTCCGGTAGTGGTGGTTGAGCAGCGCGAGCCGGATCGCCATCGGGTCCGCGCCCGCGAGCCGCTCCTTGGACACCAGCACCAGGTTGCCCTTGGACTTCGACATCTTCTCTCCGTCGAGACCGACCATCGCCTGATGCACGTAGGCGCGCGCGAACGGGTGCTCCCCGGTCGCGACCTGCGCGCCGCTCGCGGACATCTCGTGGTGCGGGAAGATCAGGTCCGACCCACCGCCCTGGACGTCGAACGACATCCCGAGGTACTTCAGCGCGATCGCCGAGCACTCGACATGCCAGCCCGGCCGGCCGCGACCCAGCGCCGAGTCCCAGGCCGGCTCTCCCGGCCGCTCGTGCCGCCACAGCAGACTGTCCAGCGGGTCCTGCTTGCCCTCACGGTCCGGGTCGCCGCCGCGCTCCGCGAACAGCTCCCGCATCGTGTCGCGGTCGTAGTTGGACACGCCGCCGAACGCCGGGTCGGCCTTCACGGCGAAGTACAGGTCGCCGTCGACCGAGTACACGGCGCCGGCGCGGCGCAGGTCCTCGACCGCGCTCGCGACCAGGTCGATCGACTCGACGACGCCGATGTAGTGCTGCGGCGGGATCACCCGGAGCGCGGTCATGTCGTCGCGGAACAGCTGGATCTCCTGCGCCGCGAGGTCGGTCCACTCGACGCCGGTCGCGGTCGCGCGCTCCAGCAGCGGGTCGTCGACGTCGGTGATGTTCTGCGTGTACGAGACGTCGTACCCGGCGTCCCGCCACAGCCGGTTGATCAGGTCGAACGTGACGTACGTCGCGGCGTGGCCCATGTGCGTCGCGTCGTACGGCGTGATGCCGCAGACGTACATGCGGGCGGGCCCGCCGTCGGCCGGCGGTACCTCGACCAGGCCGCGCGAGGCGGTGTCGTAGAGGCGTAGCCGCCGGGCGGGCCCGGGTACGACCGGGATGTCTGGTTGAGTCCACGCCTGCATGTGTCGGAGCTTATGCCAGTCCGATTTTCAATGACGCGACACGGTTCCACTTGGTGGTCCTGCGCCGGGCGTGCACCCCGGCAGCCGATAGCCTCGCGAACGATGAGCACAGACTTCAGCCCGGAGCTCCAGTCGTACGGCGGCTGGATCGCCGCGGCCGCCATTCAGCAGCAGGACCTGTTCAACGAGGTGGTCGGTCCGGACTCGCTGCAGGCGGATCTCGACGCACGGACGCTCGGCGGCGAACGCGGCGTACTGCGCGGGATCTCGCTGCTCGGCAGCTTCTCCGAACTGGACCGGACCTGGCTGTGGGGCTGGGCGAACCCAGGCTTCGGCCCGGACGCCCCCGCGGTCGCGTCCACGCTCGCGATCCGCGAGTTCGGCGAGCGGCACGGGATCGGCGAGTTCACCGCCGAGAGTCCGGACCTGAGCGGGTTCGAGCAGCCGGCGCAGGCGGCGATCACGCTCGCGATCACCGCCGGCTCCGTTCTCGGCGGCCGCGGTGTGTGGTCGACGGCGATCAACGAGGGCCGCGGGCACGTGTACCTGCACGTCGCCGACGAGCAACTCCCGCAGGCCGGGTTCGACGCGATCGCCACGCCGCGGCTGCTGATGACCGCGATCAGCGTCTTCCCCGCCGACCACCGGCAGGTCGTCCGCGGCTACTTCCACCACTTCGGCCTGCAGTACGACGAGGGTCAGGACGCGATCCGCGGTACGGCGCCGAACGGCAACCCGGTCGTCGTCCAGTTCGACGAGCTCGGCCGGGTCGGCAACATCAGCGTGCAGGGCAAACCTTAGAAGGCCGGCCAGGGGATCGCGGGCCAGTCCTCGCTCGGGTACGGGAAGGTGCCGGTCTTCAGCAGCGTCGAGCAGCGTTCCCGGGTCGCGGTCAGCTCGACGGCGGTGACCAGTTCGCACAGTTGTTGCCCGAGGCCCCCGGCCAGCTGATCCGCGAGCCGCCGTACGTCGTCCAGCAGGCCGGCGGGAATCGGTTCGCCGGCCCAGCCCCACAGGACCGTGCGGAGCTTGTCGTCGGCGTTGAACGTCACGCCGTGGTCCACGCCGTACACCCGGCCGTCGCCCGGGTTCAGCACGTGGCCGCCCTTGCGGTCGGCATTGTTGACCACGGCATCGAACACGGCCATCCGCCGCAACGCGTCGTTGTCGGCGTGCACGAGGGTGACCGGGTTGTGGCGGCCGTCGAGCGCGTCCAGGACACCGACCCAGCCGTTCGGAACCCGGCCCTGCGGGACGATGTCGACCAGTTCGGTCTCCCCCGGTCCGAGCTCGGCCTCGTCGATCCACAGCTGGACCATGCCTTCGCCGAGCGGCCCGCCGCGGAGCAGCGTCGGCGGCACGACCGACCAGCCGAGCGCCTCGGACACGACGTACGCCGCGAACTCGCGCTGCGCCAGCGTGCCGTCCGGGAAGTCCCAGAGCGGCCGCTCCCCCTCGATCGGCTTGTAGACGACCGTGGCGGTCTCCCCGGCCAGGCTGACCGACCCCTGGTAGGTGCCGTTCGAGGCGGCGACCAGGCGTCCGTGCAGTGACAGCTCCCCCAGGGCCAGGAGCTCGGGGTTGGTCGTCATTCCGGCAGGTGCCGACGGTAGCCGTTGGCGCGCGGGCAGATGTGGCCGTCGGCGTCGATCGGGCGGCCGCAGAACGGGCAGCTCGGGCGTCCGGACGCGACCAGCGCGACCGCCCGCCGGGCGAACGCACGGGCCTGCTCCTCGGTGATCCGCACGATGAACACCTCGGCGTCGTCGGACTCCATCGCCGCGGTGACCGGGTCCTCCTCCTCGAGCTCGGCCTGCTCGCCGGTGACGACCGCGAACACCTCGATCACCACCCGCTCGGCGTCGGCCTCCCACGCCAGCGTCATGGTGCCGGCCCGGAACTCCTCCTCGATCGGCTGCTCGAGCGGCGCGGTGTCGTCCCCGGCGGTCTGCGTGACCGGGTCGCGGTCGAAGCGCCGGGCGACCTCGTCCAGCATCACGTCGAGCCGCTCCGCGAGCGCCATCACCTGTTCCTTCTCACACGCCACCGACGTCAGCCGGTGCCCGGCCCGCGCCTGCAGGAAGAACGTCCTCGCACCGGGTTCCCCCACGGTGCCGGCGACGAACCGCTCGGGGTCGTCGAAGGAGTGCACAACTCGCGCCATACCTATGACCCTATTACCGTCCGCCGACGACCGCGTCCGAGGACTGCTTCTTGGGCTTGCCTTTCGCTGACGGCTTAGGGATCAGGGACGCCAGTTCGCTGCCGGAGTCGTTCAGCCGGACCAGGAACGGGCGGGTCGCGGTGTAGGTGATGATCGTCGTCGAGGCGGTGTCCACGACGATCCGCTGGAACGTGTCCAGGTGCTGACCGAGAGCGTCCGCGACGATCGCCTTGATCACGTCGCCGTGCGACACCGCGACCCAGATCGCGTTCGGCCCGTGGCTGTCGGCGAGCGCCGCGTCGTACGACCGGACGGCATCGACCGCGCGCTGCTGCATCCCCCGCATCGACTCGCCGCCCGGGAACGTGACGGCCGACGGGTGCTGCTGCACGACGGCCCACAGCGGGTCCTTCGCGAGCGTCGCGATCTTCTGTCCGGTCCAGTCGCCGTACCCGCACTCGGTCAGCCGGCGATCCGTTGCCGGACGCAACCCGGGCTGCTGCTTCGCGATCGCGGCGGCGGTCTGCTTGCAGCGCTCGAGCGGAGACGTGACGATCGCGGCCAGCGGCAGCTCGGCGAGCCGCTGCGCGACCGCGGCGGCCTGCTGTACGCCGGTGTCGTCCAGCTTCACCCCCGGCGTACGACCCGCGAGCGTGCCGGACGTGTTCGCGGAACTACGACCGTGGCGAACAAGGATCACGGTGGGCATGCAGTGCACGTTATCCCACCACCCCTAATGCCATGATGGGGATGTGATCGTGGACTGCGGGGTGTACGCCCAGGGGGAACGGCGAGACCTGCCCAAGGATCCCGAGACCGTTGCCCACGCCATCGAGGACACCGCCGACAGCTTCGGGTGGATCGGTCTGCACGAGCCGTCGGACGCCGAGATGGAGCGCGTGCAGCAGCTGTTCGACCTGCACGATCTGGCGATCGAGGACGCGCTGCAGATCCACCAGCGGCCCAAGGTCGAGCGGTTCGGCGACACGCTCCTCGTCGTCCTGCGCACCCTCTGGTACGTCGACGAGGGCGACGCCGTCGAGACGGGCCAGGTGACGGCCTTCGTCGGCCCGCGGTACGTCGTGACCGTGCGGCACGGGGAAGGCGGCGAGCTCGCCACCACGCGGCACGAACTGGAGGAGCGGGCCTCGATGCTCGGCCACGGCCCGGCCGCCGTGCTGTGGGCGATCTGCGACGCGATCGTGGACCAGTACGAGAACGTCGCCGAACAGGTCGAGGTCGACGTCGACGAGATCGAGACGTCGGTGTTCTCGCCGGAGCGGACCAGCGACGCGGAGCGGATCTACCGGCTGAAGCGCGAGGTGCTGGAGATGCGCCGCGCCATCGACCCGTTGCGGGAGCCGATGGAGCAGTTCGCGCACGGGGTGGCCGGGCTGGGCCAGAAGGCGAGCCCGTTCTTCCGCGACGTCGCCGACCACCTCAGCCGGGTCTCCGACCAGGCCGAGGCGATCGACACCCTGCTCACGTCCGCCCTGAACGCGCACCTCGCCCGCGTCTCGGTCCAGCAGAACGACGACATGCGCAAGATCAGTGCCTGGGTCGCGATCGCCGCCGTCCCGACGATGCTGGCCGGGATCTACGGCATGAACTTCGACAACATGCCCGAACTCCGCTGGCACTTCGGCTACTACGCCGTACTGCTCCTGATGGTGCTGGTCTGCTTCACCATGTACCGCTTCTTCCGCAAGGTCGGCTGGCTCTAGGTCGCGGTGATCGTGCTGGTGGCCAGCAGGATGACCAGGACGAGGCCGAGCAGGACGCGGTAGAACGCGAAGATCTCGGTCGAGTGCTTGGCGACGAAACGCAGCAGCCAGGCGACGGACGCGTACGCGACCACGAAGCTGACGACCGTGCCGACGAGCAGCGGTACGGCGCCGACGTCGCCGGTGAGCGCATCCTTCAACTCGTAGATGCCCGCGCCGACCAGAGCAGGGATGCCCAGCAGGAAGGCGATCCGGGTCGCGGCGACCCGGTCGAGGCCGCAGAACAGGCCGGCCGAGATCGTCGCGCCGGACCGGGACACACCGGGAATCAGCGCGAGGCACTGCACGAGACCCATCACGACCGCGTCGATCAGGGTGATCCGGGTGAGCGGGCGCGACTTCGGGCCCAGCCGCTCGGCCGCGACCATCACCACCGACCATCCGATCAGCGCGCCGGCCACCCACCAGAGGCTGCGCAGCGGTCCCGAGATCAGGTCCCGGGCCAGGAAGCCGACGATCACGATCGGCATCGAGCCGACGATCACGTACCAGCCCATCCGGTGGTCGAACTCGCCGCGGTGCTCCGGCTTCGCGAGCCCGCGGACCCAGGCGATCGCGATCCGCTTGATGTCCTTCCAGAAGTACAGCACCACCGCCGCGATCGCCCCGATCTGGATCACCGCGGTGAACCCGGTGATCGACGGGTCGTCGATCTTCAGGCCGAGCATCTTCGACACGATCGTCAGGTGCCCGGTACTGGAGACCGGCAGGAATTCGGTCAGGCCCTCGACGATGCCGAGGATGATGGAGTCCCAGATCGTCATCAGTTGCCGACTCCGGACAGCTCCAAAGCCTCGGCGGCGGTGCGCAGGTCCGCGATCCGCTGCTCGACGGTCGCCGCGAACGGCGTCAGCGCGACGGTCGTCGCCCCGGCCTCGGCGTACGCCGTGAGCTTGTCCGCCATCCGGGCCTTGTCACCGAGCAGCGAGATCGAGTCCAGGAACCCGAACGGTACGGCGGCCATCGCCTCGCGGTGCTTCTTGTCCAGGTACAGGTCCTGGATCTCCTTGGCCTCCTCGGCGTACCCCATCCGGACCGCGAGCGCGTTGTAGAAGTTCTTCTCCCGGCTGCCCATGCCGCCGATGTACAGCGCGGCGTACCCACGGACCGGGTCGGCCGCCGCCTGGATGTCGTCGCCGGTCATCAGCGGGGTGGTGACCACGACGTCGAAACCGTCGAGGTCCTGCTGACGATTCTGACGGGCGGCACGGCCCGTCCTGATGTGGTTCAACTGCTCTCCAAGGAAGCCTGGGTCGTTGAGGATCCCGAGCCAGCCGTCGGCGATCTCACCGGCCAGCTCGAGGTTCTTCGGGCCGACCGCGGCCAGGTACACCGGCACGTGGTCGCGGATCGGCCGCACGGTCAGTTTCAGCGCCTTGCCCGGTCCGTCGGGCAGCGGGAGGGTGAAGTACTTGCCCTCGTACGCCACCGTCTCGCGCCGCAGGGCCGCGTTCACGATGTCAACGTACTCACGGGTCCTGAGCAGAGGCTGAGAAAACCGCACCCCGTGCCAGCCCTCCGAGACCTGCGGCCCGGACACGCCGAGACCGAGCCGGAACCGGCCGTTCGACAGCCGGTCCAGGGTGGCGGCCGTCATCGCGGTCATCGCCGGCGTCCGGGCCGGGATCTGGAAGACCGCGGCGCCGACGTCGATCGTGGTGGTCTGCGCGGCGATCCAGCTGAGCAGCGTCGCGGCGTCCGAGCCGTACGCCTCCGCGGCCCAGGTGACCGAGAATCCGAGTGCCTCGGCCTCCTTCACCAGCCTCAGGTGGTCGAGATGGTCGTCGCCGCCGTAGACGAAGCCGATGTTGAGTCCGAGTCGCATGACTGGCGAGCCTAGCGAGCCGTTGTCGGTGGGCCGCAATAGGCTCGGTGCATGCAGCAGCGCTATCTCGGTCACAGTGGACTGGCGGTGAGCCGACTCGGGCTGGGCACGATGTCGTGGGGGCGGGACACCGACGAGCACGAGGCCCGCGAGCAGCTCGCCGCGTTCGTGTCCGCCGGCGGCACGCTCATCGACACCGCCGCGGCGTACGGCGACGGTGACAGCGAGCAGCTGATCGGGTCGCTGATCGGCGACGTGGTGGACCGTGACGACCTGGTGATCGCGACCAAGGCCGGGTTCAGCGTCCGCCGCGGCGAACGGATCACCGACACATCCCGCGGCGCGCTGCTCCGCGATCTCGAGGGCTCGCTGCGCCGGATGAACGTCGACCACATCGACCTCTGGCAGCTGCACACCTGGTCCGACGACGTGCCGCTGGAGGAGACGCTGTCCGCGCTCGACCACGCCGTCAGCTCCGGCAAGGTGCGGTACGTCGGCGTCTCGAACTACGCCGGCTGGAAGGCGGCCCGCGCGGTCACCTGGCAGCAGGCGTGGCCGGGCCGCGCGGTCCCGGTCGCCAACCAGGTCGAGTACTCACTGCTCGCCCGGGACGCCGAGCTGGACGCGCTGCGGGCGGCCGCCGGCCTCGGGATCGGGGTCCTGGCGTGGTCCCCGCTGGGCCGTGGCGTGCTGACCGGGAAGTACCGCACAGGGATCCCGGCGGACTCCCGCGCGGCGTCTCAGCATCTGTCGAGATTCGTCGACCCCTACCTCGACGCGCGGGCTTCGGGCATCGTGGAAGCGGTCGCACGAGCCGCCGACGGGCTCGGCTGGACCCCGCTCGAGGTCGCGCTGACCTGGGTGCGGGACCGGCCGGGAGTGTCGGCGGCCATCGTCGGGGCCAGGACGGCACTGCAACTGAAGTCGGTACTGGGTGTGGAGGAGCTCACATTGCCGCCCGCCATCGCGGCGGCACTGGAGGATGTTTCCTGAGGGTTGTAGCTGTAGTTGGAGGTGTGGATGGCCGAGTACGAACTGCAGCAGTTCGAGGTGTCCAGGACGGAGTCCCGCGGTGCGGTGCGCAAACTGCTCACCGAACACGCGGAGTACGGCGGGTGGGAACTGGCCCGTCTGCGTCGCTATCCCGACGGATCCCGCCGCGTGTGGTTGCGGCGCCGCATCATCCGCGTGATGCGGACCCTCTGATCCTGGCCTGACATCAGCGGCCCAGAAGTTCTGGGCCTCTCTCCCGGCGCAATATCTCTGCAACAGAGGTATTCTGATGGCTGTGACCGAGGTTCTCGCCGAGGAGCTGCTGGCGGCCATCGGACTGGTGCGGCGGCACCTGCGCCGATCCGTCGGGCGGCCGTTCCCGCTCTCCGCCCTTACCGACTCCCAGGCCGAGCTGGTCCGGACGGTCCGCCGCAACCCGGGCATCTCGGTCGCCGAGGCCGCGGCTGAGCTCGGCCTGGTCGCGAACACCGTGTCGACCCTCGTCGGCCAGCTCACCGAGCGCGGTCTGCTCCAGCGCACTCCCGACGCGTCCGATCGCCGGGTCGCCCGGCTGACCCTCACGGAGCCGGCCCGCGAACAGGTCGAGGCCTGGCGCGATCGCCGTACGGCCCTGGTCACCCGGGCGCTCGACGACCTGACGGCGGACGACCGTGCGGCGCTGCGAGCGGCGCTGCCCGTTCTCGCCGGCCTGACCGAACGCTTGCACCCCTTCGAGCAAGAACGGGAGCGCGTATGACTGTGGAACCTGCGGTGGAGGTCACGGGGCTGAGTCACCGGTTCGGCGATCATCTCGCCGTCGACGATCTCGACCTGACCGTGTCCCCCGGCGAGTGCTTCGGTCTCCTCGGCCCCAATGGCGCCGGCAAGACGACGACGCTGCGCGTGCTGAACACGCTCTACCCACCCCAGTCCGGCTCGGTCCGCGTCTTCGGCCTCGACGTCCGCACCGCGGCGATGTCGGTACGGCGCCTGCTCGGGTACGTCCCGCAACAGCTGTCCATCGAGGGAGCGCTCTCGGGACGAGAGAACGTGTCCTGGTTCGCGCGGCTCTTCGACGTACCGCGCCGCGAACGGGCCGCGCGAGTCGCCGAGGTACTGGAGATCGTCGACCTCACCGACGCCGCCGACCGGCTCGCGTCGACGTACTCCGGCGGCATGGTACGGCGGCTCGAACTCGCGCAGGCACTGGTCAACCGGCCCGCGCTACTCGTACTCGACGAGCCGACCGTCGGCCTCGACCCGGTGGCGCGGGACTCGGTGTGGGCGCGGGTGCAGGACATGCAGGAGCGGTACGGGATGACCGTGCTGCTGACCACGCACTACATGGAAGAGGCCGACCTGCTCTGCGACCGGGTGGCGCTGATGCACCTGGGCCGGCTGCGCGCGATCGGTACGCCGAACTCGTTGAAGGCCGAGCTCGCGCCCGACGCGAGCCTCGAGGACGTGTTCCGGCACCACACGGGCGAGAGCCTCGAAGGTCAGGCGAAGGGAGGCCTGCGCGATGTCCGTGGCACCCGCCGCACCGCCCAGCGCATGGGTTGATTCGCGACCGCGCGCCGTACTGCGGCTGTTCTCCCGGATCGGGACGTTCTGCCTCATCGAGCTCCAGAAGCTCCGGCACGACCGGACCGAGCTGATCACGCGGGCGATCCAGCCGGTGCTCTGGCTGGTGATCTTCGGCCAGACGTTCAGCCGGATCCGGGCGATCCCGACCGGCGACGTACCGTACCTCGACTATCTCGCGCCTGGGATCATCGCGCAGTCGGCGCTGTTCGTGGCGATCTTCTACGGCATCCAGATCATCTGGGAACGTGATGCCGGGATCCTCACGAAGCTGCTGGTGACGCCGTCCCCGCGTTCCGCTCTGGTCGCCGGGAAGGCGTTCGCGGCCGGCGTCCGGACGATCTCCCAGGCGATCGTCGTACTCATCGTCGCGGCGCTGCTCGGCGTCAGCCTCACGTGGAATCCGCTCAAGCTGCTCGCCGTACTCGCGGTCGTCGTCCTCGGAGCCGCCTTCTTCTCCTGCCTCTCGATGACCATCGCCGGCCTGGTCCTCCGCCGCGACCGCCTGATGGGCATCGGCCAAGCGATCACTATGCCGCTCTTCTTCGCGTCGAACGCCCTCTACCCAGTCGACATCATGCCCACCTGGCTCCGAGCCCTCTCCCACGCCAATCCCCTCACCTACGAGGTCAGCGCCCTCCGAGGCCTCCTCATCGGCCACCCCACCAACTACCTACTCGACTTCACGGTCCTCATCGTCGCCGCCATCGCCGGCATCTGCGCAGCCGCCGCCCTAATGGGCCGCCTCGCCCGCTAGACCGCCCCAGCCGACCCCAGAGCCGCGAGCACTTACTTCGCCCCCCCGCCGGCTCCAACAAACGCAGGTGCACGACGCGGGCTCCAACGGGCCCAGGCAGAAGAGGCGCGCTCCGGCCAGCGCGGGTACATGAGACTGGCTCCGGCGGGCGCGTGCGGCTAACGCACTTGGTGCAGCGGTGGCACGCTGCCGGCTCCAGCGGGCGTACGCCTGCTAGACGACGAGTGGCGTGGTGCGGGCTTCAGGATCTTCGGAAGCTCCCCAGACGGCGAACCGGGCCGCTTCCTCGAGCGCGCGCGTGTCAGCGCGCCACCGCGAGGCCGCATCCGCTGAAGCCACCGCATCATCGGCACCCGGTGGTGGCAGCGCGTCAACCCCGTCCGGTGGAGGCCGGACGTCCGCACCCGGTGGAGGCCCGGGATCCGCGTCCGGACGGGGCGGTGCCTCGTTCGGTGGCGGGCACCCGGGTGGTGTGGCAGGCGACATCGGCGCGGGGGTTGGTGGGCTGGGGGGTAGAGGGCTCGTGGCTGGGGTTGCCTGAGCGGTGTTGAGGGGTGGTGGGTCGGCCCATGTGGGGCGGGAGACGTGGACCTTGCCGTTTGTGATGGTGATGGTCCAGTGGCCGTCGTGCAGGGCGCGGTGGTGGCGGCGGCAGAGCAGGGCGAGGTTGTGGATCGCTGTGGCGCCGCCGTCGATCCAGGACTGGAGGTGGTGCGCGTCGCACATGACCGGTGGAGCTCCGCAGACGACGCAGCCCTTGTCGCGGGCGTTCAGAGCACGGCGCATCGCGCGGGTGACCAGTCGCACGGATCGGCCGACGTCCAAGGGCGCCGAGTTCGATCCGAGCACCAGCGGGATGACCTTCGCGTCACAGGCGAGCCGCCGGATCGCGGCCGCTGACAGCGCGTCGCCATACACCAGGTCACCGGTCACGCGAGCAGACACCAAGTCATCGGTCGCGTCCGCGGTGGCGCGCTTCAGGTCTTCCAGGTCGATGGTGACGGTGATGTTCGCCTTCGCCCCGAACCCAGGCACCCATCCCCCCGCAGCCTCAACCACAGGATCACCAGCCGCGGACTCACGCTCCACAGACTCACCGGACCGTGCCGAGGAGGTGAAGCCCGCGTCGGTGGCGGCGGCTGCGATGGTCAGTGCGGTGGTGAGTGCGTCGGCCTGGCGCTTGTCGCGCGGGCGGGGGTCTAGTTCACCGTCCACTGTCTTGTGGGGACGGGCACCCTCGAACGTCAGGGAACGCAGGAGTTCCGCGTTCTCGTTGGCCAGATAGCCGATGAACTTCACGCCGTTCTCAGCGTTCATCAGGGTCAACGACTCGCGTTCATAGGCCTGCTTCTCGTCCGGCTCGGGGCCGTCGGCGTCCAGCAGGTCACTGATCTCCTTCGCCGCTTTGCGCAAGTCAGCCGGCGGCAAGTGATCCGCCAAGGACACCAACTGCTCCTCGGCCACATCGAGATCCTCCACCGGGACCCGGGCCCGAACCCGCTCCAGCGCGGCCACGATCGCCGCAGCCTGCGCCACTCGCAGCACCCGGACCTCACCGGCGGAGGCCCCACCCACCAGACCATCCGACACCGCGCCGTACTTCGGCAGCGCTCGAGCCAGCCGCACCTCGCGCGATACGTCCGCACGATCGCGACGGTGGCGCACCGCCAGCAACTCGACCGCGTCGCGGGCACCGAGCTCCTGGGCATAACCGGTCTCGTCAATGCGCCCGACGACGTGCAGACGACGGGTCTCCAGCTGGGCGATCTCAGCGTCCAGTACGTCGAGCTCGGACAGCAACTCGCCGCCGCTCATCGACCACACCGGACGCTCACCCAGAAGTTCCATACCCACAACTGTAGACACCCCCACCGACAGTTCTCAAACCCAGACGCCCTTATTTTCAAGGGAATTCAGTTATCCACAGATTTGACAGTTGCCGTTAGCAACCGCTGGTACGCCGTGGGTACGACGCGCTGTCGATCCGGTACGACGAGGTGACCGGCGTCGACGCGATGAGCCTGGGCTTCGCATCCGAGTCCTTCGACGCCGCGGTCTCCCTCTACACGCTGATCCACCTGCCCTTGGACGAGCAGCAGCGACTGCTCCACAACATCGCGACCTGGCTCCGCTCGGCCGGATGGTTCCTCTGTACGACGGGCCACAGCGAATGGACCGGCACCGACGACAACTGGCTCGACGGCGGCACGCCCATGTGGTGGAGTCACGCCGACGCGGCTACCAACCGCACGTGGATCACCCAGGCCGGCTTCACCATCGAGTCCGAACACTTCGTCCCCGAAGGCTCCGGCGGCCACACCCTGTTCTGGGCCCGCCGCCGCTGACCCCGGCGTTCAACCAACGCCGAACAGATGCCGCTGGAAGAAGCGGACGGCCTCGTTCGCGACCCGGTGCCAGACCTGACCCTCGTACGGCGCCTGCGGGTCCCGGCGGAGGTTGTGATGGCCGCCGACGATCGGAAGCAGGCGACTGTCGGACCCTGCCACGCAGAGCGCACGATGGAGGCGTTCAGCCTGCTCGTACGGGACGGTCTCGTCGCGGGTGCCATGCACGATCAGGAAGGGCGGTGCATCGGCCCTCACGTGGGCGACCGGACTCGCCGCGCCCAACCGCTCCAGGTGCCCGCCGACCAGCGCCGTCACCGGCGACGGCCGATCGATCGACATCGCACCACCACCTCGCACGAGATCCGACGGACCGCTGATCGTCACCACAGCCCGAACCGCCGAGCCCTCAGCGAGACCAGCCAACGCGGCCAAGTGCCCACCAGCGGACTGCCCCCAAATCCCAACACAGGAAGGATCAATCGGTAGACCGAGCGGGTTCCGACGTAACCACCTCAAGGCTGCCTCAACGTCATCCAACTGCGCAGGAAACACCGCCTGCCCACTGTCCCGAACAGAGATCGCCACTGTCAGAAAGCCGGCCCGAGCAAGCGCCGGGTTCGCAAACGGCGCCAACGCCGCCGACCGATCACCGGGCCCCCAACCAGGACACCCGTCGATCCGCACAACAGTCGCCACCGGGCCAGCGGGCAACGGCGACGGCCCAACCGCATCCAGGCAGAGCTCAACCCCACCAGGCCTCGCATAACAGATATCGAGGATCTGGGTGAGATCCGGCGTCCGTCGTACTGCGCCCACCGCCCGCAACCTCCTCGCCCACCGAAGACGAGTCGAACACTCCCCCACGACGACAGGCAGATCCAGAGCAACAAGCGCGTCAGAGGTCGTGGCGGACCCAGACGTTAGGTTCTACGTAGACAGCGTGGTTGTGTGCGACGTCCACGTGGACGGGGACCAGTGCCTTGGGTACGACGACATCGCCACTCGTGTCGAACGGGAGACCCGTCCACTCGCGCCACTCGTCCAGCGTCCCCGCGATCACCATCGACCGCGGCGCGACCTCGACGATCTTGCCGCCTGCTTTGACATGGACACGCAACCACGGATCCTCCGGCAGACCGTCCGCCCGTAGAAGCTCGATGTACTCGGTCATCGGCTGGTGGACGTCGGTCTTGCCGTTCGGGCGGACCGGAGCGTAGAGGACCGAGTGGCCCTTCGCCTTCACGGCCTGACGCATCGCGGCGAGCATGTCGTGGGAGAGGCCGCGGCCGAGGTGCGACGGCCGGATCAGGATCTCCAGGGCGCTCGAGACGTTCGGCGTACGGTCGTTGCGGAGATCGTGGAAACCCCAGTGCAGCACGCGATCCCAGCCGCCGGACGGCAGCGCGGTGCGGTGCTCGTCCGGGAACACGAACGGGATGCTCCGGCCGTGCGCGACCAGTTCGCCGTGCTCGGTCGCGACCACGCACTGGTCCGGGAAGTGCACCGGGACCTGACCCATGAACGCGTTCCCGATCGGGTCGTTGTGCATGAACGCCGGCCACGCGTCGGCGAACTCGTACATCCGCTCCAGGTACTCAGGCCGCTCGGCCAACGTCGTGATCACGATCTCGTCCATGAACCGCAGTCTGGCACCGAATCAGGACCAGTACGGCGACGCTCGCGGTGAGCAGGCCCGAACCGATCAGCGCGCTCTCGGCTCCGAGCGCGCCGATGATCGGTCCGCCGGCGAGCATCCCGGCCGCGCTCCCGGCGTTCACGACGACGCTCTGTCCGGAGAGCAGCGCGCGCCGCTCGGCCCCGGCCGACGACCGGGTGATGAGAACGGAGATCGCCGCGATCCCGATCACCACGGTCACCCCCGACAACGCACCCATCACGGCGACCACGGGCGGTGTCGTCCAAACCCCCATTCCGACCCAGCACAGCCCACTCCAGGCCCACGCCATCGAAGCGGTCACCACCGGCCGAGTACGCCGTACCACTGCCAACGACACCGCAGTCCCCACGAGCGACCCCACGCCGTACCCGGTCATGCCCGCGGCGAGATAGACACCCGGATGACCACGCTCCTCGCCCAGGACCGACAGCCCCAGCGTGAACGCGAACCAGGTAACGCATCCCGTTCCCCGGACCACCCACCCATACGCAACCTCGGGCCGCCCGCGCAGACTCGCGCGGATCGACGGCGTCACCACTCCGTCGGGGGCGCGCTCGGCCCGCACGCTGCAGGCCAGCAACCCGGCGCCGGCCACTGTCGCGGCCTCGACCCACAGCAGACCGTTCGTCAACCCTGTCGACACCGCGATCGCACCCACGGTCGGGCCGAGCAGCATCCCGACCCGTCGTAGTCCGTCCTGCCAGGTCAGCAGCTGTACCGCCCGACCGTCACCCCATCGGTCGCCGGTGTCGGCAAGCAACGCCGACCGTCCCGGATTCGACAGTGCGTCGCCGCACCCGAGCAGGAGGCCGCTCATGATCAGCAGCTCCGGAGACAAGATCCCCAGCCCGGCCGCCGCCGGTACCGACGCCAGCGCGATCGCGGACACCAGCGCGACGATCGCGAGTCGCGGTCCCGAATCCACCCACTGTCGCGCCCTTCGAGCCCACCACGGCGACAGCAGTACGGGCACGCCGGCCGCACCGGCAACGAGTCCGGTGGCCGCGACCGATCCCGTTTCCCGGAGGATCACCAGCGGCAGCGCGACCTGCGAGATCCGGAACGCGAAGTCCGCCGTACCGCTTCCCGCCAGCAGCGCCAACGCTTCGGATCTCGCCTTCACACCTTGAATTCTTGGCGTTTACCACGGGCCCAGGTAGGCAGTACGGTTTGTGCGCTTGCCATAGGCTCAACCTATGAGTTCATTACCATCGGTCGAGGACCTGCGGCTGGTCCAGGCCGTCACCCGGACCGGCGCCGTCGGCACCGCGGCCCGCGAACTCCGCATCTCCCAGCCCTCGGCGTCCCAACGCCTCGCCCGGCTCGAACGCCTCTGCGGGACCAAGCTGTTCGAGCGCGACACCCGCGGCGCCCGCCCCACCCCGGCCGGTGCCGAGCTCAGCCGCCGCGCCGACCACATCCTCGGCCACCTCGAGGAGGTGTACGACGCCACGCGCGCGGCCGCTGTCACGCAGCGGCTCGTGATCGGTACGTTCGCCAGCCTCGCACCGATCCTGTTCCCGGTCCTCGACGCCGACCTTGCCGACCTGGAGGTCGAGCAGCAGGTCGACCACGGCCACTTCCTGGTCGAACGCGTCGCCGAGGGCACCATGGACGCCGCCTTCATCGCGATCGCCGACCAGATGACCCTCCCCCGCGGCACCGTCGCCCGCCGCGTCGGCCGCGACGAACTCGTCCTGTTCGTGCCGCCCGGCGCCCGCCCACCCGGCCGCGGCCGTCGACCCCTCAAAGATCGCCAGATCGCGTTCTCCACCTACGACCGCGGCGCCGAAGAGATCCACTCCCGGCTCGCCGCCCAAGGCGCCGTACCCCGCCGCGGCATCACCCTCAGCACGACAGTCGCGATGGCCCGCCGCAGCTCCCACCTGGCCCTCGTTCCCCGCAGCGCACTGGCCACCGAACTCCGCCCGGGCGAACACCTCACCCCCGCGCCCTTCCACTACCGGCTGACCCTCTCGGTCGTCACCACGCCCACCCCGCCCAAGCCCCTCATCGCCCACCTCCCCAGCCTCCGCGCCACCCTCAACCTCTCCTGACCCACCGGGCAGAGGCCCCGCCGCCACACGTACAATCGCGCCCGGAGGGGATCGACACATGGTGATGGGGAATCAGGACATCGGCGCCTGGGACGCGGAGTTGCACCGTTCCGGCCGGGTGATCTTCGCGGTCCGGCGCGCGCTGGCCTTCGGCGGACTGGTCGTCGTAGTCACGCTGGCCGGCATCCCGATCCTCTCGGTGGTCCGGGACCTCGACGACCGTGGTACCTGGTTCACGGTCCGGGTGGCGCTGCTCGGCGTACTGTTCGCCGCCTGTGTCGCGCTCGCGGTTCTGTTCCTCCTCGGCCATCCGCGAGTCACCGTCAACGCCACCGGCATCCGCTCCGCCTGGTGGCGGCCGATCCCGTGGTCGGAGTTCGAGGGCACCACACTCGTCACACCCGGCGGCCTCGCGGCCCCCTACCTGACCATCACCTCGACCCGCGGCCGCAAACTCCACATCCCCCAGACCAACGTCGAAGACCTTCCCGCCTTCGCCGCCTGGCTCACCAAACTCAGCACCCAGCACCGCCTGAAGACCACCAGCACCTGACGTTGAACATGTCGTGAACAGCGGCGAGTCGCGCCGTCGGATGGTGCAGACTCGGGCGCATGAGGCTGGGACAGCTGGCGCGCGGGCGGCGGGTACTGGCGGCGTACTGGGGCGCGACCGTCGTCCAGGTCGCGGCGATCGTCATCGACGCCAAGATCCTCAAGCAGGCCAGCAAGGTGACGTTGATGCCCCTGCTCTGGCAGTGGACGCGAACGCAGGACGCGCCACCGCTTCTCCAAGCCGCAGTGCTCGCGTCAGCCGCCGGTGACCTCCTTCTCGAGACCGATCTCCAGCTCGCCGGCATCGCGGCGTTCGCAGCCGCGCACGCCTGCTATCTCGCCGTGTTCCTGAGCCGTCCGGCGCAGCGATCCTGGCGGGTGCTCGCGGCGTACGCCGCCTTGTGGGCCGCCCTCATCGCCGTCCTCTCCCCCGGACTCGGCAGCCAACGTGTCCCCGTCGCCGCCTACGCACTGTTGCTCACAGCAACCGCAGTCGCCTCCCGCTGGCACAACCCGCGCAGCGGCCTCGGTGGAGCGCTCTTCCTCGTGTCCGACGCGCTCATCGCGCTCCGCCTCGCCGGCCGCGACTTTCCCGGCCGGGGAGCACTCACGATGTCGACGTACGCCGTCGGTCAGTACCTGCTGACGTCGGGTGTCACCACTCCGCAGGACGATCTGACCGGTAGCGGCCATCGCCGTTGACCGCGGGTCGCCGGTCGCTGTGGGGTGAGGAGTATGGCGACCGTCGACGACGTCCGACGACAGTTCCGGAACCCGCCGCCCGAGGGGCGGCCGATGATGCGCTGGTGGTGGTTCGGACCGTCCATCGACCGAGACGAAATCGACCGCGAGCTGGAAGCCATGGCCGCGGCCGGGCTCGGCGGCGCGGAGGTCGCGTTCGTGTACCCGATGGGACCGGTGACGGCGCCGTTCGGATCACCCGAGTTCCTCGAACTGGTCGGGCACGCGGCGCAGACGGCGCGACGGCTCGGGCTGCGGTTCGACGTGACGCTCGGGAGCGGCTGGTCGTACGGCGGCCCGCACGTCGGGCCCGAGTACGCGGCACGGCAGCTGCACTGGGACCGTCGCGAGATCGGCGCCGCGGCGTACGACGTACCGATCGTGACCGCCTGGCCCGGTGACGAGTTCGTCGCGGCGTACGTCGGCGACGGGTGGGGCGGCGCGCCGTCGTCGTACGTCGAGGTGCCAGCGCGCGACGGGATCGTCCACGTACCGGCCGGTGGCCAGCCGCGCGAGGTACTGATCGCGACGTCCCGCGTGACCGGCCAGCAGGTGAAGCGGACCGCAGCGGGAGCCGAGGGACTGACGCTCGACCACTACTCGGCGGCCGCCGCGAACGAGCACATCAAGCAGGTCGCCGAGCCGCTGCTGCTCGCGGCCACGCCCGAGCTTCTCGGGTCCGTGTTCTGCGACAGCCTCGAGGTGTACGGCGGGGACTGGACGCCGACGATCTTCGACGAGTTCGTGAAACGCCGCGGGTACGAGCTGCGGCCCCGGCTCTACGAACTGGTCGTGGACACCGAAGGATCGCAGCAGTTGCGGATCGACTTCGGGCGGACGCTGTCGGAGCTGTACGAGGACAACTTCCTGAAGGTGTTCCGGCAGTGGGCGGCCGGGTACGGCGTACCGTTCCGGATCCAGAGCTACGGCGAGCCGCCGGCGACGATGAGCAGCTACCGGCACGCCGACATCTTCGAAGGCGAAGGCTGGGGATGGACGCGCATCCCGGAGACGCGCTGGGCGTCGTCGGCGGCGAACATCTACGGCCGGTCGGTCGTCTCGGCCGAGGTGTGGACGTGGGTGCACTCCCCCTCGTTCCGGGCCACGCCCCTGGACCTCCAGGGCGAGGCCCACGAGCACTTCCTCTCCGGCGTCAACCAGCTCATCGGCCACGGCTGGCCCTATTCACCCTCCGACGGGCCCGGGCTCGGGTGGGTCTTCTACGCCGCGGGCGCACTCGACGACCGGAACCCTTGGTGGCCGTCGGCAACCGCCCTCTTACGCTCTCTCCACCGCCTCTCCTGGTTGCTCCAGCAGGGCACGCCGGTTCGGCCCGTGAAGATCTACATCCCGGCCTCCGACGCGTACGCCGCCGTACGCGCGGGACACGCCGAGCCGCTGAACCTGTACCGCGTCGCCCGCCGGCTGATCCCGGAGAGCGTTCCGCGGACGATCCGCGAGGCCGGACTCGACTTCGACCTGATCGACGACGACGCGCTCGATGTACTCGATCCCGCTGACGCGCCACTGGTCGTCGTACCCGAAGGAACTATCACGCCGCCGGAGACGCAGCGCTGGCTGGATGCGGTCGTCGCGGCCGGCGGGAAGGTGATCGCCGACGTCAGCACCCTTGCCGACCACCTCCCGCCACCGCCGCTGTCTCCCCAACAGGACGTGGGTGTGGTCCACCGGCGCCTGGACGACGGCGACTTCTACTTCGTCGCCAACACCGGCGCCGAGGTCCGCACGCTCACCTTCGACGAGCCGCTGGAACGCTGGAGCGCGCTCGCCGACGACGCCGAACTCACGGACACGATCACGCTGCACCCGTACGAGTCAGCAGTCTTGGTCCCAGGCACCACGCTCGAAGCTGGAGCGGCTGCTTCGGCGGACCAACTGATCATTACGCTCGACATTGGCTGGTCGGTTGCCTTTGGCAAGGACAGTCACCCGGTCACCGTCCCGCATCGTTGGGAGGATGAGCTGACGACGTACTCCGGCTCGGCGACGTACCGCGTCGAGGTCGAACTCCCCGACACCACCGGCCGCTTGATCCTGGACTTCGGCCCCGGTGAACCGGTCGCACCCGACAGCGAGCCCTACCTCCCGGACAACTCCTACCGTGCGCTCGTCACCCCACCGGTGGGCGTCGCCGCCGACATCTGGCTCAACGACACCCACTGCGGTTCGCTCTGGGCGCCGCCGTACCAGGTCGACCTCACATCCGCCGCACGACCGGGCGTGAACGAGCTGCGGATCGTCGTCCACAACACCGCCGCGAACGCGCTCTCCGCCGATCAGCACCTGCTCGACGCGGCCGCGGAGGCCACCGCACTCCACGGGCGGCGGTTCGACCTGCAGCACATCGAACACGCCGCCGACTACCTCAACTCCGGCCTACTGACCGTGCCGAGAATCGTCCGCCGGACCTGACCGCCGGACCTGACCGCCGGACCTGACCGTCGGACCTGACCGTCAGGCCTCGTCGAGGAACCGGTCCAGGACTCGCGAACCGAACTCCAGCGCGGACGTCGGCACCCGCTCGTCGATGCCGTGGAACATGCCCATGAAGTCCAGGTCCGGCGGCAGCTGCAGCGGGACGAACCCGAAGCACCGCACCCCCAGCCGGCTCCACGACTTGGCGTCCGTACCGCCCGACATCAGCAGCGGCGCGGTCCGGCTCTGCGGGTCCTCGGCCGCCAGGCACGCCTTCATCGCCTCGACCAGCCCACCGCTGAACTCGGTCTCCAGCGCGATGTCCTGAACGACGGTCTCGCGCTGCACCTTGTCACCGAGCAGCTCGTCGATGGTCGCGAAGAACTCGTCCTCGTGCCCGGGCAGGAACCGCCCGTCGACATGCGCCTCGGCGTCGCCCGGGATCACGTTCACCTTGTACCCGGCGTTCAGCATCGTCGGGTTCGCGGTGTTGCGGATCGTGGCGCCGAACATCCGGCTGAAGCTGCCCAGCTTCGACAGCGTCGTGGTCATGTCGTCCGGGTCGAGCTCGACCTCGAGCACGTCCTCCAGCGTCTTCAGGAACTCCCGCACGGTCGGCGTGACCCGCAGCGGCCACTCGTGCGACCCGATCCGCGTGACCGCCTCGACCAGGTTCGTGACGGCGTTGTCGGTGTTCACCATCGACCCGTGTCCCGCCGTACCGCGGGCCTTGAGCCGCATCCAGTTCATGCCCTTCTCGGCGGTCTCGATCAGGTACAGCCGCAGGTCGTCCTTGACCGTGATCGAGAACCCGCCGACCTCGCCGATCCCTTCGGTGCAGTCGGCAACGGTGTCCGGGTGGTTGTTGATCAGCCACTGGGCGCCGTACACGCCGCCGGCTTCCTCGTCGGCGGTGAACACCAGCCGGACCGGACGCCGCGGCTTCACGCCGGCCCGCTGCCGCGCCCGGACGACCGACAGCACCATCGCGTCGAAGTCCTTCATGTCGACCGCGCCGCGGCCCCACACGCACCCGTCGAAGATCTCACCCGCGAACGGGTCGACCTTCCAGTCCTTCGGGTCCGCCGGGACGACGTCCAGGTGCCCGTGCACGAGCAGCGGGTCCGCATTCTGGTCCTCGCCGTCCCAGTGGGCGACCAGGGTCGCCCGCCCCGGCTCCGACTCGTAGATCGTCGACTCGATCCCGACCTCGTCCAGCTTCGCCGCGACGTACTCGGCCGCGACCCGCTCCCCGTTGCTCTTGCCGTTCCCGTAGTTCGTGGTGTCGATCCGGATCAGCTCGCTGCAGAGCTCCACTACTTCGGCATCGGGCGTGTACGCCGTACGGTCGCTGGAGGTCGTCATGGCCCCATCCTCCCCCACCACGACTGTGGAAGGGGACTCAGGTCAGGGTGATCGAGCCGCCGGAGACACTGATCTGCTTCGGCGCCAGTGGGCGTGGCGCCGGGCCGCCCTGCACGGAGCCGTCCTCGAGCGCGTACTTGCTGCCGTGGCAGTCGCAGTTGATCGTCCCGTCGGCAACGCTGGCGACGGGACAGCTCTGGTGGGTGCAGATCGAGGTGAACGCCTTGAACGTGCCCTGGACCGGTTGGGTGACCACGACCTGCTGCGGGGCGAAGATCTTCCCGCCGCCGACCGGGATGTCCGCGGTCGGGCCGAGGACGGTGTCCGCCGGCGCCGGAGCAGGCGTGGCCTGCGGCTCGCCGTACTTCGTGCAGCCGGCGACAGCCGCCAGTCCGGCAGCAGCTCCGGTGAGGATGGTACGGCGGCTGGGTGCGTCCACAGCTGGTCCTTTCAACGGATGACACCGAACGTGGTGAAGAACCACAGCGCGGAGGTGAGCCACAGCCCGGCCAGGCCGGTGAAGACGGCCCCACCGGCGACCGGGAGCAGCCACGACGGCGCGCCTGCCCGGGTCAGCGCGAGCATCTTCACAACGAATGCGCCGTAGAAGAAGCAGCCGAGCAGGGAGTGGACGAGTACGCGCGTTTCGCCGTACTGGAAGCCCAACGCGTAAAGGCAATGCGCGACGACGGGGAGTGTGACGAGGACGGCGGCTCTGCCGGACCAGCGGTGCACCGGGGCTAGCTGCGGACGGCCTCGGTAGAGCGCGACTGCGCTGGCCAGTTGTAGCAGGGCGAGTACGGCGGCCAGCGTGGTCAGCCAGCTCTTGACCGCTTGGAAACTGGAGAAGCCCGCGATGTCGATCGCCACGCCGGTGGGGTCGTGCAAACGCCCGTACACGCCCAGTGCGACAGCCGCTGCGGCGCCGGCGATCACTGGGACCCCGACGACACCGCGCTTACGTAGCTCCATCTGCTTCACCTCAGAAGGTCTCGTCGCCGTCGATGGATTGAGCGCTCACGGCGACGCCGTTGACGGTGGCAGAACGGGTGGCCGGGTCCAGCGGTGGCGCGGCGGCGGGAGTGCCGTCGTTGTCGATGCCTACCTGTGAGCCGTCGGGGAGGACGATCCAGCCGATCGTCGACGTCGAGTTGCGGGCGCGGTAGAGGCCGGCTGGTGGTCCTGTCACGATCGCGGTGAACCGCAGTGTGCGACCGCGCAGGGTCAGTTCGCCTGACGCGTCTTTCGCGGTGGCTACGCCGGTCAGGCGTTCGCCTGTGCGTGAACGCAGTACCAGCTGACCTGAGGTGAAGGTCCCGGTGAGCCAGGCCTCTACTCTGCGGCCGTCGCAGATGTAGGCGACGGCCTTGGCGCCGTTGACTGCGATGGCGAGGGTGGCCTCGCGGCCGGCGGTGCGGCCGATGTACACCGCTGGGTCTGCCGCCGCCGGCGGCGTCGCGGTCGTCTGCTCCGGCGCCGGCGTTGGTGCGGTTGTTGCCGGTGTTGTGGCGGGTGTTGTGGCGGGTGTTGTGGCGGGTGTCGTTGTGGGCGCGGTCGTCGCGCCTGTTTCAGTGGCCGCCGGGGCGTCGGTCTGCGTGCTGTTGACCACCAGCAAGCCGACCAGCCCGACGGCCGTCGCCGCCAGCGTCACCCATGGACTCCGCTGTCCCATTGCCCCACCCCGAGACTGGTCTCTCACCCGAGACGAGGATCCCGCTCGGTTCGTACCTGGTCAACGGCTGGGGAGCTCCAGCGGTTCAGAGCACTTTGAGTCCGTACATCTCGCCCAGCGGATCGGAGATCAGCTCGATCCGGGCGCCGTCGAGGTCGCGGAAGTAGATCGACGTACCGCTCTCCTCCTGATACTCGACCCCCGCCTCGTCGAGGTTGCGCTTCAGTCGCTCCCACTCGGACGGCTCCACCGAGATCGCCAGATGGTGCAGTCCGCCGAGCACTTCGGCGTACGGCCCGAGGTCGAGGCCCGGGAAGTCGAAGAACGCCAGCAGGTTCCCGTTCCCGATGTCGAAGAAGAAGTGCGTCGAGCCCTCGTAGTCCCGGTTCCCGACCATCTCGGTCAGCGGGAATCCCAGCACCCCCTGGTAGAACCGCACCGTCCGCTCGACGTCGGCGCACAGCAAGGCGGTGTGATGCAGGCCGCGCGCCGACGAGCTGCCACCGGGCTTCAGGTACGCCGCCCTGATCCGCTCACGCTCCGCCTCGATCGTGGACAGGTCGATATCGGTCATGCGATCCCCCTCAGATGCGGAAAAACAGGTTCAGGTACCGGTCGGCGACCGCGCGGTCGCCCCGGATCGTACCGGCGTTGCTCCGGCCGAACGCCGTCAGCACGAAACTGCCCGGATCGAACTCGATCACCGCCCGCAGATCGCTCACGTCGCCGGCCGCGTAGTCCATACCGTCCGGACCGACGCTCACCCTGGTGTCGCCGGCGTTCGGGCCGCTGGTGATCCGGATCCCGAGCTCACACGGATCCTTGGCCCCGGTCGTGTACTTCCACAGCACGAACATGAACGGAACGAGCAGGTCAGCGGCCTCGCCCGACAACCCGTGCGCCCGCCCGGTCCCCTGCCGGATGTCCCACGAATGGACGCCGTAGTCCATCAACTGGAACGCCGGATAGAAGAACGCCGGCAGCGGGCCCATGTAGAAATGCGGCACGGTGAACCCGGCCCAGTCGTCCGGCCCGAGCGCCTCGAACATCCCCATCATCTTGTCGAAGTCGGTCCGGAGCCGGTCGATCAACTCGGCCTGCGGCACCTCGCGGAGCGCGAGCGCCTGCCGGTCGACCCGCTCGGCCATCCCCGGCAGCCCGTACGCCGGGGGTACCTCCGCGTCCGACCGCGCCGCGTCGAACGCCACGAAGTACGACTCGGTGGTGTCGGTGAGATGCGCCACCACATCCCGCACCTCCCAGTGCCCGGCCCCGGTCGGCGCCTCCCACACACCGTCGGCCTCGACCATCCCGAAGAACAGCTCCGCCTCCTGCCGGACAACCCGGAGCATCGTCTCCTTGCCCTCGAACGACATCCCGTTCCAAGCGCCCACGGCGTACCCACCTCCACCTCAGAGGCCACTCCTTGAATTTCAAACTACGCCGCCGACACCCCCTCGTCACCACCCCGGCGGCCCGATGTGAATTCCACCCCTGGAGTTTGCTACTGTTCTCCGGTCGGCACCGCGCAGGCGGTCAGACCACTCGTCCGGGTGGCGGAATAGGCAGACGCGCTAGCTTGAGGTGCTAGTGCCCTTCGCGGGGCGTGGGGGTTCAAGTCCCCCCTCGGACACGAGCGCTATTCACACGCAGTGTGGGCCGAGCAGTGACTTCGATGAGATCCTGCTCGGCGTCGTACTTCAGGTCGAGCCGCAGGGCCTCGTAGAGATCGGCGAGGTCTTGCGGCTCAGCTGCATTCAGAGCAGCGGCCATGGCCCCGAGTTGATCCACCATCGTGGCGATCGCCTCGGCGTCGAGCGTGACCACCTGGGGGAGATTGGCCAGCTCAGCTCGAGCGGCCGACAGCTCAGCCTGTGCCGCATTCAGTGCGTCGACCAGAATCGTCGGATCCACGCCAGCCTCGATCGATGCCGTGTAGCGGCGGATCTTTGTCTGGGCCTCGCTCGCTCTCGCCTCGGCCTGTTGTGTCCGGACCGATGCGCTGGTGTCCTCGCCCGCATCGAGCAGTTGGGCGATCGTCTCCTGCCGATACTCGGGCGAGAAGACCTGGGCGATCCACTCGTTCAGCGGCTCCATGACCGCCGACTCGGGTAGATAGACCGTCGGGGGATGTGAGGCGAGCGCGGGCGATCCCGGAGCGAGGGTTCGAGACGGGCAGCGGTAGTACATCGCATGCTTGCGTGGCGCCGACTCGAACTTCCGTCCGCAGATGGTGCACCGGAGGTGACCCTTCATCGGGTAGACCTTGGTCGTCGGCCTGCCGGAACGCTCCAGCTTGGACTGTCCCCGGCGCCCACCAGCCGCGCGAGAGCGCCGACGTAGCGCTGCCTGAGTGAAGGTCTCCACGCTGACGATCGCGGGGTGAGCCGGGCGTCGGGATCTCACGATCCGGCTCTGATCCGCTCGCCTGAAGCGGGTGACGACGCCGGCTGCCACGTCCTCCGGATCGAGGAGCATCTCCGTACGCTCCCAGCGCCCGAAGAAGGCGTAGCCGGTGTAACGGGGATTGTCGAGAATCGCCTTCACTGTGCTCGACTGCCAGCCATCAGCGAGGCGATGCCGGTTCTGTCTCGGGGTGTGTGCACTCGGGCAGGGCACGCCGTCTGCATTCAGCCGACGAGCGATGGCACGATCGCCCAGCCCGGCTAGATACAGCTCGAAGATGCGCTCGACGATCGCAGCCGCGAAGTCGTCGAGCACCATGATGCGCAGGCGGTAACCCTCCTGTGCCTTGCGAGGGTTAGGGTGCTCGCCGCCGTCGACCACCTTGTAGCCGTACGGTGCGCGCCCTCCCTGGAACCGCCCCTCGCTGAGCACCTGAGCATCCATCGCCGCACGCACCCGAGCCTGAACATGCTGACGCTCAGACTCGCTCATCCCGCCGAGGACGGACATCAGCATCTTGTGTGAGGCATTGAGCGGGTCGTACACACCGCCGAGCTCGGGCACCCAGAGCTGGACCTTCGCGTGCGCCAGCTTTGGAGCGGTCAGGGAGAACTGATTGCCGAAGAAGCAACGTGTTCCCTCGCCGAGCACGATGCCGGACCAACCGCGGTTCGGGTTCCGCAGATCGCGGAGGAGCTGACTAGCTTGCTCCCTGCGCTCCCACGGCACGGACCGCGACTGGCCAACGTCGAAGTAGTTCGCGACGATGCGTCCGCCGAGCGGCTCGACGAGCTTGCTGGCGTTGCCGGATTGCCAGCCGAGCGAGGTCTCCGGATCTTGGTTGTCCTCGGTGCTGCATCGCCCGTAGAAGGCAAGGTCTCCGACGCCAGTCACGATGTCCGGCTCAGCCTCGACCCCGAGCAGATCGTCGAGGACACTCCAGTCGTCTGTCACTGTCATGCTGCAATCTCCTCCCCCATGGCCGCAGCCTTCTGAATGATACGTAGCAAGACCCGCGAGGCGGAGGGGTTTAGCTCAGGCGGCGCACTCTCTGCGCTCGGTCGCCGAGCCTCCTCTCCGTCCTCGCGGGTCAACACGACGAGCTTGGGCAACTCAGCCGCCATCCCCTGGTCTCACCCGAGGGCCGCCTGCTTCCAGGACTCGGGTACGACCTTGCGCTGCTCGGCGTCGTAGCGCCAGAGCGGGGTCTCGTGGAGCCTCATCGCCTCTTGCAGCGGGAGCTGCTTGCGGGCCAGTTTCACGAGCGCCTCGAGGTCGTCGATCGTCAGGTGCGTCGGCACGTGATCGATGATCATGCCCTCGATGATCGGCGAGTTCGGACGCCGGTCACGCCACACCTTGGCGAACTGCTCCAGGCGTTTGATGTTGTCTGCATTCAGGTCAGTCACTGATTCTCCCCCCGTCAGGATTCTATCGTTAAAAGGTGACGCGGCGTTACGCCTATCGGCCTCCAGGCGCAGGGCTTCGCATGCGTGGTAGTGCTCCCGCATCGCGTCCTCGACGGCTTCGACCATCCAGATCTGCATCGGCTCGTCGTGCTCGAGTGTCCAGTTGCCGCATGGGCATGGCCCGTAGACCCTGGACACCGCAGGCGGGTCGATCGGATCCTCCTGGTAGCCGATGCCGCGCACGTAGTTCACGGTCATGGCGTCGCCCCGCACTCCGGGCACCGTGGCATCGCGTCGTGCCTGAATCCGTGGTAGCTGTCGCACCGCTCCTCGATCACGCCGAGGTGGCCAGCCGAGCCAACCTCCGGAATCTCGACGATGCAGTAGATCCGGTGAGGCACCGCGCCTCGATCGTCGTAGGTAATCCACGAGTGGTCGTATCGATGCTCGGTCTGTTCCGGGACGATCACGCCGCCGCCTTCAGTGCCCGCTGCTCGGCCCCGAGCTTGCCGCCCGTCGAGCTGTTGCACGTCGAACACGCCGGCCGGATGTTCGACCTGGCGTAGGTCCCGCCCTTGCAGCCCGGCTTGATCCGGTCGACGGTCACGAGACTGACGGTCAGGAGCTTGCCGCATCGGTAGCACCGACAGGCTGGAGCACCTTCTCCGCGCGGAACGCCGTCCATCACCCACGAGCGCAGCGGGTTGACGATCGAGCCTTCGGCCAGGCACTCCGCGACGAGAGCGTGCATGTCGCGGTCGGCCCGGTACGTCTCGACGAGCCATGCCTTGCGGGCTCGCCGCGAGTACGACGAGCCCCGCTCGTTGGTGTTCGAGGTGCCCCTCACTCCGCACGCTCCACGGATGCGGTCTTGGCCTTGTCGTTCAGCAGGGCGTCGGCGAGGAGGCGGTCCAGCTCCTTCGACCCCGGCTCCACCTTCTCGTCGAGCATGACGGTGACGAGTCGACCGAAGAACCAATACCGCGTGCGGAAGTAGATGCCAGGGGTGTGGTCGATGTCCAGGGTGGTCCGACCGAAGAAGCCCCGCCTCCACACTGGCGTCGGCTCGAGGTACCGCACGGTCCAGTCCACCTCATCCAGCTCGCCATGCCTCGGCCCGCCGACGAACACTGCCGAGCGCTTCACTTCTTCCTCCCGTGCGCACCACGGTCGAGCGCCTTCAGCCGCTTGTCGGCGTCGCTGTTGAGGCGCTTGCCGGCGAGCTGGTCGCCCGTCACCTTCTTGAGGATCGCCTGGTTGGCGGGATCCTTGGGGTCGAAGGCCATCAGGCGGCCCCCTCCGGGTCGTCCTCGACTCCCGCAACCAGCTCGCCGGCCTGGTTGTAGACCGGTGTGGTCTTCTTGATCCACGGCAGCCGCAGGTCCGTGTGGCCGCGGGCGATGCTCGCCTGGGCGTAGCCGTCCTGGATGAGCCCGACCTCGGCCAGCACCTCGATGACCTTGACGTAGTCCTCCCACACCAGCGGGAGATCGATGTAGAGGTGGTAGTTGCCCGGCGTGCTCGAGGCGATGGCGCGAACAGGGTGGTCGATGTCGAGGGCGACGGTGTGGTAGCCGGTCGGCTCTCCGCTTGTGCCGAGGAGCGTGCTCGCGATCACGTTGGCCTCGCAGAGGTCGGTGACCGGGCGCTCATCCGGCTCGGTGTCGAACTCACCCGAGTCTCGGTCCAGGTTCGCCTTGTGGTACTGGTGCTGGTACGCCGACAAGCGGGCGACCTGATTCAGCTCCTCCATGTGGTCGCTGTCGCCGATCACCCTCGTGCCGATCTCCGTGGTGACGGCGTCGCCGGACGCTGCGATCTGCGCGATGCCCGTCACGAGATCCCTGCCGTCGAGCCCCGCGCCGTCGATCCACGAGTCGCCCGTGGTGAAGAAATCCAGAGTGCTCACGCCGCTACCTTCCTCTCATACTCACGGTCAACGACGTCGGCGAAGCCGATCATGCTCATGACGAACCGCCGTCCGTGGCGTTCGTTCTCGTTGTGCGGAGCGTGGAGCAGCCAGACGTTGACTCCGGCCACGTCGAGCTCGTCGTAGTTCTTCACCCGGTCATCGATGAACATCTCGAGACCGAGCTTCAGCGCCACAGGCGCCTTGTCCTGTGCGAAGGTGAGCGAGGCGTGCGGGATCTGCCACTCCTTCACCCACCGCTCGGTCAGGTAGCGCACGAGTCGGCCATGGTTCCAGCCGAAGCCTCGGGCGGTCACCAAGTGGATCTCGTGGCCGGCGTCGGCCAAGTCCTTCAGCGCCCACTGCGCACTCTCGATCGGCAGCGCGTCGTACAACTCGCCGGTCAGCGTGGCCGCGTCCATAACGGCCATGAACTCCTTGCGGGTGCAGCCGTAGCTCTCCCACATGTGCCAGGCGTCGACCTGTCGGCCGTTGGTGATGCCGGCCTCCTCGCACAGCTTGTGTGCGGTGTCCATGAATGGATAGATCACGTCGTCGATGTCGACACCGATCTTCACGCGGCCACCTTCCCCTCGTTGATCTGCCACTGCTCCCACGTCAGCGTCGGCACGACGACGCGATCGTTGTACTCGCGCCGGCTCTCGCTGGTCAGGTGAAGCAAGTCGCCCACCTCGCAGGGGTAGACGCGGCTCTCGACCTTCACGACTCCGCGGCGGGAGCCAATGGAGTCCATCTGGCGCCGGCGCTTGGACTGCGCCCGGCCCAACGCCTTGTCGGCGTCGCGCTCGTCGGCCCAGCCACGCTTCCCGCAGGCACATCTCTCGAACGCCACCACCTTCTTGCCCGCCATCGCCTAGTCCTCCTTCGTCTTCCAGATCGGACCCCAGTTCGGGGGCTCCTGACCGGGGTTGTCTCTGAACCACTGGATGCGTCGCTCGAGTTCGGCGTTCTTGCCGCCCTTCAAGGCGATCTCCGCGGCCTCGCGCGCCTTCTTGCGCGTGATGTAGTACGCGGCCGGCGTGCCGTTGAAGATCGGCAAGGTCCAGCTCTTGAACGTCTCGTGCGTCGCGGTCGAGTAGACGAGCTGCAACGCAGCGTCCGTGGCCTGCTTCTCGGTGGCGTACCAACCGAGCGCAACCTGATTCGACCGCGCCTCGTTCGGACTCAGATGCCCGGTGGGGTGGTACAGCTGGCCGACCACCGTGAACTTCGCCCGCTCCATCACGATCTCGAGCGCCGTATCCAGCGCCGCCTTCGCGGCCTCGGTCATGTCCTCGTGATCCTGGTCCAACGTCTCGACCATCCGCTCCACTTGCTTCTTCGTGAAGGTGATCGCCAAACATCTCTCCTCTCACAAGGGAGGGAGCCAGTCGCCTGACTCCCTCCCACACTCACAGTCGGATCACCAGAAGCGCGGCTGCTCCGGCAGGAACTCCTCCGCGCCGACCGACACGACCAGCGCGCCGTGCTCGGCGACCAGCCCCTTCGTCTCGCTCGTGTAGTCGTCCTCCAGGGGCGGGAGACGCCACGCGCCATGGATGTTCGAGCGCGGATAGAAGCCGGCGTGCAGCACCGTAACCACCGACCCGTGGGGTAGCTCGTCGAGCACCTTGGCGTCCTTGACGTAGAACGGAAGCAGCTCGGCCAGGCTCTCGGTCAGCGGCTCCGGCGTCTGCTCGATCGCGGCGATCTCCTTGACGGTGATGTGATAGCCCGTCTGGCCGACCGCGACCGTGTACGGCTGCCCGTGTCCTCGGTTGATGCGGACCAGCTTGGCGGTCGTGCCGTTGTAGCTGCTCGCCCTCCCGTCGAAGAACCGCTGCATGATCTGCACCGTGTCGCCCACGGCGACGAACGGGCCGAGGATCTCGGGGTTCAGCACTGTCATCGGCCGGCCTTTGCTGGCGATGTAGTTCACGGTGAACTCTGGCGTCGAGTAGGCGGCCTGGAATCCATTCTCGGTGCGCACGTAGGTGCGTCCCCCCGCCTGCACCTGAGCGCCAGCCGGCAGCGCCTCCAGTCCTTCACGATCCATGACGATGATCGGGTCGTTCACGCTGCGTCTCCTCTCACGATGGTCAGCGGGCCGAAGTGCTCCTTGACCCCTTCGTAGGTGTTGTGCAGGATCCCCTCGGCGAGTCGCCGCTCCGCGCGCTCGACGGCGGCCAGTCGATCACCTGGACTGTTGTCGCCTGCGATTGCGTACGAGTCGCCGGCAGGCGCACGTAGCCACGTGTCGCCGTCTTCGTCCACGACCTCCAGCGGCAGCCCCTGCTTGAAAATCACCGGCTCGCCCGTCACAGCCGCATGCTCTCGCGCCTCTCTGACCTCCTCGGCCCCGCCCGCGAACTCGTTCGGCTCAGCCGTGGCCTCGACCACCGCAGTCAGGTCAGCCTCGGCGTTGCGCTTCAGCACCGTGCTCGGTCGGTCGTCGAGCTGCGGGTTGTGTTCGAGGTGGTGCATCAGGAAGAAGCAGTGCCACGCCACCGCGGCGAGGTGGCTCACGCCCGGCCGGAGGTTCCAGTCCTCGTCGTAGATCGGGTTGTCGTCCTCGCCGATCAGCCCGGCTTCGCGGTAGATCGTGCCGTCGTAGTCCTCGCCGTTCTTGAAGGCGTAGTAGTGCCGCTCCAGCGCGGCCATCGACAGCGAGAACCGGTAACCATTCCGCCAGTTGTCGAGGCCGTTCTTCTGCTCGTACTTGGTCGAGCCAAGGCCGTATCGGTAGGCCAACTCCAGCATGGGGCCGGCCGGGATCTGGTCGAAGCGGGCGAGCTTGTCGCCCTTCGCTCCTCCGGTCTCGGATGTCACCCGAACCTCGCCGGCCTGCATCGCCCGCACTGCCTCCGTCACGCCGCAGCCCTCCTTACCTCGTACCGACCCTTGCCGGTCAGCTCGATCACGTGCGCCTTCGCGCCGTGGCTGGTCGCCTCCTGCTTGCCGGTGCGCTGCACCAGTCCCGCCTTGCGGAGCGCGGTGAACGTCGGCGCCCACGAGTTCACGTACGCCTGGCGGCGAGTCACGAACTTGTCGACCGTCTGCGGTCCCTCGTCAGCCAGCGCCTTCAGTACGACGCCGGCCTTCTCGGTCAGGGTCACGCAGCCACCTGGTCGGCCAGGTAGATCCGCCCGTCGAAGTCCGCCCGTCGCCGATCCGTGTCGGACGCGATGCTCTCGCGGTCCAGTGCTCCCTTGATCGAGTCAGCGTGCCTGCGCCGGGAACTCTTGGTGCAGCCGCCGACGTACATCAGCAGGTCCGCCAAGAACAGCGCCTCGTTCTCGCTCAGGTCCAGGACGACTCGCGTCTCCTGCTCCCCCGTCTTCTTGCCGAGGGCGCCTCGCACCTTCTTGTACTTCACCTTGGCCTTCGCCACTTACGCCACTCTCCTCTCATACTCACAGTTGATCCGATGGGGACAGTTCAGGTCCGTCAGTCCTGCCTTTCGCCAGCGCCTCAGGCTCCTCTGGAGGCTCGCGAGCTGGACTCCCAGGTCGTCCGCAATGCATCGCCAGTCGAATCCGAGTGAGCGCAGGTACTCGATCGTTTCGATAGTTTCGATGCGGCGCTGGCGAACCGCCGCGTACTCTCTCACATTCTCACTCATAGCCTCACACTCTCACAGTCGAGCATGTACCGTCAACTTCGGGACACCTCGTATCCAGCCTGCATCAACAACGCCTCGGCTGCGGCCTGACGGTGGGGCCATAGGCCTGTGGTCTTCGGGCCGACCAGACTGGACCAGGTGCCTCCGGCCTCAGCTTGAATCCCGCCGACCAGCTCACCGGAGGGATCAGCGAACACGTGGAACCGGTCCTCGTCGACGTGCTGAAGCCTCGGTCTCGCGTAGCCCTTGCTCACGTCAGCCCTCCTCCGGCTCGTGCCTGCCGTGCCGCTCGTACTTCGCGTCCCACGTCTCGGTGCAGACATCGTACGTCCCGCCGTCGTCACCCGAGCGCTTCTCCACCCAGCCAATCCCCGGCCCCATGTCCTCGAGCTGCTCTTTGCAGTGACGACAGGTGGTCAGCGTCTCGTCGGTGTCGTACATCTCAGCAGCCCGTTCGGCCTGATCGTACGACGGACTCGGATTGGGGTGGATGTCAGCCATCAGGAGCACGCCCAGTCCGGGTGGCCCGGCCACTTCACCACGGTGCATCCGCCGTACCCGACACCGAAGTCTCGGAGCGGGGCGCTGTGGATCTCCTCGTCGTTCCAGCTCGTACCCTCGTGACTCTCGTCGACGACCATCCGGCCCTCGTAGCACCGGTCCAGCTCGCCCATCGACACGCCCTCGGTGTACAGAATGAAGGTCTTGCCGTGGCCGGCGTCCAGCTCGGCGATGAGGTGATCTGGCCCCAGCTCCTCGCCGTCCGCGCCATCGTCGAGGAAGTCTTTGGTGATTCGGAAGGCGTACACCGGCTTCTCGTAGCCGGCCGCCTCATCCAGCGCGTCACCCAGCATCTTGAGGTAGAGGTTCATCGGCGCGTCACCTTCAGCGTCACAACCTCTTCCGTCTCCTCGATGATCATCCCGCTCGGCTCGGGATCCGGCTCGCTCGCCCAGGCGCACAGCGTGGCCAGGTTCACCGCGGCCAGTCGCACCCAGTTGTTCTCGTTCTCCGGCGTCGGCTCGTGCCGACTGAAGATCACGTGCCGCTCACGGTGCAGCTCGTCGCGCAGCTCGGGCGCAGGCCAGAAACCAGCGTTGTCGAACGAACGACCCTCAACCGTCGCCGTGATGCCCTGCTCGTCCGGCTCGTGCCAGTCGTCGCGCATGCGGATCTCTCGGGCGAACTCGCGGAACTCGTCCCGCGTGTCAATCAGTCTCATGGTTTCTCTCTCGTCTGTCGTGATGGTCATTGCGCGCCTGCCCAGGACTCGAACCATGGGTGTCTGCCAGTCAGGCTGTGGCGCTACCGGCGCCACACTTCGGGCAGGCGAAGCCTGCGGGCGGCTGGTCCTTGCAGTGGTCGCAGTTCACCGACTTCAGGAGCTGCGAAACCGGAGTCTCCAGCGCCTGAGCCAGGCGTAATGCCTCGATCATCAGCACTCGGCGCTTACCCTTCTCGATCCTGGCGATGGCCGCCTGGTCGAGGTTGACCCCATGCACTCGGAGTCGGTCAGCGAGGCCAACCTGAGTCCAGCCTCGCCATTGGCGACACTGCTTCACGCGGAGAGCGAAGGTCAGCTCGCTCTCGGTCAGTCCGACGCCGGCCATGCCTCCATCTCCTCGCACTTACAGTGGTTCACGTCGCAGTCGCAGCGGGTGCAGATGTCGATCAGCTCCCCCATGAACCTCACGGTTTCGGTCACGTCAGCACCTCCGCAAGGAACAGCCGCCCATCGGCCGTCATGGTCACCCAGGCGGCGAGGCCGGACATCACCACGACCATCAGCGCATCGAAGACCTTCACGCCGCCTCGCTCTCGCCGGCGTAGGACTCCAGCGCCTCACGCGCCTCGGCCTCGACGTACTCGCGGTCGTAGTACCCGCCGATCGCCTCGACCTCTTCCCACTCTTCGCGGCGTTCGTCGCTGCCGACCTTGATCCACTCGGCCTTCTGCTCGACGATCCAGACGTAGCACTCGCCGTTCAGGTATGCCTGGTATTCGTCCATGTCCACCAGGCGCAGCGGCTCGGCCCGACCCTCGGTCATCTCGGCCAGCCACTCGTCCGTCAGCTCCATGGCCTCGCGCCAGTGCGCGGTGTCGAAGGTGACGTAGCGGGCGCCCTCGAAGCCTCCGCTCCACACCATCTCGCGGGTTCCATGGAACATCCGGAGGTAGCGCTCGAAGTGCGGTGTCTCCCGCGGCCCGTTGCGGTCGTCGCCCCAGCGGTCGAGAGCTCGCACGATCGCGGGGTCCACCACGTACGACGTGATGCTGGTGACCTGCTCCGCTTCGTACCGATCCCAGCGGTTGTATCCGAACTTCAGGAGCGGAGATCCGCCGTCGTGGTACGGCTCAGTCGGCTGGTAGTCGACCTCGACCCGGACGCGGAAGTCTCCGCGCTCCTCGATCACGGTCTCGAAGCCGTCGTCGAACTCGCCCATGTCAGCCCTCCCCACCCGGCGCCGTGAACGTGATGCCGTATGAGGCGAACAGATCACCGAGGTTCTGCGTCGTGTCGGAGCTCCAGTCGTTCCCGGGGCTGCCCTCGTCGTCGTACTCCAGAATCTGGAAGACCTGACTCAGGATCTCGACCTTCGTGTCAGCGGACAGTGCGTCGAAGCGCTCTTGCGCACGGCTCTCGCTCATGCCGTCTCGCCCTCCAGTACCACCGCGTCCTTGCTCACGTCTGTGTAGCCGTAGGAGTCATCCGAGATGAACTCGGCCGGCTCCTGCCGGACCCGCTCCAGAGACCACTCGTCGTCGACGGTGCCGGCCTTGGTGCTGACCTCGAACCGCTCTACCGCTTCAGTGATGAGCGCCTCGTCTCGCGCCTGCTCGGTGCGGAACGCACGCGCGGACAGCTCGCCGTCGCTGTGCAGGACGAGCGTGTAGACGATCTCGGTGTGCTCCATCACGCACGACCCTTCGCCTGTCGAACCTGCCGACGACGGATCGTCTCGGCGCGGGCCTCCGGGCTGCGCTTGCGCGTCTGATACTTGGCCATGGTGTTACTCCTCATCAGGTTGACGGCGCACGGTGCGCACGTCGAAGCGCCTGCCGGGGACTCGAACCCCGGTGTCTGCCAGTCAGGCCGTCGTTCATCGGTTGCAGTTGCGTGCGGCCCACGCCGCATCGAGCAGGTTGCGAGCCAGTTCCTCGGCACCCTCGGGCGTGAGCCACGTGGCCGCGGTCAGCCGGACCTGGCCGGCGTGCACCTCAGGGATGCTCGGAGCGAGGACTTCGGCGGGTCGCGACGTGAAGGCGGTCACCGCCTCGCCGAGCTTCGTTACGACGGCGTACAGGTGCTCGTCCAGATTCTCGAGGTCGTCGTCGTCGCAGTTGTTCGCCCACTCGATGTACTTCCTGTACGCAGTGGCTGCGGCGTCCAGATCCGTGACGACGCTCTCGCTCCGCATCGCCTCGACCAGCGCGCCGAGGATGCCGTACGCCTCCTCGTCAAGATCTGCGATCGATTCGTCGTACCGGTAGACCGAGACCTCGCCCCGCTGGTACTTCGCGACCAGCTCGGCCCGTCGCGCCTCGGCCTCGTCATGCTCAGCCAGCAGGCTGTCCAGTCGAGCGCTCATGCGCCTACCGCCTTTGCCACAGCGCGTCCTCGACGTACGTCCCGATCAGCCGCGGGTCATCCGTCAGGAAGCTGTCGTCGCCGACCTCGAGCAGCTCGGCGTCGCCGTACTTGAATCCGTCGCCGGTGTTGTGGTTCGTGTCGCCGATGTCGTCACTCTCGATGTGACCCATTCGGAGCGCATCCGCCTGCTCGTAGCGACCGTTCGACTCGAGCAGCTCGGCCAGCGCCTCGGCCTCGGTGCACGTCAGGTGCGGGCCGAGATCGCGCAGCGTGTAGCCGTCGAACGTCTCCAGGAAGATGGCCAGCGTCACCTCGGGATGCTTGAGCGCATCCGGACGTTCCTTGCTCGGCTTGATCGTGTAGTCCATGACTCACTCGCTTCTGTTTTGGGCGTGCTTGAGCGCCTGCCCACGACTCGAACGTGGGTGTCTGCCGGTCAGGCTGTGTTGCTTAGTCCTCGGGCCACTGCTCGACGAACTCCGTCATCAGCTCGCCGTCGCGGCTGGTCCTGCTCACCTGTCGCACGGTCATGCGCTCCGGATCGAACTTCGGCCCCTCGCGCATCGACAGCTCGGTGATGATGGCGTAGCGCGCTCGCCTCTCGGCCTTCTGTGCGTCGCCGATGCCCTGCTCGGTCACGAGTGCGTGCCAGTTGCCGAATCCATCGGCCCACGTCGAGACCTTCACTCGCCAACCTCCTGCCACCACTCGCGAGGCATCAGGAAGAACTCGCCCTCATGCCACCCGAAGAGGTGGGTATCCGGCGCGACGTACTCGTTCAGCCAGTCCTCGGCCGCGTCGGCGAGTTCGTGGATCTCGTCGAGGAGATCGATCGTGACCAGCCCATCCTCGGCGGTCATGGTCAGCTCGCCAGCGTTGAACGCATCGACCGCGGCGAGCGAGGCATCCTCGAACGTCATGCCGTGATCCTTGGCGCGCTGGATCATCGCTGTGATGGCATAGTGTCCGCGCGACCCCTCGAACCAGCAGCCCGCGTCGGCAGCGCTTGCCGTGACGATCGTTGCCTCGCTCACGCAGCAGCCCCTTCCGTCTCGCGGACCACAAATCGGCAGGCGACGGGCTTGCCGTGATGCTTGCCCATGCACTCCACGCCTTCGACGTGTCGATCAGCCACGGCGAGACGCCGCCGCGTGTCGGCTTCCATCTCGTCCATCTGCGTTCCGCGCAGCGCCTCGTAGTGCGACAGGTCGGCGTCGAGAGGCAGGCTCGGGAACGCGGACCGGAACATTCGGAAGTAGAGGCCGGTCGCCGTCGTGTTGACCGGGGTTGCGAGCGTCACGTCACGGAACGTGCAGCACAGCTCGGCGGCGGTGCCAAGCCGGGTATCCTCGCCAGCCGCAACGCGATTCAGCAGCTCGCGGCAATGCGCTCGAAAGACCTGCTCGTGCGCCATCAGATCGTGCGTCGAAACCAGCAGGCTGAACGAATGCCAGATCGCGTCACATGCAGCGGGATGCCGTCGCTCCGCGCGCTTGATCTCCTCCTCGGCCCATTCCATCTGGTCGAACGCGGATGTCAGCGCAGCGCCCAGATCTCCGAACACTTCACCGCCGAGATGTTCGGTCACTCGGGCGATGCTCTCTCTCGTGTCCATGTCTCTCACTCTCACAGTTGGTTCTACTGAGTGCCCGACCCCGGACTCGAACCGGGGATGCACCATCTCGGGCGATCTACTCCCATACTCACGGTCGGTCAACGAAGCGCGGCGCCGTTCCAGCGCTCGCCCGCGAGGATCGTTCCGCAGGCGTCGCACTCGGCCGATGAGAACTCCGCGTCGATCTCTCCGACGACAAGCACCACGCCGGGCGTGCTCGACCACCACGCCTTGCAGTACTGATCCATGGCGTAGCTGTGACGTGCTTGCAGGTCGGTCCCGTCGTTGATCTCACCGCTCGCCAGCATCTGTGCGCAGTTGCCGCAGAAGCGCAGGTCGTCGGCAATCACCGTTGCCACGTCACTCACCCGCCGTGCGTCGAAGGATGGCCCAGCCGATCGCCTCGAACTCGTCGGCATCGTTCGGCTCGTCGTCCATCACGGTGACGATCACGAAGGTCTGCGGCTCGTCCTCCGCCATTTCGATCAGGTGCGCTGCGATCTGCGCACCGATGAACTCAGACGTATGCATGACTGCGCCGTGGTAGCAGTATTGGCCAGTCATTCCGGTCAGGGCTTCCCAGCCGTCCGCGTCGATCAGCACGTCCTCGTCGGGATCATTGGTCACAGACTCCGGCGCATACACGCCGGCCGCGTCGCCGATCACACCGTCGCTCGTGAGCGTGAACGGATGGTCGAACTCGATCGCGTTGATCTGCTTCCCGATCACGTGCATGTCTGCCAGTGAGCGTGTGTCGATCACGAGCACACCCGCCCGACGATCACGCGCTCGCACCCCGGACGCTCGAAGCGAACCACGATGGCGCTGAAGGCGTGCTCCGACATGTAGCCGTCCCACCTACTCAGGTGCTCGGGCAGACCGGAGTCCTTCGTGATGCCGTAGTCGGCAGTGAACTCGCCCAGGTCGTACAGCTCGCCCTTGAAGCGGACGAACGATGCGGAGTCCTCCCCCGCATCGATCTTCTCCCACTTGAGGTAGTCGAACTCCTCCCGCTCACGCGGGGTCAACTCGCACGCGTCCACGATGTCTCGTGGCACGTTGTTCGTGATGACCTTCATCGTGCTGCCTCTCGTCTTGGCTTGGCATCATCAGCGCACGGGAAGCCATCCCGTGCGGACCACGCGCATCCTGGCGGGACTATCGCGTGGTTTCGCCGTCGTGCTGGGGTCACTGCGTACGTCGCCGCACCAACCCCCAGACCGCCTTGATGCGGCCCAACAACAAGGGGCGCGGCGTACGGTTGCCGTGCCGTTTCCGATGCCTTGCGTGACTCATCTCTCGACCCTTCTGTAGATGTCCCCTACATCCCCAGTTGGCATCTCTCCCCCGAGATCTGCCCGTGGCCAGCCAGGGAATCGAACCCCGGACCTCTCCATCACTGGCCGAACCACTCACTCCCAGCCGCGGAGCCGGGACCAGCACCACTCGGGATGGCGGCGACACAGCAGCCGAGCCACCCAACGCCAGCGGACGTACTGCACGTGGCAGTTGTTCCGCAGGTCGTAGACCTCGTAGCGAGCCATCAGGACGAGAACCTGGCGTATGCGGCGGACTCGGACTCAGTAACGCGGTTCGCCCAGGCGATCGACGCGCTCACGCACTCCGGACGCTCGCAGGTGTCGGTGACAACCATGGATCCGATAGCGGTGTGAGCAACTACTGACCCGGTTGCGTCGTGGAGGCAGAGACCCTGCTCCATCACGCACCGACCAGATGCCACGGGAACGTCGTGCGCCGGGTGTTGCTCGGTGCGACTCGCCGCGTCGATACGGTGCGGCTCACGCCGTCACGCTCGACCGGCCAGCGAAGCTTCACCTTGCCGTGCCGGTACGTCGACGACCCGTGCGGGTGACGGTTGTATCCGATTGAAGCCATGGGTTAGCACTCCCATACTCACAGTTGGTTCGGAAGAATCGGCTGAGCAGCCGGGGCAACGCACCTCCCCACCCCCCGTACTCGAGAGGAGGTGCGCTGGTATCTGGTGGATCAGACGCGCCGGAGCAGAATCCCGCTCGGGTGAATGTCGTACCGGTACACGCCGGCCGTCTCGACCGTCGCCGGTCCCTTTGTCGTGCCAGGTAGCGGGATCGTGTCCCCCACCTTCAGGTCAAGTTCGACCTTCTGCCAGCGGCCATCGTCGCCGACCACAGGCTCGGCCCGGTCGAAGATGTCGTCCCAGGTGTAGTTCACCGCCCCACCTCCGTCAGCGTGTAGCGGTCGAGCTTGCCGTCGTAGTCGAAGCTGCACGAGTCCTCGGCCGGAGCCGAGCCCACGGCGAGGCAGTCCGGCTCCGGTACGGCGTAGCTCTCGGCCAGCGCCCCTCCCAGGTAGCCCGCCGCCAAGAGGGCGAGCGCACCGATTGCCTTGATCATGTAGTGATCCTCTCATACTCACGGTCGATCTGTAAAGCGCCTCTGGTCCGGGTTGACCGGTCTATCGCTGGCACCCGCTCACCGCTCGTCAACATGTTCGGAGTGTGTGAGCCTAGGTGCAGCACCCGGAGGCTTACGACGGGCTTGCGCCCGGTCTTGCACTAGTGTGCGGCTCACCCTTCCGTCTAGGTGGTCCAGCCGCTTTCGCGGTGGTCCGTTGCCCTGTCCGTCCGGGTGAGCCGCACTCTCAAGCCACGCGGTATGCCACGTGGACTAGCCCTTGAGAGAGAAAGTCTCGTACGTCCGACCACTCTGAACACCCGATTACGAGCATCCCACCCTGAGACCGATAGCGCGTTCGATACCACCCGGCATACCGGGATCAGTACCTACTGACACGTGTCTCGTACGGTGCCTGCCTCAGCGGCAAGCGTGATTCAACGCCTCCCTCAGGTACAACCATCCTGAGTCCATCGCGGCATGACGGGCAATGGCGTGCCCTTGCGTCGGTTGCCGCGGTCGGTATTCAGTTTGTGGTGGTGCGGTGTTGCTGGTGCAACCCTCTCACACTCACAGTGTGCCTGTCAAATGCGGGCTGACTGCGGATCGTAGGCGAGATGGGAAGGGGTCAAGCCCTGTACCGAGAGCCTCACTCGGAGGATCAGTCTTCCCTGCCAACGCCCTCACACTCTCACGTGCTGCGGGTTGCGGTCAAGTCCTGTGTTGCGGTCGCTCTGTGCGGTCCGCGTTGCGCTTGCGCCGTGTGCGCTCGCGCCGTCCGTGCGGGCTGTGAAGCCCGCGACAGGCACGCTGTGGAGTTGTTCAAGCTGCGGTCACTCGCTCCGCTCCGTGGTGGCTGCGGGGTGGTGATGAGGAGGAATCTACGCGCCAACCTCCCACACTCACAAACCCCGTTCCTGCCATCTGTCGTCAACATTCTGCCAGTCACAGAGCGTGAGGCCGGCGAGCACAGTAAGTAGTTCCTCCCATACTCTTGATCTACGCGAGGGTAGGGGGTATTTACCCCGCGCGCGTCGGGTGGGGCACCGCCATGTCTTAGCAGCTGGCGGATTGCCACAGTTCCAAGGTCGATCTGCCGGCGCCAGGATTCGCCGCTGAGTCGACCTGGAGCGGCGCTTCAAGTGGCCTCTGACCTACGAACTTATCCCTTCGAGGGCTTCGCCGTAGCCTCTACGGCTCATCGCTTTGGCGGGCGCGTAAGCGCCCTTTTCGCTGAGTGGCGGAGCCTCTACGCTCTGTGCTTAGAGTGCTCGGCGCCTCATCCGCTCACCTCCCGCTGCTCGGTCCCGCTAGGGACCGTGAGTGTTGGAGGTTTTGGCGATCCATGCTACCCTGTCAAAGCTTTGAGCGTAGTGAGAGTGTGAGAGGTAGCTCACATCGAAGGAGCGATATAAAGCTGTTCGCTCATGTCGACCTTATAAGTACAAGGGTAAAGAGCTAAGGACGAAGAGAGGGCTAACGCCCTCTAAGAGCTACGCCTTAAGGGCTAAGCCTTAGATCCCAACGAACTTGCCTCGGGTCCACGAGCATCGCTCACCGGTCATCGCGTACCGGCACGTGGTCGAGGCCATCTCTTGGGGAGGTGGTCGCAGTGCCGGGATGGAATGGCTCCAACCGCCGCGACCGCCTCCCCGCCAACTGGAACAAGATCCGCGAGAGGATCCTGCGCCGGGACAACTACGAGTGCCAGCAGGAGAACCCCTACGGTGCGAAGGAGTGCCCCGAGCCGGCGACAGATGTGGATCACATCATCCCTGGAGACGACCACAGCGACGTGAATCTCCAGTCCCTGTGCGACTGGCACCACAAGCAGAAGTCCGGAGCTGAAGGCGCAGCCGCAGCTCGGGCTCGGCGCCAGAAGATCGATCGGAAGTTTCGCAGGACCGAGGAGCACCCCGGCCTGATGTAAGCCGGGAGGGCGCGGCGCTTGCCCCCTCCCCCGCCCCCGGATTGAGCCCGACGCCCCTCTCCCGTCGACGCTCTCCGGGGGCTTTGTCTTGGCCAGCACCTATGTCCGTTGTTCGCGACGGCGGTTACGTGCTGGTCGTCTGGCCGTGTAGCTCAGTCGGTAGAGCACCTGCCTGCGAATGCAGAGCGGGAGGTCGCGGGTTCGATCCCCGCCCTGGCCCCAACCATGAGGAGGCGACGTGCACCTTCACCTCGCCTTCGGCGATTTCGTACTACTCGACCTGGAGCTGAACTCCAGCCTGCTCACTCGCTCCGAGCCGGAGCCGGACCTCGAAGAGGAGGAGCCGGAGCCGCTCGGCTTCCAAGCCCCTGTGAGGTGATCCCGTTGCCCGGTCCGGTTCCCAACCGTGAGTCCGACCTTGCTCGCCCACGCGAGCGCAAGGGCGGCGACCAGCAGTCCGTCACCAAGGGCGTGCTCCGCGAGACCGTGGTGCCCCACGCCGATAAGGACTGGCATCCGATCGCCCGCAAGCTGTGGGACGGCGTGAAGACCTCCGGCCAGGTCGACTTCTACCAGAACTCCGACTGGGCGATGCTCTACTCGCTCTGCGACGACCTCTCGCACTACAAGAAGTCGGGTAAGCGCAGCGGGCAGATGCTCCAGACGATCTACTCCGCGTTCGAGCGCCTCCTCATCACCGAGGGGGATCGCCGTCGCGTCCGCATCGAGCTCCACGAGCCGGAGCCCGAGACGCAGGCAGCCAGCGTGACCGCCATCGACGAGTACAAGGCCATGCTGAAGGTGGCCCCCAGCGAGGTGAGCGAGTGAGCGCGACCATCTCGGACCTGTTCTCCAAGACGCCGTTCTACATCGCCCACAGGGGCTCGGGTGACGAAGCCCCGGAGCACACCCTCGAGGCGTATCGCTACGCGGTGAGCGTCGGAGCCAAGGCTCTTGAGCTGTCCGTCCAGCGAACCGCTGACGGCGTACTGGTTTGCTACCACGACACGACCCTCGCCCGCATGACGGGAGGGGTGGCCGGCGCCGTGAGTGACTACACCTACGCGCAGCTCAAGAACAAGATCCCGGTGAAGGGGCAAGACCTCCTCGGCCCCGGCTGGGCCAACCTCGAGATCCCTCTCCTGTCGAAGGTGCTGGAAGAGTTCTACGGGCGCGTCGTCCTGTTCATCGAACCGAAGACGACCGACGCCACGGCACCTCTCCAGAAGCTCCTCCAGGATCTCCCCGGCGCCACCGAGAGCGTCGTCTACAAGTCGCACGTCAACGCCTCCAGCGGCCTCGCCTGGGCTCAGAGCAACGGCTTCCGGACCTGGGCGTACCTCGACTCGACGACCACCTCGGCGCAGATGGATGCAGCCGAGGCCAACGTCACGTACTGGGGCATCCCGGACGTGGATCCGAGCTCGACCACGAATGCTCAGATCGCCGCGGTCAGGGCTCGTCCGGTGGTCAAGCCGATCATCGTCTGGGAGGTCCACCGCCGCAGCCGGCGCGACGAACTTGCTGCGCTCGGCGTTCAGGGCATGATGACCTCGGGCTACTCGTACGTGACCAGCTCGACGCCGCTGCTCAAGGACGCTCACTTCGAGCTGGGGGTCAAGCCGCCCGGTTCGCTCGGCATCGACAACACCGTGAACCAGGCGCTGAGGTTCGACAGCGGCAATGGCGTCTACTTCACTACGGCGCCGAACCGCTCGGCGGTGATGGGCGCCCTGTGCCCTCTGCCGGCGAACGGCTACACCATCTTCTTCGACATGAAGTGGGACACGATCCCCGCGGCCTCCCTGCACGCCGGCATCGCCTTCGGCAGGACGACCGACGACATCTACCGCTTCGGTCAGACGCCGACCGGCGACGGCTATCACGTGCTGATCCGCGACGACGGCGACCTTCAGCTCTACACCCACACGTCAGGCGTCGGCTCCGGCACCTCGATCGGTACGGCCAACAACGGCACGCCCGATCCGGCCAACCCGGTCGCTGGCGTGTGGATGTCCTACAGCGTGAACGTCACCACGACGGGGATCACCGTCAGCCGGCTCGACGTGCCGAAGACCATCACCGTCTCCGACACCACCCGCCGAGGCGGCTACTTCCATCTGGTCGGTGGCAACACGACCGACGTGAATGCAGTCGCGCACTTCCGCAACGTGAAGGTCACTTACTGAGGAGGGGGGTGACTCGCCTTGGCGGCGAAGAACCCCCTCACCACAGAAGAGATCGAGGCCCTCGAGCCGACCTACCTCGGCCCGACGTGGCGCCGGCACGCTGACGGCTCGTGGTTCCTGCCGACGCACACGCTCGGCTGGCAGATCGCCGGCTGGTGCGCTGAGTACCTGCGCGCCAAGGGCGGCGGCCGATGGAAGTTCACGCCGGAGCAGATGCGCTTCGTGCTGTGGTGGTACGCGGTCGACGAGGACGGCGAGTTCATCTACCGCACCGGAGTCCTCCAGCGCCTGAAGGGCTGGGGCAAGGACCCATTGCTCGCGGTGCTCGCGCTCGTCGAGTTCGCCGGCCCGAGCCGCTTCTCCCACTGGGACGAGAACGGCAACCCTGTTGGTGTTGCGCACCCGGAAGCCTGGGTGCAGGTCACCGCGGTCAACCAGTCCCAGACGCGCAACACCATGCGCATGATCCCGTCGCTGATGACGGATCACTTCAAGGAGACGTACGGCATCAAGCCGGGCTCCGAACTGATCCGCGGACTGAACGGCCGGATCCACCTCGAGGCCGTCACCAGCTCGTTCCGTGCGCTCGAGGGCGGTCGGACGACGTTCGTCGTACTCAATGAGACGCAGCACTGGGTGTCCGGCAACAACGGCCACCAGATGTTCGAGACGATCGACGGTAACGCCACCAAGGGCGACAACCGCTACCTCTGCATCACTAACGCCTTCCTGCCCGGCGAAGACTCCGTGGCCGAGCGGATGCGCGAGGCGTACGACAAGGTGCAAGAGGGTCGCGCCACCGACGTGGGCGTGCTCTACGACTCGATCGAGGCACACCCCAAGACCCCGCTGACGCCCGAGGCGCTCGAGATCGTGATCCCCAAGATCCGGGGAGACGCGATCTGGCTGAAGGTCAAGGGGATCATCAAGTCGGTCCTCAACACGCAGATCTCCCCGGCGCGCTCGCGCCGAATGTGGCTCAACCAGATCGTCGCCGACAGCGACGCGCTGTATGGCCCGGAGCAGATCCGCGAGATCGAGGACTTCGAGCTGGTGCTCCTGCCAGGCGACGCGATCGTGGCCGGCTTCGACGGCGGTAAGACCGACGACGACACGGCGCTCGTCTGCATCCGGATCTCCGACCTCGCGGTGTTCAAGCTCGGCCACTGGTTCAAGCCAGACGGCCCCGAGGGCGAGCATTGGGAGGTCAACAAGGAGCAGGTCGACAGCGCGGTGCGCGACATGTTCCGCGTGTACGACGTGAAGGGCTTCTACGCCGACGTGGCGCTCTGGGAGTCCTACATCTCCGACTGGGCGAACGACTACAGCGAACAGCTCTCGGTCAAGTCCGAGGGCCGCAACGCCATCGCCTGGGACATGCGGTCTTCCCTGAAGCGCATCACCTACGCGCACGAGCGTCTGCTCCGCGCGATCTTCGACGCCAAGCTCCGGTTCGACGGCGACCTCTCGATGAGGCGCCACGCGCTCAATGCCCGTCGACGCTCCAACAACTTCGGCATCTCCTTCGGCAAGGAGAGCCGCGAATCCCCCCTCAAGGTCGACCTCTACGCCGCGCTGATGCTCGCTCACGAATGCCTCTACGACCTGCGTACGCGCGGGAAGAAGGTGAAGCAGCGGACAGGGCGCGGCTACTTCATGTGAAAGGCGGTGCCCAGTGGCCGAAGACATCTCGCCGCGCGACGTGCTGAAGCAACTGATGCTCGTGCTGCACCACGATCGCGAGCACCGCCTGGAGCGGATCGACCGTTATCGGCGGGGCACGCACGAAGACCCGTACAAGCCGAGCAACGCAGACCGCGAGTACAAGGAGCTGTGGAAGCGGGCGATCACGAACGTCATGCCTCTGCTGGTGAATACGCCAGTCCAGGCGATGTACGTGGACGACTACCGCGCCGGCTACTCCTCCGGCTCGAGCTTCAACCCCGCAGCCCCGCAGGCGCGTGGCTTCCAGATGGAGCACTGGCAGAACTCGCGGCTCGACGCCCGCCAGGGCGCGATCTACCGAGGCGCCCTCGACTTCGGTCACAGCTTCACCGTCACCGAGAAGCTTGACTCCGGAAAGGTCATCACGAAGGGCCTGTCGGCCCTGCGAACCTCGGCGCTGTTCGAGGATCCGGCGAACGACGAGACGCCGTACGCCGCTTTCACCGTCACGCGCTGGCCGCGGAACGCCGACGACCCTGAGAAGATCGAGATGGGCCAGGGTCGGCTCTGGGACGGGGACTCCGAGTACAAGGTCGAGTTCAAGTCGCTCGGCGATCCGAAGTCGGCCTCGCTGACCGAGGTTGGCCGGCATGGCGCCTCGGAGTGTCCGGTCACCCGCTTCGCTGCGGCCATCGACCTGGACGGTCGAACGGTCGGCGTCATCGAGCCGATGATCCCGCTCCAGAATCGGATCAACCAGACGATCTTCGACCTGCTGATCGCCCAGACCTACGGCTCGTTCAAGGTCCGGACGATCACCGGCATGGCTCCCCCGCTGAAGCGCGACCCCGAGACCGGCGAGCCCATCGTCGACGAGAACGGCAACCCCGTTCCACTGCCGATCAACATCAGCGCCAAGCGGGTGCTGTTCGGCGAGGACTCGGACGTGAAGTTCGGGACGCTCGACGAGACGCCGCTCGAGGGCTACATCGAGGCGATCAAGCTCGCCTTCCAGCACTTCTCGGCGCTCGGTCAGGTTCCGCCTCACCACTTGCTCGGGCAGATTGCCAATCTGTCGGCCGAGGCTCTGCTTGCCGCAGAGACCTCCCTGGCCCGGCATGTCGAGATGTTCCGGCACGCCTTCGGCGAGGCTTGGGAGCGCGTCTTCCGCCTGGCCGGCGAGCTGTCGGACAACACCGACGCCGCCGAGGACATGGCCGGCGAGGTCATCTGGCGCGACATGGAGCAGCGGTCGCTCGCCCAGGCTGCCGACGCACTCGGCAAGCTGAAGGAGCAGCTCGGCATTCCTGGCCGCGGCTTGTGGCCGCGCGTCCCTGGCGCCACGGCAGGCGAGATCGCCTACTGGGAGCAGGTCGCCTCCGAGGAGCAGCCCGAGCTCGAGCTCTCCCAACGGCTCAGCTCCTCCAGCGGACAGGACTTCGGCCCTGAGCCGGCGCCAACGTTCGTTGGCGCACTGCCGTGACGACGCCAGCTCGCCAGCACGAAGCCGATGCGGTCGAGCTGGCGTACCACACCGCGCTGATCCGGTACGGCCTGAAGGCCCAGGAAGACGCACTCGCGATGTGGCAAGACATCCCCACGGCCGGGGCCGCCAGGAGCGGCCCATGGCTGTTGAGGCTGCTTCGCTACATCGCGTTGCGACGACAGCGCGCACGCGCCCTGACCATCGCCAAGTACCGGCTGACGCGCGCACTGCGCACCGGCCATACCATCGCCCGGCCCGGCACGAGCTCGGAGTCCCCGGTGACCATCGGGGATCTGGAAGCCGAGTTCGAGCAACTGGCCGGCATCGACATCAACATCTCATCCGTGCCCGAGGCAACGACCATCCCGGTCGAGCCGATCACCGTTACCTCCACAGAGCTGGACCGCCTGGAGCGGGACGCGCAGGAGGAAGCGCAGGTCGTGCTCGACGCCCTCGGTCCTAGCAGCCTGACCAGGCGTCTGGCTGAACTGGATCTCGAAGAGGCTGCCGAGAAGGTCGACAAGCAGCGCACGGAGGCGCACCAGAAGTCGGGACGGCGGCAAGCAGCTGCGGTCGAACGTCTCGTGCTCAACGGTGCCCGCTCCACCACTTGGACCCTTGCGGCCAAGGACAAACGAGCTGTCGGGTACGTGCGCTTCTCGACGACCGGAACCCCCTGCGGCTGGTGCGCAATGCTCATCAGCCGCGGAGCCGTGTATCGCTCGGAGAAGAGTGCGAAGTACGCCGAAGGCGATCTCTACCACGACAACTGTAAGTGCGACGTGATGCCGGTCTTCAGTGACGAGCAGTACGACCAGTCAGACATGTTCGCACTCAACCGGGAGTACTCGGAGCTGTGGCCTCAGGTCACGCGCGGACTCTCCGGGAAGGCCGCCCTCTCTGCATGGCGGGCCTTCATTCGCAAGCAACAGGCCGACGCCCAGGAGGCGCGGCCCTCATCTACGAGCGTCCAGGAGGCGTGACCGTGCCCAAGCCCAACGGCAACCCGGTCGGGGCAGACACCGACCAGACTGACGAGACCGAGGTCGAAGAGACCACGGACGAGAGCACCGACGAGACCGCGGAAGAGACCGACGCCGAGGAGACCACGGACGAGACCGAGGACGAGGAGTCCGACGAGGTTCCGCCCGAGGTGCTGCGCAAGAAGCTGACCAAGGCCAACGCCGACGCGGCCAACTGGCGGACCAAGTTCCGCGAGCTGGAAGCGAAGTTCACGGACGCCAAGACTCCCGAGGAGTTCACGGCAGCCGTGGCCGAGCTGACCAAGGCGAACGCCGAACTGGCACGCGAGCGCGATGTCGCGAAGGTGGCACGGAAGCACAAACTGCCCGACGAGCTCGCTGAGCTGGTGAAGGGCGACACCCCCGAGGAGATGGACGCGCACGCGAAGAAGCTGGCGAGATTCGCCGGCAGGCCTGCGCCCGAGAACCTCGGCGGCGGCCTCGATCCCGACGAGGACAAGGGCGAGTTCGACCCGGTCGCCACCGTCAAGCGGAACCGCACCAACCGCTTCGCCTGATCCACCCCCAACCGAAGCCCCCGTCCTAGCCACAGGCCGGGGGCTTTCTCATGCCCACATGGAGGCACCCACCAATGGCACACGAAGTAGTCAAGCCGGAGAAGATCGCCGCCGTTGCGGCTGTCTCCCTGGAGCAGAACCTGGTCCTTCCCGCTGTGATGCACCGTGAGGGCATCGAGCAGTACAAGGGCGCCGAGGGCGACACGATCACCGTCAAGGTGCCGGGCGTCCTCCCGTACCGGAGCTACGGCTGGCGGAACGACCGCTCGGCGAGCATCCAGTTCGACGAGTACAAGGAGCGGAAGGTCGCCGTGACCTTCGGCGACGACATCTACTCGGCCGTTCGCCTGACCGACGAGCAGAACGACTTCGACCTCGACGGCTGGACCAAGCTGATGGCCGCGCAGACCAAGGCCGTGGGCCGGGGTCTCGAGCGGGGTGCGGTCAACAAGGTGCTGAACGCGCCGTACGAGATCACCCTGAAGCTGGACTCGACCAAGCTGCGCACCAGCCTGATCAAGGCCCGCAACGTCATGGACCGCCTTATGGTCCCGGACGAGCAGCGGATCATGCTCCTGGGCTCCGACGTGGAGGCCGCGCTGCTCGACGACGACAAGGTCTTCGGCAACGCCGCGCAGGTCGGCGAGTCCGACGCCGAGAGCGCGCTGCGCCGGGCGATCCTGGCGGACCGCTACGGCTTCACCTTCATCAAGGTGCTGGAGCTGCCGCCGACCACGGCCATCGCGATGGTCTCCTCGGCGTTCATCTTCGCGTCGGGCGCTCCGAGCGTCCCGCAGTCGGTCGGCTTCGGCGCCGCGGCGTCCTACGAGGGCGTGGCGCTGCGCTGGATCCGCGACTACGACATGGAGAAGACCCGCGACCGTTCGCTGGTCAACACCTACCCCGGCTTCCGGGAGGTCGTGGACACCCTGGTCGGCGTCGACGCGGAGAACCAGGCGTTCGTGTCCAACTACGAGCACTTCGTCCGCGCCTTCAAGCTCGTGCTCGACGGCACCGAGGTGCTGCCGGACCCGGACGGCGACGACGAGAAGGCGACCGAGCTGGGCAACATCACCGGCATCTGGGCGGCCAGCAACGCCACCGCTTCGGCTGACGCGGCCACGGTCCCGGCTTCGACCGAGGACCACGCTGACGGCACAGCGGTCGTGGGCACCGAGGGTGCGACCCCGACCAACCGGCGCAGCAAGGCCAAGAACGAGGCGTGATCAAGCGAGGGGCGAGGCCGAAGACCTCGCCCCTCCCCCTCCAGTAGATAGGAGCCCGCCATGGAGCCCTTGGCTGCCATCGAGGAGCTGCGCGACCGACTCCCCTTCCAGATGGATGAGGACGAGGAGCGCGACGCCCTCGGCGCACTGGAGTACCTGAGCGACGAGGCGCGGCACTACGGCAGCGAGTCGTGGAAGACGCCGCTCGTCACGCCCCCGCAGGTATGCAGGCTCGTCCTGCGAGCCGCGGTGCGCTACATGAAGAACCCGGACGGCTTCAGCCAGTCACGCGCAGGCGACGAGACAGTGGCCTGGAGCAACACGGACGGCGAGGACGCCGGCACGCCGCACTTCACCGACCGCGAGATCGGCATGCTGAAGAAGATCTCCGGATCCTCGAAGCTGTATGTCGCCGACTTCACCACCGGGCCGAGGCGCGACGCCAACTGCGATGTCGGCTACGTGCCGTGCGGTCCGGGCGAGGCGCCCTTCCCGTACTTCTCCGACCCGGTAGAGCCCTGGTGAGTCATCAGCGGCGCCGCGGCCAGAAGGCCACGATCTGGCGCACCATCACCATCACGGACAACCGAGGCAACGAGGTGAAGGTCGCCGACGAAGCGAACCCTTGGATCGTCAAGGCGTGGGAGATCCCGCAGCGGAGCGCCAAGGCCGAAGTACCCGGTCAGCAGAAGATCAACATCATCCGACTCGGCGTCCAGGCCAACCTGGAAGGCGTCGAGCTGTGGTCCCGCGTCGTGTTCAAGGGCAAGCCCTACGACGTGGTCACTCCCCCGGCCTACCACCACGGATCGAGCCGGCACGTGCGGCACTGGTCCATCGACATCCGGGAGCGTCCGAACCATGGCTGAGGTCTTCCGCGGGTTCAACGGGATGAAGTTCGAGAAGGCGCTGGCCGTCGAGCCTGGCGTGCAGGAGGGCCTAGCCGAGGTGACTCTAGAAGTCGCCGGCAAGGCCGAGGCCCTGCTCGCCGAGCACCACCACGACGGCGACGCCCAGATCGATGTCGAGGTCGGCGACGTTGACCACTACGTCGTCCTGTCGGACGAACGCGGCCAGCTCGCGGCGCTCTCCATCGAGTTCGGTCGTGAGCCCCACGAGAACGAAGACGGCGAACTGGTCGGCGGCATGGAAGGTCTCTACATCCTCCACCGCGCGGCCCACCTGAAGAAGCGGAGGAAGCGCAAGTGAGCCTCCCGCCCGAGATCCTCGCACTCGTCGAGATGAGCCCGGTCGAAGACCTGCTCCTCGACCTCCTCCCTGGCCGGCTTCCCGGCATCCAGGTCCAGTCGCTGATCCGTGAGGCGCAGACCTTCCCGCTGGTGATCGCTCGACGCTCGGGCAACTTCGGCGACTGGAACGGCGACGAGCGCTTCCTCGATGCGGCTCGGGTCACGGTCCACACGTTCTGCTCGGATCCCAACGGGGACGAGGATGCAGCCCTCCTCGCGGAGGCTGTCCGCGTCGTACTGCGGGACTCGGTCAACGTCGTCGTGCCGAGCCGGGGCCACATCACCAAGGTGAAGATGGCCTCCGCTCCGCGGCGAGTGACGGACTGGGCAACGGCCACCGGCCCTGTGCAGTACGCCGACCTTCCGACCGGCACCTGGCGCTACGAGACCTTGTACGACATCGAGATCAAGCGCTGGCTGCGCTAGCCCTCCCCAAACCCACCCAGAGACAAGCCCTCGGCAATGAGCCGGGGGCTTTCGTCTTGCCCGAACAAAGGAGATGGCACTCGTGCCTCTTATCGATCAGGCCACCCTCACTGTCGGGGCTGGCAACTACTACACCAACGTCGTCGGCTCGGAGCTGCCGGCCGACCTCCTGAACCCGGAGGTGGGTGGCTGGAGCAATGTCGGCCACACCTCGCTCGAGGACATCCTCTCGATCAGCTCGGAAGGCGGCGAGGCCACCGTCCTCGGCACCCTCCAGAACCGGACCCTGCGGACCAAGTACTCCGCACGGACCGAGACGCTGGCGTTCACGCTCCAGCAGTTCGACGCGAACGGCCTGCGGCTGTTCTACGGCGCAAACGCGCCGACGCTGGCCAACGGGATGATCGGTGTCCCGAACAACCCGGTCCCGACCGAGGCCGCGTTCCTGGCGGTGTTCGTCGACGGAGAGAACGTCTTCGCGTTCTGGGCTCCGAAGGCCGAGATCTACCGCGCCGACGACATGTCCCTGGCGGACACCGAGTCCCTCGCCGGCCTGCCCCTGGGCGTGAAGCCGCTCCAGCTGGGCGCGAACGCGTACACCTACGCGGTCACCCCGCTCGGCATCGTCGCCACGGGCGCGACCGCAGGCATCCCCGGCACGTTCACTCCGGCCGGCGCCTACGCCCCGGTGAACCTGGCCGCGATGACCGGCGTCACCGCGAGCCCGACCACCGCCTGGACCACAGGTCAGTACGTCACCCTCTCGGACGGCACGAAGGCCCACTGGGACAGCGACTCGTGGGAGTCCGGCCCGGCCTGATCCGGCTGAGCCCAACTGAACACCCCTCGCCCGCACTGCGTAGCGGACCCGGTGCGGGCGAGGGGGCACCACTCGGTGCCCAAAGCAACGGTCCGCTACATCCCATCTACCTATGGAGGTCCGCTACCTCATGTCCAACTCTTTCACCCTCGACGACATCCGCGCCGCCGCCGAGGCGAAGTACGGCGCCGTCCCGATCACCCTGTCGGACGGCTCGGTCTGCAAGCTGCTGAACCCGCTGCGCCTGTCGAAGGAGAAGCGCGCCAAGCTCACCGAGCTGAGCAAGGAGAACAAGGACGCGGAGAGCGTCGACGACTCGCAGGAGCAGCTCGAAGGCACGATCCGCATCGTGGCCGAGCGCGCCGTCCTGGCCGAGCAGCTGATCGAGGAGGTCGGCGGCGACCTGGCGGTCCTCGCCACGATCCTGGAGAAGTACAACGAGGGCGCCCAGGTGGGGGAAGCCTCGCCCTCGCAGGACTGATCGACGACTACGGAGAGGGCCTCTACCCCGACCTGCTCGAGTACTTCGACGTAAACCTCGTCGACGTGATCGCGGGTCGGGGTCCCTCCCCCGCCATCGTCAACACCCTCGCGAGGGCTCTGCCCGACACCTGTCTCACGGTCGCTCTCGCGAGTGGAGGCAGGGAGTTCCGCGGCTGGGGCGTCGACCGTCACCTCGACGCCGACCTGTACGACGCGCTGAACCAGAACACGCGCGCAACGGGCCAATGGGCCAAGAAGGCTCCAGACATCCCGCCGTATCCGCGACCTACATCGAGCAAGCCCGAGGAACGGCCGAAGACGAAGTCGGTGGCCGAGCTGTATCGGGGCTTCAGTGGAAGGAAGTAGCCCATGACGCAGGTCGTCGGACGCATCGCCGTCAAGGTGATACCGGATACCTCCGGCTTCCGAAGGAAGCTCAAGACCGACCTCAACGCCATCGAGAAGTCGCTCGACGGGCTGAAGGTGAACCTCGACCTGGACTCCGATGGCATCGCCCAGAAGGCAAAGGCCACCGCCAAGAAGGTCCAGGCCGAGCTGGACTCGATCACGCTCAAGATCAACGACCAGTCGCAGGACTCCCTGCGCAAGGCGATGGCGAACATCGAGCGCGAGATCGCCAAGCTCGACGAGATCGACTTCAAGGTGGAGCTCGACCGCGACTCCCTCAACGCTGCGCGAGACCTGCTGAGCGAACAGCTCGACAAGGTCTCCACAATCGACTTCCGGGTGAACCGAGGCAGCCTCAGCTCCGTCGAGAAGGCCATCAGCAAGATCGACGCCGAGCTCGAGAAGATGGCCGAGATCGACCTCCGCATCAAGCTCGACAAGAACTCCCTCACCACCGCACGCGAGGTGCTCCAGGCTGAGCTCGAGAAGGCTTCGCGCATCGAGGTGCAACTGGACAACGCCGCGTTCCGCAAGACGCAGGAGCGTATCCAGCGGGAGCTTGCCGGCATCCGGATCAGCCCGACGCTCGACGCCTCGGCGCAGACCAAGCTCCGGCGCCAGATGAGCAAGGTACTCGGTCAGATCGACGACCTCCAGGCCAGCATCACGCCGGAGATGTCCGAGCGCGACCGGCACAAGGTCGAGGGCGACATCCAGGATCTGCGCGAGAAGCTCGACGACCTCAAGAAGACCGAGATCCAGCCGGAGCTGAGCAGGGGCCAGAAGCTCCTGGTCGCCGGTGAGCTGCGCATCCTCACCCGCCCTCGCGAGGTCTCGATCCTCCCGAAGGTGAGCAAGACCGCAGCCGCGAAGGTCGCCACGACGCTGGCGGCACTATCCGGCGCGCGCCTGGTCAACGACATGATCGAAGACCTCGCCCGCAGCCTGGGGAACCTGGACAAGAACCTGCCCATCATCGGCACCATCGCCGAGGCGATTGCCGGCGTCGGCGCATGGGCTCTGTCGGCAACGAGCAACCTCTTCGCGCTGTCGGCGTCGCTCGCCCAGATAGCGGGAGTGGCGCTGGTCCTGCCGGGGATCTTTGGTGGCTTGGCCATCGGGCTCGGTACGACCATCGCCGTCCTGAAGGACTTCAACACGGTCCTACCCGACGTGAAGACCAAGCTGGCTTCACTTCAGGACCAGATGTCCGAGCGGTTCTGGAAGGTCGCACAGAAGCCCATCCGGGATCTGATCGACCACCTCTTCCCCGAGCTGAGCAAGGGTCTCGAGGAGACCTCGTCCAACCTGGGCACGTTCTTCGGTGGACTGGCCACGGCGCTCAAGACCTCGTTCGACGGCCTGCTCGGCAACATGTTCAAGGATCTGAACAACTCGATCCTGATCGCTGAGGGCGCCACGAACGCCATCGCTTCGGCGATCGCCACGCTGGGCAAGGTCGGCGCCGGCTACCTGCCTCAGCTGGCTGCCTGGTTCGTCAAGATCGCCAACCAGTTCAACGCCTGGCTCACTCAGGCCGCGGCGGACGGTCGGCTCAAGCAGTGGATCGACGACGGGATCTTCGCCCTCAAGGAGCTGGCTCGCGTTGCCGGAGGCATCGGCTCGATCCTGTCGGGCATCGCCGAGGCTGCACAGAAGGCCGGTGGCTCCTCGCTCACCAGCCTGGCCGACGCTCTCGGCCGTGTCGCTGAGACGGTCAACAGCCCGTCCTTCCAGCAGGCCCTCACAGGGGTCTTCGAAGCCGCGCAGCAGGCGATGGACAACATCTCCAACGTTGCCGGCCCGTCGCTCGAGCGGTTCTTCCTGTCGCTCTCGGGAACGCTCCAGACGATCCTCCCGCTCGTTGGCAACACCATCGGAAAGGTGGTCGGCGCAATCGCCGACGCGCTCTCTAGCCCGGTGGTATCCAAGGGCATCGAGCTCCTGTTCCGCGGACTCGACGCGGGGATCAACGGCATCCTGCCAGCACTGGCTCCGCTGTCCCGCGCACTCGGCGGGGTTGCCACGCTGATCGGCAGGATGGCTCAGGCCATCGGTCCGGTCCTCGGACAGGCGTTCACGATCCTGGCCGACCTCGTAGCCAACCTGACTGGCCCGCTCGGCTTCCTGGCCGAGACGCTCGCTGGCGTCCTGTCCAAGGCGCTCACTGCGGTGGCCCCGATCATCGGTGCCCTGGCGCAGGGGCTCATCTCCATGGCGCCTGGCATCAACGCCGTGGTCGAGTCGCTGGGGACCTTCCTGGTTGGCGCACTCACCACCCTCGGCCCATTGCTGGGGCAACTCCTCGAGACCCTCGGGCAGCTGCTGGGCGCCTACCTGCAAGGCATGGCCCCGGTGATCGACGTTCTGGGGCAGGCGATCCTGCAACTGGTCGAGCCCATTGCCCAGCTCGTTCAGGGTTTCTTGTCAGCCGTCCAGGTGGTCATTCCGCTACTCCCCGCACTGGGAGAGCTCAACGCTGCCGTACTCCAGCTGGTGCTGGCGTTCCTGCCTCTGGTCACCACGATCCTTCAAGAGTTCGCTGACCTGTCCGCAAAGGTCGCACCGGCCATCGCACCCGCTATCCCGATGATCGCCGAGATCGTCGAATGGCTGACCAAGTTCATCCTGAAGCTAGTCGAGTTTATCGCACCGATCGTGCAGTTCGGCGCGATGATGATCCGCACCTTCGCTGCCATCGATCTGGCAATCCTCGGATTCGTCTTCAAGGCCATTGCGTCCTTGGTCACGCTGTTCACCCAGATGGTGTCCCTCGCTATCAGTGCGGGCAAGGGGTTCGTCGGCGCCATCAAGGGCGCCTACGACAAGGTGACCGGCTTCTTCTCCACGCTGGCCGGCGTCGTAGCTGGCCACCTGGCGAAGTTCGTACTGGCGGTCAAGACCAAGATCGGCGAAGCCGTCACCGCGGTCCAGGAGCTTCCAGGCAAGGTCAAGGCAGCTGTCGGAAACATGGGCACTGCGCTCGTTGCGGCCGGCGCTTCGGTGATCGACGGCTTCATTGCCGGCATCAAGTCGAAGATCCCCGGCGTGCAGGGGGTCCTGAATGGGATCACTTCGAACCTGCCGTCCTGGAAGGGTCCGCCAGAGAAGGACTCGAAGATCCTGACGCCCGCTGGGCAAAAGGTCATCAACGGCTTCATCGTCGGAATCAAGAGCAAGATCCCCGAACTGCGGGGCGCGCTCCAGTCCCTGACGAACGCGCTGCCGTCGATGGTCAAGACGAACATCGGCAAGGTCAACTCCGTCATCGGCTCGATGTCGAAGGTGCTCACCTCCTCGCAGAAGGCTCACCTGAACGCCCTGGTCACCCAGGCGCAGACCGGTGTCGCTCTCGTCGAGAAGGCGCAGGCCAAGCTGACCGCCCAAATCAAGTCCGCCCAGAAGAACCTGGACGACCTGAAGAAGCAGTCGGCCGACTACGTCAAGAACGTCTACGACAAGCTGGTCAGCCCTGGCGACATCACCAGCGGCGAGGACCACTCGTACAAGGCGATCATCGCCAACCTGACCAAGGCCACGAAGCAGGCCGGCGAGTTCCGCAAGGTGCTCGCTGAGCTGACCAAGCGTGGCCTGAACAAGGAAGCGCTCGACCAGATCGCACAGGCTGGCCCCGAGGCCGGGCTCGCCGCGGCGAAGTCGATCCTCGGTCAGGGCAAGGCCGGCGTCAAGCAGATCAACGCCCTCCAGGCGCAGCTCTCCCAGGCGGCCAACAAGGCTGCTCAGCAGGCTGCGGCATCGCAGTTCCAGAACGGCATCAACATCGCGCAGGGCCTGCTCGACGGCCTGAAGAAGATGCAGAAGCCGCTCGACGCGCAGATGACTCGGCTGGCCGATGTGCTCGTTGCCGCGATCAAGCGTGCCCTCAAGATCAAGTCGCCCTCGCGGGTGTTCATGAAGCTCGGCGGTTACGTCGGGCAGGGCTTCGCGATCGGCATCGACAACGAGCGCGCCAGCGTGCAGTCGTCTCTGTCTGCGATGGCTGACCACCAGGCGGTGGGCTCGAAGCTCTCGGGCGCCGTCAACGCCGCTCTCGCCAAGGGCGGCTCCACCAGCGGGGGCAAGACCCTCAACTACTACGCCGCTCCGGGCAGGTCCCTCGACGCAGAGGAAGACCTCTTCGCGGCGGCCGACCGTACGAGGATGGTGTTCTAGCGTGCCCAAGCTGGTACTGAAGTCCAACGTCAACGGTGGAGTCCTCGACCTGGACTCCCTGTTGATGGCGGACGACCCGATCTACCAAGCGCTTCCGACCGAAGCGCGAGGTGCGCAGGCCCTTTCCGGTGTGACCGGTCTGGGCCTGCCGGACCTCTCCACCCAGTGGGTCGAGGGCGCTGGCGACGGAGCAACCTTCCGTGGCCAGCGCGCCCTCCCGCGCGACATCGACCTGCCGTTGTACTTCGACGGAGGCGATCGAGCCGGACTAAAGGCGCTATCGAAGACCCTCTCGACGATCCTTGCCGGCGAATGCGAACTTCGCATTGTCGATGAGGACGGCTCCTACTGGTTCGTGAATGTGCGTCGCGTAGGCGGCGGCCAGTACGTCTATGGCGCAGACACAACCGGCGAGCGCGATCTCATGACGGTGATCACGATGCGGGCCGGTGATCCGTACTGGACCTCGAGTCACTCGAACGCCCCGACGATCAAAGCCGCATCGAGCACGCGCGGTCTGCTGCAGGCCGGCGCTTCCCTTACCGCCTTGAAGCTCAAGCCTTCGCAGGCGCTCGGCTCAGTCGTCCTCGAGAACCTCGGGGACGCGCCGGCATGGCCCAGGTGGGAGGTCGTCGGTCCTGGCGACAACTTCGTTGCCATCTCCCCCGCTGGCGAGGTGCTCAACTGGACCGGCGCTCTGCTCGACGGCGAGGTGCTGACCATCGACACGAAGACGGCCAAGGTCACCGACAACCACGGCGTCAACCGGTTCTCGGAGATGGGGCCGGCGCCTCGCATGTGGAAGATCCCACCGGGCATCTTCACGGCGCAGGTCTCCCTGAACAACCCAGGCTCCGGTGGTCAGCAGCGGGTCAACCCTCGGCTGAACTATGTCACCAACGGCATGTTCGAGCTGGGAATCACTGGCTATGCGGCAACCACATCGACCAACCCGGTTGTCATCTCCTGGAGCAATCCGGGATCCGGGGGGCAGAAGACGCTTAAGGCTGTCGTTCCTGCCAACGGCTCTCCGCAGGTGTACTACACCGTCACGGGACTGACTCCCGGACGCACTTACATCCTCGGGGCTGCCGGCTTCATCGACGAAGGCGATTCCGGTCCGGCCTATGTGAAGGTCTCCGGTACGGCGAGCCAGCGCAGCTCCGGCCCCGGCAAGGGCGCCGTGCAGATGTCGACGCAGTTCGTCGCAACGTCGACCTCCCACGTGATCGAGCTGTGGGGCGCCGTCTCGCCGACCGTGGCGACGACAACCCTCTTCGACTCCGTCTACGTCGGCGAGGACTCCCAGTACTTCGACGGCGATACGCCGGACACCCTGACCAACGAGTTCGAATGGACTGGAACGCCGTACGCCTCGACCTCCCGCAAGTGGGACCTCATCCAGAGCGGGGAGTCGCTGATCCGGTGCATCTGGCAAGACCGGAAGCAGATGGTGATCTAAGTGCAGCTCTCGGACATCTCGGTCCTGGTTCGCGACAAGTCCCTGGCGATCCAGGGGATGATCCCCGACCAAGACCTCGACCTTCAGGCATCGATCGACCACAACGGCGTCGGTAGCTGGAAGCTCAACCTGTCCGCCGTCCATCCGATGGCCCCCGTGCTGCGCACGCCAGGGTCGGGGCTGATTGTCGTCGGGCCAGATGGAGAGAACCTCTTCTCTGGCCCGACCGACAAGCCCGAGCTCTCGATCTCCGCGGACGACCCCAGCGGCACCGTCACTTTCCAAGGCGTCACCGACAACGTGATCCTCGGCGAATCCTTGGCGTTCCCCTCGCCCGCTCTCCCCACCTCGGGCCAGACCGAGGCCAACGACACACGCACCGGCCCGAGCGAGACGCTCATGCACGCGTACGTCAACGCGAACATCGGGCCTACTGCAACGACTGGTCGCCGCAACACGAACCTCGTCATGGGCGCCAACGCCGGTCGCGGCACCGTGGTCACCAAGGCTCCCCGCTTCCAGGTGCTCGGTGAACTGCTGGCCGAGCTCGCCATCGAGGCGAACTACCCGCTCGGCTTCCGCGTCGTACAGCGTGGTGGCAGCCTCGCCTTCGAGACCTACCAGATCCGCGACAGGTCGGCCGAGATCCGCCTGGACGCACTCAACAACACGCTGGCCAGCCAGAAGGTCTCACAATCCCCTCCGGCCATCACGGTGGCGATCGTCGCCGGGCAAGGCGTCGGCAAGGATCGTCAGATCCGCGAGTACCACACTGCCGAGGCCGACGCGGCTGGCGCGCTATGGGGCCGGCGCATCGAGAGGTTCATCGACCAGCGCCAGACCAGCGTGGAGGCCGAGCTCGAGGCCGCGGGGATGGAACCCCTCCAGAAGGAGGGCGTCACCACTCTCGCCGTACAGGCGACGCCGGCCGAGGACAGCTCGATGAACTTCCTCACCGACTGGTACCTGGGCGACCGGGTGACCGTCGTCGTCGAGGGCCAGGAGCTGGTGGCCGACGTGACCGGCTTCGTCTTCAAGGTGGACAAGGACGGCTTCCGCCTCGGCGCCGTGATCGGCGACCCGGCAGGGTTCTCAGCTGAGGCAGCTGTCAGCAACCGAGTGGCCAACACGGAGAAGCGCGTCTCTTCCCTCGAGCGGAACGACGCTCCCGGCTCGACCGGTGGCGGATCGACTCCCTCGGCGGACAAGGCAGCGCTGAAGACCTCCGACACCACGGCCACCAACACCACCACGCTGGCGACCGACGCCGCGCTATCCATCACCGGCATCGCCTCCGGCAACTACATCTTCGACGCGATGATCGTCTACAGCGCAGACTCCGAGGCCGACTTCAAGGCTGCGTTCCTGGGAAGCGCCGGAATCGCCAACCTGATCCACCTCAACCTGCGCGAGGTCGCCACAGGCGCCGAGCACGGCGTCGTCGAAGGTGGCGCAGCGTTCACCGCGGCCGGACAAGGCGCCGGCACCAAGCGCTCCATGCAGCTGACGGGCTCCTTCACCAACTCGTCGAGCTCGCAGAGCCTCAGCTTCCAGTGGGCACAGAGGACCGCCCACGCCTCGACTGTGGCCGTGCATCGCGGCTCGTTCGTGCGCATCCAAAAGGTCTGACCCCCATGTTCTTCAGAGACCCATTGGAGGTCCCCTCGTGCCTTACAGCTCCTTCCCGTTCGACAACCAGGACACCACTGAAACCCAGTACAGCAAGCTGTTCCGGGAGCTCCAGGCGTCCGGCGTGGCGGACACGTACGGCGGCTCGGCCCTTCGGGTGGATGCCACCGGAGGGATGAACATCGCCATCCAGGCAGGCTTCGCCATCGTCCGCGGACATGGCTTCCTGTGCGACGCCGCCGAGCCCCTCACGATCCCCGCCGCTGGTAGCAGCCAGGTGATCCACACGGTTGTCCTGCGCCTCGATCCGAGCGTGAACAGCATCGTCCCGGCCGTCGTCTCCGGCGTCGGTGGCGGTGGCGCGCCGGCTCTCGTGCAGACCGACTCCGCGATCTTCGAGATGCCGCTGTTCGACATCCCGGTGGCACCCGGCGCGGCCAACGTCGACCCGACCAAGATGGTCGACCGGCGCCGCTTCCTGGCCGACGCTCCCGGTGCCTGGTCTACCGCCAGTCGCCCGCAGGGTCCGCGCTACGCCACCCTCGGCTACAACACCACCATCAGCCAGTGGGAGTTCCACAACGGCGTCGACTGGGTGCCCGTGGTCGACCCGAGCATCCCCAGCCGCGTCCTCGCGTTGGAGTCCCAGCCGTACGTCAACAAGCAGGACGCGCAGATCCTCGGCGCTCCCAGCTACGTCGTACCGGACGCCACAACCAAGGTGCTCAACTGGGTCACCACCGAGGACTTCTCGGGCATCTCCTACAGCTCGGTCACCGGGCGCTTCGTCGTGTCGAAGGCGGGCTGGTACCGCTACGACATCCACAACGCCTTCAATACCTCGGCGGCCGATGCCGGCTACCGGCAGCTCACGCTCGTGAAGAACGACGCTGTGCTGGTCGCCAACGACATCCGGAACGCCGTCAAGGGCGGCTTCACCACGCTGAAGCTCTCCGGCGAGACCTACCTGTCCCCCTCGGACTTCCTCACCACGAGCGTCCGGCACACCGCAGGCGGAACCCTCGGCATGATCTCCGACGACGGCTACCAGCACTTCACGTTGAGGCGGGTCGGCTCGTGAGCGCGACCACCGAGATCATCAAGCTCGCCGGCCCCTTCGTCGCGGGTGGTGGCATGGCTGGCGCTGTAGCCGCCTACGCCGCCTGGAAGAAGGGTCCCGCAGAGAAGGACTCGATCATCGTCAACGGCGCCGAGACCGCCGTTGTGGCCCTGAAGGCAGTGCTCGAAGCGGAGACCGCCCGAGCTGACCGAGCCGAGGCTGAGCGCGACCGTGCGCTCGAGCGCGAAGCCAAGATGGAAGCCCGTCTCGACGCGATGCAGAAGATGCTCGACGAGGCGCGTGACGAGATCCACGCCTGGCGCAGTGAGCGCGGCAACCCCAGCAACTAGCCCACCAAGTCGAACGCCCCATCGTGAGTATGTGAGCTCTCGCGGTGGGGCGTTGGTCTGCCAACTCACAACTTGGAGGCACAACCCCCATGGCCAACTACATCATCTTCGAGGGCTTCCGCATGGACGCCCGAACTCGAGACATGCTCGTCGAGCTGCGCCGGATCTGCGAGGCTCCGGTCCGGATCACGCAGGGCGGCTTCAACAAGGGCGGCGTCACCGCGTCGGCCGGCACGCACGACGGCGGCGGCGCGCTCGACATCCGCGCCAAGGATCTGACCACCGCCGAGCGCAAGGAGGTCGTGCGGCGAGCTCGCCAGGTCGGCTTCGCTGCGTGGCTCCGCACTCCGGCTCAGGCCAACTGGCCGTACCACGTCCACATGATCGCGGTCGGCTGCGACAGCCTGAGTGCCGGCGCCGAGAAGCAGGTCGTCGCCTACCACAACGGCAAGAACGGCCTGAAGAACAACCGCGCCGACGACGGCGACCGGCTCTACGCCGACAACACCTGGGAGAGCTACCAGGCCCAGCTAGCCGCGCTGAAGCCGCCGAAGGACGCGCCGCCCGCGAAGGTCGCGACCGGACCCCGCGTCTCCCTGAAGCTGATCGCGTACGCCGCGAACGGTGGCTACTTCCGCAGCGGCCAGATCATCGCCCGCAACGAGGCGACTCGCGTGGCCCACTGGCTGCTCGACGACCAGAAGATCGTCACCGCTCGGGACGTTCGGGTCTGGGAGGCGTTCGTCCGGCAGGGCAACTGGAGGTCGGCTGGCCTTCAGTACACCGGGATGGTCGAGAAGTTCCAGGCTCACTACGGCTTGGCCGTCGACGGCGACGTTGGCCCAATCACCAAGGCCAAGTTCTCCCAGCTCCTCACTCAGGACAACTACCGGGTCGTCGCGTGAGCGTCGGCCGACACCGTCTCACCATCGGAGGTACTTCCATCGTGCTCGACAAGCTCAACTCGGCGTCGACCAAGCGCGCCGTCCGCACCGGCTTCGACGTGGCCCTCGGCGTACTCGCCGTCGTGGCGGTCATCGTGCCGTCGCTGCACCAGTTCGGCTTCAGCGTCGACAACGAGGCCGCGGTTGCCGGTCTGGTCGTTGCGGCCACCGCGCTGATCTCCAAGGTCAAGAACAAGCTGGAGGAGCTCGGCTACCTGCCGGCCTTCCTGAAGGACACCGAGGTCCACTGACGTAACGAAGCCCCCCGCGCTCATCGCTGAGCCGGGGGGCTTCTCGTCGTTTGTGCTTAGCCGATCTCCTCGAGGCTCAGCGTGCGACGGGCCTTGCCCCTCGGCGCCGCCTTCTTGGCCGCCGCCTTCTTGGCCGCCGCCTTCTTCGCAGGGGCCTTGCGCGCCGGAGTGGGCTTGGCCGGTGCCGACTGAGCTTGTGGGAGGAAAGCTTCCAGTGGAGCGGCATGCTCAGCGCACAGCGTAGGCGGCGGATCCGCCACTCGCCCGTCCGCCGATCCAACGGTATAGATCTGAACCGGGCGGGTCAGATCCTCGCAGACATCACACACCTTCACGACCTTATCCATCTCAACCTCCCATTCGTTACAAAGGAGCGTACCTCTCACATTGACAATCGAGCCACCGGTAGATGACGCTATATGGCTGAAGGTTGTGATTCACCGGGGGGTGTGACGCACCTCATGAGAGTTGGAGGAGAGATGGCGAAGGGGCGTACAGGGACACCCCGAACCAAGATCCAGAACGAGAGCGAAGTTCTGCGGTGGTTCGAGGAGGGGCGAACCTACAAGTGGATGGTTGAGCAGTATGCCGAGAAGTACAACATCAAGATCGGCGAGACTGCGTTCGCGAACTTCCGGCGTCGGCATGAACTGAAGCCAAGGCTGGCCCACGGGGGCTCGAGCCTGATCCCCTGGAGCCCGGTCGATCGACGGTGGCGTTGGTCGTACCCGATTCAGATGCTTCGTCTGGAGGAGAAGCGCCGGAGAGGCGAGGCACTGAGCAAGCTGAACCAAGAGAAGCTGGACGCCTGGCTCCGCGAGCGCAAAGCAAAGGATGAGGTCGTTGCCTACCTCCCCGATCGCCCGGAAGAGCAGGGGTTCTACTACGTTCCTCGCCGGCCTGGCATCGACAACGACCTCATTCGTGAACCGGACTAGGCAGGAAGTTGCCAAGCGCATCTTGTAACGCCCTGAGAGCGTGATCACGAGAGCATCACAACCTGCCGGTAACACTAGGCTCAAGTTGTGACAGAGCGTGACTCCCCCTAGTGTTCGAAGCGAGGCGGGATAGATGCCGAAGGCCCCCGACTGACCATCGGGGGCCTTTTTTGTGCGGGTGTTTTGAACGTCACAACACCAACTCTCACATACTCACGTATTGACAGTCGTGCTTCGGGGCCGGTAGAACAGTCCTGCTGTCCTCACATACTCACATAACTCATGGGGGGTTATCCACATGTTCCAAACCGTCCACAGCGCGAGCATGCTCGGCGTTCCGTTCGTTCTAACGATGCTGGGCGTCACGCTGTTTGTGGACATCGAGGGTGAGGACTGCTACATGACGGTGTCGCACGACCACGAGCCCGAGGCTCTGCGTCTTGCACTCGACACCATCGACCGCTTGGGGCTCGAGGTAGTTCCCGAGGAAGAGAGTGAGTGGGAGGTGGACGACGAAGTGACGAAGTGCATCTTGGCCGAAGCTCGACCGGCCAATGGACTGCGGGTGGTTGCGTGACAGTAACCTTCGCGAAGCCGAAGACGAGTCCCCCAGTCCCTGGGACTCGCGAGGCGGGTGGCGACGACAAGGTTCTCCGCGACAAGAAGGAGAGGCCGCGGATCCGGCTAGCCTGCCCGGTGCCCGAGTGCGACGGGGGGCGCGTCCCCTCGGAGAAGCGACCCGGCAACACCGTGAAGTGCAAGCGATGCGGGAAGGACGAAGCGAAGCCCGGTGAGGTGCTGCGCAGCTACTCCCGCGTGACGACCTACATCGACGTGCTCGAGGACAAGTCCCAGATCATGGCGTGGCAGAACCGCATGACCCTGATCGGCGTAGCGCTCGAGCCCGACCTTCTCCGCGGGGTGCTGGACAAAGACCCCGAGCTGAAGGAAGACAAGGACTGGCTGAACCGTCGCGCCGAGGTGGCCAAGGACAAGGGCGGCGCCAACGAGAAGTCGAAGAAGGGCACGTTCAAGCACGGCCTCTCCGAGCTGATCGACCTGGGCGAGGATCTGCCGGAGGACGTGAGCTTCGAAGATATCCTCGACATGGATGTCTACAAGCGCGGCACCGAGTTCTTCTCCATCAAGCACATGGAGGAGCTCGTACTGATCGACGAGCTGAAGGTCGCCGGCACGCCGGACCGTGTCTCGAGCTGGGCCTGCTACTGGTACAACGGCGCGCTGCGCGTCTTCGAGCTGGACGAGGTGCCTCAGGGTGCCGTGTACGTCCCGCTGATCACGCCGGACGGCAAGGAGATCGAGCCGACCGACAAGCTGATCACCGACCTGAAGACCGGAACCGTCGAGTACGGCGGGCTGAAGATGTGCATGCAGCTCTCGATCTACTCGCACGGCAAGCGGTACAACCAAGAAGCGCCGAAGCTGATCCAGTCCCGCATCCCGATCACCGAGGTGCGCCAGGACTGGGGCATCATCATGAACATCCCCGCCGACAGCGGAGAGATGGAGCTGTACTGGGCCGACCTCACCCTCGGGTGGCGAGCCGTCCAGGTAGCTGGCCAGGTGCGCGAGCTGCGCAACCTGAGCCGCGACGCGCTCACGAAGTTCGAGATCCCCACGGGGCTTGCTATCGCATCGTGAGTATGAGAGAGTAGAGCTGTTGGCGAGGGATTGGAGAGTGCCTCGCCGATTTGATAGGCCGAATGTGAGTATGGGAGGCTCGACTCACACGGCGGGGCAAGCGAGAGAGAGGAGCACCACCTAGTGACAGCCAGCGTGGACATCTTGGCGGGCGGGATCCGCCAGACCTTCACCAACCAGGACATGGGCTGGGCGGTCGCGTTCGAGGGTTCGATCGAGCGCACCACCGAGGACATCGCCCGCTTCTTCGACATCCCGGCCGAGGGCACCCCGTTCGAGATTCACCTCGCGGCGGCGGCCCTGGCGGTCAGCGGCCAGGCCGTGGCCGAGGTCCTGGGGGGCACTGTGATTCCCGAGAGCAAGCCGGCTTCGGCCAACCGTGAGTATGGGAGTGAGACCCAGGCTTCGGTAAGTACGACGGGCGCCGACAACGCTCCGGCCAACGACCCATGGGCGCAGGCCGAGTCCGGCGAGAAGGGCCAGCCCGAGAAGGAAGCCGAGCCGGAGAAGCCGCGAGACGACCGGCAGATCATGATCGACACGATCGCCGGCACCGGCAGCGTCGACGGCCTGAAGCGCCTCTGGGCCGAGAACAAGGCGACGTTCGACGCGGACGCCGACCTCTTCGAGAAGTGGAAGGCGCGCGGTCGGGATCTGAAGAAGTGAGCGACGAGATCAAAAGCCTGATCATCCTGGGCATCGTCTTCGTCCTGGGCTTCGGTCTCGGCCTGGCGGTCGCCCTGTGAGCGACGCCTCCGAGTGGATCGAGGTCGGCCACGTCCACCCGAGCCAGCTCAACTTCGAGCTGACGCCGGAGGAGGAGGCCAAGGTCGCAGAATGGAGCGAGCGCCTCCAGGCGTGGGCGACCACCCCCCGCCGCTGGGTCATGGGGATCACGGCGAACGACATCCCAGCGAAGACGATGCGACTCGTCTTCGGTCTCCCGCTTGAGCGATGCGACTACTCGTGGCTCTGGCCCAACGAGTGCGCCCACTGCCTCGGGCACCAGCTGCCGGACGATGTGCCAGTCCAGACGGTGTGAGCCGTGAGGCACTGATTGACCTGGCGATCGGCCTCCTGGTCATCGCAGTCTGCATCCTCGGCAGCGCCGGGGCTCTGCACTACAACTGAATATCGAGAGAGGACACACTCACCAGTGAAGAAGATCCTGAAGGCCCTCGTGCCCAGCAAGACCCCCACCGAGCCCGGTCTGGGCGAACGGTACGGCGCGGCGCTGGCGCTGCACGGAGCGGCCACCTCCGTCTTCAAGGCGGCGCACGACGATCTCGTGCAGGCCGAGGCCGAGCTGTCCGCCATCGGCCAGGATGCCGGCGAACAGATCCGCCAGGCGCAGGCCGCTCACGACGCCGCGGTGGAGCGCATGGAGGACGACCTTCGACTCAAGGTCAACGACCTGTCGGCCATCGCCGACATGGCGTACGACGACGCCTACATGGCCTACGAGCGCGCGGAGAAGATCCGCCCCCTCGTCGCCTGACCGACGCACAGCCTCTCCCGCACGACCGCTTCGAGTATCCGCTCGGATACCTGGAGCGCCTACACAACTTCATAGATAGGAGCACCACAACAGTGTCGAGCCCGTTCAACAAGCCCTCTGGCGGTTCCGGTTCCTTCTTCACGCCGGCCAAGCACGTGTCCGACCTGGCCCTGATCATCGAGGCCAAGTCCGTCCGTCGCGACGTGCCGAACACCTTCAACGGCGTGACCACCAACCGCGACGAGGTGACGGCGGACATCACGGTCTTCCGCAACTCGCAGAACATCGAGACCCGGACGCCGCACGAGGTCATGAAGAACGCGATCATCCACTCCTCCGTCTTGGCGAAGGAAGCCGAGACGAACATCGGGACGCCGCTGCTCGCCAAGGTGGCCAAGCCCAGCGGGAAGAACTACTACGCCTTCCTCGAGGTGCCGGCCGACATCGAGGCCGCGGTCGCCGAGTACTTCGAGAAGCGCGAGAGCGCGCTCGCCGACGCCATGGCCGACGTTCCCGACTTCGACTGATCGGGGTCGCTGAGTGCTGACCGCTTCAAGGTCGCTCGCGCTCAACGCTGAAGCTGGACGCGAACTCCCCCGAGTCGACGCCTTCTCGGCGCTGTACTCGCGGGGGGTTCGCCCCCGGCACGGCGAAGTCATCATGATCCTGGGTCGCTCGGGTACCCAGAAGTCCGGCCTTGCCTTGTTCTGGATGGCCGAGATGAATCTCCCGACGCTCTACTTCTCAGCCGACATGAGCGCCTTCACGGCCTCGGTGCGCCTCGCCTGCACGGTGACCGGCGACGAGACCGAGGTTGTCGAGGCGGCCATGGCCGAGGGTGGAGCGGCGCGGGAGAAGTACCTGAAGGCTCTCGAGAGTCTGAACATCACCTTCTCATTCGGATCCCCCATCACCTGGCGACAGGTCGAGGAGGAACTGGAGGCATACGTCGAGCTCCACAATGCCTATCCGAGTTGCGTGGTATTCGACAACCTCATGGATTTTGAGGGCGGCGAGACCGACTACACCGAGCAGATGGCCACGATGCAGACGATCACCGAGTTCGCACGGGAGACCGGCGCCTCGACCTTCGTTCTGCATCACGCGACTGACAAGAGCCAGGAGGCGCGGACGGCACCGTTCGATCCGCCGCCGCGGGCTGACGCGAAGAACGGTCTGGCCGAGAAGCCCGAGCTGACGCTCGGCGTCGGGCTGGATCCGAACACGCTGGAATACAAGATCGCTTGCCTCAAGCAACGCATGGGGCCGTGCGATCCCTCCGGCCGGAACTTCGCAGTGCTTCAAGCGGAACCGAGCAAGACGCGGTTCCACAAGTACATGGGGATGCGCACCCCGTAGTGCACTCCCCCACAACTGAATAGAGGTGAGGCAGTGAGAGTCGCAGGCTTGGACCTGAGCCTCACATCGACCGGCATTGCCGTGATCCATAGCGGTACGCCGGAGTGGACATACACGGCGAAGTCGTCGGGCAAGAAGGACGACAACCTCCAACAGCGCTGGGTCCGACTGACCGGCCTGTTGTGCGAGATCCTCAACACGATCGTCGACGACGAGCCGCTCGATTTGGTGGTGCTCGAGAGTCCGAGCTACGGCTCGACCTTCGGCTCGCCTCACGATCGCTCCGGCCTGTGGTGGATGGTGGCCGACGCGCTGCATGGCTCTGACATCCCGGTCGCCACGGTCTCCCCGCAAGGTCGGGCGAAGTACGGCACCGGCAAGGGCAATGCGAAGAAGCCCGAGGTGTACGCGGCGGTGAAGGAGACCTACGAGCCGCTCGAGTTCGAGATCCCGAACAACGACGTGGCCGACGCGGTGATCCTCGCGGCGATGGGCAGCCGGCATCTGGGCTTCCCGCTGGCCGACATCCGTCCCGACCACCCGCTCGACCAGAAGAAGCTCGAAGCGATGGGTGGTGCGGCGTGGCCAAGCTGAAGGACGAGTGGGTTCAGCAGCTCGACGCGGCGGCGGACTTCATGGCAGAGAACGAGCCTGGAGCGATCGCCGAAATCTTCGAGATCGAGTCAGCGTTCCTCGGCGGCACGCTCGAGGAGCTGGGCCACCTGTGAGGTTCGCGCGACCGGAGCGGGAGGAGTCGAGCTCCGACAACGAGCGGCCAGACCTGGCATCAACCTTCGAGCACTACGGCGTTCCCGTCTCGGGTCGCGCCAGCCAGATGGTCAAGTGCCCGGTCCACGGAGACCGAAGCGCGTCCTGCTCGGTCAACACCGAGAAGCAACTGTTCAAGTGCCATTCCTGTGGGGCCGCTGGCTCTGCATGGGATCTGATCATGCAGATGGAGGGAATCGACTTTGACGGAGCGCGAGCCTTTAGTGCCGCTCTCGGCCTCCCAGTTGGAGACGCTGGAGGAGGCGACGGCGAGCTACCAGCGGGCCGTTTCGGTGGACGCCGCAAGGTACCTGAGCGCAAGGGGAATCGGCCGCGAGGAGGCGCGTACAAACCGTCTTGGCGTCGTGGGTGACCCGTTCCCTGGACACACCCGCTACCAGGGGATGCTCGCGATCCCGTACCTCGATCGCAACGGACGCCCGCTGGCGATCCGGTTTCGTTGCCTGGTCGACGGATGTGCGCACGAGTACCACGGCAAGTACAACAGCGTGAAGGGTGACCACCCGCGGATGTACGGCATCGCCTCGATCTTCGCGGCGAAGGACGAGATCCACGTGACCGAGGGCGAACTCGACCGCAACATCCTGGTCAAGCTCGGGCTTCCCGCCGTGGCCCTTCCCGGCGCCGAGCTGTGGCAGGGGCGCTTTCGCCGGATGCTCGCGGGCTTCAACCGCGTGTGGATGTGGGCCGACCCGGACGACGCCGGCTCCGACCTGCTCAACAAGGTCACTCGCCAGCTCCGGCAGGCCAAGGGCATCCGCCTCAAGCAGGACGTCACCGACACGTACGTAGCCGGTGGCGCCGACGCGATCTTCGCGGCGCTCGGCCGAGAGAAGGAGGTCGCAGCGTGAAGCGGTACCTGAATGACGCAGGGGTGCAGTCGACGGTGAAGCACGTGCTGAACGAGATCGACAAGCAGGACGACCTATGGGGCGAGCAGAACCACCCCTCACACACGGGCGGCATCACCGCACTCAAGGTTGCCTACTACGGGGAGATGGCCGGCCAGTTCAAGCTGCACTGCGCTGAGGCTGCGCTCGAAGGCAGGCTCGGCTGGGACGACATCCTCCTCGAGGAAGTGTTCGAGGCGTTCGCCGAGACCGACGTGGAGCGACAGATCGAGGAACTGGTCCAGGTTGCGGCTGTAGCGATCCAAGCCGTCGCCTCCATCGCCCGCCAGGAGGCGAAGCGCGTCCTCGCCGCGGATGGTGGCCAGTGACCGACCTGGCCCTGCCCGGCAAGCCCGGCCCGAAGCTCCAGCACGCCTGGGACTCCCTGGTCGACGCGGCCCGCGAGCCGTTCCGTAACCACCTCCTCGGCGGCACAAGCGCCGACTGGTTGGCCTACTGGCTCAACCTTGCCGGCACGCCCGTGTCGGCCTCATCCATCCGTACGTACCGACGAGCACTTCAGGAAGGAGTGTGAGTGTGTGAGGAACGAACTCCTCCAGCAGTTGCTCGAGAAGCCCGTGGGGCCGGCGATCCAGAGTCGCCAGGCCACCGAGCAGGACATGACCAAGCAGATCGAGATCAACGGCGACGAAGCCAGCGTGACCGTGAAGGCGGCGCCAGGCGAGGCGGACGAGTCCGCGGCTCGCTTCTACCTCGAAGCCAAGGGTGAGAACCCTGACGAGTGGGAGGTCACCGGCTTCCGCTCCGGCGAGTGGACGATGGCCAACGGCGAGACAGGCGTCTCCAACCGGTACAGCTTCAAGCGCATCTCCGCGCCCGGACGTTTGCCCGTGCCGGTCGACGAGCTGGTTGAGCTGGTCCAGGACTACACGCCCGTTCTGAACCGTCCTGAGGGCAGCCACGGCTTCCTGGTTCTGCTCGGCGACATGCAGTTCGGCAAGATCGACGGCGACGGCCCGAGCGGCACGCTGGCCCGGACGATCGACTGCCTGAACAAGGCGGCCGACAGGCTCGTGGCCTACTCCGAGATGTTCGACATCGGGCACGTACACGTCGCCTGGTTGGGCGACCACATCGAGGGCTTCGAGTCGCAGGGTGGCTCCAACGTGTGGCGTACGCAGCTCACGCTGAACGAGCAGATCCGGCTGACGCGGCGGGTGATGCTGCACGCGCTCCGGCTGTTCGCCCCGATGGGCGCCAAGGTCACGATGGCCGCGGTGCCGGGCAACCACGGCGAGGCCGTGCGCTTCAACGGCAAAGGCGTGACGCGGTACGACGACAGCCACGACACCGAGTCCCTGATCGCGGTGGCCGACGCGGCGCAGCTCAACCCCGAGGCGTTCGGCCACGTGGAGTTCTTCGTCCCGACGACGGACGAGCTCACCGTGCTGGTCGAGGTGGCCGGCACGAAGATCGCTCACGCCCACGGCCACTCCTGGCGACCGGGCAAGCACTTCGACTGGTGGCGAGGGCAGGCGTTCAACAAGGCCAGCGCCATGCACGTCGCAGACCTGCTCGTCGCCGGCCACCTCCACCACGAGTTCATCGACTCCGACACGGACCGGCAGTTCATCCAGCCTCCGGCGATGGAGAGCGAGTCGACGTGGTGGCGCCACGCCAAGGGCACGGGCGGTGCGCCCGGCCTGATCGTCGCCGTCACGAAGGACGGCCTGACCGACATCAAGGAGGTGGTCCGGTGACCGAGCACCACGTGGACTGGCAGGCGCTGGAGGTCGAGGGCGTCGACAACGTCATCGTCCAGGCCGCCCGCTCGATCAGCAAGAACGAGCGGTACCGGCACGCGGTCGAGATCGAAGACCTCCAGCAGGATGCACGGATCCTCGTCGCGACGAAGCCGGACCTTCAAGAGTGCGTGTACGAGGGCTCGCTCGGGCTGTTGCACCACCGCCTGGTGCACGACCTCAAGGACCAGTACAAGACCGAGGCTCGGCGGAAGGATAAGACCCAGTCCTTCGACGAGCTGTGGGAGCGGGTCGGAGGTGTCGAGTGAAGCGCATCGTCGTGGCGGCCAGCTTCACCGGGGATGCTCACGACCACCTCCGGAGCCTCGGCGTCAACCCCCATCAGGCGATCATCGTCACGCCGACCAGCGTGCGAGGCCTCAACGGCTTGCGAGCTGATTGGGTCGAGACCTTCTGGGACATCCGTCGACGCGGCGCTTTCCTCGGAGAGCTCGACGGCATGATCAGCAGGATGGTGGCGCTGTACCCGGACATGGACTACCGGGTGGTGCCGTGAGTTACGACCGTGCCCTCGTCGAGCACTTGCTCCCGACCCTCTGGGATCCGGGAGCGGTGTACGGCGTACCGGTTCCGACTGCCCCTCCCGCCGACATGCCGAAGGGGTCGACGAACAAGAAGGAGGGCAACGTCCTGTTCGCCCACCTCGCCGACATCCGCGCCGGCTGGTTCGAGACGGACCTGACCGACAACGAACGACGTGCCTTACTCCTACGGTTCGGCCTCGACTGGACTGAGAGCGAGATCGCGACCAATCAAGGGACCTCGCAGTCCCGGATCTCCGTTCGCCTTTACACGGGCGTCGGCAAGATCGTCGCCCAGCTCAACGGCGGCGAGTTCGTCGAGGATGCGGCGTGAGAAGCCCCCCAACCTGGAGGACCCAGGTTGGGGGGCTTTCGCCGTTGTTGGACGAGCTGCGCCCTCGCCGGTACCATCTGAGCTACCAAGGTGGCCTACCGCTGGCGAGTGTGGCGGGCCATACCCGAACAGCAGGGCAACTTAAACCGGGAGTCGGCGGGCCTCGGCCGCCGAGAAGCAGACACCCAATCGGCCCACAACGTTGCAAGTGTTTCCACTGGTGCAGATACGCCATCCGAGGCAATGGCGGAGATCTTGTTGCCTTGGAGACCGACGTGGCGTGGTGGATGTGGCTTCTCAGCGGTGGCGGAGCGATCGGACTCGTGGGTCTGGCTCGCCAAATCCGACTCATGATCAGGGACATCGGCGACCGCCGCTTGGCGCGCTACGTGTTCGAGCAAACTCGCCGGATCGAGCCGGTCGAGATGATCCTCGAAAGGGACCGACCGAAGCAGTTGATTCCCGGCACTGACGACGAGGCCCCCAGGGCGTGATGTCCCGAGGGCCTCATCGCGATGCTAGAGGTCGCCCGACTGGTCCGTGCAGAGGTTGTGGATCGCGGCGATGGCAACCACCTTCGCCGTCTTGATCTGCTCGGCCGTCTGGCCAGCCTTCGTCATGTTGTCGACGAGGAACTGCACCGACCCCGGCTTGTCGCGGAACGCCTGGCACGTGGTGTGCCCCAGCTTGACCAGCTCGGGACGGGCGAGCACCAGCTCGGGCATCGAGCCCATCACCTCGAGTACGAACGCCTGTTCGATCGTGGCCTGGCTGGCGGTCGACGGTGCGGCCGGCTTCGGCGCTGCCGTCGTCGGTGCCGGTGTGCTCGTGCTGGTCGACGAGACGGCCGCGGGCTCATCCCCACCGCCGCAGGCGCTCAGGGCGCCGGCAAGGGCGAGAGCGGTGGCGAGGCAGTAGGTGGTGCGCTTCATCGTTGGGTCCCCCAGGTTGGTTGTGTGTCCAGGTGTGTATCGGTCTAGCCCTGTCCCGCGTTACCTGCGGACGTACGTGAGGCATGTAACGTGACCGGCATGGCTGGTTACCTTCAGGTCTCTACCGCGACACCGACGCGGGAGGACGCGGTCCGGTTGGCAGGCTCTGCGGTGGCGGCCGGTCTCGCCGCGGGTGCGCAGGTCGTCGGCCCGGTCGTGTCGGTGTTCTGGCACGCCGGCGAATACGGCGAGGGTGAAGAGTGGCAAGTCCTCCTGAAGACGACGGAGGCACGATACGCGGAGCTTGAGGCGCACGTCCTCGCGGCGCACCCGTGGGATAACCCGGAGCTCGGCGCTGTGCCGATCGTTGCCGGGTCGGCGGGCTACCTCGAGTGGCTCGACAAGTCGACCAGCAAGAGCTAGCTGCGAGCTCTCTCCAGGACCGCTGCGACCTCGGGTCCACCGTATTGGGCGAGGCGTCGGAGGACGCCGCGGAGGCGGTCGCCTGGGCGGACAGAGCCGACGCCGGCCGCGAGGTCTAGAGCGTGCTCCACTACGGCAGCCGCGCGCTCGGGTTCGTCGGCGTCGAGGTGCGCCTGTGCGAGCCACGTGAGGTAGAGCGACTTGTCGCGGGAGTGCGTGTCGTCGTACCTGCGCAGGGAGCCTTCGAGGACGGGAACGGCGCGGGAGGCGGCGCCCAGCTCGGCGAGGCAGCGGCCCGTCATGATGTCGACCTCCAGCTCGTCGACCCAGAACACGAAGTCCGGCTCGGGAGCTGACGCGGTCTCGCGTACGGCCTCGGCGGCAGCCTGGAGGGCCTTCTCTGCGTGGTACGCCTGCCCGCCCACGGCGTAGGTCCACGCTAGGCGCTCGTGGAGCAGGGCGCGGACGCGGGGAGTAGTGCGGGCACCCGCGATACGGGTTGATTCGGCGGCGGTCTGCTGGTCAGCCTTCTCGTACGCCAGGAAGGCCAGCGAGTTCCCCTCAAGCCCCGCATCACCGGAGTCACGCGCGGCGTCCAGCGCTCGGCGGTAGTGCTTCCGGGAGTCGGCGAGGCGTCCGGCGTCGAAGGCCGCCCATCCGGCCATCTGTGCTTGCTCGGCGAGAACGCCGGTCAGGGCGCGGGCGGTGGCGGTGTCGTAGCTGGACGCCTTGATCAGTCGCTCCGTAGCGGCCATCTCGCTCGTGTAGACGGCGTACGTGTCCATGCCGCCTAGGTGGTCGTCGAGGCGCCGGAGACGTGCCGTGCGGTGACGTAGTTGCCGTACCTGCGTGGCCCCGATCTGGCTGCCGGTGCGAGCGCGGGACAGCGGGGCCAAGGCAACGGCCGTCGCGAGGCCGGCGAATGCGCGGCGGTCCACTGACGCATCCCCTTCGGCTGGCGGTCGGAGGAGGTCGTCCAGTTGCTCACTGGACACCTGGAGCGCCTCGGCGAGCGAGGGCCTCACCCAAGGCTGAGGAGCGGTACGTCCAGCCTCCCAGCGAATGACAGTCGAGCGCTCCACACCAAGGGTACGCGCAAGTTCGCCTTGGCTCAGTCCGACAGCCTTCCGGCGCTCGGTTAGGAGGTCGCGCCGTGTGTGCTCCACGGGATGCCTCATTTCTGCCTCACCCTGGCGGCGTGACCGGGTGTTACCTAGTCCCTGCGGCGAGTCATACGCCTACAGGACGAAGGTACCAGCGAGAGTGGGGGCGAGCAGCTCATGAATGACGGGGTGATGCAGAGGACAGGGCGAGGACTTCCGCCTGCGCCGGTCCCCAGCGGGACAGGGTGGCCTGAGCTGCGTTCCTCGCAGGACCTGGAGTGCGACGGTACTAACCCGTCGAGCAAGCGGCCGTGCGTGCTCGGCGATCATCAGGGGTACCACCGCGACGAGGTCGGCGCTGAGTGGCTCGATGACTAGGCGTCCGCCCGCCTCGTCCGAGGACTACGACCGCGGATGGGACGACGCGATGCAGCTTGCCGCGGCCGATGTCGACGACATGGCCCGCCTGGCAGACATGTCCGGCAGCTCGCTTATCGAGGCGTCGGACATCCGGATCCTCGCTGAGCGACTCCGCGAGGAAGCCGAACACTCTCCTGGCGATCGGCCGTACGACCCCCGCGACTAGCGGGCCGCGATCGGCAGGGCCGTCGTCTGTTCCCTGACGGCGACGGCCCTGTCTTCCACCGAGGTCCTCTCCCCGACCGACTTCATCGTGCGCTAGACCCTCATCGCGGCACCCTGTGGATAACCGTCAACGCGCATCGTCGGGGCGAGGCAGACTTGGGGTATCGCCAGTCCCCGGCCCGGAGCCACCGCTGGGTGTAGCCGCTGCCCGCACAACGTCGAGGCACGAGGCCCCACCGGCAGGCAGGCCCGGGACTGGCGACTCCATCCTCGCCGCGTGCACACTGAAACCGTGGATGATCCGATACCCGCCGAGCGGGCGGCGCCGGGTGAGTACTTCCTCGCCGCCGAGTCGGTGCATCTCGGCCTGCGGTTCTTCTACCGCGACTCGGTCTATGAGGTAGTCGAGGAGCCGAGTAGGTTGGGCGCCGCCTGGTACGCGAATGTCGAGATCATCGAGGGGGGCAAGCCGGGCGCTCGATTCAAGGCCATGCTCCACACCGGGAAGCGGGTCAAGTGATGAGCCGGGTACCAACCGAAGCGCCTCGGCCGCTAGCTTGACCGCATGAGACTGCTGGCCTGGATTTCAATCTGCTGGGGCCGGTCACTGGACTGGGGCTCGCTGGCCGAGTGGGTGGGCGGCGTGGGTACCGCTGGGGCACTGCTCCTAGGGCTCCGCATCCTTCAGCGGGATCACGCGAGCTCGGAGAAGGCCCAGATCGACCAGGTCGGCTGGTGGTACGGACCGACCGGGCTGCGCTATGGGTGGATCATGACCAACTACAGCACCCTGCCGGCGCACGTGTCGATCGAACCAGCCGACCCTGATCGCCCCATCTCCCAGATGGATTCGTCCAAAGTTGGCACGTTCCCTCCAGAGGCACGTGCGATGTCCCCGGACGGACTGACGGTTCCCCCAGGTGAGACCTTCATGTTCTTCGACTTCCTAGACAAGAACACCGAGGGCGGGAGCAGGGACGCGATCAAGTGGATGGTCGTGATGGACAACGCCGGCCGCAAGTGGGAACACAAGTTCGGCACCGGTTGGGTGCCTGCGTCGAAGCGGGCGCGCAGAGCAGCTGGCCCGAAGGCGACCTGAGCGGTGCACGGCCCGCCGTGCCGGAACGCAAAGAAGGCCCCAGCCGAGAGGCTGGGGCCTTGCTGTGTCATGTGTCCTTCCGTCTGGGTGCATAACGTGTGAATAGCGCACAAGTCCCCCCTCGGACACACTTCTTAACCCCACGCAGGGCGGGAGTTATCGACACTTCCGCTACCTGCAGTCGGTGGTCGTAGGCGATCGCCAGGCCCAGAGCTTCGTACAGCTCGGCCAGATCCTTGCGGTCCGCGTGATCCAGCGCATTGGCCATGTCGCCGAGCTGCGTCACCAGGGCCCGGATGTCGTTTGCAGTCAGTTGGGGCACTGGATCGACAGCCTTCAGTCCAGATTCCGCAGCTCGCTTGTCGGCCGCTGCCGCGTTGTATTGCTCGGTGAGTGTCTCCGGATCCCAGCCCACCTCGATCGCCCGCCGCAGGCGCTCCATCGTCGACTCCGCGGCCGCGATACGGCGCCGGAATGATTTCGCTTGGGTCTCAATCCTGTCGGCCAGTTCGTCGGCGTCGGCCAGCGCCTCGACAGTGCTGTCGACATGGGCCGGGTCGAACAACCGCGCGATCCACGCGTTGATCTTGCCTGTCAGATGGTCCTCACGCAGATAGACGTTCGGCGGATGATCCTGCAGCGCGGGTGACCCAGGAGCGAGGCTTCGGGCCCGGCAGCGGTAGAACGTCGCGTGTGATCGGTGCGAGCCCTCCATCCGTCGCCCGCAGATCGTGCACTGGATCCGTCTACGCAGCACGTAGGTGTGCGACGACGCGACGCGGGTTCTTGTTGCTTGCGCCCGCTCGGACATGCTTGCCCCGGCCCGCGCGGACATCTCGAACTGCACTCGCGTGAAGGCCTCGACCGACACGATCGCCGGATGGGCAGGCTCGCGTGATCGAACGATCTTCGAGAACGGCGATCGCCTGTACCTGACAACGTGTCCCGCCGCGACATCATCCGGGTCGAGCAGTTCCTCGACCTTCTGCCACCTGCCGTAGATCGCATAGCCGGTATACCTCGGATTGCACAGGATCGCTCTGACCGTCGAGCCCTGCCAGCCGTCGCCTGCACGATGCCGGTTCTGATGAGGAGTGTGGGCTGCCGGGCAAGGGATGTGCTCGGCATTCAGCAACTGGGCGATGCCCTTGTGCCCCACTCCCTCGAGGTACAGCGCGAAGATCCGTTCGACGACCGGAGCCGCGACCTCGTCGACGGCGAGGACTCGTAGCCGGTAGCCCTCCTGCGCCTTCCGCGGATTCGGGTGCGGACCTGCGTCGACAACTTGATAGCCGTACGGCGCACGCCCGCCCTGATGCTTGCCGTCGATCAGCACCTGAGCTGCCATCGCGGCTCGAACGCGACGTTGCACGTGCTGACGTTCTGACTTCGACAGGCCGCCCGTGATCGTCATCGCCATGTCGTGCACCGTGTTCTCGGCGTCGAACCGTCCACCGAGGCTCGGGATCCAGAGAGATACGCCGTACCGGTCGAACTTCGGCCACGTCAGGCTGAACTGGTTGCCGAACCAACACCGAGTCGCTTCACCGACAACCAGTCCATCCCACCCGCGATTGGGATTCTTCAAGGCCTGCAACGCGCGACTGGCCTCGTCTCGTCGTTCCCACGGCAACGAACGCGACTGCCCGATGTCGAAGAACTCCTCCACGACCACGCCACCAAGCGGCTCGACGAACCGGGCCGCCTCCCCCAGTTGCCAGGCCTTGGACGTCTTCGGATCCTGGTTGTCCTCGGTCGAGCACCTTCCGTAGAACGCCAGCCGCCCAATGCCGGTGCCCGTCGGGTGGTCGGGCAGCGCCTCGGTGCCCAGCAGATCATCCAGGGTCGCCCACGGATCTACGCTGTCGCCGCTCATGACGCCCTCTCCCCCGGCCGAGACACATCGTCGGTGCCGCGCCTTGCCCGCGCCAGTCGTACAACAATCCGCCGCAGCACCCGAGCGGCCTGCGGATACAGCGCCGGCAGCCTGCCGGGCATCCTCAGCTGAATCTCCGGATCCTCGCCCACGCGGTCTGCATCTGGCTTCTCCATGCCTACTCAACGCATCAGCCACGCAGAGTTCCGCGAGCGAATACGCCGCACAGCCGATCGATTAAGCAACGATTCGCGACGCTGCCCAACGCCTACGGCTTCGCCGTACGTCTCGACTCAACCGGCCGACCGCGATCCTGGGCGCGTTGGCCGGAGCATGGCGGTCAGGATCGGGCCGTCGACGGACGGTTGCTGTGTGCTGATCGGCTCGTAGCCCCAGGATTCGTACAATGCCTTGACTTTCCCATCGCCGTTCAAGGCGTTGACCAACAACGACACCTGCGCCTCGGGACGATTGCGGAGCAACTCGTCATGGATCAGCAGAGCGACCCCCTGGCCCCGCCACGGCTTGCGCAGCATGATCTCCTTCACCGCCACAGTCGATGTTTCGGCGCAGCCATCGGGCAGCGGCGTGGTCATCCGGCGCCACCAACGATCGTCGGACGTGAGACTGTTCGCGTACGCGAACCCAACCGGCTCTGCCGCGTCGTACCCGATGACAACCTCCCACCCTGGATCTGACGCGTGCCGCGCGAGCTGTTCCCCGAATCGCTCGACCGAGTAGTTCGGCAGATGAAGCTGATCCGCACGTACGTCGGCGTACACCTCGATCATCGTGCTCCACACGTCGTCGATCACGGTGGAGTGGCGCAATGCAATACCGTCAGGGGTCACAGAAGCTTCCTCAGTGAGTCGTGTGCGTAGTGATCCCAGGCGGTTGCCGGGTCGCTTGATGGTGCGGCGATCTGCAGTGTGCTGCCGAAGTCTTGGAGCATCGAGTTGATGCGTGGATGCACGCCGGTCGGTTCGATCGGGATCGACATCGCGGTGGCGACCGCTTCCTCCAAATCGCCTTGGCCGAGCTGTGCCTTGGCAAGTCGCGCGGTCGTGATCGATCGAGTACGCCGCATGCTGGGCCGCAGAAGCGCGAGGCTCCGATGAGCGTGGCCCTCGGCCATCTCGTAGTCTCCGAGCGCCAGGTAGCCCGCTAGGGCAAGATTCTCTAACTCTGCTTGGTCGTAGAACGCGGTCAGCCAGAGCGGACGCTCGTCACCGGGTTCAGATCTGACCAAGGCATCCTCGGCATGGACAATGGCCTGACGTACGGCACGGTGATCGCCGGTCTGCCCCAAAATGGCCGCATGTCTTGCGTGGCCGAGCGACGCGAACATCGGATCTCGCCTCGCAACCGGCAGCCGACGCGCGACATCGTTCGCAGCCAACGCGTCGACCGGCCTCGACATGTGACGGTACAGGCTGCCGGCGTGCGACCAGATCCTGAACTGGATCGCCGGATCGCCTGACATCGTGGCCAGGCCCGCCGCGCGATCGAAATGGCGTTGCGCTGTATCGAACCTGCGACCATCGATCGCGGCCCACATCGCACTCGACGTGAACGAGGCCGCGCACCCGTAGAGCGCACTTCGAATGCGCTGACTCGCAGTCCCCCGCGCCTGCAGCGCGAGAGCTTCACCGGCGAGCGCGGACGCTTGCGTCTCGATGGTGAGCTTTCCGCCGTACTGGTGATCGCTCGCAACGATCAACGCGAACTTGGACAACAGCCGCTCGACGTCACCGGCACCGACGCGAGAATGGGCAGCGCGTTGCGTCGACGCCCCAGCAGCGACCATGACTGTCGCCGCGGACGTACCGATGAACCGCCGCCTCGGGACGGGCCCCGGCTCGACCGGAGCGACGAATCCGAGATCCGTGATCGGACAGCCGAAGACTGCGGAGAGTGCATCGCGCTGGCGGTGATGTGGCCAGCGAGTCTTCCCGGTCAACCAGTTCCGCACCGTTCGATCGCTGACGGTGCCTCCGTAGCCAGCGCGCCGAAGGTCGGCGTTGACCGCTTCGGCCAGCTCGGCCTGGGTCAGGCCGACCTCGGCCATCCGCGCCTTCAGGACCTGGTTTCCCTCCACAGCCCAACGATATGTACGGCCAGTCACCAGCCGACAGCGTTCTGCCCGGAAATTTCCGGTTCGCGCCGAGCGACAGGCAGCAACTTCTTCCTTACGTTCCGCAGTCACAGGTCCTTGGATGGAGATCAAGGACCTCGAAGGGGAACTCCAATGGACGTCGATGCACAGCTCGAACACCCGGCCAGAAGCGTGGCGGACCCACGCCGGTTCGTCCTACGGCGCTCCGTCGATGTCAGCGGAGTCAGTGGTACCGGCGACGTTGCGGAAGGAGTCGAGTGGTCGGACGGGACTGTGGCGCTGCGGTGGCGCGGAAAGTGGGCGACCACGGTCGTCTGGGACTACGGCCTCGACGCCCTCCTCGCAGTACACGGCCACAACGGTTCCACCGTCGTCCAGTGGCTCGACGCCGACCGCCCGGCCTGAGCGGCCGTTCAGTTCGATGGCCGAGCAGGAACTCTGGCGGGTGCAGTTGTGGCTGGGCGAGTACTTGATCGAGGAGCACGTCGCCCCGACGGCGCTGGCCCAGCAATACGCGCACGTCATCAACCTTCGGATCCACGGCCTACCGGGCCGACACCTGCGGTGTCAGCGAATCACCGACGTCGCAGCCCAGAAGCCGGCCGGCGCGGGACGAGATAGCGAGTCCGTCCTGGGTCGGCCGTTCCAAACCTTCACCGACATTGGAGAACGACCATGAGCAACGAGATGACCGCAGTCCCCTTCGGCGTCCGTCACCTGGCTTCCGGGCCGGACACCGCGCCGATGGAGCTGCCGATGACCTACAGCGCCAACCTCCAGTTGAACGTGTCCGCGACCGGCAACCCGTACCACGCGATCGCCGCGGCGCTGCCGGAGACGAACACCGAGACGCCGATCCCCGACGGCCAGCGGCCAGGATCGGACACTTCGACCGACAACTACTGACCATGGGCACCGTCCTGGTGCTGACCGGTCGCGATGACCTGACGGCAGACGCCGTAATCGACGAGCTGGCGCGGCGGAGTGCGTCAGTCGTCCGGTACGACACCTCCGACTTCCCGCAGTCTTCGCGCGTAGCTGGGACCCTCGGGGTGAATGGCTGGGAGGGGCACCTGACAGGTGAGCGGTCAGTCGACCTCGGAGCGGTTAGTGCCGTGTGGTGGCGACGGCCAGCCGAGTTCAGCGTTCCGAGCGCCTGGCCGGACGAAGCGCGGGCATTCGCGGTGTCTGAGGCGCGCGTCGGAGTACTCGGCGTACTGGGGTCACTGCCAGTGAGATGGATCAATCACCCGGCCAAGGACTCGGCCGCGAACTACAAGCCGGTTCAGCTTGCTGTGGCAGCCCGCGTAGGACTCGACGTACCGCGGACAGTCATCACATCGGATCCCGATCATGCTCGTGACTTCATCGGCGCCGACGACGTCATCTACAAGGGCCTCAGCGGCGGTGTGCTCACGGCGGAACGTCGTCATCGGTACCTGCCGACCACGGTGCTGCGCGCCGATGAGATCGACGCGAGCCTCGCCGGCACTGCGCATCTGTTTCAGGAACGAGTTCCTAAGCAGTGCGAAGTACGGCTGACTGTGATTGGGCAGCGGATGTTCCCGGTCGCGATCCATGCCGGAAGTGCGGCTGCCAGACTGGACTGGCGAACGGACTATTCGTCCCTCACCTACGGTCGGATCGAGCTTCCGGTGCAAGTGGAGAAGGGTGTCCGGCTGCTCATGGACGAACTGGGTCTGTACTTCGGAGCGCTGGATTTCGCCGTGGCCCCTGACGGCCGATGGGTGTTCTTCGAAGTGAACCCGAACGGTCAATGGCACTGGCTCGCGGTCAAGGCCGGCGTACCGATGATCGAATCAATGGCCGACGCCCTCCAAGGAAAGGACGATTGACTCCGTGACAGACTGGACCGACGCCGCTCGCAAGCTCGCCGACGAGATCACAGCAGCGGCACCGGAGTGGCACGACTCAGTCAGCTCCACACCTCGGCACCAACTGGTGCCGAGGTGGTGGGAGCCGATCCCCGACAGCTACCCATTCGCCTGGGGACTCCGCACGCCCCACCCGGACCAACCATGGGCTGAGATCTACGCCGACGCGACGCTGGTGACCCGTGTGGGCGCACTTCACGCCGACAGGGCCGACCTATCCGACCGTCCAACGGGTCTCCCGACGTCGTCCTCGACACTGCCCGGGTTGATCGTGCGCATGCTGCACCTGCTCAGCCCCGGCGAACAGGACCGGGTGCTCGACGTCGGCACCGGCTCCGGCTACTCCGCCGCCCTCCTCGCCCGTCGCCTCGGCGACAAGCAGGTGACCAGCATCGACGTAGACCCCTACGTCGTCGACGCCGCCCGCGAACGCCTCGCCGCCTTCGGCCGAACACCGCACCTCGAGATCGCCGACGCCACCGGCTCCCTGCCCGACGCCAACTACGACCGCATCATCGCAACCGTCTCCGTCCGTCCTATCCCGCCCGCATGGCTAGACGCACTCCGACCTGGCGGAAAGATCGTCACCACCATCACCGGCACCTCACTCCTCATCAACGCCAAGAGACACCCAGACGGAGTAGTCCGCGGCCGCGTCCAACCAGACCCGGCCACCTTCATGCGCACCCGCCGCGACACCGACTACCCAGCTCGCCTCGACCATGTGTACGACGCCGCCCGCGACCAGCCAGGCACAGAGACCTGCCAACTGAGCGGCCCTCTGCCCGATCTCTGGAACGACTGGGAACTGCGCTGCCTGTACGAGCTCGACAGCCCCGACATCGAGAACCGCTCGGCAACCCGCGAGGACGGCAGCCAACTCCTGTGGCTCCTAGCAGCCGACGGATCCTGGGCCCGCGCCGACAGCGAAGACAAAACCGTCCACCAAAGCGGCCCACGCCGCCTGTGGGACGACCTAGAGCGCGTCCAAGCCAAATGGGCGGCCGCCGGCCACTTCCCTCTCCACACCATGACCGTCGAGCTCGGCACCGACCGGAACACCCTCACCAGCCCCGACAGCAACTGGACACTCGACCTCTGACCATCTCCGCCGCCGACCGGTGCCTTGCCGCCTTGAACGAAGCCGCTGACAACGAGTGGGACGAGGTGAAGAGCGCAAGGCTCGCAGCGGTGCGGAGGCAATAGCCAGCCTGGGCCGAGACGCTCTCGCCGATGTCACCTCGCAGGTCATCGCGAAGACGATGGCTGATTGTCAGATCACCGACTAGCCCCACAGCTCGTCCGGTGCAGACGGACCCAGCCCCTTCTGTGCTCGACGCTGCGAACACGTTGGCCTTGCCGAGGCCGGGCCGGCTACGCGAGCCGCTGTTCCGCGCGATGCACCATCCGCAGAAGGAGATCGGCCAATTGAACTGCCTCGGCCGCCTCAACCGGATCATCAAACTGGACAGTCCTGTGGCTGGCGGGATTCTTAAAGGCGCCGATTGCGCCGGCGAACAGATCGGCGGTGGCCTGTTGCTCGCCCGGTTCCGCGCCCGGGTCCCGCAAGACACCGTCCTTTGGGCTGAAGGCCTTCCGCATCAGCGCGACGCCGATGAGATCGTTCGACAGCTCAGCTACTCGCCGTACTTCGACCTCCACGGCCTTCATCGCTGCGAAGGAGGCGGTCTCGTAGTCACCCAGACCGAAGTTGGCGCGGGCTGATGAGAGGAGGGGATCGAGGTTCCCCGCAAGGCGATCGGCCGCCCAGACCTTCGTGACGGCGCTCGGGTCGTCGGCGATCTCGCGGCCCAGCTCGGTCACCTGCTGCCATTCCGACAGGGTGTTCATGGCGTGCGGGCCAACCAAGGCGTGGGCTTGCAGCCAGGCCCAGGCGTCGGCGATTCGCGCCATGAGTTGAGCGCCGTCTTGTCCCCCACCGACCGCTTGCTGCATCCCGCGCAGCGTGTTGTTGGGATTGATCTGCGCGCTGCCGTTCGCCAGCACCTTCAACAGGCGCAGAGCAAGCTCAGGCAAGGGAAGATTCCGGATGTCCTCAATCGGCACAACGGTTTGGAAGGCCATCGACCGATCGTAGGGCAACCCCGCGACCGCACCTCGTTCAGCCCGGCGCCGTAAGTAGCTCAACTCGCAAGACCAACTCCGGCCGTTCCCCGCGGCGACCTAGACGGCCCACCCCGCGGGTGGCGAGCGCCGACCGGCTTCCGTTGATAACGGCTGTCGAACAGTTCGCTTCGCACTAAGCAGAGGAGTCGGGAGGCCAGGCGCTGCGTGATGGGACCGGTCCCCAGCGGATCTCCTGAGGGGAAATCCGAGCTTCATGTAGTGCGTCGTCCACGTCGGTGAATGCCGAGTCTCGAAAAGACACGAACTCGCCGGAAAACGTCGCCCCATCGAACGACGTGTGCTTGCCGGAGAATCTTGCGTCATCGAACCAGGCATAGTCGCCGACGAACTCCGCCCCGGCGAACGACGTGCTGTCGCCGGAGAACCTCGCCCCGGCGAACCATGTTTGCTCGCTGGAGAATACGGCTCCGTCGAACATGGTGTCCTCGCCGAAGAACTCCGCCCCTTCGAACACGGTGTCCTCGCTGGAGAACGTCGCCCCATCGAACCACGTGCGGCCACTGGAAAAAGTCGCCCCGGCGAACCACGTGCGGTCGCCGGAGAATGCCACCCCCGTGAACAGTGTGTAGTCACCGGAGAACCTCGCCCCGTCGAACCACGTCCGTTCACCAGAGAACGTCGCCCCGGAGAAGGAGGCGTTGACGAGCGTGGCACCGGTGAAGTCGAACGTCAGGTCGCTCCAGCTCTGTTCGGCGTAGGCCCGAAGGTGCTGGCGGATCGTGTCCACAATGGCTTGGCGGACCTGGATCTCGCCGGTTTGGTGGGTGGTGGTTTCAGTGCGTTGGATGGTGCCGCCGGCGTAGTGACGCTGTTCGACTACTAGTTCTGGGTGGCCTAATGGAGGTTCTCCGGTGTAAGGGAGGCGGAGGTACCCACAGAGGACATCGACGCACTGCTGCCGTCGGGTGGACCACTCATCGGCCAGGGCAGCCATGGCGTATACACCGGCTAGCCGCACAGCGGGCCGGTCGCCACCGAGTTGGGCGGCGGCGGCTCCGAATCGCTCAGTGAACAGCCGGATCTGGTCGCGTTTGCCGACATCGTCGCGTTCAAGGTGCTGCTGACGGCGATAGTTGACAACCAGGGCGATCGCGGCACCACCGGCGGCGACCACCCCCAGAGCAAGCTTCAGCACATCAGACTGGGAAGCTTGATCGCCGTACAGCTGCCACGGCCACCTCCGTGCCAGGAGCCCAGAGATGACCATCCAAGCCGCGACGGCGCCGAAGAAGAGTCCCACGGCGGTCCGCACCGTGGCACGGGACAACCCGCCGGCATCGGCGGTCTCGCGATCCGGCACCCCAGGTCGACGGATTCCGTCTCGTCGTCCACCGGCCAGGACCACCGACCCATGTTGCAGACCCCACTGCGCATCCTGCTGCGTCATACCGCACCCCACTGCCGTCATCGAGGATCAGTAGTAGATCGGACGTAGCGCGGCCAGGGAAGGATCCGGCCTGCGAACCCGGACGTTGATATCCGCCGTCAGCAGTCCTCGAACTGTCTGCGCCTGCGCGACACCGCCAAGGCCGACGCTATGCGCTCATGGGCTTCACCTGCTGGATGGGCTTCACGATATTCAAGTCGCGGCGCACGGCGTTCACGAACACAAACCGAGCATCAACGAAGAGCTCCTCGTTCGCGTCGTCGTCTCGAACACCGTCTAGCCACTTGAACGCTGACTCAACGATGTCATTTGTCGCGACAATCAACAGGCGATCGAGAGCCTGCTGCACGTTGACGTGAGCTGCAAGATGTCTCTGGTGAGCTTTGACCCTCTCCTCGAGCACCGTGGCAGACGGATCGGCCTGAGATTCCGCCTTCGCATCGGCCTCCTGCATCGCATCATGCAGTTCCTGTTGCTGCTGACCGCGCTAGTCGGATACCGCGACACCCTTCTGCGCGTCGCCCACTCCAAATCCTGCGCGAGGTAGCTGACGATCCCCTACGCCGCCGATGCGGCGCCAAATGGCCTTTAAGTGAAGACTCAACCACTCGGCAGACTCTCCAGGAGCCGAACGCACCGCGACTGCATCGAAACGACGACTTCGAAGCTGGCACACATCTGGCACCCGAGGAGTTTCACCAATCTGCAACGAGTATTCCGACACTTCCGCGGGCCTGACGTTGAGCTTTTATGGACGATCTACCACCCCCGTTCGGACACGATCTAGACCGCCCGCCAACAGGTCTGCGGGCACCGCGCCGACACCTACACGGCGGCCAGATCCGATGAACGCTTCTGCTCAGATCGCTGCCGACTCTGCAACTGGCGAAGCCGGAAACAGGTCCGCTCCGCACAAGCAATCCAAGCCGAACACGTCACCGCTCCCCTCGCAGAAGTCGACCGATTGCAACACCACGTCACCGAACTTCAGCGCGCCAACACCGCCCTCCGCGAGGCCCTAAGGCTCGCTCAGACCCTCAGGTTGTCCACTCGCAAACTCGTACCGCCGATGGGACCTGAGGTAGATGGGGCACGAGTCAGCCCACGAGTCGCGTCGGACGGAGCCCTCGGCGATCCGACACCAGACCGCTTTCATCACCTCACCCGTCGGCCTTCGTTGGCACGAATAACAGCGGCAAGACATGCGCGATGCATATCTTCCTGCTCTTCACCGCCTCGGCGCCGCGCTCACCATGCACGACTTCAGCGCCGGTTGCTGGAATGTCCGGGTCGATGCCTTTCGGTGGCGCAATGGCACCTGTCGGACACTGAACAGTGTGGTGGTGACGAGGACATCACAAAGACCCCCACCGGGGACCGCCACCGACACGGGCAGTCCCGCCACGTCGCCCTACTCGGTGTCGAGGAAGTAGCTGGAGTTCATCTCCGGATCCGGAGCGAAGGGCGTCCAACTGACGTGGGTGATGTATCCGAGCGACCCCTCGTTCGGATCGTGGGGATGCGAGTCCGGTCGAGCTCGGTGATCCTCGAGTCGTGTCCGAGCCGCATTGATCCGCTCGCATTGTTCGACCGTGAGGTAGAACGCCAGAGACTCGAGATGCGCCCAGTAGCGGAAGAAGATCTCGTAGTCAGGTTCATCGGTCAGTGACTCCTCCAGTTGGCGCACGACTTCCTCAACAGAGTCACGGGCAACCTGCCTACGAAGATCCGGTAGCAGATTGATCATGCCGTCCTCGCTGACAATGATGATGAGGCACCGACCACTCTGAGTGTCGTGATACCGCACAGCCGAGTTGAACCGCGCACCTCGGCTCGAGTCACCCTTTCCGGTCGCATGCCCATCAAGGATGACGCCAACGGCATGACAGGTTCCGGTCGGATCGACAAGGACGGCGCCATCGATGCTCGTAACGGCCGACAGCACCTTCGAATCGAGAAGTTTTGGTCTTATCCGCTGCGCTTGCGGGATCAGACGCGCAGCCTCGTCGCCGGCATTCCGGTGGACAACGAGCATGGTCCCGTGCGACGCCGCAGATGCCGATTCGGCCAGGTCCCACAGGACATCCGCCTCGCTCTCGCCAATCTCGGAGAACAGCCGGCGCGCCACCGATTTGAGGTGTTGGGCATCCAACCGCGGCTGCGGCAAAGACGGCCGCGTATTCGACACTCGAAGGAGTGGCACTTGATCATGACTCAGCTCCCAGACACCCCGAGCGACCACGTTGAACACGAACGCGTTCTCCTCCGCACGCTCGTAGGTGTCACGCAGACGAGCCAGCCCCACGATCTTCTCGCCGTCGCACAAGAGGTGGTGTTCTGGATCGGCCATCTCGAGCGACTTACGCACCAAGCGGGTCTCTGAAACCCGGATCGATTCCACGAACTCCATGACAGATTCCACGTGAGGGTTCGCCTCGGCTGCCAATAGCAACCCACCCGCCCCGGACCGGCCCTCGTACGGCTGCGTAGAGATCTCATCGAGCGCCACAACCAACTCGGACTCGAATTCATACCCACTGAATAGCGACACCGACTGGACGAATGCGCGGGCCGCCTTCCGAATGAGCTCAGATCGGTCAGACCATTGGATCGAGAAGTCCTCCGGCGGAGTGCTACGGCTGAGGTCAGTCGTAGCTGCGCTGAGCAGCTCCCGCATCAACGAATGCTGGAAGGACGGGACCACTGAGTACCGGTCGATCCGCTCCTTGCTCAAAGTCGGCTTCGACTCCCATCGTGCCCTTGGGACAGCAATAACCGGATGGACTTCGTAACTGCCATCGACCACCGCGGACGAACCCACGAAGAACGTCAGCCCAACTCCCTCCGGAGAACCAGCCAGCGCATCCCTGACAGCTTCCGCACGGAACGAGTCCAGGAGACCACGATGACGTCGCTCATGGAGGCGGCGGCTGCTGTAGATCATCTGCGACTCGTCGCTCTCGTCGTATCGCCGCTGAGCATCCGCGACTACCGACGACAGATCCACTGCGGCCAGCGAGTCGTCCTCAGGCTCAAAGCACACGGGGAATTGCCGGTCGGACTCATCGCGAAACCAGCGAGGAACGCCCTGGCACCGAGGCCGAAGCCGATCTGACCGAACACAGAACGCGCTACGCGCTCGATGCCATTGCGGAAGTGCGGCTGATATCCCCACATGAACTGCTCAATCGTCATTTTCACAAGCCAATCGTTCGCACTCCGGGCGCGTTGGGTCAACTAACGGATTAGCAACTGGTCACAGAGCCCGTCGACTCCGGCCGACGAAACGCACACCGCGAGTGGGCGGCGGGGTAGATCGGTGATGGTCACGGCGTGGCGACTAACCGCTCTCGGGGGCCTGACGCGATTTTGGGGAGCACCGCTGGATGTGTTGGACGAAGGGCAGGTTCGCGGGCTGCTCCACAGTGGCGCGGCGCAGGGTGCGGATCTGGACTTCCAGAGTGCGCTTACAGGACCTCGGATGGTGATGGTCGGCAGTTGGCCACCGTCGTGGCTGCGATGGCGAAGACAGTTCCGGCACCCCTCCCCGAATCCGCTATGGAATCCGACTCACAAGATCTTCGCCGATCTCAAGGCGTGTGACTAAGGCGCGTGTTGCTCCCCCTCTCGCTCACCCGCACCGACCCAAGACGGCTGCACCGAGGCTGCAGCCGTCTTCAGCGCCACGGCGTGTCCGCTCGACTGGACAACCCCGTCAGGGAGGAGACTTCGATCGACGGATGGAGGCGATGCATGACTGTCCGACGGATCGCAGGGGCACTGATTCTGTCGTGGTGCACATACCGCCTACTCACCGTGCTTGCGACACAGCCCAGCATGCGCACATCCCTTGACGCTGTCCTTTCCCGATGGTGGCCCCTCGGCATCGTCTTGATCGCGCTGCTGACTGCAGGGCGTGCCCTGAACCCCACCAGCGCACTCCGAGGACCGGCCTTCCTTGCCCTTATCGGGTTGGCAGCCCTCACCGTGACCACGGGAGCCCTCAAGAGCACATCGTGGATGGACGTGCTGATACCTATGGTTCTGGTGCCGGTGGGCTGGCTCCTGGTCTCCCAAGGCAACCCGAACGCCGTTCTCAGCCTGACCAGCGATTGGCCGAAAATCGCGGCCGTAGGCGAAGTGAAACGCGTCGGCGTGAGTTCCAAGTTCCTCACCCACGGCCGGGTCACATCTGTGCTCGGAGCCGTGGTAGTGGATCTACGACCGAGCCAGACTCTGCAGAGGCCTGGCTCAGCCTGGCACGACCTTCAAGTAGGCCATGGCGCAATCCTTGATCTCAACGCTATCGGCGGGACCATCGACCTCGTCGTCCCGTCGACCTGGCACATCGACATCACCAGTTCGTCGGCTGGGGCTCGGGTCGACAATCGCGTGCGGACTATCGACCCTGCGCTTCTGAGCGGTCAACTTCGGATCGCTGCGTTGACCGTGGCGGGCCGCGTCACTGTTCGTTCCAGCTGAGCGACCAGCACTACTTGGGTGCGTACCGAACGCTCCTCGTACTGTCGCCCGTCTGCATAGCCTCGAGCGCTACGTGTGCCCGTCGGGCGGCCGCCGTGTCGGTCGGACGCAACACGCCGGTCTCGTCTAGCAACCGAAGGTGGTAGACGTTGAACGCAGCCGACACCAGAGCGCCGTAGTTCACGGCAGCGACCAATGCGGCGCGGTACGAGGCTACTGACATGACTGCCAATCCAAGCGGTAACAACAGCCACCACCCGTGAGCCACCAGCAGCCCCGCACTCACAACGGAACCAACTGCGAAAACGAAACAGAACCGGACAGCGGCATCCAATTGGTCACGCGCTTGCCCGAGGGGTACCAGCGCGCTTGCAGGTAGAGCCAGATACAGCCGCGGGAATGACCGGACCGCATCCATTCCATATCCCGCAGCGCCCCGTCGCTCCATCGCGCGGAGCCGATTGCCGAGAGCCATCGGAAGAACGTCGGCCTCATCCTTCGGCCATTGCGCCAGGACCCCTCTGGCCGCGGTGACTTGAGGTGCATTGAGCTCGCTCGCGGCCGCATGGTGGAGTGCGCGATGACGGCGTCTTTGCAGCCACAACGCTCGTTGCCCAATCTCGTTGAAAAGGCGCGACGCCGGCCAATAGCCCTCGAGGGCGCGAATCAGGGACATCTCGAACGGCTGCAGAGCTATAGACCAGATCGTGATCGCGACTGACAGGGCGGCAAGCCACCCTGGGCCCAACGCGCGTCCGTTCGCCAGGAACCTGTCCGGCGAGGGCGCGGATTGAGGCGTCCCGGCCAGCAGTAAAGTCGCAATCAGCAGCGCCAGCGCAGCGGTGGGGACGATATTGACGAGCTTCAACCGTGGCGAGAGGTCGGACGGCCCGACTCCTGCTGCACTGCTGAGGCTGCTCATACCAACGCTCGCTCGTCCCGGTGCCCATCACAGGCAAGCAGCACCATCGCGGCGCCGCTGACCTGGTCACTCGTCAGCTTTCGACGCACCGTCTCCCGGCACGCCGGCTCACCTCGACACTCGTCAAGCGCGACATCGCCCCGACTGGCGCGCCGCAACCGCCCGTGTGCGGAGCTCCTGCAGGTTCCCGGCTCCGCATCACTGCCGCGCCGAATGAATCCACACTTCCTGCAAATGAAGAGTCTCCGGCTATCCCCCGCCCCGGGTAGCTGAAACTCGGATTGCACGGCAATGACTCGCATCCACACCACGGCAAGCGACAGGAACGAACGGACCACGCCCTGGATTCTCATTGTTTCCCCACAAACTCTCCTGGAAGGAAGTGGAGCACTCAGCAGATCTCAGGTCAACCGGACAAGGCATCGACCTGTTGGTGGGAAGAATGCATGTCATTGGGCTACACCTGCACGTGTGACAGGTGCCGTGCCGCCGCACGACGCCGTCGGGGTCGTAGTCCGGGGCCCCACATCAGACGGCCCAGCGCGCAGCCTGTCAGGTCGACAGGGTAGCCGGGCGATTGGCACAGCCGCTCGTTGCGTAGGTAGACCCGCGGCTTCCGCGCGATCGCGCCCGCGGCAGGTCCATCCGAGTATCGACGAGTTCGGCGCCGGCGATGTAGTTCTTACTGAGTGAGTTGGCAAAGCGTGAGTCGCTGAGCGAGCGTGCCGCCCATCGATTGACCGATCACATTGGCCGAGGCGAGGTCGAGCGCATCCGGGAGCGCGGATGTCGGCGGACAGGTCGGCGAGACGACAGGCGCGCTCCGGGAACTCTGCGAGCAGCCGACGTCGCGGCCACGTGCACGAGTGCTGATATCCGATCGACAGGGTACGAAAAGTGATCCGTGGAACCAATTCCTTGTCGCGGCACAGAGGTCAACACGCCAGGCGTAGCAGAGAGTGAGCGAGACAGCTATCGTCGCCTTCAGTGTCAGGGTGATGTTGCCGCTCACGCGGTGGTTGGATCCTGAGCACCCGCTGTCTGGCTCTTATCGTCGGTGTCGCCTTCGGGCTGACGGGCATGCGTTTTGCCGGCAGCGGGTGTGAAGGAGCCGGCCGGCGTGACTTGATAGGAGCG
>NZ_SJKA01000023.1 GCF_004331435.1 Kribbella sindirgiensis
CTCATCAACACTCAACACCAACTCGGCCTTCGGCCGCCCAGTCCTAGGCATACAACCCACCCTAGACTTATGTTGCGAATTTCAGAAGCAGGACACTAGCGCCGCTAGGGCAGTTGCTGCAGGCAAACAACGAGTTGGTACGCCGTACGGCGCGCGAGCAGCTCGAGCTACTCCGTGACGACGACAGCCGGAGCGTCGCGGCCGCCGCGCAGGCGTACCTCGACAACCCGCCACCACCTGTCCGCCCGCAGACGAGCACCACACTGACCACGCCGACGCCTAGACGGACGAGCGGACCGACGTTCAGCGGAGCGGCGCGAGCGACGGCGAGGCGGTGGCGCGGCCGGTTCCACCTGCCGGATCAGGACTGGCCGCTTCTCGGTCTGGCCGTGATTGCCGCCGCCGCGCAAGTCGTGTGCGCGGTCCTCGCGACACCGCGCATCTGGGAAATGATTGTCGTAGCAGTGCTAGCGGTTGCCGTCGTGCCGGCGGTGATCAGGCTGCGCGCCAACGCGACCTCCTTCGCCGTCGGCCTGGCCGGGCCGGCGCTCCTCTCCACCGCGATGGCGACCGGTTGGATCACGCGCGAACTCCGGTCAGACCTGCAACCATGGCCGGCGACCTTCTACTTGATCGCGTCCGTGGCGTGGCTGGCCGCCGGCGTCCTCGGTCTGCTGCGAGTCCGCCGTACGCCGCTCTCAAGAAACCCACTGCTCATAGGGCTCGGCGCGGCGGCGGCGCTCCTGGTGCTCGTGATCCTCCTGTACGCCGACCGTCACGCCAGGGTCTTCTCGCTCGACTCCGACCGCCATATCACCATGCTTCCGCTCTCCGTGGTTGTCCTCTATCTCCTGACCGCTGTGATGGCGATCGCGGGACCGTTGATCCAGTTCAGCCGGGTGTTCTTGATCGGTTGGGTCGTGAGCGGATTCGTGGTTCTGTTCGGTTTCCTGCGGTTCCAGAGCAAAACCGACCTGCAGCAACTCGCCATCATCGCTCTACTTACAGTCTGGCTGGCGCTCGGCGTCGCCGCGGTGCGGACAAAGAAGACCGGGAAACCACTCCGGCGCCGGATCATCGCGGCCGTCCTCGTGGCGCCGGCAGTAGTCGGTGTCGTCGGGATCATCGCCGTACCGTCTGCTCCACGGCCCCCGTCGGCGGTCGGGCTCGCGATCAGCCCGGACGACCGGTTCCTGTACGCGACCGACGTCGCGAACGGCCGGGTGATGAGGTTCAGTACGACGACACGGGAACGCGTCGGCGATCCGCTCGAGGTCGGCGAGTTCCCGAGCAACCTGATCGTCGCGCCCGACGGATCCCGGCTGTACGTCGCCAACGCCAATTCGAACTCGGTCTCGGTGATCGATGCCGCCAACTGGACTGTGGTCGGTCAGCCGATCGCCGTCGCGCCGGGGCCGACGAAGTTCGCGTTGAGCACTGCGATGCACCGGCTGTTCGTGCTGAGTCAGACGGCGGCGACGATCACCGAGATCGACACGGAGACTCTGTCGACGGTCGGCGGTCCACTCGCCGCGGGCTCCACCCCGACGGACGTCGCGATCGACGACCGGGGCCGACTCTATGTTTTGTCCAAGGACAGCGACAACGTTGCGGTCATCGATGCGCAGACCCGGCGGGCGGCCCGGAGTCCGATCGACGTCGGTGACGAGCCACGTGACCTCGTCCCAGGACCCGATGGAGCGCTCTTTGTCGTCGGGCGTGCGACGTACGAAGTCATCAACACGAAGGTCGGACTGACGAAGCCGACTGAGGTGACGATACCGGCGGAGGTCACAGCGGGTGCCGTCAGCAACGATGGCAAGCACCTCTATGTGTTCGGGCGGTCTGACAACAAAGATGCTGTCTGGGTGATCGACGTCGGGAAAGGCAAGGTCGTCGGCTCTCTGATCGAGAACCTGGGGTTGCCGTCGCGGATTGCGGTCAGCCCGGACGGGCAGCGGATCTATCTGAGTCGGTTCTTCGAGCCTGGGATCGACGTGCTCGACAGCTCCGGACCCAAGCAGATCGGGATCATCGACACGAACGGCTGAAAGGCCGGGCCCGTGGGCCCGGCCTTTCGGTTGGATCAGAGGTTGCGGAAGAACGTGCGGAGGTCCGCGGTGACTTCTTCGGGGCGTTCGAGGGAGGCGAAGTGGCCGCCCTTGTCGAAGGTGGACCAGTGCACGATGTTGGTGTTGTCGCGGTCGGCGAGCGGGCGGATGGTCTTGAAGTCGTCGGCGAAGACAGCGACGCCGGTCGGGGCGTGGTTGAGCTGCGGTTCGGCGCCGGAGTTCGCTTCCTCGTAGTGGTAGCGGCCGGCCGCGGCGGAGGTGTTCGTGAACCAGTACAGCGAGACCTCGGTGAGGATCTGGTCCTGGGTGACCAGGCTGGTGCCGTTGCCGAAGTTGTTGAAGAGCTCGTTCCAGGCGAGCTGCCCGACCGGCGAGTCGGAGATGCCGACGGCAACGGTCTGCGGGCGGGTCGAGTTGATCGCGTTGTACCCGCCGACCGACTGGAACCACTGCAGGTGCTCGAGCGCCGCGTAGTCCGCCGGCGTGAACTTCTCGAACTCGGACGGGTCGCCCGACGGGAACGAGAACAGCTGCAGGACGTGCAGTCCGAGGAAGCCTTCAGGGTTCAGTACGCCGAGCTCACGCGAGATCATCGCGCCGCCGTCGGACCCGTGCGCGCCGTACGACGTGTAGCCGAGCCGCCGCATCAACGTGTCGTAGGTGCGCGCCACCCGGGCCATCGTCCAGCCCCGGTCGACCAGCGGCGTACTGAAGGCGAAGCCCGGCATCGACGGTACGACGACCGAGAACGCGTCCTCCGCGGATCCGCCGTACGCGACCGGGTCGGTCAGTGGGCCGATCATGTCGAGGAAGTCGACGAACGAGCCCGGGTAGGTGTGCAGCAGGAGCAGCGGCGTGGCGCCCTCGACCGCGGACGGTACGTGAATGAAGTGCACGGTCTGGCCGTCGATCTCGGTCAGGTAGTGCGGGAACTCGTTCATCCGGGCCTCCTGCGCCCGCCAGTCGAACTCGTTCTGCCAGCGGTCGACCATCTCGGCGAGGTAGTGGTTCGGGGTACCGAGGTCCCAGTTGTCGCCCGGGGCGGCCTCGGGGAGCCGGGTCCGCGCGAGGCGGTTCTGCAGGTCGTCCAGGTCGGCCTGGTCGATCTTGACGGTGAAGGACCGGATGCTCTCGTTCTTGTTCATGGCTCTACCGTAGAATCCGTATAGGAACATTAGATTCCTAATTAGGAGACTTCTTTTGCTCGAGACTTCGCAGCGTTTGCTAGCACTGCTAGCGCTTCTGCAGACGCGCCCGGCGTGGACCGGCTCCGAGCTGGCGGAGCGGCTCGAGGTGACGACGCGGACGGTGCGGAACGACATCGACCGGCTGCGCGAGCTCGGGTACCCGGTCGACGCCACGCGCGGTCCGGCCGGCCACTACCAGCTCGGCGTCGGCGCGAAGCTCCCGCCGCTGCTGCTCGACGACGAGGAAGCGGTCGCCGTCGCCGTCGGACTGCGGACCGGCGCGGGCGTCGTCGGTATGGGGGAGAGCAGCGTCCGCGCGCTGACCAAGCTCCAGCAGGTCCTCCCGCACCGTCTGCAGCGGCAGGTCAACGCGATCAACAGGGCGATGGAGAAGGGCCCCGACAACACGCGGTCGAACGTCGACGCTCCCGAGATCGATCCCGCCGTACTGTCGACGATCGCGGCCTGCATCCGGGACGAGCACTATCTGCGTTTCGAGTACGTCGTACCGGAGGGCGACTCGATGTACAAGGCCGGGTCGGGGGTGGGGCGGGACCTGCCGATCCTTGTCGAGCCGTACCGGTTGGTGAGCTGGCACGGGTACTGGCATCTCGTGGCGCGGGACGAGCAGGCGGTGTGGCACTCGTACCGGGTCGACTGGATGTCGTTGCGGATGGCAACAGGCCGGCGGTATCAGCCGCGGCCGATGACCGATGAGGCGTACACCGATTTCGTACTGCGTGACGTCGCGTCGACCGGGTGGAAGGTGCATGCGCGGATCACGGTGTACGCGCCCGCGCAGGAGGTGCTGTCGCGGATCCATGCCGCAGTCGGGATCGTGGAGTCGGTCGACGACAACACCAGCGTCCTGGTCACGGGCGCTGACTCCCTCGAGACGATCGCCGTCTACATCGGGATGCTTGGGCTCGACTTCCATGTCAGTGGTCCACCCGCGCTTGTCACCCACCTTCGGACCGTGGGCGAGCGGTACTTGAAGGCGATTGATGGACCTAACGACAGGACGTAGTCGGCGGAACTGGGCGCGGGCGGGGGAGCTCAGGCGGGCGCGAGTGCCGGCCGTTCGACTACGTCCTGTCCTTAGGTACCCCGAGACCGGCGTTGCGGGCTTGGATTATGGCGGTGGAGCGGTCGGCTGTGCCCAGTTTGGTGAAGATGGTGGAGACGTTGTTGGCGACGGTTTTCGGGGCCAGGTCGAGGCGGGTGGCGATCGCGGGGTTGGAGAGGCCGGCGGCCAGCAGGTCCAGGATCTCGCGTTCGCGGGTGGTGAGTTCGGGGAACGGGTCGGTGGGTGGTGGGGCGGCGAAGAACGTGAGGACGCGGCGGGCTACGCCGGGGCCGAAGATCGCTTCGCCGGCGGCTACGGCGCGGATGGCGCGGGCGATCTCCTCCTGTTCGGCGCCTTTGACGAGGTAGCCGCGGGCGCCGGCGCGCATCGCGGCGAAGACCGAGTCGTCGTCCTCGAACATGGTGAGGACCAGGACGGCGACTTCCGGTGCGGAGCGGGTCAGTTCGCGGGTGGCGGCGAAACCGTCGAGGTCGGGCATTTGGAGGTCGAGTACGGCGACGTCGGGGCGGGTCGTGACGACCTCGCGAATCGCTTCGCGGCCGGTCGCCGCGACACCGACGACCTCGATCCCGGGCAGCGAACTGAGGAGGGCTGCCAGCCCGGCTCGAACCACTGGGTGGTCGTCGGCCAGCACTACCCGGATCACCTGACCTCCAAGGACAGATCGGCGGAGGGAGCGGTGTGGGTGGGGAGGGGGAAGTGGGCTTGGACTTGGCCGCCGGTGGGGGTGGGGCCGGCTTCGAAGGTGCCGCCTAGTTCGGCGGCGCGTTCTTGCATGGCTTGGAGCCCGACGCCTGGTTGCCAGGGGGCGGTTGGTGGGCCGTCGTCGGTGATCTTGATCTCCAGTTGGTTCTCGCATCGCAGGGTGAGTACGGCGGATGTCGCCCGTGCGTGCCGTACGACGTTTGTGAGGGCCTCGGTCGCGATGCGGTACGCCGCGACCTCCAGCGCGGCCGGCAGCGTCGGCAGACCGGAGGCTGAGACCACGACGCGGATCGCGGTGCCGTCGGCGCGGATCGACATCTGGTCGGCTCGTTGTTGCAGGGCGCCGAGCAGGCCGAGTTCGTCCAGGGCCGGAGGACGTAGGTCGTCCACGAGGCGTCGTACGTCGGCGATCGCGGAGCGGGTGTCGGCGCGCAGACGCGCGAGGAGCTCAACGGCTCGCGACGTGTCGGTCGTGATGAGGTTGGCCGCCGCGTCCGCGGAGAACGCGACTCCTGTGAGCGTCGGCCCCAGGCCGTCGTGCAGATCCCGCCGCAGCCGGCGCCGTTCTTCCTCCCGCGCGGACACGAGCTTCTCCCGCGACGACTGCAACTCCGCCGACAACCGCGTCGCATGCACAGCCACCGCCAGCGGTACGGCGACCAGCCCGAGCACACTCCGATCAGCCGAAGACAACCCCGACTCACCCGACCGCAGGCCAACCACCAGCGTCCCCACCACCTCACCGCCGTACGACAGCTCAAGCTGTACGACGGAACTCGCGACGGAGCCGTCCGCGATGACTCGGTCGTCGACGACTAGTGCGGCGTACGGCAGGCGGAGGGCCGAACGGATCGCTGCTACTACGCCAGGGAGGCCAGCGGACAGCTGTTCGCCGACGCGGGATGCGACGCGGGCCGGGTCGTGGCGGTCGCCGTAGAGGGCTCGGTCGACCAGCTGCTGAAGGCGGGGCAGGACCGGCGCGATGATCAGTGCCACGAACACGGTGACCGCGGCCGATCGTCCGACCTGGGACGCGATCAGCGAGTCGAGTAGCGCGACCAGCGCCGCATAGCTGCCGATGGCAACCAGCGACAGCAGTGCCCACGTCAACGCACGCGAGACGACCAGCCGGATATCGAGCAGCTGGTAGCGGACGATCGCGACCGCGACCGCGATCGGGATCAGCGGAATCGCCAGCAGGACAAGGATCGGCGTGCCGGCGACAAATGCCCAGGGCGTGATGAAGAGCACCGCGATCACCGAGGCCAGCAGCAGCCAGAGCAGTTGCCGGCGGCCCGTTTCGTCGGCGCGGCGGTAACGGATGGCGAGGCAGACCAGAGCCACCAGGATCGCGACCAGGTTGCGCACCTCGGTCGCTGTCCACAGTGGTTGCAGGGCGTCGAAGTCGCGCAGGGTCAACAGGCCGCGCGGCAGTGCGGGGGAGACCGACTCGCCGCTGCCGGACATCTCCAGCACGAAGAGCGGCGAGGTCGCGATGATCCCGATCGCGGCCCAGCGCCAGCGCGGGGACAACAATCGGCCGTCGGGGAACAGCAGCAGCGCGAGCGGCAGGAACAGGCCGATCGACCACGGCCAAGCCGCCAGCGAGACGGTGACGAGGATCTGCTGGGCGAGTTCGCTGTGCACCAGGTTCGCGAGGGCGTCGGCGAACGGCGTCGTGGCGTGCCCGATTCCGTCCGCGAGGAACAGCCAGCCGATCGGGTTGGCCGGCCGGTGCCAGGCGATCACCGCGCCGCACAGACCGAAGGTGAGGCCCATCAGGCCGTTCGTCACGACGAAGCCGTCGACCAGTTCGGTCCAGCCCCAGCCCGCGGACAGGGCGTAGACGACGGCGAAAGTCACCTCGGCGACCACCAGACCGGCCAGCGCGCCGGCCAGGCCGCGGCGGTTCACGGAGGTTCTCATACCGGCAGTGTGCGCCCGGAAGGTTCCCGGCGTCTCGGGAACACGATCCCGGATCGGTCGGGGAATCGCCTGCCCGCGCGGGATCGGACGCCCAGGCGGACGGTACGGCGCCCGGGCGACGGTGGTGGCCAACACCGAAACAAGGGGGTAGGGAGATGTACAGATTCGGCCTAGCACTGCTCGGACTGCTAGCACTGCTGGACATCGCGACGCCGCTTCTCACCGACGGGGATCACCCGCCGATGAGTGTGGCGATCGGAGCCGCGGTGGCCGGGCTGATCAGCCTGGTGCTGGTCGGGCTCGCCTGGCGCGGGCGGCGGTGGGCGCTGGCGCCGCTGATCACGCTGCGGCTGGCGTCGGCGCTGCTCGCCGTACCGGCGTTCTTCGCGTCCGACGTACCGGCTGCCGCGGTCGCCGCGGCCGGGTTCGGAGTCGCTGCGACGGTCGTCGGCGTGATCGCCGTACTGCTGCCGAAGCGCGAGTTGGTAGGTGCGCGATGACGCAGACGATCAGCCGTACGACGCGCGCCGATGTCCGCCCGGTGTGGCGGTGGGCCGCCGCGCTGATCCTGCCGATCGGGCCTGCCGCGGTGGCGCTGCTCCGGTTCCTGCTGCCGTACGACACCGCGGACGACGTCTCGACGATCACCGGCAAGATCGTCGGCAACCTTGATCGCAGTTCGACGATCCTCTGGCTGTCGTACATCGCGCTGGTCACGCTGGTGCCGGGCGTGTACTTCGTCGGCCGGCTCGCTCGCCGGGGCGCGCCGTGGCTGACCGGAATCGCTGTGTTCCTGATGGTCCCGGGCTACTTGTCCCTGCCCTGGCTGGCGTCCAGCGACGTGTTCACCTGGTCGGCGGGTACGGCGGGTGTCGATCAGGCGACGATCACGAGGATCGCCGACGTCACGCACGGCTCGGTGGATGTGGCGGCGACGGTGTTCGTGGTCGGTCACGTCCTCGGCACCATCCTGCTCGGAATCGCGATGTGGCGTTCCGGGGTCGGCGGCCGATGGGCCGCGGTGGCGGTCGCGATCTCGCAGCCGCTGCACCTGATCTCGGTGATCATCAGCAGTCACCCGCTGGACCTGGTCGGCTGGGGACTGCAGGCGGCCGGTTTCGCCGCGGTGGGGTGGGCGATCCTCCGGATGCCGAACGACGAATGGCAGCCACTGCCCTGAAGGCGGGCCCCTGAACAATAGCCACACGGAATGCAGGACTACCGTTGCGTACCGTGAATTGGTCGCGTTTCTCCCAGCCCCGTGGCAGCATTCTCGGATTGGGGGATGGGGATTATGGCGCGAGCGAAACGGGCAATACCTCAGGAACATCGCGCGGTGTGGCTGGCCGTCGGGACCGTCGCCGCGCTGACCGCCGTGGCGTGGGTGGCGATCGCGCAGGCAGGATCGGGGTCCGGGTCGGGGGAGCCAGCCGCCCAGCTGGCTACGCATTCGGCACATCAGACCACCCCGACGCTCAGTACGCCGCCTGCGACCGAGCGCAACGTGGTGAATCCCGGCGCGGCGGCCTGTGTCCAGGAAATCAAGGCGGCCGAAGCTGTCGTGGCCGCGGCGGGTAATGCCGCTGAGCATTGGCGTGAACACGTACAGGCACGAACGGATTTGCTGGCCGGTAAGAATTCCGAGGAACAGACAAAGGCAATCTGGAAGCGCACCCGGCTGCTCGGTCCCGCGGATGGTGTCGCGGTGAATTCGGCGGTTGCCGAGCGCACGAAGGTCAACGGCGGCTGTGCCGGTCTACCGGGCAAGGCGGCCGCGGTGTGCAAGCAACGGCTCGCCACCCTCGACGCCGTGGGTGCGACCTACCGCGCCGCCGCCCGGGATTGGGCAACCCATTTGCAGGCGATGGCCGCCCACGCGGCGGGGGAGTTCGGAGCTGAGCACGCACAGGAGCTCTGGGTCGCCGCCTGGACCGGCGCGACGCGAAACCTCAACGCCGCAGCGCGGGCCACCGCGACCCTCGCGGACGTGCCCACCTGCAAGCCTGCGTGATCCTCAAACCCCGTGCTGCTTGAGGAATCCGACTGTCCGCGCCATCGACGTCGGCCACGCCGGGCCGAACGCGTGCTCCTCGCCGGGATAAGTGAACAGGGTCGCGTCCTTCCCGGCCGCCTTGAGTGCGGCGAGGGTCTCGCGGGACCACGCGATCGGGCAGGTCGAGTCCGACTCGCCGTGGTGGATCAGCACCGGCTCCGTGACGCGGCCGAAGAAGTTGACCGCGGACACGTTCCGCCAGAACGACGGGTTCGCCGCCGGTTCGCCGTACGTGCGCAGGATCTGGGCGGCGATCGGCCGATCCGGTCGCGTCCAGCGGTTGAAGTTGTCGGCCGCGGCCGAGCTGACCGGCGCGAACACGACGGCGGCCTTCACGAGCCCAGGCTTCGTCACGAGCACGTTGTAGGTGATTCCGCCGCCCATCGAGCGGCCGAGCAGCGCGATCCGCGCCGGGTCGACGTACTGCGAGGTGCGGAGTGCGAGGACCGCGTTGACGATGTCCTCGGTGTACCCGAGTCGCAGGTTGACCTCGGAGTTCGGGTCTTTCGAGGACTGCGCGTGGTTGCGGTAGTCGGTGTGCAGGACGACGTACCCGCGGCGGGCGAGGTAGTCCTGCTCGCGCATGAGTCCGCGACCGTTCGTATAGACGGCCGGGTCGATGTAGCCGTGGTTCAGGACGAGCGCCGGATGCGGTCCTGGCGTCGACGGGACGTTGAGGATCCCTGAGATCGTTAGCGTCCCGCTGCGGTAGGTGACGTGATAGCGGGTGTACGCCGGGTTGCGGGCGAGCACCCGGCCGAGTCGAAGGTCGCCGCCGTTGTACTTCTTCGCCGTCAACGCCTGCAACGACACCGGATGTACGACCGGCGACACAGCGGAGGGCGGAGCGGTAGTGGGACGGGCGGTGGTGGGAGGAGCAGCGGACGACGTGGGGGACATCGCGCTCGATGCCGGCGCGGAGGGTGCCGCGCCGTCGTCGGTGCAGGCGATCGCGGCCGTCGTCATCAACGCGACGACTCCCGCCCACGCCATCCGCCGGCTCATACCGCCAAGTCTGCCGTCGCCTTCGGAGAAGTCGGCGAAAGTTCCGGCAACGATTGCCGCCACTGCACGATCACGACCGACGACAGCACGAGCGCTCCACCGAGCCACTGCACAGCGGTCAACTGCTCGCCGAACACGAGCGCGGCAGCTGCGACCGTGACCACCGGCTCGAAGATCGACAGGATCGAGGCGACCGACGGACCGACCCGCGCCATCCCGGCGAAGAAGAACAGGATGGCCGCGACAGTACTGATCAGCGCGACCGCGGCCAGCCAAAGCCAACCGATCGGCTCGAACGTCAGGTCGATCCCACGGAAGAATCCGAGCACCAGGAAGGTGCCGAACGCCCCCGTGCACACCAACGCCGTCAGCGCGAGCGGCTGGACCTCGCCGGTCAGCGAGTCACCGACCAGGATGTAGCAGGTGTAGACGACTGGTGCACCCATCGCCAGCAGGATGCCGAGTACGTCGAACCGCCCGGTCATCGCTCCGCTGAGCACCAACCCGATCCCGATCAGGGCGACCGCGAGGGCCCCGATCCGCCGGCGTGACGCACGCTCGCGGCGCAGGGCGATCGCCCCGACCATCACGAGGACCGGATACAGGTAGAGCAGCAGCGCGACCAGTGATGCGTCGATGCGGGCCAGCGCGGAGAAGTACAGGCCGGATTGGGCGGCGTACCCGAACACACCCATGCCGAGTCCGGTGAGGACGGCGCGGCGGGGCAGGTTGCGGAGTGCTCCGCGGGCGAGCGCGAGGGTGAGCAGTAGCGCGCCGGCCAGGCCGAAGCGGACCAGGAGCAGGGCGTCCACCGACACGCCCGCGTCGTACGCGAGCTTGCCGAAGACGGCCATGACCCCGAAGGTGGCGGCGGAAAGAAGGCAGAAGAGACGTCCCACGTCATCGATGGTCAGGGGAACTGACTGTTCACGTCCATCACGGCTTCACGGACAGCATTGTGAAGCTAAGCTGAACGGATGATGGATCTGCACCGACTGCGGTTGCTGCGCGAGGTCCACGGTCGCGGCACCGTGCACGGCGCGGCCCGCGCGCTCGGCTACTCGCCCAGCGCGATCTCGCAGCAGCTGGCCGTTCTGGAGCGCGAGACCGGGACCCGCTTGCTCGAGCGGGTCGGGCGCAACGTGCGACTGACTGCCGCGGGCGACGTGCTGGTGCGGCACGCGACGACGTTGCTCGACGGCGTCGAAGCAGCCGAGGCAGAGCTGGCCGCGGTCGCGGCGGGCCGGGTTGCGGGAGTGGTCCGGATTGCATCGTTCCAGTCCGCGTTCATCCGCGTCGTCGCTCCGGCGATCCGCAGTCTCGCGGCGACGCATCCCGATATCCGCGTCGAGGCCGCCGAACTCGAGGTCGAGCAGGCGGCGCCCGCGCTCCGGTTGCAGCAGTTGGACGTCATGGTCGGCGACGAGTACGACGGCCAGCCGCGCGCCGTACACGCCGATCTGCATCGTGAGCACCTGCTCCGCGAACAGATCCGCGTCATTCTCCCCGAGGACCATCCGCTGGCTGCTGCCGAGCGCGTCCCGATCGAGCAGCTCGCCGAGTTGCCGTGGGCGGCGTGCCAGCCAGGGACAGGGCATCGCGAGATGCATGTCCGCGTCTGCCGCGAGCTCGGCGGGTTCGAGCCCGATATCCGCTACAGCTCCGACGACTTCCTCATCCTGCTCGAGCTTGTCCGTACGACGGGCGCGGGCGCACTGCTCCCGGACCTGGTCATCGGCGCCGGCGCTCCGGGCGTCGCCGTACGGCTGCCGGCCGAAGGGGACGTCGGGCGGGCCGTGTTCCTGCTGACCCGCCGTACCCGAACTCCCGCGGTCGCCGCCGTCGCGGACGCACTCGCCGCCGCGGCCACCGATCAGACGAGGTCGTGACGAAGGAGCACGGTCCGGTTGTCGAAGGTCCGGGTCTCCGCCAGCCGGAGCGTACGTCGCCCGGTCGGCTGGTGGACCGGCTTGCCGCCGCCGAGCACCACCGGGTGCACGATCACGTGGTACTCGTCGAGCAGCCCGAGCTCGGTCAGCGCCGCCGCGACGGACGAGCTGCCGGTGAGCAGAATGTCCTTGCCCGGCTCGTTCTTGATCGCCGCGAGCTCCTCGGCGGCGCGGATGATCCGGGTGTTCCAGTCCGCGCTCTGCAGCGTCGTCGAGAGCACGACCTTCGGCGTACGGCGCCAGACCGGCGCGAACTCGACCGCGTGCTGGTCGGGGTTCATCGCCTCGGCGTTCGGCCAGTACGACGACATCATGTCCCAGACCGTCCGCCCGTACAGGAACAGGTCGGCGCGGTCGGTCAGCCCCATCGAGTACGCGCCCAGTTCGGGCCCGAGCACCGGCCAGTCGAACTCGCCGTTCGGTCCCTCGATGAACCCGTCCAGCGACTGGTGCACGTAGTACATGATCTTCCGCATGATGTCCTCCAGGTGACGGCTGCTTGTGCCTCCTGGTCGGTGCCGGTCGCCCGGCTTTGACATCGGTTCAGGAAATCCAGGCCAAACTCTCGAGGGTGTCCGTCGTCGGCTTGTACTCGCAGGCCACGACGCCCTGGTATCCGGCCGCCGTCAACGCGTCGAGGGTCGCGTCGATCGGGAGCGCACCGGAGCCCGGCTCGCCGCGGCCCGGGCTGTCGGCGAGTTGGACGTGCGCGACCGGAACCGTCGACGCCGTGGCGATCAGATCGACTCCGTTGCTGCCGAGGTGGAACGTGTCGAACAGCAGCGAGAGGTTCTCCACGTCTCGCAGTGGGCCGTTGAGGAGCCGCAGGACGTCGTCCGCGGTGAGCAGGGGGTAGCGGCCGTTCAAACCTTTGGTCAGTGGTTCGAGCAGCACAGTGCCGCCGACGGCGGCGATGGCCGAAGCGGCTGAGCGGATCGCGGTTGACGCGACAGCGGCCTGTTCCTCCGGCGTCCAACGGTCGTCGAGTTGTCCGTAGAGCAGGTTGAACAGCCGGCAACCGGTCCGCTCGGCGATCCCGACCAGCGCTCGCACATTGGCGGTCAGTTGCTCCTGCCGATCGGGGTGCGAGGCGACGCCGCGCTCGCCGGCCGGGATGTCGCCGCCGTAGAAGTTCAACGCGCCGAGCGAAACGCCGGCCGCCGACACGGTGCGTACGAAGTCGTCGACCTCGGCCGTCGACGGATCGGGGACGGCGAACGGCCACCAGGACTCCACGACCCGGAACCCCGCCCGCGCGGCCGCGGCGAACCGCTCCGGATACGGCAGCTCGGTGAACAGCATCGAGACGTTCGCACTCAGCTCGTAGCCGCGGTACTCCATCGCCGAAGACTAACACCAGCTCTTGCTAGTCGTGCATTCTTGTCTAACAATTTGAGGATCCCGACGACGCCGGAGGTGCGATGCACACCGAGCACGAGAACCGAGTAGCCGACTCCGATCCGGACTGGCCGTTGGCGGCGACCCGCTGGGCCCAGATCACCTTGGCCGAGGACGATCCCGCGCACTTCGACGCCGACTTCTGGCTGCGGCTGATGCGTGACAGCAAGGCCAACGCGACCTGCATCAGCGCGGGCGGGTACGTCGCCTACTACCCGACGCAGCTCGAGTACCACTACCGGAGCAAGTTCCTCGGCGACACCGACCCGTTCGGGACGCTCGTCGACGGCGCCCGCGGTCTCGGCATGAGTGTGATGGCGCGGGTCGACCCGCACGCGATCCACGCCGACGCCGCCGCGGCGCACCCCGAATGGCTGGCCCGCGACCGGGACGGCAACCCGATCGAGCACTGGGCGTACCCGGGTATCTGGCTGACGTGCGCGTTCACGCCGTACCACCGGGAGTTCGTCACCGAGGTGATTCGCGAGATCGTCCGCGAGTACGGCGTGGACGCGGTCTTCGCCAATCGGTGGGAGGGGTACTACGGGATCTCGTACAGCGAGGACGCCCAGCGGTCGTTCCGGGACGAGACCGGTCTGGAACTGCCGGCCGAGGAGCACGGTGAAGGCTGGCCGGAGTACGTCGCGTGGCGGCGCCGGCGACTCGGGCAGCTGGTCGGCATCTGGGACCAGGCGGTCCGGGACCTCCGCCCGCACGCCCGCTTCGTGCCGAACATGGGCGCGCTGGCGGCGCGTGACCTGGCACGTGATCTGGCCGAGCCGGTCGCGCCGCTGTTCATCATCGACAAACAAGGCCGGCACGGCATCGAGGCGCCCTGGGCGGCCGGCCGGAACGGGAAGCGCAATCGAGGCGTGTTCCCGGATCGTCCGGTCCGGCTGATCACGTCCGTCGGGCCCGAGCACAAGTACCGCTGGAAGGACTCGGTCGCGCCACCGGAGGAGACCAAGACCTGGATCGTCGACGGGTTCGCGCACGGTGCGCTGCCGTGGTTCACGAAGTTCAACGCGAGCGTGCCGGATCAGCGGTGGGTGCGGCCGGTCGTCGAGGCGTTCAACCTGCATGCCTCGGTCGAACCGGTGCTCAAGGATCTGCGGATCACCGCCGAGGTCGCGGTGCTCGACCCGACTCGGACCGGCCAGTTGCGGGCCGGCGACAACGACCACGAGGACGGCTTCTACCACGCGCTCGTCGAGGCACGCGTACCGTTCGAGTTCGTCTCCGACCAGGCGATGACGGTCGAGCGGCTGAGCGGTTTCAAGGTCGTCGTCCTCGCGAACGCGGAGCAGCTCAGCGACGACCAGTGCGCGATCCTGCGCTCGTACGTCGACGGCGGCGGGTCGCTCGTGGCGGCGTACCAGAGCTCGCTGTACGACGAGAACGGGACAAGGCGGACCGACTTCGGGCTGGGGGACGTGCTCGGCGTCCGCCTCACCGAGGCGAGCCGGGCGGTCCAGAACAACTACATCGCGCTGACGGACGCGCATCCGTTGAACGCCGGCTTCGAGGGTACGACCCGGATCATTGGCGGTACCCACATCATCGGGGTCGCGTCGGACGTGGTCACGCCGTTCCGGTTCGTTCCGGACTTCCCGGACCTGCCGATGGAAGAGGTCTACCAGCGAGACGCTCCGGACAAGCCCGCGGTGGTCTGCACCGAGAACGCCCAGGGCGGCCGGACGGTCTACTTCCCGTTCGACCTCGGCGCGATCTTCTGGGAGGCGTTGCAGTCCGACCACGGCCGGCTGATCGCGAACGCGGTCTCCTGGGCGCTCGGCAAGACTCCCGAGGTGACGGTCGAGGGCCCGGGGCTGGTGGACGTCGCGGTCCATCGGGGCGAGAGCGAAGTCGCTGTCGCGCTGGTCAACCTCACGAATCCGATGGCGATGCGCGGGGCGATCCGCGAGACGCTCCCACTGCCGCCGCAGACGATATCAGTTGCTGTACAAGGCGCCGTACCGAAAGTCCGGCTGCTGGTGGCCGGGGTGGATCTGGAGCCGGAGGTGGTGGACGGGCGCGTCGAGGTCGTGATTCCGACCGCCGGGCTGCTCGAGGTCGTGCACGTCGATTGGAGCCAGGCATGAGGATCGGGTTCATCGGGCTCGGGGTGATGGGCCGTCCGATGGCGGACAACCTGGTTGCCGCCGGCCACGAACTGTCCGTGTACCGCGGCCGGACCGACCTCGCGGCGCACGTGTGTACGTCGGCCAAGGAGGTGGCCGAGCGGTCCGAGGTCGTGATCCTGATGGTGCCGGACACGCCTGATGTCGAGGTGGCGTTGTTCGCCCCGGGCGGAGCCGCCGAAGGGTTGCGGGCGGGGTCGTTGGTGATCGACATGAGCTCGATCTCGCCGACCGCCACCATCGGCTTCGCCCAGCTGATCGAGAAACTGGGCTGCGACTACCTGGACGCTCCGGTGTCCGGCGGCGAGGTCGGCGCCCGGGACGGGACGTTGACGATCATGGTCGGCGGCCGGCCGGATGTCTTCGAGCGGGCGCGGCCGATCTTCGGCGTCCTCGGGAAGAACATCACGCTGATCGGTGGCGCCGGCGCCGGTCAGACCGCGAAGGTCGCGAACCAGATCATCGTTGGGCTGACCATCGAAGCGGTGGCCGAGGCACTGCTGTTCGCGGAACGGGCCGGCGCGGATCCGGCCGTCGTACGGCAGGCGCTGATGGGTGGGTTCGCGAGCTCACGCATTCTCGAGGTGCACGGCGAGCGGATGGTCGGCGAGACGTTCGAGCCGGGGTTCCGTCTGCGGCTGCACCGCAAGGACCTCGGGCTCGCCGTTCAGGCCGCGGCCGAACTGGATCTGCCGCTGCCGAACACGGCCGCGACGCAGCAGTTGATGAACGCCGCCATCGCCGACGGGGACGGCGAGCTGGACCACTCCGCGCTCTACAAGACCCTGCGGAGGGGCTGATGAGGCTCTGGTGGCAAGACCCGTTCCGGATGTTCCAGACCAACCTGCGCGAGATCGACGCCGGGCTCGACGTCGAGTCGGTGCTGGACTACCTCGAGGAGTTCGGCGCCGACACCTGGTTGCTGAGCGTCGGCGGGATCCTGTCGAACTACCCGACCGATCTGGAGTTCCAGACCCGCAACCCGTACCTGGCGGAGCGGCCGTCCGGTGACCTGGTCGGCGACGCGGTCAAGGCGGCGGCGCGGCGCGGGATCCGGGTGATGGGCCGGATGGACTTCTCCAAGATCGACCACCGGCGAGCGGAGGCGCATCCGGACTGGTGCTTCGTCGGACCGAGCGGGGCGCGGCAGGTCTACAACGGGCTGACGAGCGTGTGCCCGAGCGGCGACTACTACCAGGTGAAGCTGTTCGAGGTCCTGGACGAGGTGCTCGATCGCTATCCGCTGGACGGCTTCTTCTGCAACTGGATGTCGTTCAACGAGGTCGACTACAGCCGCGTCTACCACGGGGTGTGCCACTGCGTGGCGTGCCAGGAGCGGTACGACGGTGCGCTGCCGGACGACCGTGACGCGCCGGGGTATGCGGACTGGCTACGGTTCTCGAAGGACGTGCTGGCCGATCTCACCGGGCGGATCCGGGATCACCTGGCGGCGCGACGTCCGGAGGCGCCGCTGGTCCTCGGCGATCAGGCGGACATCGTGTTCCACGAGGCGAACAACGCGGTCGGCCGGCGGCTGTGGCACCACCGGACCAGCGAGAGCGTGAGTGCCGCGAAGACCTTCCGTCCCACGGTCCCGGTGCTGACCAATTCGGTGGGTTTCGTGGACATGCCGTACCGCATGGCCAGCGAGGATCCGCACCACTTCGCGCAGTACCTGGTGCAGGCGATCGCGCGCGGCGCCAACCCGTCGACGTACATCATGGGGACGCCGGCCACCACGCCGTACACCTGCCTGGAGGTTGCTGGGCAGCTGACGCGGTTCCATCGCGATCATGTCGATGTCTATCGGGAGCTGGTACCCGCCGCGCAGACGCTCCTGGTCAGACCAGTGCACTCGCGGGCCGAGTTCGAAGGTCTCTACCTGTCGCTCCTGCAGCGCCATGTGCCGTTCGACGTGCTGCCGGAAGAGCGGCTCGGCGAGGCAGACCTCAGCCGTTATCGAACGGTCGTGCTGCCGGATGTCGGACCAGTGGACCTAGGTGCTTACGCCGGCCGAGTTGTCGCCACCGGCACCTCAAGCGTGCTTCCGATCAGACAGCTGGCCCGGTACGAGACCGAAGCGGAGGTTCGCTCGCTGCACCTCGAGGGCGGCGTCCCGGTGTTCGGGACCTTCGACGTCTTCGAGGCGCCACCTGACGCGGAGGTCGCGGTGCGGGCGCTGTCGAGAGCGCCGTACGGTCCGCCGGAGAAGTGCCACGGGCATGTGCCGCTCGACCATCCCGGGATGGTGAAGCAGGGCAACGTGGTGCTGTTCCCGTGGACCATCGGGCGGGCCTACCGGGAGGTGGGGTTGAGCGTTCACCGCGATCTGTTCGCGGATCAGGTGGGCGGAGCGGTGGAGACGGACCTGCCGGAGCAGGTGGAGATCGTGGTGGGGCGGTCGGCGGCTGGGTACGTCGTCCATCTGCTGAACAGATCGGGGGATGCCGACCAGCGATTCGCTCCACCCGTCCGGATCGGGCCGGCGCGGTTGCGGGTGCCGGACGGTGTCCGCGAGGTGCGCGCGCTGGTGGCGCAGGAACGCCTGCCGGTCGACGACGGGTGGGTGCAGGTGCCGGAGATCGAGTTGTTCGACGTACTCGTCTGTGTGTGAGGAGAACGAGATGGATCGGCGAGGATTTCTCAAGGTGTCACTGGGCACGGGGCTCGCGGCGACAGCGATCACAACGGTCGCCGGCTGCGGCGGGAGCGGCGGCGGATCGTCCGGCGGCGGCGACGAGGTCACACTGCGGTACGCATGGTGGGGCAACAGCATCCGCCAGCAGAACTACACCAAGGCCCTGAAGCAGTTCAGTACGGCGAACCCGTCGATCACGATCGAGCCGGAGTTCGCCGACTACACCGCCTTCCAGGAACGGATGACGACGCAGATCGCGGCCCGCGACGTACCGGACATCTTCTGGATCGCGTCGCCGCAGGTGCTGACGTACCACAAGAGCAAGCTGTACCGGAAGCTCGACGACATCCCCACGCTGAAATGGGACGACTACAGCAAGGAAGATCTCGAGACCTTCAAGCTCGACGGGCAGCTGAACACGCTGCCGTTCGGCATCTTCACCCCGGTGATCCGCTACAACGAGACCGTTGCCAAGGCCGACGGCGTGACCGTTCCGGCCGAGGGGCCGGGCTGGACCTGGGACAGTCTGGCAGAGCTCCTCGTTGCCTACAGCAAGAACAATCCCGGGAAGCGCAAGGGTACGCCGTACGCGCCCGACCACGACCTCACCTTCGAGGCGTGGTTGCGGCAGCGCGGTGAGCAGCTGTGGACGCAGGACGGTCAGGTCGGGTTCACGGTGGACGGCCTGGGGAGCTGGCTCGACTGGTGGGAGAAGCTCCGCAAGGCCGGTGGTGCGTTGTCGCTGAGCGAGCAGGAGGGGATGGGCCCGGACTGGGCTCAGGTGGGGAAGAAGGTCCTGGTGAACTTCGGCAACTCCAACCACATCATCGACGACGCGAAGATGTTCCCGCAGGAGAAGTTCCGGCTGCGGGCGGCGCCGATCGCGGCGGGCGCGCCGGCCGGGCACAAGTACCTGTACTTCCCGCGGATGGCGATCTACCAGCGGATCGACGACGGCAACCTCGAGGCGGCCGGCAAGGTCCTTGACTACAACGTGAACAGCGCAGACATGCTCAAAACAGTCCGGCTGACCATGGGCGCGCCGACGAACCCGAAGGTCGCCGAGCAGGCCGCCGCCTTCGCGAGCCCGGACGAGAAGGAGATGCTCGCGATCGTCGCGAAGGAACGCGCGGCCGAGCGGAAACCGCGGTACGAGGCGCCGCCCGGGTCGAGCACCTGGCGGACCACGATGGCCCGGATCTGCGAGGAGATCGCGCTCGGCAAGACCGCGGTGCCGGCCGGCGCGAAGAAACTGGTCGACGAGATCGGCGCCGGGATCAAGCGGGCCGCATGACGTCCCGCTCGCGGTTCCACCTCAACCGCCAGGGGCGGGCGGCGCACGTCTTCCTGATCCCCTGGCAGTTGGGGTTCCTGCTCGTCACCGCAGTGCCGTTGCTGGCGTCGCTGTACCTGGCGTTCACGAACTACGACATCCTGAACGCGCCGGAGTGGACCGGGCTGGAGAACTTCCAGCGGATGATCCACGACGACCAGTTCTGGGCGTCGGTCCGGGTGACCCTGATCTACGTCCTGGTGTCGGTGCCGCTGCAGCTGGCCTTCGCCTTGCTGCTCGCGCTGATCCTCGACCGCGGCCTGAAGGGACTCGCGTTCTACCGCAGCGCGTTCTACCTGCCGTCGCTGCTCGGATCGAGTGTGGCGATCGCGATCCTGTGGCGGGAGATCTTCGGTGACGACGGCCTGATCAACAAAGGCCTCGCGCTGGTCGGGATCCACGGCGAGAGCTGGTTGCAGAACCCGCGGACCGCGCTGGCGACGCTGATCGTGCTGAACGTGTGGACCTTCGGGTCGCCGATGGTGATCTTCCTGGCCGGTCTGCGGCAGATCCCGGACGAGCTGTACGAGGCGGCCCGCGTCGACGGCGCGGGGGTGATCAAGCAGTTTCGGCATGTGACGGTGCCGCTGCTCACGCCGATCATCTTCTTCAACCTGATCCTGCAGACGATCGGCGCGTTCCAGACCTTCACCCAGGCGCACATCGTCAGCGGCGGCACCGGCGGTCCGGCGAACTCGACGCTGTTCTACACGCTGTACGTGTACCAGCAGGGGTTCGTCGCCTTCGACATGGGCTACGCGTCCGCGCTCGCCTGGGTGCTGATGGTCGCGATCGCCGTGGTGACGGCGCTGCATTTCCTGGTCTCGAAGTACTGGGTCTTCTACGGCGACAACTAAGGGACAGCTGATGACACGTCTCAAGCATGCGGGTCTGCTGGTGTTCGTCGCGGTCATGATCTATCCGCTGGTGTGGATGGTGGTGAGCGCGTTCAAACCGCCCGAGCAGATCCTGACCGAGCCGGGCCTGATCCCCAAGGACCTGACGTTCGAGAACTTCAAGGAGGGCTGGCACGCGCTGAACCGGCCGTTCTCGGCGTTCTTCGTGAACTCGCTGGTGGTGACGCTCGCCTCGATCGCCGGCAACCTGTTCTCCTGCTCGCTGACGGCGTACGCGCTGGCCCGGTTGCAGTTCCGGATGCGGAGGACGTACTTCGCGATCACGCTCGCCTCGGTGATGCTGCCGTTCCACGTGCTCGTGATCCCGCAGTACATCTTCTTCTCGCAGCTCGGTCTGGTGAACACGTACTGGCCGTTGCTGATCCCGAAGTTCCTGGCCACCGACGCGTTCTTCGTCTTCCTGATGGTCCAGTTCATCCGGACGCTGCCGCGCGAGCTCGACCGGGCGGCCTGGATCGACGGCGCGGGCCCGTTCCTGACCTTCTGGTACGTCGTGCTGCCGCTGATGCGGCCGGCGCTGGTGACGACCACGATCTTCACCTTCATCTGGACCTGGAACGACTTCTTCGTACCGCTGATCTACCTGACCAGGACCCGCGTGTTCACGGTGCCGGTGGCGCTGAACTCGATGGTCGACTCCGAGACCCAGAGCGGGGTGGGGATGCTGTTCGCGATGTCGTTGCTGTCGCTGATTCCTATCCTGATCTTCTTCGCCGTGGCCCAGAAGTACCTGATCCGCGGTATCGCGACGACGGGACTGAAGTGATGATCGTTGTAGTGGGCAAGGAATCGCCGGCGTACGTCGAGGCGGCCGGGGAGGTGCCGGTGCGCTTCGTCGACACGCTGGCCGACGCGTCGGACGTGTTCGGGGAGATGGAGGCGGTGATCGGTCGCGTGCCGCCTGACGTGCTGGTCAGGGCGCCGCGGCTGCGCTGGGTGCACAGTCCCTCGGCCGGGGTCGACGCCGACCTCACGCCGGAGATGCTCGCGTCGCCGGTCGTCCTCACCTCGAGCGCCGGCAACGGCGGGATCTCGCTCGCCGAGCACTCGATCCTCTTGATGCTGATGCTCAGCCGCGACGTACCGCGGTGGATGCGCGCGCAGGCCGAGCGCCGCTGGGACCATTACCGCCACGGCGAGCTGGCCGGCCGGACCGTGGGCATCTACGGTCTCGGCAACTCCGGCCTCGACCTCGCCGCGAAGGCGAAAGCGTTCCACATGCGAGTTCTCGGCGTACGGCGGCGTCCTGGGCAGCCGTCGCCGAACGTCGACGAGCTGTGCGATCTCGACCGGTTGCTCGCGGAGTCGGACTTCGTCGTGGTGACGGCGCCGCGGACGCCCTCGACACTCGGGGTTTTCGGGCGGGACGCGTTCGCGCGGATGCGGCCGACGGCGTACTTCATCTGCATCTCGCGCGGCGGGATCGCCGACGACGAGGCGCTGCTGGAGGCGTTGCGGACCGGGCAGATCGCGGGCGCCGGCCTGGACGCGCACGGCGTGGAGCCGCTGCCGCCGGACAGCCCGTTCTGGTCGCTGCCGAACGTCGTCGTCACGCCGCACAACGGCGCCACCAGCGACGGCACCGTCCGGCGGCACCAGGAGATCGTCGCGGACAACATCCGCCGCTTCACCGGCGGCGAGCCGTTGCGGAACGTGGTGGACAAGGCCGCCGGTTACTAGGCCAGTACACTTGCCAGACCAGTTTGTTGTGGAGGGGGTGCTGTGCGTACCGAAGCGCGTCTCGAGCTCGGGCCGTCCTCGCTGACCGACGCGCTCTACGAGTCGATCCGCAAACGGATCGTGAACGGCGAGATCCCGCAGGGCGAGAAACTCACCGAGGTCCGGCTCGCGACGGAGTACAACGTCGCCCGGCCGACCGCGAAGGCGGCCCTCGAGCGGCTGACGGCGCTCGGCCTGTTGCGGCGTACCGCGCACAAGACCGCGGTCGTCCCGGTGCTCGACGAGGCCGAGATCCGGGACCTGTTCTTCAGCCGGATCACGATCGAGAAGGCGGCGGTCTCCACGCTGGCCGCGACCGGTCAGGTGCCGGCCGAGGCCGCCCGGGCCCAGGTCGCGATCGAGTACGCCGCGCGCGACCGGCTGTTCGAGAACCAGGTCGAGGCGGACATCGCGTTCCACACGGCGCTGGTGGCCGCGGTCGGCAGCCGCCGCCTGACCCGGATGCACGAGCTGATCATCGGCGAGGTGCAGCTGACCATGGGCCAGTACCAGGCGCACCGCAAGGCCGCGCCGACTACGGTCGCCGAAGAGCACGCCGCGATCCTCACGTCGATCGAGGAAGGGGCCCCGGACGCCGCGGCCGAGCACCTGGCCTACCACCTCGAGCAGGCCCAGGGCCGCCTGCTCAGCACGCTGTCTGGGGATTGACGAAACCGGTCCTGCTTGGGAGGGTCGGGGAGAACGGGCGAGTCTGGGGGAGGGCCGGCCGCCCGTCGGGGGTCAGACGCTTTCTGGGGTGAGGTTCTCGCGCTGCGCTCGACGGCGACGACCGGTCTGCGCGGTGTGCGTCGTGTTCCGTGGACGCGCGCTGCTCTGTGACAGGCGGCAGTGGTTCGGGGAGTGAACAGTGATCGACGATTTGAGAGAACGCACGCGCGGACAGGTCTTCACGGCCGGCGACGAGGGGTACGACCAGGCGCGCCGGGTCAACAACGCGATGCACGACAAGCGGCCACAGGTGATCGTCCGGTGCGAGAACGCCGGTGACGTGATGGCCGCGATCGACTACGCGCGGACGAACGAGCTCGAGCTCGCGGTCCGCGGCGGCGGGCACAGTGTGCCGGGGTTCGGCACGGTCGACGACGGTCTCGTCATCGATCTGAGCGGGATGCGGAACGTCCGGGTCGACCCGGTGAACCGGACCGCGCGGGCCGGCGGCGGCGCGACGTGGGGCGACTTCAACGCGGCCACGCACGCCTTCGGGCTGGCCACCACCGGCGGCATCATCTCGACCACCGGCGTCGGCGGGCTGACCCTCGGCGGCGGGATCGGGTACCTCGACCGGGGCCTCGGGCTGTCGTGCGACAACCTCGTCTCGGCCGACGTGGTGACGGCGGACGGGCAGTTCCTGATCGCGAGCGAGAAGGAGAACGAGGACCTGTTCTGGGCGTTGCGCGGCGGTGGCGGCAACTTCGGCGTGGTGACCGCGCTCGAGTTCCGGCTCGCGCCGGTGTCGACGATCTACGGCGGCCCGATGTTCTTCGAGATGTCCGACGCGGTCGCCGTCCTGTCGGGCTTCCGGGAGCTGATCAAGGACGCACCCGAGCAGCTCGGCGGGTTCCCGGCGTTCCAGATCGCGCCGCCGCTGCCGTTCATCCCGGAGAACCGGCACGGCGAGCCGTTCGCGGCGATCGTCGGCTGCTGGGCCGGCGACCTGGACGAGGGCGAGGCGCAGATCTCGAAGTTCCGCGAGTTCGCGCCGGTGATGGCCGAGCACGTCGGCCCGATGCCGTACCCGGCGCTGAACAGCGCCTTCGACGCGCTCGTGCCGCCCGGCCTGCAGCACTACTGGAAGGCGAACTTCGTCACCGAGCTGACCGACGAGGCGATCCAGGCGCACGTACGGCACGCGCCCGGCCTGCCGTCGGTGAACTCGACCGTGCACATCTACCCGATCAACGGCGCCTGCCACCGGGTGACGGCCGACGCGACCGCGTTCGCCTACCGGGACGCGAACTTCGCGACCGTGATCGCCGGCATGTGGCCGGACCCGGCCACCAACGAGGCCGGGATCGAGTGGGTGCGGTCGTACTACGACGACGTCGCGCCGCACTCCGAGGCCGGCGGGTACATCAACTTCATGGCCGACGACGACCAGGGCCGGATCCGGGACAACTACCGGCAGAACTACGACCGGCTGGCCGAGGTCAAGCGCAAGTACGATCCGAGCAACGTGTTCCATCTGAACCAGAACATCGCGCCGTAGAGCGTAGGGGAGTGCTGCCGGTACGTCGTCGTACCGGCAGCACTCTTGTGGCTACAACGTCAGCAGGCGCTGGAAGAACGCGCGATACCGCTGGAGCGCCGAGCGGAGGTCCTCGGTCGACGGTTCGCCGTTCGACCACTGCTGCTCGAGGTCCTGGTGCTGGCGGTCGAACCCGTCCGCCAGGTTCTTCAGCACGTCGTCGACGAGCTTGTCGGCCTCGCTGACGGCGTTCCGCGGATCATCCACGAACCCTTGCTGCACAACCTCCCAGCGCGCCCGGTAGTCCACAGCCGCATCCGCCGCCACCAACGGCTCATCCGCCGCACTCGGCTCACCGGCCGTCGCCCGGCCGTCCGTCGTACGGTCGTTCAGGTCGTTCAGGTCGTCGGTCGTACGGCCGTTCGGTTCGGCGGTCGTGCGGTCGTCGTCGAGGCCGCGGTTGCCGCGCAGCTCGGGGTCGGTCTCGAGGTCCTCGTTGTCCAGCGTGCGGTCGTCGTCGAGGGGGACGTCGCGACGGTCAGGCGTAGTCATGCTTGCTCCTTGGTGTTCGTGCTGCGGGAGGTGGTCTCGCTGTCGTCCAGCAGGGCGTCGACCAGTTGCCGGTACGCCGTGACCGCGTGCCGCAGGTCCTCGGTATCGGCGTCGCCACGGGCCTGCGCGACCGCGATCCGGTGCGCCTCGCGGTAATGCATGGCGACCGCCGGATGCTCGACGGACACGTCGTCGGCCCGCTGGCCGAACTCGTCGACCGGGTAGCCGGACTCGCGCATCATCCGCAGCACCAGCCGGTCTGCAGCCGCGACGGCCCCGGCAGGACGGTCGACGAAGCTCTGCTGCACCTCCGCCCACTCGGCGCGGTAGGTCTGCGCGGACTCACGGCTCAACGGCGTGATGTTCAGCCGCGACACCCGGCGTTCGCGTCCGCGCAGCTCACGCTCCGCGCTGCGACGATCACCCGATTCCTCGACGGTGCGCTCGTACTCCGGGCCGAACCGCTGCTGCAGTTCTCCCGAGCGTCTGCGCTGATACAGGTAGAACAACGCCGCGGCCGCGAGCAGCACCACGACGATGATCACGATGGTCAGGACGGTACCCATCAGAACTCCAGTCGGATCGCACGTGTGGATCCGCGATCCAGCATCGGCCGGTCGCGAAGATCCCTGGCAGACGGTCCCCAGCGCCGCCTCGATCCCCCGTGGCCCCGACCGGTACCCACGGTCTCGCGCGAACAAGCCTCCGGCCGGCCACCCTGCTGCGGGTGACCGGCCGGAGGCTCAGTTCTTCGGTACGTTCAGTCCGCGACATGGGCGGTGTTGTCGAGCCAGTGCTGAGCGAGGTCGGCCTGGCCGTCGACGGTGATGCCGGTCGCCTCACGGTCGGTGAAAGAACGTCGCCGGGTCAAGGTCAGCAACAACGAAGCCGCCGGGCCGGTCACCGTCACGTCGGCCTCCCCGGTTCCCGTCCGCCACGTTGCCCCGTCGGGGCGGCGTTCCACGAACCAAGCGCCCGCGTCGGTCGCCCGCCACTGCAGGGTCTGCCCCGTACCCCGGATCGCGTGGGCGGACTTGGGCCGCTGCATCTCCCAGGTGGGGGAGGTGAGCATCCTGAGGTGGTTGGTGATGAGCGCGGCGGCGACGTCGGCGTCGATGTCGGCCGGCCGGCCCGCGGCGTTGGCCGCGTCGACGCCGTGAACGACCGACTCGTTGAGAACGCTGGTCATCCAGAACCGGGTCCCGGAGCGCTCGTCCCCCGCGGCGTTGAACACCAGCGCATCCAATGCGTCGTCGGAGCAAGCATTCGCGACACGCTCCGCGGACTCCGACAGCCACGTCACCCACTCGCCAGGGTCGGTGGGGAGCACCGCCATGTCCGTCGCCGGCAACTGAGTGGGGTCGGAAATGCGCCGCTCGATGATCTCCGCGACCCAGTGGTGGGTCTGGCCCACGTGCTCGACCAGCTCGGCGACGGTCCACTCCGGGGTCGTCGGCACGGCGGCGTCAGGTCCCGCGGCGACGGCTGACTCCGCCAGCCGCCGACTGTGTTCGACGATCGCCCGCCGAGCATGTTCAGCGTTCAGCTCGGTCATTGTCAGGCTTTCGGCGCGAGCTTGTGGACGACGATGCCGGACTTGAACGTCGTCGTACCGAGCAGATCGAGGTGGGTGATGTCGATCCCCGCGCCCTGGAACATGGTCGGGCCGTCGGCGACCACCGGGAAGATCCAGAAGTGGTACTCGTCGACGAGCTTGTTCTCCAGCAGCGTCTTCGAGAACTCCCCGGTGCCGTACTTGATCAGGTCGCCGCCCTCGGATTCCTTGAGCTTCCGGACGGCCTCGGCCGCGTCGCCCTCGAGCGGCTGCGCGTTCCACTTCCACTCGGTGACAGTGCGGGAGGCCACCCACTTCGGCATCGCGTTGAAGATGTCGGCCACCGGGTCGCCGGCCCGGGACAGCCAGGCGTCCGCGAAGCCCTCGTAGGTGACGCGGCCGAGGACCTGTCCCTCGACGCCCTCCATCAGCGACTGGTTGTACGCCATGTGCTCCTCGTCCCAGTACGGCGGGCTCCAGTTCTGCGGCTCCTCGATGACGCCGTTCAGGGTGACGAACGTGGACTCGATCAGCTTCCTCATGGGTCTTTTCCTCTCAGGGTTGGTACGGACGCCGCTTTCGGGCGTCCTGCAGTGCTTCGGCCCACCAGACGAGCTGGTCGAGCATGAGCTTGGCGGTTGCCTCGTAGCCGGCGGAGGCGCGGGGCCAACCGCCGTCGGCGGTGAACTGCTCCCAGTAGCAGGGCAGTGCGACAGTATTGCGAATGGTGACGGCCTGGAGTTCCGAGAAGACCTGCCGCAGCTGTGCGGTGGCGTGGCAGCCGCCGCTCTCCCGGCCGTAGCTGACGATCGCCACCGGCTTGGCGTGCCACTCCTCGTAGTACCAGTCGAGTGCGGTCTTCAGCGTCGCCGGAAAGCTGCAGTTGATCTCCGGCGTGACCACGGCGAACGCATCCGCCGCTGCCAGCCTGCTGCTCAGTACGGCGACCTCGTGCGGTGTCTCGTCGTCCGTGTCGGGCAGCGTGGCCGGCAGGTCGGCGGTGGCCAGATCGACCAGGTCGATCTCGAACTGCTTGGCTGCCTGCTCGGCGAGCCAGTGCGCCACGGTCGGTCCGAACCGGCCGCGCCGGGTGCTGCCGATGATCACTGCCAGTCGCATCTGCGTCCTCCTTCCGTCTGACACAGACTCTGCCGGAAGGGGTTTACGGTTTCTTTCCGGTCCTTTCGGGCTGACCGGAATAAGGTGCCGTCATGCGCTTCGGGGTACTGGGACCGGTGACGGCGTGGACGGACGCGGGGACCCCCGTGGTCATCCAGGGGCTGAAGGTGCGTGCACTGCTGGCGAACCTGCTGGTGCACGAGGGCCGACCTGTGCCCGCGGACCGTCTCATCGACGACCTCTGGGGGTCGGAACTGCCCGGTAACCCGTCCGGGACGCTGTCGGCGAAGGTGTCCCAGCTGCGGCGGGCCTTCGAGGACGCGGAGCCCGGTAGCCGTTCGCTGGTGCAGTCCGGCCCGGCCGGCTACTCGCTGGTGGTTTCTGCTGGGACGTACGACGCTCTGCAGTTCGGTGAGCTGCTGGCGGCCGGCTCGGTCGACGAGGCCCTGGCGTTGTGGCGTGGCCCCGCGTACGCCGACTTTGCGGACGACGCGTTCGTCGAGACCGCTGTGGCCCGGCTGACCGATCTGCGGCTGACTGCGCTCGAGCAAGCCGATCTACCGGTCGTGGACCTGGCAGCGCTCGTGAAGGAGCACCCGCTGCGTGAGGGGCTCCGGGCCGCGCACATGAAGGCGCTCTACCGGTCCGGAAGGCAGTCCGAGGCGCTCGAGAGTTTTGAGGAGCTGCGGCAGCTGCTGTTGGAGGACCTCGGGCTGGACCCGAGCCCGGAACTGGTGGCGCTGCAGCAGTCGATCCTCGCTCAGGAGCTGCCGCACGCACGCAGCAACCTTCCTGCGCAGCTGACTGAGTTGATCGGTCGCACCGATGCGTTGGCCGACGTAGGTGCCTGTTTGGGCACATCACGGTTAGTCACGCTGACTGGTCCGGGAGGTGTCGGCAAGACCCGCCTGGCGCTCGCGGCCGCGTCTGAGGTTGCGGAGCGGTTCGCGGACGGCGTCGTGCTGGTCGAGCTGGCAGCCGTGACTCCTCACGCGTTGTCGGTCGCCAACTCGCTCACGGACGCGGTGCAGGCTGCCCTGGATCTCCGTGACACCGAGGGCACACCTGTGGTCGATCGACTGGCTTCGGTGATGGGGTCCCGGCTGCTTGTGCTGGACAACTGCGAGCAGATCGTCGAGGAGGTCGCCGTACTGACAGACCGTTTGCTGGCTGCTGCTCCAGGGCTACGTGTCCTGGCGACAAGCCGTGAGCCACTCGGTCTCGCTGGAGAAGTGGTGTGGAGTGTGCCGCCGTTGTCTGTACCGCCACTGTCGGGTGGCGTGCAGGTCGTTGGCGAGTCCAGCGCGGCGCAGCTGTTCGTGACACGTGCGGCGGCCGCGTCACGTGGCTTCGCTCTGACGGACGAGACCGTTGCCGATGTCGCCGTACTGTGCAGGCGGCTGGACGGGATCCCGCTCGCGTTGGAGCTCGCTGCGACGCGAGTACGAGCGCTCGGTGTCCGGGGGCTTGTGGCGCGGCTCGACGACCGCTTCCGGCTGCTGGCGACAGGACACCGCGGTGCTGCGCCACGCCAGCAGACGCTGCACGCGATGATCGACTGGAGCTGGGAGCTGCTCGCGCCGGAGGAGCAGTCCGTGCTGCGGCAGCTCGCCGTACATGCAGATGGGTGTACGGCGGACGCTGCGGCGGCTGTCTGCGGCGAGGACGACGTACTCGATGTCCTGGTGCGGTTGGTGGACCGGTCGCTCGTCGTACCGGTCGATGGTGGTCGCTTCCGGTTGCTCGAGTCTGTCGCGGCGTACTGCGTCGAGAAGCTGCGGGTCAGCGGTGAGCTGGAGTCGTCGCGGCAGCGGCACCTGTCGTACTACGTGTCGCTGGCTGAGGCGGCGCGGCCCGGACTGTTCTGTGACGAGCAGAGCAGGTGGCTGCAGCTGCTGGACGAGGACTCCGCCAACTTCCGGACCGCTCTGGATCGTGCAGTGACCACAGGGCAGCTGGACCTCGCTGAACGGCTTGTGGACGCGCTGTCGTGGTACTGGTTCCTGCGTGGTCGGCACGTGGAGGCTCTACGGTCCCTGGACACGGTGCCGGATTCGGCTCGAGCTGGGGTCTGGCGGACCGGGTTCATGTACCTGCTGGGACACCCTGACGCTGTGGCGGAGCGGGACCGATGGCTGGACAGCGCTGATGCCATGGGGCAGTGGTGGATCGCCCATGCTGCCAGCGACGTCGGCGACCTCTCGGCCTGTCTGTCGTTGCTCGAGCAGGCTCTGAAGACGTTCGAGGCCGACGGGAACCAGTGGGGCGTGGCGGCCGTGCTGGCTGCGCGAGCGAAGCATGCCCACGTCCGGGCGGATCTGCCGGCCTTGTACGACGACGCCTGTCAGAGCATCGGGATGTTCCGGGCGCTGGGAGACCGGTGGGGTGTGCTGCAGGCGACGGGCTGGTTCGGGGCCCACGCCGAGCTCGTCGGCGATTTCGACGAGGCGGAGCGGTTGCACCTCGAAGGTGCCGAGGCCGCGGAGGAGATCGGGCTGTGGCCGGAGGTCGCCGGCGCGCTGGCAATGCTCGGCTGGACGGCGATCCGGCGAGAACATTACGAGCCTGCCCGGGCGTACGGCGAGCGTGCGCTGCGGCTGGCGTCCGAGCAGGGCCAGCGCGCGACGCAGGCTCTGGCGGAGCTGGTGCTCGGCTTCGCGGCTCGTCGTACCGGCGCTCTCGACGAAGCCTCGGAGCGGTTGCAGGCCTTGATCGACGCCGCCCGCCTGCAGACGGAATCGGTGCTGTACCTGTCGATCGTCCTGGTCGAGCTCGGGTTCGTCCGGGAGCTCCAAGGCCGGCCGGACGATGCGCTGGAGCTGCATCTGGAAGCCTTCCGGGTCTCGGAGGAGTTCGACTCGCTGCGGGGGATGTGCTGGTCGCTGGAGGGGATCGCGGCCTCGCACCCGGACAAGACGCTCGCCGCGACCCTGCTGGGGAGTGCGTCCGCGACCCGGGCGACCGAGAACTACCTGATGGCCTCGACAGAGGCGGAGGATCTCGCCCGGGCGGTCGCCGCGACGTCGCTCGCGTTGGGTCCGGATGCGTATCAGGCGGCGTACCGGCGCGGCGAGGGGATGCGCCCGGCGGACGCATTCGAGTTGCTCATCCGGCAGTAGATGTTCTGTAGTTGAGATTATTCGCCTATCGAAGTAGTTTTGCTCCCGAACCCACTTCGAGAAGGTGAATCATGGATTACGGCCACGAGCTGGTCTTCGGCACGTTCCTGACCCCCACGGTCGACGCCCCGGACCGCGTGATCGCGCTGGCCCAGCTGACTGAGCAGGTCGGCCTCGACCTGGTGACCTTCCAGGACCACCCGTACCAGCCGCGGCTGATGGACGCCTGGACGCTGCTGTCCGTCGTCGCAGCCCACACCGAGCGCGTGAAGGTCTCTACCAACGTCGCCAACCTCCCGCTCCGGCACCCGGTCGTCCTGGCGCGCAGCGTCGCGACGCTGGACCTGATCACCGGCGGGCGCGTTGAGCTCGGCCTGGGCGCCGGTGGGTTCCTCGACGCGGTCGCAGCGAACGGTGGGCCGCGGCTGACCACCGGACAGAGCATCGCCGCACTGGAAGAGGCCATCGCGATCATGCGCGAGGTCTGGACGCCAGGTGGCGGCGGCATCCGGCTGGCCGGCAAGCACTACACGGTGTCCGGTGCGAAGCGCGGTCCGGCGCCCGCTCACGACGTGTCGATCTGGCTGGGCGCGTACAAGCCGCGGATGCTCGCACTCACCGGACGGCTGGCGGACGGCTGGCTCCCGAGCAGCGGGTACGCCGGCCCGGACGAGCTGGCCGCGATGAACAAGATCATCGACGAGGCTGCTGTGGACGCCGGGCGGGACCCTGCTGCGGTGCGGCGGCTCTACAACGTCTCTGGTGTCTTCAGTGGTGGCGGTGGGTTCCTGCAAGGGCCTGAGGAGCTGTGGATCGACCAGCTGACCGAGCTGACGCTGGGGGAGGGGATGAGCACCTACATCCTTGCCTCGGACAACCCGGACGACATCCGGCGGTTCGCTGAGGTGGCTGCCGGTGTGCGCGAGGCCGTCGCGGTGGCTCGGTCTGGGGCTGTGGTTGCGCGGTCGGTTGCTCCGGCCGGCTTCAGCGTTGTACCGACACCACCTCCCGCTGTACGACGCAGCGCCGTACAGGTGCTGGATGAGTCCGCTCGGCCGACCGGTCCGGCGCAGGACCCGTCGCGGACGTACACGCCGTACCAGCTGCAGTCCGGTCAGCACCTGATCGACGTACACGACCACCTGCGTGCAGAACTCGACCAGGTACGGGACCTGGTCGAGCAGGTCGCAGCAGGGACGCTGGGCGTTGGTGCTGCGCGGTCGCACATCAACACGATGACCATGCGGCAGAACAACTGGACGCTCGGGACGTACTGCGAGTCGTACTGCCGGCTCGTGACGACGCACCACTCACTCGAGGACGCCTCGCTGTTCCCGCACCTACGTCGTGCCGACCCCGACCTGGCGCCGGTGGTGGACCGGCTGCAGGAGGAGCACAAGATCATTCACGACGTACTGGAAGGTGTCGACAAAGCACTCGTCGCGCTGGTTGACGGATCAGGCGACATCAACGGTCTGCGCGCGGCCGTCGACCTGCTCGACGACACGTTGCTGTCGCACCTGTCCTACGAGGAACGCGAACTGGTCGAGCCGCTGGCGCGCCTCGGCGTGCTGTAGGTCCTACTTCGCTTCGCCCAGCAGGGAGGCGAGGATGTCGAGCAGGCGGAGCGTCGGCACCTCGCCGAGCAGACGGGCGGCGCTGGTCGCCGGCTCCGCGATCAGGCGGACCTGCAGCAGCTTGAAGTCGCGGACGTTTGCCGGGTTCACCAGGTCCTCGCGGACCGCCTTGAGGAACTCGGCCCCGGCCGACGCCGAGCCGTAGGTCATCCGGATGAAGCTGTCGGTCACCGGGTACAGGTACGGGCGCTTCAGGTGCAGCAGCTTCGACTTCTTCGCGTGCCCGAACCCGCGGTGGCCGGTGAACTTGTCGTCCAGCGCCATCGCCGCCTCGAACAGTTCGGTGCCCGGCGCCGCGTCCTCGAGGCGCGCGTCCACCGGGATCGCGGCGAGCTCCTTCTCGGCCTCCACCTCGAGCAGCCAGGGAATGTCGAGCACGCGCAGATCGGCGCCGATCACCATGATCCGCCCCAGGTCCTCGAACGTGATCCGATTCGGGTCGGAGCCACCGACGGTAGTCATACCCGGCAGCCCGTCGTAGTACTGCAGCACGGCGCCGTTGGTCTCGGCGTACAGCCGCAGTTGCGCGATCGCCTCGTCGACGACGATCTTCCGGGTACCGATGTTCATGAGCCACACCCTCACACTTGTGGTGGCAGACCCGCCAGCGGGCGGACCATCATTCGAACGTTCCTCACCTGTTTCCGCAGATCGTAGCGACTCCGCGGCCCCCCGCACGCCAAAGTCACTGCCCGTTATCCACAACCTGTAATCATCCGGTCGTCCGGCACGCCGAACTCCGTAAACTCTCTGTCACAACCCCACGACTGAGCGGAGGCGAACTGTGCGGAACCGGCTTCTCACGCTCGTCCTGGCGGTCCTCCTGCTCGTGCCCGTCCCACCCCTCGCGCAGGCCGCCCGCCCGGACGAGTACCCCTGTCTGCACCCGGACATGACCGTCTCCGCGAACGGCGAGGTCCTGAGCACCGGCACCGAGGTCGCCCTCGACGGCGGCATGGCCCACGCCGGCACCGGGCTCACCTTCACCTTCCAGGCCCGCACGTTCAACCTGACGATCGACCTCTGCTACCTCCGGATCACCGACACCCGCACGTGGCAGGTCAACCACTGGCCCTGTGAGAACGTGCCGAAACCGAAGCCGGCGCGGACCCAGTCGCTGAGCTGGTCGGTCTTCGTGCCACTCGACTGCAAGTTCGTCGGCTCACCGAACCTGCTGTCCGTGTCCTTGACGAACGGCAAGGGTTCGGCGTCGGCGTCGATGATGATCTACGCCGGAGCCCCCGGGTTCGTGTTCCCGGACAAGCAGGCGCGCGCGTTCTTCGGGCCGTTCGCGATGCAGTCCGATCCTGTCAACTCGCTGACGGGCGCACTGGCCGCCGTCGAGACTGACGCCTCGGTGACGGCGCTCGGCGTACCGCTCACGGTGACCCGGACGTACAACTCGAACGACGAATCCACCGGCACACTCGGTGCCGGGTGGCGTGCGTCGTACTCGGACCGTCTCATCGTGTCGTCCGGTGGTGTTCGCTATCTGGCGTCCGACGGGCGGGAGATCGGGTTCGCGCGTCACGGGACCGGGTTCGCCGTGGAGCCAGGCGCTGCTCGATTCACGCTGGCGCGGTCGGGGCCGACGTACGTGCTGACGAGTATCGACCAGGTGCGGATGCAGTTCTCGGCGACCGGTGAGTTGCAGGCGATCCGGGATCGCAACGGTCAAGGGGTGACGATCGCGCGGGCGTCGGGACTCGTGCGGACGGTCGCGAACGGGCGGCGGTCGTTGTCGTACGAGTACAACTCAGCGGCGCAGATCACGTCGGTGCGGTTGTCGGGGCCCGGCGTCGCGCCGCGGACGGTGCGGTACGAGTACGCCGACGGGCGGCTGGTCGGGGTGACGTCACCGGGTGGGGTTCGCACGCGGTACGAGTACTCCGAGGGGCGGCTGACGTCCGAGACGGTGGGGGATGCGGCGAAGCCGGCGTACGTGACCGAATACGACACCGACGGGCGCGTCGTCGCGCAGACCGACGCCAAGGGCGGGCGGTCGACGTGGTCCTGGGACACCGAGGGGATCCGCGGCACGTCGACGATGACCGATCCGACAGGTGGGAAGTGGATCAACGAGTACGAGCGGAACTGGCTGATCCGCCAGACCGATCCGACCGGCGTCGCGGCCACGTTCCACTACGATGCCGACGGCAATCTGATCCGGGTCTTCGACAGCCTGGGGCATGGTGCGCGGCACAAGTACGACTCCCTCGGTCGGGTTGTCGCCTCGACCGACGCGGTCGGTGCTGTGACGCGACGGACCTACAACGCTTCGAACGACGTTGTCGCGACGGTGGATCCGCTGGGACGGCGTACGACGTACACCTATGACGTCCGCGGGAACCTGACCGGCACGTCGTACGCCGGTCGCACCTCGTCGGTCAGCTACGACCCACGCGGGCTGGTCACGGCCTCCCATGACGCCTTGGGCCGGGTGGTGCGCTATTCGTACTCCGCCGACGGTGATCTTGTTGCGGTCACGGATCCTTTGCGGCAGGTGACTCGATTCGAGAACGACGGGTGGGGACGTCCGACCAAGTCGACCTCACCGCGTGGTGCGGTCAGCACGATCGCCTACAACGACGACGACCAGCCGCTCTCGCAGCACGGGCCGCTTGGTGTCTCCACGAGCCAGACGTACGACGGCCAGGGCCGCGTGTCGACGGTGGTCGATGCCCGTGGCGGCACCACCAAACTGCGCTACGACGATGCCGGCGCGGTAGCCGGCGTCACCAGACCATCGTTGCCCGAGGCCACCACGACCTTCGACGCGTCCGGCCGGGTCACTGAGACCGTCGACGCCAGCGGCCGTTCCCAGAGGTTCGAGTACGACGGCGCGGGCAGGACGACCTCGACGACGTACGGCGGTCGCACCTGGAAGTTCGGGTACGACAAGGCCGGCCGCCTGATCCGCACCACGCTCCCCTCGGGCAAGACGGCGTCCTTCGTCCTGGACGCGCGCGGTGCACCGCTGCGGATCACGTACTCCGACAAGACACCCGCGGTCAGCTACACCTGGGATGCGGCAGGCCGCCGTACGTCGATGACCGACGGCCTGGGCACGACCCGTTTCGGATACGACGCCTTCGATCAGCTCACATCGGCCGGCGCCGTGTCCTACCGCTGGGACGCCGTCGGCAACCTCGCCGGGCGGACGGCAGCCGGCCACACCGAGTCGTACACCTGGGACGCGGCCAACCGCCTGACCTCCGCCGCCGCTGACGGCAAGCCACTCGCGTCGTCCCGCTACGACGCCGCCCACGGCACGATCACGACAACCCAACCAGGCGGGTTGACGAGGACCGAGCGGCTGGACCTCCGCGGTCGCACCACCACCCTCGCGCTCGCGCAACGCGGCAGCCCGCTACGCACGATCAGCTCGGTGTACGACACCGCGGACAACCTCCTCCGCACCGACGACACGGTGGCCGGCCAGACGTCGTACAGCTATGACGCCCTGAACCGCCTGACCGCCGCCTGCTACGGCGTCGATCACTGCAGCGACGCCGCCACCGACTACATCCGCTACGACTACGACGCCAACGGCAACCGCACCTGGGAGAAACGCCCGTCAGGCAGCACCTGGTCCCTCTACGGCCCCGCCAACGAACTCCAGGCCTCCATCACCGCACCCGCCGACTACCCACTCGCCCGCCAACAACCCACACCTACACCTACGACCCCGACGGCAACCTCACCTCCGACGGCACCACCACCTACACCTGGTCAGCAGCCGGCAAACCCGTCACTTCAACCACCGCCGGCGCTAAGACCACCTACACCCACACCGGCGACGGCCGCCGAGCAACCTCCACCACCGGCTCCCAAACCACCCGCTACCTCTGGGACCCGCTCTCCCCGCAAATCCTGAGCGTTGCAGGAGCTTCGCAACCCACCCGCTACCTGTACGGCTCCGGCCTCCTCGCCCAACAGACCCCGAGCACCCGAACCGCACTCACCACCACCCCGAACGGTTCGGTGCTCACAGCAACAACCGCCAACTACGAGCCCTACGGCCTGACACGGGCAGGTCCAAGCAACCAGACGCCCTCCAGCCCACCCACCCCCGGCTACATCGGCGGCCTCAAACTCCCCACCGGCAACTACCTCCTGGGCCAACGCGAGTACAACCCCACCACCGGCACCTTCCTCACCACAGACCAGGCAGGCTCCGCCAACCCCTACGCCTACACCGCCGCCAACCCGCTCAAATCCACAGACCTACAAGGCCTGGACGGCATCGACGGCACCCTCACCGACGTCTCCCACATCTCCGGCTACATCTCCACAGCCGCCCTGGGCGGCGCCGTCATCTGCACCCTCGCCCGAGCCTGCGGCCCCGCCGTTCCCATCCTCCTCCAAGTCTCCTCAGCCACCGGAGTCCTCTCAGCCGGCACCGCCGGCATCCTCGACTCCCAAGCCTGCATCCTCAAAGGCAACTGCTCCCAACTGGTGGCCGACGTAGGCGTCGGCCTGATCGCAACCCGCTTCCCCGGCCTTGGGCAAATGCGTGCCGCTGCCGGCAACTCGACTGGTGAGCTAATTCGCGTAGCTGATTTCGCGAATGATCGAGCAGCCTTCTCGCACTATGCGAAACACGTGAAGGGAATCAAGCTCGGATCTAAAGGATCGGCTACGCTGAAGAACGGAGGCCCGGACGTACCGGAGGTTCTCGATTACCAGACGTATCGGCGGCGAGCGCGCCTGTTCATGGGAGGCGGTGCGCAGCCAGGAACAATCGAGGGAGTTCGCTCGAGTGATGGCGCGGTGATTCGCCTCGATCCCTCCACTGGATACTTCGGCGTGCGGAGCAGGGACGGAATCATCAGAACCTTCTTCCGGCCAGACGACCCAACGACCTACTTCTTGGAGCAGTTGTCGCCATGACTGACACAAGAGAATTTCTCGGCAGGTTCCGTGAGACGGCGCGCTCTCTCGGGTCCCAGCGGCTACTGACGCCGACTGACGTGATTGGCAGTTGGCGTGGGTTCGTCGAGGAGTGCGAAGAGGGATACGCGGACAACATCTATGAGTTCGCCAACGATCTCGCCGTACGGGATCTCATCAGGAAAATTCTCGACAGCGAGGAACTTCGGACCTATTCGCAGATGGGTTGGGTGCGGGACGAGGTCGCCGAAATCGATGGTCGCTATCGAGCAATTCTTCTGGATGATGAAGTTCGTCCTGGCCGCCCCTGGTGGGAGGCGCGTGTTCCAAGACTCGCCGGAGAGGAACTTGCAGGAGATTTCGCCAGCAGTTACGGAGTCAGCGTGACAGTTGTCAGCTAGCCGGGCGGTTCACTCGGCAACTCAACTCGTCGGTGACGAGTGCTTCAAACGTTGTGTACTCAACTGCACGAGCATGAGTCCGTGGGGAGAGCTGAGACTGTCGGCCGACTCGTGGAGATTGGTTCGGCGACGGACTTGGAGCCCCGCCAGTGACAGAGTCTGCACGTCTTGAGTTGACGACCGAACGCCGCCGCGGCAGTCAATGCGTCGATCCGCGGTGGCGGAGGAGGATGCGAAAGCTAACCCGAGGGCTCCGCTGTTGCCCGGACGAAGGCGGGCGACCTGTTCGGTCTGTGGAGGTGTCACACTCCCGAGTTGCTCGAGCAGCTACAACCTGGCAGCGGAAGGATCACTTGTTGAACGCCGATGAGGAACTCCTGCGTCTGCTGGACGACAATCCCAGGGCTGCGAGGGAAGCAGGCGTTCAGCTCTCCGTTGAGTCTGCCGACAGTGCGCTCCTGTTGGAACGGTGCCGTGAGGTCATGGTGAAGATCTTGCAGCACGGGGAGGAAGACTGGCCGGATCTGCCAGTGTGGCAGCGGGAACTGCCTGCGTGGTTCGTGCTGGCGTGTGGGCCCGAGAGGACGCAGGAGGAGGCGGACGCCAAGCTGATCTGGTGGCGTGGCCTGTCACCGGGCGAACAGATGGTTGCGAGTGAGGTGTCGCGGTGGGCGCTGTCCGACTGGTTGTGGTGGCTCGAGCCGGAAAATCGGACGTGGTATTGGTTGGGTGCCGACGTCGTAGGCGCGCAGCATCTCTTGGTTCATGTTGAGATCGACGGGGCCCCGGCGCCGATCGGCGCCTTGCGCTGGCTCCTCAAGGCCGCCGGGGCTACCGAGATAGAGGAGTACTGACTTGATCGCTCGGGGCATGGCGGCTGATGGAAGCGCCGAAATCTCGTGAGCGCAATCGTGACGGCTATAGATCCCGCATCGTTCCGGACCGAAGTGCTGTTGTCCTTCCAGCGTGCTCTCTGGGACTTGGCAACACCGGACCTCAGAACTGTCGCCGTGGACCCTGCCTATCCGCTCATCGCGGCATGGTTCATCTACGAGTCGGCGGGCGAAGACCTGCTGGTCCGGCGGTAATTGGGTTGAGGGGGTGGGGGTGGGTGCTCATGATGGGGGGATGATTACGACGAGCTTTGGGGTGTTGCTGGTGGGACCTGTGGCCTTGGTGGCTCGGGTTCAGCAGCAGGCTTGTCTTGGGTGGGGGTCGAGCTTCGGTCAGTTGTGATCGGGGTTGTGGTCGCGGGGCTCTTGGCTGGGTTTGGGGTTGCTCTGCCGGTTGGGCCTGTCGGGACCTATCTTGTGGCGTTGACCGCGCGGACCTCGTTGCGGGTTGGGGTGTTTGCGGCGCTCGGGGTTGCTTCGGCTGATGGGGTTTACGCGGCGGTGGCCGCGGGGGCCGGATCTGTGCTGGCGCCGTTGCTGGTGCCGGTTGTCGGGCCGTTGCGGTGGGCGTCGGTTGTGGTGCTGGTCGGTCTCGCGGTGATGGGGGCCGTCAAGGCGGTACGGCGGTATCGCGCGCGGCGGATCGATGCGTTGCAGCAGGAGACGCCGGTCGGGGCGCGGACGGCGTACTTCGGGATGCTCGGGATGACGATGCTGAACCCGTGGACGGTGATCTACTTCGCTGCGCTCGTGCTGGGCGGGTCCGGCGTCACGGGACTTGGCGAGCGGATCGTGTTCGTGGTGGCGGCGTTCGTGGCGTCGGCGAGTTGGCAGCTGGTGCTCGCGGGCGGAGGCGCGTTGCTCGGACGGTTGCTCACCGGGCCGCTGGGGCGGTTGGTGACTGCGTTGGCGTCGAGTCTGCTGATCGTCGCGCTTGCGGTTCGGCTGCTCGCTTAGGTGAAATGGGCCGTGATCATCAGGCGTGGGGACGTGGAGATCGCTGTCACCGATCGCGGCGGTGACGGGCCGGTCGTCGTGTTGCTGCACGGGCTTGCCGGTAGTTCACGGGAGTTGCTGCCTACCGCGGATGCGCTGGCGGACAGCTTTCGTACCGTACTGATCGATCAGCGCGGGCACGGGAACAGCACCCGTCGCCCGGCGGATGTCTCGCGCGAGGCGTTCGTCGGCGACGTGGTTGCTGTCCTCGAGGAGGTCGTACCTGGGGAGCGGGTCCGGCTTGTCGGTCAGTCGATGGGGGCGCACACGGCGATGCTGACGGCCGCGGCGCGTCCCGATCTGGTCGACCGGTTGGTGATGCTCGAGGGCAACGCCGGCGGCGACGAACGGCCTGACGGGGCGCGCAAGATCGGGAAGTACTTTGCCTCCTGGCCGGTGCCTTTCGCCAATCAAGCTGCGGCGCGGTCGTACCTTGGCGACGGGGTGCTGGCGGTTGCCTGGGTCAACGATCTTGAGCGCACGCCGGGCGGGCTGCGGCCGCGGTTCGATGCTGACGTGATGGAGGCGACGATCGCGGCGGTGCAGGCGGATCGCTGGGCGGAATGGGAGGGGCTGGCGGTTCCCACGCTGGCTGTGTTCGCCGAGAACGGGATGTTCACCGAGGCACAGAAGGACGAACTGATCCGTCGTCGTCCCGGTACGCGGCGCGCGGACATCGCCGGAGCCAGCCACGACGCACACCTCGACGCCTTCGACCGGTGGATCGAGGTCCTCCGCGGCTACCTGAACGAGTGAGGTCGAGTGCTGGATCGGCTTTCGGATCAGAGGGTGCGTTCGATCGCGGTGGTGGGGTTGAGGAAGAGGAGGATAGGCGGGGCGGTGTTGGGGAGGATCTTGGCGTAGGCCTGGAGTTGGGGGGCGTAGTACTCCACTCGGGCGTCCAGGGCTGCGGTGGGGATGGCGTCGGTTTTGTAGTCGACGATGGTCAGGCGGCCGTCGTCCTCGCGGTAGATGAGGTCGACGAAACCTTCGAGGACGGTGCCGTCGGGCTGCACCGTACCGACGTACGACTCGCGCCAGTGGTCGCGGGCGGCAGCGCGTTTCACCACCTCGGACGCGAGTGCCGAGCGGACGAGTGCGGTGACGACGTCGGCGTACTCGAGGACGCCCTCGGCGAGGCACTGCGTGGAGACGGCGGCTTCGAGGCCGACTCCGGTGGAGAGGTCGACGACCTGGAGTACGGCGTGCACCGCGCGACCGATCGCGGTGCCGTAGCGGCCCTTGGACCAGGGCGGCAGCTCGAGGTCGCGGGGGCCCTTCGCGGTGCCGGGGTCGAACGGATCGGCGGCGAAACCCTCATCGCCGGGCTGCTCCGTGCCGGACTGCGAGGCAGGGGTGGTGAGGGCCAGTTGTGGGGCGGTGCCTTCCAGACCTGAGGCGGACTGGGCCGAGTGGGCTCGGCTGGCTGACTGCGCGGCGGTGGCTCGGGTTTCCCACTCGGTGCGGGGGATTGGTGGGGTGACTTCGGGGTTGGCGGTCGGTTCGCGGTCGGGGACCGGCGGGCCGGTGAAGAGGGTGGCGTGGGGTGCGTCGACGCCGCCGGCGCTGGCGAGGAGTTCGGCGTTGCTCGTGTGGCGGCGGTTGCCGGAGCGGTGGAGTGAGACGACCAGGTGGTCGCGGGCGCGCGTCGCGGCGACGTACAGCAGGCGGCGGCGTTCGTAGTCGTCCATCTGTTCGTCGACGGGTTGAACGAGGTCGAAGTCCTCGGTCTGGACGGATGACTTGAGCTTCACCGCGTACCCGCCGGGCAGCGGCCACAGGACCTGAACGCCGCGCTGACGGTTCGGAGAGGCAGTCATGCCGGACAGAATCACGATCGGGAACTCGAGGCCCTTCGCGGCGTGGATCGTCATCACCCGGACCGCGTCGGCGTCGGTCTCGGGAAGGACGGCCTCGGCGACGCGGGATGTCTCCTCGCCCTGGTGGGCGGCCCAGGCGAGGTACGAGCGGAGGCCGCCGTGCTCGACCTCGGACCAGGCCCGGGCCTGGTCGACGACGAACCGGATCCGGCGCCAGGCGTCGCGGGCGCGGGGGCCGATCGCGGCGACTTCCAGCATGCGGCGGTCGGCGACGATCTTCGCGAGGATCTCGCTGGGGGTGAGCCAGCGCGCCGCGTAGTACGTCCGGCGGAGCCATTCCATCGCCTCGCCGACCGGGTGGGTCAGCAGAGAGTCCGGGATCGGCGCGTTGAGGAGGAACCTGCCGCCGTTGACCTTCCAGGTGTACAGGTCGTCGTCGCCGCAGCCGAACAGCGGCGAGCGGAGCGTCGTGACGAGAGCGAGCTGGTCGCTCGGGTCGCCGAGCGCGCGGGCGCAGACGAGCAGGTCGCGGACCTCGGCGGTCTGGTAGACGAGGGAGCTGGCTTCCGCGCGGTACGGGATGTCGGCGCGGTCGAGAGCTTCTTCCAGGAACGGGAGCGAGGTGCGGGCCGGTACGAGTACTGCGATGTCTCCCGCTTCCGCGGGACGCCAGGTTTCCGCGCGGTCGTCGTACACCAGCCAGCCTTCGCGGAGCGCTTCCTCGATGACCGCGGCGACGTCGGTGGCTTCGCGTTCGCGGAGGACGGAGGCTTGTGCGCGCGGGAGGTCGTCGTGCGGGGTGGCGCCGAGAATCGTGACGGCCGGACCGGCCGCTGGGTCTTCTTCGGCCGGTGGCTCGGCCGGTACGTCGGTGCCGCGCCGGCGGAACGGGAGGACGGCCGCGAGATCGCTCACCTGATCCTCGGTGTCTGAGGAGAAGTCGAACATCGAGAGCTGATCGCCCTTGACGGGGGCGTCGGGCGGCGGCACAGAGGCGGCACCCGAGCGTGCGGGGCGCGAGGCGTCAACAGGGCTGGTGGAGGTAGGGCCGGCCGAGGTCGGGTTGGTGCGGTGGGCGGAGAGGGACTGGTACGACGGCTGAGCGGACTCGTGGGCCTGGATGAGGGTGCCGAACACCGTGTTGATCCAGCTCAGGATCGGGGGCACCGTGCGGAAGTTCGTGGTGAGGGCGACGGTTTCGCCCAGGAGCTGCTGGGCGGTGAGGTACGTCGCGATGTTGGCCCGCCGGAACCGGTAGATCGACTGCTTCGGGTCGCCGACCACGAACAGCCGCCCCTCCGGGACCTCGACGTCGTGCCAGTCGGTGGCGTCCGCGTCGGCGCCGCCGGCGATCCGCACCGCGAGCTCGATCTGGATCGGGTCGGTGTCCTGGAACTCGTCGAGCAGCAACCGTTCGAAACGCTCCTGGAGGTCTGCGCGTACGTCGGGGTCGCGCCGGAGCAGGTCGCGCGCGAGCACCAGCAGGTCGTGGAACTCGAGCCGTCCCTCGGTGCGCCGGAGTTCGGCCGATTCCAGCACGCGCTCCGCGATCCAGTGCGAAAGATGCCGTAGGCAAGCGTCGAGGAGCAGCTCGACGAGGGAGCCGGCGACCTCGACGACCTCGGTGCAGTCCGCGCGAACCTTGGCGATGTCCGGCCAGTTCTCCTTGCGCCCGATCCGCCCCACCTTCAGGCCGCGGAACGTCTGCAGCAGCGCCAGCTGGGTCTCCTGATCGGACGCGGCGTCCAGCGTCAGGCCGAGCTCGCGGATCTGCTGGACCTTCGGCAGCAGCCGGTCCTCGGGGTCCAGGCACGACTCGGCGGCCGCGCCGATCTGCGCGGCCGCGGCGATCAGGCCGCTGAGGTCCGGCATCGCGACGAGCTCCGGCGGCTCGACCAGAACCCGGTCCGCGATCAGGTCCCAGTCGTTGCCGAACAGGCGGGCGAGCGATCGCAGATGCTTCAGCTCGACCCCGACCGCCATCGCGAGCAGCAGCGGCTCGGCGATCGAGTCGTCGTCGAGCAGTTGCTGCTGCAGCTCGGCCCAGCGTTCCTCGAAGGCGACCGACGAGCCGACCTCGTCGAGGACGTCGATGAGCGGCGGCAGCCCGGCCTCGATCGGATGCGCGAGCAGGATCTGCTGCGCGAACGCGTGCAGCGTGCCGATCGACGCGGAATCCAGATCGTCCAGCGCGGCGTCGGCGAGGTGTCGATCGTCGCCCTTCCGCGCCTTCTCGAACTCGACCCGCAGCCGGTCCCGCAGCTCCGCCCCTGCCTTCTCGGTGAAGGTCACGGCGGCGATCGTTCGCAGCGGTACGCCGTCCCGCAGCACCAGCGTGCTGACCCGCTCGACCAGTGCGTGCGTCTTCCCGGACCCGGCGCCCGCTTCGACGAACAGCGTGGTGTCGGTGTCCGAGCGGATCCGGTCCCGTGCGGCCCCGTCGAGGAGTTGCTCACTCATCGGCGACCTCCTCAGCAGCAAGGGCAGTCGGGTCGATGAGCCGCACCAGCCGTTCCAGCACCGGGTCGTGGCGTTTGCGGTCCCAGCGGGCCCGGACCTCGCTGTGGCCGAGGCTGTCGGGGTTGCAGTACGGGCACTGGACCCACAGGAAGTCCGGCACCTCGGGTGCCTTCGGCGGGAAGTGCCCGGCCGCGATCGACGACACGATCACATCGAGCGTGTCGACGTACCGTGCCTCGACCTCGGGGGTCAGCGGGACCGGGATCCGTTTGCCGCCGCGGCGGACGAACCAGTACGACGCCTCGACCGGTGTGGAGGGTTCGCCCAGCCGCGCGCGGGCCGCGTACGCGTACACGGGCAGCTGCAGTTTCGTGCCGCCCGCGACCGGGTCCGCCTCGATGCCCTCGTACCGCGAGAAACCGCCGGTCTTCACGTCCGTCACGTAGATCGTGCCGTCCGCGCCAAGGTCGACCTTGTCGGCCGATCCGCGCAGCAGCACCCGCCCGGACGGCACCGGGATCTCGACCGGAGGCTCGCCGTCGAACCCGAACGTCAGCTCGCTGGCCACCACCGACGCGGACCGCGACGCACGCCAGCGGTCGTCGTCGGCGAGCAGCACCATCAGGTCGCCGAGGATCCGCAATCGCTCGCGCTGCCACAGCCGGGGATGCCCGGTCAGGCCCTCCGCCTCGAACTGGTCCGCGAGGTCCGCGCCGATCGCCAGCAGCAGCGATCGCTGCTCCTCCGTCCACGGCTCGCCGTACCCAGGCAACGAACCGGCCAGCCGCGTCACGAACGCGTCCAGGCTGTTGTGGATCAGGTTCCCGATCTGGATCGGTGAGATGACGAGCAGGTCCTCCGGCGCCTCCAACGGCTCCACCTGCAGCAATCGCTCGACGAAGTACGCGTGTGGGCAGGTCGCGTACGACTCCAGCGACGTCGGCGACGCGATCCGATCCTCGACCGCGAACTCGGGCAGCCCCGACACGCCGGACAGGTCACCGTCGAAGCGCGTGAAGGCCGCCGAAGCACGCCCCCGCAACAACTCCCGCGCCCGCACCAGGACCCGGTCCTGAACCCACAGCCGCGCCGCCGCCGCCCGCGTCTGCCACTCCTGCTCGGTCGCCGGCATCGTTGCCGTCGTCAACGAACCGGCGTACGACGCCGACGTCTGCAGCACGTCGCCGTACCGGTCCCACTGTGTCGCGGGCAACGTGTGGTCACCGGTCAGCTCGCGCAGCGACCCGAGCAGCCAGCGTGTCGGCAACCGCCGCGACGACCGTCGCAGGTCGCCGCGCGGGAACGACGCGACCACCCGCGCACCGGCCGAGAACGCGACGAGCAGATGCCGTTGCTTCTCGTCCAGGCGATCGCGGAACGACGCCAACTCCGGCGCGGCCGCCTCGCGCACCCGATGGGGGAGCAGTGCGTCCTCGTGCACGCGGCCCGGATACAGATCCTCCGACAGACCGACGACGTACACGATGTCCGCAGACAGCCCGACACTCGCCGACAACGGCGCCACCAGTACGCCGGTCCCGAACGTGCCGACTCGGGGGAGTGACTGCTGCAGTTCCAGATCGAGCACATCCCGCAGTACGGCGAGACTGGCCGGCGTGCCGAGCTCGTCGAGCGTCGACAGCCCCTTCAACGACCCCTCGACCGCGGCCGCGGCGTACTGCTCCTCGACCGGCAAGGACGAGTAGTCCCCGAGCAGGTCGTGGAAGAGTTGCAGCACACCCTCGGACAGCGAGGCCCAGGTCTCCAGCGCAGCCAAACTGCCAAGCCGTTGACGCAAGGTCGAAGCAAACGTATGCAATCGCTCCGCCGTCGACGCGTTGTACTGCGCGCGCCGCACCGCGGCCGGCCGTGGGTCCTCGGCCGCTTCCTCCTGGTCAGCGGTCCGCCGCTCCGACTGCGCATACCGCGCCAGTCGCGTGTCCCAGTCGTCCCCGCGCACCACCCCGGCCGCCCGTGACATCCGCTCCCACTGCGGCACCGGGATGCGTTCGCCGGTGAAGTCCCGGGTCGGCGCGTTCGCCAGGGCGCGGAACACGTCGGCGCGCGGCAGATCCTGATCGACCAGCGCGAGTACTTCGAGGAGCGTCCGCGCGATCGCCCGCTCGTGCACCGGACGCGTGCCCGGACCGTTCACCTCGATGCGCGCGGCCGCCAGGTGCTCGTGCAGCAGCCGTGCGTACGGCGAGGCCGCGGCGTACAGCACCGCGATCCGGTGTGCCGGCGTGTGCTGCAACGCCGTGACGACGTCCCGCACCACACACCGCACCTCGTCGTCGGCGTCGGACGCGTTGAGAATTTCGGTCGCGACCGGATAGTTCTTCGAGATCGACGTGGGCAGGTCGATCCCGATCCGGTCGAGCGATCGCCGGACGGCGCGGTCGGCGCGGCGTACGTCGGTCAGTCCGACGATCACCGTCAGATCAGCGGCGGCTTCGCCCAGCGCGGCGACGAACGCGGCCTCGGACTGGGTCAGCTCCTGCGGGAGATACAGGACCAGCGCGCCCAGCTCATCGACTGTCGCCGGCGAGGCCGCGATCCGGGATGTGGCGGCGCGGAGCAGATCGGTTGCGTCGTACCAGTCCGCGGCCAGCTCGGCGGTCACGTGCCGATGCAGACGGACCAGATCGGGCCCGAGCGCCGAGGCCTTCGCGACCTTGTCGAGCGCCGGCTCGGTGAGGTCGCGGAGCTCGCGATGGGCGGATGCAAGCGCTTGGATGGTCGACGGGTGCTCTGCGACCTCGTCGAAGATGCCAGGGGCCTTCGCGAGTGCTGTCCGCCAGGTGGCCGCCACGATCGGACGGGTCGCGGGACGTCGCGGCGACAGCAGCCCGGCGGCGATCTGCTCGGCGAGTCGCTCGAGGGTCGCCAGGTACAGACCGGCGACCGTGGACCGGGCGAGGTGGCGGCGGGCGATCACGCCGGCCAGGTTGTTCGGCAGGAGGAGGGTGACAGGGGTCATCGGATCGTCGGCCTTGAGCCGCGCGACGACGGCTTCCAAGCGCTCCAGAGCCGCGGCGCCGTACGCCGTGCTCTCGATCCGGGTGGTACCCACGACGAAGCCCCGATCTGTTGTCTGTCACCGAGACCGTAAACCCTCCCACGGACAGAAAGATGACCGGGCGCGAAACGCCAAGGTTTCTGCAGGGTCGGCGGACGCCTCGCACAATGAAGAAATGACCAGGGAGACGAGGTTCGCACGGTTGGTGCTCGTGCTCGTCTTCGCGCCGGCGGGCGGGCTGTTCGGCAAGGCCGTCGCCGAGGCCGCGCAGGTCCGGCCGTGGTGGCCGTGGCTGCTCGCCGCGCTGGTCTGGCTGCTGGTTTCCGGCGCGATCGCGGCAGGGATCTCGACAGCCGTGTCGCACCATCACGCCGAGCACAGATAATGCTCCGATGGCTGCCGCGGTGCATCACGTCGAGATCTGGGTCCCGGACCTGTCCCGGGCCGTCACGAGCTGGGGCTGGGTGCTCAACCGGCTCGGCTGGAAGGACGGTGACGGCTGGCCGGGCGGCATGACCTGGACCGCCCCGGACGGCTGCTACGTCGTCGTCGAGCAGAGCCCCGCGCTGTCGGCCGCCGAGCACGACCGGATGCGGCCGGGGATGAACCACCTGGCGCTGAACGCGGCCGGCCGGGCCGAGGTCGACGGCATCGTCGCGGAGGCCGCCGAACACGGCTGGACGCTGATGTTCGCCGACCGCCATCCCTACGCCGGCGGCCCGCAGCATTACGCCGCCTTCCTCCACAACACCGACGGCTACGAACTGGAGATTGTCGCCCCGTGAGACTACTGATGCCTGAGTGACCACTGGGACTGCCGGTATGACATGGTTACACCAGGCAGTTTGTACGGTCGCGGGGCAAGTGTGGAAGGACGATGCTCGTGACGGAGAAGCCTGACGGGGGACCGGTTGCGCCGGAGCTCCTGGAAGCGCGGATCCGCGGTTTGCAGCACGCGCTGGGGCAGTTGCTGGACAACGCACGGCGGCTGACGTACGGCGAGCATCAGCGCGCCGTGAAGCTGCATCGTCAACTGCAGGAGCAGACCGCCGCCGCCCGGCGTGAGTCGCGGTCCCTGGTCGACGCGAAGACCGCGGAGGCGTTGTCCGAGGCCGAGCCGAAGGCACGGCTGCTCGCGGACCGGCTCGCGCCGGGTCTGGCGTCGATCCCGCCGAACGACGCCCGCTGGCGTTCGCGTCAACTGGTCGGCGCGGGCGTTCCGGCGTACGTCCGGGTCGGTGAGCTGGAGGCCGGTACGCCGGTGGTGGCGCCGCTGCTCCGCACCAACGGCTGGAAGGTGACCGGCGACCGCAACGAGTCGGCACGCCGCCTGCTGCAGAGCGTCGCGCTGCGACTCGTGGCGGCGGCCGAACCGTTCCGGCTGCGCATCGACGCGTTCGATCCGCGGCTGACCGGGATGATGGGGCTGCTCGGTCATCTGACCACGAAGTACCCGCAATTGGTGCCCAGGGCAACACATACCGCGGAGCAGCTGCACACCGTGCTGTCCGGCCTGGTCGACGTGTCGTCGCTGCGCGCGAGCCGGCAGGCGCAGCTCGGGCACGAGCGGTTCGAGGACCTGCTGAAGGAGACCGGCCAGGTCACCGATCCCTACCGGATCGTCGTCCTGTTCGACTACCCGTCAGGGATCGACACACTCGCCCAGCGCGACCTGCTCCGGCTGGCCGCGACCGCGGGCAAGCGCGGTATCTGCTTCCTCGTGCACTACGACGCGTCCACGGCGGCCGAGCTCGACGTGGACTCGAAACAGTTGCTCGATCTCCTCAATCCGGTGGCCATCGTCAACGATCGCGTCGAGGTCGCGCAGCTGCCGCCGGCCCGGCTCGATCCGCCGTTCGACGCGACCGTTGCCGCGGGCATCTGTGACGTGATCGCCGAGCAGGCCGAGATCGCCGTCCTCCCGACCATCGACTTCGACCGGACCCTGCCGGACCGTTCGACCTGGTGGCAGCCGGTCAAGGACGAGGTCGGGACGGTGATCGGGTACGACGACCGCACGCCGGCGCTGGTGCGGTTGCGCAGCGGCAACCCGGCCCTGCCGCACGTGCTCGTCGGCGGCGCGGTCGGCCAGGGCAAGTCGAACCTGCTGCTCGTCCTGATCCACGGTCTCGCCGCGCGGTATTCCCCGGCCGACCTGGAGATGTACCTGCTCGACTTCAAGCACGGTGTCGAGTTCTCGGCGCTCGGCCCCGGCCCGGACCGTCCGCACTGGCTGCCACAGATCCGCGTGCTCGGCGTGCACAGCGACCGCGCGTTCGGTCTGGCCGTACTGCGTCATCTGTCCGACGAACTCGCGCGGCGCAGCGAGATCTTCAAGTCGCACGGGAACGTCGCCGATATCGCGGAGCTGCCCCCGGGTCCGGAGCGGCCGCCGCGGATCCTCGTCGTACTGGACGAGTTCCAGGTGCTGCTCGAGGACGACGACGAGTTGGCGGACGAGGCGGCCAAGCTGTTGGAGCGGTTGGTGCGGCTGGGGCGCGCGTACGGCGTTCACGTCGTCCTGGCGACGCAGACGATCGAGGGTGTGAAGCGGCTGTCGACGCGGCGGGACTCGATCTTCGGGCAGGTGCCGTACCGGATCGCGTTGAAGACGACGCCGGCCGATTCGCAGGCGATCCTGCGGAGCGGGAACACGGCGGCGGCCGAGCTGCAGTTCCGCGGCGAGGCGGTGCTGAACGCGAACTTCGGGTCGCCGGACGACAACCAGCACGTGCTCGTGAGCTATGCAGACAAGCCCGTGCTGGACTCGCTGCGGGAGGAGCTGTGGACGCGCGCGGGTTCGGCGGTGCATCCGCCGCGGGTGTTCCATCTGGCTGAGCCGGCGCGGTTGACGGACACGGCGACGGCGGTGAAGCCCGAGTTGGGGCGGCCGTGGACCGGGTTGCCGATCGCGGTGACCGAGGAGCCGGTGTCGGTCGAGGTACGGCCGGAGCCCGGCGCCGGCGTACTGGTGCTGGGGGACGGGCCGCCGGACGCGCTCGGCGTACTGACCGGGCTGGCGGTGTCGACGGCCGCATCAGCCGTGGAGCCGCCGCGGTTCCTCTTCATGGACGGTACGAACTCGGCACCGTCCGTTGCTGAGGGCAAGGATGCGTTGGTGCAGGTGCTGCGGCAGCTCGGGTGCGAGGTCGAGACCGTGGACAAGCACGACGACATCGCGCCGCGGATGTTCGCGCTGCGGGATGCGATGCGCAGCGGGGAGGCCGGCGGGACGTACTTGATCGGCTTCGGGTTCCACGGCGTACCGCGGATGCAGTTGCATGCAGAGGGGTTCTTCGAGAGCCCGGCGAACGCGTTGCAGGACATCGTGCGGGACGGGCCGGCGCAGGGCCTCATCACGTTCGGGTGGTGGAACCGGCTGCACGTGTGCACCGAGCAGCTCGGGTACGGGCGGGCGAACGTCGCGACCCACCTGTTCCTCCGGCACCCGCAGGACGGCGTACGCGCGGTGGCGGGTCCGCTGGTGCGGTGGGCCTCCGAACCGCATCGGGCGTTGCTGTGGGACGGGCTGCATCCTGAGGCACAGGTCGTCGTACCGTTCGCCGCACTGCGGTCGGACGAGGTCGATCGCGCCGTGGAGCTGGTACGCCGATGAAAACAGAAGCGCAGGAGTGGTCCGAGTACGTGCGCGCGCTGCGGACTGTCGCGATGGCGCGGGCCGACGCGCAGCAGGCACAGGATCGGGTGACGGCGCACAAGTCGAAAGCCGAGGCGACCGCGGCCGCCGAGGCCGACGCGATGGCCGAACGCGGACGGAAACTGCAGACCCGGCTGAACTCGCTCGCCGACAAGGCGGCCGAGAGTTTGCAGCGCGCCGGGCTGCCCGCTGACGGCGAGCGGGCGAACCACACGCTGCCCGAGATCCGCGCGCTGAACGACATCGAGACGGTCGCGGAGCGGATCACCAAGCAGCTCGCAGAGTCGGTCGACCAGCTGGAGGAGTTGCGGACGGCGGCCCGCGCGCTCCAGGAGCAGCGCAAGCGGCGTACCATCAGCGCGGTCCTGGCACTGGTCGGGTTCGTGCTGGTATGGGTGCTCACCGGATCGTTCCTGGCCGGGGTCGAGGCCGCGGCGATCGCCGCCGTCACGATGCTGGCCGCGTCGCGGGTGCTCGGGCTGCCAAGGCTGCCCGGCGCGCGCTGGTGGGGCTGGGGCGGCGCGGTCCTCGTCGTCGTCGCGATGGCGGCCGGTCTGCCGTGGTGGCTCGGGATCCTGGTCCCGGTCGTCGTGGCCGGTACGGCGATCGTGCTGCCGAAGAAGCGCAACTAGGTTTGGGAGTGGGTTGAGGTGTCCGACGTACTGCGGCTCAAGGAACAGCTGCACCAGGTCTCGATGGAGGCCAAGCAGGCAGCCGGTGGCCTGGCCGGATTCAAGCTCCGGTTCACGCAGCACAGTCAGTTGGTGGAGAGCCTGATCGCGGGGACCGCCACCGGCATCGACCGCGACATCACCGAGATCCTGGAGGCCGCCAGCAAGGCCGTCGAACAGGCCGCCGAGGCGCTGGAGATCGCCTCGGCCGGCTGCAAGAACTACGCCGACCAGATCTGACGCCCGAGCCACCAAGGTGCCGTCCGAGCTGCAGCGGGTCGCCCGCGGCCTGATCGACTGCTTCGACGAGATCCCCCGGGTCGTCGACCAGCTGCTGCGGACGGCCGCGCGCTGCCGCGAGAACGCACAGGTCGCGCTGATCGCCTCCCGCGGGCAGGCGACCGTCGCCGCCCAGCAGCTCGACGCCGCGGCACGCGCCTGCGAAGCCGCGGCGCACTTCCTGTCGATGGCACCGCCCAAGGCGCGCGGCTGGGCCGAAGGCCTGGTCGGTACGGCGGGACCGTCGACCAACCGCCCCTCGTCCGATTCCGCCGACCGCAACAAGGCGACCAGCGGCACCGGCGCCGAGATCCGCACGCGACGCCTGACCGCGACGTACGAGGACCTGGAGGTTGCCGAGGACAACGAGCCGCCCCTGGTCACAGTCGCCCGCAAGGCCTTCGAGAACTACCGCAAGGCCCACGAGAAGGACGACGACGACCGGGACCGCGACGACGAAAACCTCCTGGAGCTGGAAATCACCGTCACCGAAACCGGCGAGGTGATCTTCGAGGAACGCGACGAGAAGGAAGACGAGAAACGCACCGAACGCCTGACCCGCGACTTCGACATCGACCCCACCCTCACCGAAGCCGTCAAAACCCTCCTCGACTCCATGACCGACGAGAACACCGAGAAGTGGCAACACGCCACCCTCACCATCACCACAAACCACATCGAAGCCACCTTCGACTACCCCGAGAACCCTCCCGCCCCGCTCATCGTCGACCTCGAACTCCCGCCGCTCGACGTACCGGATCTCGATCCCGCCTTCGACGTCCGGCCCCTCGAGGTCGACTTCACTCCCGGGGTGCACGATCCGACGCGCACGTTCGACCCGCAGGAGCTGGCGATCGCGGAGCGGCTGGCCGAGGAAGGTTGGCGCATCGACGCCCGCCTGGCCGACCACGACACACCGCACAAGAAGAATCCGGACGTCATGGTTCGCAAGTCGGGTTCCAGCAGCGGGGTCGTCGTCGAGTTCAAGACACCGACGAGCGGCAAGAACAGTGCCCTCAAGCGGAACATGAACACCGGCAGCAAACAGGCTGGACGAGACGGCGAGGTGGTGATCGACGGCCGTCCGATCGGTCTGTCGGAGGACGACGCGCTTCGGGCCTTTCGGCGGGCCTGCGGGCAGCCGGGGTCACGAGTGGCGAGCATGGTGCATGTGATTCTTGGGGATGGACGTCTGGTGACCTTTGTGAAGGAGTCGTGATGGCCGACAGCGATGAGATCTTCCTGGCGCTGGACGAGCCGTTGGAGGTGGCGGCTGAGCGGGTGGCCCGCGTACTGGAGCTGGAGTTCAACGGAGATCTGCGGGCCGAGACGGGCGAGCTGCAGTACAAGGTCCGCGCGCGGACGTCCGATGGGGTCGTCGGTGTCTACATCGGTCCGAACACCTTCGAGCCGGAGCCGGACGAGGTCCAGGCGATGGACGGATACGCCGTTGTCGTCGATGTCCAGTACCGCACGCGGAAGGACGCGCAGGCGGAAGAAGCCCGGCTGATGTTCGAGCGGTTGGTCGACGCATTGAGCGACGTACCAGCGCTCCTGTCGCACAACGTGGAGGTGCTCGTCGCGGCGTCCCTCCCAGGCCGCGGCACCCACACCTTCGACCCCGGCACGACCGTCGACGACCCCGACCTGAGCACCTGGGAACCCTGGGTCGCCCGACGTTGATGGGTCCTCCGTGGGCCTTCTCACTGGGTGTGAGATTTTTCTGTGGAATCGCGTCATGAACGGCTGGGCGGGCCGTCACTACCTGTGAACCCATCCCCACAGGGAAGTGGAAGTGATTGCCGTGAAGGGTTGTCTTGCGAGGTCGCTGATGGGATCCGGCTCGACTCGGTGCCGGGTGTATTGAGATGCCTGACGGTGGTGATCCGCGCCCGGCTGCGGTCCGGGTGGAGCGTCGTCGGGTGAGGGTCTGGTTCGGGGACCATGTGGTCGCCGACTACCGGGCCGAAGCGGAGCTGGCCGAGCGGTACGCCGCGGCCATGTCGCGCAGGTTCGCCGGGTTGCGGGTGACCAGTGACCCGGTGCCGGACCACGATCCAGGACCGGAACGGAAGCTGCCGGGGGAGCGGCTCTGGGAGGTAGCGCCGAAATGAGTTCCCGTCGCTTCCGGCTGATCCGTCATCAAGATGTCTCCGGGGTCAGCGGCACCGGACCCGTCGCCGAGGGTGTGCAGTTCACCGACGGCGCGGTCGCGCTCCGCTGGTACGGCGACTATCCGACCACGACCGTCTGGGACGGTATCGACTCCGTCGTCGCGATCCACGGGCACGGCGGGGCCACGACGGTCGAGTGGCTCGACCCCGAACGGGGTCCCGATCCCGACCTTCAGTTGCCGCCCCGCGAGTCCCTCCCGCCGCGGCCGTGGCCGGACCTGCACTCGGCGCCCGAGCCGCAGGACCCCGACCCGCTGCACTCCGACCGCGACCTCGGCCCGTACGGCGCGGCGCCGCCGTCCACGTCGTCGTACCGCGCCTTCCGCTGAGGTCCCGATCCACCGGTGCCGGCCCAAACCCCTCCCGGCACCGGTCACCTCGGTACGGCGTACGCCTGGGCGAGCCGGCGTACGCCGTACCTGAGGATTCACTCCATCGAGGCGATCTTGTCGAGGTTGTAGAACGCGCCCGGACCGTCGCACAGCGCCATCATCTTCTCCGACATCTCGGTGGTGTCGGCACGCTGTGAGTTCTCCATCGCCGCCTCGTACGACTCGAACTCGACGATGGCGAAGTAGCGCCCCGGCTCGTCGCGGTCGGCGCAGGTGATGCCGCGGGTCGGCGCCGGTCCGTCGCCCTCGGCCTCGCGTTTCGCGCGGAAGTCCTCCAGCAGCGCCGCGACCTCGTCCGGCTTGGACGTCCGGTACTCGATGATCTGAACGAAACCAGCCATCACTTCCCCCTGTTTCCACAGACACTCACCCCTGGGTGTCTTCTGGTTCGACAGTGCGCCCGGATCGCCTGCCTGGCAAGGGGGCGACGATTACGGTGACGTGACGAGGGCATCGGGTGTTTCTGCCCTCGGCAGAGGCGCCTGGGCAATGCCGGCCGGGCCTGATTGGCTGGCCGGTATGGAGATTCTGATCCTCGGTGGTACGGCGTGGCTCGGTCGGGAGATCGCGACCCAGGCGATCGCGCGCGGGCATGCGGTGACGTGTGTGGCCCGTGGCGAGAGCGGCACGGTGGCGGACGGTGCGACATTGGTCGCGGCCGATCGCAGCAGCCCGGACGCGTACGACGCGGTGCCCGTACAGGACTGGGACGCGGTGTTCGAGGTCTCGTGGCAGCCCGGTTTCGTGAAGGGCGCGCTCGCGGCGTTCGGTGCCCGTGCCAAGCATTGGACGTACGTGTCGTCGGTGAACGCGTACGAGAAGTACGACACTCCCGGCGCGGACGAGACCGCGGCCCTGCGGGAGCCGACCGCGGACGACGTGGCCGATCGGGAGCTGTACGGCGAGGCGAAGGTCGCGTGTGAGCTCGCCTCGCGCGAGGTGGTCGGGGATCGGCTGGTGATCGCTCGCGCCGGTCTGATCGGTGGGCCGGGGGACGGAACCGATCGCGCGGGCGCCTGGGTCGCGCGGGCGGCGCGGGCGCCGGAGGAGCCGTTGCTGGTGCCCGACACGCCCGAGCTGACGACGGCGGTGATCGACGTACGGGACCTCGCGGGATGGCTGCTGGACAACGCGACCGAGGGGCGTACGGGGACGTTCGACACGTTCGGGCCTGTGGTGCCGTTCGGTGAGTGGATCGAGCTGGCGCGGGAGGTGGGCGGTCACGCCGGGCCGGTGGTGCTCGCGCCGCGGGAGTGGCTGGAGGAGCAGAAGGTCGAGCAGTACATGGGCCCGGACTCGTTGGCGATGTGGCTGACCGAGCCGGGCTACGAGGGCTGGTCGTCCCGCAGCGGTGCGGCGGCGGCCGCGGCCGGCCTCGTCCACCGATCCCGCCGGGAGTTCGTCGAGGACACCCTGGCCTGGGAGCGCGAGCTCGGCCTGGACCGCGAGCGGAAGGCAGGCCTCAGCCCGTCCAAGGAGAAAGAGTTGCTGGCGGCCCTGAAGGCTTAGGGGGTGTCTGATGGTTCCCCGCCTACTGCGGGGCACTCGGCACGGCACCTCGCCGCACGGGTGCAAAGGCCACGATGCTCCGCCTCGTGTTCGGGCACAGCCACATTCCGTGGGACACGACCGCGCCCGGCGGGCTCCGGCTGCTGAACCCGGGGTCGCCGACCGATCGCAGGCGGCAGCCGTACTGCACTTACCAGACCGCGACGATCACCGCCGGCCGACTGCAACAGGTTGCCTTGCGCAACCTTTAAGTTGCGTACTGCAACGACCGCGGCCGGGCGGACGTGGACGGCGCCGTACCACCGAGTTACGGCGCACCACGACTGCCCGGCCGGTTGTCGCCAGGGTCAGGCGTTGGCTGCTTCCTTGACCCGGGTCTTGAGGCGATCGCGGACCTCTTCCGGCGTGTACGCACGGCGCTTCCGCTCGCCCCGGGCGATCACGACCCCCGTCGCGGCGACGCCGACGAGTCCCGCAAGCCCTACCACCTTCCATACCTTCATGCCGACTAACCTAGCGACGTGACCAGCCGGATTTCACTGGATGACGCTACGGAACTGACACGAACAGGTGACATTTGGCTGTTCCGCGGTGGGAGCGCCGCGGATCGCGCCATTCAGATGACCACCAACAGCCCGGTCAACCACGTCGGGATGGCGGTCGTCGTCGAGGACCTCCCGCCGCTGATGTGGCACGCGGAGCTGGGTCGCTCGCTCCCGGACATGTGGACCGGCCAGCACCAGCGCGGTGCGCAGCTGCACAACCTGCGCGACGCGGTGCTGGTGTGGGCCCGCAAGTACGGTCAGCAAGCCTGGCTGCGGCAGCTCGATCATCCCGTCACGCGGGAGATGGAGGACGCGGTACTGCGGACCGTCGCCCGCCTGGACGGTACGCCGTTCCCGTCGACGGCCCGGCTCGCGTCGCGCTGGGTCCGCGGACGGGTGCCGGCGATTCGTCGCGGATCGCGTGAGCTCGAGCTGGAGTCGGCGTACTGCGCCGAGGTGGTCGCGGTGACGTACGAGGAAATGGGACTGCTGCGCGGGCGGAAGCTCAACTGGTACGACCCGGGGCGGTTCTGGAGCGGCGACGAACTCCAGCTGGCGCGCGGCGCGCGGCTGGGCGAGGAGATCGAGGTCCACATCCCGTCCGATACCTGACGTGACGGAAACTGTCGGCGGCGTGTGATTGGGTTGTCTCAGTCGGTCAGCGAGCCGGAGGAGGCCTGGATGTACGCCGTCATCGACACCGAGACGACCGGTCTGCTGCCGACCCATCGGCACCGGATCATCGAGATCGCTGTCGTGCTGCTGGACGCGCGTGGGCGGGTCGAGCGCGAGTGGGTGACGTTGCTGAATCCGCAACGCGATCTGGGCCCGCAGCACATTCACGGGATCCTCACCGCCGACGTGCTGGCGGCGCCGGAGTTCCGGGACATCGCACGGCAGTTGGGCGAGCTGCTCGCCGGGCGGATGGTGGTCGGGCACAACGTCGAGTTCGATCTTGGATTCCTGCGGGCCGAGTTCGCGCGGCTCGGTGTCACCGTTCCGCTGATCACCGAGCGGTCGATGTGCACGATGGCTTTGGCCGGGTATCTGCATCCGGGCGCCAAACGGACCCTCGGCGCCTGTTGCGCCGCGGCCGGGATCTCGATCGAGGGCTGGCATTCGGCGTTGGCGGACACCCGCGCGACGGCGGAGCTCTTCGCCCAGTACCTCGGGGCTTTCGCGGCACCGCCACCGTGGCAGTGGGCCTACGAGGAGGTACGTCGGCTGCGCTGGCCGGAGCTTCCGGGCACGGACGTCGCGCCGACGGTGCGACCGGTGCATGCCGGTGGTCGCCACGGCTGGATGAGTCGGCTCGTCGACCAGTTGCCACGCGTCCCGGAGCCGCCGCAGGCCGACTCGTATCTCGTCCTCCTCGACACGATCCTCGCCAACCGCGAGATCACGGCCGCGGACGCCGATCAGTTGGTGCAGGTGGCAACCGAGCTCGGGATGACACGCCCGCAGGTCGATCACCTCCATCGGTGGTACGTGTCCGCGCTGGCGACCGCGTCGTGGGGGACCGGCGAGATCTCACCCGACCAGCGCAGCGATCTCGACCAGGTCGCGATGATGCTCGGGCAGCGCGCGTCCGACGTCGACGAGGCGCTGCTCCGCGTGAGCGCCGGGAGGTACGTCGTACCGGATCGTCCTGGTGCGCGCGGGTATCCGCCGGGGAGCACGCTCGTGTTCACCGGCGACATGGTCCAGCCGCGCGAGGTGTGGTGGGACCGGGCCGTCGCGGCCGGGTTCGTGCCTCAGGAGGCGGTCCGCCCGGACACCACGTTCGTGGTCGCCGCCGACGTGGACAGCCTGTCGGTCAAGGCCCGCGCGGCCCGCGAGTTCGGCATCCCGATCATCTCGGCCGACGACTTCCGCCGGATGCTCCCCACCACCGAGGAACGCAAGGCGGGTTAAGGTGCTCGGCGTGGAGCTTGTGGAGCTGGGCCGGCGCATCTACTCGACTGCTCATCTGACCGGGGAGTTCGTCCTGCGGTCGGGGCAGACGACGAACGAGTACTTCGACAAGTACCGGTTCGAGGCTGACCCGGTGCTGCTGGACACGGTCGCAGAGGCGATGGTTCCGCTGGTGCCCGCGGGCACCGAGGTGCTGGCCGGTCTGGAGATGGGCGGGATCCCGGTGGTGACCGCGCTCGCGCGTCATACCGGTTTGCCATGCGCGTTCGTCCGCAAGCAGGCAAAGCCGTACGGGACCGCCCGGCTCGCCGAGGGTGCTGAGATTGCCGGCCGAGTGGTGACGATCGTCGAGGACGTGGTCACCACGGGCGGCCAGATCGTGCTGTCCACCACCGAGCTCCGCGCGCTCGGCGCCAACATCACCGACGCCCTGTGCGTCATCAACCGCAACCCGGACACCCCCGCCCCACTCACCGAAGCCGGCCTGACCCTGCACGCCCTTCTCAAGAGCGAAGACCTCTCCGAGGGTTAACTGCTGCGCCACTCGCGCGGGGTGACACCGTAAGCCCGGCGGAAGCGTCGGGTGAAGTGGGCCGCGTCGTCGAATCCCCAGCGTGCCGCGATGACCGCGACCGGGAGGTGCCGGCTCGCCGGATCGGTGAGTTGCCGCGCGGCGCCCTTCAGCCGCTCCGTGATCAGCCACTGTTCGAGGCTGCGGTGATGCTCGGCGAACAGCTTGTACAGGTAACGGACCGACACGTTGTGGGCCGCCGCGATCTGCGCGGGACCGAGCGCCGGATCCCGCAGATGCCGCCGCATGTACCAAGTGATGCGAGAGAACAGTACGTCGGCCAGCGCGGGCGGCTCGCTGTCGCCGTCCGCGGCGGATGTGAGCAATGCGCGGACGAGCTGCGTGGTGGCGTCGCCGATCATCGCGGCCGACGGAGTGTCGTGCAGCGACTCGAGGATCCCCGGCAGCGCGGTGAGATGGTTCAGGACGAGGTCGTACACCGGGCTGCTCGGCAGCCGGGAAGCCGCCGCACGGATCGTCTCGACGCTGAGCCCGAGATCTGCGTAGTCGATCTGGAACGCCTGCGACGCGCCGATCCCGCTCCAGGCGAAGTCGTACGGCGCGGTGAGGTCGACGAGCATCAGCTCACCGGTCCGGACCCGCCGATCGTGGCCGCCCTGACTGAACACGCCTGACCCGGTCACCTGCACCGCGAGGGCCAGGCGCTCCGGGCCGCCGATGCGGACATGCTTCGGCGTCCGGACGAGACGGATCCCGGAGCCCTCGTTGCGGAACAGGTCCGGGGTGCCGAGCTGCCAGAAGTCCATCCGTGCGTGGACGTCGCCACCCGGGTCCTCGTGCTCGACGCGCGACGGCACGCTCGCGGACATCATCGCCGAGTAGAACGCCTCGGCCCGGTCCCGCCGCGGCAGCACAGCGGTATTGAGCAGCACGGCCATCTTGCCCCCTCCACCACCCCTGGCGATCTGGTGGGCGAACTGTGCACACACAGCCCAGATCCGTGCAGACAGATCCTACCGAGCACGACGTACCGGCCACTACGGTTTCGGCAAACCCGGTGGGAGGGAAGGGGACGCGATCATGCCTGCTGACACCATCGTGCTGGTGCACGGTTTCTGGGTGACACCGCGGAGCTGGGAGCACTGGATCAGCCACTACGAGGCGCGCGGGTTCCGCGTGCTGGCGCCGGCGTACCCGGGATTCGAGGTCGAGGTGGAGGCGTTGAACGCCGACCCCGGGCCGATCCTGAAGGTGACCGTACCGGCCATCATCGAGCACCTCGAGTCGGTGATCCGCGAACTCGATCAGCCGCCGATCATCATCGGTCACTCGGCCGGCGGGGCGTTCACGCAGATCCTGCTCGACCACGGCTGCGGCGCCGCCGGGGTCGCGATGAACTCGGCGCCGACCGAAGGCGTCAAGGTGGTGCCGTTGTCGCAGGTGAAGTCGACGTTCCCGGTGCTGAAGAGCCCGGCGAACCGGCACAAGGCGATCCCGCTGTCCTTCGACGAGTGGAAGTACGCGTTCACGAACACGTTCGACGACGACGAGGCCCGGGCGCTGTACGAGCGGTACGCCATCCCGGCGAACGGCGGGATCCTGTGGGGCAGTGTGCTGGCGAACTTCCAGCCCGGTCACCAGGACACCTGGGTCGACTACCGCAACGACGCCCGCGCGCCGCTGCTGTTCGTCTCCGGTTCCGAGGACCACATCATGCCGCCCGAGGTCCAGCGCTCGAACGCGAAGCACTACAAGTCGAACACGATCACCGAGATCCGTGAGTACGACGGGTACGCGCATCTCCTGCCCGCGCAGAAGGGGTGGGAGCGGATCGCGGACGAGGTCCTCGACTGGGCTGTGCAGCACGCGTCGTGAGCGAGGCGCGGATCACCCACATCGGCGGTCCGACGACATTGATCGAGGTCGACGGCTGGCGGCTGCTCACCGACCCGACGTTCGACCCACCGGGCCGGCGCTACGCGTTCGGCTGGGGCTCGGCGTCCCGGAAGCTGGTGGGACCGGCGGTCGCGGTCGACGAGTTGCCACCGGTCGACGCCGTACTGCTCACACACGACCAGCACGCGGACAACCTGGACGACGCCGGGCGGGCCCTGCTGCCGTCGGTCGGGGCGGTGGTCACGACCGCGAGCGGTGCCAAGCGGCTCGGAGGCGGTGCGGTCGGGTTGCTGCCGTGGGCCGTTCACACCCTACGGCGGAGCGGCCTGCCGCCGCTGGAGATCACTGCGACGCCCTGCCGGCACGGGCCGCCGCTCAGCCGTCGGATCACCGGTGATGTCGTCGGCTTCGCTCTGCGGTGGCCGGGGCAGGAGCACGGCGTCCTGTGGATCACCGGAGACTCGGTGCTGTACGGCGGTCTGCGGCAGGTCGGCACGCGCTTCGACGTGGGTACGGTGCTGCTGCACCTCGGCGGCGTGCAGTTCGGAGTCAGCGGCCCGCTGCGGTACACGATGACCGGCGCGGACGGCGTGGAGTTGTGTTCGCTGCTCAAGCCGCGCACGGTCGTCCCGGTGCACTACGAGGGCTGGAGCCACTTCCGTCAGGGGCGTGACGGCGTCGAAGCGGCGTTCTCGACTGCGGGGCCGGAACTCAGCTGGCTCGACCTCGGAAAGCCGGGAACGGTGCTGGTCTAGGCCCTAGTCCTCGTTGGGGAGGGACTCGATTTCGAAGCGGAGTTGTTTGCCGGAGCGGATGCGTTCGATCGCGGACAGGCAGGCGTCGTCGCTCATCTCGACGCCGATCTCGCCGAGCTTGTGGCGCAGCACCCGGGCCGCGTCCTCGGCGGAACGGGCGCTGGACTCGTTGATCGCCTCGATCGTGGTGGCGGTGAGCCGCTCGCGAATGTCCGGGTGCGTCTGGTGGATCTCGTGAGTGATCCGGAACTCGGTCATCGCGCTCTCCCTGGTGCTCCCCGCGCCGATTTGTGCACCCCCAAGACTAGTGCGCCGGACCTCAGCCGAGGACTCGCTGAACGAAACTCTCCAGGCGAGTCGCGAGACGTTCCGCCCGTACGTCCGGACCGGCTGTTTCGCCCTGCGGCAGGTCGAGTTCCTTCAGGCCGCGGATGTACAGCGAGCAGGCCAGGTCGGCGCAGATGTACATGCCGACCGTGTTGCCCTCCCGCCCGGCCGAACCCGCCCGCCGGGCCACGAACAGCGCGACGTCGCTGACGTGGTGCGCGGTGTTGCACAGGTCGCACAGTCCGGCGAACCGGCGCGCGGCGCCCGACGTCTGCGTGCTGACCGCGATCCCGGTGACACCCGACTCCCGTCGTACGACGAGGTACCCGCGGTTCGGCGCCTTGCCGTCGCGCCAGCCGAGGAAGTCCAACGGCTCCCAGTCCAGCTCCGCGAACCTCGCCGGCAGCGCCATCGCCTTGACCTGGCTCTTGGACGAATTGACGAACGAGCGCCTGATGTCCTCGGCGCTGAGCGGTTCCACGACGGTCCTCCGATCCTCGACCACACATGAGACAAGGCGGGCCGCGCGCGGCGCAAGCGGATTTGGGACACGCCGGGGCGGAGTGGACTTCCGAGCGTTAAGGGTGAACTCTGTACTATCTAAACTTCAACTACCTTTCTGGAGGAATCCGCGATGTCCAGCGAGTACGCCGCCCTCAGCGGTGACTACACCCTCGACGCCTCCCACACCCGGATCGGCTTCAGCGCCCGGCATGCGATGGTGACCAAGGTTCGGGGCGCGTTCGACGAGTTCGAGGGCTCGTTCCACATCGACGGCGAGAACCCGGCGAACTCGTCCGGGAAGGTGACGATCCAGGCGAAGAGCATCAACACGCGCAACAGCCAGCGCGACGAGCACCTGCGCAGCAACGACTTCCTCGCGATGGACGAGAACCCGGAGATCACGTTCGTGTCGACCGCGGTGAAGGCGGCCGGCGACGCCGAGTTCGTGGTGACCGGTGACCTGTCGATCCGCGGCGTCACCAAGTCGGTCGACGTCACCTTCGAGTACACCGGCGCGGCGACCGACCCGTTCGGCAACCAGCGGGTCGGCCTCGAGGGCTCGGTCGTGATCAACCGCAAGGACTTCGGCGTCAGCTGGAACGCGGCGCTCGAGGGCGGCGGCGTCCTGGTCAGCGAGAAGGTCACGCTGGAGCTCGAGGTCTCGGCGATCAAGAACGCCTGACAGAGAACAAGCGCCGGGGACTTGGGACAGCTCATGCGCTGTTCCAAGTCCCCGCGGCCTGTTCTGGGTTCCGGGCGCGGATGCCGGGCGGCGGGTGCGTGGGTCAGGCGTGGCGGGTGGTTTGCTGGAGGAGCGACTCGACGGCCTGGCGGAGTTCGGTGTCGTGGTGCGGGCCGGACCAGACCAGGATGCGGCCCTTGTCGCCGAGCTTGGTGCTGATCAGGTCGCGCGCGGGCGTGGGGTCGCCCTGGTTCACCAGTACGACGAGACGCCGGCCGTCGCGCTGCAGCCGGTCGAGCAGTGGCGGGAGGGTCGAGCCGCGGAACAGGCCGGGGTCGCTCTTGACCTTCGTCTCGATCATCACGCCGCGGCCGCGGACCACCAGCAGGAAGTCGGCGCGGTCCCGGGTGAACTCGCGGTCGTGGTAGATCCGCGCCTTCGGCCACAGGCGTTGCAGCGCCGCGTCGACCTCGGCGTCGTACCGCGCCGAGAGCCGGCTGATCCTGGAACTGGTACCTCGCGGCCGGAACGATTCCGGCGTACGGCGGCGGCTGCGGAACGGCAGCCAACGCCCGATACTCGTGTCGATCATCGGTGGACCCCTCGACCCGGGGCGTGTCTCCCGGTCCCACGCCTACTGCGGGGCACTCGGCACGGCACCTCGCCGCACGGGTGCGAAGGCCACGATGCTCCGCATCGAGACCTTCGCCCCCGCACGCCGATGCACCGCACCGAGCACCTCCTCGCGACGGCGTGGGACCGGGAGACACGCCCAGTCCGGCACTTGTCAGTGAGTCTGCCCGGGCCGGCGCGGGGGAATCCGGAGGCCGCGCAATCGTGATCCCACTGCCATAAAGCTGGGGGTTCAGCAGGCGTTCGGGGTGGTGGTGCCGCCGTCGACGATCCAGCGGGACTGCTGGTTGAGGACGCGCATCTGGTCGAGCCAGCGGGTCGGGGTGGTGTTCGGGAGGACGCCGCGACCACGGGCGTTCACAGTGCGGGCCGCCGAGGTGTCGTAGCAGGCACTGACGATGACGCCGTTCGCAGCCAGCGTGCGCTTGGCCCAGAGCACCTTGGTGTTGCCGGTGTTGCGCAGCTTGCGGGTCCGGAAGTACTTCGCCTGCGCGCTGATCGCCTGGAACATCGCGGGCGTCATCACCGGCTCGAGTTGCTTGGTCTTGCCGCCGCCGCTGCGCATCATCACGTCGAGCGCGACGCGGTACGAGTAGTACGCGTTCAGTACGGGGTCGTCGGAGCCGACCGCCTCGTCGGTGGTCGTGGTCCGAGCCGCCTTGTGCGCCGGTGGGGCTGCCGCGGCGACATTGCTGTCGGTCTCGTTGCCGCAGCCGGGGAGCAGCAAAACCGGGGTCAGCGTGGCGGTCACAGCCAGGTTCCGCATGCGCATGGTGTCCGAGTACCTCCTGTTGGACTCACCGCTCGCGCCGGCGACGTAGCACGTCTTCGGCACTGACCGTGTAACGCGGCGACACGCATCGTGGTCACTGTGACCTGGATCACAGGCGACCCCCTACCGGGGTACCGGTTCCGAATCGGCTCCCTGGCGGGAGGTGTGGACGCCCGGGAATTCCTAGCCTCGATCTCAGGACTTGAGACCGAGGAGATGACCATGACGGACCTACTCACCCGCCCCAGGGCACACAGCGACGGCCGCGACCGGAGCGTCGAGTGGCCGCGGCGCCTGGGCCGTTCACTCGTGTACGGCGCTCTGCTGGTGCCGATCGGCATGCAGACGATGGCGGACGCGATGCTGGGCGAGCAGGGGACCGCAGCGAGGCGCTGGCGCCGTCACGGCGCAGGTGAGGCGCAGTCGATGAGCACTGCGCGGACGTTCGGGTACGGGCTGCTCAGTGCGGTGCTCGGACTGACGTGCTGGTTCGTGATGCTGCTGATCGTGCTGGCGGTGGTCCGCGGGCCGTTCTGGGGTTTCGTCGAGCACGGTCCGGTACAGCCGGGGACCTGGGGTGGGCCGACGCGAGCCGGCGCGTGGGCGGCGCACGGCTTGATCGCCGTACCGTGCATCGTCGTGTTCCTGTTCGTGCTGCGCGGCGTTGCGGCTTTGCAGCGGCTCCTGGTGCAGGGAACGCGCAGCTGGGTGCTTCCGGCAACTATCGTGCTGGCGGCCGGCAGCCTGGCGTTTTTCTGGTCCTGGCTGCAGCAGCTGTGAGTAAGGTCCAACCGTGCAGATACCGATGAGGCGGCCCTGGGGAGCCGGGCTGGCCGTCGCAGCGCTGCTCGTGCTGACCGTCATGGATCTCGCACAGCACTACGACGTACCGGTCGCGGCTGTGCTGACTTTGGCGATCGCACGGGCGCTGTCCCTGAGCCTGTCGTGGCTGCGGCCGCGGGCGGCGGTGGCGGTCTCGCTCGTCACCACTGCTGTGATGGCTGCGCTGACCACGCCAGTTGGCCCGAGTGAACCGTGGCCGTGGGGTACGACGTCGGCGTTCGGGCATTCGCTCGTCATCGCGATCGCTGGCGCGCGTGGACTCGGCCGACGGGAGCTGGTCGGCTGGTGGGTGGCGACTCAGGCGCTGGGGGTCGTTGCGCTCGGGGTGGCACCGGACCGTGGCAGCTGGCCCGGTCTGATCACCATGACTGTCCTGTCGGGCGTAGCGGTCGTGGTCGGCGACCTGCTCCGTTCACGGGCCGACACCAACCGTCGACTTGTCGAGCAGGAGACGATCAGCAAGGCCGAGCGTGCAGAACGCGAGCGGCTGCAGGAGCGGGCCAGGATCGCGCGCGAGCTGCACGACGTCGTGGCCCATCACCTGTCGGTGGTGGTGGTTCGCGCGGACAGTGCGCCGCACCGGTTGCCCGACGTACCGGACGCTGTCCGTGAGGAGTTCACGGGCATCGCCAACGAGGCACGGGCTTCGCTGACCGAGATGCGTCGCGTACTGCGGCTGCTGCGCGAGCCGGTCGAGCAACCCGAGACAGGACCGCAGCCTGGTCTGGACCAGGTGGCCGAGCTCGTCGAGAGCACACGGCGAGCGGGAGCGGATGTACGGCTGGTGGGTGATGTGCCGACCGGGTTGGACCCTGCTGTCGAGCTGACGGCGTACCGCGTTGTGCAGGAAGGGCTCAGCAACGCGGTACGGCACGCACTGCACGCGGCCGTGGAGGTAGCGGTACGGCGTACTGCGGGCCAGCTGGAGGTGACCGTGCAGAACGAGAAGCCGCCGCGGCCCGTCGTACCGGCGCCCGGGAGTGGTCATGGGCTGACTGGGATGCGGGAGCGTGTGGCCCTCGTCGACGGGACTGTGAGCACTGGCCCGACCCCTCAAGGCGGTTACCTGGTGCGGGCGTTCATTCCAGTGGCAGAGGAGGTGGAGAGTGCCGATCAAGGTCTTGGTGGTTGACGATCAGGAGATGGTGCGGGCCGGGTTCAGCGCGCTGCTGGACGCGCAGCCCGACATCGAGGTCGTGGGACAGGCCGGCGACGGCGCCCGGGCCGTCGAGCTGGCCGCCGACTTGACGCCGGACGTGATTCTCATGGACGTCCGGATGCCGGTGCTCGACGGGCTCGCCGCGACGCAGCGCATCCTCGCCGACTCGACGCCTGGTGGGCCGCCGCGGGTCGTGATGTTGACGACGTTCGACCTGGACGATTACGTGTACGCCGCTCTCCGCGCCGGTGCGAGCGGGTTCTTGCTGAAGCACTCCACCCCGGACGAGCTGGCCGCAGCAGTACGGGTCGTCGCGGCCGGTGACGCGCTGCTGGCGCCGTCCGTCACCCGGCGACTGGTAGAGGACTTCGCTCGCGCGCAGCCCGTCGTACCGACCACACCGGTCCGGCTGACGCCGCGAGAGACCGACGTACTGCGGCTGGTCGCACGTGGGCTGTCCAACCGGCAGATCGCCGACGAACTGGTGCTGGCCGAGCAGACCGTGAAGACGCACGTCAGCAACATCCTGACCAAGCTGGACCTGCGTGACCGTGCACAGGCAGTCGTTTACGCGTATGAGGCGGGTGTCGTGATCCCTGGTCCGCGACACTGAGTAGATGGATGTTCTCGAACGCGTACGCAGCCTGTGTCTCGCCCTACCCGAGGTGACCGAGCGGCCGAGTCACGGTGAGCCCACCTGGTTCGTCCGGGACAAGAAGACCTTCGTGATGTACGCCGACCACCACCACGACGACCGCCTCGGTGTGTGGATGGCGGCGCCGCCCGGTGTGCAGGAGTCGCTCGTCGCGGACGATCCCGAGCACTTCTACCGGCCGCCGTACGTCGGACACCGCGGCTGGCTCGGCGTCTACCTGGACGTCGACGTGGACTGGGGGCACTTCGAGGACCTGGTCGAGACGGCTTACCGGCAGATAGCCCCCAAGACCCTGATCGCCCGCCTCGACGAGGTCTGACGGTTATATAGGGTTACCGGGGTGCACATGGGTGAAGGTGGGCCGGTTGGTCAGAAGCTGGCGATTGCGCTGGCGTTCGGGAGTTCGGCCGCCGTCATGGTGCTGGAGCTCGTCTCGCTGCGGCTGGTGGCGCCGTACATCGGGCTGACGCTGGAGACGAACACAGCGGTCATCGGAGTCGCGCTGGCGGCGATCGCGACCGGTGCGGCGCTGGGTGGGCGGTTCGCGGACGTGGTGCCGCCGCAGCGGACGCTCGGCCCGCTGTTCCTGCTCAGCGGGGCGCTGGTGATGCTGATCCTCCCGGTGGTCCGCTGGACGGGTGAAGCGCTCCGGGGAGGCGGAAACGAGTTGGTGTTCCTGGTGCTCGCCGTGACGCTGTTCGCGCCCGCGTCGCTCCTGGCGGCGGTCACGCCGATGGTGACGAAGCTACGGCTGGACTCGCTCGCGCAGACCGGTACCGTCGTCGGCCGCCTGTCCGCGTACGCCACCGTCGGCGGCATCGTCGGCACTGTGCTGACGGGCTTCGTGTTCGTGGCGACCGTGCCGACCAGCACGATCATTCTGACCTTGGGCGCCACACTGGTGGTCGTCGGAGCCGCGCTGACGTTCCTGTTGCGTGGAGTGCAGGCCGCGGTGAAGCCGGTCGCTCTCGCGGTCGTCGGCGCCACATTGACCCTCGTCGCGCCACGGCCGTGTGAGGTCGAGACGGCGTACCACTGTGCTCGTGTGGTCGCGGACCCGAACCGGGAGAGCGGGCGGACGCTGTACCTCGACCAGGCGCGGCACTCGTACGTCGACCTGAAGGACCCGACCTACCTGGAGTTCGAGTACATCAAGAGCTTCGCGGCCGCTATCAACGGCACCTGGGCCGAGGGGCAGCCGCTGAACGCACTGCACGTCGGCGGTGGCGGCCTGACCATGCCGCGGTACCTCACGGCGACGCGGCCCGGCAGTAAGCACCAGGTGTACGAGATCGACAAAGCGGTCGTGGAGCTCGACAAGCGGGAGCTCGGCGTCCAGACCGGACCGGACCTGGTCGTGACTGTGGAGGACGGCCGGCTCGGCGTCCGTGACGAGGAGACGGACAGCAGAGACCTGGTCATCATGGACGCGTTCAGTGGGCTCTCCGTGCCCTGGCACCTCACCACGCGCGAGCTGGTGTCCGACGTACGACGAGTGCTGCGACCGGACGGGCTCTACTTGATCAACGTCATCGACTACGGCGCGGCCAAGTTCGCGAAAGCCGAGATCAAGACAGCGCAGGCGCAGTTCCCGTACGTCGCGGTGATCGCGCGCAAGGACGAACTGTCCGGCCACAGCGGCGGCAACTTCGTCGTGGCGGCGTCCGACAAGCCGATCGACGTACCGGGGATCGTGGGCCGGCTGGAACCGTCGATGGGTGTGCTCGACCCGCCGGACGGCTTCGTCGGCGACGCACCGGTGCTGACCGACGACTACGCGCCCGTCGACCAGCTGCTCACGCCGCACAGCGGCTGACCGTCTTGTGGTTGCATGTGGTCATGCACCCACGCGCAGGCCAGCCAGCACAGCCCGAGGACCTCGTCGACGTCGACGCCATGCTGGCGGCGTACGGAGACCTCACGCCGGACGTGGAGAACCCCGCCCAGAAGGTGGTCTTCGGTACGTCGGGCCATCGCGGCTCGAGTCTCGACAGTGCCTTCAACGAGGCACACATCCTGGCGATCACGCAGGCCATCTGCGAGTACCGGGCCGGCCAGGGTACGACGGGCCCGCTGCTCGTCGGCCGGGACAGCCACGGGCTCTCGGAGCCGGCCTGGCGGACCGTGCTCGAGGTGCTGGCCGGTAACGGAGTCCAGACGCTCGTGGACAGCGCCGACCGGCTCACGCCGACGCCCGCGGTGTCGCACGCGATCCTGCGGCTGAACCGTGGCGCGGGCGCCGACGCGGACGGCATCGTCATCACGCCGTCGCACAACCCGCCGCGCGACGGCGGCATCAAGTACAACCCGCCGCACGGTGGCCCGGCCGGCTCCGACGCGACCAGCTGGATCGCGGACCGGGCCAACCAGCTGATCGCGGCCGGCAACCGGGAGGTGCGCCGCAAGACGTTCGAGCAGGCCCGTGAGGAGGCAGGGAACTACGACTTCGTCGGGCACTACGTCGACGACCTGCCGTCGGTGCTGAACCTGGCCGCGATCCGCGACGCCGGCGTGAAGATCGGCGCCGACCCGCTCGGCGGAGCGAGCGTGGACTACTGGGCCGCGATCGCCGAACGGCACGACCTCGACCTGACCGTGGTCAACCCGCGCGTCGACCCGGCCTGGTCGTTCATGACGCTCGACCACGACGGCAAGATCCGGATGGACTGCTCCTCGCCGTACGCGATGGCCTCACTGGTCGCGCAGCGGGACAAGTACGACGTGGCGACCGGGAACGACGCGGACGCGGACCGGCACGGCATCGTCACGCCGGACGCCGGACTGATGAACCCGAACCACTACCTGGCCGTAGCGATCTCTTACCTGTTCAGCAACCGCCAGTGGGGTCCGGACGTCGCTGTGGGCAAGACACTGGTCTCGTCGTCGCTGATCGACCGTGTGGTGGGTGACCTGGGTCGTCGGCTGTGGGAGGTGCCGGTCGGCTTCAAATGGTTCGTCCCTGGTCTGGTCGACGGCTCGGTCGGCTTCGGGGGAGAGGAGTCGGCAGGTGCGAGCTTCCTGCGTTTCGACGGCACTGTGTGGACGACGGACAAGGACGGGATCCTGCTGGCGTTGCTGGCGAGTGAGATCACCGCAGTGACCGGTGAGACGCCGTCGGTCGCCCACGCCAGGCTGGTGGAGCGGTTCGGCGCGTCGGCGTACTCGCGGGTCGACGCACCGGCGACCCGTGACCAGAAGGCCAAGCTGGCCGCGCTGTCGGCGGATGCGGTGACCGCGACCGAGCTGGCCGGTGAGCCGATCGTGGCTCGGCTCACCCACGCACCTGGCAACGACGCGGCGATCGGCGGGCTGAAGGTCACCACCGAGTCGGCGTGGTTCGCTGCGCGCCCGTCGGGCACCGAGGACCTCTACAAGATCTACGGCGAGTCCTTCAAGGGCGCCGAGCACCTGGAGCAGGTCTTCGAACAGGCACGCGACGTCGTGTCCGCGGCACTCGCTTAACGCACGAACGCGTCCAGCAACCGTTCCAGGTCCGCAGCGGGATCCTCGGTGATCCCGCTGTGGATCGGCGACGGGTGTACGACGGTACTCCGGGGCGCGGCCAGCCACCGGAACCGCTCGCTGATCGTGGTGCCCGCCGCCGGACCGCCAGCTGTCTCACCAGCACAAATGGCCCGGACCTGCTCCAAAGACGCGCAGACGACGTCAACGTCCACGGCTGGATCCAGGGCTCGCAGTCGTTCGGGCTGAACGTCCCATGCGGCACCCAGGTAGTCCAGCGCCCGGCAGTAGAGCACCGCACCGACGTTGATGAACTCACCCCGCTGAATCCGCGGCGCGGCTCGCAGGATCACGTAGTCGAAGGGCTTCACGAAGCACCTCCCGGAACCCACGCGGACCGGTTTGCCAACCGCGCGACCAGGTGACCGAGGTAGCGGTCCCGATCACCTTCCTCGATCCACTGGGACGGCACGAGCGCGATGACCTCTTCGAGAAGTTCCGGTGTGATCGCGGCAGCGAGCTCTGCATCCACCTTCGCCACACCGGGTGCCGCGACCGAGAACACGTGGTCCGAGGCGTCGTACGGCAGCGCGGCGAACTTCTCCGCCGGCATCCACGAGTGGTGGAAGTACAGCGCGGCGCCGTGGTCGATCAGCCACAGGTTCTTGTGCCAGACCAGCATGTTCGTGTTCCGCCACGACCGGTCGACGTTCGCGACGAACGCGTCCAGCCAGAGGATCCGGGCCATCGCGTCGTCACCGGGGTTGCCGGCCGATCCGTCGTACCCGAAGGAACCCGGCAGGAAGTCGACGGCGAGGTTCAGCCCGGCGCTGCGGATCAGCAGTTCCTGGATCTCGAAGTCCGGCTCGGACTTCCCGATCGCCGGGTCGAGTTCGATCAGCTTCAGCTCCGGCACCCGCAGGCCGAGCCGGCGGAACAACTCACCGACGATCACCTCGGCGACCAGCGCCTTCGGACCCTGACCGGCGCCGTGGAACTTGATCACGTACGTGCCGAGGTCGTTGCCCTCGACAACACCCGGCAACGACCCTCCCTCACGCAGCGGCAACACGTACCGCGTGGCAATGACAACAGGCAAACTCACCCGGGAGACTCTAGCCGTTAGCGAGCGGGTACCGGTTCAGGATGAAGCTTCCGTCCTTCGGAGTGGAGGAAGAGCTACTCCTGGTGTCAGCGACCGGTGACCCGCTGCCACGGAGCACGGCTGTGGTCGCGGACGTGGGAGAACTGGACGTCGCGCTGGAGCTGACCAGGGCGATGGTGGAGATCAACTCGCCGGTCTGTACGACGGCCGACGAGCTCCGCGGCCACCTGCTCCGGATGCGCTCCCAACTGGCCGCCGCCGCGGCAGACGAAGGCGCCCGGCTCCTGGCGATCGCAGTGCCTCCACACGGACGGGCCGCGCAGTCGATCACCAGGAAGCCGCGGTACCAGCAGCTGGTCCGTGAGTGGGGTCTACTGGCGCGAGAGCAAGGCGTCTGCGGCTGTCACGTCCACGTGGGGGTGCCGGACAGGGAGGCCGCCATCAAGGCCAGCAACTACCTGCGCCCGTGGCTGCCTGTCCTGCTCGCTCTCAGTGCCAACTCGCCGATCTACCTTGGCCAGGACTCCGGGTTCGCCAGCTGGCGTTGGTTGATGACGACGCGCTGGCCGAGCGCCGGTCCGCCGCCGTACCTGGAGTCGGCCGAGCACTACGACGCGCTGGTCGCCATGCATCTGGCCGCCGGCACGTTGATCGACGAGCAGATGGTGTACTGGGACATCCGGCCGTCGTCGCACCTGCCGACGGTGGAGGTGCGCGTCAGTGACATCCCGCTCACGGTGGACGAGTCGGTGCTGATCGCGACCCTCGTGCGCGCCGTCGTACTCACCGCGCTGGAGGACGGGGCGAAGGGCCCGACGCTGGAGCCTGAGGTACTGCGGGCCGCGTACTGGCTGGCCGCCCGGGACGGGCTCACCGCGCGAGGCCTTGACGTCCTGAGCGCGGAGGCGATGCCGATCGCCGACGTGATCGGGCAGCTGGTGCGGTACGTCGAGCCTGCGCTGCAGATGCTGGACGCGGTCGAGCTGGTGTGCGACGGCGTCGAACGGGCGCTGCGCGACGGCAACGGTGCGATCAAACAGCGGAAGGCATTCCGTGAGGGCGACGACGTGGTCGCCCTCACGGAGATCAAGCCTTAACCGGCTGTCCGACGTGTGGGTGCGCGTGTCCAGCCCGCTCCGGCCTCGTGCAGCAGCTAGTCGTGGGACGGAACCCGGTATTACCTGTCCCCAGCCACCAGCACCCATCCTCACGCCCCACCGCCGGTCCCGCCGCCAGCCCCGCCGCCGGCCCCGCAGGGCGTCCGCCGCAGGGCGTCCGCTCGGTCGCCCTCGCCCCGTGGGCCTGTCGGTACCTGTCAAGCAGACGACGGGTCCTGCGTTGGATCTACGGGCCGGTATGACCGGGGTGGCCGAGGTGGCCAGGTTTGGGGACTACTACCCACCGGAAACGACCAGCCAGAGTCCCCAATCACCCACCGCACCAATCACCCCACCCGGACTGGTCGCCCACCGGATCGGTCGCCTCACCGGACTGGTCGCCTCACCGGGGTGGTTGCGCGGCTGGGGTCGATCGTCGCGGTCGCCCCGCCGGCGGTACTGGCCCCGGGCATTGGGCGTGGGCGCTGCCGGGCTGCGGCTCGACCAGAATGAGAGCGCCGCCGACAGACGAGTCGTCCTGCCGGTATGAGCTGCAGTTTCCCGCGGACTTGACTGACTGTGGCTGCCCGAGAGCGCGGTCAGCCACTTGTCGGGGTGTCGGCCGGGGGAACAGACACCTTCTGGGTGCTGCGGACAACGAATACCAGGTGTGAGCCCACCAGAACCTGTCCCACGGCCCCACAATTCACCCACACATCGAACAAGAGAGCCGGATAACCCGGTTCTCGTGGCGGCGCTGCTCGGACGCCGGGTGCGCGGAACGCCTGCCCTTTTCCGGGATCGCGCCGACTCGTGGGCGTCCCTGATCGCCTCGCTCGCCCCGGCTGGGGTGGTCGGCCCCGGTTGGGATCATCGTCCCGGCTGGGCTGGTCGTCCCGGTCGCCCCGCCGGTGTTACGGACTTCGGGCGTGGGTGCGGCGGGGGTTGGGGATTGGGCGGTTGTGATGCGGGTTTGTGCAAGGTCGACAGAACGTATACGTCCACTGGCCGGCGATGCTGTCTGCCGCCCGGTCCGGGGTAGCGGGGTAATAGACGTATACGTACTGTCGAGCTGCCGTTTCCGGCGGACTGTGGCTACCCGTGAGCGCGCTCAGGAGAGCCCGTTAGCTTCTGAGGAAGTCCTCAAGGCCGTGCAAGTCGTCGGTGTTGATGTAGTCGACGTTCGCGGCGACGAGTTCACGCCACAGGGCCTCGCGGGCGGCGCCCGGTACGTCGGGAGTCGCCCAGAAGCGGACCTTGTAGCCGGCGTGGTGCGCGGTGACCACAAGGTCGTGCAGCTTGGTCTTCTCGGCCTCGGGCATGGGGCCGACGCCCTGCCAGGTGAAGACGTTCGTCCAGTTGTCGCTGACGAGCGGCATCAGGGACGCCGGCATCCCCGACTGCAGGTCGGCGAGGCGGCCGTCGTACCCGGCGTAGCGGAGCTTCTGCGCCTTCATGTCGTCCAGCGGGCGGTTGCCGCTGATCACCGAGGTGACAGCACCCTTCAGCACCCGTCCATCGACGAAGATCGTGCTGATCCCGCGGTACTTCGCCAGCGCCTTGTCGACTGCGGCGTACGTCGACGGTCCGTCGCTCTTGATGTCGATCAGCAACTGGAACCCGCCACCGCGCTTGTACACCTGACCGTGGTTCTCGCGGACCCGGTCCGCCAGCGGCTTCAGGTACAGGCTCTCCAGCGTGCGGCCGGGCTTCGCGTCCTCCAGGTCGTGAGCGACACGGAGCTCACCGTCGATCAGCCACACGTCCGCCTCGACACTGTTGAACCCACGGTCCAGTGCGTCCTGCAGTGGCCGACGGTGGTCGTAGTCGTTGTGCGCGTGCGCCGACGGCAGCGCCCGGACGGCCGGTGCGTCGTACGACTTCGGCAGCTTGAAGTGGTTGGTGCGTGCGACGTCCCGCACCCGGTCCGGGTAGTCGCTGATGATCCCGTCGACGCCCTTGTCGATCAGCGACTGCATCGTCGCCGGGTCGTCCACGGTCCACGGGATCACCTTCATCCCGGCCGCGTGCGCCGACTTCACCATGTCCGCGGTGACGTACGGCCTGTACGTCGGGTCGGTGACCTTCCCGTCCTGCGGGAAACCGTGCACCGGCGAGATCGCGGCCGCACCGAACGACTTGGTCGCCTTGACCAGGTCACCGCCGAAGTCGTCGATGTCGAGACCGCCCAGCCACGGCGACTTGCCCGGCTGGCCGACCTGCAGGAAGTCGTAGTTCGTCAGCGCGACCAGCGGCAGCCGCGGCATCACCTGGCGCATCCGCATCAGCGAACCCCAGTCGAAGCTCTGGATCGTCACCTGCCGGGCGATGTTCGCCCGGCGGATCTCCTGGGCGACCACCTGGACGAACTGCTCGCGCGGCGCGGTCTCCGACGGCGCACCGGCCTCGACCTTGGTCTCGATGTTCAGCTTCACGCCGTACGCGTGGAAACGGTGCACGAGCGCGAACACGTCCCGCAGCTCAGGCATCCGGGCACCCGGGTCGGGCTGCTGGCCGGGGAAGTTCGGCAGCGTCTGCGAGCCGCAGTCGAGCTGCTTCACCTGCTTCAGCGACAACGTGTTGATGAACTTGCCGACGTACGGGTATTCCGGGTCGCCCGGCGTGTACGGCGCGGTGTCGCGGCACTTGCTGCCCGTGACCTTGCGGTCGTGGGTCACCACGGCGTACCCGTCCTGGGTGATCTGGACGTCGAGCTCCAGCGTGCTGACGCCGAGCTCGAGACCGTGCGAGAACGACGCGATCGTGCTCTCCACGGTCAGACCGAGCCCACCGCGATGGGCCTGGATGTCGAAGTCACCACGTGCGGCAGCGGCCGGGACGGCCGGAAGCAGCAGTCCGGCGATCAGCGCGCACGGGAGAAGCGCGCGGGGAAGGCGGCGCATGAGGGGGTGTGTCCTTCCGGAGGGGTCAATGGGCGGAACGCTCCTGAGGCTGTCTCCCACAGGAATACCCACGTCCTCGCGAAGGTAGCCGACAAGCGGCCCACCGGTTACCAGACAGCTACGGGGCGGAGGTGATCCGACGTACCGACTGGCTCTCCGCGGTGATGTGGCCGTCTTTGAAGGCTTTGTCGAGGGTGCCTTCGGTGCGGTGGGTGAGGGTTATGTCTATGGGGCAGGTTGTGGGTGGCTTGATGCCGGGGGTTGGTGTTGTCGTGGTTGGGCGGATCGAGCCGGCGGGGATGGTGGCCGACGTGCGGGCCGGCTCCAGCTCGAGGGTGCCGGATTGGATGCAGTCGCCGGCCCAGGTGAGAATCGACGGCTCGTCGGAGGGCTGGGGGCCGAAGCGGATCGGGATCGCGGCGCGGCGGGAGTACGTCGTACCGGCCAGGGGAGCGGTCAGTCGTACGCGATCGGGGAGCTTGACCGTCGATCGCGGAGCAGAGTCGTCGTCCTTCCCGCGGGTGAGATTGAACGTGATCTCGGTCCCCGCGTCGACCACACCGTCCAGCTGCCCGTCGTAGTCGGTGACTCCCGCGGAGCGGTGATGCTTGAGCGTGACGTCCTTACCGCCACCGGACGACGTGACCGACTCGCCGTCGCCGAGCTCGACGAAGGTGAGCGTGCCGACCCGGTACGACGCGCTCACGCGCGCGGCGTCCGCGGTTTCGGGCAGCGTGACGACGTAGTTGGCGGTGATCCCGCTGGTCCGGATGTCCTTCGAGTCAACCGTCGAACATCCGGCCAGGACCGCGACGAGCGCTAGGGCGGCGATTCGCTTCACAGTCAGTGAAGCTAGCAGCGCCAGGGGTTAGGGATCGTCGGTACAACTACTCATACTGCAGTGCCTGGAGTGGATCCAGTTTCGCGGCGCGGCGGGCCGGCCAGATGGCGGCGATGATGCCGACGACGACCGAGACGACGGCGAAGGCGATCAGTTGGCCGGCCGGGACGGTGAAGCTGATCTCGTCCAGCCGTGCGGCCAGTAGCGACGCCAGTACCAGGCCGAGGACGATCCCGATCACCGCGCCGATCAACGCCGTCATCACCGATTCCTGCCGGATCATCCGTTTCACCTGCCCGCGGGTCAGGCCGATCGCGCGCAGCATGCCGAGCTCGCGGGTCCGCTCGAAGACGGTCAGGACCAGGGTGTTCACAATGCCGAACAGGCTCACCAGGACCGACAGTGCCAGCAGCACGTAGAGCACGTTCAGCAAGCTCTTGATGCCGTCGGTCTGGTTGTCCTTGAACTGCTCGATGGTCACGGCCTTGGCGTTCGGGAACGACGCCAGGGCGGCGTTCAGCGCGTCGGTGTTGGCCGCCGTCACGCCACCTTCGATGTTCAGGAAGCTGTAGAGGTTCTGCGGCTGGGTGGTCGTGGAGTCGAAGGTGCCGGTCGAGATCGTCACGTTGCCGAACGGCGACCCGCCCGCCGGCGGCTTGAAGACGCCGCGCACCGTGAGTTGCAGCAGCTTCCCGGTCACCGTCTGCAGCCGGAAGGTCGAGCCCAGGGTGAGCGAGTGCTCGTCCGCGTACCCGGAGTCGACGATCGCGCCGTCCGCGCCCAGCTCGGACAGCGACGCCTGCGAGCCGGACCGCCAGTCGAACCGGAGCAGCTTGGGCGCTGTCTCATCGATCGCGGTGACCGAGATCGTCTTGTCGAAGGCCCGCGCCTGCCCGGCGCGGACACTCGTCAGCTCGGTCACCGACGGCACCTTCGCGGCCGCCGCGGCGACCGTCGGCGGCAACGGGCTGAAGTTGTTCTGCGCGGTGATCGCGTAGTCGGAGCTGGAGATCTTGTCGACCGCGTCCTCGAACGGCTTGATGATCCCGGCGCCGAGGGTGGCGACGAGCGTGACCAGCGCCAGCCCGATCATCAGCGCCGCGGCGGTCGACGCCGTACGGCGAGGGTCGCGGCGGCTGTTCTGCCCGCCGAGCGCCACCGCGGGGCGATCCGGGAGTACGCCGGGGAACTCGGCCCGACGCCCGAACATCCGGCGGATCAGCCACAACGGGAACAGAACGAACGGCCACGCGATCGCGGTCAGTACGACGACGGACCAGCGCGCGACCGGATCCGACACGGCGGCCATCGGCCGGACGAGCCGCGCGGAGAACGCCGCGATGCCGATGAACAACAGCAGGACGCCGAGGCCGAGCAGGATCAGCAGCGTTCTGGTCGCCAGACCGTCGACGAACAGCCCGGCCAGGATCGTTCCGACGCCCACCACGGCCACCACCACGGCACCGGCCGACCGATACCTGTGGAACCGTCCGGGCGGCAACACCGCGCCTTCGCGGACGGCGGCGATCGGCGGTACGCGCGTGGCGCGCATGGCGGGCCGCAGACTCGCCAGCACGGTCACGACCACGCCGACGAGGAGCGCGACGACGACGGTCCGCGTCCGGAACTCCAGGCCGTTGTTCGGCAGGGTGAATCCGATCGCGTCGAACAGCTTGAACAGCCCGGTCGCGATCGCGAGCCCGAGGAACAGCCCGGCGACGGCCGAGACGATGCCGGTCACCAGCGCCTCGAGCACGACCGTGCCGAGGATCTGCTTGCGCGCGGCGCCGAGGGTCCGCAACGTCGCGAACTCGCGGGTGCGCTGGGCGATCGTGATCGACAACGAGTTCGCGATCACGAACGAGCCGACGAACAACGCGATCCCGCCGAACACCAGCAGGAACGTCTGCAGGAAGCTCAGGAACGCACTCGTCCCGGCGGCGTCCTCGGCGGCCTGGTCCTCCGCACTGCGGACCTGGGTCGCGGGCGGCAGGATCTTCTGGACCGCCGCGAGCAACTGCGGCCGGTCGACACCCTGCTTGGCGGCGATCAGGATCTGGTCCAGCTTCCCGGTCTTGTCGAACAGCCGTTGCGCCGTACCGAGGTCGAAGCCGGCCAGGGTCGCACCGCCGATGGACGAGACCGCCCCGAAGCTCACCAGTCCGGAGATCCGCGTCGTTTCCACCGCGCCGCGGGCCTGGACGCCGATCGTGTCGCCGGCCTGGAAGCCCTTCTCGGCGGCGGTCTTCGTGTCGATGACCACCTCGTCGGCTGCGGGCCAGGCGCCCTTGACCAGCGTGAGCGAATTGAACTGTGGCAGCGACGGATCGACGCTGAAACCGAGGTTCGGCGCGCCGCCGAAAACGATCGCCTTGCCGTCCTTGCCGATCAGTTGCGCCTCACCGCTCACGGCTCCGCCGGCGGCGCCCACCTCCGGAAGCTCGCGGACCTTCTGCAGCAGGTCGGCCGCGAACGGCGGCGCCGTCTGGGTCCCGTCCTCGGACAGGTCGAACGCGGACTTCCCGGTGATCGCGGCGTCGGTGTTCTTGTAGTTCTGGCTGAAGATCGAGTCGAACGCACTGGAGATCGAGTCGGTCAGGACGTAGGTGCCGGAGATCAGCGAGACGCCGAGGACGATGCCGATCGCGGTCAACGCCGTCCGGAGCTTGCGAGCGAGCAGTCCCTGCAGCGCGAACCTGATCACTGCAGGTCCATCGTGTCGATGATCTGCAGGATCTCGTGCTGGCTGGACCGCCCGGTCTCCTTCACGATCTCGCCGTCGGCCAGGTACAGCACCCGGTCGGCCATCGCGGCCGCCTTGGCGTCGTGCGTCACCATCACCGTCGTCTGCCCGTACTCCTCGACCGACGACCGCATCAGCGTCAGGATCTCGCCGCTGGTCCGGGAGTCGAGGTTGCCGGTCGGCTCGTCAGCGAACACCACGGTCGGCCGTGACACCAGCGCCCGGGCGATCGCGACGCGCTGCTGCTGGCCGCCGGACAGTTCGGCCGGCCGGTGCGTCAGGCGGTCGGCGAGGCCGACGCGCCGGACGAGATCGTCGAAGAACCCGGAATCCGGCTTCTCCCCGGCGATCGTCAGCGGCAGCACGATGTTGTCCCGCGCGCTGAGCATCGGCAGCAGGTTGAAGAACTGGAAGATGAAGCCGATGTGCTGACGGCGGAGCTTCGTGAGCGCGTCGTCGCCCAGCGTCGTGATCTCGATACCGTCGATCATCACCGAGCCCGACGTCGGCCGGTCCAGCCCGGCCAGGATGTGCATCAGCGTCGACTTCCCCGACCCCGACGGCCCCATCACCGCCGTCAGTTGGCCGGCCTCGATCTCCACGTCCACCCCGTGCAACGCACGGACCGCTGTGTCACCTTCGCCGTACACGCGCACCACACCCTGCGCGTGCACCACTGAAACTGTCCCCACCATGGCCGATCGCCCTCCCCGGCTGATCAGCGGCCCCCCAGTCGACCGGTCAACAACTCCCCCCGAGTCTGCTCGCCTTCGCGCTGAACCGATAGAGGGTTTACCCCGGTCCCTACCCTGAGCCGCAGCGCCTGCGTGGCGCGCGTGGGGAGAAGATGGTGCCGGACCGGGAAGCGCCTCACGGCGCGTGGCCGCTCGTAGCGGCTTAATTTGGGACCCGGGGCTTGCACCGGCCCGACACCTCGAACAGTGTAGCGGGTGCTCAAACCCCTTGTCCTGTGGGGTTTCCAGGCCGCGAGACGCCATAACACCGGTTGGCGCCGGGCGCAACTACCAGAGGTTTCCGGCGCGTTCGGCGCGGGCCGCGGTCTGCAACTGGTCGGCGGTCTCGACCAGTTTCGACGCGGACAGCACCTGGTCGTGGCCGTCGTCGGCGAGGTGGGCCCGGCCGGTTGCGACGATCCGCGCGAACGCGGCCGCGCGCTCCAGGGTGGTCGCGAAATCACCGGTCGCGACACCCCGGAGTACGGCGTCGACCATGTCCCGCACCTCGGCCGGTCCGGGTGGCTCGGCGACTCCGGCGACGACCGCGTGCACCTCGGCGTACTTGCGGCCGCCGGCGAACTCGCGGGACACGGCCTCGGCGTTCGAGTGCACCCAGGACCGGAGGACGTACAGCCGCCAGAGCGCCCCCGGCAGCGAGTCCGCGGGGGAGTCGGACCACAGTTCGGCGAGCTCGTCGAGACCGTACTCGTCGGCGAGCTTCACCACCCGCGCATGCACGTCGGTGTCCTCGGACTTGCGCACCCCGCGGACCAGCAGTTCGGCGGTCCGGTGCGCGGCCTCGGTCACGGTGGCCGGATCGGCGGCACCGGGCAGCGACTCGAACAGCTTGTTACCGGGCAGGATCGGCCGGCGCGGGTTCGGGGTACTCACGGCCTCCATGGTGCCTGACCGACCGCGCCACCGCATGCCGACGCGGTGCAGTCAGTCGACCCGGTGCAGTCAGTACGCTCGACGTATGGCGACCGCGGGGAAACCGAACGGCAAGTTGGCCAAGAATCTGGTCAAGTACGGCGTGCGGTACGGGCCGCTCGTCGTGGAGGCGGTCCGGCACGGCCGAGAGCCCGCGCAGCAGGCGGTGCAGGCCGCCTGGGCGAAGCGGGTCGCGCGGCGGAAGGCCGTCGAGCACGCGCTGACCGTGCGCGAGGGGTCCCTGCTGAAGGTGATCAAGGACGGTCAGGCGATCTTCTTCGTGTTCTCCGGCGACGCGATCGTGACGACGTACCCCGCCGTACCGCAGAGCAGCTATCCCGAGCTGCTGCGGCACGCGGACCTCGACAAGCGCGAGCCGGCCGTCGTCCTGGCGGCGCGCCGACAGCGGATGCCCAAGGTCCGCCGGAAACGTTGACGCGGGCGTAACATTCCGGACCCGGCCGGGCAACAGGCGGCACGCAGAGTGGAGAGACGTTTCCACGAGGGAGGGCGTCCGCATGCTCTGGAAGATCAGGACCGAACTCGCCGACCGGCCCGGTGCGCTGGCCGAACTCGCTGCACGGTGTGGTGCGGACGACATCAACATCCTTCACCTGGAGGTCTTCACCTCCGAGACGGGCGCGGTCGACGAGCTGGTCGTCTCGACCGGTGTCGGCTGGACCGCCGACGACCTGACCGCGCTGGTCGCGGAGGCCGGGTGTGTCCGTACGACGGTCCGCCCGTGCCAGGCCGACGTACTCCATGACGCGCCGACGCGGTACCTGCGCGCCGTACTGCGGCTGATCGACGACCCGGTGTCGGTCGACGACGAGCTGGGCACGTTGCAGGGGTTCGACGAGTACACGCCGGCCGAATGGGCCCGTGCGGACGTGCTGGTCGAGATCGCCGGCCGGCTGGCCGAGCGGCTCGACACGCCGGAGGGTCCGCGGCCCGGGAACGGCGGCGTACCCGAGCTGCGGACCGCGACCGTCGAGGACGCCGGCGCCGTCGTCGCGATGCACGAGCGGTGCTCGTACGAGAGCCGCACCCGGCGGTACCACGTGCCGATGCCGAAGCTCACCTCCCGCACCGCACGGCACCTGTCCGCTCCGGCCGGGGGCGTGTCGATCGTTGCCTGTGTCGACGATGCCGTGATCGGGATGGCCACGGCGGCGCCGTGGGAGGAGCTGGGCAGTACGACGATGGAGGTCGCCGTACTGGTCGAGGACGGCTGGCAGGGACAGGGACTCGGGCTGCGGCTGCTGCGTCAGGTCGTGCAGGAGGCCCGCGCGCTCGGGGCGGACCGGGTGGTCTGCATGGTGCAGCCGGAGAACCACGCGATGCTCCGGACCTTGGAGCGTTTGCGGATGCGGTCCAGGGTGGTTCGGGACGGCGACAGTCTGATGGTGAGTGTCGCACTGTCCGACCGGAGCCTGTCACATGCGGTGGATCGGCTGCCTGTGCAATATCGTCATACGCGTGCCACCCCTTCCCACCGGTCGGAACCCACACGGTCTGCTGGTCAACCTGCCCGCGAGCACGCGCTCGCCGCTCTTTCAGCTCTTCAGCCGATTTCTGATCGCGCTGGGGCTGCTGACGTTGATGGTGCTGATCGTGGTGGTCGACCGTGACGGGTACAAGGACAGTTACGACGGCAGCGTCGACCTGATCGACAGCATCTACTACGCGACTGTCACGCTCACCACGACCGGGTACGGCGACATCACGCCGGTGACACCCACCGCCCGGCTGGTGAACGCCTTCATCGTCACTCCGCTGCGGATCTCGTTCCTGGTGGTTCTGGTCGGTACGACACTGGAAGTGCTGGCCAACGAGGGTCGCCGGATCATGCGCGACACGCGCTGGAGGAAACGGATGAAGGACCACACCATCGTCGTCGGCTACGGCACCAAGGGCCGCGCTGCCGTGCAGACCCTGATCAGCAACGGGGTGAAGCGGGACAGCATCGTCGTGATCGACCCGCGGGCCCAGGCGATCGGTGACGCGGGCAACGACCAGATGGCCGCGTTCCACGGCGACGCGACGAACCGGACGGTGCTGCGGCGCGCCGAGGTGATGACCGCGCGCGAGGTGATCGTGACGACCGACCGGGACGACTCGGCGGTCCTGGTGACGCTGGCGGTGCGGCAGCTGAACGCGAACGCGCATGTCGTGGTCGCGGTTCGCGAGGAGGACAACGTGCCGCTGCTTCGGCAGAGCGGCGCGGACGCCGTCGTCACCTCGTCGGAGGCGGTCGGCCGGCTGCTCGGCCTGTCCGCGGTCAGCCCGAACCTCGGCGAGGTGATGGAGGACCTCCTCACGTACGGCGAGGGGCTCGAGGTCGCCGAGCGCCCGGTCCTCGGCCGCGAGGTCGGCAAGCCACCGTCCGCCGTACCGGACCGGGTCGTGTCGGTGGTCCGCGACGGCAAGGTGCACCGCTACTACGACTCGAACGTCTCGGTCCTGGCCGCCGGCGACAAACTCATCGTCGTCCGCCCGGCCAAAGAAACCCCCTGGGCCGAACGCCCCGGCGCCGACGAGGACGACGAGTAGCCCTTCCGTCGTACGGCCGTCGTGCTTAGAGTCGGAATGCCTGGGGGACTGGTTCTGGCAGGGGGCGGTCATGAAGTTGAACAGGGCAGCGCGGATGGCCGCGGTGGCGGCGTTGGTGGGTGCCGGACTGAGCGGGACGCAGAGCCAGGCGTCGAGTGCGGCTGACGCCTGTGTCTCCGAGGACAGCGTCGTCCAGTCGCGGGGTGGGCCGCGCGAACCGGACCTCGGACAGGTCGCGAAGGATCTGCCGGCGTCGGCGAAGAACAAGGCGAAGCCCGGTTTCGGCGTGACCGTGCCGGTGTACTTCCACGTGGTCACCGACGGCGCGATCGGCGCGTTGACGACGAGCCAGATCGTCGCGCAGATCGCCGTACTGAACAACACCTACGCGGGCGGCGAAGGTGGTGCGAACACCGGGTTCCGCTTCAAGTTGGCCGGTGTGACGCGGACCGACAATGCGACCTGGTTCTACGCGAATCCGGGCGGTACCGGCGAGCACAGCATGAAGCAGGCCCTGCACACCGGGGGACCGGGCGACCTGAACCTGTACTCGACGACCGCCGGCGACTATCTCGGCTGGGCGTACCTGCCGGAGATCGTGACGAAGCCCGGTCAGGCGTACCTCGACGGCGCCGTCATCGACTGGGAGTCGTTCCTGGGTACGTCGACCACGTACGCCGGCCGCTACGACCAGGGCGAGACGTCCACCCACGAGGTCGGGCACTGGCTGAACCTCGAACACACGTTCTTCGGCGGCTGCAACGCGAAGGGTGACTTCGTCGACGACACCCCGAAGGAGAAGACGGCGACGTCCGGATGCCCGGCCGGCAAGGACACCTGCACGGCGCCCGGCCTCGACCCGATCCACAACTACATGGACTACTCGTACGACTCCTGCTACACCCAGTTCACCCCCGGCCAGTCCCAACGCATGGCCGACGCCTGGCTCCACTACCGCGCCTAACCCCGGCCCGGTCGGGGCGGGTCACGGTCCGGTTGCGGGGCGGGGTCGGAGGGTAGTTGGTGTTGACGGTGTTTGTGCGGCGGTTTAATGTCGGGCTTGTAAACGATTACAAGAACGATTACAGGAGGTCGGCGTGAGTCGTCCGACGATCGCTGGGGTGGCCCGGGCGGCCGGGGTCTCGGTGGCGTCGGTGTCGCGCGTGCTGAACGGGCTGCCGGCCACCGAGGAGATGGTCGAGCGGGTCCAGCGGGCGGTCGACGAGCTCGGCTACGTGCCGGACGCGCGGGCGCGGTCGCTGAAGGTCGGGCGGACGTTCCAGCTGACGCTGGCGGTCGCGGACGTCGGTAACCCGGTGTACGTGACGATGATGCGGGCGGTCGAGGAAGTCGTGTCCGCGGCCGGGTACCGGCTGGTCGTGACGACCACTGGGCCGGACGTGGTCGACGAGGTCGCGCTGGTTCGGGGGATGGCGCGCGGGTACGCCGACGGCTTGCTGATCAGCCCGCTCCGCGTCGACGAGGACCTGGTGAAGTCGATCCGCGAGTGCGAGGTGCCGGTGGTGGTCGCCGGTAACGTCCCGGCGAAGGCGGGCGTCGACACCGTACGGGCGAATTCGCCGAAGGGGATGCTGCTGGCCGTCGACCACCTGGTCGCGAAAGGCCGCCGACGCATCGCCTTCCTGAACGGCCCCGCCGACACTGTGCCCGGTGCCGCGCGGGCCAAGGGTTTCGCGGAGGCGCTGCGAGCGCACGATCTGCGGCCGGCCGCCGTCGCCGAGGCCGACGACTTCACGTTCGCAGCCGGCCGAGCCGCTGCCCCCGCGCTGCTCAACTCGCTGACGTCCGAAGAAGTGCGAGTACGTGTCGCCACTTCTTCGGACGTAAGGGGCCGTCCGGATGCGGTGATTGCGGCGAACGATCTGCTTGCCGTTGGGGTGATGCACGAGTTGGCGGCTGCGGGGCTCGAGGTGCCGGCGGATGTGGCGGTGGTGGGGATGGACGACAGTGAGCTGGCCGAGCAGAGTTTTCCGCCGTTGACGAGTGTGAACCTGGGGTCGGCCGAACGTGGCCGCCGGGCGGCTGAGTTGCTGCTGGCAAGGATCGAGGACAACGAACGGGCCCCGCGGCGGATCGTCGTACAGCCGTCGCTGAGTATCAGGAGGTCCACCCCGTGACGGCTACCCTCACGGCGCCGGCGCCGGCGAAGAAGAAGGGCGGGCGGCCGAAGGCGAATCGCGAGGCGATCCTGCTCTTCCTGCCCGCGCTGCTGCCGGTGCTGATCCTGAGCGTCTACCCGCTGATCCGCGGGATCGCGCTCGGTTTCACCGACGCCCGCGCCGGGCTGCGCGTCGAGACCAACTTCGTCGGCTTCGACAACTTCGGCAAGCTCCTGCAGAACAACCTGTTCTGGGACTCGTTCCGGATCGGCGTGATCTGGACCCTGTCGGTCACGATCCTGCAGTTCGTCGCCGCGCTCGGCCTCGCGTTGCTGCTGAACACGAACCTCAAGTTCCGCGGCGTCGCCCGCACGCTCGCCCTGATTCCGTGGGCGATGCCGCCGGTCGTGGTCGCGATCATGTGGCGCCTGCTGCTGCACCCGACCAACGGCCCGGTCAACGAGGTCCTGCAGAAACTGCACCTCACCGACCACCCGATCAACTTCCTCGGCGACTTCGGTACGGCGCTCCCGGCCGTGATCGTGGTGGGGATCTGGGTCGGTATGCCGATGACGACGATCACCCTGCTGGCCGGCCTGCAGGGGATCGACCGCACGCTCTACGAGGCGGCCGCGGTCGACGGCGCGAGCACCTGGAGCCAGTTCTGGAACATCACGCTCCCGCAGCTGCGCACCGTGATCGTCGCGATCACCAGCCTGGACATGATCTGGAACTTCAACTCGTTCGGTCTGGTCTACGTCCTGACCGCCGGCGGCCCGGGCGGCAAGACGATGCTGCCGATGCTGTTCGCCTACAACGAGGCGTTCCGCTACGGCAACTTCGGGATGGCCGCGGCGATGGGTGACGTGATGGTGGTCATCATCATCGCGTTCCTCTTCTTCTACCTGCGCAACCGCCTGCGGAGTGAAGCATGAGGACGAAGCCCGGCGTCCGCGCCCTCCAGTACGTCGCTGTCGTCGTGTACCTGGTCTTTCTCGGCTTCCCGCTGCTGTGGCTGATCTCGAGCTCGCTGAAGTCGCCGCAGGAGTTCGCGAGTATCACGCCGAGCCTGCTGCCGAAGCACTTCGACGTGTCCAACTACAGCGACGCGCTGAACGAGCAGGGCCTGGTCCGCGGTCTCGGCAACAGTCTGCAGATCTCGATCTACAGCACGATCCTGGTGCTGATCGTGGCGCTCCCGGTGTCGTACGCGCTGGCCCGTTTCCGGAGCCGGCTGCGGCCGCTGACGAACGGCTGGATCCTGGTCAGCCAGGTGTTCCCGGTGATCCTGATCGTGATCCCGCTGTTCATGATCCTGCGTCCGCTGCACCTGACGAACACGATCCCCGGCGTCGTGATCGTCTACATGGTCTGGTCGCTCCCGTTCGCCCTGTGGATGCTGCAGGGGTACGTCGCCGCGGTGCCGCGCGAACTGGAGGAAGCGGCCTCCGTCGACGGCGCCGGGCGGATCCGCACGATCGTCTCGATCGTGATGCCGCTGCTCCGGCCGGGGCTGATCGCGACCGCGATGTTCACCTTCATCTCGGCGTGGAACGAGTTCTTCTTCGCCCTGGTCCTGCTCCAGGACCCGGAGCTCAAGACCCTTCCGCTGGTCCTCGCCCGCTTCGTCGGTGCCGAGGGCCAGGTGCAGTTCGGCCCGCTCGCCGCCGCCTCCGTGCTGGCCACAGTCCCCAGTCTCGTGTTCTTCGCCTTCCTGCAGCGCCGGTTGACGTCCGGCCTGCTCAGCGGCGCAGTCAAAGGTTAGGAGAAGTAATGAAGAAGGTAGTGACCGCGTTGCTCGCGGCGGGAGCGCTGGTGACGCTCGCCGCGTGCGGGGGCAACAGCGACGACAGTGGTTCGGGGTCGTCGAACGAGAAGGTGACGCTGAAGTTCCAGAGCCTCGCGTTCCAGAAGACGACCGTCGCCGCGACCAAGAAGATCGTCGCGGACTGGAACGCCGCCAACCCGAACATCCAGGTCGAGTACGTCCAGGGCAGCTGGGACTCGGTGCACGACCAGCTCGTGACCCAGTTCCAGGGCGGGACCGCGCCGGACATCATCCACGACGAGTCCGCGGACATCACCGGTTTCATCAACCAGGGCTACCTCGCGGACCTCTCGCCGTACCTGAGCCAGGAAACCAAGGACGCCGTGAGCCAGGGTGTCTGGGACACGGTCTCCAAGGACGGCAAGGTTTACGCCGCCCCGACCCTGCTGCAGTCGTACGTCGTGTTCGCGAACTCGGCGGCGCTCAAGACGGCCGGGATCACGGCGACCGGTGACTCGCTGAGCTGGGACGACCTGGCCGCGGACGCGAAGAAGCTGACCACGGGCGGCAAGTACGGTCTCGGCTGGGGCCTGAAGAGCCCGACCGCGACGATGCTGAACCTCGGTGTGAACTTCGACGCGAAGTTCTTCGACGGCTCCGGCAAGGACGCGAAGGCGACCATCGGCGATCCCGAGCTCGAGGTGCCGAAGCGGATCCACGCGATGGCGTACGACGACAAGTCGATCGACCCGACGTCGCTGACGCAGAGCGGTTCCGACGTACTGCCCGGGTTCTACGCGGGCAAGTACGGCATGGTTGTGGCGGGCAACTACGTCGCGCAGCAGATCCTGGAGGAGGCGCCGAAGACGCTCCAGTGGGAGGTGCTGCCGCCGCTGAAGGGCACGACCACCAAGCAGGCCGCGAACCCGCAGACGCTGTCGGTACCGGCCGAGGGCAAGCACATCGAGCAGTCGGCGAAGTTCATCGACTACTTCATGAAGGCCGAGAACCTGGCCGCGGTCGGTCAGGGCGACTGGCTGATCCCGACCACGCAGGCGGCCCGGGACGCGGTCCAGAAGGCGACCGGCGGCAAGAACGGCTGGCAGCAGATCCTGGCCAGCGGCGCCGAGCTCACCAAGGCGCCGTTCCAGAGCGTGGAGAACTACCCGCAGTGGAAGGACCAGATCGCGACGCCGGCGTTCCAGCAGTACCTGGCGAACAAGCTGGACACCGCGGCGCTGGGCAAGAAACTGAGTGACGGATGGGGCCAGGTCAACAACTGATGACCCAGTTGGAAGAGAAGGCGGTCGGCGCTCTCGTCGGCTCCGCGGTCGGTGACGCGATCGGTGGGGCCGTCGAGGGCTGGACCCCGGAGGCGATCCGGGAGCGGCACGGCGGCTGGGTGACCGGCATCGTCGGCCCGTGGTACGACGACTGGCGGACGGCGCGCCCGATCGCGCCGTACCACAAGGGCGACGGGCACATCACCGACGACACCTTGATGACGCACGCGCTGGTCGAGGTGTACGACGAGCGCCGGTCGCACCTGGACGCCTACGCGGTCGCCGAGTCGCTGGTGCCGAAGATGATCGAGGGGACCCGCTGGGTCCCCGAGCTCGAGGCGGACGCGTTGCTGCTGCAGCGGGTGTTCCTGGCCGAGAAGTGGCTGGTCGCCCGCCTGCACTACGGGCACGTCGATCCGCGGGAGGCCGGCGTCGGCAACATCGTGAACTGCGGCGCGGCGATGTACATGGCGCCGGTCGGGATCGCCAACGCGGGCGATCCCGAGGGCGCGTACGCCGAGGCGCTGGACGTCGCCGGTGCGCACCAGTCGAGCTACGGGCGGGAGGCGGCCGCGGTGTTCGCGGCCGCCGTCGCGGCGGCGATGGTGCCGGGGGCAACGGCCTCGTCGGCGGTCGAAGCGGGACTGCGACTGGCCAAGGACGGCACTCGGAGGGCCGTCGAGGCAGTCGCCGAAGCAGCCGACGGCGTGACCGATTGGGAACAGGCGATTCCCGTGCTGCGCAAGGCGATCGAGCCCTACGACACCGTTGGTCCGAACTACCGCGAGCTGTCGATGGACGCCCGCCGCCCGAGCCGTACCAAGGCCATCGAGGAGCTCCCGGTCGCGCTCGGCTTCGTGCTCGTCTCCGAGGGAGATGTACGCCGGGCAGTTCTGGGCGGCACGAACTACGGCCGCGACGCCGACTCGATCGCGTCGATGGCCGGCGCGATCACCGGTGCGTTGAGCGGACGCGGCGGCGTACCGGCGGAGTGGGCCGACCGGATCGCCGAGGCGAGCAAGACCGACCTGGTGCAGCCCGGCCGGGTGATGGCGTCGGTCGCGCAGGACATCCGGGCCGCCGACGCCGAGCGGTGGGCCCGGCGGGCGGCCGCGTTGGACGCGCTGGTCTGAATGTCAACTGCTATACCCCTCCAACTCTACGATCCGCGAGTAGCCGTGGTCGTTGGAGTCGCGGATGACCAAGCGGAGGGCATCGACAGCAAGCGGTGCGAAGGTGACGGTTACGCGACCTTGGACGTTGCCGCGGATCGCACCGACGGTCGTCCACGTGCTGCCGGTGCGGACCTGGGCGTCGAAGTCGCGGATGCCCATCACCGCGGCGGGATAGGTGGTCGAGTCGAGGGTCTGCAGTACGACGCGGCCGATCGTTGTGGTTTGGACGAAGTCGACGCCGTACGTGTCGGGGAAGACGCCCTTGGTGTTGTCGTGCCAGCCGCTGGCGCCCCACTGTGCCGAGTCGGCGTTGCCGTCGACGCCGCCGCACAGCCGCATGTTGCCGTTGGTGGACGACGCCACGGCCTGCTCGCCGAGCAGCAGGTTGTCGCGGGCCGGGACGGGCTTGATGACGACCGGCACCTCGAGGCGTTCCTTGCCGACGGTCAGGTCGACGGTGTGGGTCGCGGGTGCGGTGCCGCGCGGGACGGTGATCTCGAGCGGGGCCTTCACCAGTTGGTCGACGGGCAGGTAGCTGGAGAACTGGTGTCGGGACAGTGTGAGGGCGGAGTCGCCGGACACGCGCATGTCGGCGATGGTCGGTTTGCGGCCGGTGTTGGTCATGCCGAGCATCACCTTGCCGGCCGGGAAGCACGGCAGTGGGACGACCTCGACCGGTTGCGGTGTGGCGCTGATCTCGACATGGTTGCCGGTAGCAACTGCAACGGCGGGGACGAGAAGGGTCAGCGGGACGGCGGCGAGGGCCAAGCGTCGGAGCATGGTCGGGTCCGTTCAGGCGAGGTGGGTTCCGGGGTGGCCGTCCTCGACGACCAGGGTGGCGCGGGTGGACGCCGTGCCACCGGGCGTGACGACGCGGTCGACGATGCGGAACTCGGACGTCCACGCGCTGCGGTCGAGGCGACAGCTGAGGTAGCCGCGCTGGACGTTCTGGTACTTGACGTGCGGGTTCTCCGCGAGCAGCGCGCGTCCGGTCGCGTCGGCGTCGACACCGTCCTTGCCGGACGAGATCGACGTAGTGACGAACTCGCTCCCGATCGCCGGAGTGGACGGGTCCGCGAAGTTCACCCGCAGGTCGGAGGCGACACTACGGTGCAGGTCTCCGGTCAGTACGACGAAGTTCCGCACGCCCTGGTCGCGGACGCCGGACAGCACGCGGTCGCGGGATGCGGCGTACCCGTTCCAGGTGTCCATCGGGAGCTCGAGCTCCGGGCCGGTCTTGCGGTCGAGCTGGGCCATCGCGACCTGTTGGGCGACGACGTTCCAGCGGCTGGTCGACCGGCCGAGCGTGTCCAGGAGCCAGCGTTCCTGCGCGTCGCCGGTGATCGTGCGGGCCGGGTCGGTGGACACCTCATCCGGCGGCAGCCACCCACCGGTCGAGGTCTGGTCGTCGCGGAACTGCCGCGTGTCCAGGACGCTCAGGTCGGCGGTTCGGCCGTAGCGGAGATGCCGGTGCAAGCGGATCGACGGGCCGTCGGGGGACTGGTCGAGACGCAGCGGCATGTGTTCCCAGTACGCGCGGAACCCGTTGGCCCGGCGGACCAGGAAGTCGTCGTGCGGCAGGCCGTCCTCGGACACGTACCCCGCCCAGTTGCCTTCGACCTCGTGGTCGTCGAGCGTGACGATCCACGGCGCCGCCGCGTGCGCGGCCAGCAGGTCCGGGTCGGTCTTGTGCAGCGCGTACCGGGCCCGGTACTCGTCGAGCGTGGAGATCTCGCCGGCGAAGTCGACCGGGACAGCCTGGTTCCGGACGCCCGCCGTCGGTCCGACGCCGACCTCGTAGATGTAGTCGCCGAGGAACAGCACGACATCGTGTTCGCGTCGTACGACGTCCTGGTACGCCGTGTAGAACCCGTCGTAGAAGGCCTGGCAGGACGCGACCGCCAGCGTCACGGCCGGCTCGTCGGACGGCGCGGGCGCGGTCCGCGTACGGCCGATCGGACTGATCTGACCGGCGGCGCGGAAACGGTAGAAGTAGTGCCGCCACGGACGCAGCCCTCGTACGTCGACGTGCACCGTGTGGGCGTACTCCGGACGGGCGTGCGCCGTGCCGCGACGTACCACTCTGCGGAACATCTCGTCCTCGGCGACCTCCCACTCGACCTTCACCGTGCGGTCGTCCATCCCGCCGAACGGTTCGAGCGGACCGGGTGCGAGCCGGGTCCAGATCACCACAGCGTCCGGCAGCGGATCGCCCGAGGCGACGCCGAGGGTGAACAGCGGCCTTTTGTCGGTGCGATGCGATATCCCTACTGCATCGACGAGATCAGGGAGGTTGCCGGTCAGGGCGAGGGCGGCGGCAGCGCCCGTGGCGGTCAGAAAGCTGCGGCGGGTGACCATGCCACGGAGTATCAACTGCTGTTGAGAGAACGATCCAGGTGCGCGTTTCGCCTGGTGCAACAAGGGAAGGAAGCAGCCCGATGAGAATGACCTGGGTGCAGCCGGAGGACCTCCTCCCGCACCAACTGGTCCAGGCACGGTCGGAAGGGGTGGACGTCACCGACGTCCAGGCCCGCTGGCTGGCCGCCGGCGGTACGACGGACGCGCCGGTGTCCGGTGCCTCCGACGAGCCGGCGACGCCCGCGCTGCGTGCCCTTGCTCGCGAGCTGCTCGACGTGCTCGACGCCAGGACAGGGGAGTGGCGTGAACCGGCGATTCCGGAGTTGCCGTCGCTGGGTGCACCGGTCGATCTCGAGGCCCGGACGCTGAACGCGTGGCTTGGGCGGATGGCCGGGAACCTGCTCGGCAAGCCGGTGGAGAAGATCCCGCGCGAGGGGATCCGGGAGATCCTGGCGAGCTCCGGGCAGTGGCCGTTGACGCGGTACATCACGGCCGTGGGCGTACCGGACGAGGTGCAGCAGCGCTGGCCGTGGAACCGGCGTTCGAAGGTGAACAGCCTGCGCGAGGTCATCGACGGGATGCCCGAGGACGACGACATCAACTTCGCCATTCTGGCGCTGCTGATGATGGAGCGGTTCGGGCCGGCGCTGACCACGGACGACGTGGCGCAGAGCTGGCTCGGCGACCTGCCGGCCGGCCGCGTGTTCACCGCCGAACGTGTTGCCTACCGCAACCTTCTGGAAGGCGTCGAGCCGGCCCGCGCGGCCGTCGTCGGGAACCCCTTCCGGGAATGGATCGGCGCCCAGATCCGGACCGACGCCTACGGCTGGGCACACCCTGGTGACCGGACCGCGGCGGCGCGGCTCGCGCTCGTCGACGCCCGGCTCAGCCACACCGGCGCCGGTGTCGACGGTGCGCTCTGGGTCGCCGGTATGTCGGCCGCCGCTCTGGTCCTCGACGACCCGGTCAAGGCCGCGGTCGCCGGCCTGGACGTGATCAACGGTCAGGGCGCGATCGCCCGCGCGGTCCGTTTCGGTCTGTCCCTCGCCGACGCCGAGCTGGACGACGCGCTCGATGCCCTGCATGCGGAGTACGGCGACCTGCATTGGGTGCACGCGGTGAACAACACGGCACTCACCGCCTACGCGCTGACCGCTCCGGACTTCACCACGGCGATCGGCCGGGCGGTGATGGGCGGCTGGGACACCGACTCGGCCGGTGCCACGGTGGGCGCGGTTTTTGGCGCGACGCGGGGGGTTCCGGCAGAGTGGTCTGCACCACTGGACAATCGGGTGGCCACAAGCCTCCCGGGGATGAACCAGATCGCGATCGACGAGCTGGCGCGGCGGACTGTGGAGGTGGCCCGGGGTGGCGTATGAGGTTGTTGTCGTGGGAAGCGCGAACGTGGACCTGGTGCTGCCGGTCCAGCGCATCCCGCGCCCGGGTGAGACGGTCCTGGCCGGCGCCATGACCCGCGGCCCGGGCGGCAAGGGAGCGAACCAGGCGGTCGCGTCGGCGCGTGCCGGTGCTGGGACGGCGATGGTGGTCGCGCTCGGCGACGACGAAGGCGGCGCGCTGCTGCGGGGCGCCCTCGAGGGTGTCGACCTGTCGCTGGCGACGACCAGCGAGGCCCCGACCGGTACGGCGATCATCACGGTCGAGGAGAGCGGTGAGAACTCGATCGTCGTCGCTCCCGGAGCGAACGGTGAGCTCACGCTGTCGCCGGCGGCCCTGGCCGCAATCGGACAAGCGAAAATCGTGCTTTCACAATTGGAGATCCCGTTCGCGACCGTCCAGGCGGCGGCCGCGGCGTCGAAGTACTTCATCCTGAACGCGGCGCCGGCGGCCGAGCTGTCCGACGACCTGCTCGCGGAGGTCGATCTGCTGGTGGTGAACGAGACCGAGGCCGAGGCGATCGCCGGTCCGGACCGTTCCGCGCTGCTGAAGAAGGTGCCGGCCGCGGTCGTCACACTCGGCGGGGCGGGCGCGGTGATCCTGACCCGGGACCTGGATGGCTCTGGCGAGATCGCGGTTCCCGGCGTACCCGTGGAGGTCGTCGACACCACGGCAGCGGGGGACACGTTCTGCGGAGTGCTGGCTGCAACGTTAACTGCCGCATCAGCTAACGACTCGATCACCGGAAGCGACCTGACGAACGCGGTCCGACGCGCTAACGTTGCTGCTTCATTGAGTGTTCAGGCCGCGGGGGCGATTCCCTCAGTGCCGCACGGGGATGCAATCGACGCGCGTTATGCGGAGGTGTACCTGTGAATCCGCTCGAACCGCGGCCCATCGATCTACCCGCCCGGGTCGATCTGGGGCTCGGGACCGACTTGTCCTTCCTGGACGACGCCAAGATTCTCGGCGCGCCGGAGGACCCGGCCGACCTGCCGCGGTGGCGCGCGAAACTGGCCGAATGGCGCTTCGGCGCCTTCGAACGGACCCGGTACGACGGATCGCACTACGAACAGCCCGGTCGCGAGTGGACCCAGACGGCGTACTCGGTGGCGCTCGTCTGGCTCTGGGACGACCTGCTCTACGACGTGCGGACCGGGAAGTTCACGCCGGAGAAGTTCGTCGAGCACGGGATCGCCGAGTTCGGCGGGTACGACGCGATCGTGCTCTGGCACGCGTACCCGGTGATCGGGATCGACGACCGCAACCAGTTCGACTTCTACCGCGACGTGCCTGGCCTGCGGGCGTTGATCGACGACCTGCACCGGCTCGGCCTGAAGGTGTTCTTCGACTACAACCCGTGGGACGTCGGCAGCCGCCGTGCGGACCGCTCGGACTCCGACGAGTTCGCTGAGCTGGTCACGGACTACGCGGTCGACGGCGTGTTCCTGGACACCCTCAAGGAGGGCGACCCGAAGTTCACCCGCGCGATCCGGCAGGCGAACCCGGCGATCGCGCTGGAAGGCGAGTCGCGGTTGCCGATGGCAAGGATCGGCGACCATGCGCTGTCCTGGGCGCAGTGGTTCGCCGACACGCACGCGCCCGGCGTCCTGCGGGCGCACCTGTTCGAGCGCCGGCACATGATGCACCACACCCGCCGCTGGAACCGTGATCACAGCGACGAGCTGCAGTCGGCGTGGGTGAACGGCGTCGGCATGCTGGTCTGGGAGTCGGTGTTCTCGGCGTGGGTCGGCTGGAACGCCCGCGACCGCGCGACACTGCGCCGGATGGTCGCCGCGCAGCGGGCGTTCGCGCCGGTGCTGATCGGTGGCGACTGGATCCAGCTGACGCCGGAGATCCCGGAGAAGGCCCGCGACCACGGCGTCTTCGGGTCCCGGTTCGATCTGGCCGACATTACGTTCTGGACGCTGATCAACCGCCACGACGAGGACTTCGACGGCATCGTGCTGCGGTCGGAGGACCAGGTCGGCGACTGGTACGACGTGACCTCGGGCGTGCCGATCACCGCGGACGACGACGGCGTCCACCTGACCGTGCCGGGGCGCGGCGTCGCCGGGATCGTCCGGGTCGGCGCGACCGCCGGCGCCTCCTGCCGGGCGACTGCCCGCCGGCTGGGCACGATGCCGCGGGCGCATGTCAGCGAGTCGGCGTTCCCGATGCGTCCGGCCGAGCTGGTGCCCGTGCCGGTCGTCTCCGGCGACGCCGAGCTCGGTCCGACGGTCGACGTACCGGCGGGGGAGCGGACGCTGACGGTCCGGCACCGGCGGCGCGAGACCGGGCTGTACGACACCGCGCCGTACGTCGAGGAGTGGAAGCCGCTGCCGCCTCGGTTGCACGACATCCAGACGGTCGAGCGTGAGGTCTCGCTGCCCGGTGTCTCGGTGGCTGTCGCCGAGGTGACCAACGCCGAGTACCTGGCCTTCGTGCGGGCGACCGGTTACCGGCCGCTCGTCGCGAACAGGTTCCTGAAGCACTGGGTCGACGGCGCTCCGGTGCCCGGGACCGAGGACCAGCCGGTGACGTACGTCGAACTGCAGGACGCGCGGGCCTACGCCGCGTGGCGTGGTGGCCGGCTGCCCACCGAGGACGAGTGGCAGATCGCCGCGTCCGTCGACGGGTTCGTCAGGCGCGAGCCCCTGGTGTGGAACCTGACCGAGAGCGAGTACCGCGACGGCCGCAGCCGGTTCTGCATCCTCAAGGGCGGTTCGCACTACGTGGCCGAGGGCTCCGACTGGTACGCCGACGGCGGGCCGCAGGACCCGGAGGTCAGCTTCAAGCTGGTGCTGACCGGCGGCGGTCTCGACCGGTCGGAGAACATCGGCTTCAGGTGCGCCGGATGAGGCCTGCTCCGCTCGACGGGGTGAAGGTGCTGGAGGCGGCGACGCTGTTCGCGGGACCGCTGGCGGCGACCTTCCTCGGCGACTTCGGCGCCGACGTCACGAAGATCGAGCACCCGTCCCGCCCGGACGCCGCGCGCACGCACGGCGCCTCGAAGGACGGCGTCGGGCTCTGGTTCAAGACCCTCGGCCGGAACAAGCGGCTCGCGACGCTGGACCTGTCCCGTGGCCGGGACGTGTTCCTCTCACTGGTTCAGTCGCATGATGTGCTGGTCGAGAACTTCCGGCCCGGCACGTTGGAGCGCTGGGGGCTCGGTCCGGACGTGCTGCTCGAAGCGAACCCGCGGCTGGTGATCGCGCGGGTGACCGCGTTCGGGCAGGTCGGGCCGTGGTCGCGGCGTCCCGGGTTCGGGTCGCTGGCCGAGGCGATGAGCGGGTTCGCGGCGGTCACGGGTGAGCCGGACGGTCCGCCGACGTTGCCGCCGTTCGGACTCGCGGACGGGATCACCGCGCTGGCCACGGCGTACGCCGTTCTGGTGGCGTTGCGCGAGCGGGATCGGTCCGGGGCCGGGCAGGTGATCGACATGGCGATCATCGAACCGATCCTGATGATGCTGGGCGGCGGGATCACGGCGTACCAGCAGACCGGGTACGTGCAGCCGCGGCTCGGGAACCGGTCGTCGAACAACGCCCCGCGCAACGTCTACCGGACTCTCGATGGCCGCTGGGTCGCTGTGTCGACATCGTCGCAGAGCATTGCCGAGCGGGTGGTGACGTTGGTGGGCCGGGCCGATCTGGTCGCGCAGCCGTGGTTCGTGACCGGGCGCGAGCGGGCCGAGCACGCCGACGAGCTGGACGAGGCGGTCGGGTCGTGGATCGCGGCGCGACCGCTGGAGCTCGTGATGGCGGAGTTCGAGAAGGCCGAGGCCGCGGTCGGGCCGGTGCACGACATCCGCGGGATCATGACCGATCCGCAGTACGCCGCGCTCGGGACGATCGTCAGCGTGGACGACGACGAGCTCGGCGGACCGGTGCAGATGCAGAACGTGCTGTTCCGGCTGTCCGAGTCGCCGGGAGCGATCAAGTGGGCGGGCCGGCCGCACGGCGCGGACACCGACGAGGTGCTCGCCGCGATCGGCGTCACGCCGGATCAGCTGGCGGCGCTCCGCGCGGCAGGAGTGGTGTGAGGCGCGCATTTGGTGGGTGGGCGTCCAAGACGCCGGGTTTGCGACCGAGATCCCGGGTGCAAACCCCGCATCTCGGACGTATACCAGCGAAAGGTCGAGAGGGGGTGGTGGGGTGCTGACTGCGTTGTACGTGCCGGCGAACCGGCCTGATCGGTTCGCGAAGGCTGTTGCTGCGGGCCCCGATCTGGTGGTGTTCGATCTCGAGGACGCGGTACCGGTCGCCGACAAGGCGGACGCGCGCGGCTGGGCGGTGGCCTGGATCGCGGTGCACGCGCAGGGGCCGGTGGAGGTCCGGGTGAACGCGCTCGGCACACCGTGGATCGCGGACGATCTGGCGGCGATCTCCGCCGTACCAGCGGTGCGGATCCGGTTGCCGAAGGTCGAGAGTGCGGCCGATGTGCGGGCGGTGCTCGACAAGGTGCCGTCGGCAAGGATCACCGCGCTGATCGAGTCGCCGCTGGGCCTCGAGCGGGCGTTCGAGATCGCCACCGCCGACCCGCGCGTGGTCGCGGTCGCGCTCGGCGAGGCGGACCTGTCCAGTGCGCTCGGGGTCGACGGCCCGGAGGGTCTCGCCTGGGCGCGGGGCAGGCTGGTGTCGGCGTCCCGGGCCGCGGGCCTGGGCGCGCCGATGATGTCGGTCCACCCGAACGTGCAGGACGTCGACGGTCTGCGGCGTACGTCGCAGGAAGGCCGGGCGCTCGGCTTCGTCGGGCGTACGGCGATCCATCCCCGGCAACTGGCGACCATCGTCGAGGCGTTCACACCGACCCCCGCCCAGGTCACCGCGGCGGAGGAACTGCTGGCAGCCGTCGAGAAGGCGGACGTCGCGAACGGCGGCGTGATCGTGCTCCCCGACGGCCGCATGGTCGACCCCGCCATGATCGGCCGCGCCCGCGAAGTGCAGACCCTCATCCAAGAGATCCAAGCCCGGTCACGTTAGGCTCGAAGCATGCTGCCGCGCAGTGTTGATGCCGTGGTGATCGGTTCGGGGCCGAACGGGCTGGTGAGCGCGATCACACTTGCCGACGCGGGCTGGGACGTGCTGGTGCTGGAAGCCGCCGACACGTTCGGCGGCGCCGTCCGGTCGACCGAGGACGCCGGCTGGATCAGCGATCGTTTCAGTTCGAACTACCCGCTCGGGGTCGCGTCACCGGTGCTCCGGGCGCTCGAACTCGAGAAGTTCGGCCTGAAATGGGCGCATGCGCCGCTCCCGCTCGTCCATCTGCTCGACGCCGACGGCGCGTCTGCCGCGATCCACCCGGATCCCGAGGACACCGCGAAGTCGCTCGGCGCCGAGCACCCGGGCGACGGTGACGCGTGGTTGCGCCTGTATCAGCAGTACGTGTCGATCCGGGAGCCGTTGCTGAACGCGCTGCTCACCACCTGGCCGCCGATCGTTCCGGGCCTGAAACTGGCCCGGAAGCTCGGTTCGGCGGGGGAACTGCTGCGGTTCGCGCGGTTCATGGCGATGCCGATGCACCGGATGGGCCAGGAGCTGTTCGACGGGCGGCACGGGCCGGCGATCATCGCCGGGAACTCGCTGCACGCGGACGCGCCGTTGTCCGGCAGTGTCAGCGGGACGATGGGCTGGCTGCTCGCGATGCTCGCCCAGGACGTCGGCTTCCCGGTCGCCGCCGGCGGCTCCTCGGCTTTCTCCGGCGCGATGGTCCGACGGGCCGAGCGCGCGGGCGCACTGCTCGTCCCTGGTACGCCGGTGACCGGTCTCGAAGTGTCCGCGGGCCGAGTGACCGCCGTACACACCGCCGCCGGCGAGACCGTGACCGTCGAGCGCGCCGTCGTCGCGGACACCTCCGCCCCGGCGTTGTACGGCGAGTTGTTGCCGCAGGCCCTCATCCCGGGCGGGTTGCGGCGGGACCTGGACGACCGGTTCGAATGGGACTACCCGACGGTCAAGCTGAACTTCCGGCTGAACGGCCCGATCCCGTGGACGTCGTCGGAGGCACGGTCCGCGGGCGTCGTCCACCTCGGCGGCACCGCGGACGATCTCGTGCACCTGTCCGCGGATCTCGACACGGCGCGGGTGCCGTCGCAGCCGTTCCTCCTGATCGGGCAGACCACGAAGGCGGATCCGACCCGCTCCCCGGACGGCACCGAGGCGGTCTGGGCGTACGCGCACCTGCCGCGCGGGATGGCCGACGACGCCGCGGCGGAGAAGCTGGCCGGCCGGATGGACCGCGCGATCGAACGGTTCGCACCCGGCTTCGGCGATCTCGTCATCGACCGCGACCTGCAGCGTCCGTCGGCGTTGGAGTCCGGGAACGCGGCGCTCGGTCTCGGCGCGCTCGGCGGCGGGACGATGCAACTCCACCAGCAGCTCGTCTTCCGCCCGACGATCGGCCTGGGCAGCGCTCGCACCTTCGTCGACGGCCTGTACCTGGGCAGCTCCGCCATCCACCCCGGCGGCGGCGTCCACGGAGCCTGCGGCCACCTGGCCGCCCGCACCGCCCTCCGCGACACCTCCCTCCTCGGCCCCCTGACCCGCAAACTCCCAACAGCCACCCTCCGCCACCTACAGCGGTGAACCACCCCACTCCGCTGCAACCCACCGCTGCAACCCACCGCTGCAACCCACCGCTGCAACCCACCGCCGCAACCCACCGCCGCAACCCACCGCCGCAACCCACCGCCGCAACCCACCGCCGCAACCCACCGCTGCAACCCACCGCTGCAACCCACCGCTGCAACCCACCGCTGCAACCCACCGCTGCAACCCACCGCTGCAACCCACCGCTGCAACCCACCGCTGCAACCCACCGCTGCAACCCACCGCTGCAACCCACCGCTGCAACCCACCGCTGCAACCCACCGCTGCAACCCACCGCTGCAACCCACCGCTGCAACCCACCGCTGCAACCCACCGCTGCAACCCACCGCCGCAACCCACCGCTGCAACCCACCGCCGCAACCCACCGCCGCAGCGCGCCCTCCTCGCCGACTGCCCTGGCCGTCCGCTCCCGCATTTGGCTGGCTGACCCACCCATTTGCCTGGCCAACCCACCACGTCCGGGGTTCCTGAGCCTGGTTATGGGTCAGGAACCCCGCATCTCGTGGGTCAGCCAGTCAAATTGGTGGGTCAGCCAGGCAAATGCGGCGAGGGCGAGGGCGGGGGCGGGGGCGGGGGTTAGGGTCGGGGGGTGCGGTTGGACGAGGGGGCTTGTCGCGGGCGGGTGGCGGCGGCTCGGGTTGGGCGGTTGGCGACGGTGGGGGTGGATCTGCGCCCGCACATCGTCCCGGTGACGTACGCCGTCCACGCGGACGACCTGTTCATCGCCGTCGACCAGAAGCCGAAGTCGACGACCGCGCTCAAGCGGTTGCGGAACATCGCCGCGCACGAGCGGGTCGCCGTACTGGTGGACGAGTACGACGAGAACTGGACGCATCTGTGGTGGGTCCGGGTCGACGGGTCCGCGCGGGTGGTGCCCGAGCACGCGGCGGCGGTCGACCTGCTGACGGCGAAGTACCCGCAGTACGAGGCCGACCCGCCCCAAGGGCCGGTGATCGCGATCACGGTCGAAACGTGGTCGGGTTGGTCGTTCAGCTGACCGGCAGCTCGACAGGAGGTGTCGGCCCGGCCAGGCCGCGGTCACGCTCAAGCGCGTCGGTCGATCCGCCGTAGTGGACGTATACGTACTGTCGTGCTGCAGGTTGACGCGTAGGGTACGGGGGATGGACGAGCGCGTGAGTGTGGAGGGGCTGTTACGGGAGCTCGCGCCGCAGGTGCTGGGGTTTCTGGCTCGGCGGCACGGGCAGTTCGACCTGTGTGAGGACGCCGTACAGGAGGCGTTGCTGGCGGCGGCGACGCAGTGGCCGGTGGACGGCGTACCGGCGAACCCGCGGGGCTGGCTGATCACGGTCGCGACGCGGCGACTCACCGACGCCTTCCGGAGCGAGAACGCGCGGCGGCGGCGTGAGGACAACGTCGCGGCGATGGCCGGGCCGGAGGAGCTGGTTTCGCCTGCCGCGGACGTGGACGAGGCACCGGACACCGACGACACCTTGACCTTGCTGTTCCTGTGCTGCCACCCGGCCGTGACGCCGGCCTCGCAGGTCGCGTTGACCTTGCGGGCCGTCGGCGGTCTGACCACCGCGGAGATCGCGCGCGCGTTCATGGTGCCGGAGGCAACGATGGCGCCGCGGATCAGCCGGGCGAAGAAGAGCATCAAGGCGGCAGGCAGCCGGTTCGAGATGCCGCCCGCCTCGGAGCAGGCGGAGCGGTTGCGCGTCGTACTGCAGGTGCTGTACCTCATTTTCAACGAGGGCTACACGGCCAGCTCGGGCGAGGAGCTGCAGCGGGTCGAGCTGACGGCCGAGGCGATCCGGCTGGCGCGGATGCTGCGAGCTGCGCTGCCCGACGACGGTGAGGTCGCGGGCCTGCTGGCGTTGATGTTGCTGACCGACTCACGTCGGGCCGCGCGGACGACCGCGGACGGCGGCCTGGTGCCGATCGACGAGCAGGACCGGTCGTTGTGGGACCGCGCGCAGATCACCGAGGGTGCCGACCTGATCCTGCACACGTTGCAGCAGGGCGCGGTCGGGTCGTACCAGTTGCAGGCCGCGATCGCCGCCGTACACGCGGAAGCGCCGAGCGCGGACGAGACCGACTGGCGGCAGATCCTCGCGCTGTACCTGCTGCTCGAGAAGCTCGCGCCGAACCCGATGGTGACGCTCAACTGTGCGATCGCGCTCTCCCAGGTCGAGGGCCCGCAGGCGGGTCTCGACCTGCTCGCGACACTTGAGGACGACAAGAACATCTCCGAGACGCATCGGCTGGACGCGGTGCGCGCGCATCTGTACGAGCGCGCGGGGGATCCGGTCAAGGCCCACGAGCATTACCTGGCCGCGGCCCGACGTACGACGAGCCTCCCGGAACAGCGTTATCTGCAGGCGAAGGCCGACGCGGTCACGGGATGAGCCGGTAGAAACGCCAGTACGTCGTCCGGAACGGGTGTACCTGCACCTCGGTGAGGCCCGCGTCGGTGGCGGGCGCGATGAACTCCTCCTCGACGAGCTCGTCCGCGATCAGGACCGTTCCGCCGGGCGCCAGCATCTGCCGTGCAGTGCGGAGCGCGTCGACCGGCCGCGGCATGTCGTGCAGTGCCTCCAGGATCGTGACCAGGTCGAACTGCCCGTTCTGCGTGGTCGCGTCCGCGACCGAGAACGTGACCCGATCGCCCAGCCCGGTGGATCGGCGCGCAGCCGCCCGTCGATCTCGGGGATGGCCGGCAACCACTCCTCGCCCAGGAGGTTCAGATAGCTTGCCCGGTTGGGGTCCGCGCGTCCCTCCGGTCCCCAGGGCAGCGGCGGTGGTGCACCGCCGGTCCGGTACGCCTCGACCAAGTCGGGCAGCATCCGGGCTGCCCGGGCGAGCTCGACTCCCTTGTAGCCGTGGTAGTCGACATGGTCCGGATCGGCCAGCACCGGTACGTGCTCGGGCGGCAGGGTGTAGCGCCGTTCGGGGGGAGCCGCGGTCACGTCGTCGACGTCGACCAGTCCGCTGGCGGCGTGGTGCTCCAGCCACTCGCGGATGTAGCGCTCGTTGGTGCCGGTGCGTTCGGCCAGCTCGACCGACGTCGCCGGGCCCTGCTGGGCGAGCGACTGGTACAGCCCCAGACGCTCGCCGAGGTAGATGGAGTAGAGCTCGAGCGCCGCTCCGGCGTTCCGGAAGATCCGCTCGACGAGTGCGTTGGTCCGGTCCATGAACTGGATCGTACTTTCGTCAGGTGATGCTGACCCGGCGACCGGTCTCGTGGGACTCGATGGTGGCGTGGGCGAGTGCGAGGGCTCGGCGGCCGGCACGGGCGTGGACGGGTGGCTGGTCGCCGGCGCGGAGTGCGGTGAGCAGCGCGTCGACGTGGCGGTCGAAGGTGCCGGCGAAGTTGCGGGCCTCGTCGTCGAAGTACGTCGAGTGCCAGCGCTGCTCGACCGGGTCGCCTGCCTTGGAGAACGTCAGCGCCCGGACGGTGTCGTGGATGACGAGGCGGCCCTTCGTGCCGTTGATCTCGATCCGTTGCGTGTCGGGGTACGCGTACGACGAGTCGTAGGTGCCGAGCATCGTGCCGACGGCGCGGTTCTCGAAGTCGACCGCGAGCGCGAGCGTGCTGAACGCGCCGTACGTCTTGTCGGTCAGGTGCGCGGAGACCGCGGAGATCGGGCCGACGAGGTGTTCGAGCATGTCGAAGCCGTGGCACTGCGTCTCGATCAGGTTGGCGTGCGGGGACCTGCCGTGGTTCGCCTCGCCGCCGAAGCGCCAGGTCGCGAAGATCAGGTCGCCCAGTTCGCCGGCGTCGATGAGGGCCTTCGCGCGCTGCACGGGTTCGGCGTACCGGTGGTTGAAGTTGATCGCGAAGAAGCGGTCGCCGGCCTCGTCCAGCAGTGTGTCGGCCTCGGTGAGGTCGAAGACGAGCGGCTTCTCGACCAGGAGCGGTACGCCGGTCCGCACGAGCTTCAGCGTCACGTCGTAGTGGTCCTCGTTCGGCAGGCACACTGTGACGAGCTCCGGGCGCTCGACGCGAAGCATCTCGTCGAGATCGGTGTACGGCGTCGCGCCGTACCTCTCGGCCCGCGCCCGGGTCCGGGCCGGGGTACGGCCGCAGACCGCCACCAGTTCGGTGTCCTCGCGCCGGGAGAAGATGCGCGCGTGGTGCTCGCCCCAGCCGCCGGCGCCGACGACCGCGACCCTCACGCGGCACCGTCCTGCGTGACGACGACCTTGCCCGTTTCACCAGCCATGAACAGGCGGAACGCCTCGGCGATGTCGGCGACCGGGAAGCGGTGGCTGATGACCCGTCCGATGAGCTCCTGGTGTTCCTGGAGGAGTGCGAGGTTGCCGGGCATCTCGTCGTACCGGAAGTACTCGCTGCCGAGTACGGCGTGTTCGGGGCCGATCAGGTCGCGGGACACGTCGAGCGTGACCGATTCGCCGTGGCCGACGCAGATCAGGGCACCGCGCCGGCTGAGGATGTCGAGCGCCGCGCGGCGGGCGGATTCCTTACCGGACGAGTCGAAGGCGAGATCGGGGCTGCCGGCCCGGGTGAGGTCGTCGGCGAGGAGCGGGATCGCGCCGAACGATTCGGCGAAATCGAGCCGCCAGCGGGAGAAGTCGGAGATGTAGACCGGTACGTCGGCGCCGTACTTGAGCTTGCTCATCACCGTCAGGCCGAGCCCGATCGGGCCGGCGCCGGCGATGTAGACGCTTTCGACGTCCTGCCGGACGAGCGCCGCGCGGCCGAGGGCGTGGCTGCTCGTACCCATCACGTCGAGCAGCATCGTGGCGTTGCCGATCTCGATGTCGTCGGTGATCGGGAAGAAGTTGGACTCGTGCACCAGTTCGTACGGACCGTAGCCGCCGTCGTGGGTGAAGCCCATGTCGGCGCGCTTGGCGGAGCACTGGTTGGTCGCGTCGTACCTGCAGCTTCGGCATTCGCCGCAGAAGTCCATCAGGAACACGGCGCCGCGCGTGCCGACGGGTGTGCTGGTGCCGTCGCCGGTCTGCAGGACGGTGCCGGCGGCTTCGTGTCCGGGGACGACGGACGAGCCGTCGTAGTACTGGTGGCGGTCGGTGCCGCAGAGGGCGTTGGCCTGGACGGCTAGGAGGAGCTGGCCGGGTCCGGGGTCCGGGTACTCGTGGTCCGCGAACTCGATGCAGCCGGTTCCGGTGAACCTGGGGGCGAGGGCGGTACGCGTCATGCTGCCGGAATTTACTACGTAGCAAATCCTGCCCACAAGGGGTTAAGGGTGAGTGTTGGGGCTAGCGGCTGGTGCTCTCCCGGACCCGGAGCTCGTAGCCGGCCATCCGGTGCTGCGGGACGTGGTCCTCGTCGAGCTGCTCCGCGAGCAGGTCGAGCGCCATACTCGCGATGTCGTCGAGCAACGGAGCGACCGTACTGAGCGACGGCGTCGACAACCCCGCCTCGACAATGTCGTCGAACCCGACCACCGAAACCTGCCCCGGGACATCGATCCCGGCCCGCCCCAAAGCCCGCAACGCCCCCAGCGCAGCGGAATCATTCATCGCAAAGATCCCGTCCGGGACTGCTTTCTCGGTGAGCAGTGCGGTGACGGCTTCGGCGGCCGCCGCAGTGGTCCAGTCGCACTCGACGACCAGCGGCGCGATCCCGTACTTCTTCAACGCCGCCTGGTACCCCTGCCTACGCAACTGATACGACCGCCTGGGCCCGTGCCCCGCCCCGAGCAGGACGATCCGACGGCGCCCGGTATCGAGGAGATGGCTGACAGCAGCCTGTGCTGCCTCACGATTCTTGATGCCGACATGGTCGATCGCACTTCCCGGCTCGCGGTCACCGATCAGCACCACCGGATGCGTACTGCGCCGATCCGTGCGCCCGAGCGACACCGCACTCATGATCAACCCATCGGTGAGAATCTCACCCCCACCCCGAAGCAGCTCGAGTTCGGTCTCATGCCGCCCCCCGGTGGTCTCGACCAACACCGTCGTAGACCGCTCCCTCGCAGCGGAAACAACCGCCTCAGCGAGATCAGCGAAGTACCGCTCCCGAAAGGTCGGAACAGCCAGCGTCACAGTCCCCGTACGCCCGGTCCGCAGCCGGCGAGCCGCCGTGTTCGGCCGGTACCCCAAGGCGTCGAGGCTCGCCTGAACGCGGGCCCGAGTCGCGGGGGAGACATGAACGTAGTTGTTCACCACATTCGAGACGGTCCGCTGCGAGACACCCGCGTGCCGGGCCACGTCGGACATGCTGACCGCCACCACTGCACTCCTTCTGAGCTGAGGGCGCGTCTCCCGGTCCCACGCCTACTGCGCGGCACTCAGCGGGCACCTCGCCGAGCACCTGCTCGCTACGGCGTGGGACCGGGAGACACGCCCTGGGGTTCGTCAGGTTATACCGGACAAAGCGTGACCTGAGTTGTAACTTCGGTTTACAGTGACGGCATGAGCATTCAGGAGCGGACGCGCGGGCGGCGGGACGCGATCGGCGTCGGGGTCGCCCTGCTGAACCGGCTGGCCCAGTGGCGGGCGATCGACCGGCTCGGGCTGCGGAAGCCGGCTGAGCGGGCCGTCTTCGAGGCGACCAAGACCGGATTCCGGACGGCAGGAGCGCTCTCCCGGCGCTTCTCGGCCGCGTCGAAGCTGGCCTCGCCGTCCCGGCTGCCCGCGGCAAAGGGGACCGGGCGGTTCGACCTGACGCCGACCGAGGACCAGCAGATGATGGTCGACGTCGTCCGCTCGTTCGCCGCCGACGTACTGCGTCCCGCTGCCGCCGCCGCGGACACCGCGTGCGTCACGGACCCGAAGGTGCTGGAGTCGTCGGCCGAGCTCGGGCTGAGTCTGATCGAGGTCCCGGAGGAGCTCGGCGGCATCGTCACCGAGCGGTCCGCGATGACCGGCGTGCTGGTCGCCGAGGCGCTCGCGCACGGTGACCTGGGGCAGGCTGTCGCGTGCTTGGCGCCGTCCGCGGTGAGTACGGCGATCTCACTGTGGGGCGACGAGACGCAGCAGGCGACGTACCTCCCGGCCTTCACCGGCTCTTCGGTGCCGGCCGCTGCGCTAGCACTGCTGGAACCACGGCCGTTGTTCGATCCGTTCGAGCTGCAGACACGGTTCACCGGCGGTCTGCTGAACGGCGTGAAGTCGTTGGTGCCGCGGGCGGCCGAGGCGGAGCTGTTCGTGATCGGTGCGCAGACCGACGCCGGGCCGCGGCTGTTCGTGGTCGAGCCGGACCACCCGGGCGTGACGATCGAGGCCGAGCCGTCGATGGGGCTGCGGGCCGCTTCGCTCGCGCGCGTGATCCTGGTGGACGTTCCGGCGGTCCCGCTGGGTTCGGTCGAGGACTACGCCGAGTGCGTGCGGTTGTCGCGGCTCGGGTGGTGCGCGCTGTCGCTGGGTACGGCGCGGGCGGTGCTCGACTACGTCACGCCGTACGTCAACGAACGCACGGCCTTCGGCGAACCGATCAGCCATCGGCAGTCGGTGGCGTTCATGGTCGCGAACATCGGGATCGAGCTCGAGGGCATGAAGCTGGTGACGTACCGGGCCGGATCGCGGGCGTCGCAGGGGCTCCCGTTCGCGCGGGAGGCGGCGCTGGCGCGGCGGTTGTGTGCGGAGAAGGGCATGCAGATCGGGACCGACGGCGTACAGCTGCTCGGCGGGCACGGGTTCGTGAAGGAGCATCCGGTGGAGCGGTGGTACCGCGATCTGCGGGCGATCGGCGTGATGGAAGGTGCGGTGCTGGTCTGATGATCAACCTCGAGACTCCTCGCAAGTTCAGGGCCTTCGTCAACCAGGCGCACCAGGTGGCGGCCGAGATGCTGCGGCCGAACTCCCGCCGGTACGACCTGGCCGAACACGAGTACCCGGTCGAGCTGGACATGCTCGCCGCGATGGTCGACGGATTAGGTGCCTCGGGCACCGGTTCCGGTGCGGGCGCTTCCGGCGTACGGCGTACCGCTGCCGCCGACGACGGTGTCGTCAACGGGTCGAACCTGTCGTCGGTGCTGTCGATCATGGAGATGTGCTGGGGCGACGTCGGGCTGCTGCTGTCGATGCCGCGCCAGGGCCTCGGGAACTCGGCGATCGCGTCCGTCGCGTCGGACGAGCAACTGCGGCGCTTCGACGGCGTGTGGGCCGCGATGGCGATCACCGAACCGGGCTGCGGCTCGGACTCGGCCGGCATCCAGACCACCGCGCGACTCGACGGCGACGCCTACGTCCTGGACGGTGAGAAGATCTTCGTCACCGCCGGCGGCCGCTGCGACGCGGTCGTCGTCTGGGCGACCCTCGACAAGTCGCTCGGCCGGGCCGCGATCAAGTCGTTCGTGGTCATGAAGGACACGCCCGGCATGACCGTCGAACGCCTGGAGCACAAGCTCGGCATCCGCGCCTCCGACACCGCGACGATCCGCTTCGAGAACTGCCGCGTCCCGGTGGAGAACCTGCTGGGTTCCGCGGACATCGACAAGGGTTTCGCCGGTGTCATGCAGACCTTCGACAACACCCGCCCCCTGGTCGCCGCGATGGCCGTCGGCTGCGCCCGTGCGGCCCTGGAACTCACCCGCGAGCTACTGTCCGAAGCCGGCGTACAGATCGACTACGACCGCCCCGCTCACCTGCAGAACGCCGCGGCCGCGACGTACCTGTCCATGGAGTCCGACTGGGAAGCCGCCTACCTCCTCACCCTCCAGGCCGCCTGGATGGCCGACAACGGCCAACCCAACTCCCTCCAAGCCTCCATGGCCAAAGCCAAAGCCGGCCGCACCGCCAACGAGATAACCCTCCGCTGCGTAGAACTAACCGGCCCCCTCGGCTACACCGAACACCACCTCCTGGAGAAGTGGTCCCGAGACAGCAAAATCCTGGACATCTTCGAAGGCACCCAACAGATCCAGCAACTGATCGTGGCGCGCCGCCTCCTTGGAAAGACCTCTGCTGAGCTGAAATAGCTTTGTTTGTAGGGTCTTCCGCTGTTCCTGGGTCTCGGACCAGAGCAGTCCGGGGCCCGGATCGGGAGGGCCGAGCTTCGGGCCGGCGGACGGCCGGGAACCCGGCTCCGAGACAAACTCGCCGACTCTGGGTAGACGCACCACCAACACGGGCGACGAGTCGTCAATGACCGGGTCGACGTTGTGCGGTGTCCGATCGACCAGTTGGTCGTACTTGTCGACTTCTTCCACCATGTTCTACCGCCACTTGGCCCGACGGCGGCGGAAAGTCCACCGCCGGCGGTCTTCGTCCGATCCACGGCCGCGACAGCGTCGCCCGGGTGCTTGTCGCCAGTACCGCCGAACCGGCCGAAGGTCTCACCAACCAGTACCGAGACGTCACGGGGATCCGTCCGCAGTGATCTTCGCGGACAACTCGCCGTACGCCGTGATGGTCGTGGACGTCTCCGCGGACAGCGAGCAGGTGCAGGACATCTACGTGGTCAGCAACCCCGAGAAACTCTCCCACCTTCCGGACGCCTCAGCCGGCTGACCTCAAGTGTCGGAGGCGGTTGCTACTTTTCCGTCGTGATCATCGAGGTGCGCACCTACAGGCGACGTCAGCGGAGGAGTTGGGACAGATCTGGGTGGCGGTCGCGGTAGTTGGTGAGCAGGGTTCTGGCGGTGGTGACGGAGTCGACCAGGGGGTGGAGGGCGAGGGCTTGCAGGGCGAGGCGGGGAGAGTGGTCGCGGGCGGCTTGGATGGTGAGCTGTTCGACGGCTTTGACCTGCTGGACGAGGCCTAGCTGGTGCCCGGCGAGGGGAGTGGTCGCGATCGGGTGCGGGCCGTCGGCATCGACCGTGCAGGGGATCTCGACCACGGCGTCGGCGGGAAGGCCGGGGATCGCGGAACCGTTGCGCACGTTGAGGATCATCGTGCTGCGTTCGTTCCGGGCGATCGCGGCCATGATGGCGACCGCGACGCCTTCATATCCGCCGCCTTCGACGTCCGCGGCGTCCCGGGCCTCCGCGGTGTCCCGGCTCTCCTTCATGTACGTCGAGTCGCGCTCGGCGCGCACCGCCCGCCACCTGCTCAGGGCTGTGTCCGGATCGGCCGCGACCGCTTCGTAAAAGGCGCGTTGCTGGTCGAGCAAGAACTCGCCCCGGGTCTCGGCGCCGCCGCGGATCGACGCAACGGCGTCGCGGGTGAAGTAGTAGTAATACAAGTACTCGTTCGGGATGCACCCCAGCGTCTGAATCCACTCGGCACCGAAGAGCCGGCCTTCCTCGATGGTGGAGAGCCGTACGTCGTCGTCGATCAGTTCGGGCAGTACGTCGCGGCCGTCGTGACCGAGTCCGTTGAGCCAGCCGAGGTGATTGAGGCCGGCGTACTCGAGTGAGGTCCGGTCCGGGTCGTACCCGAGGGCCCGTGCCGCCCGGCGGCCGAGTCCGATCGGGGAGTCGCAGATGCCGATCACCCGGCGGCCGAGCACCTGCTGCATCGCCTCGGTGATCATCCCGGCGGGGTTGGTGAAGTTGATGACCCAGGCCTGCGGGCAGATCGCGGCAACCCGCTCGGCGACGTGGATCGCGGTCGGCACCGTTCGCAGGCCGTACGCGAGTCCGCCGGGTCCCGTGGTCTCCTGCCCGAGCAGCCCGAGGTCGAGCGCCACCCGCTCGTCCGCGGTGCGCCCTTCGAGACCGCCCACCCGGATCGCCGAGAACACGAAGTCGGCGCCGTCCAGCGCCACATCGAGCTCCGTGGTCACCTGGATCGCGGGCGCCTCTTCCTGCTCCGCGGCGAGTTGCCTGAGCACCTGGCCTACGGCTTCGAGCCGTTCGGGTACGACGTCGTACAAGCACACCCGGTCGATGTTCCGGTCGCTCATCACCGCGCCGTACACGAGCGGTACCCGGAAGCCCCCGCCGCCCAGGATCGCCAGCTTCATGTGAGCAGTACCTCCACGCCGTTGTCGTTGCAGGTCTGGAGTGTTTCCGGGTCGGCGCCGGAGTTGGTGACCAGGACACCGAGGTCGGCGGCAGTGCAGACCTTGAGCTTGCCGGAGCCAGGGAACTTGTGGCGGTCGGCGAGCAGGACCGCCTTGTCGGCGGCCTCGATCATGGCGCGTTTCACCGGTACCTCGACGACCGTGGTGTCCAGCACCACGCCGTCTCGCTGTACGCCGCTCGTGCCCAGGAAGGCAATGTCTGCGTGGATCTGGCGGAGCGCGTCTTCGGTGAGAACGCCGACCAACGAGTCGTAGGCCCGGCGTACCCAGCCGCCGAGCAGAATCAGCTCGACCGTCGGGTCGTCCCGCAGTACGTCGAGCACCGCGAGGCTGCTCGTCATCACGGTCACCTGCCGACGCCGGAGCTCCTTCGCGAGCAACTGCGTCGTAGTGCCGACATCGAGCAGTACGACGTCGCCGTCCTGCACGAGGGTCGCGGCGAGCCGGGCGATCTCGCGCTTCTCCGGGGTCGCGTCGGCGGCGACCGACGCGAACGGCCGATCGCGGTCGGCGTCCTCACTGTCGCCGGCCGGAATCATCGCGCCGCCGTGCACCCGGGTGATCTGACCGGCTTCGTCGAGATGCTGCAGATCGCGCCGGATGGTCGCCGAGCTGACACCGAGCTGACGGGCCAGCTCATCGACCGACGTCGCGCCGTCGACGCGTAGTCGCTGCACGATCTCGAGTTGCCGCTGATGTCGCACGCGTTTCTCCTATGTCAAGCCGCGTGGGCGAGGGTGGTCGTGGTGGCTTGATCGGTGGTCAGGTGGTTGAAGACGATTCGTGTGAGTCGTCGCTTGAGACA
>NZ_SJKA01000024.1 GCF_004331435.1 Kribbella sindirgiensis
GGTCCCGACCACCGTCCCGGTCGCCGACCTCGACTTCGCCGAACAAGAACTCGTCCGCTTGGGGCGCCACCTGGCCCCCGCCGATCTGCGCAAGGCCGCTGAACAGTCTCGCGACATCCTCGACACCGACGGCCCCGAACCCGACGAACACAAAGCCGCCGCCCGCGAAACCCTCACCCTCAAAACCGCCGACCACGGCGTGAAGTTCACCGGGTACCTGGCCAACGACAACGCCGAACTCTTCCGCACCCTGATCACCACCGGCGCCCGCCCCCACAAGACCATCGACGGCGAGCCTGACCCGCGCTCCCGCGAGAAGCGCCAAGCCGACGCCCTCACCACCACGCTAACCCTGGCCGCCACCGCCCTCGACACAGGCACCCCGTCTCCCACGATGCCCCGCCCCACCAGCAAGCCAGCCAGCTCCACGGAGACCAGCACGCCGGAGACCGGCTGCACGGAGGATGACTCCGCAGGGACTGGTTCTACGGCGTCAGGCTCCGCGGAGGCCGGTTCACTGGCGACAGGCCACCAGCCGGTTGTGGTCGCTGGCTCGGGTACTGGTTCGAGTGGGGATGTGGGTAGGGAGGTGGTGCCTGGGTTCGGGGCGAAGGCGAACCTCACCGTCACCATCGACTTCCAGGACCTGAAGGCGGCCACCGCGGACGCGATCGGGCACACCGTCTACAGCAACGGACTGTCCGCAGCCACCATCCGCCGACTCGCCTGCGACGCAGGCGTCATCCCGATCGTGCTCGGCTCCAACTCCGAACCCCTGGACGTCGGCCGCGCCGAACGGCTCGTCACCCGCGCCATGCGACGCGCTTTGAATACCCGCGACCGCGGCTGCGTCGTGTGCGGAGCCCCACCCATCATGTGTGACGCCCACCACCTCACCTCCTGGATCGACGGCGGTGAAACGAAGATCTCCAACCTGGTGTTGCTGTGCCGCCGCCACCACTCCGACCTGCACAACGGCCACTGGACCATCACCGTCACCGACGGCGAAGTCCACGTAACCAGACCCCACTGGGCCGACCCACCACCCCGCAGCCCACACAAACCACCAGACACCGCACCCCCAGCACACGACCCGCCGGGCAGAACCCACCTGCCCACCGACGATCCACGGCGCAGGACCGACCTGCCCGCGGACGATGCACGGCGCGGGACCGACCTGCCCGCGGACGATCCATGGCGTGGGGCCGACCTGCCCACCGACGATCCATCGAGTGAGATCGACGGGCCCGTGCCCGGCGCACCCCGCGTCAAGACGAGCCGCTGGCACGCCGACGAACAGACGCGCGCAGAAGCGGCCCGGTTCGCCGTCTGGGGTGAACGCACCACGAACGAGTCCGGCGCCGGACCGCCATCCTTCGCCACGATCTGAACCCCGGCGTGTCATCCGCAACCCCCGGCACCAACGCCAAGTGCCGGGGCTGCGGGCTGCCCGCTCGTCGGCCCCGACCCTCGCTGGCGGTCCCGGTCAGCGCCGCTTCTCGTTCGAAGACGCGGAGACCTGCCCAGCCGCAGTTCAATTCGTGGGTCTCTGATGAACACCGAGGGATATCCGCGGGAGTGGCTATCGGGAGGGGCGGATGTTGCCGACCATCCACAGCCCGCCGCCGCCGGCGCAGTCGCGCCCTGTCCACGTGTCCTTGAAGTTGTCGGCACCGCCGCCGCCGATGTCGAGGGGAGTGCCGGACTTCGCGACGACCTTGTTCGTACGGTCGAGGATCTCGAACGACTGCGCGTCTCCCCGGACCGTGTACCCACGGGGCCACACGAGCGTGGTCCTGGATTGCCCCGCCCGAACGCACCCACTCGCGTCCACGGTCAAGGTGGCTCGGAGAAGCGCCTCCATCCCGCTCGGACTGTCCGTGTCGGACTGGACGATTCGAGGCAGGAGGTTGGCTGTCGACGGCTCAGTTGCTGTCGGGCGGTGTCCGTCGCCGGGACGGACGGCCAATGCGGTCGCCGCGAGCACCACCGCGCCCAACGCGACACCCCCGGCCGCCAGTCGTCTGCTGCGGATCCGGCGCCGCTGGATGCGCTCGACGACCGCGTCCTCGCCGAGGTCAACGAGGTCACTGCCCTCGGAGAAAGGGTCGCCAGCCCTCTCCGGACCTCGTCCGCCACCGCGAGCCGGTCGTCGTCGTGGTGAGGTACGTCGATCAGTAGATGGAGGGTCGCGTTCCACCGCTTGAGTCGCCGACGACTGTCGACGTACTGATTCAGTATGGCGCGCCGGACGTACGCCTCGAGCTGGTCGATGTCGTCGCCGGTCCGCCGACGGCTGAACACCCGCGTGAGCGCTTCCTGGACCAGATCGCCGGCGGTTGTCGGGTCACCGGTCAGGAGATAGGCGTAGCTGCGTAGCGCGCCGCCGCGCGTGGCCAGCAACGTCCGGAACGCACGCTCCCAGTCAGCCACCCCACCACCGTCCGTCCTCTCACCTACCTGGACGAACAACCGGGCAGCGGCGTTGGGGGTCAGGCAGAACAATTTTCGAAGAGTGTCCGTCGGGACTTGCAGGACTTCAATCTCATCTGTCGCCTGTTGACGATGCAGTGGTTCTGGCCGGCCGGGTTCGGGCGAGGACGTAGGCGGTCGGCGTCGCGCCGTTGTATTTGAGGAGGCGCTGTCGCACGACCTTCAGCCCGCCCTGCCGTTCGATGGCAGTGCGGAGCAGGCGTTTGTCCTCGGTGAGGAGTACGGCGCGACCGTCACCGCTGAGGATCCGGTCGAGTTCGTCGAGTGCGGCGGGATAGAGGGTGCGGTTGCCGCGATGGCTACCGACCTGTTTGCCGAACGGGAGATTCGCGACGACCCGGTCCACGCTGCTGGTCGCGAACGGGAGAGCTTCGGCCGCCGCCTGGGAAAGGGTTCCGGACAGGTTGCGAGCGGCCAGGTCGAGCGCCTTCGGGTCATGGTCCGTCCCGACGGCGAACGCGCCCGGCTCGCGACGCCGTACGGCCCGCAGGATCGTGCCGGTCCCGCAGAACGGATCGAGCACCTGATGCCCGGGCCGGATCTTCGCCAGCCGCACCAGCACCTCGGCAACGATCAGATTCGTTGACCACGGCAACCGTTCCACCCACCCGAACCGCCGCGTCCAGGCCATCGACCCGATCTCCGTGATCGAACCGTCCTCCAGATCGCGGACGGCGATCGTCGAATACAGGGCGCAGCTGATGAGTTCGTCGAGCAACCCGTCGAGTGTGCACTCGACGGTGTCGACGGATGACTGGCGGATTGAGTGGATCGACGACATCGGCCGGAGCTCCTCGATGAGGAGGTCGGTGGCGCCGTCTATGGTGCGAAGAACGAGATGGTTGGTGACGCGGGGCAACGAAGCTCCTGAAGGCTCGCGATCGACAGAACAGTCGAAGCGCGGCGCAGGCACGCCACATCGAGCCGACCTCGTCCAGGGCCCGCCACGACGTACCTACACCTTCAGAAACGCTGCATCGGGCGACAGCCTAGGCGCACCACAGTGCGAGTTCACCACAGGCGAGCTGCAACCCGAGGCGATCGCCCTCTACGAATCGAGCGGATACACCCGCACGGCGCCCTGGGGAAAGTACGTCGATCAGCCCGGAACACACTGCTACGCAAAGGAAATCCGGTAGAATTCAGAGGTGACGGGACCTCGTATCTTCACGGTTGACCAGTTGCTCGATGTGCTCGATCAGGTGGTGAGTGGGAGTGGACGAGGAGATCGCTCCAGCGCCTCCGCCGCGGAGTACTGGACCGGCTTGCTGACCACGCCCGGGCACCCACTGGCCACCCAGCTCCCGGACGAAGCGCTGGTCGACTGGCACGAGCGCGGCCTGCTCGGGGACCTCCAGACCGCACGAGTTCTCGACGTCGGCTGCGGTGCCGGCCGCAACACCAGATGGTTCGCCGAGCAGGGCGCGACCGTCGACGGGATCGACCTCGCCACGGACCTCCTCGACACGCTCCGGCCGAGCATGCCCGCCGCGGTCACGTTGACCGCGGTCGACGTACTGCGTGATCCGCTGCCGGCCGGTGAGTACGACGTGGTGTACGACTCCGGGTGCTTCCACCACATCGCGCCGCACCGCCGCATCACCTACCTCCAGCGGGTCCTCCCCCTCGTGCGCCCCGGCGGGCGGTTCGGCATCGTCGCCTTCGCCGCCGAGCGCATGGACATGCCCAGCGACCTCGACGTGGTCACCACCGGCGACACGTACGGCGGCATGACCTTCTCCGTCGACGACCTCCGCACGATCTTCGGCACCCTCACCCCGGTCGAGCTACGCGCCGTACATCCGGACCGTGAAGGCACCTTCGCCGCCGACTTCCTCAACGCGGGCCTCTTCACTCGGCCCTGAGCAGTCGATTCCAGTGGCTGGAACTGGCCATTGCTGGGTCCATTCCAACGTTGTAAAGTGCAGCTGTCCCGCCACCGATCAAGCATCACGGGAGAGTTCATGTCGCAGCCTCGTGCGGAGTACCCGCGTCCGCAGTTCGTCCGGCCCGAGTGGGTGAACCTGAACGGCGAGTGGCAGTTCGAGATCGACCGGTCGGACTCCGGACTGGAGCGCGGCCTGCGGGATCGCGAGCTGACGCAGCGGATCGTCGTACCGTTCGCACCGGAGACCGAGTTGTCCGGGATCGAGGACGTCGACTTCATGGAGGCGGTCTGGTACCGCACCACCGTCACGATCCCCGCGGAGTGGGACGGCAAGGACGCCGTACTGCACTTCCAGGCCGTCGACCACGACACCACCGTCTGGGTGAACGGCGAGGAGGTGGTCCGGCACCGCGGCGGGTTCACCCCGTTCAGCGCCAACCTGCACCACGTCGCCGAGCCCGGCCAGGAGGCGACCATCGTCGTCCGCGCCCGCGATACGCACCGCGGCCCGCAGGCACGAGGCAAGCAGAGCCAGCTGTACTTCAACCACAGCTGCCTCTACACCCGTACCACCGGCATCTGGCAGACCGTCTGGCTCGAAGCGGTCCCGACGGTGCACCTGAAGCGGCCCCGGATCACCCCGGACGTCGCGGGTTCCAGCTTCCACCTCGAGGTCCCGGTCTCGGCCAACAAAGCCGGCTACACGATCAAGGCCACCTTGAAGGACGCCGACGGTGAGATCGTCAGCCACGAGGTCCGCGCCGATCTCGACCTGGCGCCGCGTCTGACCCTGCAGGTCCCGGCCGACCGCGTCCGCCTCTGGGACACCACGGATCCGCACCTGTACGACGTACGCCTCGAGCTGATCGATGCCGACGGCAACGTGGTCGACGGGGCCGACTCGTACGCCGGTCTGCGGTCGGTGAGCATCAACGGCAAGGCGATCCTGATCAACGGCAAGCACGTGTTCCAGCGGCTCGTGCTGGACCAGGGGTACTGGCCGGAGAGCCTGATGACCGCGCCGTCCGAGGAGGCGCTGGTCCGCGACATCGAGCTGAGCCTGGCGGCTGGGTTCAACGGCGCGCGCCTGCACCAGAAGGTGTTCGAGGAGCGGTTCCTGTACCACGCGGACCGGCTCGGGTACCTGGTCTGGGGCGAGTTCGGCGACTGGGGTTCGGGCGTCGGCAACACCGACAAGGAGAACCAGCAGCCGACGGCGTCGTACGTCGGCCAGTGGCTCGAGGCGGTCGAACGCGACTACAGCCACCCGAGCATCGTCGGCTGGTGCCCGCTGAACGAGACGCACCAGCTCCTCCACGACCGGATCACCCAGCTCGACGACGTGACCCGCGCGATGTTCCTGGCCACCAAGGCCGCCGACACCAGCCGTCCGGTGCTGGACGCCTCCGGCTACAGCCATCGTGTGCCGGAGACGGACGTCTGGGACTCGCACAACTACGAGCAGGACCCGGCTGAGTTCGCGCGGCAGATGGCGGATCTCGTCAACGACAAGCCGTACGGCAACACCGGCGGCCCCGAGGGCAAGCCGATCTCCCTGGCGTACGACGGCCAGCCGTACTTCTGCAGCGAGTTCGGCGGCATCTGGTGGAACGCCGAGAAGGCGGCCGCCGGCAAGAGCGGCAACTCCGCGGACTCCTGGGGCTACGGCCAGCGCGTCGCGAACGAGGAGGACTTCTACACCCGCTTCGCCGGCCTGGTCGACGCGCTCCTCGACAACGAGCTGATGTTCGGCTACTGCTACACGCAGCTGACCGACGTCTTCCAGGAAGAGAACGGCATCTACAACTTCGACCGCACCAACAAGCTCGACGTACCGCGCATCAAGGCGGTCCAGGACCGCCAGGCTGCCTACGAGAAGGACTGAATACCGAGGCTGCCGGCAGCGACCAGGACCCAGAGGATCGCTCCGAGGAGGAGTGGTCTGGGTCCTGCGTCGCGCAGCTCGCGCGGGCGCAGGGAGAGGCCGATCGCGGCGAGCGCTGCGGTGATGAGGGTGCTGCCAATGATGGTCAGGGTCGGCAGCCAGGACTCGGGTACGGCGCCCGCCGAGCGGAGGCCGGCCGCGGCGATGAAGCCGATCAGGAACAGCGGAACGAGCTTGCGCCACGGCAGCGGCTTCCGGATCGACGCGGTCGCCCCTTCGTAGGAGCCCTCGGCGGTGGCGTCGAGGGCGCGGGCGACGCGGTTCTCGCGGCGGATCTTCAGCGCGACCAGTGTCAGCACGATCGGGATCAAGGTGAGCGACCGCGTCAGCTTCACGACGATCGCCTGGTCGCCGGCCGCTTGGCTGTACGCGTACCCGGCTGCGACGACGGACGACGTGTCGTTGATCGCCGTACCGGCCCACAACCCGAAGGCCTCGGGGCTCAGGCCGAGCAGGTGCCCGAGCGGCGGGAACGTCAGGACGGCGACGATGTTGAAGGTGAAGATCGTCGCGAGCGCGTAGGCGACCGACGACCGCTTGGCGCCGATCGCGGCGGTCGCGGCCGCGATCGCGGAACCGCCGCAGATCGCGGTTCCGACGCCGATCAGGATCTGGGTGTCGCCGCGTACGCCGAGGATCCGGCCGAACAACCACGCGCCGCCGAGAGCGAGCGCCAGCGTGCCGAGCATGACGGGTAGCGACGAGACGCCCACGCGCGCGACCTGTTGCAGCGACAGCCCGGTACCGAGGACGACGATCGACAGCTGGAGCAACGTCTTCGAGGCGAAGTCGTACCCGGGCCGCCAGACGTCCGAGCGCAGCGCCGGGACCACACTGCCCGCGATCACGCCGAGCAGGATCCCGAAGACCGGTCCCCCGACGAGCGGCACGAGTCGCCCGAGCGGGACAGCCGCGGCGGTCACCAGCAGCACGATCCACAACCCGCGCAACCGGCGTACGGCAGACCCGAGGCGACGGACGGTGGGAGCGGCGGAGTGAGGGCGAGGTGCCCTAACCTCGAGCTGCACCACTAGCCGGTTCCCTTCCGTCAGAAATGTACGTACATTCACGGTAGGAGATGACCGGACATTTGGCAACCCGGGAAGGATCCATGCGGAAGCTTGAGCGAGGGAGCGGCGAGCCGCTGTGGAAGCAGCTGCAGGAGGATCTCGTACGCCGGTTGCGCTCCGGCGAGTTCGATGACGCGTTCCCGGGTGAGCTCGCGCTGGTCGAGGAGTACGAGGTCAGCCGGCACACCGTCCGCCAGGCGCTCGGACAGCTCCGTACCGACGGTCTGATCGTCGCGGAGCGCGGCCGGCAGCCCCGGGTCGCGACCGCACCGGAGATCCGCCAGCCGATGGGCGCGCTGTACAGCCTGTTCTCCTCCGTCGAGGAGTCGGGCCTGCCGCAGCACAGCGTCGTACGGGCACTCGACCTCCGCGCGGACGGCGTGGTCGCTGCCCGCCTCAACCTCGAAGGTTCCATTCCGCTGCTGTACCTGGAGCGCCTCCGGTACGCCGGCGACGAGCCGCTCGCCCTCGATCGCGTCTGGCTACCCGCCAGCCTCGCCGAGCCGCTGCTCGACGCGGACTTCACCCACACCAGCCTGTACAACGAGCTGGCCGAACGCACCGGCATCAACCTCGACCACGGGCGCGAGGACATCCGCGCGATGAACCCGAACCCGGCCGAACGCGCGCTCCTGCACTGCCCCGCCGACGCCGCGGTCTTCTCGATCATCCGCCAGGGCACCGCACAGAACCGTCCGGTCGAGTGGCGGCACACAGTCGTCCGCGGCGACCGCTTCGCCCTCTCCGCCGAGTACTCCGCCAACGCCGGCTACCGCCTCACCCCGGCCACTACTGCCCTCGCTCAGGCCTGGTAGTTGACGCCCCGCGGTTGTAGATACTGGCTGGATGAGTGTCAAAGAGCTGCGGTTGGTGGTGACGGTGGACGACTACGACGCCGCGGTGGCGTTCTACCGGGACGCGCTCGGGCTGCCCGAACGCGAGTCCTACACGACCGGCGATGCGCAGGTGATGATCCTCGAGGCCGGCCGGGCGACGCTCGAGCTCGCGAACCGCGCGCAGGCCGAGTACATCGACGAGGTCGAGGTCGGGAGGCGCGTGGCCGGCAAGTTCCGGGTCGCGCTCGAGGTCGACGACTCGGCGGACACGACAGCCCGGCTGACCGACGCCGGCGCCACGGTCGTCGCCGAGCCGACCCGTACGCCGTGGGACTCGCTCAACGCCCGCCTCGAGACGCCGGGCGGTATCCAGCTGACCTTGTTCACGGAGCTTGACCTCAAGTGAACTGGAAGTGTTGAGGTAGCGGGCATGTGGAACACCTCGCACCTGGACCTCGACGCCTACCTGCGCCGGATCGGCCACGAACGCGTCGCGCCCTCGGCCGACGCGTTGCTCAGCCTGCATCGGGCGCATGTGCTGGCGATCCCGTTCGAGAACATCGACGTGATCCTCGGCACGCATCCCGGCATCGGCCTCGACGCGATTCAGGCCAAGCTGGTCGGCCGGCAGCGCGGCGGGTACTGCTACGAGCACGCGCTGCTGTTCGGCGCAGCACTCGAGCAGCTCGGGTTCGACGTCGTACGGCGGGTCGCCCGGGTGCAGCCGCACAAGGCCGGGCCGCGGACGCATGCACTGCTGAAGGTCGGCGTCGACGGGCAGGAGTTCCTGGCCGACGTGGGATTCGGCGCCGGGCAGCTGTACCCCACCCCGTTGAAGGACGGCGCCGTCGTCGACCAGGCCGGCTGGGACCACCGCCTCACGCTCGACGGCGACGTCTGGACCCTCTCGAAGCAGACCGCGAACGGGTGGATCCCACAACACGCGTCCAACGACGAACCGGTCCGCCCGATCGACTACGAGGTCTACCACCACTACGTCTCCACCCACCCGAACTCCCCCTTCACCGGCCGGCCCGTGGTGATGCGAGTCGCCGACGGCGTCGTACGCCGCCTCGTCGGCGACACCCTCACCGTCGAACACGCCGACGGTCGCACTACCGAACGCGCCGTACCTCCGGCGGACCTTCCCGACGTCCTGGCATCCCTGGACGTGATCCTCAGCGAGGAAGAGATCGACCGCCTTCGGTTGGTCTAGACAAGTTCCCTGCGTGATCGCGCCCGCCGACGTAGAGGATGGAGGGTTCGATCGTCAGGTGGGTCACGTGAATCGAGACCAGGTACGGGACTGTTCGGCGGAGAGCTAAGTGTTGGGGCGGCATGATGGGGTCATGACGGCCGAAGGTGAGGAGTTGGCGGGGTGGGCTCGGATGTTGGCCGATGGGACGAGGGCAACGGTTTGTTTGGCGTTGCTCGACGGGCGGGCCTGGACGGCTAGTGAGCTCGCCAGGTTGGCGAAGGTTTCCCGGCCGACGATCAGCGAGCACCTGAACCAGCTGGTCAACGGCGGCCTGCTGACCGAGGTGCGCCAAGGTCGGCACCGGTACGTGAAGCTCGCCGGACCGGACACCGCCGAGCTGCTCGAAGGGCTCGCCGCGCTGGCGCCGCGACGTACCGAAGTGGTGAACAGCCTGGCGGCCCACAGCAGGCGGGACGCGTTCGCGCGGGCCCGCACGTGCTACGACCACCTGGCAGGCAAGCTCGGAGTCGCGCTCGCCGACGCGATGACCGAGCGCGGTCTGATCGACTGGTCGGACGGGACCGCGTTGACGCCGGACGGCCAAGCCTGGTTGGAAGATCTCGGCATCGAGCTCGAGGTACGCCGCGGCCGCCCGGCCGTCAGGTCCTGTCTGGATGTGACCGAACGCCGGCCGCATCTCGCGGGCGCGGTCGGGGCGGCGTTGTGCAGGCACGCATTACGGAACGACTGGGTGACGCATATCCCGGGCGGTCGCGCGTTGAAGGTGACGGGTTCCGTTCAAGCGTTCGGTCTCCCTGTGAGAGTTGTCAAAGAATTGCAGCCGGGCCCGCGTGAAACATAGAAGTAACACGCGTCCGGGAGGCGCGCGGCTCCGAAACCCCCTAGCCTTCGGCCATGACTGAGTTCGAGCCCGGCACCGATCTGGTGTCCCGACTCCCTCTGCCCAGCCATGTCGTCGTCCTCGCGGACGACAAGTGGCGTCGCGGCTGGCTGATCGGCCGCGACCATGAGGAATCGGGATGGACCGCTCTGGTGCAGTACGAGGGCGACGACGGCAACGAGCGGACGGAACGCCTGCCGGCGGACCGGATCGCTCTCCCGGAGTCGAACGGCCCGACAGAACAAGCGTCCTAGGGAGGGAACGCGAAGCAGTGCGAAGGCCCCCGGGGTGATGAGTCACCGGGGGCCTTCGTGCGTAACGCTGCTTGGGCGCCTCAGAAGCATCGAGAACCCCGTCCCAGACCCTTCGGGCGGACGGCCTGGGACGGGATCCTCAGTGGCGTTACACACGGTGTATCGCCGGTAACGCCCCGAGTGTTACAGAATCGGCAGAACTTTCTTGCGGCCGCATCACGACAGTCACGACGTACGGCGGCCCCGGTGCACGTCCCTGAACACCGGGGCCTGGACCAGCGGCCTCTCGAGCGACCGCTGCTCTTCACTGTCAGGTGCCCGAACACACTGCGGACATGCGTGTTCAGAAACGCACAGCGAGCAATACCCGGCCGGACTCCGAGCTGCGGATATCCAGGGCCTTGATCTCGTTGCGCCGCAGCTTCGTGGTCGCCGCCGGCTTCACCGTCGTCCCGGGCGAGGACGTCCAGCTGGCGATCAGCTCGACCTTTCCGGTCGTGTCCGTGACGTACAACTCGTAGCCGCGGGCCCGTTCGCTCGGCGTCGCGAGTTCGTCGTACCGGCAGCTGATCTCGATCGTCGTACCCCACGGCTCCGGCACCAGCCGGGCGTCCGCGGACAGCTTGCTGGACACCGTCTGGGCGAGTACGACGTAGTCGCCCTTGGGCTCGTTGCGGGTCAGCGGGACGACGACCACCGCACCGATGACAGCGGCCGCAACGGCGATCCCGGTCGTCAGCGCGCCGAATCGGATCCGTTGCCTGCGCCGGTCGCGCTGGACGTTCCGGACCAGACCGGGCAGCAGGTTCGGCGGCTCGGCCGTGATGGTGGCCAGCGCCCGGTCGGCCGGCAAGGCGGCCAGCACCCCGGGGATCCCGGCCAGGGACGCGACCCCGGTCGAGCACTCCTCACACGTGTGCAGATGTTCCTCGTACGCGCGCCGGTCCTTCGCCGACAACGCGCCCAGCAGGTACGCCGCGTCCCACTCCCGGTACGGGTCGCTCACTGGCTCGTCACCCCCTTCTCCTGCAGCGCGAGCTTCAACGCTCGCAGCCCGTAGTGCAGCCGCGACTTCACGGTGCCCGACGGGATGTCCAGCTCCTCGGCGATGTCGGTGACCGTACGGCGTCCGTAGTACGCACGAACGATCACCTGCCGATGTTCCTCCGACAGCTGAGCCAGCGACTCGGCGACCAGCCAGGCATCGAGTACGGCGTTCGCGTGGTCGGCGCTCGGGTTCTCCGGGAGGTCGTCGCTGGCGACCTCCCGGCTGACCCGGGCGCTGCGCCGGTCGTCGATGACGAGATTGCGCGCCACCGTGAACAGCCACGCCCGGGCCCCCGCCTCGTCCTCGGCCAGGATGTTAGGCCGCCGCCAGGCCCGCAGCAGGGTCTCCTGGACGACGTCCTCCGCCAGCCGGTCGTCGCCGGTCAGCCGGACGACGAACCGCCACAGCGCAGGAGCGTGCACATCGTGCAGCTCACGCAGCAGCGTCGCCCGGTCGTCGGCCATCGGCGCTCCTGAACTGTGGGACTGCGGGTCTGCCATCGGGTTACTTGGTCGCTACGGCTGCCTGCGCCGATGTTTTCGCCGCCCGCTGCACCGACCAGGCACCGTTGCCCAGGAAGGCGATCAGCAGGAAGGCGAAGCAGAACAGGGCTGCCTTCTCGCCACCATTCTGCACGGGCAGCAAAGCATCCACCTGATGCACGGTGAAATACGCATAGGCCATCGATCCGGAGCACAGCAGCGCGGCGTACCGGGTGCCGAACCCGATCATCACCAGCGCACCGCCGATCGTCTGGATCAGCGCCGCCCACCAGGACGGCCAGACGAACGCGTCGACCTGCTTGGTTCCGAGGACACCGAACAGCGCGGCCGCACCGTGGGTGGCGAACAGGAACCCCACGACGATCCGGAAGACAGCGATCACTTCTCTCTGAAAACGCTCGAGCACCTGCACAGGGCCTCACTCCTTGGGGCGGGGTTGGTGTCTGTGCCTGGTTCGAACGATTGAGTGCTCTACTTGGTTCAACACTCCGTGATTCGAAGATCACACTCCGAATCGGTTGTGTTTCGGTCGCCGAGTTGCTAGCCGTCAGCGTGCGTCGTGCAGTTCTTGCAGGATGCGGACGAAGGTCTTGCGGTCGGCCGGGGCGAGCGACGTGAGGACCTGCTCCTCCTGCGCCTGGATCTCCTTGCGGACAGTACGGCGTACGCGGCGGCCCTGCGGTGTGATCGAGAGCAGGCGAGCGCGGCGGTCGGCGGGATCCGGGGTGCGCTCGATCAGGCCGGCCTGCTGAAGTTCGTCGAGGGTGCCGATGATGCGGGACTTGTCGGCGCCGATCGCCTCGGCGAGGGCGGCCTGGGTCCGGACCGGGGTGTCGTCGAGCGCGGTGAGCACCGAGTACCCCCACATCGAGACGTCGTGCGCGGCGAGCACGGGCAGTTCGAGCGCGATCAGTTCCCGCACCAGCGGATACAGCATCGCGGCGAGATCGGGGCGCTCGGTTGCCATGCCCGGAAAGGTAGCACTGGCGCAATCATATGCTGGCGCTTACGATAAGCTCATGCCTACTATCAATTATCTCGATCTCGACGCCGAGGCCGTCCGGGCCAGCATCGGACTGGTGAGCACTGCGACCACCGCCGACCTGGCCAGGCCGACCCCGTGCCGCGCCTGGACCCTCTACGGCCTGCTTGCCCACATGGCCACTCAGCACTACGGCTTCGCGGCCGCGTCCCGGGGCGAGTCCGATCCCGCGATCTGGAAGGTCCGCGATCTCGGCGACGACCCGGTGAAGGCGTACGTCGAGTCCGCCGAGCACGTCCTGGACGCGTTCGCGCAGCCCGGCGTCGCGGAGCGGACGTTCACGCTCGCCGAGTTCGGGCCGGACGCCGCGTTCCCCGGCGCCCAGGCGATCAGCTTCCATTTCATCGACTACGTGGTGCACAGCTGGGACGTCGCGAAGTCGCTCGGTACGACGGCGACCTTCGCACCCGCCACGCTCGAGGCGGCGCAGGGCGTGGCCCAGGTCGTGCCCACCGGCGAGGTCCGTCTCACCCCGGGGACGCCGTTCGCGCCCGACGTACCGTGGTCGGGCGAGGACACCCTCGACCGCATCGTCGCCCACCTCGGCCGCAATCCCGCCTGGCCGAACTGACCTAGGCGGCTCCCGACGGGTTCGGGGGTGGGATGCTGCCGGCGGTGTGCAGGTTGCCTTCGGCAACTGCTGCGGCCGGCGGAGGCGTGGAGGTTTTGCCGCGGAGGGCGTCGTACTCGCGGCGGAACATCGTCAGGTACGCCGTCCCGCTCGCGTAGCCGGTGTCCTTCGACGCGACCTGGAAGCCGCCGCGCCGATCGAGGCGGCGATCCTCGTAGCGCAGGTAGTAGTCGACATCGACCTTGACCGTGACGACCGGACCGCGCTCGTTCATCGTCGTCTCGTTGCGGTTGCCGGTGCTGTCCGAGCTCCTCTCGCCGACCTGCTCACCGCTGGACAGCCCGCCCTGGATCCCGGTGGGGTTCGATCCGCCCACCGACCGGGACGTCGGCAGCAGCCGGTTGCTCTTCGTCGTCAACTGCGTGATCCGTTGCTGCCGGTCGATCTGCCCGAGTTGTGCGTCGCCCTCCGCCACCAGCTGCAGGTTGGACAACTTGGCGCGGACCTGCACGGCGACCAGCCGTGAGCGCCGGCCCGGCACCGGCAACTGCACCATGGTGTGGCCTTCCGGCGAGGCGATCCGCTCGAACGCGGCCAGTCGCGTGGCGGCGGACAGCATGTTCTCCAGGGCGGTCCGGTGAAGGCGAGCACCTTCCTCCGTCAGCAGGTCCGGCTTCCCGAGCCGGCTGTACACGGTCTTGAACAGCTTCCGCGCGATCGTCCCCTCGACAACCGTCCCGCGCGGGAGCACGACGTTGCCCGTTTCGGCGGCCTGGGGCATCGGAGCGTTGACCGCCGAGGCGGGGACGAGCAGCGTCATCTCACCGGTCAGGTTGCGAGGCTCGGCCCCGTCGACCTGCACAGTCATCCGGTAGCCGCGGGACACCCGTTTGGTCGGGTTCCACAGGGCGCGCGACATCCGGGTGTTCTGCTCGGTGCTCGACGCGGTCGTCGACGTACCGAGATCCGTCCCGACTCCCGCCGTACCCGACCCGACTTTGCCGAGCGAGCCGCCGACCTGACCGCCGTACGTCGTGGCGCTGGTGACGCTGCGGCTCTCCTCGCGGTAGTCGTAGGCCTGGATGATGTTGAACGCGTTCTCCTGGCCGCCCGCGTCGGGCACTCCGTCGATCCTGATCGGACCGTCGTACTCCAGCTTGATCCGGACAGTCACCCGCCGGCCGTCACCGGTCGGGTACTCGGTGACGAAACCGCTCTGGCTGAGCAGGTCGTCGATGTGCCCGTGCCACCGCAGCCCGGCGAGATCGCCACGCAGACCGGCCGCGAACACCGGGTCGTCGAGTGCCTCCGGTGCACTGCTCTCGGCAGCGGCGAGCACCTCGCGGTACAGATCGGTTTCGTGGCCGTCCGGGTCCTGCAGCGAGGTCTCGTCGATCAGCCCGGCGCCCATCGTCGTGTCGTAGTAGCCCGGCAGCCGCACCGTCGTCCCGCGCTCGATCAGCTCCTCCGCCGTAGGCATCACGGCATCGAGCAAGCCGGCCTGTCCGGTCCGGTGCAGCCGAATCCGCTCCAGCCACCAGTTCATGCGCAAGACCGCGACCGTCTCACGCAGTGTCGCCGCCAGCCGTTCGCGCTGCACGGGGTCCGTTTGGCGGCGGGCGATCGCGAGGACCGTCCGCGACGGAACGTGCAGCTCGCCGTTGAGCAAACGATTGACGGCCTCGTCGACCTTGGTCGCCGGGAGGTCGAGTTTGCCCAGTCCGTACAGCCGCAGTGCGTCACGTTCCGGCAGCGTCAGCATGACCGCGCCGCTGCGGACCACCGCTGCGCGCGGCTCGGCGCCGATCGCGCGCAGCTCCGCGACCACTCCGAGATCGGCCCAGAACTGGTAGTGCTCGCCGTCACGGATCGCGAGCCGTTCCACGCCGCCGATCTGCGTCTCGGTGCTGCTCGCGGACCGGTCCTTCGAGCGGCTCCCACTGAGCGAGCCGCCGTACGACGACCCGTCCGTCGCGACCGCGCCGTCGCCGCCACCGAGGCCGAACGTGCCGCTGGTCGAGGTTCCGGTGGTGAGCGTCGAACTGCCCAGGGTCAGGTTGATCTCGCCGTTCACCGGACGCCCGGAGCCGACGTACCTGAGATTCAGCAGCGTCGTGTCGACCGTCAGACGGGCACGGCCGGTTGTCACGCCCCGCCGGTTCACCGTTTGCTCGACGTTCGACGGCGCGGGGGTGACCAGCAAGCTGGTGCGGTACGGCGCGGTGAGGAGCTCGGGCCGCGCCGCCAGGTTGCGCGGGTTCAGGAACGCGCTCAGGTGGTGCAGCGCGGAGCTGTCGCCGCGGGCGAGCTCCGGCAACTCGTCGGTCAGCTGCCCCACCAGATCGCCGACGTCGACGGCCTGGAAAGTTGCCGTACGCAACAGGGCTGGATCGACCTTGCCCTTGATCGCCGGCGTCGGTTCGGTGTCGTCGTCCCGCCGGCAGAACTCGCTGTCGATCGAGAGCCGGGCGGTGCCGTCGACGGTGACGATCGGCTTGGTTTCGTGGCCCACCTCGGTGATGACGATCGAGTGCGGTACCTCGAAGACCGCGACCGGCGCGGTGCTCTCGGTCAGCGAGACGCGATTCACCGTACTTCCGGTCGCCCAGCTGATGAACCGGCCGAGCGAGGAGCGTCCGTAGCTCGGCGCGATCTCCGGCGTCGAACCTTCCGCGCCGGACGCAGGCTTGTCGCTGAAGCCGAATTTGGCCTGCCAGGGAAGGCTTCTGGACCATCCGCCGGACCGGCCGGTGGTGTTCGAGCCGATGTCGAGGTTGACCACGGTCTCGCCGGTGGAGAGTCCGAGGAGCCTGGCCTCGCCGGTGTACGACCGGAGCCGGATCCGGTAGGTGTGCTGCTCCGGCGGCAGCCCGGTGCGGTGCCTGTCGAGACGGAGCACGATGCCTTCCTGGGCGGCCGGATCGTAGCCGGTCTCGAGGCGGTGCCGGGACAGTTGCTGGCCGATCCGCTCGAGATTCGCGAGCTGGCCGGCGGCCAGGGCGGGGTCCTTCCCGCCGAGCTCGCCGTACGGGATCAGGCCCTTCGCGGACAGGTGCTCGAGGAACTGCTGCAGGGCCTCGTCGGCTCCGCTGAGCTCCTGCACGAGAGCGGGTCCCGCACCACGGATCAGCCGCGGGCCCTCCGGATGCTGGGACGATCGGTCCTGGAAGTCCCTCTGCATCCACACAGGTAGTTGGATGGCCTCGTCGGTCGGCTGCGGGTCGCCGCGCAGCAGTCGGCGGCCGTCCACGCCGTACCTGGGTTGCCCGTCCTCGTCGCGGACGATCGCCGCCGACGGGACCGGAAGCCCGTAGCGGTACGCGTCGTTCTCGGGCATCCGCAGTACGGCGTCACCGGCGGACGTCAGCGTGAACTCGCCGGCCTGGTCGACGCGGTGGATGGTGAGGCGGTGCTCCAGGCGCAGCTTGACGCCGATCGTCGGCTGCATGCGCTGCACACTCGGATGGATCGCCGTGTCGCCGGTGTTCACCGAGCTGTCATGGCCCGCGTTCACGCCGACCCGTCCACTCGGTCCGAGGTCCCAGGACGACGTACCCAGGTCCTGCGTCGCCGTGCCGCCGTACCCCGCCGAGACCGCGACCGAGTCCCCGGCCGCGAACGTCTCGCCGCCCGACGTCCCAGAGAAGCCGACCCGCAGTCGCTCGACCTTGTGGTCCTTCGAGCTGTCGCCGAGCAGCGTCGCCTGCTTCCACACTGCGACGGTCTCCAGCCGGGCATACGCCACCGCGCGACCGCCGCTGGTGATGACCCGGGTGAGACCGCCCGGGCGGGTCGTCTCGGCGAGCCGGCCCGGCGCATCCTCGGTGATCAGGCCGCGCAGCTGGTCGTGACCGATCCGGTCGAGTCCGCCGAGTCGTTGCCTCAGGCCCGCAATGGCGCGGTCGGCCAGCTCGTTCAGGCCGTCGACCCGGGTGGCGACGTGTTCCGGCAGGTCGGTACGGCGTTCGTCCGACGGGATTCTGACCGTTTCCGCGGCCGCGCCGACGGCGTACGCGTGGCTGATGCCGAGTTCGAGGGTCGTGGTGTCCTTCGTGGTACCGCCGGCGACCACGTGCCGCGCGGACCATGAGCCGGCAGCAGACGTCCGCATCCGCCAGGACCAGGTGGGGTGCGACGAGCGGAAGCGGTGGATCTCGCCCTGGATGACCTCGACCGCTCCTGGCAGTCCGTACTCGGTCGCACCGCCCGTAACGCTGAGGGCGACGTTCTTCGTGTACTCGATGCTCGGCGAGATCAGTGCCGCGACCTTCAGTGGGTTCGTGTCCGGCAAGGCCGACAGGAGAGGAGCGAGCCTTAAGCCGCTGCTGGCGCTCACCGTTTGGGTGATGGTCGTGGCGACGTTGTAGCCGCCTTGTACGAGCTGGCCGAGCTGTGCCTCTTCGATCAGCACCGGGTTGTCCAGGACCTCCTGGAGCTCGCTCGGATTGAGGGTGAGCTCGAACTGCGTCAGCTCCGTGACATCCGCCCTTGGATCGTTGCCTACGGTCAGGACGAGTCCGTCGGGTGACAGCAGACGTCGGGTCTCTGCCCGCAAGGTGCGGTGCAGCAGCTCGGGGGTGATGCGGAATGTCTTGTTTTGCTGGGCCAGCGCCTCGTTCAGCTCGTTCGTCAGCGCGGTCAGGTGTGGCAGCTGGCCGGAGACGGTGGCTGTTTGCAGGACGTCCTTCGGCGGCAGGCTCTCCGCTCGCCGTTGCTCGTACAGGGCGTCTTGTCTTTTGGCTGCTTGGAGCATCGCGGGAGTCGGGGTGTCGAGATAGGCCTGCCAGGCTTGGCGAGCTTGGTCAGCCTGTTGCGCGGCCGCCCTACAGGCCGCCGCGATCGCCGTGTGGCGGCCGGCCTTGGTGGGGTCATCCAGTGCCGTCGCGGCGCTTTCGGTGCGGAAGTTGGCCCTGTTGATCAGGTCAGTCTGGTGTTGTCGGAGCGCGTTGGGCCGCAGCTTGGCGTACGTCGGCCAGTCGAGCGGCGGGCGCTCGGGCTGGAGCAGGCTTGCCGGGACGGCTCGCGCGTGGTCGGCGGCGAGGCTGCGGTGGAAGTCGACCCGGGCCGCGAGGGCGCGAGACGGCGTACGGCGATGTTCCTCGGCGAAGACGATGTCTGCGGCGATGTCCAGCAGGCCGCGGCCGGTGGTGGCGTGGGACTGGATCTGCGCCAGCGTGAACGGGCCGTAGCGGCCGTTGGTGGCTTGGTGGATCTTCGCGGCGATCAGGGCCGCGTTCTCCGCATCGACACTCGGCTCGTGATGACGACCCGGTGCCCAGGTCAGATCGGTGAGGTTGCGGGTGTGGATCGGGTCATTGTGCAGCACGGACGCACTGACCGGGCGACCCTCGGGGCCGTCGGATGTGGTGTGCGGGTCGAGGCCGGCCCGTTGCATGGCGTCGGCGTACTGCGTGAACGTCGCCGAGATCCGGACGAGTACGTCGGTGAGCTGGTGGAGTTCGGTCGGGACCCGGGCGTCGTAGCGTTGCAGGAGGCGTTGACGTTCGGTGTCGAGGTCGGCGAGGCGTATCTTCAGCTCGGCGAGCGTGGCGCGGTTCTGGCCGTGCTCAGCGGCCGGATCGGGCGCATGCGTGGGCCCGAGGCTCTGGCCCGCACGAGCGGGTCTGCGTCCCGGGCTCGGGAGTCGCGTCGGGCGGGACGACGGCGGCTCGGTGAGTTGATCCTCTCGCCGATCGATCTCTTCGGCCAGCCACGCACGGATCGTGTTCCGCGGCAGGACGGTCCTGACCCGTTGCCGGAGCCCGCGCGGCAGCGGCGGAACACCGAAGCGCCGCCCTTCGATCTTGTTCAGCTGACGCAGAACATGCCCCAGCTCCCTGCGCGACCGGTACGGCGACTCGCCGCGCTCCAGCCGGTCGACCAGATACCCGACCTCGGCGCGCCGGCCTGCACGAACCTGATCGACCTCCGACTCACCCCGGTACGCCGACAACACCCCGGCCACCGCATGCGCGACCGCCCGTCCAACCACCTTGTCACCGGCCCGCGGCGACAGCTGGATCCGGGCCCAATCCGCCGCCCCTGCAGTCCGTTCCCACCGAACCGGTCCGCCGCTGAAGATGCCCGACACGTCGAACTTCATCGTGAGCCGCTGCCCACCCGCCAGCGTGACGGTGATCCGCTCCTCCTCAATCACCACGTCACGCGCTTCCCCACGAGCGGCCGCAACAGCAGCCGCAACCTGCGGCGCCACGCCCCGCGCCGCACCACGAACCGCAACCCGATCCGGCATCCGACGCCCGTCTCCGCGGAACTCGCCGCGATCACCCGTCCGACCAACCCAAACGCGCCGATCACGCGCCGAACCATCGTCGTGCACCGGGCGGTTCGTGCGGATGGCTCGGAGGAGGGTGCGGAGGATCTTGTACAGCGGGGCGAGCTCGTGGTCGTGGCGGGCACGCTGGAGCGTTTCGTTGCTGATGGCACCGATTCGGTGGAGGGCGGTGCCGAACACCGTGGAGAGCACCCCGTTCCACGCCTGGGTCAGGCGGGACGGTACGCCGCCTTCCGCGAGCCGGGCGAGGAACTCCTCGTCGCGGAGATCGCCCGGCAGGTCGGCGTACAACTCGTCGATCTCCGCGGAGAGCTCGGCGTCGAGCCGGCGGAGTTGATGAACGGCAGCGAGGATCTGGGCGCGTTCCTCGGGACTGAACAGCCTCCAGCCGTAGTGGCCGACGATCTCGTGCCAGACCGATGCGCTGACGTCGGCCGGGCTGCTGTGGTCGGCGGCGGAGAGGTAGACGACGCCCCTCCCGTCCTCCATCCGGAAGAACCCAGGTCGCGGACCGGCGCTCGGCGGAATCCCGTGCTCGCGCGCCAGCGTTGCTCCGTCCGCTTCGACGACGACGTCGAGTTCGATCCCGTCGGGCAGCCGCATCTGGCGTCGTACGGCGTCCACGGCCTGGCGGACGGCTCCGGCACTCATCCCGTCGGTGGGCGCGGCGAGCAGTCGCGCGCGATCGGCGTCCTGGTGCGCGTTCTCGACGGCGGCCCTGACCAGTTGGTCGCGAATGTCGATGCTCTCCATGCCGAGCCCGTGGTCGGCGCGGGCGAGGCGCTGGTAGTCCGGGTCGTCGAGTAGGGGCAGGACGTCAGCGAGGTCGATCACGCGGAGGTTGCCCGTCGCGGGGTCGATCAGGGGCTGCAGTTCACCGTGCGAGTGGTGTCCGCTGTCGAGCAGCCGGCGGAGGTACTGGTGCAACTGGAGCACGGTGTCGAACGTGACCGCGCGGCGCGCGCGACCCACCTCGGCGATCGCGGCCGGCTCCGAGGGTTGCGGATCGTGCACCATCGCGCCCTGTACCCGTCCCATCGCCAGACCGACGTACGGCTTGCCGGCGATCGTCGCCGTGACCAACCCGTACGGCGTCGGTCCGTAGCCGGTGCCCGCTGCGGCGACGACTCCTGCGAACTCGTCGGCGATGTTCTTCCGCTGCTGCGCGTCGGCCTTGTCCGGGAACAGCTTGACGATCCACTCGGCGCCGTCGCGCGCGATCGAGTACACGCCGGCGTGCTGGTCGAGGTTGACGATCTGTCCCCGCCGGCCGCTGGTGCTCAGCCGCTCCCCTGGGCGGACCTCGCCCAGGTCGGTCGCGTCGGTCCAGGTGTGTGAGCTCCAGTGCTCCACGTCGACCATGTCCGGCGATCCGGTGATTCGGGCGTCGAGTTCGACTGCGCGGCCGAAGAGGTCGTTGTAGTGGTGCCAGCCGCTGGCCTCGGCGAGCAGTTCCGCGGGTTCTAGCGCCCGCAGGCCGGGGCTTTCCAGGAGGGGCCGCAGACCTTCGATCAGCGCCGGATCGTTGCCGGTCACCTGCTTGATCGCGTCGACGACCCGGAGCTGGTCGGTGGCAGACAGGCCTTGGTACGACGGGGTGGTCCGCAGCATGTCCGGCACCAGGGCATCGGACTGCTCGCGCCCCCGCCGACTGCGGGCCGTGTCGTCCGGCCCCGGCGTCGTACCGGACGAGTTGTCCGGGGCAGGAGTTCTCTCGGGTACGGCGGTGTGTTGGATGCGGATGTCTGCGAGGTTGGTGTGTTGGGCGTTGAGTTGGCTGGACTCGACTGCGGCTGAGTAGTTGCTGACGGCTAGTGACTGTTCTGCCTTCTTCAGTGCTTCGTGTGCGGCCTTCAGGGTTGCTGCGTTGGTCTCGCCGCGGGCGTGGGCGACGGCCGCTTCGGTGTAGTTGCGGAGTGCCTCGTTGTGGGCGGTGGTCGACGGTGCGTCGTGGTACGCGACGGCGGCTTCGAGGGCACTGCTGTGGCGGCGGAAGAGTTCGTCCTGGTGGGACGCGTACAGGGACGCCTCACCAGGCGCGCCCTGCCGGCCTGCGCGGTTCAGGGCCTGGACAGTGCCGCGCGGCGACTCGACGTCGTGGAACCCGACGCGCACCGCCAGCCCGCCACCAACCGCTTCCCGGCCGTCGCCCTTGACCGTGAACACGTGGTCAGCGGCGCTCGGCCGATGCCCGAGATCGAACGCATCCGGGTGAATCTCGATGTCGATGCCGCGGCCGAGCACCTTGTTCCCGATCGTGATCGTGCCCGGCTTACCGGCCTGCTTCCAGATCGCGTCCATCCGCGCGTCGAACGTGTGCTCGGCGATGAACCTCGCCATCGCCTCGGCGTTCACCTGCTGGATCTCGATGCCTCCGGCAAGCTCGTGTTCGGCGAGCCGCTGCTCCACGAGCCGGGTGACCAGCGCCACCTCGTCGTTGTGCTCGACGACGATCGCCTGCGGCCGGCCGGCCGACGGGTCGCCGTCCTTCGACATGTCCGCGATCGCCTGGTCGACGATCGCCCGGTACTTCGCCTCCGCGGTCGCGAAGTGCTGCGGCGGCCGGAACTCCAGCTTGCGCGTGTTGAACGACTCGATCTCGACGACCCGGCCGATCTTGTCCGCGCCGTACAGGTCGCGGACAGCCTGCCCGGCGTCCTTCGCCGTCCCCGACATCCCGCTCAGGTGGTCGTAGGTCTCGAGCAGGTCCTTGGTCCGGACCGCGTTGGTGTGCTTGGCGTCGGCTCGCAGGTCCAGGCCGTGCCGCGCCTCGAGCGCCTGGGCGACACCTGTCCAGCGCTGCTCGAGCAGCGTCTCGCGATCGACCAGCGGTTCACCGGAGTGCTTGCTGACGATCAGGATCGTCTCGTTGCCCTCGATCACGGCCCGGATGTAGTCCCGGCCGGGCTTCAGGACCCAGCGGGCCTGCGCCGCGTGCTCCAACCGCGTGACGTGGGTCGCGAACCGGCGCGACGTGGGTTCGACACCGATCAGCTCCGCCAGCCGCTGCCGGCCGGCTTCGGTGAGCTTGGGTGCTGCCCCGTCGACCGTCAGCCCGAAATCGGACTTGTCGAACTTGCCGCTGTCCAGCGCCCACTTCGCGAGCATCACCTCGGCCTGGGTCTTGGCCGACGCCTCGCCGGCCGCGCCGGAGCTGTGCGTGTAGACCTGCGTCGCGAGTTCGACCGCGACCGCGTCGACCTCGTCGACGACGACGTGTTTGCCGGGCACCCGATGACCGCGGCCCATGCTCCACCCGAACGCGGCGACGTCACCGACGTACACGGTGGGGCGGCGCGGTTTCCCGTACCGGACGGCGGGATCGACCTGTACGACGTCGTACCCGAGCGGCTCGAGCACCTTGCGGAACTTCTCGTGGGCCTGTGCGGCGAGGCTCCGGTTCGCGGTCATGAAGTGCACCGGGTGCTCGGCCGCGGTCATGCCGAGTGCGAGGACGGCGACCGCGGTCTTGCCTTCGCCGGTCATCATCTGCACGAGCAGGTCGGAGCGCAGCGCGAGGTCGGCGTGGATCTGGGTCCAGTTCATCGCGAAGCCCCAGCCGTCCGGGGTGCGGTGGACGAGCTCGTGAATCGCGAGCATGCGCGCTTCCTCGGGGGTCAGGCGCACTTCCGAGACCAGGTTCAGTTTGCCCTCGGCGAGCTGCCGGATCTCGGCCGGGCTGAGCCGCGACAGCGTGTAGTCCAGCTTCGCCGCGAGGTACGAGACCCGGCGCGCATCCGCTGCCAGCTTGGCGTTCTGCACCTGTGCGTCCGCGTCCTTGGCCACCATGAGGTCGTGCTGCGCGGTGTCGTCCTTCGCCCTCGCATGATCCCGCTGCTCGCGGAGCTCATGTGCCCGTGGATCGGTGTCGCCGTGCTTCCTGACGTGCTTGTCGAGCGCTTTCTCGGCGTCCCTCAGCTCCCTGCCGGACTGGTCGGCGGCGCGCTCTGCGTGCTCGGTCGACGGTGCGTTCTTCCGGTTCTCCACGGCGGTCTGATGCTCGTCGCGCGCCTTGGCCGCGTCAGCTTCCCGGCGGTGCACCTCGTCCCGGTGCTCCTGCCGCCCGGTCCAGTCCCGTACCTCGGGAGTCGCGGCGTGCTCCTGCCGCGGGCGCTCACCTGGGTGCGGCTGAGCAGCCGCAGGCTGATCAGCATGCTGCGCTCCTTCACCGGCAGGTGTTTCGGCCCGCCGGTTGGCTACCTGCGGAACATTCTCCTTCTTCTCAACCGCATCGGACTTTCCTGTCTCTGCGGGCTTTTCCGGTACGACGGACTTGTCCGGGCCGGAGGGCGGTTTGTCGGACGGAGCTGCCTTCTCCGGGGCGACAGTCTTCTCCGGTGCAGTGGTTCTGGTGTGGTGTTCCGCCGCCGTCGTCTTGGTAGTCGTCGTGTCCGTTCGAGCACCAGAACGAGTGGAGGCTTCCGCCGTACCGACCCCACTGGCCGGCTGCGTCGTGTGAACGCCGCCCACCGCACCCGTCTCCGTGCGCGATTCAACAGCCGCATTACCCGCATGCACGTTCCCGCCGGTCGTCTGCCCGACCCCGGTGCCGGCATCCGCGACCGGAGCGTCGGCTGTCGAGTGCGCCGTCTGTGCACCGGGTTCGGCAGCGAGTTGTGGCGGGTCGGGCGGTGGGCGGTCGCCGCCGACCATCGGGTGGTCCCTGACCGGCTCGACCCGGATCGGGTCGCCGTGCGGTGCCGCGGCGGCCGGCCCGTGCGAGCCGCCGCCCGGGACCGCCGCGCCCATCACCGCGGACTTCCAGACGGACTCGAAGGTCAGCGGGTGCCGGGTGACGACCCAGTCGGCGGCCGGCATCGCCACCGCCATCGTCGTCGCACCGGCGATCCGCCGGCCGACGAACCGCGGCACCCGGCCGTTCAGCGCGCTCACCTTCCCGGTCACAACCCCGCCCAGCTTGCCCATCCCGACACCGGTCGCGATCGCGATCGGTGTCGCCACCGCGGCGATCGCGGCGTACTGCTTGGTCTCGTCCCAGTTCCAGCCGTCCGCGTGGTGTCCGTCGGGTGTGGTGCGGCCCGACTGCCCGGTGAGTACGCCGTACCCCTGGGCGATCGTGTTGGGTGCCAGGCCGTAGACGCCGGCGCCGACACCGGCGATCGCCGCTCCGCGGAAGAACTTGACCGGCGTCATCGCCAGCGCCTTCCCGGCCCGCGCCGCGAGTGCCGAGAGCGCCTGCTTCATGACGCCACGCGCCCGGTTGTGGATGAAGTCCTTCAGCGCCTGGCGGAACGCGGCCCGCATCCCCACGGACAAGGCCTTACCCGCCGGGATCGCGAACATCAGGACGCCGACCGCGATCTGGGCGATGATCATCACCTTGGCGCGGACGATGGTGTCGGCCTGGTCCCGCAAGTACTGCGCGAGCTCCTCGGCCGCACCGGCGATCGTCTCGACGCCGCCGAAGTCCTTGTCGGTCCCGTACGCCAAAATCTGCGCGGACAACGCGCGCCCGGCCTCGCCGTTCCACGCGGCGGCGACGGCTGTCGACCCTTCGCGGCACCCGGTCGCGACGGTCGTACGGAGTTCTTTGGCGATCGCGTCGTACTGCCGGGCATACTCGCGCAGGGCGTCCTCGTCACCGCCCGGCCAGTCGTCGGGGTCGACACCGACGATCGCGCCGAGGAACTCGACGACCGGATGCCAGAAACCCACGTCAGCGACCCGGCGTCGAGGCGTCCGGCGTCGGCGCGTCGGCCGGCAGCGGCTTGCCGTTGGCCTGCAGGCCGAGGTCGGCGGCCCGGATCGCTTCCGCGTTGTGTCCGTCGACACCCTGGACCAGGTTGGCGGCCGCGGCGACGCCGTCGGAGATGTTCATCAAGCTTTCCCGGAGCGCCGCGCCGGCGTCGTTCAGACCGGCGACGCGGGCGCTGAATCCCTCGAAGATCGCGCGGCCGGTCTCGTCACCGCCGCACGCCGCATCGACCCCCTCGCGGGTGATCGCGCCCAGCGCCTGGGTGAGCGCCGTACCGCCGTCCGTCCCGGTCTGCAGAAGCTTCCTGGCCGCCCGGTACACGGCCGGCAGATCCACCTCGGTCATGACAGTCGCTCCTTCAGGTCGTCGTACCGGGCGGCGATCTTGCCTGCCATCGCGGTACTGGCCTCGGACAGCGTGGCGAGGATCGCGGTGGCCAGTCCCTGCGGGTCCTGGGCCCGGAAGACGTCCGGGTCGAACTCGAGTTCCCGGATGTCGCCGTGGGCGCCGATCGTGACCTTGATCAGCCGATCGGGAGAGACCACCGTCGCGGTGAGGGCGTCGAGCTCGGCCTGGACGGCGTTGATCGCGGACAACGAGCGTTCGAGCTCGTTGTGCAGGCCGAGCGCGGCCAGTTCCTGACCGAGTCTGAGCTCCGACGGTTCCATGGGACCAGGGTCCGTTCCGGTCGGCGGTCGTGGTCAGCCCTTGGCCACAAGGGGTCAGAACCCGTGGCCCGATCGGGACGAGACCTAGGGTCCGGAACGTGATGACTGTCAGAGGATGCCGCTGGACCGCGGCCGCCGCCGGTGCGCTGCTCGCGGGTCTGCCGGCGATCGCGTCGGCGCCGGCCGCGTCCGCCGTACCGCCGGCCGGAATGTGCCAGAACGCCGAGCCCGGCGGGGCCGCGGTGAACAAGTTGCCGTGGGCACAGACCTGGCTCGCGCCGGAACGGGTACCGCCGCGGATCACCGGCCGTGGGGTGACCGTCGCGGTGATCGACTCCGGGGTGGACGCCGATCATCCGCAGTTGCGGGAGCGTGGCGCCGTACTGCCCGGGAGGGACCTGCTGACGCCCGGTGACACCCGCGCGAACTTCGACTGCGTCTCGCACGGTACGGCGGTGGCGAGCATCATCGCCGCGCGCCCGGTGCGCGGGATCGGGTTCCGCGGGATCGCGCCCGGCGCCCGGATCCTGCCGATCCGCGTCAGCGAACGCGACGCGAGCGAGCAGCAGGGCGAGGCGGTCGACGCGACGGTGTTCGCCGGCGCGATCCGGTACGCCGTCGACGCGGGCGCCTCGGTCATCAACATCTCGCTGTCGATGTACGCCGACCTGAAGCCCGTCCGTGACGCGGTCCGCTACGCGCAACGGCACGATGCGCTGATCGTCGCGGCGGCCGGCAATGCCCACGCCCAGCAAGGCGAGGACCCGATCACGTACCCGGCGGCGTACCCGGGTGTCCTCGGCGTCGGCGCGATGACGATCGACAGCAGCCGGCTGCAGAGTTCGCAGATCGGCTCGTACGTCGACATCTCCGCGCCCGGCGGTGGCGTTCTCGCAGCGACCCGCGTCAGCGGCCATCGGTACTTCGACGGCACCAGCTTCGCGGCGGCCTTCGTCAGCGGTACGGCGGCACTCGTCCGCTCGGCCGATCCTCGGCTCAAGGCATCCGCGGTCGCGAACCGCTTGATCGCCACCGCCACGCCCGCGGCCGGCCCGGCGGATCAGTACGGCGCCGGTGTGGTGAATCCGTACCGCGCCGTGCAGGACAGCCTCGGTACGGCGAAACCCGGCGTACTGCCGCGGGTCCGTCCCGTGCAGGTCGATCCGGTTGCGGAACGACGTACCGCGGCCCGGAACGCCGCGACCCAGGACGGCCGCCGGATCGCTGTAGTCGCAGGGGTTTGCGCCGCATTGGTCGTCATCGCCGCGATCGTCGTACCGCTAGGACGACGGCGCCGCTGGAGCGCATGACAAAGCCCGGCCCTTCGGAGGGCCGGGCTTTGCGTCGGGTCAGCAGTTGGCGACGGCGTCCGCGGCCTGGGCATCGGCGCGCTTCATGCCGATCCACGAGTCGTCCATCGCGTCTCCCCGGCGCCGCAGTACCAGGTTGATCTCCTCGTTGGCCTGGGCCCAGAGGCGCTGCACCTCCTGGAGCTGCGGCGAGCCCTGCTGGCTGACCCACGCGGCCAGCAGTTGCTGCATCGCGGTCTGGAACTGGTTCTGCAGGTCGGTCACCTGCTGGTTCGCGGTGACCATGTCGACGGCGCCCTGCGCCATCCTGTCGAACGGGTAGTTGAGCATCATGACGAGGTCCTCTCCTACAGAACGGTGGTGTCGATGGTGGTCCCGGAGGCGCCGAGGCCGCTGAACGCCGACTGGCTGCCGGCGTCCTGCGCCTCGTAGGCGACCTTCGAGGTGGTGATGCCGTCGGACATCCGGTGCAGCTTCGTGCACAGCTTGTCCACCGCGTCGAGGTGGTTGTTGTGGCCCTGCCAGAAGGTGTTCTTGATCTCGCCGTCCATCGGGGTCAGGCTGCTCATCGCACCGTCGAGCGTGGTCATCACCGCCTTCAGGGCGTCGCCGATCCGCGCGGCTTCGGTGGCCGTCCGCACCATTCGATCGAGTTCGGTCTCCACACCGGCCATGGTGTTTCCTCCTCTGCTGGGTTGCCGGTGCGTGATCACCGGTCGGTGTCACGCTAGGGCGGTGCGCGCCGGTCTCCCCGTCGCGTACCGGTTGCGGCCATCGGATGGCCGGTTCTGCGGTCAGAGTCGCCACAGGTCTTCGTCGAGCACCTCTCGCTCGGCAGGGCGTGCAGCGGTCCGTTTGCGTTTCCTCAGTGGGGGTACGCCGGCTGCGGTCCGCGACTCGCCGTTCGAACGGCCCTGCAGGTCGGACTGCACGCCGTGCCGCCGCAGCCGTTCGGTCTCGCTCTGCTCCGCGGGCACGTTGAAGCCGGGGCGGCGTCCGGTTCCGGCGCCGGGTTTGACGTCCCGTACACCGTTGCCTCCGGCCCCCATTCCACCGGACTGCGGCGGGTACATGGGCGGCGTACTCTGCTGGCTGCTCGTCACTGCCGCGGACGATGTCTTTCCGGACAGCGTCGGCTCAGCGCCGGCGGTACCCGCCACCGTTGCGGACTTCTGCACCGGCGTCGCGCGTTCCGACGTACCCGGCACGTGCCCGCTGTTGCCCAGGGCACCAACACCGCCACCGCCGAGCGATCCGATCGGCAAGTGACTGCCGCTGCTGGTCGCCGGCGGCGGGGAGGCGCTCGCGTGGAAGGTCGGGGCGGTCGTCGTCCCGGAGCCGCCGGCCAAGGCGGGTTGATCGGTCGGCAAGGACTTGGTGGGGTCGGTGGTGGTCGTCGCGGTGGTGCCCGGGTCGACCAGGTCCTTGGCGTGCTGGGCGAGCGTGAGCCACTTGTCCAGGTTCTCCGGGACCTTGCCGACCAGGTCGATCCCCTTGCCGACCACATCGATCAGCTTCCCGGCTTCCTCGACCGGATCCTTCGCCTCCGGCTTCTTCTCCTCGGGCTTCTTCTCGTCCGGCGCCTTCTCGTCCGCCTTGGTCTGCGCATCACCGGCCTTCGCCTGCTCCGCCCCGCCGCCGCCCTGGTCCTGCTGCTGCGACTGCGGACCGCCGGCAGCGGGCTTCGCCACCACCGGGCCTTTCCAGTCATGGTTGCTGAACTCCGCCTGCAGGCCGTCGAACGCGATGCCCAGCATGGCGGACATGATGTTCATCTCGATCGAAGCGGCCAAAGCGGCGGAGTCCATCTCCCGCAGGCCGGCCCGGATCACCGGATCCTCGCTGGAGTTCGCCTTCTGCTTCCCGGCGTTCCAGGCGTCCAGCAACTGCCGCATCACCCCGCGGGCGCCGTCGAGCACTTCCGCGACTCGGTTCAGGCGCTGAGCGACAGCTGCCGTCTGCCCGTTCCAGGTCTCCAGGAAGTTCACGCCGTCGGTGACCTCGTTCCGGAACGCCGTCCAGCCTTCGGAGCCGGTGCTCTGCTGCCAGATGGTGACCTTGTTCAGCGCCGTGCGGAGCTCACCGGACGCCGTGTGCAGCGCCGTACCCGCATCGGTCCACCGCTGGGCATGCGCCCGCCACGGGCCGGACTTCTGGCCGTCCAGATCGTCGTACATCGCCTGGACGTCGGTGCAGCCCGTGTACGGACCGTTCGTTCCCGGCAAGAAGAAGTTCATCGTGGCACTTCCGGTGCGGCTTCGCCGTTTCGGTTGCCGCGGAGCTGTCCGTACTTGGGGTCCCAGGCGTTCTGGAACTCGGTGGCGTTGACGTGGTCCCGGCCCTCGAACTGCTGGGCGATCTGACGGGACAGTTGCTCGAACGCCTGCAGGCCGCGTCGGGCCCGGTCCAGGTAGAACTCGGCGGCGTTCGCCACCTTGCCGTACTTGTCCACGGCGACCTCGCTGCCGCGGATACCGCCGCGGAGGTCGCCGCCGCTCTCGTCGGCGAAGCCAGGGACCTTGACGTCGCCGGCGGCGTTGCCGAACTGATACAGCTCAGGGGAGGAAAAGGCCAGGTCGCTCATCGTTCTCCGTCCGGTTCGTCGGGGCACTCCACCAGTTGGACGAGTTGGGTGTCGCCGCGGCGGCCGACCAGCCGGCCGCGGCCTGGTGGCAGGGATTCGGGTTTGGTGGTGCCGAGCAGCGGGCCCTCGGACTTGTCCCCGCTCATCAGCAGACCGGGGGTGCCGAGGTCGCGCAGCCGGGCGATCAGCGGTTCGTAGATCGCGCGGCCCGCGCCGCCGCTGCGGCGGGTGATGACCAGGTGCAGGCCGATGTCGCGGCCGTGGGCGAGGTAGTCGGTCAGACCGGACAGTGGGTTGGTCTGACCAACGACCAGGTCGTAGTCGTCCACCAGGATGTGGATCTGCGGCCCGGTCCACTCGCCGGACTGGCGGCGTTCGAGGACCGGCAGCAGGTCGGCGACCATCGCCTCGACGCCGCGCGGCTCGGAGAAGGTGCCCATCACGTGCTCACCGGCGACGGTGAGCGAGCGGCGGTAGTCGACCAGGATAATCCGCGCCTCGGTCGGCTCGTACCGCTCGGTGATCGAGCGGGCCAGCCGGCGCAGGAAGCCGGTCTTCCCGGATTCGGTGTCACCGAAGAGCAGGAAGTGCGGGTCGGCCTCGAAGTCGATGGACACCGGCCCGAGATCGCGTTCCGCCAGTCCGATCGGCAGGCCCGCCGCGGGAGTCCGCGTCAGTACGGCGGTGAACTCGTCCTCCCGCAGTTGTACCGGGAGCAGCCGTACCCGCGGGGCGCCGGACACCGGCCAGGCGGCGGCGAGCTGCGGACCGAGGTCGGCGGTCGGCGTGGCCACGACGAAGTGCTGCGCCTTGTCGGCGAGGCCGCGGCCCGGCTTGTCGGCCGGCACGCTCATCGCGGCCCGGCGGTCCACCACCGAGTCGGACGGGTCACCGAGACGCAGCTCGATCCGGGTGCCGAACAGGTCGCGGATCGTGCCGCGCAGGTCGAACCAGCGCGAACAGCTCGCGATCACGTGGACGCCGTACGCGAGACCGCGACCGGCGATCTCGCCGAGGGTCGCCTCGAGGTCCTCGAAGTCGGAGCGCAGGACCGGCCAGCCGTCGACCACCAGGAAGACGTCACCCCACGGGTCGTCGGCGAACTCACCGGCCGCACGCCGTTCCCGGTACGACGCCATGCTCTCCACACCGTTTTCGGCGAAGTAGCGCTCCCGTACGGTCAGCAACTGCTGCACTTCCGCGATCGTCCGGCGTACCGCGCCGACGTCGAGACGGGGCGCCACGCCGCCGACATGAGGGAACTCACGGAGCGCCCCCAGCGAACCGCCACCGAAGTCGAGGCAGTAGAACTGCACCTCGCGCGGCGTGTGTGTCAGCGCCAAGGCCGAGACGAGCGCGCGAATCGCCGTACTCTTCCCGCTGCGCGGTCCGCCGACCACGACCGCGTGGCCGGCGCCGGCCGAGAGGTCCACGACGAGCGGATCGCGCCGCTGCTCCAGTGGCTTGTCGACCAGCCCGATCGGCACACGCAGCGTTCCGCGCGGCCCCGCAGCAGCTAGCCCGTAGTCGGGGTCGACTGTGAGCGCCGGCAGCAGGTCAGTGAGCGGTGGCGGGTCGTCCAGTGGCGGCAGCCAGATCTGGCGGGCCGGCTCACCCTTGTTTTCCAGGCGATCCACGAGGATGTCGAGCAGCTTCTCCCCGACACCGTCCTCCTCCGGCTGCTCATTGACCTCTGTCACCGGCTTGGACACGTAGGCACTGGTGTACTCCGCGACCTCGTCCGCGACGTCTCCGCCCGTCGGGGTCACACTGGCTGCTGCGCGATGCACGCCGGACACGTAGGCGGAGCGGAAGCGAACCAGCGTCTCAGTGCCGATCTGCAGGAACCCGTGCCCGGGCGCGCGCGGCAGCTCGTACGCGTCGGGGATACCGAGCACCACACGGCTGTCCATCGCGGAGAAGGTCCGCAGACCGATCCGGTACGACAGGTGCGCGTCCAGACCGCGCAGCCGGCCCTCCTCCAGTTTCTGGCTGGCCAGCAGCAGATGTACGCCGAGTGCTCGGCCGAGTCGGCCGATCTGGTTGAACATCTCGATGAAGTCCGGCTTCGCCGACAGGAGCTCGGAGAACTCGTCGCAGATCACCAGCAGCGTCGGTACTTCGGGCAGGTCGGCACCTGCCGCTCTGGCGAGCTCGTACTCGCGGACGGACTCGTAGTTCCCGGCCCGCCGCAGCAGCTCCTGCCGGCGGATGAGTTCACCGCCGATGGCGTCCGCCATCCGATCGACGAGTGCCAGCTCGTCGCTGAGGTTCGTGATCACCGCACTGGTGTGCGGCAGCCTGTCCAGCTTGGTGAACGTAGCGCCGCCCTTGAAGTCCACCAGGGCGAAGTTCAGGCTCTCCGACGAGTGAGTCGCGGCCAGTGCGAGCACCAGACTCCGGAGCAGCTCGCTCTTGCCGGAGCCGGTCGCACCGATCAGCAGACCGTGTGGGCCCATACCGTCCTGGGCGGACTCCTTCAGGTCGAGCTCGACCGGCGTACCGTCCGCAGTGACACCGAAGCGGACCCGCAGCCGGTCCCGGTTCGGTCTGGGACCCCAGTGCTGTGCGGGGTCGAAGGTGTACGGATCGCCCAGGCCGAGCAGGTCCGTCAGACCGAACACCGACGCGAAGCTCTCCTCGCCGTCACCGCCGGCCGACAGGCGCAGTGGTGCGACCAAGCGGGCCAAGGCGTCCGCGTCGGGGATCGTGAAGCTGTCCGCGATGCCGACCTCGGACTCGCCGTCCATGGTGACGCTGGTGAGTGCACCGTCGCTGGCCACGTCCAGCAGCACAGTGGAGCGGTCGAGCAGTCGCGGCGGCTGTGTGGTCAGGTCGATGACGCTGACGCCCTCCACGCCGTTGCCGGTCATCAGGTGGTCCGAACCGATCACGTCACCGCCGTCGATCAGTACGACGATGTGCGGGTCGTCCACGCGGCTGGTGGCCGCCGGGTCGAACCGCGGCCGCTGCGCCAGCAGGTCACCCAGTACCGACTCGAGGTCCGGAACACTCTTGCTGATCAGGCGGATCGGACCCAGCGCGTCGGACTTCTCCGGGTGATGTGCGTGCGGCAGCCACTTCAGCCATTCCCAGTCCGCTCTGGTCTCCGGTCCGATGACAGCTGTGATCAGTAGGTCGTCAGGCGAGTGGAACGTCGCCAGCTGCGCCACGAGTGCACGTGCCAGGCTACGAGCGCGGTCCGGGTCGCCGTCGACGTACACCCTTGAAAAGCCACGCAGTGCCATAGCCACGGGCAGTCCAGGAACAGACGAGTACGTCGTGATGAAGCGGCGCAGTGCACCGGCGGAGAGCGGCTCCAGTTCCTCCAGCGGCACGGTGTCGGGTGGGGCGACCGTTGTGGCCAGCGGTTGCGCTCCCGTACCGACACGGACGATCGCGAAGTCGGTGTCGTTGCGGCGACGCTCCCAGAGGCGGTAGCTCTCCACCAACGTCCACAGCTGCGTCGGGTCCGGATGCAGATACGACAGCGCCTTTCGTTGCTGTACGACGGCGCGCCTGGCCCGGATGCGCTGCTGGGACAGGTGTCTGAGGTACCCGCGCCGTGCCCGGGCCATCTCCCGCCGTGGTGCGCCTTGGCCGGCGAACGCCATTCCCGCCACGCCCAGAGCCGACAGGCCGAACAGCCCGCCGACGATGTAGCTCATCCGGCCACCGCCGCCGAGCGTCGAGTACATCAACGCCATCGCGGCGCCACCCGCGAGCATCGGCACCATCATCACGTACTGCGAGAGCTGCTTGCTCGCAGGTTGCGGCAGTGCCGGCGGCGGTTCCAGGGTGACGTCGCCACTCGGCAACGCGGGACCCTCGCGCCGCGGCGGTCTGCTGACGATGACTGTCGACATGTTCCAGGACGCTAGGTGGCGCCGTCGCACGACAGGGGGCGGCGGCCACTAGCTGACTGTCCACAAGCTGCAAGTGCCCGGTCTTTGTGGTTCTGCGGTGCCACCTTGGCTGACGTGAGCATTCGTGGACTGGTCAAGATCACCATCGACGCACCCGAACGCCGCATCGACCTGGCGCTGCCGGAGCGATCGACGGTGGCCGAAGTACTGCCCGGCATTCTGCGGCACGCGGGTGACGACCTCGCCGATTTCGGCGCCCTACAAGGCGGTTGGGTGCTCCGCCGGCCCGACGGCGAGGCCCTGGAGACACATCTGGACCTGGCCGGACAGGACGTCCGGGACGGCGAGATCCTGCATCTCGCACCGGCGCACCAGCACTGGCCGGAGCTCGAGTACGACGACCTGGTCGACGCGATCGCCACCGACGCGCGGTCCAGTGGCCGTGCTTGGACGCCCGGTGCGAGTCGCTGGTGCGGACTCATCGCAGGAACGGTCGCGGTGCTGACCGCGCTTGTTCAGCACCCCAGTGCGTACTTCGCGCTTGCTGTCGCCGGCGGGCTGATGGCGATCGGCGTCGTACTGTCACGTGCTGTCGGCGACGCGGCAGGTGCCGCGATGGTCGGCGCGGTGTCGCTGGTGTTCGCGCTGGCCGGCGGGGTGCTGCTGATCGACCTGCCTGAGTTCGGCGCACCACAGCTGACCGCGGGTGGTGCGGCGCTGCTCCTGTTCGGGTTGCTCGGGTACGTCGGGATCGCTCGCCATACCGCGGTGTTCGTCACGGCAATGACCGGAGGCGTGCTCGCACTCGTAGCGGGGTGGCTGGGCGGTGCACTGGACGGTACGCGGTCAGCTGCTGTTGTCGGCGCCGTTGCGGTCGCGTTGATACCAGTGGCCGCACCACTGGCCATGCGGATCGGGCGGCTGCCGAAGCCCGTTCTGCCCAGCAGTACTGCGGATCTCTTGGCTGACGCACCGCAGCCACCTCGTCGTCTGCTGCATGCCGCAGTACTGCGGTCTGCCGCTCTCTACACGGGCATCCTCGCGGGACTCGCAGCTGGACTTGCCAGTTGCCTGTACGTACTGGCGCGGTCCTCGTCGACGCCCGGACGCGTGCTGGTCGTGCTCATCGTCGGCATCTGTTTGCTGCGATCGCGGCTGCTGCCGGTCGTGGCGCATCGGCTGAGCTTGATCGGCGCTGGTCTTGCCGGGCTCGGATGCCTGCTCGTGCAGTCGCCGTACGCGTTGCTGGTGTTCGCTGCGGTGGCTGTGTTCCTCGGGCTCTGGTACGCGCGGCACAAGCCGGGCGCGTACTTGGCCCGGTACGCCGAGCTGGCAGAGGTCGTCCTGGTGTTGCTGGTCGTTCCGATCGTGCTGTGGGTCCTTGGGCTGTACGCGTACGTGCGTGGGCTGGGTGGGTGACCGATGGCCTCGAAGCGGGATCAGCTGCAGTCACACCAGTTCGTCAAGCAGCGGATGACCCATGCGCTGCTGTTGCGGGAGACCGACCCGGAGTACCCGCCGTTCCGCCGCGGCGTAGTGGCGATGCTGGTCGGTATCGGGCTCGCTGTCCTGGTGCTGGCCGGGTGCGGTGTGTACGGGGCGCTGTCGCCGGGTGGGAAGACGTCGTGGAAGTCCGGCGACCGCGTCATCGTGGAGAAGGAGACCGGCACGCGGTACGTGTACCGCGACGGAGTGCTCTACCCGGCCGCGAACTACGTGTCGGCGCTGCTGCTCGCGAACAAGTACAGCGCACCGCTGATGGTCTCGGCGAAGTCGCTGCTCGGTGTACCACGCGGTCAGCGGGTAGGGATCCCGGATGCACCGGACTCCTTGCCTGCCAAGGGACGGCTGCTCGGGAGCGGGTGGTCGATGTGCGCGAAGCCGATGGTCGACTCGTCGGGCAGTCCCGCCGTGCAGTCGGTTCTCCTCGTGGGTACTGAGCAGTCCGGTACAGCAACGGACTCCTTGCTCGCGGTTGGGCCTGACGGGCGCCGGTACCTGATCTGGCGCGGCTACCGGCACCTGATCCAGCAGCAGACGACAGTGACCGCAGCACTCGCCCTTAACGAGGAGGCGTGGCTGCGGGTGCCCTCTGTCTGGCTGGACCTCATTCCGTCGGGTCCACCGCTCGGTCCGATCTCCGTGCCCGGTGCGGGCACACCGTCCACGCTGCTCCGCCCAGGTCGAGTCGGCACGTTGTACGTCGTACAGACGTCGACCGGACAGGGCCAGTACTACCTGTTGCAGCGGGACCGCTTGGTGGCGATCAGTTCGCTGCAGTACGACGTACAGCGCACGGCTCCTGCGACTCGTAAGGCGTACCCGGGTGCTGTGCCGGAGGCGGTTCGGCTGGACCCGGCTGTGGTGGCTCAGGTGTCCGGTGGTGTGGGTACGGCGACTTCTGACTCCGCACTGCCGCCGACCAGGCCGACCTTTGCGCGGCCGGAGTCGTCCGAGGTGTCGGTGTGTGCTGTGTTCTCCAATAGCGAGTTCCGGCCTCGGTTCACGCTTGCTGCTGAGCTGCCATCGGCCGGCGACGCCGGTGTGACCGCGGGACGTGGCCAGGGCGGACTGGCGTTGGCTGACGTGGTCGTCGTACCGCCGGGTCATGGGGCCGTTGTCGAGTCGATGGCAGCGCCCGCACAGCCGGCTGGGTCCGGGGCGTTGTCGTTCGTGAGCGATCTCGGGCGGCGGTACCAGCTGGCGAATCGCGACGTACTGGGTGTCCTCGGCTACGACCAGGCACCTGTGGTGCGGCTGCCGGCCGAACTGGTCAGTCGGCTCCCCGCGGGCCACGCACTCGACCCGTCCGCCGCGACCTACCCGGTCGGCCCTTAACCAATCCCTCAACCTCAGGAGGAAGTATGGACATCGGCACACTGACCGTGGTGCCTGACGAACTGCGGCAGTTCGCCACGCTCGCACCGCTGGCGACTGTCACTCCGGTCTCCGGCACCGTCCAGGCGACACCGCCGCTGGCCGGTCCGATGCCGGAGAGCGCGACGGTCGAGGCGCACGTCCGGTTCTGCGTGGAGAACACCGGCACGGTCACGCTGCAGGCGACCGACGGCATCGCGTCGCTGATCGAGGCAGCGCTGTCGATCGCGACCAGCTTCGAGTCCACCGACCAGATCAACGCAGCTGCGCATCGCACCCTCGCCGACGAGTCGCGGGTCTGACGGCCATGGGCGCGTACTTCGGGATGGAACTGAACGCGATGGCGGCCATGCTCTACGGGCAGCGCGCCGAACCCTGGCACACGGGCGCCGACATGTGGGGCTCGGCCTGCCAGCAACTGCTCGCCACCCACGGCGACCTCGGTGCCGCGAACGCCACGATCGCCACGTGGCCGCTCAGCATCGGCTCGGTGTCGCAACTGGCGTTCAACGGACAGGTGATCGGCAGTCTCGCATCGCTCGGCGAGTGGGCGGCGTACACCGGTGCGATGTCCGCGGCGCTCCGGCTGGGCGGTACGGCGCTGAACGCGGCACAGGCCGCGATGCCGGCGCTGCAGAGCGGGTACGACACAGCGGTGTCGCTGAGCGCGGTGCCCATCATCGGGCCCTTCGCCGCGCAGGTCGCGGTCGGTCTGCAGCAGGTCGGCGCCGGGATGATGGAAGCGGTCGGTGTGGTCATGCAGGCTCCCACGGCAGTACCTCCGCCGACTCAGGGGTGGCAGGGGCCTGGAGGCACCGGAGCGCCGACGCCGGCGTCACCCGCTCCCTCCATACCGGTGACCGACGTACTGGATGCGACGGACAAGCTGTTCAGTGCGATGAGCAAGGGCGCCACCTTGGTGCAGACGGTTGCCGGGCTGGCCCAGTCGGGCACCGGGCTCGGGAACGGCGTGACGACCAAGTTGCCAACCTCCAACGACCTGCTCGGGACGCTTGTCCACCCGGACCTGCCGACGCTCGCAGGTGGAACAGTGACCCCGCCGACCACGCTGCCGGCGACCGTCGGAGTGTCTGCGACCACCTCGGCCGGGATGCCCGGCGGGATCCCGGCAGCCGTGCTGGCCGGGTCACTCGGCGCGTTGACCAACACAGTGCGCCCAACGACGCCCGGTGGTGTGGGGCCGTCAACGGGTGCGCGCATCGCCGCGGGAACCGAACCGGGCCTGGCCGGTGGTACGGCGCGTGCCGCGGCGTCAGCTGCGAAGGCGATGCCGACGATCGCGCCGCCGATGTCCGGCGCAGGCGGTGGCGGCGGGTCGAACGAGCCCCGCTTCGGCAACCGGAAGCGCGACGCTCTGCAGCGTACCGGTGTGCAGTCCGACCTCCAGGGCCGTACCGCCACGGAGTCACCGGAGCAATTCACCCTGCCGCCGGTACGCCGCCGTACCGCGGCCGGCCCGGTCCTGGACAACGAGCTCTTCCGATGACCACCACAGCCACCTCAGCTCAGCAGGTGACCGCAGCTGTCACGGCGTCTGTTGGTACGGCTGTCACGAGCACGGTCGCGCCGCCGCGGGCTGTGCCGGTGCAGCCTGCTCCTGTGCGGCCTGCTGTTCGGTCTCATGTTGCGCCAGTGGTGGTGCCTGCTCCAGCCGCTCCCGTCAGCGTCGCTGCACCGCCGCCTGTCGAGGCGCGGCGCGTGCCTCGGGTGCGGCTGGGGCAGGTGGTGTGCTGGCAGCTGGTGGGTGGTTTGGTCGCCGCTTCCATTGGCCGGGAGTTGGTGGCGGCAGTGATTGCCGGGTTGGTCGGGCTTGTCGCTTTAACACTGACAGCGAGCTGGCGGCGCGGGCTGTGGTCGTACCAGTGGCTCCACTTAGCAGTGGCGTACGTGATCCGAGGCACCCGGTTCGTCGCGATGGACGGGGCACGCAGCGAGCTCGAGGACGGGGCGGGCACCATCGTCCGGTCCGACGGGATCACAGTGCTGCTGGAGACCGACGTACCGCCGGAGGTGACCCCGGCCGAGCTGCTGGAGGAGCACGCCGGACTGCGGCTCAAGCTGCTCCGCCGCCCCGGCCGGGCGTGGATCGCCCTGACCGCGCTCCGGTCCGCCGACCGGCCGCAGGACACCGAGCTGGAGCTGCTGCTCACCAACACCGTCCGCCGACTGACCCGGCGGCTCCGGCGTCGCACGTTCCGGGCGGTACCGCTCGGGCCGGACGAGCTGACCGAGGTACTCGCTGCGCTGACCCCCGACCAGCTCACCGAGGAGTGGGATGCGCTGGCCGTCGGAGTCCGGCGCTTCCGGATGTACGCCGTACCCGCGCACCTCGCTCTCCAGCAACCCGGTGTGGTGGCTGTCAGCACCTCCAGCGACCTGGACCATGCGCTGGTCCTGGCTCCCGCGGACGCTCCTCTGGCGTCGGCCGCCGTGCCTCAGACCGGCCGGCACCGGTCGGCCTTCACTGCCGCCCTGCCCTGATATAGCGGCCTGACCAGGCGATACATCGCTCGCTGGACAGCCGCTGTATCGGGTGTACCGGGCGGTGTATCAGGCGTGGACAGCGGCGAGATTCGCGCTGGACGGGGGCCCGCGATGGTTCTGGTGTTCACCGAGTCGCACCGACTCGACCGAATCGAGCGAGGTGTCCCGTGTACCACTCCGAGCCCATCGAAGGCGCTTCGTACGTCCGTACGGCCCGCTACCCGCGCGCTGTGAAATCCGCCCCGCCGGTCCGCACCACCGGACGGCGGCTGGCCCACCTGGGCGTCGACGCGACCGCCGAGCAGACCTACCTGGTCGTCCTCGAGCGGCCGTCCTGGACCCCGGCCGAGCTCGGCGAGCGGCTCGGCCTGGACGAGGCCGCGACCCACGAGGTGATCCAGCACCTCACCGGCCTCGGCCTGCTCGCCAGGGGTACGTCGGGTGGTGTGGTCCGCCCGCTCAACCCGCGCCTCAGCCTCACCGCGCTGCTCGCCGAACGCGAGGCCGACCTGGCCCGCGTCACCCGCGACCTGGAACGCAGCCGGGTCGCCGCGGCCGAGATCGCCGGCGAATTCGCCCGCCGCCACCCGGCACCGCTCGGCGACGGCAACAGCGCCCTGGACTGGGCCGGCAGCCCCGCCGCGGCACAGCGCACCATCGAGGGTCTGCTCAAGTCGGCGGCCGGCGAGGTGCTGGTGAGTACGCCGGCCACCGCAGCGCTCGCCGACCCGATCGCGGGCCTCCGCGAGCTCGGCACCGGCGTACTGGCTCCTCCCGTCCGCTACCGCATCCTGGTCCCGGACGCCGCGCGGACCGACCCGATGCTGGCCCGTCGGCTGCAGCAACTGACCCGCAACGGCGCACAGGTCCGGACGGCGACCGCCGTACCGCTCTGCGCGATGATCGTCGACTCGGCGACCGTGGCCCTGCCCGCTGACCGGACCGGACGCGGCGCCGTCAGCATCCTCCGGCTGGCGTCCGCTGTCGGCGCGGTGACGGAGCTGTACGAGCGGATCTGGCACTCGGCCACACCGCTGCGGCAGCCGACCGGACTGGGCGACGCGTCCGGGCTGACCGTCCGCGAACGCGAAGTACTCTCCCTGCTCGGCGACGGCGGCACCGACGCGTCCGCTGCCGCGCAGCTGGGTGTATCGGTCCGGACCGTCCGCCGCATGGTGTCCGAGATGATGGCCCGTCTCGGCGCCCAGAGCAGGTTCCAGGCCGGGCTGAAGGCGGCCGAGCGTGGCTGGGCGGGGACGCGATGACCCGCACCCTGCTGGTGGCACCGGACCGTCCTGGTGCCTACCCGAGCATCGGAGCCGCCGTACTCGACGCACCCGACAACGCGATCATCTCGATCGCTCCGGGCGCCTACCGAGAGGTCATCGACCTCGCGGACCGGTCGGTGACCCTGACCGCCGACACAGGCGACGTCGTCATCGACGCAACCTCGGCCCAAACGCCGGTACTACGGACAACGGGCGGACGGCTCGTACTCCGCGACCTGACCATCCGGGCCGGCGACGCGCCGGCAGTCGAGCTCAACGGCGGTGCCCTGCGTGCAGAACGTTGCGCGCTCTCAGGCCGCTTCGGTCCGGTCGTACTCGTCACCGGGCCGGCCGAGGTGTCGGTGTCGCACTGCAAGATCGACGGCGGCGAGCACGGTCTGGTGCTCGAGGACTGCACTGCGCAGGTCGAGCACACCAAGGTGTCCGGTGTGTCCGCCGACGGCGTCATCATCCGCCTGGGCGCGGCCGTCGTACTGCGCGACTGCCAGTTCACCGACTGCGGACGCCGGGGCATCTACGCGTACCAGTACGGCCGACCGACCATAGAGAGCTGTGAGGTCTCAGGTACGTCGGAAGCGGGCGTGCTGATCGCGTACGACTCCAGCGCGATGCTGAGCCACACACTGATCCGCGACACCGCCGGGCCGGCTGTGGTGTTCGGACGCCGCTGCCACGGCGAGGTCGTGTCCTGCCGCTGGGAGAACACAGCCGAACCAGCACTCGACCTCGCCGAGCCAGAGCTCGTTTCGGTGACAGCCGCGGTACAGGTGGAGCCACGCGCGACCACCAACGAGCCCGCTGCCGCGGATGTGGAGTCGCTGCTGGCCGAGCTGGATGCCATGGTCGGGCTCGCAGGAGTGAAGGACGAGGTCCGCAGTCTCATCGACGAGATCCAGGTCAACGAGTGGCGAAGGAAGGCAGGGCTACCGGTCGGCAGTCTGAGCCACCACCTGGTGTTCGCCGGCGGTCCCGGGACCGGTAAGACCACGGTCGCCCGCATCTACGGCAAGCTGCTCGCGGCACTCGGCGTACTGCCGAAGGGACAGTTCAGCGAGGTCGCACGACGTGACCTGGTCGGCCAGTACCAGGGTCACACCGCGGAGAAGACGTCGGTGGTGTTCCAGGACGCGACAGGTGGCGTGCTGTTCATCGACGAGGCGTACGCGCTGTCCCGGGCCGGCGCCGAGAGCGACAGCTTCGGCCAGGAGGCGATCGACGCCCTGGTGAAGCTGATGGAGGACCACCGCGACGAGGCAGCGGTGATCGTCGCGGGGTACAGCCACGAGATGCAGCAGTTCCTGGACGCCAACCCCGGTCTCGCGTCGCGGTTCACGAAGACCATCGACTTCGAGAACTACTCCCCCGACGAGCTCACCCTCATCGTGCAGCGGATGGTCGCCGCGAACGAGTACGACCTGGACGCCAGGGCCGCACCGATCCTGCAGCAGCACTTCGCCGCGGTCTCACAGGCGGCGAACTTCGGCAACGCCCGTGACGCGCGTCGCCTGTTCGACCGGGCCCGGAAGGCACAGTCGCAGCGGCTGCGCCGGCTGGACGGCATGCCCGCCATCAGCGACCTCCGGACGCTGCAGCTCGCTGACGTGGCTGCCGCGGTGTCATGAGACCGGTTCGAGGACAGCAACGAAGTCCGACAACAGCTCGGCAACCCCGTCGAGCACTCCGGCGAGCTGAGTACCTGGTGTACCCCGCTCGCCGATTGTCGCCAGTACTTCGCAGTGCGCCCACAGCGACGGCGCAACCCAGCCCCACTGCCAAAGCTCGTAGGTGGTGCTGTTGACGATGGCCAGCGGCTCCAGCCCCGGTACGCCGATCGCGAACCGCTCCAGGTCGTCGGGACTATTGCCCAAGCCCGCGAACAGCGGCAACAGCCGGTACCGGTGCGCGAACTCGGTAGCGTCGTCGGCCCGCGCCAGCACGCCCCGGCTCAGCAACGCGTTGACGTGCTGCTCCGCGTCCTCGATGTCGGCAGCGGTGCACTCGGTCACCAGTTCGGTCACCGTCGTCCAGTGGTGCGCCAGAGACCACACATCGAACTCGGGTTCGCTCAGGCGCTCCGCCGTACGGCCGACGCGGATGACGTGGTGCTCGGACTCGAGTCCGGCGCCTTGGCCGACCGGAAAGACAGTGGTCATCAGAACTCCTGTACGGCGAGGTCCAGGCACGCTGCGGTCGGAGCGAGCAGTGAGTGCAGTGCGGTCAGTACGGCGGGCAGCTCGGCGTCATGTTCCTTGCACGCGATCAGCAGATTGGGAGACAGGTGTCCCGACAGCCAGAGGTCGTAGAGCGTTCGGGTCATCCCGGCGAGTGCCAGCTCGAGAGTGCCCGACCGGAACATCGTGGGGGTCCCCGCCGTGTTCCCGAGGCCCAGGTGCAGTGGAAGGAGCCTGTGTCGTGTGGCGAAGCCGGCCGGGCTGTCCAGGTCGACCTCGGCCAGCAGGCTCCTGCTCAGCAGGCGGTCGATCAGTACGGCGCCGTTCGTGATCTCGCTGTCGGTCAAGAGGTCGATGATGCGGCTGCGCTCCCACGGGCCGGAGTCATCAGGCAGGCTGTGCGCCAGCGCCCAGACCGTGAACTCTTCGGCTGTCAGCTCAACGATTTCACTGCCGAGCCGGACCTGGTGCACCTGACTCTCCGCAGTGCCGGTGAAGTGCGTTCCGAGACACTGGCCGATCGGGAACATCAACAGAGTCATGTTCCGCACGGTGACACGCTCCTGGCAGGCTGCGGGCCCGCTTGCAGCATGTGGCCAGTGTGTGGCCGCAGGCGCCGGGGTGGCGGCGAACGACCTGTTCGGACGGGAAGATAGACCCGTGACCGACAAGACAGGACCTGACTCCGCTCCGGAGCTTCCGGGGTGTACCAACGTGGTCCTGGCCCGGTCTGGGATCCCGCGGGTGTACCGGTGCCTTCGGCAAGGGACTGCGGCGAGTGCGCTGGTTTACCCGGTCCGCGTCGATGCGAGCACCGCGGCCGCGTTCAACAAGCAGGCGAAGGCGCTGCAGGGCGTCGACCATCCGCATGTCGCGTCTGTACTTGAGTCTGGGGTCGCTGACGGTTTTCCGTATCTGATCAGCGTTGGTGATGCTGGGACTCTGGCGGAGCAGATACGGAGTCAGCTGCGCTCGCCTGCTGATCTGGCTGTGCTCGGGCGTCAGTTGGCGCAGGGTCTGGCTGCCTTGCACGGAGCTGGGCTGGTTCACGGTGGTCTCACGCCTGGTGCGGTGGTCTTGCTGGCTGACGGGCAGCCGCAGCTGTCTGCGCTCGCGCTCGGGTTGGGACAGCACACTGGGCACGCGGCGTTGAACTCGCCGAGTCAGCTGTACGTCGCACCGGAGACGTTGCGAGACGGGACGCTGACTGCTGCTTCGGATCTGTACGCGTTGGGGGCTGTGCTGCACGCTGCGATCAGCGGGAAGCCGCCGTTGGCCGCGCGCATGGGTGAGACGGCCGGCGAACACATCCTGCGCGTACTGAACGAGCCGCCGGCACGTCTCGAGGTACTGCCGGACGCGTTCGCGGACGTCATCGCGCGCCTGCTGGAGAAAGACCCCGCCAAGCGGCCCGTGTCCGCAGAGGTCGTCGCCGCCGCCCTAGCGGCGTTGGCAACCCCCACAACCCCGCCAATCCCTCCCATCCGCCCCGTAACCGCCACCCCCAAACAACCACCCGCCACCACCCCACCCCTCCCGCGCCCCGCAGTAATGTCCCGAACCACCCTCCGCACCTGGCCCACCCCCACACCCCAACCCACACCAACTCCCCAACCCCCCACTGCCACACCACCCGCCACCACCACACCGCCCCCCGCCACGACCACACCACCCCCTGCCGCCCAACCACCCGCCAGCCCACCGCCCTCCAGCCAGCCACCCGCTGGACCGTCATCCACCAGCCAACCGTCGTCTGGTGCGGTGCCTGCTGCTGGTGGCAAGCGGAGTTGGTTGCTTGTGGCAGCGACTGTTGTTGTCGCAGCCGCCGTCATCGCGACCCTCGCCCTGGTCAACCGCAAAGGCCAAACCGAAACACCGCCACTCAGCGCCCCAACCCCCACCACACCCTCCACCCCAGCGCTAGCAGTCAAACTGAACCCACCAGCAGACCACAGCACCTACGTAGACCTCACCTGGTCAGGCCCGTCCGACGTCAACTACGCGGTAGTCATCGCACAGGTAGGCCAACCCGCAGTCGTCCGACTCGTCTACAAACACACCAGATACCGAGTCGCGGTAGTCCCCGGCATCCAGTACTGCTTCGCCGTCCAAGCCACCGACGGCATCAACAAGATGGAGACCGACCCGCGACCGGTCCGCGACGCCCAGTGCGAGCGCTGATCACCCGATCAGGCTGCGCACGCTGAACGTCGTACGGATCCGCTCCGACAACCGCCCCTCGGCCAGCCCACGCTGAGCCTTGCGTACGGCGGACCACGCGAACTCCCGGTCCGGATCCGAGTCCTGCCCCGACCACAACGCCCGGTCCAGGCAACCGGCCAGCAATGTCATCGCCTGCGACACCGCCCCGTCCGAGTCACGCGCCAGGTCCCGCGCCGTGGCAGCCGGCGTCACCCGCATCCCGTGGTCCCGCAGCAGATCACGCGCCTCGGCCCACGCCCCAAGCGTCCCGTGCCGCCTGCGCCGCCGACGACGTACCGCCTTGGCCAGCGGCACACCAATGACCCACAACAGCCCGAGCCCCAGCAGAGCAGCAACCGCCAGAACCACCGTGAACCAGTCAGGTCCGTGATGTGGCTTCTGCGACTCCTCCGGGAACGGCAGCGTCGGCTCGGACTGGTGCTCGCGCTCGATCTCCTTCTTGGACGGCAACTGCTTGCGCACCTTCTCCGCCGCACCTGCCAGCCCACCACCCGCTTTGGACGTAGCGGTTCCGGTCGGGTCGAGCGGCACCCAGCCCACACCTGTCACCGCAACCTCGGGCCACGCGAGTACGTCGCGGTTGCGGATCACGTAGGTCCCGTCCGGGCTCGGTGTGTCCGGCTGCTTGAACCCGACGACGAGCCGCGCCGGCAACCCGAGCAGCCGCGCCATCACGACGTACGCCGCGGCGAACTGCTCCGACGTACCGCGCTTGCTGCGCAGCAGGAAGTGGTTGAGCTGCGCGTACCCGTGGCCGGTCGGGAGGTTCTCACCGGTGGCCAGCTTGTAGTTCGTCCGCAGGTAGTTCTCGAGGACCAGTGCCAGCTGGAACGACGGCCGCACGTCACCGGCGATGCCGCGTGCCAACTCGTCGATGCCCACCGGCACCTCACCGAGGTCCGCGGTGCTCCCCGGGTCCGAGTCGACGCCGGACGACGCGAGCTGATCCGAGTCGACTGCCGGCTCGGCCCAGGTGACCCGGTACTGCGACGGTTGCTTCTGCTCGGCCAGCAACGCGCCGGACGCCGGGTCGACCAGCAGCGGCTGGTCATCCACCACCGACAGCGTCCGCGTCTGGCTGGGCAACCACGGCAGCGACCAGTCCGCCAGCGCGACGTCCGCCGACTGCCGCCGTACCGGCACTGTCACGCGGGAGTCGAGTGGCAGTTCACGTCCGAGCCGCTGGAACTTCGGTGCGGCCGTCCAGGTCACTCCGTCGAAGTTGTCCAGGGCAATCACCGGCCAGCGGTCCACTGGACCGTCAGCCCGTGCGGTGAACACCACGGTGTCCGGCGAGTGCAGCCGCGCCGCGATCTCCGTCAGCGGGTTGCTGAGCACAGTGGGCGAGTCAGGCGGGATCGGCTTCTCCAGGTGGACCGCCGTGGACGTCGGCAGCGCCAGTCCGAGTGTGCTGGCACCAACCGCCATAGCAGCGAGTGCTGCGACCAGACGGACCCAGGCGGCACGCTCACCCGGCCACTGCAGTAGCACCAACGCGAAACAGCCAGCGAGAGCCAGTCCGACGAGTACTGCGTCCAGTCCGGTCACTGTGACGTACGCCTGCGATAGACCGGCCACCACCACGGCAGGCAGCAACGCCGCGAGCCGAGACCTCTGCAACACGCGCGCACCCACCAAACAGGCGAGCAGAACGAGCACCGGTACGAACGCGACCAAATCCGGAGACGGAGTGGCAGGCCACGTCGACTCGAGCGTACGCCGCCAGCCCGACGTCACCGCTTCCCACAGAGACACCGGCCGACGAGCAGCGCCCGGTATGACGGCCAGCAGCGCGACGACTCCACCGACCAGCGTCAGCGGCACCCGCCAGCGAGCAACTTGTGGGCGGCGCAGGATCGCTTCCTCAACCAGGTAAGCAACTACAGCGACCGCCAGCATCGGCCAGAGCACAGCCGACGTACCGAACACTGGTGAGAACAACAGCCCCGCCACCACACCGGCAGCAAGCACTCCAAGGATCGGTAGCCGTCTTGTCATGCCGGTACTGCGTTCCAGGCGTCGACTGCTTTCTGGGCCGCGTCGGCGTGAATGACGTGGACGCCGGCGCCGGTGTGCAGCGCAGGCTCGTCATGGGTCAGGTCGATGCACACCACCGGGCGGTAGCTCGTCCTGAGGTTCGGTACGTCGGCCAGCCCCGCGGTGTCCCCGGTCAACACGACCAGTGCGCCACCGTCACGGGCAACTGGCAGTGACTCGAGCAGGTTGGTGTTGGTCGTCGCCTGCTCAACCCTGGCGAGCTCGTCGAGCAGATCGCCGACGGACTGCACGTCGTGGTCCGTGCCGCACGGTGTGGTGAGCCGCAACCGCTGACCTGACTGTGCAGCAACTGCCAGGATCGATGCCGCGACAGAAACCGCGGTATCGAACTGGTCCGCGGTCAGCGCACTCGTACGCGTATCCAGCAACACCTGCAAACGCGGCTGATCCGGGTCGACGTACTCGCGAACCATCAGCCGACCCGCCCGCGCGGAGGCCTTCCAGTGCACGTGGCGGACCTCGTCACCGGGCACGTACTCGCGCAGCCGGCGCAGGTCGATCGAGCCGCGCAGCGGACCAGCAGACACCGGCCCCTCGAAGTGGTGCCGTTGCCGGATGCCAGTCGCCGTACGAGCGGCGTACCGCTTCGGGTGGACGAGAAGCGTGGCTGTGCTACCGATCGAGACCTGACACGACACAAGGCCGAACGGGTCGGAGCGACGCAGCAGCAACGGCCCGACAGGAAGTGGCCCGCGGCGAGCGGTCGGCAACTCGTAGTGGTACGTCGCGACGCCGTTCGGTGCCAGTGCGGTGACTGCAACCTCGGACTGGTGCGCGCCAGCGGTGTCCGCGGCAACGAAGGCCGGCTGTCGCCGCGTGGACTCGTTGCGCACCATCAGCCGCGCCAACGCAGGTTGACCGCACTCAACGCGGTCCGGGTACAGCACACGCTCGACTGTCACCTTCGGACGGCGTACGACGGTCAACACGCTGACGAGCACCGCAGCAAGACCAGCTCCGGCCAGCACCTGCAGCATCGGGTAGCCGAGCAGCTGACCCGCTACGAGCAAGGCGATTGAGCCGACCAACACTCCCCAGGCTCGTGGCGTGAGCCTGGTCCTCATGACACGACGCCAAGAGCCCGCTTGAGATCGCGCCGTACCGGGTTGCCAGGCGCCGGGGTGTCTTCGAGTACGTCGTCCACAACGCTCTCCGCCGTACGACGAGCCAGCGCGGCGTCCGCGGTCAACACCAGCCGGTGCGCCAGTACTGGATGCGCGATGCTCTTCACGTCGTCCGGCGTCACGAACGACCGCCCGTCGGTCGCGGCGATCGCACGGGCCGCGCGGATCAGGGCGATGCTGCCCCGCGGGCTGGCGCCGTACCGGACCGCACTGTGCAGCCGGGTCGCCGCCGCGAGACGTACGGCGTACGCCATCACGGCCTCGTCGACGTACACCGACCTGACCGCGGCGATGACCCCGCGCAGCGTGTCCGGGTCGATCACCGGCTCCAGGTCGTCCGGTGTCGGTCCCGCGCCGTCCAGTGCGACCACCTCGACCTCTGCGTCCAGGTCCGGGTAGCCGATCTCGATCCGCAGCAGGAAGCGGTCCAGCTGCGCCTCCGGCAGCTGGTACGTGCCTTCCATCTCGATCGGGTTCTGCGTGGCCAGCACCATGAACGGGTCCGGTACCCGGCGGGTGTCGGCGTCGACAGTGACCTGTCGCTCGGCCATCACCTCGAGCAGCGCGGACTGGGTCTTCGGCGTACCGCGGTTGACCTCGTCGGCGAGTACGACGTTCGCGAAGACGCCACCGGGGTGGAACACGAACTTGCCCTGCCCCTGGTCGTATACGACGACACCGGTGATGTCGCCGGGCAGCAGGTCCGGGGTGAACTGGATACGGCTCCAGCGGCCTCCGATGCTGCGCGCCAGGCTACGGGCCAGGCTGGTCTTGCCCAGCCCGGGCAGGTCCTCGATCAGCAGGTGCCCGCCGGCGAACAGCGTCGCGATCGCCAGCCGCACCACCTGCGGCTTACCGCGAATCACCCGTTGGACGTTCGCGGAAATCAACTCGTACGCCTGCTGCGGCTCCATCCCGTGCCCCGCCTCCCGCATCACCACTACGCATCCTTCCGTCGACGCGAGGTACGTCGTACTCGTGCGGCCGGCGTACCAGCCGGGGGCAGGGCCGGAGCCGCGGATGCCGGAGCAGCCGTGGTGGATCCGGCTGCACCGGTAGCGGTCGGACTGCTGCTGTTGTTGCGCTCTCGTGTGATCGCCTTGACCGTGAAGGTCAACTGCAGAGCGGTCAGACCGGTGTAGCGAGTACTGGTTGTTGTCACAGTCCGGTCCTGCTGACCGGTGGCAGAGACGACGTAGTGCACCAGCTGGCCGCCGTTGAGGTTCGGCGCGGTCCAGATGAGAGACACCGAGCCCCTGCCTGGAGTGGCGGTCACCTTCGGCGCTGCGGCCGGAGAGTACGGATAGACGGTGCGCGTCGCCGCGGAGCGCGGTGAGGTGCCCGCAGTGTTCGTAGCGGTGACCCGGTAGCTCACGCCCTTGCCCAGCGCCGGCTTCAGCGAGATCGAGGTCTGGTACACCTGTGCCTTCGTCTTCGACCCGTCCGAGCCGAGCACCGTGTACCCGGACATGGTGTAGTCGGACGAGCTCGGCGAGGTCCAGGACACGGTGACTGAGCCGTCGGCCTTGGTAGCTGCGCTGACCTTGGTCGGTGCACTCGGCGGCTCAGCGGTCCCGCTGATCGACGTCACCTTCGTGTCCACGGCCGGTCCGGTGCCGACGCGGTTGGTCGCGGACACGGTGAAGATGTAGCCGCCGCCGTTCAGCAGCTGGCCGAAGCTGTGGCTGCGGGTTCCGCCGGCAACGGTGACCGACCCTGACGCGGGCAGACCGACCACGAAGGTCCCTGGAGCGGTCCGGAAGCTCACCTTGTAGCCGGTGATCGCGGCACCGTTCGCTCGCGCCGCACCCCAGCTGACCGTCGCCTTGCCGTCACCTGGCTTGGCCGAGACCGATCCGGGTGCTCCCGGCGCGGCCGGCGGCGGTGAGGTCGGCTTCGACGTCGGTTTGCTGGTCGGTTTCGACGTCGGCTTGCTCGTCGGCGGCGGCGTGGTCGGCCTGGTCGTCTCGGTCTTCCCGGGCTTGCGCTCCGTCGCCCTGGGCTCGACCTTCTCGGTGCTGCGCGGCTTCTCCGGGCCGACGGTCACGTGGATCGGGGGCAGGATCGGCTTGTGGGACGGCGGCGTCGACGGCGGGGTAGAGGTCGGCGTACTGCTGGGAGTCGGGGTACTCGGGCTCGGAGTCGGCTTCTGGGTGGCCGACGGGGACACCGGCTTGTTGCCGCCGTCGACGTCCACCTCGCTCACGGTCCCGTCGCCGTCGACCACCGTCACGACCTCACCGGTCTCGTCGTCGATGTAGATCCGGCCGTCCTGCCCGGCAGTCACCCGCGGACCGCCCTTGTGGTCGCCCTTCTTCTTGCTGAGCTCATGCGTGTGCAGCGGCTTGCCGTCAGGAGCGAACGTCCGCACGACCCGCTTGTCGGTGTCCAGTACGGCGACAGCGGCGCCGGTCGCGGCGACGGCGTCGTACCGCCCCGGGGGCAGGTTGATGCTGTCGGCGCGCTTGGCACCGGCAGCGTCGACGAGCAGCAGCCGCTGACCGGCGAGGATCGGTATGCGCCCGTTGACGTCCGACTGGGCTACGACGGAGGTGGTCGGCAGCGAGCCGGTGACGTCCATCGGCACCGCACGGCCGGCCGTCTCACCGGTCAGCGGGGTCAGGGTCCGCTTGGACAGGTTCGCGAACGCGGGCTTGCCGCCCACGCTCAGCAGCGCACCGGCATCACCGGCCTGGGACGGCAGCTGACAGGCCAGCGTGGTCGAGCCCGGCGCCAGCTGACAGAACTGCTCGGCGTTGCGCACCCACAGCGCGCCGTCGGCGGTCGCGATCGCACTGGACACCACACTGCCCACGGTGACCGTCTGCTGCTGGTCACCGAGCCGGACGATCTGACCGTGCTGGCGGTAGACCAGGTACGGCCCGCCCTGCGTCTCGATACCGATCGGTTCCTCCGGGATCCCGATCCGGACCGTGCTCTTCACGGTCAGGTCGGACTTGCCGAACACGATCACACCGTCCGCACGGACGACGTACCCGTTGGTGCTGCCCTGGACGACCTGGCTGCCGGCCTCGGTCTGGACGCCACGGACCTCGGCGTCGACGCTCTTGCCGCCGCCGTCGACCCGGAAGACCGCGCCGACGGTCGCGTTGTACACCCAGTGGCCGGCCTGCTGGAAGGCGACCGCGGGGGCGCCGCGCCCCAGCGCGGACAGGCCGACGAACGTCCCGAGGATCAGGGCCGCGACCGTCCACCACGCAACGGGCCGACGGATCGCGCGAGCAATGCGGGTCATGGGTTAGAAGGTGCCTCTCATCTGTCCAGCTGCGGTACAGCGGCGATACATCCGGCCACGAGTCGTCCGGAAGCGGACGTCAGCACGTCACTGGCTCACGAGGCGACCGGTGACCGTGCCGGGTCCTCCGGTTCGCCCAGCTCGGCGAGAGCCGCACGGGCCTCGCCCGCGGTCTGCGAATCCGGCAGCAGCCGCAGCGCACGGCGCAGGTACTCCGCAGCCTGCTGACGCGCTCCCGCGCTCGCCTCGGCCAGCGCCAGGTTGACCAGCACCGTGCCCTCGGCCTCCCGGTCGCCGTGCACCGAGGCGATCGCCAGCGCGGCAGTGAACTCACCACGTGCGTCGTGGACCCGACCGGACCGCGTATGCGCGATCCCAAGAACATTGCGGGTGATGAGCTCGCCGTACCAGTCCTTTGCGGCACTGGTCGCAGCAGCGACCTCGGCAACCAGCGGGGCCCAGCCCGGCACGTCACCACCGGTCTCGATGAACTGGTGGATCGCAGTGGTCAGCAGCCACGCGTTGGACACCTCGTCCGCCGCCAGCAGCTGGCTGATGGCAGTGGTGAACTCGACGTGCCGCGTGGTGAACCAGTGGTGGGCCGCAGCCGCATGCTGTCCGTTCAGCGCGGCGGCAGCGTCCAGCACGGTCCGCACGTACGCATCAGGTCCGGGCCCCTCGGGCTTGGCCGTCTGAGGCTCCTCCGGTACGTCGGTTAGCAGTTGCTGCTGCAGCGCACGGAGCTCCGGCCCCGGCTCGGTGCCCAGCTCGTCCACGAGCGCACTGCGGGCCTTCTGGTACGTCGCGAGCGCGTCAGCACGCCGCCCCGCGTCCCGGTACGCGACAAGCAGCCGCACCCAGTTCGTCTCCCGCAACGGGTCCTCGGCGGTCAGGCTCTTGCACAGCGCGATCGCGTCGGCGAATCGCGACGTACCGATCAACGCGTCCGCCAGCCGCTCCCGGACCGACCAGTGCAGCTCGGCCAGCCGCACCACCTCCGGCTGGTGCCCGTCCGTGACGAGCCCTTCGTACGGCGCGCCTCTCCAGAGCGACTGTGCCGACTCCAGGTGCTTCAGCGCCGTCGCCGCGTCGCGTGCGGCCAGGGCCTCATCACCTGCCGCCAGCAGCGCCTGTAGCCGGTCGGAGTCCAGCTCGCCGGCTTCCACCCGGATCCGGTACGCCTTGGAGCGGCTCTCGATCCGCTGGCCGTCCGCACCGAGCGGTGGGAGAGCCCGGCGGAGCTGCCAGATGTACGTGCCGATGTTGCGCTCTGCCGACACCGGAGGTGTCTTACCGGCCCAGACCGTATCGATGATCTCGCCGACGGAGACCCAGGTGTTCGCCTTCACCAACAGCAGCGCGAGCAGCGCGCGGGGTTTGTCGGCACGGATATAGCTGACCGCATCGGTGCCATCGATCTCCACCGGCCCCAGGACCCGGAACAACACCGCCGCACCACCTCCACCTGCGCTGAACTCACACCGAACCACTCCGACGCAACGACCTCCCGGGCGGTTCCGTACCCACCGCCCATGTTTCGCTACAGAAGGTAGTTACCCGTCAGCATGCCGCGCCACCCCCATCAAAGCGGAATCCCGGGTCAGCCGTCCCGGCCCTGCCAGGTCGTGATGCAGGCTTCGTTTCCCTCCTGGTCGGCCAGCACCCAGAAGGCGGGGGCGCGCGTCGCGGACACAAGCCGGCCGCCCGCCGCCAGTGCTGCCTCCAGGCGCCGCGGGGCCTCGTCGTGCGGAACAGAGATATCGAAGTGGATGCGGTTGCGCTGCGGGCGCGCTTGGTCCATCTGCTGGAACCAGACGGCCGGACCTTGTCCGACCGGGTCGATGAGCGGGTCCTCCGGCCCCTCGGCACCTGCCTCGCCGGTGTAGCCCAGCACCGCCCTCCAGAACGCCCGGATCCCGCCGATGTCCAGGGCGTCGATCGCGATCTCCAGAGTCTGGACGGATCGCGGCGCCCCCGTTCCGATCTCGGGCTCCGTCGACAGCCCGGACTTGTCCACGGCGGCAGAGATCCGAAGCGCGAGTTCGACGTCCAGGGTGGTGACCGCCGCGTGCTCCACCGACTGGAGGGTGAAGACGACCCGCTCGGGGCGCGCATCGACCCGGAGGTGGCGGTCGGCGTCGCCGCCGCACACCGCGACAGCATCCGCAGCCAGGCCGACCGCCCGCGCCAACGAGCCGACCGGAACCGACGTCAGCAACGCACCCAGCACGAACCGCCACCCAGCACCCTCGACCGCCTCCGAAGCTTCCTGCCGACTCAGCACCTGTTCCATAGCCGCATCCTCGCAGGCCATCGCTACGGTCGGTCGAGCGCTTCCGAGAGCGACTGGCGTACGCGTATCGTCAGACGCGTGGCATCAAGACCGTTGCCGCAGCGCGCTGTTCGCGCTGTCGGTGAAAGCTCGCTCGCTGAGCGCGTGGCCCGTGCTCAGGAGCTGGCTTATGCGCCGTTGATCGACTGGGTACGGCGCAGTCCGATGCATACCGACGTACTGGGTCACTCGATCCATCCGTCGCTCACCGACGTGACCACCGGGTGCTGGCTCGGCACGACCCTTCTCGACCTCGCCGGCCGATCCGAATCGCGGCGCGGTGCGGCCCTGCTCGCCGGGCTCGGAGTACTGGCGTCTGTGCCGACAGCCATCGCGGGCGCCGCCGACTGGTCGGACCTGTCAGGTTCCGAACGCCGGATCGGCGCGGTCCACGCACTCGGCGCCGACACGGCGATCTTCCTCTTCGCCGGCTCGCTCGTCGCCCGCCTGCGCGGCAAGCACCGCAAAGGAGCAAAGCTCGCCCTCGCCGGAAACCTGGTCATAGCAGCCGCAGGCTTCCTCGGCGGACACCTGGCCCTGAACCGCGGCACCGCCCGCCGAGACTCCTTTGCCGAGAGCAACTAGGAAGCTCAGCGCCAACTGGAAAGCTGTACGTCGCTCACATGGCCGAACCCTGCACCGGTAGCCCGGAGCACCTGTTCGCGGGGCAGGACGTCGCAGCGATCGGCCCACTCCTGCCACTGTGCCGACATCACCCGCACCCGATCCGGATGCTTGGCGCTCAGGTCCGTCAGCTCAGTGCGATCCGAGGCGAGGTCGTACAGCTCCCAGTCCCCCGGGTACTTGCGGACCAGCTTCCACGGTCCGATCCGGATGGCGGCGTTCCCCTCGTGCTCGAAGTACAGCGGATGCTCCGGCGTCGGCGTACCGCGCCATGAATCGAGCATGCTCCGCCCCTCCAGCGGCAGCACGTCGCGGGGATAGTCGGCCCCGGTGATCTCCAGGACGGTCGCCAGTACGTCGGGAAGCTGGTGCGGATCGTGATCGGTACCGCGGTGCAGCCCGCCACCGGGCCAGTGCACGATCATCGGAGTCGCGATACCGCCCTCATGCACCCAGTGCTTGTACTCCCGGAACGGTGTGTTGGACAGGTTCGCCCACGGCTTGCCGTACGACGCGAACGTCTCAGGGCCACCAGGTGTGACAGTGGTGTCGTTGCCGCGCCGTACCCGACGCCCGTCCCGCGTCCGGGTCGGTGTGTGGATGGGGCGATGCGACAGCTCATCCACCCAGCCGGTCGGGATCTCCTCTGCACAGCCGCCGTTGTCGGACAGGAACATGATCAGGGTGTCGTCCAGCTGACCGGTCCGGGTCAGTGCCTCCACCAGGGTGCCGACTGCGGCGTCCATCAGCTCGACCTGTGCGGCGTACACCTCCATCCGCTGCTCCTGCCAGTCGGTGTCAGCGGTCTCCGCCCACGGCACGACGTCGGCGTCTCGCTCGCTGAGCGGCCAGCTGCCGTCGATCAGCCCGGATTCGATCTGTCGCTGGTAGCGCCGTTGCCGCAGCACGTCCCAGCCCTCGCGGTACCGCCCGCGGGTGCGCGCGATCGCCTCCGGCGGTGCGTGCAGCGGCCAGTGCGGCGCGTTGAACGGGAGGTAGAGGAAGAAGGGTGCGCTGCTGGCCTCGGAGTGATCGGTGACGAACTCAGCAGCGCGGCGTCCGAGCTCGTCGGTCAGATAGAGGTCCTCGGGCAACTCTCCGGCCGGCTCGGTGTCGCACGTCAGCGTCGCCGGATCGTAGTAGCTGGCCGCGCCGTTGATGATCCCCCAGAACGAGTCGAAACCACGCTGCGTCGGCCAATGACCGTCCGGCGTGTGCAGGCTTCCGGTGAGGTGCCACTTGCCACGGATGGCCGTCGTGTACCCGGCCGCGCCCAGCACCTCCGCCATCGTGGCGCACCGGTTGTTGATCGTGCCCGGATAGCCCAGCGGACCGTCGTTCTCGACCAGTACGCCGATGCCGGTCTGATGCGGATGGAGCCCGGTCAGCAACGACGCGCGCGCCGGAGAGCAGCGCGCGGTGTTGTAGAACTGCGACATCCGGACGCCACCGGCCGCCAGCGCGTCCAGGTTCGGGGTGTCGATCTCACCGCCGTAGCAGCCGAGGTCCGAGTAGCCCATGTCGTCGACCATGATGAGCACGATGTTGGGGCGGGTCTGCGGCACGTGTCCTCCGTGTCTGGTCAACTGGCGACGGTCGGCTGAAGCTCGGTGAGCTCGACCCAACGGCGGTGCTGCCGCGCTCGTTCGGCGGCGAAGACCAGCAGGTGGCCGTTGATCGAGTCGGCGAGCTGTGTGCTCGACACACTCGCCGGCTCGCCACGGACGACCCGGACGAAGTCGGCCACGAGCCTGTGATCACCGCCGCCGTGCATGTCGTCGGTCACGGACGTGGTGATGATCTCCTCGTCGTACGACGCGGCTCGGTCGGTGCGGATCCGACGTACCCGAAGTGTTCCGTCCTCCAGCGCCCCGGAGATCTCGCCGGTCGTGCCGACGACGTGGAGCGTGCGGCTGGACGCCGGCGTGTTGGTCGCCAGCGCGAACGACCCGATGACACCGTCGGCGAACTCGACGCTCACGGTCTGCCGATCGAGTACGTCGTTGTCGGCGTGCCACACGCACCGGCCGTAGCGGTTGTCCGTACGCAACGACTCGAGCTTCTGGTCCAGGTCGAGCTCAGGGCTCAGGTGCTCGGCCTGCTCCCAGATGTACTCCGGCCACTTGTTCAGCTCGACGTACAACCGCTGCGCCGAGTACGAGCACGTCGCCTCGATCGAACAGTCCGACAGGCACCGCGTCCCCGCCCCCTGCGGCGCCCGCTCAGGAACGAACATGCCACGCGATCCCGAGCTGGCGACCCGGGCCGGAGCCGCGGCGTTGCACAGCCAGGTCATCAGATCCAGGTCGTGGCAGCACTTCGCCAGCAGCATCGACGAGCCGGACTGCTCGGAGTTCCCCCAGCGACCACGCACGAACGCCATCGACATGTGGTCGTAGCTGACGTGCTCGGCCATCTCGATACTCAGCGGCTCACCGATCTCGCCGGCGACGATCCGGCGCTTCGCTTCGCTGTAGAACGGCGCGTAGCGCAGCACGTGACAGATCATCAAGGTCCGCCCGGACGTACGCTGCGCCTCGGCCAAGGCCATGAGCTCCGGCGCGCTCTGCGCGATCGGCTTCTCCAGAAGTACGTCGTACCCGCCGGCCAGCAGGTGGATCGCGGTGGGCACATGATCCTGGTCCATCGTGGCGTCGATCGCGACGTCGGCGACCGCGCCCGCGTCCGGGAGGTCGGTCAGCGACGAGTACCGGGCCGCCGGCGGGATCCCGAACTCCGTACCCCACCGCTCGCGCCGCGTCGGATCAGGCTCGACGATCGCGGTGATCGCCAACTCGTCGGGCGCGACCTGCGCGTAGCGCGAGTAGAGCACGCCACGGTGCCCGGCGCCGACGAGCACGGCCCTTACTTTCTGCATCTGTCGCGGTCCTTCTGCTCAGGCGGGAGTGATTCGGTGAACCTCGACGTACCCCGCTCGACCTACCGCCAACCACTTCTCGGAGACGTCAGCGAGCGCAACACCTTGCAGATTCGGCGAGCACGGCGCGCCGGTGCGGTCCACCGCCAGGGTCCCGATCAGGTTGTCGTTCTTGTTGCTTTCCTGCGTACCGCCGTACAGACCCCTGATGTACGGCCCGGCACCGGCCGCCGCCCTGAACTCCAGCCCCTTGGGCCGGTGCTTTCCCTTGACCGGCTCGCTGTTCGGCAGGGCCTGGGTCACGAACCCGTTCGGACCCTTGGCCCACCAGGCGACCCCGTTGTCCCAGACGAGCAACGGCGGATCGCTCGCCACCACCATCGGCACGGTGCCGGTATCGAACTCGAGCGGCTTGCCATCGGACAGACGGATCACGTCGACGTCCGTACGGTCCGCGTGTTGCAGCACGGTGTGGTCTGCGGCCGTTCCCCGGTGTTCCCACGGTCCACGCGACTGGTGCGTACCGGTCCAGCGAGCCTTCCGGTCCGCGCATCACGGACCTCCAACTGCCAGAACGCCGACATCCGCTTCGCGACTACGACCGAGTTCCCATCACCTGAGACCCCGACGACATCAACGTCGCGCCACAGCTCGTTTCCGTTCTTGGCGTCGAGCGCGACCGTCATCGGTTTCTTACCGTCGATGATCCACTTCACCGCACCATCCGCCGCGTTGAAACAACTGACCCGACCGCTCTCCGTCCCCGTTCCGTCAACCACCACGACGGTGTCCCCCACCACCCGCACCCGCCCCGGCGCAACCAACTCACGTCCACCAGTTCCCGCGGCGTCAGTTGGGTAGCCAGGTTGGGCCGGCAGTCCTTGGGAGCAGGGAGCGGTGAGAGTTCCGGTGGCGTCATACCCGCGAACGACGTACGGGCGAGACATGACCGCTCTCCTGGTGTCCGGGCCTTCCGGCGCGCAGCATGGAGGTATGGACAGGACGTCGGTGCACGAGGAACTCGAGCGGGTTCGTGCCGACTTCCGCTACCTGGTCGAGTCGGCCGACGACGAGGTACTGCGGAGGCCGTCGAACGGCACGCGGTGGAATAACCGCCAACTGCTGTTTCACATGCTGCTGGGCTACCTGATCATCCGCGCGCTGCTCAGGCTGGTTCGTGTCTTCGGTCGGCTGCCCCGCGGAGCAAGTCGCACGTACGCGCGATTGCTGAATGCAGGAACCCGGCCGTTCGACGAGGTCAACTTCCTTGGTTCGTACGCCGCCGGCCGCACGGTCAGTCCGGCTCGCATGGTCGTGATGTTCGACCACGTCGTCGACAAGCTTCACCGACGGCTCGACGCCGAAACCGACGCGGACCTGGCGCGAGGGATGCATTACCCGACCAGGTGGGATCCGTTTTTCAACGACTACATGACCCTGGCTGACGTCTATCACTTCCCGACCCAGCACTACGACTTCCACCGCGAGCAACTCGCACTGGACTGAGGTCAGCAACAGGTCTTCAGGTAATCCTGAAGGTCGGACAGTGCTGTGGCCGCGCCGTCGCGGTCGGCTCGGTAGAGGACGGTTTTACCTTCGCGGCGGGACGTGACGATGCCGCCGCGGCGGAGGATGTCCAGTTGCTGGGAGGCGGTGGACTGGCCGATGCCGGCTTGGGCGGCGACCTCGTTGACGGACAGCTCGGCGCCTCGAGCGAACAGGAGCATGATGCGCTGCCGCGTCGGGCTCGACAGGGCCTTCAGAAACTCGTGGGTCGCGGCGCTCAACTCGACGGCGTCGGCGGGCGCGCACGACGGCGCGCTCGGTGTCTCCGCGTGCTGCGCCATACCGCCAGCCTAGCTCATATCGTTATTTCGTCATATCGGGATATTACGATATGTTGCAGATATGACAGCTGACTCAGTCGTGATCATCGGTGGTGGCCAGTCAGGACTGGCCGGGGCGTTCGCGGCGCGGGAAGCGGGGCTGCGGCCGGTGGTGCTGGAGGCCGGCGACCGGGCCGTCGGGTCCTGGCCGGAGTACTACGACAGCCTGACGCTCTTCTCCCCCGCCCGCTACAGCGGCTTCCCCGGGGCACCGTTCCCCGGCGATCCGGATCGCTACCCGACCAGGGACGAGGTCGTCACCTATCTCGAAAAGCTTGCCCTCGGCATCGACGCCGAGATCCACACCAACAGCCGAGCGACCACGGTAGAAGCCTCCGACCGCGGCTTCGCAGTACACACGAACACCGGCGAGGAGCTCCGCGCCGCCGGGGTCATCTGCGCCAGCGGATCGTTCACCAACCCCCACATTCCCGACATCCCCGGCGAGTTCACCGGACCACTCCTGCATGTCGCGAACTATCGCAGCCCCACGCCGTACGCCGGTCAACGCGTCGTCGTGGTCGGCGCCGGAAACTCCGCGATCCAGGTCGCCTACGAACTCGCCCATGTCGCCACGGTGACGCTTGCCGTACGACGTCCCATCCAGTTCGTCCCGCAAGTCCGGGGTGGCCGCGACATGCACTACTGGCTGCACGCGCTACGCCTGGACCTCCTGCCACCTTCGGTCCTGAAGAGGCTGATCAGAGGCACGCCGGTGTTCGACACGGGCATCTACAGCCACGCCCTGAAGTCCGGCCTACTGGACCAGCGACCCATGGTCACCCGCCTCAACGCCGATCAAGTCGAATGGTCGGACGGCACCCGCGAACACGTCGACGCCATCATCTTCGCAACCGGCTACCGCCCGAACCTCCCGTACCTCAAGGACCTGGGCGCACTGGACAGCACCGGAATGCCGCTCCACAGGCGCGGCATCTCGCTCACCCACCCGGGCTTGGTTTACCTCGGCGTCGAGTTCCAGCGATCCTTCTCATCGAACACACTGCGGGGCGTGTCACGCGACGCGGAGTACGTCGTGCGCGCTATCGCAGGAAGGTAGGACAACTATCGCATCGCCGACCACGCGGTCTCGATGGCCCGCCGCGTCATCTTCCTCGTCACCGGCGAGCTACCGGCACCTCCGTAGGGCGTCGGTAGCAAATCTGTCGCCGGCCCGCGATCGTTGGTGATCTGAATGGCTCTTCCCGAACTGGACGTCGCACGCACACAGCGGTGCTGCGCCGCACGCGTCCCGGCCCATCAACGCTTCCACCCCTATGACCGGCTCGCCCCGTCAAAGTGGGCGAACGTCACCGAACTTGCAGCCCGACACGGCGCGATCCTGCTCCGAGAATCTGCGGTTCGGAATACGTCTCGATGGCATCGGCTCACCCCAGGAACAGTCGACGACGTCCAACTCAGGCCACGCGCCATGCTGAGCGTCTGGCCCGACCTCTCTACCGACGTGGAAGCGGTCCAGACGAGGGTCGGCAGCCTCTGTGAGTACGTCTGGGAGAACCAGGCCGGCGATATTCAGAGCCTAACGCTCGTCGACGCCACGGCCGAAGACTTTCCGGACGGGGCCGTTGCAGCAGCCACAATCTCCCTCATCGAAGAGGAGTACAACCCCCTGCTCGAGGGAGTTCTACCCGATTCCGATGGCGTACTGCGAGCCCGCTGGTCAGCCACCTGACGAAGCGGGATCGCGAGCAGCTGCCACCCGAGCGCGACGAGGATCGGAGTCATGCGCTAACTCTCGGTGATCCCACCGACAACACAGGTCCTGCACACCTGGGAGCCGCATGGGACGAAGCCTGTCGACTGCGGGCTACCAGAGTGAACAGCGCCTGGACTGGTCGACTCGGTCCGGCTGGAGGGGCTCGCGGGGGTCTGGTGGTTCGGCTTTCCTGCGAAAGCGGTGGGCCCATGGGACTCGAACCCACAACCCGATCGGTGGTGAGGTTCGGCGAGCGCTGAGCGAGTAGCTGCGAAAAGCGAGGCGAGAAGCCGGCATGACGCAACTGGAGGTGACGAAGCGGCTCGGCTGGTCCAACTCAAGGATCAGCCTCATCGAGCGCGCGCGGCTCAAGGTCACGCGAGAGGACGCGAAGGCACTGCTGGATCTGTACCGGCTGCGTGGTCCGGACAGGGCGATCCTCCTCAGCCTGGTCGATGAAGACTCGGCACCGAGCGAGGCTGATGCCTTCTCGTGGCTCACGTCCCACGTATTCAGGAAGACGACAGCAACGATCCTCGATGACGCCCGCCAAAGCGCGCGACAGATCGCCGACCAGCTGGACACGCACGGCCCTCGATGACGCAGGACGTCTACATGGGGCGGAAGGCGAAGAACCCGGCCGCGGCAAGCGCGCTGGAGCGGGCTCCCAACGCTGATCCGGAGAGCAAAACCACGGGGTAAACCATGCACTGCGGTGACAACAGACCCCGGGTCAGGCTTCCGACCTGGGGCTTTGTAGTCACCGTGGGACTCGAACCCACAACCCGCGGAAACTGGCAGGAATACGCTCATCATTTGTCATCAATTGGCACATCTACCCGCGACCTGCGGACTTACACGACCAGGCTGCGCATCACTACCCAAGCACAGCCACGGTCTTCCGTTGATTTTGCTGAGTAAACGCGGACAGGTGCCCTCTGCGTCCTCGTAGGTCCGGTCGGCTCAACTCGCCGGTCTGGCCCGTGACCTATCTGACTATTATCACCGAGACGGGATCCGCGCGAGCGCGAGGATCTGACGTGCGCGTCTGGGTGGTGGGGCTGCTGGATCCCGCACTAATCGGCCTCGTCGGGTCGGATCTGGGGCCTATCTGCGGATGGTGAAGACCGCGTCGGGGTCGACGGCGATACAGGTCGTGTGTCGTCTCGGCGTCGTCGACGGATATCGACCATCTCAGTTCGGCGCACGATGACCGCGAGTTGGAGGCGCAGAAGGCTGTCAGCGAATCACCGGCTAGTCGCGGGCCTGGCGAGCTGGATCTGCGGCTGGATGTGGCGGCGGTGTCTGGTCCGTTGGAGATCGCCTCGTCGCGGATGGCATTTGTAGGATGCGTTGTTCCCTCCTAAGACTCAGGTTTCCGTGGCCAGCAAACGCACGGCGACAGTCGGGCTCACCGATCCCGCCCAGCTGGAGTGCGTCAGCGGGTCCGGAGGACGGAGCCGACCCGGGTTTGGCGAAAATACGGTGTGCCGGTCTGCACAACTAGGCACACTGACCTTTATGAGTGATGGCCAGTTGCCGGGCGTGGACGACGCAAGCGCGTTACGCGGCCCGGAGGACGTCAAGCGGCTCATCGAGCGCGGACGGGAAGCAGGTGCATTGGAGGCGCTGCGTGCTGCCCGGCAGTCGGTCGAGTCCTCGAGTCTGTCATTGGTGGCCGCCGGGTTCGCGCAGCTTGAGCAGTGGGCGGAAGCTGCCGAAACGTTGCGCAGGGCAATCGAGTTGCGCCCCGGCGAAGGGGACCTCTGGGCGCAACTCGGGGACGCACTGGTCGTGGGCGACCAGTGCGACGAGGCGGTGACGGCGTACCGGCAAGCGATCGACCTCGGCGTTGTGGATGAGGTGCTGGAGGCGTTACTTGAATTCAAGCTCGAGGAACGGGCGATTGAGCTTCTGACTGCCGCCCGGGAACGGCATCCGGCGTCCGCGTCGGTCTGTGGCGCGCTGGCGCTCGCGTACGGCCACTCAGGCGAGCATGAGCGCGCGGCAGACCTGTTTGGCGCAGCACTCGAGCTCGACCCGGAGAATCTCCGCACACGTTGGAACCTGACCCGCGCGCTGACGGAAACCGGACATTCCATTGAGGCATGGCGAGTCTTCTGGCAGCAGCCGGCGGAACATACGACGGGCCCCACCCGCGTCGAGCTCAACGACCATCCGAGCGACGTGCCATGGCAGGCAGGACACCCAGACCTCTTGCGCGCCTTGCAGTACGCCATCGAGTGGCACGTGCCGCAGATTCGAAGCGGTGGGTACGAGCGGGAGTCCGACCTGGCGTTCTCCTTCGACATCGAGGCCGCGACCCTCCGGTCGACGCTGGTCATGGAGCCGGCCGGTACCGGTGTCCGGTTCGTCGTTACCTCGACCGATGGGACGCCGGTTCAAGATCCTGACTTGCGGGTGTGGCACACCATCGTTGACGAGGCGCTGTACCACTTCCGCGAGCCCGGGGACACAGTCTGGTTCGCTTTGCTTGGCACGACGCCGTGTGGCCCGCTCGAGTACGCCGATCAGCGCCTGCGGGCCGCAGGCAAGGTCGGCCCAATCGACCTCAAACCCTGCGTCGCGGTCGACGAGCACACCGGCATCGTTGGACTGAGTGACGGCAAGGTGCGCCAGATTCACCCAGTGCTGCTCGAAGGGGCCTGCCGCAACGACCACGACGGCGGCATCTATGCGTATGAGGAAGGCATACAGACCCGCCGGATGTGCGCGTTGCTATCACTCGCGTGGGGGCGCTGCTGGACGATCAAGCTGCATCCGCAGCCCGAGCCTCCGCCGGGTGTTGCTCTCGACTCCGAAGTACCTCCGCCTGAGAGGTCGAACAACCTCGGCTCGACGGAGGTTGTGGAGCTGCCATCCTGGCTGGCTGCGGCATGGAAGAACGTCGAAGACGACCCCAACCTGTCGGACGCCCTCGACTCGTTCTACGAGGGCATGTTGCTGCTCAGCGACCACCCGTCCGTGGCGATGGTCGCGTTCGTCACCTGCTGCGAGACGTATGGGAGCCGCTCGATTCCACAGCGGCGATCGCGGGCGCGGGTCCAGGCAGCGCTGGAGACGGTACTGGACCAAGAAGACGCCACCGAGCTGATCGACGCCTACTACTCGCACCGCAACGAGACCGCACACGAAGGTAAGCTACACGGCCTCGAGAGGTCCTCCGGGTTGCAGGTCGACCGGATGGTCGGAGAGGAAAATCCGGAGCTGGCGTTCATCTACGGCCTCTTGAACGGTCTACGCGACGCAACTCGCGATGTGCTGCTGTCGGCCGTCGGCGAATCCCGGTCGGCCCGCTAGCACTGCGCCAAGGCCGAGGTGGGTCTCGAATCCACGGTCAAAGATTTGATAGCCACGGCAACTCTCCATCAGCCAGCTCCAGACTGCGTGTGTTGACCGGTCATCCACTTCGGTCCATCCTGACAACGGTGCTCAACGCGATCTCGCACCACGATCGGCACCACCGCAGTGGCGCTGAGGCCCGGACCTCTCGCTGACGCCACGGTTGCGACCCAACTGCGGCCCAGGCAGCGCGCCGATCCCCGCCGAGACCCCACTGCTCACTGACCAAGCAACACCCTCGACCAGATCACCTGACAAGCGCACCCAATTGATGAGACTCAGGTCGTAGGTCCGGTCGGCTCAACTCGCCGGTCTGGCCCGTGGCCTACACATTCATACCCATCGGTATCCATCGGCTCTCCACCTCCTGCGGCAGCCTCTGATGGGGCAGCGACGGAGCAGATGGACGCTCGGAACGCTGTCTAGGGGCTCGAACCGGACTCTAGATGGCTTCACTTTGCCTTGGTGTGGGGACTCGTTCTCGGCGGGATTGCCGAGGCTCCGGACTACGCTCCTTTGCTATGAGGACTACTTGGGGCATCCACAACGACCAGCCCGAGATTGATCCGGTCACGGATGAGGCTGTTCGGATCGGTTGGGATGAAGCCGGTGATCTCTCGGCGATTGAGGCCACACGAGAGGCCTTCAAGGCCGCGTTGGCGGAGCGCATGCCGGACCTCGACGAGGCCTCGACTCCAAGTAGTGCCGGGACGCTGTATCGGTTCGTCCATTCGATGGCCGACGGTGATGTCGTGGTGTGTCCCGACCGGTCCGCTCGTGCCTTGAACATCGGGCTGGTCACAGGGCCATACGAGTTCCACCCGGACAGTCGCGTTTACCGGCATTGGAGGCCTGTTCGCTGGGTGAGAACCGGTGTGCCGCGCGCTGAGTTGTCCGTGGCGGCCCAGCACGAGATCAGCGCGGCGACAACGTTGTTCCTGATCAAGACCGGTGAGGACGAGATCGAGCATCTGCTTGGTGCGCCGCAGCCCCAAACCGAGCCTAACTACTCCTGGGCGGACTACTACCCACAGCTGGCAGACGCTCTCCTGGACTTTCGTCACAACCGGGGAGCACTGCTGGAGAAGGTGTGGAAGGTATCTCAGGCGTCGGGCCGTACCGAACTGTTCAAGTATCTGCGGGCGGATCACCTGAGCGACGGGACCCGTGGATCTGTGCGTGACCTCGATCCCTTCACGGTGCTTGGCTCCTTCAACCGAGGTATCCGGCCCGACGCTCGCGCCGACATCGCCGGTGCCTATGGCACGGAGTTCGGCTTGGTACCGCCCTATCCGAATAGCTTCGACGGCGTTCCGGTGCTCAACAACCTCAACTCGTGGTTCTTCGGACGGGAGAACGAGCGGGATCCCCAGGACATCGATTCCTTGTGGGAACTGTGCGATGCCGCCGTCGGCTACGCGGCCAACGCGACGGAAGGGACGCGTGAGCGACTGGTCTCGGCGTTCGATGCTTGCGCCACCGGGGGTACCCGCAAGTTGACCATGGGCATCTATTGGATCCGCCCGCACGCGTTCGCGGCGTACGACTCCACCAACACCACCTTCCTCAAGAAACAGTTCCCCGAGCTGGCGGCGAAACTTGCTCTCAACGCCCGGATCAACGGCGAGCAGTTCCTCGCCAACACCGAGACCTTCAAGGCCTGGCTCGCCGATACGGCGACGCCCTACAGCTCCTTCCCCGAGCTGTCCAACGCGGCGTACAACTATGTGACGGGTCCAGATGCCTCTAACGTCCCGCAAATCGCCATCGGCGAGCCAGCGACCAAGCCTGTCTCGACTGATGTGGCGCTGGCCGGCGAGAGCTACGGTGTCGACTCGATCCGGGACGACGGATGCTTCATTCCCACATCTGAGCTCGAGCCGATGCTCGAGCGGCTGCGTGCACGTAAGAACATCATCCTGCAGGGGCCCCCAGGCACCGGGAAGACGTGGCTTGGCAGACGGCTCGGATGGGCTCTGTGCGACGAACGGCGGAGCAGCCGAGTCGAGGTAGTGCAATTCCACCCGTCGCTGAGCTATGAGGACTTCGTACGAGGCTGGCGTCCCTCGGGCACGAGTGAAGGACTCCAGCTCGCCGACGGACCGTTCTTGGAGATGTGCACGAACGCCGAAGAGGACCCAGACCGTCCCTGGGTGTTGGTCATTGAGGAGATCAACCGCGGTAACCCGGCCCAGGTACTGGGCGAGCTGCTGACCCTAATCGAGGCCGACAAGCGGTCCGCTGACCAAGCCATGCGGTTGGCCTACCCCAGGCAAGCTGGGGAGCGGTTCTTCGTGCCACCGAACCTGCACATCATCGGCACCATGAACGTGGCCGATCGATCGCTGGCAATCGTTGACATGGCCCTGCGGCGACGCTTCGCGTTCATCGAGCTCACCCCCTCGTTCGGCGAGGACTGGGTACAGCACCTCAACGGTCTCGGATACGACATTGATCTGCTCGAGACCTACGGCGAACGGGTTCGCAGCCTCAACGAAACCATTTCCCATGACAGCGCCCTGGGACGCCAGTACTGCATCGGTCACAGCTACTTCACACCGGCAGCGCATCTCGAGGAGACGGGCCTGGACACCGCCGGGTGGTGGCGTCGAGTTGTCGACACTGACGTGCGGCCGCTGCTGGAGGAGTACTGGTTTGACCGCCCGGAGCTCGCCGAGGCGGCCTCCGAGAAGCTGTTGGGAATGTAACCGTGCAGATACCGATCCGGAACGTCTGGTTGCTCCAGCTATATGCGTCCTCGTTTTGCCGCAGCGCCGGCACGGGACTCGTATCAATGGAGGACAACCCTGAGGATCTGCCCGAACTGGCCGCGCGAATCCTCGCTGATGAGGTGGCCGTTCGGCTGCACACCGGCCTATCGGTCGGCTTCCGGCAGACGACACGCGCGGTGAACCGGGTCCGCGGGCGCATCAACATCCTGACGACGGAGCGGCACCAGCTGCTTCGCCGTGGCCTAGTGAACTGCACCTTCGATGAGATCGTCACGGACACCCCCGCCAACCGACTGGCCAAGGCTGCTTTAGAAAAGGCGGCAGTCCTGGTGCCGAAGGAGCCTCGATACCGGTCCCTTGCACTACAACTCGGCGCCGCCGGCGTACGCGGCCCTTGCCCACCGCTCAACAGCGTGTCAGCCATGCAGCGTCAGCGGCTCCTCACCCGCGATCAGCTCATGGTCGCCGCCGCCGAGCTGCTCCTCACCCTCGCGATCCCGACAACCGAATCGGGCGGCAAGATGCTGCCGCTGCCCTCCCTGGAGGACACGTACCTTCGCAAGCTGTTCGAACGCGCGGTGTACGGCTTCTACCGCCACCGGCTGACGCCATCCGGCTGGAACGTCTCGCACGGAGACCACTTGAAGTGGGACATCTCAGCAGCATCGCCGGGGATGCCCGCGATCCTCCCGCGTATGGAACTCGACGTGGTGCTCAAGCACGCGAACTCCCCCGAAGGTGGGCAGCGCCGCATCGTCATCGACACGAAGTTCACAGCCGTCACCAAGCCGGGACAGCACGGAAAACCCACACTCGCCAGCGGATACCTCTATCAGATCTACGCCTACCTCATGTCCCAAGACGCCCGTGAGCCCGACATCAAGTCCGAAGGCCTGATGCTCCATCCCACGGTTGCGGAGCATCTAGACGAGGAAGTCGTCATCCAGGGACACCGCATTCGGTTCGCTACCGTCGACCTTCTCGCGACCCCCCACCAGATCGCGGATGGACTGTTGAGCGCGGTAGCTCCCATGTCGCACCAGCCCTCGCGGTGGCCGACGATCCCCGCTGGCAGCTTCTCAGGGGTGGCCCAGGTACGACGGCGGGCGAGGACGCGTTTGCCGCCGCAATGACACGGGTCTGTCGGGGCGACAGGGGATGCAAGCGCAGGGCGGTTGAACTTCGCTATCCAATCCATAGCCCGAGGAGGGCGAGTGGACCGTGGACGCTGCCAAAGTGGTGGCGACCGTCGGACTGACAATCCTTTGTCAGTGGCTCAAGTCCCGCCACCCCTCTCGAGGCGCCTTAACGTCTACCCGTCAGCCAGACCTTGCCAGGCGGGCCGCAAGGTGACCAAATGGCTTTGCGGAATGGGGTCTTTCGACCACTGCCTCGGTTAGACACAGGCACCATGCTGGTTCTGCTGGCTCGGGTGCGGCCTTTGCTTCGCGGAGGTCTCAAGGCTCCGAGCCAGCACCTTGCAGGAGGTGAACTATGTCAACCCGGAATCAATCCCTCCGCTGGCCGCCGCTTGTCACCGCCGGTCTCCTGACGATCGGCGGTCTCGCTCTGTGCTTCGCGGTGGTCTGGATCGCCAGTCTGAACCCGAGCACGGCACCGGCCCCAGCGGACGGTCTGTCCACTGCCGAGATCGAACGGCTCAAGCTTCTGCAAGAGGTTCAACAGCTGCAAATCAGCAACAGCCGCTCCGCGGGCCTATTGGGCGCGTTGCTGTTCACCCTGCCGTTGGTGACAGCGGTCGCTGGTGTCGCTGGCGGCCTGTTTGCGTTGTTCAAGCTGATTGAGCCGCGCAGGCAGGACTTCCAAAGCCGCGTCGACCACCTCTTCGCCGAGACCGTCACCGGTCTCGGCGCGACCGCCGAGTCGACTCGCGTAGCGGCCGCATCCGCACTGAACGCGATGGTGCGCAAGGGCGACGACCTGATGCCCGATCTGTTCGCCATCGTCACGGGCGAGCTGCGCGTCAAGGGGGTGTCTCGCTCGATGGCAACACCGCTGAGCCGCACGCTCGAACGGCTGCTGCCAGCAGAAGTGGCCAAGCATCCCGCCTCCAAGCGCGGGCGCATGGTACGACGGCCTGGTGGTCCGCGGCTGCACAGGCGCGATCCGCTGCCCGTACTCTCGCTCGACCACCTCAGCACCATGCACTTGGAGCTGCGAGGGCTGGATCTGCGAGGCTGGGACGTCGATCTGGCGTTCTCAGACCTCAGGCGGGCACAGCTGCACGACGTTGTCTTCGGTGAGATACACGGGTACGAGGTTCGGCTCGACCACGCTGTCCTGTCAGGCTCCTGGATTCGGAAGGGCTGGCTGAGGAAGGCCCGTCTGACCGGCGCCTATCTGCACTGTGTCCGGTGGGACCAGGTGCGCCTGGAGGAGGCGAACCTCAACGGCACGCAGTTGCAGGGAGCCGAGCTCAAGCAGGCCAAGTCAGCGCAGCGACGCTGCGTAGCACGAACTTCGTCGGCGCCGACATCCACGAAGCGGACTTCCGGGACACGCCGCTCGACAACTTCGACACTTTCACCCTGCAGACCCTCCTGAGCACGCACAACAACAGCTGGCGCACCGCGCAGTTCGACGACGATGTGCGCGACGCGCTGATCAGACTCAGCCAGATCACGGCCATGCGGGTGTCGGACCCGCTGCTGTCCTCATGAGAACTCCCGGACGAAGGTCAGTGGCTCTTGCTTCGCGGTTCGCGGGTCCCCAGATAGATACCGGTGATTGCCTACCGTAAGCCGATCACGGTCCTCATGGGCCCCCTCCCCACCCAACCGCTCATCGTCAGATCCGGTCAACGACGAGCACACGCGGGCGATCGTGACTACCGCCAAGCCGCAGCAGACGAGTCGGCGTCCGCCACGTCCATGCCGTACCTCAAGTCACATTCCGTGATGAGGCTGCCTGGTCTCGCAGAGGCGATACAGCCGGAGACGCCGCAGCACCCTCCGGATCGAATCCCTCGATCGGCCGACCTACCCCGGTCGCCGGCCCGCAAGAAGCGGGGGCGCGTCAGGAGGCGCTCGACTTCGAGTGGACCGCTGACAGGCGCAAACGGGCCCGGATCGACATCACCGGCTCAGAGGTTTCCGGCGATCAGGCGCTGCTGGTCCGCCGTTCGATCAGTACCGGGTGAGCTGGCGTTCTACCCGCTGCTACGCACCCACTCCGGTGCCGCTGGCGACTCTGGTTGCGGTGGCCGGGCGCAGGTGGACGGTCGAGGAGTCTTTCCAAGCAGGCAAGGGGCTGGCCGGGCTGGACGAGCACCAGGTCCGCCGCTGGACCTCGTGGCACCGCTGGACCATCCTCGCCATGCTCGCCCACGCGTTCCTCGCCGTGATGACTGCCGCCGCACGAGCCGAAACCCCTTCACCGCAAGGGCTCATCGCGCTCACCGCCAACGAGATCCGGCAACTGTTCACCCGGCTCGTCAACCACACCCAACACGGCATCCAGCACCTGCTGCACTGGTCACGATGGCGAACGCCGCCACCAAGCCCGCGCACGCGGCTGCCACCACCGCCGTCAGGCCGCCCAACTCGCCTAATCACGAATTACGGCTGGAGTACTAGACCCTGGGCTCAATCAGTCACGGTCTCCAACACTCGGTCGGTGGTCCCGCGCACTACCCAAGGTGCTGCTTTCCGCATCCTCCATTGATATCTAACGGCGTACTCGCCAGGGCCTCTGAAGTGGACGACTTGGCTTCCCGCCTTGAGCGTGGCTGCGGCATCCGGGATGATCACGTGCAGGGTGACTCCGGTCATCTCGGGAGTCGCGCGGCCCCGCCGGAGCGATGCGGCTGCTCAGGAAGAATCCCGAGGCGCGGCGCGGGCGGTCAACGGCCGGGAGGCCTCTGCGTGACATGGCTCGTGCCATGAAACCGCGTCAATCAGACAGGAATCAGTCGGCTAGAGGTGCTCGATTCCGAATCACGAGAGCTCGAGGTCAAGCAGTGCGGCAGGTAGCGGGGCTCTCATAATCCGTGGGTCGCGGGGTTCGAGTCCAGTCCGCCCCAATGCGCAAATTCGCAGGACGGAGTCAGGGTCGGACCCTCTGTCCTACGGGGACCAGGAACCGCAGCGCCAAGGTCTGCGGCCGCCTTGTCGAAGCGGTCCGCACGGTGCCCGGGCGCCGAGAATCGCGTGTAACGCTCGGTGAGCCTGGGCGATTAGCTAGTGAGGGGGCGATCTCTCTGCGGCGAAGTCAACGAGTTGGCACCCGGCGACCGAGCCAACGCTCAAGCCATGTCATCGCGCCGTTGAATTTAGAGGCGAGAACCGCAGGGTGTATTGCCCGAACGTCGCACGATGGCCCGACTATAGGAATATGGGTGACGTTCGACCATGGCTGATGAACGACAGGAAGCGAGGGCTTCTGCCGTCCTCGTCGCAATGATGGGCGCCCTCTCTGAACTCCAAGCGCAAGCGACCCAAGTAGCCTGGCAGGCAGAGTCCCAACCTCGCGGCCCTGGACCCAGGCAGCCCGGCGATCGACGCGTACGCCAAGAGGTACGCCTAGTAGCCAAGGGTCTGATTCAACTCCGATCCGCCTTTGGTGAGGTCCAAAAATGGCGTCAGGACTTTACTGAGGTTGACCCGCTTCGACAGCGCTATCCCGATCTACCTTACGAAATTGACAGGCTGGGGGATGTCGTTCGTGCGACCGATGCGGATTCGCCGCGTCTCGCCCATAGGCTTCGGCGTATCGCGTTAAGCGCGAATGGAATCCGGGTATCCCTCGATCGCTTCACCGTGAGCAGAACGAGCGCGGCGTACGCCGTTCCGTCGCCTCAACGGCACAGCCCTCACCGCAACGATGGAGCCCGCTCGACGGATCGAGAGTCGGTTGACGTCATCGTCTACCTGGACAGCGATGACGATGAGGCGTTGGGACGCGCTCTGGGCGCGGTAGATAATCTCGTGCAGGTCATGGGATACGAGGAGCCGCAGCACATCCAAGTTGAACGCGGTTCGATTTTTCGACGATCCAAGGCTGCGGCACAGAAAGCATTGAGGTCGAAGGATCTTCAGGACCGACTTATTAAAGTCGAGCGAGCGGTTGAACTTGAGAAGATCGACCTGAAGCAAGCCGAGGTAGACATCAGAGAGGCCGAGGCAGCTGGCAAGCTGATGCAGAGTCTGGCCGAGATTCCACAAGCTTGCATACGCATCGGCTCCATGTTCCTAATCAAACACGATAGCCCCGGCGGCCAGGTCGTCCTGATCCGCAATCTGTCTCAACTCGAAATCCGTGCCCTGGAGAAGTTTCCAGAGATCCAAAAGGATCCGCGCTCGGCCATCGATGCATTGGCCATCGCTATCAGCGCAATGGACGAGGTGGCATCACAGGCGCCTCCCGCACGATAGGGCTGGCCGGATTCCCCCAGCTCAGCGGGGAACAGGCTGGGAACGAACTGGGGCGAATCAAGCCAAATCGAGTTGAACCGGGCGGACTGGTGATGTCTCGACACGCCTGGAGGGGGTAGCGTCCACGGGGTCCCTCGGTTTCCTAAACCGAGACTCGCGATCTGTGTAGCAGACCCGGGTGCCACCGTGTCATGCGGGTCAGCCCTGTTGACTGGTAGCTCGCCCAGCTCGTGTGCGCGCTTCACTGAATGATTGACATCGGCCAACTTGAAGTCTGAGCGCACCGTAGTTGCCGGGTGAACTGAGGCTGGCGCCGGCGTTGCGGATGCCCTTCTGCGCGCGGAAGGTCGCGAGGCTTCTCGACACGTCGTGGCACCGTGCGCTTCAATGGGCCCAGCGCTGAGGGGGTGCGGCATGGCAGTGCGTGGAATCATCCGTAGGGAGTCAACTCCGGCGAACGCCCTCGAAGTATGTTTGGCAGGGCGGCCAGAGGTGCTGATACTCGACGTTGAACCGCTGTTGCTGGACTGGCGTTCGCCAGCAGAAGCGGATGTTTCAGGTTGGTCCTCCATCGTCACGACAGCGGCCCGAGCAGGCGTCCGCACACTGGTCGTTGTGACCAACTCCAGGCGCGAGATCTCGAATCTTGGATGCGTTCCAGCTGAGGCAGGCGATCTGGCGATCCACGTGGTCAGCCGTGCGTGGAAGCCTTGGACTGCTCGTCGGAAGCTCGGATTGTACGATCATGCCTCACGAGGTGTGGTTTGCGGCGACGTCGCCTTGACTGACGGATTGCTCGCAATTCGGCTGCGATACGGTTTTGTACATTTAACATCCAAGCATCAGCCGGTGTATCCCAGGCTTCAGGACTTCCTAGGTCGCTGCTTCCTGCGACGATACTTCTGGACTGAATCAGCGGAACGCTTGTGACGACGCGCCCACCCGGCCAGGACACAGACGCACTCCTGGCCGATTACATCGCCACTCGTGAAGACGAACGCTCATATCAGGTGACTCAGGTCGCGCTCGCGTCCCTTGCACTCACGACGCTGACAGCGCTTGGCGCACTAGTTGGCCAGTACGTTCTGACAGAAGATCCGTCGTCTCGGGCCGTGCCACCAGGACTCCTGGCCGCAGCGCCGTTGATCCCGGTGGCTCTGTTCGCTCTGTTCATCCAGGCCGGCGCTCAAGCCGCGCTGCGGTACTACTACCTCTGCAATATCGAGGAGCAGTTGGCCAGCCGCAGAACAGCGTCTGCCAGCGCTCCACCGAGCCCTGCCTTTACCCGCATGGTCGGCTCCCTGGTGGGTTTGAAGCACGGCAACCCCATCTATCGGGCGCTCACCATCATGTTAGTACTGATCGCCTTCACTGCCTTCACCGTGATCACGGTCATGATCGCCATCAGCGTTCCCCGAGCCTGGACGGCCGCGATGGCCGTCACCTATACAGCGGCGGTCTGTCTCCTTTTCACGATGGCCTGGCTCAGCACAACCGGACAAAGCTTGTACCGGGCGGCCAGTCGGCGGCTGCAACCCCAGGTAGGAAAGGCAGCGCCCTCACCCCGTGAACGGCACATGTCGTCCTACCTGGCGTTGCCGCGCGGCGAAGATCTGCAGAAGAGCTTTTACTACGTAGCCGGTCTCGTTCTCGCGCCCCTTCTCGGCGACACGGCGCTGGATGGGTCGCCCGGGAAGAAGCTGGTCGTCTACTTATGGGGATGGGTGCTTCTCGAGTATCTCGCCTACCAGGCGCGCTACCAGTGGAACGACATCAGAGGAGCGGTCGAGGACGCTGCGCATCCTGCGGCGATATCACGGGCCCGCCTGCCAACTCAGAAGCTCGGCCTCGACAGGGCGGTGTCGCTGTCAAGCGCGGTCGTCATCTTCCGCATCGGCGCGGCCCTCGTTCTCGCTCTCGGTATTCCCAGCAACCAACCGGTCGGACCACTCATTGGGGTCGCCGCAATCTTCATCCTGGCGGCCTCCTACGAGACGGCCCGCAAGCTGAAGATGCCGAAGACGACCGTGGCGCTGGTGGGGTTCGGCTATCCGTTGCGCTTCTGCCTCGGGCTTGAAATCGCGGGATACCAATGGACGGGGGATGAGTCACTGCTCGCCACGGCTATCGCCGTGGCGGCGTTCCTTTCATTCGGCTGGAGCACGGTTGGGCTTGCTTGGACCCTCGAAGCGGTGCATTTTGCTCAGGAGGGCATTCCATTGCGGGCTCACCATCGTTGGTTGCTGGGCAACGCTGGCCTCATCGACAAGGCCACAGCGCTGACGGGTCCGCCCCTCGCGACCGGATACAAGATCACAGCCGTGCCCAACCTGGCGCAGCTGGCAGCCGGCCCACTCGCCATTATGGTGGGCCAACTCGCCGCGGACGACCGCTGGGACTGGTGGCCAGACGGTGTCGTTGTCGCGCTGGCGTTGGTGGTTTCAGCCGCGCTGATGTTCATGCCGCGGTGGCCTATCGTGTGGGGCTCGACCGTGGTCCTCGGCTGCCAGACATTCTTGGCTGCTGGTGTCCTCTGGCCAACCGTCGTCGCGACGTTGTTGTGGTTGGCGTTCGCCGGGTACTACGTTGCCTTTCGCACTGCCACCTACCAAGGCCTCAAAGACACACCGCACAAGATCGTAGCCACCGTGGTCAAACGACTTCTAGGACTCCGCCACTGGTTACGGACGGGTGACTGGCGTCCCGCTGGCAAATGAAAGGAGAGGGCTAGCCGCAATACCGTTCAGTTAGTGTGGCATTACGGCATAGCTTGTTGGCTGTTGCGGTTGCGGCCAGTTGGTGTGGTGGTGGGCGCGTTTGACGTGCCATTTGACGTATTTGCGTTTGATGACGCGGGGCGCGGAGCGCCGTCGTCGGGTGGGGTTGAGCCGGCGGAGTAGTCGGCGCAGGAAGTCTGTCCAGCCGGGGCTGTCGCGGCCGTGCTGGTCAGGGGGAAAACGCGCCCGGGTGGGCGAGGGTCCGGCGGGTGATCCTGAGCGCGGCGACGAAGCTGATCCGGTCCGGGTCGTGTCCGGAGTGGGTCGCGGCCTCGGCCATGAGGGAGCGGATCACGTAGTGGCAGCACAGGTGGCCCCAGATCTCTTGGAGGACCAGGTCCGGGGACTTGCTGCGCAGCACAGTGCGGGGTCCGCGCTGGTGGGTCTTGGGTTCGTCGAAGGTCAGTTCGATCTCCCACCGCTGGGTGTAGGCCGCGGCGAGATCGGTCGCACTCACCTCGTCAGGGTCGAGCATGGTGGTGAAGAGCCTGTAGGCGGTGGGGCTCTCGCGGCCGTCATCGATGGTGTGGTCGATGACCCGGACCAGGATCGGCTCCTCGCGCCGGCTGAGTGTGTCTGACGCAGGTGGGCCAGCCAGGAGCCGTCGGGAAGATCCTCAAGGTGGGTTGGTTTGGGCCCGGGCCTGGAAGATCGCGGACTTGCTCGGCGGCGCATACGTCTCGGCCCACCCCGCGACCCACGACAGCCCATCGGTCAACTGAGCCAGTACGTCCTCATAAGAACCCTCCGAATACAACGCCATCCCGATCGAGAAGTAGGCCATCACCCGCGCCGGCAGCGAACGAGGGCGCTGCTCGGTCCGGCCGACCTCGGCGATCACCTCATCGATCAAATCCGGCGGGAACACCCGCGTGAGCACACCTACCGAGACAAGGTCCGACAGACGCCGCTCGGTCTCCGGCTTCTTCCATCCACCACGCGGCATGCCATCAAGCTACACCGCTGCATCCTTAACTGAACGGTATTGGGGCTAACGCCTTCGCCACTGTCGTCCGTCGCGCTTATCCGGCGACGGACGGCCGCGCTGCGAGCTAAGTACGTCCTACCGTGCGAATCAGAGAACGTTGTTTCACCATTGCGGCTCCCTCGGGGTCGGCCAGCCTCTCTCCGAGAGTCCTCGTCGCCAGGTCCGGGGGCAACGCCGCGGAAAACTTCAGCGCTGTGATCGCTTCAGCACTGAGTTGGGGGACTACGTTCACGTCGGCAGATGCAACCGCCGACGCGCCCACTCCCGCCGGGAGTATCACGCTCTCGTTTTCGATTTCGGTGGCGTCGAGACCTAGCCCGGCGAGCAGAGTCGCGTTCGCTTTCAGACCCGCCCAGGTCCAAAGCCGCCAATCACCGGATGGTCGCGGCTGGAGCACTAGTCCGTCCCTAGTCACTTCAGCGGCGCGTTCGGCGCGCAGTCGCTCGAGTGCAGTGGGCACACGCTTGGAAAGGTGTACATCGGGAATAGCGCCTAACAGCACATCTCGCTGAGACTGGCAGAGGTCAAAGGAGTGCACAACCGGGTCTGTGGGCCACTTTATGTCGCCCTTAAGCGGCACTTCCTCGACCCAGACGACGAATCGCTCCCAATCGACGTGTCGGATCAACCAGCCGCGACCGGCGAGCACCAGCGGTTTGCTCTGTCGGTCCCGGTTCCGCGGAAGCGCGAGCGGCGAGACGAAGCCGATCTCATCGGAGCCAGCGACCACCCGTAGCTCAAGGTCCGTGATGAAGGAGGACAGGAGATCCATGAAGTTCCGGTTGCCGAACTCCTTCTCCGCACGCGCACCGGTGAAGAGCATGCCCGAGTCCTCGATGAGGAAACCCTCCGCAGCCAGATACGCGAGCACCTCCTTCCCGTCGGTCATCACCGGCAGATCGCCCCACCAGTCTCGCCACCGCGAGGCACCGAACGCTCCCTCCTGAAGCGCTAGTGCCAGGAACTGCTGGGCTGCAAGATGGCGAGGATGTGGCGGCGCCGCGACATCCTCGACGAATCCCCGTTTCCAGAGCAGGAGCAAAGCTGCCGCATCGAGCAGCCCCTTCTGGTCCAAGGCCAAGAACAGCGCATTTCTGGCCGTCCCGGGCCGACGTCCGGTCCGGCCCAACCGCTGCAGGAAGGACGAGACAGTCCGCGGCGCGTCTACCTGGATCACTCGATCGAGGTCGCCGATGTCTACCCCGAGCTCCAACGTCGAGGTCGCTACGATGACAGTGTCGCGAGCCTCAGCGAATGCCTGCTCGCTCCTCCGGCGTTCATCCGCAGACAAGGACGAGTGCGATACGAAAGTCTGCACCTGCCGCTCTCGTAACAGGAACGCGAGTTCCTCGGCCTTACGACGCGATTCAAGAAACACCAGTCGCTTCTCGCCCTGGTGCATTCGAGAGATCACGGTCGCGGCGTTCCTAATGCTGCCGACATAGTCGAGCGTCACTTCCGGCTCAGCCGTAGTGATCGCCTCTTCGCGGACAACGCGGACCGGCCGGCGGCCCTCGGTCGAGCCCTGCATCCACGACCCGACCGCCTCCGGGTTGCCGACTGTGGCAGAGAGTCCGACGCGCTGGATCTTCCGCCCAGCGAGCCGCTCTACCCTCTCCAGAACAGCGAGCAGGTGCCACCCGCGGTCCGAACCCGCGAAAGAGTGCAGCTCGTCAATGACAACGGCGCGCACCGAGCCGAGTAGCCGTTTATGGTCCACTCCTCGCGAGACGAGCATGGCCTCGATCGACTCCGGAGTGGTCAGAAGCACGTCAGGCCGCTCCGCTAGGATCCGCCGTCGCTCGGACCTTCCAATGTCGCCGTGCCAAAGCGCAACTCTGCGCCCGAGCCAGGCACAGTAGCCGACGATTCGCGGGAAGAGGTTGTTGAGCAACGCCCGTAGTGGGGTCACATACAAAATGGACGTGTTTGTCCAGCCTCGTTGGACCATCTCGGACATCAGTGGGAATATTGCAGCCTCCGTCTTCCCTCCCGCCGTCGGCGCAACGAGCACACAATTGTCGCCCGAGCGCACCGGCTCGACTGCTGCGGCCTGGAGTGGGCGCAGATCGCGCCAGCCCAGGGAGTTGACAATGTGGAATTCGATGGCCTCGTCCAGACCTGTCGCACCTGGCACGCTCATACATCCAGCTCGATGTCGTCCACCGAGGTCACGGGAAGCCTGTCGCCCTGCGCTCGCGCTTCGCGTTCCACCTCGCTCAGCTCGTCGGCCGAGACTGTCAGGTGGTAATCGTGGCGGGGGTCGAAGTCGTCGAATAGATCAACGCGGTCGAGAACATCGGCTACGAGCTTCTTGAGGAATAGACGCGGCGCCACTCCGGTGCGCCCACCGAGCTCACCGCCGACAGCTACCGCGAGCGTGCGCAGGTACGCGTCATCGACCATGCTCCGCAGGCGCTTTGGATCCTTCGCGCCGTTGGCGTAGATGTCACGTACTCGGGTGCCGAGCTCCACAATAGAGTCCGTGGTGAAGCCGGTCAGGCGAATCTGCGCGGCGCGGGGATTGTCCCACCGGGGATCCGTCGTGAAGTCGGTCTGGAGCCGCTGAGCGAGCGGGGCGAGCCGCTGAACGCCTTGCTGGCCGTCGAAGAAGGCCGGTGTGCCGGTCACGAGAAGATAGAGACCGGGAAACCGTCCACCGTCGACCTCGTCCATGAGTTGGCGCAGCGCGTTCAGCGATTTCTCGCGTACGTCGGAGCGCATCCGCTGCAGTGTTTCGACCTCGTCGAGCACGACGACAAGTCCAGCGTAGTCAGAGTCGCGCAACACAGTGAGGAGTCCCTGGAGGAAACCCAGGGCCCCGAAGTGGTCCAGGTCACCTCTTACTCCCGCGGCCTTTTTCACAGCCGAAGCGACATGAGGTTGTCCGCCGAGCCAGGCCAGAAGCCCATCAGCCTGAGCACCGTCACCGGTTTCGCGGGCGATTCGGTACTGTCGCAGAACGGCTGCGAAAGCTGGGGCTTCCTTCGAGACACTGGCCAGTCGACGCTGCATCAGGGCCAACGAGCCTTCAACGGCGCTACGGTCCGCGCGAGTGTCTTTGACGTCATGGTCGAGGATGTAGAACCAGCCGTCGATGACGTCGCGCAGCGCGCTCGGAGGTGTCGTCGGTGTGGACAGGTTTTCGTTGATCCGGCGGTAGATGGTCTCTAGCTTATGCAGCGGTGTCTCGGTCTCGCTGATCTGAATCTCGGCAGTTGCGAAGTTCGCCTTCTTAGCGTGTTCGGTTAGCCAACGTGCAAAGAACGTCTTCCCGGAGCCATACTCGCCGCGGACCGCCTTAAACGCGGCCCCACCCCCAGCGACGGTCGCAAGCTCCTCGTCGATTGCAGCCTCGAATGGTCCGAGACCGACGGCCAGCACGTCTAGCCCCTGCCGGGGGACCGTCCCGCGCCGCAGAGCGTCGGTGATATCGCGCCGTCGCCTCGGGCTGATGCCGATTGGGTCGCTCATGCTGCTCCACCGATCTCGAACTGTTCTCTGAGCAGGCGCTCGTCGATTCGGAGAGTGACCCCATCTGCATCCATTTCGATGACGGCGTAACCGTCCACGTTGAGGAGGCGCCGAACCGCGGCAAGTACCTGACCAACTCCTGCGGCCGGAATGCCTGCCGCGGCAGCAACGGTGTCCAGGTGGGCTCGGCTACCGTGTTCCAGAAGGGCCCGAATTACGGCCGCGGCTGTCGCGTCGTCAAGTGCCCTGCGTCCGGCCATCCGCTTCTGCTCGGCGTACGTCGCCGACGCAAGCACCGCCTCCGCTAGACCGATCGCGGGTCTCTCCGTCGTGGACACCTCGAAAAGGACGCCCTGGTCCGCGGCCTTCGAAGCTTCCTCGGAGGGTTGGATCTTCCGCGGCTTTGGCAGCACCGAGCTGGTCACGAGGTTCACCGGATCGTTCCACCACGTTGGCACCTGCGGCGCTGCGGCCTCCCAGCCTGATACCCCTGCACTCATTGTTGCGGCCTGGAAGACGAGGACCGGGATGGTGATCTCAGCCAGGCTTGCGCCACCGTGGTAACCAGCCCGGCGCGCGCCGAAATGGGCATCTTCGCGCCACAGCAACACGGCGGATTCGTCGGGCGCGATCACGCGCGGACCCTTGACAAGCACCTCGCCGTGAGCAGCTGGGCCACTGGAAGCGAGCCTCCACCGAGCATCGGCTCCCGGCGAAGAGAGCGCTTCGCTGTCCCGCTCGACCACGTGTCCGTGATCTGAAGTCAGGATCACCACGCGGCGAGCGTCGGCTGCCGCCACGAGCAGCGCACGCAGCGGCTCTACCCGGTGAAGGTCCCAATCGCTTCCCGAAGTGTCATTCTTGTGGATCGCATCGTCGATCGCGTTGATGACGACCCCGACCACCCGTGCGGCGTTATCCCGCATCGCTCGCAGGAGGCCATCTGGAAGGGCAGCACCACCTTCGGCGCGCAAATCGTCCTTGTGGAAGACGAGCGAACCTGGAAAGGCAGTCGCGAGCCCCTTCTTCTCATCGTCTGCTCCGCCCTCGCAAAGCTTTCCACAGAAGAGTGTCGTGCGTGAGATGCGGGTGAGCGATGGGAGGGCAGCGACGGCGGCCAATCGTCGGTGGGTTGCTGCGGGCACCCACTCGACGAGGCCCAGTCGGGCAACTTCGCTGGCAAGGGCGGTTCCGATTGCGGCGCTCATGCCGTCAAGCACGACCAGGAGCGCACCACCGTTGTGCCGCCACGGCTCGACAATCTCTGAGAGGAGCCGCTCGATGCCAAGGGCGCCGCGTGGGCCTATATCACGCGCTTGGTGTAGTCGGGTCGCGGCTGTCTCGTCACGTCGTTGACGACGTTCCTGAACCCTGGTGATGAGTGCCTCGTAGGCCCCGGCGACGACGGGGTCGGCGTCGCCGTTCCACACCGCACCGATCGCCGCGTCGACCCAGGCGCCGTCATCCATCTGGTGCTGCAGATCCTGGGCGAGGGAGGTTGTGGTTTGCTCGTTCGTCGCGAGCCATCGCGCAAGTCGCACCGCCATGGTCGGTGCAGTCGACGTCCCCGCATCTCGATGGTCCATCAACGCTGCCAGAGCTTCTTCAACCTCCTTGCCGGAGTCGAGAGCGTTGGCGAGCGCGCGAAGCCGAGCGCGGTAGCCCGGATGCAGAATCGTCGACCGCTCCGCGCCTTTCTCCCAGTCGAGGTCGCCGAGCAACGCCTCGGCCTGCTGCAGGGCGACACCGAGCTCCGGGGAGTCATCAAGCCCCAAGCGCAGTACCACCGTCTTCGCTACCTGGGCCACCGCCTGGGCGACTTCAACCCTAATCGACTTCCCGTCAATGTACGCCTCCACGCGCGCCCGTGCAGCGATCTGTTCTTCGCACACTGGTGTTCCGTCGTCCGGCCAGAGCACATCGAGCGCCAGCCCAACGGCCAGTGGTGAGATGTGTTCCTGCCGCTGTGCAACCCGCAAAGCAAAGGCCGCAGGAGCACCCAGCTCCAAGCTGGCCCAGTCGATGACATGCCGTCGCAGCCGTTCATCGACAGAAGCCCATGACCGCCGCACATCGCGTTGGCCCAGTGACGTGAGGACCACGATCCCGTCCAGCTCGGTGTTAGCGCCCAAACCGAGAAGGTTCGCCAGCAGGGCTCCGATAGCGTGCCGCGCGGTGAGTGCCAGTTCGGTGGAGCGCGGCCAGCCGCCTGGAGGCTGGTGGTCGAGTAGGGCCGTCGCGGCCCAGTCGAGCCGGCGCAGCTCGCGGCTCACTTCGCGGGCACCGGGAAACATGCGGGGCACCGCTTGCCACTCGTCGGGGACCTCGATTTGCTGCCGGTAGGCTCGGGCGAGCACCGCGTCGCCTAGGTCGTCGCGTGGCCTGTCGGTCAGGATCACGACGCGCTCATCGGCCTCCAGGGACGCATAGATGTCAAGGATTCCGAGTTGTGACACGCCAGGTAGAACGCGCACCCAAGTGTTCCCAACGCTCACGTCCCCGTGAGTCCACTCCGGGCGGGCTCGGAGCAGAAGAACCTGCATCCCGGACTTCACCAAGTCCGAGGCGCGTTGCTGCACCATCGCTGGCGAGACCGTGACAGCTCGGACCTGTTCGCTCACTCCCACCTCCAGTCGACATGGAGCTTCTTGCCGTCCACCGGGTTCTGTAGCTCTTCGACAAGAGTCTTGCGCAAACTGTCGAGCTGAGAGATCGCTTTCACTTCGATGCTGTGGACCGCGCGGGCGCGAGTCTCTGCCTCCCGCCGGCGGCTCTCAAGCTCGGCCTCCTGCTCACGCAATCGCTGTTCCCGTTCGGCGAGTGCCTTTCGCTCCTCCTCGAGGACATGTTGCCGCTCCGCTTCCGCCCGCGCCTGTTCTTCCGCCTTGACTCGGCGCCTGTCTTCCTCGCGGCGTGCTCGTTCGGCTGCTTCGTCATCTGGCTCCTGGCCTCGTCGGCTGACGAGGATTGTGGTGGCGCCTGCTGCTGCCGTCGACAGTGCGGCGGCGAGCTCGGAGTGGAGCTGGTCGGCCTGAGCCGCGCCGCGGAGGGCTTGCACGAGTGAGTCGGCCCGCTCCCCGTCCAGGGAAGACACCTGGTTGAGCAGCTGCCACTGCGCGCCCTTGATGGCGGCGGTCACCTCCGCGGCGGTGGAGAGCGACCGTGCGAGCGCCTGGAGTTCGGCCGGAAGATCGAACTCCGCTAGCACGCGAATCCGGTCGACGTGGTCGCGCTCTCCGCTGATGGCGGCGACCAAATCGCGCGCACGACGAGCGGTGGCGAGGCGGGGGCTGACTTCAGAGAGCGCGAACACGTCACGGTGCGCGTCGAGCGCGCCTAGCAGCTCGCTGGCCGCCTGCTCGGCCTGGCGTGCTCGTGTCGACAGCGCGATTCCAACCCGGTTGACGGCTGCGCTAGACAAGTGATGCTCGCTCGCGCCCACTCCGAAGAGACTTTTGGCCCGGTCTAGCGCCCGGCCCCACTCTTCTCCTGTCGGAAGCACCGGCTCTTGCAAGGTCGTGTCGTTCGTCAGTGCGCCGATGGCCGCGGGCTCCATTCTCGCGCCGTAGCGAAAGAGCTGCCGGTCGGTGAGCGATGCCCAGGCGAGAATCAGCAGGTCTTGCGCATCCGTGGTCATCCCCTGGTCGGCAATGGCGGTCCGCAGAGCTCCCACTGTCACATCACCGCTCGCGGCGGATTTTGTGAACTCGTCGTGCCAGCGGAAGCGAACCGGGTCGAGCACATACGTGACTTCGCTCAGCGACCCTACGCCGTACCCGTCGACGACGCGTCGTACCTTGGTGGCCATCGCCCGGTCGACGGTCTCGATGCGTCCCCCAGCGGCCATGGCCTTTCGAGCCAGCTCGAGTACCGCCGATAGTTCGGCACGCCGCACCTCGTCAGTTCCTCGATCCACCTGCGGGTGATGGGGATACCGCGCATCGAGCGCTGCACCAAGTGCATCGACGACAGCACCACGGAAATTGGGCGAGGACGGCTTGAGCGGGTCATAGTCGGGTGCCAGCGTCACTAAGTGCTGTCCGTCAATTATCCGGTCACCGAGGTGATCGTCCGTAGCGGCATCGATCCCGTAGGCCTGACGCAGTGCACCAAGCACCTGCTCTCGAAGAGCGTCTCGCTGGTTTGCCAGCTGGCGGCGCGCCGGTTCACGGTCGTTGACTGGCAGGCCGGTTGAATACTGGTCAAACCTGCTGCCCGTGAGGAGATAGTCCAAGACCACGAGCTTGCCCACATCGTCCATACGTGCCGCCGTCAGGAAGTGGGGGAGCCAAGCGACGGTGTCGGTCGTCATGCCGTCCTGCTTGAGCTGGACGAGCCGCAGAAAGTCGTCGGCTGGCGGGTGGCCGGCGTCATCGAACGGGAAGTCGACGACAAGCTTCCATCGCCCCTCAGATGCGGTCAGCGTCTCGACCGGCAGGGCACGTTCGTCGCGGACGTTGCCGAACACCACATCCGCTTCACACTTCTGCCCTCGCCACACGTGGCTCACGACATAATCGCTTCCCAGGGCCCCTGTGGCAGATGCACCGATCTGATCGGCAAGGAGCCGTCGCAGCAGGCCGCGGCGGTTCTCGTGGGTGTCCTCGGTCTGAACGTGCACTAGAACGGAGTCGAAGTCCACACCGGAGAGCTGCAGCGATATGACGGGATCTGTCCCGCCTTGACTGACGGTGATCTCACCGAATTCCGCTGCCCACTCCTTCGCAAGAACAACAACCTGGCTCGCCTCCTGACCGGGCAGCATGGAGACGACGGAGCCGAAGTTGAGCGCTGCCAACTTGGAAGCCGTGAGGTCCTTCAAAGAGGCAGCACCGGGCGCGATGGCTGCGACGAGCAGCGTCTTCGCGAGCCGGTCGTCGCGTCGGAACGCGTGATCTCTTGCTACCTCTCGGCTCTGTGCTTCATCGAGCCCGTGTCGCATAACGAGGTAAGGCCGCATCTTTTGGGTGTAGAACGTGCGCGCGGCCCTGAAGAGATTCTTCATGTCGTCAGTCAGTGGCTCAGAATCTCCGAGGACGACCACGTCGAACAGGTCTCCGACAGGAATCAAATCCCCGACGGTGAGCTCGTCCCGGCTCCTTGAAAGGAGCTCACTCATGATCTTCAGGGCTGTGCGCTCGCGCTGCATGATCGAGGACAGCGCGACCATCGCGTCCACAAGTGCGGGCGAGAACGGATAGACCTGCTCGAAATCGACTGCGGCTGAACCAGCTTCGTCCGTCAGCAGGTGCTTCCAAGCCACAGGGTTGGCTCGGACCCGCCCGACCGCGCCGGCCAGCGCCGTCCTGCCCTCCTCGCTAGTGGGAGTCAGCAGACGTCTCTGGACGATCTGCGGCAGGTTGGCGGCCGCCAGGGTGATCTTCTCGAATCGACCCTCCCACCACTGAAAGGAGTCATCGAGCGCCACTTGTTCTGCGCCGACGGCGCCACCGCCAAGAAAGTCTTTGAGGTTGCGCTGACGCGCTACAAAGGAGACCAACGGCACGGGCAGCGAGCCAACGCCGGTCTCGACGAGCTTAGCCACCTTCGACGTCTCGGTTTGGATGAACGTGGTATCGCGCAGGTGATTGGCCAGCCAGAGGACAAGCTCGTCGAGAAACAGGATGACGCCGTCGTATCCGAGCTCCTTGGCATGCTGCGTCATTGCCTGAAGCCCGCTGGATATGTCCAACCAGGTGCCGGTCGACTCGAAGGATTGGAAGTATGTCTTGACGAGCGCGGCCACGAGTCGCTGTCGATCCGGGTCACCGGCAGGCTTGTGGCGAGCGGCGTCGTACCGCTCGGCAGTAATGGACGACTCGAAGGTGCCCCAGCCCGGTGATGGTGAGGCGCCACCGGCGAGCTTTGTGAAGAACCTATCCTCGCCGAGGTCGACCCTCAGCCGGTCAGCGTCCTCCAGCAAGGCGTCTGAGCGATGCAGTACGGGAGCGGCTGCATCGGAGTGCCTGGTCTTGACGGCGGCGAGATACCCTCCGAAGAGCGCAGATTCAAAGTTGTCGGCGCCGATGAGGTGGTAGTCAATAGCAAGTAGGTTCCTGTCCTGCAGTTCCGCGTGATTGGCCACGACGTCCTGTAGCCCTGCCAATGCACGAGCTTGCGGATTTCCGATGAGCAGCTGGTGCATCACTGCCATGTAGTGCGACTTACCGGCACCGAACGAGCCGTGGATGAAGGCTCCTTTAGAGGTTCCGCTCCTGAGGGTAGACTCGAGCAGTCTGAGACCCTTGTCGAACGCCTCTGCGATCGACTCGGTAACGACGTACTCGGAGAGAGTTTTCGCGGCGGCCTGTTGTGCGCGGTGGATCTGGAGGACGAAGTCGTCGTCGTGAACGGCAAGCGGGATGTCGATCGCATCCCGCAGGGGAAATGACAGATCGGTCATTGCTCTCTCCTTCACAAGCGCAGGGCCCGGGCACGAGTTGCAACAGGCGGCACCCACGCGCTCACCTGGTCACGAGTCTTCTCCACCCGGGCAAGGTACTGGTCGACAACGCCGCTGATAACGGATGCCGAGCTGGTGCCATATGCAGTCTCGATCTCGCTGTGCCATTGGTGTAACCAACACTCAAGCTCAACCAGGCCGGCCACGAGCGGCTCGATGCCAGCATCGTCGACCCCGAGCGCCTGCTGCACGGGAATCTCTCTAGCTAAAGCCAGTGCCTGGTCGCGGTGCGACCAGCCCGCCCAGCCGATGACTGGAGTGGAGTCGCCAGCGCGGCGAACGCCCGGGTAGAGAATGAAGCGCTCCTTCGGCATGTCGAACTTGCCGCGCGCCCGCCAGTACGTCGGGCTGCGGAAATCGGACTTCGCATATTTGGGCGGCAAAGGGATGGTGATGCTATCTCCCATGTCCTCGCGACGCTGGAGTGCCCAGACTTCCTGCCAGGCTCTGAATTTATCCACGCCGGACGGTTTGTATCGATGGGCGGCCAGGAACGGGACTGCCTCTTCCCAGATGAGTGATGCGATGACGGCGGCCAAGTCGGGCTCGGCATTCTCGCTCAACACCCGAGCAAGTTCTCTAACGACTCGATCATTCCGAAGCGCGTCTGCCAGCTCTGCCACAGAGTGAGCCGCCGGGCCCTGCGCATCCTGCCACAAGGCGGGGTTCTCCAGACGGGTTAGAATCGCGCCGCGCAGAGCGTTCTGGCGCTGCGCGTCCCACGATTCGATCCACCACCGCCGCTTGCACTCCGGTCTCTCAATGAGTTCGATATAGCCGTCATGCGCAATGCAGTGGAGCCGACGTTGAACAATCGCAGAATAATCGGAAGGCCACCAGTGTGGAGCGTCCGAAATCGCCACTGAATGATGTCGGTCGAACCAAGCGGTCTCTTCCTCACCGCTCGCAACGCGGCGAGCTAGCGCGATCTCAAAAGCCCGCTCACCCAGGGCCAACTCGTCGAGCCCACTACCGCGGTAGGTGAGATCTTCTTCAATTAGGCCATAAATTCGATAGGAGTCCCAGTCGAGCTCCTCCTGCTCGAAGATCATTCGCGCTCGGAGCCGCTCCCAGTCTGCCCTGGCCTCGCGAAGCCGTTCGGCCAAACCTTCGGCGCCACCTTGGTCCATCCAGACCATGATCACCTGGAGGGGCGATGCACCTTGTACGTCGCCTGCCAGAGTGTCAAGCATGCGGCCGCGATCTATTGGCAGCTGATCTGCGATCGGGAACTGATCGAGTTTGGTTCCCGTGAATTCATACCGCGGCTCCCAGTCCTCATCGCCAATTCCGCCACCGATGCCGCCATTCCCTTTGTTGTGACATACTTGCTTGAGCCAGAAACAGGCGACCGAGCTATTCAATGCGGCGGCAAGCTCAAAGAACTCCGACTCCAGACTTTCTGGTGGTAGCTCAATGCGGAGGGCACCAGGCTTCTCAATGTCATCTCGCCTGACGATAGCAGCATGGAAATGAGTAGCGATCTTTGCGAAGGCGATTCGCGGGCGAGCATCGCGCTGAGCGCTGACTTGGTGCCACGACAACCAGTCGATCCCAGATTCACGATAGGTAGTACCTGAGAATGTAGCCCGATTCCACAAGGATCGGCGCCACGGCCACAGGGAAGTTCGCGACGTCTCGGCCGCGCTCGCCGCGGCCGCTGGTCCGCCCGCGAAGAACAACTCGCCGATCTTGCCCGCCGCCCAGTCTCGAACCGCATTGCCGTCAATCGCGCCGGCTATGTCCCCTGCATCTACGCCAAGGCGGACGAACGTTCCGACGGGCGCAGCAAAGTAGTCCTCGGCGTGGCTGTCGCCGAACATTCCCATTCTCCACACCCTGGCGCCCATTCGCCCCGGAGCAGCTTCGATCGCCTCCTTCAATGCGGTAGCAGTCTCCCCGCCAAGAGACCACGGATGGACGGTCAGGTTTTTCCGATCCCGTAGCGAAATCGAAACATACCGGCCTTCAAACCAATCGTCATTGACATGTTCGACGATTTCCCTCCAAACGCGCCCCTTCGCCGGATCGACAGGTACGCCGGGTTCGCCTCTGACGCCAGCAACAACACGAACATGGTTATCCACTGGCCGCCGACGGCGACCAATCAGGATGACCGTCGGTGTGCCGTGGCCAGGAATATGAGCACGCGATGTGTCAATCACGCGAGTTAGGTCGACCGGATTCTCCAAATGAAAGCCAGCAAAAAGGTCTTCCACGACTTTCCTACCGAACTCCCGCTTCATGAACCCGTTCGCTGTGATTTGGCCTACGTATCCCGCACCCCGACCTTGTTCGCCGCGAATGGCAAGTCGGAAGAAGAGCTCCATGAATGGTATTGATAAGTTGTACTGGCCGTGAGCCGTGCGATATGCTTGCCGATATATCTTCCGCAGCGCCCTATCGGTTACGGCGATGTACGGAGGATTGCCAACCACGACGTGATATTTACCCGGTCTGAGTATTTCGAAATAGTCGGAAAGGTCCTCAGAGTCATATAGATAGGTCCTTCCTTGCTCATCCTCGGCGAGCACGCCGAACGTCTCCGGCACACCTCCCTGCTCACCGAGCAGGGAGTCGCCGATCGCCAGCCGAAATCCCATGGCAGGCACCCCGACGAGCGATCGCTCTCCCATTGTCTTGAGGCCCGCGAGCGTCAGCCGGAAGCGGGCGATGGCAACCGCGAAGGGGTTGAGATCAACGCCGTGAATGGACGCCATGGCACGGCGTATGCGTTCTTTGGCGTCGAGCGCAGGCGCCTCCTCGAGCCACGCGCGGTTGAGTCGTTCGAACGCGCCAAGCAGGAAGTGGCCCGACCCGCAGGTGGGATCGATTACCTTGAGGCCATTGAGGCCGAATTCTGCGATCGCGGACGTCAGAGTCTGTTCAAGGATGAATTCTTCGACAAAAACTGGCGTCTGCAGCAGCGCGTAAGTCTTCTTCGCGTGCTCGGAGAGGTCCTGATAGAGATCGCCGAGGAAGCGGGTGTCGAGGTTGGGGTCGGTGAAATCGTGGACCAGCACGCCACCTGCGTCCGTGCGACGCCAGAACGCGATGAGAGCATTTGCCGACTCCGGACTGATCTCGGCCAACCACACAGGGTTATGGCGTGGGTCGACGAGACCCGCTCCAGCGGGCTGTGCAGCCAGCACGCGGAAGCCCTGCTGGAGCCAGTGTCGGCGGTTGTGGATGGGGTTGGTGCGGAAGTAGGCGGTGAGGTTTTCCTCGGCGCGCTGAGTGCGGTCACCCGGGCCGGCGATCCAACCGACTGCGATAGGCATACCATCGAGCCGGGCACCCGCGAGCAAGTCGTTGTCCTCGCAGAAGCGCAGGAACGCTGTGGCGACGACCCAGGCAACCGCCGCCTGGTCGACCTCATTATCACGCCAGTCCATCCAAGAGTGGCCGGTGCGCTCACGCCGTAGGGCCTCTTCATACTCCGCCCGGAGGCGCGCGCCCCACTGATTGCTGCGATCCTCTGCGCTGGCGCGGAGGTCGATCTGGAGTGCCTTGAGCTGCGTTTTTAGGTCGGCGAGAAGGGCGGACGAGTCGATCACGTACGGGCTCCAGGGTTCGTGCGGGGCAATGCGGCGGGAACAAGGAGGGACAGGTCTGGTGGGAGGCTGGTCCACCCGCTCGGACCGAGCGGAACGGGCTTGCCCTCCAGCAGCGGCACTTGCTGATCAGCATGCATGGCGACGAGCAGCCACCGCGCTGCGGGCCGCGGAGTGCCGATGTCGAGCAAGGTAGCGAGCAGCTGTGCCATGCCGTACCGGACAAGCGGTCCGGCGTTGACAATCAGCAGAGGCACACCTGCGGCCATGCGCTCCTCCCAACGAGGGTGCACAGCTTGCTGCACGAGGCGCGAGAGGTTCGACCAGTCCGCCCCTTCCTTATGTCCGGCATCGACACCGAGGGCAAATCTCCAGTCGATCCCATGACGGTCGGCGAGCTCCTTGGTCGCAACGACGACAAGGGCAGCCACGTCGAGCACCTCAACGTCGAAAAGGCCTGGTAGCTCGCGGACAGCAGACAGATATCGCCTCGGAGGCACGCAGAGAGTGACTGCACCACGACGACCCAGCGACTCACTCAACCGACCGACGACCTCTGGAACAGCGGTGTGAGCGAAATTTGTGAGGCTTGTTGGAGTCAGGGTTCCTGTGCGCGCGGTGGACTCGAGCTCGTAGACACCCTGACGGTTGACGATGCCAGGGAGGACAACACTTACGAGGTCATCGAGTCGGTGGGAGGCTTTTGGCAGCTCGACAGCCGGAAAGCGCGCGGCGACGCTCTTGCGCACGGCGGACTCAGTGATGCTCCGCCCCGGCTTACCCCGCAACGCCTGCGCAACGGCCTCCTGCGGATCGAGGTCGGCTCGATAGAGCTCGTCGAAGCCAGACACCATGGCCGTGCTGCTCGTCGAGGCTGCCAGGACGAGCAGTCGCCGATCGGCGAGGAGAACCATCGAGTCACCGGCTTCATCCTCGAGCACCTTCCGGAGCGCTGCGATTGCGGTGTTGTGCGGCACGACACCGTCCTCCACCAGCTTGTCCGCTCGGCGCCCCAGCTCGATGGCGACATCAGTGAGGAGATCCGCCGGCGGGAAGGATTGTCCAGTCGCATCGGGGTCCACGGTTTCGGATAGGGCAATGAGATCGGCGCGCTTGGCACCGCGCCTGCGCAACTCCAACGCTGGCTCGGGCATCCGACAGTCGAGCTCGTACACCGCGCGGAGCAATGCTGCGCCTTGTTGAGTGCGCTCAACGCCGTCGAGCAGCGATCCACGCTGGGCAATCAGCGCGGCCACGAGCGACGAAACCGACATGACGCGGCCCTGGCTGGCGAGGATCGCGATTGCCTCGTCACGTACGCTGTCGAGTAAATTGGGTCGACCCGTGCTCCATACGGCGACCGCGTTGTCGACTGTGTGCAGGACTCGCTCGCGAGTCATCCGCAGGTGTTGCGCCACTTCACCTGTGGCGGGCCAACCGCGCACGCTCTCGCCGCCATCGAGGCCCAGGACCGAATCGATGACAGTCCGCTCGGCACCCCTGAGCCTTGAGCGCAGCATTGCCACCACTCGCTCAGTGCCTATCGGTCCCGCCTGGCCAGCATTCTCGGTGCCCCTCAGCCGCCTGCGCCACTGCCCGATCCTTGCCTGGATCTCTTTGCGGTAGGTCTCCCCCAGGCCCCGGATGGAGTTGATCTGGGTCGGGTGGACTCCCAGGAGATCACCGACGGTGGCAGCATCGAGACGGCCTAGCCCAGACAGCGCCCGGGCCGAGAGGCCGGCACGCTCCAACGGTGTTTCCAACGTGGCCTGCCCCGCCAACTCGTCGTTGCCCCCTCCACCCTGCTCGTGCGTGTCGAGGGACGCGAACACGTCGAGCCACGCGTCAGCCAACTGATCGGCGCTGCCGAATCGCTTAGACGCGTCGGGATCCAGTGCGCGGTGGAACAGTGCCGTGAGTTGGGTAGCGATCGAGGACTCGAAGCTCGTCGGCTCGACCACGGCGCGGTCGCCAAGGTCCGCCGGACGTCCCGCTCCTTCGCCCCACCATGGGAGCTGACCGGTGGCCATCTCGAAGAGTGTCGCAGAGACCGCATAAAGCTCGGCCGCACGGTCGTAGCGATGGCGCTTGCCACGACCCAGGTAGGGGTCGAGATATCCTGGCGTGCCGGAGCCGAGGTTCTCGACGCTCTCACTTGCCAGAGAGAAGTCGAACAGGACCAATGACGGCTTGCGCGAGCCCGGGTCAGGCGTGATTCCAAGGTTTGCGGGCTTGATGTCGCGATGGAAGATTCCCTGAGACTCGAGGTAAGACACTGCTTCCAACAGCTGTCCACCCAGCTGCTCAAGCTGACCGATCGTCGAACGCCCCTCCTTGGCCAGTCGGGTTGCGAGAGTCTCCTTACCGGCATCTGAAAGGAGGATCACGCTCCGGCCGTCGACGTCAAATGGGCCTTCGAACAGCCGCACTACCCGCCGATGATCCAACGACCGAAGGACGTCGGCCTCAGCGGCGATCCTGCGGGTGGCCGATTCGCTGCGCGCTACCTTAAGAACGAGTTCGCGATCCGGGTCGTCTGACTCCGTGTCTTGAACAGCCAACGCCAAGCCGCTAGAGCCTTCGCCCCGGCGCCCGGTCACGATAAAGCGGTCCCCGACGATGTCGTCCTTCTGTGCGTCGAGCGGGTCGTAGACAGGGATGGGCTGATCGCCAGCGTCGGGACGACGTACCTCGTCCCAGGCTGTGCGTAAAAGCTCGAGTACCTCTTCGACCGTCGTGGGTCGCTCCGACTCGACGGCGCTGGTAGCCATGGCCACGACGTCGGCGATCGCGTCAGGCATTCCTGGCGCGGCCGCTCGTGGGTCTAGCGCCCGAGTGATGGCGAGCTTCTCCTCGAGCTCGGCGAGGGTGGCCGCGGGGGACCTACCGGTGAGAATCAGGTACGCCAAGGCTCCGAAGCCGTACACGTCGAGCGGGATGCTGGGAAGGTTCTCCGCGGAGTGGCGCGCCTCGGGTGCCAGGTATAACCAATCGTCCTGACTGGTGATCCCCATCAGATCGCTTGCTCCGGCATTTATGGCAGTCCAGCGGGTGGACGCATCGGTGGAGCGATCCTTCTGGCCGAAGTACCAATCGCGGATGGCAGGCTGCGGGAGTGGCGTCTTAGTGGGGATGACCCAGACCCGGCGCGGCGCAAGCGCGCGATGCATCAGATGACGATTGTGTGCATAGCGGAGGAGTTCCCCGACCCGGATCACCAGCGCTACCCGCATGTCGAGATCCAGATCTGCGCCTGCCGATGCGAGATACGCATCGAGTGGCAGCTCGGCATCGTCGTACTCGAAGACGAGGGCAGGTCCGTCGTCGGTCGTCTTGTAATCGACCGGCACCGCGATACCGTGGTGCCGGACTCCCAGCGTGAGCTGGAACTCGCGCCTCGCGAGCTGCTCGATACGCTGACGCTCGCCGGCAGCTGCCTTCGGGGGGATGTCGTACAGACGCAGGCGCCGTCTTACGTCTGGCATCGCGGGCAGGCTGACGAGGACGTCCTGCCAATCTGGCCCCTCAGCGATCGGCGCCGAGTCTGCGACTACGAAGTCCCCGACGAGGCGCGTCTTCGGAGTGGCGCGGAAGTCTGCGCGACCGCACAACGCTCGAATCTGCCGAGCTCGCACAATGTCGATTGCTTGGTGTGGATCCGCCGCCGGCTGCCCCAAGAATGTGCTCAACTTCCGCAAAGGCGGAGTCGCGTGGATCTGAAAGCCATCCAAAGCGAGGACGCCGCTCCGGGCGCGCTCTTCGAGTTCAACCGTGCTGTCGTTCCCGTGAAGGACTACGAGCGCATTGATGTACGGCACCGTTCTCCGTGCCGCCGGGTTGGGGGTGTAATCCCTGAGCAGGCTCGCCAGGCGCTTAGCCTTGCGGTCGGTGAGGAGCCACGGGTTTTCGACGTTGCGGCGCCCGTGTATCCAGCGCTGGGTGCTGCCCCGGATCGTGCCGTGCCAGCCTTTGAGCTCAACCACATATAGCCCTGTTCGCGTGAGCAACAGAACATCGAGCTCGGCCGAGCGACCATTGTTGTCGATGAAGGTAAGATTCACCCAGGCTGTGGTGATTCCGTCCTCCGGCAGGGCCTCCCGGAATGCATCGAGCGCTGCCGCCTCGGAGGCGGTCGCTGGCTCCCCCATAACGATCCAGTTGCCAGAATCGGCCTTCATATTTCCCCGTGCTCCCCAGTCGCGGCGTCTTCCCGAGGTCTCTTCAGGCTCGCGCCACCACGCGGGTCCCACTCGTCAACTTTGCTGCCTCGAAGGCCGCGCAAGCACCCCATCTCACGGGGTAGCATATGCCTCCGGTCGCGCGGTGAGTAGACGCTGTCCTTGGTGACGCCGAGCCATGCTGCGAGGCTCTCGGTAGACGACCAAGGCCCAGGCACGGCGATCCCTTCCCGACGTCCGATATGCTTCCAATGGGACTTGCGATCGTACCGGACGGGCCCAGATTCAACTCAGCTTTGCTGGCTTGTTCTGCGAGGCGAGAGACCGCATCGGATCGCCGACAGACTCCGTCATGGCGGTGCCCGAGACAGTCTGCGGATCGCCACCTTCAACTGCTCACGGCGGGCATGCCGCGGCGAGGGGTCGCCGTACTTGACCACTTGGCGCCACTTGTAGAACCACGCTGGGAGACCTCGAGCTCCCGGCACGCCACCGCCTGCGGCACTCCGTGCTGCTCCTCTGGATGACGATGAAGGTGGCCACGGCTACCGGCCGATCGTGTCCTTGCCCCAGAGCGCCGCCGAGCGCTTGAGTACATCGCGCTCCATCGCCAGCTCATCGTTCTCCTTGCGCAGCCGGTTCAGCTCGGCCCGCTCATTCTCACTCAACCGGCCGTCACATTTGGCGTTGGTGAGTACCAGAACAGCCGACCCGTCGCTTATCAACGCGCCAGATCAGGCGAGCAGACCGTGACGTCGTCGATGCCGTCGCCTGGCCGGCACTCCTCGGCAGTCAGCACGCCGGGCTGAGCAACCCAGGGCTGGCCGTCAGCGGTCGTGCTGATCTGCGTTTCACGGTCGTAGTGTGCCTCGTCCGAGACCGCCTGCTCGACGGTGGTACGCGCGAGGTGGGACATACCGAACGGAGGGCGCTCATGATCCAGGCCATACTTCGAGAGGTCAGGCGGACTTGCTGTCGTGCAACGGGAGAACGTCAATGTCCCTAACGGGCCAGTGCGGGTACGTCTGCGTGGTGCCAACCTTCTTCCACCCCCAGCGTTTGATACATCGCGTGAGCTTGTGCACCTGGGCGGGCGATGAGGCTCGCGAACGACTCTGGCCGGTCGGCGAGGAGAGCACCGACCAGCTGGCGGGAGAAGCCGCGGCCACGGCAGTCCGTGTGTACGCCGATCTCGGTCACCGCTAAAAGAGGGCCCGAGGCAACGTCGGCAGGAGGCGGGTCAGTCTTGACACCGGTCCACCAACGTCCACGAGGAAAGTGAATCCGTACGAGAACCCAACGAGACGCCCGTCGAGCTCGCCAGCGACCAGAACGGACCCATCAACGCCGGCATGCTTCGTTAGACGGATCTCGAATTGCTCGATGTCTCCATCCGACATCTCGTGAGGTTCGGAGTGGGCGTTCGCGTAGAGCGGCTTGAGCCTGGGGATGAGTTCGGGTGTCTCGGTCCCCGTATGGCGGGGTCAAGATCAGGCTCATGCTCTCTGCCTCGCCGCGTGAGCCGTTAGTCGACTGCCTGCTCCCAGGCCACCAGCTCCGGACGTCTGCCAGTGGCGAGGAACTCGGAGGCCGCCGCACGAGCCTCCTTTACGGTGATCGCGCTGCCTTTGCCCATGGTCCTTCAACGTCGTCGTAGAGCGTCAAGGAACTGAAGGCCGCCCCTAGCCCAATGTTCATCGTGGCGAGCTCGTCCGCACTGACCAAATCGACCCTGGTCGACCGGGCAGACTTGCGACTCGGTCAAGCAGCTCGTCGAGCTGAGCCTGACTGCCGATGCGCTCCTGCCCCGCGCCATCGTCGTAGTAGGCCGTCAAGAAGTCGTTCATGCGAGTCCTCTCCCATCACCGCTGCAGACCGCGCCCGTGCAATCAAGCGCACGAGCCTAAGCACGCAGGCTGGTCATTGGTTCGCAGCAGCGGTCCCGCCGCTACGCGACTCCGCGGCGAGGAGCCCGACTGGCGGAGCCGCCATCGCGCTCCCCGAGTTCAAGCGACCGAGACCTTTATGACGAAGTGGCCGCGTCACTCAGCGCCGCGCAGATTGACGTCTGGTGGGTCCACGCGGACGGCACAGTCGAGCTGTCGTGAACTAGCCTCGACGGTCCAGGGCAGACCGCGTTCGTAGGCAGCACGGCCTGCACAGATGCCAGCGGGTGTCAGTTGGCGCGTTCGATCCGTTCAAAGATGTCTGCGTCAGTCTCTCGCTGCCAGGCTGGTAGCTCGTCCCAGTCGGCGACGTAGCTGGGTTTGGGGTCGGGGATGTGGCGGTAGATTTGCGCGATCCAGCACAGCGCCACAAACCGGCCCTTCTGCTCCCGGCTGAGCTTGCTCGTGTTTCCTTCAGAGACCTCGACGAACGCCCGCACCTGCTCGTAGACCGCCGCCACGCTCTCCCGCTCCCAATCGGGTGTCTCTTCCCACGGTGCGACGTACCCGGGCTTTGGTTCGCCGGGGTAGTGCTTCGTCACGCCTGCGATCCATGCGTCACGGAAGATGCGGCCCTGTTCGTTCGACAACAGCGTTGCTCCTTTGGACGGGTGAGATTCCTACAGCGGCGAGCGCTCGACGGACAGGCATGCCGAGATGTCTTCGCTCAAGCGCAACAGCCGCGCATCGTGGCGGTGGCTGGCGAGCTGCTCGTTCAGGCCGGAGAGCTTGCGAGCGATCACGCCCGAACCAGACTGCTTCGTCAGGTCCATGGCGGCGGTTGCGTAACTCACCGTCTGCTCGACATCTCGGCGCATCACTCCTACGTTTGCCAGGTCCACCAGCACACTACCGCGCCGGCGCAGCGAGACGGGCGTACTCAGTGCTTCTTGCAAGGACCTCTCCGCCTGGTCCGGTTTGCCGAGGAGGGTGTAGCAGGTACCGCGTTGCTCGGGCAGCCGCGAGCCGTCGAAGCGCAGCCATCCTCCGGTCTGACTCTCGCGGCCTAGCCCTCTCACCTGTTCGGCCTGTTCCAGTGCTCGCTCGCTAGCACTCAGATCACCCAGTCCAGCGGCGGCCTCGGCCTGCACGGCACTCACCCAGTAGCGCGTGGAGAGGGCGCTATCGCCTTTAGCAGCCAGATCAGCTGCCGAGGCCAGCATCGGGACCGTGTCCGCGAACTGCTGTTCATACACGCTAATGAAAGCATGCCGAGTCAGGGAACAGGCCCACATGTCGCGGGCATCCGCCTCGCGGGCAGCCTGTGCGGCCAGGGTGTAGCAGTGGGCCGCCGAGGTGTACTGGTCGTTGTCGAAGAAGACCTCGCCGGCCAGCTGAAACAGGTCACAAGTCAGCTCGCAGAGGGCTTGGCGCGTAGCTGCTCGGTGTGTCCGTTTCAGTCGGTCGACCAACTGAGCGAGTTGTTGCGTCACCAGTGGATACACCGCCTGCTTGGCAGTTGCCATCGCGAAGATCTGCCACAGGTGCTGGTTGAAGTTCGCCAGCTCCGCAACCGACCCAGCGTTCAGAGGCCCGTCGGCGACGAACTCGCTCCGATCGCCGACCAGCTCGGCTCCCGCAATAACGGTGCCCGCCAGGCTGAGGAGTCGCAGCAAGCCTCGGCGCGGCAAGTCGGTCTCTGTGAGTTTTCCAGAGGCCACCGTCTCGGCGGCCGGCCGCGATTCTGACGGTCCGCTGCCACCTAAGACAGCGTTGAGCTGCGCACTCGAGACTCCCAACGCCTCCGCGAGCCGCGGGCGGGCAAACGGCACTGGCACGGTACCGCCAGCCTCCCAGCGCGCCACGGTCGAGCGGTCCACGCCGAGATGCTCAGCCAGACGCTCTTGGCTGTACCCAGCCGCGCGTCGCCACTCGGCCAATCGGGTCCGCTTGCCTGCCACCGTCGTATCTCCACCTCCCACCGGCTGCTTGGCAGAGTGCCGCGCGTGTGCAGCGTTGGTCAAGGATGCGCCAGAGATGCCACAAACGTGCGCTGTCGTGTACCCAGCGTAAGGGATGCAATTGGGTCTAGGCCGGACCAGTGGTGTCGCTCGACATCCCGCGCCCCGCCGCCTCAGATTGTCGCCCCTCATCTCGACGTAGGAGTTGGAAGCGCCATGACCGGTACGTGGGTCCTCACGCTCATCGCAGTTGTGCTGTACGGGTTCATGATCCGAGACATCTCGGAGGAGGTGCGTGGCGAGTGACTGCCCTCGTCGACGACCAAAGCCCGACCGACCGCCGGGTCCGGGTCTGGTTTGGTGAGCATGTCATCGCGGATTACACCGCCGAGCCGACGACGGCCATCCAGTACCAAGCCGCGATGACTCGGCGCTTCGCCAGTCTTCGCATCACCATCGAGCCAGTGACTGTGGCGGTGGACGAAGATGCTGCCAACTCGTGAACGGCCTACACCGACGCGGCTGGTGGTCCCGACTTTGGGAGCGTTTGGTCGCGACGTTCCGCCAGTGGATGGACGAGGAGCGGTGACCGACTACGCCCGGCCACTGCTGCTTGGCTATGCCCGGCGTGACCTGTACTTGTCCGACCGACACATCGACGACCTGAAGTGTGAATTCGAAGCGTTCGCCAAACTCGAAGGCTTTGCCATGGGCTCGGTCTACCTCGAAGACCCCGATACCGCTCCGGCAACGTTCGAGGCGTTGGTGGCCTCGGTCAACCGCTGCCAGATCACGGCAGTAGTCCTGCCAAGTCTTCGACACCTTGCACTGGTCGGAAAGCCGGCAGCGGTACAAGTGCAGTTCGAGCGCGTCACGGGGGCTCGCATCGTGCTGCACAAGGTCGCCCCATGAACCGGCGGGATCGGTGGGGAGCCGTCGTCCTCAGCCCTCACGTGCAGAAGATCGCTGCACACCCACCGGTCCCGCCATCTGCGGTCCTTGTCCGAGTCGTCCTCTCCCCTGTGGAGGACTCGGACAAGGGTCGCCCGATAGCCGGCTGGCGCGGGACGCGGAGGCGAGTCCGTCCTGCGCCAGCCGTTCCACCCTCTTCTCAGCGCCCCTCGGAAGTGAGGCCAACATATGTCCCAAGTCGAACAGATGAAGATGCAGCTGCACGGTCTGGCCGACCAGTCGCGGCAAGGCGCGGCCAGCTTGGCCGGGTTCAAGCAGCGCTTCGAGCAATCCAGCCAACAGGTCCGCGCCCTGATCCGCGGTACGGCAACGCGGGCCGACCAGGACATTGCAACGATGCTCGATGCAGCCGCGAAGTCCGTCGACCAAGCCGTGCAGTCGTTGCAGATCGCAGAGGCTGGCTGTCGCAGCTACGCAGACCAGATCTAGCCGGCCACGGCGCGCATGCCATCCGAGCTGCAGCGGATCGCCGTACAGCTGCTCGCATGCCTGGACGAGTCGACGCGGGCGGTGAACTACCTGCACGACCGAGCCAGGAAGAGCCGCGAAGCCGCAGCATGGATCAGCAGCTCGAGCAACAACCCAGGCGCCCGCATGGCCGCCATGCAGCTCGACGAGGCAGCGCGGCGCTGCGAAGAAGCCGCCCACTACCTCTCGCAGGCTGAGTCCCGAGCGAGGGCGTGGGTTGAGCAGATGGTCAGCGGAATACGGACCGCCGAGCCGGGCGGTGGCTCCGCAGGTCGGCGAAGGCTCGGCCCGGGCGGAAGCACCCCACCCGCCGAACGTCGGCAGAACGAGAACCAGGAAGAGCCGGACGCTGGCGCGTCGGACAAGATCGCGGGAGCCGGCGGCGACGGGACTCCAGAGGAGGTACTGCCGGCACCGAGAATCAGCGACGAGGAGGGCTGGCGTCTGTTCGGGACACTGCCGATCCGTGACGGGTCAGTCGTCAGCCGACCGAAGACGCGGGGCCTGTGGAAGGACGCCGATGGCAAGGAACACCCGCTTGTTAGCGGCCAGCGGAGCAGCGACGGGCAGGGGGTTGACCCGTACTACCAGCAAGTCAAGGAGTTCATGCGCGAGCAGCGGATCGGCCGCCAAGACGCGGATCCGATGGTTGCCTCACATGTGGAGGCCAAGTTCGCGTTGTTCATGCGTGAACGTGGCCTGAGGCACGAGACGATCGTGGTCAACAAGATCCCTTGCCCCGGTCGATTCGGCTGTGACCAGTTGCTGAAACTGTTCCTGCCACCAGGCAGTACCTTGACCATCTTCGGTCCCAACGGATTCAAGAAGACGTACGCCAGCCAAGACAGAACGGGTGAGTGATAATGCCGAACACGGTGGAAGCCTTCTACGAGAGCGATGAACCGACGCTTATCGAGTCCGCCGACGACGTCGATGCACTTATCGATTCCGTCTTGGCAGGGTCGTTCGACAACTCCGTCATCACGCTCTACTGCACAGCCCGTCCCCTTATGGACTCCGGCGTTCCTGATCACGAACTGCGGGTCGCCCTTCACGCCGAGGCCAAGGTCGGCGGCATCCGCTACGCCGGCGACGACGGCACTCACGAAGGCAGCTGGTACGTCCCTGGACAGGTCAGCCTGCGCGAGGAGGTCTTCTACAACTACGCCGGTCACGATCAGGGCTGGCCGCAGGACTCCGAAGTCAGCATCGATCAGGTACGCCAAGCGGTGCGGGAGTTCGTAAGCGGCGACGGCGCCCGACCGTGGTCCTTCGAGTGGCGCGACTGGCCCGAAGGCGTCAGCTGAACCCGGTATCGGAGGCAGCAGCCAACCATCGTCTCACCCCCAGATCTGGCAAGCACCTTGCGCGGACTTGCGAGGTACTCGCCAAGAGCTTGGCCACGAGCGGACGCCCGCTCGATGATTTGGCCGGGCACCACCCACAGCGCAGTACTCAATCCGGAGGTCATCGTGGCACTACAGTTCTACGGCAAGGACCCAGATTGCCCAGGCAACAACTGTCCTGCGGTCTTCCGAGACGAGGAGACTGGAGACGTCTACTTCCAGGGTGAGACGGTTGTCGATCCGACCCTGCTTGCCAGGCTGTCCGAAGACAGCGGCCTCTCGGACTCGGAGTCGGTCGTGAAACTACCCGCCAGGATGGCGGAGATGATTGTGGAGGCGTGTCGTGCCGGAGCCGTCGTTCGATGAGCTGCTCGCGAGCAGCACGCGAAGTGTGCTGAAGCTGGAGCTTCGCGACCAGTACATGCTCGACGACCCCGCCTTCGCAGCATGGAAGGCGGGTGATCTCGACCAGGCGGTCCGCGAGTACACCGGCTGGACAGAGATCGCCAGCTCTGCAACAGCACGAGGCGTCGCGTTCAAGCGGGTCCGGATCATCAGCGAACCCGTGTCGGAGTACATCGCGTTCGAACATGCCGTGACCTCTCGGGTCAACGTGGTTGCGGGCGAGGCGATTCGCTGGGTACCTCGCCCACGAGTGTCGGCGATTGCCCTGCCTGGCAACGATGTCTGGATCTTCGACGAGGCAACGCTACAGTTCGGTCTGTTCGCCGGTGACGGGCAGTTTGTCGGCAACGAGGTCAGCACCGATCCAGGCGCAGTGAAGCTGTGCCTCTCGGCCTTCGAAGCCGCGTGGGAATGCGGCATCGACCACGAGCAGTACTCCGTTACGCTTTAGCGGTCCTGCCTCTACGTCGTTACCGATCTGGATGCCTGCTTCGCAATCCTCAAGTGCCCAGAGCGCCCGTCAGGCGCTCGCTGACCGGCTGCGGGATATCAGACTCGACGCGGGACTCTCCGCGCGGGCGTTGGCCACCGCGGCCGGTTGGCACGAGGCCAAGACGTCCAAGATCGAGCACGGCAAACAGCAACCATCCGAAGCCGATCTGCGCACCTGGTGCGCAGTCTGCTCCGCGACGGCGCTCCTGCCCGAGCTCATCGCCGAGCTGCGGTCGGTCGACTCGATGTGGCTGGATTGGCGACGCGTCGAACGGACCGGGCTACGCCATCTCAACGCCTCCGTCCGCGACCTCTACGAACGCACCAAGCAGTACCGCTCCTACTGCCAGACCATGGTGCCCGGACTCCTGCAGACCGCGGACTACACGACGGCGGTGCTCACCTCGATCCGGGCTCGCCGGCACGTCGCGATCGACGACATCGCCGCAACCTTGGCCGAGCGTATGGATCGCCAGCGCATCCTCACCCAAGGCGGGCACACCTTCGCCTTCGTACTCGAAGAAGCCGCGCTGCGCTACCAACTGGGCGGCCCGACGGTACTCGCCGGACAGCTGCGCCATTTGCTCGACGTCATGCAACTGCCGTCGGTGAGCCTCGGCGTGATTCCCGCCGACATGGACCGATCGCCACGCTGGCCGGTCGAAGACTTCTACATCTTCGACAACGCTCAGGCCAACGTGGAGCTGGTAACGGGCTTCCTGACGATCACCCACCCACGCGAGATCACCATGTACGCCGAGACATTTACGGCACTCGGCCAGCTCGCTGTGTACGGATCGACCGCCCGCGCCCTGATCAAGGCCTCGCTCGCGCATCTACCTGTCTGAAACCCCTTCCCCCTCAGCGGACGCGAGCAAGTCTGAGCAAGTTCATCGAGACGACCACAGCGCGACTTCTACGGTCAGAGCGTGATCATCGGGAACAGTTCTCGGACTGGTGGAACCAGCCAGTACGACGTCGCGACCGCACAGCCGACGGATCGGCTGCCGGGCCGAGAGCGCGGGCAGCGGGGCCACACCGGCGGCAACTGCTATTCGCTGACCTGCAACTGCGAACCCGCTGACCGCAAGCAAGCAGTCAGAGGACCACGTGCCTACGCCTATGTGTGCGGGCCTCTCCTCATCTGCCAACCCCAGGTCACCCGGACCAGACAACAACTGGCATCCTATGCAGCCGACGCAGGCCTCGAACTCGCCGCGGTCTTCGTCGAGGAAGACTGGCAGTGCCTGTCGGCGTTCGAACGCCTCTTCCACGCAACCATCCGCGACCAGGTCGACGTCGTCCTCCTACCGAGCATGCTGCACTTCACGGCCCTCGGCTCACCACGCTCGATCAAGCCATCCTTCGAGGCCGTCACCGGCGCCCGTATCGTCACGATGCTCTGACGGAACATCCCATGGCCGGCGAGGTCGGGACCCAAAGCCAGTCACAACACCCTGCCTCGCAGGGAAGCTCAACGCGGGGATCCAAGTTGCTCAGGCCTAAGTACACACGGCGAAGCTGACAGGCGAGTCTCGAGCATCGCATGGATGCCACCTCCGCCACGCGCTCTGCTGCGAGACAGCGGATTGATGACGTAGCGTAGTTGCTCCAGCATCTCTCGAGGAGGCGGTCGCCGTGGGCGTCTCGACGGGCCCTGCGTCGGGTGAGCCACCCGTGCCCGCTCACGATGCGCTGGAGGATTACGCGCTCAGTGACGAGGCCGGCGGCGAAAGCGTTCAGACCGACGATCCCTTCTTCGTCTCGAAACAGGCAGCTGCCGTCTTCAAGCACAAGCTCCTCAAGGTCTACTTTCCCAAGTTCGCCGGCAAGGCAGGCTCGAACGAGCCGGACAGGCGCTTGGTGTACGTCGACACCCATGCTGGCCGCGGATCGTACGACGACGGAACGCCAGGTAGCCCGCTGCTGATCGCACAGAACGTCGCCGGCATGACTCAGCGGCAGATCGACTGTCTCTTCGTGGAGGCACGCCGGTCCAACCACCAGCATTTGAAGGCACTGCTGGAGCGCGAGATGCCGCCCACCGCTGTATGGGATGCGCTGCACGGAGCGGCGAGTGAGCACCTTAACCATGCGCTGTCCTTCGCAGCCGACTCTCCGCTGTTCATGTTCATCGACCCTTACGGCTTGGGACCGACGTTCCCAGAGGTGACACGTATCCTGAACCGGCCGCGCCGCGGCTTCGGCAGCAAGACCGAGGTGCTCTTGAACTTCATCTCTGGCGCCTTCGCCCGCGCCGGAGGATACCTGCGAATGAACACGCTGACTCCACAGCGGCTCAAGACGCTCGAGCATCTGGATGAGGTACTCAACGGCCCCTGGTGGCGCGACGCCTACCTGTCCGTAGATGTCCCGAGCGCCGCCGTCAAGCAGATCGCAGCGGAGTACGCCAGACGCGTTGGGAACGCGACGGGCTGCAGATCGACGTTGATCCCTGTAAAGAACCGCGCACACCATGTACCGCTGTACTGGCTCGTGCACTTCACCAAGCATCAAGACGGCGTGTGGTGGATGCGCGAAGCTGCCAGCCAGGCGAGCGCTGAGTGGCGGAGATACTGCAGTCCACCACCGGCAACCGACGACGACACACTCTTCGCACTGGAAGACCCGTTCCCGGGGGAGGAGCTGACGCGCCAGCAGCAGTGGATAGATCACATTGAATCGAATGCCCGCCGAGTGCTCGACCGGGCCAAAGTGATCAACGTTCCCGTCGATGCGGAGGAACTCTATGGCGAGGCCCTAGGACTTGCCTGGAGCAAGCATTTGCGGCAGGGCCTGGCTCGCTTGTATGACGACGGACTGCTGCAGCCCAAACCGCTGGCCAAAGACCTCGACAAGTATGTGGGAGTCGCTCCGCCTGCCGGGCCTTGATGTCAACCGGACCCGACCGCCCGTGGCATCTCGTCCCAGACCTCTCCATCCAGCACCCGACCGAGCGCCTTCGGCGTCCTGCCACCCCACTGCTTGAAGAAGAACGGCACAGCACTCTGTTGGCAGGCATCTCGAATCCCGCGAGCCCAGCTCAGATCCATCGGGCGGCAATTGGGGCCGGATTCACCGCCCGCGATGACCCAGTCGATGCCGGTCAAATCGATGCCGTCCAAGGGGCCGAGCAGTGGTTCACATGAGAGGAACCTCACCGCCGACGGCACTGCCCTGAGATCGTCGACTCGCGACAACGTATCCGAACTCTCGACTGAAACGCCCATCCAGAGATTCTGCGGCCAGTCGAGTCGGTCAGCCATCCTCCTCAGACGGACCGATCGCTTGGTCAGCACCTGGTATGTGTGGCGCGGAGTCTCCCTGATCACGTCGAAGACGTCGCGGACAAAGGCGATCGGAACGCGGGCGTGAAAGAGGTCGCTCATCGAGTTCACGAATACCACGCGTGGCGAACGCCATCGGTGTGGCTCCTGCAACGTGCTGGCATGTGTCGTGACTCCGAAGCCCGGTCCAGACGTCCGCGGATCACCGTCGTTCTGATACTTGGCGTTGCCCATCGCCTTTAGCCGCTTGGACAGAGTGAGCGCGTAGCAGTGATCGCAGCCGGCGGAGACCCTGTCGCATCCGGTGACAGGATTCCAGGTCGCCTCGGTCCACTCAATGGCCGATCTGTCACTCATCCCGCGATTCCTCCATCACTACCCGAGCAGTCCGCTCGAAGCCCACGATGATCCTAGGTCGCACCGTTGTCGACTCGCCTCGCCGCCACCGCAGCACGACGCTGCGGATAGGCAGCCAAGCACCGGCATGCCGACTTCTGACCCACAGGAGGAAATGGAGAGCGACCAGCCCAGGGGGTGCTTCCGTCCGCGATGATGGCGCAATGATGAGTGAGTCGCTCAGGACGCGGTTGGATGAGCTTGAGAAGGTCAGCAGTCCCGCCCGCCGTGGACAACGGCTTGAAGGCGTCGTCGCTGAACTCTTTAGGCAACTGCACTTCGAGGTCCGGCTCAATCCGGGCGCCGCGAGGCCCCGGCAGACCGACGTACTGGCGAGCAAGGCCGGCGAGGCGTACCTCATCGAGTGCAAATGGCGCAGCGACAAGGCGACCGTCGACGACATCGACAGTTTGAGATCACGGCTGCGGAGAACAGACCGTGGCGTTGTCGGGATCCTCGTCAGCTTCAATGGATTCAGTGGATCTGTGCTCTTCGATGTTGAGCACCACCGAGAGCAGCCTGTGTTGCTGATCTCGGGCGATGAGCTGCGACTGGCAGCTGATCGGCGTGAGAACCTCTCGGATCTGTTGTGGCGGAAGAAGGAGGCTCTCTCCACCGATGGCAGAGTGATCGTTGATGAACCGCTCATCAAGCGCCGTAAAACCAACCGACCGATCATCAAGTTGCCGAGCGCTAAAGAATCCTTCCTGATGGCGAATGGTGCAGCGAGCTCGGTTGTCAGCTGCGGCGGCTCTCTCACGACGATGCTGTTCGCCCAGTATCTTGCCGACATTGACTGGGTCCCCGCTGCCGGACACGGAGTGACACTGGATGTCACGCCAGCCGCTCGCAATGAACGTGAGCTCCTGGGCCTTCTCACGATGCTGGCGAACCTTGGGTGGGTGACGTCGAGCGCCAGTTGGAGTATCAGTCAGTCGACAATGAGCTGGCACGGCATAGGGCCAGACGCGTTCGCTGCCGAACTCCTGAGGTGGAAGGAACGAGCGCGTACTCCGGGAGCTCACCACAGTGAGGAGATCAGCTACTTCGACCGCTGTGATGGCGGCTTCTACACATTGACGGCCAACATGGCCGCTAGCCGGTCCCGCACAACAATCGCCCCGAGTCTGTCCTTCCAACTTCAAGGGATACCGCTCGACACCGGCCCGCTTCTCCAACTCTGCCGATCGGCTGGGATCCACCACGGCGTCTACTTCCGACCACGTGACGAGCGATCAGTACGCCGGCACCGCGGCGCCGCCCCGCTTGCGACAGATGTGAACCCGATCTGCCTGATCATCTCGCCCGCGTCAGGACCTCAGCTGAAGTTCGACCACTGGGTGACTGGCATGGTCATCGCGAACCCCTTCCATCAAGTGAAGGGCCCAAGCCTGCCAATGGACATCCCCGCGCAGATAGGCGAGAGCGAACAACTCGTCTGCTCCTTGGCGCACCACCACCCAAACGATGGCAGGCAACTCGCCTACCACCTTGACCACATTGAGGACACGTCAACATCCAACGCTATCGTCATTCGCCCTGTGGTCGACTGGACGGAGCCCGACCGGCCGGCACAAGACGACGTTCCACCGCGCTTACAGGATGAGCCACGGTCTACAGATCGCAGAGCCTCGAGCTAGCCGTCGACGGTCGATCGCTGTCGACCCGTGCCGACGCCAGCACCGCCCCACAGAGCAAGCATGACCCCGGCACACCTCTTGCATGCTAGGACATTCCGTCGCCGAAACGACTAGATGAACCACCCCGGGTTTGATGCACACCTCCTTCGTTGGGAAGGTGGCAGTCATGCCGAGCAAGTACGACGAGCAGACCCGGGCCAAGGCGGTTCGTCTG
>NZ_SJKA01000025.1 GCF_004331435.1 Kribbella sindirgiensis
GGGCTGTGGATCGTCCACACCGCCGACAAGATCCAGCAGATGTGGGTCACCATCCAAGCCATCGCCGCCCTCGCCAAACGCGGCACCAACCCCAACCCCGCCACCAACCCCACCACCGACGCCGGCGCGCTCGTGGATCCCGGTCTACCGGCGCCCGCGGCCGCCGGCCCAGGATCCTGGGACACCAGACCCGATCCCGATCCGGGCGCCACCCCCGACGACACCCCCGACGACACCCCCGACGACAACACCGCCACCAGCACCGCTACGAGTGCCGCTACGAGTGCCGGTGCGGGGGCGGATGCTGGCGCGGGTGCGGGTGCTGGTGCGGATGCCGGTGCGGGGAGGGATGTGCGCACCGCCGAGCAGCGGCGCGCGGATGTGGCCGCGGACCTGTTCGAGCACATCCTGCGCAACGGGCTGGACTGGCTCGACCGCCGGCTACCCGACCAGCACCGCCGCCGCCCCCACATCGAGGTCCTCGTCCCCGCCTCGACCCTGCTCGGCCTCGACAACGACCCCGCCGAACTCACCGGCTACGGACCTATCCCCGCCGAGATGGCCCGCCGCATCGCCGCCGACGGCACCTGGCGCCGGCTCCTCACCGACCCCGCCAACGGCACTGTCCTCGAGGCCTCCACCACCCGTCACGACCCGGGGGTAATGGTCACCGAGACCCTGCTCGCCCGCCACCCCGTCTGCGCGTGGCCCGGCTGCAATCGCACCTCCCGCGAATGCGACCGCGACCACCTCACCCCGTTCGCACAATCCCGACACACAACCCTGACCGGACTCGCGCCCTACTGCGAATACCACCACGTCATCAAGGACACCAAAACCTGGGGCTGGAAAACCACCGCCCACCCCAACGGCTCCATCACCCTCACCACCCCCACCGGCCACCACTACACCACCGTCCCACCTGCCCGCGGACCCATCACCCAGCAGCCCGACGCACATCCCACCGCCCGCCCCCGGCAGGCAGTTCACGACCCGCCACCGTTCTGAAGGCAGGAGGCATGCCGGCTCCGGCGCCATCACGGGCAACGCCGGCTCCGGCAAACGCCATCGCCGGCACGCTATCGGCGAACTCGGATTTCGCGATCACCGCCACAACCAGCCCGCGCAACCACGCACAACTCTCAATGCACCGACACGGCCCAGCTCTCGCCCGTCGAGCTTCGGCCACCGCTCTTAACGGGCTTCGGGCGCTGATCGGACCGTCGCGAGGTACTCCGCAACCTCTGCCTGCTTGAACCAGTTTGCCCAGCCGAGTACGTCGGCGTTGAAGCGGGGATCGGTCAGGGACAGGTCCGCGCCGTGTTCTACCAGGACGCGGAGGGTGTCGAGGGAGCCGTTGCCTGCGGCCAGATGAGCAGGGGTGAAGCCGTCCTTCGTGCGCTCGTTGACAGGAAAGCCGAGGTCGGCGAGTTGCGGGACGACCTCCCAGCGCTGGGCCGCGGCGGCTTCGGCGAGGAGGGCGGGGCGATCGGCCGGGGTGAGTTCGCCGGCGAGGGCGGCCGCGAACGGGTCCTCGGGATGGGCGCCGCGGTAGAAGTCGCGGACCGTGCCGACCTCGGCGCCGTGGTGGATCAGCTCGTCGAGGATGTGCAGCGCGAACGAGGCCCCGTCGTGCTCGGCGTACGCCCCTGCGGGCTCGCCCATCGGGCGGTCGAGTTCATCGGCGCTGACCGCGGCGAGCCGGCGGCGCCAGACGGCGTACGCGTGATCCAGAGCTGCGAGGGCGTCCGCCGCGGATGTCGGCGTCGGCGGCTGGCCGTCCTCGGCGAGAGGCTGGTGGCCGAACCAGGTGGCCGTGCGGTCCTCCTGCAGGATGTCGACGATGTGGGTGATCCGCCACGCGAGGGTGGTGAACGGCGCCGGATCCGGCGGGATTCGAAGACCGTCGGCGGAGAAGCCATCGGCCGCATACCCGCCGTCGGACGGCCGGATCGTCCAGCAGCCGTCGAACGGTTCCCAGAAGTACTCCTCGTCGGTCAGTCCTTCGACCCGGTTGCGGAGCCGTTGCCACGCGAAGTCGGAAAGGTCCAGGAGGTTCTGCGAGAGCGTCGTCATGAAATCCACCGTACGACGACCTGCGGACAGGATCGGTCCGCAGGTCGAGGCAGAATGGACGAATCATGGACACGGCGGCCCGTCTGCTCCGACTGCTCTCGCTGCTCCAGTCGCGCCCGCAGTGGGACGGCGCGGACCTGGCGGCGAGGCTCGACGTCACGCCTCGGACCGTACGACGTGATGTCACGCGACTGCGGTCACTCGGGTACCCGGTCGACGCCGAAGCCGGGATCGGCGGCGGCTACCGTCTCGGGCCCGGTGGACGGCTGCCGCCGCTGCTGCTCGAGGACGAGGAAGCGGTCGCGATCGCAGTCGGACTCCGCGTCGCGACGACCACGACGGTGTCGGGGGTTGAGGAGGCCGCGATCTCCGCACTGGCGAAACTCCACCAGGTGTTGCCGGCGCGGCTACGCGAACAGGTCGCGGCGATCGCCGCGCACACCAGTCAGCTGCCGCAGGGAGAGTTGCCGACGGTCGACGGCGAGGTGCTGATCCTGCTGGCCGCCGGGTGCCGTGACACCGAGGGGATCCGGTTCCGCTACCGCACCCACGGCGGCGACGAATCCGAGCGCAGTGTCGAGCCGCTGCAGATCGTCCACACCGGACGGCGCTGGTACCTGGTTGCCCGCGACCGGGACCGCCAGGCCTGGCGGACCTTCCGCGTCGACCGGATCACCGAGCCCGTGCTTACCGGCGCGCGCTACCGCTTCGAGGATCCGCCCGACCCGATCGCCCTCGTTGCCGAAGGCACCGGAGTGGCGCCGTGGGACATCGTCGCCCGGATCCGCGTCCAGGCTGACGCCGCCACGGTCAGCAAGGTCTTCCCTGCCCGCGAAGGCATCGTCGACCCGATCGACGCCAGCACCTGCGAACTCCGCTTCGCCGCCAACGACCTCGGCCCCCTGATCGCCCAGACCCTCCGCATCCGCTGGCCGTTCGAGATCCTCGGCCCACCCGAACTCCGCACCGCCGTCCACGACCACGGCCGCCGCCTGCTTGACTCCTAGCTGTCGGCCAGTGCCTTGCGGATGCGTTTCTCCGAGACCGGGTACGGCGTGCCGAGGGTCTGGGCGAACAGGCTGATGCGGAGTTCTTCGAGCATCCAGCGGACCTCGAGCAGTTCGGGACTCGGGTACTTGCCGGTCGGTACCGCGCGGAGTCTCTTGCGGTACTCGTCGGTGAGCATGTCGACGACGGCCATGCCGGAGCGGTCGCGGGCGGCGTTGGTGCCGAGCTTCTCCAGGCGTTGCTCCATGCCGCGCAGGTAGCGCACCAGGTCGGGCAGTCGCTTCGCGCCGGTCTCGGTGATGAACCCCGGATGAACGAGTCCTTCGAGCTGCCCCCGGACGTCCGACAACGCGGCGAGGAGAGCCGGAGAAGACGCGCGGGAGATCTGCTTGTCCACGGTTCGCGCATGCCCCAGCACCTGCTCGACCTGCTGCAGGATCGTCAGCACGGTGTCGGCGAGCTCCGACCGTACGGCGTCCCGCAGGATCGAGAACGCGGTGAGATTCCACGCCGGCCCGCCCGCCGCTGCCATCAGCTGATCGACGGCGGCCGCGATCGCGTCGTCGAGCAGTTCGCCGACGTTGCGATGCGGGCCCGCCATCAACGTCATCTTCTGCTGATTGCTCAGATTCCGTTGTACGACGTCGATCACCGAAGGCATCGTGAGGAGCAGAAGCCGCCGCGTGCCCGCCCACATCGCGGCAGCCTGGTCGCGCTCGGTCTCCTGCAGGCGGATCGCGACACTCTTGCCCTCGTCGACGAGCGCGGGGTAGCCCGCGACGGTCAGCCCGTTGCGGTGCTCGGAGAAGCTGCGGGGGAGATCACCGAACGTCCAGTCGGTCAGCCCGGACTTCTCGAGCCCGCTGACGGCCTTGGACGCGACCTGCGAGATCGCGGCCTTGGTCTTCGGCTTCAGCTTCTCCTTCAGCTTGGCGAGATCCTTGCCCTCGGCCACGGTCTTGCGCTTGTCGTCCTCGACCCGGAACGTCATCCGCAGGTGTTCGGGCACCCGTGTCCAGTCCCAGTCCTCCGGCTCGATCACCACGCCGCGCAGCTCCCGCAGTGCGCGCGCCATCGCGTCGGTGAGCGGCCCGGACGCCGGGTCGAGCTCGGGGAGGATCTGCCGGGCGTGGTCGGGCGCGGGCACGATGTTGCGCCTGATTGCCTTCGGCAAAGATTTGATCAGGGTCGTGACGAGCTCCTCGCGGAACCCGGGCACGCTCCACTCGAAGCCGTCCGCGCTCACCTGGTTCAGTACCAGCAGCGGAAGGTGCACGGTGACACCGTCGGCGTCGGTGCCGGGCTCGAAGGCGTACGTCAGGTCGAACGTCATCCCGTTCTGCGTCCAGCGCAGCGGGAACTCGTCCTCCTTCACGTCCGCGCCCTCGCGGACCACCAGCGAGCGCTCGAAGTCGAGCAGGTCGGCGTCCCGCTGCCGGGCCGTCTTCCACCAGGTGTCGAAGTGCCGGCCGGTGACGACCTCGGGGCCGAGACGCTCGTCGTAGAACGCGAACAGCGTCTCGTCGTCGACCAGCAGGTCGCGCCGCCGGGTGCGTTCCTCGAGCTCCTCGACCTCTGCGATCAGCTTGCGGTTCTCGTGGAAGAACTTGTGGTGCGTGTCCCAGTCGCCCTCGACCAGCGCGTGCCGGATGAACAGCTCGCGCGACACCTCCGGGTCGACCTTCCCGTAGTTGACCTTGCGCCGCGCGACGATCGGTACGCCGTACAGCGTGACCTTCTCGTACGCCATCACGGCACCGGCCTTGCGTTCCCAGTGCGGTTCGGAGTACGAGCGCTTGATCAGGTGCGGGGCGAGATCCTCGGCCCACTCCGGCTCGATCTTCGCGTTCACCCGCGCCCACAGCTTCGACGTCTCGACCAGCTCCGCGGCCATCACGAACTGCGGCGGCTTCTTGAACAGCCCGGAGCCGGGGAAGATCGCGAACTTCGTCCCGCGCGCGCCGAGGTACTGGTGCTGGTTCGCGGGGTCCTTCATGCCGAGGTGGCTGAGCAGACCGGACATCAGCGCGATGTGGACGCTCTGTGGGTCGGCCGGCTCGCCGCTGTTGAGTTTCACGCCGATCTGGGACGCGACCTGACGCAGTTGCGCGAAGATGTCCTGCCACTCGCGGACCCGGAGATAGTTCAGGTACTCGCTGCGGCACATCCGGCGGAACTGGTTCCCGGACAGCTCCTTCTGCTGCTTCTTCAGGTACCCCCAGAGGTTCAGGTACCCGAGGAAGTCGCTGTTCGGGTCCCGGAACCGGGCATGCGCCTGCTGGGCCTGCGCCTCGGCGTCGGTCGGGCGCTCGCGCGGATCCTGGATCGAGAGCGCGGCGGCGATCACCATGACCTCGCGAACGCAGGCGTGCTTGTCGGCCTCGACGATCATCCGGGCCAGCCGCGGATCGAGCGGGATCTGCGCGAGCTGCCGCCCGATCGGGGTCAGCCGGCCGCCCTTCGGGGTGTCGATCGCGCCGAGCTCGGTGAGCAACTGCAGGCCGTCGGTGATACTGCGCTTGTCGGGTTCGTCGATGAACGGGAACGCGGCGATGTCACCGAGCCCGATCGCGGTCATCTGCAGGATGACCGACGCGAGGTTGGTGCGCAGGATCTCCGGATCGGTGAACTCCGGCCGTCCGGTGAAGTCCTCCTCGGAGTACAGCCGGATGCAGATACCGTCGCTGGTCCGGCCGCTGCGGCCCTTGCGCTGGTTCGCGCTGGCCTGCGACACAGGTTCGATCGGCAGGTGCTGGACCTTGGTGCGGTGGCTGTAGCGCGAGATGCGCGCCGTACCGGGGTCGATCACGTACTTGATGCCGGGGACGGTCAGCGAGGTCTCGGCGACGTTCGTGGCGAGGACGATCCGGCGGTTCGGGTGCGGCTGGAAGACCCGGTGCTGCTCCGCGTTCGAGAGCCGGGCGTAGAGCGGGAGGATCTCGGTCGTCCGGCGCTCGCCGCGGAACTTGTCGTTCAGTGCGTCGGCGGTGTCGCGGATCTCGCGCTCGCCGGACAGGAACACCAGTACGTCGCCGTCCGCCTCGTACTCGAGCTCGTCGACGGCGTCCAGGATCGCCTGCGTCTGGTCGCGGTCGATCGTGCTCGGGTCCTCGGGATCGTTGACCGGGCGGTACCGCACCTCGACCGGGTAGGTCCGGCCGGACACCTCGACGATGGGCGCCGGCGTGCCGTCGGCAGCCGCGAAGTGCGCGGCGAACCGCTCCGGGTCGATGGTCGCCGAAGTGATGATGACCTTCAGGTCCGGACGGCGGGGGAGCAGGCGTTTGAGGTACCCGAGGATGAAGTCGATGTTCAGGCTGCGCTCGTGCGCCTCGTCGATGATGAGCGTGTCGTAACGGGTCAGGTCGCGGTCGCGCTGCAGTTCGTTCAGCAGGATGCCGTCGGTCATCAGCTTGACCAGCGAACGCTCGCTGACCTTGTCGGTGAACCGGACGGCGAAACCGATCGTCTCACCGAGCTCCGAGCCGAGCTCCTCCGCGATCCGCTCCGCGACCGTGCGGGCGGCGAGCCGGCGGGGCTGGGTGTGGCCGATCATCCCGTGCACGCCGCGGCCGAGCTCGAGGCAGATCTTCGGGATCTGGGTGGTCTTCCCGGACCCGGTCTCGCCCGCGACGACCACGACCTGGTGGTCCCGGATCGCGGCCGCGATCTCGTCCTTCAGCTGGCTGACCGGCAGCTCTTCCGGGTACGTGATCTCGGGCACGGCGTTGCGCCGTACGTCGACCCGCCGCTCGGCCTGCTCCACGGCCCCGGCCACGCTCTGCAGCTCGGCGGCGCGCTTGCGAGCATCCGTCGTACGCCGAACCCGCTCGAGCCGCCGCCCGAGATGCTCCCGGTCGTACGCCGTCAAACCGTCCAGCCGAGCCGCGACCTCGCCGAGGTTCACGTCGGTGACAGCAGTCTGATCCGAGGAGGGTTTCCGCCCACCACGCCGCCGCGACGGACGCCGCCGCTTCGCTGGGTCCTGGGAGAGGGCTGGGGTAGGACTCGTGGACTCGGTCCGGGCATCAGGCATAACCAGACCAGTTTAGGCGGCCCACCCCAGCACCTCATCCGGATTTCACTTGTGCTCAGTCGTGGGGTGACGGGACCTTCACCGCGAGGACCGGGACCGGGGACTCGAGGAGGACGCGTTGGGCGGTGCTGCCGAGGATGAGTTTGCCGACCGGGCTGCGGCGGCGCAGGCCGAGGACGATCAGGCCGACGTCCTCGGCGGCGGCCGCCTTGAGGAGCGCGCCGGCCACGTCGCCCTCGGAGACTGCCTGCTGGATCGTCACCTCGACGCCGTGCTCGCGCAGCTTGGCCTCGGCGGCTGCCAACTCGTCGGCGTTGGCGTAGCGGGCGTCGATGTAGGCGTCGCCGCGGCTCGTGTTCAGCAGCAGGATCGAGGCCCCGCGTAGCTCGGCCTCGGCCGCCGCAGCGGTCAGCGCCGCCTCACCCTCGGGCGTTGGTACGTATCCGACGAGAATCTTCACGGGCCCACTCTCCCATCAATCGTCCTCGCCGAAGGTCAGGCGGTCGCGGGTGGGCCGGGTGCCGCGGATCCGCGCGACGATCCGGGGCAGGTACGGGACGAACAGCGCGAGCACCGTCAGCACGATGATCACCGCGCTCAGCGGGCGGGTCACGAACACGCTCGCGTCGCCGTTCGAGATCACCAGCGCCCGGCGGAACTGTTCCTCCATCGTCGGCCCGAGGATCACGCCGAGGATCACCGGCGCGATCGGGAAGTCGAGTTTCCGCATGAAGAACCCGGCCACGCCGATCACCAGCGCCATCAGCACCTCGTAGCCGGAACCGGACAGCGAGTACACCCCGAGGCACGCGAAGACCAGAATTCCGGCGTACAGCAACGGCCGGGGGACCTTGAGGACCTGGACCCAGATCTGGATCAGCGGCAGGTTCATGATCAGCAGGATCAGGTTGCCGATGTACAGCGACGCGATCAGCGTCCAGACCAGGGTGCTCTGGTCCTCGAACAGCTGCGGCCCCGGCTGCACGTTGAAGATCTGGAACGCCGCGAGCATCACCGCGGCCGTCGCCGACGTCGGCAGGCCGAGGGTCAGCAGCGGTACGAGGACGCCCGAGAACGACGCGTTGTTCGCCGCCTCCGGTCCGGCCACGCCTTCGATCGCGCCGTCGCCGAACTCGTCCCGGCCCTTCTTGCGCGCCTGCCGCCGCTCGATCGAGTACGACAGGAACGTCGGGACCTCGGCGCCGCCGGACGGGATCGCCCCGAACGGGAACCCGAGCGCGGTGCCCCGCAGCCACGGCTTCCACGACCGCCCCCAGTCCGACTTGTTCAGGTACCCGGTCCGCAGCCGGCCCTTCTCGAGTACGGCGGGACGCTCCGGCGTGGACCGTAGCTTCGAGGCCACGTGCAAGGTCTCGCCGATCGCGAACAAGCCGACGATCACGATCACCACGTCGATCCCGTCCAGCAGCCGCAGCGTGCCGAACGTGTACCGCGGCGCGCCGGACAGGCTGTCCAGACCGATGAGCCCGATGAACAGCCCGACCACCAGGGACAGCAGCCCGCGGACCAGCGAGTGCCCGACGAGCGCGGTCACCGCGACCATCGCGAGCAGTGTGATCGCGAAGTAGTCGGTCGCCTGGAAGTGGCTCGCCAGGCTCCCGATCGGCTTCGCGACGAACGTCAGCAGCACCGTCGAGATCGTCCCGGCCACGAACGACCCGATCGCCGCGGTCGCCAGCGCCGCCCGGGCCCGGCCCTTCAGCGCCATCTTGTGACCCTCGATCGCGGTCGCCACCGAGGCCGACTCGCCGGGGGTGTTGATCAGGATCGACGTGGTCGACCCGCCGTACATCGCGCCGTAGTAGATCCCGGCGAACAGGATGAACGCGCCGATCGGGTCGGAGAAGTTGAACGTGATCGGCAGCAGCAGCGCGATCGTCAGCGCCGGGCCGATCCCGGGCAGGATGCCGACGAGCATGCCGAGCGTCACGCCGAGGATCGCCCACAGCAGGTTCATCGGATCGAGCACCGTGCCGAAGCCGTGCAGCAGGTCGCCGAAAACACTCAAACCGATCACAGGCCCAGCACCCCTCCCGGCAACGAGATGTCCAGGAACTGCGTGAACGCGATGTAGACGACGACGGTCAGTACGACGGCCACGATCGCGTCCCGTACCACCTGCCTGCTACCGAGCACCCGGGCCGCCGCGAAGAACAGCAGTGCGGTGGCGATCACGTACCCCAGCGGGACCACGAGCAGCGCGTACAGCACCAGCAACGCAGACACCGCCACCGGCTCGAACCAGGTCCGCCCGCTCTCGCGCGCAGTCCTAGGCGCCCGCAAACCCTCCACCAGGTAGGCGATCGAAAGGACCAGCCACGCGACCGTAACGAGCAGCGGGAAGAAGCGTGGTCCCGCCGGGTCCAGCCCTTTCGGGCTCCGGATGTCGAAGACGCCGATCAGGAACGTCGTACTCAGCACGATCAGCACGAGGGCGGCGATGATCCGCACCAGCCGCGACGCCTCGACCTCGACCTCCGACGCCTTGACCGTCTCAGCCGGCGTGTTCACTGACTCTTCCGAGGTGCTCACAGGATCCGCAGCTCCTTCTCCAGCGCCTGGACGCGAGTGGTTTCCTCGGCGATGAACCTGGTGGCGTCGTCACCGGTCTTGAAGAAGTCGGTCCAGCCGTTCTTCTTCCGGATCTCGGCCCACTCCGGCGACTGGTTCACCTTCGTCACGAAGTCGATCAGCCGTTGCCGGTCCGCGGCCGGTACGTCCGGCGGCGCGACGATCGCGCGCCAGTTCTGCACCTCCGCGTCGTACCCCTCGGACTTCATCGTCGGGAGCTGCTTGCCGTTGAGCGTGACCGGCTCGGTGCCGGAGGTGGCCAGGACGCGCATCTTCCCGGCGGTGATCTGCTCCTCGAACTCGCTCAGTCCAGAAATGCCGACCGTCACGTCGCCGGACAGGATCGCCGCGGTCGCCTCGCCGCCGCCGGAGTAGCTGATGTACTTCACCTTCGACGGGTCCGCGCCGGCTGCCTTCACCAGCGTGCCGGCGGTGATGTGGTCGGTGCCGCCGATCGTGCCGCCGCCCCAACTCACCTTCGACGGGTCGGCCTCGTACAGCTCGACGAGGTCCTTGAGCGACTTCAGCGGCGAGTCCGACTTCACCACCAGCACCTCCTGCTCGGCGGTCAGCGTCGCGATCGGCGTGGTGTCCGAGACGGTGATCTGGGACTGGTTCAGGGTCAGGGCGCCGACCATGACCAGGCCGGTGATCATCAGCGTGTGCGGGTCCTTGCGGTTCTTCGTGACCAGCTTGGAGATGCCGACCGCGCCGCCGGCGCCGGTCACGTTGACCACGGAGACCGCTCGCTCGCCGAGCAGCTTCTTCTCCTGGACCACGTGCTGGAACTGCCGGGCGGTCAGGTCCCAACCGCCACCAGGCGCGGCGGGGACCATGATCTCGACGTTGCGGCTCGGGAAGTCGCCGGCGACGCTGCCGCCGTCGAGCGTCTTCTCCAGGGCCGAACACCCGCTGACCAGCAGGCTGACGGCCAGACCCGCGGCGACCAGCACCGTGCGGGGTCGCGACATGAGCAGTTACCTCCTGAGGGCGAGGGGAACTGTCGGCGACCGTAGCAGCATTCCACCAGGAGGTACAGAGATTCCGTTGGGTGGCACGCCGGGTTATGGTCGGGCCATGAGTGAAGGTGACGGAGTACGGAGTGTGCACCGGGCGCTGGACCTGCTCGAGCGGTTCGACGACGAGCATCCGACCTGGTCGCTGGCGGCGCTGACCGCGGCGAGCGGGCTGCCGAAGACGACGGTGCTCCGGCTCGTGACCACGCTCGAGCAGCGCGGTCTGGTCGCGGCGATCGGCCCGGGCAAGTACGCGATCGGCCCTGGGTTCCTGCGCTGGTCCCGGCTGAGCAGCGCGACGATGGAGATCCCGCCGGCGGTCCGCGCGGCGATGGGCAAGCTGTCGGCCGACACCGGCGAGACCGCGAACCTGTACATCCGCGTCGGCCGGACCCGGGTCTGTCTCGCGCAGGCGCCCGGCACGTTGAGCGTCCGGCACATGGTGGTCGTCGGGTCGTCGATGCCGCTGTGGGGCGGGGCCGCGTCGAAGGTGCTGCTGACGGATCCGCCGGTGCTCGACGTCGACCCGTCGCTGATCGAGGAGCTCGCGCTGGAGGCGCCGCGGCAGCCCGGGTTCGCGAAGAAGCTGCGGGCGGCGGTGACGGATGCGGCGGCGCGCGGTTTCGCGGTCAGCCACGGTGAGCGTGAGCTCGGCGCGTCGGGTGTCGCGGCCCCGGTACGGCGTACCGACGGGCGGGTCGTCGCGGCGATCGCGATCGGCGGGCCGACGACCCGGTTCAGCGACGACCGGTTGCCGCCGTACATCACCGCCGTACGACGCTGCGCCGAAACCATCCTGCGAACGGGCTGGAGCGGTTTCAGTGCCTCCTGACGCTGATCTGCTGGCCGGTGTGCGGGTGCTTGATCTGACGAATGTGCTCGCGGGGCCGTTCGCCGGGTACCAGTTGGCGCTGATGGGGGCTGAGGTGATCAAGGTCGAGGTGCCCGGCTCGGGGGATCTCGCCCGGAACCTCGGCGGCGACCCGGACCTGTCCAAGGACGGGCTCGGCGTCTCGTTCCTCGCCCAGAACTCGGGGAAGCGCTCGCTCACGCTCAACCTGAAGAGCGCCGCCGGCCGCGAGGTCTTCGAGCGGCTGGTCCGCGAGGCGGACGTGCTGCTGGAGAACTTCCGCCCAGGAGTACTCGAACGGCTCGGTTTCCCGGTCGACGTACTGCGGTCGCTGAATCCGGGGCTGGTGTACTGCGCGGTCTCGGGGTTCGGCCAGACCGGGCCGATGCGCGGTCGGCCGGCGTACGACCAGATCATCCAGGGACTGTCCGGGATCATGAGCGTCACGGGAACCGCGGAGACCGCGCCGATCCGGACCGGATTCCCGATCGCGGACACGCTCGGCGGATACGCGGCGGCGTTCGCGATCTCCGCGGCGCTGGTGAAACGGGCCCGCACCGGCGCCGGAAGCTTCCTCGACGTCTCGATGCTGGAAACCGCGGTCGCCGCGATGGGCTGGGTGGTCTCGGACTACCTGGTCGCGGGCCGCCAACCCGGTGCCATGGGCAACGAGAACGCGACCTCGGCGCCGTCCGGCACGTTCCGGACCGCGGACGGGGCACTGAACATCGCGGCGAACAAGCAGGAGCAGTACGTCGAACTGTGCACCCTCCTGAACCGCCCCGAACTCGTCACCGACACCCGCTTCACAACTCGCGAGTCCCGCAAAGCACATCGGATCGCGCTGACGGAAGAACTCGAGAAGACGCTGACGCAGAAGTCCGCCGCGCACTGGGACGAGTTGCTCGCGAGTTCCGGCGTACCTGTCGCTCCGGTGCTGACCGTCGAGCAAACGCTCTCGCTGCCGCAGCTCGCCGACCGCCAACTCCTCCACGCGGTTGAGATGCCCGACGGCCGCGACCGCGAACTCCGCGTCCTCGGCAGCAGCGTCCACGTCGATAGTGCCTCAGTCGGACCGTCAGCCCGTCCGCCGAGGCTGGGTGAGCACACGGACGACATCCTCACCGAACTCGGCTATACCCCGGACGAGATCGGCACCCTCCGCGCGGAAGGAGCAGTATGAGCAGCGAGTCGGCTGACTGGTGGAGTACTGGGATCTCGGATATTCAGCCTGGGGTGATTCGGTTCCACGGGTATCCGGTGGAGCAGCTGATCGGTGGGGTCACGTTTCCGCAGATGATCTGGCTGATGGTCCGTGGTGAGCTGCCGACGCCGGGTGAGGCGCGGCTGGTGGAGCAGACGCTCGTCGCCGCGGTCGACCACGGGCCGCAGGCGCCCTCGATCGCGGCCGCCCGGATGGCCGCGTCCTGCGGTCTGGCGCTCAACAACGCGATCGCCACCGGCGTGAACCTGCTCGGCGACGTCCACGGGGGCGCCGGACAGCAATGCCTCGAAGTCCTGTACGACCTGCGACGCACGGTCGACGCCGGCACCGACCCCACGACCGCCGCGCAGGACCTCGTTGCCTCGTACAAGGAACGCAAGGCGTACGTCCCGGGCTTCGGGCACCGCTTCCACCCGCACGACCCGCGCCGCGATCCGCTGGTCGCCGCCGCCCAGCAAGCAGTTGCCGACGGCACCATCACCGGCCGGCACTTGGAAGTCGGCATCGCCCTGGAATCGGCCCTCGCCCCGATCCCGATGAACGTCGACGGCGCCACCGCGATCATCTACGCCGAGCTCGGCCTCCCCGCCGAACTGGCCCGCGGCCTCTTCATCCTGTCCCGCTCCGTCGGTCTCCTCGCCCACGCCCGCGAACAACAACAAGAACCGACCCGCATCAAAGGCCCCCTGCCGAAAGCAGTCATCCCGACCTACACCGGCCACCCGCCGCGCTCACTCTGACCACTCGGCCGGTTAGGGTCGGGCGCATGGTCGAGCTGCAGGTGGTTCTCCCGGACGAGTCGGCGACGATGCCGCCCGAGCGACTGGTCGAGCTGGCGATCGCCGCCGAGGACCTGGGGTACGGCACGGCCTGGTTGCCCGACCACCTCCTGCCGCCGGGCGAGTTCGGCTCGACGTACGGCGGTGTGTACGAACCTCTTGTCACGATCGGGTACCTGGCGGCGCGCACAAGCCGCATCCGGTTCGGCACCTCGGTGCTCGTCCTCCCGATGCGCAGCCCGTATGTGGTCGCGAAGCAGGCGGCGACGCTGCACCGTCTGTCCGGCGAGCGCGTCGTCCTGGGGATCGGCGCGGGGTGGGCGAAGGCCGAGTTCGCCGCGGTCGAGGCCGTGTTCGAGGAGCGCGGACGCCGTACGGACGAGTCGCTCGCGATCATCCGTGATCTGTTCGAGGGCCGGGATCGCGGCGGGGTGTTCGAGCCGAAACTCCGGGCGCCGCTCCCGCTCATGATCGGTGGCACGACGGTACCTGCGTTGCGCCGCGCTGCGCGGTACGGCGACGAGTGGCAGGGGCTCGGTCTCGATGGTGCCGGGTTCGCGGCGGCGGTCGCGCGGCTGAGGTCCTTCGGTGACCGGCCGATCAAGGTCGGGACACGACTCGACTGGTCCGCCGGCGATCCCGAGCCGGTCGTCGCGGCAGCGCGTGAACTCGTCGACGCAGGAGCCGAGACGCTGGCGGTGTCGTTCGGTGACGAGCAGACCGCGCTGGACCGGATCACGCGGTTCCATGACCTGTTCACGGCGGGCTGAGCTCAAGTGACGGTGTGGATGCTGGACAAGTCCGCGGAGTGGGTTGCGGGGGCGGAGTCGGAGACCGGACAGTCCAGCGACGCTGTGTGGGCCTCGCAGTTGTTGAGCGATGACCTGATGCGCTGGTCTCGGTGGTGGCTCGGGCTCGGCGCCTTCGTCGTCGCGTTCTTCGCGGCGGGGACTGCTGGGACGCTCGGGATGCTGCTTGTCCTCGACGGCTCCGACGACGAGGGTCCCGTGGTCGTGGTCGTCGGCATCCTCGTGGTCGCGGTGGCGACGCTGGCGGGCTGTGGGGTCGTGCTGTGGCGGCTCCACCGATCTGGGCGTCGGCTGGCGCGGGCACTCCGTTGGTGGCTTGGGCTCAGAGCTGTCGCCGTCCCCAGCCGGGGGTTCGCCGGGTGGCTCGCGCCGCGGGCCGTGCTGTTCAAGCCTGTCGTGTTCGTGCGCGTCCTGACGGCGACGCTGTCCGGCCTGATCGGGATCTTCGGGCTGAGCATGATCGGGTACTCCCTCACCCAGGAGGCGATGCTGCTGCTCGCATCGATCCTGTGGGGGCTATTGGGCACGGCATGCTGCGTCGGTCAGCTGGGCGGAGTCATGCGGCTCGTCTGCGGGCTCGCCGACGACGACCCGCTGTGGTCTACGGTGGGCTGAGCTTGCCGCGCAGGACCTTGCCGGTCGCGTTGCGCGGGAACTCGTCCAGTACGACGATCTGGCGCGGTGTCTTGTACCGCGCGAGATTCGCCTTCACGTGCGTCAGCAGCTCGTCCTCGGTGGCCGGCGAGTGGAGTACGACGTACGCGATGAGCCGCTGGCCGAACTCGTCGTCGGGGACACCGGCGACGACCGCCTCGGCAACCGCGGGGTGTGCGGCGAGGCACTGCTCGACCTCGACCGGGTACACGTTCTCGCCGCCGGACACGATCATGTCGTCCTCGCGCCCGTCGACGAACAGGCGCCCGGCGGCGTCGAGATGGCCGAGGTCGCCGGTGCTCATCCGGCCGTCGACGACGGTCTTGCTCGAACCGTCGGAGTACCCGCCGAACACCAGCCCGCCGCCCGCGAAGATCCGCCCGGTCGTGCCGGTCGGCGCCAGGCGGTCGTGGTCGTCGAGGATCCGGATGGTGCTGCCGAGACACGGCCGCCCGACCGTCCCGGGTGCGGCGAGCAGGTCGGCGGAGGTCGCGATCGTGGCGATGCCGACCTCGCTCGATCCGTACGCGTCGCACAGCACCGGTCCGAAGCGCTCGATGAACCGCTCGGCCAGCGGCGCACCGAGCTGGGACGCGCCCGAGATGACGGCTCGCAGCGAGCGCAGGTCGTACTCCGCGATCTCCGAAGGACCGAGGTCGAGCAGCCGGCGCAGCATCACCGGTACGGCGACGATCGCGCCCGCTCGGGTTGCTTCGACGTCGGCGAGCAAGGTGGTCGGGTCGAACCGCGGTCGCAGGACGAGCGGTGAGCCGAGGAACAACGCCAGCATCGAGGTGAGGAGCCCGAGCCCGTGGAACAGCGGCGGACACACCACCATCGGCTCACCCGCCCGCAACCCGAAACGGCTCAGCGCACTCCCTGTCAGCCCCGCCAACCCCGCCGCGGTCGGCACCCGAGGCGCCGCCTTGGGCGTCCCGGTAGTCCCCGAGGTCAAGATCGTGATGTGCCCAGCGGCCCCGGGCACTGGCGCCGCCGACGCCACACTCCCAGCCAGACCATCCAAACTACGAACTTCACCAACCGATTCATCGGGGGTGGACAGGATTGCCTGGATACCTGGGGGTGGGGTGAATTCTGGGTCGTGGATGAGGAGGTCCGGGCGGTTGCGTTCGAGGACCGCTGCGAGTTGTGGTGGCGCGAACTCGGTGTTCACGAACAGGACGTCGGCGCCGACCCGGGACGCCGCGAGGGTTGCCTCCAGGAAGCCGCGATGGTTCCGGCACAGCACCGCGACCTTGCTCCCGGCAACGATTCCGTAGTCCGCGTGCATCCCGGCCGCGATCCGCTCGCACCGCCGATCCAGCTCCGCGAACGTGATCTCGTCGTCGCCCGTGATGACGGCCGCCCGCTCCGGATACCGGATCGCGGCGATCACCCCGAGCGCCGCCATCGACTGACCCCAGGTGCGCAGTGCCCGCTCGATCCGCACGAGCTGCGCCGGCCCGGCCGACTTCCACACCCCGGACCTGACCAGCGCGATCGACAGCTCGCCGACCTCGGCTGCGCTCCGCACCAGCCACTCCGGCGGTCGCAGCGGCCCGATCGGGCGGATCGGCCGGATCGTCATCATCGCTTCTTCCCGCCTCCCGTACGCCGGAAGTACTGCTCGAGCATCCGATCCGTCGGCACCCGCAACAGGTTGCCGAGGGCATCGGCCGGCCGAACGAACGGCGGCGTGATGTTGTGCGGCCGCTCCGCCACCGCCGTACACACCTGGTCCGCCGCCTGCTCCGGCGTGAGCCCTGGCATCTTGTTGAGCAGCGGCGTCGGCTCACTCATGCGCGTGTGCACCAGACCCATGTAGATCGTCGAGGTCGTCACGCCGTCGCCGCGGACCTCCTGCGCTACGCAGCGCAGCCACACGTCGAACGCGCTCTTCGACGCCAGGTACGCCGACCAGCGGGCCATCGGCGGCGTACGGACGCCGGCCGTCGACACGTTCACGATGTGACCGGACCCGCGCTCGCGCATCGACGGCAGCAGTTCGAGCACGAGCTTGGCCGGCCCGAGGTAGTTCACCGCGTTGGTCCGCTCGATGTCGTGGAACCGCTGGTACGTGTCCGCGATCGATCGCCGGATCGACTTGCCGGCGTTGTTCACGAGCACGTCGACCCGCTCGTGCTCGGCCAGCACCGTCCGCACGAGTTCCTCGATCGCCGCCGGATCCGCCAGGTTCGCCGGATACACGTACGCCGTCCCGCCCCGCGACCGGATGTCGTCCGCCACGAGCTGCAGCTGGTCCGCCGTCCGCGCCACGAGCAGCACCGTCGCCCCAGCAGCGGCCAGCCGACGCGCGGTCGCCTCACCGATCCCGTACGACGACCCGGTCACCAGAACCACCTTGCCCCGAACCGCCGCCGCCAGCCGCTCGTCGGAGACTCCGGCCCGCCCGTTGGTCAACGCGACGAGCAACGACCACCCCAGAGGACGCTTCCGAGTCACCATGCGCCCGACATTACCCGCTGGTAGCCGTCCGCGGCAGGTGTGATTCAGCCGGTCGTCGATTGCGGAGCGATCCAGCTGGACAGCAGGCGCAGACTGTCGGCCGTCGGTGAACCCGGTTCCACTTGGTAGACGCACAGGGTCTGCTCGACGTCACCCGGTGCCTGGAACGACTCGTACGCGAAGTCGAGATCGCCTGCGACCGGGTGGTGGTAGATCTTCGAGCCATGCGTCCGGCGCAGGACCTGGTGGTCGTTCCACCAGCCGGTGAACTCGGGGCATTTGAGTGTGAGCTCACCGACGAGGTCGGCGAGCTGACGGTCGTTCGGGTACCGGCCGGCTTCGAGACGAAGCATCGCGACGGTTTCGGCGGCGATCCGCTCCCAGTCGCCGACGCGCTCACGGGCCTCGGGATCGAGCAGGTAGTACCGCGCGAGGTTGCGGCGCGTCGCCGGCATCGCGTCGAAGTCCGTCAGCACCGCACGCGCGAGCCGGTTGGTCGCGAGCACATCGGTACGCCGGCCGAGGATGAACGCGGGTACGTGCTCGAGCGTCTGGAGCATCAGGTGGAGACCCGGCCGGACGCGCTGGGGTGCCGCCGGCGTACGACGTACCGGGGGCCGGCGCTGCAGGAGGTCGGTGAGGTGTTCGCGCTCGACCGCGTCGAGCTGGAGCGCGCGAGCGAGAGCGTCGAGGACCTCGGTGGACGGATTCCCAGCGCGCCCCTGCTCCAGCCGGGTGTAGTACTCCGTGCTGACGCCCGCCAACCGCGCGACCTCGTCGCGCCGCAGACCAGGGACGCGCCGCCGGCGTCCGTCCGCGGGCAGGCCGGACCGGTCGGGTGCGATCGCGGCTCGCCGCGACCGCAGGAAGTCGGCGATCTCCGTACTGCGTTCCATGTCCCCAGTGTGATCGCACACCCGTGTTCGTCAGGTGCGGCTAGGTGGCCCTGCTGGTACCAGCCTTGCCGATGCCTGCCTGGACAAGGCCTGCTCGAGCGCTCCGAACGCCTTTCCTGACTGGTGTCCTGGATCAGCGGACGGCGTTCGCCGGACGCGACATCTCGAAAGGTACTCATCACATGTCTGTTCACAGTAAGCCCCTCGCGGGCCGGGTCGCGGTGATCACCGGCGCATCGAGCGGCATCGGCGAGAGCACGGCCGAGCACCTGGCCGGACTCGGCGCGACCGTCGTGGTGCTGGCCCGGCGCGCGGATCGCCTCCGCGAGCTCGTCGCCCGGATCGAGAAGGACGGTGGCCGCGCTCTTGCGCTGGCCGTCGACGTCACCGACGCAGCAGCGGTGCAGGCGGCGGCCGATCGGGTCGACGCCGAGCTGGGTGGTGCCGACCTGCTGTTCAACAACGCGGGCGTCATGCTCCCCGCACCCGTGGAGGAGCGCGCGACCGGGCAGTGGCAGCAGCAGATCGACCTCAACATCGGCGGCCTGATGAACGTCATCGGCTCTTTCACGCCGCAGCTGGTCACAGCCGCTGCCGAGCGTGGCGTGGCGGATCTGATCAACACGTCGTCGATCGCGGCGCAGAACATCTTCCCGAACTTCGCCGTCTACTCGGGCACCAAGGCGTACGTCACCCACCTGTCCCGGCATCTGCGCGCCGAGCTCGGCCCGAAGAACGTCCGGGTGTCGGCTCTCGAACCGGGCATCGTCGGCACGGAGCTGCAGGGCCACGTGACCGATGAAGGCGCGCGGCAGTGGCTGGACGGCGCCAGGCAGACGATGGAGTGGCTGACCCCGGACGATGTCGCACAGGCGATCGGCTTCATCGCCACGCAGCCGCCCCGGGTCAACTTTCAGCAGGTCACGATCATGCCGACGGCTCAGACGAGCTGAACGCGCTGGAGCCATTCGGCCACCAAGGCGCCGAAGAGCGCGGGTTGTTCGAGTTGGAGGTTGTGGCCGGCGATGTCGAGGACGGCGTAGGTGGCGCGCGGGTAGTGGGGGAGCAGTTCGTACAGGTCCTCGTACCCGGTCACGGCGTCCTGCCGTCCGCACATGATGAGGGACGGTCCGTCGTACGGCGGGCCGCTCTCCGGGGCCGTCGTGAGCGCCCAGTTCTTCTGGATCCGATCCATCGCGGCCGTGTCGGCGACGGCGAGACCGGGCGCGACATCCGAGCGGTACGCCGCCAGCGCGGCCGATGTCTGGACGACGGCGAGATCGGTGAAGTCCTCACCCTCTTCGAGCGATTCGAGCACGCCGGGCTCGGTCCGCAGTACGACGTGCTCGGGCAGCTTGCGGTCCTTGTGCCAGAGCTGGCCGGTCGGGCAGATCATGGCGAGACCGCGGATCTGCGACGGCCGCTCCGCCACCAGCCCGCGGGCGAGGTATCCGCCGTACGACTCGCCGATCAGCAGGAACGGCTCGTCGCCGATCTGCTCGTCGATGAACGCTCGCAGCGCCGCCATGATGCCGTCGGAGCTGTCGATGTCGCCGGCCGGGCTCTGACCCATCCCGGGCAGATCGGGGTAGAGGCGGCGGTAGCCGGGCAGCTGGCTGAAGACCGGTTCGAGACAGCCGGTCATCAGCCGGTGGTCCGGTGTCCAGCCGTGCAGTGCCAGAACGGGTACGCCGTCGCCGTGGGACACGAAGTGCAGTGCCATGAAATGCCTTTCGCCGAGCAGGGTTGGAGCGAAACCCAGTTGTAGCAAGACGTTCCGACAGTTTTAGAGTCTGGGCATGGCCCGTCGCTCAGCACTCCCTCCCGTCCATGATGCCGCCGTCCTGCGCGCCCGCCTGGACCGCGCCCGCGAGGCCGCGGCCGGTACCGGCCTGGTGATCGCGCCCGGCTCGGACCTGCGCTATCTGATCGGTCAGCCGGGTGGCTCGTTCGAGCGCCTGACGGCTCTGGTGATCCCGGCCGACGGCGCCCCGGCGCTCGTCGTGCCGAAGCTCGAAGCGCCAGGTTTCGACGGGCTCGAGGAGCTCGGGGTCGAGGTCCTCACGTGGGTGGACGGGGTCGACCCGTACGCCCTCGCAGCGGAGCGGTTGGGTGGTGCCGAGCGCGTCGCGGTCAGCGACTTCACGCCGGCGCTGCACGTTTTCGGGATCCGGGACGCGCTGCCGAAGGCGGAGCAGGTGCTGGCCGGGCCGATCGTCCGTGAGTTGCGGATGCGGAAGGACGCGGCGGAGATCGCCGCGCTGCGGAAGGCGGGCGCGGCGATCGACCGCGTGCATGCCCGCGTCGGCGAGTGGCTGCGACCCGGCCGGACCGAGGCGGAGGTCGGTGCCGACATCGCGGCCGCGCTGGTCGAGGAAGGCCACACCGAAGCGGACTTCGTGATCGTCGGCAGCGGCCCGAACGGCGCGAGCCCGCACCACGCCCTGTCCGACCGGGTGATCGAGACAGGCGACGTCGTGGTCGTCGACATCGGCGGTCCGGTGGCCGAGGGCTACAACTCCGACTCGACCCGCACGTACGCCGTCGGCAACCCGCGGGACGCCGACATCGCCGCGACGTACGCCGTACTGCAAGAGGCTCAGCAGGCCGCGGTGGATGCCGTCCGGCCCGGGGCGACCGCGGAGTCGATCGACGCCGCCGCGCGGGACGTCATCACGGCAGCGGGCTTCGGTGACTACTTCATCCACCGCACCGGCCACGGAATCGGGCTGGACGTCCACGAGGAGCCGTACATCGTCGCGGGCAACGACCTGCGACTGGAGGAAGGGATGGCGTTCAGCATCGAGCCGGGCATCTACCAGGCCGGTCGGTGGGGTGCGCGCATCGAAGACATCGTTGTGGTGACCTCGGACGGCGTCGAGTCGATGAACAACCAGCCGCATGACCTGGTGGTTCTGACCTAGCCTGCCCGGAAGGTCTTGCGGTAGGCGAGTGGGGAGACGCCCAGCTCGGATCGTAGGTGGTGGCGCAGGGAGGCCGCCGTACCGAGGCCGGCCTCGTCAGCGACTCGGTCGACGGACAGGTCGGTGGTCTCGAGCAACTGGCACGCGTGGCGTACGCGCTGCTGCAGCAGCCACGTGCCGGGGGACTGGCCGGTCTCGGCCTTGAAGCGTCGGCTGAACGTGCGCACGCTCATCCGCGCGTGCTCCGCCATCGCCGCGAGGCTGATGTCGTCAGCGAGCCGTTCGAGCACCCAGGCCCGCGTCGGCGACGTACCTTCACTGCCTTCCTCGGGTACGGCGCGCTCGATGTACTGCGACTGCCCGCCGTCGCGCCACGGCGGTACGACGCAGTGCCGGGCGGCCCGGTTGGCGACCTCGCTGCCGAAGTCGCGGCGGATCAGGTGCAGACAGAGGTCGACGCCCGCGGCCAGGCCGGCGGAGGTGAGTACGTCGCCGTCGTCGATGAACAGCTTGTCCTCGTCGAGCTTGACCTGCGGATACACGCTGCGGAACAGCTCCGCCCGCCTCCAGTGCGTCGTCGCGGGCCGCCCGTCCAGGTAGCCGGCGGCGCCGAGGACGAACGCGCCGGTGCAGATCGAGGCGATGCGCGTACCCGGCCGGATCGTGGCGAGCGCGGCGGCGAGATCGTCGGGCAGCGTGCCGTCGTACCGCGGCTGGGGGATGTAGGTGCCCGGGACGATCACCGTGTCCGCTTCGGCGAGCGCCTCGGGGCCGTAATCGGGGACGAGGTTGAAGCCGGCGCCCGCCCGCACCGGTCCGCCGAGGCCGCAGATGCGGACGTCGTACAACTTGGTGCCGTCGGCCTTGGTGGCGGCGCCGAGGACGGTCGGCGGGATGGTCAGGTCGAATCCGACGACCGGCTCGAGCGCGAGCACGGCGACGATGTGCGGACCGACGGCGGCCAGATGACGACGCATGGCCATATCTTGACACATGTTGTCTGTCTGGCCACTAGTTCGATGACGGTCGAACCGTCACTCTGGTCCGGTGACGCAGATTCTGGAGACGAAGAAGGCCCCGCGGGTGCATCTTGCCTGGGCGGTCGCCGTGGTCGGGTTCGTGACGCTGATCGGTGCGGCCGGGTTCCGGTCGGTGCCGAGTGTGCTGCTCGATCCGCTGCACGAGGAGTTCGGGTGGTCGCACGCGACGATCTCGGCGGCGGTGTCGATCAACCTGCTGCTGTTCGGCGGGATCTCGCCGTTCGCGGCAGCCCTGATGGACCGGCTCGGGCTGCGCAAGGTGGTCAGCGGCGCACTGGTACTGATCGCGCTGGGCAGCGGCCTGACCGTCTTCATGACCGCGTCCTGGCAACTGCTGCTCTGCTGGGGTCTCCTGGTCGGCGTCGGCACCGGGTCGATGTCCATGACCTTCGTGGCGACGATCACCGGGCGCTGGTTCGTCCACCGCCGCGGTCTGGTGACCGGGATCCTCACAGCGGCCGGTGCGACCGGACAGCTGATCTTCCTGCCGCTGATCGCGTCGCTGGCGTCGAACTACGGCTGGCGGGTGCCTGCTCTCGTAGCAGCCGGTGCAGCGCTGGCCGTCGTACCGCTGGTGCTGTTCTTCCTACGGGACTACCCGAGTGACGTCGGCTTGCGTGCGTACGGCGCTCCGGAGGGCAGTACTGCGGGGCAGCGGGTTGAGACGACCGGTAGTAGTGCCATGCGAGCGCTGAACGCCCTGCGGATGGCGGCGCGGCGGCCGGCGTTCTGGATGCTGGCGGGTGGTTTCGCGATCTGTGGCGCGTCGACGAACGGTCTGATCGGGACGCACTTCGTGACGGCGGCGCACGACCACGGTATGCCGGTCACGACTGCCGCGTCGCTCCTCGCGCTGGTGGGTGTGTTCGATGTGGGCGGGACGATCCTGTCCGGGTACCTGACCGACCGGTGGGACCCGCGGTACCTGCTGATCGCCTACTACTCGCTGCGCGGCCTGTCCCTGCTGGTCCTGCCGTCGCTGCTCGGACCGACAGCTGCGCCGAGCACCTGGGTGTTCATCATCTTCTACGGACTGGACTGGGTGGCGACCGTGCCGCCGACGGTGGCGCTGTGCCGCGAGTGGTTCGGTGAGGACGGGCCGATCGTGTTCGGCTGGGTGTTCGCGTCGCACCAGGTCGGTGCCGCGCTGGCCGCGACGGGTGCCGGTGCGATCCGGGACGCGCAGGGCAGCTACAACCTGGCGTGGTACCTGGCCGGCGGGCTCTGCGCGGCGGCCGCCTTGATGTCCGCGAGCATCGGACGCCGCCTCGTCACCACCTGACTCCGTCCGCTAGCCTCGACATAAGTTGAGGTTGGAGGGATGAGCGATGGACATCGAGCCGGGTGAGTTGACGGTCGGGCAGCTGTCGCAGCGCAGTGGCGTGGCGATCTCGGCTCTGCACTTCTACGAGCGGCAGGGGCTGATCCTCAGTCGCCGTACGTCGGGGAACCAGCGGCGCTACAAGCGGGACACGTTGCGGCGGGTCGCGTTGATCAGGATCGCCCAGCGGGTCGGCGTACCGCTGGCGGAGGTGGCCGCGATCCTCAAGCTGCTGCCGGAGAACCGCACGCCGACGCGCGCCGACTGGGAGCGCATCTCGGAGTGCTGGCAGGCCGAACTGGACCGTCGCATCGTGCACCTCGAACAGCTCCGCGACGACTTCAAGGACTGCGTCGGCTGCGGCTGCCTCTCGCTCGACCGCTGTGCCCTGGCCAATCCGTACGACGCCCTTGCCGCACAAGGGCCCGGCCCGCGCCGTCTGATGAGTACCGAAGGCGAACCCTGCCACCCGGGCAAGTGCGCCTGACGTTATCCACAAGGCCAGGGCCGGACCGAGCGGACTGGGGGTGGCGGCGTCTAGGGTCTTCGGTATGGCTGAGACCGAGGCGATGCTGACGCTGACCGACGACCGGGCGAAGGTCGCGGGTGACCTGATCCGGGCGATCGCGGGTGACGAGGCGCGGCTGCGGACGGATCAGGAGACCGCGGTTGCCGCGTTGTGCGAGGCGGCGGCGCGGGTGCTCGTGGTGCAGGCGACCGGCTGGGGGAAGTCCGCGGTCTACTGGGCCGCGACGGCGATCCGGCGCGCCGAGGGTTTCGGGCCGACGCTCGTGGTCTCACCGCTGCTCTCGTTGATGCGTGACCAGGTCGCGGCGGCGAGTCGCGCAGGGCTGCGCGCCGCGACGCTGAATTCGAACAACATCGACGAGTGGTCGAGTATCGAGCACGACCTGCGCTCCGGTGCGGTGGACGTGCTGCTGGTGTCGCCGGAGCGGCTGGCGAACCCGGGCTTCGGGCGGCGGGTGCTGGACAGTCTGGCCGGGGAGATCGGGCTGCTGGTGATCGACGAAGCGCACGCCGTGTCGGACTGGGGTCACGACTTCCGCCCGGACTACCGCCGGGTGTCCGAAGTGCTGCAGCAGTTGAACCCGAAGACGCCGGTGCTCGCGACGACAGCGACCGCCAACTCGCGTGTGACCGAGGACGTCGCGAAGCAGCTCGGTGCATCGACACTGGTGCTGCGTGGTCCGCTGGCGCGATCGAGTCTGCAGCTCGCGGTGGTGGACGCGCTGTCGCCGCTGGATCGGTTCGCGTGGGTCGTCGACGTGCTGCCGACGCTGCCCGGATCGGGGATCGTGTACGCGTTGACGGTGGCCGACGCGCAGCGCCTGGCCGCGGTGGTCCAGGAGGTCCACGGGGGAGACGTACCGGTAGCGGCGTACACAGGTCAGCTGGAGGCGGGGGAGCGGGAGCGGCTCGAGGACGCCCTGCGCGCGAACCAGTTGAAGGCGCTGATCGCGACGTCCGCGCTGGGCATGGGGTACGACAAACCTGACCTCGGGTTCGTCGTGCATGTCGGGTCGCCGCCCTCGCCCGTCTCGTACTACCAGCAGGTCGGTCGTGCCGGCCGCGGCATCGACCACGCGGTGGTGGCGTTGCTGCCGTCCGACGCGGATGCGGGCGTGTGGGACTACTTCGCGACCGCGACGATCCCGGTGCCCGAGAACGTGCAGCGCTTGCTCCGGGCGCTGGAGGGCTACGGGCCCGATCAGCCCGCGACGGTGCCGGGGCTGGAGGCCGAGACCGGACTGCGCCGGACCAGGGTCGAGCTGATGCTGAAGCAACTCGCGGTGGACGGCGCCGTCGAACGGGTCGAGCGCGGGTGGATCCGGACCGGCGCGGAGTGGACCTTCGACGCGGCCCACTACGACGGCATCGTGTCCGTCCGTCGGCGCGAGGCCGACATCATGCGCGCGTACACCCGCGGCGATCGTTGTCTGATGCAACTTCTCCAGGAGTCGCTGGACGATCCGTCGGCGGAGCCGTGTCGCCGCTGCTCGGTGTGCCTGGGTGCGTTGCCGGAGCCGTTGGTGGAGCGGCCCGACCCGGAGACGGTCGCGACGATCACCCGATCGCTACGCGGCGAGGTGCACGTCCTGGAGACCCGGAAGATGTGGCCGGGCGGCGCGTTCGGTGCCCGCGGGAAGATCCCGCCCGCGCTCTCCGCCGAGCCGGGCCGCATCATCGTGTACGCCGACGCGCCCGAGTGGCGTGAGGTGTTGCAGGGCGCGTTCAGCAGCTCGCCCGCGCCTGATGCGGTCGAGGCGTTGCAGGCCGGCGCTGTCGCGGCGCTGTCCCGTTGGCGTGGTTCATGGTCGGCGCGGCCGGATGTCGTCGTACCGCTTGCTGCCGGGGGATATCGGGAGCTCACGTCCGCGGTGGCCGATCACGTGGCCGGGGTCGGCCGGTTGGAGCGCGCGGAGTTGACCGTCGATCGGACCGGTTACACCGACGACCTGTCGTCGGCCGAGGAGGCGAAGGTCTGGCGCGACGGCCTCGAGGTGGACGACCTGACAGCTCAGGCCGTCACGGCACGCACCGTCCTGCTGCTCGTCGACTCCACGTCATCCCAATGGCCGGTCACCGTGGCGGCCGCCAAGCTTCGCGAAGCAGGCGCCGCCGCAGTCCTGCCACTGGTGATCCACAAGCGACCCTAGACCCGCGCCCGTCGCCAGCCGTCGAGCGTCTCCGACCAAGCCTCGACCTGCTTCCCGAGGTCGGCCAGCACCTCGGGCTCGCGCGCGGCCAGGTCGGTGGTTTCGTGCGGATCGGCGGCGAGATCGAACAACATCCGGCCTGCCACTCGTGGTGCCCCGAGTCGTTCGGAAGGATCGGCGACGAGCTTCCAGCGGCCGCGGCGCACCGCGAGCTGACCCTCGTACTCCCACGACAACACCCGCTCCGGCTCGGTCCGCCCGTGGGCCAGCGTCGGCAGCAGGTCCTCTCCGTCGAGATCCGCGTCCGGTGCGAGACCGGCCGCGGCGAGGATCGTCGGCGCGACGTCCATCATCATCGACGGCTCGTCACACGTCCGGCCCGCGGGCAGTCCGGCCGGCCACGACCAGATGCCGGGTACCCGGATCCCGCCCTCGAAGACCGACCCTTTGTGCCCGCGCAGTCCACCGGTCGAACCGCCGGCGTACGCGATCTCCTCGCCGCCGAGCCAGTTGCGTTCCTCCGCCGACGGCCCGTTGTCCGACGAGAAGAAGATGATCGTGTCGTCGAGCCGCCCGGTTCGCTCCAGCGCCTCGACGATCCGCCCGACGCCGTCGTCGACGCGGCTGACCATCGCGGCCATCACCTGCTGGTCCCACGGCAGGCCCGCGTACTGCGCCATCGCGTCGGCCGGCGCGTGCATCGGGTAGTGCGGCGCGTTGTAGGCGACGTAGCAGAGGAACGGATCGCTGACCTCCGTGACGAACTCGACCGCGCGGTCGGTGATCAGGTCGGTCAGGTACTCGCCGTTGTGCCAGACCTCGTCGTCGTCCGACCACAGGTCGTGCAGCGGATTCCGCACACCCCAGTACATGATGTGCGAGTAGTAGTCGACGCAGCCGGCCCGGAACCCGAAGTGGTGGTCGAACCCGAACCGGAGCGGCGCCGACCCCGGCTCGACGCCGAGGTGCCACTTGCCGAACACCGCCGTACGCCATCCGGCCGTCGACAGCGCCGCGGCGAGCGTGGACTGCGGCGGCAGACCGTGGGTGTCCCGGCGGGCGCCGAGGATCGACTCGACTCCGGCGTGCGCCGGGTGCCGGCCGGTCAGCAGTGCGGCCCGCGACGGCGAGCAGACGGGGGAGTTCGAGTACCAGTCGGTCATCCGGATGCCGCGCGCGGCCAGCGCGTCGAGATGCGGCGTCCGGATGTGAGGGCTGCCGTAGCAGCCGAGGTCGCCCCAGCCGAGGTCGTCGGTGTAGATGATCACGATGTTCGGACGGGGCACGCGGGACTCCTACTGCGCGGCGGCGACTGAGGTCTCCAGCAAGGATTTCAGATCGGCGAGCAGCGACGGCCAGCCCTCCTGGATCATGGTGCGGATCGTGCTGTCCGGCTCGAAGCCGCTGTGGATCACGGTCAGCTTCACCTGGCCGTCGACCGGCTCCAGTTCGAAGGTCGCCGTCGACAGCGGCTCCCGGCTGGTCTTCTCGTACGTCTCCTCGTCGAACCCGACCGCTTTCGCGAACTCGGGCGTGATGTGGTGCCAGGCGTAGGACAGTCGCGTGTACGGCGTGTGCTCGATGACGACCTGCCCCGGTCCGGAGATCGCGACGTCGCCCTGGTGCCACACCATCGGGGAACCGGGCTGCCAGTCGGTCTCGTGGTGGAGTTGCCAGTACTGCTCGGTGAACGCCGCGTCGGTCAGTGCCTGCCACAGCCGCTCGGGCGTGGTCCGGATGTAGGTCGTGTACACGAAGTCGTTCATCTCGTCCTCCAGAGCCGTCTTGAGGTCGGCGAAGAACTGCACCCGCCGACGGTCGTACTGATGGATCCAGCGATCGGCGATGGCGTTGATCGGCTCGGCGTTCAGGTGGTGCAGCTTCTCCCGGCCGCGCCGTACGGTGCTGACGAGGTTGGCGCTCTCGAGTACGGCGAGATGCTTGCTGACGGACTGCCGCGCCATGTCCAGCTCGGCGCACAGCTCGCGCAGCGTCTGCCCGTTGCGCGCATTCAGCAGGTCGAGCAGCCGGCGCCGGCTCGGATCCGCGAGCGCCCGGAACACCTCGTCGTCCATCGCACTCCGATCGCATTCATGCAGCCGTTTGGCTGCCTTTCCAACATAGGCAGCCAATTAGCTGCATGTCAACCTGAACGGCCCTGGGCGAGGATGTCGCCGTGGACATCGTGAGCCTGGGCTACCGGACGGATCTGCTGCTGCTGGCGCTGAGCGGCAGCACCATGCACGACACGGGGGAGTACGTCGTCGTGCGGACGCCCGGCAACCCGGGCTTCTGGTGGGGGAACTTCCTGCTCTACCGCACGCCGTTCGCGCCCGGGGACACGAAGCGCCGGCTCGACGACTTCCGGCGCGAGTTCCCGGACGCGGACCACGTTGCCATCGGCATCGATACCGTGGACGGCGAGATCGGGGCCGAGAACGAGCTGACCGCCGCCGGGCTCACAGCCGACGGCAGTGTCGTGATGACGGCCGATCGCGTCCTTCAACCGCAGCGGCCCAACACGGACTCGACGTACCGCTTCCTGAGCAGTGACGACGACTGGGAGCAGCTGTACCACCAGAGCCTCGCCACCGCGACGATGACGGTCGACGCCGCGTACGAGGAGTTCACGCGGCGCAGGCTGGCGGCGAAACGTGAGCTGGTCGATGCCGGTCACGGGAAGTGGTTCGGCGCGTTCGACGGAGATCGGCTGCAGAGTGCGCTCGGGTTGATGTTCGACGGCAAGGGACTGGCCCGGTTCCAGGACGTGCAGACGTCCCCCGAGGATCGCGGTCGCGGCCTGGCCACCACGCTCGTCCATCACGCGTCGACGTACGGGCTGACCGAAGGCGGTGCGCGGACTCTGGTGATGGTCGCGGATCCGGAGTACCTCGCGATCCGGATCTATCGCTCGCTCGGATTCACCGACTCGGAGACCCAGCTCGGGTTCGCGAAGCCACCTGCGTGACGTCCACATGAAACAGTGGACCCATGACTGAGGGACGTGGGGTTGTGCTGGTCACCGGTGGGAGTCGCGGGATCGGGGCGGCCGCATCGCTCGCGCTCGCGACGGACGGCTGGGACGTCGCGGTGAACTACCGGACCCAGGCCGACGAGGCCGCGCGGGTCGTGAAGGCCTGCGAGGAACGTGGCGCCCGCGCGATCGCCGTCCAGGCCGACGTCGCCGAGGCCGAGCAGGTCGAGCGGCTCTTCGAGACGGTCGCCGCGGAGCTGGGCCCGATCGGTGCGGTGATCAACAACGCCGGCGTCGTCTCGCCCGCCGGGCGGGTCGCGGAGTACGACGCGGAGCGGCTCGACCGGGTGTTCCGGATCAACACGGTCAGCGCGTTCCTCGTCGCGGGCGCCGCGGTCCGCCGGATGTCGACGGCGTACGGCGGGGACGGTGGCGTCATCGTGAACATCTCCTCGCGCGCGGCAGTGCTCGGATCGGCGGGGGAGTACGTCGACTACGCGGCGAGCAAGGCCGCTGTCGACGCGCTGACGACCGGTCTGGCCAACGAGGTCGCGAAGGAAGGCGTCCGCGTCCTCGGCGTCCGGCCGGGCCTGATCCAGACCGACATCCACGAGCCCGGCCGCCTGGACCGCCTCGGTGCGACCCCGCCGCTGGCGCGACCCGGCAAGCCGGAGGAGGTCGCCGAGGTGATCGCGTTCCTGGCCTCGGACCGTTCCTCCTACATGACCGGTACGACGGTCGACGTCTCGGGCGGCCGGTGACGGATGGGACTGCGGCCGGTAGACCTCGCGCGCCGGGCCGGGGTGTCGACTCAGCTCGTCCGCAACTACGAGGCGTCCGGGATCCTGCCGCCGGCGCCGCGGTCGGACACCGGGTATCGCCAGTACGGTCCTGAGCATCTGCAGGCGTTGCTGACGTACCGCGCCCTCTACCCGGGGTTCGGTGCCGAGACCGCCACCGAGATCATGCGCGCCGTCCACAACGGCGACGAGGCGCTCGCTTACCGGCTGGTGGACGCGGCGCACGCCGCCCTGCACGAGCAGCGACTCGCCACTGACGCCGCCAGCGAGGCCCTCGGAGCATTGGCCGCGGAGTACGTCGACGAGCAGCCCGTCACGGGACCGTCCCTGCTCGTCGGCGAACTCGCGCACCGCTTGGGCGTCCGTACGTCGGCCCTCCGCGTTTGGGAGGCCGCAGGCCTGCTCGCTCCGTCGCGCGAACCGGGCACGAAGTACCGGCGTTACGGCCCGGAGGAGGTACGGGACGCGCGGATCATCCACATGCTCCGCCAGGGCCGGTACTACTTCGAGCAGATCAAGCCGGTCCTCGACGGACTGCGCCGTACCGGCAGCACCGACGCGTTGCGCACCGCGATCGCCGAGCGCCGCGCCGCCCACGACCGCCAAACCAAGGCGATGCTGTACGGCGCGGCGCTGCTCCACGAGCTCATCACTGCGGGACAGCAAGACGGGTCGGCACCGACCGCCCTCGCACAGTGACCAGGTCGCTCTGCCGCCACTGATCGGACTCGCCCGGCGCCGCCTTGTCGACCGCGGTCATCGAGGCGATCAGCCGGCCCGGCGCGGTCTTGGCGAGCTCGCTCAGCCGTGAGGCCTCGTTCACCGGGTCGCCGATCACGGTGTACTCGTGCCGTCGGACGTCGCCGACCGTACCGGCCACCACGATCCCGGCCGTGACACCGATCCCGGCGGTTGCCTCCGGCAACTCGGCGGCGAGCCGCCGGGACAGCTCCCGCCCTGCGGCGAGTGCGCTGCCCGCCGGGTCCGCCAGCTCGGCCGGCGCCCCGAAGACCGCCAGCACCGCGTCACCGGCGAACTTGTTCACAAACCCGCCCTGCCGGTCGACCTCGGCCACCACGATGGCGAAGAACCGGTTGAGCAGCTGCACGACCTCGGCCGGCGGCCGCTGCGCCGCCAGCTCGGTCGATCCGACCAGGTCGACGAACAGCACCGCGGCGTACCGCTCCTCGCCGCCGAGGCTGTCGCTGGTCAGCGCCTCCTGGACGACGTCCGGCCCGACGTACCGCCCGAACAGGTCGCGGATGCGTTCCCGCTCACGCAGCCCGTCGGCCATCCGGTTGAACCCGGCCTGCAGCGACCCGAGCTCGGTGCCGTCGAAGACCGGGATGCTCACGTCGAGCCGCCCCTCGCCGATCAGACTCAACGCGTCCCGCACCGACCGCACCGGCGCCACCACGGACTTCGCCGACAGCCAGGTGAGCAGGCAACCGTTGCCGAGCGCCACGATGCCCAGGGCAAGGATCACGACCGAGAGCCGGGTGGAGCTGACGTTGCCGTCGATCAGCGCGAGCACGGCGGCCAGCATCAGCCCGGCCACGGGTACGCCGGAGCCGACCGCCCAGAAGAAGACCGTGCGCGCCTTCAGCCCGGCCGCGAGCAGGCGCCGGGGCGGCGGGGAGTCGACGAGCGCCCGCGCGGCGACGGGGCGGAGGGTGAACTCGGTCAGCAGGTACGAGACCGTGGAGGTGATGATCATCCCGTCGATCACGGTGAGCGCGACGCGCAGCGCGTTCTCCGGCTGCAGGATCAGCGTCATCACCGAGAACAGCACGGCGGCGCCCAGCCAGAGCAGGACCTCGATCAGGGTCAGTCGCAGCGGCAGTTGCAGCGTCGCGATCTGCTCTTTCCGCGTCGCCGGGCGCTCCAGGTCGATCCAGGCGGTGACGCGGTGCGTGAGGCGGGTGCTCCAGAGGTAGCAAACCGCCACGGCGAAGAGGAAGTACGCCGGGATGACGATCGCGTCGATGAGCTGGAGCTGGTCGACCAGCGACGGTCCCGGCAGCACGAAGGCGGCGAGGACGAAGGTGACGAAGGCACCGATCAGGTTGGTGCCGACCGAGAACACGGTGAGCAGCAGGTGCAGGCGGATCCGCAGCCGTTGCGGGCTCTGGTCGGCCGGCCCGAGCAGCCAGGACCCGAACGGCCGCCGTTTCAGCACCAGCTCGGGGTTCCGCTGGGTCGTCATGAGACCAGTTTGCCGTGTCAGCACCGTTCGAGGGTTTTGGCACGGTGGTGCGGCTGGCTCAGATTGGTCGTCCGAACCGACCGGGACGTAGGTAGTGTTCCCCGGACGCCTCACTCGGGGAGCATCCCTTGACGCACGATCGCCACTCCTACGCCGAGCCGAATGTGGTTCGGACCACCCACCTCGAGCTCGACCTCGCGCTCGACTTCGACGAGAAGGTGCTGGCCGGCAGTGCCACGCACACTCTCGCCTGGACCGGTGCGACCGGCCGGCTGGTCCTGGACACCCGCGACCTCACGGTGCTGGGTGTCGAAGGGCTGACGGCCGACGGCTGGGAGCCGCTGGAGTACAGCCTCGCGGTTCCGGACCCCGAGCTGGGTTCGGCGCTGACCATCCGGACGGCGGGCCACCCGCGGGTCAAGGTGAGTTACCGGACCGCGCCGACCGCGACCGGTCTGCAGTGGCTGGAGCCGGCGATGACGGCCGGCGGCGTGATGCCGTTCATGTTCAGCCAGTCGCAGGCGATCCACGCGCGCAGCTGGGTTCCGGTGCAGGACACGCCGAGTGTGCGGTTCAGCTACGCCGCGCACGTGACGGCGCCGCCGGAGCTGATGGTGCTGATGAGCGCCGACAACGGTACGACGTCGCGCCGCACCGGCTCGTACGACGTGGTGATGCCGGAGCCGATCCCGTCGTACCTGCTGGCGATCGCCGCGGGCGACCTGGTGTTCGAGCCGCTCGGTGAGCGGTCCGGCGTGTGGGCCGAGCCCGCGACCGTGCGGAGGGCCGCGACCGAGTTCTCCGACACCGAGGAGATGATGCGGGTCACCGAGGAGCTCTTCGGCCCGTACCGCTGGGGCCGCTACGACCTGCTCGTGCTGCCGCCGTCGTTCCCGTACGGCGGTATGGAGAACCCGCGGATGACGTTCGCGACCCCGACCGTGGTGATCGGCGACAAGTCGCTCGTCAGCGTGATCGCGCACGAGCTGGCGCACAGCTGGTCCGGCAACCTCGTCACGCAGGACAGCTGGGACGACATCTGGCTCAACGAGGGCTTCACGTCGTACGTCGAGAACCGGATCGTCGAGGCCGTCTATGGGACCGAGTTCGCGGTGATGGAGACCGCGATCAAGCAGCACGCGACCGTCGTGAAGCTGGACCCGCTGACACCGGCCGAGCTCGCGGTCGAGCTGCCGGGCCTGCACCACCGGTCCGAGTACCACGGGACGACGTCGACCGGCCCGCTGAAGGGCTCTTGGTTCCTGTCGTGGCTGGAGGAGCGGTTCACGCGGGAGGTGTTCGACCCGTTCCTGCGCGGGTACTTCGACGCGTTCGCGTTCCGCAGCATCAACACCGACAACTTCGTGGAGCACCTGCGGGAGCACCTGACCGGGCCGCACCCGGACGTGGTGACCGAGGCCGAGCTGGCCGCCTGGCTGTACGAGCCGGGGATTCCGGCGTTCGCGCGGCGCGCGGTGTCGGCCCGGTTCCAGATCGTCGACGAGGCGCGCGGTCTGTGGCTGACGACGGGCGAGCTGCCGCACGGAGCGGAGCGGTGGACGACGCAGGAGTGGCTGCGGTTCCTCGACGCGGCTCCCGACGTACTGAGCCCGCTGCTGCTGCAGCAGCTCGACCGCGCGTTCGGCCTGACCGGGACGGCGAACGGTGAGATCGCGCGGCGCTGGTACCAGATCGTTGCTGCCAGCAGCTACGAGGCGGCGTACGCCGAGATGGCCGAGTTCCTCACCACGGTCGGCCGGATGAAGCTGGTCCTCCCGGTGTACCAGGCGCTGGCCGGTACGGACCGGGCGTTCGCCGCGGAGGTCTTCGCCAAGGCCCGCCCCGGATATCACCCGATCACGACCGCGGCGGTGCTCAAGATCCTCGGCCAGTAGACTGGGTGTCATGATGACGCGAATTCCTGACGGGAGGATCGATCCCGCTGCTCGATGAGCGGGATCCGGGTGCGGAGCCGCAAGGACCTCAGGCACCAACGCCGCCGCAAGTCCCACTCGTGCTGGGACCATCTGCTGATCGCGCCGCTCTGGCCGATGTACGACGTGAACCTCGGGACGCTGCTCCGGACCTGTGACGCGGTCGGCGCGTGTCTCGCCGTACCGAAGCTGCCGTGGGTGCCCGATGCGCTTGCCAAGGGCAACACGCTGCGCCGGCGGACCTGCGTTCACTGGACCGGGCACGATCCGGTGCGCTGGCTGGTCGATCAGCGGAGCCGGCCGGACACCACGGTGATCGGGGTCGAGTTGGCCGACGAGGCGATCCGGCTGGCCGATCTGCCGCCGGCCCGGAACCGGACGATCGCCGTACTCGGGCACGAACGCACCGGTATCCCGCCCGAAGCGGTCGACGAGCTGGACGTCGTGGTCGAGATCCCGATGATCGGGACCGGCGCCAGCCTGAACGTCGCGGTCGCGGGTTCGCTCGTGCTGTACCGGCTGGCCGGACTGCTGTAGCCGCTACAGGTCGAGCGTCCGCCGGTGCACCTGGTACTGCGGGCGGTACCCGAGGCGGTCGTTGGTGCGCCGCATAGCCGTGTTGGTGTCGACCGTGTCGGTGAGCAGGCCGTCGAGATCGGGGAAGCGGCGACGGATCTCGTGGATCTGGGCGGCCTTCATCCACAGCGCGAGCCCGCGGCCGCGGTGCTCGGGGAGGACGGCGGTGCCGTAGTTCTGGCCGTCGCCCTTCCCGTCGCCCGCGACGACGACCTCGGTGAAGCCGGCGATACGGCCGGTGGCGTCGACCGCCGCGACGACCGAGAGCCGTTCGCCGCGCTGCTCGATCAGCTGTGCGGCGTGCCTGGTCCGTTCGACGTCCCACACGTCCACGCCCGTGTCGATCGTGCCCGACGGCGCGTCGTTCATCCCCGTGCGGGCGTCGGTGAAGGTGTGCACCAGTTCGTCCGGCGCTGCCCCTTCCCAGGACACCAGCCGGTAGCCGGGGACCTCCGGTACGTCGGGCGTTGTCGTCGTCGAGAGATCGAGCCGCGCGTAGATCAGCGTCAGGCCGATCGTGAACCCGTGACGCCGGAGGAAGTGGTCGCCGACCGAGTTGACGTCGACATCCGTGACCAGCGTCCGTACGTCGTGGTCGCGCGCGCCGGTGACGACGGCGCCGAGCAGGAGCGTGCCGATCCCACGGCCGCGCTCGGCCGGGTGCACGGTGATCTCCAGGTCGCCCAGGTGCGCGTGGGACTTGCGGCTGCTCAGGCGCAGGAACGCGGAACCGACCGGCGTACCGTCGGCCTGCGCAGCCAGCCAGGCGATCCGGCGGCTGAACGGCTTGTGGTCGGGATCCGTCAGCGGAATCAGTCGAATGCTCAAGACGTCAAGATAACGCCGTCCCGGGATCACGTGCCGCGTGCCCATCCATCCGCTACCGTGGCGCGCAGGCCGAACGGGGAGCGGGGAGAGGAGCCAGGGGTGGAGCAGCTGGACGAGGACGCCCGCCGGGACCGGATGATCCGCACGATCGGTGCCGATCACATCGCGCTCCGCGAGCAGGTGCTCGCGGAACTGCGGCGGCGGATCGTGGACGGTGAGTACCACGAGGGCGAGCGGCTGACCGAGACGCGTCTCGCGGACGACTTCGGGGTGTCACGAAACCCGGTCCGGGAAGCACTGCGTGTGGTGGAGGCCGAAGGCTTCGTCCAGATCCTTCCGCGCCGCGGCGCGGTTGTCGCGACCCTCGACGAGACTGCGGTCCGGGATCTGTTCGCCGTCCGGGAGCAGCTCGAGACGCTCGCTGCCGGGCTCGCGGCGGAGCGGGCGACGCCGGCGGGGATCTCGACCCTGCGGCGGCTGGTCGAGGAGGCGAACGACGCCACGAAGGCGGAGGACTTCGACCGGGTCGCCGAGCTCAACAGCGAGTTCCACCGGGCCGTGATCGAGGTCAGCGGGAACCGCTGGCTGCTCTCGATCTCGGCCGCGATGTACCACCACGTTCACTGGGTGTTCCGGGTCGGCGCGGCCCAGCGCGCGCCGCACTCGTCCGAGGAGCACGTCCGGCTGGTCGAGGCGATCGAAGCCGGCGACTCTGCCGCCGCAAGCACAGCCGCCCGCCTCCACGTAGAAGCCGCTGCCAAAGCCGCCCTGATCCGAAAAACCTGACGTCAGCGGCCTACTGCGTAGCCCTGCATGCCGCGTGGGTTGGCTGCGGCCGCGAGTACGCCGTCGGCTTCCTTCCGGACCGCGCACAGCCGGCCGAGGCTCCACGGGTCGGACTCGGTCACGACGTGCCCACGCCGTACCAGCTCGTCCATGACGACCCGGCCGACCCGGCTCTCCACCACCAGCCCACCCGGCTCGCTGGCTCGCGGGTAGAACGACGACGGGAACCCGGTGGTGTGCCAAGCAGGCGCGTCAATCGCCTCCTGCAGGTCCAACCCACCGCCGAGATGCCGCAGCAGGAACAGCAACTGCCACTGGTCCTGCTGGTCACCACCAGGCGAACCGCAGGCCATGACCGGCTGACCGTCCCGCAGCACCAGCGTCGGCGTCAGAGTCGTCCGCGGACGCTTCCCAGGCGCAAGCGACGCCGGTAGCCCCTCCTCGAGCCAGAACATCTGCGCCCGACTCCCCAGACAGAACCCAAGCTCCGGAATCGTCGGCGACGACTGCAACCAGCCGCCGCTCGGCGTCGCCGAGATCATGTTCCCCCACCGGTCGACCACATCCACGTGGCAGGTGTCCCCACGCGTCTCACCGACCGGAGAAACGGTCGGCTCACCCGTCGTCGCATCACCCGTCTCGTTGCCCGCAGCAATCGACGGCAGCCTCGGCGTACGCCCGTCCGGACTACCCGGCCGCAACTCCAGCGACGCCTCCGAACCGATCAGCTTCGCCCGCTCAGCGGCATACCCAGGAGACAGGAGCGTGTCGAGCGGTACGTCGGCGCCGTCGCCGTACCACGCCTCCCGGTCCGCGTACGACAGCTTCATGACCTCGACCGTCGCGTGCACGCCCTCGGCGGTATCGAGGTCGACGTCACCGAGCTCCGCGAGTACCGCGAGTGACTGCAGCAGACCAGGGCCCTGGCCCCACGGACCGGTCTTGGCGACCGTGTAGCCGTTCCAGTCGTACGTCGCCGGGTCTTCCCACGTCGCCTCGAACGCCGCCAGATCGTCGCCGGTGATCAAACCGGCGTGATCCGACCCGCTGGAGTCGCGATGCGGCAGCCGCGAGAACGTGTCGATCGCCTCCGCGACGAACCCTTCCCGCCACACCTTCCGCGCCTGCTCGATCTGCGCCTGCCGGTCCGCTCCGACGGCCTCTCGCACCAGCTTCTCGAGTGTCGCGGCGTACGCCTCGTTGCTGAACCGGCCCGTCACCGGACGGCCGTCCTTGAGCCAGAGCGCTGCGGACGTCGGCCAGTGCTCCTCGAAGAGCTGCTGCACGGTGCCGATGGTGTCGGCGATCCTCGGCACCAGCGGATGCCCGTTGCGGGCGTAGTCGATCGCGGGCTCGAGTACGACGCTCAACGGCAGGGTGCCGTGGTCGCGCAACAGGAGCAGCCAGGCGTCGACCGCGCCGGGAACCGTGGCCGCGAGCGGACCGGAACCGGGCACCAACGTCAGACCGAGTGACCGGTAGTGCTCGATGGTCGCACCGGCCGGCGCGACGCCCTGACCGCAGAGGACCCGCGGCGCCGGGTCGTCGGCGGTCGCGATGATCGCCGGCACCTCCCCGCCCGGACCGTTGAGGTGCGGCTCGACCACGTGCAGCACGAACCCGGCGGCGGCGCCCGCGTCGAACGCGTTGCCGCCCAGCTCGAGGATCCGCATGGCCGACTGCGACGCCAGCCAGTGCGTGGACGAAACCATCCCGAACGTGCCACGGAGGGTAGGACGAGTGGTGAAGCTCATGGGGCCTCCCGGCCTGGACTGAGGAGCTGAGATTGCGAAGCGACCGGTCGTACGTCGGGACCGGTGCCGTCGTCGTTGACGAGGTGACACGCGACCTGATGTCCACCTTCCCCGATCGTCCGCCGTTCCGGGACGACTGTCCGGCATGTGTCCACCGCGACCGGGCATCGGGTGTGGAAACGGCAGCCGGGTGGCGGGTCGATCGCCGACGGAAGGTCGTCACCGAGCAGAACGGGCCGGCGGGCGCGCTGCTCGGCGGGATCGGGGACCGGCGCGGCGGACAGCAGCGCCTGCGTGTACGGGTGCGCCGGGCTCCCGAAGATCCTCGCGCGCGGTCCCTGCTCGACCAGCTGCCCGAGATACATCACCGCAACCTCGTCCGCGAGGTACTCGACCGCGGACAGGTCGTGCGTGATGAACAGGCAGGCGAAGCCGAGATCACGCTGGAGATCGGCGAGCAGATTGAGTACGGCGGCTTGCACCGAGACGTCCAGCGCACTGGTCGGCTCGTCCGCGACGAGCAGCCGTGGCTCGGAGATCAGCGCGCGGGCGATGCTGACGCGCTGGCGCTGACCGCCGGACAGCTCATGGGGTGCACGCTGCGCGACCTCCGGACGCAAGCCGACCCGGCGCAGTGACTCGGACACCTTGGCGGAGATGTCCTTGCGCCGCATGAGCCGCAGCGGTTCGCCGACGATGTCGCCGACGGACAGTCGCGGGTCGAGCGAGCCGGCCGGGTCCTGGAACACGATGGACACGTCGCGGCGGTGCGGCCGGAGCCGGCGCCGGTTCAGGTGGGTGATGTCGGCGCCCGCGAGCCGGACGGTTCCGCCGGTCGGTTCGAGCAGCCGGACGATGCAGCGGCCGACGGTCGACTTCCCGGAGCCGCTCTCGCCGACGAGTGCGACGACGGAGCCCTGCCGGATCCGCAGCGTGACACCGTCGACCGCCCGCACGGGGCCGAAGTGCATGACGAGGTCCTCGACCTCCAACGCGAGGGAATCCATCAGACCTCCACGGGTTCGCGGACCGGGTTCCAGCACGCGACGCGATGCGGGCGGTCGGTGAGTTGCGGCTGGGACGACGTACAGGTGTCGAGGGCGCGTGGGCAGCGGTCGGCGAACGTGCACGCGTCGGGTTGCTCGGTGAGCACCGGGACGAGGCCGGGAATCTCGTTCAGGCGCTGGGCGTCGGCGTGCCGTCCGGCGGCGGGGGAGGCCCTGAGCAGACCGACCGTGTACGGGTGCTCCGGGTGTGCGAACAGGTCGTGTACGTCGGCGGTCTCCACGACGCGTCCGGCGTACATCACCGCGACGCGGTCGGCGAGATCGGCGACCACTCCGAGGTCGTGCGTGATCAGCACGATGCTGGTCCCGAGGCGCTCGCGCAGACCACGCAGTACGTCGAGGATTCCGGCCTGGATCGTGACGTCGAGGGCCGTGGTCGGCTCGTCGGCGATCAGCACCTTCGGGTCGCAGGCGACCGCCATCGCGATCATCACGCGCTGCCGCATGCCGCCGGACAGCTGGTGCGGATAGTCCCCGACGCGGCGCTCGGCGGACGGGATGCCGACGAGCTTGAGCAGTTCGATCGCGCGGGCGTGCGCCGCCTGGCGGTTGAGGCCGATATGCGTCCGCAGGACCTCGATGATCTGGTGGCCGACGGTGAAGACCGGGTTCAGTGAGGTCATCGGCTCCTGGAAGATGTACGCGACCTCGCGGCCGCGGATCGAGCGGAGCGTTCGCTTGTCGGCGCCGATCAGCTCGGTCCCGTCGAGCTCGACCGAGCCGTCGACGGTCGCCGTCCGGGGGAGAAGGCCGGCGATGCTCATCGCGGTGACGCTCTTGCCGCAGCCGGACTCACCGACCACGGCCAGGACCTCGCCGTCCCCGACGTCGAAGCTGACCCGGTCGACCGCCGACAACGGCCCGTCTTCGGTACGGAAGGTGACCGAGAGATCTTTGACTGCCAGTACAGGTTTCATCGGCGGCTCGCCTTCGGGTCGAGGGCGTCGCGGAGGCTGTCGCCGACGATGTTGAACGCCAGCGTGAGCAGCATGATCGCGACACCCGGCATCACCGCGGCCCACGGCGCCCGGGACGCGAACTGCTGCGCGTCGGCGAGCATCGTGCCGAGGCTCGGGGCGGGTGGCTGGATGCCGAGGCCGAGGAACGACAGCACGGCCTCGCCGAGGATCGCCGCCGGGATGCCGACGGTGGCCTGGACGATGATCGCGGAGCCGGCGTTCGGGAAGATGTGCCGGCCCAGCACCCAGGCGTCGCTCGCGCCCTCGACGATCGCCGCGGCGACGAAGTCGAGCGACTTGATCCGCAGCGTCTCCGACCGGACGATCCGGATCATGCCGGGGATCTGCGCGATCCCGATCGCGATCGCCGCGTTGCCGAGGCTCGCGCCGCGGATCGCGGCGAGCCCGACCGCGAGGATCAGGAACGGGAACGCGAGCACCAGGTCGGTGAGCCGGGAGATCAGCGCGTCGACGGTTCGGAAGTACCCGGCGATCAGCCCGAGCGGTACGCCGACCACCAGCGAGAACGCGACCGCCAGGACACCGACGTGCAGCGACGCGCGCAGTCCGAACATGATCCGCGAGAGCACGTCGCGGCCGAGGTCGTCGGTGCCAAGCAGGTACCCGGCGGTGCCCGGGGGAGCGAATGCACGGTCGAGGTGGGTCTGGGTGGGCTCGTGCGGCGCCAGCCAGTTGGCGAAGACCGCGAGGATCACCGCGATCGCCAGCACTGCGAGCCCGGTCAGAGCGAGCGGGTTGTGCAGGATCCGGCGTACCACTCGGCGGCGGTTGCTGCGGAGCGGCGCCGCCGTCAAAGCATCAGTGACATCAGCGACTGCCATCACGCTTCACCTCGCACGCGGATCCGCGGATCGATGACGGAGTACAGCAGGTCGACCAGCAGATTGATGACGATGTACGACGTCGCGGTCACCAGCACGACCGCCTGGATCACGGGATAGTCGCGCTGGAAGACCGCGTCGACGGTCAGCTTGCCGAATCCGGGGAGCGCGAAGATCCGCTCCGTCACGACCGCGCCGGAGATCAGCGCGCCCAGCTGGAGGCCGACGATCGTGACGACCACGATCAGGCTGTTGCGCAGGGCGTGCTTGCCGACGACCGCCTTGGGCGGAAGACCTTTGGCTTCCGCCGTCCGGATGTAGTCGGCGGACAGCGCGTCGAGCATCGAGGACCTGGTCTGGCGCATGATCACGGCGGACAGACCGGTGCCGAGGATCAGCGCCGGGAGGATCAGGTGGTGCAGGTTCGCCACCGGGTTGCTGAAGAACGGGACGAAACCCGAGGCAGGAAAGAGGCCGAGGGCAACCGACAGGTACAGGATCGCCATCAGCCCGAGCCAGAAGTGCGGCACCGACAGACCGAGCAGGGCCAGCGCGTTCGCGGCCCATTCCGCCGGGCGCCCACGACGTACGGCGGCGATGACACCGGCGCCGACCCCGATCACGCTCGCGATCAGGATCGCCAGGACCGACAGCTCGATCGTCACCGGCAGCGCGCTCAGGATCATCGACCGCACCGGCGTACCGGTCCGGATCGACTGCCCGAGATCACCGCGCGCCGCGTGGCTCACGAACTGCCAGAACTGCACGAGCCACGACTGGTCGAGCCCGTACTGCTGCCGGATCGCCCGCAGCGACTCCGGATCGCGGTCCTCACCCGCCAGCGCCAGCGCCGGATCCCCCGGCAACGCCCGCACCCCGGCGAACACCACGATCGTCGCGAGCACGAGCGTCACCGCAGACTGCCACAAACGATTGAGGAGATACCTTCTCACTTCGCAAATCCCGCGAAGGCCGTGCGGATCACGCCGTCGGGGTAGACCTGGATGCCCAGGAGCTTCTTCGAGACGCCGGTCAGGTTGCGCTGGCGGTACATGTAGATGATGGGGTCGTCCTGCTGCAGCAACGTGGTGACCTCGCCGTACAGCTTCACGCGCTGGGCCTGGTCGGTGGACTGGCGCGCGTCGGTCAGCAGCTTGTCGAGGGCCGGGTTGCTGTAGCCGGAGACGTTCTGGCTGCCGGTCGTGCCGACGAAGTTGTAGATGTTCGCGTCCGGGTCGACCCGCCCGGACCAGCCGAGCTGCAACAGCTGGAAGTCACCACGGTCCTGCTGGTCCAGCAGAGCGGCGTACTCGACCGGCTTGATGACCAGATCGAACCCGGCGTCCTTCACCATTCCCTGCAGCGCCTGTGCGAGGCGCAGACTGTCCGGGTTGTTCGACGTGATCATCTCGACCTTGTACGGCGTACTCACGCCGGCGTCCGCCAGCAACTGCTTGGCCTTCGCGGGATCGTGCGCCGGGCACACCTGCGCCGCGTCGGAGGTGAACTCGCTCTTCGGCGAGATCGGCGAACAGGCGACCGTGTTGAGCCCGTTGAAGATCGACTTCACCAGCGCTTCCCGGTCGATCGCCAGCGCCAGCGCCTGGCGGACCTTCGGGTCCTTCGCGATCGGGGTGTCGAGCTGCTTCTGCGGGTTGCCGATGCCGTTGGCGTTCCCGATGTTGATGGTCAGGCCCTGGTAGCCCAGCGACTGCGACTGCAGCACGCTGACAGTGTCGTCCTTCTGCAGCGTCGGGGCGTCCTGCGACGACAGCGAGTCCGCGACCTGCGCGTCCCCGGACTTCAGGTTCGCGGAGCGGATGCTGGAGTCGGTGATGATCCGGTACTCGATCGCGTCCAGGTGCACCTTGGCGGCGTCGTAGTACTGCGGGTCCTTGACGACCTTGATCGAGTTCTGGGCGACCCGGCTGGCGAACTTGAACGGGCCGACGCAGACCGGCGCGGTGGAGAAGTTCGCGCCGAGCTTGGCGACCGCGGCCGGGCTGAGCACCATCCCGGCCCGGTCGGCCAGCGCGGCGGCCAGCGGGGCGAACGGCTTCGAGAGCTTGATGACCACGGTCTTCGGGTCCGGCGTCTCGATCGCGGTGACCGGGCCGAGCTCGCTCTTGCGCGCCGAGCCGGCCAGCGTGAGATCGCGGTTCAGCGAGATCTTGACCGCGTTGGAGTCGAACGTGCCGCCGTCGGCGAACTTCACGCCCTCCTTCAGCGGGATCGTCAGGCTGAGCCCGTCGGACGAGACCGTCGGCAGCGCGGTCGCGAGCTGCGGGACCAGCTTGGCGTCAGGGCCGAGGTCGTAGAGCTTCTCGCACATCGTGTGGAAGACGTACCGCGAGTACAGGCTGCGCGACAGCGTCGGGTCCAGCTTGTCCGGATCGGCGGACAGGGCGACCGTCAGCGTGCCGCCCTGCTTCACCTTCGCCGCGTCGGCCGCCTCACCGAACACATCCTGCCCGCCGGCCGACTGACTGCTCGACGGATTGTCACCGCCGGCCGGCTCGACCGGCGAGCAGGCCGTCGCGACCAGGGCCGACGCAACGACGGCCGCGCCGATCCCAGCCGCGGTACGACGGCGGGTGCCGGAGATGAAACGGTTCAGTGCGAGTCGACGAGTCATCGCGGTAGCTCCTGAGTAGGCGGGTTCTTGTCGACTGTTTCATGTATACAACCGGAGTGCGCAAGTGATTCGGCGAGTTTGAGTGAACCTTTTACGACCACCCGCCGTACTCCGTGTGGGACCCCTACGGCCTGCCCGCGTGTCCTCGAGTCGTGGCAACCCTCCAGCTGAGTGGGTGGGCCGTGTGTTGGTCAGCCGGTGACTGGGTAGGTGAGGGCTCCGGCGGGGACCGCTTGGTTGCCGAGAGCAATCGCCATCAGGTTCGGGCCGTCGTACTGCGGATGGTGGATGCCGAACTCGGTCGCCTGCCGGAAGCCGAACCGCGGGTAGTACTCCGCGTGGCCGAGGACGATGGCCGCGGGCTCGGGCCGGTCACGCGCCGTCGTCAACGCGGCCCGAACCGCGGCCCCACCGGCCCCTTGCCCTTGGTACGCCGGCAGCACGGCGACCGGCCCGAGCGAAAGCACCGGTACGTCGCCGACGTGACAACGGGTGAGCAGCGTGTAGGCGATCGGCTTGCCGTCCGGCGCGGTCACCACGAACGAGAGGCCGGGGATCCAGGCGACGGGATCGGCCCGCAGATCGTCGAGGAACGTGACCTCGTACTCACGCCCGAAGGCGTCGCGGGTGATGTCGCGGAGCGGTTCGATGTCGGACGGAGTCTCGACACGGGTGTTCCAGATGATGGACAACAGAGGTCCCTTTCGGAGGTTCAGCGGATGAGTTGAATGACCGATGGCGCTACCGGGCATCCGGCAACGCGGCCTCGCGCGGTCATCAACTCACCTCCCTCTTCCTCCGAAGTCGTGACCAACTTTAGCCGACTGCACGGCGTCAATCATCCTGAATTCGTCAGCTGAACAAGGGGTCTTCAGTGAACGTGAACCGCAAGTGTGCTGGAAGTTGGAGAAGGTACGCCCTGGGGGCCGGCGCCGTCGCCGCGCTCCTGACGACCGCCGCGTGCGGGTCGGCGAACGCGGCGGACGGGGGCAAGCCCTCGGACCAGCAGAGCGCGACCACCTCGGCGAGCGTGACCACGTCGGCTCCGGTGGAGTCGACGGAACCGGCGGCCTCGACGTCGGCCGCGAAGCCGTCGACGAAGCCCACGGACGCCAGTGTCGACCTCTGCACGATGGCGGACCTGTCCTTCACCGTCACGAACTACGACGCGGTGGGCGAGGACGTTCGGCATCTGATGCTCGTGGCAACCAACACGAGCGCCAAGAAGTGCGACGTGCAGAACTACCCCGAGGTCACACTGGGCAACGCCAAAGGCCACGCCCCGGTCAAGGAGGGCATGACCGACGACGAGCCGGTCACACTGGCTCCCGGCGAGAAGGCGTACGCCGGCGTACTCGCCACCGGCGGCAAGATGGACACCTATCCGGTGACCTTCATGACCGTCGGCCTCGGCAGCCCCGGCGGTGAGGCTCCGGCGGAGAAGCCGGTCAAGGTGAAGATGCCGGTCACCTCGTTCGAGGCCGACGACGGCCAGCGCGTCACCTCCTGGGCCGGCACCGAGGGCCTCGCGATGCGTCCCGTCACCCAGTCCTGACTCACCACTCGACGACGAGCGGATCCTTGGACGGCGGACCCGCCGGACTCCAGACCTCGTCGACGAGTCGATACGGATGCCAGCGGCCGTCACGGTCCAGTCTGAGCTGGACGTCCACGCCGAGCGTCAACTGGTTCGCCGAGGCACTGATGGTCAGGTCGTCGTCCGCGGCGAGCAGCTCCGTCCGCGCTCGGTTGAGCTCGGCCGGGTCAGGGGTCCAGGTGTGCTCGAGTACGTCGAGACCGGGCGCGCCGCCGTACTGCCAGGCGTGGATGCCGGGGGCAAGGTCCCGGCCGGTCGACTCGGTCAGCGTTGTGACGAGTTGCGGGAAGTCCGTCGCGAGGCGGACGGCGTCCTGCCATTCGTCGAGCGGCCGTGGCTCGGCGGTGCCGTGGAGGAGCGCGTTCAGGATCGAGCGGGCCCGGCGGGCCGCGTCGAGCACGAGCAGTTGGAGCGCCTCCGGCCCGAGGTCGCCGGGCGGTTCGATCCCCGCCACCGCGAGCTCGTCGAGGGCAACCCGCGCCGGGAGCTCCGGCGGCTCGGGGAGCTCGCCGGGTGTGGCGGCGAGCACGTCGGCGACTGCGACCCCGGCCTCAGTGGGTTTGGCGGCCGACGCCTGCAGCTCGTCGAGCAGTGCTTCACGAGTATGGCCGCGGAGGAGCAGCAGCACGAACGGGTCGGCGTCGAGGAGCCAAGCGACCTGATAGCAGAGAGCGGCCGCGTGCTGGCAGGGGAGTTCCCAGGCGTCGCACGTACAGCTCGGGTCGAGATCGCCGATGCCCGGTAGCAGCGTGACACCGGCGTCGGACGCTGCTTCGACCAGGCTGTGCGGCATCTCGCCGTCGAGCAGCGCGGCGATGTGACCGGCACGTGCGGCGACCTGCTCGCGGAATCGGCGCCAGTCGTCATCGCTCAGTTGGTCGACGTGCACCACGGACTCGTACGTGTCCTCGGGCGAGTAGACAGTGGCCGCGATCCGTCCAGGGCTGATGGTGATCGTGCCCACCTGCCCGGAGTTCGCGTACCGGCGGCCCTTCCGTAGCTGACCGGCGTCCAGCGACGTGTCCTCCATCGCCTGCACCCAGGCCCGGGCCCACCACGAGCGGCCGCGGGTGCTGCGGTGCTGTGCCGTGAAGGCCGGGAAACCTTGCGCCTCGGTCATCGTGCACCCCCTCGCAGCTCGACCAGGTCGGCCAGTTCAGCGTCGGACAGTTCGGTCAGCGCTGCCTCACCGCCGGACAGCACGGCCTCGGCCAGCTCGCGTTTGGCGGCCAGCATGCCGGCGATCCGGTCCTCAATGGTGCCCTCGGCAATCAACCGGTGCACCTGCACCGGCCGGGTCTGCCCGATCCGGTACGCGCGGTCGGTCGCCTGGTCCTCGACCGCGGGATTCCACCAGCGGTCGAAATGCACGACGTGATCGGCGCGGGTCAGGTTCAGCCCGGTCCCGGCCGCCTTCAGCGACAGCAGGAACACCCGGACCTCGCCGGCCTGGAACCGGTCGACCATCTCCTCGCGGCGCGCGACCGGCGTGCCGCCGTGCAGGAGCTGGGTCGGGATGCCGCGGTCGGCGAGATGCCGTTCGAGCAGTCGCGCCATCGCGACGTACTGGGTGAAGACGAGCACGGCGCCGTCCTCCGCGACGATCGTCTCGAGCAGCTCGTCGAGCAGTTCGAGCTTGCCCGAACGGCCGGTCAGCCGCGCGTCGTCCGGCTCCTTCAGGTACTGCGCGGGATGGTTGCAGATCTGCTTCAGACCGGTCAGGAGTTTCACGATCAGGCCGCGGCGGGCCATCCGGTCGCTCGCCTGGACCTCGGCCATCAGCTCGCGAACCGTTGCCTCGTACAACACGACCTGCTCGCGGGTCAGCGACACCGCCTGGTCGGTCTCGGTCTTCGGCGGCAGCTCGGGCGCGATCCCCGGGTCGGACTTCTTCCGGCGGAGCAGGAACGGCTTGACGAGTTTCGCGAGCCGCGCCGCGACCTCCTCGTCCTTGTCCGCCTCGATCGGCTGCGCCCACTGGTTGCGGAACGATCCGAGCCGGCCCAGCAGCCCGGGCGTCGTCCAGTCGAGGATCGCCCACAGCTCGGACAGGTTGTTCTCCACCGGGGTGCCGGTCAGCGCCACCCGCGCCTTGGCCGGCACGGTCCGCAGCGCCTTCGCCGTACCGGACGAGGGGTTCTTCACATGCTGCGCCTCATCGGCTACCACGAGCGCCCACGGATGACCGGCCAGCCGTACGGCGTCACGCCGCAGCGTCCCGTACGTCGTCAGCACGAAACCGTCCCGCGTGTCGTCGAGCGAACGGGACGTGCCGTGGAAGCGCCGTACGGGAGTGCCGGGGGCGAAGCGCTGCACCTCCCGCTCCCAGTTCCCGAGCAGGGAGGCCGGGCAGACGACCAGCGTCGGACCGGCGGTGTCGGCGGACTGCTGGCGGTGCAGGTGGAGCGAGATGAGCGTGATCGTCTTCCCGAGGCCCATGTCGTCCGCGAGGCAGCCGCCGAGACCGAGGGATGTCATCCGGGACAGCCAGCGCAGACCGCGCAGCTGGTAGTCGCGGAGGGTCGCCTGGAGAGCGGCGGGTGCTTCGAGCGGATCGTCGGCGCGGTCCGGGTCGGCGATCTTGGCGCGGAGGTCGTCGAGCCACTTCGCCGGCGTGACGGTGACCTGGCGCCCGTCGATCTCGGTGGTGCCGGTGAGCGCGACACCCAGAGCGTCGATCGCGGTGACAGGTTTGAGGATGCGTTCACGAGCCTTGCGGGCGAGGTCGGGATCGATCAGCATCCACTGGTCGCGGAGCCGGACGACCGGTCGGGTCGCCTCCGCGAGTTGATCGAGCTCGGCCTCGGTCAGCGGGTCGTCGCCGAGGGCCACCTGCCAGCTGAAGTCGAGGGTGCGGTCGCCGCCGAAGAAGCTCGGGAGATCGCTGGGCGGCCCGTCCGTTGACGTGATGGCGGCGCGTGCGGTGAGCTCCCGTCCGAGGCTGCGCGGCCAGTGCAGGTCAATGCCCGCGGCCGCGAGCCGCTGCGCCGAGCCTGCCAGGAGCTCGGCGACTTCTTCGTCTGCGAGTTCCATGCGGTCCGGTACGGCGGAGTCGAGCAGGCGGCCGAGTGGTCGCCAGACGCGTGCTGCGCGGCGGATCGCGAGGGTGGCGTCGATGCGTGCGCGCGGGCCGAAGCCGGGGACGTCGGTGGACCAGACGTCGTCCGCGTCTCTGACCAGGGTCGGGTCCTTGAGGCTGTGCAACTGGACCATGGCGCTGAAGGCGAGCGAGTCGGCCAGCTCGATCCGGAGCGAGATCCGGACGCCGGTGTCGAGTCCGGCCGAGACCTCGTCGGCCCAGGTCCGCAGTCGGTCGGCGCGTTGCGGTGCGGCCGCGGTGAAGAGGTTGGTCTGGTGCGCCTTCGCTGCGGCGGGAGAGCGGGGCATGCCGTCGGCCACGGCATCCAGGAACTCCCGCAACAGCTCCTCGGCCACAGGTACCCGCAGGTCCGTGAGGGGGAGGGCTCGGGCTGCGGCTGGCATTGCTTCGGCGAGCTCGAGGACGCGGGTGATGTCGTCGCTGTCGAGGGGGCCGACCCGCCAGGCGTCGTGGCCCTCGGGAGTGACGCCGGGCAGGAGTTTGCCGCGGGCAACCAGTTGGAGGGCGACGAGAGAGGCGCCACCCCAGAAGGCCGCGGACGGGTGCGCCCCGGGTGCCCGGCGCATCCGTCCAAGGATCGGAACCGCCTCGGCCACCGGCAGTTCGACAGCACGTACAGCCTGCTGACGCCCACTACCGTCGATCAGGTCGAGCTCGACCTGATCGCCGACGCCGAGGGGGAGGGGGCCGCCGTCCGGGTCCCAGAACGCCACTCGACTCGTGCGTGGTGGATCGGCCGGCCGGAACACCACCGCACACCCAGCCAGCTCCTGCCCCGTGCCCACCAACCCGACGACCTCCGCCTCGCTCAGAACAACATCAACAAGAAACTCAGACCGGGACTGCTTCGGTGTCCGCCGTTCCGGGCTGGTCGAACTGGGTGCGGTGCAGCTCCTCGTACCGCCCGCCGGCGGCGAGCAGGTCCGCGTGCCGGCCGCGTTCGACGATCTGACCGTTCTCGATCACGAGGATCTGGTCGGCGGCGCGGATGGTCGACAACCGGTGCGCGATCACCACGGCCGTCCGTCCGGACAGCGCCTCGGTCAGTGCCGCCTGGACCGCGGCCTCGTTCGTCGAGTCCAGCGCGGCGGTCGCCTCGTCGAGGATCACCACCCGCGGCTGCGCGAGCAGCAACCGGGCGATCGTCAGCCGCTGCCGCTCACCACCCGACAACCGGTACCCACGCTCACCCACGACCGTGTCGAGCTGATCAGGCAGCGACCGGATCAGCTCACCCAGTCGAGCCCGCTCGAGTGCATTCCACAGGTCCTCCTCGGTCGCCTCGGGACGCGCGAGCAGCAGGTTCTCCCGGATCGAGTCGTGGAACAGGTGCCCGTCCTGTGTGACCATCCCGAGCGTGTCCCGCAACGACTCCGCGGACACATCCCGTACGTCGACGCCGGCGAGCTTCACGGCTCCCGAGTCCACGTCGTACAACCGGGGAATCAGCTGCGCGATCGTCGACTTGCCGGCGCCCGACGAGCCGACCAGCGCGACCATCTGCCCCGGCTCGGCGCGGAACGAGACGTCGTGCAGCACCTCGACGCCGCCACGCGTGTCCAGCTTCGCGACCTCTTCGAGCGACGCCAGCGAGACCTTGTCCGCCGACGGGTACGCGAAGCTGACGCCGGAGAACTCCACCGCGACCGGGCCCTCGGGCACGCGGCCCGCGTCCGGCTTGTCCTTGATCAGCGGCTCCAGGTCCAGCACCTCGAAGACGCGCTCGAAGCTCACCAACGCGGTCATCACCTCGAGCCGCGCGCTCGCGAGCGCGGTCAACGGTGAGTACAACCGGGTGAGCAGCAACGCCATCGCGACGACCGCGCCCGCGTCGAGCTGGTCACGCAACGCGTAGAACCCACCCAGGCCGTAGACGACCGCCAGTGCCAGCGCGGACACCAGCGTGAGCGAAGTGACGAAGATCCACTGCACCATCGCGGTCCGGACGCCGATGTCGCGCACGCGCCGCGCGCGCACGGCGAACTCCTGGGACTCGCGAGCCGGCCGCCCGAACAGCTTGACCAGCGTCGCCCCAGGCGCCGAGAACCGCTCGGTCATCTGGGTGCTCATGGTCGCGTTGTAGTCCGCCGCTTCCCGCTGCAGTCCGGCCAGCCTGGTCCCGATCCGGCGCGCAGGCACGACGAAGACCGGGAGGATGACCAGCGCCAGCAAGGTGATCTGCCACGACACGCCCAGCATCACCACCAGCGTCAGCACGAGCATCACGAGGTTGCTGACGACGCCGGACAGCGTGTCGCTGAACGCCCGCTGCGCGCCGATCACGTCGTTGTTCAGCCGGGAGACCAATGCGCCGGTCCGCGTGCGGGTGAAGAACGCGATCGGCATCCGCTGGATGTGGTCGAACACCGCGGTCCGCAGATCGAGGATCAGCCCCTCGCCGATGCTCGCGGACAGCCAGCGGGTGACCAGGCTCAGCCCGGCCTCCGCGACCGCGATGGCCGCGATCAGCAGCGACAGCTGCAGGACGAAGCTGAGCGCCTTGCCGCCCACGATCGCGTCGACGACCCGCCCGGCCAGCACGGGTGTGGCGACCGCGAGGACAGCACCGCCGGTGCTGAGCGCCAGGAACGAGACGAGGTACCGCCGGTGCGGCCGGGCGAAGGCGAGGATTCGTTGCAGGGTGGCTCGGGAGAAGGGTCTCTTCTCGTCTTGCGCGTGCATCGCGTGGTAGAGCGAGTTCCACGCGGTCATTTCCATACTCACGGCTGTGCTCCGCTGAATCGATCGGCTGGGACGGTCGATGATTCCGCACACCACCGACAAAACCTCACGCTAGAACCTCGACGGAACTTGAGGTCAACTGCGTACACTGTACGAAGAATAGCCGGTGAGAAGGAATCACGCACATGAAGCAGGAGCACAGCGGCAGTGGAGACCCCGCGAAGAGTCTCGAGCTGCTGTGGCGCCGCCGTCCCGCGCCGTCCCGCGGGCCGAAGCCGGCGCTGACCGTCGACGGGATCGTCGCGGCCGCCCTGCGGATCGCGGACGCCGACGGGCTGGCTGCGATGTCGATGCGCCGGGTTGCCGACGAGCTCGGCGTCGGCGCGATGACGCTGTACCGCTACTTCCCGGGCAAGGGCGAGTTGCTCGACGTCATGCTCGACACCGTGTACGGCGACTTGCCGCGCCGCGTCGTACCGGGGGACTGGCGGGCGGCGCTCGACGAGGTCGCTCGCGAGAACCGGGAGCTGTACCTGCGGCACCCGTGGCTGCTCCAGGTGGCGATCAGCCGGCCGCCGCTCGGCCCGAACGTGATGGCGAAGTACGAGTGGGAGCTGACCGCGGTCGAGGGGATCGGCCTCACCGATCTGGAGATGGACGCGACGGTCGCCCTCGTCAACGGCTACGTGCACGGCGCCGTCCGTACGGCGGTCGAGTCGCGCCAGGTGATCCAGCGGTCCGGGATGACGGACAAGGAGTGGTGGCTGGCGCACGTGCCGCACCTGGACCAGATCGGCGACCTGAAGAAGTTCCCGCTCTCGTCCCGGGTCGGAACCGCCGTCGGGAGTGAGTTCGATGCTCCTTATGATGCCGAACATGCGTTCGAGTACGGTCTGGAAAGGCTGCTGGACGGTGTGTCCGCGCTGGTCGCGAACCGGACTGCGCCAGAAGGGTGAATGCAGTTGTGAGTGAGTACTCACTCAGTTACCTTTGACGGCGTGAGCCCACGAGCGACCCCACTGCCCCCCGAGGAACGGCGCGCTGCCATCCTCGCGGCCGCGCTGCCGTTGCTGGAGGAGTTCGGCACCGAGGTCAGTACCAAGCAGATCGCCGAAGCGGCAGGGATCGCCGAGGGGACGATCTTCCGTGCGTTCGGCAGCAAGGACGCACTGGTCGAGGCCGCGATGGCGACCGCGTTCGACCCGTCGGACCTGATCCACGCCCTCGAACAGGTCGATCGCACGCTGCCGCTGCGGGAGCGGACCGTCGTCGCGGTCGAGATCAGCCAGGAGCGGTTGCGCCGGGTGTTCAAACTGCTGTTCGCGCTGCGGATCCGCCGGCCACCCGAGTTCAAGCACTCGACGCCGATGGACGAGGCGCGGCGCAAACGTCAGAACGACCTGGCCAACGCCGCATTCGCCGACTTGCTGCGACCGGACGCCGACCAGTTGCGGCTGCCACCGGAGGACGTCGTACGGATGATCGGCCTGCTCACGTTCTCGGCCACCCACCCAATGGTTTCCGGCGGCCACGTGCTGACCGCCGAGGAGATCGTCGACTTCGCCTTCGACGGACTCCGCAAGCATCGAACCGGTCAGCCACCGGCTTCCGAGGACATCGTCGGATTCGCGCTCGACGGTGCCCGCCATCACGACTCTGGGGATGATTGATGTTACTTCGCGTCTTGCGTACGCACCTGCGTCCGTACGCGGGAAACCTGCTCCTGGTGGTCGTCCTGCAACTGATCGGGACGATCGCCTCCCTCTACCTGCCCAGCCTGAACGCCGACATCATCGACAACGGCGTGGCCAAGGGCGACACCGACTACATCATGAGCACCGGCGGCTGGATGCTCGGCGTCAGCCTGGTGCAGATCGCCTGCACGATCACCGCCGTGTACTTCGGTGCGAAGACGGCTGCCCTGTTCGGACGTGACGTCCGCGCCGCCGTGTTCCACCGGGTCGGCGAGTTCTCCGCGCGGGAGGTGAACCAGTTCGGTGCGCCGACGCTGATCTCGCGCAGTACGAACGACGTCACCCAGATCCAGATGCTGGTCGTCACCACCTGCACGATGCTGGTCGCCGCGCCGATCACGATGGTCGGCGGCGTGATCATGGCGGTCCGCGAGGACGTCGGCCTGTCCTGGCTGGTGGCGGTCGCCGTACCGCTGCTGGCGCTCTGTATCGGGTTCATCGCGAGCCGGATGGTGCCGCAGTTCCGGAAGATGCAGAAGAACATCGACGGGGTGAACCGGGTGCTGCGCGAGCAGATCGCGGGCATCCGGGTGGTCCGGGCGTTCGTCCGCGAGCCGCACGAGGTCGAGCGCTTCGGCGAGGCCAACGCGAACCTGACCGACACCGCGATCCGGGCCGGCCGGCTGATGGCGCTGGTGTTCCCGACGGTGATGCTGATCCTGAACGTGTCGAGTATCGCGGTGCTGTGGTTCGGCGCCTCCCGGGTCGAGAACCAGACCATGGAGGTCGGCGCACTGACCGCGTTCCTGAGTTACCTGATCCAGATCCTGTTCTCGGTCATGATGGGCGTGTTCGTGATGATCATGGTGCCGCGCGCATCGGTCTGCGCGGACCGGATCTCCGAGGTCCTCGACACCGAGTCGTCGGTGCGGCCGCCGGTCACGCCGATCGGCAGCTTCACCGGCCGCGGCCAGCTGGTGTTCGAGCGGGCCTCGTTCAAGTACCCGGGCGCCGCCGAGCCGGTACTGCGCGACGTCAGCTTCGTCGCGTCGCCGGGTCAGACCACCGCGATCATCGGCAGCACCGGCGCCGGTAAGACCACGCTGCTCTCGCTGGTGCCGCGGTTGTTCGACGCGACCGAGGGGCGGGTGCTCGTCGACGGTATCGACGTACGGGAGATCGAGCCCGAGGCGCTGTGGGAGCGGATCGGTCTGGTGCCGCAGCGTCCGTACCTGTTCTCCGGAACGATCGCCAGCAACCTGCGGTACGGCAACCCGGACGCGACCGACGAGGAGCTCTGGGAGGCGCTGGAGATTGCCCAGGGCAAGGACTTCGTCGAGGCCATGCCGGAAGGGCTGAACGCGCCGATCGCGCAGGGCGGCACGAACGTGTCCGGCGGTCAGCGGCAGCGGCTCGCGATCGCGCGGGCGCTCGTCCGGAAGCCGGAGATCTTCTTGTTCGACGACTCGTTCTCGGCGCTCGACCTGTCGACGGACGCCCGGTTGCGGGCGGCGCTGCGGCCTGTCACCCGCGACGCCTGCGTGGTCGTCGTCGCCCAGCGGGTCTCCACGATCGTCGACGCCGACCAGATCGTCGTGATCGAGGACGGCGCGATCGTCGGCAAGGGCACCCATCAGGAGTTGCTCGACACGTGTCCGACGTACGTCGAGATCGTCGAGTCCCAGCGTTCCGCGGAGGAGGCGGCATGAGCGAGTCGGAACAGCCTGCTGCGGAAAGCAAGGGCTCGGAGAACAAGACGGTCAAGGCCACTGAGCGGCCGACCACCGGGCGTGCGTTCGGGCCGCCGGGAGGGATTCCGGGGGACAAGTCGATCGACTTCCTGCCCTCGGCGAAGCGGCTGCTCAAGCGGCTGCGTCCGCACCGGGTGCAGGTGTCGGGTGTCGTGCTGCTCGCGATCTTCAGCGTCGGCCTGTCGGTGCTCGGCCCGAAGATCCTCGGGCGCGCGACCGACATCATCTTCGCCGGTGCGATCGGCAAGAGGTTCCCGAGCGGTTTGAGCAAGGAGCAGGTCATCGAGCAGACCCGCGCGTCCGGCAACGGCCGGCTGGCGGACCTGCTGCAGGGAATCGACCTGATCCCCGGCGTCGGCATCGACTTCGATGCCCTGCGCAACGTCCTGCTGCTGGTGCTGGCGTTGTACGTCGGCGCGTTCTTCCTGTCCTGGGCACAGGGCTACATCCTGAACGGCGTCGTCCAGCGGACCATTCTGGACCTGCGGTCCGAGGTCGAGGAGAAGCTGAACAAGCTGCCGCTGAGCTACTTCGACGGCGCGCCGCGCGGTGAGCTGCTCAGCCGGGTCACCAACGACATCGACAACATCTCGACCAGCCTGCAGCAGACGCTGAGCCAGTTGCTGACGTCGCTGCTGACGGTGATCGGGGTGATCACGATGATGTTCGTGATCTCGCCGTTGCTGGCGCTGATCGCGCTCGTCACGATCCCGATCTCGATGGTGCTGACGGCGGCGATCGCGAAGCGTTCGCAGGTCCGGTTCGTCGCGCAATGGCGGCATACCGGCGCTTTGAACGGTCAGATCGAGGAGGCGTTCACCGGGCACGAACTGGTGAAGGTCTTCGGCCGGCAGAAGGAGATCGAGGCGAGCTTCGCGGAGAAGAACGAGGAGCTGTACAAGGCCGCGTTCGGGGCGCAGTTCATCTCCGGTCTGATCATGCCGCTGATGATGTTCATCGGGAACGTGAACTACGTGGTGATCGCGGTGGTGGGCGGTCTGCGGGTCGCCTCCGGCACGATGTCGCTGGGTGACGTCCAGGCGTTCATCCAGTACTCGCGGCAGTTCACCCAGCCGCTGACCCAGGTGGCCTCGATGGCGAACCTGCTGCAGTCCGGTGTTGCGTCGGCGGAGCGTGTGTTCGAGGTGCTGGACGCCAAGGAGCAGGTGCCGGACGACGCGACCCCGGAGAAGGTCACCGACTCTCGCGGGCGGGTCGAGTTCGAGCACGTCTCGTTCTCGTACGACCCGGAGAAGCCGCTGATCACCGACCTGAGCCTGGTCGCCGAACCGGGTCAGACGGTCGCGATCGTCGGCCCGACCGGCGCCGGGAAGACCACGCTGGTCAACCTGATCATGCGGTTCTACGAGCTGAACGGCGGGCGGATCACACTCGACGGCGTCGACATCACCGACCTGACCCGGCACGACCTGCGCTCGCGGATCGGCATGGTGCTGCAGGACACCTGGCTGTTCGGCGGCACGATCCGGGACAACATCCTCTACGGCAACCTGAAGGCCACCGAGGAGGACATGCTGGCGGCCGCGAAGGCGACGTACGTCGATCGCTTCGTGCACAGCCTGCCGGACGGGTACGACACGGTCATCGACGAGGAAGGCAGCAACGTCAGCGCCGGTGAGAAGCAGTTGCTCACCATCGCCCGCGCGTTCCTCGCCGACCCGCAGTTGCTGATCCTCGACGAGGCGACCAGCTCGGTCGACACCCGTACGGAGGTCCTGGTGCAGCGCGCCATGGCCGCCCTGCGCTCCGACCGCACCAGCTTCGTCATCGCCCACCGCCTGTCCACCATCCGCGATGCGGACCTCATCCTCGTCATGGAAGACGGCGCCATCGTCGAACAAGGCAACCACCGCGAACTCCTCGCAGCCGACGGCGCCTACGCCCGCCTCTACAACGCCCAGTTCAGCGGCGCAGTAGTAGACATCGACGAAGAAGCAGCCGCCCTACCAACCCCCACCCCAGCCGGCCGCCCCATAGCCCGCTGACTGGAACAGGACGGGGACACCATCGAGGTGCCCCCGTCCTGCTGCCTGTGGATAACTCCCGCGCCGAACTCGCGAACTATGCGGTACTTGGCAGATGCCCAACAACGCAGACGTCCTCCGGGAACGCAGCGCCCGCACAGCGCGCCGAGTTGCCGCACAACTGAGCATCTCCGACGCTGCGGACGTCATGACGCTGCGGGACGCCTACCTCGTCGCGTACGAGTTTCCGGCGCCGCTGATGGTCAGGGTCGCCGACACCATGCTCGCCGATCTCAGGGACGACATCGCCGTACGGAAGGTCGATCGCATCGTCGCGCTCGGCCGGGACGGGCATCACCTTGCGCTGGCGATGAGGCAACTCGACGGCCAGTTCTTCGGTCGGCATGGGGCGAACCTGGTGCTGTCACGGATCCTGGTCGAGAACGCGCTCCAGGATCTGGAACGCCATCAGGGCTTGGCGTTTCCCCAGTTGCAGGCGTTTCGGGGCGCGGCGGGGCGGGTGGATCCTGCGGATACGGTGGGTGGGCTTCGGATGCTGACCGACTACCTGCACGACGAGGGGGTGCCGGTTGGGCGACCGGGAAGCCGGGTGACAGTCGTCGACACGAGTTTCAAGGGCAGCGTGCAGGAGTTGCTCGCCGCGGTGTACCCGGAGACGGAGTTCATCGGACGGTACGCCTTCTACGGTGAGTCGCCGGATGACCCGCATCCCGGGAGCAAGAAGGGGTACGAGGTGCACCTGCCCGCAGCGGAGACGCAGCACGGACGAGCTCTCGACATCCTCCCGGCCGATGAATCCAAGACGTTCGCACACCGCATTGCGCTGCATAGCATCGAGAAGTTGCTGAACGGTCCGATGTCGAGCCCGGAGCGGATCGGCGAGCGCGGACCCGAGCAGTCCGGTCAAAGACACGACCCGGAGCTCCTGAGGGGCTTGAGGCCGGCGCGGGTGTCGGCCCGGCTGCGCGATCCTCGCGTACGAGAGGGCGTGAAGGTAGTGAACCTGAAGGCCGTCGAGGATCTGGCGCGGGATATCGCCGTACTGCGTGATGCCGGGGGCAACTACCGGGGCTGGTTGGATGACTGGAGCGGGCGGTATCGGCGGGAGATCCGCGCGTGGATCGGGGGTGGGGCGACCGATGCGCGGCTTGCGGAGGTCCTCGACTCGTTTGTGTATCGAGCGGACAACCAGCAGGTAGAGGCGTTGCAGAAGACGTTGGATCGTGCCCAGGTGCCGGAACGTGACCGGCAAGCGATCTGGGAGTCGTACGAGCGGTGCGGGAGCGACAGCGACAAGCGGGTGTTCGTTGAGAATGTGTTCGGCTCGATGCGGAGAGGCGGCGGTGGTGGTGGGCGAGGGCAGGGACGAGGATCCGGTGGACGAGTGGATGGCGCTCGCCTGGACGACCGCGAACGTTGAGGGCCTCGAGGATCTTGCCGACGAGATGATCCTCGCTGGGCCCCCACCCGCGGTCGGTGTGCCCGCTATCGCGAAGGCGCCGATGGTTATTGATACGGATGCTGGTGGGGATCCGGATGACAGTGTTGCGGTGGTGGCGGCGGCTCGGTTGGTGCCTGAGTTGGCGTTGGTGGTCACCAGCGACGAGTACGGCGGGGAGCGGGCTCGGTTCGTGCGGTGGTTGCTGGATCTGGCAGGGCGGTCGGATGTTCGCGTGGTGGCGGGGGCCGATCTGGGGAATCGGAGGGGATTCGTCGTCGGCGGGATGTGTCCGGCGGATGTCCCGCCGCAGGTCACGGACGTGGCGGCGGCGGTCAGTGAGGTCTTCGAGGGGCTGGACGGGCAGGTTCGGTGGGTGGGGATGGGGCCGTTGTCGAATCTGGCGAGCCTGCAGCGGGAGCGGCCGGAGCTGGTGGCGCGGATGGCCGTGACGCAGATGGGTGGGGCGATCAACTACCGGGATCCGTCGCGGGCCGAGCACAACTTCCGGGCGGATCCGGACGCGGTGATCGAGATCCTGCCGACCTTGGAGCGTTGGGGTCCGCCGACGTTCGTGCTGTCCGACGTCACGTTCAACCCGGCCATCGAGATCACGGCGAAGTCGCCGCTCTACCGGAGGTGGGCCGCCCCGGACGCGAGGCCGTGGGAGCGCGTGTTGCGCGAACAGTTCGATCGCTGGACGGCGAAGTACCCGGCCCTGCAGCACGACGCGCTGGCGCTGGCGGCTGCGATGCTTTGGCCGGGGGTGCGGTTCGTGCGGGAGCACGTGGTGCTCGACGACGTCGCGCGGATGAGCCTGAACGCTGACGGCGCCGAGATCAAGATGTCGATCTCGGCCGACTACAGCGCCTTCATGTCCTGGCTGGAGACCGCGCTGGGCTAGCTTTGAGCTGTCCGTCGGGCGTAGGCGCGGGCTGCGCGGACTCGGTCGCCGCAGCGGGTGGAGCACCAGTGGCGGCGGCCGTGGCGGATCAGGTAGCGGTTGCAGGGCGTGGACTCACAGGCCGTGAGAGCTTCCTCGCTGGTGAGGAGGTCCGCGGCACTGGCGGAGATCGTAGCCAAGGCGTGTTCGAGGATCTCGTTCGTGGGGCAGGCGTGGGCTCGATACGGGCCGGTCTTGTCGTCCCAGCGCAGCAGTGCGGCGGTCGGGACCCGGGTGAGGGCGTCGTTCACGGCGTCGAGGGCCGCGGGAAGAGCGGGGGCTCCCGTGACGCGGGCCGCGAAGAGCGAGCGGATGTGTTCGCGGAGGGCGCGGAGCTGTGTCGCGCACATCTCTTGTACGTCGGCGTCCTCGGGCGCGAGGTTACGCGCGATGAGCCAGTGGCTGACGGCGGCAGGGCTGCCCAGCAGGTCGACGTACTGGCCGCCGGGCAGCGCGATCGCCGTGTTGGCGAACTCGAGCGCGAGGTAGTCGTCCGCACCGGGAGCGGGCGGCAGCGGCGGGGTCGGGTCCATGGGATCTCATGGTACAGGTTGCGTTCATCCGTGAGAACGATCTACTGTCTCTCACGGATAACCTGACCTGTAACCGTGAGGACGAGATGAAGCTGACGGCGTTGCTGGTGTGCGTGTTCGGAGTGACCACGGGGGAGTTCGTGGTGGCCGGGATCCTGCCGGCCGTGGCGGGGGATCTCGGGGTCTCGATCCCGGCGGCAGGGCTGCTGGTGACGGCGTACGCGCTGGGCATGATCGTCGGCGGCCCGTTGCTGACGGCAATCACCGCCGGGCGGCCGCGAAAACCTCTCGTCCTCGGGCTGCTCGCGGTCGCCGTGACGGGCAACCTGCTGTCCACGGTCGCGCCCGGGTACGGCGTCCTGTTCGTGGCCCGGATCGTGACGGCGCTGGTCACGTCCACGTTCTTCGCGAACGCGATCGTGATCGCGACCGCCTCCGCGCCACCGGAGAAGAAGGCGTCGACCGTCGCGAAGCTCGCCCTCGGGATGAACCTGGCGATGATCCTCGGCGCACCGCTCGGCACCTGGATCGGTGACGTGTTCGGCTGGCGTACGACGTTCGCCGCGATCACCGCCTGCTGCACGGTCGGCCTGATCCTGGTCGCCCGGTTCATTCCGAACGATCAGCCCGGCGTATGCACCCGCGCGCTGGCGGAGTTCGCCGTCTTCCGGAACCGTGAACTGCTCCTCGCGATCGCGATCACCGCTGTCGCCAACATCGGCGCACTGATGGTGTTCACGTACCTGGCGCCGCTGCTGACCGGCCCCGCGTCGTTCACCGCGGGAGCCATCGCCCCCATGCTGCTGGTGTACGGCGTCGGTGCGACGCTCGGCAACCTTGTGGGTGGCCGCCTCGCCGATCGCGCCCTACTGCCTTCACAACTTGGCGCGCTAGCAGTGCTAGTTCTGCTGCTCGTCGCCCTCCGGCTGAGCTCGGCCACGATCCTCATCGGCGTGCTCGTCTTCGCGCTCGGCGCAGTCGCCTTCTCCGTCATCCCCGGTATGCAAACCCGTGTCCTGACGACAGCCGCCGCGGCCCCGACGTTGGCGATCGCGGTCAACGCCTCGGCGTACCAGGTCGCGGCCGCGTTCGCGGGCTGGCTGGGTGGCCGGGTCATCGCCGGGCCCGGCCTGCCGACGATCTACGTCGTTGCCGCAGGCACCACCGTGCTCGGTGCGTTGCTGACCGGCCTCGCATTGCGCACCACGCGGGAGCGCGCCGCGCCGGAGCACGACACGTCGGTGCGTTAGCGCGTCAAGCGGCGTACGGCGAGTTCGGCGAGGAGGGCGGCGCCGTCGGGGAGGACGGAGTCGTCGAAGTTCGCCAGCGGTGAGTGGTTGTCGGCGGCCGCGTCGGGGTCGGGGGAGGCGCAGGCGCTGAGGTTGAGGTAGACGCCGGGGACCTCCTGCAGGATGTAGGAGAAGTCCTCGGCGCCGCACCGCGGGTTGGGCCGTTCGCGGAAGCGGTCCGGGCCGAAGACGTCGACGATCGTCGCGCGTGCGAAGTCGTACTCCGCCTCGTCGTTGACCGTCACCGGGTACCCGACCTGGTACTCCGCCTCGACCTGGAGCCCGTGCGCCGCGGCGAGACTCTCGACTAGCTGGATCGACACCTCCTGGACCTTCGCCCGCGCCGCCTCGGAGAACGTCCGCACGGTCGCGTCGAAGAACGCGTCGTCCGGGATGATGTTCTCCTTGGTGCCGCCCGCGATTCGCCCGACCGTCAGCACCACCGGGTCGAACACGTCGAACTGCCGCGTGATCATCGTCTGCAACGCGGTCACGATCTCGCACAGCACCGGGATCGGGTCCTTCCCCCGGTACGGCGTGGAGCCGTGGGTACCCGCTCCGATGACGCGCACGTGCAACTGATCCGCCGCGGCCATGAACGACCCGGGCCGGCTGCTCCACATCCCCAACGGCTGCGACGACGACCCGACGTGCAACCCGTACGCCGCATCCGCCCGCCGGCCCGCGGCGTCGAGCACGCCTTCGCGGATCATGATCGGCGCGCCGCCGGACGTCTCCTCGCCCGGCTGGAACATGAACACGACGTCACCGGGCAGCTCGTCCTTCAGCGCGGACAGCACCTTCGCGGCACCGACGAGCCCCGCGACGTGCAGGTCGTGACCGCAGGCGTGCATCATCCCGGGATGCTGGGACGCGAACGGCACGGCGGTCCGCTCGGTGACGGGCAGTGCGTCCATGTCACCGCGCAGCAGTACGACGGGGCCTGGGCCGGCGCCGCCCCGCAGCACGGCGGTCACGGACGACAGCTCCTTGCCGAGGGTGATCTCGAGCGGTAGTCCCTCGAGCGCGTCCAGGATCAGCTGCTGCGTCTTCGGCAGGTCGAGGTCGTACTCCGGGACCTGATGCAGCGCCCGGCGCAGGGCGACGATCTCTTCACGAAACAACTCTGCCAACTGCCGCGTCCGCACGCCGTCGGCGCTCATGCCTTCGGGCCCAGGTCGAGGGCTGCCATCACGCGTTGGGCGCTGCTGCCGAGCTCGAGCAGTTCGACGAGGTCCAGCCAGCGTTCCGGGTCCTTGATCGCGCGCGGCAGCGTCGCGTCGTACGTCCCGACCGGCGCGTCCTTCGCCACCGCGACCACCTTCGGAGCGACGTCGAGGTAGTCGGCCGCCGCCACGATCTTCTTCTTCACCCCGGGCGCCATCGGTGTACTCGGGTCGGCCGCCGCGGCGCGGATCGCGTCCAGGTCGCCGTACGCCGTGACCAGCGAGGCGGCCGTCTTCTCGCCGACACCCTTGACGCCGGGCAGCCCGTCGGACGCGTCACCACGCAGCGTCGCGAAGTCGGCGTACCGCTGGGCCGGGACCTCGTACTTCGCGAGCAGCGCCTTCTCGTCGTACACCTCGGCCCGGCCGACGCCGCGGGCGGCCGTGTAGACGACCCGGATGCCGCGGCTGTCGTCGATCAGCTGGAACAGGTCCCGGTCCCCGGTAACCACATCGACCGGCATCGTCGCCTGGTGCGACAGCGTGCCGATCACGTCGTCCGCCTCGTGGTCGGGGGCGCCGACGACGGTGATGCCGATCGCCTCCAGGCAGGCCCGGATGTACGGGATCTGCACCTCCAGGCGGTCCGGCACGTCCTCGACCTGCTCGCCCTTCGCCGACACGAACTCGACCCGCTGCGCCTTGTACGACGGAATCAGCGCCACCCGCCACGACGGCCGCCAGTTGTCGTCCCAGCACGCCACCAGATGGGTCGGCCGGTGGTTCTCGGCCAGCCGGGCGATGAAGTCGAGCAGCCCGCGGATCGCGTTGGTCGGCGTACCGTCGGCCGCCTTCATCGTGTCCGGCACGCCGAAGAAGGCCCGAAAGTAGAGCGATGCGGTGTCGAGCAGCATCAGCCGCTGTGTCCCTGGAACTGTCTCAGCCATAGGGAGATGCTTTCATGCCCGGCGGTCCCGGCAGTAGGGTCTCCAGGATGGAGGACCTGGACCGCAAGATCGTCGGGCTGCTCGCTTCCGACGGCAGGATGAGCTTCACCGACCTGGGCAAGGCGACCGGCCTGTCCACGTCGGCCGTACATCAGCGGGTGAAGCGCCTCGAGCAGCGCGGGATCATCCAGGGGTACGCGGCCACGGTCGATCACACCGCGCTGGACCTGCCGCTGACCGCGCTGATCTCGATCCGGCCGATCGACCCGTCCCAGCCGGACGACTCGCCGGAGCGGCTCCGGGAGGTCCCGGAGATCGAATCCTGCTACTCGGTCGCCGGCGACTCCAGCTACGTCCTCGTCGTCCGGGTCGCCTCACCGGCCGCCTTGGAGAACCTCCTGGCCGTGATCCGGGCGCGCGCGAACGTCTCCACGACCACGACGATCGTGCTGAGCACGCCGTACGAGCGCCGTCCTCCGGCGCTGTGAGGGTCCTGCTCAGCGACCTGTTCAGCACGCTGATCTCGGGCGGTGACGACGAGCGGGACGTGGTCAACGCACGGATGGGCGCGGCGCTCGGGGTCGACGCCGCGGCATTCCAGGCGGCGTTCGACGCATCGTCGTACGAGCGGTTCATCGGCGCGTACGGCGATTTGCCGAGCACACTCCGCGTGATCGCCGAGCGGTGCGGTGGTACTCCGACCGACGAACAGGTGCAGGAGGCAACGGGCCTGCGCCGGGCACTCGCCCAACGGTTGCTCGGCCGGGCGCCCGCGGCGACCCTCGAGACCTTGGCAGCGTTCAAGGCAGCGGGCTGGCGGATCGGGCTGGTCAGCAACATCACCGCCGAAACCCAACTCCAATGGCCGACCAGCCCGCTCGCCCAGTACTTCGACGCGACGGCCTTCTCCGCCGAGGTAGGCGCCGCCAAACCCGAGCCCGCGATCTACCGCAGCGCCTGCACCGCCCTCGACGCCGACCCCACCGACTGCCTCTACGTAGGCGACGGCAACGACAACGAACTCCCAGCCGCCGCAGCCCTCGGCATGCACACCATCCGCACCACCGAACACGCCAACAGCGACCCGACCTGGGCCGGCCCAACAATCACGACGTACGCCGACCTGACGGCCTACCTGGCTCAGTAACCGCCGGCGTCGACGACCTGGGACTCGAAGGACGCGACCTGGATCTTGCCCTTGCCCTTCGGTGGGATCAGGAGCACGGTGTCGTGGATCGTCTCCGACGTGAGGCCGTTGTAGTACTTGACGGACTTCGGACTGAAGGCGTTCTCGGGCATCCCGTCCCACCAGAAGTGCCAGTTGGGTCCGGGGATCAGCGTGTACTCGTGTGTGAGCGAGACGAACACCACCGCCGTACCGGACTTGGTGACGAACGCGGGGGACTGCGGCGGGGCCGTGAACACGTCGGTCAGGCTTCGCGTGGATCCGCGCATCTTCGCCTTCTCGGCCCTGTTGGTCACGATGCCCGCGAGCATCGTCGTGATGTCCGCGTTCGGCTGGAAGGCGGCGGCGCGGGGCGACTTGGCTCCGCCGGTCAGGTACGTGGCCAGGCTGGTCGCGGCGACCTGCGGGGCGACCGCGAGCCGCTTGTCGTCGGCCTTGGTCGCTGCGCGGAGGCCGGTCAGGTCGGGAAGCTTGACGGTCGTCTTCACCCCCGCGGCGAAAGTGATCAGCCAGGGGCTGCCGGCGGTCGCGCGCTCCCAGACGCCGAGGTGGCGGTATGCCTTGTTGGTGGAGATTGCCGAGTTGCTGACGAAACGCATCGGGTAGCCGGCGGACTGCGGAGCGCCGATCACCGGGCTCGTGTAGACGAACGGAGCGGTCGGCTTGTCCTTGGCGACGCGGTCGATCTCGTACCCGGCCTGGCTCTCGCGGACAAGGTTGCCGCCTTCAACGGTCGCGATGAGCTTGCTGTCGCGGACGCTGTTCGCCTTGTTGTTCACCGCGTTGTAGTGCTTGATCACCGCCACCGCGGCGTCGTCATTGATCGCCGGCCGAGTCAGCGCCGACACGCTGTCCGCCTGCGGCACCGCCGCACAACCACTCACCAGCCCAAGAGCCAACCCACCAACAACCACCCGACGAACCGCCCCACCACCCTGCGTCGGTGCTTGCTGCGGCGGCTGACCGTGGGCGGGCGGGTACTGGACCGGCGCGGGATGAGGTTGTGGGTACTGAGCCTGCGGGAACTGGGAGTTGCCCTGAGGGTCGTGGAACTGGGCCGGCTCGGCCTGCTGAGGCTTGGTGGGGCGGCGGCGAAGGAGGACGAGGAGGATGCCGAGGGCAAGCAGAACGATTCCGACGGCGAACACGGCCAGCGCGGTCGCGAACGCCTTCGGGATCTCGATCCCCAGATCGACCTGTACGTCGGGAGCCGTCTTCCCGTCGGCGTTCATGATGACGACGTCGTACGGGCCGTCCTCGATCGGCCACGCGATCGACTGCGTGCCGGCGCCGTTCGCCTTGGCAACCCACCAGTCGAGCGTGTCCGGCGCGGCGAGCGGACCCGCCGTACCCTTCTCGTCCTGCGTCGACAGCGCGATCGGGTACTGCACCTGCACGAGCTTCGTGTGCGCGAACCCCTTGAGATAACTGCTGACGTCGAAGTCCCGAGCCACCCCGACGAACACCGGCTGATCCTTCGTCGACCGTACGTCGACATGCAGCACCGGACCGTTCCGGTTCAGCAGTTCCGGCGTACTCGCGATCGCCAGTCCCTTGCTGGACAGATGCTGCTCACCGGACTGGACCGTGTCGTCCGGCCCGATCAGCCAGAACGCCGCGACCCCACCGACGACCGCGACAACCAACCCGATCAAAGCCAGCAGTACGCCGAATATCCTGCGGATCACCCGCACCAGAACTCCCGAGATCGCGGCATGCCCCAGACAAACCGCCCGACAAACAGACGCGTGATGCTAACCCCACCCCACTCCACCGAGCCCCGCGGGCCCCAACCAGAGTCAGTAACCGCCGGCGTCGACGAGTTGCGCCGTGAAGGACACCACCTGGATCTTGCCCTTTCCTTTCGGCGGCACCAGGAGCACCGCATCGCGGACCGTCGTCGAGGTGAGAGCGGTCTGGTACTTGACCGTCGGAGGGCTGTACACGCGCTCCGGGAAACTGTCCCACCAGAACTCCCAGTTGTTCCCCACCCCGAGCCTGTACTCGTGCGTGAGCGAGACGAACACCACGGCGGTACCGGACTTCGTGACGAATGCGGCGGAATCCGGTGGTGCTGTGAAGGTGTTCGTGATGCTGCGGACGGACACACGATCCTTCATCTGCTCGGCTTTGTCCTTCGCGAGGTCCGTGAGCATCGTCGTGATGTCCGCGTTCGGCTGGAACGCTGCGGCGCGGGGCGACGTGGATCCACCGGTGAGGTACGTCGCCAGGCTGCTCGCGGCGGCTTGTGTGGGGGTTGCGAGCTTGGCGTCGTCGGCCCGGGTCGCGACGCGCAGGCCGGTCAGATCCGGGATCTTGACGGTTGACTTCACCGCGGTGGCGAAGGTGAGGAGCCAAGGGCTGCCGGCGGTGGCGCGTTCCCACACGCCGAGATGGCGGTACTCCTTGTCTCCGGAGAACCCGGCGGAACTGACGAAGCGCATCGGGTAACTGCCGTACTGCGGCGAGCCGATCACCGGGCTGGTGTAGGAGTACGCCGCTCCTGGCTTGGCCTTGGAGGCCCGCGCGATCTCGAACCACGCCTGACTCTGCTGGAGAAGAGCGCCGCCTTCGACCGTCGCAAGGAGATTGCCGTCCAGGGTGCTGTTCGCCTTGCTGTTCACTTGGTTGTAGTGCGTGATCACGGCCGCCGCGGCGGCCGTGCTGATCGCCGGTCGGGTCGGCGTCTGCACGGTGTCCGGTGGCGGGATGGCCGAGCACCCGGTCGTCAGCACGAACACCGATCCCAGAACCGCGACCCGCCGAAGCGCTCCACTGCTGACCCGCACATGAACTCCCGAGATCGCGCCGTGCCCCAGACACGCCGCCCGACAACGCTCCGTGATGCTAACGGTTGCCTAGCGCATCTGGTGCGTCACGCTGTGGGAGTTGCAGGAAGTTGCAGAGCCTTCGGTGCCATCCCCTGCATCGGTGGCACCGAAGGCGGTTTGGGGGTCAATTGATGTCGAGGAGTTTCTGGGCCTCGGCGGCGGTGCGGGAGGCGGCGGCTCGGGCTTCGGCTTCGGCCAGGTGGTTGCCGGCGTGCTGGGTCCACCAGTCCTGGCCCTCGCGCGGGAGGGTGTCGATCGGGTCGTAGTACTCGTACGTCCGGTTCAGTGCCTCGGGGTCCTGCTGTTCGATGCCGGTGCGGTAGTTCTTCTTCCAGTACGAGATGCCGCGGACCTCGTCGTACTCGGACAGCTGGTGCACCCACCGCTTCCCGACGTACGGGACATCACAGACGATGCGCGGCGTCGCGAAGCCGGGGAGGTACCCGAGGATGCCGTGCTGCAGGTGCTGCGCGTCGCGGACCGACACCCGCCAGTGCTCGGAGAACGGGATCATGTCGCACATGTAGAAGTAGTACGGCGTGATGTTCGCCCCGTCGAGCAACGCGAAGCACAGGTCGAGCAGCTGCGGGATCGAGTCGTTCACGCCGCGCATCAGCACGCCCTGGTTGCGGACGTCACGCAGACCGGCCTCGAGCATCGCCTTGGACGCCTCGGCGACCAGCGGCGTCACGGACTGCGCCGCGTTCACGTGGGTGTGCATGGCAAGCATCACGCCCCGGCTGCGCGCCACCGACGCGACGCGTTCCACGCCCGCGAGGACGTCGGAGGACAGCCAGTGCTGCGGCATCCCCATCAGCGCCTTGGTCGCCAGCCGGATGTCTCGGATGTTCTCGATCTCGAGCAGCGACGTCAGGAACGCCTCGAGCCGCGGCCACGGCATGTTCGCCACGTCGCCGCCGGAGACGACGACGTCCCGGACCCCCGGCGTACGGCGCAGGTAGTCGAGCATGTCGTCGAGCCGGGTCTGCGGCTTCGCGACGAACTTGAGCTTGTCGATCACCGGCGTCGAGTTCCCGACCAGGTCCATGCGGGTGCAGTGGCCGCAGTACTGCGGGCACGTCGGCAGGACCTCCGCAAGGACCTTGGTCGGGTATCGGTGGGTCAACCCCTCCGTGGCCCACATCTCGTGCTCGTGCAGGGAGTCCCGGGTGGCGTGCGGGTGCGACGGCCAGTCGGTACGGCGGTCGCTGAACACCGGGAGCATGTACCGGCGGACCGGATCCGCGTAGAACGCCTCGGTGTAGTCGGCCGCACCGTTCGGGACGATCGTGTTCAGCATCTGCGGCGGCAGCAGCATCGACATCGTCGCGCGCTCGGCCTGGTCGCGGGTCAGGTCGTCGTAGAGCCGGTCCTCGAGCAGATCGCCCATCACGTCGCGCAACTGCTTCACGTTCTTCACGCAGTGCGACCGCTGCCACTGCACCGAACGCCACTCCTCGGCCGTCACGTCCTTCCAGCCGGGCAGCCGGGTCCAGTCCGGCTCGACCAGCTCGGCCCGCCGGTACGCGTACGGCTGGCCTCCCAGATTGTTGCGGCCAGGCTCCGAACGAGCCAGCTCCGGGGTGATCAGGTCGGTCACAGGTCCCTCCGAAAGGCCAGTGGTAGATACCGTTGGGGTGATGCGGTCTGATGTGAGGATAGCGATAGAACTTCCTTCAGAGCCAACAGTACGCCGCAAGAATTCTCGTCAGGGTGCTGTATGAGTAGTATTTGGCCTGACCGCACAGAGGAGGACCCGTGTCATCGAGCCCGGTAGGACTGCACCGTGTACTCGCGCCGTCCGGCGTGTTGCCGCAGGCGGCGGAGAAACTCGACGCCAGTCCCGGGATCTGGCCCGACGAGGTCCGCATCGCGGTCGAGCGGCTGAACCTGGACGCCGCGTCGTACCGCCAGCTCGCCGAAGCGCACGGCGGTGACGGTACGGCGATCCGCCGCGCGGTTCTGGACATCGTCGAAACCCGCGGCAAGATGCAGAACCCGGTCACCGGCTCCGGCGGGATGCTCGTCGGCGTGGTCGACGAGGCCGGCCCGGACTCGCCGCTCGGCGTGAAGCCCGGCGATCGGGTGGCGACCCTGGTGAGTCTCACGTTGACCCCGCTGCAGATCACCGACGGGCTGCGGGACTGGGACGGTAAGGGCGAGCAGGTTCCGGCGCAGGGGCACGCGATCCTGTTCGCGCGGTCGATCGTCGCGAAGCTGCCCGACGACCTGAAGCCGGAGCTGTCGCTGGCCGTCATGGACGTCTGCGGGGCGCCCGCGCTGACCGCCCGCGTGGTGCGATCGTATGTCGACAAAGGCATAAAGCCTGTCGTGTCAGTAATTGGCGGCGCAGGTAAGTCGGGTTCGTTGTCCTTGGCCGCGGCCCGCAACGCCGGCGCGGCCCGGACGATCGGCGTTGTGCCTGTGCAGCAAGAGAAAGAACGACTCGAGAGTGCGGCGCTGGCCGACGTCGTCACGCTCGCCGACGCGCGCGATCCCGTCGCACTGGCGACGGCGGTCGAGGACGCCGGGGGACCCGCGGACATCACCGTGGTGTGCGTCGACGTACCGGGATGTGAGCACGGCGCCGTGCTGTCGACTGCAGCCGGCGGCACCGTGATCTTCTTCTCGATGGCGACGTCGTTCTCCGCCGCCGCGCTCGGCGCCGAGGGGCTGGCCGCGGACGTCACGATGCTCGTCGGCAACGGGTACGTGCCCGGGCACGCCGACTATGCGATGGAGCTGTTGCGGACCGAGCCGGGTGTCCGTGGTCTGTTCGAGAGCAGGCTGGCGGAGGATTAGTCCGTGCGCACACTTCTGACGAACGGTTCCGTCTACTCGCCTGCCGACCCCCACGCGACCGCGGTCGCGTTCGACGACGGGGTGGTGACCTGGCTGGGTGACGACACCGGCGCGACCTCGTACGCCGACGGCGCGGACGAGGTGATCGACCTCGACGGCAAGCTCGTCACGCCCGCCTTCGTCGACGCTCACGTGCATGTCGCCGGAGCTGGCGCGGCGCTGACCGGCCTCGACCTGGCCGGTACGTCGTCCCTCGCCGACGCACTCGGCAAGCTGGCGGCGTACGCGGCTGATCTGCCCGAGGACGCGGTGATCGACAGTGCCGGGTGGGACGAGACCAAATGGCCCGAGGGTCGCCCACCGCTGGCCGAGGAGCTGGACCGAGCCGCTGGCGGGCGGCGGGTCTACTTGTCTCGGGTGGACGGTCACTCGGGCGTGGTGTCGTCCACGCTGTTCGAGGTCGCGCGCGGCGAGGGGTTCGACGAGAGCGGGCGCGTCGAGCGGCACGCCAACCATCTGGTCCGCGACGCGCTGAGTGAGCTGGTCGGTCCGGAGCAGCGGCGGCAGGAGATCCGCGCCGCGCTGCAGGCGATGGCCGCGAAGGGGATCGGCGCATTCCACGAGATGGCCGCGCCGCACATCGGGCCGCTGTGGGAGCTGCCGATCGTCCGGGAGGTTGCGGAGGAGCTCGGGCTGTCCGCGACGCTGTACTGGGGTGAGCCGGGCGCCTTCGAACACCTCGGTACCTACGGGCTCGCCGGTCTCGCCGGTGATCTGAACGCGGACGGCGCCCTCGGCTCGCGCACAGCCGCACTGCGGGAGCCGTACGCCGACCGCGCCGACCACCGTGGTCACGCGTACCTGACGGCGGAGCAGATCGCCGAGCACGTGATCGCCTGCACCGAGCGGAACGTGCAGGCCGGCTTCCACTGCATCGGCGACCAGGCGCTCGACAACATCGCGCGCGGTTTCGAGCGCGCCGCCGAGAAGGTCGGCGTCCAGGCGCTGGTCGCCGCGCGGCACCGGCTCGAGCATGTCGAAATGGTGGATGAGGCAACCATCGCGACCCTCGCGCGCTGCGGCGTGGTGGCGAGTGTGCAGCCGATGTTCGACGCCCTGTGGGGCGGTCCGGACGGCATGTACGCCGAACGCGTCGGCGACCGCTGGCGGGGGATGAACCCGTTCGGCTCGCTGGCCCGCGCGGGCGTCGTACTCGCCTTCGGTTCGGACGCCCCGGTGACCGAGCTCGGCGGTTGGGAGGCGGTGAGGGCGGCTGCGTTCCACCACGAGCAGTCGGAGCGGATCACCGTCCGCGCAGCGTTCCAGGCGCACACGCGGGGCGGGTGGCGGGCCGCAGGGATCGACGACGCCGGAGTGCTCGCGCCCAGCACGGCCGCGACGTACGCGATCTGGCACTCCGACGCCGATCTCGTGGTGCAGACGCCGGACACCCGCGTCGCGGCGTGGTCGACGGACCCGCGGGCCGGCGTACCGGTGCTGCCGGACCTGAGCCAGGGAACACCTACCTGCCTGCGAACTGCCGTCGGTGGTCGTGTGGTCTATGAAGCCGAGGGATGGTCGCAATGAGCAAGAAGCTGGACCTCGATCCAGTCACCGTCCGGAAGGCGCGCAGCCTCGCGCGCAAGGCCGGCAAGCCGATCGTCAACCTGGCCCGGCAGCACACCACGGTGTCGGTCGAGCGGGCGGTACTGCGACTCGCCGGGCTGACCGGTGCTGACACCGAGGGCATCCCGTGGGTGAACCGGCTCGCGGACACGGTGCGCGCGGACGTCGGCCTCGAGCACGGTCTCGCGCTGCCCGTGTGGGACGCGCTGCTCCGCGGCGAGGCCGAGGACCTGGCGGTGCTGGCGCAGAAGGCCGCGTCGGGTTCCGTCACGTTCCGGATGCCCGAAGGCCGCGACGCCGTCCGGGCGCGGTCGGCCGCACGCAAGGCGGCGACCACGGGGATGAAGCGGATCGACGGGCGGCGGCGGGAGCGGGACCGGCTGGTCAAGCGGCACGGCGACCCGGAACAGCGGCCGTGGATCTACCTGATCGTTGCCACCGGCGACATCTACGAGGACATCCCGCAGGCGCAGGCCGCCGCGCGGGAAGGCGCCGACATCATCGCGGTGATCCGGTCGACGGGGCAGTCGCTGCTGGACTACGTACCGGAGGGCGCGACCCGGGAAGGCTTCGCCGGCACCTACGCCACCCAGGAGAACTTCCGCCTGATGCGCGCGGCGCTGGACGAAAGCTCGAAGGAGCTGGGCCGCTACGTCCGGCTCACGAACTACGCGTCCGGGCTGTGCATGCCGGAGATCGCGACGCTGGCCGGGCTCGAACGGCTCGACATGATGCTGAACGACTCGATGTACGGGATCCTCTTCCGCGACATCAACCCGATCCGGACCTTCGTCGACCAGCGCTTCAGCCGCCAGATCCACGCCCGCGCCGGGATCATCATCAACACCGGCGAGGACAACTACCTGACCACCGCGGACGCGGTCGAGGCCGCGCACACCGTCACGGTCTCGCAGCTGCTGAACGAGTACTTCGCCAAGGAGGCCGGGCTCGAGGACTGGCAGCTCGGCCTCGGGCACGCGTTCGAGATCAACCCGGACATCCCGGACTCGTTCCGGCTCGAGCTGGCGCACGCGATGCTGGCGCGGCAGCTGTTCCCGAACGCGCCGCTGAAGTGGATGCCGCCGACCCGGCACATGACCGGTGACGTGTTCCGCGGGTACCTGCTGGACGGGTTCTTCAACCTGGTCGGCGCGATGACCGGGCAGGGCATCCTGCTGGTCGGCATGATGACCGAGGCCGTCGTGACGCCGTGGATCTCGGACCGCGACCTGGCGCTGCAGAACGTCCGCTACGTCTTGGGGGCCGCGGGCAACCTTCACGAGGACTTCCGGCCGGAGCCGAACGGGTTCATCGCGTCCCGCGCCCGCCAGGTCCTCGGCGAGTCGGTGGAACTGCTGGACCGGATCGTCGACGACGGCCTGCTGAACGCGATCGGCGACGGCACCTTCGGGTTGATGAAACGCCCGCAGGACGCCGGCCGTGGGCTGGACGGGGTCGCGCGCAAGTCACCGGCGTACTACAACCCGGCGATCGAGCTGCTCGAGGAGGGCGTGGGATGAGCATCATCCGGCCGTACGGCGACACCACGGGCGACGGCATGGTGCAGCTGTCGTTCACGTTGCCGGTCCCGCACGACAAGCGCGCCGAGGGCGCCGCGGTCCAGCTGGCCAACAAGATGGGCATGGACCCGGCCCTGGTCGTGCACTCGAAGCCGATCGGTCCGGACTTCACGTTCTTCGTGGTCTACGGGCCGGTGAACCACCTGGTCGACACGTCGAAGGTCGAGGTGGTCGAGCGCGACTACCCGTTGCTGTCGCCGAAGGAGGTCAACCTCGCGATCCGCAAGGGGCTGCGCCGCCGGCTGACCGTGGTCGGCGCCTGCATCGGCACCGACGCGCACACGGTCGGTATCGACGCGATCCTGAACATCAAGGGGTTCGCGGGCGAGAAGGGCCTGGAGTACTACCGCGAGGTGAAGGTCGTGAACCTCGGCGCGCAGGTCGCCGTACCGGAGCTGGTCCGGCGGGCCAAGGCCGACAAGGCCGACGCGATCCTGGTGTCGCAGGTGGTGACGCAGCGCGAGGCGCACGTTCTCAACACCAAGGAGATGTCCGCGGCGTTCCGGGAGGCGTACGCCGAGGACGCCCGGCCCGTACTCGTTGCCGGCGGCCCCCGTTTCACCGAGCAGATGGCCGGCGAGCTCGGCGTCGACCGGGTGTTCGGCCGCGGGACGACACCAGGTGAAGTGGCCAGCTACCTCGTCGACGCGCTGGTCACCCGGCGTCATGCCTACAGACAGCACTCAATTCGAAGCGGGGTCGCATAAAGGTGTCGAAGGCAACTATCGGTCTGACCGTCACGCATCGTCGGTATGTTCCCTACAGCCACGCGCACTACGCCGGGAACCTGGTCGACGGCGCCTACGTGCTCGCGCTGTTCGGCGACGTCGCGACCGAGGTCTGTATCCAGGCGGACGGTGACGAGGGCCTGTTCGCGTCGTACTCCGACGTGCAGTTCCTGCAGCCGCTGCGGGCCGGCGACGTCGTCGAGGTGACGGCAACGATCAGCCGCGTCGGCAACCGCAGCCGCGACCTCGACTTCAGCGCGTACGTCGTGTGCCGCGGACGTCCGGACCGATCGGAGTCGGCGGCCGAGGTACTGGCCGAACCGCTGGAGATCACCCGGGCCAAGGGAACCGTCGTCGTACCGGTTGGGTGACGATTGGTTGCCCTGGGTAACGATCACGTGGAGTGCCGATATCGCTCTGTAACGTGACTCGGCTGAAGGATCCTCGTTTTCCCTTGTAGGGCAGGCGATAGTGTTACAACGGGCTCAAAGAGCCGGGGGAGAGGTTGACACCGTCGTCGCCAGCGAGCATCGTTTTGGGAGTCGTCATATCCCGTTTGTTCAACGGTCACATGAAGTTCGGCCGCCGGATGATCCCGCGACGCTGACCAGGTCAAAGCCAGGCTTGAGTCGACGGGGGCTGAGATCACCGGAGGTTAGCCCCCCGCGGGGCAGAGGTGGAAGAGGCTCGGCGGCCAGTAGACAACAGCCGGACAGTGCGCAGCCAGCGCATCGACGGTTGGTCCGAAGGCACGCCGAGCCTCTTTCCTCTGGCCGGGCCACGGACTGTCGACACTCCTTCACTTTGCGCGATCGGTGCCGAATGGCTACCGGCCGGATACATTTGCGTGTCCGGGACGTTGTACGGTCGTTCGACCGGCATCCGTCGGTGCGTGAGGCAGAGGGGTTACCGCGTGGACCGGTTGAAGGCTCTGGGGCGGATCATGCCCCGGGTGGTGGCGGCCGCGGCCGCCGGTGCGCTGCTCGGGTTCGCGTTCGAACCACATGATCATCCCTGGCTGACGATCGTCGCCGTACCGCTGCTCCTGGCCGCCCTGAACGGGATCTCGATGAAGGCCGGCTTCCTGGTCGGCGCCGGCTTCGGGATCGCGTACTACGCCGTCCTGGTGCCCTGGCTGAGCGTGATCGGCGGCGACGCCGCGATCGCGCTGGCGATCCTCGAGGGCCTGTTCTACGCGGTCTTCGGGTTGTTCGCGACCCAGGTCCTGAAGCTTCGGCTGTGGGCGCTGTGGATCCCCTGCCTGTGGGTGGCGACCGAGTTCGCGACCGCGTCGGTACCGTTCGGCGGGTTCCCGTGGGGCCGGCTCGCGTGGGCGTTCTCGGACGAGTCCCTGGGCCGGCTGGCGGCGTACGTCGGCATCCCGGGCCTCAGCTTCCTCGTCGCGTTCGTCGGCGTCCTGCTGTACGCCGTACTGCGCCGGGGGACCACGCTGCGGCTGCGGGCCGTGGCGCTCGTCGCGGGGCTGGCGATCGTCTTCGGGAGTGCACTGATCCACCTGTCGATCGAGGGCGACGGGCAGACCGTGCGGGCCGCGATGGTGCAGGGCAACGTGCCCGGCAAGGGCCTGGAGTTCCTCGGCCGGGCGCGGACCGTGACGCGTAACCATCTCCAGGCGACGCTCGACCTGCAGAAGCGGGTCGAGGCCGGCACCGAGCTGAAGCCGGACCTGGTGATCTGGCCGGAGAACTCGACCGACATCGACCCGTACAAGGACGCGGAGACCCGCGCCGACATCGAGACCGCGGTGAAGGCGGTCGGCGTACCGATCCTGGTCGGCGCCGTCACCGAAGGGCCGGGGGAGAACGAGCGCCAGACCACCGGCATCGTCTGGGATCCCGCCACCGGGCCGGGGCAGCGGTACGCGAAGCGGCACCCTGTGCCGTTCGGTGAGTACATCCCCTTCCGCGACCAGTTGCTGCCCTACATCAAGCGGCTGGAGATGATCGGCGCGCAGACCGTGCCGGGCGTGGGTCCGGGGGTGATGCCGATCCGTGGCGTCACGTACGGCGACGTCATCTGCTTCGAGCTCGCGTACGACAACGTCATCCACGACGTGGTCAAGGGCGGCGCCCAGGTGCTGATCGTGCAGACCAACAACGCGACGTACGGCGGGACGGGTCAGCCGGAGCAGCAGTTCGCGATCACCCGGATGCGCGCGATCGAGACCGGGCGCACCGTGCTGATCGCGTCGACCAGCGGGATCTCCGGCGTCATTCGCCCGGACGGCTCGGTCGAGCACAAGTCGGCGCAGTTCGTGCCGGACGTGTACGTCGCGACCGTCCCCGTGCAGAACGGCCAGACGCTGGCGATGACCCTCGGCGGCTGGCCGGAGTGGATCCTCACCGGCCTCGGACTGCTCGGTCTGGTCCTGGCGGTGGTCGCGCGGCGCCGGCAGCGGGTGGACGAGGATCCGCAGAACCCGCCGGCCGCGACGCCGAGCCGCGAGAAGGTCCCGGTCTGAGTCAGGGTTCAGTCAGGGTTTGTTGTTCCCACTCGTTCCGTACGCTGGTGTCTCAGGCTGGAAGGGGTAGGACATGCCGTGGTTCGTGGCACTGGCGTTGCTGGTAGTGCCGATTGCGGAGATCTTCGTGATCATCCAGGTCGGTCAGGTGATCGGCGGGTGGCCGACGGTCGGTCTGCTGCTGGTGGAGAGCGCACTCGGCGCGTGGCTGATCAAGCGCGAAGGCCGGCGGGCGTGGCGGGCGCTGCAGAGCTCGTTCGAGACCGGGAAGATGCCCGGCCGCGAGCTCGCTGACGCCGCCCTGGTCCTGGTCGGCGGGACGCTCCTGCTCACCCCCGGTTTCCTCACCGACATCTTCGGCTTCTTCTTCGTCCTCCCCTTCACCCGCCCCCTCGCCCGCCGCGCCATGACCGCCTTCTTCGGCCGCCGCGTAGCCACCCAACTAGGCACCCCCGGCTTCACCACCTTCATCCCCGGCCCCACCACCCCCGGCCCCCACCGCCCCACCGACGACGTAATCCAAGGCGAAGTAATCGACCCCGACAAGAAGTAGCCGTCAGGTGGGGTAGCCCACCACTCACCAACCTGGATCGATCCCGAGTGATCAGGCTCAGCCATGGGCCCCGAGCGGCTGATCGCACAGGTTGGTGAGTGGTGCCGGTCCGCGCGCCTCCGTCTCAGTCGGTGAACGGGCCCTTCGGGGTGAAGGCGTGGTGGGTGAAGCGGTTTGCGATGAGTTCGAGGGTGGGGGCGTCGGGGTGGAGGTCGTCGGGGAGGGGGTGGGCCAGGTTGTCCTTCTCGCCGTAGAGCTCGAGGCCGTCGAGGTGGTGGAGGTTGGGGTCGGTGAGGGCTCGTTGGGTGAGGATGCGGGCCAGTTCGGTGCGGATGACCGAGAGGGTGAGTTTGCCGGCTGGGATCTCGTCGGGGTTGCCTGTGGCGGTGAAGCGGAGTTCGCCGGCGGCGAGCGCTGAGAGGTCCCAGTTGGTCGGGCCGGGGGTGTTCTCGTGGATCGGGCAGAGGATGGGGGAGACGACCAGCAGGGGCGTGTCGGGGTGGCCGTCGCGGATGGTGTCGAGGAAGCCGTGGACGGCGGGGGTGAAGCTGCGGAGCCGGAGCCCGTCGCTGTTGACGATGTTGATGCCGAGTTTGAGGCTGATCAGGTCCGCGGGCGTGTCCCGGATCGTGCGGGCGATGAACGGCTGCAGGTACGAGCTGCCGCCGAAGCCGAGGTTGACGAGTTCGACACCGGCCTGAGCGGCGACCAGGGCCGGCCAGGTGCCGGTCGGGTGGGTGGCGTTGGACCCGTGGCTGATCGAGCTTCCGTGGTGCAGCCAAACCCGCCGCGCGACCGGTACCGGCTCGACCGGAGCATCGGTGCGCAGGGCAACGAGTTCGGTGGTCTCGTCGTGCGGCAACCAGATCTCGACCGTCTTCGGTACGTCGGCCAACCCGTCGACTCGCAGCGTCACAGGATGCCCCGCGCGGGTCGACGTGGCGCCCGTCATCAGGTCGATGGTGATCACGTCGCCGCCTACTGCACTGAGTTGCGTGACGAGCTGCCCGTCCACGAGTACGTCGTACACGCCGTCCGGACGTGGGGGAGCGCCGACGTAGTCCCGCTTCGTCGGCACTGTCTCGAACTCGATGACGGTGGCCGACGTACGGAAGACGAGGCGTACGCCGGAGGGCTGCGACTCGACCATCGACATCTGGCCGTCGTCGTACTGCGTTCGCGCCCAGGCCGGAAGGCGGTGCGGAAGGACTCCGCGAGCGGTCTGCTCGAGGTCGAGCGCACCGCGAAGCAGTTCGGTGGTGATGGGGGTGGTGTACATGTCAGCTCCAGCTGCGGAGGAGGGTGTCGAGGGCGTCGATGATGCGTGGCCAGCTGTCGCCGGCGCTCGGCTCGCTGTGCGCGAAGGATCCGGCGAGCTCGAGGGTGATGTAGCCGTGGATCGTGCTGCCGAGGAGGCGTACGGCGTCGGTCTGGGCGGGTTCGCCGAGGTCGTATCCTCGGAGGACCGCGCGGACGAGTTCAGAGTGCCGCCGCCCGGCAGCCACGTACTGCTCGCCCAGAACCGAGGCAGCGGCGGTGTGGCGGGTTGCGGCGTAGCGGCCCGGGTGAGCGCGGGCGTAGTCGCGGTAGACGTCGGCGAGGGCGTGCAGGGCGTCGCGGCCGGCTCGCCCGGCGAGGGCGGCGGCGACCTGGTCGGCCAGCTCGGTGAGGGCGACCGTGGCGATGCGGGCCTTCAGGTCGTCGGAGCTGCGAACGTGCGAGTACAGGCTTGCCACCTGGACGCCGAAGCGCCGGGCCAGCGCCGACACGGTGACCTGCTCGAAGCCGACCTCGTCGGCCAGCTCGGCCCCGGCCTGCGCCAGCCGCGCACCGCTCAACCCCACTCTTGCCATAGCTCATTATGGAATTACCTAAAGGCTTTAGGCAAATCAGATCAAGAAGAAGCCCTCACCGCGCCATTGCGGTGAGGGCTTCCTGATGGATCAGGCGGTGCGCTTGGTCCGGTGCAGGTGCGCCGGGCCGATCTCGCCCTTGCGGAGCAGCTCGACCCGCTCGGCCAGCAGCTCCTCCAGCTCGGAGATACTCCGGCGCTCGCGCAGCATGTCCCAGTGCGTACGCGCCGGCTTCTCCTGCTTCGGCTCCGGCTTCTCGCCGGTGGACCGGGCGGCCTCGCTGCCGCAGTGCGGGCATTCCCAGATCGCGGGAACCTCGGCGTCGTGCGCCATTGTCACCTCGACCACGTGACCGCGGGGGCAGTCGTACGTGATCATCTGGCGCGGCGCGAACTCGACACCGCGGTCATCCTCGAAGCTGACCCCACCCAGCCCCGAACCACGCAGTACGCGATTAGACATGTCAAACCTCCGAGATCGTCATCCGAGCCAACGGTCGGCCGGCCCGGATCATTCCTATTTTGGCATGTCCGAGCAATATGTACGCACCTGACACCGAGGTCGTGACCTGCTGTCATCGACTGTTTACGGACCACGGTGTGTCGCGAGCCGTCCGAAGTACGACGCACCGAATCGATACCTGGTTCACAGCCTGTTGCCAGGATTCGAGGATCTCCTCCTCAGTAATCGTCCCTAGCCTCAGCGTCCATGGTGCTACCCCGCCACAAGCTCCGTGGCCTCAGTTTCGTGAACGTGGCCCTGGTGGCCATCGTCCTCGCCATCGCCCTCACTGCCTACTTCTTGTTCTTCAAGAAGGATCCGCCGGCCGCCAGCGCGACCCGGCCCTCGGTGGCCGTGCAGCGCGGCGAGGTGACCGCGAGCGTCAGCTCTAGCGGCACGCTGCAGAGCTCCCAGACCGCGTCCCCGCAGTTCGAGACGTCCGGCACGGTCACGCAGGTGCTCGTGAAGGTCGGCCAGGTGGTGGCGAAGGGCGCCGCGATCGCGAAGGTCGACCCGGCCGCCGCCGAGCGGCAGTTGCGGATCGCCCAGCAGAACCAGATCGCGTCGGCGAACTCGGTCACCGCGGCCGAGGAGACGCTCAGCGACGCCCAGGAAGCCCTCGAGGCGGCCGAGGAGGCCTCCGCCTCACCCTCGCCGACGCCGACCCCGAGCGACGGCCAGCAACAGCAGACCCAGCAGGCTCAGCAGTCTCAAGGTCAAGGTCAGAGTCAGAGTCCGGAAGTTGCCGTGAGCAACGCCGAGGCGAGTCTGGCGAAGGCGAAGGCGGACAAGGAACAGTCCGACCAGAACGTCGAGGCGGCCCAGGCCGCGGTCGACGCGACCACGCTCAAGGCGCCGATCGCCGGCACGATCACCGCGATCAACGGCGCGGTCGGCTCGGTGGCGGGCGGTTCGAGCTCGAACTCCAGTTCCGGTTCAGCCGGTCAGGGGTCAACCTCAGGTCAAGGTTCAGTCTCAACGTCAACCTCCGCCACCACGTCCGGCACTGGGTTCGTCGACATGGCCGACCTGAAGTCGCTGCAGGTCGTGGCCGCGTTCCCGGAAGCGGACGCGATCAAGATCAAGGCCGGCCAGACCGCGACGGTCACCCTGAACGCCGAGCCCGGTACGACGCTCACCGCCTCGCTGGCGACCGTGTCCCCGACGCCGACCACCACGAACGGCGTGGTCTCGTACTCGGCCACCTTCAGCCTCGCCAAGCTCCCGGCCAACGCCCGGATGGGTCAGACCGCGAACGTCACGGTCCAGACCGCGAAGGCGGCCAACGCCCTGTACGTCCCGAGCACGGCGATCGCGACCAGCGGTACGACGTACACGGTGACGATGGCCGACGGGAGTGGGACGCGTGAGGTGCAGGTCGGCGTCCGCGGCGACAGCTACACCCAGATCACGTCCGGCCTGAACGAAGGCGACCAGGTCGAGCTGCTGCAGGGCGCGATCGGCGGCACCGGGACCCAGAACGGCCAGAACCGGCAAGGTCAGCAGCCGGGCGGCGGCCAGTTCCCGGGCCAGGGCGTCGGTCAGGGCGCCGGAGGCTTCCGTGGCCGCTGAGTCCGTGATCGAGATCCGGGAGGTCACCAAGACGTACGGCCAGGGCGAGACCGCGGTGCACGCGCTCCGGGGCGTGTCGCTGCGGATCGAGGCCGGCGAGTACGTCGCGGTGATGGGCTCGTCCGGATCCGGCAAGTCGACGTTGATGAACATCCTCGGCTGCCTCGACGTACCGTCGCGCGGGGAGTACTGGCTCGACGGCAGCGACGTGGCCCGGCTGAGCGAGGACCAGCAGGCGCTCGTCCGCGGCCGGAAGATCGGGTTCATCTTCCAGTCGTTCAACCTGATCCCGCGGACGACGGCGCTCGCGAACGTCGAACTTCCGCTCACCTACGCCCACCTGCGCCGCGGCGAACGCCGCAAGCGGGCCAACCGGGCGCTCGAACTCGTCGGTCTCGCCGACCGGACCGGGCACCGGCCGAACGAGCTGTCCGGCGGTCAGCAGCAGCGGGTGGCGATCGCCCGGGCGCTGGCCACCGGCCCGCGGATCCTGCTCGCCGACGAGCCGACCGGCAACCTCGACGCCCACTCGACCGACGAGGTACTCGGCATGTTCGACGACCTGCATGCCGACGGCCGCACCATCATCGTGATCACCCACGAGCACGACGTCGCGGCCCGCGCCCGGCGGCTCGTACAGGTCTCCGACGGCCGGATCGTCTCCGACGAGGTGACCCGCTGATGTCTCCCCGCGACCTGATGGGCGCCGCGCTCCGCGGCCTCACGGCGAACAAACTGAGATCGCTCCTCACCGTCCTCGGCGTCTCGATCGGGGTCGGCGCCGTCATCGTGCTGGTTGCGGTCGGCAACGGCTCCGGGAAGGCGGTCCAGGACCGGCTGGAGGCGATGGGCACCAACCTGCTCACGGTCTCCACCACCGGCGGTGGCGGCGGTTTCGTCCGCGGCCAGGCCGGCCCGGCCAACCAGCAGTACAGCCTCACGCTCGACGACGCCACCGCGCTCGCCGACAAGAACCTGGCCCCGGACGTCGCGTCGGTCGCTCCGGTGATGACCAGCTCGGGTACGGCGACCAACGGCGACACCAGCTACACGGTCAACCAGGTGATCGGTACGACGCCGGCGTACATGCCGGCCACCAACACACCGGTGCAGATCGGCAGCTCGTTCACGCAGGCCGATGTGGACACCTCGCAGCGGGTGATCCTGCTCGGGCAGACGGCCGCGACCGAACTGTTCACGCGGCCCGCGAGCGCTGTCGGCCAGACGATCAAGCTCGGGGCGGTCGACTTCACCGTCCTCGGCGTCCTGGCGAGCAAGGACAGCACCGGGTTCAACGACCCGAACGCGACCGCGATCGTCCCGATCACCACGCTCCGGGCGACCCAGGCCGGGTACGGCGCCCTGAGCCAGATCGTGGTCCAGGCGGCCGGGCAGGACCGGGTCGACACGGCGCAGGCCGAGGTCACGCAACTGCTGACCGCCCGGCACCAGGTGCCGGCGACCGAGACGTCGCCGTTCCGGATCACGAACTCCGCGCAGATCCTGCAGACCAGCCAGGACACCGCGGCGACGTTCACCGCGCTGCTCGCGACGGTGGCCGCGATCAGTCTCGTCGTGGGCGGGATCGGGGTCACCAACATCATGCTGGTCACGGTCACCGAGCGGACCCGGGAGATCGGGATCCGCAAGGCGCTCGGCGCCCGGCGGCGGACGATCCTCGGCCAGTTCCTGATCGAGGCGACGCTGCTCAGCCTGATCGGCGGCGCGGTCGGGGTCGGGGCCGCGCTGATCGTCACCCGCTTCCAGCTGGCCGGCGTGCAGCCGGTGCTCGTGCCGTCGTCGATCGGGCTCGCGCTGGGCGTGTCCGCGGCGGTCGGCCTGTTCTTCGGCAGCATGCCGGCGCACCGAGCCGCCGGTCTTCGTCCCATCGACGCACTACGGCACGAGTGAGAGGTCTTTCAGATGAGTAACCAGACGCCCGACGAGTTCGCCCAGATCGGGTCCGACGAGGAAGTCGACGCGGCGCTGAAGCCGAAGAAGACCCTCAGCCTGCCGCTGGCCACAGCGATCCTGACCGGCATCGTCGTACTCGCCATCGGGCTCGGCGGCGGCGCCGGCCTGCATGCGGCGTTCGCGTCCGACAGTTCGTCGAACCAGCCGCAGGCGGGTGGCCGCGGCGCCGGCGGGTACGGCGGGTTCCGCGGCCAGAACGGGTACGGGCAGAACGCGCCCGGTCAGGGACCTGGCGGGGCGCAAGGTGGTGGCGGGACGGTCGGCACGGTCGTCTCGGCGACCGGTTCCGAGCTGGTCGTGAAGACGCAGTCCGGCAACGTCACCGTGAAGCTCACCGGCGACACGACGTACGAGATCACCTCGAAGGGCACCGCGGCGGACCTGAAGGCGGGGGAGCAGGTCGTCGTCAGCGGCCAGAACGCCAACGGCACGATCACCGCGAACACGGTCCGCCAGGGCTCCTTCGGCGGCTTCCGCAACCCGACCGCGACCCCGTCCACGCGCTGAGGATCCCCAGGCCATCACAATCGCGCGCCCACCGGACCGCCAAGCCTGACGTGGGCGGCCTGTGGCCAATTGTGATGGCCTGGCGATCCGCGCGTCACTTGTGGGTGGCGGTGAGGGAGACGGCGACGGAGTCGAGGGTGAACGCGCCGCCGGCGGCGTCGATGGCGGCTCCGGTTCTGGCGAGGAGCGTGTCGAGTTTGCCGGCGGCGGCGAGTGGTTTGGCGATGCCGCTGGTGCGGAGTTGGTCGAGCCACTCGTCGCGGGTGTAGGTGCGGGACCAGGGGAAGGTCGCGCGGGAGATGTCTGTGAAGGCGTCGGTGAGGTTGTCGGCGGTTCGGTCGAGGAAGTGTTCGTACGCGCCGAGGGGCGACGCGGCGGCTGGGTTGTCGGGGAGTACGTCGCGTTGCACCTCCGCGAAGGCTGCGCCGAGGGCGGGCGGCGGTTGCAGGACGTACCAGAAGACGGCGAACGTGCCGCCGGGGCGGAGGAGGCCGGCGGCCTTCGCGGCGCCGACGGCTGGGTCGATCCAGTGCCAGGTCATGCCAGCAACGAGCGCGTCGAAGGTACGGCCGGCAGGATCCCAGGTCTCGAAGGCGGAGACCTCGGCGTCGACGCCGGTCGAGCGCGCGTACGCCGCCATTCGCTCGTCCACGTCGACGCCGAGGACACGGCACCCGGCCGCCTGGAGTTGGCGGGACAGGATGCCGGTCCCGCATCCGACGTCGAGGAAGTCGCGTCCAGGTGCCGCGGCGACGAGCGCGTCGATGAGCGCGGCCGGGTAGGACGGTCGAGCTCGGTCGTAGAGCGCCGCGTCGGCACCGAACGACTCAGCCATCTCACGATGACGATGCGGGGCAGGATTCGAGGGTAGAGTGGGCATGTGCCCACGGTAGTGGGCGGTTGCCCACTTGTGTCAAGGGACGGTGTGAATGCCTACCGGCGTGGCGATGCGGGATGCTCGGGAGCAGTTGTTCGACGCGGCTGAGCGGGTGTTGCTGCGGGAGGGTCCTGAGGCTCTCACGAGTCGTGCGGTGACGACCGAGGCCGGGTGTGCGAAAGGCCTGCTGCACAAGCACTTCACGGACTTCGACGGGTTCCTCGCCGAGCTCGTTCTCGACCGGATCCGCCGCCTCGACGCCCAGGCCGAAACGCTGCTGAAGAGCGCGGGTCAGGGGAGCGTCGTCGACAACCTCACCACCATGCTCACCGACCTGTTCGGCTCGGTAGCCGTCGCGATCGTCAGCCTGACGATCTCCCGCGACGGCCTCCGCGCCCGACTGCGCGAGGCCGTCCCGACCGGAGTGCCGATCCTGAGTGAGGCCGGCCAAGCCATCCGGGACTACCTCGCCGCAGAGCAGACCTACGGCCGGATCCAGCCGGACGCGAGCGCCGACGTACTCGGCCTGACCCTCATCGGCTCGACACACATGATGTTCGCCGACCGCACCGGCGCCCGCCCGACGCCCGCCCAAGTGCGTGCGTTCGTGAGCTCCGTCGTACCGGACAAGCAGTAGGCCGGACTTCCAGCACTCATCAACCCACCGCACGGCCGTCGTGCGGCAACATCTCACGCCTGAATCCACTCGGCATTGTTCGGATAGTGAGTGGTGCAGGTCCGCCCCCAGACGGTGTGCGTCGGCCAGGGATCCGGCGAGCCATTGACGCTTTCGGCCGGAAAGCGCTATCTTCCGACGAAATGAGTCGCAAAAAGTACTAATCGGGAGCAAGGCATGCGTCGTCGTACCTTTCTCGCAGCTAGCGGCCTGATCGTCGCGGCGTCCCGGTCCTACCCCGACGTCGCCCGCGACCTGGGCGGCGACCACCGGACCGGGCGCGCGGCGGATGTCGGCGCGGACGAGTACTCGGTCCGCCGTCCGACGTACCGCCCGCTGATGCCGACCGATGCGGGACCGCACGCGCGATGACGACGGCCCAGAAGAACACGGTGCAGAACACGGTGCAGAAGAACACGGTCCAGGAGAGCGAGCAGGAGATCATCCGGACGTATCTCGACCGGCTTCGCCTGGACCTGGTTGTCGCGGCCCGGATCACCAAGGTGCATCGCGAGTGGTCGCGGCCGCTGATGCCGGATCCGTTCTCCCGCCTGTACCTGATTCTGGAGGGGCAGGGGCGGCTGGTCGTCGGAGACCAAGAGCTGTACCCGCGGCCCGGTGAGCTCGTCTACCTGCCGGCCGATGTGCCGGTGTCGTACGAGACGATCAGCGACGACGTTTTCCGCAAGCACTGGCTGCATTTCAACGCGCTGATCGGCGACCGGGACATCGGCGAGATGCTGACGCTGCCGTACATCGTCCCGAGCAAGGCGCCCGAGGAGGCGGCCGCTCTGTTCGAGCAGGTCGGTGCGGCCGACCGCGACCCTCCCGGTCTCGCGACGCCGCTGCGCCTGCGTTCGGCGCTGACCGCACTGTTCGCGCACTACCTGGACAGTGCGCCGCCTGGCTCGGTGCGGTTGTCGGAGCGGCAGACGAGCGAATCCGGGATCGTGCAGTACATCCAGGACAACCTCGCGACGCTGCCGAGTGTCGAGGAGCTCGCGGCCGTGTTCGGCTACGACCTCCCGAGTTTCCTGCGGCATTTCCGGACCGAGTTCGGGTTGTCGCCCAAGCAGTACATCAAGAGGGCCCGGATCGAATGGGCCCAGCGTGAGCTGACGGCGACCGCGCGCCCGATGGAGGAGATCGCGGCCGCCGTCGGGATGGATCAGTCCTATTTCTCCAAGGTGTTCCGCCAGGTGAGTTCGGTGACCCCGAGCGAGTACCGGAAGTTGTACCGCCCCAACAACTAGGAGCCTCGTCATGGACCGTCGTACGTTTCTCGCCGGCAGTGGTGCCGTCGGCCTGACCTTGGTGGGTGCGCGTGCCGCGCTCGCCTCGGAGCAGGCCACGGTGACCTCGCTGGCCCAATTGCAGCAGGCGATCAACACCGCCACCGCCGGCACCACGATCACGCTGGCGAACGGTTCGTACGCCGTACCGTCCGGGTCACCGATCACGGTCACGAACCGGCAAGGGCCGATCACGATCGTGGCCCAGAGCCGCGGCGGGGTGACGCTCACCGGCGCGCAGAGCTTCGTGCTGAGCGGATCGTCGGACATCACGATCAGCGGGTTCGCGTTCCGGCAGAGTACGACGCTGGAGATCCCGGCGGACTGCCCGCGGATCCGGCTGACCCGCAACGACTTCGCCCTCGCGGCGTCGACCGGCCACTGGGTCGTCGTCCGCGGCGACGACGCGAAGCTCGACCGCAACGTCTTCCACGACAAGTCCACCGTCGGCGTGTACCTGGTGATCGACGGCCCTGGGTCGGAGGCGATGGCGCAACGCACGCACATCCTGCGGAACCACTTCCGCGACCACACGTTCAGCGGCTCGAACGGCGGCGAACCGATCCGGCTCGGCGTGAGCGGCCGGGCGCTCAGCACCGCCGACGCGACGGTCGAGTACAACCTGTTCGAACGGTGCGACGGCGACCCCGAGGCGATCTCGGTGAAGTCGTCGGGCAACACCATCCGGTACAACACGATCCGCTCGTCCCTCGGCGGGCTCGTCCTGCGGCACGGCAACGACAACCGGGTCGAGAGCAACTACCTGCTGTCCGGGGACAACGGGATCCGGATCTACGGCAACGACCATCTGATCGTGAACAACTATGTCAGCGGCATCGCGGGCGCCGGTGTGGTGCTCGGCAGCGGCACGGAGCGGGACCACTACGAGGGCGAGCCGTCCAGTTCCCGGACCGGCAACGACGCGCCGGACCGCGTGACGATCGCACTCAACACGCTCCGGAACAACGGCCAGGCCCTCGTCGGCGAGAGCCAGCGCACCGTGCCTCCGCTGGACTGCGTGATCGCCGACAACCTGATGACCGGCGACAGCGGCGAACTGGTCGACATGCCGTACCTCGACGGTCTGACCTGGTCGGGCAACATCACGTGGGGCGGAGCGTCGGCCGGCAACATCCCTTCGTCCGGCTACACCCGAGCCGATCCGAAGCTGACGGCGGGCACCGACGGCGTGTACCGCCTCGGCTCGGGTAGCGCGGCCATCAACGCCGCCGACATCGACCACTCGGGGCAGGTCACCGACGACGTCGACGGGCACGCCCGCACCGCGCCGTACGACGTGGGCGCCGACGAGTACTCGACAGCTACACCGGTACGTCGTCCGCTCAAAGCGGCCGACGTCGGGCCGAACGCGGCCTGACCCAGGACGCGGGGGCGCCCGTACTCACACCAGGGCGGGCGCCTCCGCTCACACCACGGTCGGCTGGCTGTTGCCGGCCTCGTCGATGCCGCGGCGCATGTCGACGCGGACGAGCAGTGCGAGACCGATGACGAAGAACAGGCCGAGGGCGACGATCGCGGGACGGTACGAGCCCGTCAGCTGGTGGACGAGGCCGAACACCAGCGTGCCGAGCCACGACGTACCGCGCTCGCCCGCCTGGTAGAGCGAGAAGTACTCCGCCTCGCGGCCCTTCGGGATCAGCTGGCTGAACGCCGACCGGGACAGCGCCTGCGTCCCGCCGAGCACGATCCCGATCGCGGTCCCCATCGCCAGGAACGGGACGATCTGGTGCGCGGGCAGCAGGAACCCGGCGATCACGATCACGATCCAGATCACGAGACCGCCGGCGATGGTGCGATGGGCGCCGTACCGCTGGGCGAACCGGCCGAACGCCAGCGCCCCGAAGAACGCGACGAACTGGACCAGCAGGATGGTCGCGATCAGCACCTGCGTCTCGAACCCGAGCTGCTTCTCGCCGTACGTCGACGACACCGAGATGACCGTCTGGATCCCGTCGTTGAAGAACAGGTACGCGATCAGGAACAGCATCGTCATCTTGTAGTTGCGCAGGTGCTTCAAGGTCGCCGAGAGCTGTCCGAAGCTCTGCCGGACCAGACTGCCGCTGCGGACCTGGACGACGCTGACAGGTGGCCGGTCGCGCAGGCGGAGGAACGGGATGAACGTGAACAGGCCCCACCACAGCCCGGCGCTGAGCAAGCTGAGACGCACCGCGGTGCCCTGACTCATCCCGAGGGCGTCATGGGCGGTGACGACGGCCAGGTTGACCAGGAGCAGCAGGAAGCCGCCGGCGTACCCGAACGCCCAGGCGCGGGACGAGACCGCGTCGCGCTGGTCGGGTGGTGCGACGTCGATCAGGATCGAGTCGTAGACCACGAGCGACGAGCCGAGGCACAGGTTGCCGATGAACAGCAGCAGCGCACCGAGTGCCCAGCGTCCGCCGCCGACGAACACCATCGAGCTCGCGGCCAGCGCACCGGCCCAGGCGAACCCGCACATCAGCAGCTTCTTGCGGGTCATCCGGTCGGCGATCGCGCCGACCACCGGCAGGAACAGCGCCGACACCAGAGTTGCCAGCGTCACGACGTAGAACGCGAGCGAACCGGGGGAGATGCCGAGCCCGAGCACGTCCAGATTCGTGTGGCACGGTTTGTCGGCGGTCCCGACGTACCCGCAGGCGGCCGATTCCGCGACCGACGTCAGGTACGGCGCGAACAGGACGGTGCCCACCGTGGTGACGTAGCCGGAGTTCGCCCAGTCGTACAGGCTGAAGCCCCAGTACTCACGCTTGTCCACGCCCGCCGGGGCGGAGAGAAGTCCCATGCGCGGAAGTGTGTCATTTCCGGGGTACGAAGCAACGTACCCGCGGATAACACTTCAGTGGCCGATTACTGCCACTGACCCCGTTCGACCAGCACGTCCTTCAGCAGGTCGGTGCGGTCGGTGATCAGGCCGTCGACGCCGGCGTCGAGCATCCGGCGCATTGCGTTGGGGTCGTCGACCGTCCAGACGTGCACCTGCTTGCCGCGCGAGTGCGCGCGCTTGATCAGACCAGGCGTGAGGACTTGGAGGGATTTGTACCGCTCGGGGATCTGCAGGCAGGCGCCGCGGGCGTTCAGCGCGAACGGCAGGAAACGGATCAGCACGATCTCCAGCTCGCCGTACCCGGTGCACAGCCGGGGGCCGAGCAGCTTGCGGATCCGGTTGACTCGCGACTGGGAGAACGACGACACGCAGATGCGGTCGATCGCGTTCGCCGCCCGCAGGACCGTGGCGGCCGGCTCGAGGCCGCCCTCGGCCTTGATGTCGAGGTTGAACCGGGTGTCCGGGAAGTGCTCGAGCAGTTCGTCGAGGCGGGGGATCGGCTCGTGGCCGTTGATCTTCGCCTGGCTGACCTCCGACCACGGCAGCTCCGCGATCACCCCGGTCCGGTCGGTGACCCGGTCGAGCTTGTCGTCGTGGAACGCGATCACGACACCGTCGCTGGTCGCGTGCAGGTCGGTCTCCAGGTACCGGTACCCGAGGTCGACGGCGTGCTGGAACGCGTGCAGCGAGTTCTCGTAGCCGATCAGGTCAGGGTGCTTCGCGCCGCCCCGATGGGCCATCGCGATCGGTCCGTCGTGGTCGAGGTAGGGGTACACACCCTGAAGTATGTACCGTTGGCTGGTGCTTAGCTCCCGCCCCGATCTCTGGACCCTCGATCCCGATGTCCTGCACCTCAACCATGGTTCGTACGGCGCCGTACCGCGCCGCACGCAGGAGGTGATGGCCGGTCTCCGCGCCGAGATGGACGCCAACCCGATGGTCTGGTTCCGGACCGTCGCCGGCCGGCTCACCGCGAGCCGCCTGGCGCTGGCGGCGTACCTGGAGACCGACCCGGACGGGTTCGCGCTGGTCCCGAACGCGAGCGCCGGCGTGACCGTCGCGCTCCAGACGCTGCCGATCCCGGCGGGCAGCCGGATCGTGCTGACCGACCACGCGTACGGCGCCGTGCGGTACGCGGCCGAGCGATTCGCGAAGGCGCGCGGCGCCGAGGTGGTGATCGCCGAGATCCCGATCGAGGCCGACGACGAGACCGTGGTCGCGCTGATCGCGGACCGGCTGGCCGGCGCGTCCGTCCTGATCGTGGACCAGATCACCTCCGGTACGGCGAAGGTGTTCCCGATCGACGCGCTGGTGGCGACCGCCCACGACCGCGGCGTACCGATCGTCGTCGACGGCGCACACGCCCCGGCGCTGATCGACGCTCCGGCGTCCGCGGGCGCAGACTTCTGGACCGGGAACTTCCACAAGTGGCCGGCCGCGCCGCGGGCGACCGCCGGGCTGGTCGTCGCCGAGCCGTGGCGGACGGCGTCGATGCCGCTGATCGTGTCCTGGTCGGAGTACGACGAGCGGATGCCGGAGCGGTTCGACATGCTCGGCACCTACGACTACGTGCCGTGGATCGCGGCGCCGGAGTCGCTGCGGGTGCTGGCGGAGCTGGACTGGCCGACCCGTCGCCCGCAGTTGACCACGCTGGTCGAGGAGGGCGCGAAGGTGCTGGCGAAGGCGCTCGGGACCGGCGTGGCCGAGGTGGCGCACCCGCCGGCGACGATGCGTCTGGTCGAGCTGCCGTCGTCGGTCGACCTCAGCGGCGGCGACGCGCTGAAGCTGCGCGTGTCCCGTGAGTTGAAGGCCGAGATCACCTTCACCGGGTTCGACGAGCGCAAGTTCATCCGGTTGTCGGCGCACGCGTACAACTCGCTCGCGGACTACGAGAAACTGTCGGCGGGACTTCCTAAGCTCCTGGCGTGAACGATATCCAAGGGTCCTACACCGTTGCCGCCGCCGACTATCACGCGATTCTGAAGGACTACCACCGCGCGGATCCGTTCGAGGCCGGTGCCCTCGACTACTTCGCGCAGACAGTGGCGGAGGGGCCGGTCGGGGATCTCGGGTGCGGCACCGGGCGGATCACGTCGTACCTGGCCGGGCAGGGGATGGACGTGTTCGGCGTCGACCTGACGCCGGGGATGATCGAGGTGGCCCGCCGGGAGTACCCGGAGCTGCGGTTCGAGGTCGGGTCGCTGTACGACCTGGACCTGAAGGACGGTGAGCTGGCCGGGGCCCTCGCGTGGTACTCGCTCGTGCACACTCCACGCGAGGACCTTCCGGCCGTGTTCGCGGAACTCTTCCGCGTGCTGCGCCCCGGCGGCCACCTCGTGCACGGCTTCAAGGTCGGCTCCGGCAGCCGGGAGCTGCGGAACGCCTACGGTCACGACATCGACCTCGAGGTCTACATGTACGACGTCGCGGACGTCGCCGGGCTGCTCGCGAACGCCGGGTTCACCGAGGTGGCGACCCTGACCCGCGCGGCGCTGCCCGGCGAGAAGGACGCGGGCCAGGCGGCCCACCTCGTCCGCAAGCCCGCTACCCCTTGACCGCTCCGGACGTCATACCGGCCACGATCTGCCGGTTGAAGAACAGGAACATGATCAGCGGCGGGATCGTGATCAGCAGGATGTCCATGAACAGCAGGTTGTACTGGGTGCTGAACTGCCCGGAGAAGTTGTAGAGCGTCAGCTGGACGGTGGCGTTCTTGTCGCCGGGCAGGAAGTACAGCGGGTTCACGAAGTCGTTGAACACGTTGACCGACTGCACCACGACGACGGTGATGATGACGGATCTGAGCAGCGGGAAGATGACCCGGAAGAACAGCCGCAACGGTCCGGCCCCGTCGATGATCGCCGCTTCGTCCAGCTCCCGGGGGATGGTGGCCACGAAGGCCCGGAACAACAGGATGCAGAACGACAGCCCGAACGCGATCTCGATCAGGATCAGCCCGGGCATCGTCTTGAACAGCCCGAGTTTCTGCAGCACCCAGATCGTCGGGACGACGGCCGGCGGGATGATCAGCCCGGACAGCACCAGGAAGTTGATGAAGCCGTTCCACCTGCTCTTCCGCCGCTGCAGCACGAACCCGGCCATCGCCGCCAGTACGACCATCCCGGCGACGCTGGCCACCGTCAGGATCGTGCTGTTGATGAACGCGATCACCAGCATGTAGTCGCGGGCCTTGACCACGTCGACGAAGTTCTGCACGAAGTGGAACTGATGCGGCCAGGAGAAGTCGAGGTCCGCGGACTGCTGCCGGTCCTTCACGGCGGTCAGCACGATGAACGCGAACGGGATGATGAAGACCACGATCGAGGACACGATCGCGACCGCGCTGAGCAGGTAGCTCCGGCCCGGCCGGTGGTTGACGAGTTCAGCGGTGCTCACATGTCCACCTCCTTCCGGTTCAGGAACCACGACAGCGGCAGGATGATCGCGGTGACGACCACGAACAGGATCACGTTGCCGGCCGTCGACAGGCCGTAGAACCCGGCCTGGTACTGCTTGTAGATCACCGACGAGATCACGTCCGAGGTGAACCCGGGCCCGCCGCGTGTCATCGCCCAGATCAGCTCGAACGACCGCAGGCCGCCGATCAGGGACAGGATGATCACGGTGACGGTGGCCGGCTTGCACAGCGGCAGCACGATCCGGCGGAACGACTCCCACGACCCGGCGCCGTCCACCCGGGCGGCCTCCATGTACTCGCGCGGGATCGACACGATGCCGGCGATGTAGATCAGGGTCGCCAGCCCTACGCCCTTCCAGACGTCGACGGCGGCGATCGACATCAGCGCCCACTTCGGGTCGGTCAGCCACCCAGGACCGTCGATGCCGAGGACGCCGAGGGCGCCGTTGATGATGCCGCGCTCGGGATTCATCAGCACCTGGAACAGCAGGCCGACGCCGACGGTGCTGACCAGTACCGGGAAGAACACGACCGACCGGAGGTAGCCGCGACCGATGATCCGCGACGTCAGCAGGACCGCGAGCAGCAGGCCGAGCACGACCTTCGAGCCCGACGTCACCACGGCGTAGATCAGCGTGTTGGTGAAGCCCTTGACCAGCGCCGGTTCCTGGAAGAACGTGACGAAGTTGTCGAGGCCGATGAACTTCGACTCGAACAGGCTCCACCGGGTCAGGCTGTAGTAGAACGACGCGAACGTCGGGACCAGGAACAGCACGGCGTAGATCACCGCGGTCGGCAGGTAGAACCAGAACGAGTACGGCGTGTAGACCTTCCCCCCGGCCGCCTTCGCGGCCGGGGTCGAGTCAACGCGGTCCTGAGGATGTGCGGAGGTAACGGTCATAACCTCACCAACCCGCCAGCCCGAGCTGCTGGGCCTGCTTCTTGACGTCCTCGTCGTACCGGGCCGCGCCGTCCTTCGCCTTGCGGATGCCGGACCCGACCTCGACGGTGATCTGCTCCAGCGACGGGCCCTTCACCGGCGAGAGGAACTCCAGCGCCAGGCTGGACCCGCCCGGCTTGTCGAGGTACGGCTGCATGTCCTTGATCGCCTGCGGTACGTCGTCCGGCAGCGTGCAGCCCTTGACCGCGTACGGACCGGTCGGCGCGCCCGCCGCGGACTGGGACTTGCAGCCGTCCGGGCTGGCGACGAAGGCCTGGAACTTCTTGGCCGCGTCCAGCTTGGCGCCCTCGGTGGTCTTCGGGATGTACAGACCGCCCGGCGTCCACAGCGTCAGGCCGTTCTTGCTCGCGTCGTCACCAGGCAAGGCGAACAAGCCGACGGTCTTGGCGGCGTCCGGGTAGGTGGCGATCATGTTCGCGACCACGCCGGACAGGATCGGATAGTGCGCGCCCTTGCCGGTGGCAAGCATCTTCAGGCCGTCGGGCAGTTTGGCGGACGCGAAGTCCTTGTTCTCGTAGCCGGCGTCGTGGACGGCCTGAGTGTGCTCGAAACCCTTCACCGCGGCCGGCGACGTCGCGTACTTCGCCTCGTTCTTGGTGTACTTGTCGGCGAAGTCCGGCTCGGCCGCTGAGACGTTGTGGAAGTCGCCGAGCACGAACAGCTGCGAGGTCCAGGTCTCGCCGTACGTCTGGATCACCGGGGCGACACCGGGGTCGCCGGCCTTGATCTTGGCGTTGTTGGCCATGAACTCGGCCCACGTCGTCGGCACCTTGAGCCCGAGCTTCTGGTAGACCGGGATGCTGTAGAGCACCGCGCCGCCCATGAAGCCGCCGAGCGGCGCGCCGTACACCTGTCCGTCGGCGGTCACGGTCTTCTTGAAGTTCTCGTCCAGGTCCTTGACCCAGGGCTCGTCGTTGACCGAGAGCAGGTTCTTCTGCGGCGCGATCGCGTTGAACAGCGACCCGGTGTTGTAGTTGAAGATGTCGACCATGTCGCCGGTGGACAGCCGGGTCTTGATGATGTTGTCGCCCTCGGTGCCACCCGGACGGGTCTCCACCTTCACGGTGATGTCCGGGTTCTTGGCGTGGAAGTCCTTGGCGAGCTGCTCGGCCTCCTTCACGTCCTGGTCCTGGTTCGTGGTCAGGTACGTGATCTCGACCGCGCCGCTGCCACCGGCGTCGTCGCTGGATCCGAGACTGCCCGCGCTGCACGCGGCAAGGGTTAGGGAACAGACAGCCAGCAGTGCGAGTCCGCTGGCTCCTGGGCGGAACCTCATCATGACCTCCAAGGGATGTACGTCACGGCAGCGGGGCGGTCGGGGTGAGTTGGGTTACTGGGTGAGTCGGGCGTCGAGCTCGGCCTGCAGGGCCGGGGCGGTCGGGTTCTTCCGGAAGCGGCCGAGCACGGCGAGCAGCTCGGCGGCCGGCTTGTCGAGGTAGCGCTCCAGGCGGGTGGCGAGATCGGTGTCGGCGGCAACGACCTGGTCCTCGACGGCGGCCGCGACGATCGCGGTCCACGCCGGTGCGTTGTCGACGAGCTGGCGGATCGTGGCGTCGGCGGGCACGCCCGGCGTCTCGGCGTACGGGTCGGCGGCGGTCCACTCATGGGTTCCGTGACCGACCTCGACCGGCTCGTCCTGTCCGGGTACGGCGACACGGGCCGTGGATCCGACCGGCACCTTCACCGAGAGCGTGACCTGACCGTTGTCACGGACCCACGCGACGGCTGCTTCGCCGTACGGCGTGAGGTGTCTGGCCGAGGCCTTCGTCAGGTGGTCGGTGACGAGTGGGCGCACCTCGAACGTCCGGTAGCCGGGATCGACCGGGGCCAGGCCGGCCACCCGGCGGTGCATCCAGTCGGCGACCGCGCCGAGGGCGTAGTGGTTGAACGACGTCATCTCGCCGGGATTGATGCTGCCGTCGGGCAGCATGCTGTCGTAGCGTTCCCACACCGTCGTGGCTCCCATCGTCACTGCGTACAGCCAAGACGGGCAACCTGTCTGTAGCAGGAGGCGGTATGCCAGGTCAGGATGTCCGGAATCGGCCAGGGCGTCGGCGATCAGCGGCGTTCCGACGAATCCGGTACTGATCCGGAAACTCGACGTCCGGACGAGGTCGGCGAGCCGATCGCCGGCACCGCGCCGTTGGGCGGCGGTAGGCAGCAGCGCCCACTGCAGGGCGAGGGCGTAGGTCGTTGCCGCGTCGCTCAGTACCCGGCCGCCGGCAGTCACGTACTCGGAGGCGAACGCCTTCCGGACACCGTCGGCCAGCGTGGCGTACTGCTGGGCGACATCGGGCCGGCCGACGATCTCGGCGGCCCGTGCGACGACCTCGGCCGAGCGGGCCAGGTGCGCGGTCGCGACCACGTCGGCGTCGGCCTTGGCCTTGAACGCGTTCTCCGGAGGCGCCGTCGGGTCGAGCCAGTCGCCGAACTGGAAGCCGCCGGACCACAGCAGGTTGCTGCCGGCCAGGTCGGCCATCTTGTCGACCCACGCGCGCATGCTCGGCAGCTGCCGGGCGAGCAGGCCGGCATCGCCCGTGCGCTGGTAGATCACCCAGGGCACGATCGTTGCCGCGTCACCCCAAGCCGCCGTCGCCGGGTGCTGGTCCCGCAGCACGTCCGGGATGACGTACGGCACGGAGCCGTCCTTCTGCTGCTCGGCGGACAGATCAGCCAGCCAGTTGGTGAGGAAGCCGGCGGTGTCGAACAGGAAGGTCGCGGTCGGCGAGAAGACCTGGATGTCGCCGGTCCAGCCCAGGCGCTCGTCACGCTGCGGGCAGTCGGTCGGTACGTCGACGAAGTTGCCGCGCATACCCCAGACCACGTTGTCGTGGAACTTGTTGAGCAGCTCGTCGGACGACTCGAACCAGCCGGTGCGGCGCAGGTCGGTGCCGACGACGACCGCGACGATGTCGTCCTTCGAGAGCGCGTTCACGCCGGTGACTTCGGCGTACCGGAAGCCGTGGAAGGTGAGCGGCGAGTCGAGGGTCACCTCGTCCGGTCCGGCCAGGATGTAGGTGTCGGTCGCCTTCGCGGTGCGGAGCGGGCGGACGCCGAGTTCGCCGTTCTCCAGGACCTCCGCGTGCCGCAGGACGATCTCGTCGCCCGCGGCCTGACCGCGGACCGTCAGCTGGACCCGACCGACCAGGTTCTGCCCGAAGTCGATGAGCGTCTTCCCGGACGGCGACGTGGTGATCTCGAGCGCGGGCAGGACCTCGGTGATCCGCACCGGCGGGCCGTCGGGAGCGACGAGCAGGTTCAGGTCGGCGTCGAGAACGTCCACCGGAGACCGCGCTCCGGGTTCTCTGCGCAGGTCCGTGGTCTGGCCGTCGTACAGGTCGTCGGCGACGACGTTGCTCTCCCGGGAGGTCCAGGTACCGTCGCTCGCGAACGTGTGGATCTGCCCGTCCTCGGTGGTGACCTCGAGTTGGGCGAGCACGGCCAGACGCTCGCCGTACAGCTGCTTCTGGTCCTGGAAGCCGATGCGACCGCGGTACCAGGCGTTGCCGACGAGGAACTCGAGCGTGTTCTCACCAGGTCGAACAAGCTCGGTCACGTCGTAGGTCTGGTAGCGGAGCCGGAACTGGTACGACGTCCAGCCAGGCGCCAGCTCCTCGTCCCCGACCCGCTGCCCGTTGAGCTCGGGGATGTAGATGCCGTACGACGTCGCGTACAGGCGAGCCTTGACGACGCCGTCCGGGAGGTCCGCGGTGCCGCCGATCAGCGGAGCGGGGGAGCCGTGCGGGTTGTTCTTCGGGCTGACGAACCGAGCGGTCCAGTCGTCGGGAGCGAGCAGACCGGTCTCGACCGACGCGGGCTCGCTCCACTCGCTCCAGTCGTCCCCCTTGTCATTGCCGCGGACGCGAACGCGCACCTGCGCGGACTCACGCGACGTGAGCGCCGCACCCGGCCAGGGCACCAGGACCTGGTCGGGGGACTGAACGGTGAAGACTTCGGTCGTTCCGGTGGTGATCTCGACCTCGTACGCCGTCTGCGCGTAGCCGGCGTCCGCGGCCGGGACCTGCCAGGAAATCCGCGGGCTCGCGGTGCCGAGGCCTACGACTGTGCCGGATTCTGGTGCCGGCTGATGCTCGAAGCGGAGGGCGGTGGGTGCGGCGAGTTGCGACATGAGACTCCAACCGAGAGTGAAACGATTCATTGGGTGCTCTGACAAAACGCTCGATCTTTGGCTGATGGACCGGCGAGGACGTTTCGCCTGTTCCCCGATCCTGCGACCGGCAGTCGCGAGTCACTAGCCCGATGTGCACTCGATCTAGCACGATCTGCACCTTGGCCCATATCGTGACCTATGGCCGATGAGCCTGTGAGGACCCGCGGTACCGTGCTGCACTTCGTCGAAGGGACGGTGGTGCACGCGGGTACACACCTGCACGAAAAGTCGCATCCGCTGCACACGCACAGCTTCTTCGAGCTGCTGCTCGTCACAGGGGGTGAAGGCGTCCATCACAGCCTCGCCGGACGCCAGCACCTGCGGGCCGGCGACGCGATCCTGCTCCGGCCGGGGGTCTGGCACGAGTACGTCGACTGCGACGGGCTCGAGGTCTACAACTGCTGTTTCTCCGCGGACCTGGTGCGGCGCGAGCTCGCCTGGGCGCGCGAGGATCCCTTGCTGGGTTACCTGTTGTGGACCGGACCGTTCTCGGCGCAGCGCCGCGGCATGATCGCCACCCATCTCGATCCGGCGACGGCGCACGAGGCCGTCGGTCACCTCGACGGATTGCGCCGGCTACGGAACCAGCCGCTGAGCCGGCACCGCGGCGAGCTGATCGGGTGGCTGTCGCTGTACCTGAGTTGCGTCGCGCGCACCGTGGCGGACACCGAGGAACGCGGCGAGTACACCCACCCGGCCGTCGTCGACGCGATGCGGATGATGGAGGCCGACCCGGCCCGGCGCTGGACGCTGACCGATCTCGCGGGGGAGTTGCACCTCGCGCCCGGGTACCTCGTCCGGCTGTTCAAGTCGGTGACCGGGATGCCGCCGATGGCGTACCTGTCGCGGCACCGCGTCGAACTCGCGGCCGACCGGCTGCTGCACACCGACCTGCCGATCAACCGGATCGGGGAGTCGGTCGGCTGGCCCGACCAGAACTACTTCGCCCGCCGGTTCAAGTCCCACTACGGGCTGTCCGCTTCGGTCTATCGGCAACGTTTCAATGGAATCCGGCTCAGCCCGTCCGGTCACTGATCAGCAGCTCCAGGCCGTCCAGGATCCGCGCCAGGCCGAACTCCAGCCCCTGGTTCTCGCTGCCCGCCGAGGTGCGCATCGCGGTGGTCAGGTGCGGGAACCGGGCGGCCTCGGTGGCGAGGATCTCGGCGAGCGACTGCTGCCAGTCCTCCTCGGTCAGTCCGGTCGTGTGCCCGGGGAAGGTCGTGGACTGCTGCGCGATGTTCCGGACGTGGCTCGTGATCACCAGGATCGAGTCCAGTTGCTCGCCGCCGCTCAGCCCGGTGCCGGTCAGCGCCGCGACGCCGCGCTCCATCCAGGCGAGCTCGTTCGGGCCGAGCAGGCGACGGCCGATGGTCGACTGCAGCAGCCACGGGTGCCGGGTGAAGGCGTCGTACAGGTCGATCGCCCAGATGCGGAGCGCCTCGCGCCACGGTAGGTCGGCACGGTCCGGTGGGCTGCCCACCGCCAGGTCGCTCATCACCGCGACCAGTTCGGTCTTGCCGGGCACGTACCGGTAGAGCGCCATCTTCGTGACCGGGAGCTCGCCGGCGATGCGCTGCATCGAGACCGCGTCCAGGCCCTCGGTGTCCGCGATCGCGATGCCGGTCTCGGCGATGGCGGTCAGCGTGATCGCCGGCTTCGGCCCGCGCGTCCGCGCCGGCTCCTTGCCCCAGAGCAGTTCGGTCATCGCGGTCCTTCCATATCGACTTGAACTGTGTCTACCATACACATTACTGTGTCCGGCGGACACAGTTACTCGACGGAGGCGAAGATGAAGGTTCTGGTTTCGGGTGCGAGCGTGGCGGGCCCCTCGGTGGCGCTCTGGCTGGGCCGTGCGGGACACGACGTGACAGTGGTCGAGATCGCGCCCGCGCTCCGGAAGGGCGGGTACGCGGTGGACTTCCGCGGGGAGGTGTTCAAGACCGTCCTGCGGCGTATGGGCGTGCTCGACGATCTGCGGTCGCTCCAGACCGGTGGGAGTGCGATGCGGTTCGTCGACGAGTCCGGCCGCCGGCTGATGCGGCTGCCCGCCGAGTTCGCGGGCGGGGAGCTGGAGGTACTGCGGGCAGACCTGTCGCAGGTGTTGTACGAGCACAGCCGCGAGCAGGCGACGTACTGCTTCGGCGACTCGATCGCGAGCCTGCGGGAGCACGCAGAGGGCGTGGACGTGCGGTTCGAGAGCGGGGTCGAGGAGACGTACGACCTGGTCATCGGCGCGGACGGGATGCATTCCGTCGTACGGCGGCTGGCGTGGCGGGCGGACCAGGTCGTCGAGCGGCACCTCGAGTACTACGTGGGCGGCTGGGAGGTGCCGAACACGCTGGGGATCTCCGGTGACGCGCTGATGTACAACGTGCCCGGCAAGCTCGCGAGCGTCAGCGCGGACCGTCGCGATCCGGCGCTGGCGGGGACGCTGTTCGTGTTCAAGTCGCCGAAGCTGGAGTACAACCGGCGGGACCTCGACCAGCAGAAGGCCATCCTGCGGGAGCAGTTCAGCGGCCTCGGCTGGCACGTCCCGGAGTTGCTGGCCGGGTTGCCCGCGGCAACGGAGCTGTACTTCGACTCGATCAGCCGCGTCCACGTGAAGCGCTGGTCGACCGACCGGATCGTGCTGCTCGGCGACGCGGGGTACGGCGCGACGTTCGGAGCGCTAGGCACCGGTACGGCGGTCGTCGGCGCCTACGTACTGGCGGGGGAGTTGGCGCAAGGCGACCTGCGGACCGCGTTCGACCGGTACGAGGAGCGGATGCGGAAGGCCGTGTCGAAGACCCAGGACGGCAGCCGCTCGGGTCAGTTCATGGCGCCGGCGACCCGGTTCGGGATCGCGGCGCGGAACAAGATCCTCGACCGGCCGTTCTTCCTGAAGCAGATGCTCAAGCTGGCCCAGAACCTGAGCGAACAGGTGGCACTGCCGGACTACTCAGGGCAGCAGGGGCAGCTGGTACAGGAATGACTCCCAGGGGTCAGGCAGCCAGCCCGGCACACCCAGCACGGCCAGGTAGAGCCAGATCGCGACGAGCACGCAGAGGAACAGCGCGAGCGTCCCGAGTGCCTTCAGCCAGGCGGGCTGCTTGCCGGTCCAGGCGGTGAGCGCCTTCACCCAGTCCTTGACCCGGTACAGCAGCCGCTGGGCCCACTCGAACTCGCTCGCGAGCACGGCCAGACCCGCGATGAACAACGGGATCCCGCCCGGCCCCGGCAGCCAGCCGGTGAGCGGCGCGGCGATGATCAGAATTCCGCCGACAACGCCCACGCCGATCCGGTAGAACAGCAACTTCTTGGGATTCTCGCGAATCCGCCTCCGCCACTCCCACCGGTCGTCCGCCGCGTCGAGCGTGATGTTGTGATCGGTGCGGTCGGGACTCTGTTTCTCGGCCACGGACCCAGCGTACCGGGCGCCTAGGCAGCAGCCGGGTTGCCGAACTCCCAATGCCAAGGCTCTTCCCGGTTGCCGCCCTGGTCCGCCCAGGCCGGGTGCAGCCAGCCGTACGCCGAAGCGTGCGACTTCATCCACTGGTACTGGGTGGTGCCGTACTTGTCGACGCCTCCGCAGAGGTCGACCGCGACACCCCAGCCGTGGTTGGAGGTGCCCGGCAGCGCGGCCAGAGACGGCTTGCGCTGGTACAGGCTGACCTGGGACGCGTACGAACGGTAGGAGTCGGTGATGCACAGTGACTTACCGAACTGGCCGCGGTACGCGGCGGCGAGCTTCAGGTACGCCGCGGCGGCGTCACACCTGAGCATGTGGCCGGACCCGATCGCGCACAGCTTGCCGGACGGGATCATGCCGTTGCTGAAGCCGCCCCACCCGGTGCTCGCGGATCCGGTGGCGAGGAACGGCATCGGGTTGACTGGGTCGCCGCCGAGGCGGACCTCGAAGTGCAGGTGCGGCCCGGTCGAGTTGCCTTCGGTGCCGACGGCACCGATCTGCTGCCCGGCGGTCACCTGCTGGCCGTCGGTGACGTCGACCCGGCTCAGATGGGCGTAGAGCGTCTCCAGGCCGTTCCCGTGGTCGATCCGCACCAGGTTGCCGGCCCAGGCGGGGTGCTCGACGCGGACGACGCCCGAGGTCACGGCGCGAACCGTCGTACCGATCGCGGCCGGGAAGTCCTGGCCGGTGTGGGACCCGGTCGACCACATGGATCCGGACTGACCGAACGGCGTACCGATCTCGTAGGTCCCGTCGGGCAGCGGCCAGGTCCAGGAGCCCGAGCCGACGTCGTACGACGTGGCCGTGTTGCCGCACCGGAACGCGTACGCCTCGGACGTCGCGACCGGCGCGACCTGCGGCTTGACCGGGGCGCCGAGCGTCGGGCGGAGCGCGGCGTACAAGTTGTCGGGGATCGTCGTGACGACCACCGAGCCCTTCGACTCGTCGGCGGCGATCATCTCGCCGTTGTCGAGTGCGATGCCGATGTGCACGAGGCCGAGGGACTTGCTGCCCATGACGAGCAGGTCGCCGGGCTGGATCTGCGCGTTCGGGACGGCCTGGTAGCCCGGGTAGACCTTGCCGACCAGGTTCGGGAGGGTCGTGTACGGCTGCCAGGCGACGCGGGCCGCTCCGAGACAGCCGTACGTGTCCGGACCGGTCGCGGCGACGCCGTACGGTTTGCCGACCATGCTGAAGGCTCTGTTGACTGCCCGGATCGTCTCGGCCGACATGACCCGCACGATGCGACCCGCGACCGAGACCGACGCCACACCGGGGACCGCCGCACCACGGCGGGTCAGCGGCGTCAGGCCGGTCGGCAGCGAGGCCGGGTTCTTGAGTACAGCGGCTGCCGGGGGAGTGACCTTCGTGGCTGCCAGCTCGGTCAGGTACGTCTGCCAGCGTGCGAGCGCCTGCTGGTTGCGCGCGAGCTGGAGCTGCTTCGAGAGCGCGGAGGCGACGTCGAGATCGGCAGTCTGGTCGGCCATCGCCGCGGCCGCGCTGGCGGCCTTGTGCTGGACCTGGTTGCTGAGCTCCTGCGCCTTGGCAGCGGCATCGTTCGCGGCGGCGCGCTTCGTGGTCGCGTCGGCCTTGAGCCGGTTGGACTCGGCTTCGGCGGCCATGGCCTTGTTGTACTGCGAGACCTGGGTGCTGCCGAGCTGAGTGATCGCGGTCTGCCGGTCGGCGATCTCCTGGAGGTTCTCGGCGATCGGGGCGAGCGACCACAGCATCGACTCGGTGCCCATCACGGTCGGGATGCCCAGCTGGTACGCCTGCGCGGTGATCACGCCGAGCCGGCGGCGCTCCTCGTCGGACAGGCCCTTGGAGGCGGTCGCGCTGGCTTCCGCCTTCTTCGCGGCCGACTCGGCGGCCTGGGCCTCCTTGAGCGCCTTCGTGTAGGCGATGGTCGCCTTGGCGAAGTCGGCCTGGACGGCGGCGGCCTCGGCCTGGAGCTGCTCGAGCGAGCGGTTCACGTCGGTGACGGAGGCCGGCGGCGGCTCGGTCGCGGACGGCGAGGGATCGGCGTACGCAGGCACGGCAACCGCCGCCAGCAGCGTGCCGATTGCCGCCAGCCGCAGCCCACGGCGTCTGCCCAGATCCATCCGTCCCCCATGCTGCATTCGTCCGTACGGCGCCTCACGCGCCAGCCCAGCGTAGGCGGCGTACGGTCCTTACGGAACCCCGGCTAAAGTTCACACCATGGCCTCGCACTTTGACGTTGTTGTCCTCGGCGCTGGTCCGGGTGGGTACGTCGCGGCGATCCGCGCCGCCCAGCTCGGGCTCAAGACCGCCATCATCGAGAAGAAGTACTGGGGCGGTGTCTGCCTGAACGTGGGCTGCATCCCGTCCAAGGCGCTGCTGCGGAACGCCGAGCTGTCGCACATCTTCCGGACGGAGGCGAAGACCTTCGGCATCAGCGGCGAGGTGACCTTCGACTTCCCCACCGCGGTGCAGCGCAGCCGGAAGGTCGCGGACGGCCGGGTCAAGGGCGTCCACTTCCTGATGAAGAAGAACAACATCACCGAGTTCGACGGCTGGGGCTCGTTCACCGACGCCAACACCCTCGACGTGACGCTGAACGACGGCTCGTCGGAGACCGTCACCTTCGGCTCCTGCATCGTGGCGACCGGCGCGACCACCAAGCTGCTGCCGGGCACCCAGCTCAGCGAGCGGGTCGTGACCTACGAGGAGCAGATCCTCACCGAGGACCTGCCCGGGTCGATCGTGATCGCCGGCGCCGGTGCGATCGGTGTCGAGTTCGCGTACGTGCTGGCGAACTACGGCGTGAAGGTGACGATCGTCGAGTTCCTCGACCGGATGGTGCCGCTGGAGGACCCGGAGGTCTCCAAGGAGCTGGCGCGGGCGTACAAGAAGCTCGGCGTCGACGTCCTGACGTCCACCCGCGTCGACTCGATCGACGACTCCGGCGCCTCGGTCAAGGTGACCGTGACCGGCAAGGACGGCGTACAGAAGACCATCGAGGCCGACAAGGTCATGCAGGCGATCGGCTTCCAGCCGCGCGTCGACGGCTACGGCCTGGACAAGATCGGCGTCCAGCTCACCGAGCGCGGCGCGATCGGCGTCGACGGGTTCTGCCGGACGAACGTGCCGAACATCTTCGCGATCGGTGACGTGACCGCGAAGCTGATGCTCGCGCACGCCGCCGAGGCGATGGGCGTGATCGCGGCCGAGACGATCGCGGGTCACGAGACGATGGAGCTCGACTACGCGATGATCCCGCGGGCGACGTTCTGCCAGCCGCAGATCGCCAGCTTCGGGTACACCGAGGAAGAGGCCAAGAAGCTCGGCCACGACGTGAAGGTCGCCAAGTTCCCGTTCACCGCGAACGGCAAGGCGCACGGCCTCGGCGACCCGACCGGTTTCGTCAAGGTGATCAGCGACAGCAAGTACGGCGAACTTCTCGGCGCGCACCTGATCGGCCCGGAGGTCACCGAGCTCCTGCCTGAGCTGACCCTCGCCCAGAAGTGGGACCTGACCACCAAGGAACTGGCCCGCAACGTCCACGCCCACCCCACCCTGAGCGAAGCCCTCCAGGAAGCCTTCCACGGCCTCGAAGGCCACATGATCAACTTCTAGCCGACTTGGGGAGGATTACTTGCCGTTCTGGGCGTAATCCTCCCCAACCTCGGTCAGGCGACGGCGGTCGCCTCTAGTTCGACCAGTTGGCCTGGGATGGCCAGGCGGGTGACGCCTAGCATCGTGGTGGTGGGGGATGCTCCGGCGGTGGCCAGGCGGGACGCCAGTACGCCGTAGTGGGGGAAGAGCAGGTCTACGTCTGTTGTGTAGACGTTGAGGCGGACGAGGTTCGTGAGGGTCATGCCGGCCTCGGTGAGTACTGCTTCCAGGTTGGCGAGGCTTAGCTCGAGTTGCGCGGGCAGGTCGCCGTCGTGCTGCGGTTTGCCGTCGGCGTCCATCGCGGTCTGGCCGGAGCAGTAGAGGGTTCGGGGCTGGCCGGTGACCAGTTCGCCCTGGTTGAAGCCCAGTGCCAGGGACCAGGGGACCGGATTGACTGCGGTTCGTTCGATCGTCATGGCGGCGAGCTTTCCAAGAAATCACGACACCCTTCGTCACGTATTCTTTTCGAGTGCGTGCTGACCGGTTGGTGTCGCTGGTGTTGCTGCTGCGTCAGCGGGGACAGCTGACCGCGGATGTGCTCGCCACGGAGCTGGAGGTGTCGACGCGGACGGTGCTGCGCGACATTGAGGCGCTGTCGGCGGCCGGCGTGCCGGTGTACGCCGAGCGTGGGCGGCACGGCGGGTTCGCGTTGCTGCCCGGGTTCCGGACCGAGCTCACTGGGCTGAATCATGACGAGGCGCTGGCGTTGCTGACCGCCGGCTCGGGGCGCGGTGAGCAGGTCTTCGGCCTCAGTTCGGCTCTCGCTTCCGCCATGCGCAAAGTGGTCGACGCACTTCCCGAGAGCCATCGGACGACCGCGAGCGAAGCAGCACAGCGAATCCTCGTCGACCCCGAGACCGACTTGCTGTCCCGCCGGCTCATCACCAAGGAAGTCCCCGACGCCACGATGCTCGAGGTCCGCCGTGCGGTGCTCGCCGGCCACAAACTCCGCGTCCTGTACGCCGCCACCGGCCAGGAACCGCAGTGGCGCACGGTCGACCCGATCGGCCTGGTCACCGTCCGCGACCGCGGCTACCTGCTGGCTCGGCGGTCCGGCGAGGACCGCACGTACCGCCTCTCGCGAATGCAGGCCGCCGAAGAACTCCCCGAACCGGCCGAGCGCCCGAACCAGGTCGACCTGGACCGCATCTGGCGCGACCGCTCCGCCCAGTTCCTCGCCGACGGCCACCTCACCGTGCACGTCCGCGTCAACCCGGCCCGCCGCGAAGACCTCCTGAACGCCGCCGTCGCCGTACGCGCCGAAACCCCCGACCCCGACGGCTGCCTCCGCCTGGAGCTCACCTTCCAAGACGCCTGGCACGCCGAATGGTCCCTCTGGCAACTCGGTCCCAACGCCGAAGCCCTCCACCCCCAGTCCCTGCGCACCGCCCTCCACAAGCGCGCAACAGCGATGGCCGCCCGGTACGAGTCAACGGTCGGCGACGTCACCTAGTACCGGTTTGACGTCGACGATCGGCGTCCCGTCGAGAGCTTCCAGATTGCTGACCCGCACCCGGAGACCGTCCACCGCGAGCACAGTCACCCGATGCAGCCCGAGCGGATTGGGCCGGTCGGGGGACCGCGTGCTGAACACCCCTGTCGGCGGGCGCGCCTGATCTCCGCGCGGATGCACCTTCTGCACGCCCCGATCCGCCCGATCGAACCAGCTGACGAGAATCACCTCATCACCGGCCGCAACATCAGCGAGCGCATCCCGCACCGAGCCGTCGAACACCACCCAGGCATCCGGCGCCCCTTCATCCCCCTGCCGCGGCGCCTCCGCCCGCTCCCGCAACTCCGACTCCACCCACCCAACCACCCGCAGCACCAGCTCATCCATACACCGGACAGTACGCTCCACGGCGCCTGAATCCTTTACAGGTAAGGATTTCCGGGCAAGCCTCGATTTGCCCGAGACCTGATCGTGATCTAAACTAGAACACATGTTCGACGAGGATTTGGAGGCGCTCGACACCGCGGACCTGCTGGCCGCGGCGGCTGAGTACGACCAGATCCAGAATCGTGCCGCCGTCCGCATCCTCGAAGTCGCACTGACCTACGCCGACCGGCACGCGGTCGTCGAGGGCTACCAATGGCTGCCGGGCTACGAACAGCTTCGTGTGTATGGCGGTGACGGTTGCCCTGG
>NZ_SJKA01000026.1 GCF_004331435.1 Kribbella sindirgiensis
CCGCTCGTGTACCCCCGAAGGGGCCTTACCGCTCGACTTGCATGTGTTAAGCACGCCGCCAGCGTTCGTCCTGAGCCAGGATCAAACTCTCCGTTGAAAAATATGACAAACCAGAAAACTGGTGAGTCGACACATCGAGTGATCCTTTGAATCAGAAACAAAACCATTACTGGCTTGTCATCCGTATTAACTTCAAAGGAATCCGACACAGACAACAAACAACCCCACCAAGAAACCCAGAAAGGTCCCTGGCAAGAAATCATCCGAAGCCCATGTACGGGGTTACTTCAATTTCGGCATTGACTTTCGGCACGCTGTTGAGTTCTCAAGAATCGGACGCACACCGCAGCTTGACCTTTCGGCCAGGCTCCCGGGGCAACCTGCGCTACTTTACCGGATCAGATCGACCGGGTCAAGTCCCAGTTTTTCTGACCTTCCACCCGCATCCAAGCTACCGCCCCGAGTCAGACAACCCGGTTCGGCTCAGCTAGCCTTGGGGGGTTCGGAGCGGCCGGCCGCTTTCGCGTCCTGCGCTTCGCTCCAACAAGAAGAACATTACGTGGCCCGCAGGTGGCCGGTCAAATCGGGTCCCGGTGTGCTGAATCACAGGCTTGTAATTTGCCTCCGGCAACCCGGTTGTGGGAGTGGAGCCCACTCCCACACCAGAGCACACGCGAGCCGTCAGCCCTGTGCCGGCGACGCCAGAACCCCTGCGAATGAACGCTTCCCACGGCGCAGCACCAGCACGCCACCCGGCAGCAGGTCCTCCGCGGCCGGCACGTACTCCGCGTCCTTCACCTTCTCGTTGTTCAAGTACGCGCCACCTTCGGCGACTGTCCGCCGTGCGGCCGACTTACTCGCCACCAGGCCCGCCTTCACCAGCAGGTCGCCGTACGTCGGCATCGGCTCGCCGGCGCCCAGCTCGACGTGCGGTGCTTCGCGTAGTGCGGCCACGAGAGTCGAGCCGTCCAGCGACCCCAGCTCCCCCTGGCCGAACAGAGCCTTAGAGGCCTCCTGCACCCGTCGAGTCTCCTCGGCCCCGTGGACCAAGGTCGTCACGTCCTCGGCCAGTACCCGTTGCGCTTCGCGGGCCTGTGGCCGCTCCGCGGTCGCCTGCTCGAGAGCAGCCATCTCCTCCGCCGTGCGGAACGTGTAGAACCGCACCAGCTGCATCACGTCGCGATCGTCGCTGTTGAACCAGAACTGGTAGAACGCGTACGGCGTCGTCAGCTCCCGGTCCAGCCACACCGTCCCGGACTCGGTCTTCCCGAACTTCGTCCCGTCAGCCTTGGTCACCAGTGGTGTCGCCAGCGCGTGCGCCTTGCCGGCGTCGGTACGACGGATGAGCTCGACACCTGCCGTCAGGTTCCCCCACTGGTCACTGCCTCCGGTCTGCAGCGTGCAGTTGTGCCGGCGGTACAGCTCGAGGAAGTCCAGCGACTGCAGCAGGACGTAGCTGAACTCCGTGTAGCTGATCCCCTGCTCCAGGCGCGCCTTCACCACCTCACGGCCGAGCATCCGGTTCACCGGGAAGTGCTTCCCGATGTCGCGCAGGAAGTCGAGTGTGTTGAGGTCCTTGGTCCAGTCGTAGTTGTTGACGATCCGGGCCGGGTTCGGCAGCGACTGGTCGAAGTCGACGAACTTCTCCACCTGGCCGCGTACCCGCTCGACCCACTCGTGGACGATGTCCTTCGGGTTCAGTACCCGCTCGGACGTCTCCTTGGGGTCGCCGATCAACCCGGTGGCGCCACCAACGAGCCCGATCGGGTTGTGGCCGGCCAGCTGGAGCCGCCGCAGCGTCAGAAGCTGCAGCAGGTTCCCCATGTGCAGGCTGGGCGCGGTGGGGTCGAAGCCGACGTACGAGGTGATCGGTCCCGCCGCCATCGAGGCCCGGAGGGCATCCGGATCGGTGGAGTGGGCGATCAGGCCACGGCTCTCCAGGTCGTCAAGCACCTGAGTGCGGCGTTCGGTCACTAGTTCTCTCCTCGAGTACGTCGGTCGGTACTAGTGTCCTGTACGGCGAGGTGGGGTGACTCAGGTGGGTTCGGGGCGGGTGAGCACCGAGCGGAGCTGTGGGCGGAGTGCATGTCCGTCCGGCCCTTGCACCGTGACAGCGGTCGGCCGGTGTGGGTCGTGGGCGCCAGGGTCCGGGTTGGGGACCGGGAGACCGTGGGACAGGACCTGCTCGGCCGGGGTGAGCTGGCGGATGCCGATGGCGAGCACGTGGTCCGGGTGCGTCTGCGCGAAGTCGCCGTACAGCTGGGGGTCGTGCTGGCCGTCGTCACCGACCAGGACCCAGCGCACGTTCGGGAACTCACGCGCCAGCCGGCGCAGGGCGGTCCGCTTGTGCTCCTGGCCGCTGCGGAACCAGCCGGTGTTGGTCGGTCCCCAGTCCGTCATCAGCAGCGGCCCCGGTGGGTACCCGTGCCGTGCGAGGAAGCGTGCGAGCGTCGGTGCGGTGTTCCACGCCCCAGTGGACAGGTAGAACATCGGCGCGCCCGGGTGGTCCGCCAGTAGCTCCTCGTACAGGCCGGCCATACCCGGTACGACGCGGCGCGCCTGCTCGTCGCGGACGAACGTGTTCCAGGCCGCGATCAGCGGGCGCGGCAGCATCGTCAGGATCACCGTGTCGTCGATGTCGCTGACGAGACCGAACGTCGCCTCCGGATCCGGGACGAAGATCCGCGCCCGCGCCTGCCGGTCGCCGTGCACGCCCAGGACGATCTCGTGCCACCCGGGCGGCAGCACGACCGGCACGTTCAGGTCGACGAAGCCGCCGCGATCGGTCACGGTCTCGAACGTCTCCCCGCTGACCGTCACGGTGACAGGTACCTTCACCGCCGGCGCGGTCACGAACGCGCGCCAGCCGCGCACCACCTGGTCCTCGTCGTACCGCGGCTGGTTGCGCGGGTCGCGTCCGAGGACGACACGGGCCAGCACCCGGACGAACTCGGTGTTGCCGTAACCGACCTGCGGGATGATCCGCTCCTGCCAGCCGCGACGCCGAAGAACCGCCTGCACCCCGAGGTTGAACCAGTCCTCGAGACGGGACGAGTAGTGCGGACGGGCCATACCAGAAACCTACCCGCAGCACGGGCCGCTAGTCGTCCTCCCCCGCTGTCCGCGGGCCGCTTTCACGAACTGTCGGCGCGGTCTCCTACCGTCTCCTCATGACCGCTATCGGAATGTGCTTCCCGCGTACCTACCCGGCCGCGCTCGTCACCGATGTGGCGCGGCGGCTCGACCGTGGTGGCGCGGACGAGCTGTGGATCATCGAGGACTGCTTCTTCACGGCCGGCCCGTCGCTGGTGTCGGCGGCGCTGACGTCGACGGAGCGGCTGACCGTCGGGCTCGGGATCGTGCCCGCCGTCGCCCGCACGGCCGCGGTGACCGCGATGGAGTTCGCGACGCTGGAGGCGCTCGGGCCGGGGCGGTTCCTGCCCGGGATCGGTCATGGCGTGCAGTCGTGGATGGGCCAGATGGGGGTCCGGCCGAAGTCGCCGCTGACGGCGCTCGAGGAAGTGACGACCAGCGTCACCCGGCTGCTGAGCGGCGAGGAGGTCAGCTTCGAGGGCAAGACGGTCTCCCTCGACAAGGTGAAGCTGGACGCGCCGCCGGCGCAGGTGCCGCCGATCCTGCTCGGTGTCCAGGGCCCGAAGTCGATGGCGCTCGCCGGGCGGGTCGCGGGTGGCGTCGTGCTGGCCGAGCCGGCAACCGCGCCGTACGTGCGGCAATCGGTGGAGTACGCCGGATCGCCCGAGGGGTTCGTGGTGGCGGTGTTCGCGGCGATGTGCGTGCGGGAGGACCGCAGAACGGCGTACGAGTGGTCCGCGCCGTGGCTGGGGTGGCGGATCGGTGAGCGGCCGCCGCAGCTGACCGCGTTGCCGTTCTTCGACGAGATGAAGAAGCTGTACGACGCTTCGGGCGAGGCCGGTCTGGTGGGGATGCCGAGCGACTGGTGGACCGCGATCGGGGCGTTCGGGACGCTCGACGACGCGGCGGCACACATCGCCGGATTGGCGGCGGCGGGGGTCCAGCACATCGGTCTGTTCCCGGACCCGGAGGTAGAGCACGGGTTGCCGCAGCTCGACTACGTGCTCGAGCTGGCGAACCGCAAGAACCGCTAGGAGCGCTTCTTCGGGACGTGCGGGCGGTAGGGCGAGACGGTCGGGTCGTTGGGGATCCAGAAACGCCACGGGCGGTCGGCTGCTTCGCGCAGGCCGACGCGTGGGCCGGTGGCGGGTTCTCCGGTGAAGCCGGGGCCGTCGCGCAGCTCGATGGGTGAGTTCTTCGCCAGCAGGTCGGTGCCGTTGCCTTCCCGTCCGATGCCGAGGGCAACACAAAGCCGAGCCGGCCCGCGCGCGAGATCGCGGTCCGGGTTGGTGGGCGGGCGCTTGGCGACCGGCCCCGGGCGGACGCCGGGTGCCGACTGGTTGAAGGCGACCTTCTGCGGTGCCGGTTGGTTGCGACGAAGGCGGGCCAGCTCGAGGCCTTCGATCACCTCGCCGGCACGCAGGAGGACGGCTGACGGCTTCTCATCCGGGCCGACGACGACGTTCATGCAGAAGTGCATGCCGTAGGTGAAGTACACGTACAGGAAGCCGGGCGGGCCGAACATCACCGCGTTCCGGGGCGTCTGACCGCGGTACGCGTGCGAGCCCGGATCGTTCGGCCCGTCGTACGCCTCGACCTCCGTCAGCCGCACGGCGACGGTCCCCTCGGGAGTGGTCGACGTCAGCACTGTCCCCAGCAACCGCGGCGCCACCTCCAGCACAGGACCAGCCAGAAGTGAGCGCCGCATGCGCAGCACCCTAGACGACCCACAGCCCCCGGCATCGGACAGGACAGGTGGTTCTCCGGCTCACTCCCGCCGTCGCCCCGCCAGCCAGCCGGCACCCGGCAACCACTCGACGGGCTATCCCCCTCGCCTTGGGGGGTCCCCTTCTGCAACGCAAGGGGAGAACCCTGTACACGCCGGCTCTTGTGACTCATGTGCAGGCGGTTGGTGCGGCGCGGGCAGCGAACAACCGGGCATGCATTCTCGACAGGACGTGCCGACTGGCTACTCTCGCTCCCCAAACTAGTTCGGGGGACCATCTCGCCCGGGACCGGGGAGCCCCGCACCCCCAAAACGGCAGGTCATCCTCCCCAAACCAGTTCGAGGGGCGTGGAGTCTGCAGTTAGGGCAGGCGGGTGGTGTGGGCGGTGGCGCGGGCGCGGAGTTCGGTGAGTTGTTCGGCGACGCGCTCCTGGGCGGTGCCGCCGCGGGTGTTCCGGGAGGCCAGCGACCCCTCGACCGTCAGCACCGAGCGGACCTCCGGGGTCAGCTCCGGCGAGATGGCGGCGAGGTCCTCGTCCGAGAGGTCCCAGAGTTCGATGCCGCGCTTTTCGCACGCCTGGACGCACGCGCCGGCCAGTTCGTGGGCCACTCGGAACGGCACCTTCTGGCGGACCAGCCATTCGGCGATGTCGGTGGCGAGCGAGAAGCCCTGCGGGGCGAGTTCTTCGAGGCGCGAGGAGTTGAAGCGCAGCGTGCGGATCATCCCGGTGAACGCGGGCAGCAGCACCTCGAGGGTGTCGATGGAATCGAAGACCGGCTCCTTGTCCTCCTGCAGGTCCCGGTTGTACGCGAGCGGCTGCGCCTTCAGCGTCGCCAGCAGGCCGCTGAGGTTCCCGATCAGCCGCCCGGCCTTGCCGCGAGCGAGCTCGGCGATGTCCGGGTTCTTCTTCTGCGGCATGATGCTCGACCCGGTCGAGAACGCGTCGTCCAGCTCGACGAACCCGAACTCCTTCGTCGCCCAGAGGATCACCTCTTCGGCCTGCCGGGACAGGTCGACGCCGATCTGCGCGGTGACGAACGCGAACTCCGCGACGAAGTCCCGTGACGACGTCCCGTCGATCGAGTTCGCCGACGAGTTCGTGAAGCCCAGCTCGTGCGCGACGAAGACCGGGTCCAGCCCCAGCGAGCTCCCGGCCAGTGCGCCCGAGCCGTACGGCGAATCCGCGGCGACCCGGGCGTCCCAGTCGGCGAGCCGATCGAGGTCCCGGATCAGGGGCCAGGCGTGCGCGAGCAGATGATGCGACAGCAGAACCGGCTGGGCGTGCTGCAGGTGCGTACGGCCAGGCATCGCCACGCCCAGATGCTGCGAAGCCTGATCGGCCAGTGTGTTCACCTGCTCCAACAGCAACCGCCCGATGATCCGGCCGTGGTCGCGCAGGTAGCTCTTGAAGAGGGTGGCGACCTGATCGTTCCGGGAGCGCCCCGCGCGCAACCGGCCGCCCAGCTCGGCGCCGAGCCGCACCAGCAGCCCGTGCTCCAGTGCGGTGTGCACGTCCTCGTCCTCGGCAGCGGGCAGGAACTTCCCCGACAGTACGTCGTCCAGAAGCCCGTCGAGCCCCGCCAGCATCGCGGACAGGTCCTCGTCCGTCAGCAGCCCCGCTTGGTGCAGCACCTTGGCGTGCGCCTTCGACCCGGCGATGTCGTACGGCGCCAGTCGCCAGTCGAAGTCCGTGGACTTGCTCAGCGCCGCCAGCGCGTCGGCCGGACCGCCCGAGAAGCGGGCCCCCCAGAGAGCTGAGTCCCGGGCGGCGTTCTCTGCACTACTCACAACAAGGTCCTCTACTTCGGCTCGCGGGCGGCGAGGGACAGGAAACGGGCAGCGAGGGCTTCGCCGCCGGTGGGGTTTCGGGAGACGACCATGACGGTGTCGTCGCCGGCGATGGTGCCGAGAACGTCGTCCAGCCCCACGTGGTCGATCGCCGACGCGAAGTACTGGGCCGCCCCCGGCGGGGTTCGCAGGATGACCAGGTTGGCGCTGCCCTCCGCGGACACGAGCAGCTCGGACGCCACCCGCGCCAGTCGGGCCTCGAACGCGGCAGCCTCGCCCGCACGCGGCGTACGGTCACCGCCTTCACCCGGTACGGCGTACACGAGCTGGCCGGATGAGTCGCGGACCTTCACCGCACCGATCTCGACCAGGTCCCGCGACAGCGTCGCCTGGCCCACGACGAGCCCGGACGCCGCGAGCAGGTCCGCGAGCTCGGTCTGGGAGCGCACCGGCTGCCGGCCGAGCAGGTCGACGATCCGCTGCTGGCGGGCCGTCTTCGTCGTAGGAACCGCGATACTCACGACGAGAAACTCCTTGCCAGCAGCCACGACAGCAGCGCCTTCTGCGCGTGCAGCCGGTTCTCGGCCTCGTCCCAGACGACCGACTGCGGTCCGTCGATCACGGCCGCCTCGATCTCCTTGCCACGATAGGCGGGCAGGCAGTGCAGGACGATCGCATCCGGTTTCGCCTTGCCGAGCAGTTGCTCCGTGACGGCGTACGGCACGAACGGCGCCTCCCGGTCGGAGGCCTCGGACTCCTGTCCCATCGACACCCAGGTGTCGGTGGCGAGCACATCCGCGCCGTCGGCCGCCGCGATCGCGTCCTCGGTCCAGGCCACCGATCCGCCGGTCTTCTCGGCGATCGCCGCGGCGCTCACCAGTACGTCCGGGTCCGGCTGGTAGTCCGCCGGCGACCCGATCACGACGTGCATGCCCGCGGTCGCGCCGCCCAGCAGGTACGAGTGCGCCATGTTGTTGGCGCCGTCGCCCAGGTAGACCAGCTTCAGCCCGGCCGTCGCCCCCTTGTGCTGCCGCACGGTCTGTAGGTCGGCGAGGATCTGGCACGGGTGGAACTCGTCGGTCAGCGCATTCACGACCGGGACCGACGACGCGGCCGCCATCTCCTCGATCCGCGCCTGACCGAACGTCCGCCACACGATCGCCGCGACCTGCCGGTCCAGCACCCGCGCGGTGTCGGCGATCGGCTCGCCCCGGCCGAGCTGCGAGGTCTGCGCGTCGATGACCAGCGGTACGCCGCCCAGCTCGGAGATCCCGACCGCGAACGAGATCCGCGTCCGCGTCGACGTCTTGTCGAAGATCACCGCCACGGTCTTCGGCCCCTCGAGCGGCTTGTGCCCGTACCGGTCCCCCGCCAGCTGCGCGGCGAGCGTCAGTACTTCGTCCTGCTCGACAGGCGACAGGTCGTCGTCCCGCAAGAAGTGCCTGACCATCAGACCTCCACCCGATCGAGCAGCCCGGGGAGGGCCGCGACGAAACTGTCCGCATCAGCCTTGCTGAGGATGTACGGCGGTGCCAGCCGCAACGCGTCCGGAATCGGATTGTTCACCACGAACCCGGCCTCCAGCGCGAGCGCCGCGACCTGGTCCGACACCGGCTTGGTCAACTGGATCGCGAGCAGCAGCCCGCGACCGCGGACGCCGGCGATCAGCGGGTGGTCGAGCGCGATGATCGACGACGCGAGGTGGTTGCCGATGGCATTCACCTGGGCGAGCAGACCGTCCCGCTCGATCACGGTCAGCACCGCGAGCCCGGCGATCGCCGCGACCGGGTTGCCGCCGAACGTGGTCCCGTGGTTCCCCGGCTGCAGCAGGTCCGCGGCCGCGCCGAGACCGATGCACGCACCGATCGGGATCCCGGCCCCGAGGCCCTTCGCCACCGTCACCAGGTCCGGCGTGATCCCGTCGGCCTCGTAGGCGAACCAGGTCCCGGTCCGGCCGATCCCGGTCTGGATCTCGTCGATCCACAGCAGCGCGCCGTGCTCGGTCGTGATCCGCCGCGCCGCCTGCAGGTAGCCGGCCGGCGGTACGACGACGCCGTTCTCGCCCTGGATCGGCTCGAGCACCACGGCCGCGGTCCGGTCGTCGACCGCGGCGGCCAGCGCCTCCGCGTCGCCGTACGGGACGAACTCGACGTCGCCCGGCAGCGGCGCGAAGGCTTCCCGGTACGCCGGTTTCCAGGTGATCGCGAGCGCACCCATCGACCGCCCGTGGAAGGCGCCGACAGTGGAGACGATCTTGGTCCGGCCGGTGCGCCGGGTGATCTTGAACGCGGCCTCGTTCGCCTCGGTGCCGGAGTTCGTGAAGAACACCTTGCCGGGGACGTCGAAGAGGCCGAGGAGCTTCTCGGCGAGCGCGATCTGCGGCGCGGAGGCGAAGAAGTTCGAGACATGGCCGAGGGTGGCGAGCTGCGACGTCACCGCGGACACCACGAACGGGTGCGCGTGGCCGAGGCAGTTCACCGCGAGCCCGCCGAGCAGGTCGAGGTACTTGTTGCCGTCGGCATCCCACAGGTACGCGCCCTCGCCGCGGACGAGCACCCGCTTCGGCGCCCCGAAGGTGTTCATCAACGCGCTGGAGTACCGCTCGGAAAGCGCAGCCTGCGTGCCGTCGACGGTCAGCAGGTCACTCATGACGGGATCACCTGGGTTCCACTTCCGGCGTCGGTGAAGATTTCCAGCAGCAACGAGTGCGGGACGCGGCCGTCGATCACGGTGGCTCGGGAGACACCGGACTCGACCGCGCGCAGGCAGGCTTCCATCTTCGGCACCATGCCGGACGCCAGCGACGGCAGCAACTCCGCGAGCTCGTCGGTGTCGATCTGGGTGATGATCTCGTCGCTGTCCGGCCAGTTCCGGTAGAGCCCGGCCACGTCGGTCAGGACGACGAGTTTCTCCGCACCGAGTGCCGACGCCAGCGCCGCGGCCGCGGTGTCCGCGTTCACGTTGTGCGCCTGACCGTCCTCGTCCGGCGCGATCGTCGACACCACCGGGATCCGGCCCGCGTCGATCAGGTCGACCACCGCCTCCGGCCGCACCTCGACCACGTCCCCGACCAGCCCGATGTCGACCTGCTCGCCGTCGACCAGCGCCGTACGGCGTTCCGCGGTGAACAGCCCCGCGTCCTCACCGGACATCCCGACCGCGAACGGGCCGTGGGCGTTCAGCAGCCCGACCAACTCCCGGCCGACCTTGCCGACGAGCACCATGCCGACGACGTCCATCGCCTCGGGTGTCGTGACCCGGAGCCCGCCGCGGAACTCGCTGTCGATGCCGAGCCGGCCGAGCATGTCGCTGATCTGCGGCCCGCCGCCGTGGACGACGACGACGCGCACCCCGGCGTACCGCAGGAACACGATGTCCTCGGCGAACGCCCTCTTGAGTTTCTCGTCGACCATCGCGTTCCCGCCGTACTTCACCACGACGGTCTTCCCGTGGAACTGCTTCAGCCACGGCAGCGCTTCGGTCAGTACGGCGGCCTTCTCGACCGCGCCCTCGTAGATCATGAGCTGTACGCCGAGTTCTCTTCGACGTACGCGTGCGAGAGGTCCGTGGTGAGGACCGTCGCGGACGCCGGGCCGGCGTGCAGGTCGATGAGCACGTCGATCTCCAGGCCGCTGAGGTCCGCCTCGGAGCGGTCGACGCCCTTGCCGCCGGCTTTGCAGATCTGAGCGCCGTTGAGGGTGATGTCGAGCAGCGACGGGTCGAACGCCGTGGGGGCATTGCCGACCGCCATCGCGATCCGGCCCCAGTTCGGGTCGGAGGCGAAGAACGCGGTCTTGCACAGATTGTCCTCGGCAACGATCTTGGCGGCGGCCAGCGCCTCCGCCTCGGTCGCGGCGCCCTGCACCGTGATGCTCACGTGCTTGGTGACGCCCTCGGCGTCGGCCTGCAACTGCTTCACCAGGTCAGCAGCCAGGATCGTGAGAGCCGCCTCGAACGCCTCGGGCGTAACGGTGACGCCGGACGCGCCCGAGCTGAGCAGCAGCACGGTGTCGTTGGTCGACGTACCGCCGTCGACGTCGAGCCGGTTGAAGGTCTTGCCGACCGCGTTCCGCAGCGCGTGGTCGAGATGCGGCTGATCGAGGACGGCGTCGGTCGTGATCACGCTCAGCATCGTGGCCATGTTCGGCGCGCACATCCCGGCGCCCTTCGCGAACCCGCCGATGCTCCAGCCGTCCGGATGCGTCAGCGCGGCCTGCTTCGGCACGTTGTCGGTCGTCATCACCGCGGTCGCCGCAGCCAGCCCGTGCTCGGGCCCGTCGCCCAACGCTTCCACCGCGGCAGAGATCCCGGGGAGCAGCTTGTCCATGGGCAGCCGTTCGCCGATCAGGCCGGTCGAGCAGACGCCGATCTGCGCCGCGCCGACGCCGAGCACCTCGGCGAGCTTCTCCGCGGTCTGGTGCGTGTCCTGGAATCCTTCGGGTCCGGTGCAGGCGTTCGCGCCGCCCGAGTTCAGAACGACTGCCTTCAAGACACCGGCGGTCAGGACCTGCTGTGACCACAGCACAGGCGCGGCCTTCACCTTGTTCGTGGTGAAGACGCCGGCTGCCACGTCGGCAGGGCCGTCGTTGACCACGACGGTGAGGTCCGGCGTACCGGCTGGTTTGATCCCGGCGATCACCCCGGCCGCGCGGAAGCCGGCCGGCGCGGTCACTCCGGCGCTCCGATCGACTCCAGAATCCAGCGCCGCGTCTGGGGTGATATCGACGGTCACGGGGCTACTCCTACGAGAGGCAGGGCCAGGGTCTCGTCGAGACCGGTGGCCAGGTTCATGCACTGCACGGCGGCGCCGGCGGTGCCCTTGGTGAGGTTGTCCATCGCGGCCACGACGACGACGCGGCCGGTGCGCTGGTCCAGGGCGAGCTGCAACTGCACGGTGTTCGCGCCGAGGGTGGCCTGGGTCTGCGGCCACTGCCCCTCGGGCAGCAGGTGGATGAACGGCTCGTCGGCGTACGCGTCCTCGTAGGCCTTCCGGAGCGCGGCGTAGTCGGTGCCGTCGGCAACCGGTGCGCTGCAGGTGGCGAGGATCCCACGGGCCATCGGCGCGAGCACCGGCGTGAACGACACGCTCACCGGCGCATCGGCGTACGGCGTCAGGTTCTGCTCGATCTCCGGCGTATGGCGATGTACGCCGCCGACGCCGTACGCCGAGACGGATCCCATCACCTCGGCGCCGAGCAGATGCGCCTTCGGGGCCTTGCCCGCGCCCGACGTACCGCTGACGGCGACGACGACCAGCTGCGTGGGGTCGACGAGCCCGTTCTGTACGGCGGGGAGCAGGGCCAGGGTGGAGACGGTGGGGTAACACCCCGGTACGGCGACCCGGTTCGACCCGCGGAGCTTGTCGCGTTGCCCCGGGAGCTCCGGCAACCCGTACGGCCACGAGCCGGCGTGCTCGCCGCCGTAGAACTCGACCCACGTCCCGGCCTCGGTGAGCCGGAAGTCCGCGCCGCAGTCGATCACGGTGACGTCATCTCCGAGCTGGTCGGCGATGACGGCGGACTGTCCATGGGGCAGGGCGAGGAACACGACGTCGTGACCGGCGAGATTCTCCGCCGTGGTCTCGGCGAGAACGCGCCCGGCCAGCGGCACGAGGTGCGGGTGGTGCAGGCCGAGCGCCGTCCCGGCGTTCCCGCCGGCGGTCAGGGCGCCGATCTCCACCTCCGGGTGGCCACTCAGCAACCGGAGCAGCTCGCCCCCCGCATACCCACTGGCACCGGCCACCGCCACCGTCACACTCATGTGAATGAGTATGCCACGAGCCGCATGAATATCCAACCCTTCCTCGTCCCTTCACTACCCATTCCCACCGAACGGAACCTCCTGTGACGCGGGTCATGTCACAGGACAGCCCCCGGCACGTGTCCAGGGGTCGACGACGAACCTTGGAGGACGAGATGGCACGCGTTGGGATGGAGCACCGGCGGACGTTGACGGTGCGGCTGGTGGAGTGGGGCAGCCGGCGGAAGTTCCGGAAAGTGCCGGATCCGGTGAAGGTGGCACTGCACAACCGGCGGGTGCTGCTGTCGACGACGTTGATGGAGACGACCGCGGAGCGGTGGAAGGCGCTGGATCCGGAGCTGAAGGCGCTGAGCGTGATGGTGGCGTCGGCGCGGATCGGCTGCAGCTGGTGCATGGACTTCGGGTACTGGGAGTTCCATCACCAGGGCATTGACCCGGCGAAACTGCACGATGTGCCAAGGTGGCGCGACAGCGACGTCTACACGGATCTGGAGCGCGCGGTGATGGACTACACCGAAGCGATGACGGCCACCCCGCCCGAGGTCACCGACGAGCAGGTCGAGCGGCTGCGGCAGGACCTGAGCGAGGAGCAGCTGGTCGAGCTGACCGCGATCGCGGCGCTGGAGAACTACCGCTCTCGGATCAACTCCGCCCTCGGACTCACCAGCCAGGGCTACAAGGAGTACTGCGAATTGAGGCCCGTCCAGTGACCGAAGAGCACTTGGCCCGCGAGTTCGCCGAGCACCGGTCCGTCCTGGTCGGGGCGGCGTACCGCGTGGTCGGCAGCGTGAGTGACGCCGAGGACGTGGTCCAGGAGGCGTGGTTGCGCTGGGCCGCCATCGACCACGACGACATCCGCGACCCGCGGGCGTACCTGATCCGCATCACCACGCGCCTCGCGCTGAACCGGTTGCGCGAACAGAAGTCGCGGCGGGAGCAGTACGTCGGCCCGTGGCTGCCGGAACCGCTGTCGACCGACGACGACCCGGCGGCCGCGGCCGAGCTCGCGGACTCGGTCAGCATGGCGATGCTCGTCGTCCTCGAGACCCTCTCGCCGCTCGAACGCGCCACGTTCGTCCTCCGCGAGGTGTTCGACCTGCCGTACGACGAGATCGCCGACACGCTCGGCCGGTCCGAGTCCGCCGTCCGGCAGCTCGCGCACCGGGCCCGCGGACATGTGCACGCGCGGCAGCCGCGGCATCGCGTCGACAAGGCGCGCCACGACGAGCTGACGATGCGGTTCATGCAGGCGGCCGGGTCGGGCGACTTCGACGAGGTGGTCGCGCTGCTCGCGCCGGACGCCGTACTGATCAGCGACGGCGGCGGGAAGAAGAGGGCGGCGCTCCGGCCGATCCACGGTGCGGAGAAGATCGCCCGCTGGCTGTTCGCGGTGATCGCGGAGAACCCCACGTTCGAGATCCGGAGGGGGACGCTGAACGGCGAGGTCGCGTACATCGCGTACGACGGCGACGTGCCGGACACCGTCGCGTTCCTGGAGACGACCGACGGCCTGATCAGCGACCTGTACCTGATCCGGAACCCGGACAAACTGGGGCAGGTTCCGCCGATCGAGCCGTAGACTATCTGCAACTCAGTCGCAGATGGAGGTGCGGTGAAATACCTGGTGACGGACCCCGAGGAGGCGCTCGGTCCGGGGTTGCGGGCGGATCTGCTGGACACCTGGGTCGCGGCCACGAACGCGGGCGGCGCCGTCGGGTACACCGCGCCGGCTCCGGTCGAGCAGATCGCGGAGAACCTTGACGGCGTTCTCGGCCGGGTCGCGGCCGGGCTGGACCTGCTCGGCGTGCTCCACAACGGTGAGCGGTACGTCGGGATGGGCATGCTGGTGAACCGCGGGAGCCTGCTGCAGGAGCACTGGCGGACGGTGCTGCGGGTGATGGTCCACCCGGAGTGCCAGGGCACCGGCGCCGGCCGGATCCTGATGGAAGGTCTGCGCGGTTCCGCCGTCGACCTCGGCCTCGAGCAGCTGCAACTCACCATCCGCGGCGGCCTCGGCCTGGAGAAGTTCTACGGCCCTCTCGGCTACCGCGTCGTCGGCGCCCACCCGCGCGCGGTCCGCGTGGCCCCCGACGACTACCGCGACGAGATCATGCTGGTGCTGGACCTGTAGCCGGACCTGCACCACTCATCAACCCCGCCCACGGCCCGGCCGGGACGTCTGGTTGAGCGGGAGACCCGTCCACGCCGACGGGTTGGTGAGTGGTGCAGGTCCGCAGCGTCTACTTACGGCCGCGGGCGATGACTACGAGGGTTGCGCCGAGGGCGGCGAGGAGGCTGCCGAGGGTGAGAACGATGGCCGGAGGGCCGCCGGTCGGCGGAAGTTCGGCGCGGTTGAGGGTGCGCGGGTTGTCGGTGGGTTCGGCGCCGATGGTGAACTTGACCGGTGCGGTGACTGTCTCGCCGGTTTCGTCGGTCCGCTCGTAGGTGACCTTCGCGGTTCCGGTGAAGGTGGCGACCGGTTTGAGCGTGACGGTGCCGTCCGCGCCGACCGACCATGTGCCCGCCCCGTTCGTGATGCTCTTCGCGCAGGTGCCGGCCGGCGTCCGCAGGCAGACCGAGCTCGGCGTGATCGTGCCGCTGTCGTTGAGCAGCGGGTTCACCGCGACCGGGTTGCCCGGCGTACCGGTCGCCGCATCGGGTGCGGCCTTCGCGAGCAACGGTCCCGCGACCGTCACGTCGAGGAGCGCGGTGTCCGACGTACCGTTCGCATCGGTGACCCGGTAGGCCAGCGTCCGCGTCGTACCGACGAAGTTTTTCGCGGGCGTGAACCTGACCGAGGTACCGACCACGAACGTTCCTTCGCCCGGCACAGTCACCGACTTCTTCTCGACCCCGTCCGCCGGATCCCGCAGTACGACGGTACTCGGGCGGAGCGGCGCCGACGGGTCACCGGCCTTGTCGTTGGCCAGCACGTCCACGTCGACCGCCGTACCGAACGCCGTCTCCGCGCTGTCGTCGGTGACGACCGGCCGCACCGGCACGACCGTCACGGTGATCGTGGCGCGGGCCGAGTTCTGGTTGCTGTCCTTCACGTCGTACGCCGCTGGTCGCGCGGTACCCGTGAACGTCGCCTCCGGGGTGAACGTGACCTTGCCGCCGCTGACGGTATACGTGCCCTGCCCAGCGATCGCGATCTTGTCGACGAGTGCCCCGCCTGGCCCGACCAGCAGCACCGATGCCGGGTCGAGGGTCGCGCCCGGCCCGGGCTTGTCGTTGGCGAGCGGGTCGATCGTCACCGCGACGTGCTGCTTGGTCCGCGCCTCGTCCGGTACGGCGACCGGCCGCGCCTGCACGGTGATCGTCAACGCGCCGGACCCGATCGTGCCGTTGCGGTCGGCAACCTGATACCCGACCGGGACGACCGCCCCCGCGAACCCGTCCACCGGCGCGAACCTGATCGCGCCGGACGGCTGCACGGTGAACGTCCCCTCCCCCGGCACAGCCAGCACTGCCACCGGATCGCCGTTCACCGGATCGATCAGCCTGACGCCGCCCAGCGGCGCGCTCGCATCACCCGGTCTGTCGTTCGCCAGCACGGCAACCGTGACCGCAGTCCCGTACGGCGTACTCGCCACGTCGTCCTTGATCACCGGAACGACCGCCGCGACTGTGACCGTGACCGAGGCACTCGCCTTGTTCCCGGTCGTGTCGCCGACCCGGTACGCGATCGACCCGACACCGCGGTACGTCGGTTCCGGGTCGAACGTGATCTTCCCGGCCTTCACGAGGAACACGCCCTGGCCCGGGATCACCGCACGCTGTCCCCAGGTCCCGCTGTACACCTGGAGGGATGCCGGATCGAGCCGCGCGCCCGTGCCCGGCTCGTCGTTCGCCAGCGGATCGACGGTGACGGTCACGTTCTGCTTGGTGCCGACCGGATCCGCGACCGCCTTCGGTCCCTCGCCGACCGTCAGCAGCAGCAGGCCCTCCGCGGTCGTCCCGTTCGCGTCGGCGATCCGGTACGTCGTCGGCGTCGTGACCCCGTGGAACCCCTTGGCCGGCGTGAACTTCACCGCGCCGTACGCATCGACCGCGAAAGCACCTTCACCGGCACGCGTCAACGTCTTGCCGTAGTGACCGGCCGCGTCCTTCAGCACCACGCTCGCCGGCTTCAGCGGCGCCGACGCGTCACCGGGCTTGTCGTTGGCCGGCACGTTCACCGTGATCGCCTGCCCGTACGGCGTGATCGCCGAGTCGTTGACCGCGACCGGGTTGACCGGTATCACGGTCATGGTCAACGTCGAGGTCGCGTGGTTGCCGTCCGAGTCGGCGACTCGATAGCTGATCGGAGCGGCCGTGCCCCGGAACCCCGGCAGCGGATCGAACTCGATCGAACCGCTCGGGAGCACCGCATACGTGCCCTGCTTCGGAACCGTCACCTTCTTCGCAGACCCGTTGAGCTCAACTGAGCCTCGCACCAGAGCTGCGTCGGTGCCCGGCCGGTCGTTCGACAGCACGTTCACCGTCACGGTCACGTTCTGCAGGGTCGAGGCGTTGTCGGCGATCGCGACCGGCGGCCGGCCGACGGTGACGGTCAGCCGAGCGCGGGTCTTCGTCCCGTTGGAGTCGGCAACTTGGTACGTCAACGGCGTACCAGGTCCGCGGAACGTCGCCGCCGGGTCGGCGCGCACCGCTCCCCCCGCCGCCGTGTAGACGCCCTCGTTCGGGATCCGTACCGATGCCTTCAGCACTCCGTCGGCCGGGTCGACGAGCAGCAGACTGCCCGGCACCAACGGCGCGGTCGTGTCCCCCGGCTTGTCGTTCGCGAGCACCTTGACCGTGACGCTCTTGCCGTACGGCGTCTGCGCGGCGTCGTCGGTCGCGACCGGACTGATCGGCGTGATCGTGACCGTGATGGTCGACCGCACCGTCTGCCCGAAGAGGTCGGCGATCCGGTAGGTCACCTTGGTCGCCGTACCGGTGAAGCCCGGCAGCGGGTCGACGGTGACCGTGCCGTCCGGGCTGACCTGGTAGTCGGCCTGCCCTGGGATCTTCACGACCTTCTTCAGCGAACCGTCGGCCGGATCCACCAGCATGAGACTGCGCGGATCGAGTGTGGTCCCGAGGCCTGCCTTGTCGTTGGCGAGCGGCCTGACCCGCAGCGGGAGGTTCTGCTTGCCGGTTGCGGTGTCGGGTGTCGCGGTCGGCGCGGGCGGTTTGGCGACCGTGACGGTCAGCGTTGCCGTGGTCATCGTACCGTTCACGTCCGAGACGCGGTACGTGACCGGCGTCGCCGCGCCGGTGAACTTGGGTAGCGGGTCGACGTCGACCTTCCCGTCCGCCTTCGTCGTGTACGTCGCCTGCCCCGGGATCACGAGGGTCGCGGTCGGCAGCTTCGTGGTCGGGTCGATCAACCGCACGGTGCTCGGAACCAGCGGCACCGACGGGTCGCCGGCCGTGTCGTTCGCCAGCACCGGCACGGTCACGTTCGTGTCGTACGCCGTCCCCGTGGTGTCGTCGGACGCGTCGGGCTGGACCTTGGTCACCCGCACGGTCAGCGTCGACCTCCCGAGCGCATTGTTGCTGTCGGCAACCTGGTAGCCGACCGCGGTCGCGGTGCCGCTGAACGTCGGCAGCGGCTCGAACAACACCGTCCCGTCCGACTTCACCGAGTACTTGCCCTGCCCCGCGACGACCAGCGACAGCACAGGCTGCGTCGAGGTCAGCAGGCGCACGCTGCCGGGCTTCAGCACAGCGCCCGTCGGGCCCGGCTTGTCGTTGGCGAGGACCGCGGCCACCACGGAACGACCCTGCAACGTGGTGATCGTGTCCGGGTTCGCGACCGGCGGACCGGGTGCGGCGACGGAGACGGTCAGCTCGGCGCGCGCCGACGTACCGTTCTTGTCGAGCACCTGATACGTCACCGGCGTACCGACTCCGGTGAAGCCGTGTAGCGGCTGGAAGGTCACCGTACCGGCGTCGACCAGATAGGTGCCTTGCGGGGCGATCGTCAGCTTGTCGACGAGCTTCTTGCTGACCGGGTCGACGAGCCGCAACGTCGCGGGGACCAGCGGCGCGTCAGGTGAGCCCGGCAGGTCGTTGTCGAGGACAGGTACGACGAGGTCGGTGTCGAACGCGGTCGAGACCGAGTCTCCGTTGGCGGTCGGAGTCACCGGCGTGACCGTGACGGTGAGCGTGGACTCGGCGGTCTGACGGGTCGTGTCGGTGACGCGGTAGCCGATCGACGTCCCGACGCCGGTGAACTGCGGCATCGGAACGAAGTCCACACCGCCGTCGGGCTTCACGACGTACGCACCCTCGCCCGCGATCACGACCTTCTTCTTGAACGCGGCCTCGGCCGGATCGCGCAGTACGACGGAACCGGGCACGAGCTGCACGCCCGCGGCCGCGCGGTCGTTGGCGAGCGGTTTGACGGCCACGCTGACGTTCTGCGGGGTGGTCGCCGTATCGGGGGTCGCCACCGGACGATCCGGGAGGGACACGGTGAGAGTCAGCTTGGCTCTGGCCGTCGTACCGTTGCTGTCGGCAACGCGATAGCCAACCGGCTCGGCCGGACCGACGAAGCCGGGGACCGGCTCGACGCGGACCGTGCCGTCGGGTTCGGCGACGTACTTGGCCTGGCCGACGACGTTCACCATCTGCACACACTTGGATCCGTCGACGAGGCAGAGGGACGCGGGTGCAAGCGGAGCGGCCGGGTCACCGGGCTTGTCGTTGGCGAGCACCTTGACGACCAGCGCCGTGTTGAACGCGGTCGTCGCGGCGTCGTCGGTCAGGACCGGCGGTGGCGGCGGCGTGATCGCGAACGGGTAGTCCTCGACCTCGCCGGCATCGGTCGCGCCGGTCGGCTTCTCGACCTGCGCGCCGACGTAACCGACCCGCACCCGTGCGTACGACGATCCCGCCTTCGGGGCGAGTTCTGACCACCGCAGCGTGACCGCCTTCTGCTGGGCGGCGAACGGAGCGCAGGCCCGCTCGAGCGAGTCGAAGGTTCCGCTGCCGTTGACGTCGATCCATGCACACGCCCGCCCGGCCTTCGACGTACCGGCCAACTGGAGGTCGGCCGTGTACGACGTCTGGTTGGTGCGGAGCGGCTTGAAGACGACACCGTCATCGGCCTGGTCCGGAGTGGCCGGCCCGGTCGTACCGTTCGCGACCGCGGCGTTGTCCTCGGTGACGTCCTTGCCGAGCTGTACGTCGCTCAGCACCGACCACGCCGCGCCGTACGACGCCGGCGCGTCGCCGAAGTCCTCGGGGGCGGACGCGACGACCGAGAACGCGTCGCCGGACGACCCGTTGTTCAACGCGGGCAGCTTCGGGTGCTTGGTGAACACCGCCGACACGTCGAAGCTGACCTTGGTGACGACGCCGTTCACGCGGACCGATCCGCAGGCGGCGGTCGCGGAGGTGTCGAGGCCGGACGGGGACTTGGTGTTCACGCAGTTCGGGCCGGTGTCGTGGTTCGCGGCGGTGATCGTGTCGCTGGTGACCGCGAGGTTGTTGCCCTGGCCGAGCTTGGTGAGGCTGAGACCGGCGGTGGTGAGCTTGAGGATCGAGTGCAGTTCGGACTGCGCGGTCGTCCGGCCGTTCACGGTCCGGGTGACGGATCCGCCGAGGCCGCCGAGGTGCAGGACCGGGTTGCGGACAGGCTGGGAGAACGCGATCGTTACCGTGCCGCGGTCGCCGCAGCCGCCCGTCGACGCGCAGTCGCCGGTGTTCACCACCACGTCCTGCGCAGGAGCGTCCTTGCCGATCGCGGGCTGGTAGGTGGTCGGCGCGACCGTGCGGAAGCCGGCCGTGGACGGGTCGCCGAGCTCGGTCAGTCCGCTCGCGGTGATCGTCTGCCGCAGCCCGGACCCGGGCATCACGGTGGTCGCGCTGTCCGTAAAAGGTGCCGTCGGCACCTGATAGGCGGTCGCGGTGACGGTCCCCAGGCTCAACAGGCCGGTGGCAAGAAGAATGGCCCCCGGTCGGGTTGCCCGCATGTGTCCCGCCCTCCCGAGCAATTTCAGGTGCATTGCTGCGGCCGCGTGGCGGGCGGGCCTGCGTAGACGTTAACGGCCTACGCGGACCCAATGTTACGGGACAATCACTCTCCGAGTTCGTAGATCCGGACCTTGCCGACGCTGTGTCGCAGTACGGCCATCTGGTCGAGCCCCGGCCACACGGGTCCGTTGCGCGCGTCGGCGTACAGCCAGCGGACGCCGTACTCGTCGCGCAGCCTTCGCAGCACCTCCGGGCTCGGTGCCATGAGGGCCTGGTTGGTGAGAGTGACCCGGTCCGGCCACGGTGACGGCTGCTCGGTGTAGCGGCGGCCGCCGTCGCCTTGTTTGGCCATCGCCTGGGTCGTGTACGCCCAGCCCTCGAGCAGCGTGCGTCGGCCGGCGATCCCGCTGACCAGGTATCCGCGGGCGTCGCATCCCGGCAGGGGCGACCCCGCCGGTCGGCACCAGGTGTTCGTCGCCACCACGTCGGTCGGCGCGGAGTTCCGCGCGAGCCAGAGCGCGGCCTCGGCCTCGTCCGGGTACACCCACCACCGCGCGGCCCGGTACGTCGGCGCCTTCTCGGTGTCACCACGGATCGCGCTCTGCAGGAACGAACTGATCGGGGCGGTCGAGAGCAGCACCAGTACGACGAACATGCCGCCACCGGCTTGTCGCAACGTCAGCCGCCACACGAGCAGCAGGAACAGCGTGATGCCGAGGACAACGAGCAACATCCGGGTGCTCAGCCACAGCTGCCGACCGGTCGAGGCCGCGGGCACACCACGAGCCCAGACGATCAAACCGGCGTACCCGATCGACAGGACGAAGGCAGCGACGGCGATAGGGACCGGGCGACCAGAGGCGCGCGCACTGGTTGCTGCGAACCAGCCGGCGCCGGCCAGGCTGAACGGTGCCGCGGTGTAGACGAAGTACGACTCGCTCACTGACGGGTGATCGACCAGCAGGTAGCCCGCCCAGCCCGCGATCATGGCCCCGAGCAGGAACCACGCGACCGGGTCCTTCCGGCCCACGACGCCGAACCCGGCCCAGGACATCGCCTGCAGAGTCAGCAGCAGTCCGAGCAGCAGACTGAGCGTGCCAATCACCTCGCCGTGAGCCAGCGCCGGGAGGATGAGTCCGCCGTCGCCCGGCTGCGTCTTGTCGCCAGTCGCCGCGGTGTACACGGGCAGCGACTTCAGTACGGCGAGGAATTGCAGCCGCGACCCACTGGTGCTTCCAGCCACCGTCAGGAAGGTCACGGCGCCAGCAGCTAGCAGTACGGCCGTCGTACCGATCAGCCGCCATGGGAGACGTCGCGTTGTCACCAGTAGGTACAGCGCGGCGAGGCCAACACCTGCTATCAGCAACGGGAGCACGGTCGGTTTGGAGCCGCCTCCGACTACAGCGACCGGCACGATGAGCAGCCAGAGCCAGTGGCTGCCGTTCTTGAACAGCAGGTCGATAAGGAGGACGGCTGTGGTGACGGCGGCGACCAGGCCGAAGGTTTGGGATGGGCTGAGGAGGCTGACCGGGGGTGCGAGGTTCACGCTCGTGTCGACCAGCAGGAACAGCTGCGGGGCAGCCAGCGCGAGTGCGGCGAGCACGCCGGTCCACCAGGTGCGGCTGACGACGCGGGCCAGTGTCGCGCAGACGAGCAGCGACACGACCAGCCACGGCAGGACCCAGAGCCGGAACAGTACGACCATCGGCGTGAGCCGCGTGACGTCGACGGCCGCGGCCATGTCGGCGTTCGCGAACCAGTGGTACTCGAGCCGCTCGTTGACGACCTGCGGGATCTCGGGCGGCACAGTGCGGGTCAGCTCCTGCACCATCGACAGGTGGTACAGGAGGTCCGGGTAGTACGCCTCGCCGTACGGCGGCATCGGGTGGTACGCCATGACGCCGAAGGTGGCTGCGCCGACCATGACCGCCACGGACACCGCCAGGCCGACCGTCCACGCGAACGGCAGCGGTCTGGGTTCGGCGATCCGGAAGTGCTGCCGCCCGACGAGAGCGAAGCCGATCAGGACGAGCGCCGGCCACACGAGCAGCCAACGCTGCCAGCCGAGCGCGGTGAAGATCGCCCAGCCGATCAGCTGCCACGTCGCACCGACCACCGACCCGAGACCCAGGTCCTCAGCCCAGTTGCCGGTGCTGCGCCACGCGGCCCGCAACAGCAACGTGCCGGGCAGCGCGATCGCCCCGGCGAAGTAGACGGCGTACTTGACGAGCGGACCGGCCCCGACGTCGCCGAGCGCTACGAACCCACCGACCGCCACCAGGATCGGCAGCAGCCACGGGACAGCTCGCTTCATCTCTTGGAAGGCGTGCTTTCGTGGACGGGCTCCTGGTGCCCGTGGTCCGTCAGGCTGTCGTACCCGACGAGGAACTGCGGTCTGCGCTGACTCGACTGGAACAAGCGCGCGACGTACTCACCCAGCAGACCGAGGCACAACAGCTGGATCGCGCCGATCACACTGACCGCGAGAACCGTCGACGTCCAGCCGGGGATGCTGCGTCCGGTCAGCTTGATGACCAGCGCGCCGACCACGAACAGGCCGGACATCCCGCCACCGAGCAGCCCCAGCCAGGTCGCCAGCCGCAGCGGGGCCGCCGAGAACGCGGTCACGCTGTCGAACGCGAGCCGGACCATCTTGGAGACGCTGTACTTCGTCGTACCGGCGGCCCGCTCCGCCCGGACGTACTTGACCTCGGCGCTCGGGAACCCGAGCCACGGGATCACGAGACGGAACACCCGGCCGTCGTCGGGCAGCGCGTTCACCGCGTCCACCACCCGCCGGGTCACCAGCCGGAAGTCGGCCGCGTCGAACGGGATGTCCTTGCCGACCAGGCGGCACATCAACCGGTAGTACAGCCGCGCCGACGTACGTTTCGCCCAGGAGTCGCTCGAGCGGTCGGAGCGTACGCCGTACACGACGTCGACGTCCTGCTCGCGGACGGCGTGCAGGAACTCGGAGATGATCTCCGGCGGATCCTGGAGATCGGCGTCGATCGTGACGACGTACTGACCGCGGGCGCGGCGGAAGCCGGCCGACTGGGCGGCCTGGTGACCGCTGTTGCGGAGCAGGCGGACGACCCGGAGCTGCGGCCAGTCCTTGGCGGCGTCGAGCAGCAGCGCCGCGGTCCGGTCCCGGCTGCCGTCGTCGACGACCAGCAGCTCGTAGGTGATCCCCAAGCCGTCGAGCAGCGGGTGCATCCGCTCGAAGAAGATCGGCAGCACCTCCTCCTCGTCGTACATCGGTACGACGACGGAGAGCTCGGGGTGGGTGTCCCGCATCGGCTGCCTTTCCGGATCCTGGTGGCCTGACCTTACTAGCGCGGTCAGGGGGAGATCGCCACCGCACCGGTTCGGCGCGGGTCGCCGACGGCGAGCAGGCCGTCGGCCGGGTCCCAGAACGCAGCCGCGACGCCGCCGAAGTACATCGAGTGCGGCGGCATCGGGCGGGTCCGCAACGCCGTCGAACCGGACACCGGCAGGTCGTCTTCGTAGTCGACGACGACGTCCTCGCGGACGCGGACGTGCAGCCGCGGGTGCTCGACGGCCTCGCGGAGCCGCAGACCACCGTGGGTGTAGAGCGCATACACCTGGGCGAGCGCGGTCGGGATCCGGTCGGATCCGGGTGAGCTGATCGCGAGGACGGCGCCGTCGCTCTCGCGGCGGGCCACGCTCGGGGCCATGTTCGACGTGAGCCGGGTGCCGGGCGCGAGGCTGTGCGGGCCGCCGTGCAGCAACTCCTGCTCGCCGAGGGCGTTGTTCAGCCAGATCCCGGTGCCGGGCGTGAGGACACCGGACCCGTAGCCGGAGGAGACGGTGATCGCGCACGCGTCGCCCTCGTCGTCGACAACCGACACGGTCGCCGTGCTCGGTGAGGTCAACGCCCGCAGGTCGCCGGCGGCCGCGAGATCAAGCAGCTTCTGGCCCTCCAGCTTGCGCACGTCCTCCTGGTCGAGCTCTGCGAGCCGCTGCCCGAGTACGGCGTACTGCACGTCGATCAACCGCTCCAGCTCGGACTGCCGCCAACTGCCGTCGGCCGGTACGCCGTCGAGCAGCGCGAGCATCGCGGCGACGGCCACTCCCCCGACCGCGGGCGGCGGGTTGGTGGCGAGCCGCCAGCCGTTCTGGTTGACGATGAGCGCCGGGCGTACGACGGCCTCGTACGCGGCGAGGTCCGCGGCCGTGAGGATGCCTTCGTTCGCGGCCATGTCGTGGATCAGGAGCTGGGCGAGCTCGCCCGTGTACATGGTCTCGGCGCCGTCGCGGGCGATCAGTTCGAGCGCTTCGGCGAGCTCCGGGATCACGATCGTGCTGCCGGCCTTGATCACCGCACCGTCGTCGTCGTGCACCACCGAGTGGCTCGGCTGGTGCCAGCCGAAGATGATCTCGTGGGTGTAGCCGAGGTAGTAGCCCGACGTCCGGCTCAGCGGGAAGCCGTTGCGGGCGACATCGATCGCGGGCTGCACGACCTCGTGCCACGGGGCCTTGCCGGAGCGGCGGTGGGCCAGGTCGAGGGCCTTCATCCCGCCCGGGGTGGCCACGGAGCCGTGGCCGACGGTGGTCGTCGTACCGCCGCCGTAGTCGGTGGTGATGTCCCAGACACCACGCCCGAACCGGTCCGTCGGCAGGCCGCGGCCAGGCATCTCCACCCACCCGTCGATGGTGACCGCCTCACCACCCGCAACCTGCAGGGTCACGAAGCCGCCCGACGCCGGCGACACGATGCCGACCTCGTTCACCATCGTGACGAGCGTGGCCGCGATCGCGGCATCGACCGCGTTCCCACCCTCGGCGGCCACCCGCACGCCGGCTTCGGCGGCTGCCGCATTCGGCGCCGACACTGCCACCCGCGGGTGACCGCCCATGGCTGTCAGCCGACCCGTTGGACGGCGGCGAAGCGGTCGACGGTGACCTGGACCGCGGCTTGGCGGGCGTCGGCGACCTCGTTCTCCTTCAGCGTCCGGTCCGGCGCCCGGAACCGCAGCGCGAACGCGAGCGACTTCTTTCCCTCGCCGATCTGCTCACCGGTGTACACGTCGAACAGCCGCACCGACTCCAGCAGCTCACCCGCACCCTCAACCAGCGCCGCCTGTACGTCGGCTGCCGCGACCTCGGCCGGGACGATCAACGCAACGTCCTCCTTGGCCACCGGGTACGACGAGAACGGCTGCGCCGCGATCGACTCCGGACCCGCCGCGATCAGCGCGTCGAGGTCGAGCTCGACCGCACTCGACCGCGCCGGCAGACCGAACGCCTGACACACCTTCGGGTGCAGCTCACCCGCGTGCCCGATCACGGTGCCATCTGGGCCACCGACCGAGAACTCCGCGCACCGCCCCGGGTGCCACGGCGCGAGCTCCACGTTCTTCACGACCGGCTCGACCCCGACCACCGACGCGATCAGCCGCGCGACCTGCACCGCGTCGGCCCAACCGGCCGGACGACCCTTACCCCACCAGCCGGTCGGCGCCAGCGCACCGGTCAGCACCACACCGACGTGCAGCGGCTGGTCCGGGAGCGCGTCGTACAGCGTCTGGACCTCGGCGTCACTCGGCCGCTGCGCGACCGACGGCAGCGGCGCGGGCTTCGTCTCCGCCTTCGGCAGGAACACCAGACCGGTCTGGAAGATCGCCAGGTCGTTCGCACCACGGCCGACGTTGCGCTCGGCGGTGCGGAGCAGGGTCGCGAGCAGAGTGGTCTGCATCGACGGCTCTTCGTCGGAGATCGGGTTGACGAGCTTGACCGTCGTACGGCGGACGTCGTCGGCCGGTACGCCCATCGCGTCGAAGTCGGCGTCACCCGTGAACGGGTAGGACACGACCTCGGTCAGCCCCGCACCCACCAGCGCGGTCGCCACCCGCCGCCGCCGGCGCTGCGAAACCGTCAGCCCCTGCCCGCCCGGCGCAGCCGGCAGAACCGACGGCACGTTGTCGAACCCGAACAACCGAATGACCTCTTCAGCAAAGTCATTAGGATCCCGCAAATCCGGCCGCCAGGACGGCGGAGTAACCGTCAGCAGGTCGTCACCCTCGACCGATGTTGATCCGACGCTCGTGGAGCCGACCTCGGCCAACACCGGAGCGTGCGCACCCGCGGCCAACGGAGCGGCGACCGCATCCGCTGCCGCGGCTTCGACCGTGCAGCCCACCGAAGCCAGGTGCCGGACCGTCTCGTCGAGCGTGATCACAGCACCGGCCACCCGGGCAGCGTGGTCGGCGCGGAGGGTGACGGGGGCCGGCTTCGGGTGGGTGTCGACGACAGTTTCGTCGGGGAGGACGGTGCCACCCGCGTACTCGGACAGGAGGTCCGCGACCCGCTGGGCGGCGTACCGCGGCAGGTTCGGGTCGACCTCGCGCTCGAACCGGCGCGACGCCTCCGACGACAGCTTGTGCCGGCGCGACGCCCGCGCGATCACGATCGGGTCGAAATGCGCGGCCTCGATCACCACGTCGGTGGTCGCGTCCGAGATCTCCGTCGACGCACCGCCCATCACCCCCGCGGCGCCGATCGCGCCGGAGTCGTCGGTGATCAGCAGATCCTCGGGGTCCAGCTCGCGGGTCTGGTCGTCCAGCGTCATCAGCTTCTCGCCGGCGTTCGCCCGCCGTACGACGATCTCACCGCTCAGCCGGTCCTTGTCGTACCCGTGGATCGGCTGACCCAGCTCGAGCATCACGTAGTTCGTGACATCGACCCCGATCGAGATCGGCCGCATCCCGGCCGCGAGCAGCCGCTTCTGCATCCACCGCGGCGACAGCGCCTTGGCGTCGATCCCGGTCACCGTCCGCGTGACGAACACACTGCACGCCTCGGCATCGTCGACCCGCACCGGATACCCACCCGATCCGGACCCGTTCAACGGCAGCGCCGCCGGATCCTTCAGCGGTACGCCGTACGCCGTCGCCGCCTCACGCGCCACGCCACGGATCGACAGGCAGTACCCACGATCCGGCGTGACCGCGATGTCGAGTACGTCGTCGCTCAGCGAGAGCAACTCGATCGCGTCATCACCCGGCGTGGCCTCGCCCGGCTCCAGGACGACGATGCCGTGCGTACCGTCGTCGCCGAGACCGAGCTCCGCGCTCGAACAGATCATCCCGTTGGACACGTGCCCGTACGTCTTCCGCGCCGAGATCGCGAACCCGCCCGGCAGCACCGCGCCCGGCAGCACGACGACCACGAGATCGCCGACCTCGAAGTTGTGCGCACCGCAGACCACCCACTGCGGCTCGTCCTTGCCGATGTCCAGTGAGCACCAGCGGATCGTCTTGCCGTTCTTCTGCGGCTCGTTCTCGTAGGTCAGCACCTTGCCGACCACGAGCGGGCCGGTCAGGTCGGACTCCTCGACGGTCTCCACCTCGAGACCGGCCCGGATCAGCTGCTCCGCGACGTCGCGGCCGGTCACCCCGTCCGGCAGGTCGACGTACTCACGAAGCCATGACAGTGGGACCCGCATCAGATCTCCATCCCGAACTGGCGGCTGAACCGCACGTCACCCTCGACCATGTCCCGCATGTCCTCGACGCCGTTGCGGAACATCAGCGTCCGCTCCAGGCCCATGCCGAAGGCGAAACCGGAGTACCGGTCGGTGTCGATGCCGTTGGCCTGCAGGACCCGCGGGTTCACGACGCCGCAGCCGCCCCACTCGATCCAGCCCTCGCTGCCACAGGTGCGGCACGGCCGGTCCGGGTTGCCGACGGACGCGCCGCGGCAGACGAAGCACTTCAGGTCGACCTCGGCCGACGGCTCGGTGAACGGGAAGAAGTTCGGCCGCAGCCGCGCCTCCAGGCCCTCGCCGAACATCGACACGACGAAGTGGTCGAGCGTGCCCTTCAGGTGCGCGAGCGTGATCCCTTCGTCAATAACGAGCCCCTCGACCTGGTGGAAGACCGGCGTGTGCGTCGCGTCCAGCTCGTCGGTGCGGAACACGCGGCCCGGGCAGATCACGTAGATCGGGGGCTTGCGGGACAGCATCGAGCGCGCCTGCACCGGCGAGGTGTGAGTCCGCAGTACCTTGCCGGAGCCGGCCGGCTCGACGAAGAACGTGTCCTGCATCTGCCGCGCCGGGTGGTCGGGCTGGAAGTTCAGGGCGTCGAAGTTCAGCCATTCCGCCTCGACCTCGGGGCCTTCCGCGACATCCCAGCCGAGCGCGGTGAACACGTCCGCGACCTGCTCGGAGATCAGCGACAACGGGTGCCTGGCGCCGAGCCGCGGGGTGTGCCAGGGCAGCGTCACGTCGACACGCTCGGTGTCCAGCATCCGCTCCTCGTGCTCGGCCTCGAGCACCGCGAGCCGGGACGCGAACCCCTCGTTGATCGCCTTCCGCGCCGCGCCGATCCGCTGACCGGCCTCCTTCCGGGCCTGCGGCGGCAGCGCGCCGATCTCCCGGTTGGCGAGCACGATCGGCGACTTGTCGCCGAGATGCGCGGTCTTGGCCTCCTGCAAGGCAGCCAGATCGGCCGCCCCGGTAAACGCCGTCAGCGCCTCGTCGCGGGTCCGCTCCACCTCTTCGGCATGCAGCGGCGTCACTTCGACCGGGTCGTAATCAGTGTTGGGACCGGACATGGCTCGCTCTCGGGTTGGTACGTCTGCGGATTGCAGTCTAGAAACCCCAGGCCCAAGACCGTGAATCGGCCGTCCACAACCACCCCACGGCATTCGGCTCAGAAGCTGCAGCTGGACAGTACGTATACGCCTAGTACTCGCGACTGCACGCGTGACAAGCGGCTGGTGATGCGGGTAGTGGACGTATACGTACTGTCGGCCTGCCGACTGTGGGGAGGGTCAGCCCAGGTGGTGTCTGGCGCGGGTGACGCCGACCAGGATCCCGGCTCCGGCCAGGAGCGCGCCGACGCCGATCGGGAGGAAGAAGGTCGGGTAGTCCACGACCGCGGATGGGTCGGCCCACGGCTCGTGGCCCGGCTCGGGCTCGGCGAGGAGCAAGTACACCGCCCCGGCCACGTCGTACGCGGCCGCCAGGACGAGCGCCAGGATCGCGAGGCCGCGCGACCAGGCCAGCACCCGCCGGTTCCCGCGCGACCGGCCGAACAACATGAGACCGAGCGCGATCGGGAGCAGGATGAACTGCGACATCAAGACCAGGTTCGCGATCTCCTGATCAGTCACGAGCTCCCCAACGCAGCGCACGCACCGACCAGGCAACCGCCAGGAACCCGAACAGGAGCGCGACCACGGCCGGCGGAGACGAGAAACTCGGCTGGTCCGGACCCATGCTGAGCCTGCCGGGCGGCGTTTCGGTCGGGTTCGGGACGACGACGTCGAGGACGAGGTAGACGGCGGCGAGCACGGTCCCGACGGCGCCGGCGAGCAGACCGGAGATCGACGGGATGCTCTCGTCCGCGATCCGTCCACCGCGGGCGAGGAACACGAGGACCGCCGTCACCACGAGTGGACCGAGTACGGCGGCGTACCAGACCGTCAGTTCGAGCGCTCCGGGGCTGCCCGCGAGGCTGTTCCGAGCGCTCATCGCGAGGATCGTCAAGGCCGCGCACACCACGAGGCCGGCGACGACCAAGCCGCGCCTCAGCGCCATCCGATGCACACTGATCCGGCCGACGACGAACGACAGCAGGGCGAGCGGGATCATCAGCTGCGCCGTGTAGAGCAACACGTCCACGAGTGGCTGCGACTCGTGTGGGTAGCCCGGTTGGATGCGGGCCAGCTCGCGCTTCGTCAACCCGGACCGTTGCATCCAGTCCGCGAGTACGGCCGGGTCCATGTCGTCGATGCGCGCGAGATTGGCCTCGGCCGCGATCCGCCGTACGGCGTCCTCGTCGCCCGACATCCGCATCAGGTGACCGACCGCGCAGTGCCGGCCGTCGCGGTCCACGAAGTACGGCGTGTTGGCCAGGGTGGTGTCGTTGCGCGGAAAGGCCCGGCTCTTCCGGTACGCCCGGAGTACGTCGAGATTCCGCAGCCGCTCGGGATCAGAGGACGGTCGCCGCCGGAGCTCGTGTTCCACGGTCCAGAGCTGGATCCGGCTCGGCAGGTCGATCAGCCACCGTCGCGTCATGCCTGAATGCTGTCAGTGCACCGGGTCGTTCAGGCGCCGCAGGCCGACGACTCCGATCCCGAGGGCGAGCAGACCGAGCAGAAGAGCCCCGAAGCCGATCGGGAAGGAGACGTCAACGCCGCTGACGGCCCCACCGTAGGGCAGGGGAAGGCCCCCGTCCCCGACCGGTTCCTCGGGCTCGCGGCCGGCCAGGTCGACGGCGCCGACGATGAGATAGGCACCGGTCACGATCGTCATCAGCACGCCCACGGCCGCTCCGGTGATCGGCGCCACGGCCGCCTCACGGACCCGGTCGCGGCTCACCAGCCGGAGCATCACGACGGTGGCCAGGATCGGTCCGGCAATCACGACGGCCCACCCGAACCAGATCAGAGTGAGGCCGTCCCCGCTGTGGATCCCACCCATCCAGACCGTCATATACCCCAGCACCGACCACAGCGTGCACAGGAGCACGGTGGCTCCGACCAGGCCTTGCCGCAGTCCGGTGCGCCGCAGCCCGATCCGTCCGAGCAAGCCGGACAGCAGCGCGAACGGCACCAGCATCAACGCGGTCCAGAGCAGCAGGTCGACGGCGGCCTGACCACTGCTCGAGTACTGCGGCTGGATCCGTGCGAGTTCTCGCTTGGTCAGGCCGGAGCGGTCGGCCCAGGCGAGATCCGCCGGGTTCATATCGCCGATGCGGGCGAGGTTGGCGGTGGCCGCGATTCGGCGTACGGCGTTGTGTTCGCCGGACTCGCGCATCAGGTGGCCGACCGCGCAGTGCCGGCCGTCCGCGTCGACGAAGTACGGCGTACTGCGCAGGCCGGTGTCGTTGCGTGGGAAGGCACGGCTCTTGCGGTACTCCCGTAGTACGTCGAGATTCCGGAGCCTGGCCGGGTCTGAGGACGACGAACGGTGGCGGATCTGGAACTCCGCCGACCAGAGATGGATCCGGGTCGGCAGGTCGATCAGCCACCGTCGCGTCATACCTGAATGCTGTCAGTGCACCGGGTCGTCAACGGCCGGTACGGCGTCCTGCACCTTCTTCTCGCCCTTCGGGAGGACCGCCAGCGCGACCACCGCGCCGGCGACCGCGCCGATCGCGCCGACCGTCATCGCGATCGACATGGCGTCGACGAACGCGTGCTTGGCCGCGCCGAGGAAGTCCGGGCCGAGTGCCAGGGTGTCGGCGATCGACTTACGGGCCGCCTCCGGGACGGAGTCCGGCAGCGCCGACGAGTACGCCGCGGCGAGCACACTGCCCAGTACGGCGACCGAGAGCGCGGCACCCGTCTGCTGCACCGTGTCGTTCATCGCCGACCCGACACCGCGGTGCTCCGGCGGAACGGCCTGCATCAACAGCGTGTACGCCGCCGGACCGGCCAGGCCACCGCCGATCCCCATCACCAGCAGGCCGATGATCAGCAACCCGTACCCGCTCGTGTCGGACACCTGGGTCAGGATGGCGAAGCTGCCCGCGATGATCAGCAGACCGAGCGAGATCAGCGTCCGGTCGGCGACCTTCTTGCCGAGCGTCGCCCCGAGACCGTTGAACAGCGCCGCGGACAGCGCATACGGGATCAACGCGAGCCCGGCCTTCAACGGCGTGTACCCGAGCGCGAACTGCAGGTACTGCGTCAACGCCAGCAGCAATCCACCCGCGGTGAACGACAGCAGCACGATCGAGAAACTCGTACCGCTGAACCGCCGGTCCTTGAACAGCGCCAGCGGCACCATCGGATGCGCACTGCGCTTCTCCCACAGGGCGAACGCCGTCAACGCGACCACCCCAACCGCGAGCGCGCCGAGCACCCGGCCGGAGCCCCAGCCGTGCAGCGGGATCGAGACGATCGCCCAGACGATCGACGCCATACCGACAATCGTCAGGACGGCGCCCGCCGGGTCGACATCGCGGGCAGGGCCCTTCGACTCCGGGATCAGGGCCAGCGTGCCGATGATCGCCAGGATCGCGATCGGCACGTTCAGCCAGAAGATCGAGCCCCACCAGAAGTGGTTCAGCAGCACGCCGCCGACCGTCGGGCCGGCCACCACGCCCACCATCGCGACCATCGACCAGCCCGCCATCGCCTTGCGCTGCTCCTCCGGCGGGAACACCGTGAACAGCAGCGACAGCGTGCTCGGCATCAGCAGCGAGCCGCCGACACCCATCAGGCCGCGGCACGCGATCAGCTGCCACGGGTTCTCGGCCAGGGTCGCCAACAGCGACGCCAGGCCGAACACGACCAGCCCGAGCAACAGCATCTTCCGCCGGCCGAACCGGTCGGAGAGGCTTCCCGCGGTCAGCAGCAGGCCCGCGAACGCCAGGATGTAGGCGTCGATCACCCACTGGATGTCCGCGGGCGTCGCGCCCAGGTCGCGCATCAGCGACGGGATCGCCAGGTTGAGGACGGTGTTGTCGACCACCAGGACCATCAGGCTCAGGCAGAGGATCAGCAGGATCCACCAGCGCCGGGGGTGTCCCTGGTCGCTAGAGACGTCAGACTCGAACGGTGTACTAGTCACTCGCACACTGTATGACGATCTCGTACGGTGTGCGAGTCCTTTGTAGGATGGACCGTATGAAGGACTGGATCTGGACCCGGGAACGCAAGGCGGCACCCGCCCGGGAGACGCTCAGCCGCGAGCAGATCGTGGCTGCGGCGATGACGATCCTCGACACCGAGGGCATCGCCGGGCTGAGCATGCGCAAACTCGGCACCAAGCTGGCGGCGGGCGCGACCAGCCTCTACTGGTACGTCGACACCAAGGACGACCTGATCGACCTGTTGATCGACGAGGTCTGGGGCGAGATCGACGTACCCGAGCCGGAGCTGGCCGGGTGGCGGGCCGGTGCGCTGCTGTTCGGGCACAGCCTGCGGTCCGCCGTACTGCGGCACCCGTGGCTGCCCGAGGTGATGTACACCCGCCCGAGCATCGGCCCGAACGCGATGTCGATGGGCTCCCGCGGACTGGTCCTGTTCGGGGCGGCCGGTTTCTCCGAGCACGAGATCGACCTCGCGCTGGGCAGCGTGATGTCGTACGTCCTCGGCACGGTCAGTGCCGAGGTCGCCACCCGCGAGATGGTCCGCAAGTCCGGCCGCTCCCAGGAGAGCTGGGTCTCCGACATCCTCGAACAGGCGAAGGTCGTCGCCGGCGACTACCCCGAGATGCAGAAGTCCGTCCGCCGCCGCACCTCGATGGACCTCGACTCCGGCCTCACCGAGAACTTCGTCTTCGGCCTCGACGCCCTCCTCGACGGCCTCGAGTCCCGCGTCAAGAAGTAGCCGCCCCGCCCGTACGGCGGCCTCCCCGATCCCGCGGCCCCGGCGGCCCCGACCTGAACGGCAGGGGTCTACCCATCAGATGCAGGGTTTGCGTCCGAGATCCTGGACGCAAACCCTGCATCTCGGACGTCAACCCACCACATGCCGTCGCGACCGGGGCCGGGTGTCAGCGGGAACGCTGTTGCAGGTGGATCGGGTTGGTCCAGGCGCGGCGGCCGGTGGCGTCTTCGGTGGTGATGCGGCAGTGAGTGTTGCGGAACAGGTGCAGGGGGAACGTGCACTCGGTGAGGTCGGTGCCTTGGCGGACCTCGGCGCCGGGGTGGCCGCCGGTGAGGAGGATCTTGGTGGCGGGTGAGCACTTGACGGTGATCTCGTCGGCTTCGATGCGTACGTCGTACAGCTCGGGGCCGGTGCTGGAGTAGAAGTGGCCGGCCTTCAACGCGGTCAGGAGGGCGTCCGGGGCGAGGGATTCGGCGCGGACGTGGATCCAGGCCTGGCAGGGTGGCGGGTCCTGGGGTTGCAGGTGGGCGTCGTCGGCGGCGTACGTGGTGAAGCGGTGGCCGCGGTTCAGGAGGACGTCGGTGAGGTGCCAGCTGTCGCCGCGGTTCTCGCGGTCGGCGAGGGCGTTGTAGACCTCGATCGAGTGCGCGGCGTCGAGGCTCTCGGCGTCGGCTGCGGTGAGGAGCGAGGCTGATGGATGCGCCATGCCGATCCAGGCCCCGGCGGCGCGGGCGCGGCGCGCGAGCTCGGTCCCGGTTTCAGAAGCCGTGGGCGCCGCGAAGTCCAAGGGCAGGCCGACGGCGACGATGTGCCAGGACTGACCGGCTTCGGTTCGCGGTGCGTGCAGCTCGGCGCCGATCAGCGTGGTGAACCCGTCCGTCCGGAGGTCCCGCGTGTCCGTCATCGGGAACCCGTACTCCGCGCGGAAGTGGTCGGTGATCGCGACGAAGTCGTACCCGGCCTCGCGATACACGGCAGCGGTGCCGGCCGGCGACAAGGCTCCGTCGGACAGGTTCGAGTGCGTGTGCAGGTTCCCGCGCCAGAACCGCCCTGGCAGATCGAAGATCAACGGCGTTGCGCCCGGGCCGAGGCGTACAGGCAGATCGCGGCGGCGGTCGCCAGATTGAGGGATTCGGCGCGGCCGTAGATCGGGACCTTCACCGAGTGGTCGACGAGGGCGTTGATGCCGTCCGGCAGGCCGTGGGCCTCGTTGCCGAACAGCCACACGGTCGGCTTCGCGAGCGTGCCGTCGTCGATGCAGGTGTCCAGGTCGGTTGCGCCGTACCCGTCGGCAGCGAGCACCTGAAGGCCGTCCGAGCGCCACCTCTGCACCGCCGCGACGATATCGACGTCCGTGCTGATCGGCACATGGAAGATGCTGCCCACGCTGGCCCGGACCGCCTTCGGGTTGTGCGGGTCGACGGACTCCGTGGTCAGTACGACGGCATCGGCGCCGGCCGCGTCCGCTGTACGGATCAAGGTGCCGACGTTGCCGGGATCGCGGACCTGGACACCGGCGGCGACGAGCCGCAACGCGCCGTCCGGCAGCGGTACGGTCACCAGCGAGCAGACCGCGACGACACCTTGCGAGGTGACCGTCTCGCTCAGGCTTTCGACGGCGGCGCGGTCGACCTCGAACCACGGGACGCCGGCCGCCACGGCGAGGTCGTAGAGATCGCGATGCCGGGTCGCCAGCGCTGGTTCGGCGTACACCTCGACGACGAGCTCGCGATGTTCGAGGGCTTCCCGGACGGCCTGCGGGCCTTCGACCAGGAACCGTCCGGTCTTGCGCCGGAACGCACGAGTGGCGAGCCGCCGGGCCTGTTTGATCCGCGCGGATTGCGCGGTCAGCAGACCGGGACTCGCCACTTCGCAGCTACGGGTGTTGCTCAGGCCGCGTCGGTCTTCGGCGCGTTCACGTCCGCCGGCAGGGCGGCCTTGGCCACCTGCACGAGCGCGGAGAACGCGGCCGGGTCGTTGACGGCGAGGTCGGCGAGGATCTTGCGGTCCACCTCGACCTCGGCCAGGCGCAGGCCCTGGATGAAGCGGTTGTAGGTCAGGTCCTCGGCGCGGACCGCGGCGTTGATGCGCTGGATCCACAGCTTCCGGAAGTCGCCCTTGCGCGCCTTGCGGTCACGGTAGGCGTAGACGAGCGAGTGGGTGACCTGCTCCTTGGCCTTGCGGTACAGCCGCGAGCGCTGGCCGCGGTAGCCGCTGGCCTGCTCGAGTACGACCCGGCGCTTCTTGTGGGCGTTGACTGCCCGCTTCACGCGTGCCATGAGGTGTTACTCCTTGTATTTCTGCGCCGGCGACAGGATTGCCCACGGCGGGGGATGTTCGGGAGGGGCGAGGCGGGAGCCTCAGATGCCGAGAAGCTTCTTGGCCTTCTTGACGTACGCCGGGGCGACCTCGACGGTGCCGGACAGGCGGCGCTTGCGCTTCGAGGACTTCGCCTCGGCGAGGTGGCGGACACCGGTCTGCTCACGGCGGATCTTGCCCGACCCGGTGACCCGGACGCGCTTCTTCATCCCCGAGTGGGTCTTCATCTTCGGCATGGCTGTTGTGCTCCTGATTTTCTTCGTTGACTCGATCGTCGGTACGACGTGCTCCGGCCCTTCCGAGCCGGAGCGGAACGTCACTCCGGGTCGAGGTTGTCGGCCGGACCCTTCGGCTTCTTGGTCACTCCGGCGGCGCGTTCGGCCTCGTGGGCCTGAGCCTGCTCGGCGCGCTCCTGGCGCTCCGCCTGCTCCTCGGCCTCGCGCTCGGCCTTCCGCTGCGCCTTCTCGGCTTCCACGTCCACGCGCGCTTCGGACTTCTTCTTGTGCGGTCCGAGCACCATGATCATGTTCCGGCCGTCCTGACGCGGCGAGGACTCGACGAAGCCGAGCTCGGTCACGTCTTCGGCCAGCCGCTGCAGCAACCGGAAGCCGAGCTCCGGCCTGGACTGCTCACGACCACGGAACATGATGGTGATCTTGACCTTGTCCCCAGCCTTCAGGAACCGCACCACGTGACCCTTCTTGGTCTCGTAGTCGTGCGGGTCGATCTTCGGCCGCAGCTTCATCTCTTTGATGATGGTGTTGGTCTGGTTCCGGCGGGACTCGCGCGCCTTCTGCGCGGTCTCGTACTTGTACTTGCCGAAATCCATCAACTTGCAGACCGGAGGCCGGGCGGTTGCGGCGACCTCGACCAGGTCGAGATCGGCTTCCTGGGCCAGCCGAAGTGCGTCCTCGATCCGAACGATGCCTACCTGCTCACCGTTCGGTCCGACCAGTCGCACCTCGGGAACGCGGATGCGCTCGTTGACGCGCAAATCAGTGGTGATGGGTCCTCCTGGGTTGAACTCGTACTGGGTGCCACCTCGCGATCACCGCGGGCCCTGGAAAACGAAAAGGCCCTCGTGCGATCACACGAAGGCCCAATTCCCAGATGTACGACGTCCCAACCCCTGCGGGTGGTACGCCGTACCAATGACCGGGACCCGCCGACTGTTCATCGACTGGGTGGGAGGTGGCCCTCCGCTTAGACTCGAACCACCGGCGGTCCTGAACTATTCCGCTCAGGGGTCACCAATGGACCGGGTCGGTCGCCATGCAAGAGTAGCAGCATGACCGACGCAGATGCCACTTCCCAGCCTGACCCCCTGTCGACCGCGTCCCGCGACATCGCCGAGGTCCCCGCCGTGGAGATCATCTCCACCGCCGCACTGCACCTGATGAGCGCCGCCGCCGTCAACCTCGGCCTGGCCGCGGACCTCCCCGACCACAAGGACCTCGACGAGGCCCGTTCCCTGATCGACTCGCTGGCCGGCCTGCTCGACGCTGCCGCACCGTCACTCGGCCACCACCACGCGGCGCCGCTCAAGGACGGCCTCCGCTCCCTTCAGCTCGCCTTCCGCGAAGCCAGCACCATCCAGGACGAGCCCGGCCAGGGCCCCGGCGAGAAGTACACCGGCGCGGTCTACCCCTCGACCACACAGAGGTCTTGAGCTGGAGCGCGCTCCAGCTCGTAGCGTCGGGGCATGGACTACAGAACTCTTGGAACGACGGGTCTGAAGGTCAGTGAGCTCTGCCTGGGCGCGATGATGTTCGGCGACCGGACGGACGAGCAGGACAGCCGGAAGATCCTGCAGACGTTCACCGACGCCGGCGGGACGTTCATCGACACGGCCGACGTGTATGGCGCCGGCGCGTCGGAGGAGGTGCTCGGACGGTGGCTGAAGACGCAGCAACGCTCCGGCTACGTCATCGCCACCAAGGTCTGGGGTCGGATGGGGCCGCGTCCCACGGATCAGGGCCTGTCCCGTAAACACATTCTCGACGCGGTCGACGCGAGTCTGCGCCGCCTCGGCACCGACTACGTCGACCTGTACCAGCTCCACCTCTGGGACGACAGCACACCGCTCGCCGAGAGCTTGTCGACCCTGGACGGCCTCGTCCAGGCCGGCAAGGTCCGCTATATCGGCGTCAGCAACTTCCGCGGCTGGCAGCTGCAGAAGGCGGTCGACCTGTGCGCGCAGAACGGCTGGCAGCCGCTCGCCAGTCTCCAGCCGCTCTACACGTTGCTGGACCGCTCCACCGAGTGGGAACTGCTTCCGGTCTGCCAGAACGAGGGGCTCGGCGTGATCACCTGGTCACCGCTGCGGTCAGGCTGGTTGTCCGGAGCGTTCCGCCGCGGCATGACCGCGCCGCCCAGGGACAGCAAGGTGTCCACGCCCGGCACGCATGCATGGGACCGCTATGCCAATGAGCACACGTGGCACGTGATCGACGAGCTGACGGCGGTTGCGGCCGAGACCGGTCGCACACTCCCCCAGGTCGCCATCCGGTGGCTGATGCAGCGTCCCGGCGTGACCGCACCGATCATCGGTCCCCGGACACCGGAGTACCTCGACGACCTGCTCGGCGCCGCGGACTTCACGCTCGCGCCGGAACACCAGGAACGACTCGACGCCGCCAGCCAGCCGGAGTCGGTCCCCTATCCCTATTTCTTCGACTGAGCCGCCGGGGCCAGCTACGGTCGGTCGTTGTGAATCACGACGGCATACCGGCTCCGGTGGCGAAGCTCGATGCGCGGCAGTTGGTACGGGAGGTCAATCAGGCGAGCGGTGCCGGGCTGGAGTTCGTCGTGCAGGCGGGGGCGGGCGAGGTCGGTGCCGCGTTCGTGCGCTGGCCTGACGGACGGGACGGCGTACTGACGCGCGGATTCGGTTCCCTCGGCGACCTTCGGCGTACGGCGGAAGTACTCGAGGCGGCGCGGCGGGGCGGGCTGCCTGTCCCGCGGTACCAACTGCTCGCGGACCTGCCGGACGGCGTCGGCGTGGTGCAGGAGCGACTGCCGGGCCAGCCGCCGGAGACCGTCGACCGCGCGTTGCTGGAGTCGATGATCGCGCTGACCGACCACTTCACCGGCCTGGCGCCCGAGCTGCCGGTCCCGTCGATGTACCTGCTCGAGAGCGGGCCCGGCTTCTGCCTGCACGAATCACTCCAGCGGTACGACGACCGCACGCGGAGGCTCCTGCACTGGATCCACGAGGTCGGCCGTGACGAGCCGGGCGGCATGACCGGTGACGACCTCGTACATCTCGACTTCCACACCGGCAACGTGCTGACCGACGCCGGACGGATCACCGGGATCGTCGACTGGGACGGCATCGGCCGCGGCGACCGCCGATTCGCGCTGGTCACCCTGCGCTTCGACGCGGAGTCGCGGCTGCCCCTCGACTGGTTCGACGACCTGCTCGACAGCACGCTCGACCCCGCCGTACTGCGTCTCTACTGGGCGCACATGTCCTTGCGGATGGTCGACTGGTCCATCCGCCACCACACTCCCGCCGACACCACCCGATGGCTGGACTTCGCCGAGACCCGGATGCGCTGACAACCCTTTTCGGCCAGCGCCGAAACGGTGTCGAGTCCGCTCCCGGCCGCCTGCTCGCGGACTAACTTCGGTGGTGGGTCTTCACTCGGGGGGCCCTTCAGGTTAAGGGGAAACCATGCGCAAGTTTGCGATGACCGCCGCTGGTATCGCCGCTGCCGTGATCGGCACCGGCGTGGCGCTGGCACCGACTGCCGGCGCGGCGACGGACGCGGCGGAAGCGACCATGGGCACGACAGCGACCTGCCCGTCCGGGGCAGTGTGTCTGCAGGAGCCCAACGGCAGCATCCTCAGCAAGAACATCTGGTACAGCTACGGCGCGCACAACCTGTCGAACGTGGTCGGCAAGAAGGTTCTGTGGAACAACCAGACCGGTGGCGCCGGGTTCCAGATCTGCAAGGGCTACAACGGGACGAACTGCTACCCGGTGGCGCGCTACACCGGCCCGTCGGTGCCGTACGACTTCACGCCGATCAACTCGATCGTGCTCGTGAAGTAGCCGGACAACAGCGGACCGGCTCCGGCTTTGCAGGGCCGGAGCCGGTCTGCTTCAGCCTTTGACCGCGCCTTCCTCGACGCCCTTGAAGAAGAAGCGTTGCAGGGTGGCGAAGACGATCACGATCGGGATGAATGCGATCATCGTGCCCGCCGCGATCAGCCGCGGGTTGTTGCTGAACGTGCCGGACAGGTACTGCAGTCCGACGGTCAGCGTGTACTTGTCCGGGTCGGTGAGCACGATCAACGGCCAGAGGAAGTCGTCCCAGGCGCCGATGAACGCGAAGATCGCGATCACGCTGATCGTCCCGCGCACCGACGGCAGGCCGATGTACAGGAACCGTTGCCACGCGTCCGCGCCGTCCACGACCGCTGCCTGATCGACTTCGACCGGCAACGACCGGAACGCGTTGTACATCAGCAAGACGTTCAGTGCACCGATCATCCCGGGCAGTGCGACACCGAAGAGCGTGTTCGCCAGCCCGAACTCCCGGACCGTCACGTACTGCGAGATGATCGTGACCTCACCCGGCAGGACCAGCGTCGCGAGGAACAGGCCGAGGACGATCTTGCGGCCGCGGAACTGCAACCGGGAGATCGCGAACCCGGCCAGCGACGCACCGATGACGTTGCCGCCGACCACCAGGAACGCGACCACGAGCGAGTTCCGCGCGTAGTCCCAGACCGGGATGGTGTCGGTGACCTCCTTGTAGTGGTCGAACGTCGGCTGCGCCGGCAGCAGCCGCGGGATCCGGGTGTAGATGTCCTCCCCGGACCCCTTCAACGACGTCGACAGCTGCCAGAGGAACGGCCCGATCGTGATCAGCAGCACGAACACCAGCAGCACGTACCGCGCGACCTTCTCCCGCGGCGACACCGAGTTGAACCCGAACGAGCCCTTGCGGCGCTTCGGCGTACCGGATGCCTCACGCACCGCGGGACGCTCCTGAGTCACTGTGCTCATGCCTCGGCCCCCCGGCGGTTGAGACGGGCCAGCACCAGCATCGGTACGACGGTGACGAAGAACAGCACGATCGACAACGCGGACGCGTAGCCGAGGTTGCCCTCGAAGCCCTGGCTGTACTGCTGGATCAGCATCACGACCGAGTTGTCCCGGCCGCCCGGACCGCCCTTGCCGCCGCTGAGGATGAACAGTTCGGAGAACACCCGCAGCGCCGACACCGAGATCAGGATCGAGATCAGGATCATGGTTCCGCGGACGCCGGGGACGGTCACGTGCACGAACCGCCGCAGCGGACCGGCGCCGTCGACCGCCGCCGCCTCGTGCAGCTCACGCCCGACATTCCCAAGGGCGGCCAGGTAGATGATCATGTAGTACCCGAGCCCTTTCCAGATCGTCAGACTGATTGCGCTGAGCAACAACAACCACTGGTCGGACAGGAACGGCAGTGGTCCCGAGATCACTCCGAGCTTCTCGGCCAGTCCGTTGACCAGGCCGCGGTCGTCCAGGATCCACTGCCAGATCAGCGCCACCACGACCGCGGACGCCACCACCGGGGTGTAGAACGCGGTCCGGAAGAACGTGATCCCCGGCAGCTTCTTCTCCACCAGTACGGCGAGCAGCAGCGGCAGGACGGTCAGGAACGGCAGGCAGACCACCATGTAGATGACGCTGTTCAGCAGTGCCCACCGCAGCTGCTCGTCGTGCAGCAGGGTCTCGAAGTTCTTCAGCCCGACGAAGTGCCCGCCGCCGATCGGCTTGGCGTTCGTGAACGACAGGATGACGGTGTTGATCGACGGCCAGAGGTTGAACACCAGCAACCACGTGAGTGCTGGGACGACCAGCACCCACGGGGTGAACCAACGGTTGTAACGCATCACTGGGTCAGCAGCTGGTTGGCCTTCGCCACCGCGGCGTCGAGAGCTGCCTGCGACGAGATCTTGCCGGAGATCGCCAGCGAGATCTGCTGCCCGATGAAGTCGTTGGTCGCGCCACTGATGATCGGCGGCGACAGCACCTTCGCCTTGGCCAGCGACTCGAAGGCGAGCACCTTGGCGTCACTTTCCGGCGTACCGTCGGACTTGGAGAAGTACGGGTCGGAGGCGGAGGCCTTGGTGGACGGGAAGATGTTCACGATCTTCGCGAACGCGGCCTGGTTCTCGGCGTTGGTGACGAACCGGGCGAGCGCGATCGCCGCCGCCTGGTTCTTGGTCTTGGCCGAGACCGACAGACCCTGCACGTACAGCGGCGGGGTGTCGAGCGCCGGCGACGGGACGACCTTGCCCTTCAGCGACGGGTTGTCCTTGTTGAAGTCCTGGATCGCGTTGCCGCCGCCGGTGGTCCAGGCGACCTTGCCCTGGGTGAAGAGCTTGGAGTTGCCCAGGTACTCGTTGGTCAGGATGTCGCGCGGCATGTAGCCCGCCTTGTAGGCGTCGCGGTACTTGTCCAGCAGCGCGGCGGCCTCGGGGGTGTTGAAGGTGAACTTCTTGCCGTCGTCGGAGAGGATCTTCACGCCGGCGTTGGTGAAGTCGCCGATCCCCGGCAGCCGGCTCATCAGGTATTCCTTGCCGCCGGTCTTGTCGTGCATGGTCTTCGCGGCCGCGAGCAGTTCGTCGAAGGTCTTCGGTGGGTTCTTCACGTCCAGGCCGGCCGCGGCGAACTTGGTCGCGTTCCAGTAGTCGATATCGGTGTTCAGGTACCACGGGTAGCCGAACGTGCCGTCCAGCCCCTGGTACTGGTACGCCTTGACGCCGCCCTCGACGTACTCCTCGTTCAGCTTCGGGTCCGCGGCGGCGACGTCGAGCAGCATGTTCTGCTTGGCCAGGCTCAGCGCGAAGTCCGGCGGCAGGTTCGTCACGTCCGGCAGCTGACCGGCCGACGCCTGGCTCAGCACCTTCTTGTCGTAGCCGTCGCCGGGCTGGTCCAGCCAGGTGACCTTCGTGCCCGGGTACTTCGCCTCGAACGCCTTGATCACGCCTTCGACGTACGACGTGAACTTGGGCTTCAGCGCCCAGGTCTGGAAACTGACCTCACCGGTCACCTGGGCGTTCGCGTCGACGGTCGGCTTGGCGCCGCCGCTGCTGCCGGAGTCCTCGGAACCGAGGCCGCAGCCGGCGAGGGTGAGAGCGGCGGCGGCAAGACCTGCCACCAGCGCCGAACGGCGTCTACGCATGGGATCTCCTGGAATTGATAAACCGGTATAGCTCCCGAACTATCCACATCGTAGAATCCGCTGTCAAGGGCAGGAGGTATCACCGATGGCGAGACCGACGATCGCGGACATCGCGACCAGGGCCGGGGTGTCGAAGGGTGCGGTGTCGTTCGCGCTGAACGGGCGGCCGGGGGTCAGCGACGCGACCCGCGAGCGGATCCTGAAGATCGCCGAGCAGATGAGCTGGCGGCCGCACAGCGCGGCGCGGGCGCTCGGGGCGTCCCGGGTCGACTCGGTCGGAATGGTGATCGCGCGCCCGGCCCGCACGCTCGGCGTCGAGCCGTTCTTCGCGCATCTGCTGTCCGGCGTGCAGTCGGGGCTGTCGGCGGAGTCGATCTCGCTGCAGCTGCTGATCGTCGAAGACACCGCGGCCGAGATCGAGGTGTACCGGCGGTGGGCGTCGGAGCACCGGGTCGACGGCGTGATCCTGGTCGACCTGACCGTGAAGGACCCGCGGGTCGACGAGCTCCGGGCGCTCGAGCTGCCGGCCGTCGTGATCGGCGGCCGCGGCGGCAAGGGCGCGCTCGCCTCGGTCTGGGCCGACGACCGGGACGCGATGCTCTCGATCGTCGAGTACCTGGCCGCGCTCGGCCATCGCCGGATCGCGCACGTCGCCGGTACGCCGAACTTCCAGCACACGCAGCGCCGGATCCGGGCCGTCCGCGACGCCGCGCCCCGGCTCGGACTGCTCGACGCCCCCTCGCTGACCACGGACTTCAGCGACGCGGAGGGCGCCGCGATCACCCGCAAACTGCTGTCCCAGTCCGATCGCCCGACCGCGATCGTCTACGACAGCGACGTGATGGCGGTGGCCGGCCTCGGGGTCGCGATGGAGATGGGCGTCTCGGTGCCCGGCGACCTGTCGATCGTCGCGTTCGACGACTCGATCCTCACCCAGCTCATGCACCCGGCGCTGACGGCCCTGTCCCGCGACACGTTCGATTTCGGCCGCCAGGCCGCCGAGGTGCTGCTCGAGACGATCGCCGACCCCGGCACGGTGATCAACCGCCGGACCGCCGACCCGGTCCTGACGGTCCGCGAGTCGACCGCTCCCCCGGCCTGACGTTTGCGCTACCGGCCTAAACCGATTTAGCATCCTCGGCATGTCTTCGGATCCCGTCAGGTTTGGCGCCAACTACGTTCCCTCGGCGGGATGGTTCTACAGCTGGCTGGACTACGACGGCGCCGCGGTCCGGCGGGATTTCGCGGACCTGGCCGGGATCGGGCTGGATCACGTCCGGGTCTTCCCGGTCTGGCCGTGGATCCAGCCGAACCGGGCGATCATCCGCGAGCGGGCGATCGCCGACCTGCTGGACACGATCGACGCCGCCGCGGAGCACGGGCTGACCGTCGCGGTCGACCTGATCCAGGGGCACCTGTCCAGCTTCGACTTCCTCCCGTCGTGGGTGCTGACCTGGCACAAGAGCAGCCTGTTCGAGGACAGGACGGTCCGCGACGGACTCACGGCGTACGTCGACGCCGTGGCGCGCGCGGTCGCGACGAAGCCGAACGTCTTCGCGATCACGCTCGGCAACGAGGTCAACAACCTCTGGCCGGACAGCTCCACCACGCCGCAGGCCTCGACCGCGTGGGCGCAGGAGCTGCTGACGACGGTACAGAAGGCAGCACCCGGCGTACTCGCCCTGCACTCGGTCTTCGACGACGCCTGGTACAAGGGCGACCACCCGTTCCATCCCGTTGACGCGGTGGACCTGGGTGACCTGACCACTGTCCACTCGTGGGTTTTCAACGGGGTCTCACGAGTGGACGGTCCCCTCGGTCCGGCCACCCTCACCCACGCCGACTACCTGGTAGAGCTCGCCAAGTCGCTCGCCCCGGAGCGGCCCGTCTGGCTGCAGGAAATCGGCGTACCGGGACCCGACATCCCCGTCGACCTGCAGGCCGAGTTCACCCGGCGGACCGTCGAGACCGTCCTGGGGAACCCAGCGCTGTACGGCGTGACGTGGTGGTCCTCGCACGACATCGACCGGCGGCTGCTCGACTTCCCGGACCGCGAGTACGACCTCGGCCTGTTCACGGTCGACCACCGGCGCAAACCGGCCGCGCAGGCGCTCGCGGACCTGATCGCGACGACGCGCGCGAACGGCGCGCCGGCGCAAGCGCCCGCCACCACGCTGACCGCACCGATCAACCTCCGCACCCAGCCGGAACGTCGCGCGGAAGTTGCCCCCGGCAGCGAATTCCACCTCCACTGGGTCGAGGCCCGCACCCACAGCCCGGTCCGGATTCAGCTCGCCAACAGCTGACGCAGTTCCTGGTTGACGTTCGCGCCGGGAGCCGCGTCGTAGTTGCCGAGGTGGATCGCGGTCCAGCCGCGGCCCGGGTACCACTCGGTGCTCGTACTGATGCCAGGCGCACCGCCGAGATGCCCGGTGATCAGCACACCGTTGAGGATGGCGCTGTCCATCCCGTACCCGATGAAGTTGGTGACCTCGGGCAGCCCCGGTTTCGCCGGCAGCGGCGGTATCGGGAACTTCGGCGTGACGAAGACATCCCGGTACGTCGCGCTCACCAGCGTGCTGTCATTCAGCGCCCGGGCGAAGCGCACCAGGTCGGGCGCCGTCGCGAACGCGTTGCCCGCGGGGCTGCCGATGACGCCGAACGTGTCTCCGTCGAGGGCGTCGTACCGCTTGCCGGAGGCATCGGTCGGGTACGGATGCGCGAAGCGGCTGTCGGTGCGCCATTGGTCCAGCAGGGTGAAATCCGACGCGGTCATGCCGGCCGGGCGGAAGATGTGCTTGCGGATGTAGTCGTAGTAGGACTCGCCCGAGATCTTCTCGACGATGCAGCCGAGCACGTGGAAACCCGAGTTGCTGTACTTGCTGCCGGTGCCCGGTGTGAACGCGAGCGACTCCGTGCGGATATAGCGCAGGGTGCCGTCCACCATCTGGCGCGGCGTCGTCCAGGTCGCCGACTCCGCGAAGTACCCCGCGATCTGCATGTAGTCGCCCAGGCCCGACGTGTGCGTGAGCAGATGGTGGATCGTGACGTGGTCCGCGATCTCGGGCTTGAATCCGGTCAGGTACTTGCCGATCGGGTCGACGAGACTCAGTGAGCCGCGCTGGGCGAGCTGCGCGATCGCCGTCGCGGTGAACATCTTGGTCACCGAGGCCAGGCAGTACCTGGTGTCCGCCCGGTTGCGGATGCCCTTCTTCCGGTCGGCGTACCCGATCGAGCGCGACACCACCGTGCGACCGTCGCGGGTGACCAGAACGGTTCCGGAGAACAGATCATCAGCCTCGAGCCGATCGAGGTACTTGTCGAGCTCGCCGCGCAGACCCGAGGGTGTTGCGGCGCGGGCCGTCGCGGGAAGGACCGCGACGCCGGCGACGGCCAGACCGGTCGCGCCCAGAAACGTACGCCTGCTGTGGTTGGTCAAAGGATTGCTCCTCACGTTGTCAGTGAGATCCAATCCCAGGGCCTGTTTCTCCGGCGTTACCGCTTGGCGATCAGTACGTCGATGCCGTCGAGGATTCGTGCCAGGCCGAACTCGAGGTCGTCGTCGAGTTCGTCCTCGTACTCCTGGTTGAGATAGAGCGACACCAGCGTCGGGTATCCGCCCTCGATCAGCCGCGGTACGAGGAACTGGCCGACCTGTTCGGTCTGCACCGGCGTGTGATCGCTCGCGCCGAGCTGACGCGCCAGGCCGGCGTAGTTCCGCGCATACCCGTCCAGCAGCACCAGGCAGCCGAGGTTGTCGTGCTGGCTGAGCCCGGTCTCGGCCATCGCCGCCAGCATCACCTCGACCCAGCGCAGCAGGTTCGGCGTGACGGGCGCGCCGCGGATCGGTACGTCGAGCAGCCACGGACGGTCGGCGTACAACTTCACCTGCGCGTCCACCCACGCGATCGCCGCCGCACGCCAGCCGGACGGCAGCTCCGGCGGCATCCCGACAGCCTTGTCGTGGACCAGGACGATCAGCTCTTCCTTGGACCGGACGTAGCGGTACATGGCGTTCGTGGTGACGCCGAGCTGCGCCGCGATCCGCTGCAGCGAGATCGCCTCGAACCCGTCCCGATCGCCGAACTCGATGCCGGTGGCCACGATCTGCTCGATCGACAGCGCCGGCTTCGGCCCGCGCCGCTGCACCGGCAGCACGCCCCACGAGAGGGCGAGCCCCGGCGGCAGGTCCGCGCGGTCCTCGGTCACACCTCCATCCTGTCGTACGCCGGACACGTGCGAACAGGGGTGTTAGCACCACCTCGAAACGGGTCCTGAGCACCGGGTCAGCGAAACTGTTCAACCCCTACGCTTTTTCGTGTCAGCACAACCCGGAAGGACACGATGATGAACAACCTCCTCGAACACCTCCTGACCCCGGACCAGGTCCAGCTCACCGACGCCGACCGTCACGCCGCGCTCGCCAAGCTGGACAGCGCCGTACGGCAGGCCGCACTCACCCCGTCCCAGGCGAGCGACCGGCACGAGCTGGTACTCGCGGCCCGGACCCGCGGCGAGCTCCGGAACATCCTGTCCGGCGTCGCGAACGCCGCACCGCCCCGCGGGCTGACCGTGGCGCTCCAGGCCGTCTCAGGTGTCTGGCTGGTCGCCTGCGTGGTCCAGTTCGTGGTCTGGGTGGTCTTGGCGGTCTTCGGTCACTTCGACGGCCCGTGGTGGCTGTGGTCGGACCTGGGCCTCGGTGCGGTCGTCGCGATCCTGTGGTTCACGAACGAGTCGTACCACCGCAAGAACGACGTACTGGTCGCCTCGTGAGCACGCCCGTACAGCTCACCGACGTCCGTAAGGTCTACGGCACCGGTCCGGGCGCGGTCGATGCTCTGGCCGGTGTGACCTACGGGTTCGCGGCCGGCACGTTCACCGCGGTGATGGGGCCGTCCGGCTCCGGCAAGAGCACGCTGCTGCACTGTGCGGCCGGTCTGGACAGTCCGACGTCGGGTGACGTCCAGTTGGCCGGGCGGTCGTTGCGGGGGCTGGACGAGACGGCGCTGACGGAGCTGCGGCGCGAGCAGGTCGCCTTTGTGTTCCAGTCCTTCAACCTGATGCCCGCTTTGACTGTGCGGCAGAACGTCGTACTCCCGCTGACGCTGGCCGGGAAGGCTCCGGACGACGCGTGGGTGACCGAGGTGATCCGGCGCGTCGGGCTCGGCGAGCGCAGCAAGCACCGGCCGAGCGAGCTGTCCGGCGGTCAGCAGCAACGCGTCGCGATCGCCCGCGCTCTCGCTGGACGAACCGCGATCACCTTCGCCGACGAGCCGACCGGGGCGCTGGACACCACCACCGCCCTAGAGGTCCTCACCCTGCTCCGCGACCAGTCCCGCGAACTCGGCCAAACCATCGCAATGGTCACCCACGACCCCGTCGCGGCGTCGTACGCCGACCGCGTGGTCTTCCTCGTCGACGGCCAAATAGTCGCCGAAACGACCCACCCCACCCCAGAAGCCGTAGCCGCCCACCTAGCCCAACTGAGCACCCGCAACACCCCAAACCCCACCTGACCACCGCACCTCACTCGCCCACCGCACCCGCGCCTCGCCCATCCCACAGCACCCAGGGAGATTCCGCTCATGTTGCGCCTCGCTGTCACCACGCTCCGGTATCGGACTGCCGCGTTCCTCGCGATCTTCGTCGCGGTCCTGCTCGGCGGGGCGCTGTTGTCCGCCGCCGGCGGCCTGCTCGAATCCGGCCTCCGCCTCAACGCCCCACCCCAACGCCTGGCCGCCGCCCCGATCGTCGTCACCGGCGACCCCGCCTACCACCCACCCAACGGCAGCGGCGCCGCCCCCTTCCCAGAACGCCCCCGCCTCGACCCCACCCTGACCAAGAAACTCGCCGGCACCCGAGGAGTCGCCCAAGCAGTCCCCGATCGCTCCTTCCCCGCGATCCTCACGACCCACCTGACCAATCCCGACTCCGCGGGTACGGCGCTCGCGGGCCACGGGTGGAGCTCCGCCCCGCTCACGCCGTACGAACTGACCACCGGCCGGGCGCCCCGCACCGGAGAGATCGTCCTGGACGAACGGCTGACCGACGCCGCGAAGCCCGGTGATCGACTGGCTGTGACCGTCGGCGGCGAGTCGCGGACCTACACGCTGGCGGGGATCGCGCGAGCCCAGCACCGGGTGGATGTGCCAGGGGTCTTCTTCGCGGACTCGGATGTGCCTGCGGGGGTCGACGCGATCGGCCTGTTTCCGGCCAACGGAACCTCACCCCGCGACCTCGCGAAACGACTCGACCTCCCGACCGGCGTCAAGGCCTACACCGGCGACGACCGCGGCGTCGCGGAGTTCCAGGGAATCGCGACAAGCCTCCCGCTGATCATCATGTCCGGCGTCTTCGGCGGCATGGTGGCCGTGGTGATGGCACTCGTGGTCTCAGCCACGATCGGTCTGTCGGTACGCCAACGCCGCCGCGAACTCGCACTCCTCCGAGCCAGCGGCGCAACCCCACGCCAGGTCGCCAAGATGGTGATCGCCGAAACCATGCTCGTCGGCCTGATCGGCCTCGTCCTCGGCCTGCTCTGCGGTCGGATCGCAGGTACCTGGATCTTCGGGCTGCTCGCCGACGGCGGAGTCGTCCCGCCGCAGCTGCGCTTCGACCAGGGTCCGCTCCCGTTCGCCGGCGCCGCACTCCTGACCTTCGCGGTACTGCGCGTCACCGTCGGAATCGCGGCCGGACAGGCGGCCCGGATCCGCCCGATCCAGGCCCTGGCGGAAGCCGCCGTACCGAACGTCGCGCTGGGCCGTATCCGGATCGTCATCGGCCTGATCTTCGCCGGAGCAACCGTCGCGATCGCGCTGTCGACACCGTTCATGGGACCGGCGAACGCCGCCGCGATCGGTGGACCGGCCGGCCTGACCGGATCGATCGCGGTCGCGATCCTGGCCCCGCTGGTGATCCAGCGATCCCTGGTCCCCCGCCTCACGCGACTCGTCGAGAAGCGCGGTACCAGCGGGGTCCTGGCGGTGATCAACCTGCGGGTCCGCGCCGTGCAGTTCGCCGCGATCCTGGTCCCGATCACGATCGCCACGGCGATTGCCATCGGCAACATCTACTCGCAGACCACCCAGCAGAAGGCCGCCGTCGAGGCGTTCACCGGCAACCTGGCCGCCGACGTAGCCGTGACCAGCACGGCGGGCGGCATCGCGCCCGAGCTCACCGCAGCCGCCCGGTCGGTGCCCGGCGTCACCACGGTGTCCGAACTGGTCCGCAGCAAGGGCTGGATCGAGGAGCCGTACGACAAGTCCCACACCAGCGACGCGTGGCCGCTCCTCGGCCTGAGCGGTCCGGTCTACACGGGCAAGGTCAAGAAGGGTTCGCTGGACGATCTGACCGGCGAGACCATCGCCCTCCCACCCGGTACGGCGAAGAAACTGAAGGTCGACGTCGGTTCGCAGATCGGCGTCCGCCTGGGCGACAACGCCCTGGTCAAGGTAAAGGTCGTCGCATTGGTCGAAGGCCCGTCCGGCTACGAGTCCCTCCTGCTCCCGGCGCAACTGCTGGCCACGCACACGACAACAGGTCTCCCAAGTCAGCTCCTGCTGAAAACGAACGGCACAAAGCTCGACCTCCCCGCGTGGCCCGGTACGACGGCCGGCGGCCGGGAGCTGCTCGGCGAGGGGCTGGACACCGGTCTCGGCGTGGACGCCTGGATCGGGTACCTGCTGGCTGCGATCGCGGTCGCGTACACGGCGATCGCCTCGGTGAACACGATCGCGGTCGCGGTGCTGGACCGGCGGCGGGAGTTCGGGCTGCAGCGGCTGACCGGGTCGACCCGGCGGGAGGTGTCCCGGATGCTGACGCTCGAGGGGCTACTGATCGCCGGGCTCGGGTTGGCGGCCGGGCTGATCACGGCGGCGTTCACGGTGCTGCCGATCGCGATGGCGACCCGCGGATGGCCGATACCGTCCGGGTCGGTGTGGGTCCTGGCCGGCTGGATCGCGGTGGTTCTGCTCCTGGTGCTGCCGACCACCGCGATCACCGGCCGGATCGCGATGCGGTCCAGGCCGATGGACGCGCTCAGCTCACCCGTGGGCTGATTCGATCCATCCGTAGCCGCCGTCTTCCAGGCGCACCACCTGGAGGCCGGCGGCCAGTCGCCGTACGTCGTCGGTCTCGATCACGCCCGCGGCCGGGCCGGCGATGTCCAGCACGATCGCCGCGGCGCCCTCCTGGACCGCCGCGGTGGCGACCAGTTGCGTGTGCTGGGGCATCGGGCGAGCCGCGGGATCCCAGCGGGCCAGACTCTCGGTGCCGCTGAACGCGAGGAGCGCGTTCCGCCCGTCCTGGCCCTGGAGCAGGACCACGGCCATGTCCGACGTCTTGTCGTGCGCGAGCCCGTTCTCGTCGTACTCCACCTCGCCGAGCATCGCGACGACCGGCACCAGCAGCCGCGCCTTGGTCAGCGCCGCCAGCACCGCTCCCTCGTCCCCGTCGGCGAGCGCCCGGGCCAGCGCCGGGTCCGCCGACCCGTCGTCGTTGTCGAAACCGGTGAAGGCCAGCCGCCGCTCTGGTTGCATGCCTGCATTCTCCCCGGACCCGGACCGCCACCACTCACCAACCCCGCCGAACCGAGCCTCCGGCACGCTCGGCACGCCGGGATGCGGGGCAGAATCGGAGGTTGATGAGTGGTGGAGGTCCGGATCTCCAGGCCATCACAACTGCGGCTCGCGGGCGGAGGCACGCTCACGCCAGGGCGCGGACATCGATTGTGATGGCCTGGGGATCCGGACCGCGGTTTCAGGGGCACGTCAGGGCTGTTCCCCTCTTGGTTCGCGGGCCATCTGTGCGAGCCTGGACATGTGCCTACTTACGACGCTTCGACGCTACTGCCGCTCTGCGCAGGCTTGACGCTGCTCGGACTGATCGGCTCGTGGTTCGCCTGGCGACGCCGTGGAATCGCGGCAGGGACGCGTGGGATCGCCTGGTCACTGCTACCGGTCTCGCTGTACATGACCGGGTTGCTCAAGGTGCTGTGGGAAGTGGTGCGTTCGGTTGTGAGCTGGGCCGCCCACCTGATCTTCTCGCCGACCGTGTGGGCCGGAGTCGCGCTGTTCGGCGTCTCGGTCGTGCTGTACGTCGTCTCGGGTGTAGCCCGGGGCCGCGGCGGGAACCAGAAGGCCGAGAAGGCACAGAAGAAACCCGCCTCGCCCGCGGGAGAGCTGACGTCGACGGGCCCGGAGCCCGCGTCGGCCGCGACCGCCAAAGCTGCCAAGCCGTCAAAGGGGAAGGCGAAGCAGCAGGAATCGTCGGAGTTCGACGAGATCGAGGACATCCTGAAGCGCCATGGAATCAACTGACAAGGCCCTTGACCAAGGCCCGAACCCCCTGACCATCGACTCACTGCTGGACAACGTCCAGGCCGGTGCGCCACGCCTCGGCCGGACCAGGCTGATCGGTATCGACGGCCCCGCCGGGTCCGGCAAGACGACCGTCGCCGCCGCCCTCGAGGCCCGGGCGAAGGCCCGCGACCTGAACACCTACGTCATCCACATGGACGACCTGTACGACGGCTGGGACGGAGCCGAGCGTGGATTCGCCCTGCTCCGCGATCACGTCCTGCAACGGCTGGCCGACGGCCGCGAAGGGCGGTACCGGCGGTACGACTGGTATCAGGGCGTGTACGCCGAGCTGCACGTCGTACCGAACACTGTGGACCTGCTGATCGTCGAAGGTGTCACTGCCTGCGACCGGGACGCGGGCCACTGGCAGGCGTTGCGGCTCTGGGTCGAGACGTCGAACGAGGTTCGCCTGGACCGCGGGATCGAACGCGACGGCGAGGCCCTCCGTGACCACTGGCTGGAGTGGATGCGCTGGGAACGCGACCACTTCGCCGACCAGGCCACCCGCTCCCGCGCCCACGTGATCGTCGACGGCGACCCGTCGACGCCCTTCGACCCGGCGCTCGAACTCGTCACGAAGTCGGTGGCGCTCCCGCCGCACGACTCAGCTGCTTCCTGACCGAGATCAGCCGGGCCCGCGGGTGGTGCGTCCACTCGCCGTCGGGTGCTTCCGCGAGGTACTTCGCCCGGAGTTCCGCGATGTAGTCGTCTCCGCGCGCCAGCGCGAGCGCACGCATCGGCCCGGCGTGGTTGGCGGCGTCGAAGTACTCCGCCGCGCCCGGATGGGTCATGGGGAACGACAGGTGGACGTCGCGTTCGATCACGGCGCCGTCGAGGGCCGGGATCAGATCGTCCTCCCAGGAGTTGTCGCGCCCGGCGTCGATCACCTTGTCGAGAAGGGCGAACGGACCGGTGTCCTCGATGGTCCCGGGCCAGTAGACAACGCACAGGCGGCCCCCGGGCCGAAGTACGTCGTACCAGGACCGGATCGCGGTGGCGGGATCCGGGAGCTGCTGGAGGCCGAACACCGAGACCACGGCCGCGGCGGACCAGGCCGGGTCCAGCGTCATGGCATTTCCTTGGACGACCTCGACCAATGGGTTCCCGGCGGCCCGGAGGCGGGCGAGCCGGACCATCCCGGCGGACAGGTCGATGCCGGCGATCCGCCGACCGGGCCATCGTGGCGCCAGCAGCGCCAGCTCGGGAAACGTCCCGCAGCACGGCACCAGGACCGGACCCTCCGGTACGTCGTCGAGCTCGTCGACGGCGGCCCGGACCCACGGTGCGAAGCGTGGGACGAAGTACGTTTCGTAGCCCTCGGCCGCCTCGTCCCAGCTCTGGGCGAGCCTCGCCAGGCGATCCGTCACGTCTCCAGTCCGTCCCAGGACCAGCGCGGGACGGGCTGGTCGTCGGCGATGTCGTCGACGTCGTGGCGATACATCGTGGTGAAGGTCGCCCAGGCGAAGTAGTCGTGCAGTACGGCCCTGGTCCGCTCGTCGTCGATGCCGGCCGCGATCACTGCCTCGTCGAAGCACGCGATCGCCCGGTGGTTCATCTCGTCGTGCTCGCCGTTTCCGGCATGGCGGCGCTGCACCGACGCCTCGTCGCCGTACGCCTCGGTGTAGGCAGGCGGTCCGCCCAGTGCCTCACCCCAGTACGCCGCCAGCCGCTCGGTGTGATCCGGCCGCGCGCCACCGTGGAAGGCGTGGCTGACGACCTCGTCCGCCATCACCCGCTCGTGCCACTCAGCCGCCAGCCGCACCATACCTTCGGCCCCACCCGCCGCTTCGTAAACGGTCTCCATCCAGCCATGTTAGGGCGCGCACCTTACTTTTGGAGGCCGGTGAGGCGGCGGCGGACCAGGTTGCGTTCGGGTTCGGAGCCGGCCAGGGCGAGGGCCTGCTCGTAGGCGGTGATTGCCTCCGGCAAACGTCCGAGGCGTTGCAGCAGGTCTGCGCGGGCCAGCGCGAACGGGTGGTAGTCCTGGAGCCGGGGATCAGCCGCTAGCTCGGCTAGCAGTGCTAGCCCCGCTTCAGGGCCGTCGCGGAGCGCGATCGCGGCGGCGCGGTTCAGCGCGATCACCGGTGACGGGTCGAGGCCCAGCAGTACGTCGTACAGCTGGACGATCTGGGGCCAGTCGGTGCTCCCGAACTCGGCGGCCTCGTCGTGGACCGCGTTGATCGCGGCCTGGACGGCGTACGGTCCGGGCGGCCCGCCGGTGAGGGCGGTGACGACCAGGTCGCGGCCCTCGGCGACCATCTCGTGGTCCCAGCGGCCGCGGTCCTGGTCCTCGAGCAGGACGATCTCGCCGCCGGGGCCGGTGCGGGCGTCGCGGCGGGCGTGGATCAGCAGCATCAGCGCCAGCAGGCCGGTGACCTCGCGCTCGCCGGGGAGAAGACGGTGCAGGATCCGGGCCAGGCGGATCGCTTCCTCGGCCAGGTCCAGGCGTTGCAGGTACGGTCCGGAGCTGGCGGCGTACCCCTCGGTGAAGACCGAGTAGATCACCTGCAGTACGCCGGGCAGTCGCTCCGGCAGCTCGTCCGGGCCGGGGACGCGGAACGGGATCCGCGCCTCCCGGATCTTCTTCTTCGCGCGGACGATCCGCTTCGCCATCGTCGCGGTCGGGACCAGGAACGCCCGCGCGACCTCCGGCGTGGTCAGCCCGGCGAGGCACCGCAGCGTCAGCGCGCCGCGGTCCTCGGCGGCGAGCGCCGGGTGGGTGCAGGTGAAGAACAGCTGCAGCCGCTCGTCGGGCAGTTCGTCCCCGGTCGCCTGCGGCGTCGGGCGATCCGCCTCGACCTGCAGGATCGCGAGTTTGGCGGCGTACACCTGGTCCCGGCGGAGCCGGTCGACCGCCTTCCGCCGGGCGGTGGTCATCAACCAGCCGCCCGGGTTCGGCGGTACGCCGTCGACCGGCCAGCGCGTGAGCGCCGCCTCGATCGCCTCCGACGTGACCTCCTCGGCCAGGTCGAGGTCCCCGAACCTCCGAGCTAGCGCTGCTAGCAAACGGCCGCGCTCCTCCCGGAAGACCGCCTCGACCTGCTCCATCCTCAGAACTCCGCGACCGGCCGCACGATCACCGAACCGCCGCCGCGCGATCCCGGGCACTTCGCGGCCCAGTCGAGCGCCACGTCCAGGTCCGGTACGTCGATCACGTAGAACCCGCCGAGCACCTCCCGGGTCTCCGCGAACGGCCCGTCGGTCACGGTCCGCTTGCCGTCGTTGGCGACCTCGACCCGGGTCGCGGTGACCAGATCGGCCAGCGACTCGGAGGCGACCACCACGCCCGCGTCGGTGATCTCCTTGTCGAACCGCATCCAGTCCTCCGGCTCACACCCCACCGGTGCGTCCTGCAGGTCCAGCTCGCCGGCGTTGATCAGCAGCAGATATTTCATGTCGTTCCTCCTGTGAGCGTGTCTACAGCATCACTACGAACGGGGTCGCCCCCGATGGACCGGTCAGTCAGGATTGGGGCATGACTGTTTTGCCTTCGGGTGAGCAATGGGTCCTCCGCGGCGGCGGGTACGAGGTGACGGTGGTGAGTGTCGGCGGCGGGCTGCGGGACCTCACGTACGACGGGCGCCCGGTCCTGCTCGCGTACGGCGAGGACGAGGCGGCGCATGCCGGACTCGGGCAGCACCTGTTCCCGTGGCCGAACCGGATCACGGACGGGCAGTACACGTTCGAGGGCGCCGACCAGCAGCTGTACCTGACCGAACCGGCCCGCCAGAACGCGATCCACGGCCTCACCCGCTGGGCGAACTGGGTCCGCCTCGACGACGGCTCCGACGGAGCTGCTGTGGCGGTCGGCCACCGCCTGCACGGCCAGCCGGGTTACCCCCACCAGCTCGAGCTCCGCCTCGATTACCACCTGACGGACAGGCTGACGGTAGCCGCGACTGCCACCAACGTGGGCCGATCAACAGCGCCGTACGGCTATGGAGCGCACCCGTACCTCAGCGTCGGTCGCCCGATCGACGAGTGCATCCTCGAATTCACCGCAGCGCAGCGGCTCGAGGTGTCCGCGGACCGTATGGCGCCGGTGGGCCTGACGCCGGTCGACGGTTCGCCGTACGACTTCCGTGAGCCGCGACTGATCGGCTCGACCTCGATCGACAACGCGTTCACCGGCCTGGACGGCGAGTGGACCGTGTCCCTCACCGACCCGGACAGCGGCGCGCGGTCGGTGCTGACGAGTGACACGCCGTGGATGCAGCTGTTCACCGGCGAGGCGGTCGGGCGTACGGCGCTCGCGGTCGAGCCGATGACCTGCCCGCCGGACGCATTCCGTACCGGTCAGGACCTCGTCGTCCTCAAGCCCGGCGACTCACAGACGACTAGTTTTCAGGTATCCGTTTAGGACCGGCGCCGTGTTCGCGGGCGACCGCTGCCAGCTGCTTGGCGGCGCGGCTCGCCCGCGCACCCTCGGCCGCCTGGACCGCGAGAATGCCGATCCGGTTGTCATCGGCATCGAACAGCTGCAGCCACGCGTCGCCCGGCCGGAACCGCAGCGCGCTGACCTCCGACCACTGCAATGTGTACGACTTGAACACGTTCCGGATCCGCAGCCGGTCCGCGTACGCCGTGACGCGCAGCGTGGTCATCCGGTACAGGATCCAGAGAATCGCGCCGAAGAACGCGAGCAGCGTGAGCCGCTGGAACCAGTCGAACGACCCACGATCCTCCGGCGACAACCGGAACCAGATCACCCCGAACACGGCAATCAGCGACAACCCCATCCCACCCGCCATCGCGGCAATGATCCGCGGATGAAACACGTAGAGACGGTCGGAGCCGGGCATGTCGCTCTCGGTCCGTCAGATCCGGCAGGCGTGGATGTCGGTGGTGAGGATCGCGCGGGCGCCGACCTCCCAGAGCTGGTCCATCAGGCGCTGTGCCTCGGCCCGCTGGACCATGACCCGAACGGCGACCCAGCCCTGCCGGTGCAGCGGGGAGACGGTCGGCGACTCCAGGCCGGGCGCGACCGCGGTGGCGGCGTCGACGTCCTCGGCGCGGATGTCGTAGTCCATCATCACGTAGTTCCGCGCGATCAGAACGCCCTCGAGCCGGCGGACCAGCTGCTGCAGGCCGTTCGCCGGGTTCTCGACGCCGTGCCGCTTGATCAGCACCGCCTCGGACTGCAGGATCGGCTCCCCGAACACCTCGAGCCCCGCCTGGCGCAGCGTCGTACCGGTCTCGACGACGTCCGCGATCACATCCGCGACACCGAGCTGAACGGCCGACTCCACGGCGCCGTCCAGGCGCACGACCGCCGCGTCGACACCGTTCTCGGCCAGGTGGTCCTGCAGTACGCCGGCGTACGACGTGGCGATCCGCTTCCCGGCCAGGTCCTTCACGGAATCCGCGACCCCGGGCCGCCCGGCGAACCGGAACGTGGACGAACCGAACCCGAGGCCCATGATCACGTCCGCGTCCGCGTGCGAGTCCAGCACCAGGTCGCGGCCGGAGATCCCGACGTCGAGCGTGCCCTCGCCGACGTACACGGCGATGTCACGCGGGCGGAGGTAGTAGAACTCGACCTCGTTGGCCGCGTCGGTGAGGGTGAGGTCCTTGGTGGTCCGGCGCTGCTTGTAGCCGGCTTCGACGAGCATCTCGGTGGCGGCCTCGCTCAGCGAGCCCTTGTTGGGTACTGCGACGCGCAGCATGGCGACTGCCCTTTCTGGGGATGTGAACCGGTGATCTGTGGGAGAGGACTCCTACAGATGTCGGTACACGTCCTCGAGGTCCAGGCCGAGGGCATGCATCATCACCTGAGCGTGGTAGATGAGCTGTGACAGCTCCTCCGCGGCCCGCTCCTTGCCCTCGTACTCCGCTGCCATCCACGACTCGGCGGCTTCCTCGACCAGCTTCTTCCCGATCGAGTGCACGCCGGCGTCCAGCGCCGCCACGGTCCCGGAACCCTCCGGCCGTGTCGCCGCCTTCTCACCCAGCTCGGCAAACAGCTCCTCAAAACTCTTCATCGCCCGCCCAGCCTACGGGTCCCACCCGCGAGCGCCGTCCCCAGGTCCGCTAGCCGGACTGCGTCAGCGCCTCGGACAGTCGCCGCGGGGGCGAGTGAGCGTCGACGTACCAGTCGTGGCGCTCGGTGAGGAGGCGCTTGACCATGGCGTGGTCGAGGGTGTCGTTGGGTGTGCGGAGGTGGTACGGCGGTGGGTAGAAGGCGTCTCCGAGGAGGGCTACGCCGTCGGCCAGGACAATGGTGGAGTCCGGGGCGTGGTTTCCGCCGACGTGCCGCAGTACGACGTCGGTCGGGAGGGTGAGCGTGTCGTCGAAGGTCTGGTCCGGGAGGACGATCCGGAAGTCGGTCCATTCGGGGACGGCCAGGGCGCGGGCCCGGAAGCTGGGGGCGAGCTTGGGGTTGGCCTCGACCTGGTCGTGGAGGTAGCGGTGGCTCCACGGGCGTTCGGACTCGGTCTTCAGCAGGTCGACGGCTGTGGAATGGGCGATCACGGTGACATCGGGCCAGGCGCAGGCGCCCCAGGTGTGGTCCCAGTGGTGGTGGGTGTAGACGAGCCACTTCGGCGCGGGCAGTCCTGCGGCGGCAATCGCCGTACCGACGGCTCTTGCGTGCTCGGGGCTGTTGCCGGCGTCGACGAGGACGCTGCCGCGGTCGTCGGCGATCACGGCGACGGACGGGCGGATCGCGTCGGGATCGGGGTCGTGCGGGTAGATCCAGACCCGACCCGTCAACTGCTGCAGCATGTGGCCGACGATAGCTGTATGCAGAGTCCTCGGAGAGTTCGTGAGTTGGGTGTAGTCGTCGGAACGCTGCCCACGGGGCCGCTCAACGCGATCACCGACGTGCCCGGCGTGCGGGTCGGTCAGACGACGATCACCGGCGACGGGCTGAACACCGGGGTGACGGCGATCGTCCCGGACGGCTGGGCGCAGACGCTGCCGGCCGCGGTTGCTGTCGGCAACGGGTACGGGAAGCTGGTCGGCTCGACGCAGGTGGACGAACTGGGCGTCATCGAAACCCCCATCCTGCTCACCGGGACGCTCAGCACGTTCCGCGTCGCCGACGCGCTGCTCACCTGGCTGCTCGACCGCGACCCGAAAGCGACCAGCCTGAACCCGGTCGTCGGCGAAACGAACGACGGCCACCTCTCGGACATCCGCCGCCGCCCGATCACCCCCGAGGCCGTCCACGCCGCCCTGGACACCGCCTCGGCCGGCCTTGTGGAAGAAGGCTGCGCCGGTGCCGGCACCGGAACCTGTGCACTCGGCTTCAAGGCCGGAATCGGCACGGCGTCCCGTACGACGCCTGCCGGACAGACCGTTGGCGTACTCGTGCAGGCGAACTTCTCCGGTCTGCTGACCGTGCTCGGACGCCCGGTCCCCGCCCAACCGATCGACGCGGACGGTAATTCCTGCATGATCGTGGTCGCGACCGACCTCCCGCTCGACTCCCGCCAACTCGGCCGGCTCGCCCGCCGGGCGATCTTCGCGATGGGCCGCGTCGGCTCCGACTACGCCCCCGGCAGCGGCGACTACGCGATCGCCTTCACCACCGCCCGTACGCCGGACTTCCCCGACCGCGACCTCCGGACACCGTTCCAGGCAGTCACCGAATCGGTCGAGGAAGCCCTCCTGAACTCCTTGACGATGGCCCGAACCACCACCGGCCACCAAGCCCGCACCGCCCACGCCGTACCCCACGACCTCATCGTCCAGAGGCCTCTTTGAGCACGCGCCGACCATTTTCAGGGTCTCGGAATGGTTGGCGCGTGCTCAAGGTCGATCCGATCAGTGCGCCGAACGCGAGGAGTGCGGCCGCGGTGCGGATCAGGTGTGCGAGCTGCCAGCGATCACGTACGGCGGCCCAGTCGGCAGGCGGGTTCTGCACGGACCACGACGACTGGTCCGAGTTGATCGGCAGGTTGATGGCGAGCGTCGTCGCGAAGACTACGACCAGCAGCACGAGCGCCACCAGCACCAGGCGCCGACCGTTGCCCCGGGCCCAGATCGCCAGCACCACGGTGGTGACGATCGCCGGAATCAACGTCACCGAGGCGAGCCGGTCCAGCGAGTCCAGCTCGACCAGCCGAACCTGCGTGTAGATCGAGGCCCCGAACCCACGCAACGAGTTCTCCAGCACCGCCACACACACCAGGAACCCGGCAAAGACACCACTGAAGACCAGGCTCAGCCCGCGAACAACCCCGTGCGCCATCAGTACGCCACCCCAACCGGCTGGCAGACCGTCTCCGGCCGATCTAGCACCGCTAGCATCAGCTGCGCGACGTCCGCCCGCGAGATCGTGTACCCGCGCGTCACCGTGCCGCCGACCTCCATGCGATAGGTCCCGGTCAGCGCCTTGTTCGTGAGCTTCGGCGGCCGCACGACCGTCCATTCCGTCGTACTGCTCCTGATGTCCGCCTCCATCACCCGCAGATCGGCGTACACGTCCGCAGCGAACGCGTTGATCATCGGATAGAGCAGCCGCCGGTTGAGGAAGCTCTCGTCCGGCGGCACCGGCCCGAGCGGCGCGGCACTCACCGCGACGAACCGCCGTACGCCGACGGCCTCCATCGCCGCCAGCATCGACCGCGTGCTCTCCGACGCGACCGGCCCGTCCTTCCGCCCGCGGGCGCCGACGCCGGAGATGACCGCCTCGCTCCCGTCGACGGCGTCCCGCAGCGGCTCCGCCTGGGTCAGGCCTGGTACCCGGATCACCTCCAGCGCCGGATGCACCACGTCGTACGCCGACGACGTACGGACCACTGCCGTCACCTTGTGCCCCGCGTCGAGCGCCTGCCGTACGACGTGGCCGCCGATCCCGCCCGTCGCCCCGAACACCGTGATTCTCATCCCGACCGCCTTCCTGAAATCTTCTCTGTTCCTCATATAGTATGGATCTCATAAGATATGGAACAGATACGGAGAGGTGACATGCGCCACCGCCGGCGGACCGGGAACGAGATCAAGGCCGCGCTCCGCGACCTGCGGATCCAGCTCGCGCTGCTCAACCACCAGGTCGGCGGCGAGCTGGCGTTGAAGGACGTCGACCTCGACTGCCTCGACATCCTCGCCCGCGACGGATCGCTGACGCCGAGCGTGCTGGCCCGCCGGGCCGGACTGCACCCGGCAACACTGACCGGGATTCTCGACCGGCTCGAAGACGCCGGCTGGATCGCCCGCGACCGCGCCCGGCCGGACCGCCGCAGCGTCACGATCCGCGTGCTGCCGGACCGCGGGATGGAGGTGTTCCGGCTGTACCAGCCGATGATGAGCGCGATGGACGACGTACTGGCGGACTACACCGAGGCCGAACTCGAGCTGATCGCCACGTTCCTGCGGCGCAGTGCCGCAGCAGGCGAGCGTGTGCTGGGGCGCTCAGCTGTAGAGAGCTGACAGCGTGCGGCCGAGATTGGCCAGCTCGGCCCGCAGCTCGGCGGGCTCCAGTACCTCGATCGCGTCCCCGAATCGGCAGAGGGAGGCGGCCGCGTTCGGGATCGACTCGATCGGGATCGTCACCACCACACTCCCGTCGGCGTCTGGTTCGGCGGCGGCGACGGCTTTGACCAGTGCCGGGTACGAGACGTCGTACATCTTCGCGGCCAGCCGCGCGGTCACCCGGACCACGGCCTCTGCTGTGTAGCGGACCTGGTCGAAGCCCTCCAAGTGGTCCTGCCAGAACTGCTGCAGCTCGAAGCCGTCGTCGCGCTCGAACACCTCGTCGGTCGGCGTCAGGTCGAGGATGTTGGAGACGCGGTACGTGCGCAGACCGCCGGGCGTCGACGCCACGACGTACCAGCTGCCGTTCTTCAGCACGAGTCCGTACGGTTCGAGGATCCGCTCGACCTCGCGGGGCTCCTCCCAGCGGCGGTACCGGACCTTGATGCGGCGGTCGTGGAGTACGGCGTCGGCGACGGCGGACAGCTGTGGTGAGACCTCGGCCTCCTGGTACCAGGCGGGTAGGTCGAGGTGGAAGCGGTTCTTCAGCCGGCCGGCGCGATCCCGCTGATCGGGCGCTAGCGCTGCTAGCAGTTTGAGTTCGGCGGCGCTCGTCTCCGCGGTCAGCCCCAGTGCGGCGGCCGCGCCCGGCATACCGACGAGGAACAGCGCAGCGGCCTCCTGTTCGGTGAGACCGGTCAGGCGGGTGCGGTAGCCCTCGACCAGGCGGTACCCGCCTGCTCGGCCTTGGTCGGCGTACACCGGGACCCCGGCCGCGGCGAGCGCCTCGACGTCGCGATAAATCGTCCGCAGCGACACCTCGAGCTCATCGGCCAGCTCGCGCGCGGTCAGCTGCCGGCGCGTCTGCAGCAACAGCAGGATCGACAGGAGCCGGCTCGAACGCATAGTTCGAGGTTAGTCCTTATGACTGCCATCGGTTGTCAGGTTTTGCTCCCAAGCTGGGCGGTATGACGACTTGGACCAAGGTGACCGGCGACTTCGACTTCCTCAACGGGTACTTCGACGTCCACCACAAAACCCTGAAACAGGCCTTCGTGGGCTGCGACGAATGGCTCGAGTACGACGGAACGACGACCGCGCGCACGTACTTCGACGGGCAGATCAGCATCGACGAGATGCGCTTCCCGACGAAGGGGTCCTACGGGCTGTCGCTGCGCGTGTTCGACCCGGAATATCTGCGGTGGAGCATCTGGTGGGTCGACAGCCGGACGATGCAGCTCTACCCGCCGGTGCACGGCGGCTGGACCGCGGACGGCTCGCGGTGCCGGCTGGTCGGCGAGGACACGCACGAGGGGAAGCCGATCCTGTGCAGCTACGAGTGGTCGGACATCACGGCCGAGACCGCGCACTGGGAGCAGGCCTACTCCAACGACGGCGGCGAGACCTGGGAAACCAACTGGATCATGGACTTCACCCGGCGCCACACTCCCCCGCCCGCACTGGACGCACCGAAGCTCACCGACGACTTCGACTTCCTCGTCGGCCGCTGGTCCTTCCACAACCGGCGGCGCCGTCCCGTGCTGGGCGAGCCGTTCGAGTGGTACGAACACGACGCGACGATGGAAGCCACGACCTACTTCGACGGCGCGATCAGCTTCGACGAGGGCTGGTTCCCGAGCGAGGGCTTCCGCGGCGCGACGTTCCGCCTCTACGACCCTGTCGAGAAAACCTGGTCCATCCACTGGATCAACAGCCAACGCGGCCGCCTGGAAACCCCTGTCATCGGCGCCTTCCAGGACGGCACCGGCACCTTCGAAGGCCCCGACGAATGGAACGGCCAACCCATCGACGTCCGCTTCCTCTGGACCCCAGGCACCGACAAAGCCGCCTGGGAACAATCCTTCTCCACCGACCACGGCCAAACCTGGACCACCAACTGGCACATGGCACACACCCGAACTCATTGACGTCGCCGGGCGTGGTGGCGAGGGCATGGATCCCCAGGCCATCACAATCCAGGGCCGCCCGCGTGCCCCGGCGGACATCCGACGGCGGCGGGCGATTGTGATGGCCTGGGCGTCCTCGCACCCGTCTTGGTCGCTCGTTGGGGCAAGCTTGTTGTCGTGAGTAACTCGCTGGCGTTGGTAGCTGAGGTTCGGGCCGGCGATGCCGGGTCGCCTGGTGATCTGCGAACGGACCGTCATTTCCTGGAGTTCGTCGTGGACGGCGAGCGGCTCGGCCGGGTCCTCGGCCCGTTCCTTGACTATGACGACGCCACCGAGGACTACGTGTCGGTCTTGGTGAGAGACTGGCCGACCGGCCGAGCCTTCGAGGATCTCGACCGCCTTCTAGGTGCGGTTCCGGAGCCGTCACTCGGCGGCCGGACCGCCATCTATGTCTGCGCCGAATGCGGTGATGTCGGATGCGGCGCGGTCACCGCGGTGGTCGAGGTCCACGACGAGTTGGTCGTGTGGCGCGACTTCGGCTACCAGAACGACTACGAGCCGTTCGACCAGCGCACGGTGTTCACCGAGGTGGGTCCATTCACGTTCGACCGGCGTTCGTACGCACGCGTTCTCGAGGAGTTCCGCACAACCGGCAACGGCGAGCCGACCTAGCGCGCAGAGGACCCCCATCCCCCGTGACTACGGCAAGCTCGCACGCTCGGACGGACTATCCCAGTTGGCGGACGGCGGCCAGGGTTGAGAGGGCGGCTTGGGTGGCTTCGTAGCCTTTGTCTTCTCGGCTGTCGGGGAGGCCGGCTCGGTCCAGGGCTTGGGGGTCGTTGTCGCAGGTGAGTACGCCGAAGCCGATGGGGACGCCCGTGGTGACGCCGACCTGCATGAGGCCTTCGGTCGCCGCCTGGCAGACGTATTCGAAGTGGGGAGTGTCGCCGCGGATCACCACGCCGAGGGCGACGACCGCGTCGTACCCGGACTTCGCCGCGTGCAGTGCCGCGACCGGGAGTTCGAAGGAGCCGGGCACCCGGATGACGGTGTGCTCGGTGACGCCGGAGTCCTCCAGTGCGCGGAGGGCGCCGGCGAGGAGGCCGTCGGTGACTTTCGGGTGCCACTGGGCGGCGACGATCGCGACCTTGGCGTCTTCGACGTGCGGTACCTCGATGGTGGGTGCTCCACTGCCCGACATCAGCCGGCTCCGTTCTCTTCAGTCAACACGCCACCCGGCAAGTGGTGGCCCATTCGATCGCGCTTGGTGCGCAGGTACCGCAGGTTGTGCTCGGTCGGGTCGATGGAGATCCCGCGGCGCTCGACGACGTCGATGCCGTACCCCTGCACGCCCGCGAGCTTGTCGGGATTGTTGGTCAGCAACCGCACTTCCTTGACGCCCAGGTCGGCGAGGATCTGCGCACCGGTCCCGTAGTCGCGAGCGTCCGCCGGCAACCCGAGGTCCAGGTTCGCGTCGACGGTGTCCCGGCCCGCGTCCTGCAGCTCGTACGCCTGCAGCTTGTGCAGCAGTCCGATCCCGCGGCCCTCATGCCCACGCAGGTACACCACGACACCGCCCTCGGCCGCGACCTGCCGCATCGCCTCGTCCAGCTGCGGCCCGCAGTCACACCGCAGCGACCCGAACACGTCGCCGGTCAGGCACTCCGAGTGCAACCGCACCAGCGTCGGCCCGTCGCCCAGCGAGCCGCGTACCAGGGCGAGCTGCTCCGACCCGTCCACCGTGCTGCGGTAGCCGTGGGCAACGAAATCGCCGTACTGCGTCGGCAGCGTCGTCGTCGCGACCCGCTGGATCTGGGACTCCGTACGGCGCCGGTACCGGATCAGGTCGTCGATCGACACCAGGACCAGCCCGTGCTCGTCCGCGAACGTCCGCAGGTCGTGCCCGCGCTTCATCGTGCCGTCGTCGTTCACCAGCTCCGAGATCACCGCGGCCGGCGTCAGCCCGGCCATCCGCGCCAGGTCGATCGACGCCTCGGTGTGACCGGGACGAACCAGTACGCCGCCCTCGCGGCCCCGCAACGGGAACACGTGCCCGGGCTGCACCAGGTCGTACGGCTCCGAGGCGGAGTCTGTCAGCACCCGGATTGTCCGCGCCCGGTCGGCGGCCGAGATCCCGGTGGAGATCCCGTCCCGCGCGTCGACCGAGATCGTGTACGCCGTCCGCATCCGCTCCCGGTTGTGCGGCGTCATCAACGGGATCCCGAGCCGGTCGAGCTCCGAACCCTCCATCGGCACGCACACCACACCGGAGCTGTACCGGATCAGGAACGCCAGCAGCTCCGGCGTCGCCTTGGACGCGGCGAAGATCAGGTCGCCCTCGTTCTCGCGGTCCTCGTCGTCGACCACGATCACCGGCCGGCCGGCGCGGATCTCGTCGATCGCGTGCTCGATCGTGTCGAGCTTCAGCACGTCACCCATCTATCCCACCACCACAGGTTCAGGAGCTTGGACCCGCTCACGGTTCTGGATCTTCCACCACGACGCGAACCCGACCACGCAGAACAACCCGTACACGATGTACATCGACGCCGACGGGTAGAACTTCGCCTGGATCAGCAGCGGTACGCCGACCACGTCGACGGCGATCCAGATCAGCCAGAACTCGACGAAGCCACGCGCCATCCCGTACGTCGCCAGGATCGACCCGGTGAGGATCCACGCGTCCCACTGCGGGCCCCACGATCCGAGTTCCCGCAGAACGAAGTACGAGATCGTGTACAGAACGACCGCGATGCCGGCGAGCTCGAGCCGCTCGCGCGCGGTCGCCCACCGCGGCTGAACGCCGGTGGCGGCGCCGCCGTGGCGGGTCTGGTACCAGCGGTACCACCCGTAGAGGCTGACGAGCGCGAAGAACACCTGGCGGCCGGCCTGGCCCCAGAGGTCCTTGTCCTGCGGGGTGTCGAAGATCCCGCCGACGAAGACCGTGAACAGCAACACGTTGCCGACGATGCCGACCGGCCACGCCGACACCAGCCGGCGCATGCCGAACAGCGCGCTGGCCAGACCGAACACGTTGCCGACGATCTCCCGGACCAGCACCTCCGACCCGGCGATCGTCACCGTGGAGTGCAACAACCAGTCGATCGGGTTCACCGCACGCCTCCGTCGTCCTTCACGTTTCCTGCGGTAAGCAGCCGTTCCACGTACTTCGCGATCACGTCGACCTCGAGGTTGACGGTGTCGCCGACCTTGTTCGCACCCAGCACGGTCAGCTCCAGCGTGGTCGGGATCAGGCTGACCCCGAACGTGCCGGACGCGTCGTCGACGTCGGTCACGGTCAGCGAGACACCGTCGATCGCGATCGAGCCCTTCTCGGCGACGTACTTGAGGATCGCGGGTGCAGTCGCGATCCGGACGTCTTCCCAGTGCTCGCCGGGGGTGCGCGCAGCGATCGTGCCGGTGCCGTCGACGTGGCCCTGGACGATGTGCCCGCCGAGCCGCTCGTGCGCGGCGACAGCCCGCTCGAGGTTGACCGGCGAGCCCTTCTGCAGACCGCCGAGGCTGGTGCGCTGCAGCGTCTCGCGCATCACGTCCGCGGTGAACACGCCGCCGCCGTACTCCACCACCGTCAGGCAGCAGCCGTTGACCGCGATCGACGCGCCGTGCGCTGCGTCCTCGGTCACCTTCGGACCGCGGATGGTGAGCCGCGCGGCGTCACCGTCCAGCAGATCCAGTGACTCGACCGTGCCGAGTTCTTCGATGATGCCGGTGAACATCTACTTTCCTCCCAGAGGAACCAGGGTCAGCCGGACGTCGTCGCCCAGGCGGGTGACGTCCGCTAGCTTGAACCGCCGCAGGTGGTCGATCGATTCCGCGCCGAGGTCGCCGACCGCGCCGTACCCGGAACCGAGCACGGCCGGGGCGACGTACGCGACGATCTGGTCGACGAGCCCGGCGCGCAGGAACGCGGCAGCCAGAGTCGGGCCGCCTTCGAGCCAGAGGTGCCGGATCTGCCGGTCGTCCAACTGCCGGAGCACCTCGGCGGGATCGTGGGTCGGCAGCAGCAACGTCTCCGCGCGCTCGTTCCGGACCCGCGCGGTGGGCGGGATCTCACGGTCGCCGACGACCACCCGCAACGGCTGCCGCGCCGCGGGTACGTCGTGCTCGTCGCGGACCGTCAGTTCGGGGTCGTCGTCCAGCACCGTCTGGGTGCCGACGGCAATCGCGTCGCACTCGGCCCGCAGCCGGTGGACGTCGGCGCGCGCGATCGGGCCGGTGATCCACTTACTCGTCCCGTCCGGCGCCGCGGACCGCCCGTCGAGCGTGGTCGCGAACTTCCAGGTGACGAACGGCCGCCCCGTCCGGACGCTGTGCAACCAGACCTGGTTGACCGCCTCGGCCTCGGTCTGCAGGACGCCCTGCACGACGTCGATGTTCTTGTTCCGCAGCTTGTCGGCACCACCGGAAGCGGTCCGGTTCGGATCGGGTACGGCGTACACGACGCGCGCGATCTCGGCCTCGATCAGGGCGTCCGCGCACGGACCGGTCCGGCCGGTGTGGTTGCACGGCTCGAGCGTGACGTACGCCGTACCGCCGCGGGCCTGTGCGCCGGCCATCCGGAGCGCCTCGATCTCGGCATGCGGGCCGCCGGCAACGGCATGGAAGCCCTCGCCGACCGGATGCCCGTCCCGGCCGGTGATCACACACCCGACGACCGGGTTCGGATGAGTGCTGCCGGTACCTTTCGCAGCCAACTCGACAGCACGCCGCATCCAGGCGATGTCGATCGGCGACGCGTCGTTCACTACTCGGGCCCCTCGTCGTCACGGACGCACTCCGGGGCCTCGACCGGCACGTCTGCTCCGTCGCCCCGCCGGGACACAGGTGACCCAAGGCTCCAGAGCACACCCGCCGACCGCGTGCGCCTCCCATCCGGACTTTCACCGTCGGTCCTGGAATTCCACCAGGTCAACCGATCGCCGAACCGCAGCGACCGGGTCGCGGACTGTAACCGCCGGCTCGGAATTACACCGACCCCGGAGCACGCGAGTGGGTTCACTCGTGCTTCAAGTATGCCCCTCCCCGCAACCCGCACCACGACCCAGGTCACATCCTGAGCCGGCACCCTGACACCAAGCCGCGGTGGCGGTGAACAAGGTAGTTCCTGTTCACCGCCCCCGGGGGGTGTTCCCAGCCCCGGTTGGGCGCACTGCAGGAGCCGGTCGGGGAGGCCGGTGACCCTGTACCTTCTTGCCGGTGGAGGCGTTTGCTGGGCGGTATCGGCTGATCGACCTGATCGGAACCGGCGGGATGGGTTCGGTCTGGCGCGCCTGGGACCTGCGGCGCTCCGCCTACGTCGCGGCCAAGGTCCTCGGGCAGCACGACGCCGGCACTCTGCTGCGCTTCGTCCGGGAGCAGTCGGTACGGATCCAGCACCCGCACGTCGTCGCCCCGCACGGCTGGGCCGCGGACGACGACAAGGTCGTGTTCGCGATGGACCTTGTCCGTGGAGGTTCGGTCGCCACGCTCCTGGGGGACCACGGGCCGCTGCCGCCGGCGTACGTCGCCGTACTGCTCGACCAGCTCCTGCAGGCGCTGTCCGCGGTGCACGCGGCGGGCGTCGTACACCGCGATCTCAAACCCGCGAACCTGCTCCTCGACGCGACCGGCACCGGCCGCCCGCACCTGCGCCTGTCCGACTTCGGCGTCGCCGGGCTGATCGACGAACCGCGCATGACACGGAACAGCACGGTCCTCGGCACCCCTGGCTATCTCGCCCCCGAACAACTGTCCGGCGAGGACCCCGACCCTCGCCAGGACCTGTACGCCGTCGGCGCCGTCGCCCACGAACTCCTCACCGGCGACCGCCCCACCGGTTCCCGCCCGCCCACAGCCGGCCCGTTGGCCGCCTTCATCCACACCTGTACGGCGCCCAACCCAACGGACCGCCCCGCCACAGCCCGAGCCGCAGCCCGCCTACTCGCCGAAACCGGCACCCTCCCGCCCGCGGGCACCCTCCCGTGGACCACCCACCCCGACGCCCCCGAAGTCTTCGACCAACTCCCACCCCTCCCATTCCCCTGGACCCCCACCGGCCCAGCCCACCCCACCGGAACCACCCCGCCGGCCAAGCCCACCCAACCTCCCCAAGCAGCCGGCCCACTCCAACCCACAGCCGAGACCGCCAACTCCACCGTCGGGACTGCGCAGGTTGTCGGGAGCGCTGGGTCTGTGGAGCCTGGTGGGCGGGCGGGGGACACACGGGCTGGAGTGGCGCAGGAGTTTGTGGTGGAGGGCTCGTCGGTTTCGCAGGGTGCTCGGGTGGAGGGGGCGGGGCGGAGGCGGGGGCTGGTTTGGTTGGCGGTGGGTTGTTTTGTGGGGGCTGCGGGGTTGATCGGGAGTGCTGTCTGGGTCCTGGTGCGGTGAAGTCGACGACTGTTACCGCGGTGCCGGTGGGCCGCCCCAGTTGGTCGACTGCGCGGGAGCCGGCTTCTTCCGCAGTCGCGCGACGATCAGCCCGCCGATCAGCAGGAGCACGGCGCCTCCCCCACCGAGCCCGGCGACCAGCGCCACCGGCGTCCCGTCATCCGAGTCGGAACGCCCCTGCACCGGCTCACCGGCCCGGTTCTTGTTACCGGAGTCCCCCGGCTCCGACGGCGTCGTACTCGGTGTCGCACTCGGCGTCTCGGTCGGCGAAGGTGTCACGGACTCACCCGAGACCGGTGTCGCACCGTCGACGTACTCCGGCTTGCCCGCCCCCGCCGTACCGACCACGCCGACGGTGAGGTTCAGCGGGATCGTGAACGCCTTGTCGTTCGTCTTCCGGGTCAGCGACACGGCCAGGTAGTACTCGCCGGGCGTCGACGTTCCGGTGTCCTGGTTGTTGGCCCCGTTGCGGTTCAGGTACCGGATCTCCTTGGTGGTCAGCCCTTTCACCAGCCCGCGCTTGGTCAGCACGGCCTTCGTGTACGAGCCGCCCGGTACGTTCTTGGCGAAGATCGCGAACACGTCTTCACCGGTCGGCGAGATCAGCGCGCTGTCGAGGTACCGGATCCCGTCGATCGCCTCGGCCTGGGCGCCGGCCATCTCCGGGACCGTCACCTGCGCCTGGATCTTCTGGCCCCAGTCGGCCTTCACCCGATACAGCTGGAGCTCGCCCGGCATCAATGTCGTCTTGTACGTACCCGGCTGGAGCAGCGGCGCGTCCGGGAAGCTGGACCCGGGAACGATCTCGCGCGGCGTCGACGCGGACATCTGCGTCCAGACCGGGTCAGCGGCCGCCGCCGGCAGGTGCGCGATCGAGTCGACCGGCGGCTCCTCGTCGACCCGGAGCTCGTACGGCACGCCCTTGAGCTGCAGGTAGTCCTTCCCCGGGTTCACCGTGAGCACCAGCTGATCGGAGTCGGCGCACTCGTCGTTCTTCTTCTCGTACTTCGACCAACTGGCAGCCGTCCCGGTCGCCAGTCCCTGGTCGCCGTCGAAACCCCGCGGGTAGCTCCAGCCGCACTGCTCACCCGTGAGCGTGTTGAGCCGCACCTCGGACCGGATCACGAAGCTGCCGCCGGCCGGACGCCGGAAGCTCACCCCGGCACGCAGGGTCGAACCCTTGATGGTCCGCTTGATCAGGTAGTGCTTCGAGGTGTTGTCCACACCGAACGTGTCGGAGTAGTGGCCCGGGGCAAGCACCGGTGCACCTTCCTGCTGCGGTGCGCCGTGCACCGGCGTCCCCGAGATCCGGAACGGGCGGAAGGCTCGGGTCGACAACCTGCCCAGCCCCGCCTCGAGGTCGATGGTCGAGTCGGCGTCGTAGTAGTCGCCGCGGCCCTCGCGAGCCACGCACTGCAGCTGCGTGCGAGCCTTCCCGCCGACGCGGAAACCGACCACGTCGATCTTCAGGTCGATCCCCTGCTGGGCGATCGACCGCGCCACCGCGCACGGCTCCGGCGCACAGGTCGCCTCGCCGTCCGAGACCAGCACGATCGTGCGCTGACCGACCGGGCCGAGGTCCTTCGCGGCCTGCTGGAGGGCGTAGCCGATCGGAGTCTCACCGTACGGCTTGTACTTGGCGATCGCCGCCTGCAGCTGTGGCCGGTTGCCGGTCCCGATCGGGACGGTCAGCTGGGTATCGGTGCAGGCGCCCGCCTGAGTGCGTTTGAACACGGTCGCGCCGTACACCCGGAGGCCGACCTCGGCCGCCTCGGGGAGCTTGGTCACCACACTCGACAGCGCCGTCCGGGCGGCGGCGATCTTGGTGTGCCCGTCGCCGGCCGGCTCCGCCATCGAGCCCGACGAATCGAGGACCAGCACGAGCTTGCCGCCGCTCGGAGCAGGGTCCGCGAGCGCGGCCGGCGTGGTCAGGCCACCCAGGATCGCGGCCAGCGTGACCGCGAGGAGCGCCCACACCACGGGCCGGCGGCGGTGTGCCTGGTGAGTCGTCATGGTTTCCTCCGGTGAGATTCGCTGCCGCAAACCTTCGCAGTTTGCTATCGCAAATGTCAAGCCTGTTCCAGGCTGGAATTTCCGGTTCGCAAGTGCGAAGATCTTTGCATGGAGCAGACGGCGCACAATCTGCAGCAGCAGGTCGAGCTGTACGGCGAGCCGCTGGGCGAGGTGGTCCGGCGGATCACGGGGCAGCTCGGCCTGACCCAGGGCGGGCTCGCCCAGGTGATCGGCCTGTCCGCGCCGATGCTGTCGCAGCTGGTCAGCGCGCAGCGGGTGAAGATCGGCAATCCCGCGGTGGTCTCCCGGTTGCGGGCTGTGTCCGAGCTCACCGACCTGGCCGTCGCGGGCGGGATCGAGCCCGATCGCGTCGCCCACGAGCTCGACGAGATCCGCGCCGCCACCGGCGCCTACACACGGCCGACCACGGCCCATCCGGCCCGCCCGGCCGCGGCGGGCCAACCCGCCGCAGGGCAGGTCGCAGGGCAGTCCATCGACCCGCCGGCCCGTTTCCTGCGACCCACGACCTACGTCGGCGAGCTGCCCCCGTCCCCGTCGGCGCGCAGTGTCGTCCGGGAGATCCAGGACTTGTTCCGGGCCGTCGCTTCGGCCGAGGAGATCCAGCGAGCGGCCGCCGCCGTGGACTCGCCGGCGATCGCCGAGTTACTGCTTGCCTACGGCACCGGTAGGACAGCCGACGCCTTGGCGCACTACGAGCAGCACCACGGCTGACAGCGCCACGAGCACACCGCCCACGAGCGACAGCACACGGCTGATATAGCACAACCCGAGTAGACATTCGGCGCTGTCTCACGCCTCGTCGGCGCGGAATGCGCGGCATGCGGGTGATGTTGGCTTGCTCCGGCGGGCGGAACGTCCTGCCTTCGTTGACGTTGTGAGGAGACAGTTGTGCGCGCGTTCGGCGCTTTTCGGCGGGTTGTCGCAGTGGTCGGGGCCATCACCTTGGCGAGCGCGATGGTTGCCTGTGGCAGCAATCAGGACAAGTCCGCGGCCGGCGGCGAGGATCTGGGGCTGATGTCGGCGGGGACGCTGCGGATCGGAACCCTGACCGACGCACCGCCGAACGTGTACGTGAAGGACGGGAAGTTCACCGGCTTCGACAACGACCTGATCACCGCGGTCGCGGCGAAGCTGAACCTGAAGCCGGAGTTCGTCGGGACCGACTTCTCCGCGCTGCTGTCGCAGGTGAACGGCGGCCAGTTCGACCTCGGCAGCTCGTCGATCACGGTCACCGAGGCGCGCAAGAAGACGGTTGCGTTCAGCAACGGCTACGACTTCGGCTACCTCGGCCTGAACACCACGAAGACCTCCGGTATCACGTCGTTCGACCAGCTCACCGGCAAGCGGGTCGTAGTCGTCCAGGGCACCGTCCAGGACGACTACGCGACGCAGAAGAACCTGAACCCGGTCCGCGTCCCGAACTACAACGCCGCGCTCGGCCAGCTCAAGGCCGGTACGGCGGACGCGTGGGTGAGCCCGGCCGAGATCGGCGAGAAGATGGCCAAGGAGCAGGGCGGCGGCACGGTGATCCTGGCCGCGAAGGAGCTCAGTGACGCGCCGATGGCGTTCGCGGTGGCGAAGAGCAACGACAAGCTGCGCGAGGCCGTGAACAAGGCGCTCGACGAGGTGATCGCCGACGGCACCTGGACCAAGCTGGTCGAGCAGTACTACCCGGGTCGCGCCGTACCGGCGAACTTCAAGCCGGGCAGCGGATCGGTCAAGTTCACGGCTCCCCAAGCCTGATGGACATCTGGTCCACCCTGAGTGACACCTTCCTCGACTGGGAGTCGATGAAGGCGGTCCTGCCCGAGATGCTGAAGGTAGGACTGGTCAACACTCTGATTCTGGCGGCCGCCTCGGTCGTGCTGGGCACTCTGCTCGGCATGATCGTGGCGGTCCTCGCCTTGTCCAGCAAGCGCTGGCTGCGCTGGCCGGCGAAGATCTACACCGACATCTTCCGCGGCCTGCCCGCGATCCTGACGATCCTGCTGATCGGCCAGGGCCTGTCTCCGATCACTCGGCACTGGTGGGGCCCGAACCCGTACCCGCTCGGCATCCTCGCGCTCTCGCTGATCGCCGCGGCGTACATCGGTGAGATCTTCCGTTCCGGTATCCAGAGCGTGGAGAAGGGGCAGCTCGAGGCCGCCCGTGCGCTGGGCTTCAGCTACCCGAGCGGGATGCGGCTGGTCGTCATCCCGCAAGGGGTACGGCGGGTGCTCCCGGCGCTGGTGAACCAGTTCATCGCGCTCGTGAAGGAGTCGAGCCTGGTCTACTTCCTGGGCCTGCTGGCGAGCCAGCGCGAACTGTTCCGGATCGGTCAGGATGCGGCCGCGACCAACGGCAACCTGTCCCCGTTGCTGCTCGCCGGCATCTTCTACCTGGTGATCACGGTCCCGCTGACGCACTTGGTGAACCACTTCGACAAGCGGCTGCGCGAAGGACGGCCGAGCGACGTACAGCTGGAGGAGGTGGAGCATGCAACACGTTGAGGCCGCGAGCCTGGAGGTGTCCGGTGTCGAGCTCGCGTTCGGCAGCAACAAGGTGCTGCGCGGCGTCGATCTCGTCGTACCGGCCGGGCAGACCGCGTGTGTGATCGGCCCGTCGGGTTCCGGGAAGTCGACGCTGCTGCGCGCGATCAACCGGCTGCTCGAACCGCATGCGGGTGATGTGAAGCTCGGCGGCGAGTCGGTACTGCGCGGCGATCCCGACGTACTGCGTCGACGGATCGGCATGGTGTTCCAGCATTTCAACCTGTTCCCGCACAAGAGCGTGCTCGAGAACATCACGCTTCCGCTGCGCAAGATCAAGAAGCTCGACGCCGACGCCGCCCAGGCCGCGGCCCGGGCGCAGCTCGAGCTCGTCGGCCTTGCCCACAAGGCCGGAGCGCGGCCCGGGAACCTGTCCGGCGGACAGCAGCAGCGGGTCGCGATCGCGCGGGCGCTGGCGATGCAGCCCGAGGTCATGCTGTTCGACGAGGCCACGTCGGCGCTCGATCCCGAGCTGGTCAAGGGCGTGCTGGCGCTGATGGCGGATCTGGCCGCGGCCGGGATGACGATGGTCGTCGTCACCCACGAGATGGGGTTCGCCCGCGAGGTCGCGGATCAGGTCGCGTTCATGGATCACGGGGTCGTGGTCGAGTCCGGCGTACCCGGGCAGATCTTCGGCACGGCCGAGTCGCCGAGGTTGCGGCAGTTCCTGTCCCAGGTGCTCTGACCCCTGGCGGAATTGGTTGCCTGGGGCCACTATGGGATCAGGGCGACCACAGCTGGGGGATGGTTGTGATGAAGAGACGTGTGGCAGTACTGGTCGCGAGCGTCCTGCTCGGGCTGGTGGCGTTGACCGCGCCACCAGCGACCGCTAGGTCGGCCGCGGCGCAGGACCGGGTCAAGTGGGTGTATCTGACGTTCGACGACGGCCCGAGCCCGCGGTACACGGCGCAGATCCTGAAGATTCTTCAGACCTACCGTGTGCGGGCCACGTTCTTCGAGGTCGGGCAGAACGTCAAGCGGTACCCGGCCCTGACCCGGCGCGTCGACCGGCTGGGCCACAGCGTGCAGAACCACTCCTGGTCGCATCCGAATCTCACCAGGGTCAACTGGGCCACCTTCAAGTACCAGGTTCGGACCACCGACCGGTACCTCCGGGCGCAGACCGGCTACACGCCGCGTTGCCTCCGGCCGCCGTACGGCGCGACGAACAAGGCGGTCGCCCAACGGGCCGCGACGCTCGGCAAACGCATCGTCCTCTGGTCCGTCGACCCGCGCGACTGGACCCGGCCAGGGGCGTCGACGATCGCGCGCCGGGTGCTGTCGAAGGTGCGCAGTGGTTCGGTGATCCTGCTCCACGACGGCGGCGGCAACCGCAGTCAGACCGTGGCCGCGCTTCCCACGATCCTCAAGACGCTGAAGGCGCGGGGATACGTCTTCTACCCGCTGTGGTGCACGTAAGCGTCCGGTATCCGTGATTCATTGACGTGGAAGCGGCGTGGTCGCTGGCTTTCGCCGAAAGTTTCCTCAGGGTAGGTCGGGTGAGGAAGTGAACCACCCACCGCCCTGGGGGGAACATGGATGTTCGCTTGACGCGCACGGGCAACAGGGTCATCGGTCTGGGGATGATGATGCTGGCCAGCGCGCTGATCGGCACGGTGGTTGTCGCGTCCGCGAAGTCACCGGCCAAACCAGCTATGCCGCCACCCGCCGCGGCTGCGTCGGTCACGCCGACCACCACACCGCTGCCGACCAAGTACGTCGTACTGACGTTCGACGACGGGCCTGATGCCGAGTACACCCCGAAGGTGCTCGACATCCTCGCGCAGTACGGCGCCAAGGCGACGTTCTTCGAGGTCGGCCAGAACGTCCGCAAGCATCCTGAGCTGACCAAGCGGATCCACGAATCCGGTCACAGCGTGCAGAACCACACGTGGACGCACGCCGACCTCCGCACCCTCAGCGCGGCCGCGTTCCGGCAGCAGGTGACGTCGACGGATACGGCGATCCGGGCTCAGATCGGCAGTACACCGGCCTGCCTGCGACCGCCGTACGGTGGGGTGAACGCAACGGTCCGGCAGCGGGCGAAGGCGCTCGGCAAGGACCTCGTGGTGTGGACCGTGGACTCACGGGACTGGACCAAACCCGGTACCACGGCGATCGTGCAACGCGTGCTGAAGAACGTGCACAGCGGCTCGGTGATCCTGATGCACGACGGCGGCGGCAACCGCGCCCAGACCGTGGCGGCACTCCCCACGATCCTCAAGTCCCTCAAGGCCCAGGGTTACGGCTTCCGCACCTTGACCTGCTAGGACAGGTACTAGGACAGGGCGGTCACGAGTGGTACGACGTCGGCGATCGACTGGACCACGCGGGTCGGGCGGTACGGGAAGCGCTCGACCTCGTGCTCACCGGTCGATCCGGACAGCACGAGCACGCTCCGCAGACCGGCCTCGAGACCGCTGATGATGTCGGTGTCCATCCGGTCACCGATCATCACGGTGGTCTCGGAGTGGCCCTCGATCCGGTTCAGCGCGCTGCGCATCATCAGCGGGTTCGGCTTGCCGACGAAGTACGGCGCGACGCCCGTGGCCCGGGTGATCAGCGCGGCCACCGAGCCGGTCGCCGGCAGCGGACCCTCTTGCGACGGGCCGGTCGGGTCCGGGTTGGTCGCGATGAACCGCGCACCTTCGGCGATCAGCCGGATCGCCCTGGTGATGGCCTCGAACGAGTACGTCCGGGTCTCGCCGAGGACGACGTAGTCGGGGTCGCGCTCGGTCAGCACGTACCCGATCTCGTGCAGCGCGGTGGTCAGTCCCGCCTCGCCGATCACGTACGCCGTCCCGCGCGGCCGCTGGTCGTCGAGGAACTGCGCGGTGGCCAGCGCACTGGTCCAGATCGACCGCTCCGGGATGTCGATGCCCGCGGCAAGCAGCCGGGCGCGGAGGTCGCGCGGGGTGAAGATCGAGTTGTTCGTGAGGACCAGGAACTTCTTGCCGGACGCCTGCAACGTCGCGATGAACTCGCTCGCGCCGGGGATCGCGCGCTCCTCGTGCACGAGTACGCCGTCCATGTCGGTCAGCCAGGTATCCACCGGTTTGTGCTCGCTCACCCGCTCATCGTAGAGGCCGGATCGGCCGGCGCACGGAAACTGTCGGCGGCGGGGGCAAGAATGCGGGCATGGATCTGGCCGGGTACCGCGAGTTGTGGCGAGCGCACGGTGTGATGACACTGCTGGTGTCTTCACTGCTCGCCCGGCTGCCCATGCTCGCGACGATGGTGCCGATCGCGTTCCTCGCCAAGGACGCGAGCGGCTCGTTCCGGTGGGCGGGGATTGTCGCCGGCGCGTACTCGGTCGGCGCGGCGATTGCGGGACCGCTCTGGTCACGCGCTGCCGACCGTCGCGGGCCTCGTGGCGTACTGCTGGCGACCGGGATCGCCTGGAGTCTCGCGCTGTTCGCGATCGCGCTGCTGCCGACAGGGCTGCATCGGTTGTTGCCGCTGCTGGCCTTGATCGCGGGTGCCCTGGTGCCGCCGGTCATGCAGACGTTGCGGGCCGCGTGGCCGCGCGTCGTGTCGGGCCCGGCGCTGCGGACGGCGTACTCGGTGGATGCGACGGCACAGGAGCTGTTGTTCATGGTCGGGCCGATGCTCGGGGCAACCGCGGTGAGTGTGGCGAGCCCGCGGGCCGGCGTCCTGCTCGCGGCGGTGATGTCGGCCGTCTTCATCTGGTGGTACGCGCTCCGACAACCCGAGCCGCTCCCCCGCGATCCGCACACCTCGGTGCCGCTGACCGCGCGGCAACTGCTCTGGCATCGGCACCGGTTGCCGCTGATCCTCGCGTTCGGCCTGTGGGTGATGTCGTTCAACGGGATCTCGCTGGCGATCGTCGCGTTCGCCGACGACCACGGTCAGCGGCTGATCGCCGGGATCTTCGAGGCCGTCTGGGCGTTCGGCAGCCTGGTCGGCGGCGCAGTCGCGGGCGCGTTGCCCGGGCGGCGTACGTCGTACCTGTGGCGGCGGGCTGCTCTCGTCGCGATCGGGATGCTGCTGTGCGTGTTCGCGACCTGGTCGTCGGTGTCGCTCGGGATCGCGTTGACGCTGTCGGGGCTGACGTTGGCACCCGCGATCGGTGCGCTGTACGGGCGGCTGGGTTCCTTGACGCCCGATGTCGCGCGGACCGAGGTGTTCGGGTGGATGGGTAGCGCGGCGACCGGCGGCGCGGCGATCGGTGCCGCGGTGGCAGGTGCGGTGATCGAGAGCTTCGGCGTGCGGTACGTGTGGTTGCTGGCCGCCGTGCTTGCGGCGGTCTCGACGGTGCTGCTGCTGCGCGTGCCGCCGGAGGTCGAGCCGGAGCCGAGTGGGCCCGACTTACCGGCCGGCGGACTGCTCGGCGAGACCGCGTAACTGCTCGACCATCGCGTTCGGGTCGTCGGCGGCGTACACCGCCGAGCCGGCCACGAACACGTCGGCGCCCGCCTCGGCGCAACGCTCGATGGTGTCGGCCGAGACACCGCCGTCAATCTCGATCCACAGGTCCAGGCCGTGCTTGTCGAGCAGCTGGCGGGTGCGGCGGATCTTGGGTACGCACACGTCGAGGAACTTCTGGCCGCCGAAGCCGGGCTCGACGGTCATGATCAGGATCATGTCGAACTCGGACAGCAGGTCCTCGTACGGCTCGATCGGGGTTGCGGGCTTGAGCGCCATCGCGGCGCGCGCGCCCTTGGCCCGGATCTCCCGCGCGGTCCGGATGGGAGCCCGGCAGGCCTCGACGTGGAACGTGACACTCGACGCGCCCGCCTCGACGTACCCCGGCGCCCAGCGGTCCGGGTCCTCGATCATCAGGTGACAGTCGAGCGGCGTGTCGGTCGCCTTGGCCAACGACTCGACCACGGGCATGCCGAGCGTCAGATTCGGCACGAAATGGTTGTCCATCACGTCGACATGCAGCCAGTCCGCGTTCGACACAGCGGCCGCCTCGTCAGCGAGCCGCGCGAAGTCGGCGGACAGGATGCTCGGCGCGATCTGAATCCCCATACCGCCAATCTATCGAGCCCGCCACCACCGCCCACCAGCGCATCCCGCCTGCGCTACCCGGTGAGTTCGGTGGCGAGTACTTCGCGCAGGGTTGTGGCTGGGCGGCCGAGGAGTGCCGGGAGTGTGGGGTCGACGACGGCGAACTCGCCTTGCCGGGCGGCCGCGAAGATGCCCAGCGTCAGATCAGCCAGGAACTCCGGCATCCCCCGGCCGAGCGCAGCCCGCTTCCACTCCTCGTCCGGCACCGTGACCCGGGTGATCTTCCGACCGACGAGCTCCGAGGCGATCGCGGCGATGTCCGCGTAATCCAACAGCTCCGGCCCGGTCAGCGCCGGCGTGATGCCATCCAGACGCCCGGGCTCGGTGAGCGCAAGCGCCGCCGCGTCGGCCAGATCCCGGTGCGCTGTCCAGGAGAACGGCCCGTCCTCCGGCAGGATCAGCTCCCCCGTCTCCAGCGCGGACCGCAGCAGGAACACCGGCGTACTCGCATAGAAACCGTTGCGCAGCGCGGTGAACGGTACGCCGGAGCCGGCCAGATCCTGTTCTGTCGCAGCGTGGCCTCGGGTCGCGACGAACAGCGAGTCCGCGTTCGCGGCTTGGTGGCTCGTGTAGAGGATGCGCTCGGCGCCGGCGGTCTTGGCGAGGTCGATCGCGACGTGGTGCGGCTCCGGATCGGCCGGGCCCGAGACGATCAGCACCTGGGTGGCGCCTTCGAAAGCGTACGCGAGCGAGTCCGGGTCGCCGAAGTCTCCACGGCGTACCCGAATCCCGTGGGCGGCAAGGTCCGCGGCCTTCTCCGGGTCGCGCACGCTGACGCCGAGTTGGTCGATCGGGACCTGCTCGGCGAGTCGGTCGACGACAGCACGCCCGAGACGGCCGCTCGCTCCGGTGACGATGATCATGCGCAGCACCTCGTTATCAATGGATACAGCTTGACGCTATCACTGTTAACACGCTGAGCCAACCGCTACGGTTGGCGCGTGCAGGAGCCGCAGCCAGACGACACACCAGACGCCCCAACCACCAGCGATGGCGCCAGTGGGCGGGATCGGATGCGGGCTCAGATCGTCCAGGTCGCCGCGGGACTGCTCGCTGCTGGTGGGCGGGATGCTGTGTCGACGCGGGCGGTTGCGGCTGCGGCGGGTACGCAGGCGCCGACGATCTACCGGCTGTTCGGCGACAAGGACGGCCTACTCGCGGCGGTGCTCGAGTACGGATTCTCGGCGTACCTCGCGGACAAGCCACCGCTCGACCCGACCGCGGACCCGGTCACGGACCTCCGCGCGGGATGGGATCTGCACATCGGGTTCGGGCTGGCGAATCCGGCGCTCTTCCTCTTGATGTACGCCGACACGCAGCCGGGCCGGCGCCCCGCAGCAGCCGAGGCCGGGCTGGCGATCCTGCGTACCCGAATCCGCAACATCGCGACCGCCGGACGGCTACGCGTCGACGAGAACCTCGCCGTGGACCTAGTACAGGCAGCCGGCTCAGGCGCCGTACTAGCACTGCTGGCCGTCCCCGAGGCCGACCGCGACCCACGGCTGGCAGACACCATGTTCGACGCCTTGATCACCACCATCACCACCGACCCCGTCCGTGAGTCCGCGGACGACGGGATGGCGGGCGGGGTGGTGACGGCTGCCAATGCGTTGCGGGCTCGGTTGCCGGAGCTCGAGATGCTCACCGACGGTGAGCGTCACGTACTGGGTGAGTGGCTCGCCCGGATCACCCACTGAGCGGCTTCTGCGACCGTCTCAACCACCTCAGCCTCCGCGGGTAAGGGCGGTCGACGGATCAGGATCACAGGGATCGCGAGTCGCCGGGCCGCGGTGAGTTTGGCGGCGGTGGCGGGGCCGCCGCTGTCCTTCGTGACGAGTACGTCGATGCCGTGGTCCCGGAGAATTGTCTCCTCGTCGGCGAGCGTGAAGGGCCCGCGGGCAAGGACCAGAGTGCACCAAGTGGGACGAGGTTCGGGCGGATCGACGCACCGCGCGAGCGCCCACAACCCGGTACCAGCGAACACCTCGAGCCCTTGCCGACCGATCGTAAGAAACACCCGAGTCCCGATCCTCGGCAGCAACTCAGCAGCAACAGAAGCGGTGTCGACCCAATGCCAGTTGTCATCAGACTCCGCTGCCCAGCCCGGCCGCCGAAGCACCAGCAGCGGCACACCGACCTCGCGCGTCGCAGCAACCGCGTGCGCAGTCATCGTCGCCGCAAACGGATGCGTCGCATCGATCACCACCTCAACCGGATGCTGCCGCAACCAGTCCACAAGCCCACCCACACCGCCGAACCCACCGACCCGAACCTCACCAACCGGCACCCGCGCGTCGGCGGTCCGTCCCGCCAGCGACGACACGACCTCGACTCCACTCGCAGCCAGAACCGCCGCGAGCTCGCGGGCCTCCCCGGTCCCGCCGAGCAGCAGAACCTTCATCGAGACCGATCGGCCGAGTAGAGGTGACTGTCCCGGAAGGCCGTTGCCGACAGCACCTTTCCGGCGATGATCACGGCGGTACGGCGAACACCCGCGGCCTTCACCTGCTCCGCGATATCGGCGAGTGTGCCGCGCAGGACGACCTCGTCGTCACGGGACGCGCGCGCGACGACCGCGACCGGGCAGTCCGCGCCGTAGTTCGGGACGAGTTCCGCGACCACACGCTCGATCTGCTGCACCGCGAGATGCAGAACGATCGTCGCCCGACTCGCGCCGAGGGTCGCGAGATCCTCACCGGACGGCATCGCGCTGGCGCTGCCGCCGATCCGGGTCAGGATCACAGTCTGCCCGACCTCGGGGACGGTCAGCTCACGGCCGAGGGTGGCGGCGGCCGCGGCGTACGCCGATACGCCGGGCGTCACGTCGTACGGGATCTCGAGGGCGTCGAGGCGGCGCATCTGTTCGGCCATCGCGCTGAAGACGGAGGGGTCGCCGGAGTGCAGGCGGGCGACGTCGAGGCCGGCGGCGTGCGCGGCGGCGAGTTCGGTGACGATCTCGTCGAGGGTCAGGTTCGCGGTGTCGACCTTGCGGGCGTTCGGCGGGCAGTGGTCGAGGAGTTCGATCGGCACGAGCGCACCGGCGTACAGACAGACCGGAGACGAGGCGATCAGGTCGCGACCGCGGACCGTGATCAGGTCGGCGGCACCAGGTCCGGCGCCGATGAAGTGGACCGTCACTTCGTCACGCTCCAGATGGTGACGGGCATGGCTGGGCGCCAGCCGGTCATGGTGCCGATGGCGGAGGCGCGTTGTACGTCGAGGCGGACCAGGTCGCCGCCGACGGCCTTGTACCACTGGGCGATCAGCGACTCGGTCTCCAGCGTGACGCCGTTGGCGACCAGGCGACCGCCGGGGCGGAGCGCGTTCCAGCAGGTGTCGAACATGCCCGCGGCGGTCGCTCCGCCGCCGATGAAGATCGCGTCCGGCGACTCGAGACCGGCGAGGGCCGCCGGGGCCGCACCTTCCACGATCTCTACCGCCGCGCCTAGGGCGGAAACGTTCCGTTCCAGGCGTTTCGCGCGGTCGGGGTCGCGTTCGACGGCGATCGCGCGGCAGGACGGGTGGTGCCGGGCCCACTCGATCGCGATACTGCCCGCGCCGCCGCCGATGTCCCAGAGCAGTTGCCCTGGTACAGGTTCGAGGCGGGACAGGGTGACTGCGCGGACCTCGCGTTTGGTCAGTTGGCCGTCGTTCTCGTACGCGTCGTCGGGCAGACCGGGTGCTGTCGAGAGGACGGGGGCGTCGGGCGGGCAGAGTACGGCGATGACGTTGAGCGGGTCGACTTCGGTGGACCAGTCGGCGGCGGTCGTCGTACGGATGCGTTCGGTGGGGCCGCCGAGTTGTTCGAGGACGGTGAAGTCGCTGGCGCCGTAGCCGCGGGCGATCAGGAGTTGTGCGACCTCGGCCGGGGTTTGGGCGCCTCTGCTGAGGATCAGGACTCGTCGGCCGGGCTGGAGGTGGGGGTGGAGTCGCTCGACGGGGTTGCTTACGAGGCTCACCGCTTGCACCTGGTCCTGCGCCCAGCCGAGCCGCGCGCACGCCAAGGAGACGCTCGACGGCTGCGGGATCACGCGTACGGCGTCGGCGCCGAGCAGGCGGACCAGGGTCGTGCCGATGCCGTGGAAGGTCGGGTCACCACTCGCCAACACACAGATCCGCTTGCCGCGGTGCTCCTCCAGCAACCGAGGAAGCGCCTCAGACAACGGCGACGGCCAGGCAACCCGGGAGAACTCCTGGTCAGGAATCAGGGCTAGTTGGCGGGGGCTGCCCAGGAGGAGGTCGGCTTGTTGGATGGCTGTGCGGGCTTCGGGTGAGAGGCCGGGCCAGCCGTCGGCGCCTAGGCCTATGACGGTGATGGGGTCAGGCATTGCCGAGGGCCTTGGTGATGGTGATTTCGATGACCACGCGCTGTGGGTTGACTCGTGGCTCCTTGTAGCGCTTGGCGTAGCGGCGTTCGGCGTCGTGTACCCGTGCCGGGTCGTCGCTGACCACAGCGCGCCCCTCGATCGTGCTCCAGCGCCGGCCGTCGACCTGAGTCACCGCAACGGCCGCCTCCCCGAGCCGCCGGATCGCACGGGCCTTGTACGACGTACCGGAGCAAATCACCCGCACCAGCCCGGCCTCGACGTCCAAGGTCGCTCCGACGGGCGTCGCGTGCACCGTCCCGTCTGCCCGGACCGTACTCAGCACACACAGGTGCCGCTCGCTCCAGAACTCAACCAACTGCTCACTGAACACCTAGCGATCGTAGACAGACCCGCCCGGTGAGCCACCGGGCGGGCCCGTGAGCGCTGGACCCCTCAGACCAGCGCTGATCGTTGTTAACCGACGTCGCGGCGGCGGAACGTGGCGAAGCCCGCGATCGTGAGCGCCGCGGCGATCCCGGTCAGCCAGAGCACCGGTGTGACGGAGAAGTCACCGCCGGGCAGCCGCGGCGTGTGCCCGTACGGGCTGAGGTTGATCACCGACTGCGGCAGGTTGAAGACCTCACCGAACTGACCGATCAGCAGGAACACGCCGTACAGCACCCATCCCCCGGTCACCAGCTTCGGCGCAAACCCGAACAGGATGACGACAAGCGCCGCCACCAGCCAGATAGCGGGCAGCTGTACGGCGGCCGCCGCCAGCATCCGTGGCACCTGGCGCCCCACGTTGCCGAGCGAGGCACCACTCGAGATCCCGGAGCCCAGTCCGGCGACCAGGATCAGCACGCCGGTGCCCAGCAGCGCCATCAGCACATGACTCGCCAACCACTGCGCCCGCGACACACCGGTCGCCAGCAACGGCTCGGCCCGCAGCGCGGTCTCCTCCGACCGCAGCCGGAGCGCCGCCTGGATCCCGAACGCCGACGCCAGCAACCCGACCATGCCCATCTCGGTCGCCAGGAACGCATCGGTGATGCCCTCCACGCCACCGAGCTTCTGCACCATCTCTTTCGCGCTGTCGCTGGTGACGAACCCGTCGACGTTGCTGGCGATGTTGCCGACCAGCAGCCCCAGGAGCAGGAACGCGAAACCCCAGGCGTACAGCGAGCCTCGGTGCAGCCGCCAGGCCAGCGCGAGCGGCGAACGCAACGACTTGGCCGCCCGGGGCGGTCCGGGACGTGGAGGCACCAGGCCGGCGCCCAGGTCACGCCGCCGGATCAGTGCGGTCGCTGCAGTGACCAGGAGCGCCAGAAACACGAGTGGCACTAGCAGTACAGCCCACCGGTCACCGGCGTACGCACGGACCTGCTGCGACCAGCCGATCGGTGACAGCCACGAGACCCATTGCGTGCTGCCGTCTGCGGACGAGTCGCCGATGGCGCGCAGTACGTACGCCACGCCGAGCACGATCGCAGTCAGCCCGTTCGCGGCCCGGGCGCTTTCGCTGACCTGTGAGGTCACCGCTGCGACACCCGCGAACGACAGTCCGGCAGCCGCCCACATCAACCCGAACGCGAACGACCCCTGCGCGTCCAGCCCACTGCCCATCAGCGACAGCGCGGTCAGCAACCCGAGCACGATCACAGTCGCCCCGGACACGATCAGCGCGGATGTCAGAGCGGCGTACCGACCGAGTACGCCGGCACTCAGCAGCTCGAGCCGCCCGGACTCCTCCTCGCTCCTGGTGTGGCGTACGACGAGCATGCCGCCGAGCAGCCCGACCAGCAGCGCGCCGAACGCGGTGAGCTTGAACAGCGAGACCTCCCCGAGCGAGGACTCGTCGAAGATGCGCCCGTACAGCGACACCAGCGCGGGGGACGCGTTCGACGTCTGCGCCGCGTCGACCAGTGCTTTGGGGTCGGAGTACAGGTCCATCGTCGCCTTGGCCGAGCCGGCGGCCGTCATCACGAACACGACGATCCAGATCGGGATCAGGATCCGGTCCCGGCGCAGCGCGAGCCGCACCAGCGTCCCGGTACCGACGAAGTCGTTCATCGCACGGCCGCCTCAGGCTCAGTCGAATCCTGGGCCGGTACGTCGTCCTCGTAGTGCCGCAGGAACAGCTCCTCGAGAGTCGGCGGCTGCGCCACCAGGCTCTTGATGCCGCTCGCGGACAGCTGCCGCATCACGGCCTCGAGCTGCGCGGTGTCCACCTCGCAGCGGACGCGGTTGCCCTCGACGTCGAGATCGTGGATCCCCGGCAGCTGCGCGATGCCGTTCGGCGACGCGGCCAGCTCGGCCTGGATCGACGTACGCGTGAGATGCCGCAGGTCGGCCAGCGTGCCGGTCTCCACCACCTTGCCGCGGCGGATGATGCTGATCCGGTCGCACAGAGCCTCGACCTCGGACAGGATGTGGCTCGACAGCAGCACGGTACGGTCGCGCTGGCGCTCCTCCTCGATGCACTGCCGGAACACCTCCTCCATCAACGGGTCCAGGCCGGAGGTCGGCTCGTCGAGGATCAAGAGCTCCACATCCGCAGCGAGCGCGGCGACCAGGGCGACCTTCTGCCGGTTGCCCTTGGAGTACGTCCGGCCCTTCTTGGTCGGGTCGAGGTCGAACCGGCGCAGCAGCTCGTCGCGCTTCTTCTCGTCCAGCCCGCCGCGGAGCCGGCCGAGCAGGTCGATCACCTCGCCGCCGGTCAGGTTCGGCCACAGGTTCACGTCACCCGGGACGTACGCCAGCCGCCGGTGCAGCTTCGCGGCGTCGTGCCACGGGTCCCCGCCGAGCAGCGAGACATCACCGGCGTCACCGCGCAGCAGTCCGAGCAGGACGCGGATGGTGGTGGACTTCCCGGCGCCGTTCGGCCCGAGGAAGCCGTGCACCTCACCGGTCGCGACCTCAAGATCGAGACCGTCGAGGGCGTGCGTACTTCCGTACGACTTGTGCAGTCCAGAGACCACGATGGCTGATGTCATGATTCATAACGTACACTTCATTCAGAAGTTTGTGAATCTTGCTAACACGTTTCTCACAGGTCAGGTAACTGAGCGACTCAGAGGGGATGATGGGGCGGTGAGTGCACTTCGAGACGACGACGCCGTCCGGCGATACACGGAGCAGTTCGGCAACCTGCTGGCCGAGACCGGCTGGCCGCGGATGGCCGCCCGGGTCTTCGCCGCGATCCTGTCCAGCGTGGACGGCCGGATGACCGCCGCCGAACTGTCCGACCAACTGCAGGCCAGCCCCGCCGCGGTCTCCGGCGCGGTCAACTACCTGCTGCAGTTGCGCCTGGCGACCCGCGAACGCGAGCCCGGCAGCCGCCGCGACGTGTACGTCGTCCAGGACGACGCCTGGTACCAGACCATGATGAGCGAGGACGCCTCACTGCTGCGCTGGTCCGAATCCCTCCGCAAGGTCCTTGACGCCGCCGGCGAAGGCACCGACGCCCACCACCGCATCCGCGTCTCCCTCGCCTTCATCGACTTCATCAGCGAAGAAGTCAAAGGCCTCACCGACCGCTGGGTACAACGCAAAGCCGAACTGGACGCCGAAATCGCCGCGGAGTACAACCCCTGATCCGCCGCACGCCGCCCGCACCTCGCCGACCACCGGGGGCTTGAACAGGATCTGGTGGCGCGACACCGGTTATTACCTGTGCACCGCCCCCGGTTGGGGTGCACTGCCCCCAGTAGTGGTTGTCCACAGGCGGCGAATTCGCAGGCACACAAGGGCTGTGGTGACTGCACATTGCCTGCATGAACCCAAAGTTGAGCGTGTTGGCGGACGCCCGTGGGGGCTGGTTCACTCGGGCGGACGCGGTGGATTGCGGCTACAGCGACAGCGAGCTCCGGCGACGGCTGCGGCGCGGGCAGTGGGCGCGGCTGTCTCGTGATGTGTACGTCGAACCGGGCGTCTCGCCCGCGGGTGAGGCCTCCTGGGATCGCGCCAGGCGCCTGCACCTCCTGAAGACCCGCGCTGTCATCAACCGCTTGGGGCCTGGTGCGGTGGTGAGTCATCAGTCCGCGGCGATGCTGCACGGATTACCCGCCTGGGGCCTCGACCTGTCGCGTGTCCACGTCACCAAGGCCACCGGTCGGAGGCGGTCCGACTCCATTGCCGACGTACACCGGTCGCGCTTCGACCCTGGCGAGCTCACGATTGTCGACGGTCTGCCGGTGGTTACGGCGGCTCGTGCCGTCGCCGAGACCGCGTGCGCCTCGTCGTACGAGGTCGGAGTCGTGCTGGGCGATGCTGCGCTGCAGTCGCGTCTGGTCAGTCCGGAGGCGCTCGTGGCGACTGCGGATCGGCACCGCGTGTGGCACGGTTCGCCCGCCGCGCGGGCGGCGGCGCGGTTCGCGAACGGGTTGAGCGAATCGGTCGGCGAGTCGCGTCTCCGGGTCCTCTTGGCGAATCACGGGTTCCCGGAGCCGGAGTTGCAGGTCGAGATCCGGGACGCTTCCGGGCGGCTGATCGCGCGGGTCGACATCCTGCTGGAGCGGACCTGCGTCGTGGAGTTCGACGGCGCGATGAAGTACGGGAACGCCGACGACCTCGTGGCGGAGAAGTGGCGCGAGGACAACCTCCGCGCACACGGGTTCCAGGTCGTGCGCATCGGCTGGCCGGACCTGGATGAACCCCTCACCACAGCTAACCGCATCCGCCAGGGGCTGCCAGCTGTTGGGGGTACGCCGACGTGGCGGGGGCGTTGAACAGGTTATTTCCCCTCCACCGCCACCATTTTCTGTGCACTGCCGCTGAGCGGGCAGGTGCGGGAGCGCTAGTCGTAGACGGTGAAGATGGTGCAGTACAAGGGTGGGGACTCCAGGCCGGGGTAGTACAGGCGGCCGGCTTTGTCGGTGAGTTTGAAGTAGGCGGTGGAGGCTCCTACTTGGCAGGGGGCCTGGAGGGTCATGGTGACCTTGACTATGTCGCCGGGGGTTGCGTCGGGGACTTGGGTTCGGGGTGGGGAGCGGAGCCAGCCGGGGGTGCCGGCGGCGCCTTGGCGGGTGAGCCAGCGGTTGTGCCAGGGGCGTTCGCCGCTGTTGCGGAGTTCCCAGGTCTTCTCGAAGACCTGGTCCCGGCACACGCGCGTACCGTCCGGCACCGTCTCACCGACCAGTTCGGCCCGGTCGTCGGGATGATGGTCGATCGGTACGGATCCGCCGAGTAGGACGGGTTGCACGTGCCGGCGCATGTCCCGTTGCGACATGTCCCGGCCGGCGCGTACGGCGGCGTCGAGTTCCATCAGCTGGTTGACCAGCGCCTGATTCGCCCCGAACGAGTCGTCGTACCACTCGATCAGCTCTCGGCTCGGCTTGGTGTGGCCGCGCTCGACCCGGGACAGATGCCCCTTGTCCCAGCCGGAGTCCGCGGCGGCGCGGGTCAGGGCCACCCCGGCGGCCTCGCGCAGCTCGCGCATGCGAGCTCCGATCACGTACCGGGCCTGGGCTGGGCGCACGGCGCACTCTCCGCTCTCGCCGTCACTTATCTACATAAAGTACCAAATCGCAGTGAATCAGCTCCGTTGCCCACTGCGACAATCCGATCACGCTCTGATTGTCTGCACAAAGGAAGTGATTCTCCAAGACAACAGGCTCGTCCATCGCAGTTCAGAGCGAAAGGCAACCACCATGAACCGTTCGTTCGCCACCGCCATCCTGACCGTGCTGGCCCTGGGAACCACAGTCCTCCCCGCCACCGCCGTACCCGCGACGGCACCGGCGCCGATCACCAGCACCGTCCTCGGGCCGCAGTCGCGGGCCGACGACGCGATCGCCTGGTTCGCCGCCCGCAACGGATCCACCGCGTACCAGGGCTACTGCGAGAAGGCCGTCGAGAACGCGTACGGCCGCACCGGCGTCTACGCGTCGGCGATCGCCAACTGGAACGACGCCGTACGCCGGGGCGCCGCGCACCGGGGTGACCTCAACCCGCCGAAGGGTGCGCTCGTGTTCTGGAACATCAGCGCCTACGGCCATGTCGGCGTGGCGACTGGCGACAGCAACTTCTGGGCCACCAGCGTCGACAGCCGGATCGGCAAGGCGCGGCTGCCGTACTTCTCCAACTACCTCGGCTGGGCGCAGCCGAACTTCTGAGGGTCGCCGAGGCGCCGCCCCGCCTCGTTGCCCACTGCGACAACGCCGTCACTTCTTGGTTCCCTGCGAGTACAACTCCAGAAGGGATCACCACCATGCGTACCGCCCTCATGCGCATCACCGCCCGCCTCACCGCCATCACCCTTCTCAGCGGCGCCGCCCTCGTCGGCGCCGGCGTCCTGCCGGCCAGCGCCGCCACGGGGACCGTGGACACCGACAGCAACACGGGTGTCGCCATCCGGTCCGGTAACGCGACCAGCTTCGGCACGGTCGGCAACCAGCCCGACGGGCCGGTCGAGATCGACTGCCAGATCTACGGCGAGCCAGTGACCGGCAAGTTCGGCCGCAGCCTGATCTGGGACCACATCCCCGGCAAGGGCTTCATCACCGACGCCTACGTCAACACCGGCAGCAGCGGCCTGGTCGCGCCGCTGTGCACGAGCAACCCGCGCGCCGACAAGTCCATCGCCTGGTACGCCGCCCGCAGCGGCTCGACCGCCTACCAGGGGTTGTGCGAGATGGCCGCCGAGAACTCGTACGGGAAGACCGGGATCTGGGCCTCGGCGATCGCCGACTGGAACGACGCCGTGGCCCGCGGCGCCGCCCACCGCGGCGATCTGAACCCGCCGAAGGGTGCCCTGGTCTTCTGGAACATCAGCGCTTACGGCCACGTCGGAGTCGCCAAGGGTGACGGCACGTTCTGGGCCACCAGCGTCAGCGGCGCGATCGGCACCCGCGCACTGCCGTACTTCAACAACTACCTCGGCTGGGCCTGGCCGAACTTCTGACCCACCCCTGGACGAGTACCCGGACGCGCGTTCCGCCCCTCACGCGTCCGGGTGCTCGACTCTTTGCTCGATTCTGGCCAGCCAGTCCGACACCAGCGCGCGGTACAGCCCGATCCGTTGCACCGGCAGGTCGTGGCCCTCCTGGTCCAGGACGGCGTACGTCGCTCTCGGGTAGTCGTCGAGGATCGGCCACGCGTCGGCGTACCCGGTCATCGTGTCCTGCCGTCCCGTCACGATCAGCGTCGGACCTTCGAAGCGCGCGGCGGGATCCTCACGGAGCGAGTAGGTCGCGACGTCGCCCTGGATCCGCCCCAGGAACTCGAGGTCCGCCCGCGCCTCGGCCGGGTCGTAGTAGCGCCGCTGCTTGTCGGTCCAGGCCTCCTGGTACGCCGGGGTCTTGACGAGGTACTGCTCCGTCGGCAGTGTCCGCTGGGCGCGGTCGACGACGATTCCCGGCACGCGCAGCAGCAGACCGAGGACGCGGGCGGGGTCGCGCTTCACGATCCCGCGGGCGTGCAGCCCGCCGGCCGACGTACCGGCCAGCGCGAACGGCTCGTCGCCGACCACCTGGTCGATCAGGTCCGCGATCGCCGAGAGCATGCCGTCCTGGTCGGTGATCGACGGTACGGCGGGCGACTGGCCCGTGCCCGGCGGGTCGACGTAGATCCGGCGCCATCCGGGACGCCCTTCGAAGACCGGCTCGTGGACGTCGCGGCCTTCGCTTCCCGCACCGCCCCATCCGGGCAGGAACACGATCGGCCGTCCCGCACCGAAGGATTCGTAGTGCATGCAGCGACGCTACCCGCGCGCCCGGCCGTCAGCGAGTACTTCTCTTGCCGGCAGAATCCGGCGGGCGCTCCCCCGACCCGCGCTCGATCAACGCGCACGGCAGCACGATCCGCTGCGGCGGACGGGTGTCCGCACCCGACGCGCGATCGAGCAGCAGCCGTGCCGCGCTGCGGCCCAGCTCGGCGATGTCGGAGGCAACGACCGTGACCGGCGTCGGCAGCATGTCGGCGAGCCGGAAGTCGTCGAACCCCACCACCGCCGGCTCATGCTCGAGCTCACTGCCGAGCTCGCCGAGAGCACGCAGTACGCCCTCGGTGAGGAAGTTCGTCGAGGAGAAGATCGCGGTCGGCGGATCGGCGCGCAGCATCACCTCACGGGTCGCCTTCTCCGCCGCCTCCGCGTTGCCCTCGGGCAGCTGGATGACGAGCGACTCGTCGATCTCGATGCCCGCGGCCCGATGCGCGCGCCGGAACCCGCGCAGCCGGCGACCGATCGTGTAGTACGACGGGGCGAGGATGATCGCGATCCGCTGATGCCCCTGCTCCAGGAGGTGTTCGGCCGCGATCCGCCCGCCGCCCTCGTTGTCGACCATCACGATGTCCGCGTCGATCCCGGTCGCCGGACGGTCGACGAACACGACCGGTACGCCGGCGCCCTGCAGGAAGGCGTGATCGCCCTGGTCAGGCACGATCATCAGACCGGCGACCTGCCGGCTGACCAGCTCCTGGATGGCGCGCTTCTCGCCCTCCGGGTCCTCGTCCACACTGCCCAGGACGACGGCGAACCCGGACTGCCCCGCGACCTCGAGCGACGCCTTCGCGATGCTCGCGTAGAACGGGTTCGTCAGGTCACCCAGGACCAGAGCCAGCGACGTCGACTTCTTGCCCGGGCGCAGCGCCCGGGCCACCTCGTTGCGCTGGAACCCGAGCTCGTCGATCGCCGCCCGGACGCGCTGCGCGGTCTCGTCGCGGACACCGTGGCCGCCGTTCACCACACGCGACACCGTGCCGAGGCCGACACCGGCCCGCCGGGCGACGTCGATCATCGTCGGCCGGCTGACCTCTGGCTGGCTTGGAAACGTTTCGGGCACGGGGTTGACTTCCTTTTCACGACACGGCATCGTCACCCAACAGTAAGACGTTGGAAACGTTACCGTCCAGGAGGCCGGATGAATTCAGTCTCTTTTGGCGGATCAACCACCAGAAGGCGCAGCCGGGGTGGGATGAGCCGGAACGCCGGCTCCGACGTGAAGGCGGCGTACCTGTTCATCGCTCCCGCGGTGATCGGGTTCCTGGTCTTCGTGGGGTATCCGCTGATTCGATCGTTCTATCTCGCGCTGACGAAGTACAACGGGTTGACCGACCCGGTCTTCGTTGGCCTCGGCAACTTCCGGAGGCTGTTCACCACCGACCCGGCGTTCTGGCCGGCGTTGCGGGCGACCGGTTATCTGGTGCTGCTCTATGTCCCGTTGTCGCTGGTCCTCGGCCTCGCGCTCGCGATGTTCTGCAACCAGCGCTTCGCCGGAGTACGGATCGTCCGCACGCTCGCGTACCTACCCGTCGTACTCCCGGCGGTCGCGACGATCACGCTCTGGAAGTTCATCCTCGATCCGCAGGTCGGCCTGCTGAACACGATCCTCGACCGGCTCGGTCTGCCGACGAGCCTGTGGTTGCAGGGCCCGAGTACGTCGATGCCGTCCGTGGTGATGGTGATGCTGTGGGGCGTCGGCGGCACCATGATCATCTTCCTGGCCGCACTGCAGGCCGTACCGACCGAACTGTACGAGGCCGCCCGGGTCGACGGCGCCGGCGCGTGGTCGGTGTTCTTCCGGATCACGTTGCCGATGATCAGCCCGATCGTGCTGCTGCAGGTGATCCTGCAGACCACCGCGGCGCTGCAGACCTTCAACCAGCCGAAGATCCTGACCAACGGCGGACCGGGGTTCAGCACCAAGGTGCTGATGCTCTCGATCTACGAGAACGGCTTCCCGACGCTCGGCCGGATCCCGCAACTGGGATACGCGTCCGCGCAGGTCTGGGTGCTGTTCGTGATCATCATCGCCGTGATCGCCCTGACCGCGAAGTTCTCCTCGCTCTGGACGTACAGTGACAGCACTTCAGACTGAACCCACCCTCGCCGGCGCCACGCAGAGCGTCCCGCCGGCGAAGAAGAAACCACGCCTGGTCGGTACGACGGCCTGGTACGTCGTCGCGCTGTTCATCTGCGCGGTGATGGTCGTACCGCTGCTGTGGATGATCACGATCGGCCTGAAGAGCCGGACCGCGGTGTTCGACATCCCGCCGAAGTTGCTGCCGCACGAGTGGACGTGGAGCAACTTCATCAACGGGCCGAAGGCGATCCACTTCCCGAAACTGCTGCTGAACTCGTTCATCATCACCGGGTTGAGCGTCATCGGCGGCGTGCTGACCGCGATGATGGCCGGCTACGCGCTGGCCCGGTTGCGGTTCCCGGGGCGCAAGACCTGGTTCTACCTGTTCGTCGGCAGCATGCTGCTGCCCGGTGTGGTCGGGCTGATCCCGTTGTTCCAGATGTACAAGAGCATCGGCTGGTACGACACCTGGCTGCCGCTGATCGTGCCGGCGTTCCTCGGCGGGAACCCGTTGTTCATCTTCCTGGCCCGGCAGTACTTTCTCGCGATCCCCTATTCCATCGATGAAGCGGCCAAGATCGACGGCGCCGGGCATCTGCGGATCTTCGTCAGCGTGATGCTGCCGTTGACCCGGCCGGCCTGGCTGACGATGGCGATCCTCGCGTTCCAGGCGTCCTGGAACGACTACCTGAATCCGCTGGTCTACCTGTACTCGTCCGGCAAGTGGCCGTTGTCGGTCGGTATGGCGTCGTTCATCTCCCCGTTCGCCGGGAAGACGCCGGACTGGAGCTACTACATGGCCACCAACCTGCTCTACATGCTGCCGCCGCTGATCATCTTCTTCGCCGCGCAGCGCTACTTCATCCAGGGCCTCGGCGCTCTCGGCAGCACGAACCAGAAATGAGGATTGTTGTGAAGAGGACATTGGGCGTGACCGCGTTGGCGTGCGCGGGGTTGCTGACGGCAACGGCCTGCAGCGGTGGGTCGGACGGCGGCTCGAGCGACGGGCCGGTCACCGTCAAGGTGATGACCTGGGAGTCGGCCGAGACCAACGCGGCGATCAAGAAGGCGCTGGCGGACTTCAAGGACGACAACGTCAAGGTCGAACTGCTCGACACCCCGAGCGGTCAGTACGGCGACAAGCTCGCGTCGCTGACCCAGGCGAAGCAGCTGCCGGACCTGTTCTGGTGCGGTAACGACACCGAGCAGCAGTACACGTCGCAGGGCCTGCTGGTCGACTGGGCGGACAAGCTCCAGAACGGCGACGGCGACTTCAAGGCCGACAAGTTCGTACCGTCCGCGATCGAGAACTGGAAGACCGCCGACGGCCAGATGGGCGGTCTGCCGTCGCTGATGAACACGTACGGCGTCTGGTACAACGCCGACGCGTTCACCGCGGCCGGTCTGCCACTGCCGAAGGCCGGCTGGACGTGGGACGACATGTACGCCGCCGCCGCGAAACTGGCGAACAAGAACGGGGCGAAGTACGGCCTGGTCGCCGACCAGCTGACCGGTCCGGACGGGCCGTTCACGATGAGCATGTACTCCGTGTCGGCCGGTGGCGCGCCGTTCACCGACAACGTGAACCACCCGACGAAGGCCGAGGCCGACGACAAGTACAAGGAAGGCGTCGAGAAGCTGACCGCCGCGATCAAGAACGGGTCGGTCGCGCCGCCCGGGTACGACGCGGCGAACGTGCAGTCGCTGTTCGCAGCCGGCAAGGTGCCGATGACGTTCGGCGGGCAGTGGCTGGCGGCCGGGTTCCAGACCGACAAGCCGAAGGTCAAGTACGGGTTCGCACCGTTCCCGCAGGTGCAGACGCCGACCACGCTGTACGACTCGGTCGGCATCTGCACGCCGCAGTACACGAAGGACCAGGACGCGACGTACAAGGTGCTGCAGTACATCAACACCAAGGTGTGGGACGCCGTACTGCCGTCGTCCCCGGTGGCGCCGCCGGCGTACACGCCCGCGCAGACGAGCTACTTCGACGCGCTCACCAAGGCACAGCAGCAGACCGTCGTCGACACGGTCAAGGCCGACCTGTCCGCGGAGAAGACGGTCGGCGTCCGCTTCACCACCCAGTGGGCCTCGCAGGTCGGTGACCTCACCACCGCCAACTACCAGCCCATCCTGAGCGGCAAGAAGCCGATCACCGACCTCCCGGCGTACGTCGACAAGATCAACAGCTTGATCAAACAAGGCAGCTGACCCGCATTTGCCTGGCTGACCCACGAAATGAGGGGTTCTACACCCTGGATCTGGGTGTGGAACCCCTCATCTCGGGCTCTCGTGACTGACACGAAGAAGAACGTGACACGCTGCTCGGAACGTGGTTGGGGGTGGGCTGGCGTCAGGTTGGGATGGGATCGAAGCGGACGGTCAGGCCGAGGGCGTTGGCCTGGTTGGTGATGTGGCGCATGGTGCGTTGGGGGTTGCGGCGGGTGAAGTAGTCGGCGCCGAGGTCG
>NZ_SJKA01000027.1 GCF_004331435.1 Kribbella sindirgiensis
CGCCGATGGTACTGCGACCGGGAGGTCGTGGGAGAGTAGGACGCCGCCGGACATTCACACTGTTAAGGGCCACCCCACTAGGGGTGGCCCTTAACATTTCTACGCATCTTTGCGTTCTGGTGTGTACGTCCACCAGGGCCGCGGCGGGTTGCCGTTCGCCTGGTCGACGGCGGACATGATCGTGTCCAGGAGACACGGATCGTGGCGTTGCTGATCCCGTTCGCAGATCGTCTCGTAGATCTCGGCAGGATCCCGGCCGGCCAGCTGGTCGATCCGCGTGATCTCCGCTCGGCCCAGGTAGTCGGCGACAGGCGGGCCGACATTCAGGAGACTCGTCAGTTCGGTCTTGGACATACATCCACCCTGCCTCGCGAGGGCCGTGTGGGTCTTGAACAAATCGGACGACCTGTACGGCGTACTGGCCCTATGCTCCCGGCATGGCTGGAATGGTGTTGATCGTCGGTCTGCCGGGTGCGGGCAAAACGTCGTTGGCTCGACGGCTCGAGGAGGACCGGAAAGCGCTGCGGTTGACACCGGATGAGTGGATGGACGCGTTGTTCAACACCAACGAGGTCGACGGACGGCGTTGGGTGCTGGAGTCCGAGATGCTGTGGGGTGTCGCGGCGAGGGCGTTGACCCTCGAGGTGGACGTGATCCTCGATTACGGCTGCTGGTCGGAGGAGGAGCGAGACCTGTTCCGGACCAGGGCGCAGGCGCTGGGTGCGAGTGCGGAGCTCGTCGTACTGGATTTGCCGTTCGAGGTGCTGTGGGAGCGTCTGGAGAAGCGCAATGCGAACCTGCCGCCGGCGACGTTCCGTGCCAGCCGGGAGGAACTCACGGAGTGGAGCAGTAGGTTCGAGGTGCCGACTGTGGACGAGCTCCAGCGTTGGGATCGGCACGTGGTGGTGAAGGAGTAGCTACTCTTCGGGGGCGATGCCGACGAGTGCGGCTGCCGCGCAGATGTGGACCGGTGTGAGGTCGATGGGGGAGACCGGCGCCTGCAGGAGGGTGCCACGCTCGTACGGCGTGAGGCTGATGTCGATGCCGGGAGCGCCGGCCACCATGCCCCGCACGTACGTGAGCCACCCCATCATCGGGATCCCGCGCCGGAAGACACCGGCTGCCGCGGCGAGCTCGGTGTCGGCGATGCTCGCCCACTGCGGTTCCCAGATCGTGACGACCGCGCGGAGGACCTGAGCGAAGCGTTCCGACTGCTGCAGTGCGTCCTCGTCGCTCCAGTGCAGCGTGAGCTGGTCCGAGACGGTCGTCATCGTGCCGCCCATGGACAGGTCGAACAGCCACGGTAGTTCGCCGGTGCTCTGCAGGTGCAGCCGCGTCGTACTCGTACCGTTCGCGAGCACCTTCGTCGTTGCCTCGACCATCTCCTGGAGCGGAGTGGAGCCGTCGGCTTCGAGGACGTGGTACCCCCAGCGCTCGTCCTGCGTCCAGTTGTGGACGTCGGGGAACGCGACCGCCACCGCGGTCAGCGTCCGGCCGACCCGGAGCGCGCGGTGCTCGACGGTCTCGTCACGATGCGGCCATTGGGCGCGGAGCAGCCACGAAGCCATTCACGCCCTCCGATCATGATCAGGCGGACACGACGGCGCGCCGGACGGTGACATGATGCCGGATGCAGGTGACGGTACGCCGTCATACGACCGCTTGACCAGAGCTCCGCCTACTCGGTGTGAGCAGCTACGGCGCCTCTCCGGAAACGTCACCGGACCAGTCTGCTGCACCCCCTGGTGCGGGGTCAGCACCGGGGTCCGATTTTGGTAACAACACATCGAAATCTGGACAAGTGTCAAGCTCAGCCCGCCGGTGCCGCTGCCACCAGTGCCCCCAGAGCGCTCGCCTGCGAACGCCAGTCCCGCGCGCCGCCGCCGGCCCAGCGCTGCCCGAGCCGGTTCAGTGAGTCGCGGTCGTTCTGCCAGATCGAGTCGGCCTGCCGCTGCGCATAGGTCCGGTACGACGCGTCGCCGGTGGCGTCCGCGAGGTCCATGAAGTACCGCATGAAGATGCCCTTGAACTGCTTCTGGTTGTCGTCGCAGGTGCCGGCCGGATCACAGCTCTCGGTGAGGATCCCGCCCGGGCTGAGCGAGGACATCGCCGCGTCACCCAGCTGCCGAGCCCTCGCGAGCAGGGAGCTGTCCCCGGTCGCCCGCCACAGTTCGAGCGCGCCGCCGATCGCCAGGCCCTGGTTGTACGTCCACACGGTCTGGCCATTGTTGGTGCATGCGCCGGTCACACCGTCGTTCACCAGGTTCGAGGAGTTGATCATCCCGCTGCCGACGAACCAGTTCCATCCTGCGGTCGCCCGCTGCAACCAGACGGTGTCGCCGGCCAGCCGGTTGTGCAGCGCAGCGGCCAGCCGGATGTAGAGCCCGTTCGTCACCGCGTTCTTGTACGTGCGCTCGCGGTCCCACCACACGCCGCCGCCACACGTGCTCGTGTCCCAGTACCCCTGCACGTAGTTCGCGATGGTGACCGCCATGTCCAGGTACTTACGGTCGCCGGTCAGGTCGTACGCCTCGATCCACGCGATACCCCACCATTCGGTGTCGTCGATCGCGCGGCTGGTGAAGTTCCCCTCCAGCGCGTCGCCGCTCTTCTCGCCGGCGGGGAACACGCCCTTGTTCTTCTCGAACACCTCGTTCACGATCCAGCGCAGATCGGTACGTCGGGTGCGCTGCTGGTAATCCATCAGCGTCGTCACCGCGACCGCGGAGTTCCACCAGCTCGACAGCCACCACGCGGTGTGCGGCTGATACGAGTACATCAACGCGTCGGCGGCTGCACCGGTGCGGTCGGAGGCAGGGCGCGCCCACGCCGTACAGCTGCCGTTCTGGCCTTCGACGGCTCGCCCGCAGGCGCGGACCGCGCCGCCGTACAGCTTGGAGATTGGGTCGGCTGCCGCGTAGAGGCGGGTTGTGGCTGCACTGGCGCCGGCGGTGACGCTGGTTCGGCCGAGTGATGAGCCGCCGGGCCAGGACGCGCCTTCGTTCCAGGAGCGATCGAGCCAGACCTCGTCGCCGCCTGTGCCGTTCTCGAGAGCCCCCCACGCCATCCCGCGATTGTCGACATGGAGCGAGATCCGCCGGTTGGACAGGGTGGTCGACTGCACCGGCTGGGTGTCGCCGGACGGACCGGAGCTACCGTCGCAGGCCGCCGCGCAAACCGCGGTGTGTACCCAGGCGGTGCAGTCGACGCCGGCCGCGTCACCACAGGCGCGGATCAGGCCGCGCCGGTGCCCGGCCGGGTCGGCGAGGTTGTACATGAGGGTGCGCGTGCCGGTCCATCCGGACGGGATCGAGGCCTTGCCGAGCAGGCCGTCCCAGGTCGCGCCGCCGTCCCAGCTGCGGTCCAGCCAGACCGCGTCGTTGGTGGACCCATTGTCGATGCTGCCCCACGCCATCGCGTCCTTGTCGGACACGTGCAGTACGACGCGACGCCCGTTGATCACCTTCTCGGGTACGGGGAACGTCTCCTCCTGTGCCTGCGAAGGATCGAGCATGTCGCACGAAACCGAACAGACCTGTGCCGCAAGCGGCTGCGAATCAAGTGGCTGGGCATCAACAGGAAGCGGCAACAGCAGGCCGAACACCAACAGAATTCGCATGTCAGCCTCCGAGGGCGGGCTGGTTGGTCCAGGTTGTGTCGGCGTCGTACGAACCGCCGCCGTCCCACGCGTTCGCGCCGCCGACGGTGGCGATGTAGACCAGCTCGCTCGCGTGCCGCACGTAGTACGTCGGATAGTTGATCGACTGCAGTGACACGTTGCCGGTCCCGCCGACGCGTGGCTGCTGGGCGCAGAACGTGGCGTCCTTGCGGAACGTGTCGGTGCCGTCGTTGGACGCCTTCTGCAGGCGGTAGTTGCTGTGCCGGAGGTACTGGCCCGGGAAGTTGACCGACTCGAGTGAGTAGCAACTGCTCTCGGCCAGGCCGGCGCGGATCACGAAGCTCGCGTCCTGGCGATCCGTCAGCGACGAGTTGGCGTCGATCACGTCGGTCCGGGCCAGCCCTTCGCGATGCCGCAGTACTCGATCGGCGTAGCCGGGCGTGGTCACGCGGAACGTGCGGCTCTGGCCGACGGCGAGGTCCGCGCCGCTTCGCCACCAGGCCGGGACGAGGTTCCAGGTCGCGTCGTCGCGGTACGAGCCGCCGGTGTCGGTGTCCAGCCAGACCTCGGAGTTGCGATGGCGCAGGTAGTACCCGGGCCGGGCGGCGGACTCCAGCGACGTACCGCCACCGCTCAGACCGGGATGCGTGCAGAAGGTGGCGTCAGCTGCGTTGGGGTTGGCCTCCTTGTAGATCCGAAGGTCGCGCTGGCGCAGGTACTGGCCGGGGAAGTTCCGCGACTCGAAGGAGTAGCAGCTGCTGTTGGACAGCCCTGGCCGGACCCAGAACGTCGCGTCCTGCTTGAGCGTTTGGTTGCTGCCCGCATCGACGACCTCGGTGTTCGCGACACCGTCGAGGTGCCGCAGGTACCGGTTCGTGTACGTCGGGGTGGTGACCCGGAAGGACACCAGCTTGCCAAGCGGAAGCGTCGTACCGTTGGCGGCGGCCAGGACCTGCTGGTTCACGGCACGTACCCGCGCGAAGTCCATCTTCTGCACCTGCCGGTCGTAGGTGTAGAAGCCGTTGATCTCGTCCTCGACGTCGGTCGGCTCCGTGTAGACCGAGCCGGACAGCCCGGATCCGGTGATCAGATCGGGCAGCTGGCTGGTGATCTGCACGTACCGCGTTGTCAGCGCGTCCGGCGTCGGCAGCATCTCGTACGCGAAGCTGTTGCCGCTCGGCCACTCGTGACCGGGGACGTGCAGTCCGAGGCCGCCGTACTCACCGAGCTGCAGGACGCGCGTCGTCGACGGCGCCCGCGCGACGCCGGGACCGACGTACAGGTGGTCGTCGATGACGTCGCCGTTGCCGGGATCCGGATCCGAGTCGCAGCAGTTCGAACCGGAGTTGTGGTTGACCAGCCGGCTCGGGTCGAGGCTCTTCACCAGGTCGGCGATCCGGCCGGCCTGGAACTCGCCCCAGCCCTCGTTGAACGGGATCCATTGCGTGATCGACGTGATCTGCTGGTGGTTGTCGACCATCCGGCGCAGCTCGGACTCGTACCGCGCCTCGCCGGTCGCGGAAGCGTTGCGTCCGGCAACCAGCGACGGCATGTCCTGCCACACCATCAGGCCGAGCTTGTCCGCCCAGTAGAACCAGCGCGCCGACTCGACCTTGATGTGCTTGCGGACCATGTTGAAGCCGAGCGCCTTCTGCTGCTCCAGGTCGAACCGCAACGCGTCGTCCGTCGGCGCGGTGTAGAGGCCGTCCGGCCAGTAACCCTGGTCGAGGGTGCCGAGCGCGTAGACGAACTTGCCGTTCAGCGTCGGCCGGAGGAAGCCGCCGAGCATCGCCTTGCCGACGGACCGCATCCCGAAGTATCCGCCGACCGAGTCGTTGCCCATCGTCACGCGGAGGTCGTAGAGGAACGGGTCGTCGGGCGACCACAAATGCGCATTCGGTACGGCGACGCGGAACGACGTACCGCTGACGCCGCTCGCGACGACCTGACCGCCGGACACCACCTGCGCGTGGACAGCTTGTCCGGGCGAAGATCCCTGCACGGTGAGGTCCAGTCCGCCGGCCGCGACGTTCGGGATCGTGTCGAGCCGGGTGATCCAGGTGGGCTGCGTCGGCTCGAGCCAGACGGTCTGCCAGATGCCGGACGACGGTGTGTACCAGATGCCGCCGCGGTTGACGCGCTGCTTGCCGAGCGGGATGTCCTCGGTGTCGACAGGCGCCCAGACGCCGACGACGATGTCGTTGCTACCGGCCCGCAACGCCGACGTGATGTCGTACGAGAACGCGTCGTACCCGCCCTCGTGCGTGCCGAGCAGCGTGCCGTTCACCCAGACCTTCGACTGCCACATCACCGCGCCGAAGTTGAGTTGCACGTGGCGTCCCGACCAGCCGGCCGGGACGGTGAACGTGCGCTTGTAGTACATCCGGTTCTCGTGGCGCTGGATGCCGGAGAGCGCGGACTCGATCGGGTACGGGACCAGGACCTCCTCGGGCAGCGTCCCGGTCGGCGGGTTGTTCAGATCGCTCGTCGGCGCGAACTGCCAGACGCCGTTGAGGCTCTGCCACTCGGTCCGCGTCAGCTGCGGCCGCGGGTATTCGGGGAGTGGGTTCGTCACCGACACCTGATTGGTCCACGGGGTGGCCAACGGCGGCGGCTTCGGGGTGAACGCGCTGGCGGTGAGCGGCGTCAGGAGTACGGCGATGACGCCGAGCACCAACGTCAGAAGGCGGAGTCGCGACAGCATGATGGATCTCCCTGGGGCGGTAGGAAGAGAGCGCTCTCACCTGGTGAGTATGCGGGCCCGCGCGACCAGGTCAAGACCTCGCGTGATTGTTTCTGTGGGAAATTGTCGGACTACGTGAAGATCTGACGCGTGCAGTCCGAACTCTGCGTCGGGCGCCTGCCACTCATTTGGTGGGTTGGCGTCCGAGATACAGGGTTGGCGACCGAGATCCCGGGCGCCAACCCAGACTTTCGGACGCCCACCCACCAAATGCCGACCGCCGCCGGCCGGGTCAAGGTGGTGCAGCGGCGCCCAGGGGGCGTCCGCTTCAGGGGGTGGGCTGCCCGGCGGGGGGATCCGGGCACGGACCCAGCTTTAAGCGAGCGTCGGCGAGGCAAGTTCCAGGGTCGGGGTTGAACCGCGGTACGACGTCATCCACTCGCGGAGCAGTTCGACCCGGGCCGCGTTGTCCTCGTTGCCCTTCACCACGGGCGCCTGGTTGTACGGCATGGTGTCCGAGCTGCGCCGGAGCTTCACGTACAGCCGGGACGAGGCGAGCGCGTACCGCTCCATGTCGTCCTGGAGCGCACCGATCACGGTGATGTTCCGGTCGCGGCCGATCTGCTCGAACAGCGCCACCGCCTCGCGACGGTGCTGCGAGCCGAGGTTGCGGCCGAGCTCGTCGAGGATCAGCAGCAGCGGTCGGTCGGAGCCGCCGGCGAGTGCGGCCGCGCACACCAGCTTCACCGCCTTCTCGTCCATCTGGGCGGTGTTGCCCTTGACGTTGAACGCCGAGAACGGACCTCCCTCGGACCGGCGCCACTTCGGCGTGACCGTCCAGCGCCACGGCTTGTCGGGCTCGGCGGGCGGATCGGGCTCGGGGAACTCGAGCTTCGCGCCGTACCCGCCGTACTGCTGGTCGAGGCGGTCGAACTCCTGTGACACCAGACGGAGCCGGGCCTTGATGCCGTCGGCGAGCGACGCGCGGTGCGCGCGGGCCGTGCTCTCGGCTTCGCCGAGTCCTTCGCGGGCGCGCTCGAGCGCGGCGTTCCGCTCGGCACGCTGGCTGGCGATCTGCTGTTGCTGCAGGCTGTCGAACGTCTCGTGCTGGGCGAGGTGGCTGCTCAGCGTGCGCTGCAGCGCCGGCACGAGGCCGACGCGGTCGCCGAGCGTGCCGTTCGTCCAGCCGTCCGGGCCGTTCAGGATCTCCCACAACTCGGTCGGGATCTCTTCACGCGACCGCGCGTTCGGGAAACAGCGGCGGATCACGTCGTCGAGCTGCGTACAGGCCTGGTGGTTCCAGTCGGCCGTCGTACGGCGTTGCGCGTCGTCGGCCAGTCCGAGAATGAACTCCTCGGCCTCGGCGGGTGTCCCGCCCCAGGCCGTCGTCCGGGTGGTGAGGTCGAGCGTGGTCTGCTCCTCGCGCAGCGCGAGACGGCGGCCGGTCAGCTCGTCGAGAATCCGGTCGTGGTCGCGACGGGTCGCTTCGAGGTTCTTCAGGCGCTCGTCGCGGACCAGTTGCTGGCCGGCGGCGGTCTCGGCGGACTCCTTCGCCGCCTGCAGCTGCGGCGCGAGCGTGTCGCGGTCGGTCTCGTGCCGGTCGACGGTCTCGCGGAGCGCGAGGATCTGCTCCTGCACCGAGTCCGCATCGGCGAGCGCGCGAGCGGCCGCCGTACGACGCTCTGCCTGCTCGACCCGCGACCGCGCCTGCTCCAGCGCCGCCGACGCCTTCGACCGTGCTTCGACGGCGGCCTCGACGCGGCGCCTGGCTGCCTCGATCCGCGCGGTCCGGCCGGTGATCGGCTCGTCGAACTGCCCGACCGCCACCACACCGGCGACGTCGTCGACGTTGTCCTTGGTCGCGCGCTCGCCGATCGCGGCGAAGAACGCGTCCAGCACGAACCGCTTGTCCGCGGACTTCGGACCCCGCTTCGCGGAACTCTTGCTGCCCGGGCGATTCGCCAGCACCAGCAGAAATCCGGCGTACCCGGCGTCGGCCAGCGCGGTCGCCGCAACCGTCGCGTCGCCCGCATCGATCACCACGGCCTCGCGGTACGGCGCGAACCGGGGCTCCCACTCCGCCCGATCGGACTCCGGCAGCTCGGTGATGTCCGTCAATGCACCGCACTCGATGCCCGCGTTCTCCAGGACCTGCTGCTGCGCCGCGGAGACGGTCTGACCGCTCTCCGCTTCCTTCAGGTCCGCCGTCGTGTGCTCGACGGCGACCCGTGCGGCGTGGTCGCGGCCGATGTGTTCCTCGAGGACCTCGCGGGCTTCGGCCTGCTCTTCGGCCGCGACGGCCAGGTCGCGGCCGTCCGCCGAACGGCCTGCCTCCAGCAGCCGCCGGTGCTCCTGCCCGAGACGCTCCAGTTGCTCTCGCACCGACCGTTGCGCCAGGTCGAGCTCCCGGTCGCGGGCGTCGAGCTTGTCCCGCTCCTGGCGGGTCAGCTGGACGTCCCGGAGCATGCCCTCCTCGTTGCCAAAGGCATCGATTTCGGCCTCGATCGCTTCCTTCCGGGCCTCCTGCTCGGCGACGCGCTCGTCGAGAACCGTCAACTCCTGCAGGATTTCGTCGTTCCGCGCGGAGCCGTCGATCAGGTGCCGCGCCGAGCGCGCCCGCCAGGACTCCTTGGCCGCGGCGAGCGCTTCCCGCGCCGCCGCACGCTGCAGGATGCCCGCCTCGACGGTCGCCATCTCCTGCTCCCAGCGCTGCAGGTCCGCGGTCGCCTGCTTGGTCGCCTCGCGCTGGGTGTGCTCGGCCGAACGGTGCGCCTGCTCCTGCTCGAGCTCGTGGTCGAGACCGGTGAGGGTCGCGATCGCGTTGAAGATCCGGGCCGGGACGAGCTCGTTGAGCGGCTCGGCGAGCAGGTTCGCGGTCGGGCTGGAACGCACCGACGTCGACAGGAACGAGACGCACCGGACCTGCCCGCCGTACAGCACCTGGGAGAGCTTGTTGGCGTGGAAGTCGGTGCGGCCGTTCGAGTGCGGGAGGGTGGCCCACAACGCGTCGGCGCCGGCGGCCCGCTCGGCCTCGGTCGCGCCGTACGGGATGTGCAGACCCTGTTTCCAGCGCAGGTCGATGTACGACGCCTTGCGGTTGATGCGGATCCAGACCGTGATCGCGGCAGCCTCGATCTCGTCGACGTCGGTGAGGTCCGGGTCGGAGAAGACGCCGACGATGTAGCCGCGGTCGACGTTCGACCAGTTGCCTTCCTGGCCGGCCGCCTCGGCCGTGAACAGCAGCTCGGCCGCGCCGGGCGCGCCGCTGGTCAGGCGCCACTGGTCGTCGGCGTGCAGGAGGCTGAGCGCGGCGATCCAGGACGACTTGCCGGCGCCGTTCGAGTCGGTGGGGCCCTGGCCGGCGACCGTGATCAGGCCGCGGCCGATCATCGGGATCGGGTGCGTCGACAGGCGGGACAGGTCGACGACCTGCACACCGAGCAGCACCTTGGACCCGAGGATGTCGAACGGTCCGTCCTCAATGCTCATGCGTCTCCTCCCGTGGTAGTGCTGACTGGGACGCCGTTGCGGGCGCGGATGGCTTCGGCGATCGGACTGGCCGGCGCCGCCGCGAGGATCAGCTGGTCCTGCAGGCGGCGACGTGCGGCCGGCGTCAGTCGCTGCAACTGCGGACCCGGGATGTACGACGGCCCGCCCGAATGATCGCCGGACAGCTGGATCAACCCCGCGGCCCGCAACCGCTGCAGAGCGAGGCGCCGCTCCTCGCCGCTGATCCTGGTCGTCCGCAGCTCGTCGACCGTGGTGGGGCGAGCGGACTTCCAGCTGTCACCGGTCAGGATTCCTTCGCTGCGGGGGATCGCGACGGAATGGATCAGCACGAGCACCAGCACCGCGCGGTCGACGACGGACAACGGCTGCCAGCCTTGAGCCACGAGGCTGGCGGCGATGTCGTCGTCGTACCCCGCGGTCCAATGGGTGCCGTCGACGTGGACCAGGGTCCGGCCGATGAGCTTGAGCATGCGCTGCACCTGGCGGCGCAGCGTGACGTCACGGAGGCCGGCGAGCTGCACCTCGGCGACCGGGTGCGCGGCGTACTGCACCGCGCTGAACGCGGCCAGCACCTCGTCCCGGGAGCGGTCGCTGAGGTCCTGGAGCAACGGATCGAACAACGCATGCTGCTCACTCATCCGATTCCTCCAGCTCCTGCTCGTCCACGGGCGACACCTGCGGGGACAACACGGCGGCGGGCGGCTCCGGGAGGTGGCGGCAGAGGTCTCGGAGGGTGGTGAGGTCGGCTGCGGTCCAGGTGATGACGCGCGGGCCGAGGCGGACCTCGGCGGCCTTGTCGTCCCACAGGAGCCAGTGCGTCGCGTGCAGGCGGCGCAGACTGCCGATGATCAGGGTGAGATCGCTCGACTGCTCGGGGCGGCCGCGCATCCCGGCGTACACGGATCTGACCTGCGCGAGCGTGCCGGTCGAACCGGGCCAGGCCGGTGCGCTGCGGTCGGTCCAGCAGCAGGCGACGCAGATCGCGAGAATGCGGGCCGTCTCGTTCGGCTGCTCGACGGCGACCGGCGGCGCGTCGAGCTCGTCGAGCACGCCGTGACCTGCGCCGGACGGGAGGGTGGGCACCAGCCAGACCGACGACCCGTCCGGCGCCGCGGCACGGGTGAGACCGGCGACGGCGGGCGTGTCCGGGTCGACCTCGAGCGGCCCGGCGGACTGCACCTTCGCCCACCACATCGCGTTGTACAGCCGCCGCTCGACAGCTTCGGTGCTCATCGGACCACCCGGCGGAACACGCCTTCGGTCGCCCACGGCGTACCGGCGGTGGGGTCGATCCGCATGCCGTCGGACCACACCAGCTCGTAGTCGAGCTCGTCGTGCAGGTGCGCCGCCGTCAGCTCGGCGAGCACGCGGCGCGCGGTGATCCAGTCGCCTGCCTCGTCGATGACCTCGACGATGTCGACGCTCGGGCGCCCGGCGAGCACCCGCTCCGCCTCGGCGCGGAGGTCCTCACGGTCCGTCGCGGCGGCGGACTCCGGAGCGTCCGCATCCGCCGTCGGACGCGGTGGCGCCATCCGCGCCGTCCCGCTGCGACGTCCCGTTTCGACTGCCTCGACCATCGTCTGCGCGGAGAAGTCCGGCGCGGCGGCGTCGAACAGCAGCCCGTCGAGTACGGCGGCCAGCGTGCCGGGATCGCTGCCCCGGGAGAAGGTCAACCAGGTCTCGATGGGCAGCAGGCCGAGCGCCCGTGTCGTGCCGGCGCGCTCGACCAGGCGCCCGGCGGCGAGCTGGACAGCATCGGCGTACGCCGCCAGCGCCATCCGGAGCGAGGTGCAGTCGCGGTGCAGCTCGGGCCAGCGGTCCAGGACCAGCCGGTGCACCTTCTCGGCCTGCTCGATCAGGCGCTCGTTGCCCCAGGCGAGCTGGGCGTTCTCCCGGAGCTGGGCGGTGGTGCTGGTCGAGACCAGGATGGCGAGCTCGTTGCCGAGCAGGCGGAAGACCTTGGTCAGGCGGCCGATCGAGGCGCTGCCGTCGTCGGCCGTCGCCTGCGGGTCGCTGACGCTGTGCGCCTCGAGGGTGAGCAGCTGGTGCAGCTCGCCCTGACCGCCCTGGACGGACATCCGCCGCAGGAACATCAGCATCACGTACGGCGCGAAGGCCGCGCGGTGCCGCAACTCGTTCGGACGGTCGACGAGTTTGGTGATCGCGCCGTACTGCCGGAGGACCTCGAAGCGGCGGACGATCACGTCGTGCGGATACGCCCGGCAGGCGAGGGTGGCCTGCTCGACGGTCAGCCCGTCGCTGCCCGCCTCGGCGAACGCGTCCAGGATCGCCTGGTCGGCGTCGAGCAGATCCGGGTCGACGATCATCGCGCCGGCCTCGCGGGCGAGCACGGCGAACACCTGACGGTAGACCCGCAGCACCGCCGCGTCGGCCTCGGCGTCGAGCAGTGTCGCGTCCATCCGCACTCCCTCCCGTGAGAAAAGGACTCTAACCACCCGCACCGACAGACCAAAACCGGCCCGCCACCGGCCTGTGGAAAACCGGATGACGGCGGAACTGCGGCTGCCTACCATCCGAGGTGTGATGAGAATCCTTGGCTGACGCGGTCGGGAAGGCCGCGTCAGTACCACGGCACCCTCTTGGTGTCGCCCCGCCGGAGTGGACCCCCTGGGTCCCCGGCGCGCTTGCTGATTCTCTCCGTACGGAGCCTGCACATGACTGTGCACCCTTTTGTCCGCTCTATCGGCGCGCAACACCCTCGTGTCCGTGACCTGCTCGCGCTCCGCAAGGACGGTTCGCCCGGCCGGATCATGGTCGAAGGCACCTGGGAACACGACCGCCTGCTGACCACGACCGCCACCATCGAGGCCTTCTTCTGGTGCCCTGAAGCCGGCCCCGAGGCCGGTCCGGCGGTCGTCGATCGGATCGCCGACCGCGCCACCGAGGTGTACCGGATCTCGGAGAAGCTTCTCGCCCGGCTGTCCCGCAAGACCCGCTCGGACGGCCTGATCTCGATCGCGAGGGTCCCGGAGTGGCGGCCGCAGACGTTCCGCTTCACCAGCCGGTCCCTGGTCCTGGTGGCCGACGGCGTCGAGTACGCCGGGAACCTCGGCACCCTGATCCGCACGGCGGACGCCGCCAACGCCGACTGCCTGGTCCTGACCAGCCGCCGCGCCCGCCCGACCCACCCCGCCGTGTACTCCGCGAGCCGCGGCACCGTCCTCTCGACCCCGATCGTGGAGTTCGACGACATCCCGTCCGCGGCCGCGTGGCTGCGGAGCCACCGGTTCCGCGTGCACCTCGCCGATCCGGCCGCCACGGGCACCTACCGAGTCCCGCAGTACGACGGTCCGACCGCGTTCGTGGTCGGCTCGGAGGGGTCGGGGCTGTCGCGGGCGTGGCACGACGAGGGGTTCGACGCGGTGTCGATCCCGATGCTCGGCCAGGCGGACTCCCTGAACGTCGCGCTGTCGGCCGGAATCCTGCTGTTCGAGGCGCGGGCCCGGAAGGAAGGCTGGTGATGCGTTCGGCAGAATGGCATCGCCGCCGAAGACAAGGAGAATGCCCGTGCCGTTCGAGCCAGGCGAGGTCGTCGCCCCGTCCGATCCGCGCATCGTCCTGGAAGGACAGTGGGGACAGCAGCCCGGCGTGGCGATCACCGTCAACTCCGGGTCGCGGATCTCGTTCTCGTACGCCGGGGAGCGGGTGCAACTGCTGTTCGACACCGACGGGCTGACCGTGGCGCCGCACCTGTGGGTCACGGTCGACGACGGCGAGCCCTCGTTGCACGTGCTCGAAGGACCAGTCATCGAGCTGTCTGCGCCCGATGGCCGGCACCAGGTGTCGGTGGTGGTGAAGGACGTCAACGAGCACGTCAACCGGTGGAACCCGCCGTTCGAGTGCGCGGTCGTGTTCGCCGGTCTGGTGCTCGACGTACGGTCGGCGTTGCGGCTCAGCGGCCGGCCGAGCGGTCCCCGGGTGGAGTTCTACGGCGACTCGATCACGCAGGGCGTGCGGTCGCTGAGCGAGCACCCGGAGTCGGAGGGCGCGGACGGTACGACGTCGTACGCGTATCTGACCGCGCGCGCGTTCGGCGCCACGTCGTACCAGGTCGGGTTCGGGAGCCAGGGGATCAGCAAGCCGGGGAACGGCGAGGTGCCGGCCGGGGCCGACTCGTTCGGGTGGAACTTCGCCGGCTCGCCGGCCGAGCGGGTCGAGCCGTCGGACGTGGTGGTGATCAACCTCGGCGTGAACGATCCGACGCTGGAGGTCGAGGAGTACGCCGGTTACGTACGCCGGGTGCGGGCGGCGTACCCGGCCGCGACGATCGTGTCGCTGACCCCGTTCAACGGCAAGCACGCGGACACGATCGAGGCCGCGGTGAAGTCCCTCGACGACCCGAACCTGGTCTATGTCGACTCCACCGGCTGGATCACCGAAGCCGACTGCACCGACCAGGTCCACCCCACAGTCGAAGGCCACGCCAAGATCGCCACCCACCTGATCAAGGCACTAGAAACCCAAACCTCACTCCACCGCCCCGCCTGACCTCAGCACACCCTCCCGAACACGGCCGTCCGGGATCGCTCCGAGTCGTGGCGTTTGGTTGGGCGCCGGAACGTCGAGTCGTGGATCGAGGCTGCGCTTGGACCGCCGATATCCACGACTCGAGGACCGCGGATGCGTGATGGGGGCGCTGCGGTCGGCGGTGGAGGCTGATTGGGGTGTGCGGGCCGGGACGATCGAGTGGAGTTGCCGGGCGACGGCCGAGCACATCGGGCAGGCGCAACTGCATTGGGCGTCTCAGCTCGCGGTCGGTGCGCGGACGCAGTACGTGCGCTGGTCCGCGGAGTGCTCGACCAGGTACGCCGTACGATCCACGCCGCCGTACCCGACGCAGCCGAAAAGATCAGCTACCAGATGCCGACCATCACCCTCGACGGCACACCCCTGCTCCACTTCAGCGCCTGGAAGACCCACATCGCCATCTACCCCATCCCACCCACCGACCAGCCCCTCACCGCAGCCCTCACCCCCTACCGCTCCGGCAAAGGCACCCTCAAATTCCCCCTCGACAAACCCATCCGTTACGACCTCATCACCCGTGTCGCCCGGGCGTTTGTTGCCGCCCGCAACAGTCAGGAGTAGGCCGGCTCGATCGCCCGTGCCAGCATCACGATCGGAATTGGACGCATCTGTTCGATCGGCGCGGAGGCGATCGCCACGTACACGCCCTTGCCGGTCTTGAAGACCAGGAAGCCTTGGGTCTGCTGCCAGCCTTCTGTGCCGACCGTCACGCGATGCGACTCGTTCGACTTGGCGTTCTCTTGGAGAATGTTGAAGCTGAACGCGTTGCCGGAACCTGCCCGGCCCGCGGTGACCCAGACCGCACGGGCCGCCGAACCCCACTGGCACCAGAGTTGCTGGTCGACGAGGGCATCGCGCCGGACGACGGCCTTCGCGCCGAGAACGTGTTCGGCCGCCGCGGTACCGCGGTCGCATTCAGGCCGGACTGTCGTCAGGGGCGCGGCGGGCAGGCCGCCCGGAAGTTCGGCGATCCTCCGGGCGATCGATCGGAGTTCGTCCATAGTTCCGGCGCCGTCGTTGTCGACCCGGAGCCGGACCTGACGACCCTCGGTGCGGAACACGAGCCAGGGAGCGGCCGCCGCCGGGTTGAGCGCCCACGAACCGTTGCCCAGGCCGCCGTCGGTGACCTTCGCGGCGTACCCCAGGCGCGCCGCCGACAGTTCGTCGGCCTTGCGGTACGCGACCGCCTGCTCGTCGGTCACGGGAAGGATGGAGACCTTGACCCAGATCCGGTGAGTCTGCTGGTCGGCGTCCACGAGAGCGCAGGTGTCCGACAGCGGGGCGCCGAGCTTGGGTCCGCCGCTGTCGCCGCCGTCGGCGCTGTCGGCGCTGTCGGTGGTCCAGTTGCCGGCGAGTTGCGGACGTACTCGCTCGCAGACATCGCCGCTCGGAATCGGAGCGGTCTTGTTCGTCGTGTCGGGGTTGCAGCCGAGCAAAGTCAGTAGGAGAAGCGTGGCGATGACGGCTCGGCGGTGCATGGTGATTGATCCCTCCCCAGGTAAGTGGTTGGAGCTTAGAGGAGGGCTCGGGGGTCTGGGGTGGGTGGGCGGGTGAGGGTCCAGTCGTTGAAGCTTTTGTCGAAGCGGTACCAGAGGTTGTCTTTGCCGAGGCGGAGTTGGAGTTTGCCCTTGGTGACCCGGTTGGCTTCGGTGGTGGCTTGGGGGAGGGCTTCTAGGGCTTCGGTCAGGGCTTCGGGGTCTACTTCGTGGGGGTCGTCGATGGTGACGGCCAGGCCGCCGGGGCCGGCTTGGCGCCAGGCGGTGGCCCAGGTGGTGAGTCGGCGGGCGGAGGTGCCGGCTCGGTGCGCTAGGTCGGCTAGTTCCGGCGTACCGAGGAGGTGTGCGGCTCGGCGGGCTAGGTCCTGCTCGTAGGTGAGTGCCTGGGTGGGGTCGCCGGAGGCCAGTTCCCAGGCTCGGCGGGCGGCGTCGGTGGCCAGGGCGATGAGGTCGCGTACGTCGACGCCGGATGATCGCGGTGGGTCCAGCACCTTCACTGCCGCCGGCACACCGGGCGCCCCCAGCGGCCGAGGCGGCACCGGCACAGGAACCACACCTGCACCCGCATCCGCGCCCGGTGCGGTTGGCATGTGGCGGGCGAAGGCTGCGATGGCGGGGATGCCGGCTGGTGCGGGAGCGCGGAGCGGAGCTGGTGCGGTGGTGTTGCCGGTGCGGCGCGAGCGGAGGGCTGAGAGGAGTTCGTCCTTGCGCCGGCCGCGGAGCAGGAGTAGCGCGAAGGGATCGTCGTCCAGCGCGTCCGCCACCAGGTAGCAAACAGCCGCGGAATGCTTGCACGGTACGGCGAAGTCCGGGCAGCTGCAGTTCGTCAGCACCTCGCCTGCGCCGGGTAACAGGTCCAGCCCGGCCGCCTGGACGTCCTCGACGACCTCCGGCGGCAACTCCCCGTCGAGCAGCGCCGCGACCCGCCCGATCTGCGCCGACACAACGTCGAGTACGGCGTCCCACTCGGCCGCGGTGAACGCACGGATCCGGACCGTCACCTGGTACGGCGTGACGCGGCTGCCCTGCACTACTGCCTCGACCTCGCCCGGGCTGACCGTCAGCTCCAGCACACTGCCGCGTCGCGCATACGACCGCCCGCGCGACAGCCGCCCCGGATCGAGCCGTGCCCGCTGTTCGAGCGCCTCCAACCAGGCCCGTCCCCACCACGTCGCCCCGAACGACCGCCGACTCCCCGCGCCCTTCGCCGCCGGCAGCCCCGCATCCTCCCGACTCCGCCACCACGCCGGCCCCGACGCAGCCGGCCTGTTCTCGTCAGGCATCGGATTTCCCAACGGCAGAAGGGTTGTAGGCGCTCGTCGACCCGGATCGCACCGGTCCGGTCGACAGCTCGACGAGCTCGGTCAGCTCGGCGTCCGACAGTTCGCTCAACCACGCTTCGCCCGATCCGACGACCGCGTCCGCGAGGTCGCGTTTCGCGTTGATCACCGTGGCGATCCGGTCCTCGAGCGTGTTCTCCGTGACGAGCCGGTGGACCTGCACCGGCCGGTCCTGACCGATCCGGTACGCGCGGTCCGTCGCCTGGTCCTCGACCGCTGGGTTCCACCAGCGGTCGTAATGCACGACATGCGTGGCCTGTGTCAGCGTCAACCCAACGCCGCCCGCCTTCAGCGACAGCAGGAACACCGGCGCCTCGCCCGACTGGAACTGCTCCACCATCTGCTCGCGCTTCCGCACCCCGATGCCGCCGTGCAGGAACAGTGTCTTGACCTGCCGCGCCGCCAGATGCGCCTCGATCAGCCGGCACATCTCGACGTACTGACTGAAGATCAGCACCGACTCGCCCTCGGCCAGGATCACGTCGAGCAGTTCGTCGAGCGCCGCGAGCTTGCCGGACCGCCGCTCGAGCGGACCGGGCTCGTGCAGGAACTGCGCCGGATGGTTGCACACCTGCTTCAACTGCGTGAGCAGACTCAGCACCAGCCCGCGCCGCGCGATGCCCTCGGCATCCTCGATCTTCGCGAGCGTTTCCTTCGCGACGGCCTGGTAGAGCGTGGCCTGCTCGGTGGTCAGCGGTACGACGACGTCGTGCTCGGACTTCTGCGGCAGCTCCGGCGCGATCCCCGGGTCGCTCTTCCGCCGCCGCAGCAGGAACGGCCGCGTCACGCGACCGAGCCGAGCGGTCGCCTCCTCGTCGTGGAACCGCTCCACCGGTACGGCGACGTCGTGGCGGAACCTGTCGAGCGTGCCGAGCAGCCCCGGAGCCGCCCAGTCGAGGATCGACCAGAGCTCGGAGAGCCGGTTCTCCACCGGAGTGCCGGTCAGGGCGATCCTGGTTGCCGATGGCAACGTTCGCAGGGCACGGGCGGTGCGGGACAACGGGTTCTTCGCGTGCTGCGCCTCGTCCGCGACGGCGAGGCCCCACGCGATCTCACCGAGCACCCGGTGATCCTGGCGCACCACGCCGTACGTCGTGAGCACGACCTCGTCGGGCGCGAGATCGCTGAGCGTCCGTCCCGGACCGTGGTAGCGGCGCGTCGGTACGCCGGGAGCGAACCGCTCGAACTCCCGCTCCCAGGTGCCGAGCAGCGTCGACGGACAGACGACGACGGTCGGGCCGCGCCCCTTGAGCTGCAGGTGCAGCGCGATGACCTGGATCGTCTTGCCGAGGCCCATGTCGTCGGCGAGGCAACCGCCGAGACCGAGGTTGGCGAGCTGCGCCATCCACGCGACGCCGCGGCGTTGGTAGTCGCGCAGGGTCGCCTGGAGACCAGCAGGCTCGGTGAACGGAGCCTGCTCCTCGGCCGTCCGCAGCCGGGCGAGCATCGCGGCCAGCGAACCGTCGGCGTCGAACGGCACCAGCTCGCCGTCCACCTCGATGGTCCCCGTGAGCGCGGCGCCGAGCGCTTCGGCGCCGGTGAGCTTGCGGCTGGAACCGTTGCGGAGCCGCCGGACAAGGTCGTGGTCGACCCGGATCCAGCGCCCGCGCATGCGGATCATCGGGCGCTTGGCCTCGGCGAGCGCCGCGACCTCCGCCTCGGTCAGGTCCTGGCCGTCGAGCGTGGGACGCCAGCGGAACGCGACGAGCTCGGTCAGGCTGAAATCAGGGCCGGTGACGGCGCCGGGAGTCGGTGTCGCGACGGTCGCGCGGACGGCGAGTTCGCCGGCGAACAGCTCGGTCGGCCAGAGCACCTCGATGCCGGCGCCCTCCAGCGCCGTACTGCCCTCGGCGAGCTCTTCCAACGCGTCGTCGTCGATCGGGATGTCTTCCGGTGCGGCGTCACGCAGAGCCGAGCCGAGTGGCGGCCAGACCCGGGCGCCGCGGCGGAGGGCGAGGAGGAGGTCGGTCTCGGCGCGTTCGCCGAGGGCCGTGAGTACGGCGGCCGGGGCGTTCCACATGTCCGCGACGTCGACGAGCAGGCTCGGGTCCACGCCGCTGCGCAACTGCAGAACTGCCCGGAAGTCCGGTGCGTCTTCTGGCGGCTCGATGCGCAGGACGAGGCGGGTGCCGGCTTGCTCGGCGAGGGCGGTTTCGTCGAGCCAGGCGGTCGGGCCGGGGAGCTGTGTGGGCTCGGCGGCCGCGAACGGCGCCGCGCCGGGGCGTGCCGCGACAGCTGCGGCGGGAGTGCGGACGAGGGTGTCCGCGAGCGCGTCCCAGAACGCGCGGACCAGGTGCTCCGGCTCGATCAGCCGGACCGGGCGAGTGCCGTCGAGAGGCAGTGCATGACCGTACGCCGGCATTGCGGCGCTGAGGTTCCGCAGCCAGGCGTGGTCGAGCGGGTCGAGCGGCGCCACCCGCCACGCGCCGTACCCCTCCGGGCTCTGGTCCGGCACCAGCCGCCCGCGCCCGATCAGCACCAACCCCGCGAGCCCAGCCGCCCGCCACGCGGCCCAACTAGTCGAGGCGTGCCCGCCTGGCTCGTCCGGCTCGGTCAGACGGGTGAGTACGTCGTCTATGGACAGCAAGCGCGCCGGGACCGTGGTGCGGCGGACTGTGGTGCCGCGGGGGAGGACCAGGTCGACCGTCCCGTCGGCGGTCTCGCCCGCGCCGGCCAGGTCGCCGTACAGCGCCAGGCGGCCAGCGCGCGGCGGGTCGGCAGGCACGAAGACGGCGTCGAACATGCCCCGCACAGTACGCCCCGCCGCCGACAGATCCGCCGCGCTCTGCAGCTCGACAGTACGTATAGGTCCACTAGCCGTTGATCGAGCCGGTTGGCAGGCGTGCGCGTGCTGCCAGTGGACATATACGTACTGTCGAGCTGCCGGTTGGACTTGACCTGAACCTTCGTTGAGGTTGCAGGCTCGGAGGGTCAGACCGACAAACCCGGAGAGTGTGAATATGCGTGCAGCAGTAGTGACCGCGTTCGGTGGTCCGGACGTGATCGAGACCCGTGAGGTCCCGGCCCCCGAGCCCGCCGGCGGGCAGGTGCTGGTCGAGGTCGGTGTCGCGGACGTGATCTTCGTCGAGACCGCGATCCGCCGGGGTGAGCACGGCGAGTTCTTCGACGTGCAGACGCCGTACGTGACCGGCAGCAACCTCGGCGGACGGGTCCGCGCGGTCGGCGCGGGAGTGCCGGCGGACTGGATCGGCAAGACCGTCGTGGGGCGGGGCGTGGCCTTCGGTGCTCATGCGGAGCTGGCCCTGACCACGACCGATCTGGTCGAGGTACCGCCCGAACTCGACCTGCGGACCGCGGTGGCGGTGTACGGCGACGGCTTCACGGCTCTCATGCTCGAGGAACTCGCGCCGCCGATGGCCGGGCAGGATGTACTGATCACCGCCTCCGCCGGCGGCATGGGCTTGCTGCTGATCCAGTTGGCGCACCAGGCCGGAGCCCGCGTCATCGCGGCGGCCCGCGGTGACGAGAAGCTCGAACTCAGCCGCGCCCAGGGCGCCGACGTACTGATCGACTACGGCAAGCCGGGCTGGGAGAAATCGGTGCTGGAGGCAACGAACGGCGCCGGTGCCGATGTCGTGTTCGAGGGCGCCGGTGGCGAGCTGGGCGCGGCTGCGTTCAGTGTGGTGAAGGACGGCGGCTGGATCTCCGCGCACGGAGCGCCGAGCGGCAGTTTCGCGCCGTACGACGCCGCGGAGGTCGAGCGGCGCGGGCTCACCGTGAAGGGCATCATGGATCTGCGGGCGGATTCGACGACTACGTCCGTCACAGGGGCTGACGTGATCGCTCGTGCGGCCGCTGGGGATCTCAAGCCGGTCATCGACCAGGTCTACGACCTCGACCATGTCGCCGACGCGCACCGGGCGCTGGAGAACCGCACGTTGCGCGGCAAGGCGCTGATCGAGGTCAGTCGCTGACGGTTTGTTCAGCAGCCTCGTTCGGCTGCAGGTCTTCGGAGTGGTTGGAGGAGTGGTTCGGGCGGGCGACCACGATCTGGTTCCGCCCGGACCGCTTGGCCCGCAGCAGCGCGTCGTCGGCAGCCAGGATCAGCTGGTCCATCGTGCTGGCCACGGCCGGGTAGACGGCCGCGCCGAACGAGGCCGGTACGCCGTCGAGCGTTGCCGTACCGCCGTCCGTCGTACTGACCGAGACCGTGAGCGTCACGAGCCGCTCTCTGATCCGCTCTGCGATCTCCAGCACCTCGGACTCGAACGCGCCCGGCAGGAGCACCGCCAGCTCGTCGCCACCGACCCGTGCAACCAGGTCGCCGTTCCGCACCTCCGCCCGGATCGCTTCCCCGGCAGCACGCAGCGCCTCGTCACCAGCGGGGTGACCGTAGGTGTCGTTGATCTCCTTGAACCTGTCCAGGTCCAGCATCAGCAGACCGACCGTGCTGCGCAGTGTGTCCGCGCGAGCGAGCTCTGCGGGCACCGCGCTCGCCCAGTACGACGAGGTGGCCAGGCCGGTCTTGTCGTCGATGCCTGCGGCCCGCTGGTACTGCGGGAGCAGCAGGTCCCTGTGCAGCGCCAGGACCGTCACCATGAGTACCGGAACGACCCAGGGGTACGACGACTGCACCGCAGCGATCGCTACGCCCAGACCCAGGCCGGCACACACGACGATCTGGTCTGACAGCTCACCGAGTGCCTCACGTGCTGTGGCCTCCGGAGTGGAGAGCAGAATCGCTCCGATCACCAGCGCGTAGTTCACCAGCCACCACGTCGCGGCTGCGGCCATAACCACCAGGAGCGACCAGAAACCGGTAGGTACGCGCGGAGCGTCGAGGAGACCTCCTGCACGCAGTACGGCGGCTGCTGCGGCGCTGGCCAGGACGTACGTGGCGGTGGAGAAGACCTTGCGGTGCGCAACGGTCCGGCCGTACACGCGGAACCAGGAATAGGTGTAGGCCAGTACGACGAGCGGGACGACCAGCGACAGCGGGAGCAGCAGCAGAGCCGCGAAGATCCACAGGCACTTCAGGTTGGTGTGCGGCGAGGTGTTCGCGGCCAGCTCGCGCCGGCGCTCGATTCCGCGGGCGAATTCCAGGTGCAGGGTCGAGGCAACGGCGAGGACGCCGAACGCCACCCATTCCGAATGGCGGACACCGGAATGCGGGCCGCTCAGCGTGCTCCGGACCGCGAGTGTGGTAATCGTCACCGCAATCAAATCAATCGCGAGCACATAAGTCAGCGCGGTCCTCGGCAACGACCAGAGCTTCCATTGCCGAGGTAGCACCCAGCTGCTCCGACCGATCAGAATCATCGTCTGCCTCACAAGCGGTCGATCTGAGCGGTTATGCGTTCATAGTAACGACCTGTTCACATCAGGTCACCCGGATGCCCGGGCCATTCCACCAGTTGGTCAGCACCAAGAAGGGTCGAAAATCATGCAGATCCCAGCCTTCTCCGCCTTCCCCGCCCGTACCGGCGCCGACGGTCCCGGTGGCAACGACTGGTTCACCGGTGGCGGAAACGACTGGTGACCGGCGGTATTTCTTTACTTCTTTCTTACATTTAAGAGAGATCGTTCACCGGCTAAACGCGGGAGCCCCCAATTTACCGCACAGTAATTACCCACGGACTATGCCAATCACTATCCGTGGCATCGCGCCTGCCGACAGTGATCGCAGCGGCGCATCAGTGCCAGTTCGGCAACGAATCGGGGACCCGGTGGCGCAGTATTTGGGTGAACGTTCTACTCTGGAGATCTCCGGTAGCGGGGTCTGGGCGGGGCGGCCCCGACCCTGCTACCGGAGCTCTTCTTTTCTGAGCCCCTCCGGTGGGCGGCGGCGCCGAAACTGTCGGTGGCGCCCGGTAGCGTTCTCAGTGCCAGGGGCGGCTCCTGGACGTGCTTCCTTCTCCTTCACCAGGCCAAGTAGCGCGTTCGCTCTCCGCCCCTGGCGCCTTCCTGACGCCCACCCGGGGGAGACGCCGATGCCGGACCAACCAGCGGATCCGCAGGCTGCCGTCCTGCTGCGCCGCCGCCGGCTCGTCGACGCCACCGCCCTCACTCCTCCCGTACGGCGCTCCGCCTGGCACTGGCTGCGCCGGCCGCTCACGATCCAGGCCGGCCTGTCCGCGCTCCAGGCCGACCTGATCCAGCGCGGTCTCCTGCTGTCGGTCGGTCTGTACCGGCACTGTGCCTCGCTGTCGGCGCCCGCGCTGGCCGGTTTCGGCAGTGCGCTGCTCGACCTGCTCGACGCCGAGTCCGGGTTCGACGCCAAGCACACACCGTTGTTCCGGGGCTTCCCGGAGAGTGTGCCGGGCGACACCGAGACCTTCTACGTGAACCGGGTCTTCGCGCGCCTGCTGCAGGAGCCGGAGCAACCGTGCGTGCTCTGCGGCGACACGACGTCTGTGCACGCGGTCTCCCCATGCGCACATCTGGTCTGCCGCACGTGCTGGGACGGCAGCGACTTCAGCGCCTGTCCGTTGTGCCTGCGGCGCATCGACCCGAAGGATCCGTTCCTCAAGCCCTCGCCGGCTGAGGAGCCGCCGGCGCATGTCCGTTCGGATCGTCTGCGGCTGCTCTCGCTGGCCACGGCCGACTCGGTCCGCCAGACCGTCGGGGCCCTGTTGGCGCGCCGCGCGCCCTTGTCCGCGGGGGATCGCGCGGACCTGCAGGTGCTGCTCGACGGCGCGAGCTCGGCCTGGATTCCCGACGACATCCCGGTCCGCGAGACGCGTGCGTTGGTCATCGCGCATTTCCTGGCCGACGATCCCGAGCTGATCGATCGCGCCGACACCGCGACCGACGTATTGCGGCTGGTCTACGCCTTGATGGACGCCGACCCCGGGCTGCGGACGCCGCCGGCCCGGCGGAAGTCGTTGCCGCGGGCAACTCGACGGCTCGTGCTGGAGCGTCTGGACCGGCTGCCGGTCGAGACCCTCGTCGAGGACATGCTGCGTCACGAGCGCGCCTGGAAGCGGATCGGGGAGAACCTGCATCCGTTCGAGTTCGCCACCCGCTTCCCGGTCGCGGCGCTGGCGTTCGCGGTCCTCCGTCGTACCGATCTGGATCTCGGAACGGCCGCCGGGCGTGCGGTGGCGGGCGAGGCGTCGCGGCATCCGCTGGTACGGGTGGAGAGTGGGCGGCTCGTGATGAGCACGTTCAGCTCCCGCGTCGAAGGCGCGTTCGCGCAGGGGCGGCCGGAGCTGGCCCTCGATCTGCTGCGGCAACGTCCGGGCGAGTTGGTACGCCGTCTTGTGCACCTGGCGCGGGCGCTTCCACCGGAGCAGCACGGTGAGCTCGTCGACGCTGTGACGACCGCGGTGTCGGACGTGTCGCCGGCGGTCATCACGGCCGCCCTGGGGCAGGTCCGGACGCCGCCGGGTGATCTGCGGCTGTTCTTCCCGCGCGGTGGGACCGCCCGGATATGGACGGCGGTCGACGACCGGGAGTCGTTGCCGACCGAGCTCGCGGTCGAGCTGTCCGGCGTACTGACCGGGGAGATGCTGCGCCGGGCCACGGGACTGCCGCGTCTGCGCAGGGTGTTCCTGGACGAGGAGCTGTCCCGGATCGCCGCGCCGGGCTCGGAGCGGAACGCGTCGTCGAGCCTGCTGCGGATGACGCGGGGGAGTGCGGTGCCGATCCCGCAGGACGAGCTGCTGCGGCTGTTCCTGCACTGGGTCGAGCCGCGCGGCCGGAGGATCGACCTCGACCTGTCGGTGGCGGTGTTCGACGAGGAGTGGGCCTTCGTCGGGCTGTGCGACTACACCCGGCTGCGGTTCGACCAGGACGCGCTGGTGCATTCCGGCGATCTGACGTCGGCGCCGGGCCCTGACGGTTCGACGGAATTCGTGGACATCGATCTGCGCGCGGTGCGCCGGGTGGGCGGTCGCTATCTGCTGCCGGTGGTGTTCAGCTACAACGACGTACCGTTCGACGAGCTTGAGCGCGGTTTCGTCGGCCTGCTGCGGCAACCGAGCGGGCTGTTCGATCCGGCGGCGGTCGAGGACCGCTTCGACCTGGCCGGCGCGGCGAAGATCCTGCTGCCGTTCGGCGTCGACCTGCGGACCAAGGAGCTGCGCTGGTACGACGTGAACCTCGGCGCGGCCGGGCACGGCCACAACGTCGCGAGGTACGGCGGTCATCTCGGGCTGATGGCGGCGACGCTGGAGGAGGTGCACGGGTCGGGCGACCGGGTGAGTCTGTGGGAGATCTGCTGCTGGCACGCGGCCGCCCGGGCCGACGAGATCGCGGTCCGGTGCGCCGACGGGTCGGTCGTCGGCTACGTCCGGGACCCGGCCGAGGAGCCGGCGGCGTTCGCGCGGCGGGTCGTTGCGCGGTTGGAGCCGGACCGGAGCTGGGACGAGGACGCGGCGAAACGCGCCGATCTCGTCGCGGTGCTGACCGGTGACCTCACGCCGCGCGCGGGCGCGGAAGTGTACGCGCTGCATCCGCGCCTGCTCGACGGCGCGAACCTCTCACTGATCGACGCGCCGTACCTGCTGTCCGGTCTGGCCCCCGACACCCGCGCCCGCGAGAGCCTCGGCGCAACCTCGCCGGCTCCCTGACCTGCACTCGGGCGAGTCTGGGAGGACCCTGAGAGGAAATTGACAATTCCGTGACGGACGCGCGGCCGGTGCTTTGGTCGGCACCCGGGCAGGAGTACAACGGAATTGACGCGAAGGGAGCCACGAATGACGTACGACGTGGTGGTGCTCATCGAGCGGGAGATGAGCGAGGGCGACGCGCGCCGCGTTGCCGCCCTGCATGCAAAGCGCGAGGACACCGTGGACTATCACCTGCTGGTGTCCAGTCATCCGGAGAGCGGGTTCGGCGGTCCGATGGCGTTGCTGGGATCGACGTTCGCGGACGTGGCCGGTCTGACCGGCTCGGCGTCCGTGGTCGGCTCGGCGACGGTGGCGTCGGCGCGCATCAGCCCGCCGGCAACGGTTGACCGAGCACAGAGTCGAACACAGCGTGGAACACAGGGCGGACCACCGACGGCGACCCTCGCGGACCCGGCCGTCGATCTCGCCTCGGTGATCGAGCACAGCTCCCGGCAGCTTCGGGCGGCGAGCGGCTACCCGGTGCACGTCTCCATCACGCACGGCGAGGTGCTGCTGGCGCTGATGCAGATGGTGAAGACCACCAAGAGCCAAGAGGTCGTGGTGGTCGCCTGGCCGGAGACCGCAGCATCATTCGTGTGCTCCGACTGGACCACCAAGGCACGCAAGCTCCTGAAGGTGCCCCGAGTCCGCATCCTCGAGCACGACACCTGATCTCAGCCGGGCGGCTGGTGCGGGAGCCGCACCTGGACCTTGGTCTCGCCCGGGCGTGACGTGATGCCGATCGTGCCGCCGTGGTGTTCGGCGACGATCCGTTGCGCGATGTCGAGGCCCAGGCCGGTGCCCTTGCCGACGTCCTTGGTCGTGTAGAACGGCTCGAACGCACGGGCCGCGACCTCCGGCGGCATCCCTGGACCGGTGTCGGCGATCTCGACGACGATCCGGTCGCCGTCGGCCAGGGTCGTGATCCGCAACGTGCCGACGCCGTCCATCGCGTCGACCGCGTTGTCGATCAGGTTCGTCCACACCTGGTTCAGTTCGCCGGCGTACGCGTCGATCCGGGGTACGCCGGCGCCATATGCGCGCACCACCTCGACGCCGTCGCGGAGCTTGTGCCCGAGCATCACGAGCGTGCTCTCGATCCCCTCGGTGACGTCGATCGTCTGGATCGAGCCGCGGTCCATCTGCGAGTACGAGCGGACCGCGGCGACCAGTTCGGTGATCCGCCTCGTCGACTCCTTCACCTCGCTGAGCAGCGTCGCGACCGACAACGTGCTGGCCACCCATTCGAGACCGGGTCCCAAAGCATCGCCGAGTACGTCGGCCGCGCGCTCGCACCAGCCCACGCTCGTGCCGGCCGCGGCGAGCGGGGGCGCGACGAACCACGATCGCTCGACGTCGTGCTCATCGAGCCAGTCCGCGATCGTGTTCTCGTGATCGGCGAGGTCCACCGGATCCGGCGCCGCCGTCCCTGAGCCGAGCTCGAGCCGCAGCTCGTCGAGCGCGCTGAACTGCGCGGCCGTCACGTCGCCTTCCGCGAGACCGCGCAGCGCCGACAGCAGCGTGACGCACGCGGTGTCGAGTGCGCTGACCGATCGTGCGGCGGCCGCGGCGGGGTTGTTGATCTCGTGGGCGAGCCCGGCCGCCAGCGTGCCGAGCGTGATCAGCGACTCGCGCTGCCGGGCCGTCGACTCGATTGCCCGCGCGGTCCCGTAGACCCCCTTGATCAGGTGCCCGGCGAGCGGGAACCAGTCGTCGATCCGTTCCCGCAGTATGTCGGCCGGCACCCGAAGGACCCGCCCTTCGGCGAGACCGCGGCCGCTCGCCAGGTACAGGCCGTGCTCGTCCCACGCGCGGAACCCGCCGGCCCAGCGCCCCGCGACGTCCATCTTGCCCAGCACGGTGTCCTCGCGGCCGATCTTGCGGTGCAGCGAGATCGCGCCGTCGACGAGCACCCACCAGAAATCGGCGGGTTCGCCCTCGTGGAACAGGTCGACGCCCCGCTCGATCGACACCTCGGTGCTGCCGTCGATCAGCTCGTCCAGTTGCGCATCGGTCAACCCGGCGAAGAGCGGGATCGCGCGCAGGTCCTCTGCCCTCATCAGAAGGTCCCAGTCATCAGATCGTCGCAAGGTAGCGGTGGACGAGATAGATCGACATGGCGCCTTCGCCGACCGCGGACGCCACGCGTTTCATCGAGTCGAGCCGTACGTCGCCGGCCGCGAACACCCCCGGCACGCTGGTCTCCAGCGCGTACGGCGTCCTGGGCAGCGACCACCGGTTCTGCGCGATCAGATCCGGTCCCGTCACGACGAACCCCTTGGTATCGCGGACGACGGAGTCGCCGAGCCAGTCCGTCCGCGGGATCGCGCCGACGAAGATGAACAGCCAGCCGGCGAGCACCTCCTCGACCCGCCCGGAGCTGCGATCCGCGAGCGTCAGGGCCTCGAGATGACCGTCGCCGCGGCAGCCGACCACCTCGGTCCGGCACCGTACTTCGATGTTCGCGGCCTCGGTGATCTTGTCGATGAGGTACCGCGACATCGAGGTCTCGAGGGTGTCGCCGCGGACCACGAGGATGACGCGTTTGGCGTACCGGGCCAGGTTGAGCGCTGCCTGTCCGGCCGAGTTCGCCGCGCCGACGACGTACACCTCGTCGTCCTGGACCTGCCTGGCTTCGCTCGCGGTCGCGCCGTAGTACACACGCCGCGCCCGGTGAGGTCGCCGAGGCCGTCGACGTCGAGGCTGCGGTACGAGACACCGGTCGCGACGATCAGCGCGCGGGCCTCGATCTCACCGGATCCCTCGAGCAGTACGGCGTGCACGGGGCCGCGGGACTCGAGGCCGACGACCGAGCGCGCGAGCACCATCTCCGCGCCGAAGCGGGACGCCTGCGCGACGGCCCGCTGGGCGAGGTCGGAGCCGGTGAGGCCGCGCGGGAACCCGAGGTAGTTCTCGATCGCGGCGCTGAGTCCCGCTTGTCCGCCGGGTGCCTCGCGTTCGACGATCACCGTGCTGAGGCCTTCGGATGCTGCGTAGACACCGGCCGCGAGTCCGGCCGGTCCGCCGCCGACGATGCAGACGTCGTACAGCGGTTGCTCGGCACGGGTGCGCAGACCGAGTGCAGAGGCGAGGTCGAGCGCGCTGGGGGAGCGGAGCGTGTCGCCTTCCGGGATCAGGACGAGCGGGAGGTCGTGGTCGGCGGCGTCGGCGAGCTCCCGCAGCCGCTGCCCTTCGGTGTCGCGCTCGACGTCGTACCAGCGGTACGGGACGTGGTTGCGGGCCAGGAACGTCTTGATGTCGTGTGCGCGGTCCGACCAGCGGTTGCCGACGACACGAACATCTGAGGTGTGCTCGGGGTTGGCGTGCTGCCAGTCGCCGAGCAGGTCGTCGACGACCGGGAAGAGCTGGTCCTCGGGCGGGTCCCAGGGCTTGAGGAGGTAGTAGTCGAGGCCGATCTCGTTGATCGCGCGGATCGCCACGTCGGTGTCGGCGTACGCCGTGAGCAGCAGGTACTTCGCGTTCGGGGCCTGCTCGCGGGCGCGTTCGAGCAGCTCGATGCCGGTCATGCCGGGCATCCGCTGGTCGGTCGCGATCAACGCGATCGGCTGGTTGCGCAGCGCGAGTTTGGTCAGCGCGGCGAGGGCCTGATCGCCCGAGGTCGCGCGGACGACCAGGTAGTCGTCGCCGTACCGCCGGCGCAGGTCACGGGAGATGGCCGCCGAGACCATCGGGTCGTCGTCGACCGTGAGAATCGCAGGTTTGCTCACGCTTGTGCCCCCCACAGCAGTGAACCGATCCCGTCAGAATGCCACGGAAATCACTCAGTCCTCTATGAGCGCTCGCAACGTTTCCTGCTCGGAGTCGGGTACGTACCCGGCGTAGTAGTCGAACATGTTCTGGCGGGCGATCCGGGCCGCGGCGTGGCCGTTGCCGGTGCGGATCGCGTCGACCACCTCGGCGTGGTGGTGCAGCGACTCGAGCATCAGGGCGCGGCTGTTGGCGGCGTGCGCGACCTTGTCGGCGATCAGTCCGAGGACGACACCGCGGACGACCTCGTTACAGGTCTGGATCAGCGAGTTCCGGCTGATCCGCGCGATCAGTTCGTGGAACGCGAGATCGGCCTCGCTGAACGCGGCGAAGTCGACGTCGATCGCGTCCCGCATCGCGACCAGGGTCGCCTCCAGGTCGTCCAGCTCCTCGGGAGTCCGCAGCCGGGACGCGACCTGGATCGCGGCGCCGTCCATGATCATCCGGAACCCGATCAGCTCGCTCAGGGTCAGCTCGTCGACCCGGGCCAGCCGCGCCACCTGCTTGCGGAGCGCGGAGGAGGAGAACGGCAGAATCTCCGGGCCGTTCGGATCGCCGGGCCGGGAGCGGACCACGCCGTTGCTCTCCAGCACCCGCAGTGCCTCGCGAACGGTCGACCGGCTGACCTCGAACTGGGCGACCAGTTCACGCTCGCTCGGCAGCCGCTGGCCCGGAACCAGGTCACCACGGGCGAGAGCGTCCTCGACCTGCTCGACGATCCGTTGGTAGGCGCGCACGGGTTGTACCGGCTCGAACTTCGGGCTCTTTGTCATTCCGGCACACCCCCATTCGCTTGACAGGCACCTGAGCAGGGGACAAACCTAGTGCCCCATTGAGACCTAGTCCACTGGTCAGACCAGTCGGCGCATCGGAGGAGTAGACGTGAAGCCGTCGTTTTCCACTCGAGCGGTCGCATTCCTCGCGTCCGCCGCGCTGCTGGCCGTGACAGCCTGCTCGGCCGGATCCGGTACGTCGTCCGGCAGCTCCCCGGGCGGTGACCAGAACCTGTCGATCGGTCTGGTCGCGGAGCCCGCCAGCCTGGACTTCACCACGACGGACGGTGCCGCGATCCCGCAGGTACTGCTCGGGAACGTGTACGAGACGCTGGTCGAACAGGACGACTCCGGCAAGATCGTGCCGTCGCTGGCGAAGTCGTGGACGGTGTCGCCGGACCGCAAGACGTACACGTTCGACCTGGTCGACAACGCGAAGTTCACCAACGACAAGCAGTTCACCGCGAACGACGCGGTGTTCAGCATCAACCGGGTGAAGACCGCGTGGACGACGTCGCTGAAGGCCGCGATGGACGTGGTCTCGCAGGCCAAGGCGCTGTCGCCGACCCAGTTGCAGGTCACGCTGACGAAGCCGAGCAACGACTGGCTGTTCCGGATGACCACCCGGATCGGCGCGATGTTCTCGGAGAGCGGTGTCAGCGCGCTCGCGACCGCTCCGGTCGGCTCCGGCCCGTTCAAGTTCTCGAAGTGGAACCGCGGCGACTCGATCGTGATGGTCCGCAACGACAGCTACTGGGGCGCCAAACCGTACTTCCAGCAGATCACGCTGAAGTACTTCAAGGACGCGACCGCGCTGAACAACGCGCTGCTCACCGGCACCATCAACGTGATCGGCACGGTGCAGGCGCCGGAGGCGCTCAGCCAGTTCACCAGCAACGACAAGTACCAGGTGATCGAGGGCACGACGAACGGCGAGGTGCTGCTGTCCTTCAACAACTCGCTGCCGCTGTTCAAGGACATCCGGACCCGGCAGGGGATCCGGATGGCGATCGACCACAAGGCGTTGCTGGACACCTGCTGGGCCGGTCGCGGCAAGCTGATCGGCAGCATGGTCCCGCCGACCGACCCGTGGTACGAGGACCTGACCGGAGTCGCGCCGTACGACCTGGCCAAGGCGAAGTCGTTGCTGCAGGCGTCCGGGGCGGTCGGCAAGACGCTCCGGCTCCGGCTCCCGACGTTGCCGTACGCAACGTCCTGCGGCCAGGTGGTGAAGAGCCAGCTGGAGCAGGCCGGGCTGAAGGTGGCGATCGACCAGCTCGAGTTCCCGGCGGCTTGGCTGACGACGGTGTTCAAGAACGCCGACTACGACATGTCGATCATCGCGCACGTCGAGCCGCGCGACCTGGGCGCGGTGTTCAACGCGAAGTACTACACCCGGTACGACGACCCGACGCTGCAGGGCTACCTGGCCGCGGCGGACTCCGGTGACGAGGCCGCGCAGGTCGACAACATGAAGAAGGCGGCGCGCCGGCTGTCCGAGCAGGCCGCGGGCGACTGGCTGTTCCTGCTGCCGAACCTGATGGTCGCCGACAAGAGCGTCAAGGGGCTGCCGACCAACGCGATCACCGAGAACTTCGATCTCTCCAAGCTCGCCCGATGATCCTCCGCCTGATCGAGCGCACCGGCGTGTTCTTGGTCAGTCTTGCGGTGAGCTCGATCCTGGTCTTCGCGTTCATGGCGGTACTGCCCGGGGATCCCGCCCGGGTCGCGCTCGGAGTGAACGCGTCCGACGAGGCAGTGGCCGAACTGCGTCGGCAGTTCGGCCTCGACCGCCCGCTGCCCACGCAGTACTTCGACTGGCTGGGCGGACTGCTGCACGGTGACCTCGGTACGTCGTACGTGTCGAAGGTGGCGATCGGTCCGCAGGTGTTCGACCGGCTGCAGGTCACGCTGTGGCTGGTCGTCGCGGGCATGATCATCGCCCTGGTGGTCGCTGCTCCGGCCGGGACGGTGATGGCGGCGCGGCACCGCAAGATCTCCGGGCTGGCGCTCTCGGCGTTCTCCCAGGCCGGCGTCGCGGTTCCGGCGTTCCTGGCCGGGATCCTGCTGATCGTGGTGTTCGCGGTGCGGCTCGGCTGGTTGCCGGCCAACGGCTGGACACCGCCCGCACAGGATCCGACGATGTTCTTGAAGCAACTGATCCTCCCCGCACTGTCACTCGGCCTGGTCCAAGGCGCCGTCCTCACCCGCTACGTCCGCAGCGCTGTGCTCGATGTCCTGCGCGAGGACTACCTGCGCACCGCCCGCGCCAAAGGCCTGCGTCCGTTCCAGGCGCTCTGGCGACACGGCCTCCGCAACGCCGCCGTACCGGTGGTGACCGTGCTCGGTCTGCAACTCGCGACGCTGCTGATCGGAGCGGTCGTCGTCGAGCGCGTCTTCGTGATCCCGGGCCTCGGCAGCCTGTTGCTCGACGGCGTCTCGAACCGCGACCTGCTCCTGGTGCAGGACGTCGTGATGGTCCTCGTCCTCGCCGTACTGCTGGTCAACTTCCTCGTCGACCTGCTGTACGTCGCCCTCGACCCGCGACTGAGGACGGCGTAGATGAAGCGACTGAACCCGAGCCTGATCGCCGGCGGCGTGATCGTCACGGTGATCGTGCTGATGGCGCTGGTGTCCTTCGTCTGGACGCCGTACGACGCGACGCTTGTCACCCCGACCTCGCGCTTGCTGAAACCGTCGTGGGAACACTGGTTCGGGACCGACAAATTCGGCCGGGACGTGCTCAGCCAGATCATGGTCGGCTCGCGGACGACCCTGTTCGTCGGCGTCGTCGCGGTCGGTGTCGCCGCGGTGATCGGCGTACCGCTGGGCATCCTGGCGGCGATGGTACGGCGGTGGCCGAGCGAGGTGATCATGCGGGCCAACGACCTGCTGCTCGCGTTCCCGGCGTTGCTGCTGGCGATCATGTTCGGTGCGGTGTTCGGGGCCAGCACGCTGACCGCGATGGTTGCCATCGGCATCGCCTCGGTGCCGAGTTTCGCGCGGGTGATCCGCAGCGGTGCGTTGCAGGTGATGCGGACGGAGTACGTGCTCGCGGCGCGTGCGGCCGGCCGGCAACCGTTTCCGATCGCGCTGCGGCACGTCCTGCCGAACGTGACCAGCCTGATCACGGTGCAGGCGTCGGTGTCCTTCGCGATCGCGGTCCTGGCCGAGGCGGCGCTGTCGTTCCTCGGGTACGGAACGCCGCCGCCGACACCGTCCTGGGGCCGGATGCTGCAGGAGAGCCAGGAGTTCCTGTTCACCGCGCCGCGGCTGGCGATCTTCCCCGGGATCGCGATCGCGATCGCCGTCCTCGGTTTCAACCTGCTCGGCGACGGCCTCCGAGACCGCTTCGACCCGAAACTGGAGGATCGACGGTGAACGACGTTCTGACTGTGCGCGGGTTGTCGGTGACCGTTCGGGACACGGCGCTGGTGTCCGATGTCGATCTGACGGTCGGTGCGGGGGAGCGGGTCGGGCTGATCGGGGAGTCGGGGTCAGGGAAGTCACTGACCGCGTTGAGCATTCTCGGGTTGTTGCCCGAGGACGTGCGGGCCGGCGGGTCGGTGCGGCTCGACGGCGTCGACCACGAACTGGTCGGCGCGGACGAGCGACGGATGTCCCGGGTGCGCGGCCGCGACATCGCGATGGTCTTCCAGGAACCGATGACCGCGCTGAACCCGACCATGCGGATCGGTGACCAGCTCGCCGAGGCGATGCTGATCCACAAGACCCTCGCGAAACCCGCGGCCCGGACCGCGGCGGCCGACCTGCTCGACCGCGTGCAACTCCCGGCCGAGACCCTTCGCGCCTATCCCCACCAGCTGTCAGGGGGCCAACGGCAACGAGTCGTCCTGGCGCTCGCACTGGCCAACGATCCGGCCCTGCTGATTTGCGACGAGCCGACGACCGCACTCGATGTGACCGTCCAGGCCCTCGTCCTGGACCTGATCGTGCGCGGTGTCGTGGACCGGTCGTCCGCGCTGCTCTTCATCACCCACGACCTCGCCGTCGTCGCCACCGTCTGCGAACGAGTCCTCGTCATGTACGGCGGACGCGTCGTCGAGGCGGGCCCTGTCGCCGAGGTGTTCACCCGTCCTCGTCACCGCTACACAGAAGGCTTGCTGGCGGCCTCCGACCTCGAAACCACGTCCCGTCGTCTCACCACCATCCCCGGCAACGTACCGCCCGCCGGCCGGTTCCCGTCGGGCTGCGTCTTCCGGACCAGATGCGCGCACGCGACAGCGCTCTGCGAGGAGACACCACCGTGGACAGGCTCCGAGACCGCAGGCTTCGCGTGTCATCACCCGGCGGGGGTGGGTAATGACTGAGCACATCCCTACGACGCACGAACTTGAGACGCCGACCGCGATCCAGGTGGTCGATCTGGTGCGCGACTACCCCCGCCCGCGGACCTCGTTGTTCCAGCCGGCTCCGGTCGTGCACGCGCTGCGGGGCGTGAGCCTGGAAGTCAAGCAGGGCGAGCGTTTCGGCATCGTCGGTGAATCCGGCTGCGGCAAGTCGACCCTCCTGCGCCTGATCGCCGCTCTCGACCGGGCCACCTCCGGCCATGTGATCGTCGAGGACACCGACATCACCCGCCTCCCGGAACGCCGGCTGCGGTCGCTGCGCGAAAACCTCCAGCTCGTGTTCCAGGACCCGATGAGCTCCCTCGACCCGCGCATGCGGGTCCGCGACATCATCGCCGAACCGCTGGTCGTTCAGGGCCATCCGGCGTCCGGCGAGCGCGTTCGCGAGCTGCTCGAAGCCGTCGGTCTCTCCGCGGATGCCGGCGACCGGTACCCGCACCAGTTCTCCGGCGGCCAGCGGCAGCGCATCTCGATCGCCCGCGCCCTCGCCCCGCGCCCGCGGATCCTGATCGCGGACGAGCCGGTGAGCGCGCTCGACGTGTCTGTCCGCGCCCAGGTCCTCAACCTGATCTCGGACCTGGTCGACGAACTCGACCTCACGCTCGTGTTCGTCTCGCACGACCTGTCCGTGGTGAAGCACGTCTGCGACCGCGTGGCCGTGATGAACGCCGGCCAGATCGTAGAGACGGGCTACACCGGTGACGTGTACGCCGCCCCGCAGCATCCGTACACGCAGCGCTTGGTGTCGGCCATCCCGACGCTCCAAAGGGCGCTGTCCGGTGCGACCACCGCCGACCTACTCGCGAAGGGGGAATCAGCGTGAAGATCCAGCTCGACAGCGGCGAGACGATCACGATGCCGTCCGGCCTGCCGATCGGCGAGACGTGGGTCGAGGCGCCGTCAACCGCTCCGGTGATCTTCCCGTACGACGGTTCGACCGTGGCGCACGCACCGGTCGGGGACGTCGAGCTCGCTCAGGCGGCGCTCGAGAGCGCGCTCGCCGTACGAGAAACGGTCGGCCGGCTCCCGTCGTACCTGCGTCGGAAAGTCTTGCAGAGCGTGCATTCCGCCGTACTCGCCAACCGGGACGCGTTCGTGGATCTGCTCGTGCTGGAGACCGGCAAGCCGCTGGTCGACTGCCGGGTCGAGATCGATCGGACACTGCTCACGCTCGAGACCTCGGCGGAGGAAGTTGCCCGGCTGCACGGTGAGACGGTGCCGCTCGACCTGCTGCCGAGCGGCGAAGGACTGCAAGGGTTCTGGGTACGTAAACCGATCGGCGTGGTCATCGGGATCACCGGGTTCAACTACCCGTTGCTGCTCGCCGCGCACAAGATCGCGCCGGCGTTCGCGGCCGGTTGCCCGATCATCGTGAAGCCCGCACCGCAGACGCCGCTCGCGACGCTCTGGCTCGCACACCTGATGCGGTCCGCGCTCGCTGACGCGGGAGCACCGCAGAGTGCTCTGCAGCTGATCACAGGCGGCGCGGACGTAGGTGCCACGCTCACCACGGACGCTCGGATCGGTGCCGTCTCCTTCACCGGATCCGCGGCGGTCGGGCATCGCATCGCGCGCGACGCGGCGCCGACGAAGGTACTGCTCGAACTCGGGTCCAACTCCGCGCTCGTTGTTGCCGCGGACGCCGACCTGGACGCGGCCGCCGACGCGATCGTGCGCGGCGGGTACTACGCGTCCGGGCAGGCCTGCATCTCCGTGCAGCGCGTGATCGCCGTCGAGTCGGTGCGGGACGCGTTGCTGGACAGGCTCGGCGCGCGAATGCCTGGTGTGGTGGTCGGCGATCCGCGTGATCCGGCGACCCGGGTGTCCGCGCTCATCAACCCGGCGTCGACCGATCGCGTGCGCCAATGGGTCGGTGACGCGGTCCAGGCCGGCGGATCGGTCGCGTACGAGGCCGCTGGCGACGTACTCGGGCCGATCGTGCTGACCGACGTACCGGACGGGCTGCAGGCGTGGGACGAGGAGATCTTCGGGCCGGTGATCGCGGTGCGGTCGGTTCCGGACGTGGAGAGCGCGCTGCGTGCGGTCAACGAGACCCGGTACGGGCTGCATGCGAGCGTGTTCACGTCCTCGCTCGAGACGGCGTTCGCGGCGATCGATCGGCTCGACGTCGGGGGAGTGGTGATCAACGACGTGCCCGGGTTCCGGTCCGACGTGATGCCGTACGGCGGCGTGAAGGACTCCGGTACGGGACGTGAAGGCCCGCGGTTCGCGATCGAGGAACTCACCACGACCCGGATGGCCATCATCCGCCCGCGCCCATGACCCATTCCGAGGTGACACGATGACGGAGTACGCGAACCTGTTCCGGCTCGACGGCAAGCATGCGGTGGTGATCGGCGCGGGCAGTGGGATCGGGCGGGAGAGCGCTCTCGCGTTGGCCGCGCACGGCGCCCGCGTCACCTGCGCCGACCGGGACCTCGCCGCCGCCCGCGAGACGGCGGGTCGTGGGGGAATGACGGCGTACGGGCTCGATGTGCTGGACGACTCTGCGATTGAGCAGGCTGCGGTTGAGCTGGATCCTGTGGATGTGTTGGTGTTCACCGCGGCGACGAACGTGCGGAAGCGGATCCTCGACTACACCGGCGAGGAGTTCGACCGGGTCGTGGCGCTCAACCTGCGCGCGTCGTTCCAGCTGATCCGCGGGTTCGGGCGTGGCATGGCGGAGCGGGGGAGCGGGAGCATCATCGGATTCAGCTCGATCCGCGGCACTACCGTCGAGCCGGGGCAATCGGTGTACGCGGCAACGAAGGCCGGCCTCGTCCAGTTGTTGCGCACCGCGGCCGCCGAACTCGGCCCGTCCGGTGTCCGCGCGAACGCGATCGCCCCGGGCGTCGTCGAGACACCGCTCACCGCGCAGATCAAGGCCGACCAGGGCTGGTACGACGCCTACGCGCAGAAGGGCGCGCTCGGTCGCTGGGCCCAGCCGAGCGAGCTCGCCGGCGCGGTCGTCTATCTCGCCTCCGACGCCTCGAGCTTCGTGACCGGGAGCGTCCTCGCGGTCGACGGCGGCTGGACCGCGGTCGACGGCCGCTTCGACCCACCGAACTAAGGGACTCTGAATGAATCTCGCTGACTTGACGGCAACCGAACTCCTGGCCGGCTACCGCGACGGATCGGTGTCCCCGGTCGAGGTCATCGAGGACGTGCTGACCCGCGTCTCTTCGTACGAACCGCGGTTGTGTGCGCTCTACGCGTTGGATCCGGACGGCGCGCGGGCCGCGGCGCAGGAGTCCGAGCGTCGCTGGCGGGGCGGTACGGCGGGCGCGCTGGACGGCGTACCGGTGACCGTGAAGGAGAACATCGCCACGCGCGGAACGCCCGTACCGCAAGGGACCGCGGCGACTGCGCTCGTCCCGGCGCCGGAGGATGCGCCGGCCGCGGCGCGGTTGCGGGCGGCCGGGGCGGTGATCTTCAGCAAGACGACGATGCCCGAGTACGGGATGTTGTCGTCCGGCGTCTCGACCTTTCACCGATTGACCCGCAATCCGTGGGACCTGACGAAGACGGCCGGCGGTTCGAGCGCCGGTGCGGCGGCCGCGGCGGCCGCTGGGTACGGGCCGATCCACATCGGTACGGACATCGGCGGGTCGATCCGATTGCCGGCCGGGTGGTGCGGACTGATCGGGCTGAAGCCGACGCACGGGCGGATCGCGGTCGGCAACCCGTACGCCGGGCGCGCGATCGGACCCCTGACCCGTACGGCGCCGGATGCGGCGCTCGCGCTGCAGGTCATGTCCGGGTACGACCCGCGCGACCACACCTCGATCCCTCTCGCGTCCGACGTCTTCGAGGCGAACCTCGACGGTCTGCGCGTGGCGTTGCTACTCGACGCGGGCGTCGGGCTGCCGGTCGATCCCGAGGTCACCGCGGCGGTCTCGGCCGCGGCCGCCGTACTCGAGAAGGCCGGCGCGATCGTCGAGCCGATCACTCCGATCATCACCCGGGACATGCTCGACGGTCTGGATCGCTTCTGGCGGATCCGCTCCGCCACGGACATCGCCGCGCTGCCCGAGGAACGCCGCGCGAAGGTGCTCCCGCAGATCCGCTCGTGGGTCTCGTCCGCGGCGGAGCTCACCGCCGCAGACGTCTTCCATGGGTACAGCCAGATGGGCGCGATGGCCGCCGCGGTCGGCCGGGTGTTCACGACGTACGACGTGATTCTGTCGCCGGTCGCGCCGATCACGGCTTTCCCGGCGGAGCTCGCGTACCCGACGGACGATCCGGGGAAGCCGTTCGAGCACATCGCGTTCACGGTCCCGTACAACATGTCCCAGCACCCCGCGACCACGGTCAACGCCGGCTGGTCGACGTCCGGGATGCCGATCGGGGCGCAACTCGCCGTACCGCATCACCAGGACCTGCGGGCGCTGGCTCTCGCCGACTTCCTCGACACGCATCGCGCGGAGACCCGCCCCTGGCCCTGATCGGGCGTGGACAGTCGGCGTACTGCGGAGCGAAACTGGCCGATGAGGTGACGACTTGGTCCGCTTCGGAGGTACGGCGTACCGCGCTGACGAGCTGCAGCGCGGTCTTGTCTCGCACTGCTACCGGATGCTCGGGTCCATCACCGACGCCGTTCAGATCGCCGCCGCGAGCACCGGATACGAGGACGCGACTCGTGCCTGTCTGCGGCAGGTCGGGAGCCGTCCGCTGCCGTCGGATCTCGCTGCACCGAGCGATGATCCTGAGGGAGTGCTCTCCGAGCGTTCCGAGATTCTCTGGCTGGAACCCATTCCAGCGGACCTGATGGACGACCACCCGATCGACCTCGGCCTGATCGCCGGCCTGCAACGCCTCCCACCCATCGAGCGCGCGGTGACCGTCCTCCACCTCGAGGGCCGGCCGAACATCGCCGACCTGCTGAGCGACGTTCCACCCGCACCGATCACCGCGGTCCCGCTCGTCGCACCCGACGAATTCCTCCTGGCCCGGTACCGCGCGGGGTTCGAGCAGTACGACGTACCCGCGATCGTCACGCTCTTCACCGACGACGCGATCTGGGAGATGCCGCCCTACACGTCCTGGTTCCGCGGCGCCCGCAACATCGGCCGCCTGATCAGCACCCACTGCCCAGCCGAACGCCCCGGCGACCAGTACCTCATCCCCCTGACCGCCAACGGCCACCCCGCCTTCGCCGTCTACATGCGAGACCCCAAAGAAGACATCTACCGAGCCTTCCAGATCCAGGTCCTAACCCTCACCGCCACCGCAGTAGTCCACGCAGTCGCCTTCTTCGACCTGACCCTCTTCCAAACCTTCCACCTCCCAGACCTCCTCACAGCCCTCCCACCCAACCCCTACGACGGCACCCCAAAACCCCACATCGAACGCCTACCGAAGCACTAACCCACCACAGCATCCAGCCGAGCGACCTGCCGCCGACCCGCGCTCAGCCTTCGAAATCTGCAGCTCGACAGTACGTATGTGTCTACTACCCGCCGCCGTGCGCCGGGCGACAGGACGAATCGCCCGGCAGTGGACGTATACGTACTGTCGAGCTGCCGGGCTTCTGCGGCTCAGCCGCCGAGTTGACCGGCCCAGCTCGTCCGTGGTGCCTGATGGGTGGCGGATTGGACTGTGAATCCGGGCGTTGATTGGGCGTGGGTTCCGGCCGATTCGGTCATAGGTTGATGGTACGTGATTGGGCAAGAGGACTGGATTGATTCATGGAATACCGGAATCTCGGCAGGACAGGGCTGAAGGTCAGTGAGGTGTGCCTGGGGGCTATGCACTTCGGTGGGCCTACCGATGAGCAGACCAGTGTGCGGATCCTCGACGAGTTCGCCGACGCCGGCGGGACGTTCATCGACACGGCGGACGTGTACAACGCCGGTGAGTCGGAGGCGGTCGTCGGCCGGTGGCTCAAGGGGCGGGACCGCGACGCGTTCGTGGTTGCCACCAAGGTGTACGGCGCGATGGGCGACGGACCGAACGACGACGGCCTGAGCCGTAAGCACATCCTGTCCGCTGTCGAAGCGAGCCTGCGCCGCCTCGGCACCGACTACATCGACTTGTACTACACGCACGTCTGGGACACGGCGACACCGCTCGAGGAGACCCTCGCGACGCTCGACACGCTGGTCACGTCGGGCAAGGTGCGGTACCTCGGAGCGAGCAACGTCACCGGATGGCAGCTGCAGAAGGCCGTCGACCTCGCCGGACGGAACAGGTACGTCGCGCTGCAGCCGCTCTACAACCTGCTCGACCGCGAGGCCGAGTGGGAGCTGCTGGAGATCTGCCGCAACGAAGGCCTCGGCGTGATGCCGTGGAGCCCGCTGCGCGCGGGATGGCTCGCGGGCCGGTTCCACCGCGGCATGGAGGCGCCGCCGGAGGACACCCGGGTCGCCGCGGCGGCCGACCGTGGACTGCTGGAGGCCTGGGACTACTACAACAACGAGCGCACCTGGAACGTCCTCGACGCGTTGCACGACATCGCGGCCGAGAGCGGCAAGAGCGTCGCGCAGGTAGCCCTGCGCTGGCTGATCCAGACCGAGCCGGTCACGGCTCCGATCATCGGACCGCGCACCCTCGAGCACTACGTCGACAACATCGGCGCCGCCGGCTGGTCCCTCACCGACGAGCAGTTCACCCGGCTCACCACGGTCAGCGAGAAGCCGTCCGTCTACCCCTACGATCTCCTGCGCAACTTCAGGCGGTGACACGAGCGGTACGACGCCGTGACTAGGATCTGGAGTCATGGCGAAGCAGTCCACGCGCGCGGCTTGGACTGTGGTGCTGACGCTTGACGGCGACGGGAAGCTCCACCGGCAGGTCGAGCGCGCGTTGCGAGAGGCAATCAGATCGGGGCGCGTCTCGACCGGCACCGTGCTGCCGCCGAGCCGCGAGCTGGCGGCGCAACTCGACTGTTCGCGATGGGCGGTCACCCAGGCCTACAGCCAGCTCGTGACGGAGGGCTATCTGGCGACGCGGATAGGGTCCGGAACCTGGGTCAGCTGGTCGGGCCCGACGCAGCGGACCTCGCGACGTACGGCGGCGGCCAGCGTTGCGACGTACCGGTTCGACCTGGCTCCCGGTGCGCCGGACCTGCGGGCGTTTCCACGTACGCGTTGGGCCGAGGCGGCGCGGTCGGCCGCGCGTACGGTACCGACTGCCGACCTTGGGTATCCGGACGAGCAGGGATACCGCCCGCTCCGCGAGCTGATGGCCGACTACCTTCAGCGAAGCCGAGGAGCGATCGCCTCCGCTGCCGACGTGGTGATCCGCAGCGGAGTCAGCGTGAGCGTCGCCGAGATCTGCGTCGGCCTGCGGGCGATGGGGATCGATCGCATCGCGGTCGAGGACCCCGGCTGGACGCGCCTGCGTACCGTCATCGAGTCGACCGGCATGCGGGTCGATCCGGTGCCGGTCGACGAGCACGGTCTGCAGGTCGAGCGGCTCTCGGGGCGTGCCGTGGTGGTGACTGCGGCGCATCAATTTCCCACCGGTGTCGTACTTGCGCCGCATCGACGGTTGGAGCTGATCGACTGGGCGCGGCGCAACAACGGCGTGATCCTCGAAGACGATTACGACGCCGAGTTCCGGTACGACCGCAGTCCCGTCGGCACGTTGCAGGGCATGGCGCCGGAACACGTCGTACTGCTCGGCTCGGTGAGCAAAACGCTGAGCCCAGCGATCGGGATCGGCTGGTTCGTTGCGCAGGGCACGTGGCGCGGGTTGCTGGAACGGCCATCGGTTCTCGGACCGTCGACCATTGGCCAGGCAACCTTCGCGGAACTGATGGCGGCCGGTGCATACGACAGGCACCTGCGCGCAATGCAACGGCGCTACAAACGCCGCCGCGACCTCGTCCTCACCGCGCTCCACCACGAACTGCCCACCTGGGCGATCGGCGGCGCTGCAGCAGGCCTCCACCTCACCCTGACGCCGCCAACCCCCGTCGACACAAGCCAACTGGCCACAGCCGCCCGAGCAGCAGGCACCCGAATAGTCCCTCTCCCGGACTACCGAATCCACTCCACCCAGGACGGCCTCGTCCTTGGCTACGGCAACATCCCCGACAACGAGATATCTCCGGCAATCCACGCCCTGCGAGGGTGCTTGCCGAGGTAGTCGGCTGGGTTCGTTCCGGTGATGGAGCGGACGATGCGGTGGAACTGCGGGTAGCTGCCGAAGCCGGCCAGGAGCGCGGCATCGACCATGGTCACGCCGTGACCTGCGCCGTAGACGTCCAGGAAGCGGCGGAAGCGTTGCTCGTTGCGGAAACGCGTGATGCTCGTTCCCATCTGTCGCGCGAAGAGCCGGCTGAGATGGTGCGGGCTCAGGCCTACCTGCCGTGCCAGTTCGGGCAGCGTCGACACGGACGGCAGCTCCCGCAGCAGTCTGGCAGCCTCGGCCACGGCTGGGTGTACGACGGTTGTCGGCGTGGCTGCCGGCGCCAGGTGAAATGCCTGCCAGGCGGCGAGGATGGCGTGGCGTCGGGCGGCGAGTTCCAGCTCTGGGTGATCGGGAGCTGCTGCCTGCCGGAAGAGCGTGTCCAGCCATCCGGCCTGGTCGACTCCCAGGCGGCGTACGAACAGACCTGGCGGATCAGGAAGGTAGAACGGCCTGATCCATTCGCTCGGATCGTCGATGCCGAGCACCGCGGGATCGAAGACACAGAGCCAGTCCCGGTAAGCCGGGGAGGCGTCGACGAGCAGGTGGTCCTGGCCCGGAAACAACCAGACGAGGGCGCCGGGCGCCAGGTGGTAGCGGCGACGGTCGAGCAGGTACGTCGCGGTGCCGTCGGCGACCAGGTTGAACTCCACACCGCGATGCCGGTGCGCGACCGTCATCACCTCGACCTGATCACGACGCGCGAACAACAGCCCGTCGGCAGGCAGTACCTCATCGATCATCGACCGTGTCCTCCGCGCATGAAATGAGAAGCAGTCCGCCATCGAACGAGAAGCTGTGCCGCACCGCTCCGCCCTACCGTGAAGTGAAATCACACCAGTTGATCACATCAGAAAGGGCACTCTTCCATGGCGACACCGACCGAGCTGGACGACTACCTGTTCGACCTTCGCGGCTACCTCGTTCTCCGGCAAGCGCTCGAACCCGGCGTCGTCGACGAGCTCAACACCGCACTGGACGACTTCCCGGAGCTCGAGCCGCAGGCCTGGGCAGGCAACGTGCACCGCGTCGACGACAACCCGGGCAACGCCGGCGTCGAGCTCCAGAACATCGTCGAAGGCGGGCCGGAATTCGAGCGGCTGATCGACCACCCGTCCTGGCTCGGTCATGTACGGCGTTACTGCGGTGAACAGGACAGCTACGTCGAGGGCCTGTTCATCGACGAGTGCTTCGCGACGATCCGCCAGGACGGCGGCTTCTTCCCGGTGCACTCCGGCGGCTACCGTGGCGCCGTCCGGGGACAGTACCGCTACAAGGACGGCATCTTCCGCTGCGGCCAGGTCAACATCCTGATGGCCCTGACCGACATCGGCCCCGGCGACGGCGGCACGCTGGTGATCCCGGGCAGCCACAAGTCGAACCTGCGCCACCCCCAGTTCGACGAGTACAAGAGCTGGGACACCACGATGGACGCCATGCCCGGCGTTGTGGAGATGCACCTCGAGAAGGGCGACGCGCTGCTGTTCTGCGACGGTCTGTCCCACGGCGCATCCACCCGCACCAATCCCGGTGAGCGCCGTGCCCTCATCTACCGTTACGGCCCGTCGTGGGCGACCACTCGCTGGGGCTACAGCTACTCCGACGAACTCCTGGCCCGCGTAACCCCACAGCAGAGGGCCATCCTGCAGCCGGTCGCGCCACGACGCCCAGGCCCACAGTGAGCGGGACATCGTCCCCTGCGACACCGCCCAGCTGACGAGCAGACTCGGCCAGCTCGCCATCCGTCACGTTCCGTAATGCGCAAAATGCAGCATCGAGCTCTTGTCATGCATCATGCGCATTCCTATAGTCCCCCCATGCGCAGTACAAGCGAGTCTTCGCCGTCCGCTCTCGACGCGTCTACGGACCGGGAGAGGCTTCTCGTCGCGCCGGCCGTGGATCGGCGTACGTTCAGGAGCCTGCAATTCGACGCCGATCTGGTGATTGTCGGGGGTGGCCTGGCCGGCACTTGCGCCGCGATCACGGCGGCCCGCGCGGGAGTCCAGGTGATCCTCGTCCACGACCGGCCGGTGCTCGGCGGCAACTCGTCGTCGGAGGTGCGGCTGTGGGTCCTCGGAGCCACCGCGCACATGAGCAACAACAACCGGTGGGCCCGCGAGGGCGGCGTCGTGGACGAGATCCTGGTCGAGAACACGTACCGCAACCCGGACGGCAACCCGCTGATCTTCGACACCGTCCTGCTGGAGAAGGCGACCGCCGAGCCGAATCTCACCGTGCTGCTCAACACGGCTCTGGTCGACGTGGAGATGGCCGACGCATCCGGCCGCCGGATCGACCGTGTCTCGGCGTTCTGCAGCCAGAACTCGACCAGGTACGACATCGGCGGAAACCTGTTCCTGGATTCCAGTGGTGACGGCGCGCTGGCCTTCCTGGCCGGTGCGGCGTTCCGGATGGGGGCCGAGTCGAGCTCGGAGTTCGGTGAGAAGTTCGCCCCGACCGACGACTACGGCCATCTCCTCGGCCACTCGATCTACTTCTACAGCAAGGATGTCGGTCACCCGGTACGGTTCACCCCGCCGGCCTTCGCGCTGTCCGACCTCGACTCGATCCCGCGGGCGCGCAACTTCAACACCAGTGAGGACGGTTGCCGGCTCTGGTGGATCGAGTGGGGCGGACGGCTCGACACCGTCCACGAGACCGAGACGATCAAGTGGCGGCTGTGGCAGGTGGTGTACGGCGTCTGGAACCACTTGAAGAACTCCGGAGAGTTCCCCGAGGCCGCGAACCTGACGCTGGAGTGGGTCGGGACCATCCCCGGCAAGCGGGAGAGCCGACGGTTCGAGGGCCTGTACATGCTTCGTCAGGACGACGTGTTCGGCCAGACCCAGCATCCCGACGCCGTTGCCTACGGCGGCTGGTCGATCGACCTGCATCCGGCCGACGGGGTCTTCAGCGAGAAGCCCGGCTGCAACCAGCTGCACAGCCGCGGCACTTATCAGATCCCGTACCGCTGCCTGGTCAGCCGGGACGTGGACAACCTGTTCCTGGCGGGCCGGGTGATGAGTGCCAGCCACGTCGCCTTCGGATCCACTCGGGTGATGGGCACCTCGGCGCACTGTGCTCAGGCCGTCGCGGTGGCCGCGGCACTGTGCCTGCGCGACGGTCGTCGGCCGGCCGACCTCGTCGAGCCGGAGTCGATGGCCGAGCTGCAGCGTGAGCTCCTGCGTCGTGGGCAGCACATTCCGCAGCACACCCTCCGAGACGGCGACGACCTGGTCGGCAGGGCACGGGTGTCGGCGAGCTCGGCGCTCGCGCTCGGATCCTTGCCGGACAACGGATCCGCGGTACCTCTGGCCGAGGACCGCGGTCAGCTGCTCCCGCTGCCTGCCGGCCCGGTACCCCAGCTCGGCCTGCGGCTCGACGTGTCCGGGCCGACCACCTTGAAGGTGGAGCTCCGCCAGGGCCGGCGCCCGGACGACTACACGCCGGATCGGGTCCTTGCCGGGAAAGAGGTCCGGTTGGACGCCGGCGACGACCAGTTGGTCAAGCTCGATTTCGACGCCGAGCTCGCCGAGCCGGGCTACGTCACGATCTGCCTGCTCGCCAACGACCGGGTGGCGGTGCGGGTCTCCGACCAGCTCGTCACCGGCCTCGTTCCGCTCCGTCACCGCCGCGACCAACCCGAGGATCCCGGCACCGGTTGCCCGGGCTTCGAGTTCTGGGCTCCGATCAGGCGCCCCGACGGCCGGAACCTCGCGCTGACCCTCGATCCGCCCGTCCGGCTGGGTGATCCGGCTGCTGTCTCGAACGGCGTCGACCGCCCCACGTGCGCGACCAACGCCTGGATCGCCGAGTTCGACGACCCGCACCCTGGCCTGACCCTGCGTTGGGACGACCCGATCGACCTCGGCCGGATCGAGCTCGCGTTCGACACCGACTTCGACCATGCGATGGAATCGGTCCTCTACGGCCAGCCGGAGGACGCGATGCCGCACTGCGTCCGGGACTTCCGGGTCCGGGCGGGCGAACGAGTTCTGGCCGAGGTACACGACCATCACCAGAGCCGCTGGACCCTGACGCTCGACGACGTGGTCAGTACCGATGAGCTCACCGTCGAGGTGGATGCGGTGAACGGCGCCGCGCCGGCCGCGGTGTTCTCCGTCCGCTGCTATGCCGACCCGGACGCCCGGATTCTTCGTCACGACGGGGGCGCTCGGCCGTGACCGATATCAGGGGCGACGCGGCATCGGTGCCGATCGAAGCGGGTTCGGAGCGCAATCCCCCGGGGAGCGCCAGCAACCAGGCGCTGGCCCGCGGCCTGCACATCCTGCGGATGCTCGTCGACGAGGGCGAGCCGATGACGGCCACGGAGATCGCCCGCCGGATCGGGATCCACCAGAGCTCTGCCTCCCGGATCCTCGCGACCCTCGGCGAGGTGGGCTACGTCCGCAAGAACCAGGGCCGGTTCGTGCCGGACTACGGAGTACTCGCACTCGGGTCGGCGACCACGCGGCTGCCGTTGATCAAGCGGCCTCGGGCCGCCTTCGAGCAGCTCACCGCCGAGCACGGCGACATCACCATGACGATGTGCATGCTGTGGCGGGACGAACTGCTCTACCTGCTGCGACAGACCAGCGGGTCGGAGCCGCTCGCCTTCTGGAGCGGCGCGTTCCCGATCAACGTTTCCGCGCCGGGTCTTCGGCTCCTGGTCGACCTGCCCGACGAGGAGGCGCTGCACATTCTGCGGGTGGCGCGGCAGCGCAACGGGTGGGGCGGTCGTCCCGAGCTCGTTCCGCCGACCGAGGAAGGCCTGCTCGCGAAGGCCCGCGCCACGGTGGCCGACGACGTACTCATCATGGCGGACTGGGTCGTGAAGGGTCGCACGAGTGGGGCGATTCCGCTGATCACTCCCGAGCCGCATCCGGTGGCGCTGGCGATCGTGGACGACGCGGGCACCCTCGGACCTGACCGGCTGGCGCTGCTGCTGCACAAGGCGCGGCGGCTGGTCGAGCAATCCTTCCTGACCTGACCTCCCGGGCGAACGCCTCGCTCGGCAAGATCCATCTCCCCCTGTAACTCTCACCGAGAGGACGCGAGCATGACCGGATCGCGCACCATCACCCGACGTTCCCTGTTAGGTATCGCGGCCTCCGCGAGCGCCGCCTCGCTGGCCGGATGCAATCTCGGCGCCGGCGGCGGGAAGTCGGCGGGAGGAGGCGGCGCGACCCTGAATGTCTGGGGTGGCGTCCCGAACGAGTCCGGGCCGGACGACATGTGCAAGGCGTTCATGGCCGAGAATCCCGGCACCACCGTGACGTACACCCGCTACGTCAACGACGACCAGGGCAACCTCAAGCTGGACACGTCGCTCAGCGGCGGCGTACCGATCGACCTGTACTTCTCGTACGGCCCGGTTCCGATGTTCAAGCGCAGCGCGGCCGGTCTCGCGCTGGACCTGACCGACAAGATCAAGGCCGAGAGCGACTTCGCCGCACTCACCGCGGACGCCACCCCACTGTCCAACTACGTCCTGAACGGCAAGCTCTACGGGCTGCCGGCCGCCCGCGCGCCGCAGCAGGTCTACATCAACAAGACAATGATGGACGCCGCCGGCATCAAGCTGGGCAAGACCTGGACAGTCGACGAGTTCAACGAGGTAGCTCGCGAGCTGACCAAGCCAGGAGTCTTCGGCACCTTGACCGCACCACAGCTGGCCAGGCCGGCGCTCGGGCCGGACTATCTCTATGCCGACGGCGGCAAACGGTCGAACTTCGGAAACCCCAAGTTCGCCGAGGAGCTCGAGCTCGCGCTCCGGTTGCAGAAGGCGAAGGTCGCGATGGACCGCCAGACGATCATCGCCGAGAAGCTGCAGACGTTCAGCCAGAACCCGTTCATCGCCGGGCGCGTCGCGATGCTGATCCAGTCCGGGCAGATCATCCGGTCGATCAACGACACCAAGGGCTACCCGCACGACTTCGCCACCTACTGCATGCCGGTCCCCGTTCCGGCCGGTACCGAAGGCTGGAACACCGGCCAGATCGGCGACCAGATCTCGATCAGCCCGAAGTCGAAGTCCCCGGACCAGGCGTGGGAGCTGGCCAAGTTCTGGGCCCGCAACGCCGGAAAGTACATGACCAAAGGTGGTCGCCTGCCGCTGCTCAGCGGCGAGTCCACCCCCGACCAGATCCTCGAGCAACTGCTCGGGCCCCAGCGCGACAAGCTGTACGACGTCAAGTCCTGGAAGTCCACGCTGTTCGAGAGCGATCTGAAGCTACCTGTCGACACGATCTTCACCGCCGGCACCGAGATCTCGACCATCCACACGAAGCTGACCGACGAGACCCTGCTCGGTGACCGCTCCGTCGCGTCCTGGGTCACCGAGGCGACCCGCCAGAGCGACGCCGCGATCGCCAAGGCAGGCAAATGAGCGCCGCGGTCCTCGCCGCGCCGGTCAGCCGTCAGGCACGACGTGGGCCTGGTGGCGCGTCGGCCAGGGCCGGTTGGTTGTTCATCCTGCCCAATCTGGTCGGCTTCCTGGCGTTCACCCTGGTGCCGTTGGTGTCCGGGATCGGCATCTCCTTCACCGACTGGAACGTCGTCTCGGGGCTGGACGGGATCCGGTTCGTCGGGCTCGACAACTTCGCCGCCCTGATCCGGGACACCGGGTTCTGGCAGGCAGTCGGCCGTACGGTGCTGTACGCCGGCGTCGGCGTTCCACTGACAATGACCGGCGGGTTGATCATCGCGCTCTGCCTGAACGGCCCGGTCTTCGGGCGCTCGGCGCTGCGGGTGATCTTCTTCGTCCCGCATATCGTGAGCTCGATCGCGATCGGTTTCGTGTGGTTGCTGCTGCTCCATCCGAGCAGCGGCCTGGTCAACCTGGCGTTGCAGGCGATCGGCGTCGCCGACCCGCCGACCTGGCTGGTCTCCCAGGACTGGAGCCTGGTCTCCTTGATCCTGATCACGTCCTGGGCGGGGATGGGGTTCCACGCCGTCATCTTCCTGTCTGCCCTGCAGGCACTGCCGGAAGACCTCTACGAGGCGGCTGAACTGGACGGGGCGGGACGCTGGCGCCAGTTCACCACGATCACCTGGCCGTCGCTGATGCCGACCACGACCTTCCTGGCGATCATGTCGATGATCGGTCACTCGCAGGGCTTCGGCCTGATCGCCTTTCTCACCCAAGGCGGCCCGGGCAACTCCTCCACCACTCTGTCGTACCTGATGTACCAGAACGGCTTCCAGTACTACCGCTTCGGCTACGCGGCGGCGATCGGCATGATGAGCTTCGTCGGCGTACTCCTGCTGAGCGCGTTCTTCTGGCGCTTCCAGCGCGGACGGGGGTTGTACTCATGACCACGGTCGCAGTCAGGCAAGTGCGGCAGGTATCCCGCAGCCGGCGTCCGTCCGCACGTGCCGGGTATGTCGTCAAATCCGTTCTGTTGTGGGCTTTCGCGATGTTGTTCCTGCTGCCGTTCCTCTGGATGCTCTCGTCGTCGCTGAAGCGCAACCTCGACGTGTTGGCGATCCCGGTGCGCTGGATTCCCAGTCCGGCGGAGTGGCAGAACTACGTCGAGGTGTGGACGGGCGGCGCGGTGACGATGGCGGTGTTCTTCGCCAACTCGCTGACCGTCTCGCTGATCGGTGTGGTGGGTGACCTCACCACGTCGGCGATGGCCGGCTACGCCTTCGCCCGGCTGACCTTCCGGGGTCGCGACAAGGTCTTCCTCCTGTATGTGGCGACGGCCATCGTGCCGATGCAACTGTTGCTCATTCCCCGGTTCATGTTCTTCCAGCAACTCGGGCTGTACAACACACTGTGGGCGTTGATCCTGCCGGGCATCTTCACGGTCTTCGGCACCTTCCTGGTCCGGCAGGCGTTCCTGGCCGTGCCGGCCGAGCTCGGAGAGGCGGCGCGGATCGACGGCGCAGGGGAGTGGCGGGTCTTCTCCCGGGTGTACCTGCCGCAGATCCGCTCGACCCTGGCCGCACTGGCGATCATCAGCTTCGTCGGTTCCTGGAACGACTACGAAGGTCCGCTGATCATGCTGTCCAACCAGAACCTCTACACCGTCCCGCTCGGGCTGACCCGGTTCGTCGATGCGGACGGAGGCCTGTCCGCCGGGCTGGCGATGGCCGGTTCGGTCTCCTCGGTCATCCCCATCCTGATCGTCTTCCTGGTGTTTCAGCGCCAGTTCGTCGCCGCGCTGGCCAGCAGCGGCTTGAAGTGACGGATGTGCGCCGGCCCGATGTCAGGTGGTGCGGTGGATGCCGGGGCTGCCGTTGTAGACCTCGAAGGAGGCCGCGGTGAAGACCGGGTCGTCGTGGCGGGACACCTTGTCGACCACGCGGACGTCGGCGTGGAGGCGGTCCGCGTCGAGGTCGCACAGGACGTAGCCGCAATGCAGGTCGGCCCACTTCAACGACGGGTTCACCCGACGCCGGACCTGGCGCGCCTCGTTCGCCACGGGGTTGAAGTCCTGCGCACTGGTGATCGACGTACTGGTGATCTCGGCACCGATGACGCGGGACGTCGGGTCGGTCGTGTCGGCCGCGATATCGGAGACGTAGCTGCAGTGCACGTCGCCGGAGAGTACGACGAAGTTCGACGACGTACCGCGCGCCTGGGACGTCGCCACCGTGTCGAACAGCCGCTGCTGGCCGGCCTGGTAGCCGTCCCACGTGCCGGGGGAGAACGTCGCCGGCGTATCCAGGTCGGCCGAGGTGTTCAGCCGCGCCATCAGGATCTGCTGCGCCACCAGGTTCCAGCGGGCCGGCTCGGCGCCGAAGCCGGCCGCGAACCAGCGCTCCTGCTCCGCGCCGAGCATCACCCGGGCCGGGTCGCGCCGTGGCCCCTGGTCGGCGGCGGCTCCGCCTGTGACCATGGGATCGCGGTACTGCCGCGTGTCGAGCACGTCGATCTGGGCCAGCCGGCCGTGCCGGAACCGCCGGTACAGGCGTGCGTCGGAGCCGCGCGGCGGCTGCGGCCACCGGATCGGCAGGAACTCCCAGTACGCCCGGTAGGCGGCGGCCCGGCGGTCGAGGTCCGGCGTACTCCACGACTCGTAGTCGTTGGCGACTTCGTGGTCGTCCCAGGACAGGATCCAGGGCATCGCGCTGTGGGCGGCGAGCAGGTCGGGATCCGTTCGGTACAAGGCATAACGCAGCCGGTACTGGTCGAGGGACATCGTGGTGGGGACGACCTCTGCCGGCAGGTTCGGGTCGATGTGGCGCCCGACGGCCAACTGCTGGACCGGGTACTCGTACAGGTAGTCGCCCACGAACAGCATCAGCTCGGTGTCCTGATCGACGACGTCAGCCATCGTCTGGAAGTACCCGGCCCGCCAGTTCTGGCAGGAGGCGACCGCGAAGCGCAGCGGCCGCATCGATTGCCGCGTCGGCATCGTTCGGGTCCGGCCGATCTCGCTGAGGTGACCGCCGGCGCGGAAGCGGTACCAGTAGACCCGTCCCGGGCGCAGGCCACGGACGTCGACATGAACCGTGTGGGAGGTGTCGGCGCTGGTCGTCGCCGTACCGGACCGGACGACGCGGTGGAAGCGTTCGTCCTCGGCGACCTGCCAGTCGACGCGCACCCTGGCACCCTCGTCCAGGCCACCGTTCGGCAGCAGTGGTGCCGGCGCGATCCGTGTCCAGATCACCACCGCGTCCTCCACCGGATCGCCGGAGGCGACGCCCTGGGTGAACGGGTACGGCAGTACGCCGTCGCTGCTCGCGGAGGCAGGCCGCGGCATCCCGAGGCTGAACGCGAGCCCGATGGCACTGCCACCGGCGAGGCTGAGGAAGCGACGGCGATCCGTCGCGGGCAACGTCCGGAACGAGGTCCTGGCGGTCATGGCGCAGGACGCTAACAGCCCAGCACCCATCAGGAGAAGGGCTCGTAACGCAATCCGACGTTAAAATCTCAAGATCGGGTGGTTAATCCGGGATGGCGATCAGTACTCGCCGTAGACCTGCACCTTCGTCCCCAGGGGTGTCTCGGTGAAGATGTGGTGGATCTCAGGGCGTACTACCCGGACGCAGCGGTGGCTGTCGGGGTAGGGCTTGACGAGGGAGTTGACTCGGGAGCCGTGCAGGGCGATACCTGGGCGGTCCTTGAGGAAGTAGAGCGAGTCGTACATGTACGCGTCGTCGTACAGGCTGCTCTCGTGGGCGCCGGCCCACTTGCGCCAGACGGCGCCGGTGCGGTTCGGGGTCTCGTAGCCGGGGCCGCCGGTGGAGATCCAGACGATCCGCTTGTAGGTCTTTCCGACGATTTGGTACAGGATCTGGCAGGTCTTGTTGACGTAGATGCCGGGGGAGCGGGTCGGCGCCGGGCGACTGGTTGCGTTGAGCACCGAGTACGCGTCGTTCAGGTTGAGTCCCTTGCGGGTGACCGGCAGGCCGTGGGTCTCGCGCCACGCGCACAGCGCCTGCTTGGCGCGGGCGGTGATGTCGCCGTCGACGTCGCCGACCGGGTACCCGAGTTTGTCCAGTTGGCGTTCCACGCGCAGTGCGTAGTACTCCGGCTTCTGCTTCACCTTGGGCTTCGGCTTGACCGTCGGCTTCACGGTGGGCGTGGCCGTCGGCGTGGCGCTCGGCGTCGAACTGGTCGGCGTACTGCTCGGCGTACTGCTCGAAGCCTGGGTAGGAGAAGGCGTCGACTCGCTCGCGGCCACGTCGGAACAGCCGGCGAGTACGAACGACACAACGACGGTACCGGCAACGAGACCACGTCGACGAGACACGGATTCCCCTCTCCCTCAGCGTTTTCAGCGTCGCAGAACCACGCCGGGTAAGCGTGCAGCGACCCGCCGAGACTAATCTGCGAGAGGTTCCTCAACGGGTGTCGCGCCGGATCCTGTCACCGAACCGTTGCCGAGTTCCGGTGCCGGATCGTCCCGCAGCCGGCTGTACAGGTACCCGTCCCGCAGCTTCCCGCCCCGGAACTCGCACCCGCGGATCACCCCTTCGAGCCGGAAACCCGCCTTTTCCAAGGACTTCTGCTCGGCGATGTTCTCCGGATGCGTCGCCGCCTGGATCCGGTGCACCGACGTGTGCTCGAACAGGTACGCCGTGAGTAGCGCCTGCGCCCGCCACCCGATCCCGCGCCCGCGGTACTCCGGAAGCAGCGCGATCCCGATCTCCCAGTACGTCGTACGCCCGTCGAAGGACCCCGACCGCCAACTCACGAACCCCGCCGTCTCGGACCCGGTACGCACCATCAGCCGCCCGTTGTCGGTCCCCAGAAACCCGTCCTCGGCGTACCGCCGGACCGGCGCCTGCGCGTCCCGGAAGCCGTTCCAGTCCAGCCCGATCAACCCCGGCTCGACCGCGAACCGTTGGAACAACGCCACATCTTCGTCCTGAACAGGCCGTAGCAAGACATCCACGCCTGCAAGACTAGGTCGATGGAGTTCCACATCCTCGGCCCGCTCGAGATCGTCGTCGACGGACGTGCGGTTCCGGCGCCGGCGCCGCGGTTGTGCTCGCTGCTCGCGATTCTCCTGTTGCGTCCGCATCGTCAGGTGCCGGTGGACGAGCTGATCGACAGGCTCTGGCCGGACGGCGCGCCCCAGCCGGCGAACCCGACCGCGACCGTCCACACCTATGTACGGCGCCTGCGCGACCTCGTCGGTGCCGACGTACTGCAGACCCGCGGGCGTGGGTACCTGCTCGCCGCCCAACCGTCCGACCTCGTCGCGTTCCGGGCCGCGGTGGCCGAGGCCGCGGCGAACCCGTCGCAGCAAGTGGAGCACCTGAAGCACGCGCTCGACCAGTGGCGCGGCGATCCGGTCGAGGTCGAGCCGACGGTCGCGGTCGGTCTGCGTGAGGAGCGGCTGACGACGATCGAGCAGTACTACGACGCGCGCCTCGCCCGCGGCGAGCACGCCGACGTACTCCCGGAGCTGCAGACCCTCAGCGCACAGGAACCGACGCGCGACCGCCTGACCGCGCTGCTGATGAAGGCGTTGTACCGCTGCGGACGGCAGGCGGAGGCGTTGTCGACGTACGACGGGTTCGCGGAGCGGCTCGTCGACGACTTCGGTCTCGACCCGACCGAGGAACTGCGGGCGCTGCGCCAATCGATCCTGACGTCCTCCCTCGACGAAGACGACGACGAGTGGCAGCACCAGAACCAGCTCCCGCTCGACATCCGCAACCTCGTCGGCCGCGACGAGCTCGTGACCGAGGTCGCGGGCCTGCTCACGGCGACCGACGGCGTCCGGATCGTCGCGCTCTTCGGCACACCCGGCGTCGGCAAGACGGCCGTCGCCGTTCGCGTCGCGAACGAGTTGACCGAACGGTTCCCGGACGGGCAGTGGTTCGTCCGCCTCCGCGGCGCATCGGATCAGCCGCGGCGCGCGGACGACGTACTGGTCGACCTGCTGCGGGCGTCCGGCGTCGATCCGCACGCGATCCCGGACGACAGCGATGCGCGCGCCGCACTCTTCCGGTCGCGGTTGGCGAAGCGCAGCATCCTGCTCGTCCTCGACGACGCCCAGGACGCGGCGCAGGTCCGGCCGCTGCTTCCCGGTACGCCGGCCAGCGCCGTCCTGGTCACCAGCCGGAACCCGCTGGACGCGCTCGCCGCGCTCGACGGCGGCATCCCGTTCCACGTCCCGGTCCTGAAGCCCGAGGCCGGCACTGCCCTCGTCCATTCGATGCTTCAGGCAACCAACGCGGATGTTCAGGAGCTCGTCGACCTGTGCGGCGGTCTCCCGCTGGCGCTGCGTATCGCGGGCGCCGTCGCCTCGCGCGGCTCGGTCGCGTCCTTCGTCTCACGCATGCGTCGTACCGGGGCGCTCGCGACGCTCACCATCGACGACGACACCGCGGTCAGCTCCGCGTTCCGAACGTCGTACGACCTGCTCGACCCGGCGGTACAACGCGGCTTCCGGCTGCTCTCGCTGTTCCCGGGGCAGGAGTTCGCGCCCGACGCGGCCGAGGCGCTCATCGGCCCGACATACGACCAGGTCCTCGACCGCCTCGAAGCCGCCAGCCTGCTGCAGTCCGTCGGCCGCGGCCGCTACCTCATGCACGACCTGGTCAAGGAGTACGCCGCCGACCTCGCTGAACCGGACCTCGACGCCTGGAAGTCCTTGTGCGGCTGGTACGTCGGTACGGCGGACGCAGCGATGACCGTCCTGGAACCGGGTGCGGTCCGCATCCAGATCCCGTCGTCCGGCGATCGCACCGTCACGGATCCGGAGAGCTGGCTCGCGGCCGAACTCCTCAACATCGAGGCGATCGCACAGCGCGCGCTGGAGCTCGGGACGCCCGACGTCGCCTGGCAGCTCGCGGACATCGTTCGCCTCCATCTCTACGAACACAGTCTGTCCGGGACCTGGCGTGCCCTGATCCGGCTCGGTGAGCTCGGTGCTCGTACCTCTGGTGACCAGGCCGGGCGCGGCGCGATGCTGCACGCGCGCGGCGTACTTGCTCGGCAGGCGGGGGAGAACGAGGAGGCGGTCGCGCTCTTCGAGCAGGCCGCCGAGCTTTACCACGCGTGTGGCTTCACGCTCGGCGAGGGCGCGCTGCGGTGCAACATCGCGGTCAGCTACAACGCCCAAGGACGGCTCCGGGAGTCGGCCGAGGCGTTCCGTCAAGGGCTGGCCGTGTTCCGGGCGGGCGGCGAGTTCGCGCGGATGCCTCGCGGGCTGAACGCGCAGGCGATGAACCACATCCACCTCGGCGAGTTCCGCGAGGCCGTCGCGTGCATCACGGAGTCTCTGGAGTACTCGGGGCCGGTCAGCAACGACCAACTCGTTGCCTTGATCAACCGAGCCGGGGCGTACAAGGAACTCGGTGAACTGGAGCTCGCGACGGCGGATCTCCGGACCGCCGAACCGCTGGTGGACAACCGGCTCGACCGGGTCCAGTGGGGACTGGCCAAGGCTGGTGTCGAGAACCGGCTCGGCCACCACGAGCAGGCGCGCGAGATTGCGACCGAAGTACTGCGCGAGAGCCGCGAGATCGGCAACGGGTACGACGCCTGCGTCGCGCTGCAGGCGCTCGCCGAGTCCTATCTGTTCGCCGGCGACGTTGCCTGCGCACGTACGTACTTCGAGGAAGGTGAGGCGCTCGCCGCCAAGTCGGGGTACGGGACGATCCTCGCCGAACTCCACGCCGACCTGGCCCAGTGCGCGTTTCTTGACGGCGAGGTCGAGCTCGCCTTTGCGCAGGCGACCCAGGCTCTGGCCGAGTCGGACGTTGCCGAGTACGGCATCGGGCAGCAGTGGTCCCACAGCCTGCTGGCCCGCTGCTGCACAGCCCTCAACCGCCCCGACGAAGCAGCCACCCACCAAGCCGCCGCCGACACCTTCTGCCGAGAGACGGGCTACACACCGAGGTAGCCCGCTGGCTGGACGTGGCTCGGTCTACAGGCCGAGGTCGCGGAGGAACTCGGGCTTGTAGGCCTGCAGGACGACGTACCGCGGGTCCGGGACCTCCACGTCCGCGTTCTTCGCGGCGTCACCGGCGGCGTCGTGCGGGCCGACCGGCACGCTCGGGTCGGTCCAGTCCTGCTCGGCCGGATTCCACCGCGTCACGGTGTACGTCGCGTCGAGGTCCTCGTCGGCCACCAGGTCCTTGGCGGTCCGCTCGGCCTCCTGCGCGTCGGCGAGCGTGTGCGTGTAGAGCAGCATCCGGTTCCCGTCCCGGGTGACCGTCACCTGACTCCCGAGCCGCTTCCGCGCGTCGTCGTCCAGATCCAACGCCCGCAACCGATCCCAGAACGTCAACCCGTGCCCCTCATCACTGAGCACAACCTCAACCCGAAACTCCTCATCCGCCATGGGCGACACCATACCTACTGCCGTCCGGCGCAGGCTCAACGCGTGGCAACGGCCCGCCGCAGCACTTCTTGTACTTGACGCCAGATCCACACCAGCACGGCCGATTACGAGGCGGCGGCCACGCGATCCGTCGACCGTCAGGCAGCTCGTCGTGCCGGATCCTGGCATCGCGCAGGCAATCGAGCAGGCCGCCGTACGTCCAGGTGGCGATCGCGACGCGCTCATCCTGGGCACGCAGCACCCGCTCGATCTGGTGACAGTAACCGTCCGCGTTCTCGCCGATCAGTTGTCTGCGCCATCGGACGGCGACGTCGAACTCGCTGCGATCCCACACCTGAATCCTGCTGTCGATCACCACCGGATTGCGCAGCAGATCGTGTAACTCGGCCTCTCGGTCTGCCTCCTCGTCCTCACCCTGGGCGCCCATGAGATCCAGGCTGTCGAGTGGCAGCCCCAACGCCCACTTCACCCGTCGACGACCGGTCACCAGGTCCAGGATTCGGTGCGAGCCGCTGCTCACGTCTTCCGCGGTCAGTCGGTCGGCCGCGATTTCGTACCAGAGCAGAGCCTCGTCGAACTCGCCGCGTCTCTCGAGCAACTCGGCTGCGCTGCACCAGGCGAAGCTGTAGATCCGCCCGTTCCCCATCACGACGCCGAGCTCGCTCCTTGCTTCGCGGGTCCTGTCCTCCTCGAACAGGAACTCGGCATAGTCCACGCGGGCGTCATCGCCGGCTGTGCCTCCCTCACCAATCAACTGCTGCCAAATCTCAACCGCCCGCTCAGCCCGTCTCATCTTCACGTGCTCCTGAGCGGCAATGAGCAATGCGAACGTCCGGCCAAGGCCGATGTCTGTCCAGTGATCGCGGAGCTCGTCCGCCAGCGGATCTTCCATGCCGGGGAACGTATTCGGAACGGCCCCGCCGTGAGCGCGCTGTTTTCGACCTGTGGATATCGGGTGCTCGCTCCCCGTGCGGACCTGCAGCACTCACCAACCTCGTCGCCGCAGCGCAACGCGTGCCCTCCTGAGCGTGAGCCTGGGCGCGACTCCCGGTCCTGGCCCCTCATTGTGAGTGGTGGACGTCCGCCACAACCGCCCGACACGGACCGCCAGCCCATCACAATTGCGCTCCCCGTGCCGCCCGCCGCCTGGAGCGAGCCGTAGGCGCGCATTTGTGATGGGCTGGCGGTCCGCCGCAGCGGTGGCCGACGGACGTCAACATGCAGGACAGGTGAATCGGTTTCCCTCGATCGACTACAGTTCTTAGTCATGGAGCTGAGGCACTTGGAACACTTCGTGGCGGTGGCCGAGCAGAAGCACTTCACGCGGGCCGCCGAGGCGATGTCGATCTCGCAGTCGGGGTTGTCCGCCTCGATCCGCGCACTCGAACGTGAGCTCCGCGCGAGTCTGTTCGTCCGCAACACCCGCAGCGTGGAGCTCACCGAGGCGGGGCGGGCGCTCCTGTGCGAGGGACGCCGTACCCTCGCCGCCGCCGAGGCCGCGAAGGACGCGGTCGCCGCGGTCCAGGGTCTGCTGCGCGGTCACCTCACGGTCGGGCTGGAGCAGTGCCTCGGGGTGGTCGACGTACCGGCGCTGCTCGCGAAGTTCCGGTCCGCGTACCCGGGCGTCGAAATCGAGGTCCGCCAGGCCGGCTCCACCCCGATGCTCGACGAACTCGCGTCCGGCCGGCTCGACGTCGCGTTCGTCGCGACCGCCGGGGACCCGGTCGACGGGCTTGACCTGCGCCCGCTGTCCCGCGAGTCGATGGTCCTCGTGTGCGCTCCCGACCACCGGCTCGCGAAGGCGTCCGGCGTGACCCTCGACGACCTGGCGGGGGAGTCGTTCGTCGACTTCGACCCGACCTGGGGCGCCCGCGCGATCTCCGACCGCGCCTTCACCACGGCCGGCGTCGCGCACCCGGTGACGATCGAGGTCAACGACGTACACACCCTGCTCGCCCTCGTCGCCCACGACCTGGGCGTAGCGCTCGTCCCCGAACGCATCGCCGCCAAACGAGGCGACCACGTCACCGTCTCCCTGGCCCCCGGCACCGCCTCCGACTGGCAGGTCTCCGTCGCGGTCCCCACCGGCTCCGCCGCTTCCCTGGCCGCCGACGCCCTGATCGGCATGCTCCCCACCACCGCGGGCCACGCTTAGAGGAGAGTTCCGCCAACCGGCTTGAGTCGAGCGAGTACTGCGTCGATGCGCTCGAGCGTGTCCGGGTGCAGCGTGATGTCTGCGGCCGCCAGGTTCTCGACGATGTGCGCCGGTGTACGGCTGCCGGGAATCGGTACGACGGCCGGATCCTGGTGCAGCAGCCACGCGAGCGCGAGCTGACTCCGCGTGACCCCGAGGTCCGCGGCGAGCGACTGAAGTGCGTCGTACGACGCGTTGTTCGCCTTCAGGCTCGCGGCGTCGAACCGCGGCGCGTTGTTCCGGAAATCGTCCTTGTCCAGCGCCTGCACGGTACCCGTCAGGAACCCGGCGCCGAGCGGGCTCCACGGTACGACGCCGACGCCGAGTTCACGCGCCACGTCGAGCAGTTCGGGGTCGATCGGCCGCCACATCGACCACTCGGTCTGGACGGCCGCGATCGGATGTACGTCGTACGCGCGCCGCAGCTCCCGCGCCGTCACGTTGCACACCCCGAGATGCCGAACCTTGCCATCAGCAACGAGCTCGGCCATCGCGCCGACGGTGTCCTCGATCGGCACCTGCGGATCCGGGAAGTGCAGGTAGTACAGGTCGATCACATCGGTGCCGAGGTTGCGCAGGCTGGACTCGGCGTACTCGCGAACGTACTTCGGCTCCGCGTTGACCAGCAGTTGCTCGAACGCGAACCCGACGTCGAGCGGATGCGGGTCCGCGCCGTCACCGAGCCGCAGCCCGAACTTCGTCGCGACCGTGACCTCGTCCCGTCGCGTCCTGATCGCCCGCCCGATCAGTTTCTCGTTGTGCCCGTCGTCGCCGTACGCATCGCTGGTGTCGATGAATGTCCCGCCGGCGTCGATCGCCGCGGTCAGCGCCGAGAGCGCGCGGTCGTCGTCGATCGCGCCGTACATACCGGGGGAGAGCACCATCGCGCCGAACCCGATCGCCGGTACGTCGAGCCCGCCGAGGTTGCGTGTCTTCGTCATGGGCCCAGCATTGACGCTGTGGATGTCGCCGCACCAAGACCTGTTGGTATAACCGTTGGTTATGGATGCGCACCTGCGAGAGCTGCGGTACTTCGTCGCGGTCGCCGAGGAATCGACCGTGACGGCCGCGGCCGCCCGCCTGTTCGTTTCGCAGCCCGCGCTGTCCAAGCAGCTCCGCGCCCTCGAACGCCGCCTCGGCTTCGACCTCTTCTCGCGTCAGCCGCGCGGACTGACACTGACCTCGCAGGGCTCGGTCTTGCTTCCGGTGGCGAGGGACGTGCTCGCAGCCTGGGACCGCGGGTACGCCGAAGCGCGGGCGGCCGCCCACCCGCAGCAGCTGGTCGTCGGCATGCAGACCGCCGTCGGCCGCGACCTGCAACGCCCCGCCGTCGAACGCTTCCGCGCCACGCTTCCCGGTTGGACGGTCTCGCTGCGCCTGGTCGGCTGGGACGACCCCACGGCCGGTCTGGCCGACGGATCCAGTGACGTCGCCTTCGTCTGGCTTCCGATCTCGACCGACTTCGCTCGGCGGGTCCTGATCAGCGAGTCCCGCTGGGTCGCTCTGCCTTTTGAGCACCCGCTGGCAGATCGCTCCGAGATCCCCTTCGAACTACTCCTGGATGAGCCCTTCGTGGCCCTCCCCGCGGCGGCCGGCCCGCTCCGTGACTTCTGGCTGGCCGTCGACGCCCGACCGGGTCCGCCTATCGTCGCGGCCGAGGCCACCGCCGCGGACGAGGTCCTCGAACTGGTCACCGCCGGAGTCGGGATCGCGCTGCTCGCCGAGGGAAACACCGGCCTCTACCAGCGCCCCGGCCTAGTCTGCCGCCCCGTCCCCGATCTCCCACCGGCCGAGCTCGCGGTCGCGTGGCGCCGCACCGACAACCGCGACGCCGTACGTGTATTCCTCGACTCGGTCCAGCCCTGAAAGGCCGCCGTACGCATGGCTGGTGTACGGCGGCCTCTTGCGACCTACCAGGCGTAGTCCTCCGGGGCGGTCTTGTAGCCCGGGAAGATCTCGTCGAGGCGCGTCAGCGACTTCTCGTCGAGCTTGATGTCGACCGCGCGTACGGCGGACTCCAGTTGCTCCATCGTCCGCGGCCCCACGATCGGGCCGGTCACACCCGGTTGGTGCAGCAGCCACGCCAGCCCGAGCTCACCCGGCTCGTGTCCGAGCTCGTCCGCGAACGCCTCGTACTGCTCGATCTGCGGCCGGAGGTTCTCGAGCGTCTCCTTGGCGCGACCTTCAAGGCGCCGTACGCCCTCGTTCTCCTTCCGGATCACGCCACCCAGCAGCCCACCGTGCAGCGGCGACCACGGGATCACGCCCAGCCCGTACGCCTGCGCCGCCGGCAGCACCTCACGCTCGATGTCCCGCTGCGCGAGGTTGTACAGCGACTGCTCGCTGACCAGCCCGACGTAGTTGCGCCGCTTGGCGGCCTCCTGCGCCTGCGCGATGTGCCACCCCGCGAAGTTGCTCGACCCGGCGTACAGGACCTTCCCCTGCTGTACGGCGACCTCCATCGCCTGCCAGATCTCTTCCCACGGCGTGTTCCGGTCGATGTGGTGGAACTGGTACAGATCCACGTAGTCCGTCTGCAACCGCTTCAGGCTGGCGTCCAACGCCCGCCGAATGTTGAGCGCCGACAGCTTCCCTTCGTTCGGCCATCCGTCGCCCATGTCGCCGTACACCTTGGTAGCGAGCACAGTCTTGTGCCGGTTCGCGGGATCCTTCGCGAACCACTCCCCGATAATCTCCTCGGTCCGCCCCGGGTAGATAGCCCGCCCATACCCATTGGCCGTATCGAAGAAGTTGACCCCCTTGTCATGCGCCGCATCCATGATCGCGTGCGCATCCCCCACCTCAGTCAGAGGCCCAAAGTTCATAGTCCCAAGAACGATCCGACTAACGTTCAGTCCCGTACGCCCAAGCTGAGTGAAGTCCATGCTCCCTACCCTCCCTCCGCCCAGCCGAGACTTCCAACAGAAGAATCTGCACAGTCCCATCACCACACGTTCTGAGTGGGAAGGTGGTAGATCCCACGCGGTGCCACGCGCGGCTCCTTCGTCGCCGTGCTACGCGCCGCCCCACCCACCCACGGGTTTGTTGCCGGCTGGCGCTGGCTGCTGCGGCTGCCGCCGCGATGACAGCCTCGCCCTGTTACCAGGATGTGGTGATCGAGAGGGCCCGTTACGAAATGGCTGGTTCGGAGTGAGCTGTCCCGTCAGCACTGCCTGCGCGCTCCCCGCGCGGCGGCCGTTTGCGGGAGACTCGTTCGGCTCAGTTCAGAGGTGGTTCAAGACGTCCATAGCGTGCTGGCGGACGGGTCGGGCTAGCTCGGTCAGCTCGCCCCCATCGGCAAATCGGAGTAACCGTGTGGCCGCGGCGAGCGTGGCGACATGTCCGGTGGGTGTATCGAGGAACTCGGCGAGGGATCGGCTGACCCCCTGGGCGAGGTCCGGATAGGCGAGGCTCGTGCAGACGAGGGTGGCGGCGTCATAGCCGACAGGTGCTCTGCCCCATGTCTCCCAGTCGAGGATGGCGAGCTTCGGGCCGGTGAGATTCCCCCAGTGAAGGTCGCAGTGTGCGGTCGTCCAAGGTACGGAGGCGATGTCGAGGTCGATACCGAAGAAGGCTCTGATTCCGTCGTTCACGTAGTCGGCGTCGACACCGTGCGACGGCACTGGGTGGTCAGCGAGTATGCGCAGAGCTCGACTGAGATCGGACAGCCACTGATCGGAGACAGCTACCTGGTGAGTGGGTGTCATCTTGGCAGAGAGGGCCGCATCGGCAACAAAGGTGCTGACCTCTCCCCGCATCCGTCGCCTGTTGTCTTCCCAATCTCGCCACCGTTTGACCGTCGGTTTTGGCACCCCTTGGATCGCGTTGGCGGCCCGGCTGTTCTCGAGGTAGTTGCCTTCGGCCCATTCCGGGTCGGCGTACACGACTCGTAGCCAGGCGTCTTCGCCGGCATCGGTGACGCGACATCCGACCGAGTGGAATCGACTCGTGTGCAACGGCTGACCGATTTGCTCGACACCGAACTCACGCGCGGCCCAGTCCAGGTGACTTTCCATCCAGGCGCGACGCTGACTGTTGTCGGTCACCGGTCGGACTCTTCGGCGTACTGCAGGTCAAGTTCGGACACCAGTGCCTCCGCGAGTTCCTGCCGTTGACTGAGATCGATCAGGATGCCGTTGAGGTTACCGGCGCCGCGGACGGTAGACAGGTCGGTGGTGCGGAAGTCGAAATCTGTGTAGGTCCCGGCGTCGAACTCGACGGCGTCGAGGGTGCAACCTGACATGTGCCCGCCAGGAAGCTCTGACCTCCGGAACGTTACCTCCTTGAAGCGGTCGTCGACGAAGACTACAGGCGTATTCGCGCGGATCGAGTCGAAGGTCGCGTACTCGATCCGGCAGTTCTCGAAGACGACGTTGCTCCACTTGTTGTCGACGAAGTTGGCGCCGAGGAGCTTGCAGTCGCGGAACACCACTCGGGACAGAGTGCAGTCCATCCAGTCGCTGGACTTCAGGACGCAGCGATCGAGCACGATCGATTGGAGCGTCACCTGGCTGAAGGTCACCCGCTCAGCCTCGATCTGCCTCAGTCGGCCGCCGGACAAGGTCGTGTCCGCCACAACCAAGTGGCGGACCGACCTGTCGGCGTACTCGAAATTGGTGAACGACCCAGCGCCATCCAGTTCGTCGACCGCAGTCAACTCGTCGTCCGCGACGGAAGGCTTCAGGATCTTCGCCCTTCCGTATTCCTCGATCTCCACTGTTCATGCCACGCTGACGACGAGCCGAGCCTCAACTTTCTCGATCACCTCGTGGTTCAGGTCCCCATCGAACGAGATGGCAGGCCTAAGCGTGCTGGCCGGATACGCGCGCACCGTTGGCCGGGCGTTTCGGTCGTGGTTCCAAGCCTCGATCTCGTCGCAGAGCTGCGCCGCGAGGTTGCCTCCATGCGTACCGTGTCCGATTGCTCCCAGCTCGAACCTGCCCTGTTCCACTTTCCGGATGGCGAGATAGGCGAGACTGTTCTCTTCGGCCAGCGCTGGGCTACGGATGGGAATCGCTGGTTTACACAGGTCTGTGTCGACCGCGGCGCGGTCGGCGGAGACACGGCAGATGCGGCTGTCGCGGCCAGTCATGCGTAGCCAGATGCCGTCAAAGGGTTCCTCTGGTCCAACCAGAACGTCCGACCAAACGGTCTCCCTTTCCTGGTCGAGGACGCCGCCTAGTTTCGCCGCGTCGATCGTCTGGTCGACGTCCCAGTACAGGGTGACCAGGCCGCTGCCGTCGATGGCGCCGCTGCGCTCGCCTTCTTGTCCGATCATGGGGACAAAGCCACACAGTTCCATTGAGTCCGACACCAGAGCGTCACAGTCTCGAACGAAGGCAACGCTCTGGGTCTGGGCGCGCCAGCGCAGCGGCACGACTAGACGACCGCCGGGAGCTAGCTGTTCCCAGAATGCCGGCGTCAGGTCCCATGCGCCGACGGTGAAGATGATGCGGTCGTACGGTGCGTTCTCGGAGGCGCCGAGTGACCCGTCTCGGGTGATGACCTCGACGTGCTGATTACCGGTGGCGTCCAACCCGCGGCGCGCGCCTGCTGTGACCTCGGGGTCGATGTCGACCGTTGTGACAGATCCACCAGGGCCGGTCAGCTGAGCGAGCAGAGCGGCGTTGTAGCCGGTCCCTGCGCCGATCTCCAGGATTCGGTTGCCTGGTTGGACCTGGAGTTGGTCGAGCATCATGGCAACGACGGTGGGCACTGACGCGCAGCTGAGGGCTGAGCCGTCGCCAGCGCGCTTGGTGATGACTGCGATGTCGGAGTAGGCGTCTTCGACGGTGGCTTCGGGAACGAAGTCGTGCCGCGCAACAGTGCGCATCGCCTGTTCGACGGCCGGGCTCGTGGCATGGCCGGCTGCCTTGATGGTGTCGACCATGGCCGCGCGCAAGGTCTCCGGCGAGTTGGTAATGGTGGTCATTGCTTCCTTTCGTGGAGCCCCGGGCCTCAGATGGGCGGCGGGTTGATCGTAATTGGGTGGACGGACAGTTCTTCGAAACACTTTCAGCCGCTGAGCAGCAGGCAGGCATCCCAGTTCGACTTGGAGTCAACGGTTGACGTGGCAGAGATCTGAACCAGGCGGATGCCGGTTCGTCCTTCCAGCAGGTCGGGTCGGTGCATCGATCCATCAAAGAATGCGAGTTCATCGAGCCGTCGAGTCAGATGAGACAGCTGCGCTGTCAGTGGGCTGCGCGCGCCGGCATCGGCTGCGACTCGTTGGGTGGCCTGTACGAGCCCGGCCCAGCCATGGCAGAGCGTCGTGTCGCTGAGTTGGTCCAGTTGAGCGTTGTCGGTGACGCAGCCGAGCAGTGCTGTTTCTGCCTTGTGCTGACGACTCTGATCGTCGAGTGCCAGCCCTGCGAGCTGCTGAGCCCGTACAAGTCCAGGGGTGCCGTAGCACCACGATGGCCGTTGCGGCCCTGCCTGTTCGAGATGATCGGTGTCGAGCTCGCGTTTCGTGATGGTCCCAGGCCACCAGGCTGTCTCTCCGTTGCCCTGTTGCCAGCGATCGAGCCAGACGCAGATGCTGGCGATCGCCTCGAGCTGTCCCCGAACAAACATGCCACGTCGAGCGGCCATGGCCATTAGGGCGAGAGGCCCCGAGATGCCGTGCGCGATGCCTAGGTTGCCATGCCCACCCGGCCAGGACGCCGAAGGGTGATCTGCGATGTCATTGGCAGTCCACCATCCTGGCAGGGCTTGGTCGTCAAGTGTCAGTGGTTCGCAGAGTCGGACGAGGTACTCCAGCACGTCATGGAGGACCTCACCGCCGCGCCGTCGGCGGAGCTGGTACACGCCGAGTCCGGTCAATCCGCTGATCAGGTCGAACTCTCGCAGTCCTGGCAATAGGCCGCTCTCAATACGGCGGTGTGCACGTTGGAGCCGCTCTCGCGTGAGCTCGTCGATGTGGCTGTCGAGGGTTGCGAGCGCCGATTCATACGCGGCCTGTTCAGCGGTCGCCAACACGTAGGCAATCGCTGGTGCTCCTTCGAACAAGCAGCTCTGGGAATGGGCTGCGACAGGCGCGCCGGTCATCTTGATGATGTGTTCGTGTACTCGTCGCCAGCTGCCGTAGCCGATGCGTGCCTGTTCGATGTGGAGCAGAGCTTGGCCAGCTGTTCCGCGCCCTAGGGACTGGCTCGCGACGGTTGACGTCAGTTGCCGAGTGGCTGCTGTCATCGCGCTCCCTCCGTCGCATGTGCGTTCCAGGCGATCGCGGACTGGCGGGCCAGACGCCGGCAGATCGCCTCGCCGTCACGGTCGATTCCCATCGCTCGGTTGTGGTGCATGTGCAAGAGCGATTCGAGGACATCGTTGATCCGCGCTGTGTCGGACAACAGTTCGCGATAGCTCGCCAGGGCGTTGTTGCGCTCTTGCCAGGCGCTCGCCAGTTCGGTGTTCCAGCCAGGGACGCTGCTGGGAAGCCCGGCCCGGGTCAGCTTGATAACCAGCTCGGTGATACGGCGGTCGGCCACCGCGTCGAGAGAGGCCCGGCCGCTCGTCAGCCAGGCGCAAGCCGCCGCCAGGCTCCCGAAGAAGCCGTCGAGCGTGCCGAGCACGTTCACCGCCGTCAGGACGCTCGGATCGATGACGACAGTTGGAAGGTACCTCAGCTGCGCAGCGACCAACTTCGAGTCGGCGACGAAGACCGCCTCAGCCGCGATCATTGCGGAGCCGCCGCCGTAACGCCCGTTCTCTGGGTAGTAGGTGTCGATGACTAGCCGACCGATCTTGCTCTCGTCTCGAAGGCGTTCGGTCCACCTGCTAGTTGCCGCGAGCAACCTAGCGCTTTGCTCCCCGTCCTGCACTCGGAGGCGCAGCCGCAAGTGGTCTGTCTCACGCGGGCTGCGATAGCGGGCAAACCAGTAGTCGGGCTGATCGACCTCATCGAGTAGCTGCGGAATCTCCGTAGCAATCAGGTTGTCCATCTGTTCTGGGTGGGTGTGGAGCTTGAGGTACAACCACCGAGCATCTGAGGATGCGGCGAACTGCCCGTCGTCGTGCATTGTTACGGTTCCACTCGCTGCTGCCGCAGGAGGTCGCGCAGGTGGCCTGGTCGTCTCCAGCGGCATCGCGATGTCGTGCGCGTGGCCGCCGACCCACCCGAAGTCGCCGGTTTCCGCGGTCTCGGTAAGGATGACGAATCCGTGTTTTGCGAGCTGCGAACGCACGATGGCGGTGTGGGCTGGCTCGGTCAGATCGAGGGGCAGCGACCGGTCAGCATCCTGGAGTTCGACTGTTGCTGGGCAGGCCCACCGTACCCGCCAGTGTTCGAGAGACGCTTCCCAGGTGGCATCGTCGATGGACGACGACAATGTGTCGGCCTCCAGCCGCCACGTAGCCGGCGACAGGATCGATCGCCGGTAGCGCACTCGTGGGAGGTAGGGCAGTTGTCGAGCGGCCGGGCCCCAATCGAACCGATGCCAGGCTGCACCGAGGCTCTGGGACAGGTGAGCTAGGGCGCGCGCGAGCGGTGGCGATTGTTTCTCGATCGCGAGTGCGTGAAAGGTCTGCGGTTCGATCACTCGCCGGCGAGAGATGCTCACGAGGTAGAGGTTGTCTAGGGTGGCTGTCACGGCGAGATCGTTGAGTGGAACCGTGCTGTCGTCGTCGCTGCGGTGCTCGCCGAGCGACAGTACGTGCGGTAGGTGGGCAGGTACGCGGCTGATGTTCTCGGCGTGGGTGAACGTAGGCGGATAGGACAGCTGGACTGGCAACGCGCCGTCGACGCCTGTCGGGACACCTCGATATACGTCCTGGAGGCCGGCCTCAGACGCCAGATACGCCAGGCGGGAGGTGAAGGTTCCGGCCGAGCGTCCAGGGTGGACGACGAGTGTGTAGTCACCCCGGTCAAGTGCATCTGTCGACGTTGAACGAATTTGCGCAGCCAGTTCGACGTGAGGTGGGATCGGCCTCTCGACCGACGGGTCACCGACAGCGAGGCTTCGGATGACTTGATCGGTCAGAACGATTTCCGGGCTCTTGTCAGCCATGGCGCCCCAGGCCAGCGCGAGCAGTCGTTCGTCCCGCTCGGAGAGACCACTCGGATTGGATAGTGCCGTGCTGCCGGGATAGGTGGCGGGCAGTCCGAGTCCGGTCTCGGGATTGACGACATCGCTGAGCGGAACCAACGCGTTGATGCCGTACCGGTCGCAGAAGGCGATGTAGTAGTCGCGCCAAACCGCGGATCCGGTTGGCTGACGTGTTAGCCGTATCAGGGCAGTCGACGCGAAGCTCATCTCGACCGCGACGTGCTCAGGGATCTGTACCTTGCAGTCGAGGCGAAGGTCAGCGGCAAGTGGTGTTCGGCCGGCCGGTGACAGCTGCTGCATCTGCACGCCCACTGTGGTGCGAATGTCTGTCCGCTCCTCGTCGAGGACGTCTGGGTCGTTGTGGCGCGCAATATCTGCCGCGATGACCCCGAGGTGACGAAGGATCATGGACTCATCGCTACCTGGTTCAAGGTCGACGTCGTTGAGTTGCCGGATGACATACGCCAGCGGGTCGGCGACCGTCATAGGTGGTCGGAGACTGGTTATCAGGAACCGCTGCATCACGAGATCAGTGACTAGGCCACGGATCTTGGCCTCGCAGACTCCAGGGAATCTCTCGCTCAACTTGTTGAGCAAAGCATCGAAGTGAATCGGCGACTGACAGAGCTCTTGGATTGCGCGAACGGGGCGAGTGCGACGGACCAGTAGCCGTGCTGTGCCTTGCGGTACGTCGAGGTCGTCGCCGCGCTGGGCTGCCAGGTTCGTGAAGACGACATCGAGTTGATCTAGCAGTCCAGGCACGCGCTCCAGTCGACCGACGACGCCGTCGAGCCACTGTGCATCCGCTCGGATGAACGCTCGATGGTCCGCTCCCCAGCGTGCGGAGCTTCGGGCGTTGATTGCGACCGCGGCGACACCGGAGAACAGACCGAATGGCATTTGACGACCGGTCAAGCGGAGGATGTATCGGACGATGGACAGAGTGGCTCGCCGGATTTGCTTACCCGAGAAGGTTTCGCCGGAGCAGATAGCGTCGACCCGTTTCGCCAGCCCCGAACTGGCATGTCGGATCGCGGCCGCAAGGCGCGGCTCAAGCCACACATCCCGTAGCCAAGAACGACAGTCGTCGATGTCGTTCACGTCAGGCCATCGATCAGGACGATCGTGAATGGCTACCGCAGTTGCCCGGAGCAGTGCTGCACCGCTGTGGCGGTACAGCAGTTTGCCGTCGCCGTTGCCCATCAGTCCTCCTGTGATCGAGTCGGAAGAGGGGTCGGAGCACCGCTCCGACCCCTCGATTGGCTACGTCAGACGTCGCTGGCGCAGCTCGACGCACACGAGGCGGCGCAGCCATCTTCCGTGGCGCAGGCGGCGTTGGCCTGCGGCACGACATCGGAGACCACGCGGACATCCAGCTCGAACTCGATGTCGAGCGACTGCTTCGGATCCATTTCGATTCCTCTCTGTTGGTGTTGGAACGGCTGGCGCAGGACGGACTCGCTTGCGCGTCCCGCGCCAGCCGGACGGTGGGATCTGTGGCCGAGCCCTCCACGGGGGAGGGGAAGGCTCGGCCACAGACCACGAGTGACGGGATCGGTGGGTGTGCAGGCGATCCGCTGCACGCGAGGGGCTGAGGACGACGACTCCCCACCGATCCCGCCAGTTCAAGGGCGCTCGTCGTAGGGCAGGAAGCGAGCCCCCGTGGCTCGCCTGAACTGCTGACTCACCGCGGCAGAACTTCCGACGAGTGCCGCGTGTCGCCAGTCGGTCACCGCTCCTCGTCCATCCACCGGCGGAAACTGGTGATGAGACGCTCCCAGAACCGGGACCACCAGCCACGGCGGTGCTGGCGGTTCATGAGCCGGGAGCATCTTCAGCCATCACCGGCACGGCCGGATCGATGGTCACCCGCAAGCTGTAGAAGCAGCGCGTCATGGCCGCCTGGTACCTCATGGCGTCTGCGGGCTCAGCGGTGTAGTCCGCGATGACGTGCTCACCGAACCAGACACGCACTCTGCGTTCTATTGGAAGCGAGGCATCCACGAGCGTGGTCATTCGCCGCGCACCTCCCGCACGATGTCGCGAACCATCAGTACGGCGACCGCCACCGTCACGATGACCAGGACCCACATGCCGGCGATCATGCAACCCACCTCGCTCCGCTCCTCCGAACTGGCTGATGAGTTATTACCGTAAGGAGTCCGTCACGCTCCGTATAACCTCTTCGTGCATGACTTTTATGCGTGCCGCGCATACTCTTCGTGGTGGCCCGATACCCTGGGGTGGCGAGACCTCAATACCGGGGACCAGGGGAGACCGGATGGCCGCCAAGATGGCCTCACGACCATGCGCGAGTTGCGGCGCGGCCCTGGCGCGCGACAACACCGCGTCGTTGTGTTCGCCATGTAGCCGTGTCCGTCAAGCGGCTGCTTCGGGGGCGCCAGCGATGCCTGCGGAGTTCTGGCAATCACCTGCGATCCATGAGGCCGCCTCGCGACGAGACATGGGCGCGCTGCTCTATGCATATCGGTCACATCCGACCCACGGCCACCGGCCGCTACCGCAAGCGGTAGTCAGCAGTTGGCTCGGAATCACTCAGAGCCAGTTGAGCCGATTGGAGTCCGGCCGAAACCGCGTGCGGGAGCTGGCCAAGTTAGAGCACTACGCCCAGGTCCTTGGCATCCCGGCCGATGTGCTCTGGTTCCAGATGCCGAGCTCAGCTCCGGAGCACGATGCGCGGCCAAGCGCCGGCACAGCGCTGCCTGTCGACCTACGGTTGCCTGCACACCTGGTCTCAGCCGGGCCGAGCGTCGCTGACTCCCTCTTGTTGACACTGCAGCAGTACGCGGCGACGGACAATCTGGCCGGTTCGCGTTCACTCGTCCCGGTTGTGCCGCACCAGGTCAGGTTCATCGAGGAGTTGGTCGGAAACAGTCGGGGTCACGGCCACACACTGCTCCTTTACGTGGCTGCTCGCTTCGCCGAATTCGCCGGCTGGGTCAACCAAGACGCCGGCGATCTCCGCGAAGCGATGCGCTGGTCCAACGCTGCCCTCGACTATGCCCAGGAAGCCGAAGACTCGCACCTGACGTCCTACATCCAGATGCGTAAGAGCAGCATCGCCAGCGACGCCAACAAACCGAAGCTTGCGCTTGGGTTTGCCAAGGAAGCACTCCTGAACGGCTCGGCGCTGTCGCCGCAAGTCCGAGCTGTGGCCTACAGGCAGGCGGCGCAGGCGTACGCGATCAGCGGTGACGCGACTGGCTGTGCACGTGCGCTGCAACAGGCTTACGAGCTCGCGAACCAGCCAGTCGAGGACGAGAACGACATCGCTCGGTACTGCACGCCGAGCTACATCGAGATGGAAGCAGCCAACTGCTGGGTCGAACTCGAGCGGCCGAATGAGGCGATAAAGACGCTGCACCAGGGGCTGAAGGTGTGGCAGCCTGAGTTCCGCCGTGACCTCGGTCTTTGTCTGTCTCGCCTCGCCGTCGCATACGCTGTCAGCGAGGAGCCTGACAACGCTGTCGCGGTTGCTCAGCAATCGCTGTCCATCGCTGCCAACACCCAATCTCGGCGTATCGCCGGCCAGCTCGGCCGTGTCCCCGGTCTGCTGACGACGATCGGCGCCAGTGACCAGGCAAGGCAGCTTCAGCGACAGCTTGCCACCCTGCGATGAGCACTGCTGATAGCGCGCAAGACAGAGGGAGATGTCCGTGAACCTGCTGACCACCGCCACCTCGACCGACGAGGCCGCTCGCATGGCGACCATCGCAGTCCTACCTGTCGGTAGTTTCGAGCAGCACGGTGACCACCTGCCGTTGATCACTGACACCGTCGTCGCCTGCCTAATCGCACAAGGCATCGCTGAGACCTACAACCTCCGCCTTCTGCCGCCGATCACGATCTCGTGCTCGCACGAGCATGAAGGATTTGCAGGAACCGTCAGCATCAGCGCGTCGACGGTGATGACGATGATCGACGACATCCGGACTTCGTTGGCGCGGAGCGGTGTTGAGCGTCTTGTGATCGTCAACGGTCACGGGGGTAACCACGTACTCGCGAACGTCACCCAGGAAGCGAATGTGTCCGGGCCGCGAGTTGTGCTGTATCCGCAAGGCGACGACTGGATCGCTGCCCGCACCACCGCTGGTCTGGACAGCACTTGGGGTGGGGACATGCACGGCGGTGAGATCGAGACATCGATCATGCTGCACGCGTACCCGGACCTAGTGCGCGACTCCTACCGCACGGCGGACCATGAGGCTCGCGATCGGCCGGAGCTGCTCGTGACCGGCCTCCGCGGTTACACCGACACTGGGATCATCGGCAGCCCGTCCTTGGCGACGGCTGCCAAGGGCCGGGCGGTGCTGGAGAGTTTGACCGCCTTGTTCGCGGATCATTTGAAGGTCCTGGACCACTAGTCGGGCGAGCCCTCCAAGAGATGGGCATTAACCGCCCTGACCGCTGCGGCGAGGTCGGGTATCTCGATGACCTCGTGCCCGGCCGCACGCAGCAATTCAGCTCCCTCGCAATCGACGAAGATATCCGGCTCGCGCCATGCCAGAACCACGCGCCGAATTCCAGCGGCCAGTATGAGCTGGGTGCACGTGAGTGGGTGCGACGAGCGCTTGCTGCATGGCTCCAGGCTGCTGTAGATCGTGCTGGAGGCGAGCCGCGAATCGTCCGGGACCTTGGCGAGTGCGGTTTCCTCGGCGTGATCGTGCGGATCTCCCTCGCGAGAGTAGCCAGTCGCGATGCTCTCCCCATCAGCCGAGACGATGATCGCTCCGACCGAGAAGGCGGTCTTCGACGGCGGGCACTGTTTCGAGAGCTCAATCGCCTCCTCGAGCCAACGGCGGTCGGCGGCAGCGCGGTCAGGCATCGGAAGGCTCCTTCAAGAGGTAGCGCAGCAACGCGATGTCGCCGATCTGCTGTACCTCGTCCAGATGCATCCGATTGCGAAAGTCCTGGGGAAATTTCGCGTCGACGACTAGCCGGGGAGCCGTCGAGTCACCGACGAAGAACGGCGCGACGGCCAGGTGGATTTCGTCTACCAACTCGGCCGTCAGGAACATGGTGTGGATGTGGCCGCCGCCCTCGACCATCAAGCGGCCAACGCCGCGGCTCGAGAGGTCCGTGAGCACGGAGCGGAGGTCCAGAGGATCGCCAGCTCCAACGACCGTCGCCACCTCACCAAGCCGTTCGCCAGCTGCCGACTTGGCCGACGTGGGTACGTACACCAGCTTCTCGACGTCCTCTGTGCCGAAGAACTTTGACGCCGGGTCCAGGTCGCCCTTGCTGCTGATCGTTACCTTGAGCGGAATCTCCGGACGACCTGCGGCAACCCTGCGATCCCGACGATCCTGTGACCTGATCCGCAGCCTGGGATTGTCTCGACGGACGGTGTTCGCACCAATCAGGACGGCGTCGACACCTGCACGAACCTCGTCCACCCGGTCAAAGTCGGCCTCATTAGACAGATACAGGCGCTCAGGGTTGCTGTCATCGATGTAACCGTCGACAGACGCCGCGACGGACAGGATCACGTATGGACGCATGCTCATGCAGACATCCTGCCGTACGTTCGTCGCGCCCCCGTCCATCAAGCCGTCCACTCGTCTGTGCGTACGAATCTGCAACAGCCCGGCCAGGTGGACGGCCGCGATCTCAGACACCTTGCCGCTCGGCCTACGGGCGGGGCAGTCGAAAAGAGACAGCCCGTCGTAGCCATGCCGTTCTCGAACTACGCACAGATCAGCTTCCCCGCTGTACAGGACGCCATCAAGAAGCTCTCGAGTTGGGGAGTGACGATGCTGGTCGGGGATGACGTCTATCGGCAGCACGAGCCCGGAACAGGTGGCAACTACATCCACCAGTTCCCGTGGCAACTTGCCTGGCAGGCAGCCCTCAACCACCTGTGGCGCACCGCGAGCTAACCCGCCGGTCCTCCGACACGGCCCGTTTAGGCGACCACGGAGGCAGCCTGAAAGACCTCTGGTGGCATGGCATAGGTCAGCTCCCACGTGATCGCGATCGGCTGGCTGCCGGAGTGGTTGGTGTAGTTCGCTGGGCCAAGGAACAGATACGGCGAGGTGCCGAGGTCATCGGTGCTGTGCTGACGAGCAAAGATGAAAATGTCGGTCCCTTGCTCCCGGTGGTTGAGGTACCGCTTGCCGGTCGGGGAGCCAACCCGCTCCCTGCTCTGCGACTCCCAGTGAAAGAGCGTCGGGCTGATCGCGTAGTCCCGATACATCGTCGTCGGAGAGAAGTCCGCCTGGTTCTTGACCAGAGTCACCAGGAAGGCGTCCGCCTTGTGCTCACGCGAGTACAAAACGCCTGCATTGAAGGTCTTCGGGCGCACGCCGTCCAGCTTGGCGTAGTCCAATGCCGCGAGGATCTCCTCGCGTTGGTATCTCGCGTGCACCCGGAGCGGTAGGTGGGCGTGCCGTCCAGGTACGCGGAAGGTGCGATGGCGGGAACGATCCGCCGCGAGCGAGATGACCTCGAGCAACTCGTCCCGAGCAGCGGCCTCATCACGAAGCACGCTTAGACCCTCCGCATAGGACCCGAACTCGTCGCCACCGGGCCAGAGCGAGAAGAACAGCATGCGTGCGTACGACTGATCGTTCGGTGAGAGGTCGTCGTACGACGGCGCGCTGTCGTTGAGCAGACGGCGATAGGCCATCAGGCGGTCTGGATCGTCAACGTGAGCAAGGGCTCGTACACGCTTGAGAAGACCGGGTTCATGGTCTGCACCCTGCCGCGTAGTGAGACCAGCGCGCCGCCGCAACTCAGTCCAACTGTGCTGTCGAACAATATCGCCCAGTTCGGCACCCGATTCATGGAGGAAGGTTGGCAAGTCTTGCTCGCCATGAGTTTTGAGATCACGAATCAGGTCGCGCCAGCGCCCAGCCACCTGGCTCCGGAGGTTGGCGAGGACAAGTTCTTGGGCGTACTTGTCAAGCACGATCTGGCTTCCCGATGGCAGATGGGGGAACCCCTTCTCGACCTGGCGCTCCAGACCGGTGCGGGTATCACCGGTGAGCGCGCGGAAGCGGAGATCGAAGCGAAACTCCTTGCGTTGATGTCCCACGAAGTCGAGGGCTGTCAGCACCGGCTTCCCGTCAGCCTGGCGGAGGCCGCGGCCGAGTTGCTGCAGGAAGACCGTCGGGCTCTCGGTTGGGCGGAGGAACAGGACGGTGTTGACCTCCGGAAGGTCAAGACCTTCATTGAACAGATCCGCCGCGAAGAGCGCGTTGACGCGGAGATCTCGCAAGTCGCGTAACGCCTCATCGCGTTGATCTGGGCGCGTGTTACCGGACACAGCTCGCGCCGGAATCCCGGCATCCGCGAAGACCCTCGCCATGTACTCGGCGTGCGCGACTGAGACGCAGAAACCTAGAGCTCGCATCGTGCTCACGTCGGTGAGCTTGTCGCGAACCTCTCGTAGGACAATGGCGGCGCGCGCGTCGTTGCCGGTGTACAGCTGTTCCAACTCGTGCTCGTCGTACCTGCCTCGGGTCCACCGCAGTTGTTGCAGTTGCGTGCCGTCGGCAACTCCGAAGTAGTGAAACGGACAGAGCAGATCGGCGGAGAGCGCGTCCCAGAGTCGCAGCTCAACTGCGGTTCGCCCGCCGAAGTAGCTTTGGATGTCCAGGCCGTCGGAGCGTTCCGGTGTCGCCGTCAGCCCAAGGAGCTCGACCGGCTGCAGGTGGTCGAGCAACCGACGGTAGGTCCGAGCCGAAGCATGGTGAAACTCGTCGACAACGACTACGTCGAAATGATCGGGCGGGATCGTCGTGATGTCGTACGCAGTGAGTGCCTGCACCGAGGCAAAGACGTGGGTCCACCGTTCAGGTCGAGCGCCAGCGAAATACTCCTCACCGAATGTCGGATCTGCGAGCACTTCCCGATAGGTGCGGAGCGATTGCTGAAGGATCTCCCGCCGGTGAGCGACGAACAGCAATGACGGTGCCGCTTCTCCACGCTGCTTGGCGGCGTTGTAGAGCCGCCGGTAGTCGAGCGCCGCGATGACAGTCTTCCCGGTGCCGGTTGCTGCGACGACCAGATTGCGGTGTCGGTCGTGAACCTCACGCTCAACCGCGATCTCTTCGAGCATCTCCGCCTGATATGGCCGAGGGCGAACCTCGAGACCAGCCAACGACACGGTCACACGACCAGACGGAGCGCGACCGCGGCCCTGCAGCGCGAGCGCGTCGTCGAGCCGGTCGCGGTCGCGCACCGGATCGTAGGGCTCGAACGTGGAGTCATTCCAATAGGTCTCAAAGGTCGCGCTGAACTTGTCCAGCAGGGTCGGTGTGGCAACGCGTGACAGCCGAACGTTCCACTCGATGCCGTCCAGCAGCGCCGCTTGCGACAGATTTGATGATCCGACGTACGCCGTGTCGAAGCGGGTGTTGCGGCGAAACAGCCAGGCTTTGGCGTGCAGTCGGGTGCGAAGCGCGTCGTACTGGATCTTGACCTCGGCACCGAAGTCGTTGACGAGCCGATCTAACGCCGCGCGATCCGTCGCGCCCATGTACGTCGTTGTGATCACCCGGAAGGGGCCGTTTCGCTCGTGAAGCCGACGGAGCTCCGGTTCGAGGAGTCGCAGGCCGAACCACTTCACGAAGGCGCAAATCAGGTCGACTTCATCCGACGTATCAATCTCCGCGCGGAGCTCCGGGCCCAGGGATGGTTCGCCCTGCGAGTTGGTCAGCAGCGCCGCTTCAGACAGCGGCGTGCTCGGCCGGACCTGGCCGTAATCCGCAACTCCAGGTCCTGCCGGCAGCCGCAGCGAATGCAGTTGCTTCGGCACCTCCGGGGGCAACAGATCTTCGTCAGTCGTCAGATGGCGCAGTACCTCGTTAACCAGCTCCACCCGCTGCTTCTGATCGGTCTTGCTACTCAGAGCCCGCAGCACTGCATCCCGGACATGCCGAGCGAGGACTTCCGGTTGATCGGCTTGGTCCACCCTTTGAAGCGCTGACTCCAGCCCATCAGAGCGGCCGATCACCTCCAGCAACCGGTTCGTAATCAACGCGTCGTAGATGCCTGGCTCCACTGCTTATCACCCCTCGCAGAGCAGCTTGCCAGACCGCGTCGACAGTCAGCGGACCTATGCGTCTCCCGAGCGTGTCTCGGGCGCTCGCGCACCTCCGCCGCGACCACAGTCCCCCACAGTTGGGCGGCGGTCTTTCGGAGGCGGTCGGGTGTGCAGCCAACAGGCGAGGTCGAGGCGGAGTTCGACTACGACAATCCGCCGTTCGAGGGTGGTGGGACGCCGGATCTGCTGGAGGACGATCAGCGGGCCTACCCACGCTACGCTGTGCACCTTCCGACTTGGCATCCGGCCAGCGATGAATCTCACTGAGCGATGTACCGCTATCGGATGGAGACGTGGCTCTAGGTCGTCACCAGCTGGCTTGGTGACCCGCGCTGCTCTGCCACGACCGGGATTTTGATCTCGGCGCAGTCGCGAAGATCAGGATGATTGTCGGAACGGCCCAGGCGCTCGCCGGCGAACTCAGCCTCACGGCCTTCGCGCAGGGCGCTCAGCGCGACGCGAGCTGCTTCGAGCTGCTTCGTTGCCGGACCGTTGGGGTCTGCTTGGGCACGGGCCCGGAGTTCACGAAGCTCGTCGCGGAGCTCTGGATCGAGGATCAGGTGATACCTGGCTGTCATCGGGATGCTGCGGGTGGCTCGTCATCGCTGTCGAGGTTCCATCCGAACTCCGCGGCGAGTTCGTCGGCAGAGACGTAGTCCTCGACACGGTTCGTCGCCAGGCGCCGCTGGGTGACGTCGCGAATCTCTGCGGCCTGCTCGGCGTCCTCGGCGAGTTCCTCGAGCTGCTCCCACCGATCGAAGGGAACGACCACGCCCTCAGGTTGACCGCCGTCGCCAAAGATCAGCGGCTCGGCCTGACCTGCCCGGAACCGCTGCAGCATCTTAGACAGGTTGTACGCCGCGGTTGCCGTGTCGATCACGTTCACCCGATCACCGTTCGGGCGATCCTGTGGTGTTTCCGTCGACATCTGAGCTCCTTCGCTGGCTGCCTTTCCAGACTAGATGAGTCAGCCGGAGTCTGTCCGTGGCACTACCGGTCGGTCCGGGATCGTCATCAGGATAGGAGTTCAGTCCTGGTCTGGGGCGGAGTTGTCCACAGGGGTACGACTTTGGTTTGGGCTCGCGGAGGAGGCTCTCCCGGACTCCTCCGGACGGTTCGTGTCTTTCAGCAGATCGGACCGGTGCGCCTGCCGGGACGTACGCGGGGGATCAGCGACGGCACGGATTGCGAGGAGCGCTCATACGGTGTGCGACTTATCGGGTTCTCTTCCTGTGGAAGAGTTTGCCTCGAGCGACCATCGCGAGGAGGTTCTTCCTTTACCCGAGACCGAGGTCTTGCAACTGCCGAGGGGGCGTGAGGTGCCGATCGAGTTCGAGGCCAAAGTTCTGGATGTCGACCCCGACGAGGTCGCGGGGAGGATCCTCTCGTTGGGCGGGCGGCCGGTTGGGGATCGGCTGATGCGGCGGTACGTGTACGACGTTGAGCCTGGGGATCGGTCGCGGTGGATTCGGTTGCGGGACAGCGGTACGGCGGTGACGTTGACGGTGAAGGAGATTGCGCACGACGGGATCGTCGGTACGACGGAGACCGAGGTGGTGGTTGGGGACTTTGAGACGACCAACGAGTTGCTGCGGCGCATCGGGTTCGAGGCGAAGTCGTACCAGGAGAATCGGCGGGTGAGCTTTGAACTCGCCGGCGCTGAGTTGGAGCTCGACTGGTGGCCGTTGATTCCGCCGTACCTCGAGATCGAGGGGCGGTCCCGCGACCACGTCGTTGAGGTTGGCCACATGCTCGGTGTTTCCGAAGACGACCTCACGGGCGAGAACACCACCAAGGTGTACGCGCGCTACGGAATCGATCTGGCCACAATCACCGATCTCAGATTCTCGGCCTGAGGGTACATGGCCGTGATTTGCGTAGGCGGTTGTGGCTACCGGGAACTGCCTACAGCTCTCTGCTGGGGTTGTTGTCGCGAGGTAGACCGACCCGCGGTCTCTCTGAGCGGGGACGCTCGGTGCGGACTGCGCCCGATGCGGGGGCGACGTTGGATGCTGCTGCCAGGGCGATGCGTAGGTCCTGCGGGAGGGCCTGGCGGATCGGGGCTATGTCGGATGAGGCGCCGTACGACTTGAGGGTGTTGCGGCGGACGGACGCCTCGCGGCCCAGGCGTTTGGCGGCGACCTCGAAAGGGCGGTCGTTCTTGCGGTGTTCGAAGCAGATGGCTTCGCGGTACGGCAGGCCGCCGTCCTCTGGCTGGAACTCGCGATAGATCAGGCGGTGTGAGGCGCCGAGTTCCTGGCTTCCGCGGGTTTCGGGGATGACCGGCAACTTGATCTCGGCGCAATCACTGAGGTCGTGAGTGGCGAAACGAAGACGTTTGCCTTCGAAGTCGGCTTCCTCGCCGTTCGCGATGGCGCGCAGGCCAGCTCTGAGTGCGCGTAGTTCGCGCGCTCGGAGGCTGCCCGGTTGAGTGGCGGCGGCTCGCTCGAGTTCGCGCAGGTAGAGCAGCAATTCCTGATTGACGAGCAGCCGGTACTGACTCATTTCGGCTTGCGGAACTCGGAGTCGTCGATCTCTTCGTCGAGATCCCAGCCGAGCTCGGCGGCGACCTCCTCAATGGGAACAGATGGCCCACCAGGGTTCTTCAGGCGGTGCCGAAGGAGTGAGTACGAGGAGTCGAAGCCCTCCTCGTCGGTGGCCGCCTCGGTCAGGGCCCGCCAGACCTCGAAGGGGATGACCGCAGCCTCGGGCTGGCCGGCGTCGCCGAATACCAGAGGCTCGGCGGCGCCGGACCGGAACAACTGGAGGAGGGCGGGCAGGTTCTTCGAGGCTTCTGTGGTTGAGAGGACCCAGACCGTTCTCCCGTCGGGGAGCAGGTGTTCCGTCTCTTCGGGGTCCATTTGTGGTCCTTTCGAGTGGTTGGGGGCGTGTTCAGGATAGGAGCTTGGTGCGGTCTGCGAGGTGAGTTATCCACAGGGGGCGAGGGCTGTTGTCGGGTGGGTGGGGTGGGCGTAGTTTCGGAGGTGGGGTGAGTGGGGGTGAGCGCCGGTTGGGGGTGTGTTGGCCGGTGGAGGAGGCTCTGCCCGGACGTCCCTCCAGATGGGTGGAGCTCAAAGGAGCCCGGGGTGCTTTGGCGCTCCGGGCTCCCTGTTTGTCTACTCGACAACGCGGAGGCGCAGTCGGGCAGCAGGGTTCGCGCCTCGGTGCGGTGTCCTTTGGGCGTGGACGGGGTGTTGGAGGGCGGCTACTTACCGTTGCGGTCGGGTGGGGTTTGGGAGGACTATTAGCGCGAGCTTCGGGAGGGGTGGGTTGTGGGGGTTTGGGTTGAGGTGGTCCTTGTCGATGGGGATCCGGAGGTGGCGGATCGGGGGATTCGGCAGTTGCGGGGGGAGTTGCAGCGGGAGTTCGAGACGCGGGATGTGTTGGTGGTTGCGCCTCCGGGGAGTAAGGGGGACGCGGCCGCGGTGGGGGCGGTGGCGGTTGCGTTGGGCGGGGCGGGTGGGATGGTGCCGTTGTTGATCGCGGTACTTCGGGATTGGCTGGGGCGGCGTACCAGAGGGCAGCGGGTGAAGCTGACGGTGGGGGACGAGTCGATCGAGGTGGATGCGGCTTCGCCGGAGGAGCAGCGAGAGCTGGTTGAGGCGTTCCTGCGTCGGCACGAAGTGAGCTGATCGGCCATGCGCCGGGCCTTGCTGGTGGCCACGTACGAGTACCAGGACGCCGGGTTGCGGCGGTTGGCCGCGCCGGAGCGGGACGTCGAGGCGTTGGCGGAGGTACTCGAGGACGAGGCGGTCGCGGGGTTCGACGTACAGGTGCTGATGAACAGGCCCACGCACGAGGTGGGGAAGGCGATCGCGGACTTCTTTGCCGCGGGCGAGCGCGACGACCTGATGCTGCTGTACTTCAGTGGGCACGGGTTGAAGGACGACAACGGCCGGCTCTACCTGGCGATGAAGAACACGGTGCGGGACAGTCTGCGGTTCACGGCGTTGTCGTCGGAGTCGGTGCAGGAGACGGTGTCCGAGAGCCGGTCGCGGCAGACGATCCTCATTCTCGATTGCTGCTACAGCGGGGCGTACGCGGCGCAGAGGTTCGCCAAGTCGGACTCCGCGGTCCACACGAAGGAGGCGTTCGGCGGGCGCGGGCGGATCGTGCTCACCGCGTCGGACTCGACGCAGTACGCCTTTGAGGGAACGGAATCGGTGTTCACGCATCACCTGGTCGAAGGTTTGCGTACGGGCGCCGCCGACCTGGACGCCGACGGGGATGTCACGACCGACGAGCTGTACGACTACACCTACAAGGCCGTTACCGCTGAGCAGCCGGGTCAGCGCCCGCGCCAGTTCGCCGAGACCGAGGGGCGGACGGTCGTCGCCTCCAACCCGCGCTGGACGTTGCCCGAGTATCTCGCCAACGCGATCAACAGTCCGCTCGCCGAGATCCGCCATACATCGCTAGTGTCCTGCTTCTGAAATTCGCGACATAAGTTGGTCTGGGGTAGTTTGCCCAGTGATTCGTTGGAGGTAGCGGCTGAGGGAGTCCAGGATTTCGTC
>NZ_SJKA01000028.1 GCF_004331435.1 Kribbella sindirgiensis
CAGACGAACCGCCTTGGCCCGGGTCTGCTCGTCGTACTTGCTCGGCATGACTGCCACCTTCCCAACGAAGGAGGTGTGCATCAAACCCGGGGTGGTTCAACGTCGGTCACGACCGGCACCCTCAAGTGCTCACCGCCAGGCCAGCCCTCGCTGGTCCCCGGCTCGCGCCGCAGCCGTAACGCTGCAGGCTCACCACGTCGCCGCCACTACTAGCCGTCACAGGACCAAGACCGTATGCCCGCTCGCGGCTGCGTCGGGGCGCAAGACATCAACCTCACCCGCGAGGTCATCTGCGACCCCTAGCAGCCTCCAGCCAAACAAACTCGAGGAGCAGTGCAAGCACATCAGAATCTGAACGACTGGCGCTGAAATTCCGTTCTCACATCGCTCAGGAGGTAACCCAACTGCCCATAGAACGCGGGGTCGTAAGGGTACAGGCCAAGATGCGCGCAGTACCGTTCAAGCATCTCCGACGTGAGCCGCTCACGCTTTAGTCGTCGCGTGTACCGCTCGGTCTCCTCAAACGGCAGCGGATCGCCGTAGGTGTCGAACGCTCGACGTCCCTCCCAGGTCGACTGAATGACCCTTACCGTGTCTGCGCCCCTATGGACAACGAACTGAAGATCCCGGCCACCATCCCACTCTGACGTGCCGTCCACGAGGACGACGCCCTCGAATCCAGCCCTCATGCACAGGCTACTCACTGCTGTTACCGCGTCGGATGCGGGCATGTCGTCGAAGTACGCCGTCCATTCCCCGCCGCAGTCCCACAGCAGTTCACGGTCACGTCCGGGACCGAACGGCAGCAGCCGCTCGATGCCAGATGAGAGCGGTCCTGCTACCTTCTCCACGACGAGGCCCTGTGGCCGCTCCGCGAACCACGCGTGCGACCGCCGCCACCGCTCCAACGCCTCAGCGGCGACCGCCACGTTCACCTTGAAGAAGCCCATGCCACGGCCGGGAACAGGCAGTTCAGATATCATGGCGCTCCACGTCAGTTCATCATGAATCAGCCAGATCTCGGCGTCCGGATCGTTGGCCAGGATCCTACGGAAGTGATCGACTCCCCGAGTCGAGACGACTGGTCCGTGTAGTGGAAAGTCACGTCATCGCCGAGACTATTTGTGAGCGCATCAACGAACCCGATGGTCCGGCATTCGTTGGAGTTGTGAACCAGGACGGACTTGGCACCCGCCAGCACACAGCACGTGTGGACGCGGTCGACACCAATGGCTCGTCACCGTGCGCGACCTCAACGGGCAGACCCGCCAACTTGGCATCGCTCGGAACTTCGACCATCACGTCGCTTCCCCATCGAAATCACGGTCGAGAACTGCGGTTGTGACAGGCCAACTCATCGCGGCATACCTCTCAGACGCGCCACGCGATCTGCGACCCGCGCGTCTTGCAGGAGATCCAGCGACACTCCTGCGCGCTCGAGCATGACCAGAGACGGCGCAAGAATTGCATCTATCAGATCTTGAAGGACAATCTGCCCAGGAGCCTCCGCAGATACGAGCCTCAGTCGACCGACGAATGTCTGGAACACGTCTACATCTATTTCAACCATGTCCTCACTGATCAAGTCGAAACCCGGCGGCGCTCCGAACGCGCCACCGAGAGCATCGGCACATCGAACGTACGCATCGCCGACCTCGAGTGCGGGCGACCAGACCGTGGTTCCGTGGATGTCAAAGATGTAGCTCATTGGGCAAATCTTGTCACGATAGTCACCCCAGGGTGCGCACTGCGTAGACCGTCGATCGCGGCCTCGACCTGCGATCGGAAGCCAGCGTCCATCGGCGAGGAGAAGTCGAACCCAATCGGCGCATTCTCGTACCCTGGCATGTGTTGCCGTGCCTCAAGGTACCTGGAGAATTTCCCGTCGATATGCTTGGCAATCCAACCACTCGGGTCCTTCGCCGCAGATGCAGACTTCATCTCCCAGAGGACCCCATCTTGGATTCGATCGATATCAGTGATGGTTCGCCCGGCATTGAGCGGATCCATGACTTGATAGTCTCGCACTCCCTCAAGCGCGCCTCTCGTCGCCGCGCCTGCCTCAGATCCAGCACCAGCCGCTCCGGCCTCGGCCCTTGCGGTACGGGCCGCCCGCGATCCGATCTTAATAACGGTGCCGGCTCTGCCAACCATCGCCGCCTCACCACCGGGGACGAAGAGGAGCACCACGCCAAGGATGATGTCGGGCATGAATTCCTCGCCCGGGATCGGCTTGTAGGGGCCGTACTTGCCTTTGAAGCCTTCTGGCAGCACGCAGCCTGGGCCGCCGTTACAGCCGGCCATCTCGAAGAAGCGGTCGGGGTGCGGGCGGGCCTCAGGCTCGGGCGGTGGACTCGAGCCGCTGTTGAGAGTCCGTTCCACCGGCCTGCCGCAGGCTGACTCGGTTTCGGGATCGAAGGCACAGTGACCGTCGCCTTCCACACCGGTGATCGGGTTGCCGCCCGCGAACATGTACCGGTTCGCGTTCCATGGGTCCGTGCCGAGGGCCATATCGCTGAGAGCACCGTTGTACATGTCCCGGGACAGGAACCGGTTGAGGCCGGGGTTGTACTCGCGGAAGCCCATGTCGTAGGTGTTGGTGGCGCCGTTGAAGCGTTTGGAGTTGAAGCGGTAGGGGTTGACGATGTCGGCGTTCTTGGCCGGGTCGCCGTCCACGATCGCGTCGTCACCGGTCGTGCCGACCTTGTCGGGCTGGCCGTAGGCGGTGTAGCGGTACGTCGACGTCGTGACGCCGGTTGACGCGTCGGTCAGGGTCTCGACGTCGCCGTGGGGGTTGGTGCCGTAGAAGGACTTCTTCGACGTGGTGCCGTTGACCGGGGAGTCGACCAACGAGAGGTTTTCGCCGTTGGCGCCGTAGGCGTAGGATTTCGAGGTCTTCCAGGTGCCTGCGGTGTCCTTCTCCTCCTCGATTGCTACCTGGTCGGCGAGGCCGACGAAGGTGTAGCGGGTCGAGATCGAGGCGGCGGCGCCGACCTTTTCGGACTGGTTCACCACGCGGTCGAACGGGTCGTAGGTCTGGTTGCGGGTGAACGTTGCGGTGCCAGCGGTGTCGAATTTTTGCTGGCGGACCAGGCGGTCGTAACCGTCGTAGGCGTTCTGTTCGACGACCTGGCTACCTACGTCGGCGGTAGTCGAGCGGCCGAACAGGTCGTAGCGCTGGTTCAGGGTCGTGCCGCCGGTGACTGTTTTGGTCAGGCGGTTGCGGTCGTAGGTCATCGTCGACGTGGTGGCGCCGATGGTCTGTTTGGTGGTGTTGCCGGCTGCGTCGTACTCGTAGGACTCGTTGTCGCCCTTCTCGACACCGGTCTTTGTGACTGCCTCGAGCTGGCGGGCCGGGGTGTAGGTGTAGTTCGAGGCTTGGTCCAGATAGTCCGAGCTGTTCGCCTTGAGGAGCTTTTCGACGTCTTGGGAGCGGTCGCCGTCGGGGGTGTAGCGCAGCGCATGGGACGAGATGAGTTGCTGGGCGTGCTTTTCGGTCTGGATCCGGGGCAGGCCGTCCTCGTGATACGTGAACGTCGCGACATTGCCGTTCGGCTTCGTGATCGTCGAGCGCAGGCCGCGGCCGTCGTAGGTGTAGGACCAGGTGTCCAGCGTCCCGGTCGGCGAGTCGCCAGCCTTGACCGTGTCGACCAGGTTGCGGACATCCCACGTGTAGCCGGTGTAGCGGCCGACCTTGGGGGTGCCGGCACCCGAGTCGGCCGGGCGTTGGGCGTTGGTAGAGAGGACGTTGGAGTCGAGGTCGTAGGTGTAGTCGGTTGTCGCCTTGGTCGCGCCGGCCTTCAACTCCTGGACCTGCGTGGTGCGGCCCAGGCCGTCGGTGGTGATCTTGAACGTGTCGGACGCGGCGTTCGGGTTGTTGTCCTTGACCTCGGTCTGCTGGCCGTTCAGGTCGTAGTTATGGGTGAACGACCGGGACTCGACCGGGCTGGTCGAGACCAGCTTGATCGCGTCCGCGCTGACGACACCCGTTGCTGAGGGCTTGAGCGTGATCGTCTTGGCGACGCCGTTCGGGAACGAGTAGTTGCCCAGGTTGACCCATGGGGTGGCTGCGGTGCAGGCCTTCTGGTCGATCGTCTTGGTCGCGGCACCGGTGGAGTGGTTGATCGTGTACGTCGCCGCTGTCGACCCATCCGCGCGCACCGGGCAGGACGCGTACACGTCGAACGAGCCCGCGACATCCGGCAGCACTCGCCAGTTGAACGTGTCGCTGGCCTCCGGCGTACCCACAGCCGCGGCGAGGTGGGTGCGGTAGTTGGCGCCCTGGGTGTTGGTGCCGCCCGGGACCGTGGCCCAGGTGCCCGTCGAGGTGGTCTGCCAGGTGTCGGCGTTGTCGACGATGTCGACCGGCTGCTGCGCGGCGGTGTCGGATCGGGACTGCAGCGCACCGTCCGGGTAGTAGCCCCAGGCCTGGGTCCGCTTCGCGTCGTCGCCCGGCACGGTCAACGTGCGGTCGGTCTGCTGGCCAAGCTGGTTGTAGCCGTACGTCGCGGTGATCTGCCACGGGTCCGTCGACGTCTTGATGTCACCGGATCCGAAGTAGGTGAAGTTCGTCCACTGCGTACCCGAGCTCTCGAACGTCGGATCGGACTGGGCCTTGATCTCGCCGGTCGGGTAGTAGGTGATGAACGTGCTCGACGGCGTCTTGTACAACGTGGTCGACGTGTCGAACGCGGACTTGTTCTGGACCGGCCGGTTGTTCTTGTCGTAGACCGTCTCGGAGTACCGGCCACTCGGCCGGGTCTGGCGGGTGACGTTGCCGGCCTGGTCGTAGGCGAGCTTCGTGACCCGGTCCTCCTGATGGCCGCCGATCGGGGTATGCGGGACGTGGATCTCGATCGGTTGGCCGGCGTCGTCGTACTTGGTCGTCTTCGTGTTCCCGGTCTGGTTGATCTCTGACGTGACCAGGCCGTCGGCGTCGTAGACCGTCTTCGACGTGTATCCGGCCGCGTCGGTGACCGCGGTGGGCCGGTGGTTCAGGTCGTAGACCGTCTTCGACGTGTAGTCCGTCGCAGGAGACGCGTTCCGCAGCGGATCCATCACCGTCACCTGGTTACCGACCAGGTCGTACTCGTACGTCGTCGTCGGCGTCTTCGTCGTACCACCGTCGACGAACGGCGTCTCGACCTTCAGCACCTGACCGACCCGGTCATAGCTGTACTTGGTGACGAAGTCGTTCGGGTCCGTCGTGGTCGCGACACCCTTCGGCGCGGTCTCGGTGACCTTGCGGCCCAGCACGTCGTAGGTGTAGGCGAGCTGGCGCCCGGTGGTGTTGTTGTCCGGCAGCGTCTTGGTCAACAAGTTGTCCGCGGCATCGAACGTCGACACCGACTGCGCACCGTTCGGCGCCGTCTCCTTCGTCACGTTGTCGTTCAGGTCGTAGTCGGTCGCCGTGGTCCGCACCACTGCCCCGTCGTACGGCTTGGTGATCTTCGTCGGACGGCCGAACGCGTCGTACTCCGCCGTCGTCAACCGCAGCAACGCGTCCTTGACCTGCAGCACATTGCCACGGTCGTCGTACGTGAACTCGGTCTTCGCCAGCTCAGGATCGGTGATCGACAGCGGGTATCCGCTGGCGTGGTACTTCGAGTCGTCGCCGTACTGCGTCGCGTTGCCCCGAGCGTCCGTGACCGTCGCCAGAGTCCCGTTCGAGTTGTAGCTGTACGTCGGCCCGAAACCGAGGCCGTTCTTGACGGTCTTGATGTTGCCGTTCGCGTCGTAGGTGAACGTGTTCGTCCGCCCTGCAGCGCTCTTCTTCGACAGCAACACCGTCGGCTTCGCGCCTGTGGTCAGCTCCTGATACGTCAGGACCACCCCAGGCAGGCCGTTCTTGACCGCCATCGCATCCTTCACGACGAGCGGGTAGCCGGTCTTCGGGTCGTACTCCCACGTCGACACCGCGTCATTGGGTTCCTGCAATCGGATGACGTTGTGATCCCGATCCCAGGCCAACGACGTCGCCTTCGTGCCACCGATCGCGTTCTGGTTGGCGTCCACGATGCTCGTGGTGCGCCCGAACGCGTCCATCTTGTACGTCGTGACCGACGGCGTGCTGCCGTTGACGTCGGTGACCGTGGTCAGCCGGTCCAGCGCGGACGGGTCCGGCTGGGCGTACGAGAACGTGGTGTTGTTGTTCCGGCGGTCCGTGTAGCTCTTGGGCCATTTCGCGTACGTCGAGTCCTCGTTGGACGTGTAGTACTGGACCTTGGTCTCGGCGTTGCGCGGATCCTTGACCGAGATCAGCTTCGTGTTGCTGTTGTTCGACGTGTCGGTGTAGGCGAACTGGAACGACTTCACCACCGCACCCGGGTCGAACGCGCCGTTGTTGAACGGGCCGCCGTCCTCGAGCTTGATCAGCTGTGACGAGGTGTTGTAGTTGAACTTCAGCGCCCGCCCCGAGATGTCACGGATCCACACCAGCTTGCCGGCACCACCCGACTCGTACCCCAGCGTCAGGACCTGCCGGTTCCGGGCATCGGTGACGATCGACAGTCGGCCGTCGGTGTCGTAGCTGAACGACATCGTGTTGCCGTTGCGGTCCACGACCGACGTCTGACGTTTGGTGCCAGAGTCGAAGTAGAACCGGGTGCCGTCCGGCCGTGTGAACACCCACCGATGTGCGGTGTCAGCGGCCAGGTCCTCCTTCAGCTCGAGCGCGACACCTGCCGGGCGCGTGTACGGAACCTCGTTCGGCTTCTGCGGATCCGGCGTATCGGCCTTGTAGATCTGCGTCGTGCCGTCGCCGTCCACAAAGGACACCACGTTGGGGGCGACCGACAACCCGCTGCCGAGCCTGGTCAGCGTCGCCGGCTGCACCGAGAACCCGTACCCCGGCGCCGACGCCGCCGTGTCGTCCTGGCTGTTGTACGCCAGCCTGACGAACGCCGACGGGCCGATCGACGGGTTCGACAAGGCGTCGTACGACCACACGACGTTGCCGTTGTAGAGGTTCGTCAGCAGCTGCGAACCGCCACCGGTCTCCTCACCGGTGTAGGACATGAACTTCTCCAGCCCCAACCCACCCGACGTCGCCGACTCCACGTAGCGGTCGACGCACAACAAGCCGGCCGTCTCCATCACGCAGCCTTGAGCAGGCCGGGCCGGCGGAGACGTTGCATTGTCACCGTCGTACCAGGTCTTGTCCGGCTTCCTCAGATCCAGATGCAGGTCGTACGACTGCCGCTTCGTACCGGTGTCAGAATTGATCGGCGCCCTGACGGGCAGATCCACGGTTTGCGACTCGCCCGGTGCCAAGGCCCGTCCGAGCGGGACACTGAGGCGCTCGCCCTCGGTGGTCAGATCGACGGTGCTGCCCGGGTCCGTCCACCGGTACGACACCAGCAAATCGCCGTCCCAAGGGTCCTTCGAGGTGTTGGTCAGCGTGACCGGCGTGGTGATCGTGGTGTTCGGCTGGAATCGTTCGGGAATCTGGTCGGCCTGGTAGGTCTCGGCCTCGTTCTTGGCCAGGTGTTCGATCCACAGGCGGGGCCGGAACAAGCTGTCCGGGGACTCGCCGTTTGTGATGCTGAACAGCTGCTGCTGCACGGTCTCGTCGTGCGTCTTCAGCAGCAGGCCGTGATTGTTGCCGGGGTTGTCCACCCAGGACTGGATCTTCGGCAGCAGCACACTTCCCTGCGCGGTCGACGTGAACGTCAACCGTTTCGGGTTGTTGTCGGACGTCAGGCTGGTCAGCACCGCCGGGTCGTAGTCACCACCCGGACCGGTCCAGTTGATCGTCGACGCCGCCTGATTCCACGTCGCCTCGGTCTCGACGAAGTCCCGCGTCAGCCCGTGCAGATCAAGCGTTGCGCTGCCGGCACCGGAGCCGTAGTTCGAGAACAGCTCGACCCGCGCGTCGGTGACCTTCGTACCCTGCTTGACAGCCGAGGTGTCGAACTTGAACACCCCGCGCTCGACGCCGTACGTCGGGTGGTTGTTGCCGACCTGCACCCAGTACCGCGTGTTTCCGGTGCCGCCGTCCGGACGCGACACGTTCTCCGTCGCCTTCGTCTTGCTCAACGTGGTGTCGGAGATGTCGCCGCCGAACGACTGCAGGACCCGGCCCTCGCGCGGCATCGTCACCGTCTGCACGTTCGACGCGGCCTTGCCGTTCGACGTACCGTCACCGACCGTCCGCGCCACAACCCAATAGCTGTAGGTGGCGGCCTCGGTTGCAGTCGATGGCTTCGCAGTCGCATCGGTGAACGACGTCACCTCCGGCGCAACGGTCCCGACCAGCTCGACTGCACTCGGCGATGTCGTCGAGAAGTAGTCGCCCACCGGCGTGGTGCAGCCGTCCAACGGCAGGTCGCGGCAACCGCGGAAGATCTGGTACTCGACCAGGTCGTCGTCATCGGCCGGCGTCGGGTCGATGTACTTGTTCCAGGTGAGCTCCGCACCGGAGGCGTTGATCGTCGACGGCGGGTTCAGCGTCACGCCAGGCTCGTCGTACGTGACGACCAGGTTCGGCCGAGCCGCGGTCTCCCCGCCGTACGTCCCCTCGCTCGCGCTGTAGTACAGACCACCGGCCGGCGCCGTCGCCGGCGCCTCGTCCACAGCCTTCAGCATCACACCGAAGTTCTGTGCAGGGTTGCTCACCCACGACTGCACATAGCTGCCCAGCCCGTACGAGTGCCACCCGTCCCGGTCACCGGCCTGCTTCGTCGCCGTGGAGTACTTCGTCCACTTCATCGCGTCCGCGATCGGAATGGTCAACGCCACAGGCGACTGCTGCCGCGTGGCCTTGACCTGCGTCGTGTTCCCCGGACGGGAATGGATGGTGCCCAGCGTGTACCACAGGTCACCTCCCGGACCTGGCGTACCGGCCGTCTGGTTCCACTGGACGGTCTGTGTGGTCGGCACGCCGGCGGACGTCGCACCGACGAGCGTCGTCGGCAGGATGCCCCGCACACTGTTCGGGTAGTAGTGCCCCTGCACCTGATAGTCGCCCTCGCTCGGCACCCGCGCGCTCCACGTGAACGTGTCCGGCGCGGATCCCGTCAGCGCGTACGAGAACGACCCGTTCACCGCGCTCGCGTTGCTCTGGTACTTCCACGGCCCTTCGTACGTCGCCGACAACGTGTCCTGGTCATCGACCTGCACCGTGTTGGACGCGTAGGTGCCGTTGAACGCCGTGTTCATCGACGTCCACGTCGCCGTCGACTCCGACCAGGCGGACGTCACCTTCACCGCCGCGAACGGCAGCGTCACATCCGCACCGAAGCCCGCCCCGTAGTGCATGTTCAAGTCGGCCGAGCGGATCGTCGTGGTGGTCGGGATCATCGACGTGTCGAACTTCAGCAGGCCGCGCCACGTGTTGTGGCTCGCGTCATCGCCGACCAGCACCGTCGGGTTCGTGCCGTAGTTGACGCCCGCGTTCGCCTCGGAAATCGACGTGTCCTGGGCGGCCGTCGGGTCCGGTACGACGACGATCGTCGGGTCGATGACGATCGGGAACACCCGTTCCTTCGCTGCCAGCCACGCCTGATCCGGCTTCAGCGTCAGCAGCGTCTTGCCACCCTGCTGCGTCACCGTCTGGGTGATCTTGTCCGAGTACCCCGGCTGACCGAGCTGGTTGGTCGCCGAGGAGTCGTACATGTTCGGCGCCGGGATCACGTACTTCGGTCGCTCGTCGCCGTTCTTCTTGAAGAACCCGATCGACCCGTCCGGCTGCGCCTTCGCCGTCAACCCACTGGTGTGCAGCTCGAACGCGTACTCACCCGCCACATCCGCGTCAGCCGTCAGTACGACGGTCTCCTTCACGCCGGTGCGCGACACGTAGTACCGCACGTCCGCCGTACCGAACACGTCCGGGAACGCCACCGACGAGTCCTTCACCACCGGCGTCAGCGCCCGCTTCTCACCGGCCGCACCGAGCCCGATCGACTCCCCGTCCGCCTCGAACGTCAGCAAACGATCGCTTGACTTACCGAACCGCGTCCGGAACGCGTTCTTCGCGTTCTCGAACGAGTCCTCACCGCTGCCGGCGGTGACCTTGGTGTCGATGTCCTGCCACTTGCCCTTGGTGTCCTTGTAGTGCACCGGCTCCGTCGACAGCTCGACCTGCGTGGTCCCGTCGGACATGCGATACGAAGTCGACGACGCCGTACGCCGCTCCTCGAGCTCCCGCACCCGCGCAGGCGTCCCGTCGACGGTCGCGACCGTCGACGCGTTCTTCACCCGCGCGGGCAACGGCGCCGCCAACGGACCAGCCGCCGCACGAGCCACCTGCGGTGCGGCGACCTGCGCGACCTCCTGCGGGTGCGCAAGAGCGGTCGCGGGAACTCCCAGAGATGCCGGGAGGGACAGTACGAGGGCATACGTCAGCCACCTGCGGGTGCGGCGCATCGACACTCCAAGATCGGGCGGATCCGGCGCACCCCGAGTGACACCGGCGAAGAAAGTCAGGAGAGTTTTATCCTTCCAACACCCACCGGCGCAACTCGATTGCAGCTTGTTGCAAAGTTAGGAAGCCCTTAGCAACAAGGGCAAACCGCTCTTTCGTTGGCGAGTCCCACATGACCGCCGAGTAGCGTGTATGGTCCCGGCGTGTGGAACCGCTGTTCGGCCCTCGCGATCTGCTCACAGCGACCGGGTGACCACGCAAAGTTGTGATCTAGGCCAATTCATCACTGATCGGCAACATTTTCACTGACCCGGCGATTCATCTCGTACTCTCCGTCCGGGGATTCATTCGTACGACCTGGGGGGACCCATGTTTCGGAGGCTTTTGGCCTCGGCTGCCGCATTGGCTGTCGCAGCGGCGGCGATCGTGTTCATCGACCGGGCGGCCGATGCCGCCGCGGCCGGTGTCAGCATCACCGCGACGCAGGCGTCGAACGGCACGACCACGCTGACGTACCGCGCGACCGTGCTCAAAGCGGGCGCGATCCGCGAGGTCACGATGGCGATCCCGGCCGGGACCACCGGGCGGGTCACCTCGATCAACGGCACGGTCAGCTCCGTCACGAGCACGGTGCTGCGCTGGCGACCCGCCCGCGTCACGAACGTCGCCGTCGGCGCGCGACTCGCGATCCCGCTGTACGGCCTGAAGCTGCCCGCCGGCGGTCCGTGGACGCTGGGATTCAAGTCGATCGGCACGGCGGGCCAGGTGATCACCTCCGGCGCCGGCGTGCTGCAGCCGTTGAAGACCTACACCGCCGCCGTCGCGGTCAAGGCGACGAACCCGATTCCCGCCCAGACAACGAATCTGACCTACCAGGCCACGATCACCAAGGCGGGCACCCTCGGCGCCGTGCGCATGCAGTTGCCGACCGGGGCCACCGGCACGTACGGCACCGTCAACGGCACGCTCTTCGTCAGCGGCGGCTACGCGACCTGGAAACCGAAGTCACCGCTCAACGTCGCCGTCGGCGCACGCCTGGCGATCCCGGTCAACAACGTCCAACTCTCCCGGTTCGGCGGAACGATGAGCCTCACCGTCTCCGCGACTACCGCCACCGGCACCGTCCTGAGCACCGGCGCCGGAAGCATCGCGTTCATCGCGCCACCCGCCGAGATGCCCGCCGTCGCGGCCGCGGGCTTCGCCGCACCTCCCACCGGATGTCCGGACGCCTGGCCGACGACAACCGCCGAGAACGCCAAGTCGGGCACCGGTGACTGGGTCATCCCGACCAGCATGAACGGGACGCTCGCTGCCTACCTGACGCAGGTCTCGGCCAGCTGTGGCGACTCCGTCGACCTCAAGGTCACGTCCGGCAACCCGGTCAGCGTCGTCGCCTACCGCATGGGGTACTACGCCGGACTCGGCGCGCGAGAGATCTGGCGGCGGGACGACGTACCGACTGTCGTTCAGGACGCACCGACAACCGGCGGCGCGTCGGCCGACGGCAAACCGCTGCGGATGACGTCGGCGGCGAGCTGGTCCAAGACGCTCACCATCCCCGTGGACAAGGACTGGGCGCCGGGAACGTACCTGATCAAGGTCAGCGACGGCACCTCCGCGACGTACGCGCCACTGACGGTCCGCGACGACACCGGCACCAAGCACGCCCTGATGATCCAGCAAGCGACCACGACCTGGCAGGCGTACAACAGCTACGGCGGATCGGGCTTTTACACCGGCGGAGTCGACGGCGGCTCCGGCCGGCTGACGTTCGACCGGCCGTACAACGAGGGCCAGGGCTCCGGGCAGTACCTCACCCTCGAACAGGGACTGGTGTTCTGGGCCGAGTCGAAGGGACTCGACGTCACCTACTGGACCGACAACGACCTCGACCAGTACGGCGGTCAACTGCCGACACGAGCCGGGACACTCTTCCTGCCCGGGCACGACGAGTACTACTCGCTACGGATGCGGGCCGCGCTCAGCCAGGCGATCGCCCGGGGCGTCAACGTCGCCAACCTCGGCGCGAACACGGCGTACCGCGTGATCACCTTCACCGACGAGACGCGGCGGGCCTGGGACATCGACCGGTACACCGACGGCTACAACTCGACGACGTGGCGCTATCTGGGTGACGCCTACGCGTCGCAGCCGCTGCTCGGCGCGGACTACATCTGCCCGGTCATGGGCAACACGCTGACCACCGGCGGCGGATGGATCTTCGATGGTGTCGCCAACGGTACGGCGCTGCCCGGCTTCATCGCCGGCGAGGTCGACTACGTCTGGCCCGACCTCTACAAGCAACCCGGCCAGACAACAGTCGCCAGCGGCACCGGAGCGTGCCGGTCGAACGGCCGCGCCGCACCCATGCACGTCACGGCGTACACCGCACCGTCGGGTGCCCGCGTGCTGAACGGGTCGACCTTCGCCTACGGCTGCTTCCTCGTCGGACGCTGCCCCTCGAACTGGACCGTCCCCTCCCCCGATGCGGCCTCGCAGAAGACGGTCGCGACCATGGTCGCCAACATCGCCGAGTGGGTCTCCCGCGGCACCATCGCCGTCCCGGCCGAAACCACGGCGGCGAAGATCCGTGTCGCCGTACCGAAACACCCGCTGCAGACCAATACCCAACCCTGAGCGAGTTTGCGCTCCGCCGGCCGGGACCCGACAGGGTCCCGGCCGGTTCCTTTGGAGACCCGCAGTTGGTCAGGTGAGATGAAAACCGTTATCGTTTTCGCTTGTCTGTCGGTGTCGTGAGGAGTGAGGTCTCCAGATGGGTTTGTCGTTGAGTCGGCGTGGGTTGCTCGGGCTGGCCTCGGCTGGGGTGGCGGCTGTGGCGGTGCCGGGGTGTGCGCCGGGTGGTGACGCGGCGCCTGTTGCCGGGGCGCCGCGGGGTGGTGGGCGGTTGCGGGCGGTGTTCTCCGGGGGTGGGGCGACGGAGGTGCTCGATCCGCATCAGACCAATCTGTACGTCGAGATCGCGCGGGCGAAGGCGTTGTTCGACAAGCTTGCGGACTACGGGTCCGACATGGCGCCGCAGCCGCGACTCGCGGAGCGGTGGGAGCCGAGCGCCGATCTGCGGACCTGGCGGATCACGTTGCGTGCGGCAAGCTTCCACGACGGTCGTCCGGTGCGGCCCGCGGACGTACTGGCGAGCTTCGCGCGGATCGTCGAGCCGGGATCGACCCGGCGCGCCAAGTCGGCGCTGTCGGTGATCGATCTGGCGAACAGCCGTGCGATCGGCGAGCGGACGATCGAGTTCCGGCTCAAGCGCCCGTACGGCGAATTCCCGAACGCTCTCGCCACGCTCGGCACGTACATCGTCCCCGGCGGCGCCCCGGATCCGGCCAAGCCGGTCGGGTCGGGGCCGTTCCGGTTCCGGTCGTTCGAACCCGGGCGCAGTTTCGTTGCCGAGCGCAACCCCGACTACTGGGACGGAGCGCCGTACATCGACGAGCTGCACCTCGTGATCAGCAACGACGAGGCCGCTCGCGTGAACGCGCTGCTCGGCAAACAGGTCGAATACGCACACGACCTCACGCCGACCAGCGCCCGCACGCACGAGAAGACTGTGCAGATCCATCGGCTGCCGCTGAGCAATTTCCACGGGCTCGCGATGAAGATCGACCGTCCGCCGTTCAACCGGCCCGAGCTCCGTCAAGCGCTGTTCCACCTGGTCGATCGCGACGAGCTGATCCGCTCCGTGCTGCACGGATCGGGTGAGGTCGGCAACGATCTCTACGGCAAGAACTACCGCTACTACGCGGACGGTCTGGCCCAGCGCAGCCGGGACCCGGAGCGCGCCAAGGCGCTGGTGAAGCAGGCCGGAGCCGACGGCCTGACCATCGACTTCGACACCTCCGACGCCTCGACCGGCCTCAAGGAGGCCGCACTGGCGATCAGCGACCAGGCACGGGCGGTCGGGCTCAACCTGAACGTCAAGCTCGGCAACAAGGACACGTACTGGGCCGACATCGCGAAGAACGGCGTACTGGCCAGCTACCGATCGGGGGCGATGCCGCTCGAGTCGCACATCTCGCAGCGCCTGCTGACCAGCTCCACGACGAACAACACGCAATGGCGCCGGCCGGAGTTCGACAAGTTGTACTACGACTCCCAGTCGACCACCGACGAGAAGCGGCGCGCCGACCTCTACCTGCGGATGCAGGAGCAGCTGTACGACGAGGGCGGCTTCCTCTGGTGGGGCGTGTCGGACTGGATCGTCGCGTCGGCGCCGACGGTGCAGGGCGTCGACGCGAACGCGCCGGCGAACACGCTCAACTGGGCGCGCTTCGACAAGGTCTGGATCGCGTGACACGGTACGTCGCTCAACGTCTGCTGCTCGGTGTCGTCCAGGTCCTCGTGGTGATGACGGGGATGTTCTTCCTCACCGAAGCGCTGCCCGGGGACGCCGCGGTGACGATCGCCGGAGACAATCCGGACCCGGCGATCATCGCAGCGCTCCGGGACCGTCTCGGCCTGAACGAGCCGGCCTGGCATCGGCTCGGCGACTGGCTGGCCGCGGCGCTGCACTGCGATCTCGGTCACTCGTTGATCGGTCCCCGCTCGGTGGCGGACATCGTGGCGGACGCAGCCGCGCCGACTGTCCTGCTGGCCGGCTTGACGGTCGTGCTACTCATTCCGCTGTCCCTGGGGCTGGGTCTGCTCGCCGCACACCGCGAGGGCAGTCGCTGGGATCGCCTGATCACGGGCAGCACGATCGGGCTGTACTCGGCGCCCGAGTTCGCGATGGGAATCCTCGTGGTCACGGTCTTCGCGGTCCAGCTCGGCTGGTTCCCGCCAACAGCCGTCGGTACGTCGCTCGCCGGCAACCCCGCCGTTCTCGTACTGCCGGTTTTTGTCCTCCTACTCCGCCCGATCTGCTCGCTGAGCCGCCTGGTGCGCGCCGGCATGATCGACGCGCAGCGGTCGGACTATGTTCAGCACGCTCGGAGGATCGGACTGTCGCCGGTGCGGATCCGTCTGCTGCATGCGTTGCCCAACGCGCTCGCACCATCAGTGCAGCAACTCGCGCGCACGGTCGACTGGCTCGTCGGTGGGGTGATCGTCGTCGAGGCGATCTTCGTCGTTCCCGGCCTCGGCACCACCCTGGCCGCGGCGGTCGCGGCGCGCGACCTTCCTGTGGTGCAGGGCCTGGCCGTGCTGCTCGCAGCCACCACAGTCTTGGTCAACCTCCTGGCGGATATCGCGGCCCGTGCGCTCGCGCCCGCGGCGGAGGGCGTCCGATGAAGACAGCGCGCGGTTACCTCCTTCCGGTGACCTTGTTCGCCGTACCGCTCCTGCTTGCCCTGATCGGCCCGTTCTTCGCGTCCGGCGACACGACCAAGGACGTGCCGTTCGACGCCAACGGCCGCCTCGGAACCGACTTCGTGGGGCGTGACGTGTGGAACGAGGTGTTGCTGGGCGGACGGTCCCTGATCCTCGTCGCCGTCGCCGCCACGATCTGCACGTACGTCGTCGCCGTACCGATCGGACTGATCGCGGGAATGACGCGAAGCCGCGGCCTGGACGAGGTGTTGATGCGTCCGCTCGACCTGTTGCTCGCGGTCCCGTCGATGCTGATGCTCCTGCTGCTCGTGTCGATCGCGCCGCAGTCCGTCTGGCTCCTCGTCGGCGTCGTTGCCCTCATCAACCTTCCGGACGTGATCCGGATCAGCCGGGCCGCCGCGCTGTCGCTGTCCGCGCGACCGGCGGTCGAGGCGATGCGGCTGCAGGGCGAGAGCCGGATCCGGATCGGCCTCGGGTACGTCGCCCGGTCGATGCGCCGTACTCTCGCGGCGGACGTCGGCACGCGCTTCACCGGCGCGACGTACCTGATCGCCTCGGCCAGCTTCCTCGGCGTCGGTATCTCGCCGCAGGCCAGTGACTGGGCCGCGATGGTCGACCGCAACCGCGGCGGCCTGTTCGTCCAGCCGTGGGCGGTCGTCGTACCGGCGTTGCTGCTCGTGATGATGGCGGTCGGCGCGAATCTCGTGTTCGACCGGATGCTCCGGGGCACGGCCCGATGAACGTCGTCGAAGTACGCGACCTCGGCGTGCGGATCGCCGAGCGCGACATCGTGTCGGGCGTCTCGTTCACCCTCGCGGCCGGCAGCATCACCGCGCTGGTCGGAGAGTCCGGCAGCGGCAAAACCACCACCGCTCTGGCGCTTCTCGGCGAGCGGCCGGTCACCGGGCATCTGCAGATCGCGGGGTCGATCGGCTACCTGCCGCAACAGCCGTCGGGAGCGTTGAACCCGGTACGACGGATCGGCGCCGTACTGAAGGAGATCGCGCGACTCCACGCACCGCGGGCACAGGTTCGGCAGCGGGTCCTGGACGCGTTGCACCAAGCTCAGCTTCCCGATGGCGAACAGTTGCTGCGCAGATACCCGCATCAGCTGTCCGGCGGGCAACAGCAGCGGGTCGTCCTCGCTCACGAGCTGATCGGCCGCCCCGGGCTCCTGATCGCCGACGAACCCAGCACCGGCCAGGACGCTGTGATCCGCGCGGGCCTGATCGACGAGCTGCGCGCCGTCGCCGAGCAGGGCATTGCGATCCTCGTCCTCACCCACGATCTGCACTTGGTCCGCCGCCTCGCGCACCACGTGCTGGTCATGAACGGCGGCCGCATCGTCGAGGCCGGTCCGCCCATAGAAGTACTGAATGCACCGGAGCACCCCTACACCCGGCGTCTGGTCGACGCCCAGCGATTGAGCACACTGCCCTCGTCACCGCCGTCCGGCGAGGCGGTTCTCACGGTGAACGACCTGGTCGCGGGCCATCGCCGGACCGAGACACTGCACAAGGTCTCTCTGACCGTCGATGCCGGAGACACGCTCGCGATCGTCGGCCGGTCCGGCAGCGGCAAGACCACATTGGCTCGCTGCATCGCCGGCCTTCATCCCCATCGCAGCGGCGACGTTCTCCTCGGCGACGTGCGGTTGTCGCCGCTCCTGCGCAGACGGACCCGTGAACAACTGGCCCGCGTCCAGTACGTCCACCAGGACACCCGGGCCTCGTTCAACGAGTTCACGCCCGTACTCGAGCAGGTCGCCCGGACCGCCGAGCGACTGCGCGGCGTTCATCGTGACGAGGCGCGGCAACGTGCTGTCGACGGCCTCAACCGCCTCGGCATTCCCGACGCAAACCGCTTGCCCGCAGCAATGTCCGGTGGTGAGTTGCAGCGCGCCGCGCTCGTTCGTGCTCTCCTGGCCGAGCCGGACGTGCTGATTTGCGACGAGATCACGTCCGGCCTCGACACCGTCGTCCAGGCCGAGCTCATCGACGTACTGCGGACCGTCCAGGAGTCGACCCGTTGCGCGCTCCTGATCATCACGCACGACCTGGCGGTCGTCGCGTCCCTCGCCGGCCGGGTCGCCGTACTGGACTCCGGCCGCATCGTCGAACACGGCGCCACGGCCGGCCTGCTGGCCGAGCCACAGCATCCGGTCACCCGCGCGTTGGTGACCGCCTCAGGTCTGGAGGAAACCCTTGATCCCATCGCCTGAACGGCGTCTCGGACAGTACGTCGTCCGCGCGGCGACGCGGGCCGACATCGACGGCGCGCGATCGGTCATGCTCGACACCTTCTACCACGTGTTCGGGCACGGCTACATCCCTCGCTGGCACGCCGACGTCATCGACCCCGCGACGGCGTACTTCGACAACCCCCGCCAGCGGCTGTTCGTCGCCGTACTCGACGAGGAGGTCGTCGGAACCGCTGCCATTCGCGCCGACGGCCCCAACAGTCCGCCCCACGCGCCCTGGATCGCCGAACGGTATCCGTCCGGGACGACCGCCCAGCTCTTCCGCGTCTACGTCCGCCCCACCCACCGCCGCCACGGCCTCGCCCGCGCCCTCGTGGACCTCGCCTGCCGTTTCGTGGCCGACACCCCCGGCTACGACAAGATCTACCTACATACCAACGCCGCGGTCGAAGGCGCCGAACCCTTCTGGCGCACCGTCGCCCACGAGATCCACGACGGCCGCACAGACCCCCACCACAGCCCTGCCGTCCACTTCGAAATCCCTATCCCCAGCACCTGACTACTCCCGGGCGCCCTGGTCGAGGACCTTGTTCACCGAGCGTTCGAGGCTTGCTCTGGTTTTCTCGTCGTCGAGGTCGTCGCCGACACGGTCGACGGTGTCGGCGATGGTGTGCCCGTGCTCGTACTGCTCGACGACGCGTGGATCGACGTACGACGCCCTCGCGACCGCCGGGGTGTTGCCGAGGTGGTCGGACACCTCGTCGAGCATCTCCTTGACCGCCTCGTTCAGCGACTGCTTCGTGGTCGGCGGCTCCGCCTCGGCCAGATCCACCGCGGCGTGGACGGTCGCGGTCCAGGTCCGCAGGTCCTTCACGGTGAAGTCGTCACCGACCAACTCGTGGAACCGGTCGTTGATCATCCCGGCATCGATCTCGTGATAGTCGTCGCCGTCGCGGTAGACCAGCAGCTGCGGCAACTTGTGCCGCCCGCGCTTCAGCGACCGCACCGCCGCCACCAGGTTGGCGTCGTCCAGCTCGATCGTCCGCCGTTGCCCGCCCTTCGCGCGGAAGTCGAACACCAGCTTCCCGTGACTGACCCGTACGTCGTCCCGCAGCAATGTGGCCGCACCGCGGCTGCCGTACTCCTCGGCGTACTCCGTGTTCCCGGTCCGGAAGACGCCGTAGTCCAGCATCCGCAACGCGACCGCGAGCACCCGCCGCCGCTGCAACCCCCGCACACACAGATCCTCGTCGACCGCCTCCCGGAACGCGGGCAGCTTGCGCGCCAGCTGCCGCACCCGGTCGTGTTTGTCCGCGTCCTGCGCCGAGCGCCAGTCGTCGTGGTAGAGGTACTGCCGGCGCCCGGCCTCATCGGTCCCGACCGCCTGGATGTGGCCGTTCGGGAACGGGCAGATCCACACCTCCTGCCAGGCCGGCGGAATCGCCAGCGTCCGGATCCGCTCCACCACATCCGTGTCGTCGATGACCTTGCCGTCGGCATCGACATAGCTGAACCCACGCCCGCGCCGTACGCGGGTGTACCCCGCCTGCTCCGGGTGACTACGCCGCAACCGCATGACAGCACCTCAGGACCGGCCGGGCAGGAACTCCTGGACCTTGGACTTGAAGCCCTGCTTGATCATCGAGGAACGATCGCTGTCGCCGCGCACGATCGACTCCAGCGCCTTCTCGATCTGGTCCCAGGTCGCATGCGGCGGGATCGGCGGTACGGCGGGATCGGTGCGGAACTCGACCACGCACGGCCGATCCGCCCGCAGCGCCTCCTCCCAGGCCGGCCCGACCTCCTCCGGTTTCTCGGCGGTCACCCCGTGCAGACCGAGCAGCCTCGCGTACCCGGCGTACGGGAACTCCGGCAGCTCCTGAGAAGGCAGGAACTGGGGCGAGCCTCCCATCGCCCGCAGTTCCCACGTCACCTGGTTCAGATCGTTGTTGTGCAGCACGGCGACCACCAGCCGCGGATCCGCCCACTCCTGCCAGTACTTCGCGATCGTGATCAGCTCGTTGATCCCGTTCATCTGCATCGCGCCGTCACCCACCAGCGCGTAGCAGGGCCGGTCCGGGAGCCCGAACTTCGCCCCGATCACGTACGGCACCCCAGGACCCATCGTGGCAAGCGTCCCGGACAGGGATCCCCGCATGTCGCCGCGGATCCGGATGTGCCGCGCGTACCAGTTCGCCGCCGAGCCGGAGTCCGCCGCCAGGATCGCGTCCTGTGGCAACCGGTGCGACAGCTCGTGGAACACCAGCTCCGGGTTGATCGGATCCGCGGACGTGAACGCGCGGCGCTCCATGACCTCCCACCAGCGCCCGACGTTGTCCTCGATCCCCGACCTCCACGACCGGTCGTCCTTGCGGCGTACCAACGGGATCAGCGCCCGCAGCGTCCGGGCCGCGTCCCCGACGAGGTTCACGTCGAACGGGTACCGCATCCCGACCATCGTCGGATCGAGATCGATCTGGACCGCCCGCGCCTGCCCGAACTCCGGCAGGAACTGCGAATAGGGAAAGTTCGATCCGACGACCAGCAAGGTGTCGCAGTCCATCATCAGCTCGTACGACGGCCGCGTCCCGAGCAACCCGATCGAGCCAGTCACCCAGGGCAGCTCGTCGGGCAGCACGTCCTTGCCCAGCAGGGCTTTCGCGACACCGGCACCGGTGAGCTCGGCAAGCTCCGTGACCTCGCCGGCGGCACCGCGCGCGCCCTGGCCGACAAGGATCGCGACCCGCGACCCCGCGTTCAGGATCTCCGCCGCCCGCTCGAGCTGGTCGGCTGCCGGGACGGGCGCCGACCACGTCAGGTCGATGCTCGACGGCACCATCTTGAACGCGTGCGACGGCGGTGTGTACTCCAGCTCCTGCACGTCCGAGGGAATGATCAGGGCGGTCACGGTACGCCGGGACGCCGCGATCCGGATCGCCCGGTCGAGCACGTTCGGCAACTGCTCCGCGACCATCACCGTCTCGCAGTAGTCGGACGCGACGTCCTTGTACAGCGTGTGCAGGTCGACCTCCTGCTGGTAGCTGCCGCCCATCGCGCTCCGCGCCGTCTGCCCCACGATCGCCACCATGGGAACGTGGTCGAGCTTGGCGTCGTACAACCCGTTCAGCAGGTGGATCGCGCCCGGACCGCTGGTCGCCGTACACACGCCCACGCGGCCGGTGAACTTGGCGTACCCGACCGCTTCGAACGCCGCCATCTCCTCGTGCCGGGCCTGCACGAACCGCGGTTCGTCGCCTGCTTTCTGCCAGGCCGAGAGCAGTCCGTTGATGCCGTCCCCGGCGTACCCGAAGACGTGCTCGACACCCCACTCCCGCAGCCGCTGGAGTACGTAGTCGCCGACTGTCGTACCCATGTCCATCCTCCCGACGAGACCCGACCGGTACCCGGGGTGTTCGGCAGCAAACCGGCCTGCTGATTGGGCAACGCGACATGGGGCACCCGATGGGTAAGCGACTGACGCGGAGGTGCGTGTGAAGATCGGATACTTCCTGTCCAGTGAGGAATACACGCCGGCCGAACTGATCGAGCAGGCCCGGATGGCCGAGGAGGCCGGGTTCGACGGCTTGTGGATCAGCGACCACTTCCATCCCTGGAACGACGAGCAGGGCCAGAGCGCGTTCGTCTGGTCGACGATCGGCGCGATCTCGCAGGTGTGCGAGCTGCCGGTGACCACTGCCGTGACGTGTCCGACGGTGCGGATCCACCCGGCCGTGATCGCGCAGGCCGCCGCGACCAGCGCCGTACTGCTGAACGGACGGTTCACCCTCGGCGTCGGAACCGGTGAGGCGCTCAACGAGCACATCCTCGGTTCGGTCTGGCCGACGCTCGACGTACGGCTGGAGATGCTCGAGGAGGCCGTCGAGATCATGCGCCGGCTGTGGACCGAGGACGGGTTCGTCAGCCACCACGGCAAGCACTACACCGTCGACACCGCGCGGATCTACACCCGGCCGCAGGAACCGTTGCCGATCTACATGTCCGGATTCGGGCCGGAGGCAACCGATGTCGCGGCGCGGATCGCCGACGGGTACATGACGACATCGCCCGATGCGGAGCTGTTGCGGCGGTTCCGTGACCACGGCGGCCTCGACAAGCCGACCCAGGCCGGGTTCAAGGTCAGCTATGCGCCGACCGAGGCGGAAGGTGTCGAACAGGCCCACCGGATCTGGGGCAACTCCGGCCTTCCGGGCGAACTCGCCCAGGTGCTCCCCTCACCCCGGCACTTCGAGCAGGCAAGCCGGCTGGTGACCAAGGAGGCCACGGCGCAGTCGGTCGCCTGCGGTCCGAAGGCGGACGTCCACGTCGACGCGTTCACGCCGTACGCCGAGGCCGGGTTCGACGAGGTGTACGTCGCCAACATCGGCCCGCACACCGTCGACATGATGAACCTCTACCGCACCGAGATCCTCCCCGAACTCCGCGCTACCGTCTCTCGGCGGTGAGTTTGAGGCGGTGAAGAGTCTCGGCGTTGCGGGGGTGGAGCATCAGATCGGCCAGTCGGTCCGGTAGCAGTGAGACCGGGCCGCTGGTGGCCTTCTCGGTCATCACCAGGCGGCACCCGGTCGGTGTCTTCGTCGCCTGGAACTCCACCTCACCCTTTCCCACGGGCCACACCCGGAGCTGCAGGCGCAGCCGGTGCAGTGGCTCGTACTCCAGGACCATCGTGGTGTCGTCCAGCAGGAACGGCCACGCGCCCACCGAATGATGGATCCGGCCACCAGGCTCCGGCCATGGCGCGCTGACGTCCCGGATCCTCGAGGCGCCCACCACCCACGCGGCGTACGACCACCCGTCCGTCAGGATCGCGAACACATCCTCGACGCTGGCTTCGATCAGACACTCGTTTTCGCTCACACTGATGCGGTACCCATCACCGATCGTGCCACCGAAGGTCGCAGATCACCGGCCGGTGATCGGACGGGAACACGCCGTCCACAGCCTCTCCCCCGATCATCGCCGACTCCACCGTAACCAGCTGATCCTCGTGTCCCGGCCGATAGAACACATGGTCGATCCGTTGATCCACCAGCTCCGGGCCGGCTTCGAGCGGCGCGGACGGGCGCGTCGACGGCAACGTGATCGCATCCGCCGCGCCCTGACCTGCCACCCAGGCGTCGATCAGCACGTCTCGCAACGGCCGCAGTACGGCGCTGTCCGGGGCGGCGTTCAGATCTCCCATGACCACCGAGGGACAAGGGCCGTCCGTCACCGGATCTGTGCCAAGATCCGCCAGGACTGCTGCTTGCGCCAAACGGTCGTCACTGTACGTCGTCGCGTGCTCCAGACACGCCACGACGATCGGGAGGGGCCCGGCGGGATGTGCAACCGATGCCTTGAGGGCCACCGGGTCCCAGGCACGATGGCGTGACGGCAGGGCGACCGCTTCCACGCTGACGATGGGCCATCGGCTGAGCAGCGCCACTCCGAGCTCGACGCCGACGTGCTCAGGGTCCAGCGCCGGATCCGGAGCACACGGATACGAAGGGGCTGCGAACGTCGAGTGATAGCCGAGCGCCGCCGCGAACTGCTCCGCCTGCGTCGTCCCCTCGGCACTCCAGACCTCCTGCAGGGCAACGACGTCCGGGGTGAAGCGATCGATGGTCGAGAGGATGCCAGGCTGACGCTCACGCCATCGCGGACCGAACCGCCACCAGATGTTCCACGTCATCGCCCGAACCTGATGGTCCACCATCCGCAGCTCCTCTCCGTCGCAGCTGCCTGGTACCCACAGCACGGCTGTTTATAGCCAGGGCCGAGCGGTTGGGCAGGGGCGCCGAAGACGTACCCCCGGTCACAGCCGAGCAACCGTCCCCGCTACTTCACTTTGATGATGATCCTGCTGCGGGTGCGGTCTGTGAAGGCGGCGGGGGCGTCGGCCAGGTCGTGGACTGCCGTGACGAGGGGGGTGAGTCTGCCGTCGCGGAGGCGTGCGGCGAGCTGGGTCGTTTGGTCGCGGTGGGGCTCTACAACGAAGAAGATTGCCCGGCCGTCGCTCGGTTGGACGGTCGGCGGGTCGGCGACCGTGACGAGGGTGCCGCCGGGGCGCAGCAGCGCGGTCGAGCGATCACGGATCTCGCCGCCGATCACGTCGAACACCACGTCGACCTCGCCGGCGTCCTCGAGGCGATCGTTGCCCAGATCAAGGAACTCGTGGGCACCCAGCCTGCCCGCCAACTCCCGGTCGGCAGCCCGGCCGGTGCCGATGATGTGCGCTCCGGTCTCGCGGGCCAGCTGTACGGCGACCGAGCCTACGGAACCGCCCGCGCCGTGGATGAGAACGCTCTGTCCCGCTTGCAGATGAGCATGGTCGTACAGCGCCTGCCACGCGGTCAGACCCGGCATCACCACAGCGGCCGCGGTGACATGGTCGATGTCGGCAGGTAGCGGAGCCAGGTTCCGCGCCTCCACCGCGGCGTACTCGGCGAGCGACCCGTTGCGTGCCCAGTCGGTCAGCCCGAAGACCTGCTGGCCGACCGTGAGACCCGTCGTACCGTAGCCGAGCTCGACGACCACACCGGACACTTCGTGGCCGAGCACACTCAGCGTACGGTCGCGGCCGGCGCGGTCCACCCAGGTGCCGGGCCACTCCGGCTCACCTCGGAGGAAGCCGGCCGCATGGACCTGCACGATGACGTCGTTCTCGGCGGCACGGGGATGAGGCAGCTCGGTCAGGGCCAGCCCGTAGCCGTCGGCCTCGGGATCCCGGACAGTGATGGCACGCATGGAAGAATCCTTTGCAGGGGTCGATGGGATGGTTCTCTTCGACCGTAGGCAGAAGCGGCCCGCAAACCCTGGTCCATTCCGGTCCTGTTTCGGTGGGCCACCGAGCCCAGTACCGTCAGACAGCAGGTGGGAGGGCCACGATCTTGCCGTGGATCTCTCCCGCGTCGCCCTGCTGGTGGATCGCGGGCAGCTCGCTCAGCGGCACCCGCCGGGCGATCTCGACGTGCAGGTCGCCGCTGTCGACGAGGGCCACGAGGTTCGAGAGCACGTCCGTGTCGGGGTGGACGAAGATCGTCTCCGCGCGCACGCTCCGCTGCTCGTCGCCGGGTGTCGGCACGGTCGGGGTCGTGGAGACGACGACGCCACCGTCACGGACCCGTACGACCAAGGCGGTGAACCCGTCGGGCGTGATCGGGGCCAGGTTGAGCAGTACGTCGACGGGCTCGGTGACCGCATCGAGCACGGTGGTGGTCGTGTGGTCGATGATCTCGTCCGCCCCGGCCGCCTTGACGATCTCGCTGCTGCGCGGGCTCGCTGTGGCGATGACGTGCGCACCTGCGCGCTTGGCGAGCTGTACGGCGTACCCGCCCACGGGACCGCCGGCGCCGTTGATCAACACCCGCTGACCGGCTGTGAGCCGGCCCGCTTCGAAGAGTGCCTGTGAAGCGGTGAGCCCGACCGACGGCAACCCAGCGGCATCGGCCAGCGGGATGCGCACCGGCGCCTTCACCAGCACGTTCGCCGGAGCGACGACGTACTGCGCTGCGGAGCCGTCGGCGTTCATCGGGATGAACCCGACGACGTTCTCACCCACGGCGAGGCCGTCCACCCCGTCGCCGAGTGCGTCGATGGTGCCGGAGACGTCGTAGCCCGGAACATGCGGCAGTGTCACCGGGATCGGCAGGAAGCCGCCGCGGATACCGCCGTCGGCCGGGTTGTACGCCGACCCGGCGACCTCGATCCGCACCTCACCGGCGCCGGGGACCGGCAGGTCGGCGTCTTCATACCGCAGAACGTCCGCGCCGCCCGTTTCGTGGAACCGCACTGCCTTCATGGTGTCCTTTCCTGCCGCAATGTGCTTCGGATTCGAAGCAACTGATCATCACTGTAGCTCTGCTTCGAAGTCGAAGCAAGTACTTCGAGTTAGAAGCACTGATAGGCTCCGGCCATGACGCCGTCTCTGGATGCCACGCAGCTGGGCGCGTACTTCGCACTGATCGAGGCGAGCAGTCTGCTCAAGCACGCCGTCGAGCAGCAGCTGCGGGAGGCCGGGGATCTCAGCTACGTGCAGTTCCAGCTCCTGGCCACCCTCGGCGACGCCCCGACGGGCAGCCGGCGGATGACCGACCTGGCCGACGGCGTCGTCTACAGCCGCAGCGGACTGACGTACCAGGCCCAGACGCTGGAGAAGCGGGGCCTCGTGACCCGGACGCAGTCGTCCGACGACGAACGCAGCATCACCGTCACGATCACCGACGAGGGACGCGCCGTGCTCGCGAAGGTCTTCCCCGGTCACATCGCGGTCCTCGGCGACCTCCTGTTCGCGCCGCTGTCCCGCGCCGACATCGAGACCCTCGCCGACATCCTCACCCGCACCCGAGATCACATGCGCCAGACCCCACCCCGCTCCGCAGAACCACGCCGCCGCAGAAAACCAACCTCAGCCGCCGAGTAACTGCAGGACCGCGTCAGAATGGGCGGGTGCAGTCCCACCAGCTCCTCATCGGTGACGATGCGTCGCAGCGACGAAGTGCGCTCGTCGAGTTGCTCACGCCGGCGGTGGTCCTCCGGAGCGAACTCGCCGCCGGCACCACGGACCTTGTCCACGTCTACCAAGCCCAGAACCCCACCGTCGCGTTCAGCGCCCGGGACCTCCGCTCCCCTAGTATCGCCGAAGCGGCGCAGATCGCCCGCGACGCCGGCTTCACGTGCGTCGTTCGCTCACCAGGCGGTCGAATGGTTGCCTACGACAGCGGAGCGGTCGTCATCGACCACATCACCGCCACGCTCCGTGGCGGCCCCAGTGTCTTCGCCTCGAACGCGGCCCATCACCTGCAGGTACTGCGTTCCCTGTCCGGCGCGGACCTCCGCATCGGGGAGGTCGACAACGAGTACTGCCCCGGCGAGTTCAGCATCAACGTCGCGGGCAGCGCCAAGGTCCTTGGCTCGGCCCAGCGCATCACCGCAGGCGCCGCGCTGTTCAGTACGGTCATCCAGGTCGTCGTACCCGATCGGGTGCGACAGGTTCTGATCGGCGTGTCCGACGCCTTGGGCTATCCGCTCCGCGTCTCCTCGATCGCCGGACTCGCGGACTTCGCCCCGGCAGTCAATCCCTCCGCGGTCGTGGACGAGTTCCGCGCGGACTATCGGACGCGCTTGGGCCTCGAAGACGGCCGGCTCCCCGATGGCCTCCGCGCCCTCATTGCCAGTGTCGACGGCGAGCAGTACGACGGGATCTTTCACGTCGACGATTGGGCCCGCGCCCGGCCTCTACTCGGCCCGACGGCGCGGCACGTCACGTAGATGATGAAGGAGATCGTGGTGATGTAAGGGCTGATCGGGAGGGAGCTGCCCGCGGCCAGGAGGACACCGCCGACTGCTGCGACGAGGGCGAAGAGCGTGCTCAGGAGGGGCACTCGAAACGGAGAAGCGGAGATGCGGAGGGCGGCGGCCGCGGGAGTCACTAGCAGCGACAGCACCAGGAGCGCTCCGACGATCTGCACCGAGACCGCGACCGCGAGACCGAGCAGGGTCATGAAGACCAGCGACATAACGCCCACCGGGACACCACGGGCAGCTGCCACGTCCGCATCGGTACTGGCGAAGAGCAGCGGCCGCCACACCACCAGCAGGCCGACGATCACCACGGCGGCGATGCTGATCAGGGACTTGATCTGAGGGTCGTCGATCGCCACGATCTGCCCGGTCAGCAGGCCGAACTTGTTCGCCGCCCGGCCGTGGTAGAGACCGAGGCACAGGATGCCCAGCCCGAGACCGAACGGCATCAGGACCGCGGTGACCGAGTTGCGGTCCCGGGCCCGGCTCCCGAGGACGCCGATCAGCAGGGCGGCCGCAAGTGAGCCGACCAGGGCGCCCGCGACGACGCTGACCCCGAAGAGCAGGCCGGCCGCCGCACCGGCGAAGGACAGTTCGCTGACGCCGTGCACCGCGAAGGCCATGTCGCGGGTCATCACGAACACACCGATCAGGCCGCCCATGACCCCGAGCACGACGCAGGCGATCACCGAATTCTTCAACAGGGGCAGCAGTTGCGCGTAATCGGAGAAGTTGAAGATCTCGGACCAGAGAGTGTCCAGACCGGTCACAGCGGAACCTGCTCAGGGTGGTGATACAGCTGATCGTCGGGTACGCCGGCCACCAGGATCCGGCCGCGATGCCGGATCACGTCAACGGGCGCATCGAACAGGTCACTGAGCACCTCGCTGGTCATCACCTCGTCCGGTGTCCCGATTCGACAGCGATTGTTGGCGATGTAGAGCACACGATCGACCTTGTCGAGAATCGGGTTGATGTCGTGGGTGACGAACAGCACGGCGAGGTCGAGGCGACGGCGGGCGTCGTCGACGAGATCACAGACGAGCCGCTGATGCGGGAGGTCCAGCGACAGCAGCGGTTCATCGCAGAGCAGCAACCGCGGCTCGGCAGCCAACGCTTGAGCGATCCGCAACCGCTGCTGTTCGCCACCTGACAGCGAGGCCACCGGGACGGACTCGTACGCCTCGGCCCCGACCGAAGACAGCAACTGGCTGACCCGTTGACGGCGCCGGCGTGACGGCAGCGGCACACCCCACCGATGACCGTCGACGCCGAGCGCCACCAGATCCCGGCCGCGGAGCGGTAGACCGTCATCGGCCAGTCGTTGCTGCGGTATGTAGCCGATCCGCCGATCACCGCGACGTACCGGCGTACCCAGCACCCTGGCGCTGCCGGACCGCAGCCGCAGCTGGCCGAGGACGACCTTCAGCAGACTCGACTTGCCGGACCCGTTGGCGCCCAGTACGGCGATGAGCTCGCCACGCCGTACCTCCACATCGAGGTCTTCCCAGAGCATCCGGGATCCGAAGCCCAGTGCTGCGCGCTCCAGCGTCAGCAGCGGCTCGGCAGAGCTCACGGTTATTGGCCCAGCGCTGCGCCGAGCGCCGCGAGGTTCGCCGACATCCAGCCGACGTAGTCCTTACCTGCCGGCAGCGTCTCGGTCACCGGCACGACCGGGATGTTGTTCTGCTTCGCCGCGGCCAGCACCTTCTCCGTCTCCGGCCCGGTCGTCTGCGCGTTGTACGCGAGCAGTTTCACCTCGTGCTTGCTGTAGAGCTCCAGCGTCTCGTTCAGCACCTTGGCCGGTACGTCGCTGTCCTCCTCGATCGCCTCGCTGAACTCGTCCGGCGTCTTGTTCCGCAGTCCGGCAGCGTCGAGCAGGTACACCGGTACCGGCTCGGTGATCGCCACGGGCTGCCCGTCGTACTTCTGCTTCAACGCGGCTTCCTGCCGCACGAGTCCGTCGATCTTCGTCTTCAAGGCGTCAGCGTTCTGCTGGAACGTCGTCGCGGCGCTAGGGTCAGCCTTCGCGTAGGCCTGCTCGAGTTGGTCGATCACCTTCACGACCGTCGGGAAGTCGTACCAGACATGCTCGTTGAGCTCCGCACCGGCGGCGGCCTTCCGGCCCGAGATGGTGACGGCGTTCAGCACGGTCGCCGAACCGTTCTTGGCGCTCTTCAGCATCCGGTCGATGAAGTCGTCGTACCCGCCGCCGTTCTCGATCACCACCGTCGCCTCGGACAGCGACAGCTGGTTGCGCGTACTGGCCTCGTACTCGTGCGGGTCGGCGTCCGGGCTGGTGATGATCGAGGTCACCTGCACCTTGTCGCCGCCGACGGCGCCGGCCAGATCGCCCCAGACGTTGGTCGAGGCAACGACCTTGATCGAGGCGGCGGCGGCCGGAGTGCTGCCTGACGCCCCGGGCGAGTCGCCGGAGGAACAACCACACAGTCCCACGGTCACGGCGACGACGGCAGCGGGCAGGGCAAGCAGTCTGCGGTTCACGAGCTGACCAACCTGACAATTCGAGCGGATGAAATGACAACCGTTATCATTATCAAGAGATCGGCCGTCAGCACAAGTCCCGCCACCCGGGACCGGCGCCGGCCGCACGACTTTTGCGCGCCGTGACGGCGGATGCACAACTGCACTAATGAAAATGATTGTCGATTCAGATAGAGTCCCGGGTCGTGACCGCCACTCACGCTCGATCGCGTCTCGCTGCCCTGATCGCGGTGCTCCTCGGATGCCTGCCGCTCCTGCTCAGCCGGCCTGTCAGCGCGTCGACAACGCCAGAAGTGCTGCAGGCCGTGCACACCGACGTACTGCACACCACGTACGACGGCAGCTCGCTGCAGCTCAGGACCCGGATCGGGACCGGTGACGTCCGGGACGCCGACCCGGCCGGCCTGATCTTCAACCTGGAGGACCGGGGCGCCGCCAGGCTCGAGGTTCCGGACGCGCCGGCGTTCGCGTTCCTCGGTACGCCGGGTGCGACCGTATGGATCGCCCCGGAGTCACAGGACCCCGAGCTGATCTGGCCGGGATGGGACACCGAGGCGATCCCCGCCGGGATGCTGAAGGACGATCTCGTCGACCTGACGCTGCTGAGCGCCGAAGGACCCGGAGCCGTCGAGGTGTTCTTCAACTACGACGCGTTCACCGGCGCGGTTCCGCGGCTGTTCAGTTCGGTGGACCCGGCGTACCGGACGCTGCGGCAGGCAGTCGGGCGGCATGTTCACGCGAACTGGTCGTTCGGTGCCCTGGGCACCTACAAGCTCACGTTCCAGGCGACCGCAACCACGACGGCCGGCGCACCCGTGACCTCCGGACCGGTCGAATACACCTTCGTCGTCGGCCCGTACGAGCCACCCACCACCCCACCAACGACACCGCCAACAACACCACCAACGACACCGCCTACGAGTCCCCCCACCACGCCACCCACCAGTCCCCCGACCACGCCACCCGGCACACCCACGCCGCCGGTGACGCCTCCCACCACGCTGCCGACCGCCAGCCCGACCAGCAGCCGGCCGGCGTGTGTCAGTGCTGTGTTGTCGGTCGGGCACGTGGATGTGGCCGCGCGGACGGTCGGCGACCGGCTGCGGTTCCAGGTGAAGGACGGCACCCGGGGTACGACGGTCTGGCGGGATCCCGGAACGGTCGCGTTCCAGGTGCGGCCGGCCGCGGACGAGGTCGTCCCGGCGGCCGCGGCGTACCGCTTCCTCGGGGCTGCCGGAGCGACGATCTGGCAGATCCCGCAGACGCAGGCCGAGGACCTGTTGTGGGCCGGCTGGAACACCGAGTCCGTCGACTACAGCACGCTGGCCGGTCCGGTGCGCTGGTCGCTCGACAAGGTCGTCGGTCCGGGCAAGCTCGCGGTCTACCAGTTCGACCAGTTCGGCGCACCGCTGATCTCGTTCGACAGCGGCAAGACATTGCCGCAGTCGATCACGCTGGCCGAGCCGACCCATGCCCACGGCAACTGGGCCTTCACCCAACTCGGCCTGTACAAGCTCACCTTCACCTACTCGGCCACAACCAAGACAGGACGGCACCTGAGCGACACCGCCACCCTCCCGGTCGTGGTCGGAACCGACCTCGCCGCCCTCTGCCCAGGCGCCCCGATCCCAACCACCGCACCACCGACCACCCACACGCCGACCACGCCGACCACACCGACCACACCGACCCAGACCACCGGAACGCCTACGGCCGCACCTACGACGAAGCCGACCCAGGCGCGACCGAGCGCTCCAAACCTGTCCCCCACCTCAAGCCCGCGACCAACGCTCAAGCCCTGCGTCACCACCCAGACTCCGACAAGCAGCAACACATCGCCCCGCACCAGCACGTCGGCAGCCCCACGTACGGCGACCCCGTCCACGACCACTCTCACCAGTGGCCACGCGGACTACGCCGTACGGATCGAGAACGGGGCACTCACCTCGCGGCTGAAGGACGGAACCAAGGGCGGTGATCCGGTCTGGCGTGATCCCGCGTCGGTGACCGTCCGGCTCGGCTCAGCGGCCGGTACGACGGTGCCCGGTGGCGCGTTCTCGTTCCTCGGAGCGGCCGGTACGCAGATCTGGCAGATCCCGCAAACCCAGAAGGACGGGGTCGTGTGGCTCGGTTGGAACACCGAGGAGCTGACCGCCGCGCAGGTGTACGGCGGCGGCGTGGACTGGCGCCTCGACAAGGTGACCGGTCCCGGCCGCGTCGCCGTCTTCGAGTTCGACTCGTTCGGTCAGCCGAAGGTCATCTTCAACTCCGGTGACGGTCTGCCCGACACGTATCGCATTCCGCTGGGCACGCATGCGCACGGCAACTGGGCGTTCACGAAGGCGGGGACCTACCGCGTCACGTTCACGCACAGCGCGACGTTTGCCGCCGGCAAGCAGTCGGCCGATACCGCCACCCTCACCTTCGTCGTCGGACCGTCCGGCGGCGCGCGATCCGTCGACACGGCGTCGACCGGCACCGGAAGCACCGGGAGCACAGGGAGCACAGGCAGCACAGGCAGCACGGGGAGCGCCGGCGGCGACTGCAAGCTGGCGATGACCGGTGGTTCGGTCGGGGTCTGGTGGATCGGCGCGGCCGCGGTCTTCGCCGTACTCGGCGTCGTCCTGCTCGTCGCCTCCCGCCGGAGGACCCGATGAAGCCGCCCGCTCGTTGGGTCGCGGCCGGGGCGGCCATGGCGGTTCTCCTCGCGGGATGCTCGGGACAGGCGGCGGGTGGCGACGACGGTCGGCTGAACGTCGTCACCACCACGGAGATCCTGGCCGACCTGGTGCAGCAGGTCGGCGGAGATCGCGTCGTCGCGACCTCGCTGGTGCCGGCCGGCGGCGATCCGCACTCGTACGAGCCGACACCGGCCGACGCCAAGCGGGTCGCGAAGGCGGACGTGACGTTCACGAACCATCTGCTGCTCGAGCCGCAGTCGCTGATCAAGACCATCGACGCGAACGCGGACAAGGACGCCCCGAACGTCTCGCTGGCCGAGGCGGCGGAGTCGTACGGCGCGCACGTCATCCCGCTCGTGGAGAACATCGGGCTCGACGTCCTCTGGCTCGGTCTCCGAGTCCGCGGCACCGGCAAGGCACGCGGCGTGACCCGTACGTCGTCCGTCAAGCTCGCCGCCACCGAACTCGACGGTCCCGGCCAACTGGTCGCCTACCTGACCGAGTCGCTCGGACAACCGGACAAGTACTTCGACTCGACCGACGGCCTCGGCCCCGCCGACAGCACGACGCTCCCGCCGGCCGCCCACACACACCTGAACTGGGCCTTCACCAAGCCCGGCGTCTACCGCCTGACCTTGACCGGCAGCCTGGACGACGGCACGCCACTGGGTTCTGGAACGTTCACGTTCGCCGTCGGCGTCGAACCGCACACCGTCGAGCCTGCCGACGGCGGCACCGCAACGGTCCTCGGCGACGGCCACACCGACCTGACAGTCGATCTGGACTCCGGACAGGTGTACGCGTACTCGGATGCGCACAAGGTCGGTGCCGCCCAGTCCCAGGTGCCGGCCGGGCGGGTGGTCATCGACGTACCGAACAAGGCGCTGGTCCCGATCCCGGACGACTCACGGTTCGCGTTCCTCGGCAAGCACGGAACGCAGATTCATCAACTCCCGCAGGCCGTCCTCGGGAAACACGTCCACGGCGAGATCGACCCGCACCTGTGGGAGGACGTCGCGAACGCGAAGGCCTACGTGCAACTGATCCGCGACACCCTCGTCACCGCCGATCCCGAAGGCAAACAGCTCTACCAGGACAACACCGCGGCCTATCTGCGGCAACTCGACGAGCTCGACGGTTACGTCCGTACGACGCTCGCCACCATCCCGGCCGGCCGTCGGCAACTGATCACGACCCACGACGCGTTCGGCTACCTGGCCTCGGCCTACGGCATGACCGTCGCCGGTTTCGTCGTCCCCAACCCGGCCCAGGAACCGAGCGTGGAGCAGGTGCGGAAGCTGTCCGACACGATCCGCAACCTCGAGGTCCCGGCCGTCTTCACGGAGCCGAACCTCGCACAGCGCGCGTCCGTACTCGTCCAGGTCGCGCACGACCAAGGCGTTCAGGTCTGCTCGCTGTACGGCGACTCGTTCGACGATCACGCCCGGACGTACGTCGCGATGATGCGGCACAACGCCGACGAACTGAAGCGCTGCCTCGGAGAAGCCCGATGAGACTGCTCGCCGCCCTGTTCCTGGTACTCGTGCCCATCGCCGCGCCCTCCGAACAAGTGGTCATCAGCAACGGCCACGTCGACCTCGGGCCGCGGTTCGCCGACGGCCGGTGGACGATCCAGCTGCGCGACGACACCTCGGCCGCACCCACCTGGCGCCCGCTCGACACCGTCGTCCTGCAGGCCACCAGCCGGGCCAGGATCGCCGTTCCCAACGACCCGGTCTATCGGTTTCTCGGCGAGCCCGGGCAGCAGATCTGGGTGATCCCTCAGGTACAGCAGGACGGCGTGGTCTGGCCGGGCTGGAACACCCAGGACCCCGAAGTCGCCCGCCGGGTCGATCGCGAGGTGACCTGGACGCTCGAGGGCGTTGACGGACCGGGCAGCTTCACGCTGTTCCTCAACTCCGACTTCGGCAAGCCGGCACCGGTCTTCGACAGCCGCAAGCCGTTCCCCCAGGAGACCGGGATCGACGTGAACACGCACGTCCACGGCAACTGGACCTTCGATGCCGAAGGCATCTATCTGCTCGACGTCGCGATGACCGCCGAGCTCACCGACGGGCAGCACGTCACCGACCGCCGGACGCTGCGCATCTACGCCGGGGACGGCGACGCCCGCGCGGCCTTCGCCCTCCAGGACGACCGACCACGAACCGAACCCGACGGTGTCCAGCTCTGGTGGCTCTTCGCGGGCGCAGGAGCCGTCCTGCTCGCGACCGCCGCCGTCATGGTGATCAGGAGACGCCGATGACCGTCCTGCACGTCAGCGACCTCGGCGTGAATCTCGCCGGCCGCCAGGTCCTCGACCACGTCGACCTCACTGTCGCTGCCAAGGAACATGTCGGCCTGATCGGCCCGAACGGCGCCGGCAAAACCACCCTCCTCCGCGCGCTCCTCGGGCTGCTGCCGGTCAGAACCGGCCGGATCGAGATCGACGGCCGGACCCCGGCCGAAGCCCGCGGCACGATCGGCTACGTGCCACAGCGGCACGAGTTCGTCTGGGACTATCCCGTCCAGGTCCGTACGGCGGTGATGACCGGCCGGACGCACCGCATCGGCTGGCTCCGGCGGCCGCGGTCCGAGGATCGCAACGCCGTACAGGAAGCTCTCGAACGAGTCGACCTCACCAGGCTGTCGCGTCGACCCATCGGTGAGCTGTCCGGTGGCCAACGGCAACGAGTTCTCGTTGCGCGGGCGCTCGCGCTGCGGCCGAAGTTGTTGCTGCTGGACGAGCCGTTCACCGGTCTCGACGTACCGACCCAGGAGATTCTCACGCGGCTGTTCCGCGAACTGACCGCCGAAGGCACAGCCATCTTGATGACCACCCACGACCTGCCGGCGGCCGCGGAAACCTGTCACCGGTTGTGCCTGCTGAACGGCACGGTCGTCGCCGACGGTTCACCGGACGAGCTACGGGACCCGGCCGTTTGGCTGCGCGCGTTCGGCGTCGCACGGTCCGAACAACTGCTGCACAGCCTGGGGGTTTCCCGATGATCGAGTTCTTCACCGAGCCCTGGGAACACGTTTTCATGCAGCGCGCGTTCCTCGTCGTCCTCATGTCGGGCGTGGTCTGTGGCGTGATCGGCACCCACGTCGCTCTGCGCGGCATGGCGTTCATCGGCGACGCGGTGGCGCATTCGGTCTTCCCCGGTATCGCGATCGCGTTCGTTCTCAAGACCAGCCTCGTCCTCGGCGGCATCGTCGCCGGCCTGGTCACGGCGCTGTCCGTTGCCGTGTTCGCCCAGAACCGCCGGCTGAAGGAGGACACCGTCATCGGTGTGTTCTTCGCGGCAGCGTTCGGACTCGGCATCGTGGTGATGAGCACGGCGCCCGGGTACGGCGGATCGCTGGAATCCTTCCTGTTCGGTTCGGTCCTCGGGATCAGCAGCAACGACGTCGTCACCGTCGGCGTCGCCGGCGCGGTCCTGCTGCTGACCACCGGTGCGCTGCACAAGGAGTTCGTGACGGTCGGTCTGGACCGGGAGACCGCGCGGTCCGCCGGCCTGCCGATCTTCTGGCTCGATCTCGCGCTCTACGCGATGGTGACCGTCGCGATCGTCATCTCGATCCAGGCCGTCGGCAACATCCTCGTGCTGGCGCTGCTGATCACCCCGGCCGCCTGCGCCCGGCTGCTCACCGACCGGATCGGCGTGATGATGATCCTCGCGCCGCTGATCGGCGCGGTCTCCGGACTCACCGGGCTGTACCTGTCCTACGCGCTCAACCTCGCTGCCGGCGGGTTGATCGTGCTCACCGCGACCGCGGTCTTCATCGCGTGCTGGGTGTTCGCGCCCCGGCACGGCCTGCTCTCCCGCCGCGGCCCAGCGGCGGCTCGGGTGCAATCAAGCCAGTTTGGCCAACCCTGAAAGGAACTCCATGCGCAAGCCTTACCGCGTGGTGCTGCCGATCGCGGCAGTTCTCGCGCTGACCGGCGTCGCGGCGCCGGCCGATGCGGCACCGCGAGTGGTGCTGGATCAAGGTCATGTCGACGTCGTCGGCATCGCCTTCGAGAGCGGCGCGTTCGACGTCCACGTCCATGACGAGGAGCACGGGGTCGAGTACTCGCCCGCCGAGGTCCAGCTCGTCGCGAAGCCCTCGTCGGAGATCGCCGTACCCGACGACGCGGCGTACCGATTCCTCGGTACGGCGGGCAGCCGTGCCTGGGTACTCCCCCAGGTCCAGGACCCCGCGCTGCTCTGGCCCGGGATCGGCGCCGAGGAGATCGAGCCCGGCGTCTTCACCGATGACGCGCTGAAGGTCGACCTCGTCGGCGTCAGCGGTCCGGCCGATGTCAGCATCTTCACCACCGACGCGTTCGGCGTGCCGACGGTCCTCGCGGACAGCGGCGACGGCCTGCCCGACCGGATCGACACCAGCGCGGGTGGACATCTGCACGCCAACTGGGCGTTCGAGGCCCCCGGGTACTACACGCTGAAGGTCCAGGTCAGCGGCACCCTCGCAGCGACCGGCGAGAAGGTCACCTCCGGCATCGCCACCTACTGCTTCAAGGTGGGCCTGTGAAGACGCGACGGCTCGCCGGCAGCCTGATCGCCGGGTTCGTGGCCGCAGTCCTCACCGTTGCCCCGGCGCACGCGGCGACGACGATCTCGTCGGGTCACGTGGACGCGATCGACGTCGACTGGACCGGTTCCGCACTCACGTTCGACCTCCGCGACAGCACGGTCACGCCCGCTGTCGATCGCGCCCCGGCGGACGTCGTACTGAATGCGGTGTCGGCCAGCAAGACCACCGTCCCGTCCAACTCCGCCTATTCGTTCCTTGGCACCGCCGGATCGCCGGTGTGGATCCTGCCGCAGACCCAGGCGAGTGGAATTGTCTGGCCCGGGTTCAACACCGAGGACGTCCCGAGCGGGGCGCTGTCGGGCAACGCCGTCACGGTGAAGCTCGTCTCGGTCACCGGACCGGCCGACGTCAGCGTCTACACCACCAACTCGCTCGGTACACCGACGATCTGGTTCGACAGCGGCAACGGTCTCCCGGACACCCGGTCGATCGCGATCAACACCCACGCCCACGCCAACTGGGCCTTCGAAGCCGCCGGTACCTACACCGCCGTCTTCGAGGTCACCGCCACCACGTCCGGCGGCACGGCAATCACCACCGGCCAGAAGACCTACACCTTCACCGTCCAGCCGTAGGGCTCGGCGGCAACTGACCACTGCTGAGGTTCCCGGCCTCAGCAGTGGTCAGGCACCGGATTCGATGAAACGCCGGGGAGCGCCGACGCGATAGGAGGGTGGGAGGGATGTCGTGCGATGTCGGTGCTGCCGTCCAGACGGCGAACGAACGCCTAGCGAAGTAGACGTGGTCACTGTGCGTCTGCTGGCGCTGCTGCATGCCGTGCAGGACTCACTCAGCCGCCCGCCGACCGCCCTCGACGACGATCGGTTGATCGGCCGAATCGGTTCGATGGAGCCTTAGGATCTGGAGTCGGCTCCAGGAAGGCTGTTACGTTCGGAGTATGACGACCTACTCGCCGGCCGAGGCGGCCGCACAGTCCGGGTTCAGCATCGACACGCTGCGTTACTACGAGCGGGAAGGGATCCTCCCGCGCATCGAGCGCAGCGCGGGCGGCCGGCGCGTGTACAGCGACGGCGATCTGTGGATGCTCGGGTTCCTGCGGTGCCTGCGGGACACGGGGATGTCGATCGAACAGTTGCGGCGGTACGGCGAGTTGAGCCGTGACGACACCACGATGCCGGAGCGGGTCGCTCTCCTCGAGGAGCACGCCGCGTCGATCCGGGCCCGGATCACCGAGCTCGACGCGACCCTCGTACGGGTCGAGGAGAAGGTGGACTGGTACCGCGGCGAACTTCGCCGTACGGGAGATGGGGCGTCCTGACCCGCTCCGGCAAGGGGCTGTCTAGGCGTCGTTCAGCGTCGCCAGTTCATCCTCGGTGAGGGTGGTGGACACGCCCTCCACGGCCTGCTCGATCTGTTCGACGCTGCTAGCTCCGACGATCGGGGTCAGTGCCGGGTTGCCGGAGGCCAGCCACGCGAGCACCACCTGCCCCGGTCGGAGTCCGCGCTCCTTGGCGACCCGGGTCAGTGCCTCCAGTCGCCGTTCGGTGCCGGGGTGGCGGTACTCGGTTTCCAGCGGGCGGTCGTTGCGGTCGTACCGGCCCTGGAGGGTTGCTGTGTAGACCCAGCCGTCGAACGACGGGTTACGTCGCAGGAAGTCGAGGCCGTCGGGTGACAGCATCCCCAGCGGGATCGGCTGGCCCTCCACGTCCATGCCGCCGGCGGGCTGGAGGTAGGAGTAGCGCTCCTGATACGCGGTTGGTTGCGGGAGGCCCGCGTTTTCGGCGGTGGCCCGGATCCGTTCGAGCAGCCAGGACGGGTGGTTGGACACGCCCCAGCGGGCGGTCAATCCGTCACCGACCAGGCCGCCGAACGTCTCGACCAGGTCCTCCAGCGGAACGGCCGGGTCTTCGACGTGTGTCCAGTACAGGTCCACACCGTCCACGCCCAGCCGCTCCAGGCTCTGCGTCATGGCTTCGCGTACGACGTCCTTGCGCAGCCCCTCGAGGTGGTCGGGGAACCCGCCGACCCGCGTGGGCTGAGCGCCGACCTTGGTACTGAGGCGAACGCGAACACCTGGGTTGGACGCCAGCCAGCGCCCCAGCAGCGCCTCGCTCTGCCCGCCGAAGCCGGTGTCGGAGGTCCAGAAGCTGTAGTTGTCGGACGTGTCGATGAAGGCTCCGCCCAGCTCGACGTACCGGTCGAGAATCGAGAACGCAGTCCGCTCATCCACCCTCGTGCCGAAGTACATCGCCCCGAGGGCCATCGTGGGTGTATTCATGCCACCACCCTGATTGCTGGAGCGCGCTCCAGGTCAAGCCCTCACAGGCCCGGCGCACGAGACTCGATCGCATCAGGCCGAGCAGGCCGTGACGGTGGAGGTGGTTGAGGCGCGTTGTACGAGGCGGGTTGGGAGGATCAGCGGGCTTGGGGTTTCGCCGGATGTCAGGGTCAGGAGCATGCGGGCCATTTCGTGGCCGAGGGACTGGATGGGCTGGCTGATCGTGGTCAGTGGCGGGGCGGTGTGGCGGGCCGTTGCGATGTCGTTGAAGCCGACGACCGCCACGTCGCCCGGGACCGACTTGCCGGCGTCCTTCAGCACGCGGAGCGCGCCGATCGCCATCTGGTCGGACGCGACGAACACCGCGTCGAGGTCCGGATGTCGCGCCAGGAGCTCGGCCATCGCGCGGCCGCCGCCGTCCTCGGTGAAGTCGCCGTGCACCACGCGACCCGCGTCGAGGCCCTCCACCGCCAGCGCCTCCTGGTAGCCCTTGTACCGCGCGGTGCCCGCCCCCTCGTCCATCCGGCCGGTAATGGTCGCGATACGCCTCCGCCCGATCGCGACCAGGTGCTCGGTGGCCAACCGCGCGCCACCCCGGTTGTCGGCGTCGACGTAGTACCGCGGCTCGAAGTTCACGGGTCGGCCGCCGAACACCACGGGTACGTCGGACTGCTCGGCCAACCGCGCGATCGGGTCGTCACCGTGCATGGACATCAGCATCACGCCGTCCGCCTGGCGGGTTCGGAGCAACTGCTCCAGCCGGGTCTGGCCGCGCGCCGAGGTCGCCAGCATCACCATCAACTCGAGGTCGGTCTCCTCGAGGACGGAGGTGACGCCGACGATCACCTCGGCGAAGAACGGGCCCGCGAACACCTGCGGGTCCTCGGCCGAGAGCGCGAGCACGACCGCGCCGACCTGGTTCGTCGCCAGCGCCCGCGCCGACGCGTTCGGCACGTACCCGAGGTCCTGCACCGCGCGGAGGACAGCGTCACGTTTGGCCTTGCTGACATGGGGAGCGTTGTTGATCACCCGCGAGGCGGCCGACCGGGACACACCGGCCCGGCGCGCGACGTCGTCGAGCGTCACCGGCCGCCTGGGGTTCATGATCGGACGGCTCCGTCCATGATCCCGCTGATCAGCTGCCGGCCGAACAGCACGAACACCACCAGCAACGGGACGATCGCGACCAGCGTGCCGGCGAACATCAGCGTGTAGTCGGTGTAGTACTGCGTCGCGAGCTGGCTCAGCGCGAACTGCACCGTCGGGTTGTCGGCCTCCAGGACCGCGAGCGGCCAGAGGAACTCGTTCCACGTTCCCATGAAGGTGAACAGCCCCAGGACGGCCGCGCCCGGGCGCAGCGCCGGCGACACCACGCGGAGGAAGAGGCCGAACGTCGTACAGCCGTCCAGCCGCGCCGCCTCGATGAGCTCGTCCGGTACGGCGCGTTCGGCGTACTGGCGCATCAGGAAGACACCGAACGCCGACACCAGGAACGGGACGATCACCGCCTGGAGGTGGTTCTGCCAGCCGAGTTTCACCATCACCATGTAGAGCGGCACGATGCCCATCTGGACCGGCACCATCATCGTGGCCAGGACCGACAGCAGCAGCACGTTGCGCCCGCGGAACCGGAGCTTGGCGAACGCGAAACCGGCCAGTGAGGAGAAGAACACCACCGACACCGTCACGCACACCGAGGCGATCGCGGAGTTCAGCAGACCGCGCGCGAAATGGGCCTCCGCGGCCTCGGGCCCGAACAGCCGCTGCAGGTTGTCCATCAGATTGCCGCCCGGAAGCAGCGGCGGCGGGAACTCGCCCACGACATCGTTGGACCGGGTCGCGACCACGAACAGCCAGTACAGCGGGAACACCGACAGCACCAGGCTGACGACCAGCGTGAGATAGACCAGGCTGTTGCCATGTCCACTGGGCGTACGGCGCCTCACTGCGTCCCTCCCCGAACCATCCGGCCGACCACAGCATTCACGACACCCGCGATCACCGTCAGCAGGAAGATCACCACCGCGACCGCCGACCCGTAGCCGTAGTCGAAGTTCTGGAAGCTCTGCTCGAACATGTACATCGCGATTGTCTGGAACTGCCGCAAGCTGCCACCGGACACATCCCCCTGACCGAACAACAGCGGCTCCGTGAACAACTGCATACCGCCGATCGTGGACATCACCACGGTGAAGATCAGCGCCGGCCGGATCAGCGGCACCGTGATGCTCCGGAACTGCCGCACCGGGCCGGCGCCGTCGATCTGCGCCGCCTCGTAGAGGTCGCGCGAGATCGACTGCATCGCCGCGAGGTAGATCAGCGCGTTGTACCCCGTCCAGCGCCAGTTCACCATGCTCGCGACCGCGACCCAGGAGCCCCCGCGACTCGCCTGCCAGTCGACCGGGCCGACACTGAACAGGTGCAGCAGGCCGTTCACCAGTCCGGTGTCGCGCCCGTACAACTGGCCGAAGACGATCGCCACCGCGGCCACCGACGTCACGACCGGAATGAGTACGCCGAGGCGGAAGAACAGCAGCGCCCGGATCGGGCGGTTCAGCAACGCCGCGAGAATGAGTGCCCCGAGCAACTGCGGCACCGTGGCGAGGACGAGCAGCCCCAGCGTGTTCAGCAGCGCGTTCCAGAAATCAGGATCGGCCAGCAGCGTCGAGTAGTTCTCGAACCCGATCAGGCCGGCGTCGCCGGTGAGGTCCCACTTGTGCAGCGACACCACGACCGTGTAGCCCAGCGGGAACAGGCCGAACGCCGCGAACAGCACGAAGAACGGCGCGACGAACAGGTACGGCGACCCGTGCAGATCCAGCCGGCTCCAAGCACCGGCCCGCGCGCGCCGGCGCCGGTCGACGACCGTGCCCTCGCCGCGGGCCTCGTGCTCGAGTGTGGTCACTTACCGGCCGCCCGCTTCGCGTCGGACAGTGCCTTGTCCCAGGCCTCGCCGGGCTTCAGCTTGCCCTGCTCGATCGCGGTCAGCGCGTCGCCGATCGCGTCGCCGACGACCTGGTTGTCCGGCCCGAGATAGACGGGCTTCAGGCTCTTCGCCGAGGTGCCGAAGATCTTGCCGACCGGCGCGTTGTTGAAGTACTTGTTCACCGCGCCGGACACGGCCGCACTGTCGATGGCCGCCGGCGACGACGGGAAGTTGTTCTTCGCCTTGAACGCCGCGGTCTGGCCGTCGGGACTGGTCAGGAACTTGGCCAGCTCGGCCGCCTCCTTCGGATGTTTGCTCTGCGTCGGTACGGCGAGGAACGACCCGCCGCGGACCGCCCCCTCCCCCGGCACCCGGGCGACGTCCCACTGGCCCGAGTTCCCCGGGCCGGCCTGGTCCTGGATGATGCCGAGCATCCACGCCGGACAGGGAATCGTCGCGAACGTGCCCTTCTTGAACCCGGCGTTCCACTGCGGGCTCCAGGTCGTGAGCTTGCCGGACAGCCCCGCGTCGATCATCGCGACGGTCTGGTCCCACGCCTTCCGGACGCCGGGGTTGCTGTCGACGATCAGCTTGTTGTCGCGATCGAAGTACGTCGTGTCGCCCTGCTGCATCAGGATGTTCTGGTAGAGCGCGCCCGAGCTGTCGTAGAAGCTGGCGCCGGTGTTCGCGGCGGTGAGCTTCTTGCCGGTCGCGAGGTAGTCGTCCCAGCTGGGCCACAGCGCACCGACCTTGTCCCGCTCGGTCGGCAGGCCGGCCTTGGCGAACAGGTCGGTCCGGTAGCACATCCCCTGGGCGCCGACGTCGGTCCCGAGCCCGATCAGCTTCTTGCCGTCGGTGGTCAGTGCCTGGTTCCACTTCCAGTCCAGGAAGTTGCTCTTCAGACTGCCGGCGTCGTAGTCGAGCAGGTTGACGAACTGGTCCGGCTTCGCCATCAGCTTGACCAGAATGCCTTCCTCGAGGGCGACGACGTCACCGGCCCCGCTGCCCGCGGTCAGCCACTGCTGCAGCTTGGGCGTGTAGTCGCCGAGCTGCGCGATGTTCTCCTGCTTGATCTTGATCCCGGGGTGACTCGCCTCGTACTGCGTGTACAGGTCCTCGTACCCGAACTGGCTGAAGGTCTTCACGGTCAGCGTGATGGTGCCGCCCTCCGAACTGGCACCGTCCTTGTCCCCGCCACCGCATCCTGCGATCAGGCCCGCCACCGCCAGCGCGGCGACGGAAATCTTCAACAGGCCGGGTCTTCCTGGAAACCACCGTGTCGACATGGACCCTCCTTGGGCGGAAACTGGGAGCGCTTCCGGTCGAAGATAGAGGACCGACGGTTTCACTGGGAAGACCCCAATTCACCCGAGTTTGGGCATTGACACGCCTCGCCGCGGTCGGCAGCATGCTGACGCAGATGACCGTTGATCGGTCGAATATTGCAAGCGCTCCCATCGCCGGAGGCCGTCCATGCCCATCAACCGCCCCACGGCACCGACACTCCCCCGCAGGCGGCGGCGCGCTCCCGCCGGCCTGATCGCTCTGGCCTTGCTCCTGCCGGCCGGCCTCATCGCCGCACGACCCGCCGCGGCCGACGGTCCGCCGTACGAGCGCGTCCTCAACGGAACCTTCGAGACCGGCAAAGATCCGTGGTGGAGCAACATCCCCACCGACGTGGCCGACGGGAAGCTCTGCGCGCAGATCCCGGCCGGCACGGTGAATCCCTGGGACGCGATGATCGGCCAGGACGACGTACCGCTCGAGTCCGGGCAGCCGTACACGGTTCGGTTCGAGGCGTCGGCCAGCCGGCCGGTCCAGTTCCGCACCGCACTGCAACAGGCGGCCGCGCCCTACGGGACGGTCCTCAATCAGCCGGTGTCCGTGGACACCACGCCGAAGACTGTCGAGTTCACCGCGACCTCGCCGGTCACCGACACGCACGGCCAGGTGTCCTTCCAGGCCGGTGGTGCGACCGACGCCTACACGCTGTGCATCGACAACGTCTCGGTTGTCGGCGGTGTGGTGCCACCTGGTGGGGTACGAGACTTCGGCCCGCCGGTGCGCGTCAACCAGGTCGGCTACCTCACGACCGGCCCGAAACGCGCGACGTTCGTCACGACCGAGACGACGGCACTCGACTGGCGATTGCTCGACAACGCGAACAAGGTCGTTGCCACCGGCAAGACCTCGCCGTACGGCGCCGACGCACCGTCCGGCGACAGCGTCCAGCTGATCGACTTCGGCCGGTACCACCGCAGCGGAACCGGCTTCCGGCTCGCGGTCGGTGACGCGGTCAGCGACCCGTTCACGATCGGCGACCGGATCTACTCGACCCTGCGCAAGGATGCGCTCGAGTACTTCTACAACAACCGCAGCGGCCTCCCGATCGAGGCGAAGTACGTCGGCGACGCCTATGCGCGACCGGCCGGTCACGTCGGCGTCGCGCCCAACCAGGGTGACGTCTCCGTGCCGTGTTTCCCGGGCACGTGCGACTACAGCCTCGACGTCAGCGGCGGCTGGTACGACGCCGGCGACCACGGCAAGTACGTCGTCAACGGTGTCCTCGCTGCGTGGCAACTGCTCGATCTGTACGACGAGACCGGTCCTGGAGTCAGCCTGAAGATCCCCGAGGCGGGCGACCGCACACCGGATGTGCTCGACGAGGCCAAGTGGGAGCTCGACTTCGTCCTCCGGATGCAGGTTCCGGCCGGTCAGCCGCTGGCGGGAATGGTCCATCATTCGATCCACGACGAGAAGTGGACGGGCCTTCCGCTGCTGCCGTCGGCGGATCCGCAACCGCGGTACCTCTATCCCCCGTCCACCGCCGCGACCCTCAATGTCGCCGCGGTCGGCGCCCGCTGCGCGCGGGTGTACGCGAAGTGGGACAAGGCGTTCGCGGCCCGCTGCCTGTCCGCGGCGCAGACCGCATGGACTGCCGCTCGACAGCACCCGGATCTCTACGCGCCACCTGGCGGCGAGGGTGGCGGCGCATACGACGACACGAATGCGACCGACGAGTTGTCCTGGGCCGCCGCGGAGTTGTTCGCGACCACGGGCGCCCCGTCGTACAAGAAGTTCATCACCACGACGCTGACCGCCGACGGCTTCTCCTGGAGGGACGCCGGCGGCCTCGCGGACCTCGCCCTGGCGCGGACACCGTGGCGACTGCCGGTACTCGACCGGCTGAGGTTGGTTCAACGGATCGCGAAGGCGGCCGACACGTACGTCGCCAACGTGAGATCGCAGGGTTATGCCAACCCGTACAAACCCACCGACGGGCAGTACGTCTGGGGTTCCAACAGCGCGGTGACCAACAGCGCGATGATCCTCGCCATCGCTCACAACCTCACCGGCCGCCGGAGCTATCGGGACGCCGCACTGGAGTCGATGGACTATCTGCTCGGACGCAACGCCGTCGGTACGTCGTACGTCACCGGATACGGCACGCGGTACAGCCACAACCAGCACCACCGCTTCTGGGCGCACTCCCTGAACCCGGCGCTGCCGTCGCCGTACCCCGGATCGATCGCCGGCGGCCCGAACTCCGGCCTCCAGGATCCCGTTGCCCAGCGCGACCTCCAGGGCTGCGCCCCGGCCAAGTGCTACATCGACGAGATCGGCTCCTACTCCACCAACGAGGTCGCGGTGAACTGGAACTCGGCCCTCGCCTGGGCCGCGGCCTTCGCCGACGCCAGCTGAACCTGCACGCTTTCCCGGATCACCGCCCCGTACCCGAGACAGGAGAAGCAGCATGAGATGGATCCTCCGAGGCCTGGTCGCGTCCGCCCTGACACTCGCGGCCGTCATACCCGCGATCCAGGGCGCCGTCGCCGCCACCGAGCTTCTGCAGAACGGTGGTTTCAGTTCCGGTACGACGTCCTGGTGGAGCACCGGCAACACGCCTCTCAGCGTCGACGCCGGCCGCCTCAAGGCCGCCGTACCAGGGGGAACCGCGAACAAGTGGGACGCGATGCTCGGCCAGAAGACGCCGGCCTTCGCCATTCACCAAGGCCGTCAGTACACCTTGTCGTTCGACGCCTCAGCGAGCGCGAGCCGGCAAGTGCGGACAACCGTGCAGCAGAACACCGATCCCTATCCCGCAACGCTGGACACCCTGTTCACCGTCGACACGACCACCCGGCACTTCAGCTTCCCCTTCACCGGATCGCTCGAGACCGCGAACGCGGAACTCACGTTCCAGCTCGGGGGTCTCGCCGGGGGCGCCTTCACCGTCTGGTTCGACAACGTCTCGCTGACGGACTCCACCGGTACCGCGGCCGGTGACCCCACCCAGATGACGAGCGGCTTCTACGTCGACCCGAACTCCAACCCCGCCACCTGGGTGCAGAACAACCCGAGCGACGGGCGCGCGGCGGCGATCCAGTCGTCGATCGCGACCAAGCCGATGGCGCGCTGGTTCGGTAACTGGAGCGGCGACATCGGCGCCGCGGTGGGTGGCTTCGTCGGTGCCGCGGACGCCGCGGACAAGCTCCCGGTCCTCGTTGCGTACAACATCCCCGGCCGGGACGCGTGCGGCGGCCATTCCGGTGGTGGCGCCGGTTCGCCGGCGGCGTACCGGACCTGGATCCAGAGCTTCGCGAGTGCGATCGGCGCGCGGCCCGCGATCGTGGTCATCGAGCCCGACTCCCTGGGCGACTTCAACTGCATGAGCCAGGCGCAGATCGACGAGCGCAACGGGATGCTGAGTTACGCCGTACAGCAGTTCAAGAACTCGGCGCCGAACACGTGGGCCTATCTCGACGGCGGGAACGCCGGCTGGGTCGCGGCGAACGTGATGGCCCAGCGCCTGACCGGCGCCGGACTGGCCGATGCGCACGGCTTCTCCCTGAACGTGTCGAACTACTACACCACCGCGGAGACGGTTGCCTACGGCAACTCCGTGCAGGGGAACCTCGCTGCGAGCAAGCCCTTCGTGGTCGACACCAGCCGCAACGGCAACGGGGCGAACGGCGAGTGGTGCAACCCACCCGGCCGCAAGCTCGGCGCCACGTCCCAGCTCGGCGGCGGCCCCGAGATGCAGCTGTGGATCAAGGTGCCCGGCGACTCGGACGGTTCCTGCGGCATCGGCGCGGGGATCCCGGCCGGCACCTTCAGCCCTGACCTGGCAACCCGCCTGATCAACGGAAACTGACCTCGTGAAGAAGACCGCTGCAGCCCTGACGGCTGCCTTGCTGCTCACATCCGCTGCCGGAGTCGCGTACGCCGCCCCGGACGATCCATCCACCTACTACATCGATTCGGCCGCGGGGAACGACGCGAACGCCGGCACCATCGACAAGCCCTGGAAGAGTCTCGCCAAGGTCAACGGATCGGCGTTCGGGCCTGATGACCAGATCCTGTTCAAGCGCGGCGGGTCCTGGACCGGCACGCTGGAGCTGTCGTCGTCCGGCGCAACCGATCACCCGATCGTGGTCGGGGCCTACGGCTCCGGCGCGCTGCCGAAGATCGGCGGTCCGGTGCTGAACTGTGTGCACGTCACCGGCTCGGACATCTTCATCGGCGACCTGCGCGCGAGTGGCTGCAACTGGGCCGGGTTCGAGCTCGTCGGCGACGGCATCGTGATGGACACGGTGCAGGCCGACAACAACGTCGCCGGTGTCTCGATCGTCGACGGCTCGGACTGGAACGAGATCCGCTGGAGCACGCTCGTCGACAACAACAAGATGAGCGTCAACGACACCGATCCGGACAACGACTCCGGTGCGTTCGGCGTCCTGGTGAACGGCGACGACAACAAGATCCACCACAACACCATCAGCGGCAGCTTCGCCACCAGCATCGACTACACCTACGACGGCGCCGCGGTCGAGATCTTCAACGGCGACCGCAACCACATCGAATACAACAAGACCGCGAACAACGACACGTTCACCGAGCTCGGTCACGAGTCCGGCCAGACCTCCGACGACAACGTGTTCGCGTACAACACCGTCACGTCGAACCAGCCGTCCGGGACCTTCCTGATCACGCGCGGCGCGCAGAGCACCATCGGGCCCGTCCTGCGCACGCTCGCGATCAACAACTCGGTCAATCTCCCGAACGGCGACGGCTGGAGCTGCGACGCGGGCTGCGGGCCGGACATCCTCAAGCTGCGCAACAACATCGTCAAGGTCGGCAAGAAGGTCGGGTACGACGACTCTTTCGACACCGGCAACCCGGCCGACGCCGCCGACGAGGACCGCGGCGTGTACCAAGGCAGCGTCTACCAGTTCACGCTCGGCGCACACTCGGTCAAAGCTGACCCGCTCTACACCAGCGCCACCGACCTCCGACTGAAAGCAGGAAGCCCCGCAATCGGCCGCGCCGAGAACTCCGGCTACCCGTACGACCTGGCCGACAAACCCCTCACCACCCTGATCAGCTGGGACTCCGGCGCCTACCAACACTGAAACCGGCGTGGGGGTGGCAGACCGCCACCCCCACGCCCGACCGTCGACCCCAGCTCGCTCCGGGCAGGCCCTTCATCGCGGCTCGTACGCCGGGCAGCGGGTCCACGCAGAACATCGGCACACGCGTCCGCTGCGGTCCGCTGATCCGGTACGGCGTACCCCGGAGTGCGCGGTACTGCGTGGCGAGGGCAGCGTCGTACTGGTCTCTCGGCACTGGCCAACTTGTTCGACAACAAGGCGATCCGGCCGCACTGCGCGAGCACGCGAGCATTCCGCGGATCGCGGGACAGGACCCGGGTGTATCCCCGGTCGGCGGCCGCGAACTTCCCTGCGGTGAAGAGATCGTCCGGGTCGGTTGCCGCCGGAGCCGCGGTGGCGATGCCGGCAGGCAGCACAAACACTGGCGGCTGCCATCCCGGCCCCACGAAGGACGCCGCGCCGTCTGGGTGTGTCGTCCGGAGGGCAGGATCGCTGCTCGGGACCGGCGCAGCACCCCAAGTGCGGGGAAACAAAGTTGCGCGGAGCGACCATTTCTATCCCCACCACGACAGCCACAAGAGCCGCGTTTCTCCGAGCGGGTGAAATGTTGCCTGCGGCACCGGACATCTGTGGGGTGAGGTCCGATGACGAAGGAGAGACACGTGCGGAAGAGACGATTGGCTGCGGCGGCACTGTTATTGGCGCTCATACCGATGCAGCAGCAGGCGGACGCTGCCCCCAAGGCTCGAACCGTCACCCTCATCACCGGTGACAAGGTCGTCGTGAAGGGCGACGCCGTGACGGTCGATCGCCCGGCGGGCCGCGAGAAGATCGGGTTCGAGGTACGCCGTACGCCGGACGAATGGACCGTGATCCCGGTGGACGTCCGCGGCGACGTCGCGACCGGCAAGCTCGACCGTCGGCTGTTCGATCTCGACGTTCTCCTCCGCGACGGGTACGACGACTCGGCCCGCGGCGACATCCCGCTGATCGTCACCGGCGCTCCGACCCGGAAACCCGCCGAACTGAAACTGCCGAAGACCACCGCGCCCGGCTTCCTGCGGGCGCGGACAGCCGGCACGAAAGTCTGGCTCGACGCCAAACTCCACACCTCCCTCGACAAGAGCGTCCCGCAGATCGGCGCCCCGACCGCCTGGAAGGCCGGCTATGCCGGCAAGGGCGTCACCGTCGCCGTCCTCGACAGCGGTATCGACGCGAACCATCCGGACCTGACCGGCAAGGTCGTCGCCGCGAAGAACTTCACCACCGCCCCGGCGGCGGATGTGTTCGGCCACGGCACGCACGTCGCCGCCACAGTCGCCGGCCGGGGTGCCGACGGGTACAAGGGCGTCGCTCCGGACGCCACGCTGCTCGACGGCAAGGTCTGCGACGACACCGGCGGTTGCGCCGAGTCCGACGTACTCGAAGGTATCGAGTGGGCCGTCGCGCAGAAGGCGAAAGTGGTCAACCTCAGCCTCGGCGGATCGCAGGAAGGCGGCCCGCTCGACCAGGCCATCGACCGCATCACCCAGCAGACCGGCACCCTGTTCGTCATTGCCGCCGGCAACTTCGGCGTCGTCGAATCGCCCGGTACGGCGGCCTCGGGGCTGACCGTCGGCGCAGTCGACCGGGACGAGAAGCTGGCCGGCTTCTCCGGCCGCGGCCCGACGGACCAAGGCGCGATCAAGCCCGACGTAACCGCCCCGGGCGTCGGCATCGTCGCGGCCAGGTCAGCTGCCTCGCACCCTCAGGACCCGGTCGGCGACAAGTACACCCGGATGACCGGCACCTCGATGGCCACTCCCCACGTGGCCGGTACCGCGGCCCTTCTCGCCCAGCAGCACCCCAGCTGGAAGGCGACCGAATTGAAGGCCGCGATCACGTCGTCGGCGAAGGCCAACCCCGCACTCAAGCCCTACGAGCAGGGCTCCGGCCGTGTCGACGCCGCCCGCGCCGTCCAGCGAACGGTCATTGCCACCACGACCAACGTGTCCTTCGGCAGGGCGCTGTGGCCGCATGCCGACGACAAGCCTGTCACCAAGGACGTCACCTTCGAGAACACCGCGAGTACGCCCGTCACGCTCAGCCTCCAGGCCGAGCTCAAGAACGGCGCCACGGCCGGTGTGCTGCAGCTGAGCACCAACCAGCTGACCGTGCCGGCCAAGGGAAGCGCGTCCGTCAAGGTGACGTCCGAGACCGCGCACGACGGACCTGACGGTCTCTACACCGGTCGGCTCACCGCGACCGCGGGCAGCCAGCAGATCGGCGTACCCCTGGTCGTCGACAAGGAGGTCGAGAGCTACAACGTCGCGCTGACCGCCCTCGGCCCGGACGGCAAGCCGCTCCCGGCCGATCGCGCGATGCCGTCGCTGCAGAACCTGGACACCTTCGCGTCCGAGGAGCCCGGCCGGGTGCCCAAAGGCCGGTACGCGCTCGATGTCACGCTGTTCGGTCCTGCGGGCGAGCACTACCGGATCGTCCAGCCCGAGGTCGACGTACGACGCGACCTGAAGCTGGTCGTTGACGCACGGAAGGCCAAGCCCGTAACAGTCACGGTGCCTCGCAAGGACGCCCAGACCTTCGTGGTCTTCTTCGGCTACCAGCTCAAGAACAAGGCCGGCGATTCGGTGCTGACGTTCAACCTAAAGCCGCGCGGCGAGAAGCTGTACCTCGGCCGGATGGGACCCGCCGTCCCGGCTGAGCAGTTCCAGGGCTTCGTCGCGTCGTACGTCGGTCGCCTCGCCGCGGACGGCACGCTCACCGGCACCCCGTACCTCTACGGCCTGATCGACACGCAACGCGGCCACTTCCTCAACGGCCTGCAGCGCAGGGTGTACTCCGATCGCCAGCTGGCACATGTGGTCGTCAAGTACAACGGTCCGGCCGGCGCACAGGAGGACTGGCAACTGGTCGGCCGTCAGCCTGGCGTCAACACGCTCCCGATCGGAGCACCGTCCAAGCTCCCGCAGGCGGTGCACCAGTACCTGCAACCTGAGACCGACTGGCAGCAGGCCCTCGGCGAGGTCAGGCCGGAGCCACGCCAGTACGAGGCAGGAACCACGACGTACGAAACCCTGACGCTCAGGTAGTGGCGTCGGGGGTGATGAGCTCGACCTCGTTCTCGCGGAGGGCACGGACGAGGTCGGGCGGGGGTGCCGTGTCGGTGACGAAATAGTCGGCGGCCGCGAGGTCGGCCACCTGGGCGAAGAGACGGCGACCGAACTTGGAGGAGTCGGCCAGGATGGCCACCCGCGCGGCCCGCGAGATCATCTCCCGCATCATCGCCGCGTCGGCGAGGTTGCTGGTCGTGTATCCACCCTCGACCGAGACCGCCCCGACCCCGATCAGCGCCAGGTCGCAACTGACGTCCAGGTCGGCCCCGCCGGCCGACGGCAAGCTGATGGGGCCGGTGGTGGTCAGCGAGAGCGTCCGGACCGCACCGCCGAACACATACACCTCGCGGATCGTCGACTCCGGCAGCGCCGGCGGCACGAGCAGGCTGTTGGTCGCCACGGTGAGGTCGCGGTGGTCGCGGAGATTCCTCGCGACGGCGAGTGTCGTCGTACCACCGTTCATCATGATGACCGAGCCGTCCTTGACCAGGGCCGCGGCCAGCTTCGCGATCTGCTCCTTCTCGTGTTTCTCGAGCGTGAGCCGGACGTCGACGGTCCGGTCGACCCGGGAGATGCTCGACTGGCTGACCGCTCCGCCGTAGGTGCGCACGAGGACGCCGTCCGCGCTCAACTGGTCGAGGTCGCGTCGGATCGTGTCGATGGAGACGCCGAAGCGCTCGGCCAGATCGGTGACCGTGACCTCGCCGGTCTCGGCGACGTAGGCGGCCAGCTTGGCCTTGCGCCCGGCCGGCAGGCGGCGCTGCCTGTCCTCGTTGTCCACGGCCACAGATCTTCCCATCTTTGCGGTAGTTGCGTGCGGTTCTGCGCCCTACTCTCACACAGATGCCGCAGAACTGCACGACTCTGCCGTCTTTAGCGAGATTCTGCAGCTCTCGCTCTTGTAGGCTGTGTAACCTGCTGTTAACGTGGCGAAATCCTGCAAAGAGCAGTAAGACCTTGACATGAAGGAGGTCGCGATGAGCGGAAGCGGCACCCGGGTGCGCAACCGGCTGAGGCAGCTGATCGGGGTGACGGCGGTGACCGCGATGGCCGCCACCGCGGTCGCGTGTGGTTCGGACGGGGGCTCGAACGAAGAATCCAGCAGCGGCGGGACCGTCACGCTGGAGTTCGCGCAGTGGTGGGCGCCGGAGCTGCCCGAGGGGTCGTTCGACAAGCTCATGACCGAGTTCACCGCCCAGAACCCGAACATCAAGGTCAAGCTGCTGAGCGGGCCGTACGCCTCCACGAAACAGCAGTTGGTGGCCGGAGCCGCCTCGAAGACGCTGCCCGACGTGGTCGGCCTGGACGGCGCGTGGGTCAGCGACTTCGCGAAGCAGGGAGCCATCGCCGACCTGACCGAGCTGATGGCCGACGCGAAGTACGACTCCGGCCAGCTCGCGAGTCAGATCAAGATCAAGGACAAGACCTACATGGTCCCCGTGGTCAACTTCGTGTATCCCCTGTTCGTGAACAACGACCTGCTGAAGAAGGCGGGCGTCACGACCCCGCCGACCACGCGGACGCAGTTCCTCGAAGCCGCGAAGAAGGTCAGCGCACTCGGCGGGAACGTCAAGGGCTGGGCACTCCCCCTCGACACCGCCGTACCGAACGGCGTCCAGAACGACGTGATGTCCTGGCTGTGGGCCTCGGGCGGCAGCATGCTCACCGAGGACGGCAAGGCCAACCTGACCAGCGACCAGGTGAAGGGCACCGTCGAGTTCGTCAAGAGCCTGAACGACGCCAACGTGATCGCGCCTGGTTCGCTCACGATGAAGGAGCAGGACAAGGTCGAGAAGTTCACCACCGGTCAGGTCGGCATGGTGATCGACTCCCTGGCGCACATCACGCTGATCAAGAAGAACAACCCCAAGCTCAACTTCACCGTGACCCCGATCCCGGCCGAGGACAGCTACACCGGCAAACGCGGTATCCCGTACGCGTCCTGGGGAATCGGCGTCTCGAACTCCTCCAAGCACAAGGCCGAGGCGTTCAAGCTGGTCGAGTTCCTGATGAGCAAGCAGACGAACGCCCAGCTGAGCACGCTGGCGAACGGGTTCCCCGGCAACAAGACCGCCACGCCGGACTTCACCAAGAGCGACCCGCTGTTCAAGACGGCGTTCGGCATCTATCAGGCGGGCTATCCGGCCAACGAGTTCGTCGGCCTGCCGAAGTCCGAGGACCTGATGCGCAGCTTCGACGAGCAGCTTCAGCTCACCCTCACCGGCAAGCAGAGCGTCGACGACACGCTGAAGAAGGCGCAGGAGTCCTGGTCGTCCGATCTGAGCTAGCTCAGTCCGGGGCCGCGGCGGATCGCCGTCGCGGCCCCGGACAAGGAGATATCGATGAAACTTGCGAACCTGAATCCCACCGCCGCTCCACCGGACACGAAGGTGGCATCGCAAACCCCGGCCGCCGCCGGTAGCGGGAAGCTGCGGTTCTTCGCGAGGGGCCTGGTCCCGTACGCCTATCTCTCGCCGACGGTGATCCTGATCTCGGTGCTGATGATCGTCCCGATCGCGATGGTCGTCAGCTACTCGTTCAAGGACAACGTGATCGTCGAGGAGAACCCGGTCCTCGTCGGTCTCGCCAACTACACCAAGGTCCTCACCGACCCCGACTTCCTGGTGGCGCTGAAGAACACGTTCGTCTTCATCACCGTCAGCACCGTCGCCCACCTCGTCCTCGGGCTGACCTTCGCGCTGATGCTCAACACGTCACTGCTGGGCGGCGTCACGAAGGCGGTCTTCCGGATCATCTACATCCTGCCGTGGCTGTTCACGGTCGCCGTGATCGCGGTGATCTGGCGCCTGCTGCTGGACCCGTCCGGGGTGGTCAACTACCTCCTGACCACGGTCGGTCGGATGCAGCAGGGGGTGGACTGGCTGTCCGACCCGGGGACGGCGCTGTGGGCGTTGACCTTCGTCAACATCTGGGCCGGTTTCCCGTTCTTCATGATCAGCATCCTGGCCGGTCTGCAGGGAATCTCCTCGGACCTCTACGAAGCCGCGTCCGTGGACGGCGCCGGCGCCGTACGGCAGTTCCTCAATGTCACGATCCCGCAGTTGCGGCCGGTGCTCGTCAGCATGGCCGTGCTCGATCTCATCTGGACGTCGCAGCAGTTCGCGCTGATCTGGATGACGACCGGCGGCGGCCCGCTGAACGCCACCGAGATGCTCAGCACCTACACCTACAAGCAGGCCTTCAGCAGCTACGAGTTCGCCACCGCATCGGCCAGCGCGGTCATCGTCCTGCTGCTCTCGCTGGTCCTGGCCTTCTTCTACGTCCGTCTGCAAAAGGAGAGGTGACCGACCGTGCACACGCGCAAGAGACGACGCCTCGGCGCGAAGATCGCCGTCTTCACCGGTCTCTGCCTCGGTGCCGCGTTCGCCGGCCTGCCGGTTCTCTGGATGCTGTCGACCTCGTTCAAGGCCAACGGCGAGGTCTTCCAGGTTCCGCCCCGGCTCGTGACCGAGAACTTCTCCCTCGAGGCCTACCGCAGCATCCTCGGCGACCCGGACAAGCTCAGGTTCTTCGTCAACAGCTACGTCGTCGCGCTCTCGGTCACCGCGCTCACGCTGTTCGTGGCGATCCTCGCGGCCTATGGCTTCAGCCGGTACGAGTTCCCGCTGAAGCGATCCGTCAACGCCGTGATCATCAGCGTCCAGGCGGTGCCGCCGATCACCCTCGTGATCCCGTACTTCGGTCTGGTCGTGGCGCTCGGCCTGTACAACACCTATCCCGGGCTGATTCTCACCCACATCGTCTTCACCCTGCCGTACGCGATCATCATGATGACCGCCTACTTCAACACGCTGCCCAAGGAACTCGACGAATCCGTCAAGGTGGACGGGGCCTCGAGCTGGACGGCGTTGTGGCGGGTCCTGGTGCCGATCTCGGTGCCGGGGATGATCGCGGTCGGCGTCTACACGTTCATGATCTCGTGGAACGAGTACCTGTTCGCGCTGACGCTCACCCGCACCGACAACATGCGCACCGTGCCCATCGGCATCCAGCTGCTGATGGGCCAGCACTCCTACGAGTGGAACCAGATGATGGCGATGAGCATCCTCGGCTCCATCCCGGTGCTCGTGCTGTTCCTGCTGTTCCAGCGGCGCTTCATCGGAGGCCTCACCTCCGGCGCCGTCAAGGCCTGACCACCCGCAACCCCGAGAAGAGAGAGCAGCCATATGCTGACGACCGGCAAGGCGATCCTGGACGTCGCCCACGAGAACAACTTCGCGGTGCCCGCGTTCAACATCAGCGACTACGCGATGTTCAACGGCATCGTCGAGATCAGCGAGGAGAAGCACGCCCCGCTGTTCATCGGGATCCATCCCGACGAGGTCAAGCACCTCGGCGTCGACGCGATCGCCGCCATCACGCAACGAGCGCACCGCTCGACGGTGCCGATCGCGATTCACTGGGACCACGGTGCGACGTACGAGGAGATGCTGGTCGCGATCCAGGCCGGTTTCACCTCGGTGATGATCGACGCGTCACTGCAGTCCTTCGAGGACAACGTCGCGATCTCCCGGAAGGTCGTCGAGACCGCGCACGCGGTCGGCCTGTCGGTCGAGGCGGAGCTCGGCACGATCGGCAAGACCGACGACGAGGCCGAGGACGGGAGCGACGCCATCATCTACACCGACCCGGCGGATGCGGTGACGTTCGTCGCGGCCACCGGTGTCGACAGCCTGGCCGTGGCCATCGGCACCTACCACGGCCTCTACCCGAAGACCCTGAAGCCGGAGCTCAAGCTCGACCTGCTCAAGGAGATCAAGGACCGCGTCCAGATCCCGCTCGTCCTGCACGGCGGCTCCGGCAACCCCGACGACGAGATCGCGCTGTCGGTCAAGCTGGGGATCAACAAGATCAACATCTCCAGTGACATCAAGGTGGCCTACCACGCGAAGATGCGGGAGGTGCTCGCGGACACGGGGTTGCGAGAGCCGCTCAGCATCCAGCCGCCCTGCCTCGAGGCGATGAAGGCCGTGGCCGCGCACAAGATCGACCTCTTCGAGACGACCGGAAAGGCATCCCTGTACTGATATGGACGGCACCGTAGTTCTGGGACTGGGTGGATGCGTCGACCATGAGCTCACGCTGTCCGCGCCCGTCATGGAGCAGCTCATCCGCGAGTACCGGATCCGCGCCGACGAGCTGACCGCACCGGTCGCGATCACCGACGAGCGCGAGTTGGTCATCTCGGTTCTCACCTACCTGCAGAAGGGCGGTGGAGGCGAGCACTACGTCGCCTCCGCCGCCACCCTGCGACAGTTCACGCAACGCTTCCCGATCCGCACCACTCTCGGCGGGACGTCCGTCCGGGCGGCGAAGGAGCTGAGCCGGCTCGGCGTCCCCTCCACGCTGCACCTGGTCAGCATCAACGACGTCGTACGCCGCCTGCTTCCGGCGGACACCGACTACATCTGTAGCGACGACAAGGACACCTTCAACCCGAACGTGATCGTGCAGTACGCCCAGGACCTGCAGGTCCGCGCCGGCGACATCGACCTCTGCGCCCCGTTCCCGAACCGGCTGATCTACGCCAACGACCCAGCCAACAGCTCCATGCTGCTCAGCCCCGAACTAGGGCCTCTGCTCAGCGGCGCGCGCCTCTTCCTCATCTCGGGCTTCAACTCACTCCGCGACCAACAACTGCTCGACGCGCGCCTGTCCTCCCTACAAGACCACCTCCGACAACTGCCGGAAGCGGCCATCGTCTACTACGAGGACGCCGGCTTCCACCAGCCGGCCTTCAGCCAACGCGTCCGCGAGGCCCTGCTCGACCGCATCAACATCTACGGCCTCAACGAAGACGAGATGCAGACGTACCTAGGCCGCACCGTCAACCTGCTCTCGGTCAACGAGGTGGCCAACGCCCTCGAGTCCCTACGAGCTTTCATCCCTGGCCCAACCCTCGTCGTACACACGAAGTACTGGTCCGCAGCCCTAGGCGAAGGCGACCACACCGAGGCCCTGAACGAAGGCATCGTCGTAGCCAGCACCCGCTACGCCCACGGCGACAACTCCACCCACGACGACTACACCCGCATGCAAACCCACCCACGCCGACCCGACGCAACCGAATTCGCCAAAGCCCTGGAACACGAAATGGGCGGCCTCATCCGCTGCCTCCCCGCCCTCCAACTCGACATCCCCAACCCCACAACCATCGGCCTGGGCGACGCCTTCGTCGGCGGCTTCCTGGCCGCCACCGCGTCGCCGGGATCAGCGCGCGTGCACGGCAACGGCAACGGCAACGGCAACGGCAACGGCAACGGCAACGGCAGCGGACAATAGTCCGCAGGTGGTCGTGAAGAGGGCTACGGCGTCACCCAGGCCAGGGAATCCTCCGCCCGCGTCCTACGCCTGACCACTGGTTGGCGGCGGGGCGACGAGGCCGTTCTTGTAGGCGATGACGACGAGTTGGGCCCGGTCTCTGGCGCCGAGTTTGGTCATCGCGCGCTGGATGTGGGTGCGAACGGTGAGCACACTCAGGTGGAGGCCGGCGGCGATGTCGTCGTTGGACTTGCCGTCGGCGGCCAGCTTGGTGACTTCGAGTTCGCGGTTGGTCAGGTCAGCGATGCCTGGCGCGGTTGGGTACGACGGGGCGGGTGCGGCGAGGAACTGCGTGATGAGGGACTTGGTGGCTCCGGGTGAGAGCAGGCTGTCGCCGTGGGCGATCGTGCGGATGGCGTCGAGGAGAGCGTCGGTGGTCGCGTGCTTTCCGAGGAATCCGCTGGCGCCCGCACGCAGGGCGCGGGCAACGTGTTCGTCGTTCTCGAAGGTGGTGAGGACGAGCACGCGGGTCGATGCCAGCGCCGGGTCCGCACAGATGGTCTCGGTAGCGGCGAGTCCGTCGGTGCCGGGCATCCGGATGTCCATCACCACGACATCGGGTTGGTGAGTCCGGGTCAGCTCGACAGCTTCGGCTCCGTCGGCTGCCTCCGCGACAACCGTGAGGTCCTCGCAGGAGTCGATGAGCAGCCGGAAGGTCCCACGGAGCAGGGCTTGGTCGTCGGCCAGCAGCACTCGCGTCGTCATGAGCCCACCGGTGCCTGCAGGTGCAGCGGCAAGGTGGTGACGACCTCGAACGGTCCACCTCCGGTATCGGTGACCTGAACCCGGCCGCCGACCGCGTTGGCCCGTTCGCGCATCCCGATCAGGCCGTACCCACCGGTGGCCGGCTGAGCGTCCGCTGCGCCGGCGTTGCTGACCGTGATCGTGAGCGAGGCCGCGCTGTAGGTCATCAGCAGGTAGGCGGTCGACGAGCCGGAATGCTTGGTGGCGTTGGTCAGTGCCTCCTGGACGATGCGGTACGCCGTGAGATCGACGCTCGGCGGGAGGTCCCGTGGTTCACCCTGGATCTCGACCGTCACCTGCAGGCCGGCCGCCGCGCACGCGCCGACGAGCTCGGGAAGCTGCGCGAGCCCGGGCGCTGGTTGCAGTGAGTCGGCACCGGAGTCGTCCGTAGCTCGCAGTACGCCGATCGTCGCGCGCATCTCGAGCATGACAGTGGACGTGGTCGTCTGAAGATCGGCGAGAAGCTTCCTCGACACATCCGGGCCGGAGTCGAGCAGGTGGGCCGCAGTGCCGGCCTGAGCGTTCGCGACGGCCATGTGATGCGCGACCACGTCATGCAGGTCACGCGCGATCCGCAAGCGCTCTTCCGCGACCCGCAGTCGTGCCTCCTCCTCGCGGGTGCGTTCGGCGTAGGCGGCCCGCGCCTGAAGCGCGCGAAGATAGGCGGCCTGCAGCTGCGAACGGCTGCCCAGCGCCAGCGGAAGCACGAGCCACAAGGCCGGGCCGATCGCCCGCAGGGCCACCGCCCGATCGAGGGTCGGGCCGACGGCGACGGCCACGACGACGGCGGTCGCGATCGCGCCGTACGTCCAGGCCAGGCGGCTCGGGAGCGCGCGGGCCAGCCAGTACAGCGCCACCATGACAGGTGCCAGCACGAGTGGCGTGAGCAGGTAGCCAAGCGTGCCGAGGGCAACGACACAGGCGGCGGCAACCGCGACGGTGACCCTCGGGAGCCGGCGCGCGCCGAACAGTACGAGGGAGGACACCGCGGCCAACCCGTCAGCGAGCCACGCGTCGGCGGGGCGCGCGCCGTCGGGGTCGGACAGGTTGACCCCGATGACCGCCGCGCCGACGAGCACCGCGACCGCGATCACTGCGTCGGTCAGCCAGGGACGGCGTACGACGTACTGCTCCAAACCGGCCATGTGCTGACGCCTCCTGAGGATCTGTTGCACCAGTGTCCGCTACGGAGCGGCAACGGGAGTGCGCTCGCGCTCCGGGTGCCGGGCCAGGCGGGCTCCCTCGACGTCGACGCCGGGCAGGATCCGGTCCAGCCGGCGCGGCAGCCACCAGGCGTGGCGACCGAGCAGCGCCATCACGGCCGGAACGATGGCCAGCCGTACGACGAACGCGTCGAGGAACACCGCCGCCGCCAGCGCGAAACCGAGCATCTTGATGAACGCGTCCTGCTCGGTCACGAACCCGGCGAAGACACCCATCATGATCAGCGCCGCCGCGACCACGACGCGAGCGCTCTGCCGCATCCCGGTCTCGATCGCGGCCCGGGGCGCGTGGCCGTGGACGAAGGCCTCCCGCGTGCGGGACACCAGGAAGACCTCGTAGTCCATCGCCAACCCGAATACGACACCGATCATGAAGATCGGTACGGCGCTCATGACCGGTCCCGTCTGCTCTACTCCGAACAGCCCGCCGAGGAACCCGTGCTGGAACACGAGGACCACCGCGCCGAGGGCGGCGAGGACCGAGAGCAGGAAGCCGAGAGCCGCCTTGAGCGGTACGAGGACCGAGCGGAACACCACCAGCAGGAGCAGTACGGCCAGGCCGACGACAGTGGCGAGGTACGGCACCAGCGAGCGTTGCAGCTTGCCGGCGAGGTCGATGTTGATGGCGGTGGTTCCCGTGACCTTGAAGGTCGCGCCCGTCCCCTGGACGATGGCGGGCCGCGTCTCGCGCAGCGTCTTGACCAGGCCGGTCGTCGCCGCATCGGTCGGGCTGGTCGCCGGAATCGCCTGGAACAGCGCCGTGTCGCCGTTCTCGCTCGGCATCGGCGGCGAGACCGACACCACGCCCTTGGTGGACGCGATCTTGCCGGCGATCGCGGCGACGGCTGCGCGCAGATCGGGAGCGCCCTGAGCGTCCACGACGATCATCAGCGGGCCGTTGAAACCGGGTCCGAACGCCTTGGCGAGTTCGTCGTACGCACGGCGCTGGGTGGCCGTGGTGGGTTTGGACTCGTCGCCCGGCATTCCCAAGCGCAGACCGAGTGCGGGGATCGCGAGCGTTCCGAGCAGAACCGTACCGAGGAGCAGTACGGCGATCGGGCGCCGCAGTACGAAGCGTGCCCAGCGATCGGCGTACCCGGCTGTCGTCGCGGGAGCAGCACCGCGCCGCGCGGAACGCGACAGCACCTTGTCGGGGGCGAAACCGATCAGCGCGGGCACCAGCGTCAACGCCACCAGGACGGCGATCACCACTGCCGCCGCGGCGGCGAGGCCCATCTTGGTGAGCATCGGCATCCCGATCACGGCCAAGCCGGCCAGCGCGATCACCACGGTGATCCCGGCGAACGCGACGGCCGAGCCCGCCGTACCGACGGCCAGGGAGACCGCGTCGATCGGTGCGGCTCCTCGCCCGCGTTCCTCGCGATAGCGCGCCACGACGAACAAGGCGTAGTCGATCCCGACCGCGAGGCCCAGCATCAGCGCCAAGGTCGTCGAGGTCTGCGAGAGGCCGAAGGTCTTGCTGACCGCCAGCAGCGACAGCAGGCTGATCGCCACACCGACGATCGCGGTCAGCAGCGGCAGTCCGGCCGCCACCATGGATCCGAGGGTGACCAGCAGGATCACGGCGGCGAGCGAGATGGCGATCAGCTCCGCGATGCCGGCGGGGCCACCGGACTCCAGCGCCTCGCCACCGGCTTCCACCGTCAGCCCGGAACCGCGGGCCGCGTCGACGACGGCCGCGACCTGGTCGCGACTGTCGGCCGTGACGGACGCGGCCGGTACGTCGAAGGTCAGCGTCACGTACGCCGCCGACTGGATCTCCGCCTTGAACCGGGGCGACGTCACCTCCTCCCCCGCAGGCGCCACGAACACCACGCGCCCCTCACCGCCGTCGCCGATCAGCCCCGGGAACCGCTTCTGCAGCAACTCCATGGTCGCCTGAGACTCGGTACCGGGCATCGAGAAGTCGTCAGCGGGAGCGGCCGGCGCCGTCAACCCGGCCAAGACCGCCGCTCCCAGCAACGCGAGCCACACCAGCACCGTCACGCCACGCCGCCTGAACGCCCACCGCCCCAGCCGAGCCAAGATCGTTGCCACAGGAGGTCTCCATCCAGAAGTACGGAGCTCCCATCGTTCCGCCCGCGCCGCCGCGCGTCGTCGTACCGAAGAAGGCAGCCAACTACCGAATCCGAACCCCTCCCACACCACCGAGCTACTGCAGCTGCAGTAGCCAGCCGGCCGGATCCGCCGTCAGTTGGTGACTTCGGGTGGCGGAGTTTCAGCCGTTCCAGGACGACAGGCCGGGTCCCTCCGGCAACGGGTAGCACCCGTCGACCAGTTCGACGTTGCCGTTCAGCAGACCGCTCTCGACGTAGATCGTGTTCGGCAACGCCGCCAGCACGTGAATGTGCGCACCGCCGCCGTGCGACGCGTACGGCACCCCGAACCCGGCCGCCAGCAGCCCGATCTCGAGACAGTCCGTCACCCCGCCGGCCCGCCGCAGATCAGGCTGTACGACGCCGACACCGCCGCGCGCGATCAGGTCCCGGAACGCGGCCTGCCCGTAGCGGTTCTCCCCCGTCGCGATCGGGATGTCCAGCTTCTCCGCCAGCCGCACATGACCCTCGGTGTCCCCGGCCGGCAACGGTTCCTCGAACCACCGGCAGTCCAGCTCCTCGTACACCCGGCCGCGCCGCAGCGCCTCGGCGTACCCGAACGCCTGGTTCGCGTCGACCATCAGCGGCGCATCCGGCCCGATCACGTTCCGGACCGCCTTGATCCGCTGCACGTCCGCGGTCAGCGGCCCGCCGCCGACCTTCATCTTCACACCCCGGAAACCCTGCTCCATCGCCTGCGCCGACACCCGCTCCAGACCCGCCACGTCGAGCTCGAGCCAGCCGACCATCGCGTACGACGGGATCGCCGTCCGCTGCGCACCGAGCAGCTTCCACACCGGCACGCCCAACGACTTGCCGAGCAGATCCCACAACGCCTGGTCGATCGCCGAGATCCCGTACGACGACAGTCCCGCCGTCCCCTGGTAGTCGGTGAGCGTCTGCAACTGCTGCCGGATCCCGCGGATCAGCGTGGGGTCCTCCCCTACGATCACCGGCGCGAACTGGTCCTCGATCAGCTTGCCGAGGATCGCCGGTGAGCTCTCGACGCGACCGAAGTACGTCGTACTCTCGCCGCTCACGCCCTCGTCGGTGTCGATCCGGACGCGAGTGTGCCCGTTCCGGTCGAGCAACTGGATCGCGTCCCGGACCGCGTGCGCCTTGGGCTCCGAGGTCACCTCGACGGTGATGTCAGTGATCTTCATCCGGTCATCCCTTGCCTGCGAGGACGTCTTCGACCTTCGGTTTGACGCTACCGAGCGCCTCCTCGGCACTCTTCTTCCCGCTCCAGACGTCGTCGAGCACCGGCCGGTAGACAGTCCGGGCGCGCTCGATGTAGCGGCTGAAGTTCTCGTTCACCGCGTTGCCGAGCGCCTGGGTCACCATCGCCAGGTTCGCCGGGGCCTTGTCGTCGGCGACGAACAGCGACGCCGAGCTCTTCGCCACTGGCATGAACCCGCGCGACTCGGCCAGCAGCTTCGCCGCGTCGGCGCCCGCGCAGTACTTCAGGAAGTCCCACGCCGCGTCGGGATCCTTGGATGCCTTCGGGACCGCGAGCACGGTGAGCGTGTTGACCGTGGTCCGGTTCACCTTCATCGGGGTCGGGAAGATGTCCCACTTCACCTTGGCGTTCTTGCGCAGGTACGGGATGCCGCTGGTGAGCGAGAGCACCATCGCTACCTTGCCGGTGCCGAGCTGGGACAACGCCCAGTTCGGCGTCTGACGGCCGGCCGTCACGGTGGCGAAGTCCGGGTGCACCTTGTGCTTGAGCGCCAGGTCCGCGACCCACTGGATCGCCTCGGCGCCCTGCGGCTCGGCCAGCGCGAACCGGGTCGCGTCCTTGGAGTAGATGCCGTCGCCGCCGTTGCTGACCGGGAACACGGTCTCGAGCGAGGTGTCCGGGAAGACCAGCGCGCCCCAGCGCTCGCCGTTCGGCTTGGTCAGCTTCTTCGCCGCCTCGACGAAGTCGTCCCAGGTCCAGCCGCTGTCCGCCCAGTCCTTCGGCGGCAGCTCGACACCGGCCTCCGCGAAGGCGTCGGTGTTGCAGATCAGAATGCCCGGGTTGGTCATGATCGGCCAGGCGGCGTGCGCGCCGTCCGGCTGCTTGGCGAAGTTGTATGCGACCGGGAAGTAGTCGTCCGGCTTGATCCCGTCCTTCTCCAGGTACGGACGGAGGTCGAGCAGCGATCCCTCGGCATAGTAGCCGCGGACGTAGTCGTCGTTGATCCGGATGACCGTCGGCGCGGCCCCGGACGACAGCACGGTCCGGAGCTTGGTGTCGTAGTCGTCCCCGGGGACCGACTGGATGTCGATGGTCTTGCCGGCGCCCTTGGCCCAGTTCTCCGCGACGTTGTAGAGCGGCGTACCGCTGGTGGTGTCCCAGGTCATGAAGGAGGCGTTCTTGCTGCCGCCGCCCGCACCGCCGCCGGCGCCGTTGCCGCCGCACGCCGCGAGCGGGAGTCCGGTGGCGAGCGCGCCACCGGTGATGCCGAGCGCTCTGAGCACCGACCGGCGAGAGATCTCTGTCATGGTCGTTCCTGTCTTTTCGAAACTCAGGGGATTGGTCAGTTCGTGCGGAGCTTGGCCACCGCGTCCTCGTCCAGCTCGATGCCCAGACCGGGCAGCTCCCACGGCGTGATCTCGCCGTTCACCGGGACGAGCGGGTTCTTCCAGATCGGTACGTCGTCGAGGATCGGGTTGTGCTCGATGTTGTACTCCTGCGGGTAGACGCAGGCCGGCGTACTGACCCAGACATGGGCGTGCGCCGAGGTCCCGATCGTCTGCTGGGTGTTGTGCACCGTGATCGGCTTGGTGTAGGTGTCCGCGAGGACGGCGATCTTCTTCAGCTCGGTGATGCCGCCGCACTTGATCACGTCGGGCTGCAGGATGTCGACCTTGCCGGTCTGGATCAGGTCGCGGAACTGCCAGGTGGTGTACTCCTGCTCGCCCGCGGCGATCGGGATGTCGACCGCGTCGGCGAGCCGCCCGTACGCCGCGTAGTCGTGCGCGGCGAGCGGTTCCTCGAAGTGCCACACGCCGAGGTCCTCCAGCGCGTGCGCCATCTTGATGGCCGTGTGTTCGTAGTACGCGTTGTTGACGTCGACCAGGATCGGGAAGTCGTCCCCGACCAAGTCCCGGACCGCAGTCACGGTGGCGATCGTCTGGTCGAAGCCGTCGTCGTGCATCCACGGCGTCGAGGAGTGGATCTTGTAGCCGTGAAAACCCTTCTCCTGGAAGGATTTGGCCCGCTCGGCCTCCTGTTGCGGAGTCATCGAGCGCGACATCGAGCTCGCGTAGACCTTCGCGCTCGGCCGGTACTTGCCGCCGAGCAGCTGGTAGACGGGCAGCCCGGCGGCCTTGCCGAGCAGGTCCCACAGCGCGATGTCGATCCCGGCGATCGCGTTCAGCTGTGCGCCGCCGGGGCCGAGCTTGTACGGCTTGGTGTACATCCGGCGCCACAGCCGCTCGATGTCGGTCGCCTCCTCGCCGACCAGCAGCGGCGCCATCGCCTGCTCGACCACGCTGTGGCTGACGTGCGCGTTCATCGGGCTGATCTCGCCGACGCCGACCAGGCCCTCGTCGGTGTGCACCTTCACGATGTGCAGCTTGTCGAGCAGGATGATGGACTCGATCTGGGTGATCCGCATGGCTATCCTTTCAGGCCGGACATCGTGATGCCCTGGACGAAGTACTTCTGGGCGAGCAGGAAGAGCAGGAGCGGCGGCAGGATGGTCAGCGTGGCGGCCGCCATCATCAGGTTGGTCTGGGTGAAGTACTCACCCTTGAACAGCGCCAGCGCGATCGGCATCGTCTGCAGGCGCGTGGAGTTGAGGAAGATCAGCGGGCCGAACAGGTCGTTCCAGGAGCCCATGAAGGTGAGTGCGCCGACCGCGGCCAGGGCCGGTTTCACCTGCGGCAGCATGATCCGCCAGAAGGTGCCGAAGATCGACGCGCCGTCGAGCTTGGCGGCCTCCTCGAGCTCGACCGGTACGCCGCGGAACGCCTGCCGGAGCAGGAACGTGCCGAACACCGGTGTGAGCACGTTCGGGATCCAGAGCGGGTAGTGGGTGTCGATCCACCCCATCTCGCGGAACAGCATGTACTGCGGGACGAGGTACACCATGCTCGGGATCATCGCCGTCGACAGCAGCAGCGCGAACGCGAGGTTCTTGAAAGCGAAGTTCAGCCGGGCGAACCCGTACCCGGCCATCGAGGCGAAGACCAGCAGGAAGCCGACGTTCAGCGCGGCCAGCTTGCAGCTGTTGAGGAAGAACGGCAGGAGCCCGTGGCCGGCCTGCGAGTAGTTCGCCCACTGCGCCGTCGACGGGATGAACGACGGCGGCGACTGGAGTACCTCGTTCTCCGGCTTGAGCGACGCGCTGACCATCCAGAGCAGCGGCATCGCGAAGACGACCGCGAGCACGATCAGCACCGCGAGGATCACGACCCTGCGCGGAATGTGCCGTGGAGCGCGGTTGTACACCCTGATGGCTTCAGTTGTCATAGTGCACCCACCGCTTCTCCAGCCGCCATTGGATCGCCGTGACGACGCCGACGATGACGAACAGCACCCAGCCCATCGCCGAGGCGTACCCGAGCCGGCCGTGCCCGAACGCGGCCTCGTAGATGTGGAAGATGAACACCGAGGTGGCGTTGTTCGGGCCGCCCGACGTCATCACGTAGATGATTCCGAACACCTGGAACGAGGTGATGAACTGCGTGATCGTGAGGAAGAACAGGCTCGGCGTGAGCAGCGGCACGACCACCGACCAGAACCGCCGCCAGGCCGAAGCGCCGTCCACGGTCGCTGCCTCGAGCAACGACTGGTCGATGCTCTGCAGCCCGGCCAGCAGGATCACCATCGGGTAGCCGACGCCCTGCCAGATCGCCACCACGATGACCGCGATCAGCGCCGTCTTGGTGTCCGACAACCAGGCCGGCCCGTGGATGCCGATCGTCCGCAGCGTCGAGTTGAACAGGCCGTTGTCCGGGTCGTACAACCAGAACCAGACGAACCCGATCGCGACCACGTTGGTGACCGCGGGCGAGTAGTACAGGGTCCGGAAGATCCCGATGCCCTTGACCTTCTGGTTGCAGAGCACCGCCAGCGCGAGCCCGATGCCGATCGTCAGCACCACCACCGCCAGGGTGAAGATCACCGTGTTCTTCAGCGACGGCCAGAACGTGTCGTCGGCGGTGAACAGCTCCTTGTAGTTGTCGAAGGCAAGGAACTTCGGCGTGTTCAGCCCGGACCAGTTGGTCAGCGACACCACCAGGCTGGCGGCGACCGGGGCGAGCTGGAAGAACAGCACGCCGAGGATGACCGGGCCGACGAACAGCCAGCCGGCCAGGTTCTGCCGTTTCGGCTTCGGCTTCGGGCGCCGCTTCGGCTTCGGGCCGGCTACGTCCGGCGGCGGTGCCACGGTCGGCAGTACGGCGTTCGCCATCGCCTCACACCTCGATCCCGATGTACTTCTCCTCCAGGAACTCGAGAATCCCTTCGGAGCTGCCTTCCCGGCCGAGACCGGACTGCTTGGTGCCGCCGAACGGGGCGGCCGGGTCGCTCAGCACGCCCCGGTTGACCGCGACCATGCCGGCGTCCAGCCGCTGCGCCACGGCCAGCGCCTGCGCGGGATCGCCGTACACGTAGGCGATCAGGCCGTAGATGGTGTCGTTGGCCATCCGCACCGCTTCGTCCACGTCGGTGAACTCGACGATCGCGGTGACCGGGCCGAAGATCTCGGTCTGGTTGATCTCGCTGCCGTGCTGCACGTCGGTGAGCACGGTCGGCGGGTAGAACGCGCCGACCGGTGACGGCTCGCCGCCCAGGATCAGGGTTGCGCCCTCGTCGACCGCCCGGTCGACCAAGGCGGCGACCTTGTCGCGCTCCTCGGGTGAGACCAGAGCGCCGAGCTCGTTGGACCGGTCGCTGCCCGGGCCCATCGTGACGGCCTTCATCGCCTGCGTGATCTGGGTGGTGAAGTCGTCGATCACCGACGAGTGCACGTAGAAGCGGTTGGCCGCCGTACAGGCCGAGCCGCCGTTGCGCATCTTGGCGACCATCGCGCCCTCGACCGCGGCAGCTACGTCCGCGCCAGACATGACCACGAACGGGGCGTTGCCACCGAGTTCCATCGACGGGCTGATCACCTGGTCGGCCGCCTCGCGCAGCAGCAGCCGCCCGACCTCGGTCGACCCGGTGAAGGAGAGCTTCCGTACGGCGGGGTGGTGCAGCATCGCCCGCACGGCGGGGCCGGCGTGCTCCGGAGTGACCAGGTTGACCACACCTGCCGGTACGCCGACCCGGCGCAGCACCTCGACGACGTACGCCGCGGTGAGCGGGGTCTGGCCGGCCGGTTTCAGGACCACCGAGCAGCCGGCCGCGAGCGCGGGCGCGATCTTGCGGGTCGCCATCGCGGCCGGGAAGTTCCACGGCGTGACCAGGATCGAGACGCCGATCGGCTCGCGCCGGACGACGATGGTCTTGTCACCCGAGGGCGAGAGGCGGAAGTCGCCGCCGATCCGAACCGCCTCCTCGGCGAACCAGCGGAAGAACTCGGCCGCGTACGCCGCCTCGCCGAGCGCGTCGGCGTACGCCTTGCCGTTCTCGGCGGTGATGAGCGCGGCGAAGGTCTCGCGCTCGGCGGTGAGGATCTCGAAGCAGGCGCGCAACAGCTCGGAGCGCTTCCGCGGTGGCGTGGCGGCCCAGCCGGCCAGGGCGGCGGCGGCCGCGTCGACCGCGTCCAGGCAGTCGGCCTCGGTCGCGGCGGCGAACTGGGCAAGCTCGGAGCCGTCGGCAGGGTCGTGAACAGGGAATCGCCGGCCGTCGGATGCCGGGCGCCACTGTCCGTCGATGAACAGGTCGTGCGGTGAAGTCATCTGCTGGCTCCGGTGGCTTGGAAGGGGTTGCCGCGATCGCCGGCGTACGCGGCCCGGGTGATCTCGAGCAGCGCGTCGACGTCGAGCGGACGCGGGTTGTTGTCGACCAGGCGGGCGGACCGCATACCCAGCTCGGCGACGTACGGGAGTTGGTCCTCGGTGAGCCCGAGCTCCTTGAGCGTCGGTGGGATGCCGATCCGGTCGAGCAGGGCCTCGACGGCTTCGATGCCCTGGACGGCCCGGGCCTCGCGGCTGTCCGCGGCGGGCCTGCCGAAGATCGTGGCGATCTCGGCGAACTCGTCGATCCGGGCCGGGGCGTTGTAGCGCATGACGTACGGGAGCAGGACGCCGACGCCGACGCCGTGCGGGGTGTGGGTCAACGCGCCGAGCGGGTACTGCAAGGCGTGGGCGGCCGCCGTGCCGGCGACGCCCAGCGCGTATCCGCCGGCGTTGGCGGCGAGCATCACGTCGGAGCGCGCCTGCCGGTCTGTCGGGTTCTCGAACGCTGCCGGGAGCGCCCGCTGCAGCAGTTCGAGGCCCCAGCGGCCGTAGAAGTCGCTGATCACGTTCTTGCCGATGAAGACCCGGCCCTCGGCGATCGCCGACGCGGGCCGCTGGATCGCGGTGAACGACTCGACCAGGTGCGACACGGCATCCGCGCCGGCGCTCGCGGTCAAACTCGGTGGGCAGGTGTAGGTGAGCTCCGGGTCGCAGATCGCGACGGCCGGGATCAGATGTGGCGAGGAGATCCCGGCCTTGAGTTCGCGGCGGCTGTCGCTGAGCACGCAGACCGGCGTCACCTCCGAGCCGGTGCCGCCGGTGGTCGGGACGGCGATGACCGGGAGAACAGGGCCGGGGACGGCGTTCTCCCCGTAGTACTGGTCGATCGGGCCGCCGTGAGCGAGCAGCAGTGCCTCCGCCTTGGCCAGGTCGAGACAGCTGCCGCCGCCGATACCGATCACGACGTCGATCCCGGCGTACTCCATCGCGTCGTAGCAGGCGTCGATGTCGGACATCGGCAGCTCGGGGGCGGTCGCGCTCCAGACGTGCAGGGTGAGGCCGTGATCTTCCAGGTCGGCGCGCATTCCGGCGAACTCGGGCGAGTCGGCGAGGCGCTGGTCGGTGCAGACGAGCGCCGTACTGCCGTGGGCGGCAGCGTGCCGGCCGAGCAGCGCGCGCTGGCCGGCCCCGAAGACAACCGTGCGGGGCGCCCGCTGCACGCCGAAGCCGACGTCAGTCATGGTCATAGGGGTGGTCCTTGTCCGGTCGAGGGCGGGATCAATCGGCCAGGACTGCTTCGCGCGCAGTGTCGAGAGCGATGAGCTCGCGCCACAGGCTGTCGGCAATCTCGATGCCTTGAGCAATAGAATTCTGATGGCGGACGCGGGCACCGTCGCCGGGGACCGCGACGGGAGTGTCCGGGTCGGCGCGGCGGCTGCGTCGTACCTGGTCCAGGTACTCCGAGGCCTCTGCGACACTGTGCCGACCGCCGCCGAGCAGGATGAACAGGTCACCCTTGTTGCTCGGGCGGATGTCGTCCAGCGTGCCGCCGACATCGGTGCCGTACGCCGCGCCGGTGAGGAAGGTGACCATCGCGCCCAGGCCGAGCCCGAGGCCATAGCCCTTGGCTCCCCCGAACGGCGCGATCGAGCCGGCCTTGGCGGCGACCGGATCCACGGTTTCGTTGCCCTCGGCATCCAGTGCCCAGCCGGGCTCCAGCGGGACGCCGCGGATCGCGTGGTCGTGGACCTTGCCCATCGAGATCTTCGAGGTGGCCATGTCCAGCACCAGCGGCGCCGGCCGGGCCGGGACCGCGAGCGCGAGCGGGTTGGTGCCGACCATCGCCTCAGTGCCTCCCCACGGGTGGACCAGCGCCTCGCTCGTGGTCATCCCGAAGCAGGCGAGCCCGCGGTCGGCCATCCGGGCGGCGTAGTACCCGAGCATGCCGAGGTGGTTGTTGTTGGTGATCGCGCAGACCGCGACGCCGAACTGCTCGGCGCGGGGTGCGATCGCGTCGAGCGCGCGCAGGGCGACGACCGGGCCGAGGCCCTGCTCGCCGTCCACGCTCAGGTCGCAGGGGCTCTGCCACTCGTGCCGGCCGGTGCTGGTCGGGCTCGCCGTACCGTTCGCCAGGCGGCGGAGCAGGCGCGGCAGCCGGAGCAAACCGTGCGACGGGAGCCCTTTGGCCTCGGCGACGATCAGGAGCTCGGCTTGTTCGGCGGCGGCCGGGGCGGGCACACCTGCGGTGATCAGGAGACGTTCGGCCAGTGCTTGGGCCGTGAGCAGATCTGTGTGCACGTCGACCATCCCGGTGGTGCATTCGTATACAGCGCTCGATTCCTTGGGAGGTTAGATCAGATCGGATACGATTTGCAATGGTCCGTGAATACGAATCCACAGATTTCTTCCGACTGGATGGACAACAGATGAGCCAACGCCGCACGGAGCGTCCGGGGAAGGCCCGGATGAGTGATGTCGTCTACGAGCGGCTGCAGGGATTCCTGCTGGACGGCGAGATCCAGCCGGGTGAGCGGATCCGGGTGGACGAGCTGGCGCGCCGGCTCGGGGTGTCGCAGACCCCGGTCCGCGAGTCGCTGAACCGGCTGGAGGCCGAAGACCTGGTCACCAAGACACATCTGATCGGATACTCCGCGACGCCGAAGCTGACGCCGGAGCGGTTCGAGGACCTCTTCGAGGCGCGCTTCCTGATCGAGCCTCATTGCTCGGGCCTCGCGGCCGGCCGGCACCGCGGCGGCGAGGCGGAGCGGATCGCCGCCATCGCCGCCGAGATGCGCGCCCGGTACCAGGCGGGCACGATGTCGTACGCCGCGTTCGCGCGGGCCGACGCGGAGTTCCACGAGGCGGTGCTCACCGCGACCGGAAACAGCTACTTCGGCGAGATCTTCGCGAAGCTGCACTGCCACCTGCAGCTCTTCCGGCTACTACGCGACAGCCGCGTCACCGAGGACGCCCTCGACGAACACGACCAGATCGTGACCGCGATCCGGCAGCGCTCGCCGGAATCCGCGACCGACGCCATGCGCGCACACCTCACCGCGTCCCGTACCCGCCTCCGCACCGCGTTCGCCTCACCCCCCGAGCAGGCGACCGCCTCAACGGTCGTGACCGGAGACTGACAGCATGATCGGGCTACGCGTCACCTGCTAGACCGACGGTCGTCCCCCGGACGCCCGCGCGCCGCAAGGCCTCGATCTGGTCAGCGCGTCCATGAGGCGGTGCAACGGTGGAAACTCCGGACCGTAGAAGTTCACCGGCAGAGCCAGTTGAGTCTCGAAAGCGGCGAGGAGGATCTGGTCGATCCTCCTCGCCGCTTCCATTGCTGCGCTACTTGGCGAGGTTCAGGTTGATGGCCTGGACCTTGTCGTCGGGGGTTTGGTAGGAGATCAACAGCCGGCCGTCACGGAGCAGGGTGGTGCGTTGAGCCGGGGTGACCGGAATGCTTACTCGCTTGCTGACCGGGGTGATCGGGGTGGCCGCATGATTGACGACGTGACCGCTCATGTCGGGCGACCATGGCGGGGTTCCGCCGTCGGTCACGGCACAGGCGGTCAGGCCGTAGTCGGGGGCCGGGTCGTCGGCGGGTGAGCAGCTCGTCGTGTACACGGGGATCGCGCCGATCAGGCCGGTCCACAGGTACAGTTGCGCACTCCCCGATCCGGTCGATGTGAGGTCGACGTCGACCGAGGACTTGCCGATGGTCGCCTTCTTGATCGTGATCGAGTTCGACGCGGTCACCGGCGTACGTCCGGAGATCGGTACGCCGTTGCGCGCCGACTGCGCGATCGTCTGCGGGGAGAAGACTCCGTTGAGGTTGGGATTGGAGACGTTCGGCGCGGCCGGCGTCGTCGGGCGGTCCGCCGGCGGTGTGTACCCGGGAAGCGTGGCGAGCCCCCAGCGGTACGGGTCGGACTGCACCGATCCGAGCGCCGACCACCCGAGTCGCGTACTCATGTCGATATGCCGCAACGTCGTCGTACCAGGTGCTGACGTGTCGTCGTTGTCGTACGGCGTGATGTTCAGCCCGAGCCGCGCCGGGTCGACAGCGGACGGAAGGTCGGCGAGCGGGATCTTCACCTCGAGGTCGTAGCCGCCCCCGGCGTACGCGTGCGGGACCGTGGTCTCGTTGCTGCCGACCCACTGCGCAGTCGAGGCGACCTGTACGCCCGGCGCGTTGCCGGTGCCGAGTGGGCCTGTCGAGTAGCCCTGGTGGTTGTCGGCGTCGCGTGACCAGCAGGCGCCGTTCGCGCCGTTGCCGTTGCGGTTGGCAGGATCGTTGGTGAACGGGAAGATACCGAGCTTGAACGTGTTCGCCGTGTCCATCTTCGCTTGGGAAGCGTTACCGCGCGGATCCAACAGGATCTCGACCGAGTCGGCCTGCCAGTGACCGACACATTCCTCCGGTGTCACGGCGTACGACTGGTAGTCGTCGCGGACGTGGATGAAGAAGTAGAGCGCGTCGTCGGACCAGCTGACCTTGGCGGTATTGCCTTCTCCTGTTGACGAAACGCCGCAGTCGTCGACGCCGGTGCAGGCGCTCGCGCCCTGCCAGATCCGGCCTAGGTCGAGCGTCGGGCCAGGGTACTCACCCGGGTCGGCCTTGCCGTCCACGACCGGGCTGCTGGGCGTCTGAGCGATCGACGTCGTCGGAACCAGAGACAACGTCAGCGACTCGTTTCCGCTCCCGGCCGGGGCGCTGTACGTCGTGGTGACCGGGATCGACACGTTCTGCGCGGCCGGCAACGAGGTGTCCGTGTTCGTGACCTGGAACGTCACTGTCGTCTCGGCGCCCGCTGCCAGGTTCGTGTACGGCAGCGACGGGGCGTCGACGGTGAAGTTCGACGGCAGAGTGAGGCTGACCGCTCCGCTCTGCGGCTGGCTCGACCAGTTGTGGACCACGACCGGGACGGCGAGAGTCTGTCCGACGCCCAACGACTGGATCGCGGCGGATCGCCCGAGGCGGGTGGCCTGTGGCGCGACGTTCGCCAGCCATTCGTCGTACTCCTGCCAGTTTCCCCAGCGCTGGAACCGGCCCTCGGTCGGCGAGACGATCCTGATCAGGTTGTCGGTGTAGCCGGTCTTACCGTCGGTGGTGTAGAGCGCGGACACCTTGGCGTTCTGGTTGACGGGCGCGGTCGCGCTCGGGGTGACGGTAAAGGTGACTGTGGTCTCGCGGCTCGCGCTGACCCACCCGACTCGCTGTGGAGCGCTGACCGTCCAGCCGTCCGGAACCGTCAACGCGACCTTGCCCGGCTTCAGCGGACCCGCACCGGACTTGAGGTGGACCGTCGCCTGGAACGGCTCACCGGCGACGTTCAGGAACCGCGAGAACGTCAGGTACTCCAGCGTTCCCAACGGCAGCCCGCCGGGATCCGGCTTCGTGGCGCCGAACAGGATCGCGTCGTCCCGGCCGGCTGCCGCGTTGCTGTTCGGCTGGAACGGCACGAACGACTCGGTCATACCGAACCGCGGACAGGCCGGAACCGACGTGCCCTTGTACATCACCCGGCTCTGGGTCGGGTACGCCGCGCGGCCCTCGTCCGCGACCTGCTGCCAGATCTTCGCCGTACCAGCGGTCTGCCCCTGCACGTTGCCCGCGGGCCACTTGTACGGCGAGTTGTAGCCGGTCCACACGCCCACCACCGTGTCCAGTCCGCTGGGTGTGAAGCCGGTGGTGCAATCGGCGGACGCCGTCGTACCGCCGGTGCCTGCGGTGGCTCCGCCGGAGAAGACCTTCTTCACCTGCCAGGTGCTGAGCGCGTGCGGGCCCTTCAACTGCTCGGGGAACATCGTCGGATCCGCGGCCGCGAGCACGCCTTCCCAGATCAACCGTCCGGCCTGCTGATGATTCCCGTGGCCGGCAGCAAGGGTCGGGGTGAACCCGATGTAGACCTCCGGCTGCGTCTCGCGGATCACCCGCGTGACCCTCCGCAGCGTCTCCTGCTCGTCCCAGAAGTACTGCGTCAGCGGCGCGCTCTGGTTGTAGAAGAAGTCGATCCGGTCAAGGTTGAAGATGTCGACCGTCCCGGACCGGTAGTGCGCGACCCGGTCCTCGTTCTCCCGGCGCAACCCGAGATCGGGCCCGAGCTCGGTGCCGGCCGAGTTCCCACCGCCCTCACCCCGGGTCACCATGATCACGCCGCACTTCACGCCGTACCGTTCGTGCCAGACACCACACGGCCCGATGATGCTGGTGTCGTCGTCCGGATGGGCCCACTCCCCCATCACATCGATCTTCGTTGCCCGGTCGGCGACGTACGCCGTCGGTTGGCTGTCGGCCTGCGCCGCGCCGGTGGCCGCGAGGCCTCCGAGCGGGATCAGGACCGCGGCTGCCAGCAGGGCAACCGTCGTGCGGTAACGCTTCATCTGCTGTCTCCCTTGGCGGATGCGGGCGGTGATCCCCCGAACGGGTGTTGCTTACTCCCTGACGGCGCCTTCGAGCATGCCCGCGATGAAGTGGCGCTGGAGGAAGAGGTAGAGGACGACGACCGGCGTCGCGACGATGACCGCACCCGCGGCGAGCAGGGTGAAGCCTTGGCTGTACTGCCCCTGGAAGAAGGCCAGGCCGAGTGGTGCGGTCCGCAGGTTCTCGTCGGTGACCATCACCAGCGGGATCAGGAACTCGTTCCAGGTCCACATGAAGACCAGCACCGTCATCGTGACGATGGCCGGCCGGGCGAGCGGTACCAGGAGCTGCCAGAGGATCCGGCGGGTGGACGCGCCGTCAAGCCGGCCGGCTTCCACGATGTCCCGGCTGCCGGCCCGGAAGTATGCACGCATCCAGAAGGTGCCGAAGGCAACGGACTGGGCGACCTGCGGCAGCACGACGGCCCAGAAGGTGTCGGTGAGGCCGAGGGTGCGCAGGTCGAAATACAGCGGTACGACGATCGCCTCGCTGGGCATCATGATCCCTAGCAGGAACACGTAGAACAGCGGCCCAGAGCCACGGAACCGCATCGTCCCGAACGCGAAGCCGGCCAGGATCGACAGGACCACGCTGACCACGACGACGAAGACCGACACGCTCAGGCTCATCCGCAGGTAGGTACCGAAGTGACCAATCCGCCAGGCCTCCGCGAAGTTCCCGAAGCCGGAGCTCTCGCCGGCGTCGGCCGGGCCGAACGCGGACTGTACGACGGTCAGGATCGGGGCCAGCGCGAACGCCGCGAAGGCCAGCAGGATGACGTAGTTCGCCGACTTCTCGGCCCGCGAGATCATCGGGTGGTCTCCCGGTCGCCGATCCGGTTGATCACCAGCGAGATCGCCAGAATCACCAGCGTCAGCGTCACCCCGATCGCCGCCGCCGAGCCGACCCGGCCGAGCTCGAACGCCCGGTGATAGACCTCGTACGACGGTACCGACGTCGAGTTGCCCGGTCCGCCGCTCGTGGTCACGTAGACGAGATCGAACGTCCGCAGCGCCGCGATGACCGTGAGCGTCGACGCGACCGCGATCTCACCGCGAACCGACGGCAGGGTCACCGCGAGGAACTCACGGACCGGACCGGCGCCATCGAGTCGCGCGGCCTCGTACAGGCTGCCGTTGATCCGGCCCATGCCCGCCAGCAGCAACACGGTGACGAGCCCGGTCTCGAACCAGGTGCCGACGAACCCGACGGCCGGCAGCGCCAGCGCATAGTCCCCGAGCCAACCGCGGGCGAGCGAGTCGAGGCCAATCGCGCGGAGCAGGTCGTTGAGACTGCCGTCCGGTCCGTAGATCCGCCGCCACGCGACCGCGACGACCACCATCGCGACCACCTGTGGAAGGAACACGACCGTCCGGAAGAACGCCAGCCCGCGGACCTTCGCCCGGTTGAGGACGGAGGCGAGCAGCAGGCCGACACACACCGGGACCACCGCGAAGAACACCATGAGCACCAGCGCGTGCCCGAAGGCAGCGCGGAGACCGACGTCGCTGATGATCTCGCGGTAGTTCGCGAGTCCGACCCAGCGCCCGAGTGTCAGCCCGTCCCAGTCGTACAACGACAACTGGACCGAGCGAAGCAACGGATACAGCAGGAAAGCGGCGTACACGGCGAACCCCGGTAGCAAGTACAGATACGCGATGCGCCGGGGCTCACCGGGCGGGCTAGCCGTTCGTCGAGGCGAAGGCACTGTAGTCCTTCTCCAGCCGGTCGGCGAACTGCTCGGGAGTCGCCTTGCCCGCGAGCAGGTCCTGCAACGCCGCGCCGATGGTGTCCGGCATGGTCGGCGTCGCATAGTCCAGGTACGGCACCAGACCGTCGTCCGTGACGATCTTGCCGAAGGCGTTGAAGACATCCTGCTGCAGCCCCGGAGTCGTCTGTTGCGCAGCGGTGTCGGCGACCGGCAGGTTCCCGGTCTTCGCCAGCGTGCTCATCGCGTCCGGGCTGGTGATGAAGTTCAGGTACGCCGCCGCGGCCTCGGGGTGCTTGCTCTTCGCGGTGATCGCGAACGGCAGTCCGGTACCACCCGTAGCGATCGGCTTCGCGTCGGCCGACGTACCCGGGGGCAGCATGAAGCCGACATCGGATCCCATCGCCTTGCCCAGGTCGGCCTGCAACCAGGTGCCGGCGATCAGGTACGTTCCCTTGCCCTTGGCAAAGGATTGCCAGGCCGGGTCGTAGTCCTGTCCGTTGAAACCCTCGTTGAAGTAGCCCTTGCCCACCCAGTCGGTCAGCGTCTGCGCCGCCTTGAGATTCTCGTCGCTCTTCCACGAGGCACCCTTACGCCCGAAGGCGAGCTGCTTGATCGCGTCGGGCGACGTCGTACGCCCCTGTGCCGTCCCGAACACGTGGATCGCCGGCCACTTCTCCAGGTTGCCGAGCACCAGCGGCGGCTCGCCCTTGGCCTTCAGCGCAGCCAACGAGGCCTCGAAGTCTGCCCAGGTCGCCGGAGGCTGTACGCCGGCCGCCGCCAGCTTCTTCTTGCTGTAGAAGATGCCGACGACCTCACCCACCTGCGGAAGCCCGTACAGGTTGCCCTGTCCGAAGGTCTTCCCGTCGGGCGTGTAGGAGGAGTACTGCCGGACCGAGGCCGGATAACGCTTGTCCCATCCGTACGCCGCGACGTACGGATCGAGGGGGATCAGCTGGTTCGCCTTGACGAACGCACCCATGTCGGAGCGGCCGTTGTTGGCCTCCACCACATCAGGCGGCTCGTTGCCGGTCAACGCCAGCTTCAACGTGGTCTTGAGGTCATCGAACGATCGGGAGACCCGCTTGAGCTTGATGTTCGGGTACTTCGCCTGGAACGCATCGTTCAACTGCTTCATCTGTTCCGCCTGGCCGCCCCGGACCTCCTGATCCCAGACCACAAGCGTCACGTCGCCCAGCTTGGACGCGTCGGTCTGAACCGACGACACGGTCGACGGCGGCGGCGCCGAAGTGTTCGATCCGGGCGTGCAGGCGGAGACCAGGCCGAGCAGGCCAAGACCGGCGGCGATCCCCAGCCGAGTAGTGCGTGTCATGGAGAACTCCCTCAGTTGTGGGTGACGTCGGCGTTCCGGGCGATCGTCGCCACGGCGCGGCGGACCGCGCCGACGGGGACGCTCGGGACGATGTCGTCGAGGAACTCGTACCTTCGCCGCAGCGAGCGGCTGTAACTGCTCTGGTCGTCGGACTTCTGCAGGTCGTGCCACCAGTCCGCAATGTCACCCCAGCCGGGCGCGGCGAGCGACCCGCCGAACTGCTGAACCGCGAGCGCCGAACACAGCGTGGCGAAGGCCAGCCGATCGGCGAGCGCCCAGCCGGACAGCGTGCCGAGCACCAGGCCGGCGCCGAAGACATCGCCCGCACCGGTCGGGTCGAGCGCGGGGACCCGAAGCGCCGGGACCCTGGCCTCTTCTCCCGTCTTCGCATCGATGCCCAAGGCACCTTCCGCGCCGTTCGTGACCACCGCCAACGGAACCCGGTCGGCCAGCGCGTACAGCGCGTCCTGTGGCGAGTCGGTCCGCGTGTAGGCCATGGCCTCGCCGGCATTCGGCAGGAACGCGTCGCAGTACCGGAGCTGATCCAGCACCCGTGGCGACCAGACTCCGGTGCCGTCCCAGCCGACGTCGGCGAACACTCGGGCGCCCTCCTTGCGCGCCAGGTCGACCCAGGTCGGCCGTTCCGGATCACCCAGCGGCTCGACGTCGCCGAGGTCGACGATCACCGCCCCGCTGCGTGGAGGCTGCCCGATCATCTCGCTCGCCGGCACCGGGGACGGGTGCCCGTGCGTCACCATGCTGCGATCGCCGTCGTACGCGACCGACATCGTGACCGGTGAGTGCCAGTTGTCGAACCGGCGCGACCGGCCGAGGTCGACATGCTCCTGCTCGGACAGGGTCCGCCAGCAGAAGTCCGCGTAGTCGTCGTCACCGAACGCCGCCGCCAGCGAGGTCCGCAGGCCGAGCCGGCTGGCCGCGATCGCCAGGTTCGCGATGCCGCCCGGCGATGAGCCCATCCCCTCCGCCCAGACCTCTGTTCCGCCCGTCGGACGCTCCGGCAGGCCGGTGAAGATGATGTCGAGGAACACCGGGCCCCACAGGAACACGTCGAACTCGGCGGTGCCGGGACCGCGCGCATCAGCGAGCGGGTCGTACCTCGTATCAGGCATGCCGGTCATCTTGCTCCTGACAAAGTCGTTCTGGCAAGCACTTATGATCATGAATGCGCAAGACCTGCATACTTTTGATCGGAATTGCCTGCTATCGTCGGGTCAGTGTCAGGGTGATGTTGCCGCTCATGCGGTGGTTGGATCCTGAGCACCCGTTGTCTGGCTCTTATCGTCGGTGTCGCCTTCGGGCTGACGGGCATGCGTTTTGCCGGCAGCGGGTGTGAAGGAGCCGGCCGGCGTGACTTGATAGGAGCG
>NZ_SJKA01000029.1 GCF_004331435.1 Kribbella sindirgiensis
CCGCTCGTGTACCCCCGAAGGGGCCTTACCGCTCGACTTGCATGTGTTAAGCACGCCGCCAGCGTTCGTCCTGAGCCAGGATCAAACTCTCCGTTGAAATCTATATGTCAACCACGGCGAACCATGGAAAACAGACTACATTGAGTGATCCTTTGAATCAGAAACAAAACCATTACTGGCTTGTCATCCGTATTAATTTCAAAGGAATCCGCCACAGAACAAGACAACCAACCACCCAAAATCTCGAAGAGACCAGGGTAGAAGAATCATTGAAAGTCCCATGGACGGGGTTAATGCATCTTTCGGCATTGACTTTCGGCACGCTGTTGAGTTCTCAAGAATCGGACGCACACCGCGCTTCAGACTTTCGTTTGAAGCTCCGGGGCAACTCGCCCAACTTTACTGTTTCGCTTCCAGCCGGTCAAATCGGCCTTTTCGATCCAGTCTCCCTGCGTGACTCAGTGTCCGAAACCCGCCGAGGCGTGTTTCGGCTTCCGAGACCTTCAGGGAGTTTGTTGGAGGGCCGGCCGCTTTCGCGTCCTGCGCCTCGCTCCAACAAGAAGAACATTACTGACATTCGTGGTGCAGATGCAAATCGGGGTCCCGGACCCTCGTCCGAGCCTCCCGGCACCTGCCCTCGGCACCGTCATCCGGCGTCGAGGGAAGCAGTGCTGGTCCCTCCGTTCACTCCACTCGCACGCGTCTCCACGAGCGACACTTCCATGATGCCGCACCACGCAAGTCGTTTTCGGCGAGCGCCCCACACAGCAGGCGAGCGCCGGCGAGACCACGTACGACCCGGCCAGAAAGACGAGGCGGGAGCTGGTCGGCTCCCGCCTCTCACGTACTGCACCGCCCAGCAGACGCCTCTCCGCGAGTGGCCGCTCGTAGCGGCTTAGGTTGAGGCCCGGGGTCATGCTCCGGACGGCATCAGGTGTAACCCCACTCCCCGGTGACCTATTCCCACACCGGCGGCCCCAGTGACCGGGTCGCTGTGGGCGGGCCCGTCGGTAGTGTCGCGCTATGTCTCGTGCCTCCCAGACAGCTCTGGCCGCCTTGGCTCGCTTCAACGACGCACATCCTTGGTCCCACAACGACGCCTACGCGGCCGTCGTGCTCCACCATGCGCGTCGCGTCCGCGCAGCTGGCGGCACGGAGGCCCTTGACGTGGGCTGCGGGACGGGAAACCTCGTCCGACGGCTTGCAGATGTCTTTCCCGCAGTCACCGGCATCGAGCGCGATGTCCCGACCGCGGAGCTGGCTCGGCGTACAACCGCAGACCTCGCCAACGTCAGCATCCTGACCCAGCCGTTCGACGAGTTCCACGGAAGCCGCTACGACCTGATCACCTTCGTCGCGGTGCTGCACCACCTGCCGTTGGAGGCCACGCTCGAGAAGGTACGCGAGCTGCTGCGCCCGGGCGGCCGGCTCGTCGTGGTCGGCGTCAGCCGGGAAGCGCCGGCAGATCTTCCGTGGTCGATCGCCTCGATGATCCTGAATCCGATCGTTGGAATTGCCAAGAGTCCGCGAGGATCCCAGGCGATCCCCACGCACATGACAGCTCCGACCGCGATGGCCGCGGAATCGTTCGAGCAGATCGCCCTCGCGGCCAAGCGCATCCTGCCTGGCGCCCGGATCGGCCGCAGCCTGTTCTGGCGTTACAGGCTGTCCTGGACGGCTCCGGGCCCGCGCTAGCCGCTATCGCGACGGCTGAGGCGCGGAACAGTCGATCTTCGGGTTGGCACCGATGTAGTTGAGCGGACCGGCGACGACCGTGACCAGCGTCGTGCCGACTTTCGCACAGGTCGCGTCGGAGCCTGAGAAGTAATTTCGTTGCGCGGCGGCTGCCAGTCCGATGAACAACCAGACCACCACAACGATCGCAACGACGCGGGACCCATTGGTCGACGCTCTTCGAGTGCGCATGCCCACCTCCCGGATTGTGCGCACCCCCGTGTGGACGCTCTCCCGGTGCCCGGCGTGCCACGCGCGGAAACTCAGAGTTCGCGGCGGAAACTCAGAGTTCGCGAACGTCGAAGTACGGCTTGATGTGTTTGTTCACGTATGCGCCGATGCTCGGTGCGGCCAGGAGTGCCGCATAGGTCGGCTGCGGTACGTCGAAGTACTGGTAGATGTAGCCGTTGACGTACTCGAGCTCCAGCGTGCCGTCGGACCATCCGACCGATCGCACATTCGACGAGTCCACCAGGCGTCGCCTCATCCGCGGCTCCTTCCGCGCTCGCACCGCGCCGCCCAGTCTGCCCTTTCGACGGTCAAGGGGAGGGTGATCGCTCCGGATCTTCGGCCTGCAGCCGTGCCAGGACGCGGGTCAGGTCGCCGAGCGCCGTGTTGAGCTGCGTCAGCACGGTCTTGTCGATCGGTCCACCCCCTTGGTGCAGGCCGAGGTTCGCCGCGAACCGGAGATGGGCGTCGGGCGGCGCCTTCTTGAGGTAGGTGTCGAGGGCCTCCTGGAGAAAGGGACTCGGCACGAGCTCGGGTCTCTCGCGCCACTTGGTGAGCGTGCGCGGCGATATGCCGAGCTGTTCGGCGAACGCCTCGTTCGTCAGCCGCAGCGCCGTACGCAAGGCATGCGCATGCCGGCCGGTCCACTCCTCGATGACTGTCATCCGTGCTCTCTCCCTTGCGCGTCAATTACTCCCTGCAATGAGAATATTCGTTTCGGTGACCGCCGGTGGGCAGAATTTGTGCGCTGTGGATACCGGTCGAGTTCCTGGTGAGGACGCCGGGCCACGCGTTGACTTGGGCCATGGACGAGATCAGCGGGAGAACCGCGACGCTGCTGCGCACCACGCGACAGCGTCATCTGCGCATCGCGAGCAAGTCCGGACCACGCCGCTTCGAGCTGGTCCGGCACCGCGACGTCTCCGGTGTCAGCGGTACGGGCGTTGTCGCGGAAGGAGTCGAGTGGAGCGACGGGACGGTCGCGCTGCGCTGGGGCGGCCACTACCCGACGACGACCGTGTGGCAGGACGGGATCGGGGCACTGCTCAGCGTCCACGGGCACAACGGCGCGACCACGATCCACTGGCTGGACGACTAGACAGGACCTCGCCATGCGCACTCGACTCCGGTGGGGCGGGACAACCCTGCAGACAGCCCGCCTCACCGGCCTATTCGGTGAAGAACTGCTCCCGGTACGACGGATCCGGCTCGGACTGCGAGCCGTTCAGTTCACGCCGGACCGGACCCGTGTCGTGGCGGCCCTCTTCACTGGCACCGGAATGCTTCGGCACCGGACGCTGCGCCGAGTCCCCCGACCTGTCCTCGCTGGTGCTGTCCGGAGCCTTGTCGTCCCGGTCCGCAGCAGTGTCGGCGTTGCCGGCCTCGGTCAGGTCCTCGATTGCCGTGCTGAAGGCGAGTTCGGCGCGGGTCGGCCGCTGGCGTTCGATCTCCTCGGCGGCGGACCGCCGTACGGGGAGATCGTTCGCCGCGGCCGACAGTTCGGCGAGCGTGTCGAGCAGGCCGAGCGCCGTCTCGACCTCACCCGGATGGTTGACCATCCACCAGACCGCGGCCGATCCAGGCGTGGCGAACACGTCGTCCTTGAGGTACGCGCGTTTGTCCTGCTCCATCCGGCGTTCGAGCAACGTGGTCTGCTCGCGGCGATGCAGGGCGGCCAGGTGCAGCAGGTGCTTCTGATCCGCGTCCGGCAGCCGCAGTCGTACTTCGGTCGCCCAGCTCCGGACCTGCCCCTTCTCGTCCAGCGCCGGCTCACCGAGAAGCGCAGCGAGACGGTGCTGGTTGAGCGATTCCTCGGTCACCTGCTGCCGCACCGTCAACGACCGAGCCCTTTCCAGCAAGGCATCCACAGCGACAGCCCCGAGATCAGCGTGCCGCGAGCCCGACAGCACAGTCGACCACTGCACAACAGCCGAGAAGCTGAACTGAAAGTCCGGCGAGGCCGACGGCAACCGCACATCAGCAACCGTCCTGGACGGCGGCCCGGAGAACACCGGCTCCGGATCCGGAAGCACCACCGAAGGAGCGGGCGCCGGCTTACTGACCACCGGCCGGGGTTCGTCCGGCTGCTTCCACACAACGGCCAGCAACACCAGCAAAACCACGATCAACACCACAGCCGCCCAAGCCGGCAACCCCACAACCAGCGAAACGACGTACAGAACCAGCACAATCGCGGCAGCCGTGAGCAGAGAGTTCCGGTGCAGCTTCATGGCGGCATTCCTTCACCGGCGTCGAGCGGACGACGAGTCCCCAAAAGTCTCACACGCCTCACCCAAAGTAGCCGCCGGGCGCGTGTCGGTCAGCCAGTGAGGGAGCGGAGGGCCTGGCGGGAGGGGGTTAGGAGGACCGGTTTGTAGGGGCAGGGTTTGTCGGTGAGGGTTTCGTAGGCTCGGATGGCTCGGTTGGCGGCGTCCCAGCCTTGTTCGGCGGGGGTGCGGCCGAGGCCTCGGTTGCGGACCAGGGCGCCGTAGAAGGCGGAGCAAAAGACGGTGGCTTCGTACCAGCCGATGACGGTGCTGGTGCCGATGTAGGTGACGTCGCCCTGGATGCAGTCGCGGATGGCGCGTTGCCACTTGCCGATGCCGGTCTTGCAGCCGTCGGCGATGACGACACCGCTGGCGATCCCCCACTGGTGGTCGAGGAACCAGTCGGCGAGGGACTTCAGTGACACCTGGGTCTCGCCGTCGGTGGACAGGAACGACGGCTCCTCGCTGTGGTCACCGTGTGCCATCACGTGCAGGACGGTCGACGGGGTGGTGAGGGCGGAGAAGGCGGTCTCGTGGTCACGGGTACGGACGAAGTTCACGTCGAGGTACGGGCGGTTCCAGCCGGCGTTGATATTGCCGGTGATGCCCTGCACGAACGACATCGACGCGTCGAACGAACTGTCCAGACCCAGATCGACCAGAGTGATCTGCCGGTTCTTCATAAGCCCACCCCTCCAACGCTTTTCCGCACTTCTCACGTCCCGTCGCACCATGATGAACCACAGGTCCGACAGTTCGCGTCCCCCTATCCCGGGGCTGAGACAGCCCGTCCGAGCCGTACGCCGTACGGCGGAATCCAGGGACCGCGGCGACGGGTGCGGACCGTGATCGGCCTATCGTGGCCGGGCGCGTACGCCGAGGGAGGAGACGGGATGAGCCAGGTTCCGATGGTCACGTTGAGTCACGGATCCGCGATGCCGCGGCTCGGGCTCGGGACATCGCCGATGAACGACGCGGACGCCGAACGGGCGGTGGGTACGGCGCTCGAACTCGGGTACCGCCTGATCGACACCGCCGAGAACTACCGCAACGAGGTCGGCGTCGGCCGAGCACTGAAGAACGCGTCACGCGACGAGGTGTTCGTGACGTCCAAGTTCAACAGGCGCTGGCACAGCGTCGACGGCGCACGCCAGGCGTTCGAAGCGAGCGCGGAGAAGCTCGGCGTCGAGTACCTGGACCTCCTGCTGATCCACTGGCCGAATCCCGACCAGAACCGGTACGTCGATGCGTGGCAGGGCCTCATCGCGCTCCGCGACGCCGGCCTGGTGCGCGCCATCGGTACGTCGAACTTCAAGCCCACGCACCTGCAACGGCTGATCGACGAGACCGGGGTCGCGCCGGAGGTGAACCAGGTCCAGCTGAGCCCGGTCTGGGCGAAGGCCGCCGAGCGCGAGTTCCACCAGCAGCACGGGATCGTGACGGAGGCTTGGAGCCCACTCGGCAAGGGAACCGAGCTGCTGAGTCACCCGGCCGTGCAGGAGATCGCGAAGGCCCACGAGAGGACGCCAGGTCAGGTCGTGCTGCGGTGGGAGACGCAGCAGAACGTCGTACCCATCCCGAAGTCAGCCGACCCGCAAAGGCTCGCGGGCAACCTGGCGGTCTTCGACTTCGACCTGACCGACGGCGAGTTGGCCGCCCTGTCAGCGCTCGACGGCACCGCCAAACCCCCAGCCGACTCGGACAAGGTCGGCCACTGACAGACACGTGACTGGCAGCGGGTCGAGCCAGCAGTGGCGAGCTGAAGACTCGCCGCGGCTCACCACAGCAGGAGGACGTGAGAGCTGGCGTGGACCCGAGCGGCCCGCCTGACGGTCAACCGCTACCCGCCTGACGGTCAACCGCTACCCGGCTGGGGGTCTCTCGGTGCGCATCCTCGGAGAGCCGTCGTTCCGGCAGAACACCCCTAGGTACAGCGTAGGACCAACGCCTCGGACGATCGACGCGAATCAAATGACCGTCGAGGGTGAGTGTTTGTTCAGATAGCCCTTGAAGACCCGACGCACGGCACCTTGCATGTAGACCGCCTGCGGTGCTCCCGGGACGACGTCGCGCTCATACTCCCGCTTTCGGGCGTTGAGATAGCGGACAGCGCTGGGCGACGCGACGTTCGAGACGAACAGCTCATCTTGAGTTCTGATATCGGCCCTGAGTCCTTCGAAGTTCCTGGCCAAACCGATGCCGACATTGCTGGTGACGTAGTACTTGCACTCGACAATCAAGACACACCTACTGCCTCGGGGCGCAATCTTCTGTGCCCTGCTGATCGCTGCCTCCTCGGCAGGAAGGATCAAGACATCGCACTCGTGCAGGACGCCAGACGTGCCCTGCACATAGACGCCGAGATGAACCTCGAGTGCAGGAGCTCCGGCAAACTCGATCACCGCGTGGGTATAGGCAGGGCTGTCGCTGTAGAGCTGGCCGGGATTGGTTCTGAAGACCAGACCCGAAACTCCTGCCCCGTGGACATCCTCGTACGAAACCGTTGCGCCGTGTCTTACCGCGGTGCTCACGATGAGCGAAAAGACATACCCTTCATAAACATCGGCGGGAGCAGACGCCGAGTGGTAGGAGACCGAGCCTGAGCTGACCAGTGACTCGACCTCCCGGAGAAGATCGTCAAACTCACTCAACGCCGGCCTCCTCGCGGATCGCCGTGAAGAGCGCAGAGACCCTTTCTCTGTCCTCGCTGGTCATTCGGTGGGCGATCTTCGTCTGCCGATCGCGACGCCGGCGGAAGCCTTCTTCGGGCTCGAACACCACAGCCGTCACCGTTCTCTCGTAATCCACCGACCTGCCAGGCTCGGCCTGCAACAGGTCCAGCGTCTCTGCCTCGATAGCCGGCAATTCGACAATGACGCGGCGAACGGCATCAAGTAACAGCAAGACCCTCTCCCGCACAGTCATAGGACGGGTCGTCACAACCAGGGTCCCGCTCTTCCTCGACGCCTCGAGCTCACCACTCTCGATCTGGCGGAGGTTCAAAATCATGTATTCCTCCGCTGCGTCGGACCACAGATCCTGCTCTCGCGGTGGACGCGCCTTCCGAGGTCGGCGCCGTAGTATGCCCTCCTCGGGAACCCCTTCGGCGATGGCCTCGTCCACCTCGTCCAGGACCCATTCGAGATCCGTTCCTTCAAGCAACGTTCGAAGTTGCTCTTCGATCTGCAGCAGCTCGGCGTCGTCCACTGTTCCCCTTCACACGCTCCGACAGAAGAGCATCCAGCAGGTTGTCACTTCGGTCTAGCTGTGGCTAAACGATCGCGAGCACCGACCAGGCTTCTGACGCACCTCGGCCCCCGGGGAATCTGGGAAGTTCCCGGGGGCCGTGGCGCTTTCAGCCGATGGTCACCAGCAGGTCAGCTGCAGCCGGAGGTGCTGCCGCAGCCTTCGCAGACGTAGCAGGAGCCGCTGGGGCGCATCTTGGTGCCGCAGGTGAAGCAGAGCGGGGCGTCGACCGAGGTGCCGGTGATGAGCTCCAGCATTTCGGCGGTGGTGTGGGCCTCGCCCTTGACCGGCTTGGCGGCTGCCGCGTCGGCCGGCTTCGCAGGAGCGTCCGTGATCTCGGCTACCGGCTCGACCGTCTTCAGCGACTCGGGCTCGGACACCTCGACCGGAGCCAGCTCGTAGGAGCCGGTGTCGAGCTGCCGGGACCGCTCCTCCGCCGAGTAGATGCCGAGGGCAGCCCGATCGTCGAACGGCAGGTAGTCCAGGGCCAGGCGGCGGAAGATGTAGTCCATGATCGACTGCGCCATCCGGACGTCCGGGTCGTCGGTGAGACCGGCCGGCTCGAACTTCAGGTTGGTGAACTTCTGGACGTAGGTCTCCAGCGGTACGCCGTGCTGCAGCGCGATCGAGATCGCGATCGAGAAGGCGTCCATCACGCCGGCGAGCGTCGAGCCCTGCTTCCCCATCTTCAGGAAGACCTCGCCCAGACCGTCGTCCGGGTAGGAGCCGGCGGTCATGTACCCCTCGGCACCACCGACCGTGAACGACGTGGTCCGCGACGGCCGCGACTTCGGCAGGCGCTTGCGGGTCGGCCGGTACTCGATGATCTTCTCGACGATCTTCTCGGCGACAGCTGCCTCGGCCTCGACCGCCTCCGCCGAGGAGGCCTTCTTCGACTTCGCGTCCGCGAGCGGCTGACCGACCTTGCAGTTGTCGCGGTAGACCGCGAGCGCCTTCAGGCCGAGCTTCCAGCCCTGGAAGTAGACGTCGGCGATCTCCTCGACCGTCGCGGTCTCCGGCAGGTTGACCGTCTTCGAGATCGCGCCGGACAGGAACGGCTGTGCCGCCGCCATCATCCGGACGTGGCCCATCGGCTTGATGGCCCGCTCACCCATCGCGGTGTCGAAGATCTCGTAGTGCTCCGGCTTCAGGCCCGGGGCGTCGACCACGTGACCGTTCTCGGCGATGTACTCGATGATCGCCTCGATGGTCTCCTCGGTGTAGTTGTACTGCCGCAGCGCCCGCGGGACCGTCTGGTTGACGATCTGCATCGAGCCGCCGCCGACCAGCTTCTTGAACTTGACCAGCGAGAAGTCCGGCTCGATACCGGTGGTGTCGCAGTCCATCATGAAGCCGATGGTGCCGGTCGGCGCGAGCACCGAGGCCTGCGCGTTCCGCCAGCCGTTCTTGGCACCGATCTTCAGTACGCCGTCCCACGCCGCGGTGGCGTGCTTCTGGACGTCCTTGTCGATCTCGTGGATGGTCCGGATCGCGTCGTTGGCCGCGGCGTGCTTGCGCATCACCCGGGTGTGCGCGTCCTTGTTCCGCTCGAAGCCGTCGTACGCGCCGACGATCCCGGCGAGCTCGGCGGAGCGCTTGTACGACGTACCCGTCATCAGCGACGTGATAGCGCCCGCCAGTGCGCGACCGCCGTCGGAGTCGTACGCGTGACCGGTTGCCATCAGCAACGCACCGAGGTTCGCGTAGCCGATGCCCAGCTGCCGGTACGCGCGGGTGGTGACGCCGATCGCCTCGGTCGGGAAGTCCGCGAAGCAGATCGAGATGTCCATCGCGGTGATGATCAGCTCGACCGCCTTGACGAACTTCTCCGAGTCGAAGAGGTCGTCGTCGCGGAGGAACTTCATCAGGTTCAGCGAGGCCAGGTTGCAGGACGAGTTGTCCAGGTGCATGTACTCCGAGCACGGGTTGGACGCGGTGATCCGGCCCGTCTCCGGCGTGGTGTGCCAGTCGTTGATGGTGTCGTCGTACTGCAGGCCCGGGTCGGCGCAGGCCCACGCCGCGTGCGAGATCTTGTCGAACAGGGCCCGCGCGTCGACGGTCTCGATCACCGAGTTGTCCAGCCGCGCGCGCAGCCCGAACTCACCCTTCTCCTCGACCGCCCGCATGAACTCGTCCGAGACCCGGACCGAGTTGTTCGCGTTCTGGTACTGCACGGAGGTGATGTCGCGACCACCGAGGTCCATGTCGAAGCCCGCGTCCCGCAGGACCCGGATCTTCTCCTCCTCGCGCATCTTGGTGTCGACGAACTCCTCGATGTCGGGGTGGTCGACGTCCAGGACGACCATCTTCGCCGCGCGCCGGGTGGCGCCGCCGGACTTGATGGTGCCGGCCGACGCGTCCGCGCCGCGCATGAAGCTCACCGGGCCGGACGCCGTACCGCCGGAGGACTGGAGCAGTTCCTTCGAGGAGCGGATCCGGGACAGGTTCAGGCCGGCGCCGGAGCCGCCCTTGAAGATCAGGCCCTCTTCCTTGTACCAGTTCAGGATCGAGTCCATCGAGTCGTCCACGGCGAGGATGAAGCAGGCCGACACCTGCTGCGGGGACGACGTACCGACGTTGAACCAGACCGGCGAGTTGAAGCTGAAGTACTGGTGCAGGAGCATCCAGGTGAGCTCGTGCTCGAACACCTCCGCGTCCTGCGGCGAGGTGAAGTAGCCGTGGTCCTCGCCGGCCTTGCGGTAGGTCTTCACGACCCGGTCGAGGAGCTGCTTGAGGCTCCACTCGCGGTTGTCGTGGCCGATCGCGCCGCGGAAGTACTTGGTGGTGACGATGGTCGAGGCGTTCACGCTCCAGAAGTCGGGGAACTCCACCCCGCGCTGCTCGAAGACCGTCTCACCCGTCTTCCAGTTCTGCTGTACGACGTCGCGACGCTCCCACGTCACCTCGTCGTACGGGTGGACGCCTTCGGTGCTGAATACGCGCTCGATGGTGAGTCCCGTGGGCGCGTTCTTGCGCCCTCGGAACCCGGCCGCCGACCGCTTGGTCGACCCCGAGTGGCCGGTCACCGTCTCTGTCATGGTTGCTCCTCGCCCTGTGTCTACTACCGCGGTCTGTCGGGACCGCCCCGTTGGAGTACTGCGTAACGCCCTGCTACTGCGACTACCTGGAACTACCGTTCCCCCGGTTTATGTCTGCTGGGTCGGCTTCAGCGGGTCCGGCTCGGTGCCCTGCGGTTCCTTCTCGGCCCGCAGCAGCGCGATCTCCGTCTCGAAGTCGTCGGCGGACTCGAACTGCCGGTACACGCTCGCGAAGCGCAGGTACGCGACCTCGTCGAGCTCCCGCAGCGGCCCGAGGATCGCCAGTCCGACCTCGTGCGCGGGCACCTCCGGCGAGCCGCTGCCCTTCAGCGCGTCCTCGACCTTCTGACCCAGGCGCGCGAGCTGGTCGGCGTTCACCGGCCGGCCCTTGCACGCCTTTCCGACCCCGTTGATGACCTTCTCCCGGCTGAACGGCTCGGTCGCGCCGGAGCGCTTCACAACCGTGAGCTGCATCTGCTCGACGGTGGTGAACCGCTTCTCGCAGACCGGGCACTGCCGGCGGCGGCGGATCGCTCCGCCGTCCTCGGCCACCCGGCTGTCGACGACCCGGGAATCGGCGTGCCGGCAATACGGACAGTGCACGGCAACACTCCTCCCGTGACCACCCCGCGAGGGGTGGGTTGTGGATCAGCCTGGGGACAACTTGTGTAGAACCTGTGTGCAACCAACCACTACCTGTGGAAAATTACACCCGTGTAACCACTACATCTAGGGATCCTAGATCGCTGCTCCGACAGTTTGCAAGCACGCCCCGCATCACCCGTGTGGCCCGCGCGTGTCATCAGGTTTCAACACTCGCGCGGCCCCGTGTACTCCCGCGTGGCGCCACCGCGACAACCCTTTCGAGGCGCAAACTACGGCCCGCACAGACCGCTCCCCAGACTGCTCCCCAGACCGGCCGAGCCGCCCTGGGGAGCTTGTCCACAGATCACCGGGTCGTCGAAACGGTCCGCCGTTCAGGTTCGGCCGGAGCCCGTGGAGTACGCAGCGACGCGGCAGCCAGTACGGCGCCGACCGCCGCGATCACCGCCGCGCCGATGACGGCCGCCGAGTACCCCTCGGTCAGCGCCACGACGTCGTCCAGCAGGTCGGCCCCGTTCGCAGCGGCCACCGCGGTCATCGCCGCCAGCCCGAGAGCGGACCCGATCTGGTAACTGGTGTTCACGATGCCGGACGCCAGACCGCCCTCCTCGGGCCGCGCGGACGACAAGGCGATACCGAGGCTGGGGATGAACGCCAGCGACATCCCGGCGGCGGCGACCAGCGAGCCCGGCAGTACGTCGACCCAGAACGAGCCGGTGGGGCGGATCAAGGACAGTCCGAACAGGCCTGCGGCGAGGACCGCCATACCGCCCACCAGCGTCTTCTTCGGACCCACCTTGGCGATCACGCGCGGCGCGACGACGATCATCCCGACCATGGTCAGCGTGGTCATCGGCAACAGCGCCGAGCCGCTCGGGAACGCGCTCAGCCCGAGGACCTGCTGCAGGTACAGGTTCAGGAAGAACCACATCGGCACCCAGGCCGCGCCGAGCAGGAACTGCGCGATGTTGGCGGCGGCCAGGTTCGGCGTCGCGAAGATCCCGAGCCGCATCAACGGCTCGCGCCGCTTCGCCTGCACCGCGACGAACACTCCGAGCAGTACGACGGCCAGCGCGGCGACGAGCAGCGTCGACGCCCAGCCGACCTGGGGCGCGCGAACGATGGCGTAGACGCCCGCGGCGAGACCGCCCGTCACCGTCAGCGCGCCGAGCACGTCAACCGATCCGGAGCGGGCAGCGGCCCGCGGCATCAAGGCAGGTGTGGCGAGCAGGGCAGCCAGCGCGATCGGGATGTTCAGGTAGAACACCCACGGCCACGAGAGGTACTCGGTGATCACGCCACCGAGGAACACACCCGCCGTACCTCCGGCCGGCGCCGCTGCGCCGTACAGAGCGATCGCCTTGTTCAACTCACGCGGGTCGGCGCCGAACAACATCATCAGCAGCGTCAGGGCGGACGGTGCGATCAGCGCGGCGCCGACACCCTGGACAGCCCGGCCGGCGAGCTCTGAACCGACACCGGTTGCCAGGCCTGCGACCAGCGAGCCGACCAGCAGGACGCCCCAGCCGGCCGCGAAGACGCGGCGAGCGCCGAGCAGGTCCGACAGCCGGCCACCGAGCAGCAACAGCCCACCGAACGCCACGACGTACGCGTTGAACACCCAGGACAGGTTGCCCGGGCCGAACCCGAGCTCGGCCTGCATCTTCGGCAGCGCGACGCCGACGATCGAGGTGTCCATGATCACCATGAACTGCGCCGCGGCGATGACGGCGAGCGCCCACCACCGTCGCGACGACTTCGTCTCACTCATATCAAACTCCTTACCGGTATGGGGTATATCCCCAGACCGCAGCGGGATCAGTCGAGAACTGAAGGATGCCGGATACCCTAGGGGGGTATCGCTGAAAACACAAGAGCGATCCGGCGGACGATAGGGTTCGGCGGGACCCAGGGAGGATGTGGTGAGCGTGACCGAACCGGTCGACGAGCAGGCCCACGACCATGCACAAGACCATGCACAGCACGGTTACATCGGTGACAAGAAGGCGTACCTCGCGCGGCTGAAGCGGATCGAGGGCCAGGCCCGCGGGTTGCAGCGGATGGTCGAGGACGAGAAGTACTGCATCGACATCCTCACCCAGATCTCGGCGATGACGAAGGCGCTGGAGTCCGTCGCGCTCGGCCTGCTCGACGACCACCTCACGCACTGCGTCGTCGACGCCGCCGCGGCCGGCGGTCCGGAGGCCGACGCGAAGATCAAGGAGGCGTCCGCCGCGATCGCGCGACTGGTGCGCTCCTGACCGGCGCGCCTCCGGCGGCGGTGCCTCAGGATGGGCGCATGAAGCCGGTGATTCTCGATGTCGACACAGGCCTGGACGATGCGTGTGCACTGCTGCTGGCGGCGCGGCATCCCGAGCTCGATCTGAAGGCCGTGACCTGCGTCGGCGGGAACGTCGGCATCGACGATGTCGTGCGCAACACGCTCACGGTCCTCGACGCCGCGGGCCGGCCGGACGTCCCGGTCGCCCGCGGTGCCGCCGTACCGCTGATCCAGCCGGTGCGGTCGGCGCGGCATGTCCACGGCGAGGACGGGCTCGGCGATCTGGACTGGCCGCGGTCGACGCGTCCGACGGACCCACGGCATGCCGTCGAACTCCTCCGCGACGTACTGCGGGATGCGGCGGCGACCGGTGAACTCGTCACCTTGATCCCGTTGGCGCCGTTGACGAACATCGCGTTGCTGCTGCGGACGTATCCGGAGGCGGCGCGCGGGCTGCGCGAGATCGTGTTCATGGGCGGCGCGGCCGGGATCGGGAACGCGACGGCCGCGGCCGAGTTCAACATCTGGACCGATCCGGAGGCGGCGGCGATCGTGCTCGCCGCGGCCAAGGACCTCGGCGTCGCGGTGACCATGTACGGACTGGACGTCTTCTACGACGTCGTGGTCACGCTCGAGCAGGCGCGTGCGTTGGGCGGATCGCCCTCGGCGGAGCTGGCGTGCAAGCTGATCGAGAAGCGCAGCGAGCGGTATCAGTCGGACGGCGGCAGCATCGGCGACGGCGGCGCGGTGTGCGCGGTGATCGATCCGTCGGGGCTGACGACACGGGAGTACCCGGTCCGCGTCGAGCTGTCCGGGAGCTGGTCGCGGGGGCGGACGATCGTCGACACGCGGGAGGCGTCGGACGTCGCGAACGATCCACTGGGAACGGCGACGACGATTCAGGTCGCGACGGCAGTCGACGGCAAGCGGTACGCCGAGCTTTGGCTGGCAACCGTCAGCTGAGCAGCTCGAGAAGGCGGGCGCGGACGCCGTACAGGAACAGGGCGAGGCCGTCGGCGAAGAGGGCTTCGGACTGTTCCGCGACCACGGCGGCCAGACTCCAGCGCGCGGTGACCTCGAAGAGGTGACGTGCGTCGGGCTCCGGTACGCCGATGCGCACGAGGGCCTCGATCTGGGCGCGGATGAGTCCGGCCCGCGAGCCGGCGCCCTGGTCGCGGTCCGGTGTCGCCTTGGACTGCATCAGCCCAGCCAGGCCCGGATGGTCGGCGTAGAAGGCCCGGAGTTCGAGCGAGCCGGACCGGGTGAGCTCGATCCACTCGTCGACGGTCGTGAGCTCGTCGTACGCCGTCTTGTCCCCCGTGAACTGGTCGAACGCGTTCCGGGCGACCAGGTCGAGGAGCTCGGACTTGTTGTGGACGTGGTGGTACAGCGACGGGGCCCGGACGTCGAGACGCTCCGCGACGGCGCGCATGGTGAGGCCGTCCACACCGTCGCCGCGGATGATCGCCAGGGCCGCGTCGGCGATCGCGGCGATGGTGATGCCGGCCGCCGCGTGGGACGAAGGGTCGCGTCTGGTCATGAAAGCTGTTGTCCGCGGTGGTCGGTGGTGGGTACTGTCTAACGTCATTAGACAGCGTAGCCGAGGATGGTGCCGTGACTGGATTTCGACCCGCGTACCCGCTGCTGACCGAGCGGCTGGAGTTGCGGCCGCATCGGATGGACGACCTGGACGACCTGTTCGCGTTTCACTCGCGGCCGGAGGTCGTGCGATACACGCCGTGGCCCGTACGGAACCGGGAGGAAACGCGGGCCGCACTGGAGCGGAAGCTCCCGCAGGGTGAGTTGACCGCTGACGGTCAATGGCTGGTACTGGCGATCGAGCTGCGCGAGACCGGGACCGTGATCGGCGAAGTGCTACTGAAGTGGGCGAGCGAGGCCGATCGTCAGGGCGAGATCGGGTTCGCGCTGCACACCGATTTTCAGGGCAAGGGGCTCGCGGCGGAGGCTGCGCGGGAGATGCTGCGGGTCGGCTTCGAGGAGCTCGGGTTGCACCGGATCGTGGCTGTCCTGGACGCCCGGAACGCTGCCTCGGCGCGGTTGCTCGAACGGCTCGGGATGCGGCGCGAGGCGCATCACCTGCATGCCCTTCGATTCAAGGGCGAATGGGGCGACGAATACGTCTACGCGCTCCTCGACGACGAGTGGCGCACCGCGCGGGAGTGATCAACGGGCGACGGGGATCTGCAGGGTTTGGCCGGGGGTGATGTCGGCGGGGGTGGTGAGGTTGTTGAGGTTGGCGATCCTCTCCACGACCGTGGCAGGGTCCTGGCCGGGGTTGGTGTCCTGAGCGATGGACCACAGGGTCTGGCCCGGGGCGACCTGCACCGGGACGGTGTGGGTGAACTGCGGGCCGGGCTCGAGAACGCCGGCGACCCGGAGGCCGAGGACGAGGATCGCCGCGCCGAAGACCAGGACCGAGACGGCGGTCAGCAACATCCGGCCGCGTCGGGTCAGCCGGAGGGTGGCCGGCTCCGCCTGCACCGACGCGCGGCGCCCGAGCTCTTCACCCGAGCACCCGCGAACCGGCATCCGGTCGGTGCTCGCACCCTCGATCCGAGGACGCCGCCGCGGCGCCTTCGTGGGAGTCGGCACAACCGGCGTGGCCTCCGGCGAGCGGTGTCGGCCCAGTACTTCGGCCGCTACGGCTGCTGTGCTCATCGGGTCCTCCAGACCTCTGTTCGGTGCGCGTCCTGCGGTGTCGAGTCCTGTCTACTAGCCGCCTCCGACAGTTTCCGGAGACCACCTGTCCGACCAACCCGAACACCTGTTCGATCGAACGTCTGTACGAATGATTAACCGACAGCCGCCCTTCGCGCAACCACTTCCAACCAGGACACGCCCAGGAAATTCCCTGCCGCGACAGCACCCCGCGTGCGCCTTATAACCTGACACCCGAACAAACATGCGAACCGACACGCCTTCGAACAGATGTTTGAAGAATCTCAGGATTCGGTCTACGGTCATCTCAGTCGAGCAAGTTTCGGCCGGTGGGACGATCGCCGGCCCGACCCGAGGAGCTACCACCGATGGCCAGGACGCCGAGCGGTTCCAGCAAAGACGACCGGGGCGGCGGGGCGGGGCAGCAAAACCCGGCCCGGGGCGGCGGGGCGGGGCAGCAAAACCCGGCCCGGGGCGGCGAGGAGAAGGCCGCGAGCAAGGCGGACCGCACCGTCGCGGAGCTGCCGGACGGACCGGCGGACGCGACCGGGCTGACCCCGCGCCAGCGCCGCGTGCTGGACGTGATCCGCGACTCGGTGGACAGCCGCGGCTACCCGCCGTCGATGCGCGAGATCGGTGAGCGGGTCGGCCTGACCAGCTCGTCCTCGGTGTCGCACCAGCTGCGGGTGCTCGAGCAGAAGGGCCTGCTCCGCCGCGACCCGAACCGGCCGCGGGCGATCGAGGTCCGCTACCCCGGCGAGCTCGACGCGGCGGCGCGCCGGTCGGCGATCGGTTCGGTGCGGCAGACGACGTACGACGAGACCGGGGCCGGCGACGCGCATCCGGACGCCGTGTACGTGCCGGTGGTCGGCCAGATCGCCGCCGGTAACCCGATCCTCGCCGAGCAGGAGATCGAAGAGGTCTTCCCGTTGCCCAAGGCAATGGTCGGCGAGGGCACGCTGTTCATGCTGAAGGTCAAGGGCGAGTCGATGATCGACGCGGCCATCTGCGACGGCGACTGGGTGGTCGTGCGGCAGGAGCAGACCGCGGAGAACGGCGACATCGTGGCCGCGATGATCGACGGCGAGGCGACCGTGAAGACGTTCAAGAAGACCAAGACCGAGATCCTGCTGCTACCACACAACCCCGCTTTCGAGCCGATCGACGGCAAGGACGCGGTCATTCTCGGAAAGGTCGTAACAGTTCTGCGCCGAGTCTGACATATCGGACGGCGAGCGAAGTCGGGCGGGTCGTGTCAGCATTGAGTCATGACGACTGTCTATGACTTCAGCGCCACGCGGATCGAAGGCAATGAACAGTCTCTTGCCGATTTCCGCGACCAGGTGCTCCTGGTGGTGAACACGGCCTCGCAGTGCGCCCAGACTCCGCAGTACACGGGTCTGCAGAAGCTCTACCGGACGTACCGCCGGCAGGGCTTCTCGGTCCTCGGTTTCCCCTGCGACCAGTTCGGCCACCAGGAGCCCGGTGACGAGAACGAGATCGCGAACTTCTGCTCGACGATCTACCACGTCACGTTCCCGATGTTCGCCAAGATCGACGTCAACGGGTCGCGGACGCTCCCGTTGTACAACTGGCTGAAGCGCGAGCAGGGCGGCCTGCTCGGCGGCCGGATCAAGTGGAACTTCACCAAGTTCCTCCTGGGTCGCGACGGGGCGGTGATCGCGCGCTACGCGCCGACCCACGCGCCGGAGAAACTGGTCGACAAGATCGAGTCCGCACTCGCGGTACCGGCGCCGTCCCGGGAAACGAACGACTGAAATTCGGTCATTTTCTGCGACAGTTGAACAGCGAATGTCTCAGCGCCGCAGAACATTATCCGCATTTCGAACAATTCGGTCGCTGCCGCATGTCTCGAATGTATTCAGGGGCGCTCTACGAGGACCGATTCCGGGTTGATGTCGAGGCGTAGACCGCGCCATACCGGATGCCGCAACCGGCCGTCGCCGCCCCAGCCGGAGTAGGTGACCTCGGCGACCAGCGCGGGGTCGAGCCAGTGCGCGCGGCGCCGGTCCGTCAGCGGGATGCTCGACGGGTCGAACGCCGGCCGGTCGATCTCGAGACCGGTCAGTTCGGCGCTCAGAAGGTCCAGGGTCGCGAAGTCGAGTCCGGAGCCGACCTTCCCGATCAGCACCAGCTCGCCGTCGGCGTACGCGCCGCAGTAGAAGGAGCCGATCTTCCCTTCCCGGTTGCCCTCCCCCGGATGCCAGCCGCACAGTACGACGTCTCTGGTCAGCACCGGCTTGATCTTGATCCAGTCGGCGCTGCGCCGCCCCGGCAGGTACCGCGACTTGCGCCGCTTCGCCACCACTCCCTCGAGTCCTTGCGCAGCGGACTGTTCGAGTGCCTGGTCGCCGTCCAGCAGCGCCGGCGGCACTTCCCAGAACGGGTCGCCGATGTCCAGTGATTCGAGCAGTCCGCGACGATCGTCGTACGTTGCCTCTAGCAACCACTCGCCGTCGAAGCGGAGCAGGTCGAACAGCCGGACGGACACCGGCACCTCGGTGATCAGATGCCGGAGCTGGCGGGGGTCGCGGACATGCATCCGGCGCTGCAGCAGGCCGAAGGACGGTGCGCCGTTCTCGTCGAGCGTGACGATCTCGCCGTCCAGTACGGCGGGCAGTCGCAGTCCCGGCGCCTCCGCCAGGCCGATCAGCTCGGGGTAGCCGCCGGACACGTCGTGGCTGTTGCGCGACCACAGCCGGCAGACTCCGTCGTCGACCTCCGCGATGACGCGGATGCCGTCCCACTTCATCTCGTAGGACCAGCCCGCTCCGGACGGCATCTGCCCCAGCGACGCCATCATCGGCAGCACCGGCGGACCGGTCACGGGGCTCATGTGGTCTGCAACCGCTTCAGCGCGCCGAGCACCTTCTCACGATCGGCGGTCGGCCACATCGGCGGCAAGGAGGCGCGCAGGAACGCGCCGTACCGCTGGGTGACGATGCGGGGGTCGAGGATCGCGACGACGCCGCGGTCCGAGCTGCGGCGGATCAGCCGGCCGGTGCCCTGCGCGAGCAGCAGTCCGGCGTGCGTCGCGGCCACGGACATGAACCCGTTGCCGCCCGCTTCGTCGACGGCACGCTGGCGGGCCGCCATCAACGGCTCGTCCGGGCGCGGGAACGGGATCCGGTCGATGATCACCAGGTTGCAGGTCGACCCCGGTACGTCGATCCCCTGCCACAGCGACAGCGTGCCGAACAGCGAGGTCTCCGGGTCCTCGACGAACTCGCGGGCCAGCTCGCCGAGTTGTGCGTCGCCCTGGCAGAGCACCTTGAGGTCGGTGGCCTCGCGGACCGCGGCCGTCGCCGCCTCCGCCGCGCGGCGGGACGAGAACAGGCCGAGGGTCCGTCCGCCGGCCGCGGTGATCAGGTCGATGATCTCCTCGAACTGCTTCTTGCCCAGCCCGTCGCGGTGCGGTGCGGGGAGGTGCTTGGCGACGTACAGGATCGCCTGCTTCTCGTACTCGAACGGGGAGCCGACGTCGAGCCCGCGCCACGGCAGCGGGCCCTTCTCCTCGGCGTCGTCCAGCTCCGGCATCTCGTCGTCGTCGGCGAGCTTGTCGGCGGGCCGCAGGCCGACCTGGCGAGCGATCGCGTCGAAGTCACCGCCGAGCGTCAGCGTCGCCGAGGTGAGCACCGCCGTACGGTCGCGGAGCACCAGTTCGCGGAGCAGGCCGGCGACGGTGAGCGGGGCGATCCGGAGCTCGCGGCCGTAGCGGTCGCGGTCGGTCATCCAGACGACGTCGGCGTCGCTCAGCGCGGCGACGCGTTCGGCGACGTCGAAGATCTCCTTGACGGCACCCTTGGACTGCCGCTTGGCGCCGTCCGGGTCGTCATCCTTGTCGTCGGACTTCTTGTTCAGGTCGGAGTACATGCCGCGGGCCGCGTCGCGGACCAGGGCGGCGGCCTCCAGGACCGGTGCGTTGGACGGCTCGATCCGGCCCTCGCGGGTGCCGTCGAGCGCGGCCCGGAGCGCGTCGGAGGCGTCGATCAGGTCGTCGGCCTTGTCGTCGTCGACGAACCGGCGACCGCGCTTGGCGGCCCGCTCGACCATCTGCGGTGACAGCTCGTCGCCGGCCGCACCGGTGACCCGGGCGGGCAGCTCGTGGGCCTCGTCGACGATGACGACGTCGTGCTCAGGCAGGACGGTGCGGTTCTCGAAGGCGTCGATCGAGAGCAGGGCGTGGTTGGTGATGACGATATCGGCCTTGCGGGCGTGTTCCTTGGCCTTCTCGGCGAAGCACTCCTCGCCGTACGGGCACTTCTGCGCGCCGAGACACTCGCGCGCGCTGATCGCGACCTGCTGCCACGCCTGGTACTGGTGCGACGGGGCGTGGTCCCGGTCGCCGGCCTCACCGTCGGCGAGCTGCTGCTCCGCCCAGTCGCGGAGCTCGACGACCTGACGGCCGACCTCCCCCGACGGCGGCACGTCGACGAGCATGCCGTCGTCGTCCGGAGCACCCTCCCGGATCCGGTGCAGGCAGGCGTAGTTGTTCCGCCCCTTCTGGATCGCATACACCGGGCGGCGGGGCAAGAGCTTCTCGGTCGCGTCGAGCAACGCCGGTACGTCGCGGTCGACGAGCTGGGACTGCAGCGCGAGGGTCGCCGTGGAAACGACCACGCGACGGTCCTCGATCGCGTGCAGCAGCGCGGGCACGAGGTACCCGAGGGACTTGCCGGTGCCGGTACCCGCCTGGACGAGCAGATGCGATCCGTCGTGCATCGCGGTGTCGACGGCCTGCGCCATCTCCACCTGCCCCGGCCGTGTCTGACCGGCAATCCCGGCCACGGCAGCTTCCAGCAGATCCCGCACATCAACACCCACCGCCATACCCTAGCCCGCACCCCGGACAGATTTCGCTCCGGCGGACCGGGGTGTGGATAACCGGATCTTGTGACCGATGTGTGGGTGGTCGGCGCGGCGCGGGCGCCTGAGTGTGCGTTCTCATGAGGACGTGTCGAGCGGCTGGGTAGTGCACCTGAACGTGATCACGCCCGCGCGCACGGCGCCCCACCGGCGCACTACCTATCGAGCCGCCCCGCACCCCACAAACCCCGCCGCCGCTGTCGCTCCCCAAACCAGTTCGGGGAGCCCCACACCCCTCACAACAGCAGGTAATCCGCCCCAAACCAGTTCGGGGAGCGACACACCCCCACGACAGCAGGTGATCCCCCCGAACCGGTTTGGGGAGCCCTGCACCCCCCACAACGGCACGTCATCGTCCCCAAACCGGTTTGGGGAGCTCTGTCCCCCCCCGGGAAGTCGTGCCCTGGAGAAGTCGTGGGTGGCAGTGTGGGCTTGCTCTGCTGCCCGGACCAGGGGCGAACCCCGAACAGCGGGGAAACAAAGTTGCAGATCGTGACAGTTTCTTTCCCACCAAGACAGCTCACCCGCTCCGACGAGAGCACTCACCGTCGCGGGGCGCCGCCGAAACCCGCCACTCGATGCACCCGACCGATCGCGGCAACCGAGGACACGCACCAGGAACACGCACTAGGGACTGGGAACAGGCAATGGTGACTCGGGACAGGCAATACCAGGTGCCTACCCACCATTGCCTGTTCCCTGATCCCAGACCGGGTTGATCACCACCCACACATCGGACAGGGGAGCCGGATGACCCCTCGGGTCAGACGACGGCGCCGCGGTCGGGTTGGGCGTCGCGGTCCACTTGGGTGCGTTTGGGGCGCGGGGGCGGCGCCGGGTAGCGGCGTTCGAGTTCGAGGAGGAACGGGGCCGCGGTGAGGTTGGAGGAGTAGGTGCCGACGAGGATTCCGAGCAACAGCGCCAGGGAGAAGTCGGCGAGCGAGTCGCCGCCGAGGAACAGCAACGCGGCGAGGATGAACAGGGTCGAGATACCGGTGTTGATGGTTCGTGGCAGGACGTTCACGATCGCGGTGTCGATGGTCGTGCCGAGGTTATCGGTGGCCCGGGCGCTGCGGGTCTCGCGGATCCGGTCGAAGACGACCACCGAGTCGTTCACCGTGTACCCGATGACGGTCAGGATCGCGGCCAGGAAGATGCCGTCGATCGGCTTGCCGGTCCAGGCGAAGACACCGACCACGACCGAGACGTTCTGCAGCAGCGCGAGGACGGCGCCGGCGCCGAACGTCCACCGGAACCGCGCGGCGAGGTACGCCAGCTGGGCGAGCAGGGCGATGCCGAGGGCGATCAGGCCCTTGTTCCGCAGCTCCTCACCGAGTGACGGGCCGATGCTCTCGTTGCGGATCACCTCGGCGTCGCCCCCGATCCGGGCCAGCGACTCCTTGATCTTCACCGCCTCGTCGTCGCTGATCGTGCCGGTCCGCACGGTGATGTCATCGGTCCCGGACGCTTGTACGACGGCGGTCGGGTACCCGGCCTCGGCAACGGCGGCGCGCGCCTGGTCCGGGGTGATCCGTTGCGCCGTACTGACCTCGATCAGCCGGCCGCCGGTGAACTCGATGCCGAGGTTCAGCCCGCGGACGGCGACGCCCGCGACGCTCACGACGATCGCGACCGCGGTGATCACCAGCCAGCGGCGGCTGTGCTTCATCAACGCGGGCCGCCGGGCTTCCAGCCAGGTCCGCACCCGGCCGTGGCCGGCGATCCCGCTCAGGGCCGGACGACGCAGGACGAACCCGCGCGACACGACGAACTCGGCGAGGACGCGGGTCACCACGAGCGCCGACAGCATCGAGGCGATCACACCGATCGAGAGCGTGACGCCGAAGCCGCGGACGGGACCGGCCGCCAGGAAGAACAGCAGAGCGGCCGCCAGGAGCGTGGTGATGTTGGAGTCGGCGATCGCGGACAGCGCGTTCTGGAAACCGCTGCGCAGCGATCGGCGCAGGCCGTCGGTGCGGCCCGCGATGAAGTCCTCACGGGCGCGTTCGAAGACCAGGACGTTCGCGTCGACCGCCATTCCGATCGCGAGGACGAAACCTGCGAGGCCGGGCAGGGTGAGCGTGGCCCCGAGCGCGGTCAGGGCGGCGTACGACATCGCGGCGTACCCCAGCAGGCCGATGACGGCCATCAGGCCGACGAGGCGATAGACCACGATGATGAACAGCGCGGTCAGCGCGAGGCCGATGATCGCGGCCAGCGCGCTGGCCTGGATCGCGTTCTGACCGAGCGACGGGCCGACCGTGCGCTGGTCGATCACCTCGACCGGAACGGGCAGCGCGCCACCGGAGATCAGCGCAGCCAGGTCCTTCGCGCCTTCCTCGGTGAAGGAACCGGAGATCGTGGTGGAGCCGCCGGCGATGCCGACCTTGCACAGCTGGTTGCCGCCGTTCGGGTCGACCTGCGGCGAGCTGATCACCTCGTTGTCGAGGACGATCGCGATCAGGCGTTGCGGCGTACCGACCGGCTGGCAGGCGGCCTTGCCGGTGATGTTCGCCCAGATCTTGCCGCCGTCGCCCTTGAAGTTCATCTCGACGAACCAGCCCTGCGCGACCTGCTGCGGGTCGAGCCGGCCCTCGGCGCCGCTGACCAGCTCGCCGGTCATGGCGGGTTTGGCGAGCCGCAGGAGGCCCTGGCCGCTCTCGGGCGGCAGGTACGTCTCCCCCGCCGCCGGTTTGGCCGGTTTGGCCGCGACCTGGTCGAGCACCTCGTGGAACGTGAGCTGCGCGGTCTTGCCGATCACCTTGGCGGCCTCGCGCGGGTCCTGGACGCCGGGCAGCTCGACGATGATCCGCTTCTCGCCCTGGCGGGTGACGTTCGGCTCGCTGACGCCGAGCGCGTCGATCCGCCGGCGCAGGACCTGGGTGGCCTTGTCGGTGGTCTCCTTGTTCGCCTTGACCGTCGGCGAGTCCTTCGCCTCGAGCACGATCTGCGTCCCGCCGCGCAGATCGAGACCGAGCTGCGGCTTCGCCGTCAGCGTGACGTACGTGGACGCCGCCAGAATCATAAAGGCGAGCAGTGCGCGGACGAGGGACGACCGGTTCACCGAATCCTCCGGAGATAGGCACCCGCAGTACAGGTGTCATGACAGAGAGCATCCACGCAGACGTGGAACGCACAGTGTACGAACGCCATTCAACCCCTCCCCCTCACAACCCCACAAGCGACCACGTCGCGCCTGGTCAGTCGGTGTCGAGGCCGTTTTCTATGGCGTAGCGGACCAGCTCGGCTCGGTTGTGGAGTTGGAGTTTTCGGAGGGTGTTCTGGACGTGGTTCTCTACGGTGCGGTGGGAGAGGACCAGGCGGGTGGCGATCTGTTTGGCGGTGAGGCCTCGGGCTACCAGGCGGAGGACTTCGGTTTCGCGGTCGGTGAGGTGCGGGACCTCGGGGCCGGTCTCCCCCAGGCGGCGGTACTCGCCCAGCAGCAGTCCGGCCAGGCCCGCGCTGAAGATCGCGTCGCCTTCGGCGGTACGGCGTACCGCCTCGTCGAACTCGTCCAGCGAGGCGGACTTCACCAGATACCCGGACGCGCCGTTCTTGACCGCCGCGAGTACGTCGTCCTGCTCGGCGCTGGCCGACAGCACCAGGACGCGGGTGTCGGGGAGGGCCGTGGTGATCTCGCGGGTCGCGTCGACGCCGGAGCCGTCGCCGAGTTGCAGGTCCATCACGACCACGTCCGGGCGGGTCGCCAGCGCGATCTTCACCGCGCTCGCGACGTCCGAGGCGGTCGCGCACACGTCGTACCCGCGACTCCCCAGATCCCGTGCGACACCTTCGCGCCACATCGGATGGTCGTCGACGATCATCACCCGCGTCATATCTTCAGCTCCCATTCGGTTCCTTCGCCCGGGGCGGTGCGGACCGTGACGGTGCCGCCCAGGTCGGCGATCCGGCCGCGGATCGACTGGCTCACGCCGAGGTGCCCGTCCGCGCGGGCCTGTTCCAGGCGCGCCGGCGTCGTACCGACTCCGTCGTCGCGGACCGACACCAGGATTTCCGCGCCGAGGTCCTCGACCACTACCCAGGACCTGGCGCCGGGCCCGGCGTGCTTCGTCACGTTGCTCAGTGCTTCCTTGACCGCGGCAACCAGTTCTCCGGCGGTGGACGCGGGCAGCAGGACCTGCGTGGCGGGGACGACGACGTCGATCCGGGTCGTGGCCAGTGGCAACAACAATCCACACAGATCAACGCGATCACCCGTCGCCACGGTCGGGCGGGTGGACATCAAGGTGCGGAGGGCAACTTCCTGTTCGGCGGCCAGCTGGGCCAGTTCGGTCGCTTCGCCGCCGATCGCCGTACCGCGCCGCTGTACCTGCGCCAGGACCTGCAGTACGCCGTCGTGGATCGAGCGACTGAGCCGCAGCCGCTCCGCGGTCGCGCTCTCCGCCGCGATCGCCTCACGCAGCCGCACGCCCGCCTGCCGCATGGTCGAAGCGGCGTATCCGACGACCAGACCGGCCACCAGCAGCAACTGGACGTTCGACAGGATCTTCGACACGTTGTCGACCCCGCGCAGCGACAGCAGAGCGAGGCTGATCGTCGCGGCGCCGAGCAGGCCGCCGTCGCGGCCGCGGGAGATCGCGAGCGCGAGGACCGGCCCGGCCGCCCACACCGAGGTCAGTACGGAGGCGCCGGCGCGGATGTCGAGCAGCGGCTGCGCCCACAGGGTCGCGAACATGCAGCCGACCGTGATGATCAGGTCGGCGAACGCGAGCCGCGTGTTCCGGCGTCCCCAGCGGCGGCTGTAGCCGTACGACGAGATCAGCGTCCAGACCCCCATCACGGCCAGCTGCAGCACTGCGCCGTACGGGCGGACGATGCCGTCCCAGCGGGTCCACACGCCGAAGCACGCGAACGCCCAGGTCAGCAGGCGGAACACGACCAGCGCACGCCACAGGGGCTGCAGCAGGTCCACGGTCTCGCGCTCCACCCGGGACAGTCTGCCAAGGAGCGGGGCTGCGGCGCGTGAGCCCTACTACTCAGAACGCAGGTTTCCCCGCTCGTTCACAGCATTTCCTCAGTTCCACTTCAGCTGACGCTAATTTCCCCGTACTCTCGCGCAAAACACGCTCGGGGGAGCTACGAACACTATGCGTTATCAGACACGGAGGGGAATCGTGCGCAAGCTACCCGCTGGGCTGTTCAGCCTGGCTTTGGCGGCGACGACCGGGCTCGGCATCGCCGCAGCCTCGTCAGGCAACGCCGCCACACCGTCCAAACCAGGGTCGGCGCCGAGCGCAAGTGAGCCTGCACCGGTGTCCGACGAGCTGTCCAGCCCGCTCGAGGACAAGCGCCGCGAGCTGCGGCAGGAGGCGCTGACCAAGGTCATCAACGGCCAGGCGACGCCCGAGCAGCGCAACGGCAGCACGGTCGTCAAGCTCGGAACCAAGGCCGCCGGTGCCAAGGGCACCAAGAACGCCAAGGGCCGGGTCGACCAGTACGTCGAGCTGTCCCGCGAGAAGACCGACAAGATCTTCGTCGTACTGGCCGAGTTCGGAAACGAGCGGCACCCGAACTACCCGGACAAGGACCAGGCACCGAGCATCCCCGGTCCCGCGACCTTCGAGGGCCCGCTGCACAACGCGATCCCGGAGCCGGACCGGTCCGTCGACAACTCGACCGTCTGGCAGTCGGACTACAACCGCCAGCACTACCAGGACCTGTACTTCGGCACCGGCAACTCGGTGAAGAAGTACTACGAGAAGCAGTCGTCCGGCCGGTACAGCGTCGACGGCCAGGTCACCGACTGGGTCAAGGTCAAGTACAACGAGGCCCGCTACGGCCGGTCGAACGGGTACCCGTGCGCCGGGAACGTCTGCAGCAACACCTGGGCGCTGATCCAGGACGCGGTGAACCAGTGGGTCGTCGACCAGAAGGCGGCCGGCCGGACCACGGCGCAGATCGCCGCCGACCTGAAGTCGTTCGACCAGTGGGACCGCTACGACTTCGACGGTGACGGCAACTTCAACGAGGCCGACGGCTACATCGACCACTTCCAGATCGTGCACTCCGGCGGCGACCAGGCCGACGGCGACCCGCAGCAGGGCGAGGACGCGATCTGGTCGCACCGCTGGGCCGTCCAGGTCCCCGGTGGCCCGAGCAACAACCCGTCCGGCGGTGCCCAGATCGGCGACACCGGCATGTACGTGTTCGACTACACGATCCAGCCGGAGAACGGCGGCATCAGCGTCTTCGCGCACGAGTACGGCCACGACCTCGGTCTGCCGGACCACTACGACACCTCCGGCGCGGCCGTCGAGAACGGCGTGAACTGGTGGACGATCATGGCGCAGAGCCGGGTCGGCAAGCCGAGCGACGGCGGGATCGGCGAGCAGGCGGCCGACTTCGGCGCCTGGGACAAGCTGCAGCTCGGCTGGCTCGACTACGAGATCGTGGCGTCCGGCCAGAACCGGACCGTCGAGCTCGGCCCGCACGAGTACAACTCGAAGAAGGCCCAGGGCCTGGTGGTGACGCTTCCGAAGAAGGAGGTCACGCACCAGCTCGTCGACCCCGCGGCCGGGACGAAGTCCTGGTGGAGCGGTCAGGGCAACCAGTTCACGCACACGATGAGCCGCCAGGTCACGCTGCCGGCCGGTCAGCCCGCGGAACTCACCTTCCAGGCGAACTGGGACATCGAGGACTGCGGTCCGGACGCTTGCGACTACGCGTACGTCGACGTGAACGACGGCACCGGCGCGAAGCCGATCAAGGGCAGCATCACCAAGGACGCCGAGGGCAACGGTATCGACGGCAAGAGCGCCGGCTGGGTGCCCGCGACGTTCGACCTGTCGGCGTACGCCGGTAAGACGATCACCCTGCAGTTCCGCTACGCTACCGACCCGGCGGCCGGCGGGCTCGGGTTCTTCGCCGACGACATCACGGTGACGTCGGGCACCACGACGGTGCTCGCCTCCGGTGCGGAGACCTCGCCGGACGGGTGGACGCTGAACGGGTTCAGCTCGGTCGGTTCGTCGTACACGAGCCTGCACGACAACTACTACCTGGCGTCGAACATCAACTACGTCGCCCAGGACCAGTACCTGAAGACCGGCCCGTACAACTTCGGTTGGGTGAGCACGCTCGGCGACAAGGTGGAGCACTTCCCGTACCAGGACGGTCTGCTGATCTGGTACTGGGACACCTCGCAGGAGGACAACAACACCAACGAGCACCCCGGTCAGGGCCTGGTCCTGCCGATCGACTCGCACCCGACCCCGATCAACCGCATCGACGGTCAGCTGTGGCGGCCGCGGGTCGGCGGGTACGACGCTCCGTTCGGCCTGGAGAAGTCGGACTCGTTCACCCTGCACATCAACGGGCAGGCGAGCTACATCCGCGGCCAGAACGCCGTCCCGACCTTCAACGACAGCAAGTCGTACTGGACCGCGGACCAGCCGACGAGCAGCGTGAAGATCCCCAACAACGGCGTCAACATCAAGGTTGTCGCCAAGAACGGCACCTCGACGACCGTCCAGGTGAGCAAGCGCAAGTGACCGCATGACAACAGCCCCCGAGGTCCTCGCGGACTTCGGGGGCTGTTGTTTTGTTCAGGCTGCGTTGCTCAGGCGGTTGCGTACGGCGTGAGGTCGCCGGCCAGCGCGGGATGCACGCGGGCCGTCATCCGGGTGCCGTCGGCGGTGTGCTCGAGGTGTTCGACCGAGCCCTCCGAGTGGATCCGCGAGACCAGGTCGCCGCGGTCGTACGGCAGCAGGACCTCGAGGGCCACGTGCGGCTGCGGCAGCGCACCCTCGAGCAGCTCACGGAGCTTGTCGATGCCTTCGCCGGTGCGGGCCGACACGACGATCGCGCCCGGCTCGCGGTGCAGGATCGGCGCCAGCGCGAGCGGGTCGGCGGCGTCGGCCTTGTTGATCACGATGATCTCCGGCACGTCGGTCGCGTTGATCTCGGCCAGCACCTCGCGGACTGCCTGGATCTGCGCGATCGGGTCCGGGTGCGAACCGTCGACCACGTGCAGCAGCAGATCGGCGTCCGCGACCTCCTCCAGCGTCGAACGGAACGCCTCGACGATGTCGTGCGGCAGGTGCCGAACGAACCCGACCGTGTCGGTCAGCGTGTACACGCGGCCGTCCGCGGTCGTCGTCCGGCGGGTCGTCGGGTCCAGGGTCGCGAACAGCGCGTCCTCGACCAGCACGCCCGCGCCGGTGATCTGGTTCAGCAGCGAGGACTTGCCGGCGTTGGTGTACCCCGCGATCGCGACCGACGGGACCAGGTTGCGGCGACGCTCCTGGCGCATCGTCGACCGGGTGCTCTTCATGTTCTTGAGCGTCCGGCGGAGCTTCGCGATCTTGGTGTTGATCCGCCGCCGGTCGGTCTCGATCTTGGTTTCACCAGGACCACGGCCGCCGATACCGCCGCCGGCCGCGCCGACCCGGCCACCGGCCTGGCGGGACAGGTTGCCACCCCAGCCACGCAGGCGCTGCTTCATGTACTGCAGCTGGGCCAGCTCGACCTGGGCCTTGCCTTCCTTGCTCTTCGCGTGCTGCGCGAAGATGTCCAGGATCAGCGCGGTCCGGTCGACCACCTTGACCTTGAGCCGGTCTTCCAGGTTGCGCAGCTGCGCGGGCGCCAGCTCGCCGTCGGCGATCACGGTGTCCGCGCCGAGCGACGCGACCAGGTTGCGCAGGTCGGCCACCTTGCCGGAACCGATGAAGGTCGCCGGGTCGGGCTTCTTGCGCCGCTGGATCACGCCGTCCAGGACCTCGGAGCCGGCGGTCTCGGCGAGCAGCTTCAGCTCGGCCAGCGAGTTTTCCGCGTCCTCGGCGCTGCCCTCGGTCCAGACGCCGACCAGCAGCACCCGCTCGAGCAGCAGTTTCCGGTACTCGACCTCGCTGATGTCGGTCAGCTCGGTGGACATACCGACGACGCGCCGGAGCGCCTGGCGCTCTTCGAGGTCGAGGCCCTCGGTAGTCAGTTCTTGGTCATACTCATCGTGACCCGTCAACGAATCGCCGGAGTCATCGCCCTGAGTCAGGTCGGTTTCGACGTCGGTGGTCTCTTCGTATGCGTGTGATTGGGTCGTCATATACCTTCCATGGTGGCACGGGCCTCAAGTACAAGCGACCCGTTTACCAGGAGTCAACGCCCCACGCAGAACTCAGATTCCCGGCAGCCAGGCCCGGTCGAACTCCCCGCGGGCGTGCAGAACGGCCGGTCCGGTCAGTTCCAGGTGGTTGTCCGCACGCCACGTCACGCTCACTTCACCACCCGGTACGCCGACGCGGTACGTGACTGGGCGCTCGTCACGGGCTTGGCGTGCCGCGGCCACGGTCACGGCGCAAGTACCTGTGCCGCACGACCTCGTCTCCCCCGCACCCCGCTCGTGGACGCGCATCTGGACGTCGCGCGGACCACGCCGTACGACGAACTCCACGTTGACCCCGTGCGGGAAGGCGTCGGCCGGCGACCACGTCGGCTGATCGCACAGATTGCCCGGCTCGTTCAGGTCGTCGACGAACGCGACCGCGTGCGGGTTGCCCATGTCGACGTGCACGGCGGTCCATTGGTGACCGTTGGCGTCGACCACGATCCCGGCGGCGTCGGGGAGCTTCGGCTCGCCCATGTCGGCGGTCAGCGTGCCGTCGTCGTTCTGCGCGACCTCCTTGACGCCCGCGCGGGTGCCGATCCGGACCGGCTTGCCGTCGATCAGGCCCGCCTCCGCCAGGTACTTCACGAAGACCCGGATGCCGTTCCCGCACATCTCCGCGATCGAACCGTCCGCATTCCGGTAGTCCATGAACCAGTCGCCGCCGTCCTCGACGTACGACTGCTTGTCGCCCTGGATCACCCGCAGCACCCCGTCGGCGCCGAGCCCCGCGTGCCGGTCGCAGAGGAACCGCACCACCGACGCGTCCAGCGCACCGTGCACGGAACCGTCGGGATCGGGCAGGATCACGAAGTCGTTCTCGGTCCCGTGCCCCTTCAACCAGGGAAACGTACTCATACCGCCCAAGCCTACGTCGAGAGCCTTTTCACCGAGCCGAAAACCCCGGACGGCATGGACCGCGCTCACTGTCAGACTTCCAACCGTGACGCTGCGGATGGTCTTCGACCGGGACGACCTCCACCGGGTCCGGCTCGCCGACGGGCCCGATCCGCTGTGGGAGCTCGTCCTCAGCCTGCATGCAGCCCGGGAGCCGCTGGTGCCGGCGCATCTGGCACGGTGGCGGGAGCAGGCCACAGTCCGTGTCGCGGCGCACGACCACGCCCGGAAGTGGCTGGGCATCCTGTTCACCCTCGTACCGCTCGAAGGGAACTTCCCCGACTTCCTCACCCCGGCCTACTCCGGTGACAGCATCGGCGCCGGCTGCGAGATCGTCGCCCGCACGCAGCGCACGTTGCTGCGTCCGGACCTCGAAGCGGTGTTCACGGGCCGCACACCGCCGCAGTGGGTCCGCGAGCTCGCTGCGGGCGATCATCGCCGCCTCACCGACGTGGCCGGCGCGATGCACACCGGGTACGACGTACTCCTCGAACCCGTGTGGCACGAGCTGACCCGAACCGTCGGCACCGACCGCAGGACCCGGGCCGATGCGCTCGCCCGCGGCGGTGTGGATGCCTTGCTCCGCTCTATCCCTGGGGTGATCGGCTGGGACGGACAGGTGCTGGAGGTCGGCTACGGCCTCCGGCACCACACCGTGCAACTGCGCGGCCGCGGCCTCACGATCCTGCCGAGCTTCTTCTGTACCGAGCGTCCGATCACGCTCATCGACCCCGAACTCCCGCCGGTCCTCGTCTACCCCGCGGCCGCTGGATCCCCGGCCGGACCCCGGACGGCGTCCGCACAGCTCGTGGCGCTGCTGGGCAAGACCCGCGCCGAATGCCTGGCCGCGCTGGCCACGACCCTCACGACAAGCGGGCTCGCGGCCCACGTCGGTACGTCGGTCGGCAGCGCCAGCAAGCACGCCACGGTACTGCGGGAAGCCGGCCTGATCACCACCGTCCGCCACGGCGGCGCCGTCCGCCACCACGTCACCGAACTGGGAGCAGCCCTCCTCGATGAACGCTGACCGCCTCTCTGTCTGCCTGCTGCTTGTCGTCGGGCTTCTCAGCGCCTGCTCCGGTCAGGACGACCGAGTCAAACTCAAGGCCGCCCTCGAGAACGGACCGTTGTCGGTCTCGGTGGACTCCTCCGGCAAGGCCGACTTCGGCGCCGCCGAGCAGTTCGAGCTCGACATCCTCCACCCCGGCAAGGGGGTGTCCACCGCCGCGGAACGCGTCGAGGAGCAGCGCGCGAAGGAAGCCGCCGAGCTCCGCTGGTACGTCGTGTTCGTGCTGGCGTCCGAGGGCGGGAAGGAGGCGGTGTTCGAGTTCGCGCCGGACGGGCTGCTGCAGGTCTCCCTGTCGGGGAAGGTCGTCCAGTCACTGCGGATGCGGATCACGGTGGTCGAGCTGACCCCGGGCGCGACCGCCGAGATCACCCAGATCGCCGCCGCGACCTCCGGCCCGGGCGGCACGTTGCCGGATCCGCTGCTGCCGAAGGAGCTGGTCGGCCGGTGGACCGGGAAGCTCAGCTTCTTCGAGCGCAGCAACCCGCTGGGCAAGGGATACACCCGACCCGACCGCCCGATCACGATCACGATCCCGTCCCGGAAACTTCCCGGCTCGAAGGTCGTCGGTACGGCGTACCTGCCGAAGGCGGACTTCACCGTCAGCTTCGGCGACCGGGAGCAGCACGAGTCCCGGCCGGCGCAGAAGAACACCTTCGTCCTGGACACCACCTCGGACCGGCCGATCTCGATCCAGCGCGTCTATGTCCGGATCGCGGACGGCAGCGGGCCGCCGTTCAGTCTCACAGTGCTTGCCAACGGCAAGTTGTACGTCGAGCAGTACAAGAGCGTCAGTGCCCAGTCGGAGCTCGACCTCGGGCAACTCGAGCAGGCCGCCCTGCTCACGAGGGCGGACTGACATGCGCAAGCTGATCCTTCTCGTCCCCCTGTTGCTGCTCATGGCGGGCTGCGTGCAGAAGGACTCGATCTCGTTCGGTCCGGTGGAGATCTCGGTCGACGAGGCCGGGTCGGTCGAGGTGTTCGTCGGCCCGTCGTTCGCGACCCCGATGGGCGATTTCAAGGTCGGCGCCGCGATCACGGTCATCGACCGGCAGCCGGACGATCACTGGTACGTCGTCATCCGGCACACCTCTCGATCCGTGGTCACGGACACCGTCTACCGGATCGGCTCCGCGAGCGGGTTGCGGATCGAGTCCGGCGGGCAGCTGGTCGAGGAGTTCGCCCGGCATCGCGCGCTGATCGTCGTACCGCCGGGGCAGGCCAACACGATCCGGATCAGCCCGATCGGCGACGGCGAGTACTCGGTGCGTGATGCCGGGGCGGTGGCGATGCCTGCGGGGCTGGCGGGTGCCTGGTCCGGTGCGGTACGCGGCGGGGACCGAAACGTGTGGACGAACAAGACGAACGAGTACTGGCCGCGGACGCAGGTCCGGCTGCGGTTGTTCGGCGGCGAGATCGGGCAACCCGTCGGCGAGTTCAGTTATCCGGCGTGGAACTGTTCAGGAGTGGTCGTGCTCGCCGATGTCGGTACCACGTTCCGGCCGCTCACCGGCGAGGACGGGAAGCCGGTCGTCGGGGTTCGGCTGAAGCACGTCGTACTGGAGAGTGGCCGGTCCCAGCGCTGCGGTGGATTCATCAAGGCCGGGCAGGGCGATCCGGACCAGGGCCGGTTGGTGCTCCGAGCCGTTGCCGGCGGCAAACTCCGGATGGACACGAGCCTGGAGTGGACGCCCGAGGCCACCGAGGACGAGCCGAACCCGGAGCGGGCGATCTCGACGACGCTGACGCGCTAGTTTTGCCTCATGATCGCGTACTTCTGGGAGCAGGACGACGCTGTCGCGGTCGCGGAGCGGCTGGGCGGGGAGGTACGGCGCGGGCGCTTTCACGGCGAGGACGACGACGAGGACCATCCGTGGCTCGTCGTACTGGACGAGGTGGATCAGGCCGCCCTCGACGAGCTGCTGACCGAACACGACGGCTGGCTGGAACCCGACACCGACGCCCCACCCGCAACCCCTCCCCCACTCCCGACCGCCCCGAAGCGCTTCAAGAAGTAGCTCACACCATCCGCCCAGGGCGGGCATCAGTTGGCGCGGCGTTGGCGAGGGTTGGCTGGCCGGCTACGAGGACGTGGGTGACGCCGGTGGAGAGTTGCCAAGGGTCGTCGTACGTCGAGTTGTCGGTGATCGTGTGCGGGTCCAGGACCACCAGGTCGGCGATTGCGCCTGGTTTGATGTGGCCGCGGTCGGTGAGGCCTAGGCGGGTGGCAGGGAGGGAGGTCATGCGGCGGATGGCTTCGGGGAGGGTGAGGATGCCGCGGTCGCGGGCGTAGTGGCCGAGGACGCGGGGGAACGTGCCGAAGTTGCGGGGATGCGGATGGCCCGGGCCGGTGGCGTCCATGATCCAGCCGTCGCTGGCGACCGCCGTTCGCGGATGCGCGAGAACGGTCGTCACGTCGTCCTCGCTCATCGCGTGGTTGACCACGCTGACCGCGGCCTGATGAGACTCGAGGATGCGGAGCACGATCTCGGCGGCGTCCACCCCGTCGCGCTGCGCGATCTCAGTGACGCTGAGGCCGCGGCTGTCCTCGTAGCGGCCGGGCGGCAGCGATGCGATCACGACCGAGTCCGGCGAGAGCAGTACGTCGGCGCGGAGGGCGTCGGCGATCCGCCCGCGTTCAGCGGGATCCGCGAGCCGGTCGAGCAATTCGCCACCTGCCAATGCCCAGGTCGGGAGCCGGGTTGTGAGCGTCGTGCTGGTGGCGGTGTAGGGGTAGGCGTCCCATCCGAGGTCGACGTCGTCGACCTGATCCAGGTGTTCGAGGGCGGCGTCGACGAGCCCGTAGTTGGCCTTGCCAACGGCCTTGAGATGCGAGATCTCCAGCCGGGCGCCACCCGCTCGCGCCGCCGCGATCGCCTCGTCCAGGGCGGTCAGCAGTCCGGCGCCCTCGTTGCGGATATGGGTCGAGTACAGCAGGCCGCACTCAGCCGCAGTGGCGACGAGTGCGGCCACCTCCTCGGATGCCGCGTAGGCGCCGGGCGCGTAGATCAAACCGGTGGAGAAGCCGACCGCTCCCTGGTCGGCAGCCGCGCGCAGCAGGTCCTGCATCGTCCGGAGTTCCGTGGGCGAGGGCGCTCGGCGAGCGCTGCCCATCGCGGCGATCCGCAGCGTGCAATGACCGACCTGCAACGCCAGGTTCACCGCCGGCCGCAGCGTCGCGGCGAATCCCGCGAGGTCGTTCCACGTCCAGTCGTGCTTCGGTCCGAGGAACGCCGTACCTGCCCGGAGCGTCTCGAGGTCGGTGATCGGGAACGGTGACCAGCCGCAGTTTCCCGCGACCAGCGTGGTGACGCCCTGGGCGAGCTGCGACTCGGCGGCGGGGCTCGCGCCGAGACTGAAATCCGCGTGTGAGTGCAGATCGACGAACCCCGGTGCCACAATGTTGCCCGTGGCATCGATGACGTCGGCTTCGACGACCGGCTCACCAGGTGGCAGCACCGCGGTGATGCGCTCTCCCTCGACCAGCACCGTCCCGGGTACCAGATCGGCGCCAGTGCCGTCCACGATCAGGCCGCCGGTCAGTGCCACGCGCATCGAATCACTCCTCTTCTGGCCCGAGGGGCAGCTGGAGGGACAGTTCGGCGACCGTGTTCGCGGTGATCAGGTCGCGGTCCACGGTATGGCCGAGACCGGTTGCCTGGGGCACCTGTACGACGCCCTGGACGGCGACCACGGCGGGTATGACGAGGTCCCGGGCGTAGTACTTCTCCGAGGCGGACACATCCGATGGGAGGGTGAACCCGGGGAGACTGGACAGGGCCACGTTCGCGAGCCGGCCGATACCGAACTCGTGCATGCCGCCGCACCAAACGGCGATCCCCGCGTCCCGCGCCCGGTCGTGCGCTTCACGCGCTGGGGTCAGGCCGCCCATCCGGGACACCTTGATGTTGAGGACCTGCAGCGCTTCTAGTTTCAGCGCGATTTCCAGGTCGGCAACCGTTTCGACGCTCTCGTCCAGGCACACCGGCGTACCGATCGTCCGCTGCAGCTCGGCGTGGGTGAGCAGGTCGCGCGGCGCGAACGGCTGCTCGATCATCGTCAACCGGTACTCGTCGAGTTTCCGCAGGTGTTCCAGGTCGCCGGCGGTATAGATCCCGTTGGCGTCGACGTGCAGATCCAGCTCGGGGTACGCCGTACGCACCGCACGGACCGGCTCTACGTCCCAGTCGTGGGCGATCTTCAACTTGACCCTCGGGTACCCGGCGGCGACCTGCTGCTGTACCTGCGTCAGCAGCTCGTCGATCGTCGGCTCGATTCCGAGCGAGACACCTGCCACGACCTCGGTCCGGGTCCCGCCCAGGACCGTTGCGAGCGGCAACGAGCGGGTCTCCGCCCACAGGGCCCAGGCGGCCGTGTCCACACCGGCCTTCGCGAAGTTGTTGCCGCGGACCTTCCGGTTGGTCAGCTGCTCGGGGTGGTTCCACGGGCGGCCGAGGATCGCGGGCAGCAGGTACTGAGAAGCGATGTGCCAGCAGGACTCGACCGTTTCGGGGGCGTAGTACGGGTCCGAGGACGACGCGATCTCTCCCCAGCCGATCGCACCCGACGCGTCCTCCAGCTCGACCAGGATGTGATCGAGGTGCGTCTTGCGGTGCGAGCTGGTCTGGAACTCGTGCACCAACGGCAGCCGCACCCGATGCAGCCGGGCGCCCACGATCCTCAGCTCAGTTGACATACAGGCCCAGCTCCGTGTTCAACCGGTCCCGCTCCATCAGCCGTCTGCGGGCGCCCTTCGAGCTCGCCGTGGTCAGCGTGGCGAGCACGTGCAGCACCGACGCGACGACGGTCGGCGAGTCGACGTACGACGCGCTCCCGGTCGCGATGTAGATGCTCTGGTCGGCGAGCGTCGCCAGCGGCGCGTCCTCGAAATCCGTGACCGCGACGAGTTCACCACCGGCCTCGACGAACCGGCGGGCGATCTCGACGGTGTCGCGCCGGTACCGGCGGAACGAGAACGCGACCATCAGGTCGTTGGTCCGGACGTCGGACAGCACGTCGACACCGCGGACGACGGTGCCGTCGATCAGCGTCACCTGCGAGAGCCCGACGCCGAGGTCGAAGGCCAGCAACGACGCGTACGAGTACGACTTCGCCGAGCCGATGATGAAGCGCCGGCGGGCGGCGACGATCCGGGCCGCGGCCTGCGCGATCGACTCGTCGGTGAGGATCTGGTCCAGGGCCTCGTCGATCGAGGCGCGTTCCTGCTCGACCACGCGGCGCTGCAGCAACGTCGACGACCGCCGTTGCAGCCGGGCGTCGTACCGCTCGTGGGGGCTCGCGAGCTCGCGGTTGAGGGGATCGTCAGGCATGATCGGCCGGCCCGAAGTAGTAGGCGCCGTTACCGTCCGGGAGCCGTCGGCACGAGACGGCGACGAGGCCCTTGCCGAGCAGTTCTTCGAACGACCTGCGCAGTTCGCCCGCGTCGGCCGGCACGATCAACTCGGTCACAGCATCTGGCGTGGTGGGGTGCTCGCGCGTCAGGTCCCACTCGACGACCACGCGGTCGGTGCCCGGGCCGTACATGTCGGGCGCGAACCAGCGGCCGCGGGCGCCGAGGACGTCGAGGTTGAAGTGCGCGTTGCGGATCTGCGCCGGGTCGTAGGTCCAGCGCATCCGCGACATCCCGTGGCTGAGGGCAACCTCTCGCTGCGCGTGCTTCAGCATCCGGCCGAGGCCGTGGCCCTGCTGCTCGGCGGCCACCACAGCCGACTGCGAGTAGTGGTAGAAACCGCGCCGGTCGGTGCCGCAGAAGCCGTACGCGAACGCGACCAGCCGGTCGCTCTCGTCGAGGATGCCGACCACCGAGCCGCCGTTGCTCGCCAGCGCGCCGAGCAGCCGCGGGTTCAGCCCGTACGCCGGGTCGAGGTAGCCGAAGACCTCGCGGTACAGCGCCGAGGCCTCGGCGAACCGGGACGCCGTGGTGAGCGAGACCGCGCGGAAGCTCACCTCAGAGATACGATTCATATCCTGATCCTATCCCCGGAGGATCATCGCTGGTCAATCGCCGATCGGATGATGATACGTTGACTATCTATGATGATCGAGCGACTCAGGGAGTACGTCGGCGCGGAGACCCCGACCGGTGACGCGGCCGCACTGAACGCCTTCGCCGACCGGCTCGGGACGCGGTACGCCGAGCTCGGCGCGACCGTCCGCCGGGTGCCGATGCCGACCGGCGACCATCTGGTGGCCGACTTCCCCGGCCGCGCCGGTGCGGCTCCTCTACTCTTCCTCGCCCACCACGACACCGTCTGGCCGATCGGGCAACTGCGGGGCGCGATGCCGTGGCGCGAACAGGACGGCGTCATCCACGGACCCGGCGTCTTCGACATGAAAGGCGGACTCGTCGTTCTCGAGACCGCCCTGGAGCAGGTGGTTGGCCGCGATCACCGCCCGCTGCGGGTCGTCGTGGTCGCCGACGAGGAGGTCGGCTCGCCGTCGGCGCGTTCACTGGTGACGGCCGAGGCGCAGGGCGCGTACGCCGCGTTCGGGTTCGAGCCGCCGCATCCGAACGGCGACCTGAAGACCTCACGCTGGGGCAGCACCAGGGTCCGCATCGAGGTCACCGGCCGCGAGGCGCATGCCGCGCTCGATCCGGCGAACGGCGTGTCCGCGATCGACGAGCTCGTCGACCAGTTGCTCGCCGTACGGCGGATCGTCGCCGGGTACGACGAGGTGCTGTGCAACGTCGGCACCATCACGGGCGGCGGGCGCACCAACGTCGTACCGGGATCGGCGGCGGCCGACATCGGGTTCCGCTTCGTCGATCCGGCGACCGAAGAGGCCGTGCTGCAGGCCGTCGCCGAACTGCAGCCGGTGCGGAACGCCCAGTTGGCGGTGCGCGTCATGTCGAATCGCCCGGCCTGGCAGCCGTCGGCGGCCACCGACGCGTTGCTGGCGCAGGTCGTCGCGGCCGGGCGGTCCGTCGGTCAGGAGGTCGGCGGTGCGGCCGCGACCGGCGCGGCCGACACCAACCTCACCGGATGGTTGGGGATCCCAACACTGGACGGCCTGGGCCCCATCGGCCAGGGCGCCCACGCCGTCCACGAGCAGGTGATCGCGGCGACCCTGACGGAACGAGCCGCCCTGGTCGCCGCCATCATCACGTCACTTTAGGGGCCACGCGGTTCCGGCTGCCCCGCCGCCGCGTCGGCTCGGTTCCGCGGCCGCGAGGATCGCGCCTCCCGGCAGGAATTCGAGGGCCGCGACCGCTCCGATCTCCGAGGCCGAACTCCCCGGAGCACCCGCCGGCGTGAACGTGTGCCCGTACGGCGTCAGCGCCGCGCCGTACCGATCGATGAACGCCTGCTCCGCCGTCACCGACGCGGTGTTGCGCTGCGACGCCCGCGGCGCCGCGATCGCCTCCGGCAGCGTCATCCGGCGATCGAGCCGGTTGGTCAACGTCTGCAGGACGGTCGTGATGATCGTCGAACCGCCCGGCGAACCGAGCGCGAGGTACGGCTTGCCGCCCCGCACCACGATCGTCGGCGACATCGACGACCGCGGCCGCTTCCCCGCCTCGACCTGGTTCGGGTCCGCCGGGTTCGGTGCGGCGGAGAAGTCCGTCAGCTCGTTGTTCAGCAGGAAGCCACGACCCGGCACGGTGATGCCGCTGCCGCCGGTCTGCTCGATCGTCAACGTGTACGACACGACGTTGCCCCACTTGTCGGCCGCGACCATGTGCGTCGTCGAACGCCCCTCGGTGTCCGGGCGATCCTCCACCGCAGTGCTCTTGCCGCACCGCGAGTAGTCGCCGTCCGGGGCGCCCGCCGGCACCGGCTTTGTCGCCGCGTGCTGCGGGTCGATCAGGCAGGACCGCTCGGCCCCGAATCCCTTGGACAACAGCTCCTTGACAGGTACGTCGACGTACGCCGGGTCACCGACGTACGCACCGCGATCCGCGAACGCCAGTGCCGACGCCTCGAGGTACGTGTGCAGGGCCTGCGTCGTCGACTGCTGCCGTAGGTGCTGCGGTTGCAGGATGTTCAACGCCTCACCGACCGTGGTGCCGCCGGAGGACGAGGGCGCCATGCCGTAGACGTCCAGGCCGTCGTACCTGACCTTGGTCGGGGCCTGGTTGAGCGCCTTGTACGACGCAAGATCGCTGGTCTCCAGGTAGCCGGGGAAGAACGGCAGCGTCGCGCCTGGTGTCTTCGGCGGGTTCTTGGCGACGGCCGCCATCTCGCCGGCCAGTGCGCCGCGGTAGAACGCCGACGAGCCCTGCTGACCGATCAGCTTGTAGGTGGCGGCGAGCTCGGGGTTCTTGAACAGCGAGCCGACCTGCGGCGCGTCGCCGTTCGGCAGGAACAGCTTCGCGGTCGGCACCACCTGCGCGAACCGGTCCTTGTTCTCCAAGGTCTGCAGCCGGAACGTCGGATCCACCACGAAGCCGCGGTCGGCCAGCTCCGCGGCCGGTTTCAGCGCCTTCCCGAGCGACAGCGAACCCCACTGCTTCAGGGCGTTGTCCCAGGTCGCGAGCGTTCCCGGTACGCCGATCGACACACCGGACGTCACGAGCTGCGCGAACGGGTACGGCGTACCGGTCGCGGGGTTGACGAACGCGTTCGACGGCATCGTCGCGGGTGCGGTCTCGCGGCCGTCGATCGTGTACACCTTGCGGGACCTGGCGTTGTAGTACACGAAGTACCCGCCGCCGCCGATACCGGCCGAGTACGGCTCGGTGACGCCGAGCGCGGCAGCCGTCGCGACCGCGGCGTCGACAGCGTTACCGCCGCGACGCAGGACGTCGAGGCCGATGTTCGTCGCGTCGGGATCGACCGACGACACCGCGCCGCCGTACCCGATCGAGGTCGGCTGCCGCGTCGGCGCCTGCGCTTCTGCGGTGGTCGTGGCGGTGAAGGCAGTGAGAACGAGGGTTCCTGCGGACAGTGATGCGACCAGCTTCTTCACGAATTCCCCCACACGGACTCGGGGACAGGGACAAGCCCTGCCTATCTCACCTGGGGGTTGTGCGCCAGTCGCAGCGCGTCTAGTTGACCGTACAAGAGTTCAAGAAGCGGCGGAGCACGTCGTCTGGCCACTCGACCGTGCCGGTGGGCAGCTCGACCAGGAGCCACTGGTCGGACAGCTTGACCTGACCGGTCAGACGGCCTTCGAGGGTGCCGATGTGGAAGGTCTTGCCGCTCGCGTCGGTGACACGGACCTGCTGCAGGCTGCGGGCCTGCGGCAGGGCCTGCAACACCACCTTGGCGGCGCTGTCCGCGGTCCGCATCTCCGGCTGGGACAGCACGACGCGGGTGGCCGTCATCGGAACCTCGGGGCTCCACCCCTTCGGCGCCAGCGTGCAGTTGAACGTGCTCCACGCCTCCTTGTTGGCAACCAGCTCGACGACGGACGCGCCGAACATCGACATCGTCTGGGTGCTCGACGGCGCGGCACGCGGCTTCGTCGCGGGACTCGCGGACGCGGCGGCTGTCTCCTGCTCGGGAGGGCCGCCGGCCACCTCGTCGCCGTTCCCCCACCACTTCACCTGGTTGCCGATCGCGAGCACGAGCGCCGACGCAGCGGCGACGCACAGCACCGCGGTGACCCGCCGCCGGCGCTTGATCCTGCGCAGCGCTCGCCGCCCCCGGCCGACGTCCGCGTCGATATCCGCGTCCGGCAGCCCTTCGGCGGCGCGATCCGCGAACCCCTCCAACAATCTCTTGACCTCGTCCATCGGCGGTCTCAGCTACTCCCCGTCTCTTCCGTCATCAGTTCCTTCAGGCGCTTGAGCGCCTTCGCTGTCTGGCTCTTCACCGTGCCCTCGGTGCACTCCAGGATCCGCGCGCAGCTGGCGACATCGAGATCCTGGAAATACCGCAGTACCAGGACCGCCCGCTGCCGCGGCGCGAGGTCCAGCAGTGCATCCCGGATGGCAAGCGTGTCCGCCTGGTCCGGTACGTCGGTCAACCGCGGCTCGACAGCGTCCGCGGTCACCACCTCCGGGTGGCGGCCGGCCCGGCGGCGTTCGTCGAGGAAGGCGTTGACCAGAATGCGGTGCGCATACGGTCCGGCGCCTTCGTGCTTGATCCGGTGCCAGTGCACGTACACGCGGGTACAGGCGGTCTGGACCAGATCTTCGGCGGTGTGCACATCCCCCGCGGTGAGCAGCAACGCCGTGCGCATCAGCCGCGTGCGGTCCGCGAGCAGGTACTCACGGAACTCGGCCTCACGGTCACCCCCTCGCATCTACGGCCCCTGCATTCGGGTCCTGGCCGTTGTTCACCTCGACTACGCCGGGGGCGCCTGCGCGGTTGCCTTCGGCCACCACAGTTCTACGGAGCACTTGAAAAGCCTTCTCCACGAGATCGGGGGCGTCGTACGGGAGCCAGGTGATGCGTTGGTCCTTACGGAACCACGAGTCCTGCCGGCGCGCGAACCTGCGTGTGGCCTGGGCGGTCCGCTCCCGGGCCTGCTCTTCGTCGATCTCACCGTTCAGCAACGCGATCACCTGCGAGTACCCGAGGGCACGGTTGGCAGTCCTGCCTTCAATCAAACCCTTGTTCAGCAGTCCGCGCACCTCGGCGACGAATCCGGCGTCGAACATCCGGTCCACCCGGCGGTCGATCCGCTCGTCGAGCACCGGCCGCGGTACGTCGAGACCGAGCTGGATCGCGCCCGGATAGACGTAGCGGTGCTCCGGCAGCGTGGCGACGTACGGGCCGCCGGTGATCTCGATGACCTCGAGCGCGCGGACGATCCGCCGACCGTTGCTGGGCAGGATCTGTTCTGCGGCCTTCGGGTCCTTGTGCCGCAGTTCCGCATGCAGGGCGCCGGAGCCGCGGGCCTCGAGCTCGGCCTCGAGGCGGGCGCGGACCACCGGGTCGGTGCCGGGGAAGACGAAGTCGTCCAGGATCGCGCGCACGTACAGCGCCGAGCCGCCGGCGAGCACCGGGACCTTGGCCCTGTCGATGCAGTCGTCGATCGCATGCCGGGCGAGCTCCTGGAACTCGGCCACGGTCGCGGTCTCGGTCACGTCCAGGATGTCCAGCAGATGATGCGGTACGCCGGCGCGCTCCGCCGTACTGATCTTCGCCGTCCCGATGTCCATGCCGCGGTACACCTGCATCGCGTCCGCGTTCACCACCTCGCCACCCAGATGTCGGGACAGGGCGACGGCGAGATCGGACTTCCCGGCCGCGGTGGGACCGACGACCGCGACGACGAGTGCAGCAGGCATCGCTCCAGTCTGGCAGCTCCCCGCTCAAGACTTGGCCAAGAGGTCTGTACCAGCCTTGTGGATGACCCGGGAAGAGCGGTAGGAACTCTGGAGTTCGAGACATTTCTACGGGAGGAACGCACGTGACGAATCCGTTCGATGAAGGGGCTGACGCGGCCAAGGACGCGGCCAAGGACGCGCTCGGGGACGACGCCGACGCCCTGTCCGCCGCGAAGCGCAGCGGTGGCGACGTCGAGTTCAGCGCCGGCGACGTGGATCCCGGCGGCGACTCCGGCGGCGACGTCGAGTCCGGCGGCGACGTCGAGTCCGGCGGCGATGTGGAGTCGGGTGGCGACGTCGAGTCCGGCGGCGGCAGCTCGGACAGCGGCGGCGACGTAGAGTAAGTGCCGTCGGCATCGTTTTGGGTACGGCGCTCGCGGAGATCCCACAGTTGAGGCGTTGCAGGTGCGAAGATCACCGCTAGCTGTCTGTAAGCACTCAACTACGCAGGAATGGGAGCCCCGAGATGGGCATCTTCGACAAGTTCAAGGGCAAGGCCGAGGACCTGAAGGACAAGGCCACCGACCTGGTCGACGGCCACGGCGACAAGGTCGGTGAAGGCCTGGACAAGGCCGGCGACTTCGTCGACGAGAAGACGGGCGGCAAGTACGGCGACAAGATCGACACGGGCGTCGACAAGGCCAAGGAAGGGTTGGACAACCTGGACGGCCAGAACGACGACATCCCGGACCGGCAGAACCCCGCCTGACGTACCCCCACGAAGGGCCGCAAGCACCCCGCTTGCGGCCCTTCGTCATACCCGCCCGCGAGGCAGTCGGGGAGACGAGGGACAGGCGCCGGGGACTGGGAACACGCCATTGCTTGTTCCCAGTAGCTGAGGCCTGTTCCCAGTTCCCGGCAATCGGGAGCTCGAGCGACGACCCGTGCGAAGATCTGGCATGGCGCTGACGAATCCGTGGTTGTCCGGTCCGGCTCCGACGACGAAGCTCCTGCACGACCGGTTGTCCGAACGGATCCTGAACCTGCTGTCGAGCCAGAACATGTGCGTACTGGCGACTGCGGGTCCGGACGGGCCGTTGGCGACACCGGTTCGCTACTACCACCTCGATTTCGAGGTGATGTTCACGGCTTCGCCGCGCTCACCGAAGATGCGGAACCTGGCCGCGGATCCGCGGGTCTCGGTCGGGATCTTCGCGCCACTCGTCGGTCAGGCAAGCAGCCGAGGCGCCCAACTCTTCGGTCGAGCGCAGATTCTGACTCCCGACAGCAACGAGTTCGCCAACTACTGGGAAGCGTTCCGCTGGCAGTCGGACCACGTCGAACGCGGAAACTCCCTCGCGGAACCTCCACTGGGCCCGCTCGTAGTAGTCACCCCCAACCGAATCGTCTACACCGAACACTGGCTCCGCCGCGAGGGCTACGCACCAAGACAGTTCTGGCACCCAAAGCCGACCGACACGACGACGATCTAGCCGCCGCGGAGCGGTGTCCGTGGTGTCGGTGGGGGTGTTTAGGGTGTTTGCATGGATCGGTTTCGGGTGGTGCCTGCGGCTTATGTGATTGTTCGGCGGGGGGATGAGGTGTTGTTGTTGCTGCGGGCCAACACCGGTTACATGGACGGACATTGGGCGGTGCCGGCGGGGCATGTGGAGCACGGTGAGTCCGTGCTGGCGGCGGCGGTGCGGGAACTCAAGGAGGAGGTCGGGCTCGACGTGGACGCGGCGGATCTCGTGCCGGTGACCGCGATGCACCGGACGGGTGGGAACGGTGATCCGATCGACGAGCGGGTCGACTTCTTCTTCACGGCGGAGCGGTGGACCGGCGAGCCGCAGCTGATGGAGCCGGAGAAGGCGGCCGGCCTCGAGTGGTATCCGCTGGACAAGCTGCCCGAGCCGCTGGTCCCGCACGAGGCGCGGGTGCTCGGCGCGGTGGCCGACGGTGCCGCGCTTCCTGCGGTGATCTCCCAGGGTTTCGCCTGAGTTCACCGCCCAGCCGGACGCCACGCCCTAAGGTGCCAACGTTGTCAACGGACCTTGGGAGCGTGGGGCGATGGACGAGCGGTACGACGGGACGAGCCGGCGGCGGCTCCTGCAGGCGGGGGCACTCGGCGCCGGTGCGGTGGTCATGCCAGGTGTACTCAGCACCGGCGAAGCGGCCGCGACCGGCATCGGGGCGACGAAGGGCACCACGAAGAGCAGCACGGAGAGCGCCCGAAGCACCAGGATCGACACCGAGCATCCGCGGTTCACGCTGGCGGTCGTGCCGGACACGCAGTACCAGTTCGACCAGGACCGGGGCGATGCCGCGCCGCTCACCGCGACCTTCAAGTACCTGATCGACCAGCGCGGCGAGGAGAACATCGTCTTCATCGCGCACCTCGGCGACGTGGTCGAGAACGCGCTGGCGAGCGAGTTCGCGCTGGCCGACCCGGTCTTCAGGATCCTCGACCGTGCCCGGTTCCCGTACTCGGTGCTGGCCGGCAACCACGACATCGACGGTTCGAAGGACGACACCCGCGGCCCGTCGCCGTACCTGGACACCTTCGGCCCGCGGCGGTTCCGCTGGATGCCGACGTACGGCGGGTCGACGGCGAACGGCTACAACTCGTACCACGTGTTCCGCGCGGCCGGCCGGCAGTGGTTGCTGCTGGCAATGGATTGGCGCCCGTCGGACGCGAGCTTCGCGTGGGCCCGCGCCGTGATCAAGGCACACCCGAAGTTGCCGGTGATCCTGACCATCCACGAACTGGTGAACGCCGACCACGGCAACCCGGTCGCGTACTTCAGCGACCACGGCAACCGCGTCTGGGACCAGCTGGTCGACGACAGCGACCAGATCTTCCTGACTCTCAACGGCCACTACTGGCCGCCCGGTCGCGTCACCCGGAAGAACGCCGCCGGCCACGACGTGCACCTGCACATCACGAACTATCAGGACCGGTACTACGGCGGCTCCGGCATGGTCCGGCTGTACCACTTCGACCTGGCTCGCAACACGATCGACGTCGAGACGGTCGCGCCGTGGATCATGCAGCAGGACCCGGCGCGGCGCAACGAGCTCGCCGCGGCGGAGATCGAGCTCAGCGACGACACCAATCGGTTCAGCGTCCCGATCGATTTCGCGGAGCGGTTCGCCGGGTTCGCCCCGGAGCCGGTCCGTCCGGCGCGTCCGGCGAAGCAGTTGGTCATTCCGGGTACGGCGGCGTACTGGCGCTTCGACGGGCCGGTCGGGGACAAGGTCGTCGACCAGTCGGGGCAGGGCAACGACCTGACGCGCGTGCAGCTGAGCAGCGACCTGCCGACCGCGTCGGCGGAGTACCACCCGGATCAGCCGGGGCATGCGAGCTGGCTGTTCCCGGGCGGTAAGAACCCGGCGCGCGGCGGCTACTTGAAGACGGCGGACGGCGCGCCGCTGAACGCGATGACGTTCGCAAGCGGCTACACGATCGAGGCGTTCGTGAAGCTGGCCGACGACGGGCAGGACCACTCGTGGGAGGGTCTGCTCACCCGGCTCGGGACGGGACGCGACGCGGGCAAGACGGGCAGCGACCCGGACGAGCCGGCCGCGAAGCTCGGGTTCTCGGGCGGACTGCAGGTGCAGTGGGCGGTGTACCCGGCCGACAAGAACGACACGTTCACCAACTGGGGTCACGAGCAGCGCGCCGGCGAGTGGTTCCACCTGGCGATCGTGAACGACGGCCGGCACAGCGTCGTGTACGTCGACTCGTCGGAGCTGCTCCGCAACCCGGCGACCGCATCGAACGGTCTCGCGACGGCCGGCAAGCCGTGGCTGGTCGCCGCCGGCCACTACGCCAACAACGTCGACCAAGGCTTCGCCGGCCACATCGGCGAACTCCGCATCGTCACCCGCGCCCTCAAGCCGTCGCAGTTCCTGAACGCCTAGAGGTGGGAGCGGATCAGGGCTTCTTGGGCGGGGAGGAGGGCTAGCTCGGCGGGCGTCAGGGTTCGGTTGTTGCCGCGTCGCTCCAGTGCGTCGGGGAGGCCTGGTCCTGGGTCGATCGAGTTCGCGAGGTACGTCGCGAGCGCGTCGCGGAGCAGGTCGGTGAGGTTCTTGTAGGTCGGGTCGAGGGCGACCTGGGCGAAGATGATCGCGGTCATCGCGACGTCGAACTCCGGGGCGCCCTCCTCCGCGTTGCGCCAGTCGATGACGACCGGGCCGTCGGCGGTGGCCATCACGTTCAGCGGGTGCAGGTCACCGTGGACGACCACGCGTCCCGGCGTACCGCTCGGGGCGGGGATGGCCTGCAGCCGGCGGTGCAGGTCGGCGTGGATCAGGCCGATCTCGGTTGCGCTCAGGTCGCCCGCGATCGCGGCGTCACCGAGCGTCGGTCCGTCGAGCCGCTGCAGCACCATGTCCGCGCCGTCGACGTCGCGCACCGCGGGCACCGGGTAGCCGTGCCGCGCCACATGCCGCATGAAATCGGCCTCGTCACGCACCGGATGTCCGTTGCGGTACCGCCGCAACACCCAGTCGTCGTCGATCGAGTAGATGTCCGCGTCCCGCCCGAACGCGAACGGCTCGGCATCCGCCGGCAGAAGACCTCCGGCGCCGGCTGGTTTCTCCGTCATCCGACCTGGCAGCCGCCGGTTGCGGGCTCGAGGGGTTTGGCGCCGACAGTCGGCATCCCGAGCATCACACCGGGCGTCACATCGGGCGCGGCGGCAGGTGCTTCCAGTGAGCGTTCCCAGGCGTCGCCGGCGCGGGTCCGGCGTACGGCGCCGAAAACGTCGGCGACCAGGTGATGCGGAGCGGCGTACGTGACCTCGACCGTGGCCAGGTCACCCGGCCGCGGCGGCTCGACACCTTCCGGTACGGCGAAGTGGACCAGCCGGTTGTCCGCGGCGCGACCGCTGAGCCGATGGGTGGCGGCGTCCTTGCGCCCCTCCCCCTCGGCCACGAGCACCTCGACCGACCGGCCGACGACGCGCTTGTTCTCGGCCCAGGCCATGTCGTCCTGCAGGGCGACGAGCCGCTCGTACCGGTCCTGGACGACGTCGCGCGGGATCTGGTCGGCCATCGACTCGGCCGGCGTCCCGGGACGCTTCGAGTACTGGAACGTGAACGCGCCCGCGAACCGCGCCTGCCGGACCACGTCGAGCGTGCCCTGGAAGTCCTCCTCGGTCTCCCCCGGGAACCCGACGATGATGTCGGTGGTGATCGCCGCGTCGGGCATCGCCGCGCGCACGTCTTCGATGATGCGCAGGTACCGATCCCGCCGGTACGAGCGCCGCATCGCCTTCAGCACGGCGTCCGAGCCCGACTGCAGCGGCATGTGCAGCGAGGGCATCACGTTCGGCGTCTCGGCCATCGCTTCGATCACGTCGGCGGTGAAGTCCCGCGGGTGCGGCGACGTGAACCGGACCCGCTCCAGCCCCTCGATCCCGCCACACGCCCGCAGCAGCTTGCCGAACGCGAACCGGTCGCCGAACTCGACGCCGTACGAGTTCACGTTCTGCCCGAGCAGTGTCACCTCGAGCACGCCCTCGCCGACCAGCGCCTCGACCTCGGCCAGCACATCTCCGGGCCGGCGGTCCTTCTCGCGGCCACGCAGCGCCGGCACGATGCAGAACGTGCAGGTGTTGTTGCAGCCGACGCTGACCGACACCCAGGCGGAGTACGGCGATTCGCGGCGGGTCGGCAGCGTCGACGGGAACACGTCGAGCGACTCGAGGATCTCGACCTGGGACTCCTCGGCGATCCGCGCCCGCTCCAGCAGCACCGGCAGCGCGCCGATGTTGTGGGTGCCGAACACGACGTCGACCCACGGGGCCTTGCGAACGATCGACGCCTTGTCCTTCTGCGCCAGGCAGCCGCCGACGGCGATCTGCATGCCGGGTTTGCGCGCCTTCACCGGCGCCAGGTGACCGAGGTTGCCGTACAGCTTGTTGTCGGCGTTCTCCCGGACCGCGCACGTGTTGAAGACGACCACATCGGCCTCGTCGCCCTCGGGCGCACGGACATAGCCCGCGTCCTCCAGCAGACCGCGCAGCCGCTCGGAGTCGTGGACATTCATCTGGCACCCGTAGGTGCGGACCTCGTAAGTACGCATGACAGCCACCTAGAGTACGTGCCGCGGTAGACATTTCCCTACCTGGGACCGGCTGCCTGCCGCTCCTGTGCCGATGCCCCCGCTGCACAACAGTGGAGGGCATGAACAGTTCCCGCCGTCAGTTCCTCGCCCGCACCGCCGCCGGAGCCGCCGTGCTCGCCGGCGGCTCCTTCACCACGACGGCCGCCTCGGCCGTCCACAGCACCAGCAAGATCACCGCACTCACCGACGTCACCGTCATCGACGTCGCCACCGGCCGCCGCGACCGGCACCAGACCGTGCTGATCAGCGGCGACCGGATCCTCGGCGTCGGCCGGATCCCGGTCCCCCGCGGCGCAGTGGAGATCAACCTCACCGGGAAGTACGTCGTTCCCGGGCTCGCCGACATGCACGCCCACAGCCTCGGCGACGAGCGGGTCTCTCCCCCGCTGTACCTGGCGAACGGCCTCACGACGATCCGCGAAATGTCCGGCACCAACCCGCAGCTGTACGACTGGCGCGACCGGATCGACTCCGGCGCCCTGCTCGGCCCGCGGATGATCGTCGGGAGCCAGATCATCGACGGCGATCCGACCCTGTGGGACCCGAACCTGCTCCGGGTGCTCGTGGTGAACGACGAGGCCGGCGCTCGGGCTGCCGTCCGTCAGGTCAGGTCCGAGGGCGCCGACTTCGTCAAGGTGTACTCGCGGCTGAGCGCAACGGCGTACCGGGCGATCGTTGACGAGGCCCGCAAGCTGGGGCTGACCGTCCATGGCCACGGGCCGGACAGTCTCACCGCGAAAGAGGTCAGCAACGCCGGACAGCGCAGCATCGAGCACATCCACTCCCTCGGCCTGTCCGTGTCCACGCGGGAGACAGAGGTACGCCGGATGGTGCGTGCGATCACCGTGAAGACCGGCGACTACAACGCCTGGTTCCGTCAGATGCACCCGATCGAGTGGATCGCGGCGAACACCTTCAGCCAAGCCCGCGCCGCCGACGTGTTCGGCACGCTGCGGCGCAACCGGACCCGGGTCACGCCGACCCTGACCATGCACCGCGTTCTCGACATGCCCGACTACACGGCGATGGACCCGGCGCTCGCGAAGTACATGAGCGCGGAAGAGCTCGATGTCTACGACTACGCCGTCAACACCCTCTACAAGCCCAACCGGTCCGCGGAGGAGATCTCGCACCAGCGGCAGATGTGGGCGTGGCGGCAGCGGTTCGTGCGTGAGCTGTTCGCCCACGACGTCCCGATCCTGGCCGGCACCGACACCGGTACGCCGTACTCCGTCCCCGGCTTCGCGCTGCACGACGAACTCGAGCACCTGGTGAACGCCGGCGCGACCCCACGCCAGGCCCTCTACGCCGCCACCGTGGAGCCCGCCAAGTTCCTCGGATCGGAGACGGGCGCAGTGCGGCCGCGGAAGATCGCGGACCTCGTCGTACTCGACGCAGATCCGCTGACCGACATCCGCAACAGCCGACGCATCCACACTGTGGTCACGCGGGGCCGCGTGATCGGCCCCGCGCAGCGCCAACGCATGCTCGCCGACGTCGCGGCAGCTGTGAAGGAACCGCCGACCACCGCATCCCTCACCGCCGGCGGCTGCTGCGGAAGCTACCGCCACGGCTGAGTGAGGCGTCTTTGGGCACCCACCAACCAAAATCCTCGCCGGATAATGGTTGGTGGGTGCCCAAAGTGTGGTCAGGCGGGCGGGGTGATGCTCCAGATGCCGCGGCCGTGGGTTGCGGCGTAGATGTTGCCGTCGGGGCCGGACTCGATGTCCATGACCGTCGTGGTCGGCAGGCCGGTGCCCAGGACCTGCCAGTTCGTGGCGCCGGGTGCGCGGTAGAAGGTGGCGAGGTCGGACCCGACCACCAGCGCACCGTTGGCCAGCTGCTTGACCGCGCTGGTCGGGATGTCCGGCAGGTTCGCCGAGATGTCCGACCAGGTCGCTCCGCCGTCCTTGGTCTCGTAGACGTGGCCGACGCCCGCGCCCGGGCCTTCCGTGAACCGGCGCGAGAAGCCGTTCACGGCGACGTACGCGTGCTGCCCGTTGGCCGGATCGATCCCGACGCCGGCGAGGTAACGGTTCGGGAAGTCGGCCGGCAACGTCACCTGATGCCAGGTGCCGCCCGAGTTGGTGGCCAGACCGCGGGCGAAGCCGTCGTTGTTGCACGGTCCACACCAGGTGACCCACCCGACGCCGCCGCGCATCGCGACCGCCGTCGCCGAGTGTCCGGCGCCGAGGTCGAAGGCCTTGGTCCACTCGGACGCGCTCCGCATGCCCCAGCCCTTGGCGGAGGTGTAGACGTACTGCCCACCCGCGATGAAGCCGCTGGAGTTCGCGGAGTCGATCGCGATCGGGGCGATGAACCGCGGGCTCGGGTCACCCGGGTCCAGGCTCCACGAGCTCGCCTCGGCCTCACTCAACGCACCCTTGTTCAGCGCGCAGTTGTTCGTGATCTTGACAGCCAGGGCGACGTACTCCTGCAGCTGGTTGCACCCGTTCTGCGGATCGGTCGCGCCGTCGCCGCCGTCACCGCCGAAGTTCGAGCCCATCTTGGTGTCGGTGTGGCTGCCGTTGGGCTGTACGCCGAAGAGGTTCGAGACGCCGTTGTCCTGCAGGCCGCCGGACACCACCACGCCGCCGTTCTTGGTGTCCTTGCCGACCGACACCGAGTAGTACTGCAGGGCGTCCATGGTGCCGTCCGCGGTCAGCGAGGACCAGTCGGTGCCGTTGTGGTTGGCGTTGACCTGCCCGTTCACCGGACGCTTGTAGATGCCGCCGTCGTTGCCGACGAAGACGACCGGCTTGCCGCCCGACGTACCCACGGCGACCGAGTGCTGGTCCGAGTGCGGCGCCATCGGACAGGTGTTCTTGGTGTCGTCGATGTTCCAGCACGAGAAGCCGAAGTTCCAGTACGGCCCGACGGTGGCCCAGTGCGACCCCGCGTCGGTCGTCTCGAACACTTCCTCCAGGCCCGCCCACACGTGATCGGCGTTGGCCGGATCAACGGTCAGGAACTGGTTGTACCAGGCCTGCACGCCGACGGCGTACCCCTTGCGGTCGAGGGCGGAGCCGCTGTTGTGCAGGATCTGCGGATCGGCGATCTTGTTCCACGGCCCGGACGGGCTGCCGGTCTTGGAGACGAAGATGCCCGCCAGGCTTGTGCTGCCGTTGATCTTGCTCGGCTGCTGCACGAGCGCGTACAGGCGGTCGCCGGTCTTGCTGAACGCGAACGTCGTGTAGCCGACGTCGGTGCTGTTCTTGATGCCGCCCAGCACCACGTTCAGCCGCTTCCAGCTCGATGGCCCGGCAGTGTAGTCGTTGGTCTCGTAGAACCCGTTGTAGGTGTCGCCCGAGCGCCAGCCGATGGCAGCGATCACATGCTTGGGGTTCTTCGGGTCGATCGCGATGTCGTTGACGATGTTCTTGTACGCCGCGTTCGTCGCGCCGCCGGTCTGGCTGCCGGCCGGCACCAGCACGTTGCCGGCGTCGTCCTTGATCTCCGGCATGAAGTCGGGGTTCGGGTAGAACGCGACCTTCCAGGCGCCCGCGGCGGTCGACGCGTCGTGGTACCAGATGCCGCGGTTCGTCGCGGCGAACACCTGCCCGCCACCCCACCGCAGCCGCCCGACGGTGGTCGACTCCAGTTCCTTGCCGCCGACCCGGTCCGACGGCGAATAGGTGCCGGTCACCGGGTTCGCGAGACGGTAGACACCGGACCCGACGTACGACGTACCGCCGGTGTTCGCCTCGCCCGTCGCGTACCAGAGCGAGCCGTCACCGGCGAGCTGCAGGTCGCCACCGCTGAGGGAGGGCAGCGAGTCGCTGAGCGGTGTCCAGTTGCCACCGCCCGACGTGGAGCGCCACACACCTCCGTTCGCACCGGCGGCGTACACGTGGTCGGCGTTGTCGGCCGCCAGGCCGGTGATGCGGCCGGTGACGTAGCCGGCGCCGCCACTGGAGTTGGAGTACCAGTCGCGGTAGCGGGAGTCGTCCGCGTCGTACGGGACTCTGGTGACGTCGTGCCAGGTCCCGGTGGTGTGCGGGAGCGCCGTGAGCTGAGCGAAGGCGGCCGAGTACGCGCCCGGGGCGACGATGCCCGGTGCGGTTCTCGCCTGCTCGAACTCGTCGGCGATCGTGAAGGCTTCCTTGGACTCGCTCTGCATCTCCGACGGGTTGCCGCCGGCGATCATCAGGGCCTTCTCCATTACGGCGGCGTTGTAGTGCCGGCCGGCCCATTGATGTTTGAGCCATTCTTCCTTCAGCTCGTAGCGGCCGGCATAGCCGCCGATCCCGACGGCGATCAGGGCGGCCCCCAGGCCGCCGGCGATGATCTTGCGAGTGCGTGTGGCCAGCGAGATTCGCATGACGTGCTCCGGATGGTTCTTGGCGGGTCGCCGTCCCGAGGCGGCGCTCCCGTAGCTCCGGGTCAGTGCACGGAGCCGCGGAGACCATACGTCCGGTGCGCGCGCGGCGGAAGCGATCCATCGCGCTCCGGAATCGACAAGGGAAAACATTCGTCACCAATGGATCCTGGCCGGGGTGGGTCCGGGGCGAGGGAGCCGTCGGGGGCGACGTGCTGGAAGATCTGCTCGACCAAGGCGATCACGTGGGGGTCGTCGACGGTGTAGAACTGCCGACGGCCTTCGCGTCGTGCGCTCACCAGACCGGCCAGCCGGAGCTTGGCGAGATGCTGGCTGGCCGTCGGCACGCTGACGCCCACCCGGGCAGCCAGCGTGCCGACGTCGTACTCGCCACAACTCGCCAGCGCGACCAGGTGCAGCCGGACCGGCGCCAGCAACAGGCCGAAAGTCCTGGCCGCGGTAGCGAGCTGTGGCGAGGTCGGCTCGATCATGCGTCCACGCGCTCCTTGGGCGGTATCGGTACCCCGTGCGGATCCCGGGCCGGGTACCCGAGCGCGGCGTCGATCAGGTCCTCGAGCCGATCACTCAACCCCTGCGCGAGGACGACGGCCTCCGCGTGCACCTCGTCGAGCGGTACGCCGAGGACCCGGTGCAGGAAGGTCTCCAGCAACTGGTGCCGTCGCTCGTTCATCAGTAGATGTTGGACGGACGGACCATGCCCTCGGCGAGGTCGCCGAAGCCGGGCGCCATGATCGCGCCGGGGTTGCCGAGGATCTCCTCGACGACCGCGGTCTCGGTGGTGATCAGCAGCGCCGCGATCGAGGCGGCGCTCTCCAGAGCGGCCCGGGTGACCTTGAGCGGGTCGATGACCGCCTCGGCGATCATGTCGCCGTACTCACCGGTGAGTGCGTTGAAGCCGTGGCCGCGCGGCAGTCCGGCGACCTGGGCGACCACCTCGTCGCCGTCGTACCCGGCGTTGATCGCGATCCACCGCAGCGGTTCCGGCAGCGCCCGCCGGACGATCTCCCGGCCGATCGCCGCGTCGCCGGTGAGCTCCAGCTCCGACAACGCCGCCTGGGCCTGGACCAGAGCGGTTCCGCCCCCGGCCAGGACACCCTCCTCGAGCGCGGCACGGGTCGCGGCCAGCGAGTCGTCGACCCGCAGCATCCGCTCCTTCAGCTCGACGCTCGTCGCGCCGCCGACCCGGATCACCGCGACCTTGCCGGCCAGCCGCGCCATCCGCAGTTGCAGACTGTCCTGGTCGGCGTCGATCTTGGCCCGTTCGAACTGCTTCTCCAGCTGGGCGATCCGCGCCTCCACCAGGGACGCGTCGCCGTGGCCGCCGACGATCGTGGTGCTGTTCTCGGTGATCGTGATCCGGTCGCAGGACCCCAGGTGGTCCCGGCTGACCTCGTGCAGGTCGAGGCCGGTGTCCTTCGCGATCACGGTGCCGCCCAGCGCGGTGGCGAGATCCTCCAGCTCCGCGATCCGGCGGTGCCCGAAGCCGGGAGCATGGACGACGACCGACCGCATCGTGTTGTGCATGTTCCCGCCGACCAGCAACTGCAGGGCCGGCCCGTCGACGTCCTCGGCCAGGACGACGAGCGGACGGTCCATGCGCTTGGCGATCTCGACGGTCGGCATGATGTCCTGAACCTGGGTGATCTTCTTGTTCGTCAGCAGGATCACCGGGTTGTCGTAGACGGTCTCCATCCGCTCCCGGTCGGTGACCATGTACGCCGAGACGTACCCGTGGTCGAACTCGATCCCGTCGACGACCTCCACCGACATCCCCAGCGTGTCGGACTCCTCGGTGGTGACGACGCCGTTGCGCCCGACCCAGTCGACCGCGTCGGCGATCACCGCGCCGATGGTCTCGTCGTCGCTGGCCGCCAGCGTCGCGATGTGCCGCAGCTCGTCCCGGCCGCCGACCTCGACCGCCCAGCTCCGCAGCGTCTCGATCACGACCGGCACGGTCTGCTCGATACCGCGCCGTACCCGCATCGGGTTCGCGCCGGCGTCGACCTCGCGCAGCCCTTCGCGGACCATCGCCTGGGCCAGCACGGTCGCGGTGGTGGTGCCGTCGCCGACTACGCCGTTGGTCTTCATCGCGACTTCCTTCACCAGCTGGGCGCCCATGTTCGCGAAGGGTTCGCGCAGCTGGATCTCGCGGGCGATGGTGACGCCGTCGTTGGTGATCGTCGGCGGGCCGGTCAGCTTCTCCAGCACCGCGTTGCGGCCCTTGGGACCGAGTGTCACCTTGATCGCATCGGCCAGCGCGTTCACGCCGGACTCGAGCAACCGCCGGGCGTCGGTGTTGAACCGGAGTTCCTTCGCCATGGTCAGCTCCTTCTAGGGAATGAGGATCGCCCGGCCGCGGACCCGGCCGTGGTCGAGGTCGTCGAGGGCCTGCTGGAAGTCCTCCAGCGGGTACTTCGTGGTGTGCAGCGCGACCTTGCCGCGCGCTGCGAGCTCCATCAGGTCCTGCAGGTCGTTGTAGGAGCCGACCAGGTTCCCGACGAAGTTGATCTCGGTCGAGATGACGTCGATGGTCGGTACGTCGAGGTTCTCGCCGTACCCGACCACGTAGTAGGTGCCGGCCCGGCGCAGCATCTCGATCCCGTCGGCGGTCGCGCCGCCCTCGCCGACGAAGTCGATCACCGCTTCCGCGCCGTGCCGGCCGGTCAGCGCCCGGACCTGTTCGACGTGGGTGCCGTCAGCAACGATTCCGTGGTCGGCGCCGATCTCGACGGCCAGCTCGACCGCCGCCTGGTTGCGGTCGACGACGACCAGGGTCGCTGCCGAGATCGCCTTCAGTACCTGGATCCCGATGTGCCCGAGCCCGCCCGCGCCGATCAGCACGCAGACAGCTCCCGGCCGCAAGATCCGCGCCGCCTTCGCCGCCGCGTGGTACGCGGTCAGCCCGGCGTCCGCGAGCGCGGCGACATCTGCCGGCTCCAGTCCGTCGTCGATCCGTACGACGGAGCGGGCCGTCGTCCGCAAGTAGTCGGCGTACCCGCCGTCCGTGTCGATGCCAGGAAACGCCGACGCCTCGCAGTGCACGTCGTCGCCGGAGCGGCAGGCGCGGCAGAGTCCACAGGTGATCAACGGGTGCAGGATCACCTTGTCGCCGACGGCGACGTTCGTGACGGCGTCGCCGACCGCGTGCACCCAGCCCGCGTTCTCGTGCCCGATCGTGTACGGGAGCCGTACGCCGCTCTTCTCCGCCCACTGCCCTTCGAGGATGTGCAGATCGGTCCGGCAGACACCCGCGCCACCGACCCGCACGATCACGTCCAGCGGCCCGGTGATCTTCGGTTCCGGGATCTCGGTGAGCTGAAGCTTGGTGTGGTACCCGATCACCTGCACCGCTCTCATGTGGTCCTCCTCGTGTCGGTGATGAGACCGCCCGGTTCGTTGTCGTACCTGGTGGCCAGCAGGCCGCGGCAGAAGTGCGCGTTGCCTTCGACCGAGATCCGCACGGCCTTGGCGAAGCGCAGTCGCGCCGGCACGGCCTCGGGCGGCACCGGTACGCCGTCGTCGTCGACGAACACCAGGTCGTCCGGCCGGATGCCCAGTCCGATGGCAGCGCGACGACGCAACAGGGCCTCCGTGTGCGGGCCGCCGGGCAGTTGCCCGAGCGTGAGCCCGGGCAACTGCTCGACGGTCGTACCGGTGGACCTGAGCAGCGCCATCACGCTGCGCTCCATCGCGGCCGTGTGCGCTTTGCGCTGGAAGATCCTGCGCAGCTCGTCCAGGTCCTGCTCCGCCTCGGATCCGAAGGTGCCGACGTACCCCGCGTCCGCGGCGAGGCCGGCGTTGATCTTGTCCGAGTCGTGGTGATCGTCGAGCAGCACGCTCACCACGCCTACGCCCGGCACGCGACGCAGGGCGTCAACTGCGTCGGATGCCATCAGGTAGGCGAAGTTGGGCGCGCAGAACGAGGTCGGTAGCCGGAGATGGACCGTCACGCCCGCAGGGTCGATACGGATCGACCGGACGAAGCCGAGGTCGGTGATGGGCTGGTCCAGCTCCGGGTCGACGACGGTCGCCAGGGCCGCGACGACCTCGGACTGCAGCGCCTGAGTCGACCCTTGGACGACCGCGATCATGACGCCACGGCTTCTTCCGTCGACCCGGCGTCCGCGGGGAGCCTGAGCTCCTCGGGTACGTCGAGGCCGTACAGCGCGGCCGCGTTCAGGCCGAGGATCTTCTTCTTCTGCGCAACGGTGATGGGCGCGTACTCGGTCAGCTCCGCCGGGATCTGGAAGTCGACGAACGCCTCGACCAGCCACTTCGGCGTCCAGAGCGCGTAGTCACTGGAGAACAGGATCCGGTCCTCGCCGATCCAGTAGAGCAGCTCGCCGATGATCTGCGCGAAGTACCCCGGCCGGGTGTGGATGAACGGCATCGCCACCGCGAGACCGCCGTACACGTTGGGCTCCTGGGTCGCGATCCAGCAGAAGTCCTCCAGCCGGGGCAGCCCGACGTGCTCGACGATGAAGTTGAGCCCGGTGTAGTCGGTCGCCACCTTGTCGATGTCGGCGACGTCGAACGAGTCCCGGTCCAGCGGCCGGATGGTGGGGCCCTTGTGGACATGGATGTTCTTGATCCCGAGCTCGAGGCACGCCTCGAGGTAGCGCCGCGACCACGGGTCGTCCAGCTTCCAGCCGCGCGAGTCGCCGTACCACTCGGCGGTGTAGAGCTTGACGCCCTGCAGGTTCATCCGCGCGGCGTCCTTGCGCAGCTGCTCGAGCCCGGCCTCGGCGTGCCGCGGGTCCCAGGCGTGGTTGTAGGTGAGCTTGCCGGGGTTCGCCCGGGTCAGCGCGAGGGCGTCCTCGGTCTGCCCGAAACCGTTGACATAGAAGTCGTTCAGGATCGCGGGCTGGAAGATCGCGTGGTCGACGTACCCGTCCTCGAAGAGGTCCTTCAGCAGCCGCTGACCGCCGTAGTAGGTGTAGGTGTCGTAGTCCCAGACCTCCGCCTCGGGGCTGAGGTTCTTGTGGTAGTCGTAGAAGCAGTCGATGAACTGCTTGCCGTGGATGTTCTTCTGGTTCGCGGCGCGGGCGTCCCACAGGGCGACGTGCGCGTCGACGATGAAGTACTTCTCGCCGTTCTTCTCGTACATCGCCGCCTCACTTCGTGGTGAGGTCGAAGCCGATGTACTCGGCCGCGTCCTCCGGGCTGGCGAACAGGATGGTCTTGTCGTCGAGGTGCACCATCCGGCCGTAGTGGGTCGAGCTGATCTCCTCGAAGACGGAGCCGTCGAACTCCGACCCGAGTGCGTCGGTCAGCTCGGCGTAGTCGAAGTTCAGCAGGCCCACGCCGTCGACGCGGATCATCGACGGGTACTCGGTGAGCTCGACGCCCTCCTTGGCGCCCATCACCTGCGCGACGACCCGGCCGATCGGCGTGTTCATCAAGGTCACGCCACACTTGTTGGAGAACTCGGTGGCCGATCCGAACTGCATGCTCACTGGTCCAGCTCCTTCGGAGAGTCGAGCCCGAGATCCTCGAGCAGCGAACGGAACTTCTGCTTGGCCGCGTCCAGGCTGGACGCGAACGTCACGGACTTCTCGGCCGGCTGCGACCAGATCGGCTGCAGCGCGTGCGCGGCATCGAGGCAGCGCGGAACCCAGGTCGCCATCCACTCGCCGAACAGCGCCTTGTTGGCCTCGCCGTACTCCGCGTCGCGGGTCAGCAGCCGGAACAGGTTGCGGGTGTAGCCGAGATCGCCGGTGCCGACGATGGTCGGCGTGATGTAGTCGCCGTTCCGCGCGGCGATCTGCATCACCAGCTCGGTCCGGAACAGCGATCCGACCAGCTGCTCGAAGACGATGTTGGTGGCGAAGAGCAGCTCGCACCAGTCGCCCACGGCGGTCAGCCGCTCGACCGCCTCACGCGTCGGCTGCCATTCCGGCGCGCTCTTCCAGACCTCTTGGTGGGCGGCGCCGTCGAACGGTACGTCGGCCTCCGACAGGTCGAGGTTGAACAAGGCGAGGTCCTGCGCGAAGCGCATCTTGTGGGCGGCGTTGACGGCGACCGCAGTGTTGATCATGTTCGTCGGGCCGGACCGCTGGATGCTCGTGAACACATGCAGGGCGAGGCCGTTCTCGGCGTGCATCCAGGCGCCCAGGTTGCGCTCGATGAACGTCAGCCAGGCCGGGTTCCAGGCGTCGTACGCTCTGGCCCGCTTGGCGTTCTGCAGGCCGAGGTCGACCTGGCGGACGATCGCGGAGTTGTTCCGGTAGATCGTCTGGTTCCACTCCTCGTTCGGGTCGAGGAACGCGTGCCAGTTCGACGACTTCGCGGCCGTCCACTCCTTCGGGTAGCCGCCGGGACCGTCGCCGAAGCCGTAGATCCAGCCCTGGCTCAGGTGCCGCTCCGGGTCCGGCTGCACGTCGACGGTGACGTCCTCGTACATCGTCGCGCGCAGCTTGGCCGGCTTGTAGTAGTTGTACGCGCGGCTGGTCGAGCTCGGGAACTCCAGCGCGCCGGCCTCGGAGTCGGTGAACTCGATCGTCGGGAAACTGCGCTGCTTGGTTTCTGTCATCTCAGGCTCCATCGCTGGTCGCTGGGCTGGTGAACTTGTCGTAGAAGACCTGGTCCTTCGGCACGTTGCTTGCCTCCAGCAACGTCAGGGCGGCGTCGACCATCGGCGGCGGGCCGCACAGGTAGACCTCGGTGCGGTGCAGCTCCGGCTCCCGCCGTTCGACGACATCGGTGACGTTGCCCTCCTCCACCTGGAGCCCGTCCGAGCCCTGAGCCGACTCGGACAGACACGCGACGAACTCGACCCCAAGCTCCTCGATCGCGTCCAGGTAGAACAGGTCGGCCGCCGTACGGGCGCCGTAGTAGAAGCGGACCGGACGCGTACTGTCGGTCTCCTTCAGGTGCCGCAGGATCGACAGGATCGGCGCCATCCCCGCACCGCCGGCCACACACACCACCGGCAGCACGTGGCCGTCCTTGAGCGTCGACGACCCGTACGGCCCGGTCATGGAGATCTCGTCGCCGACCGCCAGGCCGTCGTCGAGCAGGCCGGAGAACCGGCCGCCGGGGTACTTCTTGATCAGGAACTCGATCTCGCCCGAAGGTGTCGATGGTGTCGTCGCCATCGAGAACGAGCGGTGTTCGTCGGTGCCGGGGATGGTCAGGTCGACGTACTGCCCCGGCTTGAAGTCGAACTGTTCGGCGGGTTCCAGCCGCAGCGACACGATGTCGCGGGTGACGGGTTCGATCGCCGCGACCCGTGTCCCCACGGTCCGGATCGGGATCCCGCCGAGCAGTTCGTCCTCGTCGTAGTTGAGCAGCTCGATCGTGCAGTCGCTGTACGCGTGCGACTTGCAGAGCAGCACGTACCCCTCGGCCACTTCCGCGTCGTTGCAGGCGAAGGTCGAGTAGCGCTCCATCTGGATGTCGCCCTCGAGCAGGTACGACTTGCATGCCGAGCACTGCCCTTCCCGGCAGCCGTGCATCAGATGGATCCCCTGCCGGAACGCGGCGTCCAGGATCTTCTCCTCCTCGCCGACCTCCATCTCGATGCCGACCGGTTCGAACTGGATACGGTGTTTGTCGGCCACCGGGACCTCCTCAGGCCGCAGGCTTGGTGCCGTTGGCCCGGTACGCCGCCACGTGGGCCTCGCGGTCGGCGTCGGACATCTCGTTCAGCAGCACGTTCGGGCTCATGAACGTGTTGCCGCGGACGTCGTCGAGGGTCCACAGCTTCTTCGGGTCGTCCAGGTCCAGGTGCGGCTGCCCGATCAGGGTCTTGCCGTCGTCACGCACGTACCCGAGGTCCTGGACGATGTCGGCCAGATCCTTGTTGTGGTGCAGGGTCTCCCACTCGCGGAACCCGGTCAGGCGGCCCATGTTCGGTGTCGGCCGGCCGTCGTACTCGCCGCGGAACGCGACCGCGTCGGTCCAGTAGCACGTCTCCGAGCAGTACGTGCGCCACTGGTCGTCGACCTTCTCGACCACCATGTCCTCGCGGATCAGCGCCGGCACCATGCACGTCCAGCAGCGGTGCGGGTACTGGTACCCGACCTCCTCGAACGCGATCGGCTTGTTCCGGCCCGGGTACGCGAGCCGGTTGTAGTTCTCCCACCACTTGCCGTACTTCGAGTACCAGCCCGGGTACTTGTGCTCGAACCACTCGAAGTCCTTGTCGGTCATCGCGTCGATCCGCCAGTAGTTCACCGGCCAGCCGGTCGCGAAGAACCGCGCCACCTCGTGCACGTACCCCTTGTTGGTGATCCGGTTCCACGCTTCCTCGACCAGGTCGTGCGGAATCGTGAGCCCGTACTTCTCCAGCGGCAGCAGGTAGCTGCGGTAGTAGTCGTCGTAGATCCAGCGCCGCCACATCTCGGCGTACGACTCGCGGTCCTTGCGGCGGTCCTTCGTCCCGTACTCGATGAACGTGCCGATCGCGGCGTCCACGACACAGTGGTTGTTCCACCACGCGTACCGCAGGTCACGCTCCAGCAGCGGCCGGTTGCGCTCGTCGGCCAGTGCCATCAGCAGGATCGAGTACCCGTTGCTGATGTGCCGCGACTCGTCGGACTGCACCGAGTGGAACACGGTCGGCAGCAGGTAGTCGCCGTTCGCGGCCGCCTCGTCGGGCATCGCGACGAACAACGTGTTGGTGAACGCGGTCTCGGCGACCACGGTCAGGTAGATGTTCGCGGCGGTGATCGCGTCACCGGTGATGAACCCCTCGCCGAACTGCCGGCCGATGGTGCCCGCGTAGTTGTTCGCGAACGCCTTCTCGGTCATGTCGAACCCGGCCGGGTCGATGTAGTTGTTCATGTACAGGCGCTTGAGGTTCATCTGGATCGTCGAGTGCCTGACCTCGTCGATCATCTGCACCGCGAGCCCGTTGTGGATCTCCGGGTTCGGTACGGCGTCGATCGCCATCGGCATCGCCCGCGCGGCCGAGATCTCCGGGAACGGGATGATGCTGAGGAACAGCTTCTGCCACTCCAGCCAGCGCTGCTGCACCTGGCGGAACATGTTCCCGCGGATGGCGCCGTCCATGGCGCCGTACACGCGGTTGTCCTTCTCCTCCTCCATCGGGAAGTAGGACCGCATGATCTGCTTCAGCGGGTCCTTCTTCGGCGCCTTCTCGAAGGTGTAGTCGGTGCCGAACCGGGTCGCCGGGGTCGCGAACGTCGGTTCCCAGGACAGCTCGGTGATCTTGGCGTGCGCCTTGGTGAGACTCTGCCTGCTCAATTGGGGCCTCCATCATCGGGGTTGAGAAGAGATGAAAGCCGCCGATCGGAGGTCTCTGTGTCTCAATGTGAGATGGCGGTCCCGCGCCAGGCCGCTACCGTGGGAGCAGTTCCGCTGGTGACGGACGTGAAGGAGACGGCCATGGGCGCTGCGCAACCGGTCCGCGATCCGATCAAGTTCTCGTGGGAGCGTTCACACGCCTCGCAGGTGGACATCGACCGTCCGGCGCCCGTGTACTTCGACCGGATCGACCGGGAGACCACGCTGATGCGGGCGGCCCGGCCGGTCATCGACGCGCTGTCGGCGGAGCTCCACAACGAGCCGGTCTGCATCATCCTGACCGACGCGAAGGGCGTCGTCCTCGACCGCCGCGGCGGCGACCCCGCCCTGCTCCGGCGCCTGGACTCGGTCGACCTCGCCCCCGGATTCCAGTACGCCGAGTCCGCGGTCGGGACCAACGGGATCGGTACGGCGCTCGAGGTCTGCGGACCGATCCTGGTCGACGGCGCCGAGCACTACAACGGGAAGCTGCGGATGTTCTCCTGCGCCGGCGCCCCGATCACGCATCCGGTCACCGGCGGCCTGCTCGGCGTACTGGACATCACCACCCAGGCCAGGAACTCGAACTCGATCCTGCTGTCGTTCGCCAAACTCGCGGCGCGGCGGATCCACGAGCGGGTCGTCGAGGAGGCGAACGCGCTCGACCACGCCCTGCTCAGTGACTACTACGCCGCCTGCCGGCACAGCGGCGGACCGGTGCTCGCGCTCGGCGACGAGGTCTTCATGATGAACGCCTACGTGCAGGCGCGCTTCGACGCCGTCGACCAGGCGGCCCTGATCGACCGCACCCGCGACGCGCGCGGCGGCACGAAACCGCAGGTCTTCCTCACCGATCTGCCCAGCGGAACCACCGCCCGGATGGCCTACCGGCCGACCTTCGTCGGCGACACCCTCGCCGGCGGGGTGATCCAGATCAAGGAGCAAGGTCTCCCGGCCCGCGGGCATCAGGTGACGCGCCTCCCGGTGGTCCCCGGGACGACCGGAACCAGCGCGGTCTGGCAGCACATCATCCAGGAGATGCTGCACGCGTGCAGCCGGGCCGAGTGGCTGATCGCCGACGGCGAGCCGGGTGCGGGCAAGCTGTCGCTGCTGCGCGCGGTCCGCCGGCAGGTGGCGCCCGACCGGCGGCTCGCGGTCCTCGATCCGGCGGTGACAGGCGAGGACCTGGTGGCCGAGGCCCGCGCGGAACTGGAGTCCGGCGCCGATCTGATCATCCGCCGGGCGCACCTGCTGACCGGCGAGGTTCTCGACGGCTTCACCGAGCTCCTGCAGAGCGTCCGCGACGGCGCGACGGCCGGGGACGCCTGGGTCGCGCTCACGCTGCCCGCGGATCGCACCGAGATCGCCGACGAACTGCTGGCCTTCTTTCCGCGCACCGTCGAGGTGCCGCCGCTGCGGCATCACGTCGAGGACGTCCCGGCCCTCGTCCGGGCGCTGCTCGCGAAGGCCGGTATCAACGGCCTGACGTTCTCCACCGCCACGATGAACCAGCTGATGCGGCTGCCGTGGGCGGGCAACATCACCCATCTGCGGTCGGTCCTCGCGGCAGTGGCCAGGCGCCGCCGGTCCGGCGTGGTCGAGCTGGCCGACCTGCCACCCGAGTGCAGGGCCACGACCCGGCGGCAGCTGACCCCGATCGAGGCCCTCGAGCGGGACGCGATCGTCGACGCGTTGTCGACGTACGACGGTGACAAGAAGGCCTCCGCCACCGCGCTCGGGATGTCCCGGGCAACCATCTACCGCAAGATCCGCGAGTACGGAATCGTCACCTGACGGGGCGCCCCGATCAAAAACGGACAAACCCGAGCAGTGTGTGATCGAGGCGTCACGATCCGCCGCGTTTATTGCAGATCGTTACCACCGTGGAACCACCCGGGCCTGCGACCGCACCCCCGGCTCCGCTAGGTTCTGGCCATGAGCGATTCCGACACGCTGACGAAAACCGGTCTGGTAGCGCTGACCGGCGTCAACAAGCATTTCGGCGAACTGCACGTCCTGAAGGACATCAACCTGTCCATCGACCAGGGCGAGGTCGTCGTGGTGATCGGGCCGTCCGGGTCCGGCAAGTCGACGCTCTGCCGCGCGATCAACCGGCTGGAACCGATCGACTCCGGCAGCATCCTGCTCGACGGCCAGCCGCTGCCCAGCGAGGGCAAGGCACTCGCGAGGCTGCGGGCCGATGTCGGCATGGTGTTCCAGTCGTTCAACCTGTTCGCGCACAAGACGATCCTGCAGAACGTCACCCTCGGCCCGACCAAGGTCCGCGGCAAGTCCAAGTCCGAGGCGGACGAGCGCGCGAAGGCGTTGCTCGACCGGGTCGGCGTCGGCGCCCAGGCGGCGAAGTACCCGGCCCAGCTGTCCGGCGGTCAGCAGCAGCGCGTGGCGATCGCCCGCGCACTGGCCATGGATCCCAAGGTGATGCTGTTCGACGAGCCCACCTCGGCGCTGGACCCGGAGATGATCAAGGAGGTCCTCGACGTCATGGTCGACCTCGCCGGCCAGAGCATGACGATGGTCGTGGTGACCCACGAGATGGGCTTCGCCCGCCGGGCGGCGAACCGGGTCGTCTTCATGGCCGACGGGCAGATCGTCGAGGAAGCCGAGCCGGAGAAGTTCTTCACCGACCCGCAGACCAAGCGGGCGCAGGACTTCCTCTCGAAGATCCTCACCCACTGACCGCACCGGCCGTTCTCAGCGCAGTACCGAAACAACGGAGGAAAAGACAATGCGACAGCGAATCATCGCTGCCCTCGGCATCGCGGGGCTGGCTGCGACCGGACTGGTCGCTTGCGGCGACGACTCGGGCTCGGGCTCCGGCTCCGGCGGTGGCGAGAAGATCACCATCGGCATCAAGTACGACCAGCCGGGTATCGGCCTCAAGGAAGGCACGAACTACACCGGCATGGACGTCGACGTGGCGAAGTACGTCGCCAAGGAGCTCGGCTACTCCGAGGACAACATCACGTTCAAGGAGTCCCCGTCGGCCCAGCGCGAGACGTTGCTGGCCAACGGGCAGGTCAAGATGATCTTCGCGTCGTACTCGATCACCGACGCGCGCAAGGAGAAGGTCTCCTTCGCCGGTCCGTACCTGACCGCCGGCCAGGACCTGCTGGTCAAGGCCGACAACACCGACATCACCGGTCCGGACGCGCTGAACGGCAAGAAGCTGTGTTCGGTGACCGGCTCCACGTCGGCGCAGAAGGTCAAGGACAAGTTCGCCAAGACCGTGCAGCTGCAGGAGTACGACGGCTATTCCAAGTGCGTCGAGGCCCTCGGCGCCGGCGCGGTCGACGCACTGACCACGGACAACACCATCCTGGCCGGCTACGCCTCGCAGGCCGCCAACCAGGGCAAGTTCAAGGTGGTCGGCAAGACCTTCTCGACCGAGCGCTACGGCGTCGGCCTGAAGAAGGGCGACACCGAGACCTGCACCAAGGTCAACGACGCGCTGAAGAAGATGGTCGACTCCGGCGAGTGGCAGAAGGCCTTCGACAAGAACCTCGGCCCGTCGGGGCTGAAGCTCGACGCGGCGACGAACCCGCCGAAGACCTTCGACGCCTGCGCCTGATCGACGCCGCCGGGGAGGGACCGTTCGCGGTCCCTCCCCGGCGCGCTGATCTCCACCTCGTTCCCCAGCAGGAGAAACATGGACGTGATTTCGGAGTTCTTCTCCGAGTACGACGGTCTCGCGGCGTTCCGGACGACCATCTACCTGACACTGCTGTCGGCGGTGCTCGCACTGCTGATCGGCACTGTCGTGGCGGTGATGCGGGTCTCGCCGGTCCGAGTGCTGCAGCTGATCGGCACCGCCTACGTGAACATCGTCCGGAACACCCCGCTGACGCTGGTCATCGTGTTCTGCAACCTGGGGCTGTTCCTGCAACTCGGTGTCTCGCTGGCGAACAAGGACTCGAACACCTTCATCAACGACAACAACTTCCGCCTGGCCGTCCTCGGCCTGTCGGTCTACCACGCGTCGTTCGTCGCCGAGGCGATCCGTAGCGGTGTGAACACCGTGCCGCTCGGGCAGGCCGAGGCGGCCCGCGCGATCGGCCTGCCGTTCCTGAAGACGCTGCGGTACGTCGTCCTCCCGCAGGCGTTCCGCGGTGCGATCACGCCGCTGGGCAACGTGCTGATCGCGCTGACCAAGAACTCGACGGTCGCCTCCGTCATCGGTGTCACCGAGGCCTCCGCGGTGATGAAGGTGATGATCGAGAACCGGCCCGACGTGCTCTTCGTGGTGTTCGGCATCTTCGCCATCGGCTTCGTCATCCTGACGCTACCGGTCGGCATGCTGTTCACCTCGATGTCCAAGCGGCTGGCGGTGAAGCGATGAGCGGCAGCGTTCTGTTCGATGCGCCCGGCCCGCGGTCGAAGCGCCTGTACGCCGCGGTCGGTGTCGCCAGCATCGTCGCACTGTTCCTGGCTCTCTGGTTCGTCATCGACAGGTTCAACGAGAAGGGGCAGCTCACCGCGGCGAAGTGGAAGCCGTTCCTGACCGGAGAGATCTGGACCGCGTATCTGCTCCCCGGCCTGGCCGGAACGCTGACCGCAGCCGCGATCTCGGTCGTCCTGGCGATGATCGTCGGGGTCCTGCTGGGCGTCGGGAGGCTGTCGGCCGCCGTCTGGATCCGGTGGCCTTGCAGCGTGATCGTCGAGTTCTTCCGCGCGGTGCCGGTGCTGCTGATGATGCTGTTCACCTTCGCCCTGTACGCGCACTACGAGGTGTTCCCGCCGGAGCAGTACGCCCTGGCGGCCGTCGTCACCGCCCTGACGCTGTACAACGGCGCCGTGGTCGCCGAACTCGTTCGCTCCGGCGTCTTCTCGCTGCCGAAGGGACAGCGCGAGGCGGCCCTGGCGATCGGCCTGACCGGCGGCAAGACGATGCGGCTGGTGCTGTTGCCACAGGCAATCACGGCGATGTTGCCGGCGATCGTCGGCCAACTGGTCGTGATCCTCAAGGACACCGCGCTCGGCTACATCATCACCTACGAGGAACTGCTCCGGAAGGCGGAGCAGATCGGTAACTTCAAGGTGAACCTGTTGCCGGCACTGATCGTCGTGGGTGCGATCTTCGTGATCGTGAACTACCTGCTCGGCCTGCTCGCCAACCGGGTCGAGACGATGATGCGCCGCCGGGGCCGCTCGGCCGGCGGCCCTCTCACCGCCGACCCGATCGATCAGACCGGCGGTGCCGGCCTCACCGGTGTCACCACCGGCGCCGACGACACGTCGGACACCGGCAGCTGAGCAGCCTTCACTTCCAAGGTCCCGGGACGATTCGTCCCGGGACCTTTTCTTTGCTCGCGGCAACTGATAACTCTCCGCAGCGCTATCCTGACGTTCGGTAGCTGACACCTTTCGATTGGGGAGAATCGATCATGAGAGTTCCTCAGGTTGTCGCCGCGACGACGGCCGCCGTACTGGTGCTGACAGCAACGGCCACGCCCGCGGACGCGGACGCGGCCCGGCCGAAGTGCGCCGTGCCGATCGTCGCCAAGGTCTTCGACCACGACCAGACCGGTGGCTGGTGGGCGATCACGGTCGACATGCACTGCGACAACTACAAGTACACCAAGGAGTTCGTCCTCTCGGTCTACAACCGGCGTACCCGCGAGCCGTACTTCTTCCAGACTCTGCCCACCACGGTCAGCAGGTACCACAAGGTGGTCACGGTTCCCTCGACGCCACCGAGCGCGAAGGAGTCCGCGTGTGTCGACGCGTCGGCAGCGATCTTCGGCCCGAACGAGGATCCGCTGAACAGCGAGCGCACGTACGACTGCTTCCCGACCGCCTCGCCGGCCTGAGGAGACGACGATGAACCGAATCCGGACGCTCGTCGCGATGATCGCCGGCACGGCGCTTCTGGCCACCCTGCCTGCGACCGCGAGCGCTGAACCTCGACCGACCGGCCAGAGTCAGGACTTCTGCTGGGACGCCGATGCGAACTTCGCGCCGGCCGGCGGCGGCACGCACGGACGGGCCAATGTGCTCGCTCACTGCGAGGCCCAGGCGCAGTCCTGGCGGATCGACGTCTACGTCAACGGCGAGTGGTGGGCGTACAGCACCGGCGGCAAGATCAAGGGGTACGGCGAGTACTGGCTCGGGGTCGACGTCCCCCGGATGCCGAAACCGAACGACAAACGCGGCAACTTCGTCTGGGCCAAGGTCACCTACAAACTCGGCACCTGGGAGAACGTCTACCGCGAAGAACTCGGCTGGTTCCCCTGCAAGACCTGCACCGGCTGAGAGAAATGGCCCCGGGACGACACGTCCCGGGGCCGGCGATTGTTCGGAGAAGCGGTCAAGAACGTGATCCCTGGATACTTGCCACGCTGAGACCGCTGTAGATCAGAGTGCCGCGGACGTAGGACCTGGAGAAGGTCTGTCGTCCGCACACCGATTGGTGCCACGCGGAAGCGCTCGCGTAGATCCGCGTGCTCCACACCGTGTAGCCATTGGCAGCGCTCTTCAGTTCAATCAACATCTCGCTGGGGCGAGACCCGGCGCCGACCGTCACGCAGCCGTTGCTGTAGGGAAAGACGCGTCCGGTGTCGCACGTCCCGGCGAAACCGATGTAGCAGATGTACTTGACGTCTGCCTGCGCCTCTTGCTCGGCAACAATCGAGAACGCCGCCAGCATCAAACAGGCCAGCAGAATGCGTACTGCGGGATTCCTCCGTCGGCCTTTCATGACGATCTCAGATTCCTCCGATCCCCGAGCGCCTACCAGAGTTCACCATTGCAACTTCATGCAACCTGTTCAGCGGAGGGTGTTGAAGGAGTCGCGGAGGATTTCGAGGGCTTCGGTGGCTTCTGCTTCGGTGAGGGTCATGGGGGGTGCCATGCGGAGGACGTTGCCGTAGAGGCCGCCCTTGCCGACCAGGAGGCCGCGGTTCTTGGTTTCCTGCTGGAGCTTGGCCGTCGCGGCGGCGTCGGGGCTGTTGTCGTCGGGTTTGACCAGCTCGGCGGCGAGCATCAGTCCTTTGCCGCGGACGTCGCCGAGTTCGGGGAACTCGTCGGAGATGCCGCGCAGGCCGTCGACGAGTTGCGCGCCGCGCTTGGCCGCGTTCGCCTGCAGGTCCTTGTCGAGCAGGTAGTCGATCGTGGCCTTCGCGGCACTGGTCGAGATCGGGTTGCCGCCGAACGTCGACAGCGAGTTCGCCTTGACGCTGTCCATCAGATCAGCCTTTGCGACAACCCCGCCGATCGCGAACCCGTTCCCGAGGCCCTTCGCGAACGTCATCGCATCAGGTACGACGTCGTGGGCCTGGATCCCCCAGAAGTGATCGCCGGTCCGGCCCCATCCGGTCTGCACCTCGTCCGCGATCAGCAGGATGCCGTACTCGTCGAGCACCTGTTTGAACGCGCCGTACAGCCCGTCCGGGGGTGACGAGAATCCGCCGACACCCTGGATCGGCTCGAGGATCAGGCAGGCGACGTCGCCGGACGTGGTGGTCTCGATGACGTTGCGCAGGTCGTCGACGCAGACCTTGATGTACTCCGCGTCGGGCAGGTCGCGGAACGGGCTGCGGTACCGGTACGCGCCCTGCACGTACTGCACGTTCACCGGCGACAGGCTGCTCGCGGACCAGCCGCGGTTGCCGGTGATCGCGACCGTGCCGAACGCACGGCCGTGGTACGAGTTGCGCATCGCCAGCACCTGGTTGGAGCGGCGGTTCTGGGTGGCGAGCAGGAGCGCCGTCTCGTTCGCCTCGGTGCCGCTGTTGGCGAAGAAGACCTTGGCGTTCGGGATCCCGGACAGCTCGGCGATCTGCTCGGCCAGCTCGATCTGCTTGCGGATCAGGTACACCGTCGAGGTGTGCGCGATCCCGGACGACAGCTGCTCGCGGACCGCGTCGGAGATCTCCGCGATGTCGTAGCCGATCGCGTTGGTGAGGATGCCGGCGAAGAAGTCGAGGTACGTGTTCCCCTCACCGTCGGTGACCCGGCGCCCGGACCCCTGCACGATCTCGATCGGCTCCTCGTAGTACAACGCGAGCCAAGCCGGCATAACGGCCTTGTGACGCTCCCAGAGCTCCGCATGTGTCATGCCCTAAGCATTACCTCAGGTGATAGCGGGCGTCTATTAGTGTGCTCCCCGTGACGTTGCCGAGCATTCCGCATGTGGATATCGAGTCGCTGGAGCAGTTCGACCGGCTGCTGGCCGCTGGCGCCACCGCGATGGCCGGGTGGCGGGTGCAGTCGGTGGATCTGACCGGCCGTACGGCGGAACTCCTGGGGCTGCAGCCGACCGGCTCGGTGTTCCTCGGCTGCCTGCTGGACGACAAGGCCGACGGCTGGGTCCGGGACGGCGGCGGGCTGGTGTTCCCGGCGATCCCGGAGCTGCCGTTCGACGCGTACCGTGGGCGGCTGTACGACGCGGACGAGCTGTACGCCGGCCTCGAGAACGGGTACGACGCCACGCCGGACGCCCGGATCTACGCGTGGTCCCGGCAGCACGACGAGAAGGGCGACACCAGCCGTACGCTCGCCACCTCGCTGCACGACCACGCGATCGCGGACGCGCTGGCGGAACTCCCCGACGAGGAGCCGTGGGTCGGGGTGATGGGCGGTCACGGCGTACTGCGGGGCGACGCCAACTACCGCGCCGCCGTACTGCTCGGCCGGACGCTTGCCCGGCGCAACCGTGTCGTCGTCACCGGCGGCGGTCCGGGTGCGATGGAGGCCGCCAACCTCGGGGCGTCGCTGGCGTCGTACGACGAGGCCGACGTCGACGCCGCGCTGGCCGAGCTGGCCGCCGTACCGTCGTTCCGCCCGTCGATCGGCGCGTGGGCGGCCGCCGGGCTCGGGGTACGCGCCCGGTTCCCCGGGAACGGCGGGGTGTCGATCCCGACCTGGTTCTACGGGCACGAGCCGCCGAACGTGTTCGCCGGCTCGATCGCGAAGTACTTCTCGAACGCCCAGCGCGAGGACGTCCTCCTCGGCCGCGCTCGCGGCGGCATCATCTACCTCCCCGGCGCCGCCGGCACCGTCCAGGAAGTCTTCCAGGCCGTCACCCCCAACTACTACGGCGACGCGGCCACCCAGATCCCACTGATCCTCGTCGGCATCAACCACTGGACGGTCCACCTCCCCGTCTGGCCGCTCCTCCAGTCACTGGCAGCCGACCGGCAGATGACGCACTCCATCCACCTGGTCGACACCATCGATCAGGCTGCAGAACTCGTCAGCTGACCTGCTGTGGCTTGAACTGCATCTGCGGGTTGGCGTACGCGTCCTGTGACTCCACGAGCTGCAGCTCGCGCTCACCCGACTCGTGGGTGCGCGTCAGCAGGTCGAAGACGCTCGAGGTCGTACGCGCGAGCGCATCCGCGAGATCACCCGTACTGCGGTAGTGCGCCGTGAAGAGCGCGGCCGTCACGTCACCCGAGCCGTTCGCCTTCATCGGGATGTACGGCGTCTGCACGATCCACGCACCACTGTCGTCGACCGCCAGCATCTCGATCGTGCCGTCCTCGCGCTCCGGACGCTCGACGCTGGTGACGAGCACCGTGCGCGGTCCGGTCGCGCGGACCAGCTCCACCGCGGCCAGCGTGGACTCGAGCGTGTCAGGCTCGGTGCCGGTCAGGAAGCCCAGCTCGAACTGGTTGGGCGTGATGATGTCAGCTGCCGGAACCACCCGATCGCGCAGCAGCACCGGGATCGCCGGTGCGACGAAGCACCCGGACTTCGCGTTGCCCATCACCGGGTCACAGGAGTACACCGCCGCGGGGTTGGCCGCCTTCACCCGCTCCACCGTCTCGAGAATCACGTCGGCGATCCCCTCACCGCCCTGGTAGCCCGAAAGCACCACGTCGATCTGCGGAAGCACCCCGCGATCCTCGATCCCGAGCAGAACCTCTCGCACGTCCTCCGGACTGATCAGCGGCCCCCGCCACGCCCCGTACCCGGTGTGGTTGGAGAAGTTCACCGTGTACACCGGCAACACCTCCACCCCAATCCGCTGAAGCGGAAACACAGCCGCCGAATTACCCACATGCCCAAACGCAACCGCCGACTGAACCGAGAGGATCTTCACCCCCCGATCATCCCATTGCACCGGCGGCAGCCGCCGCCCCGGTCAGCTGAGGGTCTTCGTCAGCTTCACGTCCTCCTCCGCGAACCCGAGCCGGCCGTAGAAGGCACGGGCGTTGGCGTTGGCAGCCCCGGTCTCAAGCGAGATCGTGCTCAGACCACATCGTCTGGCGTGAGCGGTGACCGCATCCAGCAGTGCTCGCCCGACACCACGACCCTCATACGCCGGAGCGACCACCAGCTCGCCGACGTACAACTCCGGATCACCGGACCAGTGCGTGCGCTGCTCGCCGGACACGAAGCCTGCAATGCCGTCGCTGTCCTCGGCGACATACACGAAGCTGGCCGGGTCGCCGGAGCGCTCGAGGGCGTCAGCGACCCATCCGGTGACGGCTGTCAGGACCTTCTCGGAGGAGCGCCAGGGCGCTACGCCTTCGGTCAGGCGTGGGGCGAGGGCGAGGACGGCTGGGCGGTCTGCCTCTTCGTACCGGCGTAGGTGCATGCGGCCCAGTTTGAGTTCCTAAGGGATGTCAAGCCGCCGACGGATTCGTAGACTTGGTGTTGGCGGGTCGGGATGCTGGAGCGCTTTGCGACTCCTTCTGCTCCCGGCCC
>NZ_SJKA01000002.1 GCF_004331435.1 Kribbella sindirgiensis
AGCTCTCGCGGCATCACAGTCAAACCGGCTTACCGAGCGGCCCACCCCATCTTCCCACCCCCGAGGAGTCGGCGAAGCAGACAAGAGCTTCTGATGTGTGGGCGGTCGGCGCGGGGCGGGCGGCTGAGTGTGCGTTCTCGACGGGACGTGTTGATTGGCTGGGTAGTGCACCTGAGCGTGATCGCGCCCGCGCGTACGGCGTCCCGCCAGTGCACGACCCGTCGAACCGACCCGCACCACAACCCCCGTTGTCGACGGCACGTGAAGCTGGTCGCTGCTCTCGCTCCCCAAACCAGTTCGGGGAGCCCCGCACCCCCAAAACGGCATGCCATCGTTCCCAAACCGGTTTGGGGAGCCCTGTACTCCGGTGGAAATCGTGGCTGGGCAGGTGTGGGTTTGCTCTGCTGCCCGGTCCCGGGCGAACCCCGAAGAGCGGGGAAACAGAGTTGCAGATCGCGACTTTCCCGACAAGATGGCCCCCCGCTCCGACGACACAACTCACCGTCGCGGGCTGGGGAGGCGAGGGCAGGCAGTGGGGAGCGGGAACAGGCATTGGTGACTGGGGACAGGTAATACCAGGTGCCTACCCGCCATTGCCTGTTGCCTGGCTGACCCAGCAAATTGGGGGTTCCCCACCCTGAGTCTGGGTGGGGAACCCCTGATTCCGTGGGTCAGCCAGGCAAATTGCTGGGTCAGCCAGGCAAATGGGGCGGGCTACACGGCTTGCCAGAGGGAGAGGGCGAAGCGGGAGTTGGTGTCGGTCCACCATGCGGCCGGGGTGAAGGCTGCTTTGTCGAGTTCGGCTTCGACGCCGGCGCGGTGGAACTTGGCCGAGATCTCGGTGCTGATCTCCTCGCCCTCGTCGAACGTGATCTCCAGGTGGATCTCCGGGATCAGCACCCGCATCGCGCGGGTCGCGCGCAGGTGCATCTCGATCCATTCGTTGTCCGCGTCCCAGAGCGCGACGTGCTCGAATGCGTCCACGTCGAAGTCCGCGCCGAGCTGCCGGTTGATCACCCGCAGCACGTTCTTGTTGAACTCGGCGGTGACGCCGGCGGAGTCGTCGTACGCCGCAACCAGCGTGGCGGGATCCTTCACGAGATCGGTGCCGAGCAGCAGCCACTCGCCGGGCTCGAGGACCTCGCGAACCGAACGGTAGAACGCCTCGCGCTCCGCCGGGATCAGGTTGCCGATCGTGCCGCCGAGGAACGCGACGACCCGCGGCGGATCACCCGGGAGCTTGTCGAGATGCGCCGTGAAGTCGCCGACCACCCCGTGTACGTCGAGACTCGGGTAGTCGGCGTTGATGGCGTCGGACGCGTCCCGCAGCGCGGATTCCGACACGTCGAGCGGGACGAACGACGTGAGCGTCCCGTGCGCGCGGAGCCCGTCGAGCAGCAGGCGGGTCTTCTCCGACGACCCGGATCCGAGCTCGACCAGCGTGTGCGCGTTGGTGATCGCCGCGATCTCACCGGCCCGTGCCCGCAGGATCTCCCGCTCGGCCCGCGTCGGGTAGTACTCCGGCAGCCGCGTGATCTCCTCGAACAGCTCACTCCCCCGCGCATCGTAGAACCACTTCGGCGGCAACCACTTGGGCGTCGCCGCCAACCCCGCCCGAACATCCTCCCGCAATGCCCGAGCCGCATAGTCCGGCGTCAGATGTACGTCGATGAGGGTCACTCTCGTCCTTCCATCGGGGTGAGCTGCAGGTTGGTGGCGGTGGCCACGAGCAACGAGCGATCGGGTACGGCGGTCCAGTGGCCTGAGCCGAACGGCTCGGAGGCGACTGTTACGGAGTTGGCGGTGCGGCGGAGGTGGAGGGAGTGGGTCCAGGCGGTGGCGATCAGTTGTTCGCCGTCGGTGAGCAGGATGTTCAGTCGTGATCCGGGCGCCAGCGCCTCGACTTCGTGCACGACCGCGGCGACCGCGTCCGCCGGGGGCGCGCCCTCGGCGAGGCGGTGGGCGATCAGCGCCCAGAGGAAGACAGAGTCGACAGGAGCATCGAGCCCCAGCAGGTCGGCGACCGGTAACTGCTCGGCCAGCTTGAGCGTCGCGTCCGGCCAGCCGGGGATACGTCCGTTGTGGCTGAACAGCCAGTGATCCGCTGCGAACGGCGCGATCGCCGACTGACCGTACGGCATCCCGACGGTCCCGTTCCGGACGGCGGCGATGACGGCACCGGACCGGATCGTGCCCGCGAGGCCGGGGAGGTTCTCGTCGGTCCAGATCGGCACGTCCCGCCGGTAGCGGACCGGCCCGCCGGAGACAGCGACATCGCCTTCGAGATACCAGCCGACGCCGAAGCCGTCCGCGTTCACCGATCCCCCGCCGCGCATGTCAGCGGGGGCCCAGCTCTGCTCGTACAGCGAGTGCTCCGGCTCCAGCACCAGCGACGCCAGAGTCACGGGTGGGCCGAGATAGGCCAGATGACGGCACATCAGGCGTGCAATTCCTCGGGTCGCGGGTCCCGGGCACAGCGGAAGCCGGCGAAGATCTGCCGCCGAATCGGGTAGTCCCAGTTCCGGAAGGTGCCGCGGGCAACCACCTCGTCGGTGCCGAACGAGCCGCCGCGGAGCACCTTGTAGTCGGGCCCGAAGAACACCAGCGAGTACTCGTCGTACGGCCACGCGCGGAACCCCGGGTACGGGCGGAAGTCGCTCGACGTCCACTCCCACACGTCCCCGATCAACTGCTCCACGCCGAGCGGCGAAGCGCCCGCCGGATACGCCCCGGCCGGCGCGGGCCGGAGGTGCCGCTGGCCCAGGTTCGCGTGCTGCGGCCCCGGCGACTCGTCACCCCACGGGAACCGCCGCGTCCGGCCGGTCGACGGGTCGAACCGCGCCGCGAACTCCCACTCCTCCTCGGTCGGCAGCCGCTTGCCGGCCCACTTCGCGTACGCCTCCGCCTCGTAGAAGCAGACGTGCATCACCGGCTCGTCGAGCGGCAACAGCTCCTGGTGCGCGAACCGCACCCGCCACCACTCTCCGTCGACCTGCGACCAGAACCGCGGTGCGACCAGCGAAGCCTTCTGGACGTGCGCCCACCCGGCCTCGGACCACCACCGCGGGTCCTCGTACCCACCGCCGAGCACGAAGCGCAGGTAGTCGCCGTTCGTCACCGGCACGGTGTCGATCACGTACGGCTTGACGTGGACGCCGTGTGCGGGCCGCTCGTTGTCCAGCGCCCACGGCTCGATCGATGTACCCATCTCGAACACGCCGCCCGGCACGAACACCTCGGCCGAGGACAGCGACCGGCCCGTAGGAGGCGGCGGCGCGTCGAGCACCGGCGCACCCTCCCGCAACTGGTGCGTCGCCAGCATCGTCTCGTCGTGCTGCTGCTCGTGCTGCGTGATCATCCCGAACGCGAACGCGTTGTCCACCAGCTCACGTCCGGCATCGAACTTCACGTGGTCCAGCACATCCAGAACCTTGTCCCGTACCTCAGTCACATAGGTGCGCGTCTCCGCCGGACCGAGCAGTGGCAGCGAAGGACGGTCCGCGCGCGGGTGCTGGAACGCGTCGTACAGCTCGTCGATGTCCTGGCGGAGCGGCTCACGGCCGCCGACGTCGCGGACCAGCCAGAGCTCTTCCTGGTTGCCGATGTGCGCGTAGTCCCAGACCAGCGGCGACATCAGTTTGGAGTGCTGCCTGACCAGGTCGTCGGTGTCGACCGCGTCGGTCAGCTGGACCGTCCGGGCCCGCGACCGTTCGAGCTGCTCACCGACGAACGCGCGCAGGCCCTCGGGCGACAGATCGGACAGTTGGTGATTCATGAAGCTCGCCTTCCGTGGGTGTTGTCGACGACGCGCTGGAGCCGGGTTGCGACGGCAGCGATGAGTTCTGGATCCACACCGGTCCGGTCCATCACCTCGGTACCCAGCGCGACCACATCGCGCGCGGCCCGCAGGACCAGGGCGTCCTTCAGCCCCTCGCGAGCGGCCGGGAACCAGCGGCCGGCCGCCGGCTCGGCCGCGGCCAGGACCTGGTCCATCGGAGCGGACATCAGTGCGGTGAGCAGCAGGGTCGGGGCGATCCACCCGTCACCCGGCTGCGCGTCGAGGTAGCGAACCTCGAGATACCCGCGCGGCCGGACCGGCGGGAACAGCGTGGACAGGTGGTAGTCGAGATCGTCGTACGTCGGTCTGTCGCCGGGCAGCTGTCCGTCGGCCCAGGCCCCGAAGGTCAGCCCGGTGGGCGCATCCCAAGTGTCGCCCCGCCGCAGGCAGAGGACCGGCGCCTCCATCGCCGTCCGTGCCCAGGCGGCGGCCGGATCAGCCAGGTCGGCGTCGAGCGGTGGCGGCTCGGTGAACGGAGCACAGGTCCCGAAGGTCGCCTGCGTGCGGGCCGAGGCCCAGCCCGTGTCCGAACCGGCGCGGCGACGGGAATTGGCGAACAGGCCGACCAGGGCGGGGCCCAGGTCGTGCAGCGCGCGCCAGCGGAGAGCCGTCTCGTCGTGTTCGCCGGCGTCGAGGCAGATCTGCAGGCCGGCGGTGCTGCACATCATCCGCGGTCCGTGCGGTCCGAGGCGCTGGAAGGCGTGTTCCATCGCGGCGTACCGCGGGACGGTGAGGATGCGGCGCGGAGTACGAAAGGGGTCCAGGCCGTAGGCGCCCGGGACCAGGTCCGCGTCCAGCAGAAGAGCCGTCAGCTCGGCGGCGTCGGCGGCGGTGTCGTCGATCAGCTGCGGGATCGAGTCCGACGCGGGGCCGGAGATCTCTACCTGGCCACCGGGCTCCACGGTGACCAGAGCGCCCCGGCTCAGCGGCAGCTGCGGACTGCCTCGGACCAGGGTCGCGGGGGCATGCATGCCCAGGGCTTTGCTCAGGAGACCGGCGTCGAGCGGCCGGTGCGGATCATCCGCGTGATGCACTGTCCACTCGAGCTCGACGCCGAACAACCGAGGTGGACCGTGCTTGAAACAGACCATCGCGACATAGCCCTCCGCTTCGGCCCGGGAGCCGATCGGAGTCGTCGCCGGAGAACCACCGGACGAGGTCACGTCAGCGAACCTAGCTCCGGGCCAAGGGCTGGACAACCGACCAGGAATTACCTGCCGGTGACGTCTGGGGTGTGCATCGACTCATGCCGACCATGCTTCCCGAGGCCACCGACAGTTTCCGGCCGGATCCGGACGAACCCGCTCACCGGTTCAGCTCTCGGCGAAAAATCAGCGGAACCGTGGGCAGGTCGAACAGGCCGTGACGCCCGGTAACACGTAGAAGTAACAGCAGGAGGTCCGCAACTTGTCCTCCAAGGAAACCCCGAACGCCGCCGCGGCGTCCTCGGCGTACGGCGCCTCCTCGGGCAGCCGGATCGCCGCCCGCACCTCGTCGTCCACCGCCCCCAACCGCTGCAGCGAACCCAGCTTCACCCCTGGTTCGTAGCCGTCCAGGAACGTCGTGGCATGCTCCTTGAGCTGCGCAGCTGCCAGCTCAAGCGGGACGACCTTGTCCGACAGCAGCGCCACCTCAGCCGGGTAGTGCGCCGTCGGGTGCCGCTTGAACGCCAGGGCGGCCGGTGACACCTCAGGCGAGACCCCCGTGACGGCAGCGGTCACCCCGGCGACCAGCGACGGCACCTGGACGTACCACATGAGCGTGAACATGGCCGCCACCTGCACCGGCGGCTCGATCGCATAGTCCCTCGCGTAGTCAGCCGCGGCAGCCGACCGCCACGCCAACGTCGGATCGCCACCCGTCTGCTGCTCGGCGATGAGCTCCTCACACGAGACCCAGTCCGGCCCGCGGGCCGCCGTACTCACGGAGATCCAGCTGACCGAGTCAGCCAGGACGTCCGCCAGACGGCTCACGGTGTAGCTCATCCAGCCAGCCTACGGTCCGGTACGACGACCGGTGCGCCACCGACCTCCACCACCGTGGCCTTCAGCCCGAACACCTCGTCCAGCAACGCTGCGGTGAGCACGTCGACCGGACGGCCCTGCGCAGCGATCTGCCCGTCCCCCATCACCACCAGGTGGTCGGCGTACTGTGCTGCCAGCGTCAGGTCATGCAGCACCGCCACAACGGTCCGCCCTGACGTTGCGGCTGCGTGGACCACGTTCATCACGTCCACAGCGTGCGCGAGGTCCAGGTACGTCGTCGGCTCGTCGAGGAGCAGGTGCTGGGTCCCCTGGGCCAGCACCATCGCAATCCATACCCGCTGCCGCTGGCCACCGGACAACTGGTCGACCGGCCTGTCACGGAGCTCTGTGAGCTCTACTGCCTGCAGCGCCTCGTTGATCGCGGCATCGTCCGCACCTGTCAGCCGCCCGAAGAGACCGCGATGTGGATGCCGTCCCCGCGACACCAGCTCGGCAGCCGTGATCCCCTCGGGCGTCACCGGGCCCTGCGGCAGGACACCGAGCTTGCGGGCCAGTTCACGCGCCGGCAACTGGTGAATGTCCTTACCGTCCAGCAGTACTCGTCCACTCTTCGGAGCGAGCAGTCTGCTCATCCCACGCAGCAGTGTGGACTTCCCGGACCCGTTCGGTCCGACAACTGCGGTCAGCTGACCGGACGGCACCTCCAGCGTCAGTCCGTCGACCACCGGCGCATCAGCGACGTACGCAAGGGTCAGGTTCTCGACGTGCATTAGAGACGTCCCTTCTGCTGACGGCCGATGAGGTGAAGCAGGTACGGCGCTCCGCACGCGGCGGTGAGCACGCCGACGGGTAGCTCGTACGGACCGACCTGCGCCCACTGCAACCCGTTCCGCGCCAGCAGGTCAGCCAGTACGACGAACAGCGCGCCAAGCATCGCAGTGGTCAGCAACGGCGGTCGTTCCATTCGGGTCAGCCACAGCGCGACCTGCGGCGCCACCAACGCGATGAACGCGATCGGACCGGCACCGGCAGTCGCCATCGCGGCCAGCACCGTCGCGATCACCAGCAGCATCAGCCGGATCCGCGCCACTCTGACACCGAGTGACGACGCCACGTCGTCGCCGAGCACCAGCGCGGACAGGTCGCGGTTGAACATCATTGCTATCGGCAACAGCAGGACTACGGCGATCAGGACCGGAATTGCGTCGCTCCACGCCCGTGAGTTCAACGAGCCCGCCAGCCAGGCCGCAGCCCGGCCCGCGTCGTTGACGTCACCGATCACCAGCAGCCAGGCGACCAGCGAGTTCGCCGCGGCCGCGATCCCGACGCCGATCAGCACCACCTTGCCCGCGTCCACCACACCGCGCTGGATCGACAGCGCACCGACGATGAGCGTGGCCAGCAGCCCGCCGAGGACCGCTGCCAACGGGATTCCGACCTTGGCCGCGACGCCCGAGATGTTGCCGCCGCCGGTGCCGGCGAGCACGATCACCGCGACGGCGCCCGCGGACGCACCGGAGTTCACGCCGACGATGTCCGGGCTGGCGAGCGGGTTGCGGGACAGCGTCTGCAGGAGCGCGCCGGACACCGCGAACGCGATACCGACGAGCAGGCCGGTCGCGACGCGGGGCAGGCGCAGTTCGAGCACGACGAGCCGGGTGCCGCGACGGCCGCCGCCGAGCAGTACCTCGACGACGTCCGCGAGCGGGAGTTTCGTCGTACCGACGCTCAAGGAGACCAGTGCGACGACGATCGCGAGGGCCGCGAACAGGATGCTGAGGACGACGGTCCGCGATCTCACAGCGCCACCGCCCGGCGACGTACGACGAGCACGAACATCGGAGCGCCGACGATACCGAGGACAACGCCGGCCTGTACTTCGCCGGCGCCGCCGACGAGCCGGCCGACGAGATCCGCGAGGACCAACGCGGTCGCGCCGATGACACCCGCGGCCGGGATGAGCCAGGTGTTGCGGGCGCCGAAGATCCGTCGCGCCACGTGGCCCGACAACAGGCCCAGGAACCCGATCGGGCCGCACGCCGCGACACCAGCCGCGGTGAGCAGGCCGATCGCGCCAAGTCCGAGCAGGCGGGCACGGCGGATCGACAACCCGAGGCCGGCGGCCACGTCGTCGCCCAGGGCCAGCATGTCGAGATCACGGGCGTTGACCGCTGCGAGCAGCAGACCGATCACCGCGAAGGGCAGGACCTGGCCGGCGACATCCATTCCGCGACCGGCGACCGACCCGACCGCCCAGAACCGGTAGCTGTCCAAGGTGTCCGCGTCGAGGAGCACGATGGAGGACGTCAGGGCACCGAGGAGCGCCGCGACGGCCGCGCCCGTGAGCGCCAGGCCGACCGGAGTCGATCCGGTGCCCCGAGAAGCCAGTTGCTGTACGGCGAACGTCGCGATCAGCGCGCCCAGCAACGCGACCCAGACCGTCGACGACACGGACTCGACGACACCGAACTGGAGCCCGAGGACGACCGCGAACGCCGCACCGGAACTCACACCGAAGATGCCCGGCTCGGCCAGCGCGTTGCGGGTGTGCCCCTGCATCAACGTTCCGGCGATCCCCAGGCAGAGCCCGATCAGCACCGCGACCACCGTCCGCGGGAACCGCAGGCTCCGCACGATCACGTCCGGGTCGGATCCGGTGTTCGCGGTCAGCGCGTGCCACACGGCGCCCGGTCCGAGCCAGCGCGAACCGAGCGCGAGGCTGGCCGCGAACGCGAGCACCAGGACGACTACCAGGGCGAGGAGTGCGGCGGTACGGCGTACCGGTCGACTCGCAGTGGGAGTGACGGAGCACATATGGTTAGGTTTGCCTTACTTCGCTGAGGTCGTGAGTCACCTTATCCCGTTGCAGTCCCGTTGCCGTCCAGTTGCTTGGAGACACCTGTGCGCCTGCCCCGCATCACCGCCCTGCTAGCTGTCGCGGCCCTCGCCCTGTCGGCCTGCGGGTCCTCGGACCCCGACGATTCAGCTGAGGCCGGTGCCGCGAGCGCCGGGTACCCGCGGACCATCGAGCACGCGATGGGCACGACCGAGATCAAGAGCAAGCCGAAGCGGGTGGTCGCGCTCGACACCAGCTACGTGGACGCGACGCTGATCCTGGACACCCCGGTCGTCGGGTACACCGACTACCGCACGATCAACGGGAAACTGCCGGACTACCTCGGCGACGACCGGACGACGTACGGCGCCGAGGCCCAGTCGGTCGGCACGCTCGCCGAGCCGAACCTGGAGAAGATCGCCGCGCTGGAGCCGGACCTGATCATCAGCGCGAAGGTCCGGCACGAGAAGCTGTACGACCAGCTGTCCGCGATCGCACCGACGATCATGTCCGAGACCACCGGGGCGACCTGGAAGGACAACATCCGGCTGGAGGCGAAGGCGGTCGGCGCCGAGGAGCTCGCCGAGCAGGAGATCGCGGCCTACGAGCAGGCCGCGAAGACGGTCGGCGCCGCGATCAACGCCAAGGCGAACAACCCGACGATCTCCGTGGTCCGGTTCGTCGACGGCCCGACCCGGCTGTACCAGAACGCGAGCTACTCCGGGATCGTGCTGAAGGACGCCGGCCTGAAGCGGCCGAAGTCCCAGGACGTCGCCGGCTTCGCACTCGAGATCAGCCCGGAACGGATCAAGGACGCGGACGCCGACGCGATCTTCGTGGCGACGTACGCCGACGACAAGGGCCTGAGCAAGAAGACCGAGGCCCAGTTCAAGGCCAACCCGCTCTGGAAGCCGCTCGCCGCCAAGGTCCACGACGTCCCCGACCTCACCTGGATGACCGCTGTAGGCCTCCAGGGCGCCTGGTCCATCCTCACCGACCTCGCCAAAACCTTCGACGTCCCCGCACCCGTCAAGCCGGCGTGATCAGCTCACCTTGAAGTCCGTCGTCTCCGTGCCTTTGGCGCCGGCCTCGGTGACGACGGACACCGTCAGGTGATAGACGCCCCGGACCTCCAGCGAGTCGCTCGCCATGGTGAAGCTCTCACCGCAGGACCCGCTTCGCACGGTTCTGATGACGACGGATCCGCGTTTGAGCACCCAGGTCGGATAGCAGCCGGTGGACGGGTAGTGACCGGTCTCGTCAAGCACCTGAGCTCTGGTGGTCGGCAGCGCACCGGCGCGGTACTCGCCCGGCCCGATCTTGCCGTAGCTGCCCATCTGGATGGTGATCGCCAGCGTGCCGGGCGACAGGGTCGGCGGAGTGCTCGAACTCCCGGGATCGGTGATCTGGGCGGTCGGTGTCTCCGTCACGGTCTCGGTCACCGTGCTGGTGGCGGTGGTCGTCGCGGTCGCGGTGGTGGTCGACAGGACGGTGGTCTGCGGTGGGGCCGGGTTGATGGCGGTCGGGAGTACGTCGGCCTGACCGAGCACGATGGTGAGCGCCGACCCGATCAGCGCGCCGACGACCGGAATGGTCGCGATCAGGGCCGGATGTTTGTGCCAGGGATCCCTGTCGTCACGGCCGCCGTCCGGTGGCTCGTCCTGGTTTCGGGCAGGCGTGACGGTCTTGCTCTGGTCCACTGTGGTTCCCCCCACGTGAAGTCGTTCCCGGCGGCCCCCCAGCCACCGGTGTGATGGTCAACGATGGACCAAAAACCTGACGGCGTCCACAGCGGAGAGTGACCGGTTAGGGTGCGGGTATGACGGGGCTCGGGCGGTGGCATGTCGGTCCGTGGACCACTCGGGGGACGCGGCCGGGTGAGGTGGCGGTGCCTGGGCGGCGGCGGACGGTTGATGAGCTGAACTTCGATGTCGTCGGGTTGGCTCGGATTCTCGGGCGGCGGTTGTCGGGGCGGGACGAGCTGCAGGTGCGGTTGTGGCAGAACGAGCTGCGGCCGACGCACACGCGCCTGTGTGGTCTGCACACGTTGGCCGATCCATCGAACGCCCAGCTGCTCCACGACACTGCCCAAGAAGCTCTTGCCTGGTTGAGCGAGCGCGCGCCGGCCGGGTACGAGTTCGTGTTGAGCGACGCGGTCGAGCTGCGCCCGGTGCTCGACCTCTCCGCACCTGTGGTCGCCGTAGACGCGGTTGTCGTGTTGGCCGACGTACCGCTGCCTGCTGCTCGGTTGGCGACAGCACATGTACGCCGGTCCGCTGCAGGTGACTGGTACGCCGGAGACGCGGTGTGCAACTGGTCCGGCCCGCACACCACGTCCAACGGGGCAGTAGCCGTCGTACGGCAAGCACGTGCCGAGTTGGTGGAGCAACTACGTGCAGCAGGGCGAGACGATCTGGCTGCGACCGCGGAGCGTTGGCCTACTGTGCCTGTGGAGTCCGACTGAGTGTGTTGAGCAACGCCACCGTGCCAGGCGGGCCGGCCAGGTCGAGCAGGCTTCGACCGTCTGTCTAGGCGTGTTCTTCGCGCTCCAGGGCCCGCAGGAGGGCAGCGAAGCCGGCCTCGATCCCGGCCGCGTCACCGCTCGTCCGCCACTCGATCAGGAACCCGCGCAGCGTCGCGAGGATCAGCTCCGCAACCTCGGTCTTGCGCTGGTCGTCCCACGTGTCCGGGCACAGCGTCAGCAACGCCGGCAGGTACTGGCGGGACGCTGACCGCGCGAGGTCGGCGTACCGCCCGGCGTCGTACATCGCGAGCCCGATCGCCTGGTCCAGCACACCCGACTCGACGCCGATCAGCGTCGGCCACATCGACCGCACGCGGTCCGCCAACGACCTGTCCGGACCCGCCCCGGCGGCCTCCATCGCGCGGCCGATGCGGCGTTCGCGCAGTTGCAGGACCGCCTGCGTGAGCAGGTCCTCGGGGCCCTCGAAGTGGTACAGCAGCACCTTGTGCGTCGTACCGGCCGCGCGCGCCGCCCGCCGGAGCGAGAAGTCGACCAGTCCGTTGACGCCCAGCTCGTCCGCGACCTTGTCCAGCAGTTCGCGTCGCCGCGCCTCACCTCGTGGCGACCTGGCCGACCGCCGATACCCCGTTCGCTCCTCGGACACCCTCTAAGTAAAGCTGGCGACGAAGTATCCGACGCCGTACGGTGCCGCTTCGTAGGTCAGGTCGCCCGAGAGCGACGTACCTTCGAGGGCTCCCGCCAGCACCTGCCAGGGTGCTCGGCCGGCGGCTTGAAGCTCGTTGGCGAGGTCCGGGTCCACGGCCTTGAGTACGTCGAGATTCCTGTGTTGCAAGGCGTTGGCGACGGTGGTGTCGAAGATCTCTGCGCGGGGGTGGAGGTGGACGGGCGAGTGTTCGCTGCGGCGGGCCGAGCCGTCGCCCATGACCAGCAGGCCGATGCGATCGTTGCTGTCAGCAATCTCTCGGCCAAGGCGGACGCAGGCATCCGGTGGGGTGTCGGGCGGGAGTGCTCGATAGGTGCGCGGCAGGTGTACGGCCTTCGTCTGCTCGAGCAGCCAGCCGCCGATCGCCAGCGACAACGGGAGCACCGCTGGGCCCGTTCCGAACCGCACACCAGATGCACCATAAGCACCGAACGAGCCGCCCGCCGCGCCGTCGTAGGTGCTCGCGGCGGTTGCGGATCCGATGACCACGATGCGTGCTGCGGTGGCCAGTGATTCGACGGCTGTCAGGGAGGCGGCGCGGAGGTCGTCGAGTTCGGGGGCGGCGCCGGACGCGACCTCGGGCACGAGCAGCGGCGGATGCGGGCAGACCGCGGCAGCGACAACAGGCACGACTCAGGCCTTCCGGACGTAGCGGAAGAAGAGGTAGTCGTCCCCGGCGGACAGCGCCGTCTCCAGCTTCATCTGCCGGGTGAGCGTCGACGGGGCCCCGGCGATGATCCGGCTGGATCCAGGTCCCGCGAGCAGCGGCGCCAGCGCGAGACACAACTCGTCGACCTGGTCGGCCGCGGTCAGCGCACCGAGTAGATGGGGCCCGCCCTCGGACAGGACCTGCGTCATCCCGCGTGCGGTGAACGCGTCGACGACCGCCGGCAGGTCGACCGCCACCTCCCCCAGCACGAGCACCTCGGCGACCTCCGCCAGCGCCTCCCGGCGGTCCTCCGGTGAGCTCGCATGTGTCACCACGATCGGCCGTACGGCGGACTTGAACACCGGATTCACCGGACTCAGCTCGAGCCGCGACGACACGATCGCGAGCGTCGGATTCTCGGCGAGCCCGGCCGCCGTCCGCCATTCGCGCGCCTTGGCCGACAGCTTCAGCGGGCTGTAGCCCTCGTCGCGGATCGTCCCCGCGCCGACCAGGACGACGTCCGCCAATCGCCGGATCACGCTGAACACCCGGCTGTCGGAGTCGCTCGACAGCGCCTTCGACTGACCGTCGATCTCGACCGCACCGTCCAGGCTGCTCACGAAGTTCGCCCGCAGGTGCGGCACCGTACGGTCCGCGACCTCGTAGGCCGCGATCAGTTCCTCGTCGCTCAGGTCGTCCAGGCGGCGCATCAGGCGAGGCTCCTTCGGGTTCCGGCGGGCTGCGCGGTGCCACGCAGTACGGCGATGAAGTCGAGGGCCTGCCGCGCGGCCGGTACGTCGTGCACGCGGAAGACGCGGGCGCCCAGCCAGGCCGAGACGCTGAGCGCCGCGAGGGTGCCGTTACCGCGCTGTCCCGGCGGCAGTTCGAGGGTCTCGCCGATGAAGTCCTTGTTCGAAACCGCGACCAGGACCGGCCAGCCGGTGGCCGCGAGTTCGTCGAGGCGGCGGGTCAATTCCAGCGACTGGAGCGTGTTCTTGCCGAAGTCGTGGGTCGGGTCGATCAGGATCCCGTCCGGCCGGACGCCCGCGGCGAGCGCGCGGTCCGCGAGGGCGGTGGTCGTGCGGATCACGTCCGCGACCACGTCGTCGTACGCCATCCGGTGCGGGTCGGTGCGCGGTGAGAGGCCGCCGACGTGACTGCACACCAGCCCGATGCCGGCCGCGGCCGCGGCGTTCACCAGGTCGGGATCGGCGCCGGCCCAGGTGTCGTTGATCAGGTCGGCGCCGGCGTCGGCGACCTGCCGCGCGACACCGCTGCGGTACGTGTCGACGCTGATCACCAACTCCGGATGCCGGGCGCGGATCGCGGCCACGAAGTCCACGGTCCGGCGGAGTTCCTCGGCCTCGCTGACCGGCTCGCCGTACCCTGCCTTCACGCCGCCGATGTCGACCAGATCGGCACCCTCGGCGACGGCCTGGTCGATCGCCGCGAACGCCGCGTCGGTCGCGTACGTCGCCCCGCGGTCGAAGAACGAGTCCGGCGTCCGATTGATGATCGCCATCAGCGCGAATTCGCCGGCCCCGAAGGACCGGCTGCCCAGCCGGAGGACACCGTCGCTCGTGGTCACGCGACCGACTGTACGGGGGGCGGACCTGCACCACTCACCAACCCACGCGCCGACGGCACCGCGACCGCACGCTGAGCGGGCGGGCCGTCACGTTCCGCGAGTTGGTGAGTGCTGGAGGTCCGGGCCAAGCTACCGCGGGAGCCACATATCCTATAGGATCCGTCCCGACAGTCCGCCCACGCAGCAGATCGGGTCCTCGATGCCACGATTCACCGAGTTCGAGACGTACGACGTCCGTTTCCCCACGTCGCTGGACCTGGACGGCTCCGACGCGATGAACACCGACCCGGACTACTCCGCGGCGTACGTCATCCTGCGGACCGACGCCGGCGACGGGCTCGAGGGGCACGGGTTCGCGTTCACGATCGGTCGCGGCAACGACATCCAGACGACCGCCATCGAGGCGCTCCGCGACCACGTCCTCGGACTCGACCTGGACGCCACGCTGAACGACCTCGGCGGGTTCTGGAAGTCGCTCGTGCACGACTCGCAGCTGCGCTGGCTCGGCCCCGAGAAGGGCGTCATGCACATGGCGATCGGCGCGGTCGTCAACGCGGTGTGGGACCTGGCCGCCAAGCGCGCCGGCGTACCGCTGTGGAAGCTGCTGTCCGACCTGACCCCGGAGCAGATCGTCGACCTCGTCGACTTCCGGTACCTGACGGACGCGCTGACGCGCGACGAGGCGCTGGACATCCTGCGCAAGGCCGAGGCCGGTCGCGCCGAGCGGGAGGCGATCCTGCGGGAGCGCGGCTACCCGGCGTACACGACGACTCCCGGCTGGCTCGGGTACGACGACGCGAAGCTCGTCCGGCTCTGTCACGAGGCGATCGCCGAGGGGTTCACGCAGATCAAGCTCAAGGTCGGCGCGAACCTGGACGACGACATCCGCCGGATGCGGCTGGCCCGCGAGGCGGTCGGGCCGGACATCCGGATCGCGGTCGACGCGAACCAGCGCTGGGACGTCGCCGACGCGATCATCTGGATCGAGGCCCTGAAGCCGTACGACGTCTGGTGGGTGGAGGAACCGACCAGCCCGGACGACATCCTCGGGCACGCGGCCATCGCGCGCGCCATCGCGCCGATCCGGGTCGCGACCGGTGAGCACGTGCAGAACCGGATCGTGTTCAAACAGATGCTTCAGGCCGAGGCGCTGTCGGTGCTGCAGCTCGACTCGGCCCGGGTCGCCGGCGTCAACGAGAACATCGCGAACCTGCTGCTGGCGGCGAAGTTCGGCGTACCGGTGTGCCCGCACGCGGGCGGGGTAGGACTGTGTGAGCTGGTCCAGCACCTGTCGATGTTCGACTACGTCGCGGTGAGCGGATCGCTGGACGACCGGGTGATCGAGTTCGTGGACCACCTGCACGAGCACTTCCTGGACCCGGTGGTGATTCGGGACGGGCACTACGTGGCACCGGTGCGGCCCGGGTTCGGCGCCGAGATGGACGCCGAGACGCTGACCGACTTCCGGTTCCCGGGTGGCAAGATCTGGACCGACCTTCACAAGGAGAAGAAGTGACGGACTTCGCCGGCCTTCGGGCCGTGGTGACCGGTGGCGCATCGGGGATCGGCCTGGCGGCGGCGAAGTTGCTCGCCTCCCGGGGCGCCCAGGTGGTCGTGTTCGACCTGAAGCCGGAGGTCGCCGAGCCGCTGACCGGGATCGCCGCCGACGTCAGCGACGACGTCTCGGTGCGGGACGCGGTCGCCGCGGCCGCACTGCAGCTCGGCGGGATCGACATCGTGGTGAACAACGCCGGCATCGGCGCGCAGGGCAACGTGACCGCGAACGACGACGACGAATGGCACCGCGTGCTGGACGTCAACGTGGTCGGCATCGCGCGCGTGACCCGGGCCGCGCTGCCGCACCTGCGGAAGTCGGACGCGGCCGCGATCGTCAACACCTGCTCGATCGCCGCGACCGCCGGACTCCCGAACCGGGCGCTGTACTCGGCCAGCAAGGGCGCCGTCCTGGCGCTGACGATGGCGATGGCCGCGGACCACGTCCGGGAAGGGATCCGGGTGAACTGCGTGAACCCCGGTACGGCGGACACGCCGTGGGTCGGACGTCTGCTCGACGTCGCGGCGGACCCGGCCGCGGAACGCGCGGCCCTCGAGGCGCGGCAGCCGATGGGCCGCCTGGTCTCGGCCGACGAGGTCGCCCAGGCGATCGCGTACCTGGCCAGCCCGCTGTCCGGATCCACCACGGGTACGGCGGTGGCGGTCGACGGCGGGATGCAGAACCTGCGGATTCCGGCGGCCCGCTGATGAGGCTCTTTCCGGAGGGTCAGCGCGTCGGGCTCGGCGGTGCGCCGTTGGGCAGCCTGCTCGGCGAGGTCACCGACGCCGAGGCGGTCGCGACCGTGAACGCGGCCTGGGACGAGGGCTGGCGGTACTTCGACACCGCGCCGCACTACGGGCTCGGGCTGGCCGAGGAACGGCTCGGTCCGGGGCTCGCCGGGAAGCCGCGCTCGGAGTACGTCCTGTCGTCCAAGGTCGGGCGGATCATCTACGAGGCGGACGCCGATGCACCCGACGACGAAGGGTTCGCGGTCAGTACGCGGCGGCGCCGGCGGTGGGACTTCTCCCGGGACGGCGTACTGCGGAGCATCGAGGACTCGTTGCGGCGGATCGGGACCGATCGGCTGGACGTGGTGTTCGTGCACGACCCCGACGATCACTTCGAGGAGGCGGTCGCGACCGCGTTCCCGACGCTGATCGAGCTGCGGGAGCAGGGCGTGATCGGCGCGATCGGGTCCGGGATGAACCAGTCGGCGATGCTGACCCGGTTCGTGCGGGAGATCGACATCGACGTGATCATGCTGGCCGGGCGGTACACGTTGATCGATCCGGACGGGTTGGACGACGTACTGCCTGCCTGTCTGGAGAACGACGTCCAGGTGGTTGCTGTGGGCATCTTCAACTCCGGTCTGCTGTCGCAGCCGCGACCGGCGGCCGGCGCGACGTTCAACTACGAGCCGGCGGCACAGGCCCTGATCGACAAGGCCAACAAACTCGCGGACATCTGCGAGTCCCACGGCACCACCCTCCCGGCGGCCGCCATTGCCTTCCCCCTCGCCCACCCCGCAGTAGCCGGCATCGCCGTAGGCTGCCGCACCCCCGAGGAAGTCCACACCAACGCTGCACTGGCCCGCACAGAAGTACCTGCTGGCCTGTGGTCAGACCTGAAGTCAGCAGGCCTGCTCCGCGAGGACGCGCCTACTCCGTAGGTGAGGTGCGGGAAGCGAGGTGGAGGGCGAGCCGTTCGTCTGGGTTGGTGAGGTCTACGCCTAGGAGGTGCTGGATCTTGGTGATGCGGGCGGCGGCGGTGTTGCGGTGGATGCCTAGTACTGCGGCTGTTTCGGCCAGCGACGACTCGGTGTCGAGGTAGACGGCCAATGTGGTGACCAGGTCTCCGGGCTGATCCTTGATCGGAGCGAGTAGCGCCTGCGCGGCGGGCTGAAACGTATCGGTGCGGGTCCACGCCAGAAGGAGTTGCGCCAGGCCAAGACGGTCCACGTGAAGGAAACGACCAGTCTCCGCCCGACCGCGCGCCAGACCGGCCGCGTCACCCGCTTCGGCCAGTGTCGTGGCGATCCCGCTCGGACCCGGTTGCACGCGGCCGACGCCGACGTACGCGTCCACCGTCTGCACCAGCCGCCGTTGCACCCGACGGATCGCAGCGGCCTGCTCCTGCACCTCGGTCGCGGTCGGTTCACGGACAGCGGTGATCCACGCAGACCACCCATCGCCCTGCTCCACCACGACCGCCCGCAGCCCTTCGGCGTCGAACGCCTCCACAACATCAGCCCGCCGACCCGCAACGTCCACCTGTCCCTCGGCGCCGATCCGGATCCCCGTATGCCACCCGTCGAGTTGCCACCCCAGATCGACAGCCCGCCGCCGCGTCGCCTCCGACGGCTCACCGTGCAGCAGCTCGCCGAGCAACGACGTACGTTGACGGGCGTCTCGCTCCAGCTCCAGCCGTCTGAGCGCCAGCCGCTCCCCCACAGCTGGTGCGACGACCGTCAGCACATCAGGTACGGCGGCAACCTCAGCCGGGACCACACCGGGCAGCCGTGCGACCAGCCAGCACACCGGCCCCACACCGACCACAGCAACCGCGATCAGCACCGCACCAGTCGGCAGGTCAACCCGGTACGGCGCTGCCCACGCCACCGGTACCCGCGGCAGCGCAGCCACCAACGCCGTACGCTCACCAGCCTCCAACGGCTCGCCGGCCAACGTTCCGCCGTCAGCTCCGGCCAACGTGACAGGGCGTTCCAGTACGTCGGACGTTGTCCGCAGTACCGAGGTGAGGTCCCCGTCCGCGCGCCGCAACGCTGCGACCGCCCGCAGCACCAGGTCCGACCGGACTACCTCTGGCTCGGCTGTCACCCGTCGCAGGTACTCATGCGCTGCTAGCGGATCCTCAGACCCCAGCACCGGCAGCTGCAACCGCCCCGCCAGCAACTGAGCCCCACGCCCCAACGGCTCCACGCCAGCGAGCAGCAACCCACCTGCACCCGCCGCGGACGCTCTACTGATCAGAGCGTCGATCCGCCAGTCGGTGTGGTCATCCGCCAGCAGTACGACGAGCAACCGCCCGTCCAACTGCTCCGGATGCGCAGAGACCTCCAGCAACACCCGAGACCCAGTCAACCGAGGGAGACGTTCCGCAGCGCCGGCGAGCACCACCACGTCGCTCCACCCGGGTGAGCTGAGCATGGCCGCCAGCGTTGGCGCCAGGTCTCTCATGACGCTTCCAGCAGTTGCGGCGCGCAGGCCAGACCGAACGCTTGTGGGCCGACATGGATGATCCGATCGGGTCGCCGCCACCAGGCGGGCCCGGGAAGTGCCAGGACGAGGACCTCGTCGCCGCTGCGGATCGCGTCCACAGCGATGGGCTGCAGGGTCCGGCGATCGAGCACGCACAGCAGGTCCGGTGTGGTGACCACAGGCGTGCCGTCGACCAGTGCGAGCAGGTACTCGTTCTCGGTCTCGATCCGGATGACTGCCCGGCTGCCCGCGTCGACAACACAAACACTGCCACGGCCGAACGCAGCGCCTCCGTCGCCGATGAGGTGACGAGCGACCTCCTCGACGCGACCCGTCCCCAGCAGCCGTCCGCCCAGGCCGTCAGCGACAGCCGCCGGTGTGGCGCCAGGCTCGAGGCCGGCGTGGGCTCGGCCGAGGGCCAGCGCCCGGCTCAGGCTGCCCTGCACCGCGTCCGCCGCCGCGGCCTCCACCGGCGTAGGCGCGAGCGCCAGCACCGCCCACCCACCGGTGTGAGCGACGAAGCTACGCACTGCTCGTTCAAGGCCGGCGGCGTCGACGTTGTCCACGACGATCACCTGACCGCTCGGCTCACTCAGCGCACAGGGCGTGAGCGAGCGTCCCGCCACCGCCCACGAGAACTGATCGAGCCGCGGCAACGCCCGCCCCATCAGGTCCGCGTCAACCACTGGGAGGCCCAGATCCAGCGCAGCGATCAACGGAGTCAGCCCGTTGAGCCCACCGGCCTCCAGCGACATCAGCCCGGTGACCTCGGTACCCGTCCAGCGGCTGACCGCCCGGACCGCCGCGTCGAACTCACCACCACCCGGCAACTTCTCCATCAGCACACTGGTCGCCCCGACCACGCCGATCGGACTCACCGACACACCAGTCACGTCGCCGGCGTCGCGCAGTACCAACTCGCCCGCACCGAGCCGGCGGCGCAGCATCCGGCCGAACGCACCCGTGTCCCCGCCACCACCGGAGCCGAGCAGCGTGACCCCGACGACCAACGCCCCCAGGTCTTGCTCCCGGATGACCGTGCCCATACAGGGGATCCTGCCATTCGCGGACCTGCAGCACTCAGTAAACGCGCCAATTGAGCCGGGCTGAGCGTGGCAGTGCCGCGTTGAGGGCACTTGGTGAGTGGTGGGCGTCCGGGTGGAACCTCGGCCCGCCGTGGAAGGGTCAACGCGGCGGGCCGAGGGTCAGAGGACGAGCACCTCGGTACGGCGCTCGACAGGGCTGAACTCGACGTCCAGCCCGAAGCACGACGGGCCGAACACCGCCAGCGCCTCAGGTGTTCGCATCAGGTCCGGCGTGGAGATCCCCACCACGGTCACGCGCTGTCCGTAGCGCAGGCCTTCCGTGGTGATCGGTTCGGCGGTGTCCGCCTCCAGTACGCAGATCAGGTCCGGCACGGTGCACACCACCGCACCGTCGACCTCCGCGACCAGGTTCTCGTTCTGGAAGCGCAACTCGAGCTGCGACGTCCCGTCGTACCCGGTGAAGCGCGCCCGCCCGCGCGCGAACCCTTCGAGGGTACGGCGCTCCACGTCGACGACCTTTCCGCGGAACAGCACCCGCAGATGGTTGTAGAGCGTCGGCGCGAGAGCAGCCCGCAGCGCCTCGATCGGATCCTCGTGCGCCGCCCGCGCCTCGCGGACCGCGCGCCCGATCGACAACCCGAGCGACAGCGTCCGCGGTACGGCGGTCCGCTTCACTTCAGCGCCCGTCATCGAGTACTCCGCGATGTGCGCGACCCCGCCGAGCCGGATCGTGATCCCGCGCGCGAGCCATTCCATCTGCTGGTTGTCCGGGCCGGTGTCGATCACCACGGTTTCGTCGTGTTCCCCGGCGATCGCCATCGGCGACCCCGGTACGCCGTACACCGAGAAGGTCTCCATCTGCAGCTCGGGGAACGCCCGGCCCATCCCGTCCGCGTCGACGACCGGCAGCCCGGTCCGGGCGGCGACGAGCAGCGGGATCATCGAGTTGATACCGCCGCACTCGATCGGCATCGTCGCTTCGGCGCGCCGGCCGAGGTGCTTCTCGAGCGCACGCAGCGCGCCGACCGGTTCGCTGCCGCGCGGGATCTTCTCCACGATCACGGTCGGCGCGCCCATCTGCGCGGTCGGGATGACGAACGCGTCGTCGTCCAGCTCCTCCGGATCGAGAACCGTGATCGGGCCGTACTCACGGATCGCCTGCTCGACGAGCAGCCGCCCGATCAGCGGATCACCGCCACCACCCGTCCCGAGGATCGCGGCGCCGCGGGCGAGATCCTTCAAGTGCTCGAGACCGAGTTGCCAGCTCATGACAGCGCCCGGATCGGGTCGAGGTCGTAGCCGAAGTACCGGGGGCCGACGAGGTCGATGCCAGCCGGGGAGTGCCAGCGTTCGTCGGCCGGTGCGGCCAGCACGCTGACCCGGTGGCCGTAGCGCAGCGCCTCGGTGGTGATCGGCTCGCCGGACTCGGTGTCGAGCACGATGATCAGGTCGGGCGTGGTCGCCACCGCCGTACCGTCGAGCTCGGCGACCAGGTGCTCGTTCTGGAACCGCAGCACCAGCAGCCGGCCGTGTGAGCCATCGAGTCCGTCGACCGCCGCGTCACCGCGTGCGAAGCCGGTCGTCGTACGGCGTTGCACGTCGACGACCTTGCCCACGTGCAGGAGCCGCCCGCCGAGCTCGTCCACCACTGCCGCAACCGGGTCGGCAAGCTGACGTCGCGCCTGCTCGATCGCTCGCCCGATCGTCACGCATTTGCTCAGAGTCCCGGCGACGAACGAACCACGAGCGTCCGCGCCGGTCATCGCGTACAGCGAGACGATCGCCGAACAGCCCATGTCGATGGTCGCCGAGCGCGCCAGCCGTTCGGCCCACTCGTTGGTGACCGTGTCGAAGACGCCGCGGTTGCCCTTCTCGTCGACGATCGACATCGGCGTCGCCTCGATCCCCGCGAGCGTCGGCAGCACCATCTGCAGTTCGGGGAACGCACGGCCCATCCCGTCGCCGTCCACCAGCGGCAGCCCGAGCTGCGCGGCGGCGATCACCGGGACGGTCGAGTTGACCCCGCCGGCCTCGATACACGCCAGGTGGGTCGGCGTCTTCCCGACGTACTTCGCCAGCGTCTCGACCGCGACCGAGATCTGGTCGGCCGACGGCAGCTTCTCCACCATCACGGTCGGCGCGCCCATCATCGCCACCGGCAGCACACACGCGTCGTCCGGAAGGTCGCCGACGGCAACCACCTCGACCGGTCCGTGCTCACGCAACGCCTGCTCGGCCAGCAACCGCCCGATGTGCGGGTCACCCCCGCCCCCGGTGCCCAGCACGGCGGCACCGCGAGCGAGGGGCCCCAGGTCTTCAGCACGAAGCTTCATCGCAACCACTCCACCCCGGACGCCAGGCCCATCACAATTGCCGCCTCCGCCGCCCGTCCCGCGTGGCCGACCGCTCGCGGCTCACTTGTGATGGCCTGGAGGTCCGCGCTCATGACGCAGTCCCCAGCCGCAGGTCGCCGACCGCCTTGCAGCGGATGCGGGTCGCGTTGCCGGGGAGGTACGGGATCGGGACCTCGTCGAAGTCGACGATCCGCACGGCGGCAGGGTCGGCGCCGGCCGCGATCGCGCGGTCGACGGCCTCCTGCCGGGCCTCGTCCACCACCGCGTCCCGGCGGCCCGGGTCGATCGCGTACACCCGGTCGACCTCGCCGCCGACCTGCGCGATCGCGGCGCCGATCGCGTTCGCGACCGCGAAGTGGTCCGGCCGGTGCACCGCGAGACTCCCGGGAAGATCGTCCGGCAGCAGGATCGACCCACCGCCGACCGCCACCACCGGCAGCGGGTCCGGCGACGTACGCATCCGCTCGACCGCGTCCGCGATGTCCGCGGCCACCCGCGCCAGAGCCGCCTTCACCAGCGTCGGATCCAGGTCCGCAACCGCAGCGGCGTCGCCGACCTCAGCCCGACCGGCCGCGACCGCGATGTCCGTCGCCGTCAGCGTCTTGCCGCCGAAGACCAGCGCTTCCTCGGTCAACCGGTAGCCGACCGAGCGCGGTCCGACCGTCACCAGGTCCGTCGCCAATTCGCCGTCCGAGGCCACCAGACTGCCGCCGCCGATCCCGATGCTGAGCACGTCGGGCATCCGGAAGTTGGTCCGCACCCCGGCCACGTCGACCTCGGTCGTCGCCTCCCGCGGGAAGCCGTGGGTGAGTACGCCGACATCGCTCGTCGTACCGCCGACGTCGACGACCGCGCAGGTGTCCAGACCGGACAGCAGCGCCGCGCCGCGCATCGAGTTCGTCGGGCCGGACGCGAACGTGGCGACCGGGTACCGGCGGGCGAAGTCGACATCCATCAGCGTGCCGTCGTTCTGGCTCAGGTACAGCGGCGCGGAGATGCCGTGGCCGGCCACCGCACCGGACAGCCCGTCGACGATCGACGCGGCCAGCTCCCGCAGCGCGGCGTTGATGATGGTCGCGTTCTCCCGCTCCAGCAGGCCGATCCGGCCGATCTCGTGCGACATCGAGATCGCCACGTCGTCGCCCAGCTCCGACCGCAGGATCTCGGCCGCGCGCAGCTCGAACTCGTTGCTCACCGGCGAAAACACCGACGAGATCGCCACCGACCGGACGCCGTGCTTCATCATGTCGCCCGCGTGCCGGCGCAGCTCGTCCGGGTCCAGCTCGGCGATGTGCCGGCCGTCGAACTCGTGGCCGCCGTGTGCCAGGTAGCTGCGACCGCTGATCGCCTCGACCAGCCGCTCGGGCCAGTCGACCAGCGGCGGCAACGACGCGGTGGCCGGCAACCCGAGCCGCAGCGCCGCCGTCGGCGCCAGCCGGCGGGCCTCGATCAGCGCGTTGATGAAGTGCGTGGTGCCGATCATCACGGCCTGCACCTGCGCCGGGTCGAAGGATCGCTCCGCCTGCAGCCGGTCCAGGGTGTCGATGATGCCGGCCGTCACGTCCGCGCTGGTCGCCGACTTGTTCGCCGCCAGCACGGTGGTGCCGTCCAGCAGCACGGCGTCGGTGTTGGTACCACCGACATCGATGCCGATTCGCATTCCAGATCCTCCCGTTGGTGACACTCAGTTGGTCGCGGGTACGGCGTTGACGCCGGCCGTCTCGCTGTCCATCGTGCGGCTGGTCCCGAGCCCGCGGATCAGGCCGAGCTTGCCCGCCACGACGTACGCCAGGAATCCGACGACGAGCGAGTTGATACTCGGCAGGCCCCACGTGACGTACTTGCCGATCAGCGCGGCGCCGATCCAGATCACGATCGTGGCCGGCACCCAGGTCGGGGCGGTCGGCGGCAGCGTGCCGCTCGCGCGGGAGGCCTCGAGGTCGGGGCGCCAGCGCTTCACGACGAAGTACTCCGCGACCATGATCCCGGCGATCGGCGGGAACGCGACCCCGAGCACGATCAGGAACTCGGTGAACTTGTCCAGGATCCCGCCGGCCGCGAGCACACTGCCGAGGACGCCGACGACGAGCGTGACGGCGGCCCGGTTGACGTGCCGGCCGAAGACGGTGCCGATGAAGTTCACCACGCCGAGGCCGGAGCTGTAGAGGTTCCAGTCGTTGATCTTGATCGTGCCGAGGATGATCACCAGCGTGCCGACCCAGCCGACCGACGAGGTGACGATGGTGACCACGTTCGCCGAGCCGATCGCGTGCGCCAGCAGGACGCCGACCAGACCGATCACGTACTCGCCGAGGGTGATGCCGAGCACGGTCTGCTTGACCACGTCGCCGACCGTCCGGTTGTACCGGGTCATGTCCGGCGTGATCACCGCGCCGACGATGAATCCGCCGGCGACCAGCGTCGTACCCTCCAGCAGGCTGAGGTGCGGGCCGGCCGGTGCGGCGCTGACCAGCGAGCCGAGGCTGTGGTCGGACAGTTCGCTGATGATCGACCAGCCGACCAGGAGCAGGAACGCCGGGACGGTCACGTACGCGACCCAGGCCATCGAATGGAACCCGCGCAGCACGACCAGCGTGACCGCGAGACCGAAGACGAGCGACCAGCCCCAGGTCGGCAGGACGCCGATCAGCTGGCTCAGCCCGGCCGCGGACACCGCCGACTGGATCCCGAACCAGCCGATCAGGCTGATCCCGATCGCGAGCCCGATCAGCGACGAGCCGGCCTGCCCGAACCCGGTCCAGCGCGCGATCACCGACGTCTGCAGGCCCTCGCGGGTCCCGATCACGCCGATCAGGATCGCCACCAGTTCGAGGATCACCGCACCGAGCGTGAGCGCCCAGAACGCGGACCAGAAGCTCATCCCGAACCCGAGCGTCGCGCCGAGCAGGAACTGGCTGAGCGCCGAGATCTGCCCGAACCGCTGGGTCGCGACCGACCACCACGAGTACCGCGCGTGGTCAGGGACCCGGGCGAGCGCGTAGTCGTCCGCACCAACAGATGTACCGGCCATGAAAACCTCCAGCCCTGGGATTTCATCGAACGTACGACGGTTGCTCCGGGGCCTCACCGTGGAATCTGCACACCCGGTGGGTGCTGACTGTGCATCCGGCCCAGCTCGCTACCCTTGTCCCGATGGCCGGTCGCATGCTGCGGTTGCTCGGCGTACTCACAGTAGTCGCCGGCGTTTTCGCCATGCACGGATTGACGTCCCACCACGACGCCGCGATGGCTGCGCCGGGCATGGTGATGACGCATACCGAGCCGGCCGGGGTGCATGTCGATCCGTTGGACGACATGCACGACATGGGTGGGGCGTGTATGGCCGTGCTGACCGGGCTCGTGCTCCTGCTCGCGTTGGCGCTGGGGCTGCGGAGTCAGCTGGTGTGGCGGGCGGTGTCGTTGCCGGCCACGAGCGCACGGTTCGTGCTGGGTGAGCGGTCGCCGCCTCGGTCGGTGTCGTCGTTGGGTGTACTGCGGATATAGGCCGACGTGCGCCTGTTCCGCCGTACACACCCATCGACAAAGGAAAAGTGATGACGCACGTCTACCGTACGACCGCGGCCTCGGCCGCCCTTCTCGCCGCCGTGTTCGGCCTGGCCGGCTGTGGCGATTCGGAGGCCACCGGCAGTCCGAGTACGTCGGTGCCGGCCGCAACCGGCTTCAACGACGCGGACGTGGCGTTCGCGACGCAGATGATCCCGCACCACCAGCAGGCCGTGACGATGGCGGACCTGGCGTTGCGGAAGGCGACGACCGCGGAGGTGAAGAACCTCGCGACCGCGATCAAGGCCGCGCAGGCGCCGGAGATCGAGCAGCTCTCCGGGTGGCTGACCAGCTGGGGCAAGCCGGTGCCGACGCCGAACGAGCACAGCGGTCACACCATGACCGGGATGATGAGCCCGCAGGAGATGGACGACCTGAACAAGGCGACCGGCAGCATGTTCGACCGGATGTGGGTCGAGATGATGATCAAGCACCACCAGGGCGCGGTCGCCATGGCCAAGACCGAGCAGGCCACCGGCAAGGACACCGCCTCGGTCGCCCTGGCTGCCAAGATCCAGACCGCTCAAACCACCGAGATCGCCACCATGCAAAGGCTCCTCGGCAGGCTGCCAACCGCCTGACCAATGGCTGATGGGTCGGGTCTCGCGACTCGGCCCATCAGCACTTCACGCCTGCCGCCAGACGACCTGCACCCCGTCGCGCCGTGCAATCTGCTCGACCCGATGCGCCACTCGTGCACTCTGCTGCTCGAGCTCGTGCTGGAGGCGTACGCGTTCATCTGTTACGAGCATCCGGCGTCCGAGGCGGTTGATCTGCACCGACCGGAGCATGTCGGTCACGCCCGCGGGCAGCTCATCGCCTTCATCGCGGAGCGGCTGGGTGACGTGCGCGACGACGTACCGGCGAAGGAGTTGGCGGCGTACTGCGTGCACGCTCTCCAAGCGGCAGGCGCCGTACCGTCGAAAGCGGCGGTACGGCGCCTGGTGCAGGTCACGCTGGACGGACTACGCGGCCAGCCGGGTGGGTGAGAGGTTGAGGCGGCGGAGTAGTTGGGCGTTGAGGGCTACGACGATGGTGGAGATCGACATCAGGAGGGCGCCGACGGCGGGTGAGACGACCACGCCGGCGAAGGCGAGGACTCCGGCGGCGAGGGGGACCGTGATCACGTTGTAGCCGGTGGCCCAGACGAGGTTCTGCCACATCTTGCGGTAGCTCGCCTTGGACAGGTCGATGACCGAGAGGACGGCGCGCGGGTCGTCGGCGGCGAGGACGACGCCGGCGGACTCGATCGCCACGTCGGTGCCGGCACCGATCGCGATCCCGACCTCGGCACGGGCCAGCGCCGGGGCGTCGTTCACACCGTCGCCGACCATCGCGACCTTCAGCCCGCGGGCCTGCAACTCCGCGACCTTCGCGTCCTTGTCCTGCGGGAGTACCTCGGCGAACACCTCGTCGATACCCAGCTCCTTGGCCACCGCGTCCGCGACCTGGTGCGCGTCGCCGGTGACCATCGCGACCTTCACCCCGCGTTTGTGCAGCGCCGCGACCGCCTGCCGGGACTCTTCGCGGACCTCGTCCTCGAGCGCGATCGCACCGAGCACCTGCCCGTCCCGAACCACGTGCAGCACCGCGGCCCCACGCGCCTTCCACTCCGCGACCTCCGCGTCGAGCGCGTCCGGCTCGGACAAACCGTTCTCCCGCAGGTACGCCGGCCCGCCAACCGCAACCTCCGCGCCGCCGACCGTCGCCTGCACACCGCGCCCGGTCAGCGACCGGAAGTCGGTGGCCACGAGCCTGCCGTTGCCCCCGGCAACCCCGTTCGCCTCGCCGGCCTCAGCACCTACCTGACCCTCCGCGGCGCCGACTCGCACGCCGGCCGCCTGGGCCCGCACGATCGCCTTCGCCAGCGGGTGCTCACTGTCCGCCTCGACCGCGGCCGCCAGCGCGAGCAACTCGTCGTACGACACCGTGTCAACCGTGGCGACCCCGGTGACGGCCGGCTCGCCCTTCGTCAGCGTGCCGGTCTTGTCGAACAGGACCGCGTCGATCGTCCGCATCCGCTCCAGCGCCAGCCGGTTCTTCACGAGTACGCCGGCCTTGGCCGCGCGCTCCGTGGAGATCGCGATCACCAGCGGGATGGCCAGCCCGAGGGCGTGCGGGCAGGCGATCACCAGGACGGTCACGGTTCGCGTCACGGCCTCGTCGAACTTGCCCAGCAACGCCCAGACCACGAACGTGATCAGACCAGCGATCGACGCGAAGTAGAAGAGGAACGCTGCGGCGCGATCCGCCAGCGCCTGCGCACGGGAGGACGAGGCCTGTGCCTCCGCCACCAGCCGCTGGATGCCGGCCAGCGCGGTGTCGTCACCGACCGCGGTGATCTCGACGCGCAGAGCGTTGTCAGTGGCAACGGTTCCGGCGACCACACCGTCACCGACGGCCCGCGACACCGGCCGCGATTCGCCGGTGATCATCGACTCGTCGACCTCGGCCTGTCCCTCGACCACGGTGCCGTCCGCGGGCACCCGTCCGCCGGAACGCACCAGTACGACGTCGCCCGCCTGCAACTCGTGCAGCGACACCTCGACGACCCCGTCGTCGGTCACCTTCTCGGCCGAGTCCGGCAGCAGCGCGGCCAAGGCGTCGAGCGCCCCGGACGCCGCGCCGAGCGCCCGCATCTCCAGCCAATGCCCGAGCAGCATGATCACGATCAGCAGCGCGAGCTCCCACCAGAAGTCCAGGTCGAACCCGCCGAGCTGCAGCGTGGTCACCCACGAGGCGACGAACGCGACGGTGATCGCCATCGAGATCAGCAGCATCATTCCGGGGCGCCGCGACTTCAGTTCGCCCCAGCCACCGGTGAGGAACGGCTGCCCGCCGTACCCGAAGATCACCGTGCCGAGCACCGGCGCGATCAGGCCCGCGCCGGGGAAGTCGGGCCGCATGTACCCCAGCAGGTCCGCGAACATCTCACTGAAGAACACCACCGGCACCGCCAGCGCCAGGCTGATCCAGAACCGGTCCTTGAACTGCGCCGCATGATCCCCATGCCCGCCATGCGCCCCGTGACCACCGTGCGCTTCGTGACCACCGTGTTCGTGCTGCTCGTGCTCGTCCATACCCAGAACATACCCCCAGGGGGTATTAAAAATCAAGGCATGAGAAAGCCCCGCCACCCGAAGGTGACGGGGCAGACACCCAACCGCCTACAGCGGATCGATGTCGGTCAGCGTCTCCGAGGTCAGCTCGACCCACCGCGTGATGCCGATGTCGCGCAGGAACGGCACGTCGTGGCTGGCGATCACGAGCGCCCCGTTGTACGACGCCAACGCGTCCTTCAGCTGCGCCACGCTGGCGAGGTCGAGGTTGTTCGTCGGCTCGTCCAGCATCAGCAACTGCGGCGGCGGTTCCGCGAGCAGCAGCGCCGCCAGCGTGGCCCGGAAGCGTTCGCCGCCGGACAACGTACTGACCAGCTGATCCGCGGCCCGTCCACGGAACAGGAACCGCGCCAGCCGCGCCCGCCGCTCCTGGTTCTCCGTACTCGGGGCCAGCAACGCGAGGTTGTCCACGATCGACAGGTCGTCCCGCAGCAGGTCGAGCCGCTGCGGCAGGTACCGGAACGGCACCGCCGGCAACTCCCCCGCCACGATCGACTGCAGCAGCGTGGTCTTCCCGGCGCCGTTCGACCCGGTCAGCGCGATCCGCTCCGGACCCCGGATCTCCAGGTCGACGTTCGCCCCGGTCCGCAGTACGTGATCCTCCAGCCGCAGCACGATGCGGCCGGCGGGTACGGCGGTCTTCGGCAGGTCGACCCGGATCGTGTCGTCGTCGTGGACCTTCTCCTCCGCGTCCGCGAGCGCCTCCTGCGCCGAGTCGAGCCGCTCGGACTGCATCCCGAGATGCTTCCCCGCCGACACCTGCGCGGACCGTTTCAGCCCGCCCGCGATGATCTTCGGGATCCCGCCCTGCTCGAAGGCCCGCTGCCCCCGGGCGCGGCGCTGATCCATCTTCATCCGCGCCTCGACCAGATCCTTCTTCTGCTTCCGTACGTCGGCCTCCGCCGCCCGCAGCATCCGCTCCGCGGCCTCCTGCTCGATCGCGACCGCCTCCTCGTACGCGGTCAGGTTGCCGCCGTACCAGGTGACCTCGCCCTTGCGCAGGTCCCCGATCTGGTCGACGCGATCCAGGAGCTCGCGGTCGTGGCTCACAATCACCAACGCACCACGGAACTGGTCAACGGCGTCGTACAGATGCCGCCGCGCCCGCAGGTCGAGGTTGTTCGTCGGCTCGTCGAGCAGCAGTACGTCGGGACGCCGCAGCAACTCGGCCGCGAGCCCGAGCAGGATCGTCTCGCCGCCGGACAGCTCGCCCACGCTGCGGTCCAGGTCGATCGCGCCCAGCCCGAGCTTGCCGAGCAGCGCCTCGGCGCGTTCGTCGACGTCCCACTCGTCGCCGACGATCCCGAAGTTCTCCTCCGAGGCGTCACCCGACTCGATCGCGGTGATCGCCCGCCGGACGGCCTCGATACCGAGGGCCTGGTCGACCCGCAACGAGGTGTCGAGGGTCAGGTCCTGCGGCAGGTACCCGAGCTCGCCGCTGACCCGGATCGCCCCACGCTGCGGGGTGAGCCGGCCGGCGATCAGCCGGAGCAGCGTCGACTTGCCCGCGCCGTTGCGGCCGACGAGCCCGGAACGGACCGGGCCGGCGACGAACGTCAGGCCGTCGAACAGCACCTCGCCGTCGGGCCAGGCGAAGAAGAGATCGGTACAGGACAGGGAAATGCTCATGAGTTGTCGACTCCAGCCGAGGTCTCGAAACGAGACCGCACACCGATGAGGTGGCGATCAATCAGTTGCGGAGAAAGACCTCAGTTCGACAACTCGAACCCCTGCCCTCGGGAATGTGACTCCCCAAGCTTACGGATCCCGGTTGGGTTGATCAACCATTTTCCGAACGCTTGCGCCGGGCAACAACCACCAGATCGACGAGCGCAACCACACCGAGCACCGCGAACGCGATCACCCACCCGACCGGCAGGTCGAGCACCGCGGCCAGTACGGCGGCCGCGATCCACAGCGCCAGACCGAACGACGCCAGCACGATCCGCAGCGTCAACGCACTACGCGGCGGCGGCGGTTCGTACCCCATACCCCGTCTGTACCCCGCGCCGCCCCTCGCCGCACCCGACCACCCACCGCGGCATCTGGTGGGTCTACGTCCGAGATGTCGGGTTTACGCCCCGGATCTCGGACGCAAACCCAGCATCTCGGACGTCAACCCACGAAATGCTGCGGGCCAACGCACCAGGTGCTCGGGCTCAGGAGGCCTTGCGGAGCCAGGTTTCGACGCCGGCGATGTGGGCGGTCATCCAGGCGCGGGCCGCTTCGGCGTCGCGGATCTCGATGGCGTCCAGGATCGCGGCGTGTTCGGCGAGGGTGCGCTCGACCGCGCCGGCCTGGGTGACGCCGCGCCAGATCCGGGCCCGCTGGGTCGCGCCGGAGATCCCGTCGAGCAGCGAGCAGACCACCTGGTTCCCGGTCGCCTCGGCGATCCCCCGATGGAACCGCAGGTCGTTCGCGACCAGTTCCTCGACCGAAGCATCCGGCGCAAGATCGCTCGTCAACAAGCGCAGTTCGGTGACCTGTTCCGGGGTGATCCGGGTCGCGGCCAGCGCCGCCACACCAGGCTCGAGCAAGCGCCGTACCTCGAAGAACTGCAGCACCGAGTCGTCGCGGTGCAGGTCGACCATGAAGTTCAGCGCGTCCAGCAGATGCGCCGAGTCGAGGCTGGTCACATACGTCCCGTCACCGTGCCGGACGTCCAGCACGTTGACGAGCGTGAGCGCCTTGACCGCCTCCCGCAGCGAGTTCCGCGACAAACCCAGCCGGGCGGCGAGATCCGCCTCCTTCGGCAACCGGTCCCCCGGCCCCAGTTCCCCCGAGGTGATCATCCCCTTGATCTTGACGATCGCCTCATCCGTCAACGCCATTTCGTAAGTATGCCCTCGCCGGGGGCGGTTCAGCCGGTTCCGGCGACCCGGGCGAGGAGCATGGGGCGGGTTGCGGCGCCGGTTTTGGCGAGGACCGCCTTGACGTGGTCGTTGACGGTGTGTTCGGACAGCACCAGGCGGTGCGCGATCCGGCGGGAGTCGGCGCCTGTGGTCAGCTCGGCGAGGATCTCGCGTTCGCGGGGCGTCAGGGCGTGGGCGAGCGCGAAGACCTCGAGGCGTTCGGCCGGGGTGGATTCCTCGATGGTGACGGCGATGTCGGCGTCGGGTGCGGTGCGGGCCGCGCGCAGGGTGATCCAGCGCCCGGAGCCGAGGTGGACCCGTGACCACGGCGGGCCGACTCCGACGCCGTTCTCCGTGGCGATGAGGGCCGCCGCCAGGTTGTACGCCGCGGCGGGAATCGCCTGCGCGACCACGGTCGGATCGTCGGGAGGATTCAACCGCTGCAGGGCCTCGCGAGCCGCAGGCGTGCCGACCCGGACTTGCAGGTCCGCCCCAAGCAGCAGAACAGCAGGCCCACCCGCCGACTCGCTGGATCTCGGCGGCCGCTCGTGCGAGAGGGCGGGTTGAGCGGGAGCGAAGGTTCTGGCTTGGGATTGCCGGAGGGCGGTGGTCAGGGGTGGGGCGATTGAGGCCAGGAACGCTTGTTCTTCGGGGGTGAAGGGGATGCTGCGCCAGAGATCCAGCCAGGCCCAGCAGCCGTAGCGGTCCGCGAAGGTTGCGGTCAGGACCTCGACGGACTCGCTGCGACGCCACACCGAAGGGTTGCCGGGGTCGGTCCAGCGGGTGCCTTCAGCCAGGTATCGCGAGCGGATCAGGCCGGGCAGGTCGGACCACGCCAGTCCGGGGATGTCGGCCAGCGGGGCGGTGCCCACGCGGGTGACCGGGTCGGTCAGCGCCCACACGTAACCGTCGTACGGCACCGCGTGCCGCAGCTCGGTCAGGGCTCGTTCGCGCAGTTCCTTGGCGTCGAGCGAGCCGGAGCACAAGCGTTCCCACACATCGTGAGGGTACGAAAGATCCCCAGGATCGGGGATGGGACACTCACGGCCGGCGAGCGCACGCTGGCCGCATGATCACCTTGCACATCGAGAACACCATCGCCGACTACGACGCCTGGAAAGCGGCCTTCGACCGCTACGACCGCGCCCGCCGCGACCACCACGTGCTCGCGTACCGCATCAGCCGCCCCGTCGACGACCCCGCGCGGGTCCTCATCGACCTCGACTTCGACACCCGCGACGACGCCGCCGCGTTCGTCCAGATCCTGGAGAAGATCTGGCAGACGCCACTCTCCGCCGCCGTGTCCAGCGCCCACACCGCCCCCGAGCTCCGCACCGTCACCGAGCAGCAGCTCGTCGCCACCGAGGTGTGAGACAGCGGCTCGACAGTACGTATACGCGTACTACACGCGCTCCCGCGCCTGGCGCCCGGCCGGCACCTGGGCAAGTGGACGTATACGTACTGTCGAGCTGCCGCATCCCGCGTCGAGCCTTAGCATCCGAGCATGACCGCGACGCCGGGGTACTCGGGTAAGCCGCTGGCCGCCAAGCTCGGGATCAAGGCGGAACACCTGGTCCTGCTCGACAACGCCCCGGCCGGTTTCGTCGTCGAAGGACTCCCGCCGGGTACGTCGGTTGCGCGCCGCCCCGGGCGTACGCCGTACGACGTCGTGCTGATGTTCTGCCCCGACCGGGCCCGGCTGGCGAAGCGGCTGCCGGTGCTGCTCGCCCGGACCACGACCGCGGGGATGATCTGGACCGCCTGGCCGAAGCGGTCCTCCGGCGTACCGACCGATCTCGACGAGAACGGGATCCGCGAGCTGGCGCTGCCGCTCGGGGTCGTCGACGTCAAGGTGTGCGCGATCGACGCGACCTGGTCGGGCCTGAAGCTGGTGCGGCGGCTGTCGCACCGATGAAGGCCAATCATGCCCAGGTGGACTGATTCGGAGCGTGACGTTGACCACACTTCTGCACGGTGATGATCGTCACGGGTGGCAAGTGGACAACTGCATACAGTGGCCAGCCACGCTCAGGACGCCGTCCGGACCAGCCGTGGCGAACCGCCGGAAAGCCACCTCTGCAAGGCGTCCCGCAGCTATGACCGTTGCTCTCCGCACCGGCGGGCGGTGAGAGGACGGCGTGTGGCCTGAAACACCTTTGTGGGCAGTGTTTCAGGCACCGATGGATCCGGTCGCCAGGGCCCGACCACTCGACACACTGGTCCGGTGGTCCCGAGCTGTGGAAGTGGTCCCCCTGCTATTAGCCTTTGCTTGGGACACCACCCATAACATCAGCATTAACGAACCGCGGTACCGGACCCGAAATCGGAAGAGGCGAACTGCCCAGTGGCCACCGAGCCATCAGACACCAATCCCCTAGCAGCCTTCGGTGCGAACGAATGGCTGGTCGACGAGCTGTACGAGAAGTACCAGCAGGACCCGAATTCGGTGGATCCGGCATGGCTCGACTTCTTCAAGACCTACCAACCAGGTGACGCGACGCCGGTGAACACCACCCCGGCCGACGCTCCCAGGCCCGACGCGGTGTCCGACAACAAGACGCCCGAGGCGCCGAGCCGCGGTACGGCGACGTCCGCGCCGGCCTCGAGCGCACCCGCGGCCACGACCGCCGCGAAGCAGCCGGCCCCGGCCGCCGCCGCGCAAGCCGCGCCGCCGCAGGCTCAGCCCGCAGCGAAGCAAGCACCGGCGAAGTCCGGCGCCCCGACCGGAGGCACGGTGAACCAGCCGCCCAGCGCTCAGCCCAAGCCCGCCCCCGCGACCAGCGCGGACACCGAGCGGCTGATCCTCCGGGGCGCCCCGGCGCGGACCGCGCAGAACATGGAGACCAGCCTCACGGTCCCCACGGCGACCAGCGTCCGCGCCGTCCCGGTCAAGCTGCTGATCGACAACCGGATCGTCATCAACAACCACCTCAAGCGCGCCCGCGGCGGCAAGGTGTCCTTCACCCACCTGATCGGCTGGGCGCTGGTCAAGGCGCTGAAGACGCTGCCGGACATGAACGCGTCGTACGACGAGACCGAGGGCAAGCCGACCCTGGTCCACCCGGCGCACATCAACCTCGGCCTGGCCATCGACATGCAGAAGCCGGACGGCACCCGGCAGCTGCTGGTGCCGTCGATCAAGGGCGCCGAGGAGATGACCTTCGCCGACTTCTGGATGGCGTACGAGGACATCGTCCGCCGGGCCCGCGACAACAAGCTCGCGCTGCCGGACTTCCAGGGCACCACGATCAGCCTGACCAACCCGGGCACGATCGGCACCCAGCACTCGGTGCCGCGGCTGATGACCGGCCAGGGCTGCATCATCGGCGTCGGCGCGATGGAGTACCCGCCGGAGTACCAGGGCGCGGCCGACGAGACGATGGCCAAGCTCGCGGTCAGCAAGGTGATGACGCTGACCTCGACGTATGACCACCGGATCATCCAGGGCGCCCAGTCGGGTGAGTTCCTGCGCCGGATCCACCAGCTGCTGCTCGGCGGCGAAGGCTTCTACGACGAGATCTTCCAGTCGCTGCGGATCCCCTACGAGCCGATCCGCTGGGCCGCCGACCTCCCGCACAGCCACGAGGAGGACATCAGCAAGCAGGCCCGGATCCTGGAGCTGATCCACGCGTTCCGGGTGCGCGGCCACATCATGGCCGACACCGACCCGCTGGAGTACAAGCAGCGCAGCCACCCCGACCTCGACGTCGCTACCCACGGCCTGACGCTGTGGGACCTGGACCGCGAGTTCGCCACCGGTTCGTTCGGCGGCAGCGACCGGCGGTTCATGAAGCTCCGCGAGATCCTCGGCATCCTGCGCGACTCGTACTGCCGGACCACCGGTATCGAGTACATGCACATCCAGGACCCCGAGCAGCGCAAGTGGATCCAGGAGCGGGTCGAACGCCCGCACACCAAGCCGCCCCGCGAGGAGCAGCTGCGGATCCTGGCCAAGCTGAACGAGGCCGAGGCGTTCGAGACCTTCCTGCAGACCAAGTACGTCGGCCAGCGCCGCTTCTCGCTCGAGGGCGCGGAGACCACGATCCCGCTGCTCGACGAGCTCTGCGAGGAGGCCGCCGGCGCCGGGCTGGACGAGGTCGCGATCGGTATGGCGCACCGCGGCCGGCTGAACGTGCTGGCGAACATCGTCGGTAAGTCCTACGGCCAGATCTTCCGCGAGTTCGAGGGCAACATCGACCCGCGGACCGTGCAGGGCTCCGGTGACGTCAAGTACCACCTGGGCGCCGAGGGCGAGTTCGTCTCCGAGTTCGGCGACAAGATCAAGGTCTCGGTGGCGGCGAACCCGTCGCACCTGGAGACCGTCGACCCGGTGCTCGAGGGCATCGTCCGCGCCAAGCAGGACATCCTCGACCGCGGCGCCGCGTTCCCGGTGCTGCCGGTGCTGGTGCACGGTGACGCGGCCTTCGCCGGCCAGGGCGTCGTGGCGGAGACGCTGAACCTGTCCCAGCTGCGCGGCTACCGGACCGGCGGCACGATCCACGTGATCGTGAACAACCAGGTCGGCTTCACCACCTCGCCCGCGTCGTCCCGCTCGTCGATGTACTCCACCGACGTGGCCCGGATGGTGCAGGCGCCGATCTTCCACGTGAACGGCGACGACCCCGAGGCCTGCATCCGGGTCGCTGACCTGGCCTTCGAGTACCGGCAGGCGTTCAACAAGGACGTCGTCATCGACCTGGTCTGCTACCGCCGCCGCGGTCACAACGAGGGCGACGACCCGAGCTTCACCCAGCCGCTGATGTACGACCTGATCGAGCAGAAGCGCTCGGTCCGGAAGCTGTACACCGAGGCCCTGATCGGTCGTGGCGACATCACGATCGAAGAGGCCGAGCAGGCGATGCAGGACTTCCAGCAGCGGCTGGAGCGCGTGTTCGCCGAGGTCCGGGACGCGAAGAACGAGCCCGATACCCCGCCGCCGTACGTGACCGCTCCGGACTACCCGAACAAGCCCGAGGGGCCGGACGCGACCGCGATCAGCCGCGAGGTGCTGAAGAAGATCGCCGACGCGTACACCACGCTGCCGGAGGGCTTCACCGTGCACCCGAAGGTGCAGCCGCAGCTGCAGCGCCGGGCGCACGCGATCACCGAGGGCCCGCTCGACTGGGCCAGCGCGGAGATCACCGCCTTCGGCTCGCTGCTGCTCGACGGCCGCCCGGTGCGGCTCGCCGGTCAGGACAGCCGCCGCGGCACATTCGTCCAGCGGTTCGCCGCCGTCATCGACCGGGTCAACGGGCAGGACCACGTCCCGCTCCAGCACCTGGACGAGGAAGAGGGCGGTCAGGGCAACTTCTACGTCTACGACTCGCTCCTCAGCGAGTACGCCGCCCTCGGCTTCGAGTACGGGTACTCCGTCGCGCGGCCCGAGGCGCTGGTGCTGTGGGAGGCGCAGTTCGGCGACTTCGTGAACGGCGCCCAGTCGGTCATCGACGAGTACATCTCGTCCGGTGAGGCGAAGTGGGGCCAGAAGTCCGGCGTCGTACTCCTGCTGCCGCACGGCTACGAGGGCCAGGGCCCGGACCACACCTCGGCCCGGATCGAGCGGTTCCTCCAGCTCTGCGCCGAGGACGCGATGACCGTGGCGCAGCCGTCGACCCCCGCGTCGTACTTCCACTTGCTCCGCCGGCACACGCTCGGCGAGGAGCACGTCCCGATGATCGTCTTCACGCCGAAGCAGCTGCTGCGGCGCAAGGAGGCGGTGTCGCAGCCGGAGGAGCTGACCCACGGCACCTTCAAGCCGGTGCTCGGCGACGCCGAGGCCGAGGCGGGCGCGGCCGGTGTCGAGCGGGTGATCCTGGCCTCCGGCCGGATCGTGTACGACCTGCTCGCGGAGCGGAAGAAGGTCGAGGCGGACAAGATCAGCACCGCGATCCTCCGGGTCGAGCAGCTCTACCCGCTGCCGCACGAGGAGATCGTCGCCGAGCTGGCCAAGTACCCGAACGCGACCGAGATCCGCTGGGTCCAGGACGAGCCGGCGAACCAGGGTCCGTGGCCGTTCATGGCGCTGAACCTGACCGAGCACCTGGGCGGCAAGCCGTTCTACCGGGTGTCCCGGCCGGCCATGTCCGCCCCGGCGGTCGGCTCGCACGGTGTCCACGGCACCGAGCAGGCGACGCTGCTGAAGCAGGCGTTCAGCTGACGTGTACTTCACCGACCGCGGCATCGAGGAGCTCGAGAAGCGACGGGGCGAGGAAGAGGTCTCCCTCGCCTTCGTCGCCGAACGCCTCCGCGAGTTCGTCGACCTGAACCCGGAGTTCGAGACGCCCATCGAGCGCTTCGCCACCTGGCTGGCTCGACTGGACGACGAGGACGAGTAAGTAGTCTGTGCGAATGCCCTTCGCCTCCCAGCCTGTACGACGGGTTGCCGCGGCGGAGGGCATTCGCGCGTCCGGGCGCTGGCCGCACACGATCCCGGCCGTCCGCCAGCTGCTGACCGACGGACTGGACCTCGAGCCGGGCGTCACGTTCCTGGTCGGCGAGAACGGCGCCGGCAAGTCCACCCTCGTCGAGGCGATCGCCGTCGCCTTCGGTCTCTCCCCCGAAGGCGGCTCCACCGGCGCCCGCCTCACCACCCGCGCGACGGAGTCACCACTCGCCGACGACCTCCAGCTCACCCGCGGCGTCGGCGCCAAACGCGCCGGCTTCTTCCTCCGGGCCGAAACGATGCACGGCTTCTACACCTACCTGGAGCACAACCCGAAGACCTCCGGCCCACCGGAGCCGGTGTTCCACGAGATGAGCCACGGCGAGAGCTTCCTCAACCTGATCAGCGACCGCTTCGTGCGCCCGGGTTTCTACTGCCTCGACGAGCCCGAGTCCGCCCTCTCGTTCTCGAGCAGCCTCGCCGTCGTCGGCGTACTCCAACGCCTGGCCGACACCGGCTCCCAGGTCCTCTGCGCAACCCACTCCCCAGTCATCGCAGCCCTCCCCGGCGCAGCGATCCTCGAGGTCGGCGAATGGGGCATCCGCCGCACAACCTGGGAAGACCTGGAACTCGTCCAAAACTGGAAGGCCTACCTCCAGACCCCCGCCCGCTACCTACGCCACGTGCTCTAGTCCGTGTGCGGTGGTCTGGTGCGGCGGGGTGGGTCGGGGGCCAGGGTGCCGTCGGGGGCGATGTGTTCGAAGATCTGGTCGACCAGGTTGAGGACGTGGGGGTCGTCTACGGTGTAGATGTGGCGGCGGCCTTCGCGGCGGGCGGTGATGATGCCGGCCAGGCGGAGTTTGCCGAGGTGCTGGCTGGCGGTGGCGATACTGACGCCGACCCGCTCCGCCAAGGTGCCGACGTCGTACTCCCCCTGAGCGGCCAGCGACACCAGGTGCAGCCGGACCGGAGCGGAGAGCATGGCGAAGGTGCCCGCGGCGGATTCGAGCTGCGCCTTCGTCGGTTCAGGGTTGGTCATCGCGCAGTCATTGTGACCGCTCAGGCGGTCTCCGGGCAGTCCGCCGGGCCGTGGTGAGAACGGTCTCATATTTTCGCAATTGCGAAAGTATCAAAACGGTGGCAGGCTGGAAGGCGTGTTCCGAGCCCTCCGCCCTGTTCTGTTGCTGCTCCTGGTGGCGATCCCCGCGGTCGTCCTCCGGGTCACCGGCACCCATCCGCCGGCGCTGGCGTCGATGCTGATCTTCGGCCTCGCCGTGGTCGCCGCGTCGTTCGTGCTGGCCTGGGCGGCGGAAGCGGCGGAGATGGACATCTCGGGCGGACTCGCGATCGCGCTGCTCGCGGTCATCGCCGTCCTCCCGGAGTACGCGGTGGACCTGTACTTCGCGCACACCGCCGGCTCGAACCCGGAGTACGTGCAGTACGCCGCCGCCAACATGACCGGATCGAACCGGTTGCTGCTCGGCCTCGGCTGGTCCAGCGTCGTCCTGATCAGCCTGTACGTCGCTTCGCGGCGGAGCGGGCGCACGGTCAAGGCGCTCGTACTGGAGACCGGCTACCGCCGCGAGCTGGGCTTCCTCGCGGTCGCCGGCGTGATCGCGTTCGTGATCCCGGTGACCGGTGAGATCCACATCGTGCTGGGGCTCCTGCTGCTCGCCTTCTTCGCGTACTACCTGTTCAAGGCGGCGACGTCGGAGCACGACGACGAGCCGGACCTGATCGGGCCGGCGGCGACCATCGGCGCGCTGCCGAAGCTCCAGCGGCGGATCACCGTGACCGCGATGTTCCTGGTCTCGGCCGGGGTGATCCTGGCGGCGGCCGAGCCGTTCGCGGACTCACTCGTCGCGGGCGGTCACGCGCTGGGGATCGACCAGTTCCTGCTGGTCCAGTGGCTCGCACCGCTGGCGTCCGAGGCGCCGGAGTTCATCGTGGCGCTGCTGTTCGCGTGGCGGGGCAAGGGCGCCGCGGCGCTGGGCCTGCTCATCTCGGCCAAGGTGAACCAGTGGACGCTGCTGATCGGGAGCCTGCCGATCGCGTACGGGATCGGTGGTGGCGGCGCCGCGCTGCACCTGGACGGGCGGCAGGTCGAGGAGTTCCTGCTGACCGCCACGCAGACGCTGCTCGGCCTCGCGATCCTGCTGAACCTGCGCTTCCCGCGATGGGCCGCCTGGACGTTGCTGGGCCTGTTCGCGATCCAGTTCGCCGTACCGGGTCAGACCGGGCGCTACGTGATCAGCGTGATCTACCTGGCGCTCGCGGTCGGCGCGACCATCCACAACCGCGAGCACCTGATGGCGACGATCCTCGCCCCGTTCCGGCGTACCTCTGCAGAGCTCGTCGACGCAGAGCGCGCCGACGAGCTCGTGAAGGTCTAGCTGGCCTGCTGTTCTTCGATGATCGGGCGGGTACGGCGTTCCTGCGGGCCGGGGCGGCCGCGGCGGCGGCCGGCGAGGAACTTCTCGCCCGCGGCGGTGCCGGTGAACTTGGTCCGGCGGGCCCACTCCCGGCACTCCTCGATCACCGGGCACGCGGTCAGGCAGATGGCCTGGGCCTTGCGCTGCTCCCACGAGCTGGCCGTTTCGTCGTACGACGGCGCCTGGCCGACACACGCGGCCTTGGCCATCCAGTTGTCGGCCGGGTCGACAATCACCGTCAAAGTAGGCCTCATGGGCTTCATCGCTCCTCATCGATCGGGCGGATCGTAGGAACAGAGTGACCCCGTCGCATTGCCCCGGTGCGACGCGAATGTTTCAGCCGTGAAACGTCATACCGGTTTGTTGTCACAAATGTGCCGCTGGCACTATCTCCGGACCAGCCGGATCTCCCACAGATCGAAGTACGGGTCGTGTTTGGCGACGCCGTCCGGCTCGAAGCCGTGGCGGCGGTAGAACGCGCGGGCCCGCTCGTTCCCCTCGAAGACCCACAGGAACGCCGGCTGCTTGCCCACAGCAACATCGAGCAGGCGGCCGCCGAGACCGGTCTTCCAGAACGCCTGCCGGGTGTAGATCGCCTCCAGCTCGAACGGCACCGGCGCGTCCTCGTCCCGCCCTGGGCCGATCCCCACGAACCCGGCCACCCGGTCCTGCACCGGCGCGTCCGGGTCCGGGTTCAGCGCGATCCACCGTCGCCGGCCGGCACCCAGCGGCGTGGTCCAGCGTTCGATCCGGCGCTCGAGGTTCGACGTACGCTCCAGGAGCAGGTCGGCCGCCACCAGATCGGCGTACGCCTCCCGCCAGCACAACAGGTGACACCAGGCCGCGGCCTCTGCGTCGTCGGCCGCGACCGGCCTGAGTTCAGGTTGCACTCAGACAGTAAAGACGATCTTGCCGAAGACGTCGCCGGTATTCATCTTCTCGAAGCCGGTGCGGGCCTCGGCGAGCGGCAGGACCGTGTCGATGTGCGGTGAGATGCCGGCGTTCGCCATGAACTGCACGAGCTCAGCGAGCTCGGTGCGGGTGCCCATGGTCGAGCCCTGGACCCGCAGCTGCAGGAAGAAGATCCGGTTCAGCTCGGCGGACTTCGGCGCCTGGCCGCTGGTCGCGCCGGAGATCACCAGCGTGCCGCCCTGCTTCAGCGACTTGAGCGAGTGCGACCACGTCGCCTGCCCAACCGTCTCCATCACCGCGTCGACCCGCTCCGGCAGCCGCGCGCCGGACTCGAATGCGTCGTGCGCCCCGATCTCGACCGCCTTGGCCCGCTTGCCCTCGTCCCGGCTGGTCGCCCACACCCGGATCCCGGCGGCCCGCGCGAGCGTGATCAGCGCCGTCGCCACGCCACCGCCCGCACCCTGTACGAGAACCGTGTCGCCCGGCTTCAGCCCCGACTGCGTGAACAGCATCCGGTACGCCGTCAGCCACGCCGTCGGCAGGCACGCCGCCTGCTCGAAGCTCATCCCGGCCGGCTTCGGTACGACGTTCCGCGCCGGTACGGCGACCTTCTGCGCGAGCGTGCCCTGGTACCGCTCGCTCAGCAGCGACCGCTTCGGGTCCAGCGTCTCGTCGCCCTTCCACGCCGGGTCCGAGACCACCGCGTGCACGACGACCTCGTTCCCGTCCGGGTCCACCCCCGCCGCGTCGCACCCGAGGATCATCGGCAGGTTCTGCTCGGCCAGCCCGACGCCCTTCAACGACCACAGATCGTGATGGTTGAGCGCAGTCGCCCGTACGTCGATCGTCACCCACCCCTCAGGCACCGTCGGATCGGGCCGCTCCCCCACCTCCAACGCGGCAATCGGGTTGTCGGCATCGAACTTGGCGGCATAAGCAGCAAGCATGCAAACCACCTTAGGCGGTGGTCCTTCCCGCATCAGTAACCGACCTCACCCAGCCTCGTGCGCTGTGGGACAACCGCCATCCCAATCCAGGCACACAAGCCGCCCCAAACCAGTTCGGGGAGGCTGCCTGCCCGGATCGGGCGGGTGATCCTCCCCGAACCGGTTTGGGGAGGGTCAGTCAGGCGCGGGCTACGCCGTCGGCTTGGGCGGCACTGGCTACCGCGGCGGAGACCGCGGGGGCGACGCGTTCGTCGAAGGGGGACGGGATGATGTAGTCGGGGCGGAGGTCGGACTCGGCGATCAGGTTCGCGAGGGCGTCGGCGGCGGCGAGTTTCATGCCTTCGGTGATGCGGGACGCGTTCGCGTCGAAGGCGCCGCGGAAGATGCCGGGGAAGGCCAGCACGTTGTTGATCTGGTTCGGGAAGTCGGACCGGCCGGTGGCGACCACGGCGGCGTGCCGGTGGGCGATGTCCGGGTGCACCTCGGGGTTCGGGTTCGCGAGCGCGAAGATCATCGCGTCGTCGGCCATCTGCGCGACGGCCTCCTCCGGGACGGTCCCGCCGGACACGCCGAGGAACAGGTCCGCACCCGCGAGTGCGTCGACCAGCCGGCCGGAGATTCCGCCGGTGTTGGTGTCCCGGGCGAGCGACAGCTTCACCGGGTTCAGGTCGGCGCGGTCCTCGTGCAGCACGCCCTTGCTGTCGACCACCGCGAGGTCGCCGACCCCTGCCTGCAAAAGGATCCGGGCACACGCGACCCCGGCCGCACCGGCGCCCGAGATCACCACCCGGATCTCGGAGATGGACTTCCCGGTGACGCGCAACGCGTTGCGGAGCGCGGCGAGTACGACGACCGCCGTACCGTGCTGGTCGTCGTGGAAGACCGGGATGTCCAGCCGCTCCTTGAGCCGGCGCTCGATCTCGAAGCAGCGCGGCGCGGAGATGTCCTCGAGGTTGATCCCGCCGAACGACGGCGCCATCCGCGCGACCGTCTCGACGAACTCGTCCACGTCGGTGCAGTCGAGCGCGATCGGCACCGAGTCGACGCCGCCGAACTCCTTGAACAGCAGGGCCTTGCCCTCCATCACCGGCAGCGACGCGGACGGGCCGATGTCGCCGAGGCCGAGGACCGCGGTGCCGTCGGTGACGACCGCGACCACGTTCGACGTCCAGGTGTAGCGCCGCGCCAGCGACGGGTCGTCGGCGATCGCGGTGCAGACCCGGGCGACGCCGGGGGTGTACGCCTTCGACAGGTCGTCGGCGTCGTTGACGTGGATCGAGGACGTGACCTCGATCTTGCCGCCGCGGTGCAGTTCGAAGACCGCATCACCGGCGTACTGGTCGGAGGGAACGGGGGACTCAACAGCCTGGGCGACCATGCGGGGACCCTTCGGGGGAAAATCGAGCGGAACATGCGGTAGTGGGCGTTCGATGAGGGTGCGTCGAACGGCGCCGTTGCCAGGGGGTCACCCGTCGGTCGAGTAAACCACAGGCCCAACTGGTCTGCTGTGAGGGGTCCCACATCGCCCCGGATGTGCCAGGATTCTCGGATTCCCAACCCCTGTCGAGGAGAATCCGCGATGAACATCGTCCCCACTCTCCGCAAGCGCCGCGTCCAGGCGATCGCCTCGGTCGCCGTCCTGGCGCTCGCACTGGCCGCCTGCGGTAGCGACTCGGACTCCGGCGGCTCCGAGGACAAGGCGAAGGCGGCGGGCATCACGCTGGTCAAGCCCGGCAAGCTGACCGTCTGCACGCACTTGCCGTACAAGCCGTTCCAGTACAAGGACGGCACCAAGGTGGTCGGCTTCGACGTCGACCTGCTCGACCTGGTCGCCCAGGACCTGGGCCTGGAGCAGGACACCGTCAACATCGAGTGGTCCCAGGTCACCTCCGGCGCCGCGTTCCAGGCGAAGAAGTGCGACATGGGCATGGGCGCGATGACGATCACGCCCGAGCGCCAGGCCGCGATCAGCATCACGGATCCGTACATGGACGCCACCCAGGTGCTGATGGCCAAGAAGGACTCCGGGATCAAGTCGCTGGCGGACCTGCGCGGCAAGAAGCTCGGCGCGCAGGCCGACACCACCGGCAAGAAGTACGCCGACGAGAACGCCAAGGCCAACGGGTACACGGTGATCCCGTTCAACGACCTCGCGCTGCAGACGAACAACGTGAAGTCCGGCCGGGTCGACGCCGCGATCAACGACAACGGCGTGCTGTACGACTTCGTCAAGGAGAACTCGGACATGGCGGTCGTCGCCGAGTTCAACACCGGCGAGCAGTACGGCTTCGGCGCGCTCAAGGACGGCAGCGGCCCGAAGCTGGTGGAGAAGTTCAACGAGCTGCTGACCAAGGCCAAGTCGGACGGCAAGTACAACGAGATCTACAAGAAGTGGTTCGGGGTTGAGCCGAAGAAGTGAGCACCGTGCCAACCTCAGGGACCGATACCCCCGTTGAGCGGAAGGGGCTGAGCCCGCGGCAGCGGGCCCAGCGCTCCCGCTGGATCCAGTACGCCGTCCTCGTCGTCCTGGTCCTGGCCGCGGCGTTCAGCGCGAACTGGGGCCAGATCGTCAGCGTCTTCTTCAAGCCGGAGTTCATCAAGTCGACGTTCCAGGACGGCGTCCTCCAGGCGCTGGTGAAGACCCTCGAGTACACCGCCGGCGCGTTCGTGATCGGACTCGCCGGCGGCACGCTGCTGGCGCTGATGAAGCTCAGCCAGGTCGGGCCGTACCGGTGGATCGCGACGGCGTACATCGAGTTCTTCCGCGGCCTGCCGGCGATCGTGGTGTTCATCGCGTTCAGCCTGCTGCCGCTGGCGTTCCCGGGGATGACGATCCCCTGGGACCCGTACGGCGTCGTGTGGCTCGCGCTCGGCATCGTGGCGTCGGCGTACATGGCCGAAGTGATCCGGGCCGGCATCCAGGCAGTGCCGAAGGGCCAGGTCGAGGCGGCCCGCTCGCTCGGGATGCCGGCCGGTGTGGCGATGCGGAAGATCGTGCTGCCGCAGGCGTTCCGGATCGTGCTGCCGCCGCTCACCAACGACCTGATCCTGCTGGTGAAGGACTCCTCGCTGGTGTTCATGATCGGCGTCGCCGCGGACGGGTACGAGCTCACCGGTTTCGGCCGGGACCTGGCCAACACGTACTCGAACCTGACCCCGATCGTGGTCTGCGGGTTCTGCTATCTGTTGATCACCCTGCCGCTGGGCCTGCTGGCCCGCCGGCTCGAGGCACGGACGGCGAGGACGCGCTGATGGCACTGGTAGAAATCAAGAGCCTGCACAAGTCGTTCGGCAGCAACCATGTCCTGCGCGGTATCGACTTCACCGTCGAGCAGGGCGAGGTCGTCTGCGTGATCGGCCCGTCCGGGTCCGGCAAGTCGACGCTGCTGCGCTGCGTGAACCTGCTGGAGACGCCGCAGGAAGGTCAGGTGATCGTCCGCGGCGAGGACATCACCCATCCGGACTGCCACCTGGACGAGGCCCGGCAGCAGATCGGGATGGTGTTCCAGCAGTTCAACCTGTTCCCGCACCTGTCGGCGCTGGCCAACTGCACCGTTGCCCAGCGCACCGTTCTCAAGCGCCCCGCGGAGGAGGCGGACCGGGTGGCCCGCGCCAACCTGGAGCGGGTCGGGCTGAGCGACAAGATCGAGGCGTACCCGGCGCAGCTGTCCGGCGGCCAGCAGCAGCGGGTGGCGATCGCCCGCGCGCTGTCGATGGACCCGGCGCTGATGCTGTTCGACGAGCCGACGTCCGCGCTCGACCCGGAGCTCGTCGGCGACGTACTGACGGTGATGCGCAAACTCGCGCTCGACGGTATGACGATGCTCGTCGTCACCCACGAGATGGCCTTCGCGCGCGAGGTCGCGGACCGGGTGGTGTTCATGGACGGCGGCGTGATCGTCGAGCAGGGCCCGCCCGCCGAGGTGATCGGCAACCCCAAGGAAGAGCGCACCCGCACCTTCCTGCGGCGCGTCCTGGACCCGACCCACGTCGAGCCGACGCCCTGAAACCGGCCGATCTGGTGACGCTGCGTGCCCGGTTGATCGCCGGGCACGCAGCGTCACGACGGCCAAGCTACGAATAGGTCTCTGTTCGGGGTTGGTCCGTGCGCGCTCCGCAGGTCGCTGTGTCAAGATGCGGACACATGGCACCGGGCCGACCGGTGCCCGGTTTTGGAGGACAAGATGTCTGTCCTGCGGAGGACGCTGGCGCTGTCCGGTGTCGTGGTTCTCGCGGCCGCCGGGTGCGGCTCGAACACTCTCGAAGGTAGTACGCCCAGTGCGTCGTCGAGCGCCTCCTCCAGCGCTCCGGCAAGCAGTGGCCCGGACCTCAGCGGTTCGCTGCCGGCCAAGATCAAGTCGGCCGGCAAGATCGTCGTCGGCGTCGACGCCAGCTACCCGCCGAACGAGTTCCTGCAGGGCGGCAAGACCGTCGTCGGCATGGACGTCGACCTGTTCAACGCGGTCGCGCAGAAGTTCGGCGTCACGGTCGACTGGCAGCCGGCCGGCTTCGACACCATCATCACCGGCGTCCAGAGCGGCAAGTACGACGTCGGCGTCTCGTCGTTCACGATCAACGACAAGCGCAAGGCGCAGGTCAATATGGTCAGCTACTTCAACGCCGGCACCCTGTGGGCCACCGCGAAGGGCAACCCGAAGGGCGTCAAGGCCGACGACGCGTGCGGCAAGACGGTCGCGGTGCAGAAGGGTACGACGCAACTCGAGGACGACATGCCGAAGCGCCAGGCCGCGTGCAAGGCCGCCGGCAAGCCGGAGATCAAGCTGGTGGTCCGGGAGAAGCAGGACCAGGCGACCGCTGACCTGGTGGCCGGCAAGGCCGACGCGATGCTCGCCGACTCCCCGATCGTGCTGTACGCGATCAAGCAGACGAACGGTCAGCTCGAGCAGCTCGGCGACATCTACGACGCGGCGCCGTACGGGTATGTGATCCCGAAGGCGGAAACCCAGTTCGCGCAGGGGATCGTGCAGGCGCTGCAGGCGCTGAACACCGAAGGCACGTACAAGAGCACGCTGCAGAAGTGGAACAACGACTCGGGTGCGCTCACCGACTTCGCCGTGAACCCGTGAGCTGAATCATGAGTACTGAGACCGAGGCCCGGCCGGCGGACGCGGCTCCCGACCGGCCGGGGGCGATCAATGCCGTCCCGGTGCGGCATCCCGGGCGCTGGGTGGCGATCGCGGTGATCGTCGTCCTGGTGGCGATGCTGGTGCACCTGCTGGTCACCAACAAGGCGTTCGACTGGAGCTTCGTCTTCGAGGCGATGAACCAGCAGCCGGTGATCAACGGGTTCCTCAAGGGCACCCTGCTGGTCACCGTGCTGTCGATGGTCGTCGGCGTCGGCGGCGGCGTCGTCCTGGCCGTGATGCGGCTGTCGGACAACCCGATCCTGTCCGGGGTGTCGTGGGTGTTCACCTGGTTCTTCCGGAGCATCCCGCGGTACATCCTGCTGTTCACGATGGGCACGCTCGGGATCCTGTTTCCGCAGGGCATCGCGTTCGGGATTCCGTTCGACTGGAAGATCATCGACTGGCTCGGGATGTCCGGCGACTGGCGGTTCTTCACCCTGGACGCGAACCAGGTGTTCACCGGGCTGGTCGCCGGTGTCATCGGGCTCGGGCTGTCCGAGGCGGCGTACATGGCCGAGATCGCCCGGGCCGGGATCATGAGCGTGGACCCGGGCCAGGCCGAGGCCGCGGAGGCGCTCGGGATGAGCCGCGGCAAGGTGATGCGCCGGGTGGTACTGCCGCAGGCGATGCGGGTGATCGTGCCGCCGACCGGCAACGAGACGATCGCGATGCTGAAGGACACCTCGCTGCTGCTCGCGGTCCCGGTGATCGGCGAGCTGTTCTACCAGTTGCAGTCGATCGGCAGCACGTACTACAAGACGTTCCCGATCGCGGTCGCCGCCACGCTGTACTACCTGGCCGCGACGAGTGTGCTGATGGTCGGGCAGTACTTCCTCGAGCGGCACTTCGGTCGCGGCTTCGGGAACAAGGCCCCGCGGGCCGCCCGCCCGGCCGGCGCAGGAGGTGCGTGATGCCACTCGTTCATGCGGTGAACGTGACGAAGTCCTTCCACCACAACGAGGTGCTGAAGGGGATCGACCTGGACGTCGACCGCGGGCAGGTGGTGTGCCTGCTCGGTCCGTCCGGCTCCGGTAAGACGACCTTCCTGCGGTGCATCAACCAGCTCGAGACGATCGACGGCGGCCGGATCTGGGTCGACGACGAGCTGATGGGGTACGCCGACCGCGACGGGAAGCTGTACCGGCTGAAGAACAAGGAGATCGCGGCGCAGCGGCGTGAGATCGGGATGGTGTTCCAGCGGTTCAACCTGTTCCCGCACAAGACCGCGCTGGAGAACATCGTCGAGGCGCCCAGGCAGGTCAAGGGCGAGTCGAAGAAGACGGCCCGGGAGCGCGCGATGAAGCTGCTCGACCGGGTCGGGCTCGCGGACCGGTGCAACGCCTACCCCGCGCAGTTGTCCGGCGGTCAGCAGCAGCGGGTGGCGATCGCGCGGGCGCTGGCGATGCAGCCGAAGCTGATGCTGTTCGACGAGCCGACGTCGGCGCTCGACCCCGAGCTGGTCGGTGAAGTGCTCGCGGTGATGCGGGAGCTCGCCCTGGACGGGATGACGATGATCGTGGTGACCCACGAGATGTCGTTCGCGCGGGACGTCGCGGACACGGTCGTGTTCATGGATGGCGGCGTGGTGGTCGAAGCAGGCCCACCCAAGGACGTGATCGGCAACCCGCAACACTCGCGCACCCAGGCATTTCTCTCCCGCCTGCGCTCGGAGCACGAGCACCCGTAGCAAGTTCTTTCCCGCCGTCGGGCCGTTCGCCGTGCATCAAGCTCGTTGAAGTTGGATGATGTACGGCGTGGTGGGTCGATACGAGGGAGACGATGTGAGCAGCACGGGACGAGCCGCCGAGGTCCGCCTGAGTATCCCGGCGGACAGTGCCTACATCGCCGTACCCCGGTCGGTGGTCGGGAACCTCGCGGCCCGGAACGACTTCACGCTGGACGCCATCGACGACCTGCGGATCGCGGTCGACGAGGCGTGCGCGCTGTTGCTGCCGCAGTCGGCCGACGGCGTGCTGGAATGCGTTTTCGAGATCGCCCCGCCGCAGTTGACGGTGCGGACGAGCGCCGTCGTCCCCGACGGCTGGCAGCCGGACACCGCCTCGTTCGGCTGGACGGTGCTGACCGCGCTGGTGGAGTCGGCCGCCGCCGAGACCCTCGACGGCCGGCTGACCATCACCGTGACGGCCACCGCGACCGCCACGGAGAGCGCGTGACCGACGAGCGCGGCCCGGAAAACCAGGAATCCCCCGATCTTCGTACCCGGACAGCCGCGTTCTTCCGGCAGATGGCGGCCGGTCCGGCGGATCCCGGGTACGCCGGGGCGCGCGAGGGCCTGGTCGCGCTGCACATGCCGCTGGTGGAGCACCTGGCGCGCCGGTTCCGCAACCGGGGCGAGCCGTACGACGACCTCGTCCAGGTCGCCACGATCGGGCTGATCAAGGCGATCGACCGGTTCGACTCGGACCGTGGCGTCGAGTTCTCGACGTACGCGACGCCGACGATCCTCGGCGAGATCAAGCGGTACTTCCGGGACAAGGGCTGGGCGATCCGGGTGCCCCGCCGCCTGCAGGAGCTGCGGTTGTCGCTGACCGCGGCGACCGCGGAGCTGACCCAGGAGCTCGGCAGGGCCCCGACGGTGGCCGAGTTGTCGGAGCGGCTCGGGCTCTCACCGGACCTGGTGATCGAGGGCCTGGAGTCCGCGAACGCTTACAACACCTTGTCCCTGGACGCTCCCGATCAGAACGAGACGGATGCGACCACGGTCCTGGACGGCCTCGGGGGCGAGGACGAGGCGCTGGAGAGCGTCGAGTACCGGGAGTCGCTGAAACCACTGCTGGCGCAGCTGGACACCCGGGAGAAGCGGATCCTGACGCTGCGGTTCTTCCGCGGGATGACGCAGTCCCAGATCGCCGAGGAGATCGGGATCTCGCAGATGCACGTCTCCCGGCTGCTGGCCCGGACGCTGACCGAACTCCGGGCCGGCCTGCTCAAGGAGTAGGCACCCTAGAGCACCGGGTGATCGTTGGAGCCACCACCGATCAGGGCGTCGAACGAGGCCTTCTGGAACAAGCAGACCAGGACCGCGACGGCCAGTACGGCGAGCACGACCGCGATCGTCGGTGCGCCCCCGTTCCAGACGCTGTACGCGACCAGGAGCTGGATCAGCTGCGTGAACACCGTCGGCCCGCGGCTCCAGCGACGGGCCTTCCACAGGCCGCGGACGGCGACGAAACCGAGCCCCACGCCGTACAGGATGAAGAAGGCGGTCGTGGTCAGGCCGAGCACCAGCCGGGAGCTCTGAATCGTCAAGGCTTCGGCAATTCCGAGAACGATGAGCACAAGCCCTTCCACAGCGACCACTGCCGCGGCTAATTTGAGCGGTCTCGGGACGGCGGCAACTGGGGAGTCGGTCGGCACTTCGCCAGCATAGGGGGCCAACTGACACCCCCTGAGCAGCCCGGTTCGGTGGACGGTCCTCGAGAGGTTCGCCAACCTCAGCCCCACAGGGATTTGAGGTTGTGCGTAACCAAAAGAAGGTTGCAACGGTTACTTGCAGTGAACGGGTGCTTGCGGAAGGGCCGCTCTGTCCGATAACCGGATGGAGAGAACCGCCGCGCTCCAGTTCGAAGTGTTAAGGAAGCGTTGTGATCGGATCGACAACTGCATAACCCTTGTTTCGATCCCCCAAGATTGGGAACATGGTCTCGTTCGTGAATGCGTTCACAACGAACGCGGCACCAACCCCCTGTGCCACACGAACCGACGAGTACAGCACCGCTGTTCGGGTACAGACCTAACCGGCAGCATACGTCAACTACTGAGAGAGATGGGATCCGCCATGGATTGGCGCCACCGGGCCGTATGCCTCGACGAGGACCCGGAACTGTTCTTCCCCATCGGCAACACCGGGCCGGCGATCATGCAGATCGAAGAGGCCAAGCAGGTGTGCCGACGCTGCGACGTGCGTGAGCAGTGCCTGGCGTGGGCTCTCGAAGCCGGCCAGGACCACGGTGTCTGGGGCGGCCTGAGCGAGGACGAGCGTCGCGCCCTGAAGCGCCGCAACGCCCGCCAGCGCATCCGTACCGCCTGAGCAAGTCCTCTTTCGAGGCCCCGCGGAGACCCGCGGGGCCTTTGTGTTTCCCACCCACCCACCGCACCCCACCCCACCCCATTTCCCTGGCAGACCAGCCAATTTGCCTGGCTGACCAGCGAAATCGGGGGTTCCACACCCGTATCAAGGGTCAGGAACCCCGCAGTTGCCTGGCTCACCCAGCAAATGCGGGTGGGGGAAGACGAGAGGATGGGAGGGTAGGGGAAGCGGGTCAGTCCTTCACCGGGATGTCCAGGGTGACCTGGGCGCCGGGGCGGCCGTCGTGGCGGTCGCCGAAGACGAGGGTTCCGTCCAGTTCCCCGATGACCAGGGTGCGGACGATGGACAGGCCGAGGTTCCCGGACAGTTCGGAGTCGAAGTTCGCCGGCAGTCCGGACCCGTCGTCGATCACGTCGATGTGCAGCCGGCCGACCGAGCGTTCGGCGGTCAGCTCGATGGTCCCGCGCGCCGCTCCCCCGTCCCGGGCCCCGAACGCGTGCTCCACCGAGTTCTGCATCAGCTCGGTCAGCACCATCGCCAGCGGCGTCGCGATCTCCGAGTCCAGGACGCCGAACGATCCGCTGCGCCGGGTCTCCACCGCCGTCGCCACCGTCGACACGTCCGCGACCATCGCGCCGACCCGGTCGGCGACGTCGTCGAAGTCCACGTGCTCGTCGAACGACTCCGACAGCGTCTCGTGGACGATCGCGATCGACCCGACCCGCCGGACCGCCTCGGCCAGCGCGACCTGTCCTTCCGGCACGGTGATCCTTCGGGCCTGCATCCGGAGTAACGCGGCGACGGTCTGCAAGTTGTTCTTGACGCGATGATGAATCTCCCGGATGGTCGCCTCCTTGGTGACCAGCTCCCGTTCCCTGCTGCGCAGCTCCGTGACGTCCCGGAGCAGGATCAGCGCGCCGACGTGCTGCCCGTCGGCGCGCAGCGGGATCGCCCGCAGGAACAGCGTGGCGTCGGCGTTCTCGATCTCGATCTCCTTGGCCGCCCGCCCGGTGACCACCGACGCCAGGACGTCGTCGACCTTGTGCCCGGACTGCAGGAGGTCCGCGGTCACGTCCTTCAGCCGCGAGCCGACCAGGTCGGTGACGAGGCCCATCCGGCGGTACGCCGACAACGCGTTCGGGCTCGCGAACGTCACCATCCCGTGCCGATCGACCCGGATACAGCCGTCACCGACCCGTGGCGTCGTGGACAGCAGCCGTTCCCCGCCGTACGGGAAGATGCCGTCGGTGATCATCCGGGCCAGGTCCGTCGCGCTCTGCAAGTACGCGATCTCCAGGCGGGACGGGGTCCGGACACCGAGCAGGTTGGTGTTCCGCGCGATCACCGCGATCACCCGGGAGCCCCGGCGTACCGGGATCGTCTCGACCCGGACGGGTACGTCGTCACGCCATTCCGGATCGCCCTCGCGGCAGATCCGGCCGCCGTCGTACGCCTGGTCCAGCAGGTGCCGGCGGCCGCGCGGGATGAAGCTGCCGACGATGTCGTCCAGGTACGCCGTGGGTCCGGTCGTCGGCCGCATCTGCGCCCCGGCCCAGAACCCCAGCCCTTCGGTGTCCGGCAGCCAGAGCACCAGGTCGGCGAACGAGAGATCGGCCAGCATCTGCCAGTCCGAGACGAGCAGCTGCAGGCGGTCCAGGTCGGCCTGGTCCAACGTGGTGTGGTTGCGCGCCACATCGCTCAAAGACGGCACGCCCCGATGGTATCGATCGGCTTATACCAGCCGTCGCGGTGGTTCGCTCGACAAGTGGGTGCAGGTAGGTGTTGATTGATCAGGCACAGATGAAAGGATGCTCGGGTGGAGTCGACGTACTGGCAGGACGTGATGGCCGCGGACTACGCGGTCCCGCACGACCGTACGCTGACCGAACTCACCGAGGAGCTCGTGCGCGGCCTGGCGAGCACCAACCCGCAGGTCCGTGACGCCCTGGCCTACCCGACGCTCGCCACCTGGCTGGAGCGCGGGGTGTACGACGACCTGCTACCGGGGTTCGGGGACGGCCTCTGCGCCGGGCTGAACTACGGCCTCGGTGAGGACGGCACCGACACGGTCTTCCGGCGCTCGTTCACGGCGCTGACGCTGGCGGAGGTGATCCACCGCGACAACGCCGAGTTCCTGGTGCACGACGAGGTGGTGATGCGCTGGGGCGACCGGCTGGCGACCTGGCTGCTGCGGGAACGCGACCTGCGCGGGTACGTCGCGGACTGCGGCTGGGCGCATGCCGTTGCCCACGGCGCCGACGCGATCGGCGCGCTGGCGAGGTCCAGGCACTGCGACGCCGGCGTTCTACGGGCGCTGCTCGACGTCCTCGCGGACCGGATCGTCAAGGACACGCCGTACCGCTGGGTGCACGAGGAACACGACCGGGTCGCACACGCGGTGATGACGATCCTGCACCGGAACATGCTGACCAGCGACGAGCTCGAGCGCTGGCTGAAGCCGATCGCGGCGACCGCGGCCGAGCAGCCGTTGATGCACGAGACGCTGCCGGAGTGGCCGACACCGAACGTGTTCAACGCCCGCGGCGTCCTGCACGTCCTGCTCAGCCAGCTCGCGATCGGCGTGAAGGGCTTCCCGATCCCGGGCGACGACGACCTCTTCGGCCGCCCGATCGAGGCGCGCGCCGACCTGCTGCTGATGCTGACCGAAGCGGTCCAGTCCTCACAGCCGTACATCTACCGGCCGGCCACCAGCTCGTCCTAAGGAATCAGTGCCGCGGTAGCGACGACGGCCCGGTGATCGGTCCCCTCGATCGGGTACGTCGTGAACTGGCCGGGCTCGAACTGCCGCGACACGACCACGTGGTCGATCTGTGTCCGCAGCACGGCCGGCTGATCCGAGGGCCAGGTGCCGTGCAACCCGCCGCCCACGGTTGGGCCGATGCTGCGGCAGTAACCGCCCAGCGCGTGCCGGAAGTCCGCGTGGTCGAGGGTCGCGTTGAAGTCGCCCGCGACAACCGTCGGCGGGGCCTGTGTGCACCATCGGCGCACCGTCTGCAGGTCGGTCTTCCAGGTGGTCACGGAGTCCGGCAGCGGCGGGAAGCCGTGGTACGCGACCAGCCGGATCGCGCCGAGGTTGCCACCCGTCACGACGATGTTGCCGAAGCTCGTACCGGCCTCGGACGCGAACGCGACGGCACCGAGTGATGCTGAGACCAGCACGCTGGTCGCGCTCTCCACGGCCCGGCTCGGCTGGGCCGTGAACCCCTTGTACTGCTGGTCCTGCAGCTGCGCCCGGATCTCCTCACGGACGTCGACCTGTGCCTCCGGCAACGACACCAGGTCGGGCTTGCGGTCCCGGATCACCTGCGCGACGTCCGCGGCCCGTGCACCCCCGCCCAGCACGTTGGCGACCATGATCGTCAGCACCCGCGCCCCGGCCGGCGCAGGACGGGCGTCGGAGAACCGCCGCGGTGCGGTCAGCACGGCGCCGATCAGCGCCAGTACGGCGATCAGGGCCGCGGCGATCCGCCAACCACGGCGTACCAGCATCAGCAGCGCCAGCGCCAGGACGACCACCAGTTCCTGCGGACGGAACGCCGCGAGCTGCGCGAACGGCGTCACCTCGTCCAGCCCGAACAGCTCCGGATAGAGCGGCACGGCAACAACGACCAGGAACAGCACGGACAGCACGACGCGCCGTACGAACCATGCCTTTTCGTTGTCCATGCACCAACCTGTGATCTGGTACGGCGTGTTGTCGAACGGTAGCGTGCTGCGTTGCGCCTTTGTCCCGAGGAGGTTTGCAGTGTCCCGATTGTCCGCGGTCAAACCCGCGTACTGGATCTCCGGTGTGCTTCTGGTGGTGGCTGTCGTCCTACCGCTGCTGGTGCCGACGTACGCCAAGGTGGACCCGCACCTGTGGGGTTTCCCGTTCTTCTACTGGTACCAGCTGATGTGGGTCTTCCTCTCCGCGATCCTGGTCAGCATCAGTTACAAACTGCTCCGCACCGAGGAGCGCAGGCGGCGAGCGGCTCAGGGGCTTGGTGACCCTGAGGCGCCGGAAGCCGGTGCGGCGAAGGACGGTGACCAGTGAACACCACGGTCGACTGGGTGCAGCTGACCATCGTCGTCGTGATCTTCGCCGGTGTCACGGCGATGGGCTTCATGGCGTCCCGCTGGCGGAGCGCCGGCCACCTGGACAACCTCGACGAGTGGGGTCTGGGCGGTCGCGGTTTCGGTACGTTCATCACCTGGTTCCTGCTGGGTGGCGACCTGTACACGGCGTACACGTTCATCGCGGTCCCCGCGGCGATGTACGCGACCGGTGCGATCAGCGGGTTCTTCGCGGTGCCGTACACGATCGTGGCCTACCCGATCGTGTTCGTCTTCATGGCGCGGCTCTGGTCGGTCTCGCACCGGCACGGGTACGTGACGCCGGCGGACTTCGTCGGCGGCCGCTACGGCAGCAAGGCGCTGTCCCTGGCGGTGGCCGTGACGGGCATCCTGGCCACGATGCCGTACATCGCCCTGCAGCTCGTGGGTATGCAGGCCGTGTTCGAGACGATGGGTCTCGGCGGCGACGACCTGCTCGCCAAGGACCTGCCGCTGCTGATCGCGTTCGCGGTCCTCGCGGCGTACACGTACTCCTCCGGCCTGCGGGCGCCGGCGATGATCGCGTTCGTCAAGGACATCCTGATCTACGTGGTGATCCTGGTCGCGATCTTCTACCTGCCGCACGTGCTCGGCGGCTGGGACTCGATCTTCGGTGCGGCGCAGGAGAAGCTGGCCAAGCCGAACCCGGCGACCGGCAAGCCGACCGGGGCGTTCATCCCGGGCGACGCGGGCTACGTGTCGTACTGGACGCTGGCGCTGGGGTCCGCGATGGCGCTGTTCATGTATCCGCACTCGGTCACGGCGGTGCTGTCGACCAAGACGCGGAACGTCGTACGGCGGAACGCGACGCTGCTCCCGGCGTACTCGTTGCTGCTGGGTCTGCTCGCCCTGCTCGGCTTCATGGCGATCAAGGCGAACGTCAACGTGAAGGGCCTGGACGGCCTCGCGAACCCCCAGCTGGCGATCCCGCGGCTGTTCGACCAGGAGTTCCCGTCCTGGTTCGCGGGCATCGCGTTCGCGGCGATCGCGGTCGGCGCTCTGGTGCCGGCGGCCATCATGTCGATCGCGGCGGCCAACCTGTTCACCCGCAACATCTACCGCGACTTCATCAAGAAGGACGCCACGCCGGCCCAGGAGGCCAAGGTCTCGAAGCTGGCGTCGCTGGTGGTGAAGTTCGGCGCGCTGATCTTCGTGCTCGCGATGGACAAGACGATCGCGCTGAACCTGCAGTTGCTCGGCGGGATCTGGATCCTGCAGACCTTCCCGGCGATCGTGGTCGGCCTGTACACCCGCTGGTTCCACCGGTACGCGCTGCTGGCCGGCTGGGCGGTGGCGATGCTGTTCGGCACGATCTCGGCGTACAACGTGGTGAACCCGGCGACCAAGAAGCACTTCGGCGGTTCGATCGCGAACATCCCGGGCACGAGTACGCCGGCCTACATCGCGCTGACCGCGTTCGTGCTGAACCTGGTCGTCGTGATCGCGCTGACGGTGCTGTTCCGGGCGATCAAGGTGCCGGACGGCAAGGACAGCACGCACCCGACCGACTTCACCGCGGACCGCGGCGACCCGGGCGTGAAGGATCTGCCGGAGATCGTCGACGACGGCGGAGCGGCCACCGCGAAGTCCTGAGGTGTTTTAGCGACGGCGGCCCGGGACCCCCGGGCCGCCGTTACGTTTTGCGGTTAAGTCGACACGCTGCGGGGTCAGCTTGCCCGGTTTCGGGCCGTTGATTCGGCAGAATCGCACACGTGCTGCTGGTCCTCCTCGTCATGGTGCTCGCTGCCGGGGCGGCGATCGCGACCGGCGGACGGTTCGGCCGATTGGCCGGCAACACGTTGACCGGCGTGCACTGGCTGGCCGCGGCGGCGATCGGGCAGCTCCTCGGGTCCCTCTTCGGCGGTACGGCGTACCCGGTCGGACTGATCGGGTCGGCAGTCTGCATCGCGGTCTTCCTGCGAATGAACCTGCGGCACGCGGGCGTCGGCCTGCTGGCGCTGGGGTTCTTCAGCAACGCCGTCGTCGTCGCGCTGAACGGCGCCATGCCCGTGTCGCTGAACGCGTTGGCGCGGGCCGGGGTAAGCGGCGCGGTCGTGACCGATCCACGGCACGAGATCTCCGGCGCCGCGACGCGACTGCCCTGGCTCGGCGACGTCGTACCGGTGGCGCTTCCCGGTCTGGGACAGGCGATCAGCCCAGGCGACGTACTGATCGCCGCCGGCGCCGGTCTACTGCTGTTCGCCTTGATGGGCGGCTCGGGGCGCGTACCTGCCACGACCGCACCGGTGTGGGCCGAACTGGAGCCCTGCGCCGGTACACCGGCGTTGCTGCACCTGTCCCCGAAGGCGAGCCGGGAACTCTCAGAACCTGAAGCCTCGCCCGACGATCCGGCGGAGTGACTCGACCACGACCGGGTCGTACTCCGCGCCGATCCCCAGCCCGATCGACTCCATCGCCTTGGCCGGCGACTGTCCGGACCCCTCGCCGACGAGCTGTTCGTAGGCCAAGGCAACGTTCACGATCCCGCTCTCCACCGGGATGGCCGAGTTGTTCGCCCGCCCGTGCCGGTACGGATCGTTGGAGTGCCGGACGATCTCCGCGACGTGATCCAGTACGCCGGACCGCTCGATCACCGCCGCCCCGATCTCCGCCGCCCGCTGCCGCTCCTCCCGCGTCCGGAGCAGCGACGCCCCACCAGGACTGGGATCCGCCAGCGCCAACTGCCCGACGCCCGACAACAGAGCGGCGTACTCCAACGCCTCCATCCGCGCCGGCGTCAACCCCAGATCGTTGCCAATAGCCACCGCCAGCGCCGCCGTCCGCGCATTCTGCCCCGGACTACTGAACCCAGCAATCTCCGTACTCCGAGCCATCGACCGCACCGTCGCCCGATACGTCCGCTGAGCCGACGAATACCGCCGAAACGCAAACTGCGTCAGCAACAACGGCACGATAACGAGCGGCGGCGCCCAGAGACCGGCGATCGAGGTCCCGGCCGCGAGCAGGATGCCGCTGATCGCCATCGCCATGCCGATCCGGGCCGTCACCCCCAATTCGTCCCTCAGCGCCGCGGGGAACGGCTTGCTGTACCGCTCGGTGGTCTGACCGGCTCCGACGATGGCGTCGAGCCCGGCGGCGGTCGAGACCGCGAGCAGCATCGCACCGCCCAGCGGCAACGCGTGCGTCACAGAACCGTTCCAGGACAGGTCTTTCGGCACGATACCGGCGAACACCACCGCGGCCGCGCCCACCGACAGCAGACGCCGGCACGAGACGACCGCGTCCCACCAGAGACCCGCCACGATCCGTGGCAGCACACCGATGGCAGTGGCCACCGCTGCGACCGCGACGATCTGGGCAACCTCCGGCGGAACCGAAACCTCCGGACCGCGCAGCAAGCAGTATCCCAATGCGGCGCTGGTGGCGATCGGCGCCCGGTTGCGCGTCCGGTCGACCCGGAACTGAACCATCTCCCCGACCGCGATCAGCACCCCGAACGTAAGCGCAAACGGCCAGCCCGTGACTCCGCGCCTGGCCGTCAGGATGAGGGCAGCGACACCGAGCACGGCGCCGGCGACCACGATCACCACACCGCTGCCAGAGTTCCGGGATTCGAGACCTTCGGCCTCGGCCGAGATGCTCATGACGGCCCCGCCGCGGATCCGGTGGCACCGCCGCCAGTGCCGAGGCTCAGGTCGTCGTGATCGATCGGCACCTCGAGGTCGGCATTCGGAGCCGGCTGCTCAGCGGCAGCGGGCTTCCAGCCGTCCCGCCTGATCACCTCGACGAACGCGTCGACGAGGCCCGGATCGAAGTGTGTATAGCGGTCCTGCAGCAGGATCGCGATGGTCTCCTCGACGGTACGGGCGGGCCGGTACGATCGCGTCGAGGTCAAGGAGTCGAAAGCATCGACAATGCCGATGATGCGAGCGAAGTACGGGATATTGGTGCCGCTGAGGCCTGCTGGATACCCGGTCCCGTCGTACTTCTCGTGATGATGCAGGACCGCGGACTTCACCTCTTCCAGGAACGGGATGTTCCCGATCAGTTCGACGCCCCGCGCCGGGTGCAGCCGGATCGCGTCCATCTCGGAGTCGTCCAGCCGCCCGGGTTTGCGAATGATGCTCGTCGGTACGCCGACCTTCCCGACGTCGTGCAACAACCCGGCGTGTTCCAGCGCTTGCTGCCGATCGGTCGGCAACTGCAGCTGTCTCCCCAGGATCCCGACGCCTTCGCTCACGCGCTCGGAATGACCACGGGTGTAGAGATCCTTGGTCTCGATCACCTGGATGAACGCCCGCATCGTCGCGGCCTGTGCGGCACGCTCCGCGGCGTCCTGCGAGAGCGCCCAGCGAGCGACAACCAAGGGCACCAGCGTGAGGATGCCTGCGATCAGGCCCAGACCGCCGAGCCACATGAGGGCCATCACCAGCCCCAGGTAGCCGTAGCCGAGCATCGGGAGAGCCGTCGCCAAGACGACTTCGCGGAGGAACGCGCGCACGACAGTGCTGCCACGCTCGAGCCAGAGCACACCGGACAGCAGAACAGCATTCACAAGCTGGTGCGCGACCCCGGTCAGGGTCACCGCGAGAATCGCGCGCGGTACGTCGTGCAGGGCCGACTCACCGACTGGTCCGTGAACGGCGACGAAAGCGAGCGCGCCACCGGCCGCGGAGAGGATACGTTGCCCGCTGTTGAAGACACGTTTCATCAGCGGAACTTTTTTGGCCTGTACGAGCGAACCGACACCCGCGACCACGACAGCGGCTGCGGGTCCGGCGATGACGTAGACCGCCATCAGCACGATCGACCCCAGCGAAGCACCTTGTGTAGGGCCATGTGGGGAACGTAACGAGCTACCAGCCAGAACCAGTAAACAGAGGCCGAACACCGTGAGGTAGTCCGACAGGGTGAGAGCGGACAGGACGCAGACGACCAGCGCCGCGACAGCAACGATCGAAACCAACAGGCGTAGACCTGCTCGGTGTAAGGCTGGCGTCATGGAGTGCCTTCGCGGTCGGGTCACCAGTCCCAGTTATCGCCCGTCATGATACGTCACCTCCGATCAGCGGTCGCGGTCTTACGCGGGGCGATCGCCCGGCGTAGGGGGGCAGACAGCTCTTCGCTGACTCGTCTGAATTTTGCTCATCAGGCCTGCGCCGAAACACTGTAAGCCCAACCGTGACCCGCCAGCGGACGTGAGGAACCTGGCGTGATATGAGAGACTGTGACTCTTTGCAGTTGTTTCAAGGAGGCTTAGAAATGGGAAAGACCGGCCGGAAGCGTCGCGCACGCAAGAAGAAGGGCGCGAACCACGGCAAGCGCCCGAACGCCTGACTCAAGGCGACTACGGACAGCGAGGACCCCGGAGAAATCCGGGGTCTTTGCGATTTGGTCACAGCTTTACAGCAGACCAGTTATTCAGAGGTCCCGTATTCGGAGAGTCTTCGGTCGCATACTGAATGCTATCTTTCAAACGACCGTTGGGCATTCGAGTGTGCCGCTAATGAGGCTGCGGACAACGGCCGAAGCCCGTCGGCAGATCCCTCTAGAGTTGGGCCCGGAAGTTTCCGGTACTGACCGATATCGGGCCTGGATCCGAGGAGGGTAGCGAGATGAGCGAGTCAGCGACGCCAACGCTGAGCGAGCTCCTCCGTACCTTCCGCATCCGAGCCGGCTTCACGCAGGCCGCGCTCGCCGAGAAGGCCGGTCTCAGCGAGCAGGCGATCAGCGTCCTCGAACGCGGCACCCGCAGCCGCCCCCGAATCGACACCGTCCGCTCACTCATTGCGGCTCTCGCCCTCACTCCGGCCGAAGCCGACCGGTTCCTCTCCATTGCCCGCGGCAAGAACAAGCAGGCTGGCACCACCAGGCTGGCCGGACGTCCGCTGATCACCGGCCCAACTCCGGTGCCGTGGCAACTACCTCCGGCCGCGCAGGACTTCACCGGCCGGACCGCACAACTCGAGGCCGTCCTGTCGGTCCTGCGTAATCCCAGCGGCACCAAGCCGGTCAGCCTGGTCGCGGTCACCGGTATGGGCGGTATCGGCAAGACCACGCTGGCCGTAAAAGCCGCGCACCAGTTGACCGACAGCTACCCGGACGGCCATCTGTACCTGAATCTCCGCGGCTACGGACCAGGCGATCCGGTCTCCGTGGCGGACGCCCAGGCACAGCTCCTGCGATCGGTCGGCGTCGACGTCCAGCGCATCCCCGAAGACGTCGAGGAAGCCGCCGGCCTGCTCCGCTCCCAACTCGCCGGCCGCCGCACCCTCATGCTCCTGGACAACGCCGCGGACGCTGCCCACGTCCTTCCACTCCTGCCCGGCAGCGCGGGGTCCGCTGTGCTCATTACCAGCCGCGGATCGTTGACGAGCTTGCCCGGTGCACGCCAGATTCACCTCGACGCGTTGTCGCAGTCCGAGACCATCGAACTCCTGACCGGAGTCGTCGGCGAGAGTCGGGTCGCGGCAGAGCCCGGGGCCGCCAAGACCCTCGCCACCATGTCGGGCCGCCTGCCGCTGGCGGTCCGTGTCATCGGGGGCCGCTTGGCAGCCCGACCGACCTGGCCGATCCAGCACCTCGTGACCCTCCTGGAAGACGAAGGGCGCCGCCTGGACACCCTCGGCTCCGACGAAACCGGCGTCCGCGCCAGCATCGCCAGCTCGGTCGCGTTTCTCGAGAACAGTGAGCGGGCGCTCGATCGCGAGGCCGCCAGATCCCTTCCCCTGCTCAGTATTCCGGACGGGACCGACCTGGTCATTGGCGTGGCCGCAGCCATTCTCGAGCTGCCAGCCGGTCGGACCGAGGCGATCCTGGAGCGTCTTACCGACCTGAATCTGCTGGAAGCGGCGGCTCCCGAGCGGTACCGCTTCCACGATCTCATTCGAGCGTTCGGCCGCGAACGCGCCGTCGACGTACTCGATCCCGGCCAACGCGACGCCGTACTCCAGCGCGTCCTGCGCTTCTACACAGCTTTCGCCTGGGCATTGCAGAGCAAGAGTTACGCGAGCAGCCCGCGGATCGCCTTCGCGACGATGCCGTTCACGCCGCTGCCTGCAGCAACGAACGCCGAGCAGGCCACCCGTTGGCTCGATGCCGAACACCACAATCTGATGGATCGCTACCACCAGGCGATGACGACCGGACCGGCCATCGCGCCACTCGTTCCCGAGCTCACGCTGGCCCTGTTCGGCTATCACGAGTTGCGATCGCGGTGGGCGGAGATGGCCAAGATGTGCGGTGCCGCGCTGCAGGTGGCAGAGACGTCTGGGATGCACTCGGTCGCGGCCTGGCTGCAGCACGACCACGCCATACCGGAGGTCGAGAGCGGCAGCCTCGAAATTGCCGCGGACCGTCTGCTGCGTGCCCTGGAGATGTTCCGGGCGATCCCTGACCGCCAGGGCCAGGCTCGATGCTGTACGTCCGCAGCGCACGTCCTGGGCCGACTCGGCCGGGTGGACGAGGCGATCGAGCTGGCAACCGAAGGTCTGGAGCTCAGCCTGCAACTCGGAGACACCAGGGTCGAAGGCGTGGCCTATCTCGCGCTCGGTGGTCTTTATGACCGCAACGGTGACTTCGCGCTGGCCGACGACGCGTACGGGCGCGGCATCGCACTGGCGAAGGCCTCCGGAGACCGGCGGCTGGTCGCGAAGCAGTACCTCAGCACGGGCTTCTCACACGTGCTGGTAGGTCGGACAGACGACGCCCTCGAGCCGATCCTCCGCGGCCTGGAGGTTGCCCGCGAGGCCGGGAACAAGGAGCTGGAGTCGCAGGCACTGCAGCACCTGGCCGCGGTCTTCGCCCGCCGAGGCGAGTATCTGAAGGCTCGGCAAACAGTCGAGGAAGCCATCGACCTGATCCGGCCACTGGGGAATCTGGTACGTCTGGGGTACTTCACGCTCGAACTCGGCAAAATCAGCCTTGCAGCGGGTGACTTTACGGCCGCCGTCTCACACCTCGAGTCCGCGATTGAGATCCTGCACGGTCTCTCGCCGCATTTGGAGAGCACGGCCAGGGAATTACTTGAAGTAGCCCATCAGCGACAGCCGCATTCGTACATCTACCGATTCGACGAGGCGTAGACCGACGTCGTGGCGACCCGCCCACTCCAGGGCGACCGCCTCGGCCGACTCCAGCCCACCGGGAGTGTGCGACTCCGCGGCGGTGAGCTGCCAGTATCTTTCAAACGGATGTTTGGTAGTTGGCGGGCCACCCCGACGGGTGCTGTGGACAACGGCCGACGGTCGTCGGCGGATCCCCCTAGAGTTGGCTGCGGAAGTTTCCGGTACTGACCGATACCGGGCCTGGATCCGAGGAGGGTGAACGAGTTGAGCGAGTCGGCGATGCCAACGCTGAGCGAGCTCCTCCGTACCTTCCGCATCCGGGCCGGACTCACCCAGGCCGCGCTCGCCGAGAAAGCCGGCCTCAGCGAACAGGCCATCAGCGTCCTCGAACGCGGCACCCGCAGCCGCCCACGCATCGACACCGTCCGCTCCCTCACCACTGCGCTCGCCCTGACACCGACCGAGGCCGACCAGTTCCTCTCCGTTGCGCGCGGCAAAGCCGTCGCCGCACGCCGATCCTCACCAGCGACCCGTCCGTCAGCCGCCAGCGGGCCGGCCCCGACGCCTTGGCAACTACCTCCGGCCGCACCCGACTTCACCGGCCGGGCCGCACAGATCGACGCGATCCTGTCGGGACTGCGCAATCCGACGGGGCTCGGGGCGGTCGGCGTCGTTGCCGTCACTGGTATGGGCGGCATCGGCAAGACGACCCTCGCGGTGCAAGCGGCGCACAAGCTGACCGATAGCTACCCGGACGGTCATCTCTACTTGAACCTCCGCGGCTACGGACCAGGCGAGCCCATGTCCGTGGCGGACGCACAGCGTCATCTGTTGCGCTCTCTCGGGCTCGACCTCCGGCTGCTTCCCGAGGATGTCGATGGAACCGCAGCATTGTTGCGATCCCAATTGGCCGGGCGCCGGGTACTCCTGCTGCTCGACAACGCGGCCGACGCCTCTCACGTACTTCCGCTCTTGCCCGGCAGCGCGGGATCGGCCGCGATCATCACCAGCCGTGGCTCGCTGGTGAACCTGGCAGGCGCACGCCAGATCCATCTCGACGCCTTGTCGGACTCCGAATCGATAGACCTCCTCAGTGGAGTGATCGGGCGTTCGCGCGTACAAGCCGAGCCCGACGCGGCGCTGGCGCTCGCGACCTACTCCGGGCGGCTACCCTTGGCGGTCCGTCTGCTCGGCGGTCGCCTGGCGACTCGCCCTACCTGGCCTATCCAGCATCTCGTCTCCATGCTCCAGGACGAAGAAAGCCGCCTCGACAGTCTTGGGTCCGACGAGACCAGCGTCCGCGCCAGCATTGCCAGCTCAGTGCGTTTCCTTGAATCCAGTGACCGCGAACTGGACCGCCAGGCCGCGCGAAGCCTTCCCCTCTTGAGCGTTCCGGACGGTTCCGATCTGCTGACCGCGGTCGCCGCCAGGCTGCTCGACCTGCCGGTGCGCCGTACCGGCCCGATCCTCGAACGCCTCGTCGATCTCAGCCTGCTCGAATCCGTGGCACCCGAGCGTTACCGCTTCCACGACCTGATCCGTGCGTACGCTCGCGAACTCGCCGAGCAGACCCTGACGCCGACCGAGCGCGACGAAGGCCTGGCGCGGGTCCTCCGTTTCTATGTCGCGGCCGGCTGGGCCTGCCATGCCCTCACCCACCCGACCAGCCCACGGTTGCCGCTGGCCACGATCCGGGACGACGGCGTCACGCCCTTCCGCGGTCGAGAAGCGGCCCAGCGCTGGCTGGACGACGAGCAGCGAAATCTGATCGACCGGTTCCGCCAGATCAAGCACAGCTCCCTGGCGGATTCAGCGGACCTTCCGGAGCTGGCGCTGGCCATGTTCGGGTACTACGAGTCCCGGCGACGCTGGCTCGACATGCGCGAGATCGGCAAGGGTGCGGTCGCCGGTGCCCTCGCCCACCAGCGCCGAGCGGTCGCGGCCTGGCTTCAGCACGACGCGGCAATTCCGGAAGCAGAAAACGGCGACATCGCAACGGCAGCCGACTGGATCGCCACCGCCTTGACGATGTTCCGCGAGATCGGCGACCTTTCCGGCCAAGCACGCTGCTGCTCGTCACTCGCCTATCTGCTTGGCGTACTCGACCGGATCGACGAGGCCTTGGAGTACGGCGAGGAGGCGCTGTCCCTGAGCCGATCGATCCAGGACGACACCCTGGAGGGCGTCTCTCTGACCGCCGTCGGCGGTCTCTACAACCGTCGGGGTGACTTCGAACGTGCCGACCGAGCTTTCGCCGACGCCATCGCGCTGGCCGTCCGATCCGATGACACGCGTTCGACGTTCAAGCGCTACCTGAACTCAGCCCTCTCGCATCTTCGGGTCGGCCGATACCACGACGCAGCGCTCCAAGCAGCGACAAGCCTCGGCGTCGCCGAGCAGATCCGCGACGAGGTCGCGCAGGCTGAAGCCCACCATCTGATGGCGCTCGCACTCGCAGCGCAAGGCGACTACGAGGCCGCCCGGGATAGTACGGGCACCGCGCTGCATTTCGCCGCGCGCGCCCGGGACGCCATTCGGGAAGGCCGTTTGCACCTAGATCTCGCCAGAATCAATGCTGCGCGCGGTGACAGTTCCGAGGCACTCGGCAACCTCGGCGACGCCATTGCCAAACTGCATGGTCTATCGGCAATTCACGAGGCAGATGCCCGCGACCTCCAGGATCAACTGCGGCAGGGCAAGCCTTATACCTTCACGCTGACAGTCCACTACCTCTGACGACGTCAGTCCGTCGTTGTGGTGGTGGTGGTTTCGATTTGGATTTGGGTTAGGCGGAGGAGGATTTTTTGGCGGAGGGCGTCGGGGGCGTGGTCGGAGCCGCAGGAGCGGTGGACCAGTTTCTTGACGCAGCGTTCCAGGTCGTACTCGTCGAGGCAGGGGGCGCACTCTTCGAGGTGCTGGCGGATCTCGTCGGAACTGGCGTCCTCGAGTTCGTTGTCGATGAAGACGTAGACCCGCTGCAGGATCTCTCCGCAGTCGACGTCGTGGTGCTCGCCGCAGCTCACGACTCCTCCTTCTCCGCAGCTTCGTCGGTGCCCGACGCGGCCGCGTCCGTGCTGTCGTCCGCCGGGATCAGGCCGCGGTCCCGGGCGTAGTCGCCGAGCAGCTCCCGCAACTGGCGCCGGCCGCGGTGCAGCCGCGACATCACGGTGCCGACCGGTGTGCCCATGATCTCGGCGATTTCCTTGTAGGCAAAGCCCTCGACGTCAGCGAGGTACACGGCCAGCCGGAAGTCCTCCGGGATGGCCTGCAGCGCCGACTTGATGTCGGAGTCGGGCAGGTGCTCGAGGGCGACCGCCTCGGCCGACTTCAGCCCACCGGGAGTGTGCGACTCGGCGGCGGTGAGCTGCCAGTCCTCGATCTCCTCGGTCGGCGACTGCGTCGGCTGCCGCTGCCGCTTCCGGTATCCGTTGATGAACGTGTTCGTCAGGATCCGGTACAGCCACGCCTTCAGGTTGGTGCCCGGCGTGAACTGGTGGAACGAGCTGTACGCCTTCGCGAAGGTGTCCTGCACCAGGTCCTCGGCGTCCGACGGATTACGGGTCATCCGCATCGCCGCGGCGTACATCTGGTCCAGGAAGGGCAGCGCTTCGCGCTCGAACCGCGCGGTGCGCTGCTCGGGTGTCTCGGTCGTGGTGGGAGTCGGCATCGTGATCGAGAATACCGGGGTCTTCCCAGCAGTTCGCTCCGGAGCCACTCTCGTCGCCATCATGTTCGTCACAACACCCCCGTCCGCGGGGGCATTCCCGCCCGGCGCGCCGCTATCCGGACACCTCGCGGATCACCCATTCGAACACGGCTTCGACCAGCAGGTCGTACGTCTCCTGCTGGTCCAGCTCGGCCCGCTTCGGCACCTTGAAGGAATGGTCGGCGTCCGGGACCACGGCCATCTCGGTGAGCGGCGGGAACTCCTCCGGCGTACCGAAGGGGTCCCGTTCCCCCTGGACGACCAGCGTCGGCAGCCCGGTCGACTGGAGTTCGCCGACGCGCGACTTCTCCGGCTTCCCCGGTGCGTGCAGCGGAAACGCCATCGCCAGTACGCCGGAAGCACCCAGGCTGCTCGCGGTGCGGCAGGCCACCCGGGCGCCCGCGCTCCGGCCGCCGATCACCAGCGGCGTACGGACCCGGAGCTGGCCGATGATCGCGATCCACGCCTCGTCCAGGATCTTCGGCGCGGGCGCCAGCTTGCGGCCGGCGCGCCGCCAGGGCTGCTCGATCAGGAACACGTTGATGTCCTGCTTCGGCAGCCGGGCGGCCAAGGCGGCCAGGTCACCCGACTCGATCCCCGCCCCGGCGCCGTGACCCAGGGCCAGTGTCGCCACCGGCCGGCGGGCGCGATGCGCCAGGATCCGGGCCTCTCCGTGCGGCGTCCCCACAATCCGTTCGTCGGTCACCCGCCCCATCCTGTCATCCCCGGCCCTCCGGGAACTGCACCATGCACACGGTGCGTCGGCCGCCGAGCCTCCGACTCGCCCAACACGGCGCACTGACCGGGACCACCGGGTGGTTGGCGTCTGAGGTGCCGGGTTCACCAGCCGGATCTGGGTCGTAAACCCTGCATCTCGGACGCCCACCCAGCAAATGCGGGAGGAGGGCACCGGCCGGCCGGGACAGGCCTAGAAAAGGGTGGTCGGGCTGTCCTGCGGGTCGTCGCCGTCGGGCGGGAGCGGATCGAGGAGGTGCGGGCCGTTGTTCTTGACGGAGCTGACCGCCTTCGACACGGCGTACGCCTCGAGGCGGCCGGGGGCGGCGGGGACCAGGAGCTCGAGCAGGTCGTCGGTGTCCGAGGACAGCGGGTCGAGCCAGGCGTCGTACCGTTCGCGCTCGACGAGGAGCGGCATCCGGTCGTGGATGCGGCCGAGGTCGTCGGTGGCCGACGTGGTCAGCACGGTGCAGGTCCAGAGCCAGGCCTCGTCGGACTCCGGGTCCTCGACCGACTTGTCCCGCCAGATCTCGTACAGCCCGGCCATCGACAGGATGCTGCCGTCCGGCGGGTGGATGAAGTACGGCTGCTTGACCGGTTTGCCGTTCACCTTCTCCTCGGCGGTGTACCACTCGTAGTACCCGTCGGCGGGCAGGATGCAGCGGCGGGTGGCGAACGCCTTCTTGAAGGCCGGCTTCTCCGCGACGGTCTCCATCCGGGCGTTGATCAGCCGCGAGCCGATCGAGGTGTCCTTGGCCCAGGACGGCACCAGGCCCCACTTCACCGTGGTCAGCTTGCGGATCGTCTCGTCGGGCTGCTCGCGGTTCTTCCGCTCGACCACCGCAACCACCTGATTGGTCGGCGCGACGTTGTAGTTCTCGCCGAGCTCCTCGACCGACTCGCGCACATTGCCCGCTTCGATCTCGAACTCCGCGACGAGATCCGACGGCTCCCGGCTGGACGCATACCTACCGCACATAGCGTCAGCCTAATCGGGCTTGGGCTTCCGTCCAGGTCAAGCGGCCGGCGAGGAGTTCGTCGGCGACCTTCTGCGCGATGGTCACGGCCGTGTCCGGAGCGACGTCGTGTACGACGCGCATCGACTTCAGGTCGAACCGGCAAGTGCTCCCTTCGACCGTGAGTTCGACCACGCCCTCGACGCCGGCGTCCCGCAGTACCGTCGCCAGCGGCAGCAGGTACCAGTGGTGGCGTACGGCGTCCGTGTCCTGCGGCTCCGCCAGTAGCGGACTCCCCCAGGCGGCCAGCGTGATCACCACCGGGATCAGCTCGCGGCCGCGGTCGGTGAGGTCGTAGACCCGGACGGGAGCCGAGGGTGCGAAGGTACGGCGCTCCACGACACCGTCGGCCTCCAACTCCTTGAGGCGCGCCGCGAGGACGTCGGTGCTGATACCGGGCAGGTCGGCGTGCAGGTCGGTGTACCGCCGCGGACCGAACGCGAGCTCGCGGACGATCAGCACGCTCCACCGCTCGCCGACCACATCCAGGGACCGGGCGACGGCGTCGTACTGGGCATAGCTTCGGCGGGGCATGCGGGACAGCCTAGCTTGGACCTGCCAAGCACGTACTTGGAAGAACCAAGTAGCATGCCGTCGGCAGACGACGAAGGGGTGGCGATGGAGTTCAGGCAGTCCAGCAAGCTGACCGGGGTGTGCTACGAGATCCGCGGGCCGGTGATCGAGCAGGCGAACGCCCTGGAAGCGGCCGGCCACAGCATCCTGCGGCTGAACATCGGGAACCCGGCGCCGTTCGGCTTCGCCGCGCCCGACGCCGTGCTCGCCGGCCTGGTCGCCAGGCTCCCGGAGGCCCACGGGTACACCGATGCCCGCGGCATCCTCTCCGCCCGGCACGCGCTCGCGACGTACTACTCCGACCGCGGCTACATCGACGTCGACGAGCAGGCGATCTACCTCGGGAACGGCGTCTCCGAGCTGGCCGGGATGGCGATCCAGGCGCTCGTCGACACCGGCGACGAAGTGCTGATCCCGAGCCCGGACTACCCGCTGTGGACGGCCGTCACCCGCTTCGCCGGCGGTACGCCGGTCCACTACCTGTGCGACGAGTCCGCCGAGTGGCAGCCCGATCTCGCCGATCTCGAGGCGAAGATCACCGACCGGACCAAGGCGATCGTGGTGATCAACCCGAACAACCCGACCGGGGCGGTGTACTCACCGGAGATCCTCGCAGGGATCGCCGAGCTGGCCCGCAGGCATTCCCTGATGGTGTTCAGCGACGAGATCTACGACCGGATCGTGTACGACGGCGCCACCCATCACCACTTCGGCGCACTGGCGCCGGATGTCTTGTGCCTGACCTTCGGCGGGCTGTCGAAGAGTCACCGGATCGCGGGCTTCCGGGCCGGCTGGCTGGTCGTCTCGGGTCCGCGCGCCAAGGCCCGCAACTACCTCGAGGGCCTGACGATGCTGGCCGGGATGCGGCTGTGCCCGAACGCGCTCGCCCAGCACGTCATCGAGGCCGCGCTGACCGATCACACCCTCGACGAGCTGATCCGCCCCGGCGGACGGCTGGAGGCGCAGCGGACCACGGCCTGGCAGACGCTGAACGAACTTCCCGGCGTCTCCTGCGTCAAACCGAAGGGCGGGCTGTACGCGTTCCCGCGGATCGACCCGGCGGTGCACCCGATCCGCGACGACGAGAAGTTCGTCCTCGATCTGTTGCTCCGGGAGAAGATCCACATCGTCCAGGGCACCGGCTTCAACTGGCCCCGGCCGGACCACGTGCGCATCGTCACGCTGCCGGAGGCGGGCGACCTGGAAGTGGCGATCCGCCGGATCGGCCGGTTCCTGGACAGCTACCAGCAGTAGGAGGGAGACGAGGTGCGAGTCGCGGTGCTGTGCGGCGGCGAGAGTTCCGAGCGCGATGTCTCGCGTTCGTCCGGCTGGGCGGTGGCCCAGGCACTCGCCGGTCGCGGTCATGACGTGGTGCTGATCGATCCGGCCGCGGAGGACCCGATCCTGGCCGATCCCGTGCCGGCCGGCGATTCCGTCGTACTCGTGCCGAAGGAGCCTCCGGCGCCGACGGAGCGTGCTCTGCTGCGGCAACGGATGTACGTCGCTCTCACCGGCGGGCTGGAGCAGTTGCGGCAGGCCGATCGGGTCTTCATCGCGTTGCACGGCGGCTGGGGAGAGGACGGGCATGTCCAGGCGTTGCTGGAGCTGGCAGGCATCCCGTTCACCGGTGCGGGTCATGACGTCTGTGCCGTTGCCTGGCACAAGGGCCGTTGCCAGGCGGTGCTCGAATCCGCCGGGATCCCCGTGCCGGCGCGGGTGCTCTACAACCCGGCTGAGCAACGCGAGCCCCCGATCGGGGTGAAGCAGCTGCTGGCGAGCGGACCGGTGGTGGTGAAGCCGGTGGCCGACGGGTCGAGCGTTGCCGTCCGCAAGGTCGACTCACTGGACGCGTTGCCGACCGAGGGCGAGCTGCTCGTCGAGCCGTTCCTGGGCGGCCGGGAGTTCACCGTCGCGGTGATCGGTACGACGGCGCTGCCGGTGGTCGAGATCGAGCTGACCACGCCCGTGTTCGACTACGAGGCGAAGTACCAGCCGGGTGCGGTGCGGGAGATCTCCCCCGCCGACATCCCCGGACCTTTCGCCGAGCGGCTGCAGGAGCTCGCGATCGGAGCGCATCAGGCCCTCGGGTTCGGTACAACGTACTCCCGGGTCGACTTCCGCTGCGACACCGCGGGTACGCCGTACTGCCTGGAGGTCAACGCGCTGCCGGGACTCACCCCGGGCAGTCTCGTCCCGGTCGCCGCGAAGGGCGCGGGGATCACGTACGGCGAACTCGTCGAACGGTTGCTGACAGCAAAGTAGGCAAGCGGCGGCGGATCGCCCACCCCGTGTTAGGCGATCCGCCGCCGGACTGATGCGCCCGGCCGCCCCCCTGTAGGCGTCCGGACGCAAGTCTCAGGTTCTGGCCAGCTCGTCGAGCAACCTCCCGGCCATCTCGTCACTCCCCGGCAGCCCCTCGATCCAGATCCGGGCCAGCTGGGGTACGTCGGTGTCCAGCCGCCACTGGGTGATCAGGGCTCGTACCGTCGCGACCTGCTCCGGCAGGTTCGGCTCGCGGCCGACGAGCGCCGCCGCGCGGCGTGAGCCGACGCGGCCCAGTACGTCACCGCCGCAGAAGACGATCCGCAGGCACTCCGCGACGTCGACGAGCGTGAGCTCGCGGTCGAACGGCGACGTACCCGGCGGATGGAGCGGTTCGACAACCACCAGTGCGTGGGTCTGCGGTACGGAAGTTCCACGGAGTTCCGCCTCTCGGTAGAGCTCGCCCAGCCGGGACCGCAGGTGCGCCAGGCTGGACAGCCCGGTCAGCGGGTCCTCGCAGGACAGCGAGTGCAGGTAGACCAAGGACGCCTCGGCCCAGCTGGAACTGAGTGCGCGTACCGCGGCGAAAGCCGGCTCGCCCCCGGCGATCGAGCGGTACAGCGCACTCAGCCCATCAAGTGCCTCCACCAGCGAGATTCCGTCGGCCGCGAGGCGGCGTCCGGTCTCGTCCGACGCAGGCACGACATCGGCACCGTCGTGGAGCGCCTCGGCGATCGCGAGATAGGCGCTGTGGTCGGTACCAGCTGTGCCGTGCGGCTCCCTCCGGCCGCGCGGTTGATCGATTGACGACGCTTCCGGCCGGGTCCGGGCGGGCGACCCCGCCAGGTTCAGGGACTTGGCCGGACGCAGGTCGAACCGTCTGCGGAGATCCGCGAACAGCGACATGGCCCTCCTCGAAAAACAGCCCCGTCAGTCTCCCGACCGGTCGGCCGGAAGCGTCGTACGCCGAAGAGACAGCGCCCGGAGGAGTTCATGACGCGGATTCGCAGAACTTTTTTCCGGCGTAACTTCGGGGCTGGCGTTCTCGTCAGGAAAGGGGCACAGTTCCGCGTCAGGAAAGGTGCACTCGGCCGTCCTATCTGGGAACCTTGTTCCCGGCAGTACGTGACGGTCCGTCACAAAGCTGCACACAGAGTTGTCAGAGCCCACGGGGGAGATGGATGGAGACGCCGGACGGTCAGCCCGATCCGCTGAGCGACGCCGAGCTGATCGCGCGCGTTCGCAACGGCGACCTGGAGGCGTACGGCGAGCTCTACGCGCGCCACCACCACGCCGCCGAGCGGATGGCCCGCCAATTGGTCCCGGCCAACGACGCCGACGACCTGGCCAGTGACGCGTTCGCCAAGGTCCTGGACGCGCTCCGGGCCGGCGGCGGCCCGGACGTCTCTTTCCGCGCCTATCTGCTGACGACTGTGCGGCGGGTGCACGTCGACCGGATCCGCTCCGGGAAGAAGGTGCAGACCACCGACGACATCGCGTCGTACGAGCGGGAGCCGGAGACCTTCGACGACCCGACGGTCACCGGGTTCGAGAGCGGCGCGGCCGCGAAGGCGTTCGCCAGCTTGCCGGAGCGCTGGCAGGCGGTGCTCTGGCACACCGAGGTCGAGGGTGAGAAGCCGGCCGCGATCGCTCCCCTGCTCGGCCTGACCGCGAACGGCGTGTCCGCGCTCGCCTACCGGGCCCGCGAGGGCCTGCGCCAGGCGTACCTGCAGCAGCACCTGGCCGATGTCGCCGGGGACCGCTGCCGCTGGACCACCGAGCGCCTCGGCGCGTACGTCCGCGGCGGCCTGACCAAGCGGGAGAACCGGAACGTCCGCGAGCACATGGACGACTGCGCGAAGTGCACCGCGGTGTACCTCGAGCTCGTCGAGGTCAACAGCGCACTGCCGGCGCTGCTCGCCCCGGCCCTGCTGGGCACGGCGGGGATCGGCTACCTGGCCGCCGCGTCGGGCGCCAAGGTCGGTCTGGTCGGCTTCTTCGTCACCGGCTGGAAGAAGGTCACCGAGAACAGCACGCGCGCTGCCGCCGGCGGTGGCGCGGTCGTGGTCGTCGCGATCGCCGCCGTCCTCGCCGCGATGGCGCTGACTGGCAACGACACTCCCCCGGCCGCGATCAACCAGCCGTCGACGCAGCCGACCCAGGCGACCCAGCCGCCCGCACAGAAGCCGACGGTGCCGCCGGTCAAGCCGCCGGTGAAACCGCCGTCGGCCAAGCCGCCGGCGTCCAACCCGACACAGCCGCCGACGAGCGCACCGACCAGCGCACCGACGACGGCTCCTACGACGGCGCCGACGACCGCGCCGACGCAGCCCACCGCCACCCCGACGGTCCCGACGCCGCCGAACACACCGACGCCGCCGAAGCCGACCCCGACCACTCCGGTGCTCGACGAGGGCCTGGTGACGATCAGCATCCCGCGGGGCGGCGGCAGCCCGGTGCTCGACGAGACCCCGGCGCCCCAGCCCCGATCGGCGCAGGCCGAGGCCGGTACCGCCGGCGTCCGGTTCGTGATCACGATCAAGACGCCGGCCGGGAACACGAATCCGGTGGTGATCGGGCTCAAGTACGGCGCGGAACTCGAGTGGCCGCTGAAGACCAGCCCGGCGGGCTGGACCTGCACCCAGTCCTCCGGCTCGTGCAGGGCGAGCGACCCGGCGAACCCGAAGCCGCTGGCGATCACGTTCGACTCCCCGACCGGCGGCTCCACCGCGGACCGCACCTTCACCGTCTCGGCGAAGACCGGCCGGCTGTACGACGACGACTCGGCGACCGTGGACGCGAAGCCGACCACCGACGAGAACCTGCTGAAGATCCTCGACGGCAAGGCCGACCCGGACGTCCACCACCGGATCCTGACCGTTGCCCCGCGCACCAACCGCAAGAGCGTCACGCTGAAGCTCACGTACGGCGAGGCGCTCGCGTGGCCGATCGCGGCGAACCCGCCCGGCTGGAAGTGCAACCGCTCGGCCAAGACGTGTACGGCGACCACGCCGGCGAAGCCCGCTCCGCTGGCGGCGGACTTCGACGTACCGGACAAGTCGTCGGATGCGGCGCGGACGTTCACCGTGACGGCGACGGCGGACCTGGTCAGCGACACCGACTCCGACGTACTGCCTGCGCTTCAGCAGGACGAGTCGCTGCTGCAGATCCTCACGCCGACGCCGCACACCGACCCGAACCCGTTCGTCTACAACCGGTTCCTGAAGGTCAACGGCACCCAGGGCCGGACGGTGACCCTCGACATCTCGTGGGGACGCAACCTGACCTTCCTGCCGTCGTTCGACCTCGGCTGGACCTGCGAACGGGCCAGCGACATCCGCCGCGCGACCTGCACGACGAAGAACTACAAGAAGCCGCTGAACTCCGAGTGGAACGCCTGGCTGCCCGGCACCGGCTCCAGCAACGCCATCACCGTCCACGCCCGGGTAGGCGGCCGCGAAGACACCGACACCGCCCAGATCCCACCGTCGACCTCCCGGCGGTAAATGGAGTTGCCGGGGTCGCTTATCCTGGTGATGTTCGCGTTGAGGGAACCGAGTAGCGCCGTACACCACGTCAGAGAGAGTCGCCGGTAGCTGGGAAGGCGATGCGTGGAGCGGTCGTGAAGACACTCCTGAGCGACTGTTGTGCAAGAGGCCGGGCCGTCGTCAGCGACAGGGCTCGGTGAAGGTGTGGTGGCACCGCGAGATTCCCCTTCGCCCACACCTCCGGGGTTCGAGTACAGACCTGGAGGTGAAACAGCGATGCGAATTCTCAGCCATGAGATCCCCTCAGCAGTAGGCCAGACCGTCACGGTGGCCGGCTGGGTGCACCGAAGACGACGGCTCGCCGCCGTCAGTTTCCTGATCCTGCGCGACCGGTCCGGCCTCAGCCAGATCGTCGTCAAGGGTTCTCAGGAACAGCTGGACGAGCTGAGCGAAGAGACTGTCGTTCAGGTGACCGGTACGGTCGCCGCGAACCCGCAGGCTCCCGGCGGCGCGGAGATCGTCGACCCGGTGATCGAGCCGCTGACCGAACCGGCCGCGACACCGCCGATCGAGCTGTGGCGTCCGACGGTCGGCGCGGGGCTTCCCGTCGTCCTGGACAACGCACCGGTCGCTCTGCGGCATCCGGTCGTCCGGGCCGGGTGGGAGATCGCCGCGGCCGCTCTGCACGGGTTCCGCGAGGCGTTGAGCAGTCAGGACTTCACGGAGATCCAGACGCCGAAGATCGTCGGTACGGCGACCGAGTCCGGCGCGAACGTGTTCGCGCTGGACTACTTCGGCGGACCGGCGTACCTCGCGCAGTCGCCGCAGTTCTACAAGCAGCAGATGGTCGGCGTGTTCGAGCGGGTCTTCGAGGTCGGTCCGGTGTTCCGGGCCGAGCCGCATGACACGGTGCGGCACCTGGCGGAGTACGTGTCTTTGGACGCGGAGTTCGGCTTCATCACCGACCATCGCGACGTGCTGGTGATGCTGCGCTCGGCCGTTGCCGGGATGCTTCAAGCGGTCGGTGAGCGGGCCGGTGGTGCGTTGGAGCGGCTGGGCGTCGAGTTGCCGGAGATTCCGGTCGACGTACCGGTGCTGCACTTCAGCGAGGCGCTGAAGATCGCCGGCGCGGACCCCGACGAACCGGACCTCGCGCCGGCGGACGAGCGCGCGATCGGCGAGTGGGCGCTGCGTGAGCACGGCAGCGACTTCGTCGCGGTCGAGGGCTACCCGATGGTGAAGCGGCCGTTCTACACGCATCCGCAGCCGTCGGACCCGCGGTGGTCGAACTCGTTCGACCTGCTGTTCCGCGGTGTCGAGCTGGTGACCGGCGGCCAGCGTCTGCACCGGTACTCCGACTACGTCGCGGCCCTCGCGGCGCGCGGCGAGTCGGCGGACGCTCCGGCGTACAGCTCGTACCTGCAGGCGTTCAAGCACGGGATGCCGCCGCACGGCGGGTTCGCGATCGGGCTGGAGCGGTTCGTGGCGCGACTGACCGGGGCGGAGAACGTCCGCGAGGTCACGCTGTTCCCGCGCGACCTGCATCGGCTGACGCCGTGATGTCGCGCTGATGGACACCACCGAGTCAGTTGTCGCCGAGCTGAACGTTGCCCTCGGCACCGATTATCGGCTCGTGCGGCAGCTGACCGGTGGTTTGCAATCGACCGCGTACGTGCTGACCGGCGACGTCGTGCTGAAGTGGACCGACAACCCCGCGTGGGCGCCGCGGGTCCGGCGGGCGGCTGATCTTGTCCGCCGGGCACGTGCCGTCGGCTATCCGACACCGGCCTGGCTGACCGTCGGCACGACGGCGGCCGGGTCGCCGTACCAGCTGCAGGAGCTGGTCGCCGGCAGCCCGCCCACGCTCGACCAGGCGTTGGCGCGGCAACTGATCGAGATCTGCGAGCTCCAGCGGGACCTGATCCCGGAGGACCACGACGTGACCTGGTCGGGGTGGTCGCACGGCGTCGTCTTCGACGGCTGGGACGGCGTGTGGGAACGGGTGCAGGCGTACGGCGACGAGGCCACGGAGATCCTGCGCCAGTACGGCGAACTGTGCGCACCGTATCGAGCTGAGGACCTGCCTCAGCACGATTTCGTGCACGGTGATCTGAACACGGGCAACCTGCTCGCGGCCGACGGGCGGATCACGGGGATCGTGGACATCGAGGCCGCCGGCAGTGGATCGCGCGCCTACGACCTGGTCGCGCTGACCGCGTCGGCCGCGCGCGACGGTGCGGACGACGGCGTCGACGAACTGTTCCTGGAGGCAGCACTCCGGGCCGGCGGCCGTGCGGCGGTCGCCGTCTGCGCGGCGGCCGCGTTCGCGAGCGTCGCGGAGTTCGTCCACGACCGCTCCTTCGCGAAAGACCTGGTGAACCACGGCGGCCGCCGGGTCCTCGAACTGCTGGGCGACTAGTGTCCCGCGCCGAAGTTCGCGACATAAGTCCAGGCCCCAAGACGTCATCACGGCGGGCCCGCAGCACATTCCCCAGCAGCGCCGACGGCATCTTTGTGCACCCACCAACCAAATCCCGGCCGATTCCGTGGTCGAGCCGTGCACAAAGAAGCGCCGCGCCGCGCCGCGCCGCGCCGCGACGGCGCTTTGGGGAGGTTCACCCTCCCGAAATGGGCTATAGAGCTCCCCGGTTCCGTCCACGGACCTCCCCAAACCGGTTTGGGGTGTTCTGCGGACCGAACGTGCCGGTCGGGGACTGCGGACCAGGGTCATCGGCCTGCTCCAGGCATCAATCAGCACCAGCCGATTGCACCGACCCACAGGATGGGTTTTTCCATCCTCGCGGTCGGAACGCCGCTCGCAGTCCCGCCGAACTACCTCTGTTGGCGGGCCGGACAGCACCTCCGCAGCGTGAGAGCAGGAACGGTGGTATTTCTGAACGGTGACCGGTGAGATCGAGCGGGCAGTACTGGACGCGATCGACGACGAGCGGATCGTCGCGGAGTTGCGGGAGCTGGTGCGGATTCCGAGTGTGGACGGGACCGCGGCCGAGGTCGACGTACAGGCGTGGTGTGCGGACCGGCTGAAGGCGCTGGGGCTGGCCGTGGATCACTGGCGCCTCGAGCTCGCGGCCGACGATCCGGGCTTTCCCGGGATGGAGGTCGAGCGCGACGAGGCGTGGGGCTGCGTCGGCGTACTGGGCGGCGATGCGACGCCGGGGCTGATCCTCAACGGGCATGTCGACGTGGTGCCCGGCGGCACGTTCGACGCCCGGATCGAGGACGGCGTGATGTGGGGCCGCGGGACGTGCGACATGAAGGGCGGTGTCGCGGCCGTCCTCGGTGCGGTGGCGGCGATCGTTGCCGCGGGCATTCGGTTGCGCAAGCCGCTCGCGGTGCACACGGTGATCGGTGAGGAGGACGGCGGCGCCGGCGCGTTCGCGACGCTGCGCCGCGGTCATCGCGGCGAGGCGTGCCTGATCGCGGAGCCGACCGCGGGAACGGTCATCCCCGCGAACGCCGGCTCGCTCACCTTCCGCCTGGAGGTGCCGGGCCTGGCCACCCACGGTTCGACCCGCAGCCGCGGGGTGAGTGCGATCGAGAAGTTCACCGTCATCCAGACCGCGCTGCAGGAGCTCGAACGCGAGCGCAACCGCGACCCGCATCCGCTGCTCGCCCACCTCGACCTCGCCAACCCGCTGTCGGTCGGCACCATCGCGGGCGGCGACTGGGCGAGCACCGTGCCCGACCGGCTGATCGCCGAAGGCCGGTACGGCGTACGCCTCGGTGAAACCGTCGCGGACGCCCGGACTGCTTTCGAGGATGCAGTCGCGGCGGCCTGTGCGAAGGACGAGTGGCTGAGTGAGCACCCGGTCGCGGTCAGCTGGCCGGGTGGCGAGTTCGCCTCCGGACTGCTGCCCGAGGGCGACCCGCTGCTCACCGACACCCTCCAGGCGGTGTCCGACGCGGGCGGTGCGGTGGCCGCGGTGCGAGGTGCGCCGTACGGGTCCGATCTGCGGCAGTACGCCGCCGCGGGCATCCCCACGCTGCAGTACGGGCCGGGGGACGTCCGCTACGCCCATGCTGCGGACGAGCACGTCGTACTGGCCGACGTACTGCACGCCGCGCGTGTGTATGCCCTGCTGGCTGTACGTCGCTGCGGTTGATACAAATCCACCATGGTGCCGCTGCGGGGACGGTCTGAGGAGCTCGGCAAGCTCCTGGATGCACTGCGGTCGGCAAGCAACGGGCAGGCCTCGCTGGCTGTGGTGAGCGGTGAGCCCGGGATCGGCAAGTCGGCACTGCTCGCGGCCGCTGTGGAGCAGGCCGAGCGGCAGGGGTTCCTGGTGGCGAGTGCGACCGCTCACCAGAACGACAACATCAGTCCGCTCGCGTCACTCGCACCTGCGCTCCGGGCCGGTGCGGCGCCGCTGATCGACACAGACCAGTTCCTGGAGCTGGCTACCCTCAACGCCCAACCGCTCTGGCTTGCGGAACGTCTGGCCGACCTCATCGGCCGCCGGCTGGCCGGTGTCCGCGCGCTGATCGTGCTGGACGACGCGCAGTGGTCCGACCCGCTCACCGCGTTCGTCCTGCAGGTGGTGATCGCGCGTCTCCCCGCGGCGCACCTACTCTGGCTGCTCGGCACCCGTCCGAGCCCCGGTGGGACGACCGACCGGCTCATCGAGGCCGTCGACGTTCCGGTACGCCGTATCTCGCTCGAGCCCCTCACCGCGGAAGCGATCCAGGACCTCGCGGCGGACCGTCTGAACCACCCGGTCGACCCGTCGCTCGCGGTGCAGCTCGCTAGTGTCCAGGGCATCCCGTTCCTGGCGGAGCAGCTCATCGCAGGCCTGTACCTCAGCGACAGCGACCTGTCCGCGGGTCTGGTCGAGGGCGTGCGCCGTCGTACCGGCGAGCTGTCCGAGGCCAGCCGGGACCTGGTCCGTACGGCCGCTGTCTTCGGCAGCGAGTTCCGCCTCGAAGACGTCGCCGTCCTGATGGCCACACCGATTGCGCGACTCGCCGCACCGCTGGAGGAGGCGATCCAGGCCGGTCTGCTCGCGGACGCCGGCTCGGTACTGCGTTTCCGTCATGAGCTCCTCCGGTCCGCCGCACTGGCCGACGTACCGCCGTCGGCCCAGCGGGCGCTGCACGGCGCGATCGCGAGCCAACTGATGTCCGCAGGGCGTGGTGCGGCCGCTGCTGCGCCGCATGTCCTAGCGGTCGCGCAGGCCGGCGACACGACTGCGGTCGCGACCCTGCGAGAGGCTGCGCGGGACCTGCTGGCGACCATGTCGACCACGGCCGCCGAGCTGATCCAGGAAGCGTTCGACTTGACCCGTGTGGACGATCCGCTCCGCGCTGAGGTCGGTGTGGAGGTTGTGAGCGTTCTGCTGGCCGCGTGGCAGTACGACCGCGCCAAGGCCTTCGCCGACGACCTGCTCAGCGGTACGGCTCTCTACCACGGACCGATCGCGCCGGATCTTCAGGCGACGATCCGGCTGCACCTGGCTCCGCACCGGCGGCTCGACGTACAAGAGCTCACTGTCCCGGGCGCTGCGCCCCACCTGTCCGAACGGCTCGCCGCCCACCGCGCACTGGCTCTGGGCACACCGGGAGCAGCAGCTGACCCAATCGCGCAGTCGCTGCACCAAGTAGCAGCGGCTGAGCAGGCACAGGCTGAGGGGAGGTACGCCGACGCCCGCGAGCTGTACGCCGCAGCGCGCCAGACGGAACCTGGTCTGGGGAGCTTGCCGCCCACGCTGGTCGAAGTAGGCGAGCTGTACTGCCGCGCCGAGTCAGACGACCTGTCCGCCGCGTTGGAGCGTGTGAGGGAGTTGATGACGGCAGGGTCCTCCTGGTCCGCTCCACAGCTCGCTGTGCTGCATGCGCGGCTCGCGTACGCGTCCGGCAATCTGCAGGAGGCAGAGGATGCAGCACACGCCGGTCTGCGCTGGATGGACCAGTTGCACGACCAGTCACTCGCCCCAGCAGCGGACCAGGTACTGGCGCTCGTCGCCCTGCTGCGCGGGCACCTGACCCAGGCGCGCAAGCTGGCCGGCAGCGATCCGACGATCACTGCGCTGCTGGCGATAGCGGACGGCGATACCAAGGCAGTCAGCCGGCTGGCCGCGGCACCACAGGACTTCCCGGAGCGTAGCGGCGTACTGCTGCAAGCCAATGCGGTGGACGAGCTGTCGCAGTCGGCAGCAAGCCGCGGAGCGCTCGCGGTGGTGGCAGCGGGCGACGACATCGACCAGTTGGCTGCAGCGATGGAGATCGTTCGTACGACGCAGCGGCCGTTGCTGCTCGCTCAGGCCGAGGAGCGCTACGGCCGGGCCGCTCTCGAGGCAGGTGATCGCAAGACCGGCGTACTGGCTCTGGAGCGAGCACTCGACAGTCTGACGGCTATGGGCGCGACGGCTCCGGCCGGGCGGATTCAGGCGGTGCTGCAGGCGGCCGGGGTACGTCGACGTCGCTGGGCCGCCGTACCGCCGCGGGCTCAGGAAGGCTGGGAGGCGCTGACGCCGATGGAGCGGCGGGTCGCGCTGCTCGTCGCCGAGGGGCACACGAACCGGTCGGCGGCGGAGGAGCTGGTGGTGTCGGCCAGCACGGTCGGAACCCATCTGCGGGCCGTGTTCGGCAAGCTCGGGGTGAATTCGCGGGTGCAGCTCACCCGACTGGTGCTGGAACGGTTCGCCCCTCCCCCGAACACATGAGATTTGGGTGCACCAACCCCCTCGACCGGGTCTGACAGCCCGCCCAGGTTCAGGTGTTCGCTCGATCCGCCGGAGCGGCCCTGAGCGGTTTCCTTCTAGCAAGCAACCACGAAGGGAACAGCAAGATGTCCAACGAGACCCCCACAGTCGTCCTGGTCCACGGCGCGTTCGCTGAGAACAGCAGCTGGTCCGGTGTGATCGCCGAGCTCACCGGCCGCGGTATCCCGGCGATCGCAGTCGCCAACGAGCTGCGCGGCCCTGCCCTCGACGGCAGCCGGGTCGCCGCTCAGGTCCGGGAGATCGACGGCCCTGTCGTCCTGGTCGGGCACTCGTACGGCGGTGCCGTCATCAGCGCCGCCGCCAACCAGGCCGAGAACGTCTCCGCACTCGTCTACGTCGCCGCCTTCGTCCCGGAGGAGGGCGAGAGCCTGCAGGACCTGCTCGGGAGCTTCCCGGCCAACGACTTCGCGTCCGGCCTCGTCCCGCACCAGCTGCCCACCGGCGACGGCGCCGAGGAGACCTGGCTGAGCATCGACCGGTCCAAGTTCCAGGCGCTGTTCGCGGCGGACGTCGAGGACGCGGAGCAGCTCGGCCGGACGCAGCGGCCGATCGCCGCGGTCGCGTTCGAGGAGAAGTCCGGCGCGGCGAGCTGGAAGCGCCTGCCGGTCTACGACCTGGTCGCCACCGGTGACGAGGCCATCCACCCGGACGGCCAGCGCACGATGGCGGCCCGCGCGAACGCCACCACGATCGAGGTCGACGGCTCGCACGCGGTCGCCGTCTCGCAACCGAAGGCCGTCGCCGACTTCATCGCGACCGCCGTCGAGGCAGTCGGCTCCAGCGGGACCGGTACACGCTGAACACGACGTCGGCCGGACCGCAGCGAGCGGTCCGGCCGATGTGCGTTCTCAGTCCTCGAGAGACTGGTAGAGCGTGGTCCAGAAGTCGTTGTGGAGCTGGATCGCGGACGGCACGGTCGTACCGACCTGGGTGAGCACGATGCCGACGACCTGGTTGACGGGGTCCGCGTACGTCGACGTACCGGAGCCGCCGTCCCACCCGAACTGGCCGACCGGCGCGTAGTCGCCCCGGTAGGTGCGCACGGCCATCCCGTAGCCCCAGCCGCCCTGCTGGCCCTGGCCGAACGAGATGTGCACGTTGTCCCGGGCCAGCGTCTCCCGGGCCGCCAGGACCTCCGGCGTGAGGCTGTTGGAGGTCATCAGCTCCACTGCGGGCCGCGACAGGATCCGCTCACCCTGGTGGACACCGTGGTTCAGCAGCATCCGGAAGTACGCGTGGTAGTCGTCGGCGGTGGAGTTCAGCCCGCCGCCGCCGCCCTGGAACGCCGGCGGAGCGCTGTGCCGGCCGCCCTCGGCCTCGTCCCACACCTGGAACTCCCCGGTCGCCGGGTCCGGCGCGTACAGCGGTGGCAGCCGGTGCAGCTGGTCGGCGGGAACGGAGAACCCGGTGTCCTTCATTCCCAGCGGCCCGAAGACCCGCTCCCGCAGGAAGTCGTCGTACGACTGACCGGAGATCCGGGATACCAGGACGCCGATCAGGTCGCTGCTGATCTGGTACTGCCAGCGCTCGCCCGGCTGGTACATCAGCGGCAGGGTGCCGAGGCGCCGCATCCACTCGTCCTGCTCGGGCATCGGCACCGGCCCGTTGGGCGTGATGCCCTGCTCGAACAGCGCGCCCATGATCGGCGTACCGATCATCGTCATGTCCATGCCGAGCCCGAACGTCGACGTCAGGACGTCCCGGACGGTGATCGGCCGCTTGGCCGGCACGGTGTCGTCCACCGCGCTGTCGATCCGCTTCAGCACCTGCCGGTCGGCGAGCTCGGGCAGCCACTGGTCGACGGTGTCGTCGAGCCGCAGCCGGCAGTCGTCGAGCAGCACCATCGCCGCCGCGACCGAGACCGGCTTCGACGTCGAGGCCATCCGGAAGATCGTGTCCCGCTGCATCGGCGCGCCGCCCTCGTGGCGCATCGTGCCGAGCGTCTCGACGTACGGCTCACCGTCGCCGCGGCTGACCAGCGCGACGACGCCGGGGATCTTCCCGGAGTCGACGTGCCGAGCCAGTACGTCGTGCAGTCGGCGCAACCCGGCCTCGGTGAAGCCGGAGGGAGTCGTTGACATGGTGGTGCTCCTTGTCTTGGTACGGATCGCAGGTCAGAGACCACGGGCGACGATGTCGCCGACCGAGGTGGTGGCGTGGATGGTGAGCTCCGCGGCGGCGCCCTCGGTGTTCTTGAGCGCGTTGTCGATCCGGCCGGTGGCGGTGCCCGCGTTCAGCGTCGCCGAGGACCCGGCGGCCGCGCCGATCTCCACGTCGCCGACATCGGTGCGCAGGACGAAGTCGCCGCGGACCGCCTCGGCGATCCGGATGTCGCCCTTGCTGGTGCGGATCTCCGCGGTGCCGTTCAGGCGGCCGACCGAGACGTCACTGGCGGACGAGGTGATCCGGGCGCTCGCGACGTCCTCGAGGTCGATCGCACCCTGCGCGCTGTCGACAGTGACGTCACCGAGGCGTCCGGCGGCCCGGATCTCGGCGCTGGCCGCCTTGACCTCGGCCTGGGACCCGGCCGGCAGCTGCACCGTCACCGCGACGGCGCCGGACGGCCCGAAGTACTGGTTCTTGGCGACGACCGTGATCCGCAGGACGCCGTCAGCGTACTCGACCGTGGTCGCCTCGGCCGCCTTCACGTCGCGGCTCTTCGCGGCGTTCGCCGGCAGCACCTCGACGATGGTGTCGGCGCCGTCGCCGGCGGTCAGCTGGATGCTTCCGGCGGGGATGTCCAGCACTGCGGAGATCGGCTCGGGGGTGGTGAAGTTCGGCATCGTGGTGCCTTCCTGGTGTGTTCGTTCGGTTGATGACACCAAGATCCAGGCCGGCACTGACACGGAACCGCCGCGGCCCTGACACGGCCGCTGACGCCGAATCAGAGGATTCGGTCGAGGGCCTCCCGCCCGATCGGGCCCCAGTGGGTCTTCCCGCCCGGAATGCCCTTCTCGCCGTTGATGCCCATCGCGATCAGGAACAGCGCACGCGTCACGGCCCAGCCGCGCGCCCGGCGTACGGTCGCCTCGTCCGCTCCGTAGGCGTCGAGGAAGCGCTCAGGCTCCGGGAGCAGGATCCAGGCGGCCGCGAGGTCGTTCGCCGGGTCGCCGGAGCCGATCTCCTCGAAGTCGACGACGCCGGCGAGCGTGCCGTCGGCAACGACCACGTTCGCCGAGTGCAGGTCGCCGTGCAGCCACACCGGCGCCCCGTCCCACTTGGGTGCCGCGAGCGCGTCCTCCCAGACCGCACGGATCTCGTCGGCGCGGCCGACGTACGCCTGCACCTCGTCGAAACCGGGGCTCGGCGCGAGCGTGCTCCGTTCGCTGACCGGCGCGCCGGCCGGCGGCTCGGTGTGCAGCGCCTTCAGGAAGTCCGCGAGTACGTCGGCAGCGGCCGGATCCGTGATCGGCGCATGGTCCGCTGGCTCTCCGTGCACCCAGGTGGTGATCAGCCAGTTCCGCGGAAAGCTGTCGGACGGGGCGACGAGGTGCACTGGAGTCGGCACCGGCAACGGGAGCTGGTGTGCGAGCTCAGGCAGCCACTGGTGTTCTTTGCGGAGCATCTCGGGTGATCCGTGATCGCGGGGCAGTCTGACGGCCAGGTCGTCGCCCAGGCGCCACATCTGGTTGCCCCAGCCGCCGATGACCTCCTTCAGCTCCAGATCCGCGAGGTTGGGGTGGTGCTCTTTCAGTAGGGTCCGCACGAGTTCGTCGTCCATTTTCCGATCCACGGCTCGTCAGACGCGTCACACCGCCGGCTGGTTGGGAATAGGTCCACAGAACGGACAGTTGCCGACAGTTATGCGCATTGATGTGTGGTCCGACGTCGTCTGCCCCTGGTGCTACATCGGGAAGCGGCGGCTCGAAGAGGCTCTCGCGGACAGTGGTGAGAGCGCCGAGATCGTCTGGCACAGCTTCCAGCTGGACCCGTCGTCGACGAACGACGACCCGCGGGACCTGCCGACCCGGCTGGGCGAGAAGTACGGTCGCGGCCGCGAGTGGGGCGTACAGGCGAACGCCCACGTCACCGAGGTGGCGGCCGAGGTCGGGCTCGAGTACCACCTGGACCAGGCGAAGTCGGTGAACACCGTCGACGCGCACCGTCTCCTCCACCTGGCCCGCGACCTCGGGGACGCCGGTGAGGTGCCCGCGGACACGCAGGGCCGGCTCAAGGAGCGTCTCCTCAAGGCCTACTTCACCGACGGCCTCCCGGTCGGTGACCACGCCACGCTGACCGAACTGGCCACCGAGGTCGGCCTCCCTGCCGAGCGGGTGCTTGAGGTTCTCGCGGGGACGACGTACACCGACGACGTCGCCGCGGACCAGGCGCAGGCCCTGGCGTACGGCGCCAACGGCGTACCGTTCTTCGTCATCGACGAGAAGTACGGCGTGAGCGGCGCCCAGCCCGTCGACGTCTTCAAGGAAGCACTGCGCCGGGCGAACGCCGACCGCAAGCCGGTGACGCTCATCACCGCACCCGGCGCGACCGACCAGGACGACCCGACTTGCGGGCCGGACGGATGCGCCATCTAAGTCGTGGGTACCGGGTGATCTACGGAACGTGGTGTATCAAGGAGGTATGACTGTCGTGCGCGCACTGGCCAGGCCGTTGCTGTCCGTCATTTTCGTCGTGCAGGGTGCGAACGCGATCCGCAACCCCGAGCCGCTGGTTCCCAAGGCGCAGCCGGTGACCGACCGGATGGTGCCGATGGTGAAGAAGGTCGCCCCGCCGCAGGTGAGCGACCGGATTCCCGACACGACCGCCAACCTGGTCCGGCTGAACGGTGCGGTGCACGTGCTCGGCGGCCTCGCGCTGGCCAGCGGCAAGGGCCGCAGGCTCGGTGCGGGGCTGCTGGCCGCGTCGCTGGTTCCGACGACCCTCGCCGGCCACCCGTTCTGGCTGGAGAAGGACAAGACCGTCCGCAACCAGCAACGCATCAACTTCATGAAGAACCTGGGCATCCTCGGCGGTCTGCTGCTGGCCGCTGTCGACACCGAGGGCAAACCCGGGGTCGCCTGGCGCGCCACGCACGGCGCCAAGGCGGCAAAGCGCGAGACCAAGCGCGGCGCGAAGGCCGCCAAGCGCGAGGCGAAGGAACTGGCCCGCGAGGCGAAGCACGCGGCGAAACTCGCGAAGGCGGAGCTGCACCTCGGCTGACGCCGTCCCCGGGCGGCTGGAGCGCGCCCATGCCCTAGGCTCAGAGCAGGTAGAGACTGAGCTGAGGAGTGGGATGAGCGAGCAGGGCTGGCCGGCGCCGCGGGTCGATGGAGCGGTGAACGGTACCGTCACGGTGCCCGGATCGAAGTCGATCAGCAACCGTGCGCTCATCCTCGCCGCGATCTCGGACGGCCCGTCGCACCTGACCGGCCTGCTCGAGGCCCGCGACACCTCGTTGATGCGATCCGCCCTCGTCTCGCTGGGCGTAGGAATCACCGACAGCGGTACGACGGTCACCGTCACCCCGGGCTCGCTCAAGGGACCGGCGAACGTCGACTGCGGTCTGGCCGGCACCGTGATGCGGTTCGTCCCACCGGTGGCCGCGCTGGCCGACGGCGTGGTCGCGTTCGACGGCGACGAGTACGCGCGGGAGCGGCCGATGGGCGTCATCCTGGGCGCTCTGCGAACCCTCGGCGTACAGATCGACGACGGCGGGACCGGCCGGATGCCGTACTCCGTGTCCGGCACGGGCTCGGTGCGCGGCGGCAAGGTGACGCTGGACGCGTCCGGGTCGAGCCAGTTCGTGTCCGCGCTACTGCTGGCCGGCGCGCGGTACGACGAGGGCGTCGACATCCGGCACGACGGGAAGCCGGTGCCGTCGCAGCCGCACCTGGACATGTCGGTGGCGATGCTGCGGGAACGCGGCGTCACGGTCGACGACGCGGAACCGAACCGCTGGGTCGTTGCTCCTGGCCCCATTCGGGCGCTGGACACCGCGATCGAGCCCGACCTGTCGAACGCGGCGCCGTTCCTGGCCGCGGCCGTCATCACCGGCGGCTCCGTCACCGTCACCGGATGGCCCGCGGAGACCACGCAACCCGGTGGCCAGCTGCCGGAGATCTTCACGCGCTTCGGCGCCGACGTGACGCTCGGCACCGACGGTCTGACCGTTCGCGGCTCCGGACGGGTGCAGGGCTGCGACCTCGACCTGAGCGAGGTCGGCGAGCTGACGCCGGTGATCGCCGCGGTGGCAGCGTTCGCCGACGGACCGTCGTACCTGCGCGGGATCGCGCACCTGCGCAACCACGAGACCGACCGGCTGGCGGCGCTCGAGACCGAGTTCAACGCGCTCGGCGGGGACGTCACGCAGCTCGACGACGGACTGGCGATCCGGCCGAAGTCCTTGCAGGGCGGGCTCTTCCACACCTACAACGACCACCGGATGGCGCACGCCGCCGCCGTCCTCGGCCTGCTCGTCGACGACCTGCGGATCGAGAACATCGGCACCACGGCGAAGACCTTGCCCGCGTTCCCCGAGATGTGGTCTGGGCTCGCCGGCTGATGTCGCGGTACGACGAGGAGGCCAAGTACGACCGTCCGAAGCGCCGGACCCGGCCACGGACCAAGGACCGCCCCTCGTACGACAGCGCCGCGATCGGGTTCGTGTTCACCCGCGACCGCGGGCGCTACGCCTGCTGGGTCGACGACACGGACGGCGGCCGCGAGGTGACCGCGATGAAGGCCCGGCAGCTCGGCCGCACCGGCGTGATCGTCGGCGACCGGGTGAAGCTCGACGGCAACGCGAGCGGCGACGAGGGCTCGCTGGCCCGCATCGTCGAGGTTCTCCCCCGGACGACGCTGCTCCGCCGCTCGGCCGATGACGACGACCCGGTCGAGCGGCCCCTGGTCGCGAACGCGGACCAGCTCGTCATCGTCGTCGCGGTCGCGAACCCGGAGCCCCGTACCGGGTTGATCGACCGCTTCCTGGTCGCGGCGTACGACGCCGGGATGCGGCCGCTGCTCTGCCTGACGAAGACCGACCTTGCCGACCCGGACCCGCTGCTCTCGATCTACCGCCCGCTCGGCGTCGAATCGGTGGCAACCCACCAGAACGGCGACCTGAGCAAGCTCCGTGAGCAGCTCGACGACCGGACGAGCGTTCTGGTCGGCCACTCGGGTGTCGGCAAGTCCACGCTGGTCAACGGCCTGATCCCGGGCGCGGACCGGGCGATCGGCGTCGTCAACGAGGTGACCGGCCGCGGTCGCCATACGTCGACGAACACCCTGGTCCTGCGCCTGCCCGAGGGCGGCTGGATCATCGACACCCCCGGTATCCGCTCCTTCGGCCTGGCCCACGTCGATCCGGAACAGCTGATCCACGCCTTCCCGGATCTCGCCGAGATCGCCGAAACCTGTCCCCGGGGCTGCACCCACACCGCCGACGCCCCGGACTGCGCGCTGGACGAGGCGGTGGCCGCCGGCCGCGCCGACGCCGCCCGCGTCGACTCCTTCCGCCGGCTACTGGCCTCCCGCGAAGGCCGGGAGCTGCGCGAGACCGAGGAACCTACTTAGCCGGCAGCTGGCCGTCCCAGACCGCCTTCGCGCCCGCGTCGCCGGTGCGGATGGTCTGCCAGATGACCAGTACGCCGATCACGACGACGGCGGCCTGGGTCAGCAACTCGAGCGGCCGGCTCTTCGTTGCCTTGTCACCCTTGATGCCGGCCAGCAGCAGGAAGGCGGCGACGGCAACGACCGCGAAGATCAGGCAGTACCAGAACAGCAGGTCGCCGCGCTTCGCGTGCAGCTCGACGGCCTTCGCCAGCGTCGGTACGGCGGCCACGAAAGCCTCGCCGCTCTCCTTCGCGACGTACGCGCAGACGAGTGTCCCGACGCCGAGGATCAGCGCCGGCCAGCGCAGCAGCCGCCGCCACCGCGGCACCACGGCGAAGGCGATCAAGGTCAGCGCCGCCACGGGCAGCAGCACCACGGTCAGATGGATCACCAGCACGTGCAGCGGCAGGTCCCCGAAGCGCTCGAACATGGACAGCCTCCATGGCAGTCGTGTGACGTGATCAGACACTAATGGCACGTTCAACGACTGCCTTTGGTTCAATCCGGACCGCAATCGATCTGCAACTGATCCCGGACACCCGGTCCGCTCAGGAGCGGTTCAGGCTAGCCTTCCGGCATGCCTTCGCACACGGATGACCTGCGGCTCGCCCACATCCTGGCCGATGACGCGGACTCGACCACGATGGACCGCTACAAGGCGCTCGACCTGCACGTGGCCACGAAGCCCGACCTCACCCCGGTGAGCGAGTCGGACAAGAAGGTCGAGGACGTGATGCGCAAGACGCTCGCCCGGGCCCGTCCCCGGGACGCGTTCGTGGGCGAGGAGGACGGCACCACCGGCTGGGGCGTCCGGCGCTGGGTGGTCGACCCGATCGACGGCACCAAGAACTACATCCGCGGCGTCCCGGTCTGGGCCACGCTGATCAGCCTGATGATCGAGGACCAGGTCGTCGTCGGCGTGGTCTCCGCCCCCGCCCTCGGGAAGCGCTGGTGGGCGTCGTACGGCGACGGCGCCTGGACCGGCCGCGCGCTGCACTCCTCGCAGCCGTGCCGGGTCAGCGACGTGAGCAAGATCGAGGACGCGTCGCTGTCGTACGCCTCGCTCAAGGGCTGGGAGAAGATCGGCAAGAAGAACCAGTGGGCGGATCTGATGGACTCGGTCTGGCGGACCCGTGCGTACGGCGACTTCTGGTCGTACATGCTGGTCGCGGAGGGCGCGGTCGACATCGCCGCCGAGCCCGAGCTCAACCTGTACGACATGGCCGCGCTGGCGATCATCGTCGACGAGGCGGGCGGCACGTTCACCTCCGTCGAAGGCGCCCCCGGCCCCAACGGCCCGAACGCCGTCGCCACCAACGGCCGCCTGCACGACGAAGTCCTCAAACGTCTCGAGTAGCCGGGTTTCGCGACCACGTATGGTGGCCGGTATGCCCTTGACGTACCCCATCGCGGAGCAGACGCTCGACAACGGCCTCCGGGTCGTCGTGAGCTCGGATCGCGCCGTCCCGATCGTCGCCGTCAACCTCTGGTACGACGTCGGGTCGCGCCACGAACCACCGGGCCTGACCGGGTTCGCGCACCTCTTCGAGCACCTGATGTTCCAGGGGTCGCGCAACGTCGCGTCCGGTCAGCACTTCAGTCTGCTGGAGACCGCCGGCGCCAGCCTGAACGCGAGCACCTTCTTCGATCGCACCAACTACTTCGAGTCGCTGCCCAGCGGCGGTCTCGACCTCGCGCTCTGGCTCGAGGCGGATCGGATGGGCTACCTGCTCGACGCGGTCAACCAGGAGAACCTGGTCAACCAGCGTGACGTGGTCAAGGAGGAGAAGCGGCAGTCGTACGACAACCGTCCGTACGGCGACTCCTACGAGCGGCTCGTCCGGCTCGCGTTCCCCGAGGGCCACCCGTACGCGCATATGACGATCGGCTCGATGGCCGACCTGGACGCCGCCTCCGTGGAGGACGTCCACGCCTTCTTCCGGAAGTACTACGGGCCGAACAACGCCGTCCTGACGATCGTCGGCGACGTGTCGGAGGAGGACGCGTTCGACGCCGCCAAGCGGTACTTCGGCCACCTGCCCGCGATTCCCACGCCGCCGCCGGCGCCGGACGGGACGATCGGCCCGATGACCGACGTACGGCGTGACGACGTGGAGTCCGACGTACCGTCCGACCTGATCACGATGATGTTCCGGCTGCCGGTCGACGGGACGCCGGAGCTCGACGCGGCCGGGCTCGCGCTCGACGTCCTCGCCGCGGGGCAGAGCGGCCGGTTGAACCGGCGGCTGGTCCGCGACGAGCAGATCGCGCAGTCGGTGTCCGGTGGCGCGCTGCCACTGATCGGCGGAGTGTCGTTCGGGACGCTGACCGGGATCGCGTCGGACGGGATCGACCTGCAGAAGGTCGAGGACGCGCTGCTCGAGGAGATCGAGAAGCTGGCCGCGGACGGTGTCACCGCAGACGAGCTGGCCACGGTGCAGGCGCAGGCCGAGCGGGACTGGCTCGAGCAGCTGGCGACCTGTGCGGGTCGTGCCGACGAGATCTCGCACCACGCGTTGCTGTTCGGCGATGCGAACCGGATCAACACGCGCATCGACCAGGTGCAGGCGGTGACCGTCGAACAGGTCCAGGCGGCCGCGCGGAAATGGATCCGCGCCGAGGGGCGTGTGCAGGTCACGTACCGCCGTACCGAGTCGGAGGAGCAGGAATGAACCAGGTTCTGACGACCCCGCCGGCTGTCGGCGCGCCGCGTCCGTGGAAATTCCCGGAGGCGGTGACTACGCGGACCAGCGTGGGTGCACCGGTGCATGTTTTCGACCGTCCGGGACAGTACGTCGCCACCGTCCGGGTCACGATCGCGATGCCGCTGATCGCCGAACCGCGGGAGCTCGAAGGCGTCGCCACGATCATGTCGCGGACCCTCGACGAGGGCACCGAACTGCATTCGGCCAACGAGTTCGCCGCCGCACTGGAACGGCACGGAGCGGCGTACGGCGTGGATGTCAGCTCGGACGCTCTGCACGTGGAGATCTCGGTGCCGGTGTCGCACCTCGCGCCGGCGGTCAAGCTGCTGGCAGAGGCGATCACCCGGCCCGCGTTCAACCAGGCCGACGTCGGGCGGCACGTGACGATCCGGCTCGGCGAGATCAACCAGGAGCGGGCCAACGCCGGGTACCGGGCGCGGGAAGCGTTCTCGGCGCACCTGTTCGACCCGTCGACGCGGCGGTCGCGGCCGACCGCGGGCCGGCCGGACACGATCCGTCCGCTGACCCATACCGAGGTCGCCGAGTTCTACCGGAACAACATCGGCCCCGAGCGGGCCGAGATCCTCTTCGCCGGTGACGCGACCGGCGTCGATGTCGCCGGCATCATCGACGCGGCGTTCAGTGGCTGGACGTCGTCCGCCGGTACGGCGCTGGAGACGCCGGAGCCGATCTACCTGCTGGGCAACCGGGTCGTGCTGGTCGATCGGCCGGGCTCGGTGCAGAGCCAGCTGCTGATCGGGTGCGCCGGTCCGGACCGGCGGGACCCGTCGTGGGGTGCGGCCGCGGTCGCGAACCACGTCGTCGGCGGAACGATCACCTCCCGGGTCGACACCGTGCTGCGCGAGGAGAAGGGGTACACGTACGGGACGCGGACCAGCTTCGCGGCTCCCCGCAAGGGCGGGACCTTCAGCCTCGGCGGCGCCGTACGGACCGAGGTCACCGGCGCCGCGATCGGGGACGCGCTCCGGATCCTGCGGGAGGCCCGCGACGGGCTCACCGAGCAGGAGGTGCAGGAGGCGAAGGACAGCCTGATCCGCACCGCGCCGCTGCGCTACGAGCAGGCCGACTCCGTGGCCCAGCAGGTCGGCAGCAACATCGCGAACGGCGTACCGATCGACTTCGCCGACACGTACCTGACCACCATCGCCGCCACCACGGCCGCCGAGGCGACCGAGGCCTACCGCAAGTACGTCGGCACCGACGGGCTGCTCGTGGTCGTGGTCGGGGAAGCCAAGGACGTCCGTCCTCAGCTCACGTCCCTCGACCTCGGCGACCTGATCGAGGTCAGCTGAGCTCCAGGTCCTGTCTGGTGGTCCAGCGCCGTAGCGAGGAGGTGCTCGGTGCGGTAGCTCGGCGTGCGGGGGCGAAGGTCTCGATGCGGAGCATCGTGGCCTTTGCACCCGTGCGGCGAGGTGCCGTGCCGAGTGCCCCGCAGTAGGCGATGGATCACCAGACAGGACCTAAGTCCTCTGCCCCGGGAACGGCCGGGGCAGAGGACCCACCCGGTCAGCTGCTGATGTAGTTGGAGAGCTGCTGGGTTTCGAACTCGAGTTCGCCGATCCGGGACTTGACCACGTCACCGATGCTGACCAGGCCGGCAAGGTTGCCGTCGACAACGACCGGGACGTGCCGGATCCGGCGGTCGGTCATCAGCCGCATGAGGTTGTCGATCAGGTCGTCCGGGGTGCAGGTGTGCACCTCCGAGGTCATGATCGCGCTGACCCGGACCTGGCCCGCGTCCGGCGTACCGTTCCAGAGCCGGACGATGTCGCGCTCGGAGACGATGCCGTCCACCGACGCTCCGTCCGCGCTGACCACGACCGCACCGATGTTGCGTTCGGCCAGCAGCGTGAGCAGTTCGGTGACAGTGGCTTCTGGGGAGATGGTGACGACCTGGTTGCCCTTACCGCGCAGTACGTCATTGATCTTCACGGAGCCTCCTGCAAGTTCGAAGGACCAATACCCCAAGGTACCGGCATTCCCCCGGTCACCCCCAGTGACAACGACGGACAACCGTCGGCCCCGCGGCCGCACGCCGGCGGCGTTTAGCTGTTTGAACGCTCAAGTTGGCGCTCGGGGGTGGTTCTCCGGCCGTTCGCTACTTAGGGTGATCGCAGAGCGTGTGCGCGGAGGGGTGCACACGGTCGATCGGGAGGGTACCGATCGTGGGGGCGGTGAAGAGGGGGGATCGCCCGCACGGTCGGCACCTCGCAGATTCCTCAGCGCTCGTCCTTCAGCAGGTCGATCGCGGCCTGGCGGTCCTTGACCCGGAGTTTGCGCAGGACGGACGAGATGTGCACGCGGACCGTCGTCGGCGAGAGGAACAGACGCTGGGCGACCTCCTCGGTCGTGAGACCTTCACCGAGCAGCCCCATCACCTCCCACTCGCGGGACGTCAGCAGCGCCGCCTTCGTCCTCCGGACCGTGCGCCGGCGCCCCGGTTCCCGGAACTCGTCGAGGATGCGCGCGACCAGCGATCGCGGGATCGCCGCCTCCCCCGACAGCACGCCGCGCAACGCCGCCGGCAACCGGCCCGGATCGGTGTCCTTCAGCAGGTAGCCGGACGCCCCCGCGCGGAGCGAGTCGAACAGGTCGTTGTCGTCGCGGGACACGGTGAGCATCACGATCGCGATCTCCGGCAGCAGCCGGGCGACCTCCGCGGCCGCCCGGATCCCGCCGCCGGGCATGTGGATGTCGAGCAGTACGACGTCCGGCCGGTGCTCCTCGGCGAACCGGACGGCCTGCGGCCCGTTGGCCGCCTCGGCGCAGACCTCGAACCCACCCGCCTCCAGCGCCTGCCGGATATGCGCTCGAAGCTGCGGGTGGTCGTCGGCGATCACCACCCGGCTCGGTTCCGCGTTCACCACCTGACCACCACCGTCGTCCCCTCGTCCGGTCGCGAGGCCAGGTCGAAGGTCCCGGGCAGCGCCTCCGCACGCTCCCGCATACTGATCAACCCGAAGCCTGTCCGCGATCCCCCCGGGTCGAACCCGGCCCCGTCGTCGGAGATCCGCAGCCTGCTGTCCTCGCCGTCACGACCCAACTCGACCCTGACCCGATCCACCTTGCCATGCCGGACCGCGTTCAGGACGCCTTCCCGGGCGATTCGGACCAGGGAGTGGCGCTGCGCGCGGTCGACCACGATCGACTCGTCGAGTTCGAGATCCAGCGTCACGCCGTACCGCTGGGCCAACTCCTCGACCGCCCGGTGCAGCACGAGACCGAGGGGTTCGTCGTCCGACCGGCCGAGGGCCTCCAGCATCTGCCGCGCCTCGTCGAGGGCACGGTCGCTGGCACCCAGGATCCGGTCGACGCGCGGACGATCGTCGAAGGCCGAGAGCTCGGAGCGGATGTAGCCCAGCTCCTGCAGTACGCCGTCGTGCATCTCGCGGGCGAGCCGTCGCCGGTCCTCGGCCACCGCTGCCTCCGCCAGCAGCGCCCAGTGCCGGCTGATCTCACGGCCCGCTGCGACGAGCAGCAGCAGGTACGACCCGGTGCGCAGCACGCTGCCGGAGTACAGCCAGTCCTCGCGCGCCGGAGGAAACACCAGGTAGTTCAGCCGCGCGAACGCACCCACCGCGCAGGCGGGGCCGAGCCAGCGCAGCAGTACGTCGTCCCGGCTGCGGGCCTGCAGCGTGAAACCGACCGCGGCCACAGCGAAGCAGGTAAGCGTCACGAGCTGCGGCAGCAGGGGCGCGTTCGTGGTGGAGAACTCCGGCAGCGAATCCTTCCGCCAGTACATGACCGCGCTGATCACGAACACCACCGCGACGACCGGCGCCAGTGCCCAGTGCCGCCAGCCGCGCCGGCGTGCCTGGCGGTCCGGGACGAGGGCCGAGGCGGCGATCAGCAGCGTCCCGACGATCCGCAGCGCCGGCGGCAGCCAGTTGCCGAACTCGCCCACCGGCTCGTTCTTCGCGAGCGTCACGCTCAGCACCGCGTTCGCCGTACCGAGAACCGCCAGTCCCTGTAACAGGAGAAGGTCCTGCCAGGTGTTGGTACGCCGGAAACGCCCGTAGACGAGGTACGCGAGCAGGAGCGCGACACAGCCGTTGACGGTCTCGAGCACCAGGACCGCCTCCGGGCTCTGGTACCCGAACTCGCGCTCCCACCGCCCCACCGCGACAGCCGCCGCAGCCAACCCGGCAACGAGCAACGCCAACGTCACGCTTCCCCGTGCCGCCCAAAATCCCCTCAGACGCCCCCTCACAACTACCGACCGTACGCCGATCCCCCACACACAGAAAACACTCCGCCCGCCCACCGAACGCCGCACCAAGCTGCGGAAGACGACGTGGGAGGTCGAGTTGAGTATGCGGTTGGCAGACAAGCCGGATATTCCCCCGCGGGAGACCCACGGGAGACCGTAGGATCTGCTGGTTCGTCGGGCGGTGAGGGGGATGCGGTGACTTGGCGGCAGGACCTCGCCGTACTGCGGCATCGCGACGTCCGGGTCTTCGTGTCCGCGCGGTTCATCTCGATTCTCGGGTCCGCGATCGCACCGGTGGCGTTGGTGTTCGCCGTACTGGACGTGTCACATTCGGCCAGTGCGGTCGGGACCGTGCTGGCGGCGCGGAGCATCCCGAACATCGTGTTCCTGCTGATCGGCGGCGTGATCGCCGACCGGCTGCCGCGGCACCTGGTGCTGGTCGCGGCGAACACGATCAGCGGACTCACCCAGGGACTGGCCGCGACACTCGTCCTCACCGGGCACGCGACGATCTGGCAGCTCGCGGCGATCGAAGCGGTCAACGGGGTGGCGGCCGCGTTCGTGATGCCCGCGATGACCGGGATCCTGCCGTCGATCGTGGACCGCGCCGAACTCCCCCAGGCCAACGCGATCGCCGGGTTCGCGCGCTCGGCGGCGATGATCGGCGGCGGCGCGGTCGCGGGCGTGATCGTCGGGCTGACCGGTCCCGGCGTCGGACTCGCGGTCGACGGCGTGACGTTCCTGATCGGTGCGCTGTTGCTGTCCCGCCTGACGATCCCGCGGATCGAGCGCGCGGCGAGCTCGGTGCTGACCGATCTGCGGGAGGGCTGGAAGGAGTTCGCGTCCCGGCAGTGGGTCTGGGTGATCGTGCTCGCGTTCGCGCTGCTCAACCTGATCTTCACGGCCTGCTACCAGGTCCTCGGCCCGGTGATCGCGGACCGCACCTTCGGCCGGGCCGGCTGGGGTGTGGTCAGCGCCTGCTTCGGCGCCGGACTCATCGCCGGCGGCATCGTCATGCTCCGCCTCAAACCGCGCCACCCGATCCGTACCGGGATGCTCGGCATGCTCCTCACGGTCCCGGTGATGCTGTGCCTCGCGCTGCTGCCCCAGCTCTGGGCGATGGCGATCGCGGCGTTCGTCCTCGGGATCGGCTTCGACGTCTTCGGGATCGGCTGGGAGACCGCACTCGGCCAGCACGTACCCATCGACAAGCTGTCGCGCGTGGCGTCGTACGACATGCTCGGCTCCTTCATCGCCGGGCCGATCGGCCAACTCACGGTCGGGTACGTCGCCGTCGCGATCAGCGCGAAAGCCGTCGAACTGTACGGCGCCGCGCTCTTCGTCCTGATCACGCTCATCGCGCTCGTCGTCCCGTCCGTCTGGAACCTGCGGCGGGTGGACGGATGACCTTTGGTGGGTAGACGTCCGAGATGCTGGGTTTGCGCACCGGATCACGGCCGTAAACCCAGCATCTCGGACGCCTACCCACGAAATGCGTAGTGTGGGTGCGTGAGCTCAATCGTGCCTGGACCTCAGAAGAAGATCGGCGAGGAGATCGACGCTGCTCGCTCCGGCGCCAAGCCGCTCGACGCGAGTGCGCTCAACGCGACGGCGCCCCGTCAGGAGGAGCTGACCGGTTTCGACGACTGGCCGGAATCGCTGCGCGCGGCGATCGAGGCGGAGCACGCACGCGTCGCCGCGCTCGACTCGAACCGCCGCCGGACCGCCGACAAGGCCGTACCCGAGCTCGTCCACTGCCTCGACGCGCTCCTGGACGAGATCGCCGCCCGCCTCCAGTCCGACAAACCCCGTCTCTTCGGCAAGGCAACGCCTGCCGCCGAACCGTCCGCCGAGGTCGCGGAACTGTTGGGCATCCCAGCTGACGAGCTCGACCAGCCGTCAGGTCGAGGCGAGCACCGTATGGCGCTACGCACGATCAAACTGCTCCGCGGTCAGCTGAAGGATCTCGAGACAACCCCCGACCACTCCCGCCTGACCCGCCTGGCGACCTTCACCATCCGCCTGGCCCTGGTAGTCGAAGCCGCCCCGGAATCCGCCACCACCCTGGCCCCGATCGCCCTGTCCCGCTTCACCCAAGGGGTCTCCGACTTCCAGTGGGAAACGACCTTCGCGGACAAACTCAGGTCCTGGCAGCAAGCCCGCAACACCCTCACCACCAACTGACCCAACCCGCCCGCCGTGGTGAAAGGTTCAGCCCTTGATGGCGCCACCGAGGGCGAAGGCGCCGCCCAGTTTGCGGCTGAGGAGGAGGTAGAGGAGGAGTACAGGGGTGGTGTAGATGAGGGAGTACGCCGCCAGCTGCCCGTAGTTCGGTTCGCCGTACTGGCCGAAGAACGTGAAGATGCTGACCGACGCCGGCAACCGCTCCGGGGACAGCAGCAGCATGAACGGGACGAAGAAGTTGCCCCACATGCCGATGAAGGTGAAGATCAGCACGACCGCGATCCCCGGCCACATCAACGGCAGCACGATCGCCCGCAGCGCGCGCATGTTCCCGGCGCCGTCGACCCAGGCCGCTTCCTCCAGCGACAGCGGTACGCCGTCCATGAACGTCTTCGTCAGCCAGATCGCGAAGGGCAGCGCCGAGGTCGCCATGAACATGATCGTGCCGCCGATCGTGTCGACCAGGTTCAGCTGCACGAACAGCCCGTACACCGGCACCATCACCGCGGTGATCGGCAGCCCGGTGCAGAACAGCACCGTGAGCAGGAACGGCCGGTTGAACCGCGTCCGGAACCGCGACAGCGGGTACGCCGCCAGCACCGCGCAGACCATCGTCAGCAAGGCCGCCCCGCCGCACAGCACGATGCCGTTCAGCACCGGCCGGTACGTCGTGTCGGTGTTCAGCACCGCCTTGAAGTTCCCGAGCGTCGGATGCGTCGGGAACTCGACCCGCAGCCCCGCCGTCCGGTTGATCGACGCGAACAGCACCCACAGCAGCGGAAGCACGAACAGTACGCCGATGGCCAGCAGCACCAGGTTCGATGCGAGCTTGCTCATCTTGTCCCGGGCGATCACGCTGCCTCCGAATTCAGTCCACGCAGGTAGATCAGCGAGAAGACCGCGCCGATCGCCAGCATCACCAGGGCGATCGCGGTGCCGTAGCCGATCTGGGAGAAGCTGAACGCCTGCTCGTACATGTACAGCGGCAGCGTCTGGCTCTTGGTGCCCGGGCCGCCGCGGGTCATCGCGAAGATCAGGCCGAACACGCTCAGCGTCTGCAGCGTGATCAGCATCAGGTTGGTCATGATCGCGCGGCTGATCATCGGCAGCGTCACGAACAGCAGCCGTCGCCAGCCGCCCGCGCCGTCCATCTCGGCGGATTCCTCGATCTCCTTGGGAATCTCGCTCAGGGCGGCCGAGTAGACCAGCATCGAGAACGCCGTACCGCGCCAGATGTTGGCCAGCGACACCGCGATGATCGGTGCCGCGTACAACCAGTCCTGACCGGGCAGGCCGACCGCGTGCAGCATCACGTTCAGCGTGCCCTCGTCGTTGAAGAACGCGCTCAGCAGGTACGCCGCGACCACCTCGGGCAGCACCCACGCGCCGATCACCGCCGTACCGACGAAGTTCCGGACCAGCTTCGTGGACTTGCGCATCAGCAGCGCGAGACCGAGGCCGAGGCTGTTCTGGCCGATGATCGCGGAGATCAGCGTGAACACCAGCGTCAGCCAGATCGCGTTCGTGAACGCGCCGCTGGAGAACGCCTTGCGGAAGTTGTCCAGCCCGACGAACTTCACGTTCGCCGCGCCGGTCCCGGTCAGCGCCATGTTGGTGAACGCGGCGTACACGCAATAGATGATCGGGCCGGCCAGGAAGACCAGCATCAGTCCGATGGCCGGCGACAGCGGCAGCATCCGGATCAGCTTGGCGGCCCGCGGTTTCCCGCCCCCTCCGGACGTCTTGCCGGAGGGAGCGGGAGTGGAGGCCGTGGGGGCGACAGTCGTCGTCACAGGCAAGGTTCCTTCGTCGGTTCGGCTACTGGCCCGAAGTCGTCTTGTCCTTGCCGACGATGCCTTCGACCGCTTCGTCGTAGTTCTTCGCCGCCTTGTCCGGAGTCGACTGCCCGGTCATCACGGCTTCCATCGCGGTGATGATCTCGTTCGAGACCTTCGGGTACTCCGCGAACGCGGGCCGGTACACGGTCACCGACACCAGGTCGGTGAAGAACTGCGTGCTCTTCGCCGAGTTCTTGTAGGTGGCATCCGCGGCGACGTCCTTGCGTACGGCGATCTGCGCGCCGTCGGTGGCGTACTTGGTCGCGTTCTTCTGCGTCTGCAGGGTCTTGATCAGGTTCCAGGCCGCGTCCGGGTTCTTGGACTTGGCCGGGATCGCCCAGGTCCAGCCGCCGGAGAGGCTGACCTTGCCCTTGCCGCCGCCGTCCTGGGTCGGCATCGCGGTCTGGCCCATCACCTCGGTCCACTGCGGCCACGGCTTCGCACCGGTCTTCTGCCAGTTGCCGTAGATCCAGGAACCGTCCAGCGCGATGCCCAGCTTGCCGCCCGGCAGCAGCTCGGTGCCGACCTTGCTGCCCATGTTCGGGTCGAGCGCCTGCTTCGGCGACGGCGCGAGGCCCTCGGTGTAGATGGTCTTGATGAAGTTCAGCGAGTCCTTGAAGCCCTGGCTGCCGACGACCCACTTCTGCTGCTCGTTGTTGTACAGCGTGTCCTTGGTGCCGTAGAGCAGCATCTCGAAGCCCTGCATCGCGGACGCCTCACCCATCGGCTTGCCCGAGTACACGTTCATCGGGATCACGCCGGGGACCTTCTGCTTGATGGTCCGCGCGGCGCTGAGGACGTCGTCCCAGGTCTTCGGCTGCCAGTCGGCGGGCAGGCCGGCCTTCGCGAAGATCTGCTTGTTGTACCAGAGCGCGCGGGTGTCGGTGCCGTCCGGTACGCCGTACGTCTTGCCGTCGAGCGCCTTCGCCGCGCCCTTCGCGGTGTCCTGGAACTGGCCCCACTGGTCCCACTTGTTGATGTAGTCGTCGAGCGGCTTCAGGTAGCCGGCGGTGATGTCGGAGTTGATCAGGAAGGTGTCCTCGTAGACCACGTCCGGCGCGGTGTTCGGCGACCGCATCATCAGCTGCAGTTTGGTGTAGTAGTCGTTCTCCGAGGCAACGATCGGCAGGATCTCGACCGTCGAGCCGGGATTCGCGGCCTCGTACTCCGACTTCACGCCGGTGAGGAAGTTCTTCATCACGACGCCCGGGCCCCACTGCTGGTACGCGATCTTGATGTGCGCGGGACCGGAGCTCTGCGAGCCGCCGGCATCCGGCTGCTTGGTCGTCGACCCCTGGCTGCAGGCCGTCACCGCGAGCAGCAGCGCGCCGGCCACGGCGGCTACTTTGAAACGTTTCCTAGACATCATTCAGGTCCACCTTCGGGCAATCGTTGTCATGCCGGTACCACGACCCAAACCCTGCGGGCTTTCCCGTGACCGTAGGAGCCTTGCTCGACCGAAGTCAATGCTTGACAGACAACGTTGTCGCGGCAGGTATGCGGTAACGCGGTGACCAGAACGTAACGATCCGGTCACCGCGTTGTCATACCCCCACTTTGTCAGGCGGCGACAGCGGACGCCTCGTGCCGGGCCGGTACGGCGCGTCCTCGCGAGCGCAGCGCGCCGAGCCCGCAGAGCGCCACTCCGGCGAGTAACCAGCACGCCAGTACGACGAGTGGCCGCGCGGCGCCGGCGCCGTCGAAGAAGCTCACCGAGCGCAACGCCGTACCGGCTGCTCCGGGCGGCAGCAGCTGACCCAGCGTGCCCCATCCGCTCGGCAGCATCTCGGGGGCGCTGGTCATTCCGGAGAGCGGGTTGCCGAGCAGCATCATCACGGCGCCGCCGAACGCGAGTCCCGCCGTACCGAGCAGCCACTCGAGTCCGAGCAGGGTGAGGCTGATGGCCGCGATCGACATCGCGATCACGCCCGCGTTGCCGAGGTAGCTGCCCTCGAAGGAGCCGAGCCAATACTGGAGGACGGCGGCCAGCGCAAGCCCGCCGGTGACCGCGAACGTGATCGCTCCGATCATCCGCTGCGCACCGGATCGCACCAGCTGGGTGAGCGCGGCGGCGGCGATGATCCCGCCGAGCACGAGCGGCAAGGCGCCGGCAGCCAGACCGGCGCCGCGCGGATCGTCCTTCGGCAGCGGCACGATGTCGGTCACCTTCGCCGGATTCCCTGAGTTCTCTGCCGACATCCGGGTGGACAGCTGCGTCAGGACCTGCGCGATGGCCGGTCCGCCCGCGGAGGCGGTCAGTACTTCGGGCTGCGCCGCGTCCAGCACGATCGCGCCGTACGCGTCCCGGTCCTCGATCCGCTGCACCGCCGCCTGCCGATCCGGTACGGCGGTGATCTCGAAGCCACCGGGCATCGCCTGCTCGAGACCGGCCTGGATCTGCGCGACGGCCGGCGCCGGGCCGGACACCGCGAGCGGGACGTTCCGCGGTTCGGAGCGCGCGGACGGCCACGCGAACGCGATCAGGAACACCGTGAGGACCGCGGTCAGCAGCGTGATGACGGCGATCAGGGGCGGCCGGCGACGGTCGGCCGCGTGCGCCTCAGTGGTCATGGTCAGTACTCCCTCGGGCATTAAAACCGAATGATCGTTCTTTATAGGTTCGAGCCTGGCAACGGCCCGGCGACTTGTCAAGAACGGACATTCGTTTTATGTTGCGAGCGTGCCCAAGGTCACCGAGGAACACCGCCTGGCGCGCCGCGCGCAGATCGTCGCGGCGGCCCGTACCTGCGTGCTCGAGGACGGTTTCCACAAGACGACGATGGCGGACGTGATCCGCGAGTCCGGGCTGTCCGCGGGCGCCGTCTACGGGTACTTCAAGAGCAAGGAGGAGATCGTCGCCGCGATCGCCGAGGACGCGCTCAGCACCGTGGACGAGGTCTTCCAGAAGATCCTCGCCACCGAGCAGCCGCTGACACCGCTGATGGCGCTGGAGACCGCGCTCGCGCACGTGGTCGAGGTGTCCGAACGGCCCGGCGGCGACGTCACCCGGGTCGCCGTCCAGGCCTGGGCCGAGGCGTTGCGCAACCCGGCGATCATGAGCACCGCGTCCGGCAAGTACACGCAGTTGCGGGACCGGTTCGAGGACGTCGCCCGCCGCGCCCAGGCCGACGGCACGATCGACGCCGACGTGGATCCCCGCCACGTCGCCCAGGTGCTGTTCGGCCTGATCCCGGGCTTCGTCCTGCAGCGGCTCATCATCGGTGACGTCACCAAGGCGACGTACAGCGCCGGCCTCCGCGCCCTGTTCCGTCCCTGACCGTGGGTGGGGTTTCGTCCACCATCAGGCGGCGGTTCAGCACCATGGGTTCGTACGCCGCTGATCCGTAGCGTCGGCGGCATGAAGAAACGGACGCAGGAAGCAGTCGACGGGACCGGGTACTCGGTCGTCCTGCACGAGGTACGACGGGTCTACGGCCGTGGCGGCAACGCCGTCACCGCCCTGAACGGGATCTCGATGAAATTCGCCCCCGGCACCTTCACCGCGGTGATGGGTCCGTCCGGATCGGGCAAGAGCACCTTCCTGCACTGTGCGGCGGGGCTCGACCGGCCGACGTCGGGCAGCGTCGCCATCGACGGTCAGCCGCTGGCCGGACTGAGTGAGCGCAGGCTGACCGAGCTCCGGCGGGAGCGGATCGGCTTCGTGTTCCAGTCCTTCAACCTGCTGCCGGCGCTGACCGTCTGGCAGAACGTCTGCCTGCCGCAGGAGCTCGACGGGCGCCGCGTGAACAAGGCCGCCGTACGGCAGGTGCTGGAGCGCGTCGGTCTGGCCGACCGGGCCAAGCACCGCCCCGGCGAACTGTCCGGCGGGCAGCAGCAGCGGGTCGCGATCGCCCGCGCACTCGTCGCCCGGCCGGCCGTGATCTTCGCCGACGAACCGACCGGCGCTCTCGACACCCAGACCGCCGCCGACGTCCTCGAACTTCTGCGCGAGCCGGTGCGGACCCAGGGCCAGACCGTCGTCATGGTCACCCACGACCCGGTCGCGGCGTCGTACGCCGACCAGGTCGTCTTCCTCGCCGACGGCGCCTTGGCCGGCAGCCTCACCGCCCCGACCGCCGAAGCGGTCGCCGACCGGATGACCCACCTCGGCGCGCGGTCGACACTGCAGGCGGTGGCGGGATGATGCGTCTGGCTGTCCGCACCTTGCGCCATCGCAAGAGCGGATTCATCGCCACGTTCATCGCGGTCGTCTTCGGTACGGCGATCGTGATGGCCTGCGGCGGCCTGATGGAGACCGGCATCCGTTCCAACGTCGAACCCGAACGCCTGGCCGCGACCTCGCTCGTCGTGACCGGCAAACAGTCACACCACCGCCCCGGTATCGAAGACCCCACTCCGCTCACGGAACGCGTCGGCGTACCGATCGAACAACTCGCCAAGATCCGTTCTGTGGAAGGAGTTTCCTCCGCTGTCGGTGACTACACCTTCACCGCGGTCGGCCCGTCGATCTCCGAAGGCCACAACTGGTCGAGTGCCGCCCTCGCCCCCTATCAACTCAGCTCTGGGCGTGCGCCTGCCTCTGGGCAGGTAGTTGTCTCGTCCGGGAAGGTCGGCGAGCAGCTGACCCTGCTGATCAACGGCGAGCCGAAGACCTTCACGATCAGCGGGATCGCCCCACGGGCCGCGAGCCACGCCTTCTTCTCCGATCGCGACGCGGCGCAGCTCGTCCGCAACCCGTCCCGCTTCGCCGATGTCGGCGTACTGGTTGCTCCCGGCACCGATCTCTCCGCGGTCAAGGACCGGCTGGAAGAGGTCGACGGGAACCTGACGGTCCGTGCGGGGGTCGACCGCGGCCTCGCGGAGCACCCGGATGCCGAATCGCGCCGTACGGCGTTGATCGCGATCGCCGGATCGTTCGGCGGGATCGCGACGATGACGATGATGTTCGTGGTCGCGTCCACGCTGGCGCTCGCGGCGCAGCACCGGCAACGTGAGTTCGCGCTGCTCCGCGGGATCGGCACCACACCCGGTCAGGTCCGGCGGATGATCCTCGGCGAGGCGCTGATGGTCTCGCTGCCGGCCGTCGTCCTCGGCTGCCTGCCCGGGATCTTCCTCGGTGGCTTCCTCTTCGACCAGCTCAGTTCGCATGGCGTCGCCTCGCCGGTGATCGAGTTCTCGCAGGGCTGGATCCCGTTCGCGGCGGGCGCCGGCGCGGCGGTCCTCGCGGCCGTCGGCGCGGCGCTGATCGCGGCCCGGAAGTCGGCGAAGATCAAGCCCGTCGAGGCGCTGGTCGAGGCCTCGTTGCAGCGGAAGTGGTTCAGCTGGATCCGGTTGCTGTTCGGTCTGTTGTTCCTCGGTGGCGGGATGGCGTTGCTGATCGTCACCGCGACGGTGATGTCCGGGCCGCTGGCCGCCTCGACCGCTGGTCCGTCGATCCTCTGCTGGGCGATCGGTGTCGCGTTGCTCGGCCCGTTCTGGAGCAAGCTGGTGCTGGGCTTCTGGCGCTGGCCGGTCCAGGCGCTGACCCGGGTGAACGGCCGCCTCGCGATCCGCAACCTGTCGGCGCGATCGGTCGCGCTGTCGGCCGCCGCGATGCCCGTGATGCTTGCCGTCGGCATCTCGACCGCCAACCTGTACATGCAGACCACGCAGGTGCACGCATCCTCCGAGGCGTTCACGCGGGACCTCCGCGCGGACGCCGTACTGGTGTCGGAGGCCGGTCTCTCGCCGACGGTGCTCTCGCAGGTTCGAGAGGTGCCCGGCGTGGCGAGCGCTTCGGCGTTCGTCCGCAGCATGGGCGCGGTCGACGACCCCCGCAAGGCTCCGTTCGACGAGGACGGCGCGCCGGTGATCGGCGTGGACGCACAGGGCACTGAGGGCACCGCACCGGTCCGGTTGACGGGCGGATCGCTGGCCGGGCTCACCGGGGCGACCGCGGCGATCCCGGAGTACATGGCTCAGAAGACCGGTCGTGGCGTCGGCTCGGAGATCACGATGACGTTGGGCGACGGGACCACGACGAAGTTGCGGGTGGTCGCGACGTTCGCGGCCGAGCGTGGGTACGAGACGATCATCCTGCCCGCGTCGCTGGTCGTCGCGCACACGACGGACGGGTTGACGAAGCAGATCCTGGTACGGGCCGCGCCGGGAGCCGACGTACGACCGGGTCTGGCCGAACTCGCCGCCGCGCACCCGGGCGTCCAGGTCACCGACCGCAGCACGCTGGTCGCGTCGAACGTCGAGGACCTGCAGACCCAGGCGTGGATCAACTACATGCTCGTCGGCATGCTGATCGCCTACACGGCGGTCTCGGTCGTCAACACCCTGGTGTCGACCACCCTGCGCCGCCGCCGCGAGTTCGCCCTGCAACGGCTGACCGGCTCGACCCGCTTCCAGGTGCTCCGCATGCTGACCACCGAAAGCACCCTGGTCACCCTCACCGGCGTCACCCTGGGCACCGCAGTAGCCCTGGCCTGCCTACTCCCCTTCTCCGCCAAGGTCGCCGACAACGCCCTCCCCACAGGCCCGATCTGGATCTACCTCGTGATCGTCGGCGCCGCCGCCCTGCTCACCTTCGGATCCACCCTCATCCCAGCCACCACAGCCCTCCGCCACTCCCCTACCCAACCGACCTACTCGGACTGAGTTCGTGCCGGCTTTCCGGAAGATTTTCGCCACCCAGCGCAAACTTTCTTCCGGAAAGCCCTCGTGATGAGATGAGCGGATGAGGTGGCTGGCCGAGAATTCTCCCGAGGCGGTTGCTGACGCACTGCGAATGGTCGCTCCGGAGTTGAGCGGGCACAACGTTGTCGTTCGGGAGACGTTCGCCGAGGAAGACCCACGTTGGTGGGCCGCCAGCGCGATGGTCGGGGAACAGTACGTCGCGAAGTTCGCGTGGTCGCGACCCGCAGCACTGCGGGTTGCGCACGAGATCGACGTACTGGCTGCGCTGGCCGACGAGCCCGGTGTTCCGTTCCTCCCCAAGGTTGTTGCCAGCAGCACCGATCCGGTGCTGCTGGTGACCAAACGCGTTCCCGGTACGGCGTTGTTCGACATCGCCGACTCGATCGACCGGGATCACGCCGGCCGCCAACTCGCGGTCTTTCTGGCCGCCCTGCACCAAGCCTTCGAACGAGTCGACCACCTCGTCGGTGGCCTTCAGCCCGTCCTGCTACCACCCGCGACCACTGAGACGATCCGCTCCGGCATCGGGCAGTGGATCCGGCCGGATCAGCTCGACTCCGTGATGCACTGGTGCGACTGGACCGACGACGTCCTCGCATCGCGTGCGCCGACCGTACTGGCGCACGGCGACTTCCATGGCGGGAACCAGGTCTGGCACGACGATGAGCTCCGCGTGGTGGTCGACTTCGAAACAGTCGGTACGGCCGAGCCGGAGTACGACCTCCGCACCTTCCCGGGGACCGGGCCAGGTGTCGAGCTCCTCCAGACGACCATGCACCACTACCAGCAGATCACCGGCCGCAGCCTGTCTGCTGAACGGGTCATGGCCTGGCATCTCCGCACCGCGCTCGGCGACGCCCTGTGGCGGAGCGAAGCCGGCGTACCGCTCCCGGATCATCGAACACCGGTTGCCTGGGTCGACGACCTGGCCGCTCGGTTCAGCGCCCTGGAGTCAGTCTTTCACCGCAAGAGAGGTCAGTAGGAGCGGTAGCGGGTCGCCCGGCAGACGCCAGAATCCGTTGGGATCCTGGATCATTTCCGGGGTTCGCTGCCGTAGGTCAACCGGGAGCTCGTCGAGGCGTTGGACTCGTAGGCCGGCTCCGGCTAGGGCGTTGACCAGTCCGCTGACTGTCCACGGCCAGGTGCTCTGGACATGCTCCTGCAGCTCCTGGCCGGTGTAGCTGGTGCGCACCGTGCGATCGGCGGCTCCTTCCCGGAAGTACGACGTACGCACCCGAAGGTCCTCGTCCACCATCGATTGCAGCGGATGGAACTCGGCGAGGAACACCACTCCGCCTGGTCGCAGCATCCGCGCCACCACCCGCGCGAACTCGTCCAGGTCGGGCAGCCACACCAGTACGCCGTACGTCGCCACCACCACGTCGTACGACGCGGGCTCCAGGACGTCGGCCACGTCGTACACGTCCGCCCGCACGAACCGCGCGGGCAACTCGACCTCGGCGGCCAGTCGTTGCGCGGCCGTTTGTGCTAGCGGGCGGGGGTTGGTTCGGGGAGGGGTTGGAGGGCGATGGTGGTGGCTTGGATGATGGGGGCGTTGGTGCGGATCCAGGTTGAGAGGACGACCTGGAGGTCTTCGAGGTCGCGTTCCTCCAGGATGACTCCGGGCACGGGGACGCTGGCGCCCAGCTCCGCGAGCACTGGGCGGAGGTGGTGATCGGCCAGCAGTTTGTGGCTCGGTGCGGCTGACACCGTCACCGGGACGACCACGGAGCCGGCCAGGGCGGAGGGGCGCAGTACGTCGAGGAAGCTCTTCAGCAGGCCGGTGTAGCTGCCCTTGTAGACCGGGGTCGCGACGACGATCACCGACGCCGACGACACCAGATCGATCGCACTCTCGAGCGCGGCCTGCGCGTCGGCCCCGGCGTGCTCACCCTGGAAGATGGCCGGGGCGATCGTCACGAGATCGATCAGCTCGTCGATCCGGTACGGCGTACCGAGCTCGGAGGCGAGCAGCTCCGCGACAGACGCCGCGGCGGCCGCCGTCCGCGACCCGGCCCGCGGGTTGCCCACCACCGTGACGACCGACTGCGGCCAGACCGGCGGCTCTTGCGCCCCCTGGGGCACGACCTGCGGCTCGAACGCGACTGGCGGCATCTGACCCATCTCCTGAACCCTCGACGGCAACTCCCGCGAGCGTAGTCAAAGTCGAGCCGCTTAGTTGACTTTCTCATAATCCGAACGCCGGGCCCGGACCTTCACCACGACGAACCACCCGACCGCCGCCACCGCGGCCACGATCACGACCTTCTGGAACACCCCGACCGACGACTCCACCAGATGCCACCGCTCACCGAGCTGATAGCCGGCCAGGATCAGCAAGGAGTTCCACACCAGGCTCCCGACCGTTGTCAGCGCCAGGAACAGCGCAACCGACATCCGCTCGACACCGGCGGGCACCGAGATCAGGCTGCGCACCACCGGCACCAGCCGCCCGATCAGCACCGCCCTCGCGCCATGCCGGACGAACCATTCCTCGGCCTTGTCGACGTCCTGCAGTTTCACCAGCGGCAGCTTCTCGGCGAGCGCCCGCGTCCGGTCCCGCCCGAGCACCGCGCCCACGCCGTACAACGCGAGCGCACCCACGACCGACCCGAGCGTGGTGAACACGATCGCAGCGACCAGTCCGAAATCACCCCGCGCCGCCGCGAACCCGGCCAGCGGCAGGATCACCTCGCTCGGCAACGGTGGAAACAGGTTTTCCAACGCCACCGCAAGCCCCGCGCCCGCCGGTCCCATCCGCTCCATGAGATCGATCGCCCACCCGGCAACGCCTCCCGTCGGCTCCTGTACCGCGCTGATCAGCGCCTGATTCGTCATGCCCACGAAGCTATGTGGACGGACAAACCCACACACTCCGGCCAGCCACCAAACCGCCCGGGGGTTAACCCCCCAAGGTGAGCACACCTACCGGTGACTGAGCACATGCCATTGCCTGTACCCAGGCCCCGGCGTTTGTTCACACCTCGGCATGGCGCGGCGGTGATCCGGCGGGTGTGCGAGGGTTTCCGCATGACTGTTGAGCATGCGCCGCGAGTCGTCACCTGCTCCGACCGCACGGAGCTCGGGCGGGCCGCAAGCGCCGCTGCCGCCGAGCGGCTGCGGAAGGCGATCGCAACGACCGGACGGGCGCGCCTCATGCTGGCCGCCGCGCCGAGCCAGACAGCCACCCTCGCCGCGCTCGCCGTCGAACCGGATCTGGACTGGAGCCGGGTCGAGTGCTTCCACATGGACGAGTACGTCGACCTGAAGCCCGAGGCACCGCAGTCGTTCCGCAACTGGCTGCGCCGGAACTTCCTCGACAAGGTGCCGCAGGCAACGTTCCACCCGCTGGCACCCGACGACGGCCCGGACACCTACGCGGAGCTGATCGGCGACGAGCCGTTCGACCTCGTCCTGTTCGGTCTCGGCGTCAACGGCCACCTCGCGTTCAACGATCCGCCCGCCGACTTCGACGACCCGGCGGCCACGAAACGCGTCGCGCTGGACGAGACCAGCCGCCGGCAGCAGGTCGACGAGGGCAACTTCGCCCAACTCGCCGACGTACCGACCCACGCGATCACCGTGACCATCCCCCGCCTGCTGAACGCGCACGCGCTGATCGGTTCGGTCCCCGGATCGGTCAAACGCCAGGCCGTCCACGACACCCTCACACAGCCGATCGACCCCAACTACCCCGGTACGGCGCTGCGCACGCATCCCGACGTACAACTCTTCCTCGACACCGACTCGACTCCCTAGCCGACGCCGAGGTGCAGACCACCGGACGCGTCCACGACCTGTCCGGTGATCCACCGCGCCGCGGGTGAGGCCAGGAAGGCGACCACCTCGGCGACATCGTCGGCACCGCCCAACCGGCCGAGCGCCGTCTGCGCGACGATCAGCTCGGTCAACCCAGGCGTCTCGAAGATCGCGCCGTTCGCCTCGGTCCGGGTCGCACCGGGCGCGACGGCGTTCACGGTGATACCCCGCGCGCCCAGTTCCTGCGCCAAGGTAACGGTCATCGTCTCCAGCGCACCCTTGGTCATCGCGAACGACGTCTGCGCCGGGTTCGCCATCCGGGTCGCGACCGACGAGATCGACACGATCCGGCCGTCGTCGGACAGCATCGGCAGCAGCCGCTGGATCAGGAAGTACGGCGCCCGAACGTTGACCGCCACCAGCCGGTCGAACGCCGCCTCCGTATCCGCACCGATCGGCCCCGCCGGCGACGCCGCCGCGTTGTTCACCAGCACATCCAGCCGCCGGCCGGCCAGCTCCGCATCCAGCTGATCAACCACCGACTCGACATCCCCGGGCACGCCCAGCTCGGCCCCGATCACGAACCCGCGCCCTCCGATCCGCGCCAGCGTCTCCTCCGCACCGGCCTTGTCCCGCCCGTAGTGCACCGCGACCTCACACCCCGCCGCGGCCAGTCGCTCCGCGATCGCCCGCCCGATGCCGCGGGAGGCACCGGTGACCAACGCAACCTTGGCATTCATGTTAGAAACTATCATGTTGTTAGTATCTACCACATGAACTTGAGAGACCGCCAGCGTGCCGACACCCGGCAACGCATTCAGCGGCAGGCGCTCCGCCTGTTCACCGACCGCGGGTACGACGCAACCACGGTGAACGACGTCGCCGACGCGGCCGGCGTCTCGGCGATGACGGTCTACCGGAACTTCCCCACCAAGGAAGACATGGTCCTGTACGACGACTTCGACCAGCTGACCGCGACCACGCTCACCCAGGTGCCCGCGACCGGATCACTCACCGACCGCATCGGCCGGACCGTCCTGACCATCCTCGACCTGGCCGCCACGAACGAGCACGACCTACTCCTCGCACGCCTCCGCCTGATGATCTCCACACCAGCACTCCAGGCCCGCCACCTGGACAGCCAGTACCGCCTCCAGGAGGCCTTCGTCAGCGCGATCTGCGCCGACGACCCCACCCTGGAGTACGGCGCCCGCGCCGCCGCGAGCGCCGTATTGGGTGTGACGCACACCGCCCTGCTCTGTTGGGCAACCACCGCCGGCGAGGCCGACCTCACGGACCTGTTCCGCGAAGCGTTCACGGCAGCCTTCGGTCACGCGCCATGACGGATCAGGTCAGCTCAGGGACCCTCAGGTGGGCGATGGCGAGTTCGAACTCGCCGACGTCCACCATTTCGGCGCCGGCGTCCTTGGCGGTCGAGGCACGCATCGAGGCGGCCGCCTCCCGGCTGCCGTCCAGCGTCTCCTGGCTGTCGTAGGTGACCGACGAGACCGCCCGGCCGGACTCCCGGTCGACCAGCAGGCTCGCGCTGCAGAAGCCGGCCAGATCCTCCAGCCTCGGCAGCGAGGCGAGCTTGTAGACGTCGATCGCCCGGTCCAGGTTCGCGGGGTCGACCTTCACCCAGGTCGCCCGGACACACGCACCGGCCGTCGACCGGTGATCACGGTGCAGTACGGCGATCTCCCACTCCTGCACCATCGGACTGCCGCCGAGCTCCGCCGCGATCCGCTCCCGGATCGGCTGCAGCGCTTCGTTCGTGGCCCGCATCGCCTCCTCGGACTGCCAGGCGCTGGTCGTGATACAACGGCCGGACTTCCGGTCGACCAGCATGGACAGGCCGATACAGCCGTCCATCCCGGTCAGCATGGGCATCACCTCGTCGCGCACCCGCGCGACGCCGGCGTCGATCGACGCCGGGGCGGCATTGATCGTGGTGGAACGCGCGTACACGATCCACCCCCTTACGCTCAGGGCAGCGCCCGGGCGGCGCCGCCGGACACTTCTCACCCTCCTCCCGCAAGAGAACCCTGACAAGGGCGCGCTCAGCTGTGCTCGGCTACGTCGAAGACGTTGCCTTCGGGGTCCGCCAGCGTGATCCAGTGCGCGCCGTACTCGTTGTGCTCGTCGAGCCGCTTGGCGCCCAGCCCGACCAGGCGGTCGACCTCGGCAGCCCAGTCGGTGGCCGCCAGGTCAACGTGCAGGCGGTTCTTGCCGGTGCGCGGCTCCGGGACCTGCAGGAACATCAGCGTCGGCCCGTCCGCGGCCCGGTTCACGGTCGCGAAGAACTCGTTGCCGTCAGCATCGACCTCGGTCGACAGCACGCCGGCCCAGAAGGTGGCGAGCGCCAGCGCGTCGGCGCTGTCGAAGGCGATGTTCTCGAGCGTTACAGACATGGTTCAGCCTTTCAGCACGGGGATCTGCTGGATCGGCCAGCAGACCTCGGTTCGGTAGTCGGCCGGATCGGGGACGTCCCCCGGGCCGATCGGGTACAGCTCACGGATCGGGCCCGGCGCCACCTCGCAGTACTCCGCGACGTGACTGCCGAGCGCGCCGTACGTACGGTCGAAGTCGGTCATCGGGCCGGCGTGCACGGCGATCGCGAAGAACCCGCCGGGCAGGTCGACGAGCTCGACCCCGTCGGCCGGCGGCTGGTCGGGCGCCACCGGGAGGAAGGTCACCACCTCACCCGCATCCTCGGTGAAGAACTCGTCGCTGTACGTCGCACCCGAGGTGGCGCGGATGTCACCGGCGACGGCATCGAGCTTCCCGAAGGCGTACTCGCACCAGGGGCCGATCTCGTCGCGGATGACGTGCCCGGTCACGCCGTACGCGCGGAACGGCGGGATGAACCGGTACTGCACGTCGAGCACCGGGCGGCCGGGGGTGAGCAGTTCACGCAGTGAGGTGACGACGTCACGCGTGTGGGCGAGTTCCTGCTCCATCCGCTCGAGATGGGCCCGGAGCGTCTCTTCGCGGGCCGTACCGTCGGATGCCTCGACCACTGCGCGGACGTCCGGGAGTGGCATTCGCAGCTCGCGGAGCCGCCGGATGAGCAAGGCGGTGTCGACCTGGTCGGTGCCGTAGCGCCGGTAGCCCGACGAGGCGTCGATCGCGACCGGGGCAAGCAGGCCGATGTCGTGGTAGTGGTGCAGGGTCTTCACACTCAGATGCGTCAGGCGGGAGAACTCCCCCACCGTCACCGTCGCCGTCATGCGACAAGCTTCCACCCTCCGGTAGCCGGAGGGTCAAACGCGGATCGCCAGGCCATCACAATCGTCGGCCCGCGACGGCTGCCCGTGCAGGCGAGCCGTCGCGGGCCGATTGTGATGGCCTGGCGATCCGCGCTACCCGCGGTAGCGGCCGATCACCTTGGAGAAGTCCCAGGGGTTCTGGGGGATGCCGGAGCAGGTGTCGGCGCCGCCTCCGCTGCAGGGGCGGTCGCGGTTGACCGACCAGAAGGTGAAGCGGGCCAGGTGGTGCTCGGACGCGTAGGACAGCATCGACTCGAAATCCGACAGGTTGACGCGCTCACCGGCCACGTCGGTGAGGCCGTTCATCGAGGAGATGCCGATCTTCCGGTACGCCGCGTCGTCGGTCAGCCCGTACGCCGCCTTGACCCGGTTCTTCAGCCCGTCGGCCGCCTGCCGGGTCAGCGTGCCCATGTTGGTCGACCCGCCGCCGAAGTCGAACGGCATGATCACCCAGCCGTCCAGGTTCAGCCCGGAGTTCGCACCGCGCTGGATCAGGTCCTGCCCGTTCCCGTCCGGACCGGACGTCGTCGTGCCGAACGTCAGGTACGTCGCGATCCCCGGGTTGTTCTGCTCGACGATCTTCAGCGCGTCGATCACCCGCTGCCGCACGGTCGCGTTGCTGAACTCGGTCGCCTCGATGTCCACGTCGAACGCCTTCAACGACAGCGCGTTGATCACCTTCTGGTACGCCGCCGCGAGCTCGCCTGCCGACCCGCAACTCTCGCCCAGCTTGTTACCGGACCAGCCGCCAACCGACACCACCACGTCACCGCCGTTGGACCGGATCGTGTTGATCGCCTGCTGATCGACCCCACCGGTCAGCGGCCGGTTCCCGTCCCACTGCGGGTTGCAGTACCCGTTGGACAGGATGAACGCCATCGTGAACCACTTCACCCCGGTCGCGTTCATCACCGTCGCCGGGTTCGGCGGGCTCCCCCAGCCCTGATAGAGGTACGGCGCTGCCGCCATCGGCGCACCGCCCGCGGGCGGAGGTCCGTCGTCCGCGGCCGGCACGTTCCACTTCTGGTTCGCCGCACCGGTACAGCTCCACAGCTGCAGCGGCGTACTGTTCGCGGAGTTGTTGCCGGTGACATCGAGACACTTGTTCGCCTGCGGGTTCACGAGGTCGCGGCCTGACGTGTACGTCCACTGCTGGGCCGCGGATCCGTTGCACGTCCACAGCTGCACCTTCGCGCCGTTGGCGACCGAACCGCCCGACACATCCAGGCATTTGCCGAGGGCCCGCAACGTCCCGTCACTCGACCGGGACCACTGCTGAGCACTTGTCCCGTTGCAGTCGTACAGCTGGACCGCCGTACCGTCGGCGGAGTTCGCGCCGGCCACGTCCGCGCACTTCCCCGCCAGGCCGGTGATCGTCCCGGTCGCCGCCTGCGCGGGGCTCGCCGTCAGCAACAGACCGCCAGCGAGCACCAGAGCGGCAGCGGCCGCCGTCACCCGCCTCATGAGATGGTCCACTTCTGGTTCGCGGCGCCGGTGCAGCTCCACAGCTGCAGTGGTGTGCCGTTGGCCGAGTTGTTGCCGGTGACATCAAGACACTTGTTCGCCTGTGGATTCACCAGGTCTCTCCCACTCGTGTAGGTCCATTGCTGGGCGGCGCTTCCGTTGCAGGTGTAGAGCTGGACGCGAGCACCGTCCGCGACGGAGCCGGCGTTGACATCGAGACACTTGCCGAGAGCACGGACCGTCCCGTCGCCAGGACGCGACCACTGCTGGGCCGTCGTACCGTTGCAGTCGTACAGCTGCACCGCCGTACCGTCGGCGGAGTTCGCGCCGGCGACGTCCATGCACTTGCCGGCCAGCCCCGTGATCTGTCCGCCGCCGCCACCGCCGTCGCCGCTCTGCGAGCCGGACCAGGTGAAGGTCGCCGACGTCTTGGTCGGCAGCGTGTAGACGAAGGACTGCGAGCCCCAGTTCACCCGCACCGACTGCGAGCTACCCGTGGTGTTGTAGGCGATCAGGGCCTTGGATCCGTCCGGGTTCTTCCAGGCCACGTTCTTCACCGCGCTGTTCGCGGTCGAGTCGATCCGCAGCGCGCCCGGCTTCACGAACTTCGTCAGGTGGCCCATCGTGTAGTACTCGACGGTCTTGGTGACCTGACCGCGCTGGCTGTCGTTGCGGTGCACGGTGACGAGACCGGTGCAGACGTTGCAGCCGGCGCCGACGTACGGCAGGTGGTTCTCGTCCAGCGCGATACCCCACTTGACCCACGACTTGTCCCAGTTGCGGGTGTAGTCGACCAGGTTGTTCATGTCCTCGGCCTGCTGGTTCGCGATCCAGGTGCCGCCGGAGTGCTCGGTCATGTACGCGTTCACCGACGGGTACTGGTTGTGCACAGTCGTCTGCAGGCTCACGTCACCGCCGTACCCGTGCCAGGCGATCCCGCCGAAGTTCGGGTGGTTGCGCAGTGCGGCGTCCGCGATCGGGACCGAGCCGAGGTCGTTGTAGTTGCCCCAGTTGTAGTCGAGGATCAGCACCTTGGTGGTGAGCCCGGCGGCCTGCAGCGCGGGCATCAGGTTGTTCTTGGTGAACTCGAGCAGGCCGGAGCCGTTCCAGTTCATCGACGCGTACCCGGTCGAGTCCGAGCCGCAGCAGGTCGGCTCGTTCTGCACCGAGATGTAGTCGATGTGGTTGCCCTGGGCCTCGTTCTGCTGCAGGTACTTCACGAAGTACTGCGCGTACGTCGGCGCGTACTCCCACTTCAGCCAGCCGCGGTGGACGAAGTCGTTGTTGTCCTTCATCCAGGCCGGCGCGCTCCACGGCGAACCCATCACCTTCAGCGCCGGGTTGAGGGCCCGCGCCTGCTTGGTGAGCGGTACGACGTCGGCGAGGTCGTGCTGGATGCTGAAGTCGTTCAGGTCGCAGCACGTGTCGTCGTAGGAGTAGTTGAACCGGGCCAGGTCGGACGCGCCCATCGGGTTGCGGACGAAGGCCAGACCGATCCCGTTGACCGGGTCGAACAGGTCCTTCATCACCTGGTCGCGGGTCGCGGCCGAGATCACGTTGCTGCTGTTCAGCAGCCAGGCGGAGCTGTCGGCGAACGAGGCACCACCGCCCTCGAAGGACTGGTACGTCGTGTTCTCGTTGACCGTGACGGTCTGGTTCGCCGACCCTCCGGCCGGGCCGAAGTTCACCGGTGTCTGCGGCTGCAGACCGCGGGTCACGTTCTGGCCGGCGGCGTCGTTGGTGGTGGTCAGCCAGATGTTCACCTGTTCACCGGCGGTCGTCGAGCCGACGGCGGGTGGGGCGGTTCCGAAGCCGAATCCGGCGGCAGCCACGCAGAGCGCAGCCACCGCGGCCGGCAAGAGCCGTTTCGCGGGCATGGGGCGGTCTCCCTGTGTTCAAAGGAGTTTCGGGGCGGTTCGAGTTGTCGGCGTCTGCCCGCGCCGCAACAGTTGGTCAGCACGAGGTAACCATCCGTGCAAAGCACTGTCAACGCCGGAACCGAGACTTTTTTCAGATCTTTTATTTAGTCCCGGCCTTGACGTGGGAGCGTTCTCACGGCACGCTGCCGCCCAATCACGCCCTCATTCAGACGCCCCCGGAAATGAGGTACTCATGAAGCGTTCCCGCTTGCTCGCGTTCGTCGGGATCGGTGCCGCACTGGTCGGCACCGCCCTCCTCCAGCCCGCGGCCACCGCGCATCAGCAGGCCGACGCGGCAGCGACCGCCACGGTCTGGGAGGACAACTTCGACGGCCCGGCCGGCCAGGCCCCCGATCCCGCCAAGTGGCGGTACGACATCGGCGGCAGCGGCTGGGGCAACAACGAGATGGAGTACTACACCAACAGCACCCGCAACTCCGCGCTGGACGGCAACGGCAACCTGGTCATCACCGCCCGGCAGGAGAACGGCGGCTACCAGTGCCACTACGGCCCGTGCCAGTACACATCGGCCCGGTTGCTCACCGCGCAGACCTTCACCCAGACGTACGGCCGGTTCGAGGCCCGCATCAAGATCCCCCGCGGGCAAGGGATCTGGCCCGCATTCTGGATGCTCGGCGGCGGCAACTGGCCGAACGACGGCGAGATCGACATCATGGAGAACATCGGCAAGGAGCCGGCGACCGTGCACGGCACGATCCACGGGCCCGGGTACTCCGGCGCCGGCGGGATCGGTGCCGCGTACAACCATCCGAACGGCTGGTCGTTCGCCGACGACTTCCACACGTTCGCGGTCGACTGGGCCCCGGACTCGATCACCTGGTACGTCGACGGCGTGCAGTACCAGCGCCGTACGCCGGCCGACCTGAACGGCAACGCCTGGGTCTTCAACCACCCGTTCTTCATGATCCTGAACCTCGCGGTCGGCGGCTACTGGCCGGGCTACCCGGACGGTACGACGCAGTTCCCGCAGACCATGACCGTCGACTACGTCCGCGTCTCCACGCTCGGCAGCTCCGGCGGCAGCGGTACGCAGATCACCGGCCTGGCCGGCAAGTGCCTCGACGTGGCCGGAGCGAACGCCGCCGACGGTACGACGGTGCAGCTGTACGACTGCAACGGCACGAACGCGCAGACGTGGACGCGCCCCGGCGACGGAACGATCCGGGCCCTGGGCAAATGCCTCGATGTCGCGAACGCCGGAGTTGCCGACGGCACCAGAGTGCAGATCGCGACGTGCAACGGAAACGCCGCGCAGCAATGGGTCTACACGAGTGGGCGCGACCTGGTGAATCCACCGGCGAACAAGTGTCTCGATGTCACCGGCAACAACTCCGCCAACACCACGCCGACCCAGATCTGGACCTGCTCCGGCGGCGCCAACCAGAAGTGGACGCTCTGACCCCACCCCCACGACACCACCGCTCCGCCTCCCCAAACCAGTTCGGGGACGCGGACAACCCCAACCGGGGAGCACAACTGCTCGGTTCGGGTGGGTAGGACTCCCCAAACACCCTGACCACCCTGGGCGGGCGTTGCTCGGTGACGAAGCGTGCGCTTCGGCGCGGGCGACTAGCGCGGCGGGGGTACGGCGCCGCCGTCGCGGAGGAGGCGTACTACAGGGAGGGTCGCGGCGCCGAGTGCTACGGCGTCGCGACCCAGTTCGCACAGGACGATGGACACCTGGGCGTAGGGCCGGCGGAGTGCGTGCTTACCCACCTCCGCGCGAAGCTCGTCCAGGTGCTTCTCCCCCAGCAACAGTCCGGACCAGCCGCCGAGAACGATGCGCTCGGGGTTGACCAGGTTGACCAGGTTCGCGAAGCCCGCGGCCAGGTAGCCGATGGTGTCGTTGACGATCGCTGTCGCCGGCTCGGTCGTCGACTCCAGCAGTTCGACGAAGGCCGTCTCCTCGTCGGCGTCGACAGTCCCGCCGGCCAGGCGGTACCGGTCCAGAACGCCTTCCGCGCCGACGTACGCCTCGAGGCAGCCCAACGCACCGCAGCGGCACTGGCGGCCGCCGTACATGATCGTCATGTGGCCCCACTCGCCCGCGCTGCTGCGGGCGCCGCGGTAGCTGGATCCGCCGGCCACCAAGGCCGAGCCGACACCGGAGCCGACCAGCGCGACGACCGCGTCGGTTGCGCCGCGGCCCGCGCCGAACCACATCTCCGCCTGCCCGAGCATGTTCGCGCCGTTGTCCACGTGCACCGGAATATCGGTGCCCTCGGCAAGCAGTTCGGCGAGCGGGACCGCTTCCCAGCCGAGGGTCTGCGCGTCGACGATCGCGTTGTCCTCGACCACGCCGGCGACCGCGACACCGAGCCCGAGCACCTGCTCCGACTGGATGCCGGAGGCAGCGATCACGGTCGAAAGCCCTTCCAGCACGTGCTTCACGACCGCTTCGGGCGACGGCGTGGCGATCGGATGATCGGCCCGCGCCAGCACGTTCATCGCCAGGTCGAACAGCTCCACCCGGACCCGGGTCTCCCCGACCTCGGCGCCGACGACGTACCGGAACGTTGGTGCCACCCGCAACAGAACCCGAGGCCGGCCGCCCTCGGACTCGACCGAGCCGGCCTCCTCGACCACACCCTCGGCAATCAGTTCGGCGACCAGGTTGCTGACGCTCGCGGCGCTCAGCGAGGTCCGGACGGTCAGCTCCTGGCGACTCAGCGGGCCCTCGCGATAGATGCCGGTGAGGATCACCGAGCGGTTGGACCGGCGCATGTCACGCACCGTGGTCCGGCGTACTTCCATCCCTCAACCTCACCCTGCAGGGCCCCAGGTGGGCCGCTCGCCCCCGAGTTCATCATGCCGTCCCGGCCGACGGAAGAGGTGGCTTCTTCCAAGTCGTGAACTAAGCAGCGATTCGTTACCACTCCGTGATTGACGGCCCGTTGCGGTGTCGGCTTTGATCTACGGAACCGCTTCCGAAACCGGTTCCGTAGCGTCCGGCCCCGACCGCCCGAGGGGAGATTCAGCGTGTCCATCACGATCGCCGATGTCGCGGCCCGTGCCGGTGTCAGCAAGACGACCGTGTCACGCGTCCTCAACGGCAAGGGCGAACTGGACCTGCGCACCGCCGAGCGGGTCCGGCAGGTGATCGCCGAGCTCGGGTACGTGCCGAGCGCCCGCGCGGTCGGCCTGGCCCGCGGCCGGACCCGGATCGTCGGGATGCTGGTCCCCTCACTCACCTGGCCCTGGATGGGCGAGGTGCTGCAGGGCGCGGTCGACGTGGTCGAGAGCGAGGGCTACGGACTGCTGCTGTTCACCTTCAACCGGGGTGAGGAATCCATGCAGCAGTTCGCCTCCCAGGTCTCGGCGCAGTCGTTCGACGGCCTGCTGGTGATCGAGCCCGAGGGCACGCTCACCTACATCGAGCAACTGCACGCGCGGGGCCTGCCGGTGGTCCTGATCGACGACCGCGACAAGCGCCCGCAGTTCCCGTCCGTCGCCACCACGAACTACGCCGGCGGCGAGTCCGCCGCCCGGCACCTGCTGGAGCTCGGCCGTCGCCGGCCACTGGTGATCACCGGCGTCGAACGCTTCGGCTGTACCCACGAACGCCTGGACGGTTTCCGCGACACCTACGCGGAAGCCGGGATCGAGCTCGACCCGAGGCTCGTGTTCGAAGGCGACTTCACCCACGAGAGCGGACGCCGCGGCGTCCAGCACGCGCTCGACGAGCGACTCGAGTTCGACGCGATCTTCGCCCACAACGACCTCTCCGCCGGCGGCGCCATCCAGGCCGTCCGGGAGACCGGGCGGAACGTGCCGAGCGACGTGTCGGTGGTCGGGTTCGACGACATTCCGTACGCCGAACACACCGAGCCCCCGCTGACCACGGTGCATCAGCCGATGCGCCAGATGGGTCAGGCCGCGGCCCGGATGCTGATGGGGTACTTCGGCGGCACACCGCTGCCGGAAACCCCGCAGGTGCTGCCGACGACCCTGATCGTCCGCGGTTCAACCGCCCCGAAGAGATCCAGAACCGCCCAGAAATCCCGCCGCCCCACTCCCGGCCTCTGATGGGTTGACGTCCGAGATGCTGGGTTTGCCAGCGGGATCTCGGACGCAAACCCAGCATCTGGGACGTCAACCCACCAAACGCACCGCTCACCACAGGCTCCGGCGGCGGGGCAGCTGCCCCTGTCCCGCCGCCGGCGTACCCCTCGATATCGATCCGTTAAGGCGTCCGCTCTTCCCATGAGAGCGTTCTCACGCCACGATGCAGTCGCCCTTCCGGCTCAGGGAGGGGCATCCGCCAACAGATACACAGGAGGAACCGATGCGGGCACGACGTACAGTCGCGCTGGCCCTCACGGGCTTGCTCGCGGCAGCCGCTCTGGCTGCTTGTAGCAGCGGGGACGGTAATTCAGGCAGCTCCGGGAACAACGGCTCCGGCACCGCCGCGACCGTTCTGAACATCGGCATGCCGAACGGTCCGCAGACCGAGAACCACAACCCGTTCCTCGGCTCCTCCTCGGGCGCCTCGCTGGGCTACCGCTGGATGATCTTCGAGCCGCTGGTGATGATCAACGGGATCAAGCCGACCGAGCCCGGCAAGCCGTGGCTGGCGACCGAGTGGAAGTGGGACGCCAACTACACCAAGCTGTCGCTGACCGTCCGTGAGGGCGTGAAGTTCTCCGACGGCAAGCCGATGACCGCCGAGGACGTGGCGTACTCGTTCCAGATCCGCAAGGACAACGAGGGCCTCAACCAGGACGCGATCCCGTACGGCACGATCACCGCGTCCGGCAACAAGGTCGACCTGACGTTCACCCGGTCGCAGTTCACCAACCAGAACAAGATCCTGACCGTGTTCGTGATCCCGAAGCACCAGTGGTCGACGATCAAGGACCCGAGCCAGGACACCCTGAAGAGCCCGATCGGCACCGGTCCGTACACGGTGAAGTCGTTCACCCCGCAGACCACCACGCTGACGTTGCGCGACTCGTACTGGCAGGACCTCCCGAAGGTCAAGGAGTTGCGGTACACGTCGTACAACGACAACAACGCGCAGACCACGGCGCTGGCCAACGGCGCGTCGGAGTGGAGCTTCGTCTTCGTCCCGAACGTGAAGGCCGTCTACCAGGACAAGGACCCGAAGAACCACAAGCTGTGGTTCCCGGCGAACCTGGGCATCCACGGGCTGTGGATCAACACCACCCGCAAGCCGTTCGACAACCCCGCGGTGCGGCGCGCCATGAACCTGGTGATCAACCGCGACGACATCTTCATGCAGGGCGAGGCCGGGTACTTCTACCCGAAGGTCGAGTCGATGACCGGGATCCCGACCCCGGCCGGTGAATCCTTCATCGCGCCGGAGTACAAGGACCTCAAGCACAAGGTGGACGTCGACGCGGCCAAGAAGGAGCTCACCGACGCCGGCTTCAAGCTCGAGGGCGACGTCCTCAAGGACCCGGCCGGCAAGCCGGTGACGATCACGCTGACCGACCCGGCCGGCTGGTCCGACTACATCACCGACCTGGAGATCATCAAGGACAACCTGTCCACGATCGGGATCAAGGCGACCGTCGACAAGGCCAACCAGGACGCCTGGTTCAAGAACATCGACGAGGGCAACTTCGACGCCGCGATGCACTGGACCAACGGCGGCGCGACGCCGTACGACATCTACCAGAACATCATGGACGGCAAGATCCTGAAGCCGGTCGGCAAGGGCGGCGTGAGCGGCAACTACGGGCGGTTCAACAGCCCGGAGGCGACCAAGGCGCTCGACCAGTACGCGAACGCCGCGGACGACGCGGCCCGCAGCACGGCGCTGAACACGCTGCAGAAGATCATGGTCGAGCAGATGCCGATCATCCCCACCTCGGCGTCCAACGTCGGCGGTCTCTACAGCACGAAGAACTGGGTCGGCTGGCCCGACGAGCAGAACCAGTACGGGCCGGCGCAGCCGACCCAGCAGAACGCTCTGCAGATCGTCCTGAACCTGAAGCCGGCCGGCAGCCAGTAACAGCGGTGGACGGCGCCAGGCCTGGTCGGCCTGGCGCCGTCGCCTTGAGGAGAGACTGATGACGGTCACCGAGACCGAGGTTGTTCTGGAGGCCGAGGGCCTCACCAAGCATTTCCCGGTACGGCGCGGACTCCGCGATCTGCTCACCCGCGACCACAAGGCCGTGCACGCCGTCGACGACGTCCGGTTGACGCTGCGCCGGGGCCGGGTGACCGCGCTGGTCGGCGAGTCCGGTTCGGGCAAGTCCACCGTCGCGCGGCTGCTGGCCCAGTTGTACGGGCGCACGTCCGGCGAGATCCGCCTGCACGGGGAACCGATCACCGTGCACGGCGGCCGGAAGTTCCGGGCGTACGCGCGCCGTGTGCAGATGATCTTCCAGGACCCGTTCGCCTCGCTGAACCCGACGCACACCGTGCGGTACCACCTGACCCGGTCGCTGCGTATCCACGGCCGGGCCGGCGACCTGGAGGAGAACCTCCGCGATCTGCTGAACCAGGTCCAGCTCACTCCCCCGGAACGCTATCTCGACAAGTTTCCGCACGAGCTTTCCGGCGGTCAGCGGCAGCGCGTGTCGATCGCCCGCGCCCTCGGCGCGGACCCCGAGGCGCTGCTCGCCGACGAGCCGGTCTCGATGCTGGACGTGTCGATCCGCCTCGGCGTCCTGAACCTGCTGCGGGACCTGAAGGAACGGCTCAACCTCGCGATCCTCTACATCACCCACGACATCGCCTCGGCCCGGTACTTCGCCGACGAGACGCTGGTGATGTACGCCGGCCGGATGGTCGAGGGCGGCGACTCCGAGACCGTCACGCAGCACCCCGCGCACCCGTACACCCGGCTGCTGATCGAGAGCGCGCCGGACCCCGATCGCCTCGGCGAGTTGAGCAAGCCCGAGGACCAGGCCGGCGGCGAACCGCCCAGCCTGATCGCGCCGCCGAGCGGCTGCCGGTTCAACCCGCGCTGCGTGCACGCGATGCCCAAGTGCTCGACCGATCTCCCGCCCCGCTTCGAGCTCCCTACTGCGGGCCATTGGGCCGCCTGCTGGCTTTACGAGGAGGGGGCGGCGAAGTGAAGTTTCTCCTGCAGCGGTTGGTGTTCTACGTCTTCACGGCGTGGGCGGCACTGACCATCAACTTCTTCATCCCGCGGATGATCCCGGGCGACCCGGTGACGTCGCTGATCAACAAGTTCCAGGGCCAGATGAGCACCGACGCGATCAACTCGCTGTACGTGCTGTTCGGCCTGGACAAGAACGCGTCGCTCTGGAGCCAGTACGTCGACTACTGGGGCCAGGTGTTCCGCGGTGACCTCGGGCTGTCGTTCACGTTCTTCCCGACGCCGGTCGCGGAGATCCTCCGGCAGAGCCTGCCGTGGACGATCGCGCTGGTCGGCATCACCACGTTCGCCAGCTTCATGATCGGTACGTCGCTGGGCGTCCTGGCGGGCTGGCGGCGCGGGTCGGTGATGGACGGACTGTTGCCGGTGACAACGTTCCTGTCGTCGATCCCGTACTTCTGGCTCGGTCTGCTGGCGATCACGCTGCTCGCCGGACCGGACAGCTTCTTCCCGTCGTCCGGCGGTTACGAACCGGGGCTGGTGCCGTCGTGGAACGCCGAGTTCATCGGCAGCGCCGTCCAGCACAGCCTGCTGCCGGCGATCACGATCCTGATCTCGTCGGTGAGCGGCTGGATCCTGACCATGCGGAACATGATGGTGACGGTGGCCTCCGAGGACTACATCACCGTCGCGCACGCCAAGGGGCTGCCCGAGCGCCGGGTGATGGTCAGCTACGCGGCCCGGAACGCGCTGCTGCCGAACGTTTCCGGGTTCGCGCTGTCGCTCGGCTTCATCGTCGGCGGCACGCTCCTGGTGGAGATCGTCTTCTCCTACCCGGGCATCGGCTACAACCTGTTCCAGGCCGTCGGCGCGAAGGACTACCCACTGATGCAGGGCGTCTTCCTGGTCATCACCTTGTCGGTGCTCGTCGCCAACCTGCTGGCCGACGTCGCCTATCTGCTGCTCGATCCGCGCACCCGGAAGGAGGGCTGACGATGTCCGCACCAACCTCCACCATCACCGCGGTCACACCCGAAGGACCTGAGGTCGCGGCCGCACCGGCGAAGCGCCGCCGGTTGCGGTTCGTCGCGAACCCGAAGGCCGCCACCGGCCTGGTCGTGCTCGCGTTCTTCTGCCTGATCGCGATCATCGGCCCGTGGATCGCGCCGTTCGACCCGTCCGCCCGCAGCAGCGACCTGATCCAGGCGCCGTCCGGCAAGCACTGGTTCGGTACGACGCACCTCGGCCAGGACATCTTCAGCCAGGTGCTCGTCGGGACCCGCGGCGTGATGTTCGTCGGCCTGCTGGCCGGTCTGGTCGCGACCGCGTTGTCGATCCTGATCGGCGTCAGCGCGGGCTTCCTCGGCGGCGCCGCGGACGACAGCCTGTCCGCGTTGTCCAACGTTTTCCTGGTGATTCCGGCGCTCCCGCTGATCATCATCGTCGCGTCGACGATCCCGTCCGCCGGTGATCTCATGGTCGCCTTGGTCATCGGGCTGACGTCGTGGGCCTGGGGCGCCCGGGTGCTGCGGGCGCAAACGCTTTCTTTGCGGCGGCGGGACTACGTCGAGGCCGCGCGGGCGACCGGTGAGAGCACCTGGCGGATCATCACGTTCGAGATCATGCCGAACCTGACCGCGATCATCGCGTCCGGTTTCGTCGGCACGGTGATCTTCGCGGTGATGTCCGAGATCACGCTGGCCTTCATCGGGATCTCGACGATCTCCGAGTGGAACTGGGGCACGATCCTGTTCTGGGCCCAATCGCAGCAGGCGCTGGCCCAGGGCGCGTGGTGGTGGTTCGTCCCGGCCGGGCTGGCGATCGCGATCCTCGGTACGGCGCTGTCGCTGATCAACTTCGGCATCGACGAGTTCGTCAGCCCGCGGTTGCGCAGCAGCGGTCACACGCGCATCAAGACCAAGGACGGGCACTCGGTGCGGATGCGGGTCGGCTTCACCCCCGTCCTGTCGTCGAAGCAGGCGCCGGTGACTCCCGTCGTACGCCGTGAGCAGGAGGAGGTCGCGTGAAGGCACCCGTGCTGGAGATCAAGAACTTCCACGTCGACTACGGTCTCGGGGACGAAGCGGTGCAGGCGGTGCGGGACGTCACGCTGACGTTGCATCGCGGCGAGGTGCTCGGGCTGGCCGGCGAGAGCGGTAGCGGGAAGTCGACGCTGGCGTACGGCGTGACGCGGCTGCTGCCGCCGCCCGGCGTGATCAGCGGCGGGTCCGTGGTCTACCACCCCGCGTCGGGTGATCCGTACGACGTGATGGCGCTGACCGACGCGGAACTCCGGGCGTTCCGGTGGGCCGAGACGTCGATCGTGTTCCAGGGCGCGATGAACTCGCTGAACCCGGTGCACAAGGTCTCCACCCAGATGCTCGACGTGATCAAGGCGCACGAGCCGCAACTGTCACCGCAGGCCCGGATCGCCCGCGCTCAGGAAATGCTGAAACTAGTCGGGATTTCCGCGGACCGGATGGACGCGTACCCGCACCAACTGTCCGGCGGCATGCGGCAGCGGGTGATGATCGGGATGGCGCTCGTCCTCGAGCCGCAGGTCGTGATCATGGACGAGCCGACTACCGCGCTGGACGTGGTCATGCAGCGGCAGATCCTCGCGCAGCTGGTCGAGCTGCGCGAGCGGCTCGGGTTCTCGGTGCTGTTCATCACCCACGACCTGTCGCTGCTGGTCGAGTTCTCGGACCGGATCGCGATCATGTACGGCGGCCGCATCGTCGAGGAGGCCCGCTCGAAGGACCTCTACACCGACAGCCTGCACCCCTACAGCGAGGGCCTGCTCAAGTCCTTCCCGGCCCTGCGGGGAGAACGGCGCGAGCTGTCCGGGATCCCTGGTTCGCCGCCCGATCTTCGCGGCATGCCGACGGGATGTTCGTTCCACCCGAGATGCCCGCAGGCGTTCGACCGCTGCTCGACCGAGATCCCGGTGCTGGGGATCCCGTCGGCCCGCAACGACCCCCACCGATCTGTCGCGTGCTGGCTCCCCGGCCGCACAGCCTAGAAAGGCGAACATGAGCACTCCTGAGGCCCTCATCGGGCGGCTCCCGGCCACCTTCCGCTGGGGCGTCGCGACGTCGGCGTACCAGATCGAGGGCGCGATCGCGGAGGACGGCCGGACGCCGTCGATCTGGGACACGTACTGCCGGGTGCCGGGAGCGATCGACAACGGCGACGTGGGCGACATCGCCTGCGACCACTACCACCGGATGCCGCAGGACGTCGCCCTGATCAAGGACCTCGGTCTGGACACGTACCGGTTCTCGGTGGCGTGGCCGCGGGTCCAGCCGCGCGGCAAGGGCCAGGTGAACCCGGCCGGGATCGGGTTCTACGACCGCCTCGTCGACGAGCTGCTTGCCCAGGGCATCGACCCGTGGGTGACGCTGTACCACTGGGACCTGCCGCAGGAGCTCGAGGACGCGGGCGGCTGGCCGGTGCGCGACACGGCGTACCGGTTCGCGGAGTACTCGATGCTGGTGTTCGACGCGTTGCAGGACCGGGTCGACACCTGGACGACGCTGAACGAACCGTGGTGCTCGGCGATGCTCGGCTACGCGTACGGCGCGCACGCCCCGGGGCGGCGCGAGTACCCGGCCGCGATCGCCGCCGTCCATCATCTGCTGCTCGGGCACGGGCTCGCGACGTCGCAGATGCGGGCGGCGGCACCGCGCAAGCTCGACATCGGCATCACGCTGAACGTCGCGACGTCGTACCCCGCGTCGGACGCCGCGCCCGACGTCGACGCAGCGCGGCGTGCGGACGGGATGGGCCGGCGGATCTACCTCGACCCACTCGTCCACGGGCACTACCCGGCCGACGTGGTCGCGGACCTCGCCCGCGAAGGCGTCGAGCTGCCGATCGAGGACGGCGACCTGGAGATCATCTCCGCTCCTATCGATGTGCTGGGCGTGAACTACTACTTCAGTCAGAAGTTCACCGGGTACGCCGAGGACGGCAGCACCGTCGACGCTCAGGGCCTTCCGGTCAGTCGCGACGTACCGCTGGGCAAGCCGCGCACCGCGATGGACTGGGAGATCGTCCCCGAAGGCTTTACCGATCTGTTGCTGAGCATCGCCCGTGACTACCCCGGCCTCCCGATGGTCATCACCGAGAACGGCTCCGCCTTCGACGACGTGGCCGACGAGAACGGCTACGTCGACGACACCGACCGAACGGCGTACTTCACGTCCCACCTGAACGCAGTCGCCGACGCCATCGCCCAGGGCGCCGACATCCGCGGCTACCTCGCCTGGTCCCTGATGGACAACTTCGAATGGGCCTACGGCTACGTCAAACGCTTCGGCATCATCCGCGTCGACTACGACACCCAGAAACGCACCCCGAAGGCGAGTGCGCAGTACCTGAAGGAGCTCGCCGAGCGGCACCGGAGCCAGTAGCCGGGCAAATGTGGAGAACTCGTGGAGATCGTGGTCTCCATGAGCCCTCCAAGTTTCGGGGTGCCGGGCGGCGGAGAGTCGGACCCATCACTTGAGGATGGGGGCGGGGACGATGTACGACGTGGTGGTGGTCGGGGCCCGGTGCGCCGGGGCTGCGACCGCGATGTTGCTGGCCGGGACCGGCCGCGACGTGGTGATGGTCGACAAGGCACGGCTGCCGAGCGACACGGTGTCGACTCACGGGCTGCTGCGCGGCGGCGTGGTGCAGCTGTCGCGCTGGGGCCTGCTCGACCGCGTGTTCGCGACCGGTGCGCCGGCGATCACGCAGGTGCTCTTCGACATCGAGGGGGACTCGAAGGTACGGCGGATCAAACAGCGGGCCGGCGTGGACAGCCTGGTCGCACCGCGCCGGTACGTGCTGGACGAACTCCTCGCGGACGCCGCCGTGGAGTCGGGCGCGGAACTCCGTACCGGGGTGACCGTGACCGGACTGCTGCGCTCGGACGACGGCCGGGTCGCCGGCGTGACCGGCCATGATGCGAACGGCGGCCAGGTCGAACTGCCCGCCCGCCTCGTGATCGGTGCGGACGGTCGCCGGTCACGGATGGCCGGCCTCTTCGGCGCCGAGAAGCTCGAGCAGTTCACCTCGCCGTGCGCCGTCTTCTACACGTACGTCTCGGGTCTCGCACCGGATACCTACGCGTTCCACATCGGGAAAGACACGTTCGCCGGCGTCTTCCCGACCAACGACGCCGCCTGCGTCTGGCTGATCCGGCCCACCCCGCTGCTCGAACCGATCCGGACGGCGGGCTCCCACCGGTCGAAGGCCTTCGTCGAACAACTCGACCTACTCGTTCCCGAACTCGGCGAACGAGTGCGCGCCGGCCGCATCACCGAACGACTCCGCGGTACGGCGAACCTGCCGAACTACCGCCGTCGATCCCACGGTCCGGGGTGGGCCCTGGTCGGTGACGCCGGCTACCACCGGGACCCGATCACCGGGCACGGCATCACCGACGCCTTCCGGGACGCCGAACTACTGGCGACCGCCGTCGACCAGGACGACCTGCCGTCGTACGAGGAGACCCGGGACGTGATGGCTCGCGAGGTCTTCGACCTGACCCGCGCCCTGACCGCCTTCCCGGCACCGGAGCGCTTCGTCGAGCTGCAACTGCAGCTCAGCGAGGCGCTCGAACGCGAGGCCGACGCGCTCGCCTCGTTTCCAGAACTCACCGCACTTGCCGCTTGAGAGGACCAGCACCATGACCGCAACCACGACCGACCAGGGCCGCAACGGTGTCGACGTCGCCACGTTGTTCGCGACGCTCGACGCCGTCAAGGCGCAGCCGGAGATCGCCCGCTTCCAGTTCCGCGCCACCAACCGGTGGATCAGCGGCACCCACAACCGCGGCACGATCAACGGGTACTACGGAGCCGGCCAGGAGAACACGCGTCCTGCCGACTTCACCTTCGACGCCGACCACCCGCCGGTACTGGTCGGCGGCGACAACGGCCCGACCCCGGCCGAGCACCTGCTGCACGCCCTCGCCGCGTGCCTGACGGCAGGCCTGGCCAACATCGCGTCGGCGCGCGGCATCGACCTCGAGGAGGTCACGTCGACGGTCGAGGGCGACATCAACCTGCTCGGCATCCTCGGGCTCGACCCCGAGGTCCGCAACGGATACGAGGCGATCCGCGTCGTGTTCCACGTCAAGGGCGACGCCGAGGCGGAGAAGCTCCGCGCCCTCGTCGACCAGTCCCGCAACCGCTCGGCGGTGTACGACGTGATCACCCACGGCGTACCGGTATCGATCGACGTCGCGACCGCCTGAGAGGGCGTCTGAGCTCACCGCGGCGCGCGGAACACGTTTTCGGCGACCGGCTCCGTCGCGATCCCCGAGCCGGCCAGCAGATCGCGCACCCCCGAGGTCAGCCACACCGACCCCGGGGGTGCGTCGTCGGCCAGGCCGATCGCGACCTGTACGCCGTACGCGTCGAGCTCGAGTTCGTCCTTGGGTACTTCGGCGATCGCGATACCGAGCCGATCGCCGTCCCGCAACTGCGCGAGCCCCGCGCGCACCGCAGTGGCCGGACCGTCGAACAGCACCACCGGCCGGCCGGCCGGACCGACGCGGCGACGGCCACCCGCCGCGGACAAGCCGGCCACCACATCGTCCGACCGGTGGCCGGCCGGTGCGACGACCGCGGCGAGCGCCAGGGGACGCGCCGCCGGACCGGGAAGGTCGCGCAGGAACACCTCGATCGCGTCGAGGATCTGATCCGGGTTGCCGGAGACGAAGTGGTCGTTGCCCTCCAGCTGCTCGAACCGCGCGCCGGGGACGCGATCGGCGATGTACCGCGAACCGCCGATGTCGACGAGCGCGTCGCCGGACCGGTGCAGGACCAGCGTCGGAACCCGGACTGCGGGCAGCGCGTCGCGGACGTCCACGAGCGAGTTCATGTCCATCAGCGCCCGCACGGTCGACGGTGTCGCGGACGCACGCATCCGCTGTGCCCACCAGCGCTGCATCGGCTCGTCCGCCGACGGGCAGCGCAGCAGCATGTCGGCTTCCCAGTCCCACTTGTTCACGAGGAGTTCGGTGTACGTCTCCCGCTCCTCCTGGGGTTGCGCCCACGGATAGTCCTCGGACCACACCCGCTTGGCATAGGTGCCGTACAGGACCAGTCCGGCCACCCGATCCGGGTGCGCGGCGGCGCACAGGACCGACATCGGGCCGCCCTCGGAGTACCCGACCAGCACCGCCCGGCGCGAACCGACCGCGTCCATCACCGCGAGGACGTCGTGCATCCGCGTCTCGACGTCGGGGATGCCGGACGGCCGGTCCGACATCCCGGTCCCGCGCTTGTCGAAACGGATCAGCCGCCCGAAGGACCCGAGCCGGTGCAGGAAGTGCGCGTGCCGGGGATCCGCCCAGTCGAGTTCGAGATGCGAGATGAAACCCGACACCAGCACGATGTCGAGATCGCCGCCGCCGGTCACCTGGTACGCGATGTGGAGCCCGTCGCTGACCGTGTACCTGATCGGCTCGCTCGGCCGCAGACCCGGCTGCGTCTCGACCGGAGCGACGAACCGGTAGCCGCGGCCGTGCAGCGTGCGGATCATCCGCTGGCTGTGACCGTCGTCCCCCAGCGCCCGCCGAATCTGCTTGATCCGGCTGGTGACGGCCGTCTCGCTGACGAAGCGACCACCCCAGACGCTGTCCATCAGTTCCTCTTTCGGAACCACCCGGTCACGGTGCGAGACGAGATACGCCAGCACGTCGAACGCCTGCGGCTCCAGCGGCACAGGCGACCCACCCCGCCGTACCTCGAACAACGCCGGGTCGAACTCGAGATCCCCACCAAACCCAAGCACCACTCTCCGAACTATGCCGGGTCAGCTACCCGAAGTCAGCCAGTCGCAGCTCGACTCCGAGGTCTTCGACGCGCTTGCGGGTGTCGTCGGAGAGCTCGGTGTCGGTGATGATCACGTCCAGCTCCTCCAGATCCGCCACCTGGAACTTAGAAGTGGTGCCGTACTTTGTGCTGTCCGCTAAGAGAACCGTGCTGGTCGCGGACGCCAGCGCGGCGCGTTTCAGCTCCACCTTGTCGAGGGTCGGCGCGCTCACCCCGCGGGAGATGCTCCACGCTCCCGTGCTGAGGAAGAACAGGTCCAGGTTGATCGCGGACAGCGTCGCCGCGGCGAGCCTGCCGCTGCTCGACGCACTCTCCTTGTCGACGGCCCCGCCGGTGTGGATCACCGCGACGTCCGGTACGTCGAACAGCGCGGTGACGGCATAGAAGTCGTTGGTGACGACGGTGAGATCGCGCCGCCCGACGAGGTGCGGGACCACCGACTCACACGTCGTACCGGCGTCGAGGTAGATCACCATGCCGTCGGTGACCAGCTCAGCGGCCGCGGCGGCGATCGAGCGTTTCCGCGGCAGCTCGAGAACCGCACGCTGCCGGCGTTCCTGGGGCGGCACCTGGCCGGCCGTCCCGGCGAGCCGGACGCCGCCCTGCACGGACACGACCTGGCCGGACGCCTCCAGCGCCGCGATATCCCGCCGGACCGTCATGTGCGAGACCCCGAGGTGATCGGTCAGCGCCCGCGTGCTCAGTACGCCGTCGCGGCGCAGCAACTGGAGCACCCGCTGGTGCCGCTGCTCCGGAATCAAAGGCCCCGTGCTCTCCATGATCAGAACTTAACAGATCTTCACATCACCTGTTGACGGATGTGAATCACCGAAATAATCTGTGAAACCATGTTCACAAAGTTGCAACGACTTCAGGCCATCGCCGACACAGGCGTGGTCCTGATCGTCCGGCTCGACGACGCCGAGGAGGCCTACCAGGTCGCCACGGCGGCGATCGCGGGCGGCATCCGGGCGCTGGAGATCACCTACTCCGTCCCGAACGCCCTGCGGATCATCGAGCGGCTCGCCTCCGAGCACCCCGACGTCGTCGTCGGCGCGGGCACCGTGCTGGACGCGCAGGCGGCGTACGCCGCGATCCAGGCCGGCGCGCAACTCCTGGTCAGCCCGAACCTCAGCCCCGAGATGCTCGCGGTCGCCAACCGCTACCAGGCGGTCTCGATCAGCGGCGCGTTCACCCCGACCGAGATCGTCAACTCGGCCGAGGCCGGCGCGGACCTGGTCAAGCTGTTCCCGGCCGAGGTCCTTGGACCCCAGTACGTGAAATCGGTGCTGGCCCCGCTCGGCCACATCCCGGTCGCGCCGACCGGCGGGGTCACGCCGGAGAACGTCGGCGAATGGTTCGCCGCCGGTGTCTCCGCGGTCGGCGTCGGCAGCTTCGTGACCAAGGCCGAGCACGCGCCGGGCGACTACGAACCGGTGGCGATCGCCGCCAAAACCTTCCTCGCCGCCGTCGACCAGGCGCGCACGTAAACCCACTTCGTTGCGTCCGAAGAAGTGGCGAGACATCCCTCCAGTTCTTCGGACGCTAGCGGACACCCCTCCCTAGGAGCACCGCCATGCTGGACTCAACTCAAGGCGCAGTCGCACCGACGGCTGCTCGGACCGGACCGACCCGCGTGCGGTGGTTCTTCATCGGCCTGCTGGTCATCGGCGGCGTCGTCAACTACCTCGACCGGGGCACGCTCGGCGTCGCGAACACGACGATCGCCGCGGATCTCGGCCTGAACACGATCGAGATGGGCGTGCTGCTGTCGGCGTTCGCCTGGCCGTACGCGATCGCCAACCTGCCGGCCGGATACCTGGTGGACCGGTTCGGCGCGAAGGCGATGTACGCGTGGGCCGCGGGCCTGTGGTCGGTGATCACGATCATCACCGGCTTCGCGCGCAGCTTCTCCTTCCTGTACGCCGCCCGCGTGGCCCTCGGGATCGCGGAGTCGCCGTTCTTCACCTCCGGCCTCAAGGTCTCCCAGCGCTGGTTCCACAAGGACGAGCGGTCGCTGCCGCTGTCGCTGATCAACACCGGATCGCAGATCGCCAACGCGATCGCACCGCCGCTGCTGACGTTCCTGATGCTGACGATGAGCTGGCAGGGCATGTTCGTGGTGGTCGGCGCCTTCGGCCTGATCGTGGTGGCGGTCTGGATGAAGCTGTACCGCAACCCGACGGCCGCCGAGGAGGCCGCGATCAAGGGCCTCGGCGAGGAGGCCGCCGCCGAACGGCAGGCCGCGAAGGGCTCCTGGGGTTCGCTGCTCAAGCAACGCAACACCTGGTTCATGGTGATCGGTGCCTTCGGCATCTTCTACACCGTCTGGGTCTACCTGACCTGGCTGCCCGGCTACCTGCACACCAGCCGCGGGTTCAGCCTGACCAAGACGGGCTGGATCGGCGCACTCCCGTTTCTGTGCGGCATCGTCGGCGTCCTGACCGGCGGGCTGATCTCCGCGTGGGCGATCAAGCGCGGCGCCCGGACGCTCACGGCGCGGAAGATCCCGATCGTCGGCGGCGCGGTGCTCGCCGCGGCCGCGGTCCTGCCGGTCGCGTTCGTGCAGAGCGACGTACTGAGCATCACGCTGCTGTGCGTCGGGTACTTCGCGGCGCAGATCCCGATCGGCGTGATCTGGACCCTGGCGTCGGACCTGGCGAAGCCCGCGCAGGTCGCGTCGCTGGGCGCCATCCAGAACTTCGGCGGCTTCCTCGGCGCGGCGCTCGCCCCGACCGTCACCGGCTTCATTCTCGATGCCACCGGCAACAACTACAGCCTGGTCTTCATCGTCGGCGGCGCACTGCTGCTGGTGGGCGCGACGTCGTACGGTGTGTTCGTGAAGGAACGTCGTGACTCCTAGGGTCTTCTTCGTGATCGGGCCGGCCGGCTCCGGGAAATCCACCGTGAGCCGGCAGCTGGCCCGGCGGTACGCCGCGACGTATCTGGACAAGGACACCGTGGCGACGTCCTTCACCGAGCTGCTGCTCGAGCAGAACGGTTCGGACAAGAACGACCGGGACCACAACGCGTTCTACCAGGCGGCGATCCTGCCGCTGGAGTACGCGACACTGCTCCGGCTCTGCGCCGACAACCTCGACGTCGGGTGTTCCGTCGTACTGGATGCTCCGTTCGGCCGGTTCTTCGGCGATCGTGAGTACCTGCTGAAGGCGACCACCGGGTGGCCGGAGGCGCAGCTCATTGTCGTTCACGTCACCGCAGAAGGCCCGGTCGTCCAAGACCGGGTCGCGCGCCGTGGCTATGCCCGGGACACCTGGAAACTCGCGCACTGGGACGAGTTCTGGACCGGTGCGCAGACATCGTGCGACTGGGAGGGCGCCCTTCACATCCTCCTCGACAACTCCGCCGGCACGCTGGACCTGTCTGGTTTCGACGCGGCGCTCGCTGACCTGATGACCTAGTGTCCTGAGTCGGAAGTTCGGCGAGAGATTTCGGTGGTCAGGTGCGTGCATCGGGGTGCTTGGTCAGTGGCCTCGATGCGGAGCATCGTGGGCGCTGGGCAAGTGCCGCGAGGTGCGTGCCTGGGCGCCGAAAGCGCCGTCGAACTTCCGACTCAGGACACTAGTGGGTGGTGCCGCCGGCGACGATCTGCTCGGCGATCACCCGGAGCTTCACGTTTCCGTCCTGGGACAGCCTGGTGAGGAAGGCGAAGGCGCGGTCGTCGGTGAGCTGGTAGCGCTCCATGACGATTCCGACCGCGTTGCCGATCAGGCCCCGGGTGCGCACGGCCTCCTGCAGGTTGTGGATCTCCCGGGCGTAATCGATCGCCGTCGCGGCCTGGTGCTGGAAGAGCCGGCCGATCGCACCGAGATCGCTGAACGCACCGGGCTCGCGGGCATACAGGTTCAGTGCCCCCCGCGACTTCGAAGCCTCGAAGAGCCGGATGCCGGCCTGGGCCTCGATACCGGCGGCAACTGCTGTCACGGCGTAGCGCGGGAAGCGCGGATCGTCGTTCAGGTACGGCGACACGACGTGGACGGCATCGGCCGCGGCGTCGTAGCACGGTCCTTCCCGTAGCTCGTACTGCGCGGCATCGACGCCCCAGAGCAGCTCGTCGGTCGGCGCCACCGTTTCCAGGCGACCGTCGAAGTGCAGCACTGTCATGCTCGCGTAATCCACCTCCGGCAGCACCTCGACCGCCGCCGCAGTGATGCGCGCGAGCGTATGGTCGAGGTCACCGGGTGTGAGCGCCTTCGACAGGCGCTCTGCCTGCTCCAGCAACCGTTGCGTGTCCATCTGCGCCCGGTACCCATTGCGCACACGTCCGATGCCGCCGCGAATGACCTGGTGGTCCGCCCGGGTGTGCCGCAGAATCGTCGGATGACGCTTCCCGTGATCCCCTCACCAGCGACCGCGACCGCCCTCGACGGCACGTTCACGCTGACATCCGCGTCGGGTGTTGTCCACTCGGCGGAGCTTGCGGGTCCCGTCGCCCGCTTCGTCGAGGATGTAAGGCTCGACTCCGGCCTCACGCTGACAGGTGACTCCGGCATCACGGTGGAGCTCAGGCCGGTGGCCGACGTACCGCCGGCCGGTGGTCTGCGCGCCGACGGATCCGAGGTCGACGAACGCCACGGCCTGGAGGTTTCGCCGACCGGGGTGCGGGTCTGGGGCGCGACGCCGGAGGCAGTCCACCGAGGGCTGACCTCTCTTCGGCAGCTCGTCTCGGCACATCTGCAGGACGGTGCGGCTGTGCTGCCTGCTGCTCGGATCGTCGACGGGCCTCGGTTTGCGTGGCGTGGGCTGTCGCTCGATGTCGTGCGAACGTTCCACACGCCGGACGAGGTACGGCGTGTGATCGACATGCTCGCGTTGTACAAGCTCAACGTGCTGCACCTGCATCTCACGGACGACCAGGGGTGGCGGGTCGAGGTGCCGTCGCGGCCCGCGTTGACCGACGTCGCTGCGAAGGGTGCCCTCGGCGATCGTCCGGGCGGGTACTACAGCCGGGACGAGCTGGCCGAGCTCGTCGCGTATGCGGCTGAGCGGTACGTGACCGTCGTACCCGAGATCGACATCCCGGGGCACACGTCGGCGGTATTCACGGCGTACCCCGAACTGGCCCCGGCCGAGCTCCGCACGATCGAGCTGGGCAACGGTACGTCGATCCCGCTGAGCGCTCTCGAGCCGGGTCGCCCCGAGACGTGGACGTTCGTCGACGACGTGCTGGACGCGGTCATCCCGCAGTTCCCGCAGAGCGCGTACGTACACATCGGCGGCGACGAGACCTGGGGGATGTCGGACGAGGACCACGTGACGTTCGTCGAGAAGGCGGCCGGGCTCGTCCGGGATCGCGGGAAGAAGGTGGTCGGCTGGCAGGAGATCGCGCGCGCGACACTCGGTTCCGAGGACGTCGTGCAGTTCTGGCTGGACCTCGACATCGACAAGATGGGCGAGAACCCGGATGCGCCGACGCCGCCGGAGGAACTGCTGCCGGTGCTGGCCGACGCGCTGCGCAAGGCGAAGTACGACGCTCCGAAAGCCCTCGAGCAGGGCGCGAAGCTGATCGTCTCGCCGGTGACCTGGCTGTACTTCGACCGCCCGCACGCCGACACGTCCACCGACGCCGAGCAGGAACAGGCCCGAGTGCGTCTCGGCCTGGAGTTCTACGGTGCCGCGTCGATCGAGCACGGCGTCTCGTGGGACCCGGTGGACAGCCTGCCCGGCATCGAGAGCGCCGACCAGATCGCCGGCGTCGAGGCCGCGATCTGGTGCGAGACCATCACCGGCCCCGAGGACCTCGAACTTCTGCTCCTCCCCCGCCTCCCCGGCGCCGCCGAGAAAGCGTGGTCCCACCAGACCGACACCCACTGGCCCGAGTACGCCAGCCGCCTCGCCCAACAATCCCCCACGTGGCGCAACCGCACCTGGACCTGGCTCCACTCAGCCGAGGTGCCCTGGACGTGACCGCACTTTGAGCACCCACCAACCGTTTTTCGCCTCGCTGGATGGTTGACGGGTGCTCAAAGTGGGTTGCGGCTCAGCAGGTTGCGGTGGGTGCGGCCCAGTCGGCGCGGTCGTTGTAGCCGCCGTCGCCGGCGTCGCCGACGAGGAGGTCGAGGACGCGTACGCCGGTCAGGTCGACATCGAACTGCTTCGGGGTGAAGCGGTCGACGGTGCCGCTGTCGAACAGGACCTTGCCGTCGCCGACGACCTGGAACGTCGATGTACCGCCGTCCGGACCGACGTTCCCGACCACGTCGTCGATGCCGACGGTGCCGGTCAGCCGCGCGCACGACTTGCCGAGGTAGTACCGGATCAGCGACGGGGACGCGACCCCGATCCCGGTGGAGTACGTCGTACCGGTGAGCTTGATCGGGTTGCCGCCGCCGACGCTCTCGTCGATCGTCGGCGACATCCAGCCGCTGGTCGCCGTGATCCACTGATGATGCGACAACGGCACCGTCCCGCTCGGTGGTTCGGGCGCGACGACCACCGGGGACAGCACGGTCGTCTGCTTCTGTACGCCGTACCCGATCGCCTGGTACGTCGTCGTCGCGGTCAGGCTCGCAGTGCCGGGCGGGGCACCGGCAGGGAGCTTCACGGTGAACGCGAACGTGGCTTGCCGGCCGCCTTCGATGAGAGTAGGTGCCTTCGACAACGACTTCGCTGTCCAACCGGTGCCACCGGCAACCGTCACTGCCGGGGTGAACACCGGCAGCAACCCATCGTTGCGGACGGCAACCTGCACGGTGAGCTCGTCACCACCGGCCACCACCGGCGCCGCACCCTCGGGCTGGGCATCCGTCCCGACCTTCGTCACCTGCGGGATCCCCGCTGTCACATGCGGTACGCCGGGAATTCCACGGGCCGGCGCGACGCGGAACAACGCCGTACCGTGGGCCGGAACCGCCGCGCTGATCACCCCACCGCTCTCGGTCACCTTGTTGCTCCAGGCGTTCTTGAGCGTGAATCGATCGCCACTCAGTCCGACCGCCGACGCGGTGGTGGTGAGCGTCTTCGCGCTGTCGCCCCGGTTGAGCAGTACGACCGCGCGGCTGCCGTCGGCGAGCCGCTTGACCCACGTCTCCGTCGTACCGGCCGAGCCGACGCGGACCGCCTGGACCGCGGCCTTGTCCTGGTTGATCGCAAGCACGTCCGGATCGGTCAGCATCCCGATCGTGGTCGCGCTGAGCTTACGGATATCGCTGCCGACGACCAGCGGTGCGGCGGCGACCGCCCACAGCGTGAGCTGCGTACGGAACTCCTCGTCGCTCATCCCGAGCTCGGGCGCCAGGTAGTCCGGGTCGCTGAACGCGCCCGGCTTCACGACCTCCGGGTGCCGTGCGTTCGCGTCGTAGTTCCGCAGTACGTCCTTGAACTTGATGTCGCCCTGGAACCCGACGTCGGTGTACGTACGCCACGACTGCGCAATTTCCGGCGCGTACGACCACGAGTTGATCGACTGCTGGGACTCCGGGTAGTTGCCCCAGTCCGGCGACGTCACCGGGTTGCACAGGTTGAAGATCATCGGCCGGTGGCTGGCGTTGTTGCGCAGCGCCTGGGCGAACTCGGTGAAGACCGTCTTCGGGTCCAGGTTCGCCGCGATGCCGCACAGGTAGTCGACCTTGACCGCGTCGAACCCCCAGGCGGCGAACTGGTCCGCGTCGCGCTGGTAGTACCCGCCGCTCCCGAGACCGCACTTACCCGGGATGTACGGGCCGGCGTCGGTGTAGATGCCCGCCTTCAGGCCCTTGCTGTGGATGTAGTCGACCAGCGGCTTCAGGCCGTTTGGGAACTTGGCCGGGTTCGGCACCAGGTCGCCGGCGTCGCTGCGGGATTGGTCTGCCTGCCAGCCGCCGTCCAGCCAGACGATGTCGTAGCCGGCCTTCGCGAGGCCGCGGCTCACCAGGGAGTCCGCGACCGACTTGATCGTGTCCTCGGTGAAGTCACCACCGAGTCCGTAGTAGGTGTTCCAGCCCAGATAGGGCGTCGGGCTGAGGACCGGAGCTGTGGCCTGAGCCGCCACAGCTCCGGTCGTGGTAGTGACCAAGCCGACAGCTACAAGAGCCGCCGCGATCACCCCACCGAGGATTCGCCTCATGTCATCTTCTTCCGTTGAGCGGAACGGGTCAGTCGAGTGCCTCGACGATCAGGCACCGCGAGTCGGCGGAGTCGTCGAACGCGACCCCGACCTGCAGCAGATAGCTGCCCGGGTGGGTCTCGTTGCCCACCCGGTAGTTCTTCGCCGGATCCAGCCCGGCCAGCGGCACCCGCCGCGGCCGGGTCGGCAGCGTGCCGCGCACGTTGCCGTCGCCGGTCTCCCACAGGAACACCACGGACTTTCGCGGACCGACGTACTGCACGCCGCCCGCCAGCCCGTAGACCTTGCTCTCGGCAATCAACTCCCGAAAGCCCTTGTACTGCTCGATATGACGTGCAGCCGTCTTCAGCTGGTCGTCGGTCCAGCGCGAGAGATCCGCGCCGATCCCGAGCACACCGGCCATCGCGACATGGAACCGGAAATCGAGCGAGCGCCGCCGACCGTCGTGCGTACCCTCGGCATCGGTCACCCACGAACTCATCAGGTGCGGTGCGAACCCGCTCCGGAACCCTTCCTGAATCCGCAGCCGATCCAGCGGCGCCGTGTTGTCACTCGGCCACAGAGTGTCGACGCGCGAGGCCATCCCCAGATCAACCCGAGCCCCACCGCCGGCACATCCTTCGACGTACACGTCCGGGTGCTGATCCCGCAGCCGATCCAGAATGCTGTAGAGATTCGCCACCACCAGCCCGTCCAGGTCCCGGCGCTGATCTCCGGAATCCAGCCGCGGCCGGTTGGCGTCCCACTTCAGGTACTTGATGTCGTACGTCGACAGCAACCGATCGAGCGTGCTCCAGATGAAGTCCGCGACATCGTCCCGGCTCAGATCGAGCAGCAACTGGTTCCGGATCAGAATGGGCCCCCGCTCCCGATCCGGCGTCCTCAGGATCCACTCCGGATGCTCAGCCGCCAACTGTGACGACGGGCTGACCGACTCGGGCTCGATCCACAACCCGAAGTCGAGCCCGAGGTCCTTCAACTGCCCGATGAACCTGTCCAGCCCGTCGGGGAACTTGGCCGGATCGACCTCCCAGTCCCCGAGCCCGCCGGTGTCGTCCGACCGCCCGACGAACCACCCGTCGTCCACCACGAAAGTCTCAACGCCGATGCTCGCGGCCCGCCGTGCCAGCTCGAGCTGATGCTCCGCCCGAATGTCGAACTCGGTCGCGAACCACGAGTTGTACAACACCTTCGGCGTACGTCGTCTCGACTGCGTCCGCTCGTACTCGTGGAACACGCGCGCCAGCCCGTCCGCACCCTCGGCGCTACACGCCCCGACCGCCTTCGGCGACACCCACGTCTCCCCCGGACGCACCGTGATCCCGAGACTCGAAGAGGTACGGCCGGCCTGGATCCGCAGCAGCCCGGTCGTGTCGACGTCGGCGGTCATCTCCCACGACCCGCTCCACGCCAGCTGGACGCCGTACGCCACCTCACCGTCAACCGCCATGAACGGCGCGTACGAGTGCCCGGTGATCCCCTGGGCACTCCCGATCGTGAACCGCCCGCGAGGCAAGGTCACCTCAGCCTGTTGGAACTCGCTGTTCCACTCACCCCACAAGTACTTGACGGTCGTCCCGGTCGGGATCACGAACCCGGCCGAGTCGTGCCGATGCAAGGTGAGCTCGCCCGTGCCGTCCTTGCGCACCGACACCCACCGCTCAACCACATCGCCGACGATGCGGTAATGCAGGTCCAGGAGCACTCCCCGCTCGTTGTCGACGAAGGTCAGCTCCAGCTGATCTTCGGAAGCGTCGGCGGCCCAGAAACCGAAGTCGAGTTCGTCGACGCCGTCCGGGCCGCTCGCGACCAGGTCGACGGGAGCTGTGTAGCGAGACCCGCGGACGGCGTACTCGACCGGCTCCACGTCCGCCCGCGGCAGGAAGTGCTCGGTGCCGGCGGGAGCAATCGTCGAGGGGCCCTCGGCAACAGCATGCGGGCCCCAGGCAACCAGTTGCGCAAGCACCCCGTGGCCCGGTACGCCGACGACGTACGACGTCGTCGTACCGCGCAAGGTCCACGTCATCACTTGACGGCTCCAATCGCCAGCCCGCCGACGAAGTGCTTCTGGAAGCGGAGGAACACCGCCACTGTAGGCACTGCGGCGATCACAGTTCCAGCCGCGATCACGTTCCACGACGACACGAACAGGCCTTGCAGACCGAGCAGCGCCGGCGTGACCGGCATCTTCTCGCCGGAGCGGATCACCGTGATCGACCACAGCAGGTCGTTGAAGATCCACGTGAACGACAGCGCCCCTAGCGCTGCCAGCGCCGGACGGGTCAGCGGCAGGATCACCGCCGAGTAGATCTTCCCCGGCCCGGCCCCGTCGATCGTCGCGGCCTCCTGGATCTCCCGCGGCAGGTCCCGCATGAACCCGTGCAGCACGAACGTGTAGAACCCGAGCCCGAACCCGACATGGACGGCGATGAGCGCGATCAGCGTGTCGTAGTACCCGATCAGCTCCACGAACCGCGAGATCGGGATCAGCAGGATCTGCGGCGGCAGCAGGTTCCCCATCAACATCAGCAACAGGATCGTCCGCCGGAACGGGATGCTGTAGCGCGCCAGCCCGTACGCCGCGACCGACGCCAGCCCGAGGCTCAGCAGGACGGCCGGGATCGTCACCAGCAGGCTGTTGATCAGCGCCCGGAACTCGTCCGCGTCCTCCCACGCCGACTTGTACGTCGAGAACGTGAACGAGTGCGGCAGCGATCCGAGCCCGTTCGCCGCAACGTCGTCGAACGAACGGAACGAGATCACGATCACCCACAGGATCGGCGCCACCCACAGAAACGAGATCAGCCCCATCGCGACGTGGTAACCGGTACGCCGTATCACGTTTCCTCCCGGAAGGCGCGGATCAGGTAGCCGAGGATGACGGCCAGGGCGAGGACGAAGATCACCACGGCCAGCGCGGACGCGTACCCGAGCTGGGTGGACTGGAACGCGGTCGAGTACATGTACGTGCTGAGCAGCTCGGACGAGTGGTACGGGCCGCCCTTCGTCATCGACCAGACGATGTCGAAGGACCGCAGCGAGTCGATCACGATCACCGACAGGACGACCGAGTTCACGCCCTTGAGCTGCGGGATCGTGACGTACCGGGTGCGCTGCCAGGCGGACGCGCCATCGACCTTCGCGGCCTCGTAGAGCGCGGGGTCGACCGCCTTCAGGCCGGCCAGGTACAGCACCATCACGTACCCGATCTGGCGCCACAGGGCCGGCACGATCACGGCGTACAGCGCGGTGTCCGGGTCGGCCAGCCACGGGCGGATGAAGTTGCCCAGGCCAACGGTCCGGAACACCGTGTCGACAAGTCCGTCCGGCTGGTAGAACACCCGCCAGATCAGCGCGGTCACCACCAGGCTGAAGACCACCGGCGTGAACAGCGCGGCCCGGTAGATCCCGACACCGCGCCGCTCCTTCTGCAGCAGCAACGCCATCCCGAACCCGCCGACCACACTCAGCCCACCGAACAGCACCAGCCAGATCGCGGTGTTCTTCAAAGCGGTCCGGAAGATCGGATCCGACACCATGTCGGAAAAGTTGCCCAACCCCACGAACCGAGGCGCCGACAACCCGTCCCAACTGGTCAACGCCAACCAGAACCCCTGCACTGCAGGCCAAAACACCCACACAGCCTCAACAACAAACGGCACTAGCACGAACGCCAGAATGAGAGGAGAGACCCGCCGCGTACGACGTTTTCCGAACGCCGAACCGCTTCGGCTCCGGGTCTCCACAGCTGTGGCTGTCACGCCTTGAAGACCTTCTGGGCTGCTGCCTGCCAGTCGGCGAGGATCTTGTCGATCTGGTCGGGCTTGTCGAGGAACTTGGTGAGGGCGGCGTCGGCGGTCGGCTGGAGGGCGTCGCTGGAGTCGCGGTTGAAGAACTGGGTGATCTCGGCGGCGCCTTCGATCATCGCCTTGCCCTTCCGCACCAGCGGGGTGTCCGCCGACTTCCCGTCCGGGTTCGCCGGAATCGCCGTACCGGAAGAGTTCTGCACGTAGATCTCCTGCGCCTCGGCCGTCGCCAGCCAGGTCAGGAACTTCTTCGTACCGTCGACGTCCTGCACCTTCTTCGAGGCGAAGTACCCGTCCGTCGGCGCCTCCTCGGCCACCGGTACGGCCGGATCGATGATCGGGAACTGGAAGAAGTCGATGTCGTCCAGCGCGTCCTTCGGCGCCGAGTCCGCGAAGAACGTCCCGATCAGGAACATCCCGGTCTTCCCCGCGAGCAGCGCCGACGTCGCCTCCTGGAACGGGAACGACTTCCCCTTCGGGTCGAAGTACGGCAGCACCTCGCGCCACTTCGTGAAGACCGCCTTCACCTTCGGGTCGGTGAAGTTCCCCTGGCCGGCCAGCAGTTGCCGGTGGAACGGCGCGCCGTTGATCCGGATGTTCAGGTAGTCGAACCACGCCGACGCCACCCACGGGGTGTCGCCGAGCCCGATCCCGATCGGCGGAATCCCCTTGCTCTGGATCGTCTTGCACACGGCGACGAACTCGGCCCAGGTCTTCGGCGGCGTCACGCCCCACTTGGCGAAGTTCGACTTCCGGTAGAACATGCCCCACCAGTAGTAGCTGGTCGGGACGAAGATCTTCTGCCCGGCGCTGCTCGTGGACAGCGTCTGCATCGCCTTCGAGTAGTTGCCCATCGAGTCCCAGACGCTCGAGACGTCGAGCAGCAGGTCCTTCTTCGCGTACGAGTCCGCGACCGAGCCGGCGTACCAGGTGTAGACGTCCGGCGGGTTCGCCGAGGTCAGGTACGTCGGCAGCTGGGTCCGGAAGATCTCCGACGCGACCGTGTTCAGCTTGACCTGGGATCCGCCGGTCTTGTTGTACGCGGCAACGAGTTTCTCCATCGCGGCCTTCGCCTGCTCGCTGGACAGGTTCGACTGCAGCGCCAGCTCACCAGAGGCCGCGCTGCCGCTGCCCGGACTCTTCGACGATGTCGCGCACCCGGGAACCAGGGTGGCTGCGCCGAGCAGCCCGAGTCCCTTGAGGAAAGTCCGCCGATCCGCTGCCAATGCAGTCATGCCCGAACTCCTGAGCTCTGCCCGGCCGGCGATGCCAGACGGGTAAGTGGTGTGTTGCGGACGATCTTGCGGCGACGCATCGCAGCTGTCAATATTAATTCGTAAATTACGAGCAAATCGCTTGACCGGGTACTACCTGTCACGGTCAACTGGTGGCTCGTTCATCGTTGGAACCTGCCTGCCTCCGTGCTTGGGTAGGACCTCGGCTTCTGGAGGAGGCGGCACGTGCGGCTGGCTGGGCGGGTGATCGTGGTGACCGGGGCCGCGTCGGGAATCGGCGCGGCCTGCGCCGAACGCGCGCAGACCGAGGGCGCACAGGTGGTGCAGGTCGACGTCCATCCCTGCAAGGACGTGCCGGGCAAGGCGATCAGCGTCGTCGGCGACGTCTCGTCGCAGGACACCTGGGCGGAGGTCCGGTCCCGCGGCCGGGACGAGTTCGGCCCGATCGACGGTCTGGTCAGCAACGCGGTCGTCGTCGACGTGAAACCGGCCCACGAACTGTCACCGCTGTCCTGGCAGCGTCAGCTCGACGTCAACCTGACCTCGGCGTTCCTCGGCTTCCAGGCGCTGTACGACGACCTCGTCGCGAACGCCGGCTCCGTCGTCCTCGTCTCGTCGGTGCACGCCATCGCGGGCCTGCCCGGACATCCGGCGTACGCCGCGACGAAGGGCGCACTGATCTCGCTCGGACGCCAGCTCGCGGTCGAGTACGGCCGCTCGATCCGGGTGAACACCGTGCTTCCGGGGCCGATCGTAACCGCGATGTGGGACCGGGTCGATGCCGAAGGACGTGAACGCAGCGCGCAGGCGACCGCGCTCGGGCGGCTCGGGCAGCCGGACGAGGTCGCGCAGGCCGTCGCGTTCCTGTTGTCCCACGAGGCGTCGTACGTGACCGCCACCAGCCTGGTGGTCGATGGCGGATGGTCCGCAACGAAGGACTCGGCGTGAGGGAGAGCGGTATGACGGGGATTCAGCGCGGGGTTTCGCGAGGGCTGCACGGGCAGATCGTCGAGGTGATGGCGCAGCGCATCCTGTCCGGGCAGATCCCGGAGGGCGCGACCATCAACGTGACCGAACTGCAGGCCGACCTCGGCGTCAGCCTGACCGCCGTCCGGGAGGCGCTGAAGGTGCTGACGGCGAAGGGCCTGGTCGACGCGCGGCAGAAGCGCGGCACGTTCGTCCGCCCGCGCTCGGACTGGAACCTGCTCGACGCGGACATGATCCGCTGGCACTTCAAGGACGCCGACGTACGGCCCGAGCTGCTCGAGGAACTGCACGAGGTCCGCGGGATCGTCGAGCCGGCCGCGGCCCGGCTGGCCGCGCTGCGCTCGGACGACGCGGACCTTGCGGCACTCGACGCGGCGCTCGCGGGGATGGAGTCCGCCGGTGACAACCTCGCCGCGGCGGCCGCGGACCTCGCGTTCCATCGCGCGCTGCTGGCGGCGACAGGCAACGAACTGCTGACCAAGATGGAAGTGATCATGGAGACCGGGCTCGCGGATCGCGACCGGCTGGTGCACAGGGTCAAGCCGTCGGACGACCCGGTGCCGAGCCACCGGCGCGTCGTGGACGCGGTCCGCGCGCACGACCCCGAGGGCGCCGAGCTCGCGATGCGGGAGCTGCTCGCGAAGGCCGCCGAGGACCTCACCGAGGTCCGCGGCTCGTCCGGGCGCCGTACGTCGGGATCGCGTACGACGGCCCGTGGGCGGCGCCGGTGAAGATCGAGAGGATCGAGACGTTCCTGGTCCCGCCGCGCTGGCTGTTCTGCCGGATCGAGACGAGCGACGGTGTGGTCGGGTGGGGCGAGCCGGTCGTCGAAGGACGCGCCGAGGTCGTCCGGGCCGCGATCGACGTACTGTCGGAGTACCTGATCGGCCAGGATCCGCTGCAGATCGAGCGGCACTGGCAGGTGCTGACGAAGGGCGGGTTCTACCGCGGCGGGCCGGTGCTGAGCAGCGCGGTCGCCGGGCTCGACCACGCGTTGTGGGACATCGCCGGCAAGGTGTACGGCGCTCCGGTCGCCGCACTCCTCGGCGGGCGGGTCCGGGATCGGGTCCGGGTCTACGCCTGGGTCGGCGGGGACGAACCGTCCGCGATCGGCGAGTCCGTCGCGGAGCAGGTCGCGGCCGGGATGACGGCCGTGAAGATGAACGCCAGCGGGCAGATCCAGACCTCGCCGTCCGTTGCCGAGGTCAACGACATCGTCGACCGGCTGGCGGCCGCGCGGGCGGTCCTGGGCGATTCCCGGGACGTCGCGATCGACCTGCACGGACGGGTCGGCGTGGCCGCGGCGCGGCGGATCCTGCACGCGGTCGAGGACCTGCAGCCGATGTTCGTCGAGGAGCCGGTGCTGCCGGAGCAGATGGCGCACCTGTCGTCGGTGGTGGAGGCCTCGACGGTCCCAGTCGCACTCGGCGAGCGGCTGTACCACCGGGCCGACTTCCTGGCGCCGTTGAACGCCGGCGTCGCGGTCGTGCAGCCCGACGTCTCACACGCCGGCGGGATCTCCGAGCTCCGCCGGATCGCCGTCCTCGCGGATGCTCATGGCGCGATGCTCGCACCGCACTGCCCACTCGGGCCGATCTCGCTGGCGGCCTCGTTGCAGGTGTCGTTCGCGACGCCGAACTTCCTGATCCAGGAGCAGAGCCGGGGCATCCACTACAACGTGACCAGCGACCTCACCTCGTACGTCGTGGATCCCGCGCCGTTCGACTGGGTCAACGGTCATGCCGAGTGGAATCCCCTGCCCGGCCTGGGAATCACGGTCGACGAGGACGCCGTCCGCGCCGCGGACCGCACCGGCCACACCTGGCGCAACCCGGTGTGGACCCACGAAGACGGATCCTTCGCCGAATGGTGACCCACCAGCCGAACCGGACGGTGACGGTCGATCCCACCGACGGCGGCCGCTGGACCTCGCTCCAGCTCGGTGGCCGCGAATGGCTCTGGGCCGGACCCGGCCTGGTGACCGGGCCGCGTACCGGACTCGCCACCTTCATCGACGCGGGCGGTGTCGACGAATGCTTCCCCACCGTCCGCGGATTCCCCGACCACGGCGGCTTGTGGAACCAGCCCTGGGACACCTCGGTCACCTACAACGACGCGATCCTCACCAGAGCATTCACACCCGGCACCGACACCCTCGCCGTCGACTACCACCTCGAGGCGGTGCCGGGCTATCGGTTCGTGTGGGCCGCACATGCACTCCTCGACTGCGACCCCGGCGCCATCATCTCCGCAGCGCCCGGGACCGAATGCCGCCTGTATCCCGAGGCGGAGCCGTGGTTGCCGTGGTCCTGGCCGGACGACGACCCGTGGGTGACTGCCGTCTGGCCGACTCCTCTTGATCTTGGCGTGTTCGGCCCCACCGACGGGACGGCCGCGGGCGCGGTCCTGGTCGACTGCCCGACGGTCTCGGTCCGCGATCGCGGCGCGGAGCTCACCATGACATTGAGTTGCCCTGGGCAACCAGTCTCCACCGCGCTGTGGCGTAACCAGGGCGGCTTCCCGGCCGATGCGCCGTACCGGAGTCTCGGGGTCGAGCCGATGCTGGGTCGTGTGTTCGACCTGGCGACAGCCGGCCCGGACGACGCCGCGGTGGTGCCGGCGAGCGGAGAACTGACCTGGCGGTTGACGCTGTCCGCCAGGTCAGTGTGATGTCACCCGAGGGGCAGATCGAGTACGGCGTTGGGCACCGAGGTGCTGTTCGCGGTACGGATGCTGTTGAGCTCGGTCGCGGTCAGGGCCCGCTTGTAGAGCCGGACCTCGTCCAGCGAGCCATCGAAGTGGTGCGCGCCGTCCAGGCGTTGCCCGACGTACATCTTGAAGGGCCGGCCGGGGCTGACCGATCCGGTCGGGGCCGTGACGCTCGCGGCCTGGGTACCGTCGACCCAGATCGAGAGCGTACCGGCCTTGCGTTGCAGGGCGACGTGATGCCAGGCGTTGTCGTTGTAGGCCTTCGTGGTCTGGACCGCGGCCGTGTTGCCGCCGGTGGTGATCAGGCCGCGGATGCGACTGTCCGCGGGCTCGGCGCGCAGCCAGAACTGCGAGAACTCGTTGATGTTGTAGCCCCAGAAGATCGCCTGCGGTGTCGTGCTGGCGCCGTACTTGATCCACGCCATCGCGGTGAAGTCACCTGCGCCGACCGCGAGCGACTCGGCGAACGGGAGCTGAATCGCGTCGTCGACGCCGTCGAGATCTCTCGCCTGCCCGAACTTGCCGGTCACGGCCGTGGTGCCACCGCGCAGGTAACTGTCGTTGTGCAGGCCGGACACATCCGGTGTCGTCGGACCGCCGAGCGGCGCGTCCGGGTGGCCGATGTCGGTCTCGGTGAAGCGGGCGAAGCGGATCTGGTCACGGGCGTCGACCGTGCCGCCCTCGTACAGCAGACCGATCTCGCCGGTGTCGAGGATCGCCAGGTCGGAGTACCCGGACCAGTCGCTGGTGATTCGGGTGCCCTCGGCAACGGTTTGCCAGGTCTTACCCTCGTCGAAGCTGGACCTGATCGTCATGTATCTGCGCCGATCGGGATCCGCGGGCGCCGCGAACAGGAGGCGGTTGTACTTGTCGCCCTGGTCGACTGCACGCAAACGTTGGAGCGACCCTTGGACGACCGGCGTCGTCAGGCCGGCGATCGTGGCGAACGGCGCGGCAAACGTTTGACCGCCGTCGTTGCTGACCGCGGCCATCCGGCTCGCGCCCGACGTACCGGCGTTGTTGCGCGCACCGGCGTACACACCGCCGTCGACCTTCTCGACGACGCTGATCTCCTGCGGTGTGGCGTCCGAGCGAAGGTCGGTCGCGCCCTTGTGCCAGGTCTCGCCGTGGTCGTCGCTGTACACGAGCTGACCGGCGTTCTGGCCGGCGCCGTTGTCGTAGTTGGTGCCCGCGACGAGGCGGCCGGCATGGGCGCCGCGGGTGAGCTGGATACCGTGCACCGGCCCGGTCGCGTACCAGCCCCAGGCCGGGTCGTCGATCTGGCCGCCGATGTTCTTCGCCGTGCTCCAGGTCTTCCCGTCGTCGTCACTGACCTGGACGTACGGCGTACGCGGGCGGCTCGTCGTACCGGGGTCCATCGTGCTCAGCAGCACGATCCGGCCCGTCTCGTAGTCGACGATCGGCGCCGGGTTGCCGCGGGTGGCGACCGCGTTCGGGTCGGTGTCGGTGCCGGAGAGGACCGTCTGGGTCGCCGACCAGGTGCGGCCGTCGTCCTCCGAACGGCGCAGTACGAGGTCGATCTCCTGGGAGTCCGCGCACCACGCGCGGCGGGCCTCGGCGAACGCGAGCAGCGTGCCGGCCTTGGTCTTCACGATCGCGGGGATGCGATAGCAGCCGAATCCGGCGTCCCCTTTGTTGAACAGAACTGTAGTGGTGATGGCAGCTTCGGCGGTTGGTGCCGGGATGGTCAGCGCGGCCAGCGCGAGGGCCATGAGCAGGGCTTTGAGCTTAGGCATGAGCGGATGCCTCCTGAAAGTAAACAACGGGGCGGTTGTCTACTTCGGAATTTAGCCACACATTCGGCGTCCACGCCAGAGCTCATGGGACGTCCTATGTCTGGATCGATCACATAGGTTGGGGATTATGGATCTGCTTGCCGAACTCCGGAGCCGGAAACTGCTCGCGATCATCCGCGCCGACGGGGCGGACACCGCCTTCGCCTGCCTCCAGACCCTCGTCGAGGCCGGCATCACGGCACTCGAGGTCTCGCTCACCACGCCCGGCGGCATCGAGGCGATCGCGAAGGCGCGGGCGCAGTACGACGCTTCTGTCTTGATCGGTGCCGGCACGGTCGTCACCGCGGCGCAGGCCGACGAGGTCGCCGCTGCGGGGGCCGACTTCACCGTGACGCCCGCGATCACGCGCGGCGCCCACCGCTCGGTCGAACTCGGCCTGCCGCTGCTGTGCGGCGCGCTCACGCCGACCGAGGTGGTGGCCGCTCTGGACCTCGGCGCCACCGCCGTCAAGATCTTCCCCGCCAAGGTCCACGGCCCCGGCTACCTGTCCGAACTCCGCGCACCTCTCCCCGACGCACCGCTCCTCGCGGTCGGCGGCATCGACGCGGTCTCCGCCCCGAAGTACCTCGCCGCCGGCGCCCTCGCAGTCGGCGTCGGCTCCCCCCTCCTCGGCGACGCCACCACCGGCGGTTCCCTCTCCGAACTGGCCATCCGAGCCAGCACCTTCCGCACCGCCCTCAACGTCTGACCCCCAAGGAGCCCCCACCCGTCGAATTTCCCTGGCCCACCAGCCAATTTGCCTGGTTGCCCAGCCAATTTGGCTGGTCCACCCACCAAGTCGGGGGTTCCGGACCCTCCACCACGGTCCGGAACCCCACATTTGGTGGGTGGACCAGGCAAATGGGGCTCGGCTGGGGGACGATGCCGGCCAACGCGGCGATCGGACGGTCGCCCTCGTTGTACTGAACGGAGTAACGAAATGACCGAATTGCTGACGTTCGGCGAGACGATGGTGTCGGTGCGGACCGCTCGGCCGATGCGGCTCGGTGGGGACGCGCAGCTCTCGATCGCGGGTTCGGAGAGCAACGTGGCGATCGGTGTCGCGCGGCTCGGGCACGACGTCACCTGGCTGAGTGCCGTGGGCAACGACGAGCCGGGGCGGCTGATCGAGCGGACGCTGCGTGCCGAGAACGTCGGTACCCGGATCCGGTTCGCCGACGACGCGTTCACCGGGTTCATCGCGTTCGACCAGCCGTCACACGACATCACCCGCGTGAGCTACCACCGCCGCGGATCGGCCGCGTCCACTCTCACGCCGGACGAGACTACGGCGGCTATTAGCGCGTTGGCTCCGACCTTGCTCCACGTCACCGGGATCACGCCCGCACTCTCCGACACAGCACGTGCCGCGACGTTGGCCGCCGTATGCACGGCCTTCGCAGCGGGCATCCAGGTCTCACTCGACGTGAACTACCGCGCCCGCCTCTGGACCCGCCCCGAAGCAGCCACCGCACTACGCGAACTCCTCCCCCACCTCCACACCGTCTTTGCCTCCGACGACGAACTCAACCTCCTCACCGACGCCGAAGACCCAGTCGCCGACCTACTCAACACCGTCAACACCGTCGTCGTAACCGCCGGCGGCAAGGGCGCCTGGTCCCACACCAAAACCACGCCATCGTCTGAGACGCACACGATTCACAGCCCGGCGCTTCCCGTGACTGTTGTCGACAGCATCGGAGCGGGTGACGCGTTCGTCTCCGGCTACCTCTCCGCCACCCTCGACAACCTCGCCCCCGACGCCCGCCTCACCCGCGCCACCACCTCAGGCGCCTTCTGCGTCACGGCGTACGGCGACTGGGAATCCCTCCCCACCCGCCAAGACCTGACCCTCCTGACCCACACCCAAGGCACCGCCCTCCGCTAACAACCCGCGCCATACCCGCGCCCGGCCCGCGCCCGCTCGCCGACGTGCAGTGCACAGGAAATGGTGGGGGTGGAGGAGAAATAGCCTGTTCAACGGCCCCGCCACGTCGGCGCACTCCCAACAACTGCCAGCCCTCCGGCGAAGGTTGTCAGCGGCAGTGATTGGGCGATCCGGTCGGCGCAGTTCGCCTAGCGTTCCCTGACCGAGTACGTCAGGTGCGTGACCCTTGGCGAGTGTTCGGCGCGCACCTGCTCCAGGGCGATCCGCCCCGCGTCCACACCCTCGAACAAGCGGATCCCGGAGCCGAACAGCACCGGCGACAACGCAATCGAGAACTCGTCGATCAACCCGGCGTTCAGGTATTCGAGGATCGTCTCCCCACCACCCGCGATCCGCACGTCACGTTCACCGGCCACCTCACGCGCCTGCTCAAGGGCCGCCTCGATCCCGTCGTTGACAAAGTGGAACGTCGTACCACCCGGCCGCTCCCACGGGACACGCTTCTCGTGCGTCACCACGAACACCGGCGTATGGAACGGCGCCTCCTCCGGCCACATCCGCTCGCCGGCGTCGAACATCCGCTTGCCCATCACGGTCGCACCAGTGCGCTCGAACGTCTCCCGCGCGATGTCGTTGTCGCGCCCCTCCTCACCGCCCTTGCCGAGCTTCAGGTTCTCCCGGAAGAACCGCAACGGAAACACCCACCGCTGCAACTCCATCCACTGCTTCCCCATCAACTCCTCAGGCGAGTCCGGCGCAATAAACCCGTCCACCGACATGGATACCCCGAAGAACACCTTCCCCGCCATCAGCCCTCCCCTCGCGAGCTGACGTACGCAGCCAGCTTGCCCAGCGTCTGCCGACCACCCTCGACCGCGCCATACTTCTCGACCGCCTCATCTCGCAGTTCCTTGGTGCGGAACACCGTACGCATCTCGAGCCGCGTCGCCCCACCGTCGGACGCGAACGTCAAAACCGATTCAAAGGGATTCGGATCATCGCGGGATTCACCGTGCAGCAACGTGATCCGCTCCGGCGCGGCGATCTCGGTCCAAGTGATCCACTCGGCGTAAGCCGTCCCGTCCGGCCCGTGCATGACGAAGTCCCACACCCCGTCGACGCGGAACTCGAAGGACCGCGTGGTCGTGGTGAACCCATCCGGCCCCCACCACTGCGACAGGTGCCGGACCTCGGTGAACGCCTCGAACACCAACTCCCGTGGAGCGTCGATGACCCGCGAGATCACGATCTCCCGCTCCGCCGTGGCGGTCTGGGCCGGCATCCCTCGCCCTGTCGCGGTCGGCGCTCCCCGTCCCGTTGTGCTCATCAGCTATTCCTCCAGCCGTGTCTGCTTCAGGTCCTGCACGTACGCGTCCAGCCGATCGAAGCTCTCGTTCCAGAACCGCTCGAACCCGCCGACCCACTCGTGGACCGGTCGCAGCCCGCGGGCGTCCAGGCCGTACAGCCGCTGCTTGCCTGCTTTGCGATCCCGCACCAGTCCGACCTCCCGGAGCACCCGCAGGTGCTTGGACGCCCCCGGCTGAGTCATCCCCAGCTCCTGGGCCAGCTCGGTCACCGGCCGCTCACCCGCCCGCAGCAGCACCAGGATCTCCCGGCGCTGCGGCTCGGCGATCGCGTTGAACACGTCCGAGGTCGTCGCTGCCCGTGCCATCCCGCCATCATATGCCCATAACGGCATACGTCAACTAAGCCGGTGCACAAAGTGAGTCGGATGGACGGTCAGTCGCCTTCGGTGGGGAAGAGGATCGGGCTGAGGAGGTAGCGGGAGCGCTCCGGGGTCGCCTCGTTCGACAGGGCTGGGAGGATCGCGGCGCGCAGGCCCTCGATCAGTTGGTGCAGTTCGGCTTCGGTCAGCCAGATGCCGTGCTGGCGGTAGCCGACGAGGTCCGCGATCGGGTCGGCTCCGTCGCGCTCGACGTACGCGTTGAACTCCGCGACCAGCGCCGCCATCGCCGCGGCGAACCCGCGCCGATGATCCTCGACGGTCAGCTGTTCGAGCTGCTCCGGCGTGATCGACGCGGACGCGACCCGCAACCGGAAGCGTCGCTCGACGGCGCCCCGCACCCGCCGCTCCTCTGCGACTTCGAGGATGCCACCCTCGGCGAGCAACTCGACATGCCGGTACAGCGTCGCCTTCGACACGTCCGCGATCCGCTCCCCCAGCTCGGCGGTCGTCAGCCCCCGGCCACCGCGCAGTGCGTGCACGATCCGCAACCGCACCGGATGCCCCAGCAGCTCCAACGGACCCATGGCGCAACAATCTCATGCCATGCTACCTTTCTCAAATCATGAGAAAGGTAAGCCGATGACCTGGACTCCCCCGCCGTACGCCGATCCGGCCGCGTTCACCGAGCACGACATCACCCTCGACGCGGCCGGCCGAACCGTCCCCGGCACGTTGACGCTACCCGCGCGACCGACCGGGCGCGGCGCCGTACTGCTGACCGGCGGTGGTCCGTTCGATCGCGACGAGACCAGTGGACCGAACAAGCCGCTCAAGGACCTCGCCTGGGGCCTGGCAACGAAGGGCGTCGCGATCCTGCGCTTCGACAAGATCACCGCGAACCGGCCCGAAGCGATGGCCGAGCCGGGGTACACGATGACCGCGGAGTACGTCCCGCACGGGAGCGCCGCCGTACGGCTGCTCGCCGAGCACGTCGACCAGGTCGTCCTCGTCGGTCACAGCATGGGCGGCAAGATCGCACCGAAGCTCGCCGCCGAGGAACCGCTGGTCGCCGGCGTCGTGATCATGGCCGGTGACACCCAGCCCATGCAGCATGCGGCCGTCCGCGTCGTGCGCTACCTGATGCAGACGAATCCCGAGGCCGTACCACCCGAGACCGTCGCGCTCTTCGAACGGCAAGCGGTCGCGGCCGACAACGTGTCACCGGACACCCCGGCCGCGGACCTGCCGTTCGGCGCACCGGCGTCGTTCTGGCTGGACCAGCGCGCATACGACCCGGTCGAGACGGCCGCGAAGCTCGACGTACCGATCCTCGTCCTGCAAGGCGGTCGCGACTACCAGGTCACCGTCACCGACGACCTCCCAGCCTGGCGCGCCGGCCTCCCGAATGCCACGATCACCATCCTCGACGCCGACAACCACGTCTTCTTCGCCGGCGAGGGTCCGTCGACAATGACCGACTACCAACTCCCCGGCCACCTGGACCCGGCAGTCGTCACGGCCATCGCGGACTGGTTGCCCTAAGCAAGAAGTGCCGGGTCGGACTCCAGTTCGCGTTCGGGGTCGAGGGGCAGGACGATCTTGAAGACGGTGCGGCCCGGTTCGGACTCGACGCGGAGGTCGCCGTGGTGTTTCTTCACGACGATGCGCCAGGAGATGTCGAGGCCCAGGCCGGTGCCTTCGCCGATCGGTTTGGTGGTGAAGAACGGCTCGAAGATGCGGCGCCGGATCTCGTCGGGGATGCCCGGTCCGGTGTCGCCGATCTCGACGACCGCGTAGGCGCCGTCCCGGCGGGTGCGGATCGTCAGCGTCCCGGATCCGCCCATCGCGCTGACCGCGTTGTCGATGATGTTCGTCCACACCTGGTTGAGCTCCGCGGCGTACGCCGGGATCGCGGGCAGCTCGGGATCGAAGTCCTTGACGATCTCGTACCCCTGCAGCTTGCCGGACATCATCACCAGCGTCGACTTCAGCAGCTCCCGCAGATCGACGGTCTGGTACGGCGCCCGGTCGATCTGCGAGTACTGCTTGGCGGCGCCGACGAGGGTCGAGATCCGGGTCACGGAGTCGTCGATCTCGTTCATCAGGGACTCGGTGTCGATGGTGTACATCAGCCATCGCACGGCGCCCTCGAGGTACCTCGGGCCGACCGCGGCCAGCACGTTCTCCATCCACGGCACGTCGAGGCCCGCGGCGGCGAGCACCGGCGCCACGTCCCAGCTGGCCTGGACGTCGTGGTCGTCGAGCCAGTCCGTCAGCGTGTCCTCGCGGTCGGACAACTCCATCGGCGGGATGTCCTTGTCCTTGTTCTTCTCCAGCCGCTCGACCGCGTCGTCCTGCAACGCGACGATCTGGTGCAGCTTGGTCGCGTCGAGGGTGCCGTCGGCGAGCATCGCCAGCTTCGACCGCATCCCGGACACCCGCTGCCGCAGGGTCGCCGCGGCCCGGACCGCGGCGGCGGCCGGGTTGTTCAGCTCGTGGGTCAGACCCGCGGACAAGGAGCCGAGGGCAAGCAACCGCTCGCGCTCCCCGATCGTCTCGTTGGTCCGGCGCGCACCCATCACGAAGCCCTCGATCAGGTGCACCGCCATCGGGAACCAGGTGTTCATCATCGTCGCCATCGTCTCGGCGCTGATCACGAAGAACGCCGACGGCTGGGTCACCTGCATCGTCGCCGTGTACGACTTGTGGTCGTTGGCGCCGAAGAACGCGTTGAACGCACCGGAGTACACCCCGCGCTGGCCGGTCCGGTTGATCTCCACGAGCTCGCCGTGCGACAGCTTGCAGAGCCGGATCTCGCCGGAGAGCAGGACGTAGCAGCAGGTCGCCTCGTCACCCTCGTTGAACACGATCCCGTCGTGCACGTCCTCGACGTACCCGGCGTTGGACAGCCACTCGAGCTGCTCCTCGGTGAGGCTCTCGAAGAGGAACAGCGTCCGCAGCTCGTCGGGCGTCAGCCGCTTGACAGCTTGATCGGTCATCAGAGCATCTCCAGGTATCGGTGCACCAGTGTCACGGCCATCGCTCCGTCGCCGACCGCGGAGGCAACCCGCTTCACCGACTCGGCCCGTACGTCGCCCGCGGCGAACACGCCCGGCATACTCGTCTCCAGGTGGTACGGCTCCCGGTCGAGCGGCCAGCCCGGCGGTCTGCCGTGCAGGTCGGGTCCGGTGAGCACGAAGCCTCGGTCGTCGCGGAGCAGGTCACCGGGCAGCCAGTCCGTCCGCGGGGCCGCGCCGATGAACACGAACATCCATTCCGTGTTCACCTCACGCTTCTCCCCGGTCTCGCTGTTCAGCAGGGTGAGGTGTTCCAGGTGCTCCGAGCCCATACAGGAAACGACCTGCGTGCAGGTGTGCACCTCGATGTTGTCGATCCCGTCGATCTGGTCGATGAGGTACGACGACATCGTCGCGGTGAGCGATGGTCCTCTCACCAGCATATGCACGCGTTTCGCATGCCTCGAGAAATAGACCGCTGCCTGACCGGCCGAGTTCGCCCCGCCGATGATGTAGACCTCGGCGCCGGCGCACGCCGGACCCTCGGTGGTGGCCGAGCCGTAGTAGATACCGCGACCGCACAAATCGTCGACACCCGGCGCCTGGAGCGTCCGGTACGAGACGCCGGTCGCCAGGATCACCGAGTGCGCCGAGATCTCGCTGCCGTCGGCGAACCGCAGCCGGCGGGCGTTCCCGAGCGTCTCGAGCCCGACGACCTGCCGCGTCGTCAGCAGCTCGGCCCCGAACCGGACGGCCTGCCGCCGGGCCCGGTCCGTCAGCTGCGCGCCGGACACCCCGTCCGGAAAGCCCAGGTAGTTCTCGATCCGGCTCGACTGGCCGGCCTGTCCGCCGGTCGCCACCTGCTCGACCAGCACGGTCCGCAGACCCTCGCTGGCGCCGTACACCGCCGCACCGAGGCCCGCCGGGCCACCGCCGACCACGACCAGGTCGTAGAAGTCCTTCGCCGGCGCCGTCGACAGACCGACCTTCTGGGCCAGTTCAGCCTCGGACGGCGCGACCATCACCGTGGCGTCGGGCGTGATCACGACCGGCAGCGTCGTACCGTCCACGTCCGCGGCGTCGAGCAGGCGTCTCGCCTCGTCGTCGTCGACGTTCAGCCAGCGGTACGGGACCGCGTTGCGGGCGAGGAAGTCGCGGGCCGCGAACGACGGCGCCGACCAGCGGTGCCCGATCACCCGGGTCTCGTCGCCGGACGGCTCCGGGGTCGACCGCCACAGGTCGAGCATCGCGTCGACCACCGGATACAGCTTCTCCTCCGGCGGGTTCCACGGCTTCAGCAGGTAGTGGTCCAGGTCGACCACGTTGATCGCCTGGATCGCGGCGTCGGTGTCGGCGTACGCCGTCAGCAGCACCCGGCGGGCCAGCGGGAACAGGTCCATCGCGGCCTCGAGGAACTCGATCCCGGACATCTGGGGCATCCGGTAGTCGGCCAGCAGCAGCGCGACGGGTTCACCACGGAGCTTCAGCTCCTTCAGCGCGTCGAGCGCCTGCACCGGGTTCTCCGCCCGGACGATGCGGTTCTCCTCGCCGTACCGACGGCGGAGGTCACGGGCGATCGACCGGGAAACGCCGGGATCGTCGTCGACGGTGAGGATCACCGAGCGGGTCGTTGACGCTGTCATGCGTCCTTCATACCAGCGGAACCCTACAAACCGGGATCGGTAATCCACAGGCCCGTGCCCGGTTCGCGAAGGGCTGATTCGCGAACCGGGCGCGAGGGGCGGCCTATGGGAGGGCGTCGAGGTACGGCGCGTGGCTGTTCTGGAACTCCCAGTTGTAGTACTTGTCCCAGTTGATCGACCACGTCATCAGCCCGCGGAAGCCCGGCGAGGTCCCGCCGCGAAGGCTGTAGCCGCCGCAGTTCTGGCCCTTCACCAAGCAGTCGAGCGCGTCGTGCACGGCTGCCGGGGCGGTGTAGCCGTTGCCTGCGCTGACCGCCGCCGGGAGCCCGAAACCGATCTGGTCGTCGCGCAGTCCCGGAAACGTCTGACCGGTGTTCGCCACCGGGAAGCCTGCCTTGACCATGTCCGTCATCGCGATGTGGAAGTCGGCGCCGCCCATGGTGTGGTACTGGTTGTCGAGCCCCATCACCGGGCCGGAGTTGTAGTCCTGGACGTGCAGCACGGTCAGCGCGTCGCGCAGCGCGTGGATCACCGGCAGGTACGAGCCGGTCCGATTGTCGCCGCCGCTGGAGCCGCCGTAGAACTGGTAGCCGACCTGCACGAAGAACGTCTCCGGCGCCATCGACAGCACGAAGTTCGCGCCGTACCTCGCCTTCAGGGTCTTCAGCGCCGAGATCAGGTTGACGATCACGGGTGTCGTCGGGTTGCGGAAGTCGGTGTCGCCCACGTTCAGATAGAGCGAGTGTCCTTCGAAGTCGATGTCGAGCCCGTCCAGGCCGTAGCGGTCGATGATCGCGCTCACCGAACTGACGAACGCATCCCGGGCCGCGGCGGTGGTCAGCTGCACCTGCCCGTTCGCACCGCCGATCGAGATCAGCACCTTCTTACCCGCGGCTTGCTTGACCTTGATGGCTGCTGCGAACTCAGCGTCGCTCTCCACGTTCGGGCACTCGCTGACCGGACACCTGTTGAACCTGATGTCCCCCGAGGTGACGCTCGTGGGCTCGCCGAAGGCCAGGTTGACGATGTCCCACTGGTCCGGCACGTCAGCCATCCGCACATACCCGGACCCGTTCGCGAAGCTCGCGTGCAGGTAGCCGATCAACGCATGCTTCGCCAGCCCGGCGCTTGTGCAGCCTGCTGTCCTGGCCGCCACAGCTGCCGACTTGGCCGACTCACCGGCGCTGTTGTACGCCGCCACCGAGTAGGAGTGACTGCTGCACGTTGCGAGCCCGCTGACCGTCGCCGTCGTACCAGTGACCGTTTGTACGACGCTCGCACCCTCATAGACGCGGTAGCCGGTGACGGTGCCCGTGGAGGCCGGCCAACTCAGCTCAATGGACGAGGTGGTGCTGCTGGTGACTGTTGGCGTACCAGGCGCGCTCGGAGCACCCGGCACACCGCCCGGACCGTCCAGAGTGAAGTCATCGGCCTGGTACGCCGACTGGCCGTACCAACCGTGCACGTAGATCTGTGCGGACGTCTGACTCGCACCTGTCGTGAAGGACAGGCTCAGCTGGGTGTAGCTCGGCGCGGCCGGCGTCCAGGTGGAGACGCCGCCCGCGACACCGAGATAGACATACGACCCGCGCACCCAGGCCGACAGCGTGTACGCCGTGTTCGGCTGCACCGACACGGTTTGACTGCACTGGGCGTAGTCGGAGCTCGTCACCGCCCCGTTCAGCGCATGCCCGCCGGTGCGTACCGGCGTACTGACGACAGAGCCGCCAGAGCACGACCAGCCGCTCAGCGTGCCGGTCTCGAAACCGGGGTTGTCCAGAATGTTCGCGGCCTGCGCAGGCACAGCAATGCCGGCCACCAGAACCCCGAGAACCACCGCAAGCCATCGCATAGCCATTTAGTAGAGATGTTCCATAACTCCTGGTCAATGCGTGACGACGGCGGGTATCCGACGCTGTCGGGAACCGCCCAGGGGCGAACCTGTCCGACAGCTAAGGACCGCAGTCGAGGCAGGGCCACGGACGGCCGCAGCGTGAGCAGCGGCCATCAGGAGCCGGCGCCGGCAGCCAGACCGTCTGCTCCTGCGGCTCGGGAGGTGGTGCGGCCGGCCGGACCGGCGGCGGGTCGAGCCAGTGCAGCCGGGTGCCGTCGCCGGCGGCGTGAACCGCCAGCAGTGACTCGATGCCGTCCCAGGTCGAGGTGCTCGACCAGCGGCCGAGCCACCTGAGCGCAACGGCACCATCGGACCACTCCGCACCTTCCGCGAGCATCCGGGAACCAGGGGCGGCGATGGGCCGGACCAGACGGAAGAGGCGAGCCTGTCGCTTCAGCGTGTTCACCTGCTCAGGTTCGCCCAGAACGCAGTGCGCACAACAGGTGTGGGCTGTGGGCTGTGGGAACAGCCCACAGCCCACATGCCCTTGTTTTCCACGGTTTTTGTCGGCGAGGGCTTGTAGCTTGTCCGGCACGCACCACATGAGCTCGAAGCGCGAACGGGGTGGTCCTGTGACCGAGACACCGATTGGGACATCGTTTGGGACATCGTTCGGCCCGTTGCTGCGGCAGTGCCGGCAGGCGGTCGGTCTGAGCCTGCGCCAACTCGCAGCACGGGTCGGGTACGACCACAGCTATCTGTCGCAGGTGGAGCGCGGGCAGCGGCCCGGCTCGGCGGACCTGGCCCGGCTCTGCGACCGGGAGCTCGGCACTCAAGGCCGACTGACTGCCGCCTTCGAGCGAAGGCCCGCCCGCGCGGATCAGCTCCGACCGGAGGCCGACCCGTTGGAGACAGCGTGGCGAGGGCTGGTCGCGACACTCGGTTCCGGCGGACCGAGGCCCGACGACTTCCGCAGTGTTCCACCGGCCGCACTGCTCCCGGAGCTGGTGCGGCAGATGCAGGGCGCCGACGGTGCGGAGGCAGCCGAGCTGAGCATGCTGACCGCCGAGACCCTCGCCAGGCTGGGTGAGCGACACACTGCCAGGCGCTGGTGGTGGGCCGCACGCACGGCCGCGGACAGCATCGCCGAAGGCCCGCTGCCGGCGCTCGTGCGGGCCAGGGACGTCATCACCGGTCTGGCCGAGCGGCGTCCGTTGGCAGAGCTGCTGGAGCTCGCGGACGAATCGATCGCGCTCGACCGGCAAGCACCGGGCGCGGCAGGTTGCGTGCCGCGGACAGCGCAGGCGCTCGTCCTTGCCGAGCTCGGGCGGACTCACGAGGCGCACCGTGCCCTGCAGGAGCTGATCGGCGTCGGCGACGAGCTCACCCCGGAAGCGCGGCCGTACCAGTTGCACTGGGCTGAGGGACGAGTCTGCACCCTGCTGGGGTACGGCACTGCGGGCTGCGTCCTGCTGGAGCGAGCCAGGGAGCTCTGCCCGGACAGCTGGATCGGCGAACGCGCACGACTCGACCTGTCCCTGGCCGAGTGCCTGGTGGTCGCGGGCGAGACCGCGGCCGGCCTGGCCACAGCACTCCGGGTCCTGGTCGAGCTGCCGGACGAGTGGCACGACTCCTTCGTGTACGACGCCGGCGATCGCGTGCTGCACGTCGTACAAGCAGAGCCCGGTGCTGCTGAGTTACGGCAGCTGCTGGCGCGGTCGGCGTACCGGAGTGGTCGGAGTGTGGGCGGCGGGTCGAGCTGGAGATGAGAGCAGGGGTAGCGTGCGGCGAGTGACAGGTGAACAGCAGGCAACGGTAGTGACAGACGCGTGGGACTTCGCGGTCGAGCTGCGCAGCGATCCGGCCAGTGCGGAGGCCCGGGCGGCCGTGCTTGCGGATCCGGCGTTCGGACAGTCGTTCACCGACCACATGGTCGTCGCGAACTGGACAGTGGACGGCGGCTGGCAGGGCTCGAAGGTCACGGCGTACGCACCGCTGTCGCTCAGCCCTGCGGCTGCTGTCTTCCACTACTCGCAGGAGATCTTCGAAGGCCTGAAGGCGTACCGGCACGCGGACGGCTCGGTGTGGGCGTTCCGCCCGGATCGGAACGCCGCCCGGTTCTCGGCGAGCGCGGCGCGGCTCGCGCTACCGCAGGTGCCGGAGGACGAGTTCGTCGCGGCCCTGCGCGCGCTGGTGACCGTCGACGAGGCCTGGGTCCCGTCGGCCGAGGACGGCGAGACCAGCCTGTACCTGCGGCCGTACATGATCGCCACCGAAGCCGCCCTGAGCGTCCGGCCCGCTCACGAGGTGTTGTTCGGCGTGATCGCCTCCCCCGCCGGCCCGTACTTCAATACCGGCCCCAAGCCGGTGTCCATCTGGCTGACCACCTCGACGATCCGGGCAACGCCGGGCGGGACCGGCGCGGCCAAGTGCGGCGGCAACTACGCGTCCAGCCTCGCCGGCCTGGCCGAAGCGGTCGCGAACGGCTGCGAGCAGGTCGCGTTCGTCGATGCGGTCGAGCACAAGTGGCTCGAGGAGATCGGCAGCATGAACATGTTCTTCGTGTACGCCGACGGCCGGATCGCGACACCCGAACTGAACGGTTCGATCCTCGAAGGCGTCACCCGGGCGTCGGTGCTCGAGCTCGCCGCCGACCTCGGCCACCCGGTCGAGGAGCGCCGCATCTCGGCCGACGAGTGGAAGGACGGCGTCCGCTCCGGCGACATCGCCGAGGTCTTCGCCTCCGGCACCGCCGCGGTCATCACCCCGATCGGCCGCGTCGCCTGGCCCGACGGCGACCTCACCATCGGCGACCACTCCGTCGACCACGGCGTCGGCCCGGTCACCACCAAGATCCGCACCACCCTCCTCGACCTCCAGTACGGCCGCACCCCAGACACCCGCAACTGGCTCACCCGCCTGGCCTGACGATGAACGACCGGTACGACGACCTGATGGCCCGCCGTCAGGCACTTCTGGACGAGGCAAGGTCTCGGACCGAGGCCATGAAGAACGAGTTCTTTCGGTCGGCAGCACTCGCCTCACGAAGCTGGGGAGCAAGCGCACCGACCGTCGGGGACAACGGGCAGCTCCGAGTCACGGTCCACGAGCGCGACGAGTACCACCGCGACGTAGAGGTTTACACACTCGTGTCGGAGCCCGACGGGACGATCTGGCAGACCCCAGTCGAGACAGCGGACGACGATCCCAGCCCTGACCTTCGGGTGCATCAGGGCGAATCGGAGCCGACGTACCACGAACTCGCGGAGCTGGCCCGGCACCACCTCGGACCAAGGCTCGCGCAGGCTTGGCTGGAGCATCTGGCTCCGGCCGTTCGGCTCGCCCACGCTCAACCAGGCGATCTTGTCGTGGGGCAGCTCGGCGGGTTACCGATGCTGCCGATCAACTCCTGGCCTTTCTGGGCCGGACACGGGCCGTTGAGCCACATCATGAGTCTCGACTGCGCAAAGCTCGCGCCGATACTGCCGCATCTCGGGTTGCCCGCGTCCGGCCGGCTGTCGTTCTTCTACTTCGACGGACAGTTCGACAACTACCGGTCGACGGTCGGCACCTGGGATCCCGAGACGATGGAGGGCATTCGGACCCTCTGGTTCGATCGGGAGGCCGACGCGCCGCCAGAACTCACTCCGATCGTCACCCCGGCGCCCTCCGGGCTGAAGCCCTTTCGCTCGATCGCGCTGACTCCGATCCCGACGCTGACATGGCCGATCTGGGAACACGTGGAGCTCCGTCGATTGTGGGCCGACCACGGACTCGAGCAGCCCATGCCAGGCCTACCGCCGGAGCCCGTGGACGCGCTCTACGATGCGCTTCACCAGCGTGGGTACGTGGCGCCGAACCACCTGGTCGGCGGTCATGCTTTCCCCGAGCAGAGCGCCGTCGAGATGGACCTCGCCATCGGTTCGTTGCATCGCTCCGGCGTGCGCGATATCGACTACGAGAGCCCGGAGTTCGAAGAGCACGAGCGTGGCTGGCAACTGCTCCTCCAGGTCGACACCGACGACGATTCGGGCATGATGTGGGGCGACGTCGGAAAGCTCTACTTCCTGATCCGGCCGGCCGACCTCGAGGCCGGGAACTTCGGTGAGGTTGCCTTTACCTGGCAGTGTGGTTGACGCGAGTTGTCCCCGGCGCCCGTTAGTTTGGGTGCATGGCTGGGAAAGCGAAGTCTCCGGCGATTGAGCTCGAGGTTGGCGGGCGGACGGTTCGGGTTTCTAATCCGGACCGGGTGTACTTTCCCGCGCGTGGTGAGACCAAGCTGGATCTGGTGAAGTACTACCTGTCCGTCGGGGACGGGATCGTCAACGCGCTCCGGGAGCGGCCGTGCATGATGCACCGGTTCCCGGAAGGTGTCGCGGGCGAGAAGGTGCATCAGAAGCGGCTGCCGCACGGAGCGCCGCCGTGGATGGAGACGGTCCGGGTCAAGTTCCCGCGGTACAACCGGACCGCCGACGAGCTGTGCGTCACCGAGATCGCCCACGTCGCCTGGGCGGTGCAGATGTCGACCGTCGAGTTCCACCCGTGGAACTCCCGGCGCGCCGACACCGAGAAGCCTGACGAGTGGCGCATCGACCTCGACCCGATGCCTGACTGCCCGTTCGATCGGGTACGCCGGGTCGCGCACACCGTCCACGAAGTACTCGACGAGCTCGGCGCGGTCGGCTACCCGAAGACCTCCGGCGGCAGCGGCATCCACATCTACGTCCGGGTCGAGCCGGCGTACGGCTTCTCCGACGTACGGCGGGCCGCGCTCGCGTTCGCGCGGGAGGTGGAGCGGCGGGCTCCGGACGACGTGACGACCACGTGGTGGCGCAAGGATCGCGACCCACGGCTGGTCTTCGTGGACTTCAACCAGAACGCCCGCGACCACACGATCGCGGCCGCGTACTCCGTGCGCGGCAACCCCGAAGGCACCGTGTCGACCCCGATCCGCTGGGACGAGATCGACGACGTGAACCCGAAGGACTTCACGATCGCGACGGTCCCGCAGCGGTACGCCGAACTCGGCGACCTGCACGCCACGATCGACGACAACGTCTACTCACTCGACACACTGATCGAGTGGGCCGACCGCGACGAAAGCGAAGGCGCCGAAGCCCCACCCGAGGACTGACCGCGGACCTGCACCACTCACCAACCTCACCTGCCGAGCCCTGGTGAGGCGCGCCCAAGCGTGACCGCCGCGGGTCAGCCCGGCTTGCTGAGTGGTGGGCGTCCGCCCTACCCCGCCAGCCCGTGGTGCAGGAGGTTGGTGAGGGTGTCGATGGCTTCCTCGTCGGTGATCGTCTCACCGTTGGACGGGTTGACGACGAGCCAGGTGTAGGCGAAGCCCTCCATCAGCGCGTTCATCGCGGAGATCATCACCAGCGGTTCGGCCGGCGGGTTCGGCAGATGTGAGAAGTGCTCGATCATGTGTTGGTCGTCGTCCGCCATGATCTGCTGCAGCCGGCGCCCCAGCTCCGGGTCCACCATCGCGGCCTGCTTCACCGCGACCATCTCCGGCAGATGCGCCTGGTAGAACCGCCAGAACGCCGCCACATGCCACCGGATCGCCGACAGTTTGCTGAAGTCCGCGTCGTGCCCGGCGACATCGACGACCGCCTCGTCGGCGGCCGCGAGCATGTCGCGCAGCAGCGCCTCGAGCAGCTCTTCCTTGCTCGCGAAGTGGTTGTAGAACGACCCCGTCGCGCGACCCGCCGCCGCGGTGATGTCGGTGATCTTCGTGTTCAGGTACCCGCGCTCGGCGAAGACCTCGCGCGCGGCCTGCTTCAGCGCCACCTCGGTCCCGGCCGCCCGTTGCCGGCGGCTCACCGTGTCCGTCACGACGTACCTCCTTGACAGCGAACCCTAGCTCTGGGCAAACTGAATCTGAATTCAGTGAATCATAATTCAGTCAAGGAGACCACGATGAACGTCCTGATCGCGGGTGCCGGACCGACCGGCTTGACCCTCGGGATCGAGCTGGCCCGGCGTGGGATCGCGGTCCGGGTGATCGACAAGGCGACCGAGTTCTTCAACGGATCGCGCGGCGACGGCCTGCAGCCGCGGACCCTGGAGGTGTTCGAGGACCTCGGCGTCCTCGACGAGGTTCTGGCCCAGAGCCTGCCGATCCCGCTGATGAAGATCGTCATCAGCGGTCAGCCGTTCGGGGAGCGCCGGATGGCCGACCCGGTCGAACCCACACCGGACATCCCGTACCCGAACGCGCGGATGCTCGGCCAGTCCCGCACCGAGCAGATCCTCCGCGACAAACTCGCGGAGTACGGCGTCAGCGTCGAGCTGAACACCGCGATCACCGGCTTCACCCAGACCGCAAGAGAGGTCACCGCCGAGCTGTCCACCGGCGAGACACTCACCATTGACTACCTGGTCGGCGCCGACGGCGGGAAGAGCTTCGTCCGCAAGCATCTCGGGATCGCCTTCGAGGGCACCACCGACGAGTCGATCCGCACGCTGCTCGGCGATGTCGCGGCGGACGGACTCGACCACGAGTACGGCTACTGGTTCGCCTCGAAGGACAACCCGATGGCCGGCATCGCGATGACTCCGCTGAGCGGCGGCGACCAGTTCCAGTTCGGCGCGCCGCTCGACGGCGACGACGCGGACACCTCGCTCGAAGGCCTGCAGGCGCTGGTCGACAAGTACGCCGGCCCGGGTACGGCGAAGCTCCGCGACCTCACCTGGTCGACCGTGTGGCGTCCGAACGTGCGGCTCGCCGCGAAGTTCCGGGTCGGCCGCGTCTTCATCGCCGGCGACGCCGCCCACGTCCACCCGCCGACCGGCGGCCAGGGCCTGAACACCGGCGTCCAGGACGCGTACAACCTCGGCTGGAAACTCGCGGACGGTCGCGAAGAGGTCCTGGCGACGTACGAGACCGAGCGCCGGACCAACGCGGAGCGCGTGCTCGGGATCAGCGAGGACCTGATGCAGAAGCACGTCGACGGCGACGAGTCGGCGCTCGAGCGCGGCGAGAACACCCGCCAGCTGGACGTCTCGTACCGGGACCCGTCGGACACCCGCCCGCTCACCTCGGGCGACCGGGCGCCGGACGCACCACTGGTCGATGCCGAAGGCAACAAGGTACGCCTCTTCGAACTGTTCCGCGGCCCACACGAAACCCTGCTGCGCTTCTCCCCCACCACCGCACCGACCCACCCGCACTCGGTCGACATCACCTCACCCGAGGCGTTCGCGATCTACCACGCCCAGCCGGGCGACGAGATCCTCATCCGCCCGGACGGCTACCTGGCTTAGGATCCCCAGCATGGATTCAGCCGCTGCCTACGACCGTGCCGTCGAGTTGGCGACCCGCGGGCGGCGGCAGATCCTGGGGATCACCGGGGCGCCGGCGGCGGGCAAGTCGACGTACGCCGAACAGCTCGCCGCGAAGCTGACCGCCGACGGGCACAAGGTCGCGCTCGTGCCGATGGACGGATACCACCTGGCACAGTCGGTTCTGGAAACCGAAGGACTTGCGGACGTGAAGGGCGCGCCGCACACCTTCGACGGGTACGGCTTCGTCGCGCTCCTCAGGCGGTTGAAGGAATCACCGGACGAGCAGATCTGGGCGCCGCGCTTCGATCGCAGCATCGAGGACTCGATCGCCGCGAGCATCGGAATCGCGCCGGAGGTCACGCTGGTTCTGACCGAGGGCAACTACCTGCTGCTCGACGAGGCGCCTTGGTCGACCGTCCGCAGCCTGCTCGATCAGTGCTGGTACGTCGAAGTACCCGAGGAGCTCCGTCACGCCCGCCTCGAGGCGCGGCATCGGGCGTTCGGCAGATCACCCGAGGAAGCACACGAACGCACGTACGGGTCCGACGAACGCAACGCCCATCTGATCGCGGCGACGGCCTCGGCGGCCGACGCGATCATCCAACCCGGTCGATGAACGCGGCGACCCCGTCCAGGTAGAGCTGCAGGCCGAAGTCGAAGTCGGCCTCGTTGTCCTCCTCGAAGCTCCCCACCTCGTCGAACACCCCGGCCTCGACCGTGCGCACCACCGCCGGATAGACCCGCGGATCCGCGACCTTTCGCAGCGTCGCCCCGAACCGCCGAAAGGCATCCGGGTTGTCGGCGTAGCCCGCCGCCAGGTCGAACGCCATCCGGATCTGACCCTGCACGTAGGTGATGAGCCCCATCACCACGCCGACCTTCGCCTCCTCCGGCAGACCGGTGTCCGCCAGTACGCCGAGTGCGGAGTCGAACCAGGCGAGGTTGTTCGGACCGGCCGGCGGACCGGAGATCGGCACCTTCGCGTACCACGGGTGCCGCCGGATCGCGGTCAGTACGCCGTCCGCCCAGAACGTCAGCCCGGTCCGCCAGTCGACGCCCTCGGGCATCGGCTCCGGACGCTCGATCGCGGCGTCGGACATGATCACGAGCAGGTCGTCCTTGCTCTTCACGTGCCGGTACAGCGCCATCGTCGAGTTGCCGAGCCGCTCGGCGACCCGCGCCATCGAGACGGCGGCGAGGCCTTCGGCGTCGGCGATCGCGATCGCCGACGCGACGATGTCGTCGAGCGTCAGTGACGGTTTCGGCCCGCGCCGCGGCGTCTCCCGCAGCCGCCACATCAGCGCGACGTCGGCCGGCAGCTCGTTGTTCTCCACCGGGTCAGTTTAGGCCTTGCCAACCCTTACTGCGTACCTGCTACGCTATTTAGCGTATTGGATACGCAGTAAGGAGGGGACGATGATCGTCAAGGCGACCGGCTTGCGGAAGTCGTACGGTGCGACCGAGGTACTGACCGGGGTCGACCTGAGCGTCGCGGAGGGATCGGTGCTCGCGTTACTGGGCCCGAACGGCGCCGGCAAGACCACCACGGTGCGGATCCTGACCACACTGACCCGCCCGGATTCCGGTACGGCGACGATCGCGGGGTACGACGTACTTCGCGAACCGGCCCGGGTCCGCGGCGTGATCAGCCTGACCGGGCAGTACGCCGCGGTCGACGAGAACCAGACCGGGCGGGAGAACCTGGTGATGGTCGGCCGGCTCATGCACCTCGGCCGGCGGACCGCGCGGCGGCGTACGACGGAGTTGCTGGAACAGTTCGGGCTCACCGACGCGATGGGCCGGCACGTGAAGACGTACTCCGGCGGCATGCGGCGCAAGCTCGACCTGGCGATGAGCCTGATCGCGCGGCCACGGGTGATCTTCCTCGACGAGCCGACGACCGGGCTCGACCCGGCCAGCCGGTTCGCGATGTGGGACGCGATCGCGGAACTGGTCCGCGACGGTACGACGATCCTGCTCACCACGCAGTACCTGGAGGAGGCGGACCGGCTCGCCGACCGGATCGTGCTGCTCGACCACGGCCGGATCGTCGCCAGTGGTACTGCGGACGCGCTGAAGACCCAGATCGGTGGCGAGCGGATCGAACTGCGCTTCACCGACGAGGTGCAGCTGCTGAAGGCTGCCGGCGTACTGAACGGAGTGGTCGACCAACTGGTGCTGAACGTGCCGTCGGACGGTACGGCGGCGCATCTGCACCAGGTCCTCGACGTACTGCGTGACAACGGGCTGATGCCGGAGCGGGTCTCGTCCCACCGGCCCACGCTCGACGACGTGTTCCTCGCACTGACCGCCTGAGAGGTTGCTGATGTCACACCAAGGAGTCGTCGCCGCCTGCTCGGACGTGGTGACCATGATCGACCGCAGCGTGCGGCTCGCACGGCGCAACGTCGACACGTTGTTCGTGTCGCTCCTGCTGCCGTTGCTGATGATGGCGTTGTTCGTCTACGTGTTCGGCGGCGCCATCAACACGGGGACCGAGTACGTGAACTACGTCGTACCGGGGATCCTGCTGCTCACCACCGGGTACGGCGCCTCGTCGACGGCGATGGTGGTCGCCGACGACATGCACAACGGGATGATCGACCGGCTGCGCTCGCTGCCCATCCACAGCTTCGCCGTACTGACCGGCCATGTCGTCGCGAGCGTGGCGCGCAACGCGACGTCGACGGCGATCGTCATCGTGGCCTCGCTCGCCATGGGGTTCCGCCCCAACGGCGGCGTGGTGGACTGGCTGGCGGCGATCGGGCTGCTGTTGCTGTACGTCGTCGCGCTGTCCTGGCTCGCGGCGGGACTCGGCGTGATCGCCAAGTCGGTGGAGTCGGCCAGCGCGCTCAGCTTCTTCATGCTGTTCCTGCCGTACCTGAGCAGCGCGTTCGTACAGCCGGAGACGATGCCGTCCTGGTTGCGGCCGATCAGCGAGCACCAACCGATCACACCGGTGATCGAGACCGTCCGCAGCCTGCTGATCGGAACGCCGATGGAGAACAACGGCCGAGTCGCACTCGCGTGGTGTTGTGGTCTGCTCCTGTTCTCCGTCGTCCTGGCGACTTCGCTGTATCGGAGACGTTCGAACCGCTGAACGCACTTCTGGTGCCGTTCGACGAAAAGCTGCCGAGAGTGACCCCTTCGTCGGGTTAACGTCAAAGTCCCCCCCAACGTGTGGTGGTCCCACTCCCCCCGGGACCCACACGGACGAGCGCCCCGGTCATCGATCGGGGCGCTTTGTTTTCCCCGAAATTCTTTTTGGGAGACGTGTCGAATCCGGCCCCTCTGGTCCGACGTATCAGTAAGAGCGACCAAAGGAGAGGGTCAGAATGAACATCACCACCGACATCCGGAACATGATCGTCACCATGCTGGCCTAGGGGAGCCCGGTCTGGTACGTGGCCGGCATGGTCAACATGCGCAGCCACGACGTGTACGTGATCGGCTGCGAGGCCGGTTACCCCGACAAGGCCAAGCTGCGCCGAGCCGTCTGGGCCGCGCGCAACCGCGTTCCCCAAGCCGCCTGACTTCCTGTCAGGTCGCTCCAGCCGCTGTCTGCCCCCGTGGCGGACAGCGGCTTTGTTCTGTCTAAGGTGACTGTGTGGAGGACGTCAGCGTGGTGGACTACCACACGGCCGGGGAGCCGTTCCGGATCGTGACCTCGGTCGACATCCCGGGAACATCCGTGGCCGACCGTCGCGTCACAGCGCAGTCCTCGGAGGCGATCGACGCCGTACGGCGGTTGCTGGTGAACGAGCCGCGTGGTCATGCGGACATGTACGGCGGGTTCGTCGTACCGGGTGACGACGACGGCGCCGACTTCGGCGTGGTGTTCTGGCACAAGGACGGGTACTCGACCGCGTGCGGGCACGGGACGATCGCGCTGGCGACCTGGGCCGTCGAAACCGGTCTGGTCCAGGCCGGTGACGTCGTCATCGACGTACCGTCGGGACGGGTGACAGCCCACGTCAGTAGCTCTGGAGTTGCCTTCCGCAACGTCCCGTCGTACGTGCTGAGCCGCGGCGTCCAGGTGTCGACTTCGCGCGGCGACGTGCTGGCGGACATCAGTTACGGCGGAGCGTTCTACGCCTCGGTCCCCGCTTCCTCGGTCGGTCTGTCGGTCACGCCCTCGTCGTACGCCGACCTGATCGCGATCGGCCGCGAGATCAAGTGGGCTCTGGACGCGGTCGCCGTCCACCCGACCGATCCGCGGCTCAGCGGTCTGTACGGCACGATCCTGTACGACGATCTCGGGCCCGCTCACCAACGCAATCTGGCGGTGTTCGCCGATGGAGAGGCCGACCGCTCCCCCTGCGGCTCAGGTACGTCGGCGCGCCTGGCTTTGCTGCACGACGAGGGCCGTCTGCACACGGGACAGGTCCTGCGCCACGACTCCATCGTCGGGACGACGTTCCTCGGCCGCGTCGTCTCCGAGACACCCGAAGGCGTGGTCACCGAGGTGCACGGCAGCGCGTACCGCACCGGGACGGCGACGTTCACCGTGGATCCGCGCGACCCGTTGGGCACCGGATTCACGCTGCGCTGATCTCAGATTGCGACTCCGCACCGCGGCGCCGGCCGCTAGGTTGGTGCTCATGATCTTCATCACCGCGAAGTTCCGCGTACGGCCCGAGCACGCCGACGACTGGCCGACCATCACCGCCGACTTCACCACCGCGACCCGCGCCGAACCAGGCTGCCTGTGGTTCGACTGGTCCCGCTCCGTCGACGACCCGAACGAGTACGTCCTCGTCGAAGCCTTCGCCGACGACGACGCCGCCACCCACCACGTCACCTCGGCGCACTTCAAGGCCGCCCAGGACCACCTCCCACCCCACCTGGTCGAGACCCCCCGCATCGTCAACTTCAAACTCCCCCAGGACAACTGGTCCGAACTCGGCGAACTCGCCGTCAAGTAACCGGATGAACGGACAGATCGTCTGGGACGCCACTGTGACCGGCTGGCGCCGGTTGGCCCAACTGCCGTCAGCAGCTCTGAAGAGCGAGCCCGACTGCTGCGGATGGTCGGCGGCGCTCCAATGACAGCCGAATAACTGAGAGCTGACTCGGTACTGGGAACAACCCCCCGGGGGCGGAGGACAGGTTATGTATTGTTCGCACGCCCCAGCGCCTGTCCCCAGTCACCGCATCGCGCGTCGCAAGTGAGGGTTTGACACCGCGGGTAGGAGCTGTCACTGTCCTGCGGTGCGGGAAGGGTAAGTATTCACAGCGGTGGCGGCTCCACTCGCCACGAGCGCTCGCGGTCGTCGTACTGGCGCGTGCGTTCCCACTCCGGTTTGCCTTGCTGCTCGGGTGCATCGTCCTCACCGCGATCTGGCCGGCGATCTTCGCGGCACTGGTCGCACACCTGATCACCGTCCTGCCGGCAGTGGCGGAGACGGGCCGCGCGCTCGCCGGGATCGCTCTGGTGCTGGCAGCGCAAGAGGTGACGCGCGCCGTGTACGAGGTAGCGCGCTGGGCGCTGTACCGGCGGTACGAGGAGTACTTGATCGGCCGCGTGATCCGAGCCGCTCTCGACGCAAGCACCTTGGACATCTTCGAACGCCCCGACTTGGCCGCCAAGACTGACCGTGCCGTCCGCATCGCGGGCCTCGAGCCCGGGGACCTGGTCGACGGCTTGACCATGAAGTGGCCCCTGCAAGCTCAGGGCATCGCGGCCGGAGTGTTGGTGGCGACGGTGTCCGTCCCGGCCGCCGCACTCCTTCTCGTGCTCTGGCTCCTCGTCGGCAACAGGCTGCAGGCGAACATGCGCCGCTCAGATCAGTTCTCCTGGGAGGACGCCGTACATGCCGCGAGCTACACGCACCGGATCGGACTGCGTCCGGAGTGGGCGAAAGAGGTTCGCATCTTCGGTCTCACCGGTTGGTTGTCGGATCGCTACGGCCGCCAGGCGGCTCGCATTCTCGCGGAGCTCGCCAAGGCCCGCAACGTCGGACAGCGCTCGCTGACCATGCTCTTCACCTTGGTTGTCGTGGCCAATGCGACCGTGGTCGCTGGAGCCCTGAGCGGAGATCTCGGCTTAGGCGCCATCGTCCTGCTGCTGCAAGGCATGCTCGGCATGAGCCTTCTCGCCGATCAATCCGGAGACGATCTCATCGAGTACGGCGCCAGCCGTGTCCCGGTCGTACTCGAACTGGAACGTCTCGTCGCCGACCACGCCACCCCGCACCCGGGCACCGCCAGTGCGTCAGGACGTCCGACGGAATCGATCGTGTTCGAGGAGGTGACCTTCGGCTACCCCGGATCCGGCAAGGTCATCTTCGATCGGCTGAACCTCGAGATCCGGGCGGGTACGTCGCTTGGCGTCGTCGGCCTGAACGGGGCCGGGAAGACAACGTTGATCAAGCTCCTCACCGGCCTCGAAGTACCGCAGAGTGGCCGCATCCTCGTCGACGGAACCGATCTCCGCGAACTCGATCAGGAATCCTGGCGGAAGTCCGTGGCGGCGATCTTCCAGGACTTCATCCGCTACGAGCTGTCCGCGCGGGACAACATCGGTCTCGGAGCAGTTGAGCAGTTGGCGCAGCCATCGACGGACGATCAGATCGAGCGCTCCGCCGTACGGGCCGGCGCCGACACCATCCTCGGCAGGCTCCCACAGGGCCTGGATACGACGCTCTCCCCGCGGCTCGACCACGGCGTCGACCTCTCGGGTGGACAGTGGCAGCGGATAGCTCTGGCCAGAACACTCATGGCGGTTCAAGGCGGCGCCCGCGTTCTCGTGCTCGACGAACCGACCGCTCAACTCGACGTGCGCGCGGAGTCGGACCTCTACAACAGGTTCCTCGACCTCACCTCCGGCTTGACCAGCGTCGTGATCAGCCATCGGTTCTCCACGATCCGTCGCTCCCGCCGGATCATCGTGCTCGACGGCGGGCAGGTCACCGAGGACGGCAGCCACGAACGGCTCCTCGCGGCCGGCGGAACCTACGCCCGCATGTTCCGCAAGCAGGCGATGCGATTCAGCTCCCATGCCGAGGAGAACATCGATGAGTGAGAACCTGCGCGTCATCACCACGATGCTGCAGATGGCCTGGCGCGCAGATCGCACAGCGGCGGTGCTTGCGTTCGCACTGGCCGCCCTGCAGGCCGTCACGCAGTCCGCCTACGGGCTGTGGCTGAAGTTCATCGTGGACGGCCCCCTTGCAATCGGCGCTGTTGGAGGTGTCATCTCCATCGCCGCCACAGTCGCCATCGCGTACGGCGGCCAGCGGGCCCAGTCTCGGCTGCGCGATCACACGCGGTACCTGATGAACGGGCAAATTCTCAACCTCGTCAGTGCTGCGCCGACACTGGAACTCCACGAGAACCCCGAGCATCTGAACGAGCTGTATGCGTTCCAGCGAGAGGGCTATCAGCTCAGCCAGGTCCTGCCGCGGATGATCGAACTCTGCGCAGTCACCGTGCAGATCATCACGACCGCGGTCCTCATGGTTCTGGTCGATCCGCTCCTCCTCGCACTCCCGTTGTTCGCGGTGCCGTCACTGCTCATTACCTTCAAGACCAGCCGCATCTTCCGCGAGAGTGGCGAGCGCGCGGCCGAACCCGGTCGGCTTGCTGAGCATCTTGTGGAGCTGACGGCCACCCCGGGCGGCGCGAAGGAGGTTCGCTTGTTCAGGTTGCAAGCGGAGATGCTGCGCAGGTTTCAGCGCGCACACCAGCAGATCCGACGCTTCCACGGGCAAGCCCAGCTCCAGGCCGCCGGCTGGAGTCTCGCCGGACGGTTGGTCTTCATCGCCGGTTACGCGGCTTCCATCGCCTTGGTGGTACGGCGCGTCGCCGTCGGCGAGGCAACTATCGGCGAAGCCGCGCTGATCGCGGTTCTGGCCGGTCAGGTACTCGGGCTGGTCAGCGGTTCCGGCGAGGTCCTGCAGCTCACGATCCGAGGTCTGGTCGCAGCCAACCGTTTCGTCCGCCTGCAAGACCTCTTCGGTCACGCGACGCACTCAGGTGACCGTCCCGTGCCGCAGCGGCTCGAGCACGGCATCTCACTCCGCGACGTTTCCTACCAGTACGACGGCGCAGCACAGCCTTCGCTCCGGAACATCGACCTGGACCTGCCCGCCGGCTCGACGGTCGCCATCGTCGGCGAGAACGGCGCCGGCAAGTCGACGCTGGTCAAACTCCTCGCCGGCCTTTACAACCCGACCACCGGCACGATCACGATCGACGCCGAAAATCTCGCCTCGATCGACCGCACCCACTGGCAGGACCGGATCTCCGCCGCGTTCCAGGATCACGCCCGCTTCGAACTCCTGGTCCGCGAGGCGGTGGCGCTAGGAGATCTCGAGAACGCTGACAACGATCCGAAGGTTCTTGACGCACTCGAGCGCGCTGCCGCCACCGACGTACTGACTGCCCTACCCCGCGGCCTCGACACCCAACTCGGCTCAGGCTGGCCCGCCGGCGTGGACCTGTCCGGAGGTCAGTGGCAGAAGCTAGCGATCGCCAGAGCAATGATGCGCCCAGCCCCCGCCTTGCTACTCCTCGACGAACCCTCAGCAGCCCTGGACCCCGAAACCGAACATCAACTCTTCGAAGCCTGGACGAACGCCGCACACGCTCTACGGGAACGCGCCGGCACTATCACCGTCCTGGTCTCCCACAGATTCTCCACAGTCCGCATGGCCGACACCATCGTCGTCCTGCACCACGGAAAGATCGCAGAACACGGCTCCCACAAAGACCTGCTCCAGAGCAACGGCCTCTACGCCGAACTCTTCAATCTCCAGGCCGCCGCCTACCGCTAAGCCAAACCCGCAGGTCAGCCCCACAAAAACGAAGGCCCGGACCTAATGGTCCGGGCCTTCTTTCGTAGTCCTGGGGTCGCTAAATCTCAACGCCCAGTTCTCGCTCCCAGCGCCTACCAGTCGCTCCCCGGAATCTAGCCGTTCGGCACGTAAACGGCGGATCACGCAGAGTGTCCGGGACGAGGCGGTTCGTCTCTACGCGTCGGGTCAGACGGCAGTGGAGGTAGCTGAGAGCCTGGCGATCGGGAAGACGACCGTCCTGAAGATCCTGAAGCAGGAGGGTGCGGTGGTGCGACGACAGGGTCAGCGTCGGCACTAGGCCGCCCGGTCGTCACCAACACAGGGTGAGCACTGAAAGCATCGACAGCGATGCTCTTCGTAGTTGGCGCGATGTGAAGTTGGACGCCCGCCGACACAACGGTTATGTTGTGTTGGTGATACCTGACTTCACAGCTTCGGGGCTCCTGCCGCCTGGGCTGCACCGTGCTTCGTGGTCTGAGCTGTGTGCGGGCCTCGGATGGAACGCCCGACGTCAGTCGCTCTTGGAAGGCCTCGGGCGCGCCGCATTGAACCTGCGCCAAGCCGGAGCGGTGGCCATGTGGGTGGACGGCAGCTTTGCGACCGGCGAGGAGGACCCGAACGATTGGGACGCCGCCTGGGATCCGATGCCAGCAGACTTGAATCAGGTGGATCCGATACTTCTCGACTCCAGTCCGGACGGTCGCCTCCGGCAGAAGGCCAAGTACGGCGGCGAGCTATTCGCACAGATCGAAGGGAAAACCGGCTTTCCGTTTCAACTATTTTTTCAACAAACTCGCGACGGAGAAGCCAAAGGAATTGTGTTGTTGAATCTCAGGACGGTGGCCCAATGATTCGTAATGAGCGGCAGTATCGAATCATCAGCTCTCAGCGGAAGCATCTTGCCGACGCACTCGACGAGTTGGTGGGCAGCACCTTGACTACTGTCGAGGATGGCACAGACATCGACCAAGCGGCCTGGAAAAGCAGGATCGCACGAGACTCCCTTGCTAGCGAGATAGCCTCGCTTGACGAGGAGCTGCAAGAGTACGAGCTGTTGCAACGGGGTGTCATGCACAGCCTTACAGTGTCATCAGTTCGCGATCTCCCAGATGCCCTTGTCCGGGCTCGCATCGCCAGCGGACTTACCCAGCGCGATCTCGCAGAACGCCTCGGGCTAAAGGAGCAGCAAATCCAGAAGTATGAGGCTAACAATTACGCGACCGCGTCACTTCGCAGAATCCAAGAAGTAATGGACGCGCTGGACGTCAGGTTGGCCGGCGGAATCGATCTTCCTCGAACCGCCACTCCTCTATCTCAACTAAAGACTCGTCTGCGGCAGCTTGGTTTCGATCGGCAGATGATCGACAGGCGCCTCATGCGCGACAGTAACGGTATTACAGGAGCTGCTGGAGTCGCACAGATCATTCAGCGTCTATCTCGGCTGCTCGATGTTCCGATGGCTGTATTGACATCCGACTCTGAACCGGCGCCGGCTCTAGCGACCGCTGGATGGTTCAAGACCTCACGTTCCGCAGCCCAGCCGGCCCTTGAGGCGTACTCGCGCTATGCCGAGGGACTCGCGAAGATCGTGGTCCGCGCCACGGAGGGTCTACAGATCCTTCCGAGGCCCGGCACGGCAAGAGAGATACGCGAAGGCATCGAGACTGCTCTTGATGAGTTCGATGTCGACGATGCCGAGCCCGCCATGTCGTCTGCGCTGCTCCTGAAGGCGACGCTGAGGTATGTCAACGGTCTCGGTATCCCTGTCATCGCTCTGCGCGATCCTGGTGCGTTTCATGGAGCGTGTTTCTTTCACGATGGCCGCCCCGTGATCGTGCTCAAACAGACCACAGACTCGCCGGCCAGATGGCTAGCCGACCTTCTACACGAACTCGACCACATCCGAAGTGAAACGGGAAGCGGTCTTCGTACATGGATTGAACTTGGTGAGATCAGCGCATGGAACGAAGCACCCGAAGAGCAGCATGCGAACGACTTTGCGGCCGATATCCTCTTCTCTGGTCGCGCCGAGCCGGTCGTTAATCAGTGTTTGAGGGCAGCAAACGGATCAGTTCAAAGGCTCAAGTCGGTTGTGCGCGACGTGGCTATGCAGGCCGAGGTCCCTCCGGATATCCTCGCCAATTACCTCGCTTACCGCCTCGGCGAACAGAGGATCAACTGGTGGGGTACGGCGTCGACCTTCCAAGAGTCGGCCAGTTCGTGGCGCATCGTCACCGATGAATTAATCCCACTACTAGATATTGGCTCCCTAGATGCCGTGGACCGAGAAATTCTGATTGATGCCCTTGCTAGTTAACAAGAAGCTACATCACTCAATAGACGAAGGACCGGAACAATGCGCGAGTTCGAAAGATCGAAACTGAACGATAGATACTGGACAGAGGTCGACCACGGCGACGAGACGCTGCCACTCCCCGCTGTTACTCTGCCGCCTCTCCCTCCAAAGTGGTCTGCCGAAAAGGCCGATGCGGCAAGGTCTGGTATTTGGAAGCAGCATGAGGAGATCGAAATCAAGTGCACGACCACGATCTGCGACGCCGATCTTCATTGCTTCAAATTGACAAAGAAGCTGACCAAGCAACTCGTACCGGGCGCCTGTCGCGATTGTGGTGTTCCCTTGGTCTCGCTCGCACGCACCGCTGAGCGGGACTTGAGCGACATCGACAGCACCTTTGCCGCGATGCAGTTGGAGTGCATTAGGCACTACTTCTGGCACGTGCCGTTCGGAGAGCGGGCTCTGAACTACGCTCTCCGCGCCGGCCGCGATCAACTCATGGAGCGGGTGGAGCCGCGAATTCGCTCAGGCATCGGACGGGCTGAGCATCCGCGGGAAGGACGACAGACGCCCGTAGCGCCTGATAAGGCCACCGCTCTGGACTACGCGATGCATGCCGTGGCTGCATGCTGTCGTAAGTGTGCCGAGTACTGGCATGGGATCCCGACTGGCCGCCCGCTCACTGATGACGAGGTTACCTACCTCGAGACGCTCGCAAAGCGCTACCTCGAGGTTCGGTTGCCTGACCTGCCCGCTGGTCCGACCAAGGTGCCGAGGCGACGAATCGGCGACAACGTTCACCTGCTCGCACCTGCGTCTCGGACCAACAGAGCCGACCAGATCCACCGGGGTCAAGCGTCCTGACCGCGAGCAGTCACGTAGCTGAGTACCTTCTGAGCCTCGCCTCTGGCATCTAGTTCACCCGACACTCGAATATCCGCAAGCTCAATAAGCAACGGGATCTCGCTCTCTACATCATGCCTAAGGATGGTTGGGTCTTCACCCCTCAGCCGAAGTCGTCGCAACTGTTCAGCGCTGGAGACGCGCACACCAACGAGCACGCACGAATCTCCACATTGGTCCCTGATACAGTCCAGCGCAGCTCGATGTCGGATGCCGTCCACGATACTTAACGTGGCTCTTGGCGCCATGCGAGCCAGCAGCAAGTTGACGAACCTCTCCCAACCTCCTCCTGTCAGCGTCTGGCCGGCGTCCTGCATACTCTGCCGCGACATCGGCATGCCCAGCCGACGGACCTCAGCGCGAACCACGTCACCAAATGACGCCAGCGTCGCGTGTGGGCACAGGTCTGCCAGTGCGCGGGCTAACGTGCTCTTACCGGACGCGATCTCACCCGTCAGGCAGACGAAGGAGCTCATATGAGTGTCAGCTGCTCATGCTCGTTGCTTGTTGAATGCACATCGAGTGGCACCCACCCGCGGCGATCGGCTTTTGCGATGGGCAGTGGCGGAAGCTCGACGGGGTTGTTAACTCCAATGAGGGTCGCATAGCGCTTGTCGGATCGCGCCTGCCAAAACTCCTCATCGGCGCAGATGGCGGTGCTGTAGTCTCGTCGAAGTCGATCCAGCTCGCGGTCGTGCAGCTCAACGAACTCCACCGAAGAAGCAATAAAAGCGCCGACAACTGGTCCGCCTGTCCGCTTTAGCAAGACAAGGTCACCGACCTTAATCTGCCGGTATGGGGCGATGGCGTGTGAGGAGAACCTCGACTCAATCGTCTTCTGGCCCTCGAAGATGTAGCTGAGAAATGGCTCAATCATCACAGCAAGATGAACATTCCGCTTCGACTCGCCAACGAAGGCGGACCACTCTTCGTGGGACCGAGCAGTTTCCAGAAACTGCTGCCAAGCCATACCAATCTTCACTGCCCCGACGTCCTTTCCTGATGCTCCTCTAGCTCTATTTCTAGAATATCATGAAGCTTCTTGGCAATCTCACGATCTATCGCAAGGCTACCTGCACGATTTAACACGGCACCCAGAGAGAATACGCCAGCATTTAGGTCGTCATTACACAGTCGGAGCAGTTGGCCGATATGTTCAACCGACACCAGGCCATAGACTCGGTTTCCACTCGTCCACATACCAACGCGCCCGCGATTGGGGTCGCGCCGGCTGACCGTCGTTAAGATATCCCCGGGAACAAGGGACTCTAGATCCGTTTGAGCGTCGCTCTGCCGCAGCTTGACCCGAACCGGTCCGAAGGTGACTTCTTCCCATTTCTCGGATCGCTGATCGCTCAACATCGGTATGTGCGTCGCCTCCGCCGTTCGACACAAGACCAAGAGGTCTCCTACTCGCCACGTTGCGGGGATCGTGAACCCTCCGAGCGCATGACGCAGCGATGTCGACTCAAAGTGCGGAGTGACGTATCGCACAGCACCGGACTCTACACTCACCAGGGCGAGTCCAAGCGCTGGCAACGCCGCGGTCAACCCGGTTCGCTCGGCCTCCACTCCTGGGCGCGTACCCATCGACGGCTGGCACAACAGTACGAGGCCACCGAGACGGCACGCGTCAGAAGCGACTCGCAGGAACTGAAGCGTTTCATCGAAGTACCATGGCGGATCGGCGATGACGGCGCAGGCATCTACGTGGAGTTGAGTAAGTTCGGCGACGTCCACACCGATTACGAGGCTCTGAGGTCCGACTCCGCGGTTGCGAAGGGCACCGATCATCGTCTGGTTTCGGTCAACAAGTATGTGCCGGTGCTGCGAGGTCAGTGCCGACCGCACGAAGGTACTTGGAGCGCCCAGGTGGACGATAGTCCCTTCCTCGCCAGCCAGCCTCAGAGCCCGACCCGCGAGCATGATTGTCGTTTGCTCGGCAAAGCGCCAATCCGCATCCAGGGGATGCTCTACGGGCAGATTGCTACCCTCAGCGGAAGGCTTCGCAATGTCGACAGGCGCCAGATTCACCACCTCCATCAAACCGCGACGCGCCAGCTCTTCGCGCCAAAGCTCAAGAAGTGTCGTTGGGTAGACACCAGGCGACACAGCAAAGACTTCCTCGATATCACGGATAACCACGTTGTCGAGTCCGGCCAGCCATGACGCAACCTCAGCACGAAATGTCTCATCTTGGAGATCGATTTGCATTCCACCCTCACTCGGCGTGAAGGTTGATCTCGGTCACCGGAAGCGATCGCTGCTTCTCCGAAAACCTTTCATGGACAATTCGGTTCCATTCCACTATGGCGGCATCTTGATCAATAAGTGCGCGCTGTTCGACCAGACCCACCCTACTGGAAACCACTCCGTAGTTTTCGATCCGTAGCGGGACCGTTCGTAGCGGCAGGTTAGGGTGAAGCGACATTAGGCGGTCGAGGAACCGCTCCATGCGACCTTCAATATCCACAAGCGTCGGCGTCGTGAACGTAACGTAAGCATAGAGGTCGATACCCAGAGACAGCAGTCTGCCGAACAGCTCGAACTGTCTCTGAAACAGAGATGGGTCCGCTTTCGTATTAAAGGCGAAGGAGGTTTCATCATAGCCCTTGAAGCAGCAGACCCGGCCATAGCTTCGATACTGTCTAATCAAGTCCAGCTGACTATCGTCCAGATAGCGCCAAAAGTAGTCATTGCTCAGGTTGTCATCAGACCAGAGATACGTTGAGTCCGCCAGGCCCGCATTGATGAGCGATTGCATCATCCATGGGACCCACTCCGGAACCAAGTCTGGTTGCCCGCCGGAGCAATCGATCATGCGCGGACGATTCGGCAGGCTCGCGTACATGTCGACCAATTCGTCTGAAGATACCCATTGTGACCGCGACTCGTTCGCAGACAGTAAGCTAAATGGCACAAAGCAATACCAACATCGCCAGTTGCACGCGGCGTTCTGGAACACCTGTGCCTCGATGCTGTCCTGGCCAGGCAAGCCGAGCCTCTGGAGCGCTGGGTCGATCGGTAGCGGGTTGTCTGGCCAACCATCCACTGTGGACCGCACAAAGTGCCGGATTCGGCCCAGGCCGCCGCAGTTGGAAGGTTCAGTTAGGTCATCTTCTTGGGCGCTGTCGCCGATGCGCGAGATCAGGATCCGGTTCGTCGCGACATCAATCGCCTTCTCACGAAGTCGTGTCGAGTACTCGTCCGTGTCGATGCTGTTCATACTTCCCCCGGTGATAGAACTTCTTCCCCAGTGAACAAGATGCACCCCGTCACGCTCAGTTGCCAACCCCACGGTCGCAATTGGTGATCGTCAAGAACGTGTCGTGACCTACATCAACGAGCCAGCACCAGTACCGGCTCGCCAACGCGCTTGGAGCCCTCAGGTCATCGGCTTCCAGTCGAGCCACGGTCGTGGCCCGTGCAGACCGTGCATCAAGCAACGCCGTCCACTGAGCCGCGATGGAGCACCTTCGGTAGTGTCGTGGCGTGACGGCTGATGGCGGTACAGAATCCACCCTGTGGAAAATCCACGGCGAGCGGCTGATAGACGACACGCGCCGGCTGCGGTTGAGCATCGCGTCGGTCGAGCTGCCCGATGGTGTCCGCTTCGAGCAGTACGTCCTGCGGATGCCCAAGGCCGCCATGATGGTGGTGCTGGATGACAAGCAAGAGAACGTGTTGATGATGTGGCGACACCGCTTCATCATCGACCGCTGGGTCTGGGAGCTGCCGGGCGGCTATGTCGATCCTGACGAGGATCCAGCCGTGACCGCAGCGCGGGAGGTCGAGGAGGAGACTGGGTGGCGCCCGCGGAACGTCAAACCGCTGGTGGCCCTGCAGCCCTCGGTAGGGACGACGGACGCCGAGAACCTGCTGTTCGTGTCGTACGGTGCCGACTACATCGGTGAGCCGGAGGACATCAACGAAGCGGAACGGATCGACTGGGTGCCGCTCGACTCGGTTCGCGAACGCATCGACACTGGCCAGATCATCGGCGCGGCGTCCCTTGTCGGTCTGCTGCACGTGCTCGCGTTCCAGGCCGGCTGACCTCGTCCAGGGGTGACACCCCGATCTCGATCATGCTCTCGAAGAGAGAGTCGACCGGTTTGACATTCTGGTACGGCGCTAGGTGCGTGCCGAGGTCCTGCAAATAGCTGGTGCCGCGCATTGATCGCACCGACGTGGCGAGTGTCGTTGCTTCCATGCCAAGGGCGCAGGACTCCTCGAGCCGACGTTGATCCGCCAGGATGGTAGCGAGCAAGGCCGTGTTGAACAGACGGCCACGTTCATACCCGTCGGTCATCTCGAGGGATCGGCGGGCGAAGGGTTCGGCATCCGCAGCTAGCCCGAGGTCGCGAAACGCGTGTGCGAACTTTGCCGCTAAGTACGCGTGGTCGAAGTAGGTGAGCCACTGTGGTCGCTCTTCAGCGTCCGACCTGTTGAACACGTCCTCCGCGCGGCTCAGCGCGGCCAGGCAACCGGTCTTGTCGCCCTGCAGCGCGAGACCATGGGCTTCCATGACGGCAGCCTCAGCCTGCAGGAGCCTCGAGCCAGATCGCTTCGCGCTGTGCTGAGCTGCGAGGGCCAGGTCGACAGCGCTGTCGGGCGCACCATGAAAGGCTGCTTGATGACTCATACCGGCCAACATCTCGCTGGCGAGCCGCTCATCGTCGGCTTCATGGCAGAGACGCAGCGCCTGACGTAGGTGAGTGTGGCCGTCTCCATGGTGGCCGGTGTCATACGCCATCCAGCCGGCCAAGTGGTGGAGTTCGGCGGCGGCCGCGAACAAGTCAGATCGGCCTCCGCCCGAGGTGCTCTCCTGCAACAGCGGTGTGACCGTCGAGTTCAGATACGAGGTCACAACCGAACGGCTGTGACCGCCGCCGTACCGGTTGTCGAGGCGACGGAAGACCTGGGTCATCTCGCGAATCTCGGTGCTGGCGTCTGGCCGTACACGGCTGAGGCGCCGGTTCGGGCTGGGCACTGTCCCTGCCAGCAGGCTGGCCCCTACCGCCGTGATGCCGGCGCCGGCCGACTTGATGAACTGCCTCCGATGCACTCCGTCTCCTTCGGCAGGTGATTGAGCCTGCACGATAGAGCGGCGGTCGGAGCGCGTGTATGCATCGATGCCATCCTGGCCGTCGTCGTAGTCGGCTTGCGCATGCGGCGCTGTCAGCTCGGCTTGCTCCCCAAAGGTGGCAGGCCGAGCTGTGAGACGAAACCACAGCAGCTGCTCGGGGATGTGCAGTGCCTGAGCCCAGCGATCGAGCTTGTCGAGGTCCCGCACCGGTGTCGCGCTGCGCTCTATCCGGCTGACCTGCCCCTGGGTCAGTCCGAGCCACTGGCCGACGAGCGCCTGCGTCGGTTCGGGCCGCAGCAGCTTGCGGTAGGCCACCAGCAGCTTGCCGAAGTGTCGCTCAGCCGCAGCCTCGGCAAGTGCGTCAGCCTCCCAAAAGTCGTCTGAGAGGCGCGGCGCTTCACGGGTGAGCTCGGGGGCGCGCCGCTGGCACGGTCCACACTGGTCACCGTTGTTGTCCGCCGCCACGTATGCACCGCATGAAGGACACAGCCGCCGCTGGGAGCGCGTCACAGGGCCAACACTACCCGTGACGACCTGCCGGTATGCATGGAACGCATATTCCCGGGCGCATATGTATCGCCGTCGTTTTCCACCACGCAACGTCATTGGATGGTTGTCCTCCGATAACCGACCCAATCGAACGGGGACGTGGGCTATGCATCACCTGATGTGGGGCTTATGGATCGCGGCAGCTGCCTGCTACATCGGCATCGTCCGCGACATCGCGCGGGAGGTGCGGGGCGAATGACGACGCTTGCTGATGTCCCGCGATCAACCGACCGCCGCGTGCGCGTCTGGTTTGGTGAGCATGTCATCGCGGACTACACCGCCGAGCCGGCGAAAGCTCTCCAATACCAGGCCGGGATGACGCGGCGCTTCGCCAGCCTTCGCATCACCATCGAGCCGGTCGCTCCCTTGAGAAGCCCAGATGCCGAAGACCGATGACGAACTCCCGTCTCAGCCGTTGGTGGGCGCGCGTCTGGCAGCGCCTCAACGACACCTTTCGCCGCTGGCGGGACGAGGGCTGAACGGCTTCTCGGAGGACTTCACCCGACCGCTGCTGCTGGGGTACATGCGCCGCGATCTGCTGGTCACGGACAGCCAGGTCGAGGAGCTCAAGCGGGAGATGGCCGCATACGCCGAAGTGGAACACTTCACGATGGGCCACATCTATGTCGAGCAGCCTGATAGCTGGCTCGCCGCATTCGAGGCACTGGCCCAGTCGATCAACCGCTACGACGTGACCGCCGTGGTACTGCCAAGCCTGCTGCACTTCGTAGGAATCGGCATGCCGACCGATCGACGCGGATGGTTCGAGGAAACCACTGGCGCTCGAGTCCTGGTGCTCAATCCATGAACCGGTGGGATTGGTGGGGAGTCGTCCTCAGCCCCTCTCATGTGCAGGGTGATCGCTGCACGCCCACCGGTCCCGTCATCCGGTCCTTGTCCGAGCCCTCTCCTCCCCTGTGGAGGGCTCGGCCAGGGGTCTCCAACAAGCCGGCTGGCGCGGGACGTGAAGCGAGTCCGTTCTGCGCCAGCCGTTCCAAATGCACCGAGGCCCGGACGGGGTCCTCGGTTCGGCTGGCCGGATGGCTAGGGCGCAGTGTGCCTGGGCGAGAAGCCGTCCGGTCAGCTTCCCTCTACCCATAACCATCACGAGTGAGGCAGGCGGAATATGTCCCAAGTCGAACAGATGAAGATGCAGCTGCACGGCTTGGCTGACCAGTCGAGGCAGGGCGCGGCCAGCTTGGCCGGGTTTAAGCAGCGCTTCGAGCAATCAAGCCAACAGGTGCAGGCCCTCATCCGCGGCACTGCGACGCGGGCCGACCAGGACATCGCGGCCATGTTGGAGGCCGCCGCGAAGTCGGTCGACCAAGCCGTCCAGTCCTTGCAGATCGCCGAAGCCGGATGCCGCAGCTACGCCGACCAGATTTAGCCGGCCGAGGCCGTAGGCATGCCCTCCGAGCTGCAACGCGTCGCGCAGGAACTGCTCGACGCGTTGAATCAGATCGAGCGCATCGTGCCCTACCTGCATGACCGGGCACAGAAGTACCGCGAGGCCGCAGGATGGGTTGGCAGTACCAGTAACAATCCGAGCGCCCGGATGGCGGCGATGCAGCTGGACGAAGCCGCCCGCCGCTGCGAGGAAGCGGCGCACTTCCTGTCTCAAGCACGCCAGCCAGGTATCCAATGGGTCCAGCAGATGGTCAGCGGCATCCGAACTACCGAACCAAGCGGCGGTTCGACAGGCGAACGGCCGCTCGGTCCAGGTGGCAGCACGCGGCCCGCGGAACGCCGGCCGGATGATCAGCACGAGAAGTCGGAAGCCGACAAGCCAGACAAGGCGACGGGCGATGGCGATGAGACGAGTCCGGAGGATGAAGTTCCGGACATCGATGACAAGGATGCCTGGCGACTGTTCGCCAAGCTGCCCGTTCGCCGCGATCAGCCCGGCCATCGTGAGAAGACCCGTGGCCTGTGGCGCAATGAGGACGGCACGGAAGATGAGTGGGTCAGTGGCTTCGACGAGTGGCGCGACAAGGCCGATCGGTTCGCCGTCGCCGAGAAGATTGGCGACGCGCCGCACCTGTTGCAGATCACCTCCCACGTCGAAATCAAGTTCGCCATGTTCATGCGCGAGCGAGGCCTACGACGGGCGACGCTGGTCGTCAACAAGCGGCCCTGCCCCGGTGAAGCCGGCTGTGATGAGATGCTGAAGGACTTCCTGCCCAACGGCGCCAAACTCACCCTCTTTGGACCGAACAACTTCAAAGAGACCTACCCCAAGTCGCCGAAGCCCGAAGGGACAGAGCCGGTATGACGTATTCGCTGAAGGCCTACTACAAGCACGAGCATACCGACGGCGGTCTGCTGGTGACCTCGGCCGCCGATGTCGATGCACTAGTCGACGCCATGCTGGCGGAGCCGTTTGAGAACTCGGTCGCCACGCTCTACATCCAAGAGCGACCGCGCAACGATCGCGGTTACCCCGATCACGAGCTGCGCGTCGGGCTCTACCCCGAGGGCAAAGTCGGCAGCCTGCGCTACGCCGGCAATGTCGACGGCGTGATCGGTGCCTGGTACGCGGTGGGACAGCAGAGCCAGCGTGAGGAAGTCTTCTATTACTACACCGGGCACGACGAGGGGTATCCGCAAGACTCCGAGCTGCCCATCGAGGACATCCGCAGGGCGATCAAAGGCTTCTTGGAGAGCGGCGGTGAACGTCCAGCTTCATTCGATTGGGCCGAGTGGCGGTCCGACGTCGGCTGATAGGCCCGTCTGATTGGATCAGGTGCCCCGGTCAGCACGATCGGGGCACCCGTCCCGTGTGGGTCTGGAGGGACGACACCACACGATGGGTGCCTTCTCACGGTAGGCGATGAGAGCCACGCCGATCGCCGGTCAAGCCGCTTGAACGGTAAGCATCGTTATCCACGCAGGGCTGATCGGCGGTGCGGAGTCCACGCAGTCAGCCGTCTGCAGCCAACAACGAGCTCTGGGGCTAGGCACGGGCCAAGTGCACCGCGTCCCGCCCAACTTGTCGGTGCTAACCCCTATGGTGTGGACCGAACGATTTGCACATGGGAGGTACGCGCGTGACCGAGGGACCGAACGAACCGGCCTACGAAGACAGGATCGACCTCAGCGAGGTGCGCAAGAGCGTTGACTCGCTCAATGTCGAGCCCGCTCAGCCGTACGACGGCCCGATCTCTTCGTTGATGAGTCCCTACGAGCCGCCGGCTGACCCACCGAGCCAGTCTGCGGCAGCCCAGGCGTCGAGCGAAGAGTAGCTGCTGATGCTGCCCACCAGCTGGCTGACGCTGGTGTTGTTCCTTCTGCTGGTTGCACCTGGCATGTTGTTCGACTTGCTGGCAGCGAAACGTCGAGTCGGCGCTCCGGAGTCGGCCTTCCGCGAGATTAGCCGCATCGCGCTCGGTTCGCTCGGCTTCAGCGCCATCGGCCTCGCGGTCGTCACGGTGCTGCACCTCAAGTGGGGTCGCGCCTTCGTCGCCCTCGACAAAGCGGTTACCGACAAGCCATACCTGACAAGTCAACTGCGCCATGTCGTTGTCACCGCCGTCGTAGCAACAGTGGTCGCCCTGCTCGCTGCACTGGCTCTGCACTGGTGGCTTGGGCGGGGGAAGGACAAGCCGCACCTCACACACGACTCGCTCTGGACGAAGGCCTTCCGTGAAGATCGGCCGACGAACACCGACCCTCATGTTTGGGTCAAGCTCAGCAGCGGCCCACGTTTCATCGGCAAGGTAGCCCACTACAGCGCGGACCTGGACCTCACGGATCGAGAGCTGATCCTCGCTCCGCCGCTCTACATGGAGATGCCTGGCCAAGCTGAGCTGATAGAGATAGGCAAGCAGGGCTGGCAGCGTCTGGTGATCCCCGGAAACGCGATTGAGGCTATCGGTGTGCAATACCGACCCACAACGGAGCCACCTGCCGCCAAGAGTGCAAGTCCGACCGAGCAGACGAGCTGATCGACGCCGTGAGCCAGCGCCGCTACCACACCGGCAAGGACTCGTCCCAAGGATGGCCCGGCGGCAAACCCGACTCGCTTCAGCAACGCTCTTTCACGCACCCATGACGGGAACAGCACAGGGACCCCTAGGAATTGACATCGCGAATGACTGAGCATCCGATCAATCTGGCGCAACTATACAAGTGGAATAGTTCCCTGTATTATGATAGGATGATAAGTCACGCATTTCGCCTGCGCGCTGGCGACGACCTGAAGAAGTCTGTCGAGCAGTACATAGCATCTCATTCGCTTCAGGCTGCCATTGTCGTCGCGTGTGTGGGAAGCCTCTCACATGCCGTGCTGCGACTTGCTGGAGCTAAGAACTACTTCAATTCTCCCGACGATTTTGAGATCGTCTCAGCGACGGGGACGGCGTCCACTGCCGGGATGCACATTCATCTCGCCGTATCCGACAAGGACGGCACGACGGTGGGTGGCCATCTAGCTGAAGGATGCCTCGTGCGAACAACCTGCGAAGTTGTATTACTGGAGTCACCCGGGCATCACTTCGAACGCGAAGACGACCCGGAGACCGGATTTACGGAGCTGGTTGTTAAGGCCATCGGCGAGCGTTAGCTCGGTTGAGAAACTGATTTGTCTAGCTGGTCCATCGCCAGCATCCAAGGACGTTTCTTCCGATCTGCTCGAGCGTGAACCTTTTGCTGTACCTCATTCGATACGATTCCAGACAGTGCGCCACTGCCGAAGCCCTCTAGTAACAAGAGGATGGGGTCTGCGTCAAACGGCATACCGCCGGCCGCCCCTGCAGCGGTGCCAATCAGTGATGACACCAGTGTGAAGACGCGAGCGTGACCAGTCCGCACGCCCCGCTGCCTTGCTAACTCTCTATCTAATTCGTGGCTCAGCGACTGTCCAGCATCTTTAAGGTGAGAAGCCTCAGCAATGTCGGCGAAGATCTGACGTGCCTCGGGTAGCGATCGGCGTACCTCGAGCAGCGCCTCACAGTAGTGTCGCGCCGAGGAGCTGATTGAGTCTGCGGGGATGGCAGTTTTCAACCTTTCAAACGCCGCCTCCGCCGGCGCGGCCCCTTCGAAAGGGGGTATGGCCTTGTCCAGCACACCACCTTTAATGAGAAGGCGAGCGGCCGAGTCAGGCACTTCTCTCGTGTTGACCCCGTCGTATAGCAGCGGGGTGACATAGTAACGCGCCATCGCCCAGCGAAATGCTACGTGCTTCAGCTTCGGTGCATGCTTCTCGACGATTCGAACGAACGTTTCCGGATTGCCATCACCATGGATCTCGTGGTCACCTCTTGCGTGAGACAGCGCAGCTGCAATTGCCCCTGTCCGCCCACCAACTACCACGCGGCGGAATGCTCCCGACTCCGCGAGGTCGGCCGTAAGAAGGTCCCGGTACGTGCTTGATAGCTCTGAGAAGCGAAAGATGCGGGCCCGCTTGGCGTGTTGATCAAGATACTCAGCTCGTCGCAAGCCCAACTCTGGTAGCTGGCGAAATCTGGCGAGGTCTACGAAGCTGCCCGGCCCAGATCGACGCTCTGGGACAATTAGCCCCTCTTCCAGAAGCGGAGACGCCCAGGTCATTGCCTGCGCCATTGCCTGGCCTTCCAGCATAAAGCGTGCAGGAATCGAGACCGCCTCGGCGAATGCCAGATACCCGATCAGGCGGAGGAATATAGATTCTGCCTTTGACAGCCCGATACCGCTGTCATCCGTGCCTCGATAGGCCGGATCCCCGTAGTTGAGGAGGACTAGGCCATCAATCGGCTCGCTCTCGCCAAGCTTGTCTGCATACACAGTCATCGATCACTCTCAGCAAGGTTTCCACCGTACAGAACTGCAGCGACCGCAGTGGCCAAATTGAGGCTAGAAACCCCGGGGCGCATCGGAATTGAGACCCGAGTATCGCAGATGCTAAGTAAGGCATCGCTGAGCCCGTATCGTTCCGTGCCAAACACCAGCACAGAATTGGCTGGAATGCTCGTATTCCACAGCTGCTCACCGATTGGATCGATGCCCACGATCGGCCGATCCTCCCTTTTCAGGGTCTTCATTTGAATTACCGGGAGAGCGTAGTGCAGACCGGCTGAACCGCGCACCGCCGTCACATGCCACGGATCGATTGCCTCGCCGATTGCGATCACGCCCGCGATGTCGCATGCCGCCGCGAGTCGTATCACTGCTCCAACGTTGCCCATATTTCGTGGATCTTCGAGACCGACAACTGGGCGGTCAGCGCGCCGGGCTATGTCTTGCTCGGAATATCGCGATTTGCTTGCGACAGCGACAATTCTGGTTCCGATCGGAGATCGGGTGGCTAGCCGGAATGTCTCGGGATCGACATGCACGCACTGACTTAGAATCGGGCCGGCAGTGTCGGGAGCGAGAGCAGCACCAAGTCGCTCGACCTGGGCAGGATCGTCGGAGATTACGGCAAGGATCCTTGCACCAAACCTCAGAGCGTGCTTAACCGCGTGAAATCCCTCAAGGACGACCAGGTCATCCTGCCGATAGGCGGCTTTGAATTGCTTGATCAGAGATGCATTGCGCTGTTGTGCTGTAGGTTCCGTGGCCACGCAGATTTCCGCCTTTGAGCGCGCGCTGAGTGAAGCGACAGTGTCACCGCTTATTGATTAGCATCCCGGCGGGTGACACCCCGGTCAAGATGCGTAGGGGCGAACTTGACTCCCTCTAAAGCGCCAGGCTCGGCAGTCATATGCCTGCAACTACAAACTGTCACCTGCCGCTCACTCATTGATCCGGGGCGCTTGCGGGACAACCGTTCTGTTCAGTGCTGCTCGCGCATCAAGGTCGTCCTCCACCCCAACCACAACGCCGAGTGCAAATGCAACAACGGCGTCGGCGAATAGACTGACGTCCGATCGAGCCGCTTGCATCTGCTCGCTTTGGATGCGCGTGCGCAGCAGAAAGCCGTCGAGCATGGCCTGAAGGGCCAAACCGAATCGTTCAATGGTCCAGCCGGGTCGCATTCTCACGCTAAACGCGGCGAAGAGGGAAGCATACCCTTGATGCCATGGAGCGAGCGCACGCTGCATGTCCTTGAGGATCGCGAATTTCAAGTCAGGGTGCTGATCTAGCAATGGGCCGATGTGCGCAAGAAGGAACGATCGAGGATACGACAGGAGGCTATTGAGCATCGCATCGCTAAACCGAGCGATTGCGTCTCCGACATCTATGGCATCTGCGATGGCTGCCATCTCCGCCTGTTGGAGCGCGGGATCAGCGTTAGGCGCATCCCGATAGAGCATCGTGTGAATCACGGCGTCGTTGACGAATGCTTCCTTTGTTGGCCAACGATTATTAAAGGCCTTTCGGCTAGCACCAAGGGCACCTTTCTCGCGAGCGAGAGCGATAACATCCTCGATGCGAAGCCATTCCAATGTGGCCGGAAAGTCGATTGCCCGGAGACGACGCGGCCTATCCTCTACCGACGCAACGAACATCGCGTCGATGAGTTGCGCGGCAGCATCAAGGAAGTGACGAGCGCTTGCGTCGTCGGTCGTCGCAGGCGGTCGCGGCGGTGTCATAGCCGCGTCGTCCCCATGGAAACGGAAGCGCTCAGCATGGGTCAGCGCCTTCTTCGGCCTGCGTCCAGATCGCGGAGATGAACGCCTGACGGTTCGCGTCAACATCGAAGCGCACCCATACCTTCGTCTTGGTGCCGACCATGTCGGATGTTTCCTGGCCCGACTTGAGACAGACGTTGTTGAGGATCTGCCCGGTCGACACGAGCACGACATCTGCGGAGTCGCGTGTCGGTCCAGCCTGCGTGCCAACGTCGACAGTTGGGTCAGGGAAGCAGCGGCCATCCACGACGACCTGACGCCTCGACCGGAGGTCCTTTGCTGCCTGCGAGTCTCGCGGCAGACTGGCACATGGTTTGACCTGGTCGACAATCTCCTGGCCGGCCAATGACGGCGTACTGCTCGACCCAGTTGAGGTGCTCGGCCCAGGAGTTGGGCCCCCACCTGGCCCCGAAGGCTCCTTGTCATCGAACAGGGCGATACCGCCCCAAATCAGTCCTGCGACCACGACCAATGCCGCTGCCGCCCATACGTACCACTTACGCCGCGACGCGGGCTCTGCCGGCTCAGGGCCGTTCGAGACTGGCGTATCGTCTCCAGACTTTCTGGTCGGCAGATCTTCGTCCAGCAGTGCCCGCAGTGTGCCGCGCTGTTCGCGCGCGTAGCTTGCCATCGCGGCCACCAGGACCGGGGACACCTTCTCCTCCAGCCGTTCCGCGGTCTTGGTGGCGGTTGCGCCGAGCCACAGCGCCGCCCGGAGCTTGGCTCGTTGTCGTGCGCTGCCTCTCGCGTAATCAGGAAGCTTCTTGGTTCGGCCCCTGTATTCCTGGATCGTCTCGAAGGTGTTCTCCGGGTCAGGGATGCGGAGTAGCTCGCCAGCTGCGGCGATCCGGAAGTCATGCTCGCGACCAGATTCCTCGTGCGTGAACTGCTCCTTGTTGGCCAGCGCCTCGCGTCGAGCTCGTTTCACCACTTCGGTCAGCACTGTTCGCAGGAGGACGATCTGCCCGCCGGTACTAAGCGGTTCATCAAGGCCGAGTTCGAGGCGCATCGCTTCGGCCAGCTCACGACATGATGCGAGGCGATCTTCGCTGATCCCGTCTGCGACCAATCGCTCGATGCATGCCGTTCCCTTTGGCAGATCAGACTCCGCATCTTCACGTGACTCGTCCATGTACCACCGCCCCAGCTCGCCTCACTGCCCCTTGCGCAGCGTAGCGATCTGGACCAGAAGTGACTAGCTGTCACAGGTCACGAATCGTGCTGAGCTGACCACGCCTCGCAAACGGTCGCTTGCATGAATCTTTAAGCAGTGTCATAACTAAAAGGGGGTCGGCCTTCACAACTTGGAGGCCACCATGTCGACTGAGTCGATACGCAGAGAAGTACTGGAGCTCTTCCGGAGCTTCTTCTATCGGGATGTCGCCGCGAGAATGCGGCAAGAAGGTATCGAGCCAACCACCTTGTCCGAGGTCATCTCGGTGTGGTTGGCCTGGGACGAGTCCGTCATCTCCACCTGCCTCGGTGACTACCGCAACTACCTGATCGGTGTCATCGCGATCATCGAGGCCTGGACCAGAGATCCCGACACACTGCTCGGTCACGAACTGAGCAGGCAGATCACCAGCGTCGCCGGTGATCTGGACGATCGGCGGATCGACGACATCCTCGATCCGCACCGCTTCGAGACCATCCGGTTCCGCCAGCTGTACCCGCACGCCGACAGTCCGACGCCGTAGCGTGTGCACGCCCTCTCGCACCACTTGTCCGCCTGCCCTCGCGCAGGATCCCACCCGGCCGGCCCCCCAGCCCCGTTCACCTGAACGGGGCTTCTTCACGTCTCGGAGTCGGTGTCGCTGACCTGTCGCGGGCGCGTCGCCAAGATGTCGGAGCCATGTCCCGAATCCGTCTCCGACCTGCGCATTCGCCGATCGGCAAGGACGGCTCGACGACTTTATTGGTCGTCTCGACAGGCGTTTGTTTCGGTGCTCTCATTCCGCCCGGTACATGGCTTGGGCAGATCGCTTGTCGGCCGGGCAACAGTCAACTAGCAGGAGAGTGTCATGGGTCAGGAAGTCGCGCGCTGGTTCGCCAACACCGAGGTCAAGCAGCACAGCAACGAGCTCGCTCGCATCGAGCGGCAAGAGGAGAAGGCCGCCGCTGAGGTCGGCGCGATCACGCGTACCACCGAGCGTGCCATGATGGCCGGCTTGCTCATTACGCGAACGCGGAACATGGCCGAGCAGGTCGCCCCGGATGCCGCCGAGAAGCTGGCCATGTTCGATATCGCCAGCACCGGCGCCCTCATGAGCGTCATCTCGAACGTCAGCAAGGGACGCTAGGCGATGGTCGAGTTCATCCTGTTCCTGTTCTGGCTCGTCATCGCCGCGCTCGCCGTGGTCGGCGCTGTCCAGACCTGGAATTGGCTCGCCAGCGATGAGCGCCGAGACGAGCTAGCCGAGCGGGAGCGTCAGGCCGAGCTGGAGATCCAGAACATCTCGTATCAGGCGCAGATGGCCATGCTCAACGAAGCACTCAAGCGATCGCGGCCCGACTTCGAACCGAGCCAGCCGTTGCACTTCGACGTGATCGAGGGCGAGGTAGCCCCGCCCGACGACGACAGCAACCGGCCGTCGTGAACAACGAACCGCAGCGGTGGTTGGACCGCCTCGTCAGTGCCTGCGTCAGCGTCTTCATGGGCGCGCTGGCGTTGTACGGGGCGGTCTGGCTGCTCAGCCAGGTCTGGACGGAGCTGCTGGTCATCGTCGTCGTGGTTGTGACCGCGGTCGTTGCGATAGCCGTCTGGCGGTTCCGGCAGTCGCGCTGGTGAGCCAAATTGTCCACTTCGGCTGAGCAGCTTTCGTATCCACTTAACAGAGAAGGCTCTGTTCCTTTCGGTGTTGTGGAATGAGTGATTCTTATTGAGCTTTGAATCAATTCAAGTACAACTAGTAGTACAGACTTTGAATTGATTCAAAGCATTCAATAGGCGAAAGGAGGGAACTTTATGAGTAAACGAAACCGCAAGCGCAGCAGGCAGCCGATAGGCAAGGATCGACGAATCTCTATCCGCTCGCAGTTACGCACCGAGCCGGACGTGCACAAGATCGCCAAGGCGGTAGTGGCGCTCGCGCTCGCCCAGGCAGAAGCCGAAGCGCAGAACCAGACAGCCCAACAAGCAGTAACGCCAGGACGTGAAGGACCCGATGATGCGCAGTCCTCGTCCTGAAATGAAGTGGGCCCGGCTGTTTCTGCCTCTCGGCCTGCAACCAGTCCAGGTCGTCAACGCCCTGAGCGCCATCGCGACCCTATACGGAGCTCCGCGCATCGTTCTGGAGACGGCCGGCGTCGCCGGTGAAGTGCAATGGCGGCTAGCCGCGCCAGCTCCCGCGCTGCGGGCACTTCAAGCACAGTTGCCGACGTACTTGCCAGGTGTGCAGCTCGTGTCAGATCAGCCGGCTAGAGCTCCTGGCCTCCAACACGCCGCCAAACTGGCGATTCAGGGCAACGCCGCTCGAGCCATCAACCTGTCCCGATCAGAGGCGACCTCGAGGGCCGTCTTGAACGTGCTCGCTCAGACGGGAACCAAAGAACAGCTCGTTCAACAGGTCATACTCGGTGAGCGCCTTCGGCCAACCGCCCCTGTTGTGCCCGCCAAGAGTCCAGCCGGGGCGGCCGAGCGTCGACGCCTACTTGCCGAGAAGACTGCTGTCCACGGCTTCGGCTGCACGGTGCGCATCGGCGTGACGGCCGCTAGTACCCCGCGGGCCCGCCAACTGATCGGCTCGTTGCTCTCAGCCCTCCGCGGTGCCGAGAGTCCCAAGGTAGCGATGCGGCTCAAGGCCGAGCGCACCTCAGCTATGGAAGCTCTCCGATCCCCTTGGCGATGGCCGCTCCAGCTGTCGGTCCGCGAACTGGCTGGTGTTATCGGCTGGCCTATCGGCGATCCTCCGATCGCCGGACTCCCAGCGCCTCATCCGCGGCCGATGCCGGCCCCTAAGGCGGTAGCCAAAGCCGGGCTCGTGCTGGGTGACAGCGCAGCTCCGGGTCCACCGCGGGTACTGGCATTGTCCGTCGAGGACAGCCTGCGCCACAGCCTGGTCGTCGGCCCAACCGGCACAGGGAAGTCGACGCTCATCGGCAGCATGGCCCTCCAATTTATGGCTGCCGGACACGGTGTTGTTGTCATCGATCCCAAGCGTTCACTTGTCGAAGACCTGCTCTGGCGAATCCCGAAGCAGCGGCGCCATGACGTCGTTCTGCTCGACGCTACTGACAGCGCGCCGATCGGCATCAACCCGCTCGTCGGCAAGAATCCCGAGCTGGCTGCCGATGCCCTGGTCCATCTGATCCACGAGCTGTACGCCGATAACTGGGGACCTCGCACCCAGGACATCCTGCACGCCAGCCTGCTCAGCCTGGCCCGACGCGGCGACGCTTCGCTACTGCACGTACCGCTGCTGCTGACGAACGCCGGCTTCCGCCGCTCGGTGACAGCCCGACTCGTGCGCAACGACCCGATGGGGCTCGGCAGCTTCTGGGCCTGGTACGAGTCGATCTCCGACGCCGAACGTCAGAGCGTCATCGCGCCAGTGATGAACAAGCTCCGCTCTGTGCTGTTGCGACCTGGACTCCGAGCGATCCTCGGCCAGGTCGAACCGCGGTTCGACATGAGCGACGTCTTCACGAAACAGCGCATCCTGCTTGTCAGCTTGAGCAAAGGTCAGCTTGGACCGGACGGTGCCAAGCTCCTCGGCTCGCTAGTCGTCAACCTGCTCTGGCAGGCCGCCATGCATCGGACCCCTGGAGCTGAGACGCGACCAGTCATGATGCTCATCGACGAGGTACAGGACTACCTGCGCATCCCGGGCGATCTCGGCGACGCCCTGGCCACAGCTCGCGGCTACGGTGTCGCCTTCACGCTCGCCACGCAGCACCTCGGTCAGCTTCCGCCACACCTCCGCAGCGCTGCTCTGGCCAATGCCCGTTCCAAAGTCATGTTCCAGCTCAGCCACGAGGATGCCGTCGTCATGGCCCGCGGTAGCGACCTTACGCCCGAAGACTTCACCGCACTCGGCCAGTTTCGGGCTTACGCCTCGCTCCTGTCGCACGGTTCGCCGACTGGCTGGGCCTCGCTCCAAACGAGACCGCTCCCCGCGCCATCCGGCACACCCGAGCGCATCCGCGAGCGCTCCAGGCGCCGATACGGCCAACCGCTCAGCGAGGTCGAGGCCAGTTGGGCCGACCTCGCCGGACAAGGTGCGCCACGCACTGAACCACTCGGTCGGGTGCGGACGGAGGACAACCGATGAGTCCTGATAACGAGCAGCAACCACGCCAACCGGAGCTACCGGTCGCACTACCTGTCGCGTGGTCGAGCGATCCCGTGAACCCGCAGGTCAACCGCCTGTTCGACTCATCCACGGAGACGAATAGGACGTCGTTCTCGACTCCGTCCCCAGCCGCCGGACCTCGCCGCCAAGTTGGCCGCCGTCAGCTTCATCGCCTTCAAGCATCGCTCAGTGATCGAGACCGCGAAGTCATCAACCTGATCGCCGTGCACCGCTACCTGACGACCCGCCAAGTTGAGGCCTTCTGCTTCCACGATCACGCAAGTCCCGTCTCAGGTGCTCGCTCGGCCCGACGCGTACTCCGCCGCCTCCAAGAGCAAGGACTACTAAAGCCGCTCGAGCGTCGCGTCGGCGGCATCCGCGCCGGTTCGGCCAGCTACGTCTGGCAACTCGGTTCCGTTGGTCATCGTTTGCTCCGTGCAGGCAGCAACGCCAAACGAACTCACGAGCCGTCGCCGCGCTTCCTGGCGCACTGCTTGGCCGTTGCCGATACCCACATATCGTTGCTGGCTACCGAGCGCAGCGGCGACGTCAGGTCGGTCTTCGTCGAATGTGAGCCAGAGTGCTGGCGTCCGTTCACAGGCCCCAGCGGTGAGCGGCGAGTACTGCAACCGGACCTGTTCCTGATCACCAAGCAAGACAGCTACCTCGACCGATGGTTCATCGAGGTCGACCTCGGCACTGAGAGCATCAACACGCTTCTTCGCAAGTGCGCACAGTATGAGGACTACCGCCGCACGGGAGTCGAACAATCCAGCGCAGGTGCCTTCCCCCTAGTTGTCTGGCAACTGCCGACGCAAGAGCGTATCTCCAGGCTGGCCGACGCCATAGCCCGCTCCACGACACCGCTGCCCGAACTGTTCCGTTTCGTCTTACCGGACGGGTTAGCACCACTGGTGATCAGGGGCGCCGCATGAACCACTTGCCTCGAAACACCATCCTCGTCGGCGACGCCCTCGACCAGCTCCGCCGCCTGCCCACTGAGTCCGTCGACATGGTCCTAACCAGCCCCCCGTACTACAACCTGCGCAACTACCAGGTAAGCGGGCAGCTCGGGCAAGAGCGGAACATCCACGAGTGGGTGAGCAACCTGGTCGCAATCGCCACCGAAGTCCGACGTGTCCTGGCGCCGACTGGGACCTTCTGGCTCAATGTGGCTGACCGCTACTCAATCCACGACCGCGAGGGCTCACCGATCAAGAGCCTCCTCCTGGGGCCGGCGCGACTGTCCACAGCACTCGCCGAGTCCGGCTGGCTGGTCAGGAATCAGATCATCTGGAGCAAGACCAACCCGATGCCGTCGAGCGTCCCAGACCGGCTGACGAATACCTACGAGGTCGTCTACCTGCTCACCAAGCACCGCAGCTACTTCTTCGACCTGGACGCCATCCGGATACCGCACAGGAGCAGGCCCAGCGCACCGCAGGCAACGGCGAAGGACGCCATCCCGAGGCAGTGGCGAGCTCGCACTACCGACAACATCCGCGGGCTGGTCGCGCTCAAGCAGCGGGGCATCGTCGGGCACCCGCTCGGCAAGAACCCGGGCGACGTCTGGCAACTGCCAACCTCGACGTACCGGGGAGCACACTTCGCCACCTTCCCAGAGCGACTAGCCGAACGGGCCATCCTCGCTGGCAGTCCGGAGGCGCGGTGCTCCAACTGCCTGAAGCCGCATCGGCGGGTGACCAGACGGCTCGGCGCTGCGGCTATCCGCGGGGCACTCATGGCGACGTGTACGTGCAACGCACCGAGTGAACCGGCCATCGTGCTCGACCCGTTCATGGGCGCCGGGACCACCGCTGTGAGCGCCGAGAAGCACGATCGCGACTGGCTCGGCGTCGAGCTGAACCCGGACTTCACCCAACTGGCGAACGAGCGTATCAACGCGGCAAGAGCATCCCCGGAGAGCAAGGCCGCATAGCGGCCGCACTCCAGAACCAACCAACTGACACGAAAGGAGGTGATGAATGAGTGAACACGAACCACCAACCCCACCGCCGTATCCAGACGGCCCTCGGCCAACTCCCGAAGGCGTCAACACGTACGGCACCGACGATCCCGCGCGACAAGCCGAGATCGAGGCAGCCCGGGCTGCTGCCAGCGAAGACCGCCGCGCGAAGCGAGCCAAGCTGGAACGCTACGTCAGCTACGGCCTCAACGAAGAGGACGCCCAGGCGCTCATCGAGCACGAGGACATCCTGGCGGCCCAACGCGAAGCAGGAGAAGCCAGCGAGACGGAGAAGCGCATCCATCCGCGCATCTACGTCCGCTCCCTGGTCGACTACACCGAAGGCCACGACATTGGGGACTGGATCGACGCCAGCCAAGACCTGGAGGACATCCATACGGATATCCGAAACATCCTGTCCCGCTCACTGCATGCCCACTGGACCGGGCAGCCGGCCGAGGAGTGGGCGATCCATGACCAGGACGGCTTCGGGCAGATCACGCTCTCGGAGTACGAGTCACTGGACGTCGTCTGCGCCCTCGGCAAGGGGATCGCCGAGCAGGGTCTCGCCTTCTCCGCGTGGGCCGAGATCAACGACGAACGCGACGTCTACACCCTGGCGCGATTCTCCGAGGCGTACCTCGGCCAGTTCGAGAACCGCGAGGCCTACGCCGACCACATCGTCGAGGAGCTGAACGGCGAAGACGAACTCGCCAAGCTCCCAGAGTGGCTGAGAGACGTCGTGCGCATCGACACCGAGCACATGGTGCACGAGATGGAGACCAGCGGCGATGTCCGCTTCGCCGATCACTCAGGCGGCGTCTGGGTGTTCAACGGCCGGGTGTGAGCCCTGTCGCTGTACCTTGACAACTAAATTCAGAAAAACGACTGGCGCTACGACCGATTAAGCTCTTCGCCGTCCGTCGTGTAGTTAGGGTCCGTACCACCTAGCTCGTCGTAGATCTTGTTCAGCATGATATCAATATGGCTGAGCTTCAGGTGAAGCAGACCAAATTCAGACTCGATCTTCTTGTCGAGATATTCTTTGATCTGTTGCGCTAGGTCGTCGGTATCAGATTGTCGCATATGTTTTCTATTATGCTACATCTACAGAATAAGGCAACGGGTAGCACCCCGCCCCGGCAATGGAACGGGGGTGCTACCGACAGTCAGGCTAGAGATAACCGCGCGCAGTCCTCACGGCGTCCTGAACCTCGTTGCCCGACGGATTACGCAGCGAGGTTCGCCATGCGTGATCATAGGAAGATCTGGATGCCACCACATCGACCTGACCGCTGCCGTGGTGGACAACATGGACGTGCGGATAATCGATGGTCGGCATACCACGGGAATCCTCGAAGTACTCCACGCCGTCTCCGGCGAGCATCCTCGAATGGAACTCATCCAAGCCGTTGGCTCGTCGCATTTAACCCCTCCAAGATTCGAGTCAACAAACATCCCCCAACTGCCGATCACACTAGGTGACACGTCCCGAGTCGTCTACAGGGGAAAGGCGCAATCTGAGTCCCTCTTCCTCGGTGCCGTGCAGCCGTCACCGTCATCTCACAGGAGATGGCCGGCTGCACCACCACCGAGGAGGTGAGCTCGCATGAGCGAGTTCAGCAACGGTGCCCCAGGCACCTACAAGACGATCGGGGTACAGATCCCCAACGACCTGCACTCGCAGGCCAGCATGATCGCCAAGCTCGACGACATCTCCCTGCGGGATGCCTGCATCCGGGGACTCCGGATCTACGTCGAGCAGAAGCAGGCCGAGCCGGACTTCAAGGCTCGGGTTGCCAAGGCGCTCGAGGACATCGAGCGCGAGGCCGCCGAACGGCGCGGTGCCATCGAATCGCTGTTTGGGTCGACGACTCAGGCAGCGGGCACCGCCGCCAAGAAGACGGCGGCAGCCAAGAAGGCTGCCCCGTCCCCCAAGCCGGAGAGCTAACCGCTCCTCGGTCCACCGTCCCGCTCCCCCAGCGGTAGAGCGGGACACCCCCTACGGGTAGGAGGCAGGAGCGCTGACGCGCCCGCCTCCTACCCAATAACCCCCAGAAAACAAAAGCAAGGGCAGGCTCTCCTGCGTTCGTCAATCTTCGTTGTAGAAACCGCCAATGCCGTTGAATTGATTCAAAGATGGGCTCATAATGAAAGGAATCGAATTAACCGGAGATGCGAAATGACACCAGAAAGAATTGAACAGCTTGCAGCAGTCCTCAAGCAGAAACGGCAAGAACTTGGCCTTTCGGCTAGCGAGGTCGCCCGGCAAACTGGTCTCGACGTCGGCACTATCAGCCGCATCGAACGCGGCCAGATTGCAGCACCACAAGCGGGCAACCTCAAAGAGATAGCCCGAGTACTACAGATCCCTGCAACCGACATCTTCGCCATCGCTGATCTGCTGCCTGAAGGAGAACTTCCCACCTTCAAGCCCTATCTGCGCGCCAAGTATGGCGACCTGCCTGACGACGCCATGGCCGAGCTTGAAGCCTCGTTCACCCGCATCGCGAAACAGCATGGCTACGACGGCAATGGCCCAGCGCCAGGAGAAGACGAAAACTAACCCGAGCACCTGCTCAACAGATAACCCCTAATCGAAAGGAGGACACCATGCACCAATACAACAACCCCGAGGCCCGGAGCGTGCTGGCGCGCCTCCGAGCTTTCATCCCGCAACGAGCCACTGACTTCGATGAAGCCAAGAAGATCGCCGAGCTCCAAGCCAACCGACTGCTCAGTCTCTTCAGCATCACCAGCGGCGCTGTCCCATCAGACATCGTCCGCTCACTGCCACGCATCCGTGTCGTGTTCGAGGATCTACCCGTCAGCGGCACCAGTCACTGGAGCGGCACGCACTGGATCATCACGCTCAACAAGGGCGAAGCGCCGGTGCGACAGCGGTTCACGCTCATGCACGAGTTCAAGCACATCATCGACCACGGCCGGGCCCACCTGCTGTACATCAGCAACAGCCGCTACACCGCAGCCGAACAGGCCGAGCGCGCCGCCGATCACTTCGCCGGCTGCGTCCTGATGCCAAAGCGGCTACTGAAGGGCGCCTGGACCAGAGGCCTTCAAACCTCCTCTGAACTTGCCCGGCACTTCGACGTCTCGATCCCAGCCGTTGAGGTTCGACTGTCGCAAACTCGGCTGAACGCCGATCGGGATACCACCACAGTCAGGCCTCTGACCGCACGACTTGCACGCGGTCGCAAACCGCTCTATCACCGCCAACTAGCGACACAAGGACTCTGCCCATGACGAGACGTATCGCAACCGCCGGACCTGTTCAGCTAGGGGCGTTGAAAACAGCGGTGACCTACGAACGCGTGAGCACCAAGGATCAGGCACAGCGCGGCGGCGGAGACGAAGGTTTCTCGATCCCGGCCCAGCGAGATGCCAACAACCGCAAAGCCGACAGCCTCGGCGCGACCGTTATCGCCGACTTCGTCGACGCCGGAGAGAGCGCTCGCTCAGCCAATCGACCAAAGCTCCAACTGATGCTGGAGTATCTGCGCGAACACCAGGTCGACTACGTCATCGTCCACAAGGTCGATCGCCTCGCTCGGAACCGAGAAGACGACGTCGAGATCAACCTGGCCATCAAGGCGGCAGGTGCCTCGCTCGTCTCCGCAACCGAGAACATCGACGAGACGCCGAGCGGCATGCTGTTACACGGCATCATGAGCACGATCGCTGAGTTCTACTCGCAGAACCTCGCCACCGAGTCACGCAAGGGCATGCTCCAGAAGGCCAAGGGTGGCGGCACCCCTGGCATGGCACCCTTCGGCTACCTCAACGTCCGGCAACGCACCGAGGACGGGCGCGAGATACGCACCGTCATCATTGATCCGGAGCGGGCTGCCATCGTGCCCGAACTGTTCGAGCGCTACGCCACGGGCGAGTGGACAGTGGTGATGCTGCGAGATGACCTCGCGGAACGCGGCATCACATCGCTCATCCGACCGAACAAACCACCGAAGCCGCTCGCCACATCGCACATCGACAGCATCCTCAAGAACCGCTACTACGTCGGCGTGGTCACCTTCGAGGGAATCGAGTACCCCGGTAACCACGAAGCGCTGATCAACGAAGATCTCTACCACCGCGTACAGGCAGTGCGGGCAAGCCGCATTCAAAGCCAGGAGAAGCCACGGGTCCGCACGCACTACCTCAAAGGCTCGATCTTCTGCGGTCGGTGCGGGGAGCCGTACAGCTTTGCCGTATCGAGGAACGGCCAAGGGAACTTGTACAGCTACTTCTACTGCCTCGGCCGGCAGAGCTTGAAGAACGGCTGCGACCAGCGTGCCATCCCCATCGAGCTGGCCGAAGACCTGATCGAGGCTCACTGGGAGACCGTGACACTGACCGAGAAGAAGTGCGATGAGATCCGACAGGTGATCTGGGACTACGTCGAGACCATGCTCCCGCTCTTCCACGGCAAGACCGAGGAAGCCCAGCGCCGGCTCGCTCAACTCGACAACCAGAGCCAGAAGGTGCTCCAGGCCCACTACGCCGATGCCATCTCTGTCGAGGTTCTGAAAGAAGAACAGGCGAACATCGCGCTGGCCAAGGCCACCGCCCAGAACATCTTGGAGCGCTACACCGCCGACGAAGCACGCATCAAGCAGCAACTGACCTACTGGGTCGGCCTCATGCACCAAGCATTCAGGCACTACCGTGCCGGCAACTCGGCCGTCCGGCGCCAGCTCAACCAAGGCGTGTTCGACAAGATCTGGCTCGACGACGATGAGGTGGTCGGCTTCGACTACACCCCGGCGTTCCGCCGCATGCTGGCCGACACGCTTCCGGCTGATCTTGCCGCCGAACAGGCAAGGGAGCAGAAGCGGCTGGTTAGAACACGCGACCTTTGGCTCGTCCCCGACTCTGAGTCTGTCCTAACAGAGGAAGACCTTGCCATCCCCAAAGATCTGCCACGGCGTGACCGACGCCACACGGTCCGTGCGCCCCTCAGCGCGTACCTGCGGCAGGAGAGGCCCCGTGGGCAGTTGTCTTGGGAAAGAAAGAACCCCGGTCCTTTTCAGGACCGAGGTTCTAACCATCATTTCTTGGTAGCGGGGGCAGGATTTGAACCTGCGACCTCTGGGTTATGAGCCCAGCGAGCTACCGAGCTGCTCCACCCCGCGTCGTTGTGTCTTTAGTTTAGAGGATCTGGGCTGAGCAACCAAATCGGTTCCTGGTGTGGCCCCGGACCTGCGAAAACCCGTGTCTGCCGGGGGCGTGGCGGCGTACCGTCCGAGTATGTCCCGACACGTCATTCGCCCGTTCGAGGAGGCGGATCTGCCGGCTGCGGCAGGCCTGCTCGCCGAGCGGCACTTGGAGCACCGCAAGCGTCACCCGCTGCTTCCCGCTGACTACGAGGACGCGCAGCTCGCGCTGGTCGAGGTGACGGCCGCGTGGGAGACCGAGGGCGCGTCCGGTGCCGTGCTGGTCGAAGGCGGCGAGATCACCGGCTATCTCCTGGCCGCCCCGAAGCAGTCCCCGGTCTGGGGTCCGAACATCTGGGTAGAGGCCGCCGGTCACGCCGTACGTGAGCCAGAACACATCCGCGATCTGTACGGCGCCGCCGCCGCGCAGTGGGTCGACGACGGCCGCATCGCGCACTACGTCCTGGTGCCCGACGACCCCGCGCTGCTCGACGCCTGGTTCCGGCTGGCGTTCGGTTCGCAGCATGCGCACGCCGTCCGTCCTGCGCCTGACTCCCCGCTGTCTCCGCCATCGGATCTCGTCGTACGTCGTGCCGTGCGCGCGGACATCCCTGTACTCGCGGAACTCGACCTCGAACTGCCCCGGCATCAGGGGTTGTCGCCGGTGTTCTCGTCGGGTGAGCTGCCGACGCTCGAGGAAGCCGTGGCGGACTGGGAGGAATCGATCGACGACCAGGACTACGCGACCTTCGTTGCCTCGTACAACGGTGAGGTCATCGGCTCGTCGGTCGGTTGCTCGCTGGACAAGTCGAGTGCGCACAGCGGGCTCGCGAAACCGGACAATGCGGGGTTCCTCGGGTTCGCGGCCGTGCTGCCGTCGGCCCGCGGACTCGGCGCCGGGCGGGCGCTGGGCGAGGCCGTGCTGCAGTGGTCGGCGGACACCGGGTACACGTCGGTCGTGACCGATTGGCGGGTGACGAACCTTTTGTCGTCGCGGGCCTGGCCGCGGCTCGGGTTCCGGCAGACGTTCCACCGGTTGCATCGGCTGATCGGGCACTGATCGGGCATTGATCGGGCATTGATCGGGCACTGACCGCGAGGTTGTCCACAGCTCCGAACTCGTCGGTTCAGACGAGGCACGATCACTGCACCTTCTTGGTCACGAAAGGCGTCTCGCAGCAGGCGGGGCGCCACCGTTTCCAGGAGGCAGCCATGTCGCGTTCATCGCTTCGTTCCCGAGCCGTGCCGTCCGCCCGCCGTATCGTGACCGGAAGCGCGGTTTTACTGGCCGCGCTCGGGCTCTCGGCGACAGTCCCTGCCTCAGCAACGGAGTTCACACCGTCGTCGACGTACTCCGCTGAACATCCATCGACCGAGCAAAGGGCTGGCACCTTGGACGGCTTCGTGATCGAGAACCTTCCCGACGGCCTCGGCACGCCGAGCGACTTCGAGTACGAGTGGGAGGACGTGTCGTTCCACAGCCGGGTCTGGGAGACCGGGCCGGATCCGGAGGGCGCGTTCAAGGTCGACCTGACCGTGAAGACGCTCCGCGGCGAGAGACTCACCGATCTCGAGGCCGTCAAGGACTTCCTGGTCGAGTACGAGGAGAAGGAGCCGGGCGACTGGCAGCTCGAACCGGTGAAGGTCGGCGGGTACGACGCGCTGTTCGCCGGCAACGAGGTGTTCTACTTCATCGAGCCTGGCGTCGCGGCCGAGGTCACGATCGATCACGAGCGCTTCACCGACGAGGACGTGCTCGACACCGCGGCCGGGTTCCACCCGGAGCCGACGACCTGATGCCATAGGCAACCAGCCGGCACGGCGCAGACGAACGGGGCGGCGACGCCGACTGATGTCGGTGTCGCCGCCCCGGGAACCACCCTGCGGCTCAGCCTGCCGGTGAGGTCGGTGGACTCGTCGGTGTCGTCGATGCCGGTGGGTTCGACGGATTCGGGGACGGCGTCGACGACGGTGTCGTCGTAGGTGTCTCCGCTGCCCCGGCAGCGGCTCGGTCGAGCGCGGCCTTCATCTGGTTGAGGTTCGTCTGATAGCCGGTCAGGTCGCCGTTCCTCAGCGCTGTCTGCGCCCGGGTCCAAGCGGCCTGAGCGTCGGCGATGGCCTGCTTGACCGTCTGGTTCGGCGTCTGTGTCGTCGGCGGTTTCTCGGTTCCTGGCGGCAGCTCGCCGGTGTCGACGCTGGTCTTGAAGACCTTGGTCAGGGCATCCTGCAACGTCCCGCCGTAGGCGACGCTGTCGCCGAAGGACACCAGGACGTACCGCAGGACCGGATAACTACCCTGCCCGCTGGTCCGCACCGAATAGACCGGCTGGACGTAGAGCAGACCACCGCCGAGCGGCAACGTCAGCAAGTTGCCGTACTGCGCTCTTGCCCCGCTGTTCGGCTGGTTGATGGGCAGCAACGCCTGTCTGATGCCTTCGTCGGTCTGGAACTTGTTGTAGACCTGCCCCGGACCAGGTATCTGCAGGTTCCCCGGCAATCGCAGCACCCGGAACTTGCCGTAGTCCGGCGAGGTGGCCTCGGCATCGACAGCCACGAACGCAGTCAGGTTCTCGCGTTCACCGTTCGGCACGTACACCGACGTCAGCGAGAACTTCGGCTCGGACTGATCGGGCATCCGCAACGAGAGATAGAAGGGAGGCTGGCTGATATGCGTCGCCGAGTCACCACCGGAGGAGACCGCGGTCGGGTCGTCCGGCACTCGCCACAGGTCGCTGTTCTGGTACCAGGTGCCGGCGTCCTGGACGTGGTACTTCGCGAGCAGGTCGCGCTGCACCTTGAACATGTCCTCCGGGTAGCGCAGGTGCGACATCAGGTCCGGCGAAATGTCCGAGCGCGGCTTGACCGTGCCCGGGAACGCCTTCATCCAGGTCTTCAGCACCGGGTCCTTGTCGTCCCAGGCGTACAGCTCGACCGAGCCGTCGTAGGCGTTGACGACAGCCTTGACCGAGTTGCGGATGTAATTGATCTTCTCGCTCGGTTGCTGAGCGATCGTCCCGCGGCCGGTCGTGGTGTCCCGGGTGCTGACGTCCAGGTCGACCTTCTCGGAGTACGGGTAGTTGTCCGAGGTGGTGTACCCGTCGACGATCCAGACCACCTGGCCGTCGACGATCGCCGGGTACGGGTCACCGTCCGGCGTCAGCCACGGGGCCGCCTTCTCGACCCGCTCGCGCGGGGTGCGGTCGTAGAGGATCTTCGAGGCAGAGTTCACGCGGCTGGACAGCAGGATGTTCGCATCCCGGAATTTCGTTGCGTAGAGCAACCGGTTGGCGAACGAGCCGACCGGGACGCCGCCCTTGCCGGCATAGGTGTTGAGCGTCGGGTCACCGCCCTTCTGCCCTTCCGGCGTGTCGAGCTCGACCTTTTGGCCGCCTTCGGGAGCGCCGACGATCGAGTAGTCCGGCGACTGCTCGCCGAAGTAGATCCGCGGTTCGTAGTCACCGAGATCGCCGGTCGGCGGCAGGTCCTTCTCGGTGAACACCGGAGTACCGCCCTGCGACTGGTTCCCGTTCGCGGCGACGACCCCGTAGCCGTGGGTGTAGACGGTGTGGTCGTTGTTCCAGTTGCGCTGACCGGCCGGCAGCCGGTCGACCTGGACCTCGCGGACCGCGATGACCGTGTCGTTGACCTTGCCCTTGATCTTGTACCGGTCGACGTCGAGATCCGTCGGGAACGAGTAGAAGCCACGGACCTGCTGGAGCTGCTCGAACGTCGGTCCGATCACCGTCGGGTCGATCAGCCGGATACCTGGCAGGACTTCGGCATCCGCCGTCAGGTCCTCCGGCTTCGCCGTACTCTTCGCCTGGTACTCGGTGACATCGGCGCCCTCGAGTCCGTACGCCTGACGCGTGGCCTCGATGTTCTTGGTGATGTACGGCGCTTCCTTCACGGGCTCGCTCGGTCGCACCCGCAACTGCTGGAGCGCGGCCGGCCAGAGCGCACCGAGGAGGATCGCCGAAAGGATCAGCACGACCGTACCCACCCCGGGAAGCAGCCAGGTCCGCCGGACCACGTTCGCGAAGAACAAGATCGCACACAGGACCGCGATGACGGCCAGGATCTCCTTGCTCGGCAGGATGGCGTGGTCACCGGTGTAGGAGACACCGGTGAAGAGCTTGGCGTCCGACGTCGTGAGACCGAACCGGTCCAGCCAGTAGCTGAAGGCCTTGAGCAGGACCAGCAGACCGAGCAGCACCGAGAACTGCACCTGCGCCGCGCCGGAGGCCTTCTGGCCCTTCGCGGACGGGCGGAAGCCGCCGTACAGGTAGTGCGTGATGATCGCGGCGACCAGCGACAGCAGGACGATCGAGTAGCCGAAGCCGAGCAGCACGCGCAGCCACGGGTAGTCGAAGACGAAGAACGCGATGTCCTTGTTGAAGTGCTTGTCGGTGACGCCGAAGGGGGTTCGGTTCCGCCAGGCCAGGAAGACCTTCCACTCCCCCGACGCTGCCGAGCCGCCGAAGACCAGCATCAGGGTCGCGACGACGCCGACCGCGATCTTGCCGTGCTGCTGCAGCAGTTCGCCGTACCGCTCGAATCCGGGACTCGGCGACGGGGCGAGGGCCACGCGGGGACGGGTGCGGAAAGCGACGATGATGTTCGCGACGACCGCGGCCGCCATCAGCAGACCGACGATCACGAACAGCAGCACGCGGGTGCCGAGCACAGTACTGAACACCGAGCCGAGGTCGACCGATCGGTACCAGAGCCGCTGGGTCCAGACGTCGGTGAAGATACTGAAGAGGATCAGCAGGACGATCAGCGTGGCGATCGTCGGCAGCAGAGCGCGGGGGCGCCCGCCTGTACGCCGGTTCCGGCGGGCCGGCGGCTCCTCGGGCATGTCATAGACGCCGTCGCTCATGGTCGCTTCTCCTCGTCGTCATTCATGCCGTCGACCCCAGGACCGTCGCCCGACCGGATGCCGGTCGAAGGTTCGAATGTCAAAGACAGTACTTCGCACAGCGTCGGGACCAAGTCGATACCGGTGAGCACCGCGCTGTCCTCGTCGTGGGCACGCAACCGGACGGCGCCGAACCGCGCGCCTTCCCGGAGCACCGCCGCGACCATCCGGACCTCGTGCCGGCGGGGATCACTCCCGGCCAGCCGGGCCAGTTCGGCGTCGGACTCGATGCTGGACAGGCCGGACTCGGACGCCGCCGGCAGCACGATCCGCTCGATCGCCAGTGCGCAGCCGGCGACGCCGTCCGGCCATTCGATCCGGCCGAGCGTGTCGGCCAGGCGGTCGTCCTCGACACCACCGGGAAGCTCGCCCTGGGCCACCGGGGTCAGCGGCTGCGATGCGTCCTCGGCGCCGAGTTCGGCGGCGAGGTTGGGTTCGGCGCGGAGCAGGTCCGCCGTCGGAACCAGCGCGAACAACTGCGCGGGCTGGTCCCAGCCCGCGCTGCTCACGTGCTTCTCGATCTCGACCACCGCGCGGCTGAGCGCGTCCGGTGGCAGCGTGCCTACGGAATCCATGCCGGCAGATCTTCCCCTCGGCTCACCAGTACGTACCTATCGCTCATTGGCTGCACGACGGGACCTCTCCCTTGCCGTCAGCGACCGCCTGCAGTGCGCTGATGGCGTCGGTCAGCGTGCTGATCTTCACCAGCTGGATACCTTTCACGCCCGCATGCAGCGCGGCCGCGCAGTTCGGCGCCGGGACCAGGAACACCGTCGCGCCGTCGTTCCGGGCGCCGGCGATCTTCTGCTGGATCCCGCCGATCGCGCCGACCTGGCCGAGCGCGTCGATCGTCCCGGTGCCGGCAACGTGCTTCCCGTTCAGCAGGGGGCCCGGGGTCAGCTTGTCGTAGATGGCCAGCGCGAACGCGGTGCCCGCGCTGGGGCCGCCGATGTCCTGACCGAGGTTGACCGTCACCTTGACCTGCGAGTCGACGCCGATCGTGATCCCCACCATCGGCCGGGTCTCGTCACCGGGCGTCGCGGCGGTCTTCAGCTCGACGGTCTGCTCGGCGGTGCCGCGGCGGATCAGGAAGACGACCTTCTCGCCGACCTTGTGCTTGCGGACGAACTCGCCGACCTGCGGGACCTGCGTCACCGTCTGCCCGTCGACGGCCAGCACGATGTCGCCGGCCTTCAGCTTGCCCTGGGCCGGCGAGTTGTCCGCGACCGTCGACACCTTCGTATGGAACGGAACCTTCGCCGCCTGCAGGGCGGCCGCGACCGCGCTGTCCTGCGAGCCGGTCATCTCAGCGGTGTTCTGCTGCTCGACCTCGTCGGCGCTCTGGTCCGGCGGATAGATGATCTCGCGCGGGAACAGGTCGTGGTGCGGGTCGAGCCAGTTCCGCATCGCCTGCGGCAGGGTCAGCTCCCGGTCCGGCGAGGTCACGGACACCGTCGTGAGGTCGAGCTGGCCCGTCGTCGGGAACGTGTCGTGGCCGGTGATCTCGACGACCGGCTTGTTCTTCGACGATCCCAGGGTGTCCTTGACCGGCCCGGGGCTGAACGAGACGAACGGCACCGGGAACGCGGTGACCAGCCCCAGCGAGACGACAAGCACGACGATCGAGGTGACCAATGTGGCGGTACGACGTGTCACGAACCCTGCCCTGCGATCTTGGAGCCGGAGCGACGGATCTCGGAAGAGACCGGCTGATGGTTACGACGACCCAGGCCGCGGCGACGTTCCGGAGTGGCCCGCGGGCCCGGCGCGGCGAGCGCGGCGTTGAAGCGGCGGAAGTCCTCGACCGAAGCGAAGGGGCCGCCGGACCGGCGGCGCTCACGGCTGCGCCACCCGCGCCACGCCGCCCAGCACATCGCCAGCAGCGTGGCGGCCAGCGGGAACGCCAGCCACGCCAAAACCTTCATCCGGCCACCTTCATGCGCCCAGCGTACGTGTCAGTGAGCGCCGACCCACTCGCTGCCACCGTCGCTGAAGCGCTGGTGTTTCCAAATCGGGACCTCGGCCTTGAGTTCGTCGATCAACTGCCGACAGGCAGTGAACGCCACATCTCGGTGCGAAGCCGCCACCGCGACGATCACCGCGGCGTCACCGATCACCAGATCCCCGGTCCGGTGCACGGCGGCCAGCGCGGTCACCGCGGGGTCGTCGCAGATACGCTGCGCAACCTTCCGCAGGTGCTCCAGCGCGTCCGGGTGCGCCTCGTAGCTCAAGCGGTCGACCGGCTTGTCCTGGTCGTGGTTGCGCACAGTGCCGATAAAAAGCGCAGTTCCGCCCGCCGTCGGGTCCGCGACAGCCGCGAGAACCTCGTCGCTGGACAACGCACTGTCGCGAATGTCCAGCAGTCTGATCGCGTCGCTCATCCGTTCCTCATTCCGGCCAGGTCCCCACGCTCACACCACACCATTCCATCCCCCGCACCGCAATTCTCCCTCCCACCCTCCCTTTCCAGGACATCCCCTCCCTTTCCGCTCACCGATCCGCTCGCCGATCGCTCGTCGGCACGGGGCGCTGCGGTGCGTGGTACGGCGTACACCGGGAGAGACTGTTGCCTTCCTCACCTACCTGCCGGACCGGGGTTCAGGCTCTGCCGGCGGCGAACAGCGACGGTTGTGCGTTCACCGAGCGAGGAACTGATCGACGGAACCAGTACGTTGGAGTTGTACGCCCCACCCGCACAGGAAGGCCCTCCGATGAGCGACGAACCGGACAACCCGGACAACCCGTTCAAGGGAACGCCGTTCGAGGCCATGTTCCAGCAGTTCTCCGGTGCGGCCGGCGCGGGCGGCGCCCCGGACCTGAACGCGATCTTCGCCCAGGTCCAGCAGATGCTGAGCGGGTCGACCGACGGCAAGCCGGTGAACTGGGACCTGGCCAAGGACATCGCCCGCAAGACCGTCTCCGCCGCCGGAGACCGATCGATGACATCCACCGACAGCGACCGGGTCGCGGACGCGGTCCGCCTCGCCGAGCACTGGCTGGACGACGCGACCACGCTCCCCGAGGTGTCCGCGACCTCCGCAGCCTGGAGCCGTGCCGAGTGGGTCGAGAACACGCTCCCGGTCTGGCAGACGATCGTCGATCCGGTCGCGGAGCACGTGGCCGGCGCGATGGGCAACGCGCTGCCCGCCGAGGCGCAGCAACTCGCCGGTCCGATGGCGGGGATGCTGCGGCAGTTGGGCGGTTCCGTCTTCGGAGCGCAGGTCGGTCAGGGGCTCGGCGAGCTCGCCGGCGAGGTCGTCAGCTCGTCCGACATCGGGCTCCCGCTCGGTCCGACCGGCCAGGCGATCCTGCTGCCGGACAACGTGGCGAAGTTCGCCGACGGGCTCGGGCTGACCGACGAGGACGTCCGGTTGTACCTCGCGCTGCGTGAGGTCGCACACCAGCGCCTGTACGCCGGGGTCCCGTGGCTGCGCCAGCATCTGCTGGCCGCGGTCGCCGACTACGCGGCCGGAATCGAGGTCGACACCGGCAAGATCGAGCGGGCGATGGCCGACATCGACCCGCAGAACCCGGAAGCCATGCAGGAAGCGCTGGCCGGCGGCTTGTTCGAGCCCGAGGACTCGGCGCAGCAGAAGGCAGCGCTCGTCCGGCTCGAGACCACGCTGGCGCTGGTCGAGGGCTGGGTCGACGACGTCGTGCGGCAAGCCACCAAGGACCGGATGCCCGCTGCGGTACAGCTCGCCGAGACGGTACGGCGTCGTCGGGCCGCCGGTGGCCCGGCCGAGCAGACGTTCGCGACTCTCGTCGGCCTCCAACTGCGGCCTCGCCGCCTGCGTGACGCGGCGAACCTGTGGGCCGCTGTCCGCGACGCCCGCGGCGTCGACGGTCGCGACAACCTCTGGTCCCACCCCGACCTGATGCCGAGCACCAGCGACCTGGACGACCCCATCGGCTTCGCCCAGCACGCCGGCGAGCTCTCCGACATCGACATCAGCGACTTCCTCACCGAAGAGACGTCCGACAAGCCCCAGGACGACGACGGCGACACCCCCACCAAGTAGGCAGTCGCCCTACCCCGCCTGAGAGTGTCCGGGCGGGGATGGGGAGACTTGCGGGATGCTTCATGGGGATGCGGTTGAGGTCTTGGAGCGGTGGCGTCCGCCCGATGCGGAGCAGGAGGAGCTGCGGGCGCACTACCTGCGGCACCTGGCGACGCACTCCGACGGGATGTGGCGGAGCTGCCGGCCAGAACATGTAACGTCCAGCGCGCTGGTCGTCGACGGCACGGGCAAGAACACCCTGCTCACCTTGCACAAGACAGTTGGCCGATGGCTTCAACTCGGCGGGCACTGCGAACCCGGCGACGCGACGCTGAGTGGTGCGGCACTGCGGGAAGCAACTGAGGAGTCAGGGCTCACGCGCCTGACAGTCAGCCGCGAACCGCTGCAGCTTTCACGACATCTGCTTGAGGCGGGTGGGTGTGCGGGTGCGTACCACCTCGACGTCCAGTTCCTCGTCACGGCGGCAGCGAGCACGGAGTACGTCGTGAGCGACGAATCCCACGACCTCGCCTGGTTCCCGCTCGACGACCTTCCTCCGGACACGGACGCCTCCGTCCAGGACCTGGCCTCTCGAGCACGCAGACACCTCGCGCACAACTGACCTCGCGGCTCCAGGGCTGAACCGCCTACTGGGCAGGCGATCCCGCTCCAGGTGGTGATCCTGTGGGCCGACCAGAGTTGGCCGGCCCACCTCCCCACAACAGGGCATTCCTCAACCCCTCAGCCCCGCCGCACCGCGTCCCCCGCGATCCCCGTGTCGTGCATCCCCGTGTCCCCGCTGTCCCCCATTGGTGCTCCCCCCGTACTGCGGATTCGTGCAGCGTGCGCAGTCCCCCGACTGCGGCACTTCCCCGTGGTTTTACTGTCCCCGTGGTTTTACTGTCCCCGTGATGTTGCTGTCCCCCGTGGCGATCCCCCGTGCTGATCCCCCGTGCGGTCCCGTCGGATGGTGCTCCCGGGCCGCATCCCCCGATGCGGGCCGGGTTTCTCGTCGGGTGCCGCCCCTGAACGGCATCGGCGATCGGTGATGTTCCCCGTTGCATGGTGAACGAGCGGATCCGGAGAAGGTGACGGATCAGGAGTGACGAAGTAGGGATCTTGTCGCATCCCAGCCTTCAAGCCCGGGATCCAGTCGCGCTAGGTCAGCATTCGATCGCAGACGGTGCCATCCGGGGCCGATCGCGACGGCGTGACGGCGGGGTTTGCGGGCCTCGAGGAGTTCGAGTGGGGTGTCGAAGGTCGGGGCGAGTTCGACGAGCCAGTCGGCGATCGGGAGCTTCACACCGACGGCCGCGAGTGAGCCGTCCTCGGCGGGCGTGACGGCGACGTCGGCATTGCTCAGCGCACGGAACAGTTTGCCGATCAGCAGCCCAGGCAGGTCCGGTACGTCGTGCGACACCGCGACCACCGCCGCGGCGGGCCCGGCGAGCTCCACCGCGTGCAGGACGGGCCTAGCGGGATCGACGGCGTACGTCGGTGTTCCGGGCCAGGTCAGCGCGCGTACCTCGGCCACAGCACGCTCGTCGCCGGAGACCGCGACCGCGACGTCGACCCGGTCGAGCGCGGCGATCACTTCGTACGTGTCCTCGGCCATCGCCAACCGCCACGCCCCTGGGTCCCTCCCCGGTGGAGCCCAGGTTCCAGCCTCCGGCACAACAACCACCACAACTCGCCGATCGGCCCCGTCCGCGGTTGTCATGCTGGGGAGCCCTCGTTGTCGTAGGTGGCGCGGGCGGTGGCTACTTCGGTCATGTGCGACTCGGCCCACGACTTGATGGCCGAGATGAGTGGCATCAACGTGCGCCCCAGCGGGGTCAGTTCGTAGTCGACGCGCACCGGGACGGACGGGGTGACCGAGCGGGTCAGGAGACCGTCGCGTTCCAAGGAGCGGAGGGTCTGGGTCAGCATCTTCTGGCTGACGCCGGCGATGCGGCGCGACAGATCGGAGTAACGCTGCGGACCATCTGCAAGAGCGCTCAACACCAAAGTCACCCACTTGTCGCTGATCCGGTCGAGGAGCTGCCGCGCGGGACAAGTCGCCAGGAACGCGTCGTACTCGCGCGCTGCCTCTTCGCGGCGCTGGGCTGCGGTGCGGGTGGGCATGGCTCTCCTCGTCGTGCGGTACGCACTCCGAAGTGCGTACTTCCCATCAGAGAGTAGCTCTCCAAGAGTGGTGCATGTTCCAGACACCACGAAGAGGAGAAAGATATGCGCGCACTCGTTGCCCGGCGGCTCGACGGGCCGGACGCGATCGAGTTGATCGAGACCGGCGTACCTGAGCCGGCTGCGGGTCAGGTACGGATCAAGGTGACCGCGGCCGCGGTCAACCCGGTGGACGTGGCGGTCAGCACTGGAAAGGCCGTCCAGTACGGGGTAACCCGTGCCCGCGACCAGTTCGGCCTCGGCTGGGACGTCGCGGGCACCATCGACGCGACCGGCCCCGGGAGCGACCTCGAGCCGGGTACGCCGGTGATCGGGCTGGCGGATCTGCTCGGGCGACCCCTCAAGACACATGCGGAGTACGTCGTCCTGAATGCCGAGGCGGTCGCGCCCGCGCCGAGGAACCTCGACCTCACCGCTGCGTCCACGATCGCCCTCAACGCCCTGACCGCGTTGCAGGCGCTCAAGGCCCTCCAGCTCACCCCCAGTGAGACAGTCCTCGTCACAGGCGCAGCCGGTGGGGTCGGAGGGTACGCCGTCGAGCTCGCCAAGCACTTCGGTCTGACCGTCATCGGCACCGCGGCAGCAGAAGACGAACACCTGGTACGGCGTCTTGGCGCGGATCACTTCGTGTCACGTGCAGAGGACCTGGCGGCTGCGGTAGACGCGATTGCGTCCGGAGGCACCGACGGTTTGGTGGACGCGGCTGTACTCGGCATCGGTGCACAGGAAGCGGTCCGCAACCGCGGCCGGCACGCGCACGTCCAGGCGGGTCCCACCCCGCCGCATCTCCGCGGCATCACCGTGCATCAGATCTTCGTACACGCGAACCGTTCGGAGTTGTCGGAGCTGATACAGCTGACCGAGGCAGGGGTCATCTCCACCCGGATCGCCGACACTTATCCACTGGAGGACGCGGCAACGGCCTACCGGCGATTGGCCAAGGGCGGCGTCCGCGGCCGCCTGGCCCTCATCCCCTAAGCGGAGACCTGCAGTTCCGGGGTGATCAGGCCGAGCCGAAGGGCGGTCATGATCGCGTTGGCGCGGTTGGTGGCGCCGAGCTTGTCGTACAGGCGCGAGACGTAGGTCTTGGCCTGTACGCCAGGCTGACGAACATCGTCCCCGCGATCGCCGGAACCGACCCCGCAACGAACGCGATCATCCCGGCCCCGACCAGCTGAGCACCGTCACCTGACGATGCCCGGGACTCGGAGCTATCGGATTGCTGTCGACCAGAGCCACCGTCCTTGGCCGCGAAAACTGTGCTGATGCGCCCGTCGGGCATCTCGACACCCCCTGGCGCCGCTCTGTGTCACCGTAATGCGCGTTGACTTCGCCTAAAGAGTGGCGGTGGAGCGGACTTCGTCAAGCGGGTGAACGGAGGACAGAAGCTGTCGTTCGGTCGACACCCTGTCGTCCGAACGGCTGACAGGGTCAGCCGAGGGTGGTGTGGAGGCGGAGGGCCACCTGTACGTCGAGGGCGCGGTCCGGGGACTGCCAGCCGTCGCCCAGTAGGGCGGTGATGCGGTCGAGGCGTTGCTGCACCGTGTTCGGGTGGATGTGGAGGGCGGTGGCTGCGCGGGTAGGGCTCTGGCCGGCGGCGAAGTACGCGTGGAGGGTGCCGATCAGGTCAGTGCCTCGCTGGGTGTCGTAGTCGAGGACCTTGCCGAGCACCTGGTGCACGTGGCTGCGTACGTCGACCTCGGTAGCGCCGACCAGGCCTGCCACACCCAGGTCGTCGGGCGTGGCCGCTTCGCAAAGGCGGTTCAAGCGGACCATGGTGGTGACGAGGCGAGACGCCTGCCGGTGTGCCTCGACCAAGGGCTCGCCCCAGGTCGCCGGGCCGGTGACAGCAATCGTCACGCCCGTGCGCTTGGCCAGCTCGGACAGGTCGCGTGCGGTGGACACAGCGCTGGTGCGAGCAAACAGCAGCACCAGGTCCCCGCCGTACGGACCAGACAGCACCAGTCTGTCTTCCAGTGGTGCGGACAGCCGAGCGCGTACGGCGGTGTGGTCGCCACGGCACACTGCGACGACCAGGCGATCGTGCCGGTAGTTGGGCGCGAGTAACCGGAGCCGATCGGTGAGAGCGCGCGGATCGGTGCTTCCACTCAGTACGTCGGCCAGCAGGTCGGCCTGTGCACGTTGGGATTGCTCAGCGGCCTGTCGGCGGAACAGCAGAACCAGTGCGGTCACAACGGCTGCTCGCTCGACGATGCGCTGGTCTGCACCGGACAGGTCGTCGGCACCGCCAATGACCAGCGCACCGAGCCGTTCGCGCTTCGCGGTCGCCGCCACGACCCAGCAGTCGCCGATGCGAGTCAGTCGACCGGACTCGGACTCCTGCCAGGGCACCGGCGTACCAGGGACGCTTCCGGCCACTGCCAGCTCGTTGCCGCTGGCATCGACCAGTACGACCCACATGTCGAGCAGCTCGGCCAGCGCGGCAGCGATGGCGTCCACATCCCCGCCGGACAACACGATCTCGGCAAACCGGTCATGGGCGGCGGCTGCGTGTTCGACGCCCGCGTGTGCGGCGGACAGCTGGTCCAACGCCGCAGCGGTCTCGGCCGCCGCCCGTACCTGAACCAGCGTCACCGCGGCCAGCGTGGCCAGTGAACCGAGCAGCGACACCTCGTCACGGCTGAACGGGCGTCGGGTCCGGTTGGACGCGAACAACACACCGACGAAGGCACCATCGACCACCAACGGCGTACCGCAGATCGCTACCAGCCCCTCCTCGCCCACCGCGTCGTCGATGGGTGTGGTGTGCCGGAAACGGTGGTCGGACGGGTAGTCCGCGGTCCAGTAAGGCTTGTAGGTCTCCGCGACCAGTCCGCCGAGTCCTGCGCCGAGGGGCAGCCGCAACTGCTGGAACGCGGCCGACACGGAGCCGTCGGTGGCCCGCATGTACGTGTCGCCGCGCGTCTCGTCGTACAGGGTCAGGTACGCGACGTCCGTGCCGACGAGTGTGCGGGCACGGTGGACGATGGTGTGTAGTACGCCGCCCGGGTCGCGGGCGGACGCCAGCTCGCGCGCCACGTCGACCAGTGCGGACAGTTCGGCCTCACGCTTCTTGCTGGCGTCCATGCCGGCCCGGATCCGCAGGGCGAGGTCGCGTGCCACCGCGTCCTCGCCCGCCGCCCGGGCCAGCTCGCTCCCGGACGCATCCTCGGCCAGCAGCCGCAGAAGCTCCTCCATGGTCCTACAGCGTAGTGAGGTCCCGGCGACGTGTTTCGGAGTACGACGTCACCGCGACGATGGAGATGACCGCACAGGCCGCGACGTAGACAGCGATCGCGTACCCGGAGTCGTACGCCTTCAGCAGGGCGACCGCGATGAAGGGCGCCAGACCGCCCGCGACGATCGACGCGAGCTGGTAGCCGACCGAGACACCGGAGTACCGCACCCGCGTCCCGAACAGCTCGGTGAAGAACGACGCCTGCGGTCCGTACATCGCACCGTGCAGCACCAGACCGACCGTCACGGCAAGTGTCGCGAGGGCGAAGTTGCGCGTGTCCACCAGCGCGATGAACAGGAACACCCAGACGCCGACACCGACCGCACCGATGAGGTACACGGGCTTGCGGCCGATGCGGTCCGACAGCGCGCCCCAGAGCGGAATGGCGAAGAAGTGCACGGCCGCGGCGATCAGTACGGCGTTCAGGGCGAACGACTTGCCCATACCGAGGTGTTCCTTCGCGTACGTCGCGATCACGATCGTGAAGATGTAGTAGCTGACGTTCTCCGCCATCCGCGCGCCCATCGCGGTCAGCACCTCACGTGGGTACCGCGTGATCACCTCGAGGATCGGCAGCTTCTCCGCCGGCTCCTCCTGAGCCCGAGTACGCGCCTCCTGGAACACCGGCGACTCCTCGATCCGCAGCCGCACCCACAGCCCCACCAGGACAAGCACTGCGGACAGGAGGAACGGGATACGCCAGCCCCACGAGTCGAACGCAGCGTCCGACTGGAACGCGGCCAGCCCAGCCAGTACGCCGTTTGCGATCAGCTGACCCGCCGGCGCACCAGCCTGCGGCCAGGACGCCCAGAACCCGCGCCGTGCCGGATCACCATGCTCCGACACGATCAGCACGGCCCCTCCCCACTCACCGCCCAGAGCGAAGCCCTGGATGAGGCGGAGCACTGTGAGCAGGATCGGGGCGAGCGCACCGACCTGTGCGTACGTCGGCAGGAGACCGATGGCGAACGTGGCGATACCCATCATGAGCAGTGAGAGCACCAGCAACTGCTTGCGGCCCAGCCGGTCACCGAAGTGCCCGAACACGACGCCACCGATCGGACGGGCGAAGAAGCCGACCGCGAACGTGGCGAAGCTCAGCAGCGTTCCGGTGAGCTCCTCGCCTTTCGGGAAGAACAGGTCGCCGAACACCACCGATGCGGCGACCCCGTACAGGAAGAAGTCGTACCACTCGACCGTCGTACCGACGAGACTCGCGCCGACCACCCGGACGATCGACGAGCGGGTGCGCACTGGTTCTGTAGCTGTCATTGGGCGGGCTCCTGAGTTAGTGGGCGGTCCAGCCGCCGTCGAGTACGAACGAGCTCCCCGTGATGGAGGCGGACGCGGGGCCGCACAGCACGGCCACCAGCTCCGCCACTTCGGCCGGTTCGATCAGCCGCTTCACCGCGACCGGCTCGAGCAAGACCTTGTCCAGCACCTCTGACTCGGACAGGCCATGAGTCGCGGCCTGGTCCGCCAGTTGCGCGGTGACCAGCGGAGTGCGGACGTACGCCGGGTTCACACAGTTGCTGGTCACACCGTGCGCGGCACCTTCCAGTGCGACGACCTTGCTGAGTCCTTCCAGCCCGTGCTTCGCAGCGACGTACGCCGCCTTGAACGGACTGGCCCGGAGCCCATGGACCGAGCTGATGTTCACCACACGACCCCAGCCGGCGCCGTACATGTGTGGGAGCGTCTGGCGGATCAGCCGGAACGGCGCCTCGAGCATGAGCCGCAGGATGTAGCTGAACCGCTCCGGCGGGAACTGCTCGACCGGTGCGACCTGCTGGACCCCGGCGTTGTTCACAAGGATGTCCACGTCGCTAGGGAGGTCAGACAGCCGCTCCAGGTCGGACAGGTCGGCCACGACCGTCTCAACGCCGTCCAGCGCGTCCAGACCGGCTTGGTCGAAGTCGACGGCCACCACGTGGACGCCGTCCGCGGCCAGGCGCTGGGCGCAGGCGGCGCCGATACCGGACGCGGCGCCGGTGACGAGGGCTCGACGGGTCTCCATGGCCGATGACTGTAGGAATCCAGGCCCCGGCGCACTATGGGATCCGGGCACATAACCCTGCCCGAAGACGTGGAGCAAGGGGCCACTTGTCCACGACCCCGGCTATCAAAGCAGCGCGTCACGATAGGTGGACCTATTGTTGAAACATGGTCGATATCGAACATCCGAAGAAGAAGGCCGCCGGCGTCCCCGCGGTGCTCTCGTCGTTCAAGTTCGGTTTCCGGGAGATGGGTCCCGCGCGGACCGGCAAGGTGTTCTTGAAGATGAACCAGGACGGCGGGTTCGACTGCCCGTCCTGCGCCTGGCCGGATCCTGACCACAAGCGCAAGCACGCGGCCGAGTTCTGCGAGAACGGCGCGAAGGCGGTGGCCTGGGAGGCGACCCGTAAGCGGGTCCCGCGGGCGTTCTTCGCCGAGCACCCGGTCGAGGCGATGAACGAGATCTCGGAGTTCGACCTCGGCAAGCTCGGCCGGATCACCGAGCCGATGCTGCTGCGGGCCGGTGCCACGCATTACGAGCCGGTCGGCTGGGACGAGGCGTTCCAGGTCGTCGCCCGGCATCTGAAGGCCCTCGTCGACCCCGACGACGCCGTCTTCTACACCTCCGGCCGGACCAGCAACGAGGCCGCGTTCCTCTATCAGCTCTTCGTCCGGGCCTACGGCACCAACAACCTGCCCGACTGCTCGAACATGTGCCACGAATCGTCGGGTACGGCGCTGTCGCGGGTGATCGGCAGCGGGAAGGGCGCCGTCACCCTCGAGATGCTGGAAGAGGCCGAGCTGATCGTCGTGGTCGGCCAGAACCCGGGCACCAACGCGCCCCGGATGCTCAGCCATCTCGAGATCGCCAAGCGCAACGGCGCCGAGATCGTCGCGGTCAACCCGCTGCCCGAGCCCGGCCTGATGAACTTCAAGAACCCGCAGGCCGCGCGCGGCTGGGTCGGCAAGGGCACCAAGCTCGCCGACCAGCACCTGCAGATCCGGATCGGCGGCGACCAGGCGCTGTTCCTTGCCATCGGCCACCTTCTGCTCGAGGCCGAGGCGGAGAACCCGGGAACCGTGCTGGACAAGTCCTTCATCGACTCGCACACCAGTGGGTTCGAGCTCTACGCCAAGCACGTCACCGAGATCGACTGGCCCGCGGTCGAGCAGGCGACCGGGCTGCGGCGCGCCGAGATCGAGGAGCTCACCCAGCGGTTCATCAAGTCCAAGGCGACGGTGATCTGCTGGGCGATGGGCCTCACGCAGCACCGCGAGGCCGTCGCGACGATCAGCGAGATCGTCAACGTCCTTCTCCTGCAGGGCAATATCGGCAAGCCGGGCGCCGGCCCGTGCCCGGTGCGCGGCCACTCGAACGTGCAGGGCGACCGCAGCATGGGCATCTGGGAGAAGATGCCGGACGCGTTCCTGGACCGGCTCGATCACGAGTTCTCGTTCACCTCTCCGCGGGCGCACGGTATCGACGCGGCGGAGACGGTGAAGCGGCTGCGGGACGGCGCCGTGCGGGTGTTCGTCGCGATGGGCGGAAACTTCGCGTCCGCGACGCCGGACACCGAGGTCGTGCTTCGCGGTCTGCGGGCCTGCGACCTGACCGTGCATGTGTCGACGAAGCTCAACCGGTCGCACACGGTCACCGGGCGCGAGGCGCTGATCCTGCCGACGCTCGGTCGCACCGACCACGACCACACAGCGGCCGGTCCGCAGTCGGTCACGGTCGAGGACTCACAAGGCGCCGTACACCTCTCGACCGGGAACCTGATCCCGCCCGGTCCGGAGATGAAGTCGGAGATCGGCATCATCTGCGGGCTGGCGCAGGCCGTCGTACCTTCGGTCGGCGAGATTCCGTGGGCCGACTTCGCGGACGACTACAGCCTGATCCGGCAGCGGATCGGCCGGGTCGCCGACGGGTACGAGGACTTCGAGAATCGGCTGCGCGCCAACGAAGGCGGATTCCTGCTCGCGCATGCGGCGCGGGACAAGCGGGAGTTCAGGACGTCCGACGCGCGAGCGCAGTTCACGGCGAACGAGCTGACCTGGTTGCCGACCGAGCCCGGCCGGTTGCTGCTGCAGACGTTGCGCAGTCACGACCAGTTCAACACGACGATCTACGGCCTCGAGGACCGCTACCGCGGCATCCACGGGACCCGCGAGGTCGTCTTCGTGCACCCGGACGACCTGGCCGAGCTCGGCCTGCAGGACGGCGGGTACGTCGATATCGTGAGCGAGTTCCAGGGAGTCGAACGGCGCGCCTCGCACTTCCGGCTGGTGTCCTACCCGACGGCTCGTGGTTGCGTGGCGGCGTACTACCCCGAGACCAACGTCCTGATGTCGGCCGACGACCTCGCGAAGGGCAGCAACACGCCCGTGGCGAAGGGCATCACCGTCAGGCTAGAAGCTTCCTGAACCACGGTTGGAGTACGGCGAGCACGGCCGCGACACCCGCGGTCGTGAGCCAGAGCCCGGCCGGGCCTGCGGACTTGAGCAGTTGAGTCACGGTGATCGGCGCGATCGTGGTCGCGATGCCCCAGCTCAGGCCGAAGACCGCGAGGTAGCGGCCGCGGGCCTCGTCGGGCGCCAGGCCGGACGCCTGGGTCAGGTAGCGGGTCAGCAGAAACAGCTCACCGAGGCTCCACAGAACCGACGCGAGCAGGAACACGCTGAGGGTGTGAGCGACCGCGCTGACCACCAGGCCGGCAGCGACCAGCACGTAGCCGATCGCGATGGCCCGGAAGTCGTCGAGGTGCTGCACGCGGAGCACCCGTTGGGCGACGATCAGGGTGACCGCGGACACCGCGAGGATGATGCCGGTGCCGGACTTCGGGAGTCCATGCTCGAGCAGCGTGAGCGGTACGCCGATGATCAGCTGCATGTAGATCGTGGCGAAGACCGTGCCGCCCGCGAGCAGCAGGAGCAACCGCCTGTCTCGCCAGACTGCGGCGGGGCGGTCCGCCGGGCGTTCCCGGCGTACGTCGGCCGGCAGCGCCAGCGCGACCAGTGCGGCGCAGGACAAGCAGGTGATCGCGTCAGCGACGAAGAGCCAGCGGAGGTCCCAGTGGCTGATCGCGGCCGCGAGCAGACCTGCCAGTACGCCGGCCGCTGCGAGCGCCGCGCTGTACAAGCCGTAGGCGGCGGGGCGGTCCTCGGGCTCGGTGACGTCGGCGATCATCGCCTGGCTGGGCGGCTCGTAGATCTCGAACGCGAGCCCGAGCAAGACCGTTGCGAGGACGGCGGACCAGAGGGCGTGACTGAGCGCGATCCACAGCTGGGCGATCGCGCAACCCACCAGACCGAGGACGATGGTGCGGCGGCGACCGAGGCGATCGGCCAGCTGACCGCCGAGCAGCCGGGACGGGATGGTCGCGACGCCGAACACCGCGAGGATCAGGCCGACCTGATCGAGCGAGGCCTTGAACTCGACCGCGAGCACCACACCGAGGAACGGGAGCGTGAACGCGCCGATCCGGTTCACGGCGCGGGCGACGACCAGGATCCACACCGCCCGGGAGAGCCCTCGTGCCGCGACAGCTACGTTCACTCGAACTCCCATGACTATCTAAGTGGTTATGATCGGTCACGCAAGCTCGAGCCTACGGAGGTACAGCGTGACTGGTCAAGTGTCTTTTGATAGTCATGCCCGGAGTGTGCTGGCGGCATCGGTCGAGTACGTGAACCGGCTGACCCCCGGATACTCCGGCGGCCTCCCGTACGACGCTCCGGCCGACGAACCGGACGCGGTCACGGCAGCCGTCGCCGAGGCGCTGACCGCGATCGGCCATCCGCCGAAGTCGGTCCCGCTGGACGATGCCCGGCGGCTCGTGCGTCTGGCAGGCCGGATGCGGATCGTGTTCGAAGCCGCGAGCTCCGGCGATCTGGATGCGGCGGCGACGGAGATCAACGCGTTGCTGGTGGACACCAACGCGCGCCCGCAGCTCGACCGCGGCAAGGACCGCCCGTGGAGCCTGCACTTCCACGGCCCCGACGAGCAGCTCGCGAACGGCTGGGCCGCCGGCTGCGCGGCCGGCCTGGCGCTCGCCGTCGGAAGCGACCTGGCCGGACGGCTAGGCGTGTGCGCAGCACCGCACTGCGACCGGGTCTTCGTCGACGTGTCGAAGAACGGTCAACGCCGCTTCTGCTCCCCCCAATGCCAAAGCCGCGTCAAGGCCGCAGCACACCGAGCCCGCCAGCAGGCCGGGTAAGGACCGGGTTGTCCGGATCCTCGTTGTTCACGACCAGTTGCGCTCGTTCGGCGGGGCAGACCTGGGCGACGTACAACTGCTCGCCCGGGATGTACCTGTTGCGGTAGCGCTCCTCGGCGGCCGCCGGCGAGTCCATCCAGGCTGCGTCACGGGCGGCACCACGGCGCAGCACAGTCTCGAAGCTGACGTCGACGTAGATGCGAAGATCCCAGAATGCGTCGAGCTCCGGGCGCTGCAGGAACCCACCGTCAGCGACCAGGATCGCGTCCGGCGCGGCAGTTCGAACAGGTGAGTCGAGGGCGACCCGGGCGTTGGCCTCACGAAGCCCGGCCGTGTACCGCCGATCACCACCCGCCCCGAGCGGCACGAGCAACCGCTCGCGGATCCCGTCGTAGTCGTACATCTCGAAGTAGTAGCTCTCCGCCGAATCGATCGGATACCCCGTCCGCAACTCCGGCGCCCGCTTGAAGTAGTCGAGCCCAGCGCGAACAACCTCCCGCCCACTCCGCCGCCGCAACACATCCGCCAGCTCATCGGCCAACGTCGTCTTCCCAGCCGCCGAACACCCATCCACCCCCACCCGCACCGGATGCTCCCGCTCAACGCCCAGCACCACACCGGCCAGCTCCCCCAGAACCTCATCCCGGTTTCCCATGCGCAGCATCCTCCAGCACAACAGCGGCCCCACCCGAACGAGTTTCGGGTGGGGCGTCGTACTGATCGTTCAGCCGACGGGGGTCAGTTCGCGTTCCTCCTCGGGGGCGGGTGGGGTTGGGGTGGCGTGTTTGGCGGTTTTGCCGCGGAGCCACTTCGGGGCCCACCAGTTGGCGTCGCCCAGGAGGGTCATGATGCTGGGGAGGACGACGGCGCGGATGATCGTGGCGTCGATCAGGATCGCGACCGCCAGGCCGACGCCCAGCTGCTTCATGTCCAGGGTGCTCAGAGTGGCGAAGACCGCGAAGACGCCGATCATCACCGCCGCCGCGCTGGTCACCACGCCGGCCGAGCCGGTGATGCCTTCGGCCACCGCCTGCTTGGTCGGTACGCCCCGCAGGACCGCCTCACGGATCCGGCTCACCACGAACACGTGGTAGTCCATCGACAGGCCGAACAGCACCACGAAGAGGAACAGTGGCAGCCAACTGACGACCGCGCCGTTCGACCGGAAGTCCAGCAGGCCTTCGGCCCAGGTGTTCTGGAAGACCGCGGTGACGACGCCGTACGCCGCACCCGCGCTCAGCAAGTTGAGCCCGATCGCCGTGATCGCGACGACCACCGACCGGAACGTCACCATCATCACGATCATCGTCAGCAGCAGCACGAACCCGATCACCAGCGGCAGCTTGTCCCGCGTGTGGGCCGCGTAGTCGACGTCCGCGGCCACGAACCCACCGACCGCGTACTCGACTCCCGGCACCTTGCCGACCGTCTCCGGCATCAGCTCCTTGCGCAGCTTGGACAGCGAGTCCCGTGCCTGGTCGCTACCGCCCTCGTACGGCGTGGCGACCTCGAGCGTCGCGACCGTGCCGTCCTTGGAGAACCGCGGCTGCTCGAGACCGTCCGATGCGTAGAGGCTGTCGCCCTTGGTCCGCTGCATCAGCTCGGCCAACGCGGCCTTCACCGCGGGCTGCTGATTCGCAGGCGCCCGTACGGCGACCTCGTGGCTCGTGCCCGTGCTGGGGAACGCGGCCGTCAGCCGGTCGTACGCCTTCATCACCGAGGTCGTCCGCGGCAGATCCTCCGTCCCCGGGAACTTCAGCGTCATCCCCAGCGCCGGCGACGCGACCGCGAGCAGTGCGGTGACGGCGACCAGCAGCGTCGCGATCGGGTGCTTCAGGGCCGGCTTGAGGACCATCGGCCAGAACCGCGGCTCCTTGTTGCCCGCCGTCAGCCGCCAGACCAGCGGGATCCGCGGCTTGTCCACCCAGCGCCCGAGCTTCGCCAGCACGGCCGGCAGCACGGTCAGCGAACCGACGACGGCCACCGCGACGACCAGGATCGAGCCGACCGCGAAGGAGGAGAACACCGCGTCGCGGGCCAGGAACAGACCCGCCATCGAGATGATGACCGCCGTACCCGAGACGACGACCGCGTGCCCCGAGGTCGCCGCCGCGATCTCGACCGCGTCGACATGGCCGCGGCCTTTGGCGCGTTCCTCCCGTTCGCGGCGCAGGTAGAACAGCGAGTAGTCGACGCCGACCGCCATACCGATCAGCAGGATCACGCTGTTGACCGCGTCCACCGCCGGGACCAACTGCGAAGCCGCTGCCGACAAGCCGATCGCGGCAGCCACCGCGGACAGCGCGAGCACCAGCGGGACGGACGCGGCGATCAGCGCACCGAACGCGATCAAGAGGATCGCGAGCGTCACAGGCAGGCTGAACATCTCGGCCCGCTTGAAGTCCTTGCCCAGCGTCTCGTTGAGCGCCTTGCCGATCGACAGCCCGCCGACCTCTTCGATCCGCAGGTCCGGGTACTGCTGCTGGACCTTGGCGGTCGTGTCGAGCAGCGGCTGGACCCTGGCGTCGTCGTCCGAGCCCTCCGGCACGTCCTTCATCGTCACCCGGACGATCACCGCGTCGTTCTTCGGCGACGGCATCGGCTGTCCGACCTCCGCGACCCCACCGAGGGCGCGCATCTGCTGGATCACCACCGCCGCCGCCTGGTTCGCCGCCGTGTGGTCGAGTTGTCCGGACGGCGCCGTGATCAGGACGCTCTCGACGTCCGGGTCGTCGAAGTTGCCGGACTTGACGATGTTGTCCGCCCGGGTCACCTCACCGATGTCACCCTCGTTCTTCGACTCCTTGGTCCCGGTCACCTGCCCGAGCGCGAAACAGGCGATCACGACGACAACCCACATCGCGATCGCCCGCCACGGATGGGTAGCGCTCCAGCGCGCCGCCCGTACCGTGATCTGTCCCCTGGCCATACGTTCCCTGCCCCTCTGCGCACCCACCGGCGCCCCACCCAGCGCTCCCTGGCGTGGCGCTGGCTACGGGAAGAAGCCTGGCTGCCGCAGGCCGGTCGCGACCATGCAGGAAACCCCCGAGGTCCCCCTGGGGCAGACCCCACCCCACCCTTTCTCGTACGCCGTACGCACCCCGGCCCACCCCACCCCACTTTGAGCACCGACCAACCGTTCCCGACCACCGCGAACGGTCGGCCCGTGCCCAAAGTCGACCAAACGCGCAAGCAAGCGGCGGGGGCCCCAACTTTGTGCATGACATCCGTACGCGACACGCCGCCCCAGTGCGGACTGGGTGCACAAAGTCGAACGAAGCGCGGGCGGAGCCGAGGTGGGCAGTACGCCGTACGCGCGACCGACCGCCCCTCCCCCGACTCCACGGCCCAACCTTGAGCACCGGCCAACCGTTTCCGGCCGGCGCGAACGGTTGGCCGGTGCTCAAAGTCGAACGAACGCGCGGGCAGCCAGGTGGTGGGCGGCTGGCTCGACTTTGTGCATGGGGGTGGGGGTCAGAAGTCGTCGAGGTCGAGGGACGACGCTGCGGAGACGCCCTCCAGGTACCCCTCGGCGCGCTCAGCCTTCGGGTAGCGGTGGACGAGGTCCCAGAAGGTCGCGTTGTGGGTCGGCTCGATCAGATGGGCGAGCTCGTGGACCAGGACGTAGTCGACGACCCAGGCCGGCATCGACTGCAGACGGGTCGACAACCGGATCGATCGGTCCGCCGGAGTACAGGATCCCCACCGTCTGTTTTGGTTCGAAACCCACCTCACCGACGCAGGTTCGGGCACTTCCGGGAGGTGGCGACACGCGAGTTCGTGTGCTCTGGCCAACAATTTTTCGTCCGACACGCGCGATCGGCTGCGCTGCTTCTCGAGTCGCGCCAGCATGGTCTCGACCCAGCGCGCCTCCTCGGCGGCGGACAGCCGGTCGGGCATCAGCACGACCACCCGGTCGCCGTCCCGGTACGCGCTGACCGTGCGCTTGCGGCGCTTGCTGCGACGGATGTCCACGTGAGGCGGGATCGGGCGCAGTGGAGAGTCGGCCATGGCTCAAAAATGTACCCCCCGAATCCGACAACTTTCTTCGGTCCACATCCTGTGCATCGACGTTTCCGCAGGTCAGACGCCAGATCTTGACCCCTGCGACTCTGGTTGTTCACATCCTGTTCCCCCGCCCGTCCACAGTGCCCGGCGGCGCGTCCCACAGGTTGCGCACAGAGTTATCCACAGGGGTGGACAACCCGGGCTTGCCACCGCCGCCGGTACCTCCTAGCGTCATCGGCAACAGGCTCCCGGACCGCCTCCGGGGCCGCTCGGAGGGGAAGCCGAGTGGTCGCGGAGGCGGATCACCGGGAGCCTGTTCCGCGCCGGCGAAAGTTTCGGTAAGGGCTTTCCTCGGGGGAATCACGCGGCACGCGGACCAGCAGGTGCGCTTGAGCCAGCGCCAGGAGGCCGTAGGGTGAATCCCGACTGGGCCGAACGGCCTACGGCAGGACGGTCTGCCGTTAGCATCCAACGACTGCCCGGGGCGAGACCCCGGGCTGGAATTCAGAGCAAGGAGAGGGCCCTCATGGCAGAGACCTGGAGCGGCGAGTTTTACTGCGTCAAGTGCAAGGCCAAGCGCACCGCCGACGGCGAGGTCAAGGTCAACGACAAGGGCACGCGCATGGCGAAGGCCAAGTGCCCCGAGTGCGGTACGAACCTGAACCGGATCCTCGGCAAGGCCTGACGCACCAGCACCAAGTCGTCGTAGAGGCGGTGTCCGGCACGTTGCGCGTGCCGGACACCGCCTCTCGTCGTACCCGGAGTCGGAGCAGCTTGGGTGACCGGACAGAATGGGATTGTGTCGGACCTTCCTCGTAAGGCGCTGAGCCGGACCGCGAAACTTGCCAGCCTGCCGCTCGGTGCCGCCGGGCGGGCGACGGTCGGCCTGGGCAAGCGCATCGGCGGCGCGCCCGCCGAGGCCGTGTACGCCGAGTTCCAGCGCCGGACCGCCGACCAGTTGTTCGCCGTCCTGGGCGAGCTCAAGGGCGGCGCGATGAAGTTCGGGCAGATGCTCAGCCTGATGGAGTCCGCGATGCCGGAGGAGCTCGCGGCGCCGTACCGGGCGACCCTGACCAAGCTGCAGGACTCCGCCCCGCCGATGCCGGCCTCGACTGTGGACACGATCCTGAGCCGGGAGCTCGGCAAGCGCTGGCGGGACCGTTTCGACGAGTTCGGCGAGGTGCCCGCGGCCGCGGCGTCGATCGGCCAGGTACACCGCGGACGGCTGAAGGACGGTCGTGAGGTCGCGGTCAAGCTGCAGTACCCGGGCGCCGCGGAGGCCCTGCGCGCCGACCTGCGCCAGTTGGGCCGGTTCGGGCGGACGATCGGGACCCTGATCCCCGGCCTGGACGTGAAGCCGCTGATCGCCGAGCTCCAGGAGCGGATCGGCGAGGAGCTCGACTACGACCGCGAGGCGCAGGCCCAGCAACAGTACGCCGACGCGTTCAAGGACCACCCGGAGTTCGTGGTCCCGCGGGTCGTCAAGCACTCCCCCGCGGTGATCGTGTCCGAGTGGATCGAGGGCCGCCCGCTGTCGTCGTACATCACCGACGGCACGCCCGAGGAGCGGGACGCGATCGGGCTGAAGTACGTCCGGTTCATGTTCAGCGGGCCGAAGTACGCCGGTCTGCTGCACTCCGACCCGCATCCGGGCAACTTCCGCGTGCTGCCCGACGGCCGGCTCGGTGTCGTCGACTTCGGGCTCTGCGCACGGCTCCCGGACGGCCTGCCGCCGGCGATCGGGCGGCTGCTGCGGATCTCGCTGAAAGGTGACGGCCTCGCGGTCCGCGACGGGCTCAAGGCCGAGGGCTTCATCAAGCCGCGGATGGAGATCGACCCGGATCAGCTGATGGACTACCTCGCGCCGTTCGCGGAGCCGGCCCGCGAGGAGACCTTCCAGTTCAGCCGGGACTGGATGCGCGCGCAGGCGAACCGGACCGGCGACTTCCGGTCCCCCAACGCGTCGCTCGCCCTGCGCCTCAACATGCCGCCGTCGTACCTGCTGATCCACCGTGTCTGGATCGGCGGCATGGCCGTCCTGTCCCAGCTCGAGGCCGAGGCGCCGTTCCGTTCGGTCCTGGAGGAGCTGCTGCCCGGGTTCAGCGACGACTGAGCGCGGGCAGCGCGCGCAGGGTGACCGCCAGCAGGATCGCCTTCGCGGCCAGCGCCACCGCGGTGATCGCGGCGGCCACGTGGAGCCCCGAGGTGAAGGCGTCGCGGGCCTGCTCCAGTACGTCGGCCGGTGCGCCCTGGCTGACCGCTTCGCCCAGCGAGTTGCCGCCTTGACCGTCGGTACGGCTGCGGTAGACGGCGGTGACCACGCTGCCGAGGACGGCGATGCCGAGGGAGTACCCGAACTCGTTACCGGTCTGGGTCAGTGCACCGGCGGAGCCTGCCTTCTCAGGCGGGACCGAGCCGATCACCAGGTTCGTCCCGAGAATGACCAGCGCGCCCGGCCCGACGCACTGCACCGCGAAGGCGATCACCAGCACTGTGGTCGACGTGGTCAGGGTGACCATGGCCATCCCGGCCACTGCGAAGGCGACACCGGCCGGAATCAGGATGCCCGGGCGGATCCGCTGCGCCAGCCGCGGCGCGAGCTGGAAACCGATCGTCGACGTGATCATGCCCGGGACCAGCGCCAGACCGGCGTCGAGCGGGCTCATCCCCTTGACGAGCTGGAAGTACTGCGCGATGAAGACCATCACGCCGCCGGACAGCATCGAGTACGCCGTCATGCTGCCGAGCGTGACGCTGAACGTCCGCCGGGTGAACAACCGCACGTCCACCAGCGGGTCGTCGAGCCGCCGCTGACGCCGTACGAAGATCAAGCCGAAGGCACCGCCGACCAGCAGGGCCCCGATGGACTGGGCGCCGGCGCCGTGCGAGGCGAGGTGCTTCAGGCCGTGGATGGCCGGCAGGATCGCGGCCAACGAGAGCAGGACACTCGGTACGTCGATGCGCCCGGCCTGCTCGTTGCGGTACTCCGGGAGGATGAACGGCCCGACCGCGAGTAGAACCACCATCGCCGGGACCCCGATCAGGAAGGCCGAGCCCCACCAGAAGTGGTTGAGCAGCACGCCGCCCACGATCGGTCCGACGATCGCGCCGACGGTGAAGCAGCCGCCCCAGACACCGAGCGCCGTGGCCCGCCGCCGCTCGTCCGGGAACAGCGTGGAGATCAGCGACAGCGTGCACGGTGCGATCGCTGCGCCGGCGATGCCCAGCACCGCGCGGGCGCCGATCAGCATGCCGGGAGTGACCGAGTACGCCGCGACGATCGAGGCGACCCCGAACACGGCCGCGGCGATCAGGAGCAGCCGGCGGCGCCCGAGGCGGTCCCCCAGGCTGCCCATCGTGATCATCAGGCCGGCGACCATGAACCCGTACACGTCCAGGATCCACAGCTGCTGGCTGCTGGTGGCGCCGAGCGCCTCGGTGACCGCCGGCACGGCCAGCAGCATCACGAACAGGTCCAAGGACACGAGCAGCGAGGCGAGACACAGTACGCCCAGCGCGATCCACTGCCGCTTACCGGTGCCCACGGGGTCCGCCACGAGGCTGAAGGTCATGATCCGGGGTCCTTTCACAGGAGTGTTGTCACTCCTGCGTCGAGCGGATCACCCCGCGATCGACACCGGGTCCAAAAGTCTCACCAGAAGACCGAGTCGAGCTTCCCCTCGATGCTGCGGACGTTCTCCCGGGCACACCGGTCGCAGTACAGCAGCTTGCGGCCGTCCTCGACCGAGGTCATCCAGGTCAGCGGCACGTCCTCGGACGCCGCCTGCTGGCCACACAACGCACAGGTAGCTCTGCTCACGCGGATCAGTGTCGCACCAGCGGCCTGCAGGAAGCGCCGTACCTCCGTCGTGAACGCTTCGGGAGCCTCGATGTTGACCTCGTGGCCCACGCCGGGGAGCACCACGACCTCTGCGGCAGGAATCGCCGACCGGAGCGCTTGAGCAACCGTCCTGACCGGGGAGCGGTCGTCGTGCTCGCCCCAGAGCAGCAGCGTGGGGACTGCGATCGTGGGCAACACCGCGTTCAGGTCCGCCTCGGCGAACGCGGTCAGCATCGGCAGGAGCCCGCCCGGACGACTGTCGAGCATCATCGACCGCACCAGTTCCAGCGCCCCGTCCGGCGGCGTCCCGGCGAAGAAGGTGGGGAGATACGCGTCCATCCACTCAGCCGGCGGCCGCTCCGCCTCGGCCAGCACCCGCCGTACCCGGGCCTCGACTTCCTCGGGCGGCAGGGAGCCTTTCCAGCCTGCGTAGGCGCCGACCAGGATGAGCGACCGGACCAGCTCCGGGTGGCGCTGCCACACCGCGAGAGCGAGGCCGCCGCCCCACGAGATGCCGCACAGATGCGCTGCCTCGACGCCCAGCTCGGCGATGAGAGCGGCCAGAGCGTCGGCGTAGTCGGCCATCGTCATCTCACGGGGAGGGTCGTCGGAGCCTCCGCAGCCTGGCGCGTCCCAGGCGATCACGTCGAAACCGTCGCTCAGGCCGGCGAGCTGGGGTCCCCAGGCCCGGCCGTCACTCCACCCGCCGTGCAGGAACACCAGCGCGGGCCCGGCACCGGCCCGGTGGTACGCCATCGTCCGGCCGTCGACCTCGACCAGCTTCATCGTTCCGACCTCCCCCTATGCTCCTCAGCATGCGCTGGGTGATCCACGGTGAGGAAGAGGCTTGGGGGAATCGGTGGCTGAGCGTACGGCGCTTGGACGTCGAGCAACCCGACGGCGAGCGGTTCGACTACCACGCCGTACGCCTCAAGGACATCGCCGCCGCGGTCGTCACCCGGGACGAGTGCGTGCTGCTGATGTGGCGGCACCGGTTCCTGACCGACACCTGGGCGTGGGAGATCCCGATGGGGATCATCGAGGCCGGCGAGAGCCCGGAGGCTGCCGCGGCGCGGGAGCTCGAGGAGGAGACCGGGTGGCGGGCGGACGGCCTCAGCGAGCTCATCCGCTCGGAGCCGGCCGCCGGGATCATGGACTCGCGGCATTTCGTGTACCGGGCGACCAGCGCTACGCGGATCGGTGAGCCGACGGAGCTGAACGAGTCGGACCGGATCGAGTGGATCCCGCTGGCCGACGTCCCCGGCATGATCGCCCGGCACGAGATCGTCAGCGGCATCACGCTGGTCGGTCTCCAGCAGTTGCTGTTGTCCGAACGTGGCTGAGGGGCGGCATCCCCTGTGGATGCCGCCCCTCAGTGATTCAGCTGGTCAGGCTGTGGTTCTGGTGGATCAGACGAGGCGGGCGAGTGCGAGGCGCGCGCGTGCGCTGGCCCTCTCAGCTCGCCGGCCGGCCCGCTCGGCCTGCTTCTGCGCCTTCTCGATCTGGTGAGCGAGGCGGAAGCGCCGGTTCTGCTCTGCGTCCTTCAGCAAGGAACGACAATGAGCACGGGCGAGATCTTCGTGAAGTAAATGCATTTCGGTGCTCCTGGTGAAAGTCTGAGTGGTCACGTTGACTCGATTCGGATGGGTTGTAGTCGTTCAGGCGGCGGTTACGGTGTCACTCTTGCGGGGACGCCCACGGGGCCGCTTGCGCGGAACCACCACACCTTGGACGAACAGCTCGCCACCCCACACTCCCCACGGCTCGGAACGCTCGAGCGCTCCGGCCAGGCACTCGGCCTTCAGCGGGCAGGTCGTGCAGAGAGACTTCGCGTACTCGACGTCCGCCGGCGATTCGGCGAAGAAGAGTTCTGGCGCGTAGGACCGACAGGGCAGGTCCTGCGACGTTGCGACCTCGGTGAAGACATCGAGGAAGCTCACGCTCATTCCGGTCACCTCCCAGTGACTTTTGGTTGCTGATCTCTTGTCGTCGGTGACGGCTGCCGGGTGACGGCCGCCAAATCTTGGGGACAAACAAAAGGGCCGCGGGACCCTTGGTGGGTTCCGCGGCCTGGAGGTGCCGGCTCTGACGTCTGTCAGACCGGTGGACTCCATGCTCGAGAACCCGAACCGCCGTACTTCACATCGCCGACAGCTCCGCCCTGGAACTGGGCAGCGCCGGAAGCCATGAGCACAACGGTCGCGACGTGCAGGCGCGGCGAGGCACCCTGAATCGGGGCGCACGGCAGCGCGGCAGCGTCGCTGAACGGCTTCTTGACCGTGTTGGTGATCATTTCCAGGGCACCTCCTCTCGTTGTGGCGAAGCGGGCGGTTAGCTCGATCGCTATGGTGGTTTGAAGTTTTCGGCCAGGCTTCGACCGCAGAAAGAACAGTACGCCGTCCGCGCCGGAGCCCGCAAACTATTTAACGCCAGTTCGCGAAGTTGGCCGGAAGTTGCCGCTCCGGCGGCAAGATCTCACTGCCGGCGCAGGCTACGAACCGTCTTTCGGCACGCTCCGGGTCGCCATCCGCACGCTCCGGGATCGTTGCCTCTGTCACCTAACTGCCACGTCTGCCAGGAGCAGAACACGGCACGTCCTCCAGGATGCGCCGCGGATCTCGTGCCTGGCAACAGGTTTGCCCGAACGGGCACCCGTCAGCGGGTGCACAGGTTCAGAATGTGCTCGCCGTACTTGGTCAGCTTGGTGTGACCGATGCCCGGGATCTGCCGGAGCGCCTGGGCGTCACCGGGCCTGGTCTCGGCGATCGCGGTCAGGGTCGCGTCGGTAAGGATCACGAACGCCGGCATCTTCTCGGACTCCGCCTGCTCGGTGCGCCACTCGATCAACGCGTCGTACAGCTTCTGGTCGATCGAGGACGGGCAGTCCTCGCAGCGGCCGAGCTTGCGGGCACCGGGGTCGGTCAGTCCGCGGCCGCAGACCCGGCACTTCGGGATCGGCCGGCCGGACTTCTCGGACCGCTCGGAGCGGGACGGTCGCTCCCAGCCCACGGACGACGACGGGGTCCACTCGGAGCGCGCCGTACGGACGCCGATCGGGTCGAGGAAGCGGGTCGGGCCCCGGGTGCCGCGGCCGCCCGGCGAGCGGGAGGTGGACCAGCTGATGAACAGCTGCTGCTTGGCCCGCGTCACGCCCACATAGAACAGCCGCCGCTCCTCCTCCACCTGCGCCGGCGTCTGGGCGTAGCTGATCGGCAGTGTCCCCTCGTGGGCTCCGACGATGAAGACGGACTCCCACTCCAGGCCCTTGGCCGCGTGCAGCGTCGCCAGCGTGACACCTTCCGCGAGCGGCGCGTGCTGGATCGTGGCTCGCCGGTCGAGCTCCGCCATCAGCTCCGGCAGCCGGGCCTCCGGATGCGCCGCAGCGAAGTCGGCTGTCATCGTCACGAGCGCGCTCAGCGACTCCCAGCGGTCCCGCACCGCACCGGTCCCGGTCGGCGGCTCCTGGGTCCAACCGGCCCCGGCCAGCACGCCCGTCACCGTGGTGACCAGGTCGTCCCCGGCTTCACCGGCCTTCGCCTGCCCGCGCAGCAGTACGGCGGCCTGCCGGATCTCCGCGCGCTCGAAGAACCGCTCCGCACCCTTGAGTACTGTCGGGATCTTCCGCTCGGCCAGCGCCTGCTCGAAGTTCTCCGACTGCGCGTTGGTCCGGAACAGTACGGCGATGTCGCGCAACGCCACGCCCTCGTCCTTGAGCCGTACGACGGCCCGCGCCACCGCGTCCGCCTCCGCGACCTCGTCGGAGTACTCGCGGTAGACCGGAACCGGACCGGCCTCTTTCTGCGATCGCAGCGTGACCCGCCCGGGCAGCCCGGTAGGACCGGCCGCGTCGAGGATCTTGTTCGCCACGTCCACGATCTGCGGCGTCGACCGGTAGTCGCGGACCAGCTTGATCACGGTCGCGGACGGGTGCCGGGACGCGAACCGCACCAGGTTCTCCGGGTCGGCGCCGGCCCACGAGTAGATCGTCTGCGCCGGGTCGCCGACCACGCAGACGTCCTCGCGGCCGCCGAGCCACAGATCGAGCAGGCTCTGCTGCAGCGGCGAGACGTCCTGGTACTCGTCCACGACGAACGTGCGGTACTGCCGCCGGATCTCGGCCGCCACCCGCTCGTCCTCCGCGAGCAGCGCGACCGTGCAGAGCAGGACGTCCTCCAGGTCGATCCGCCCGCGCTCCAGCTTCACGTCCTCGTACGCCGCGAAGATCCGGGCGATCGTCGGCGGGTCGAAGGCCGCCAGCGCCCGCGCCGACTTGGGCGCCAGTCGCGCGTAGTCGTCCGGCCGGACGTTGCTCACCTTGGCCCACTCGACCTCGCCGGCCAGGTCGCGCAGCGCGGGCGTGTCCACCCGGACGCGGCACCGGGACGCGGCCTCGGTCAGCAGCGGGAACTTGCGGTCCGCGATCGGCGGCAGCTCCCCGCCGTACACCTTCGGCCAGAAGAAGCGGGCCTGCCGGAGCGCGGCGGAGTGGAACGTGCGGGCCTGCACGCCCTGGACGCCGAGCTGCGCGAGCCGGCCGCGCATCTCCCCCGCGGCCCGCTGGGTGAACGTCACCGCGAGCACCCGGACCGGGTCGAACGTCCCGGTGCGCACGCCGTACGCGATCCGGTGGGTGATCGCCCGCGTCTTGCCCGTCCCAGCACCCGCCAGCACCGCGACGGCGCCGTGCAGGGTGGTCGCGACCGCCCGCTGCTCCGGGTCGAGGGCCTCGAGCAGGCTCTCGGCGGAAGCGGATCGTGTGAAGTCGCTCACGGGCTGAGACATGCGGGAACAAGCACCACCTGCGGCATGGTTCGAATACGTCGAAGGCAACCCTAGACGGGCGGCCCGACAAAACCCCCTCCCCACTCCTCAAGGAGTCCGCCGATGTCGGCATTCACGATGTACTCAACGCCTTGGTGCGGCTACTGCCACCGACTCAAGGGCCAGCTCAAGAGAGCCGGTATCGAGTTCACCGAGATCGACATCGAGCAGGTCCCGGAGGCCGCCAAGATCGTCGAGAAGGTCAACAACGGCAACCAGACGGTGCCGACCGTGGTCTTCCCCGACGGCACCGCGATGACCAACCCGTCACTGGCCCAGGTCGCGGAGAAGCTCGTCGCCTAGGTCCTGTCTGGACCACCAGACAGGACCTGACAACTGACTCAGGTCATATCGCCTGAGTTATGGACTTTACGGTCATGACCGTTATACCTTGCGCTGAACGCCGTCGCAGGGAGTCCGCCCATGTTCTCGCGCCGTTCATTCCGTCGTGCCTTCATGACCTTCACCGCAGTACTCGGCCTGCTCGCCACAGGGGGTCTGCAGGCAACCGCAGCCCCGCCGGGTGACCTGCCGGAGCCGTTCCCGTCGGAGAACTGGCCGCTCGGCACGCCGACGCGACCGATCGCGCCGTCCGCCGCCGATGTCATCAAGGACCTCGGCTCGCCGGTCAGCTCGCTCACGATCATGGAAGGCGCGATCGGCCGCACGCCGGACGGCCGCGATGTCGTGTACGCCGTACCTGCGGGTGAAAACGCCCGTTTGAACGTGGTCGACCTGCACAGCCGCCAACTGATCCGCACTGTGCCGCTGGCCGGGGCCGCCGGCGGCTGGGCGATCGTCGTGACGCCGAACGGTGACGTCTACCTCGGCACCTACGCGAACGCGCACCTGTACCGCTACAGCCCCGTGACCGGCGAGGTGACCGACCTGGGTCAGCCCATCCCCGGTCAGTCCCAGATCTACGGCCTCACCTCCGACCAGGCCGGCAACGTGTACGCCGGGACGTACCCGAACGCCCACGCGTTCAAGTACGACGCGACGACCGGTGAGGTCACGGACTACGGCTCGCTGGACCCGGTGCAGCAGTACGCGCGGTCCACGGTCTACGACCCCGACCACAACAAGCTCTTCGTCGGCGTCTCCACTCCGAACGCCAGACTGCTCCGCATCGACCCCGACACCAAGGTGGTCGAGGACATCACTCCCCCCGGGACGACGGCGAAGGACTTCATCGACCTGGACTACGCCGGCGGCAAGGTGTTCGCGAACGCCAGCAGCCGCCTGGTGGTGGTCGACGCGGTGACCGGCGAGCAGGTCAAGTACACCGACAGCACCACGGGCCAGCAGGTGATGGACTACCCGATCGCTGCGCGCGGTGTCTCCGCTGCCGGACCAGGTGGCGTCTACTTCACCAACAACACCCTGTCCCTCACGCACTACGACCTGGACACCAACACGGTCGGTCCGGTCTCACCGCCGCGCACACTGACCCGTGGCGCGTCCATCGGCTACGGCTGGGTGACCGAGAACGGCGTACCGGTGCTGTACGGACTGGCCGGCAACTACTCCGGTGGAACGTTCCGCTACAACCCGGCGGACGGGACGCTCGCGCAGTGGAGCTCACCGTTCCAGTACGTGCCGTCGCCGCTCATGCACACGCTGGCTGACCCCAGCACCGGCAAGGTGTTCGTCAACGTCTATCTGAACGGCGCGACCTCCGTCTACGACCCGGCGACCGGCAAGTCCACAGTCACCACCCGGCAGGGCCAGGTAGAGGGCTGGGCCTGGGACGGCGCCGGCAAGATGTACGTCGGTATCTACCCGTACGGCCGGCTCTCGCTCTGGGACCCGACCCAACCGGACAGCCCGACCAACCCGAAGGAACTGTTCAGCCTCGTCGACAGCGACCACCAGAACAGGCCGGTCGCAGTGGTCCCCGCCGGCAACCGCGTGTACGTCGGCACCACACCGGCGTACGGCGAGTACGGCGGCGCGCTGACCGTGTACGACGTACCGACGGGCAGCCACACGGTCTACCGCAACCTGGTGACCGACCAGACCATCTCCTCCGCCGTACCCTCCGGTGCCGACGTCTGGGTGGGCTCGAGCATCGAGGGCGGTCAGGGCACCGAGCCGCGGGCCAGCGAGGCCCATCTGGTCAAGGTGAACCCGTCCACAGGAGAGGTGCTCGCTGACGTCGTTCCGGTGTCCGGAGCGGCCAGCATCAACGAGCTGGTCACCGGACCGGACGGCAACATCTGGGGTCTGGCCGACGGCATCGTGTTCGCCATCGACCCGTCGACCGGCGCGGTGAAGCGGTCATTGCCTGTCTTCAGCGGATACACCGGCTCGCAGGACGGCGCCCTGTCCTGGCGAGACGGCTACCTGTACGGCGTGACCGGCGGCCGGCTGTTCGTGCTGGACATCCTGGGCGGCCAGACGACCGTTCTGCGCGACCACGGCCTCAACCGCCTGACTCAGACGCCGGACGGCACCTACTACACGCTGCTGCGTCCGGACGGCTACATCAACCCGACCAACCTGGCCTCGTACACGCCACCGGTCGACGGGTGTCCGCAGTCCGACCTCCGGCCGACGGTCTGGACCGGGAACATCGACAGCCACGTCCAGAACCGCTTCCTGACCTACGGCTGCACGTTGACCGACGTACTGCCGGACGCTGAGGCGGACTGGCCCAGCCACAGCGCCTACGTCAGCGCGGTCGCGAAGAAGGTCCAGCAGCTCCAGTCCGACGGCTCCATCGAGCGTTGGGAAGGCACCCTCATCGTGGTCGCCGCGGCCCGGTCCGACGTGGGCCGGTAGGTCCTGTCTGGTGGTCCAGCGCCGTAGCGAGGAGGTGCTCGGTGCGGTAGCTCGGCGTGCGGGAGCGAAGGTCTCGATGCGGAGCATCGTGGCCTTCGCTCCCGTGCGGCGAGATGCCGTGCCGAGTGCCCCGCAGTAGGCGATGGGCCACCAGACAGGACCTCGTCACCAGCTCCCGGTGAGGCTCTCGCCGTACCAGCCTTCGATCAGGCGGCGGGAGATCGAGATCGCCCCCGGGAGGGCCATCGTGCCGGCTTCGACCAGCGCACGGAGGTCCTCCCGGGTGAACCACTTCGCCTCGGCGATCTCGTCCTGGTCCACGTCGATATCGAAGTTCGTCGCCTTCGCGTAGAACCCGAGCATCAGGCTCGCGGGCAGCGGCCACGGCTGGCTGCCCGCGTACTCGACCTCCGGCCCGACGATCACACCGGTCTCCTCGAGCACCTCACGCCGTACGGCGGCCTCCAGCGACTCACCGGGCTCCACGAAGCCGGCCAGCGTGGAGTACCGCCCCTCCGGCCAAGCCTCGTTGCGACCGAGCAGTGCCCGGTCCTGGTCGTCGGTGACCAGCACGATGATCGCCGGGTCGCTGCGCGGGAAGTGCGACAGCCCGCACGCTGGGCACCGGCGGACGTGACCGGCCTCTACTACCTCGGTGTGCTCGCCGCAGTTCGCGCAGTGCGTGTGAACGCCGTGCCAGTTGGACAGTCCGATCAGATGCACCGCGATGCCGGCCTCACGGTCGTTCAGCACGGCGCCGAGCTCGCGCAGTCCGCCGTACGACTCGTCGCCCTCACCGCTGACCAGTACGCCGAACACCGCGCGACCCTCCGCGGTCATCCCGGCCCCGGACTCGCGGTCGATGCCCAGGAAGACCCGGATCCCTTCCGGCGCCTCCGACGGCCGCACGAACCGCAGTGCGGAACGGTCGTCGACCACCTGGATCTTGTCGCCGGCCACGACCACCACCTGCGTTTCGGACGCGGCCCAGGCCTTCTCCAGCCAGTCGTCGTCACGGCGGCGGTCGGCGGCGCGGTCCAGAACGGACCGGGACAGAGCTAGCGAACCAGGAGCGATGGAGTAGGCCACATGCCTCAACATATCCCGCGCCCGTGAGAGCATCCCCGCATGAGTATTCACATCGCCGCCGAGAAGGGGCAGATCGCACCGCGGGTGCTGTTTCCGGGCGACCCGCTGCGGGCCAAGTGGATCGCGGAGACCTACCTGTCGGACGTGACCTGCTACACCGAGATCCGCAACATGTTCGGGTTCACCGGCACCTACAAGGGTGAGCGCATCTCCGTGCAGGGCTCCGGGATGGGCCAGGCGTCCGCCTCCATCTACGCGAACGAACTGTTCGAGGAGTACGACGTCCGGACGCTGATCCGGGTCGGGACGTGCGGCGCCCTGGTGGAGAGCGTCCGGGTCCGCGACGTGATCGTGGCGATGTCCGCGAGCACCGACTCGCAGATGAACCGGCTGCGCTTCCACGGCATCGACTACGCGCCGACCGCCGACTACCAGCTGCTCCGCGCCGCCGTGGACGCCGCCGAGGCGGCCGGGCTGAACGTGCACGTCGGCCAGGTGTTCTCCGGCGACCTGTTCTACAACGACCGCCCGGACCTGGTCTCGCGGACCGCGGAGTACGGCGTGCTCGGTATCGAGATGGAGGCCGCGGCGCTCTACACGCTGGCCGCGAAGTTCGGCCGCCGCGCACTCGGCATCATGACCGTGTCGGACCACCTGATCACGCACGAGGTGACGTCGGCGGAGGAGCGTCAGACGACGTTCTCCGAGATGATCACGATCGCCCTCGACGCAGCGATCGAGGTGCCGGTCTGAGCCGGACCAGGAGCGCGGCCGCCGCCATCGCCGCTCTCCTGCTGCTGGCCGCCTGCTCGTCGAACGAGCCTGCCGAGAACCCGGGGGCTCCGTCGTCCGCACCCACGCCTTCGTCGGCTCCCGAGACGCTGACGCCCGTCAAAGCGACCGCGGTGGTCGCCGGGCTGACCAGCGCAGGCTTCAAATGCGGTACTGACGAGGCATACGCCGCCTGTACGTCGGGAGCGGCCGTGGTGTCGATCCTGCTCGGCGACCACCCCCGGCCGCCGGTGGTGTCGGTGAACTCAACCGGGCCGGTCGACACCGCGTTCGCTGCGATCGCCGAGGTCCTGCCCAAGGCGCTCGAGATAGCGCACATCAGCCGGCCCGGAGACATCGTCACGTGGTACGGCGCGCAGAAGGACAAGCCGTCCGCCGAGATGACCGCCGGCGACTGGCTGGTGAGCTACGCGGCCGAAACCGACACCGAGGAGCCCGGCGTGCACCTGACGGTGACCGACAAGCTCTGCAAGACCGCATGTCAGGCGGAGTGAACCAACCGCTCCCCGAGCAACCGCTGGAAGGGCTCGACCAGCCCGGCCCGCGTCCGTAGATAGCGCCTGAGGGAACCGTCGTCGAGCACCAACTCGACGGCGGTTCCGCGCACCTCGCGGACCACCCGCGCCTGGTGCACCCGCACCGCCGGGACGAACTCCGGCTGCGGGACGATCTCCATCAGGTCGTCGGTGATCCCCTTGGCCTCCGCCCGCAGCCGCCGCCGAGCCAGCGCCCGCGTCGTCATCGTGGCAACTCCGAACAGGTCACCCAGGCGGTCCAACGCGACCAGGACCACCGCCGCGACCAGTGCGACCGCGGCGACGGCCAGGAGTGCGGTGCGCAAACCACTGAGACCGGCGTTCCCGGCCGGCCACGCCAGCACGAGCGCACCGGCCATGACAACCACGCACCACAGCGAGGGGTCCATCCGGCGCCCAAAGATCGGCGTCGCCGTCCACCCGTCCGCAGTGAACTCCAGATCGACCAGTCCGCCCGGTTCCGACCGGACCCGCTTCACAATCACGGGACGCAGCCTAGAACGTCCTCAGGTCGTGATGATGAGCTTCGGGAGAATCTGGCTGACGCGGCCGGCCAGGCGCTCCGGCGCTCCGGCCGGGTCACCGGCGTAGCCGACCACGGCCTGCTCGAAGAGACCGTCCATCAGCGCGTACGCCGTTGCCGCGTCGACAGCCGCCTCACCTCCGACCAGCTCGGCGTACCGGCTCAGAATGCGCCAGATCATCTCTTCCAGCAGCTGGTCGATCGCAATCACATCGGCGCGCAACTGCTCCTCGAACATGCTCTGCGCGCGCAGGTCGTACCACAGGCGGTGCATCGGTGTCTCTTCAACCAGAGTCTGGGTCATCTTCGCCAGGAAGCCCGCACCGAGCTCGTCCGCGGACGTCGCGGTCTCGACGACCTCGTCGTACCGGCGGGCGCACTTGGTCTTGTAGTAGCGCACGCAGTAGCTGATCAGGTCGATCTTGTCGCGGAAGTAGTAGTGCACGACGCCGTGCGTGAACTCGGAGTTGTTCGCGATCTCGCGCAGGCTGGTGCGCGCGTAGCCGAGCTCGCCGAGCGTCTTCAGCGCCGACTCCGCCAGCGCGACCCGGCGGCGCTCGATCTTGTCGATCCCGGAGACACGGGCAGGCCGCTCCTCAGCAGCGGACGCCACGGCAATCACCCACTCTCGTCCTCGGGACGGATCCGGTCGATGCGTCAGAGTACCCCGCCCCGGGCCAGGCGCGTCCCGGTGCGGGGAGATTTCTTGACAAGTGTCAAACAAAGTCTTGACGACTGTCAAAAGGCTGGCCAGAGTGTGAAACAACCCGAGCGAGCACGAAGGAGTGTCAGATGGGTTCACTCGATCTCTCCGGCCGCAAGGCCCTGGTCACCGGCGGCGCGCAGGGTCTCGGCGAGGGGATGGCGAAAGCCCTCGCCGCTGCCGGCGCCAAAGTCGTGATCAGCGATATCCAGAAGGACGTCGGCGCGGCGGTCGCCGACGCGCTCGACCAGGAGTACGGCGCGGGCAACGGCTTCGTCGCCCACGACGTCACCGACGACGGCGACTGGGAGAACGCGGTCGTCGCCGCGAACGACATCCTCGGCGGCCTCGACATCCTGGTGAACAACGCGGGCGTGGAGATCACCAGCCTGCTCACCGAGGTCACCGCGGACCAGATCCGCAAGATGCTCGACGTCAACGTCCTCGGCACCACGCTCGGCATCAAGTGGGGTCTGCGGACGATGCGCCCCGAGGGCCTGGCCGGCCAGGGCGGTGCGATCATCAATGTCGCGTCGGTCGCCGCCACCATCGCGTTCCCCGGCATCGCCGTGTACTCCGCGACCAAGTCGGCGGTCGACCGGCTGACCCGGGTCGCCGCGATGGAGTCCGGCAAGCTCGGGTACGGCGTCCGCGTCAACTGCATCTACCCGGGCCTGGTGCCGACCGCGATGGGCGCCGGCCTGGCGAACGACGTGGCCCAGCTCGGACTGTTCGAGTCGCCCGAGGCCGCGGTCGCCGCGGTGGTCGGACTGACCCCGGCCGGCCGGCTCGGCGAGGTCACGGACATGGCCGACGCGGTCGTCTTCCTCGCGTCCGACGAGTCCCGCTTCATCACCGGTATCGGCCTGCCTGTCGACGGCGGAATGGGGATGTGATGGCGAAGCCTGTCGTTGTCTACGGCGCCTCCGGCTACACGGGGCGGCTGGTGTGTGAATACCTACGGCAGTACCACGTGCCGTTTGTTGCGGCCGGGCGTGACGAGGCGAAGGTCAAGGCCTCTATGGACTCGCATGTCCCTGGCATCGAGACAGCCGACTACGAGGTCGCAGCAGTCGACCACGACGTCGCTGCTCTGACTGATCTGTTCAAAGGTGCCTCCGTTGTGCTGAACACGGTCGGCCCGTTCAGTGAGCTCGGTCCGGCGGCTGCAGAAGCAGCACTGGCAGCAGGTGCGCACTACACCGACACGACCGGTGAGCAGGACTGGCTGATGACCTGCGACGAGAAGTACGGTCCGCAGTTCGCCGAGGCCAACCTGGTGCTGGCCCCGGGGATCGCGCAGATGTACACGACCAGCGAGATCGCTGCGCAGCTGTGCCTCGAGCAGCCCGGTCTGGACACTCTGGACGTCGCCGTCTTCTGGGGCGGCAGTCCGACCATTGCCTCGACCCGCACGATTCTGGTGAACGCTGCGACGTCGAAGGCGCACTACCTGGAGAACAACCAGTACGCCGAGTTCCCCGAGCAGGGTCTGGTGCCGTTGGTGGTCCCCGGCCAGCACGAGCTCGCGCTGTCACTGCCCTGGGGTGGTATGTCGCACCCGGTGTGGTTCAAACGCGATCCCCGAGTCGCGAACTGCAAGGCACAGGGCGGTGTGTTCAACGCCGCGCTGATGAACGGGGTCCCGCAGATCGTTGCAGCGGCACTGGAAGCCACAAAGGACATGTCGCCCGAGGACCGCAACACCGCCCTGACCGAGACCGCTCGCCAGGTGATGAACGAGATGCCGCCACGGGAGAACCCACGCGTCAACAAGACGCTGGACTCGGTGCACGCTTCCGGACCGCTCGGACGGGCGCACTGTGTCATCCACGGCAACAGCAACTACCAGCAGACCGGTCTGCTCCAGGCGTACGCGGCGTACTCGCTGCTGCAGACGCCGCCGAAGCGGGTCGGTTTCGCGAGTGGCTGCCAGGCGTTCGGTCACCGTGAGCTGCTCGGAGTTCTGCGGAGCTTCGGGCTGGTGTCCGAGCCACAGCTCACGCTACAGAACTAGGGCAACGCCGATGCGACTGGTCGAGTACCTGGACAAGGGGGCGTCGCTGGCGCCGGACGCCCCCTGTCTGACCACGGACGGCGAGACGCTGACGTACGCCGACGTACAGCAGCTCTCGTACCGGATCGCGGGCGCGCTGGCGGCAACCGGCGTACAGCCCGGCGGCAAGGTGGCGATCCTGTCCGCGAACGATCCGGTGGCCTTCAGTTGCGTGTTCGGAATCAGCCGGGCCGGTGCGGTCTGGTGCCCGATCAACCCGCGCAACGAGGCCGCGGAGAACCGTGAACTGCTCGACCAGTTCGACTGCGAAGTACTGATCTACCAGGGGGCGTTCGCGCCTCTGGTGGACCGCATTCGGGACTCACTGCCGAAGGTCCACACGTTTGTGTGCCTCGACGGGGAGCCCTCCAGCTCCGGCCCGACCCCCCACCCCAGCGGCCGGAGCACTGTCGGCTGGGACGCGTTCTGCGGGGGCGCGTCCCAGCCGGCACCCGATCTGACCGACCCGCACGATCTCGCGATGATCGTCGGGACCGGTGGCACGACCGGGCGTCCCAAGGGAGTCATGCTCAGCAACGGCAACCTGGAGACGATGACGGCGCTCACGCTGATCGGGTACCCGTTCGGCGAGCGGCCGGTCTACCTGGCGCTGGCACCGCTGACACACGCGGCAGGTGTGCTGTGCTTCCCCGTGCTCGCGTCCGGCGGCGAGATCGTGATCATGCGAGCTCCCGACGTCCACGCGTTCCTGGAGCTGATACCGCGGCACGGGGTGACGCACACGTTCCTGCCGCCGACGCTGATCTACATGGTGCTGGCAGCGCCGGAGCTCGACTCCACGGACCTGTCCTCACTGAGGTGCTTCTGGTACGGCGCTGCGCCGATGTCGGTCGCCCGGCTCGAAGAGGCGCTGCAGCGGATCGGTCCCGTAATGGCGCAGCTGTTCGGGCAGACCGAGGCGCCGATGATGATCTCGATGTTGCCGCCCGCCGCACATTTCGATGCCGGCGGCAACGTCGCCCGGGGACGGCTGTCATCCGCGGGACGGCCGTCCCCGCTGGTCACGGTGGCGATCATGAGCGCCGACGGGACACTGCTCCCGCACGGTGAGCGCGGAGAGATCGTGGTGCGCGGGTCGCTGGTGATGCGGGGCTACTACCGCGACGCCGAGGCCACCGCAGCGGCTTCGGCGTACGGCTGGCACCACACCGGCGACATCGGCTACCTGGACGACGACAACTACCTCTACATCGTCGACCGCGCGAAGGACATGATCATCACCGGCGGCTTCAACGTGTACTCCACGGAGGTCGAGCAGGCGCTGATGGCGCACGCCGACGTACAGGACTGCGCGGTGATCGGTCTGCCGGACGAGAAGTGGGGCGAGCGGGTCGTCGCCGTCGTACAGCTCCAGCCGGGCAGTGCGGTCGAGCCGGACGAACTGATCGCGTTCGCGAAGGCTCGCATCGGCAGTGTGAAGGCACCGAAGGAGGTGCTCGTCTGGCCCGACCTGCCACGCTCCAAGGTCGGCAAGGTGGTCAAGCCGGAGATCAAGGCCCGGTTAGCTACTGCCTGATGCTCCTGCAGTCGACGCCACCACGATGGCGGCCGTGACGGCGGCCTGCATCTCGGTGACGGCCTTCTTCACCGCGGCGGCGGCCCAGTCCGAGTCGGCGATCTCCTTCGCACGCTGCTTCAGCGCCTTCTTGTCCACCGCATCCGTGATGACCTTCGGTACGACGTTCAGCGCACTCAGGAGCGCGATCAGCGCGGCGGTGCGCTCGTCCGGTGCCGTACCGACCTTCAGCACGCTCTCCAGCCTGGCCCGCACGTCCTGCTCGTGGCGCGCGTCCTTGGCCGGCCAGCGCGTCACCGGGAACAGTCCGAGTACCCTGCCCTCGTCCTGCTCCAGCACACCCCGCTCCGCGAGCCGTGTCAGCAGCTGGTTGCGCAGCCGCTTCGAGAGCGCACCGATCTGGTCCTTCGGCTTCTTGCCGGGCTTGTTGACCACGTACGCGAGGCGCTCGTCCAGGATCGGGTCCCCGGTCGGTGCGCCGTCCAGGACCTGCAGACGGCCCGTCTTGCCGTCGATGGTGATGTCGAGCTTCCGGTTCAGCGTCAGCTCGATCAGCACCGCGCCGGCCAGCGCGTAGTCCAGGCCTGGCGACCCGGCGACGGGCTTGCCGGTCTCGTCGTCGTACAGGAGCAGCAGCAGGTCCTCGGCGATCAACATGTCACCAACGTAGGCAGGATGTGCGGTTCGGCACATCCGCCGCGCGGGCTACTTCACGGGTCCGCCCTGGGATGGTTGGATCAGTCAAGGTAAGGTAAGCCTTAGCTTACACGCCCGCCCAGCCTGGGAGCATCCGCCATGACCCGAGCACTGCCCGAGCCGACGTACCGGCGCTTCGTCGCCGGCCTCGGCGCCCTCAGCCTCCGGCCGTTCGACCTCGCCGAGGACGTGACCACCCTGCACAGCTGGGTCACCCAGCCGTACGCGCGGTACTGGGGCCTGCTGACCGCGTCCGTCGCCGACGTGCACGCGGAGTACCTCCGGATCGCCTCGACGGCGCACCACCGCGCGTTCCTCGGTGAGCACGACGGCCGGCCGGCGTTCCTGATGGAGCGCTACGACCCGGCGTACGACGCGGTCGGCCGGACGTACGACGTGGCGCCGGGCGACGTCGGCATGCACGTCCTGGTCGGGCCGCCGACTGGGCCGACAGGGCCGATTCCTGGATTCACCGGGGCGGTGTTCGAGACGATCATGGACTGCCTGTTCAGCGATCCGCTGGTCGACCGGGTGGTGGTCGAACCCGACGTACGGAACGAGAAGATCCAGGCGCTCAACGAGCGGATGGGATTCCGCAAGCACAGCATCGTGACCTTGCCGGACAAGCAGGCGTGGTTGAGCTTCTGCACCCGCGACCAGTACGCCGACGCACACCGAATGCACGAGGCGGGCTGATGGATTCCTGGGCAACGGTCAACCAGGCGCTGGTCCGGAAAGCGCTGGCGGAGTTCACCCACGAGCGCATTCTCGAACCTGTTGCTGACGGCAAGAGGTTTGTTTTCGGCCGGTACAGTTTCGCAGCGCAGCGTTATCCCTTGAATCACTGGGATGTCTCGGACGTCGTGCGCGACGACGGAGAGCCGGTCGATGCACTGGAATTCGTCACCGAGTTCCACGAGCAGCTCGGGATCGGGCGCGAAATGCTGCCTGTGTACCTGGAGGAGATCAGCAGCACGCTGGCGTCGGCGGCGTACAAACTGTCGAAGCCGGACCTGACAGCCACCGACCTGGTGACCGCGGACTTCCAGACCATCGAGGCCGGGATGACCGAGGGGCATCCGTGTTTCGTCGCGAACAACGGGCGGCTCGGGTTCGGCCTCACGGACTATCTGGCCTACGCGCCGGAGACCGGTGCGGGCGTGCAGCTGACCTGGATCGCGACCCGGCGGGACCGGACCACCGTCTCCTGCAGTTCCTCCGTGGCGTTCGACGAGTTGATGCGATCCGAATTGGGGGACGACACCCTCGCGCGATTCGCCGCGGTCGCCGATCCGGCGGAGTACGTGTACCTGCCGGTGCATCCGTGGCAGTGGGACAACAAGACGTCGATCACGTTCGCCGCCGATATCGCTCAACGGCACATCATTCATCTCGGGTCGACCGACGACGTTTATCAACCGCAGCAGTCGATCCGGACGTTCTTCAACCGGTCCGAGCCGTCGCGGTGTTATGTGAAGACGGCGTTGTCGGTGCTGAACATGGGATTCATGCGCGGGCTGTCACCGACGTACATGGCCGCGACGCCGGCGATCAACGACTGGGTGCATTCCGTCGTCTCGAACGACCTTGTTCTCAAGCGGTACGGGTTCACCGTGCTGCGCGAGATCGCAGCGGCCGGGTACCACAACCGCTACTACGAGAACGCGACCGACAAGACCTCGCCGTACCGGAAGATGCTGTCGGCGCTCTGGCGCGAGAGTCCGGTGCCGTCGCTGGAGCCCGGCGAGCGGCTGGCGACGATGGCGTCGCTGCTGCACGTCGACCGGCACGGCGCATCGGTGGCCGCCGCACTGGTCCGGGCCTCCGGTCTGGCGCCCGCGGACTGGTTGCGCGCGTACGTCGACGCGTACCTGATCCCGTTGCTGCACAGCTTCTACGCGTACGAGCTGGTGTTCATGCCGCACGGCGAGAACCTCATCCTGGTACTGCGGGACGCCATCCCGATCCGAGTGATCATGAAGGACATCGCCGAGGAGATCGCCGTCCTGAGCCCGTCGACGCCTCTGCCGCCCGAGGCGGAACGGGTGCGGGCCGACGTACCGGACGACGAGAAGCTGCTGTCGATCTTCACCGACGTCTTCGACTGCATCTTCCGGTTCCTGTCGCCGCTGCTGGATCGTGAGGGGCTGCTGACGCCTGCGGAGTTCTGGTCGGTGGTGGCGTCGTCCATCCGCGACTACCAGGCGGCGACACCGGAACTGGCCGAGGCGTTCGCGAAGTACGACGTCTTCGCGCCGTCCTTCGCCCTGTCCTGCCTGAACCGCCTCCAACTCCGCAACAACCAGCAAATGGTCGACCTCACCGACGTGGCCGGGTCGTTGCAGTTCGTCGGCACCCTGGACAACCCACTGATCCACCCACCCAGCTGACCCACCTGCGCCTGCCCAGCCCACAACGGGTTATCCGGCTCTTCTGTCCGATGTGTGGGCGGTGATCAGCCAGTTCCGGGGCCGTGCGACAGGTAATCGTGGGTCGGAACCTGGTATTACCTGTCCCCAGCCACCAGCGCCCATCCCCACTCCCCACCGCCTGTCCCCACCCCCCACCATCGCCCCCGCCGTCGCCCTGCTACCCGTCGAAACCGCGCCGCTGCAGGAGCGCCGGCTGGGGCCGCGGAAGCTGGAGGGGCTGTGGATAACTTTGGCGGGGGTACGGCGGTCTGCGGCACGCTGGTGTGGTGCGTACAGCAGAAGCCACCCGGGACGGCCGTCGCTACGAGATCGTCGACGGCCGCTTGCTCATCACCGGCCCGCAGCCACCCGCCCACCACGCCGCCGTGATCGCCCTCATGGTGCTGCTGAAACACGCCTGCCCGCCCGACCTCCTGGTCGCGGTCAACTCCCTCGCCTACCGTCCCAACCTCACCACGACGCTCCGCCCCGACCTCCTGGTCTGCCACCGCACCGACGCCGGCCCGCACGTCCTCACAACCCCACCCATCCTGGCCGTAGAAGTCCTCTCCCCCACAACCCGAACCACCGACGTAGTCCTCAAACGCACCGTCTACGAAACCCACCAGATCCCGTCCTACTGGCTCCTGGACCCCACCACCCAAGAACTAACCATCCTCGCCCTGACCCCCACCGGCTACACCTGCCTAGCAGTCCTCCAGGCCGAAGAAACCTTCCACACCACCCACCCGTTCCCAGTGACCCTCACCCCCGCAAACCTCACCAAATGACCCGATCCCCGGGGAATCCAAGGGCATCCAGGGGCAGATCACCGAAACGGCACAAACCACAGGCCGCGCGCCGTCATCCTGGTCGAGTGACCGACAAGGAGGCACCATGGGATTCGTGGACATCACGCAGGCGACGCTCACACTCGCGCAGTTCGACGCACTACCCGACGACGGGATGCGGCACGAGTTGCTTGACGGACGGCTGCTGGTGACACCAGGCCCGAAAGAGGAACACCAGCGGGCCGCAGGTGTCTGCTACGGGCGGCTGCTGAGGGCGTGCCCGGACGATATGGAGGCGTTCTTCGCACCGTTCGACTTCCGGCCGAACGACCGGACCAGCCTGCAGCCAGACCTCATGATCTTCCGCTACGAGGACGACGACCAGGGCCAGGAGCAGCGCACGTTGATCCTCGCCGTCGAGGTTCTGTCGCCTTCCAACCGGTCGACAGACCTGATCAAGAAGCGGCACGCATACGAGAAGGCGGGCGTCGCCTCGTACTGGATCCTCGACCCACTCGTGTCCGTCCTGACAGTGCTCGAGCTCGTGGACGGGTGCTACGTCGAGCGAACGTTCAAGGACGACGAGGTCTTCGAGGCAGAGTCTCCGTTCCCTGTGCGGATCGTTCCGGCCGAGCTGACCCGACGCGCCAACGGATCAGCCTGATCGGGGCAACCTGGGGCAGATGATCATCTGCCCTCCCCCGACTTGGGCTGTTGGGCTCACAGTCGGAGCATGAGTTCGATCAAACCACGTGATCTGCCGGCCGACCTCGACGCAGCATCCGGCAAGGGACTGCGCCACGAAGTCGTGGACGGGCTGTTGATCGTGAGTTACCCGCCGTCGTCCGTTCATCAGCAAGCGCTCGACAACCTGTTCGCCCAGTTGACGGGTCCCTGTCCGGAGCACCTTGAGGTCCTGCGGGAGCCGACGGACTTCCGGCCGAGCGACCAGCGACGGTTGCTGCCAGATCTGTTGGTGGTGCCGTCCGAGGAGAGCACCTCACGCAGGGTCGCCCAAGTCGCGCTCGTCGTCGAGGTCATTCAGCCGACGACGCGCATGGTGGATCAGCTCCTGAAACGTGCGCTGTACGAAGAGACAGGCGTGCCCGCCTACTGGATGCTCGACGCCGAGGAGATGACGCTGACTGTGCTCGAGATGGAGGGCGGGCGGTATGTCGAGCGGGCGGTGGTCGGCGAAGGTGGCGTGTTTGAGGCAGAGGTGCCTTTTCCTGTGCGGGTTGGGGTCAGCCGTTCAAGAGGGTAGTGAGTTGTTGTTTGTCGGGGAGGTTTTCGGGGCGGATGATGTCGCCGTTTCTGACGTAGTAGAAGGCTGCTGTGACCTGGTGGAGGGGGATGTTCATGAGTTCGGACCAGGCGACTCGGTAGATGGCCAACTGGAGGGGGTCGGCGGTTTCGCCTCGAGTGGTTTTCCAGTCGATGACGTCGTAGCCGCGGGAGCCGTCGGGGCGGACGATCTGGTAGACAGCGTCGATGCGGCCGCGGACGACCCGGCCGTCGAGGGCGAGGGCGAACGGGGCCTCGATCTCGTACGGCGTGGTGTCGCCGAAGGGGCCGTCGCGGAACGCGTCCATCAGGTCGGTGAGGTCGGTGTCGTCGACGATGTCCTCGTCCGCGGCGCCGGGGAGATCGTCCGGGTCGAGCAGCAGTTGCTGGCCGAAGTAGCTCTCCACCCACGCGTGGAACCTGGTCCCGAACCGCGCGGCCCGGTTGGGTTTGCGCGGCATCGGGCGGGCCAGCTCAGCGGCCAGGCCGTCCGGGTCCTTCGCCAGCCGCATCAGCTGCGTCGCGGACAGTGCGGCCGGCAGCGCCACGTCGTACGCCTTCCGGCTCCGGCTTTCTCTTGCCTCGGACAACAATCGCTCGAGTTCCGAGTCCCAGCGCGCGACCGTCGCCTGCTCGTCGAGCAGCAGCGACTCCTCCGCCTCGACCGACGGACCTTCCGCGCGCGACTGCTGCACCAGAGCCGCCGATTCCAGCCGTCGCTGGAACGAGTCCACGTCGTACGGCGTCGGCCACGGCGCCTGCGTCTGCTCGGCGAGCTCCGGGTTCTCCGCCGTCAGCTCCGGCTGCTCCGCCCACTCGATTACCCGCTCGCCGGCGTGCTTCTTCAGCACCGAGAGGTACGTCGAGGGCCCGCGCGGGCGCTTCTGTGTCGGACCCCACCAGTGCCCGGTCGCGACCAGCAGCTCCTTCGCTCGCGTGAACGCGACGTACCCGAGCCGCCGCTCCTCCAGCGCGTTCACGTCCTTGCACTCGTCCGCGAACGCCTTCAGCCCGGCGTTCGACAGGTCGTGGATGTCCGGCAGCGTGTCCGCGTCACCGCGCAACGGCCACGGGAGCACCTTTGCGTTCGTGGTCCACTTGTCCCGCCCGCGGTCCGACGGGAACACCTTCGAGACCAGGGTCGGCACGAAGACGACCGGCCACTCCAGGCCCTTCGACCGGTGCGTGGTGAGCAGCTTCACCGAGTCGGCTTCACTCGGTACGGCGAGATCGAGGCCGGCGGCGTACTCCTCCTCGGCCGCGAGGTACGCGAGCAGACCGTCCAGCGATCCGTCCGACTCGGTCGACACGAAGTTGCCCACGGCATCCAGGAACGCGGCGAGGTGATCGCGACGCCCGGCGTCGACGTGATCGGGGGTCGCGGTCAGCTCGACGTCGAGGCCGATCGTGCTGATCACCCGGCGAACCAGATCGAGCAGCGGCTCGCTCGCATGCGCGCGCAGCTCGCGAAGCTCGATCGACAGCTCCTTGAAGCGCGTCAGTGCCTCCGGGGCGTACGCCGAGGGACCCGGATCGTCGACTGCCTCGGCGAGCGAGATGACCTCGGTCGAATCCATCCCGGCAACGGCCGCGTCGAGGGCGGCGACCAGGTCGTCCGCGGCCGGGCGTTCACCCGCGTCAGCCAAAAAGCGGGCCCGGTTGGCGAGTAGCGCCAGGTCGCGGTGACCGATCCGGTACCGCGGACCGGTGAGGATCCGCAGCATCGCCGCGTTCGCGGTCAGGTCGTTGACGGCTTGCAGGGTCGCGACCACGTCGACGACCTCGGGGAGCGCCAGCAGACCGCCGAGGCCGACGACCTCGACCGGGACCTTCCGCGCGATCAGCGCCTCGTGCACCGCGCTGAGGTCGACGTTCGTCCGCATCAGGATGCCGATGTCCTTCCAGCGGCGGTTCCGGGTGCGGTGCGCGGCGACGATCGCGTCGGCGACCCACTCGATCTCCTGTGAGCGGGTCTCGAACAACCCGACCGTGATCGCGCCCTCCGGCGCGTTCGCCGGGGCCTCGAGCGGGATCACACCGGGGTGCTGTTCGTACAGCTCGGCGGCGTGTTGGTTGGCGGCCGCGAGAATGCGGCTGCCGCAGCGACGGTTGACGCTCAGCACATACCGCTGCGCCGGCGACCCGTCTGCCTGTGGGAAGTGCGAAGGGAACTCGTCGAGGTTCGCGACGGAGGCACCGCGCCAGCCGTAGATCGCCTGGCACGGGTCGCCGACCGCGGTGACCGGATGGCCGCGTCCGTCGCCGGCGGCGAACAATGCGGTGAGCATCCGGCGCTGCGAGACGGAGGTGTCCTGGTACTCGTCGAGCAACACGACCTTGTACCGCGCGCGCTCGACAGCAGCCACCTCCGGGCACTCCTCGGCCAGCCGCGCGCCGAGCGCCATCTGGTCGGCGAAGTCGACGACGCCGCGCTCCCCCTTGTACGCCTGGTACTCCTCGACGAGCTGCAGGATCTCCCCGCGCTTCAACGCGGTCTCCGCGAGCTTGCGAACCTCCACCGTCTGCTTGCGCGCCGCCGCGACCTCCTGCCGTACGGCCTCGTCGTGGTCGCGGATGTCGTCGGGACGGAGCAGATGATCCGCGAGCTCGCCGTCGAGCGCGAGCAGGCTGTTGACGAGGGTCGGCACGTGATGCGAGGCGAAACGGATCGGCCCGGCGGACCGCCGTACGACGCGACCTGCCAGCTGGAATCGGGTGGCGTCGGCGAGCACCCGGGAGTCGGGCTCGAGGCCGAGCCGGAGGCCGTGCTCCGCGATCAACGTGCCGGCGAACGCGTGGTACGTCGACACGACCGGCTCGCCCGGCTCCTCGGACTCCCAGTTCGGGATGTTGCTGCGCAGGTGCGCCGCCAGAATCGGGTGCTGGTCCTTCGGCAAGGTCGATCCGAGTACGCCGGCCTTCGTCAGGTCCTCGCGGATCCGTACGTCGAGCTCGTTCGCCGCCTTCTTGGTGAACGTCAGCCCGAGCACTTCCTCCGGCTTCACCTGCCCCGTGCAGATCAGCCACACGACCCGGGCCGCCATCGCCGTCGTCTTCCCCGACCCGGCGCCCGCGACAATCACGCCCGGCGCCAAGGGAGCTGTGATAGCGGCCAACTGCTGATCCGAGAACGGAATCCCCAACAAATCACACAACTCGGCTGTGGTCCGCAGCTGAACCATCAGACGATCTCCCGGCCTTCAGGCTGGATGGGGCAGAGTGCGCGGGCTTCGCAGCGGTTGCAGCCGTCGTTGCGTTGCGCGGTGAACTGCTCGGTGCGAATCATCGACTCGGCGTCGTCGACCGCGTCGTCGAGCCAGGTCCGACCGTCCTCATCGGTCTCCAAGGGCCCCTGGTGCTGGACCTTCGGGAAACCGCCGTTGTCGTCGTGGCGCAGCTGGACGAGCTCGGCCCCGCCGGCGACCGCCTCCTCGCCGAGCTTCTTCAGCTGCCGCGAGTTGATCGCGCGCTGGTAGATCGCCAGCTGCACGTGCCGCTCCAGCGCCGGCTTGGTCGGAATGTTCCGCCCGGTCTTCAGATCGACAACCCGGACCGTACCTTCGGGATCCGTTTCGACGCGGTCCATCCGGCCCTTCACGCGGACCGCCGGGTGCTCCTCGTCCGGCAGCAGTACGTCGAAGTCGACCTCGGTCCCCACCAACGTCCGGTCCGGCCGCCCCTGGTGCCACGCGACGAACCGCCGCAACGCCTGCTCCGCCTCGACCCGATCCCGGTCCGAGATCCACGCGGACTCGAACTCGAGTTGCGTCCACACCTTGTCCAGCCACCCGTTCAGCTCGTCGACCGACGGCGGCAGCGTCCCGGTCGCGACCGCATCGGCCAGCGTGTGCAGCACCATCCCGAAGCCGATCGCCGACGTACTCGGCGTCTCCCCGCCGGCCCGCCTGGTCAGGAACCAGCGCAACGGACAGTCCACGATCGTCGTCAGCGCACTGCCCGACAAAGGGACGGGCTGCGCGGGGTCCGCGATCGGCCGCACCGACTCGGTCCGCTCCCGCACACCCCACCACCGCGACGGATCGGCCGTCGGCACCAACGCCTGTTCGCGATCGTCGACGGCGTCCGCGAGCTGCGCCAACCGGTCCGCCGCGACCCGCTTCAACGCCGGCGACGACGACGGATCCGCCAGCACGCAGCGCAGATCCGCCACCAGGCCCGGCAACGACAGCGGCCGCCGCGGCCGCCCGGCGACCAGCTTCAAAGGAATGTCCAGCTCGGCCAGGAATCGGGACGGTTGGTCCCCGTCGGCCTCAGGTGCCTGGACGGCGGTCACGATCAACCGCTCGCGCGCACGGGTGATCGCGACGTAGAACAACCGTCTCTCCTCGGCCAGCAACGCGCCCGCCGACAACGGATCGATCAACCCGTCGGTCCCCAACCGGTCCGGCTCCAGCAATGACCCGCGCCGCCGCAGATCCGGCCACTGCCCCTCCTGCACCGAAGCGACGACGACGAGCCGCCACTGCAGGCCCTTCGACCGGTGCGCCGTCATCAGCTGTACGCCGGCCTCGCGGTACGTCCCGTCGAACCGGTTGTCACCCGCAATGTCCAGCGACTCCAACTCCGACAGGAACGCCGAAACCCCCTTGAACCCGACCTGCTCCTCCGCCCGGCCGGCCGCATCGAACAACGCGCACAACGAGTCCAGATCCCGGTTCGCGGTCCGTGCGGTCTCACCACCCGACGTGGCCTGTCCGCGGAGCCGCCGCAACCACGGCGACTCCGACCACAGCGACCACATCACCTCGTCCGGCGCCGCGCCCGCGGTCACGATGTTCCTTGCCTTGAGCAACCGCTCGCCGAGCGCCGCGAACCGCGCCTCGGCCGGCGAGGCCTCCTCGTCGAGCAGCAACGGGTTCAGCATCGCCTCCCGCAACAGCTCGTCCGACGACCGCGGCAACCGCTGCCCGCCCGCGGCATCCCGGTCGCGCCGGCGAAGCACCCGCGCCAGCCGCCGCAACTGCCCCGCGTCCATCGCGCCCAGTGGCGACAGCGCCAACGCCCGTACGACATCGACGGTCAACGTCTCCGGGTCCGCGACGGCTCGCAACGCCAGCAACATCGGCCGTACGGCGGGCTCGCGCGACAACGGCAACTCGTCGCCCGCGACGTCCACCGGGATGCCGGCCGCCGCCAACGCCCGTCGCAACGGTGGAATCGATCTGCTTCCGGACCGAACGAGCACCGCCATCTCGCTCCACCCGATGCCGTCCTGGACGTGCGCGCGCCGCAACAGGTCCGCGATGTGCTCCAGCTCCGCGCCGCTCGTCGAGTACAGGTTCGCCTCGACCTTTCCCGGGCCGAAGACACACGACGAGGCATCCGGGTTCCGGAAGCGCTCGAACGTGTCCCGGTCCAGGGAGCCCGGTACGCCGAGGCGGTTGACGACGTTGCGCGACACGCGTTGCAGCGTGGTCCCGAAGCGTCGCGTCGTACCCAGAGCGATCTGGGCGGCCTCCGCGCCGTCGCGGGACCGGAACTCGTCGGTGAACCGCAGCAGCCCGCGCACGTCGGCGCCGCGGAACGTGTAGATCGACTGGTCCGGATCACCGACCACGACCAGGTCGCGACCGTCGCCCGCGATCGCCTGCAGCAGCTTCGTCTGGCCGGGATCGGTGTCCTGGTACTCGTCGACGAACACGGCTTTGAACTCGGTCCGCAGCTTCGCCTGCACCTGCGGCTGCTGCGCCAGGATCACCGCGCGATGAATCAGCTCGGAGTAGTCCAGCACCTGCTCGGCATCGAGGACCTGCAGGTACTCCTCGAAGAAGTCGCCGACCGCGACCCACTCGGCCCGCTCCGCCGACCGACCGATCGCGGACAGGTCCTCCGGGTCGAGACCCAACTGCCGCGCCTTGCCGATCACCGCCTGCACCTCGTCGGTGAACCCGCGCGTCTTCAACGCCGGGTGCAGACTGCGCGGCCAGTGCACCGCACCGACCTCGCGGCTCCCCGACAACGCCTCGCTCAGCCGCAGTGACTGCTCCGGCCCGGACGGCAGTCGCAGCGGTACGTCGAACGCGTCGGCCGGCGTGAACCGGCGCAGCAACGCGTAACAGAAGGAATGGAACGTCATCGACGGCATCACGCGCGTCGTCCGCCCGAGGCGACCGGTGATGCGATCCCGCAACTCGGTCGCGGCCTTCCGGCCGAACGTCAGCACGAGCACCTCGTCCGGGCTCAGCCCACGATTACGGACCCGGTCGACGACGGCCTCGACCAACGTCGTCGTCTTCCCGGTGCCCGGCCCCGCGAGCACCAGCAGCGGTCCGCCCGGGTGATCCACCACAGCCTGCTGGTCGGCATCGAGGACAGGGGCCTCCGCGCTCCGGCGCTCCTCCCGGACCAACCGGTACCGGGACCTCTGTCTGCTGACCACCGCCCTATCTCAACAGACCCCACCGACAAAACCTCACGGGCATCCCGCACATCCCACAGATCGTCGGTAACCGGACGGAACAGCATGGCCGACCGACAACCTTCCGCAGTTCCCACGCATCGAGTTCCACGCCGTCGGCCGGTCTGGGGTTTGGGGAGTTCTACTGATCGCTTCGGGAGGGTGGGGCTCCCCAGTCCGGGACGGGGAGAGCTGCGACAGGACGCGGTGGGCGAAGGCACGGTCCGCGGCCCCGGAGGTGTCTCCAGTCGCCGCATTGCCGCTTCACACGCGAGCAGCCTCGGACTGGACCATCTAGGGCTGTGGATTCCAGCGGAACTGGCGGAGATTCACGCGGCCGTTGGTGATTCGTACGCCGTCCGAGCGCAGCCGGTGCAGTTGCTCGTCGCCGACCTCGTCGGCCGGTACGCCGGACGCGCGGATCACCCGCCACCACGGCACACTCGCGCCGTACTCACGCATGATCGCCCCGACCTGCCGCGGTCCGCCCTGCCCGACGTACTCCGCGATGTCGCCGTACGTCGCGACGCTGCCCTCCGGGATCGACTCCACGGCCTGCAGTACGGCCTCGACGTACTCCTCCCTGTCCACGGGAGCCAATCTAGGCGAGTGGTGCGAGTGCCTTCGCGAGCGGCTCCAGCACGGACGGCGGCGCGTCCAGCGGGAGGTTCATGATCACCAGGTCGACACCCGCCTCGCCGTACGCCGCGGCCTCGGCGACTGCCTTGTCGAGCGGGCTGTCGGGGTCGATGCGGACGTTCACCGAGCAGGTGATCTCGTCGACGTCGCGGCCGACCTCTTCGCACCGCTGGACCAGGACGTCCTTGAGCGCCTTCCACTCCTGCGGGTTCGGGACGATGACGTTCCACTGCTGCGCCCACTTGGCGACCGCGCGGAGCGTCCGGTTCGGGCCCTTGCCGCCGATCGTGATCGGCGGGTGCGGGGTCTGCACCGGCTTCGGGTTGCAGTACGCGTCGGTCAGCTTGATGTACTTGCCGTCGAAGTTCGCGACCTTCTCGGTGAGCAGCGCGATCATCGCCTCGGTGCCCTCGTCGAACCGGTCGAAGCGCTCCTTCAGGCCGTACAGCTCGATGCCGTACGCCGCGGTCTCCATCTCGTTCCACCCGGCGCCGATCCCGAGCTCGAGGCGGCCGTTGCTGATGATGTCCGTGGTCGCCGCCATGTTCGCGAGCACGGCGGGATGCCGGTAGATCATCCCGGTCACCTGGCAGCCGAGCCGGATCCGGGACGTCGCCTGCGCCAGCGCCGCCAGCGTCGTCCAGGCCTCCAGGTTCGGCCCCTGCATGTCACCGCTGAGTGGGTAGAAGTGATCCCAGTGCCACGCCGACTCGAAGATCTCGAACTGATCCGCCGCGACCCACACGTCCCGCATCTGCTGCCAGGTCGTGTGCTCCGGCCTGGTCTTGACCCCGAACCGCATCCGCGCCTCCCTAGGGCAACCGTTTCCCGAAGGCAGACACTACTCCGCGCAGACGGGGCCTAGTCCAGGCCGAGGCGGGCGCGGACCTCGGGGCGGCGCAGGGGTGGCACGGTCTGGGGTGGGTTGCGGCGGGCCGGCATTTCCTCGAGGAGTTGCTCGGTGATGCGGGCGACCTCGGTGGCGGCGCGTTCGATCGGGGCGCGGGTCGTCGCGCTCAGGGAGCCGACTCCCGTCACCTTGCGGACGTACTGCAACGCGGCCGCGTAGATCTCCTCGGAGGTCGCGGACGGCTCGAGTCCCCGGAGCACGGTGATGTTTCTGCACATGCCACAAAACAGTACGCGGGACCACAGACAACCTACGAGGTATTGACATCCCTAATGCCATTAGGTTTTCCTCATGACATGAGTACCACTGCGCCGGACCGCCGGACCCGCCGTCGTCAGCAGACGATCGGAGAGATCCTCGACGTCGCCATCGAGCTGATGGAGGCCGAGGGGGTCGCGGCGCTCAGCCTGTCCGCCGTGGCCCGGCGGCTCGGCATGCAGCCGCCGTCGCTGTACCAGTACTTCCCGTCGAAGATGGCGATCTACGACGCGCTCTTCCAGCGCGGCGCCGAGCTGTTCCTGGCCGCGCAGCGGGAGGCTGTCGAGGCCGCAGCGACCGACGACGTCCTGGAGCTGCACCTGATCGGCACCACGGCGTACGCGCGCTGGAGCATGCAGAACCCGGTCTACTCGCAGCTGATGTTCTGGCGGACGATCCCCGGGTTCGAGCCGAGTCCGGAGGCGTACGCGCCGGCTCGGGAAGCGCTGGCCGCTGTGCGGGAGGGGCTGCAGGCGGCCGTGGACGCGGGCCGGCTGCACCCGGACGCTGCGAGCGAGGAGGGTCTCGCAGTGTTCACGTCGGTCACGGCCGGGGTGCTGTCGCAGCAGATGGCGAACGAGCCGGACGCTTCCTTCGAACAAGGACGGTTCAGCCGGCTGCTGCCCGTCGTACTCGAGATGTTCTACACGCACTACGCACCTGACAGGGGGAAAAGATGACCGCAGTACTCGCGGAACAGATCGGGCGGGCCGACCGGGTCCAGTGCCGGTCGCACCGGGACGCCGAGCTGACGGCGTGGCACGAGTTGCTCGCGTCGATCGAGGGGGACGAGTGGCAGCGCCGTACCGTCTGCGACGCGTGGGACGTCGCGGACATCGCCGGCCACCTGATCGGCCAGGCGGAGGACGTGAACAAGCCGTTCTCCTTCCCGCGCCGGTACCGCAAGGCGAAGCGGGTCTATCCCGACGTACTGCGGATCGACGCGCACATGATGGTGCAGGCCGACGAGCACCGCGGTACGCCGCCTGCGCAGCTGCGGACCACGTTCGACCAGGTGTGGGCCAAGGCGACCCGGAAGATCTCCACGGAACCCGCGCTGCTGCGGCGGGTGTCGATGACCATCGACGGATTCGAGTCCGTGAAGCTCAGCCTGGGCTACATCCACGACATCCTGCTGGCGCGGGACCTGTGGATGCACCGCGACGACGTGTCCCAGGCGCTCGGCCGCCGGTTCGACGCGGGACCGCACGCGACGGAGCTCGTCGCGCAGGTGATGTACGACGTCATCGACGGGCCGTGGTGGGGCGACCGGCCGACCGTAGAGGTGGAACTCACCGGACCGGGAGGCGGGGCCTACAAGTTCGGGAGGGGTGAGCCGGTGGGCCGCGCCTCCGTCGACGCGGTCACCTACATGCGAACCCTGTCCGGCCGCGACGATTCGCCTGAGGTCACAGGCGATCCGGCAGCCGCCGACGCGGTCGCCAGCTGCCGGATGCCGTTCTAGACCTCAGTAAGAAGGCTGACTGGGGTCGATCTGGTCGACCCAGGCGACGACGCCTCCGCCGACGTGGACCGCGTCGGAGAAGCCTGCGCCCTTGGCGATCGCGAGGACCTCGGCGGAGCGGACGCCGGACTTGCAGTGGAAGACCAACTGCTTGTCCTGCGGCAGCTTCTCGAGCGCGACGCCGGTCTGGAAGTCCGCCTTGGGGATCAGCACCGAGCCGGGGATCTTGTTGATCTCGTACTCGTTCGGCTCCCGGACGTCGATCAGCAGGAAGTCCTTCTCGCCGTTCTCCTGCAGCTTGATCCACTCCGACAGCTGCTTCACCGAGATGGTCGAGCCGACGGCCGCGTCGGCCGCCTCCTCGGTGATCGCGCCGCAGAAGCTTTCGTAGTCGATCAGCTCGGTGACGGTCGGGTTCTCGCCGCAGATGGCGCAGTTCGGGTCCTTGCGGACCTTCAGCGCGCGCCAGTTCAGGTCGAGGGCCTCGTAGATGTTCAGCCGGCCCAGCGACGGGTCGCCGATACCGGTGAGCAGCTTGATCGCCTCGGTGACCTGCGCGGCGCCGACGGACGCGCAGAGTACGCCGAGGACACCGCCCTCGGCGCAGGACGGAACCATGCCGGGCGGCGGGGGCTCCGGGTACAGGCAGCGGTAGCACGGCCCGTGCTCGGCCCAGAACACGCTGACCTGGCCGTCGAAGCGGAAGATCGAGCCCCAGACGTACGGCTTGCCGAGCAGCACCGCGGCGTCGTTGACCAGGTAGCGGGTGGCGAAGTTGTCGGTGCCGTCGACGATCAGGTCGTACTGCTCGAAGATCTCGAACACGTTGTCGTTGTCGAGGCGCACCTCGTGCAGGACGACGTTCGTGTTCGGGTTGGTCTCGAGGATCGAGTCCTTGGCCGACTGCGCCTTCGACTTCCCGACGTCGGACTGGCCGTGGATGATCTGGCGCTGCAGGTTGGACTCGTCGACGGTGTCGAACTCGACGATGCCGAGGGTGCCGACCCCGGCGGCGGCCAGGTAGAGCAGGGCGGGGCTGCCGAGACCGCCGGCGCCGATCACGAGCACCTTGGCGTTCTTCAGCCGCTTCTGCCCGGCCATCCCGACCTCGGGGATGATCAGGTGCCGCGAATACCGCCGCACCTCGTCAATCGTCAGCTCGTCGGCCGGTTCGACCAGCGGTGGCAGTGACACGTGTCGGCTCCTCAGGAAGACGTCGGACGGGATCTCCGGTTTTCAACCATCTGTCCCTCCCCCATGTTCCCGCACTATCCCAACCACCCCCGCCGGAGTCCACATCCCGGTCCTCGCGTCTCAGTCGCCGGCGGCGATCGTGGCGGTCACGGTCGCCGGGAGCTTCAGGACGGCGCCGTCGACCTGGTTGATCACCGCGCTGAAGGTCTCGGCGGGCTCCTTGAGCTTGTCGTCGAGGATCTTGACCTGGAGCTCACCGGTGGTCTTACCGGGTTCGACGGACCCCTCGACGGTCCGGTCGGGCGTGCCGGTGCCGTCGTCGCTGACGCCGATGTAGTCCTTGCGGATCACCGCCGTACCGTCCTTCAGCACGCCGGAGAAGCTGACGTACTTGTCGCTCGGCGCGGACAGCTTGACCGGGAAGCTCACAACGCCGGCCTTCTCGGTGGCCTTCAGGTTGCCGACCGTCAGCGTCGGAGTCGGGTCGTCGTCGAGGACCAGACCGTGGCCGAACGACTCGTTCAGCAGCCCGTCCCGGGGCGCCGAGAGCACCAGGCTGAACGGTAGGTCGTAGCTGTCCCGGGTGTTCGCCGTGATCGGCACGGTCACCTTCTGCCGCACCTGTCCCGGTTTGAACACCAGCTGCCGCGCAACGTCCCCGACGGACTCCCCGAGCTCGCCATTCGTCTCGACGTACACACTGACCGGCCGGATACTCGGCCGCGACATGCGCACCCAGAAGTCCACCGCGTGCGTGCCCTTGTCTCCCTCCTTCACGGTGAGGCTGGACGCGGACAGCTTCGGCAGCAGCACCGCAGGTGCCGAGAACCCGACTCCGGGCGACGAGAAGCCCAGATCACTCACGTACGCCGAGCCGCTGGCGACCCTGTCCGTCCGCAGCTCCACAGCGCGCACGTCGCGGAGGTCCACGCCCTTCAGCGACGACACTGGGATGCGGACCGTCCGCAGCAGGTTCTTCGGCAGACCGACCTCGTTGTTGCCCGGCATCCGCACCAGCGCATCACTGACCGCAGACACCGGCACTGCTGCCGCCCGGCCATGCCCGTCGACGACCCGGACGCTCAGGTCGGTCTTGGGCGCACCAGCTGGGTCTGGTGCGGCGCGGAACGTCAGAGCCGCAAACCGCCGTACGTCACGCTGCCCAGCAGGTACGTCGACGCGTACGACCCCGTTGGTACCTGTCCACTTGAGCTTGGTGACCGCTGTGGTGGGCGTCTGAGCGGCGAACCACGCCGTGTCCCAGTGCGGCGCGTTGCCCCAGTCCTCGGTCTCCATACACGTAGGCACGCCCGACCGCCTGGCCGGACCGCTCACACCCGCGCACACGGTCGCTGACAGCTTGCCGCTGACCGCACCGGCCGGAAGCGCCTTGTCGAAGTGGTTCAGGTCCCGCCGCGACCCCAGGGGCGCCTGCGACACCACTCGTACGACGGCCTTCCCAGCAGACGCCGCCCGCGAGTCCGAACCATCGAACTGCGCCAGGAACCGGGTCTCGTGGCCCAACTGCAGCCGGAAGAACCCCGCGACGTACGCCGTCCCTACTGCCTGCTGCTGCTTCGCGGTCAATCGGCCCGCGTACTTCGCTCCGCACGGCGACTCCTTCTCGTCACCGAACCAGTCGTCGTTCGACGGAGCCACGGACTGACCAGGGGTCCACTCGGTGTTGAAGAAGTTGTGGTTGGCGCCCAGTACCGTGACGGTCGAGCGCGGAGCGGTGTCACCGCCCACGGAGTACCTGGTGTCGTCGTAGAACTTCTGGCCCTGCAGATCGGACACGTCACCGTCGCAGTACGGCAGGACGACGCTCATCGCCACACCGGGCACCGTGGCCCGGGCGAAGTCGGTGGGAGCCAGCGGAAGCACCGCACGGATGCCGAACTGACCGCCGCGGTCAGCGTTGAGCACAGCGGCCCGGGCGACGCCTTCACCACCCCGTGAGTGCCCCATCAGGCCTACGTTCTGCAGGTTCATCGTGCCGACGAAGCGGGTGCCGAACGGGCCGCCGCCGATCGTCGACCACTTCCGCCACAGTGCGAGGTGATCCAGGACCAGTTCGGCCCGCGCTTGTGCGCCGGCGTCGTACGCCTCGCTGTCCCAGCCGTTGATCGCGTTGGCGCTGATGGAGACGACCTGGTAGCCGTTGCTGGCCAGTGCGGTCGCGGGACCGTCGTACCCGCGGTAGCTGGGGATGGGCTTCATACCGGGCGGACACGGCCACGGCTTCTCGGTGTCGGACGGGTTCGTGGGCTCGCCGTAGCAGACCTCGTGGCGGCCGTGCAGGAAGAGCACCACCGGCCGCGGGCCCACCGCGCCACGGGGCGAGTACACCTTCCCGCGGAGCTCGGAGCGGTGTGCGAGACCTGGCAGGTAGACGGCCTCGTCACCGAGGTTGTACTCCGCGGTGTCGACCTTGTACTTGCCCAGCGCGCCGGGATCCGACGGCAGCAGCGGTCCACGCCGCGCCCTCAGCCATTCGGCGTCGGTCGGTCCGGCAGAGCCGATGCTCCGGTTCTGGCCGGCCTCCTTACCGAGGTCCCCGGACCAGACCAGGCGGACGTCGCGTGCTGTCAGCACGGCCGGATCGGTGCTGATCAGGGTCAGCGCCTTCCGGTCCGGCGACTGCTTCGCGACACCGAGCGGCTTGCCGTCGACCTCCAGCAGCGGCAGCGATGCGCGCATCGGTGCGGGTGCGTCGAGGTGCAGGGTGAGTTGATATCCGCGGGCACCAGGCCGGACGTCCCAATGGTTGCTCTGAGCAACAACCGGTGGTGCGGCGGTCGCGCTCAGCGGCCCCACACCAAGGAGTACGGCGATCCCCAACGACAGATTTCGGGCGGTTCTGCCAATCACGCGCCCAAGTTGACCTGACGCTCCGCTCAGTCGTGTCTCAGCCGGGCGTCGGATTCGACTCGATCAAGCGATCAACTGACGGAACGCCCGCGCCACCTGGTCCGGGTGCTCCATCTGTGCGACATGTCCCGAGTGCGGCAGGTAGAGCAGTCGCGCGTTCGGGAAGCTGCGCTGGGCCTTGGTACGGATCCGCGCGTCGACCAACCGGTCCTTACCGCCGTAGATCAACAGCACCGGGCACTCCACTCTCGCGGCGTCGGCCCAGAGCGACCTGCGCGGCCTGGCCAGTGACGAGCGCAGAATGCTGCGCGCGGCCTCCACGGTCGCCTGCCGGCCCCACGGGTCGGTGTCACGCCGGTGCAGCTCCTCCTCGTACGCCGCACGCACCTCAGGCGCCAGCGACCGCGGGTCCCCGAACACCATCGCCAACGACGCCTGGAACCGCTGATCGAACGGCAGCCGCTGGGTCCGCTCCAGTACGACAGGACCGAGCCGTGGCGTCGCCAGCGCGGCAAACCACAGTGCACTCGCCGACACCCGCGGATGCGGCAGTGCGGGCGACACGAGCGTCAGCGACGCCACCAGGTCGGGCCGCTGCGCAGCCAGCGCCACGGACGAGGCACCACCCATCGAGTTCCCGAACACGTGCACGGGCTGGTCGTACTCGCGTTCCAGGAGCTGGATCAGTACGTCGGCCTGCTCCGCGATCCCGGGCACGCCAGAAAGCGGCGTACGACCGAAACCCGGGAGGTCGGGCGCAATGCCCCGGATCGTGTCGTTGAGCATCAGGCCGAGAGCGGTCCAGTTCAGCGACGACCCGCCCAGGCCATGGACGAACAGGGCGGGCGGCAGGTCCGGCACCGCATCCGGCACGTCCCTGACCAGCAGGTCCACCCCTGCGACCGGCACACGCCGCTCCGGCCACTTCTGAAGTTCCACGGGTACGGCGTCCCCGGTTACTGGCCCGTAACTATCCACGGGGTCCATGTTAAGCGGGGTCTGGGGACTCTGCGCCGTCGCGAGCAGGTGCTCGGCGGAGTGCAGCGCAAGGCGGAGGGCGAGGCCCGGAGTGGGGTTCTCCGTGCCTCGTCCTCCAACGCGGCGATGTGCCCGCCGAGCGCCGCGCAGTAGGCGCAGAGTCCCCAGACACCGCTTAAGTCTCCTTTCAGGTGGAGACTGGGACGCATGGCGGGAGCGCAGCAGCAGCTGACTACCGAGGTGGATGGGCAGACGATGAAGCTCACCAACCTCAGCAAGGTCCTGTATCCACAGACCGGGTTCACCAAGGCCGAGGTCATCGACTACTACCACCAGGTGGCCGCGTTGCTGCTGCCGCACCTGTCCGACCGGCCGCTGACCCGCAAACGCTGGCCGGACGGCACCTCAGCGGCGTACTTCTTCGAGAAGAACGCTCCACGCGGTACGCCGGCCTGGGTACGGACCGAGACGCTGCCGACGCCCGGTAGCTCGACAGGCCGCGACGAAATGAGTTTCGTGGTCTGTGACGACGTACAGACCGTGGTGTGGCTGGCCAACCTGGCTGCGCTCGAGCTGCACGTCCCGCAGTGGCGGATCGGGCTGTCCGACCAGGGCCGGGACCCGCAGGCCGACCTGATCGTGTTCGACCTGGACCCGGGTCCAGGAGCGAGCATCGTCGAGTGCTGTGACGTTGCGCTGGCGCTGCGGCAGCTCCTGGGCCACTACGGCATGGAGGGCTGGCCCAAGACGTCCGGGAACAAGGGAATGCACCTGTACGTGCCGATCGAACCTGCGTCGTCCAGGCAGACCAGCGCGTTCGCCAAGCAGCTGGCCGAGCAGCTGGCCGAGGCCCTGCCGGAGAACGTGACCGCCAACATGACCAAGGCGCTGCGGCCCGGCAAGGTGTTCATCGACTGGAGTCAGAACGCCAGCGCCAAGACCACGCTGGCGCCGTACTCGCTCCGTGGCTCCGACGAGCCCCGGGTGTCCACACCGATCGACTGGGACGAGGTGGCATCCGCCACCTCACCGGAGGACCTCCGGTTCCTGCCGCACGACGTCCTCGCCCGGATCGAGGAGTACGGCGACGTACTGGAAGGGCTGTACGACGACCCGCAACCGCTACCTACGAAGGAGGCGACATGACTGAGACAAATTTCGAGGGCCCGGACTACGACCCGGCCTTCGACGCCGAGCACGACACCGACCAGGACACCGACCAGGACGAGTCGGAGCCGGACGTACCGGCCGACGCCAACCCGGCGGACGTCGAGGAGCAGCGCCGCGAGGTGGGCGACTCCGACGAGGAGGAATACCGCTGACCGCCGCCTGGCGGCTACCACGATGGAACGCCGATCGGCGGGGAAGCTACTGGCGAGGAGGACTGCTGGGTAGGATTCGGGGAACATCACCGAAGGAGTACCCACCGTGTCGACGACCCCGGAGACCGCACCCAAGCGTGGCAGCCGCCTGCCCCGGCTGGCCCGTCGCGCGCAACTGCTCGAGGCCGCCCAGGAGGTCTTCGTCGCGAACGGGTACCACGCCGCCGCGATGGACGACATCGCCGATCGGGCCGGCGTGTCCAAGCCGGTCCTGTACCAGCACTTCCCCGGGAAGCTCGAGCTGTACCTGGCGCTCCTGGACACCTCCTGCGACGCGATCGTCGCGTCCGTGCAGGACGCACTGAAGTCGACCGAGGACAACAAGCTCCGGGTCGCCGCGACGATGCACGCGTTCTACGACTACGTGGCGAACGCGCAGGGCGCCTTCCGGCTGGTGTTCGAGTCGGACCTGACCAACGAGCCGGCCGTCCGGGAGCGCGTCGACCGGGTCACGCACGCCTGCGCCGAGGCCGTGTCCGAGGTGATCAGCGCCGACGCCGGCCTCAGCCGCGAGCAGTCGATGGTGCTGGCCGTCAGCCTGGTCGGCATGGCTCAGGTGAGCGCCCGCTACTGGCTCGGCGCCGGCGACCCGTCGTTCCCGCAGCAGCAGGCCGCCGACCTGGTCGCCTCCCTGGCCTGGCGCGGCATCCGCGGCTTCCCGAGGACCGACAGCTGAAGGTTCTGCTTTGGGCGGACGGATGAGGGCTGGGGACCGCTACCGGATAGGCTCGAAGCGTCACCGGCGAGAGTCGCCGGTCGGAGCGTGCCCGGAGGGTTTCGTGGAGGTCAAGATCGGCGTGCAACACGCCAATCGTGAATTGGTTCTGGAGAGCGAGCAGTCTCCGGATGAGGTCCAGGAACTGGTGGCGGCGGCGCTCACCGGCAAGTCCGGTCTGCTCGAGCTGACCGACGAGAAGGGCCGCAAGGTCCTCGTCCCGGCCGACCGGCTGGCGTACGTCGAGATCGGCGAGGTGTCCACCCGCAAGGTCGGATTCGGCGCGATCTGATCGCGTTCCGGACACAGTCGCGCGTGTCCTGGTTGCGGAGTGCCACCTACAGGGCACGATGGCGGTGAGACCTGCGCCGAACTGGTCTGGTTGTCACGGGGCACCGGGCAGGCGCAGGTTCACCATCCCTCACAAGGAGGAACCGTGTACTGGGTCTGGATGCTCATCGTCAGCCTCATCGCGGGCATCATCTTCGGGCCGTTGGCCCGGGCGGTGCTCCCCGGCAAGCAGAACATCAGCCTCGGTTGGACCATCCTCGGCGGCGGTATCGGCGCCTTCCTCGGTGGTCTGATCGCCAAACTTCTCGGCGTCAAGGACACATCGGGACCGGACTGGATCCAGTACCTGATCCAGATCATCTGCGCCGCGATCGTGGTCGCGATCATCTCCGCACGCAACAGCAAGCCCAAGTCCGCCTGACTCAGGCACCACCAAACGGCCGCCACCCCCAGCCGGGGGCAGGCGGCCGTTGCCGTCCCCCGCCACCCCGGCCCCAGTCCCCCCATTTCCCTGGCAGACCCACGAATTTGGCTGGTCCACCAGCGATCCCCGGGGTTAATGACCCTGGTTCAGGGTCATTAACCCCGCATTTGATGGGTCAGCCAGGCACATGGGGGGAGGGGTCAGGCCTGGAGGCCGAGGGCGGTCATTCGGGCGGTGTGGGCCTCGGTGAGGCGGGTGAGCATGCGGCCGATGGCGGCCAGGTCCAGGCCGGGGCGGTCCACGCTGCCGGCCAGGAGGGCGGCGAGGGAGTCGCGGTCGGCGGCGATCCGCTGCGCCTGGCTGAGCGCCTCGCCCACCAGGCGGCGGCCCCACAGCGCCAGCCGGCCGCCGAGCTTCGGATCCTCGTCGATCGCGGCCCGGACCCGGTCAACCACGAATTCGGCCTGGCCCGAGTCGGCGAACACCTCGAGCACCAGGCCCCGCGTCTCCGCGTCCACGAACGACGCGATCTCCCGGTAGAAGTCGTTGGCGAGCCCGTCGCCGACGTACGCCTTGACCAGGCCCTCGAGCCAGTCGGACGGCGCGGTGTGGTCGTGGAACGCGTCCAGCGGCGTGACGAACGGCCGCATCGCCTCCATCGGGTCCACCCCGAGCTGCACGAGCCGGTCCCGGAGCCGCTGGAAGTGGCCGAACTCGGTGGTCGCCAGCGCCGCCAGCTCCGCCTTGTCGTCCAGCGTCGGCGCCAGTTTGGCGTCCTCGGCCATCCGCTCGAACGCGGTCAGCTCGCCGTACGCGAGCACTCCCAGCAGATCCACCGCCGCGGCCCGGTAGGCGGGATCATCAAAGGCCGTCTGCTCCATGCCCGGCACCCTATCGGGCCGCGCGGGACAGTGGCGCATGCCACACGAAGCGGCGTTGACAGCCGCTGCGGTTACACTGGTGAGCGATTCGCCGGTGACGCGCCCAGATGGGCAAGCTGGTGCGAGGTGCTTGCACAGTGTCCCCGCGCCTCACGATCGGGGCTTTCAGGCCCCAGGCGCCCGGCCACTGAGCATCTGTCCGCACAAGCATGTGAGAGGCGATCAGCCTGACCACCTTCCGAGAGCTCGGGGTGCTCCCCGAGATCTGTGACGCGCTCGACCGCGTCAACATCATCGAACCCTTCCCGATCCAGGAGATGACTCTCCCGGTGGCCCTGATGGGCACCGACCTGATCGGGCAGGCCCGTACCGGCACCGGCAAGACGCTCGGATTCGGCATCCCGTTGCTGCAGCGCACGCTCGCGCCGAACGAGGCCGACTACGACGAACTGGTCGCGCCGGGCAAGCCCCAGGCACTGGTCGTCACCCCGACCCGGGAACTGACCATCCAGGTCGCCAAGGACCTCGAGACCGCCTCCACCGTCCGCACCGTGCGGATCCTCAAGGTGTACGGCGGTGTCGCGTACGAACCGCAGCTGGACGCGCTGAAGGCCGGCGTCGAGGTCGTCGTCGGTACGCCGGGGCGCCTGCTGGACCTGGCCAACCGGGGTGTTCTCGACCTCGGCCACATCAAGGTCCTGGTCCTGGACGAGGCCGACGAGATGCTCGACCTCGGCTTCCTGCCCGACGTCGAGCGGATCCTCCGCAAGACGCCCGAGCTGCGCCAGACCATGTTGTTCTCGGCAACCATGCCGTCGGCCGTCATCGCCCTGGCCCGCACCCATATGCGGCACCCGCTGAACATCCGGGCCGAGTCCCACGAGGACACCCAGATGGTGCCGACCACGGCACAGTTCGTCTACCGCGCGCACGACCTGGACAAGCCCGAGGTGGTGGCGCGGATCCTGCAGGCCGACGACCGCGGCCGGGTGATGATCTTCTGCAAGACCAAGCGCGAGGCCTCCCGGCTCACCGACGACCTGCAGGACCGCGGGTTCAAGGCGGCCGCAATCCACGGCGACCTGAACCAGCAGGCTCGCGAGCGGGCGCTGATGCGGTTCCGCGGCGACAAGATCGACGTACTGATCTGCACCGACGTGGCGGCCCGGGGTATCGACGTCGAGGGCGTCACGCACGTCATCAACAACACCTGCCCCGAGGACGAGAAGGCCTACATCCACCGGATCGGCCGGACCGGGCGCGCGGGGGCGAGCGGTATCGCCGTCACCTTCGTCGACTGGCCGGACCTGACGCGGTGGAAGGTGATCAACAAGGCGCTCGACCTGCCGTACGACGAGCCGCAGGAGATCTACTCCACCTCGCCGGAGCTGTACCACGACCTCGGGATCCCGTCCGACGCGAAGGGCCGGATCCGGGCGGCGCGGGAGGCGAAGGAGACCCGCGAGCCGCGTGAGTCGCGGGAGCCCCGTGAGGCGCGGAGTTCGCGCGAGGGGCGGACCGAGGGTGAGCGTTCGTCTGCGAAGAAGCGCAACCGGACCCGGAAGCGCACGCGCGCCGGTCAGCCGGTCGAGGAACTCGCCGACGTCACCACAAAGACCGAAGTACCGGCTGTGACCGAGGCCCCGGAGGAGGCGCCGGCGCCGAAGGCCCGCAAGCGCACCCGCACCCGGAAGACCGCGGAGCCCGTGACCGAGGCTGTGGAGACCGCAGCAGTCGAGACCCCGGCCGAGACAGCACCCGAGGCTGCAGTCGAGGCGCCGGCGGAGAAGAAGCCGGTCAAGCGCACGCGGACCCGCAAGACCGCCGCGGCAACGGAGGCTGCACCCGCCGAGGCTCCGGCCGACGCTCCTGAGGAGAAGAAGCCGGTCAAGCGGACGCGGACTCGCAAGACCGCCGCGACGAAGGCACCGGCCGAGCCGAGCGCGGTGCCGACGACGACGCCGATCTTCAGCGCGCCGGAGTGAACGTCACCTAAAGGTGATCTGAAGCTGCAACACCCAGCCCCGTGTGGGCCGTCCTAGGGCGGTAAACCACGAGAGAGGGGCTGGGTGATGAGGCGGATCAGAGCAGTAACGGCCGTGGTGGCTGTCGTGGGGGTCATGGTGCTGGCCGGGTGCGGTGCCAGCGGCAACGACAGCGCGACCAGCGGCGACGCTGCGCCGGCGCCGGCCGCGAAGCAGGGCTCCGGGTCCGGTGAGTCCGGGTCCGAAGAGTCGGCGGGCGAGGCGAACCCGCAGGCGCCGTCCGCCGGCAAGACGGACTCGGGAGCGGGCGGCGGCAAGGAACAGCCGGCGATCACGCGGGCGATCATCAAGACCGGCTCGCTGACCGTCGAAGGCGACGACGTCTCCGGGATGCGGCAGAAGGCGGTCGCCGCGATCGCCGGCCTCGAGGGTCAGGTGGCCTCCGAGGACACCGGCAGCGACTCCGACGGCAAGATCACGCGCTCGAACCTGGTGCTCAAGGTCCCGACCAAGTCGTTCGAGACCGCGATCCAGCGGCTCTCCGACCTCGGCAAACGCCTGCAGATCCACCAGGAGTCGACCGATGTCACCGAGCAGGTGATCGACGTGGCCAGCCGGATCGAGTCCCAGCGCGCCAGCCTGGACCGGATGCGCGCGCTGATGGCGAAGGCGAACACGATCGGCGAGATCGTCTCGGTCGAGAGCGAGCTGACCCGCCGGGAGGCCGACCTGGAATCCCTGCTGGCCAAGCAGAAGAACCTGTCCCTGCAGACCGAGCTCGCGACGCTCACACTGACGCTGACCGAGAAGGGCAAGCCGCCGGTGGAGACCGTGAAGGAGCCGGACAAGGGCTTCGTGGCCGGCCTCAAGGGCGGCTGGAACGCGTTCACCGCGGCGTTCTCCGCGATCGCGACCGCGGTCGGCGCTCTGCTGCCGTTCCTGGTGCTGCTCGCGATCATCCTCGTACCGCTGTGGCGCTTCCGGAGCAAGCTGCGTCGGCAGCCGGCTGCTGTGCCCGTCACGGGGCCGCCTGCCGCGCCCAACAGCGGTCAGTGAAGCAGTGCGCCGGCCAACGCCCGGTAGGCCTTCGCACCGGGTGAGGCCGGCGCCGTGCTGAGTACGGTCTCACCGATCGCGGGCGCCTCCGCGAACCGGATCGACTTCGGGATCGCCGGCTGCAGCACGTCCAGCGAGTACGTGTCCGCGATCGTCTCGAGGACGGTACGGGCGTGTGTCGTGCGGCCGTCGTACAGGGTCGGGAGGACGCCGAGCACGCGCAGGCCGGGGTTGGTCAGCCGCTGTACGTCGTGCACGGTGTCCAGTAGTTGCCCTACGCCACGATGTGCCAACGTCTCGCACTGCAAGGGAATCAGGACGTCGGACGCCGCGGACAGGCCGTTCACGGTGAGCAGGCCGAGCGTCGGCGGGCAGTCCACGATGATCCAGTCGTACGCCGTCCGCAGCGGGCGCAGCGCAGTGCGCAGTACCTGCTCCGGACCGCTCTCCCGGGCCAGCTGCACGTCGGCGGTCGCCAGCGCGATCGTGGCGGGCAGTAGGTCCAGGGCGCCGTCCAGCTCGATCAGTACGTCGCGGGCCCGCACACCGCCGAGCAGCACGTGATGGATCGACTTGTCCAGGTCCTCGGGGTCGATGCCGACCGAGAACGTCAGGCAGGCCTGTGGATCCAGGTCGACCAACAGCACCCGTTGGCCGAGCTCGACCAGGGCTGCTCCGAGGGTGGCGACGGTGGTCGTCTTGGCCACGCCGCCCTTCTGATTGGCGACCGCGAGAGTGCGAGGCACCCGGCCATTGTGCCGTACCGCGGAACGCGAGCCCACACCGAGCTGTTGACTTCAAGGACACTTGAGCTCTCAGCATGCTGGACATGACCGGCACAGCGATCTGCCCCGACCCTCCGACCCCCGACTGCGACGACGGCCCGGCGCGCGCCGGGCGGCGGGAATGGCTCGGGCTGGCCGTGCTGGCGCTGCCCACCATCCTGATCGGCCTGGACGGGACGGCCCTGCACCTCGCGGCGCCGGCGCTCAGCAAGGATCTGGCGCCCAGCTCGTCCGAGCTGCTCTGGATCATCGACGTCTACGGGTTCGTGGTGGCCGGGTTGCTCGTCACCATGGGCACGGTCGGCGACCGGATCGGGCGCCGCCGGCTGCTGCTGATCGGCGCGGCGGGGTTCCTCGTCGCCTCACTGCTCGCGGCGTTTGCGACCAGCGCCGGGCAGCTGATCGCCGCGCGGGCGCTGCTGGGCGTGGCCGGAGCGACCCTGATGCCGTCGACGCTGTCGCTGCTCAGCAACATGTTCCGCGATCCCGGTCAGCGCCGGCTCGCGATCGCGATCTGGATGACGAACTTCATGATCGGCGGCATGGCCGGTCCCCTCGTCGGCGGCGTACTCCTCGACCATTTCTGGTGGGGATCGGTGTTCCTGATCGGCGTACCGCCGCTGCTGCTCCTGCTCGTCGTAGCGCGTCCGCTGCTGCCCGAGTTCCGGAACGAGCGGGCCGGCCGCATCGACCCGCTCAGCGTGGTGCTGTCCATCGGCGCGATCATCTCGGTCGTCTACGCCGTCAAGGAGACCGCGAAGAGCGGACCGCACCTGAGCGCCCTGGCCGTTGCAGTGGTCGGCGTGGGGCTCGGCTGGGTGTTCGTCCGCCGCCAGCTCAGGCTGCCGGAGCCACTCCTCGACCTGCGTCTGTTCAGCCGGCCCGCGTTCGGCGCCTCGGTCGGCGCGCAGATGTTCGGTCTCTACGTGCTGGCCGCCGCGCAGTTCCTGGCCGTGCAGTACTTCCAGCTGGTGCTCGGTATGACGCCACTCGAGGCAGGTCTCTGGATGCTGCCGACGATGGTCGCCGGCATCGTCGGCACGCTCGGGGCGCCGTACGTCGTCCGCGTCCTCCGCCCGGGTACCGCGATGACCGTCGGCTTCCTGGCCGCGGCACCAGGACTCGCACTGATGACAGCATCCGAGCGCTGGCCAGTCGTCGTCGGACTGTCTCTCGCCGGCCTGGGCATCCAGCTGGTGCTTGCGCTCACGTACGACGTCATTGTGAGCAGTGCACCGCCTGAGCGAGCCGGTGTCGCGTCCGGCATGGGTGAGACCGGCACTGAGCTGGGCATAGCGCTCGGTATCGCCATCGCGGGCAGCATCGTCACAGCGGTCTACCGGGCCGGAGTGTCAGTGCTAGTCGGTGCACCGGACTCTGTTCGCGACACGCTGGGCAATGCGGTGGCCGAGGCCCAGCATCTGCCCGCTCCACTCGCTCAGCAGCTCCTCACGGCGGCGCGGGACGCCTACACGGACGGCGTACAGGTGGCGGCCTGGGTGAGCGTCGCAATGGTTCTGGTCCTCGCCGCGACCACGGCCAAGCTGGTTCGGACCAGGTGAACGGTTAGTCTCTTTACTTGTGAGTACGCCGCGTACGTTGACGCTGCCCGACGGGGTGCGCCCCGAGACACTCGAGACCGACCGTGGGGCGTTCGCGACCCTGACCGCCGTACCGGACCTCGGTACGCCGCTCGGCACGGTCCTGCTCGTGCCGGGGTGGACGGGAAGCAAAGAGGACTTCACTCCCCTGGTCGACCACCTGTGCCGGTACGGGTGGCGCACGGTGGCTGTCGACCAACGTGGTCAGTACGAAACCACAGGTCCTTCCGACAAATCGGCGTACTCGCTGGCGGAGCTGGGCGCGGACGTGGTGGCGATGAGCAAGGCGCTGGGCGGGTACAGCCAGCTGGTCGGCCACTCGTTCGGTGGGCTCGTGGCGCGTGAGGCGGTGCTGACCGACCCGTCGGTGTTCTCCACGCTCACACTGCTCTGCTCGGGGCCGGGCGCGTTCACCGACGAGACGACGCTCCAGAGCCTGCAGATGCTCGCGTTCGGGCTGGAGAACCTGCCGATCGAGCAGGTGTACGACCTCAAGCTCGACCACGAGAGCAAGGCGCCCGGGTACGTCGCTCCGCCGGAGGACATCGCCGCGTTCCTGCGGAAGCGGTTCACCGGCAACGTGCCGACCAGCCTGGCCGAGATCACTCGCCGGCTGACCGACGCGGAGGACAAGACCGATCAGCTCGCGAAGTCCGGCGTACGCACACAGGTGCTGCACGGAGCGACCGACGACGGCTGGCCGCTCCCGGTGCAGGAGGCGATGGCCGCAGCTCTCGGGGTGGAGGCCGAAGTCATCCCTGACGCCGGTCACTCACCAGCCATCGACCAGCCCGCAGCGACCGCCCGCGCCCTCGTCGACTTCTTCCACGACTACCCGAGCCTGACGACTACCTGACCGGTCGCACCTGCGGTATCACCCGGATCAGGTCGAGCCCCGCCGGGGTGAGCGCGGCCTTGACCTCCGGCGTGTACGCCGTGACCTGGGCCAGTGCGCGACCGCCGTAGAGGCCGGGACCGCTGGCGCTGTAGATGCCGAGCTTCGGGTTGCCGCTCATGACGTCGCCGATCGCGTTGGTGACCCGCTGCTCGTCCGACTGGCTGAGCAGGGTCGGGACCACGCAGTAGTTCCCGCGATAGACCTTCTCGAACGCCTGCCGGAACGCGTCCGCGTCGCCGTGCGCGAGACCGATGAGGATCACCACGGGCGCGCCGCGGCTGGTGCCGTTCGGGTAGCGGAAGATCGGGCCGGTTGCCTGGTAGGCGTGCGCCGCCAGGAACTTCGTCACCGCCGTCGAGGAGATGTTGCTCGGCTGCGACTTCCAGCCACCGGGCGGGACCGGGCACTCCAGCTCGGTCTGCGCCGGGTGGTCCAACGGCTTCAGGGCGGTCTGCACGTCGACGTCGATCGCGCCGCCGCGCCACGTGCCGGTGACCGTCGCTTCGCCGGACAGGACGCCCTTGATCGTGGAGAGGCCGGGGATCTGGCCCAGGTCCAGGCCGTTGAGCTTGACCGCGAAATTGTCGGGACAGCTCGGAGCGGGCTCCTTGCCGGGCGGATAGCCGATGTCGGGGACGGCCAACGGCGGGCAGAAGACCGGCGTCTTCCCCGGGACGGCGATGATCTTGCCGCTCACCTGCACCTTGTCGCCGGGCTTCACCAGGAAGTCGTCGTTGCCTTGGGCAATCGTCTGCGGAGTTCTGGCGTCGGGCGTGGCCGCGGTGGTGCTCGGCGCCTGGGCCGTCGGGGCCGTCGGGGTCTTCGGGTCCGGGAGTACCGCGATGACGCCGGCCGCGATCACCGCCACACTGGCCGCCGCGAGCGCGGGCACCCAGCGACGGTGCTTGCGGCCGCCGCTCAGCATGTACTCGAGATCGGGCTCCGGCGGTGCCTCCTGATCGGCCCGCCAGCGAGCGCCGGCACGGGTCAACAGGTCGTCGACCTCATCGGTCTGCTTCATTCGGTCACCTCCAGGAGGGTGCGGAGTCTGGTGCGGGCGTCGGACAGCGTGGATTTCACGGTGCCTTCGGAGCAGCCCATGACGGCGGCGGTGTCGGCGATCGACAGGTCTGCGAAGTAGTAACAGTCGACCGCGAGCCGCTGCCGCGCCGACAGCGACATGATCGCGTGATCCACATCCATCCGGGCGTCGAGATCCGGCCGCGACACCGGTCCGCCCGCGGCGTCGTCGATCAGCGACAAGGACGCGCCGCCCGGGCGCATCCGGCGTACCGCTTTCCGGGCCTGGTCCGCGGTGATCGCGAGCAGCCAGGCAGACGGCGTACCGCGGCTCGCGTCGTACTGCGAGCGCTTGGCCCAGGCGCGCGCAAGCGCCTCCTGCACGATGTCGTCCCGATCCGCCCCGACCGCGAGCCGCCCCGCCAGCCGCGCCATCGCCACCAGATGCGGCCGCACCCACGCGACGAACCCCGGCCCGTCCCCCGGCGGCCCCTGCACCCCCACCACCGGCTCACCCGTCATCGTCGGCATACCTTCTCTACCCCCGATCGACCCGCCCGGTTGGGTCCTACCCGCATTTCAACGACCCCACCACCCCAAGGTCACCACCCCACCCCATTCCGTAACCCACCCGAGTTATCCACAGATCCAATTTCCCACCCCACAGCCCACCCCCAACTCCCTACGGTCGAATGAAGCCCGATCACGCCTGGGGGACAGATGAAACCTGGTCTCGACGACCTACCAGAACCGGCCGGCCTCCACGCGCCGCTGATCAGAACCCGTCCGCTGGACTGGGGAGAACCAATTCCGACCAAGGCGGAGATAGCTGACGCGTACGGAACCAAGGCGACGCGGCAGAGCCTCACGCTCCTCGCCCGCGCGGCAGCGGTCGAGCAGCACCTGACAGACGACCTCGTGGCCTGTACCACCGACGGCATGGACGCACATGAACTCGAAAGCCGGCTGAAGTCCCCGCAGTCGCTGGCCCGCAAGCTCCGCAAGATCGCCGGGACCGAGTTCAACAAGCTGCCGATCGAGGATGTCGTGCGTTACACGCTTGTCGTACCCGAGCCGAACGACCTGGTGCCGGCGTCTCTTGACGCGCACGACTCGCTGGAAGGCCGGGGCTGGGAGATCAACGGTGCCGTTCACTCGTACGCTGACGGAAGCAGGTACAAAGGGCTGCACCTGTTCATGCAGAAGTACGGCCAGCGCGTCGAGCTGCAACTCCACTCCCGTGAGTCGATCGACGTCAAGAACCGAACGAGGCCGCTGTACGTGATCGAACGAGACAATGAGCAGCCGCGAGACAAGCGCGCTGAAGCCCGCAACACGGCCATCGCACTGTCGGCTCAGATGCGGAAGCCCGCCGGGATCGATGATCTAACCACCCTCGGCGGGGTGCCGGTCGAGGTCAGAGTCTACGGTGGAGCAGGCCGCACACCGGCCGGACGGGGCAAGCGAACCGGGCACGTGCCGACGGCGCAGGCCGCTCCGAATCAGTCGATCGACTACAACCGGAAAGGTGGGATGGCACGATGACGCGGCTGTTTCTCGTGAGTCAGGGTGAGCGGCGGATCTGGGTAGCGGCGTTGGTGGATGAGGATGTGTGGACGTACGTCGCCAACACCGGAAAGTTCCATCGCAACGAGGGTGTGCGGGACGACTACTTCGTGAATGGCGAAGCCCAGTACGCCGACATCGGGATCGCGGAGGCCAAACGGCTGATCGCCGCCGGCGTCGGGCAGGTCGATGCCGATCAGAACCCGGACTCGGTCCGGGACTGGCAGCGGGACGAGGATGCAATGGACCCCGAAATCGTGTTCGCGTCGATGGCCGCGGACCTCGCCTGACCGCCGGCAGTCTGATGAGGCTCTACCTGGTCAAGGAAGAGGAGCGGTTGGTGTGGGTTGCGGCCTTGGCGCATGAGGTTATGTATTCGTACGTCGCGAACACTGGGAAGTTCCACAACAACAATGCCTTGCGCAACGACTTCTACATGGTGCGCGACCTCACCTACGAACCGATCGGCCCGGCGGAGGCCCGGCGACTGATCGATCAGGGAGTCGGCACGCTCGACGAGGCGCGCTCCGCGACGTCCCTCGCCAAGTGGCGCGCAGACCCGAACCCGCTCGCCCTCGCCGATGTGCTCGCCATGGCCGCCGGCTCCAACGACTAGGACCTACACGATGACGCGGTTGTTCTTGGTCAAGGATGGAGACAAGGACCTGTGGGTGGCGGCGTTGGTGGAAGAGGATGTTTGGACGTATGTCGGGAACACCGGGAAGTTCCACTACAACGAGGGCGCCCGGCATGACTACTACTTCCTCAACGGGCTGCAGTACGTCGACATCGGGATCGCGGAGGCCAAGCGCCTGATCCAGGCCGGCGTCGGCACCGTCGACGAGGACGAACTCCCGGACTCCGCCCGCCGCTGGCGCGAGGACACCAAGGGCATGGACCCCGAGGTCGTGTTCGCGTCGATGGCTGCCGATCTGGCGTAGCCGAGGACATTGGGGAGGTTTCCTGCCTGATTCGGGTAGGTGATCCTCCCCAGATGGTCGGCTCCACAGGCGCCGGCCGCTGAGGCTGGCTAGGCGGTGTTGTAGAGCTGGGTGATGACGGATTCGATGGTGGGTTCGGAGACGGAGAGGTCTACCAGGGGGTAGTTGGCGGCGATTTCGGCGAGGAGGGGGGCGGCGCTGGTGTTGGTGGGGAAGGTCAGGTGCTGGCGGGGGCCGTCGGTTTTGATGACTGTGGCTCCCGTGACCTGGATGGGGGGCAGGGTTGCGGCGAGGTCTACGACCAGGGTGCGGGGGGCGGACTGGCTGGACTTCAGGCCGTCGAGGGTGCCGTCGAAGATCTGGTGGCCGTGGTCGATGACCATGACCCGGGTGCACAGGGCCTCGATGTCGTCGAGGTCGTGGGTGGTGAGGATGATCGTCGTACGGCGCTCCGCGTTGACCTGCGCGAGGAACTCGCGGAGTCGCGCCTTGCTGATCACGTCCAGCCCGATCGTCGGCTCGTCCAGGTAGACGATCTCGGGATCGTGCAGCAGCGCGGCGGCGATGTCACCGCGCATCCGCTGCCCCAGCGAGAGCTGGCGGACGGGGACGTCCAGGAGATCGCGTAGATCGAGCAGTTCCACGAATGTCGCCAGGTTCTCCCGGTGCCGTGCGAGCGGTACGTCGTACATCTTCTGCAGCACCGCGAACGAATCCTTCAACGGCAGATCCCACCAGAGCGTGGTGCGTTGACCGAAGACGACGCCGATGCGGCGGGCGAGTTTCAGCCGGTGCCGCGACGGGTCCACCCCGGCCACGCGGATCGTGCCACCGGACGGCACCAGGATTCCGGTGAGCATCTTGATCGTGGTGGACTTCCCGGCCCCGTTCGGCCCGATGTAACCCATCACCTCCCCCGGTTCGACGCTGAACGTCATACCGTCCACCGCCCGGACTTCCCGCCGGGTACGGCGCCATCCGGACCGCGACGTCACGGTGAAGGCACGCGAGACGTCCGCCAACTCGATTACAGCCACGACCTCAACTCCCTGTACTGCGATAGCGACGAAGGCCGGCCCGCCACGCCAGCGAGGACAGCGCGACCATCACCGCCGCGACCAGCGGCGACAGCAGGCCGATCCAGGACGGCAACCCGAGCGGGGCCGGCTTCCCCAGTACGTAGAGCACCGGGTAATAGTTGACGAAGGCAAGCGGTACGACGAACGTGACGGCCCGCACGATCTCCTTGCCGAAGACCGTCAACGGGAACTGGGTCAGCGCCTGCCCGCCGTACGTGACCGAGTTCGCCAGCTCCGCCGAGTCGATCGCGACGAACTGGAACGACGCGCCGAGCACGAACAGTGCCGCGAAGATCACCGTCCCGGTGACCAGCGACACCGCCAGCATGATGCCGCGGGCAACGGTCCAGTCGATGTCGACCTTGCTCAGGGCAAAGACCAGGACGGTCCCGGCCTGCAACGGGCGACCGAGCCGGCGCAGTGCGAACCCGTCGGCCGCGGCCTGCAGGAAGGCCGGCACCGGCCGGATCAGGTACGCGTCGAACGCCCCGGTCCGGATCCGTTCGCCGACCCGTTCGATCGACCCGGTGAGCAGGTCGGCCATCCCCAGCGCCGTCGAGGATGTTGCGTACAGCAACGCCATCTCGCCGAGCGAGAACCCGCCGAACGCCGTGATGTGGCTGAACATGATCAGTACCGCGACGAAATCGGTCAGGTTGACCAGCGTCGAGCTGACCAGCATCAGCACGAACGACGCCGGGTACGCCAGCACCGACCGGATCCACATCACGATCAGCAGCCAGTACTGCGCCGGCGCCCGGATCACTCGTTCAGGTCCTGTCTGGTGATCCAGCGCCGTAGCGAGGAGGTGCTCGGTGCGGTGCATCGGCGTGCGGGGGCGAAGGTCTCGATGCGGAGCATCGTGGCCTTTGCACCCGTGCGGCGAGATGCCGTGCCGAGTGCCCCGCAGTAGGCGATGGATCACCAGACAGGGCCTAACCACCCTGGATCACCACCTTCCGGGTCGCCAGCGTGGTCGCGAGCTGCCCGGCCAGCAGCAGTACCAGCAGCCAGCCGAACTGGAACAGCAGCGCGGCGCCGGTCCCGCCCGGGTTCCGGCCGAGCCAGATGTCGATCGGTACCTGCATGGTCGCGGCCCACGGCGTCGCGCGGGCGATCACCCCGAGCCAGCCCGGGAACGCGACCAGCGGCAGGATCGTCCCGGCGAAGAACAGCGACAGCACCAGCGCGAGCTGCTCCATCCCGCGCGAGTCGGTGATCCAGAACCCGGACAGCGCGACCAGGTACCGGATCGCGAAGCTGACCATGATCCCGAGCAGCAGACCGAGCACGACCAGCGGCCACAGCGCCACGCTTGAAGGGAACTTGAGGTCGAAGACCAGCGCGCCGACCAGCAACGGCGCACCGCCGCGGGCCAGCAGCTGGAACGTTGCCCGCCCGAGGTCGACCGACAGCCACCACAGCAACAGCTGCGTCGGCCGGTAGAGATCGACCGCGATCGCGCCGCTGCGGACCCGCTCGCCCAGCTCGCTGGTCGTGCTCGCGCCGAAGATCCCGACCGGCATCAGCAGCCCCTGCTGCAACCACACGAACGTCAGCGCGTCCGAGACGTCGTACCCGCCGAGCCCGGGCCGCTCGTGCCAGAGCGTCAGGTACACGCCGCAGAGGATGAACCCGAAGACCGAGTTCGTGAAAATGCCCGACACGGTGGCGATCCGGTACGTCGAGAAGCGCCGGAACGACCGTACGGCGATCGCCCAATACACGCCCACTGCAACCTCCTCTCGAACTCCAGGTGATGTCCGAGAGGCACAGCGGCACGCAGAACCGCCCCGGATCAGGAAAGACCCGGGGGTTCGGACACCACTGTGACGGCATGGCTGAACCACACCGATTGTCAAGGCAGAAGAGGGACGGTACGCCGGGCCGCGGGACGGCGTCAACACAAATAACCGGTCCGGACGTGGGACCCCTCAGACCCACGCCCGGACCGGTGTCCGGAAGGTACAGGAACCTACAGGGTGTCGCTCTTGAGCAGATGAGCGAGGTGGGTGGCGAACGGCGCCGGGTGGCTGGAGTACCCGCCGTGCCCGCCCGGGAACATCACCACCGGCCAGCCGAGATGATCCGCGATGACCTCGATCGGCCGCCCCGGAAGATGCATGTACGACTCCAGCCCGGCCGCCGGGACGATGCGGTCGGCGACCCGCTTCAAGGCGTCCAGATCCGGCTCGTACCGCGTGAACGGCAACAGCTTGTGCTCGTAGAAGTTGGCCGCGTTCGCCTGCATCCGCTCCGCGAGTTCGCGGTACTCCGGCAGCAGGTCCTCCATCGGCGGCATCGCGTCGTCGTCCAGCCCGGTGCCCATCATGAACACCACGTCGGCCGCGGTCAGGCCCTCTGCGCGGTAGGTCTCGTACACGTCGGCGAAGAACGCCCGCGCGTCGTCCGCGTCGGATTCCGGCAGCACCTCGGTGCACGGCGGCTCGTGCGCGACCAGCATCCGCACCCGCTCGGGGTGGCGGGTGATCAGCTCGAGACCGGTGATCGCACCGGAGCTGCTGCCGAAGACGTACGCCGGTTCGCTGCCGGCGACCGTGTCGATCAGGGCCAGCGCGTCCGCGGCTGCCTGGACGAGGGTCTCGTCCGTCGCGTCACCGACGTACCCGCTGCGTGAGTTGCCCCGCGGGTCGTACGTCACCACGGTGTACTCCGCGGCGAGCTGCCCGACCATCCCGGAGAACACCCCGGCGTCGGTCCCGCCGCCCGCGATCAGCAACAGCACCGGCCCCGCGCCGGTGACCTCGTAGTGCAGCATTGCCCCCGGCACCGCCAGCTTGTTCACAGTCTTCGCACCCATCGAGCGAGCCCCTTTCATTCCCCCTCAGGCTCCACCCACCCACTGGCACCCCACGCACACGGCGCTGGCACCGATGTCAGCCGGCCTCTTCCAGGGGGATCTGTGATGGCTCGTCGAGGCCTGCCCAGGGGTCGCGGGTGGGGGCTTCGCGGCGGCCTTGGGGGCAGATTTTCGCGAAGTCGCACCAGCCGCACAGCGCGGACGGCTCCGGCGGGAAGGCCTCGTCGGCCTCCGCGGGGGTCAGTCCCTCGGCCCACTTCGCTTCGGCGGCAGCTGCGTCGTCGGCCATCGCCTCGGCGCGTTTCTGGTGCCGGCCGAGGGACGCCTCGTCGTGGTCCGCGGCCGCGACGGTGTTGGTCGGCAGGTGGTGGAGCTCGACGCGCGTGCACGGCTTGTGCAGGACGCGGCGCGCGCCGAGCACGTACAACGCCATCGCCAGCGAGGACCGGGCGTCGACAGCGGTCAGCGGGCGGCGACCGGTCTTGTAGTCGACGATCGCCAGCTCGGTCCCGCCGCTCCCGTCCCGCGCCGGTCGCTCGTCGATCCGGTCGACGCGTCCGCGCAAGGAGGCCCGTTCGGTGGTGAACGCGACAGTGCGCTCCACTCCGCGAGGTTCGTAGTACGGATCGGTGTCCCGCAGGTACCCGATCACCATCTCGGTCGACCGGTCCCGCCAGTCCAGCGACTGCTGCTCGTCGCGGAACCCCTCGCTGCGCCAGCTCGACCGCATCTTCGCGACGACCTCGTCCGGCGTACGGCGGGACGCGGGCCAGCGCCCGAAGAAGTCCGCGAGCACCTCGTGGACGATCGCACCGACCGTGTTGTGCGCCCACGGCGGGCCCTTGGGCGGCCGCGGCGTCTCCAGGTACGTGTACCGGTACTTCCGCTTGCAGTCCGCGAACGTCAGCAGTTTCGTCGGCGTCGCGACGAACAACCGCTTCGGCATCCCGGGAAGCACCGTCATCCCGCCTTGATGAAGTCGGTGACGGCGTCGGCCACGAGCTGTACGGCGATGGCGCTCAGCAGCAGGCCCGCGATCCGGGTGACGAGCAGTACGCCGTTCTCCCCGAGGATCCGCATGATGATGCCGGAGAACCGCAGCGTCAGCCACATCACCAGGTGGATCAGGATGATGCCGACCGAGATCGCGACGACGTCCGGCAGCGACCCGTTCGCCCGCTGCACGAACACCATCGTGGCGACGATCGCACCCGGGCCCGCGAGCAACGGCGTACCGAGCGGGACGAACGCGATGTTCACGTTCTTGGTCTGCACCGGGTCCTCGGCGGTGTCGGTCAGCAACTGCAGCGCGATCAGCAGGAGCAGCAGACCGCCGGCGCACTGCAGCGCGGGCAGCGTGATGCCGAGGTGGTGCAGGATCTGCTGACCGAACGCCGCGAACGCGACGATCACACCGAACGCGACCAGCACCGCCTGCCAGGCCGCCTTCTTCCGCACGGCGCGGGACTGCCCGGCGGTGAGCGAGATGAAGACCGGCACGGTGCCCGGCGGGTCCATGATCACGAACAGCGTGACCACGACCTCACTGAGCAGCCCGAGGTTGATGACGCTGTTCACGGCAGGTAGGCCTCGGGAACAGTGGCGTCGGAGGCGGCGGCGTTGGTCTTGGCAACGTCCAGCAGGCGGTCGAGCTGCTCGGGCTCGGTGGAGTTCACACCCAGGTCGTGGTCGATCTTGCCGAGGCCGTGGTGGTCGCTGGAGCCGGTGTAGATGATGCCGAGGTTCCGGGCGATGGCCCGCAGCGCGTCCCGCGACTCCGGCGAGTGGTCCTGGTGGTCGACCTCGATACCGGCGAGGCCGTGGTCAGCGACCAGACCCGCCAGGTTCTCCTCGGTCATCACCTTGTAGCTCGACCGGCCCCACGGATGCGCGATCACCGGCACACCGCCGGCCTCCCGCACCAGGTCGATCGCGTGCCCCGGCTCGAGCGCGTAGTGCGGGACGTGGCCGGCGCGGCCGTCGGCGAGGAACCGGTCGAACGCCTCACTCCGGTTGGCGACCGTCCCGTTCGCCACCAGCGCGTCCGCGACGTGCGGCCGGCCGACCGACGGCGTACCGGTCGCCTGGGCCAGCACCTCGTCGACGGTGAGCGGTACGCCGATGCTGTTCAGCCGGGCGACGATCGTCGGGATCCGGTCGGTGCGGCCCTCGCGCACCACCTGCAGGTCCTTCGCGAGCGGGGCGTACGTCGGGTCGGGGAGGTAGCCGAGCAGGTGCACGCTGATCCCGTTGAGCTTGCAGGAGATCTCCAGCCCCGGGACGAACCCGATGCCGAGCTCCTCGGCGGCCCGCCGGCCGTCCACCCAGCCGTCGGCGGTGTCGTGGTCGGTGAGCGCGATCACATCGAGCCCGGCCTGCTGCGCGTGCCTCATCAGGACGTCCACCGGGTCGGTGCCGTCCGAACGGTTCGAGTGGGTGTGCAGGTCGATGCGCACGAGCTGGCCGTGTCCTTTCCGATGGACTGTCACGGCTGATGCTATCCGCGTTCACCTCGACGGCCTGGCACTTGTGCACAGAAGCCCTATCCTCGGGGTGCATGGAGCGCGTCGACTGCGTAGGTGCCCTGGTGTACGACGAGCAGCACCGGTTGCTCGTCGTACGGAGAGCGCATGATCCCGGCCGGGGACTCTGGTCGATTCCCGGCGGCCGGGTCGAGTCCGGCGAGGACGATCCGACCGCGGTCGCGCGTGAGGTCGCGGAGGAAACCGGCCTGACCGTGAAGGTCGGCGAACTGGTGGGCGAGGTCGAACGGCCCGGTCCGCGCGGCCAGCTGTACGTGATCCGCGATTACGGGGCGACTGCCGTCGGCGGCACGCTCACGGCCGGTGACGACGCGACCGACGCCCGCTTCGTGACCCGGTCGGAGTTCGCGGCGCTCCCGACCACGACGCTGCTCGTTTCCACGTTGGAGCAGTGGAACGCCCTGCCCGGCTGACAGGTGCGGGACCTTCGCGTAAAAGCTCAAGACGCACCACACCCTGTTCAGCAAGACTCAGCAGATGGACGACGCTGATGTGGTACGCGCGATCGAGGAGAACTCGGCTGAGTTGCTGATGGCGATGGGTGCTGCGGGTGGTGGGTCGCAGCGCGTCGACGACCGCGCGGAGTGGACGATCGGTGGTTCGCCGATCGACTATCACAACGCCGTGGTGCGGGCCTCCGCGGCCGAGGTGGTGGCCGAGTCCCTGGCGGAGTTGAAGAAACACGACGTACCAGGGACCTGGCATGTCGGTCCGTCGATGCCGATCTCCGCTGACGACCTGACCGCAGCGGGGTTCGTCCCGGCCGGGAGCGAGCCGGGGATGGCGGTGCGGATCCCGGATCTGATCGCGCCCCGCGCCGTACCGGGTCTGTCGGTGACGCGGGTGCAGGACGACGAGGCGCTGGCGGTCTGGGAGGCGACGCTCGGTCAGGGATTCGGCGAGGGCGAACGCGAGGCGCGGTGGGTCGCGTCGGTCTACCGGAAGCTCGGGTACGACGACCCGTGGCAGCACTACCTCGGCCGGCTGGACGGCGTACCGGTCGCGACGGCGACGGTGTACCTCGGGGCGGGCGTCGCCGGCCTGTACTTCGTGATGACGGTGCCGGAGGCCCGCCGGCGCGGGATCGGAGCAGCAATCACGTACGACGCCCTGCGCGCGGCAACCACGGAATACGCCGTACTCGAATCCTCGTCGGCGGGCCGGCCCGTCTACGAATCCCTCGGGTTCCGCGAGCACTGCACCGTCAACCTCTACGAGTGGGCGGGCTGAACAACCTCACCGGCCTGGTTGATGTTGGCGGTGTCGCGTTCGCGGAGCAGGAGGATCGCGTCGAAGAGGACGACGAGTGCTGTGAGTCCGTGAACTCCGAGCGCCGTGGCCGCGGGGCCGTCGTGGGTGAAGACGGTGATCATGTCGATGATCGGGACGAGCGAGGTGATCGCGAGTACGACGCCCGTCGCGCGCCGCTGGCGGAGCGCGAACAGGGCCAGGATGCTCAGCCCGAGGGCGATATCGCGGATGCCCTTCACCGCGAAGTACCCGGCCGCGGTACCGGTCGGCCACGGATCGATCCCGAAGTTCGCCGCGGCGCCGTGCCCGTCGAACAACCCGTTGAACAGGAACTGGGCTCCGAACGTCAGCGGAAAGATCCCCAGCAGAACCGTCAGAACAGTGGTGAAGCGACGCATCGCATATCTCCCAACTCACAGGGCTCCGGGCACTTCCCGAGCCAGAAATCTAGCAGCGCTAGATTTCCTAGCGATGCTAACCCTAACGCCATGAGATTGTCTAGCGCCGCTAGATTGTCTAGCAATGCTAGGATCCGGGCATGCCGACTCAGTCACGCCGTGAAAGGGCCCGCGCGGAGCGTCACGAGCTGATCCTGCGCACCGCGCGCGAGCTCGCCGAGTCCATCGGCTGGGGGGCAGTCACGACCCGCCGCCTGGCCGACGCCATCGACTACAGCCAGCCGGTTCTCTACGGCCACTTCGAGAACATGAACGCGATCGCCGACGCCGTCGCCATCCAGGGCATCGAGGAACTGATCGCCGTACTGCGTGTCGCGCGCACGACCGCACCGAATCCCGCGGCCGGCCTCAGCGCACTGGCCAAGGCCTATCTCGAGTACGCGTCCAACCACCCGGCCGTGTACGAGGCGATCTTCGTCCGTCCGACCGACCTGGAATTCGCTAGCGCTGATAGCCCGCTGCTCCTGAAGACGGCCTTCGCCGAGTTCCAGGCCGCGATCGAGCCCTTCGCCGCCGGCGACGACCCCGAAACCCTCACCGAGGTCCTCTGGAGCGCCCTCCACGGCCAAGCCACCCTCGCCCACGCCCGCCGCCTACGCCCCGACCAACGTGACGGCCGGGTTGAACTCCTCGTAGCCCGTCTTTCCGGAAAGAATTCGCCACCGAGCGCGAAATAAGTTCCGGAAAGCGCCGGTCGCCGGTTCCGCGACAGCGGCGGCCGCCGGCGTCCGGCAGCGCGGGTCGCCGGGTTGTCCACAGGGGGTACGGCGGGCGCGGACGGAATCCGTCATCCTGGGGCGCGTGGAGTGGTGGTGGACGCAGCCGTTGTGCGCGAAGGGGATCGATGCGCTGATCGACGTGCAGGGCGGGATCGTCTCGCGCGCCCAACTCCTCGCGGCAGGCTGGTCCGAGCCGCGCATCAGAAGACCCTTACGCAACAGGCGCTGGCGAGCGGTGCATCCCGGCGTGTACGTCACTCACACAGGTCCGATCGGGTACACCGAGCGCCTACTGGCGGCCCTGTTGTACGCCGGCCCCGACGCGGCGTGGAGTCATTACACCGCCGCGGAGCAGCTGGGACTGATCAAGCCGGATCCGGAGCGCCGCGTCCACGTGGCCATCCCGGAACACCGTAAGGTCCGACCGCGCGCCGGCCTCGTCATCCATCGCGACGAGCACTGGGCCGCCCGTCTCGCCGCAGTCGCTCCACCGCGACGTACGCCCGCGGAAGCGGTCCTCGACATCGTGGGGATCGCGCCGTCGCTGGACGAGGCGGCCGCGGTGATCGCCGAGGCGTGTCAGAGCGGCCGCGTCGGCGCGGAGGACATCCTGAGTTCGCTGGCCGATCGTCCCAGACTGCGGCATCGCGGGAGCCTCCGGTTGATCATGAAGGATGTCGTCGCGGGATCACACTCACTGCTGGAGATCCGCTACGCACGGGACGTCGAGCGTCGCCACGGGTTGCCCAGCGGGCAACGGCAGCGCTCCGTCGACGGCGAGTTCACGGACGTGCACTACGCCGGGTTCGGCCTGAACGTGGAACTCGACGGCCGCCTTCATCTCGTGCCGCAGCAGCGGTGGCGCGACCTCGATCGGGACAATCGCGCCACGCTACGGACCGAGGCAACCCTGCGCTACGGGTGGTTCGACATCACGAACCGCTCGTGCGATGCCGCCGTACAGGTGCTTCAGGTGCTTCGTCGTACGAACCCGTTCCTCGATGCCACACCCTGCTCGCGCGGATGCCCCATCTCGGCTTTCCGGAACATTTCTGCCAGCTAGTGCAACAAATGTTCCGGAAAGTGAGTCAGCTGTTCCAGCGGTGGATGGCTGGGGAGCCTCGTTCCCAGCCGAGGGTCGAGATGGTGGCTGTGTTGAGGACGAAGTGGCGGCCTTCGGTGACGTCGAGTTCCAGCCAGCGGGCGGTGAGGCCGCGGAGCGCGTGGGAGTGGCCGAAGACGAGGACGTCTCCGGGTACGGCGGCGAGGCGGGCGTTGACGCGGTCCAGGCGGGTGGCGACGTCGGCGGCTGTTTCGCCGTGGGGTACCGGTTTGTCCCAGACCGTCCAGCCGGGGACGGTCTCGCGGATCTCGGCGGTGGTGATGCCTTCGTAATCGCCGTAGTTCCACTCGACCAGGTCGTCGTCGACCTCCGCGTCGGGGAAGCCCGCGAGTTCCGCCGTACGCCGGGCGCGCTGCCGCGGTGACGTCAGCACCAGGTCGAAGGACTCCCCCGCCAGCCGTTCCCGCAGACTCGTCGCGATCCGTTCGCCCTCGGGTGTCAGGGGGAGGTCGGTGACGGACGTGTGCCGGCCTGACCTGCTCCACTCGGTTTCCCCGTGCCGGACCAGGAAGACCCGGTCCTTCCGCTCCTGTGTGGTCACACCTGCATCCTCGCAGACCGCAGATCCGTCCGCGCCGAACCCTTGACCGTTCGATCGATCCAAGGCATCGTATCGAAACTGTAAGCGCTTCCACTTTTCCGTCAGGAGCGAACCCAGTGCCTCCCGGACCCACCGGCCGGCCGGCGACGATCTACGACGTCGCGGCCCGCGCGAAGCTGTCGATCGCGACGGTTTCGCGTGTCCTGCAAGGGACCGGCCCGGTGTCGGCGAAGGCGCGGGCGCGGGTGGACCAGGCGGCGCAGGAGCTGAACTACGTACCGCTACGGGCCGCGCGGAGTCTCGCCGTACAGCGGCACGAGGCGCACGGGCTGGTGCTGCCGGATCTCGCCGGTCCGTTCTACGGCGACCTCCTGATGGGCTACGAACGCTGGGCCGGCGAACACGGCCAGAGTGTCGTCATCACCGTCACGCACGGCAACCCGGATCCGCGACGCACCGTGATGGACCTGGCCGGGCGGGTCGACGGGATCGTTGTCCACGGCAACGCTCTCGATCTGCCCACGGTGCAGGGGCTGCGGAAGGCCGGCGTACCGGTGGTGCTGATCGCGCATCCGCCGGTCACCGGGTGCGACTCGGTGCGGAGCGAGAGCGCGGCGAGTGCCGAGCAGCTCACGACCCGACTGCTCGACCATGGGCGGGAGAAGCTGCTGTTCGTCGGTGATCCGGCCAGCTCGTACGACGTGTCCGAGCGGTACGCCGGGTTCGCGAAGGCGCATGAGCTCCGCGAACTGCAGGTGCCGAAGCCGATCCGGGTGCCCCTGACGGAGGAAGCTGGACGGACGGTCGCCGAGAAGATGCTCCAGGCAACCACCCGCTCGGGGAAGACGAGCGGGAGGCCCGATGGGTTGGTCTGTGCCAACGACGAGTTGGCGTTGGCTGCGTTGAGCGTGTTGGTCGCGAACGGGGTCGGGGTGCCTGGGGAGATTGTTGTGACCGGGTGGGACGACGTGATGGCGGCTCGGTACGTGTCGCCGGGGTTGACGACTGTGCGGCAGCCGATGGCCGAGTTGGGGCGGGTGGCCGCGGAGCGGGTGCACGAGCGGGTGACCGGAGTTCGGACCCGGGCGCGCAACGACGTACTGGCAACAGAACTGGTGCTGCGGGACAGCTGTGGCACCAACCGGGGGATGCAGAAGTAACCGAGTGAGGAGACAGCACATGTTCACCCACAGCATCCGCCGCCGGCTGGTGATCGGCAGCGCTGCACTCACCGCGACAGCGCTCGCGCTGGCCGGTTGTGGACGGTCCGAGGACACACCGAGCGGCGGGTCGCAACCGACCACCACCGTCAGCGAAGGACCCGCGACCGGGAACCTGACCGTCTGGGCGATGGGCACCGAGGGCGAGAACCTGCCCAAGCTGATGGAGCAGTTCAAGCAGGCCAACCCGGGCGTCAACGTGACCGTCACGCCGATCCCCTGGGACGCCGCGCACAACAAGTTCACCACCGCGATCACCGCGAACACGCTGCCCGACGCGGCCATGGTCGGTACCACCTGGATGGGCGAGTTCGCCGACCTCGGCGCGCTCGACCCGACACCGCAGGGCTTCGACAACTCCGGCTTCTACGAGGGCGCGCTCGACACCACGAAGGTCGGCGGAACGCAGTACGGCGTTCCCTGGTACGTCGAGACGCGGCTCGTGTTCTACCGCAAGGATCTTGCCGCGAAGGCCGGCTTCAGCACTCCCCCGACGGACTGGGACGGGCTGAAGGCGATGGCCAAGGCCATGAAGGAGAAGGCCGGCGCGAAGTACGGGATCAACCTGCAGCCGGGCGGCGACGGGTCCTGGCAGACCGTGATGCCGTTCGCGTGGTCGGCCGGCGCGAACATCACCGGGGACGACCAGAAGGAGTTCACCTTCGACACCCCGGAGATGCAGGAAGGGCTGAAGTACTACCAGAGCTTCTTCACCGAGAAGCTGGCCGGTACCGACCTGCCGCCGAACCAGACCGAGGCGCAGTTCGTGAACGGTCAGGTGCCGATGTTCATCTCCGGTCCGTGGATGGCCGGGTCGGTGGCGAAGGCCGGTGGGGACGCGATCAAGCCGAACATCGGGGTGTTCCAGATCCCGAAGAACAAGACGGCGACGTCGTTCGTCGGTGGGTCGGACTTCGTGGTGTTCAAGGCGTCGAAGAACAAGGACAGTGCCTGGAAGCTGGTCAAGTTCCTGTCGGATCCGAAGACGCAGGCCTCGTGGTTCAAGATGTCGTCGGATCTGCCCGCGGTGAAGAGTGCTTGGGAGGACCCGAGTATCGCTTCGGATCCGTTGCTGCCGGTGTTCGGTAAGCAGTTGGAGGATGCGAAGGCGCCGCCGGCGATCGTGAACTGGGAGCAGGTCGCCAAGGCGTTCGACACCGAGGTCGAGAAGATGGCGAAGTCGGGACAGTCGCCGGCCGACACCGCCAAGGCCATTCAGACCAAGGCATCCGCCATCGGCACGGGCGGTAGCTGAGCATCATGAGTCAACGGACAGCACCCGACGAGGCGCAGCGCGTTTCGTCGGGTGCAAGGAAGGGCGGACGCTCCGCACCGGCGGGTGGAGCGGGCCGGCGGTTGGATCGGCAGACTGCGGCTGCTTGGATTCTCGTGCTGCCGTTCGTGGCGTTGTTCTTGGCGTTTACTGCCGGGCCGGTGCTCGGGTCGTTCGGGATGTCGTTCACCGATATCAAGCAGCGGGATCTGCGGACGCCGTTCTCGGTGAACGGGGTGGGGTTCGACAACTATGTGAAGGCGTTGACGGACGAGACGTTCGGTAAGGCGGCGTTCAACACGGCGTACTTCGTGATTGTCGGGGTGCCGTTGACGCTGGTGGTGGCGCTGGGCGCGGCGGTGTTGCTGGATCGTGGCGTCAAGCGGTTCCAGGCGCTGTTCAAGGTCGGCTACTACCTGCCCGTGGTGACGTCGATCGTCGCGATCGCGGTGATCTGGCGGTTCGTGCTGTCACCGGACAACGGTCTGCTGAACACCGTGCTCGGCTGGGTCGGGATCGACGGACCGAACTGGCTGGCGTCCAAGACCTGGGCGATGCCGTCGCTGATCGCGATGGCGGTCTGGCGGAACTTCGGCTCCGCGATGATCATCTTCCTGGCCGGTCTGCAGGGCATCCCGGAGTCGGTCGAGGAGGCCGGCCAGATCGACGGTGCGAGCTCCTGGCAACGGTTCCGGCACCTGATCCTGCCGTTACTGCGGCCGACGATCCTGTTCACCAGCGTCACCACCGGCATCGGCTATCTGCAGTTCTTCGAGGAGCCGTTCGTGATGACGCAGGGCGGGCCGCTGGACAGCACGATCTCGGTGTCGATGGCGACGTACGACCAGTTCGGGTTCGGCAACTACGGGCTCGCGACGTCGATGGCGTACATCCTGTTCGTCGTCATCGCGGTCGTCACGTTCATCCAGTTCCGGCTGCTGAGGGAGAAGTGATGCGCCGTACCTGGTGGATCTATCTGATCGGAGTGCTCGGCCTGGTCGCCGTCGCGGCGCCGTTCCTGTGGATGGTGCTCGGCAGCTTCAAGACCCAGGGCGAACTGCTACGGGTCCCGCCGACCTGGTGGCCGAACGAGCCGACCAACCAGAACTACGCAGACCTGTTCAGCAAGGCGAACTTCCCGCGCTACTTCCTCAACTCGACGGTGGTCGCGCTGGCCGTCACGGCCGGCAACCTGATCTTCTGCTCGATGATCGGCTACGCGCTGGCGAAGCTCAACTTCAAGGGCCGCAACGCGTTGTTCGTGCTGGTGATGGCCACGCTGATGATTCCCGGCATGGTCACGTTCGTCCCGTTGTTCGTCCTCGTCACCAACGCCGGGCTCGCGAACTCGTACCCCGGCCTCATCCTGCCGTTCCTGGTCTCGCCGTTCGGGGTGTTCCTGATGCGGCAGTTCTTCCTCGGGCTGCCCGACGACCTGATCGACGCCGGCCGCGTCGACGGCACCAGCGAGCTGGGCATCTTCGCCCGGATCATGCTGCCGCTGACCCGGCCCGCGCTGGCCACGCTCGGCATCCTCACCTTCCTCGGCTCCTGGAACAACTTCCTCTGGCCGCTGGTGATCGCCCAGACCGAGGACAAGTACACGCTTCCCGTTGCCCTGGCGCTGTACTCGACCGGCCAGAACGCGCAGAACTACGGCCTGCTGATGGCCGGCGCGGTCGTGGTCGTCGTACCGGTGCTCGTCATGTTCCTGGCGTTCCAGCGGCATGTGACCAAGGGCATCGCCATTACCGGACTGAAATAGGAGACCTCAGATGACCGCCATCATCAGTCGCCGTACTGTCCTCGCCACCACCGGAGCCCTCGCGTTCGCCGGCGCCGGATCACCCGCGTACGGCGGGACGCCCGCACCTGCCGAACTACTCGAAGGCGGCTGGGTCCCGAGCCGCGCCGACAAAGCTCTGGTGGGGCGATGGGCCCGGGACACCTGGCGCAGCCTCGTGGCGATGACCGACGAAAAGACCGGGCTGCCGGCCGACAACATCGGCGAGTCGGTGACGAACCCGGTGCGCAGCAAGTACACCTCGCCCACCAACATCGGCGGCTACCTGTGGAGCACGGTCGTCGCCAAGCACCTCGGCATCATCTCGCCGCAGGAGTCGCTGCGCCGGATCACGCAGACGCTGACGACGATGAAGAACGTCGTCCATCACGAGCCGAGCGGCATGTACTTCAACTGGTACGACGAGGCGACCGGTGAAGTGCTGCGCGTCGACCCGGACGGCACCCGGCCGATCACGCCGTTCGTGTCGAGTGTCGACAACGGATGGTTCGCGTGCGCGCTGATGGTGGTCCGCAACGCCGAGCCGCGCGCCCGTGCCCTCGCGGACTCCCTGCTGAACAAGATGAACTTCAAGTTCTACTACAACCCCGCGGCCCGTCCGGGCGGGCTGATGCGCGGCGGATTCTTCGAGACCCCGCCGCCGGACGAGGAAACCGACCAGGGCAACCACGCCGGCGTCGGCCCGGACGTGTACTACCGCAAGTTCCACTACGACACCTGCAACACCGAGGCCCGGATCGCCGGGTACGTCGGGTTCGCGCTCAACCAGGTCCCGCACACGCAGTACTTCGCGACGTACCGCACGTTCCCGGACAGCTGCGACTGGTCGTGGGTGGAGCAGAAGCCGAAGGGCGTGCACCGCACGTACCTGGGGCTGGACGTCTTCGAGGGAACCTACGAGTACCGCGGGATGCGGCTGGTGCCGTCCTGGGGCGGCGACATGTTCGAGTCGCTGATGCCCGACCTGTTCGTCCCGGAGGCGACCTGGGCGCCGCGTAGTTGGGGCATCAATCACCCGCTCACCGTCCGCGCCCATATCGAGCACGGTCTCGACGACGCGAAGTACGGCTACTGGGGCTTCTCCCCCGCGTCGAACCCGAAGGGCGGGTACTCCGTCTACGGTGTCGACGCGATCGGGATGGACCCGGGCGGCTACCCGTCGGACCTGGAGGCGACCAACTACGACGCCGGCTTCGAGGGCTGCCGCGAAGGCGTCAACCCGAACCCGGCGTACGGCGACGGCGTCGTCACCCCGCACGCCGCGTTCCTGGCGATGGCGTACGCGCCGCGGCAGGCGATCGACAACCTGAGCAAGATCGAGAAGAACCTGCACGCGTACGGCGGTGGCGGGTTCTACGACTCGGTCGCGGTGAAGTCGGGGCTGATCGCCAAGCGGTACCTGTCCCTCGACCAGGCGATGGTGATGGGTGCTATCGGCAACGTGTTCGGTGAGAACCTGATCCGGCGCAGCTTCGCGAGCCGGACGGTGGAGAGCAGGATCCGGCCGCTGATCGCGATGGAACAGTTCGAATCGGGAGTCGCGTAGATGCCGGACGACGCCCCCTTGGACGCACGGACCGACTGGGACCAGCGGATCGCGCTGCGCAGCGATGAACAGCGCGAGTTCGCCTTCCCGGAGCTCGATCCGCCGAAGGAGGTCACGGCGGTCGGCGGCGTCGGCCAGGTGACGATCGACTGGTCGCCGGTGGACGGCGCGGTCGGCTACCTGATCTTCCGGGGGACCGGTGAGCGCGGTCCGCTGGAGCCGGTCGATCATCACAGCGGCGACGTGCTGTCGGTCCCGTCGCCGCCGTACGTGGACACCACGTGCACCCCGGGGACGCCGTGCCGCTACGCCGTCGCGAGTGTTCCCGAGGTGACGACGCACGGGCGGCCGAGTCCCACCGTCGGCGCGGTGCCGCTGGTCGCTGGTGGGTCTGTGCCGGGCGTGGTGGTGACCGTGGATGCGGTTGCCGAGGGCACCGAGTTGCAGCGGCCGTGGGAGCCGATGGTCGGCAGCGAGCGCTTGAGTCAGCTGCTCTGCAAGGACCTGACCGGCGGCCACGAGATCGGCAGGGAACTCGAGGACGCGCTGCGCCGGATGCACGACGAGATCGGCGTCCGCACGGTCCGCGCGCACGCGATCTTCCACGACGACACGCACGTGATCGATGGCGATACCTACGATTTTTCGACCGTCGACAAGATCTACGACAAGCTGCTGGCGATCGGGCTGCGGCCGGTGGTCGAGCTCGGGTTCATGCCGCGGGAGCTGGCGAGCGACCCGGCGAAGACGGTCTTCGAGTACGGCGCGATCATCTCGCCGCCGGCGTCGTACCAGCGCTGGCACGACCTGGTCCGCGCGCTCGTCCAGCACCTGGTCGACCGGTACGGCCTCGACGAAGTGCTGACCTGGGACTTCGAGGTCTGGAACGAGGCCAACCTCGAGGTCTTCTGGTCCGGCACCAAGACCGAATGGCTCCAGCTGTACGACGTGTCCGCTGCCGCCGTGAAGTCCGTCGACCCGCGCCTCGCGGTGGGCGGCCCGTCGTCGGCCGCGGCCGGCTGGGTGGACGATCTGCTCGCCCACGCCAAGGCCCACGGCACACCGGTCGACTTCGTGACCACGCACACGTACGGATCGCCGCCACTCGACGTGCGGGCGTCGCTGGAGCGGCACGGGTACGGCGATGCGCGCATCCTCTGGACCGAGTGGGGCGTGACGCCGCGGCACTTCAACCCGATCAACGACTCGGTGTTCTCCGGCGTGTTCCTGCTGCGCGGCATGCGGTCCGCGGCCGGGCGGATCGACGCGCTCTCGTACTGGGTCGCATCCGACCACTTCGAGGAACTCGGCCGGCCGCCGCGGTTCCTGCACGGCGGCTTCGGCCTGCAAACTGTTGGTGGGCTCGCGAAACCCCGCTACCACGCGATGACGCTGCTCAGCCGGCTCGGACCGGTCGAGCTGCCGGTCAGGTACGACGGTGACGGCGGCGGGAGCCTGGTGGAAGCCTGGGCCTCCCGAGACCGCGACCGCATCGCCGTACTGCTGTGGAATCTGACCCTCGATCAGACCAAGTCGTCGGGGGCGCCGGAACTGACCAGGACGGTCCAGGTCCGGCTGCCCGGCGTCGACCCGTCCTGGGAAGCGACGGCAACCACGCTGGCCATCGGCGCAGGTGACATTGCCACAGCCGCAGCAGGTCTCGGCGACTGGCCGACCGATGCCGAGCTCGCCGACCTGGCCGAGCGCAGCCGAATGGTCAGTACTCCACTGGAGTTGCACGCCGGAGCGGTCGAACTGTCCCTCCCGATGCCGAGCGCAGTTCTCGTGGAGCTGACTCCTCGTCGAGGTTGACCGCCTCCTGAATCCAGCGCTCCACGCCGGCGATGTGCACCGTCGCCCAGGACCTGGCCACCTCCGGCTCCCGCCCCTCGATCGCGTCGAGGATGGCCCGATGCTCGGCCAGCGTCCGGGTGACGGCGTCGCTCTGCGTCAGCCCTCGCCAGATCCGTGCCCGGTACGTCGGCTGCCGCAGACTGTCGATCATCGACGCCAGCGCCCGATTGCCGCTTCCCAGCGCCACCACCTTGTGGAACTCCACGTCGCTGGTGAGCAGATCCTCGACCGACGGCTCCGGCCCGAGATCGTCCAGCAGTTTGCGCAACGCGGTGATGTCCTCGTCGGGCATCCGCAGTGCCGCCCGGGCCGCGGCAGCAGGCTCGAGGATCCGCCGTACCTCGAAGAACTCCAGCACCGACGCGTCCTGGTGCAGGTCGAGGACGAACCCCATGGTCTCCATCAGCAGCGCCGGGTCGAGGCTGGTCACGAACGTGCCGTCGCCCTGCCGGACCTCCAGCACCCGGATCAGGGCGAGCGCCTTCACCGCCTCGCGCAGTGAGTTCCGGGACAGGCCGAGGCGGGCAGCCAGATCGGCCTCCCGCGGCAAGCGATCGCCGGGCCGCAGTTCACCGGCCACGATCATCTGCTTGATCCGATCGATCGCTTCGTCGGTGACGCGCATCGCCTCACCTCCTGAATCTGCTGAGACATCCGATGTTCCTGCACGATACATCGGATGTCTAGGGCCGAATTGCCGGTTCAGGCCAGGAATTATGGGGCTGAGGTGTTGACTGCGCCGAATGCTTCCGACTATAGATCGGATGACTAAGCGCATCCCCTGGAGGTCAGCGATGAAAGCATCACCGGCGCGGACACGCCGCTGGGTCACCGCCGCTCTGTCGGTTCTGGCCCTGACCGCCGTGGCCGCCTGCGGGGGCAACAACGGCAGCAGCGGTAGTAGTTCGGGATCGGCCGACAAGGCAGACCTGACCTGGTCGTTCTGGGTCGCCGGCGCCGAGGACCAGGCCGCCTGGCAGAAGGTCGCTGACCAGGCCCACACCGATCACGCAGGGATCACCGTCAAGCTCCAGGGCGCCCCGTGGGACAGCTACTGGTCGAAGATCGGGACCACGCTGGCCGGCGGCAAGGCACCCTGCATCATCGGCATGCAGAGTCTGCGGATGGCGTCGTACGCCGGCGCGATGCTGCCGCTGGACGACCTGATCAAGAAGTACGGCCTGAAGCCCGAGGACTTCGACAAGCCGATCATGGACGGTCTGAAGGCGGACGGGAAGCAGATCGCGATCCCGTACGACTCGGGCCCGATGGTGATCTTCTACAACAAGGACATGTTCAAGGCCGCCGGCGTACCCGACCCGAAGCCTGGCTGGACGATGGACGAGTTCAAGGCTGCTGCGAAGAAGTTGACCGCCGCCGGTAAGACCGGCCTGGTGACGACCCCTGGCGACCTGGGCACGATGTCCTGGATCCGCACCATGACAGGGGCCGAACCGCTCGCCGACGGCAAACTCAACTTCACCGACTCGAAGTTCGAGCAGGGCTTCTCGCAGTACGCCGACTTCGTCAAGACCGACAAGATCGCCCCGCAGGTGCCGGGCGGCAACCCGGACTTCGAAACCCAGCAGTTCACCGGCGGCAAGGCCGCGATGCAACTGAACGGGCCGTGGTCGCTGATCGACACGAAGGGCAAGGTCAAGTTCAACCTCGGCATCGCGCCGATCCCGGCCGGTCCGGACGGCTCGAAGACCTACACCGCCGGCTCGGGCTTCGGCATCTCCCGGTCCTGCAAGACGCCGGACGCCGCCTTCCAGGCGATCATGTCGATGACCAGTGAGAAGCCGCTGACCACGCTGGCCCAGGCCGGCCGCGCGTACCCGGCGCGCACCGTCGCGCACCCGGCGTGGTTCACCGCCGCGAACATCGACGGCGCAAAGGAGACCATCGACTACGCCTCCGAGCACTCGATCCCGCTGGTCACCTCGAAGAACTGGGTCCAGGTCGCCGACCTGCTCAACCGCTTCGGAACGCAGGCCCTGAACGGTGAGATCCCGCCGGACCAGGCCCTGAAGACCATCCAGGACCAGGCAGGCGCAGGCTCGTAATGGCTGCCGTCAACACAACGGTCGCCCCGACCGGTACGCCGCCTTCACGCGGCGACCGGGCGGGGCGCCGCCCCGCGTTGCGCCGAGACGGCCGGTACGCGTCGGTCTTCCTGACACCGAGCCTCGGCGGGCTGGCCCTGTTCACGTTGTTCCCGACGGCGATGGCACTGGGCATCAGCCTGTTCGACTGGCCGGTGTTCGGGGAGCGCACGTTCCAGGGCTTCGGCAACTATTCGCACCTGCTGCACGACCCGGTGTTCCGCCGCGTGGTGCTGAACACGGTTCTGTTCGTCGTGCTGTACGTCCCGCTGAACGTGGTCGTCTCGCTCGGGCTCGCGGTCTGGCTGGGCCCGCAGATCAGGGGCCGGCAGGTGTTCCGGGTGCTGTTCTTCATCCCGGTGATGACGCCGATGGTGGCCAACGTGATGGTCTGGCGGCTGCTGTTCCAGCCCGGTGGGCTGATCGACGGCGGCCTGCAGAGCTGGTTCGGCATCGACGCGCCGAACTTCCTGGGCTCGTCGAACTGGGCGATGCCGGCGATCGTGGCGATGTCGATCTGGCAGGGCTTCGGGTACAACTTCCTGGTCTTCTCGGCCGCGATCGACCAGGTTCCGCAGTCGCAACTGGAGTCCGCGCAGATCGACGGCGCCGGGCCGCTGCAGCGGTTCCGCTACATCACCTGGCCGATGATCACGCCGTCGATGTTCTTCGCCACCACGATGACGCTGATCACCTCGTTCCAGGTGTTCGCGCAGCCGTTCATCCTGACCCAGGGCGGCCCGGGTGTGGCCACCCAGACCATTGTCATGTACGTCTACAACCAGGGCTGGCAGTTCCTCCAGATGGGACTGGCGTCGGCGGCCGGATGGGTGTTGTTCGTGATCATCATGGGCATCACCGCGATCCAGTTCGTCGGGCAGAAGCGGTGGGTGAACTACGATGTCTGAGACTTCTGTGGTGGCCCGCCGCGTTCGCAGCAGCGTCTCGCACGTGCTGCTGATCGTCGTCGCGATCGCCTTCCTCGGCCCGCTGGTGTACGCCGTTTCCACGTCGCTGAAACCCGCCGACGAGGTGTTCACCCCGACACCGCACCTGTTCGGCTCCGAGATCCGCTGGAAGAACTACGCGGACGCGTTCACGTTCGCTCCGTTCGGTCGCTACTTCCTGAACAGCCTGCTGGTGGCGGTGGCCGGCACCCTGGTGGTGGTCGCGGCCTCGAGCATGTCGGCGTACGCCTTCGCCCGGTTGAAGTTCAGGGGCCGGGAGCAACTGTTCGTCCTGTTCCTGGGGACGTTGATGGTGCCGCAGGAAGTGCTGATCGTGCCGATGTACTGGCTGATGCAGGCACTCGGCTGGGTGGACAGCTACTGGGCACTGATCCTGCCGTGGGCGTTCACCGCGTTCGGCACGTTCCTGCTCCGGCAGTTCTTCCTGACCATCCCGGCCGAACTGGAGGAGGCGGCCCGGGTCGACGGGTGCGGTCCGTTCGGAACGTTCCTGCGGATCATGCTGCCGCTCGCGCGGCCGGCCATCGCCGTACTCACCGTCTTCACCTTCATCAGTTTCTGGGGCAGCTTCCTGTGGCCGTTGATCATCATCAACAGCGTCGAGGACAAGGGCACCGTGCCGCTCGGCCTGGCGCAGTTCGTCGGCCAGCAGGGCACCCAGTGGAACCTGATGATGGCCGCGTCGATCATGGCCATGCTTCCCACCGTGCTGCTTGTCGTCCTGCTGCAGAAACACCTCGTCCGCGGCCTGCTCGTCACCGGGCTGGGCGGCCGTTAAACCCTTAAGGAGATTGCTGATGACCGACGTGCCTCCCGCGGCCTCTGTCGAGAAGTTCCGCGACTGGCGGTTCGGCCTGTTCGTCCACTGGGGCCTGTACTCGCTGCCGGCCCGGCACGAGTGGGTGAAGAACCGCGAACGGCTGACCGACGAGGACTACCAGCCGTACTTCGACCACTTCGAGCCCGACCTGTACGACCCGTCCAAGTGGGCCCGCGCCGCCCGCGAGGCCGGCATGAAGTACGCCGTACTCACGACCAAGCACCACGAGGGCTTCTGTCTGTGGGACTCCGAGGTGTCCGACTACACCGTCGCGCACACGGCCTGGGGTGCGGGCAAGGATCTGGTCAAGCAGTTCGTCGAGGCCTGCCGGGCCGAGGGCCTCGGGGTCGGGTTCTACCACTCGCTGATCGACTGGCACCACCCCGAGTTCCCGATCGACCTCGTGCATCCGCAGCGCGACGACGAGGAGGCGATCGCGAAGGCGGCCGGGCGCGACGTCCAGGTGTACGCCGACTACCTGCACGCGCAGACCCGTGAGCTGCTGACCAACTACGGGCCGATCGACATCATGTGGTTCGACTTCTCCTACCCGGGCCGGCAGTACCCGGACGGGCGGGACGGCCACGGCAAGGGCCGGGACGACTGGCGCTCGGTCGAGCTGATGGCGATGGTCCGGGAGCTGCAGCCGGACATCCTGATCAACGACCGGCTGGACATCCCGGGTGACTTCGTGACGCCGGAGCAGTACCAGCCGGACGGTCCGATGGAGCGCGACGGCGTACCGGTGCTGTGGGAGGCGTGCCAGACGCTGAACGGCAGCTGGGGCTACGACCGGGACAACCTGGACTGGAAGTCACCCGAACTGCTGGTGAAGATGCTCGTCGACTCGGTCTCCAAGGACGGCAACCTGCTGCTGAACGTCGGGCCGACGGGTCGCGGTGAGTTCGACCCGCGGGCGCTGGCGACGCTGGCGTCGATCGGTGAGTGGATGCGGCTGCACGAGCGCTCGATCCGCGGCGCCCGGCCGGCCGAGTACACGCCGCCGGTGGACGCCCGCTACACGCAGAAGGGCAACCGGCTGTACCTGCACCTGTTCTCGTGGCCGATGGGGCACGTGCACCTGGCCGGCCTCGGCGGGAAGGTGAAGTACGCCCAACTCCTGAACGACGCGTCCGAGATCAAGCGCATCGAGAACGACCCCCATCAGCAGGCGCAGAACACCACCATGGGCGGCGTCTCGAGCGACGTACTCACCCTGAAGCTCCCGATCCAGAAGCCAAACGTCCTCGTCCCCGTGATCGAGCTGTTCCTGAGCTGAACTCATTTGATGGGTTGACCCACCCGGTTCGGGGTTCCTGACCCTGGTTCCGGGTGGGGAACCCCTCATCTGGTGGGTCAGCCAAGCAAATTGGTGGGTCAGCCAGGCAAATGCGGAGGGGCGGAAGCGGCGGGGCGGGTGTGGGGCGGCGGGTTTGGGGCGGGCGGGGTGGTGGCTTAGGTGGCTGGGGTGGGGCGGCCGGGTTGTTCGCCGCCGCGGGCCTCGAGGTACGAGTTCTTCGGGACCATGACCTTGCGGCGGAACAGGCAGACGACGGTGCCGTCCTGCGTGTAGCCCTTGGTCTCGACGTACACGACGCCGCGGTCGTCCTTGGACTTGGACTCCCACTTGTCCAGGACGAGCGTCTCGCCGTAGATCGTGTCGCCGTGGAAGGTCGGGGCGACGTGCCGCAGCGACTCGATCTCCAGGTTGGCGATCGCCTTCCCGCTCACGTCCGGGACCGACATCCCGAGCAGGATCGAGTAGATGTAGTTGCCGACCACAACGTTCTTCCCGAACTGGGTCGTCCCCTCCGCGTAGTGCGTGTCCAGGTGCAGCGGATGGTGGTTCATGGTGAGCAGGCAGAACAGGTGGTCGTCGTACTCCGTCACCGTCTTGCCCGGCCAGTGCTTGTACACCGCACCGACCTCGAACTCCTCGTAGCTGCGCCCGAACTGCATGTCGGTTCCTCCTCGGCTGCTGGGCTCCCCATGCTGCCGGTCCGGGCGCATCCGGGCCGTGGTCTGGCTCTCACCGGCAGGAGAGATAGGTCACCCCCCCTAGTCGATCGGCCGCTGGGTGGTCTGCTGGGCCTGGTGGTCCGGGAGCAGCGGGTGGACCTCGCCCTTCAGGGCCAGCTTGGCGAGGTGGTTGCGGGCCTCTTCGGCGAACTTGAAGTCGCACAGTACGTCGTACGTCGTCGCGACCACGGCCGTCCGCGAGGTGAAGTCCCGTCGGCCGGCCGACTGCGCGTAGCCGAGGCCGCCGAACACCAGGCCGAAGAAGGCGCCCAGCACGACGCCGGTCAGCACCGCCGCGATCCAGTTGTTGGTGGTGAAGAGGCCCAGCAGCAGGCCGACGAACAGCCCGAACCAGGCGCCGCTGGCCAGGCCCGCAGTCAGCGCGCGGCCCCAGGTCAGCCGGCCGGTGATCTTCTCGACCTGGCGCAGGTTGTTGCCGACGATGGTCGTGTGCTCGACCGGGAACTTCTCGTCCGAGAGATAGTCGACAGCTCGCTGTGCCTCCCGGTAGGTGTCGTACGTCCCGATCGTCAGGCCGGTCGGCCTGGGGTCCATCGAGGGCATGCCCTGGGTGGTCATCGTCGTTCCTCTCCACGTGCTTCCACCCCCATCATTGCCGACGGCTGGTTACCGCGTCTTGATAGCCTCGCCGGTGATGACCGGGCGACGATGGGACATGGGCGCGACACGCCGCGTGGGACGAGTGTTCGCCCGGCGTGCCGGCGGTGCCGGACGCCCCCCGGACGACGTGGTCACCGGCAAGCTCGAGGGCGCCCTGGTCGACTGGGGGCTGTACCGCGACGGCGTCCGCGACACCCGCGTCAACTCCTACACCGAGGCGCTGGTCCGGGCGCAGCGCGGGCAGGGGTTCGTGTGGATCGGCCTGTTCCAGCCGACCGACCACCAGCTCGCCATCATCGGTGCGGAGTTCGGTCTGCACCCGCTGGCGCTGGAGGACGCGTACGAGGCGCACCAGCGCCCCAAACTGGAGCGGTACGGCGAGACGCTGTTCGCAGTGTTCAAGACGGTCACGTATGTCCCGCACGACGACCTGACCGCCACCAGCGAGGTGGTCGCGACCGGTGAGGTCATGGTGTTCTGCGGACCCGGCTTCGTCGTCACGGTCCGGCACGGTGAACACAGTGAGCTGACCGGGCTGCGGCAGGAGCTGGAACGGGAGCCGCAACGGCTCGCCGCCGGCCCGGGCGCCGTACTGCATGCCATCGCGGACCACGTCGTGGACCGGTACCTGGAGGTCGCGGACGCCGTACAGGCCGATATCGACATGATCGAGACGTCGATGTTCACGCCGCGCGGCTGGCGGAACATCGACCGGGTCTACCAGCTGAAACGTGAGGTCCTGGAGCTCAAACGGGCCGTGGCGCCGCTGACGGGTCCGATGCGGGCGCTGGCCACGCTGCGGCACCCGCTGATCGCCGACGAGACCAAGAACTACTTCCGCGACGTCGACGACCATCTGCAGCGGGTGAAGGAGCAGGTGATCTCGTTCGACGAGTTGCTGAGCTCGATCCTGCAGGCCGGGCTGGCCCAGGTCCAGGTGGCCGAGAACGAGGACATGCGGCGGATCTCGGCCTGGGTGGCCATCCTCGCGGTGCCGACGATGATCGCCGGGATCTACGGCATGAATTTCGATTACATGCCGGAACTGCGGATGAAGTACGCGTACTTCGTCGTACTCGGAGTGATGGTGACCGCGTGCACCGTGCTTTACCGGTTGTTCAAGCGGAACCACTGGCTCTGAGCCCTTGGCAACCTTTTGCCATGGCCAGGACTACTCCCGGATTGGAATGTTCAAACGGTTGTCGCCGGATCCGCTGCCTTGATTGAATTCCCGAATCGCATTCGGTCAGGAATTGATTACTTTCCGCGACCGATAAGGACGGGAGGGGATCGCGGTGCTTCGTATTCATTTCACGCCCCGCGACCTGACCCGGGTCACCGTCGCCACCACGCCGGCACCGCTCTGGGAGGTGCTGCTGAGCCTGCACATGCTGCAGCACTCGGAAGGCCGGCTGATCTTCGAGGACTGGCGGCGCCACGTGCGGGCCACAGTCGCACCGGACCAGATGCGGCTGCTGCTCGAACTGACCCCGCCGAAGGGTTACTCCCCCGACTTCCTCACCCCGGCGGAGCCCGCACCGGACTTCGACACCGCCCTGGAGCAGGCGCTGGCGACACCGCGGCAGCAGATCCGCAGCCAACTCGACCTGCTCGCGCAGTCCCGGCCGGCCTCCCCTTGGACACGGGAGCTGGCCCAAGGCGGCCGTTCGTCGATGGAGAAGCTCGGACGGGCCATCCGGACGTACCACGACGCGGCGATCGCGCCGTACTGGAAGTCGATCGGGACGCACGTGTCCGCCGACCACGCCCATCGAGGGGAGGCGCTGGCCCAGCACGGCGTGGACCGATTGCTGTCGTCACTGCATCCGCGGGTCCGGTGGGTCGCACCGGTGCTGCAGGTGCTGGACATGAACGACCGAGATCTGTATCTCGATGGCAGGGGAATCGAGTTGCAGCCTTCGGCGTTCTGCTGGCAGGTACCGACCAAGCTGCGGGACCCGGACCTCAAACCGATCCTGGTCTACCCGATCCAGCATGCGCCCGGGATCCTGCGGCAGGCGCCGATGGAGCCGCCGCCGTCGAGTGATCCGCTGGGTTCCCTGCTCGGGTCGACCCGGGCCGCCGCGCTGCAGGCGACCGTCAGCGGCTGTACGACGACGGAGCTGGCGAGACTCTGCCGGATCTCCCCGGCCGCCGCGAGCCACCAGGCGACGGTGCTGCGGGAGGCCGGCCTGATCACCACCCGCCGGGCCGGCGCGTCAGTGCGCCACGAGATCACCCAACTGGGCATCTGGCTGCTCTCCGGCCACGGCTCCGGCCGTTCCCGGGAGCCGACGCCACCCTGAGCCCCTGCCCCGCCGCGCGCTGGGCCGACCGGCACCGCCCCGCCTGTCGACCCAGCACGCCGGGCTCTCAGACACCCTCTTAGAGCTTGTAGTCCTCCAGTAGACGGCGGCCGATGATCATCCGCTGGATGTCCGCCGTACCCTCGCCGATCAGCAGCATCGGGGCCTCGCGGTACAGGCGTTCGATCTCGTACTCCTTGGAGAACCCGTAGCCGCCGTGGATGCGGAACGAGTCCTCGACGACCTGGGCGCAGTACTCGCTGGCCAGGTACTTCGCGACACCGGCCTCGAAGTCGTTGCGGGAGCCGCTGTCCTTCTTGCGGGCCGCCTTCACCATCAGCTCGTGCGCGGCCTCCACCTTGACCGCCATGTCGGCGAGCCGGAACAGCACCGCCTGGTGCTCGGCGATCTTCTTGCCGAACGTCTCACGCTGCTGCGCGTACGAGATGCCGAGCTCGAACGCCCGCCGCGCCACCCCGCAGCCGCGCGCGGCCACGTTCACGCGCCCGACCTCGACGCCGTCCATCATCTGGTAGAAACCCTTACCCGGTACGCCGCCGAGGATCTGGCCCGCGTCGATCCGGTAGCCGTCGAACACCAGCTCCGTGGTGTCGACGCCCTTGTAGCCCATCTTCTCGATCTTGCCGGGGATCGTCAGGCCCTTGTCGACCTCGCCGAACCCGGGCTCCTTCTCGACCAGGAACGTGGTCATGTTCTTGTAGACCGAGTCCTGACCTTCGTCGGTCTTCACCAGTACGGCGACCAGGTTGCTCGAACCGCCGTTGGTCAGCCACATCTTCTGGCCGTTGACGACGTACCCGTCGCCCTCGCGAGTGGCCTTGGTCTTGATCGCGGCGACATCGGATCCACAGCCCGGCTCGGACATCGAGAACGCGCCGCGGACCTCGCCGGTCGCCATCCGCGGCAGGTACTTCCGCTTCTGCTCGTCGGTGCCGTGCTGGAGCAGCATGTACGCGACGATGAAGTGCGTGTTGATGATCCCGGACACGCTCATCCAGCCGCGGGCGATCTCCTCGACGCACAGCGCGTAGGTGAGCAGCGACTCGCCGAGGCCGCCGTACTCCTCGGGGATCATCAGGCCGAACAGACCGAGTTCCTTGAGCCCTTCGACGATCGCGAGAGGGTACTCGTCGCGGTGCTCGAGCTCGGTCGCGACTGGGAGGATCTCGGCCTCGACGAAGGCCCGGACCGTCTTCAGGATCTCTTCCTGGATGTCGGTCAGCCCGTCGGTCTGCTGCAACCTGCTCATCTGCGTCTCCTTCGCGCCGGCTTACCCGCGAGTATCCAGATACGAGTGTGACACTGGCTGTGACACCGACCACCTACAGAAGGTCGCGTGCCTCACTCGTCGTCGCGGTCGGGGCGCGGAAGTGACTGGCCGATGGTGAAGAAGAGCGAGGCGATCTGCTGGGTCGGCTGCCAGCGATGGCGTTGCTGTGCCTCGACCAGCCGCTGGCGCGCCTCGTAGAAGTGCTTCGCGGCGGACTCGGTGTCGCCTTGGTCGAGAGCCTGAGCAGCCTGGTCCAGGTCGTTCGCAGCCTCCCGTGGCGCCCTGCTACGGCTGCCCTCCTGCGTCGCGCGGACCTGTGCGGCCAGGGACCGCATCCGCTGCACCAAGACCGCCTGCGGGTTCTGCGTGGGCTTCTGCGTCTGCTTCTGGGTGGGCTTCTTCGTCGGGGTCGTCTTGGTGGGCGTCGGCTTGGGCTTCGGCGTGGTCTTGGGCGCCGCTGTGGCCTTCTGCACCGGAGCAGACGGCGTGCCGCCGGCCTGTGCGGGCGGATCGTTCGACACGCCGGCCCGCAGCATGAGGGCCGCCACCACACCTGCCACAACCACCGCAGCAGCCACACCCGCCTTGGCCAACGGGAAACCACTGCGGGTCGCCCGGTGCGCCGGCTCGTCCGAGTCCTGCTCCCACTTGCCCACACCGAGCACCTCGCCGGCGTCCGCAGGTGGGGTGAAGGCCAGCACCTGGGTCTGGCTGGCCGGTGCGAGCAGTGCGGCCACCTCTTGCTCCGACGACGGGCGGTCCGCCGGGTCCTTGGCCAGCAGGTGCGTCACGAGGTTCGACAGCTCAGCCGGTACGTCGGCACGCGTCACAGGCGGAGGCGGTACGTCGAGATGCTGCCGCATGACCACGTCGACGGTCGGCCCGGTGAACGGCGGCGTACCGGTCAGGAGCTCGTGCAGGACGCAGCCGAACGAGTACCAGTCGCTGGCGGCGGTCGCGGGCTCGCCACGGACCTGTTCCGGCGACACGTACGACGCCGTACCGAGCAGGACGCCCAGTCCGGTCGTCTCGGTGCCGGCGCTCTTGGCGATACCGAAGTCGGTCATCTTGAGCGTGCCGTCGGGAGCGAGCAGCAGGTTGCCAGGCTTCACGTCGCGGTGCACGATCCCGGCCGCGTGCGCCGCGTCCAGTGCGCGGGCGCCCTGCCGGGCGATGTCCTCGACCAGTGCGGCGGTTGGGAGTCCCGACGTACGCATCAGCTGGGCCAGATCGGGGCCTGGGACGAGTTCCATCACCAGGAACACGTGGTCGCCTTCGGTGCCGACGTCGTACGTCGCGACGACGTTCGGATGCGTCAATCGAGCGGCTGATTGAGCCTCGGCGCGAAACCTCTGGACCGCGTCCATCGGGTCGCCTTCGAGGCTGCGCAGCAGTTTCACCGCGACCTGACGGGCCAGGACCGTGTCCTGTGCCTGCCACACCTCACCCGCACCGCCCCTGCCCAGCAGGGTCAGCAACCGGTACCGACCTGCCAGTACCTCGCCGTTCACACAAACACCTTCCGCAGCGGACCGCAACACCTTAGGCGGGAAGCTCCGGATCTTCGAGTCCACGGCGGAAACCTTCAGAAAGCTCTGCAGAGAGCGAGCGAAGTACTACGGTGTGCTGATGAAGCGATCACTCACCGCCCTGATCGCGGCCGTTCTGGTCGCGACAACGCTTTCCACGACCTCCGCCTCCGCTGCACCGGCCGCGAAACCGGTGGCGAAGTGCGAGTTCACGCCGACGCCGGAGAACCCGGCGGCCAAGCCGGTCCGGATCCCGTCGCCGGTCGCCCGCGCGAAGGGCACGGTCGACGTGTACTTCGTCACCAACTACGGACCGTTCGTGGTGCGGATGGACCGCGCCAACGCGCCGTGCGGCGTACACAACTTCGTGCACCTGGTGAAGAGCCGGTTCTACGACGCCACGCAGTGCTTCCGGCTGACGAACTCGACCCGGCTCGGGGTCCTGCAGTGCGGTGACATCTACCGCCAGGAGGAGGGCGGACCGGGGTACAAGTTCCCCGACGAGGTCACCGGGAAGGAGACCTACCCGCGCGGCACCGTTGCCTACGGCAACCAGGGCCCGGGTACCAACGGCTCGGAGTTCTTCGTCGTGCACTCGTTCGCCAACATCGCCCCGAACTACACGGTCCTCGGTCACGTGATCGCCGGCATGTCCACCTTCGACCGGATGGTCGCGGCCGGTATCGCCGACCCCGACCAGGACGGCCCGCCGGTCAAGCCGATCCGCATCTACAAGGTCTGGGCCCGCTGAGGGGGAGGGTAATTCGGGCGGTACGCCGCTAGCTTGAGGGTGTGGGTACACGCGGACGGCCCCGGCATCCCGACGTACTGACACCCGCCGAGTGGCAGGTGGTGCACGCGGTGCGGCACGGGATGCCGAACCGGGAGATCGCGCGACGGCGTGGAGTCAGCGTCGACGCGGTGAAGTTCCACGTCGCCAACGCGCTGCTGAAGCTCGGCCTGGACCGCCGGGCCGAGCTTCGCACCTGGCGCGGTGTGCCCGCCGACAGCGCTCTTCGAGGAGGCCAGGACATGAGCGTGCAACTCGGCGCGATCGGGCAGATCGCCCACCCGTGCAGTGACATCGAGAAGGCGGTCGAGTTCTACCGCGACGTACTCGGACTCCCCCACCTGTACACGTTCGGCGACCTGGCGTTCTTCGACTGCGGCGGGACCCGCCTGTTCCTCAGCGCCAACGACGCCCCACCCGGGAAGCCGTCCTGCCTGTACTTCCGCGTCGAGGACATCAACACCGCCTACGACGAACTCCGGGAGCGCGGTGTGGAGTTCGAGGGCGCCCCGCACCTCATCCACAAACACGACAACGGAGTCGAGGAATGGATGGCGTTCTTCCCCGACCCCGACGGCCACCTGCTGGCGATCATGGCCCAGACCGCCCCCGCCGACCTGGCATGATCGGCGGGTGACTCTCGAGGGTGCGAGTTTGAGCCGGCTCGAGCGGGCTGTGTGTGCCGTGGTGGGGCTCGCCACGGGAGGAGCCGGCGGCGTCGCTGTGTTCGTCGACGGAAGCAACGTCGGCGGCGTACCGCTGCTGATCGGTGTCGGAGCGCTCTTCGGGTACCTTGCGGTGTCCGGCCAGCGGCTGAGCCAGGTCAAGGTCGGGAACAGCGAGGCGTCGTTCATCGGCAGGATCCTCCGTGATCCGACCGTCTCCGACGAAGCCAAGGCCGAGGTCGCCGAGCGCCTGGACGAAGTTCCGCTGCCGTCGGGGACTCAGCGGGCGGTCAACGAGATCCTGGACGCGCGGGCAGCCGCGGACGCATACCGCCGGCAGGTGATCGGAGCCGTCGAGCGCCTGGCCGGTGCCGAGATCACGGCCCGGGCGACCGAGGACCAGCCACCCCGGCACTGGGATCTGCTGCTCGGTTCCGGCGATCGGATCGCCGTGGAGATCACGTGGCGTGGCCGTCCGCAGACACCGGACCAGGTGACCGAGATGCTGCAAATGACCGCGGCACACAGCTTCGAGGCGTACGGATTGATCATCACCAACCAGCCGGTGCCCGGCGGAGCCCGTTACGAACCGCAGGACGAACTCTGGCTGGGCGTCTCCTGGAGCAGCCCAGCCGACGACGTGAATCTCGCCGCCGCGCTGCAGGAACTGCTCCGCGCCTCGCGCGCCGACTAGTCGGTCGGCGGGACCCAGACGTCGGTGCGGGTGAGGCCGGCGGCGCGGCCCTTGGCGGAGATGACCAGGGCCATTTTGCGGCTGGCTTCGTCGATCATCTCGTCGCCGAGCATGACCGCGCCGCGGCCGCCGCCGGCTGCGGAGGTGTAGTGGTCGTAGGCGTCGAGGATGTTCTCGGCGTGGTCGTAGTCGTCCTGGCGTGGCGAGTAGACCTCGTTCGCGGCGGCGATCTGGTCGGGGTGCAGGACCCACTTGCCGTCGAAGCCGAGCGCGGCCGAGCGGCCCGCGACGCGGCGGAAGCCGTCGACGTCCTTGATCTGCAGGTACGGGCCGTCGATCGCCTGCTTGCCGTGCGCCCGCGCGGCCATCAGGATCTGCATCAGGATGTAGTGGTAGGCGTCGCCGACGTCGTACCCGGGCGGCTGCTCGCCGACCACCAGCGACTTCATGTTGATCGACGCCATGAAGTCCGCCGGGCCGAAGATGATCGTCTCCACCCGCGGCGACGCGGTCGCGATCGCGTTCACGTTGGTCAGGCCGAGGGCGTTCTCGATCTGCGCCTCGATCCCGATCCGGCCCGGCTCGTACCCGTGCACCTTCTCCAGCTGGGTGAGCAGCAGGTCGAGCGCGACCACCTGTTCGGCGGTCTGCACCTTCGGCAGCATGATGCAGTCCAGGTTCGCGCCGGCGCCGCCGACGACCTCGATCACATCGGCGTAGGTCCACTCGGTGGTCCAGTCGTTCACCCGGACGACGCGCAGCTTGGTGCCCCAGCCGCCCTCGTTGAGCGCGGCGACGATGTTCTTGCGGGCATCCGGCTTCGCGATCGGCGCGACCGAGTCCTCGAGGTCCAGGAACACCTGGTCCGCGTCCAGCCCCTTCGCCTTGGTCAGGAACCGCGGGTTCGACCCCGGGGTGGCCAGGCACGACCGCCTGCTGCGCAAAACCTGTTCCGCCATCGGGGGACCTCCACTCGGTTACTCGCCGGTCACCGGCAGCGTACGGCGTCTGCCGCCGCTGACTCGGTGACCCGGCTCACTTCCTTTCCGAGTGTGTCCCGATTCACCGTGTGGTGATGCCGTACGCGCGGGTGATGGTCTGCTTGATCGTGTTCCCCGCGGCGTCCACGCCCTCCGTACGCAGGCTGACCGCACTGGCGCTCCTCGGGTGCTGCAGTACGGCGGTGTACTCGCTCCGACCCGACTTCGTCGTCCGCACCGACTGCCACGTGGCCCCGTCGTCGTAGCTGACGGACAGCTTCAGGCTGGTCAGCTCTGGGTCGCTCCCGAGGTACGAGTGGTGGTAGCCGCTGATGGTGATCCTGTTATCGCGCCCCGCGGGCAGAGTGTTGTTCAGACGCAGCCCAAGGTCGTAGCCCAAGTACAGCTGGCTGTTGGCCGCACAGCTGCCCTTGTCCTGTCCTAGCCGGGTGATCGTGTCCCAAGTCCCGCAGTGCACCCCGTACCCCTTCGGCGGCCGGTATGGGAAGCCGTCGGTGGGCTTGGCCGTGGTGAACGTCCACTCCGACGCGACGGTCCGCGACCACTTCTGCAGCTTGTACGGCGCGGGGTACGTCTCGGTCATCCGGTAGCGGCCCGGTGCGTCGGGCAGAACGAAGTACGGCACGCCGATGACCGCGATGAAGAACACCCAGAAGCCCTGTTCGACAGGGATCTCCTGGCCGTCCGGTCCCCAGAGCTTGATCTGCGTCTGCGGCTCGCCGCGCAGGATCTCGGGGATGTAGTACGTCTGCGTGCCCGTGGCCAGTCCGTCGCTGCTCTGCGTGTGCCAGGGCATGAAGATGTTGCCGCTCCGGCACGCCTGACACAGCTGCCAGGTGTAGTCGTTGTCCTCGGGCGTCACGGTCCGCAGCGCCGAGTGCACCAGCGGCTGCTCGCCGAACGTGTCAGTACGTCGACCCGGCCGCGTGAGCACGTCGCCACGGCTCTGGACCCACCCGGTGCGGTGGAACGCCTCCATGTCGGCGGGAGCGTCGTACGTCAGGCCGGCGCCTCTGCTGCGTCGTACGTCGTCCTGGATCGGGCCGACGTACTCGGTCAGCGTGCCCGGTCCGCGCATCGTCAGCTTCACACTGCCCAGACTGCGGCCGTACTTCTTCGCAGCGTTCCAGCTCAGCGCGACCGTGCCGGGTGCATCGCCGTGGTAGCTGCTGTCGAAGCGGTACACGTCGCGTGGGCTGACTGTCTTCTGCACTAGCGGCACCCGTCCCTCGACGGGGTAGGACATCGCGTAGACGTACGGCATCGCCGCCTTGCCTCGTACAGTCACCACTCGCGGCAGGTGGGCCCGTAGCGCCTGCCCTTGCTCGGCAGGGATCGTCAGCACCGGGATCGGTACTGCGACATCGTCGACCGGAACCGCCCGGCCACGTGCGCCGTACAGGAGCACACCAGCCGCGCCGGCCTGGTGCGCGGCCTGAGCTCTCGCCAGTACACCGGATTTGCAGGACCACGCGGCGGCCGGGCAGAGGTCGGACACGTCGAGCAGCACGACCGCACCGCGCGCCGGCGTACCGAAGACGAGCGGGAGCACCTTCGTACCGTCGAAGCGTGGGTCCTCTGCTTCGAGACTCACGTACTTCGCGTCGAGAGTCCTGCCACCGGCGTACATCGCTACCGGCGGTGTGGTGAGCAGCCGGTCGTCACGCCACAGGAACCCGCCAACCGTGACTTGCTGCGTTGGTGTGACCCACAGACCCCACTCCTTCTTGTACAGCGAGGAGGCACTGACCCGGAGCGTCCACATGCCAGTTGCTGACGTCTGAGTCCACCCGACCTGGCTGTCGACCGGCACGGAGGCCAGTGGGGTCCGCGTACTCACCCTGCTGGCAGTGCTCGCGTCCAGTACGACGTTCTGGTCGGAGCGCACGTCGACCTGCGGACTGGTCAGGAGCGTGACCTGCGGGTTGCCGGCCGCGTCACGCCAGTTGATGGACGTCTGGACGCTGTACGTGCCCTCGTCGAGGGTGCCGCTGATGTTCTGCGCTCCCCCGGCGTACCCGACGTTGTTGGTGATGTCGAGGTCGTTCTGGTCGTCGGTGCGCAGGAAGTACCAGGTGTTGTACTGCACGTCGGTCGCACCGGCCGGGAGCTTGATGGACCCGGTCAGCTTGTGCCGCGCCGCGTGCGTGTACGCCGCTACGGCGTTACGCAGCTCGGTCTGACCAGCGGTCGCGACGATCGAGCCCTGGTACCAGGTGCCCGGACCGCTGGGGTCGAACGTCGCTGTGACCGGTGCGGACCCGTTGGCGGGAACCGTGACCGTGGCAGGCACCTGCAACGCGTTCGGCGGCGCCGTGCCTTCGGTCGCCTTGATGGACGCGGTCAGCTGCAGCGTGACGGGCTGAGCGGTGGTGTTGACGTACGTGATGGTCTTCGTGGCAGGTACGTCGTACGGCTCCGGGAGGATGCCGAAATCCAGGTTGCCCGTGCTGTAGACGCCTTGTGTGACCGCACGGGCGACGTCGACGCGACCAGAGCCGACCTGGTACGCCGTACCGTCGATCTGCTTGCTACTGCTGATCAGATGGCTCTTGAGCTGCTCACCCGTCCAGTCGGGGTGCTGTTGCGCCAGCAGGGCCGCCGCGCCGGCGACGTGCGGTGTGGCCATGGACGTGCCGCTGAGGCTCGTGTACTTGTCGCCGACGAGCGGGCCGAGCGACGTACCTGCTGCGCGAGCAGCCACGATCGAGACACCGGGCGCGGAGATGTCCGGCTTGAGCCCGTAGTCGACTCGTCGCGGCCCCTGGCTGGAGAACGAGGCCCGCTGGTCCTGCTTGTCGACCGCCGCGACAGTCAGCGCCGCGTCCGCGACCCCTGGCGCACCGAGCGTCCCGGCCGCGGCGTCGTTGCCCGCCGCGATCACGAACAGCGTGTGGTACTGCGCAGTCAGGTCGTTGACGGCCTGGCTCATCGGGTCCTTGCCGTCGGTGCAGCAACCGCCGAGACTCATGCTGATGACGTCGGCACCCTGCGAGGCCGCCCACTGCATGCCCGCGATGATGCCGGACTCGAAACCACCACCGCTGTTGTCGAGCACCTTCCCGACCAGCAGTGTGGCGTCCGGTGCGACGCCCTTGTACTTCCCACCGGATGCGGCGCCGGACCCGACGATGGTGTCGGCCACGTGGGTGCCATGGCCGTGCTTGTCGGTGGCGTCCGACCCAGGTACGAAGCTCACTGCCTCGGTGACCTTGCCGGCGAGGTCGGGGTGGGTCTGGTCGATCCCGGTGTCGAGTACGGCGACCTTGACGCCCTTGCCGGTGTAGCCGGCCTGCCACGCGGCCGGCGCACCGATCTGCGGCACGCTGACGTCCAGACTCGCTTGCACCTTGCCGTCGAGCCAGACGCTCGCCACACCGTCCAGTGTGCGAGCCGTCGGGGTGTCGACGGCCGCCCAGAAGCCACGCGCCTGCGACTTGCCGAGCGTGACGGCCTCCGAACGAATACTGGGCAGTGCCTTCACGCGACGTGTGCCTGGCAGTGCGGACGTGCTGCTGCTCTGGAGAATCAGGGGCAGTGTGGTGCTCTTGCTGTCGGTGTAGCCGTACTTCGTCAGGTAGGCCACGTCGAACAGCCGCCGGTCGAGGCGGCCCGTTCTGATCAGCTCGGACGCGTCGGACGGGTAGACGTAGTACCGGTCGCCTTGGTGCAGTTCGGTGAAGACGACCGGGCGGCCGTTCTCCCGTGGCGTCGGTGTGACGTCGGCGTCGAGCGGCGTACCGTCGGCGGTGAACCGGTACGTGACCTGGTCGCCGGTGATCAGCGTGACCTGCTCGCTCCCGGCCGCTTCCGCGACCTGCTGTGCGGCCGGCGGGACAGGAGGCGTGTCAGCAGCCCTTGCGGTGGTAGAGCCGAGCAGGAGTGCGAGAGCCGACAGCACTGCGACGGGGGCGCGCCATCCGATCCTGGGGCCTCCCGGCCTGGACTGAGGAGCGGAGGGAGCGAAGCGACCGGAGCGACGAGGGAAGGCCGGGAGTAACAGCCCCAGGATCCGCTGCGCCGGAGGCGCAGCATTCAACACAGTCATGGCGCTGAGGCTGTCAGGGGTGCGACATGTCCGGAAGCGGTCTGGCTGTGCAGTTCCCGCCAATGGCGGAAACCGGAGATGATCGGTCAGTGCTCGAGTCACTCGGTCTGAACCGCGAGGAGCAGGCCCTGTACGAGGAACTCGTGTCCCGACCTCCGGTCCGCGCAACAGAGCTGGCCGGGTCCAGTGCGCTGGCCAAGCTGGTCGACCTCGATCTCGTCACCCTGATCAACACAGATCCGCCGAGGTACGTCGTACTGCCGCCGGACACCGCCCTGGACGTGCTGGCCCGACGGCGCGAGCGGGAGCTGGCGGATGCCCGTCGGAAGATGGTGGAGCTGACGGTGCGGTTCCACGGGAGTACGGCGCGACGCGAGCCGGCCGACCTGGTCGAAGTGCTGCACGGTGACCAGGAGATCGCGCAGACCATGAGCAGGTTGTTGCTGGGCGCACGGAACGAGGTGTGCGGCTGGGACGCGCCGCCGTACCGCGACGACCCGAACCAGGTGAATCAACTGGAGATCGACCAGCTGAAGCGCGGTGTCTCGTTCCGCGTGATCTATGACCGTCGCGGTTCGGTGGACCGGCCGGGGCGGCTGGCCGCGCTGATCCAGGGCATCGCGGACGGCGAGCAGGCCCGGGTCGGCGACGTACCGATGAAGCTGATCGTCACCGATGCGCCGATGGCCTTCGTCCCGTTCGACGTCCACGCGACGCGTCACGAAACCGCGCTGCTGATCCACGACCCGGTGATGGTGGAAGGTCTGGCCGCGTTGTTCGAGCTGTACTGGCGCAAGGCCGTCCCGTTGGCGACGTACGACCCCCAGCCGCCGGCTACGGACCGTCCGACGGCGGCAGAACGCGAGCTGCTCGCTCTACTGATGTCCGGCTTCACCGACAACGAGATGGCGGTCCATCTGGGCTGGAGCGAGCGGACCGTCCGCAAACACATCGACGGGATGCGGCACCGCCTCAACGCCGACACGCGCTTCGAAGCGGGCTACCAGGCCGTACTGCGGGGCTGGCTGGGACACCGTGGGTGACCTGACGGCGCTGGGCCTGTCCCCGGATGAGGAGGCGATCTACAGCGCTCTCGTCGCGTCTGGCCCCTCCGACAACGAGCAGAACGCCCTACTGACCAGCCTGATCGCCAAGGGCCTCGTCAGTCGCGTGGGCGAGCGTTACGTGGCGGTGGCGCCGGACATCGCGTTGGAGGTGCTGCTGCTGGAGCAGGAGCGCCTACTGCGTGACGCACGCGCACACATCGACGACCTGTCAGCGGCGTACCGCAAGCACACCGGGACTCCGACCGCGACGCTGGTCGAGCTGGTGACAGGTGGTGGGGCAGTCCGGCAGCGGATCGACCAGGTGCAGGCAGCGGCCCGGACCGAGCTGCGTCGACTCGTCAAGGCGCCGTACGGCGATCCGCCTGTGCAGCGGGCTGAGTACAGGACCGTGTATGAGCACGGCGTACTCGATGCGCATGGCAACGAGACCGCACGAGTGCTGCCGGCACTGCCGATCCACCTGTACCTGGCTGACGATCGGCTGGCGCTGGTACTGCTGAGCGCGGAGTCCGCCGTACTGGTGCAGCCGTGCGGTCTGTTCGATGCGTTCGTCGAGTTGTTCGAGGCGTTGTGGGAGGGCGCGCTCCCGGTGAAGGCCGACGGCACCCTCGTCAAGCTCCTCCTCGCAGGTCTGACCGACCAGGCCATTGCCCGGCAGCTGGGGGTCAGCGAACGGACGGCACAGCGGAAGATCGCGGCGCTGATGCAGGAGCTCGGCGCACGGACCCGGTTTCAGGCTGGCGCTCAAGCTGCGATCAAGGGTCAATAATGTGCCTGTGAGCACCGAGGAGATCGCTGGCGTCATGAAGAAGGCCGGACTCGTTTGGCTGGCGTGGGACGGCGGGCGACCGGTGCCGGCGTGGTTCTCCACGGTCGAGGGGCAGTACGTCGTCCTGGCGGACTCAGCCGACGGCGCGGAGCAGCCGCTGCCCGGACTCGCAGCAGCCGCCGCGGTCGAGGTCGTCGTACCGGCCAAGCCGGCCACGAACCGTCTGGCGAGCTGGAAGGCGACGGTGCGGCGGCTGGAGCCCGGGAGCGACGAGTGGACAGCAGCCGCGCAGGTACTCCGCAGCGAGCGGCTGAACGCAGCCGAGCTGGACACTCAGCTGCAGCGGTGGAGCACCGAGGCGGACATCCTCGTACTGGAGCCCACCGGTGAGATCAGCGAGTCGGCCGGGCGGTACGACGCCAGACCGCGGACCGAGGCCCCGGTACCGACCCGGGCCACGACCCGCGGCAAGGCACCGACCACACTGCACCGCCCAGTACGCCGCCGCCCCAAGCTGAGCTAGCCAGGGTTCCGCCGAGACTCAGGTTCGACGGGTTAGCCTTCGACCATGAGCGGATCACCGTCGCGGGTATACGTCGCCCGGTTGGCGGGTCTGCCGGTGTACGACCCGAACGGGGACCAGGTCGGCAAGGTCCGGGACGTGGTGGCCATGATGCGCCAGGGCGACCAGCCGCCCCGCGTGCTCGGCCTGGTCGTCGAGGTGTTCACCCGGCGGCGCATCTTCCTGCCGATGACCCGGGTCACCTCCGTCGACATCGGCCACGTCGTCACCACCGGTCTGGTCAACATGCGGCGGTTCGAGCAGCGCACGACCGAAGTACTCGTCCTCGGCGAACTGCTCGACCGGACCGTCACCATTGCCGACACCGGCACCACCGCAGTGGTGTACGACATGGCGATGGAGCAGTGGCGGACCCGGGACTGGCTCCTGACGAAGGTGGCGGTCCGGGAGGGTTCGAAACGGTTCCGGCGCCGCGGACAGACCCACGTGCTCGACTGGATCGACGTGACCGGCTTCACCCAGGACGAGGAGGGACAGGGCGCGACACACATCCTGGCCGCGTTCGAGTCCATGCGGCCGGCCGACCTGGCCGGCGTACTGCACGATCTGTCCCCCAAGCGCCGCAAGGAGATCGCCGTCGCGCTGAACGACGAGCGGCTGGCCGACGTACTCGAGGAGCTTCCCGAAGACATCCAGGTCGAGATCCTCGACGGTCTGGACACTGAACGGGCTGCGGACGTCCTGGAGGAGATGTCCCCGGACGACGCGGCCGACCTGATTGCCGAGCTGCCTACCGAGACAGCCGAGCGCCTCCTCACGCTGATGGAACCTGAGGAAGCAGAAGACGTACGGCGGCTGCTGACCTACGAGGAGCGCACTGCCGGCGGCATGATGACGTCCGAACCGGTCATCCTGCCCGTCGACGCCACTGTGGCCGATGCCCTCGCCCACGTACGCAACGCGGAGCTCAGCCCCGCACTGGCCGCGATGATCTACGTGTGCCGGCCACCGCTGGAGACGCCGACCGGACGGTTCATCGGAATCGGCCACATCCAGCGCCTGCTGCGCGAGCCCCCGTCCGAGCTGGTGTCCGCGGTACTGGACACCGATCTGGACGGCCTGCGGCCGGACGACAGCCTGCAGACGGTCAGCAAGTACCTGGCGACGTACAACCTGGTCGCCGCACCGGTGCTCGACGACGAGGGCCGGCTGATCGGTGCGGTGACCGTCGACGACGTACTGGACCATCTGCTTCCGAGTGACTGGCGGGAGCACGACCACGCGGATCACCTGGAACAGTCAGAGCTCCCCGAGCCGCAGGAGGTGGATCACGATGCCCCGTGACGACCGCAGCGCGGACGACCGCCGCCAGCGCGGCAGCAACGCCGCCGAGGAACGCCGGCTGATGCGGAGCACCAACCGCCTCGACATCCCGCGCGAGCTGCGCCGCACGATCGCCTTGCGCTCGGCGTACGACGCGGACGCGTTCGGGCGGCTGTCCGAACGGATCGCGCGCTTCCTCGGCACGGGACAGTTCCTGGTCTACATGACCGCGACCATCCTGTTCTGGGTCGGCTGGAACATCTTCGCGCCGGAGAGCGTGCGCTTCGACCAGTACCCGTTCATCTTCCTCACGCTCGCGCTCAGCCTGCAGGCGTCGTACGCCGCTCCGCTGATCCTGCTCGCCCAGAACCGCCAGGAGGCCCGCGACCGGGTGCAGTACGAGCGCGACCGGGACGTCGACGCCCGGACCCGGGCCGACATGGAGTTCCTGGCCCGCGAGGTGGCGGCGCTGCGGATGGCGGTCGGCGAGGTCGCCACCCGCGACTTCCTGCGCTCCGAGCTCCGCTCCCTGCTCGCCGACCTCGACACACGCGAGGGCGACCGGGTTTGACTGCGAGCTACCCTCGCTAGCAGGTAAGAGGTCGCGCGAAGAGGCGGCGCGGAGCAGGCGCCAGCTCTTCGCGGGACCTCTCAGGAAGGACGTGGGATGAAGACTCGATTCGCGCCTGATCGCGGGCTGTCCAGCCGGATGCTGATCACCAGTTTCCTGCTCGGACTGCTGTACGTCGGCTTCGTGGCGCTGCTGATCGCACTGACCCGGAGCGCGGTGCTCGCGGTGCTGATCGCCGGCGGCATGCTCTTCGCGCAGTACTGGTTCTCCGACCGGATCGCGCTGTTCGCGATGCACGGCAAGATCGTCACACCCGAGGAGGCGCCGCAGCTGCACGGCGCGATCGACCGGCTGTGCGCGCTCGCCGACATGCCGAAGCCGCGGGTCGCGATCGCCGACGTCGACCTGCCGAACGCGTTCGCCACCGGTCGCAACCCGAAGAACGCCGTCGTCTGCGTGACCACCGGCGTCATGCGCCGCCTGGACGCCGACGAACTGGAGGGCGTGCTGGCGCACGAGCTCTCGCACGTCGCGCACCGGGACGTCGCGGTGATGACGATCGCGTCGTTCCTCGGCGTACTCGCCGGCCTGATCACCCGCTTCGGCCTGTACGGCGGCCTGGGGCGGAACCGCGACCAGAACGCGGCGGTGATCATGCTGACGATCATCGGGGTGTCCATCGCCGTGTACGCGATCTCGTTCCTGCTGACCCGGGCCCTGTCGCGGTACCGCGAACTGGCCGCGGACCGGGCCGGAGCGATGCTGACCGGCAGACCCTCGACGCTGGCATCGGCATTGACGAAGATCAGCGGGGACATCGCACAGATACCGTCCCGCGACCTGCGCCAGGCGCAGGCGTTCAACGCGTTCTTCTTCGCGCCGGCGATCACCGGCAAGAGCCTGTCGTCGCTGTTCTCCACGCACCCGTCGCTCGAGACACGCCTCGACCGCCTCGGTACGCTCTCCCGCGAGCTGGGCGAGCAAGCTTAGACACATGGGCCTTCTCGACATCCTGCTCGGCCGGAGCAAAGCCGTCCCGCCGAATCTCGATCAGTTGTTCTCGCTTCCGTCGGCCGCGATCACCTTGGAGACCGCGGCCGGCTTCCGTCCGACGGGCAGTGGCTCGGTCTGTTTCAAGGCGGCCGAGGGCGGTGGGTTCACCGCACTGCGCGAGGAGGTCGACAAGCTGCTCGCGCTGGACAACGGCAAGTTCACCAGTACGACGGACTCGTACGGCTTCACCTGGCTGGTCCGGCAGACGGCCCCGGACGATCTGGAGACCCTGGTCACCGACCTGCACGCGGTCAACACGTCCCTGGTCGACGCGGGCTTCGGCAACGCCTTGCTGTGCACCCTGGTCGCCTTCACCAACGGCAGCCAGTCCGTGGGCCTCGTCTACCTCTACAAACGCGGCTCCTGGTACCCGTTCGTCCCCGTCGGCACCGACCGCCGCGACAACGCCCAGGAACTACAGATCAAGTCCGTCGTCGGCGCGGACCTGAACTTCGAATCGGACCTCTCCCGCTGGTTCCCCATCTACGGCGCCCCCGGCCTGTGAACCGCCCGCACCCGCTCGCCCCACCCGCACCGCCCCAGCCAGCACTTTTCGAGGGGATATCCGGCTCTTGTGATGCATGTGTGGGTGGGTTGGGCTGATCCGACTCCGCCTCGACCGACATAGCGCAGTCGCCCGTGGTCCTCGAGTCGTGGATTTCGGCGACCAAAGCGCAGCCTAGATCCACGACTCGCTGTTCCGGCGGCCAACCAAACGCCACGACTCGACGCGAGCAGTCGAGGTTGTCCGGCGCTTGTGACCCGGCTCCCGGGGCACCTGGCCGGCGGTGACCACGATCGTCGTGGAGTTGGTGGCTGGTAGGAGGATTTTGCTGGGATAGCGCCAGAAATCCTCCACGGACGTGACGGAAACCCTCCACCAAGGCGGTCGGCCGGCGAGCAAGGGCAGTAGGACCTTACGTCGCGGCGGGCGGGCCGCGCCGTGAGCCGGTCGCGCCTCCCCCCACGGATCAGTTCACAAGGATCGGTTATCCCCTCGCGTGCAGGGTTCTCCCCTCGCATATCAGTAGACAGCTCCAACACGAGGGGTTATCCACTGATGTTGGGGGTTCTCCGGTGGTGTACCAGGGGAGAACCCCCAACTGGAGCGGATATCCCCTCGTTGTGGGAGGGGCTGAAGGTAAGGGTTACCTTCCCGGAGGTACGTCACAGGGACCGTGGTCGGGTGGATGTGGGTGAGCACGTAGCCTGGGGGCATGGCTCCCACTGCTGATCAGGTGACCACGGCGCTCGGTGGCGTGATGGATCCGGAGATCAAGAAGCCGATCACGGATCTGGGGATGGTCGAGACCGTCGTCGTCCGCGAGGACGGCGTGGTCGCCGTACGCATCCTGCTGACCGTCGCCGGCTGTCCGATGAAGGACACGCTGCGCAGGGACATCACTGCCGCGGTGAGCAAGCTGGACGGTGTCACCGGGGTCGAGATCGACCTGGGTGTGATGTCCGCCGAGCAGCGCGCGGCCCTGCAGACCCAGTTGCGCGGCGGTGTGGCCGAGAAGGAGATCCCGTTCTCCCGGCCGGACTCGCTGACGAAGGTGTTCGCGATCGCGTCCGGCAAGGGCGGCGTGGGCAAGTCGTCGGTGACCGTGAACCTGGCGGTCGCGATGGCCCGCCAGGGCCTGTCGGTCGGCGTCCTGGACGCGGACATCTACGGACACTCGGTGCCGGCGATGATGGGGGTCGCGGACGAGCGGCCGACCGCGGTGGACGACATGATCATGCCGGTGCCCGCGCACGGCGTGAAGGTGATTTCGATCGGCATGCTGAAGCCGAAACGCGACCAGGTGGTCGCGTGGCGCGGCCCGATCCTCGACCGGGCACTGGTGCAGATGCTCGCGGACGTCTACTGGGGCGACCTCGACGTACTGCTCCTGGACCTGCCGCCCGGCACCGGTGACATCGCGATCTCCGTCGGGCAGCGGCTGACCAGCGCCGAGGTGATCGTCGTGACGACCCCGCAGGAGGCCGCCGCGGAAGTGGCCGAGCGGGCCGGCACGATGGCGCAGATGGTGCACCAGCGGGTGGCCGGCGTGGTCGAGAACATGTCGTTCCTGCCCTGCCCGCACTGCGGTCCCGAGCACCGCATCGAGATCTTCGGCAGCGGCGGCGGCACCCGCGTCGCGGAGACCCTGTCCGCGCGGCTCGGGTACAGCATCCCGCTGCTCGGCGAGATCCCGCTCGACGAGCGGCTCCGCTCCGGCGGCGACCTCGGCCAGCCGCTCGTGGCCGCCGACCCCGACACCCCCGCGGCGCAGGTCCTCGACAAGATCGCCTCGACCCTGGGCGGCAAGCCGCGCGGCCTCCTCGGCCGCCAGCTCGGCCTCTCCCCCGCGGGCCGCTGACGGTGGATCACCCCGTGCTGGAGACGGCGCGGTTGCGGTTGCGGAGGTGGCGTGACGACGAGCTGCAGCGGATCTCCGCGGCTCGCACCAACCAGGCGACCGCGCATTTCCTGCCGTTCATTCCGCAGCCGTTCACCGTGGAGGACGCGCGGTTCTGGCTGAAGGACCTGGCCGAGCAGGCAGCGGCCGGGACGCGGTTCAATTGGTGCGTGGCGGACGCCGCGACGGATCAGGGGCTGGGCAACATCACGCTGTTCGGCATCCATGTCCGCGGCGCGGTCCGGGACGCCGAGGTGGGGTACTGGATGCATCCCGAGGCGCAGGGCGGCGGGGTGATGAGCGAGGCGATCCGGCGGGTCGCCCAGTGGTACTTCGCTCCCGCGAACGCCGGCGGGTTCGGCGGCCGACGGATCGTCATCCGTACGGCGGCCTCCAACACGGCGGCCCGCCGTACCGCGGAGAAGGCCGGCTTCCGGCATGTCGGCACCGAGCGCGCCGCCTTCGAGATCGGCGGCGGAGTCGACGACAAGGTCACCTACGACCTACTGATCACCGACTGACCAGATCCGGCCGGATCAGGTCGACTCGGGGTCGTACGGCGGCTTCGCGCCGGCCGGGAGGCGTTGCGGGGCACTGTCTGCGAAGTTGGCGACGGGCTTGTCATCGTCGTCGTCCATCGGCTCGAGCAGGTGCTTGCGGACGAAGTTCTTCGGGTTCAGGTCCTGCAGCTCGAGGTCGGCGTACTCGGGACCGAGCTCGTTGCGCAGGTCGTTCTGCGCGTTCGTCACCATCTGACGGACCTGGCGCAGCAGGCGTCCCGCCGTCCGGGCGAACTCCGGCAGCCGATCCGGCCCGAAAACGAGTACGGCGACGATCGCGATCACGACCAGTTCGAGTGGCCCGATGCCGAACATGTCCCCACCTCTCCGTACTTCGTCCCGGACGGCGCCCAGCCTATCCCGGCCCTGGGTAGCACCCGTCAGCCGATCTGCTGGGCGAGAGTGAGCGTAACCGTCCGGGACCGCCCGCCGCGCTCGTACGCGAGCCGCACGGCCTCACCCGGCTGGTGGGTGCGGATCGCGACGATCAGCACCTCGGCACTGTCGACCGGCTCGTTGTTGATCGAGGTGATCACGTCACCGACGCGCAGACCGGCCCGCGCGGCCGGCGAACTCGGGCTCACCGCACTGACCCGGGCGCCGCCCTCGAACGTCATGTCCACACTGGCCCCGATCACCGGGTACGACGCCTTGCCGGTGGCGATCAGCTGCTGCGCGGTCCGCCGGGCCTGGTCGATCGGAATCGCGAACCCGAGCCCGATACTCCCGCTCTGCCCCTCCCCGGAACCGCGGACGGTGGCGATCGCGGAGTTCACGCCGATCACCCGCGCGTTCATGTCGACCAGCGGACCACCGGAGTTGCCCGGGTTGATCGCGGCGTCGGTCTGCAGGGCGCTGATGTACGACGCGGCCTCGGCGGGATCGTCGCCGGTCGTCACCGGCCGGTTCTTCGCCGAGATGATGCCCGAGGTGACCGTGCCGGCCAGCCCGAGCGGCGAGCCGATCGCGACCACGTCCTGCCCGACGACCGCCTGGTCCGACCGGCCGAACTGCACCGACGGCGCGGTCAGGCCGGCCACCTGCACGACGGCCAGGTCGTACGCCGGGGAGCGGCCGACGAGCCGCGCGGTCGCGGTCTTGTTGTCGTTCGTGACGACCTGGATCGAGCCGCCCTTGGCCGCCGCCGCAACGACGTGGTTGTTGGTCAGGATGTGCCCGACGTTGTCGATCACGAACCCGGACCCGGTGGCGTCGGAGTTGTCCGAGCCTTCGACCTTCAGCTGCACCACGCTCGGCAGGAGGGTCGCGGCGACCGCGGACACCGAGCCGGTACGGATCTTCGGGTCGGCTCCGGTGCCGACCGGCGGCTCGGGCTGCTGCGCGATCGGGGTGTCGTTGCCGCTCAGCGCGACGACGGCCGTGGCCGCACCCGCGCCGGCCAGGACACCGATGACCAGCGCGACCAGACCGGCGATGGTGACGACCCGGTTGAGCTTCTGCGGCTCCGACGCGTACGAGCGGGCCTGCTGCTGGTGCCAGTCGGCTGGTGGCGGCGGCACGTACGCGGGCCGGTACTGCGGCTGCTCGGTCGGCCAGGCCTGCCCCTGGTACACCGGACGGAAAGTCTGCTGCTGCGGCTCCGGCCGCCCGAAGCTGCGCTGCGAGGTGGACCGCGCCCCGTTCGTCAGCGCCGCGTTGGTCGGGCCGTTCGTCAGGCCGCCGTTCGTCTGCCGGTACGCCGAGTCCGAGCCGGGTGTCCGCAGCGGCATCGCGCCCGCGCCGGGAGCCGGCGGGGTCAGACCGGTCAGCGGCGGACCTGCCGCGGAGCCGTTCCCGTCGGGTGCGCCCGCGGTGGGCAGGACCGCGGTCGGTTCCGCGGTCGCCGGATTCGGAACTGTCGGCTCGGCGTCGTCGCTCGTCACGGTGCCCGCCTCACGTCGTCGTCGTGGTCGTCGGTGGAAGCCCTCCCGGAGGTAACCGGGACACACTTCCACCTTTGATTATCCCAGCTTCGGCGAGAGTGCACCCATCGGAGTGAGCCAGGTCGCGATTTTGGCCAGCCCGGACCCCACTCGCTGGATCGCACTGAGCTCCGTCGGCAGCTCGTGCGGGAAGGATCTGACCACCTGTCCGAGCTGGTCGGGCGGCAGGTCCCCGATCAGCGTGTAGACGATTCCGCCGGACGACCAGACGACGTACGACGGCATGCCGTACCGCAGGTACACCCCCGGGCTGTCGGTGCTGCTGAAGCCCTGGACCGCGGCCGGATCCAGCGTGCCGCGCTGCTCGAACAGGGAGACGTTGAACAGCCCGTCCGAGTACGAGAACTGCAGAGAGCCGTTACTGGTGTCCTGGTGGACGTCGTACAGCTTGAGCGACGCTGGCAGCTCCGGCGCGCAGACCCAGCCCTCGGACCGCAGGTTGTCCACCTTGCCCATGCCCAGCGACTCGACACCGCTCGGCACGGTCGGCGGCAGGTGGCCGATGAACTCCGAGCCCTCGATCTCCAGCTCGGTGAACACGGTCGCGCGCACCATCGTCTTGCCGTCCGCGCTGAACAGCTGACGCTGCAGCAGCAGCCCGGTCGCCTTGTCGATCCAGAACTTGGCCGCCAGCGTCTCGTCGTCCCGCAGCGCCTCCACGAGCACAGCGGTCCGGCCGATCAGGTCGGTACAGCACTTGTCGACCAGGTGGTACGTCGCCTGCAGCAACGCCAGCGGTCCGCCGTCGATGGCGGCGTCCGCGGTGGTGGCGCGCTGCACGAACGCCTTCGCACCAGGTGCGGACGAGCCGAGCACGCTGATCTCGGAGCCCTGCGACGCCGCATGCAGGATGTCCAGCATCGCGGAGCTGGCGCCCTGCGGTCCCCAGGCGGTGATGATCTGCGTGCCGTGGTACGAGACCTGGTTCGGCGCGACCGCCGCTCGCTGCAGCCAGCTGACCGCCGTAGGCGAGTCCGCCTTCGGCAGTGCCGGCACGACGGCTGCCGCGGACGTGGGCAGGCCGAAGCCGATCAGGGCGGTGCTGACCAGGACGGCGAGCCGGGAGAGGCTCACCGGTCAGCGCCCTGTCAGGGCCACCGGGCGCAGCGTCGGGTTGTTCAGCCCGGCGTACCCCGCGCCGTTGTAGGAGTTCAGCAGCGCGACCGGGTCGGCGAACGGCGCTCCGCCGCTGGTGCTCGCGTGGTCGGACGAGAAGCTGGCGACTGGCGGTTGCAGCGTCGGCGGCTGCTCCGAGCGGGACGGGTCGCCGACAACGAACGCCGTACCGAGCAGGGAGGCAACCGCGGCAGCTGAGCCGGCTGCACCCAGGACGCCGCTACGACGGCGGGAGCGGGTGCCGCGGGCGGCTCCGGGTCGGGTGCCACCTGTGCGCCCGGCCGGGAACGCGGACCGCTGCGGGAACAGGCTGACCGGCGTGACCACCGGCCGGACCTCTTCACGAGGCTCGGTCGAGAACGACGAGACACCCATCAGGCGCTGCATCAGGTCGGTCGATGGATCCGGCGACTCGAGCGCGGCGATCCGCGCCTTCAGCCGCCGCTGCGCGTCCACCTCGGAACGGCAGCTGTCGCAGCCGACCAGGTGGCTCAGGACCTTGTCACGGGAGTCGTGGTCGAGCTGGCCGTCGACCACTGCACTCAGCTTGTCCAGCGGGTGCGTCATGCGAGGTCACCTCCGTCGCCGAAGAGGCCGCCGTCGACCGGCGGGCCGCCGACCCGGGTCTGGCCGGACCGCGGGGCCCGGTGCTCCAGGTGCTTGCGCAGCATCGACCGGCCGCGGTGGATCCGGCTGCGGACGGTGCCGAGCTTCACGTCCAGGACGTCCGCGATCTCGTCGTACGTCATGCCCTCGATGTCGCACAGCACCACGGCCGCGCGGAAGTCCTCGGGCAGCGCGTCGAGCGCGTCCTGCACGTCGTGGTCGAACAGGTCGGAGTCGAGCTTCTCGGCCGGGCCCTCACCCTTGGCCGGGAGCCGGTCGTGCGCGTCCTCGGGCAGGCCGTCGAAGCGGATCCGCTGCTTGCGGCGGGCGCCGTCCAGGAACAGGTTCGTGGTGATCCGGTACAGCCAGCCCTCGAAGGTCCCCGGCGTGTACGACGACAGCGAGCGGAACACCCGGACGAACACTTCCTGGGTGAGGTCCTCGGCGTCGTGCTTGTTACCGGTCAGCCGGTACGCGAGCCGATAGACGCGCGCGGAGTGGGTGCGGACGATCTCGTCCCACGACGGCAGTACGTCCGGGACGTCCGGCACCTGCTGGGGTGCGGGGACCGTCGACGTGTCGAACGGCTTCACCGCAACGCCTCCCTGGGTCCTCTCGGCAATAAGCGTGAAGGCCATGGTGCCGCGGTCACCGTCCTCTGCGCACGTCGGGAAAACCCGGGCTGGACCCTGGTTTGTTCGTACGACGGCTCAACGCGGCGCCCCGGCCGGAAGTTCCCGGCCGGTGCCTTCACTACACAAGACGCCTGAGAAGTCATTTCGGTTGAATCACTCCTCGTCGATGACGGCGATCGGGTCGCCGTCGCGGACGACCTCGCCCTCGACGACCTTCAGCTCGACGATGGTGCCGGCCACCTCGGCCAGCACCGGAATCTCCATCTTCATGGACTCCAGGATGACCAGGGCGTCATCCGGTCCCACCGTGTCTCCGGCCTTGGCGGTGACCTTCAGCACGTTGGCCACCAGCTCGGCCAGCACGGTGTGACTCAACTCGCACTCCTCCCACTCCCGGAATCCCCACTCCCGATCCTAGGCGTGACGGAACAAGGCCCGACTACTGGGCGTGCTGCCGGGCCCGGTACGACGCGACGCGGGTCCGGCTCGAGCACCGCGGTGTGCAGAACCTCCGCGGCCGCTTCTCCGCCGGATTGGCGAACACCCGCTCGCAGTCCACCGCCGCGCAGACCCCGAGCGCCTCGAACCCGTGACCGGCCGCGAACGTCGCCAATCCGAGCGCGGTCGTCGCCGCCATCCAGTCGGCCCAGGTGGCTCCGGGCCTGGCCACATGCAGGTGCCACGGCGACCCGTCGTGGTCGGACAGATACGGGCGTACGGCGTACTCCTCCAGCAACTCGTTGAGCATCCGGGCCGCTGCGGGCGGGTCGGCGTGGAAGACCTCGCGGACCCGCGCCCGGACCTCGCGGACCGCGACCAGGTCGTCGTCGGCCAGCGTGATCGGGTCCGACTCACCGTGCTCGAGAAGGAACGCGCGGACGTCGGCCGGCGACGTCAACTGCTCCGGGTCGCGGGTGCGCGTGTTGACCAGGTCGACCGCGAGCCGCACCTGCCGGTCCGGCGACTGGATATCCACTGGACTCCCTCCTCCGTAACGCCTTTATGATCGTAACGCGTAACAGCCAGCTGTGCGTTACAGGAGGTCAGGGGTGGCGAGCTACTACTTGGCGGCAACGCTGGCCCGGCTTGCCGACGAGATGGTGGCGTTCACGCTGGTGCTGCTGGTGCTGGAGCGGACGGACAGTCCGGCGCTGGCAGGAGTCACCGGAGCCGCCTTTGCGCTCCCGGCGGTCGTGACCGGGCCACTGCTCGGTGCCTGGCTGGACAGGACGCCGTACCGGCGGAGCGCGCTCGCACTGAACCAGGCTGCTATCGGGGTGGTCATGCTCAGCCTGTTGGCCGTGGTCGGGCACAGCCCGCACTGGATCACACCGGCGCTCGCAGCGGTCGCCGGCGCGACACTGCCGATGGCGAGCGGCGGATTCACCAGCATGTTGCCCAGCCTCGTCCCGTCCGACCGGCTGGCTCGCGCCAACTCGTTCGAGGCCGCGAGCTTCGGTGCCGCAACCATCACCGGTCCCGCGACCGCTGCCACGGTCGCAGCCACCTTGTCGGTAGAAGTCGCTGCTGTAGCCATCGCCGTCACCGCCGCCCTCAGCATCTGCGCCATCAGCCGCCTGCCCGCGCTGCCGCCGTTGCAGACCGCTGGAGAACCCTTCCTGCCGGCAGTCCTGGCCGGCCTGACCCATCTGGTCCGCACACCGCGATTGCGGGCCTCCACTGTGACCACGACCCTGCTCATGGGCGCCACAGGCTTCCTGCTGATCGCCCTGCCGCTGCACATGTCTTCACTCGGCATGCCCAAGTCAGCGGCCGGCTACCTGTGGACAGCCATCGAACTCGGCAGTGTCACCACCGCACTCCTGCTCACGCGCCTCCAGGCCCGCTGGCGCCCCGAGCAGGTCGTCATCGTGTCGGTCGCGGCCTACGGCCTCGCCCTGGCCAGCTGGCCTCTGGCCACCAGCTTCGTTGTCCTGCTACTCGTGGCCTTTGGCAGCGGCCTCTTGGAAGGCCCCACCCTCCCTGCCATGTTCGCCGCCCGCCAGCAGTACAGCCCGGAGTCGCTGCAAGGCCGCGTCAGCACGTCAGCCGCCAGCCTCCGAGTCGGTGCCGCTGCGGTCGGCCAGGCCACCGCCGGTTTGCTGGTCCCGGTAGTCGGTACGCACAAGGCTCTGACGGTCGTCGCCCTGGCTCTACTCGTGGCCGCCGGGCTCGGCGCCCTCACTGCACGAAAGGCACCGCCACATGTCTCTTGACGCCTGGATCCACGGCTGGACCATCTCCCGCGGTACCCCGGCACCCGTGAAGGTCCGGAGCGGCTACCGCGTCGACGTCGGCTTGCCCGGTCACCAGGTCCGCTACGTGCTACCGACGTACGACGCCGGTCTGGTCGACGGGCTCGGCGAGCCTGACACCTGGCTCAAGATCTGCGGGCAGGTCTCACTGGGCGTGCCGTGGCAGGTGCAGCCGGTCGAGTACCTGATGAGTCGCCCACTGGCCAGCGCAGGAGCGAGTGTGGCTGCGTCGTACGAACTAACGAGTGTGCGGCGGGACAGTGTGGTCGACGTCGTCGTACGCGCCGCTGACGGCTCGGTGGCGGCACGCGGGAAGGCAGCGCTCACCGGAGAGGCTGCTGTCTTCGACCAGATCGAGACGTCTCCGCAGCACCGGCGGCGCGGCCTCGGCCGGAGCGTCATGGCCGCCCTGTCCGCAGCAGCGCAGTACGCCGGTGCGAACACCGGCGTACTGGTTGCGACTGAGGACGGACGGGCGCTCTACACCGCGCTGGGGTGGACGCTCGAGTCCCCGATGACTGCCGCGGTCAGTCGAGGATGACGGAGCGGGAGAGGCTGCGCGGCTGGTCGGGGTTGAGGCCGAGAGCCAGGGACTTGGCGACCGCGACGCGCTGGGCGACGACGAGGGACGCCATCGGGTCCAGGTCGGCGTGGTGGACGATGGTGGCGCCCGTGGCGTTCACGTCGTCCAGCAGGCCCGCCGGCGGCTCACCGAAGACCCAGACACCGCGGCCGGGCTGCGCGATCGCGATCGGACCGTGCCGGTAGTCCATTGCCGGGTATGCCTCGGTCCACGCCGACGCGGCCTCACGCTGCTTGAGCGCGGCCTCGTGCGCCAGGCCGACCGTCCAGCGGGTCCCGATGTACGTGACCTGCTCGAGCTTGGCCAGGTCGTCGACGTCGATGGTCAGTGCGGTCTGAGCGTCCGCAGCGGCCTTGGACAGGTCCTCGCCGAGCGACGCGCGCAGCAGCGCCAGCGTGGTGGTCGCGAACCGGGTCTGCACCACGGACTGCTCGTCGGCGAAGTCCAGCATGATCGTGTGGTCGGCCAGCTCGACGATCGGCGAGTCCACGGTGGCGGTGATCGCGATCGTCGGTACGTCGGTGGCGCGGATCAGGTCGAGTACTTCGGTCGTCGTACCGGAGCGGCTGATCACGACGATCGCGTCGTACGCCCGGCCCGCCGGGAACTCGGATCCGGCGAACGCGTCGGTCTCGCCCTGGCCGAGGTCCTCGCGCAGCGCGGCGTAGGCCATCGCCATGAACCAGGAGGTGCCGCAGCCGACCGCGGCGACCCGCCGGCCGGGTTTCGGAAGCGAACCGCCGTACTGCGCGAAACCGTCCGAGACCTGCCGCCAAAGGTCCGGCTGAGTGGCGATCTCAGTGCTCACAAATGGCTGCTGCGTCATGTCGTCTCCGCACTTCTGATGGTCGAAACTGCTCGAACGTGATCGAATGGTGCCAACCAGCCGCCACCGGGCTGACCGATTGTGTGAAGGAGGAGCCCCGGGTGAAGCGTTATGAACGCCTCAACACCTTGCTCGAGTCGCTCGCCGAGAAAGGCGCCATCGACGTCGACGAGCTCGCCGAGCAGTTGCACGTGTCCGCGGCCACGATCAGGCGTGACCTGGACCATCTCGGCAAGCAGCAGCTCCTCACCCGGACCCGCGGCGGCGCGGTCGCCAACGCGGTGTCGTACGACCTGCCGCTGCGCTACAAGACTGCGCGTTTCGCGTCCGAGAAGCAGCGGATCGCGCAGGCGGCGGCCACGCTGGTGCGCCGCGGCATGGTGATCGGGATGAACGGCGGCACCACCATCTCCGAGGTGGCGCGGACGCTGGCGACCCGGCCCGAGCTGTCCGCGGAGCACGGCGAGCCCGCGTTCACGCTCGTCACCAACGCGCTGAACATCGCCAACGAGCTGATCGTCCGGCCGCACGTGAAGATGGTGCTGACCGGCGGCGTGGCGCGGCCGCAGTCGTACGAGATGATCGGCCCACTGTCGCACCGGATCCTGTCCGACCTGTCGCTGGACATCGCGTTCATCGGCGTCGACGGGATCGACGAGACCGGCGCCACCGCTCATCACGAGGGCGAGGCGAACATCAACCAGCTGATCGTCAGCCGGGCCGCGAAGGTCGTCGTGGTGGCCGACTCCTCCAAGCTCGGGCAGCGGGCCTTCGCCCGGATCTGCGAGCTGAGCGAGATCGACACGCTCGTCACCGACGCCCAGGCCGACGAAAGCCAGCTCGCCGTCTTCAAGGAAGCCGGCATCGACGTCATCCGCGCCTGACCTCACTCCGCACCTCCCTCACCAGGTGAGTCACGTCTCGTGTGGACGATCATATCTGATTGTGGGGCCGTTGTTATGAGCAGGAGTGCGCAACCTCCGCGCGTGCAGCACGGAAAGCGGACCTCCAACCGCTAGGCTTCGGTTCAGCATGGGTACCGCAGCCGCACAGCACTCCGCCGACCACTCCGCCGATCACTGGGAGGACGCCATCGCCACCGGCATCGACCCGACGTCCTGGGCGTACGCCGAGGACTACATCGGTGAGGACGAGGTCGTCACCGGTGCACGGGCGAGCGCCGCGGACAGCGGTGTCGCCCCGATCGGCCCCGGCGCGGCCGCCGCGCTGAGCCTGCTCGCCGCCGGCGTCAGCGCGAAGGCGGTCGTCGAGATCGGCACCGGGACCGGCGTCTCCGGGCTCGCGCTGCTCCGCGGTATGCGCGCCGACGGCACGCTCACCACGGTCGACATCGACGCGGAGAACCAGCGGCTGGCCCGCAAGACGTTCCTGGACGCCGGCGTCGCGTCGAACCGGTTCCGCCTGATCGCCGGCGCCGGGCTGGACGTCGTCACTCGGCTCACCGACGGTCACTACGACCTGGTCTTCTGCGACGCGGACCGCCGCGAGAACACGGCGTACCTGCACGAGGCCCTGCGCCTGCTCCGCCCCGGCGGCATCGTCGCCTTCGCCGGCATCCTCACCGCCGGCCGCGTCGCCGACCCCGCCCGCCGCGACCCCGACACCATGGCCCTCCGAGACCTCGTCCGCGCCGTCCGGGACGACGACAACCTGGTCTCAGCCCTCCTCCCCACCTCCGAAGGCCTCCTCACCGCCGCCAAACGGCTCAAGTAGCGGCTAGCTCGTCAGGCGGGTCAGTTCGGTGGTTACTTCGTGCCACGGGTCGGACTGGGGATCTATCAGTTCGTAGTGGCCGCAGTGCGGGACGCGGTGGAAGTGGGCCGTGGGGTGCGCGGTGAAGTAAGAGTCGGTGATGGTGATGGGCACGACTGTGTCGTTGACGCCGTGGATGAGGGTCACCGGGGCTATCGACGCGGGGAGGTGGGCTGGGTCCAGGTCGTTGCGGACACCGCCTCCGATGAAGGCCTGTACGGCGCCTTCGCCGATGTGCTCGCGGTCGGCCTTCAGCAGGTCGGCCACGGGGGCCAGAGCGACCACACTGCGGAGCCGGACCGGGTTGTGCGTCGACGCGGCCCACAGGGCGAGCTGACCGCCGGCGGAGTGGCCCATCAGCACGTAGCCCGCGTGCACGTCCACGAGGTCGGGTAGCGCGTCCAGCGCCGTACGGATGTCGCTGGTGGTCGCGTCGGGGTTGCCGGGCTCGCGGCGGTACTCCAGGGACAGGACCGGCCAGCCGAGGTCGGACAGCGCCGCACCGAGTGAGCGGGCGTGCACCCGGTCGTACTCCGGCCGCCAGAACCCGCCGTGGATGAACACGATCAACGGCCGGTAGTCCTTCGCGTGCCAGTAGTCGATCACCTGGTCCGCGTGGTCGCCGTACCGCAACTCCTCGTCCGGTTCCGGTGCTTTGCGCGACAGTACCGATCGGTCTTCACTCATCAGACCTCCCGAGATAACGCAGGGCGTTCAGAGTCAGCAGTTTGTGCTGCTGCTCCGCGGTCAGGAAGCCGGCCTTCCGTACCACCTCCCCGACCGGCCGCTCGCCCAATGGATAGGGATAGTCACTGCCGACCAGAACGCGGTCTTCCCCCAAGGTATCGACAAGTAGCCGCAAAGGCGCTGATTCGAACACCACCGTGTCGACCAGGATCCGGTCCAGGTACGTCGACGGTGGGTGCTCGGAGCAACCACGGACGATGTCGCCGCGCCGGTGCCACGCGTTCTCCAGCCGCCCGAGCCAGAACGCGAAACTCCCACCCCCATGAGCGAAACAGATCCGCAAGGACGGCGGTAACCGGTCGAAGGCCCCGCCCAGCATCATCGCCAGCAACGACAGATGCGTCTCGGCAGGCATCCCGGTCAGCCAGCGCGCCATCCAGCGATCCAGCCGCGGACCGCCCGGCATGTCCCACGGGTGCACGAGGACCGGCGTACCGGTCTCCGCGCAGTGGTTGAAGAAGGCAACGATCCCGGCGTCGTCGAGGTCCTTGTCGCCGACGTGGTTGCCGATCTCCACACCGACGTGCCCAGCCGCGCGGCACCGGTCCAGTTCGGCGCAGGCCAGGTCCGGATCCTGCAACGGCACTTGGCAGAACGGCACGAACCGGTCGTCACCGGCCAGCGTCTCCAACGTGAGGTCGTTGAAGATCTCCGCCAGCTTCACGGCCTGCCCCGCAGGGCGTTCATACCCGAAGAACACCGGGGTCGGCGACACCACCTGGAGATCGATGCCGTCAGCATCCATATCGGCACGGCGTACGGCTGGATCCCAGGCCTGCGGTCCGATCGGGCGGAACTCGGTCTCGCCGATCATGATCATCGCGGCCCGCTCGGAGTCGATCCGCAACCACGGCCAGCCGTCGCCACCGCACGCCGCCGACAGATCCGGCCATCCATGAGGCACGAGGTGGGTGTGGACATCAACGGTCATCCGACAGCCCTTCCATCACCGCTCCCGGGTCCTCCCCAAACCGGTTTGGGGAGACTGTCTGCCCGATTCGGGGGGAACTTCCTTCCCAAACCGGTTTGGGAGCATCTTCGGCAGGTTCCCCAAACCGGTTTGGGGAGGTTTTCGGCCGCGGTCAGCCCTTGCCGGGGTGCACCGTGCCGCAGTTGGGGCAGGTGCGGGCGTCCTCGCTGTCGTAGAAGGCTTTGAACACGGGCGGCAGGTCCGCGACGATGTCGGTCACCTGGAGCTCGACCTCGTGCACGATCGCGTTGCAGTTGGCGCAGTACCAGCGGAACTTCTCCAGTACGCCGGGCTCCCGGACTCGCTCGATCACCAGGCCGATCGAGTTCGGGCCGCGCTGCGGCGAGTGCGGCATGTTCCGCGGCAGGACCCACATCTCGCCGGCGTTCACCGCGACCGTCGCGGGGCCGTCGTCGGTCATCACGTTGACCTTGAGCTCGCCGGAGATCTGGTAGAAGAACTCCTCGTACGGGTCGACGTGGAAGTCGGTGCGCTGGTTCGGGCCGCCGACCACCATCGTGATGAAGTCGTCCCCGGTCGGGAACATCTGCTTGTTGCCGACCGGCGGCTTCAGCAGGTGCTTGTTCTCCTCGATCCATTCCGGAAAGTTCGTCGACTCCAAGTTCGCCATACCCTATTCCTCCTTCGAGTGTTGCGGGATCGCCGCAACAGCCTGGATCTCGATCAGCAGCTGGGGATGCGGCAGCTGATGGACTGCGACGGTCGTCCGGGCCGGCCCGGACTCGTCGAAAAACTCACCATAGATCTCGTTGTACCCCCCGAAGTCGTTCATCGACACCAGGTACGTCGTCACGCTGACGAGATCCTCCAACCCGGCCCCGACCGCCCCGAGGATGTCCCGGATGTTCTCCAGCACCGCCCGCGTCTGCTCGCGAATGTCCAGCGCGACGGTGCCCAGCTCGTCGACGGATGCACCCGCGATCGTGTTGTCGGGTCGCCGGCTCGACGTCCCCGACACGAACGCGAACCCGCCCGCGACCCGCACATGCGGAAACCGGCCGCGCGGCGTGGCCTTCCCCGGCACAACGGTCATGAGAGCTCCACGCAGACATTGGTGATTTCGGTGTAGAAGTCCACCGAATGCCGTCCGCCTTCACGGCCGACGCCGGACAGCTTCACTCCGCCGAACGGTGTCCTGAGGTCTCTGAGGAACCAGGTGTTGACCCAGCACAGGCCGACGTCGAGGGCGGCGCCGGCGCGGTGGGCGCGGCCGACGTCGCGGGTCCAGACGGTTGCCGCCAGCCCGTAGTCGGAGGAGTTGGCGAGGGCATAGGCCTCCTCCTCGGTGTCGAAGGGTGCGATGTGGCAGATCGGGCCGAAGATCTCCTCACGATTGGTCCGAGCGTCCGGTGGTAGACCGGTGACCACGGTCGGCTGTACGTAGGACCCGCCGTCGCGAGCATCCCCGAACGTCGGTACGCCGCCACCGGCCAGCACCTCAGCACCTTCACGGCGGGCGAGGTCGTAGTACGACAGGACCTTGTCGCGGTGCTGCTTGGAGATCAGTGGCATGTTCATCGTCGCCTCGTCGGCGGGCCAGCCGTACGTCAGCTCCTCCGCCCGCCGCGCCAGCCGGGACGTGAACTCCTCGAAGATCGGGCGTTCGACGTACAGGCGTTCCGTGCACAGGCAGACCTGTCCGCCGTTCGTGAAGACGGAGCGCACCGAGCCCTCGACCGCGGCGTCGAGATCGCAGTCGGCGAAGATCAGGCCCGCGTTCTTCCCGCCGAGCTCGAAGGACACCGCCTTGACGCGGTCCGCGGCGACCTTCGCGATCGCCGTACCGGTCGCGGACTCCCCGGTGAACGTGATCGCGTCGACGCCTGAGTGCCGAGTCAGGTACTCCCCCGCCGACGACGGCCCGAACCCGTGCACGAGATTGAAGACCCCATCAGGTACGCCGGCCTCGGCCATCACCTCGGCGAGAACGGTCGCCGACGACGGCGTCTCCTCGGACGGTTTCACCACGACCGCGTTGCCGCAGGCAAGCGCCGGCGCGACCTTCCAGGTGAGCAGCAGCAACGGCAGATTCCACGGTACGACGATCGCGACCACCCCGACCGGTTTCCGTACGGCGTAGTTCAGCGCGCGCCGCCCGTCGGGGAGGACGGTCGTGTACGACTCGGTCGGTACTGTCGTCGCGAAATCCGCGAACGCGCGGAAGTTCGCCGCACCGCGCGGGATGTCCAGCGTGCGCGCCTGGCTGATCGACTTCCCGGTGTCGCCGACCTCCGCGGCCACCAGATCCTCGAACCGCCGCTCCAGCACGTCCGCGACCCGCCGCAGTACGACGGCCCGCTCCTGCTCGCTCATCCGTCCCCACGGACCGCTCAGCGCCTGCCGAGCCGCGTCCACCGCCGCGTCCACGGTCGACTGATCCGCCTCACAGACGTCGAAGATCTGCTCCCCCGTCACCGGCGAAACCTTCGCGAACCGCGAGGCACTCTCCACAAACGCACCCCCGACGAAGTGCCGCAGCACCCCAACCGACGACGGCTGCCCGGTGAGCAACTCCGCAGACCACAAACTCACCGTCGTCGCCTCCGAGCAAGTCCCAGCAGGACCCCGGCCGACGCGACCGCAGCAGCGCCGAGGAGCTGGTGCTGGCGGTGGACTCGGCGTTGGACTTCGGCGTACGGGGTGGTGGAGAAGGAGACGAGTTCGTAGCGGGAGACGTACTTGCCCGGGAGCAGGCGTTCGAGGGCGTGTTCCACCTGTTTTTGAAGGCGGAAGACGGGTGAGGCGACCTTGTCGCGCATCTCGACGAAGTTCGCGAGGGCCATCTCGGCGATCGCCTCGGTGTTCTCGCGCCGCCGGGTCTCGAACAGCGGCAGGGCCCGCGCCCACGAGCCGCCCGTGTCGTCCAGACAGCGATCCAGCTCGACCACGTCCTCGAAGGCGCAGTTCGCGCCCTGCCCGTAGAACGGCACGATCGCGTGGGCCGCGTCGCCGAGCAACGCCGTACGTCCGTGGGCCTGCCACGGGAGCGTGTGCACAGTCCCGAGCACCCCGACCGGATTGTGCAGATAATCGTCGACCAGTGAAGGTGCTAACGGCAACAGATCGGGATAGTGCTCCTGGAAATGCGCGGAGATGCCGTCGGCGGTAGTCAGTGCGTCGAACGACCCGGCCGGCCAGAACAGCGTGCAGGTGAACGAGCGGTCCGGGTTCGGCAGGGCGATCATCATCGACGTGCCGCGCGGCCAGATGTGCAACGCGCCGGGATCGAGTGCGAACTCACCGGATGCAGCCGGGATCGACAGCTCCTTGTAGCCGTAGTCGAGGAAGTCGACGTCCTCCGCGACGATGCCCTCGGCAAGCAACTGCTCGCGGACGGCGGACCCCGCACCGTCAGCGCCCAGCACCACATCGGCCGATGCCGACACCTTCCCGGACGGCGTGGCGAACACCAGCGAACCAGCCGCGGAATCCAGCTCCACCAACCGGTGCTCGAACTCCACCGACACACCAGGAGCCGCCGCTGCTGCCGACAGCAAGGCGTTGTTCAGCGCGCCCCGGCTGATCGAGTTGATCGCCCGGTCCCCGGACGCCGAGTACGCCTGGAAGTCCAGCGGACCCGTCACCGGATGGATCATCCGGCCCTTCATCGGCAGCGCGTCCGCCATCACCTCGTCGACCAGGCCGATCCGCCGCAACGCGTCCAGCCCGCGTTCGGAGATCGCCAGGTTGATCGACCGGCCGCGTTCCACCTGCGCGACCCGCGGATCCGGACGCCGCTCGTACAGCGTCACGGTCAGCCCGCGGCGCGCGAGGAAACACGCGAGCAGCGAACCGGTCAGTCCCGCACCGACGATCGCGACCTTCATGCCGTCACCGCGGCCATCGCCGCCCCCGCCCGCCAGCAGTCGTGGTACGTCGAGTACAACGGCACCGGCGCGAACCGCAGTACGTCGGGCTCCCGCGAGTCCGCGATCACGCCGTACTCGAACCGCAACCGCCGCGACAGCGCCCCGGCGCCGGGCACACGCACGGACAACTGGGCGCCGCGGCGCGCCGGATCGGCCGGGGTGATGACCTCGAAGTCCGCCAGCAGCTCCGCCAGGTACGCCGTCAACCGCACACTCCGCTCCCGTAGTACCTCGATACCGATCTTGTCGAAGATCTCCAGTGACGTCCGCACCGGGCTCATCGCGAAGATCGGCGGGTTCGACACCTGCCACGCGTCCGCGGTCGCCGGCGGCCGTGACTCCGGTGTCATCTCGAACCGCGTCTTCGCGTCGGTACTCCACCAGCCCTCGAACCGCGGCAGGTCCGCGCCGAGATGCCGTTCGTGGACGAACGCGCCGGCGATCGCCCCCGGACCGGAGTTCAGGTACTTGTACGAGCACCAAGCCGCGAAGTCGACGTCCCAGTCGTGCAAAGCGAGCGGCACGTTCCCGGCCGCGTGCGCGAGGTCCCACCCGACGATCGCCCCGGCCGCGTGACCGGCCTTCGTGATCGTGGGGATGTCCATCAGCTCACCGGTCAGGTAGTTCACGCCACCCAGCAGTACGAGCGCCACGTCGCCACCGAGCTGCTCGACGACGTCCGCCGTCCGCAGACTGTTCTCCCCCGGCCGCGGACGCAGCCGGATCACCGCGTCTTCCGCGTCGTACCCGTGGAACTCGACCTGCGACCGTACGGCGTAACTGTCCGACGGGAACGCCGAGTCCTCGATGACGATCCGGTGCCGGGACCGCGTCGGCCGGTAGAACGACACCATCAACAGGTGCAGGTTGACGGTCAGCGTGTTCATCACGACCGTCTCGCTCGGCAACGCGCCGACGAGCCGCGCCGCGGGACCGGTCAGCAGCTCGTGGTAGGGCAACCACGGGCGGGCCGCGTCCAGGTGCCCTTCGACCCCGAGCGCCGCCCACGAGTCCAGGTCCTCGAGCAGCTCGGACCTGGTCGCCTTCGGGCGCAGGCCGAGTGAGTTGCCGGCGAAGTACGCGACCTCCGGATAGCCGCCGCCCTCCGCGGGCGGTACGTCGAACAGCTCCCGGTGCCCGGGATCCGCGGCATCGAGCTCCAGCGCCTCGGCCTCGGTGATCACGCCTCAGCGACCTCGTCAGCTACGGCGGCCTTCGGAGGCTCGATCACCTGCCCCTTGCCGAGCACCGTGACGCCGCCCTTGGAGACGGTGAACCCGCGTTCCCGGTCGTAGTCCTGGTCGACGCCGATCTGGGTGCCGTCCGGGATCACGATGTTCTTGTCCAGGATCACGTTCTTCAGCACGACGTTCTTGCCGATCTTGCAGTTGTCCATGATCACGGAGTGCTGGATGTCGGCGCCGGCGCTGACGATCACGTTCGACCCGAGCACCGAGTGGTCCACGTGCGCGCCGGACACGATCGAGCCCTGGCAGACGATCGACTCGCCGACCGTCGCGTCGTCGGTGAACTTCGCGCCCGGCAGCTGCGGGTGCGAGGTGAAGATCGGCCAGTCGTTGTTGTAGAGGTTGAACACCGGCTGGATCGACACCAGGTCCATGTGCGCCTCGTGGTACGAGTCCAGCGACCCGACGTCGCGCCAGTACGAGCGGTCTCGGTCGAGCGCACCCGGTACGTCGTTGTCCTTGAAGTCGTAGACGCCCGCCTTGCCCTCGGCAACGAGCATCGGGACGATGTCGCCGCCCATGTCGTGCCGCGAGGCCGGGTTCGCGGCGTCCTTGCGGAGCGCCTCGACCAGCACGTCCCGGCTGAACACGTAGTTGCCCATCGACGCGAACGTCTCGTCCGGCGAGTCCGGCAGCCCGGGCGGATCGGCCGGCTTCTCCAGGAACTCCTCGATCGCGTGCCCGTCCGCGGCGGTCTTGATCACGCCGAACTCGGTGGCCTCGACCCGCGGCACCCGGATACCGGCCACCGTCACGCCGTTCCCGCGCTCGATGTGCGCGGCGACCATCTGCGACGCGTCCATCCGGTACACGTGGTCGGCGCCGAAGACCACGATGTACTCCGGGTCGGCGTCCTTGATCAGGTTCATCGACTGGTAGATCGCGTCCGCGCTGCCCTGGTACCACTGCGGGCCGAGCCGCTGCTGCGCCGGGACGCAGGTCACGTAGTTGCCGAGCAGGGTGGACATCCGCCAGGTCAGCGTCACGTGCCGGTCCAGCGAATGCGATTTGTACTGGGTCAGCACGCAGAGATTTCGATAACCCGCATTGACCAAATTCGACAGCACGAAATCGATGAGGCGATAACTGCCGCCGAACGGCACGGCCGGTTTGGCCCGGTCCGCCGTCAGCGGCATCAACCGCTTCCCCTCACCACCGGCCAGCACGATTCCGAGAACTCTGGGCGCCTTTGCCATGCCCGCACCTTAGCTCCGGATCCCCCGGTGCATAAGCCGTTGTGTGTGTCGCGACACTGTAAAGATGCCGATCCTCGTCGTACCGACCACTGCCGTTCACCGATCGTTTCTCGCGGCCTGGGACGAGCTCGGTCCGGATCATGAGCGGTGGATGGGTGCGCGCGCCCACGCCGCCGGAGCCGAGGAGGACTGGACCCGGGACCAGACCGCGGACCCGGCAGAGTTCGCGCGGCTGGTCGCCGAGATCCGGCGCGAGGCGGAGCCGGACACCGCACTGGCGCCGGGCATCGTGCACCAGACCGTGCTGTGGTTCGTGGACGGCGTCGAGTTCCTGGGCCGGCTCTCGATCCGGCACGACCTGACACCGGCGCTCACCGAGGTCGGCGGGCACATCGGGTACTGCGTCCGCCCGTCCGCCCGGCGGCGCGGGTACGCGACCCAGATGCTCACCCAGTCCCTCCCGATCGCCGCCGCCCTCGGCATCGAGCCGGCCCTGGTCACCTGCGACCTGGACAACACCGGATCGCGCAAGGTGATCGAGGCAGCTGGTGGCGAACTGGAAGACGAACGACACGGAAAGCTGCGCTTCTGGGTGCCGACACAGGTGACCTGATGACCTATGGTCGGAGCTTATGAAGGTCGCCATCCTGACGCGTGAGTTTCCTCCGGACGTGTACGGCGGGGCGGGGGTGCACGTGGACTTCCTGGTCCGCGAGCTGCGCCGGCTGATCGACGTCGACGTCCACTGCATGGGCGAACCCCGGAAGGGCGCGACCGCGCATTCCGAGGACGACCCGCGGATCCCGAACGCGAACGCGGCACTGCGCATCCTGTCCACCGACCTGACCATGACCGCAGCGGTCGGCGACGCGGACCTGGTGCACTCGCACACCTGGTACGCGAACATGGCGGGGCACTGGGCCAAGCTGCTGTACGACGTACCGCACGTGGTGACCGCGCACTCGCTGGAGCCGCGCCGCCCGTGGAAGGCCGAGCAGCTCGGCGGCGGGTACCGGCTGTCCAGCTGGGCCGAGCAGACGGCGTACGAGGCGGCCGACGCGGTCGTCGCGGTGAGCCGCGGGATGCGTACCGACGTACTGGAGTGCTACCCGTCGATCGACCCGGCGCGCGTTCACGTGATCTCCAACGGCATCGACGCCGACTTCTACCGCCCGGATCCGTCGACGCATGTCCTCGAGCGGCTGGGCGTCGACCTGAGTCGGCCGTATGTGACGTTCGTCGGCCGGATCACCCGGCAGAAGGGCGTACCGCACCTGCTCCGCGCGGGGCTGCGCCTGGATCCGTCCGTACAGCTCGTACTGCTGGCCGGCGCCGCCGACACGGTCGAGTTGAAGGCCGAGACCGACGCGCTGATCGACGACCTGAAGTCGGCCCGCGACGGCGTGTTCGTGGTGTCCGAGATGCTGCCGCGGGAGGAGGTCCGGCAGGTGCTGACGCACGCGCTGGCGTTCTGCTGCCCGTCGATCTACGAGCCGCTCGGGATCGTCAACCTGGAGGCGATGGCGTGTGAGACCGCGGTCGTGGCGAGCGCGGTCGGCGGCATCCCCGAGGTGGTCGACGACGGCGTGACCGGCACGCTGGTCCGGTACGACGAGAACGACCCGGACGGCTTCGAGCGCGGTCTCGCGGACGGGATCAACGCGCTGGTCGACGACCCTGCCCGGGCTGACGCGATGGGCAAGGCCGGGCGGGAACGCGCGGTCTCCGAGTTCGGCTGGGACGCCGTCGCGCAACGCACCGTCGACCTGTACAACAGCCTGCGCGGGTAGGCAAAACCCCACCTGCGACCGGGAGTTCGCACCATTCTGCGCGGTGACCGGCGGCGGTTGGCTTGAGGCATGACATCTCGCCTGACAAAGCCCATCGCCGCCACCCTCGCCACCGCCGCCCTCCTGGCGTTCCCGCTGTCCGCCTACGGCGCGGTCCACCAGCCGCCCCTCTCCGAGGCTGCGGTCTCCAGCGTGCATACGCCACGTGGTGCCCTCGTCTCGGCCACGCCGGTCGCTCACCTGACAGCAGCTCAACTGGATGCGGCCGCCGCCGACTTCCCGGGTACACCCCGGGCGGCGTACGGCGTCACGGCGTACCGCCTGATCTACCGGACGGTCGACGTGAACGGCCGACCGACGACAGCGAGCGGCCTCGTCGTGCTGCCCGACGGCCGCCGCGGCGCGCTCACCGTCGCGGAGTACCTGCACGGGACCACCGCGACCAAGGCGTACGCCGCCTCCGTCGACGACACCTCGACCGACCGCCTGGTCACCGCCCTGTTCGCCGGTCAAGGACTGGTCGGCATCGCACCGGACTACCTCGGCCTAGGCTCCGGCCCGGGCCTCCACCCATACTTCGACACGAAGACCGAAACCTCCGCATCCGCCGACCTGCTCCTCGCGGCACGGACATTCGCGGCCAAGCACGGCATCGCGCTGAAACGGGACGTCCTGGTGACCGGCTTCTCACAAGGCGGCCGAGCATCCCTGGCCCTCGGACGCGCCCTGAGCCGGGGCGAGGTAGGGCCGTTCCGCCTAGGTGAGATCCGGGCCGTCGCAGGACCGTACGACCTGCTCGGCGAGGAACTACCGGCAGCCTTCGACGGCCGTGTCCTTCCCCAGACCGCGACGTACTACCTCGCGTACTTCGTGACCGCCTGGAACCGGACCGTCGGCTTGTACAACAACCCGCGCGAGGCGTTCCAGGCGCCGTACGCCTCGACCGTCGAAGGGCTGTTCGACGGCACCCACCCCTTCGAGGAGATCGTGGCCGGGCTACCGGACACGCCGGAGAAGCTGTTCACGCCGGAGTTCGCCACAAAGCTGCAGCATCCGAGCGGACGGTTCCTGCGCGCCCTGCGGACGGCCGACCAGGTCTGCCGGGACTGGACGCCGCGAGTGCCGGTCCACCTCTACAACGGGACGGAGGACACCGATGTGGTCGCCTCCAACGCCGACTCGTGCGCGGCGTCGCTGCGCAAGCGCGGCGCGGACGTGACGGTGCACTCGATGGGCGCCGTCGACCATTTCGGTACGGCGTTCACGGCGTACCCGGAGATCATTCGGGCCTACGCTCGCTGGGCCTGACGCTCCGGTCGACCGGTTCGCTGGACGCGACGAGGCTGCCTAGCAGTGCTAGCAGCTCCGCGTCGCGCGATCCGGGCACCGCGTGGAAGACGACCAGCGTCATGTTGTCGGTCCCGCCGATGGTGAGCTTGTCGCTCTGCAACGCGAGGTCGCCCACCTCGGGCAGCGTCAACAGGCTCACCCGACCGCGGCGGGGCCGGACGTCGTGCCGGGCCCACAACTGCCGGAAGCGCTCGCTGCGCACCGAGAGGTCTCCGACCAGTTCCTTGAGGCGCGGATCGTCGACGTTCGACCCGAGCTCGGACCGAAGCGCGCCGACGCCCTCCTCGGTCAGGTCCTCCCAGTCCCGGCGAAGCGCACGCTCCGCCGGATCGAGGAGCACGGTGGTGAGCAGGTTGACGCCGACGGTGTAGTTCGGCGAGAGCGCCGTACAGAGCGCGTTGACCGCGAGCACGTCGGTGTACCGGTTCTGCACGTACGCCGGGTTGTCCGACCAGCCGTTGATGAGCTCGACGATGCTCTCCGGCGCCTGCTCGATCCGGGATCTTGGGCGCGGCGCCGACCGCTCCTGGGCCAGGCCGAGGAGGTAGCTCGTGGCGTCGGCGTCCAGGCGCAGTACGTCGGCGAGCGCTTCGAGGACCTGCACCGACGGGTTGCGGTCCCGGCCCTGCTCGAGGCGGAGGTAGTAGTCCGAGCTGATGCCGGCCAGCATCGCGACCTCCTCGCGGCGCAGCCCGGGGACGCGGCGCCGGCCGATGCTCCGGATGCCGACCTCCTCGGGCCGCACCTGCTCCCGGCGGGCCCGCAGATAGTCCCCCAGCGCGTTCTCCATGGTTTCCACGGTAGGCCGCAGAACGCCTGGTTGCCTGTGCCCTGTCAGTCCCAGGAACAGCGAGGTACTCCCTGTTCGGTGCGCGCCGACGAACAGTGGAGACATGACGAACTCAACCATCACCCTCGCCGAGGACCTGACCATCACCCGGATGGGGTACGGCGCGATGCAGCTCGCCGGTCCAGGTGTCTTCGGGCCGCCGAAGGACCGCGACCAGGCGATCGCCGTCCTGCGGGAGGCCGTCGCGCTCGGCGTCACCCACATCGACACCAGCGACTTCTACGGACCGACCGTGGTCAACGAGATCATCAAGGAGGCGCTGCACCCGTACCCGGCGGACCTGGTCCTGGTCACCAAGGTCGGCGCCCGGCGCGGCGACGACGCCAGCTGGATCCCGGACCTCGCACCGGACGCACTGCGCCGCCAGGTCCACGACAACCTCGAGCACCTCGGTCTCGACGTCCTCGACGTGGTCAACCTGCGCAGCATGGCGCACGAAGGCCACAGCGAGGAGTCGATCGCGGAGTCGTTCAGCACGCTGGTCGAGCTCCAGCAGCAGGGCCTCATCAAGCACCTCGGCCTGAGCAGCGTGACGATCCCGCAGATCCGTGAGGCACAGGCGATCGCGCCGATCGTGACCATCCAGAACCTGTACAACCTCGTGAACCGCTCGGACGACGACGTGGTCGACTACTGCGCCGACAACGACATCGCGTACGCGTCGTTCTTCCCGCTGGGCGGGTTCACCCCGCTGCAGTCCGAGACGCTGGCGAAGGTCGCGGCCCGGCTCGACGCCACTCCGCAGCAGGTCGCCCTCGCCTGGCTCCTCCAGCGCTCCACGACCAGCGTCGTCATCCCGGGTACATCGTCACTCGCCCACCTGCGCGAGAACATCGCCGCCCGCGACCTCGTACTCCCCGCCGACGCCGTCGCCGAGCTGGACGCAATCGGCGCCTGACCCAGCGCAGTGCGCGCCGACGCCAGCCTCCGCGATCCGATCGACCGTGGCCCTGGTATACCCGAGCTCATGCCCTCTCGTGGGTCCACCCATCAGATGCCGGGTTTACGTCCGAGATCCGGGACGCAAACCCAGCATCTCGGACGCCAACCCACCAGATGCTGGGGATCGCCGGGAGCACGGTCGGGTTCGCCGACCGGTGTGGGAGGCAGCGTCAGCTGGCGAGCGGGGTACGGCGGGCGCGGGCGAACGCCTGCCGGATGCGCATCGCCGTACGCGCCGGATGCTCGAGGTCTGCCCACATGATCCGGACGACCTCCAGCCCCAAGGCCCGGAGGCGGTCTTCGCGCAGCTTCTCGCGAATCAGCGCCTCACGAGTCCCCTCCCCGTACTTCGCCAGGCCGTCGAACTCGACGACGGTGTTGTACTCGGGGAAGTAGAAGTCCACGCGTCCGATGAAGCCGTCGGCATCCGCGAACTCCGCCTGCAGCACCGGCACCGGCATGCCCTCGTTGTGGAAGAGAACCCGCAGCCGGGTCTCGCCGACGGACTCGGCCTGAGCATCGGCGAAGTCGAGCACCGCACGAATCCGCGGGCCGCCCGGCCAGTTGTGCGTGACCTCGCGCAGCCGGAGCAGCTCGTCGGCGCTCACCTCCGGTCGCCGGAACGCCGCGTCGGCGCTGACCACCGCCGCCTCGAACGACGACGTACCGGCGACCTCGACCACTGCCCGGGTCAACGCGGTCACGGCGAGCCCGGCGACGGCTGTCACGTCCGAAGCGCCGAGCCTCGATCGGTGGTGACGCACTCCGGTCTTCGGTCCGCTCCGCATGCCGGCCGCACGCGTCAACTGGACCTCGGACAGGTCAGCCTGCCAGACCGGTACGCCGTGCATGACGAGCGCGGAGTGATGACTCACGATCGCGGATCCCGGGCACATGGAGTTCACCGCGGCGTGGACCAGGCGCCGGTGACGGAAGAGTTCGCGTTCCCACATCGGCAGGTCGCGCAGATCCAGGCACTCGGCGTACTGCCCATACCGGATCCGCTCCCAGCGTCCGTCGCCCAGCCGTCGATTGATCTGCTCCCGGGTGTACCCGGCGCTCATCGCCTGCGCTCTGCTGACCACACCGCCCTGCCCGGCCGCGATCGTCTTCAGTCGAGGATTCACCCCACCAGCATCGGGCCCAGACGCGCTCCCCCGCTGCCCGTTACCGCAATCTGTGGATAGCCCTCTCGTGGGTCCACCCATCAGATGCCGGGTTGGCGTCCGAGATCCGGGACGCAAACCCTGCATCTCGGACGCCAACCCACTAAATGCGGCTGGGGGCGGGGCGCGGGGGTGCGGGGGGTGCGGGGGTCAGCCGATGCCGGAGGTCGGCGTTTCGGAGGCCAGCCAGGTGCTGAGTAGGCGGGCGCCGGCGCCGGTGGCGCCGACCGAGTACTCGAATCGGTCGGCCGGGGACTCGGCGATCGACGAGAGGTCGAGGTGCGCCCACGGCAGGTCGCCGGCGAACGCCTTCAGGAACAGCGCCGCGGTGATCGACCCTGGACCCTTCGAGCTGTTCACCGAGTCCGCGATCGGCGTCGAGATCAGGTCCTCGTACTCGGCCGGCAGCGGCATCCGCCACAGCTCCTCGCCGGACACCCGGCCGGCGTCCGCGAGGTTGTCCGCGAGCGCGTCGTCGGTCGCGAACATCCCGCCGTACAGCATCGCGCCGAGCGACACCTTGATCGCGCCGGTCAGCGTGGCGATGTCGACGAGTACGTCGGGCTTCAGCTCCTGCACCGCGTACGCGAGCCCGTCGGCGAGGACCAGACGGCCCTCGGCGTCGGTGTTCTTCACCTCGGTGGTGCGGCCACCGAAGTGCCGGATCACGTCGTCCGGGCGGTACGCCGTACCGGACGGCATGTTCTCCGCGGCGCAGACGAGACCCGTCACGCGGACGTTCGCGCCGAGGTCGCGGAGCGCCGACAGGGTGGCGATCACGGAGCCGCCGCCGGTCATGTCGCGCTTCATCGACACCATGCCCTCGCGCGGCTTCAGCGACAGGCCGCCGGTGTCGTAGGTGATGCCCTTGCCGACGAGGACGACGTACGGCGTCTTCTTGGTCGCGCCCTTCGGCACGTAGTCGAGGCGGATCAGCCGCGGCGGGCGGGTCGAGCCCTGGCCGACCGCGAGGATGCCGCCGAACCCGTCGGCGGCGAGCTTCTTCTCGTCCCAGACCGTCACCTCGAGACCGGTCGCGGCGGCCACCTCGGTCGCCCGCGCGGCCAGCCAGGACGGGTCCTTCTCGTTCGACGGGGTGATCGCGAGCTGCCGCGCCAGCCAGCCGGTGCGCCCGATCACGACACCGCGGTCGATCACCGGCTGCCGCTTGTCGGCCGATCCGTCGGTCAGCGTGACGGTGCCGACGGCCGGCTTCCCCGCGTCGACGGTCTTCTGGGTGTACGAGAACGAGCCGAGGACGACGCCCTCGGCGAACGCCTGCAGCGCCGCGTCATCGATGCCCTCGGCAACGACAGTGGTGAGCTCGTCCTTGCCGCGGCCGAACCGCGCGATCGCCGCCCCGGCGTGTCGCAGGTCATTGGCGCTCCCGTCACCGGCACCGACCAGCAGGATCTCGGTCACCTCACCGGTCAGCAACGGGTACGCCGCGGTCGCACCGGCGGACGGGGTGAACCCGGTCGCGCGCTGCACCTCCAGCAGCCGGTCGAGGTCGACGCCGAGCCGCCCCCCGGCCTCCTTCGCGGCGGCCGGCAGACCGTCCTGCTCACCGACGACGACAACCCACGTCGACGACCCGTGCACCGGCAGACCCGGCTGCCAGGCAACGACCGGAAGACTGGGAAAGGGAGACGAACTACCACGGCGAGCCACTGGGTCGAACCTCACTGTTTGATCAGATATGAGCTAGGCAACCGTAACGACCCCGGCCGGTGCCGGAAAGAGGGTGTCTCGGGACTCTGCGCCGTAGCGAGCAGGTGCTCGGCGGAGTGCCTCGGTGCGCTGGAGCGGAGGGTTCGATGTGGTTTCATCGTGCCCTTCGCTCCAGTGCAGCGAGGTGCCCGCCGAGTGCCGCGCAGTAGGCGCGGAGTCCCGAGACGCCCTCTAGGGCACCCACCGGGGTCGGAGTGATGTAGGTAAGGGGCGCGGACACACCCCCGGAGGACGTGATCAGCCGACGACGGCCTTCAGTGCGTTGCCGAGCTCGGTCGCTTCGTCGGCGTTGAGCTCGACGACGAGCCGACCGCCGCCCTCGAGCGGAACCCGCATCACGATCCCGCGGCCCTCCTTGGTGACCTCGAGCGGACCATCGCCCGTCCGCGGCTTCATCGCCGCCATGCGCGCACCCCTTCCCAGTGTCGGTGTTGAGCGACGACACCGCGCTGGGAACCGTGACCGGCGCCGTTGCGGTGATGCGCCGTCGGCGCGTATCGCAGTGTGTATCTGTGTGCGTCAGGCCCCATTATTCCCGATCCCGGGCCAGAGCCGTGCACCATACGGCAGACTCGAGTCTTGTGCACGCCCGTTCAGCCCTCTTCGACCTGTACGGCGACCACCTGCGCGCGCGAGGTGCGCAGGCCCCGGTCGCGGCTCTCGTGCTGCTGCTCGCACCGCTCGGGGTCCACCCGCCCGCGGTCCGGACCGCCGTCTCCCGGATGGTCCGGCAGGGCTGGCTGGAGCCGGTCAGGATCGACGGCCAGCCCGGGTACGCGTTGACATCCCGGGCGCGTCGCCGCCTCGACGACGCCGCCGCGCGCATCTACCGGACCACACCCGACGGCACGCCGGTGGAGACCGGTTCCGAGGGACCGGGCGACTGGGACCGGCACTGGCACCTGGGCATCCTCCGCGAGGTCCCGAACGCCCGGCGCCGCGAGCAGCTGGCGAGCCAACTCTCCTTTCTGGGTTGGGCTCCGCTGTCCGACGGCGCGTGGGTCGGGCTGCGCAACGACGCCGAGGTGGACCAGATCCTGGGCCAGGAGGGCATCGCCGCGGACCGGTTCCGGGCCCCGGTCGATGCCGGCGCGGTCGAGTTCGCCCGGCGGGTCTGGAAACTCGACGAGCTCGGCGCGTCGTACGACGCCTGGCTGATCGAGGCGAAGGCCCTCGTGGACGCGGCCGGTACGGAAACCGGCGACGAGCAGGCGTTCGCCGTCCGGTCGGAACTGGTGCACGAGTGGCGCAAGTTCCTGTTCCGGGATCCGGGCCTGCCGGACGAGCTGCTGCCGGCCGACTGGGCCGGGACGAAGGCGGCCGCGTTCTTCGATTTCCATGCGGAACGATTGGGCCCCGCGGCCGGGCGTTTCGTCGACGACTGCCTGACACAGCACTGAAAATCTCACAGAACGTCAAGGAGCTGACCACGATGAGTGATTCCGTCTTGTACGCCGTCGACGCGGGTGTCGCGACGGTCACCCTGAACCGGCCGGATGCGATGAACGCGCTCGACACGCCGACCAAGGTGCTGCTCCGCGACACGATCCTGGGTGCCGCCGACGATCCGGCCGTGCGCGTCGTCGTACTGACCGGGACCGGCCGGGCGTTCTGTGTCGGGCAGGACCTGAAGGAGCACATCGGGCTGCTGCAGGCGAACGATCAGGCGGCGCTGTGGAGCACGGTGCCGGACCATTTCGCGCCGATCGCGCTCGCGCTCGCCGAGATGCCGAAGCCGGTGATCGCGGCGATCAACGGCGTGGCGGCCGGCGCCGGCGCGTCGATGGCGTTCGCGTGCGACTTCCGGGTCGTCGCCGACACCGCGGGCTTCAACCTCGCGTTCACCGGTATCGCGCTGTCCTGCGACACCGGGATCTCCTGGACGCTGCCCCGCCTGATCGGCCACGCGAAGGCACTCGAGCTGCTCTACTTCCCGCGTACCGTCCCTGCCGGTGAGTCCCTCGACCTCGGCCTGGCCACCTCGGTCGTCCCCGCCGCCGACCTCGAGACCGCCGTCGCCGAACTGGCCGCCAAACTCGCAGCCGGCCCCACGGTCGCGTACGGCGCCGTCCGCCAGTCCCTCGGCTACTCGGCAAGCCACACCCTCGCGGAGGCCCTGGTCTTCGAGGCCGGAAAGATGCAGCAAACCGGCGCCACAGAAGACCACCACAACGCAGTGGAATCCTTCGTAGCCAAAACCAAACCCACCTTCACCGGCCGCTAACCCGCGCCATCCACCGGGGGTGCGACCAGGAACCCGGGCCGGTGCACAGGAAATAACGTGTTCACCGGCCCCGCCACGCGGGCGCTCCCCCGACAACCTGGTGGCTCGCTCACTCTTGTAATCGTTTACGTAAGCGATTACAACCTGACGTGTGAGGAAACTGCTGCTACCTGTCCTGACCGCCGCCACGCTGGTCGGGAGCGTCGTCGTCCCCGGATCCACCGCCGCGCCGACCGCCGCGCCGGGTGTCATCAAACCCGCTGCCGTGCGGTCGGCGACGCTCGGTGAGGAGATCAACTACAACGTCTACCTGCCGGCCGGGTACGACGCTTCGGACCGGCGCTACCCGGTCATCTATCTGCTGCACGGGCGCGGGGACTCGATGAGCGCCTGGACGCAGGTCAAGAGCCGCCTGGACGAGCTGATCGGAAACGGCGAGATCCCGCCGACGATCGCGATCATGCCGGACGCGCCGTGGAGCAGCCGGGCGAGCTGGTACGTCGATTCGGCATATCAGGGAGTCGATCCGGGACGACCGGTCGAGACCGCGTTCTTCAAGGATCTCGTGCCGCAGATCGACGCGACGTACCGCACCATCGCGGACCGCACCGGCCGCGCCGTCGCCGGTTACTCGATGGGCGGCGCCGGCGCGCTCCGGTACTCGCTGGCGCACCCGGAGGTGTTCGGCGCGGCGATCGCCCTCAGCCCGGCCGCGTACTTCCCGCTGCCGCCGAGCGATTCGAGCACCCGCGATTTCGGTGCCTTCGGCAAGGGTCAGGATCCGTTCGTCGAGTCGACGTACCTGAAGCTGAACTGGCCCGCCGCGCTGAAGTCGTTCGCGGCGACCGGGTTGCGGTCGCATCTGTTCCTCGCGGTCGGCGACGACGAGTACAAGAACCCGAAGCCGATCGACGCCACCCACGACCTCGACTTCGAGACGCATGTGGTGTTCAACCAGGCGGCGCGGGTGCCGACCCTCACGTCGGAGTTCCGGGTCGTCGACGGCGGGCACGACTGGGACGTCTGGGGACCGACGTTCGCCGAAGGCGCGAAGTACGTCTTCCAGTACCTGGGCAAGCCACCCGCCACACCGATGCGGGCCGCGATCACCGGTACGGCGGGCGAGGACCGCGCCGGCGGCATCGCGACAGATGCCTCAGGCAACGTTTATCAGGCGGTCGCGGCGGCCGGCGCACTGGACGGTCAGCCGTACGCCGGCGGCACGGATGTCGCGCTGATCAAGTACCGCGCCGACGGATCGCGGGAGTGGACACGATCACTGGGAACCACCGGCACGGAACGCGCGTACGGCGTTGCCGTCGACGCCGAAGGGCGGGTTGTCGTGACCGGCTACACGAACGGCGACCTGGACGGCGCGCATGCGGGGAACGCCACGGACGACGCGTTCGCGGCGCAGTACGACGCCGACGGGAATCGCCGGTGGCTGACGCAGTTCGGCGTACCCGGGGTGGCGGATCGGGGCTACTCGGTAGCCATCGACGGGACTTCGGTGTATGTCGGCGGTTACACGAAAGGCGCGCTGGGCGGGGCGAATCGGGGCGACAAGGACGTGTTCGTCGCGCGGCTCGACGCGGACGGGAAGCAGGTGTGGTTGCGGCAGACCGGCAGCGCGGGTGAGGACAAGGGCATGTCCGTCGCGGTCTCGGGCGGCGCGGTCTACCTGGCCGGGATGACAGCCGGCGAACTCGGTACGTCGGCCGGCGGGATCGACGGATTCCTCGCACGCTACTCGAGCGGCGGCGATCCGGTGTGGACGAAACAGTTCGGCACTACTGCCTCCGACGAGGTGTGGGGCGTCGCGCCCGATCCGGCGGGTGGGGTCTATCTGACCGGTTACACCGCAGGCGATTTCGCGGGCCCGTTGATCGGCGACAAGGACATCCTGGTCGCTCGCGCCGACGCGGACGGCGTACTGACGTGGCGGGATCAGTTCGGCACGACCGGCAACGACAAGGGCGCCGCGGTGGCTGCGGATGCGGGCGGCGCCGTGTACGTCGGCGGCTTCACGGACGGATCGTTGGAGACACCAGTGGGCAAGTTCGACGGCGTACTGACGAAGTACTCGCCGGACCGTGCGCGCAGCTGGACGCGACAGTTCGGTACTGCGGACGATGACGCGGCAGATGCTTACGCCGAAGCGAATCTGTACCTGACGACGACCTCCACCGGCACCCAACTGTCCGGTCTGACCGGAACCGATGTGTTCCGGACGGCCTTCACCGCGGACGGCGCGAACACGCTGCCGTAGAGGGGTGTCCGGGGCAGATTCACCGGACACCCTCCAACGTTTGGTGGGCTCCACGACCACGTTCCGGCAGGGCGAGTCACGGCCGGACAACCACCTGACAGTCGGGGAGCCCGCTGAACACCTCATCACGTTCAGTGCCCGAAGCACAACTCGTTCAGCCGTTTGTCTTTTGATTCCGCCAAAGTTCCTTTTGCATCTGCAAAAGGCTTCTGCACGTGCACGCGGATTACCGGGCTATACAGGTCTTCAGGTGGTCGTTCACGATGCCGGTGGCCTGCATCAACGCGTACGCGGTGGTGGGTCCGACGAAGACGAAACCCTTCTTCTTCAAGGCCTTCGACATCGCCACGGACTCCGGCGTTGTGGCCGGTACGTCGGCGAGCGTCTTCGGGGCCATGTGCTTCGCCGGCCGGAACGACCAGAGCAGGTCGGTGAACTCGCCGTCGGCCAGCTCGAGCAGCGCCCGCGCGTTGGAGATCGTCGCGTTGATCTTCAGCCGGTTGCGGACGATCCCCGGATCGGCCATCAACCGGTCGAAATCCGTGTCGTCGAACTTCGCGATCGTCTCCGGGTCGAACCGCGCGAACGCGGCCCGGAAGTTCTCCCGTTTGCGCAGGATCGTGATCCACGACAGCCCCGACTGGAACCCCTCGAGCGTCATCCGCTCGAACAGCGCGACGTCGCTGCGGATCTCCTTGCCCCACTCGGTGTCGTGATACTCGACGTACTCCGGTGCGGACGTCGCCCAGCCGCAGCGTGGCTGACCGTCCGGTCCGACGACCGTCATGCGCCGGCCTCCTTGACCAGCCGCCGCAGCGAGATCCGCATCATCACCTCGAACGCCGGGCGCACGACCGGCCAGGCGAACGCACCCAGGCGCCCGAGCGGCGGTACGACGTCCTCCGACCAGGTGAACGTGCTGCCGACCGATTCGCCGCCGAGCGCTCTCGGCTCGATCGCGAACGTCCCGGTGCCGCGGACGACCTTGCCGAGATGTTTCACCGTGCACTCGCGCGGCGGATCCCAGTGTGTGATGACCATGTCGTCAGTGAACCCGACGCCACCGACAGAAGTCCGCGCCGCGACTCCCCCGCCGACGCCGACACCGTCGTTCTCGGTCCCCCAGACGCGCGTGAACAGCATCCAGCGGGACTGGCGCTCCCAGTCCATCACTACGTCCCAGGCGACCTCAGGTGCCAGCCGCAACCCGATCGACGCCTCCGCGTGACAGCTCCTCGTCGCGTCCATCAGCTCGGGCGCTGATACGCCCCTTCACCCTGCTGATCCGCAGGCGGCCAGAACCGCCACCCTTCCTCATCCCCCTGCTCCCCCTGAGCCTGCTTCTTCTCCTGGCCCGGCTGGTCCGCGGGCGGCTGCTGCGTCTGCACCTGCTGCTCCGGGGCCGGCTGGTCCGCGGGCGGCTGCTGTGCTGCGGCGGGCTCGTCCGGCGCCTGCTCAGGCGGCAGCGACGTCCAGTGGGCAGTGGGGGGCTCGACGGGAGGTTCTGCGGGAGCCGGGTCCGGCTGGTGGTTCTGCTGAGCGGGCGGTTGCTGATGTGGAGCCGGCGTACGGCGTGGGGTTACCGGTTGGGACTGAGCTTCCAGTACGGCGCGGGCCTCCGCCTGCAAGCGCTCGTACTCGTCGGCAGCTGCCTGGACCGCCCGCGGCAACTCGGTCGTCTCCGGCTCGTCGTCCGCCTCGTCGGCACCCGCCGACGAAGCACTTGTACCGGTCGCGGCATCTGACGCAGTGTCCGCTGCCTCAGCCGCCTCGGACCCGGCGGACTCCTCGGGGTCGGTGGGCTGGGCTGCTGGCGTGGGTTGGGTGGTGGGGTCCGGGAAAGCGCCGCCGACCAGGATCGGCTGCTGCGTCCCGGTGTCCTCGAACTCGGCCGGGTCGTACGGGCGGGAGCTGAACCCGTGCCCGTCCGGCGCCTCGACGATCGGGGCGACCGCACGCTCCAGGTCGGCGATCCGGCGGTCGCGTTCGGCGACCTCCTTCGCGACCCGTTCGAGCAGCGTGTCGACCTCGTCCATCCGGTAGCCGCGCACCCCGACCGCGAACCGCGCCGACTCGATATCGGTCGACGTGAGCGCCTGCCGGGCCGGCACGGTCATGTCGGGCCGGTCGTCGTACGCCGTGCTCATGGCACCCCAACGACCCGAGGCGACTACCGCGACAGCCCCGATCAACAGCACCACGATCAGCCCGAAGAACCACATCACGGGACCGATCGTGCCATGCCGGGCGAGTCAACCGCGAAAGTCCCCAGGATTTAGAGGTCGCGCAAGGCGGTGGCGCCGTCGCGAGCGTCGTCCCGCGGAGTGCTGGGCAAGGCGGAGGAGGGAGGCAGGACGGAGTCCTGTCGACCGACGACAACGCCGCCCAGTGCCCGCGGGACGACGCGCAGCAGGCGCCACCGCCTTGCGCGACCTCTCAGCTCCCGTCGGAGCCTAGGCGGTGTGCTCGGCGGGCCGGGTCGTTCGCCGCGTCGACCTCGCGGGCGGCCTCCTGGGCGGCTTCCTCGGCGGCCTCGTCGGCGAGTTCGCCGGCCTTCACGATGTAGCTGATCGCCTCGTCGACGTCGTCGGTGACGACGAACATCTCCAGGTCGGCGGCCGAGATCTTCCCGTCCTCGAGCATCGTGGTCCGCAGCCAGTCGACCAGCCCGCCCCAGTACGACGTACCGAACAGGACGACCGGGAACGACGTGACCTTCCGCGTCTGCGCCAGCGTGAGCGCCTCGAACATCTCGTCCAGCGTGCCGAACCCGCCCGGCATCACCACGAACCCCTGGGCGTACTTCACGAACATCGTCTTCCGGGTGAAGAAGTACCGGAAGTTCATCCCGATGTCGACCCACTCGTTCAGGCCGTTCTCGAAGGGCAGCTCGATGCCGAGCCCGACCGACACCCCGCCGGCCTCGGACGCGCCCTTGTTCGCGGCCTCCATCACGCCCGGTCCGCCGCCGGTGATCACGGCGTACCCGGCCTCGACCAGTTTCCGCCCGAACTCCTCGGCGGCGGCATACATCGGGTCGTCCACCTTGGTCCGCGCCGACCCGAACACGCTGATCGCGGCGCCGAGCTCGGCCAGCATGCCGAAGCCCTCGATGAACTCCGACTGGATCCGCAGCACCCGCCACGGGTCGGTGTGCACCCAGTCCGACGGCCCGCGGCTGTCCAGCAGCCGCTGCTCGGACGTCGAGTGCTGCACCTGGTTCCGCCGCATCGTGACCGGCCCGCGCTGCTGCTGGCCGACCGGACGGTCGGGGTGGATCGATGGTTCTGACATGCCTCCAGGTTATTGCCTGACCGGTAACCGGGCGCGATCACGCGCGGTCTGTCAACCAACTCCTCAGCCGCTGTTCACACAGCTCGATCTCGGCCTCGGGCACGAACTCGTCCTGCTTGTGCGCGTACAGCGGGTCGCCCGGCCCGTAGTTCACCGCCGGTACGCCGAGCAGCGTGAACCGGGCCACGTCCGTCCACCCGAACTTCGGCTGCGGCTCCCCGCCCACCACCTGCAGGAACGCCGCCGCGGCCGGCCGCTCGAGCCCCGGCAGCCCGCCCGGGGCGGAGTCCGTGACGACCACGTCGTACCCCTCGAAGACCTCGCGCAGGTGCGCCTCGGCCTCCTCCTCGGACCGGTTCGGCGCGAACCGGTAGTTGATCGTCACCGTGCACAGATCCGGTACGACGTTGCCGGCGACACCGCCCGTGATCGCGACCGCGTTCAGCCCTTCGCGGTATTCGAGCCCGTCGATCGGCACCCGTCGCGGTTCGTACGCCTGGAGGCGCGCGAGCACCTCACCCGCCGCGTGGATCGCGTTCGACCCCATCCACGACCGGGCCGAGTGCGCGCGCTCGCCGCGGGTGCTGACCTCGATCCGCATCGTGCCCTGGCAGCCGGCCTCGACGACCGCGTTCGACGGCTCCATCACGACCGCGAACACGCCTTCGAGCAGCTCCGGGTTGGAGCGGGTCAGCTTGAACAGACCGTTCCGCTCGGCCTCGATCTCCTCGCAGTCGTAGAACACGTACGTGACGTCCCGGTTCGGCGCGTCGAGGGTCGCGGCGAGCCGTAGCCCGACCGCGACGCCGCCCTTCATGTCGCACGCGCCGAGACCGTGGATCAGACCGTCGGCGCGGCGGGCCGGGAGGTTGTCGTTGAGCGGCACCGTGTCGAGGTGACCGGCGAGGACGACCCGCTCGGCGCGGCCGAGGTCGGTGCGGGCGACGACGGTGTTGCCGTGCCGGAAGACCTTCAGGTGCGAGTACGCCGAGAGCGCCTTCTCGACCTTGTCCGCGAGCTTCTCCTCCGTCCCGCTGACCGAGGAGACGTTGACCAGCGCCTCGGTCAGGTCGGACGCGGACACGGTCAGATCGAGCTTCATGGGGCCTCCGGGGGCAGGAACACGCAGAATTCGTTGCCCTCGGGGTCGGCGCAGACGTTCCAGCCGATCTCGTCGTCCTTGGGCCGCAGCAGTGTCGCACCAGCGTCGAGCACGGGCTGCAGGGCGGGTGCGGTGACGTCCCAGTGCACGCGGTTCTTGACCGTCTTCGGCTCCGGGACCGGGTTGAAGACCCAGTACCTGAACGGCAGACCGGGGACGTTCTCGAGCCAGTAGTACGGCCGGCCCTCGCGGCTCGAGAAGTCGCCGCCGACGACGTTCGCCCACCAGCGCGCCTGTGCCTCCGGGTCGGCCGAGTCGACGATCAGCTCCATCAGCCGGTACGCCGGGACCGTCTCGCGGACGAACCCGCAGAACTCACCGCCCTCCGGGTCCTCCAGCACCGTCCAGGGCTGGTGTTCGGTCTCGGGGGACCGGACCGTCGCGCCGGAGCGTTCGAGGTCCGCGACGGCACCGGTGATCACGTCGAGGTGCACGCGGTTCTTCACGGTCTTCGGCTCCGGGACCTTGCACATCCAGATGGTCTTCTCCGGGAGGTCACCGACGAGCACGTTCGGGTTGTCGGCCGGCGCGGTCAGCCCGATCGTCCGCCCCCAGAAGGCAGCCATCTCGCTCGGGCTCGCCACGTCCACACACAGGTCCTTGAACCGCGCGACGCTCATACCGCACAGATTATCCGGCGGTCCGTTTCCGGTAATGCCGGTTCACCCGCTCGCGATTCCCGCACGCCGGCGAGCACCACGTCTGCCGCGGGTCGTCCTGCAAGAAGTACTTCACACACCGCGCGGCCGGGCAGGCCCGCAACCGCGCGCGATCCGGCCCCGCCAGAAAGTCGATCGCCGACCGCCCAACCGCCCCCACGAGCAACTCCACCGGATCCGCGGTCCGCGGCACGCGCTTGGTCGCCGGAGCCGCGCCCTCCACCCACTCCAGCTGCTCACACCCCAACGCCTCCGCCGCCCGGTTCACCATCCGCAGCGCGTCCTCGACCCCCATCAACCGATCAGCATCCGCCTTACTGGCAGCCCCGGGCGCCACCGCCCGAGCAAACAGCGCCCGCACCGCCCGACGGATCCCCACCAGCTCATCTCTCACGTTGGGGAGGATTTCTTCCCGAATCGGGTGGGCGATCCTCCCCAACCCGTCGCCCAGTACCTGCGCGACCAGGGCGTCGTGCTGGTTCAGCCACGCGGCGGTCTGCTCCGGCGTCGACAGGAGGTCCGCGACGCCGCCGTGCCCGTCGTGCTTGATCGTGGCAGCCAGAGCGAACGCCAGCGTGGTCATCTGATGATCCTAATGGGATATTCGATTGATGGCATGTGGATTCGTGCTCTAGGGTCTCGAACCGTGAGCGATCTCCGCACGCGTCTCCGCGCCGCACCAACGCTGACCGGGACCCCGCCGTCCTGGGATCCGTCGCAGACTCCCGACGCGCCGTACGAGCTGTTCGTCGAGTGGTTGCTGGCGGCGATCGACCGTGACGTGGTGGAGCCGTGCGCGGCCACGTTGTCGACGGTCCGCGCCGACGGACGGCCCAACGCGCGCGTGCTGATCCTCAAGAACGTGACGGAGGGCGGCTGGCAGTTCGCGTCGTCGTCGACCAGCCGCAAGGGCGAGGAGCTCGAGACCACGCCGTACGCCGCTCTGACGTTCTACTGGATCCCGCTCGGTCGCCAGGTCCGCGTCTCGGGGCGAGTCGTGCCAGCCCCGGCGGACGAATCGGCCCGCGACTTCCTGCTCCGCCCGCCCGCGGCCCGGGCGGAAGCCCTCGTCGGCCGGCAGAGCGCCGTACTGGCGGACCGCGCCGACATCGATCCCGCGGTGCAGGAGCAGGCCGACCGGATCGCCGCGGATCCCGAGCTGATCGCCCCGAACTGGACGCTGTACACGCTGCACGCCGACGAGGTCGAGTTCTGGCAGGCCGACCCGGACCGCCGGCACCTCCGACTGCGTTACCGCCTGGACGAGAACTGGACCAAGGAGCTGCTGTGGCCCTGAACGAAGTACGCGCGATCGCCGACCAACTGCTGGCCGTGACAGCAGACCTCGACGACGCCACCGCCCGCGGCGCGTCCGGCCTACCCGGGTGGTCACGCGGGCACGTGATCACCCACATCGCGAACTTCTCCGAGGCGATGACGCGTCAGGTCGACGAGGCACTGCAGGGCCGGCTCGTCGAGGTCTACGACGGTGGGCGCCCGGCACGCGACGCCGCGATCGAGGCCGGCGCCGACCGCCCCGCCGCCGAGCTCCGCTCCCACCTGACGCAGGCCGTCACCACGTTGCTCGCCTCCTGGGAGAAGGTCGGCCCGACCGACTGGCCGCTCCCGATCCTGCACCGCAACAGCAACCTCTCCGCGGGCCTGCAGGCGACGTGGCGCGAACTCACCATCCACACCACCGACCTCGACCTCGGCATCACCGCCACCACCTGGTCCGCCGACTTCTGCCTCCACCTCCTGGACTTCCTCCGCCCCCGCACCCCCGACAACACCCACCTGACCCTCAAGTCCCCCACCCACACCTGGACCAACGGCACCGGCGAAAACATCACCCTCGAAGGCGCTCTCACCGACCTGACCGCCTGGTACGCCGGCCGCCCCACCCCATCTCCCATCACAGGCCCAACCCCCGACCTCCTCCCCTGGCCGTAGACCGTCTCGCCGGCTCAGCGGACGCCCACCACTCACTAACCCCACCCGCCAGCACCCCAGAAGCCACCGCCAAGCGTGCGACCACCCAACCCACCCCGCTTGCTGAGTGTCTGAGATCCGCCCGAGCGCACGAGAGCGCCGAAATCAGGTGCCGCTTCTGCTGGCCAGGTACGTGACGCCGCCCTGACTGATCACGCTCAGGTTGGACGCGTTCGGCCCGTACGCGTGCACAGACCCGTCCGGCGCGAGCGACCCGCCGCGCCGTAAGTCCGCGAACCAGATCGTCGTGAACACATGGTCCGAGAACATCGCGAGGTCCTGGACGGCGAGGTACATGGTGTCGCCGACGCACACCATCCCGGTCGGCTTCCGGTTGTACCCGGCGCCGCTCCAGACCGACCCGACCTGGTCCCGCGAGAGATCGTTGCCCCGGACAAGTTCCCGGCGTACCGGTGATCTCGCTGACCGCGATGTCGGCGAAGTCGCAGTCGCTCTTGCTGGACATGCCCTTCGACTCCACCTGGGCGGTGCCGATCGCAGCAAGGCCCCACGCTTCATGGGCTGTCCCTTCAAGGTGTGCCGTGTTCGTCCTCGCCGAGGGTAATCGATTTCTCGCAATGTACGAGTGCCGGGCGGAACGGTCAAGGGCCGATGGGAGGCCGATGTGACCACTGCGGGCGATTCCCGCCTGTGCACAAGGGTTTCGACCAGGGCTCACGCGTTGACACCACCCGATCCCACTGCCTAATCTGCGGAAATCGATTTCTGAGACGAGAGGCGCTGGGATGCCAGTTGTGCCGAACCGTGCGTCCGTCCACCGCACGGCCGACGAGCTGTCCAGAGACCTGGTGGCCAGGGGGCTGCAGGCGGCGCGGGACGCCATCGAGACCGAGGCCGCCGCCGTGTCGGCGCTCGCCGACCGCCTGGACGGGGTCTTCCTGGACGTCCTGATCGCGGTCGCCCGCTGCGAAGGTCACCTGGTGGTGACCGGCCTCGGCAAGTCCGGCCTGGTCGGGCGGAAGATCGCCGCGACGCTCGCGAGCACAGGGACGCCGGCCACGTTCATCCACTCCGGCGACGCGTTGCACGGGGACTCCGGCGCCGTGACGTCCCGCGATCTCGTCCTGGCGCTGTCCGCATCCGGCGAGACGGCCGAGGTGTGCGAGTTCGCCCGGATGCTGCGGACCCGCCAGATCCCCGTGATCGCGATGACCGGTCGCGAGGAGTCGACGCTCGCGCAACTGGCGACGTACACGCTGGACACGATGGTGCTCCGCGAGGCGGATCCGCTGAACCTGGCACCCACCGCGTCGACGGCGGCCTCACTCGCGATGGGCGACGCGCTGGCGTGCGCACTCGTCGTACTGCGGGAATTCAGCCATCACGACTTCGCGCGGTTCCACCCCTCCGGTGCCCTCGGCAAGCGTCTCTCGGAGGACCAGGCATGAACGATGTCTGTGTACTCGGGTCGTTCATGAAGGATCTCGTCGCGTCGGCGGAGCGGCGGCCGTTGCCGGGCGAGACGCTGCACGGGACCGGGTTCGCGGAGTTCCTCGGCGGCAAGGGCGTGAACCAGGCGATCGCCGCTGCCCGCATGGGTGCGCGGACCGCGATCATCGGGACGATCGGCGACGATCGGTACGGCGAGGAGTTCCTGGAGCTGCTGTCCGCGAACGGGGTCGACACCTCGTGGGTCGTGCGGCACCCGTCGCTCGGCACCGGGGTCGGGCTGCCGCTGGTACTGCCGGACGGCGGGAACTCGATCATCATCGTGTCCCGCGCGAACGCGGCGATCACCGCGCCGGACGTCGAGGCCGCGACCGACGTACTGACCGCGAGCAAGGTGCTGAGCGTGCAACTCGAGCTCCCGGTCGAGGCGAGCCACACCGCCCTCCGGCTCGCCTCGGCCGCGGGCGTCACCACGATCCTGACACCGGCCCCGGTCGGTCCGGTCGATCCGACGCTGGCGGCGTACGTCGACATCCTGGTGCCGAACGAGGTGGAGGCGGCGGCCCTCACCGGGCTGAACTGCGACGACGAGTCGCAGGTGCCGATGATCGCGCGCAAACTCGCCGAGGACTGGGACCTGCGGGCCTGCGTGGTGACGCTCGGGTCCCGGGGCGCCTACGTCCTGGACCGGGTCGGCGGGTTCGAGGAGCGGATCGCTGCGTTTGACGTGGACACCGTCGACACGGTCGGCGCGGGCGACGCGTTCTGCGGATCGCTGGCCGCCTCGCTCGCACATGGGGCCGACCTGGTGGACGCCGTACGGCTGGCGAACGCGGCAGGTGCCCTCTCGACCACGGTCAACGGCGCCGCCGACTCCGCCCCTTCACACGCCGCAGCGCTGGCACTACTGGAAGGCGTCACGTCGGTGACATGAGATCCTGGTGCCCGCCGAGCTACACCACTCCGTGGGCACTTCGGCTCGGATCGGAGTTAGAGTGCGATCCAGACGACCATCGGATCTCCAGCGGGGAGCGGGTATGACGACGATCTACGACGTAGCGCGTAGGTCGGGGGTGTCACCGGCGACGGTGTCACGCGTGCTGAGCGGCCGGCGGAACGTGGATCCCGAACTGTCGGAGAAGGTCCGGGCCGCGGTCGCCGAGCTCGGGTACCGGCCGAACGGAGTCGCGCGGAACCTGCGCAAGTCCTCGACGAACCTCTGGGCAGTCGTCATCTCCGACATCGAGAACCCGTTCTTCACCTCACTGGTCCGCGGCCTCGAGGACGTCGCGCAGACCGAGGGGTACCACGTCGTCCTCTGCAACTCCGACGAGGACTCGGCGAAGGAAGCGGCGTACGCGTCGGCGGTCCTGACCGACCAGATGGCCGGCGTCGTGATCTCCCCGACGTCGACGGCCGAGGGCGTGCACCTGCTCGCGAACGCGAAGATCCCGCTCGTGATGATCGACCGCCGCGTGGAGGGCGTCGAGGCCGACACGGTGCTGGTCGACAACGAGCACGGTGCGTTCGAGGGCGTCAAACACCTGATCGACGGCGGATACCGGCGAATCGCCTGCATCACCGGCCCGCGCAAGGTGTCGACCGCGATGGACCGCCTGGCCGGGTACCGGTCGGCGCTGCGGGCCGGCGGCATCCGGTACGACAAGGACCTGGTCCGGCACGCCGACTTCCGCGAGGCCGGCGGGTACGCCGCGATGGAAAGCCTGCTCGAACTCCCCGACCCGCCCGAGGCGCTGTTCGCCACCAACAACCTGATGACCGTCGGCGCCCTGGAATGCCTCGCGAAGAAAGGCCTGCGTGCACCCGACGACATCGCGATCGTCGGCTTCGACGACATCCCCTGGGCCGACCTCGTCGTACCCAGCCTCACCACCGTGGCCCAGCCGACGTACGAGCTGGGCCGCACCGCCGGCCTCCTCCTGAAAGACCGAACCGCCTCCCCCGGCCGCCCACCCTCCACCGTCACCCTCCGCACCGAACTCCACATCAGAGCCACCTCCGCCCCCAAGAAGTAACCCCACCAACAGGACACCGCTTCGCGGCGGTGTCCGTTTGACTGCGTGGGCTCAGTGCAGGAGTTCTAGTTGAGCGAGGGTTGCCGGGGTCGGTGTGGTTAGGCGGTAGTGCTGGTACTCGCCTGGGGTCTTGATGGTGAAGGGGCGGGTTTGGCGGGACCAGCGGAAGGTCTGGTTGGTGCGCTCGTCGAGCAGGGTCCACGTGGTGCCGTCGGTGGATGCCTCCAGTTGCCACGCGCTGGGGGCGTCCGCCGAGCCCGACGTGAGGGTGTAGAGGGTGGGCGTTGCGGGGGCCGGGAGGGTCCAGGCGACTCGTTCGAGGGTGGTTTCGGTGGCGGAGGTGTCATCGAGGAGCGGGTTGCTCGGGTCGACCGGGATCAGGTCGACGAGGGGCCTGGCGACGGCGTCGTTCGAGGTCAGCGCCGGCGGGAGTTCCAGGGTCGCCCAGTCGGACGGCTCGGCGCCCAGGGTGAAGTGGAGTTGGTCGGCAGCAGTCAGGTCCGCGTGGGTGATGGAGGCTACGGACAGCTGCTTGCCGTCGACCTGGAGGTCTTGTACATAAGGGTGTTCAGCACCTGAGGCAGTGATCGTGAGAGGGCGGCCGCCCAACGGGGAGACAAGTACACGCGGGAAGAGTGGCGAGCCGATCGCGTACTCGGGAGCGCCGACCCGGAGCGGGTACAGGCCGAGCGCCGCGAACAGGTACCACGCGGACATCTCGCCGTTGTCCTCGTCACCCGGGTACCCCTGCCCGATCTGCTCACCGACGTACAGCCGGTCGAGGACCTCGCGGGCGATCGCCTGGGTCTTGGCCGGCGTACCGGTGTAGTTGTACATCCAGGCGATGTGGTGCGCCGGCTGGTTCGAGAAGCCGAACTGCCCCATCCGGACCGCCTGCGCCTCGAGCATCTCGTGGATGACGATCGAGTACGTGCCCTTCTTGACCGCGAGTTCGGGAGTCGCGAAGAACGCGTCGAGCTTCGCCTCCAGACCGCGCGGTCCGCCGTACAGGTTGGCCAGGCCGCGCGGGTCGTGCGCGACGTGGAACGCGAAGTTCCACCCGTCGGTCTCGGTGAAGTCGCCGCCCCACTCCTCGGGATCGAAATCGGCAGCGGTCTTGGCGAAGGAGCCGTCCGCCCGCCGCCCCTGGAAGAAGTTCACCGAGTTGTCGAACAGCAGCACGTAGTTCAGCGACCGGCGCCGCAGGTACTCCGCTTCCTCCAGCAGCTGGTCACGACGCTCGGGATGCTCGTCGGCCAGACGCGTGGCCATCTCCGCGAGCGCGAAGTCGTTCAGGTACGCCTCGAGCGACCACGACACGCTCTCCTCGGTGTCGGTGCTCACGTACCCGGCGAAGATCCCGGTCTCGATGCCCTTCCGCCCGACCTCCGTTTCCGAAGGAGCGACAGTCGCGTTCCGCAGCCCCGCGTCGTACGTCGCCAGCGGGTCGGGCAACGTCACGCCCTTGAGGTACGCGTCCGCGAACGACACGTCCGAGCTCGTCCCGGTCATACAGTCCGCGTACCCGGGCGAGGACCAGCGCGCGATCCAGCCACCGTCGCGGTACTGCTGCACGAACCCGTCGACCAGCTCCGCGGTCAGCGCCGGATAGAAGAACGCGTACGCCGGCCACGCGGTCCGGTACGTGTCCCAGAACCCGCTGTTCACGTACATCTTGCCGCTCTTCACGACCGCGTTCGTGTCCCGCTCGGTCGGGTCACCTGAGGTGGGCAGGACCGGGCTGGCGTAGCGGTACTCCGGTGCGTCCGGCGTACCCGCGTTCTCGAAGTGTGAGTTCGGGTAGAGGTTGAGCCGGTACAGGTTGCCGTACACGGTCCGCAGCTGCGGCGGCGTCGCGCCCTCCGGCCGGATGACCTGCAGGCGCTCGTTCCACACCGCGTTGGCGGCGGCCTGGATCTCCTCGAAGGACCGCCCCGCGAGCTCGAGTTCCAGGTTGTGCCGCGCCTGGTCCACGCCGATGAACGAGGTCGCGATCCGCAACGTCACCTCTGGTACGTCGAACGTCGCGGCGCGGGCGTTGGCGCGACCACCGTGCGCTGCACCGAAAGCGATGGGAGCGGTCGAGAACTCGCCGTAGCAGTACATGCGGGTGCGACCCGTCTCCGAGCCGTTCTCGACCCAGCCGGTGATCGCGTTCCCGTCGTACGAGAAGGCGCCGTGCTCGTCGATCGTGTCGAAGATCAGGTGCCGTCCGGCCGCGTCCCGCGGGAACGTGAACCGGAAGATCGCGCCGTGATCGGTCGGAGTGAGCTCCGCGCGGACCCCGTTCGCGAGGTCGACCGCGTACAGGTCGGGGCGCGCGGTCTCGTCGTCGTGGCTGAACGCGGCGGCGCGCTCGGCGGGATCGCCCAGCGGCTCGGCGGCGGCGACCGGCATGATCGTCAGCTGATCGCGGTCGCCCATCCACGGGCTCGGCTGGTGCGAGAACGTGAGGCCCTGCAGCTCGGGGCGGTTGTCCGCGTTGTTGGCGCGGTGGTACTCGTACGGCCAGCGGTGCGTCGAGGCGTTCGTGACCGGGGTGAGGAAGTTGAACCCGTTCGGCCAGGCGGTGATCGGCAGCGTATTCCCGCGGGAGAAGTCATGGCTGGCGTTGGTCCCGCGGCGCGTGTCGACGTACGCCGCCAGGTCCGTCCCGTCGGGCTCCGCGGGCGCGGGACCGATCTCGACGTCGTCGATCCATCCCACGAACTCGTGGCCCGCCTCGGGCGCATCCACCACGAGCACGACCTGCTCGACGGTCCTCCCCGCGGCCGCGGTCAAGTCGACCTGGACGTCGTTCCACTGACCGGCGTACAGGATCTTCGCGGCACCCTGTCCCGCCGCGTCAGCAGCCTTCCCGTACTGGTCCCGCGCCCCGTCCAGCCCAGCCCCGTCCGCAAACACCACTTCGACGGCCACGTACGTCGCCGAGTAGCTCAGCCCCGCATCAAGCTCCGGATAAACCTTGTACCGCAGCCGATCCCCCGCCGCGACGACCCGATCCCCGCCAGGCAACGGCACCACCTGCCGCCCACCCGACGTCCCGGAGTACCGAGTCCCGTCCACGCCGCTGAACCCCGCCCGAGAACTAGTAGCCCCACCAGGCCCGCCACCACGCACAATCATCACGCCGCAATCCTACGAAGCATCGCTGGGCCGTGCGCCGGGTTGTCCACAACCTCAGTGAGGTGGGTCCGGCGGGATGTTTCCGGCTTGGATCCAGGTCACGTAGTCGTGGGCGATCGCCTTGTCGGGGCGGAGGTGGAGGCCGGCGTGGAGGGCTCGGGTGTTGTCCAGGTGGAAGGTGCCGTCGTTGGTGCCGTCGTGGGGGAGGTGGAAGCGGTCTACCTCGGGGGACCAGTTGATGGGGTGGGGGTTGGGTACGGCGGCGCGCCAGGCGGTGGCCAGGTCCGCCATCGTCTGCGTGGGGCCTACCGCGTTGAAAGGGCCCGGGATGCGCTTGGTGGTGAGGTGGAGGAGGAAGGCTGCCAGATCGCGGGCGTCGATGTACTGGATGGGCTGGTCGGGGCGGGCGGCGCATTCCATCGGGAGGTCGTGGGCCAGCGCCCAGCCCCAGTTGCCGAAGTCGGGGTTGTACGGGCCGACGACGAAACCGGAGCGTACGGCGGCGGTGCGGTCACCGAAGGTGGCGGTGAGCAACGACTCGTTGCGGACCTTCGACGGCCCGTAGAGGTCCATCGTGAAATGGTCCTCGGGGGCACCGGCCGGCCAGAGCAGCAACGGCGCGGACTCCGTCATACCGGGCGTGGTCTTGCTGGCGTACACGGCGATCGAGGACATGTACGTGTAGTGGCCACAGCGGTCGCGGAGTACGGACGCGCTGAGCGCGACGTCCCGGACCAGGAAGCCGGACATGTCGATCACGCCGTCCCACTCGCCCGCGGCGAGCGCGTCGGGCGCGGCGCGGTCGCCGGCGATCCGGCGTACGGAAGGGAAGAGGCCGGGGTTCGTCTGCCCGCGGTTGAACAGCGTCACCTCATGACCGTCCGCGAGCGCGGCCTCGACCACGTGCCGCCCGAGATTCTTGGTGCCGCCGAGGACGAGCAGCTTCATGCCAGGGCTCCGACGACGTCCTCGAGTTCGGTGAGCAGGCCGTCGATCCAGTGCACGGAGTCCGGGATCGTCCGCAGGCCCTCCTCGACCACGAACGTCAACGCCAGCAGGTAGAAGCAGCCGCCGCCCACCAGGAGCTGACGCTCCACCAAGGCGGGGTCGGCTCCGGCGGCGTCGACGTACCGCCGCACGATCGGCGCGCGGTCGTGGCCGAGGGCAACGGCATCGCGGATCAGGGTGTAGAGGTCGCTCAGATGCGGCGCCAGGTACGCGCCCGGCCAGTCGACCGCGGTCCACCGCCGGCCGTCGGTGACCAGGTTCTTCGGCACGAAGTCGCCGTGGACGACGGCCGTCGGAGCCTCCCGGTGCACCCCGGCCAGCGCTTCGGTGAGCGGGCCGAGATCGAAGTCGATCCGCCCGATCCGATCCGCCAGCTCCTTCACCCGCTCCGGCGGGAACTCGCTCGGCCCGCCGACCGGCTGTTTCCGGATCGCCGCGAGCAGCTCGGCGGCCGCAAGGAATCCTTCGGCGCTCGGCTCCTGCTCCAGCGTCACCCGGCCCACGTCGGCCAGCACGAGCACGCCGTCGACGCCGTACAGCAGGTCCGGCGCCGGCAGTTCGAACGGTACGACGAAGCGCTCGTAAGCACTCGCCTCGCCGGACTGCCCGTCGGTCCCCCGCTTCACGATCACGCTGCGCAACCCGTACGACAACCGCCGTACCTCCGACGACCCCCACTGCCGCAACAGCTCCGAGTGCACCGCGTCCTCCCCTGGTGCCGCCAACTCCTCCAGCACCACAGCACGCGGAACCCAGCCAGGAAGCATCCGAAAAGTAGACCACAGGGCCGTCCCCGAGCGCCGCCGAATTAGGGTAGGCCCATGACCGAGAACGCCACGCACGCCTGGGGCTTCGGCCTCGCGACCGTTACGACCGCTGGGGACGTCCTGGATGTCTGGTATCCGGCGCCCGAGCTCGGGACGCAGCCCGCGGACTCGAAGGCTCCGGCCGAACTGGTAGCGGCGGAGGGCAAGGACGACCTCCGGCAGGTACGGCGTGAGGTCGTGACGACCGAGATCGCGCTGGACGCGGCCCCGGACGGTACGGCGGACGCGTATCTCCGGCTGCACCTCCTGAGCCACCGCCTGGTCCGCCCGCACGGCGTGAACCTGGCCGGCATCTTCGGCGCCCTCCCGAACAACGCGTGGACGTCGCTCGGCCCGGTCCCGGTCGAGGAGATCGAGAACGTGCGGTTGCGGGCGCGCGCGGCGGGTCAGCACCTGAGCGTCACGAGCGTGGACAAGTTCCCGCGGATGACGGACTACGTCGTACCGTCCGGGGTCCGGATCGGCGACGCGGACCGCGTTCGGCTCGGCGCGCACCTCGCCGAAGGAACGACGGTGATGCACGAGGGTTTCGTGAACTTCAACGCCGGCACGCTCGGCACGTCGATGGTCGAGGGCCGGATCGTCGCCGGTGTCGTGGTCGACGACGGCAGCGACATCGGCGCGGGCGCGTCCATCATGGGCACCCTGTCCGGCGGCGGCAAGCAGGTCGTCTCGATCGGCAAGCGCTGCCTGCTCGGCGCGAACGGCGGTACCGGGATCTCGCTCGGCGACGACTGCGTGGTCGAGGCGGGCCTGTACGTGACCGCCGGCACCAAGGTCACCCTCCCGGACGGCAGCGTGGTCAAGGCCCGCGACCTGTCCGGACAGCCCGGGCTGCTCTTCATCCGCAACTCGGTGACCGGCGCGGTGGAGGCCCGCCCGCGCAAGGGCGAAGGCATCACGCTCAACGAGGCTCTGCACGCCAACGCCTGATCGTCCGAAAGTATGAATTCGCCAACCGACGTGAGGCTCGGCACGTCAACCCGTTCGTGAGGCAGGAACCTGTCACCCGCCCTCGGACGTTGGGAGCGGTATGCCGATAAAGCGTGGTGCCCTCGTGGCCGTCGGGGGCATTGGCGTGCTCAGCCTGGCGGTCGGGGTCGGCATCGCCTGGCTCGGCGGGAAGCACGTCGGCAACCTCCTGCCGCCGACCGAGGAATGCTCGGCGTCCGTGAACGGGCAGACGGTCGTGGTCGACTTCGAGCAGGCCGAGTCGGCAGCGATCATCGCGGGCGTCGCCGTACGGCGCGGTCTGCCGGCCCGCGCGGCGACGATCGCGCTCGCCACGGCCTACCAGGAATCCGGCCTGCGCAACCTGGCGCACGGCGACCGGGACTCGCTCGGGCTGTTCCAGCAGCGGCCGTCACAGGGCTGGGGTACGGCGGCGCAGGTGCAGGACCCGCACTACGCGGCCGGCAAGTTCTACGACGCGCTCGTGAAGATCAAGAACTACCAGAAGCTCGCCATCACGGTCGCGGCCGACAAGGTGCAGCGCAGCGCGTTCCCGAACGCGTACGCCGACCACGAGGCGGACGCCCGCGTGCTCGCGTCAGCGCTGACAGGGCAGTCGAAGAGCGTGTTCAGTTGCACCGTGAACACGGACGCGGTGCCGCAGGAGGTCATGGGGCGCAACGGGCTGACGCCGCGTGCCGACGCCGTACGGAAGGACCTGCTCCGGACGTTCGGGAGTGTGTCGACCGGTGGGTACGCCGCGGGCGGAGTGAGGACCGGGCACATGGAGGGATCGGCGCACTACGACGGGCGGGCGGTCGACGTGTTCGTGCGCCCGATCTCGGCGGCGAACACCACCAAGGGCTGGGCGATGGCGCAGTACCTGGTCGCGCGGGCGGATCTGCTGAAGATCAAGACGGTCATCTTCAGCGACAAGATCTGGACCGCCGGCGGCCGGTCGGACTCGGGCTGGCGGGACTACACCCCACCCGAACGCTCCGGAGACCCCAAGATCCTCCGCCACCTCGACCACGTCCACGTCGACGTCCTGGAGCAATAAACACAACGTCCGAAGAAACGTGCGCTCGAGGCCACGTTCCTTCGGACGTTGTGTGATGAATGAGTTACTCGTCGTGTTCCTGCGGGGGCAGGGCGGCGATGAACGGGTGGTCCTTGTCGATCTTGCCCATCTTGGACGCACCGCCGGGCGAGCCGAGGTCGTTGAAGAAGTCGACGTTCGCGGTGTAGTAGTCCTTCCACTGCTCCGGAGTGTCGTCCTCGTAGTAGATCGCCTCCACCGGGCAGACCGGCTCGCAGGCTCCGCAGTCGACGCATTCGTCGGGGTGGATGTACAGCATCCGGTTGCCCTCGTAGATGCAGTCGACGGGGCACTCCTCGACACAGGCGAGGTCCTTCAGGTCAACACACGGCTGCGCGATGACGTAGGTCACTGCTACTCCTCCTATGGCAGGCAAGCGCAGCGGGGACTGGGGTGCTGCGATGCGGTGGTGCTCGGTGTCTCTAGTATCACGGTAGTACGTTGACCACTGTGCCAGGAGTCCGGATCGTGTCAGGCCTGGGTGCCCGTGATATCGGCCACCGTGTCGTCGTCCGGCACCGGATTCCAGGCGGTCTGACCGACCTCATCGGCGTTCTGCAGTCGTGGACCCCCGCACTGGCCATTGTCCGCCACGCGGATGGCTCGGTCCATGAAATCCCGGCAGCCGATGTGACCGCCGCCAAGACGATCCCAGAGATGCCGCTCCGCCCGGTGGACGTCGACCAGCTCTTCCTCACGACCGCACTGGGCCGCCCAGCCGTCGAGACGGCGTACGTCGGCCACTGGTTGCTCCGAGCATCCTCCGGCTGGACGGGCCGCGGGAACTCGCTCCTCCCGGCCGGAGACCCTGGTATGCCGGTCCCCGACGCCCTCCACCAGGCAAGCACCTTCTACCGGGAGCGCCACCTTCCTCCACAGGCTCTGATCCGCGTAGGCAGCCCCGAAGACCAGGAGATTCGCGCTTGCGGCTGGGTGGACGCCCGCCCGGACCAGTCCGACGTACTGGTCATGCACACCACGCTGGACCACGTGAACGCGCTTCCCGGATACGACGTACAGCTCGACGAGGCACCGAATGACGCATGGTACGCCGCCGCTTTCCAGGGCCCGGTACCGGAGGTAGCCCCGAAGGTGCTCGAAGGAGCGCCCAAGGCGGTGTTCGCATCGGTGACTCTCGACGGGGTCGTGGCGGCTGTCGGACGTGGCTCCATGACCGGGCACTGGCTCGGGGTGGATGCGATCCGCGTGGCTGACGACTACCGCCGCCAGGGCCTCGGTACGGCGATTGTGCAGGCGCTGGCGCGCTGGGCGGGACCGCACGGCGGCCGCCGTACCTATCTGGAGGTCCTCGTCGAGAACACCGGCGCGATGGCGACGTACACCCGTCTCGGCTACCGCGAGGCCTACCGCTACCGCTACCTGACCAGCCACCCCCGCTAGGCTCCGGTGGCATGGCGGATCATGTGGTCGAGCGGCCGGAGTACCCGGGGGACTTCGAGGGCACGGTGCGGGTGGAGTACACGCCGCACCCGGACGACGGGGTCGCGGATCCCGGTGAGATCGTCTGGACCTGGGTGCCGTTCGAGGAGGACTTCAGCCGCGGCAAGGACCGCCCGGTGCTGGTCGTCGGCTGGGACGAGCCGTACCTGCTGGCGCTGATCCTCACCAGCAAGGACCACGACCGCGACGCCGCCGACGAGGCGCGCTGGGGCCGGGTCTGGCTGGACATCGGCAGCGGCTCCTGGGACAAGGAGCAGCGTCCCAGCGAGGTCCGCCTCGACCGCGTCCTCCGCATCGACCCACACCACGTCCGCCGCGAAGGCGCCGCGATCGCAGAACCGGTCTTCACCCAGGTCGCCGCCGGCCTACACACCCTCAACCGCAACTGACAGATCAGCTCGGTGGACGGGTTGTCGTTGTGGTGACGCCTGGTTTTCGGCCGGGTGGGGTTGAGATGCCGCCCGGTGGCGGGGTCACGGTGGTGCCTGGCTTCGGCCCGCAGCGGATGTCGTTGGCCGCGTTGTACTTCGTGGTGAACGACTCGGTCTTCACCCGGACGCCGTTCTTCGCGAAGTACCGGTAGATGGTGATGTCGAAGCCCGCGGTCGGCGCCTGCGGCTCGCACTTCGCGGCCGTGTTGTACTCGATGCTCGGCTGCCGAAAGTTCGTCTTCTCCGACTGCCCGGCGGTGACGTCGACGAACTTGGTGCCCCAGATGATCACCCGGATACTGCCCTTGCTGCCCGGCGTCGACGCCTTGAAGATCGTCTGCACCAGCAGGCCGTGCCCGGAGTCGTTCAGGAACTTCAGGTCCACGTTCGGCCAGGCCACGGTCGCTTCCCGCCCGACCGGGTAGCGGCTGATGTAGACGCTGTGCGCCTTGTGCGCGACGATCTTCAGCCCGGCGAAGAACGCCGCGTTGAACGTCGTGGTCGCCGACTGCGAGACACCGCCGCCGAAGTCCTTCTCGAACTTGCCGCCGCTGATGATGTACCCCTCGGCGAACCCGTTCTCCTTGGTCCGCTCGCCGACGATCTTGTTCAGGCTGAACTCTTCGTTCGGCTTCAGCAGCGTCCCGTTGATCTTGGCCGCGGCCGTCCCGATGTTGGTGTTGCGGTACGGCGCGTGCGGGAACTCGGTCTTGAAGTCGCCGATGTTCTGCGTGATCCCGAGCGCGGTCGCCTGCGCGGTGGTGAACTTCGCCGGAGTCGCCGTCAGCGGTACGGCGGCGCGCCGCTCACCGGTCGGCTTCGGCAGGATCGCGAGGATCGCCGCCCCGACCTTCGCCCGGTCGACGACCATCCCGTTGACCGCCGGGACGACCTTCGGACCGGCCCCGACGATCTGCACCGTCGCGTCCTTCGGCAGTGTCTCCAGCGCCTTGAACCGCTGCACGAACAGCGGCTCCAGCAGCTTGGTGTTCAGCGCCGGGATGACCTTCCCCTCCTGCACGCTGACCGCCAGCGCCGGCGCGAGCTCGGCCGGCTCCAGCTCGACCGACTTCGACCCGACGGTCAGCCGGATCGGGCCCGACATCGCGGGCTCGGCGAACTCCTTGAGCGCCTTGTCGATCGCCTCGGAGGCGGCCTGCGGCTTGGTGACATCGGCCGGCAGTTCCTTCGGGGTCCCGTCCGACGGGTACGCCGCGAGCACCGCGTCGACCGCCTTCGCGGTGTCCAGCTGCAGGCCGTCGGCCGGGTCGTGCTTCACCGGCTGCGTGCCCTTGAAGGTGATCGTGCCCTCGGTGGCCTTGCGGTTCACCTGGCCGGCCAGCTTGTCGACGGCCGCCTTCAGCTTCGCGTCGTCCTTGGTCACGACCGGCTCGACCGCGTCCCCGCCGCTCAGCGCGTGCCAGATCCGGCCGGGGGCCAGGCTGCGGCCCGCGCCCGCGGCGGCGACGGTCTTGTCCACGTCCACGGACAGCCCGGCGTCCGCCGGCTGGACCTGGAACTTGGAGTCGCCGGCCTTCAGCGCGATCGGCGCGGCCACGCGGTCCTTGAGGCCCGCGGTCAGCTTGGTCTTCGCGTCGGCCTCGGACAGGCCGCCGATCGGGATGCCGAGCACGGTCGTGTCCGTCGGGATCTTGGCTCCGGCGAACGCGAACGCCGCGCCGTACCCCACGACGACAACACCGAGCCCCGCGGCGGCGATGATCCCCGCGAGCTGCTTTCTCCCCACCGGACAGAGTCCTCCCGCTCGAGCGCTTGGTCAGGGCACAAGCGCACATCCTACGGGACGGGGCAGGCCCCACCGACCGTCGGGGCCGCCCCGCGATGCCCCGGCAGTAACAATCAGTTTCCGGGCAGTTCCCGGTAGTGACTGGAATGGTAGATCAGTGCGCTCGGGTCGCGTGCATCGCCCGTCCCGAGGCTCAGCACCTCACCCACCACGATCGTGTGGTCGCCCCCGTCGTACGTCGCCCAGGTCCGGCACTCGAGCCACGACAGGGCGCCGTCGACGGTCGGGCACCCGGTTTTCGGGCCGGCCGTCGTACCGATGCCGTCGAACTGGCTGTACAGATCCCGCCCGGACCGCGCGAACCGCTCCGCGATCGCCTTCTGCGCCCCGGAGAGCACCGACACGGCCCAGTAACCGCAGTCCAGGACGGCGGAGTGCATCCGGACGCCCTTGTCGACGCAGACCAGCACCAGCGGCGGATCGAGCGACACCGACGTGAACGCGTTGGCGGTCATCGCGTGCGCGACGCCGTCCTGCAGCGTGCTCATGATCGTGATCCCCGACGCGAACTGGCCGAGCGCAGCGCGGAACTCCGCAGGCGGGACGTTCCCACTCGACTCGGTTGAGGACACCTCAGCAGGTTATGCCCGCCGACAGGTTGATGCCTCAACCGAGCGTGTGGGAACGGTCACCTCACAGACCGGCGAACAGGTCGTGTTCCAGGCCGTCCGGGCCGGGGGCCGGGGTGCCCTTGACCAGGCGGTACGGCTCGGAGGCCCAGATCTGGTTGCCGTTGTTGTTGGACAGCGCGAAGAACGGTCCGTCGACAGTGATCTGGGTGGCGTGCGCCTTCATCGCGTTCATCTTGCGGTCGATGAACTCCTCGCCCTCGATCACACAGTCGATCAGCCGGTCCGGCGTGATCATCGGCGGCATCGGGCCGTCCGGGTCCATCCCCTCGAAGGTGGTGGTGTCCCCGGAGTCGCGGAGCGCCCGGAGCTGCTCGCGCATCCGGGACTCGGCCATCGCGGTCCAGTAGATCTTCGGGATGTCCCAGGCCGGTCCGAGGTCCTCCCGGTACGACCGGGCGGCGGCCAGCGCGGCGGCGTACGTCGCGACGCGGTGCGCCTTGATGTGATCGGGGTGGCCGTAGTTGCCCCACTCGTCGTAGGTCACCAGGACCTGCGGGCGGAGCTCGCGGATCACCGGGACCAGATCGTTCGCCGCGGCGACCAGGTCCGCCTGCCAGAAGCTGTCCTTGCGGGTCTGCGGCGGGACGTCCGCGTTGCCCTCGTCGTTGTAGATCATCCCGGTGTCGCGGTACTTCCCCGCGCCGCCCAGGAACCGGTGGTCGGTGACACCGAGCTCGGCCATCGCGTTCGCGAGTTCACCGATCCGGTGCTCGCCGAGGCCGTCGTCCTGGTCGGCGGCCAGGTGGGCCAGGTCGGGGACGAGGACCTCTCCCTCCTCGCCGAGGGTGCAGGTGATCAGGGTGACGTGGGCGCCCTCGGCGACGTAGCGCGCCATCGTCACACCGTTGTTGATGGTTTCGTCGTCCGGGTGGGCGTGCACCAGCAGCAGCCGGCGCTCAGCAAGCTCAACCATGCCGAAAGCCTACGTCGCCCTCCGGACAGTTCTCCCGGCAGCGGGTCAGCCGAAGCGGCGGACCAGCAGGCAGCCGGCCTGGAACCGCGACTTGGCGCCGAGACCGGCGATCAGCGCACTGATCTCCGAACGCACGGTGCGTAGCGACAGTCCGAGGTCGCGGGCGATCGCGGCGTCCTTCGCGCCGGTCGACATCATCCGGCCGATCGTCACCTGGCGACTGGTCAGCTCGTTGACCGCGGCGGGCGTCCGCCGGTGCGATCCGAGCTCGTAGACCTCGCAGACGATCTGCGGTGCAACGTCCTCGAGTCGCACCGCTGGAACTGCCGGATACACCGACATGCCTCACTCCTCCCCAAGAGTTCAGCAAGGATTCTCGTCTCCGGGCCCGGCCGCCTGCCAGGTACAACCCATACAAATCACCCATACAGTTGCTGTGTGTGAACAAGCGAGAAGGGCAGCACCCGGAGGCACTGCCCTTCTCAGAAGTGTGCTGGGATCAGCTCACTTTCTTCACACCGATCTGCGTCAGGTCGGGGAAGCCACCGGTGTTCGGGTCGGTGACCACGTTGTCGAGGTTCGAGCCCACGACGTAGACGTTGAGGTCCTGAACGGTCGGCACCAGCGGCGCCGTCTTCATGATCTCGACGTACAGGTCGGACAGACCGGTCTCGATCTTCGACTTGTCGGACTCCTTGGCCAGCTCGGCCATCTTGTCCCAGCCGGCCTGGCTGCGCGCGTAGTTGTTCTGCGCGGCCTTGCCCGGGGCGGTCGTGTCCGGTCCGAAGACCGACGGCACGATCGTCGTCAGGCTCGCCCAGTCGTAGCACCAGCCGGCGGTGATCAGGTCGGTCGCCGACGAGTCCTGCTGCTGGGTCGAGTAGTAGTTGTCACCCGGGATCTTCTGGATCTCGACGTTGACCCCGATCGCCTTCCAGGACGCCTGAGCGGCCTCGGCGGCCTTCACGGCCAGACCGGAGTCCGCCGTACCCAGGACGAGCTTCTCGCCCTTGTAGCCGGCCTCGGTCAGCAGCTGCTTGGCCTTCGCCTGGTCGCCCTCCGGCGGAACGTTGAACGTCTCCTCTTTCTTGTAGCCCTCCATGTCCTGCGGGATGATCGAGTCGACCACCGCAGAGAGCCGCTCGCCACCGCGGCCGTCGCGGTAGCTCGTCCGGTCCAGGCCGACGTACAGCGCCTCGCGCAGCTTCTGGTTCTTCAGCAACGGCTTCTGCTGGTTGAACGCGATGTAGCGGCGGCAGATGTCGGTGCCCTCGACGATGCGGTCCTTGACGCCGGCCCCGTTCGTCTTGGCGATGTTCTCCGGCTGCACACCGGTGAAGCTCAGCGAGCTCTGGTCCGCCGCGCCGTTCGCGATCAGCCGCTGGTCGACGGTCGCCTCGGCGTCACCGAACTTGAAGATGAACTTGTCCGGCCGGGCGTCGCGCAGCGGGTCGGTCTTCTGGTCCCAGTTGGTGTTGCGGACCAGCACCAGCTGCTTCTTCCGCGTGTACGACTCGATCTTGTACGGGCCGCTGGCGACCGGGCGGCTGTCGTACTGCGTCTTGGTGTCCTTGGCCTTCGGAACCGGCGAGAAGACCTTCATGCTCGCCGTACCGTCGAACGAGGCGACCGGGCGGTTCAGCTTGAAGACGATCGTCTTCTCGTCCGGGACCTCGATGGCGGTGCAGCCCTTGCCACCGTTGTTGTCAGCGACGTACGGGCCCTTGTAGCCCTTGCAGTCGAGGTACTCGTGCGCGTACGGCGCACCCTCGGCCATGTCCGCGGCGAACGACCGCTCGGCGTTGTACTTGATGTCGGCGGCAACGATCGGCGTGCCGTCCTCGTACTTCAGTCCGTCCTTCAGCTTGAAGGTCCAGGTCTTGAAGTCCGGGGTGGCCTCGTAACTCTCCGCGAGGTCCTTCTCGAGGATGATCTTCTTCGCCTTGGCGTCGTACCGGTAGTCCGTCAGCGTCCGGGTGATCAGCTTGCCGATCATCTGGGAGTCGGTGACGAAGTTCCGCGCCGGGTCGAGGTGTTCGACGTCGGTGACCGAGTAGACGGTGACGGTGCCCCCCTTGGCACCGGCCGAAGCCTGCCCGCTCGGCGTCTCGCTGTTCCCCCCGCCGCAGGCAACCGCGGTCAGGCTCAGAACCAACCCTGCGGCGATGGCCGCTCCGGGTCGTTTGAGGTGATCCATGGCCAGTGATTTCCTTCCTTGTGTTGACACTTGTCGCCGGGTCACGGCGGCATGGAGAAACTGATCTACGTCATGTGGCGGTCATCAACTCACGTGTTCACAAACCTGCGCAATGGAGTGTGGGCCGCTTGACCGGATCGTGATCCCTTCAATGCCGTCGCTACACCGGACGAACACTCTGTGTAGTAGTCACACCACGTCCCGTTCTTCCGGGAAGTGGCAAGCCGCTTGATGGCCCGGGGCTCCGATCTGCATCAGCGGCGGCTCTTCCGCAGCGCAGATTTCCTGTGCCTTCCAGCACCTGGTCCGGAAGCGGCACCCCGAGGGCGGGTTCAGTGGGCTCGGCACGTCACCGGTCAGCCGGATCCGCTCGCGCCGCTCCTCGGCGTCCGGATCGGCCTCCGGCACCGCGGACAGCAACGCGTGCGTGTACGGGTGCCGAGCATGGTTGTAGAGCTCGTCCCGGTCGGCGGTCTCGACCACCTTGCCGAGGTACATCACCGCGACCCGGTCGGAGATGTGCCGGATCACCGACAGGTCGTGCGCGATGAACAGGTAGGCGAGATCGAACTCCTCCTGCAGGTCCTCCAGCAGGTTCACGATCTGCGCCTGGATCGACACGTCGAGCGCCGACACCGGCTCGTCACAGACGATCAGCTTCGGCCGCAGCGCGAGCGCCCGGGCGACGCCGATCCGCTGCCGCTGGCCGCCGGAGAACTCGTGCGGATACCGGTTGTAGTGCTCGGGGTTCAGCCCGACCCGTTCCATCAGGGTCTGGACCGCCTTCTTCGTCCCGGTCTCGCTCTTCACCTTCTGGATGTCGAACGGCGCGCCGATGATGGTGCCGACGGTCTGCCGCGGGTTCAGCGACGAGAACGGGTCCTGGAAGATCATCTGGATCTCCCGGCGGAACGGGCGCATCCGGGCCCGGTTCAGGTGCGTGATGTCCGAGCCCATGAACGAGATCGTGCCGCCGGTCGGCTCGTCCAGCCGGGTCACCAGCCGGCCGGTGGTGGTCTTCCCGCAGCCGGACTCACCGACCACGCCGAGTGTCTCGCCGGCGCGGATGCTGAGGTCGACACCGTCGACCGCCTTCACGGCCCCGGTCTGCTTCTGGAAGATGATCCCCTGGGTGACCGGGAAATAGCGTTGCAGCCCCCGCGTCTCGAGCAGCAGTTCGCCGCCGGCGGCCTGCTTCCCGGTCGCCTGCTCGGCCGATGTCGTCGTACTCACCAGCACTCCCCCGCCATCAGAGACTCGGCTTGATCTGCTCGGTGAACAGCTGTTTGCGCTGCTCGGAGTTGATGTGGCACCGCACCCGATGCTGTTCCTGGCCGATCTGCAGCAGTTCCGGCAGCTCGGTGGCGCAATTCGCCCCCTCGACGTGCTCCTGGTAGTCACAGCGCGGCTGGAACGGGCAGCCCTTGGGCAGGTTGATCAGCGACGGCGGAGTACCCCGGATCGACTTGAGCCGCCCGTCGCCGGAGCGGTTCACCCGCGGGATCGAGCCCAGCAGACCCCAGGTGTACGGCATCTCCGGCCGGTAGAAGATGTCCCGGACGTTGCCCGACTCGACGACGCGGCCGCCGTACATCACGACCACGTTCTCGGTCATCTTGGCGACCACACCGAGATCGTGCGTGATCAGGATGATCGCGGAGTTGAACTCCTTCTGCAGATCCTTCATCAGGTCCAGGATCTGGGCCTGGACGGTGACGTCGAGGGCCGTGGTCGGCTCGTCGGCGATCAGCAGCGCGGGGTCGCACATCAGCGCCATCGCGATCATCGCGCGCTGCCGCATACCGCCGGAGAACTGGTGCGGGTAGTCGAAGAACCGCTTGTCCGGCGACGGGATGCCGACCCGGTCGAGCAGCTCGACCGCGCGCTTCTTGGCCACCGCCTTCGGCGCGTTGTTGTGTACCAGGAACGCCTCGGTGAGCTGGTCACCGACGCGGTAGAACGGATGCATCGCCGACAGCGGGTCCTGGAAGATCATCGCGACCTGCTGACCCCGCAGGGCCCGCATCTCGGGCACGGACATCGACACCAGCTCGGCGCCGTCCAGCCAGATCTCGCCGCTCACCTTCGCCTTGCTGCCCTTGTGCAGGCCCATGATGGCCAGGCTGGACACGCTCTTGCCGGAGCCGGACTCGCCGACGATACCGAGCGTCTTGCCCCGCTCGAGGGTGAAGTTCAGGCCGTTGACGGCCTTCACCAGCCCGTCGTCGGTCGGGAAGTGCACCTGCAGGTCCTTGACCTCGAGGAACGGCTTTCCGGCACGGGTGTCCGCCGGCGGCGCACTGGTCACGGATTCGGTCATCTCACCTCACCTGATCAGGACAGCCGCACGCGCGGGTCGATAACGGCGTACAGGACGTCGACGACGATGTTCGCGAGCACCACGAAGATCGCCGCGAACAGCACCACGCCCATGATCGCGGGCAGGTCGTTGCTGAGCACGGAGTCGATGGAGAACTTGCCGAGGCCGGTGATGCTGAAGATCTGTTCGGTGATCACCGCGCCGCCGAGCAGGCCGCCGACGTCCAGGCCGAAGATGGTCACGATCGGGGTCAGCGCGGACCGCAGCCCGTGCTTGAAGACCACGGTCCGCTCGCCCAGGCCCTTCGCCCGGGCCGTCCGGATGTAGTCCTCGTTCATGGTGTCGATCATGTTGGCCCTGGTGATCCGCGTGTAGAGCGCCGCGAACACCAGCGCGAGCGTGATCCACGGCAGGATGTAGAACTGCAGCCACTTCACCGGACCGACCGTGAACAAGGCCGCGTTCGCCGTGTCCGGGAACGGGATCCACTTCAGCTTCACGATGAACAAGAACAGCAGCAGGTAGCCGAACACGATCGTCGGGAACGACACCCCGAACAGCGCCAGGCCGACGCTGAACTTGTCGATGAACTTGCCCTTACGGAGCGCGGCGATCAGGCCGAGCATCACGCCGGACAACAACCAGAGGACCGCGGCCCCGAGAGCCAGCCACAGCGTCGCCGGGAACGCGTCCTTGATCGAGTTCCAGACCGGGATGCCGTTCTGGTACGACTCACCGAAGCACGGCCACGCGCAGTTGCGCTCGTTGCCCTCGGATCCGATCGTCCGCCCGCCCGGGCTCACCAGTCCCTGCATGTACTGGCCGTACTGCACGACCAGCGGCTTGTCGAAGCCGTACGTCGCGTTGACCTGCGCGACCGTCTCCGCATTGCAGTTCCTGCCGCAGATCAGCAACGCGGGATTCGCCGGCGTGGCCCAGAACAGGAAGAACGTGATCGCGCTGATCACCAGCAGTACGAACACCGCCTGGATCAGGCGGCGGATGAGATAGCGGCCCACCGGTCAGCTCCTTCCCGCACGCGGATCGAGGGCGTCCCGGACGGAATCGCCGAGCAGGTTGAACGCGAGCACGGTGATGAACAGCGCCGTGCCCGGGAAGAACAGGTACAACGGATTGCTCTCGATCCAGGCCGACGCGTCGGCGATCATCCGGCCCCACGAAGCGGTCGGCTCCTTGATACCGACACCCAGGAAGGACAGCGCGGCCTCCGCGGTGATGTTCGTCGGGAGCAGCAGCGTCGTGTAGACCAGCAGCGTCGGCAACAGGTTCGGCAGGACCTGCCGGAACAGCACGTAGTTCGGCCCGGCGCCGAGTGATCTCGCCGCCTCCACGAACTCGCGCTCACGCAACGAAAGCGTTTGACCACGGACGATGCGCGCGAGGTAGGCCCAGCCGAAGAAGCCGAGGACGAACATCAGCACGCCCATCCTGAGCTTGTTGTCGTCGGGTATGCCCAACAGGTCCTGGCCGCGCGACGCGACTACCGGTGTCAGAGCCATCACGAACAGCAGCGACGGGAAGCTCAGCATGATGTCCATCAGCCGGCTGAGCAGCGTGTCGACCCAGCCGCCGAAGTACCCGGACACCATGCCGATCACGGTGCCGAGCACGACCGCGATGATCGTTCCGCCGAGCGCCACGAGCAGCGAGACCCGCGTGCCGTAGACGAGCCGCGAGAAGACGTCGCGGCCGTTCTGCGGCTCGACGCCGAGCCAGTGCTCGGAGCTCGTGCCGCTGCCCCACAACCCGCCGATCGGGATACCGCCGTCGCGGGTGTTCAGCAACGGATCGCCGTTCGCGTTCAGCTTGTTGAACTGATCGGGCGGGAACCCGTTCAGCTTCACGATCAGCGGCGCGAACAGCGCCACCAGAATGATCAGCAGAATCACGATCGCACTGGCGATCGCGATCTTGTCGCGCCGCAGCCGTGCCCACGCGATCTCCCCCGGCGAGCGGCCCTCGATCTCCTTCGCTTCGGCAGTCTCGACCAGAGCATCTGTCGGCAGTCCCTCATCGGGAGACTGCGTCTCCGATACCCCCAGCGTCATCGCCTGTCACCCGTCCTTCATGGTGATGCACCCCGCACCTTTTGACCCGGGCTCGCCGGGTTGCCGGGAACCCTACGTATCTCGCAGTGTGGACGCCATGGGAAGCCGACGCTAGTCACCGAATCGTGACCGGTGTGACTTCCGCCACTACCGGCGAGTTCGCAGTGCCTTGACGAATGGACGATCGGGTACCAGCCAGTCACTCTCGTCGAGATCCTCGGGCGCGAACCACCGCAGCTCCGCGTGCTCCCGCAGCACCGGGTCGCCGGCGACGATCACGGCCCGGTAAACGTGCAGCCGGTAGGCCTCCGAGATGTCCACGCCAGGACCCAGCGACTCACCGACCTTGATCTCCAGGTCCAGCTCCTCGCGGAGCTCCCGGACGGCCGCCTGTTCGTCGGTCTCCCCCGGCTCGACCTTCCCGCCCGGGAACTCCCAGCCGCCGTCCGGCCCGGGCCGGTACGCCGCCAGCACCAGGCCGTCCCGCACCACCGCAACACCCACCACGATCCGCATTGTCGCGACTCTGCCAGAAACTGCCGCCCGCGTCCGGCATGATGCGGGGATGCCGTTGCAGAACAGGGTTCTGCCCACCCAGGAGATCGTCGCCGACCCCGGTCGCGGCCTGCTGATGGGCAACCGCGGCAGCCTGCACGGCGCCGATCGCCGCCTGGGAACGACCCGTTGGCGGTCGAAGGCGTGGATCTGCTGTGTCCTCGACTGGAAAGGGATCCGCCGCGATCCGATGCCGCCGGGACGCTGGACCGCACTGTTCTTCTTCGACGAAGCGGTCGCGCTCGCCGCCGGCCATCGACCCTGTCATTACTGCCGGCGCAGGGATTTCCTGCTGTACGCCGGTGCGTGGGCGAGCGCACAGGGTCTCGCCGAGCGACCACGAGCCGCCGCGATGGACGCCGTACTGCACAGCCAGCGGGTCGAATCGCGGAGCCGGCGGCAACGGACGACGATCCAGGACCTCTCCGACCTGCCCGACGGGGCGATGGTGCGGTTCGACGGTTCACCCGCGCTGGTGCTCGGTCAGCAGCTGCTGCCCTGGTCGTGGGAGGGGTACGGCGAGCCGCGGCGACCACCTGGGCTGGAACAGGTCGAGACCCTCACACCACCCGCGAATCTTCTTGCGCTGCAGGCCGGATTCGCTCCATTACTCCACCCGTCCGCAGGTCGCAACTGAGGTAACCCTAACTGGAAACACGCCGTACCGAGGGGTCTTCCGTTGGGCGCTCGGCAGGGGCAAAGTGTGCCCATACTGACAGCTACAAAACCATTACTGGAGTCGGCATGGGTGAGGGCAACAACAGCCCAGGCAACATCGCCGCGGTCGTCCGCGCGCTCGAAGGGTTACACGCTGCCGTCGGCAAACTCAGTCAGGAGTACGGTGACACCCTCGGCATCCGCCGCCTGGTGTCCGACGTGGCCCGGCTGAGCGACGATCTCGCGGAGCTCGGCCCGCCCGACCCCAGGCACAGGCCCGGACCCGTTCCGGAGGAACTCGAGGAGATTCCCGACGTGGAGTATGACGCGTCCATGTGGACCGACGCGGAACACGAAGGCTTCGGCGCGCCTGACAGGCACGCTCCCTGATGGCAACGGGGGTAGAAGCGCCGGGCCGCGCACAAGTAGGCCTCAAGACTGCAAGAACGGATCGATGGTGGCTCGCGCCGTTGCGTATCGGCGTGATCCTGGGCTTCTTCATCGTCTACGCGACGATCCGGATCTTCATGAACAAGTGGTACTGGGTCGACGCGTACCACTACCTCACGCCGCTGTACTCGCCGTGTGTGACCAGCAGCTGTGTCGAGGGTTCCAGCCATCTCGGCACCTGGTTCGGCGACTTCCCGCGGTTCCTGCCGTTCAGCCTGATCACGTTCGTGATCCTGGCCGGCTTCCGCGGCACCTGCTACTACTACCGCAAGGCGGGGTACCGCTCGCTGTTCTTCGCGCCGGCCGCCTGCGCGGTGCCCGAGCCGCACAAGAACTACACCGGTGAGCGGAAGTTCCCGCTGGTCGCGCTGAACCTGCACCGCTACTTCTTCTACGGCGCGCTGATCTTCGGTGTGCTGAACATCTACGACGGCGTCCAGGCCTTCCACGGCGACGGCGGTGGGTTCGGGATCGGTCTCGGCACGGTGATCATCTGGATCAACCTGGTGATGCTGTGGCTGTACACGCTGTCCTGCCACGCCTGCCGGCACATCGTCGGCGGCCGGCTGAAGAACTTCTCCAAGCACCCGATGCGCTACCGGTACTGGACCTTCGTGTCCAAGCTGAACCCGAAGCACGGCACCTTCGCGATGACGTCGCTGTTCACCGTGATCCTGACCGACTTCTACATCATGGCGGTCTCCGCCGGGTGGTTCTCCGACCTGCGCATCATCAACTGATACGGATCTGAAGACTCCATGACTGAGCTGGAACGACACTCGTACGACGTCGTCGTGATCGGGGCCGGCGGCGCCGGCCTGCGGGCGGCGATCGAGGCCCGCGAGCAGGGCAAGAAGACCGCGATCATCTGCAAGTCCCTGTTCGGCAAGGCCCACACCGTGATGGCCGAGGGCGGCTGCGCGGCGGCGATGGGCAACGCGAACTCCAACGACAACTGGCAGGTCCACTACCGCGACACGATGCGCGGCGGGAAGTTCCTGAACAACTGGCGGATGGCCGAACTGCACGCGCAGGAAGCCCCCGACCGGGTCTGGGAGCTGGAGACGTACGGCGCGCTCTTCGACCGCACGCCCGACGGCCGGATCAGCCAGCGCAACTTCGGCGGGCACACGTACCCGCGGCTCGCGCACGTCGGTGACCGCACCGGCCTGGAGCTGATCCGCACCCTGCAGCAGAAGATCGTCTCGCTGCAGCAGGAGGACTTCGAGGCGACCGGCGACTACGAGGCGAACCTCAAGGTGTACGCCGAGTGCACGATCACCGAGCTGATGAAGGACGGCGACGCGATCTCCGGCGCCTTCGGGTACTGGCGTGAGTCCGGTCGCTTCATCCTCTTCGACGCGCCGGCCGTCGTACTGGCGACCGGTGGGGTAGGCAAGTCCTTCAAGGTCACCTCGAACTCCTGGGAGTACACCGGTGACGGGCACGCGCTGGCGATGCGGGCCGGCGCGACCCTGATCAACATGGAGTTCATCCAGTTCCACCCGACCGGCATGGTCTGGCCGCCGTCGGTGAAGGGGATCCTGGTCACGGAGTCGGTCCGCGGCGACGGCGGCGTACTGAAGAACTCCGAGGGCAAGCGGTTCATGTTCGAGTACGTGCCGGACGTGTTCCGGGCGCAGTACGCCGAGACAGAGGACGAGGCGGACCGCTGGTACAAGGATCCGGACAACAACCGGCGCCCACCGGAGCTGCTGCCGCGCGACGAGGTCGCCCGCGCGATCAACTCCGAGGTGAAGGCCGGTCGCGGTACGCCGCACGGTGGCGTGTTCCTGGACGTGTCGTCGCGGCTCCCGGCCGAGGAGATCACCCGGCGGCTGCCGTCGATGCACCACCAGTTCAAGGAGCTGGCGGACGTCGACATCACCGCGGAGCCGATGGAGGTCGGTCCGACCTGCCACTACGTGATGGGTGGCGTCGAGGTCGACCCGGACACCGCGTCGTCCGTCGTACCGGGCCTGTTCGCCGCGGGTGAGGTCGCCGGCGGCATGCACGGCTCGAACCGGCTGGGCGGCAACTCGCTGTCCGACCTGCTGGTCTTCGGGCGGCGCGCCGGCATGGGCGCGGCGACGTACGTCGATCAGCTGCAGGAGCGGCCGAAGATCGACGACGCCGACGTCGACGCGGCGGCCGCGGACGCGCTCGCGCCGTTCGAGCTCGAGGGCGGCGAGAACCCGTACACGATCCACCAGGAACTGCAGCAGTCGATGAACGACCTGGTCGGCATCATCCGCAAGGAAGAAGAGATGGAGCAGGCGCTCGGCCGGCTGTCCGAGTTCCGCAGCCGGATCGCGAAGATGACGGTGGAGGGTCACCGGCAGTTCAACCCGGGCTGGCACCTCGCGCTCGACCTGCGCAACATGCTGACCGTCTCGGAGTGTGTGGCCGGGGCCGCGCTGATGCGGCAGGAGTCGCGCGGTGGGCACACGCGGGACGACTTCCCGACGATGGACCCCGAGTGGCGCAAGAAGCTGCTGGTGTGCGCGCTCGACGCGGACGGCGTCGTCAACGTCACCGAGGAGCAGCAGATCCCGATGCGCGAGGACCTGCTGGAGCTGTTCGAAGTCGACGAGCTGAAGAAGTACCTGACGGATGAGGAGCTGCCGGCCAAATGAGTTACAAGGGCAAATTCCGCGTCTGGCGCGGGGACTCCGAGGGCGGGGAGCTCAAGGACTACGAGGTCGAGGTGAACGAGGGCGAGGTCGTCCTCGACGTGATCCACCGGCTGCAGGCCACGCAGACGCCCGACATGGCGGTCCGGTGGAACTGCAAGGCCGGCAAGTGCGGCTCGTGCAGCGCCGAGATCAACGGTATGCCGAAGCTGATGTGCATGTGCCGGATGAACACGTTCGCCGAGGACGAGGTCGTCACGGTCACGCCGATGCGCACGTTCCCGGTGATCCGCGACCTGGTCACCGACGTGTCGTTCAACTACCAGAAGGCGCGCGAGGTGCCGGCCTTCAAGCCGCCGGCGGACCTGAAGCCGGGCGAGTACCGGATGCAGCAGGTCGACGTCGAGCGCTCGCAGGAGTTCCGCAAGTGCATCGAGTGCTTCCTGTGCCAGGACACCTGCCACGTGATCCGTGACCACGAGGAGAACAAGGAGTCGTTCTCCGGTCCGCGGTTCCTGATGCGCGTCGCCGAGCTGGACATGCACCCGCTCGACGCCGCCGACCGGCAGCACGCCGCGCAGGAGCAGCACGGCCTGGGCTTCTGCAACATCACCAAGTGCTGCACCGAGGTGTGCCCCGAGCACATCAAGATCACCGACAACGCCCTGATCCCGATGAAGGAACGCGTCGTCGACCGCAAGTACGACCCCCTGGTCTGGCTCGGCAACAAAATCCGCCGCCGCCCCGCCTGACCCCACCGCAAACGCAGTACCCGAGAGCCCCTGGCCCCACCGGCCCGGGGCTCTCCCATTTGCCTGGCTGACCCACGAATTTGCCTGGTTGACCCATCAAATGCGGGGTTCCTGACCCGTGTGCAGGGTGCAGAACCCCCAACTTCGTGGGTCAGCCAGGGAAATGGGGGTGGGGGATGGGTCACCCGCGTGTGGGGGAGTTGCCGGGGGTGGTCGGGTGTCTAGGGTTCGGGGCTATGGACGTTGTGGTGTTGCGGCTGGTGAATCTGGTCCTGTTCATGATGATCTTCGTGCCGATCTCGCAGCGGTTGCTCGGGGTGCGGTTCGGGTTCGGGCGGCTCGCGGTCGGTGCGCTGATCACGCTGAGCGTGTCCGGGCCGCTGGCGATCGCGATGATCGGTACGCCGCCGTGGACCGGATCGAGCGGCGCCGCGATCGCGTTCATGGCGCTGATCGCGCTCTGCTCGATGCTCGCGGGTCTGGTGTTCCTGGTGCTGGCGGAGGCGCTGGTACCGACCGGGTCGTTGCCGCGGGCCCGTGATCTGCGGCGGGACCTGAGCGGGCGGATCGCGCGCACCCGGCGGTACCTGCAGATTCTGCGGATCGCGATCAAGCACGGCCTCGGCCCGTATCTGCGCGGCCGCCGCCGTCCCGGCCGAGAGAACGCCGCAGGCCAGGCCGAGCTGGCCAGGTCGCTGCGGCTCGCACTCGACGAGGCGGGTGTCACGTTCGTCAAGCTCGGCCAGGTGCTCTCGACCCGCAGCGACATCATCCCGGCGGCGGTCGCCGACGAGCTCAGCCGCCTGCAGGACCAGGTCACCGCCGCGCCCTGGCCGGAGATCGAGCAGGTCCTCACCGAGGAGCTCGGCGGCCCCCTGGACCAGCTGTACGCCGCCTTCGACCCCGAGCCACTCGCCGCGGCCTCGGTAGCCCAGGTCTACACCGCCCGCCTACACACCTCCGACGATGTGGTGGTGAAGGTGCAGCGGCCCGGGATTGCGGGGGTGGTGGATCGGGATCTCGACATCGTACGGCGGCTTGCGCGGCTACTGGAGCGGAACACCGACTGGGGACGTGGGATGGGCGTGCGGGCGCTCGCGGACGGGTTCGCGGACGCGATGCGCGAGGAGCTCGACTTCACCGTAGAAGCCGGCAACATGACCACGGTCGCCGCCGGCCATTCCGTTGCTGCGAGCAATGATCTCGTCGTACCGCGGCTGTATCCGGAGCGCTCGACCCGCCGCGTCCTCACCATGCAACGGCTCGACGGCATCGGTCTCGGCAACGCCGGCCAGGCGATCGCCGACCGCGGCCTCGACCCGGCCCGCCTCGGTCGCGCGCTGTTCGAGTGCCTGCTCGGCCAGGTGGCGATCGACGGGGTGTTCCATGCCGACCCGCACCCGGGCAACTTCCTGCTGCTGACCGACGGCCGGATCGGCATGCTCGACCTGGGCTCGGTCGGACGCCTCGACCCGGCCACCCGCGAGGCCCTGCAACGATTCCTGCTCGCCATCGACCACGGCGACCCGGTCTCGGCCACCGACGCCCTGCTGGAGATCGTCTATCGCCCGGACGTCATCGACGAACGCGCGCTGGAGCGCTCCGTCGGCCAGTTCATGACCCGGCACCTCGCGGCCGGTGTGACGCTCGGCCCGGCGATGTTCAACGACCTGTTCAAGATCATCACGTCGCACGAACTCGGCGTACCGCCCGAGGTCGCCGCCGTGTTCCGCGCACTCGCCACGATCGAAGGGACGATCTCCCGGATCTCCCCCAGCTTCGACCTGGTCGCGGCGTCGCGGCAGTTCGCCGGCGCTCACGTCACCGACCGGCTCGCGCCCGACGCGCTCCGCCGTACGGCGACCGAGGAGCTCGCCACGCTGCTCCCGATGTTGCGCCGGCTGCCGCGCCGCATCGACCGGATCGCGGCCGCGGCGGAGAGCGGCCGGCTCGGCGTGAACGTTCGGCTGTTCGCCGACGAACGCGACCGGCGGCACTTCACCGGCCTGCTCCACCAGGCGCTGCTAGCAGTGCTAGGTGCGACCGCGGGCATCATGGCCGTCCTGCTGCTCGGTACGCCGGGCGGTCCGAAGGTCACCGACTCGATGACGTTGTTCCAGCTGCTCGGCTACAACCTGCTGGTGATCTGCGCGGTGCTCGTCCTCCGCGTCCTGGTGCTGATCTTCCGGCTGCCCGGAACCCGCTCGCCTTGACTTCAACCTAACTTGAACTTCGACGATAACGGGCATGACGACGACCGCCGCCGCTGAGGCCCGCCCGAAGCTGTTCACCGGACAGCACCTGCCACTGGTGCTCGGGGTGATCGGCCTCGTCACGCTCGGCGCGTTCGAGAACCGCGCGGTCGGTACGGCACTGCCCACGATGGTCCGCGAGTTCGACGCGCTCGGCAGCTTCGGTCTCGCGAACGCGGCGCCGAACGCGAGCTACCTGATCTCGCTCGCGATCGCCGGCCTCTGGTCGGACCGCCGCGGCCCGATCCCGACGTTGCGCGCGGGCGCGATCTCGTTCACCCTCGCGCAGCTTCTGGTCGGTACGGCGACCGCGATGCCGATGGTGATCGCGGGACGGCTGCTCAGCGGCCTGGCCGAGGGGCTGCTCGACGTGTCGTTGATGGTGCTCGTCGCCCGCGCGCTGCCCGCCGTACTGCGGCCGCGGATGTTCTCGTTGTTCGCCGCGATGTGGATCCTGCCCTCGGTCCTCGGGCCGGTACTGACGGGTGTGGTGACGGAGCAGTTCGGCTGGCGCTGGGTCTTCCTCGGCGCGCTCGTACTGCTGGTCCCGAGCTGGCTGCTGCTCCGCCCGGCGATGCGTCAATCCGCCGACGCCCCGGCGCCGGAGCGCACCGCCGAGGACGCGGCCGAGCTCCAAGCCTGGCGCGCCGCACTCCCCTGGGCCCTCGCTGCATCCGTCGCGCTGTTCTCCATGACGCTGGCCGGTGACCACCTGGAAGCGCACCCGATCCTCGGCGGTACGGCGGTTCTCGTGGCGCTAGCGGTGCTAGGACGGGCCGCGGTACGCGTGATGCCTGCCGGAACGTTCACCGCCCGACGCGGTTTCCCTGCGGTGGTCGCCGTCCGCGGGCTCGGCGGGGCCGCGTTCGCCGGAGTCGGCGCGTACCTCCCGCTCCTGCTCACCCTGCAGCACAACTTCAGCCCGTCGCGAGCCGGCGTGACGCTGTCGATCACTGGCGTCTGTTGGGCGTTCGGATCGTGGCTGCAGGGTCGCGAGCACGGGATCGAGCGCGTCGTCGTACTGCGGACCGGGCTGGCGTTCATGACGCTCGGGCTGGCGGTGACGTCACTGCTCGCGTGGACGCACGCGACCACCTGGATCGGCCTGATCGGCTGGGGCTTCGCGGGTATCGGCATGGGGCTCAGTTCCTCGAGCCTGTCGGTGCTCACACTGGACCTGTCCGACCAGAGCAACTCCGGCCGCAACACGAGCGCCGGTCAGATGGCCGCGACGATGAGCATCGCCACGGGGCTGGCGATCAGCGGCACCCTGCTGGCGTTCAATGCCGACGACCCGCAGCCGTGGGTCTTCGGCGTGATCGTCACCGCGGGATCGGTACTGGCGCTTCTCGGATTCCTCGCGGCGCCGCGGGCCCGGCGCTCCTAGCCACCTTTCGACGCTGATCGAAACTGCGCACAGCGACCCTTCTCCGGTCAGAAATCTCCACCTCACGCCTTGACGCACCTTCCCGCCCGTTTTACGGTGGGGACCGTAATTCCGGCGGGAGGAGCGGCTCGTGAGGAAGACCGGCTTGTTGCTGATGGCAATCACCTTGGTGGTGGGCGGCCTCCAGGCGGGCGCGGCGCAGGCCGCCGCACCCGCCGGAGTGTTCCAGGATTTCGAGACCGACGCGGATCTGCAGGGCGCGACCGTCACGTTGCCGCAGGTCGACCGGATCGAGCGCTCGGCCGACCCCACGCACGGCGACTCGGGCCTGAAGTTCACCGTTGGCCCGTCCAACACACCGGGAGCCAGTGCGTCGTCCGGCATCAACCTGTACGCCGGAACGCCGAGCCTCCCGGTGTCGGACTGGTCCGGCCACACCGTGCTGGGCTTCGACTTCTTCACCGAGCAGGACTACACGACGGTCGGCCGGATCACCGTCCGGGACCAGTCGAACAAGGCGTGGGGTATGGACTACCCGATCCGCGCCCGCGACTGGACGCCGATCACGCTGCGGATGAGCACGATCGCGGCCGCCGGTGTCGACATCACCCGGATCGCCTACCTCAGCTTCTCGATGCCGCGGGCCAAGACGCCGGTCATCGGTCACTACGACGCGTTCCGGCTCGTCGACAGCTACCCGTACGACCAAACGCCGTACGGCGACAAGGCTGCCGCCCAACTGTTGCGACTGGTCGACTTCAACGGCGTGCTGACGAAGCTTGCGGAGCAGATCGAGGGACTCGACCGGTCGCTCGGGCACGAGCCCGCGGACGAGCGGCTCAAGGCTCAGGTGCGGGCAGCGGAGGCACAGTGCGCCGAGCTGCGCCAGAAGCTGGGCCCGATGACGTACGCGCAGTACCAGCCGTTCAATGCGGGCGTCACCGCGTTGCAGCGAACCGTGCCGAGGTTGGCGAACACCATCCAGGCGCGAGCACACGACCGCCGCGCCGACTTCGGTGTCGAGTCCGCCGACTCGATGGCGCTGGTGTACCCGAAGGACCTGCCGTTCACCTCGACCGGTACGGCGCCGACGGTGTCGCTGACCCGTGGCGAGTACGAGAACGTGCAGGCCGTCGTACTGCCGTTCGCCGAGCCGCTGACCGGCGTACAGGCCCGCGTGACGTCCGTGTCCGGCAAGGGCGCACTGCAGGCCACGGTCGCTCCCGTCGGCTCGCTGAACGTGACGCCGACGAACGTGTACCACCGGCCCACGTACGCCGGTTGGACGCCGGACCCGATCCGTGACGACCTGACGTCGGTCGACGTACCCGCGGACACGTTCCAGCCGTACTGGATCCGGCTGAAGGCGGCGGCGACGGCCGCCCCTGGCACGTACCACGTGACGGTCGCGTTCTCCGCGGCCGGCAAGCGGACCCGGACCATGACCGTGGCCGCCAAGGTCTGGCCCGTGGCGGCACCCGACGCACCGAAGCTCAACACCACGTTCCAGTTCACGCCCGCGATCGTGAACGACATCTACGGGATCACCGACCCGGCGGCGCAGGAGGCGACCAAGCACCAGTACTGGTCCTTCCTGCACGACTACAAGATCGAGCCGGACCAGCTCTACACCTGCGCGTGCATCCCCTCGAACGCGAACCCGGTGATCGTGCCGACCCCGGTCGAGGACGTGCTGTACATCCGCGACCACTACGGACTGCGGGACTTCAACGCGTTCTACCTGTGGGCCGGTCTGCTCAACCCGTCCAAGCCGGAGACCTGGCAGGCGCAGATCGACACGTGGATCGCCCAGTTGCGGACCGCGATGGACAGCTACCGCGCCGCCGGTGTCGACAAATATGCATATGTGTACGGCTTCGACGAGGCGAACGGTCCGCTGCTGCAAGCGGCGAAGCAGACCTTCGCCGCGGTGAAGGAGGCGTTCCCGGACCTGCCGATCCTCACGACGCTGCGGGACAACTCGATGGGCGTCGACACCGGACTCGCCGGCCTCGTCGACGTCTGGGTGCCGCAGCAGGATCTGTACAACCAGCAAGTCGCCGAGCGGACCCGTGCCCGCGGCGACCAGGCCTGGTGGTACCCGGACATCGCTACCGGCTCACCGCTGCCGAACTGGTTCAACGGCTACCCGCCGATCGACGCCCGGACGTTGGTCGGGCCAATGTCCTACAAAGCCGGTGTGGAAGGCATTTTGTACTACGCGACCAACCGCTGGCTCCGATCCGACCACGCCAACCAGTTGCTGGTGAACGACGGCATCCTGTCCGCGTGGAGGGCGGCGACGTTCAACGGTACGGCGGGCGACGGGTCGATGTTCTACCCGGGACCGAACGGCCCGATGGCGTCGATCCGGCTGGAGAACTTCCGCGACGGGATGGAGGACTACAACCTCCTGTGGCAGTTGCAGCACGACGTACAGAGCAACCCGCAGCTGCCCGCGCCGCTGAAGGCACACGCCGCCAAACTGCTCGCGGCGGACGCCGTGGTGACCGACCAGCGCACGTTCACCGAGGATCCCGCGCGCTACCGCGCCTGGCGCACCGACGTCATCGCCACCCTCACTGCCGTCAGGGGTCTAGAGTGAGCGCATGAGTGAGCTCCTGACCGACGACCAGATCGACCTCGCGTTGCGCGACCATCTCCCGGAGTGGAAGGTCGTGGACAACGAACTGGTGCGCAGCGTCAAGAGGGACACGTTCCTGGACGGCATCCGGCTGGTGGCGACCGTCGGGCAGCTCGCGGAGTCGATGAACCACCACCCGGACATGGACATCCGCTACACCACGATCACGTTCCGGGTCAGCAGCCACGAGGCCGGCGGGATCACCGACGACGACCTCGTGCTCGCGCAGCACATCGACACCGCCGCGGGATAAGCACCGGCTGACCTGTTCTCGTCATGGCGCTTGTCGGCCACGGCAAGCGCTGGTCCGGTGTGCCCGGAATCCCTTACATCTAAGGGATGACCGTCGTCGGAACTGCCCTGACCGTCCTGATCGCGCTGACTCCTCCGTACGCCGGTGCCGCGGACCCCGGCTGGTTCTGGAACCGCCCGCACTGCGACACCGTGTACGGCGACGGCTCGGTGACGATCACCGAATCCGACGGCGCGACCCTCGCGCCGACGACCGGCAAGCTGCGCGCCGTCACGTACGCGAAGGTCGCCGCGCTGCAGGAGCCGAACACGCTCGTCAGCATCGGCCGGCAGGCGATCCAGCGCTCGAGTGACGCCGGTTGCAGCTGGCAGTTGCTCGACAAGACACCGGACGACCTGAGCACGTACGACGTACAGCCCGGGCCGGGCGATGCGGCGTACATCTACAGCGTCAACGACCAGCCCATCCATCGCGTGCGCGGCTCGCAGGTCAGCACGGTCCTCGGCCCGGTCGCGGGTGGTGGGCTGGCTGCGTTGCACGCACAGCCCGGACGGCTGCGGGTCGTGGCCGGCGACGGGCAGCTGTACGACTCCTCGAACGACGGCGTGACCTGGCAGCGGGTCGGCGTACCGCCTGCTCGTGATCTCTTCCTGTACGACGCCGTGGTGGATCCGAGGAACCCGGATCATGTCGTGGCCGGTGTGATGTCGGACGGCGTGTACGTGACGTTCGACGGCGGGCGGAGCTGGACCCGGTCGCGGCCGGTGGAACGGGTGAACGCGTTCAGCCTGGCGATGTCACCGGCCGATCCGTCGAAGGTCTGGATGGAGGGGTACGACCGGGATCGGTCGACCCGGTTCATCTGGGAGTCGACCGACGGCGGCCAGAAGTTCCGCGAGGTCCTGGACCAGAGCCGCGCCGACCTCATCAACGGCAACAAGATGTGGGCCTCACCGGTGGACCCCGACCTCCTCTACTTCAGCTACGGCACCTCCTTCGCCAACTTCGGCGCCGACCTGTACCGCTTCGTCCCCTCGACAGGCGCCCTCACGAAGAACCACAACACCTTCGACGGCATCCCGTCGCTGGCCTTCAACCCCGCCAACCCCAAGATCCTGTACCTGGGCCTGGCCGAGGAGCGGTGAGGTGGGGGCGGACCTGCGCCACTCACCAACCCTCGCCCAAGGGCCCTCCGAGGACAGGGCTGAGCCTGGACCGCGCGAACTGCCGGAGGTTGGTGAGTGGTGGAGGTCCGCGCCTCACGCCTGACGTAACCCGACGAGTACTCCCTCGGTGTCGCGGAGGTAGCTCAGTCTGCCGACACCGGGGAGGTCCTGGATCTCGCCGATCGGAGTGCCGCCTGCCGCGCGGGCGCCCTCCAGCGTCGCTTGGAGGTCGTCGACCTCGATCCAGGCGATGGTCGGTTGCGACTGGTACCGGCTGCTCATGATCGCTCCGTCGATCCCCTCCCCCGGCCCGGTCGCCGCGAGCAGGTATCCGTCGGGGACCGGCGCCGGCGTCACCTCCCAGGCGAACACCTCACGGTAGAACTTCGCGGCCCGATCGTGGTCCTCGGCAACTATCTCGACATGAACTATGCGTCCCATCCCCAGATCCTCACTCGCCGCGCGTGGAGTCGTCTTGGACGGATCTTCCATGCATCAGCGCGGCGATGCCGTTCTGTACGGCGAGGAAGGTCGTCGCACTGACGCCGGTGTAACGCTTGAAGTCGCGCGCCGCGTGCGCCTGGTCGTAGTACCCGTGCAACGCCGACAGGGTCGCGGCAGCGTCGGCGGGACCACCGAGCAGCCCGCCGACGAAGTGGTAGTACCGGATGATCTCGGCGTACCGCTTCGGCCCGATGCCGATGCTCCGCCGGAACAGCCGATACAAGGTGCTGTACGACGTACCGCACCGCCGCACCACCTCAGCCACGGCCACCTGGCCCCCCAGCTCGTCGATCGCGCGCACTGCCTCGATCACGACCGGCGGAGCGACCGTCGTCGTCAACCGAACCGCGAGGAAGCCTGCCAGCCGCTCGGCACGCTTCGCGCCGAACGGCACCGCCCGCAACTCCGTCACCAACCCGGCCACCGCATCCGCGCCGGCCCAGTCCCCCAGCGGCTGCACCTCGTCCACCAACGCGGTGAGACCGAACGACGCGAGCCCCCACGGCGTGAACTCGACGCCGGCGTAACTCGACGTACCTACCTGTCCGAGCACCTGCGGCCGGGTCATCACCCCGAACACCGAGGCCGCATTCGGCCACTCGACCTGAGTCACCGGATCATGCCGAGTCCCCGGCTCGCCGAGTGCCACGGCCAGCCCCGGCCGTCCGTTGGGAATCAGGATCTCCTGCCGCAACCGCGGCAACGGCGCCGATTCGACCAGCCAGACGTGGTCAACGACGTCCCGCAACCGCTCAGGAGGAGAGAACCGCTGTTAGCTCACGCCTGAGATCGTAAGTCCCTGGCTCGTTTGCATCAGTTACCGTTGATGAGTGACGAGTGTTGAGGAATATCGCCTGCTCGGGTTCGCCGATGCCGACCGGGACGCGGCCGAGGCGTTCGAGCCGGATCAGACGGCGGTGAAGGAGCTCGCGGACCAGATCCGCGGCGCGATCGGGAAGCTCGGCCGGGAGCCGGAGTTCACGATGCCGGAGGACCCGCGGAACTCGGTCCAGGCGTTCCTGGACACCGTGCCGGACATCCGCCGGTTCCACACAGAGCGAGGTATTCCGGACAAGATCAGCTGGGCGACGCTGGCCGATCTGGGTCAGCAGCTCAAGGTGAGTCGTCGTACGCACGGTGAGTACAGCCTGGAGACGCACTGGTGGCTGACGAACTTCTGGGTCGGCAACATCTACTGGCTCGGGCGCCTGCAGTACATGCTGCACCAGGTGCCCGAGGACAAGCCGGTCCCGGGCACCGAGCCGGGTGAGTGGATCATCGGCGTGCACATCCCGGAGACCGGTCCGCTGACCCCCGAGCTGGTCGACGACAGCATCCAGCAGGCCCGCGAGTTCTTCCCGCGGTACTTCCCGGAGTACCCGGTGCGGACGGCGAACCTGTGGTCCTGGCTGCTCGACCCGTACCTGCTCGACAACCTCCCGCAGGACTCGAACATGGTGAAGTTCGGCCGCCGCTTCACGCCGTACGGGACACCGAACGACAGCCAGGACAGCGCGATCTTCTTCACGTTCCGCACCCACGGCCTGGAGCATCTCGACGAGCTCCCGCAGGACACGAGCCTGCAGCGACTCGTCGTCGGCCGGATCAAGGACGGCGGCACCTGGCAGAGCGCGTACGGCTACACCAAGCTATGACGGCTGCCGCGGACCACGCGGTACGCCGTACTTCGCCAGCCAGCTTGCCAGCTCCATGTTGGACACGCACCGTACGTCGGCCTGCGTGCACGTCTCCGTGACGAAGGCGGCGAGCGCGTCGGAGTACACGCTGTTGTTCCAGCGGTTGAAGTGGTTGCCGAGGAACAACGGCGGATTGCCACTCGCCCGTGATTTCGCCAAGGCCGCCCGGTAGGTCGCGAGGACCTGTGCCTTGAGCGCCGGAGCCTGGGCGATCGGCGCCTTGCGCGCCTGCGTCTGCGCGAACCACAGGTTGTAGTCCATCGTCAGCGTCTTCTTCGCGGTACCGGCCAGCGTCACTGATTCCAGCGGGAAGTTCCACAGCCCGTCGGCCTTCTTCGGCCAGGCGATGTACCCGGGCGCGGAGGCGTCGTACAGCATGCCGCGCTGCGCCATCGCGAGCCGGTACGCGGGGCGGTCGCCTTCCAGGCAAGGTGTCCGCATGCCCTTCACGGTCGCCGGATCGAACGGCGGCTCGACGGTCTTGCCGGCTGCGAGTGACGGGCCGGTGCGCACCATCCGGTCGAACGCGCCCAGTTCGGCGGTCCACTGGGCGGTCGTCCAGCGGCCGATGCCGGTCGCGCCGCAGAAGTGCCCGTTGGCGTGCGTGCCGATCTCGTGGCCCTCGGCGATCGCCTCCCGCAGTACCTTCGTCCGGCCGAGAATGTCGGCCGGGTCGCCCCAGCCGATGTCGGAGGCGCCGGGCTTTTTGTACGGCGGTTTGTAGTCGGTGCGCCGATCGCCCGGGTACAGGTACGGGCCGGAGAGGAAGAATGTCATTCGCGCGTTGACCTGTCGCGCCACGGCCCGCCAGCGGGCCCAGAGCATGAGATCGCCGGCGCCGTCGAAGGAGACGACGACGAACAGCGGCGGTTTGCCGCTGGGCAGTCGTCCCGGGAAGGACCGCAGTACCGGAGCTGCTGCCGGGAGCTTTCCTGGCGGAGACGTCGAAGGAGGCGTCGACGCTGTGGTGCTGGGTTTGGGCGTCGGCGCAACGGTGGGCTTCGCCGTGGTGGGTTTGGAAGCAGAGGGGCTGGGAGCGCCTTCGAGGGGTACGTCGGCGCATCCGGCCAGCACCGCCGCGATCACCACCACAGCGGCCGCGAGGTTCGCCCCAGGCCTCACCACGGATCTACTGACGCACGAACGCCGGGACAGGTTGGCCCGGGACACGCCCCGGCGTGGAAACCGGGGCGGGGATCGTTAAGCGCCTGTGACCTTCATCGCGCGGCGCTTGACCACGATCCGGCGGGACGTCTCGACGACGAGACCGATCACCGCGGCCAGGCTCAGGCTGAACGCGAGCCCCTTCAGCTGGTCGTGCGCGAACGCGTCACCGCCGAGGTACCCGAGCAGGGCGACGTACGTGTAGGCGATCGTCACGCCGGCGAAGGTGAAGACGATGAACTTCTTGAACGAGTACCGCGTCGCGCCCGCCGTCAGCGTCGCGACCATCCGGGCGCCCGGGACGTAGCGGACCGTCATCAGGATCAGCCCGCCCCGCGAGTGCAGCGCGGCCGAGACCTTCTCGTACAGCTGCTGGCGGCGCTCCTGGCGCTTCATCCAGCGGTGCAGCGCCGGTCCGGAGCCGCGGCCCAGGAAGTAGCAGACGGACTCGCCGATGACCGAGCCGGCCATCGCGACCGCGATGACAAGCGGCAGGTTCTGGTGGCCGGCGGCCGCGGCCATACCGGCCGTGATCACCATGCCCTCGCTGGGCACCACCGGGAACACCGCGTCGATCAGGGCCGCGGCGAACAGGATGAGCAGCAGCCAGTGCGAGGCCATCGCAAGGCCGAGCAGGTGTCGCGCGACCTCTATCAGCTCCGTCACCTGGCCAAGGATGCCATTCATCGTCAAGAGAGCCGCAATCCCACCGCTGTGATTCAGGCCTGGTTCACCCGATGTTCAGCCGATGCCACTGGCTGAGGTCAGAGCAGCACAGGGAGTTCGCGGATCGCGTTCATCAGCAGGCTCGGGTGCCGCGGCGGATCCTGCTCGGGCACGGCGAGCCGCAGCCGCGGGAACCGCTCGAACAGCAGACCGAGCGCGATCCGGCCCTCGAGCCGCGCGAGCGGGGCGCCGAGGCAGTGGTGGATGCCGTGCCCGAACGCGAGGTGCGCGGTGTCGGTCCGGGTGATGTCGAGCTCGTCCGCCCGCTCGACCTTCCGTACGTCGCGGTTCGCCGGGAGCAGCGCGAACACGATCACCTCACCGGCCTCGATCCGGGTCCCGGCGATGTCGATCGGGGCGGCGGCGACGTACGGGATCGCGGCCTGCAGCGGACCGTCGTACCGAAGGAGTTCCTCGACGGCCGTGGGCAGCCGCTCCGGCTCGTTCTTCAGCAGCTCGAGCTGGTCGGGATGCCGAAGCAGAGCGTGTACTCCGTTGGTGATCAGGCTGACCGTCGTCTCGTGGCCGGCCGCGAGGAGCAGGAAGACCATCGAGGTCAGCTCGTCCTCGCTGAGATGGTCGCTGCCGTCGCGGGTCGCGATCAGGGCGGACAACAGGTCGTCGGTCGGCGCCTGCTGCTTCTGCACGATCAGCCCGTGGACGAAGGCGAGCATCGCGGTCGTCGCCTCGACGTACTCCTCGGCGGTGTACACGGCGGCGTTCACGAACACCGACGACCAGCGGCGGAAGTCGTCGCGCCGGACGGCCGGAATGCCGATCAGCTCGCAGATGACGGTGATCGGCAGCGGGTAGCTGTACGCGTTCACGAGGTCGACCGGCTCGTCCGCGGTAGCCATCTCGTCGAGCAGGCCGGTGGCGATCTCCCGGATCCTCGGCTCGAGCGCCTCGATCCGGCGCCGGGTGAACGCGGCCGTCACCAGTTTGCGCAGCCGGGTGTGGTCCGGCGGGTTCGCGCCCAGCATGTGCTGCTCGGTGCGCGCGATCAGGTCGTCCATGACGCTGTCGCGGTGCGGCCCGTCGAGAGGCGAGCGCACCACGTCGGGATGGGCGAGCAGCTCGCGCGTCTCGGCGTACCCGGTGACGAGCTGGACCGGTACGCCGGTGAACAGGGTCAGGCGCTGCACCGGGCCGGTGGACGCGAGGTCCTCGAACCCCCAGTGGCGGGCGATTCCGCTGACTTCGGTGAACGGCTGCCTCATGCGGCCAGCCTATGTCCGTCCCCTTGACAGAACAGTTCACCATTTGGTGAAGTATTGCGGGTGCTGAGTACGACGTTCGGAGCGCTCGCGGACCCGACCCGGCTGGCCGTCGTCGGCCGGCTGAGCCGGGGTGACGCGACGATGGGCGAGCTGGCCGAGCCGCACCGGATCACGCCACCGGCGATGACCAAGCACGTCACGGTGCTGGTCGACGCCGGGCTGGTGAGCCGGCGGCGGGTCGGCCGTACCGTCGTGTGCTCGCTCCGGCCGGAGGCGTTCTCCGAGGTGGAGCAGTGGCTCGGCGACCTCACGGCGTACTGGAACGGCACCGTGGACCGGTTGGAAGAACTCCTGCGAGGGGACGGCGATGGACACTGAGATCCGGATCGAAAGGGTGCTTCCGGCAACTATCGGACGGGTGTACGACGCCTGGACGCGGGCCGACCTCCTGGTCCAGTGGTACTGCCCGAACCCGAAACTCGACCTGAAGGTGCAGGCTGACGTCCGCACCGGTGGTTCGTACGTCGTGGAGATGGGGCCGTACGTGGTGCGCGGGACCTACCTCGAGGTCGAGCCGCCGCGCCGGCTGGTGTTCAGCTGGAAGTGGGACGGCACCGACGACGAGCCGACCCGCGTCGAGGTCGAACTGTCCGAGGTCCCCGACGGCACCCGCATGCTGCTCAGCCACACCGGCTTCGCGACCGCCGAGGACGCCGCGAACCACCGTCAGGGCTGGGAACCGGAGGTCCTGCGACTGGCCGAGCTGCTCACCGTTCGACAGCCCGACCCCGCAACCGATCGAGGCTGAGAACGAGGGCGACCGGTCCGTGAGCAGTCGGGGAACGCGGACCGCCAGGCCATCACAAGTGCGCTCGCGCGGGTGCCGATTGTGATGGCCTGGAGATCCGGGCTACGGGCGGAGGGTGGCGCGGAAGCCGACGCGGTCGCCGCGGTAGAGAGAGCGGACGACCTCGATGGGCTCACCGGCGGTGTCGCGGCTGTTGCGGCGCAGGAGGAGCATCGGCAGCGACTGAGTGGCCTTCAGGAGCTCGGCCTCGCGCGGGGTCGCGATCACCGGATCCCCCTCGGCGACCTTGAACTGCTCCGCGAGGTCGGCGTCGGCGGCCACCTCGTCGAACGCGACCACCTCACGCCCCGGCGGCTCACTCACAGTGCCGACAATAGTCGAGCCCCGGGCGGCAACCCGGGGCTCATGCGGATGGATGGAACAGTTTGGCGGAACTCAGCTGCCGGACTTGCGCCGGAACTGGCGCTTCTGCTTGTCGTTGTGCGCGTCGCCGACGCCCTGCCCCCGCACTCCGGATCCCGGATGCGAGTGCTTCCCGGCGTTCTTCTTCTCGAGCGCTTCCCGAAACTTCTTCTGCAGATCGTCCGCCGGCTCGCTGGACTTGTCGCTCATACCGTCTCCTTCACAAACCGTAGGCGTACCGACCCCACGCTAACCGAGGGTGAGTACTACCCGCGAGTGGATTCCAGCTCGCGGAAATTCCCGCCGGCGGGTCAGGCGCAGCTGTAGGTTCGGAGTACGTCGAGGGAGGGACAAGGAATGCTGGTCAGCAACGAGGCACTGCTCGGGATCGCCCTGGTCGAGCTGGGTCTGGTGATCGTGCCGGGACCGAACATGATCTACCTGATCTCCCGCTCGATCGCCCAGGGCCGCCGCGCGGGCCTGATCTCGCTGGCCGGTGTCGGCCTCGGCTTCCTCACGTACTTGCTCGCGGCAAGCGCCGGCCTCGCGACCCTCTTCGCACTGGTCCCCGAGATCTACGTCGCACTGAAGCTGGCCGGCGCGGCGTACCTGCTCTGGCTCGCCTGGCAGGCGTTCCGCCCCGGTGGTACGTCGGTGTTCGCCACCCAGGAACTCGAGCCGGACCGCCCGCGCAAACTGTTCGGCATGGGCCTGCTCACCTGCCTGCTGAACCCGAAGATCGCGATCCTCTACATCTCGCTGCTCCCCCAGTTCCTGGATCCGTCCCGCGGTCATGTCGGTCTGCAGAGCATGATCCTCGGGCTCACCCAGCTCACGGTCGGCGTGGCCATGAACGCCGTCTTCGTGATCACCGCCGGCTCGGTCGCCGTATTCCTGGCCCGCCGCCCGACCTGGATGCGCATCCACCGCTACCTCACCGGCACCGCCCTCGCGGTCTTCGCGATCCGCCTGGCCACCGACCGCGCCCGCCCTCTCGCCACCCACTGAGAACTGTCCGACCCGCCGACTAACCTCGTCCGGGATGAACGATTTCGTTGCCTCGTCCCTCGATCGGCTCGTCACGGCCTGGAGCACCGGCCCGGTCGCCGACCTCGTCCGCGACCGCGGCCTCCCCGCAATCACTCGCGAGTACCTGCTCGACACGTTCGCCTGGCAACGCGCCGAGGACGCCACCCGTGCGCTGACCGAGCACTTCGCCGCGGCCCGCTTCGCCGACGAGGTCGAGTACGGCGTACTCCTCGTCCCGGACCCCGCGCTGCTCGACACCCGCGGCCCGTTGCCGGACGAGGTCCGCCCAACGCCGTCGCCCGATGTGTTCGACGAGCGCCTGCCGGCCGGGGTCGTGCTGCCCGGCGATCGTCCGTGGCAGCTCGTGGCGACCGTCATCGGGTCGTACGGCCCGTCGCTCGGCAGCTACAACGACGTGATCGCCGCGGACGACTTCGTCGTGGACGGGCAGGACACCCGGCAATGGATGACCCGTCAGGTCTGGGGCGCTCGCGTCTTGCAATGTGGGGAGACGCCGCCGGACTGCGAGGACAACGAGCGGTGGACCTTCACGCTGTTCCCCGGCGAGGCTCTGGTCGACGGGCAGGCCGAGTCCGGGACTGTCCTGAAGGGCAAGGTCCGGTTCCGGCTGGGCAAACCGGACCGTGGGATCGGATCCGCTCGGGTCGCCCCTGCAGTCCTGGTCTAAATCGTGTGCGGCTGTCGTGCCGCTCCCGGATACTTCGGGGCGTGATGCACGAAGGGCAGTTGGAGGTAACGGTCGAGCTCGTCGAAGGGCTCGTCAAGGATCAGTTCCCGGACTGGAGTGCGCTCGCGGTGCGTCCCGTACCGTCGCACGGGACTGTCAACGCGGTGTTCCGGATCGGCGACGAACTGGCCGCCCGGTTCCCGATCCAGCCCGGTGACGCGGCGGAGGTGCAGCGGGAACTCGAGGACGAGGCCGATGCGGCGCGGCGGTTGCGCGCGATGTCGCCGTACCCGACTCCTGCGCCGGTCGCGATCGGTACGCCGGGCGCTGGTTATCCACTGCCGTGGGCGGTGCAGACCTGGGTCGACGGCACCATCGCGTACGACGCCGATGTCGCCGGGTCAACCGTCTTCGCCGAGGATCTCGCGCGTTTCGTGCTCGCCTTGCGGGCGCAGCCGACCGACGGACGCGTCTTCACCAGTCCTGGGCGTGGCGGGCTGCTGACCTCGCAGGACGAGTGGGTCGCGGACTGCCTGGAGCGCAGTCGCGGGATGATCGACGTCGACGCCCTGACCCGGTTGTGGGCCGACCTGCGGACGACGCCGCGCACCGAACCGGACGGGTGGACGCATCGCGATCTGATGCCCGGCAATCTGCTCGCCCAGGACGGCCGGCTGGCCGGCGTGATCGACGTCGGCATGTTCACGGTCTCGGACCCGGCGATGGACCTGCAGCCCGCGTGGAACCTCTTCGACCCCACCGCCCGCGAGGCCTTCCGCGCCGCGCTCGGCAGCGACGACGCCGACTGGCGCCGCGGCATGGGCTGGGCGTTCGCCCAGGCCGTCGGCTGCCTCTGGTACTACGTCGAAACCAACCCGGTCATGTCCCGCACCGCCCACCACACCCTGACCGCGCTGCTCAAAGCCGCCTAGCAATAAAGACGAACTCCTTGCCGGGGCGGTCCGGCGCGTCCCGTACGTCGTCGACCGCGAACCCGGCCGCGGTGAGCGACTGCTCGAGCTCATCACGTTCCCGGAACCGCAGCGTCGAGTCCGAGGTGAGTACGGCGCCGTCGGACGAGAACACGTACGTACCGCGGAACGACACGAACGGCAGCTCGACCGAGAGCAGCTCACCCCAGGTCTCCACCGTCCCGCCGTCCGGGACCGGCGCCACCTGGTACGTGTTCTCCCGCGTCCACTTCCCCCATTCCTCCCACACCCGCGCCGCGGGATCCCGCGTCTCGAACACGAAACGCCCGTCCGTGGCCAACGCCGCATGCACGCCGCGCAGCGTCGCGTCCCACTCCTCATCGGTCAGGAATACCTGCGCCACGTTCCCCGTCATCACCGCGAGATCCGCCTCGAGCGCCGGCAACGTCGTCGCGTCCCCGTGGATCCAGCGCACCCGGTCCGCAAACTCCTTGCCCCGAGCAACCTCCAGCGAAGCATCCGCCGGATCGACACCGATGACGTCCACTCCGTCTCTCGCCAGCAGACAAGCCAGCACCCCGGTCCCACAGCCCACATCCACCACCCGCCGCGCGGCGAACTCACCCACCATCGCCACGTAATGCTCCAGATCCACCCGATCCGGCTCAAACCCGTCATAAACCGCAGCCAACCGCCCGACCCCGAACTTGGCATCAACCATGCCGATCACGCTAGCCCGCCCGCCCGCCACCGAGCGACCGCATTTCCGTACCGAACGACGGGACGTAGCCATGTACGCATACCCCGCCGCACGCCGGCCTCGAAAGCGCGAGGCCCACAGCACCGCACCACTCATCGCTCACGTCGACGGCTGTCATGGGGCGAACGTAGGTTCTAAAGACGACAGCCGTTGGCTTGTTTTCTTGAGATAGTCGGAGGATGCGTGCCGAACGGCTCCTCCGACTGTTGCTGCATCTGCAGACTCGTGGTCAGTCGACGGTTGCGCAGCTGTCCGCCGCACTCGACGTCTCGCCGCGGACGATTCAGCGTGACCTCGACGCGCTGAGCCTTGCCGGTGTTCCGGTGTACTCGATTCGCGGGCGCGGCGGCGGGTGGACGTTGCTGCCCGACTACCGCAGCCGGCTGACCGGGCTGACGCCGTCGGAGGTCATGTCGGTCTTCGTCGGCGCGACCGCCCACGTCCTCGCCGACCTCGGCCTCGACGCCTCCAGCGAACTCGCCGTCACCAAGCTGATCGCATCACTCCCCGAAAGCACCCGCCGCGAGGCCGAATACGCCCGCCAACGCCTCCTGATCGACCACGCCGGCTGGGACGACCGCCGCGAATCCCCCCGCTGGCTCGACCTGTGCCGCCAAGCCCTCTGGGAAGAACGCCATCTAGAGATCACGTACGGCGAACCACCGCGCGGCTCGTTTGCGGTTGCGCCGCTCGGGCTCGTGGCGAAGGCGCGTACCTGGTATCTGGTCGCCGCGCGCACCGACGGCCGTCTCCGCACTACCGCCTGTCCCGCCTGACCTCGGCCGAGCTCACCACCGACATCTTCACCAGACCGGCCGACTTCGACCTGGCCGCCTATTGGTCCCAGTCCCAGCGCGAGTTCCAGGCCACGCGCCCGTCCTACCCAATAGTCCTGAAGGTCCGCGACCACGCCATCCGCCGCTTCCGCCCAACCGCCCCGATACTCCCCACCGAAGACCCGGCCTGGTGGATCGTCCACGCCGACCTCGAAAACCCCGACGAAGCCCAAGCCGCCGTCCTCGCCCAAGCCGGCGCCGCCCAAGTCATAGCCCCACCCGAACTCGTCACCCTGGTCCGCAACGCCGCCCGCGAAATCGCCAACACCCACTAGCCATCAGGCGCTCGGCTTCGTGAGGATCTCGGGGCCGTCCGGGGTGATGGCGATGGTGTGTTCGGTGTGGGCGGTGCGGCAGCCGGTGACGCTGCGGAGGGTCCAGCCGTCGTCGTCGGTGACGAGCTCGGCGGTGTCCTGCATGACCCACGGCTCGAGGGCGAGCAGCAGGCCGGGCCGGAGCTGGTAGCCGCGGCCAGGGCGGCCCATGTTGGAGACGTGCGGGTCCTGGTGCATCGTCGAGCCGATCCCGTGGCCGCCGAACTCCATGTTGATCTGGTACCCCGCGGCGCCGAGCACGGTCCCGATCGCTCGCGAGATGTCGCCGACCCGCGCGCCCGGCCGAGCGGCAGCGATCCCCGCGGCGAGCGCACGCTCGGTCGCGTCGATCATCGCGAGATCCTCGGGAGCCTTGGTCTCACCCACGATGAAGCTGATCGCAGCGTCGGCGGCGATCCCGCCCAGCGAAACGGCGAGATCAAGCGTCAGCAGGTCACCATCAGCGAGCTGGTAATCGGACGGCTTTCCGTGCAGTACGGCGTCGTTGACCGCTGTACAGATGTAGTGCCCGAACGGCCCGCGCCCGAACGACGCCTCGTAATCGACGTAGCAGGACTGCCCTCCGGCCTCGGCGATGAGTGCCTTCGTCCACTGGTCGATGTCCAGCAGGTTCGTGCCGACCACGGTGCGGCTCTTCAGCGACTGCAGAATCCCGCCGACCAGCGCACCGCTCTCTTTCGCCTGCGCCAGCTCACGCGCATCCAGGATCTCGATCATGCAATAACTATACCGGTCTTATTATCCCGGTACTATTATCGGGTCATGGTCAGACTGCCGCTCACCCCCGCAGAGGTCGAGCGCGGCGAACGCCTCGGCGCCCTCCTCCGCCGCGCCCGCGGCACCCGCTCGATGCTCCAAACCGCCCTGGACGCCGGCGTCTCCCCCGAAACCCTCCGCAAAATCGAGTCCGGCCGCGTCGCCACTCCGGCCTTCCCGACCATCGCAGCCATCGCCGACGTCCTCGGCCTGTCCCTCGACACCCTCTGGTCCGAGGTCAACCAGCCCGCAGCCAAGCGGCTGGTCTCCTGAGCATCAGGCTCTTTCGACCTTGGTCCTGCGACCCGACACCGCACCGGGCGCTCCGACGATCTCGCGTGCCTCGCGAGCGGACATCGTCACCGGGCTGGGCGACTCGAAGCCGGCCTCATTCCAGGCCCGATGCCACCGGCTCATCATCAGGCCGTGCCCTCCGCCGGCGGCGATCATCACGACGACGAGGACGATCACCGCGGGCATCACGACGCGCCGGGCCGCATCGACCCCGAGCCACCCGAGGACAACGCCGACCACGAAACACGCGAACGCCGCAGCGGTGAGGACGAGGAGCCCGCCGACGAACCCGCCGATGACCTTCTTGTCCCGAGCGAGCCGATAGTCCAGGGCATCAAGCTCCGCAAGCCCCAGCCGCCTGTTCGTGGTGTAACTTCCGTACAGCTGCTGATGCGGCTGGTCGCCCTTCGACCGCTGCCTGATCACGGTGCCGTCCGCGCCGATATGCCACTGAACGGTCCAGGGCTTCTTCTTCGAGCTCACCACGCCTCGCCCTCCGTCGGGAATCAACCAGACGCTACCCCGTCCCGGGCGACCTGACCGAGGACCTCGACCCGACCGGAATCCGCTTGGGTCTCTGAGGATCGGGCCGCTTGCTAGGCTCCGCTCGGGCCTCTGACCCACCTGTCGCCATCAGACCATGTCGGTATCGGCTGGCGAATCGACGCATCCATCGATCGGGTGTGAGCGTGCCTCACCCAGAGCGAACTCCTGCGGCAATGGGCTCCGCCGGCTAAGTGGCCTGCGCTGTAAGAGGGTGTCTGGGAGAGGGAGACAGCTGGTCCGGGGAGGGTTTTGCCCCCGAAACGGCACAGGATCCTCCCCGGATGCCCATCTCATCGGGTTCCCCTGCGGTACCGGCTTGGTTGGGGTGGGGAGTTCTGCTGGTCGTTTCAGGTGGGCAGCGCGAACCTGAATTCCACGAGGTCGCCGTCCGTCCGCCCCAACCCCGCCTCTTTTTCTGTTACTCAGACGTTGAACCTGAACTCGACCACGTCGCCGTCCTGCATGACGTAGTCCTTGCCTTCCATGCGGACCTTGCCGGCGGAGCGGGCGGCGTTCAGGGTGCCGGCTTCGATGAGGTCGTCGAAGGAGACGATTTCGGCCTTGATGAAGCCGCGCTGGAAGTCGGTGTGGATGACGCCGGCGGCCTCGGGGGCGGTGGCGCCGCGTTTGATGGTCCAGGCGCGGGATTCCTTGGGACCGGCGGTCAGGTAGGTCTGCAGGCCCAGGGTGTCGAACCCGACGCGCGCCAGTACGTCGAGACCGGGCTGCTCGATGCCCATCTCGGCGAGCATCTCGCGGGCCTCGTCCTCGTCGCCGAGCTCGACCAGTTCGGCCTCGAACTTCGCGTCCAGGAAGATCGCCTCGGCCGGCGCGACCAGGTCCCGCATCTTCTGCTTGAGGTCCTCGTCGGCGAGTTCGTCGGAGTCGCAGTTGAAGACGTACAGGTACGGCTTCGCGGTCATCAGCATCAGCTCGCGGATCGCGTCCCGGTCCACGTCGGTGGCAATGATCGGCGTACCGGCCTCGAGGTGCTTCTGCGCCTCCCGGACCGCCTCCAGGACGACGGCGCTCTCCTTCTTCAGCCGGGCTTCCTTCTCCAGCCGCGGGATCGCCTTCTCGACGGTCTGCAGGTCGGCGAGGATCAGCTCGGTCTGGATCGTGGAGATGTCGTCGGCCGGCGAGACCTTGCCGTCGACGTGCGTGACGTCGTCGTCGCGGAACACCCGGGTGACCTGGCAGATCGCGTCCGACTCGCGGATGTGGCTGAGGAACTTGTTGCCCAGGCCCTCACCCTCCGACGCGCCGCGGACGATGCCGGCGATGTCGACGAACTGGACGGTGGCGGGAATCACCTTCTGCGAGCCGTACAGCTCGGCGAGCTTCCCCAGCCGCGGGTCCGGGACACCGACCACACCGACGTTCGGCTCGATGGTCGCGAACGGGTAGTTCGCGGCGAGTACGTCGTTCTTGGTCAGCGCGTTGAACAGGGTGGACTTGCCCGCGTTCGGGAGCCCGACGATTCCGATGGTGAGTGCCACGGGCGTCAAGGTTACGCGGCGAACACCGAAGTACCCCAATCGTCAGATCAGGAACGCCTCGAGCTCCGCGCCGTACCAGCGGCTGGTGCGGCCGATCGGGCGCATGCCCAGCCGCCCGCAGACGGCCAGCGACGCGACGTTGTCCGGGCGGACGACCGCATAGATCTGCCCGACCCCGGCGCGGAACCCGTGCTCGATCGCACCCCGCGCCGACTCGGTCGCCAGGCCGCGGCCCCAGGCGTCCGGATGGAAATGCCACCCGACCTCGACCTCGCCACGGCCTGCGGTACCGTCCGTCGGGTCCGGTAGCGGGGCCAGTAGTACGGTGCCCGCGATCGTCCCGGTGGCCCGTTCCTCGACGGCCCAGACGCCGTACGGCGCCTCGCGGCTGCGCTCGTTCCACCGCATGATCGCCTTCGTCGCCGCCCCGCGATCGGTCATCACCCGGGGCTCGGCGCCGAGCCAGCGGGACACCTCCCAGCGACGGTAGATGTCGAAGACGCGGTCGCCGTCCGGGTCCGCCCAGTCCCGCACCACCAGCCGGTCAGTCTCGAAAACCACCATGCTCCCCACCTCCCAAGGCTGTTCCTAGATGTCCTAGATGTCCGAACCAGGCCATCGCAAGCAACGTCTCCATCCTGTGACCACTTGGACGGATCGGATCGGGATCTCCTCACGCTTCGTGTTCGGATGCCTGCAGTTCCTGCGGTTCGGGTGGCTGGAGGTGGTGTCGTGCCTGTTTCCGGGGTTCCTGTTCGCGGGCCTGGCGATCTCGAAGTACGTCCACCTCCCGATCGCCCGGTACGACGCCCTGCTGATCTACTGCCTCGGCCTGACGCTGCTGTTCTGGGTGGTGCGGCTGGAGACCTGGCGTGAGGTCGCGGTGATCTTCGGGTTCCACCTGGTCGGGCTCGGGCTGGAACTGTTCAAGGTCCGGGTCGGTTCGTGGCAGTACCCGGGCGACGCGGTGACGAAGGTCGCCGGCGTGCCGCTGTTCGCGGGGTTCATGTACGCCGCGGTGGGCAGCTACCTGTGTCAGGCCTGGCGCCGGTTCGACCTCCGGGTGAGCAACTACCGGCCGGTGCTGACCACGATCTTCGCGGTACTGATCTACGCGAACTTCTTCACGCATCAGTGGATCCCCGACCTGCGGATCCCGATCGCGCTCGGTCTGCTCGTCGTGTTGCGTCGTACCTGGGTCTTCTTCACGGTCGGCGTACGGCGCTACCGGATGCCGCTGGCGTTGTCGTTCGCGCTGATCGGGTTCTTCCTGTGGATCGCGGAGAACTTCGGCACGTTCCTCGACGCCTGGAACTATCCCGACCAGGTGAGTGTGTGGCGGCTCGTCCATCCGGCGAAGTTCGGCGCGTGGTCGTTGCTGGTGAGTATGAGTTTCGTGCTGGTCGCGAGCGTGAAGTCGCTGGAGGGAAGGCTGTACCACCGCGGCGGAACCGCAACAGTCGAGACATCACCGCAACACGGCAACGCCAACCAAGCTGACAGGTAAGGCGTCTTCTGTGGTGTGAGGGCGCCTGGGCTTGTCTGCCGGTCCCACGCCGTCGCGAGGAGGTGCTCGGTGCGGTGCATCGGCGCGCGGGGGCGAAGGTCTCGATGCGGAGCATCGTGGCCTTTGCACCCGTGCGGCGAGGTGCCGTGCCGAGTGCCCCGCAGTAGGCGTGGGACCGGCAGACAAGCCCCCAGGGGGCGCTGGGGAACCGCCTTAGGTACAAGGGGAAAGTCATGTCCCGTAAGTTCGCCGCATTCGTCGCGACCGGGGTGGCGCTGGCCGTCGTCGTCGGTTCGTTGCTGGTCCTGGCGCTCGGGCACGAGCGGCAACCGCGACCCGCCGCCGCGACCACGCAGAGCACGGCAACGCCGGCGCCGACACCTACGGAGACACCGACGCTCAACGCGCCGCCGTCGAAGCCGCGCAAGCCGGCGCCGAACCCGACCGCAGAATTTGCCTCCGGCAACAAGAAGGTGCTGTTCCTCAGTTTCGACGACGGGCCGGACCCGTACTGGACGCCGAAGGTCCTGCAGGTCCTGAAGAAGTACGGCGCCCACGCGACGTTCTTCGAGCTCGGCTCGATGCAGGCCGCGCACCCGGGGCTGCGCGAGCAGGTGCTCGCCGCCGGCCACACGATCGGCAGCCACTCGATCACGCACCCGCAACTGACCGCGATCTCGGCGGCGAAGCGGCACCACGAGATCTTCGACGGGCCCAAGTCGACCTGCTTCCGCCCGCCGTACGGCGCCTCGAACCCGAAGGTCCGCGCCGATATCAAGGCGGCCGGCATGGTCCAGGTGCTGTGGGACGTCGACCCGCGCGACTGGGCCCGCCCGGGGACGAACGCGATCGTGCACAACATCCTCACCCACGCGCACAACCACAACATCATCCTGATGCACGACGGCGGCGGCAACCGGGCCCAGACCGTCGCGGCCCTGGACAAGGTCCTCCCACTCCTGAAGGCCCAGGGCTACACCTTCCCCGCGATGAACTGCTGACGTCGGGGCGCTCGGGGCCGCACACTGAGCCATGGATGCTTCCCGGGAGCTGCACCGCCTGACCAGTGGGTACCAGGTATCTCAAGCGGTGCACGTCGCCGCCACGCTCGGCATCAGCGACGTCCTCGCCGAAGGCCCGAAGAGTCTCGCCCAGCTCGCCGAGTCCACCGGAGCGGACGCAGGGGCGTTGGCGCGCCTGATGCACGCGCTGGCCGCTCTCGGGTTGTACGCCGTCGACGACGGGAAGTACACCAATACGGAGCTGGGTACGGCGTTGCGGACCGACGTACCGCGCTCGGTCGCCGGCTGGGCGCGCTTCATCGGCAAGGGCTCCCACTGGCAGGCGTACACCGGTCTGGAGGACAGCGTCCGGACAGGTGAGACGGCATTCCCGGCGGTCCACGGCGAGGCAGTGTGGGAGTACCGCGCGAAGCATCCGGAGGAGCAAGCGGCCTTCGACGCGGCCATGACCTCCCTGTCGGAGACGATGTCCGACGCGGTCGTCGACGCCTACGACTTCAGCCGGTACGGGACGGTGGTCGATGTCGGCGGCGGGCGTGGCCGCCTGCTGATCGGCATCCTGTCGCGGTACCCATCGGTTCGCGGCGTGCTGTTCGACCAGCCTGACGTGGTCGCGGGCGCACCCGGCCTGCTGTCCGCGGCGGGCGTGTCGGAGCGTTGTCTCGTGGTCGGCGGCAACTTCTTCGACGCTGTGCCCGAAGGTGACGCGCACCTTCTCAAGGCGGTGATCCACGACTGGGCGGACGCCGAGTCGATCGAGATCCTCCGCACCTGCCGGAAGTCGATGCCCGCCCACGGCCGTCTCCTGCTGGTGGAGCAACTGCTGGACGAGTCGCCGGATCCCGTACGTACGGCGTTCTCGGACCTCAACATGCTCGTGATGACCGGCGGCCGCGAGCGGACGACGGACGAGTACCGCGCGCTTCTCGCAGCAGCCGGCCTCGACCTCGTCGCCACCGTTCCCACCGCCGGACCGGCGTTCGTCCTCGAGGCGGCGCCCCGGACCTAGGCGTGGTTCTCAGAAACTGTCGGTGGGGTTCGGCACTATCTGTGACATGACCGGTACGACGGTGTTGCTGATCCTGCTCTTCCTCGTGGTGGGGCTGTTGCTGGGGGCTGTGTTCGGCGTGCTGTGGGTGCGCGGGCGCGACGGTGCCGCGCTGGCGCGGATCACCGCTGAGCGTGACGCGGCCGAGGACCGGGTGGTCGAGTTGACGCAGGAGCGGACGAGCGTCGGGCAGCAGATGGGCGGGCAGGCCGTCGTCAAGGAAGCGCTGGATCGCCTGCACGCGCAGCTGAATCAGCTCGAGCAGGGTCGTGCCGCGTGGCAGAGTCAGCTGCATCAGCAGGTGAACGAGGTGCGGATGAGCGGCGAGGCCTTACGCCGCGAGACGGCCTCGTTGTCGACCGCGTTGCGCAAGCCGCAGGTGCGCGGACGGTGGGGCGAGCTGCATCTGCGCCGTACCGTCGAGCTCGCCGGGATGGTTGCCCACTGCGACTTCACCGAGCAGACGACGACCGTCGCGGAGGACGGCATCCTGCGGCCGGATCTCGTGGTGAGGCTTGCCGAGGGCAAGAATCTGGTCGTCGACTCGAAGGTGCCGCTGGCCGCGTTCCTCGACGCGAGCGAGTCCGACGACGCGGAGTACCGCGAGGACCGGTTGCGGGCGCACGCCCGGCACCTGCGCACCCACGTCGACCAGTTGGCGGCGAAGGCGTACTGGACCCGCCTGTCGCCGTCGCCGGAGTTCGTCATCCTCTTCGTGCCGGGTGAGTCGTTCCTGTCGGCCGCGCTCGACATCGAGCCTTCCCTGCTCGAGTACGCCGCTGAGCGCCGGGTGATCCTCGCGACGCCGACCACGCTGATCGCGACGCTGCGTGCGGCGGCGTACGCGTGGAACCAGTCGGCGTTGACCGAGTCCGCGCAGCAGGTCTTCGAGCTCGGCCGGGAGCTGTACGAGCGGCTCGGCACGATGGGTGATCATCTCGGCCGCGTCGGGCGCTCGCTCACGTCGGCGGTGGAGGCCTACAACGGGACGGTCGGGTCGTTCGAGCGGCGGGTGTTCATCACCGCGCGCAAGCTCCGCGACCTGCATGTCACCGAGGCCGAGCTGACCGCGATGGAGTCGATCGAAGCGTCCGTGCGTCCACTCACCGCACCCGAGTTCGTCGCGCTGGACGAGTCACCGACCACGAGGCGCTGGCCGCCGTCGCAAACCGGCTGAGCGTTCCGGAAGGTGATCGTCCGGAACCCTCGCTACTGTCCTTGCCATGAACAACGGACCACTCACCGAGCCGCCGGTCGCCGGACCCGAGGCCGACACCTTGCTGGGGGCGCTCGAGCGCAATCGGCGTACCTTCGCGTGGAAGTGCGGCGGGCTGGACTCGGCCGGGCTGAACAAGCAGCACCCGCCGTCGACCGTGACGCTCGGCGGGTTGCTCAAGCACTTGGCGCTGGTCGAGGACGAGTACTTCACCCGCCGGCTCCTCGGCAAGGAGCTCGGAGCGCCATGGGACACGGTGGACTGGGATGCCGACCCGGATTGGGAGTGGGGCAGCGCCGCGGACGACTCCCCGGAAGAACTGATGGAGCTGTGGCAGGCGGCGGTCGAGCGTTCCCGTGCCGCGGTCGCCGAGGTCCTCGCGGTCGGTGGTGTCGACCAACTGGCGCAGTGGAAGGGCCGCGGCGGGAAGTCGCCGAGCCTGCGCTACATCCTGGTCGACCTGATCGAGGAGTACGCCCGCCACACCGGCCACGCCGACCTGATCCGCGAATCCGTCGACGGCCTCACCGGCGAAGGCGTCCCGCAGTAGCTGTCGGAAAGCCGACAGTAGCGAGCTGTTGACAGTCGGTGTCCCCCTCACGCAACGATGAGAGCGCTCTCTCAGGCGGACGTGAGGAGAAAAGAATGCGCTTCAGAACCAGAGTGCTGGGTGTCATCGCGGCTGCGGTGGCTGTGGCCGGCGTGTTGTCGGCGACCCCGGACCGGCCGGCCGACGCGGCCGTACCGGCGACGATTCCGCTGACGATCACCAACAACTCGGGTCGCGGCGACCCGGTCTACATCTACAACCTGGGCACGAACCTGGCCACCGGGCAGCAGGGCTGGGCCGACGCCTCGGGGACGTTCCACGCCTGGCCCGCCGGCGGCAACCCGCCGACCCCGGCGCCGGACGCGTCGGTCGCCGGACCTGCCAACGGACAGTCCGTGACGATCCAGATGCCGAAATTCTCCGGCCGCGTCTACTTCTCGTACGGCCAGAAGCTCGTCTTCAAGCTCACCACGGGCGGCCTCGTGCAACCCGCCGTACAGAACCCGAGCGATCCGAACCGGAACATCCTGTTCCACTGGTCGGAGTACACGCTCAACGACGGCGGTCTGTGGATCAACAGCACGCAGGTCGACATGGTCTCGGCGCCGTACGCCGTGAGTGTGAAGGCCGGGGACGGATCCACGAAGACCACCGGCCATCTCAAGGCCGGCGGCTACAACGCGATCTACAACGGTCTCCGCAACGCCCCCGGCGGGTGGGGCGGCCTGATCCAGACGGCGCCTGACGGGTCGGTCCTTCGCGCGCTCTCCCCGCTGTTCGGCGTCGAGACCGGGGCACTCCCGGCGAGCGCGATGGACGACTACATCAACCGCGTGTGGTCGAAGTACAGCTCCGAGACCCTGACGGTCACGCCGTTCGGGGACCAGCCGAACACCAAGTACTTCGGCAAGGTCGAAGGCGGCGTCATGAACTTCAGGAACAGCTCCGGCGCTGTCGTCACGTCGTTCCAGAAGCCCGACTCGGCCAGCGTGTTCGGTTGCTTCAAGCTGCTGGACGCGCCGAACGACCAGGTCCGCGGCCCGATCTCCCGGACGCTGTGCGCCGGCTACAACCGCTCCACGCTGCTGACGAACCCGAACCAGCCGGACCCCAACGACGCGAACTTCTACCAGGACGCGGTCACCAACCACTACTCGAAGATCATCCACGCCCAGATGGCCGACGGCCACGCGTACGGGTTCGCCTTCGACGACGTCGGCAACCACGAGGCACTCGTCCACGACGGGAACCCGCAGCAGGCCGGACTGATCCTCGATCCGTTCAGCTGAGGCCGAGGCTTGACTCCTTGCTCGGTTAGTGGCAACTTACCGTTCGTGGGAACTTACGGATCACTCGAAGCGGCCGGACCGGTGCTGGACGCACTCGGCGACCCGACGCGCCGGGCGATCCTCGAGACGCTGCGTACCGGCGGGCCGTGCTCGGTCGGCGTACTGGCCGAGCGCGTGCCCGTCAGCCGGCCCGCGATCTCGCAGCACCTGAAGGTGCTCGGCGCGGTCGGTCTGGTGCAGCACGAGTCGCGCGGAACCCGGAACATCTACCGGGTCCATCAGGCGGGTCTCGGCGAGCTGCGCAGCTGGCTCGACCAGTTCTGGGGCGACGCGTTGCAGGCGTACGCCGACCACGTTCGCCAGACCGAGGAGGAACGGAAATGACTGTGGAACAAGACCTCTCGCCGTTGGTCAAGACCGTCGTCGTACCGGTCGGGGTCGACCGCGCGTTCGAGGCGTTCACCGCGGAGACGTCGGCGTGGTGGCCGCTGTTCAGCCACTCGGTCGGTGCGGCGGCGGCGAACGAGGTCCGCCTGGAGGGCGCCGTCGGCGGGCGCATCGTCGAGTACGGCGCCGACGGTGAGATCGCCACCTGGGGCACCCTGTCCGACTGGGATCCGCCGAAGTCGCTGAGCTTCAGCTGGCACCCCGGCCAGGATCCGTCGGAGGCCGGCCAGGTCACGGTGACGTTCGACGCAACCGACGACGGCACGCAGGTCCAACTCGTGCACTCCGGCTGGGAGCGCCGCGGCGACGGCGGCCGGGCCCGCCTCAGCTACGACACGGGCTGGGACTACGTGCTGGGCAAGTACGTCGAACACGCCCGATAGTTGGTGAATGGCGAATCCTCCTGTTGACGCGCCCGCACTGGAAGCCTCGCTGCGGCCGCATGGTGAATCGGTCATGCTGCCGCGGGCGGCGTACGTCGATCCGGAGGTGCTCGCCTGGGAACGCCGGCACTTCTTCGCCGGCACCTGGACGTGCCTCGGCCGCGTCGACGAGCTGTCCGACGGTACGACGTACCGCGAGGTGACCGTCGGCGACATCGCGACGGTCGTCACGTTCGGCGACGTACCGCGGGCGTTCGCGAACACGTGCCGGCATCGCGGTCACGAACTGCTCCAGCGGGACGAGACGAGTGACCGGCGGGCCGTGGTGTGCCCGTACCACGGGTGGTCGTACGAGCTCGACGGGTCGGTGAAGGCCGCGCCGCGGATGGGCGATTCCTTCGACACGTCGCCGTACAGGCTGGTCGAGCTGCCGACCGAGGTGTGGCAGGGCTGGCTGTTCGTCAACGCGACCGGTACGGCGGCGGCGTTCGAGGACCATCTCGGCGGGATCACCGGCCTCGTCGCGCCGTACGCGCCGGAAACCCTGGTTCTGAAGGCGCGACACGCGTACGACGTGGCGGCGAACTGGAAGACGATCGTGGAGAACTACCACGAGTGCTACCACTGCCCGCTGATCCATCCCGAGCTGTGCAAGGTGTCACCACCGACCTCGGGCGACAACTGGAACCTGCCCGGCGCGTGGGTCGGCGGGCTGATGGACCTGCGACCGGACGCCGAGACGATGTCGCTCGACGGCCGGTCGCTCGGAGTCCCGATCGCCGGCGTCGACCCGCGGCAGGTCAACTACCTCGGCCTGTTCCCGAACCTGCTGATCTCACTGCACCCCGACTACGTGATGACCCATCGCCTCGAGCCGCGCGCACCGGGTCTGACCGCGATCGAGTGCTCCTGGTACTTCCGGCCCGAGGTGACGGATCCGTCGTACGCCGTGGAGTTCTGGGACATCACGAACCGCGAGGACTGGGCCGCCTGCGAGTCGGTCCAGCGCGGCGCGGAGTCCCCGCACTTCCGCCCCGGCCCGCTGGCCCCGGCCGAGGACGCCGTCTACCAATGGGTGACGATGCTCGCCCGCGGCTACCTCGGGAAGCCGCTCAGCACCTGATCCGGGAACACCCGCCGGTGACTGGGCACAGGCAATAGCGGCTCTTGTGACCGATGCGTGGGCGGCGATCAACCCGGTCCGGGATCAGGGAACAGGCAATGGTGGGTAGGCACCTGGTATTACCTGTCCCCAGTCACCATTGCCTGTTCCCAGTCCCCAGTGCGTGCTCTCGGTGCGTGTCCTCGGTTGCCGCTATCGGTCGGGTGTATCGAGTCGTGGGTTTCGGCAGTGTCCCTTGACGGTGTGTTGTGTCGTCGGAGCGGGTGAGCTGTCTTGTTGGGAAGGAAACGGTCGGGCGATCTGCAACGTTGTTTCCCCGCTGTTCGGGATTCGCCCCGGGGTCGGGCAGCAGAGCAGAACCACACCTGCCCACCCACGACTTCCCCGGGGCACGACTTACCGGGGGCCGCGGGGCTCCCCGAACTGGTTTGGGGAGCCCTGTGCAGCGACCTGGGTTTGCCGGGGGGGTGCGGCGGCTCGGCAGGTAGAGCACCGGTGGGACGCCGTACGCGCCGGGCGCGGTCACGCTCAGGTGCACTACCCAGCCCCTCGACACGTCCTGTCGAGAACGCATACTCCGCCGCCCGGACCGTGCCAACCACCCAGATATCAGTCACAAGAGCCGCAATAGCCTGTTCCCAGTCCCCAGCGTCTGTCTCCAGTCAGTACCCCAGCGTGAAGCGGCGGCCGGTGTGGGCCGGCTTCTCCACCTCGTCGATCAGGGCTACTGCGTAGTCCTCGGCGGAGATGTTGGTGCCGACCGGCTCGTCGAGGCCGAGGCGGAAGGTGCCGGTGCGCTCGCCCGGGGCGATCACGAAGGCCGGGGAGAGCATGGTCCAGTTCACATCGCTCGCGCGCAGGTTCTCGAGTGCCTGCGAGACGGTGAGCGACTCGTTCTTGTAGTCGGCCGGGAACTCCGGGCCGTCGACCACCCGGTTGCCGTCGACCACCAGGCTGCCGGCGCCGCCGACCACGAACAGCCGGGTCGCCGTCCCCCGCACCGCGGCGATCAGGGTGTCGACCGCGTCCAGGTACTCCTGGTGGTCTCCGCCGGTCCGGCTCGGCCCGATCGCCGCGACCAGTACATCCGAGTCCGCCGCCAGTTCCTTGGCCGCGGCCACGTCGTTCGCGCTCCCCTGCACCGCGCGGACGCCGTCCGGAAGTTCGCCGCCCGAGCGCGTCACGCCGGTCACCTCGTGCCCGCGGCCCACCGCCTCGGCCGCCACCCGGCTACCGACCATGCCACTCGCGCCGAACACCGCGATCTTCATCTCTGCTCCTTGTCTGTTGACCTGACCTCGACGGTATCCATTGGTAACTGGCTACTTCAACGTGCTATAAGTACCTTGTGGTAACCAAAGGCAACGCGTTCGACCCGAACTGCCCGACCCGCACGATCCTCGACCGGATCGGCGACAAGTGGACGGTGCTCGTCGTCCTGAGCCTGCGCAGCGGCCCGCTCCGCTTCACCGAGCTCCGCGACCGCATCGGTCAGGTCGCGCCGAAGGTCCTCACCCAGACCCTGCGCCGGATGGAACGCGACGGCCTGATCACCCGGGAGGTCTACCCGGAGATCCCGCCGAAGGTCGTCTACACCCTGACCCCGATGGGCGCGTCCCTGATCGGACCGATCAGCGTGATCACCGACTGGGCCGAAACCCACCTCCCCGCGATCACGAAGGCACAGGCGGCGTACGACGGCGTCTGAAATCGTCCGTTTCCGCGCTCAACCTTTACGCTCCGCTCGGGCATCACAAGTCTGACCGAGTTGAACGAGATGGGGGGCTGGGGATGGACCCAGGACGCGACCACGAATTCGCAGAGTTCGTGGACGGGAGATTTACCGCACTGCAGCGGTTCGGCTACCTGCTGACCGGTGAGTGGCATCTGGCCGAGGACCTGGTGCAGACCGCGCTGACCAAGGTGTGGTTCCACCGCAACTCCTTGCGGAGCGGCAACGCGCTGGAGAGTTACACGCGGACCGTGATGGTGAACACCAGCACGCAGTGGTGGCGGCGGAAGTGGCGCGGCGAGACGCCGACCGAACAGTTGCCCGAGGCGCCGTCCCACGAGCAGTACGGCTCGGTCGACGACCGGGATCTGTTGCTGCGGGCACTGGCCACACTCCCCCGCCGTACGCGTGCAGCGCTGGTCCTGCGGTACTTCGAGGACCTGCCGGAGGCCGAGATCGCCCAGATCATGGGCTGCTCGGTCGGCACCGTGAAGTCGAGCGTCTCCCGCGGGCTGGCCAAGCTCCGCGAGCACCACCTCGTCGCCGCCGTTTCCGCTCCGGCCCAGAAGGAGGGCTGAATCATGACCGACGATCTCAAGCAGCAGTTCGAGCGGCTCGTCGCCGATCCGCCGCCGCCCAGTACAGTCCCGAGCGAGTCCGTATTCGCGCGAGTCCGTTCGGTACGGCGTCGTCGTACCGCCGGTGCGTTGACCCTGGCCGCCGCCGCGGTGGTCGCCGTCGCCGTTGCCACGAGCAACCTCACGGACATCGGCAGCAGCCCGCCGGTCACCAACACCCCGAGCGCACCGGTGACGATCGTCACCGGCCCCCCGACCAGCACACAGTCGACGGTGGCACCGACCACGACCGGAACGACCACGCACGGGACGACGACCGGCACGCCGGGCGCCGGGACCACCCAGGGCACCGTGAAGCCGACGGGCACGACGACAACGGGAGCCGGCACCACGAACACGCCACCGCCGGTCCAGCCGATCCAAGTCGGTGTCGTGCTCAAGCCGACCGTCACCGGCCGCACCGTCGCGGTGAAGGTGACTGTCTCGGGCACCGTCATCGTGCCCACGGTCGACGGGAAGAACCTGCCCGCCGGCACGTCGTTCCTCAACCTGTCCGGGGGCACGAACTACTACTGGGGCGATGGCGACCAGGGCGGTTCGGACGGCGGTTCGGCCGGATGCGGTGGTACGACGCGGAAGACCGGTCGCGAGACGTACTCGATCGAGACGCACACCTACGCGAAGCCGGGCACGTACACGCTGCGCTACGAAGTGCGGTACTGCACCGCCAAGAACAGGGCGTTCACGTTCACCAAGACCATCAAGGTGACGGTCAAATAGTCCAGGCGTGGTCGGAGGTGCCGGTGGTGGGGAGACCGGCTGCCTTCAGGTCGGCGCGGAGGTCGCGGGGGAGGGCGAAGGTCAGGCTCTCCTCCGCGGTCGTGATCTCCTGGACGTCGCCGTACCCGCGCTCGGCCAGCCGGCGCAGGACGTCGCGGACCAGGACTTCCGGCACGCTCGCGCCGCTGCTGACGCCGACCGAGTCGACACCGTCCAGCCAGGCGTCGTCGATCTCGTCGGCGTAGTCGACCAGGTAGCCGGCCTTCGCGCCGTGCTCGACCGCGACCTCGACCAGGCGCACCGAGTTCGACGAGTTCCGGGAGCCGACGACGATCATCAGGTCGGCTTCCGGGGCCAGCTTCTTGACCGCGGCCTGGCGGTTCTGGGTGGCGTAGCAGATGTCGTCACTCGGCGGGTCCTGCAGGTGCGGGAACCGCTCGCGCAGGCGCCGTACCGTCTCCATCGTCTCGTCGACCGACAGCGTGGTCTGCGACAGCCAGACGACCTTCTCGGGGTCGCGGACGGTGACGTTCGGTACGTCGTCCGGGCCGTCGACCAGCGTCACGTGCTTCGGGGCCTCGCCGGAGGTGCCGATGACCTCCTCGTGCCCCTCGTGGCCGATCAGCAGGATGTCGTAGTCGGTCGCGGCGAACCGCTTCGCTTCGTGGTGCACCTTGGTGACCAGCGGGCAGGTCGCGTCGATGGTCTTCAGCTGCCGCGCGGCCGCCTCCTCGTGCACCACCGGGGCGACGCCGTGCGCGGAGAAGATGACGGTCTCGCCCTCGGGCACCTCGTCGGTCTCGTCGACGAAGATCGCACCACGCTTCTGCAGCGTCTCGACGACGTACTTGTTGTGCACGATCTCCTTGCGCACGTAGACCGGCGGCCCGTACAGGTCGAGCGCCTTCTCCACCGCCACCACGGCCCGGTCCACACCCGCGCAGTACCCACGCGGCGCGGCCAGCAGCACACGCTTCGTCGTCGTACCGATGGCGTCAGGTTGAGGAGTCACGGTGCCCATCGTACGGGCCGCGTTCACACCCGCCGGAGCTGGACCAGATGGCCGATCGTCAGTCCGAGACCACACAAAGTCAGCGCCAGCCCGGCATTCCCGAAGGATGTCAGGCCCGGATGGTCCGACCCGGTCCCCGGCTTCGTGATCAGCATCACGGCGATCAGCACCGTGAAGATCGCGATCACGACCGGTGGGCCGGCTGTGGTCGCGGGCCGCAGGGTCGCCCAGGCGAGCGCGACGACCAGGCCGAACATCATCATCAACCCCAGAACCGCCGGGCCCCCGGCCGGTCGTGCGGCCGTCTCCCACAGCGTCCCGTAGGTGCCCTCGAGGATCGGCTGGAACGCGATCACGACACAGACCACGGCCAGCGGGCCGTACAGCCGGGCATAGCCGGCCGCGATCCGTTCCTTGGCCACGTGCGGCTCCACGTCGTACCTCCTCGTACCGTGCCGGCGAAACATCCAGCATGACGGCCGAAAGGGTCGAGGGCGGGTGGGTTGCCACGGGCAACGTACGTCGGGGAGCCGTCCGCCCTGTCCGGACGGCTCCTCCGCGGGAGGTGTACCTGCTGTTCAAGAATCGCGTGGAAACGCCTTGTGTGCAAAGGGTTTTCGGACCCACTCCCGCAGTACGGCGAAATGCTGATCGGTCAGCCCGGCGCGCGCGTCGACCGGAAGGATCAAAGCCTGCGGGAACCGGGCTCGCTCGGACTCCCCCACCTCGTCGTCCACCCACGCGAACGGACGGTCGCCCACCCAGTCCGCGACGTACGGCGCCTTCCAGGACCCCCGGCGTACCGGCGCGCGATCGGGCCAGAGAATCGTCGGCAGCTCAGGCAGACCGAGCAACGGTCCGAGCAGGCGGTTGGCGCCGTGCTCCCAACTGCTGGCCCACACCAGGTCGAAACTGTCCGCGAGCGCGTTGAGCTGCACCCCATGCACCGGATTGAGCAGAACCCGCCAGGTCTTCGCCCCTTCAGTGATCTCGTGCCGCTCGTACCCCGGCGGCACCCCGTCGGCCCGGTGCGGGTTCAGCGGACCGTCGAAATCCAGCAGGAGGAGTGGACGCATTACTCAACGTTAGGGAATGTCGGTGCGGGGTCGTAGGGTCTGGGGCGTGGCTTTGGAGACCTCGCCGGAAGCGCCTGCGGCCGTCCGGACGATCGCGAACGGGATCGCGAGCTGGATCAACCAGCTCGGTGCCGTGTGGGTCGAGGGGCAGCTGACGGACGTCTCGATCGGGCGCGGTACGACGACGGTCTTCGGGACGCTGCGGGACACCGACGCGGACATCTCGTTGCGGTTCACCTGCAACCGGCGGGTGTTCGAGGCGGTCGACGTCCACGACGGCTCGCGGGTGCTGGTGCACGCCAAGCCGAACTTCTTCGCCCGCCGCGGCACGCTCGCGCTCGCCGTCAACGAGATCCGCCACGTCGGGATCGGCGAGCTGCTGGCCCGGATCGAGCGGCTGAAACAGCTGCTCGCCGCCGAAGGCCTGTTCGAGCCGTACCGGAAGCGGAAGCTGCCGTTCCTCCCGCACACGATCGGGCTGATCTGCGGACGGGATTCGGCGGCCGAGCGCGACGTACTGGAGAACGCCAAGCGGCGGTGGCCGGCGGTCGCGTTCCGGATCGAGTACGCGTCGGTGCAGGGGCCGTCGGCGGCCGCTGAGGTGATGACCGCGCTGCGGAAGCTGGACGCTGACGACGCGGTCGAGGTGATCGTGATCGCGCGCGGCGGCGGGTCGCTGGAGGATCTGCTGCCGTTCTCCGACGAGGGCCTGATCCGGGCGGTGTCGAAGACGGGTACGCCGGTGGTGAGCGCGATCGGGCACGAGCCGGACTCACCGCTGCTCGACCTGGTCGCGGACCTGCGGGCGTCGACGCCGACCGACGCGGCGAAGCGGATCGTGCCGGACGTGCGCGAGGAACTCGACGGCGTGCGGCAGTTGCGCGAACGCGGCCTGCGGGCGATCCGGTCCTGGCTGGACCGCGAGACGCACGCGCTGGCGGCGATCCGTTCCCGGCCGGCGCTGGCGGCGCCGGTGTCCGACCTGCAGCGACGGTCCGACGAGATCGCGGCCCTGGTCGAGCGCAATCGGCGGACGCTCACCCATCGGCTCGACCGGGCGAGCGACGACATCACGCACCGGTTGGCGAGCGTACGGGCGTTGTCCCCGAAGGCGACGCTCGAACGCGGGTACTCCGTGCTGCAGTTGGCCGACGGCACCGCCGTACGGGAAGTGGCGCAGGTGGCGCCGGGTGACCTGCTGCAGGCGCGCGTCAGTGACGGCCGCTTCGCGGTCGAAGTCAAGTCCGAGGAGGACCAGTGAGCGGCGACCGACCCGAGATGACCTACGAACAGGCCCGCGAGGAGCTTGTCGAGGTCGTCCGCAAACTCGAAGCCGGCGGCACCAGCCTCGAAGAATCCCTCGCCCTGTGGGAACGCGGCGAAGAACTGGCCGGCACCTGCCAACGCTGGCTGGACGGCGCCCGCGAACGCCTCACCAAAGCCCAGGCCGCCCAGGAAGAGAAGTCCAACTGATCTCCGAGCTGACGACTCGGGCAGCTCGGGCCTCGGACCTGTTGGGGGCTGCCGAGGCTCGGGTGGCCAGCTGGCGAGGTGCTTTCACCGGGCTCGTACCGCAGGACTTTCTGGACGCGATGGACCCCGGCTCGATCGCGGCCTCCTGGGCGGACAGCATCGCCGCCGGACGGTCTCGGATTCACGTAGCCGTCCTCGGCGAGCAGGTGATCGGGTACGCCGGTGTCGGGCCGGAGCGTGATGAGTCCGCCCCACCGAACACCGGGGAGCTGTACGCGCTCTTCGTTCACCCCGACCACTGGGGAGCCGGCGCCGGACGCGCCTTGACAGACGCCGCCTGTGCCGATCTCCGCGACGCCGGATGCATCAATGTCCGTCTTTGGGTGCTCGAGGCAAATATCCGCGCGCGCCGCTTCTACACGCGCTACGGCTTCACGGAAACACCCGACCGCACCCACTCCTCGCTCGGTGACCTCCCCGAGATCAGGCTGACCGCACCCCTGGCGTGAAGGCCGTCACCGGCCAGGCGAGCGACATGATCACGATCAAAGGCAGGTTCTGATCAGGCGGGTAGCAGGCTTGTTGCTACTGCTTGGAGGCCGGTTTTCAGGCGGGTGAGGTCGTAGCCCTGTTCGCGGAGGGCGTTGTGCAGGTCGGCTGCTAGCGGTGCCAGCAGGACGTGCGCCGTGTAGTCGGCGTCGAGTTCGGGGCGTGCGGCTTCGATCAGGTGAGACAGGTGGCGGTGCCAGAGGTGGTACGAGCCGATGCGGTAGCGCGCGCCGTCCGACGCGTTCTCGCTGTCCATGAACAGCGCGACGTGGCGATCGAGTAGGTCGAGGTACGCGTCGAGGAACGCCATCACCCGGACGACGGGCGGCGCGCCCGGCCCGAGCGGCGGCGGGCCGCTGATGATCTTCGCCTGCAGTTCCTGCTCGCGCTCGTCGAGCAGCGCGACCGCCAGGCCGGCGCGATCACCGAACCGGCGGAACACGGTCCCCTTCCCCACGCCCGCTTCCGCGGCGATCGCGTCCAGCGAGACGTTCTTCACGCCCCGCTCGGTGAACAGCCGCTCCGCGGCCTCCAGAACCCGCAGCCGGTTGCGTCGCGCATCAGCCCGTTCCGGCCGCGGCTCCCCCACGACCGGCAGACTCCGTTGTAAAGCGGACCGCGGTCCGGTACTGTCGTTCATAAGACGGACTGTAGTCCGCTAAAGACTCAGGAGGAAGCATGAGCAACGCTCGGATCGCGATCGCCTATCACTCGGGCTACGGTCACACCGCGAAGCAGGCCGAAGCGGTGGCCGCGGGCGCCGCGTCGGTTCCGGGGACAACGACCGATCTGGTGCCGGTGGACGAACTGACCGAGGAGGTCTGGGAGCGGCTGACCGCTGCCGACGCGATCGTCTTCGGCGCACCGACGTACATGGGGAGCCCGAGTTGGGTGTTCAAGAAGTTCGCCGAGGAGAGCGTGCGGATCTGGGCGGCCGACCTCGGGTGGCGGGACAAGATCGCGGCCGGTTTCACGAACTCGAAAGCGATGTCCGGCGACAAGCTGAACAGCCTGGTCGATCTGTCCGTGTTCGCCGCGCAGCACGGGATGATCTGGGTCGGCCTGGACATCTACCCGGGCTGGGCGGAGAGCACCGCGAGCATCGAGGACCTCAACCGGCTCGGTAGCTGGCTCGGCGCGATGGCGCAGTCCGACGCCGACCTGTCCGCGGAGAAGGCGCCGCCGGCCACCGACCTGCGGACCGCGGCCGCGCTCGGCGCGCGGGTCGCGACCGTCACGCACCGGCATCTGCGAGGAGCACTGGCGGCCTGATGGCGTGGCTCATCCTGCTGGCCGCGGCGGCGTTCGAGATCGCGTTCGCGCTCAGCCTGAAACCGAGCGAGGGCTTCAGCCGGCTGTGGCCGACGCTCGGCGTGCTCGTGTTCGGCGTGATCTCGGTCGTCCTGCTCGCGAAGACACTCGATCGGCTCCCGGTCGGTACGGCGTACGCGATCTGGACCGGGATCGGCTCGGTCGGCGTCGTCACCCTCGGCATCGTCCTGTTCCACGAGCCGATCACCCCCACCCGCCTCGCCTGCATCGCCCTCATCGTCACCGGCGTCGTCGGCCTCCGCCTGGCCGGCGCCGACTAACCACCCACCCCGCTTGCCCACCCCGCTTGCCCACCCCGCTTGCCCACCCCGCTTGCCCGCCCCGCTTGCCCGCCCCGCTTGCCCGCACCCCGCCTGCCCGCACCCGCTCTCCCCTCCCCCTCGCCGCATCCGCCCACCCACCCACCCGCCTGCATTTGGTGGGTCGACCAGCGAAATGCGGGGTTCCACACCCTGGTTACCGGTCCAGAACCCCCAATTTGCCTGGCCAACCCAGCAATTTGGCTGGCCTACCCATCAAACGCGGAGGCGGGCACGGCGGGGAGCCCGCGGGTCAGGCGGTAAGCGGTGGGCCGCGCAGGTCGGTTGGTGTGTGGTCGGGCCGCCCGGGTGGGGTGGTGGCCGGGTGGGGTGGTGGCCGGGTGGGGTGGTGGCCGGGTGGGGTGGTGGCTGGGTGGGGTGGTTGTGGAGCGGGGGTTAGTTGGGGGCGCGGCGTCGGCGGCGGGCTCGGGTGGAGAGCGGGAGGGGGTGGGTGTCCAGGGGGAGGTCGTCGGTGGGGGCGGGGCCGCCGGCGAGGAGTTGGTGGTAGGCGGACCAGGTGGTGGCGCGGGGCGGGATGTTGCCGATGGCATCTACTCGGGTGACGGGGTGGGTGCCTTCGTGGATCGGGTTCCAGAGGTCGGCGTCGCTGCGCAGGCCGCGGAGTTCGCCGAAGAGCTCGCGGCCGAACCAGCACGGGTAGCTCTCGCCGTCGTCGTACCGGCTGACGCCGATCGGCGTGGAGGCCTCGGCGACGAGCGACCAGACGGTGGCGGACGTGATCCCGGGCTGATCACCGAGCAGTACGACGATCCCGTCCGCCCGCCGGTCGACCGCGTCCAGCGCCGGCACGATCGACGCACTACCGGTGTCGGAGTGCGGCGACTCGACCACCCGCACACCGTCGAGGTCGATCCGGTCGTGGACCTGCTCCGACGCGCTGCCGAGCGTCACGACCAGTTGGTCGAACGAACACTCCCGCGCGCTCTCCAGCGCGGCGCCGAGCAGCGTGCCGCCCTGATAGGCCAGCAACTGCCAGGGAGAACCGAGATGCGGCGAACTGTCCGCGCCCAGCAAAAGCCCCGTGATGAACATTTGCGGGTCAACTCCCCACCCGGGACAGCGCGACCATTCGACGACCCTTCTGCTGGTCCCCGAGCGTACGCAAGCCGAGCCTCGATCGAACCCTTTGCCATGGGCACGTGTCAACGACCGTCCGGAAAGTGGGCGGAAATGACCGGAAAATGGGCAGCCTGCGGCCTACCGCAGGTCAGCACAAATATCAGCGCAGGACCGAAGCGAACGCTTCAAGCGCCGGATATCCGGCATTTCCGGCGACGATCGTCGTCACCCCGGAACCCACCAGGAGCAAGGCGTTCTCGTTCTTCCGGTCGAGCAGCACCTTGCGTTGCCAGGTCACGCCGCCGACCGACGTCGTACCGTCGTCCGACGTCCGGCCGAGCTTCTCGGCGACGTATTTCCCGCCGCTGACATTCGACTGCTCGAGGCCGACGTATTTCTTCTCGTTCGTCACGATCCCGAGGTGCCAGGTGATCGGCTCCTGCTGCGGGGTGCGGAACTCCACGCTGGTCGCGGTCCAGCCGGACGGCATCGGCTCCGGTCCGCGGACCCAGGAGGCGGCCTTGCGGGCATCCTGCAACTGGGCGGTGTACTCGACCGCCTTGGGCTCCGCCTCTTTCTTCGGGCGCCACGTGACGGTGATCAGGAACGCGACCACGGCGAGGCAGATCACCAGCGCGAACACCATGTTCCCGACGGTCTGCGACTTCCGCTTGTCCCGCCGGTACGCCTGCCGGTACTCGTTCGCCTCCGCCTGGATCTGCGCCTTCTCGCGCGCCTTCTCCTGCGCTGCGGCGTCGTTGGAAGCGCCCTGACCTGTCGAACTCATACCGACAGTGTCTCGCGAGGTGCAATCCGCCCGAACAGCGGCCAAGGACGTTGGCTACGATCCGTTGGCATGAGCGAGCGCAGCGAGCGAACAACAACAGAGCCGACCTTGTCGCTCATGCTGGAGCCGAGCGCCAGCGAGGCGGAAGCATGAGCGACCCGACTACGCCACCTGCCCATCTCGAGGTCGACGCGCACGCGCCCGACCGGAACCTGGCGCTCGAACTGGTCCGGGTCACCGAGGCCGCGGCGATGGCGGCGGGCCGCTGGGTCGGCCGCGGCGACAAGAACGGCGCCGACGGCGCGGCGGTGAACGCGATGCGTACGCTGATCGGCACTGTCGGTATGGACGGTGTCGTGGTGATCGGCGAGGGCGAGAAGGACAACGCCCCGATGCTCTACAACGGCGAGCAGGTCGGCTCCGGCGAAGGCCCGGCCTGCGACGTGGCGGTCGACCCGGTCGACGGTACGACGCTGGTCGCGAAGGGCATGGCCAACGGCATCGCGGTGATGGCGGTGTCCGCGCGCAACTCGATGTACGACCCGTCCGCGGTCTTCTACATGGAGAAGCTCGTCGTCGGACCGGAGGCGGCCGAGGTGGTCGACATCCGGCTCCCGGTCGCCGAGAACATCCGCCGCGTCGCGAAGGCGAAGGGCAGCTCGGTCGACGACGTCACCGTCGTACTGCTGGACCGTCCGCGGCACGACGAGCTCGCCACCCAGATCCGCGCCACCGGCGCCCGGATCAAGTTCATCTCCGACGGCGACGTGGCCGGCGCGGTCGAGGCGGCCCGTCCGGACACCGGTCTGGACATGCTGCTCGGTATCGGCGGTACGCCGGAAGGCATCATCGCCGCCTGCGCGATGAAGTGCCTGGGCGGGAAGATCCAGGGCAAGCTCTGGCCGCGGAACGACGCGGAGCGGCAGCAGGCGCTCGACGCCGGGCACGACCTGGACCAGGTGCTCGACACCGACGACCTGGTGAGCGGCGACGACTGCTTCTTCGTCGCGACCGGCATCACCGACGGCGAACTGCTCCGCGGGGTCCGCTACGGCCGCTCGACCGCCCGTACGCACTCGCTCGTGATGCGCTCGCGCAGCGGCACGATCCGTTCCATCGAAAGCGTCCACCAGCTCGAGAAGCTCCGCGCGTACTCCGCCATCGACTTCGAGCACGCCCGATGAGCACACCTGTCCTCGTCATCGGCGAGGCTCTCGTGGACATCGTCGGGACCGCTGCCAAGAACCGCAACGGCAACGGCAAGCCGAAGGCGATCCCCGGCGGGTTCGCCGCGAACGTCGCGGTCGGGCTCGCGCGGATGGGCGTCCCGACCGAGCTGGTGGCCCGCTTCGGCACCGATCCGTACGGCGACCTGCTCGGCGCGCACCTGTTCGGGAACGGGGTCCAGCTCGCGCCCGGGACGGTGGATCCCGCCGTCCGGACCAGCACCGCGACCGCGACCCTGGACGCCGACGGGGTGGCGACCTACAAGTTCGACATGACCTGGGACCCGCCGGCGCTGTCGCTGACCCGCGGCTGCCCGGCGATCCACACCGGGTCGATCGCGATGATGCTCGAGCCTGGGGCGAGCGCGATTCGTGAGTTCCTGAAGTCGGTCGCGGATCAGCCCGTGACGGTCACGCTCGACCCGAACGCGCGGCCGGCGATCACCCCCGATCCGGTGCCGGCGTGGGCCGCCGTTCGCGAACTCGCGGCCCTGTCCGACCTGGTGAAGCTGAGCGACGAGGACTGCGAGTTCTTCCGGCCCGGTGTCTCGCTCGACGACATCGCGGAGGAGCTGCTGACGGCCGAGCGGACGCAGTGCGTGGTGATCACTCGCGGCGGAAGCGGCGCGCTCGGCGTCGGCCGGGGTGTGCGGGTCGAGGTTTCCGCACCGACGATCGAGGTGGTCGACACAGTGGGCGCCGGCGACTCTCTGATGGCGGCTCTGATCACCGGACTGCTCCGGCGCGGGTTGCTCGGCGAGCGGCGGCTGGCTGGACTGACGGTCGAGGACCTGCGGGACGTCGTCGACTACGCGGTGAAGGCGGCGGCGATCACCTGCACCCGCCACGGCGCCGACCCGCCGACCGCTGCCGAGCACACGGAGAAGTGGGGTTCCTGAGAGGTGTCTGCCGAGAGCTGGAGCTCCGAACTGGAGTCCAACGGCAGCGTGGACTTTCGCCCGCGCCGCAGCAGGCTCGCGGTGCGGCTGGTGGGCTTCGGTCTGCTGATGGTGCTGTCGGCCTGGACGAACGTCGAGCACCTGCGCGCGGACGGGATCTCGGGCGCACTCGGCGTACTGCGGCTGACAGCGCTCGCGGCGTTCGTCTACGGCACCGGCTGGACCGCGTGGCAGCTGATCACCAACCGCCCGGTCATCACGGTGGACGCCGAGGGCATCACCCGGGGCCGCAGCCTGCGGTGGTCCGGCATCACCAGCATCGACGAGCCCGCCGGCTGGCCGTTGGCGCGCGCGGTGCAGGTGAACCCGGCGGACCGCCGTACGCGGCCGATCTCCATCCCGCAGGACAACGTCGAGGACCTCAACGCCCTCACGCCCTGGCTGCGCTCACTCCACGAGCGACATCTAGCGGATTGAGCTCCGTACGGCGCTGAGGTGGTCGCGGGAGCGCGCCGCGGCGAGGTCCGGGTCCTTGGCGCGGATGGCGTCCGCAATCGCCTCGTGGGCGGCCTGGTCGTGGCGATGCCGGTGCTCCTCGTCGAGCTTGAGCATGTCGATCATCGCCCGCCGGATCCGCGGCACGAACGTGTCGAACAGCTCCGTGAGTACGGCGTTGTGCGCGGCCGTCACCACCGCGCGGTGGAACGCGAGATCGGCCTCGATGTACCAGTCGTCGGGCGCCTTCACCGCGGCCCGCTGACGGTCCGCGAGCGTGTAGCGGAAGTTCTTCAGGTCGGCCGGGGTACGACGGGTCGCCGCCAGCCGGGCGGCCTCGGTCTCGATCGCCAGCCGGCCTTCCAGTACGTCGGTGATGTCGGCCTTGCGCAGCACCTTGTCCCAGTCCTCGGCGGCCTGGAGCGCGATCACGAACACGCCCGCGCCCTGCCGGCTCTCCAGCACCCGCCGGCCGGCCAGTTCCCGCACGGCCTCGCGGATGGTGGACCGCCCGACGCCGAGCTGCGCGGCCAGCGTGGTCTCTCCGGGAAGCTTGGCGCCGAGGGCCCATTCACCGCTCCCGATCCGGCGCAGCAACTCCTCGGCTGCCTGCTCGGCCAGGGGGTGACGACGAATCATGGCGGACATTCTAGAGACAGGTCAGGTTGTCAGCTTGTCTGAGGAGTTGATACGGTGCTCGGCATGCGCTTGCTTCCGGGTCTCCTCCTTCTTGGCCGCCACGGCGGGAGCTGATTCGACCGGCGCTCCCTCCGTGGAGTGCAGTCGTCCGCCGGTCCTCCCCCGTTCCCCGGAAGGACCACCCGTCATGAACCGTCAGCAGCCCTCCCCGATGCCCAGCCACCGCTACCGCGACATCTTCGCCAGGGTCCCGGTCGCACCCGTCGACCGCACCTGGCCGGACCGCCGGATCACTCAGGCGCCGCTCTGGGTGCCGGTCGACCTCCGGGACGGCAACCAGGCGCTGGCCGACCCGATGGACCCTGAGCGCAAGCGCCGGTTCTTCGAGCTGATGGTTGCCATCGGCTACAAAGAGATCGAGGTCGGCTACCCGTCCGCGTCCCAGACCGACTTCGACTTCGTCCGCCTGCTGGCGGAGTCCGACCTGGTCCCCGACGACGTCACGATCGTCGTGTTCACTCCGGCGCGCGCGGACCTGATCGCCAGGACAGTCGAGTCGGTCGCCGGGATGCGCGGCGACGTGGTGATCCACATGTACGCCGCGACCGCGCCGGTCTGGCGGGACGTCGTACTGCGTCGTACGCGGGACGAACTGGCGTCGATGATCTACGCCGGGTCCCAGGAGATCCTGCGGCTGGCCGGGGACTCGGTGCGGTTCCAGTTCTCTCCCGAGGTCTACAACCTGACCGAGCCGGACTACGTGCTCGAACTGGCGGACCACCTCACCAAGCAGTGGGACGCGACGCCGGAGCGGCCCGTGATCCTGAACCTGCCCGCGACGATCGAGGCCGCGACACCGAACGTGTACGCCGACCAGATCGAGTACATGCACCAGAACCTGCCGCGCCGCGACGGCGTCATCCTGTCCGTGCATCCGCACAACGACCGCGGTACGGGGGTCGCTTGCGCAGAGCTAGCAGTGCTAGCGGGAGCGCAGCGCGTCGAGGGCTGCGTCTTCGGCAACGGCGAACGCACCGGCAACGTCGACATCGCCACCCTCGCGCTCAACCTGCACGCGCAGGGCGTCGACCCGATGATCGACTTTTCCGACATCGACGGGATCCGCTCGGTGGTCGAGTACTGCACCCGGATGCCGATCCATCCGCGGCACCCGTACGTCGGGGAACTCGTCTACACCGCCTTCTCGGGGACCCATCAGGACGCGATCCGGAAAGGGTTCGCCGTCCAGGGGCCCGGTGTCTGGGAAGTGCCTTATCTGCCGATCGATCCGGCGGACGTGGGGCGCGGGTACGAGGCCGTCGTACGGGTGAACAGCCAGTCCGGTAAGGGCGGGATCGCGCACGTACTGGAGTCTGTGTACGGCATTCGGCTGTCTCCGGAACAGGAGCGGGAGTTCGCGCAGCACGTACAGCGACGTACGGACGCGAGCGGGCGGGAAGCGAGTGCGGAGGAGTTGAAGGCGATGTACGAGGAGGTCTACGGGTGCTCGAACTGAAGGACGTCGACTTCGTCCGGGACGGCAAGGCGTTGCTGTCCGGGGTGTCGCTGACCGCGGGCGAGGGTGAGCGGTGGGCGCTGCTCGGGCCGAACGGTGCGGGCAAGAGCACACTGCTCGGGCTGTGCGGCGCGGTCACGCATCCGACCCGCGGTACGGTCGAGATCCTCGGACGCCGCCTCGGTACGGTCGACATTCGCACCCTGCGGGAATCCATCGGGCACGTGAATCCGCGGCACCCGCTGCGGTCGCCGCTGAACATCCAGGACGTCGTACTGACCGGTCTCACCGGGACGATCGAACGCATGCCGCGCTGGCAGCCGACACCTGCGCAGGAGGCGCGCGCTCTCGAACTGATCGACCTGCTCGGGATCGGCGGGCTGGCCGGCGCGCACTGGACCACGCTGTCCCAGGGCGAGCGTGGTCGCGCACTGATCGCGCGGGCGCTGATCTCCGACCCGCGGTTGCTCCTGCTGGACGAGCCGTCGACGGGCCTGGACGTCGCGGCGCGCGAGCAGCTGCTGGAGACGCTCGATCAGATCCACCTGAGCCACCCGCACCTGACGTGGGTCCTCGTCACCCACCACCTCGAGGAACTCCCCACCTGTACGACGCACGCCGCCCTCCTCCGCAAGGGGCAGGTGCTGTCCGCCGGGCCGGTCGACGACGTGATCAGCACCGAACTGATCTCGGCAACGTTCGACCACCCAATCGAAATCAACCGCCACGCCGGCCGCTGGACCGCCACCACCCAACGAGGCACCCGACACCACTGAGCACTCCGAGTACGGCGCATGCGCCGAGTGTGGTGCACTACAGTGGTCCCGCTCCGGGGGGAGTCGTGAGGGCTGGGGGCAACATGACCGTGATGGGTGAACGGCTGCCTGAGGCGTGGATGGTCGAGTGGCACCGCAACGGCCGCGTCGAGTTCCCACTCCGCCGCTGGTCGTTCCTGCAGTTCCCGCTGCTGTTGCTGCTTCCCCTGGGCGTCATGGGCCTGAACAGCGTCGCAGACATGCACGACGGCGGGTGGCCCGTCCCCGCCTACCTACTGATCACCGGGTACGCCGGGGTTGTCATCACCATCGCGTGGCAGCTCATCACCCAACGCCCGGTCCTCGTCATCGACCACCGAGGCATCCACCAAGGCCGCCGCCGCTTCATGCCCTGGGACGAGATCGGCTCCATCGGCCCCATCTCCGGCCCCAAGATGGCCCGCCACATCCAGATCAACCCCAAGAACGTCTGGGCCAAGAACCTGACGCTCACCCAGCAACACGTCAACGACCTGCAAGCTCTGCAGACCTGGCTCCAGGACGTGTTGGAGGAGCGCCGGAAGGCGGGTGTCTAGGTCAGGCCGAGGCGCTTGGACAGGCGGGGGCCGCGTTTGATCTTGATCTCGCCGAGGATGGCCGTGCCGCGGATGTGGAAGCGTTTGGGGGCGGTGGGCTGCGCGTTCGGGTCGGGGACGGCTTTGAGGCCGGCTTCCTGTTCGGAGACGGAGCCGAGGATCGGGTTGCTGTCGAGCAGGACGATCGCGTTCTGCGGGACCCGGATCTTCACGTCGGCGAGGATCGACTTCACGTCGATCGTGATCTCGTCGAACGGGATCTGCGCCTCGGTGTAGTCGAGCGTGACGTCGCCGAGCACCGCGTTCACCTCTTGGCGCTGCGGGACCAGCCAGCCGCCCATCCGCTTCGACTCGGACATGAACACGTTGATCACCGGCCCGGTCTCCACCAGCGCGCCGCCGTACTGCGGGGTGGTGGTCGACGGCACGCTCTGCGCACGCGGGCCGTTCGGCAGGTCGGCGGTCAGCTCGACGAGTTCGCCGTACGTCTTGGAGGCGTACAGCGTCTCGAGCCGGTCCTCGAGCTCGGTGTACGACAGCCGGCCCTCGCCCGCGGCGTCGCGGAGAATGTCGGCGACCTCCTCCCGCTCGAGGTCGGACACGCGCCGTCGCAGCGCCGGATCGTCACCGCCCTGCGCGGGCACGACATCCTGCGGGCGGTTCTCCTGGGGAACGTCATCCTGGGCCACCCCAAAACCATACGCGGGCCGACCACCGCCCGCAGACCCGTTTCCTCCCCGATTCACCCCTGATCCGACCCCTGAGCCAGAGGCCTAGACTTGGGCGTCCAGTCCAGTTTGTGTGGAGGTATGCCCGGTGTCTGCCGACTTCAACTACTCCGACCTGTTGCCGTTGGGTGCCGACGAGACGGAGTACCGGCTGCTGACGACGGAGGGTGTCAGCACGTTCACCGCAGGCGATCGGACGTTCCTGCAGATCCAGCCGGACGTCCTGCAGGCGCTGACCGCCGAGGCGATGCACGACATCTCGCACTACCTGCGCACCGCGCACCTCGCGCAGCTGCGCCGGATCATCGACGACCCGGAGGCGTCCGGGAACGACCGGTTCGTCGCGCTCGACCTGCTGAAGAACGCGAACATCTCGGCCGGCGGCGTCCTCCCGATGTGCCAGGACACCGGCACCGCGATCGTGATGGGCAAGAAGTCCGAGGGCGTCCTGACCGGCGCGGTCGACGAGGAGTGGATCAGCCGCGGCGTGTACGACGCCTACACCAAGCTGAACCTGCGCTACTCGCAGATGGCCCCGCTGACCATGTGGGATGAGAAGAACACCGGCTCCAACCTCCCGGCGCAGATCGAGCTGTACTCGACGCCTCAGCACGGCGACCCGGCGTACAAGTTCCTGTTCATGGCCAAGGGCGGCGGCTCCGCGAACAAGTCGTTCCTCTACCAGGAGACCAAGGCGGTGCTGAACCCGTCGCGGATGATGGAGTTCCTGGACGAGAAGATCCGTTCTCTCGGTACGGCGGCCTGCCCGCCGTACCACCTCGCGGTCGTGGTCGGCGGTACGTCGGCGGAGTACGCGCTGAAGACCGCGAAGTACGCCTCCGCGCACTACCTCGACACGCTGCCGACCACGGGATCGCCGGTGGGGCACGGGTTCCGGGACGTGGAGCTGGAGGAGGAGGTCTTCAAGCTGACGCAGGAGTTCGGGATCGGCGCGCAGTTCGGCGGGAAGTACTTCTGCCACGACGTCCGCGTGATCCGGCTACCGCGGCACGGCGCGTCCTGCCCGGTCGCGATCGCGGTGTCCTGCTCGGCGGACCGGCAGGCGCTGGCGAAGATCACGCCGGAAGGTGTGTTCCTCGAGCAGCTCGAGCGCGACCCGGCGCGGTTCCTGCCGGACACCACCGACGAGCACCTGTCCGACGACACCGACGTCGTACGCGTCGACCTGAACCGGCCGATGAGCGAGATCCGCGCCGAGCTGTCCAAGCTTCCGGTGAAGACGCGGCTGTCGCTGACCGGGCCGCTGGTGGTGGCGCGGGACATCGCGCACGCGAAGATCAAGGAGCGGCTGGACGCGGGCGAGCCGATGCCGTCGTACCTGCGGGACCACGCGGTGTACTACGCGGGGCCGGCGAAGACGCCCGAGGGTTATGCGTCCGGGTCGTTCGGGCCGACGACGGCGGGGCGGATGGATGCGTACGTCGATCAGTTCCAGGCGGCCGGTGGGTCGTTCGTCATGCTTGCCAAGGGCAACCGATCGGCGAAGGTGACGGCGGCGTGCAAGGAGCACGGCGGGTTCTACCTCGGGTCGATCGGCGGGCCGGCCGCGCGGCTCGCGCAGGACTGCATCAAGTCGGTCGACGTGATCGAGTACCCGGAGCTCGGCATGGAGGCGATCTGGAAGATCCAGGTCGAGGACTTCCCCGCCTTCATCGTCGTCGACGACAAAGGCAACGACTTCTTCACCGACACGCGGAAGCCCGTCCCGCTGACGGTCCGCCCGCGCAGCTGACGGGTTCTCCCCGGGCGGAGATGCGGGGCGAGGGCTTGACCTTGGCCGGCCGTCGCCGGACGCTCGGGGTGGGGGTGGTGGTGATGGGCAAGCGGATGTTGCGGGTGGGTGGCCGGATCGGCGTGTGGATGTACAAGACGCTGGACGGGCGGTGGGCGAGTGGGAGCAAGGACGTGCATGTCCTGATGCTCACCACCCCCGGCCGCCGGACAGGCGTACCGCGGTCGACGTGCGTGCGGTACCTCGACACGCCCGACGGCCTGCTCGTCTGGGGAACCGGGTCGGGCTCGCCGCAGGATCCGGACTGGTTTCGCAACCTTCGCGCGGCGCAGACGACCGACGTACAGATCGGCGCCGTGCACACCACGATGCGCGCACGGGAGCTGACCGATCCGGAGCGGCACACTGTCTGGACCGACGTGATCCTCCGCGAGGACCCCCGGATCGGCAAGTACGCGACGAAGGCTCAGCGGACGATCCCCGTCGCCGTACTGGAACCGGCCTGACTCAGCCGGCCTTGGAGTCGACGACCTCGGGCAATTTGAGCATGACCTTCTTGGCGGCCTGGACGAGATCTGCTTCGTTGTGGCCGAAAGCCTGGAGGTAGCTCCTGAGCGCGGATCGCAGAAGCTGAAGCTCCTCTGCTTGCAACTCGATGGTGTACATATCTCCAAGCTAAGTCCGTACCAGCCAGATGCAACCGCTCGTGACCCACCTGTTGTCAGCCGCTGTGGAGCTCCTCCGCGATCAGATCCGGCTGGTGAGAGGTCGGCGCGACGGGCACCCGCCAGGCCGGCGGAGCGGACCAGGTCTGCCAGTCGTCGGAGAACGGCGACGTCCAGGCCTCGATGTCACGGATCGCAGCGTGCGCGTCGGCGACGATCTGCTCGGCTTCGGCCGTGGTGAACCGCCCGGCGCCGACCGCACCCTCCAGCTCGTCCTCGTCCTTCCACTCGATGCTGCGGTCCGGGTTGATCCAGAGATCGAGCACATGATCGACAGTGCTGGTACGCCGGGATGCCGCGTCGCGCACATGCTCACGCTCGAGATTCACGTACCACCCGTGGAAGGTCCCGTCGGCGCCCCAGAAGTACCAGACCGACCATGGCTTCCCCGATGGGGACACCTTGAGGATCCCGGTCCCGCGCCAGACGTCGAGCTTCAGCACCCGGTCCGCGGTGAACATCCCGATCGGACCGGCGTGCCGCAGCTCGTGCCCGTCGGTGAGTACCGATTTGAGCAGTGGCGTGCCCGGCGCGAGCCACGCGACCAGCCCGTCCGCGTCGTCACGCACGACCGTCATCGGCCGCACGGTCGGCTTGTCCGCATGCGGCCCCCAGCCTTCGTACACCCACTCGATTGTCGTCCCCGGCTCCCAGTACCGCGTCATGCCATCGGTCACGACTGCGCCGGCCGGGTCATGGACAGTACGTCGAGGGCCGCGTCCAGCTGCTCCTCGGTGAGGTCGCCCTTCTCGACGTGACCGTTCTCGATCACGACCTCGCGGATCGTTTTCCCTTGTTTCAAAGCACTCTTGGCGACGGCGGCCGCGTTCTCGTACCCGATGTAGCGGTTCAGCGGGGTCACGATCGACGGTGACGACTCGGCCAGCGCGCGGGCGTGATCGACGTTCGCGGTGATGCCGTCGACGCAGCGGTCGGCGAGCAGGCGGGAGCTGTTCGCCAGCAGGCTGATGGATTCGAGCAGGTTGCGCGCGATCACCGGCAGCATCACGTTCAGCTCGAAGTTGCCTCCGGCACCGGCCACGGTGATGGTGGTGTCGTTGCCGATCACCTGCGCGGCGACCATCAGCGTCGCCTCGCAGATCACCGGGTTCACCTTGCCCGGCATGATGCTCGACCCGGGTTGCAGGTCCGGTAGTGCGATCTCGCCGAGCCCGGCCCGCGGCCCGGAACCCATCCAGCGCAGGTCGTTGCAGATCTTCGTCAGGCTGACCGCGATCGTCTTCAGCTGCCCGGACAGCTCGACCAGACCGTCACGCGCGCCCTGAGCCTCGAAGTGGTCCTCGGCCTCGGTCAGCTCCAGCCCGGTCCGGCGGTTCAGCTCGGTGATCACCGCGGCCGCGAACCCGGGCGGCGTGTTGATCCCGGTCCCGACCGCTGTGCCGCCCAGCGGCAGCTCGGCGACCCGCGGGAGCGTCGCCCGGACGCGCGCGGCGCCGCGGCTGATCTGCTGGGCGTAGCCGTTGAACTCCTGCCCGAGCGTCACCGGGGTCGCGTCCATCAGGTGCGTCCGCCCGGACTTCACCACCTCGGCGAACTCGGATCCCTTACGGGACAGGGAATCCGCGAGGTGCTCGAGCGCGGGCAGCAGCTCCTGCACGACGCCGGCGGTGGCCGCGACGTGGATCGCCGACGGGAAGGTGTCATTGCTGGACTGCGACGCGTTGACGTGATCGTTCGGGTGCACGTCCGCGCCGAGCGCGCGGGTGGCGAGGGTGGCCAGGACCTCGTTGGCGTTCATGTTCGTCGACGTCCCCGAACCGGTCTGGAAGACGTCGATCGGGAACTCCGCGTCGAACTCCCCCGCGGCCACCTGGTCCGCGGCGGCCACGATCGCGGCCGACCGGTCCGCGTCGAGCACCCCGAGCGACGCGTTCACGACCGCGGCCGAGGCCTTGATCTGCGCGAGCGCGTGCACGAGCGCCGGCGCCAGCGGCCGCCCGGAGATCGGGAAGTTCTCCACCGCACGCTGCGTCTGCGCCCGCCACAACGCGTCCCGAGGCACCCTGACCTCGCCCATCGTGTCGTGCTCGATCCTGAATTCCGCGTCATCACCCATGCCAAAAAGAGTACGTCGATCGGCGTTGTCGGAACGCCCTGATAGACAAGCTGTGGACAACGACACAACCGGAGGGGCGACGGGATGAAGTTCACCCAGACGTTCGAGATCACCCAGTGGGAGCAGGCGGCGTACGACGAGACGGGAACGATCCAGCTCGGCCGCGCGACCGTGGGAAAGACGTTCACCGGCAACGATCTCGACGGCACCAGTGCGGCCGAGCTCCTGATGGTGGGGACCACCGACGGTCCGGCGGCGTACACCGCGGTCGAGCGGTTCACCGGGACGCTGGGCGGACGGAAGGGCTCGTTCGTGATGCTGCACGGCGCGAGCGCCGACCAGACGTCGTCACCGGGCAAGATCGTCGCCGCGGAGGGCGACCTGGCCGGGCTGACCGGCACGATCGTCTACGAGCACGACGAGCAGGGCGCCCGGGTGACTGTGGACTACGAGCTGCCTTGATAGACGTAGTACAGCTCGGGCCTGCCCTGGAGTTCGACCGGGACGGGTTTCACGGCGCAGGTCCCGAAGACCGAGCCGACGGCGGTTTCCAGGGCAGCTGACGCGGACGAGGACCAGACGGTCAGGACGCCGCCGGCGCGGAGCTTGCTGCGACAGGTGGTCAGGAAGCCGGACGAGTAGATGGCCGAGTTCTCGTTGTAGACAAGGAAGTCCGGGCCGTTGTCGACGTCCAGCAGGATTGCGTCGACGGACGCGTCGGGGAGGTCCGTGACGACCGCGCGGACGTCATCGACCACGACACCGACTCGAGGGTCGTCGAGGATCGACGGGACCAGACCGGAGCGCATCCAGGACACCACGTCAGGCTCGATCTCCGCGACGATCACCTGACCGAGGCGGGAGTCGGCCAGCAGCGCGCGGACCGTGTACCCGAGCCCCAGCCCACCGACAAGCACCCGATCCGGATGCCGTACCGCCTCCAGCGCCGCCGACGCCAGCAGCTCCTCGCTCGATGTCTCCTGGTCGTCCATCACGAAGACGCCGTTGACCCGCAACTCCAACGCCCCGTCGTCGCGCCGCCGCAGCACCAGCTCGCCCCGCTCACCGCGACTCCGCGCCAACTCCGTCACGCGCACATCCTCCCCCATCCCTTTACGTCCGAAGAAGTCGCGGGACCTCCCGCCAGTTCTTCGGACGTAAAGGGTTTGTCCACAGGGGAGGGCGAAGGCGGTGGCGGGATCTGGGGAGGAAGGGGATGCTCTCGCGGGTGGAAGGAGGAGAGTCGCGGTCCGCGGTGCAGCGGTATCGGCGAGCCGAATGCAGCCGCGAGCTGTTCGACCTGCAGTACGGCGTCGCGAGCCGGAGGCAGCTGTATGCCGTCGGCGTCGGGCGCTGGGACGTCAGGGCAGAGCTCCGTGCCGGCCGCTGGGCGAGACGTGGACCGCAGTCGATCAGCAACGTGACCGGCGTACTCTGCGAGCGAGGGCGTTGGTGGAGCGCATTGATCGAGGTCGGGTCCCGGGCCGCGCTGGACGGTGTGACCGCGTTGCAGGCGGCAGGTTTGACGGGCTTCATCGAGCCGGTCGTCCACATCTCGATGCCGAAGTCCGGCCGCCCGCGACGATGGCCAGGCGTGGTGGTGCACGAAACCCGGCGCCGGTCGCCCGCGGATCTCGTCGCCACCGGAATCCCCCGCGTCCGACCGGCCGTGGCCGCGGTGCGAGCAGCACTGTGGGCCGCGTCCGACCGGCAGGCCGCGCTGATCCTGACGATGGCGACTCAGCAGCGGCTGGTCACCGTCGCGACGTTGACCGAGGCAATGACGGCAGTACGGCGCCATCGCAGACGCAAGTTCCTGCTCCGGGTTCTCGTCGATCTCCAAGGCGGCGTGCAATCGATGGCGGAACTGGACTTCGCCCGAATGTGCAGGACGGCGGCACTACCGGAGCCGGACCGCCAGGTGACCCATGATCTCGGAGACGGCTGGGCCGTGGTCGACAACGAGTGGACCGAGTACGACCTCGTGGTAGAGATCGAAGGTGTTCATCATCTGCACGGTCCGGTGACGATCGCCGACGCCTTGCGGCAGAACAGTCTGACGGTACGACGGTCGGCTGTGCTGAGGATCCCGGTCCTGGGACTCCGCACCGAGCCCGCACGCTTCCTCAATCAGGTGCGCGACGCCCTCATCGCCCGCGGCTGGCAGCCCGGTTGACCCACAACGTCCGAAGAAGTCGAGGGACCTCCCGCCACTTCTTCGGACGTAAGCGTCAGTACCAGCCCTTGGCCTGGGAGTGGCCCCAGGCGCTGCAGGGGGAGCCGTAGGTGGCTTCGATGTAGTCGAGGCCCCACTTGATCTGGGTGACGGGGTTGGTCCGCCAGTCCTTGCCGTACGCCGCCATCCGGTTACCGGGGAGCGCCTGCGGGATGCCGTACGCCGACGAGGTGGGGTTGTCGGCGCTGACCTTCCAGCGGGACTCCTTGTTCCAGAGCTTCTCCAGACAGCTGAACTGGCTCTGGCCCCAGCCGTGGTCGGGGAGGAGGTTCATCGCGACCTCCTTCGGCGTGCCCTCGTACTTCTTCCGCTCGGCGTCCCGGCTGGCCCGCTCCTCGCTCGACGAGCGCTGCGCCTCCCGAAGTGCCTGATAGCGCAGCAAAGCGGCGTTCTTGGCCTTCATCTTGACGGTCGCCGCGTCCTGCAAGGCGGTGCGCTGCTGCTCGATGGCCTCGACCTGGTTCCGCATCCGGATCGCCTCGGCGGCGATCTCGGCGGCCGTCTGCGGCTTGGCCGACGGTGTGGTCGCGGAAGGGATCGCCTTCCCACTGTTCAGCACGGCCATCTCGGCCCGCCCGGACACCTTCTCCGACGCACTACTGCTCCCAGGAGAGCTGAAGAGGTCGATACCGGCGACAACGGAAACCACGGCGATTCCAGTCACTGCGAGAACCGCGACGGAGCGCTTCGCTTTCATCTGTCCTTCCGAGAAAACCCGACCCCCGTCGGCTGCAACGAGAACATACTCTGGCGTAAACCGACCGTGATCACAAGCAGGTCACGAACGAACGGTGCGGTCGCCGCGTGGCGACCGCACCGTTCTTACCTCTGCTTTACAGACGCTTATTACCTAACTGAACGAACACTCCTTACAACTGCAGGTCATCGAGCATCTCGGTGACCAGCGCGGCGATCGGCGACCGCTCCGAGCGGGTCAGCGTCACGTGCGCGAACAGCGGGTGCCCCTTCAATTGCTCGACCACCGCGACGACACCGTCGTGCCGGCCGACCCGCAGGTTGTCCCGCTGCGCCACGTCGTGGGTGAGCACCACCCGCGAGTTGGCGCCGACCCGCGACAGCACCGTGAGCAGCACGTTCCGCTCCAGCGACTGCGCCTCGTCGACGATCACGAACGCGTCGTGCAGCGACCGCCCGCGGATGTGGGTCAGCGGCAGCACCTCGAGCATGCCCCGGTCGATCACCTCGTCGATCACGTCACCGCTGGTCAGCGCGCCGAGCGTGTCGTACACGGCCTGGGCCCACGGCTGCATCTTCTCCGACTCGCTGCCCGGCAGGTACCCGAGCTCCTGGCCGCCGACCGCGAACAGCGGCCGGAACACGACCACCTTCTTGTGCTGCCGGCGTTCCATGACCGACTCCAGGCCGGCACACAGCGCGAGCGCGGACTTACCGGTACCGGCCCGGCCGCCGAGCGAGATGATCCCGACGTCCGGGTCCAGCAGCAGATCGAGCGCGACCCGCTGCTCGGCGGAGCGACCGCGGATCCCGAACGCCTCCCGGTCGCCGCGCACCAGCCGGATCCGCTTGTCCGGCATCACCCGGCCCAGCGCGCTGCCCCGGTCGGACAGCATCACCAGACCGGTGTGGGTCGGAAACTCCCCGGCCGCGGTCAGCTCGACCGACCCGTTCTCGTACAGGTCGTCGACGACGTGCGTCTCGACCTCGAGCTCCGCCATCCCGGTCCAGCCGGACTCGAGCGTCAGCTCCGCGCGGTACTCCTCGGCGATCAGGCCGCACGCCGATGCCTTGACCCGCATCGGCAGGTCCTTCGAGACCAGCGTGACGTCCTTGCCCTCGGCCATGAAGTTGCAGGCCACGGCAAGGATCCGGCTGTCGTTGTCACCGAGCCGGAAACCGGCCGGCAGGGTCTCCGGATCGGTGTGGTTCAGCTCGACCCGGAGAGTTCCACCCTTCTCCCCCACTGGCAGGGGCGCGTCCAGTCGTCCGTGCAGTATCCGGAGCTCGTCGAGCAGGCGTAGTGCCGTACGCGCGAAGTAGCCGAGTTCCGGGTGATGCCGTTTGGCCTCCAATTCGGTGACGACGACCACCGGAACGACCACCTCGTGCTCGTCGAACCGCAGCATCGCGTGCGGGTCGGAGAGAAGCACCGAGGTGTCCAGCACGAAGGTGCGCTGGTCCGGTGTGGATGAGGTACTTGACGCCTTGGCGTGGATGGCCATGTCGCACGTCCTCTTCTAGGCCGTGACGTACACCCTCGCCCCGGCCCGCCAGTGGTTAGGTGATGGGTCGGGTGCCGCCCTCGGGGTCCGGTGTTGACCCCGTCCGCGCCGCCGCACGAGCGGCAACGGCGATCAGCGAGCTCGAGACCTGAGGTCTCGGGTACTCCGTTCGGCCCCTCATGGGGCAACCGGCTGGAACGAGATTCTCAAACTGATCGGGCCTCCCGTGACAGCCGGCTTCCCCTCCGACCGTCAATGTCAGGGTAGGAGCCTCCTGCAAACGGCGCAGCCCGACACGCCCGGCCACGGGGTTAACACGGTGTTACGCCTTCCCCCCACCCGAGGGAGCCAGGTCACTCCGCCGGGTGATCCCGTACGCCGGGCCGCGGGCGAGGCTCGGCGTATGACGAAGAACTGGCCGGCGTGGACCGGGTACGCCACCGCACTCTGGTCCCTCGTGTACGGCGTACTCGGGCTCTACTGGATGTTCGGCGGCGCCGGGTACCCGTTCGCGCGGGTGGCCGACGATCAGGCCTCCTCGTCGATCCTGGAGGGTACGCCGGTGCACGTGGTCGCGCCCGTGATGGCGGCGATCGGGCTCGGGGGCGCCGTACTCGCGCTCGTGATGACCCGGATGACGCCGCGCGGATCGATCCTGCAGGCAATCGCCGCCGTACTCGCCGTGGGCCTCGCGCTCGTCATTCCCGACTACACGCTGGTCGCGGTGGTCGCCATGGCCCCGGCGCTGATCGTGTTCGCGTTCACCGGCGTACCGGGGCCGCAGGACGGCGTCGGCGACATCCTGTACTGGCATCGCGTGAACCTGATCATCCTGTTCGTCGGCGGCCTACTGTGGGCGGCGACGGCGCTCGCGTACCACCGGCGCAGCCGCAACGCGTGCGTCTCGTGCGGCCGGGGCACCCACGATCCGGCCTGGATGCGACCGGAGGCTGCACTCCGCTGGGGTCGATGGGCGGTCGCGGTCGCGGTGGTGGCGAACCTTCCGTACGAGTTCACCCGGATCGCCTGGTACCTGGGCTGGCCGGTCGGGATCACCGACGAGTTCCACCAGATGATGGCCGACACGCCCGGAATGCTCGAGATGGGCCTCGGCCTGGCCGTGATGGGCCTGGGCGGCGGCGTCCTCACCCACGGGCTGGTGCACCGGTGGGGCGAGATCTACCCGCGCTGGATCTGGTTCAAGGCCGGCCGGCGCGTCCCGCCTCGCCTCGCCATCATCCCCGCCTCGATCGTGGCCGTCGTACTGATCCCGGCCGGCCTGATGAACACCCAGGCCCCACTCGACGGCGAGCTGTGGGCGATCAACGGCCCCGGCATCCTCTGGACCCTGTGGGGTACGGCGCTGGGCGTGGCAACGTACGCGTACTACCTGAGACGCCGCACCGCCTGCACACGCTGCGGCCGCGGAGCCCCTGAGGAGCTGCAGATCAGGTCCCGAAGCGACGCTCGCGCTGCGCGTAGCTTCGGATGGCGCGGAGGAAGTCGACGTGGCGGAAGTCCGGCCAGAGCGCCTCACAGAAGTAGAACTCGCTCAGCGCGCTCTGCCAGAGCAGGAAGCCGCCCAGGCGCTGCTCACCCGACGTCCGGATGACCAGATCGGGGTCTGGCTGGCCCTTCGTGTACAGGTGCCGCGCGATGTGCTCCACGTCCACACGGTCGGCCAGCTCCTCGATCGAGATGCCCTTCGCGGCCTCCTCGAGGAGCAGTGACCGGACCGCGTCGGCGAGCTCGCGACGTCCGCCGTACCCGACGGCGACGTTCACGAGCATCCCCTGGACGTCGTGGGTGGCCGTCTCCGCCGCTTTCAGCGCCTCGGCGGTGGTCCCGGGCAGGAGGTCGAGTGCGCCGACCGGGTGGATCCGGTAACGGCCGATCGCGGTCAGCTCCTCGACCGTCTGCTCGATGATCCGCAGCAGCGGCTCCAGCTCGTCGGCCGGACGGGTCAGGTTGTCGGTGGACAGCATCCACACCGTGACCACCTTGACGCCGACGCCGTCGCACCAGTTCAGGAACTCGGAGATCTTGTTCGCCCCGGCCTCGTGGCCGCGCGACACCGGGTCGCCGACCTGGCGGGCCCAGCGCCGGTTACCGTCGATGATGACCCCGATGTGCCGCGGGATCCGGTCCGGCGACAGCGATCGGGTCAGCCGCCGCTCGTACAGGCCGTAGACCGCGTCGCGCAGCTTCTGCTTGCCAGGTGTCCGCATGGGCAGGGTGCTCTCCTCAAAGACTCTCGGTCACGAGGCTAGCCCACATTCGCCCCGGTCGGAGAGGCCTTGGAGTGGCTCACAGAAACCTGCCGGAAAGGTCGAACTTTCTGCGAAGTTCGGGCATCGTAAACGCGGGCGTGCTGCATCACCCGGGTGACTTCGCCTACATTTCATTCTTCCGACCGATGCAACCTACGGTTCCGTAGGTTACGGTTGCGTAGGTATAAACCGCCCGGACACCCCTCGAAAGGACGGCGATGACCGCTACCAGCGCCCAGCCCCAGGAACTCGGTCACCGGCTCTCCGGGCGGCTCGGCCCGCTCAAGCCGAAGCTCCGCGGGTGGTTGCACGCCGGAACGTTCCCGTTCGCCACCGCGGCCGGCATCGTCCTGATCTGCCTGGCACCGCACGCGAACGCACGCTGGGCGGCCGCGGTCTATACCGCCGGCTCGATGCTGCTGTTCGGCATCTCCGCGCTGTACCACCGGTTCTACTGGGGCCCGACCGGTGAGGCGATCCTGCGCCGGCTCGACCACAGCAACATCTTCCTGCTGATCGCCGGCACCTACACGCCGCTCGGCATGGTGCTGCTGCACGGTAACGACCGGCTGCTGATGCTCGGTCTGGCCTGGGGCGGCGCGGCGCTCGGCATCCTGTTCCGGATCTTCTGGCTCAGCGCGCCGCGCTGGATCTACACCCCGCTCTACCTGGCCCTGGGCTGGGTCGCGATCTTCTGGATGGGTGACATCTACCACGCGGGCGGCGCGGCGGTCGTCACGCTGATCGCCGTCGGCGGCGGCCTGTACTCGATCGGCGCTGTCGTCTACGGCACCAAGCGCCCGAACCCCTCCCCCCGCTGGTTCGGCTTCCACGAAATCTTCCACGCCTTCACCGTCGCCGCCTTCATCTGCCACTACATCGCCGTAAGCATCGCGACGTACCGCGCCGGCTAACCCACGAATAACCGCGCCCACTGTCGCGTTGGAGACACCCGGCGGGGACTGGGAACAGGCAATAACTGGTGCCTAGAGCCCATGCCCTGTCCTCAGTGTGATCCGGTCTTGTACTGCGGAACATTTCTGTCACCAGGTGCAACATTTGTTCCGCAAGCAGCCCCGGCCGCGCTCTATGGCTGGGTGCCTAGTTCGTGGAGGGTTTGGCGGAGGTGGGCGTAGCGGGTGGGGCCTAGTTGGGTGGACCAGGATTGTTCTACCCGGGCTATGGCGGCTCGGCTGTAGGCGACCGCTTCGTCGCCCAGCGGTGTGCGGCGGACCAGGCGGACCCGGCGGTCGGTGGGAAGGCGGGAGGACTCGGTATATCCGAGTTTCTGCAGGTAGTCGACGTGTTGCCCGAGGCCTTGTTTCGTCATGGTCGCGACCTCGGCGAGGTCGGTGATGCGGGCGCCGTCGGGCGGGATCAGTTCGAGCAGGCGGTAGTGGGAGACGCGCAGCCCGGGGTGCTGGTCCTCGGACGTGGCCAGGATCTCCGACCGGATCCGTCGCAGCGCCAGCCCGAGCAGCGCGGCGATGTGATCGGCCCCGAGCCGGGGATCGTCGTTGACGGAAGTCATAAAGCAACTTTACTATCACGTGAGTAGGGTGACTCAACTTCCGTGGGGGGAACATGATCACCGGACTGGAACCGTTGGGCCGGGACGCGTTGGGGGAGGAGGGCCTGACCGCGCTCGTGCGGACGATCACCGGGGATCCGGCGGCCGTCGCGGGCGCGGTCAGGGTCGAGCCTGTCGACTATCGGATCGGTACGCCGAGCACCGAGTCGCTGCACCGTGTCTTCGGTACGACGCTCGACGGCGGCGACTGGTCGTGCTTCGTGAAGAAGCTCCAATCCGTTCGCCACTCCCCGATCATCGAGTTCGTGCCCGTGGAGTACCGGCAGAGCTTCATCGACTACATGCCCTGGCAGTTGGAGATCGCCGTTCACCAGAGCGGCATCGGCGACCTGATGCCACCAGGCCTCCGGTTGGCGCACGCCTACCGCATCGACGTGTACGACGACGACCGCGCGACGCTGTGGATGGAGAACGTCGTCCAGGAGTGGGGTCCGTGGCCGATGGACCGCTTCGAGCGGGCGGCGTACCTGCTCGGACGGCTGTCAGCTCGTCGGCAACCCCATCTCGTCGAGCCCCTGCTCGACCGGGTCGTCTCCAGCACTCCCGGTACGGCGCTGCGGTACTACGCCGGCGGCCGCGTCATGAGGTCTGCCCTGCCGGCTCTGGCCGATCCCCAGACCTGGCGGCACCCACTGCTGAGCGCCGCGGTCTGCCACCTGGGCGACCACCGTCTACGGGACGACCTGCTCGCGCTGGGCGAGCGCGTCCCCGCCGTACTCGATGCGCTCGAGGCGTTGCCGCAGTGCTACCAGCACGGGGACGCGAGCCCGCAGAACCTGCTGGTGCCGCACGACAGCCCGGACGAGTTCGTGGCGATCGACTGGGGTTTCGACTGCCCACAGGCGGTCGGGTTCGACCTGGGGCAGTTGCTGATCGGGCTGGCGCACGCGGGCGAGCTGGCGCCGGAGGCGTTGCCCGCAGTACACAGGGTGATCCTGAAGGGGTTCCAGGAGGGTCTCGCGGAGGATGGCCTGCAGGTGACCGAGGAGGAGGTTCTCTACGGGTACCTGGGGTCGCTGCTGATCCGGGCCGCGTTCACCGCATTGCCGCTCGAGATGTTCGGCATGGCCAACGCTCCGCTGGAGCTGTTCGAGCAGCGGGTCCAGCTGACCCGCACACTGGTCGACCTTGTTTCCCCTGTGGTTTGACGCGATCACATTTCAGTCGTGTCACAGCTGCAACGAACGGCGCCCTCACGTGTATCCATGATGCGTGAGGAACCTGAGCAGATACGCAGCAGCAACCGTGATCGCAAGCTTCGTACTGACCGGATGCGGAAGCGAGTCCGGCGCCGGAAGCCCCAACACGCCGTCGCCCAGCACGCCGACCCTGCCGACCGCGTCGGTGACCCAGTCGACGCCGGTGGGCACCGGCCTGCCGCTCACCGTCTCCAGGACCGGCGGGTTCGCCGGTTTCGACGATCAGGTGCAGATCGGCACCGACGGCGTCGCGACCGTGAGCAAGCGCGGCAAGGAGACCATCCGGTGCAAGCTCGACCCGAGCCTGCTGACGACCATCACCACGGCCGCTCAGCAGGTCGACTGGGCGAGCCTGGCCGCGACCAAGCCGGCTACGAAGCACCCGGACGACATGATCGTCGCGGTCTCCGCGAACGGGAAGACGGCCCGGATCGAGGATCCGGCGGTGAAGCCGCTGACGGCTTCGGTGACCAAACTGCTCACCGAAGCCGCCATCCCGCCAGGGCCGCTCTGTAAGCAGCTCTAGCTCGCGGTCAGGGCGACGTCATCGATCACGAAGCTCGTCTGCAGGGAGGAATCCTCCTGGCCGACGAACTTCACGGTCACCGTCTTTCCCTTGTACTGCGTGACATTCAGCGTTTTCTGCACGTAAGACGTGCTCTTGTTCAGGTTCGAGTACGTCGCCAGCGTGGTCGCGGTCGACCCGTCGACGATCTGCACCTTGACCGTGTCGTACACCGTGGAGCCCGTGGTCTCCGCGGTGTCGATCCGGATCCACAACGACAACGAGGCCGCTGTCGCCGTACCGGGGATCGCGACCGACTGCCCGAGGTTCTCGGTGCTGCTCCGGCCGTTCCCCTGCAGCCACGCCTTGTACGAGCCGGTGTGCGCGGGGCGTGAGGTGCTGTTCGTGATCACCCCGGTGTTCCCGGTCCAGTTCGCCGTACCGGACTCGAAGCCCGGGTTCTGCAGCAGGTTGTCGCCGGTCGGGGGCGGCCCGCCGGTGTAGTCCTTCTGCGCGTACGTCCACACCATGTGGCCGATGGCATCGATCTGGCGGTCCAGCGAGGTCAGGTCCAGGTTGTTGATGGTGTCGCAGGACCGGTGGTAGCACGGATCGAACGCGCTGCCCGCCGTACCTCCCCACTTCGTCGCCTGGGCGGACGTCTTGGTGCCCTCGGCGCCGGAGAACGTCCCGGCCGTTGGAATCCCCAACGAACGGAACGCCGCGTGGTCGGAGCGGCCCTGGACGTCGATGAACTCGGTCTGCACGCTCTTCGAGGTGAAGTACGCGACCAGGTCGTCACGGGCGCCGTCGCCGGCCGGGTTGTCGTCGTACACGAAGTACCCCGGGTTCGGTGACGCGATCATGTCGAAGTTCAGGTACAGCTCGACCTTGTCCCGCTCGGCGGCGGGCAGGTTGTTCACGTAGTACTTCGAACCGAGGAGCCCGAGCTCCTCCGCGCCCCAGAACCCGAACCGCACGCGGTTCTTGGGGGTTTGACCGCTGGCAGCGTAGGCGAGGGCGGTTTCGAGTACGCCGGCGCTCCCAGAGCCGTTGTCGTTGATCCCCGGACCGGAACTGACGCTGTCCAGGTGCGAGCCTGTCATCACCACGTGGTTCGCGTCGCCGTGCGGCCATTCCGCGATCACGTTGTACGACGTACCCGCCGAGGTGCTGAACGACTGCAGGGTCGTGGTGTACCCGGCCGCGTCCAGCTTGGCCTTCACGTAGTCGGCCGAGGCCTTGTATCCGGCCCGGCCGGTGTACCGGTTGCCACCGTTGCTGTTGGCAATGGACTGCAGCTGGTCGAGATGAGCCTTCGTGTTGGTGACCGAGATGTCAGGCGACTCGGCCGCGACCGCGCTGTTGCCGGTAGCAAGCAATGCTCCGGCGACCAGAGCTACTACGCCGAGCCCTGGGACGAGGGACTTGCGCATGATGAAACTCCTTCGGGCAAGAGGTACCGCGGATGGGCGGCGCGTAGCAGGCGCCACCCATCCGCGGGACCTCCAAGGAAATCCGGGGCGCGCGGGCCTGGGCGGAAGGCCTCGCACGCCCCGGACGATTCACCGTGAGCTCAGCTCGCGGTCAGCGAGGTGTCGTCGATGACGAAGCTGGTCTGCAGGGAGGAGTCCTCCTGGCCGACGAACTTCACGGTCACCGTCTTTCCCTTGTACTGCGTCACGTTGAGCGTCTTCTGGACGTACGACGTGTTCTTGTTCAGGTTCGAGTACGTCGCCAGCGTAGTCGTGGTCGACCCGTCGACGACCTGAACCTTGGCCGTGTCGTACACCGTCGAGCCGGTCGTCTCGGCGGTGTCGATCCGGATCCAGAACGACAGGGTGGCGGTGGTCGCCGAGGCCGGGATCGCGACCGACTGGCCGACGTTCTCGGTGGTGGTGCGACCGTTGCCCTGCAGCCACAGCTTCCACGTGCCGGTCCGCGCCGGGCGACCGGTGTTGTTGGTGATCGGGCCCGAGGTGCCGGTCCAGTTCACCGCGCCGGACTCGAAGCCCGGGTTCAGCAGCAGGTTGTCGCCGGTCGGCGGCTCCGGGTCGGTGCCACCGCCGCAGGCGGCCGCGCCGGCCGGGACGGAGATTCCGCTGAACGCCGCCTCGATGCCCTTGCACTGCGTCGAGTCCGCGCCGTACAGCTCCTTCGCGGAGTTGATCGCACCCTCACGGGCGTCCTTGTAGGTGCTGCCCGAGCTCAGCTTGGTGCTCAGCGTGCGGTACCAGACCTTGGCGGCCACGTCGCGGCCGACCCCGGTGATGGTGGCGCCGTTGCAGGCGGTGCTGCTGTGCGTCACACCGCCGATGACCTTGCTCCCGGTGCCTTCCGACGCCAGGTAGAACCAGTGGTTCAGCGGGCCGGACGAGTAGTGCGGGTCCAGGCCGCCGGTGCTGGTCGACCAGCAGTCAACGCTGCGGCCGTCCTTCGAGGGCTTGTCCATGTAGCGCAGCGGCGTGCCGTTGCCGTTGATGTTGATCTTCTCGCCGATCAGGTAGTCACCCGGGTCGGACGAGTTGTTGGCGGAGAACTCCACCGCGGTACCGAAGATGTCGGAGGTCGCCTCGTTCAGGCCGCCCGCGTCGCCGGAGTAGTCCAGGTTGGCGGTCGCCTCGGTGACACCGTGGCTCATCTCGTGGCCGGCCACGTCGATCGACGTCAGCGGGCGCGTGTTGCCCGAGCCGTCGCCGTACGTCATCTGGGTGCCGTCCCAGAACGCGTTCACGTACGCGTTGCCGTAGTGCACGCGGGAGCGAGCGCCCTGGCCGTTGTTGAAGATGCCGTTCCGGCCGTGGACGTTCTTGTAGTAGTCCCAGGTCAGCTGGGAGCCGTAGTGCGCGTCCACACCGGCGGTCTGGCGGTTCGACGCGGCGCCGGTACCCCAGGTGTCGTCGGCGTCGGTGAACGTGGTGCCACTACCGGAGGTCGAGCCGTTGAGGTCCGTGGTGTAGTTGCCGCCACGGGTCGGGTCGCTCATCGTGTAGCTGCCCGACGTACCGATGCTGACGGTGCCGGAGTACATCGAGTTTCCGGTACCGGTCTTGACCTCGTCGTCCTGCGCGAGCACCGCGCCGGACTTGGCGTCGACGAACGAGTGCAGCACCGACGGGGTCTGGTCGGCCTTCACACCGGTGGTGACCACCTCGTACGCGAGGACGGGCTTGGTCGGCGTCACGAAGACCACCAACTGCCCCTTGTTGCCGGTGGCCTTGAACTTCGCCGCCTGCGCGCCCTTGGTGAGCGCCGCCGACTGGGACAGAGTCGGCTTGGTGGCGACGGCGACCGCCTTGGCGCCGCGGTTGTACGTGACCTGCCCGATCGACTCGCCCTTGCGCTTGACGATCAGGTCACCCCCGACGACCTTGAGGCCGTTGAAGGTACGGTCGTAGCGGACGTACTCGGTGCCGTCCGCGTCCTTGACCACGTCGCGGACCTTGAGCTGCTCGCCGGTGCCGAGACCGAGAGCGGCGGCCGTCTGCGCGGTCAGCGCCTGTTCGGCCTGAACGGCGGCCGGCTGGTTGAAGCCGGATGCCGGGAGCGGAGCCGTCCGGTCGGCGGCACCCGCGTTCGAAGCGGTGAACGTCGTGGCAAGACCCGCTGCCGCGACAATGGCCACCGCCCCTGCTGATGTCAGTCGTTTCAAGACAACATCTCCTCACGGTGTGGTCGCTGTTTGGGCGCAGCGACCGAATTCAGTTGGGGACGCGCCGGATGCTGACGCAACAGTGCCACTGCCTCATTTGTGACACTTCGTGTCGATACATGCGAGTTCTGTTACATCCGACTGAGGACCGACTGTTGCCGTCCGCCGGCCGCGCGTCAAGGGATTTGAGCGAAACGGCAGGGAAAACCCGCACCAAGGACAGCCTCAGTCCGCCGGGCGCAACTCCTGGCGAAGGTGTTCCGGCAACGTCACGGGCAACCGGCAGGTGAATTTCTGACACACATATGCCGCCGGCAGGTCCCGCCCCGCCATCAGCGGTACGGCGGATCCAGGCGCACCGGACGCGATGGCCGTACCCCAAGGCGCGTCAGCGAACGCAACCCGCACAAGCTCCCGCGCGGCGTCGGGCGTAGTGGTGACGATGGCGATTTCGAGGGGGCCGGTGGCGATCGCCTCGGCGACTGCGAGGGCGCGGCCGGCGAAGCGGGGCGCGCGGTGTGCGATCGCGGACGAGGCACCCAGCGCCTGCTGGGCGGCGGCCTCATACCGGTCTGATCCGGTCAGGCTCGCGAGCGTGGTGAAGGCCTCGGCGGCCAGGCTCACGCCCGACGGGGTCGCGTTGTCCGTAGCGTCCTGCGGCCGCCACACCAACCGCTCGGCATCGGCAGCCGTGTCGAAGTAGGAGCCATCAGCAACAAACTGCTCCAGAACCCTGTCCAGCAAGGCCTCCGCGACCCGATACCACTCGTCATCACCAGTCGCACCCAGCAGCGTCAAGCACCCCTGAGCAACCGCCGCATAGTCCTCGAGTACGCCGTCCGCACTCCCCCGCACACCGTCCCGCGACGTCCGGTACAACCGCGCGCCATCCAGATGCACCTCCCGGATCAACCGCGCCGCCGCCTCGGCCGCCTCGACGTAATCGGGCCGCTCGAGCACAACCCCGGCGCGAGTGAGCGCCGTGATCGCCAACCCGTTCCACGCGGCCACCACCTTGCCGTCCCGCCCCGGGTAGGTGCGCGCGCCCCGTGCCCGCTGAAGCGCTTCACGCACCCGCTTCCACCGGTCCACATCATCCGGATCCTGCCGAAGCTGCAGAACCGACGTACCGTGCTCAAAGGTTCCGGTCACGTCGCACAGGTCGATGACCCAGTCGGCGTCGTCCCCGATGGCTTCGCGCAGCTGCTCCGGCGTCCAGGCGTAGTACTTGCCTTCCTCCCCGTCCGTGTCGGCGTCAAGCGCGGAGGCGAAGCCACCTTCCGGAGTCCGGAGCTCGGCGAGCAGGAAGCCGGCTGTCTCCTCGGCCACGCGCTTCGCCAGCGGGTCGCCGCTGATCGTCCACCAGTGCGTGTAGACGTCGAGGAGCAGCGCGTTGTCGTACAGCATCTTCTCGAAGTGCGGGACGATCCACTGGCCGTCCACGGAGTACCGCGCGAAGCCGCCGGCGAGCTGGTCGTACATCCCGCCGCGGGCCATCCGGTCGCAGGTGTGGGCAACCATCGCGAGCGCGTCCTCGTCGCCGGTCCGGCGGTGGTGGCGGAGCAGGAAGTCGAGCACCATCGACGGCGGGAACTTCGGGGCCTGCCCGAAGCCGGCGTCGACCGGGTCGAAATCGAGCTTCAGCAACCGAACCGCCTGCGCCAGGTCGAACGCCTGCTGGCCCGCTGGCTGCTGCGCGCCGAGCTGTTCGACGACGCGCTTCCCGATCCCGTCGAGCTGTTCACGCCGGTTCTGCCACGCGTCGGTGATTGCCTCCAGCACCTGCCGGAACGACGCCATCCCGGCGCGCGAGTCCTTCGGGAAGTACGTCCCGCAGAAGAACGGCTCCCCCGCCGGCGTCAGGAACACCGACATCGGCCAGCCGCCCTGCCCGGTCATCGCCACGGTCGCGGCCATGTAGATGGCGTCGACGTCCGGCCGCTCCTCCCGGTCCACCTTGACGCTGACAAAATGCTCGGCCAGGTACGCCGCCGTCTCGGCGTCCTCGAACGACTCGTGCGCCATCACATGACACCAGTGACACGCGGAGTACCCCACCGACAGGAAGATCGGCACGTCCCGTTCCCGGGCCTCGGCGAACGCCCGCTCCGACCACTCCCGCCACTCCACCGGGTTGCCCGCGTGCTGCCGCAGATACGGACTGGTCGACTGCCCGAGCTCGTTCGCCATAGTCCCCACCGTATGCGGCCGCGATTGAATAGGACCGTGCCCGTCCATCCTTTGCTCGCCAGCCGCTTCAGCCCGCTGATGTTCGACCCCGCCTGGACCGTCACCGAGGAGGACGTCGAACTGCTCCTCGACGCGGCGCGCTGGGCCCCGTCCGCGGGCAACTCGCAGCCCTGGGCGTACTTCGTCGCCCGCCGCGACGAGCCCGACCACAAGCGCGTCGTCCGGTACCTCGCCCGCAGCTCCGCCCGCTGGGCCCCGAGCGCCTCGCTGCTGATCGTGACGATGGCCCACCGGTACGTCGAGGACACCGACTGGGCGTACTCCGACTTCGCGGACTACGACCTCGGGCAGTCGGTCGCGCACCTCACCCTGCAGGCGCACGCCATGGACCTCGCCTGCCGCCAGTTCCGCGCCTTCGACCTAGAAACCCTGACCACCGACCTGCACCCCAGCCCCGGCTGGCACATCGTCTCGATGATCGCCGTCGGCCGCCCCGCCGAACCCCGCCCACCGGACCGCGACCGCCGCACCACCACCGACCTCCGAACGGCCCCCTGGGACTAGACGGTCTGGGACAGAGCGACCGAGAGGCCGAGGGTGACGGCCATGATGAGGAGTTCTATGCCGACGACGCGCCAGAACGGGCGGGCCGAGTCCAGGAGGTCCGGTGCGTCGGAGCGGCTGCGGTGGAGCGCGGCGAGGACGATCAGGAGCAGGAAGGCGGCGACCTTTGCGATCAGTAGGCCGCCGTACGCGTCCTCGGTGACGGTGTCGATGATCGAGCCCCAGCCGCCGCCCCTCGCGGCCAGTCGGCCGGCGGCGCTGATCAGGCCGCTGATCAGGACGGCGATCGACGAGATCAACGCGACCTGGCCGTACCGTTCCAGCACGATCGGCAGACCGGTCCGGCTCGCCCGGCCGTAGCGGACCAGGCCCGCGAGCCCGCCGACCCAGGTGGTCGCCGCGATCACGTGGATCACCAGGGCCGCTCCGGCGAGGACGACGTACGACTCGTTCCTCGGGTACGCCGTGACCGCGGTCGGGACCAGTGCGGCGATGGCGACCAGTACGCCGAGCCCTGCCGCCGAGGACGTCTGCACCCGGCGGATGCCGATCGCCAGCGCGAGGACCAGGATGCCGGTGATCAGCAGCGCCTTCACCTCGGGTACGCCGAGCGCGTCGTCGAGCCGTAGCCGCAGCAGCCGCACCGGGGTGTTGAGCAAGAGCGACGCCGTCACGATCGCGCCCGCGAACGCACACACCGCCCAGATGATCGCCGAGTTGCTCGCGTCCCGGACCGCGCGCCGGCCCTGCACTCCGAGCGGTCCGCCCTCGATCCGCAGCAGTACGACGGCCGCGAGCAGCGCGCCCGCACAGCCGACTGTGGCCAGCGTGGAGATCAACCGGAGCATCGGCAGCAGCCAGGACACGAACGTACCCGGCCCGCCGATCCCGCCGGCGTCCTGCGGCTCGCTGCCGGCGGCGTACAACGCTGCCACGAGCGCCACCGACGCGACGAGGACAGCAGCGACCCCACCCGCGACCAGGCGTCCGGGCATGCGGTGCCTGGCGGCGCGGGTCGCGGTCACCGGAGAGGCAGGTCGTGGGCACCAGTCAGCACGCGGCTCACTATAGGGTCAGCCGGAGGTGGGCTGCCCAGTCCGACACCATCTCGTGACCAGGGTGTTTCCCAGCTCCCAGGAATCAGTTACAGCACCGGCATCGAGTCAGTGCTCTGAGTGTTCCTTGGAGTCACTCGGCGTCTGGGTCGGAGCCGTAGTCGTCGGCGTCGCATCGGTAGCCGGGGTAGGCGAAGGGTCCGGAGTCGCAGGGCCGTCGGACGGTGCTGGGTCGTCCGCACCATCGCGATCGAAGTCGATCCGCTTCAGCTGCTTGCCCATGTTGCGCCACAGCAGCACCGTGGCGGCACCGAGCGCCAGCACGATCAGCAGCGCGACCCATCCCGGCTTCACGACGTTGGGGTCGATCTCGGCCGTCTGAAGGGAGATCATCGCTGTTACCACGCCACCATTGTCTCATTGTCCGCAGCCGCCCTCAGCACAACCCCGCGAACAGGTCGTTCTCGGGCAACTCCGACTCGACCAGACTCCGCGCCAACTCGTAGTCCTCGGTCGGCCAGGCCGCCTGGTGCACCTCCAGCGGTACGGCGAACCACGCACCGTCCGGGTCGATCTGGGTGGCGTGCGCGAGCAGCGCCTTGTCCCGCACCTCGAAGTACTGCGCGCACTCCACCCGCGTGGTGATGCGGCGCTCGTTCTCCGGGTCCGGCTTCCAGTCCTTCAGGCGATCGGCGTACGGCGACTCCAGGCCGCGCGCGAGCATCCCGTCGTGCAGCGCCTTCATCCGCTCGTAGTGGAACGTGTGGTGGTAGTAGAGCTTGAGCGGCTGCCACGGCTCACCGAGCTCCGGGTAGGCGTCCTTGTCCCCCGCGGCCTCGAACGCGGCGACGGTGATCGTGTGGCACATGACGTGGTCCGGGTGCGGGTAGCCGCCGTTCTCGTCGTACGTCGTGACGACCTGCGGGCGGAACTCGCGAATCAGCTTCACCAGCGGGGCGGCGGCGTCCTCGACCTTCTGCGCCGCGAAGCAGCCGTCCGGGAGCGGCGGCAGCGGGTCGCCCTCCGGGAAACCGGAGTCCACCCAGCCCAGCCACTCCTGCCGGATCCCGAGGATCTCGCGCGCCGCGTCCATCTCCTTGCGGCGGATCTCGGTGATGTTCGCCAGTACTTCCGGGCGGTCCATCTTCGGATTCAGGATCGATCCGCGTTCACCGCCGGTACACGTGGCGACCATCACCTCCACGCCGTCGGCGACGTACCGGGCGGTCGACGCGGCGCCCTTGCTCGACTCGTCGTCCGGGTGGGCGTGCACATGCAACAACCGAAGATCTCCACTCACAAGACACAATGGTCCTCCAACGCATGCGAAAACCCACGACCGACCCCCTGGACACCCCTGTGACCGAGTCTTCTGCCGCCACTCCGACCTCCGACCTGAACGCCCGCTACGGCCGCGGCGGGCGCTCGCGGCGGCCGCTGCTGATCGGCGCCGTGGCGGTGGTCGTCCTAGCTGGACTGACCTGGCTGATCTGGGTGGCGTGGGTGCAGTCGAACCCGCCGGTGACCTCGCAGCTGCAGGGATTCGAGATCGTGTCGCCGACCAGCGCGAAGGCGACGCTCAAGGTGGACCGCAGCAAGTCGGTGGAGGCGAACTGCCGTGTGCAGGCCAAATCCGCGGACTTCTCGATCGTCGGCGAGGTAACGGTCACGGTCCCCGCCGACTCCCCCCGTCACCAGACTCTTCCGGTAACCCTGACCACGCAGCGCTCGGCGACCTCGGTGGTCCTGGTCGGCTGTACGACGGCAGACCAGCACCGCCCGCGCTAGTGTCCTGCGCCCCGAAGTTCGTGAGCTAAGTCCAGGCCCCAAGACGTCATCACGGCCGGCCCGCGGCACCTCATCCAGCACGACCAGCGCCGACGGCATCTTTGTGCACCCACCAACCATTTTTCCGGCCGGTTTCTGGTCGAGCCGTGCACAAAGACGAACAGGCAACCCCCCCAAACCGGTTTGGGGAGGTCCGTGGACGGAACCGGGGAGCCCACAGCCCATTTCGGGAGGGTAAACCTCCCCAAAGCCCCGTCGCGTCGCGGCGCGGCGCTTCTTTGTGCACGGCTCGACCACGGAATCGGCCGGGATTTGGTTGGTGGGTGCACAAAGATGCCGTCGGCGCTGCTGGGGAATGTGCTGCGGGCCCGCCGTGATGACGTCTTGGGGCCTGGACTTATGTCGCGAACTTCGGGCGCAGGCCACTAGTTCGGACCGTCGTACTTCTTGAGCGCCGCGACCAGTGCCGTCTCACTCGACTTCAGGTGCTTACGGAGGACCTGCTCCCGAACGGCGGGTGCATCCGGTCCGCGCGCGAGATCGGCGTACAGCGAGTTCACGGCGGCCTGCCCGTACTTGGTCACGAGGTACTCGACGATGATCCAGCTGACGCCGTAGCTGTCCTCGTCGTAGTCGCCGTGGAAGACACCGTCGATCGGGAGCACCACCAGCGCCGAGATCTTCTCCCGGAGCAACGTACGGCGTTCCGCGGCGAGCTCTTGCTCGTACCCGTTCTGCGCGGCGAGCCGGTTCTCGACGTACATGGCGAATCCCTCGACCAGCCAGGTCGGCGCACTGTTGCCCAGCTGCCCCATCGCCGCATGGGTGAACTCGTGGGCGAGCAGCAGGCGGCCGGATCGGGTGCGCTGGCCGGGGTTGATCACCACCCGGCTGCCGACGACCTTGAACTCGCTCGCCTCCGGATTCGCCGGAGCGAAGTTGTGCGCGGCGACGGCGGCCGCGGGATGACCGCCGGTGCGCCATTCGGGATCCATCGAGCGGTTGTCGGCCATCGCGATCACCAGGATCCCCGCCGGGACCCGCCGGGTCGTGGATCGCACGATCGGGATCGCGGCCTGCGACTCGCGCGCGAGCCGTTCGGCGTTCCCTCGTTCGCCCGCGGGTACGACGACGAGTACGCCGGGCCGGCGCGCCACCTCGATCGCGCCGAGGTCCCAGGGTTCGCGGTACGCCTTGAGGTCCGCCTCGGCCGCGAGATCGTCGTCGTCCACCAGCAGCCAGCGACCGTCGCGCTCGGCGAAGGTGTAGCCGAGCCCGGTGGCGCGCGGAGCCGCGTCGATGCCCGCGATCTGGATCAGCATGAGAACGCGGACCGCGCGGGCACTCGGTCCGTGCTGCGCCTGTACTTCCGGCGCCCAGTTGGCATCTACCTGATAGCTCAGCCGGGAGAGGCCGAGCTTGCGCAGGTTGGCGAAGACCTGCTGATCGCGTTCCCGGAGCTTCTTGTTCGCCGGGTCGACGTACTGGAGGTACTGCGACAGCCGCCCGGTGAGCACGGCCGCCGCGCGAGTTTTCAGGATGGCGCCGGCACCGGCCAGCATCCGCTCCTCGACCGGCGGTTCGGACACCGTCGACGTGGGCGTGGCTGCCGATGACCCTGCGGGCGGGTCGTCCCGGCCGGCGACGGCCCAGGTCGTGGCAGCCGCTGCGATCGCGAGTACCGCGGCGATCGCAATCCACAGCCGGCCGCGAGTCGGTCGCGCGCCATCCGTTGTCACATCCACCATGTCCCCCCAAGCCCCCGGGCATCAGTCTCCGGGAGAGTAGAAAAGTCCAGGTCAGCGGTCAATCGGAGGACCTGGTGGCAACCGATTGCCGGGAATCTGCTCAGAGCGGACGGAATCGCGTTCAGCAAACGTTTTCCAAGCGTTTGAGACCGGCGAGAGCCCCTGCGTATCCGGCGGTCTCTTGCTACGCTCGTTTGATTGGTCGCCGTCGACGACGGCGGCCAGCAGTATTTCCTGCCCATCCCACCGACACAAGGAGCAGCCCGTGACGCAGAAGATCGACGAGGACAGCGTTGTCTGGCTGACGCAGGACGGTTATGACCAGCTGAAGTCCGAGCTCGAGCACCTCAAGGGCCCGGCCCGTGCCGAGATCACCCAGCGGATCAGCGAGGCCAGGGACGAGGGCGACCTCAAGGAGAACGGCGGCTACCACGCCGCCAAGGACGAGCAGGGAAAGATCGAGGCGCGGATCCGGCAACTGGAGGACATGCTCCGCCGGGCCCGGGTCGGCGAGACCCCGAAGGCGGGCGGCAAGATCGAGCCGGGCATGAAGGTGTCCATCAAGTTCGCCGGTGACGACGACGTCGAGACGTTCCTGCTCGGCTCCCGCGAACTGCTCGCCCTGGACGCGTCGGTGGACATCGACGTCTACTCGCCGCAGTCTCCGCTGGGCGCCGCGATCCTCGGCAAGAAGAAGGGCGACAAGGCCTCCTACGAGGCCCCCAACGGCAAGGACGTGACCGTCGAGATCGTCGGAGCGGAACCCTTCACCGGCTGACCCACCAAGCTCCAGCGCCCCGGTGGACGAACCACCGGGGCGCTTCCGTTGCGGCTCGGGTCGTACGCCGGGGCTTGGCGCGCGTGGTGGTGGGTGTGAACAGGAAATTCACTGTCCACACCCACCACGACCTGTTCAACGCCCTCGAGAGTCGGCTGCCCGGCGGGGCTAGTGGGTGGTTGCGCTGCGGTATTTGCGGACGGCCAGTGGGGCGAAGACCAGGATGATGGCCGCGCACCAGATGAGGGACAGCCAGACCGGGTGCTGGGCTGGGAAACCGTCCGGGCTGGCGAAGGGCGACGGGTTGCCGAACAGGTGCCGGCAGGCCGCGACGATCGAGGAGATCGGGTTCCACTCCGCGACGGGTTGCAGACCGCTCGGCAGGTTGGGGGTGGGTACGAACGCGTTCGAGAGGAAGGTCAGCGGGAACAGCCAGATGAGGCCCGCCGACGCCGCCACCTCGGCGCTGCCGACCGACAGGCCGATCAGCGCACCGACCCACAGCATCGCGAACGCGAACAGCAGCAGGATCGCGAACGCCGCGAGCGCCTGACCGAATCCGTTGTGCCACCGCCAGCCGACGATGAAGCCGCACAGCACCATGATCAGCATCACGAACGCGTTGAACACCAGGTCGCCGATCACCCGGCCGGCGATCACCCCGGACCTTGCCATCGGCAACGACCGGAACCGGTCGATGAGGCCCTTGGACATGTCGTCTGCCAGCCCGACGCTCGCCGACGCGACCGCGAACGCCATCGTCTGCGCGAAGATCCCGGACATCAGGAACTCCCGGTACGCGCGCGCCCCGGGGAAGCCCGGGATCGGGATCGCGTTCCCGAACACGTACGCGAACAGCAGCACGAACATGATCGGCTGGATGGTCGCGTAGATCAGCATGTCCGGCGTCCGCGGGAACCTCTTCAGGCTCCGCCACGCGAGCACCCCCGCGTCCGACAACGCCCGGCCGATCGGGTTCACCCGGGCCGGCAGCTCCACACTCACAGCGACTCCTTCTCTTCGGCCTCGTGCCCGGTCAGGGTGAGGAACACGTCGTCCAGCGTCGGGCGCCGCAACCCGATGTCGGCGATCCGGATCGCCGCGGCGTCGAGCGTCCGGATCACGTCGACCAGCGCGCTCGAGCCGCCCGGTGCCGGCACGGTGATCCGCCGGGTGTGCTCCTCGATCGTCGTCGCCTCCGGGTCGGCGATCCCGAGCGCGTCGGTCAGCAGCTCCAGCGCCCGCACGGTGTCGCCCTGATCGTGGACGACGACCTCGATCCGCTCACCGCCGACCTTCGCCTTGAGCTCGTCCGCCGTACCGCGAGCGATCACCGAGCCGTGGTCGACGACCGCGATGCTGTCGGCCAGTTCGTCGGCCTCTTCCAGGTACTGCGTGGTGAGCAGGATCGTGACGCCCTCGCGCACCCGGTCGCGGATGATCTGCCACAGGTCGAGCCGCGAACGCGGGTCGAGACCCGTCGTCGGCTCGTCGAGGAACAGCACCTTCGGGTGCGCGATCAGGGACCCGGCGAGGTCCAGCCGGCGCCGCATGCCACCGGAGTACGTCTTCAGCGTCCGGTCCGCAGCCTCGGTCAGGTCGAACGTCGCGAGCAGTTCCTCCGCCCGCTGCTTGGCCTGCCGGCTGCTCAGCCGGTACAGCCGGCCGAACATCCACAGGTTCTCGCGGCCGGTGAGCAGCTCGTCGACCGCGGCGTACTGCCCCGACAGCCCGACCAGCGACCGGACCGTGTCAGCCTCCTTCACCACGTCGTGCCCGAGCACGCGGGCGGTCCCGGCGTCCGGTTTCAGTAGCGTGGTGAGCACCCGGACCGCGGTCGTCTTGCCCGCGCCGTTCGGCCCGAGGAGGCCCAGCACGGTCCCTTCCGGCACGTCGAGGTCGATCCCGTCGAGTGCCTTGACCGCCGTCTTTCTGCCCTTGAACGTCTTCACGAGGCCGGTTGCCTCGATAGCAGCCATCCGAACGTCCCCCTTCTGGATGTGACGCAGGCCACCATCCTGCCCGAGAACGCCGACAATTTCACTCCCAAATTATATTGAGTCTGCTCGACTCAACTTTATTGATACTTGAGTCGACAAGACTCAAGGCAGCGTCTACGGTCGCGAAATGGGCATCCTCCGCCACCCCGATTTCCGCCGGCTGTGGGCCGCCGACCTGCTCAGTCAGCTCGGATCCCGCCTGAGCACGGGCGCGATCCCGCTGCTCGCCGTACTCACCCTCAACGCCTCGACGCTCCAGGTGTCGCTGCTCCGGACCTGCGAGACCGCCGCGTGGCTTGTCCTGGGCCTCTTCGCGGGCGCGTGGGCCGACCGGATCCGCTGCCGTCCGGTCCTCGTGTACGCCGACCTGCTCCGGGCGCTGCTCTTCGCGTCGATCCCGATCGCCTGGTGGTTCGACGTACTCACCCTCACGCAGGTGTACGTCGTTCTCGTGCCGGCCGGGATCCTCACGGTCCTGTTCGATGTCGCGCACACGTCGTACCTGCCAAGGCTTCTCGAGCGGGACCGCCTGCTGCCGGGCAACGCGAAACTGGCCGCGAACCACTCGATCGCGGCGGTCATCGGCGCCGGCGCGAGCGGCCTGCTCGTCCAATGGCTCGGCGCGGCGCTGACGATCGGCCTGGACGCGCTGAGCTTCCTGTGGTCAGCGCTCTGGCTCCGCTCGATCCGGACACCCGAGGCGGAGCCGGTGCGACCCGAGCGGCCGAACCTGCGCCGCGAGATCGGCGAGGGCATGCGCTACGTCTTCCGGCATCCGCTGCTGCGGCCGCTCGCCCTCACCACGATGACGACCATGCTGTTCCAGGCAGCCGCCGGCGCGATCATGGTCGTCTACCTGGTCCGCGGCGTTCATCTGCAGCCGGCCACCATCGGCGTACTCAGCATGATCGGCCTGCTAGGCGCGATCCTGGCGTCCGCCGTCACCGAGAAGCTCAGCACCCGGTACGGCGATGCGCGCACGCTGCTACTGTCGTCGACGGGCATCGGCGTCGCGTTCACCGTGCAGGCGCTGACCGCACCTGGCTGGATGGTGAGCTGGTTCGTCGTCGGCACGCTGCTGGCCGGCTTCTGCATCATCGTCAGCTACATCCTGCAGGTCAGCACCCAGCAACGCCTCTGCCCACCGGACCTGCAGGGCCGGGTCAGCGCCACGATGAGCTTCGTCAGCTGGGGCGCCGCTCCCCTCGGAAGCCTCCTGGGCGGCGCGCTAGGCACGGCGTTCGGCCTGCACACCACGCTCTGGATAGCAGGCCTGGGCACCCTCGCCGGAACCACGATCCTCTACGCATCCCCGCTCCGCACCCTACGAACGGTTCCCGGTGAGGTGGTTGCCCCCTGAGCTGGCGGGTTGCCCCCTCAGATTCTCAGTGGGCAACCCACCATCCGAGGGGGCAACCATCAGTCGGAGGTGATTTGGGCGGTGCCGACCAGGACCTCTACGTCGAGGGCGGCGCGGCCGCGGCCGATTTCTACGTCCTTGGACTGGCCGGAGACGGCGCCGCTCCAGGTGACGCGGCCGAGCTGGGACTCGGTGTGGACGTGGACGTCGGAGCCGCGGCGGAGCGCGACCTGCGCCGTACCGGACTCGACGCGGACGCGCGAGCGGCCCTTCGTGATCTGGGCGTCGAGGCTGGCCGAGCCGGCCTGGACGAGTACGTCGATCGGGCCGTCGACGTCGGTGACCTTCGCCGTACCGGCGGTGACGCGGACCCGAGTCAGGCCGGGCAGCCGCTCGGCGTTCACGCTGCCGCCGGTGACCTCGACCTCGACCTGGAGGTGCGGGTTGACGCGGATCGACAGCTCCTTGGCGAGTCCGTTGACGTGAGCCTTCAGGTCGGTGGGGTTGCGCAGCATGCTGAAGCCGTCGATCGAGACGCCCATATCGCCTTCGCTGCTGATCGCGAGGGTGTCGCCGTCACGCTTGATCACGTGCGGACCGTCGACCGCGACACCGTTCACGGCCGGCTCACCGATCAGCCGGACCCGCCGCCCGATCGCGCGCACGGTCACCCGCTGCACCCCGGACGGAATCGGCACGTTGCTGTGCTCCTCCTCGACCAGTTCGGCCTCCTCCTCCACCACGCTGTCCTGCACCTTCAACGGCTCGGCAGTCGGCTCGGAAGTCGGTGAGTCGACGGCGTCGGCCCAGACGGTCGTGGACGGGACGTCGTCGCCGGTCGGCCACGGCCACGGGGGCTTGCCTTCGGACGCCTCGTCGGCAACCGGAGCTTCGGCCGCCGGCTCGGCAGCCTCGGAGGGGGCGGTCTTGAGGGCGGCGATCAGGGTGGTGGCCTCTTCGGTCGAGAGGTGCCCCTTCGCGACTCGGTCCAGGATGTCCTTGACCTTCTCGTCGTAGCTCTGGTTGCTCATGCCACCAGTCCAGCACCCCGCCGGGTCGAAACCAATCGGGGATCGCCCCGAACCCGTCCGCCCCGCACCCTGAACCGCGCGGCCCGGAGCCTGACGAAGCAGCCGTCATTTCGCTCCGTGAACAAAAAACCACGAATTGCTTGTGGTCCACCCGGCGAATTCAATACATTCATTTCAAGCGACGCTTTGACTGGCCATCGGGCGCCGCGGCCGCACCATTTCAGCGGTCAACGACGACCGTATTCGTCCCACCCTCCCGCAAGGAGAATTCGTCATGCCCAATTTGAGGTCCCGCCTGATCACCCTGCCGCTCGCGAGCCTCGCGCTGGCCGCCGGCGGCGCTGCCCTGACCGCCACCACCGCGTCGGCCCACGAGCACCCGGCCCCGGTCGCGAACGTCGGGGACGCCGTCGACTACGCCACCGACCAGGTCCAGCTGCACGTCGACGACGAGGCGCTCGGCCTGTACCCCGCGGTGGAGAATCCGCTCGGCTACACGACCAGCCACGTGGTCCCGGTCGGCGTGAACGTCGTGTCGCTCACGCTCACCGGCCACAAGTCCGTCGACGACGGCACCGGTCACGGGCACGACCACTGACCCACCGGCGGCGGCTCCGGTCCGCCTGACCGGCGCCACCGCACCGGTATCGCCCGTGGCCGCGGACCCTCCTCCGCGACCACGGGCGATCCACATCCGGGCCCGATTCGTCCTCACACCTCAAAAGTAACCCAGAGAGGTTTCGACCGCATTTCCCGGGCCGCCGTAATTGTTACGGCGCAATGACCGGACTGCATTAATTCGAACATTCTCCGATATGTCTCCGACAGGAGGATCCGGATGTCTCTGCCCATGACGTCCTGGCTCTTTGCCCTGCGGCGGAACTATCTGCCGCTCCTCGCCGTCATCGCCCTGACCGTCGCACCGGCCGCCCCCGCCGCCGCGCACAGCAAGCTCTCCGCCAGTACGCCGGCCAACGGCGCCCGGCTCACGTCCACGCCGTCCGCGCTCGCCTTCACGTTCGACCAGACCCTGCAACCGGTCCCGGGGTGGGACGCAGTCCTGGTGACCGGCCCCGACGGGAACCGTCATCCCGCCCGCTCGGTGCGGATCGCGGGCCGTACGCTGCACGCCACCTGTGACCGGCTCGGTACGGCCGGTGTCTACACGATCAGCTACCGGGTGATCTCCGGCGACGGCCATCCGATCGCCGGCCACATCACAATCACCCTCGACCGGCCGGATTCCGGCCCACGCGCCGCCAGCGCGATGGCGCTGCCGACCGACGGCGTACCGGCGTGGCTGTGGTTCGCCGAGCTTGCCGTCGTCCTGTTCCTGGTGCGCGGGTTCCGGCGCTGGCGATCCGATCTGGCCGCTCCGCCCGAAGCAGTCGTCAGGGACCAGCGATGAACGTCGCCATCCCGTCCGTCAAGGCACGGCGCCCGGTCGTCGTCGGGGCGATCGCCACGCTCAGCACGGCTGCTCTGGCGTGGTCCATCGTGGTCACCCGCCCGGCAGCTGAACCGGGCCTGACCACGACCAGTCCGGGCATCCTCTACACCACCCCGGTCGCCCGCTTCGTCACCAACGCAACGGCCGTCCTCGCCGTCGGAGCCGTACTGCTGCTGCTACTGCTCGGCACCCAGGGCCGGGACCGGTACGGCGCGATCGCCGGTCGCGCCCGGATGATCGGCATCGCCTCCGGCACCGCCTGGGTCACGGCCACCACGACGACGTGCTGGCTCCAGGCCGCCGCGATCTCACAGTCCGGCCCGAAGATGCCGTTCGCGGGGATGGCGTCGTACGTCGTCGCCGTCTCCTCAGGTACGGCGCTCGTGGTGACAGTCGCTGCCGCGGGCGCGTACACGCTGGCCGTCGTCAAGCGCAGACCGGCGCTCGGCCTCGGTACGGCGCTAGTGGGACTCGTCGCCGTACCGGTCACAGGCCACGCCTCGCAGAGTGAGGCCCCCTGGCTCACCACACCCGCGATCACCGCACACATGTGCGCAGTGAGCCTGTGGGTCGGCGGCCTCGCGCTGGTCACAGTGCTGGTCGCCGGCAACCGTTCCGCATTGGCCCTGGTGCTCCCGCGGTTCTCGACCGTTGCCGGTGGAGCGATCGCTACGGTCGGCCTCACCGGCTTACTGCTCGCGGGACCGCGTCTGACGAAGGACCTGACCCCACATCTGTCCGTACTACTTCACGCACTCCTCGAGACCCCTGCAGGCTGGCTGGTACTCGGCAAGCTCGCAGCTCTCATGCTCCTGGCGGCGACCGGCGGTGTGATCCGCCAGATCCTCTTGCCGGCCGTACGCCGTGAAGAGACGTCCGCTCTCGCCACGCTGGCGACTGTCGAGCTCACGGTGATGGCTGTGGCCATCGCACTCGCCACGGTGCTGGCCAGACCGCTGTGAACACAGCAGTGCGGGCCCGGGAGAGTAGTCCTGGACCCGCACCGCGTTCTCTATAACCGCACAGCCTGGGAGGGCTGGTTGTTGTTGTCAGGCGGCCGGCGTCATCTCCTCCGCCTTGAGCTCGTCCTGTACGGCGGCCAGCTCGGCAGCCTCTGCTTCCTCGGCGGCCCGGCGGGCCCGGAGGCCGTGCAGACCGGTCAGTGCGATGACCAGGCCGAGGGCCGCGATCCCCGTCACGACACCGAGTCCCGACTTGTACGCCGACAGGACCCCGGCCGGGGCGGTGACGCCTGCGGTCTGGCCGCTGATCACCGCGGTCACGATCGCGAGAACCACCGCGCCGCCGACCTGGTTGGAGGTGTTGAACAGCCCGGAGGCCAGTCCCTGCTCGTGGTCCGGGACCCCGGACACGGCCTGGATGTTCAGCGACGGGAACCCGATCGCGAACCCGAGACCGAGCAGCATGATGGTCGGGAACATGGTCGAGAAGTACGCCGACTCCGGGCCGATCCGCAACGAGAGCGCGTACCCGGCGACGAACAACGCCATCGCGACGATGATCATCTTCTCGGTACCCACCCGGTCGACGATCTTGCCGACGTTCGGGGACAGCGTGGCGACCAGCAGCCCGGCCGGGAGGAACCCGAGCGCGGTCTCGAACGACGACCAGCCCAGCAGGTTCTGCAGGTACAGGGTGCCGATCAGCTGGAAGGCGACGTACGAACCGAAGACGGTCAGGATGGCCAGGTTCGCCCGCCGTAGTGAGGCGTTGCGCAGGATGCCGAGCCGGACCAGCGGGTGCTTGGTGCGCAGCTCGATCGCGACGAAGCCGGCCAGCAGCACGACGGCGAGCGCGAACAGGCCGATGGTCTGCAGCGACACCCAGCCGGCGTGCTCGGCGCCGACGACCGCGTAGACCAGGGACAGCATGCCGGCGGTGACGGTGATCGCCCCCGGTACGTCGTACCCGCCGGCGGCGTTGTCCCGCGGGCTGTTCGGGATCAGCTTGATGGCGAACAGCAGCACGATCAGGGCGACCGGTCCGGGCATCAGGAAGGTCCAGCGCCAGCCGACCTCGGTCAGCGCGCCGCCGAGGATCAGGCCCATCGAGAAGCCGCTGGCGGCGCAGGTGGTGAAGATGCTGAGGGCGCGGTTGCGATCCGGTCCCTCGTGGAAGGTGGTGGTGATGATCGAGAGCGCGGCCGGGGCGGTGAACGCCGCGGCGACGCCCTTCACGAACCGCGCGGCGATGAGCAGTTCGGGGTTGCTCGCCAGTGAGCTCAGCATCGAGACCACGGCGAAGACAGCGAGAGCGATCAGGAAGACCCGGCGCCGGCCGAGCAGATCGGCGGTCCGGCCGCCGAGGAGCAGTAGGCCGCCGTACCCGAGCACGTAGCCGGTCACGACCCACTGGAGAGAGGCAAGGGAGACGCCCAGGTCGGCGCCGATGGACGGCAGGGACATGCCGACCATCGACACGTCCAGGCCGTCGAGGAAGATCACGCCGCAGACCACCAGGAGCGCTCCCCAGAGGCGCGCGTCCCAAGTCATGCGAGCTGGCGATGTGGTTTGCGTAGTCACGAGGAGAGACTATTGCATGCGTGTGCATCTAATGTCTAGGCATTAAATGCGTTTGCATTGAATGCGCATGCATGCTATGGTCGCCGACATGACCGTTACTAAGGTCAGCGCTGGACCTGGTGAGACCAGCGCCGATGCCGGTGCCGACGCCAGTGCCGACGTGAGTGCCGACGTGAGTGCCGACGTGAGGGAATGGCGCGAACTGCTGGCCCGTCACGCGGACCTGACCTGCGCCCTCGACCGGGCGCTGCAGGCCGGTCACGCACTCGGGATGAGTGAGTACGAGGTGCTCGAGCGGCTCGCGGAGCTGCCGGAGCACTCTGCGAAGGTGGCGACGATCGCCAAGTCCGTGCATCTCAGCCAGAGCGCGCTGTCGCGCGTGATCGGCCGCCTCGAGGTGGCCGGCCTGGTCGAGCGGCACATGTGCCCGGAGGACCGTCGCGCCGTGAACGTCCGGCTGACCGACGAGGGTCTCAGGCGCCAGACCGAGGCTCAGCCGACCCAGCGCAAGGTGCTGGCGCAGCGACTCCACGCACCGCTGGTGAAGACCTGCGGACCCGTATCCTCTGTGGATGCCTGAGGCGTACGACGAAGCACGCGAGGTCATCGCAGACCTGCACCGGGTCGTAACGCCCAACGGCGTCCAGGAGAACTTTTCACGGTCGTCACCTACGACCAGCGCGCCGCCGGGCGGACCCTGCGCACAATCGACCCCGAAACCATCGCGGACACCCTCACGATCGCGCAGTACGTCGCCGACGCGATCGAACTCGCCGAGCAGATCCGGGAGCGGTACGGCGTCCCGAAGCTGATCCTGATCGGCCACAGCTGGGGCACCATCATCGCCACCCAGGCGGCACTCGACCGGCCTGACCTCTTCCACGCGTACGTCGGGGTCGGGCAGGTCATCGACGCCCGGGCCAACGAGCGGCTGTGCTTCGAGTACGCGCTCGACCAGGCGCGCGAGCACAACCACACCGAAGCGCTCGAGCAGCTCGAGTCGATCGCGCCGTACCCGGGTGACGAGCCCGTGACCCGCGAGCGGATCATCGTCGCCCGTCAGTGGGCGCAGTACCGCGGCGGACTGTCGGCGTACCGCGACGACTCCAAGTACTTCTTCGGGGCGCCCGAGCTGTCGCCGGAGTACACGGTCGAGGAGACCGAGACCATTGGCGAGGGCAACGAGTTCACACTGGGCCGGGTGCTCGACGAGATGCTGACGGTCGACTACACGGGCGTGACGGAGTTCCCGATCCCGGTGCTGATGTTCCTCGGGCGGCACGACTACACGACACCCGCACAGCCGCCCGCGGAGTGGATCGCGGCGGTCGAAGCGCCGTACAAGCAGGCCGTCTGGTTCGAGCATTCGGCGCATCTGGCGCCTTGGGAGGAGCCGGGGAAGTTTCTGGTCAGTCTGCTGACCTATGTACGTCCGCTCGCCGACTAAAACGGGTTGCGTCGGATACGTACGCTTCTGCAGGTGAAGGTAACGGCTGTTGTAGTGCGTCCGTCCGACCGGGCGGTCCTGATGGTGCAGTCGGGGCTCCCCGAGGTCGAGCAGGCGGACGGTTTCTGGTTCCCGGATGTCGAGTCTGTGCTACGGGGGCTGCGGGACGAGCACGGTATCGAGGCCGTTGTACTCACGTGTCTGTCCGAGGATCCGCTCACCTACCTGATGCTCCCGAGCGGGGAGCCGCCGGCCGGGGCGCGTTGGGTTCACGATCATCCCGTTAGCTCATCCGCTCTGCCGAGCTGGACGCGGCCGGAGTGGTACGGCGAAGCGCCGCAGTGGATCGCCGAGCGCGTGAAGGCGGCCGGACCGTGGACGCAGGTGAAGTCATGGGGCCTGTCGAACGTGTTGCGGATCCCGACCGCCGACGGCGACGTGTACTTCAAGGCGCTCTCGCAGGCGTCGACGGAGCCGGACGCGTTGCCGTTCCTGTTCGCGAACGAGCCGCTGTTCCTGCAGCGCGCCGCCACCGATCGTCCCGGCGCGGTGCCCACTCCGCTGGCGATCGACGAGGAACGCGCGTGGATGCTGCTGCCGGACCTCGGTACGCCGTTGCAGGACGCGAGCGACGTCGCGGTCTGGATCGATGCTGTGCGCAACCATGCCCGGTTGCAGCGCAGCTACGTCACGGAACCTGAACGCCTGCTGGAGTACAGCTGCGCCGACCGGCGGCTCGCTGTCCTCGATGCCGAGCTGGATCGGTTGCTCGAGCCCAACTCGCTGACCGGCCAACTCGACCCGGAGCAGCAGGCCCAGTTGCCGGAACGCGCGAAGCAGTTGCGCGAGGCAATCACCGAGTTGGCCGGGATCGGCGTACCCGAGACCCTGCTGCACGGCGACCTGCATCCACGAAACCTGGCCGTCCGCAACGGGGAGGTCCTCGCCTTCGACTGGACCGACGCGGCGCTGGCACACCCGTTCCTGGACCTGGTGACGTTCATGGAGGAAAGCTCGCCCCTGTCGAGCGACGCCCGCGTGCTGGACGCCTACCTGAGCGAGTGGGAAGAGTACGCCGCGATCTCGGACCTGCGCCGTGCGCTAACGCTCGCGGAGGAACTCGGGTCTCTGCACCAGACCATCACCTACCTGCATCTGGTGGATCACCTCACCGGGCCCAGCAAGAACTCGATGTCCCGCGGCGGATCGTTCTGGCTGAAGAAACTCCTCACGCCCTGACGATCCGCCGCGATTGCGTGGCGCAGGACTCCACCGCTGACCGGCCGGGCGGTTAGCGGTGGAGGATTGTTAGTTGGTTGTTCAGGCCTCGGCGGACGGGTGGGTCGAGGTGGCGGGACCATTCTGGGTGGCGTTCGCCGCGGAGTTTTGCGTAGTGGGCCAGGGCTTCGGCGAGGGCGGTTTCGCGGAGGTAGCCGCGGGCGAGGGGTTGTTTGCCGCGGCCGTTCGGGCGGGGGCGGCGTTCGTACGCCGCGTTCGCGGTGAAGATGCCTAGTCCGTAGAAGACCGTGACCAGGTCGGTGAGCGGCTCGTGGTCGGGTCGGCGGGCGAGGGTGATTCGGCCGCTGCCGAGGAGCAGTTCGTGGCCGGCCTCGTGGGCGTAGATCGCGATCAGCGCGACCGGGTCGGCCATCAACGCCGGTGCGAGCTGGATCTGGTTGCTGCCGTTTCCGCGGATCCAGCGCCCGGACTGTTCCTTCACCACGAGACCGCCCACCGGGCGCCCTCCACCGTGCAGACCATCGACGGGACGTCGTACGCCGTTCAGTTCGAAGCTCAGCGCGCACTGACCGGGCCGGAGATCCATCCGGTTGTCGACGCGGCCGCACAGCTCGGTCGCGGCGGCGAGGCTTCCGTCGTACCCATCCGGGATCAGGTCGACCGGCAGCGCGATCGGACGCAGCAGCACGTCCCGGCCGAACTCGCTGATGAACCAGTCCATCGACGTCCGGATCCAGCGCCGGCTCCCGCCCGGCAACCGTTCGCGGGGCGCCTTCAGCTTGGAGCGCAACTGCTGGCTGCGGCGGATCATTCCGATCGGATTCCTCACCCGCCGGATCATGCCTGTCCGACGCCGCAGCAAACCTCACGGTTCCGCAGCGTCACCGGATGTTGACATCAGGTCAGCGGTGCGCCTTCCTGGATCGAGTCGATCTCGGCGTCCTTCACCAGCGACGCGAGCCGGGCGAAGGTCCGGATCCGGACCGCCCGGTCGACCTCGGTCGGCAGCGCCGGAAAAAGCGATTCCGGAAACAGCAGGTGCCGGCGGAAACAGTACGCCGCCAGCGCGTCGGAGGCACCGCGCTCCCCCAGGTACCCGAGCGTCTGCAACGCCGAACGCCGGCCGGGAACCCGCTCGACCGCCTGGTTCGCGAGGAAGATCCCGAATCCGTGGAACACCGCGAACAGGTCGGTCAGCGCCTCGGCGTCCGGGCGGCTCCGGTCGATCAGGTGATACCCCCAGAGCACCTCGTGCCCGAGTTCATGGGCGGTGGCGGCAACGACCGCGGCCGGGTCGGCCAGTGTGGTTGCCGACAGCATCACCGCCGTTCCCTCGGTGCCGCCGGCCCGCAGGTCGAGCCAGGCCGCGCGTGATCCACTGCCGGCCGAGGTCGACCAGATCGCTTCGGCGCGCCGGCAGAGCTCGGCTCGGCGATCCAGGTCGGTTTCCTGGAGGATCGCCGTACTGCGTTTCACCTCGGCCTGCAATTCGCGCTCGGCGAGTACGCCGATCTCGGCCGCGAATCCGGCCGCGGCCAGCGCGTCCACCTCGGCCGACGTCATCGTTGCCCGCAGCCCCGAGATCGCGATCAGGTCGCTGCTCTGCTCGGCGTTCAGCCGGTGCACGGCCGCGCTGCGGGCGGCAGCGCGGACCTCCTCCATCCGGAAGCTGAACCGGATCCGGTCGTCGGGTACTTCCATCCACGCGCACACCTGCAGGCAGAGCTCGCGCGCCGCGCGCTCGGAGCCGTCGTACCAGGCGGGTACGAACTCACTGGGCAACACCGGCGGCCGACGCAGCGGCTCCGTCCCGAACCGGCCGATCAGCCAGTCCAGCGAGTCCTCGATCCACTGCTCCGGCCCACCGGGCAGCAGGACCTTCGGGCCGTACAACTGCTCTCGATGTCGTTGCCGACGGCGCCAAGCACCGATCAGATTCATACCCGAACTGACGCGGTCGCCCGAACGCCCGTTCCATCAGCAATGTTGCAGCTGGATCACCAACCCAACACGGTCGGCGGGCCGCCGGTCAGGTCGTCGAGGCGGGCCGCGAATCGGGCCCGCGGCTCCGGATCGAGAGCCTGATGCCACTCCGGCAGCAGCGGCCCGTCGCGAACCAGTTGATGCTGCCGGAACCGGTACAGCGCGAGGGCCTCGGCGAGGGCGTGCTCGCCGAGGTAGCCGGAGGTGTGGACCCATTCGTCGTCGAGTGTCGTCTCGTCGACCGCAGCGTTGACGAGGGCGATTCCGAATCCGTGGAACAGTGCGCAGAGATCGGTCAGCGGCTCTTCGAGCGGACCCGTAGCCCAGGGCAGCTCCGCCCGGGACAGCAGTTCGTGACTCAGCTCGTGCGACGTTGCCGCCAGCAACTTCAACGGATCGGCGAGGACGTCGGACCGGAGCAGGACCGCGGACTGTCCTGGGATCGGCGCGACGCCCGGGCAGTCCGCTGCCAGGTCGAGCCAGCGGCCGACGGCCGGTCTCCGGCGTACGTCGGACTCGTACGCCGCCCGCACCCGTTCGGCCCGCTGCTCCGGATCGGATCCGGACGCGATCAGCAGGCAACGCACCACCTCGGCACCGAACTCACCCATCCCCAGCCGCTGGACAACCGGCCTCAGGTCCACGCCTAAGTCGGTCAGACCGGACTCGATGATCCGGTCGACCTGCTCGAACGACGCCGTACCGAGCCGGTCCGAGTGGGCCCGCACAGCCGCGAGGTCACCGGGTGCCGCGCCTCGCGAGACCGGGTGGTCCGGATCGACATAAAGGTCAAGCATCGCCGATCCGAACAGCCCGGCCGCCTCGCTCACCGTCTCCAGCCGGAAGCTGAAATGGACCCGCTCGAACGGGACGCCCATCCGCTCGCACATCGTCGCGCAGAGCTCACGGGCGGCAGCTTCCGATCCGTCGTACCCGACCGGCACGAAATCCCCCGGCAGGACAGGCGGCCGTCGCAGCGGTTCGACACCGAAGTGCTCGGTCAGCAACCGGAACGAGTCCTCGATCCACCGCCGCGGACCACCAGGCAGCGCGAGCTTCGGCGCCCGCATCCCGTCCAGGAATGCGTGCTCGTCCATGTCCGCCATGCCAACTCCGACGCCGCCGGGATGACCTGCGTTCCGGTCATTTCAGGAGGAGTTTGCCGAGGCGGCGGGAGGCGACGTACATGCCGAGGGTGCCCATGGCGGCCAGGTAGAGGGCGTGGATCAGCAGGAACCAGCCGACGTTGCCGGTGCTGAAGGCACGTTCCAGGACGACGCCTTGGTAGAGCGGGGTGATCTCGACCAGCCAGCGGATCGCGCCGGGGTACGTCTCGACCGGGTAGAACGTCGCCGAGAACAGGAACATCGGCATGATCGCCAGCTGCACGAACTCGAAGTCCTGCCAGCTGCGCATGAACGTGGTCAGCGCCATCCCGGCGCCCGCGAACGCGAACCCGATCAGCACCGAGGCGGGCAGCGCGAGCAGCGCCCACCAGGACGAGATCAGCCCCATGATCAGCATCACCACGATGAACATCGCCGAATAGATCGCCCCGCGCAGCAGCGCCCAGGTGACCTCGCCGGTCGCGACGTCCCACGGCCGCAGCGGCGTCGCGAGCATCGAGTCGTAGAGCTTGGCGTACTTCATCCGGAAGAAGATGTTGTACGTCGAGTCGAAGATCGCACCGTTCATCGCGGAGCTGGCGAGCATCGCCGGCGCGACGAACGCGGCGTACGCGATCTTGGTGCCGTCGGACAGGGTGAAGTCGCCGACCAGGTGGGCGACGCCGATGCCGATCGAGAGCAGGTAGAACACCGGCTCGAAGAAGCCGGAGAGGAACACGACCCACGACCGCCGGTAGAGCAGGAAGTTCCGCTCGACGATGTGCCGGCCGCCGCCGAGCCGCACCGGAACCGGGACCACCCGGGCTGCGATCGTCGCCATCAGCCGATCAGTTTCTTGGTGAAGCCGCGGACGGCCAGCCAGGTGCCGACCAGGAACCAGGTCAGCAGGTAGGCGAGGTTGCCGAGGGCCAGCAACGGGTTCACCGTCCCGAGGCTGAGATTGCGGGACAGGTCGACCGCGTGCCACAGCGGACTGACATAGGCGAGCCACTCGATCCAGTCCGGCAGCTGCGAGACCGGGAAGAACGCTCCGGAGAACAGGAACGCCGGCACCACGCCGAACCGGAACACCATCGCGAACCCGGAGTCGTTGTCCAGGATCGTCGCGTACGCCGCGATCGGGCCGGCGACCGCCATTCCGACGAGCAGCGCGACCGGTAGCCCGAGCACGCCGAGCGGTGACTTGAGGCCGCCGAACAGCGTGATGATCACCAGGAACACCGCGCACGAGGTGAACACCCGGAACGCGATGAACCCGAGCTGCCCGTAGACCACGTCCGCCGGCCGCAGCGGCGTCGCGATCATCGAGTGGTAGAACTTCTGCCACTTCAGCCCACTCATCACCGGGTACGTCGCCTCGCCGACCGCGATCTGCAGCGCGGTGGACGCCAGCAGCCCCGGCGCGATGAACTGCAGGTAGCTGACCCCGCCGAGCGCGCCGGTCCCGTTGCTGTCCACGAACGACCCGAGCCCGATCCCCATCGCGGCCAGGTAGAGCATCGGCAGCAGAAAGCTGCTGATCATCGTGCCCTTCCAGGTCCGCTTGTAGACGGTCAGCCAGTAGTCGAACATCCGGCGACCGTTCTCCACAGCAAGCGCCATGTCAGTCCACCAACGTCCGGCCGGTGAGCCTGAGGAACACGTCCTCCAGAGTGGAACGGCGTACCAGGACGGCAGCTGGTTGCAGCCCGCGCTCGTGGACCTGCGCGACCGCGTGCTCGCCGTCGTCGGTGTAGAGCAGCAGGCGGTCCGGCAGCACCTCGATACGCTGGGCGAGGTCCTCGACCTTGCCGGCCAGGGCGTCGTGGTCGGCCAGCATCACGTCCGGCCCGAACCGCAGCTCGGTCACCTCACGGGTCGAGTAGTCGCGGATCAGGTCGGCCGGGGATCCCTCGGCCGCGATCAGGCCGCCGTCCATCACCACGAGCCGGTCGCACAACTGCTCGGCCTCGTCCATGTAGTGCGTGGTGATGATCAGCGTGACGCCTGCCTGTTTGAGCCGGAACAGCTTGTCCCACAACAGATGCCGGGCCTGCGGGTCCAGGCCGGTGGTGGGCTCGTCGAGCAGCAACAGGTCAGGTTTGCTGACCAGTGAGCGCGCGATCGTCAGCCGGCGCTTCATCCCGCCGGACAGCTCGTCGACCTTGACCTTCGCCTTCTCGGTCAGCGCGACGAACTCGAGCAGCTCGTCCGCGCGCTCGCGGCACTCCGCCCGGCTGAGGCCGAAGTACCGCCCGTAGATCGTCAGGTTCTCCCGGACGGTGAGCTCGGTGTCGAGGGTGTCGTCCTGCGGGCAGACGCCGAGCCGCGCGCGGATCGCCGGCCCGTCGGCGGCCGGGTCCAGGCCGAGGATCTTCAGCGTGCCGCCGCTGACCGGCGAGACCGCGCCGATCATCCGCATCGTCGACGACTTGCCCGCGCCGTTCGGCCCGAGGAACCCGAACGCCTCACCCCGCCACACGTCCAGGTCGATGCCGCGCACCGCCTCGAAGTCGCCGTACGACTTCCGCAGCCCGCGAACGTGAACCAAAGACTCCCGCTGGTCACTCACCCGACTGACACTAGACGGACCGTCGGACAGTTTGCTCGTCGTTTTGCTGATAGCCGAGCCGCTGCACGGCGTACGCCCGGACGCCCGAGGCGAGCCACTCGGGCAGGTCCCGGTCCACCATCTCGATGATGGCCCGCTGATCCGCGTTCTCGACCAGGAGGTCGCCGAGCGCATAGTAGGACGTCGGCGTCGCCGGCCAGAGCTCCAGCACGCCCTGGTGATGCTGCTCGATGAGCTCGAACGCCTCCGGTGAGTCCGGTTGTACGCCGCGGTCTCGCGCGGCGGCCATCCGCAGGAGCAGCCGACGGCCCTCGTCGCCCATCCGCTCATAGTCCTCGCGGGTCCAGCCGTCGGTCTCCCGTACGGCCTTCTCGAACCCTTCCGCGACGGCCTCACCGAACCGCTCGGCCAGGTCCTCCCGTAACCGTGTCCGCGCCTCCGACAGCCCGCGGAAGAACTCGTCGTCGGTCACCGTCTCGTCGCCGGACAACCCGGCGATGGTCCGCTCGATCGAACCGAGCATCACGTCGAGCCGCTTCCGCTCCTGCAGCAGCTGCTCCCGATGACCGTGCAGCGCGCTCACCTCGTCCTCCTGCTCGTCCAGGATCCGCGCGATCGACGGCAGCGGTACGTCGAGTTCTCGGAGCAGCAGGATCCGTTGCAGGCGGAGCAGCTCGGGCCGGCCGTAGTACCGGTAGCCGTTGGCGGCGACGCGGCCTGGCGGGAGCAGGCCGATGGCGTCGTAGTGCCGCAGCGTCCGCACCGAGACACCGGCTAGCCGGGCGACCTCGCTGACCGTGCGTTCCACAACGCCTCCTGCGTAGGGACTGGAGTATGACGTTACGTCAGCCTTTAGCGTCCGCGACATGGCATTCACGATCCTGCACACCCGACTGGCCGACCGCGGCGCGGCGCTGCCCGCGGACTGCCTGCGCGTCGCGAACGGTCGCATCACGGCGATCGGCGGCCCGGAGATCACACAGCCGGGCGACACCGTCGTCGACGGTTCCGGTACGACGCTGCTTCCCGGGCTGATCGACGCGCACATCCACCTGGCGCCGGGGTGCACCCAGCTCGCGGCGACGTACGGCGTGACCACGCAGCTCGACCAGTTCAGCATGCCCGAGGTGATCGATCAGGAGACACCGCGGTCGTCGTTCTTCACGTCGAGCATCGGAGCCACCGCGCCGGGCGGCCATCCGACGATCGCGTTCCCGCCGATTCCTTACGTCACCGGGCCGGACGACGCGAAGCGGTTCGTCGCGGACCGGGTCGCCGAGGGCGCCGATCACCTGAAGCTGATCTACGACGACGGCTCCGGCGCGGGCCTGAGCCTCCCGACGCTGGACTCACGCACTGTGCAGGCACTGGCCGGCGAGGCCCATACCCACGGGCTCACAGTGGTAGCGCATGTTTCGACGGCGGCTGCTGCGGTCACGGTCGTCGAGTGCGGCGTCGACGTACTCGCGCACGTACCCTCCGACCTCATGTCGCCAGAGGACATCGAAGCCGTGGCCGACGTAGCTGTCATCGCGACGTTGAGCGTTCTCGCGGACGGGTTCAACGGGCCGTCAGGCCATCTGCCGTTGCTGGACGAACCAGAGCTGATGGCACGCATGCCTGCGTTGTGGCAGGACCTGCTGGACCAGCAGTCCCGCCGTTGGATGCCCCCGGTGCCGCCAGACGGTACGGCGGCCCGCGCCAACACGCTGGCGTTGCACCGGGCCGGCGTACGCGTGCTGGCCGGGACAGACGCGCCGAACCCGGGCCTGGTGTTCGGAGCGTCGCTACACCGGGAGCTGGTCGAGCTGGTGCGTGCCGGCCTCACACCGGCTGAGGCTGTCGTGGCCGCGACCAGTGCGCCCGCTGAGGTGTTCGGGCTAGCGGACCGCGGCCGGCTGACAGTCGGAGCGCGTGCTGACCTGTTGCTGGTCGAGGGGAACCCACTGGCCGACATCACTGCCACGCAACGGATTCGCCAGACCTGGGCCGGCGGCGAACCGGTCAGGCCGGAGGAGTACGCCGGCAGCGAGCAGGAACTGGCCGGCATCCGCTTCCTGGGCGAAACAACGGACCGGATCCTCGCCGCTGTGAACGAGATGCTCCCTCAGCCTCGTCCTACGTAAGGCATCCCGGCTGCCATGACTGTCAGGGTGGGGACTGCGACGGAGGTCGGCAGTTCGGCGATCTGGACGACGAAGGCGGCGACGATCTTCGGGTCGAACGTCGGCTCGACCGCGATCGACCCGTCCGGCTGGAGCACACCCTGCTCCATCCGGGCGGTCATCGCGGTCGCCGCGTTCCCGATGTCGATCTGGCAGGCGGTGATGCCGTGCGCGCGCCCCTCCAGCTCGAGCCCCTTGGTCAGCCCGCTGATCGCGTGCTTCGAAGCGGTGTACGCGATCCCCTGCGGCCGCGGTACGTGCGCCGAGATCGACCCGTTGTTGATGATCCGCCCGCCCTTCGGGTCCTGCCGCAGCATCACGTCGTACGCCGCCTGCGCGCAGAGGAACGATCCGGTCAGGTTCGTGTCGACGACCTGCCGCCAGTCCTCCTCCCGCACGTCCTGCACCGCCGCGGCCGGCGACCCTGTGCCCGCGTTGTTCACGAGTACGTCGACCCGCTCGAGCCCCCCGAAGAACCGTCGCACCGCCTCCCCGTCAGCCACATCCAGCACAGCGAGCTCGACCCGGCCATCGCCGAGCGCTACGGTCTCGCGCAGCTTGTCCTCCGTCCGGCCCGTCACCCACACGTCGAACCCGGCCCCCGCCAACGCCAGAGCCATCTCCCGCCCGAGCCCTGACCCACCACCGGTAACCACTGCAACCCGCGTCATGCCGCCACCCTTCTACCTCGCCGGACAGGCGTCCAGGATGTCAGCAGGGCGGCTGCGACCGCAGTGAGGACCAGGAACTCCACCCAGACCCCATGACCGAGCGGAGGGACCAGCTCCTGCGTGAGGTTCCACGCCGCGTGCAGCAGGATCGCCGCCGGCACACCTCCCCGCAGCCGCTCGCTGACGAACAACATCACCAACGTCAGCGGAAACAGCTCCAGGAAGAACGTCAGCCCCTGCTGTGTGAACAGCCCGTCGTCTTGCTGACCCGTCCCGGGCAGGAAGTACAGCGGCACATGCCACACACCCCAGACCGCTCCCAGCACCAGGGTCGTCCCCAGCAGACCGAAGTACCCGCGCAGTCGCGGCTGCACGTACCCACGCCACCCGAACTCCTCAGCCACCGGCCCGGCCAGAAAGGTGTACGCCGCAGCGCCGAGCAGGCCGCCGGCACCAGAGATGACCGACGCGGCGTGATCGGGCAGCGCCGGCAGGTCCCCCATCACCGCGCAGGCCACGAGCGGCGGAAGCGCACCGAGTACGACGGCAGCGACCGGCCACACCAGCGACCACCGGACGACGCGCCGCCGCTCCCGGTACCGCAGCCACATCACCAATGCGGCCAGCGACGGCCCCGACGCCGCCAGCGCGAAGACCAGACTGCCTGCTCCCTCGTCCGGATTCGCACCGAGGACGCCGAGGACGCCCCAAGGCACCCAGGTCAGGACGAAACAGATGACGCCGAACTCCACCAGCCGCCGCTTGATCACCGACCCAGCCTCCTGGCCGCGACGGCGACCGACGAGGGTGCTGGGCCGACCCTTGGCCGGGGTGCCAGCACCACCTCGCGCCGATCCGCGTCACAAAACGCCCCCGTCCGCCGTCGAATTATTGTCCGCTTCTCGCACTCACTGCGGACAGTGACCATCCGGCGACCGAGAGCAAATGAGTGGCGGCTCAGTTGAAGAACCTGGAAACTCATTTGCGTGTATCACGCAAGCATGTATATGCTTGCAGCATGCAAGTAAACGACGCGTACACCCCACAGACCCCCATCGAGGGCGTCATGCACGCGTTCACCCGGATCGGGCGCCGCCTGAAGGCCAAGCAGCCCGGCGACACGATCGACCACAGCGCACACATCGTGCTGTTCGCGCTGCGCTGCAACGGAGCCTTGCGGCTGTCCGACCTGGCCGGAAAGCTCGAGCTCGACGCCTCCACCGCGAGCCGCCACGTGCGGTCCCTGGAGCAGCTCGGACTGATCCGCCGCTCCCCCGACCCGGACGACGGACGCGCGTTCCGCGTCGAGCTCACCGAGCAGGGCATCGAGCAGTGGGAGGCCAGCGCCCGGCACCGGATGGAGCTGCTCAGCGCGGCCATGGAGGGCTGGTCGGAGGAGGACGTGCAGACCTTCGAGCGGCTGATGACCCGCTTCGCGGACGGTGTCGCCGCCCGCACCGAGGCCCCCAGCAGCGCCGCCTGGGCCGACAAGGGCTGGGCGGCGGTCGCCCCGCGACTGCAGTCCGCCGCGGCACAGCGCCGTACCGACAAAGACTCCGCGCCCGGCAGCGACCCTGCCGCCCGCGAGAACAACGACAACAACCTGGAGAGCACCAGATGAGCACCACAGAACCCGCCACCGCCGGCGGGGCTGCACCAACCGACGGTGGTCCCAACTACCTGTCCCACAAGCAGATCCTGGTCGTCCTCGGTGGACTGATGGCGGGCATGTTCCTCGCCGCCCTCGACCAGAGCATCGTGGGTACGGCGCTGCCGCAGATCGTCAGCGAGTTCAACAGCCTCGACAAGCTGTCCTGGGTCGTCACGGCGTACCTGCTGACCTCGACCGCCTCCACCCCGCTGTGGGGCAAGATCTCCGACCTCTACGGCCGCCGCCCCCTGTTCATCGCGGCGATCCTCACCTTCCTGGGCGGCTCCGTGCTGGCCGCGCTGTCGCAGAACATCGAGATGCTGATCGGCTTCCGGGCCGTCCAGGGTCTGGGCGCCGGCGGCCTGATGTCGCTCGCGTTCGCCACCATCGGCGACGTGATCCCGCCGCGCGAGCGCGGTAAGTACATGGGGTACTTCGGTGCCGTCTTCGGCCTGTCCTCGGTGGCCGGCCCGCTGCTCGGCGGTCTGCTCACCGACGGTCCCGGCTGGCGCTGGATCTTCTGGATCAACCTGCCGATCGGCCTGGTTGCCCTGGGCATCGTCGGCGCGGTCCTGAAGCTGCCGCACGTGAAGCGCTCGCACAAGATCGACTACCTCGGCGCCTCCACGGTCGCCGCCGCCGTCACCTCGCTGCTGCTGGCCGTCTCCTGGAGCGGCCCGACCAACGGCTGGGGCACCGCCACCACGATCGCGCTGCTGGTCGCGTCCGTCGTCCTGGCCGTCGCGTTCGTGCTGATCGAGCTGCGGGTGGCCGAGCCGATCATCCCGATGGACCTGTTCAAGGGCCGGATCTTCTCCGGGTACGCCGGGTTCGCGTTCCTGCTCGGCTTCGCGATGTTCGGTGCGCTGATCTTCCTGCCGCTGTACCTGCAGGCGGTCAAGGACATGTCCCCGACCCGCTCCGGGCTGGCGCTGCTGCCGATGATCGTCGGCATCTTCTCCGCCTCGATCCCGAGCGGTCAGCTGATGAGCAGGACCGGCCGGTACAAGATCTACCCGATCATCTCCGCGGTCATGGTCGGCGCCGCGATGGTGCTGCTGTCCACGCTGAGCATGAACACGCCGTACTGGCAGCTGGCGATCTACATGTTCGTGATGGGCGCCGGTCTGGGCCTGTCGATGCAGATCACCGTCACCGCGGCCCAGAACAGCGTGCCCCGGCAGCACATGGGCACCGCGACGTCGTCGATGACCTTCTTCCGCTCGATGGGCGGCGCGATCGGTACGGCGGTCTACGGCGCCGTACTGACCACGCGACTGAAGGACCACCTGACCGACATCGTCCCGAACGCGACGCAGGGCATGGTCGACGGACTGGCCAAGGCGGCCAACTCCGTGCAGGCCCTGCACGGGCTGAAGGAGCCGATGAAGGGCTGGGCGCTGCACGGTCTGGTCGACGCGATGGGCGACGTGTTCCTGGTCTCCCTGCCGTTCCTGGCGATCGCGCTGATTCTCGCGATCATCACGCCGGAGCAGCGGCTGGCCGGCCGCAACGACGGTCCGAAGGCCGAGGGCGAGGACTCGCTGGAGTCCTCCGCGGCCGCCGCGATGCACTGACCACGATGCAGAACTGAGACCGAACTTCGGTTGACCTGCCCGACAGCCGCCCTGGGAAGCTTCCCAGGGCGGCTGTTCTCGTGCTGTCCACGAGCAGGACGTCCGCCTGACCCCTCCGGGGACTTAGTTTCGACATGTACCGCGACGACAGGGACTGCTGCACGGATGAAGACACTTGACCGGCCGCTGGACGACGACGACCGCGCGATGGCCGACATCGCGGAGGTCCGCGACTGGCGGCGCCTGGCCGGCCCGCAGGCCGGCGAGACCGGGCCGGTCCCGGTTCGCCGGCTGATCCGGCGCGTGAAGTCCGGGACGAACTGGAAGCCGTGGCCGATCAACCGCCGGACCGTGATCGACGACCAGCTCGACGGCTGGGGCTTCCTGACCCGCCGCAACACCGAGCTCGCCGTGTACGACGACCAGGTGCTGCCGCACAGCCCGTTCAGCGGCTGGGTCGCGTTCGCGATCGAGCCCGCGGACGTCGAGGAGGCGGCCGCCGGGCTCGACGAGCACTGGCCCGCGAAATTCGACCTCGCCTGCCGGCACTGGGGACAGCCTTCGTACGTCGGAATCGAGAGCAAGACCGGTTTCGAGGACGACTGGTCGCCCGGCGCCGGCATCGACCGCCGCCACCTGGCGGTCTGGACGCCCCCCGGCGCCGAGATCCACCTGTACAGCAACAAGCCGACAGCGAGACCGCTGTCGGTGTCGGTCGGAATCAACTACACCGTCTACCTCAACGAGGAGGGGACATGAGGACAGCAGAGAACCGGGCCCGCGAAGGTCAGCGGGACACCATGTTCACGAACGCTCCGGATCCGGCGCCCAAGGGACCCGTGCACAGCAGTGTCTCGGAGGCGTCGCTCACCGGACTCAAGCACGACCGCCTCGCGGCCGCGGCCGGGCGAGCAACTCTGTCCCCGGACCTGGCCAAGATCGCCGATGTGGCACGGACTCCGCCACTGGCCCCGGGCCAGGCGCGCATCGACGACACTTCCGGCGTACGCAACGAAACCAGCCGGTTCGAGCTCGGCAAAGGCACCGGCAAGGGCAACAGCACGCCCGAACGCTAGACCAGAACACCTGAACGACGGAAGGAACAAGCCCGGAAATGAAAACCCTGGACAGGCCACTCGACCAGGACGAGGCGGCGTTCGCCGACTTCGCCGAGATCACCGACTGGCATGCCATCGCGGGCCCCAACAACGACGCCAGCGGACCGGACGTCGTCCGGGCGATCGTGCAGCGCGTCACCGCCGCAACCGACTGGAAGCCGTGGCCACTCGCCCCCGGCGAGAAGATCGACCGGGCGGTCGCCTCCTGGGGTTTCACCACCAAACGCGGCAGCACGATCATCGTGTTCCCCGGCATGGCGTTCGCCGATGCCCCGGACAGTGGATGGTGCGCGTACCAGCTCGGCCCGGACGACACCGCGGAGGCCGAGGCCGGGCTCGACGCCCACTGGCCGGACCACGTGGCGCTGGCCCGTAAGTACTTCGGCGAGCCGGTCTACGTGAGCGACGACAGCAACCCGAACTTCCTCGACGAGTGGGGACCGGGAGCGGGGGCCGACAAGCGCCACCTGGCCACCTGGCCCCTGAACGGCGCTCACCTCCGGCTGTTCACCACCAAGCCGAGCCGGGACCCACTGACCGCAGCGGTCGGTGTCAACTACGCGATCTACATCGACTAGGAGACACGATGACGACACCATCAGAAGGCCCGGGCGCGTGGCAGCAGGGCAGCTTCACCGGATCCGTTGACTGGCTGCGCAACCTGTCGCAGCAGGAGCAGCAGAACCTGCAGGCATTCGTCGGGATGACGCCGCAGCAGCGCGAGACCGCGATGAACTTCGTGAACCTCGACGACCGCCAGCAGGCGAACCTGATGCGGGCGGCGAACTCCGACCCCTTGCGGGACCGGGTGAACAACGCGATCCAGGGTGCGGTCGCCCGGGTCCACCTGGCCTACGACAACACCCGCGAGCGGATCAGCGACATGGCCACGTCCCTGGCCTCGCAGGCCCGGGACTACCGCGACGTCGCAGTCCAGGGCGCGCGCGACGCCCGGGACACCGTCGTCCAGGGTGCGCGCGATGCCCGCGACACCGTCGTCCAGGGAGCACGCGACACCCGCGACACCGTCGTCCAGGGAGCCCGGGACACCCGCGACACGGTGGTGCAGGGCGCACGCAACGTCGCCGACCGGGCGACCGAGCTCGGCCAGCAGGCCGTCGGTGCGTACGAGACCGGCCGGGACCGGGTCGTGGACGCGGCCCAGCGCGGGCAGGTCCGGCTCGACCAGGCCTGGCAAGCGGGAGCTGACCGCGTCGGCGAAATGCGGGATACGGCTGTCGCAGGTGCCCGGGGCGCGCGGGACGCCGTGGTGCAGGGCGCGCGTGACACCCGCGACGCCGTCGTCGGCGCCGGCCGGAACGCCGTGGCCGCCGGCCGGGACGCGGTCGGGCGCGCGGGCCGCTGGTTCGAGGGCAAGTTCAACGGGACGATGCTCAAGGCCGAGAGCGCGCTCGCGAACTACAACGCCGGCCGGAACAACCCGGACCTGCAGGCGGACATGAAGCAGATCATGCCCGACAAGAGCCGGCTCGAGATGATCCAGCAGGTGAGCGAGAACCTGCACAGTGCGAACGGACCGGTCACGGCAGCGGAGAACGAGGCCATCCAGGCCCTCGCGCAGGAGTCCCAGACCAGGCTCGAAACTCAGACCGCGATGCGGGCCGGCCTGACCGGCGTCGCGCCGGCAGGCGGGCCCGCGCAGCCTCAGGGTGTGACGGGCGAGCAGTCCGGAGAGCAGGGTGCCCAGCCCAAGGTCAACATCACGAAGCCCAAGGGCAACAACATCCAGATCTGAAGCACCGATCCATCGAAGACGCCGCCGGCCTCAGGGCCGGCGGCGTCTTTTCGTTCAGTCTTCGGTGGTTGCTGGGTGGGCCCGGCGTCTGGGCAGGGGTCTGGGTGGTTCGGGGTCTACGTCGTGGCCGGCCAGGTGGTTGACGATGGCGTTCAGTACGGCGGCGGTTGGCACTGCTACCAGGGCGCCTACGATGCCGGCGACCACCACGCCGGTGGCGATCGAGAGGATGATCGCGAGCGGGTGCACGCGGACCGCGCGGCCGAGCAGGAACGGCTGCAGCACGTGCGACTCCAGCTGCTGTACGCCGATCACCACGGCCAGCATGATGATCGCGATCACGGGGCCCTTGGCAACCAATGCGACGAGGACCGCGACCGCGCCGCTGAGCAGCGCGCCGACGACCGGGATGAACGCGCCGACGAAGACCAGGATGCCGATCGCGCTCACCAGCGGCAGGCCGAGGATCGCGGCGCCGAGCGAGATACCGATCGCGTCGACCGCGGCCACGACCACCGTGGCGCGGACGAACGCGGTCAGTGAGACCCACGCCTTCCGGCCCGACGAGTCGGCCTTGTCGCGGGCCCGGCGCGGGAACAGCCGGATCAGCCACGACCAGATCTGCTCGCCCTGGTACAGGAAGAAGAACAGGCAGAACAGCGCGATGAACAGCCCGGCCACCGCGTGGGTCGCCGTCGTACCGACCGCCGCGGCCTGCTGGCCGAGGGCGCCGCCGGACGTGATCTGATCCTGCAACTGCTTGAACAGGTTGGTGATGTCCGCGTCGGTCAGGCCGAAGTTGATCCGGGCCAGGTCGCGCAGCTTCTGCACCCCCTCACCGACCTGGTCGGACAGGTCCTCGAACTGTCCGGCGATCTGCGTCCCGACCAGGGTCAGCAGGCCGGCGATCACCACGATCGTCGCGATGACGGTGATCCCTGCCGCGGGACCGCGCGGCAGGCGGAGCTTCTGCAGGCCCGTGGTGACGGGAATCAGCAGAGCGGTGAGGAGTACGCCGACGGTCACCGGTACGACGACCTCGGACAGGTACCGCATGCCGTAGCCGATCACGCCGACGGCCGCGACGATCACCAGGAACCGCCAGGCCCACGCGCTGGCGATCTCCATCCCCGGCGTCACGCCCCGGTCCGCCTTCGCCGTGCGCGGTGCCGGCTCCTCGACCGACGGCTCGACCGACGGCTCGACCGCCGCCTCGGCAACCGACTCGCTGGACGACTCCAGTACCTCGTTGTCCGCAACCGGGCTCTGCTGGTCGTGCTGTCCGGTCTCGTCCCGCCCCGACTCGCTCATCCCACCTCCGCAAGCTGATGTGGTGATGACACTAGTGCCCGGTCGGGCCCGTTCCATGAATGTGAGTGGCCAGGCCCTCGGCGGCCTTCGGGTCGTCGTCCGCGAGCAGACCGACCGCGGCGAGCACGTAGTCCGCGTCGACGCACACCTCGGCGTGCTGCGGGACCAGCCAGCCCTCCTCCTGCGCGTTGGTCCCGATCGCACCGAGGATCCGGGCCGCGACCTCCGGCGGGTTGTGCCGCAGCACTCCCCCGGATCCGACCAGCAGATCGACCTCGCGCAGATCCTTCCCGGAGCGCTCGATCACCCGGCCGCCAGGCCCGAACACGATCCGCTGCCGTCCCGCGTGCCGGCGCAGCGCGACCGTCGCGGCGACACTCGCCAGCGTCTCGTCGTACGACGCCTCACGTCCGCTGTCCGGAAGGTACGACGGGTCGGCACGCCGGCGTTCGGCCGCGGCGTGCACCTCGTCCACGTCCGCGATCAACCCCGCCTCGGTGCCGGCCGCGACGACGGGGACGGCGCTCCAGCGCATTCCGAGATCGCCTTCGACGGTCCGGGTCACGGGATGCGGCGCGACCACCTCGCGTCCGAGGTTCGCGTCCTCCGGGTCGAGCTCGATCACCGAGTGCACGTCGGTGGTGGCCCCGCCGATGTCCACGACCGCCACGTCACCGTGCAGCGCGGCGAGTACCTCGACACCCCGCAGTACGACGTCCGGCGTCGCGGCGCGGACCATCCGTGCGAAGGACGGGTCCCGCGACAGGTTCTTCCCGCCGATCACGTGCTCCAGGAACATCTCCCGGATCGCGGCCCGGGCGCTGTCCGGTGCGAACACACCGATCTCCGGTACGACGTTTTCCGCCAGAACATGCGGTACATCCGCCGCGGCCAGTGTTTCCGTGATTTCCGCCTGCGCATCGATGTTGCCCGCGACAACGACCGGTGTCCGCCACCGGTACTTCGCCAGCGTCTCGGCGGCCTTGAGCAGTACGGCCGCGTTGCCGCCGTCGGTACCGCCGAGCAGCAGCACGACGTCCGGGCGATCCTTGCGCAGCGCCTTCTGGCTCGTCGCGGTCAGCCCACCGCTGACGACCGCCACGACGCGCCCGCCGCTGGACAGCGCCACCCGCTTCCCCGCCTCCGCGGTCACGAGCTCCTCGTTGCCCACGACACCGATCCGCAGCCCGCCGCCGGCACTCGAACACGCCAGCACCTCGGCGTTCCGGACACCCCGGTCGGCCGCCTCGAGTACGGCGCGACAGGCCTGCCACCCGTCCATGACGTCGGTGTCGATCGTCGTACGGTGCTCGGCCCGGGCGACAAGCTCACCCGAGCCGGAATCCACCGCAACCGCCTTCGTAAACGTCGACCCGAAGTCAACAGCGACCACCAGGCTCACACTCACCCACCTCTCCATCGCAGCCACCCACCGAAGGACCCACCCACGCGCCCATTTGCTGGGCTGACCCAGCAAATTGCTGGGTCAGCCAGCCAAGTTGGGGGTTCCCCACCGCCATTCAGGGTCACGAACCCCGCATTTGGCTGGCTGACCCACGAAATGGGCGGGGGTGGGGCGAGGGTTAGGAGAGGGCGCGATCGAGGTCGAGGAGGAGGTCGTCGATCGTCTCGATGCCGACGCTCAGGCGGATCAGGTCCGCCGGGACCTCGAGCGGGGTGCCGGCGACCGAGGCGTGGGTCATCTTGCCGGGGTGCTCGATCAGGGACTCGACGCCGCCGAGGGACTCCCCGAGGGTGAAGACCTCGGCCTTGTTGCAGATGTCCAGCGCCTGCGCCTCGCCGCCGGTGACGCGGAAGCTGACGATCCCGCCGAACCGCTTCATCTGCTTGGCGGCGGTCTCGTGGCCCGGGTGCCCGTCGACGCCCGGGTACAGCACCTGGCTGACCGACTGGTGCCGCTGCAGGAACTCGACGACCTTCTCGGCGTTGTCGCTGTGCCGGTCCATCCGGACGCCGAGCGTCTTGATGCCGCGCAGCACCAGCCAGGAGTCGAACGGCCCGGCGACGGCGCCGATCGCGTTCTGATGGAAGGCGATCTTCTCCGCCAGCTCGGCGTCCCGCACGATCAGCGCACCGCCGACCACGTCGGAGTGCCCACCCATGTACTTCGTCGTCGAGTGCACGACCACGTCCGCGCCCAGCTCCAGCGGCTGCTGCAGGTACGGCGAGGCGAACGTGTTGTCGACCACCAGCAGGGCGCCGGCGTCGTGCGCGATCTGGGCGACGATGGCGATGTCCGCGACGTTCAGCAGCGGGTTGGTCGGGGTCTCGAGCCAGACGACCTTCGTCCGTCCCGGCTGGATCGCGGCCCGGATCGCCTCCGGGTGCGTGACCGCGGCCGGCGTCATCTCGACGCCCCAGGTGCCGAGAACGCGGGCGAACAGGCGGAACGTGCCGCCGTACGCGTCGTCGGGGAACACCACATGGTCACCCGGCACGCACAGTGAGCGGATCAGGGTGTCCTCGGCGGCGAGACCGCTGGCGAACGCGAACCCGCGGTTGCCCGCCTCGATCGCGGCCAGACACTCCTCCAGCGCCGTCCGGGTCGGGTTCGCCGACCGGGAGTACTCGTAGCCGTTGCGCAGCCCGCCGACGCCGTCCTGCTTGTAGGTGCTGGTCGCGTAGATCGGCGGGACCACCGAACCGGTGGTCGGGTCAGGCTCGTTCCCGGCGTGGATGGCGAGCGTCTCGAAGCCGTAGCGGTGTTCCGTGTTCACCGGACCAGCGTACGGCCTGGTCTGATCGGGTCCCGCACGACGTCCGGCGCTGAGACGATCCGGCGGATCCTGGTTGTCCACAGCTGCGTCGTACTCGCTGGCGAATGACCCATAGGGCCGCCTACGGTTGCGCACAGAGGGTCATCTGGAGGTTTGCGGTCATGGACCGGGCAAGGAAGGACGACGGCGCCGGATGAAGACGCAGGACAGGCCACTCGACCAGGACGACCTGGCGATGGCGGATCTCGCCGAGATTCCGGACTGGACCGTGATCGCGGGACCGGACGGCGACGACGCCGGGCCCGAGGTCGTGCGCGCCCTGGTGAACCGGGTGATGGATCAGACCTCGTGGCAGCCGTGGCCGCTGCAGGCCGGCGAGGTGATCGGCGCCGACATGGTCTCGTGGGGGTTCACCACCCAGCGCGGCACCACGATGATCGTGTTCGACGGTCTGGCGTTCCCCGACTGCCCGGACAGCGGCTGGTCGGCGTACGAGATCGGTCCGGACGACATCGCCGCCGCCGAGTCCGGGCTGGACGCGCACTGGCCGGACCACCTCGAGCTCGCGACCAGGCACTGGGGGGAGCCCGACTACGTCGGCGACGAGGGCAGTCCGACGTTCGCGGACGAGTGGGAGCCTGGCGCCGGGACCGGCCGCCGGCACCTGGCCGTCTGGCTGCGTCCGGGCGCCCAGATCCACCTCTACAGCACCAAACCCAGCAAGGACCCGCTGACGACGTCTGTCGGGGTCAACTACGCCGTGTACATCGACTAGGAGACCCCACATGAGCGAGCCCTCACAGGAAGGTACCGGCGTTCGCGCCAGGTACTCCCGTTGGCGTGCCACGTCGCGGGGTCGCAAGACGCTGAAGGCGGCGTACGCGCAGGCGGCCCGCGACGTGAAGCGGATGGACCCCGCGGTCCGTGAGCGGATCGGCCGCGCCAACATGACGCAGTCCGACCTGCAGCAGCTGGCGACCCTGCATGTCGACTCAACGATGCGCCCGGATCGGTCCGCCGGTCTCTCGGAGCGGCTCGGCCAGGCAGCGAACGCCCGGCTGCAGCAGGCGGGACCCGCCCCCAGGCAACCCCGGATCTCCAGGACCAGGAACCCGCTCCGCAGACTCGCCCGCAGGTACTCACGCTGGGGACGGAACGAACGGCGTGGGACGAAGACGCTCAAGGCCGCGCTGACGCAGGCGGCGAAGGATGTGAAACGTACCGATCCGGCCGTGCTGCGTACCATCGGTCGATCGACGCTGACCAGCGCGGACCTCGCGGCGCTCGCGTCGGGCCGGATGGATCAGGTGTTCCGGCCGGAGGGCCGGCTCCAGGGGCTGTCCGGGCAGCAGAACGGCGCTGGGCGGCAAGGGCAGGGCATTCAGTCGCGGGACGCAGTGCGGCAGGTGCCGCAGCTGTCCGAGCAGATGAGCCAGCGGATGGAGGCGCTGCAGCAGTCGATCATCGAGAGCCAGCGGCAGGTCATCTCGCTGATGGAGGAGAACAACCGCCTGCAGGCCGAGATGCGTCAACTGCTCGAGGCGCGCGTCCAGCAGCTGGAGCAGGAGAACGCCGCGAACCCGAGCCTGGAGCCCGCTCAGCAACGGGAAGCCGCCAACCAGCTGGAGACAGGCGCCGACCAGGAAGCGGGCGAACGCACCGAAGGCGAATCCGAAGCCCGCGCGGAGGGCGAACCCCGCACGGCAGGCGAAGCCGAGGTCGGCGAAGGCGAGCCCCGCGGCGCGGGCGAAGCCGGGGTCGGGGACGACAACGGGCAGCAGGTTGGTGATGGCGGGGAGCCGCAGACGCCTCAGGCCGGCCCGGAGGTCGACGGTGCGGAGACGCAATCGCCTGCGGAAGGCTGGACTGTCTCGTCCGAGACCCAGGGCGAGTCCGTCAGGGCCAGCGAGGCACGAGAGGACCGGCAGACCACAGGCGAGGTGGAGGCACCCGCAGCCAGCGCGCAAGATCCAGCGGTCACGCCGGCGCCTGCCGTCGACACCCAACAACCAGGCACCGACCCCCAGCAGCCTGGGGTCAACGGCCAGCAACCAGCGGGCGAGGCGCAGCAACCGCAGGAACCCGCGGCGGCGACGGCGCCGAGGACGCCTTCTACCCGTCGGGAACTCGTGGCAGACACGCCCGGACCCGTCACCATCGACGCCGAGCTGATGCGATCTGCCGGCAAGGTCACGGTCAGGGTCGATCCGAACTGCACGCAAGCCAGGCTGGAGATCTCGACCGCCGACACCGAGGGCCCCTCGGCCGAGGCGGTACAGCGCGCAACGCTCGGGCAGAACAGCGACGGCGTACTCTCCGCGAAGGTTGCCGGCACCTCGAACGGCGCTGTGATCAGCACGGGGAACAACGGCATCCAGATCTCCGGGTACAACGGTTCGATCCAGGTCAACGGCGTACAGATCAACGGCGACGGCACCCCGGCTCCGTCGCCGATCGAGGTGACCGCCGTCGTACCGCCCGGAAGTGCGCTGAGCGCGCGGACCCAGAGCGCCGATATCGAGGCCCATGGCCTCACCGATGTCGACGCACGGAGCCAGTCCGGTGATGTGAACGTGGACTCCGCGAGATCCGTCGTCGCCGACACCCAGTCCGGAGACGTCTCCGTCGGCCGGGTCCAGGACCTCGACGCCAGGTCACAGAGCGGGAACGTGTCGGCCCAACGGGTCGAGGGCGAGGTCCGGGCGAAGACACAGAGCGGGAACGTGTCGGTCAACCAGTTCGCCGGCGGGACAGCGCGCGTGGGCTCGATGTCCGGCAACGCCAACATCCACGTCGTCGATCCGGCCGCGAACGGGCCCAGGATCGTCCGCGCCGACTCGATGTCCGGCAACGCGACCGTCAGCACCTCGAGCGAGGGGGTCGCGCAGAACCTGAACGCCGACGCGACGTCGATGACCGGTCGCGCCAGCGCGCCGCCGCGTGCGTCCGCCACGCCCATGCACCAGTCGGGCCAGGGCGCCAGACCGGACCAGGGCGCCAGGCCTGACCATCAGATGCCAGGTCGGCAGGCCCCCACGGCCCGCGGCCCTGCCTCAGAAAAGTGACACGGGACCGCAGCGTCGACCGCGGCACCTGACCACGGGAACGGTCAGAAGTCGGTCAGCGTCAGCCGGGTTTCCACTGGGGTGCCCTCGGCGAGGTTCTCGGCGGTTCGGACCGGTTTCTTGACGGGGAGGACGTAGGTGCCGGTCTTGGTGGGAAACACCGAGGTCTGCCAGGTGGTAGCGCCTATGGTGACCGTGACCCGCACCGAGCCGAAGCCTTTCCGGCGGCCCTCGGTGAGGTCGGTGATCTCGTCGCTGACGTCCTCCGGCACCGTGACGAAGTACCAGCTGCCCTCGCCCTGGTGCTCCCACAGCGGCGCGGTGAACCGGTAGCCCGTCATTCGCCGACCGGCAGGCCGCGCCGAGCGAGGACGGCGCCGGCCGCGTCCAGCAGCACCAGGCGGAGCTCGTCGTCGGTGACCGGCAGATCGGCGCCGGCCGACATCGCCGCCCCGACCGTCTCGACGGCGGCCCCCGCGCGCAACCGGTCCGCCGGGCTCGGATCCGGTCCCGCCAGCCAGAGCTGGAATCGGCGGCTCTGGGCGATCAGCGCGTCGAGGTCGTCCCCGAAGGCCGCGAGTACGGCGGCGATGTCGCGGAGCAGGGTCGGCCCGGTCGACCGGTGCGCGACGACCACGTCGACGTACGCCCGCAGGACCAGACGCTCGTTCTCCGGGGACCACGGCAGCGTCTCGGGGAGCTTCAGGATCTGGAACATGTCGTCGAGGAACGTGCCGACGATCGCGCGCAGCAGCTCCTGCTTCGACGAGTAGTGGTAGTACAGCGACGCCTTGGTGATGCCGACTTGCTCGGCGATCTCGCGCAGGCTCGTCTTGTCGTACCCCTGGGTGGAGAACAGGTGGACCGCGGCGCGATGGATCTCCGCCTTGGTGTCCCGGGAACTGGTCGCGTGCTGCACGTCACCACCTTCTCACCTTCACCCGCCTACCGGTCGGCAGGTAGTCTACCTACCGACCGGCAGGTAGACAGTGTGTTTCAACCCTCAGGAGGGGGTTCGGGGTGTTCACCAAACTCGGACGCTTCGTCGTCCACAACCCGTGGAAGGTGATCGCCGCCTGGGTGGTCGCGGCGGTCGCCGTGATCGCGTTCGCGCCGACACTCGCGGACGTCACCACCAAGGACCAGGCGGCGCTGCTGCCCGACAAGTACGAGTCGGTGCAGGCGCAGAAGCTGGCCGCCGACGCGTTCGGGCAGACCAACGACGCGACCGCCAGCATCGTCGTCAAGCGGAACGCGGGCGGCGAACTGACCGCGTCCGACCAGGCGAAGGTCACCGAGGTGGCCACCAAGATCACCGCGGCGAAGATCGAACGGGTCACCGCCGCGATCACCGGCCCGCAGGCGGTCTCGCCGAACAAGCAGGTCCAGATCATCAGCGTCGGCCTCAAGGGCGCGCCGGACGAGCAGGCGGTGCTGGACGCCGTACAGAAGATCCGGGACGTCACCGGCAGCACCTTGACCGGCGCCGATCTCGAGTACGGCGTGACCGGCGACGCGGCGCTGATGCTCGACAACCAGGACGCGTTCGACAACGCCTTCATCGTGGTCGGCATCGCGACCGTCGTACTGATCGTCGGCCTGCTGCTGGTGATTTACCGGAGCCCGGTCGCGGCGTTCCTGCCGATCCTGACGGTCGGTCTGGTGTCGGCGATCGCGCCCGGCCTGATCGCGCTGGTCGCGAAGGCGACCGATCTGCAGGTCACGCAGGACCTGCAGACGATCCTGACCGTCGTGCTGTACGGCGTCGGCACCGACTACATCCTCTTCCTGCTGTTCCGGTTCCGTGAGCGGCTGCGCGCCGGCGAGGCGCCGAAGGAAGCGCTGGTGAACGCGGTCGCCCGGGTCGCCGAGGTGATCGTGTCGGCGGCCGGCGCGATCGTGGTCGCGTTCAGCGCGCTGCTGCTCGCGGTGTTCGGCGGGTTCAAGAGCCTCGGCCCGGGTCTCGCGATCGCGGTCGCGGTGATGGCGTTCGCGGCGATCACGCTGGTCCCGGCGGTCGTCTCGCTGCTCGGCCCGAAGGTGTTCTGGCCGTCGAAGTCGTGGCAGAAGACGCCGAAGGGCGCGATGTTCAAGCGGTTCGGCACGTTCACCGCGCGGCGTCCGGCGGTGGTCGCGGCGATCTCCGGCGGCGTGATGGTCGTGCTCGCGCTCGGCTCGCTCGGGATGAAGGTCGACTACGACGCGTTCAGCCAGCTGCCGGACGGCACCGAGTCCTCGCGCGCGATCAAGGACCTGCAGGCGGGTTTCCCGGCCGGCGCGCTGAACCCCACCACGGTCTACGTCCGGAGCACCGACGGTACGCCGCTGGATCCGGCCGAGCTCACGACGTACGCCGGGAAACTGGCGAAGGTCGACGGTGTCGGAGGGGTGCTTCCAGCCGGCGCCGACGGCAGCATGGCGTTGCTGAACAAGGACAAGGCCGTTGCCCAGATCAACGTCGTACTGAAGAACGCGCCGTACGCGAACGCCTCGCTGGACCTCGTCGACGGGAAGCTGCGTGACGTCTCGCACGCGGAGGCTCCGGAGGGTACGACGACGTTGCTCGGCGGCGTGACGTCCAGCTACACCGACATCCGGGACGCCAACAGCCGGGACCTCTCGGTGATCTTCCCGGTCGCGGGCGGACTGATCGCGGTCATCCTCGCGCTGCTGCTGCGGTCGCTGATCGCGCCGCTGGTGCTGATGCTCGCGGTGGTGCTGAGCTTCTTCAGCTCGATCGGCGCGACCGTGTTCGTGTTCCAGGGCGCCGCCGGGCATGCGGGCGTGACGTTCTCGCTGCCGATCATGCTGTACCTGTTCGTCGTTGCCATCGGCACCGACTACAACATCCTGATGATCGCCCGCTTGCGTGAGGAGGCCGAACGCGGGACCGATCCACGGACCGCGGCCGACCGCGCGATCGAGCACGGCGGCCCGTCGGTGGCGGCGGCAGGATTGATCCTGGCCGGTACTTTCTCGTCACTGATGCTGGCCGGTATGGCGCTGCTCACCGAGATGGGGTTCTCGGTCGCGGCCGGGATCGTGATCTCGGCGTTCGTGATGTCGAGCTTCCTGGTGCCGAGTGTGATCGCACTGCTCGGTCGCCGCGCCTGGTGGCCGCGCCGGATGAAGGTCGACTCAGCTGTCCCCGAGGAGCGCGAGCTCGAACCTGTCAGCTGACAAGAACCCGCAGGCTGAGGGGTCCTGCGAGAAGAACGGGTCCCGGACCGCTACTGGTCCGGGACCCGTCTTTCATTCGCGCTTCAGGCGGACGGTGAAGATCGGCAGCAGGATGTGGACGAGCGGGCCGATCGAGAGGGCGTAGACGACCGTGCCGACGCCGATCGAGCCGCCGAGCAGGAAGCCCGTGGCGAGGACGGTCAGCTCGAGCGATGTCCGGACGAGACGGACACTCAGACCGGTACGGCGTACCAGGCCGGTCATCAGGCCGTCGCGGGGACCGGGGCCGAACTGGGCGCCGATGTAGAGGGCGCCGGCCAGCGCGTTGAGAACGACACCGGACAGCATGAACACGATCCGCAGCCAGAGCGCGTCCGGGCGATCGACCGTGGCCAAGGTCAGGTCGGTGACCAGGCCGATGACGATCGCGTTGCTGATCGTGCCGAGACCGGGCCACTGGCGCAGCGGGATCCAGGCGAGCAGTACGACGAAGCTCATCGCGATCACCACGGTCCCGAAGCTGAGCGGGAGGTGCTTGGTGATGCCGGAGTGGAACACGTCCCACGGGTCGAGGCCGAGGTTGCCCTGGATCATCAGGCCCATCGAGGCGCCGTACAGCGTCAGGCCGACGTACAGCTGCACCAGGCGGCGCGGGAGGTGGCCTGCCTTCAGCTGCTGGATCGGGTTGAGCGGCGCGAGCTGACGTGGCGGGGCATCGGAGGTGGCGGTCACGAGATCCAGTGTCCGGCGTAAGTGGCCTGGTATTCGATAGCCAGTTGCGCGATAGTGGACTGCATGCGAGCCCGTTATCTTCCTGCCAGCACGTTAAGCGGCCTGCTCGGCGAGTGGGCCGACGGGACCGGTCCGGCGTACCGGATCCTGGCCGAGCGGCTCCGGCTGCTGATCGCGGACGGGCGGATCATGCCCGGCTCGCGGCTGCCGAGCGAGCGTGAGTTGACGGAGGCGCTGGGGGTCAGCCGTACGACGGTCGCGTCTGCCTATCGGGAGCTGCGGGACAGCGGGTACCTGACGAGCCGGCGTGGTTCGGGCAGCGTCACGGCGCTGCCGTCGAAGGTCGAGCCGGAGCTCGGGCGGCACCACGCGCCGGGGATCGACACCGACGGGCTGTACGACTTCACCTGCGCGGCGCCGGCCGCGGTCGCCGGGATCAGTACGGCGGTGGCGTCGGCGGCGCTCGAGTTGCCGCTCCATCTGGCGACACCGGGGTACCACCCGCAGGGGCTGCCCGTACTGCGTTCCGAGATCGCGGCGGCGTACAACGACCGTGGGTTGCCGACGACCGCGGACCAGATCATCGTCACCGCCGGGGCGCTCGCCGCGACGTCCATCGCGGTCCGGGCGATCACGCAGATCGGCGACCGGGTCCTCACCGAGAGCCCGACGCACCCGAACTCGGTGGACGCGATCCGGCGCAGCGGGTGCCGGGTGGTCGCCGTACCGATGTCACCCGGCGGCTGGGACCTGCCCTTGCTGGAGGCAACGATTCGGCAGACGGCGCCGCGGGCGGCGTGGATGGTGGTGGACTTCCAGAACCCGACCGGTTTCCTGATGTCCGCGGCGGATCGGCAGCGGCTGGCGCGGGCGTTCGCGCGGTCGCGGACGACGGCGATCGTGGACGAGACGCTGTTCGAGCTGTCGCTGGACGGGCAGGAGATGCCGCCGCCGTTCGCGTCGTACGACCCGGACGGTGTGATCACGGTCGGGTCGGTGAGCAAGTCGTTCTGGGGCGGGTTGCGGATCGGGTGGATGCGGGTGCCCGAGGCGCTGGTCGCGCGGATCCTCGACGCGCGGGCGTCGATGGACCTCGGTGCGCCGGTGCTGGAGCAGTTGGTGGTCGCGGACCTTCTGCGGCGCCGCTCCACGCTGCTGCCGGAGCGCCGGGCGTCGCTGGCGGAGCGGCGGGACGCTCTGGCCGCCGCGGTGTCCGCCGAGCTGCCTTCGTGGAAGTTCCGGATGCCGTCGGGTGGGTTGTCGCTGTGGTGCGAGCTCCCCGAACCGGTCGGTTCCAGCCTCGTCGGCGTCTCCCAGCGCAACGGCGCGCTCCTGGTCGCCGGGTCCCGCTTCTCCCCCGACGGCGGCCTCGAATCCTTCATCCGCCTCCCGTTCACCCTCGAGCCCGAGGCGCTGCGCGACGGGGTCGAGCGGCTGGCGGCGTCGTACGCCTCCCTGACCACCGGCGCTCCTACCCGGCGGGCTGGCGTGATGATCGCCTAGGCGGACCTCCACCACTCATCAAGCTCGCGCTGGCGAGCCGGTTCACGCTCAGCCGTCGCGTCCGACCGTCCCCTGCGGGCGGTTTGTGAGTGGTGCAGGTCCGGGGTCGGCACGTCATCGTGCCGTAAGGGGTGCCGGGAAGGTTCGTCTGGCCGGGGGCGTTGGGAGACTATGAGAGTCACACTGCGAGAGGCGTGAGAATGTCGTTCTTCAGCCGCAACACCGCCATGGTCGAGCCGGCGGCCGCGCTACCCGGCCGGCCCACCCCAGGCTTCGCCGTACCGGACGAGAACATCGTCCTGCACACGCCGCAGACCGCTGCCGCGCCCGAGGGCTTCGAGGAGGTCTGGTTCGGCACCGGATGTTTCTGGGGCACCGAGGAGATCTTCTGGCAGCAGCCGGGCGTGTACACCACGGCCGTCGGGTACGCGGGCGGTTACAGCCCGAACCCCTCGTACGAGGAGGTCTGCACCGGGCGCACCGGTCACGCGGAGGCCGTCCGGGTCGTGTACGACCCGACCAAGACCACCTTCACCGACCTGCTGAAGGTCTTCTGGGAGACGCACGACCCGACGCAGGGCATGCGCCAGGGCAACGACCTCGGTTCGCAGTACCGCTCGGCGATCTACTACACCACCGACGCCCAGCGCGCCGAGGCCGAACGCACCCGAGACCTCTACGCCCCCGTCATCAAGCCCCTCGGCTACGACGACATCACCACCGAGATTGCCCCCGCCACCACGTTCTACTACGCGGAGGCCTACCACCAGCAGTACCTCCACAAGAACCCGAACGGGTACCGCTGTCACAGCAATACCGGCGTACCGTTTCCTGCCTGACGTTCCTGAGGGCGGCCCTCACCGGTTGGTGGGGGCCGTCTTCGTTTGCTTGCCAGGAGGACGACGGCTCCGGGCAGGGTTGCGGCCAGTGCGAGTACGCCGTACACCACCGCGACCGTGAGGCCCAGCGTCGCGCCCAGCCCGGCCGAACTGAACGCCCAGGCGGCCGCGCCCTCGCGCGGACCCCAGCCTGCGATGTTCGTCGGCACCGCCGAGGCCGTCAGCACGACCAGTGCCAGGGGCAGGAGCCGAGCCGGCGACACGTCCGCTCCGGTCGCTCGCGCTGCGATCAGGAACACCGCGGCATGGCCGAGCACGGCGACGGTCGATGCGAGCACGATGCCAGGCCAGGCGCGCCGCGCGAGGACCGCGTCGCGGAGATCGCTGGTGAAGGCGCGTCCGATCCGCGAGGAGGCGCGACGTCGGTTCAGACAGAGGAGTACTGCAACCAGTGCCACACCGGAGACGACCACGACCGTCAGAGCGACCGGGGGAACGAAGGCGCCGGCGGGCCAGGACAGCATGAGCAGCACGCCCACCGTCAGCACGATCTGAACCGCAAATCCGGACGTCCGCTCCCACGCGACGGACCGCAGGCTCCGGCCCAGGTCGCCGACCTCGTGCCCGTGGCGCACGGCGCGATGTACGTCGCCCATCACCCCGCCGGGCAGCGTGGCGTTGAGGAACTGGGACCGGTAGTACGCAGCCACCGCGGTCCTCAGCGGCATCTCGACGCCAAGCCCGCCGGCGACGAGCCTCCACCGCCATGCGCAGCACAACGTGGTCAGCGACGTGATGGCAAGCGCGGCGGCGAGCGGCCAGCCGGTCGTCAGTCGAAGCCCGTCCACCACTGGCCCCGTACCCACGCGCCACACGAGAACGGCGAGGATCGCGCCGCCGCCCGCCACGCGCGCCCAGTTCCAGATGCTTCGTTTGATGGCAGTTCCGATCTCGTAGTGGGGTCCGGATGAACCGGTGCGAGGCTGTTCTCGTGTGACCGTCGTACCCGCAGATACGGAGGCATCGTGCGTCTGGTTCAGCGTCGAGTGCGCAGCCTGATCGGCCCGCTCGCCGGCTTCGCTTGCCTGCTCGTGCTGCTCGGGATCCTCGCGGCGACCACTGGCCTCGACGTCGCCGGCTGGGCGACCGGCGGTGCCTGCGGAGCCGGTCTTTCCGCGCTGACCGCCCGCTCTCTGGCGCATCACCGTCGTGACGGGCTGGGGCCCGCGGACAGAGTGACGCTGGCTCGGGCGATCCTCGCCTGCGGGGTCGCAGCGCTCACGGCGGACTCGTTCGGCGGCCGGACACCGGTGGCGATTTTCGTGACGCTCTCGACGATCGCGCTGATCCTCGACGGCGTGGACGGCCGGATCGCTCGGCGTACCGGCACCGCATCGGCGTTCGGGGCACGCTTCGACATGGAGGTCGACTCGTTCCTCGTTCTGGTCCTGAGCGTGTACGTCGCACCCACGATGGGCTGGTGGGTGATCGCCTTCGGCGCAGCCCGCTACGTGTTCGTGGCCGCCGGCTGGGCGGTGCCGTGGCTGCGCGGCTCACTCCCGCCCCGTTACTGGGCCAAGGTCGTCGCCGCGATCGTGGGCATCACCCTGACCGTCGCGGCTGCCCGCATCCTGCCCGATGCCGTGACCACGGTGGTGTTGCTAATCGCCCTGGGACTGCTGGCCGAGTCGTTCGGCCGTCACACCTGGGGCCTCTGGCGCCTCGCCGGAAGCCCGCGGGGAACTCGTGCCACCGTGACCTCGGCGCTAGCGGTGCTCCTGGTCTGGGCTGCGCTCCTCGTGCCGGACCACACCGGCGACCTGTCACCGGCCACGTTCCTCCGGATCCCGCTCGAGGGCCTGGTCTTCGTCGTTCTCGTATGGGTGCTGCCGCCGAGACCGGCGCGGATCCTCGCGCTGATCACCGGTCTCCTCGCCGGGGTGCTGATGATTCTGCGGCTGCTCGACAGAGGTTTCTACTTCGCCCTCGACCGCCCCTTCCACCCGGTGTACGACGCGGCGTACGCGGACTCCGCGCTGGCCCTGCTCGGCGACTCGATCGGCCGTGCCGGAGCCCTCGCCGTCTTCATCGGAGCAGGCGTCCTCTGTGTCGCCCTGCTCGCCCTCCTGCCACTGTCGGCCGTGCGGGTGAGCCGGCTCGTGGCGAGACACCGGCAGCCGACGATCCGGATCGTTGCGGTCCTGGCTGTGATCTCGATCGTCCCCACGCTGACCGGCGCCTGGCCCATACAACAGCTCGCCTCGACCTCCGCGGCTCGGCTCGCCACGCAGGTCCGTGACGACCTCCGCGACCAGCAAGAGTTCGTACGAGCGCTCGAGCACGATCCCTTCCGCGACACCCCGGGCAACGATTTGCTGACCGGTCTGAGGGGCAAGGACGTCCTCCTGGTCTTCGTCGAGAGTTATGGACGCACAGCACTCGACTCTCCAGTCGTCGGGGCGGCGCTCGAGGCCGGGGACCGGCGGCTCCAGCAGGCCGGCTTCTCCTCGCGCAGCGGCTTCCTCACCTCGCCGACCTTCGGCGGCATCAGTTGGCTGGCGCACTCGACCCTGCAGTCCGGGCTGTGGGTGGACAACCAGCAGCGGTACGACTACCTCGTCACCCTTGACCGGCTCACTCTCACCGGCGCGTTCGGCCGCGCCGGCTGGCGGACAGTCGCCGACGTACCGTCCAACGACAGGGACTGGCCGGTGGCGAAGACGTACTACCACTACGACGCGGTCTACGACCGCCGGAACGTGGGGTACGTCGGGCCGGCGTTCAGCTATGCCTCGATGCCTGACCAGTACACCCTGGCCGCGCTCCAGCGGCTGGAGCTGGAAAAGCCGAACCGCGCTCCCGTCATGGCCGAGGTCGACCTGGTTTCCAGCCACACGCCCTGGGCACCGCTCCCCCGGCTCGTCGACTGGAGCCGAGTGGGTGACGGCTCGGTCTTCGACCCGATGCCGGCCGAGGGCGACTCGCCGGAGGACGTATGGCGGCAACCGGACCGTGTGAAGGCCGCCTACGCACAGTCCATCGCGTACTCGCTCGACACCGTGAGCTCTTTCGTACAGCAGCGCCACGACCGCGACCTGGTGCTCGTCGTCCTCGGCGACCACCAGCCGGCCAGCATCGTGTCAGGCAACGGCTCGAGCCACGACGTACCGGTGAGCATCATCGCCGCCGACCCGGCCGTGACGGATCGGGTAGCCGACTGGGGCTGGACGGACGGGCTGCGGCCGGACGCCGGCGCACCGGTCTGGCCGATGGATACCTTTCGGGACCGGTTCCTCACCGCCTACGGCTGAACCGGGTTCAGTGGCGGCGGGCCAGGTGGATGTGGATCTGGGCGTCGACCTCCACGGTTTCGGGGAGGGTTTCGAGAGTTCGGCGGAAGACCTCGTCGCGGTCTGCGGGTGGGAGCATCAGGTACGCCGAGACTGTCGACAGCTGTCCGATGTAGTTGTGGGCGCTCATCGTGAGGCGGCGTTCGATGACTGCCTGCTGGACGTCGGTGAACCACTCGGTCTGCTGGAGTTCCGTGCCGGGCCATTGCATCGGGCGGTCCTCGGGGGTGCCGTCGGGTGACGGGACGCCGTCGTCGACCAGGTACGGCGTACGCGCCGCGCGGACTGCCTCTTTGAGGGCAGGGTCCGCCAGTTGGATCGGTACGCCGAAGGAGGTGAACACGCCACCCGGTCGGACGAGCGCCGCCATGCGCTCCCATCGGCCGTCGGGGTTGGTCCAGTGGAGGGCGGCGGCCGAATACACCAGGTCGTACGACCTATCCAGCGGGAGGTCCTCGAAGGCGGACTGCACGGTGGTGACATCGGCCGGCAGGTGTTTGCGCGCTTCCGCGAGCATGGCCGCGTCAGGATCTGTTGCCGTAATCGCGATACCTCCCTGCGCGAACAGACGGGTCGCCTTGCCGGTCCCGGCGCCGATTTCCAGGGCGGTCCGAAGCGGCGTACCGGCGTACGCCGTCACCAATTCGAGGAGCTCCACCGGATACCCGGGGCGGAACCGTTCGTAGGCTTCTGCCACTGACCCGAAGCTCAACGCGCGCACAACCATGCCCGCATCCTGACACCTTGCGTACCCCCACCGCCTGGCATTTTCGCCGAGTAGGCGGGTCAGGCGATGCCCGTCCAGATGGTTCTGTCGGTGAATGCTCCGCGGGCGGCGGCCTTCGCTGCCCGGGTTGTTTCCAGCGCATCTGTGGTGGTTCCCAGGTCGGCTGCGAGAGCGTAGACGACCTCAAGGATGTCGGCGAGTTCCTCGACCACGGTCGCGTCATCGGCCTCGAGAAACTCGTCGACCTCCTCGCGAAGCTTGTCGCGCAACCGCCTACGGAACTCGTCGGGCTCGGCCTGATACGTGACCGGATCGCCGCCGCCCGCCCGGATGATCTCCGGAATCCGATCCCTCACCAACTTGCCGCCAACACTCTCCACCTCGACAGCCTAGGTCAGACCGGGCGACAGTTCGCCCCAACCGCTTTCCGCTGTGCCAGGATCGCGTTTGTGACTCCTGAACAGGCAAGCCGCGGTCAAACGATTCCCGACGCGGAGCTGCCTATGCTCGCGGCTCTCTGGTTGGTTGAGGGATACGACTCTCCATTGCTGCGTGAGCTGGCAGGGCTCACCCGCCGGCAGTCCACCGAGGCACGACAGATGTTCGACGCGGTGCTCGCTGAGCTCGGACACCCGGTACGCACTATCACCACGCCGTACGACGAACTCCCTTGGCGCGGGTACTGGGAGCAAATCCGTTGGGCTGTGGACCAGATGGACAAGACACACACCGCGTACGCGTCGGCGCAACGTGTCCTGGAGGTCCTGTCCGACGTACCTGACCTCTGGGGCCCCGGTCGCGGAACGGATCTGGTGGATTTGCTGGAGCAGTGGAACGAACACCGTGATCGACGCAACGAGCTGACCGACCGCATCAGAACCCACCTCCGTTCCCTCCGCGAAGGCGACGTTCCACCGCTGGCGTGAAGCACCGTTTCAGTACTTCCAGGTTCCTAGTTGGTGGTTGTTGGCGTCGTGGAGGGTTAGTTGGCCGTGGCGGGTGGAGACGTCGAGGACCAGCCAGCCGGTGGCTTGTTCGCCTTGATTGAGGATTACTGGGTCGAGGGGTGGGCCGAAGGTGGTTGAGGTGACGATGGCGTCGCCTCTCGCCAACGAGACTGGACCGGATCTCGGTGACCACCTTGCCGGTGTCGATGAGCGCCTTCGCCGGCGTGAGTTTGTAGCTGTAGTCCTGGCCGCACCGGGGAAGAAGCCATCAGCGATGATGGGCCGGTGTCGATCACCGCGAGCCATGAGCTGACTCCCGAAACGAACCTCGGCCGCCCCGGCAGGCTGATTTTCCTCAACGGTACGTCGAGTTCCGGGAAGTCGAGTATCGCGGCCGAGCTGCTCGGCTCGCTGGACGGCACCTGGTTCCATCTGGCGATCGACCAGTTCCATCGGATCCGCGCCCGGCGGGAGATGCCGGACGAGGCCTTCCTGTCCGTGTTCCAGCGGACGGTGCTCGGATTCCACCGGGCCGTCGCCGGGATGGCGTCGGCGGGGAACGACGTGGTGGTGGATCACATCCTCGGCGAGCAGTGGCGGCTGACGGACTGCCTCACGGTGTTCGACGGGTTGCCGGTCCTGTTCGTCGGCGTCCGTTGCGCGCTGCCCGAACTCGAGCGGCGCGAACGCGACCGCGGCAACCGCACGATCGGCAGGGCGGCGGTACAGTTTCCGATCGTCCACGAGCACGGCGTGTACGACGTGGAGGTCGAGTCGGACCGGCATACCCCGGCCGAATGCGCTGCGCAGATCCGCGACCGTCTCGAGGCCGGCCCGCCAACGGCCTTCGACCAACTCCGAGCGAGGGGCGCCTCCACCGCGGGAGACGCCCCCACGGTTCATCCGGCGCGGTAGAGCGAGCCGCCTGCGGAGATGGCGATGCCGGCGCGCTGACCGCCGACGTTGAGGTTTACGATGAACGTCGTACCGACCTGACGCACGGTGTAGGTGACCGACCCGCTGGATCGGACCGGTACGATGAACGACAGGATCGACGCTGTTGTGCCGGAGCGAGCCATCATCAGCGTCGGCGCGGACTTCCGGACGTAGCTGCTCGGGTAGTGCCAGCCCTGGATCGGGTTGGTCTGCGCCTGTTTGACGAGAAGAGCGCCGGCCGGCAGCGCCTGTTTGAACGGCACCTGGAACAGGATCGTCTTGGACGTGTCGCCCGCCGCCATCGCCACGGCGGTCGTCCGCGAGTACACGCTCGCCCGCTGATCCGGCGGCAGGTGCCACAACGTCTGGAACGCCTGCGCGGTCTTCGCCGACGCACGGTCCCACACCACCAGCAGATCCGGATCCTTCAGCACCAGGACCGAGCGAACCCGGCTGATCCCGCTCCCCGGCGCATCCGCGAACACGTACGATTCCGCGTTCGCCTTCACCGAATACGCAGTCAGCCGCGTCACCGGATTCAGGTACGTCGACATCGGCGTCGTCATCACACTGTGCGCGCTCGGACCGACGGACCAGGTGCGATAGGCACCGGCGTTGTACGCCGCGTATCCGCCGTCGACCAGAATGTCCCGCCCACGTGCCGTGTACGTGATGCCGGTGTGGTCGAGATGCCCGTGGAACGCCCGCCCCGGACCGTACCTGATGCTGTACGTCGACTCGCCCGCGAAGCCCCTGGCGGGATCGCTTCCCCACCCCGTGCGACCGAACACGTAACCGGCCGAGTACACCCCGACCCGCCACAGCGGCATCGTGCCCGCCGTACCCTTCGAACCCGCGAACTGCAACGGCGTCCCTGTCCACGGGTACGTCGCCTGTACCTCGGTGTCACCGATCTGGTGGAGTCTGCCGAGCGAGTTCGTTGCCAGTGTCAAGAACTTGGCCAGCAACGCGCGCCGGGTGGCGATCGTCGTACCGGGGTTGACGCCGCAGTTCTGCATCACCGCGATCGCGCGACCCCACAGCGAGTAGTTGAACGCCGCGTAGCCAGTGGACTGTTCGTTGGTCCCACCCTCGGCATCGATCGAAGTCGTGATCCCGGCCGCGAATCGTTGCTGCGCGAGGTTCTTGTAGTCGGTCCGGCCGAGCACACAGCCGACACCGAACAGCGCGATACTCTCGTCGGTTCCATGGTTCCACGCACCACTCCAGTTGTAGGTCAGGAATCTCGCATGACTCAGCAGCGCCGCGTCCACCCAGGCGTAGCGGGCCGGCACGGTGCTCACGTGGAGCCCGGCCAGGATCGCCTGGCGCAGGCAGTTCAGCACGTTGGTGCGGTGCATGGTGGACTCCCACGCGCCGACGTTCGCCTTCCACGAGTACGGATTGTCGCGGTACCAGTCGTACGCGATCGTGTTCACCCGCGTCAGTGCAGCCAGGTCACCTTTGCCTGCAGCAACGATCCCTTGCCCGAGCCACCGCAGTGAGTGGAACCACATGTACCAGCTGGCGTTCTTGTACGGATTCAACGCCCAGTTGATGTTGCCGCCGCCGCTTCCGACCTTGTACGCCGCATACGGGCCCCAGGCAAACTTGTCGGCGTACAGGTTCACCAACGGGTTGGTCTTCTCGATCCCGCTGAACCCCGGGCACGCGTAGAACGGCGCCGCGAGTATTTGGATCTTGTTCGTGTCCGTACCGATGTCCGTCGCCGGCGCGGCCGTCGGCGGTACGACGTTGCTCGCGCCCGGCACGAACTGGGACTCGGCCGGATCGTCCGGTGCTGGGACGATCTGGATCCCGGGCGCTTCGCCCGGTGCACGAGTGTTTCCGGTTGCCGTTCCCGCCCCCAGCACCAGAACAGCGATCCCTACGGCCGCAACGGCCGCACTCCTCCTGAATCGCATGAAGTTGTCCCTCCCCGGACGTCGGTCAGCCCAATGGAGGCGGTCAACTCACCGAGGTTTGCTTCCCCTTATCTGCCTCGATGCGGAAACCCCGCGGAAAGTTGCGTTTCCGGCGCACTTTCCGGGCACAGCAGAGCGCCAGGACTCCCGAAGGAGTCCTGGCGCTCGATTTGTTGGCTCAGCCCATGGTTTTCTGGCCGTCGATCGCTTCCCGGATGATGTCCGCGTGGCCGGCGTGCTGGGCGGTCTCGGCAGTGATGTGCAGGAAGACCCGGCGGACGGTCCAGAACACACCCGGCGGCTGCCATGGCGCGGACGGAAGCTCGTAGCTGGCGTCCAGGTCGAGGGTGCGGACGAGGTCGTCGGTGGCGGCGGCGACCTTCTCGTAAGCCGCGAGAACGTCGGCGAGGGTCTCGCCCTCGACGAGGCGGAACTGGTCCTGCCAGGCCGCCATCATCTCCGGGGTGAACTCGGTCGGTGTGGACCCGCCCTGACCCTGCGCGAACTCGGCCCAATGCTGCTCGGTCGCGCTCACGTGCTTGATCAGCCCGCCGACGGTCAGCTCACTGATGGTGCTGCGGGTCGAGGCCTGCTCGTCGGTCAGCCCCTGAGCGGTGTGCCGCAGGAACCCCCGGTGCTTGCCGAGGAACTCCAGGATGTCGGCCCGCTCACCGGTCAAGCTCTGCTCGTTTGTCGTCATACCGCGACTCTAAACGCCATAGCGGCCAGGTTCTGTCCGCTACAGAAATTCATGTCCAGGGCGTGGTTCGGGCCGTGGCCCGCGACTAGTTTGGCGTGGGGGCGGCGACTGGGCCGAGCCCATTGCACAAGGGGGTTGACGTGGGAACGATCACGACCAGCGACGGTACGGAGATCTTCTACAAGGACTGGGGTACGGGCCAGCCGATCGTCTTCAGCCACGGATGGCCGCTGTCGGCCGACGACTGGGACAATCAGCTGCTGTTCTTCCTGTCGAAGGGGTACCGCGTCGTCGCGCACGACCGCCGTGGACACGGCCGCTCGACGCAGACCGGCGACGGACACGACATGGACCACTACGCGGACGATCTGAAGGCGGTCGTCGACCATCTCGACCTGCGCGACTGCATCCACGTCGGGCACTCGACCGGCGGCGGCGAGGTCACTCACTACCTCGCTCGGCACGGCGAGGACCGGGCCGCGAAAGCCGCGCTGCTCTGCGCCGTCCCGCCGCTGATGGTGCAGACCGACGCGAACCCGGAGGGCCTGCCGAAGGCGGTCTTCGACGACCTCCAGGCGCAGCTCGCGGCGAACCGGTCGGCCTTCTACCGCGCACTCCCGGAAGGCCCGTTCTACGGCTTCAACCGCCCGGGCGCCGTACCCAGCGAAGCGGTCATCGCGAACTGGTGGCGGCAGGGCATGATGGGCGGCGCGAAGGCCCACTACGACGGCATCGTCGCGTTCTCCCAGACCGACTTCACCGAGGACCTGCGGACGATCACCATCCCGGTCCTGGTCGTGCACAGCGAGGACGACCAGATCGTGCCGTACGCCGATTCCGGCCCGAAGTCGGCCGCACTGCTCAAGAACGGGGTCCTCAAGACCTACAAGGACCTCCCGCACGGCCTGCCCACGACGCACGCCGACGTGGTCAACGCCGATCTCCTGGAGTTCTTCCGGTCCTAGTCCCGAAAACTCACGGAGGATCGTGACGGCTTGCGTACGTCGGTGCGCAAGCCGTCGCGGCACGGAGATCCTCACCCGCTGACGCTGCCGAGTGCGTCGGCGAGCAACTCGACCTGGACCAGGTTCGCGGCGGCCGGGTAGAGGATGACGTCGGTGGCGCCGGCCGCCCGTAGTCCGCTCAGATGCGTCGTCAGCTGGTCCGGCGTCGTCAACGTGTCGGCCCGCGCGTGGTCGAAGTACGCGTCGCCGTAGTAGTGGCGGATGTACTCGTCGGCGACGGCATCCGCGTCCGGCCCGAGCGCGAAGTACCGCCCGGTCGCGATCCGCGGTTGCCCCTCGCGGCCGGCCTGCTGCCAGGCTCGTCGTACGGCGTCCGCACCCTGAGCGAGCGTGTGCGTGCCGAACAGCGGTGCCACCCAGCCCTGCCCAACTCTTGCCGCCCGCCGGTGCGCCGCGTTGGCCAGACCGCCGAACAGGAGTGTCGGCCGATCAGCGGGAAGCTGGTTCATCGGACCGCCGGCGCCGATCAGCTCGCCGGACCACGCACGCCGCCAGGTGTCCAGTGTGGCGTCCCACAAGGCGCCCAGACCCTCGCCGGCTGCGCCGCTCGCGGCGAAGTCGTCCTGCCAACCGCCCAGCCCGAGACCGGCCGTCAACCTGCCGCCCGACAGCAGGTCCACCGACGCGAGCTGCTTGGCCAGCAGGACGGCGTTGTTGCGCCAGCCGACGTTGAGCACGGTCGTCATCAACTCGACGGTCGACGTCCGGGCCGCTGCGGCCGCGAGTGCGGTCAGCGGCTCGAGATTGTCGTAGACCAGCCGGTCGATCACTCCCACCGCGGCGAACCCGTTCCGCTCGGCCTCGGCGGCCCACTCGCCCACCGATCGCGGGTCCACTCCCGGCACCGCCGCCGGCAACCCGATCCCGATCCGCATCTTGATTCTCCCGTCAACGGCTGTCCCACGACGGTAGGCAACCGGGCCGGCGCCGGTCTTGAACGAATCGGACAGGCGACGGCAGGGCAACTGAGGTAGCGTCGATGGGGTGCGCGCCATCCAGTACTCCGTGACCGGTGAGCCCGACGTCCTGACCCTCGTGGACAGGCCGCTGACCGAGGTCGGTCCCGGGGAGGTGCGGGTGCGGATCCACCGGTCGGGCGTCAATCCGACCGACTGGAAGTCACGCCGCGGCAGCGAGGCCGGTACACCAGTGCACCCGGCGCAGGTACCCAACCAGGACGGATCCGGTCTCGTCGACGCCGTCGGTCAGGGCGTGGACGCAGCCCTCGCCGGTCGCCGGGTCTGGCTCTGGGAGGCCGCGTACCAACGGCCTTCGGGAGGTACGGCGCAGGAGTACGCCGTGGTCCCGGCCCGCCATGTGGTGCCGCTGCCCGACGACGCGTCGTACGATCTCGGCGCCGCGCTCGGCGTACCGTTCCTGACCGCTCATCGCTGCTTGACCGTGACCGAGGACGGCCCTGATCGCCTCGGTCCAGGCAAGCTCGCCGGCCGCACCGTGCTGGTGGCCGGCGGCGCCGGAGCGGTCGGCAACGCGGCGATCCAGCTGGCCCGGTGGTCCGACGCGACCGTGATCACCACCGTGAGCAGTCCGGAGAAGGGCCGGCTGGCCGCGCTGGCGGGCGCCGACCACGTCATCGACTACAAGCAGCAGGACGTGGTCGCGGAGGTCCGCGCGATCGCGCCGCACGGCGTGCACACGATCGTCGAGGTGTCGCCGGCGGCGAACGCGGCGATCGATGCCGCGGTGATCGCGCCGAACGGCTCGGTGTCGGTGTACGCGACCGACGGCGGCGCGACGACCGAACTCCCGGTGCGCGCATCGATGGTGCCGAACGCCCGTTGGCAGTTCGTCCTGCTGTACACGGCCCCGGAGTCCTGGCGCCCGCGCGGACTGGCCGACGTCGCGGCCGCGGTCGAGTCCGGCGCGATCCGCATCGGCCCCGACGCCGGCCTCCCGCTGCACCACTACCCACTGGACCGGGCCGCGGACGCGCACGCCGCGGTCGAGGACGCCGTCGTGGGCAAGGTCCTCATCGACGTCATCCCAGACTGAGGAGCTCCTCGAACGGAACGGCCTTGCGCGAGGTGTTCTCGAGCGGATACGCCTCAGCCGAGAACAACGGCGGGTAGACAGCGATCCCTTCCGACAGAGGGGTTCGGCGCGTCTCGTCGAGCCAGGTCGGCCAGCGGAGGCCGGCGTAGAACTGCGTCGGGCCGTCGGTGAGCGACCAGAGGACGAAGTCGGTGTGCCCGACGCCGAGGCCGTCCCACTCGAGGGTGTCCGGCGCCCAGTAGCAGACCTGACCGGGCTGGACGCCCAGCCCGCCGCCGTCGACGGCGAACCGACCGCCGAGGACGTCGTAGGCGACGATCAGGTACGGCGGTGGCGCGGCGGCCTGCTCCGGGTCGACGAGGTCGTTCGCGGTCGCTAGATCGGGCAGACCGGAGCCACCGCCGCCGAGAATGCGCAGCCAACCTTCGTCGATCACCAGACCGCCGCAGTTCACCGCGAGCGCACCGAGCATCGACCGCGCCGTGACCTGCAGCCGAAAGAGGACGTCTCGCCCTGCCGCCGGATCGACGGGTAGGACGGTGGCGGGGCGGGCCGCCTGTGCGAGGGCGTCCTGCAGCACGGTCCAGGCCGGATCGTCGACGTCGGCCAGTACATCAGCGTTTCTGACGTGGGTCACCCGGCCGAGCATGCCCTACTCGGCGAGGGCAGCCAACCGCTGTTGCAAGGCCGCGGCGCAGCGGCAGGCGGGGTCGGTGGTGCAGAGGAGGGCGGCGGGGTCGGCTTCGATCAGCTGACGGGTCGCTGCGAGTACTGCCTGCTTGGGGATGCGGCGGATGCGCGCGTTTCCGATCTGGATTTCCTTGGTCGCAGAGCGCAGTACGGGCTCGATGGCGTCGAAGTGGTGGCTTGCGCCGGGGACGTTGGGGAGCTCGGTCCACAGGCCGTCGGCGGATCTCGCGTAGCGGTAGAAGCGCGACCGGCCGAGGTGCTGCTCGGCGAGGTGGATCGTGGTGTTCGAGGTGTGGGTGACGCCGAGCAGCAGGACGTCGCCGTCGAGGGCCTCGATCGGGCCGAGCGGCCAGTCGGGGCGCTGGGCCTCGAGGAGGCGTTCGGCGGCCGGGCCGGCGGCCTGGTAGGAAAACAGCGGATGCTCGGTCCGGAACGGCGAGCAGGTCAGGCGGAACGTTTCCGGAATCGTTCCGAGCCACCGGTCGATCGGGAGCCCGGCGCGGAAACTGGTTGCCTGCGACAACCGAGTGTCGAAGTCCGCCCAGCTGTCCGCGTTCCAGTAGGCGTTGTGCGGGCGCACCAGTCCGGGCGGCGCCGGGATTCCGGTGAGATCCCAGGTACCGGCCGGCATCAGCACGGTCCCGCACACCTCGGTCAGCGCCGAGCAGACCGCCTCCGCACCGCCGTCGACGTACCCGAACGAACTCAGCGAGGAATGCACGATCACCTCGGACCCCCGCCCCAGCCCAAGCTCCCGCAGCCCGTCGGCGAGCTCGGCTCCGGTCACGGCCTCTGGTGTTTCCATCCCCGAAATATCCCATCCGCACCGGGGAGGTCGCCTCGCATTTTCCTACCAGGCCTGGAACAGTCCCGTCTGCCGGTAGGTGGCGTGCAGACGCAGGACGAGCTCGGTCGGAGGATGTAGCGGGGTCGGAGGTGTGGGGAAGAAGGCGGCCTCCAGGACCTCGTCCTCGGCTGGGTGCAGTGTGCCGGTCCAGCGGCGGGCTTCGAAGCAGAGGGCGAAGCACTGGACGACGTCGCCGTTCGGGTACGTCAGCGTGTGGACGTCGGCGCGGGACAGGCTGGCGAACGGGATCAGGTCGTCCTCCGCGACGATCAGCCCTGTCTCCTCGGAGAACTCGCGGGCCGCCGTACGACGGAAGCTGTCCCCCGGTTCCGCTCCGCCCGCGGGGAGCTCCCACCGACCGGAGTCGCGACTCCTCTGGAACAGGATGCGTTCGTCCGCGTCGATCGCGAGGACCTGCGCACCGGGCAGCAACAGCAGGCGGGAACCGACGTCGCGGCGGAGCTGGGCAAGATAGGAGTCCACGGATGAGAGGGTAGGGCCGTGGACTGGGTGAGGCAGCGCGCGGGATCCCTGCTGGGGTTGGGGTTGATCGGCGGGCTGGTGTGGACGACGGTCGTCACGCTGTCGATGCCGAACTGGTACGACCCGAGCGAGGACTGCGCGCGCAAGGTCGGCGTGGACAACGCGCACCCACGCACCAGCTGGTTCCCGCCGTCGGCGAGCTGCGTGTCCGGCGACGAGGTCCGTCAGTACATGTCGACCACCCGCTCGGTGATCCTGTCCGTTGTCGGCGTACTGCTGCTGATCCTGATCGCGACCGGCCTGATCCTGACCGTACGACGCCTCACCGGCGATCCCGGCCCGCTCCGGACCGGTGACGACCTGAAGCGCCGGCGCCGCTCACACCTGATGTTCGGGGCGCTGGACATGGGTGTCGCGTTCGCGGTCGTCACGTTCCTGAACGTGGTGGCGATCGTGTTCGGCGACCTCCCCGGGGCGATCCTGTTCATCGTCACCACCCTCGTCGGCCTGAGCGCGTTCGGCACCCTGCTCGACCGGCACATGGGCCCGCTCCCGAGCACCGCCCTGGACTCACGCCGCCGCGGCACGGTCGCCGCCGTCGCGACCTACGCCATCGTCTTCACCGCAACCGCCCTCGCCGGCCAACTCCCCTTCTTCCGTTTCTGGGCAGTCCCCCTCAGCGCCGTCGCGTACGCCGCCATCACCGCGACCCAATGGTCCCGCGCGACCCGCCGGGCGGTCGTTGACAGGGTGGGTCCCACCGAGGATGGTGAAGAACATCTCTGACTGACCGGGGGTCGTCATGGCAGGATCTGTTGGGTATCCGGTGCATGTGAACGCTGCGCTGGATCCGGGGACTTCCAGGTGGTTGTGGCTGGTGAAGTGGATCCTGGCGATCCCGCACTGGGTCGTTCTGCTGTTCCTGTGGATCGGCTTCCTGGTCGTCTCGGTGATCGCGTTCTTCGCGATCCTCTTCACCGAGCGCTATCCGCGCGCCCTCTTCGACTTCAACGTCGGCGTGCTGCGGTGGTCGTGGCGCGTGAACTACTACGCCTACGGTGCACTCGCCACCGACCAGTACCCGCCGTTCACGCTCGCCGAGGTCGAGAGCTACCCGGCGCGGCTGACCGTCGACTATCCCGAGCGCCTGTCCCGTGGCCTGGTCCTGGTGAAATGGTGGCTGTTGGCGATCCCGCACTACATCATCGTCGGCATCTTCGTCGGTGGTGGATCGTGGGCCGCGAACGGTTCCGACGACTGGGCGTGGAGTGTCGCCGGCGGCCTGGTCGGCGTGCTCGTCGTCTTCGCGGCCATCGCTCTCCTCTTCACCGGCACCTATCCGCGCTCGCTCTTCGACCTGGTCCTCGGGCTGAACCGCTGGGCCCTGAGGGTTTCCGGGTACTCCGCCTTGATGACCGATGTCTATCCGCCGTTCCGCCTGGACCTCGGCGGCAGCGATCCTGTCGCCGAGGCCCCGACGCCTGACTAGCAGGGCCAGCCGGGTTCGATGTTCTGGTTCAGGTGGAAGACATTCTCGGGGTCGTACTGGCACTTCACCCGGGCCAGTCGCTTGTAGTTCTCCTCGCCGAAGCCCGCGATCACGCGGTTCTGGCCCTCGTTGCCGATGAAGTTCAGGTAGACGTAGCCGGTCGCCCATTCGGCGAGGTCCCAGCACACGTCGCGGGCCCACCTGATCCCGCGCGCGTCGTCGGCCGGGTCGGACCACAGGCCGAACGGGTGCACGACCCAGGCCGCCTGGCGATGCGGCTGCGGCCACTTGTCCGCGCCACGCTGTACGGCGCCGCCCCACGGCAGGATCGCCTGTTGCGACGGTGACGGCGAGATCATGTCCGTCGACCGGCTGGCGAACGCCTCGACCGCGGGGTCGGGGAACGACGCCAGGTGTTCCCCGGACCAGTAGTTGCGGAACCCCGGCGGATCGTCGAGCGCCGATTGAATGTCGGCGTACGGCATCTCGGCGACCAACTCGGCCTCGGGCTCCAGTGCGTACAGCGGCGCGAACACGTCCCGCAGCTCCGCCTCGCTCCCGGCGTACACCGCCGCGGCGCCGACGATCAGCTGTCCTTGCAGATGCGGAGGCACGAACTCCTCCGGCGGTCCGGTCAGGTAGATCACTCCGCCGCCGAGCTCCTCGGGCGCGCCCGCCTCGAACAGGTCCCGGTACGCGCGCAGCACCGTGGGACCGGCCGACGCCGGCCACATCAGTAAGGCCAACGTTGTCGTGGGCAACTGCTGGAGGTGGAAGGTCAGCGACGTCGCGACCCCGAAGTTCCCGCCGCCGCCGTGCAGCGCCCAGAACAGCTCGGTGTTCTTCGTCTCGTCCGCGATCAGCAGCCGTCCGTCGGCGGTGACGAGCTCGACCGAGATCAGCGCGTCACATGCGAGACCGTACTTCCGTTCCAGCCAGCCCGACCCGCCGCCGAGCGTCAGGCCGGCGACGCCCGTCGTCGACGCCCGCCCGCCGGTCGTCGCCAGCAGGTACTTCTGGCAGGCCCGATCGAGATCGCCCCAGGTCGCGCCCCCGCCGACCCGCGCGATCCTGGCGAACGGATCGACCTGAACGCTGTTCATCCGGCGCAGGTCGACCACCAGGCCGCCGTCGGTGACCGCGGTCCCGGCCACCCCGTGACCGCCGCCGCGGACCGCGATCTCCAGCCCCTGGCCGGTCCCGTACCGCACCGCCGCCTGGACGTCGCCCACCGATTCGCACTGCGCGATCATCGCGGGCCGCTTGTCGATCATCCCGTTGAAGACCGTGCGTGCGTCGTCGTACGCCGGATCGGTGTCGCGCAGCAGCACGCCCCCGAAGCCCGATGGGCGCAGCTGTTCGGTGGTCTCGGACATGGTGGATCTCCCCCTTGCTCACTCCCCCAGGCGATTCACCGATCGTCCATCGCACCCCGCCCGCGGTCAACGCCCGGTCGATTACCGCGTCCTGACACGATTCGGCTGTCCACCAAGGGCTTTCACCCGATCACGCCCCGAGACGATCTGTGCGCACCCGCCGTACGTCGGTAGTGTTCGAGGTGTGACTGATGTGGCGGTGATCGGTGGTGTGGGTCAGGTCCTGACCGAGGACGAGGTGACGGCGTTCGTCGGCGGTGTCCTGGCCGGCGCGGGCCTGGAGGGCCGCAGCGTCTGCGTGATCGTCCCGGACGCGACCCGCAGCTGCCCGCTTCCCTTGCTCCTGAAGGCGGTCACCGAGGCCCTGAAGGACAGCCAGGTCACGATCCTGGTTGCCCTGGGCACGCATGCGGAGATGACGCCGGAGCAGCTCCGCGAGCACCTCGGCGGCGACTACCCGAACGTGATCAACCACGAGTGGTGGAAACCCGAGACGTTCGCGGACCTCGGCACCATCGGTCCCGACCGGGTCGGGGAGATCTCGGACGAGATGCTCCGCGACGAGGTCCCGGTCCGCCTCAACCGGGCCGTCGTCGAGCACGACGTGGCCCTGGTCGTCGGGCCGGTGTTCCCGCACGAGGTGGTCGGCTTCTCCGGCGGCAACAAGTACTTCTTCCCGGGTGTCGCGGGGCAGGAGGTCATCGACTTCTCGCACTGGCTCGGCGCCCTGATCACCAGCGCGAACATCATCGGTACGCCGGGCATCACCCCGGTCCGCGCGCTGATCGACGAGGCCGCCGCGCTGATCCCGGCCGAGAAGCTCGCTCTGTCCGTCGTCGCGCAGTCGGGGACGGACGCCCTGCACGCGATCGCCTTCGGCGACACCACCGAGTCGTGGCGCGCCGCCGCCGAGATCTCCGCGCAGACCCACGTCCGCTACCTGGAGCATCCGGTCCGGCGGGTGATCTCGGTGATGCCGCCGAAGTACGCCGACATCTGGACCGCGGCCAAGGGCTTCTACAAGGTCGAGCCGATCGTCGCGGACGGCGGCGAGGTCATCCTGTACGCGCCGCACGTCACCCAACTGGCCGCGATGCACCCCGAGATCGAGGAGATCGGCTACCACTGCCGCGACTACTTCGTCGGCCAGTGGGACAAGTTCCGCGACCTGCACTGGGGCGTCCTCGCGCACTCCACGCACCTGCGCGGCGCGGGCACCTGGGACCCGGCCAAGGGCGAGCACCTCCGCGTCCGGGTCACGCTCGCCACCGGCATCCCGGAGGACGTCGTGCGCCGGGCCAGCCTCGGCTATCTCGATCCCGCGTCGGTCGACCTGGCCGCGTACGAGGCCGATCCGGAGACCTTCGTCGTACCGAACGCCGGCGAGACCCTCTACCGGCTTCAGTGACCCGCCGGTAACCTCAGGCGGTATGGCTGAGGTCGTCATCGTCGGGTCCGGGTTCGCCGGGCTGTGCATGGGAATCAAGCTGCGGCAGGCCGGGTGTGAGGACTTCGTCATCCTCGAGAAGGCGGACGACCTCGGCGGCACCTGGCGGGACAACACGTATCCCGGCTGCGCCTGCGACATCCCGTCGTACCTGTACTCGTTCTCGTTCGAGCAGAACCCGCGCTGGACGCGGATGTTCGCGCCCTGGGACGAGATCCTCGCGTATCTGCGGCACTGCGCGGACAAGTACGGCATCGCCGGCAAGATCCGGTACGGCGCCGAGGTCACCGAAGCCGTCTTCGACGAGGCGACCGGCCGCTGGACCGTCACGGTGAACGGCGACGAGACGCTCGAGACGCAGGCCCTGGTGACCGGCGTCGGCAGCCTGCACCGGCCGAAGCGCCCGGACCTCCCGGGCCTCGACTCCTTCGCGGGTACGACGTTCCACTCGGCCGTCTGGGATCACTCCGCGGACCTGCGCGGCCGGAACGTCGCGGTGATCGGGACCGGCGCGTCGGCGATCCAGTTCGTGCCCGAGATCGCGCCGCAGGTCGCGCAACTCGACGTGTACCAGCGGACGCCACCGTGGATCACCGGGAAGCCGGACCGCGCGATCGGCGGCTGGGAACGCAAGCTGCACGAACGGTTCCCGGCCGGCCAGCGGGCGATCCGGAACGCCATCTACTGGGGGCTCGAGGGTCGCGGCGCCGGGTTCGCGGGAAACCCGAAGTTGATGAAAGGCCTGGAAATCCAGGCGAAACGGCACCTGCACAAGCAGGTCACCGACCCGGAGCTGCGGGCGAAGCTGACGCCGGACTACCAGATCGGCTGCAAGCGGATCCTGATCTCGAACGACTACTACCCCGCGCTCGCCCGGCCGAACGTCGACCTCGTCACCACCCCGATCACGCGGGTCACCCCGACCGGCGTGGTCACCGCCGACGGCACCGAACGGGCCTGCGACACGATCGTGCTCGGCACCGGGTTCGACGTCTCCGCGAACCTGACCCGGATGCCGATCCTCGGCAAGGACAGCGTCGGCCTCGCCGACCACTGGAAGCGCAACGGCATCGGCGCGCACCTCGGCATCACGGTCGCCGGGTACCCGAACCTGTTCCTGCTGGTCGGCCCGAACACGCTCCTCGGCCACTCCTCGATGGTGTTCATGATCGAGGCCCAGGTCCGGTACGTGATGCAGGCCCTGCACCTGCTCCGCCGCCGCAACGCGACGTACGTCGAGGTCCGCGAGGAGGCCCAGGAACAGTTCGTCGGCGAGGTCCAGGGCGAACTCGGCGAGACGGTCTGGGCGTCGGGCTGCACCAGCTGGTACCTGGACAGCTCCGGGCGCAACTCCACCATCTGGCCGGAGTGGACCTTCGCCTACTGGCGCCGGACGCGGCGCCTCGATCCGGCCGACTTCGCGGTGGTCCATTAGGGGACAACCCGGACTCCTCAAGTAGGAGGCCGGGTGGCCCGGTGTACGACCTTGGGATGAACGGAAGACCGATCCGGAGGCCGATGTCTCAGGCCGTCAGTTGAAGGACTCTTGAGACATGGAAATCCTTCAGATCGCCGGAGCGGCGGCCATCGTGATCGGCATCGTGATCACGGCGCTGATCGCCATCATTCCGTCAGTTGTGGACCGTTGAGGTCAGTCGGCCGACAGATGGACCAGTAGGTCCTGCCGGGTCAGCACGCCCACCGGCTTTCCGTCGTCCAGAACCATCAGGGCGTCCCTACCTTCGAGCAGCTCGACCGCCTTCGTGACCGGTTCGCCGGCGCCCAGGGACGGGAGCGCCGCGTCCATGTGCTGCTCGACCATGTCGGCCAGCCGCGCCTTGCCGGAGTACAGGGCGTCCATCAGCGTCCGCTCCGACACCGCGCCGGCCACCTCGGCCGCCATCACCGGCGGCTCCGCACGGACGACGGGCATCTGCGAGACGCCGTACTCACGGAGGATCGCGACCGCCTCGGCGATCGTCTCGTGCGGGTGGGTGTGCACCAGCGGCGGCAGGCTGCCGTCCTTGCCGGCCAGCACGTCACCGAGCGTGGTGCCCTGCTTGGTGTGCGCGAGAAAGCCGTACTGCGCCAGCCAGTCGTCGTTGAACACCTTGGTCAGGTAGCCGCGGCCGCCGTCCGGCAGCAGGACCACGATGACGGCGTCGGGGTCGTCGAGCTCCTTCGCGAGCTTGATGGCCGCCGCGGCTGCCATTCCGGCCGAGCCGCCGACCAGCATGGCCTCCTCACGGGCGAGCCGCCGGGTGAGCGCGAACGAGTCCGCGTCGGACACCTCGATGACGCGGTCGCAGATGTCGCGGTCGTACGTCTCCGGCCAGAAGTCCTCGCCGACGCCCTCGACCAGGTACGGCCGGCCGGTGCCGCCGGAGTACACCGAACCCTCCGGGTCGGCGCCGATGATCTGCACCTTGCCGCCGGAGACCTCCTTCAGGTACTTCCCGGTGCCGCTGATCGTGCCGCCGGTGCCGACGCCCGCGACGAAGTGCGTGATCTTGCCGTCGGTCTGCTCCCAGAGCTCCGGGCCGGTGGTCTCGTAGTGCGATCGCGGGTTGTTCTGGTTCGCGTACTGGTTCGGCTTCCAGGCGCCCTCGATCTCGCGGACGAGCCGGTCGGAGACGTTGTAGTACGAGTCCGGGTGCTCAGGGGCGACCGCGGTCGGGCAGACCACGACGTCGGCGCCGTACGCCTTGAGGACGTTGCGCTTGTCCTCGCTGACCTTGTCCGGGCAGACGAAGACGCACTTGTAGCCCTTCTGCTGGGCGACCATCGCCAGGCCGACGCCGGTGTTCCCGGAGGTCGGCTCGACGATCGTGCCGCCGGGCTTGAGCTCGCCGGAGGCCTCGGCGGCCTCGATCATCCGGACCGCGATCCGGTCCTTCACCGAGCCGCCCGGGTTGAAGTACTCGACCTTGGCGAGCACGAGGGGCTTGGCGCCGTCTGTCGTTTTCGTCAGCCGCACCAGTGGGGTGTTGCCGACCAGGTCCAGGAGTGATTCTGCGTAGCGCACGATCTTTACTCTAGTGATATGCGCGTCGTTCCCCTATTTTCACTTGCGCCGGCGTAACTGCGTGTAATCCTTGTACTTGTGAGTAGAGCCAGGGCAGCCAAGAAGCTGGCCCAGGCCGCAGCCTTCGGGGGCGGGGGACTCGGACTCATCGGTGCCACGTTGTACGGCGTACTGACCGCTGAGGCCGAGTACGCGAAGCGTGTGATCGGCCCGATGCGTTACTACCCGACTCCGGGCAACGGTCTGTACGGCCGGTATCCAGGACATCCGATCACGTTCGCCATGCTCGGCGACTCGAGTGCCGCGGGGTACGGCACCGACTCGCCGGACGAGACTCCCGGGGTGCTGCTCGCCTCCGGGCTCGCGGAACTGGCCGAGCGACCGGTCCGGCTGGTCGACGTCTCCAAGACCGGGGCGAAGTCGACCGACCTCGCCGCGCAGGTGGACGCCGCACTGCAGGCCGGACCGCATGTCGCGGTGATCCTGATCGGCGCGAACGACGTGAAGGCGAAAATGCCCCCGTCGACGTCGGTCCGCTTGCTGTCCACCGCCGTACGCCGGTTGCGCGCCGCGAACTGTGAAGTGGTGGTGGGGACCTGCCCCGACCTGGGCGTGATCCGGACGATCCAGCCGCCGTTGCGGTGGGTCGCCCGGTCCTGGAGCCACCGGCTGGCCGCCGCTCAGACCATCGCAGTCGTCGAAGCAGGCGGCCGCTCCGTGTCACTCGGCTCGCTGCTCGGCGAGGTGTTCCGCACCAACCCGTCGATGTGGGGCCGGGACAACTTCCACCCGTCGGCCACCGGGTACGCCGCCGCGTCGGCCGCGCTGCTGCCGTCCGTGGCGGCAGCAATGGGCGTCGGGACCGAGTCGTTCGTGCACCCGGAGCAGTTCCGCGGCGAGGCGATCCTGCCGATCGCCGAGGCCGCCGTCCTGGCTGCCCGCCAGGCCGGCACCGAGGTCGCCGCCACCGAGGTCGCCGGGCGCGAACGCGGCCCGCGAGGCCGCTGGGCCGAACTGCGGCACCGGCGCCGGCACCCCAAGGCCGAGGTCGACCGTGTCGAGGAACCCACGGACAGCGTGCCCGTGGGCCAGTAGGTCATCGACTTGTGCGTCCGCTGAGCGGGGACTTTCATGTCGGGAGTCTTGCCTCCGGGCGGCCACGTGGTGCACAGTCGATAACTACGCGGTACCCCGATAACGGGAGGCGAAGATGGGCTTGAACCACTCCGAGGAGACGCATCAGCGTTTGGTGGAGGCCGTGCCCAGATGCACCGGACGCGCAATGACCGAGTGGTTCCAGCTGATGAACGACGGACCGTCGTTCCTGCGCTTCGACGACAGAGTGAGATGGCTAGCCGGCGAGTACGCACTCGCGCACGGGCACGCAACCGCCATCGTCCATGAGTTCGATCTGGTCAAGGCGCATCGGCGAATGGGCTGAGCCGCAAAGGAGTCGATTCGAAGACCTGCCCTTTCAGGTGGAGGGGCAGGTCTTTCACGTTCCGATGAGGACCTCGTTGCCCTCCGGATCCGCCACCAGGTAAGGCTTCTCGGACAACACCCGCCCACCCGTCGACAACGCCGTCCGCACCCGTTGCGCCACCGCGTCCTCCGGTAGGGCGAGCTCGAAGCGGATCCGGTTTCGCTGCTGCCGGGGCTCCTCCAACTGCTGGAAGAACAGCACCGGGTTCAAGCGCCGCGGGTCGTAGATGTCCGAGAGATGCGGTCGTTCGTCCTCCGCGTAGCCCAGCAGCGCCACCCAGAACGCCCGAACCGCCGGTACGTCGAGCGCGTCGATCCCGAACTGCACGAACCGCAACGGCGCGGGGTCCGCTCGCAGCCCGAGCTCCTTCGCCGCGTCCTCGATCCGCGTGGCCAGCGCGACGAACTTCGGGTCCGCGCCGTCCGCGTCCTCCCACCGGTCCTTCCCGCTGTCGATCACGACGCCTTCCGCCCGTACGTCGATCATCAGCGGAACGCCCGCGGCATCGGCCAGCTCGGCCACCTTGGTCGCCAGGTGCGCCGGTGCGGAGGTCGGGTAGAACGTCATCGCGCCGAACAGCGCGAGCCAGTCGGTCGTCCCCGGCAGCGGGTCCCCCGGCACCAGGTCGACCTCATTCCCCTCGTCGTCGGGCAGCATCACGCCGTACGCCCCGGACGGCTCCCGCCCCGTCACCGCGCGCGCCTCGTCCACTGCCGCCGCCGGCCGGACCACATCGACGTGGATGCGGTTCCGCAACGGTCGCGGCTCCGCGAGGCGCCGTACGGCGAACTTCGGGTCCCGGCGTAGGAGGTCCGGGCCGAGAACGGTGTCCCAGAAGGGCTGCACCGCGGCCGGATCTGCGGCCTCGATCACGACGTCGAGGGTCTGGTCACCGGCCGGGTTCGCGGTCAGGCCGAGCTCCGCGGCTGCGAGCTGGGCTTCTTCGGTGGCCCGTACCCGGACGCCGGTCGAGCGGATGTCGACGTCTGGCATGCCGTGCTGCACGAGGCGTTCGGCGAGCGCGGCGCCGGCGGCGTGCGAAGGAGCGTCGTACCAGGTCATGGGAACACCGTAGAGCCAGAACCGGACGAACTACGTCCGGAAAGCCGGAAGGGCCGGCCCACCTGGACCGGCCCTTCCGTTGACTTGCTGGTGTGTCAGTCGCCACCGCGGAGGATGGCGAGGATCCGCAGGATGTTCCAGTACAGCCAGACCAGGGTGACGGTCAGGCCGAACGCGGCCCGCCAGGCCTCGTTCTGCGGGGCGCCCTGGCGGACACCCTGCTCGATCATGTCGAAGTCGAGGATCAGGTTGAACACCGCCAGACCGGCGCCGAGCGCGGCGAACAGCAGACCCATCGGGCCCATCCCGCTGATGCCGGTGCTGACCCCGAAGAGGCTCAGGACCAGGTTGACCAGCAGCACGCCGGCGAAGCCCGCCGTACCGATGACCACCATCTTGGTGAACTTCGGCGTCACCTTGATCGCGAAGTACTTGTACGTCGCCAGCGTCAGACCGGCCGTCACCATCGTGGCCAGCACGGCCTGCACGATGATCGCGGAGTCACCGACCCAGGCGGCGATGAACTTGCTGCCGATCCCGAGGAACACACCCTCGGCGACCGCGTACAGCATCACGAGCGCCGGGTTCACCTTGCGGGAGAACGACAGCACCATGGCCAGCGCGAAGCCGACCAGTGCACCGGCGAGGAACGCCGGGGTGACCAGTGTCGTCGGGATCGCCCACCAGGCGAACGCCGCGGCCGCCACGACCACGCCCAGCGTGATCGCGGTCTTGACGATCACGTCGTCCAACGTCATGGGGCGGCTCGAGGCCGGAGCGCCCTGGTACTGCTGCTGCGGCGGCAGACCCGATCCGCCGTAGCCGTAGGGGCTCTGCTGCTGACCGTACGGAGCGGCCCCCGGATAGGCCTGGCCGTGGCCAGGCGCGAACGCACTCGACCGGTTCAGCACCGGGTTACTGCTCTGCATCTCTTCCTCCTGATGACCCACATCCGGGGCCGTATCGAGATACTACGGTCCCACCCTTAACAACATCTGAGAATCCATCAACCATTCCGCACCGAAAATCGGCGAATATCCATCGGTCACCGATGCATTTGCCGCTAATGCGAAGTCCGGTCGGGCGGCGTCGTGCCTGTATGGGCAGGCACGACGCCGGGGCCGGCGGCCACCCAGGACGTGTTGCTCCCGCAGGCCGGTCAGAGGTGGGGATAGGTGGGTTCTTGGGTGCTGAGGGCGGCTCCGACCTGGTCGGCGAGGGCTACGGCTACCAGGCGTTGTTCGAGGTCGGGGCGGGCGATGCGGGTGGCGGCGGTCAGGAGGAAGCTGCCGCGGTGCTCGCCGGCGTGCTGGATGGGGAGGTCGATCTCGGCGTTCGTCGGGAGACCGTCGCGTTCGACCTTCAGGACATGGGATCCGCGGGTGACCGAGCCGTCCGGGTTCAGCCGCGGCGCGTCGACCCGCTTGCTGGCGGCAACGAACTTCGCGCCGTCGATCCCCAGTACGGCGGTCAGCTCGGCGCGCACCTGCTCGATCAGGTCGTCGGTCGACCCGCCGGCCGCGACCGCCTGCGAGGTGGTGATCACGCCGTCCAGGTACCCGGCGCGCCGCGACGCCTTGGCTTGTTGCCCGCGGCCCCAGATCGCGATCTGGGTGACGGCGATCCCGATCACCAGCAGCAGTACGGCCTGCTCGACGTCGTTGCTGCTGTTGATGGTGAAGCTGTCGTACGGCACGGTCAGGAAGAAGTCGAACCACACCGCGCTCGACACCGCCGCGACCACGCCTGCGAGCCGGATCCCGAACACGGCCACCGCCACGATCACGACCACCAGCAGCAACGCCGCGTTCGCGTTGTCGAAGTGCTCCCGGAACGGAGTCAGCAACGCACACACCACCGGAGGCGCCAGCACCGAGGCAACCAGCACCGGGGTTCGATAGTTCTCCACCCGTCCATTGACCCTCACCACCGCCCCCGGATCAACAATTCTCACAAAGGTCTGTCACCGGCCTGCTCGACTTAGCCACCGTCGGACTCCGGCAGTTCGAGTCGTGGGTTTCGGCGGCCAACCGCAGCCCCGATCCACGACTCGCCGGTCCTGCCACCAACCAAACGCCACGACTCGGCGTGATGCACGTCGGCATACGCCAGCCCCCGACCGAGCATCGCCCGGGGGAACAGACATCTTCCGGGGGCTGCGGACAGGGAATATCAGGTGCGATCCCACCAGAACTTGTCCCACGGCCCCGCAGTTCACCCACACATCGGACAGAAGAGCCGAATAATCCCTCGCCCGTCGGACGTCCGGCTGCGTAAGTTCCTTCGCATGCACCGACTCCGACTGGCTACGGACGCGGACGTCAGGTTCCTGGCCGACGTGACGCTTGCTGCCACTGGTGCTCAAGGACGTCTGCCCGCGGACTTCGACGAAGCTGCCTGGCGGGACAGGTTCGCGGAGTGGACGCGCGAGTCGATCGAGGATCCCGGCACCGAGCTGTACGTCATCGAGGTCGACGACGTCGGTGCCGGGCGGCTGCGGGTCAGTCGTACGGCGGAATTCGTCGAAGTGAACGGGATCCAGCTCCACCCGGAGGTCCAGAACCGGGGCATCGGTACGGCGATCTTCACCGTGCTGCAGTCCGAGGCCGCGAGGTCCGGCGTACCGCTGAAGGTGAACGTCGAGCGGGACAATCCGGACGCGCGGCGCCTGTACGACCGGCTCGGCTTCGTCAAGATCGGCGAGGAGGGCGGCGAGGACGTCCTGGAGTGGTCGAAGGCTGCAGAGCAGAATCGGTTGTGGAACGCGGATGTCGCGGAGCGGTACGACACGCCAGGCGTCGGGATGTTCGCGGAGGACGTTCTCGGGCCGACCGTGCAGCGGCTGGCCCAACTTGCCGACGGCGGGCGTGCGCTCGAGTTCGCGATCGGCACCGGGCGGGTCGCCGTACCGCTGTCGGAGTACGGCGTGCCGGTGAGCGGGATCGAGTTCTCGGACGCGATGCTCGAACAGCTGCGGACGAAGGCCGACGCGGACACCATCCCGGTCGTCACCGGTGACATGGCCACGGCGCGGATCCCGGGCGAATTCACCCTCGTCTACCTGGTCTACAACACGATCGCGAACCTGCTCACCCAGGAGGAGCAGGTCGCCTGCTTCCGGAACGCCGCCCGCCACCTCTCCCCCGGCGGCCGTTTCGTGATCGAGCTCTGGGTCCCCGAACTACGCCGCCTCCCACCCGGCGTCCCCGCCACGGTCGGCACCGCCGATCCCGGTTACATCCTCCTGGACACGTACGACGTACTGAAGCAGCACGTCGTCTCTCACCACTTCCATTTCGGCGAAGGCACCGACGCCCAGCTCTTCCGCACCCCACACCGCTACATCTGGCCCGCCGAACTCGACCTGATGGCCCAACTGGCCGGCTTCACCCTCGAATCCCGCCACGCCGACTGGACCACCACGGAGTTCACCGCCGACTCCCCCTCCCACGTCTCGGTCTACCGCCTGCCCTCCTGAGCTTGCGGTTGTGTGTCAGGGGTGGTGGGTACCGCCCGACGGACCCACCATGAGGGGATGAAGGCTCCCTCGGCTGGGGGATGTTCGGTGGGTGAGATCACTCGCGGGAGGGTTTGTGAAATCTTTCACGAGTGTTTAGCGTTGAAGTGAACATCAAGTCTGAGAACCCACTCAGGGAGAGTGAATCGCATGACAGCCCAGGTGCCGCACATCCTCGTCGTCGGAGGCGGTTACGTCGGGATGTACACCGCGTACGGCCTGCGCCGGGCCGCCCGTCAGGGGCGGATCCGGGTGACTGTGGTCGACCCGCGGTCGGTGATGACCTACCAGCCGTTCCTGCCGGAAGCCGCGGCCGGTTCGGTGGAGCCGCGGCACGTCGTGGTGCCGCTGCGCAAGACGCTCAAGGGCTGCCGGGTGGTGACCGGCCGCGTGACGGGGATCGATCACGCGCACAAGGTCGCCAAGGTGATGCCCGAGGAGGGCCCGGAGTACGAACTCGCCTACGACCAGGTCGTGGTCGCGCTCGGCTCGATCGCCCGCACCCTGCCGATTCCCGGACTGGCCGAGGAAGCCACCGGCTTCAAGAACGTCGAAGAGGCCATCGCACTGCGCAACAAGGTCCTGGACCGGCTCGACGTCGCGTCGTCGCAGCCCGACCCGGTACTGCGCAAGTCCGCGCTCACCTTCGTCTTCGTCGGCGGCGGGTACGCCGGTGTGGAGGCGTTCGCCGAGCTCGAGGACATGGCCCGCTACGCCACCCGCTACTACGACAACATCAAGCCCGAGGACATGCGCTGGGTCCTGGTCGAGGCCACCAACCGGATCCTGCCCGAGGTCGGCACGGATCTCGGCAAGTACACCGTGGACCAGCTCCGCAAGCGCAACATGGACATCCGGCTCGAGACCCGGCTGGAGTCCTGCGAGAAGGGCCACGTGATCCTCAGCGACGGCGAGGAGTTCGACGCCGACACGATCGTCTGGACGGCCGGTGTGAAGGCCAACCCGGCGCTCGCCGCGACCGACTTCCCGCTGGACGAGAAGGGCCGGGTCAAGACGCTGCCGAACCTGCGGATCGAGGGTGTCGAGGACGCCTGGACCGCCGGCGACAACGCCGCCGTACCGGACCTGACCAGCGAGACCGGTGCGTACTGCGCCCCGAACGCGCAGCACGCCGTACGGCAGGCCCGCCGGCTCGCCGCGAACATCCTGCGCGTCGTCGACGGTCAGCCGCCGCAGGACTACAAGCACAAGTACGTCGGCTCGGTTGCGAGCCTCGGCCTGCACAAGGGCGTCGCCCAGCTGTACGGCGTGAAGGTGAAGGGCTGGCTGGCCTGGTTCCTGCACCGGACCTACCACGTGTCCCGCGTGCCGACCCTGAACCGGAAGGCCCGCGTCATCCTCGACTGGACCCTGGCGCTGTTCTTCCGCCGCGAGGTCACCAGCCTCGGCAGCCTGCAGACGCCGAACGAGGAATTCCGCCGGGCGACCCAGTCGTAGCCCCTCACCGATCGGCCGGGCCTCCAACTCGCCGGGGGCCCGGCCTTCTCTTCGCGGTCGCGCTCTGCCAGGCTGTGCGCGAGTGTCTGGAGGGGGACATGAGCAAAGCGAGGCTGCCACCGCGCTGGTTCATCCGCGCGGCGTGGAAGGTGCACCGAGGTCTCTACAACACCAGCGGTAAAGGCCTGTCACTACCGCGGGACAAGAAGTACGGCCTGTTGCGGCTCACCGTGATCGGCCGGCGGACCGGGGAACCGCGGAGCGTCATTCTGGGGTACTTCGAGGACGGGCCGAACCTGGTCACCCTCGCGATGAACGGCTGGGGCGCACCGGAACCGGCCTGGTGGCTCAACCTGCTCGCTCACCCGGACGCCGACGCGGTGCTCAAGGACGGACAGCTAAAGGTCCGCGGCCGCGCCGCCGAGGGCGAGGAACGTCAGCGACTCTGGGCCCGCTGGCAGCAGATCGACAAGAACCTCGACGCGTACGCCGACCGCCGTCCCAGAACCACCGCCGTGGTGGTACTCGAACCGCGCTAGTCATGCAGGAGGCCGGCGTCGTGGACGAGGAGGGCGATCTGGACGCGGTTGTTCAGGTCGAGTTTCGTGAGGATGCGGGAGACGTGGGTCTTCACGGTCGGGACGCTGAGGTAGAGGGTCGCGCTGATCTCGGCGTTCGACTTCCCCTCGCCGACGGCGACGGCGATCTCGCGTTCGCGGTCGTTCAGGTCCGCGAGACGGGCGGCGGCCTTGGTCTTGCGGTCGTTCTGGCCGGAGTCGGCGACGCGGGTGATGAGGCGTTTGGTGACGGCCGGTGAGAGAACGGGATGCCCGGCCGCGATCCGGCGTACCGACTCGACGATCTCGGCGGGCGGGGTGTCCTTCAGGATGAACCCGGCGGCGCCGGCGCGGAGAGCGCGCAGTACGTGCTCGTCGGCGTCGAAGGTGGTGAGGATGACGACCTCGGGCGCGCCCGAGCGACGGCGTACCGCTTCCGTCGCGGTAAGGCCGTCGGTCCCCGGCATCCGGATGTCCATCAGGATCACGTCCGGCGCGAGCCGATCGATCAGACCCTGTACGCCGGATCCGTCGCCGGCCTCCCCGACCACCCGGATGTCCTCGGCGCCGCCCAGCATCAACTTCAGCCCGGCCCGCAACAGTGGATCGTCGTCGACGATCAGAACCCGAATGGTCATGCGGGCCACGGTAGCCAGGCGAACAGGCGGAAGTCGCCGTCGGGGGTGCGGCCGTGTTCGACGCGGCCTTCGACCAGGGCGGCGCGTTCGCTGAGGCCCTTCAGACCTTGGCCGTCCCCGCGCCGGCGGTTCGGCGCCGGGTTCCGCAGCTCGACGGACAATCCGTTGCCTGGGGCACCCGTCACGCTGATCGTCACCGGCTCGCCCGGCGCGTGCTTGACCGCGTTCGTCAACCCCTCCTGCACGATCCGGTACGCCGTACGCCCGACGTGCTCCGGCATCGCGCCCGGCGCGTCGAGCGTGAGATCCACCGGAATCCCGGCGTCCCGCGAACCCTCGACCAGCGCAGGCAGGTCGGCGAACGCGGGCTGCGGAAGCTCGCCCACCGGAGCCCGCAGTACGCCGATCACCTCGCGGAGATCCTGCAGCGCCTGGTGTGCGCTCGCCCGGATGATCTCGGCGGCGCCCGCGACCTCGGCGGTGGACGCGTCCGGGCGGTACGCCAGCGCGCCGGCGTGCACGCTGAGCAGCGACAGCCGATGCCCGAGTACGTCGTGCATCTCGCGGGCGATCTCCTCCCGCGCCCGGAGCTGCGCCTGCTCGGCCTGCAGCGTCGCGACTGTCTCGGCCCGATCCGCCCGGTCCCGCAACGTCTGCAGGAGTTGCCGCCGGGACCGGATGTAGAAACCCCAGCCGGCCATCGCCAGGTACAGGGTCATGCCGATGACGAGCTGCGTCTTCCAGTCCTCTTTGTGCCGCACCTGGAGATAGGTGAGCGTGGCGGCGAAGTTCACCGCGAAGACCCAGATCGAGGTGCGCCACGGTTTGTGGACGGCGACGGTCATGATCAGCACCAGGGTCGGCCCCGCCGCGGCGTCGGAGTACACCGAGACGGCGGCCGCGAGCAGCGCCAACGGAACGGCCCAGCGGCGCCGGAACCACAGGGTCAGGCACAGCACCATCCCCGACCAGAAGTCGATCGCGAGCAGCAGGTGCGGCACCGGGTCGCCCTCACCCTCGCTGTAGGCGAGCAACGAGACCATGATCGCCAGTACGAACGACACGCTGTCCACAAGCCAGTTACCGGCGGTACGACGTGGCGCGCTCATGTCTTGAATGTAGCGGTGTGTAAGCGGTCTCCGGGGCGGGTGCGGGTGTCCGGATACCGAAGTCGGTGCGATCGGGTACTTAGGTCGGCGGTAGGTTGCCGGGCATGAGTCAGCTCGCAGTCACCGTCATCGGCCCGGACCGCCCGGGCATCATCGCCGACGTCACCGAGGCCCTGGCCGGTACCGGGGTCAACCTCGAGGACTCGACCATGACGCTCCTGCGCGGCCATTTCGCGATGATGATCGTCTGCGCCGGACCGTTCGAACCCGTGAAGGCGGCGCTCGAACCGCTGCGTGGCGAGCTGGTCATCACGGTCCGCAAGATGGGTCCCGAACACGAGCACGCGCCGATCGGGGCGCCGTACATGCTGAGCGTCCACGGCGCGGACCGGCCGGGGATCGTGGCGGCGGTGACGCGGATGATCGCGGCCGCCGGAGGCACGATCACGGACCTGGCGACGCGGCTGAGCGGCGGGCTGTACGTGCTGACCGCCGAGGTCGAACTGCCGCCGACCGCCGAGCTGGAGACGCTGGACCGGGCGCTCGAGATCACCGCCGAGGAACTCGGAGTGGGCGTCACGCTGCGCCCGGCCGAGAGCGACGAACTGTGATCACTGACTGGTCCCCTGCCCGGTTGGACGTCGCAGGCAACGTTGTGGAGGTCGTCCGGGCGCCGCACCCGGTGCTGGCCACGGAGAGCGCTCTCGTGGATCCGCTCGATCCGGAGATGATCCAGCTCGCCGCGGACCTGGTGGCGACCATGCGGGTCTCCCCCGGGTGCGTCGGTCTCGCGGCGCCGCAGGTGGGCGTCGCGGCGCAGATGTTCTCGCTCGACGTGACCGGTCACCCGAAGACACGTACCTGCCACGGCGTCTTCGTCCTGTGCAACGCCGTCGTCGTCGAAGCCTCGCGCAACGAGAAGGCTCGCGAGGGGTGCATGTCGGTCCCGGACTTCACCGGCGACGTCAAACGCGCCACCCGGCTGACGGTCACCGGCGTCCTCCCCGGTACGTCGGATCAGGTCACGATCACCACCGACGCCTTCGAGGCCCGCGCCCTCCAGCACGAGATCGACCACTGCAACGGCAAGCTCTTCCTCGACCGGGTAGCCGGCGCCCACGCCGTGTACCCCCGAAAGGTCTACCAGTAACGAGTACTCTCGTCCCCGAGCCCGGGTGGCGGAACGGCAGACGCAGCGAGCTTAAACCTCGCGGCCCTCACAGGCATACGGGTTCGAATCCCGTCCCGGGCACAAGCAACCCACGCGCCCGGTTAGTGCTGATCCGCGGCATGACATCCCCAGTGGCGGCACTGGGTTGTATGAGTTCTGGACCGCTGGTGGTGTGCCGGTTTATCTGCATGACACCACGTTGATCAGTATCGAGGTGCGGCCGCCCGAGCGCAGGCTGATCGTTCGGTTCGAGTACGACAAGCCGCGATGGACGCCGCCCGAAGCAGCTGAGACGCCGGTCATCGTGATGCGGTTCGATGAGGTCGCGATCTCTGAATGGACGCAGGATCCGGAGGTTGGCGTTCGATCGCCGCGAAGCAGGGCGGCGTTAGCTGATGGCGGTGCGGATGCCGCCGATGATGGCGAAGACTATGAAGAAGGCGTTGGCCAGGAGGGCTAGCCAGGCGATGGCTTTACCGCGTTGGCCGGTTGTTTGGATTGTTCGGAGGGCTGTGAATGCCAGGTAGATCGAGAGGGGGGCGCAGAACGCTACGGTGAGGAGTGCGGCGACTGCCTGGCCGTTGACGCCGCCGCGGCTGGGGGCCTGGTGTGTTGGGGCGGCGTACGTGTCGCGGTACGAGTCTCGGTAGGGCGGGTCGGCGTACGGGGACTCGGTGTAGGGGTCCTGGTACGACTGCTCGTACGGCGGCTTGTACGGGTCTCGGCGTGGCGGGGTTGATGTGCGGCCGGGGCCGGAGGCCCACGCGAACGGGTCTGCGGGAGGCTCGTCGGGTTCGGGCTGCGTGGGGCGGACGAAGTCCTGGGGGCGTTCCTTGCGGTGGAGTAGGAGGGCGTAGTCGGCGCGGCGGGTGGGGTCGGTGAGGATTTCGTAGGCGCGGTTGAGTTTGACCTGTTGGGTGGGGTCGCCGCCGACGTCGGTGTGGTGGCTTCGGGAGAGGCGGCGGTAGCTGCGTTTGATTTCGTCGGCGTCGGCGGAGCGGCTGACTCCGAGCAGCTTCCAGGGGTCGGCTCCGTCGAGGTCCCGGAAGTCCCGGCTCGAACTCATCGAGCGACGTCCGCCTGGTAGCAGGTCAGACGCCAGGCGGCGTGCTGCGGGTCCATTCCGTTGGGCAGGGTCCGGTGGCCGGTCGCGAACGTGACGGTCTTGTCGCCTGCGAGGTAGCACCACAGGTCGAGCTCTTCGTCGTTCCCGTAGTAGTACCACCGGTAGTGCGTGACGGCTTGCGACCCGAGGAACGGTGTCTGCAGGCGTTGCTGCGCCTCCAACGGCAGGTTGCCGAGGACGCCGCGCATCTCCTGCGTGATGTTCAGCTGCGGCGGGACCGACACCTGGGACTGCTCGTCCTTGCCACGCGACACGAGCGAGCGGAGACCGCCGCGAGGCTTCGTTGCCTGTTGCTGTACGACGGCGTGCTTGATGCTCGACGGTACGAACTGATCGATCCGCACGGTCTGCGTCCGCTGCCCCTGCTTGTTGACGCGCGGCGTGGTCACGGCCAGGCCATGAGGCCCGAAGACGACGGCGTACGGCCGGTCGCGCTCACGCTCGTGCAGGTCGGCCCACCACTCGATCGCCGGCCCTACCTTGCGCTCGAGATGCGCCTTGACGTCGTCGTGGAGTTCGCCCCACCAGTGGAACCGGTCCGGGCTGGGAACGAACCCCAACGGCGCGGCCTCGTGCGCGGCAGGCATCGACGGCGCGGCCGGCGCACGCTCCACGCCACCACCTGCGGGCCGCTGGGCAGCCGGACGTCCCCGAGATTGCTCGGGCAGGTTGTCACGAGCCATGTGGGCTGCGGCGTGGGGCGGCGGCATACATAGTCGAGAGCTTCCAACACCGCGCCTGCCCAGGTCAACTCTGGTTTCAGGAGTCTGTGGACAAGTCCTTGGCGCGGGTGAGTACGGCGTCGGTCATCTGCTCGGTGAGCTTGCCGGTGAACGTGTTCTGCTGGCTCGGGTGGAAACACCCCAGGACCGTGACCTCTCCGTACGGCGTCGCGATCCGGTACTCGACCGCGTGGCCGAACTTCGGGCGCGGCCGCGGTACGTCGGCTCCGAGCGCGAGCAGCGCCACGAGCAGAGCGTCGTACGCGAACTTGCCGAGGCAGACGATTGACCGGGTGCTGGGGAGGGTGAGCTCGAGCTCGCGCCGGTACCAGGGGGCGCAGGTGTCGCGTTCCTCCGGGGTCGGTTTGTTCGCGGGCGGGGCGCAGCGGACGGCGGCGATCATCCGGGTGCCGATCAGGTGCAGGCCGTCGCCGGCGTGTTCGCTGGTGGACTGGCTGGCGAGGCCGACCCGGTGCAGGCTCGCGAACAGCCAGTCGCCGGACCGGTCGCCGGTGAACACGCGCCCGGTGCGGTTCCCGCCGTTCGCCGCCGGTGCCAGTCCGACGATCAGGATCCGCGGCTCGGCGGCACCCCAGCCCGGGATCGGCCGTCCCCAGTACGGCTGATCCGCGAAGGACTTTCGCTTGCCGACAGCAACGTCCTCACGCCATTCGACGAGCCGCGAACAGGCCCGGCACACGGACACCCGCGCTTCCAGTTCCGCCAGTTCATCGGTCGCCGCCAGCTCGACCACGTCGCCCGCATCCTGCGCCACCGGAGTACGCCGTACCGCGGGATCCTCCGGCCACCCGGCCCCGGGCGGCACCGGGCTCTCGAACAACTCCCCGGTCAACGGATGCGGAAGCTTCACCCACCCAGCCTAGAGAGGCTTTGCGGAGACTTTTCGCCACCAGGCGCAACATTTGTTCCGGAAAGCCCCTCGGGCGGGTCAGGCGACCAGTTCTTCGGCGGGTCGCGGGGTCGCGACGGTACGGCGGGCACTCGGGATGGCCAGGGCGAGTACGACGGCCGCGGCGGCGAAGGCTGACAGGAGGAGGAAGGTGTCGGTGAAGCCGGCTTCCGCGGGGAGTCCGGAGGGCTGGATGTGGCCCGTGATGATCGAGCTCGCGAGGGCGGTACCGATGGAGCCGCCGATGGTGCGGATGTTGGCGTTCATGCCGGTGGCCGCGCCGGTCTGTTCGCGCGGGACGTTCTGCACGATCAGGCTGGTCATCGCCGCGTAGGCGAGGCCGAGCCCGACACCGAACAGGGCCGTCGAGACCGCCACCTGCCACTGCGCGTCGTGGAACTCCGCGAACATCAACGCCGCGACCAGACTCAACGCCGAACCAGAGACCACCTGCGCCTTGGCGCCGAAGTTCGGCGCGAGCGGGCCGCTCAACGACCCGACGATCGCCATCGTCACCAGCATCGGCAGCATCAGCAGCCCGGCCTTTGTCACGCTCGCCCCGAAGCCGAACCCGGCCGCCGTCGGGATCTGCAGGAACTGCGGCACGAACGCGTACACCGCGAACATCGCCGCCCCGAACAGCAGCGCCACGAGGTTCGTCGTCCACACCGCCGGGCGGCGCATCATCCGCATGTCGATCAGCGGGTTCCGCGAGCGCAGTTCGACCGTGATCCAGCCGGCGAACAGTACGACGGCCAGCCCGAAGAGCCCCACCGTCCGGAACGAGCCCCAGCCCCACGAGCGGCCGGTGCTCAGCGGGAGCAGCAGCGCGATCAGCCAGCCGGACAGGAACGCGGCGGCCAGCCAGTCGATCCGGCCCGGGACACGGTTCGGGGACTCCGGGACATAGCGCCGTACCATCACCGTCGACAGCGCGACGACCGCCATCGGGATCCAGAACAGCCAGCGCCAGCCGAGCCACTCCACGATCGGGCCGGCCAGGACGATCCCCAGCCCGCCGCCGGCCGCGATGATGGCCGACACCACGCCGACCACGGACGGCACGCGCTCGGCCGGGAACTCGTCCCGGATGATCCCGAACGCCAACGGGAACACGGCTCCGCCGACACCCTGGAAGATGCGGGCGGCGATCAGTACGCCGACGTTCGGCGCGAGCGCGGCGACCAGACAGCCGATGGCCAGCGCGCCCAGTGCGATGAAAAGCGTGCGTTCCTTGCCGACCATGTCGCCGATCCGGCCGAGCAGCGGGGTCGCGACCGATACGGAGAGCAGGAGTGCGGTGAACACCCAGGTGACCGTGCCGGGGGTGGTGTGCAGGTCGTGCTGGATGACGGGCAGCGCCGGGCTGACCAGCGACTGCAACATAGCGAAAGAGGCGACGACCGTGGCGAGGACCGCCAGGGTGACGCGGGGGTTTCCAGACCTGATGACAGGCATGCAGAAGTCCTTCGAACGTGTGCGAGCGAAGCGAGGTGGAGGTGTGAGCGCGCCAGAGCTTGGGCGCGGGATTTCCCCGGCCTGGTAAAGTCGAGGTATGCCTCCACTATAGCGGAGGGAAGCCTCCGCTATCAACTGGCTAAGGTGAGCGAATGGTGACCGGTGAGAGCAGGCCCGCGTTGCGGGTCGACGTACGGCGGCCGCAGCGCGCGGATGCGCGGCGGAACTTCGATGCCCTGCTCGGCGCCGCCCGGGATGCGTTCGCGAGCAAAGGGGTCGACGCGTCGCTGGAGGACATCGCGCGCCAGGCCGGCGTCGGGATCGGAACCCTGTACCGGAACTTCCCGCACCGTCAGGACCTGCTGAACGCCGTGTACTTCGGTGAGATCGAAGAGCTCTGCATCGCGGCGGAGGAGGCGGCCAGTCTGCCGCCGTGGGAGGCGCTGACCACCTGGCTGCACCGCTTCGTCGGGTACGCCGCGACCAAGCGCGCGATCTGGGAGTCGCTGAACCGCGAGACCGAGAGCTTCAAGGCCGCCCGCGAGGCGATGTACGCCGCCGGTACGCCGCTGTTCGAACGCGCCCAGGAGGCGGGTGAAGCGCGCAAGGACGTCTCCTTCGACGACCTGCTCCGCATGGTCAGCGGCCTCACCGCCGCCGGCTTCGTCGACCAGGCCCAACGCGACCGGGTCCTCACCATCGCCCTCGACGGCGTCCGCGCGCACCCATCCGCTTGAATCAGTCTCGCGGACCGAGGGTCTCGAATCCGGCGTCCTTACCTGCTGCGGCAAGCCTGTCGTCGTAGGTGACCAGCGCCGTGAGATCTTCGCCCAGCACGCGAGCGGTGGCCAGGTGGACAGCATCCAGCGACCGCAGCATGCGATCTGGTTCGTTCATCGCAGCATCCACGATGTCGTCGTCGATGCTGATGAAGTCAAAGGCGAGCAGCAGGTCCCGGGCGTCGGGCAACAAGGCTGGGTAGACCCGGGCGACCGCCCTCATCACCTCGATCCGCAACAGCGCGGAACTCACCCAGGCCGCTCCGGCGGCCTCGTCGTAGAACCGCGCGAACGCCTTTGAATCACGCTCCTCCACCAGGAGCTTGAGCGCCGCCGAGGTATCGACGTAATAGAGACTCACCACGACTCCTCGTCGCGCAGTGCGGCGAGGGCATCGCTCAGGCGATCAGTGCCGTCGCTCGCGCGCATTCGCGGCCGATAGCCAGGGCGCACCGCCGGCCGGACCCGGCCGTTCGCCGCCAAACGGTCCAGCACCGGCGTCGCGTCACGCTCTTCCACCGGCACGATTCGAGCCACCAGGCGGCCGTACTCGGTCACGTCGATCGTCTCGCCGTGCCGGACACGAGCCAGCACCTCACTGGTCCGGTGGCGCAGTTCCCGCAGCCCCACGGCATGCTCGTTCACGGTCGACATACCTCGAAAGTACCACAATTTTGTGACACAACTCGGTGCTAGGCGAGGGAGAGCGCTACTCCGTCGAGGATGTCGTGTTCGGAGACTGTCAGTTCGGTGACGGGTAGGCGGTCGAAGAGGCGTTGCAGGATGAGGGCGCCGGCGCCGATCACGTCAACTCGGCCGGGGTGGATCGACCGTACGGCGGAGCGTTCCGCGCGCGTGGTGGTTGTCAGCCAGGTCGAGGCCGAGCGCAGCTGATCGGTGTCGAGCCGGGCGTGGTGGACGGCGGTCCGGTCGTACTCGGCGAGGTTCAGCGCGACCGCGGCCACGGTGGTGCAGGTGCCTGCTACGCCGATGAATGCGCGGGCGTCCTCGAGCGGGACAGTGGTGGCGTCCAGGAGGGCGTCGATGTCTTTCGCGATCGCGTGCAGTTCTGTTGCGGAGGTCGGGTCGGTGGTGACGTGGCGTTCGGTGAGACGGACCGAGCCGATGTCGAGGGACTCCGCGGCGATGACACCGGTGGCGTCGCCGAGGACCAGTTCGGTGGAGCCGCCGCCGATGTCGGCCACCAGGTACGGCGCGGGGAGGTCCAGGGAGGTGGTGGCACCGCGGAAGCTGAGTTCGGCTTCCTCCTCGCCGGTGATGATCTCCGGTCGTACGCCGAGCCGCGCTTCGGTCCCGGCGAAGAACGCGTCGCGGTTGCTGACGTCGCGGGCGGCGGAGGTGGCGACGAAGCGGAGCCTGCTGACACCCGTGGACCGGATGACAGCTGCGAAGTCCTCACAGGCGCTGAAGACACGGGCGAGGGCTTCGGGGGCGAAGGCGCCGGTGGCGTCCACGCCCTGGCCGAGGCGAACGATCGTCATCCGACGCTCGACCTCGACGAGCCCTCCGCCGACAAGATCCGCGATCAGCAACCGGATCGAGTTGGTCCCACAGTCGATCGCGGCGACCCGATCAGACACACGGACCTCGGCGGCCCCAGTCCTCCAAAGCTTCCAAAGCCTCGTCGCCCAAGGGGTTGACCCCAGGGCCGGCCGCCAGCGAGTGGCCTACCAGAACATGCAGGCACTTGACGCGGTTCGGCATACCGCCCGCGGTGATGCCGGCGATCTCCTCGACGTGTTCGATCGACTCGCGATGCGCGAGGTAGGACTCGTGGGCGGCGCGGTACCGAGCGGCCAGGTCCTCGTCGTCGGCCAGCCGGTCGGTCATCTCCTTCATCAGCCCCGACGCCTCGAGCGTGCCGATCGCGGACGCGAGCCGCGGGCACGTCACGTAGTACGTCGTCGGGAACGGCGTACCGTCCGGCAGGCGCGGCTCGGTCTCGACCACGTCGGGGAGCCCGCAGCTGCAGCGGTGCGCGATCGACCGGATGCCGCGGGCCGTCCGGCCGAGCTGCTTGCTGACTGCTTCTTGATCCGAAGGGCTGACGCTCACCCGGTCACCTTAGGTGACGGCTTCAGGATCGTCGTCGGGGCGGGTTTGGCGGGGGTCGGCGTCGCGGCCGGCGCCGGCGGTGTGCCCGCGCCCTCGACACTCCCCCACAGCTTCGTGTACCAGGTCGGCTTCTGCGTGTCCGCCGTACCGTCCGAGGGCGCGGACGGCTCCGGCGGGGCACCGACCGGCTTGCCGTCCGCGCCGATCACGCGGTACCCGACTTCGCCGGGCATAACCCACCCGAGCCGCTGCCGCGCCTGCGCCTTCACGTACGCGTCGTCGTCCCAGCGGGTGATCTCGTCGTTCAGCTCCGAGACCCGCTTCTCGCGGTCCCGGATCTCCTGCTGCAGCGCAGTGATCTGCTGGTGCTGGTCGAACCACACCCGCAGGCTCTGCGCGTACGACACGATCAACGCGCCCAGCACGAGCAGTACGACGGCCGCCCGCCCGGTCAGGTTGCGGGACCCGCGGGTCCGGGCAGGCTCCGCCGACGTTCCCGTCGTACGGCGCTTCGGCTGGTCGCCCCGCCGGGCCGGTGGACGCGACTGCGTCCGGCTCGACGGACGCGAGCCGGGTCGTGCACCGGAATCCCGACGGGACGGCATACCTGAACCTCCCAAAAATCGGACGCAGTATCAGCCCTGGTACCGGGGGAAGGCCGAGCGACCGGCGTACGTCGCCGCGTCGTCGAGCTCCTCCTCGATCCGGAGCAGCTGGTTGTACTTGGCGGTGCGGTCCGACCGGGCCGGGGCGCCGGACTTGATCTGGCCGCAGTTGGTCGCGACCGCGAGGTCGGCGATCGTGGTGTCCTCGGTCTCGCCGGAGCGGTGGCTCATCATGCAGGTGAAACCGCTGCGGTGCGCCAGGTCGACGGCGTCCAGGGTCTCGGTCAGCGAGCCGATCTGGTTGACCTTGACCAGCAGGCTGTTCGCCGACTTCTCGTCGATGCCGCGCTGCAGCCGCTCGACGTTGGTGACGAACAGGTCGTCGCCGACCAGCTGGATCTTGCCGCCGAGCTCACCGGTGATGGCCTTCCAGCCGTCCCAGTCCTCCTCGTTCAGCGGGTCCTCGATCGAGACGATCGGGTACGACGCGACCAGGTCGGCGTAGTAGGCGATCATCTCGTCGGCGGACTTCTTGCCGCCCTCGAACGCGTACACGCCGTCGGTGAAGAACTCGCTCGCGGCCACGTCCATCGCCAGCGCGATGTCCTTGCCGAGCTGCAGGCCGGCCTTCTCGACCGCGACCGCGATCAGGTCCAGGGCGGCCCGGTTGCTGTCGAGGTTCGGCGCGAAACCGCCCTCGTCGCCGAGGCCGGTGGACAGGCCGCGCTCCTTCAGCACCGCCTTCAGCGCGTGGTAGACACCCGCGCCCTGCATGACGGCCTCGGCGTACGTCGCCGCGCCGATCGGGGCGATCATGAACTCCTGGACGTCGACGTTGCTGTCCGCGTGCGCGCCGCCGTTGAGGATGTTCATCATCGGCACCGGCAGGACGTGCGCGTTCGGGCCGCCGACGTAGCGGAACAGCGGCAGGCCGGAGCTCTCCGCCGCGGCCTTCGCGACCGCGAGGCTGACGCCGAGGATGGCGTTCGCGCCCAGCTTGGCCTTGTTCGGGGTGCCGTCCAGGTCGAGGAGCGCGTGGTCGATCAGGCGCTGCTCGTGGACGTCGTACCCGACGATCTCCTTGTCGATGTCCTCGAGGATCGCGGTGACGGCCTTCTGCACACCCTTGCCGCCGTACCGGTCCTTGTCGCCGTCACGCAGCTCCACGGCCTCGAACTGGCCGGTGGAGGCACCAGACGGGACGGCTGCGCGGGCGATGGTGTCGTCGTCGAGCAGAACCTCGACCTCGACAGTGGGGTTGCCGCGCGAGTCGAGGATCTCGCGCGCGCCGACGGCCTCGATGGTGGCCACATTGACTCCCAAGTTCTCGATGACGAATCGCTGCTGAGCCTAGTCCCCAGACCAGCAGGCTCAGTGGACCGCGTCGACCTAACGATCGCACCCGGAGGTACCTCCCGCGTCAGTAACACTCCGTTGGGCGCCCGATAGACCGCCAATTCACCACAATCCACACCCAGCAACACTTCTACGGCCGTCCGCCGCTGTCCTTCGCGGGCGCGAGCTGGACGTGCGTACGCCGTCCCGCCCGCACCCCGTCGCGGCCCGATCACCGCTTCTTCGAGCACACCGGGATCCCTGAGGGAACCGGTGGTGCCGTACCGGTACCTCTTCAAGGACTGGGAGACGACGGAGGCCGCCGTACGGCGTGATCTACAGGCCGAACGAGCGGCGGGCGTCGGCTAGGCCTTTGTGGTTTTCGGCCGGGTCGGAGATGCCGGTGAGGAGGTTGGTGGTGATGCGCCAGGCGAAGTAGCCGGCCTGGACGGCGTAGCGCACGCGCAGAAACGTGAGCAGGCCGTGCTCGAGTTCGGCGGTCAGGTCGGGGCGCCGACGCAGGTACGCCGGAACCACCGGGTCGCCGTTGTACATGACGGCGGACGCGACGTCGTACAGGATCGGGCCCCGCATCGCGCTCCCCCAGTCGATCAGCGCGACGCGACCGTCCGCCTGACGCCGGAAGGCCTCCGCAGCCGGATCCCCATGCAGCCAGGCCCACGAAACCGGTCCGAGCGCGATCGCGTCCGCGGTCGCCGCCTCGACGGCCGGCCGAATCCAGGGCTCGAGGTCCAACGACTCTTCGAACGGCAACAGGAATCGCAGCCAGTCGGCGGTCGCACCGGATTCGAGCGAAGCAGCCGAGTGGATCCGCCCGAGCACGTCCCCGATCGCCTCCTGATCCGCGGGCACCAGCTCGTCACCGTCGACGTACTCCAGTACGGCGACCTGCCGCCCATCGACCCGCTCCACCAGCCGCCCATGCTTGCTCCACCGCGGCCGACCGGTGGGCACACCCGCGTCGTCCAGCCGGACCGCCAGCTCCAACCCAGGCTCGAACGCCGCGTCATCCAGGCCAACCGCCTTCAGAACAACCCGCTCCGCCCCGGATGTCGCCAGCCAGGTCACCGAGTTCATCCCACCGGTCAGCACCTCCAACCGAGCCGGCTTCAGATCCCAGTGCTCCCGCAGTACCTCGGCGACATCCACGGACCCACCTTCTCAGTCACCCACCACCCCAAGCACCAGGTTTTGGTGACCACAAGAACAGGTAGTGCACCACCGAGACACCGTACACAAATCCACCTGCACGCTCAGGTGCACTACCTCACCACCAAACACCTCCTGTCCTTGGGTACGCCGACCACCTGCGGAAGTGGAACTTCCATCCCCAATCCCACCAGCGGTAGGATTGGCGTATGAGTGAGCCCGCGCACACGGACAAGCTGAGTGTGACCATCCCGGCCGACCTGGCCGATGAGCTGCGGTCGAGGGCCGGGCGCGGGAATGTGTCTGCCTACGTGACCCAGGCCTTGGTCCGGCAACTGGAGCACGACCGGCTCGGTGACCTTCTGGCCGAGCTGGCCGAGGTGCACGGGCCGGTGACCGACGAAGAACTCGCTCGCGCCCGCGCCGAGTGGCCCGAGCGGTGAGCCCGCGCAAGCGCGTCCCTTCGGCGCCCCAGGGATCGCTCGTCCTCGACAACGAAGGTCTGTCCCGGGCCTCGACCGACCGGGCGATGTACGTCAGGTTGTACGCCGCCCATGCCGACGGCCGCCGCGTCGTCACCTCGGCGGCGATCCTGGCCGAGGCCCTTCGCGGCAGCCGCCGCGATGCGGCCGTCTACCGGGTGCTCAGCGGGATCGTCGTCGAGCCCGTCAGCCGAGTTCTCGGCGAACGCGCAGGTCAGTTGATCGGAGCAGCCCGGCTCGGTTCCGGGCAAGCCGTCGACGCGATCTTGGTGGCCACCGCCTTGGCCGAGGCGGGACCTGTGGTGATCGCGACGTCGGACGCAGGCGATCTGAAGGCACTTGTCGGCGACGAGCACCGCATCGCAGTGGTAGCCGCAGACCGTTTCTGATCTAGCTGTTCTTCTCGGCGGCGCGGATCTCAGCGGTCAGTTGGTGGATGGCGAGGCGGAGGGCCTGTTCGGGGTCGATGCCCAGGGTGCGGGATTCGCGGGCGAGGGTGAGGAGTTGGTGGCCGATTCGGTCGAGGTCCGTGGGGCCTGGGGGTGGGAGGTCGGGAGGGAGGACCTTTGCGGCGCGGGCGAGGACCTTGTCGGCCAGGGCCAGGGCCGGGAGGGCTAGTGGGATGCCTTCGAGGACCGAGGAGCGTTGTTTCTCGGTGGCTTTGATGGCTTCCCAGTTGGCCTCGACCGCGGCTACGTCGGTGGCGTCGACGGTGCCGAAGACGTGCGGATGGCGGCGGATCAGCTTCTCCACGATGCCGCCGGCCACGTCGTCGATCGTGAAGCCGTCGTCGGGGTCCTCCTCGGCGATCCGCGAGTTCAGCGCGACCTGGAGCAGCAGGTCGCCCAGTTCCTCGCGGAGATGGCCGCGATCGCCGGTGTCGAGCGCCTCGAGGGTCTCGTACGTCTCCTCGAGCAGGTACTTCGCCAGGCTCTCGTGCGTCTCCTGCTGGGTCCACGGGCAGTCCCGCCGGATCCGGTCCATCACCCGGACCAGGTCGATCAGCCTGGCTCCGGGAACGTCGTACGAGCCGTGCTGGATCTCCACGCCGTACGCCGGTCGCGGGTCACGCGCCACCTGCTCGGCGACGACCCGCAGCAGGCTCGGCTCCCCGTCATCACCGACGAGCCACGCGACGTCGCGGCCTGCCTCGGCCGCCGACGACAACCAGGTCCAGTGCTCGCCGACACCGCCCTCGACGTGAGTGACGGCAAGCCCGGACCCGATCACAGCCTGTACGTCGGGACGATCCGGGCCGCCCGCCGCGCCGATCTCGTCGGCGGACTCCAGCGCCTGCCAGGTGGCACGCGTGAGGAGCCCGGGAGCGACACGAGGACTCGTGAGGACGACCTTGATCCCGCCCGCGGACTCGTCAGGCATACGACCTCGTCAGCCCTGGCCCTGTTGCTGCTGCTGTGCTTCCTCGGCGGCCTTGCGCTTGGCCGCGGTCTGGTCGGACTCCTTCGACAGCGACCCGGAGATCGCCGTGTCGAGCCGGCCGTCGCTCCACTGACCGAAGCGCGGCGCGACCGTGACCTTGATGTCCTTCGCGGCGGCGTTCAGGGCCTGCACGCCCTCCTGCGCCTTCTGCTGACCGTCCGCGTCGTGGATGCCCTTGCCGCCGGCGAGCTTGATCGTGACGATCAGGGTCGCGGCGAGCTTGTCCAGGAAGGCGCGGGACGCCGGGTCGGCCTGCAGTTTCTGGTACGCCTCGGGGCTCGGCGCGACGGCGTTCTTGGCCGCGTCGGCGATCTCCGCATCGCTGACCGAGATCGCCTTCTGCCGGCCGACCTGCGCCGCGAGCTCGTTACTGACCATGCCGTTCAGCGCAGCCTGGTCGGGGTAGGACTCACCGAGGGCCGCGCCGACGGCGCGCGAGGTCTTGTCGACGTCGCCGATGCTGATCTCGGTGTCACCGATCATCGCCGCCGCGCCGGGGTGGGTTCCCGCGGCACAGCCGCCGGTCAGCAGCACCGTCGCCAGCACCACACCGAGAGCCCGAAGCCGTGTACTCACCGAATCTCCTCGCACGTTCCTGTCAGTTTCACGCCGGAACCACAATAGGTTCGGCGATCACGTCGTCGATCAACCGGGTGCACCACTGCAGCAGCTCCTGGTCGCGGAGCGGCTGACCGCCGACCGGCCTGGTGGCAGGTCTCGGCACCAGAATGGTATGCAGTTGCGGCTTCACCAGACTCTTCGGGTACAGCCTGTTGAGCCGCAGCACCTTCGAATCGGGCAGTTCGACCGGCCCGAAGCGGATCATGTTCCCCTGCAGCGTGACGTCGTGCAGCCCCGCCCGGCGGGCGTGGTTGCGGAACTTCGCCACCTCGATCAGGTTCAGCACCGGCTGCGGAATGTCGCCGTACCGGTCGTGCAGTTCCTCGACCAGTTCGGCGATGCCGTCGGCGTCCCGGACGGCGGCCAGCCGCTGGTACATCTCCAGCCGCAGCCGCTGCGACGGGACGTAGTCGTGCGGCAGGTGGGCGTCGATCGGCAGCTCGATCTTGACCTCGGGCTCCTCGGCCTGGGTGTCGCCGCGGTACTCCGCGACCGCCTCGCCGACGAGCCGGACGTACAGGTCGAAGCCGACGTCCGCGATGTGCCCGGACTGCTCGCCGCCGAGCAGGTTGCCGGCGCCGCGGATCTCCAGGTCCTTCATCGCGACCGCCATACCGCCGCCGAGGTCGGCGTGCTGCGCGATCGTGGCCAGCCGGTCGTGCGCCGTCTCGGTGAGCGGCTTCTCCGGCGGGTAGAAGAAGTACGCGTACGCGCGCTCGCGGCCACGACCGACCCGGCCGCGGAGCTGGTGCAGCTGCGACAGGCCGAGCAGGTCGGAGCGCTCGACGATCATCGTGTTCGCGTTCGAGATGTCGATGCCGGACTCGACGATCGTCGTACACACGATCACGTCGGACTGCTTCTCCCAGAAGCCCTGGATCACGTTCTCGAGCGTGTGCTCGTTCATCTGGCCGTGCGCGACACTGACCCGCGCCTCGGGCACCAGCTGGCGGATCCGGGCGGCCGCCTTCTCGATCGTGTTCACCCGGTTGTGGACGACGAAGACCTGGCCTTCGCGGAGCAGTTCGCGCCGGATCGCGGCGGTCACCTGGTGCTCGTCGTACGCACCGACGAACGTCAGCACCGGGTGCCGCTCCTCCGGCGGGGTGGCGATCGTCGACATCTCGCGGATGCCGGTGATCGACATCTCCAGCGTCCGCGGGATCGGCGTCGCGGACATCGTCAGTACGTCGACCGCGGTCCGGAGACGCTTCAGCTGCTCCTTGTGCTCGACGCCGAACCGCTGCTCCTCGTCGACGATCACCAGGCCGAGGTCCTTGAACGCGACCTCGCCGCTGAACAGCCGGTGCGTCCCGATCACCACGTCGACCGACCCGTCGGCGAGGCCGTCGATCGTCGCCTTGGCCTCCTTGTCGGTCTGGAACCGCGACAGCGGGGCGACGTTGACCGGGAAGGCGGCGTACCGCTCGGCGAAGGTCGCGTAGTGCTGCTGCACGAGCAGTGTCGTCGGCACGAGTACGGCGACCTGCTTGCCGTCCTGCACCGCCTTGAAGGCCGCCCGGACCGCGATCTCCGTCTTGCCGTAACCGACGTCGCCGCAGACGATCCGGTCCATCGGCATGACGCGTTCCATGTCGTGCTTCACGTCGTCGATGGTGGCGAGCTGGTCGGGCGTCTCCACGAACGGGAACGCGTCCTCGAGTTCCCGCTGCCACGGGGTGTCCTTGGCGAACGCGTGCCCCTTGGTCGCCTGGCGCGCGGCGTACAGCTTGATCAGCTCGCCGGCGATCTGCCGGACCGCCTTGCGGGCGCGGCCCTTGCGCTTGGCCCAGTCGCCGCCGCCCATCTTGTCCAGGGTCGGCTGCTCACCGCCGACGTACCGGGTGACCTGGTCGAGCTGGTCGGTCGGCACGTACAGGCGGTCGCCGGGTTGTCCGCGCTTGCTCGGCGCGAACTCGATCACGACGTACTCGCGGGTGGCCTTCTGGGTCCCGGTGCCGACGGTCCGCTGCATCATCTCGACGTACCGGCCGACGCCGTGCTGCTCGTGGACGACGAAGTCGCCGGGCTGCAGCTCCAGCGGGTCGATCGTCTTCTTGCGGCGCGACGGCATCCGTTGCTGGGAACGGCGTTCGGCCGCCGACCGCTGGCCGGCCAGGTCGTTCTCGGTGAGCACCGCAAACTTGATGCCGTCGGCAATGAACCCGTGGTCGAGCTGCCCCTGCGAGACCAGCACGACGCCGGGCGCGGGCATCTCGTCGATCCCGTCGACCGTCCGGGCCGGCAGCTCGGCCTCGGAGAACACCTCGACGAGGCGTTGCGCGGGACCGTGGCCTTCGGTGACGCAGACGACCCGCCAGCCGTCCCGCAACCAGCCGCGGATGTCCTCGACCGCCGCGCCGGTCTCACCGCGGTACGGGTCGACCTCGTGGACGGCGAGGATCTTGCTGGTGACCGCACCGGCCTCGGTGTCGATGTCGAACGCGACCCGCGCCCCCATCGAGTCCCGCAGCTCGGGCTCGTCGGTCGGGGCGGCCGCGAACGGCGACAGGCTCCACCAGGCCAGGCCCCTGCCGAGAGCCTGCGACCGGACGGCGCCGAGCGACATGTACGCCGCCGCGCCCAGGTCGATCGGGGCCTCGCCACCACCGGCAGCCGCGGCCCAGGACGCCTCCAGGAACTCCTGGCTGGTCGCCACCAGGTCGTGCGCCCGCGCGCGAACCCGCTCGGGGTCGCTGACGACCACGTGCGTACCGGCGGGCATCAGGTCGACCAGCAGCTCCATCTCGTCGACGAGCACCGGCGCCAGGGACTCCATACCCTCGATGGCGTGCCCTTCGGCGAGCTTCTCGAACAGCTCGGCCAGCTCGGGATGTTCCTTGGCCAGTACGGCGGCCCGCGCGCGGACCTCGTCGGTCAGCAGCAGCTCGCGGCACGGAGGCGCCCACAGACCGTGCTCGGCGATCTCCAGGGAGCGCTGGTCGGCGACCGCGAAGTACCTGATCTCCTCGACGTCGTCGCCGAAGAAGTCCACCCGCAGCGGGTGCTCCTCGGTCGGCGGGAAGACGTCGATGATGCCGCCGCGGACCGCGAACTCACCGCGCCGCTCGACCAGGTCCACCCGGTGGTACGCCGCGGCGGCGAGCCGCTCGACGACGTCCTCGAGCTCGACCGTGTCGCCGACGTGCAGCTGCACCGGCCGGAGGTCCGCGAGGCCGGCGACCTGCGGTTGCAGGACGGACCGCACCGGCGCGACCAGGATCCGGATCGGCCCGGTCGTCTCGTCGGACGGATCCGGATGCACGAGCCGGCGCAGTACGGCGAGGCGCCGGCCGACTGTGTCGGAGCGCGGCGACAGGCGCTCGTGCGGAAGCGTCTCCCAGGCCGGGTAGTAGGCGACGGCGCTCGGCTCGTCGACGAGGCACTGGAGGGCCTCGGTGAGCTCCTCGGCCTCGCGGAAGGTGGCGGTGACGGCGAGCACCGGGCGGTCGGCGCCGTTCTGGGCCGCGGCCAGTGCGGCGAGCAGGACCGGACGCACCGGCGTCGGCGCGCTCAGGTCGAGGGTCGTGACACTGTCGCCGCGGGCGTCACGAACGGCCTCGGCCACCACCGGATCGGTGATCAGGGTGTCGACGAGACCGGTGAGCTTCACGAGTTGTACTTCCCTTGCGTGGCGTCGAGGCCGTCGGTGAGCAGGGATTCGACTGCGTCCGCGGTCCGGTCGACGGCGAACGGAAGGTCCTTGCGTTCGGTCGAGGAGAACTCGTTGAGGACGAAGTCGGCGGGGGCCTGCCGGCCCGGCGGACGACCCACACCGAACCGGACTCGATAGTACTCACCGGTGCCAAGCGATTTCCGCAGTGACTTGAGCCCGTTGTGGCCGTTGTCGCCACCGCCGAACTTGCAGCGCAGGACCCCGAAGTCGATGTCCAGCTCGTCGTGCACCACGACCAGGTTGGCCGGGTCCAGCTTGAAGAACTTCAGCAGCCCCGACACCGGCCCGCCGGACTCGTTCATGTACGAGCGGGGCTTGGCCAGAACCGTCCGCAGGCCGCTGATCCGGGTCTCGATCACCTCGGCCTTGGCCTGCTTGCTCTGCTTCCACTTCGCACCGGTCCGGGCCGCCAGTTCGTCGGCGACCAGGTGCCCGATGTTGTGCCGGGTGCGGGCATAGGAAGGGCCGGGATTCCCCAGTCCGACGACCAACCACACGTCGTCCGCCACGGATCCCGGCCCTCCCGAAGATGTCTGGTGCTGCGGCAGCAGATTACTCGGCCGCGGCAGCCACCGGCTCCTCGGCCGCGGTCGGCTCGTCGCGCTCGATACCGGCTTCGGCCTCGGCCTCGGCCAGCTCGGCCTCGGCCTGCTCGGCGGTCTGCTGGGCGGTGATGTTCACGACCAGGGTGTCCGGCTCGATGGCCAGCGTCGTACCGGCCGGCAGCTGCAGATCGGACGCGTGGATCTGGGCGCCGACCTCCAGACCCTCGATCGAGACGGTGACGCCGTCCGGGATGTGCGTCGCCTCGGCCTCGACCAGGATGCTCTGCGCCTCCAGGACGACCAGGGCGTCGCTGACGGCGTCGCCCTCGAGGTGCACCGCGATGTCGACCTGGACCTTCTCGCCGCGGCGGACGATGACCAGGTCCACGTGCTCGATGAAGCCCTTGATCGGGTCGCGCTGGACCTGCTTCGGCAGCGCCAGGTGGGACTCGCCGCCCTCGACCTCGATCAGCAGCAGGGCGTTGGCGGTCTTCAGGGCCAGCATGGTGTCGTGACCGGGCAGCGAGATGTGCACCGGGTCACTGCCGTGGCCGTAGAGGACGGCGGGAACCTTGTTGTCCCGGCGGATTCGGCGGGCAGCCCCCTTGCCGAACTCCGTACGCGATTCGGCTTGGATCTTGACCTCGGCCACGACTGAACTCCTCAAAAGCGTTGCGGTGATCTGTTGTCTGGATAGAACTCGGCTGCGGCCTCAGCGGGCGCCTGCTGACCCCGAGAAGGCGTCAGGCAACGAACCACCGCGTCGATCACGGAGCCGCGCCCAACAGTTCTCGGGGGGCGTCCCTCGCCGAGGCAACCAAAACAGTCTACCCACGAGCGTGGCCAGACGGGAAATCGTCGGGCTGAGGCACTTTGCTCCCGCCTGCCGATCTCGGCCGTCACCCGTTTCCGACCCGGCCGTTTCGGTACGTTGCCGGGGTGTTCGCGTTCCTCACAGCCCTGACCCTGCTGGTCCCGCTGGTCGGCCTCGCCGGCGTGATCTGGCTGGTCGTGTGGAGCCGGCGCCGACGGCGGGCGATGCTCCGACGGCGGGCCGCGGAAGTGGCCTCGGTCGGGTGGTACCCGGTCCCGCCGCACCCCTGGCTGCTGCAGATCGCCGCGAACCTGTACCGGGAGGGCGAGCCGGGTGAGGCGTACGCCGGCGTGTACCAGGGTCGCGGCCTGTGCGTCCTCGACTACACGTACGTGACCAGCAACGGCAAGACCCAGCAGACCCACACCGTCAACCTGATCGCACTGACCCTCCCGGTCGCACTGCCACCGCTCACGATCCGGCACGAGTCGGGGCTGCGGCGGATGTTCCAGGGACGCGATCTCGAACTGGAGAACCAGCAGTTCAACGACCAGTTCCGGGTGGAGTCCCCCGACGACCGGTACGCGTCGGCCGTCATGCATCCCCGGATGATGGAGTGCGTGCTGTTCAACCCGGGCCTGGAGTGGCAGATCGCCGGGAGCGCGTTCGTGTCCTGGTCAACCGGCGCGTTCGCCGTACCGGACGTGCTGGCCCGCCTGGACGCGATGACGCACGTGATCGACCTGATCCCGCCGTTCGTCCTCCGCGACTACGGGCAGCCGACGGTCAGCTGAGCTTGGTCCAGACCTGCCGAAGGGCTCGAGCCACATCGCCTTCGAGACCGGCGGCGTCGAGGGTCTCGGCCAGCTCGTCGAACTCCGGGCCCCAGCGCCAGGCGACGCTGCGGAGCTGCTCCGGAAGGCCTGCGTCCTTCAGCGAGCCGCCGTCCGCGCGGGTCTGCTGCGCGATCAGCGCCTCGGTGACGCCGTGCTTCTCGGCCAGCTGGAAAGCGAGCACCGCCAGCGCCGCCTTGCCCTTGTTGTACAGGGCGTACGACGACTTCGCCGCGCTGGCCGCGCCTGGTTCGGAGCCGACGACCATCGGGGTGACCGCGGTACCGGCCCACAATCCGGCCGCGGTCTCGGCGTCGGCACCCGACAGCATCAGATGGGTCGGACTCGGCCCACCGGTCGGAGGCGGCCCGACCACGCCCGCGTCGACGAACGTCGCGTCAGGTACGGCGGACCGCGCCGCCTGCAACGACTTGGGCGACAGCGGATTCGCCTCGACGTACAAGCCGGCGAACCCGGCCCGGCCGACCTGCTCCGCGATGTCCACGGCTCCTTGCGGCGCGCACGAGCACAGGACGGCGTCGGCGAGCGCGACCGCGTCGTCGAACGACGCACCGATCAGACCGGCCTCGTCGGCCCGCGCCTTGGAGGCGTCGCTGCGCCCGTCCGGCACCCACCGCACCTCATGCCCGGCGACGACCAGCTGCGCCGCGAGCTTCGAGCCCATCGCACCTGGGTGGAAGACCGCGATTCTCATGCGGCCAATCTAGTGGCCGCCGAGATAGGCCAGTACGGCGAGCACCCGGCGGTGCTGTTCGTCGTTGGTGAGCAGGCCGAGCTTCGCGAGGATGCTGCCGACGTGGGTCTCGACGGTCCGCTCGGTCAGGAACAGCCGCCGGCCGATGCCGACGTTCGTGCAGCCCTCGGCCATCAGCGCGAGGACTTCACGCTCGCGCGGGGTCAGCGGTGCGAGGCGGTCGTCGGCCTGCCTGCGGCCGATCAACCGGCCGACGACTTCCGGATCGAGGGCCGACCCGCCGGCCGCGACCCGGTCCAGGGCGTCGAGGAACTCGTCGACCGCCAGCACGCGGTCCTTGAGGAGGTAGCCGAAGCGACCGGTCGCGACCAGCTCGACGGAGTGCCTGGTCTCGACGTGCTGGGAGAGCAGCACAATCCCGAGCTCGGGGTGCAGCACCCGAAGTTGGCGGGCCGCCCGGGCACCGTCGTCGGTTCCGTCGGGCGGCATCCGGATGTCGATCACGGCCAGGTCGGGCCGGGTCTCCGCGATCACGGTCAGCAGGCTCGTGGCGTCCGCGGCGAGGCCGGCGATCTCGTGTCCCGCATCGGCCAGCAGCCGCGCCAGCCCTTCCCGGAACAGCGCCGAGTCCTCGCCGATCACGATTCGCACGGCAGCACCGCCTCGACCGTCGTACCGCGGCCGGCCGGACTCCGCAGCTCCAGCGCACCGCCGACGGCCGCGACCCGATCGAGCAGTCCGCTCAGCCCCGAGCCGGGCCGCGGTACGGCTCCCCCGCACCCGTCGTCCTCGATCCGGACCCGCATCACATCGGCCGACCGCGCCACCCGGACCACGATCGCCGTGGCGTTCGCGTACTTCGCAGCGTTCGTCACCGCCTCGGCAGCCACGAAGTACGCCGTCGTCGCGAGCTCCTCGGGCAGATCGGCCGGGATCTGCAGCCGGACCGGGATCGGCAGCGATTGGGTGATCGCGCTCAACGCGGCGTGCAGTCCGTCGTCGAGGCTGGTCGGGCGCAGACCGTGGGCGATCTGCCGCAACTCGGCGACTGCGGTCCCGAGCTCGGCGACGCCCTGGTCGAGCAGTCCGTTCACGTCGACCGTCCCGTCGTCCAGGTGCCGCTGAGCCAGCCGTAGCGCCATGCCCAACGCGACCAGCCGTTGCTGCGCGCCGTCGTGCAGGTCCCGCTCCAGCCGCCGCCGCTCCTCGTCACCGGCCTGCACCAACCGCGCGCGACTCGCAGCCACCTCGCGGAGTGCCCCGGCGAGCTCCGCCCGCAGCCGCGTCACCTCCACCAGGCTGGCCGCCGCGGCCGCCACGGCTTTCAGTACGGCGGGAGGCGTCGCCTCGGATGCGAGTACGCCGATCTGCTCGCCACCCAGCAGCACCGGGACCAGCCGCGGCTCGGCCACCGGAGCGCCGGCGGCGTCGACGAAACCGGACGCTCCGGGGATCAGCAGGCCGACCCGAAGGGCCGGATCGCGGAGCGCACCCCGCAGCGCGGACTCGAGGTCCTCGGGCTGGGCCTGCTCGGTGTGGATCCGGCGCTGCAGATCCTCGATCGCCAGCAAAGCGGCACGTCGCGGTGGATAGAGCCGCCGATCGACCGCGCGCTGCAGCCTGCTTCGCAACGGCGCCAGGATCAAAGCGCACACGGCGGTCGCTGCCGCGGCGACGACAGCCGAGTCACGTCCCAGTACCAGCCCGAGCGAGACGGCCGAGACGGCGTACGTGCCCAGCAGGACGACCATCACGATGCTGTAGCTGACCGTGTCGGCCAGCACCCGGTCGACGTCGTACAGGTCGTGCCGGAGCATCGCCACCGCGACAGAGGCCGGCAGGGACACCAAGGTGACGATCCCGAAGACGGTCGCCACGATGCCGCTGCGACCCGTGACCAGGATTTCGGCCAGGCACACGAGCGGGTAGACAACGGCGGCAAGCCCTGCGAGAAGCAGCCACTTCAGCTGCGCACGGACCGTGCCGGTCGAGCCGCGGTACCGGATCGCCGCCGGTACGACCGCGGTCAGGCAGAGCGCCAGGAACCCGAAGAACGCCACCTCGCTCACCACACCGAGAACTCCGGACAGCGGCACGTTCTGGAGAGCGCCGAGCACCAGCAAGGCTGGGGGAAGCGGTCGCCATCGACGACTCACCAGGTGACCTGTCGGGAAGTACAGCAGCAGGAAGGCCACCGCGGCCAGCAACCACCATCCGGTCTCCTCGAGCCAGGCGACCACCCGGCTGTCGAGTGGCAAGCGCCCCGGATCGTGGGCGACGGCGTCGTAGTAGACGTCGCGTGCGGTCAGGAACACGGCGATCGCGCCGATCCAGCCGAGGATCGCCCCGACCGGGTTGGCCGGCTCACGCCGGGCGACCGCGAGCCCGAGCGCGGCGATCGCGGTCCCGATCGCTGCCAGACCGATGAAGTTCCGCAGCGTGTGCGGGCCGGTGCGGTACGCGATCAACAGCCAGGAGCTTCCCGCCACGAGCATCAGAACGAGCAGGAAGGTACCGAGCGCGACCCACCGTGGCCACCGCATGTCGTCAGGGTAAGGCCGGTTTCGGCCGGATGACTCCGAGCCAGCACGGAGAACCTGGTCCGTGCTCCCTGCGATGTGCCGACCGGCCCAGCGGACGTTCTCTGGAGCTGTCCGAATTACTCGCGGGAGGGGTCCCGATGTCCACCACAACTGTCCGGCCGACCGTCGTACCGGCCGATCCTGTCACTCGCCGGCGCATCGGCGCGATCGGCCTCGTACTCACCATCAGCAACGTCATCGCGACGCCCGGCGGCGTGCTCTGGCCCGAGCCGTCCGGCGGCGGCGAGACCTACTCGTACGCCGACATTCAGCCACTGCGCGACCGCTGGTGGGGCCTGCTGGTCGTCCTGAGCGTCAGCGCGCTCCTCGGCGTGACGGCTCAGGCCTTCCTCACCGGCTACCTCGTCCGCCGGCGCGGTGCGGCGTGGGCCACGACGGGCGGGATGCTGATCTGGATCGGGATCGCGTTCCAGGCGGTCGGGGTCGGCGGGCTCGCAGCGGCGTACTACTTCACCACCGGCGTCGACGCCACGACGGGCGGCGCGGTGATTGGCAACGCCAACGACGACCTGGTGCACCTGTTCGGCCCGATGCTCGCCGGCGCACTGACGGTCGCAGTCGGAACGGTGGTCCAAGCGATCGGGCTGTGGCGGTCGCACGCCGTACCGCGCTGGGTGCCCGTGCTCGTGCTGTTCATCGTGATCAGCTTCGTGGTCCCGGGCAACGGGTGGATCGGGCTGACCGTGCAGATTCCGATGGCGGCCGGTGGGATCGCCGTCGCGTACTACGCGTGGCGCCGGGCCGCCGTCGGCACCGAGACCGTCTAGGCGCGGCCGTCGAACAGGCTGGTCACCGAGCCGTCCTCGAAGACCTCGCGGATGGCTCGGCTGATCAGCGGTGCGATCGAGAGTTCGGTGAGCTTGTCGAAGCGGCGTTCCTCGGCGATCGGCAGCGTGTTCGTGACGATCACCTCGCTGGCCTGGCAGTTCTTCAGCCGGTCCACCGCGGGACCGGACAGGATCGCGTGCGTCGCGGCGATCACCACGCCCGCGGCGCCCTCGGCGTACAGCGCGTCGGCGGCCTTGGTGATGGTGCCGGCGGTGTCGATCATGTCGTCGACCAGGATGCAGACCCGGCCCTTGACCTCACCGACGACCCGGTTCGCGACCGTCTCGTTCGGGCGGTCGATGTCGCGGGTCTTGTGGATGAAGGCCAGCGGCGCGTTGTTCAGCCGCGCCGACCACTGCTCGGCCACCTTGATCCGGCCGGCGTCCGGCGACACCACGGCCAGTTGCTGGTCGCCGTACTTCTCCCGGACGTAGTCGGTCAGGATCGGCAGCGCCATCAGGTGGTCCACCGGGCCGTCGAAGAAGCCCTGGATCTGCGAGGTGTGCAGGTCCACGCAGATCAGCCGGTTGGCGCCGGCGGTCTTGAACAGGTCGGCCATCAGCCGGGCCGAGATCGGCTCCCGGCCGCGGTGCTTCTTGTCCTGCCGCGCGTACCCGTAGAACGGGAGCACCACCGTGATCCGCTTGGCCGACGCCCGCTTCAGCGCGTCGACCATGATCAGCTGCTCCATGATCCACTCGTTGATCGGCGAGGTGTGGCTCTGGATCACGAACGCGTCGCTGCCCCGGACCGACTCCTCGAACCGGACGTAGATCTCGCCGTTGGCGAAGTCGTACGCCTGCGTCGGGACCAGACCGGACCCGAGTTCGGTGGCCACCTCCTCGGCGAGACCGGGATGCGCCCGGCCGGAGAAAACCATCAGGTTCTTCTCGGTGGTTCGTTTCATCCCGCTCATCGCCCGCGCCTCCCGTTGGTTCCGCTGCTCAGGACTGCTGTTCGTCCGGCTGGTCGGCCAGTGCCGCCTCGGCCGCCGCGGCGGTCTTGGTGCCGGCCCGCTTCCGCGCGACCCAGCCCTTGATGTTGCGCTGCCGGCCGCGAGCGACCGCGATCTCGCCCGGGCCGACGTCCTCGGTGAGCGCCGTACCGGCCGCCAGGTAGGCGCCGTCCGCGATCGTCCGCGGCGCCACGATCACCGAGTTGCTGCCGATGAACGAGTGCTTGCCGACGTGCGTCGGGTGCTTCGCGACCCCGTCGTAGTTGGCGAAGATCGTGCCGGCGCCGATGTTCGCGCCGTCGCCGATGGTCGCGTCGCCGGCGTACGTCAGGTGCGGGACCTTGGCGCCGTCGCCGATGGTGGAGTTCTTGGTCTCCACGAAGGTGCCGATCTTGCCCTTCACGCCGAGCTTGGTGCCCGGGCGCAGGTACGCGAACGGGCCGACGCCGGCGCCGTCGCCGATGATCGCGCTGGAACCGTGGGTGCGGATGATCGTGGCGCCGGCGCCGACCGTGACGTCGGTGAGCGTGGTGTCCGGGCCGATGGTGGCGCCTTCGTCGACCGTGGTCGCCCCGTGCAGCTGGGTGTTCGGCAGCAGCGTGACGTCGCGGGCGACCTGGACGGTCCGGTCGACCCAGGTGGTGTTCGGGTCGACGATCGTGACGCCCTCACGCATCAGGCGGGTGAGGGTACGGCGGTTCAGCTCGGCGCGCAGCGTGGCGAGCTGGACGCGGTCGTTGACGCCCTCGGTCTGCATCTCGTCGTCGGTGACGTGCGAACCGACCCGCTTGCCGTCGGTCCGGGCGATGCCGATCACGTCGGTCAGGTAGAGCTCGCCCTGCGCGTTGTCGGTGGTGAGCCGGCTGAGACCGTCCCGCAGGGTGGCCGCGTCGAACACGTAGATCCCGGCGTTGATCTCGTCGATCGCCCGCTGCTCGGCGGTGGCGTCCTTGTGCTCGACGATCGCCGCGACGGTGCCGTCCGGGCCCTGCACGATCCGCCCGTACCCGGTCGGGTCGGGGACTCGCGCGGTCAGGACGGTGACCGCGTTGCCGTGCTTGTCGTGCTCGGCGATCAGGTCGTGGAGCGTCTCCGCCTCGAGCAGCGGGACGTCGCCGGACGTGACGACCACCGAGCCGTCGAAGTCCTTGGGTACGGCGGTGAGCCCGGCTCGGACCGCGTCGCCGGTACCCAGCTGCTGCTCCTGGACGGCGGTGCGGGCCTCCGGGTCGACGGCCTTGAGGTGTTCCTCGACCAGTTCGCGGCCGTTGCCGACCACGACCACGAGGTGTTCGGGGCTGAGCGCCCGGGCGGTGAGCACAGCATGGCCGACGAGACTGCGCCCGCCGATCTCGTGCAACACCTTCGGGGTCGCCGATTTCATCCGGGTTCCGAGCCCGGCGGCCATGATGACGACCGCCGCGGGGCGATGGGAAGTCACGCGGTCTTCTCCTCGAGTTCCCTGCGAGTTCTTTCAACAAGTATCAGCACGGGCACCCGAAACAGCGCCCGCGCAAGCCTACTTGCTTCGCGGAGACCCGTTCGCACGGGGACGGCGAGACCGATGTCACCCCGGCCGGAACAACAACCGGTCAGGTTGGTGACTCTCAGTGATCTTCGTGGTCCGCCTCGCCGCGCTTCCAGTACCCGCGGATGACGGCGTCCGCCTTCGGCCAGGGGCGGAGCGGACGGAGCGCGTCGGCCTCGCCGGCCGCGAAGAGGAACGTCCGCGGCGGGACCGCGAGCGACAGGACGTGGGTGGCCAGCGAGCCGCGCGGGATCCAGTGGACCTTCGTGTTGGCGCGGGTGGCCAGCGGGTACGCCGACTCGTCCGGATGGTCGATCTCCACCACGACGTCGGCACTCAGGTGGCTCGGGGCCTCGTCGAGCCACCGGGCCGCCGCCGGCAGGCCGGTGGGATCGACCGCGAAGACGTAGTGCGGGTGCGTGTACGGGAACGCGCGGCCGCCGGGCGGACCGGCGATCGCGACCTTGTCCCCCGGGCGCAGCGCCTCGGCCCACGGCGAGGCGAGTCCGCTGTTGTGGACCACGAAGTCGAGGTCGAGATGCGTCCCGTCGTACCGCCGGACCGTGTAGCTCCGCGTCGGCGGGAACGGCCGGGGCCAGTCGAGCAGTTGACGGTCGTTCGGCACCGGCAGGCGGAGTGTGCCGTCGGGATCCGGGAACACGATCTTCACGTGGTCGTCGCAGTGGTACGAGTGGAAGCCGGCCAACCCCTCTCCGGTCAGCGTCACTCGCACCATGTGCGCCGTCAGGTACGTCGTCCGCGCGACGACCGCCGTACGGATGCCGATCGGGTACGGGATCCGCGTCACCCCTGCACCGGCCCGATGATGCGCCTCGACCCGCTCCCGCGGGTTGTCCCGGTTCACTGTGCATCCCGCAGCGGGGCGAGGGCCTCGTCGAGTGCGCCGAGGGTCTGCAGCGCCGTCTCGTACGTCGCCGCCTGCGTGTACCGCACGCCGATCGCGCGCCCCGCCTTCACTGCCGGCAGGCTCTTCCACAGCGGCGAGTCGAGCACGAACTGCACCGCCGGCCCCACGCTCCCGTCCGGCTCCAGCGTGTACGTGATCACGTCCGCGTCCTTGAACTCATCGGGCAGCAACTCGATCGACACCTGCTCGGCCACCGCCGCGCTGCCCTCCCCCGGATGCTTCGGCTGCCCCGGATACGTGACCCCGATGTCCTGCGCGATGTTCGTCCCCCACGACTTGTCGTACTCGCGCATGAAGCTGCCCTTCGCCACCTGCCCGTACCCGCCCACGTGCGCGAACTTCTTTCCCCGCAACACCTCGGCGTACTTCGTCTTCAACTCGGCAGCCCGCTGTTCGTACGCCGTCTTCGCCTTGCCGAAGTCCTCCGCCCGCCCGGCCGCGTCGGACTGCCGTTGCGACAAGGTCCGCCACGCGTCCGGCACCGTCGGACCGATCGCCGCCACCGGCGCGATCGCCGTCAGCCGCGCCAGGTCGATGTCCTTGAGCACCGGCTGCGGCACCCCGATCACGATCAGGTCCGGCTTCGCCAGCGCGATCTTCTCGTAGTCGGTCTCGGCGGCCGTCTCCCCGGCGATCTTGGTCAACCCGTCGTACGTCGCCTTGTCCGCGGCCGACATCATCGGCACGCTGCGGGCGAACAACGAGATCCCGACCAGCGGCGCCCCGGCCTCGATCAGCGCGGGGACGGCGTACCCGGTCGCGACCACCCGCTGCGGGGTCTTCGGGATCGTCACGTCACCGCCGTCGGCGCGGAAGACCCGCGTCTCGCCGGCCACCGGCCCCGGATCGGACGCACCGCACGCGACCAGCCCGATCGCCAGGAAGACCGCACCCAACGGGCGCAGGAACATGCCAACCTCCTCGTAACCCCAGTCATCGAAGTTAGGCTAGCCTTACCTGATACTGGCTGATAGCGCGCCGAGGACAGCGGATGTCGCGAGGAGGACACCTTGAGCCTGGTCACCGCGCGCGGCGCGGACCCCGACAACTGCGACGAGTTCGGCTACGGCATCGGCACTCCGGGCGGGATCCTGGTCCTGCGGTACGGCGCCGCGACGACGCTGGAGTTCGGCGGGATCCGGCAGGACTGGCTGCACCAGCTGTACTGGTCACCGGACGGGCTGATGGCAGTCTCGTACCAGGGCAACACCGAGTTCGTCGGCGCCGGCGAGGCGATCTGGGCGCAGCGGGCGGTCAGTCACTCGGTCCAGGCGAAACCCACCTCGATCCGGCCGACCCGTCACACGGTCTACCGGGTGTGCCTGCGGGAGGATCCGCCCGGGCTGGCCGGGTTGCGGATCGGGACGGCCCGCGTACCGGCGGAGGTGGCCGCCGCGATCCAAGGGCTCGCGGTGCGCGGGCTGCCCGAGCAGGACGGGCTGCGGCTGCGCGCTTCGGTGATGCACGGGCTCGCATCGCTCCGGGATCTGACCGAGCCGGCCGGCGACGGCAGCGGATTCGCGTTGCGGGTCGCGCGAGCCCTCACGAACGAGCCGGCCGACCCGACCAGTCTGGACGAATGGGCAGGCCGGCTGCATGTGAGTGCGAAAACGCTGCAACGGGACTTCCAGCGACAGTTCGGTCAGTCGTTCAGCACGTGGCGGGCGAGCCTCCGGTTGCGGGCGTCGCTGATCCTGCTCGACGCCTACCCGGTGTCGGAGGTCGCCCACCGGGTCGGCTACTCGAGCGCGTCGGCGTACATCGCGGCGTTCCGTCGTACCTTCGGCCGTACGCCGGGGCAGGTCAGCGACTGAACGCGGCCAGCGCGGCGAACGGGTCCTGCGCGGACGCCGCGGACATCCCGACCGTCCAGACGCGGTCCTTCGTCGTGGTGATGCCGGTGAGCGTGCCCGTCGCGGCCTTCGGAGCGGGGGCGGCAACGAGCTTCGAGCCGCTCAGCTGGAGGACGTACGGCGTCGCGGTCTGGCCGTCGGCGAAGCGTTCACCGACCACGACCGGCAGATTGTTGCGCAGAGCAACGTCGTACAGCTGGGCCATCCCGGCCGGTACGGCGACCTTGGTCCACTTGGCGCCGTTGTAGTGCAGGGCCAGCGGGGCGATACCGGACGCGTACTGGACGCCGACGAGCCAGATGTTGTCCGGGCCGGCGGACGCCATACCGGTCGGGATCTGGGAGCCGTCGGTCGGCAGGTCCTTGACCAGCGTCCAGCGTTCTCCGTCGAAGTGCGCGAGGCCGGCGTTCAGGCCGAGCCAGGCGTTCTTCGCGGACAGGACGGTCAGCACGTTGCCGTTGATCGATCCCTCCAGGCCAGTGTTGAGGGCCTGCCACTTGCCGGCGGCGTAGCGGTAGACGACGGCGCGTTCCTTGCCGCCGACGTTCGCCCAGCCCGTGACCCAGACCGAGGCGTCCGGCGCGATCACCACGTCGCCGAAGGAGCCCGTGGGTACGGCGGGAGTCTTCACGACCTGCCACTTGGTGCCGTTGTAGTGCAGGGCCAGCGGTTTCGGCTGGTCCGGGTTGGTGCGGTCCTCGCCTACCGCCCAGACGTTCTTCGCCGTACCGACCGCGACGCTTTCCAGGCTGGCGTTGGTCTTCACCGGTTGGGGTGTGGCTTTCCAGGTCTTGCCGTCCCAGCGCATCGCCAGCGGGCGCTGGTCCGCGAAGCCGTCCACCTGATCCCCGCCGACAGCCCAGGTCCCGCCCGCTCCGGTGGCCACGTCGTTGAACGTGGCCGGTTGCCGATGCGTCGCGGTTGTTGTCCACTGCAACGGTTCTTGGGCCGGCCGAGCGTCCGCCGTACCCGCCGTGATGGTGGCCGCCAGGGCTCCGGTCAGTGCTACCAGCATGCTTGTCTTCAGTCTCACAACGATCCCCTCCGAGTCAGCGTCTCCTACACCCCACCCGACGCTGCGGCACCCCTCCTGCGTTACACGCCGTTTTCTGTAACCCTGGAAGGCATGGCCCTCACACTCGGAGCAATCGTCCTCAACGTCCCCGACACCGGCCCAGCCGCCAACTTCTGGCGCGAGGCCCTCGGCCTCACCCCCGACCCCGACAACGGAGACTTCCTCGCCCCACCACCCGGAACACCGCCCACGCGCGTCCACCTGGACAGCACCGACCGCACCCACCTCGACCTCTGGGTGGACAAGGAAACCTCAACCCTGGAGGCCGAAGTGGCCCGCCTCACCACCCTCGGCGCCGAACAAGTAGAAGACTGGACCTACCCGCCCAACGCCGACTTCATAGTCCTCAAAGCCCCCGACGGCACCCTCTTCTGCCTCATCGGCTGAGCCGCCGTCGATCCGGCAGCCCAGCCGATCAGACGCTCAGCGGCAGCGAGTGAAGGTGCCCGACCAAACGGTCGCGCCCTCGACCTGGGCGATCTTGGCCGAGGCCTTGGCGCACTCCCCGCCGTTGGAGTCCAGATACTTCACCTTCCAACCGCGGCCCTCGCCGTAGCGGTCCCAGTCCGGGCTGGCGCCGTACGCTCCGTGCACCGTGACGAAGGAGATCGACTCATTCGCCTTCACCAGGAAGCACCAACGGGTCTGCACCGGGTTGTACTGGATATCCACGTACCCGAGGTTGACCGAACCACCCGGCCAGGTGGCCACAAGGTCCACCCGGCCCTTCCCGACGGAGTGGTAGTTCTCACCGCACAGCGTCGCGGCCTCGGCCGTCGAGACCTGGGTGGTGAGCAACACCGCAGGCAGCGCAAGGGCAGCCAGACCAACAGCAATTCGTTTGATATTCAACGCTTTTCCCCTCGTGGATGGTGCTTGGCGACGCCAAGATCCCATGCCTAGCGGGTCAGCAGCGTGGTGACTTGAGGGCTGTTGAACAGGCCGGCCGTGAGGGGTACGTGGGTGTCGCGGTTGTAGGGGTCTTCGTCGTGGGCGTTGGAGATGATGAGGGAGTAGGCGCAGCGGTAGGTGAGGAGGAGGTGAGGGTCGTAGCCGAGGTGGGTGGCGAAGGACTTGTCGAAGGCTGCTTCGATTTCGCGGGCTCGGGGCGACCACAGGTCGATGACGGTGGCGGTCGCGGCTGCTTCGAAAACCGGGTCGCCAGGCATGGTCAGGAGACCGAAGTCGAGGAGCGTGACAGGGCGGAGGTTCTCGTCGACCAGGATGTTGCCGGCGGTGACATCTCCATGGACCAGGCGGGTCTCCGGTTCCTTGAGGTCGGACAGCAGGACGAGGAGGTTCTCGATCTTCGCCTCGAAGTTGTCGATCACCGGGCTCAGCTGATCGCCGAAGCGCGCCACCCGTCGACGGACGAGACCCGACAGCGCGTCGCTCCACGACACCCCCTCCGGCCGGAACGGATCCGGTTCGTCGAGCACCGTCGTACGGCGAAGGACGGCCGGCGCCTCGACCTGCGCGACTGCCTCGACCACCTCGACAACGCAGTCCCGCATCCGCTCCCAGTCGACCTCACCGAACTGCGGCGCCACGGCATGCAGCGGAACCCCAGGCAGCTCTTCCTCGACCGACACCCAATAGGCCCCTGGGCGGTGCAGCTCCAGCACGCGAGGCGTCCGATAGGGCAGACGACCGTCGAGCGCGGCGTACAACTCCCCCAACGTTCGCAGCTCACCCTCGCCCGCGTGGAACCAGATCTTCGCGACCAAACCCCCACCGAGCCGGAACACCGCCCCCTGCATACCGATGGCAACCTGCTCCACCTCCCGATACCCCAGACCGTGAAGCTGTTCCCGCAGAAAAGCGTCCGACAACGACATGCCGCCAGACCCTAGCCGCCCTCCTCGCGGGGTGTCTGTCGATTTTGACCCGGATCGCACGTCATCGTTTCCGAAAGGAGATTCCATGGCTGATCTGACGCGGTACCTGATTCTGATGGCTGAGCCGGAGCACTTCGCGCGCTGGGACGCGGCCGACGAGGCGGAGCGGGAGCGGGTGTTCGCCGACTTCCGCGCCTTCACCGCCGCGGTGCGCGAGCGTGGGCGGTTCCGGGGCGGCGAGGCGCTGGTGCATCCACGGGACGCCCGCACGCTGCGGCCGGACGGCGACGGCCGCCGGCTCACCGAGGGCCCGTACGCCGAGACTGTCGAGCAGCTCGGTGGTTTCTATCTCGTCGAGCTGCCCGATCTCGCGACGGCGCTCGAGGTGGCGGCGCTCCTCCCTCGCGACTACGACATCGAAGTACGTGAGTGCCTCGACGTCGGCGTACCGGACGAGTGAACCCGCTCGAGACCGTCATGCGCGACGAGTGGGGCCGGCTCCTGGCCCTGCTCGCCGCGCAGTTCCGGCGTCTCGACCTGGCCGAGGACTCGCTCGCGGAGGCCTTCGAGTCCGCGGCACGGGCGTGGCCCGCGGACGGAGTGCCGGCCAACCCGCCGGCCTGGTTGCTGACCGCGGCGCGCCGCCGCGCGCTCGACCGACTGCGCGCCGAGGCCGTCGCCGCGAAATCCCTTCCGCTGCTCGCGGTCGAGGCCGAGATCACAGCGAACGCCCGCCGCGTACTCGTCGACGCGTCCGGCGAACTCGGTGCCGTCGACGAACGTCTCCGGCTGATCCTGCTCTGCGCGCATCCTTCGCTGCCCGCGGAATCGGCGGCCGCGCTAACGCTCCGGCTCGTGCTCGGCGTACCGACGGCCGACATCGCGCGGCTGTTCCTGGTGCCGACCGCGACGATGGCCGCGCGGGTGACCCGTGCGCGCAAACGGTTGTCCGGCGCGCGGTTCGACGTACCTGTCGGCCCGGCGCTGCAGGAGCGGGTCGAGGCAGTCGCTGATGTCGCGTACCTCGCGTTCACGGCGGCATACGCGCCCGGATCGGGTTCGGACGTCGTACGGGCGGCTGAGGCTGGGGAGGCGCTACGGCTGGTTCAGGTACTGCGTGAGGTCGCCCCGGCGGCGTACGAACTCGATGCCTTGCTGGCGTTGATGATGTTGCAGCACGCGCGGCGGGACGCACGAGTCGAGGACGGCAGGCTCGTGCTGCTTCCGGATCAGGACCGCTCCCGTTGGCGGATGCACGAGATCGCCGACGCGCTCACGCTCCTCACGCCGCTGATCCGAGATGCGCCGTCGACGCCGTACCTGCTCCAAGCACTCATCGCCGCGGAACACTCGACTGCGTTGCGGGCGGAGCACACGGATTGGGGGCGCATCAGCGAGTGGTACGACGAGCTTGAAGCGCTGACCGGATCGCCGGTCGTGCGTCTCAACCGCGCTGTCGCGGTCGCCGAGGCGGAGAGCCCTGAGGCCGGGCTCGAACTCTTGGATGGGTTGGACCTTCCGGGCCACCGGCTTCCCGCCGTACGAGCCGAGCTCCTGGTCCGTGCCGACCGCCTGCCGGAAGCCTTGGCTGCGTACGACACCGCGATCGCCGCTTGCGACAACGCTGCCGAGCGGGCGCATCTGACTCGCCGGTCAGCAAGTCTTAGGTGAATGAGCGTTCGGCGAAGCTGAGGCCGCCGCGTTCTGGTTGGGTCAGGTACTGGCCCTTGCTGTGGACGGGTGGTGTGCGGACGTACTGCGTGAAGCCGGGTGCGCGGAGGCGGAGGTCGAAGTTCTGGCCTTCGATATGCCAGAGCGGGTCGGGGCGGTCGTCGGGCGGGTCGAGTCGGTGCAGGTCGGCGATCTCGAGCAGGTCGTTCATCGGCTCGAGCGCACCCGAGATGTCCCACGCCTCGTCGAACACCAACGTCGCCGGCGCGACCCAGAACGTGAAGTGCCGCCGCGCGAACGCCGGATCGACCCACCGGACGATGTAGTCGAGATCCAGCAGTACGCGCTGCCAGGGAAACCCGTCGTCCTCGCGTAGGCCGATACTCACCGCGTGCACGCGGCAGTCGTGCCAGCCCATCACCTCGAAGTCGGCCGCCGTCCAGGTCGCCTTCTCCAGTTCCGTCATCGCATCAGTATTGTCGGAGGGGCCTGGAATCCTTCCGGTATGGGTGATTCGCTGGTGGATGTCGGGGGCGTCACGCTGTTCGTCCGGGAGCTCGGGCGGCGAAGCGATCGGCCTTCTGTGGTGGTGATGCACGGCGGGCCTGATGTCGGGCATGGGTATCTCGTGCCCGGGTTCGAGCCGCTGGCCAGGGACCATCACGTGGTGCTGTTCGACTTCCGCGGGTGCGGGCGGAGCAGTCGAGGGTTGCCCGCCGACGACCTGCAGCCGGAGTACGTCGTACAGGACACGCATCGGCTGATCGAGAGACTCGGGCTCGGGTCGGTCGACCTGGTCGGGTTCTCGACGGGTGGGCGAGCGGCGATGGAGTTCGTGCACCAGCATCCGGAGCAGGTACGGCGCTTGGTCCTCGCGTCGACGTCGGCGTACTCGTTGGCGGAGGGTGCGGTCTACCTCGCCGACTGGGACGAGTACCAGCGCCGTCAACGCGTCGAGGACGAGGCGAACGGTGCCCTGCGCAACTCGACGATCTTCGTGTGGGACCTCGCCCGCGCGCCGGCGTACCTGCAACTGCTCGAATCCCTCGACACCGACCTCGGCGACTGGTCGTACGAACGCGCGATGAACGGCCTCATGCACCCCTGGATCACCGGCGACCCCGAACAGATCCTCCGCACCTTCGCCAAACCCATCCTCATCCTGCACGGCGAAAAGGACATGGGCTTCCCTGTCCAGCTGGCCCACCGCCTCCACGCAGCCGTCCCCAGCCAACTGGCCGTCATCCCCAACACCGCCCACATGTGCCACTTCGAACAACCCGAAACCTGGTCCCAACACATCCGCGAATTCCTGGACAGCTGAAAACCCGCGTGCTGACCCGTCGCGGCGTCGGTACGATCGTCGGCTGAGTGTCAGGGCGTGGAGGAGGTGGTTGCTGTGCGCGTTTGCTGCGCGGTGCCGCCTCGGATCTTCTACTGGCGGCTCTGACTCTCACCGGGGCTCACCGCATCCGACCTCCATGCGACGGAGTCCCAAATGCCTTTCGAAGTATTGAACGCCGTGCGGGCGTTGTTCGCCGACTACCCCGGGCGCTACTGGATCGCCGGCGGGTGGGCGCTCGATCTGTTCGCCGATCGGGTACGGCGGCCGCACACCGATGTCGACGTACTCGTCCTGGCCCGCGACCTCGACCTGGTCGCCGCCACCTTCACCGACCCGCGGCCGACACTCGAGAACCCGAACACCGGCGCCCAACGCCCCTGGGAACCGGGCGAGACGTTGACGCCAGGCCCCGACGTACTGGCCTTCCCCGACGACCTGTTCCCGGCGCCGGTCCGCGTCATGCTCGCGGCCTCCGACGGCGACGACTGGGTCTACCACCGTGGCCGCGGCACCGTCCGCAAACCGCTCGACGAGATCACGCTCACGACCGCCGACGGTACGCCGTACCTCGCGCCGGAGCTCGTGCTCTTGTTCAAGTCCCGCAGCGACCGACCGAAGGACACCGAGGACTTCCACGATGTCGCCGCGGACCTCGACCCGACCCGTCGCGCGTGGCTGCACGACCGCATCGCCCCGCGCTTTCCCGACCACGAGTGGTTGCCTGCACTGACCTGACGTTGGCGGACCGGGAACACCCGGCGGGGTGTGTGAACAAGGTATTGCCTGTGCTCCGACCCCGCGGGGTGTTCCCAGTCCACGCACCCGCACGATTGCGTAAGCTGCGGTGCTGTGCAGGCGACGCGGCTCGACATGGATCGGATTCGTGCGGCTCGCGAGGTCGTCGATCCGGTGTTTCTCGACAGTCCCTTGTATCGCTGCGAGGCGCTGGAACCGGTGCTCGGCTGTGCGATCGACATCAAGCTCGAGACGGCGAACCCGGTCCGCAGCTTCAAGGGCCGCGGCACCGAGGTGGTCGCGAGTCAACTCGCCGGCAGCGACTCGAGAGCCGTGGTGTGCGCGAGCGCGGGCAACCTCGGCCAGGCCCTCGCGTGGTCCGGTCGCGATCGCGGCCTCGACGTCACGGTCGTCGCCTCGCGGTTCGCGACCACGGCCAAACTCGACCGGATCCGCGCCCTCGGCGCCAAGCTCGAACTCGTCGACGGCGACCACGAACTCGCCCGCGAACGAGCCGCCGCGATCGCCCGGTACGACGGAATTCGGCTACTCGAGGACAGCCTGGACCTCGAAACCTGCGAAGGCGCGGCCACCATCGCCCTCGAACTCGTACCGCGGATCCAGCTGAGCGATCGGCCCGTGGTGCTGATCGCGCTGGGTGGTGGTGCGCTGGCGACCGGGGTGGGGTACGTGCTGAAGGCCCTCACGCCGGCGGTCGAGGTGATCTGCGTTCAGCCGCTCGGCGCTCCGGCGTTGACGCGTTCCTGGCATCAGCGTCGCGTCGTCACCACCGACACGACCGACACGATCGCCGACGGCGTCGCGGGCCGCATCCCGATCCCGGAGGTCCTCGACGACCTGCTCGTCGTGGCCGACGACGCCGTACTGGTCCAGGAAGCATCGATCGTCACCGGCCTGCGCCTGCTGCTCGACCACGCCGGGCTGGTCGTCGAACCGTCGGCCGCGCTCGGTCTCGCCGCGGTCCTCGAAGACCGCGACCGCTTCGCCGGACGGCAGGTGTTCACGATCGTGTGCGGCAGCAATGTCGACCAGGACAAGTACCGGCGCTGGGTCGGCCTCTGATGGCGCGGCTCGTGGTGAAACTCCTGCTGCTGGACGAGAACGACCGCGTGCTCCTCATCCACGCCAAGGACCCGAAGAACCACGCCGAATGCTGGTACCCGGTCGGCGGCGGCGTCGAGCCCGACGAGTCCCTGCAGGCCGCCGCCGAGCGCGAGACGTACGAGGAGACCGGCCTGCGCAATCTGCCGACCGGCATCCACGTGTGGACCCGGGATCACACGCACGAGTTCAACGGCCAGAGCATCGACGTACGCGAGGAATGGCTCCTCCACCGCGTCGAACACTTCACGCCCGCGCCGGCACAACTGACCGAGTACGAAACCACCACAATCCTCGGCTTCCGCTGGTGGACAGCCGAAGAGCTGACCGAATCCACCGAAACAGTCTTCCCACCACAACTCCCCGACCTCATCACCGCGATATCCGTTCGCTAGTTCGCCGGATCCGACCGAGACTCGGTGCCATGGATGTGCGGTACGTCGAATACGCGCCCGGAGAGCTGCCGGCGGTACTGAAGGCTCAGGTCCTGTCGTTCCTGCGGATCGTCTGGCCGGAAGGATTCACCGGGGAACTCAGGTATCGCGACTGGATCACGAACCCGTCGTACGAACCGCATCACCTGCTGTACGTCGCCGGCGACCTGGTCGTCAGCCACCTGGAAATCGTCCACGTCGACCTGCCCCACCAAGGCACGACGTACAAGCTCGCCGCCCCAACAAGCGTCCTCACGTTTCCTTCGTTCCGCGGCGAAGGATGGGCAGGGCGACTGGTCGAATCAGCCTGCCGCCGGATCGAGGCAAGCAACGCCGACCTAGGCCTGATCTGCTGCGACCCGCACAACCAGCCCTTCTACGCGAAAACCTCCGGCTGGCCCACCGCACCCGAGGCAACAGTCGTCGCCGACGGCTTTCCCACAGGCCAAGCAGTCCTCATGCGCCTCTTAACCCCCAAGGCACAGCACCACCAGGCAGACTTCCGCCACTCCCCCATCCACCTCAAGGACGAGCTGTGACGTGCACGCTTGCCTGAACTGCGGTCAGGTCGGGCGGCGGCTGCCCCATTCGCGGTGCCAGTAGCGGGCGTCTTCGCTGCCGATGCGAAGGATCGCGTCGGGCTCAGCCGGGGCGGGCCACAGCTCGAGGAGATAGGCGTCGAACAGCCCGTCGGCGAACTCCCGATCCCGAGCAATGTCACGCCCGCGCGCGCTGACCCGCAACCGATAGCTCCCCGCCGCGACCCCATCGAGGTCGCCGCCGCTCTCACCGCCCCAGGACGTCCACCCGACGTCTTCCGACCGTACGTCGATCGACACCTCGACAACGTCCTCCCAGGACTCCTCGGGTACGCCGGGCGCCACGTCGGCCAGCACGATCCGCACCGGCGACCCACCGGACCGCCGACCGAAGTGCATGTAGACACCATCCCCGTGAGCGGCGCCCACCAGCCCATTCACCTGCCCGGCGAAGAACCGATCCGCATCCCCGTCGAATCCGAACCCACCGCCCCACACCAGATCAAACTGCCCGTAATCCGTCTCAACCACGTCATCCAGCAGAACCCGCTCCACCCCCGCACGCTAACGCCCACCAGGCCGACCGACCCGCAAGGCTGAACCGTCGTGAGTGATCAGGTGTCGTAGTCGAGGCCGTCCCAGGGGGCGTAGTAGGCGATGAAGTCGCCTGGTTCGATGTGGATCGAGTAGGTGCCTTCGAACTCGGTGCCCACCCAGCCGAAGGTCACGCCGTTCTTCTCGACGGCGAACGGCGCGACGTCGATCGGCTCGAGGACGTACTTTCCGAGTTCACCCAGCCGCGCGGCGATCAGCTGATCCGCACCGGCCGCAGCAGCCTGTCCGGGCGGCACGCCGTCAGGCCGACGTACCTCGTCGACCTTCACCTCGTCGAACGTCCCGTCCGCCTTCCACAGATACAACCCGACGTACGCCGCTCCGGGACCGAACAACTCGTCGCTGAGAAAGAACTTCCGTCCGTCCTCGGCCGTCCCGGCGTACGGCACGTGATAGTCGTCGGGAACGATCCGGAACCGCGCAGGCATCCGCTCAGCCTCCCCCGCAGACTCGACCGCACCCGCCCCACACCCACCCAAAGCAACCACCGCCCACACCGCAAACACCACACATAGCAGCCATCTCCCCCGCCCCATGCCGCACAACCTAGCTGCGACTGCCGGTTATGTCATCGCTGTCGGGTTACAAACGACCCGCTATCTCACACCTCGCGGGTGCGGGGGACGTACGACGGTTGCCGCTGAAGTCCGCGAGTGGGCGGAGAGCGCCGGGGAGAGGACCCGACCGACGCCCGCCTCGCCCGGGACTGGCTCAACGGCCCGCACCAGTCGAACCTGGATCAGGCTCGAAGCACCTAGAGCCAGGGCGGGTCGTACCGGCCGACGTACGCGCGTGCACGTTCTGTCGGATCTGCCCAGTACTGATGCGGTTGCCGGTGCACGTGCTTTTCACAGAACTCCCGAAGGTCGCTCGTGATCGTCTCCACCTCACGCACGGGACGGCCCTCGAAGTCGCTGTTGACCTGCAGGAGCTCGGCCTCAGGGTTCCAGCCCGACGCGTCGAACGCCCAGGTGCCCCACCTCGCGTACACGTGCAGCGGATGCTCGAAGTCCCCCAAGTACAACGCCGCCAAGGCGATCTCCTGCTCAGGATAGAAATCCCGGCACGTCCAGGCCAGCACATGACAAGCCCCACTCGAGAAGAACGCCTGATCCCCCCGTTCCCAGGAAACCCGCTGATCCGCCCGCTCAACCGCAGTACGCCGAAACACCCCAGAAGCCGTCACCGCCATGCCCAGATGCTAGCGAGCGAGACGGCAGAACCCCGGCTCAGAAACTCCCGAGCCGGGGTTGCGCTGCTCCCCCGCCAGGTTTCGATCCTGGTCTTCGAGATTCAAAGTCTCGCGGGCTGCCGATTACCCCACGGGGGATCGTGGTTGCCGGGACAGTTTGCCATGAGTGGGGTGGATGACACGCTGAGGGGTTCCTACCTACGGTCCCGTAGGTTACGGTTGCGTAGGTAAGGACACGCTGAGCTGAGGGAAAACAGATATGACTCCACCCGCCGTTGCCACTCCGGATGCGCCCACCCGTCCCGCGCCGGTCGACGAGGATGTGAACACCGGAACACTCGGCGGTGAGCAGAAGAAGCTCTGGGAGCAGGTCGCGCTGGCGCTGTTCATCGGTGTCCCGTTCCTGGCGGTGCTGGCGGCGGTGCCGATCGCGTGGGGCGGGTTCCTCGGCTGGCGGGACGTCGTTCTCGCGGTGGTCTTCTACACGGTCGCCGGTCACGGGATCTCGATCGGTTTCCACCGGCTGTTCACGCACAAGTCCTTCAAGCCGAACCGCCCGCTGAAGTACGCCCTCGCGATCGCCGGCTCGCTGGCGATCGAGGGCCCGGTGATCCGCTGGGTGGCCGATCACCGCAAGCACCACAAGTTCTCCGACCGGGACGGCGACCCGCACAGCCCGTGGAAGTACGGGAACACGCTGGGCGCGCTCACCAAGGGCTTCTTCCACGCCCACGTCGGCTGGTTGTTCGACACCGAGCAGACCCCGCAGCGGCAGTACGCGCCGGACCTGCTGAGGGACAAGGACATCGTCAGGGTGTCCCGTATGTTCCCGCTCCTGGTCGCCGTGAGCCTCCTCGCGCCGGCTGTCATCGGCGGCCTCTGGTCCTGGTCCTGGACCGGTGCGCTGACCGCGTTCTTCTGGGCCAGCCTGGTCCGGATCGCGCTGCTGCACCACGTCACCTGGTCGATCAACTCGATCTGCCACACGATCGGCGACCGGCCGTTCAAGAGCCGCGACAAGTCCGGCAACGTGTGGTGGCTGGCGATCCTGAGCCAGGGCGAGTCGTGGCACAACCTGCACCACTCCGACCCGACCTGCGCGCGGCACGGCGTACTCAAGGGTCAGCTCGACACGTCCGCCCGCTGCATCTGGTTCTTCGAGCAGCGCGGATGGGTCTCGGACGTCCGCTGGCCGGTCAAGGAACGCCTGGAAGCCCGTCGCGTGGACGCCTCGACGCGTACTCTGAAGGCTGCCTGAGACGGAAATCCTCCCCGTGCAACACCCCGAGTACGGCATGATGCTGACGTGATCACGACGTGACGGAACCCAAACCGCGGCGGTCCGGCCGGATCCGGATGACCAGTGCCGAACGTCGCGAGCAACTCATCACCATCGCCCGAGGCCTGTTCGCCCAGAAGGGGTACGAGGCCACCTCGGTCGAGGAGATCGCGCACCGTGCCGAGGTCTCCAAGCCGGTCGTGTACGAACACTTCGGCGGCAAGGAAGGCCTGTACGCCGTGGTTGTCGACCGCGAGGTACGGGCGTTGCTCGACGGTGTCACCGGCGCGCTGACGGCCGGCCGCGCGCACGAACTCGTCGAGCAGGCGGCGCTCGCGCTGCTCGACTACATCGAGAACAACTCCGACGGCTTCCGGATCCTGGTCCGCGACTCGCCGGTCGGGTCGTCGACCGGTTCGTTCATCTCGATCCTCAGCGACGTCGCGACCCGGGTCGAGCACATCCTGGCCGAGGAGTTCAAGCGCCGCGGGCTGGAGCCGAAGAACGCCCCGATGTACGCCCAGATGCTGGTCGGCATGGTCGCGCTCACCGGCCAGTGGTGGCTGGACGCCCGCAAGCCGAAGAAGCAGGACGTCGCCGCGCACCTCGTGAACCTCGCCTGGAACGGCCTGTCCGGCCTCGAGGTCAAGCCCGTTCTCGCGACCCGGCCGCACAAGTAACAGCCTCTGGTCGTACGCCGACATCCGACCGTGGAATGACCCCCGCCAGGACCGGGCCCCGTACCCTGGCCAGCATGACGGGGATGCTGACCGCGCGGCCGCTGCCTGCCCGGAGCAGGGCGTTCGACCTGTTCCTCGCCGGCGGTCTCTGCATGATCTTCGGCTTCCTGTCTCTCGCCCAGGCGCACTGGAGCGGCATCCTCGCGTTCGGCATGCTCGTCCCGCTGATCTGGCGCCGCACCCACCCCGAACTGGTGTTCGGCGCGGTCTGCTCGGTCGCGGTCCTGCAGTGGCTCGGCGGCTTCGAGCTGATGCCCGGCAACGTCGGCCTGCTGGTCGCGCTGTACGCGATCTCGGTGTACGGCGACGTACGGCTGAGCCGGATCGCGCTGGGGATCGGCGGTCTCGGCGTCCTGATGGCGACCTCGCGGTACTGGTCGAACTCGGACTGGAAGCAGCAGGTCACGATGATGGTCGCGCTCGGCGCGCTCGTCTTCGGCGTCTGGGCGTTCGGCGAGCGCCGCCGTACCCGCGGTCTGTACGTCGCTCAGCTCGAGGAGCGGGCCGCCCAGCTCGAAAGGGACCGTGACCGCGAGGCCAAACTGGCCGTGAGCAACGAGCGGACCCGGATCGCCCGCGAGATCCACGACGTGGTCGCGCACGGCCTGTCGATCATGATCGTCCAGGCCGACGGCGGGCTGTACGCCGCGGACCAGTCGCCCGAGGCGGCGAAGAAGGCGCTCGCGACGATCGGCGACACCGGCCGCGCGAGCCTGACCGAGATGCGCAAGATGCTCGGGCTGCTCAAGCAGGAGGAGCAGAACGAGCTCGACCCGAACCAGCCCCGCCCGCAGCCCGGCGTCTCCAGCCTGCCCGAGTTGATCGAGAACGTCCGCGAGGCGGGGCTCAGCGTCAGCTACGAGGTGACCGGAGTACCCCGCGATCTCCCGGCGCTGCTCGGTCTGACGGCGTACCGGATCGTGCAGGAGGGGCTGACGAACACGCTGAAACACGCCGGGCCGGGAGCGCGGACCTCCGTCAGCCTGGACTTCGGGCGCGAGATGCTGACCGTGGTGGTCACCGACGACGGCCACGGCGCCGGCGTCGCGCCGAGCACCGATCCGGGTCACGGCCTGGTCGGGATGCGGCAACGCGCCTCGGTCTCGGGCGGTACGGTGAGCGCCGGACCGAAGGCGGGCGGCGGGTACGAGGTGATCGCCAAACTGCCCTACAACTTGCCGACTGGAGAGTAATGGACGACGTGATCCGGGTGTTCCTGGTCGACGATCAGGAACTGGTCCGAGCGGGTTTCACGATGCTGGTCGACTCCCAGGCCGACATGCGGGTGGTCGGGCAGGCGGGTGACGGCGGCGAGGCGATCGAGAAGATCCAGGTGACCGCGTGCGACGTCGTGCTGATGGATGTCCGGATGCCCCGGCTGGACGGTGTCGAGGCCACCCGGCGACTCCAGTCGTTGCCGGAAGCACCTAAAGTTATCGTGCTGACCACGTTCGACCTGGACGAGTACGCGTTCGCCGCGATCAAGGCCGGCGCGGCCGGTTTTCTGCTCAAGAACACCCCGCCGGCCGACCTGCTGAACGCGATCCGCCAGGTGCACTCCGGGGACGCCGTCGTCTCCCCCAGTACGACGAAACGTCTGCTGGAGCACTTCGCCGGGGCCCTGCCCGACGAGCAGACCGAGCGCCCCGACCTCAAGGACCTGACCGCCCGCGAGCGCGAGGTGCTGGTCGAGGTCGCCCGCGGGCTGTCGAACACCGAGATCGCCAAGCTCTTCACGTTGTCCGAGGCAACGGTCAAGACGCATATCGGCCGGATCCTGGCCAAGACCGGCCTGCGGGACCGGGTCGCCCTCGTCGTCCTGGGGTACGAGACCGGGCTGGTCCGGCCGACCAAGTAATACCCAGGTAGTACGGGGAGTCCCGTCTGGAGTCCGACGAGATCGAGGGCTGCGCTCAATAAATTCTTCACCAACGTTCAGTTGAGTTGAGGAGTGACATGAGCTTGCAGACCGGAGAGCTTGCGGCGGGGCGGTTGCCGCAGGACGGGGAGCCGCGGACCGCGATCCGGGCGCACGAGTTGCGCAAGGTGTACGGACAGGGCGACACCGCGGTCGCCGCGCTCGACGGGGTCTCGGTCGACTTCGGGGTCGGCCAGTTCACCGCGATCATGGGCCCGTCGGGCTCCGGCAAGTCGACGCTGATGCACTGCCTGGCCGGGCTGGACACCCCGACCGAGGGCCAGGTACTGCTCGGCGAGACCGAGCTGACCCGGCTGCCGGACGCGGAGCTGACCAAGATCCGCAGGGACCGGGTCGGCTTCGTGTTCCAGTCGTTCAACCTGCTCCCGATGCTGTCGGCGAACGACAACATCCTGCTCCCGCTCGAGCTCGGCAACCGCAAGCCCGACCAGCAGTGGCTGAGCACGCTGATCGAGGTCCTCGGGCTGGCCGACCGGCTCACGCACCGCCCGTCGGAGCTGTCCGGCGGCCAGCAGCAGCGGGTCGCGGTGGCACGGGCCCTGGTCGGCCGCCCGGAGGTCGTGTTCGCCGACGAGCCGACCGGCAACCTGGACTCGCGATCCGGCGCCGAGGTGCTCGGGTTCCTGCGCCGCTCGGTCCGCGAGTTCGGCCAGACCGTGGTGATGGTGACGCACGACCCGCTCGCGGCGTCGTACGCCGACCGCGTCGTGATGCTTGCCGACGGCAAGCTGGCCGGCGAGCTGCGGCAGCCGACCCCGGAGAGCGTTCTCGACGCGCTGCGTCAGCTGGGGGCCTGACGTGCGACGTTCGATCCTCTCCTCGCTGCGCGCCCACCTGGGCCGCTTGATCGCCGCCTGTCTGGCGATCGTCCTCGGGGTCGGTTTCGGCTCGCTCGCGATGATCGTGCACGCGTCCGCGTCGCACGGCGTCGACGAGACGATCGGCGCGCAGTACAAGGGCGTCGACGCCATGGTCTACCCGGACCAGGTGACCATCTCGCCGGCCGATATCGCCAAGGTGCAGAAGGTCCCGCAGGCCGCCTCGGTCGTCACGCTGACGACGACGTACATGGATGTCGCGTTCCCCGATCTGGTCCGCGGTACGTCGATCCCGGTCGACGCGCTCTACTCCTCACAGCAGATCGCCGGTCCCAGCACCTCGTCGGGACGGTTGCCTACCGCGACGAACGAGATCGCGCTGCCGGCCCGGACCGCCACCAAGCACAAGGTCGGTGTCGGCCAGACCTTGCGGATCAGCTCGTACGACGACAAGTCGTGGACCGTGACGGTCGTCGGGCTGCTCGACGACTCGAAGGTCGTCGGCGGCGCCTCCGCGGTCGCGACCCCGGCCGCGGTGAAGATCTTCGACCCGGGTGCGTACACCCGCGGGATCGCGCTGGCCGCGAAGCCCGGTGTCACGCAGCAGCAACTGGCCGACGCCGCCCAGGCGGTGGTGACCAGCGGTCTGACCGCCTACACCGGTGAGGCGTTCATCGAGCACGAGGTGAAGGAGTACACCAACGGCATCGACGTCCTCGGCGGCGTGTTCGGGATGTTCGCCGTGATCGCGTTGTTCGTGGCCTGCCTGGTGATCGGCAACACCTTCACGATCGTGATCGCCCAGCGGACCCGCGAGATGGCGCTGCTGCGCTGCGTCGGCGCGTCCCGCCGGCAGGTCTTCTCCTCGGTGATCGCGGAGGCCACTGTGGTCGGCGTGATCGCCTCGGCGATCGGTGTGGTGTTCGGCGTCGCGCTCTCCGCGCTGGGGCTGGCGCTGTCCCGCGAGTTCGACTGGGGGATCCCGCCGGTGCCGCTGCACCTGGATCTGTCGTCGATCTTCCTGCCGCTCCTGCTCGGCACGCTGGCCACGCTGATCGCGGCCGTCGTACCGGCTCGGCGGGCGACGAAGGTGGCGCCGCTCGCCGCGCTCCGTCCCGAGGCTGCTCCGGCGGCCGCGACCAAGGCCGGCGTACTGCGGCTGGTCCTGGGCTTCCTGCTCCTCGCGGGCGGCGGGCTGCTGCTGGCGGTCGGGGCGAAGTCCCACGAGGTACTGATCGGTGTCGCGGGCGGCGCGATCTCGTTCCTCGGCATTCTCGCGGTCGGTTCGCTGCTCGTCCCGGCGCTGATCCGCGTGATCGGCGCACTCCCCGCCCGCGGCGGCGGCGTACCCGCCCGGATCGCCGTCGCGAACGCGATCCGCAACCCGCGACGTACGGCGGCCACCACGTCGGCGCTGCTCATCGGTGTGACGCTGATCAGCCTCACCTGTGTGGGGATCGCCTCGGTACGGAAGACGTTTGATGTCTCGATGGACGGTCAGTACCCGGTCGATCTGATGGTGACGACGTACAAGGAGAAGATGCCGGCCAGTGCCGAGCAGCAGCTCCGCGACATCAAGGGCGTCACCCAGGTCGTCCCGATCAGCAAGCTGATGGTGAAGTCCGGCGGTCAGGAGCTCGAGGTCACCGGCCTCGACGCGGCCAAGGCCGGATCGGTGATCCACAACCCGTCGCTCGCCGCGCAGGTCAAGGCCGGTACGGCGTTGCTCGACTACCCGACCATGCGGATGCTGAAGGTCGAGAACGGGAGCCCCGTGACGATCGTGGCGGGGCAGCACAAGCTGACGCTGACCGCCCAGCGCGGGAACGGACTCGACCCGTTCACGGTCACCTCGACCGATCTCGCGAAGCTGGCCCCGGGCGCGCCGGTGACCGGGTTCTGGCTGGCGTCGGTCCCGAAGGCGGACGGCGGGGACGTGATCGATGCCGTGCAGCAGTCGATCCCGACCGTCAAGGATCTGTCGGTGGAGGGCGGACTGGCCGAGCGGACCAGCTACACGAAGATCTTCGACGTACTGCTGATCGTCGCCGTGGGCCTGCTCGGTGTCTCGGTGCTGATCGCACTGGTCGGCGTCGGCAACACGCTCAGCCTGTCGGTCCTGGAGCGGACCCGGGAGAACGCGTTGCTCCGGGCGATGGGTCTGTCCCGCCGCCAGCTGCGCCGGATGCTCGCGGTCGAATCGTTGCTGATGGCACTGGTCGCGGCCGGGCTCGGGATCGTCCTCGGCCTGATCTACGGCTGGACCGGGACGAGCGCGCTGATGGGCGGCCAGACGGTCGACGGCGCCGTGGAGTACGCCGTACCCGGGACCCTGCTGGTCGTGATCGCGGCCGTCGCCGCGGTCGCGGGCCTGGTCGCCTCGGTGCTACCCGCCCGCCGCGCGGCCAAGGTCGCCCCGGCCGGCGCACTGGCGACCGAATGAACCAGCGGCTCGCCCGGCTTGAGGGGGCCGGGCGAGCCGCGTCGTCACACGATCTCCACCCGATTCCCGTGGCCGTCGGCGGTGTGAAACCGCCGGCGCCCCGGGATTGTTTCGTTGTCCCACGTCACCGGATAGCCCAGCGCCTCGAGCCGCGCGGCGAGAGCGTCCAGATCATCGACCGCCAGCGCCGGATGTGCCTTCTTTGCCGGCGCGAACTCCTTCTCCACGCCGACGTGGATCTCCGCCGCACCGGCGCGAAACCAGCACCCGCCGCGCGCCTTGAGCAGCTCCGGCTTCTCCACCTCGCTCATCCCGAGCGCCTCGCCGTAGAACGCCCGCGCCACGTCCTCGCCACCCGGCGGGCACGACACCTGCACATGATCGAGCCGCATGGTCATCCCTTCTTCTGCGCCACAGCAAAGATGCGCCGGAACGGCAGCAATGTCCCGTACTCCTTCTGCGGATACGCCTCCGCCAGCCGCGCGCCGTACTCCGCCTCGAAAGCAGGCCGTACGTCGTCCGGCAGCGACTGCAGTACCGGTCGCGCGCCGGTCCCCTTCACCCACTCCAGTACGGCGTTGTCGCCGGACAGCAGGTGGAAGTACGTCGTCTCCCACGCGTCCACCACGCAACCCTCCGCGCTGAGCGCATCGACGTACCCAGCCGGACCAGGTACGTCGGGACGCAGCGAGGTGTCCTTCGCGTACTCGGCGTACGGCTCGGTGCTTGCCAGCTCCCGCAGGATCGCGTGCGACGGCGCATCGCCGTTGCCCGGGATCTGGATCGCGAGCCACCCGCCCGGTCGCAGCGCCCGGACGAACCCGGGCAGCAGGTCGAGCTGCTCCGGCACCCACTGCAGCGTGGCGTTCGTGACGATCACATCCAGCGATGCGGGGTCGACGCTCCACTCGCGGACGTCACCGAGCTCGAAGCTCAGGTGGTCGTCGGCGTACTGCGCCGCCGCCTCGAGCATCTGCGGCGAGCTGTCGATCCCGCGGATCACGGCGTCCGGCCAGACCTGCCGCAGTGTCGCGGTCAACGCGCCGGGCCCGCAGCCGAGGTCGACCACGGTCCGTACGTCGGTCGCCCGCACCCGCTCGACCAGGTCCCGGAACGGCCGGGCGCGCTCGTCGGCGTACGTGCCGTACTGCTCTGGACTCCACACCGGTGACGTACGCATCGGACTACCCCTCTCAGACATTTTTATCTTGACGTCGAGATACTCTAGCCTCGCAACTTGTCTTGATGTCAAGAGTCTTGATGGGTACTCTCAGGATCATGGAGGACGAGGTCGATCGGCTGATCGAGGCCTGGCGCCGCGAGCGCCCCGATCTCGACGTGGCGCCGATGGAGGTGCTGTCCCGGGTCAGCCGGCTGGCGCGGCATCTCGACCGCGCCCGCAGCCAGGCCTTCGACACCCACGGTCTCGAGTCCTGGGAGTTCGACGTCCTCGCAGCACTGCGCCGGGCGGGTACGCCGTACCAACTGTCCCCCGGCAAGCTGCTCAAGGAAACCCTGGTCACGTCCGGCACGATGACGAACCGGGTCGATCGGCTGACCGCCCGCGGCCTGGTCGAACGGCTCCCGGATCCCCATGACCGGCGCGGCGTGCTCGTCCAGCTGACACCGGCAGGCCGGGACAAGGTCGACGCCGCGATGGCCGACCTGCTGACCCACGAGCGCGCGCTGCTCGGCGGCCTCAGCGACGACGACCAGCAGAAGATCGCCCGGGTACTGCGGGAACTGGTCCGCCCGTTCGACCTGGAAAAGCACTGACGGAAAACAACCGGTGTGCGTCGGCCACAAAACGTCCGGACAAAGCGCCGCCGAAATAGCCGGAATTATCCGAAAAGGCAACCCGTCACTTCTGCACCGGTCCGATCGTTGCTAGTTGCAACGAGATCGAGAGGCTGCTGTAGCCGACGACTATCGACACCGGCTGGGCCCGCTACTAGGGTCGTCACCGTCGGTCGCTGATCGACTACAAAATGTCAGAACACGGTGACTTCGGCGGCAAGAGGTGGTTCGCCGAAAGTGGCCGCGCGGTGTCCGGGGCTCGGGGCCCGAACAACGCCGGCCGGCACGGGGCCCGCTCACCCAGGAGCTCGGCGCCCCCTCCGAATCACAGGGGATCGGAGGGGCGCCGTGGCTCGAAACCCCTGCTGATCCGGGGGTTCCACGCGTCCTACTCCGCACGTTCCGCCGCCTCGAACCAGGCCGTTTCCAGCTCGCCGCGCTCATCGGCCAGCTTGCGGAGCTCGGCGTCCAGCGCGGAGAGCCGCTCGTAGTCGCTCGCACTCACGGCCAGCTGGTCGTGCAGTTTCGTCTCGGCCTCGGTGATCTTCGCGAGCTGCCGCTCGATCCGGTTCAGCTCCTTCTTCGCCGCCCGGGCCGCTGCCGCGTCAGCCATCGGACGTTCAATCAAATGGCCGTTTTCCGCCGTTGACAAATCGGTGGACACTTCCGTGGCCGGCGTCAACGCATTCGACGCCGTCCGTCGCGGAATTCCGGCCGCGAGTTCCTCGAGATACTGCTCGACACCGCGCGGCAGATGCCGGACCCGGGCGTCACCCATGATCGCGTAAACCATGTCGCTGACCCGCTCCAGGAAGTACCGGTCGTGGGTGACGGTGACGACGACGCCCGGCCAGCTGTCCAGGAAATCCTCGAGCACGGTCAGCGTCTCGACGTCCAGGTCGTTGGTCGGTTCGTCGAGGATCAGCACGTTCGGCTCGTCGAGCAGGATGCGCAGCAACTGCAGGCGGCGCCGTTCACCACCGGACAGGTCCGAGATCCGGGTCGTCAGCTTGTCGCCGGTGAACCCGAACCGCTCGAGCAGCTGCGACGACGTCAGCTCACCGCCCCGCCCGGCGAGCGCCGCCGTACGACGGATCGCGGTGATGTGGTCGAGGACGGTGACCGTGCCGTCGATCTCCTCGAGCGTCTGCGACAGGTTGGCGATCCGGACCGTCTTGCCCTGCTTGACCAGGCCCCGGTCCGGCGCGAGCTGCCCCGTGAGGACCTTCAGGAACGTGGTCTTGCCGGCGCCGTTCGGGCCGAGCAGCCCGATCCGGTCGGCCGGACCGAGCCGGAACGTGACGTGGTCGAGCATCTTCCGGTCGCCGAAGCTCAGGCTGACGTCCTCGACGTCGAACACGTCCTTGCCGAGCCGTGCGGTCGCCAGCTGCGACAGCGCGAGCTTGTCCCGCGGCGGCGGCACGTCCTCGATCAAGGCGTTGGCCGCCTCAATCCGGAACTTCGGCTTGGTGCTGCGGGCGGGCGCACCGCGACGCAGCCAGGCGAGCTCCTTCTGCAGGAGGTTCTGCCGCTTGGCCTCGGTGACCTGCGCGGTCCGGGCCCGCTCGGCCTTGGCGAGGATGTACGCCGCATACCCGCCGTCGTACGACGTCACGCGGCCGCCCTGCACCTCCCACGTGTCGGTGCAGACCGCGTCCAGGAACCACCGGTCGTGGGTCACGACGATCAGTGCGCCGGCCCGGTCGACCACATGTTCGGCGAGCCAGCTGACCGCCTCGATGTCGAGGTGGTTGGTGGGCTCGTCGAGAATCAGCAGGTCGACCTCGGTGAGCAGCAGTCGGGCCAGGGAGGCCCGACGCCGCTCGCCGCCGCTCAGGCTGCCGACCAGCGCCTGGTGGTCGACTTCGCCGAGCAGGTGCTCCATCACCGAGCGTGCCCGCGGATCGGCCGCCCAGGTGTAGGTCTCGACATCGCCGAGGACCGCGTGCAGCACGGTCTGGTCCGGGTCGAGGTCGTCGCTCTGACCGAGGTACCCGAGCCGCAGCTCGCGATTGTGGGTGATCCGGCCGCTGTCGGGCTCCTCACGCCGGGCCAGGACCTGCAGGAGCGTCGACTTGCCGTCGCCGTTGCGCCCGACCACGCCGATGCGCTCACCACGGCCTACGCCGAGACTGACCGAGTCGAGCAGTGTGCGGGTCCCGAAGCCCTTCGAAACAGCTTCCAGATTGACCAAGTTAGGTGCCGCCATAACGCGCCCAAGAGTAGCTGACCGTCGGCCTCGTGCCAGGATCGTCCAGGTGTTGACTACCGCCTGGCTCGAAGGCCTGTCCCTCGGCGACGCGATCGCCGCCGATCCGCTCGAAGGCGGCTACGCCAGCAAGACGTTCCGCGTGCGGACGACACTGGGCGAGTCGGTGGTAGTGAAGACGCAGGACGACCTGCCGGCGGACCTGTATGCGCTGGAGGCCGACGGTCTCGACGCGCTGCGTGCACCGGGCGGGTTCGCCGTACCTTCAGTTCTCCGGGTGACGTCGTCGTACATCGTGCTGACCGACCTCGGTACGTCGGAACCGTCGCCGACGTACTGGGAGGACGCGGGGCGGGCGCTCGCGGTGCAGCATCAGCAGACCGCGGACAAGTTCGGGTACCACCTGGACAACTACCTGGGCACGCTCCCGCAGCGGAACCCGTGGACGAGTGACGGGCACGCGTTCTTCGCCGAGCACCGCCTGCTCCGGTACCTGGAGGAGCCGAACTGCCACAACCAGCTCCCGTCAGAGGATCGTCGCCGCCTTGAACGGGTCGCCGGCCGCCTCCCCGAGCTGATCCCGCCGCAGCCGCCCTCCCTCCTGCACGGCGACCTCTGGCACGGCAACCTGCTCCCCGCCCCGGACGGTGGCCCGGCCATGATCGATCCCGCCGTCCACTACGGCTGGCCCGAGGCCGACCTGGCCACCCTCCTCATCTACGGGCACCTCTCCGACACGTTCTTCGACGCCTACGAAGAGGCCCACCCGCTCGCCCCGGGCTGGCGCGACCGCCTACCCCTCCTCCACCTCCGCGAACTCCTCTGCATCACCGCCCACTGGCCGGACCGCGCGGAAACCGTTTCCGAAATCTCGGCCATCCTCAAACAGTTCGACTGATCCCGGCCCACGCCGGCCCACCCCGCCCCGCCCCACCCCGCCCGTCCCCGCCCGTCCCCGCAGATTTGCTGGGTTGACCAGCCAAATTGGGGGTTCTACACCCAACCTCAGCGTGTGGAACCCCCAATTTGCCTGGCATACCCACCAAATTCGCTGGCTGCCCAGGCAAATGTGGTCAGTTGCAGCGGCTGGGCGGCCGGACGTTGATGATTGGTGCAGGTCCGCTCATACCTGGTTGAGGTTCAGGACGTACTGCTTCTCGTTGAGGGGGTTGCCGTCCGTCCGGGCACGGCTGGGCGCTGGGCCTGGGACAGGGCTGTAGCCGTGGAAGCTGGTGGCGAGGAGTGCCTCGCCCCGGCCGAGGGTGGGAAGCAGGGACTCGAAGGGGTGTGTGGTGGCGGCCGGGATGGTGCCTTCGATGTGTGCTTGGGTCTCGGTGAGCGTGGTCTGCGTGACGATGCCGCGGTGTTCGGCGACATGGGCGAGGACTCGGGACACGGTGTCGGACGGCACGTCCAGCTCGAAGTGATTGACCGGCTCCAGCACCGTCGTACCGGCCTCGGCGATCGCCTGCAGGAGAACGAGCGGCACCAGCTTGCGGAAGTCCCCGGCCACGGTCACCGGGCTCCAGTACGCCGTGTGCGTCAGATCCACCCGGATGTCCGGGATCTCCCACCCGAACAACCCTTGCTGCAACGTCTGCCGGACCGTCTCCTCGATCGCCGTGTGGAACGCCCGCGGCAGCCCGCCGAGCTCCACCTCCAGGTTGTACTCGATGCCCTCGGCAACCGGTGACACCCGGAAGCCGACCCCTGCGGCCCACGGTCCCTCGGTGATCTCGCGCATCGCGGCGCCCGTGCCGATCAGCCGCTCGACATGGATCGGCGTCGTCTCGCTGAAGGTGACGTCGACGTCGTACTCGGACTCGAGCAACGACGCGATCACCTCCTTCTGGACCTCGCCGTACAGGCTCACGGTGATCTCGCCGGTACCGCCCGTCTTCCGGACCCGGATCAGCGGGTCCTGCTCGGCGAGCTGCGTCAACGCCTGGAACAGCTTCACCCGATCCCGCGCACTCACCACGGTCTCCAGCGTCGGCGGCGCGAACAGCCGGTGGGCGTACGACGTACGCACGCCGAGCTGATCGCCGATCCGGATGCTCTTCAAGCCCCGCAACGCCACGATCTGACCGGCCTCGGCCCGATCCACCGCGTGCCGGCCGCCGTCCTCGAACACGTCGATCCCGCTCGGCCGCACCTGGTACGCCGGACCGTCCAAGGGATGCACCGGAACCGTCGCCCGCGCGGCCAGCGTCCCGCTGACGATCCGCGCGGACGCGATCTTCTGCCCGGCCGCGCCCCGCTCGACCTTGAACACCCGCGCCCGCAGCTCGTCGTCCGGCGCCGCGATCGCCCGCGGCAACCACGTGCGGATCCCGTCGATCACCTCGATGATCCCGACCCCGGTCATCGCGGACCCGAAGTACACCGGGTACATCTGGGCCGTCGCGACCTGACGGCGCAGCTCGGCCGCGTTGTCGACCTCGGCGCCCTCGAGGTACAGCTCCAGGAACGAATCATTGCGCTCGGCAAGCATCTCGCCGACCTCGGCGCGCTGTACCGGCAGCGGTACGACGGACGCCGACCGCAGGCCGAGATCGGTCACCGACTCCATCGGGACGGCGGCCGGCGTCAGCAACCGGCGGATGTCGGCGAGCAACGCGTCGTACCGCGCGCCCACCCGGTCGATCTTGTTCACGAACAGCAGCGTCGGGATCCGCAGCCGGTCCAGGGTGCGCATCAGCAACCGCGTCTGCGGCTGCACGCCCTCGACCGCGGAGATCACCAGCACCGCGCCGTCCAGGACGGACAGCGCGCGCTCGACCTCGGCGATGAAGTCGGAGTGCCCCGGGGTGTCGATCAGGTTGACCGGCAGGTCACCGAGCGCGAACGACACCACCGCCGAGCGGATCGTGATACCGCGTTTCCGCTCGAGGTCCATCGAGTCGGTCTGCGTGTTCCCGTCGTCGACCCGGCCGACCCGGTCGATGACGCCGGCGGCGTACAGCAGCCGCTCGGTCAGGCTGGTCTTACCGGCGTCGACATGCGCCACAATACCCATCGTCAGAGAGTTCAAGAGTCCTCGCGAATGCGTCGAAGCGATCAGTACCCATGGGGTGGATCGATCCGCGGCGCATCCCGGTCTCCTGTCTGGTTCGATGAGGGTTCTCGTGGCGAAGCTAGCACCGGCCGCCGCCGGTGACGAACGATTTTCAGGCTTCGAGGATCGGTACGTCGTACTTCTGGATGAACCGGTCGCGCGTCACGAGCGTCAGCCGCTCGACCAGCGCCTGCGCGACCAGCATCCGATCGAACGGATCCCGATGGATTGCCGGCAGCCGCCCCGCGAGCTCGGCATGCGACGTCCGGATCGGCAGTTCGCTCAGGCCGCTGTCCTCGACCACGTCACCGAGCTCCTCCGGCAGGTCGATCTTGCCGGCGGCGGCCTTGATCGACAGCTCCCATCTGGTGGCGGCGCTGACGTACACCTCGAACTCGGTGTCGATCCGATCCTTCAGGTCATCCGAGAGATCGCCGACGTCCTGCAGCCACCACAGCAGGACAGGTGTGTCCAGCAAGAGCCGCGCAGCGCCCGGCGCCGCGATCACGGCAGCATGCCGAAGTCGGCCGCAATCTCGGCGTTGGTCTCGGGCGAGTCCCAGTCGTCGGTGTAGCTGATCCGTCCGGCCAGTGAGCCACGGCCCGTCCGGCGCCCGACGTCGGCCAGCGGCACCACCTTGGCGACCGGATGCCCGGCACGGCTGATGACCACGACCTCGCCGTGTTCGACACGGTCGATGATGCGTGACAGCTGCGTCTTCGCCTCATGGATGTTGTACTGCGCGAGCTCGCTCACCACATCCCCCTTAGTCCACTTAGCTAAGTGTACTACCGGCTGACGATCGCAGGGAGGATTCTGGCGCCCGGGACGGGGCCTTCGGCCTGGCGGACCATGCGGCAGCGGCCGGACTCGGCGAGCTCCACGGCAAGGTCGACGGCGCTGCGGCTGTCGGCGGCGAGGAAGAGGCAGGTGGGCCCCGAGCCGGAGATCTGCGCGGCCAGCGCCCCCTGGTCGAGGCCGAACTGGAGCGTTTCGCCCAACTCGGGGCGCAGCGACAACGCCGCGGCCTGCAGGTCGTTGCTGAGCGCAACGGCGAGTGCGCCGGGCTGACCGGACAGCAGCGCCGACATCAGCTCCGGACGGACCTGCGGCGCCTCGACGCGGCGCAGCGGACGCATCCGGTCCAGTTCGCGGTACACGTCCGGCGTCGACAACCCGCCGTCGGCGATCGCGAACACCCAGTGAAACGTCCCGCGGGACATCACCTCGGTGACCTGCTCGCCTCGTCCCTGACCGAGCGCCGTGTGGCCGACCAGGCAGAACGGCACGTCGCTGCCGAGCTCGGCCGCATGGTGCTGCAGCTCGGTCTGGGTCAGCTGCAGGCCCCACAGCCGGTTGCAGGCCACCAGAGTCGCTGCCGCGTCAGTCGATCCGCCGGCCATCCCGCCGGCCACCGGGATCGTCTTGCGGATCGTCAGGTCGACGCCCTCGTCGACGTCGTACTCCGCCTGCAGCAACTGCGCCGCCCGCACCGCGAGGTTGGTCTCGTCGGTCGGTACGTCGTCCGCGAAGTCACCCGAGATCTCCACCGAGATCTCGCCGTCATCCTCGCGCAGTACGGCGGTCACGTCGTCGTACAGGGCAACGGCCTGGTACACCGTGGCGACCGGGTGGAACCCGTCCGGGCGCGGCGGACCGACCGACAGACCCAGATTGATCTTGGCCGGCGCCCGCACCGTGACCTCAGCAGAAGGTGGCACGTCGCACAGGCTAGGGCATTACGCAGTCCTCGCCGCACCAGCGAGCGCGGCGAACTCTGTGATGCCCAGCATCTCGCCGCGCACCCGCGGGTCGATCCCCGCGGCCCCGAGGACCTCGTCGAGGCGTGAACGGTCCGGCATCCAGCGGGCCAGCGCGGACCGGATCGTCTTACGCCGCTGCGAGAATGCGGCCTCGATCACCGCGAACACCTCCTCGCGGGTCGCCTCCGTCGCCGGCGGTTCGCGGCGCTCGAACGCGACGAGCCCGGAGTCCACGTTCGGCGCCGGCCAGAAGACGTTCCGTCCGATCGGCCCGGCGCGCCGCACGTCGGCGTACCACGCGGCCTTCGCCGAAGGTACGCCGTACGTCCGCGAACCCGGTCCGGCCGCCAGCCGGTCCGCGACCTCGGACTGCACCATCACCAGACCGTGCCGCAGCGAGTCCGAGACCTGGAGCAGATGCAGCAGCACAGGGACCGCGACGTTGTACGGCAGGTTCGCCACGCAGGCGGTCGGCTCGCCGATCTCCGCGGGCGTGACGTCCATCGCGTCCGCCTCGACCACGGTCAGCCGGGACGCCTGGTGCGGCGCGTACGACGCGACGGTCGACGGCAGCGCCTGCGCGAGCAGCGGGTCGATCTCGACCGCGGTGACCCGGTGCCCTTCCGCGAGCAGCGCCAGCGTCAGCGACCCCAGGCCCGGCCCGATCTCCAGCACGGTCTCGTCGGGCGTCAACTCGGCGACACGCACGATCCGGCGCACCGTGTTCGGGTCGATGACGAAGTTCTGGCCGCGCTGCTTGGTCGGGCGGACCCCGAGGGACGCGGCCAGGATGCGCACATCAGCCGGACCGAGCAGTCTCGGTCCGGCTGATGTCGATGAATCAGACGAGGTCACCCCGTCAGTTTGTCACTACGCGCGCTTGCCGCAGACCGGCCAGTCGCCGTAGCTGCCGCGGGCGGCCCGCACCTTCTCGGCGATCGCGATCTGCTGCGCCTTGCTGGCCAGGTGGGCGTTGTTCGCGTAGGCGTCGCCGCCGTACGCCACCCAGGTCTGATGGCTGAACTGCAGGCCACCGTAGTACCCGTTGCCAGTGTTCGCAGCCCAGTTGCCGCCGGACTCGCACTCGGCGATCCGGTCCCAGGCGCCGGTGTTGCCGCTGGTCGGCTCGTCCGTCTCCGAGGTCGTCGTCTCGGTCGGCTCCGCCGGCTTCGGCTTGGTGCCGACCAGGACCTGCTCGTCGACCGCCTTGGCGACCACCTTCGACCCCACCACCTTGGTGGCCGACAGCTTGCCGTCCAGGTAGGTGTACAGGTACGTGACGGACTTGGAGCCGTCCGTGCCCTTGGTCGTGGTCTTCTTGGTGCCCACTTCCAGCGTCGCCGACTTGGTCTCGTCGGTGCCGTGCGCGACTGCCTCGGTCTTGGTGACGGTCTTCTGCAGAACCGACACGAAACCGATCTTGTTCACGCCGAGCTTCAACGGGGTGGCCGCGGCCGGGGTGATCCGGTCGTCGGAGTCCCAACGGACCTTCGCCGCGGTCAGCGCCTCGCCGACGGTGCCGGCCAGCGACTTGATCGTCACGGTCTTGCCGAGGTGCACGATCTGCACGGTCTTCGGCGTCGTGATGGTCAGCTCCAGGCCCTGGCGGCCGAGCGGCGCGCTCCGGCTGGTGGACAGCTGGGCGCCGTCGTACCGCAGACCCAGATCGGCCAGCGCCTCGTGCACACTGTCGGCCGTGGTCCAGTACGCCTTCTTGGTGCCGTCCGCGTTGACAGTCAGCTGCCGCCCGTACTGCACGGCGATCTCCTGGCCGTCCTTCAGCTTCGAGTCCGCGCCGGGCGCGACGACGTCGTGCTCACCGACCTGAACTTTCTCGGCCTTCAGGGCGTCTGCCACGGTGGAACCGAAGGTGTGCACCTTCCGCACCTGGCCGTCGACGGAGAGGGTGACGGTCTTGCTCTTCGCGGCATACGCCACGGAGCCGCCCGCGACGGCGAACGCAGCCGTCGCACCGACGGCCACGATGATGGACTTACGCACTAACGCTCCCAGGTAGGGCTACCCGGGCACGGGGTGGGACAGCACAGGCACCGGCCGCGAGCGCCAGGCTGGCGGCCTGGAACCTGTGGTCGACGCCGAGGGGCGTGCTGTGCCCGGAACCTTCCCCGATCCCGGCCAACATCACGGGACCATAACGAAGAAGTCGCGGAAGCGCCAATCCCCTGGTCGGCGAGTCGCAAAAAGATGTAACGGCGCCCTTACACCGTGTGATGGCCCCACTGTCCCCGATGGACCACTTCGGCGGTCGTCCGGCGCCCCCGTTTCAGCGACGGCGACCGCTTGTCCGGGGCCCGGTGACCGACCGACAGCACCCCGACCAGATCGAACCCCTCGGGTACGCCGAACTCCTTCAGCAACCGGCCCACCTTGTCCGCGGGAGGCCCGAAAAAGCAGGCTCCCAGGCCTTCGTCGACGACCGTCTGCAACATCAGCAGGACCGCCATCCCGGTATCGACGTACCAGTACGGCGCCGTCCAGCGGCCCTCGTCCCGATCGGTCCAGCCCTTGTCCGCCTCGGTGTACCGATCGAGGTACGCGTCCTTGTGCGCGAACGCCAGAATCAGCAACGGCGCCCGGCGCAGCCCTGTGACCCATTCCACATACTTCGGATCCGGATCCTCGGCCGCAATCCGCCAGTACCGCTCCCGCTCGTCGCCTTCCAGCGTCAGGAACGCCCAACCCTGCGAGAACCCGCCGGACGGCGCCCGAAGTCCGTTCTCCAGGATCCGCTCCCGGACGTCGTCCAGCACCGCCCGATCCGGGTCGTAGTTCCGCACCATCCGCCGCCGCCGGACAACCTCACTGAACTCCATGAAGCCTGTCTATCAGTCGCGAATCTGCCCGGGCTGCTGCGGGCCGGATGGCCGCTTCGCGGCCTGCTGTCCCCGGGAGCCGCCGGCCGGTCGTCACAGCCCGCAGGCGCCTGAGGTCGGGTGGCAGGCGATCCTGAGCCTGACGAACAGCCTGGCTGCGCCGCGAGCTCGGCCGACTCGCCTGCTGTTGCGCTCGCTGCGCTTTCTCGACGCGATAGTGGCGTTCGATCCGGTTGAGTTCGTGGTCCAGTTCGGCGATCGCGTTCTTGGCTGCCTTCGCAGACTCGGTCGACTTCTCCGCATCTCCCAACGACTCGTCGGCCTCGACCTCGACCAGGCCGGCGAGCGAGTCGCGGAGCGGAGCGATCAACTCTTTCCGCACCTCGTCACGATGCGCCTCGGGCATCAAACCCGGCTTGACGAGACGTTCATCGATCAACAGGTCGACCGCGACGTTCCACCGTTGCAGGTCGTCGGCGCACATCAGCGTCTGGGTGACCTGCGTGCTGGTCAGCCCGCTGCGCTTCGCGAGCGCCCGATCAAGGTGCCGGGCGGCCGGCGTATACGCGGCGTACGCGTCATCGGTCTGCTGGGCCAGCACCGCCGCCACCGCGTGTTCCAGGCCGGCGTCGGGGAAGACGTCGCCAATGATCTTGTCGAGGTTTCGATGAGTCCAGTGCTCGGTGCGGCCTTCGTTGAAAGCCTCGGCCGCATCGTCGTACAAGTACGCGTCAGGTGCGTTCTCGTCGCCGTACTGGGCGAGCAGGTGCGCGGCCTCGTGAGTCAGCGTCGCCATCGCCTCGCGAAGCTCGAACGCCTCCTCGTCGGTCAGTGGTCGATCGAGGTCGCGAGCCCTGCGCAACGGCTCGAGAACGTTGGTGATCGAGACCGACATACTGCCGTCTGCCTCGGCAGAACCTACGAAGTCCGGATCCTCCTCCTCGAGCACCACCTGGTTCCACCGCGTTCGAGCCCCGTCGACCCGCTGCTCGACCGCGTAGACCACCGCGGCCACCAGCCGGTACTCCCAGGACTGCGGCGAGATCTCGACCGGGTCGTCGGTCACGATCCGTCGTTCCCGATCTCGCGCCGGCGGCGGTCGATCAGGCGCTTCAGGGTCGAGTTCATGCGCAGGATGGTGCGGGACTCGCGCGGGGGCGCCTGCCGGGCCAGTTCGCCGATCTCGGCCTTCACACGCTCGGCGTGTGCGATCTGGTCTGCCGCCGAGCCCTTGTCACTGATCACCTGCGCCAAGAGTGTGGATGCCCGCCAGTACTGCGGACTGGTACCAGGTTGTGGTCCGCTGATCAGCTCGGGCAGCTTGCCCGCTCGGATCAGCGCCAACTCCCGGGACCGCTCGTCCTCGATCTGCTCCGCCAATGCCTTCATACGGACGACCTCGGCCGCGACCGTGGCGTCGTCGGCATCCTCCAGTGAGTCCGCGAGCTCGAGCAGTTGCGCGTCGAATGCTTCGAAATCCACCATTACCAAGGCCCTCCGAAGGCGCGGTTGGCGTTGTTGTCGAGGGCTGCGCAGAGTTCGGGGACCGAGATGTTGAGGACGTCGGCCATTTTGCGGACCGTGTGGGGGATCAGGTACGACGCGTTCGGTTTGCCGCGGTACGGCGAGGGCGTCAGGTACGGGGCGTCGGTTTCGACGAGGATGCGGTCGAGTGGCGTGACGGCCAGGGCGTCGCGGAGGGACTGGGCGTTCTTGAACGTGACCACGCCGGCGAAGCTCAGGTAGGCGCCGCGGTTCACGCACTCGCGGGCGAACTCGGTGTCGCCGGAGAAGCAGTGCATCACCACCCGGTCCGGTACGCCCTCGCGGTCCAGGATCCGCAGGATGTCGTCGTGCGCGTCCCGGTCGTGGATCATCAGCGTCTTGTCCAGGCGCTTCGCCAGCTCGATGTGCGCGGCGAACGACTCGTGCTGCGGGGCCTGCCCGTCCTCGCCGGTCCGGAAGTAGTCCAGCCCGGTCTCACCGATCACCCGGACCTTGTCGCTGCTCGTCGCCAGCCGCTCGATCTCGGCCAGCGCACTCTCCAGCTCACCGGCCGCCTTCAGCTTCGGCGCCTCGTTCGGGTGCAGCGCAACACCGGCGATCAGGTTCGGGTACTGCGTGGCAGCCTCGACCGCCCACACCGCCCCCGGCAGATCACACCCCACCTGCACGATCCGCGTCACCCCCACCGACTTGGCCAGCCGAATCGCGTCCGCCGGACTCAGCCAGTCCCCGTCCTCCCCATCCGCGATATCCAGATGACAATGCGCATCAACCACACTCATCGGCAACGGATCCGGCACCCCCGGCCGCACCCGATCCCGAGACCGCCCGTCCTCCCCCACCGCAGCCCGCGCCCTCGTCGGCCGACCCACCTCCACACCATCACCCATGCGCCCCAGATTACTGAGTCACTAGCCGACTCTCCGGCCCGAGGTGCGGACGGCCGAGGGTGGCCAGGTCCTTGCGGATTTGTGCATGTCGACAGTACGTATACGTCCACTGTCCAGCGATCCGGACTACCGCCCGGTGCAGGATGGCAGGTAGTAGACACATACGTACTGTCGACCTGCAGTTCCGGCGAACGGCGGCAACCCGCGAGCCTGGTCAGCCGGTAGCCGGGGGAGGCGACACCTTCCGCGTGCTGCGGACAGGGAATATCAGGCTCTTGTGACCGATGTGTGGGTGGTCGGCGCGGCCCCGGGCGCCTGAGTGCGCGTTCTCGACGTGTGCAACGGCTGGGTAGTGCACCTGAACGTGATCACGCCCGCGCGCACGGCACCCCACCGGCACTCCACCTATCGAGCCACCCCGCACCCCCACAAACCCCGCCGCCGCTGTCGCTCCCCAAACCAGTTCGGGGAGCCCCACACCCCCACAACGGCACGTCATCGTCCCCAAACCGGTTTGGGGAGCTCTGCACCCCCGAGAAGTCGTGCCCCGGGGAAGTCGTGGGTGGGCAGGTGGTTCTGCTGTGCTGCCCGGACCAGGCGCGAACCCCACCACTCGACGCACCCGACCGATAGCAGCAACCGAGGACACGCACCAGGAACACGCACTGGGAACCGGGAACAGGCAATGGTGACTGGGGACAGGCAATACCAGGTGCCCACCCACCATTGCCTGTTCCCTGATCCCAGACCCGGTTGATCACCACCCACACATCGGACAGGAGAGCCGAATATCAGGTGCGCACCCACCAGAACCTGTCCCACGGCCCCGCAGTTCAGCGACGCGTCCGGCCGCCGGGCGTCGCGCAACGCGCTAGTCGGCGGATTCGGCGGCGTCCTTGACCTTGGCCACCAGTTGCTCCCACATGTCTTGCGAGTGTTTGGCTTCGTCTTCGGAGGCGTTGTTGTCTTGGGTCAGTTTCAGGTGGGTGTTGGCGGTGAGGGTGTAGGTGATGGTGTGGTAGTTCTCCGGTACGTCGGGTTGGCCCGTGAGGGGGCTGAAGTGAGTGAAACTCAGTAGGCGCCCGGGCTCCACGGCGAGGATTTCGCCCTTGTCCTGGTAGGGCTTGCCTTCCCAATCGCCGGTCCAGGTGATGGGGCTGCCGACCTGCCAGTCGGTCTTGACGTCCGCCCCGAACCACAGCTGCTTCAACTGCTCCGGACTCGTCAGCACATCCCACACGCGTGCGGCCGGTGCATCGATGTCGGTCTCGGCTACTGCCACGATCCCAGTCATTGTCGAACTCCTTTCTCCCCCGACCGTACGGTTCCCCACCCGCATGCGCTTGGAGAAAAGCGTCAGCCGGATCGTGCAGGAAGTCAGCAGTCGGGGACATGTTCTCCGCGGTACGGCGGCCAGTACGTTGCAGCGAGGTTCCGCCCGACCGACAGGAGCAGCCGAATGTCCCGGATCAGCTCAGTTCTCGCCCTTCTCGGCCTGGTGGTGGGGACCACCGCGCTACCGGCCGACGCCGCCGCACCGGTTCCGGTGCAGATCCTCAGCCTGACCGACCTGCACGGCTACCTGTCCGAGACAGAGAACCTGACAATTGCCGGCCCGTCCGGCACCCAGCAGGTGGGCGGTGCCGGGTATTTGAAGGCTCATCTCGAGCGGCTTCGGAAGCCGAACAGTTTTCTGATCGGGTCGGGTGATCAGTTCAGCGGCTGGCCGGACTACACGCAGGCGTTCGCGAACGAGCCGACGATCGAGGTGCTGAACGCGTTCGGGATGGACTTCGATGTCGCGGGCAACCACGAGTTCGATCGTGAGTTCCCGTTCCTGCGCCGGATGACGACCGGCGCCTGTTACGGCAAGCCCGGGTTCGACAGCTGTTTCAAGGACTCGACGGGCCGGAACTTCCACGGCACCGACTACGCGTACCACGCGGCGAACATCGTCGACCCGCGGACCAAGCGGCCGGTGCTTCCGCCGTACCGGATCGCGGAGGCCGGCGGGCAGCGGATCGGGTTCATCGGGCTGGGCTTCCCGGGGACGCCGACCGAGACGCTGTCGATCGAGGGGTCGGGGTTCGAGTTCCAGGGCATCGTCGACGCGGCGAACCGGGCCGCGGCCGCGCTGAAGGCGCAGGGTGTGAACGCGATCGTGGTCAGCATGCACGAAGGCGGTCAGCAGGGCGGGCTGTACAACGAGTGCAAGAACCCGACCGGTCCGATCTTCGACGCCGCGCGGGCGATGTCCCCGGAGGTCGACGTGATCCTCGGCGGCCACTGGCATACCGCGTTCAACTGCATGATCCCGGACCCGAACGGCGTACCGCGGCCGGTGCTCGAGGCGAGCAACCACGGGCGGGTCCTCGGCGAAGTGAACCTGGAACTCGACCCGACGACCGGAGACGTGATCCGCTCCAGGACCACGGCCACCAATCATGCGGTCACCAAGGACATCGCGCCGGATCCCGGGGTCCAGAAGATCGTGAAGTACTGGATGGACAAGTGGACCGCGCGGCAGCAGGAACCGCTCACCAAGCTCGACCGCGATCTCGACTTCGCGCGGACCGCGGAGAGCCGCACCGGCAACCTGGTCGCGGACCTCTCCGCGGCGGAGGCCGACGGCGACTTCGCGCTGATACCGGCGGATCTCGGCATCGACGTGATCGCCGCGGGTCTGGAAGCGGGAACGGTGACGTACGGCGAGGCGTGGCCGGTGGCCGGCATCTCGCCGATCACCACGCTGTCGATGAAGGGCTCGACGGTCGAGGCGGTCCTGGAGCAGCAGTGGATCCCGCCGGCGTACGGCTGCAGCCGGCTGTCCGCGCTCGCCACGTCGGCCAACTTCCGCTACACCTACGATCTCGGCCGGCCCGTCGGCGACCGCGTCGATCCGGCCAAGGTCCTGATCAACGGCAAGACCCTCCAACGCGACAAGACGTACCGCGTGACGACAAGTGCGGCGATGCCCTTGCACGGAACGCAGTACGGCTATCCGGGGTTCCAGCAGTACACGGAGCTGAAGAGAGCGCCGCGGATGGGCCAGGAGGTCTTCCTCAACTATCTGCGGACCCATCCGTTGCTCAAGGCACCTGACCTCGGACGCGTGACCGCGATCCCGGGTACGCCGCCACCCGCGGACGGACCGTTCGGGCCGCTGACCCTGCTGCCACAGAACGAGATGACCGCGACCGCGACCAGCCAGGGCTCCTCCGCCTACAGCGCATCCGCCGCGATCGACGGCAGCTGCACAACCATGTGGCACTCGAACTGGAGCCCACATGCCCCGCTCCCGCAGTACATCACTCTCGACCTGAAGACACCTCGCGCGATCGAGGCGCTCGTCTACACGCCACGCCAGGACGCCGCCGTACCGAACGGCCGGATCTCGTCGTATGACGTCCAAGCGAGCACCGACGGCACCACATTCACGTCGGTGACGAAGGGGTCCTGGGACGGCACGGTTGACGCGAAGATCGCGCGGTTCCCGGCGGGTACGACGGCACGCTACGTGCGGCTGGTGGGACTGGCCGGCGGGGCGGACTACGCGGCAGCGACCGAGCTCAATATAGCTCTAGCTCCGGGTTCCTGACCGCGGCGCGGTGGGCCGTCGGGGACATTCCGTACCGACGGCCGAACTGCCTGCTCAAGTAGTGCGGGGAGTCGAATCCGACCGCGGCCGCGATCTGTGCGACCGACATGTCGGTGGCGCCGAGCAGCTCGGCCGCGCGCTGCAGCCGGAGCGCGAGTACGACGTTCATGATCGAGTCACCGACCTGCTCCTTGAACAGGTGCGCGAGGCGCGACACCGACACCTGCGCGAGCCCGGCCAGTGACGTGAGGGTGTGCGGGCGGGCCGGGTCGGCGGTGATTGCCTCGAGCACCAGATGCACGCGCGCGTCCAGGTGCTGTGTCTCCCGGCGGAGGCTCGCGACCGCGGTCAGCAGCACCTCTTCGATGCCGTTCATGGTCAGCTCGGTTGCAACGCTCTTCTCGAGCAGGTGCAGCTCGGTGTCGCCGGTCGGCGACAGGCCGGCGCGTTGCGCGTCGCGGTGCAGCCGATCGAACGCCGACACGACACGGTCCGTCTCCGAAGACCTGGTCAGCCGCACGTAGGACAACCCGGGCATTGCCTGTGGCAACGACAACCACGAGTGCCACTCACGCCGCGGCTGGAAGTGCGCCCACCAGGACTCCCAGTACGTCCCGACGGTCCCGTAGTCGTGCGGCGTCCCAGGACTGACCAGTACGACGTCGCCGTGCCGCAGCGTCAACGTGTTCTGGCCGATCACGTACCGCCCCGTACCGGACGCGGTGTAGAGCAGGTACCAGCTGCCCACCCCGTCCGGCCGTACGACGCGATAGTCGCCGCCGCTGTGGAAGTGGCCGGTGACCAGCTTGCTCGGCGGCGGGATCTCGCTGTACAGCTCGATGAGCACCTGGGTAGCAAGATCGTGCTCGAAGTCAGCAGGCTCCGTCATGGTGGATCTCCTCGTAGGCACCCCAAGATTAGCGGAACGTCAGCAAGATCCTGCACCCGATGGAAACGAGGGATCCGTGCCTTTCAGCACCGTCGCCGAGCTCGCCTACGACGCCTCCACGCTGGTCTTCGAGCATGGCTGGCAGTCGTGGAGCCCGAGCGGCTGGTACCGGCTCGACGCGCGTCCACCGCGTCCGACGGCGCCGAATCATCACGTGATGGCGTACCGTCCCGGCGTCGACGCCGGCCGCTTCCAGGGCGAGGGTCTGCTCGCGGTCGCGACGGCCGGCGAGGTCACGATCTTCGCGGCGACGAGCCCCGACGACGTCCCGTCGATCCGCGCCGAGATCCGCGGTGACCGGCTGGTGATCTCGGCCGATGGCGCCGTACAGCAGACGACAACGACGCAGGCCAACCCGAACCAGGCGCTCGCCGACTGGGCCGACGCGTTCGCGGCCGGCGCCCCGCCGGTGCGCGTGTTCGGACCGTCTTGGTGCAGCTGGTACGCGTACTGGGGCAAGGTCACCGAGCGGGACGTGATGACCGACGTACGCCAGTTCGACGAGCACGATCTGAGCGTCGACCTGGTCCTCCTCGACGAGGGGTACCAGGCCGCGATCGGCGACTGGCTGACGCCACGGGACGACTTCGGCTCGACCGTCCGGCTCGCCGCTGACATCCGGTCCAGCGGTCGTCGGGCCGGCATCTGGGTCGCGCCGTTCCTGGTTGCGAGCGGCAGTGAGACGGCCCGGAAACACCCGGAATGGCTAGTTCCGGGCATTTCCGCCGGTACCAACTGGGGCCAGGAGCAACTGGTTCTGGACGTGACACACCCGGGCGCCGCACGCCATCTCCAGGACGTCTTTACCGAGCTCTGCCGTCAGGGCTACGACCATTTCAAGCTCGACTTCGTGTACGCCGGGGCAATCGACGGACCGCGCCACGAGCAGGTCGACGGCATCACGGCGTACCGGCACGGAATGCGGCTGCTGCGCGAGGCCGTCGGGCCCAACCGGATCCTGCACGGCTGCGGCGCCCCGATCCTCCCGAGTCTTGGACTCGTCGACTGCATGCGGATCTCGCCCGACACCGATCCGTTGGTCGACCCACCGTCCGGCGACATCAGCCAGCCCGGTCAGCGCGGCGCGCGGTCCACCTCGGTGGCACGCGAGTTCCTGCACGGTCGCTGGTGGGCGAACGACTCCGACTGCCTGATCGTGCGGCCCGACGTCCAGGAGCGCGAACTCTGGGCGCAGCACATCGAGGCGGGTCCCGGTCTGCGGATGTCGAGCGACCCGATCGGCGCACTCGACCGGTGGGCGCTCGATCGCACCCGCGAACTGCTCGTCCCCAGCTCGCCGCGCCCGCATCCGTTGAAGGATCCCGATGCTTAGGCCCGCGCCGCGGCGTACCCGGCAGGTCGGTAAGGCACAGCAGACCGCGGTCGCGTACGCGCTCCTCGCACCGAGCCTGGTCGGCGTCCTCGGCTTCCTGCTCGCGCCGGTGGTGATCGTGCTGGTGCTGAGCCTGTTCGACTGGAAGTTGCTCTCGACTCCCGAGTTCGTTGGATTGGCCAACTACAGCAGGCTGTTCGCCGACGAAGACGTCTGGCACTCGCTGCTGGTCACCCTGTACTACGTGGTCATCTGCGTGCCCGGCACAACAATTCTGAGCCTGCTCCTGGCGCTCCTGGTCGACCGGAAACTGCGCGGAATGAAGTATTTCCGGGCTCTGCTGGTGATCCCGTGGATGGCGACGCCGGTCGCGCTCGGCCTGGTCTGGAGCTGGATCTTCGACCCGGGCCGCGGTGCGCTGAACCAGTTCCTGGGCGTGTTCGGGATCGACGGTCCGGCGTGGCTGTCGTCGCCGGTGCTGGCGATGCCGAGCGTCGCGGCGGTGCACATCTGGCAGTTCGCCGGGTACAACATGCTGTTCTTCCTGGCCGGTCTCCAGAACATCCCGCGCTCGTTGCGCGAGGCCTCGTCGCTGGACGGCGCGTCCCCGGTCGCGCACTTTTTCACGATCACGCTGCCGCTGCTGCGGCCGACGATGCTGTTCGTGCTGATCACCAATGTGATCGGCTCGTTCCAGGCGTTCGACACGATCTTCGTGATGACCGAGGGCGGCCCAGGTGACAGCACCGAGGTGGCGACGTACCTGATCTACGACGAGGCGTTCCGCAAGTTCGACTTCGGCTACGCGTCGACGATCTCGGTGCTGCTGTTCGCGGTGGTGCTGTTCGCGACGATCACCCAGTTCGTCTACTTCGAACGCCGTACGACCTATGAGGTGTCCGGATGAGACTGCGCATCTTCACGTACGCCGTTCTGGTGGCCGGCTGCCTGTTCGCGATCTTCCCGTACTTCCTGACCGTGCTGACCGCGTTCAAGGGCCCCGGGCAACTGTCGGAAACGATGCCCTGGGAGCCTGGTCTGCCACCGAGTACGGCGGCGTTCGGGCGGCTGTTCGACTCGGGTTTCGGCGGGTACCTGGTCAATACCGCGCTCGTCACGGCCGGGATCACCCTCGGGCAGGTGGTGTTCGCGATCCTCGCGGCGTACGCGTTCGCGCGGCTCTCGTTCCCGGGCCGGGACGCGCTGTTCTGGGTGTATTTGTCGACACTGATGGTGCCGCCGGTGGTCACGATGATCCCGCTGTACCTGATGATGCAGAAGCTCGGGCTGGTGGACACGTGGGCCGGCCTGATGCTGCCGACGATGCTCGGCACGCCGTACGCGATCTTCTTGCTCCGCCAGTTCTTCCGCGGCATCCCCGCGGATCTCGAGGACGCGGCCCGGATCGACGGCGCCGGGCGGTTCCGGACGCTGGTGTCGATCGTGCTGCCGTTGTCGAAACCGATCCTGGTCACCGTCACGACCCTCGCCGTGGTGGCGAACTGGAACAGCTTCCTGTGGCCGCTGATCATCACCAGCAGCGAGGACAAGCGGCTGCTGTCGGTCGGGATCGCCTTGTTCAAGGGGGAGATCGGCGTCGACTACAACGCCGTGATGGCCGGCAGCCTGATCGCGCTGGCGCCGCTGCTGGTGCTGTTCATCGTCTTTCAGCGCTTCATCGTCCGCTCGGTCGCTGTTACCGGGCTCAAGTAGTTCGGAGGCTCTCATGTCTTTGTCCAGGAGGACTTTTCTGATCGGCGCGGGCAGCGTGCTCGCGCTGGCCGGCTGCGGCTCGTCCGACGACAAGGCGAGCGGTGGCGGCGGCAAGGTCGAGCTCGTGTACCGCCTGTGGGACGAGCAGCAAGAGGTCGGTTACAAGGCGGTGTTCGCGGAGTTCACCAAGCAGAACCCGGACATCACGGTCCGGATGGAGGTACTGCCGTGGGACCAGTACTGGACCAAGCTGACCACTGAGCTGGCCAGTGGCAAGGCGCCGGACGTGTTCTGGCTGACCGTCGACTACTTCCCGGACTTCGCGAGCAAGGGCGTCCTGGCGCCGCTCGACGACCTGATCTCGAAGGCCGGCCTGAAACTCGACTCGTACCACCCGAACGTCGTGCAGTCCTACAAGTTCGAGGACAAGCAACTGGGGATGCCGAAGGACATGGGCATCGTCGGGCTGCTCTACAACAAGGATCTGGTCGCGAAGGCCGGGATCACGATGCCGGCCGAGCTGACCTGGGCGCCGGACGGTTCGGGCAGCTTCCTCGAGGTGGCGCGCAAGCTGACCGTCGGCAGCAAGCAGTGGGGTTTCTGCTCCTGGAACCACAGCCAGACCCAGTGGCTGAACTGGATCGCCTCGAACGGCGGCCGCGCGATGGACAAACCGTACGGCGCCTTCGAGTTCGCGAACCAGAAGTCGGTCGAGGCCCTGCAGTTCGCGCGGGACCTGGTGTTCAAGTGGAAGGTGTCGCCGGACGGCACCCGCACCAACCCGCCGACCGGACAGGCGACCGAGATGTTCTACCGCGGCGAGGTCGCGATGTTCCCGGCGAACAACGCGCTGCTGCCGTTCGCGCTGCCCGAGGTGAAGTTCCCGATCGGGGTCGCCGCGATGCCGGCCGGCCCGAGCGGGCGGACGGTGGTGATCAACGGGCTCTCCGAGGCGATGTTCGCGAAGACGAAGCACCCGGACGAGGCCGGCAAGCTCGTCGCCTTCCTCGGCTCGGAGAAGGCCCAGAAGCTGATGGGCGACGCGGGCTACATCATCCCGGCACTCAACAACGCCGGCGCCGGCTACCAGGCGTTCTGGAAGCAGAAGGGCATCGACGTCCAGCCGTTCATCGACTCCGCCGCCGGCAGCACCGTCAACCTCCCGATCGCCGAAGGCTGGACCGCCAAGTCCCCCGAGATCAACAAGACCGTCAACGACCTCTACCTCGACAAGGTCCCCGTCGCGGACATCGCGGCCTCCATGGACAAGATCGGAAACGACAAGTGAAAGAACTGACGGACTCGTACGACGACTTCCAGGACGCCGGCGTACTGCGGGAGCGGCTGGCTGGTGACGGTTATCTGTTCTTCCGGGGGTTGCTGCCTCGGGATGTCGTTGCGGATGTTCATGAGCAGTTGGCGCGGATTCTTTACGACAGCGACTGGTTGGCGCGGGATGCAGATCCGCGGGAGCTGGTCGCGTCGGGGCGGGCCGTGGAGGAAGGGTCGGCGGGGTTCTTCGGGGCCTACACGGCGATCCAGAGCACCGAGGCGTTTCATCGGCTGGCCGTGCGGCCGGAGTTGCTGGAGCTCGCGGGCCGGTTGCTGGGTGAGGAAGCGTTCGCGCATCCGGCGCACATCTGCCGGATCGCGCCGCCGTCGCCCGGGGCGAACCCGACGCCGATCCATCAGGACTACCGGTTCATCCAGGGGAGCGTGGACACGCTCACCACCTGGTTGCCGTTGAGTACGGCGCCGCCGGAGATCGGCGGGTTGCGGGTGCTGGCCGGGTCGCCCCGGCTCGGCGTACTGCCGGTGAAGGCATCCGACGGCCCGGGGATGATGCGCGCCGAGGCGGACGAGGAGCATCCGGAGTGGCGTACGACGTCGTACCGGCCCGGCGATGTGCTGCTGTTCGGAAGCCTGACCGTCCACGGCGCAATGCCGAACCGGACGAAGCAGCTGCGCTTGTCGGCCGACTTCCGCTACCAGGCACTGAGCGCGCCAATGGCCCGCGACCTCCTCGGCACCGGCAAGCCGCACTACCACCCCGACGTCCCCGACTTCCCCACCCTCACCCGCGGCTGGACCTCGACGACCTGCGTCGAGGTCCCACCCAACGTGAACTTCGTGGACCGCTGGGACCCGCGCGTGGACGACGTACCGACGCCACCGTCACGGTTCGCGTACGTCTGAAAGCCGGACGATCAGCTTTCTTCGAGTCGCGGAAACAGCGGATCGCCCTTGGTCAGCGTCGCACCGGCCGGCAGCTGACCCCACGTGCCGGCGTCCTGCACCCGCTGGTCGGTGAGTGCGCCCAGCTTCTCCTCCGCGCCGAGGAGCTCCCAGAGCTTGGCGGACGTCTTGGGCATCGTCGGGTTGTGGAGTACGGCGACGGCGCGCAGGACCTCGGCGGCGGAGTAGAGGATGGTCGCAAGGCGGGCCCGCTGGGAGTCGTCCTTGGCGACCTTCCACGGCTCCTGCTCGGTGACGTAGCCGTTCACGGCGCCGACGAGCTCGTTGATCGCGGCCAGGGCGTCCTGGAACGCGAGGGTGTCCAGGGCCTTGTCCGCGGTCGCGACGGTCTGCGCGAGCTTGTCCGCCAGCGCCTGCTCGGCCGGTCCGTGGTCGGTCGGCTCCGGCAGCGCGCCGTCGAAGTACTTGCCGACCATGGCCGCGATCCGGCTGGCCAGGTTGCCCAGGCCGTTGGCGAGCTCGGACGTGTAGACCGCGCTCAGGTGCTCCCACGAGAACGAGCCGTCCGACCCGAACTGGATCGTGCGCAGGAAGTAGTACCGGAAGGCGTCCGAGCCGAAGTGGTCGGTGATCTCGTGCGGCGCGATCGCGGTCAGCTTCGACTTGCTCATCTTCTCGCCGCCGACCAGCAGCCAGCCGTGCGCGAACACCTGCTTCGGCGTCGCGACCTCGGCGGCCATCAGCATCGCCGGCCAGATCACCGCGTGGAACCGGAGGATGTCCTTACCCACCAGGTGGACATTCGCCGGCCACAGTTCCTCGAACCGCTCCGGGTCAGTGCCGTAGCCCGCGGCGGTCACGTAGTTCAGCAGGGCGTCGATCCACACGTACAGAACGTGGTCCTCGTCCCACGGCACCGGGATGCCCCAGTCGAACGTCGAGCGGGTGATCGACAGGTCCTGCAGACCCTGCTTGACGAACGCGATCACCTCGTTGCGGGCGCTCGACGGCGCCACGAAGTCCGGCTGCGATTCGTAGAGCTCCAGCAACTTGTCGCCGTACGCCGAGAGCCGGAAGAAGTAGTTGGTCTCGGAGACCGTCTCCAGCTCGGTGCCGTGGATCATGCACCGCTGGGTGCCGTCCTCGTCGGTGCGGATGTCCGCGGGGAGCTTGAACTCCTCGCACCCGACGCAGTACAGGCCCTCGTACTCGCCCTTGTAGACGTCGCCCTTGTCGTACAGCTTCTGCCAGAACTCGCGGACCCGCTCGGTGTGCCGCTGGTCGGTGGTCCGGATGAAGTCGTCGTACGCGATGTCGACGTCCACCCAGGCCGGCTTCCAGGACTCCTCGACGAGCTTGTCGGTCCACTCCTGGGGCGTCATGCCCTGGGCCTGCGCGCTGCGCATCACCTTTTCGCCGTGCTCGTCGGTACCCGTCAGGTACCACTTGCGCTCGCCACGCTGGGCGTGCCAGCGGGTCAGGACGTCCCCGGCCACCGTCGTGTAGGCGCTGCCGATGTGCGGCGGGGCCGTGACGTAGTAGATCGGGGTGGTGACGTAATAGGCCTTCTCGGACATGTCAACAAGGGTAGTGGCGTGCGCCAGTGTTATTTACCGGGGTCCCGAGCAGCGAGTACGGCGTCGTACACGGTCCGTTTCGGTACGTTGAAGCGCTTCGCGACGTCGGAGATCGCCTGTTTGCGCGGCGTACCGGCCTCCTCGTCCTGCGCCACCTCCCGCGCCAGGTCCTGCGGGGTCAGCACCTTGTCCGGATCCGCGCCCGCGACCACCACCGTGATCTCTCCGCGGACACCGTCCTTCGACCACGTGACCAGGTCGTCGAGGGGCCCACGCTTGACCTCTTCGTACGTCTTGGTGAGCTCCCGGCACACCGCCGTACGCCGGTCCGCGCCGAAGGCCTCCGCCATCGCCTCCAAGGACGCGGTGAGCCGGTGCGGCGCCTCGAAGAACACCATCGTCCGCGGCTCGTCCTTCAACTCCATCAGCCGCCGCCCGCGCTCCCCCGGCTTGCGCGGCAGGAACCCCTCGAACGTGAACCGGTCCACCGGCAGCCCGCTCAACGCGAGCGCGGTCAGCACCGCCGACGGCCCCGGTACGGCGGTCACGTCGACGTCGGCCTCGATCGCCGCCGCCACCAGCCGGTACCCCGGATCCGACACGCTCGGCATTCCCGCGTCCGTCACCACCACCACGGTCAGCCCCTGCTCAAGCGCTTCAAGCAGCTCAGGCGTCCGCTCCCGCTCGTTCCCCTCGAAGTAGCTGACCACCCGCCCGCTCAGCTGAATCCCCAACTCACCCGTCAACCGCCGCAACCGCCGCGTGTCCTCAGCGGCCACCACCTCGGCCGCGGCGAGCACCTTCCCCAACCGCGCCGACGCATCCGACACATCCCCGATCGGAGTCCCCGCCAACACCAGTCGCCCGCTCATCGGATCATCATCCCAGGCGGGCCGGACCGACGCGGGGAGGCGGTGGTACCGGGGCGTCCGTACGATGGCGGGCGTGGCTGCTGTGATCGAGGACGGAACGGTTCGGCGGAGTGACGTCGACACGGAGCGGGAGACGCTCGGGCGGGACGTGCTCGGGAGACGGCTGCCGCCGCTCAAGGAGCGGTTGTACCCGGCGATGCCGCGGGACTTCGACGGCGGCTGGATCGCGACGCTGGCGATCACCGTGCTGGCCGGCGTGCTGCGGTTCTGGCACCTCAGCAACCCGGTGAAGTTCGTCTTCGACGAGACGTACTACGCCAAGGACGCGTACAGCCTGCTCAAGTTCGGTTACGCACGGCAGTTCATCGACCAGCCGGAGGGCGCCGCCGACAAGGCGATCCTGGCCGGCAACCTGGACGTCTTCAAGGACACCCCGAGCCTGACCGTGCACCCCGAGGTCGGCAAGTGGATGATCGCCGCCGGCGAGCAGTTGTTCGGGATGACGCCGTTCGGCTGGCGGTTCATGCCGGCGCTGTTCGGCACGCTGACCGTGCTGCTGCTGATCCGGACGGTACGCCGGATGACCCGGTCGACCCTGATCGGCTGTATCGCCGGTCTGCTGCTCGCGGTCGACGGCCTGCACTTCGTGATGTCCCGGGTCGCGCTGCTGGACATCTTCCTCGCGTTCTGGCTGGTCGCGGCGGTCTCCTGCCTGGTCGCCGACCGCGACTGGACCCGTCGCCGGCACGCCGAGACCCTCGACAAGCCGGTCACCGACGGCGAGCGCCGTACCGTCGGCCGCTGGCTGCTGATCCGGCCGTGGCGGATCGCCGCGGGGATCTGCTTCGGCCTGGCGCTCGGCACCAAGTGGTCGGCGGTCTGGGTGCTCGCCGCGTTCGGCGTGATGGTGTTCGCGTGGGACTTCGGCGCCCGGCGCGCGCTCGGCGTCCGGTTCGCGTTCGTGAAGTCGGCGCTGGTCGACGGCGTCCCGGCGTTCGTCAGCCTGGTGCTGGTCGCGGTGGTCACGTACGTCGCAACCTGGACCGGCTGGCTGCTGCACGACAACGCCTATGACCACAACTGGGCCGCGAGCAACCCGGCGCACGGCGTGATGAAGGTGGTTCCGGACGACTTCCGGTCGCTGCTGGCGTACCACAAGGAAGTCCTCGCCTTCCACACCGGCGACTACATCAAGCACGCCACCCACCCGTACGCCTCGAACCCGGCCGGCTGGCCGATCATCGCCCGCCCGATCGGTTTCGACGCGGTCAACGACATCAAGCCCGGTACGCCGGGTTGCAACGCGCCGGCCGGGACCAACTGTCTACAGGTGATCTCTGCCCTCGGTACGCCGCTGTTGTGGTGGGGAGGTGCGCTCGCGCTGATCGCGGCGCTGGTCCTGTGGATAGGCACGCGCGATTGGCGGCTCGGCATACCGATCGTCGGGTTCGTGACGTGCTGGGTGCCGTGGTTCGCGTTCGACGACCGGCCGATCTTCTTCTTCTACGCCGTCACGATGATCCCGTTCACCGTGATGGCGCTGGCGCTGATCCTCGGCAAGGTCCTCGGCCCGGCCCGCACAGCGTCGAGTACCGGGATGAGCACGGCAACCCCACGCCGCCTGATCGGCACGGCGGTCGTCGGCGCCTTCGTCGTCCTCGTGGTCCTGAACTTCGCCTACATCTGGCCGATCCTGACCGACGAGGTGCTCCCGCACCCGGACTGGCTCAGCCGCATGTGGTTCAAGTCCTGGATCTAGCCAGTCATCATGAGAGTGAACCGCGGAGCCGAGAGACAGGTTCCGGGGGGATCGCACCTGCTATTCCCTGTCCCCAGCCCCCGGAACGAGTCGCCTCCCCCGGCAATCGGCTGACCGCGCTCACGCGGACCGTGGGATTTGGTCAGTGCAGTTCGTGGTGGCCCTTCGGCTTGTGTTTCTTGCCGTGGCGTTTGGCGGAGGACTGGCCACCGACGCCGCCGAAGAGGGCCAGGCCCTTGACCACGACGACGGGGGCGTTCGGGTCGGGGTCGTCGCTGCCGCGGGCGCCGAAGCCGCCGAAGATGCCGACGCCCTCGTTGCGGACCGTCACGCCTTCGGGGACCGTGATGTCGATGCCGCCGAACACGGCGAACGCGTAGATCGTCACCTCGCGGCCCTCGAACACCGCATCCGTCATGTCCAGGTCGTGCCCGCCGAACACCGCGAACGCGTTCGTCCGCCGCTTCACCCGCCAGCGGCCCTTGCGTTCGCCGCCGCCGAAGATCGCCACCATCGTGTCGAAACTCTGATCCGGGTCGGCCGGCTCCTCGATCGGCACCAGGCTGGTCGACGCGGCCGCGGCCGGCTGCGCCGTCGGCGCCGGCTGGCCCAGTACGACGAGGTCGCGGGTGATCGGTTCGAGCTCGCCGAGGGTCTTCGCCTCCAGGGTCTGCTCGAGGCGCTCGGCATGCTCCTCCTGCGTCAACCGGCCCGACATCAGGGCCTCCCGCAGTACGTCGACCACCTGGTCACGATCGATGTCGGACGCCCGCAGATGTGCGTGCGGATGCGGGCGATCGGGCAGGTTTTCCATAACACGCAACGATATATCGTAAGTGGCTCGGTGAGGACCCCGATTGGTCCCGGAACCACCCCTGACTGCACGTCCTCCTTGAGCACCCACCAACCGTTTTCAGGCTGCTCAAATGGTTGATGGGTGCTCAAGGACGCGGTTCACTCCGCGCGGTGGAGGCGGAGGGAGAGGAGGAGCGCGACGAGGGTGATGCCGGCGAACGTGATCGCCGCACCGGGGTAGCCGCCGAGGCCCAGGCCGAGGCCGCCGACCGCGGCGCCGAGGAACGTCCCGAGGCTCATGCCGGCCGCGTTGACGCTGAGCGCGGAGCCGCGGAGGTCACCGCTGCGGCGGACCAGCAGCGTGGTGACACAGGCGGCGACCGTTGCGTGGCTGGCACCCATGAGCGCGGTGAGGAGCAGCGTGAGCGGAAGCGTCGGCGAGAAGTAGAACGCGGAGACGGCCAGCAAGGCGGTGGTGACACCGACGACGAGCAGCCGTTCGGGCGTGATCCACGGGCGCTCAGTGGCGAGGTACCGGCCGGAGAGGAGGTTGCCCAGGAAGAAGGAGGCGCCGCTGAGCGACCAGACCAGGGCGAACCAGCCCGGCGCGAGCTCGAACTTCTCGTCGTAGAACGCGGCGAGATAAGCGAGGTACCCCATGAAGGCCGCGGTCCGCAGCATCGCGATGGCCAGCAGCGGAAGCGCCCCAGGGATGCGAGCGAGCTCGCGGTACGTCGCCAGGTAGCTCATCCGCTCCCGGTGGGTGATCGGCGCCTTCCGCCCGCGTCCGCGCCAGAAGAACGCCGCCGCCAGAGCGAGCGAGATCGCAGCGGCCGCGAGCAGGTTGCCGCGCCAGCCCCAGATCAGGCCCGGGCCGGCGAGCACCGGGGCGGCCAGCATCGCCATCGCCGACGTCGTCGCGGACACCAGCGTCGCCGCGCGGCCGGCCGCTGCCGGCGACCTGAACCTGTCCGCGGCCGCCGCCCCGATCGAGGGCGCCAGGATCGACGTCGACGCCCCGATCAGCAGGCAGAAGGCCGCCAGCGCAAACACGTTGCCCACGGCCCCCAATGCCGCCGAGACGCCGAGCAGCGCGAGCCCGCCCGCGGCGACCAGCTCGCGCGGCGCGCGGTCCATCAGCGGTGCGAGCAACACCCCGACGGCCAGGGCTGCGAGTCCCCCGAGACCCCGCAGACCGCCGATCTCCGCGACGCTGCCACCGGCGGCCTCGGAGATCGGCACCAGGTACATCCCGAACACCGTGAACGGGATCAGGCTCACGGTCGAGGCCAGCAGGAACGGCCACAGCCGCTTGGCCATTCGGAGGTCGCCGGGCACTTCCGTGCTGAGCGGCTGGGTTTGCGTCATGTGTCCGTCCTGTAGCGATAGAGGCTGCTCGGGCGGGAGCTGAACTGGGAAAAGGGAAAGGGTTCCGCGGACAGCGCGGTGACACCGTGGCCGAGGAACGCACGGGCCACGGCACTGCCGGTCTGAGCGTAGACGGCCAGCGGCTTCGATTGCTCACGGCAACGGTTGAGGAGAACGTCGAAGCTGCCGTTGGACAGGGTCATACCGGTGGCGACGACCGCGTCGGCGGCGTCGATCACCTCCGTCATGTCGCGGGACACGGGCAGACCGGAGGCGGTCTCCCGGAGGTTGAAGTCGCACGGGAGACAGATGCCGCCGCGCGCCGTGATCGCGTCGACGAGCGGGTTCACGACACCGATCAGCGCGACTTTGGTGCCTTCGGCAACATCGAGCAGCCCGGCAACGGCCGCATCACGGGCACGGGCGCGAACGTCCGGCGTACCGGCGGGGAGGACCACTTCCTCGGCGTACGGCGCGGCGTGGTGCGGCTCGACCGCGGCCAGGTACGCGTCGAGCGCGGCGATCCGGACGGGGAGCGGGTCGTCGGAGGAGAGTACGTCGGCGAGTGTGCGGCCGGAGGTGTCGGCGCAGTACGCCGGGTCGAGCTCGCCCGACTCGAACGAGCACGCGCCGAACACCTCGCCTACTCGCAACAGCACGTAGTAGTTGCGGTAGGTGACGTCAGCGCCGGGCAGGCGTGTGGTGTGGTGCAGCCAGAACGCACTGGTGATGTCGAAGTCTGCGGGCGACGGTGAGTCGGCGAGTACGGCTGCGATGAGTTCGTCCACGGAACCGGTCATGGGAGATCGGCCAGCCTTTCGGGGTTGTACTGCAGGGCGGACAGTTCGGGGCGGCCTGTGGGCTGGAAGCAGTACAGGAGCGAGCGGCGGTCGGTGGCCGTCCGATTCGGGGCGGAGCGGTGCACCATCAGGCCGGGAAACATCAGGACCGACCCGGCCGGGGCCTCGACCGTCACCGCCCGGGTCTCGTCGACGACCGTTGGATCCACCAGCAGTCCGGTCGGGTCCAGCGGATCACGGCGTACCGGACCCTCCGACGGGCTGCCTACGATCAGGGTCATCGCGCCGTTCGCGGCGGTGTTGTCGTCGAGCATCACGATCGCGGTCGCAATGTCGTACGCCGCGTCGCCGCAGCAGCCGTACCAGTACGGGAAGTCCTGGTGCCACGCGAACTCCGACCCGACGCCGGCCCGCTTGAAGTTCAGCTTCGCCACGAACCGTCCCGCCGTTGCCCCGATCAACGAACTCATCGGCTCGACCAACCGCGGCTCACTCCACAACGCCTCCAGGGCCGGATGCAGGTGCGCCACCGGCGACAGGCTGCGCACGGTCTTTCCGACCGCATCCGGCTCCCAGTGGATCGTTGTCCCGTGCACCGTTTCCAGCCGATGCCCGTCCGGCCAGACATTCACCGTCGTCTCGCCGGCTTCGGCCGCGGACACGACGTCCGCATGCACCTGCTCGACCACGGCGCGCAGCCGATCCACCTCGGCGGCCGTGAACAACTCCGGAAGCAGCACATACCCACTCACAGGAACACATCGACCACGGCGATCCGGCGGGCCGTGTCCAGATCGGCGGCCATCACGGCGAACGGTTTGTCGCCACGATCCTTCCGTTTCCGGAGGGTGCTCACCACGGCCTGGTCGCCGGCGTCGCAGACCAGATGGAAGCCGCCGAGCCCTTTCACAGCGACGATCGCGCCGTCGATCAGCAGCGCGTGCGCGGCCGCGAGCGCGTCCTCGCCGTACGCCGTCTCGAGGCCGGGCTGGATCAGCCGCAGCCGAGGGCCGCAGGCGGGACAGGCGATCGGCTGCGCGTGGAACCTGCGGTCGGCCGGGTCGGCGTACTCGCGGGCGCAGTCCGGACAGAGCGGGAAGCCGGCCATCGTGGTGGCCGGGCGGTCGTAGGGCAGGCCGCTGATGATCGTGAAGCGCGGCCCGCAGTTGGTGCAGCTGATGAACGGATGCCGGTAGCGCCGGTCGGACGGATCGGCGAACTCGGCCAGGCAGTCGGCACAGGTCGCCACATCCGGTGAGACCAGCGTCCGGCCCGCACCCGCCGTCGAGGCCGAGATGGCGAACTCGGTCCCGCCCAGCACCGGCAGCGACTCGAGCGTCACGGACGCGACCGCCGCCAGCGGCGGGGCGTCGGTCAGCACGCGCTCGCCGAAAGCGGCCACCGCGGCGGCCGGGCCCTCGACCTCGGCGACGACGCCGGCCGCGGTGTTGCCGACCTGTCCGGACAGCCCCAGCTCGCGCGCCAGTGCGTACACGAAGGGACGGAACCCGACGCCCTGGACGACCCCGGTGACCAGCGCCCGGCTGCGCACCCGTTCCAACTCGTTCGTGATGGTCACCCCGCCGGGCGAAGGATGGCGAATTCCGCGATCAACGGACGATTCGCACACTAAACCCGGATCCGGACGCACGCCAGACATCACGGACCGAAGATCTCGTGCACTCTGCGCAGATCCCGCAAGCGTGGTTCGGTATCGCCGCGCAACCACCGGCTGATGGTCCGCACCGAGACCCCGATCCGCTGCGCGGCCGCCTGCTGGGACACCCCCTGACCCCGCAGCACGCCGTTCAGCCAGTCGGCGAACGGTTCCGCGGCCGGCTGCACCCGCCGGACGCCCGCACCGTGCAGTACCTCGACCTCGACACCGTCCGGAAAGATCCGCACCGTCACGTCGAACACCCCGTCCTTCGGCCCGGCCGCGGCCAGCAGGGCGGAGGTGATCGCCTGGTACAGCGCCTGGCGCTCCTCCACCTCGAGCGTGATCGGCTCGAGCGCCTCCCGGACGAACTGCTCCGCGTCCGGCAGCGAACCCGGCCTGGCCGGGAAACTCTGGGATGCCACGACCACAGGCGAGACGAACACCTCGCGATCGGGATCGTCCATTGCACGAGAATACGGTGCGACGTGTCCGAAAAGACCCTCCCGGAATGTCCTGGAATCCAGGATTCGCGGATTTCCGGATACCGCCATTAATAGCTGACACATGTGTCTTTCGGACTGCCGGGTACCGAAGTACGGTTCGAAAAGGCCGGGCGATTTCGGCGAGGGAGGGCTGGTCGTGTCCACGACGCTGGAGCCGGAGCAGGCACGCGGCGACACCGACGAGGGTGTCGTCCACATCCTCTGGATGAACGGCGGACTCAGCTGCGACGGCGACTCGGTCGCCCTCACCGCGGCCACGCAGCCCAGCATCGAGGAGATCGTCCTCGGCGCCCTGCCCGGGCTGCCGAAGATCGCGGTGCACTGGCCGTTGATCGACTTCGAGTGCGGACCGGAGACCGGCGCGGACAACTTCATCGCCTGGTGGCACAAGGCCGACCGCGGTGAGCTGGAACCGTTCGTGCTGGTGGTCGAGGGCTCGATCCCGAACGAGGCGGTGCACGGCACCGACGGCTACTGGGCCGGCTTCGGCAACAACCCGGCCACCGGGCAGCCGATGAAGACGTCCGAGTGGCTGGACCGGCTGGCGCCGAAAGCCACCGCGGTGGTCGCCGTCGGCACCTGTGCGACGTACGGCGGGATCCACGCCATGGCCGGCAACCCGACCGGTGCGATGGGGGTTCCCGACTACCTGGGCTGGAGCTGGAAGTCGAAGGCGGGCCTGCCGATCGTCTGCGTGCCCGGATGCCCGATCCACCCGGACAACCTGTCCGAGACCCTCGTCTACCTGCTCTACCAGGTCGCGGGCCAGGCCCCGATGATCCCGCTGGACTCCGAGCTGCGGCCGCAGTGGCTGTTCGGCCGGACCGTCCACGAGGGCTGTGACCGGGCCGGCTACTACGAGCAGGGCGACTTCGCCAAGGAGTACGGCTCCCCCAAGTGCCTGGTGAAACTGGGCTGCTGGGGTCCGGTCGTCAACTGCAACGTGCCCAAGCGCGGCTGGATCAACGGCGTCGGCGGCTGCCCGAACGTCGGCGGCATCTGCATCGCCTGCACGATGCCCGGCTTCCCGGACAAGTTCATGCCGTTCATGGACGCACCGCCCGGCAGCAGGGTCTCGACCACCGCGAGCATGGTGTACGGCACCGTGATCCGGCGGCTGCGCAAATACACCCAGAACGCGAGCAACAAGGAACCCGGCTGGCGGCAGAAGAGCTCCGAGCTCACCACCGGGTACGAGAAGGTGTGGTAGGCCATGACCACCACCGAGTCCAAACTCTCCGCGACCGACGCGAAGAGCACCGACGTCGTCGAGATGGCGTGGGATCCGATCACCCGGATCGTCGGCAGCCTGGGCATCTACGCGAACGTGAACTTCAAATCCAAGACCGTCGAGGAATGCCACAGCACGTCGTCGATCTTCCGCGGTTACAGCATCTTCATGAAGGGCAAGGACCCGCGCGACGCGCACTTCATCACCAGCCGGATCTGCGGGATCTGCGGTGACAACCACGCCACCTGCTCGGTCTACGCGCAGAACATGGCGTACGGCGTCGCGCCGCCGCACCTCGGCGAGTGGATCGTGAACCTCGGCGAGGCCGCGGAGTACATGTTCGACCACAACATCTTCCAGGAGAACCTGGTCGGCGTGGACTACTGCGAGCGGATGGTCAAGGAGACCAACCCGGGCGTCCTCGAACTCGCGAACCGGACCGAGGCGCCGCACGCCGGCGACCACGGCTACCGGACCATCGGCGACATCATGCGCTCGCTGAACCCGCTCGAGGGCGAGTTCTACCGCGAGGCCCTGCACGTCAGCCGCTACACCCGCGAGATGTTCTGCCTGATGGAGGGCCGGCACGTCCACCCGTCGACGCTCTACCCCGGCGGGGTCGGCACGGTCGCGACCATCCAGCTCTTCACCGACTACCTCACCCGGCTGATGCGCTACATCGAGTTCATGAAGAAGGTCCTGCCGCTGCACGACGACCTGTTCGACTTCTTCTACGAGGCGCTGCCCGGCTACGAGCACGTCGGCGAACGACGGATCCTGCTCGGCTGCTGGGGCAGTCTGCAAGATCCGGCATACTGCGACTTCAGCTACCGCACGATGGAGTCCTGGGGCCGGAAGATGTTCGTCACCCCGGGCATCGTGGTCGACGGCAACCTCGTCACGAACAGCCTGGTCGACATCAACCTCGGCCTGCGGATCCTGCTCGGCAGCTCGTACTACGACGACTGGGCCGACGGCGGGCACGAGAAGTTCGTCGACGTCGACCCGCTCGGCAACCCGATCGACGTCCGGCACCCGTGGAACCAGCACACGCTGCCGAAACCGCAGAAACGCGATTTCTCCAACGCCTACAGCTGGACCATGTCGCCGCGCTGGTTCGACGGCACGGACCACCTGGCCCTCGACACCGGCGGCGGCCCGATCGCGCGACTCTGGTCGACGGCGCTGTCCGGCCTGGTCACCACCGACTACATCCAGGCCACCGGGCACAGTGTGAAGATCCAGCTCCCGCGGACGGCACTCAAACCGGCCACGGAGTACGAGTGGAAGATCCCGCGGTGGAGCAACGCGCTCGAGCGGAACCGGGCCCGGACGTACTTCCAGGCGTACGCCGCCGCGCTCGCGCTGCACTTCTGCGAGAAGGCGATGGCCGAGGTCAGGGCCGGCCGGACCGACACCTGGACGCCGTTCAAGGTGCCGGACGAGGCGATCTCGTGCGGGTTCACCGAGGCCGTGCGCGGCGTGCTGTCGCACCACATGGTGATCCGGGACGGCAAGATCGCGAACTACCACCCGTACCCGCCGACACCGTGGAACGGCAGCGTCCGGGACAGCTACGGAACCCCGGGCCCGTACGAGGACGCCGTCCAGAACACGCCGATCTTCGAGGAGAACCCGCCGGAGAAGTTCAAGGGCATCGACATCATGCGCGCGGTACGCAGCTTCGACCCGTGCCTGCCCTGCGGCGTGCACATGTACGTCGGCAACGGACGGGAGAAGACGCACCTGCACTCCCCGTCCATCGCCGTCAAGCCTTACTGACCCGGGGGACGAAATGGATCGGCACGACGTCCACACGCTGAGCGAGCGGATCGACGTACTGCTGGACGAGGTCCAGCGCAGCGCCGATCCCGCGCTCACGCGCAAGGTGGAGGAACTGATCCGCGCCGTGCTGACCCTGCACGGCGCAGGCCTCGAGCAGCTGCTGCACCTGCTCGGCGAGCCACAGGTTCGGCAGCTCGTCGAGGACGATCTGGTCGCCGGAATGCTGCTGCTCCACGATCTCCACCCCGACGACATCGCGACCCGCGTCCAGCAGGCGCTCGACTCGGTCCGCCCGTACCTCGGATCGCACGCGGGCGGGATCGACTACCTCGGCATCGATGCCGACGGGGTCGTCCACCTGCGTCTGCAGGGCAGCTGCGACGGCTGCCCCGGCTCGACCGCGACGGTCCGGCTGACCGTCGAGAACGCCGTCCTGGACGCCGCGCCGGAGGCGATCGCGGTCGACGTCGAAGGGATGGTGAAGGAGAAGGAGAGTCTGTTGACCATCCAGCCGTTCCGCCCCCACCGGGACAGCTGGCACCGGCTGGATCTGGTCCCACCCCCGGACCAGATCCAGCATCTCCCCGTCGCCGGCCTCGACCTGCTCGTCGCCAACCTGGCCGGCACGTACTTCGCCTACCGCAACACCTGCCCGAGGTGCTCGTCCGGCCTGCACCACGGCCGGTTGAGCGGCGAGCGGTTGACCTGTCCGCGGTGCACGGCCGAGTACGACGTACGTCTCGCTGGGCGGGCGCAGGACGGCCCGCCGCTCGAAGCCATCCCCTTGCTGCCGGACGGTTCCGGCTGGAAGGTCGCTGTCCCGGGGGTGCAGCCGGCGTGAGGCAGCGGTCGACTCTGCGTTCGCTGGCGCGATCCAAACCCTTGCCGGCCGTCGATCCGGTGGCGGTACTTCGCGAGTACACCGGTGGGGTGCGCGAGCAACTGGCGCCGGGTGAGCAGTGCGAGATGTGCGCCGTACCGATCGGTCCCGAGCACTCGCACCTGGCCGACATCCAGGATCACCGGCTGCTGTGCGCCTGCCGGGCCTGCTACTTGCTGTTCACCGACGGCGGCGCGTCCCGCGGCCACTACCGCGTGGTGCCCGAGAGCTACCGGTACAACGCGGACTTCGCCCTGTCACCGGCGCAGTGGGACGCGATGGGGATCCCGGTCAACCTCGCGTTTCTCTTCTACCAGTCCGATCAGGGCCGGTACGTCGCTTTCTACCCGAGCCCGGGTGGCGCCACCGAGTCGCTGCTCGACCTGGCCGGCTGGAACGAGGTCGTCGCCGGCGATCCCCTGCTGCAGGGGCTGGTCCCGGACGTGGAGGCCGTCCTGCTGCGCCGGCTGGACGACACGTTCGAGTGCCATCTGGTCCCCATCGACGCGTGCTACGAGCTGGTCGGGATCGTGCGCCAGTACTGGGAAGGCTTCGCCGGCGGCGAGGACGTCTGGCGGCGGATCGACGCGTTCTTCGCCGGCGTCCAGGAGCGCAGCCGTGGTTGACCTGGACTTCACCTGCACCGGCGCCGAGGCCGATCGGTACGCCGCGACCCCGTCGATCCGGCTGCGTCTGCGGATCGACGAGACGACCGGTACGCCGGTGCACGCCCTCGCGCTGCGCTGCCAGATCAGGATCGAGCCGATCCGGCGCCGGTACGACGACGAGGAGGCCGAAGGACTGGCCGACCTGTTCGGTGACCGGTCCCGCTGGGGCGAGACCCTGAAACCGCTGCAACTGGCCTTCGTCACCCAGATGGTCCCCGGCTTCACCGAAGCCACGGAGGTCGACCTCAACCTCCCGTGCAGCTACGACTTCGACGTCGCCGCCCACAAGTACCTGTACGCCGTCCGGGAGCACGGCGTACCGCTGTTGCTGCTGTTCAACGGGACCATCTTCACCGGCAGCCCCGGCACCCTCTCGGTCACACCGGTCGCCTGGCAGAAGGAGACGACGTACTCGCTGCCGGTGTCCGTGTGGCGGGAGGCGATGGACCAGCACTTCCCGGGTGCCGCGTGGCTGCGGCTGCGCCAGGACACCTTCGACCTGCTGTACCGCTACCGCACGCGGGAAGCGTTGCCCGGCTGGGACGACGCGATCGAGCGACTCCTGAAGGAACAGCTGGAATGAACAGGTACGACGCCGTCCAGGACCTCGCGGACGCGCTGTTGTTCGAAGGTTATGTGCTGTACCCGTACCGGGCGTCGGACGGAAAGAACCGGGTCCGCTGGCAGTTCGGCGTGCTGATGCCGCCGGACTACTCGCTGCTGGATCCGACCGAGCGGTCCTGGTCGCAGACCGAGTGCCTGCTCGACGGCGACAAGGCCCTGATCCGGGTGCGGCTGCGCTTCCTGCAGGCGCAGAGCCGTGAGGTCCTCGACGCCGATCGCGTCCTGGTCACGTCGCTCGAGACCGAGGACGCGACGTACCGGCCGTGGGACGAGGCCGTGGTGCGCACCGTCGACCTCGCCACGAACGTCTACCGGTTTCCCCGGCAGGTGACGTTCAGCCTGCCCGGCGGCACCGAGGTCGAGGCGGTCGGCACGGCCGGCTTCCTCCGCCGGACCAGGCTGCCGATCACCGGGACCGTGACCCTCACCGTCCACGATCTACCGGGCCCGTACACCGTGAGCCGCATCCGGGTGCGGGTCGAGAACACCACCCCGGACGGCAGTTCGGAGCGCGTCGGGGCCCTCCGGCAGGCGCTGATCGCGCACCACGTCATCGTCGCCGCCGACGGCGCCCGTTTCATCTCGCAGCTGGATCCGCCCGAGTGGGCCAGAACGTTCGCGGGCGAGTCCGAGAACGTCGGCCTCTATCCGGTGCTGGCCGGCGACCTGCTGCTGTCCTCGCCGATCATCCTGTACGACCACCCGTCGATCGCGCCGGAGAGCCAGGGCGACCTGTACGACGCCACCGAGATCGACGAGATCCTCAGCCTGCGCACGATGACGCTGACCGAGGAGGAGAAGCGCGAGGTCCGCGGTACCGACCAGCGGGCGGCCGAACTGCTGGACCGGGTCGACACCATGCCGCCGGAGTTCCTCGACCGGCTGCACGGCACCATCCGCTACCTGCGCAAGGTGACCGAGCCGCCGCCGGCCGACCAGCCGTGGTGGGATCCGGGCAACGACAGCACGGTCTCGCCGGAGACGGACACGGTCACGATCGGCAATGTTGCTGTGGGCAACGGCACCCGGGTCCGGCTGCGGCCGGGGATCCGGCGGGCGGACGCGCAGGACATGTTCCTGACCGGTCTCCTCGGCACCGTGGTCGCCGTACTGACCGACGTCGACGGCGAGACGCACCTCGCGGTCGCCCTGGACGGCGAGGAAGGCGAAGTCCAGCGATCCCACGGGCGCTACCTGTACTTCGGCCCGGACGAACTGGAGCCGGTCGAATGACCGTCCTGGTGGCCGGGCTGGGCAACATCTTCAGCTCCGACGACGGCTTCGGCGTCGCGGTCGTCGACGAGCTCTCCCGTCGGCCGCTGCCGGCCGGGGTCGAGGTGCGGGACTTCGGGATCCGCGGCATCCACCTGGCCTATCAGCTGCTCGAGCCGTACGACCTCGTCGTACTGGTCGACGCGGTCCAGCGGGGCGGTCCGCCCGGCACGGTCTACCTGATCGAGGCCGAGCCGAGCGCCGACCCCAGCGAAGAGGTGACGATGGACGCCCACGACCTCGGACCGGACGCTGTGCTCTCGCTTGTGCCGCGGCTTGGTGGCACCGTGGGACCTGTGGTGGTGATCGGGTGCGAACCGGCGGGTGTCGACGCCGGGATCGGACTCTCACCGGCCGTGCAGGACGCGGTCGGCACCGCCGTACAGCTGGTGATCGACGTGGTCACCGGCGCGATGGAGGGTAGAGCAGATGTGCCTGGGTATTCCCGGCCGGGTGGTTGACTGCCCGGACGGCGCGGACCTCGGTCGGGTCGAGGTGGCGGGCGTCGTCCGGGACATCAACGTGTCCCTGCTCGACGGCCCGTTCGTTCCCGGTGAGTACGTCCTGATCCACAGCGGCTTCGCGATCGTCTTCTTCGGGGCCGAGCTGTGAACGGCTCGGCGCTGTTCCTCCGGTACGCGTACGCGCCCAACCTGCTCGGGTACTGCGGGCCCGCCGACACCAGCGCCCTGCTCGAGTTCGGCGCACCGGGTCGGGCCGGCACCGGCTTCCGCGCGCTGGCCAAGCAGTTCGAGGGCGCCTGGCCGCAACTGCGGACGATCGCCGCGGCCACCGGTACGGCGGACCCGCTCGACGGCGAGGTGGTCGAGGCCTACTGGATCGGCAACCGCCTGCTGGACCGGGCCGGCGATGCCGAGGGCGGACTGCCCCATCACAGCTTCCAGGTGTTCTGCCTGTATCCGTGGGCCAACCTGCTGCTCGACGAACGCCGTACCGAGCACGCGCTCCAGGTGCTCGACCAGTGCCGGATCCGGTGGGGCCGGGTGATCACGGTCGGCGCCGACCAGGTCGTGGTGGAGTCGCGGCCGCTGGTGTGGAACGGCGCCCGCCTCACGCTCGGCGTGCCCGGCCGGGAGACGGTGAACCGGGGGTTCGACGGCGTCAGCCTGATCGGGCCGCTGCATCCGGGCGACTGGGTGTCGATGCACTGGAACTGGGTCTGCGACCGGTTGACCACCGCCCAACTGGTTGCCTTGCGCCACTATTCGGCGCACCACCTGGCGCTGGTCAATCAGCGCCTGGGCGGCCGGGCCGGGATGTCCGGGCCGAGGATCCAGTGAGCGTCCGGCCGGCTGACGAGCCCCGGTGAGTTCAGCACCGCGGGCCGCGCCACCGGGCGGTTGTCCGGCACCGCGGAACGATCGGGCTCCCAGCGGGCCGGGTCCTCGGTCAGGCCGAGCAGGTAGGTGACGGTGCAGTCGAGCGCACCGGCCAGCTCCGGCAGGCGTACGACGTCGACGCCGGTCCCGTGCTCGAAACTCGACAGTGTCTTGTTGGTGGTCCTGATCCCTCGCCGCGCCAGCCGGCTGACCAACTGCTTCTGCGTCAGCCCGAGCTGCAGGCGCCGCGCGCGCAACCTGCCGCTGACGACCAGATGCCGGTCGACGGCGAGGTCGCTGCGATCCTCGAACATTGGCTACCCCCTGCAGCCACGATCCCAATCGGCCGCGAGCGCGTCAATCAGCAAACGTTCGAACTCCTCGTGCGAGTCCCGTGCGAGCCGACCACGTGGTACCGCGACACTTCATGAGCGCAGGTGCAGCCGGCGGGCCGCTTCGGCCACGGAGCCGGAGACGGACGGGTAGACGGTGAAGGCCTGGGCCACCTGGTCGACCGTCAGGCGGGCACCGACGGCCAGGGAGATCGGATGGATGAGTTCGCTGGCGCGCGGGGCCACGACCACGCCGCCGACGACGATGCCGGTGTTGGGCAGGCAGAAGAGCTTCACGAAACCGTCGCGGACGCCCTGCATCTTGGCGCGGGCGTTGTCGGCCAGCGGCACCTTCACGACCATCGCCGTACTGCCGCCGGCGTCGACCACCGCCTGGGTCAGGCCGACCGTCGCGATCTCGGGGGCCGTGAAGACGTTCGCGGAGACCGTTGACTGGTCCAACGGAGTGACGGCGTCGCCGAGCGCGTGCGCCATCGCGATCCGGCCCTGCATGGCGGCCACCGAGGCCAGCATCAGTACGCCGGTGCAGTCACCGGCGGCGTAGACGCCACGGGCCGTGGTCCGGGAGACCCGATCGACCTGGACGAACCCGCCGTCGGTCAGCGACACGCCCGACTCGACCAAGTTCATGTCATCGGTGTTCGGCAGGGAGCCGACCGCGAGCAGGGCGTGCGACCCCTCGACCTTGCGGCCGTCGGTCAGCGTCACCACGACGCCGTCGCCCTGCCGCTTGACCGACTCGGCCCGGGACTTGCCCAGGACCGTCAGGCCGCGCCGCTTGAACACGTCCTCCAGGACCGCTGCCGCGTCAGCGTCCTCACCCGGCAGCACCCGGTCCCGCGACGACACCAGGACGACGTCGCTGCCGAGCGCGTCGTACGCGCTGGCGAACTCCGCGCCGGTGACGCCGGAGCCGACCACGATCAGCCGCTCGGGCAGTTCCTCGAGCTCGTAGACCTGCTCCCAGGTCAGGATCCGCTCGCCGTCCGGCTCGGAGCCCTGGAGGATGCGAGGCCTTGCACCGGTGGCGATCAGGATCACATCGGCGTCCAGGCGCTCGTCGCCGACCACCACGGTCTCCGGCCCGTCCAGGCGGCCGCGGCCCTTGACGATCCGGACCTTGTCGCGGTCCAGCCGGCGCCCGATGCCCTCGGACTGGGCGGTGGCCAGCGCCTTCACCCGTTTGTTGACGACGGAGAGATCGACACGCACGGAGTTCGCCGGGTCGTCGTCGCCGTCGTCCAGCCGGACGCCCAGCTCCCCGGCCTCCTCCACCTCGGTCATCACCTCCGCGGTGGCGATCAGGGTTTTGCTCGGTACGCAGTCGGTGAGCACGGCGGAACCGCCGATCCCGTCGGAATCGACGACCGTCACCTCCCCGCCCAGCTGGGCGGCCGCACTGGCCGCTTCGTACCCGCCTGGACCGCCTCCGATGATCACAACTCGCGCCACGGGAGGTCATTCTTCCGTATCCTCTGTTTCCGTGACCCTGTACGCCGCGTTTGCGTCGAATCTGGACCCGAACCTGATGTCCGAGCGGTGCCCGTACTCGCCACTGCGCGGGACCGGCTGGATCACCGGCTGGCGCCTCACCTTCGGCGGCGAGGAGCTCGGTTGGGAGGGCGCGATGGCCACCGTGGTCGAGGACCCGGCCGACCCCGCCAACCAGGTCTTCGTGGCGCTCTACGACATCCACCCCAAGGACGTCGAGCGCCTCGACGAGTGGGAGTGGATCGACCAGGGCGTCTACCGCAAGATCCAGGTCCGGGTGCAGACCCTGGACGGCGAGCAGCTGGCCTGGATGTACGTGCTGAACGCCTACGAGGGCGGCCTGCCCTCGGCCCGCTACCTGGGCATCCTGGCCGAGGCCGCCGAGGCGGCCGGCGCCCCCGACGACTACGTGGCGGACATCCGCTCACGGCCGTGTCAGTCGTCGGGTCACTAGGTCCTGTCTGGTGATCCAGCGCCGTAGCGAGGAGGTGCCGTGCCGAGTGCCCCGCAGTAGGCGATGGATCACCAGGCAGGGCCTTAGAGTGCCCATGTGACCGATGATCTGAAGGCCGCGGCCGAGGCCTGGCTGCGCGAGGACCCTGACCCTGACACCCGCCTCGAGCTGACCAAGCTCCTGGACGCCGCGGACTACGACGAGCTGTCCGACCGGTTCGACGGCACCCTGGAGTTCGGTACGGCGGGTCTGCGCGGTGCCGTCGGCGCCGGACCGAACCGGATGAACCGGGTCGTCGTGATCCGCGCCGCCGCCGGACTCGCGGCGTACCTGAAGGCCAAGGGACTCACCGACGGCCCGGTCCTGATCGGGTACGACGCCCGGCACAAGTCGGACGTGTTCGCGCAGGACACCGCGGCCGTGATGCGCGGCGCCGGCCTGGACGCCGTCCTGCTCGACCGGCCGGCCCCGACGCCGGTCGTCGCCTTCGGGATCGGGCACCTGCACGCGGTCGCCGGCGTGGTCGTGACCGCGTCGCACAACCCGCCGCAGGACAACGGTTACAAGGTCTATCTGGGCGACGGTTCGCAGATCGTGCCGCCGGCCGACGCGGAGATCGCGGCCGCCATCGCCGCGGTCGGATCGCTCGCGGACGTACCCCGCGGCGACGACTGGCAGACCACCGGGGACGACCTGCTGAACGCCTACCTGGACCGGATCGGCCAGCTGGTGCCGGCCGACGCGCCGCGGGACCTCAGCGTCGCGTACACGCCGCTGCACGGGGTCGGCCGGACCCTCGTCGAGGCCGCGGTCGCCCGGGCCGGGTTCGCCGTACCGCAGGTGGTCGCGGCACAGGCCGACCCGGACCCGGACTTCCCGACCGTCTCGTTCCCGAACCCGGAGGAACCGGGCGCGATCGACGCCGCGCTGGACCTGGCCCGGTCGATGAACGCGGATATCGCGGTGGCGAACGACCCGGACGCGGACCGGTGCGCGGTCGCCGTCCCGGACGCCGCGGCCGCGGGTGGCTGGCGGATGCTGCGCGGCGACGAACTCGGCGCGCTGCTCGGAGAGTTCCTGCTGTCGTCGAGGCCTGCCGGTGTGGCGGCGTGCTCGATCGTGTCGTCGTCGCTGCTCGGCAAGATCGCGGCGTCGTACGGCGTCCGGTACGTCGAGACGCTGACCGGGTTCAAGTGGATCGGCCGCGTGCCGGAGCTGGTCTTCGGCTACGAGGAGGCGCTCGGGTACTGCGTGGACCCGGCGGCGGTGAAGGACAAGGACGGCGTGTCGACGCTGGTCCGGGTGCTGCAGCTGGCCGCGCAGGCGAAGGCGGCGGGACGCACGCTGCTGGACCTGCTGGACGATCTCGCGGTCAAGCACGGGCTGCACGCGACCGACCAGTTGTCGGCGCGGGTCGAGGATCTGTCCCTGATCGCTCAGGCGATGGACCGGCTGCGCGCGCAACCGCCCACGACCCTCGGGTCGTACACGGTCGAGCGGATCGACGACCTGAGCAAGGGGTCGGAGTCGTTGCCCCCGACGGACGGGCTGCGGTACACGCTGTCCGACGGCGCACGCGTGGTCGTGCGCCCGTCGGGGACGGAGCCCAAGCTGAAGTGCTACCTCGAGGTGGTCGTCCCGGTCACGGCGGACGTCACCGCGGCACGCGCTCAGGCAGCCACCGCGTTGGCAGCCGTGAAAACCGATCTGGCTGCCGCGGCAGGTATCTAGCCAGGTATCTAGCTCAGAACACCTGGCGGGTGGTTCTGGAGCTCAGCGGGCGGCTGCGGCCGCTTCGGCTTCCTCGGCGTGCAGGGAGCTCTGCAGCGACGAGTGCAGGATGCGGAGCGTGCTGGTGGACTGCATCAGCGCGTCCCGCTCGTCCGGGTTCCGGTTGGCCAGCGCGGCGATGTCGCTGATGGCCGCGTCGATCCGGGCGATCCGGTCGGCGACCGAACCCTCCTGGCTGCTGGCCCGGCGGATCGCCTCGGACGTGACCGTCCAGACGTCCTCCTTGTCGTTGGTGCGCCGGGACATGTCCACCATCTGGCTCAGCGCGGCGAGGTCGTGGTCGACCTGGGTGCGCTCCACCGGCACGGTGATCCCCGCGGTCGCCTGCCGCAGCCGGGTGACGTGCCCGGACAGCTCCGACCAGGTGCTCCGGCCGCTCTTGATCTTGTCCAGCACCTTCGCGTACTCGGTGTTGAACTCGTCGTAGTTCACTGTGACTCCTGCCGTTCGAGGCTCGACTCAGAAACTCTAGGGCGTCCGCAGCCGAAACAAGTAACCACACGATCGCAGATCGTGCAGGTGTCGCCAAAACGCAACAGCCGCCCGGTACGCCAACGCGTACCGGGCGGCTGAGTTACGTACCGACGTCAGGCGACGTAGGTGGAATTCGCGTTCCAGGTGTTGCAGTTGCCCGCGACGGTGTAGCTGCGCGAGGCGTTGAAGCCGGCCTTCGACCAGAAACCGTGGTTCTTGGTCGAGCCGTGGTCACGCGGGTAGCCCGGCTGGTCGCCGGAGTTGTTGACGACGTACAGCCACTGCGTGTACAGGCCACCGCTCATCGGGTAGTAGCGCTTGTTCGCGCCGATGCTGGCGCCGCCGAGGCAGGACGCCTGCAGCTCACGACGACGGCTCTCCTCCATCTGCGCGGCGTACGTGCTGAACGCACGCTGACGCGCCCAGGAAGCACCCAGGATGCCGGTCAGCCACTGGACGTGGTGGCCGTACTCGTGCGCCGTCACCTGGGTCGCGTAGGCACGCGCCAGGGTCGGGCTCGAGCCCCAGAAGCTGATGATCTCGGGGGCGTAGATGTAGATCCAGGCCTTCCCGTTGTAACCGCAGAAGAACGAGGTCCGGGTGACCGCGCCACAGTACGAGTTCGCGGTCGGGGAGGTGTAGAAGACCAGCTTCGGGGCGACCTTGTACGCCGCGCCGGCCTGCTTCAGCGGCAGCGCCCACTCGGCGTAGGTGCAGCGGAAGTGCTGGGAGACGTAGGCCTGGACGCCCGCGAGCGTGCGCATCGAGACGTTGACCTCCTTGCACTTCGACGGGGTGATCGGCCCCGTCTTGTACAGGCGGTTGTAGCGCACGAGGTTCAGCGTCGACGACTTCGTGGTGACCGCGTCGCCCTGCGGCACGCTGCCGATCGAGAAGGCAGGGCCGCCGACCGGCAGCGGGTCGGCAGTCGTCGCGGTAGCAGCCGTGGCCGCCGTGTTGGTCGTGCTGGAGGTCTGCGCGGCCTGGGCATTCGGCAGCGCCGTCACCGCGAGCCCGGCCAGGGCAGCGACGGTGGCCATGCCACGCAGGGTGTAACGGGAGAGGTTGACCATGAGCTCCACTCTCGATGTGTCTAGGGACCTGTCGGGCTAATCCTGAGTGCACAAGGGTTCACTCAAGGGCTGAACACGGGCTCTGACGCCGCGATTCACGCCACAGTTCCGCTCACCGGCCCACTTTTTGGCCCAGAAATCGCAACTGGTCAGGAAGCATGCGCCGCCAGTAGCCGGGCGTGTGGACGCCGGCCTGCTGGCCGCCCGACGCCTGCAACTGCTCGCGGAGCTCGCGCGCGGCGTCGGCGAACGGGTCGTCGCGGCCGCAATCGATGCGGACGGCAACGTCTCGGAATCCGCTCGGCCGGTCGAACACCTGGCTGCGCTCGAAATCCGCGGCGTCGTCGAACGCCCCCGGCTGGACGTCGGCGTAGCTGCGCCACAACGCCGGGCTGAGCGCACCGACCGCGACCGCTCGCGCGGACGGCCCGACCCGCCGTTGCCAGTAGTGCAGGGCGACCCACAGCAGAGCGCCGTACCCGCCCATCGACCAGCCGAGGACGCCGAACCGGCTGGTCTGCAGACCGCGACGGGTCAGGAGGGGGAGGAATTCCTGGTCGAGCATGAACCCCGGGTCGTTGCCGTCGGCCCTTCGGTGCCAGTAGCTGTCCCGGCCGCCGTCCACGGTCGCCAGTGCGAACGGCGGCGAACCCGCGCGCACCGCAGCGGTCAGGTAGCGGTCGATGCCGAGGTCGTTGACCGCCGACGTGTGGTCGCCGCCACGACCGTGCAGGACGAGGACGACGGGCAGCTCGGCCGACGCGGCGTACCCGTCCGGGTAGATGACGCTGTAGCCGACCTTCGTGCGCCGGCCGAACGAGTCGAAGCTCCCCGAGACCACCGGACCCGCGGGTACGTCGGGTACGACGCCGTCCGGTCCGGTGAGGCCGAGAAACTCGTGCACCCGGGGACGGCCGGGGATGACCCCCGTTTCCAGGGCAGCCACCGCGGCGACACCCGTCACCGCGGCCGCGGCGCCGGTGCGGACGAGGGCGCGCCGGGTCAGCACGCGCCGGTCAGCGGACCACGGCCGCGACGACCGCGATCACGGCCAGGACGCCGACGACGATCAGCTCGGGCCGCGCCCACCCGCTGACCACGTCGCCCTCGGACTTCGTGGCGTACTGCTCCTGGTGGTGCTCGATCCGGTTCACGACGAAATCGGCCTTGGAGATCGAGCTGTCGGCGGCGAGCTTGCGGCCGCCGACACGCTGCTTGCGCAGGTCCCGCATGACCAGCTGGACGCCGGGGGCGCGGAACCGGTCGCCGTCGGTGTGCACCCGGAGAATGTCGGTCACGTCGACGCCGGTCACCTTCGACCACGGGATCTGGTGGTCGCGCAGGTGGTTACGCAGCAGCAGGTTCTCGGGGCTCAGGGTGACCGACGGCCGGATCAGGCCGACGTAGGCCAGCACCATGAAGATCCCGATGATGCTGCCGACCATCAGCCCGGTGGCGGTCCGCCACTCCAGCAGGATGTCGACCAGGCCGAGCGCCCCGATCACGATCACGATGGACCCGGTGATCCGGTTCGAGGCGGACAGGTACTGCTCGCTCTCCGGCGATTTCGACTTCACCCGCACAAAGTAACCGGCCCGCACTGCCGGCACTAGAATCGGCACTAGACTGCCGTGGGTGACCACACTCGACAGCGGCGTCGACAGCTTGGCCGACGTGACCTCGTCCGAGGACCGGCTGCGCCGGTTCCTGCTCGGGCTGCCGGGCGTCGACCAGGTCGGCGCGGAGGCCCGCGCCGCCACCCTGAGCACCCGGTCGATCAAGACCACGGCCAAGCAGTACGCGCTGGACCTGGCGATCCAGATGATCGACCTGACCACGCTGGAGGGACAGGACACCCCGGGCAAGGTGCGCGCCCTGTGCGCGAAGGCGAAACGGCCCGACCCGGCCGACCCGACGGCTCCGCAGGTCGCCGCCGTCTGTGTGTACCCGGACCTGGTCGCGACCGCGAAGCGCGAGCTGCAGGGCTCCGGTATCAACGTGGCGAGTGTCGCAACCGCCTTCCCCAGCGGGCGTTCCAGCCTCGCGATCAAGGTCCAGGACACCAAGGACGCGGTCGCGTCCGGCGCCGACGAGGTCGACATGGTGATCGACCGCGGCGCCTTCCTGTCCGGGCGGTACGCGATGGTCTTCGACGAGATCGCCGCGATCCGCGAGGCGGCCGGCGACGCGCACCTGAAGGTGATCCTGGAGACCGGCGAGCTGGTTACCTACGACAACGTCCGGCGGGCCTCCTGGCTGGCGATGCTGGCCGGCGCGGACTTCATCAAGACCTCCACCGGCAAGGTGTCCCCCGCGGCCACGCTGCCGGTCACGCTGGTGATGCTGGAGGCGGTCCGCGACTACCACGAGGCGACCGGGCTGCACATCGGCGTCAAGCCGGCCGGCGGGATCCGGACCGCCAAGGACGCGATCAAGTACCTGGTCACCGTCAACGAGACGGCCGGACCGGACTGGCTGGACCCGGAACTGTTCCGCTTCGGGGCGTCCAGCCTGCTGAACGACCTGCTGATGCAACGCACCAAGCTGGCCACCGGGCACTACCCGGGTCCCGACTACTTCACCTTGGACTGACAGGCATGAGCAGATTCGAGTACGCCCCCGCGCCCGAGTCGCGGGCGATCGTGGACATCAAGTCGTCGTACGGGCTGTTCGTCAACGGGCAGTTCATCGAGGCGACCGACGGGAAGCCGTTCAAGACCGTCTCACCGGCGTCCGAGGAGGTGCTCGCGGAGGTCAGCGAGGCCGGTCCCGCGGATGTGGACAAAGCGGTGAAGGCGGCCCGGAAGGCGTTCGACAAGGTCTGGGGCCCGATGAGCGGCAAGGACCGGGCGAAGTACCTGTTCCGGATCGCGCGGCTGATCCAGGAGCGGTCGCGTGAGCTCGCGGTGCTGGAGTCGCTGGACAACGGCAAGCCGATCCGCGAGTCCCGCGACGTCGACATCCCACTGGTGGCCGCGCACTTCTTCTACTACGCGGGCTGGGCCGACAAGCTCGAGTACGCCGGTGTCGGCGACGACCCGCAGCCGTGGGGTGTCGCGGGCCAGGTGATCCCGTGGAACTTCCCGATGCTGATGCTGGCGTGGAAGATCGCGCCGGCACTGGCGGCCGGCAACACCGTCGTACTGAAGCCCGCCGAGACCACGCCGCTGACCGCGCTCGCCTTCGCGGAGATCTGCCAGCAGGCCGATCTGCCGCCGGGTGTGGTGAACATCGTCACCGGCGCCGGCCGCACCGGCCAGGCCCTGGTCGAGCACCCGGACGTCGACAAGGTCGCGTTCACCGGCTCCACCGACGTCGGCCGCGCGATCGCGAAGTCGGTCGCGGGCACGCACAAGGCGGTCACGCTGGAACTCGGCGGCAAGGCGGCGAACATCGTCTTCGAGGACGCCCCGATCGACCAGACCATCGAGGGCATCGTCAACGGCATCTTCTTCAACCAGGGTCATGTGTGCTGCGCGGGTTCGCGGCTGCTGGTCCAGGAGAGCGTGTACGACGAGGTTCTCGCGCGACTGAAGCGCCGGATGGGCACGCTGCGCGTCGGCGACCCGCTGGACAAGAACACCGACATCGGCGCGATCAACTCGGCGGCCCAGCTGGCGAAGATCCGCGAACTGTCGCAGATCGGCGAGGACGAAGGCGCCGAGCGCTGGTCACCGGACTGTGAGCTGCCGGCCAACGGCTACTGGTTCCCGCCGACGGTGTTCACCGGGGTCTCGCAGGCGCACCGGATCGCCCGCGAGGAGATCTTCGGCCCGGTGCTGTCCGTGCTGACCTTCCGGACCCCGGCCGAGGCGGTCGAGAAGGCGAACAACACCCCGTTCGGCCTGTCCGCGGGGATCTGGACCGAGAAGGGTTCCCGGATCCTCTGGATGGCGAACCAGCTGCGCGCCGGCGTGGTCTGGGCGAACACGTTCAACCGCTTCGACCCGACGTCGCCGTTCGGCGGCTACAAGGAGTCGGGCTACGGCCGCGAGGGCGGTCGCCACGGTCTGGAGGCCTACCTTGCCCACTAAGGACACCGCGACGCAGAGGCTTGAGGTGCGCAAGACCTACAAGCTCTACATCGGCGGCGCCTTCCCCCGCAGCGAATCCGGCCGGTCGTACGTCGTGAACAATGCCAAGGGCAAGTTCCTCGCGAACGCGTCACAGGCCTCCCGCAAGGACGCCCGGGACGCGGTCGTCGCGGCCCGGAAGGCGTTCGGCGGCTGGCACGCGCGGACGGCGTACAACCGTGGTCAGGTGCTGTACCGGATCGCCGAGGTGATGGAGGGCCGGCACCAGCAGTTCAGTGCCGAGGTCTCCGCCTCCGAGGGGTTGTCGATCTCCAAGGCCCGCGCGGTCGTCGACGCGTCGATCGACCGCTGGGTCTGGTACGCCGGGTGGGCCGACAAGCTCGCCCAGGTGGTCGGATCGAGCAACCCGGTCGCCGGCCCGTACTTCGACTTCTCGTTGCCTGAGGCAACCGGTGTGGTCGCGGTCCTCGCCCCGCAGGACTCGTCGCTGCTCGGGCTGACGTCGGTGATCGCGCCGGCGATCGTCTCCGGCAACACGGTCGTCGCCGTCTCGTCGTACGAGCGCCCGCTGCCGGCCGTGACGCTGGGCGAGGTGATGGCGACCTCCGACGTACCGGGTGGCGTCGTCAACCTGCTCACCGGGTCGGCGTCCGAGATCGGGCCGTGGCTGGCGTCGCACGACGACGTCAACGCGATCGACCTGTGCGGCATCACCTCCGACGACGAGGCCCGCGACCTGGAGATCGCCGCGGCCGGCAACCTCAAGCGGGTACGCCGTCCCGCCGCGGAGGACTGGTCCGCGGACCAGGGCCTGTCCCGCCTCACGCAGTACCTCGAACTCAAGACCGTCTGGCACCCGATCGGCGTCTAGGACATGCTGAAGCCAGGTGACCGGGTGGCGATCGTCTCGCCGTCCGGAGGGTTGCCGGAGATCTTCCCGGGTCCGTACGAGCTCGGTCTGCGCCGGCTGCGGGACGACTTCGGGCTCGACCCGGTCGAGTACCCGACGACTCGGAAACTGCGGAGCACCCCGGCCGAGCGGGCCGCCGACCTGCACGCGGCCTGGTCAGACCCGTCGATCCGCGCGGTGTTCGCGTCGATCGGCGGATCCGACCAGATCACCGTGCTGAAGCATCTCGACCCGGCGATCTTCCAGGCCGACCCGAAGCCGTTCTTCGGGTACAGCGACAACACCAATCTGCTGAACTTCCTGCATTCGCTCGGCCTGCCGGGCTACTACGGCGGCAGCGTGATGGTGCAGTTCGGCCGCGGCGGCGCGATGCACCCCGACACCGAACGGTCGTTGCGGACGGCGATCTTCGGCGGCGGCGAGTTCGACCTGACACCGGCCGCCGGCTGGACCGACGTCGACCACGACTGGGCAGTCCCGGCGAACCTGGAGACCGAGCCGCCGCTGTTCCCCGGCACCGGCTGGACCTGGAGCGGCACACGCGAGGTCACCGGCAAGCTGTGGGGCGGCTGCATCGAGATCATCGACTGGCAGCTCGCCGCGAACCGCTGGATGCTGCCGACCGAGTCCTACAGCGGGGTGCTGTTCTGCGAGACCAGCGAGGAGATGCCGCCGTCCGAGCACGTCTACTGGATGCTTCGCAATCTCGGCGAGCGCGGTCTGCTGGAACGGTTCGACGCGATGCTCTGGGGCCGTCCGAAGTCCCGGTCGCTGGACCGGACGCTGACGCCGGAGCAGTCGGTCGCGTACGTCGCCGACCAGTACATCGCCGTCGATCGGGCGCTGGCGGAGTACAACCCCGGCGCGGTCGTCGTGAAGGGCCTCGACATCGGCCACACCGACCCGATGCTGGTCCTCCCGTACGGCGGCCAGGTCCACATCGACCCGACCGCCCAACGAATCACAGTCACCTACTGACCCAACCCCACCCCGCATTTGGCTGGCTGACCCACCAATTTCGTGGGTCAGCCAGCCAAATGAGGGGTTGCACACCCTGACTCACGGTGCACAACCCCTGATTTGGTGGGTCAGCCAGCCAAATGCGGTGAGCGGATCGTGGTGCGGGTCAGGGCGGGATTGGGATCGGGGTAGCACGAGACAGGGGCGGTGGTGGTGATGAACTTCCATTTGATCTTGGCCTGGAAGGTGAGGCCTGGGTCGTCGTAGCTGCTGCCTTTGAGCTTCGTTTCGATGGTGGTTCCGGCGCGGCCGGACTTGAGGCGGACGCTGAGTGTGGGGAGCTGGAAGGTGGCACCACCAGGGATCGGGCCGGCGACCTTGAGGACTGCGGTATTGCCCTCGAGCTGCACGGACGGCGTGGAGTTCAGGCCCGAGCCGCCGGCCAGGCCGGCGCTGACGTACGACGAGTTCGCCGGGATCGGCACCCGGAGCGTGAGGTCGCGGACCTCCTTGAGCTTGAAGCCCTTGACCTCGCCGGGGAGCGTTCCGGGTTGCAGGTGGACGGCGATGGTGAAGCGGGTGTTCGCAGGTACGACGGCCGGCGCCTGCGCGTCGACGGCCTGGCGCACCGAGATCGTGTGCCGGCCGAACTTGGTGTCGGCGCGACAGGCATAGGTGGCGATCGGTTGATTGGTCGCGATCGGTTGATTGGTCGGAGCCAGCAAGGCAAGAATCACCGCAAGACTGCTGACAGTAGCCATATGACTACTCTATGCAGTTACCGACCGAAGAGGAACCATCCGCCGGCACCCGCGGCGACGAACACCACCGGCAGCGCGAGCAGGAACCAGGCACGTCTGCGACGGCGTCGCCGGACCGGAGGATCGGTCGCGACGGTTGTGTCCAGGTCGTCGTCGGTGATCGCGGTGCGCTCGGCCGCCCGCAGCGGCGCCTCCTGCTCCAGCCGGTACGCCTCCGCCTCCAGCCGCTCGGCCAGCGTGTCCGCGCGTTCCCAGCGGTCGGTGACGCGGTAGGCCAGCGCCCGCGCGAAGACGTCGTCGAGTTGCCCCACCGAGTCGTGCAGCACCGAGCGCAGGCTCGGCGGCGCCAGGTCCGGGTCCCGGTTCAGTACGTCGCCGATCGAGCCGGCGGAGTACGGCGGATGCCCGGTGACGAGTGCGTACGTGACCGCGCCGACCGCGTAGATGTCCGCTCGCTCGTCGAACCCTCCGTCGCCGCGGCCCTGCTCGGGCGCCATGTACGACGGCGTACCGACGGCCTGCGTGAGACCGGACGCCTCGGCGGCCCGTTTCGCCAGACCGAGGTCGGCGAGCACGATCCGGTGGGTTCCGCCGCCGGCCTCGTCACCCGGTCGCAGCAGCAGGTTCGCCGGGGTGACGTCGCGGTGCACCACGCCCTCGCCGTGCAGCGCGGCCACCGCGCGCGCCAGGTCCGCGCCCCACCAGAGCGCGTCCACGGCGTCGAGCGGCCCTTGCCGCAGTACGTCGCCCAACGTGCCGCCGCCGACGTAGTCCATCACGAAGTACGGACGTCCGTCCGGCAGCTTGCCCAGGTCGAACACCCGCACCACGCGGTCGCTGGAGATCCGCCGCATCAACCGCGCCTCGGACAGGAAGCGTTCGCGGACGTCGGCCCGCGACGCCCAGTTGTCCGCGAGAACCTTGACGGCCACGTCGACGTCCAGGTCGTCGTCGTACCCCCGCCAGACAGTCGCGAACGCGCCCGCGCCGATCTTGTCCCGTAACCGGTACCGCCCGATGACATCCATCCCGGCTATTGTCGACCACAACCAGGTTTAAAAGGGGGAGCATGACCGAAGAGCTGGAAGAACTCGGGGCCCGGGCGGCGTCTGGGGACCAGACAGTGCTTCCACAACTTCTTCAGGCCATCCGGCCGCAGGTGCAGCGGCGGGTGGCCAAGTTCCTGCCGTACCGGGAGGACGCCGAGGAAGCGGTCCAGGACACCCTGCTGCAGGTGGTGAACAAGGTGCACACCTTCAAGGGCACGGGCAGCTTCGCGGGCTGGGTGACGATCGTGGCCACCAACCAGGCCCGGCAGACCTACCGGTCGCTGAAGCGCCGCGCGGTCGAGCAGTCGGCCGAGGTCATGCCGGAGTCCGTCGACCCGCGCACCACCTCGGTCATCGCCGGGTCGCGCCTCGACCTGCTCGAGGCCCTGGAGGCGCTCGAGTCCAGCCACCCGCAACTCGTCCAGCCGCTCGTGCTGCGCGACCTCGGCGCGATGACGTACGCCGAGATCGCCCACGAACTCGACGTCCCGCTCGGCACCGTCAAGGCCCGCATCCACCAGGCCCGCAAGGCCGTCGCGGAACGCCTCACCGTCCGCTGACAACGGGCCTGCCTCAGCCGAACGTACGGCGTACCTCGACCGCGCGGCGCAGGTCGTCGAGGAAGTCGGCCGTCTGGCGCCGGATGCCGGACACCACGGTCTCGTCCGCGATCAGCGCCTCGGCCGGGGCGATCAGGTCGGCGTCCACGACGAAGCGTGGCGCCATCCGGTGCGCGGTGAGTCCGAGGACCATGCCGGCCCGGATCTCGCCGGTGTGCGCGATGTCGGTGAAGAACCGGCGCGCGTACGGCGCGGTGACGGCGGCCTGCGCCGGGTGCCAGAACCCCTCGGCCGCGGCCAGCAACTCCTTCACGCCGACGCCCGGGTCCGTCATGATCCGTGTCCAGGCCGCCTCCTTGCCGTCGGGCAGCGCCGCACGGCAACGAGCGGCCTGGTTGACGCCTTCGGTCGACCGGTCGCGTGCGAGCTCGGCGTCGATCTCCGCGGCGCCGTACGCTCCGAGCCGCACCAACCGCAGGACCACTGCCCAGCGCAGGTCGGCGTCGATCTCCAGCCCGTCAGGAGCGCCGGTGCCCTGGAGCCAGGAGGTCAGTAGGCCGGCGTCGTCGGTCGTCGAGATCAGGCCGCGCGCGGTCACCAGTTGGAGGCTGCTGCCCGATGCTGTCGTCACCAGCTTGTCGCGCAGCGCGTCGGCCGCGAGACCGTGGTACCGGTCGTAGTCCAGGTAACGCCCGAGCAGACGCGTCTCGAGCCACTGCACGAGGGAGCCGACCGCGATGTCACTGGTTTCGTGCGGAAGCGCGGCCACGAACAGGTCCAGCGCCTGCCGGGGGTCCAGCTCGGCGTCCGCGACCGCGTCCCGGACCGAGTTCCAGATCACCGCCCGGGTGGTGCCGTCCACGATCGCAGGAAGCACCGCCGGAAGGTTGCGCAGACTGACCGCGTCCAACCGGATCTTCGCCCAGGTGTCGTCCCCCGCATCCGGCACCACCACACCGGCATCGTTGCCCAGCACAACTTCTGCCGAGTCGTCCGCGATCACCACGTCGACCGAGGCGCCCGACCCGTCGGCGTCGTACACCCCGACGCTCAACTTGTGCAACCGCCGCGACTCGTCCGGACTCTTCCGGTGCAGGACGACACCACCGGGCGTCCGCTCGACCGAGATCGTGTCAACCCCCGACGTCCGCAACCACTGGTCCGACCACGCGTCGAGGTCGTGCGCACCGGCCTCGGTCAGCTTCGCGAGGAACTCGTGCAGATCGGCGTTCCCGTACTCGTGCGCCTCCAGGTGCGCGTTGACGCCCTTCAGGAACACGTCGTCACCGAGATACTTGGCCAGCTGCTTCAGCACCGCCGCGCCCTTCGCGTACGAGATCCCGTCGAAGTCGTCCAGCGACTGCCGCGCGTCCTTGAGGCTGTCCGGCGCGACCGGATGGGTGGAGCTGGTCTGATCCGTCTGCAGCCCCCACCACTTCCGGACGAACGCGAAGTCGGTCCAGTTGTCCCCGTAGCTGGTCGCGTCCTCCGACACCCGTTGCGCCATGTACTCGGCGAACGACTCGTTCAGCCACATGTCGTTCCACCACTTCATCGTGACGAGGTCGCCGAACCACATGTGCGCCATCTCGTGCACGACGATCCGCGCCCGGGTACTGCGTTCCGCCTCGGTCGCCTGCCCGCGGTACACCAGACTGTCGGCGAACGTCACGCAGCCGGGATTCTCCATCGCGCCGAGGTTGAAGTCGGGGACGAACGCCTGCCAGTACTCGCCGAACGGGTACCGCTGCCGGAACAGCCGGTGGTACTCGTCGAACGCCTCGCGGGTGGTCCGGAACAGGTCCTCGGCGTCGCGCTCCAGGTGCTCCTTCAGCGACTGCCGGCAGGCGAGTCCGAGCGGAATCCCGTCGTACTCGCTGCGGATCTGGTGGTACGGGCCGGCGACCAGCGTGACGAAGTACGTCGACAGCGGCTTGGTCTCGGCGAGCGTCCACTCCCCCGGCGCGGTCCGGGTGGCCGCACCGTTGCCGAGGACGACCCAGTCCTCGGGGCACTTCACCGTGATCGTGTACGGCGCCTTGAGGTCGGGCTGGTCGAAGCAGGGGAAGTACCGCGGGGCGGACTCCAGGGACGACATGCCGTACGTGTAGACGCGACCGTCCGCGGCGTCGACGGATCGCTGCAGTCCTTCGCCGTCGGCGGCGTATCTCAGCTCCGCGCTGACGACGAGGTCGTTCTCGGCCTGCAGGTCGGTCAGCGGGAAACGGCCGCCGTCGAGTGCTTCGGCGTCGAGAGATTGGCCGTTCAGTTCGACGCTGATCAGTCGCTCGGGTTTCACGTCCACCCAGCTCGTACTGCTGGTGGCCCCGAACCGGATCCGGCTGGTCGTGACGAACGTGTCCCCGGTACCTGTCAGGTCGAACGCGATCTCGTACGACCGGAGGGCCAGGTCCGCCGCCCGCTGCCGGGCCTCTTCAACTGTCAACGCACGCATGGACGCAACGCTATCTCTACGTTCCAGGCGGCTTTCGGCGTGCGGTGTCTGCTGCCAGCGAAGCGACGGCGCGGACCTGGTCGTTCACCGGGTGCTCGAGCACTCCGGTGATCAGGCCGAGGTCGTCCGGCTCGGCGAGGATGGTCAACACGTTCAATGCACTGACGTGGTCGAAGCCGGCCGGGACGTCCGCGTCCGCCTCGACGGGTGGCCGGGCCAGGATCCCCCGCGCGACCTGCCGTACCTCGTCGGCCATCGGTTCGAGCGGGTTTCCGCCACTCACCTGCGTGTACGCCGCGGCCACCTGGTACATGTTCAGGGCCCGGCACACCATGCCGAGGTTCTGGCTGTGCAGCAACGCACCGAACGCCTGCAGGGGAATCGCCTCGTCCGGGTTCATACCCGAAACGCTAGTCGACGGGGTCAGGCTGGAAGAACCGCAGTACCTTCTCGGCGGCGTCCTGCCCGGAGATCATCTCCAGCGTCCGCGCGGAGAGCTTCGCGGCCTCGGTCGCGCGAGCCTGCATCACCGGCTCGTAGGCCGCCACCGCAGCGTTCAGGTCGCCCGGAGCCGCGGCGATCGCGAGGCGACCCCAAACCAGTTTGGGGAGTCCTGCCCTCCCGAATCGGGCAGTGCGGCTCCCCAGTCCACACACAGTCTCCCCAAACCGGTTTGGGGAGACTTTCGACCAGGACTGGGGAGAGCTACTGCCCGAATCGGGCGGGTAGGACTCCCCACATGCCCCCATCCCCTGTTGTACCTCGGCGGCGCGGGTAGCTGCTCCGGACTGTGTCGCGAGGTTCCACTCGGGACGCTAGCGGGTGGCGGCCGTGTGTAGGTGGGTCGCGAGCAGGTGGGCGGGCTCGGGGGCGTTCGCGGCATAGCAGAGCAGGTGCCGGCGGGTGGACCAGGAGTCCTGCAGTGGGCAGATCTCGACGGCGGTGCTGGCGTCGACCGCCCGGCGTGGCACGATCGCGAGACCCGCGCCCGCGGTGGCCAGGGTGATCAGCGCGTGCAGGGTGGGGACGACGGTCCGATAGCGCGGCGCCGGCGCGTGCGGTCCGAGGCGATCGTCCATCCATTGACTGAGCGGCGAGTTCGGCACGAGACCGACGAGGGGATGCTCGGCAACCTCGGCGTACGCGATCGACGTCCGTCCGGAGAGGGTGCCGCCGGCCTGACCGATCACCACCAGCGAGTCGTCGGCCAGCGGTTCGGTCCGCAACTGGGTCGGCTCGTCGTCGAGGATCACGCCGAGGTCCGCCTCGCCGGCCGCGAGCAGGCGGACGCTGCGGATCGTACGGCGCTCGCTCACGTTCACGTCGTACTCCGGGTGGTCGCGGAGGAACGTGGCGAGGGCGGCCGGGACGAGCTGGTGCATCGCGGACCCGCCGGCGACCAGGCGGATCGGCGCCGACCGCGACACGGCGTACGACGCGACCGCACTGTCCAACCGGGTGGTCTCGGCAAGGACCTCGCGGGCGTGCCGGGCCAGGGTCGCGCCGGCCGGGGTGAGCCGGACCCCCCGTCGCTCGCGCACCAGCAGGGGTACGCCGGCCTGCGCTTCGAGCGCTCTGACCCGCGCGCTCGCCGAAGGCAGACTGAGGTGCATCACGCGCGCGCCGCCGGTGATCGAGCCTTCCGCGGCGACGTGCGTGAAGAGCCTGAGGTCATCGAGGTCGTACCGCATGGGACCAGCCTACGGCTCAGACTAAGGCTGGCTACGGCGATCGCGCATTGTGGAGTGCACCCCGAACCCGGATCCTCGAAGGGTGCTGCTGATCCTCCTGGCCGGTGTCGCGGCCGGCGCGCTGAACGCCGTCGGCGGCGGCGGGAGTTTCGTGGCCCTCGCCGCCCTGGTCGCCGCTGGGATGCCGCCGGTCACCGCGAACGCGACCACGACCGTCGCGCTGCTGCCCGGGAACGCGACCAGCGCCTGGGTCTACCGCCGCGAGATCGAGGGCTTCAGCCGGCCGTCGCCGATCAGGCTCACTCTGGCCAGCGTCGCCGGCGGGGCGGTCGGGGCGGGCCTGTTGCTGTTGTTGCCTTCGGCCTCTTTCGACGCGGCGGTCCCGTGGCTGCTGGCGTTCGCGACCGTCGTCCTCGCCTTCGGCAAGCGGCTCACGGAGGCGCTCCGGCTCGGGCGACCGGGCCCGGTGGCGATCCTGGCCGGGCAGTTCCTGCTGGCGATCTACGGCGGGTACTTCGGCGGCGCGGTCGGGCTGATGATGCTCGCGTTCTGGACCGCGACGACCACCCTCGACCCGGCGCGCGGGAACCCGCTACGGGTCATCCAGGTCGCGGCGGTCTACCTGACCGCGGCGGTGATCTTCGTGTTCGCGGCCGACGTACTCTCACAGCCGTTGCATCTGGTCGCCCTGCTCGCGGGCGCGGTGATCGGCGGGTACGCCGGGGCGCACCTCGTCCGGCGACTGCCTCCGACGATGCTCCGCGGGCTGGTCCTCAGCACCGCCGTCCTGATGACCGGGCTGTTCTTCGTACGGGCGTTCGGATGACGCCCGGGCAACTGGCGATGGCCTACCAGGCGTGCGCGGTCGCGGACCTGGCGACCGAAGCGGTCGGGCTGGACGATCCCGCGGAGGCGGTCGCGCAGGCGGCTCGGGTGCTCGCCGCGGCCGAGCAACTGGTTGCCGCCGCCAACCGTCTCGGCTCGGGCGAGCCGCCCGCGGACCCGCTGCAGCGGTTCGCGTACGAGCATCCCGAGGAAGCGGCCGAGGACGTGGCCGACTGGGTCAGCCGCCGTCCGTAGCCCGCCGGCCGGTCGGCGGCTCGTGCGGGAGTTGCTCGCGTTCCTTCCGCAGGTAAAGACCCGCCGCGGTCGACACGCTCGTCAGGAGCCAGACGCCGACGCCCGCGTCGTCGGTGACACCAATGATCGGGAGCAGATCCGGGAGGATGTCGATCGGCGAGACGAGGTAGACGAGGGCCAGCAGCCAGAGGAACGTGCGGCTCTTCGGCAGGTCGGTGTAGGCGCCCCGGCGGACGTCGCGAAGCAGCCGCGGCAGTGCCTTGGCGCGATCGATCACGTTCCCGACCGGCACCGGCTCGCCGTTGGCGATCTTCCGCCGCCGGACCGCCCGGCGGCGCACCGCACCCAGCGCACCAACCCCGGCGCCGATCACCAGCAGCCCGATCCCGGCCGCAACGGCAGGCAGCCCGACGACGTCACCGTCCCGGAACAGCAACGTCAGCAGCCCGATCACCCCGAGCAACCCACCGAAGTACACCATTCACCAAGGGTAGGGCGAGACCTGCGGCGGTGCCTGGTTCGACGGGCCGCGAGGCCAGAGCGCGAGGACCAGGGCAGCCAGGCACAGGATGCCCCCGAAGCCCACCGTGATGTAGGTCGCCAAGTAGTCGAGCTCGCCGGCCACCTGCATCCGGGTGGGCTTCTCCGGGTCGTACACCACCCGGATCTTGTCCCCGACCGCGCGGGTCGTCGTCGAGTACCGAGTCGTCGCGGTGACCGGCTCACCGTCGCGGGTCGTGTAACTGACCGTGATCCGGGCCCGCTTCCCGGTCCTGATGTGGTCGATCGTCGCCTCGACGGCCACGCCGCGATGCTTCAGCACCTGGACCTCGTGCCACTCGTAGTAGCCGAACACGAAGAACAGCACCGCCGCGCCCAACGTCATGATGGCCTGGAGCTTCCGATCGGGGCGGCGCCGGCTCTCAGGCTGGAAGGGCTGGTACGGCTGGGTCGTCATCGAGGCATGACGCTACCGGTTGTAAGGGTCCGCCAGCAGGGAGCGCGTCTTCGTGAGGACCTGTCCGTAGTTGGCGCGGATCGCGGCGGCGTCGACGGTGATCGCCGGCTCGGGTTTGCCGACCGGGACCTGCCAGGTCGGCGGAGTGGCCGCGCCGGACAACGCCCAGGCCGCTTGGCGAGCGGCTCCGAGGGCGACGTACTCGGCAGGTTCGGGGAGGACGACCTCGGCGCCGAGGAGGGCCGGAGCGAGAGCCTGTACGGCGCGGGAGCGGGCGCCACCGCCGAGGAGCAGGACGCGGTGCACCGGCAGGCCCTGGTCGCGGAGCGCGTCGACGGCGTCGGCGAGGCCGCAGAGCAGACCCTCGACGGCGGCGCGGGCCATCGTCGCGGGCTGCATGGTCGCGCGCGTGAGGCCGTAGATCAGGCCGGTCGAGTGCGGGAGGTCCGGCGTACGTTCGCCGTCCAGGAACGGGAGCAGGACCAGGCCGTCGCTGCCCGCCGAGGTGATCGCGGCCTCGTCGAAGGCGGACAGGTCCAGGCCGAGCATCTGCGCGGTCGCGGACATCACGCGGGCCGCGTTCAGCGTGCAGACGAGCGGCAGGTACTCGCCGGTGGCGTCGGCGAAACCGGCCACCAGGCCGGTCGGGTCCGCGGTCGGGTGCGCCGAGCGCGCGAACGCCGTACCGCTGGTGCCGAGGGAGACGGCGACGTCGCCGGGCTGGAGATCGAGGCCGAGCGCGGCCGCGGCGTTGTCCCCGGTGCCCGCTGCGAGCGCGGCGCCGAAGGAGGTCTGGCCGACGACCTCCGCCGGCCCGGCAACCCGAGGCAAAGCAAGTTGGCGACCGAAGGCCAGCTCGACCAGGTCCGGCCGGTAGCTGTTGGTCGCCGGCGACCACCACCCGGTCCCGGACGCATCCCCTCGGTCGGTGGTGATCCCCTCGATCCCGGAACGGTCCGCCGCCAGCCGATGCGTCATCCAGTCATGCGGCAACACAACAGCAGCCGCCCGCCGCGCCGCCTCCTTGTCCCGTACCCAGCGGAGCTTGGTGACCGTGAAGGACGGTACGGGGACGGAGCCGACTGCTTCGGCCCAGGCTTCGGGGCCGCCCAGTTCGGTGATGAGTTCGGTGGTGGCGTCGGCGGAACTGGTGTCGTTCCAGAGGACCGCCGGGTGCACGACCTCGCCGGTGTCGTCCAGCAGGACCATGCCGTGCTGCTGACCGCCGATCGCCACCGCCTGGACGCCGTCGAGCAGGCCGTCGGACGCGATCTCCCACGCCTTCCACCACTCGGCCGGGTCCACCTGGGTGGCGTCCGGGTGCGGCGCCCGGCCCTCGCGAACGACCGCTCCGGTCTCGGCGTCGCACACCAGAACTTTGGTCGCCTGGGTGGAGCAGTCCACACCGGCGACCAGCCTCAGCTCATTGACTGCTCCCTGCCCTGATGAGCGAGGATTCCGCCCATCGGTAGCGCTGTTGGGATTCATGGCTCACGCTGCCTTTCCAGTCGGCGACTGAACGGGTCTTCCGCGATCGGCACCATCCGGGTTCAGACCTGCCCGGTTGAGCATCACACGCGCGGAGTTCTTGTCTCTTGGCGAGACCACTCCGCACACGGTACAGGTGTAGGTCCGCTCACCCAGCGGCAATGCGTGCTTGGCTCTCGCTCCGCATTGCGCGCAGTCCATCGTGGTGTGCGCGGGATGTACCAGTAGGACGGTCCTGCCGTGCTTATGGCCCATGTCGAGGAGTGCCTGTTTGGTAGCCGCGATGGCGGCGTCGGCAGCCTTCTTGGCCATCGTGGACTTGGCGAGAAACTTCGGACGGAAGTCCTCCAGTGCCAGCGCGTCATGGTCGCGGACAACCTTCTTCGCCCACTTGCGGGCGTAGTCCTGCCGCTGGCGGCTGACCTTCTTCAGTATCTTCGCGCGGCGCCTCCTCGCCTTCTTGTAGCCGTTGCTCTGCGGGTGTCCCTTCTGACTGCGACGCCGCGATATGGCCTTGTTGGCAGCCGCCAACTCTGCCGCTGCTCTCGTCCCGAAACCGGGGTGTGGCAAGTCGTGGTCATCGCTGGTGGTCGTCGCGATGTCCTTGACTCCCCAATCGATACCGAGGACGGCGCCCGTCCCAGGCAGCGGCTGTGTCTCGGTCAGCACCACGAACGACGCGTACCAGTGCCCAAGCGAATCTCGGTAGATGCGGACGCTCGACGGCACAGATGGCAATTTCCGTGACCACACCACAGTGACGGACAGGCCCCCGGCGAGGTTCAGCTTGCCGGCCTTCAGGCGGAAGCCGTTGCGGGTGTAGTTGAGACTCGGGTCTGTCAGCTTCTTCTTCTTGAAGCCCGGCATGCCCGACCGTCTGCGCATCGGGAGCTTGTCCGCGATGTCCTTGATCGCCTTGGCACGGGACTTGCCGAAGTCGCGGATAATTTGCTTCTGCGGGATCGACGCACCAGCCCGCAGCCACGCGTTGTCGGCACGCCACTGCGTGCACATCTTGTCCAGCGTCGCGGGACCGATATTTTCCCCGCGCTCGTACGCCGACCTGGACTCGGCGACGCATTGGTTCCACACCCAGCGGCAACGGTCCCACTCCGACAACAGCACCTGTCCAGCGCCGGAACCGACGCGCAGACGGTAGGTGTAACGCGCTGAACTGGCGGCGGTGTTCATGACTCCACATCTTGCACCTGGCCTACGACAGTTTCTGACGACGATCGACCGGTACATCGAGCAGCCGAACCGCCCGCTGTCGAACGCTCACTGCTTACCCCGACCTGAATGACAGGGCTTGCGCAGTGAGTCATGGGTGATGACCCCAAACTAGAGCGCTTCGAGGGTGGCGCGGGCGCCGATCTCGTGGAGCGACTTCAGGGCGGCCCTGTACGGCGTGACGAAGCGCTCGTCCGACGCCAGGTCCCCGAACAGGTCCGGATCCGAGATGAACACCAGCGGGTCCTCCCGGTTGTGCTGCGCCCGCTCGACGAGCTTGTCGCGCAGCCGGTCGACGACCTCGATCGGCTGCCCCTGCTCGTCGACGCCCTCGGCGTACCGCGCCCAGGACGCGACCACGAGCACCGACCGCTTGATCTCCCGGCCGGCCGCGAGCTGCTCACGCACCACCGGCAGCAGCCACTTCGGGATCCGGTCCGAACTCTCCGCGCACAGCCGCGCCAGCGTGTCCCGTACCTCGGGATTCGCGAACCGCTCGATCAGCTGATGCTTGTACCGGTCCAGGTCGACACCGGGCACCGGCGGCAACGTCGGCGTCCCTTCGTGGTCCATGTAGCCGAGCAGGAAGTCGACGTACAACTTGTCCTGGCACACCTCGTGCGCATACCGGTAGCCGTCCAGGAACCCGAGGTAGCACAACGCCTGGTGCGAGGCGTTCAGCAGCCGCAACTTCATGAACTCGTACGGTTCGACGTCCTCGACGATCTGGACGCCGACCTCCTCGTACGGCGGCCGCTCGCCGCCGAAGTCGTCCTCGAGCACCCACTGCGTGAACGGCTCGCACACCACCGGCCAGCCGTCCTCGACCCCGAACCGTTCGGCCAGCGCCGCCCGGTCGGCGTCCGCGGTCACCGGCGTGATCCGGTCGACCATGCAGTTCGGGAACCGCACCTCGTTCTCCAGGAACTCGGCCATCGACGGGTCCTGGAGCCGGGCGAACGACGCCAGCATCTTGCGCGCGACATGCCCGTTGCCCGGGATGTTGTCGCAGGACATCACGGTGAACGGCGGTACGCCGGCCGCCCGCCGCCGGCGCAACGCCTCCACGATGAACCCGAACGCACTGCTGGGGACCGCCCCGGGTTCCAGGTCGGCCTCCAACCCCGCGATGTCGAGCTCCCCCGTCACCTGGTTCACGTGGTACCCGCCCTCGGTGATCGTCAACGACACGATCCGGGTCGCGGGGTCGACCATCCGGGCCAGCACGGCGTCCGGATCGTCAGGCGCGAACAGGTACCCCACGATCGAACCGATCACCCGGGGCTCCAGCGTCCCGTCCGGGTGTTTGACCACCAACGTGTACAAGCAGTCCTGGGCCGCCATCACCTCCGCCATCCGCCGGTCGTGCGGCAGCACGCCGACGCCGACGATCCCCCAGTCCAGGGCCTTCCCGTCGCTCATCAGCCGATCCAGGTACATCGCCTGATGCGCCCGGTGGAACCCGCCGACCCCGAAGTGCACGATCCCCGGCGTCACCGCCGTACGGTCGTACGACGGCACCGCGACGTCATTGCCCAGAGCATCCACGGCGGCAGCGGACAGCCTCACTTGACCGCCCCCAGCGACAGCCCCTGGACGAGCTTGTCCTGGGCGGCGAACCCGGCGATCAGCACCGGCAACGACACCACGATGGACGCGGCACAGACTTTGGCGAGGAACAATCCTTGACTGGTCACGAACCCAGTCAAGAACACCGGAGCCGTCTGCGCCACCGTGCCGGTCAGCACCCGGGCGAACAGCAACTCGTTCCAGCTGAAGATGAAACAGATCAACGCCGCCGACGCGATCCCCGGTGTGACGATCGGGGCCACCACGGAGCGCAGGGTGCGGGACAGGGTCGCCCCGTCGACCGAGGCCGCCTCGAGGATCTCCACCGGCACCTCGGAAAGGAAGCTGCGCAGCATCCAGACCGCGATCGGCAGGTTCATCGAGGTGTAGAGGATGATCAGCAGCCAGACGTTGTCGAGGAACCCGACCGACTGCGCGAACAGGTAGATCGGCAGCAGGCCGGCCACCACCGGCAGCATCTTGGTGGACAGGAAGAAGAACAGCACGTCCGTCCACTTCTTCACCGGCCGGATCGACAGCGCGTACGCCGCCGGGAACGCGAGCAGGATGACCAGCGCCGTGGACAGGATGCTCGCGGTCAGCGAGTTCGCGATCGACGGCCACGGTCCGGTGTCGAAGAACGACTTGTAGCCGGCCAAGGTCAGCGGCGCGCCCAGGTCGGGCGGATTCTTCGCCGCGTCCTCCTCGCTGTGGAACGAGGTCAGCAGCATCCACAGCACCGGCAGCACGAACAGGATCCCGACGATCCACGCCAGCCCGCCCAGCACGAACCCGCCACCACGATTCTTCTTACCCGTCACGATCGTGACCTGCCCACTCATCGACCGGTCTCCTCTCGGAACAGCGTGGACACCGAGCGCAGCGCGAAGGTGGCGATGGCGATCGTGCCGATCACCACGATCACCCCGGCCGCGGACGCCCGGCCGTAGTCGTGCGCGGTGTAGAAGGTCTGGTAGATCGTGTACGGGAGGTTCGCCGTCCCGAGGCCGCCGGACGTGATCGTGAAGACCGCGTCGAAGTTCTGCACGACGTAGATCGACCCGAGCAGCGCGGACAGCTCCAGGTACTGGCGCAGGTGCGGCAGCGTCATGTAGCGGAAGATCTCCCACTGGTTCGCGCCGTCGATCCCGGCCGCCTCGATGACGTCCAGCGGACGGCTCTGCAGACCGGCCAGCAGGATCAGCATCATGAACGGCGTCCACTGCCAGACCAGCGCGAAGATGATCGACCACAGCGGCTGGTTGCTGATCCAGTCCGGCTGCGGCGCGTTGTCGCCGAACAACCACTTCAGCACGCCGTTGAACAGGCCGTACGTCGGGTTGTACAGCGCATGCTTCCACAGCAGGGCCGCGGCCACCGGGACGACCAGGAACGGCGTGATCATCATCGTCCGGACAATGCCCCGGCCGCGGAACTTGCGGTCCAGCAGCAGCGCGATCAGCAGCCCGAGCACCAGGCTGATCAGGACGACGCCCGCGGTCAGCAGGATCGTCACCCAGATCGCGTGCCGGGTGTTCGCGTCGGTGATCACCCGCCGGAAGTTGTCGATCCCGGCGAAGCCGCGCTCGTCGGGGTAGTACGCGTTCCAGTCCATGAAGGACACGACGATCGTGACCACGAACGGCAACTGGGTCACGATGATCATGAACACCAGCGCGGGCAGCAACGGCGCCCGCCGGGCCCAGTCGCCGGTCCTGCGCATCAGCGTGCCCTCGGAGCCCGGCGGCGGCGTGGCGTGGCGCCCGGCTGCCTTGGTGTCGGGTTTCGCTTCGACAGACATGACCTCGCCCCTCACTTCGCTTGCCGCGAGCGGTACCGCTCGGCGACGTCGTCGGCGAGCACCTGCCCGCGTTTCAGTGCTTCGTCGACGCTCATCCGCCCGGCGATCGCCGAACTCACGTCCTGGCTGACCTGGGTCCCGAGATCCGGGAACTCCGGGATGTCGATGAACTGGATCCCCGGCGCCGGCCGCGGCTGGGTGCCCGGATTCTCCGGGTCCGCGTTCTCGATCGCGCTCTTGGTCGGCTCCGCGAACGCCGACGCCTCCTTGACGTACTCCGGCAGCTCGTACGTCGACGCGCGCTTCCCGGCCGGAACGTTGGACCAGCCAACCTTCTCGCCGACGAGCTTCTCGTAGTCCTTGCCGGACGCCCAGGAGATGAACTTCCAGGCGTTGTCCTTCTTCTTCGAGGCCTCCTGGATGCCCCACGCCCACGCGTACAGCCAGCCGGAACTGTCGGTCTTCACGACCGGCGCGGGCGCGTAGCCCATCTTGCCCTTGACCGGCGAGTTCGGCGCCTCGAGCGAACCGGCCGCCGACGTGGCGTCGTACCACATCGCGACGTTGCTCTGGATGGTGTTGTTCAGGCACTCGGTGAAGCCCGCCTGCGGCGCGCCCGCCTCACCGTGCGCGCGGACCAGGTCGACGTAGAACTTGGTCGCCTCGGTGAACTCCGGCGAGTTGACCTGCGCCTGCCAGTCCTGGGTGAACCAGGTGCCGCCGAAGGTGTTCACCACCGTGGTGAGCGGCGCGAACAGCTGGCCCCAGCCGGGCTGGCCACGCAGGCAGATCCCGCGCATCCCCGGTTGCGCGTTGTCCACCTTGGCCGCGATGTCCGCGACCTCCTGCCAGGTCGGCTTGTCCGGCATCGTGACGCCCTTGGCGGCCAGGATGTCCTTGCGGTACATGAGGAACGACGACTCGCCGTAGAACGGTTCGCCGTAGATCTTGCCGTCGTCCGCGGTCATCGACTGCGTCATCGGCTTCAGGACGTCGTCCTGGTCGAACGACGGATCCTCGGCGATGTAGTCCGACAACGGCGCGATCCACTTGCTCTTGGCATAGATCGGGATCTCGAAGTTGCTCACCGACGCCACGTCGTACTGACCCGCCTGGCTGGAGAACTCCTGGCTGATCTTGTCCCGGACGTCGTTCTCCGGCAGCACGGTGAAGTTCACCTTGATACCGGTCTGCTTGGTGAAGTTGTCGGCGGTGAGTTTCTGCAGATCGACCATCTGCGGGTTGTTCACCATCAGCACGTTGATGCTGTCCGCACCGCCGCCACCCGCGCCGCCACCCCAGCCCGCACAGCCGCTCACCGCACTCACCAGGAATGCGACGGCGACCGCTCCGATGCGTTTGCGCCTACTCAGCACATCTGCCTCCGCTCATTTGAGCACGCCTCCGCTCACACCATGAGTGAACCGGGAAGGGGGTTGACCTGTCAAGGGTCTGTGCAACACTTGGGGGCAGGTGTGCTCATATGAGCGGGGAGGCGTTGGATGGAGACGTTCGGGCCGGCACAGCTGGTGCTGACGGCGTCGATCGCGCGGCGGTACTACGTCGACGGCCGATCGAAGGTGGAGATCGCGGACGAGTTCCGGCTCAGCCGGTTCAAAGTCGCGCGGTTGCTCGACCAGGCGCGCAGCAGTGGGCTGGTGCGGATCGAGATCAGCCATCCCGGCGCGATCGATCTCGACCTGTCCGCCCGCCTGCAGGAGGCCTTCGGGCTGCGCCGGGCGATCGTGGTGGACACCCCCGAGATCGACGAGCCCGCTCTGCGGACGCAGCTCGGCAAGGCCGCGGCGGATCTGCTGTCGGAGATCGTCACACCCGACGACGTGCTCGGGCTGGCCTGGGCGCGGGCCGTGACCGCGATGACCGAGCAGCTGACCTCACTCGCCCCGGTGCCGGTCGTGCAGCTGACGGGTGCGCTGACCCGTCCGGACGTCGAGGCGAACTCGGTCGAGCTCGTCCGGCACACCGCGCGTCTGTCGGGTGGACCGGCGTACCTGTTCTACGCGCCGCTCGTCGTCCCGGACGCCGCGACGGCGCGCGCGTTGCGGCAGCAGCCCGAGGTCGCGGAGGCGATCAGCCATTTCGACTCGGTGTCGAAGGCGGTCGTCGGGCTCGGCTCGTGGTCGGCCGGCCAGTCGACGCTGTACGACGCAATGGACGAGAAGGCCTGCGAGCAGTTGCAGAAACGCGGCGTCGTGGCGGACATCTCCGGCGTTTTCGTCGACGCGGACGGCGTACCGGTGCAGAGCCGGGTCACCGACCGGGTGATCGCGATCAACGCCGAGCAGATGGACACGATCGACGAGGTGATCGCGATCCCGTACGGATTGGCCAAGGTGGAGGCGGTGCGGGCGGCCGTACGCAGCGGGCTGGTGAACGCGATCGTTACCCACGCACCCCTGGCGAAGGCCCTGCTGCAACAGTCAGACTGACCCGCGATGCCTGCTCCTGAGGTCGAGTTGGTCGGAGGTACGGCGAACCGCGGGTTGGTGGTGCGGGTCGGGGATACCGTCCGGCGGCCGCTGCGCGCCAGCAGTACGGCGACGCATGCGCTGCTACAGCACCTGGAAAACGTCGGATTCAAGGGTGCTCCGGCGTTCCTCGGGGTGGATTCGCAGGGGCGGGAGGTGCTCTCGTACCTGCCCGGGGAGACCGTGACAGCGCCGTACCCCTCCTGGTCCACGACGGATGCGGCCCTCGACAGCGTGGCGGTGCTGCTGCGGTCCTACCACCAGGCGGTGGCGGATTTCCGGCCCGCTGGGCTCGAGTGGGCCGAGCCGGTGCCGGCCGGGTACGTGACCGGGCTGATCAGCCACAACGACCCGAACCTCGACAACGTGGTCTTCCGGGACGGCGTCGCGGTCGCCCTCATCGACTTCGACCTCGCGGGACCCGGGTCGGCCCTGTGGGACGTCGCCACCGCCGTCCGGCTGTGGGCCCCGTTGCGCCCGGACGCGGACATCCACGACGTACGGCGTGGGCAGTCGCTCGCCCGGCTTCGCCGCTTCGCGAACGCGTACGACCTCACGGACGCCGACCGCCTCCGCCTGGTCGACGCCGCCGCCGACAACCACATCTGGTGCATGGACTACGTCCGCCGCGGCTCGGAAGCGGGCCATCCGTGGTTCCGCCAACGCTGGACCACCGGCGAGGCGGAGCTCACCGACCGCACCAACCACTGGTTCAAGCAGTCGGAGGCCGCACTTCGTCAGGCGCTTCTGGACTGAGCTCCCGCTCAGCCTCGTCCCGGCCCTCGTAGTACTTCTCCTGCGCCCGCTTGATCCACGGCGGGAACAAGACCGTCGCGATGCTCGGGAACGTGCCCCATTCACCGCCCACCGCGTACACCACGAACTCAGCACCTACCAGGGCGAGCAGCACGACCCAGCCCCGGCGGCAGATTCGCGGCCCCTCGTCGGACATCAGCCCGCGCCGCGTGACCGCTCCGACGGCGAACATCACCCCGATCAGCAGGAACAGCACCGCCCTCACGATCAGGTACCACCGGTCCGCACCGGTATACCTGCTGTCCCCGCGCAGGATCAGCACCGCGGCCACCACCGCCCCGACCGCGATCAGCCCGTAGAACGCGGCGCCCAGCTTCATTTTCGGCACACCTGATTATCGGAGGCCGGGATTGGCTGTTACTGCAGGAAGTGGAAGAGAATATGCCGGTGCGTTCACGGGTGGTACTGCTGGCGGGGCCTTCGGGGGCGGGGAAGTCGCGCCTGGCGGAGCAGGTCGGGCTGCCCGTCGTACGGCTGGACGACTTCTACCGCGACGGCGACGACGAGGCGATGCCCCGCTCGCCGCTGGGGATCGTCGATTGGGACGACCCACGCTCCTGGGACGGCGACCGCGCGGTCGCGGCCCTGGAGCGGTTGTGTACGTCGGGAACCGCCGACCTCCCGATCTACGACATCGCGGCCGACGGCACTGTCGGTCACCGTCCGGTCACCACCGGCGGCTCTCCGCTGATCGTTGCTGAAGGCATCTTCGCCGACCGGATCACCGGCGCGCTCCGCGACCGCGACCTGCTGGCGACCGCGATCTGCGTGTACCACCACCGCGTCGTCACGTTCGTCCGGCGGTTCCAGCGGGACCTCCGCGAGCACCGCAAACCCCCGCTGACGCTGCTCCGCCGCGGGCTGCTGCTGCTCCGCGACGACCCGCAGGTCGTCCGCCGCTGCGTCGCCGCGGGCTGCGAACCGCTTCATCCCAAGGCCGCCCGGGCCCGGATCGAGACGCTTCTCACGCACGCGGCATCTCAGTAGCACCAGGTTGTTCGCTTGAAGTTCACCAACTTCTGCTGGGATCGGTGTCGTGAGACGGAATGCGTCAGGCGTTGCCGTTGTAATGAGCGCGGTGCTGCTGGGTGTGACCGCCTGTGGGAGTGAGGACGGCGCATCGGCGAGTGCTGCCCAGACGCCGACGGCGAAGCACTCCGCACTGTCGGGTACGGCGGACAAGTCGGCGAAGAGCCTCCTCGCGGGACTCGTCGCGCTCCCCCGCGGGTACGTCGCGGATCCGCGCAACGTCACCGGTCCGTTCACCGCGACGTCGTATCTGACCACCTGGTCCGCCGACCCCGCGCTGGACCGCGCACTGCTGCTCAACGCGAGCTTCGTCGAGGGCTACCGGGCGACCCGGCTCAGCCCCGACAAGAAGAAGCGCTACACCGTCCAGCTGTTCAAGACCGGCTCGGCCGCCAAGGCGAAGGCTCTCCAGAACGGCCTCTGGAACCAGGACGTCCACGACCACTCGTTCAGCATCCCGAACGCACTCTCCGACGCCGGCGTCGAGTACGACGGCGGCACCGACCAGTCGGTCGCCCTGGCCGAGGCCAGCCTCGCGGTCGGCCCGATCGTCGTAGAACTCAGCGTCCGGGAAACCGGCGCCCTGGGCTCCAACCTCACCCCGGACACAGCCCTCATCACCGCACTGGCCAAAGAACAGCGCACCCGCCTGACCACCACGTCCAGCTGACCTGCTGGGTCGGGTCAGGCAGTGATCCGGTCGATCACCAGAGGGCCGGGCTCGTAGGAGCCGGCGACGGCGATGGCGTCCGTGAGGGACTCCAACGCGCGCTCGATGCGGGTCGGGTCGTCGGTGTGGAGGGTGAGCAGCGGCTGGCCCTCCTGGATGCGGTCGCCGGGCTTGGCGTGCATCTCGACGCCGGCCACCGCGGACACCGGGTCCTCCTTGCGCGCCCGGCCCGCGCCGAGGCGCCAGGCCGCGACACCGACCGCGAGGGCGTCGAGCTTGGACAGTACGCCGGACGACGGTGCCGGTACGACGTGCTGCTCGGGAGCGACCGGTAGCTCGGCGGAGGGGTCGCCGCCCTGGGCCGAGATCATCGCCCGCCAGGCGTCCATCGCCGTACCGTCCCGGAGCTTCTCGGCCGGGTCGACGCCGGTGACACCGGCCGCTTCGAGCATCTCGTTGGCCAGGGCAACGGTCAGTTCGATCACGTCGGCGGGTCCGCCACCGGCCAGCACCTCGACCGATTCGCGCACCTCCAGGGCGTTTCCGGCGGTCAGCCCCAACGGAACGGACATGTCGGTGAGCAGCGCGACGGTCTTCACGCCGGCATCGGTGCCCAGGGCAACCATGGTCTCGGCCAGCTCGCGGGCGTCCTTCAGGTCCTTCATGAACGCGCCGGACCCAACCTTCACGTCCAGCACCAGCGCGCCGGTCCCTTCGGCGATCTTCTTGCTCATGATCGAGCTGGCGATCAGCGGTATCGCCTCGACGGTCCCGGTCACGTCGCGCAGCGCGTACAGCTTCTTGTCCGCCGGCGCCAGGCCGTCACCGGCCGCGCAGATCACCGCGCCGACGTCCTCGAGCTGCCGCATCAGCTCGTCGTTCGACAGCGACGCCCGCCAGCCGGGGATCGACTCCAGCTTGTCCAGCGTGCCACCGGTGTGCCCGAGACCACGGCCGGACAGCTGCGGTACGGCGACCCCGCAGGCCGCCACCAACGGGGCCAGCGGCAACGTGATCTTGTCGCCGACGCCACCGGTCGAGTGCTTGTCCGCGGTCGGCCGCGACAGCTTGCCGAAGTCCATCCGCTCGCCGGACGCGATCATCGCCGCGGTCCAGCGGGCGATCTCGCGCCGGTTCATCCCGTTCAGCAGGATCGCCATCGCCAGCGCGGACATCTGCTCGTCGGCGACGTCGCCCTTGGTGTAGGCGTCGATCACCCAGTCGATCTGCCCGTCGCTCAGCTCGCCCCGGTCGCGCTTGGCCCGGATCACGTCCACCGCGTCGAAACTCATCATTCCTCCAGAAACTCGGGCCCGAACGCGTCCGGCAGCAGTTCGCGCAGCGGCCGGACCCCGGTCGCGGTCTCGATCAGCAGCCCCGGGCCGCCGTTCTCGTGCAGCAGTTGCCGGCACCGTCCGCACGGTGTCAGCAGATGTTCGTGCTGGTCGACGCACGTGAACGCGACCAGTCGTCCGCCGCCGGTCCGGTGCAGGTCCGACACCAGCCCGCACTCGGCACACAACGTCAACCCGTACGACGCGTTCTCGACGTTGCACCCGGCAACGATCCGCCCGTCGTCGGCGTACGCCGCGGCGCCCACCGGGAAGTGCGAGTACGGCGCGTACGCGCGGCGCATCATGTCGACGGCCACCGTGCGCAACGCGTCCCAGTCGACCTCCACCGTCCCAGCATCCCTCACTCCCGCCCCCATTTGGCCTGACCCCATTTGGCTGGCAGACCCACCGCCTTGGGGGTTTGCCACCCACTTCCAGGGTCACAAACCCCCCAGTTGCCTGGCCTACCCAGCAATTTCCCTGGCCTACCCAGCAAATGGGGACTCGGGTGGAGGAAGGGGAGGTGGGGGTTACTCGGTGACGTAGGGTTCACCGTCCGCCTTCGGTGCTCTGACTCGGCCGACCAGGCCGGCGACCGCGATGATGGTGGCCAGGTACGGCGCCATCAGCAGCAGCTCGCCCGGGATCGGGGTCTGGATGATCTGGAGCTGGGACTGCAGCTGGGTCGCGAAACCGAAGAACAGTGCCGCGACCGTCGCGCCGATCGGGTGCCAGCGCCCCATGATCAGCGCGGCCAGCGCGATGAACCCGTTGCCCGCGGTCATCTCCTTGGCGAACGAACCGGCGTACCCGACGGTGAAGAACGCGCCGCCGAGACCGGCCAGGACGCCGGCCGTGAGGACGGCGGAGTACCGGATCCGCTTGACCTTGATGCCGACCGTGTCGGCCGCCTTCGGGTGCTCGCCGACCGCACGGATCCGCAACCCCCAGCGGGTCTGGAACAGCACGAACGTGACGACGGCGACCGCGAGGTAGGTCAGGTAGACCAGGATCGTCTGGTTGAACAGGATCGGCCCGATGAACGGGATGTCGGCCAGACCCGGGATCTTCACCGCCGACAGCACGTTCGGCGTGTTCAGCTTCTCCGCGTCCGGCTGCATGAACTGGTCGAACAGGAAGCCCGTGATGCCGGTCGCGAACACGACCAGGACGACGCCGAGCACGACCTGGTTGACCAGGTACTTGATCGAGAACACGGCCAGCAGCGCGGCCATCAGCACACCGCTGGCCGCCGCGGCGATCAGGGCCGCGGTGGCGCTGTTCGTCGTGCTCGACACGAGCGCCGCGGTGAACGCGCCGACCAGGAACTGGCCCTCGATCGCGATGTTGATGACACCGGCCCGCTCGCACAGCACACCGGCGAGCGCGCCGAGGATCAGCGGTGTCGCGAAGTTCAGCGTGCCCTGGAACTGGTTGGCCAGCGGGAACGTCTTGCCCGCGGCCGCCCAGCACAGGAACGCGCCGATGAAGGCGACTCCCAGGACGGCGGCCAGCCAGCCGGCGTACCGCTGCGGGACCTGGCGCAGGACGTACGCGACCGCGGCGCCGACCCCGAGGATCCCGAGGACGATCGCCACCGGCTGCGCTGGCACTCCGAGCAGGTTGTTCTCCAGATCGCCCGAGACCAGCTGGAACGTCGCCTTGCCGCCCTTGGTGACCGCCGCGAGCGCGAGGCCGATCAGCGCGAAGACGAGCATCACACCGCCGACCCGCAGCCGGCGGGTGCGATCGGCCGGTGCCTCGATGACCTGCGGCTTCGCGGGCGCCGCCGGCACCGCGTCCGGAGTAGTGTCGGTCATCCGTTCCAGCCTTTCGCGAGAACCGCGCCCGCTCCGCGTTCCTTCGGCAGGAAGCGGAAGATCGAGCGCACCAGGGCCGGGGCCGCGACGAACAGCACGATCACGGCCTGCAGGACAGTGGTCAGAGTCAGCGGCGTCTGCGTGATCAGCTGCATCTGCAGACCGCCCGCGTTCAGCGCGCCGAACAGCAGGCCGGCCAGGACGGTACCGAGCGGCGTACCGCGTCCCAGCAGCGCGACCGTGATCGCGTCGAACCCGACCGAGGCCGCGACCCCGTCGGTCAGCGGCAGGTCGGTGCCGAGCACCTGCTGGGTCCCAGCCAGGCCGGCGAGCGCGCCGGCCACGACCATCGCGATCACGTACGCGCGGCCGACCGACATACCGGCCGTCCGGGACGCGTCCGCGTTCGCGCCGACCGCGCGGAGCTCGAAGCCGATCGTCGAGCGGTTCAGCAGCCACCAGACGAAGACCGCGGCCACCAGCGCCAGCACGAAGCCGAGGTGCAACCGGGTGTCCCCGAACTTCGGGTACTGCGCGTTGTTGTCGACGATCGGGGAGATCGGGTCGGTCCGCCCGGGCCGCTGGAACGTCTTCGTGGTCAGCAGCCAGGCGAGCAGGTAGATCGCGACGTAGTTCAGCATGATCGTCACGATCACCTCGTGGGCGCCGGTCCGGGCCTTCAGCAGACCGACCACGCCGCCCCAGATCGCGCCGCCGACCAGACCGGCGACGATCGCCAGCACGAGGTGCAGGACCGGCGGCAGGTGCCACGCGAAGCCGACGTACGACGCGAGGATCGCGCCCGCGATCAGCTGACCCTGGGCGCCGATGTTGAACAGTCCGGTGCGGAACGCCAGCGAGACCGCGAGACCGCCGCAGATCAGCGGCGTTGCCTGGGTCAACGACTCGCTGATCGGCGTCCAGCCGCCCAGCGCGCCGACCGCGAGCGACTTGTACGCCTCGCCGACCGCGCTCAGGGCGGCGGAGACGGTGTCCATCGGCGCGGCGCCGAAGTACCCGACCGCCTTCTGCACCTGCTCGTCGCCGACGATGATCAGGATCGCCCCGACCAGCAGGGCGAGCACGATCGCGCTCAGCGAGACCAGGCCCTGGACCGCCCACGACGGCAGGCCCGACCGCCGCTCCGGCTCCTTGGCCGGCGGCACGGGCGCCGGAGCGGCCTCTGTCTCAGTGCTCATCAGATGGTTCCCAAGGTCGTCGGGTTCTCGATCGCCACATCGTGCGCCTCCGACTTCGAGGCACCGGCCATCATCAGGCCCAGTTCGTCGCGGGGAGTGTCGGCCGGTACGACGCCGACCACCTTCCCGCGGTACATCACCGCGACCCGGTCGGCCAGCGCGGCGATCTCGTCCAGCTCGGTGGACACGATCAGCACCGCCGTACCGTTGTCGCGCTCCTTCACGATCCGTTGGTGCAGGAACTCGATCGAGCCGACATCCACACCGCGGGTCGGCTGCGAGGCGACCAGCAGCTTCAGCGGACGGGACAGCTCACGGGCCAGCACGACCTTCTGCTGGTTGCCGCCGGACAGCGACGACAACGGGTCGTCGACACCCTGGGTGCGGATGTCGAACTCCTCCACCCGGGCTTCCGCGTTCTTCTCGATCTCGTCGGTGTGCAGCGTCAGCCCGTTGCCGAACGGCGGCTTGCGGAAGAGGTCGAGGACCAGGTTCTCGGCCACCGAGAACGATTCCACGAAGCCGTCGTGCCAGCGGTCCTCGGGAACGTAGCCGATCCCCGCGTCCAGTCGCTGCCGGGTGGTCCGGCCGGTCAGGTCGCGCCCGTCCAGCGAGATCGTCCCGGCCGCGATCGGCGTCAGCCCGAGCAGCGCCTCGGCGAGCTCGGTCTGACCGTTGCCCTGGACACCGGCCACGGCGAGGATCTCGCCCGCACGCACCTCCAGGTCCACGTCGTCGACGGCGGTGAACCCGCGCTCGTCGATCACGGTCAGCCCCTCGACCCGCAGTACGGCGTCCTGCGGGTCGGCCGGGTCCTTGTCCACGACCAGGTCGACGGCGCGCCCGACCATCAGCTCGGCGAGTTCCTCCTCGGACGCGGACGGCTCCGCCTGCCCGACCACCTTGCCGCGGCGGATCACGGTGATCTTGTCCGCGATCGCCTTGACCTCTTTGAGCTTGTGGGTGATGAAGACGATCGAGGTGCCGTTCTCCTTGAGCCGGCGCATGACGCCGATCAGCTCGTCGATCTCGGCCGGCGTGAGCACCGCGGTCGGCTCGTCCAGGATCAGCACCCGGGCGTCGTTGGTGAGCGCCTTGATGATCTCCACCCGCTGCTGGACCCCGACCGGGATGTCCTCCACCAGCGCCTCGGGGTCGACCTCGAACCCGTACCGGTCGGACAGCTCGGTGACCAGCGCGTGCGCCTTCTTCCGGTCCAGGACGCCGGCGGCCCAGGTGTTCTCCCGGCCGAGCATGATGTTCTCGGCGACCGTGAACACCGGGACCAGCATGAAGTGCTGGTGCACCATGCCGATCCCGTGCTTGATCGCGTCGCTCGGCGAGGTGATCTGCACCTTCTCGCCGTCGATGACGATCTCGCCCGAGTCGGGCTGCAGCAGCCCGTAGAGCATGTTCATCAACGTGCTCTTGCCGGCCCCGTTCTCACCGAGCAGGCAGTGGATCTCACCCGGCTCGATGACCAGGTCGATGTGGTCGTTGGCGACCAGCGAGCCGAAGCTCTTGGTCAGGCCTGACAGCTCGAGGTGCATGCGGGCACCCTCCCCTTCAGACGGCGAGCCAGGAAGGCGACGACCTGTAGGTCTGCCTTCCTGGCTCGCACCGTACTACGCAACTGCCTGTGTTTGTGCCGGGTTCAGGATGCCTTCGGCTGAACCTTCGACTGCACGGTGATCTTGCCGCTGATGATGTCGGTCTTGATCTGGTCCAGCTCGGACTTCACGTCCGCCGGGATCTTGCTGTCGAACTCGTGGAACGGCGCGAGCTTGGTGCCGCCGTTCTCCAGCGTGCCGATGAACTGGGTGTTGTCGAACTTGTTGTCGACGACCGAGACGATGGCGTCCTTGACCGCGACGTCCATGCCCTTCGCGACGCTGGTGAGCAGCACCGAGCAGTACTCCGCGGCGCTCTCGCAGCCGTCGGTGTCGACCCAGATCGCGTTCACCTTGCCGTTGCTGGCCTTGGCCGCCTGCAGACCGCCGAGACCCGACGGGCCGGCCACCGGGAAGATCACGTCGGCGCCCTGGGTGATCAGGTTCTGCGCGTTGTTCTGGCCCTTGGCCTTGTCCTCGAAGTCACCGGTGAACAGACCCGCCTGCTTGGCGTCGTCCCAGCCGAGCACCTGGACGTTCTTGCTCTTCTGCGTGTTGTAGTAGCGCACGCCCTCGGCGAAGCCGTCCATGAAGATCGTCACGGTCGGGATCTTCAGGCCGCCGAACGTGCCGACCTTGCCGGACTTGCTCATCGCGGCGGCCAGGTACCCGGCCTGGAAGCTGGACTGCGCGGTGTTGAAGGCCAGCGGCTTCACGTTCTCGATCGGCTTGGCCGGCGCGGAGTCGACGATCGCGAACTTGATCGACGGGTTCGCCTGGGCCGCCTTGTCGGTGGCGTCCTCGAGCTTGAAGCCGACCGAGACGATGATGTTGCACTTGGCACTCACCATCGCGGTCATGTTGGTCGGGTAGTCGTTGTCCGACTTCGACTCCGCCTTGACCTCGGTCAGGCCCTTTTCCTTCACCGCGTCCTGCAGACCCTTGTACGAGGTCTGGTTGAACGACTTGTCGTCGAAGCCCCCGGAGTCCGAGACCATGCAGGCCTTGAAATCCTTGTTGGCGCTACCGCCTGCGTTCTCCTCGGTCGGCTTGCTGCCACACGCGGCGACGGCGAGCGTCAGTACGCCCACGATCGCCGTTCCCCGCACGTACTTCTTCACCGGAAGTCTCCTTCGTCGACCAGATACGGTTGCCGCCGCACGCCTTCCCCCACGTGCCGCATCCGCAGACTATAGGGCGCGGTCAGTGTTTCTTTGAACGTCAAGCAGGCCTCGATACCGGAAAGTGACCGGCATCCGCGTCACATTTCGACAACTTCTCCGGTGTGGTCACCGCCCGCGCTCCCCACGTCACGGTGTGCACGCTCCGTGGTCGCGCTCACCGAGCGTGGCGGTCACGGCTGGTGAGGAGCGGTAGGCTCGGCGCGTCCCGGCGTACCCGTGCTGTCACAATCTCGGGATGAGTCATCAGCTACTGGTCGCGGACGTGCTGGCGCGGGTCGAAGCAGTCCGTGAGGACATGGTCGACGTACGCCGCGATCTGCACGCGCACCCGGAGCTCGGGTGGCACGAAGTGCGGACGACCGAACTGCTCGAGAAGCGGCTCGTCGGGGCCGGGCTGTCACCGCGGGTGCTGCCGACCGGGACCGGGCTGATCTGCGACATCGGGTCCGGCGACACCTGCGTCGCGCTGCGCGCCGACATCGACGCCCTGCCGGTGCCGGACGGCGTGGACGCGCCGTGGCGGTCGACCCTCGACGGGGTGGCTCACGCGTGCGGTCACGACGTACACACCGCCGCGCTGCTCGGTGCGGCGCTCGTGCTGGCCGGGATGGCGCGCGACGGGCAACTCGACCGGCGGGTCCGGGTGATCTTCCAGCCCGCCGAGGAGGTCATGCCCGGTGGTGCGCTCGGCGTCATCGCGGCGGGCGGTTTGGACGGCGTACGGCGTATTTACGGTCTGCACTGCGATCCGCGGCTGCAGGTGGGCGAGGTCGGCCTGCGCGTCGGCGCGCTGACCGCCGCCGCCGACCGGCTGCTCGTCCGGCTCACCGGCCCCGGCGGCCACACCTCCCGGCCGCACCTGACCGCCGACCTGGTCTACGCGCTGGCGACCCTGGTCTCGGCGCTTCCCGCTGCGCTCTCCCGCCGCGTCGACCCGCGCGCCGGCATGTCCCTCGTCTGGGGCCGCATCACGTCCGGCTCCGCCGCCAACGCGATCCCGTCCCGCGGCGAGGCCGAGGGCACCCTGCGCTGCCTCGACGTCAACGCGTGGCGACTCGCCGAGGAACTCATCCCGTCACTGGCCGCCCAGATCGTCACGCCGTACGGCGTCGAGGTCGACACCGAGGTCACCCGCGGCGTACCGCCCGTGATGAACGACCCGCACGCGATCAACGTCCTGCAGAACGCCGTCCACCAGACCCTCGGCTCCAGCGCCATCGCCCCCACCGACCAGAGCCTCGGCGGCGAAGACTTCGCCTGGTACCTCGATGACGTCCCCGGCGGCATGGCCCGCCTAGGTGTCCGCCCACCCACCCAGGAAACCGCCGCCGACCTCCACACCCCCGGCTTCGACCCCTCCGAAGAAGCCATCACAGTAGGCACCACCCTCCTCACCACCACCGCCCTCCTGGACTGAATGACACCGCTCCGCGGAGCGGTGTCGGTCAGAAGGTGTCGGCGGGGATGTAGATGCCCCAGACTTCTCGGAGGGTGTTGCAGACTTCGCCGACTGTGGCCCGGGCTTTGAGGGCCTGTTTCATGGGGTGGAGGCAGTTGTCGTTGCCTTGGGCAGCTTTTTTGAGGGCGGTCAGGGCCTCGTCGACCGCGGTCTGGTCGCGGGTGGCTCGGAGGGTGGCGAGGCGGGCTACCTGCTGGGCCTCGATGGCGGGGTCGACGCGCAGCGGTTCGTACGGCTCCTCGTCGGTGATCTTGAACTTGTTCATCCCGACGACCACTCGCTCGACGGAGTCGATCTCCTGCGCGATCCGGTACGCCGAACGCTCGATCTCCTGTTTCTGGTACCCCTTCTCGATCGCCGCGACCGCTCCGCCGTACTCCTCCACCTGCTCCATCAACGCGACCGCCGCCTCCTCGACCTCGTCGGTGAGCGACTCGACCACATACGAGCCGGCGAACGGGTCGACCGTGGCGGTGACGTCGGTCTCGTAGGCGAGGACCTGCTGCGTCCGCAGCGCGAGGCGGGCTGCCTTCTCGGTCGGGAGCGCGATCGCCTCGTCGTACGAGTTCGTGTGCAGCGACTGGGTCCCACCGAGTACGGCGGCCAGCCCCTGGATCGCCACCCGTACCAGGTTCACCTCAGGCTGCTGCGCCGTCAGCTGCACTCCGGCCGTCTGGGTATGGAACCGCAACATCAACGACTTCGGATTGCGCGCGCCGAACTCCTCCCGCATCACCCGCGCCCAGATCCGCCGCGCCGCCCGGAACTTCGCGACCTCCTCCAGCAACGTCGTACGGGCGACGAAGAAGAACGACAACCGCGGCGCGAACTCGTCCACGTCCAGCCCGGACGCGACCGCGGCCCGGACGTACTCGATGCCGTTCGCGAGCGTGAACGCGATCTCCTGCGCGGGCGTCGCCCCGGCCTCGGCCATGTGGTAGCCGGAGATCGAGATCGTGTTCCAGCGCGGCAACTCGGCATGGCAGTACGCGAAGATGTCGCTGATCAGCCGCAGCGACTCCTTCGGCGGGTAGATGTAGGTGCCGCGGGCGATGTACTCCTTCAGTACGTCGTTCTGGATCGTGCCGGTGAGCTTGTCACCGGAGACGCCCTGCTCCTCGGCCACCAACTGGTAAAGCAGCAAAAGCACGGACCCGGGCGCGTTGATCGTCATCGACGTGGACACCTGGTCCAGCGGGATCTTGTCGAACAGCACCCGCATGTCGTCGATCGAGTCGATCGCCACCCCGACCTTGCCGACCTCGCCGTGCGCGATCGGGGCGTCGGAGTCGTACCCCATCTGGGTCGGCAGGTCGAACGCGACCGACAGTCCCATCGTCCCGTGGTCGATCAGCTGGTGGTACCGCTGGTTCGACTCGGCCGCCGTCCCGAACCCGGCGTACTGCCGCATCGTCCACGGCCGCTGGGTGTACATCGTCGGGTACACGCCGCGGGTGTACGGGAACTGCCCCGGCTCCCCCAGCTTCGCGTCGGCGTCGAACCCGTCCAGCGGCCCGTACACCGGCGCGAACTCGAACCCCGACTCGCTCCGATGACTCATTCTCCCACGGTAGGCCGAACCACGCTCCCACTGGTATGCACAGCCCGGGTGAGATCGAGCACGCCAGGTGATCGCGGGCGATGGGCTGTTGACTTGTGATCTGGCTCACAGGAGGCTGCGACTCAGTATGCACCGTCGACCGGGGAGGGGCGACATGCGTAGATCTCCTGTTCTCATCACAGGACTAGCAGTACTGGCAGTCGTAGCGGGGGCGCTGGCCGCAGGACCGGCAGCGACCGCAGCACCAGGGCCAGGGGGTGACGGCCTGGAGGTCTACGTCGGCGAACTGGATCCGCAACAGCTGCAGAAGCTGGCGGACATCGGCGTGGACCGCGAGGGCCTGACCACCGGGCGGACCGCCGACGGCAAGGCCAAGGTCGAAGTCGTCATCACCGACCGGCAGGCCGACAAGCTCCGGTCCGACGGCGTCGACCTGAAGGTCAAGCAGGTGAAGGGCCGCGACGCCTCGGACGAGGCCGCCCGGCTCGCGCTCGTCGGCCCGACGGTGTTCCGCCCTTACAGCGGCGCCGGTGGGCTCGCCGAAGAGCTGAGCACGACAGCGGCCGCCAATCCGGCACTGGCCAAGTTGGTTCGGATCGGTACGACGGTGCAGGGCAAGCCGATGCTCGCCGTCAAGGTGACCAAGGACGCCCGCACGCTCACCGACGGCGCGCGCCGCTCGGTGCTGTACATGGGCGCGCAGCATGCCCGCGAATGGATCACCCCCGAGATGGTCCGCCGGCTGCTCCACCACGTCCTCGACAACTACGGCAGCAACGCCGAGATCACCAAGCTGGTCAACACCACCGAGCTGTGGTTCCTGCCGGTCGCCAACCCCGACGGCTACGACTACACGTTCACCGGGGACCGGCTGTGGCGGAAGAACCTGCGCGACAACAACGGCGACGGGACCGTCGCCCCCGGCGACGGCGTCGATCTGAACCGCAACCTCGCGACCAAGTGGGGTTACGACAACGAGGGCTCGTCCCCCGATCCGATCAGTGACACCTACCGCGGCAGCGGCCCGAACTCCGAGCCGGAGACCAAGGCCCTCGACGGGCTGTTCAACCGGGTCCGCTTCACCGAGCTGATCAACTACCACTCGGCCGCGCAGCTCATTCTGTACGGCGTCGGCTGGCAGGTCAGCACGCCTTCGCCGGACGACGTCATCTCCGCGGCGATGGCCGGCGACGACGCGAACCCGGCCGTCCCGGGCTACGACCCGGACATCTCCGCCGAGCTCTACACCACCAACGGCGAGACCGACGGGCACGCGACGAACAGGTACGGCACGCTCGCGTTCACGCCGGAGATGTCGACCTGCCAGGCCGCGTCGGCCGTGGATCCCAACGACCAGTGGAAGCCCGAGGACTGCGTCAGCGTCTTCACGTTCCCCGACGACGAGACCTTGATCCAGGGCGAGTTCGCCAAGAACATCCCGTTCGCGCTGTCGGTCGCGAAGTCCGCCCAGGACCCCGACGATCCGGTGTCCGTGGTCGGCCAGAAGGCCGCCGACCTGGTCGCCGACCCGTTCACGGTCTCGTACGGCACCACCCAACCGGTCGCGGTGACGGCCAAGCGGGCGTTGAAGAACCTGCGGATCAACTACCGGATCAACGGCGGCGCCGCCATCGACGACAAGGTGGCCGAGTGGCAGGGCGGCGAGCGGTACGGCGACTCCGACGACCACTACTACGCCGAGTTCCGCGGGACTGTCCGTCGTACCAAGCCTGGTGACTCGGTCGAGGTGTGGTTCACCGGCAGCAAGGTGGGGACCGGCGCGGTCTCCAGTGAGCACTTCACCTACAAGGTCGCCACCGACATCGGCGGGCAGGTGCTGATCCTGGCCGCCGAGGACACCACCGGCCTCAGCCCGGTCCAGGGCGTCGCCACCGCCAAGTACGCCGACGAGTACGCCGCAGCGCTCGCCGCGAGCGGGATCTCTTCGGACGTGTACGACGTGGACGCGAACAACCGGACCGCCCCGCACCACCTCGGCGTTCTCTCGCACTACAAGGCGGTCGTGTGGGAGACCGGCGACGACATCATCACGCGAGAGGTCGGCCAGGTCCCGGGTACGGCGGCTGAACTGGCCCTCGACCTCGAGCTGTCCGTCCGCGACTACCTCAATGAGGGCGGGAAGCTCCTGCACACGGGCAAGTACGCCAGCTACGCAAGCAGTCAGGACGGCGCGTACTGGTACAACCCGTTCGAGGAGCAGCAAGGTGAGTGCACCACGCCAACGCTGTATCCGTGCATCCAACTGCTGAACGACTTCGAGCAGTACTGGCTGGGCGCCTACAGCTACGTCGACAACAGCGGTAGCGACGCCAACGGGGACCCGTTCCCGATCCGCGGAGTGTCCGGCGCCTTCAACGGGTACGCCGGGACTCTCAACGGCGGTGACTCGGCGAACAACCAGGACCACACGGCAGCGTTCGTCCTGACGTCGAGTGTGTTGCCCACGGCACAGTTCCCGCAGTTCGCCAGCTCGGCGCCGCTCAAGTGGGATCGGCCTGGTGCTGCGCCGTTCGAGCCGGTCACAGGTTCGCAGTACGTGTACAGCCAGCGCGGCGACATCAGCTACAAACGGTTGACCCGCACGGTCGATCTGACCAGCGTGACCGCTGCGACCCAGCCGTCCTTGGCGTTCAAGATCTCCTACGACACCGAGGCGAACTGGGACTACGTGTTCGTCGAGGCCCACACTGTCGGTCAGGAGGACTGGACGACGCTGCCGGACCTGAACGGCCACACGGCGCAGGACACCGGCCAGAGCTGCCCGGCCGGTTGGGTGACGGCTCTGCATCCACAGCTCGGGCACTACCAGGGCACCGACTGTTCACCGGTCGGTACCTCCGGAACCTGGAACGCGGCATCCGGTTCCAGCGCGGGCTGGCAGGACTGGAAGGTCGATCTCGCGCCGTACGCCGGGAAGCAGATCGAACTCTCGATCAGCTACGTGAGTGACTGGGGAACCCAGGGCCTCGGCGCGTTCGTCGACGACACCACGGTCACGGCCGGCACGACCGTGACGACGTCGTTCGAGACCGACCTCGGCGGCTGGACCGTGGCCGGACCGCCACCCGGCTCGGCGGCGAACCCGAACGACTGGATCCGCACCACCACCGCCTTCCTCGAAGGAGCCGGCGTCACGACCAGAGACACCGTGTACGTCGGATTCGGCGCCGAAGGCCTGACCACGCAGGCGATGCGCACCGACCTGGTCCGCCGGTCGATGATTCACCTGTTCAGTACGCCGTAGCCGATCGGCCGCCCTGGTCTCCACGACCAGGGCGGCCGGTCCCTACCAGCGGAACGTGAGCGTCTCCGCCGGCAGCCGCTCGCGCACGTCGCACACCAGGTCGGTCAGCGTGTCGGCCAGTTCCTGGTCGGCGAGACGGCCATGGGTCATCACGCACAGTTGCGCGCGGTAGTTCTCGCCCTTGCAGACGAGCATCGCGCGGAGCGCCCGCGGATCGTTGGCGAGGAAGTCGGTGAACTGCGGGGTGAACAGCACCTTGGCGAATCCGGGCTGCGGCGTGCCCGTGGCGAACAGTTCGTCGTACGCCGGATCGCCGGTCAGGTACTCGTCGTCGAACCGCGGACTCACCCCGGACGGCACCAGCGCCTTCGAGGCCGACACACAGACCGGCCACACCCAGGGCACATCGATCTTGACCACGATCGCCCAGTTCTTCTGCTGCCACAGCTCCGAGACGTGCTCGTACCGCTCGATCTGGTGCCCGCGGTACTCGAGTTTCTGCAGGAACGCGATCGCCCCGGACGGAGGCTCGCCGAGGAGCTCGGGCGGCATCGTCGAGATCGGACGGTCGCCGGCCGATCCCCCTTCGAGCGCGAACGCGGGGATCAACTCCAGGAGGCGTCCCGCGAACTCGGCCAGCTCACGCAGGACCTTGACATCGGTCACCTTCCCGTCCCGCCAGACGACCAGCGTCGGCCCTTCGATCCGGAACGTCGGCGCGGCCGGGTCGTCCAACAGCAGTTCCATGACCCGCGGGTTCACCACGTCGTGCGCGAACTTCAGGTCCGCGCACTCCACCCGGAACGCCTCGTTGAACCGGCCGCTCTCGAAGTCGATACCTCCGCCGAGCGCGGAACGCCGTACGGACAGAGCGGGTAACGAGGTCGGCAGCTCGACCACCGCCGCCGCGCACACTCCGCTGCGCAGGCCGCTCGCACCGGTCTCCTTGCCCTGCGGCAGGTCCGGCGTGTGGTACCAGCTGAACTGCATCAGCAGCGCGGGCCGGCCAGCGATCGTGCTTCCGGACAGCAGGTCCTGGACGTCGTGGCTGGTGCCCTCGTCGAACGGCGCGCCGTGGAAGCGATCAAGGAGCCCATCGGTCCCGTTCGTGTACCGCCAGCCGTTCCGCGTGCCCCACCAGCTGATCGAGCTCTTGCTCTGGTCCCGTTCGACCGCGCGTCCGGCCCACCACCAGACCAGAGACCCCAGCACGACGAGTACGGCCGCCACCGCGACGACGATCCCCAGAGTTCGCATGCGACTAACCAAGCACAGCCCGGTGGCAACCTGAAGGACACTTCAAGGCCCCGCACCTGTCGACAGGGCATCGACGCCGTGTCACGGACGCGTCGCCCAGAGTTCATGGTCGGTGAGGAACCTTCGAAGTGTGCGAATCGTGATGGTGGCCGAGACCTTCCTGCCGCAGATCAATGGCGTGGCGAACACGGCTCGCCACGTCGCCGACCGGCTGCGTGCCCGCGGGCACGACCTGCTGATCATCGCCCCCGGACCGGGTCCCGACAGCTACGGCGACGTCCCGGTACTCCGGGCCCGGAGCTTCCGTACGCCGGGCTACAAGGAGTACCCGGTCGGCCTGCCGGACCCGTCGATCGAGCGGGCGATGGCCGACTTCCGGCCCGACCTGGTGCATCTCGCCTCGCCGTTCATCATCGGCGCGTACGGGCTGCGCGCGGCCCGGAAACTCGGCGTACCGACGGTCGCGATCTTCCAGACCGACATCGCCGGCTTCGCCCGCCAGTACCCCTGGTACGCCGCCGCGGACCGCGGGATCTGGCGCTGGGTGACCCGCACGCACTCCCGCGCCGACCGCACCCTCGCACCGTCGACCTCGGCCGTCGACGCGCTGGTCCAGCGCGGCGTACCGCGGGTGCACCGCTGGGGCCGCGGCGTGAACCTCGACCTGTTCGACCCGTCGAACCGGGACGAACGGTGGCGCCGGGGGATCTCCCCGGACGGCCGGCCGATCGTCGGGTACGTCGGCCGGCTCGCCGCCGAGAAGAAGGTCCGCCGGCTCGCGGAACTGACCGAGCTGGACTGCCGGATCGTGATCGTCGGCGACGGCCCGGACCGCGCCGCCCTGGAACACGCGTTGCCGACGGCAACCTTCCTCGGGATGCGCCGGGGCGCCGACCTGGCGTCGATCTTCGCCGGGCTGGACGTGTTCGTGCACACCGGCGAGCACGAGACGTTCTGCCAGACGATCCAGGAGGCGCAGGCCTCCGGCGTCGCGACCGTCGGCCCGGCCGCGGGCGGCCCGCTCGACCTGATCAACCCGGGCGAGAACGGCCTGCTGTTCGAACCCGGCCGGTCCGGCTCCCTGCGGGATGCGGTCAAGACCCTGCTGGACCACCCGACGGCGCGCGGGCGGATGGCCGCGAACGGTCTGCAGCGCGTGCAGTCCCGCACCTGGCCGGCCGTCGTCGACGACCTCGTCGACCGCCACTACGCCGAAGTACTCCAAGAGGCCGCGGCCGTACGGCGGGTGGCATGACGGGGTTGCGGATCGCCCAGCTGGCCAACTTCGTCGGGCCGACGTCCGGTGGGATGCGGACCGCGATCGAGCACATCGGCCAGGGGTACGTCGAGGCCGGCGCCGAGCGGATCGTGATCACGCCGGGCGAGAAGGACTCCGTGACCGAAACCGAGCTGGGCACGATCGTCCGGGTCAAGGCGCCGAAGGTGAGCGGCGGGTACCGGCTGATCACGACGCCGTGGACCGTGGTCGACGTACTGAAGCGGTTCCGGCCCACCACGGTCGAGATCTCCGACAAGTCGACGCTGCTCCCGGTGGCGCGCTGGGCCCGCAAGAACGACATCGGCACGGTCCTGTTCAGCCACGAGCGGCTGGACGCGATGCTCGCGCTCGGCGCGGCCCGTCCGGGTCAGCTCGGCGGCAACGACGTACTGCGTCCCGGCCGGATGCTCGGCGAGCGGCCGGTCAAATGGGGTGCTGACGGGGTCAAGTACAGCCAGCTCGGCATGGTCGCGACCGTCGCCGCGCTGTACAAGATCCTCGGCCGCACGTACGACGCCGTCGTGGTGACCTCGCGCTACGCGGCAGCCGAGTTCGACGAGGTGACGACACCACTGGTCCGGATCCCGCTCGGGGTCGACCTCGACACGTTCCACCCGTCGCTGGGTGAACCGGTCGACGACGGCGTACTGAAGCTGGTGCACGCGGGCCGGCTGTCCCGCGAGAAGAGCCCGCACCTGGCGGTCGCCACCGCCGCCGAGCTGCACCGCCGCGGCGTGAACGTGCGGATGGACGTCTACGGCACCGGCCCGCACCTCGACGAGCTGATCGAGATCGCCGGGGACGCGCCCGTCACGTTCCACGGGTACGTCGACGGCCGCCGTACGCTCGCCAGGCACCTCGCCGAGGCCGACATCGCCCTGTCCGTCTGCCCCGGCGAGACCTTCGGCCTGGCCGTCCTCGAAGCCCTCGCCGCCGGCACCCCGGTCGTCACCGCGAACACCGGCGGCGCCCGCGAACTCGTCGACGAAACCTGCGGCCGCTGGGCCCCCGCCAACCCCGCAGCCCTCGCCGACGCCGTCCTCGCTCTGGCCGACCTCCCCCACCGCCGCCCCGCCGCCCGCCACCGCGCCGAGCTCTACCACTGGCAAGCCTGCGTCGACCACATGCTCGCCCTCCACACCCGCCTGACCCAGTCCCGCCTCGCTGCGTAAGCACACCGCAACAGCCCGCTGATCCCGATTGCACGAAGTGGCAAGAGGGTTGCGGTCAGGCCCGGTATGGCTGTATTTCTTTCCCTTTCGCCGGTGTCGCTCGGGGTGCGCCGGAGTCCCCTTGCCCTGGAGATTCAATGCGCCGCGCCCTGAAACCCGCCCTGGCCGCTGCCCTGGCCGCGATCACCGTCCCCTTCCTGGCCCACGCAGCCTTCGGCGACGACACTGCCACCGCCCCGACCGCCCAGGTCTTCCCGACCCGGACGGGCATCGGCGTCACCTGGAACGACGTCGAGGCGTCCAGCTATCGCGTCGAACGCAAGGAAGGCAACGCCGACTGGGGCAACGTCAGCGGCCCGCTGAGCGCAGAGACGGCGAGCTGGGTCGACGACATCATCGCCCCCGGCACCACGGCCTCCTACCGGGTCGTCGCCACCACCGACGCCGAAGCCGCGACGAGCACCCCGGTCACGGCCACCCGGAACACCACGACACCGGCCGTCGGCGATATCGACCGGCTCGCTCTCGACGTGGACCCCGGCAGCACCTGGCCGCACGACGAGAGCGCCGACGCAGTCACGGTATCCGCGCCGGCCGACGGATCACGCACGTTGTCTGCGGGCACGATGAAGGTGCGGCTTCCGGCGTTCATCAGCGGCCCGGGCAACTACACGCTCACGCCGTCGGAGCTCGAGTTCACCCAAGGCGACCACAGCTGCACCGCGAGCGGAATCCTGTCCGTCACCGCCGTCGCCTACACCGGCACGCTCGCGCTCGACACCTTCGCTGCCGGCCTGCGCATGTACGACTGCGACGGCAACCCCCTCCGCCGCGGGATCGATCTGCGCTACCACAGCACCTTCGGATACCAGGCGCTGTCCGTCACCCCGGAGCAGTACGACTACGGCAAGGTCAAGTACAGCGTGGCCGCGGACGCCTCATTCACCGTGAAGAACACGGGAACCGATCCTGTCCGGATCGACGGGGTCAGCCTGACCCACGTCAGCTTCCCCTTCCGGTTCAATCCGGACGTTCCGCACGACTGCCGGCAGACGTTGCAGCCTGCGGCGACGTGCACCGTGAGCGTGCAGTTCCTGCCCATGTCGATCGGTCCCGAGTCGGACACCCTGACCATCAAGGACTCCACTTCCTTGGAACGGCACACGGTCGCCTTGACCGGCTACGGCATCGACGTGGCTGCTGCCCAGAACGTGGCGGTGCAGTCGACGTACAACGGTCATACGGTGAACTGGCGGTCGCAGCAGACCGCAGGTGGTACGGCGGTTCGCGGGTACAACCTGCACAAGTACCTGAACGGCGCGGAGACCGTGCAGTGGTTCCCCGTGAAGGAGTCGACGGACGACTTCGTCTTCGTCGAGCCCAGGACCGAGCCCGGGACCGAGTACGGCGTCTCGCTCGTGAACGAAGTCGGCGAGGGACCGGTCAGCCCGCGTCTGCCCGTCCCGCGGGCGATCGAGCAGGTGGTGGTCAGCCAGGGCGAACCGGACAGCCGGGACCTGGCCGCCGCGGACCAGTTCGGCCACGTCGTGCCGTTCCCGCCGGATCCGAACTCTGTCAAGGCGAAGCAAGCCGTCACCACCTCTCCGGACGGGCAGTCGCTCGCGTACGTGAGCGGCACCACGGAGCGTGCTCTGTGGACGCAGAGGGTGACGCAAGGCGATATCGGCGTACCGGTCAAGCTGTGGACTTCCACGGTGCCGGTCACCCACCTGGCGTGGTCGCCGGACGGCACCCGCATCGCGTTCCAGGCCCCCGAGAACGGCACCCCGTGCGTGTTTCTGATCGCGGCCACCGGCGGTACGCCGGTGAAGGTCGCCTGCCAGGTGTCCAGCCCGAGCTGGACCACGGACGCCCGCACGCTCGTGGTGTCGGACCACCGCAGCACGCCGAGCAGGCTCGCGACGATCGCGGCAGCGCCTGGCGGCGCCCGGGTCACCACACTGGCGGAAACGGCCGAGGTGGCGGACGGCCGGCCGGTTCGCGCCTCGGCCGACGGCCGGTACGTCGCCTTCGGGGACGGCTCCACGGTGCGACTGGCCGGGACGACGGAGCGCAGGAGCCCGTCGCTCGACTCGGAGGTACGTGCCATCTCGTGGGCAGGCGCCGAACGGATCGTGGCGCTGACCGCCAGCGGCCGTGTCTACCAGCTCGGGGTGAACGGCGGCGATCCGTACATGCTCAACGAGCTGGCCAGGGAGCCGAACACGCAGCGGGGTGATGTCACCTGGCAGCACCCGCGGGTGACGATCGAGCCCACGGCGGAGGTGATGGGACCGAACATCTCCATTCCGTTCGACACCTCGGCCTTCCCGGCCGGCACCAAGTTCACTTGCGAGGTGAAGGGATCGTTCGTGCCGGCCAAGCCGTGCACCTCGCCGTTCACGGGGACCGAACTGCGATCCGGGAAGTACCAGGTCATCATCGGCGGGGCGTATCGGGACATCACCGTCGACGCGGACGGACCGGTGGCGCGGATGACAGGGCCGAACTACCAGTCCTCGGTGGCTGCGGCGGCGACCCTGACGGTGTCGGGGACGGATCCCAACGGTGTCGCGTCGTACGACGTGCAGTACCGCCGAGCCACGTCCGCCGGGGACTACGGCGCCTTCGTGCAGCCGTGGACGAAGACCACTGCCACCTCGATGACGTTGGCAGTCGCGGCCGGGTACGAGTACTGCGTCTCGGTGCGGGCGACGGACAAGCTCGGGAACGTCGGGCAGTGGAGTGCGGAGCGGTGTTTCTCGCGGCCGTTGGACGACCGGTCGTTGTCGCTGGCAACTACTGGGTGGACGCGGGCGACCGGGGGGACGTTCTACTACGGGACGACGACGCAGACGACCGCGTACGGGAAGGCGCTCACGCGGACCGTGCAGGGGAAGCGGTTCTTCCTGGTGGCGACGCGATGCCCGACGTGCGGGTCGGTCGCGGTGTACGCGGGGAACAGGTATCTGGCCACGGTGAACCTCGCCTACCCGACGACCCACAAGCAGGTGCTGCTCGGGCTTCCGGTGCAGAGCACGCTCTTCAGCGGCACCCTCAAGCTGGTCAGCGCGTCCACCGGCAAGCTCGTCCAGATCGACGGGCTGGCGGTCGGCCGGACCTGACGAACGGCAGGTCGACAGGAGGTGTCGCTCAGCCGGGCGCCGCGGGGCGCCCGGCTGAGCGTGAGCAACCGGACCAGTGGACGTATACGTACTGTCGAGCTGCAGGCGTCAGGTCAGGTGGTCGTAGTCGCCGCGGACCCAGGCGGCGTGGCGGTCGGCGGAGCGGCGTACGACGGACTTGGCGTCGACCGGGATGACCGAGCCGAAGTTGTTGTAGAGGCGGTCGTACTCGAAGGGGTCCAGGGAGCGGGCCACGCGGTCGACGACGGCGCCGGACAGCGGGATGCGGTTCGGGTAGCTGCGCATGAAGCTGACCGAGGTGCGGTCGGGGTTGGCGAAGATGGTGTCGCCGGACAGGATCACTCCCTTGCCCTCGGCACCGTTCGCCCAGTGCACGACCGCGCTGCCCGGGAAGTGACCGCCGGGCTGGATGACGGTCACTCCCGGTAGCGGCGTGAGCTGTCCGGACCAGGTCCGGATGACCGCGTCCGGCCGCGCGACCCACTCCTTGTCGGGCTCCGAGACGTACACCGGTACGTCGCCGAGGCGGTGGCTCCACTCGACCTGGACGCCGTACATGTGCGGGTGGCTGGCGATGATCGCCACCACGTCGCCGAGGTCCCGGATCCGGCGTACGGCGTCGTCGTCCAGGTACCCGATCGGGTCCCAGAGCAGGTTGCCCTCGGAGGTTGTCAGCAGCATCGACTGCTGCCCGATCCCCACCGGCGGCTTCGAGCGGACGCCGTACAGGCCGGGCTCGACCTCCTCGACGGTGACCTCGGTGCCGGCCGCGGCCAGCTCCTCGAGCGTCGTCCACTGCTGCCCTTCGGCGGGCACCCACTGCCGCTCGTCCTCGCAGATCAAGCACACCTCGACCTGCTCCGCGTGCTCCACCGCACAGGTCGCACAGATCCAGAAACTCACCGTGTTCTCCCCTCGATCCCGGTACCGACGCGACCGATCTCACACGGATCGCGACCGATGTCACATCTGTCAGGACATTTCACCTCAACCAGCGGGTCTAGCATCAAGACGATTCTGTGAACTCGTCGAGGAGGATCTGGTGCCCAGCAAACCAGCCGGCACGCTCTACCGTGGCCGGGAGGGCATGTGGTCATGGGTCGCGCACCGGATCACCGGTGTCGGGATCTTCTTCTTCCTGCTGGTGCACGTGCTGGACACCGCGCTGGTGCGGGTCTCGCCGGAGGCCTACAACGAGGTCATCGGCACCTACAAGAACCCGCTCGTCGGCCTGCTCGAGGTCGGACTGGTGGCGGCGATCCTGTTCCACGCCTTCAACGGCGTCCGGCTGATCCTGGTGGACTTCTGGGCCAAGGGCCCGCGCTACCAGCGGCAGTTGATGATCGGTGTCGGCGTCGTCTGGGTGGTGCTGTTCGTGCCGTTCGTGATCCGCCACCTCACACACGTCTTCGGAGGCTGAGATGTCGGAATCAGCTCCAGGGATCGCAGCCCCCAGGTCCAGCTCCCGCGCCCGCAAGCTGAAGGGCGGCGGGCGGAACCGCTCCGGGCAGACCAACTTCGAGCTGTACAGCTGGCTGTTCATGCGGCTGTCCGGGCTCGCCCTCGTCATCCTGGTGCTCGGCCACCTGTTCGTGAACCTGATGCTCGGCGGCGGGATCACCGCGCTGGACTTCGGCTTCGTGGCCGGTAAGTGGGCCAACCCGCTGTGGCAGGTCTGGGACCTGCTGATGCTGTGGCTGGCGATGCTGCACGGCACCAACGGGCTGCGCACGATCATCAACGACTACGCCGAGAAGGACCAGACCCGGTTCTGGCTCAAGTCCTTGCTGATCACGGCCGCGATCGTGATCGTGGTCCTCGGCACCCTGGTGATCTTCACCTTCGACCCCTGCCTCGACCCCAACTCCACGTTGTCGGTCTGTAAATAAGTAAGGACGTCATGCAGGTCCATCAGTACGACGTAATCATCGTCGGCGCGGGCGGCGCGGGAATGCGCGCGGCCCTCGAGTCGAGCAAGCGGACCCGGACCGCCGTACTCACCAAGCTCTACCCGACCCGTTCGCACACCGGCGCCGCCCAGGGCGGTATGTGCGCCGCGCTCGCGAACGTCGAGGAGGACAACTGGGAGTGGCACACCTTCGACACGGTCAAGGGCGGTGACTTCCTGGTCGACCAGGACGCGGCCGAGGTGATGTGCCGCGAGGCCGTCGACGCGGTGCTCGACCTGGAGAAGATGGGCCTGCCGTTCAACCGGACCGCCGAGGGCAAGATCGACCAGCGGTTCTTCGGCGGCCACACCCGCAACCACGGCGAGGCCGTCGTACGGCGCTCCTGCTTCGCGGCCGACCGTACCGGTCACATGATCCTGCAGACGCTGTACCAGCAGTGCATCAAACAGAACGTCGAGTTCTTCAACGAGTTCTACGTTCTCGACCTGCTGATGACCGACGGCAAGGCGAGCGGCGTGGTCGCGTACGAGCTGGCCACCGGCGAGCTGCACGTGTTCTCCGCCAAGTCGGTGATCTTCGCGTCCGGCGGTTTCGGCAAGGTGTTCCGGACGACGTCCAACGCGCACACCCTGACCGGCGACGGGATGGGCATCGTGTGGCGCAAGGGCCTGCCGCTGGAGGACATGGAGTTCTTCCAGTTCCACCCGACCGGCCTGGCGGGTCTCGGCGTACTGCTGTCGGAGGCGGCCCGTGGTGAGGGCGGCATCCTGCGGAACAAGGACAACGAGCGCTTCATGGAGCGGTACGCGCCGACCGTGAAGGACCTCGCGCCGCGGGACATGGTCGCCCGCGCGATGGCGAACGAGGTCCGCGAGGGCCGCGGCTGCGGTCCGGACGGCGCGTACGTGATGCTCGACCTGACGCACCTGGAGCCCGCGCACATCGACGCGAAGCTGCCGGACATCACCGAGTTCGCCCGGACCTACCTGGGTGTGGAGCCGTACACCGAGCAGATCCCGGTGTTCCCGACCGCGCACTACGCGATGGGCGGCATCCCGACCAACATCAAGGGCGAGGCGCTGGCCGACAACGACAACGTGATCCCGGGCCTGTACGCCGCCGGTGAGGTCGCCTGCGTCTCGGTGCACGGTGCGAACCGGCTGGGTACCAACTCGCTGCTCGACATCAACGTCTTCGGCCGCCGGGCCGGGATCGCGGCCGCCGAGTACGCCGCGACCGCCGCCTTCGAGGAACTGCCGGCCAACCCGGAGGCGTACGTCGTGGAGCTCGTCGAGGGGCTGCGCAACTCGACCGGTGAGGAGCGGATCGCCGCGATCCGGTCCGACCTGCAGGCGACGATGGACCTGAATGCGCAGGTGTACCGCACCGAGGGCTCGCTGAAGCAGGCGCTCGTCGACATCGCGGCGTTGAAGCTCCGGTTCGGCAAGGTCGGCGTCCAGGACAAGGGCAAGCGGTTCAACACCGACCTGCTGGAGGCCGTCGAGCTCGGGTTCCTGCTCGACCTGGCCGAGGTGCTGGTGGTGTCCGCACTGGAGCGCAAGGAGTCCCGCGGCGGGCACTTCCGCGAGGACTACGACAAGCGCGACGACGTCAACTTCATGCGGCACACGATGGCGTACCGCGAGGTCGATGCCGACGGCAACGAGACGATCCGGCTCGACTACAAGCCGGTCGTGCAGACCCGCTACAAGCCGATGGAGCGCAAGTACTGATGGACGTCAAGGTCAAGATCCTCCGGTACAACCCCGAGGTCGTCGACGAGGCCGAGTGGAAGACGTACTCCGTCACGCTGCAGCCGACCGACCGGGTACTGGACGCGCTGCACAAGGTCAAGTGGGAGCAGGACGGCACGCTGACGTTCCGGCGGTCCTGCGCGCACGGTGTCTGCGGCTCGGACGCGATGCGGATCAACGGCCGGAACCGGCTGGCCTGCAAGACGCTGATCAAGGACCTGAACCCGGAGAAGGAGATCACCGTCGAGCCCATCAAGGGCCTGCCGGTACTCAAGGACCTGGTCGTCGACATGGAGCCGTTCTTCGACGCGTACCGCTCGGTGATGCCGTTCCTGGTCACCAGCGGTCACGAGCCGACCCGGGAGCGGATCCAGTCGCAGGCCGACCGGGACCGGTTCGACGACACCACCAAGTGCATCCTGTGCGCGGCGTGTACGACGTCCTGCCCGGTGTTCTGGTCCGACGGGCAGTACTTCGGCCCGCAGGCGATCGTCGGCGCGCACCGGTTCATCTTCGACAGCCGCGACGAGGGCACCGAGCAGCGGCTGGAGATCCTGAACGACAAGGAAGGCGTCTGGCGCTGCCGGACCACCTTCAACTGCACCGACGCCTGCCCGCGCGGCATCGAGGTCACCAAGGCGATCCAGGAAGTGAAGCGCGCACTCATCTTCCGTCGAGTGTGAGCGTGCGCCCTCTTTCGCATAAGATTCCACCGCCGACCTGACCCCCCTTGCGGGGACACCTGCGCCTTGGGGGGTGACTGTGGAGCCGCGCCTGCGCGAGTTGTCCGACCGCTACTACCGTCGCCTGGTGGAGCTGTTGGAGCGCTGCGGGCTACCCCGCAGCATGCCGCCGTTCCTCGTCCTCGGGGTGCTCGCGGCCACGACGTCCATCGTGCTCGCGGTGGTGCACCTGGCCGCGCACCGGTCGCAGCCCGACCCGCAGATCGCCATCGAGCCGGCCGCCGCGGGGCGGTCCGGCAGTTCGGTGGTGAACTCCGAGCGCGCGCAGGTGCTGTCGATCACGATGATCACCCGGAACCGCTGGGCGGCCGGCTGGTCTGACTGCACCAGCGGCCCGAACTGCAAGTTCGCCGCGGTGATCGACCGCGACGGGTCCCGCGCGACCGCACCCGAGTGGCCTGTCCCGTACGCGACCCTGCAGGCCGGCAAGGAGGCGATCGCCGTCGCCCCGCCGCTCGAGGGCACGCTGACCGGCGCCGCGACGATGATGTTCCGGCTGACGTACGACGGCCCGGTGCTCACCAAGCTCCGGTACCGGCTGCCCACCGCGACCTTCCAGAAGAACGAGATCCTCAGCGACCGGATCGTGCCGGGCTCGATCGTCGTGGTGAACCCCGAGGAGTCGACGGTCCGGATGCTCAGGACCCGCGGCACCCGCTCCCCGGTCTGTGACGAGTCCGGCCGCTGCTGGATGCTGACCGGGATCGGCCGCACGGACGTCGTCTGGACCGACGACGGCGGCCGGAGCTGGGGCTCCCGGTCGCTGGACACCCACAACCAACTCGGCCGGCTCGCGGTCAGCCCCGACGGCCAGACGCTGCTGTCGACCTCGGTCACCGTCGGCGCCACCGGCCAGACCGTGTCGAAGATGGAGATCTCCACCGACCGCGGCGCGAACTGGAAAACGGTCGAGAACCCACCGAAGAGCCTGAGCGCCCCGCCGCTCGCCTTCGACGACGGCACCGCCCTGATCCTCGGCGGCCGCCCCGGCGACCGCCCGCGCATCTTCCGAGTCCGCGACGGCGCCGCCAAACTCGACCGCGGCTACCCCGGCGACCTGGCGGACCTGTCCGGCGACGCCCAACTCATGTACGGCTTCGAGGTCCCGAAACGCCGTACCACCGAGGTAGTCCTCAGCACCGACCAAGGCGCCACCTGGACCAAGTTCGCCCCCCGCTAGCCCGCCGCCCAAGCCCCTCCAAAGCCCGGGGAACACCACCCACCTGAACCTCCCCAAACCAGTTTGGGGAGTCCCACCCACCCGAATCGGGCAGCTGCACTCCCCAATCCCAGGTCAAGCACCCCCCAAACTGGTTTGGGGAGACTCACCCACCCGAATCGGGCAGCTGCACTCCCCAGTCCCAGGTCAAGCACCCCCCAAACTGGTTTGGGGAGACTCACCCACCTGAATCGGGCAGCTGCACTCCCCAGTCGGAGGCAAGCACCCTCCCCAAACTGGTTTGGGGAGGGTGGTGCGGTTTGGGGAGGGTTGGGTGCGGGGTTCAGTGGTGTTTGGCGGCGCCCTTGAGGGTTTTGTCGACGGCGTTCTTCGGGCCGTAGACGGCGATGCCGACCAGGTCGAGCTCGGCCGTACGGACCGCCTTCACCGCAGCCCGATTGTCGTGGTCGTTGCCCGTAGCAAACAGATCCTGAGTGAAGACCGAGTGCTCGATCTTCCGGCTCAGCGCGCGTTCGTGGGCGGTCGTCATGAACTCCTTGGACCCCTCGAACACCATCACCGGCTGCCTGAACATCGGCAGGTACCGCACGCTGTCCGCATCCTCGTACGGCTCCCCGACCACCTCCGGATGCGTCCCGGCAATCCCGCTGACCAGGAACGCGGTCACGTTCAACCGCTGCCACACCGCCAGATCGTCGCGCAACAACACAGCAATCTTCGTATCGAACTTGTCCACACCCCGATCCTCACTGGCCGCCCGGACGGGGTCTTGTACGTTCTTAACCGGCTCAGCAGTACGGCGGGTTCGAGGTGACTGCTGAGCAGACGCGGAGGAACAGGTTGAACATGCGGTAGAGCTGGAGCATGTCGCCGTCAAGGGTGACTGTGCGGTCGTCGCGGCGGGTGACGCCGGGGATCGCGGTGAGGTGGGAGGCCACTGAGGCGGACTGCCAGCGGACGGACAGGCTGCGGGAGCCGGTCGGCGGGCTGGGTGGGGTGAGATTGGCGAGGGCCTCGGTGGTGGTTGTCTCGATGGATTGCTGGGCCTCGGCGACGGGGACGAGCTGCGCGGCGAAGCGGTCCTTGGCGAACTTGACCGGGACGGTCGCGACCGCGGGATCCCAGGCCTTCATCTCGTCGCAGGCGGTGTCGTCGCCGGTCAGGAGCGCGAGAGGTACGCCGTACGCCGCGGCGGCCGCGTGGAACAGGCCGATCTCGCCGGTGACCTGGTCGTCCAGCCAGATGTCCTCGATCTCGTGGCCCATGAAGCTGTGGCTCAGGACGCCGAGCACGCCGGCCCGGGCGTGGTACCCGACGCAGAGAACGGCGTCGTACTCCGGGGTGAGGCCCTCCATCATGCCCATCGGCTTCGGGCGGCCCTTGATCAGGCCGGCGCGCGGATCGAGGAGGTCGGGCAGCAGGTTGCGCATCGGGCCGTGGGCGTCATTCACCAGGACCTCGGTCGCGCCGGCGGCGTACGCACCGCGGACGGCGGCGTTCACGTCCTCGGTCATCAGCAGCCGGCCCCGCTCGTAGTCCCGCCCCGGCGGCTGCACATCCTCCGCGTCGACGACCCCGGTGACACCTTCCATGTCCGCACTCACGTAGACCTTCACAGGCAGCAGCGTATGTTCTGACTATGAGCGGCGGCGCCACGGTTCGGGCGTGGCGGCCTCGGGTGGACGGGGTCGTCGAGGTGCTGCATGCGCATTTTCCGTCGCATGCGTACCCGAGCCACACGCACGACGCGTGGACGGTGCTGATCGTCGATGAGGGTGCGGTGCGGTACGACCTGGACCGCCACGAGCACGGTCTCGCCCAGGCGCAGGTCTCGCTGCTGCCGCCGCATGTCCCGCACGACGGGCGGTCGGCGCTGCCGGGCGGGTTCAGAAAACGTGTTCTGTACCTGGCGCCCGACCGGCTCGGTGAGGGTCTGATCGGCGCGGCCGTGGACCAGCCCGAGTACGTCGACCCGCTGCTGCGGCACCGGATCCACCAGTTGCACGGCGTACTGCTGGACGGTCAGGAGGATCTGGAGGCGCAGAGCCGGCTGACCCTGATCGAGGAGCGCCTGAAACAGCATCTGCGGCGGCAGGTGGTCGCACCGGCCGACCGGTCCGACGCGGGTGTGGCCGCGCAGTTGCGCGACCTCCTGGACGCGCACGTGCCGGACGGCATCACGCTGGACGACGCGGCGAAGGTGGTGCCTGCGCATCCGGCGCACCTGGTGCGGGCGTTCAGCCGGGAGTACGGGATGCCGCCGCACCGGTACCTCACCGGACGACGGGTCGATCTGGCCCGGCGGTACCTGCTCGACGGGCGTCCGGCCGCGGAGGTGGCGACGCTGGCCGGGTTCTACGACCAGTCGCACCTCACCCGGCACTTCCGGAAACTGCTCGGGGTCACACCGGCGAGTTTTGTGCGGTCCTAGCCGCCTTGTACGCGCGGACACCCCAGGTGCCGAGCAGCGCCGCGATCAGCAGGTTCACGACGATCAGGACGGTGTGCGCGACGTAGTACCCGGTCGGGCGGTCCTCGGTGTCCACGAGCGCCTTGATGAAGCGCAGGTAGGTGATGACGTTCCACGCGGCGATCGCCAGCAGGACAAGAGCGTGCTTCCGTTCGAGCTTCACCTAGCCATTGTGACCGGGGCGGTCGACCATCCTGAGCAGCTGGGTGCGGTTGGCCACTCCGAAGCGGCGGTACAGGCGGGTCAGCTGCGACTCCACGGCCTTCACCGACAGGTACAGGGCCGCGGCGATCTCGCGGTTCGTGGAGCCGTCGCGGACCATCGAGACGATCTGCTGCTCGTTGTCCGTCAGCTCCGACGGCTGCCGGCTCCGGCTCGGTACGTCGAGACGCGCGAGCTCCATCTCCGCGACCTCACGCCAGGCCGGTGCGCCGTACGCCTCGAACTGCTCGATCGCGTCCAGGAACGCGGTCCGGGCGACCGAGCGGCGACGGGCCTGCCGGGCGATCCGGCCGCGAGTCAGCTCACAGCGCGCGAGATCGAGCGGGTACACCCGATCGCCCGCCGTACTGACAGTCTTGTCCAGCAGCTCCAGGGCGGCGGCCGGGTCGCCCTGCTTGGCGACCAGCAGCGCCTCGGCGCGGTCCAGCCCGAGCTTCACCACGCGGCGGTCCAGATTCTCGGCGCGGGTGCGGATCTCGGCGATCAAGGCGGCCGCGTCATCCAGCCGGCCGGCCGCGACCAGCGCCTCGGCGTAGTCCGCGTGCCACGGGATCACCGCCGGGTCGTACGGCATCGCGGCCTCGCCCGAGCCCTCGATCGCGTCGAACGCCTCGACGGCGCGCTGCGGGTCGCCGGTCAGCACGCCGATCAGCCCGAGGCTGACGAGCGCCGGGCCGGTCCATTCGTCGTTCCCGACCAGGTGTACGGCGTCCAGCGCGGACTCGGCGAGCTGCCGGCCGATGGTCGCCGAACCGCCGACCCACTCGGCGCGGCTGGCGATGATCATGCCGACCTCGGCCTCGTCACCGATGTCCTGCATCAGCTGGTAGCACTCGTGCCCGGCGGCCAGCGCGTCGGCGCCGCGGCCGCTGCGCTCGTAGATCGCCGTCGCGGAGATCAGTACGGACGCCAGCCAGCGCATCGCGCCGTGGTCGCGGACCTCGTCGGCCAGCGCCGTGATCGCCGTGATCGCCTCGTCGGTCCGGCCGCGGAACAGCTCACGCATCGCGGCCATCTGGCGGGCGTTCACCACGGTCCTGGTGAGCGGCAGGCCCTTGGCCAGCTCGGCGGCCTGCTCCAGTACGGCGTCCGAGGTCTCCTCGGCGTCGCGGGCCATCAGCACCGAACTCGCCGCGCTCAGGGCGTCGACGACCGCCTCGGTGTCGCCGGCCTCGCGCGCCAGCGCCTCGGCGATCCGCGCGTCCTCCTGCGCGTCGTCCAGGCTGCGATCGAAGTAGTGGCTGTGGCTGCGCTCGATCCGCACCCGCGCCTCAAACCGTTTGTTGCCCTCGGCCGCCGCGAACGCCTCGGCGAGCAGCTCGACCCGGCGATCCCGCTCCGGCCAGACCGCGTCGGCACACAGCAGCAGGGCGGGCACCTTGGTCTCGGGCGTGGTCGCTACCTGTACGGCGAGTCGCGCCATGTCGGCCGACTCCGCCAGGTGACCAGCGGCCGCGGCGTCGTCGGCGGCCCTGGTGAGGCGGCGGGCCCGCTCGTCGGGCTGGGCACTCGGCGTCCGGTCCGCGCTCAGTCGCCATAGGTTCGCGGCCGCGCCAGGAGCTCCCCGACCGGCGGCGACCGTGGCGGCCTCCTCGATCGTCGCGGCCAGCTCTGGGTCGGCCTCCTGGGTGGCGAGGGCGCGGTGGGTCGCGTTCTCGACCGGTTCGTCGACCACGGCGGCGAGTTTTGCATGCGCCTGACGACGGGCGGCCGACGTGGCTTCGGCGTACACGAACTCCCTCAGCAGGGGGTGCGTGAAGCGGAGCCGCTCGGCGGAAACGTCGATCAGGCCGAGAGTTTCCGCCTCGGCGAGGCAGACGTCGATCGGGCGGTCGAGGGAGCGGGCCAGCTGCGTCGTGGTCGGGCGCGGCGAGGACGCGGCGTGCAGGAGCAGCTCGTGCGTGTCGGTGGACAGGTCGCCGAGACGCTCACCGAGCAGCGTCTTGAGGCGGCTGGAGACCGGGAGCGGGTCGTTGGGCGAGACGTTCTTCGGATGCCGCAGTACGGCGCGACCGAGCTCGAGGGCCATGAACGGGTTGCCGGCGCTCGCGGTGAAGATGCGGCGCGCCGTACGGACCGGGAGCGGGCTGGACAGCCGCTGCCGAAGCAGGCCGAGGACGTCGGGCTCCGTCAACGGCGGGACCTCGAGCTGCAGGACGGGCTCGGGGCAGGCGTCGGCCATCACCGGCAGGTCCCCGTCGGCCACCTGCTCGGTGGCGAGCAGATGCACGCCCTCGGACAGCCGGCGAGCACAGAACGTGAGCACTTCGAGGCTGGACGGGTCCACCCACTGGATGTCGTCGACGACGATCAGCACCGGGCCGGTCGTCGCGAGGCGGCGGAGGACGTGCAGTACGGCGAGGCGCACGGCCAGCTCGTCACGCACCGTATCCGGGGCGCTCGCCTTCAGCAGGGCGACCTCGAGGGGCTGCCGGAGGTGGTCCGGCAGCACCTGCCAGGCGAATTCGAGCTGGTTGGAGAGCAGATCGAGGAGCGTGACGTACGGCAGGCCGGCCTCGGAGTTGGACGGAGCGGCGCTGAGGATCCGGCAGCCTTTCCGGCCACGCTCCGCGACAAGCGCCCGCCCGAGAGCCGACTTGCCGATGCCGGTCGGGCCGTAGAGCAGCACGCTGCCGCTGGTCTCGAGCTGCTTGGTGGCACGCTCGACCAGTCCGCTACGCCCGACCAGCTCGTCGTCAGTCATTCAACTCCTCGAAGGATTACCCTCGCCGATTATCACAGTCAACGACCGTTCGACACGGCGAGTGTCACATGAGGAAATTTGCTGGCCACCATCCTGTCACCCCTTACTGCCCAGTTCCGAGCAGTCGCGACGGCACGATCGTGCCGGGGCACCGGATGGTCTTTCGACGACTTTGAGCCCCCACCAACCGTTTCGCGGCGCCGAAAACGGTTGGTGGGGGCCCAAAGAGGGTCAGATCGATTCGAGGTCGCGTTCGATGGCGGCTAGCTCCTCCTCGGAGCCCTGGACCTTGGGGCCGGTGAACCAGCGGCGGGCGGACAGGAACCAGTACGCCGCCGCGAAGCCGAGCACGACCAGAACGGCGATCGGCGTGTAGTTGAAAGTGCTACCGGTGACCGGGCTGACCTGCGGCAGCATGAACAGGATCGTGATGAACGCGACCCAGACGATCGCGACGATGCCGATCGGGCGGCTCCAGCGGCCCAGGTGCCACGGTCCGGGCTGGAAGTCCTTGCCCTGGAGCAGCCGCAACAGGGTCGGCAGCACGTAGGCGATGTACAGGCCGATGACCGCGATCGACGTGACAGCGGCGTACGCCGTCGCGTTCCAGAGGTACGGCAGACCGAGCAGGAACGCGCCGCCGGCGGCCAGCCAGATCGCGTTCGTGGGCGTCCTGGTCTTGCCGTTGATCTTGTGCCAGAACGACGACCCCGGCAACGCTCCGTCCCGGGAGAACGCGTAGATCATCCGCGAGTTCGCGGTCACCGACGACATCCCGCAGAACAGTTGGGCGCCGATCACGACCAGCAGCAGGACCTTGGCCAGCCCGGCGCCGACCGCGTCGATGAAGATCTGCGCGGGCGGTACGCCGATCTCGCCCTCGAGCGCGCCGTCGTAGCTCTGGATCGCGAAGGTCAGACCGATCAGCAGCACCCACCCGGCCGCCAGCGAGACCAGGATCGACATCACGATCCCGCGCGGTCCCGACCGGGCGGCGTCGTGGGTCTCCTCGGTCATGTGCGCGGAGGCGTCGTACCCGGTGAAGGTGTACTGCGCGAGCAGCAGGCCGAGCAGCGCGACGTAGAAGGTGGAGCCCCAGCCGGTGTTGTTGACGAAGTGGCCGAACACGAACCCGGCCGACTGGTGCTTGTCCGGCACGATCACGAGCGCGCCGACGATGAAGACCACGCCGACGATGTGCCACCAGACGCTGATGTCGTTGAGCTTGGCGACCAGCTTCACGCCGAACGAGTTCAGCAGGCCGTGCACCAGCAGGATGATCCCGAACAGCAGGATCGTGTGGCCGGGCGTCGTACTGAAGCCGAACTGCAGGTCCAGGAACGCGTTCAGGAAGAACGCCGCGCCGAAGTCGATACCGGCGGTCACCGCGACCTGGCCGAGGAAGTTGAACCACCCGGTGAACCAGGACCAGGCCGCGCCGTTGGTCCGGGCGAGTTTCGCGGACCAGTAGTACAGCCCGCCGGCGGTCGGGTAGCTCGAGCAGACCTCCGCCATCGCGAGGCCGACGAACAACGTCATCAGGCCGACGAACGGCCAGCCCCAGACGATCATCACCGGGCCGCCGGTGTTCATCCCGAACCCGTACAGGGTCAGGCAGCCGGACAGGATCGAGATGATCGTGAAGGACACCGCGAAGTTCGAGAACCCGGACATCGTCCGGGACAGCTCCTGGGCGTAACCCAACTGATGCAGGCGTTTCTCGTCGTCGGTCATCGGGGCGGCGGACTCGTCATTGCTCATTTTCGGGCCTCCTGGACACAGCGCCTCAATGGTCTCCCCCCAGACCTTTAGGCAATTGAGGCACCGCGGTCAGGCGGTGTCAAGGGAAACGGGCCGCATTGACATCCACACGGCGGCTTGAGTCAATGGACTGGACGTAGACCAATAGACTCCAGGAGTGGCCGTGCTGAGTGTGGAGGAGTTGCGCAGGCTGGTCGAGGCCGGCGAGGTCGACACGGTACTGGTGGCGATCACCGATATGCAGGGGCGCCTGCAGGGCAAGCGATGCGGCGCGCGGTACTTCCTCGAGGAGGTGCTGAAGCACGGGACCGAGGGTTGCAACTACCTGCTGGCGGTCGACGTCGACATGAACACCGTCGACGGCTACACGATGTCCTCCTGGGAACGCGGGTACGGCGACCTGGTGATGGCGCCCGACCTGGACACGCTCCGTCTGGTGCCGTGGCTGGAGGGCACCGCGCTCGTGTTGTGCGACGTGCAGTGGCTGGACGGTACGCCGGTGGTCGCGTCGCCGCGGCAGGTGCTGCGGGCCCAGGTGGACCGCCTCGCGGAGCGCGGACTCAAGGCGTACGTCGGGACCGAGCTCGAGTTCATGGTGTTCGACGACACCTACGAGAACGCGTGGAACAAGCGGTACCTCGGCCTCACCCCGTCGAACCAGTACAACGTCGACTACTCCCTCGTCGGCACCTCCCGGATCGAGCCGCTGCTGCGCGACATTCGCAACGGCATGACCGGCGCCGGCCTGTACGTCGAGTCCGCGAAGGGCGAGTGCAACTTCGGCCAGCACGAGATCGCGTTCCGGTACGACGAGGCGCTGGCAACCTGCGACAACCACTCGATCTACAAGACCGGCGCGAAGGAGATCGCCGCCAAGCACGGCAAGAGCCTGACGTTCATGGCGAAGTACGACGAGCGGGAGGGCAACTCCTGCCACATCCACCTGAGCTTCCGCGCCGACGACGGTGATCCGGTGCTCGCGGGAGACGGTTCGCACGGCTTCTCGCGGCTGATGGAGCACTTCATCGCCGGCCAGCTCGCCTGCCTGTCCGAGTTCACGTACCTGCTGGCCCCGAACATCAACTCCTACAAGCGATTCCAGAAAGGCAGCTTCGCGCCGACCGCGATCGCGTGGGGTCTCGACAACCGCACGTGCTCGCTGCGAGTGGTCGGCCACGGCGACTCGCTCCGGGTCGAGAACCGGCTCCCCGGCGGCGATGTGAACCCGTACCTCGCCGTCGCCGCGATCATCGCCTCCGGCCTGCACGGGATCGAGAGCGAACTGGAGCTCGAGCCGCTGCTGGAGGGCAACGCGTACGAGTCCGACAAGGAGCACGTCCCGAGCACGCTCCGCGAAGCCGCCGCGCTCTTCGCCGGTTCGAAGCTTGCCCGGACGGCGTTCGGGGACGAGATGGTCGACCACTACAGCAACGCCGCACGCATCGAGCTGGACGCGTACGACGCCGCTGTCACCGACTGGGAGCGGGTCCGTGGGTTCGAACGTCTCTAGGCCGCGCATCGGCATCACGACGTACCTCGAGCCGGCCGCCTGGGGCATCTGGCGCCGCGAGGCCGCGCTGGTCCCCCGGGTGTACCTGGACGCGGTGGTAGCGGCCGGAGGGGTGCCGCTGCTACTGCCGCCCGTGGGCACCGACCCCTCGATCCTGGGCGTTCTGGACGGTCTGATCATCGCGGGCGGATGCGACGTCGATCCAGGTGCGTACGCCGCCGCGCCGCATCCCGAGACCGTCGACACCCGGCCGGACCGAGACCACCACGAAGCGATCCTGATCCGGGCCGCCCTGGACCGTGATCTTCCGTTGCTGGCGATCTGCCGTGGCTTGCAGATGCTCAACGTGACACTGGGCGGCACGCTGCATCAGCACCTACCGGACGTGGTCGCCCACGACGATCATCGCCCGGAGCCTGCGGTCTTCGGCAGCGTCGAGGCGAAAGTCGAGCCGGGGACGCTGACCGCACGGATCCTCGGTGAGCACGTTTTCGGAAGCTGCTACCACCACCAGGCGCTCGACGTCGTCGCACCGGGGCTGAAGGTCACCGCTCGCGCGGACGACGGAACGGTCGAGGCGGCCGAGGTGGAAGGCCACGACTTCGCACTCGGGGTGCAGTGGCACCCGGAGGAGAACCCCGAGGACCTGCGGCTCTTCACCGCACTGATCAGGAGCACCTCATGACGTACGACGTGATCAACCCGGCCACCGAGAAGGTGATCCGGACGATCTCACTCGCCTCCGAGGCCGAGACCGACGCGGCGATCTCGCGGGCCGCGAAGGCCTTCGAGACGTGGCGGGACGTGACACCTGCCGATCGTGGGCGGCTGCTGCGGCGGTTCGCCGACGCGGTCGACGCCGACCTGGAGAACCTGGCCGCGCTGGAGGTCGAGAACGCCGGCCACACGATCGGCAACGCGCGCTGGGAAGCCGGCAACGTCCGCGATGTGCTCACGTACTACTCGGCCGCCCCGGAACGCCTTTTCGGACAACAGATTCCGGTGGCCGGCGGCATCGATGTCACGTTCCAGGAACCGCTCGGCGTGGTCGGCGTGATCGTTCCGTGGAACTTTCCGATGCCGATCGCCGGGTGGGGTTTCGCCCCCGCGCTGGCGGCCGGCAACACCGTGGTCCTGAAGCCCGCCGAGCTCACCCCGCTGACCGCTCTGCGGCTCGCCGAGCTGGCGCTGGAGGCCGGCCTGCCACCCGGCGTCTTCGAGGTCGTGCCCGGTAAGGGAACCGTTGTCGGAAACCGTTTCGTCACGCATTCCGCGGTCCGGAAAATCGTCTTCACCGGCTCCACCACCGTCGGCAAGCAGATCATGGCCGGCTGCGCGGACCAGGTGAAACGGGTGACGCTCGAGCTGGGCGGAAAGTCCGCGAACATCGTTTTCGCCGACGCCGACCTGGAGAAGGCGGCAGCGCAGGCGCCGTACGGCGTGTTCGACAACGCGGGGCAGGACTGTTGCGCGCGCAGCAGGATCCTCGTCGAGCGTTCGGCGTACGGCCGGTTCCTGGAGCTGCTCGAGCCGGCGGTGAAGAACTTCCGGGTCGGTGATCCGGCGGATCCGGCCACGGAGATGGGGCCGCTGATCTCCGCGGGACAGCGCGAGCAGGTCGCGTCGTACGTCGAGAACCCCGCGTTCCAAGGGACCGCGCCGAGCGGACCCGGGTTCTGGTTCCCGCCCACGGTGCTGGCACCGGCCAGTGACCGGGCCTTGCGGGAGGAGATCTTCGGGCCGGTCGTCGCGGTGGTCCCGTTCACGGACGAGGCCGACGCGGTGCGGATCGCGAACGACAGCGAGTACGGGCTGTCCGGCTCGATCTGGACCCGGGACGTCGGCCGGGCACTGCGCGTCAGTCGCGGTGTCGAGGCCGGGAACCTCTCGGTGAACTCGAACTCGTCGGTGCGGTACTCGACGCCGTTCGGCGGCTACAAGCAGTCCGGCCTCGGCCGGGAGCTCGGGCCGGACGCGCTGGCCGCGTTCACCGAGACCAAGAACATCTTCATCAGCACGGAGGACTGATATGGACGTCAAGGCTCATCGGCTCGAGGGCCGGGTCGCTGTGGTCACAGGTGGCGCAAGCGGGATCGGTCTGGCCACGGTACGGCGGTTCGCGGCCGAAGGTGCGCGCGTCGTGATCGGCGATCTCGATCCCGCCGCGGGCAAGGACGCCGCGGACGAGGTCGGCGGGCTGTACGTGCCGACCGACGTCACCGACCCGGCCGCGGTCGAGAACCTGTTCAAGCAGGCCTTCGACACGTACGGCGCCGTGGACATCGCCTTCAACAACGCCGGTATCTCGCCGCCCGACGACGCGTCGATCCTGGACACCGGGCTGGAGGCGTGGCGCAAGGTCCAGGAGGTCAACCTGACATCGGTGTACCTGTGCTGCAAGGCCGCGATCCCCTACATGCAACGGCAGGGCCGCGGGTCGATCATCAACACCGCGTCCTTCGTCGCGGTGATGGGAGCGGCGACCTCGCAGATCTCGTACTCCGCGTCGAAGGGCGGCGTCCTGGCGATGAGCCGCGAGCTCGGCGTCGAGTTCGCGCGGCAGGGAATCCGGGTGAATGCGCTCTGCCCCGGCCCGGTCAACACGCCGCTCCTCACCGAACTGTTCGCGAAGGACCCCGAGCGCGCCGAGCGCCGGTTGGTGCACGTCCCGATGGGCCGCTTCGGCGAGCCGGAGGAAATCGCCGCCGCGGTCGCGTTCCTGGCCAGCGACGATTCCTCCTTCATCACCGCCAACACGTTCCTCGTCGACGGGGGAATCTCGGGCGCCTACGTGACACCGATCTAGTCTGAGGACATGGTCGTTCAGGCAGATGACGCGGTGTTCCGGCCCGTGCGGGCCGGGAACCCGTTCGAGGAGACGGTCGAGCGGTTGCTGCAGGCAATCAAGCTCGGCGTCGTCGTGCCCGGCGACCGGCTACCGCCCGAGCGCGAGCTCGCGACCCGGCTGAACGTCAGCCGGGTCACGCTCCGCGAGGCGATCCACGCGCTCACCGAGGCCGGCTACGTCGAGTCCCGCCGCGGCCGGTACGGCGGCACGTTCGTCAACGAGCAACTCCCGAAACCCCGCCGTACGCCGGCCAAACGCCTCGCCCGCGACCTCGCCGCGGGCCTCGACGACGCCCTCACCCTCCGCTTCGTCCTGGAGACCGGCGCCGCGGAAGCCGCCGCGACCCGCACCCTCACCGACGCCGAACGCGACCACCTGCAACGCTGCCTGGCCGACACCAACGCCGCCACCCTCACCGACTACCGCCGCCTCGACTCCCGCCTCCACCTGGCCATCGCCGAAGTCACCGGCTCCCCCTCCCTGACGTCGGCGATGGCCGACGTCCGCATGCGCCTCAACGAACTCCTGGACGCCATCCCCCTCCTGCAACCCAACCTCGACCACTCCAACGAACAACACCGAGCCGTCGTCGACGCGATCCTCGCCGGCGACCCCCAGACCGCCCGCCAAACCATGCAAGAACACCTGGCCGGCACCGAAGCCCTCCTCCGAGCCTTCCTCGAATAGCGGTTCGGCGTGGTGGTGCCGTGGCACTGGGGGGACAGGGAATTGGTTGGCACTCCCCGGGTTGATGGGGAAAATCGCCGGATTCGGCCGCACCGCCCAAAAGCGGCCCGATTCTGGAGGACCGCTATGCGATCTTTCGTTACCCGTCCCCGCGCTCTGGCCGTGCTGCTGGCCGGTACGGCGCTTGCGTTCAGTCCGCTCGGTGGACAGGCGACTGCCCAGTTGCCCGTCGACGCGACCGGCAACCCGGCCTGTTTCACGCCGGAGGAAGGCGCCGCCGCGCGTGGTGGCTTCGGTGCCGACCACCGGGAGCTCTCGGCGGCCGAGCAGAAGGCCATCGACGCCAGGACAGCACAGATCCTGAAGGCCAAGGCCGCCCGTGGCCTGGCTCCGCAGGCCGGCACGCTGGCCGCGGCGAGTGTCCCGGTGTACGTCCACGTGATGCTGAGCAAGTCCGGTGCCGGTGACGTCACCGCGACCCAGATCGACCAGCAAATCGCCGAGCTGAACCAGGACTTCGCAGGTCAGGAGTCGTCCCAGGCCGCGAACACCGGCTTCACTTTCACGCTGGCCGGCGTCAACCGGTACTACAACGACCAGTGGCACAAGGACCGGCAGAGCTCGTCGTACCGCTCGCAGACCCGTCAGGGCGGTAAGAACGCCCTGAACATCTGGCTGGTCGACTTCTCGTACCTCGGGATCGCGACCTTCCCGTGGGACTACCCGAGCAACCCGAAGATCGACGGCATCCGGGTGCAGTACAGCTCGCTGCCCGGTGGTTCGGCGACCAACTACGACCTCGGCAAGACCGCGACCCACGAGGCCGGGCACTGGTTCGGGCTGTACCACACGTTCCAGGGCGGCTGCACCAGCACGAACGACTCGGTGGCCGACACGCCCGCCCAGAGCAGCTCGTCCAGCGGCTGCCCCGAGGGCCGGGACTCCTGCTCGCTGTCAGGTCTGGACCCCATCCACAACTACATGGACTACTCGTACGACGACTGCTACAACCAGTTCACGCCCGGCCAGTCAACCCGGATCAGCAACATGTGGACCGCCTACCGGGCGTGACTCAGGGCATGAGACCCGACTGTGACATCTGCACCGGTCGGCAACTAGAGTGCCGCCGATGCGTTTGCTTCTGACGGCCTGCGCAACCACCGCACTGGTGGTCGCCGGACCTCTGACAGCGACCGCCGCCGGCCAGACCCCACAGGGTCCGGTCGGCGGCGACCTGCTGACCGCGAAGCCGACGGTGGTCGCCATCGGGGCGGCGCCGCCGGCCGTCCAGGCATCGGCGTACGTCGTGGCCGACATCGACACCGGCCAGGTGCTGGCGGCCAAGGCGCCGCACGCGCAGCTCCGCCCGGCCAGCACGCTCAAGACGCTGACCGCGCTGGTGCTGCTGCCCCGGCTGAAGAAGACCGATCCGGTGATCGGTTCGGACGCCGACGCCGGCATCATCGGCAGCAAGGTCGGCGTGTACCCCGGGCTGCGCTACACCGTCGACCAGCTGTTCCAGGGCATGTTCCTGGCCTCCGGGAACGACGCCGTTCACGCACTGTGTGCCCATGACCAGGGCGGCGTACCCGCGACCGTCCAGCGGATGAACGCGAAGGCCAAGGACCTCGGCGCGCTCGACACCCACGTCACCGACCCGACCGGCCTGGACGCCGACGGGCAGTACTCCAGCGCCTACGACCTGGCCCTGTTCGCGCAGGCCGGGCTGACCCGGCAGGACTTCGCGAAGTACGCGTCGACGAAGTACACGAACTTCCCGAACGTCGGCAACAAGGGCACGTACCAGGTCGCGAACCAGAACAAGCTGCTCTTCAACTACGAGGGCGCGCTCGGTGTGAAGACCGGTTACACCACGCTGGCGCGGAACACGTTCGTCGGCGCCGCCCGCCGCAACGGGCACACGCTGGTGGTGACGATGATGAACGCGCCGCACGGCATCACCGAGGACGCCAGCAACCTGCTGACCTGGACGTTCACCAACTACGGCAAGCTCAAGCCGGTCGGCACCCTGGTCAAACCGGCCGTCGCGCCGCCGAAGACCCAGCCGGAAGGCAAACCCGCCACCAAGCCCGAGGCCGGTACGGCGGGCCGCCCGCAGCCACGTACCGCACTCACCCCCGGCCAGGCCGTCCAGTCCCTCGCCTTACGCGTCCCCGACTGGGCGTACGCCGCCCCGCCCGTCCTACTCCTCGGCCTCTTCCTCCGCCGCCCCCGCGCTCTCCGCCGCCGCCGTCACTGAAATCTCAGGAGACTACCGGCGCCGGACCGTTCGCACAGCTCGGAGGCCCTGGACTGCCAGCGTGGTGAGGGTTGCGCCCAGGAGCGCGCCGGCGGCGACTGCCACCGTGTCGGCCTTGCGTTCTGGGATGGGGACGACCTTGTAGCGCTTGCCGGGTGGACCGAGCAGGAGGGGCTCGAGCTCGGCCGGGTCTGAAGGAAGGTCGGCGGGCTCAACAGGCTCGGCAGCCTTCGCGTCGAGGGTCGCCTCCTTCGTCCAGGCCGCGATCAGCATGATCACCCGGGTCATCAGGTAGATCCACACCAGCAGCGCCAGCGGCAAGGCGACAGCGCCGTACGCCGCGTTCGCGCCGATCACGTGGTTCACGTACAGGTTGCCGAGGCGCTGTGCGAGGTAGAACACGATGCCGCCGGCCAGCGCGGCGATCAGCGACACCTTGCGGGGCAGCAGGATCCGCGGCAGCGCCGTCTGCATGTACAGGAACAGCACCGCACCGGCGGCGACGCCCAGCACCACGCTGATCAGGCCGAGACCCCAGCCCGCCAGCCAGCTGCCGTCCAGGTCGGCCCAGTCGACGATGCGCTTGGACAACCCGGTCAGGACCGACGACAGACCGGTGGCGAACATGCCGATCATGCCGAGACCGATCAGTGCCCCGAGGTCGACGGCCTTCAGCTTGACGGCGTTCCCCGGCTCGTCGTCCAGCTCGTGCATCGAACGGATCGAGGCGCGCAATGAGTCGATCCAGCCGAGGCCGGTGAACAGCAGCGAGACACCGGAGACGAGGCCGATGGTGCCGGCGTGGCCGATCAGCCCGTCGATGTCGATCTTGTCGCCGATGCCGGGCAGGTTCTGCTGCAGGGCGTCCTTCATCGCCTCGATGGCGTCGTGACCGAGCAGCGGCCCGACGATCGCCGCCGCGAGCACGATCAGCGGGAACAGCGACAGGAACCCGAAGAAACTGGTTGCCCCGGCCAACCGGTTGCCCCGCCGGTCGCCGTACCGCTTCCAGGCCCGCCACAGCTGCGACTTCTTGAATCGCGCCCAGACACGCTTGATGCTGCCCATGTGTCTCCTGTACCCCGATGAAGGAGACTCAGCCTGCCAGGGGGAAGGAGCGCTGAGGGCGCCACACGCCGTCGGAGCCGTGTTCGTAGCGGCTGAAGTGCTCCACGTCGAAGGCGCAGTCGTACTCCGACAGGGCGTCGTACGCGCGGTCGAGCGCGTCCTTCTCCAGGTCGTGGGCGACGGTGACGTGCGGGTGGTACGGGAACTTCAGGTCGACCTTCAGCGGGCCGGACCGGACCTGCGACTGCAGCACCTCGCACGACGAGATGCCCTCGGCCAGCGGTACGAACACCACCGGCGAGATCGGCCGGAACGTCGCCGTACCGCGCAGCCGGATCCGGAACCGCGGGAACCGGGCCGCGACCGCGAGCAGGTGCTCGTCGATCGCCGCCAGGTCGCCGGCCTCGATCTCGGTGGGCGGCAGCAGCGTGACATGGGTCGGGATCGACGCGGCCATCGGATCGCCGAAGTCGGCACGGTACTTCTGCAACTCCGTGCCGTACGGCTCCGCGATCGGAATCGCAACGCCAATCGTCGTCGCCATCCGCGGTCTACCGGCCCTGCGCAGGGCCGGGGACGAACCCGAGGCGGTCGTAGACGCGGGCCAGGGTCGGCTCGGTGACCGCGCGGGCGCGTTCGGCGCCGGCCGTCAGGATCGCGTCCAGCTGCGCCTTGTCGTCCAGGTAGGACAGCGTCTTCTCCCGGAACGGCGTGACGAACTCGACCACGACGTCGGCCAGGTCCTTCTTGAAGTCACCGTACCCGCGGCCGGCGTACTCGTCCTCGAGCTCGCTGATCTTGCGGCCGGTGAGCGCCGAGTAGATGGTCAGCAGGTTCGCGACGCCGGGCTTGTTCTCCTGGTCGAAGATCACGTCCCGGCCGGAGTCGGTGACCGCGGACCGGATCTTCTTCGCGCTCGCCTTCGGGTCGTCCAGCAGGTCGATGATGCCGGCCGGCGACGAGCCGGACTTGCTCATCTTCGCGGTCGGGTCCTGCAGGTCGAAGATCTTCGCGGTCTCCTTGACGATGTGCGCCTCGGGAACCCGGAAGGTCTTGCCGAACCGGTGGTTGAACCGCTGCGCCAGGTCGCGGGTCAGCTCCACGTGCTGGCGCTGGTCCTCACCGACCGGGACGCGGTCGGCCTGGTAGACCAGGATGTCCGCGGCCTGCAGGATCGGGTAGGTGAACAGGCCGACGGTGGCGCGGTCGGCGCCGCCCTTGGCCGTCTTGTCCTTGAACTGCGTCATCCGGCTGGCCTCGCCGAACCCGGTGATGCAGCCCATCACCCACCCGAGCTGCGCGTGCTCGGGCACGTGCGACTGGACGAACAGGGTGGACCGCTCCGGGTCGATCCCGGCCGCCAGCAGCTGCGCCGCGGACCGGCGGGTACGGTCACGAAGGGCCTTCGGCTCGTACTCCACAGTGATCGCGTGCAGGTCGACGACGCAGTAGAACGCGTCGTGGTCGTCCTGCAGGGCCACCCACTGCCGCAACGCGCCGAGGTAGTTGCCGAAGTGGAAGGAGTCCGCCGTCGGCTGGATCCCGGAGAGCACGCGGGGGCGTCGCTGGGAACCGGCTGCGGAGGGGTCAGACGCAGCGTGGGACATGACCACGATTCTGCCAGCGGTGTCAGTCCAACCCACACCCGGGAGGGTTGTCAGTCATATTTCACGAACTATGCGTCACCAGGACCAGCCGCGGGCGGCCAGTTCCTGTTCCTCCTGCCAGCGTTTCTCCTCCGAGCGTTGCTGCTCGGACTCGCACGGGCAGCCGGCCAGGCGGCAGGCCTCGTCGAGGAGGTCGTCGTACGCCGCCTCGAGCGCCATCAGGCGGTGTGCGCGGGCGTAGACGTGGGGTGTGGACTCGACGCGCCGGATCTTGGTGGACAGGTGCCCCAAGCGGGTCTGCAGCCGGAGCGTGTCGAACGGGTCCGGTTCCGGCTCCTGACGCCGGCGCAGGCGCGCGGTCAGTCTCGCCGTACGCCGCTGCAGACCGCGCCGCCACCGCGACGGCGGCGGATTCGGCAGCAGCAGGCTCAGCAGGACGCACAACGTCGAGAACAGAACGACAACACCCAGCCACGCCATCTCGCCACCCCTCAGCAAGAGCGTACGGCGAGCGAACCCCGGTCCGCGAGAGGTTATGCGTTGGTCGCCGGGTTCCCGTCCACCGCGGCCGCCAGCTTCGGGACCAGCCCGTCGAGCACGATCGGCAGGCTGAGCACGGACACGAAGCTGGTCGCGCCGTACAGCTGGTCGTCGTAGTTCTCCTCGACGAACACGTCCCGGCCCTCGGTCCGCACCTTCAGGTTCTTGTACAGCGGGTCCGCCTTCAGCTTCGCCGTACCGCCCTTGGTCGGGAACCAGACCAGCGCCTGCTGGTCGAGCAGCGAGATCCGCTCCGCGCTGATGTTCGCGCCGAACTTGTCGCCGATCGCCTTGTCCAGCCCGTCCGGCAGCACGAACCCGAAGTCGGTCAGCAGCCGGGACCGCGGATCCTGCGTGCCGTAGATGAAGTAGCCCTCGTACGGCGTGGCCATCAAGGCGGGCCTGCCCTTGAACTCGGGATGCTGTGCGCGCACCTCGGCGAACCGCGTCTCGATCCCCTTCACCAGCTCGTCGGCCTGCGCCGGCTTCCCGACCGCCTGCCCGACGGTCCGCGCCACGACCTGCCAGGACACGCCGTAGTCCGGTACGCCGGCCGGCTGCGCGACCGTCGGCGCGATCGCGGTCAGCTTCTGGTAGTCGTCCGCGGAGATCCCGGAGTACAGCCCGATGATCAGGTCCGGCCGCAGCGCCGCGATCTTCTCGAACTGGATCCCGTCCTTGTCGCTCAGCACCTGCGGTACGGCCGCGTTGTCATGGTCGCCGAGTTTCGCCTTCGCCCACGGGAACAACGCGCCCGGCTTCTCCCCGAACCATTCGGTCGTCGCCACCGGTACGACGCCGAGCGCGAGCAGCGCGTCCTGCTCGACCAGGCCGACCGTGACGATTCGCTGCGGGGCCTTCTCGACGACGGTGTCGCCGTACTTGTTCTTGATCGTCACCGGGAAGGCGCCGCCCTGCGACGCGGCGGTCTGCGGGGCTTCGTCGTTCCCGCTTCCGCACCCGGTCAGGGCGAGCAGGAGTACGGCCAGGAACACCAGCAGGCGGCGCATCGGAACCTCACAGGGGCTGGTCATGGCTGGGTTAGGTTAGGTTGCCCTAACCTAGCCCAGATCTCAGTCCCGGTGGTACTTCGTGACCGCCTTGTCCTGTTTGAGCTTGTCGGCCGCGGCCTGGATCCGCGCGGTCCATTCGGACTGCTGCAGACCGCCGGCCATGAACTGCCCGGTGGCCGCGGCGGCTGCGGTCGCGAACTCCGGGTACCAGTCGTCGAAGTACCAAGTGATGAGCTGGTCGCCGGCCGACGCGAGCAGGTCGCGCGCCGAGCTGAGCGCGGTCCCCATCTCCAGCCCGTCGGCCGCCCCGCGGACGATGGTGAGCTGTTTCGACTCCGAGGTGACCTGCGCAGCGACGTCGGCCGACAGCAACGCCCGCAGGTACTCGAGCCCGCCGGCCTTGTTCTTCGCCTTGTCCGGCACCAGCACCGGCGCGGTCGCCGCGACGTGCACCCCGCTGGCGAGCGCGGGCGAGGTGTCCAGCGCCGGTGCGGCGAACATGGTCAGCGCGAAGTCCTGCGGGATCAGGCCCTTCATCTCGTTCTCGAGCCAGTTGCCGCACGGCAGCATCCCGACCTTGGACGCGAGCAGGCGTTTCTGCGACCCGATGTGGTCGTAGTCCGCGGTCCCTGGGGCGAGCAGCCCGCGCTTGGTCAGCTCACCGACGGCGGTGATCGCCCTGGTGACGCTCTCGTCCTTCCAGGCGCCGTCGTCCAGGTTGTCGATCCGCCGTACCACATCCGGCCCGCCGGTCTTGGCGGCCAGCGTCAGCACCAGTTCCAGCAGGTAGTACGGGTGCGTGCCGGCGTACATGAACGGGCCGAGACCGGCCGCCTTCATATCGGCGCCGAGGGCAAGCAGATCGGGCCAGGTGCGCGGCGCCTCCCAGCCGTTGCGCTGGAACAGGCTGGCCGAATACCAGATCCCGTACACGCTCGCGATGTAGTTGACGGTGCGCTGCGTCCCGTCGTACGAGCCGAAGTCCAGCATGTCCGGCAGGAGCTGGTCCTTGACCACCGCGTCCGGGTTGTCCCAGGACGGTGCGTCCAGCAACTGCTGCAGGTCGGTCAGTTGACCTTCCTTGACCAGCCGGCCGACCTTCAGCTTGTCGTCCCCGGTGCTGAGCACCACGTCGGGCGGGTTGCCCGCGGCGAACCGGGGCAGCAGTTGGTCGGACAGTTGCGGTGTCAGCTTCGGCGCGACGACGGCGGCCGCGTACTTCTTCCGGTACGCCGCCGCCGCGAATCCGCCGTACTCCTCACTGAAGACCAGGTCGACGGGGGCGTTCCCGTCCACGGAGAACGGGTTCTCCTTCGACACCGGCGGGGCGACCGGTTCGCTGGTGCAGCCACTCAGGACCGCACCAGCCAACGCCCCCTGCAGTAACGTCCGCCGTCTCAGCATCACCGCAGGCTATTACTTCACGCCTCCCGCGGTCACGGAGACCTGCAGTTGCCGCTGGAAGATGATGTAGACGACCAGCACCGGCGCCACAGTGATCACGACGGCCGCGAACAGGGCGCCGAAGTCCACCGCGTAACCGGCTTGCGACGCGAACGAGGCCATACCCTGCGAGAGCACGTAGTTCTTCGAGTCCGTGTTCAGGGCGACGGGCAGCAGGAACTGGTTCCACAACCCGAGGAAGTTGAAGATGGCCACCGACGCCATCCCCGGCCGCGCCATCGGCAGCATCACCGAGAAGAACGTCCGCCACTCACCCGCGCCGTCGATCTGCGCCGCCTCGTAGATCTCGCCCGGCAGCGCCTTGAAGAAGCTGTGCAGGAAGAAGACCGTGAACGGCAGCGCGAACGCGACGTACGTCGTGATCAACCCTGGCAGCGTGTTGAGCATCCCGAAGTTCTTCAGCACGAAGAACAGCGGCACGATCGCCAGGAAGACCGGGAACGTCAGCCCGGCCAGCATCGAGTAGTAGATCAGCCGGTTGCCGGGGAACGTGAACCTGGCCAGCACGTACGCGCACATCGCGCCCAGGATCATCACCAGCACCAGCGCGACGCCGACCACGATCACCGTGTTCAGGAAGTAGCGGCCGATACCGGCCGTCGTCCAGGCGTTCGCGTAGTTGCTGAACCGCAGCTTGCTCGGCAGCGACAGCGGGTTGCCGAGCACCTCCTGCGTCGACTTGAACGAGGACAGCAGCGTCCACACCAGCGGCAGGATCACCAGCAACGACCACAGGATCAGCGCGACGTGGGCGGTCGTCGCCACACCCCGGCCCTCTGGGGCCCGGTGGCCGGGCGCACGGGAGGCCGCGAGTTCGGCGCGGTCGGCGGTGGTTGTCGTCATCGGCGTACCTTTGCTTTCCGGTCACGTCCGCCGGTCAGGGCGTTCACCGTGAAGACCACGAGCGCGAACAGCATCGTCACCGCGGCCAGGACCACACCCATCGCCGTCGAGTAACCGAACTGCCCCTTGGTGAAGGCCGTGGTGAACAGTTGCTGCGGCATGACCAGGGTCGAGTTCTGCGGCCCGCCGCCGGGGTTCAGCGCCTGCATGTAGACGAACGCGTCGAGCGCGGCGATCCCGAGATAGATGTACGCCGTCTGCACGTTGTCCCGGATCAGCGGGACCGTGATCGACACCGCGCTGCGGAACCGGCCGGCGCCGTCGATCCGGGCGGCCTCGAACACCTCGGGCTCGATGCCCCGGATGGCGGCGATGAACAGCACCATGTAGAAGCCGACGAAGCCCCAGATCATCACGAACATCGAGGCCGGCATCGCGGTCCGCGCATCCCCGAGCCACGCGTAGTTCTCGAACTGGTGCAGCCCGATCTTCGACAGCAGCGCGTCCAGGATGCCCGAACCCGGCGTGAACACCTGCGCCCAGATCAGGCCGATCACGATCGCCGGGATCACGTACGGGAAGAACGAGACGATCCGGTAGAAGCCCGCGTTCCGCAGACCGCGGACGGTCCCGGTCCCGGAGCCGCCGATCGTCACCAGCGTGGCCAGCGTCAGCGCCAGCACGATCGTCACGATCGGTACGACGATCGCGAGCAGCACGTTGTTGCGTACGGCCTTCAGGAAGATGTCGTCGTGGAACAGCTTCACGTAGTTGTCGAAGCCGACGAAGTTCATCCCCGAACTGAACCCGGACCAGTCGGTCAGCGAGTAGTACAGCGCCTGCACGAACGGGGAGACCACGAAGATCACGAAGACCGCCAGCGGCAGGCCGAGGAACACGACCATGAAACTGGCGCGGTCGAAGGTCAGCGGCCGGCGGCGCCGGGTGACGGACCGCTGGGGTCCGCCTCCCGGCACAGCCTCTTGCGTCATGGTCACTTCGTGACCGGGATCTTCTTGACCGAGCTGTCGTTACGCACCTTGTCGGTGATCTGCTGCAGGCCCTTCGTCAGGCCGGCCGCGTCCAGCTGGCCGGACAGGAACGAGTTCCAGACCACGAGGTTGTCGGTGTTCATGCCGTACAGGCCGACGAACTGGTAGTCGAAGACGTTGGTGCCGGCCGCGTCCAGCATCGCGGTCTGCGACTGCAGCGCGGTCGAACCGAAGCCGTCCGCGGGCACCAGGCCCTTGACGATCGTCGGCGCCAGCCGGGTCTTGGCGAAGTTGGTCGCCGCCTCCTTGGACAGCATCGCCCGCAGCAGCTCCTTGCCGCCGGCAACGTTCTTGCCCTTCGACGGGACGATGAACGGCTCACCGGCCGCGCTGCGCAGCGACTCGTACGGCAGCTTCGGGGCGTCGGTGAGCACCGGCTCCGGGACGCCCTTCATGTCGAAGCCCGACTTGGTGGCCTTCTTCATCTCGTTCTCGATCCACGAGCCCGAGGGGTAGAGGACGGCCTGCTGGTCGTTGCTCCACTTCGCCTGCGCGGCGGTGAACTGGGTGCCGGCGCCACCGGGCACGAAGTACCCGTTCTTGACCATCGTCTCCAGGGCCTTGAAGATGCCCTGGATCTGCGGCATCGACCAGCAGTTCTCCTTGAGGTTCTCCAGCGCCAGCCGGACCTCGTCGCCACCCTCCTTGATCGCGCCGTCGACGGCCATCGTGTGGTAGTAGGTGGCGGCTTCCTTGCCCCAGACGAACAGGTACTTGCCCTTCGCCTTGGCCTTGGCACCGAGGTCCAGGAGCCCGTCGTACGTCTTGGGCGCCTCCCAGCCGTTCTCCTTGAACAGGCTGTCGGAGTACCAGATGCCGTAGAGCGTGAGCACGTAGTTCATCGCGACGAACTTGCCGTCGTACGTGCCGGGGTTCTTGGCGCCCGGGTACAGGGTGTCGGCGATCTTCGTGCCCTCGTAGTTGTTGGCCTCGAAGACGTCGTCGAGCGTCGACAGCTGGTCCAGGATCGTGTTGAAGCCGATCTGGTTCGCGCCGGAGTTGTCGATCAGGTCCGGCGGGTTGCCGCCGACGAAGCGCGGCTGCAGCTGCTGGGCGATCTGGGTCGACGGGGCGACCTTGAACGTCGAGCCCGCGAACTTCTTCTGCGCGATGTCGGCCGCGAACTGCACGTAGTCGTAGCCGTAACCACCGTTGAAGATCACCGCGTCGACGGTCGCCTTCTCCGCCATGCCGAACGGGTTCTCCGAGGTCTTGTCGGCGCCGCCACCGCCGGTCCCGTTGTCGTCGCCGCCGCCGGTGGCACAGGCCGCCAACAGCGTGCTGCCGCCGGTCGCCAGCAAGGTGCCGACCGCCGCGCGCTGCAGGAACAGCCGCCGCGACAGGTTGTTGGGAGTGGTCATGGTCCCGCCTTCCGAGTGTGTTTCAGGCAGTACGCCGGATACGACCGGCGTACCTTGCTTCAAGGGCATGGTTGTGTTCGTCGCCACCGGGAATGTTCGCGGACAGGTAGACCGGCGGCGTCTCGCCGGCCTCCGTCAGCCGGCGCAATACCTCAGCCACCAGCATCTGCGCAATCAGTGCCGCGGTGATGGAGGACACGGCGCACACCTTGCCGCCACCGGGCAGGTCGAGCACCGAGTCCCCGTACGGCGCCTGGTTGTCGAGCACGACGTCGGCGAAGTCGATCAGCTTCTTGCCGGACGGGTGCCGCGAATCCATACCGCCAGTGTGCTGCAGTGAGGTGATCGCGATCAGCGGGTGGCCCTTCTCCTTGACCACACTCGCGAGCTCGACGATCGAGCCGTTCACCCCCGAGTTCGACGCGATCACGAACAGGTCGCCCTCGCGGGCCGCGGACAGCTCGTAGAGCTTCCGCGAGTACGCCGGGTCGCGCTCCAGCTCGGCACTGCGCAGCAACTCGGGCGGCTCGCCGCCGAGCAGCACCAGGTCGCGCAGCGCGATCCGGTTGGAGGCGATCAGCCCGCCGGCGCGGCCGGCGATCTCCATCGCGAGGGCCTCGGAGTGCCCGGAGCCGAACGCCTGGATGACGCCGTTCGCCCGCACCGACGCGGCCATCAGATCGGCGGCCTGCTGGATCGGGCCGTCGATCTGGGTGGTGACCGCGGCCAGGATCGGCATCAGCGTTTGAACATACGCGTGCGCGCCCAAGCTACTGGATTCCCCCGTGTTACTGCTGGCCATCAACGGCCCACCCCTCGACTAATCTGCTCGCCGACGACACTCCAAGTGCCGACAAATGCGCAAGTTTGCTGTTTGCTGGACAGAACTTTTCTCAACTCGTAGCTAAAGTCAAGGCTCATCCGTGTGATCTCCCTAGATCGGGACCGTTGCGTAACCTTGTTTACTTGTGCTTACTTATAGGCTCTTTCGAGCAGTTTGGAGCATCGCGTATGTCGGTCGAAGGCTTGCTTCCGGACGCTGACGCCGCACCTGTCGACCAGGTGGTCCTGATACCTGCCGGACCACTGGTCCTCGGCGGCGACCTCGGCGGTACCTCCACCCGGATCGTGGTCGCGGACTCTGAGGGCAACGTAATCGGTCGCGGAGCCGCAGCGGGAGGGAATCCGACCAGCCATCCGGCAAGTGCGGCGGCCAACTTCGGCCAGGCGCTTCACGCCGCGCTGTCCGGCCTGGACCCGACGGCCGTCAAAGCCGGGGTCGTCGGCATGGCCGGCGGCGTTGCCCTGGCGCGGCCGGACGTGGCGGCCCAGTTCGAGGCCGCCTGGACGGGCGCCGGCCTGATCGTTGCCCCCGACTACATCGGCGATCTCGAGGTCGCTTTCGCCTCAGGTACGCCGGAACCGGACGGGACCGTGCTGATCGCGGGCACCGGCAGCAACGCCGGCCTGGTGCGCAACCATCAACTCCTGCGCACCGCGGGCGGGCACGGCTGGCTGCTGGGCGACGACGGCTCCGGCTTCTGGCTCGGCCGGGAGGCTGTGCGCAGCGTGCTGCAGGCACTGGACCTCCGCGAGCCACTCGGGCTGCTCGGACAGGCCGTCGTCCAGGCGATCCTGCCCGATCGGGACGAGCATGCAGCTGCACAGCGTGAAGGATACGACGCGCTGCGTGATGATCTGGTGAGGACGGTGAACAGTCGCCCACCGGTTCTGCTCGCGGAGCTGGCGCCGGCGGTGATGGCGGCGTACGCACAGGACGACGAGATCGCGCGGTCGCTGGTGAAACGCGCAGCCGAGTTGCTCACGGAAACCGCTGCCCGCTTGAAGACAACGTCGGACAAGGGCCCGATGGTGCTCGCAGGCAGTGTCGCCGGTGAGTCCTCACCTGTGGGCCGAATCATCCGCCAGCACTTCGCCGGCGAGGTACTAACCGCCCGGGACGGAGTCGGAGGCGCCACCTGGCTGGCCCTGGGCACCCTCGACCCCGCCCTCGCGACGACCGCGAACCACCAACGTCTAGTCGAACACTGAGACCGGGCGGACCTCGACGGCGAAGAAGCCGGCCTCCGGGATGGTGGCGGCTACCTCTTCGGCGCGTTCCTGGCTTGCCACGTCGATGAGGAACACGCCGGCCAGTTGCTCCTTCGCCTCGGAGTACGGACCGTCGGTGGTGGCGCGGACGCCTTCGCGGACGCGGACCACCCGGGTCTTCGCCGGCGGATCGAGCGGGACGGCGGTGATCAGCTCGCCGTTGGCATCGAGCTCGTTCAGCAGGTTGTCGAGCTGCGCGGCGAGCGCGTCGCGCGCCTTCTTCGGCAGGGCCTTGCCTTCCTCGGTGTGCAGGAACGACGGGTGGCCCCAGGTGATCGGGTTGCTGTGAATCATCAGCAGGTACTTCATGTCAGGTGTCCTTTCGGGCAGGTACAGGATCTTCGCAGCAGAGGTCGGACACGACCGGCAGCACTCGACATTTCGGCGATTTATGGTGAAGCGCATGGACGAGATCGACTTCCGGACGGCCGACGGGCGGGTCCTGCACGGGTACGACAGCGCGCCCGGTGACGACGCGCGGCTGGCGGTCGTCTGGCACCACGGCACGCCGAACCTGGGCACGCCACCGGCACCGCTGTACGAGGCGGGCGAGTGGCTCGGCATCCGGTGGATCTCGTTCGACCGGCCCGGGTACGGCGGTTCGACCGCGGCACCCGGCCGCACGATGGCCTCGGTCGCCGCCGACCTGACCACGGTCCTCGACACACTCGGGATCGGCACCTGCGCACTGATGGGCTACTCCGGCGGCGGCTCCTACGCACTCGGCTCCGCCGCCGTGCTCGGCGACCGCGTCGAGGCCGTCGCCACCTTCGCCGCGATCGCGCCGTACGGCATGGAGGGCTGGTACGACGGGATGATCGACTCCGGCCGCGCCGCGCTGCAGGCCGCGGTGGCGGGCCGCGCGGCCCGACTGCACAACGAGGCGGTCGAGTACGACCCGGAGTTCACCGACTCCGACGTCGCGATGTTCGACGGCCCGTGGGGCTGGCTCGGCTCGGTCGCCGGCGACAAGGCGATGCCCAACGGCCCCGACGGCGCCGTCGACGACGACTGCTCGTACGTCGTCCCATGGGGCTGCGACCCGGCCACGATCACCGCCCCGGTCCTCCTCCTCCACGGCACCGCCGACCACATCATCCCCAGCACCCACGCGGGCTGGCTCGCCGCGAACCTCCCCACCGCCGAACTCGCCCTGCACCCCGGCCTCAGCCACATCTCGATCCTCAGCCAGTCCGAATCCGCCCTGGAGTGGATCCGGGACCGAACCGGCTGACCGAGGGTCAGGTGTGCGCTCTCAACAGGTAGAGCACCCCGAGACGCCGTACACGCCGACCCTCAACACGCTCAGGTGCACTACCCAGCGGACTGACACCTCCTGTCCATCTGCACACCAACAACATTCCAAGCAATGGCTTGACATTGGATGTGGTGTGGCGCATATTCCAATCATGTCTTTGGAAAAGGATCCGCAGCGGGCGCGGCTGCTGAACGATCCGCTGGCGATTCGGGCGATGGCGCATCCGGTGCGGCTCGACCTGCAGTCGCTGCTCGGGCGCGAGGGCCCGCTGACGGCGGCCGAGGCGGCGCGGCGGCTGGGGATCAGCCAGGCGCTGGCGTCGCACCACCTGCGGCAGCTGGCGAAGTACGACTTCGTCGAACCGGCGCCGGGCAAGGACAACCGGGAGCGGCCGTGGCGCCTGGTGTCCACGTCGCAGTCGTGGCGGGACGCGATCAAGACGCCCGAAGGCGCGGCCGCCGCCGACGTACTCGAGCAACTGATGGCCGAGCGGGCGCTGGACGCGCTGGCGAAATGGCAGCAGCAGCGCCTGCTGGCCGACCCGGTCTGGCGGGACAACTCCGGCATCGGGCAGACCGGTCTCTACCTGACCGGCGAGGAGCTGGCGGAGATCGTTGGGCAGATCAACGAGCTCCTGCAGCGCTGGGTGGACGAGCGGCCGATCGACGACAAGTCCACCCGGCCGGCGGGAAGCCGGCACGTCTCGTTCACCCAGATCGTTGCGGTCTCACCCGAGGAGTAAGCACATGAAGGACTTGTGGGGCGTCCTCGCGCGGCAGCGTGACTATCGGCTGATGCTCAGCGCCGGCCTGATCTCGCTCACCGGTGACTGGCTGCTGCGCACCGGGCTCGCGTTCCAGGTGTACGTACTGACCGGCTCGACACTCGCCTCCGGCGGACTGCTGCTCGCGTCGTTCCTCCCCGCCGTGCTGCTCGGGTCGCTGGCCGGTGTCTTCGTCGACCGGTGGAACCAGCGCACCACCATGATCGTGACGAACGTCCTGAACGCCGTCGTACTGCTCCCCCTGATCGCCGTCCACGACGCCAGCATGATCTGGATCGTGTACGCCGTCGTCCTGGCGCAGAGCTGTCTGCAGCAGTTCTTCACGCCGGCCGAACAGTCACTGGTCCCGCTCCTCGTGAACTCCGACCAACTGGTGACCGCGAACGCGCTGAACAGTCAGATCCGCGACCTCGCCCGCCTGGTCGGCGCCGCGCTCGGCGGCGTGCTCGCGGCCGCCGGCGGACTCACGCTCCTTGCCATCGGCGATGCCGTGACGTTCCTCGCCGCCGTCGTGCTGGTCGCCGCGATGCGGCACCGGCAGGTTCGGCCCGACGCCAAGGAGGAGACGGCCGGCGGCGCGATCAAGCGGCTGAAGGAAGAGTGGACCGAGGGCTTGCGGCTGTGCGTCGCGGGTCCGGCGATGCGGCTGTTCTTCGTGTTCTGCCTGGTCACCGGCGTCGGTGAAGGGATCATGAGCACGCTGTTCGCACCGTTCGTCAGCGCCGAGGTCGGCGGCGACGGGAAGGTGTACGGCCTGATCGTGTCGTCGCAGGCGATCGGCGGGATCGTCGGCGGTCTGGTCGCGGCCGCGATCGGTTCCCGCTGGCCGGCCGCGACCTTGTGGGGACTCGGCGCGTTCGCGTTCGGGCTGATCGACATCGCGCTGTTCCTCTACCCGTTGGCGTCGGACAGCGTGATTCCGGCGTTCGTGTGCATGATCGTCGTCGGCCTGCCCGGCGCGCTCACGATCGCCGGGATGATGACGGTGTTCCAGAGCCTCACCGTCGACGGCACCCGCGGCCGCATCTACGGCGCGGTCGGCGCCGCCGAAAGCATCGCGGTCCTGCTCGGCATCGCCGCGGCCGGCCTGCTCGGCGACGCCGTCGGCATCATCCCGATCCTGGTCTTCCAGGGCCTCGGGTACGTCGTGGGCGGGCTGGTGGTACTCAGTCGGCGGCGGGCTCTGGTTCCTCGGCCGGAATCTGCTCTGACGGTGTGACCAGGTGCAGGCGGACGCGGGCGACCCGGCGGCCGTCCATCTCGGTGACGGTGAGGGTGTGGGCGTCGAACGGGACCTCGTCGCCGGTCGACGGAACCTTCCCGAGCCGGGCGGCGAGGAACCCGCCGACGGTCTCGTAGGGCCCGTCGGGGAGCTCGATCGTGGTCGCGTCGGCGAAGTCGTCCAGGTTCAGCAACCCGTCGACCTCGATGTCGCCGCTGCGCAGCCAGGTCGTCTCGGCCGGTTCCTCGTCGTACTCGTCGGTGATGTCGCCGATCAGCTCCTCGACCAGGTCCTCGAGCGTGACGATGCCGGCAGTACCGCCGTACTCGTCGAGGACGATCGCGAGGTGGGTGCTGCGGCGGCGCATCTCGGTCAGCGTCGGCAGCAGCTTCGCGGTGTCCGGCAGCATCAGGACTTCGCGGGCCAGGTCGCCGACCCGGACCGAGCGGGTCGCGACCGCCGGGTCGAACAGGTCCCGGACGTGCACGAACCCGACGATGTCGTCGGCCGAGCCGTTCATCACCGGGTACCGCGAGTGCGGCCGTTCGGCGGCGAACTTGACCGCCTTGTACGCCGGCATCTCGGCGTCGACGAAATCCACCTCGGTGCGCGGCAGCATCAGCTCGCGCAACTGCCGGCTGCCGGCCTCGAAGACATCGTCGACGATCTTCCGCTCCTCCTCACCGAGCGACTCGTGCGCGGAGATGACGTCGCGGAGCTCCTCGTCGGACATCACCTCACGGTTCGCGTTCGGGTCGCCGCCGAGGGCGCGCACCACCAGGTCGGTGGACTTCGACAGCAGCCAGATCACCGGCCGCGCACCGGACGCGATCCGGTCCACGAGCGGCCCGAGCGCGAGCGCGAACCCCTCGGCCCGCTGCAGGGCCAGGCGTTTCGCGGCCAGCTCGCCGAGCACGATCGAGACGTACGAGATCAGGATCGTGATCAGCACCAGCGCGACCGTGCCGGCCACCGACTCGGGCAGCCCGAGCTTCTGCAGGTGCGGTGCGAGTCCGTCCGCGAGCGTCGCGCCACCGAAGGCGGCGGACAGGAAGCCCATCAGGGTCACGCCGATCTGCACGGCGGACAGGAACCGGTTCGGGTTGGCGGCCACCTTGGCGACGATCTCGCCACGCCGGCCGCGGTGCGAGAGCGCCTTGAGCTGACTGTCCCGGAGCGAGACCAGGGCCATCTCGGCCGCGGCGAAGACCCCGCCGATCAGCACGAAGACCAGAATCAGGACGATGTTGAGCAGGGTGTCGTTCATGGGTGCGGTTTCCTAGCGCCCTCTCGTCAGACGTCGAGAGGGCGGGCGTTGGGCGTAGTCGTCCATCTACCAACTCTAGCGGTGGGCGGTCCCACAGTGCATGTTCGAGTTTGTTGGTTTACGATGATTCCTGGCTGCCCAAGCGTCGGACGGCCGGGAGGGTCAATCGATGAACACACCGCGCGGAGCGCGCCGGACGGACACCAGGCTGTCGGACGGCCGCGAGCTGATCTACTACGACCCGGCCGACGCGCCGGCCCGGGCGCCGCTCGAGGACACCCGCGGCCTGCCCGCGCCGCAGCCGCAGGTCGAGCTGCGCACCGATCCGCTCACCGGCGACGTGATCACCTACGCGACGCACCGCAACACCCGGACGTACCTACCGCCGGCGGACCAGTGCCCGCTGTGCGCGAGCAAGCCGGGCAACCCGACCGAGATCCCGGACCACGACTACAACGTCGCCGTCTTCGAGAACCGGTTCCCGTCCTTCGCCGGCCCCGGCCGGACCGAGGTGGTCTGCTTCACCAGCGACCACAACCGCTCGTTCACCGATCTGTCCCAGGGGCAGGCCCGGCTGGTCGTCGACACCTGGGCCGACCGGACCGCGGAGCTCGGCGCCCGCGACGACGTCGAGCTGGTGTTCCCGTTCGAGAACCGCGGCCGCGAGATCGGCGTCACGCTCAGCCACCCGCACGGCCAGATCTACGCCTACCCGTTCGTCCCGCCGCGGATGCAGAACCTGCTGCGGCAGGCCCGCAAGCACCAAGAAGTTGCCGGTAGCAACCTGTTCGCCGACGTCCTGGCCGCCGAGCGCAAGGAAGGCACCCGGGTCGTCGCCGAGAACGGCAACTGGACCGCGTTCGTCCCGGAGGCCGCCCGCTGGCCGGTCGAGGTGCACCTGTACCCGCACCGCCAGGTCGGCGGCATCGACGAACTGTCGGTCGGCGAGCGCGACGACTTCGCCGAGCTGTACCTCGACGTCCTGCAACGCCTCGACGGTCTGTACGGCGAGCCGCTGCCGTACATCGCCGCCTGGCACCAGGCCCCGGTCCGGATCGATCGCGAGCTCGGCTACCTGCACCTGGAGCTGTTGTCGATCCGGCGGGCCAAGGACAAGATCAAGTACCTGGCCGGCTCCGAGTCCGGCATGGGCGCGTTCATCAGTGACACCCGGCCCGAGGATGTGGCCGAGACCCTGCGAAAGGCCGGCCAGTGAGCTTCCAGAAGGTTTTCGGTACGTCGCCCGACGGCACGTGGCGCGCCCCGGGCCGGGTCAACCTGATCGGCGAGCACACCGACTACAACGACGGCCTGGTGCTCCCGATCGCGCTGCCGAACCGGATCCTGGTCACCGCCTCGAAGCGGGACGACGGCCGGATCGCCGTCGCGTCGAGCGGGCACCGGGGCGTCACCGAGTTCGCGATCGACGACCTGGCCCCGGGGTCGGTCGGCGACTGGGCCGCGTACCCGGCCGGTGCGGCCTGGATCCTGCGCGAGTCCGGCTACCCGATCGGCGGCGCGAACCTGCTCGTCGACTCGGACCTTCCGTCCGGTGCCGGCCTCTCGTCGTCGGCCGCCCTGCTGTGCGCGACGTTCGTCGCGCTACTGGGTCTGCGCGACATCGAGGTCGACCCGGCCGAGATCGCGCGGCTGGCCCAGAAGGCCGAGAACCAGTACGTCGGCGCGCCCGTCGGACTCATGGACCAGATGGCCTCGATGTGCTGCACCGCGGGCCACGCACTGTTCTTCGACATCCGCGCGATGTCCACCGACCAGATTCCGTTCGACCCGCCGGCGGACGATCTCGCGCTGCTGGTCGTCGATGTGAAGGCACCGCACCGGCACGTCGACGGTGAGTACGCCGCACGCCGGACGAGCTGCGAGCAGGCGGCGGCCGAACTCGGCGTACCGGCGTTGCGGTCGATCGCGTTCGAGGACCTCGACGACGCGCTCGGACGGTTGCCGGACGACGTCGTACGGCGGCGTGTGCGGCACGTGGTGACCGAGATCCGCCGGGTCGAGGACGCGGTCGCGTTGATGCGGGCCGGCAAGCTGCGCGAGGTGGGTCCGCTGTTCACCGCATCGCACGCCTCGCTGCGCGACGACTTCGAGATCACCGTGCCGGAGCTCGACGTCGCCGTCGACACCGCGCTGGAGGCCGGTGCGCTCGGGGCGCGGATGACCGGTGGTGGTTTCGGTGGTTGCATCATCGCGCTGGTCGAGGCGTCGGCGGCCGATTCCGTGCTGTCCGCGATCGAGAAAGCCTTTGCGGAACACGGTTTCTCGGCCCCGACCTCACTCGCCGCAACCCCATCAGCCGGCGCCTCCCGCGTCAGCTGACATCGCGCACCACCCGCTGACGCCTCCCCAAACCAGTTTGGGGAGGCGCGCCCTCCCACATCGGGCAGTACGGCTCCCCAATCCACGCACAGAGCCCCCCAAACCGGTTTGGGGAGGTTTGGCACCGGGATCGGGGCGCGCACAGTCCCCAAACCGGTTTGGGGAGGTTTTTCGCCGGGACTGGGGAGGGCTGCTGCCCGATTTGGGTGGGTAGAACTCCCCACAGCGCTCCGGCCTGTGGCACAGCGCCGGGGCGAGGCACCCGCGCCGACGCCGACGCGACGCGACGCGACGCGACGCGCGAAGTCTCCGGCGCTGCGCGCGTCAGTTGACGTGCGGGGTGTTCATGAAGCGATGACTAGGTCACATCCTGTGTCGCGCATGGCTTTGCGGGCGGCGGTCGTGAGGCCGTTGTCGGTGACGATCACGTCCAGGTCGGACCAGGTCGCGAACGTACTCAGGCCGACGGTCCCCCACTTGGTGTGGTCCGCGACGACGACCACCTCACGGCTCGCGGCGATGAACGACCGGTTGGTCTCGGCCTCCATCAGGTTCGGCGTGCTCAACCCGTGCTCGGCGTCGACACCGTGCGCGCCGAGGAACAGCAGGTCCAGGTGCAGCGACGCCAGCGCGGCGGTGGCGATCGGGCCGACCAGCGCGTCCGACGGTGTCCGGATGCCGCCGATCAGGACGACGGTGCGGTCCGAGCGCCCGTTGCCGTGGAACACGTCGGCGATCCGCGCCGAGTTCGTGACAACTGTCAAGTTCTCGACCCGCAACAGCTGCCGGGCCAGCGCGTACGTCGTCGTACCGGCGCCGATGCCGATCGCGCTGTCCGGCTGGACCCGGGTGGCGGCCTCGGCGGCGATCGCCTGCTTGGCCGCGGACTCCTGGGTCAGCTTGGCGTCGAAGCCCGGCTCGTGCGCGCTGCGCAGGCCGACGGAGGTCGCGCCGCCGTGCACCTTGTGCAGCAGACCGCTGGAGTCCAGGGCGTCCAGGTCGCGCCGGATGGTCATGTCCGAGACCCCGAACCGGTCGACCAGCTCGGCCACCGTGATCGCGCCGCGGCTGTTGACCTCGGCAACGATCGTGGCCTGTCGCTGGGCGGCGAGCTGGCCGCCGCGGCCGCGTGGCGCTTCTGCTCCGGCTGGGTTCACGCCCACAGCCTAATCGGGGAACGCCTCGGTGTCAGGGAAATGTGTTTGCCCGGCCGGTGGCAGCGCGTCACCCTGAAGCATGCGATTTCCCGAAGACGTCCCGGTGCTGACCGACGGCGTGGTGACCCTGCGTGCGCACACGGCCGACGACGTCGACCCGGCGTACCGGATGTGCCAGGACCCGGTGATGCAGGAATGGACCACGATCCCGGTCCCGTACCTGCACGAGCACGCGGTGAACTTCCTCACCGAGGTGGTCCCGGCCGGATGGCGCGAGAACACCGCCTGGGCCTGGGCGATCGAGTACGACGGGAACTACGTCGGCACCATCGATCTGCGCGACGGCGAAGGCGGTGTCGGCGAGGTCGGGTTCGCGGTGTCGGCCGAGGTCCGCGGCCACGGGGTGATGACGCGGGCACTGAAGCTGGTGGTGCGGTACGCGTTCGACGACCTCGACTGGACGCGCGTGATCTGGCGTGCGTACGTCGGCAACTACGCCAGCCGCCGGGTCGCGTGGAAGACCGGGTTCCACGGGCTGGTGACGATTCCGGGCGGCGGCCTGTCGCGCGGCGTCCGGAAGGACGAGTGGGTCGCGACGATCGGGCGCGACGACGAGCTCGAGCCGAAGGGCAACTGGTGGACGGTTCCCGTGCTCGACGGCGGCACGATCCGGCTGCGGCCGTTGCGCGCGTCGGACGCGCAACGGGTGATGGAGGCGTGCGGCGACGAGCGGACGCAGCAGTGGTTGACGGGCATGCCGTCGCCGTACGGACTCGACGACGCGAAGGGATTCATCGCGAGCCGGGCGGATGCGGCGGCGAGCGGTGACGCGGTCGCCTGGGCGATCGCCGACGCGGTCACCGACGTGCTGCTCGGCAACGTCAGCATCTTCGGTCTGAACAACCGGATCGACAACACGATCGGCGAGATCGGGTACTGGATGCACCCGGACGCGCGCGGCCGCAAGGTGATGTCGAGTGCGGTCGAGCTGGTGATCGGGCACGCGTTCCGGCCGATCGAGGAAGGCGGTCTGGGCCGGCGCCGGCTGGTGTTGCGGTGCGCCGACGTGAACACCGCGTCCGCGCACGTTGCCGAGGCCAACGGCTTCACGCGGGTCGCCGACGAGCGCCTCGCCGACCCCCGCCGCGACGGCACCTACACCAACCTCCGCACCTACGACCTGCTCGCCACGGAGCACCCTGCCGGCTGACAGCTCAGGGTCCCGTGGTGACCGGCTGCAGGCAGCGGTTTACGGCGAGTTGGTGTCAAACGACACCGGTTCCCCTCGCCGTCGGGCTGCCGGGCTGCTTGAATCGACGGGTGAGAGATCGTGAGGAACTCGTCCGCCGTTGGCAGGCCGGGTGGTCCGTCTCGCGGGGCTGGACCACGGTTGAGGATGACAACGACGGCATTCTGATCGTCCGGGCAGGTGAGGAGAGCCGGCCGACGGAGTACGTCGTACTGGATGCCGATGACAAACCGGAACGGGTGGAACGCGCCGCCCAGCTGGCCCTCGCCGACGGCGGCGGGCGCGGCTCGGGCTGGATCACGCTGGCCACCGACGACAAGGAAGCCCGGATCGAACAGCTGGAGGAACTCGGCCTCGAGGTCCAGCAGGACCAGGACTGGCTGATGACGATCCAGCTCTCGGAGCAGCCGGCCCTGAAGCTGCACGAGCGATATACGTTGCACACCGAGCTCGAGGACGACCTGATCATCACCCGCGCCACCATGCACGGCGGAGTGGTGTCGAGCGGCCGGATGGCGGTCGTCGGCGAGGACGCGGTCGCGGACCGGATCGAGACCGACCCGGCGCACCGCCGGCGCGGACTCGGCAGCGCCGTGATGGCGTCGCTGGTCGAGGCGGCCGCGGCGAAGGGTGCGAAACGCGGCATCCTGATCGCGTCGATCGACGGCCTGCGGCTGTACCGGAGTCTGGGCTGGAAGGTGATCGCCGACATCGTCATCGCCCGCTCGCGCTGACTCATTCAAACGACTGCCATAGTCAAAGGTTTGTGAAGTGCTGCCCGCTGCGCGGGTGGGCAATCGTTGGCCTGGGCAAGGCTGCAGATCATGACGAACCACAGACGGTCCCCCGGCAACGGTGTGGCCGGTCCCCTCATCGCGTCACTGTCGGCTCTCGTATTGCTGGCCGGCATCGGGTGGTTCGTACTGCGCCAGTCGGACAGCAGCAAGGTCACGAGCCAGTCGGAACCGGTCTCGTCGATGGAGACCGCGAGCGACGACGCGTCGTCGGCCACACCGGTCCGTCCGACCACTCCGACGTACACACCTCGACGTACGCCGACCCCCTCGAAGGCCACGAGCGTGACGCCGAAACCCACGCGGACGACGTCGGCGCCGAGCCGGGGCAGCACACGGACTCCCAAGCCCACCACGTCGACGACGTCGCCGAAGCCGACCCGCTCCGCGACCCCGACACCTACGCCGACCAGGACGACGAAGACCTCGAAGCCCACCAGCGGACCGGCCGAGGCGCAGGTCCTGGACCTGACCAACCAGGAACGTGCGAAGGCCGGCTGCGGACCGTTGCGGACCAACAAGTCGCTGACCCAGGCCGCCGAGGCGCACGCCGCCGACATGGTTGCCAGGCACTACTTCGCGCACGACAGCCTGGACGGCCGCAGCCCGTTCGACCGGATGAAGGCGGCCGGGTTCCGGGGCGGTGCGATGGCCGAGAACATCGCGGTCGGCTACACGACCGCGGCCGCAGTCGTGAAGGGCTGGATGAACAGCGCGGGACACCGCGCGAACATCCTCAACTGCGGCTACACGATGATCGGCATCGGGTACGACAGCGGCCAGGTGAAACCCGACTGGGGCAACGGCAGCTGGGTGCAGGATTTCGGCGGCTGACCGGGTTACCCCGGCGTTCAGTCAATCGTTTTCTTCAGGATTCGTTAAGAGGCCATTCGGCTCCGTAACGATGACCTTGCACGTCGGTTAAGGTCGCTGTTCGGTGAGACCAGGGGGGACCTGGCTGGACCACGGGGAACGACGCGCAACTCGGTACGACGAAAAACGAAGAGGATTCGCCCATCCCATGATGGATTCGCCTACCCCCCGGCGGCACCGCGGCAGTAGACGTGCTCCCCGGCGGAGCCGTGGCCTGGTCGGCCCTACCGTCAGCGCGCTCTCGGTCCTGGTCGCGATCGGACCTGTGGTCTGGTTGATGTCGCGCGACAGCGACCAGGTCAACGACGCCACCAACGTCCAGTACGTCAACGAGGACACCCGTGTCGACGGCGGGTCCGCGGTCGAAGGTACGACGGCCGGCACGCCGCTGATCACCATCACGAAGACCTTGCCGAACGGACGGACGACGACAGCAGTCCTCGGTACGCCGGCGTTCGGCGCGAGCACGTCCTCCTCCGCGACCCCGGCGAGCCCGGGTGCGTCGAGCGACACGCCCAGCACCGTGCTCACCACGCCGACGGCACCGACCGTCGGCACGACCACAGTGACCGTGTCACCGACCGCGCCGGGCAGTCCACGGACCCAGGCCGGCAAGCCGAAGCCGAAGCCGACGACGACCGCGAGTACGACGCCGACGCGGACGCCGACCAAGACGCCGACGAAGACGCGATCGACCGACCCGACGCCGAGCGAGACCACGCAGCCGCCCACCGGTGGCGGCGGGACGAACACGCAGGAGCGGCAGGTCCTCGAGTACACCAACCAGATCCGTGAACAGCAGGGCTGCGGCCCGCTCCGGCTGGACAGCGCACTCGTCGAGGCCGCCGGCAAGCATGCGTCGGACATGGTCCGCCGGCACTACATGGACCACACCAACCCTGACGGACAAGACCCTGGCGACCGGATGGCGGCCGCCGGGTACCGCGGGTCGAGCTGGGGCGAAAACATCGCGGCCGGCTACGACAGCGCACAGAAGGTGGTCGCCGCCTGGATGCAGAGCGACGGGCACCGCAAGAACATCCTGAACTGCCGGTTCACCACGATCGGCGTCGGATACGACCCGGGCCAGGTCAAGCCGGACTGGGGACCGGGCAGCTGGGTCCAGGACTTCGGCAGAAGCTGAGACCGGGTAGCCATCGTGGTTGTCATCGTGTCCAGAACACCGAGAGTGGCCAGAACGTTGTCCCAGGGCCACAATGTCCGGCCGATTCACGGCCGGTCGCGGCGGGTAGGTCCTGTCTGGCGATTCCCCGCCGTCGCGAGCAGGTGCTCGGTGCGGTGCATCGGCGTGCGGGGGCGAAGGGGTCGATGCGGAGCATCGTGGCCTTTGCCCCCGTGCGGCGAGGTGCCGTGCCGAGTGCCGCGCAGTAGGCGGGGAATCGCCAGACAGGACCTGCATCCGTCCTTGTCATGTTGCCGGACGGGCCTGGGGGGCTCCGGTGAGGCGGCGTGTGAGGCGCCTCGATCTGGCGAGGCACGTCTTGGGGGCGCGACTTTGAAGGGACCAACGAAATAATGTCCGAGTCCGGCAACGGCCGGTACAAACCACGCAGGAAAGCGACCCGAGCGGCCTCCCGTTCGTCGCGGTCCGGCAACCGGCCCACCCCGCCCGCGGAACCCACCCCGCCCGCACCACCCGAACCGCCGCGCTACGCGCCGCGGACCAGCGACGAGTCCCCCTTCTGGGCCAGCGCGCCGAAGGGCGCCACGTCCAGCGAGTCCCCGTTCTGGGCCGGCGGCAACCAGTCACGCCCCGCCACGCCGCAGTACGCACCGCGCGGCGCGCTGCCCAGCTACACCGCTCCCGACACCGAGGCCGGTCTGCCTACCCGACCGGCCGAAGACCCGGCCGCGGGCCTGGCGAACCGGCGGCCTGCCGGCGGTACGCCGTCGTGGGTCGACCAGTCGATCGCCGGCACCGACCCCGAACCCCCCACCCGAGCCCGCCGCGCAGCCCGCAAGGAAACCCCAGCCCCGCCAGGCGAAACCGCCGGCACCTGGTCCTCCCGCCGAGCCGCCGACGACTGGGCCTCCCTAGGCGCCGCAGGCACAGCTCCCTCCGACACGGCACCCGCCGCACGCACACCCCGCGCAAGCGAGAACACGCCCACCGCAAGCGTCTTCGGGGCCGGCGAGAACGCGTTCGGCACGAGCACCTCCGGCGTAGGCGAGAGCGCATCCGGCGCGAGCACCTCTGGCCTCGACACGTCCGGCGAAAGCACGCCCGGCGTTGGCGCGAGCACGTCCCGCGCGAGCGAGAGCGCATTCGGCGCGAGCACGTCTGGCATAGGCGAGAGCACGTTCAGCGCAAGCACGTCCGGTGGTGGCGCGAGCGCGTCTCGCGGTGGTGAGAGTGCGTTCGGTGCGGAGCGTGCTGATGCCGGCGCGGCGGCGTACGCGGGTGCTGGGACGGACTCGGCGGCTGAGCACGTTGTTGCTGCCGGCGCCGGTGGGCGTGGGGCTTCTGGTCCGGGTCGGCCTGGTGGTTCTGGGTCTGGCGGCAGTGGACCGGGACGACGTACGGCGGCTCGGTCGGCAGCGGCCGGACGTTCGGCGCGTGGTCGGCGTACGGTGATCGCGATCGCGTCTGTGCTGCTGGTGATCACGCCGATCTCGTGGATCCTGCTACACCAGCCGCAGAACGACGAAGCGGACGCGTCCATCCCGATCGTCACGCGCACCGACGACACCTACATCACCCCGAGCGCCAAGCCGGCGGTCGCGACCCCCTCGGCCAAGGTCACCGTCCCGCCAACGGCGACCCCCACGGCCACCCCCACGAGCACCCCGTCGGAAACCCCCTCGGCAACCCCGACAGACACTCCGACGAACAGCCCGACGGACACCCCGACCACCAAGTCCTCCACGAACACCCCCAGCACCGCCCCGACCTCGGCCCCGACCACGCAGCCCACCACCGCCCCAACCTCCCCGGGCCGCACCGTCCCCACGCCGACAGCCACCAAGACCACCACGACCCCGCCCCCACCCGTCGACGGCGGTATGGACGCCAACGAACAGCAACTGTTCGACCTGATCGACAACGCGCGGGTGAACAACGGCTGCGCACGCCTGAAAGAAGATCCCAGCCTCACCTCAGGTGCTCGGTCGACGGCCCAGAGCCGGGCGACGTCCGGTGACAATCTGAACAGCGGCTCAGGCTCGCAGGTCGGCGCCGGTGGCGACGGTATGACCGCACAGCAGGCCTACAACCAGCTGATGAAGAAGTACAAGAGCACGATCCTCGACTGTGGTCGCACAACACTGGGGGTAGGCATGAAGTCGGCCGACCACGACACCGGCATTCTGTGCCCGCTGATCTGCGGCTCGGCCGCCCGCAACGCCTGGGTGGCCAACTTCTCCTAGCCGTCCGCTCGCGCGAGTCGTGGATTCGGGGGGATGTTTTGCCGTCGGAACCCACGACTCGGCGCGATGGGTGCGACCATGGGTGTCGGTGACCTGGTCCGCGGGAGGTTGGGATGCTTGAGCGGGATGATGTGGATCGGGTGGGGCCGGCGCATTTCGGGATTCATCCGGACGCGCTGTCGGCGGAGCGGCCGGATCCGCGGCCCGAGGAGGCCAAGCGGATGGGGCTGAGCCGCCATACCGAGGAAGGCGCCGTGCTCTACTTCGCGTCCTCGCTCGACCGCGGCAAGCCGGCGCACCGGATGATGGCCTGGATCCTGCTCGTCACGTTCGCCGCGCCGGTGATCTACATCCTGCTCGTGCTGTAGAACTCCTGCCGGTGCCGCTGCGGTGTCGTCCCCAGTAACCCGTGGAAGTGGTGCCGGAGCGCGTCGCTGCTCCCGAACCCGCTCTCGGTGGCGACCCGCTCGACCGACAGGTCCGTTGTCTCCAGCAACAGCCGCGCCCGGTCGAGCCGCTGGCGCAACAGCCACGCCTGTCCCGAACTCCCGGTCCGCGCCCGGAACTGCCGGGTGAACGTACGCCGTGACATCGCGACCGCCCCGGCCCATTCGTCGAGCGACACCGGCTGGTCGAGCCGCGCCCGCGCCCACACCATCGCCTTCTCGATCACGTCGTCGGCGGGATCCGGCGGCACCGGCACCGGGATGTACTGCGCCTGCGACCCGCTCCGATGCGGCGCCACCACGATGTCCCGGGCAACCTGCTCCGCCACCTCGATCCCGTGATGCGTGCGTACCAGGTGCAGACAGCAGTCCAGCGAGGCCGCCGTACCGGCGGAGGTGACGAGGTCACCCTGGTCCGACCACAGCACGTCCGCCCGCACGTTCAGCGACGGGTACCGCGACCGCAGCTCGTCGGCGAACCGCCAGTGCGTCACCACTTCACGCCCTTCGGCGAGCCCGCTCTCGGCCACCAGGAACGCCCCGACGCACAGCCCGACCACGGTGGCGCCCCGCGCATGCGCGCCCCGGATCGTGTCCAGTAGTACGTCGGACGCCACCAGCCCGGGCTCCCAGCTCGGCAGCACCACGACGTCGGCCTGCTCCATCACTTCGAGCCCGTGATCCACCGTGATCCCGAATCCGGCGCTGGTGGGGAACGAGCCCGGTTCCTCCGCACAGACGAGCACGTCGTACCGGCTGGGCAGCCCGCGGCGTTCGCCGAGCACCAGGCACGGCACGGACAGGTGGAACGGGCTCATCCCGGGATAGGCGAGGACCGCGACGGTACGCATGGGCACAGTATGACGCAGTATGGCCCGATCTTCGGGAACTGTGACTCGCGGGCCAATGGCGAGACGGTTCGCCAGGCCGGAGGATCGTGGTCATGAAGATCACGCACATCGGCGGCCCGACCGCCGTCCTGGACCTCGGCGGCCTGACGTTCCTGACCGACCCGGCGTTCGACGAGCCCCGCGACTACCAGCTCCCGGGCCGGGTGATGACCAAGCTGACCGGCCCGGCGATCCCGGCCGCGGAGCTCGGCCCGATCGACGTCGCCCTGGTCTCGCACGACGAGCACAAGGACAACCTGGACGATGTCGGCCGCGCACTCCTCCCGTCCATCCCGACCGTCCTCTCCACCCCCGGCGCGGCCGACCGCATTCCTGGGGTTCGCGGGCTGAAGAACTGGGAGTCGATCGACCTGCCCCGGCCGGACGGCGGCGTGATCACGGTGACCGGCGTACCGGCGTTGCACGGCCCGGAAGGCGCCGAGGCGGTGCTCGGCGTCGTCACCGGATTCGTCCTCCAGGGCGACGGACTGCCGACCGTCTACGTCTCCGGCGACAACGCGTCGCTCGGCCTGGTGAAGGAGATCGCCGATCGGTTCGCGCCGATCGACGTCGCGGTCCTGTTCGCCGGAGCGGCGCGCACAACTCTGCTCGACGGCGCCAACCTGACCCTCACGTCGACGGACGCGGTCGAGGCCGCGCGGATCCTCGACGGGGCGGCGATCGTCCCGGTGCACACCGAGGGCTGGACCCACTTCAGCGAGGGCCCGGAGCAGTTCGTCGCTGCGTTCCGTGACGCCGGCCTGGAGGATCGCGTCGCGCTGCTCGAGCACGGTGTCGCGACGAGCCTTGATTGAGGGCTTGACGAGCACGGAGCGTGACGGATAGCGTGCGACCGCCGGGGGGAACCGGCAGTTCGCATTCATCGGGCCGGGGGGACATCGGCCCACTGCCAAGGGGGACATTCCTGTGTTCGCACGACGCTTCCGCACGCTCTTTTCCGCTGCGACGGCCGCGGTGGTGCTGGCCGGTACGGCGGCTCTCGCACCACTGCCGGCCGACGCGGCGATCACCGTCGTCCTGAGCGGCATCCAGTACGACCCACCCGGGGCCGACACCCGCACCAACGCCCAATTGAACAACGAGTTCTTCACGGTCCGGAACATCAGTTCGCGCCCGATCAACCTGTCCGGGTTCCGGGTACTGGACGCGGCCAACCACCTGTTCGTGTTCCCGCGCGGCTACGTACTCCCGGGCCGCTCGACGGTGATCGTCCGCACCGGCAAGAACCGGAACCGCGCACTCACCCTGTACTGGAACCAGAGCTGGTACATCTGGAACAACACCGGCGACACCGCCCGCTTCCAGACCCCGGCCGGCAAGACCTTCGACACCTGCACCTACAAGGCCGTCACCGGCCGTTACCGCGTCGGCTGCTAACTGCGGGTTGCGGGGGCGGGGTCGGCGTCGTCCGGGATCCATTCGTGGACGGTGATCTCGTCACCGACGGTGATGTTGCCGGGGGCAAGTACTGCGCCTTTGACGCCGAAGCTCACGCCGCCGCCGTAGGCGGGCTCACGACGGTACGTCGCCAACGTCCGGGTCGGTTCCGGCCCGGACTTGGTGCCGGTCGCCTGGTCGACGGTCGGCACCGCGCAGCGGATCCCGCGCGCGGAGTACCCGATCTCCACCGCACCGGCGGTCATCCGGAGCACCTTGTCCTCGGTGTGCGGCTCGTCCCAACCGGAGATGACGAGGTTGGGCCGGAAGCGGTTCATCGGGATCGCGTCGGCGCCGCGCTCGAGGATGCGCGCGTTCAGCCCGTCGAGTGACGCCTGCGACGTGATCATCAACGCGTGCGCGTCGCCGAATCCGGTCAGCCCGCGATGCGCGCCCCACCCCGGTCGCTCGTGCTCGGGCGTCACGCGGACGAGAGCCGCCGGCGCCCCGAGGCGCGCGGTGAACCACTCGTCCGCGGCCGGGTCCTGCACCACGCCCTGCCCGAACCATTTCTCGAACAGGCTGACGTCACGCCGCTTCCCGTCGTACCTGATCTCGACCTCGAGGTCTGGGGCGCCTGGCGCGGACAACTGGAGCGCGTCACCCGCCAACGCCGCACGCAAGGTGGCCATCGCGGGCAGCTTGCGCTGGCTGAGGAACGTCCCGTCCGGCTGGACCAGCATGAACAGCCGGTCGTTCAGCAACCCGGTCGGGCCGACCTCGGCGGTCTCGGTGGGGATCCCGGCGAGGCCTTTCACCGGGTAGTAGGCCAGGGCGGCAACCTTCGCGACAGACACAGCCCAAGCGTAACCGGCCTTGCCCTGTTGAAACGTGTTGAGTTATGTTTGATCACGTGCAGGATGTCGAAACCTTCGCCGCCGCGTTGCAACGGGTACGTCGGCACGCGGGCCTGAGCTACCGCCAACTCGCGGACCGTGCGCACTACTCGCATCCGCACCTGATCCGCGCGACCAGCGGCAAGCACCTGCCGGCCTGGGAGGTCGCCGCCGCCTACCTGACCGGCTGCGGAGTCCCGGCAGATCTGATGCCGCTCTGGCACCGGCGGTGGGAAGAGGCGAGCCGCGATCCGCGCGACATCGTCAGCCTGCTGGAGAGCGCGGAAAACCTGCAGGACCTGGGAGCCGCAGTCGCTGCGCTCGCGCGACCGCGTTCGCTGCGGGCGCTGGAGCAGGAGACCGGGATCCCCCGGGCGACGATCCAGGCCTGGTTCCAGGGCACCCGCCGCCCCGGCCCGGACCGCCTCGACCAACTGGTCCGCGCGATCGGAGCAACCCCCGCCCAACGCACAGCCGTCGCCGCCACCGTCCACCGACTGAGCGCCGAGCAGGTCAGCTCCGGAAGACTGAGGCCGGTGCGCGCGGCGTGAGGTAGCCCTCCGCGTCGGTCAGTGGTGCCGCCTTGCCCGCGAGCTCCTGCAACGGCATCACGTCGTACGGCGGTTGCGCCCGCCGACCCGCGTCCACCAGATCGGGCACCGGCTGCCGCGACGCGACCATGATGACGTTCCCGAATCCCTTGCCCCGCAGGATCTTCCGCTCGGCGAGCACAACCCCCGCCCCGATCGAGTCCGCAACGGTCGCCGCCGTACGCCGGATGAACGGCAGCCCGGCCTTCCCGTCGATCAGGTTCGCGATCAGCACCCCGGTCGGCCGCAGTACCCGCGCGCACTCCGCGAAGAACTCGGCCGTCACCAGGTTCGCCGGGACCGCCTCGTGCTCGAACGCGTCCAGGATCACCAGATCCATCGAGTCGTCGTACAACTCGGTGATCCCGGCCCGCCCACTCACCGGCCGGACCTTGATCCCGGACCGTTTCGGCAACGGCAGCGCCTCGCGGACGAACTCGGTCAGGTCCTCGTCCGGTTCGAGCACGATCTGCCGCGACCGCGGCCGCGTCACGGCGACGTACCGCGGCAGACTCAGCGCGGCGCCGCCGACGTGCACCACCGCGACCGGCTGACGCCGTGGCGCGACCGCGTCCACGACGTCGCCGATCCGGCGCATGTACTCGAAGGACAGGTGGCCCGGGTCCGCCAGATCGACCTGTGACTGCGGCGATCCGTCGACCCGCAGCACGAAGGTCCCGTCGGCTTGCGCCTCGACCGCGGCGAGCCCGGAGGCAGTCCTACGTTCCACCTGCCCATCTTGTCAGCTACTTGGCTTCGCGTTCTTCCGCGACCGCGATGTCGGTGTTGTCGGTGAACAGCCCGTCGATCCCGGCCTTGCGGTACGCCGCGATCTCGCCGAACAGGTTGCCCGAGTCCGACGCCACCGCGGAGCTGTCGAAGTCGGCCGGGAGGAAGCTGTTCTCGACCCGGAACGTGTACGGGTGCACGACCAGCCCGGCCTTGTGCGCGTCCGCGACCAGCGCGGTCGGCTTCCCGAGCTTGCCGGTCGCGTCGAGCGGGATGACCTGGTCCTTCGACGGTCCGACACCAGCGGCGTACGTCGCGACCTCGCGCAGGCCCTTGGCGCTGACGATATCGGCGTACGTGCGCTTGTCACCGGAGACCACGAAGTCGTACGGCGCACCGCTCGCGCTGGTCAGCTGCACCAGCGGGACACGGAGCTCCTTGTGCAGCGCCTTCAGGTTCGAGACCTCGAAGGACTGGACGAACACCTTCGCTCCGGGGCGGTTCAGACCGTTGCGGTTCAGCGTCCGCACCAGCGCCGGCTCGAGCGCGAGACCCTGCTGCTGGAAGTACGTCGGGTGCTTGGTCTCCGGGTAGATCCCGATCGGCCGGCCGAGTTCCTTGGACAGCCGCTTGCTGAGGTCGATCACCTCCTGGAAGGTCGGGATCTGGTAGTGCCCGTTGAACACGGTGTTGTGCTGCCGGACCGCCGGGATCCGCTCGACCGCGCGCAGCGTCTTCAGCTCGGCCAGCGTGAAGTCCTCGGTGAACCAGCCGGTCACCGCGACGCCGTCGAGCAGCTTGGTCTTCTTGCGGTCCTTGAACTCGGGGTGGTTCGCGACGTCCGTCGTACCGCCGATCTCCGGCTCGTGCCGGGCCACCAGCACCCGGTCCTTGGTGGTGACCAGGTCCGGCTCGATGAAGTCGGCGCCCATCCGGGCGGCCAGTTCGTACGACGCCAGCGTGTGCTCGGGGCGGTACCCGGAGGCCCCGCGATGGCCGACGATGACGAAGTCGTCGTGCTTCTCCGCCTGGACCGCGCTGCCGGTGGCGGGTGCCGACTCCGGCAGGGCCTGCGGTACGACGACGGCCGCGGCCACCGCGAGGGCCGAGGCGGCGACCGGCAGCAGCCGGCTGGACAGCTTCATCCGATTCTCCTAACAAGTCAGGGGACTGGGAGTCACCTTCGGGCACCGCACCGGCCCCGCGACGTACGCCGGATGACCGTACGGTGAACGATCCATCGAGATGTGAGGTATTAGCTACTGCCCCAGCGTTGGGCAGAGACGGCTGGCTTGCTAGCGTCCGAAGCACACAAATCTGATCAGCGAGGAGCGCGTCGTGAGCACTACGCCGGTGAAGGTGGCCGTTACCGGGGCCGCAGGGAATATCGGGTACAGCCTGCTGTTCCGGATCGCGAGCGGAGCGCTGCTCGGGCCGGACACCCCGGTGGAGCTGCGGCTGCTGGAGATCACCCCGGCGCTGAAGGCGCTCGAGGGCGTCGTGATGGAGCTCGACGACAGCGCGTTCCCGACGCTGGCCGGGATCGAGATCGGCGACGACCCGAACGTCGTCTTCGACGGGGTCAACGTCGCGCTGCTGGTGGGCGCGCGGCCGCGGACCAAGGGCATGGAGCGCGGCGACCTCCTGGAGGCGAACGGCGCGATCTTCACCGTCCAGGGCAAGGCGCTGAACGACCACGCCGCCGACGACATCCGGATCACCGTCACCGGCAACCCGGCGAACACCAACGCGCTGATCGCGAAGAGCAACGCCCCCGACATCCCGGCCGAGCGGTTCTCGGCGCTGACCCGGCTCGACCACAACCGGGCGCTGGCGCAGCTGGCGAAGAAGACCGGCACGCACGTCACGGACCTGAAGAAGCTGACGATCTGGGGCAACCACTCCGCGACGCAGTACCCGGACATCTTCCACGCCGAGGTGGCCGGCAAGAACGCGGCCGAGGTCGTCAACGACCAGGCCTGGATCGAGAACGACTTCCTGCCGACCGTGCAGAAGCGCGGCGCGGCGATCATCGAGGCCCGCGGCGCGTCGTCGGCGGCCTCAGCCGCGGCCGCCACGATCGACCACACCCGCGACTGGCTGAAGGGCTCCGCCGAGGGCGACTGGCTGTCGATGGCGGTCGTCTCCGACGGTTCGTACGACGTCCCGGAGGGCCTGATCTCCTCGTTCCCGGTAACCACCAAGGACGGCAACTGGGAAATCGTCCAGGGCCTGGAGATCAACGAGTTCTCGCGCGGCAAGATCGACGCGTCGACCGCCGAGCTCGGCGAGGAGCGCGACGCCGTGAAGGACCTCGGCCTGATCGGCTGAACCGAAGAAACACAGAGGGTCACTCAGACGGCTTGAGCGAACCTTCAAGAAGAAGAGCAAAGAAGAAAGATCAAGTAAAGAAGAGATTCAGGGTGTTTGCCGGCCTCAGCGGTCAACCGTGGGTCTGCCTGGCCGCCAAAGCCAGCCACCACTGGGTTATTGGTGGTGGCTGGCTTCGCGTTGAGATCATCGGGTTCGTACGCCGGAGCGAACAGGCCGCGGGAAGCGGGGTTGGGGAGGATTTTCCACCCGATTCGGCACGTAATCCTCCCCAGATCCGGTCGTTCACCCACGACCCGGAGCTTCTTCGTCACGAACGCCGACTGTGGTACGGACCTACCCGGTGAGGTCGTGGTATCCAGGACCCCGATCTCGTTTCGATCCAGCCGACGGCAGGCCGACACCGCATTAGTCTTGTTGCCGACCGAAAGCCAGCCACCACCGGCAGCTCTTTCTTTACATCACCGCAGGTCGTAGGCGGCGATGATGGTTTGGGTGGTGGTGTTTCCCGTGGCGTCGGTGGTGGTGGCGCGTAGGGAGATGGTTTTGCCGGGTGGGGTTGGGAAGATTGCTTTGGTGCCGGTGAGTGGGGCCTGGTGCCAGGTTTTGCCGGCGTTGTCGGAGTAGTCGATCTTCAGCTTTGCCACCGCGCCGCCTTTGATCTCGTACAGCAGGACGGTGACCGGTTTGCGTTCCATCGTGTTGTTGCCGTCGAGCTCCGGGCGGAACGCTACGGTGCGGATCGGAACCGCTGCCTGGTCCGCCGACGACGTGAATGTCGCCTCCAGGTCCACCCGGGTCGAGAACGGCGAGACCGCCTGCGTACCGGTCGTGACCAGCTTGTACGTCGCCTTACCGGCCGGCTGATCCGTGACGCCGATACTCCCGAACCTGTCCGTGGACCCGATCTCGGTCCCGTCCCGGTAGAGCGTCGTACTCCCCGTCCGCGAAATGAACCCAGTGTGCCCGTCAGCATCGGTGAGACCGTACAGCGAGACGTTGAGCGCATCCGCCGACCGCGTCGCGGCGTACACCGACGGCACGAACACCGCCGCGTTCCACCGCTCCTGGTAGTACCGGCCGGCCTTGTACAGCACCGGCTTCCCCTCCAGGCTCCACTTCGGGAACGGGAGGTCCGCGCCGTCCGTGTCCTCCTCGGTCCGTCCGGCCCAGCCGTACTGCGTGTCGTCGAGGTAGTACCGGATCGTCCGCGGTACGTCGACGCGGATGACGCGGGCCCAGCCGCCGCCACCGTCCGGCATCACGGGGTGCAGCATCTTGAACACCCGGGGATCCACGGTCTTGCTGACCGTACTGTCCACCGTCGCGAGGTCGGCCTGCTTCACCTGCCGGTCGAATCCGGTGGGGAACTCGCCCGGGAAGTAGTTCGCGATCCCGTACAGGTACGGCGTGTTCGTGAACAGCCCGTCCGCGCCCGGCACACCCCACTGGGACGTGACGTGCCCGGTCAGCTCGGCCGCGGACAGCTTCGGCCCGGTGCTGTACGTGTACATCGTCCCGGACAGGAAGCCGCCCGCGGAGTAGATGTACGTGCTGTCCTTGATCTTCCGGTCGAAGCCGATGTCCGAGTTGGCCTGCTTCGCGTCCGCCTTCGGCACCGACGTGGTGACCGGCTTCGCCTTCCGCGCGTCGAGGACGACGGTCTGATCCGAGGTGAGCTTCACGCTGGGCGCGGTCAGGATGAAGAAGATCCAGTCCTCCGGTCCGCGCTCGAACTCCTGGAACTGGTCGACCATGTACTCGCCCTGCGGCAGCCTGAGGGTCACCGTCCCGGTCTCGTCCGGCGAGTACAGGTCGTGCATGTCGTTGTCGATGCCGGTCAGCGACATCGGGTAGTCCGGGTCCGGTGCGCCGTCGGGCCGGATCAGCTTGACGGTCAGGTTGTACGTCGGACCTTCCTTGTCCACACCCACCGGTACGACGACCGTCTGGCCGCCTCCCGTGGCGGTGATGCGACCGCTGAACAGCCCGTCCGCGCCACCGAGTGCCGTGTCCGACGTCGCCTGCACGGACGCCGTACCGCCGGCCGGGACGGTCACCGAGTCGGCGCTCAGCTTCAGCGCACCGGCCGGAGCCGCCGTACCGTCAGGCCCGTTCAGCACCGACGTCAGCGACAGCGTGACCGCGGTCTCGCCGAGGTTGCGGAACGTCACGTCGCGCGTCACCGGCTGGTCGTCGGAATGCGGGTACGTCGCCTTCCCGAACGACACGCTGCCGGACTCGGTGACCACGGTCTGCTTGATCGCCGTGGTCAGGTCGATCCGGCCTGCGCCCTGCTGGAACGACGTCTGGCCGGCCGCGACCTTCGCCGAACCCATCAACGCCGCCTTCACCTCGGCCGGCGTCCAGGACGGGTGCTCCTGCAGCAGAATCGCGGCAGCGCCGGCGGTGTGCGGCGTCGCCATCGACGTACCGGAGAGCCGCAGGTACTTGTCGCCAACCGGTTCACCGATCGACGAGTCCTTCGACTTCGCCGCCACGATGTCCGTACCCGGCGCGGTGACGTCCGGCTTGAGCGCGCTGTCCCCGACGCGCGGCCCGCGGCTCGAGGTCGGGTTGAGCTGGTCCTGCTTGGTCACGTTGCCGACGGTCAGCGCCGCGTCCGCGCTTCCGGGCGAGCTGATCGTCCCGTCCCCCGGACCTTCGTTGCCAGCGGCAATCACAAACAGCGTGCCGGACTGCGCGGTCAGCCGGTTCACGGCCTCCTCGACCGGGTCGAGCTCCGGCGTGTCCTGGCCGCCGATGCTGAGGTTGACGATCTTCGCCTTGACCTCGTTCGCGGCCCATTCCATACCGGCCAGGATCGCGGACTCCTCGCAGCCGTAGACCTCACAGATCTTGCCGTCGTAGATGCGCGCGTCCGGTGCAACGCCCTTGTAGCGCCCGTCCGACGCGGCGCCGGTGCCGGCGATCGTCGATGCGACGTGCGTACCGTGGCCGACCACGTCGTCCGCGGACTCCGTGGTGAAGTTCTTCTCCCCCGCGACCTGCGTCGCGAGATCCGGATGGGTCGCGTCGACACCTGAGTCGAGCACCGCGACCGACACCCCCTTGCCGGTGTACCCGGCCTGCCACGCGGCCGGTCCACCGATCTGCGGGACCGACTGGTCCAGCAGCAACTTCCGCCTGCCGTCCAGCCACAGCTTGCTGAACCCGGCCGACGACATGAACGCCTTGGCGTTGCTCTTGCTGACCTTCATCGCCGCGCCGCTGATCGACGGCAACTGCCGCGTGACCCGCGTTCCGGACGGTACGGCGCGCTTCGCGGTGCCGGCGTACGTCGTCAGCACCGGGATCGTGCTCGTCGACGCATCGTCGTACCCGTCCTTGACCAGCTGCACGACGTCGAACAGCCGGCGATCGATCCGGCCGTCCCCCACTGCCTTGTAGACGTCGGCCGGGATCACGTAGGCGTGGTCCCGGATCCGGTAGGTGTTGAAGCCGACGTGCTCCCGGCCGGCGGCGGGCTCGACCGTCGCCTTGGTGATGTCACCGCCGGCCAGCCGCACCCGGTCGCCGGTGATCAGCGTGACGCTGACGTCCTTGCCACCGGTTGCCGGCTGAGCAGCAGGTGCTACCGACGCCGCGTGCGCCGGTGTCAGCACCCCGACAGCAAGGCCCGCGACCGCCAGTACGGCGATCGCGGGCTTTCCTCTGCGCGTAGATCTCGAACTCACTGCCTCACCCCAAATGTCGGTTGTCTGCGCAACTCGTAGAACGCGACAACCGGCCCCCGGGGTTGCGTGCTCAGCCCAACCCGTACGACCTGATTACGGTCAGGTCCGTTACGTTGCCCGAACCGTCGACCAGATGCGACCGCAACGAGACCGACTGCCCGGCCGGTGTCGCGAAGATCGCCTTGTACCGGCCGTGACCGATCGGCGCGACAGCGGCGTTCTTCCAGGTCTTGCCGTCGTCGCCGGACACCTGGACCGTCAGCTTGCGGATCACCGGCAGCTGCTGCCCGGCCTGCGGGTCCACCACGACGGGCAGGACCGTGACCGGCTTGCGCTCGGCCACGTTGTGGACGTCCACCGTGGGCTGGTAGCGGATACCCAGCAGCGGCAGCCTGGTCGCCGCCGACGTGGCCGCCGAGCTGAACGTCCACCGCAGATCGGTCCGGGTGGCGAACGGGCTCTTCGACTGTGTCTGCGTCGACTCCAGCGTGTACGTCGTCTTCGCCGCGGGCAGCTCGGATGCCTCGACGTACCCGAAGAACGGCGACTCGGCGACGACCTTCCCGTCCTGGATCAGCTTGCTGGACTCGGAATCGGTGGCGATGAACCCACCGTTCCCGTCCGCGTCACCCAGGCCGTAGGCCGACAGGAACAGGAAGTTCCCTTCGCGGACCGCCGCGTCCGGCGCGATCGAGAACGCCGCCGCGTTGAATCGCTCGTCGTACGACTTGCCGGCCCGGTACTCCTTCGACGGCGACATGAGCCGGCTGATCGTCTGCGGGAACGGGTCCTCCGGGTCGGTGCTCGGGATGATCTCGTCGATCTCGGTCCGCCACGTGGCCGGCTTGGCGTCGACGTACGCCGTCAGGGTCAGCGGGGCCTTGCCGTACGTCAGCCCGACCGCCCAGCCGCCGTTCATCCCCGGCCCGCTGCCGAACACGATCCGCTCGTGCTCCCGGTCGCTCGTGGCGTTGACGGTCTGCTGGAGCGTGGCCTGCTCCTTCGCCTGCACGTTGCGCACGAACCCGGTCGGGAACACGCCCGGGAACGTGTTGACCTGACCGACGACGTACGGCGAATTGCTGAACGAGCCGTCGGCGTCCGGCTTCGCCCACTGCGACGCGACATGGCCGGTGAACTGCTCCTGCGGCAACACCGACGATCCCACCTGCGCGGAGTAGATCGCCCCGAATCCGAACGACAGGTTGGCGGAGCTCAGTCCGTACCGGCCGTCCGCGGACGTCCGGTCGAATCCGACGTCGGCGAGCGCGGCCTCCGCGCCTGGCTGCGGCACGGTCACCTTCACCGGCTTCGTCGTCCGCGCGTCGAACACCACCGTGGTGTCCTCGGCGAGCTTGATCGACGGCTGCACGAGCCCGTAGCTGGCGAAGCTGCCGTCCGCCTGCTCGACGAACTGACTGCTCTGCACCAGGTACTCGCCCTTCAGCAGGCGCGTCGTCAGCGAGTCGGTTCCGTCGCCGAGGAACTGGAACAGGCTCCGGTCCATCGCGAACAGCACGCCGTCGAACTGGGCCGGCTTTCCGTCCGCACCGATCGCCTTCAGGGTGAGGTTGTAGCTCTCCTTCTCCTTGTTCACACCGATCGCCGACGTGACGCTGACGTCGCCCGCGCCCGCGGTGAGGCGGCCGGAGTACGTGCCGTCCGGGCCGTCGTGCTTGGTGTTCGAGGTCGCCTGGACGGTGGCGGTGCCGCCCGCCGGGACCGTGACTGTGGTTGCACTCAGCTTGAGCGCGTCCGCCGGAGCAGCGCTGCCGTCCGGTCCGGTCAACGTCGCGGCCAGGTTGAGCGTCACCGCCTGGTCGCCGAGGTTGCGGTACGTCACGGCCTTGGTGACGGGTACGTCGTCGTCGTGCGGCCAGACCGCCGTACCGAACGAGACGTTGCCGGGCTCGGCGATCACGGTCTGTTTGATGCCCTTGGCAACATCCACCCGGCCGGCGCCCTGCTCGAACGCGGTCTGCTCCGCGGCCGGCTTGGCCGAACCCATCAGCGCGCCCTTGAGCTCGGCGGCCTTCCAGTTCGGGTGTTCCTGCGCGAGGATCGCGGCCGATCCGACCACGTGCGGCGTCGCCATCGACGTACCGTCGAGGCGCAGGTAGTCCTCGCCGACGGGTTCGCCGATGATCGAGTCCTTCGCCTTCGCGGCGACGATCGAGACACCGGGGGCGCTGATGTCCGGCTTCACGGCCCCGTCGCCGACCCGCGGGCCGCGGCTGGAGAAGTCGGCCAGCTGGTTCTGCTTGTCGACCGCGCCGACGGTGAGCGCGGCGTCCGCGCTGCCCGGCGAGCCGATGGTCTGCTCACCCGGGCCCTCGTTGCCGGCGGCGATCACGAACAGGGTGCCGGTCTGCGCGGTCAGCCGGTTCACCGCCTCCTCGAGCGGGTCGATCCCCGGTGTGTCGGTGCCGCCGAGGCTCAGGTTGACGACCTTGGCCTTCACCTCGGTCGCGGCCCATTCCATCCCGGCCAGGATCGCGGAGTCTGGGCAGCTGCCGAAGTCGTCACAGACCTTGCCGTCGTACAGGCGGGCGTCCGGCGCCACGCCCTTGTACTTGCCGCTCGACGCGGCCGCCGTACCGGCGATCGTCGAGGCGACGTGCGTACCGTGACCGAAGTGGTCGCCGTCGGGCGAGTCGGTGAAGTTCTTGCCGCCGGCCACCTGGGTGGCGAGGTCGGGGTGCGTCTTGTCGATCCCGGTGTCGAGGACCGCGACCGGGATCCCCTTGCCGGTGTAGCCCGCCTGCCACGCGGTCGGCGCGCCGATCTGCGGGACCGAATGGTCCAGCGTGACCTTGCGCTTGCCGTCGAGCCAGATCTTGTCGATCCCGGCCCCGTCCAGCACCTTGGAGTCCTTCGTGACCTTCAGCGCAGCGCCGTTGATGACGGGCAACTGCCGCGAGACGGTCGCTCCCGGAATCGCCGCGCGCTTCTGCGCCTTGCCGGTGTACGTGACGATCAGCGGCAGCGTGTCCCTCGAGTTGGCCCCGTACCCGTCCTTGATCAGCGCTGTCACGTCGAACAGGCGGCGGTCGAGCTTGCCGCCGGCCAGGCGCGCGCTGACGTCGGACGGTACGACGTACAGGTGGTCCTTCAGCCGGTACGAGCTGAACGCGACGCCGGTCCGGCCGTTACCGGGCCGAATCGTGGCGCGCGCCGGGTCTCCACCGCGCAGGGTGACCCGGTCGCCGGTGATCAGCGTGACGCTCTGGTCCTTCCCCTGCGCGGGGGCTGGTTGGGCTTGGGGGCCGGCCAGTGCCTGGCCCGGGGCAGCGAGCCCGAAGGCAGCGATCAAGGCGACGGCGGCAACGCCGATGCGCCTCGATCGTGGTGTGGATACCACGATGAGTCCCTCCCGATCGGTTGTCCTCACAGCGGGCCGCACCAGACCGCTCACAGAGCGGAGCCGTGCGACCACTCACCGATAGATGTCCGGACTCTATCGAGTGGTTGCCAGAACCACCTGCCACGGCAGGTTGTTGCCTCGTCACTGCCCGTAAGGGAACCCGTGCTCAGGCCGATGGGGCAACGGCTGCGTCCGCCTGACCGGAGGCGGCCAGGGACGCGGCGATGAAACCCGACGCTTTCAGGTCCTCGATCAGGTCGTGCAGGTAGGCGACCGTCTCCGGGTGCTTCGACTTCGCGGTGCCGACGGCCTGCTGGATCTGCATGAACCGCTCGTCGATCAGGCGCAGGTCCGGGTGCTCGGCGACGTACCGCGTGATGGGCTGCCGGATACCGGCCGCCACCTCGAGCCCCTGCTCGCGGAACACGTCGACGCCCTCCTCCCCGCGGACAACCGTTGCCTGCTGCAACGTCCTGGTCAGGTAGAGGTCGTACGCCGACCCCTGCTTCACCCCGATCCGGACTCCTGGCGCATCCATCGCGGCGACGGTCGTCAGCGCGGAGTCTCGCGGTACGGCGAACACTCCCTCGATCACGACGTACGGCGCCGTGAACGCCACCTCAGCCGCCCGCGCCGGATCGATCGCGAGAAAACACAGATCCGCCCGCCCGGTCGTCATCGCCTCGAACGACTTCCGCGCCGCATCAAAACACACCAACTCCAACGACACCCCGAGCCGCCGCGCCAACTCCCGCGCGATATCCACCGTCACCCCACCCGGGTCCTCCGCCGTTCCCCGAGCGAGCACCGGGTTCCCCAGGTTGATCGAAGCCCGCAGAACCCCGGACGGCGCGAGATCACCGGCAACAGTCGTCATACCGGCATCCTAGTTTTTGCAGAGTCATTGCGTAAGTCGGGGTGGGGTCCTACTGTGTGCGCAGGAACCGTCCGATGGGGGTGTTATGAGGCGTCGGAGTGTGGGGCTGCTGATGGCGGCTGCGCTGGTCGCGCCAACGACTGCCGCGGTACCTGCCGAAGCGCACGGCAGCACCAAGCGAGTGGTGGGGTACTACACCAACTGGAGTGGGTACGGCCGGAACTTTCTGGTCAGCGATCTGGTGAAGAACGGGTCCGCGGCCCGGCTGACCCAGATCAACTACGCGTTCGGCTTCGTCGACGCCCAGGGGAACTGCCTGAGCAGTGACCCGTGGGCCGACTACCAGCGACCGTTCACCGCCGAGCAGAGCGTCAACGGCAAGGCCGACGAGCCCGGCCAGGTGCTCAACGGCAATCTCAATCAGCTCAAGCAACTGAAGCAGAAGTACCCGAAGCTCCGGATCAGCATCTCGCTCGGCGGCTGGACCGGCTCGGCGCACTTCTCCGACGCGGCACTCACGCCCGCCTCCCGGACCGCGCACGTGAAGTCGTGCCTGGACCTGTGGCTGAAGGGCAACCTGCCGGGCCTGCCGGCCGGTGCCGCGAAGGGCATCTTCACCGGCATCGACCTGGACTGGGAATGGCCGGCCAGCGAAGGCAACCCAGGGAACGTGATCCGGCCCGAGGACAAGCAGAACTTCACCGCGCTGGTGCACGAGTACCGCAAGCAACTCGACCGGCTGCCGGGCAGACACGACCTGACCGCGTTCCTGCCCGCGAACCCGGCGATGATCGACCGCGGCTTCGAGGTCCGTCAGCTGTTCAAGGACCTGACCTTCGGCACGACGCAGGGCTACGACTACCACGGCCCGTGGGAGACGCTCACCAACCAGCAGTCCGCGATCGACGGACCGGCAGGCGATCCGACGACACCGGAGTTCAGCTCACAGGTGACGATCGACGCCTACCTGGCCCGGGGCGCGCCGCGGAGCAAGCTGGTGATGGGAGTGCCGTTCTACTCACACGGCTGGACGGGAGTGACTGATGTGAACCACGGTCTCTTCCAGCCGTCGACCGGACCGGCGCCGTCGACGTTCGACGCCGGCACCGAGGACTACCGCTACCTGAAGGCCCAACTGGCGAACTACACGGTCTACCGCGACAATCGCGCCGGTTTCGCGTGGCTGTTCGACGGTACGACGTTCTGGACCTGGGACGACCCGGTCGAGATGAAACGGAAAGCGCAGTACATCTCGCACCGCGACCTGGGCGGCGCGATGATCTGGTCGCTCGACGGCGACACCGGAAATGGGGAGCTGATCTCGGCGTTGCACCGTAACCTTCGCTGAGTGGATCTGAATCTTCTCCAGGACCGGTTCGGCGCCGACAGCGCCGAACCGGTCCATGTCGGCTGCTCCGGCGCTACGGTCGTCCGCCTCGACCGTGGCCCGGAACGCCTGTACTACAAGGCGGGTGACGGCGTCTCTGATGAATCCGACCGATTGGCCTGGCTCGGCTCGACCGGGTTCCCGTGCCCCCAGATCGTTGATCGCGGCAACAACTGGCTGCTCAGCACCGAGTTACCCGGCCGCGATGCCTCTCAGGAGTGGCCCGCTGCCGACCGTCCCGGCGTCCTCGCCGCGATGGCCGATGGCCTCCGTCGGCTCGACGAGCTCAGCGGCTGTCCGTTCAGGTCGCTGTTCCCGGGCGTCGGCGAGGCGGTCACACACGGGGACTATTGCGCGCCGAACGTTTTCATCGACCCCGAAACCCTGCGTTTCACCGGCGTCCTCGATCTGAGCCGGCTCGGCGCCGGCGACCGGTACATCGACCTGTCGCTCATGTTCGGCAGCCTCCGCGGCGACCTCAACCCGCAGTACGGCGGCCTGCCCGCCGCGCGGCGATTCGTCGAGCTCTACGGCGGCGATCCGGACGACCCACGCATCGAGCACTACCTCACCCTCGACTACCTGCCCTGATACGCGCGGCGGTAGGCGCTCGGGGTGGTGCGGAGCGCGGCGCGGAATCTTCTGCGCAGATTGGTCGCCGAGGAGAGGCCGACCCGGGTCGCGATGGCGTCGACGGAAAGGTCCGTTTCCTCCAGCAGAACACGTGTTCTGGCGATCCGCTGGCCCAGCAACCACTGCCCCGGCGCCATCCCCAGCTGCTCCTCGAACCGCCGCGCCAACGTCCGCCCCGACACGTTCACCCTGCTGGCGAGGTCGTCGACGGTGATCGGCTCGCCCAGGTGCGCGACGGCCCAATCCAGGACCGCACCCAACGACTCACTACCTCGGTTGATCAGTTCCGGACCCTCGGAGCGGTACTGGACCTGACCGCCTTCACGATGCGGTGGCATCACCATCCGGCGCGCAACCCACGACGCGTAGGACGCCCCGTGATCGCGGCGCACCAGATGCAGGCACAGATCGATCCCGGTCCCCGACCCGCCGCTCGTCGCCACATCCCCGTGGTCGACGTACAGGACGTCCGGATCCACCTGTACCGCGGGGAATCGGCGCTGCAGTTCGTCGGCGTACCGCCAATGCGTCGCGACCCGGCGCCCGTCGAGCAGGCCGGTCGCGGCGAGCAGGTACGCACCCGAGCAGATGCTGACGAGCCGCGCGCCGCGTCGATGGGCCCGCGTGAGTGCGCGGAGGACCTGCTCGGACGGTTCGCGATTGATCGGCAGCCACCCCGGCACGACGATCGTGCCGGCGCTGTCGAGCGCGCGCAGACCGGACGTCACCACCATGTCGAATCCCTCGGTGGTGCGGAGGTTTCCGGGCTGTTCGGTGCAGACGCTGAAGCGGTACGGCGGATCGCGGAAGACCGCCGCCGCACACCCGAGCTCGAAGCTCGCCTGCGGAGCGGTCACCAGAGCGACGACGCGATGCCTGCTTCGGGGCATGGCAGAAAAGTACCTGACCGAGACTATCCTGACACTGGGGGCAACCGCGTGGACGAGGCGAGGATCGGAGGTATGGAGAACTACGAGTGGGCGTCGGTCGACGACGCACCGGTCCGCGAACTGTTTCCGGGCATCAGACTGCGGCCGCTGTGGTCCGGGTCGGTCGCCAAGGCGTTCGTACTGCAGATGGATCCCGGATCACGCTGGGAAGGGATCGACGTTCACGATCCCGGTCCGGAGGAGGTGTTCGTCGTCGACGGCGTGTTCAACGACGGCGACCGCGACTACCCGGCCGGATCGTTCATCCACGCCCCGGCCGGGTCGTCCCACGTTCCGCAGTCCGCCAAGGGCTGCACGCTGTTCCTGTTCTACCCCGAGGGCTGATCAGGGCTTGTCGAGCTGCACCACGTCGAAGTCGGTGCCGGCCGGCGCACCAGGTCCGAACGGGGGCGGGAAGCCGAGGTCGAAGCGGCCGTTGACCAGCGCCAGCCGGTGGCCGTCCTCGGCGACGGTGGTCGGCACCCTGAACAGGGAACTGGAGACGGCGGCAACGATCTCGCCGCTGGTCAGGTCCGCGCCGAGCTCGACCTTGACGAGGCGGTTGGCGAAGTTCTCCACCACCCACAAGGTCTTGCCGTCGAGCAGGATGCCGTCCGGCGTACCGGGTGTGATCGTGCCACCGGTGATCGCGATGGCCCGGCTGGCGCCGGTCCCGGGATCCACCAGGTACATCGTCGCGCGCGACGAGTGCCCGACGATCAAGTGCTTGCCGTCCCGGGTGGCGTCGATGCCGTTCCAGTTCGGGAAGTCCCCCATCACGGCCGCCGGACCACTGTACGGGATGGTCTGCGGTGCGCCGATGCGGCCGCCGGGCTCGATCGGGACCTTGTAGAACACCGGGCTGAACGTGTCGGTGAAGTACGCGGCGTCGTTGGTGACGACGACGTCGTTGATCAACGTGCTGGGCGCCGAAGTGAGCACCAGGTCGGCGACCGTCGAGCCGTCGCGGGTGCTGTAGACGTAGGCATGGCCGCTGGCCCCGCCCGCGACCCAGAGCCGCTGCTCAGCTCGCTCGACCTTCATCCCGACCGCAGTCCGGCCCGGCGGCGCGTCGACGAAGATCGCTCCCTCGCCGGTCCGCAGGCTGCCGCGATAGATGTCACCGCTGCGCAGCGAGCCGGCGTAGAACGTGCTCTGCGGGCCGGTGGCGATGCCTTCCGGCTGGAAGTCCACCGGCAACGGAATCCTCGCCGGGAACGGTGCGGCCGCGGCGACCGTCAGTGCTACCGCGGACACGATCAGCGCAAGTTTCCGCAAGTACGACATGATGCCCCCTGCAACTTCCCCGAATCCCCTTGCTGCGAAGGTAGATCCGGGGGTTGCCGGTGTCCAGGGGCGGGACTCCTCGGGACTGCTCGGGACTACTCGGTACTGCGGAGTTCCGTCGGAGCGCCGTGGACGGCCGGGATGCTGCCGAGTTTGCCGGCCTGGAAGTCCTCGAACGCCTGGATGACCTCGGCGCGGGTGTTCATCACGAACGGCCCGGCCATCGCGACCGGCTCCCGGATCGGACGGCCGCCGATCACCAGTACGTCGAGGTTCGGCTCGGCCTGCGGCTGCGACGTACTCGCCGCCGTACGGATCGTGTCGCCCGGACCGAAGACAGCCAGCTGACCCTTGCGGATCGGGCGCCGCTCGGAGCCGACGGTGCCCTGACCGGCCAGCACGTAGACGAGCGCGTTGTAGTCCGGCTGCCACGGGAGGACCATCTCGGCGCCAGGGCTGACCGTCGCGTGCACCAACGTGATCGGGGTGTGGGTCGAACCAGGCCCGTTGTGCCCGTCGACCGAGCCGGCGATCACGCGGATCAGCGAACCGCCGTCCGGCGTGGACAGCAGCGCGGAGTCGCCGCCGCGGATGTCCTGATAGCGCGGCGGGGCCCACTTGAGCGCCTTCGGCAGGTTCACCCAGAGCTGGATGCCGTGGAACAGGCCGCCGCTCACCACCAGGTGCTCCGGCGGGGTCTCGATGTGCAGCAAGCCGCTGCCCGCCGTCATCCACTGGGTGTCGCCGTTGGAGATCACGCCGCCACCACCGTTGGAGTCCTGGTGCTCCATGATCCCGTCGAGCATGTACGTCACGGTCTCGAAGCCGCGGTGCGGGTGCCACGGCGTACCCTTCGGCTCGCCCGGCGCGTACTCCACCTCGCCCATCTGGTCCATGTGGATGAACGGGTCCAGGTCACGGAGGTCGACGCCCGCGAACGCCCGGCGTACCGGAAAGCCTTCGCCCTCGTACCCGCTCGGCGCCGAGGTCACCGACTTCACCGAACGCTCGTTCACCGAATCCTGCGCACTGACGCGGGGCAGAACGGTGATGTCACTGACGGTCACGGCGGGCATGATGTGCTCCTCGCTGATTGGTAGTTCAACAATAAACTATCTTCCCGAACCACTGCAAGGGCGCAGGTATTCCCGGCTCACAGCGAGCTCCCAGCCGACGCCCAGGGAGGCCGAAGACCCACTTGTCATCGTCACCAGTGGAAGCCGTACGCCGAACTGGAGACGATCATGACGACGCTGCTCGACCGACCCGCTCGCACTCTTGAACCACCGGCCGCGGATCCCCCGCCCGGTCCTCCGCCAGGGAGGCTCCGGCGGCTCGTGCGCGGACCTGCCGGGCAGGCGGCGTACGTTCGGCCGGCGGCGCTGGCGATGCTGGCCGGTACGGCGTTGCTGTACCTGTGGAATCTGACCGCCTCGGGGTACGGGAACAGTTTCTACGCCGCCGCGGAGCTGGCCGGGACGCAGAGCTGGAAGGCTTGGCTGTTCGGGTCGCTCGACGCGGGGAACGCGATCACCGTCGACAAGCCGCCGGGCGCGCTGTGGGTGGCGACCGCGTTCGCGCGGCTGTTCGGGTTCAACAGCTTCACTGTGCTGGCGCCGCAGGCGTTCATGGGGATCGCGGCGGTCGGCCTGACGTACCTGACCGTGAAGCGCGTGGCCGGTCCGGCCGCAGGGCTGATCGCGGGTAGTGCGCTGGCGTTGACGCCGGTCGCCGTACTGATGTTCCGGTTCAACAACCCGGACGCGTTGCTCGTGCTGCTGATGGTGACCGCGGCGTACTTCGTCGTACGGTCGCTGGAGAAGGCGTCGGCGCGCTGGCTGGCGCTGGCCGGGGTGGCGATCGGGTTCGCGTTCCTGACCAAGATGGGGCAGGCGCTGCTGGTACTGCCGACCTTCACGCTGGTGTACCTGATCGCGGCGCCGACGTCGTTGCGCCGGCGGCTGCTGCACCTGCTCGGCGCATTGGGTGCTCTGATCGTCGGTGCCGGTTGGTACGTCGCGCTCGTCGAGCTGTGGCCCGCGTCGAGCCGTCCTTATATCGGTGGTTCGACCAACAACTCGCTGCTCGAGCTTGCGCTTGGGTACAACGGCCTCGGGCGCCTGCTGGGTGGTTCGGGCAACGGTGGCGGTGGTGGCGGGAGCGCGAACACCGGGTTCGGTGGGAGCACCGGGATCACGCGGATGTTCGGATCCGCCTTCGGCACCGAGATCTCCTGGTTGTTGCCTGCGGCATTGATCGCACTGGTCGGCGGGCTGTGGCTGACGCGTCGCGCGCCGCGGACCGACCTGTTCCGCGCCGGGCTGGTGCTGTGGGGCGGCTGGCTGCTCGTGACCGCGGGTGTCTTCAGCTTCATGAGCGGGACGATCCACCCGTACTACGCCGTTGCGCTCGCCCCGGCCATCGGCGGTCTGGTTGGGATGGGTGTTGTGATCGCGTGGAAGCAGCGGGCGGCGCTGGCGGCGCGGATCACGTTGGCCGCGATGGTGCTGGCGACGGGCGTTTGGGATTACGTACTGCTGGGCCGTACGTCGGACTTCCTTCCTTGGGCGAAGTACGTCGTACTCGCGGCTGGTGTTCTGGCTGGGCTTCTGCTGCTGGTCGGGCACCGGATGCGGCGGGTGCTGCCTGCGGTTGTTCTGGCGGTGGTGGTTTCGCTCGGCCTCGGCAGCACGGCGTACGCGGCGGCTACGGCGGCGCAGACGCACAACGGTTCGATCCCGACGTCGGGGCCGGGCAGCAGCGCGATGGGCGGAGGCGGCGGCACCCGCGGAGCAGGCGGCCCCGGCGGCTCGGGCGCGCCCTCCGGCACACCTCCCAACGGAGCAAACGGATCCACGAGCTCAGGTTCCAACGGGTCGAGCAGTTCGGATGATGGTGGAGGTGGGATGGGTGGGGATGCCTCGGCCAGTAGTGAGCTGACGGCTCTGCTGTCGAACACCACCACGACCTGGGCAGCCGCCACCAGCGGCTCGCAGTCGGCAGCCTCGCTCGAGCTCGCCACCGGAAAGTCCGTCATAGCCATCGGCGGCTTCAGCGGCACCGACGACGCACCGACCCTCGCCCAGTTCAAGCAATGGGTAGCCGAAGGCAAGATCTCGTACTACATCTCCGGCGGCCAGGGCGGCGGCGGACGCGGCGGCTCCTCCGCCGCCAGCGAGATCCAGTCCTGGGTCGAATCCAACTACACGGCGACCACCGTCGGCAGCACCACCGTCTACGACCTGACGAGCTGACCCGGACGCCCAGCCCATCACAATCGCCCACCTCGGCCGGGCGGCCCGCGTGGCCGCCCGGCCGACGAGCATTTGTGATGGCCTGGCGATCCGGACCCCCGGTCCGGGCGTGCGGGTGGGGAGCCGGGGGTGGCGCGTGGCAGACTCTGGGGTCGTGACGGCGCAGATTCTGGATGGCAAGGCGACGGCGGCGGCGATCAAGGACGAGTTGAAGGTCCGGGTCGCGAAGCTCGCCGAGCAGGGCGTGGTGCCCGGGCTCGGCACGATCCTGGTGGGTGACGACCCGGGCAGCCGGGCGTACGTGGCGGGGAAGCACCGCGACTGCGCGGCAGTCGGGATCTCCTCGATCCAGGTCGAGTTGCCGGACACCGCGACCCAGGACGAGATCGCCGCGCAGGTGCAGGCGCTCAACGACAACCCGGAATGCACCGGCTTCATCGTCCAGCTCCCACTCCCGAAGCACGTCGACACGAACACGATCCTCGGCCTGATCGACCCCGCCAAGGACGCCGACGGCCTGCACCCGGTCAGCCTCGGCAAGCTCGTCCTCGGCCAGGACGGTCCGCTGCCGTGCACCCCGAAGGGCTGCGTGGAGATCCTCCGGCGGTACGACGTACCGATCGCCGGCGCGCACGTGGTCGTCGTGGGCCGCGGGGTGACCGCGGGACGGCCGATGGGGCTGCTGTTCACCCGGCGCAGCGAGAACGCGACCGTGACGCAGTGCCACACCGGCACGAAGGACCTCGCCGCCGTCGTACGGACCGGCGACATCGTGATCGCCGCCGCGGGTTCGGCCGGCCTGATCACCGCGGACATGGTGAAGCCCGGCGCCGTCCTCCTCGACGTCGGCACCAGCCGCAACGCCGAAGGCAAGATCGTCGGCGACATCGAGCCCGCTGCCCGCGAGCACGCCGCCTGGATCGCCCCGATGCCCGGTGGCATCGGCCCGATGACCCGCGCAATGCTCCTCACCAACGTAGTAGAAGCCGCCGAATCGAGCCTCCCCCAGTGACCCCCAGCGGTACGGCGTACGGGGTCGAGTTGGGTGTGGCGTGCTGATGGCGGGTGAGGCCCAGCGTCGGAGTCAATGGCCGTTGGGGTTGACGCTTCTGGTCGCACTGGTCGGCCTGGTCGTGCTCTGGTTCTACAACTGGCGCAACGGCGTCTTCGTGTTCGCCGGCGCCGTAGGCCTGGCGGGCCTCCTCCGAGCCACCCTCTCCGACCCAGCCGCAGGCCTCCTCCACGTCCGCAACCGCATGTTCGACACCACCTTCCTCTTCCTCACCGCCGCGGCCATCGCAGTACTCGCCATCATCGTCCCCAACTGACCCCGCCGTCGCCCACCGCAACTCATGGGTGGACGTCCGAGATGCTGGGTTTGCGTCCCGGATCCAGGACGCAAACCCTGCATCTTGGACGCCTACCCACCAACGCCGACCGGGGGTCGTTCGTCGGCGTCGGGCCGAGCCGGGATCCGATCGATCCCGAGCTGGGCGAGCTCGACACGATCGCCGTCGACCCGCCGCACTGGCGTCGAGGGGTTGGCACCGCCCTCATGCAGAAAGCCCTCGAAGAACTAGCCGCCCAGTACGACGAAGCAATCCTCTGGACCCTGGCCAACTACCCCCCAAGGCCAAACCTTCTACACCAAAACCGGCTGGACCCTAGCCCTCGATTCCCGCGACGACGGCCACCAGGTCGCGTACCGGCGCACCTTTTAGATAGTCCACTTCCACGGCGCGTACACGCTGACCTTCACGGCGTCGAGAAGGGGCGCGGTGTACTCGACCGAGCAACCCTTGGCGTACGCGTTCCGCGCGGCCAGAACCTTCGCACGGGTGAGGTTGGCGCGCTTGACCTCGTACACCGAGGACTCGTAACCAGCTCCCGCTCCGGGAACCTGGGTCTTGGGTCAGTGGAAGAAGTGGCGGGTGCCGGTGAAGTACATGGTGATGCCGGCTTTGGTGGCGGATTCGATGGCTGCTTCGTCTCGGATGGAGCCGCCGGGCTGGACTACTGCTTTGACGCCGCCTTCGATGAGGACCTCGAGGCCGTCGGGGAAGGGGAAGAAGGCGTCGGAGGCGGCGACCGAACCGGACGCACGCTCGCCCGCGCGGGAGACGGCGAGGCGGCAGGAGTCGACGCGGTTGACCTGGCCCATGCCGACGCCGACGGAGGCGCCGTTGGAGGCGAGAAGGATCGCGTTGGACTTGACCGCGCGGCAGGCCTTCCAGGCGAAGGCCAGGTCGGCCAGGACCTCGTCAGAGGCAGGAGAACCAGCGGCGAGGGTCCACGCGGACGGGTCGTCGCCGGAGGCCTGGAAGCGGTCGCGGTGCTGCAGCAGCAGGCCGCCGCTGATCGCCCGCAGCTCGACGGTCTCGTCCGACAACACCTCGGGCGCGACGAGCAGCCGGATGTTCTTCTTCGCCTGCAGGATCTCGACGGCGCCGTCCTCGAAGCCGGGCGCCACCAGCACCTCGGTGAAGATCTCCGCGACCTGCTTGGCGAGGTCGACGGTGACCGGGCGGTTCGTCGCGATCACACCGCCGTACGCCGAGACCGGGTCGCACTCGTGTGCGCGCCGGTGGGCTTCGGCGATGTCCTTGCCGACGGCGATGCCGCACGGGTTGGCGTGCTTGATGATCGCGACGGCCGGCTCGCTGAAGTCATAGGCGGTACGCCGGGCCGCGTCGGCGTCGACGTAGTTGTTGTACGACATTTCCTTGCCGTGCAGCTGCTCCGCCGCGGCCAGCCCGCCGCGCCCGTTCAGGTACAGGGCGGCCGGCTGATGCGGGTTCTCGCCGTACCGCAGCACAGCGGACTTCTCCCACGAAGCGCCCACCCACGCGGGGAAGCCGGAGCCCTCGGAAGAGTCGGTGAGCACGTTGCCCATCCAGGACGCGACCGCGATGTCGTACTCGGCCGTGTGCACGAAGGCCGCCGCAGCCAACCGGGCCCGATCCTCCAAGGAAAAGCCACCCTCGCCGAGCGCGGCGAGAAGCGCGGGGTACTGCGCAGGGGACGTGACCACCGCGACGTTCGCGTGGTTCTTCGCCGCGCCGCGCACCATCGACGGACCGCCGATGTCGATCTGCTCGATGCACTCGTCGACCGACGCGCCGGACGCGACCGTCTCGGTGAACGGATACAGGTTGCTGACCAGCAAGTCGAACGGCTCGACCCGCATCTCCTGCAACTGCTCGACATGATCGGCCTTGCGCAGGTCGGCGAGCAGACCGGCGTGCACCAGCGGGTGCAGCGTCTTGACCCGCCCGTCCAGGCACTCCGGGAACCCGGTCAGTTCCTCGACCTTGGTCACCGGAACCCCGGCCGCCGCGATCCGCGCCGCGGTCGAACCGGTCGACACCAGCTGAACACCGGCGGCGTGCAGCGCGGAAGCGAGCTCCTCCAGACCGGTCTTGTCGTACACGCTGATCAGCGCGCGGCGGATCGGCCTGCGGTCGGTGCTCACTTCAGTCGAACCTTTCGTCCAGTGATAGTCCAGCCGTCCCGGACCAGGCGGCCGACCCACTCCACCAGCTGGCGGCGTTCGACGTCCTTGATCCGTTCGGTCAGGTCTTCTTCGGTGTCGTCGTCCAGCACGGGTACGACGACCTGCGCGATGATCGGCCCGGTGTCGACGCCGCCGTCCACGAAGAACAGCGTCGCCCCGGCGACCTTCACGCCGTACTCCAGCGCGTCCCGGGGACCGTGGATCCCGGGGAACGCCGGCAGCAGCGCGTTGTGGGTGTTGATGTAGCGGTCGCCGAACGCCTCGAGGAAATCGTCCCCGACCAGCTTCAGGAACCCGGCCGAGACCACCAAGTCGGGCTTGTAAGAAGCGACCGACGAGGTCAGCGCCCGATCCCAGTCGGCGCGCTCGGCGAACGACTTCACCTTGTGCACGAACGTCGGCACACCGGCGGCCGCGGCCCGGTCCAGGCCGGCGATCCCGTCGCGGTCGGCGCCGACGGCGACGACCTGGGCGCCGTACGCCGGGTCGGCGCAAGCGTCCAGCAAGGCCTGCAGGTTCGACCCCGACCCCGATACGAGCACGACGAGGCGCGCAGAACCGGGACCGGCAGCAGAAGTCACGGCGGGAAGCTTATCGCCCGCTGTCGGGCTCCCCGTCAGCCGGTCGCCGCGCCGAGACCACCGCGGCCGTGATCGCCGCCCCGATCGCCATCCCGGCCGCCAGTACGCCGGCCGCCGGCAACGCCCCCGGAACTCCGACCGCGGACATCCGCCCGGGCCCCGCCGATCCGCCCGACAGCGCCAGCAGCGCGAACACGATCACGCCCGCGACAAGCGCCGCCATCGCACCGCGCAGCGCGAACGCGTCCCACCCGAGCGCGTCGGCGTCCCGCTCCGCGAGCCCACGCCGTACGACGACCAGCCCCGCGACCGCACCGGCGACCAGCGGCACCACGGCCGTCAGCACCAGCAGGTACGACGGGGTCGCGCCGTCGGCAGGTACCGCCGCCAGGAGCGGGAGCGCGGGCAGGTTCCCCACGTCCACGCCGGTCGGCGCGATCGTCGTACCGGTACCGAGCTGGAACCCGGGTCCGGCGAGGAACGCGACGACGTACAGCACCATGTTCGGCACCAGCATCAGGCAGATCGCGAACAGTACGACCGACCCGATCACGCCGGCGTTCAGCAGTTCGAGCATCCCGGTGATCCGGGAGAAATGGATCGCGAGCAGTACGCCGTACAGCAGCGAGGCGATCGCGATCACGGTCAGGACGGCGGCCAGCGCGGCGGGTACGGCGTCCCGCAGGCCGGCCGGTGTGGCGTCGGCGAGGTCCTCGGCCGCTCCGGACTCGACCGCGATCCCCGCGAGCCCGGCCACCAGCGCCAGCGAGAACGCACCCAGGAACGCGGCCAGCGGCGACACCTTGAGCGGGCCCTCGGCCGTGAGCAACGCCACGACGAGCCCGCCGAGGCCGTAGACGAGCGCGAACGCCCCGGCCAGCGAGATCAGGTCACGGGTCCGGTCGGCCGCGCTGGACCGGGCCGCGGACCTGCCGCCGCGGTACAGGCACCAGGCGAAGAACAACGTCAGGCCGAGCGGCGCGATGCTGATCCGGCCGGTGCCGATCGTCACCCCCGCCTTGTGCGCGATCAGCCAGGCCGAGGCGCCGGCCCGGACCGCGCCGGAGGCGCCGCCGAACGTCGCGCCCAGCCAGCCGACGACGGCGACCGCGGCGCAGGTGAGCAGACCCGTCAGCAGACACGCTCCGGCGGAGATCACGGCCGACACGACCAGCGGCTTGGTCTGGGCGGCGATCTCCGACGTCTGCGCAGCGCTCGTTTCGCCGTCCCGCGCGCCCGGGCGGCTCAGCATGTCGGTCATCTGACTCCCATGGTCTCCCCGCGCACGGACGCCACTCGTCCTGACACGCCGGATGTGGGAGACTTCAGCCCGCCTGCTAGGTCGTGCCTGGTGGTCCAGCGCCGTAGCGAGGAGGTGCTCGGTGCGGTAGCTCGGCGTGCGGGGGCGAAGGTCTCGATGCGGAGCATCGTGGCCTTTGCACCCGTGCGGCGAGGTGCCGTGCCGAGTGCCCCGCAGTAGGCGATGGACCACCAGGCACGACCTGACGCTCAGTACTGGCGAGTTCGCCTGTTGGTAGCTGAGTGGGAGCTGCGTGGGTTCACCCGGTACTGTCGGGTGGAATCAGTCAGGAGGACGAGCTTTGGCCGGTTCCCACCGTGCATCACGCGGCGGCGGTCGCGCCGCTGCCCGGGAGGCGCGTCGCCAGAAGGCGCGCAAGCGGAACCAGACGATCGCAGCAGGCGTCGCGGTCGTGGTGCTGGTCGGCGGCGGCGGTGTCGCCGCGCTGAACGCGTTCGGCGGCGACAAGGAGCCCGGCGCGAAGGCCGGCAACGGCCCGTCGGACGACAAGCCGTCCAATTCCGACGTACTGGCCGACGACAAGGCGCTGCTGGACGCCGCGGGCGCGAAGACGCTCGGCGCGACCGGCACCTGGGCGGTCACCAAGACCGCGGACGGCGACTCGGCCCCGGACAACGCGTTCGCCTGCCAGTCACAGCGGTTCGCCGACCCGTCCGGCCTGCGGACCTGGGTCCGCACCCTGCAGAACTCGGCCACCAAGGACACGGCCGTCCAGTACGTCGACGTGTCGAACGACAAGGCCACCGCCGCGAAGACCTACGCCACGGTCGTCCACTGGCTCAGCCAGTGCACGACACCGCAGACCCGGTTGTCGGCCGGTTACGTGACCACCGGCGTCGGCGAGCGCGGCGTGATCGCCGTCTTCGGGCAGGTCCCCGGCGCGAAGACGAAGTACCGGACCGTCGCGGTCACGCTCGCCGGGCAGGCGACCATGGTCGTCGAGCACGACACGATCGCCGCGACACCGCCCCGCCCGGACCTGGTGCTGGCCACCGCGAGCGCGGCGGCGAAGAAGATCTGCGCCCAGACCGGCGGCTGCGCGACCGGCGCCCCGATCGCGAAACCGGCCCTGCTGCCGAACACCGACACCCCGGGTTTTATGGCCTCGGTCGACCTGCCACTGCTGGATGAGATCGACAAGCCGTGGGTGAGCGCCCCCGCGACGAGCAATGACGGCACCGGCTGCGAGAAGCTCGGCCTCAAGAAGGCGAAGGCGACGAAGTACGGCACGGTCACGTATGTGACGCCGGAGGCGAAGGTGCCGACCGAGTTCGGGCTCGACGACACGGTGATCAGGTTCGCCACCGCGGCCGCGGCCGCGAGTTACGTCAGCCAGATCAAGAAGAACGTCGACGCCTGCGAGAAGAACGTCTCGAACGCGAAGGTCGACTCCACCGGCACGGTCAAGACCAACACCCTCGCCGGCAAGAGCTGGAAGGCGACGTACGACACCGGCGACGGGAAGAAGTTCGTCTACCGGATCGGGATCGCCTCGTCGGGGAACCGGGCGGTCTACGTCCTGTTCCCGGTCCTCAAGGCGCTGGATCTCACCGACGCGGCGTTCAACGAGACGCTGGCCCGCGCGGCCGACCGCTCCGCCACCTACAAATAGCAACGGGACCCACCCCGTGAGGGGCAGGTCCCGCTGCACGCCTGGTCGTTACTTGTTCAGGCCCTGCATGATCTCGCGCATCAGGTTGGCGGTCTCGGTCGGCGTCTTGCCCACCTTCACGCCGACGGCCTCGAGGGCCTCCTGCTTCGCGGCCGCGGTGCCGGACGAGCCGGACACGATGGCGCCGGCGTGGCCCATCGTCTTGCCCTCCGGTGCGGTGAAGCCCGCGACGTACCCGACGACCGGCTTGGTCACGTTCTCCTTGATGAACGCGGCCGCCCGCTCCTCGGCGTCGCCGCCGATCTCACCGATCATCACGATCGCGTCGGTGTCCGGGTCGTCCTGGAACGCCTGCAGTGCGTCGATGTGCGTGGTCCCGATGATCGGGTCGCCGCCGATCCCGATCGCGGTCGAGAACCCGAAGTCCCGCAGCTCGTACATCATCTGGTAGGTCAGGGTGCCGGACTTCGACACCAGACCGATCCGGCCCTGGCCCGCGATGTCGGCCGGAATGATGCCCGCGTTCGACGACCCCGGGGTGATGATGCCGGGGCAGTTCGGGCCGATGATCCGGGTCTTGCCGGACGCCTGCGCGGCGGCGAAGAACGCGGCGGTGTCGTGCACCGGCACGCCCTCGGTGATCACCACGACCAGCGGCACCTCGGCCTCGACGGCCTCGAGTACGGCGTCCTTGGTGAACTTCGGCGGGACGAAGATGACCGACACGTTCGCGCCGGTCTCCTTGACCGCGTCCGAGACGGTGCCGAAGACCGGGACGGACTTGCCGTCGAAGTCCTGGCTCTGGCCCGCCTTGCGCGGGTTCACGCCGCCGACGATGTTGGTGCCCGAGGCGAGCATCCGGGTGGTGTGCTTGGTGCCCTCGGAGCCGGTCATGCCCTGGACGATGACCTTGCTGTCCTTGGTCAGGAAGATAGACATTGTTCGGCGATCCCTTACTTCGCAGCCAGCTCGGCGGCGCGCTTGGCGGCGCCGTCCATCGTGTCGACCCGCTCCAGACCGGCGAGACCCGCCTCGTCGAGGATCCGGCGGCCCTCCTCGGCGTTGTTGCCGTCCAGCCGGACGACCAGCGGCTTGGCGACGTGCTCGCCGCGGCTCGACAGCAGCTCGAACGCCTGCACGATGCCGTTCGCGACCGCGTCACAGGCGGTGATGCCGCCGAAGACGTTCACGAACACGCTCTCCACCTGCGGGTCGGAGATGATGATCTCCAGCCCGTTCGCCATCACCTCGGCGGACGCGCCGCCGCCGATGTCGAGGAAGTTCGCGGGCTTCACGCCGTCGAACTGCTCACCGGCGTACGCGACCACGTCCAGCGTGGACATGACCAGGCCGGCGCCGTTGCCGATGATGCCGACCGAGCCGTCCAGCTTCACGTAGTTCAGGCCCTTGGCCTTGGCCGCCGCCTCCAGCGGGTCGGCCGCCGAGACGTCCTCGAACTCGGCGTGCTCCGGGTGCCGGAAGTCCGCGTTCTCGTCCAGCGTGACCTTGCCGTCCAGCGCCTCGACGTTGCCGTCCTCGAGCTTGACCAGCGGGTTCACCTCGACCAGCGAGGCGTCCTCGGCGATGAACACGTCGTACAGCTTGACGATCTCCGGTACGACGGCGTCGATCACGTCGGCCGGGTACTTCGCGGCGACCGCGATCTCGCGCGCCTTCGCCTCGTCCACACCGGTCGCCGGGTCGATCGAGATCTGCGCGACCGCGTCCGGGTTGGTGTGCGCGACCTCCTCGATCTCCATGCCGCCGGCGGCGGAGGCGATGCAGAGGTAGTTGCGGTTGGCGCGGTCGATCAGGAACGAGAAGTAGTACTCCTCGCCGATCGCCGCGGCCGGGACGATGTTCAGGATCTTGACGACGTGACCCTTGATGTCCAGCCCGAGGATCTCGCGGGCCTTCTCCTCGGCCTCGTCCGGGTTCGAGGCCAGCTTGACGCCGCCGGCCTTGCCGCGGCCACCGGTCTTGACCTGGGCCTTCACGACCACCCGGCCGCCGATCTTCTCGGCCGCCGCGCGGGCTTCCTCCGGAGTCGTGACGACCGCACCCACGGTCGTCCGCACTCCGTGCTTGGCGAAGACCGTCTTCGCCTGGAATTCCATCAGATCCACGAGTGTGGTCCCTCTCTCGCCTGTACGGGGCTTCTGACAGTAGCCACCCTCGTGCCGCGAGCAACAGCCGGGGTCCTTCCTGAGACGACTGTCACAGCCTCCGTGCCCGGCATGTCAGGCTGGTTCGCATGAGTAATCCAGTGCCTGATTCCGGGACCAGACCACTCGACGACTGGTGGCGTAGCGCCGTCGTCTACCAGGTGTACCCGCGGTCGTTCGCCGACGCCGACGGTGACGGGACCGGCGACGTGAACGGGATCCGCGCCCGGCTGCCGTACCTCGCCGAGCTCGGCATCGACGCGATCTGGATCAGCCCGTGGTACCCGTCCCCGCTGCTCGACGGCGGGTACGACGTCGCCGACTACCGCGACATCAACCCGGAGTTCGGCACCCTCGCCGACGCGGACGCGCTGATCGCCGAGGCGCACGCGCTGGGCCTGCGGATCCTGATCGACCTGGTGCCGAACCACTGCTCCTGGGACCACCCGTGGTTCAAGGCCGCGCTGGCGGCGGGCAAGGGCTCTCCGGAGCGCGAGCTGTTCTGGTTCCGCGACTCCGAGGACGGCAAGCCGCCGACCAACTGGCCGGCCGCGTTCGGCGGGCCCGCCTGGCAGCAGATTGACGACGGTCAGTGGTACCTGCACCTGTTCGACATCTCCCAGCCGGACTGGAACTGGGACCACCCGAAGGTGATCGAGGAGTTCGACGCGATCCTGCGGTTCTGGTTCGACCGCGGCGTCGACGGCTTCCGGATCGACGTGGCCGACTCGATGGCGAAGGACCCGGCGTTGCCCGACGTACCGCTGCACAACGGGGAACCGACGCGGGAGAAGTACGTCGGGAACCCGTTCTACGACCAGCCCGGGGTGCACACCATCCACCAGCGCTGGCGCGCGATCGCCGACGAGTACGCCGATACGCCGCAGGGACCCCGGGTGTTCGTGGCGGAGGCGTGGCTGTCGCCGGCCGAGCGGCTGGCGCAGTACGTGCGGCCGAACGAACTGCACTCGGCGTTCAACTTCGACGCCCTGCGCGCGGCGTGGGACGCGAAGGAACTGCGTGAGGTCATCGACCACACCACCGACAACCTGTGGGCGGTCGGGGCGCCGGCGACGTGGGTGCTGAGCAACCACGACACGATCCGGCACCGCACGCGGTACGGCCGCGACCGGAAGGACGCTCTGGAGGGCGCAGGCGTCGTACCGACCGATCTGGAGCTCGGACTGCGCCGGGCTCGGGCCGCCGCGCTGCTGGAGCTGGCACTGCCCGGCGGCGCGTACATCTACCAGGGCGACGAGCTCGGGCTGCCCGAGGTCGAGGACCTGCCCGAGGACGTCCTCGACGACCCCACGTGGGAGCGCTCCGGCCACACCGTCCGCGGCCGCGACGGCTGCCGCGTCCCGATCCCGTGGTCCGGCTCCACTCCGCCGTACGGCTTCGGGTCCGGCACCAAGCAGCCGTGGCTTCCGCAGCCGGCCGACTGGGCCGGCCTGACCGCCGAGGCCCAGGCGGGAGACCCAGACAGCCATCTCAGCCTCTACAAGGCGGCCCTCAAGATCCGGCGCGAACACCCCGCCCTCGGCGAAGGCCGCCTCGTCTGGGACCCGGACGCCGCCGACGGCATCCTGTCGTTCACCCGCGACCCCGGCTTCCGCTGTGTGGTGAACCTGACCGACGTCTCGGTCCCGCTTCCCCCGCACCAGAAGGTCCTGCTGAGCAGCGAGCCGCTGCCCAGCGGCGAACTCCCGGCAGACACGACTGTCTGGCTCGAGGTGTAGCCGACTGGGGCCTCAGGTTAGGCCGGGCCTGGTGTGCGCCGACGTACAACCAGTCCGAGCACGCCCAGCAAGACGCCGAGGATCAGGAGCACGAGCGGACCCCAGGACTCGATCCAGGCGAGTTCGAGTCCTGCGGCGTCGACGTCTTTCACCGCCTGCTGCACCGATGCCTGATCGGCGGTGACGTCGATCGCCAGGACGGGCAGCAGCGGTATCGGCGTGCTGCCGAGCGCCACGTTGGCAACCACCGAGCGGTTGATCTTGGTGTCGAGCGGAGCACCGAGCTCGGCGTCGGCCCAGACGTCGTACGTGCTGGAGGCCGTGTAGCTGAGTGGCACCTGTTCCGGCAGTCTGGATACGAGCGGAGCGAGCAATTGCTGGGTCTCCGCCGGCAGCAAAGCCAGCAGCGCAGGTGCGAGTGTCCTCGGCAGTGCGGCCGGCAGTTGCTGCTGCATCGCAGGATCAGCGAGCGCGCCCGACGCGGTGGCCCGGTAATGGTAGGTGTCACGCCCGCCGCGCTTCTCCGTTCCGACGTACTTGACCGGTACGGCGGTGCGGGTCGGCGTGTCCCAGTACATGTACACGTCGGACGCGGCCTTCGGATCGACCGGCATCGTGATCGTGAGGCCTTGGTGCTTCTCGACCTGGGCGCCGTTGACGGTCTCGGCCTCGGTGAGCTTCGTCCGGTCGACGGCGTACGTGTGGTTGTCCTTGGACGACGAGGACCCTGCCTTCAGGGTGCCGTCGTCGTGGACGATGGCGGTGCCGCCGTCGGTGTCGCTGACGTAGACGCGCCGGTCGAGAGTGACCGGAATGTCCCGGGCGATGGCGTTGGCCATGTCGCCCGACTGCAGGGCGGCCGCGTTGAGCACGGTGCCCTTACCGCTGTACGTCGTCGTGCTGTCGGTGTCGCCGGGCAGCTTCGTCGCGGACGGTGCGACGACGAACCTGAGCAGTGCCGCCAGAACCACCAGCAGCACCCCGAACCCGACGAGAATCCATGCTGAACGTCGCATGGCGCGCCCCCTGACTGCGACGGCCGCCGGCTGACGGCCCGGTCCCTTGGGGCATCGTCGCAGGACCATGCGGCCCGCAGACCCGTCATCGGTCCCCGATCCGGACCCCATGCGGCCCTATCCGAACCGCCCGTCGCAGTGGTACAGAACCCAGAGGGCCGGGACCTGTCCGGTCCCGGCCCTCTGCCACTCACCTAGCGATACCGGTTGCGGCGGTCCCGGTCTTCCCGGTCGCGCCGGTCCCGATCCTCGCGGTCCCGGCGGTCCCGGTCTTCCCGGTCCCGGCGGTCACGGTCCTCCCGGTCCCGGCGGTCACGTTCCCGCCGGTCCCGCCAGTTCACTTCACGCCACCTGCCGTGAGGCCGGCGACGATACGGCGCTGGAACAGCAGTACGGCGATCACGAGCGGGATCGTGACCACCACACCGGCGGCCATCTGGCTGCCGAACGGTTGGTCACGGCCCGACGTACCGGTGAACTGGGAGATGACGACGTTCGCGGTCTGGAACTCCTTCTTGTTCACCATGCTCAGCGCGATCAGGAACTCGTTCCACGCCGCGATGAAGGTGATGATCGCCGTGGTGAACACACCGGGCGCCGCCAGCGGGATGATCACCTTGCGGAACGCCTGCGCCGGGGTGCAGCCGTCCACCATCGCCGCCTGCTCGAGTTCCCGCGGCATCTGCCGGAAGAACGCGGTCAGGTTCCACACCGCCAGCGGCAGCGCGAACGACAGGCTCGGCACGATCATCGCCTGGTAGGTGTTGATCCACTCGATGTCGCTGAACAGCTTCTTCAGCGGGATCACCAGCGAGATCCCGGGGAACATCGAGGTGGTGATGATGATCGCCAGCACGAAGTTCTTGAACTTGAAGTCCAGTCGCGCCAGCGTGTAGGCCGCCACCATGCCGATCACCAGCGTCAGGATCGTCACCGTGCCGGCCACGATCAGGCTGTTCAGCAGACCGCGGCCGAACCCGGTGCCCGCCTTGAACACGTCGGTGAAGTTCGTGAACGACCAATGCCTCGGGATGATCGAGTTGTCGAACTGGTCGGTCGGCCGGCGCAGGGCCGACACGATCATCCAGTAGAACGGCAGCAGGCAGTACAGGACGATGATCCCGACACCGATCAGCGGCAGCCACCGGCGGTACCAGGGCGCCTCGGCGGCCTTGACGTCGACCACCTTCGGAGCTTTCTCAGCGACGGCCATCAGACACCTCCTCCACCGGCAGTGACGCTACCGGTCGCCGCGCCCGCCGCCGCACCCGGCTCGAGCTTGTTGTCGCGGCGCCCGCCGCTCTTCTTGTTGTTCTTGGGCGTCTTCGCACGGGCCTCACCGATCACGTCCGCACCGAGCACCTTCACGAACATGTACGCCACGAGCGCCACGTAGACGAACAGCAAGGTCGCGTAGGCGGCGGCCGGCCCGTACCGGGTCTGGTTCGCCTCGAGGTACGCCAGGATCGACAGCGTCTCCACCGACGACTTGTTCGGCCCGACAAGCACGAACGGCAGGTCGAAGATGCGCAACGTGTCGAGGATCCGGAACAGCACCGCCACCAGCAGCGCCGGCTTCACCAGCGGCAGCGTGATCCGGGTGAACGTCTGCCACGGGTTCGCGCCGTCGACCTTCGCGGCCTCGTAGACCTCGTCCGGGATGGTCTGCAGGCCCGCCAGCACCAGCAGGCCGATGAACGGCGCCGTCTTCCAGGTGTCGGCGATGATCACCGACAGCACCGACTGCCAGCCTTCGGTGGACCACAGCACCTGGGTGCCGAGGATCGCGTTCGCGATGCCGTCGGCCTGGAAGATCCACTTCCACAGCAGCGCCGAGACCACTGTCGGGATCGCCCACGGGACCAGGATGCTGGCCCGGACGATCCCCCGGCCCTTGAACGCCTTGTGCATCACCAGGGCCATCGCCACACCGAGCAGGGTCTCCAGGACCACGCAGGTGACGGTGAAGAACGTGGTGTTGTAGAAAGCGTTCCAGAATCGATCCGCGGTCTCGCCCTGGAAGATCGCGGCGAAGTTGTCCAGCCCGACGAACTCCGAGCCCTGGACGATGAAGCCGTCCGCGTCGACCCGCTGGCCGCTCTGGTAGAGCGACTCGCGCAACGCCGACAGGATCGGGTACACGACCACGAGGACCAGCACGATCAGGGTGGGCGACAGCAACATCGCCGCCAGCCGCCCGGTGCCCTCGTTGAACGAGGTCTGCCGCCGAGGCTTGTTGTTCTCCGGCTTCGCCGGTCGCTCTGCGACCGGGGCGGATGTACTCACCTCTGCCTCCTTCACTCTGCCCGCCTTCAGCGGGCATCGACGGGGCGGGGCCGGCCCGCAGCAGTGTCGCTACGCGCCGGCCCCGCCGCTTCGGTCATTGGGTGATGAGCGTGCTCAACTTGGTCTGCAGCTGGCTGAGCGCGTCCTTGGGAGGCGTGGTGCCGGACAGTGCGCCGTACGCCGCTTCCTGGATCGCCGTCGTCACATCGCCGTACTTGACGACCTTCGGCCGCGACTTCGCGGTCTCGATGGAGGCCTTCAGCGGGGCCAGGTACGGGAACTGCTTGTTCAGCGTGGCGTCCTCGTACAGCGAGGCCCAGGTCGGCGCCTGCGAGGTCTTCTCGATGTTCGCCTTCTGACGCTCCTCGCTGGACATGAACTTGATGAAGTCCGCCGCGGTCGCCTTGTTCTTGGCGAACTCGGAGATCGCGTAGTTGTGCCCGCCGAGGGTCGACACGCCCGGGCCCTTCAGACCCGGCAGCGGCGCGACCGCGAACTTGCCGGCGATCTTCGAGGAGCCGTCGGTCTTGCTCGCCAGCGCGTACACGTACGGCCAGTTGCGGTGGAAGATCAGGCTGCCTTCCTGGAACGCCCGGCGGCCGGGCTCCTCCTGGTAGGTGATCGCGGCCTTCGGGATCTCACCGGTCTTGAACCCGTTGACCAGGAAGTTCAGCCCTTCCAGGGCCTCCGGGGTGTCCACGTTCGGCTTGCCGTCGTCACCGACGACCACACCGCCCGCACCGTTGACGGCCTCGGAGAAGTTGACGGTCAGGCCCTCGTACTTCTCGTACTGGCCTGCGTAGCAGCTCATCGACTTGGCCTCGGGCAGCGCCTTGACCTTGTCGCAGGCGGCCTTCATCTCCGCCCAGGTCTTCGGCGGCTGTACGCCGGCCTTGTCGAGCAGATCCTTGCGGTAGTAGAGCAGTCCACCGTCCGACGTGACCGGGACGGCGTACAGCTTGTCGCGGTACTTCGCGGTGTCGACCGTCGACGGCAGCAGCTTGCCGAGGTCCGGGAACTGGTCCTCGGGCAACTGGGTCACCCAACGGTTCGCGGCGAACTCGGCGGTCCAGACCACGTCGAGGTTCAGCACGCTGAACGCGTCCGACTTGATCTGGGCGTTCTGGATCATCTGGGCCCGCTGCTGGTCCGCGGACTCCGGCAGCTCCGACACCGTGACTTTCTCTTCCGGGTGCTGGGAGTTCCACGCCGCGACCTGGTTCGTCAGGTTCCCGGAGGTGTCCTTGCCGGTGGCAAACGTGATCGGGCCGCGGCCCTCGAGTGCGCCCCCCGACGACCCGCTGCCACTGCCGCTGCTTCCGTCGTCTCCACCACCACACGCCGACACGAGCAGCACCAGGCTGCCCACGGCGGTCAGCGCGACCGCCCTACGTGTGTGTGATCGTTCAAACCTCATCGTTTACCTGCCCTCTCCCGATGGGACGTATCGCTTGGTCCGGCCCGGCTGATCGCAGACCCCCACCGCACTGCGATCCGCCATGTCCGGACAGTAACCGAGAACGGGGCCGATGTGTTCTGAGCCACACACACAGTCCTGCTCGGCGGTCTCTGAAACGGACAGCCGCATGGCTGTATGCGACCGCGTTTGGGAAGCCCGCACAACCGGGCATTTCCTAACGATTCGGTATTACCGATTAGTAACCTTGCTGAATCGGGCAAGAGCGTTCAGAACGACTCCAGGCAGTCGCCATCACGCTCCGGAGCGGATGCGCCACTCCGGAAGCCTCCCGGACAGTCCCTCAGGCGGGCGAGGCCGACGCGTCGCCGACGTTGCCGCGGACCCACTCGACGATCTCGGTGGTGGTCGCGCCCGGGGTGAAGATCTTGTGTACGCCGAGCTCAGCCAGCGGCTGCAGGTCGGCGTCCGGGATGATGCCGCCGCCGAACACCACGATGTCCTCGGCCTCCCGCTCGGTCAGCAACTCGCGGACCCGCTTGAACAGCGTCATGTGCGCACCGGACAGCACCGACAGCCCGATCGCGTCGGCGTCCTCGGCGATCGCGGTCTCGACGATCTGCTCCGGGGTCTGGTGCAGCCCGGTGTAGATGACCTCCATGCCGGCGTCCCGCAGGGCACGGGCGACGACCTTGGCGCCACGGTCATGACCGTCCAGACCGGGCTTGGCGACGACAACGCGCAACGGGCTCGTAGCAGACATGTGGGCAGGCTAACCGCTGCCGTTCCTCACGGATAAGACACGGCGGCGTGTGTTCGCCCACACGCCGAACGGGAACCGGTTACCGTTGAAAGTGATCGGACCACCGGGGGGTCTGGTTTGGTGAGGAGGCGCGCATGGGCTCCTGGCAGGACGATGTCCGCGGCGCACTGGACGGACTCGCGTACGGCGCCCGCTCCGCGCTCTCGCCCCGTGTGCTGCACGGCGCGGCGGTCGAGCTCGGCTGGCTGACCACACACCTGGCGATGTACCCGCTCGGCCTCGTCAGCAGTGCGCCCGCGCTTCCCGCGCGGCTGAACCTGACCGGCCTCGGCCCGGTGCAGCGCGGCCTGCTGGTCAGCGACATCCAGGCGGCCGGTACGCCGATCCTGCTCGCGCACGGGATCATCGACAACCACACGGTCTTCGCGATGATGCGCCGGCACCTGGTGCGCCGCGGGTTCAGCAGCATCCACACGTTCTCGTACTCACCGCTGACGCTGGACGTACGCCGTACCGCGGAACGGATGGGCCGGGAGATCGAAGCGATCTGCGAGGCGTCCGGGTCCGACCAGATCCATGTGATCGGGCACAGCCTCGGCGGGCTGATCGCGCGGTACTACATCCAGCGACTCGGCGGCGACGCCCGCGTGCACAGCTGCGTCACGCTGGGGACGCCGCACCAGGGCACGCTCGCGGCCAAGCTGCTGCCGTGGCCGCTGGTGAAGCAGGTGCGGCCGGACAGCGACCTGATGGCGGAGCTGGCCGAGCCGGCGCCGGACTGCCGGACCCGGTTCGTCGCGTTCTACAGCGACGTCGACCAGTTGATCGTGCCGCAGCGCCGGGCCCGGATCGGGCACCCCGACCTGCTGGCGAGTAATGTCCGGGTCCACGGCGTGGGCCACCTGTCCCTGCCGTTCCACGGCGAGGTCGTGCACCGCATCACCGGCGTACTGGCCCACCTGGACGACGAAGAACCCAAAACTGCCTGATCGGGAAGCTTTCTGGGCGATTCGGGCGGATGCACGTGCAGCGGCTCATGCAAAGGTTTCGTGAAGGAGCCGCGGAAAAGTGGGTGGCGGGGTTTGTCACCCCGTGACCCTTCCGTTATGGTCTGTGAGTCCTCCCGGGGAATAAACCCCCCGAGAGGAGGAGAGAGCTTCCCCCTCCGCTCTCCCCTAGCCCCTCCCCTGTGACCGAAAGGCCACGTTGTGTCCCAGCACCGTGCCGCGGGAGACCGCGTCACGCCCGGCAACGCTGCGCGCAAACCCGGCGCAGGACGTCACAGTGCCAAGCATCGCGTCGCCAGGCGTAATACCCCCAGCAGCTCCCAGATCGTCGGTTTGACCGCTGCGCTCGCCGCGGCCGCCGGAGCTGTCGGCTTCAGCCACAGCTCGCTGGCGTCACCGACCCAGGCCAACTCCGCGGTGAACCTCGCCGCGCTCAGCCTGGACAGTGGGCAGCAGCTGTCCGGTATCACCACGGCACGCATCCAGGCGCGCCAGCTCGCCACCCGTGACTCCTCCCGGGTTCAGCTGGCCGACACGACGACCACCAAGAAGCAGTCCGCGGCCGCCAAGCTCGCTCAGGCCCGCGCCGCGAAGCTGAACGCCACCCAGGCCCTGACCGCGAAGCGCGCGAGCGCACTGGCCACCGCGAAGGCGAAGGCCGAGGCCGCCGAGCAGAAGGCCCGCGAGTCCGCCACCCGCTGCGAGATGATGCTCTCCGGCTACCACATCACCGCGACCTTCGGGCAGGGCGGCAGCCGCTGGGCCCGCAACCACACCGGCACCGACTTCGCCGCCCCGATGGGCACCCGGATCGGCGCCGTGATGAAGGGCGTCGTGATCTTCGCCGACTGGGCAGGCCCGTACGGCCGCCAGGTCCAGGTCCGGCACGAGGACGGCACCGTCACCTGGTACAACCACATGTCGAAGTTCAGCGTCGAGGTCGGCGAGACCGTGTACGCCGGTGACCAGGTCGGCGCGGTCGGGATGACCGGTAACACCACCGGCCCGCACCTGCACTTCGAGGTCCGGCCGGACGGCGGCGAGCCGATCAACCCGATGCCGTGGCTGCGCAACCACTGCGGTCTCAACCCCTGACACTCGCCTGACTAAGCTGCGGGCATGCGCCCGGCAGCTGGTGAGGTTCTGCACTTCTCCGAAGATCCGTCGATCGAGATCTTCCGGCCGCACGTCGCGAAAACGGCGCAGCAGGCCACGGCGTACGTCTGGGCCGTCGGCCACGACCGCGCGCCGGACTACTGGTTCCCCCGCCAATGCCCACGAGCGATGGCCTGGGTCGGACCGAACACCACTTCCGAGGACCGCGACCGAATCATCGGCGCCGGCTCCGGCTCCCGCGTCCACGCCGTCGAGTACGGCTGGCTGGACGCGATGCGCTCCGTCGAGCTGTACGCCTACCGCCTTCCCGCCGACGCCTTCGTCGAGCACGACGCCGCCGTCGTCGCGACCACCGACGTACGGCCCCTGAGTACGCCGGAACGGGTCGGCGATCTGTTCGCGCTGCACGAGGAGGCCGGGATCCAGCTGCGCGTCATGCGGCGGCTGCACGAATTCTGGGCCGCGGTCACCGCCAGCACCCTCGAGTGGAGCGGTATCCGGCTCCGGAACGCCCGGCCATGACGTACGGCGAGATCGGCGAAACGGCCTGGGGCTGGGTCATGGGCCAGGTCCGGTGGGACGACGACGGCCCCTGGATCCCCGAAGTCGGTGACGGCGACACCCCGGACAAGTACCCCGACGGGATGCACAGCGGGATCGGTGGGCTGGCGCATGTGCTTGCCGAGATCCGGCTGACGCGAGACTGGACGTCCGCAGAGCAGTCGTTGGTCGTCGGGATCGCCGATCGGCTCCGTGCGGCGATCCCGACGACCACATGCAGCACGTTCTTCGACGGGCTGGTCAGCTCGATCGGCGTGTTCACCGCACTCGACCAGCCCGGCGCCGGGAGCGCGCTCGCCCGAGCGCTCGAACTGGCGACCGACAACGGCTGGCACGAGAGCTTCCTCGACGGTGACCAGTACCGCCCGGGCGCGGTCGCCAACGACGCCACGTTGGGCACCGGCGCGCTGCTGATGGGGGCCCTGTGGGCCGCGCGTCACGGCGAGGACGGCGCCGCGCTCGCGCATCGGGCCGCGGATCTGTTGCTCGGCGAACAGGAGGAGTTGCCGACCGGGGTCAACTGGCAGTTCGTGTCCCGCCGGTTCCGCACCGACGACGAGCCGACCGAGATGCCGAACTTCACGCACGGTCTCGCCGGGATCGCGGCGGTGCTCGCGGTGGCAGGCGTGGAACTCGGGCGACCTGAGCTCGTCGACGTGGCGCGGCGCGGGGCCGAGCATCTGGTGACGCTCGGGATCAACGACGACAAGGGTTTCCGGGTGCCGCGGGTGATTCCGTGGACGGAGCGGCACGGCGACGAGTACACGTTCAACTGGTGCCACGGCGGGGCTGGGACCTTGGCGACGTTCAGTGCGCTCGAGTACGCCGACGTACCGGAGATCGCCGGTGAGACGCCGCAGACGTGGCGTCGCCGGTGTTTGGACGGCGTCCGGTACTCCGGCATCCCCGAGCGGCTGCATCCGGGTTTCTGGGACAACGACGGCCGCTGCTGCGGTACGGCGGGAGTCGGCGACGCGTTCCTCGACGCGTGGCACCGCGACGGCGACGAGCAGGACCTGGAGTTCGCCGTACGGATGGGTGACACGCTGGTCGAGCACGCCTACCCCGACGGGTACTGGCGGTTCGTCGAGTACCGGAACGAGGATCCGCTGCTGCCGCCGGGCGTCGGCTGGATGCAGGGCGCGGCCGGGATCGCGGCGTACCTGCTCAGGCTCCAGCGGGTGCTGGGCGGCGACCAGCGGGCTGTCGAGCGGATGGAGAACTGGTTCAGCCTGGGTTAGGGCGCCCTTAGCGCTGCCAGACCTCGGCGGTGGTGAGGAATGCTGACGAGCCCGGCTTGTCCGGTGAGCCGTCGACCTGGACGAAACCGGGCACCGAGGCGCCGCCGATCGACACCGTCGCGGACCGGACCGGGGCGATCACCAGGCTCAGACTGTGGTTGCCGTCGGCAAGCTGAAAGTTGTCGGTCGCGAACAACCGCCGGTCCAGGACGCCGCTCATCTCGATCTGGATGTCCGCGGCCTTGGCGCTCAAACCGTCGGCCAGGTTCATCGAGACCTGGACCAGGTCCCGTTCGACGGCGGGCTCGTGCCACGGCAGGCCCTGGACCTCGAGGAACGAGCGGACGAAGTACTGCTCCAGCCAGGAGGCGAGATCGACGTCCTCGGACACCACGCGGACGATCCCGTCGAACCACAGCACGACCGCCGTACCCGAGCCGCGGATCGACCAGTCGACCATCCAGATCGACGCGTACGCCGTCACCTTGCCGTGCTCGTCGAACAGCCGGAGGCCAGGATTCGCTCCCGCCAGGATGATCCGGCGGTTACTGGCCGACGACTTGGACATGAGGGGCGCTTCCGGGAGGGGCCGAAGATCCTTGATTGTCTCAATCTCGGGGTCAGATGCAACGCAAACTCCCGAAAGCTTCACGTCGATCTGCTCACGGTCGCCACGGATGGGCGCGTTCCGCGGCGGCGACCGGATCGTCGGGCCAGACGATCGGGTGGGTGGCGACGCCGGCGCGACCCGGCAGCTTCCGCGCCGACTCGACCGCGCTGAGCAGGGCCTTGGCGGTCACGTCCGCGGAGTAACGCTCCGTGATCCAGTCCCGCGCCGCGGCACGGACGGGATCGTCCGCGGGTACGTCGACCAGCTCCAGGGCTCGATCCGCGAGCAGGTGCGGCCGCGCGTCGTCGATCCGCCACGTGCCCGGCGCCTCGAACAGTTCCTCGCCGCCACCGGCCGGGTACCCGACGACCAGGCAACCGGCGGCGAGCGCCTCCGCGACCGGCAGGCCGAATCCCTCGGAGATCCCCAGTGCGATGAACACGGAGGTCCGGCCGAGCGCCTCCACCACTTGGCTCTCGGTGAGCTCCGCGAGTACGGCGAGGTGGATGCCGTCGGCTCGTGGATCGTTCCGCAGCAGGCGTTCGAGGACCGCGGCCTCGAGCGGGCGACGCCGCGGCATCCAGGCGATCTGCCGCGAGCGGGCGCCGGGCCGGAACAGGTCGGTGTCGATCGGGTTGGGCACCAGGCGGACCGGGAGTTCCGGGTGCAGGCGGCCGAGGACGTCATGGCTCTCCTGCGACACGGCCCAGACCTCTGGCGCCGGGTCCCAGCCCGGGTACCCGGTGGTGTCGCGCCATGACCAGAAGGTCAGGAAGTGGTTCTGGTTGAAGATCACTTTCCGTACGCCGGGCGCGGGATCCACACCTGGCAGCAGGTACAGCTCCGGTACGACGAGCAGGTCGTCGGCGCCCAGCTCGAGATGATCGTTCCCGAGGATCGGCGCGGTCGTCTCGAACCACGGCAGCCGGTAGCCCGGCGTACGGAACCACAGCGCGGCGTCGATCCCCGCCGCACGCAACAGCTCGACGTGACGCGCCTGCACCCGAATCCCACCGCCGGGAGAATCAGGCTCCTTGACGGCGTAGACGACCCGGGGACTCAGATCTTTTCCACAGGTGCATACCGCAGCAGGAGCCGCTTGACGCCTTCCGAGCCGAAGTCGATGTCGGCCTGCGCCTGCTGGCCCTCGCCGCGGACCACGACGACGGTGCCCATCCCGAAGCTGTCGTGCACCACCCGGTCGCCTGGGTTGAGGCTGATCACCGGTTTGTCGGACGCGGTCCGGCGGGCAGGCTCGTACCGGCTGGGGATCCCGCTGCCGCGGGTCGTCCCGGTGCCGGACCAGCGCGTGATCGCCGACTCGTCGCGGCGCCAGTCGAGCAGCTCGGCCGGGATCTCCTCCAGGAACCGCGACGGCGGGTTGTGCTGCGGAGCGCCGTACGCCGAACGCACCGCGGCGCGGGAGATCGCCAGTCGCTGCCGGGCCCGCGTGATACCGACGTACGCGAGCCGGCGCTCTTCCTCGAGCTCTTTCAGGTCGGTCAGCGACCGGGAGTGCGGGAAGACGCCGTCCTCCATACCGGTCAGGAACACGACCGGGAACTCCAGGCCCTTCGCGGTGTGCAACGTCATCAGCGTGACCACGCCGCCGTCGTCGGCCGCGTCCGGGATCTGGTCTGCGTCGGCGACCAGCGCGACCCGCTCCAGGAACGCCTGCAGGTCCGCGGCCTCGCCGGCGGCGGTCCGCTCCTCGACGAACTCACGCGCCACCGAGATGAACTCGTCCAGGTTCTCCAGGCGGGTCTCGTCCTGCGGGTCCGGGGACTTCTGCAGCGTCTCGTAGTAGTTGGAGCGGTGCAGGGCGACGTCGAGGATGTCGTCCGGCGGCGCGCCCGAGTCGACCATCGCGGTCAGCTCGTCGAGGATGTCGACGAACGCCTGGACCGCGTTCACCGAGCGTGACGCCATCGCCGGGGCGTCCTCGGCCCGGCGCATCGCCTGCGCGAACGAGATCCGGTCCCGCTGGGCGAGCGCCTCGATCGCGGCCTCGGCCCGGTCGCCGATCCCGCGCTTCGGCTCGTTCATGATCCGGCGCAGCGAGACGGTGTCCTCGGGGTTCACCAGGACGCGCAGGTACGCGAGCGCGTCACGGACCTCCTTGCGCTCGTAGAACCGGACGCCGCCGACCACCTTGTACGGATGGCCGGTCCGGATGAAGACTTCCTCGAACACCCGGGACTGCGCGTTGGTCCGGTAGAACACCGCGACATCCGACGGCTTCACCCCGTCTGCGTCGGTCAGCCGGTCGATCTCGTCGGCGACGAACTGCGCCTCGTCGTGCTCGTTGTCCGCGACGTACACCGCGATCTGCTCGCCCTGGCCCTGATCGGACCAGAGGTTCTTCGCCTTGCGGCCCTCGTTCCGGCTGATCACCGCGTTGGCCGCGGTCAGGATGGTCTGGGTGGAGCGGTAGTTCTGCTCCAGCAGGATCGTCTCGGCCCCGGCGAAGTCCTCCTCGAACGCGAGGATGTTGCGGATCGTCGCCCCGCGGAACGCGTAGATCGACTGGTCGGAGTCGCCCACCACCATCAGCTCGGCGGCCGGCGCGGTCGGGCCGTTGGAGTTCGGGTCGTCCTCACCGCAGAGCTCGCGGATCAGCGTGTACTGCGCGTGGTTCGTGTCCTGGTACTCGTCGACGAGCACGTGGCGGAAACGGCGCCGGTAGTACTCGCGAACCTCCGGGAAGGCCTGCAGCAGGTTGACCGTGGTCATCAGCAGGTCGTCGAAGTCCAGGGCGTTCGCCTGGGCGAGCCGCTCCTGGTAGATCCGGTAGCACTCGGCGTACGTCTGCTCGAGATGATTCTCCGCCTTCGCCGCGGAGGTCTCGTGGTCGATCAGCTCGTTCTTCTGGGTGCTGATCCAGTTCAGCACGGCACGCGGGTTGTACCGCTTGACGTCCAGGTCGAGCTCGCGGCAGACCAGTGTCATCAGGCGGCGCGAGTCGGTGTCGTCGTAGATCGAGAACGTCGAGTTGATCCCGAACCGCTTGATGTCGCGGCGGAGGATCCGCACACAGGAGGAGTGGAACGTCGAGACCCACATCAGCTTCGCCCGCGGGCCGACCAGGTCCACCACCCGCTCGCGCATCTCCGCGGCGGCCTTGTTGGTGAACGTGATCGCCAGGATCGAGCCGGGGTGCGCGTCGCGGGCCGCCAGCAGGTAGGCGATCCGGCGGGTCAGCACCCGTGTCTTCCCCGAGCCCGCACCGGCGACCACCAGCAGCGGTTTCCCGGCGTGCACGACCGCGGCGCGCTGCTGCGGGTTCAGTCCCTCGAGCAGCGCATCCGGGTCGGCCCGAGACGTCTTCGACTCCTCCAGCGGCACCGGGAGCTCATCAGGCGAAAACAGCGTAGTCATCACCCAACACCTTAGGCGCTCCCCCGGACACTTTCCGAAAACGGGTTCGAAGCGCGCGTCCCGGACTGCGAGGATCAACCCCATGGACGCCTCTGAGCTGCGGTACGACGACCTGGTGGACCGGGTCGAGGTTCTGTACAACGACCACCACTACCGCGCCGCCGCGGACCTGCTGGCCGCGGAGCGCACCGGCCTGGAGGCGTGGGCCGCCGAACTCGCCCACGTGCGGGCCTGCATGCTCGGCGCGGACGGTGACGCCGACGGGGCGATGCAGGTCCTGCTGGACGCGAGTACGGCGGGTGCGTGGTGGGCGCCCGAGATCTTGGTGGACGACGACCTGGAGGCTTTGCAGGACCGTCCCGCGTTCCGCGAACTGATCAAGCTGTCAGAGGCCAGAGTGGCCGACGACCCGGTCCCACCTCTCGTCGCCCTGCCGGACGGGCAGCCGGTCGGGGTTGTTGTGGCGCTTCATGGCGCGGGACAGCGAGCGGGGCATGCTCGGCGGGACTGGAGTGGGGTGCTGGAGCTCGGGTACGCCTTGGTCTGTGTGCAGTCGTCGCGGCGGATGTCGCCGATGTACCGCACCTGGCCGGATCCCGAGCACGCGCGCGCGGACATCGCCCGCGCCCTCGCCGAACTGCCCGCCGAGGTCGAACACCTGCCGTTGATCGCGGCGGGGTTCTCGGCGGGTGGGCGGGTCGCGATCGACTGGGCGCTCCGCGGCCGGCCGACGCCGGTCGCCGGCGTACTCGCGGTCGCCCCCGCGCTGCGTGAACTCCCGGACGCGACGGCCGAGAAGTTGTCACCGGCAACGATCTGGATCGGGACCGACGACGATCTGCTGGCGGTCGTCGACGGCGCGGCGGATCAGCTGACCGGGTTCACGATCGAGCGGCTGCCGGGACTCGGTCACACGTTCCCCGCCGGCTTCAGCGAGTTGTTGGCCCGCGTTCTCCAGCGTCCCACGCCAGAAGTCCGCGGCATAAGTCCGATCACGCGCTGACACCCCTTGGAACCAGCTCCCCGAACCAGCCCTCCTTGACGCCCCCGCTCCCCCCCAAACCGGTTTGGGGAGGCTTTCCACCAGGACTGGGGAGCGCTACAGCCCGATCCGGGAGGGTAGGACTCCCCACACGCCGTCGCGAAGTTGCAGCGCAGGACGCTAGGACTGCTGGCGCGTCAGATGGAGGGTGACCGGAGTGGTCGTGCCGAGCCAGTGCAGCTTCGCGTTGTGGTCGTCGTACGACGTGACGCGCAGGCCGGGAACGCCTTCGATCGTGCCCTCGTAGTCCTTCGCCGCCAGGTGCGCGACGACGTCCGCGAGCTCGGGGCCGTCCATCCACTCGAGGCGGGCGAGGTCGGGGCGAGCGGCCCACATGTCCACCCAGGCGGCCGGGTCCTCGCTGAACAACGTCGTACGAAGGATCATCGACACCGCCCCGAGCAGCGTCGCGGCCGGCGTGGCCGTCAGCTCCAGCAGCGCCCGCTCCTGCTCTGACAGTTCGTCAGTCAACATCACTCGCAGGAGATTGCCACAGGAACGGCTTCGCTGTGGGCAGACTTGCCGTCAGCAGAAAAGCTGGGACGGCGCGGTTCGCCGCGTCAGGGTGGATGACATGGCAGAAGACATGAAACCGCCGATGTTCAACGAGACCGCGCGGCAGCGGTTGCTCGGGCAGCGGATCGTCGTCCTGGACGGGGTTCTCGACGACGACAACGGGACCCTGCTGGCCAGCCAGATCATGTCGCTGGCGGCCGAGGACCCGGACACCGACATCGCGTTGTGGATCCACTCGCCCGGCGGTTCGGTGCCGTCGATGCTCGCGATCCGGGACGTGATGCGGCTGGTGCCGTGCGACGTGTCGACGCTGGCGATCGGGCTGGCCTGCAGCGCGGGGCAGTTCCTGCTGTCGGCCGGTACGCCGGGCAAGCGCTACGCGTTGCGGCACGCCCGCGTCCTGATGCACCAGGGCTCGGCCGGGATCGGCGGGTCCGCCGTCGAGATCGAGATCCAGGCCAACGACCTGCGGCACATCCGCGACACCGTGCTCGGGCTGATCTCCGAGGACACCGGGCAGCCGTTCGACGTCGTGCACGAGGACTCGCGGCACGACCACTGGTACACCGCCGACCAGGCCCGCGAGTACGGCTTCATCGACCACATCGTCGAGTCCTTCGACCAGGTCATGCCCAGGAAGGCGGCCGCAGCATGAGCAGTTACACGATCCCGAACGTGATCGCCCAGCACCCGCGCGGCGAGCGGATCATGGACGTCTACTCGCATCTGCTGACCGAGCGCGTCATCTACCTCGGGACGGGCATCGACTCCGGGGTCGCGAACGCGATCATCGCGCAGCTGCTGCACCTGGAGACGGACAATCCCGAGGCGGAGATCAACCTCTACATCAACTGCGACGGCGGCGACATGTCCGCGATGCTCGCGATCTACGACACCATGCAGTACATCCAGTCGCCGGTAGCGACGTACGGCGTCGGGCAGGCGATCTCGGCCGGCGCGGTGCTGCTCGCGGCCGGTACGGCGGGGCGCCGGGCGCTCCTCCCGCACGCGCGCGTCGTACTGCACCAGCCCGCGGGCCGTAGCCAGGGCACGATCCCGGACCTGATCCTGCAGGCGGACGAGGTGGTCCGGGTCCGGAGCCAGGTCGAGGAGATCCTGGCACGGCACACCGGCCAGTCCATCGAGCGATTGCGCCAGGACACCGACCGCGACCATGTGCTGACCGCGGAAGGCGCCAAGGAGTACGGCATCGTCGACCTGGTGATCAGCGCGCGGACGGCGGTGCCCGTGCTGACGTAAACCTCCGGTGGGTGGGCGTCCGAGATGCAGGGTTCGCGCCCCGGATCCCGTGCGCAAACCCTGCATCTTGGACGTCAACCCATCAAAGGTCAGCGGCTGCGAGCACCGCGTCAGCGACCGCGGCGTGGTGGCGGAGGTCCGGCTGCGGGCGGCCGACCCGGTTGGTCAGGTACGCGTACGCGATCCGCCGATCCGGGTCGGCCCACCCGATACAGCAGTTGCTTCCGTTGTGGCCGAACGCCCGCGGGCTGCTCAGTGAGCCCAAGGACGACACGGCCCCCTCCATCCACCGCGGCCCGCCGAGCTGGAAGCCCTGAGACCACCGGACCGGCGCCCGCGCCACCGGGTCGTATTCACCCTCGCTGGTCGGCTCGAGCGCGATCGCGAGCGTCTCCGGCCGCAGCAGCCGGCCCTCCAGCAACGCCTGGTAGAGCGCGGCCAGGTCGCGGGCGGTCGCCGAGATCCCGGCAGCGGGTACGACGGCCTCGCGCGTACTGCGGCGGTTCACGACGGACTGGATGAACGGCCCCAGCGGACCCGACGCGCGGATCGGCACATGCCGGTCCCAGAGCTCGGCGGGCAGGCCGAGGTACGTGTCCACGACACCGAGCGGTTCCAGCACGGAACGCCGTACCAGCTCGTCGATCGGTGTCCCGCTGCAACGCCGTACGACCTCGCCGAGGATGAACCCGAACGCCAGCGGGCTGTACCCGACGGTCCCGATCGGCCAGCGCGGTTTGGCCTCCGCGATGCGGTGGATCGCGCGGTCCCAGTCGGTCATCGCGCGGACCTCGCCGACGTACGAGCCCGCGTTCGGGACGCCGGTCCGGTGCCGCAGGACCTCGCGGACCGTGATCTCGCGTTTGCCGTGCTGCGCGAACTCCGGCCAGTACGCCGCGACCGCGTCGTCGAGATGCAGCCGCCCGGACTCGACGAGCTGATGGACCACGATCGCGACGTACGGCTTGCTTGCGGAGAAGAGCCAGAACAACGCGTTCGGTGAACACCCGAAGGAGTGGTCGACCACCGTCCGGCCGTCCCGGACGACGCACAACTGCGCGACCCCACCACGCGCCTCGACCAGTCCGATCGCCTCCGCGAGGCGGTCGGGGTCGAAGCCGGCGTCCTGGGGGTCGCAGACCCCACCGAACTCCATGAGTCCACTGTGCCTGCCCGGGCAAACCCGGCGGGCGGTTAGGGTCCTGCTGTGAGCGTGCCTGAGGCGAATCCGCGACCGGACGACGAGATCGAGCGGATCCTGGTGGTCGTCGCGCACCCGGACGACATCGACTTCGGCGGCGCCGGCACGGTCGCGCTGTGGACCAAGGCCGGGATCGAGGTCCAGTACTGCATCGTCACGGACGGGCAGGCCGGCGGTTTCGAGCCGGATCGGGATCGCGCCGAGATTCCCGCCGTACGCCGGGCCGAGCAGACCGCCGCCGCGCAGCACGTCGGGGTCCGCGAGCTGCATTTCCTCGGGTACCAGGACGGGTCCGTCGAGCCGACCGCGGAGCTGGTCCGCGACATCAGCCAGGTGATCCGCAAGGTGCGGCCGCAGCGGCTGCTCACGCAGTCACCCGAGCGTTCGTGGCACCGGCTGCAGGTCTCCCACCCCGACCACATGGCTGCCGCCGAGGCGACGGTGCGCGCTTTCTACCCGGCCGCCGGGAACCCGTACGCGTACCCGGACCTGACCGAGGAGGCGTGGGAGGTCGGCGAGCTGTGGATGATGGACCACCCGGTCGCGAACCACTACGTCGACATCACCGACACCTTCGACCAGAAGCTGGCGGCGCTGATGTCACACACCAGCCAGCACCGCGACCCCGACGGCCTCCGCACCGGCATCCGCCGCAACTTCGCCGCCGTCGCCACAGCGGCGGGCTACCCCGCCAACCACTACGCCGAAGCCTTCACGGTCGTCCGTCTCTAATCAATTTGCTCCCTCCGGGTCAGGCCGTGGAGGGTGCAGCCATGACGATTTCTCATGACGTGACCGGGGACGGCCCGGATCTCCTGCTGGTCCACGCGGGCGTGGCAGACCGCCGGATGTGGGCCCGGCAGGTGGCGGAGCTGCAGTCGACCCATCGGGTGATCACGCTGGACCTCCGCGGGTACGGCGAGACGCCGCTCGAGCCGAAGTACTCCGACGCGGGCGATGTGCTCGCGCTCCTGGAAGAGGTCGGCGCGCGGGACGTGATCGCCGTCGGAGCGTCGTACGGCGGATACGTCGTACAGCAGGTGGCGAGCCGTCGGCCCGAGCTGTTCTCGCGCATGGTGCTGCTCTGCGCGCCGACGGACAACGTGCCGCCGGACGACGAACTGCGGGCGCTGTGGGCCGAGGAGAACGCGCTGCTCGAAGCCGGCGACGTCGACGGCGCGACCGACCTCACCGTACGGCGCTGGATCGGCCCGGACGCAGACGCCGAAGCCCGCGAACTGCTGCGGGCTATGCAGCGGCACGCGTACGACGTACAGCTCGCCGCCGGCGACGTGGACAACGAGGAATGGCCCGTCGAACCCGAGAAGATCACCGCCCCGGTCCGCCTGATCACCGGCGCCCACGACTTCACCTTCTTCACCGACAGCGCCACCTACCTGGCCGACCGCCTGCCGAGCTCGGAACACATCCACCTCCCGTGGGCCGGCCATTTGCCGACCCTCGAGAGGCCTGCTGAAGCACTAGGCCTGATCGGCTAGCGCGCCCATCGGGTCCCAGGCGGGGAGGACGATCGGGGCCTCGTCCAGGCGGGACTGCAGGTCGGCCGGCAGCGCGGAGCGGCGTACGGCGACCTCGAAGACGTGCTCGCCGAACCACGAGTCGTTCATGGTCCAGAAGCCGCTGTCGGCCTTCTCGTCGCCCCAACTGTTCTCGACCCGCCAGCGGCGCGGCTTGCCGTCCACCAAGTCGACGCCGGTGAACAGCATCGCGTGCGTCATCAGCGTCTCGTGGTGCACCAGCCGCTCGGCCTTGTCCAGCGTGAACTCGGTGTCGTACACCGCGCCGTAGTCGTACAGCTTGGCGTCCCAGAAGCCGAGGTCGGAGTTCATCTGCTTGCCGACGTCGCAGCCGAACCAGACCGGCTCGCCGCCGACGATCGCGTCCTGGGTGAGCTGCTTGATCAGATCCATCTCGACGTTCAGGTACACCACCGGCGGCGCGTCGATGACGTTGCCGAGGAAGTCGACGGTGAAGGTCCGCCCGACCGGGCTGGTCTCCCGCGGGTCGTGCACGAGACACACGTACTCGTCGACCGGCAGCTGCACGTACGCCGCCGCGAACTCGGTCGGCGTGGTCCACCCGTCGCGGTGGAAGCCCTTGTCGCTGTCCTTCCACTGCCACAGGAACTTCTGCGGCGGCGTACCGAGGTGGATGCTCAGCACCCGGTGCACGGTGGTCAGGATCTCCCGCTTGCGGTCGCGGCGTGCGTCGTCGGTGTCGAGCGCCCGCAGGTCGCGCGCGCCCTGGCGGAGCAGCTTGCGGAGGGCGTCGTTCAGCTGCGCGGTCGCGGACGAGCTCTCGGTCTCCGGCATCGCCGACTTCGGCACCAGGCCGTGCTTGCGGACCAGCGCGACGAACATGTTCCACTGGCCGCCGTCACCGATCGGGTCCGACAGCAGGTGCGCGACCGTCCGGTCGTCGGCGTCCCGCTCGGAGGTCTCGATGATCGCCTCGAGGAAGAAGTTCGAACGCTCGAACTTGTCCCAGAACAGCAGGTAGTTCTGGGAGAACTCGAAGTCCTTGACCCCGAGCTTGTCGGCCGCGCCGGCGCGCAGCAGGTTCAGCCCGGCGAACAGCCAGCACCGCCCGCTCTTCTTCTGATTGGTGACCTTCCAGTCGTCCAGCAGATTGGACACCGAGTGGTCCATCGACGTGACGACCTGGCGATCCAGGGCGATGCTGTTGACCGGCGTCTGCGTGACGGCGTTCTGCATCACCCGGTACTGCGGGTTCGACGCGAACTCCTTCTCGAAGAGCGCGAGCTGATCGGCTGTGAGATTCCGCTCCATAAGAGTCGACGGTATATCAGTCACCAAGCCCGTACCGAAGGATCGGAGTGGCGAATCTCTGCCCTGGCCAAATCGCGCCACCGATGAGACGTTGCGCTACGCTAGTTGAAAACGACATTCAACAAAGGAGGCCGTCATGGCCCGACGCCCGGTCCCCACCGGCAAGCGCAAGCCGAAGCAGAACCCACTGGACCGCGACGGCATCACCTTCATCGACTACAAGGACACCGCCCTGCTCCGGAAGTTCATCTCCGACCGCGGCAAAATCCGCTCCCGCCGAGTCACCGGCCTGTCGGTCCAGCAACAAAAACAAGTAGCCCGAGCCATCAAGAACGCCCGAGAAATGGCCCTCCTCCCCTACACCTCCTCCGGCCGGTAAACCCCAGGAGCGTCGAGTTAGCGGACGCAGAACGTCCGGAATCGGGGGTACGTTGGCGGTATGTCCGACGTCACGATCAGAGCGCTCACGCCGGAGACGTTCGACGACTTCGCCGCGCTCGTCGAGCGGAACAAGGGAATGTTCGCCAGCTGCTGGTGTACGCATTTCCACCCCGACTGCGCGGAGAAGGGCCAGAGCGCGGAGGGGAACCGGGCGCTCAAGCAACGTCTGGTGGCCGAGGGGATCGCGCACGCGGCACTGGTCTACGACGGCGATCGGGCCGTCGCCTGGGCGGAGTACGGATCGCCCGAGGAACTGCCCAACATCCAGCACCGCAAGGAGTACGTCGCCACTGCCGAGCGACTGCCCGACTACCGGGTCACCTGCATCCTGGTCGAGCGCAGCTATCGCGGTCGGGGTCTGGCGGCGATCGCCCTGCGCGGAGCTGTCGAGCTGATCGCGCAGGCCGGCGGCGGCGTGGTCGAGGGCTACCCGCACGACACCGGCGGGGTCCGGAAGAAGAACTCGTCGTTCCTCTACAACGGCACCCGCACGATGTACGAGCGCGAGGGTTTCACCTACGACCGGCCCAAGGGCCTGGGCAACTGCGTCATGGTGCGCGAGGTGCACTGACGCGGGGTCGGGCTGGAAACTCGTTTGTCGAGGGGCGGCGTCAGGTGCTTGGTTGGTCGGCGACCGAGTCCGACGAAACGAGATACCTGTGCTGCTGCCTACGCCGACGTTGTCCACCGATCGCCTGCGGTTGCGTCCGTTCGACGACGCGGATGCGGACGCGCTGTTCGCGCTGCACAGCAACGCGTATGTGCTGCGGTACTGGGACTCGCCGCCGTGGACTGAGCGCGGTCGCGCCGAGCGGTTCGTCGCCGTGTGCCGGACGATGGCGGAGGAGGGTACGGGCGCCCGCGTGGCCATCGACCGTGCCTCCGACGGGGAATTCCTCGGCTGGTGCAGCGTGAGCCAGTGGAATCCGGACTTCCGGAGCGCGTCCCTCGGCTACTGCTTCAACGAGGCGGCCTGGGGCCACGGCTACGCGACGGAGGCCGCCCGCGGCGTACTCCGATGGGCCTTCGACACCCTGGACCTGAACCGTGTCCAAGCGGAGGCCGACACCCGCAACCTCGCCTCCGCCCGCGTCCTCGAAAAACTCGGCTTCGTCCGCGAGGGAACCCTCCGCGAAGACTGCATAGTCAACGGAGACGTCTCCGACTCCTGGGTCTACGGCCTCCTCCGCCGCGAATGGACCCCAGAGTCCCACTAGGCGATTACACCAGGCGGCGGTCGGTGGCCCAGCGGGTCAGTTCGTGGCGGTTGGAGAGTTGGAGTTTGCGGAGGACCGAGGAGACGTGGGTTTCGACGGTCTTCACGGAGATGAAGAGTTCGCGGGCGACTTCCTTGTACGCGTAGCCGCGCGCGATCAATCGCAGTACCTCACGCTCCCGCTGTGACAGCCGGTCCAGGTCCTCGTCCACCGACGCGATGTCGATGGCACCCGAGAACGCGTCCAGCACGAACCCGGCCAGCCGCGGCGAGAACACCGCGTCACCCTCGGCGACGCGGTTGATCGCGTCGACGAGTTCGGTGCCGGAGATGTTCTTGGTGACGTACCCGCGGGCGCCGGCCCGGATCACGCCGATCACGTCCTCGGCGGCGTCGGAGACCGACAGCGCGAGGAACTTGATGTCCGGGTGCCGCTGGTGCACCTGCTTCATCACCTCGGTACCGCCGCCGCCCGGCAGGTGGACGTCGAGCAGTACGACGTCCGGCTCGGCGCCGACGATCGCCTTGACCGCGCTGTCGACGTCAGCTCCTTCGCCGACGATGTCGACCGAGGTGCCGATCTCGCTGCGTACCCCGGCCCGGAACATGTCGTGATCGTCGATGACGACAACGCGCCTGCTGCTCATCTGTCCATCTCCAGTCGCACTTCGGTGCCTGTCTCGGGATCGGACCGCACCGTCGCGCGTCCGCCGTGCCGTTCCATTCTGCCCATCACACTGTGCCGCAAGCCGAGCCGGTCGTCCGGGACCTCGTCCACGTCGAAGCCTTTGCCGCGGTCGCGGACGAACATCTCCACCCGGTCGCCGTCGACCTCGACGAACACGTCGATCTTCGCCGCGCCGGAGTGCTTGGCGGCGTTCACCATCGATTCCCGGGCGGCCCGGACCATCGACGCCAGCGGCTCGGTCAGGTCGCAGTCGCCGACCGTGACCACCTCGATCGGTACGCCGTGCGAGTCCTCGACCTCGGCGGCCGCCTGCTTGGCCGCGCCGACGATCGTCTGGTCGGCGTCGTGTTCCTCGTCGTACAGCCAGGACCGCAGCTCGCGTTCCTGCGAGCGCGCCAGCCGGGCCACCGCCTTCGGGTCCTCGGCCTGTTTCTGGATCAGCGCGAGCGTCTGCAGTACCGAGTCGTGCAGGTGGGCGGCCATGTCGGCGCGCGCCTGCGAACGCACCCGTTCCGCGCGCTCGGAGTTCAGGTCGCGGCTCAGTCGGTGCACCCACGGCCCCGCGATGACGCCGATGCCGACGACGGCGAGCAGCAGCGCGATCAGTACGTCGCCGACCATCGAGAGCCGGCCGTTCTGCACCAGGAACAAGGTGACCGCAGTGCCGAGCAGGATCAGACCGACGGCGATCCGGACCAGCGACTTCCAGCCGCCCTTGCCGAGCACCAGGCCGATGATCGGGACCCGGACGTCCCGCGCCCACTTGTCCTTCTGGCTCTCGTCCGCCTGCCGCCAGATCAGCGCCAGACCGGTCGCGGCGAACACCAACGGCCAGAACAGCTTCCCGGCGATGCCCAGTCCGGCGACCTGCAGCAGCAGGACCAGACCGATGCCGATGGCCACCAGCGCCGGCAGCTGTCCGCGGCTCTTCTCCCGCTTCCGCTGCTTCGCCTCGGCGACCGGCGGCGCCGGTTCGTCGGTACGCAGCCCTTTACGCGTATGCGCAGCCAGCCCGGGCGCTTCCGGCACGGTCTCCGGAGCGAGCGGCATCAGGAACCACAGCGCCGCATAGATCAGTAGGCCGAATCCGCCGGACACCGTGGTCGCGATCAGCACGAGCCGTACGACGGTGTCCGACACGCCGAGGTGGTCCGCGATCCCGCCGGCCACACCGGCAACGACCCGTCCTTCCGTACGCCGGTACGCCCGGCGCGGCGGGTCGGAGACCGCCCGCGGAGAGGACGCCTGCGCCGGTCCAGCAGCCGCCCCCGGACCGGCGTACTGCTGATTGCCCATCCGCGCGGCGTAGGCGGCGTACGGGCCTTGATACTGCCCCGGGCCCTGCGGCCCCCAGCCCTTGAAGCGCCACTGGTCCTGGTTCTGCCCAGGCGGCGGCTCGGGTGGGGCTCCGTTCGCGGAGGACCCGCCCGGCGGCGCGGCTGCTGGCTGGCTCATCACAACGATCGTCACATGTGGACCGGCCCGACACCAGCAGGCTTGTCCCCGGCCGCCTCCTCAGCGCCCGCCCGGCGGGCTCAGGGTCGCCTAGGGGAGAACCCCGATTTCCAGCGACTCCGGGGGTCCTCAGGGGCCATCCCCGATGTTCCACGCCAATGGTTGGTGTGACTATCGATGACATGGAGCAGAACCAGAGTGGACCCGCCGGGTTCGACCGCGACCGCCTGCAGAACCCCCAGAGCTGGCGGCGCAGCAGGTCGGACCGCTGGGTCGCGGGTGTCTGCGGCGGTATCGGCCGCGCGCTGAACATCGACCCGGTGCTGGTCCGCGTGGTGATGGCCGTCCTGATCATCAGCGGTCCGGGCGTGATCTTCTACATCGCCGCCTGGGTCCTGATGCCCGACGAGGGCAGTGACCGCTCCGCCGCGCAGGGCGTGCTCGGCGACCGGGTCCGGTCCGACCACCCGTGGTTCTGGCCGGTCGTGATCGGCGCCTGCGTGTTCCTGGCGATCGCGATGATGTCGTCGTTCAACTTCGGCCGCTTCATCCCCGGCCCGCTGATCGTGGTGGGCGTCATCTGGCTGATCGCCAAGCAGCGGAAGGGCAACAAGCCCAACACGCCTGGCCAGCGCCCCCAGGACACGGTGCCGCCGGCCACTTCGGCGTACGCCGGTCCGCAGCAGACCACGGCGTACACGCCTCAGACCGGCCCGTCGGCTCCCTCGGCGGGTCCGTCGTCCTCGGCCACACAGCGACCCCAGGACCGCACCGTCGAACCGGTCCAGCCTGTGTGGACCGAGGACGACCCCCTCGGCCTGTACGTCGACGAGCCGGCCGGCAGCGCCCCGCCGGTCGCGAACACCCCCGCCGGACCGCCCGCGAAGGGCATGCGCGGGATCAAGTCGATCATCGTCGTACTGACCGGTCTCGCGATCGGTATCGCCGCGCTGGCCGGTGCCCCGACAGCGACCATGCTGGTCATCGGCCTGGCGACGCTCGGCGGCGGCATGCTGCTCGGCGGGTTCGTCGGCCGCACGCTGGCGCTGCTGCCGCTCGGCATCCTGCTGGCCCTCGGCGCGATCGCCAGTACGGTGTTCGCCGGGGTGCCGCGGAACTTCGCCGACACGAACTACGTCGCGCCGGCCAGCCAGACGATCACCGCGACCGGGACGAGCTACCAGTTCGACGCCGGGTCGGTGCGCCTGGACCTGACCCAGGCGAAGTTCGGCCCGGGCGCCAAGGTCGAGGTGCACGGCGGCCTCGGCGAGGTCGTGGTCAAGCTCCCGCCGGACGTGGACGTGCAGGGCGCGCTGTCGACCGAGATGGGAGACGTTGCCTTCCTCAACGAGCACCGGGGCGGCCATAATGCCGAACTCAAGCTCAACGACCTCGGCACGGACGGCAAGGCCGGCCCGCAGCAGGTCACCCTGGACCTGGACCTCAGGCTGGGCAGCATCAAGGTGGAGCGCGGATGAACCAGCAGCCCCGGAAGACCCGGCCGGACGTGCCCGGCGTGGTGGCCGGCACGGTGCTGGCCGGGGGCGCCACGATCTGGATGCTGACCGACAACGGCGTACTCCAGACCGACGACCTCGGCGTCACCAGCGCCCTCCTCCTGGTCGCCGCCGGCCTCCTGGGCCTGGCCGCATCACGTCGCGCGTAACTCACCGGAGCCGCGGTCCCTGTCCGCAGCACCCGGAAGCTGTCGACCTCTCTCCGGGCAGAACTGGTGGCCGGAGACAGGAACTGGCGACTGGAGACACGCAATAACGGCTCTTGTGACTGACACGAAGAAGAACGTGACACGCTGCTCGGAACGTGGTTGGGGTGGGCTGGCGTCAGGTTGGGATGGGGTCGAAGCGGACGGTCAGGCCGAGGGCGTTGGCCTGGTTGGTGATGTGGCGCATGGTGCGTTGGGGGTTGCGGCGGGTGAAGTAGTCGGCGCCGAGGTCG